>NZ_CP124859.1:0-455000 GCF_056824315.1 Flavobacterium sp. B167r
ATGACTAAAACTGCTCAATCGGTATGGGAAAACTGTTTGTCCTTTATAAAGGATAATATTCAAGACCAAGCATATAAAACTTGGTTTGAACCAATCAAATCAGTTGAGCTAACCGATAACGCGTTATACATTCAAGTTCCAAGTAAATTTTTCTACGAGTGGCTAGAAGAACACTACGTAAAATTGTTGAAAGTTGCGCTTACCAAAGAACTGGGAAAAAACGCAAAGTTACTCTATAAAATTAAAATGGAGAACACTTATGGAAACAAACAGCCGTTTACCGAGCAGCTGCCAAGTTCCAACAGAGTGCCAATGAAACCGCAAGAGGTTGATGCTCCGTTTAAAAACTTAAATCCTGAACTAAAAAATCCTTTTGTAATTCCTGGAATTAGAAATTTAAAAATTGAGTCTCAGTTAAATCCGAACTACAGTTTTGACAATTTCTTAGAAGGAGATTCTAACCGTTTAGCTCGTTCTGCGGGTATGGCGGTTGCGAACAAACCAGGAGGAACTTCATTTAATCCATTATTAATTTTTGGAGGAGTTGGTTTAGGAAAAACACACTTAGCACATGCTATAGGTGTAGAAGTAAAAGATAAGTATCCGGAAAAGACCGTTTTATATATTTCTGCTGAGATTTTTACACAGCAATACATTGATTCTGTAAAAAAGAATAATCGTAATGATTTTATTCATTTTTATCAGTTAATCGATGTTTTAATTATTGATGACGTTCAGTTTTTATCAGGAAAGTCAGGAACGCAAGATGTATTTTTCCATATTTTCAACTATTTGCACCAAAACGGAAAACAAGTAATCTTAACTTCAGATAAAGCTCCTGTTGATATGCAGGATATCGAGCAAAGATTATTATCTCGTTTCAAATGGGGATTATCCGCAGAATTACATCAGCCTGATTACGAAACTCGTATCTCAATCTTAAAAAACATTTTATACCGTGATGGTGTAGAAATGCCAGAAGATATTTTAGAATATGTTGCCCGTAACATCAAATCAAATGTTAGAGAGCTTGAAGGCGCGATCATTTCGTTAATCGCTCAATCTTCTTTCAACAAAAAAGAAGTTACAATTGATTTGGCAAAAAGCGTAGTTGAGAAGTTTGTTAAAAATGTAAAAAGAGAAATTTCTATCGATTATATTCAAAAAATCGTTTCAGATTATTTCCAGTTAGACATTGAAACACTTCAATCTAAAACTAGAAAGAGGCACGTTGTACAAGCAAGACAATTAGCAATGTTCTTTGCAAAAAAATTCACTAAAGCATCTTTAGCAAATATTGGTTCACAGATTGGAGATCGCGATCATGCAACTGTTCTTCACGCTTGTAAAACAGTTGACAATTTAGTTTCTACAGACAAACAATTCAAAAAATTTGTTGAAGACATTAATAAAAAACTAACGCTTTAAGACGCACCATGCCTGTAAAAATCTTAATGGTTTGTTTAGGAAATATATGCAGATCTCCTTTAGCAGAAGGTATTTTAGCCTCGAAGCTTCCCGAAGATAAATTTTTAGTTGATTCTGCTGGAACAGGCTCTTGGCATGTTGGACATTGCCCTGATAAACGTTCTATCGAAGTCGCTAGAAAAAACGGAATAAACATTAGCGCACAAAAAGGGAGACAGATTAAGGTTTCTGATTTTGATGAATTCGATTATATTTATGTAATGGATAATTCAAATCTTCGTGATGTAGTTCATTTAGCAAAAACTCCAGAACATAAAAATAAAATTCGTTTAATCTTAAACGACTTATTTCCAAACGAAAATGTCGATGTTCCAGATCCTTATTATGGCTCTGCAAACGGTTTTGATAACGTTTACGAAATGCTAGACGAAGTAACTGATCTAATTGCTGATCAATTACTTAGAAAACACTCCTAATTCAATTCAATTGTTTCTAAAAGAGAGATAATTGAATTTTTTAATTTAAAACAAAACGCATTATGAAATCTTTCGGAAAACTATATTTAATTCCAACCACAATGGGCGAAAGCGATCCGATGGATGTTTTACCTCAAACTGTTAGAAGAACGATAGAAGTTATCGACCATTATATTGTTGAAAACGACAAAACTGCAAGAAAATCGATTAAAGCAGTTTATCCAGAAAAAAAACAATCAGAGTTGGTTCTTTTCACTTTAAACAAAAGAACAGAAACCAGCGAGCATTTAGATTTCATAAAACCTTTATTAGAAGGAATAAACATGGGATTAATGAGTGAAGCTGGCTGCCCAGGTGTTGCAGATCCAGGCGCTGCAATTGTGAAATTGGCTCATGAAAAAGGAATTCAAGTTGTACCTTTGGTTGGTCCATCTTCTATCCTATTGGCTATGATGGCTTCTGGAATGAACGGGCAAAGTTTTACTTTCAACGGATATTTGCCAATTGACAAAGATGAGAAAAAGTCGGCAATTCGTCATTTTGAAAAATTATCTCAGGACAAAAACCAATCGCAACTATTTATTGAAACGCCATACAGAAATAATAAACTGATTGAAGATCTTTTGCAGATTTTAAATCCGTCAACACATCTTTGCATTGCGGCAGATATTACGCTTCCAACAGAGTTCATTAAAACGATGAAGGTTTCTGATTGGAAAAAATTAAAAATTGATATTGATAAGCGTCCTGCGATTTTTATTATTCATAAAATGTAAATTAATTTATAAATCTTTTTTTTATGAAAAGAATGTCAGCTCTTCTATTCCTTGCATTATCACACTGCATTTCTTCACCAGAAAAGAAAGTTCCAAAAGACAAAAACACAGAACATAATATAACTAAAGACAAGGACTTTAGCAATTCTTCATCGGAAGTAAATACAAATGCCGACGATACCGAAATTAAAATAAAGGAAGACACCGAAGTATACAATATTGACTCCATAGATGTAAAACCCGAATTTGAAAAAGGAATTGAAAAACTCCATAAATTTATTAGGCAAAATTATAAATATCCCGAAGAAGAAGAACTAATAGGAGATGTTAAGGTAAATTTTATAGTAGAAAAAGATGGCAAACTCAGTGATATAACAATCACAAGAGATATAGGATTTGGTACAGGAGACGAAGCAATCCGTGTTCTTAAAAAATGTCCAAAATGGTTTCCCGGAAAACACAATAACAAACTTGTGAGAGTTCGTTACTACTTAACGATCCCAATAAATACAACTCATGAGTAAACTCCCAAACGTAACCACAAGCATTTTTACGGTAATGTCAAAAATGGCAACCGAATACAATGCAATAAATCTTTCTCAAGGATTTCCGAATTTTCCTGTTGACGAAAGACTGACTGATATTGTAGCGAGATTAGCGAAAGAAAATGTTCACCAATATACGCCAATGGCAGGTTATCCTCCATTGATGAACAAAATTGCGACGTTAACTCAGAGCTCTTATAATAGAAGCATTAATCCAGATACAGAACTTTTGGTTACAGCTGGAGCTACACAAGGAATTTTTACCACTATCTTAGCTTTAGTAAAAGAAAATGATGAAGTGGTAATTCTCGATCCGAGTTATGATTCTTATGAATCTCCGGTTTTACTTTGCAAAGCAAAACCGGTCCGAGTTCCTTTAAATGATGATTATACCCCAAATTGGGAAACGATTGAAAAAGCTTGTTCTGCTAAAACCAGAATGATGATTATCAACAATCCGCATAATCCAACGGGGAAAATTTTAACCGAAAATGATTTTGTTCAGCTAAAAAATCTTATTGAAAAATATCCAGGTATCATTATTCTTTCTGATGAAGTTTATGAATACATTACTTTCGAAGAAAAGCATATTTCTGCACATACTAAAGATTTTCTTTTAGATCGCTGTGTTATGGTTTCTTCTTTCGGAAAATCATTTCATATCACGGGCTGGAAAATTGGCTATACCATTGCACCAGAACATTTAATGAAAGAGATCAAAAAAGTACATCAGTTTTTGGTTTTCAGTGTAAACAGCATTTCGCAATTTGCTATCAACGAATATTTAGATGTTGTTGATGTTAATTTACTTGGAAAATTCTATCAGGAAAAAAGAGATTATTTTCAGAAACTCCTTCAAAACAGCCGTTTCGAATTAAAACCTTGCGAAGGAACTTATTTTCAAGTTGCTTCTTATGCAAACATTTCAAATGAAGATGACGTTACTTTCTGTAAAAATCTAATTATTGATCACGGAGTGGCTGCAATTCCAATTTCTACTTTTTACTCCGATCATAAAGATCAAAAATTAATTCGTTTTTGTTTCGCCAAAGATGATTTCACACTTGAATCTGCCGCAAAAAAAATATGCAAAATATAAAGTTTATTAAAATTTTATAACAATATTATGCGTGCATCCTATTTTTTTAATTAATATTGTAAAAAAAGAAAAATATGAGCTATACAGATAAAATGTTACGTGACGATGCTTTACAAGGCAAAGTTATTGTCGTTACGGGCGGCGGAAGTGGTCTAGGAAAAGCTATGACCAAATATTTTCTCGAATTAGGAGCTCAAGTAGCCATAACTTCTAGAGATCTAGAAAAGTTAAAAACTACAGCTGCCGAACTGGAAAGCCAAACTGGAGGCAAGTGTCTTCCTCTGCAATGCGATGTTCGCCATTATGAAGAAGTAGAAAATATGCTTCAGGAAACTTTAAAAGTTTTTGGAAAAGTAGACGTTCTTTTAAATAATGCAGCAGGAAATTTTATTTCGCCAACCGAAAGATTATCGGCAAATGCATTTGATACTGTGATAGATATTGTACTTAAAGGTTCTAAAAACTGTACACTAGCTTTTGGAAAACACTGGATTGATACAAAACAAACTTCGTCTACAATCTTAAATATAGTTACCACCTACGCTTGGACAGGATCTGCTTATGTTGTTCCTAGTGCTACGGCAAAAGCTGGGGTTCTAGCAATGACAAGAAGTCTTGCTGTAGAATGGGCAAAATACGGAATTCGTTCTAATGCCATTGCTCCAGGACCATTCCCTACAAAGGGAGCTTGGGACAGATTATTGCCAGGCGATCTTTCAGAAAAATTTGATATGGCTAAAAAAGTACCATTAAAAAGAGTTGGAGATCACCAAGAATTGGCAAATTTAGCTGCTTATTTAGTTTCTGATTTTTCATCTTATATCAACGGAGACGTAATCACGATTGATGGAGGTGAATGGCTAAAAGGCGCTGGACAATTCAATTTATTAGAAGCAATTCCAGAAGAACTTTGGGATCAGCTTGAAATGATGATAAAAGCAAAAAAGAATAAATAATTACAAGTGCTTACTAAATTCAGAATATTTTTTAAAACTATACTGATTGCACGAAATCCCGAAGATTTACTTTCGGGATTTTTTTTATGATAAAAACAAACATTTTAACCATATAAGTAATATAAGTTCAGTTAAGTACCAATTTACTTAAAAATTTTTCTGCTTAAATTTACTTCTATTACTTATATGGTTTAAAACAGATAATATGTTTAGCGATTCAGTTAAATTATTATTTTTGCGAAACAAATTATAACATCAAATTTATGCTCATTATAGGAATTGCAGGAGGAACAGGAAGTGGAAAGACAACAGTAGTACACCAAATCATGAACGAGTTGCCACATACAGAAGTTGGGGTAATTTCTCAAGATTCTTATTATAAAGAAACTACAAATTTGTCTTTTGACGAAAGAGCATTAATTAATTTTGATCACCCGAGAGCGATTGATTTCGAATTGTTGGTTAGACATTTAAAAGCACTAAAAGCAGGCGAAACAATTGATCAGCCAGTTTATTCTTTTATCCAACACAACCGAACTGACGACACTGTTTCTACACATCCAAGAAAAGTAATGATTGTTGAGGGCATTTTAATCCTTACAAATCCTGAATTGAGAGATATGTTTGATATTAAAGTCTTCGTTCATGCTGATTCTGACGAGAGATTAATTCGTCGTTTAAAAAGAGACATTTCTGAACGAGGCCGTGATATCGATGAAGTTTTAAACCGTTACCAAACAACCTTAAAACCTATGCACGAGCAATTTATAGAACCTTCTAAAGCTTTTGCAGATATTATCATCCCGAATGACAAATACAATACGGTAGCAATTGACGTAGTTCGGGCTGTAATTAATCAGAGAATTTTATAATTTTTATCGTAAATTTAGTCCATAATAATTAGGAGCTGATTCCCCGCTTTCGCCTTTATCTTTTTTATGAGAGAAAAAGCCATAAAAAAGGATATCGGCTCAAACGAAGTTCACTGAACACAAATAAAAAATAAAATCAGTGAAGTAATCGTGGCTAAAGACAACACTCAAATTCAAAAGAAATATTCGTTTAAAATGAAATTCAAAAATCCATACAAAGACAAAAAATGGTTTAAATATCTTGGAAACAAATATGTTTGGGTTTCGATGTTTTTTATAGTTTGGATGTTATTTCTAGACAATTATTCCTATTTTGACCATCGCTTTTTAGATGAGCAAATTCATGAACTTCAAGATAATAAAAAGTATTATCAGGAAGAAATCAGAAAAGATCAAGAGCAGATCAAATTGCTCAAAAACCCTGAACAGATTGAGAAATACGCTCGCGAAAAGTATTTTATGAAAAAAGACAGCGAAGATATTTACATCATTCAATTTGAAGGAGATACCATTCAAGAAAAAGAATAATCAAACAAAATACAATGGCCACTAACCTATTCGACGATTTTAATCCGATTTCATCCAAACAATGGAAACAAAAAATTCAGTTTGAATTGGATGGAGCCGATTACAATCAGACTGTTATTTGGAATTCTCCAGAAGATATTCAGGTAAAACCTTTTTATCATAGCGACGAATTTACAAAAGCAGCAAATATAAATACGCAAGCCTCAGATTTTAAAATCTGCCAAAATATCTTTGTTTTCGATGTTGAAAAATCTATCGAACGTGCTTTAAACACTCTAGAAAGAGGTGCAGAAAGTCTTCGTTTTACGATCGAAAATGATAAAATTGATATTGAAAAATTACTAGCTAATCTTCCTTTAGAAAACAAAACCGTTTACTTTAATTTCAATTTTATCTCAATCGATTTCGTTAAAAAATTAGACACTATTTCGATTCAGAAAAAAGCCAATTTCTATTGCAATTTTGATCCAATTGGGCAATTAGCAAGAGAAGGAAATTGGTTTAGCACTTCTGAAAAAAATAACTTCGATACTTTAGATTTACTCTTTAAAAGCACAACCAATTTAAATCTATTATCTGTCGATTTAGGGTTGTATCAAAATTCAGGCGCAAACATTACACAACAAATTGCATATAGTTTGGCCCATGCAAACGAATATTTAAACCGTTTTGCTGATACTGCAAAATCTATTGTTTTTCAAATTTCTGTTGGAACAAATTATTTCTTCGAAATTGCCAAACTTCGCGCACTTAGAATGCTTTTTGATTTAATTGCTTCTGAGTATAATTCAAAAATAAAATGTCATTTTTTGGTAACGCCAACAAAACGAAACAAAACGATTTACGATTACAACGTAAATATGTTGCGCACAACAACTGAATGTATGTCGGCAATTTTGGGAGGTGCAGATGCCATTGCCAATTTACCATATGATTCTTTGTACCACAAAGACAATGAATTTGGAGATCGAATTTCAAGAAATCAGCTTTTGATTTTAAAGCATGAAAGTTATTTCGATAAAGTAAATAATCCAGCAGACGGAAGTTACTATATTGAAAGTTTAACCATGCAATTGGCTGAAAAAAGTTTGACTTTATTTAAAGATATTGAAGCCAATGGTGGATTCTTGAAACTTTTGAATGATGGGACAATCAAAAAGAAAATTCAGGAAAGTGCTAATAAAGAACAAGAATTATTCGATTCTAAAAAAGAAATTTTATTAGGTACCAATAAATATCCGAACAAAGAAGACAGAATGAAACACGATTTAGAATTGTTTCCTTTTGTAAAAATAAAACCAAGAAAAACATTAATTACGCCAATAATAGAAAAGAGATTGGCAGAGAAAATGGAGCAAGAAAGATTAGAATTGGAATAATCTCTTAAAAGTAATTAATTAAAAAATCAAAAAAAGTGTCTCAATGATTAGAAAAGACCTTAAACATATAAAGTTAGACGTTAAAAGTCAGAAGTTAGAAGTTGATTCTGCTGAAAACTTTACGACAGCTGAAGGAATTGAAATCAAAAGAAATTATTCGGAACAAGATATCGAAGATTTAGAATTTCTTGATTTCGGAGCTGGTTTTGCACCAAACTTACGCGGACCTTATGCAACAATGTATGTCAGACGTCCGTGGACAATTCGCCAGTATGCAGGATTTTCCACAGCAGAAGAAAGTAATGCTTTTTATAGAAAAAATTTAGCCGCAGGTCAAAAAGGACTTTCCATTGCTTTTGATCTTCCAACACATCGCGGCTATGATTCTGATCACGAAAGAGTTGTGGGCGATGTCGGAAAAGCAGGTGTTGCAATTGATTCTGTCGAAGACATGAAAGTGCTTTTCGATCAGATTCCTTTAGACGAAATGTCGGTTTCTATGACCATGAATGGCGCTGTTTTACCAATCATGGCTTTTTATATTGTTGCGGCTGAAGAACAAGGCGTTGCTCCAGAAAAATTAGCAGGAACAATCCAGAATGATATTTTAAAGGAGTTTATGGTACGAAATACCTATATCTATCCTCCAACTCCTTCAATGAAAATTATTGCTGATATTTTTGAATTTACGAGCAAAAAAATGCCGAAATTCAATTCGATCTCGATTTCAGGATATCATATGCAAGAAGCAGGCGCAACGGCAGATATTGAATTAGCATATACTTTAGCAGATGGTTTAGAATACATTAGAACTGGATTATCAACTGGAATGACGATTGACGATTTTGCTCCGAGATTATCTTTCTTTTGGGCAATCGGAATGAATCATTTTATGGAAATTGCCAAAATGAGAGCCGGACGTATGATTTGGGCTAAATTGCTAAAACAATTCAACCCAAAAAGTGATAAATCTCTAGCTTTAAGAACACATTGCCAAACGAGTGGGTGGAGTTTAACAGAACAAGATCCTTTTAATAATGTGGCCAGAACTTGCATCGAAGCTTCTGCGGCAGTTTTTGGAGGAACACAATCTCTTCACACCAATGCTCTAGATGAAGCAATTGCACTTCCAACAGATTTCTCTGCTCGAATTGCTCGAAATACTCAAATATTCCTTCAGGAAGAAACCAAAATGACTAAAACGGTAGATCCTTGGGCTGGAAGTTATTATGTTGAAAGTTTGACTAATGATATCGTTGAAAAGACTTGGAAGCTAATTGAAGAGGTCGAAGAATTGGGTGGAATGACAAAAGCAATTGAAGCTGGAATTCCGAAACTTCGAATTGAAGAAGCTGCGGCAAGAAAACAAGCCAGAATTGATAGCGGACAAGATATTATTGTCGGCGTAAATAAATATCGTTTAGAAAAAGAAGATCCGTTAGATATTTTAGATGTAGACAATCAATTAGTTCGCAAACAACAAGTGGAACGTCTTGAAGAAATAAAACAAAAGAGAGATTCTGAAAAAGTAAATAAGTCACTAGAAAAATTAATCCTTTGTGCACAAACGGGACAAGGCAATTTATTAGAAATCGCAATTGAAGCCGCAAGAAATAGAGCTACATTAGGCGAAATTAGTAATGCCTTGGAAACTGTCTTTGGTCGTTTTAAAGCACAAATTAAATCTTTTAGCGGAGTGTATAGTGCAGCAATAAAAAACGACGAGAATTTTGAAAGAGCAAAGCAATTAGCAGACGTTTTTTCCAAACAAGAAGGAAGACGTCCTAGAATTATGATTGCAAAAATGGGACAAGATGGTCACGACCGAGGTGCAAAAGTTGTTGCAACTGGCTACGCCGATGTAGGTTTTGATGTTGACATTGGTCCGTTATTTCAAACTCCAGCCGAAGCAGCAAAACAAGCGGTAGAAAATGATGTTCACATCTTAGGAGTTTCATCTCTTGCGGCTGGGCACAAAACTTTGGTTCCGCAGGTTATTGAAGAACTTAAAAAACACGGACGAGATGATATAATGGTAATTGTAGGCGGTGTAATTCCGTCACAGGACTATCAATTTCTGTTTGATGCAGGAGCATCAGCTGTTTTTGGGCCAGGAACTAAAATAAGTGAAGCCGCAATAAAAATCTTAGAAGCTTTAATAGATTAAAAAAAAATCCCTCTAGTGAGGGATTTTTCTTTTTCTTAGTTTAGTCGTTTACTGTTGCGTTACTATCTGCTTCTATAAAAGAAAGATCGTAACCTGCAAAATCTCTCATATAGCTTTTCAAAGAAGTTCCAAAAGCATCTCTAAAATGTCTGCTTCCTTTATTTTTGAAAAAATTCTTTACAGAACCTGCACCACCTAAATGCGCTGCTGCTAAAATTCCAGATTCGGTAATTTCGATACCACTGATGATTTTACCTTCGTATCTTTTAATTTCGTTACGTAAAATCCATTTGTTTTTGGCTAACAAAGCCATAAATGCTTTTTCTTGTAGAGCAGGATCTTTTAAAAAGGCTTTATTATCATTAATTCCGATTGCTCTTAAAGCTTTAGAACCAAATTGATATTTACCCATATAACCAAGGGAATTTACTAGTCTGTATTGCCCTTGAGATTCTTTAAAAGCTACTGCTTCTTTAAATCCTATTAGATGATTTCCTGTGTATGGGACATTTGTGTTTGGATAATCATCTTTTTCTTTCGATGGAAAAATATATTCTGATCCATCTGTTTTTTCAATTAAAAACCAAGGTTTGGTTTCCTTTTCTGAGGGAATAAATCCCAAACTTAAAAATGTAATAATAACGACTAAACTCGCATAAAAATACCATTTCTTTATCATAAATTGTTTTTCTTCAAGACACTGTCACTCTCTTAAAATTTCTACGGTGCAAAGATAAGACATTTTCAAAATATGCTAAAAACCAGCTATTTAACATTTTTTAAGAAAAAACGAGATTCGCTTTCGTCCCAGATATAGTAATGGATTCCGAAAGATTTTAGTAACGATTTTTTTACCTTGAAAAAGGAAATTTTGGGTCAAAAAAAAATCAATTTTATATTAATTTTAAGTAAATCTGCATGAAAAGAAAGAAAAAAACTACACAAAAGTAGTTTATTTTGTGCCAATTTTGAAAATGAGTTTTTGAATATTATAAAATTTTGAAGCGAATAATGTTTAAATTTTAAAAACTCTATACTCAAAAAAGGTCAAAATAATAATTCAATAATTTTTGAATGAAAAATAATTTTACTGGAAATTTGAAACAAAAAAACCGAAGCTAAATTGACTTCGGTTTTTTCGTTTTTTTCTTTTTTAAGAAAATTATCTTGTTACTCCCTGACTAGCGATCCAGTCAGAATATTTTTTTGCATTTACATTGTGCTCTGCTAATGTCGCTGCAAATTCATGATATCCGAAACGTTCAACGCTTGCACAGAAATAAATATAATCGTTCTTCTCTGGGTTTAAAACTGCTTCTAAAGCTGTGATATCAGGCATTGCAATTGGTCCAGGAGGAAGTCCTTTATTGACATAAGTATTATATGGTGACCTCATTAACAAGTCATTGTAAAAAACTCGTTTAATAACCTGATCGAAATTATTGTCTCTTAATTTTAAAGAATAGATAACGGTTGGATCTGCTTGTAAAGGCATTTCTAAACGCAAACGATTTAAATAAACACCAGCAATACGGGGTCTTTCATCTTTTTTTACTGATTCTTTATGAACAATTGAAGCTAAAATTGTAGCCTGAACTGGAGTTAAACCTTGTTTTTTTGCTTTTTCAATTCTTTCAGGCGTCCAGAAATTGTGATATTCTTTAATCATTTTATCACGGAACTTCTCTGCCGAAGTATTCCAATAAATTTCATACGTATTTGGAATAAACATTGCAAAAACGTTTTCTTCATTAAATCCGTTTGCAGCTAAGAAAGTAGAATCTCTAATAACTTTCAATAAAGATAAACTGTCCGCTTCGATTTCTTTGCCGATTCTTCCAGCAAAATTCTCTAAACGTTCTTGATTATTAAAAACCAATTTCACAGGAATATTTGAACGCATTGCTCGCACTAAGTCGATATTGTTCATGTCTTTCTTTAAAAGAAAACGACCCGATTTTACATTTTGCGGATAATCTCTTTTTTCTGCAACCATTTCGAAGTTGTCAAAATTCTTTACGTAAGGCGCTAAAATCTTTTTCACATCAGCGTAATTCGCATCTGTAGGTACATAAATGTATACCTCTTTTTCTTCGAATTTAGTATTAGAACTAAAAATTTTATTGATTAAAATAAAACCATAAATCAATAACACTGAAATTATGGCTACGGCACTTATTGTGATTATTTTTTTTAGACTCAAAGCTTAAAATTTAAATTTGTTTATTAATTAGCTGAAAAATTGCTTCATCATGATAGTGGTTATGATACAAAATCCAGTCTTTTTTTATTCCGATTTTCTTAAAACCAAATTTAGTAAAAAGTGCAAGACTTGCTACATTTTGTACGCCAATATTTGCATACAATTGATGAAGATTTAAATTATAAAAAGAATATTTTATTAAAAGCTCTAAAGCCTCAGAACCAATGTTTTTCGCTTGATTTTCTTCTTTCTGAATTACAATCCCAATCCCTGCCCTATTATTTCTTGGGTCAAAGTCAAACAAATCAATCAATCCAACAGCAGGAAAATCTTCATCTTGACAGATTGCCAAGCGAAGCTGTTTTGCCTCATAAATATCTTGATGAGCATTCTCTAAATATTGTTTAATCAAAAAACGGCTGTAAGGACTCTGCGTATTGCTAACTTCCCAGATATTCTCATCATTTTCTATAGAATATATGAACTCCAAATCTTGAGGTTCGAGTGCACGCAAATAAATCGAATCGCCTTTTAATGTTATCATTTTACAATTTTAGATTTCTGATTGTAGATCTTAGATTTAAATCTCAATTGTTCCTTTGAATACGAATTTTGCAGGTCCTGTCAAGAAAACATTGGCATATCCATCATTATCTTTATCAAAAGAAACGACCAATTTTCCACCTTCAACGTTTAAGTTTATTGAAGTTTTATCAGTTTCACCAATCGCATTCATGGCAATTGCAACAGCTGTCGCACCTGTTCCGCAAGCAAGAGTTTCATCTTCAACACCTCTTTCATAAGTTCTCAAAGAGAAAGTATCATTATCAACTTTTTTCACAAAATTAATATTGCTTCCTTTTTCTCCGTATAATTCTCCATAACGAATCGCTGCTCCGTTTTCTTTCACATTATAATGTTCCAAATCGTCTACAATTTGAACATGATGAGGAGAACCTGTATTTAAAAACGTATAAGAATCTTTTTTCTGAATTTCGTTCACATCAATCATTTGCAAAGAAACAATCGAATCGGCATTTACAGAAGCGTGGTGTAATCCATCAGTTGCAATAAAAGTGGTTTTATCATCAATTACTCCCAATTGATTAGCAAAAGCAACAAGACAACGACCGCCATTTCCGCACATCGAACTTTGTTTTCCATCAGAGTTGTAATACACCATTCTAAAATCAGTTTCAGAATCATTTTCTAAAAGAATTAATCCGTCAGCTCCAATTCCGAAACGTCTGTCACACAGACGCTCAATAAGCTTTACATCTTCTTTTGGAAAGAAATTTGTACGATTATCAATCATTACAAAATCGTTTCCAGTGCCTTGATATTTATAAAATTCTACTTGCATTTTTTAGTTGTTAGAAGTACAAAAGTACAAACTATTAATTAATGAAATGTTAATCATTGTTAAAGAGAGTTAAACCATTTTTCCAAATAATTTTTTCAAGTAATTTTACATTACAAAACACGAAACATAAATTCTAATAACTTAATTACAAATTCTAATATGAAAAGATTTTCAGCCTTATTTTTAGTGTCATTATTAAGTGGTGCTATTACTCTTGGTGCTTACAAGTTATTATTTGAAAGCAACAATTCTTTTTTTGGAAAAGGAAATTCTGTTGTAACTCTTGCCCCTAACTCTTATGGAAAAAATGTTGGTTTAGGAGCTGAAATACTAGATTTTACCGAAGCCGCAGACAAAACAATTCATACCGTTGTTCACGTAAAAAATGTTTCGAGAAGAACTGTCAGCAATCCAATGCTTGAATTTTTCTACGGATATGGGGGACAACAACAGCAAGAACAAGTAGGAACTGGTTCTGGAGTAATTATTTCTGAAGACGGATATATCGTAACTAACAATCACGTAATCAAAGATGCTACAGATATTGAAATTACTTTAAACAACAAAAAATCATACAAAGCTAAGTTAATTGGTACTGATTCTAAAATGGATATTGCCCTTTTAAAAATCAATGCTGACGAAAAACTTCCTTACACTGCTTTTGCAAACTCTGATAATGTAAAAGTTGGCGAATGGGTATTGGCAGTTGGAAATCCTTATAACTTGACTTCGACCGTAACTGCTGGTATTGTTTCGGCGAAAGCCAGAAATTTAGACCAAAGCGGAATTCAATCTTTCATTCAAACTGATGCTGCTGTAAACCCAGGAAATAGCGGTGGAGCGTTAGTAAATGCTAGAGGCGAATTAATCGGAATTAACACGATGATTTCTTCTATGACTGGTTCGTATGTTGGATATTCTTTTGCAGTTCCTTCTAATATTGCTCGAAAAATTATCGAGGATATTATGGAATATGGAAATGTTCAAAGAGGAATTCTTGGTGTTGAAGGCGGCGAATTGAACAGTACAGCTTCTAAAGAATTAGGAATTACTCAAACACAAGGATTTTATATTAATAGAGTTACTAAAAATTCTGGTGCAGAAAAAGCTGGTCTTACGAAAGGAGACATTATTGTAAAACTTGACGAGCAAAACATTTCAACTTATGCAGATTTATCAGGTTACATCAATACGAAACGTCCAAACGATGTTGTAAAAGTAACTTACATTAAAGACGGAAAAACTAAAACAGTTCCTGTTACTTTAAGTAAAAACGAATTTTACAGCGCTGAAATTAAAGGAATTGAATTAGAAAATATAGACGCTGCTGACAAAAAGAAATTCAGAATTGATTATGGTGTTAAAATTAAAAACATCACCAATGAGAATTTAATGCAATATCAAAATGAGTTGCTTGGAAACATTATTTTAAGCATTGATAATGTAAAAGCAACAAACGTTGAAACTGTTTCAAAACTTTTAAGTAAAAAAGACGAAGGACAAAGTGTTCGAATTGAAATGATCAACAGAAACGGAGAGATTTTCAGAATTATAATTTAAGTCGCAGTTTTCGGTCACAGTTTACAGTTTTCAAACTGCGACTGAGAACCGAGACCGAAAACTTCAAAAAAGCCATCTTAAGAAATTTAAGGTGGCTTTTTTATTTTCAAAAATAAATGCTAAAATAGTTTACGAAATCGATTGAAATAGATACTTTTGCGCCAAATTTTAAAATAGTGAGCATTTTATTTTTTCAATTATGAGTAACAAATCATTGTACCAAAAAGAGGTATCATTACAAGTCGACCGACGAAAAGCCGGCGTAGAATTAATTAAAGTCATAAGCGATTTATGGTATGACAAATCAATCGAAATGGTTTTATTCAAAAATCAATTATTGGATAAAAACGTAAGCGATATTATCAATCTTCATCAATATGCTGGTGAATTTGTGGGTAAACCAATCACTATTTTTGATTCGGTAGAAATCGCAAAAGTAGTTTTATCACTAAATCTTCCGCCTGCCAAAATAGATCTTGGAAAACTAACTTACGAATATCGTTTAGAAGATGAAAAATATCCTGATGCAAGATATTTTGTTATTGAAAAATTGAAAAAAGCAAAATCTTCAAAAGAGATTCAACCTAAAGATGTTGTTTTATATGGTTTTGGAAGAATTGGACGTTTATTAGCAAGAGAGCTAATGTCTAAAACTGGAAAAGGAAACCAATTACGTTTGAGAGCAATTGTAACCCGTGATAAAAATGACGCGTCGAGTTTAGAGAAACGAGCTTCTCTTTTGCGATATGATTCAATTCACGGAGATTTTCAAGGATCTGTAATCGCCGATTCTAAAAATAATGCTTTAATTATTAATGGGACAACGGTTCACATTATTACTGCAAATTCTCCTGAAGAAATTGATTATACAATTTACGGAATCAATGATGCTTTAGTAATAGATAACACTGGAGCATTTACAACTGAAGAAGCATTAAAAAGACATTTAACCTCAAACGGAGCGAATAAAGTTTTATTGACTGCTCCAGGAAAAGGCGTTCCAAATATCGTTCACGGTGTAAATCATAACTATTTTAATCCTGATGAAGTAAATATTTTTTCTGCTGCATCTTGCACAACAAATGCCATTACTCCAATTCTAAAAGTAGTTGAAGAAACTCTTGGGGTTGCAAAAGGACATTTAGAAACAATTCACGCATACACCAACGACCAGAATCTGGTTGATAATATGCACAAGAAATACCGTCGCGGAAGAGCAGCTGCTTTAAATATGGTTATTACAGAAACCGGTGCAGGAAACGCTGTTGCAAAAGCTTTGCCATCATTAGAAGGAAAATTAACTTCAAATGCTATCCGAGTTCCTGTTCCAAACGGATCTCTTGTCGTTTTAAATTTAGAAGTTAAGAAAGCAACATCAATTGCAGCAATCAATAAAATTATGAAGAAATATGCTTTAGAAGGAGAACTGGTAGAGCAAATAAAATATTCTTTAAATAACGAATTGGTTTCGTCTGACATTGTAGGAACATCTGCTCCATCAATTTATGACAGCAATGCTACAATTGTTTCAAAAGACGGAAAAAATATTGTGCTGTACATTTGGTATGATAACGAATACGGATATAGTCATCAAGTTATTCGTTTAGCAAAATATATTGCCAAAGTAAGACGTTATACTTATTATTAATTCGACCAAACTAACTTTTTTTCTTAAAACCATCAAGATTTCTTGGTGGTTTTTTGTTTGTCAGATAGGCAAAACAGTAGTACTTTTTACTTCTGAAATTACAAAAACAGTATTTATTAAAGAAACCTCAGGCAAAACAGATAATTTTTTCTGATGAAAATGGTGATAGCTTTCCATGTCTGGAATTATAATTTTAAGCATATAATCAAAATTTCCTGAAACATAATTGCATTCCACAACTTCAGGAAGATTCAAAATGGATTGATTAAATCCTTCTGATGTGTCATAAGTCTGTTTGACCAACGTAACCTGACAATAAACCGTCAAATTATTTCCTAATTTTTTCTTATCAAGAAGCGTCACATATTTTTCTATAATTCCATCTTTTTCAAGACGTTTGACTCTATCGTGAACAGGCGTTAATGACAAATTTATTTTGTTTGCAATGTCTTTTAAAGTGTAATGCGCATCTTCTTGCAAAAGACGTAGTATTTTTTTGTCAATTTCATCTAAAGCCATAACGAAAACGTTTTATTAAAATTAGTTCGATTTAGTCTTTTTTTCTTTTTGAAGAATAAAATTCACTTCAAAACAGAATATTTTTCTGTAAAAGTAAAAAATAAAATAATATTTTCTTATTTACTATGCGTTAAACCATAATTTATTCTCTATCTGTAGATTTGTAAAACAATTTCAATAAAAACAAAAAAATATAACAAAATGATAATAGGTGTTCCTAAAGAAATAAAAAATAACGAAAACAGAGTTGCTTTAACTCCTGCAGGTGTTTCTGAAATGAAAAAACACGGCCATACAGTTTATGTTCAATCTACTGCTGGTTTAGGAAGTGGTTTCGCTGACGCGGAATATGCTGAAGCTGGTGCGGTAATTTTACCAACTATTGAGGAAGTTTATGCTATTGCAGAAATGATCATCAAAGTAAAAGAGCCAATTGCTTCAGAATATCCATTGATCAAAAAAGATCAATTATTATTTACTTATTTCCACTTTGCTTCTTCAGAAGAATTAACACATGCAATGTTGGAAAAAGGAGCTGTATGTTTAGCTTACGAAACTGTAGAAAAAACAGACAGAAGCTTACCATTATTAGTTCCAATGTCTGAAGTTGCTGGTCGTATGGCAATTCAACAAGGAGCAAAATACCTTGAAAAACCATTAAAAGGAAGAGGAATTCTTTTAGGAGGTGTTCCAGGTGTGCCACCAGCAAAAGTATTGGTTTTAGGTGGAGGAATCGTAGGAACTCAAGCTGCTAAAATGGCTGCTGGATTAGGTGCTCAAGTAACTATCATGGACTTAAGCTTACCACGTTTACGTCAATTAGACGATATCATGCCTGCAAACGTAAATACAGAAATGTCTAATCATTATAATATTACAAGAGCAATTAAAGATGCTGACTTAATTGTTGGAGCAGTTTTAATTCCAGGAGCAAAAGCACCTCACTTAATCACTCGCGATATGTTAAAATTAATGCGTCCAGGAACTGTTGTTGTTGACGTAGCGGTAGATCAAGGTGGATGTATCGAAACTTGTACTCCAACAACTCACGAAAACCCAACTTTCATTATCGATGATATTGTTCACTACTGTGTAGCTAATATGCCAGGAGCCGTTCCTTACACTTCTACTTTAGCTTTAACAAATGCAACTTTACCATATGCTGTACAATTAGCAAACAAAGGATGGGAAAAAGCATGTGCAGAAAACGAAGAATTGAAAAAAGGATTAAACGTAGCTAATGGAAAAATCCTTTACAAAGGAGTTGCAGAAGCTTGGAATCTTCCTTTTAACGAAGAAATAGTATTAGCAAACGCATAGGCTAATACTTGTATAAGTGCTTACTAAAATCACTATTACAAAAAGGCTTTTCTTAACTGAAAAGCCTTTTTTTATGCCATAAAAAAACCTGTCACGAAGACAGGCTTTTATAAATATATTTTTTTATTTCTTATCATCAAGAACTTCAGTCATTACCTTAGCTTCAGTTCCATTTGGAAAAGTAACTTTTATTTTCTGAGCTATTGTTGGAGCAATCTCTGTAATTGCCTTTTTATCATGAGATTCTCCTTTTTTAATATGCCATCCGTAGAAAATAGCAGGAACATGTGTATCATAACTATAGATTGTTCCGTGAGATGTTCCAGTTGGTGTATATTCAATCATACCCGGTTTATCTACAATAACTAAATCGCCGTTTTGTGTCACATCATATCCTTTAGCAACAAAATTAAGAGAATAATCATTTCCAGCATTCGCCAAAACTTCTTCTTCTGTATAAACTCTCTTAACTTGTGGCTGAGTAATTAAAAATTCTTTAAATGCTTGTTTTACTTTTAAAAGTTCTAATTTTTTGTCTTTAATAATTTGTTTATTGAAGAAAACATTAAAATTTGAATAATTCTGAATTAAATCTACACCGAAAGTCTTAGTTGAAAAATCTTGTAAGCTTTTCTTAACCTCTTTAGAAGGATAATTATCTACATTATATTTACGATCTTTCAAATAAATTACGTTTTCTGCTCCAGCATGATCAGCTGTCAAAAAAAGCAAATAATTCCCTTTACCAACCGTTTTATCAAGATAAGCCAAGAAATCAGCAATTGTCTGATCCAATCTTAAGTAAGTATCTTGAAGTTCCATAGATCTTGGTCCAAGTAAGTGACCTACGTAATCTGTAGAAGAAAAACTAACCGTTAAGAAATCAGTAATATTATCTTTTCCTAATTCTTCTTTCTCAATCGCTCTTTTTGCAAATTCAGCTAACAAATCATTCCCAAAAGGAGTTGCCTTTATAATTCCAGCATCATTCTTCTCATACATTGATTTCAAATCGTATGGAAAAACTGGTGCTACACTTCCATATAACTTTCCTTCATAAGGGTTATTATCAGGAAGACTTTCATTGTAAACCGAAGCAGGTTTGTACAAATCCCATCCTTTATTGATATATTTTAAGTGATTTTTTTCATTGTTGAATTCCGTTACCCATTCTGGTAATTTTTCACCATAAAAAGTACTTGAAATAAAAGAACCGGTTTTACTGTACCAAAATGCCCAATTGGCAAAATGCCCAGCTGGTAATATAGCACCGCGATCTTTTAAACTCAATCCGATTACTTTTCCGTTAAAATTAGTAGCCATTCTAACTTCATCAGTAATTGTAGTGCTTTGAAGATTTTTCGGAGACATAGCACCTTCTTCAGGTGTACCATCACCTAATATTTTAACTCCTGCATCATCAGTACAATACATTTCTTTTCCAAGAGTTCTACTGAACCATTCATTACCTACAATTCCATGAGTAGCAGGTGTTGTACCCGTATAAATTGAAGCGTGCCCAGGAGCTGTGTAGGTTGGCATATAGTTATAATGCATATTCTGGAAAGTAAATCCGTCATTCATTAATCTCTTAAAGCCATTTGGGGAAAAATCATCTGAAAAACGATATAAATATTCCATTTTCATTTGATCGACAACTATACCCACAACTAATTTTGGACGTTGCTGTTGTGCACTTAAACCTGTAATAGCAAGAAGTGCCAACAATAAAATATTTTTCTTCATGTTTAAATAAAATAATTGAAACACAAAAATACTCATTCGAATCCAAAAAGTCTAAGGTATCAATATTAACCTCATACAATTGACTATAATTTAACACTTATAAACCATCCCATTCCTAATTATGGCGTTTCCCTCCGGGTCGGGCTGTACGCTGTATCTTTTGCTTCAGAAAGTTTAAGGAAAAAATTAGAAGCTTGAGGTTTGCGCAAAAGGATGCCGCTTCCATCCCTAACGCGGCCAGCAGCAAACTGAAGTTCTGTTTTACAGTTTATCCAAAACATTTTTTAAAACAGAAAACCCCATCCGATACGGATGGGGTTTTCCAAAGAAAGGCGACGACATACTCTCCCACATAACTGCAGTACCATCTGCGCAGGCGGGCTTAACTTCTCTGTTCGGGATGGGAAGAGGTGAGCCCCGCCGCAATAACCACCTTAAGGTTTTTAGTCCAAAGCCAAAGGTCATAAAGCTGCAAAGCCTTTCGGCTTTTGACTTTAATCTTTCGACTGAAAGACTGCTCTTGCGTCGAGCAAATATTTTAACATACTGGGATAAAGAAAAGTTTTTATCGTTTAGAAAGTTTCCTCCCCCGATCTGCATCGGGGGAAAAGGGTGTGCATAAGCTTACGGATTATTAGTACTACTCGACTATGACATTACTGCCTTTACATCTATAGCCTATCAACGTGGTCATCTTCCACGATCCTTAAAAGAAATCTCATCTTGTGGTGGGTTTCGCGCTTATATGCTTTCAGCGCTTATCCCTTCCCAACGTAGCTACTCTGCGGTGCCCCTGGCGGGACAACAGATACACTAGAGGTTAGTCCAATTCGGTCCTCTCGTACTAGAATCAGATCCACTCAAATTTCTAACGCCCGCAGTAGATAGAGACCGAACTGTCTCACGACGTTCTGAACCCAGCTCGCGTGCCACTTTAATGGGCGAACAGCCCAACCCTTGGGACCTTCTCCAGCCCCAGGATGTGACGAGCCGACATCGAGGTGCCAAACCCCCCCGTCGATATGAGCTCTTGGGGGAGATCAGCCTGTTATCCCCGGCGTACCTTTTATCCTTTGAGCGATGGCCCTTCCATGCGGAACCACCGGATCACTATGCTCTACTTTCGTACCTGATCGACCTGTATGTCTCTCAGTCAAGCTCCCTTATGCCATTGCACTCTACGCACGGTTACCAAGCGTACTGAGGGAACCTTTAGAAGCCTCCGTTACTCTTTTGGAGGCGACCACCCCAGTCAAACTACCCACCAAGCACTGTCCTCTTCATCGAAGAGTTAGGCCTCAGATAAACAAAGGGTTGTATTTCAACAATGACTCCACAACGCCTGGCGACGCCGCTTCATAGTCTCCAACCTATCCTACACATCATTTATCCAAGGTCAATACTAAGCTATAGTAAAGGTGCACAGGGTCTTTTCGTCCCACTGCGGGTAAACGGCATCTTCACCGTTACTACAATTTCACCGAGCTCATGGCTGAGACAGTGTCCAGATCGTTACACCATTCGTGCAGGTCGGAACTTACCCGACAAGGAATTTCGCTACCTTAGGACCGTTATAGTTACGGCCGCCGTTTACTGGGGCTTCAATTCAATGCTTCTCCGAAGATAACATCTCCTCTTAACCTTCCAGCACCGGGCAGGTGTCAGGCCCTATACTTCATCTTGCGATTTTGCAGAGCCCTGTGTTTTTGATAAACAGTCGCCTGGACCTCTTCACTGCGGCCCCCATTGCTGGGGGCGACCTTTCTCCCGAAGTTACAGGTCTATTTTGCCTAATTCCTTAGCCATGAATCTCTCGAGCACCTTAGGATTCTCTCCTCAACTACCTGTGTCGGTTTACGGTACTGGTGCCAATTGCCTGAAGTTTAGAGGTTTTTCTTGGAAGCCCTTAGGCGCACTATCTCTTTGTCCGAAGACTCCGAGTACTATCGTATTTCCCCAAAAGATGTGGATTTGCCTGCATCTCTTATAGGTAGGTACTTCAACGAACTATTCCGTCAGTTCGCGGCGCTTTCATCACTCCGTCACCCCATCACAGCAATTGGCAGTACGGGAATATTAACCCGTTGGCCATCGACTGTCCCTTTCGGGTTCGCCTTAGGACCAGACTAACCCACAGCTGATTAGCATAGCTGTGGAAACCTTAGTTTTTCGGTGTGCGGGTTTCTCGCCCGCATTATCGTTACTTATGCCTACATTTTCTTTTCTGACCGGTCCAGCATGCCTTACGGCACACCTTCAGCCCTGTCAGAATGCTCCCCTACCACTTTGCATTACTGCAAAATCCATAGCTTCGGTAATATGCTTATGCCCGATTATTATCCATGCTCGTCCGCTCGACTAGTGAGCTGTTACGCACTCTTTAAATGAATGGCTGCTTCCAAGCCAACATCCTAGCTGTCTGGGCAGACAAACCTCGTTCTTTCAACTTAGCATATATTTGGGGACCTTAGCTGATGGTCTGGGTTCTTTCCCTCTCGGACTTGGACCTTAGCACCCAAGCCCTCACTGCTGTAAAACATTATATAGCATTCGGAGTTTGTCAGGAATTGGTAGGCGGTGAAGCCCCCGCATCCAATCAGTAGCTCTACCTCTATATAACTATTATCAGCGCTGCACCTAAATGCATTTCGGGGAGTACGAGCTATTTCCGAGTTTGATTGGCCTTTCACCCCTACCCACAGGTCATCCGAAGACTTTTCAACGTCAACCGGTTCGGACCTCCACACTGTGTTACCAGCGCTTCATCCTGCCCATGGGTAGATCACACGGTTTCGCGTCTAACACTACTGACTAAAGCGCCCTATTCAGACTCGCTTTCGCTGCGGATCCGTGGCTTAACCACTTATCCTTGCCAGCAGCGTTAACTCGTAGGCTCATTATGCAAAAGGCACGCCGTCACCCCACGAAAGGGCTCCGACCGCTTGTAAGCGCATGGTTTCAGGATCTATTTCACTCCGTTATTCACGGTTCTTTTCACCTTTCCCTCACGGTACTGGTTCACTATCGGTCTCTCAGGAGTATTTAGCCTTAGCGGATGGTCCCGCCAAATTCAGACAGGGTTTCACGTGCCCCGCCCTACTCAGGATACCGCTATCCATTACGCTTGTTGCCCATACGGGGCTATCACCCTCTATGGCGTCACTTTCCAGCAACTTCCGGTTCCTTGCGCATGAAATGTCGCGGTCCTACAACCCCAGCACTGCCGTAACAGCACTGGTTTGGGCTAATCCGCGTTCGCTCGCCACTACTTACGGAATCACTTTTGTTTTCTTCTCCTCCGCCTACTTAGATGTTTCAGTTCAGCGGGTTTGCCCACCTATCGGTGTGCTATGTCTTCAACATAGCGGGTTGCCCCATTCAGGTATCTGCGGATCAGTCGGTGTGTGCCCGTCCCCGCAGCTTTTCGCAGCTTATCACGCCTTTCATCGCCTCTGAGAGCCTAGGCATTCCCCATGCGCCCTTATTTTGCTTATTGCACCAGTCTTGTAAATTAAAACAAGACCGTTTTTTTTTGTTTTTTGCAATAAATTGCAAAAAACGCTTTCTACTTTCTTATTATTTTCTTATCCCAATATGTCAATGAACTTTATTTCGCTTTAGGCTTTAAGCAATACGCTTTAAGCTTTCTCAGCTTACGGCATACAGCTTACAGCTTATAGCCCTTGGTGGAGAATAACGGAGTCGAACCGTTGACCTCCTGCGTGCAAGGCAGGCGCTCTAGCCAGCTGAGCTAATCCCCCATTTTTAAATGATGAGTTATGAATTATGAGTTATGAATGCTCATAAACGCTCAACTTCTAAAATTTCCTTTTTTTAAGTCAAATAGTAGTCCCGGGCAGACTCGAACTGCCGACCCCTACATTATCAGTGTAGTACTCTAACCAGCTGAGCTACGAGACTCTGTTTTTCTTAATTTTTCATTTTTTTTAAATTAACAGCAAGAGCAATACAATTTTAAAGATCCAAAAACCCTATCGGGCATCTTATTTCCCAAGCGTGCTTGCGCTAACACTCGGGCTCTAGAAAGGAGGTGTTCCAGCCGCACCTTCCGGTACGGCTACCTTGTTACGACTTAGCCCTAGTTACCAGTTTTACCCTAGGCAGCTCCTTGCGGTCACCGACTTCAGGCACCCCCAGCTTCCATGGCTTGACGGGCGGTGTGTACAAGGCCCGGGAACGTATTCACCGGATCATGGCTGATATCCGATTACTAGCGATTCCAGCTTCACGGAGTCGAGTTGCAGACTCCGATCCGAACTGTGACCGGCTTTGTAGATTCGCTCCTGGTCGCCCAGTGGCTGCTCTCTGTACCGGCCATTGTAGCACGTGTGTAGCCCAAGGCGTAAGGGCCGTGATGATTTGACGTCATCCCCACCTTCCTCACAGTTTGCACTGGCAGTCTTGTTAGAGTTCCCGACTTGACTCGCTGGCAACTAACAACAGGGGTTGCGCTCGTTATAGGACTTAACCTGACACCTCACGGCACGAGCTGACGACAACCATGCAGCACCTTGTAAATTGTCTTGCGAAAGGTCTGTTTCCAAACCGGTCAATCTACATTTAAGCCTTGGTAAGGTTCCTCGCGTATCATCGAATTAAACCACATGCTCCACCGCTTGTGCGGGCCCCCGTCAATTCCTTTGAGTTTCATTCTTGCGAACGTACTCCCCAGGTGGGATACTTATCACTTTCGCTTAGCCACTGAACTTGCGCCCAACAGCTAGTATCCATCGTTTACGGCGTGGACTACCAGGGTATCTAATCCTGTTCGCTACCCACGCTTTCGTCCATCAGCGTCAATCAATTGGTAGTAACCTGCCTTCGCAATTGGTATTCCATGTAATCTCTAAGCATTTCACCGCTACACTACATATTCTAGTTACTTCCCAATAATTCAAGTCCTGCAGTATCAATGGCCGTTCCACCGTTGAGCGATGGGCTTTCACCACTGACTTACAAGACCGCCTACGGACCCTTTAAACCCAATGATTCCGGATAACGCTTGGATCCTCCGTATTACCGCGGCTGCTGGCACGGAGTTAGCCGATCCTTATTCTCACAGTACCGTCAAGCTTGCTCACGAGCAAGTGTTTCTTCCTGTGCAAAAGCAGTTTACAATCCATAGGACCGTCATCCTGCACGCGGCATGGCTGGTTCAGGCTTGCGCCCATTGACCAATATTCCTCACTGCTGCCTCCCGTAGGAGTCTGGTCCGTGTCTCAGTACCAGTGTGGGGGATCTCCCTCTCAGGACCCCTACCCATCGTAGCCTTGGTAAGCCGTTACCTTACCAACTAGCTAATGGGACGCATGCTCATCTTTCACCGTTGTGACTTTAATTATAAAATGATGCCATCCTATAATGCTATGAGGTATTAATCCAAATTTCTCTGGGCTATCCCTCTGTGAAAGGCAGATTGCATACGCGTTACGCACCCGTGCGCCGGTCTCTACATCCGAAGACATATACCCCTCGACTTGCATGTGTTAAGCCTGCCGCTAGCGTTCATCCTGAGCCAGGATCAAACTCTTCATCGTATATTTTAATATTATATCTCGATGCCTTATTCAGGTTCTTTTAAAATCTTCCGATTCTACTGCTCTTATTTCTTTTGTTCCGATTTTCATCGGAACGGCTGTCAATTCAATATGTCTACGAACGTGTATTTCTGTCTTTTCGCCTGTATCTCAAAGCGGGTGCAAAACTAAAAATTCTTTTTGTTTCTCGCAAGAAAAATTTGAAAAAATTTTGAAGCTTTTTTTTCGCCTCCTTCTTCCATTTTCTATGCCAGTATCTCAATGAGCTTTACGCGTTTTGCGGGGTGCAAATGTAAAAAGCTTTTTCTTTTCCCGCAAGCTTTTCCGAATCTTTTTTCTGAAAATTTATTTCCTTTACGATTCTTCTTTCCTGCCTGAATTTCTAAGAGCGTTTTCGCTGTTGCGGGTGCAAAAGTAGAACCTTTTTCCGCTTTTCCAAGCTTTTCCGCCCCGTTTTTTTCATGTTTTTCCGATCTTTTTCCTAACTGTCTGGCAACGGTGTTTTTACATTTTTGCTTTTTTCGGCTCTGTGTAGGTTTTTTCCGAAACCCTTTCCGCTTTTCCCATTTTTACGGGTTTTCGAATGCCGCTTTTTGGGAGTTTTCCTGTTTTCTGCCTCTTTTTATGCGGTTCCTAATTTTTTTTAATCCCTGATCTTTCTTCCCAAGACCGCTACTCCTAGCCCCGATAGGAGCGGAAATCCTTTTTATGGCGGGGTTCGCCATGAAAAGATTGAAGCGGATAGCGGGAATAAGCTCATAAATCAAAAATTGTAATTATTCCAAAATTCCAATAACTCGAAAGGCTTCGACTCCGCTCAGCCAGACAATCTATACTTATATATATAATAACCCGACAGCTTTTGGAAAACTGTCGGGTTGGAAATAAAAATTACCCTCATATATAGTATCGCAGAAAAACCATACTTATATATAATAGAGTAAACTTCTACATATATATTGTATGTGTTTTTGTAATCATGTATATTTGCATTCACAAAATTATAAACAATGATCAAGATTACTTTACCCGATGGGTCAATTAGAGAGTTCGCTCAAGGCGTAACTCCAATGGAGGTCGCTAAAAACATTAGCGAAGGTTTTGCTAGAAACGTGATTTCAGCATCTTTTAATGGTACAACTATTGAAACAGAAACTCCATTGACGACCGACGGTAATCTTATTTTATATACTTGGAATGATGCGGAAGGCAAAAAAGCTTTCTGGCATTCGACTTCGCACGTAATGGCGCAAGCTCTTGAGGAATTGTACCCAGGAATTAAATTAACTCTTGGACCTGCAATTGCTAATGGTTTCTATTATGATGTTGATTTTGAAGACCAGAAAATTGTTGAAGCTGATTTCAAAAAGATTGAAGATCGTGTTCTTGAGATTTCAAGAGAGAAACATGAATTTAAAATGCGCCCGGTTAGCAAAGCGGATGCATTAGAAATGTACAAAGACAATGTTTACAAAACTGAATTGATTTCGAATCTTGAAGACGGAACAATCACTTTTTGTGATCACGCTACTTTTACAGATTTATGCCGCGGTGGACATATTCCGAATACTGGAATCATCAAAGCTTTTAAAATCATGAGTGTTGCCGGTGCTTACTGGAGAGGTGATGAGAAAAACAAACAGTTAACTCGTGTTTACGGAACATCTTTCCCTAAACAAAAAGATTTAACTGAATATCTTGAACTTCTTGAAGAAGCTAAACGTCGCGATCACCGTAAATTAGGAAAAGAACTTGAATTGTTCGCTTTCTCTCAGAAAGTAGGTCAAGGTTTACCTTTATGGTTACCAAAAGGAGCTGCACTTAGAGAGCGTTTAGAGCAATTCTTGAAAAAAGCTCAAAAGAAAGCAGGTTACGAGCAAGTTGTTTCTCCTCATATTGGTCAGAAAGAATTATATGTAACTTCTGGACACTATGCTAAATATGGTGCAGATAGTTTTCAGCCAATTCATACTCCAGCTGAAGGTGAAGAGTTTTTATTGAAACCAATGAACTGTCCTCACCACTGTGAGATTTACAACGTAAGACCTTGGTCATATAAAGATTTACCAAAACGTTACGCTGAATTTGGTACTGTATATAGATATGAGCAATCTGGAGAATTACACGGTTTGACTCGTGTTAGAGGGTTTACTCAGGATGATGCGCACATTTTCTGTACTCCGGAACAATTGGACGAAGAGTTCAAAAAAGTAATTGACCTTGTATTATATGTATTTGGTTCGTTAGGTTTTGAAAACTTTACTGCTCAAATTTCATTGAGAGATCAGGAAAACAGAGAAAAATATATTGGTACAGATGAAAACTGGGAGAAAGCTGAAAATGCAATTATCAACGCTGCCGCAGACAAAGGTTTAAATACTGTAGTAGAATATGGCGAAGCTGCATTTTATGGTCCGAAACTAGATTTCATGGTTAAAGATGCTTTGGGAAGACAATGGCAATTAGGAACAATTCAGGTAGATTACAACTTACCTGAGCGTTTTGATTTGACTTACAAAGGCGCTGATAATGAATTACATCGTCCAGTTATGATTCACAGAGCTCCATTTGGATCAATGGAACGTTTTATAGCAATTTTACTAGAGCATACAGCAGGAAATTTCCCACTTTGGCTTATGCCTGAGCAGGCTATTATCTTGTCTTTGAGCGAGAAATACGAAAATTATGCTAAAAAAGTTTTAGATTTGCTAGAAAATCACGAAATTCGCGCCCTAATTGACAACCGAAACGAAACAATCGGTAAGAAAATTAGAGATGCAGAAATGCAAAAAATTCCATTTATGCTGATTGTAGGTGAGGAAGAAGAGAAAAATGGTACAATTTCTATTCGTCGCCATGGACAAGAAGGAAAAGGTAATATTACAGTTTCAATCGAAGAATTTGCTGCGATTGTAGACGAAGAAATAAAAAAGACATTAAAAGTATTTACAGTTTAACTTAAATTAGAAAGTCATAGCAATAAGAAGCAACAGAGGTTTTCAACCTCGAGTAGAAAAAAAAGATGCACACAGAATAAACAACCTTATTCGTGGCGTACAAGAAGTGAGATTAGTAGGTGAAAACATCGAACCAGGTGTTTTTAAGCTTGCTGAGGCTCTACGATTGGCAGATCAGTTCGAATTGGATTTGGTTGAGATTTCACCAAATGCTGAGCCGCCTGTTTGTAAAATCATGGATTACAAGAAATTTGTTTACGAACAAAAGAAAAGAGATAAGGTATTAAAAGCTAAATCTTCTCAAGTTGTTGTAAAGGAGATTCGATTTGGTCCTCAAACTGACGAGCACGATTACGAATTTAAAAGAAAGAACGCTGAGAAATTCTTAAAAGAAGGATCAAAATTAAAAGCTTTCGTATTCTTTAAAGGTCGTTCAATCATTTACAAAGATCAAGGTCAGATTCTATTATTACGTCTTGCTCAGGATTTAGAAGAACACGGTAAAGTTGAAGCTATGCCTGTTTTGGAAGGAAAGAGAATGATTATGTTCATTGCTCCGAAGAAGAAAAAATAGTCTCAGTTTGCAGTTTCAGTATTCAGTTTGAACCTGAAACTGTAAACCTGAAACGAAAATATAAGTAAGTAAGAATAAATTAAAACACTAGGAAAAATGCCTAAAATGAAAACAAAATCTAGCGCTAAGAAACGTTTTAAAGTTACTGGCTCTGGAAAGATTAAAAGAAAGCATGCTTTTAAAAGTCACATCTTGACTAAAAAATCTAAAAAACGTAAATTAGCTTTGACTCACTCAGCGCTAGTTCACAAAACAGATATGAGAAGCATCAAACAACAATTAAGAATTATCTAATATAAGTCAAAAGTTAGAAAGTCATAAAGTTTAAAAATCAGTAGATGACTTTAGACATTTGACTTTAAGACATTAGACTAGAGAATTTCTTTAGGTTAAAAAATTATTTATATAACCTTGGAGTATGGCTTTGAAGTTCCTTCGATTCAATTCAGGACGCCTGCTACAAAAACACATTAAAATTATGCCAAGATCGGTAAATTCAGTTGCTAAAAGAGCAAGAAGAAAAAAAATAATGAAGCAAGCCAAAGGTTTCTTTGGAAGACGTAAAAACGTTTGGACAGTTGCTAAGAATGCAGTAGAGAAAGCAATGTGCTACGCTTACCGCGATAGAAAACAAAACAAAAGAAATTTCCGTGCTTTATGGATTCAACGTATCAACGCTGGAGCTAGATTGGAAGGAATGTCTTATTCTCAATTCATGGGGAAAGTTAAAGCTAACGGAATCGAATTGAACCGTAAAGTTCTTGCAGATTTAGCTATGAACCACCCTGAAGCTTTCAAAGCTATTCTTAATAAAGTAAAATAAACGTTTTATAAACTCAATTTAAGATTACTTACTTATTATATAAAAACCATTCGTTAACGCGAATGGTTTTTTGTTTTTAAAAATAATGTGTTTTACCTTTAAAATTATTTAAAAATCTCATAATGCTTAAACCTCTTATTGATCATATACAAAAATTCATTTCTCTTGAACCTTCAGATATTGATAAATTAGAATCATGCCTAGAAATTTCGAAAGTAAAAAGAAAAGAACATGTACTACAAGAAGGACAAGTATGCAATACAATGTATTTTATTGTAAAAGGATGTATGCGTCAATATATAATCAATTCTAAAGGGACAGAACAAACACTACAATTTGGGATTGAAAACTGGTGGATTACTGATTATTTGAGTTACCATAATCACATTCCGTCTAGTTTTTATTTGCAGGCAGTCGAAAATACAGAAGTCATTGTTATTGATAAAACGGTTTTAGAATCACTACTGATAGAAATACCAAATCTAGAAAGGTATTTCAGAGTTGTTACTCAAAAGAGTTTTGGTGCTATGCAAATGCGAATTAAATTTTTGTTTACCATGTCGGCTGAAGAACGATATCATCATTTTAATGATAATTTTCCAGAATTTGTTCAGCGGGTTCCACAATATATGCTTGCCTCCTATTTGGATTTTTCTGCTGAATTTATGAGCAAAATTAGAGCTGGAAAAGTCTGATCTATATTTCTTGAAGTAGTTCAAGTTTTTGAGAGTAGACATTACTGACCTTTGTAATGAACTTTTAAAACATATAAAATGAACTCAAGAATCGTTATCCCACAAGTTGCCCCAGAAGCTTATCAAGCCATGTTCGGTTTAGAAAAATATATTGCTTCGACTTCATTATCTCCTGTGCATAAAGAATTAATTAAAATTAGAGCATCGCAGATAAATGGTTGTGCTTATTGTATAAAAATGCACACTATTGATGCTCGAAAACTAGGCGTAACAGAACAACAAATTTATTTACTAAATGCTTGGCGCGAAGCAGATGTTTATACTGAAGAAGAAAAAGCAATATTTGCTTTGACAGAAGAAATAACATTAATCAGCAATCACGTTTCTGAAGAAACCTATCAAAATGCAGCAAAATTATTTGACGAAAAATACCTTGCAGAAATCATTATGGCAATCATTACTATTAATGCTTGGAATAGAATTGGAATTGCAACTGGCATGCGTGCAGATAATTTATAAGGATAAAATTTACAAACAAAAAACCTCTCAAAGCCCTTATCTCCAAAGGGCTTTTTCTATTGACCTCATAATGAGAATAAACCAAAGAAAAATTCAAAAATAATTAAAAATACCATATTTATAATCTTATAGAATTTACAGAATTATTTATTTTTGGAGCATGATGCCAAAAAGATTACAAATACTTACCTATACTACTTCTCTCTTATTATTTCTTTTCTCTTGCCAGAAAAAAAATAATAATGATTTAAAAGAAAGACAAAACAAGTTAGAAGTTGAAAAAAACATTGACAAGGCTTCTATATTTCATAATAATTATAACAATACAGATAGTGCATTCTTTTACTACAACAAGGCAAAATTAATTTGTGACCCTAAAATAGACCCTGACAACTATACAAACATTCTTAATTGCATGGCAGATATCCAACTTAATCATGGCGATTATATTGGAAGCGAAACGACAATAACCGATGCAATTCCGTATTTAAAATCATTAAAAGACCAAACTAATGTTTGGAATATCTACACGACTTTAGGCACTAATTATCTTCGGACTTATAATCTAAATGATGCTTTGCTCTATTTCAATAAAGCATTAGGTCTTAAAATAGACGAATCTCGAAAATCCTTAACCAAAAGCAATATTGGATCTGTTTTACTAGAACAGCAAAAATATAATGAAGCTTTGCAGATTTTTTCCCTTTTATCTATAAAAAAAGAACTTCACGAAAAGCCAGAATATAATGCAAAAAACATGGACAACATTGGTTTGTGTTATATTAAGATGAATGATCCAAGGGGAATTCAGTATTTAAATCATGCATTACAGATTAGAAAAGACATTAATAATAATTCTGGAATTGCAGTTAGCAATTTACATATTGCTTCTTATTATGACGAAAACAATGATTCATTCTTAGCTAAAAAATATTCTTTAGAAGCTTATAAGAAATTTAGTGAAATTAATAATATTGACAATAAGCAAATTGCATTAAAACTATTAATCAAAAACAGCTCAAATCAAGAATTAAAAAAGTATTCTCTGCTATATGTTGATTTAGTCGACAGCATTTTTGAAGTAAGGCAAAAAGCTAAAAACCAATTTGCGAGAATAAAATATGATTCTAAAAGAGAAAAAGAAGAAAATTTAAGATTAAAAACTCACAAAGCAGAAAATGAATTAAAGCTGGAGCGTCAAAAAAGCAGAAATATTATATCTTATATCATAATAGTTTTGAGTTTATGCTTGATTCTAATTCTTTATTATTATTTAACTTCTAAAGCTAATCGAGATAAAATTGAGGCTGCTTATAATAGTGAAACCCGTATTTCTAAAAAACTTCATGACGAATTAGCAAACGACATTTACCACACAATGGCTTTTGCAGAAAACAGAAATTTGTCTTTGGCAGAAAACAAAGAGCAATTGCTTCATAATCTCGATGCTATTTATGCGCGAACTAGAGATATTTCAAAAGAAAATTGCACCATTATAACAGATAAAAATTACACTTCCTCTTTAAAAGAGATGATCTCTAGATTCAACACCCCAGGTTTAAATCTTTTAATAAATGGCATTGATACTATTTCATGGGAAGAAGTTGATAAAGTAAAAAAGACAGCCGTTTACAGAGCCATACAGGAGTTACTTGTAAACATGAAGAAACACAGCAATGCTAGTTTGGTTGCTATTGTATTTAAGGTCACTAAAAAAAACATAACCATAAATTATACTGATAACGGAAAGGGAATTGATGTAGATAAAATGGTTTTAAAAAATGGTCTGCATAATATTGAAAATAGAATCCTTGCCATTAAAGGTGAAATCGATATTGATTCAGGTGCAGGAAAAGGCTTTAAAGTTTTTATTAAACTGCCTTTATAAATATAACTTCATAGTCCCCAAATGAAAATCTTCACTTTAGTTAAAACTTTAGTTTTTATATTTTTTTTGCTTGTTATTCCAACTTCTTGCAAAAAAGAGAAAACAGCTATTGCTAAAAAAACCAATAACACAGCTGAAGTTAAAAGATTAACTATAATTGCCGATAACTATTTTGATAATTCTGATAATAAAAATGCTTACAATACTTATAGAAAAATACTCTCTATTGCCGACACAGTAAAAGACAGAATTGACTACGTTGACGCGTTAATATCAATAGGGTATCTCTGCCAAAGTCAAGGAGACTACGTTGAAAGCGAAGCGGTTGTTACTAAAACGTTGCCACACCTAAAGCATTTAAAAAAAGCTAGGTTCGCTTGGAATACGTATAATTTGTTGGGCTGTTCTTATATGCGAACAAAAGATTTTGAGAATGCTCTTTTGTACTTTAACAAAGCTTATAACTTAAACACAAAAGAATGGAGAAAGTTAAATGCACAAGGCAATATCGCTCTAACCTATATGCTGCAGAAAGATTTTAATAAGGCAATAAAAATACATTTAAAATTAACCACTGAAGGGTTTTATGCAGAGAATAAAAAAACAAACACCCTTAATAATGATGAATTAAGAGAATTTGCAATAATGATCGATAATTTAGGGATTTGCTATTTTGAAATCAACAATCCGAAATCATTAAAGTATTTTAATGAAGCTCTAAAAATTAGGCTAAAAACGAATGATCTTGAAAACCTTCCGCTTAGTTATTCAAATCTTTGTAGATATTATTCAAAAACTAATGCCAGTTTAGCTAAAAAATATGGTGAAACTGGCTATAAAATAGCTTGTGACATTAATAATTATCAAGGCAAAAAATATGTACTCTATTCTCTTATAGAAAACAGTAAAGGCAGTGAATTGAAAAAATACTCGAATCTCTATGTTAAGTTTAATGACAGTATTTCTAATATAAGATTAAAACAAAAGAATCTTTTTTCTAACATGAAATATAATTTCAAAAAGGACAAAGAGGAAAACCTAGAGCTCAAAGCACAAAAAATAGAAGATGAACTGGAAATGCAAAGAGAAAGGAATAGAAGTTATATCTCTTATATTATAATTTTTGTTAGTATTATAAGCTTAATATTTATCGTTTTTTATATAACTACAAAAGCAAAAAAAGAAAATAGCAATGAAGTTTTCAAGAATGAAATGCGAATCTCCGAAAAACTACAGTCTGAACTTGAAAAAGATATAGACAAGATATTATTATTTACCGGAAATTACAATCTAGAAAAAGAAGAAAACAAAGAAAATTTCTTATCTCAATTAAATAATATTTACTCAAAAACAAGAAACATATCTAGAGAAAATAGCGAAATAATTACTGATGAAAATTTTAAAAAAGCTCTTAAGGAAATGATTGCCGGATATACGAGTTCAAAATTGAACATTATTATAAATGGTTTAGATACATTTTCGTGGTTGAAAATTGATCGAGTAAAAAAAATTACCATTTTCCGTATATTACAGGAGATTTTTGATCAGAACAAAATAATAAATAATGGTTCATTGGCTAGCGTCACATTTAAAAAGGAAGAAAAAAATATCTTAATAACTTATACTAATAATGGAACAGAACTTCAAGATGGTAGTCTAAACACATCTAAAAAATTTGCAAATATTGAAAATCGTCTTAAGTCTGTAAAAGGATTTTTAGAAATTTCTTCAAATCAAAACGAGAAATTTAAAATTTTCGTTAAACTGCCTTTGTAAATAGTGTTTTAATCCAAGAGCCACCAAATGAAAATTACTGCTTTAGTTAAAATTTTAATTTCGACATTATTTTTACTTGCCATTTCGACTTCTTGCGAAAAGGAAAAACCAGCAATAGTAAAAAAAACTGACAATACTGCTGAAATTAAAAGGCTAACAACAATTGGTGATAGCTATTTTGACAATTCAGATTATAAAAATGCGTATCCTATTTATAAAAAAATAATAGCACTTTCTGACCCCGTAAAAGATAGAATTGATTATGTTGACGCTTTGTTAGGTCTCGCACAAATTCATCAATATCAAGGTGATTATATACAAAGTGAAGAAATGGTAGTCAAGGTTTTACCGCACTTAAAATATATGAAAAAAACAAGATTTGCTTGGTATGCGTATTTTATTCAAGGATACAATTACTTTAAAACAGGCAATCAAGAAAGAGCCTTGTTTTATTATAGAAAAGCATTGCATCTCAAAATTAGCACATCCAGAAAATGGCATCTTTTAAATTGTATAGGCATTGTCTACATGAAGCAAAAAAAGTATAAAGTTGCAGCTTTTATATTTGAGAAAGTTACCACAGATGGATATTCTGGTAAAAATCTCGAAATAGACATAGCTAATCGAGACGTATTACTGGCGTATTGCGTGGAGTTAAACAACTTGGGCATATGTTATTACAATTTAAACAATCCCAAAGCACTTGACATTTATGAAAAGGTACTAAAAATAAGACTTGCAATTGAGGACAAGGAATCTATTTCAACTAGTTATACCGTACTTTCGGAATATTATTTAAAAAGCAATCCTCAATTAGCAGCCAAATATGCTAAGTTAGGATATAAAAAAGCTTCTGAAGTCAATTTTTTTTCAGATAAAAAATATTGTTTGAGTTTCTTGACGCAAAGTACCACGGGAAATGAATTGAAAAAATATACCAAAATGTATATTTCATTTATAGATAGTATCAATACAGTACAATTGAAACAAAAAAGTCAATTTTCTGATATTAAATATAATTTCAAAAAAGATAAGGAAGAGAACTTCGAGCTGAAGACTGAAAAAGCAGAGCATGATTTAGAAGTACAAAGACAAAAAAACAGAAGTTTTATTTCCTATATAGCATTAAGTGTCACCGCTTTTGCATTCTTTTCTCTGTTTTTTTATATGACCAGAAAAGGAAGAAGAGAAAGAAATGACGCCGTATTTAAAAATGAGATAAGGATTTCTAATAAATTGGACAATGAACTCAAAAAGGAGGTTCATGAAACTTTATCATTTGCAGAAAACAAAAACCTCGAAAATACCGAAAACAAAGAACAATTTCTTAATAAGCTGAATCATATTTATTCGAAAACCCGAAGTATTTCAAGAGAAAATAGTGCCATTCAAACCGATGAAAATTATACGAATGAACTCAAAGAAATGATTTCAGAATATATTTCTCCAAATTTAAACATCTTAATAAATGGTTTAAATTCTTTTTCATGGACTAAAATTGAACGCGTAAAAAAAATTACTGCTTTCCGAGTTCTTCAAGAAATTCTTGATCAGATGAAAACGCTGAATGACCCATCATTAGTAAGCATAACGTTTAAAAAAGAGACAAAAAACATCCTGATAATGTATGTTGATAATGGTACAAAAATAAACTCAGAATATAGTATTTTACAAAAAAGACTACAAAATGTGGAAAACCGTATTAAAACAATAAAAGGAACTCTTAATTTTGACACAGAATCAGAAAATAGTTTTAAAATAAGTTTCAAATTTCCAATATAAGACCCTATATGTTTAAAAAAGTTTTAGTTGCCGAAGATCTAGATAGCATTAGCATTGCAGTTGTTCAAGTACTTGAAGAATTACAAGTTCCTGTAATTCATCATGTTAAATATTGTGACGAAGGTTTGCTCAAAGCGAAAAAGGCATTGGCTGATAAAGAACCCTATGATTTATTGATTACAGATTTATCTTTTAAATCTGATCACAGAAAAGTAGATTTAAGTAGCGGTGACGAACTTATAGATGCTATTAACAAAGTTCAGCCAAAAATTAAAAAGATTGTTTTTTCTATAGAAGACAAAAGTTACCGAATTAAAACTCTTTTTAACGAACTTGGCATTAATGCTTATGTTACTAAAGGAAGAAATAGTATTGTTGAACTTAGAAATGCTATTGAAAGTACATTTAAAAACGAAGAAAAAATACTTTCTTCAGATTTGTCTTTTAATTTTAATGATAAAGCATTAATCGAAATTGAGTCGTATGATATTTCAATTCTAAAACTTTTATCGCAAGGTTACATTTTAGAAAGTATTTCTAAAGAGTTTAAAGATTTATCTATAACACCAAACGGAACAAGCAGTATTGAAAAAAGAATAAATAAATTGAAAATTTACTTTAAGGCTAACAATAACGTGCATTTAATTGCCATTGCAAAAGATTTTGGATTAGTATAATTTTTATAGCGTTTTACGGGTTTCCGTAAGGATTACACTTTTTATACCGCTAAATTTGTGATAATCTACTAACGAGTAATGAAACCAAAAAGTAAAGCTAGTATTATATTTTCCCGAATTAATACTACACAAAATAGAATAGTTATGAAAACAATGTTACTTTGCCTCTTTCTATCAATGAGTTTCGCTGTTATTTCTGAAAAAACTGGCTGGCTGGAAATTGATTGGAAAATAATATTTATTCCTGCATTATTAGTATTGCAAATTATAATTATCGGAACGGCACTAAAAAATCGATATAAAAAACATTAATTAATTTTAAGAAAGGCTTAATTATTGCATGAAAAGAAGATTCATATCTTAGTTTCACTCCATTTTACATGAAAAAAATTCTTAGCCTTCTCTTATTATTATTTACATTTTTATCTTTTGCACAAACCAAAGTCCTGTCATGGAATTTAGAGAACTTTGGAAAATCTAAATCTGCTATACATTTAAATTATATTGCCAAAACCGTTTCAAACTACGATATAATTGCCATTCAAGAAGTTGTTGCCGGAAACGGTGGCGCTCAAGCAGTTGCAAAGCTTGCAGAATTACTTAATCAAAAAGGGAATAAGTGGGGCTATAAAGTAAGTGATCCTACCTCTGGCAGCAGTTATAAAACGGAACGCTACGCATTTATTTGGAAAACGAATAAAGCCAAATTAAAAAATAAACCTTGGCTTGAGAAAAAATTTAGCGTAGAAATTGATCGCGAGCCCTATTTTGCTACGTTTGAAATCAACAAAAAGACCATTACCCTTGTCAATTTTCATGCAATAACACAAAAAAAACAGCCCGAAACTGAAATCAAATTTTTTAAATTTTTACCTAACGAATATTCAGATTTAAATCTTGTCTTCTTAGGTGATTTTAACTGTCCTGAGAAACACACCGTTTTTAATCCGTTAAAAAAAATGGGATATGCTTCTGTATTAAAAAATCAAAAAACAACTCTTAAACACAAATGCAAAAACAATATCTGTCTTGCATCTGAATTTGATAATATCTTTTATAAAACATCAAATATAAAAGTCAGCAATTCTGGAGTAATTAAATTCTACGAAGGCTTTGATTCCCTGCAAAATGCAAGAAAAATATCTGATCACATTCCAATCTGGTTTGAGTTTTCGCTAAACTAATTTAGGTTTTAAGTTTCTTTTTTCTAGCCGCAGGAAACAAAACATTATTCAAAATCAGCCTATATCCAGGCGAATTAGGATGTAAATCTAAAACCGTTGGCGGATCACCAACCTGATGTTGAAAATCTTCAGGATCATGTCCTCCAAAAAAAGTAAACATCCCCTTCCCTTTTTCTCCATGAATATATCGCGACTCGCCATTTAATTCGCAAGTTCCCATAATCAAAATATTGGACTTTATTAATGAAGTATCAAAAGAAGTGGTCTGCCCCATAAAACCTTTTACCAATTGCGTATGATTTTGGCATAACATACTCGGAATCGGATCCCATTTTGCAGAGAATTCCATTAAAGTAAAATAATCTTTGTCCATCATTACTCGCCTTTTAGTAGTCATATCGATATCTGAAAACTCATAGACTTCTGGCCTTCTTTCTAGAGTAAAGTTCTTGAAAGCAAAAGAATTATTATAATTTAATTTTGACTGATAATTAGATTCACTAGGATCTCCGTCAAACATAGTTTCACAAATATCTACTCCATCAGCAGCAAGTGCGATATCAAAACTATCTGTTGCTGAGCACATGGCAAACATGAAACCACCACCAATAACAAAATCTCTAATTTTTTTTGCAACAGCTCCTTTTTCCTGAGACACTTTTTCATATCCAAGTTTTGTGGCCAAAGCTTCGGCATCTCTTTTTTGGTCAATATACCAGGGTGTATTTTTATAAGCTGCGTAAAATTTTCCGTATTGTCCTGTAAAATCTTCGTGATGCAAGTGAAGCCAATCGTACATCAATAACTGATCGCTTAAAACTTCTTCATCATAAATTGGTGTAAAAGGAATTTCGGCATACGTTAGAACCAAAGTTACAGCATCATCCCAAGGCTGTTTCCCTTTTGGAGTGTAAACCGCAATTTTTGGTGCTTTTTCTAAAATAACAGATTCCATATTTTGAGAAGGACTCGAAATTTCATTTAAAATAGAGACCTGTTCACTATCTGAAATTATTTCAAAACTAACTCCTCTTATTTTACATTCTTTTCTAATCTCATCAGCATCAGGAAGTAAAAAAGACCCACCACGGTAATTTAAAAGCCAACTTGCTTTATAATCCCTACTTAAACACCAATAAGTAATGCCGTATGCTTTTAAATGATTTTGCTGCGTCGATTCATCCATTGGAAGCAATATAAACGAAGCCCTTGCGTTAAATGTAACTAGTAGTATAAAAATGTAGAATAAACTCTTATTCATCAGAAAATTATTTTAGTAAAGATATAAAAGGCACCGGCAAAAAAAGAACCCTAAGAACCTTTTCTGGCATAATTGAATGTTAAATAAAAAAAACGTTAAAAAAGATCATTTTAAACCACTAAAAAACAGGTAAAAACACCTGTACTGTGATAAAATATTCTCTATAAATTTGCTATCCCAGGTTCATAGAACTAATCGCTGTAAAAATAACCAACTATGAAGTTTAATGAAAGTAACAACCAAAAGGGTCTGAACATGATTCAGAAAATAGGTTTATGTGTGCTTGTAATAACAATAATATTATACTATGTTTTGTCAATTCAGTTTTTGACAGCATAATTTTTTAAATTGTCAAAACTGCTAATTCATTTTGGATAGCATAAACAACCAAACCAGCGATATTTCGTGATTCTGTTTTAAGCAATAAATTATTCCTATGGCCTTCTATAGTTCTGGGACTTAAAAAAAGATGCTCTGCAATCTCTGCAGTAGTTTTCTGCTGACAAATTAATTGCAGAATTTCAATCTCACGAGGTGAAAGGAAATTGGTTTCTAAACCGCCTCGTGTATTTTTAGGAGAAACTATAGTTTCCTGAATTGTTTTTAAAACATTTTCATTATAATAGAATCCTTTTTTCGCTACTTCGTTGATCGTATGAATTAAATCTTTTGGAGTGGTATTTTTAATTAAGTAGGCAACAGCTCCGACCTGAATCATATTCGCAATAAAAGATTTTGTATCGTAGCTAGTCAACGCAATAATCTTAATATCGGGAAATAGTTTTCGAATAATTTTAGTGGCTTCGACTCCGTTTAAAACCGGCATCTTCAAATCCATTATTATTATATCGGGCTTAATTTCTCTTTCGTGTAGTTGAGAAATGAGCTCATCTCCATTAGATGCTTCAAAAATAACGTCAATATTTTGTTCTCTCTGCAACAAAAAAGAAATTCCTTTTCGAAACAAAATTTCATCATCTACTAGGGCAATTTTAATAGTAGCATTCATCTTATTTGGTTTTGGTCGTTTATTTTGGTTTCTCGAAATTACAAAATATGATTTAGATAAAGTCTAAATGACTTAGATTTATTGACTAAAAACCTTAATAAAATTGTTAAATTGAGTTTAAAAAGTAAAAATCACGGCAATTCCTTTATCGATTTCAGAGTTAATTTCTATTGTTCCTTCCAAAAACGATATTCGGCTATCAATATTTTTCATTCCCAAGCCTTTTTGATTTTCAGTATTTGAACTATCGAAACCAACGCCGTTATCTTCATAATCGCAGGTATTTATTCCGTCTTTGTTGGCAAAAGAAATCCATATTTCTGAAGCTTTTCCATGACGGACTGAATTGTTCATGAGTTCTTGCAAGATTCTAAAAACATGCAAATGTCGATCTATGTCTTTATCGTCAAAGTCAATCTCGTTTACATAATGTGTTTTGACAGATTTACTGCTTTCAAACTCCCCACATAACTCTTCAACACCTGCATGCAAGCCAAATTTCTCAAAAACTGGCGGCAACAAATTATGAGCAATCTTTCTAGAATTTTCTAAAGCTTTGGTGGTTAAGTTGATTATATTTTCTGTAATCTCAGCAGTCTCTGTTTCAGTCAGGTTTGGAGCTGTGAGTAAATGACTGTTTAAAGAAACAATATTTAATTTTGAACTAATATCGTCATGAAGATCTTGTGCAATCCTTTTGCGTTCTTCTTCTTGAGTAACAATAATAGCATGCAATTGTTCTTTTTGATATCGAAGTATTAAATCTATTTTCTCTAATTCTTTCTGAATGATTTTTTTTCTAGAAAAATAAAAGAATATAATTAATGCGATTGCAACAATTATAAAAAACAAAGAGATATATAATATTATGACAACAAGCTCTTTATCAGAAATATGACCTATCCCCATATCAGTTTATTTTAATTAAATAATTACAAATTAGCTTTGCAAACTTTCTTTTTTTAAAAAACTTACTTTCCATTCATAAAAAATAAAAAGATAATAGATGATATTTAAAAATGCGTTTAACTGCCAGCTCAAATATTTTACTTCATTATTTAGTGCTGATGTCAAATTTCCAATAATAAACAATACTGTGCTAGATAGCAAGTACAGTATTATTCCAATATTTACGTAATAATAAATTTTGCTTTCTGTCAGCATATTGTAGAAATGTAACAGTGCGAAAACAACAATTAAGAGTGATGTCAATGTAATTTCAAATAAATTAAACTTCAAAAACTCATTTGGCTCATTAACAAATTGTATAGTTAATACTAGCAAAGCTAGAATTAGACAAATTTTCACAAATTGCTTTTGAACTTTAACATTTAAGATTGAACTATAAAATAAACTCAACAATATCATTTGGCCAATAAAAAAACTATTGACTAAGAACAAATTATTCATTTTAAGATAATACAATATTTCCATAGAAATTTGTATTAAAAATATAAATGCCAAATAAGATACTAAAAAAACATTAGCTTTTCCCTTTCGGAAAAAGCTAAATGAATATAGTACAAGATCAATTAATAAAATCAAATAACCTGAATATATTAAAAAATCAATCATTTTTTATACTATGTGAAAAATTAAAAAGGTGGGCTTGGACGTGAACCATCGTATGCAACCTCTTCAGCTCCTTCACCACCTCCTACACCATCTCCTGTGCCGTATACATTAACCCATTTCTTAGCTTCTTTATCGTATTCCGCACCAACAAAAACTAATGTTTTTTCATTTTGATCGTTTATACCAAGATAAGCCCAAACAGCTTCTGTCTCAAGTTTTAATACTTTCTCTAAACTTTCTCTTGGTATTAAAAAAGCTTTTACTTTTTTCTTAGAGTCTTCAATAGTGGTATCATTATTATACCTTTTTTCCCACTCTTTTGCAGTTGTTACCGAAATCTGGATAGGTCCCGGAAAAGTTTCTTCATTCATAATTTAAATTTGTTAATGGTTAATAATTAAATAAAAATTTAATAGTTTATAATTGGTTTAGCTAAACTACTGATTTTTATTAGAACATTAACGCAAAAACATAAAAAAAACCTTAATAAATAAGGCTTTTGTTTTTTTAGAATGGAACATCGCTATCGTCGTCATCGTCATTTAAGTTACTTCCGAAGGCTTCATTAGCTGATGGGAGATTATTAGTGATAAACGGATTATCATCATGATTCATTTTTGATGGCAAATCATCATAACTACCCGTAAATTCATCAAGATTATCAAACTTTCCTAAGTGTCCTAAAAATTTCAAACGAATGTTTTCAATACCACCATTACGGTGTTTTGCAATCATAATTTCAGCCTGACCAGCAGTTGGCGAAGCTTCTTCATCATCCCATTCTTCAATTTTATAATATTCTGGGCGGTATAAAAACGAAACGATATCAGCATCCTGCTCAATCGCTCCAGATTCACGAAGATCCGAAAGTAAAGGTCTTTTACTAGAACCACGCGTCTCAACGGCACGCGATAACTGAGAAAGTGCAATAACTGGAACGTTAAGTTCTTTTGCCAAAGCTTTTAAGTTTCGGGAAATTGTCGAGATTTCCTGCTCACGATTTCCTCCTCCTTTATTATTTCCTCCCGCAGTCATTAACTGCAAATAATCAATAATAATAATTTTAATACCATGCTGCGACGCCAAACGACGGCACTTTGCTCTTAAATCGAAGATAGAAAGTGATGGTGTATCATCAATAAACAAAGGTGCTTTCTCTAAATCTTTCACCTTAGTACTCAACATTGTCCATTCATGCGCCTCTAATTTACCTGTACGCAATTTTTCTGATGACAACCCTGTTTCAGAAGAAATTAACCTGGTAATCAACTGGACAGATGCCATCTCTAGAGAAAACAAAGCTACTGCATGTCCAAATTGGATCGCAATATTTCTGGCCATAGAAAGTACAAATGCCGTTTTTCCCATCGCTGGTCTTGCCGCAATAATAATTAAATCACTCGGTTGCCATCCAGAAGTCAGCTTGTCTAAATTAGTAAAACCAGTTTCTACACCACTTAACCCCTCTTTTTTAGAAATCTCTTCAATTTTCTTTTTAGCTTGTAAAACTAAACTCTGTGCAGTTTCAGAACTACGCTTGATATTTCCTTGTGTTACTTCGTATAATTTAGACTCGGCTTTATCCAATAAATCAAAAACGTCGGTACTTTCATCATACGATTCTTCAATAATTTCTGAAGAAATTCTAATCAAACTTCTCTGAATGAATTTTTGAAGAATAATACGAGAGTGAAATTCAATATGGGCAGAAGACGCAATTTTCTGCGTAAGCTGAATTAAATAAAAATCTCCTCCAGCTAAATCCAACTTTCCATTTTTCTTTAACTGAGTCGAAACTGTTAAGATATCGATTGGTTGAGTTTCGGTAAAAAGTTGTAAAATCGCTTCAAAAATATGTTTATGTGCATCTTTGTAAAAAGCATCGGGCTGCAAAATATCAATTACATCATCTACCCCTTTTTTATCAATCATCATAGCACCCAACACAGCTTCTTCTAATTCAAGAGCTTGCGGAGGCAATTTTCCTTTTTCTAAATTGATAATTGTGGTTTTGTCGACCTTAACAGGGTTTAAGTTTTTGAAATTTTCCATATAGCGAAAGTAGCGAAATTTAAAAAAAATCTGCTATCGAGTTATAACTAGTTTTTTGTTGATAAATAAGTTTTTTTGTTGACAACCAAAAAAAAATCCGAAACCGTAGGGCTTCGGATTTTTAATCATTTAATATGAATTTATTCTTTATACTCGCCCATATTACTGTATTTGTCCATTCTCTGGGCAATTAAGTCGGCTGTTGATAAGTCTTTCAATTCGTTATATCCTTTAGTAATATATTCCGCTACTGTTTTAAAAGTAGTTTCTCTATCATAATGTGCTCCTCCTAATGGTTCTGGAATTACATCATCAACTAATTTTTGTTTTTTCATATCAGAAGAAGTCAGTTTTAAAGCTTCTGCTGCACGCTCTTTATATTCCCAGCTTTTCCATAAAATAGAAGAGCAAGATTCTGGAGAAATTACAGAGTACCAAGTATTTTCTAACATATAAACTTTATCACCAACGCCAATTCCTAAAGCTCCACCAGAAGCACCCTCACCAACAATGATTGTGATAATTGGCACTTGTAGACGAACCATTTCGAAAATATTTCTAGCAATAGCTTCTCCTTGTCCTCTTTCTTCTGCTTCAAGTCCTGGATATGCACCTGGAGTATCTACTAAAGTAAGAACTGGAATTCCGAATTTCTCTGCCATTTTCATCAAACGCAAAGCTTTGCGGTATCCTTCAGGATTAGCCATACCAAAGTTACGATATTGACGTGTTTTAGTATTAAAACCTTTTTGCTGACCTACAATCATAAACGACTGTCCGTTTACTTTACCAAGACCACCAACCATCGCTTTGTCATCTTTAAAACCTCTGTCTCCATGAAGTTCTAAAAAAGTATCTCCGCAAATTGCTTTAATATAGTCTAAAGTATAAGGTCTATTTGGGTGTCTTGACAATTGTACCCTCTGCCAAGCCGTAAGGTTTTTGTATATATCTTTCTTAGTCTGCTCTAATTTCTTGTTGATTTCCTTGCAAGTTGGCGTTACATCAACGTCAGATTCTTTTCCAATAATAACGCACTTTTCTAACTGGTCTTCAAGTTCTTTAATTGGAAGCTCAAAATCTAAATATTCCATGGATTTTTGAATTTTGTTTGTAAATCGAACCGCAAATATAAAAATATTATATCATTGGCGAAGTTAATTGTTATTTAAAGTATAAAAATGCAATTTAAAAATAAGTAAACTATTACAAGTTTTCTTTCTTATTCTGATAATGTTTGAAAACACCGTTTAGTATAACTGTGATGATAATTATGACAGCTCCGATGTAAAATTCGACACTCATTTTTTCTTTTCCTCCCAAGATAAAATAGGCCAAAACTATTCCGTAAACTGGCTCTAAATTTGTGGTTAACATTACTGTATATGGCGTTAATCGCTGCATCACTTTTACAGAAGCTGTAAAAGCATACGCAGTACAAATTGAAGCTAGAATCAATAATAAAATCCAGTTATTTAAAGACAATTCGAAGAAATCTACTGTAAATTTTCCTTGAAATAAGAAATAAATTGTGATAAAGAAAACGCCTGCTCCAAATTCATAAAAAGTAATTACAGACGGTTCATGATCTGAGATTAATTTTCCATTCATTAAAGTAAATAAAACTCCTAAAATAATGGCTGCCAAGGCGTAGTAAACTCCTGTCAGATATTTTATTTCAACTTGAAGAATCAATCCTAACCCTGCTATAATGATAAGTCCGAAGAAAACTTCGTACCACAGCACTTTTCTTCCGTAAAATAATGGTTCTAATAATGAAGCAAAAAATGCCCCAAGAGAAAATATGGAAAGCGTAATTGAGACATTGGAAACATGAATTGCTTTAAAAAAGAAAATCCAATGTAAGGCAATCAATAATCCGACGAAAACCAATTTAAACAATTCTTTTACAGGAACCTTAAATGATTGTTTTTTAAACGCAATAAATCCGCCAAGAAAAATCATGGCAATCAACATTCTATACCAAACCAGATTATCAGCATCAATAGTAATTAAAGCACCTAAAATGGCTGTAAAACCCCAGATAAAAACAATTAAATGGAGATTTAAATAACTTTTTAAATTATCGTTTCGCATTACGTAACAAATAAACTGCTAAGACTCCAAAAACAATATTCGGAAACCAAACAGCTAATAAAGGTGAAAATGTAGATTTTTCGGCAAGTGTACCAAAGATTTTATCAAAGAATACAAAAGAAAACGCGATTGCAATTCCAATTGCAAGGTTCATTCCCATTCCTCCACGGCGTTTCATCGAAGAAACCGAAACCGCAATAATCGTCAAAATAAATGCTGAAACAGGAATACTGTATTTTTTATAAAGAACAACCAAATAGGTATTAATGTTTCCAGAACCTCTTTTTCTTTCCTTTTCAATAAAATCAATCAGTTTGCCTAAAGTCAGCGTTTCAGCAATATAAACAACTGGAGTTAAATCGGCCAATTCAAATTTAAAAGGAACATTTTTTTCAGGAGATTTTTCAATTACATCATTCAAATCTCCTATTGTTCTTTTAGTATAATCGTATAAAATGTAAGTCTTCTTTTTAGGATCCCATTTAATACGGCTTGCAGTAATTTTATAGGTCAATTTTTCTTTTTCAAAATGTTCTAAAGAAAAATTGAAAGCCGTTTTAGATTCTTCATTAAAACTGTTTACAAAAATAAAATCATGATCATTAATTTGTCTGAAAACATTGGTGTTTTCACCCCTCATGAGTTCTTTTCCGTTTCCTTTCAGATACGTATATCTAAAATTATTGTAGCCTTCACTTGCCGCAGGAACAATAAAAAACCCCATTAGCAGCACAAAAATCGAAACGATAGTTGCACCTATAATATAAGGACGCAAGAAACGAGTATATGAAATACCAGAACTTAAAACTGCAATAATTTCTGTATTATTCGCCAGTTTTGAAGTAAACCAAATCACCGATAAAAACAAGAATATCGGGAATAGCGAATTAATAAAGTAAATCGTAAAATTGTAATAATAGAAAGCAATATCAGGAAACGGAATCTTGTTTTCCAACATTTTATTTACCTTTTCAGAAACATCAATAACGATCCCAATTGGCGCAAACAAAAGCAGCATCACAGAGAAAGTCCCTAAATATCTTTTTAAGATGTATTTATCTATTATTGATAGCATATTTTAAATTATGAATTATGAGTTATGAATTATGAGTGAATAAAATTATATGATACAAGCGAACTTATAATTCATAACTCATAATTTATAACTTTCTTAAAGTCTTTGGCTCATATTTTTAACCATCATTTCTTTCCATGGTCTAAAATCTCCAGCTAAGATATGTTTTCTAGCTTCACGAACCAACCACATATAAAAACCAAGATTATGAATCGTTGCAATTTGTTTTCCTAAATATTCATTCGCAGCAAATAAGTGACGCAAATACGCTTTTGAATATTCTGTATCCACAAACGTATGCCCCATTTCATCGATTGGAGAAAAATCTGCTTCCCACTTTTTATTTTTGATATTGATTGTTCCGTTTGCTGTAAACAACATACCGTTTCTTGCATTACGCGTTGGCATAACGCAGTCAAACATATCAATTCCTAACGCGATATTTTCTAAAATATTAATTGGTGTTCCAACTCCCATTAAATAACGAGGTTTATCTTCTGGAAGAATTTCGCAAACCACTTCAGTCATAGCGTACATTTCTTCAGCTGGCTCACCAACAGAAAGTCCACCGATTGCATTTCCTTGCTGACCAGAATTTGCAATATATTCAGCCGACTGACGGCGTAAATCTTTATACGTACTTCCTTGAACAATCGGAAAAAACGTTTGTTCGTAACCATATTTATAAGGAACTTTTTCCAAATGATTAATACAACGATCCAACCAACGGTGCGTCATGTGCATAGAACGCTGTGCGTAGCGATAATCACAAGGATAAGGCGTACATTCATCAAAAGCCATGATAATATCAGCTCCAATTGTACGCTGAATTTCCATTACATTTTCTGGTGTAAAAAAGTGGTAAGAACCGTCAATATGCGATTTAAACTTCACCCCTTCTTCCTTAATTTTTCTGTTTGAAGAAAGAGAATATACTTGATATCCTCCAGAATCAGTCAAAATATTACGATCCCAGTTCATGAATTTATGCAATCCACCCGCTTTTTCAAGAATTTCGGTCTGCGGACGTAAATATAAATGATAGGTATTTCCTAGAATAATATCCGGATTTATATCGTCTTTCAATTCACGCTGATGCACTCCTTTTACAGAAGCGACAGTACCAACTGGCATAAAAATAGGAGTTTCTATAACTCCGTGATCTGTTGTAATACTACCCGCTCTTGCCTTAGACTGCGGATCTTTTTGTAATAAATCAAACTTCATCTGTTTCTTTTTTCAGAGCGCAAAGATAGTTTAATTTCAGGGAAATTTTATGAATTAGAAAATTTGTCAATTAGAAAATTAGCTAATGTTTTCTTAATTTCAGATTCTATGTTTTAGAATTTAGAATTTGAAGATTTGGATTTTCGATATTTGGGCGTTCCCTAACGGTCGGGCTATCCGCTATATCTTTTGCTCCAGTTAGTTTAGTTTTCAATCAAGAACTTTTTCATGTCGCAAAAGGATGCCGCTTCTATCCCTAACGCAAACGGGTTTTCAAGAAAATTTATTAGCAAATAATGTAAAAACTGCAAATGTTAGATTATTAAAGTATAACAATTTCCATGATTCATTTTGTAATTTTAATATTCAACAAAAAAATTTAGAATCATGATAAACGCAGATGAAAAATTAGACCAAATCAAGGACGACCAAATTGAAAGAAACCTTGAAGAAATGAATTATGATGCAAATGAAGATATCTATAATCAAGAAGAAAGATTAGAAGATATTGACCCACAAGATATTTCTGGAGAAAGAATTGTCAATGATAACAATCACGAATGGAAACAAAACAGTGATAAGATCGGAAATGATTTAGATGTCCCTGGTTCTGAATTAGACGACGAACAAGAAGAAATAGGTTCAGAAGACGAAGAAAATAATTTTTACAGCGAAGGAGACACCGAATAAGACTAACAAAATATTGAATTTTATTTTAAAACTAAAAATCTTGCAAATGCAGGATTTTTTTATTTTTCAAATTAAAACCGTAAAAAACACACTTATAAAAATTTATAAAGCAAAAGTATCGTTATATTTTTCTTCTTAATGCAAAAAAACTTCCGAAATTTAACAATTGCTGTAAAACTAAAGCAAAAAATGATTTGTCTCCCCGCAAAATAACGTTTACTTTTGCTTCAGTTTAACCTTTACATATAAAATGAAGCCTAACACACAACAATTAAGCGATTTAACGATCCAAGTAAGAAGAGATATTCTTAGAATGGTACATGCTGTAAACTCTGGACACCCAGGTGGTTCTTTAGGTTGTACTGAATTTTTGGTAACACTATATCAAAACATAATGGACCGCAAAGAAGGTTTTGATATGAATGGAATTGGAGAGGATTTATTTTTCCTTTCAAATGGTCATATCTCACCAGTATTTTATAGCGTCTTAGCACGTAGCGGATATTTCCCTATTTCAGAACTTGCAACTTTTAGATTACTAGATTCTCGTTTACAAGGACACCCTACAACTCACGAAGGTTTACCTGGAGTTCGTATTGCATCTGGCTCATTAGGACAAGGTTTATCTGTTGCTCTTGGAGCAGCACAAGCTAAAAAATTAAACGGTGACAATCACTTAATTTATACTTTACACGGAGACGGAGAATTGCAAGAAGGTCAAAACTGGGAAGCAATTATGTACGCATCTGCAAAAAAAGTAGACAACTTAATCGCAACAGTTGACGTAAACGGAAAACAAATTGACGGAACAACTGACGAAGTTCTTCCAATGGGAAGCCTAAAAGCTAAATTTGAAGCTTTTGACTGGGATGTTTTAGAAATTAAAGAAGGAAACAATATTGATGCTATCATCGCTGGATTGACTGATGCTAAATCAAGAACAGGAAAAGGAAAACCAGTTTGTATTTTATTATATACTGAAATGGGTAACGGTGTAGATTTCATGATGCACACACACGCTTGGCACGGTAAAGCTCCAAACAACGATCAGTTGGCTGCTGCATTAGCTCAAAATTACTCTAAAGATCAAGTTGATTACTAAAAAATAGCTTTAAGCCATAAGCATTAAGCTTTAAGCCTATTGCATATAGCCTATTGCGTACAGCAAAAGAACAAAAATGAAAAAATACACAAATACAGGAAGTAAAGATACTCGTTCAGGTTTTGGAGCGGGAATGACTGAATTAGGTCAAAAAAACGAAAATGTTGTAGCATTATGTGCTGACTTAATTGGATCATTAAAATTTGATGAATTCAAAAAAAATCACCCAGAGCGTTTTTTCCAAATCGGAATCGCTGAAGCTAACATGATCGGAATCGCTGCAGGTTTAACAATTGGTGGAAAAATTCCTTTTACAGGAACTTTCGCTAACTTTTCTACAGGAAGAGTTTACGACCAAATTCGTCAATCTGTTGCTTACTCAGACAAAAACGTAAAAATCTGTGCTTCTCACGCTGGTTTAACTTTAGGAGAAGACGGAGCAACTCACCAAATCTTAGAAGATATTGGTTTAATGAAAATGTTGCCAGGGATGACTGTAATCAATACTTGCGATTACAACCAAACTAAAGCTGCAACTTTGGCATTAGCAGATCACCACGGTCCAGCTTATTTACGTTTTGGACGTCCAGTTGTGCCTAACTTCACTCCTGCTGACGAGCCTTTCGTAATTGGAAAAGCAATCCTTTTAAACGAAGGAACAGATGTTACTATTATTGCAACAGGACACTTAGTTTGGGAAGCGCTTATTGCTGCTGAAGCTCTTGAAGCAAAAGGAATTTCTGCTGAAGTAATCAATATTCATACTATTAAACCTCTTGATAAAGACGCTATTTTAAAATCAGTTGCTAAAACTAAATGTGTAGTTACTGCAGAAGAGCACAACTATCTTGGAGGTCTTGGAGAAAGCGTTTCTGGAGTATTAGCATTACACCAACCAACTCCACAAGAATTTGTAGCTGTTAATGATAGTTTCGGAGAATCTGGAACTCCAGAGCAATTAATGGAGAAATACAAATTAAACAATCAAGCGATTGTTGAAGCTGTAGAAAGAGTTATTAAAAGAAAATAATTTTAGTTTTCTTACTATAGAAAAAGCCTCGAAATTTACATTTCGAGGCTTTTTTCATTAAAAACAAGACTCATTCCGTAGTAATGTATGGTTGGTAGAACAATTTGAAATTCGATCCATAATACGTTCCAGAGAAACGTTTGAATAGTATGTTTCATATGCAAATAAGTTTAAAACAAATCAAATTGATATTAGTTTTATAACACAAAACGAAACCCCTGTAAAAAAAGAAAGCCTCGAAATATAAATTCCGAGGCTTTCTTTCTTATAATAAACTTTTAGTTCTTTTGATAAGGATATGATTTATCAAGGTGAATTCTTAATCGTCCTGGTGTTGTATAATCTTCAGGAACATATTTTCTTGAATTTGTTATAGACTCAGGTTTAGAAGGATCTGCAAGCTCTCCTGTTGGTCTTCTTGGAATACCCCAAATCTCAGTTTCATCTACATTTGGCGTATCAGGATTATCTCCAATTGGATCAAAAGGATAATAAAAACTAATACCTGTTACTGGAGCACCTACTGGTTTTTCAATCTCAAATCTAGTTGTATAACCATCTCCATCATCATCAAAATCTAAGAAGTCAGGAATTCCATCTCCATCAGTATCGTCAATTAATTCTTTTGGCAAATTAGGATATCTTGCAGTATCTCCTTGATTATATAAATAACCATCACCATTAACATCTTCTAAATAACTTGGAACACCATCACCCACACTTGCTTGAGCAGAAGCACTATATTCTAGATCAGAACGTTTTAAAGAAAATAATTTAAAACTAAAAGTTATACATGTGTATGATGGAATACCTTCTGGCGGATTTCCATAATATGCCAAACCTGAAGGTAAGAACATTACTCCTGCGCCATAATCACTGTAAGTAATTGTCCCGTCATCATTAGGCGAATTTTTAATTCCAGTTCTAAATTGAGGCATTATTTCTCCCCAACCATCAATTGTAGGTCTCGCCGCGTAAATATTCAAATCTAAATCAGCTGCTAATCCGTATGAACTATCAAATTGCTTATTATCTAAAAATGTTCCAGTATAAGAGGCTTTAATAGCATCAAAATTACACGGTCTATCTCCAGCACCTTCTCTTAATTTCAAATAATAAACTCTATAAGTTACGTCATGACTGTAAACATCTCTATGCTGTAAAGGATAATCAGTTTGATCCCAAATAGAAGTTTGAGTCCCATCTGCAGGAATTTTTTCTATTTTAACATCAAAAGTCTGAGTGTCTACAGTAATAAAATTAGTCTTTAAAAAAGTTACAATCGAATCATTATCTGCTTTATACTGCTCAGCATAATCCCTTAAAGGAACAACCACTACATCATCATCATCGCTTTTATTACAAGAAACGATGGCAAGACCAGCAAGTAACAAAACAAAATAATATTTAAATTTATTCATTATTATCATTTTTTTAGGTGCGCAAGATACAATATTGATTTATTTTTGTAAAGAATTTAACTTGGATTTTAGAAAAATTATGAGAATAGATAAATACTTGTGGTGCGTTCGTTATTACAAGACTAGAAACATGGTTACAGAGGCTTGCAAAAAGAATCAAATCACTGTAAACGGGCAGGTTGCAAAACCTTCAAAAGAAGTTTTTCCTACTGATAAGATTACCTTTAGAAAAGATCAAATTACACAAATCATAACGGTTTTAGACATTCCGCAAAATCGCGTTGGAGCAAAATTGGTAGATACCTATCAAAAAAACGAAACTCCTCCAGAAGCTTTCGCACATTTAGAAATGCTAAAACTATCTAAAGAACACTCTAGAAGAACTGGCGCAGGGCGTCCGACTAAAAAAGACCGAAGAGATATTGACGATTACGGAGACGATTTTCAAGATGATGATCAAGACGAAAATTAAAAATTCCAAATAAGACAAATTTAAATTTCATTCTTGTTTCATGAAGTTTGAAATTTGGATTTTTCAAAATTGGAATTTAAATTATTTACCTTAGCAAAAAAATATATTATGAGCAGCAATATAATCTTAACCAATCAGGAAATCGATCATAAAATAAAACGTATCGCTTATCAAATTTACGAGACTTTTGTAAACGAAGAAGAAGTCGTTATTGCAGGAATTGCTTCTAACGGATTTGTTTTTGCCGAAAAAATTGCTTCGGCACTTAGCAGCATTTCTACCTTAAAGGTTTCTATTTGCGAAGTGAAAGTAAACAAACAAAATCCGCAAGAAGCGATACAAACTTCATTAAGCCCTGAAGAATACAAAAACAAAGGATTAGTTCTAGTTGATGATGTCTTGAACTCAGGAACCACATTAATCTATGCTGTTCGTCATTTCTTAGACGTTCCTCTTAAAAAATTCAAAACAGCAGTACTTGTTGACCGAAATCATAAAAAATATCCAGTAAAAGCAGATTTCAAAGGAATTTCGCTTTCTACTTCTTTATTAGAGCATGTTCAAGTTGTTTTCAATTCAGAAAACGGCGATTATGCTTCTTTAAGCTAATATTTCTAAAATATCCTGAACCGTTTCTTCGACAGATTTATCATCAACCGAAACTTTATGTTTTGCCTGATTGTAATAAAAACTTCTGTCGAATAAATGTTTCGCGATAAACTCCCTCATTTCCTCCTCATTCATATTAGCAATCAAAGGACGTTTGCTTTTGTTATGAACCAATCTATTATATAAGGTATCAATTGAAGCTTTTAAATATATAGAGGTAACATCGTCTCCTTTTAATAATTCATGATTATTTGCGTAACATGGAGTTCCTCCTCCAAGACCAATAATATTATTTTCTGAAGATTGTAGCAATTCGACAAACATTTGGTGTTCTAATTTTCGAAAATAGACTTCTCCATGCTTCTCAAAAATCTCATTTATGGATAAATTTGCTCTTTCTTCGATGCATTTATCTAAATCTAAGAACGGAATATTTGTAATTTTTGACAAATTTTGGGCAATAGTAGACTTTCCGCAGCCCATATAACCTAATAACACAATTTTTTTCATATTAATAAAACCTTATAAACTAAGCATTTGGAAACTTTTCCAAAAAAAAGACAAATTTATGATAAAATAGCTTGGAAACTTCAAAAAAAACTCCTTATATTTGCACCCGCATTCAAGAAATTAAATGACTCGATAGCTCAGTCGGTAGAGCACATCACTTTTAATGATGGGGTCCTGGGTTCGAGCCCCAGTCGGGTCACAAATTTTGTGATTAACAAATTAAATTTCTTGAAAGCAATGACTCGATAGCTCAGTCGGTAGAGCACATCACTTTTAATGATGGGGTCCTGGGTTCGAGCCCCAGTCGGGTCACAAAGGTCGTGTAATTTATTTTACTCGACCTTTTTTCTTTTTAGGCCACGTGGAGAAACGGTAGACTTGCCATCTTGAGGGGGTGGTGCTCGTAAGGGCGTGTGGGTTCAAATCCCACCGTGGTCACTATAAAAATGAAAAGCCTGCAAAGTTTATATTTTGCAGGCTTTTTTTCTGGTTCTAAAATTTTTAACATTTTCTTCTAGTTTTGTAAGAACCTATATTTAAAGACATTCTGGTTCGAAGCCCATCATGGATATGTAAAGGTTTACAATTCTTTTTCAGACCATAAAGCCATTAAAGTTTGTTTTTTGGACTTATTAGCTAAATTCGCTGTATTTGCTGTTGGCGCTAGTCTTTTATATATTCTTTGCTCCAACCAAATATAGACATCAAAAGAAAAAATATACCAAACGCAAAAAACCATCCAAAATTCCAAGATTTATTTTTAGATTTACTCAAATTATTGTCGGATAATTTTAGATAATCAGATTTTACAGATTTCACACTTTCTACGCTAATATTTTCATTAAAAAAATATTTATCGACAAATGTCAAAGAATCAATTTTTATTAACTTTTGTCTGTAATCTGATTTGTTTATTCCTATAAAAATTGAATCTCCTATTTTTACTTCTTCGATTAATTTTTTGACATAAGTTGCTTTCATAGCATCATTTCCACTTATTCTAAAAATTAAATCAGGATACATTTCTAATTTTATCTCAATAGATTTATGTTTACCACTAGTTAATTTTATTCTCTCCGATGTTTTATCTTTTAAGACAAAAATATCATTACTTTTAATATTCTCAACTTGCAATGCATCGTAAGCCCAATAAAAAAATAAAAGTGAAATAATAAAAAAAGCAATTGCTAGTTCTTTATTTATTCTTTTTTCGATTAATTTCTCTTTTTGCGTATCTCTATTTTTGATTAACGCAATCTTGTTTTTTATTTCAAAATAATTTTCAAAATAGTCGCTTGATATTTTTCTTTTTTCTCCATTCTTAAAATATACTATTATTTCTTCCCAATTTTCAAATTTCCCTTTATATTGTTTTTCTGTCCATCCATCAATTTCATCCAGATTATATACTTTTTTTTTATTTTTTATGAAGGATGATGTCTCAATTAATTCATTTTTTGTAAAGCAATAATTTTTAACTGAAAATAGATTGAGTAAAATTAAAACTATGCCTATGAGAGACATTATAAATAAAATTAAACAAAGGTTTTTTGCATTGTTTTTAGGTGCATAATTAACAAAAGTTAGGGTTGCAATTAATAAAAATAATAGCAAACCAAAAAAATGGTATTTCCAATAGTATTTTTTCTTTTTAGTGATAGGATAATTTTCAGTCAATTTTTAGTTTCTTTTAGTATTGCCATCAACTTGTATACAATCTGACAATGTCTGATGCATATAAGCCAAAATTGGATTGCTATTTCTGAGAAATATTATTCTTTTGTTATCAAAAATAGGATTTTTATTGCACAAGAAATCAAATCGGTAGTTACATAATCATTTAAAATTATTAAATCTTCTAACATATGGTTCGAATCCTGCACCATCAAGGTCACTTAAAGCGGAAATCTTTATACTTAAGATTTCCGCTTTTTTTAGTTTTAAACCTTCCTTTAAAAACTACTTTCAAAATCGACTATATTTACATTACTGCAAACCAAAAATTACAATAATTGAAATAAATATATGAAGCCAACACTTGTATTATACCTCGCACTATTTTTTATTTTATACTCTTGCCAGACCAATAATGACAAAAAATTTGAAAAAGATATTCTTGGCGAATGGATCTATGTTAAAACAGATGATCAGCGAAAGCCAAGGACTAAAAATCCTAATATCCCACCTCCTCCTCCATTTGACTCTCCTAAACAAGGGTATATCTTTTCAGAAAACAATATAGCAGAGTATAAATCTGGATACTTTAAAATGACTGAAGCAAAAGAATGGGACGACAGAAAGACTTATTTTTTAGGAACCACTACTAAATATAAAATCGAAAATGATAGCTTGAAAATTTTTGATTTAGGAAGCAAAACTTGGGAAAATCAAAAAATAGAATCTATTCTTGGAGATACATTAACAACAAAAGTAGAAGATAGCATCTTTGCAAAATACGCAAGGACGAAATACAAGATCAATCCAAATGAGAATTACGATCAAATTATAGTTTCATCTTCAGGTTGTTTTGGTTCTTGCCCTATTTTAGACATCAGCATTGAAAACAATGGCAATGTCTTATATTATGGCGAAGATTATAATACTCAAAATGGCTTTTTCGAATCTAAAATTACTAAACCTCAATATAAAGAAATTCAAAATAGATTTAAGAAAGCTGACATAATGAATCTTAAAGACCATTATGAAGCAAACTGGACAGACGATCAAAGGGTTACCATAACATTCATTAAAAACAACAAAATTGTAAAATCGATTAGTGATTATGGAAGACAATCTCCTGAAGCTCTAATTTGGGCATCTATTCCTGTTCGATACTTATACCAACAAATAAAATTGACTCCTCTAAAAAAAGAAAACCTTTTATTTCCAATTTGGAGAATCAGTTTCAAAAAAGGAAACCAGATTTATGATTTGACAAAATCGGAAAGCTATTATTTATTTACAGAGATTTTTAAAGGCAAAGAAACAACTGACGCGTTTGAACACAAATATTATATCGAATTCTGGAATGATCAAGATAAAAAAGAAATAGTTTACACTGACGGAAGATATTTCAAATTCAAAAACAAAACTATTGATATTGATTATAACTTCCTGAAAGAAAACAATTTCATCACAAAATTCAGATCAAAAGGCAAATACGACTAATAAGAGACCAGATAAAACATTTTAAAAAAGAAGCAATATCTTACAAATGGGTAATTTGCAAGATATTTTTTTATCTTTGAAAATCAGATTTTTTAATTTGCATGGCTTTATCTTTAGAGCCTTTAGAAAATAAATACTCATTATGGAACAGAAAATACATCAAGGAAGAAATGTAAAACGTTTTAGAGAAATGCTTAATATAAAGCAGGAAGCATTGGCTTATGATCTGGGAGAAGACTGGAACCAAAAGAAAATTTCTATGCTGGAGCAAAAAGATGTAATTGATGTTAATCTTCTAAAGCAAATTTCAGAAGTATTAAAAATTCCCGTTGAAGCGTTTCAAAGCTTTAACGAAGAGCAGGCAATAAACATTATTTCAAACACATTTCACGATACTCAAGGTTTGATAAATTACAACCCAACTTTTAATAATAATCCAATCGACAAATTGATTCAACTTCACGAAGAAAAAATAGCTTTATACGAGCGTATGTTGAAAGAAAAAGACGAGATGATGCAAAGACTTGAAAAGCTAATTAAATAAATTATTCAGAAAAATTAGTGATTTGTATTCCTGTATCGTCAAAATCATAAAAAAAATAAAAATATATCCCACTGCAAAATAAGTACTTAGAAATATAATTGAAATTAATTTAAAATTCCTTTCAAAAAAGACTTGCGAAGCTGAAATAAGTCCTTATATTTGCACCCTCATTGAAGAAATGAATGACTCGATAGCTCAGTCGGTAGAGCACATCACTTTTAATGATGGGGTCCTGGGTTCGAGCCCCAGTCGGGTCACAAAAGGTCAAGTAATTATTTTACTTGGCCTTTTTTCTTTTTAGGATATTTGAAAATAAAGAACCTATTAGAGATGCCCCTTTAATAATTTATTTTCATATAATAACTCCAGCTGACTTTCGCGCATATCTATCCCCATAACAAAGCCGAGCTTGTTCTTATATGCAATATCCAGCAATTTTAAGAAAGATTCTGCCCGTTCACTATCTTCAAAATGCAAATTTTCTTTATCAAGATAAAGAAGTTCAACATCTTCATGTGTTATCCAATTTGTAATTCCCATTCTATCTTCAGACAAAAAATCATTCAAATCATCAAGTTCATCCATAATATTGGACGCCACTGTTTTGCTAGAAATAGTAAAATTTCGTGAAACCCCTCCTTTGCCCAATCCCAAATACGGATTATAGTCAGCACAAGTCTTAAATAAATAGTATTGCATGAATTCACAAAATTCATAATGCCCGCCTAATTGGCTCAAAAAAAGCTTCTGATTTTCATAACCTACAATTTTATCGAATTCCCTATGAATTTTAAAAGTTGGATCCATGGATTGGGAAATTGAAACAACTCTTTGGATATTCTGTTCAATTAAACTATTCAACTTTTCTTCAGATAAATGAGAAATCCCCCCAGTAGTATAATATCTTAAAAATTCCCGAATAGCTTCAGTTAAATCTCCAATTTCTCCTCTTAACTGCGGAACGACTTCGCTGTAAAATTTCTTATCATCAAACAAATACAAACTGCACCAATATCCCATAGTTAATTTATTTTCTAACGAATGTATAAATAATTTAATCCTCTATTTGTTTTCTATTTGAATTTTAGAATAAAAGAAATAAAAACAGCCCTTTACGACTTATTATGAAAGACTATTTTTTAATTAAATTTTCTGTTTATTATTTTAAAAAGAAATCTTCTTAGAAAACAAAACTTTCTTAAATTCGTTCGCAAATAATTAAACCACTAATCCCAAATTAGTATTATGAAAAACCTACTATTAGCATCATTCATGATGATGACTTGCTCTATCTGGGCACAATCTGCAACGGGCTATTTTGACAAAGCCATGAAAAAAGCTGAAGCCGGAAACACTAAAGGCGCAATTGCCGATTACAACAAAGCCATCAGCATGAATTCTAAATTTGTCGAAGCTTATCAGAACCGAGGTGTCGCAAAGTTCAAATTAAACGATCTGAAAGGCGCTCAAGCTGACTTTAGCAAAACAATCGAATTAGATGACATGAATGCAGATGCTTACACAGGCAGAGCCAATGTTAACTACAAATTGCTAAACTATCAAGGCGCAATTGATGATTGCACGTCTTCTTTAGGTTTAAACCCGAAAGATTATGTTGCTTATAATTTAAGAGGTTTAGCCTACAACAAAATTGGCGACAAGAAAAATTGTTGCAAAGATTTCTCAAAAGCAATCGAATTAGGAAGCCAAAGCGCTTCAAAAAACAGAGCAACTTTCTGCAAATAATAAAAACTTAAAAAACAAAAACAGTCTGTCAAGATTTTTTAATCTTCAGGCTGTTTTCTTTTTTTATCAAAGTAATATATTTCTTAGAAAATAAATACCTGATTTTAGGTAAAAAATATATTATGAATATGTAAACCCCTAATTCTCTATCTTTTTAATTTAGTTTTAATGCCGAATCTAAGATTTTATTTTACATTTGTTGACTTAATCGCGAAAAATGATAAACAATATTAAAACTGTTTTCAGCATTAAAGATCTTGAGAACTTATCTGGAATAAAAGCGCATACCATACGCATCTGGGAAAAGAGATACAACATCCTTGAACCAATGCGAACCGATACCAATATCCGATTTTACAATCTTCAGAACCTACAGAAACTTTTAAATATTACGTTACTGCACGAATACGGCTATAAGATTTCTAAAATCGCAACGTATCCTGAAGAAAAAATACCGCAACTGGTACGCGAAATAATTTCAAAGAAAAACTCTCAAAACTACGCCATCACTTCTTTTAAAATGGCGATGATGAATTTTGACCAAGAATTATTCTTCAATACATTCGATTGGCTTATTACTGAAAAAACGTTTAAAGAAGTTTTTAAAGAACATTTTTTACCTCTTTTAAAAGAGTTGGGATTATTATGGCAATCTGAAACAATTACTCCTGCGAATGAACATTTTATGAGTCATTTAATCAAGCAGAAAATATTGATTTATACAGAAAGTCTTCAAATTAGAAAACCAATCAAAACCGATCGAATTTTTGTTTTATCGCTTCCGCTAAACGAAATTCATCAAATCGGATTATTATACCTGCAATACGAAATACTTGATAAAGGCTATAAAACTATTTATCTAGGAGAAAGCATGCCCATTGAAAACTTACAAGATTTAACCAAACATTTTGAGAACATTACGTTTGTTTCTTTCATGACTGTTCAACCGGACAGAAGCGTAATTAATCAATATGTAAAATCTATGGGACAGAAATTATTGCAGAAAAACAACGAAATCTGGCTTATGGGTAAAATGGTTGAATATATTGATGAGAAAATCTTGACAGACAGAATAAGAGTTTTTGATTCGATGGAAGAAACTATTAACATGCTTTAATTATTTTTGTTTAAGTTTTTCTTATATTTGTTAAACAAATGAGAAAAACTATCCAAATAATAGGCTCAGGCTTCTCTTCTTTAGCAGCCGCATGTTACCTTGCACAACAAGGAAATAAAGTTACTGTTTATGAAAAAAACAGTACAATTGGCGGGCGCGCAAGGCAATTTAAAGAAGATGGTTTCACTTTTGACATGGGACCAAGCTGGTATTGGATGCCAGATGTTTTTGAACGCTTTTTTGAAGATTTCAACAAAAAACCTTCCGATTATTACGAACTGATAAAATTAAATCCAGCCTATCGGGTTTATTTTGGCATGGATGATTTTATCAGCATTTATGATAATCTTGAAGAAATAAAATATACTTTCGAAACCATCGAAAAAGGAAGCGGTCAGAAACTGCAAAACTTTATCGATCAAGCCAAAAGCAATTATGATATTGCAATCAAGGATTTGGTTTATCGCCCAGGAGTTTCTCCGCTTGAATTAATTACAAAGGAAACTGCATTAAAACTCAATCAGTTTTTTAAAAATGTAAGCAATGACATTCGTAAAAATTTCAAGAATGAAAGATTAATTCAGATTCTCGAATTTCCAGTTTTATTTCTTGGAGCAAAACCGACTAAAACGCCTTCATTTTACAATTTTATGAATTACGCCGATTTCGGTCTAGGAACTTGGCATCCTAAAACTGGAATGTTTGATGTCATTCGAGGAATCGAAAAAATGGCGTTAGAACTTGGCGTTACCATCAAAACTAACTCACCGATTGATAAAATAATCGTTGAAAACAAAACCGCAACAGGAATTGTTATTAATGGTGAATTCATAAAAGCTGATATTGTTTTAAGCGGTGCCGATTATCATCATTCTGAAACTTTACTAGAGAAACAACACCGAATGTATTCTGAAAAATATTGGAAAAGCAGAGTTTTTGCTCCATCTTCCCTTCTATTTTTTGTGGGTTTCAATAAAAAAATAGAAAACATTTCGCATCATGCCTTATTTTTTGATGTCGATTTTAATCAGCACGCTGCCGATATTTATGATAATCCAAAATGGCCAAATGCTCCGTTATTCTACGCCAATTTCCCATCCAAAACAGATGCGACTGCAGCACCTGACGGAATGGAATCTGGATTTTTCTTAATTCCGCTTGCACCTGGAATCGAAGATAATGAAACCTTACGAGAAGAATATTTCGAAAAGATACTTACTCGTTTTGAAGAACTTACGCAACAAAAGATAAAAAATAGCATTATCTTTAAGAGATCATTCTGCAAAAATGACTTTGTCGCCGATTACAATGCTTACAAAGGAAATGCTTACGGAATGGCTAATACCCTATTGCAAACGGCTTTTTTAAGACCAAAATTAAAAAGCAAAAAAGTCAAGAATCTATATTTTACAGGACAGTTAACCGTTCCTGGCCCAGGTGTTCCGCCTGCTTTAATTTCAGGAAAACTCGCAGCTGAATTAATTCAAAAATCTTTTAGATCTTAAAAAAATGAAATCACTATTCGACGCCGTTTCTTTCAAATGCAGCAAACTGGTAACCAAAAATTACAGTACTTCATTTTCGCTCGCTGTAAAAATGCTTTCACCAAGCATTCGCGATGCCATTTACAGCATTTACGGATTTGTTCGTTTTGCTGACGAAATTGTAGATTCCTTTCACGATTATGAAAAAGAATATCTTATCGAAGATTTCGAAAAGGAATATTACAAAGCAATGCAATTGGGCATCAGCTTAAATCCAATTTTGAATTCGTTCCAGCACACGGTAAAAGAATATAATATCACCGACGATCTCGTTCAGGCTTTTCTAAAAAGCATGAAAATGGATTTGATAAAATCGAATTATCAAACTCAAACTGAATACATCGATTACATTTACGGTTCGGCCGATGTTGTGGGCTTAATGTGTTTGAAAGTTTTTGTTTCTGGAAAAGAACATAAATACGAACAACTGAAAAACGAGGCCATGCGTTTGGGTTCTGCTTTTCAAAAAGTAAATTTCCTGAGAGATTTAAAAGATGATAATTTGATTTTAAATCGAACTTATTTTCCTGGCATTAATCTGAATAATTTTACCGAAGATTCTAAAAATCAAATCATCAAAGAAATTGAAGAAGATTTTAGAATTGCTTATCAAGGAATTGTAAAACTTCCGATCGAGGCTAAATTCGGAGTTTATACTGCTTATGTTTATTATAAAAAACTGCTCAAGAAATTAAAAAACACACCTTATTACGAAATTGGGAACTCCAGAATTCGGGTTTCTAATTACACAAAAGCAGGACTTTTGGCGCAGTCTTTTGTGACGTATAAATTGAAGTTGGTATAAATTAAGCGTACAGTTTTGTCATTTCGACGAAGGAGAAATCACACTAGCAGATCGACAAAGATTGGTTCTTGATAATACGGAGCTTCTTGTGTGATTTCTCCTTCGTCGAAATGACAAGATTGTGATAATTTTAGACTAAACAACAAAACTCTTTTGAGTCAATCTTTTATAATTTAAAGCTAAACTCAAAACCAATAAAACGATAATTTTAAAATCTCAACATTTATAAAATGATTTCTTTTTTAATCTTTTTAGGCGTTTTTCTTCTCATGGAATGTGTAACGTGGCTTACGCACAAATATGTCATGCACGGTTTTATGTGGTATTTTCACGCCGATCATCACCAACCGAAATACGAAAACACCTTTGAGCGCAACGATATTTTCTTCGTCATTTTTGCCACTCCGAGTATTATTTTATTCTATTTTGGCGTTCAAGGCGGATTCAATTATTTGTTTTTTATTGCCTGCGGAATCACGCTTTACGGCGTTTGTTATTTCCTAATTCACGATGTGTTAATCCATCAGCGTTTTAAATGGTTCAAAAACACCAAAAACAAATACCTCATCGGACTCCGTAAAGCCCATAAAATTCACCATAAACACCTCAACAAAGAACAAGGAGAATGTTTCGGAATGTTGTTCGTACCACTCAAATATTATAAAATGTAGCATTATTTGGGCGTTTTCCACCGCGGCGGATCGGGTGTTCCGTTCCCGCTTTTTTATGTCAGGCAAAAAAGCCTGCCACAAAAAGAGCTCCACTTCACCCCCTAACGCTCACGTATTTCAAGAAAGATTTGTGATTATGAAATTATATAAGATAGTTACCGTACAAAATATCAATGCAAGCGTAGAAGATTGCTGGGATTTTTTCTCAAGTCCGAAAAACCTACAGACCATTACGCTCGACAATATGAATTTCCAAATTCAGGATTACGATGGCAAACGAATGTATCACGGACAGATTATTACCTACACTTTAAAACAGCTATTCGGAATTAAAATGTCTTGGGTTACTGAAATTACAGCTTGCAAAGAAAATGAGTATTTTGTAGACATTCAACAATTCGGACCTTACAAACTTTGGCATCACAAACATTTCTTTGAACCAACACCAGACGGAGGAACCAAAATGACCGACATTGTACATTACGCATTACCATTCGGAATTCTAGGAAGAATCATGAACCGTTTGGTCGTAAAAAACAAACTCAAAAGTATTTTCGATTATAGATTTAATAAAATCGAAGAATTATTTAATTTTAAAAAATAAGCCACAGATTTCACAGATTAACACAGATTAAAATCCTTTTTAATCTGTGTTAATCTGTGGCAAAAAAATATAAAATTTAAACACATAGAATCATAAAATTTGGATTGAGAAAAAAAGACGTTTCACTCAAATAAATACACATAGCTATGTCTTAGAAACTAGTTTCTTTCTAAACTCTTCAAAAGAAAAATAAAATCTATGTTTCTATGTGTTTAAAAAATAAAAACAACAAATGACAAAACAAAAAGTTACTTTATTCTGGCTTAGACGCGATTTGCGATTAGAAGACAATACAGGATTATTTCACGCCTTACAATCTGATTTTCCAGCAATTCCACTTTTCATTTTTGACGAAGATATTTTAGAACATCTTCCAAAAAACGATGCCAGAGTAACTTTCATCTATGATTCACTTGAAAAAATAAATTCAGAATTAAGCAAAATCGATTCTTCCATTTTAATCAAAAAAGGAAAAACAAAAGACGTTTGGAAATCATTGATCGAAGAATTTGACATTCAAAACGTTTTCTTCAATAAAGATTATGAGCCATTTGCTATTAAACGTGATATTGCAATTTCATCTTTATTAAAAGAAAATAGCATCGAATCTTTCTCTTTTAAAGACCACGTAATCTTCGAAGAAAAAGAAATTACAAAAGCAGACGGACTTCCTTATACCGTTTACACACCTTATAAAAATAAATGGCTGGAGAAATATCATCTTTCAGGATCAGCTTCAGAATATGATTCGACTCCATTTCAATCTAATTTCTTTAAAAACAAATTTAAATTTCCAGAATTAGCAGAAATCGGTTTTGAAAGAAGCTCCATAAAAGTACAGCCTCATAACTTAACTCAAATTACGAATTATAAAGAAACTAGAGATTTTCCAGCTTTAGACAGCACTTCTTATCTTTCTCCGCATTTGCGTTTTGGAACGGTAAGCATTCGAAAATTAGTAAACTGGGCAAATAGAAAAAATCAGACTTTTTTGAGCGAATTAATATGGAGAGAATTCTTTATTCAGATTCTGTTCAGTTTTCCGAATTGCGTGAATCATAATTTCAAGTCTAATTACGACGGAATTCAATGGCGAAATAACGAAGAAGATTTCAAACGCTGGTGTTCTGGAACAACCGGATATCCAATGGTCGATGCAGGAATGAGACAATTAAACGAAACGGGTTATATGCACAATCGCGTTCGCATGGTTGTGGCAAGTTTTCTTTGCAAACATTTACTAATCAATTGGCAATGGGGCGAAGCGTATTTCGCAGAAAAGCTTCTAGATTTTGAATTGGCTTCAAACGTAGGTAACTGGCAATGGGCAGCTGGAACAGGTTGCGATGCTGCGCCGTATTTCAGGGTTTTCAATCCTGAAATTCAACAAAAGAAATTTGACGAAAAAGGAGCATACATCCGCAAATGGATTCCTGAATTTGATCTTGGCTATAACGAACCAATGGTTGATCACGCTTTTGCTAGAGATCGTGCGATTGCAACTTATAAAGCGGGAATTATTGCTAAATAAATTCCAATTTGACACAATCTTTGTCTTCCTGAGCGAAGTCGAAGGACCGCATGCTGCATCCATTCTGTGTGTCCTCACTTTGCAGTCCTTCGACTTCGCTCAGGAAGACATACTAGATGTGATCTAAAAATTGAAACAAAAAAAATCCAAATTCCAATCAAGTTAAACATTGGAATTTGGATTTTTAAATATTGGAATTTAAAACCTTAATATTTCAAATAATTTTGAACTACAATTTTAGCTTTCAAATCAAACATTAAATTGTACAAACCAAAGAAAGTACGATTCATGTAAATAAAGTGCTTAGAGCCGCGATTTCCGTTCATTTTTTTCAGATTTGTATCTTCTGAGAAACGTTTTCCTAATTCGGCAATTGCATTGAAGAATTTTTCATCGGCAAAATCGAAAGTTTCGTTTTGAAAAGGTTTCGTGAAAAGTGACAATAAATCATGAAACATTTCGGTGAAATATTCAATTTCTGCTGGCGTATCGTCTTGGCGAAGGATTTCTAATTCGAATAATTTCTCATTAAAAAGCTTTTCGTCTGTAATCACATTTTTATTGATCAATTCGAAATAAGGCGTATAAAACTCTTCTGGAATTTGTTTCATACAACCAAAATCCAACGCAATCAATTGATTCTGATCGTCAACCAAAAAGTTTCCAGGATGCGGATCTGCATGAACTTTTCTCAAAACATGAATTTGATACATGTAAAAATCCCAAAGCGCCTGACCTACTTTATCGCCAATTTCTTGATCGGTATTTTTAGCGGTAAATTCAGAAAGATGAATTCCTGACATCCAATCCATTGTAATGATTTTCTCTGATGAAAATTCTGGATAGTAATTTGGGAAATTGATATTTTCTATTTTACTGCAAGCTTCAACCACTTCCTGACTTTGTTTTAATTCCAACAAATAGTTAGTTTCTTCAATCAGTTTGTCTTCGACTTCCTTAAAATATTTATCAGAATCTTTTCCTTGCAGATTAAACATTCGAATCGCAATTGGTTTTACCAAAGCCAAATCTGACGAAATGCTATTGGCAACTCCAGGATATTGAATTTTAACCGCTAGTTTTTTGTCGTTTTTCTTAGCCAAATGCACTTGACCGATACTTGCCGCGTTTACAGAATTCGGATTGAATTCGTCGAAAATCTCATACGGAGTTTTACCAAAATTACTTTTAAAAGTTTTTAAAACCAAAGGAGCAGAAAGTGGTGGAACAGAAAACTGCGACAAAGAAAATTTCTCCACATAAGCTTGAGGCAGGAAGTTCTTGTCCATACTTAGCATTTGAGCTACTTTTAAGGCACTTCCTTTTAAGCTTTTTAGTCCGTCGTAAATATCTTCTGCATTGTTCTCGTTTAATTTATCACGAGTCAAATCTGGGTTAACCATTTTTTCGGCATAATGCTTTACATAGTTTACGCCAATTTTAGCTCCAGTTTGAACCAATTTTCCCGCTCTTTCAATTTTTGAAGTTGGGATATAGTCAATTGTTTTCATTATCTGCTGTGTACTTTTTCTTTAAACAAAAATTTTCCAAAATCAATTAGATGATTCATCGGCGCAACATTCATCAATTCAAATGAAGCATTAACTGATTTTTCGATAAAAATATCGGTTTTCTCAAAAGCAGGAGATTCATCTTCCATCCAGAATTTAATGGTCATCATTAATTGCAACCACGAAGATTCTTGAATGGCTTTTTCCTGAAATTTTTGAAATCTTTCTTGTTCTAATCTGTAATCGTCGGTTAAAATTTCAGCAACATATTCTTTAAAACTATTTCGTAGCGTTGTCAACTGAACCAGGTTTTTCAACGGGTTTCGGTCAATTTTAAGCGATTGCAAAACATAACTTCTGTTGGCTGTTAGGATTTCGAAGAAAGTAAAATAAAAACTCAGCATTTTATTCTTCATATCATAACCTTGATATTCTTCATTTTTGTGAAGAAGATTCACTGCATTTTCAAAAAACAGTCGGAATATTTCTTTTTCTAAACCTTCTAATGTTCCGAAGAAAGCATAAAACTCAGCTTCAGTAAAATCATTTTCTTTGGCAAAATGATAAACCGATTTTGGTTTTTGACCTTTTTCTAGAACTTCTTCCATATATTTTGAAACGATATCATCTTTGGTAATTACCTTTTTTTTAGTCGTCATGTTATTAAAATTTAGAATTTGCCATAAAGGTAAACATTGTTTAAGTACCTTTACTAATCCTTAAACACTATACACTGTTAAATATATTATAAACTATTATGGCTCAAAATGTTCTATTAACTGGCGGAACTGGTTTCATCGGAAAACATTTAACAGATGTGCTAATCGAAGCAGGCTTTTCTGTATCCATTTTGAGTCGTTCTGATAAAGAAAATACTCCAAGAGTTACTTACTATAAATGGAACATAAAGAAAAACTACATTGATAAAAATGCAATTCTGAATGCCGATTATATTATTCATCTCGCAGGCGAAGGAATAGTTGAGAAAAGATGGAGCAAAAGACGTAAAAAAGCCATTATTGAAAGCCGTGTACAACCGGTAGAAATGATTTATTCTATTTTAGAAAAGAACAATAAAAAACTGGAAGCTTTTGTTTCTGCTTCAGGAATTGGAATTTATGGTGCCGTTACAAGCCATAAAATCTTTACTGAAAACGATCCTCCTGCAAATGACTTTTTAGGCACTACTTGCCAAAAATGGGAAAGTGAAGCAGATAAAATAGGTTCTTTAAACATTCGAACAGTCAAAATTAGAACTGGTATTGTTCTAGGGAAAGATGAAGGTTTCTTAAAAAAATTGACTCCAAGTTTTAAATTTGGTTTTGGAGCAATACTTGGCTCAGGCAAACAATATCTGCCTTGGATTCATATTGAAGATTTATGCCAGATTTATCTGAAAAGTATTAAAGACACAAAATTAGAAGGTCCGTACAACGCTTGTGTAACAGACAATACAACGAATGCCAGATTTTCTAAAACCTTTGCCAAATTATTTGATTACACGATTTGGCTTCCTAAATTGCCACCATTTTTTCTAAAAATTCTTTTAGGCGAAATGAGCATTGCAATCTTAACAGGAACTCGTGTTTCTTCACAAAAAATTCAGGAAACAGGTTTTGAGTTTCAATTTACAGATTTAGAAAAAACCCTAATCAATTGCATGAAGTAAATTTTACTTTAATGTCAACATTGCCTCATCACTGCGTACTACACCTGTCAGTTCTGTGTTGGCCGTTTTTCCAATTTTTCCCGCAATCGTATTTGGAATGTTAATATTAAAATCTGATACAGCAATCGGAAAATCTGAAATGACTTGAATTCCTTCTGGAACCCTTTTTATTAAAGCATTTACAATAATTTCCTTTGATTTTCCGCGTAAATAAAGCTTCCCTTTTATTTGGTATTGTTTTTCAACCTCATTGATATCTTTCAAATCAAATTTTTCAATCTTTCCTTTAAAGACAGCTTTAGGATAACGGTTACTCTGCATATAATTTTCATTGAAATGCTCTTGCATGAGATCCAATTTAAAACGAAAATCTTTGATGATAACAGTACAGATAAAAGTACTTGTTTTAGGCTCTAAAAGTATAGCAACTTGTCTATTTACGGCTCTGACTTCTTCAAACAAAGGAACAGACGCTTCAAAGTTTATTGTCCCAGTATTAGTGAAAAATTTGTCTTGGGCAATGACAGATAAAGCGGTAAAAAGTAAAAATAATAAAGTAGTTGTTTTCATAATCGTCTGCATTTAAACAATTATGTCATTCCATTTTTTTGATTAGAAGAAAATAAAAAACCACATTCTAGTCAATCTGAAAAATCGAACGGCAATACCCAGTGAAAAAATTCCGTAATCAATATAATTACACTTAAAGTTACGGAATTTTTACACGCAAAGTTTTGGAACTTATGCTAAATATTTGTGAATGTTTTTTTGCAGTAAAATGAAAATTGTGAAATGTAAAAATGATTGCTCAATCAACCTTTTACCTCTGTGCAAATCTCAATCAAAAAACCATTTAAATCTCTTACGTACGCCACAACTTGCCCCCATGGTTTTTCTACTGGTTCTGAAACGATGACTGCACCGAAAGAAGTTGCTTTCTGTAAAACTTCAGGCACGTTCTCTGTTATAAAACCAATTTCTATAGCAAAAGGTTTATCTTCTAAACTGCTTTCAACAAAACCATCAGGCAGGTTTTTTGAAGCCAAATTTTTCGAAGCAAATGAAAGTGTCGTTTCTCCCGTAATTAATTCGCCGTAATCATTATCTGGCGTGATAAATTTTCTCGAAAAACCGAATGCATTTTCGTAAAACGAAATAGATTCTTCAACATCTTCAACGTATAAAATAGTATATCCGAACTTGACCATATTTTCTAATATTTAATGTTTTAAATAAATATAAGAAAATTTAGCTAATTTCTAAAAGAACATTATACTTTTCTAGACTTGCCAAATCTTCGATTGAATTGATATTAGCCAATTTTTCGTGTTCTTCAACTTCTTTTCGAACTTCGATATGTTTTATTGCTTTTCTAAAACGGCGTACTTCCTGCAAATTTGATAAGATCAATCCTGGAACCTGAACGCTTTTTCCTTCTTTATCTTTTGCAACCATTGTAAAATAAGATGAATTACAATGTTTGATAACTCCTGTCTGAATGTTTTCTGCTTCTACACGAATTCCGACCACCATAGAACTTCTTCCGACGTAATTTACAGAAGCTTTCATGGTTACTAATTCGCCAACTTCAATTGGTTTAAGAAAGTTCACCGTATCTACAGAAGCAGTAACACAATAATTTCCGCTGAATTTTGATGCCGATGCAAAAGCAATCTGATCTAATAATTGTAAAATATATCCTCCGTGAATTTTCCCGCTAAAGTTGGTATGCGAAGGCAACATTAATTCTGATATGCTAACTTTTGATGATGAAACGGGTTTAAAATCTGTACTCATGTTTTTGTTTTTGGTATTTTTTTGATTAGTTGTATTCTATTCAGTCTTTCTTCTTTCTTCTCTTTAATTTAATAACTCATTTTCATCTGAATTCAGAGCTCTTGCAATAATATTTTCTGGAAGCGACTTCTTTGCCTTTGCTCCCATTTTTTTCAATCTTTCAACGCTCGAAATTAAATTTCCTTTTCCGTCGACCAATTTATTCATGGCGCTTTCGTATTCTGTTTTGGTATCTTTTATTTTATTTCCAATTCGAACTAAATCAGACACAAAACCTTCAAATTTGTCATACAATGCTCCAGCTTGTCTCGCAATCTCTAAGGCGTTTTCTTGTTGCTTTTGATTGGTCCACATACTATCAATTGTTCTTAACGTAGCCAAAAGCGTACTTGGCGTTACAATTACAATATTTCGGTCAAATGCTTTTGTATATAAAGAAGGATCTTCGTTTAAAGCAATTGCAAAAGCAGGCTCCATCGGAATAAAAAGCAAAACAAAATCTGGGCTTTCCATTTGATACAAATCATGATAATTTTTACTGCCCAATTGATCGACGTGCCTTTTTATAGAAATAACGTGTTCTTTAAGAAACTCTATTTTCAAAAGTTCCGATTCTTCGTTTACCCATTTTTCATAAGCCGAAAGCGAAACTTTAGAATCGACAATCATTTTTTTACCGTCAGGGAGGTTAATCACAACATCTGGCAAAACTCGATTTCCTTCGCTATTGGTAAAACTCTGCTGCACTTCGTATTCTCTTCCTTTTTCTAATCCCGATTTTTCTAAAACACGTTCTAGAACCAATTCGCCCCAATTCCCTTGCATTTTGCTGTCGCCTTTTAATGCTTTAGTTAGGTTTAAGGTTTCTTTGCTCATTTGCGCGTTCATTTCGCTCAAACCAATAATCTGCTGACGAAGCGCCGCATGATAATCGATACTTTCTTTATGAGTTTGTTCTACTTTCTGTTCAAACACCAGAATTTTATCCTGCAAAGGCGTCAGGATATTTTTCATGTTTACAGTATTTTGTTCGGTGAACTTTGCCGATTTTTCTTCTAAGATTTTATTGGCAAGGTTTTCAAATTCTTTGGTAAATTTTTCCTGAAGCTCGTTGATTTCGCTTTTTTGTTCTTTATGGCGTTCCCATAAATTTTCAAAATCAACTTCTTTTTTAGAAAGCTGAATGGCCAAACTGTCTTTTTCTGTTCGAATATTTTCTTTCTCAACAATATTTAATTGCAATTGTTTCTGCAAATTATTTTTTTCGTTTTCAAACTGCTCTTTCTGCATTTGCAATTGACCGTTTAAGGCATTTAATCTTTCTTCAGAAATAAGTTTTTCTGACTGAAATTTTGACGTAGAAAGCATTTTTCCTACGTATATACCCACGAAAAGCGCAACAACAAAACCTAATAAAAACGGTATATAATCAGACATAACTAAGTTTATTTTACGTAAAAGTACTCAATAATACGTAGTGCTTAGTTTTTAAAATAGAAATTTCACTAATTCAATCTCAATTCAAACTAAACCAACATTTTATTTTAAAAAAAAACCAACCTCAACGCAACCTTTTTTTGAAACCGTAATCTACTAAGATATAAACCTATTGAAATAATTATGAAAAAATTAATACTTGGCTTATTTGTAGCCTTTGGATTCAGCGCCTGTTCTCTCAATGATGGAAATAACTATGTCGATTGTGGAGCTAATACAATTGTAAATTTTACCGGTTTTCCTTTCTCATGTAACTATAGCGAAAAAACGCAGCAAAGTGTTCCAGCGGCAATTGTTGTTGGATCTCAAGAAAAAATGAATCAATATTTCACAAAACATGCTAACAGCTGCCCAGTTTCAAGTGATCCTAATATTGATTTCACAAAAGAATATTTAGTCGGGATTTTTGCAGGAGCTAAAACTTCAAGCGGTTATGAAATTGTAGTTAGCTCTATTGTAGAAAATAACTGTGAAATCGTTGTGAACTATTACGAAAAAACTCCCGCTACAGGTGAGGTAGTAACCCCAGGCACTACTTATCCTTCTGTTTTTGTTTTGATTCCGAAAACATCAAAAGGAATGATTTTCAATAAAACAACAGAGAATGCAGACCATATTGTTGTTGGTAGTTTCAACAACCAATGTCTAAGTTCAGACTGTCAAAAATTCTATCAAATTAATGATTACAACACTTTGAAATTCTTAAATGTTGCTGCAAACCAATATAATTTTGGACAATACAGATATACTCCAACAATTAAAAGAGGCGAATATACTTTATTATTAAAAAGCGTTCCTGCAGAGATTTTAGCTTTAAAAGGACAGACTAAAACATACGGTTCTCCTGACGCTGCAGATCAAGGTGGAATCTATTTCGAATTGCAGCAAGGAGCAAGCTTAACTAAAATTTATATCGATAATAACGATACTGAAGATCAAAGCGCCGATATAAAACTTTTCAAAAAAACGATTCAAGAAAAAATTACAAGCTTAAAATAATTCAATCATGAAACAACTTTTTTTATCTTTTATTATTTGTTTTCTTTTTACATCAATGATTTCTGTAAACGCTTCTAAAGAAGCCGGAGGATCAATCATAAATACTTGGACTTGGGAAAAATCTATTGGCGGTGCCGATAATCCTTATGTGACAACGCCAAAAACAATTGGATTTACCAAGAAAATTATCTTTACTCAAGACGGAAGGGTTATTACGTATAAAAACGATGTTGAGATAAGAAATAGTACTTATCAGATTGAAAAAGGAAATGGATTTTTTGATCATTCACAGCATGATCTAATTACGTTTGAAGGAAAAACTTACGTGATAGAAAAGCTTGACAATCAAAACTTAACAATTGTAAGCAACAGTCAAGACGGTACTCGAACTATATTTAAAAGATAGTTTTGTAAGCTATTTAAAACTATTTTTGCAGAATTAAATTTGAAACATTTCTTGAAAGACGAGTTAGAAAAATATATCAAACTGTGCATGAAAAATGACAGAGAGGGACAACTGAAAATTTATCAGTTGTTCTCTCCTGTTTTATATGGCATATGTTTGAAATATATGAAGAACGAGGATGATGCGAAAGATGTTTTTCAAGAAGCTTTTGTAATTGCGTTTCAGAAAATAAGCCAATATAAATTTGAAGGGAGTTTTGAAGGATGGCTGAAGCGGATTTTTATAAACAAACTCATCGAAACTTTAAATAAAAAGAAAAAAGAGAGTTTCTTTTTAGACGTTTTTGATCCCGACACCGATTTTGTAGAAGAAGAGGAATTAGAAACCATTCCAGTAGAACAGGAAAAACTGCTGGAGTACATTCGGGATTTACCAGATCAATATCGGACGGTTTTTAACTTGTATGTATTTGAAAAAATGAAACACAAAGAAATCGCCGAACTCTTAAAAATCTCCGAAGGGACATCAAAATCAAACTTAAATCGCGCCAAACATATATTACAAAAGCGAATTTTGAGTATAAAAAATTTTAAAACAGCATGAAGAAGCATAAAATAGAAGATATTTTTTCATCAATGGAAGACTTTTCGAGTGTTCCACCTCCTGAACTATGGGGCCAGATTGAAGAAAAATTAGACAAACCTAAAAAGAAGAAGAGAGTTGTTCTTTGGTGGTCGGCTGCTGCATGCTTATTATTAGGGTTGCTTCTGCCTTCAATTTTACATTTTACTGGTTCGTCTGAAAATTCAAATCTTAACAATGGCGGTTTGGAAAACAGCAATAACAGTATTGTTTTGGATAAAAAAACGAATGACAATCCTAACAACGAAAATTTAGATCAAAAGAAAAATATTGGCAAAACGTCTGATTCTTTAAATCAAAATTCAATAACAAAAAACAAATTCAATACTGAATCTGGAACTCAAACTCAAGAGACTTCTGTAGCAGAGACAAATTCTAAAAACAAAACCAATAAAAAAGATTCTAAATATAGCGCGCCAAGTCGAACAAATACTCCAAATCAATCTGTAGCATTTCAGAATTCTAGTTCATCAGAAGATAAATCAACGGTGAAGTCTTCTAGCAAATCTGTTTTAGGGAATTCAACCAGAAAAAATCAACTAAATACTGAGTCGGGAGTTCAAGTTCAAGAGACTTCTGTAGCACAAACCAGTTCTAAAAATAAGACAAATAATAAAGATTCTAAGTACAGCGCGCCAAGTTTAGCTAATACTCCGAATCAATCTGTAGCATTTCAGAATTATGGTTCATCAAAAGATAAATCGATTGTAAAATCTTCTAGTAAATCTATTTTAGGAAATAATTCGAAAGCTTCGAATAAAACAATTTCTGAAGAACGAATCGCATTTGGTAAAGAAAGTAAATTTAATTCGACAGCAAAAAAACAGCTTTCAAATTCTATTTTTGACGAACAGCTGGCAGTTAAAAACAACAAAAATCTAGCTTTTAACACTCAAAGTTCTTCTGCAAACAGCAGCGCGTATAAATCGAATACACCGCTTTCAGGAAAAAACGAAAATATACGCACGGATAAAGCAGTTATCATAAAAGACGAAGTGAAGCTTAACAATAGTTTGAGCAAAATAGATTCTATGCAGTTGGCTGAACTTCAAAATTTAGAAAAAGGAATTTTGTCTCCAGAAAAGGAAAAAGAAGAAAAAGAGAAAAAAGATAATTTCATTGACAAAAAAGAAAGATGGGCGGTTGCCGTTTTTGCTGGTGTTGCAAGTTCTGAAAATACTAAAAATGAAAAAACTCTAGGCAACGTAAACGATTCTAAACAATCAAACTCTTACGGAGTAAAAACAAAATACAGCATTAATAAAAAATGGGCTGTTGGTTCTGGTTTAAAAATTAATGAATTGGGTCAAAGTGTTGCAAACGTATCGTATGTAAGTGCTAAAAGCAATGCTTTTTTTACTCCCGACAGTTATCCTGTTGCTTCTGCTAATAGTGCACCGACTCAGGAATATCTTTTGATTTCAAATAGTACAAAAGAAGCGATGAAAAGTGAAAACGTGGAAACTGGTAAACTAGATCAAAATTTAAGATATGTGGAGATGCCGCTTGAGGTTTCGTATTCTATTTTTAATAAAAATAAAGCCAGTATTAATTTAAATACAGGAGGTTTTGTTGGTAAATTGATTTCCAACAACGTTAATTTGGATGGACATTCTATCGGAGAAAATATAAATGCAAATGATTACGTTTACGGTTCTACTTTGAGCAGTACGGTTCAATATCGTGTGTACAAAAAAACCAATGTTTTTGTTGAACCGGCGATGAATTATTATATCAATCCATTAAACAGCCAGTCTTTCAATCAGTTCCAATGGGGATTAAATTTTGGTCTGAATGTTTCTTTTTAAAGTGAATTTGCAGTAATTTCAGAAAAACTTTAGAGTTGATTTTTATGGATTTTATTACTGCTTCAGCTGATTTATTATTAAGCAAAGAAATTGTTTTTGACAAAGCCGAGTTACAGCCAGCTTTTTTACAAAAAGAGCCTGAAAGCAAAGAATATAGCGCTTATCGTTTTGTATTAAACAATAAAAATATTTGTTACAGAGAAGCGAAAATTACACCTACCAAAACAGGACAGTTTGTTACTTTATGGAAACGAAATCAAACTGGGATTATTGAACCTTTCGATTATTCTGATACTATTGATTTTGTAATTGTAACCGTTCGAAAAGATCAAAATTGGGGACAATTTATTTTTCCGAAGAAAATATTATTAGAAAAAGGCATTTTTTCTACCCAAAATAAAGAAGGAATTAGAGCGACGAGAGTCTATCCGCCTTGGGATGAAACCACGAGCAAGCAAGCGCAGAAAACTCAGAAATGGCAATTAGATTATTTCTTTCTTTTTACCTATCAGGATAAAATTGATTTAGAGGAATTCAAAAAAATATTTGCATAAAAAAGGCAGTCTTAAAATGACTGCCTTTTGTGTTTTTATGAAAAGTCTATTATTTCTTAATGACTTTATCTTTGAAAATGACTTTATTATTTTCTGTAACCGTATAGAAATAAACTCCAGAAACTAGATTCCCAACAGCCACGACTGCAGTGCTAACTTCAGATTCATTTTTAACGTTAATTGGATTTCCAATTGCACGACCATTAAAATCGTATAATCTAATTTTCAAATCTCTTCCTTGTGTTGTTTTGATATCGAAATTTAAAACATCTGTTGCAGGATTTGGATATGCTTTTACGAAATATTGCTTCTTTCCAAAATCAGGTGTTGAAAGCATGTCTTTTTTTAATTCGAAACGAGCAATAACTGGTCCGTGATCTGAAGTTGTTGTTGTATAATTTGCAATATCATTTCTTGGGTCATAAACCGCAATCGAGTTAGCGATATAATCATCATTCAATTCGCTTGAAATTAAAATATGATCTAAAAATCCTTGTGAACTTAAGAAACTATAAGCTCCAGCGGTACTGATATCGAATGTTAAAGCATTATAATTAGTGGTGTCATCTACAAATTTCTTATAAGACGAAACTGTGTTTGTATTTCCAACCCAAGCTTTTACATCATCATTAAAATCTCCCAAAAGAATTAAATTTGAATCTGGATAATCTGCATCTAATGCATCTTTTAGATAATCAATATCATACTTGCGCTGATTGTATTTTGAAATATCAGTTCCGCTGTTTGCACGTGCATGAAGATCAATCAAGTTAATTTCTTTTGTAACTCCGCCAACATTAGCTTCAACCTGAACCAAATAAGGAAGACGTCCTGATGAGAAAAAACTATCATCATTTTTTTGTGGAGTATCTGTTCCTGGATAGCCTGGTAAAACTAACGTGTTAGCGCGAACTTGATCGTATAAATCTTTAAATAATACTTTAGTGCTTTTTACAGTAGTAGTTTGCGTATTATAAATTACAACCAATTTTTGAGGTGGAAAAAATGGATCTAAAGGCTGAAATGAGTAAGACCAAGAAGTTGAAATTGTCTTATCGAATGTTTTTCCGTTAACGCTAATTTTTTGAATTAAAACGTCTAGTGCCGGCTCATCAGAAACTTCTTGAACTACATAAACGTCTGCGTTTAATTTGTTCATTACTTTTGCCACGTTTTCTATTTGCAATGCGTCATTCGTTGGTCCAAATTCTTTACCCGTTGCGTCTCTAGCATCGGTTCCAAAAAACTCTAAATTATAACTTACTACATCATAAGTATCTTCTTTTAATATTGAAGATCCCGTAAATGATCCAATTTGCTTGCTTAGAGATGTTCCTGTAATGTTTAAAACACCAGAAATAGTTGGCTCTTTTGTAGTTGGAGCAAATCTCGCATAAACAGTTTTTCCTGTTAATGCATCTGCCGAAGGAACAACAATACTTGATGCAAATGAAATATTATCTAATGATAATTCATAAGAAACTGGAGCTTCAATAGTAATATCGCCATAACCTGCCGCATTGAAAACAAAAGACTGACTAGCAGAAACCGAATTTGGACTTACATCTGCAAAATCCAAACGTGGATTAGCATCCACATATTTTGATTCATCGATAATAGCAAAGTCATCAAAAGACCATTCTGCAGCGTTATCTAGTCCGCCAGAAGTAGTTTCGTAAACCCAAGCCAAATAAGTGTGATCTGTTTTATAAGCTGCTAAATTTATAAACTCAGATTTTGCATAACTTCCTGTAGTTTCAGGAAATTTACCGTTTAACGGTGTCCAAGTTGCCGTATTTGGGTTGCTAACTCCGTCATAATTTGTAGAAACCACTAATTTTAAAGATGGCCCATCATAAAATTGACGAGAATAAAACGATAATAATGGAATTTGAGTAAAACCATCTAAGCGTAATCTCGGAGAAATTAGCCAATCTTTACTAGCTCCAGCATCTGAATATCCATTCACTAAAACCGCTCCAGTTCCAGAATTGACATTTCGTGATTGCGTAGTGTGAATCCATTGGTTTAGAGGTCCTGCCTCATTATATTGTGACCATTTGCTGTTTGTAAAAACATCTGGATCGTCAAAATTTTGTACAAAAGGATTTACTCCAAGCGCTGTTAAATTCACTATTTTAGCTACACCTCCAGTTGTTTCATGAGATATTGTACCTGTAAAACTTCCAACTGAAGTTGGTATGATTTTTACATAAAGCGTTTGCGTTGCATTAGCATCAAAATCAGTTGAAACAAATGATAAAGATGAAGTGAATGTCGAATTATCTTTTGAAATAGTAAAACCTCCTGTTGCGGTAACCACTACATTCGCAGTAAGATCTGAAGCTCCTATTTGGTAGCTTTTTGTTAAAGCATCAAAATTTGGTTCAGTCCCTCCCAAATTCAAAGCAGCAACAGATGGAGATATAGCAGGAGGCATCACACTTAGTGTTGTCACGTCTACTTTATTAACCGATGCCTGAATATTCCCAACAACATCTTCTGAGATTGAAAAAACTGAATATGCTGTGTTCAAAGTTAATCCTGTAAAACTTTTTATATATTCTAAATCAGGGTTTGTAACGTCAAAAACTCCTGATTGCAAGGCCGCAGTTCCATTTGAATCTTGTCCTACTTTTATTTGTGCTACCGTTGGTTCTGCACTACCTGCTGGAAGTAAAACATAATATGTTTTTGCAACTTCATCTATTTTATTAATAAAATCGAAACTTAATCCTGAAACATTCGCTGTTTTTGGATACCCCAAGACATTAATTGGCGCAAAAACATCTTGTCTAACATCTATAGCATCAATTGCAAAAGAAGGTCTAGATCCTCCACCTGTATCTTGCCTAGAAACCCATCTAATTTGAACAATAGGCTGATTATTACATTCAACTGGTAAATTAACTTTGATAGTTTTCAAATTTTGAGGGCTATCTTCTGCCAAAATTCGAGAAACTGTATTATTTTCATATAAACTGAGAGGCAATGACGTAAACTCGCCAGATGTGCCAATTCTATATTGTAAAACCATTTCATTTATACGATCAGAATAATTTCCGCTTATAGTCGTCCCATAAGGATTACGAATTGTCATAGCATCGTATTTAACTTGTATAGAAGATTGTCCTGTAGCATCAAATGCAAAAACAATCGCTAAATCTGCACTACCACTATTTAAAAAACCAATCTTTTCATTGTAATTATAAATATTGGCTGTAGCTGTAGCTGCTGTAGCTGTAGTTCCTGCTGCTGGATTAAAGATCAAATTTCTATTGGTAAGAGTTGCACTTGTTTTAAAAGCTGAACTTGGATTACCAGATAAGCTACCCCCTTGAAAACCTTCTGGATATACAGTTGGGCTAGCAATTGCTGCTAAGCTCCCAAAATTTTGTGTATACGGCAATGTTGGCAATGTCTGGGCAAAAAGATCTCCAGAAAAGCAAGCGAAAAAACATAATAGAGCCAAAAAATGGCGCGAAAAGTAATTGTTTTTCATACGTTAAAGAATAGAGTTTTTAGAGTTCAAATTTATTGTCTTTAAAGTTAAGAGAATATTACAAAACCATAAACTTAATGTTTACATATTTTATTAATATAATTCAATAATACACAACATAAAATTAAAGATAATAAAATAAAATCAACACAAAACACACAACAGAAAACATTATTCAAAACATAAAATTTTAAAATCCCTTGTGTTTCCTACAAATACAGCGTGTTTTTTAAACAAAAAAAACAGCAAACTTTCGTTTACTGCTTTTTTCATTTGTCGTGTTATTTACTCTAAAAAATAATTAGACTGCTGTATAACCGCCGTCGGCTATAATATAACTTCCTGTGGTGAAAGAAGATTTTTCAGAACTTAAAAATATTACCAATTCGGCAATTTCTTCCGCTGTTCCTAAACGATTCATTGGAGATTTTGCAGCAACGGCCTGCATCATTTCTTTATTTAAATTATCTTTTAAAAGTGCTGTTTCAATATAACCCGGTCCAACCGCATTGCATCGAATATTTTTCTGCGCATATTCTACTGCAATATTTTTTGTCAAACCAACAACAGCATGCTTAGAAGCCGTATAAGCTGGGCTTAGCGGAGCCGCAACTTGTCCGTGGATTGAAGCAATATTTACGATGCTTCCTCCTCCGTTTTTCTCCATTTGCTCCAATTGATAACGGCAAGCATAAAAAACGCCATTTAAGTTTAATCCTATTACTTTATCCCAAGCCTCAGGTTCATATTCTCCTGTTGGTTTGGCAGGCCCGCCCATTCCCGCATTGTTACAGGCAATATCCAAACGGCCGTATTTTGAAACCGTAACCTCAACCATATGTTTATTGTCACTGGCACTAGACGAGTCTCCTTTTATAAAAAAAGCTTCTCCGCCCTTTTCCTTTATAATATTTACGGTTTCTTCACCGTGGTCTACATTTATATCAGATACTACTACTTTTGCTCCTTCTCGAGCGTAAGCTTCTGCAACTGCACGCCCGATTCCTGAACCGCCGCCAGATACAAAAGCTACTTTATTTTCTAAAAGTGCCATATTTTTTAGGTATTAAATTTGTTCTCTAAATTTACAAAGAACTCAACCGATATTGAAGCTTTCAAATGAGTTTACAAAAACATTAACGCTTACCGCTAATGTTATGTTATTTGACATTAAATTGATTCCGTTTTACAAAAAAAATCGTATTGTCTAATTACTCTTCGTCCAATTTCATATTTCCACGGTCTTCCTGATTATCCGGATGTGAGTTTGGATATCGGTTTGGAGTTATATCCGAATTATGATCTTTATTCTCGACTGTTTTTTTAGCTTCGTCATCTGTGACAACTCCACGGTTTGCATTGGCATTTTTAGAATCGGTTTTTGAAATTTTAGTTTTAATATTCTCATTCTCGTTTCTCGCCCTTTCAACAATCTTTTTATCTCCGTCCTGATCTGTTACCAATTCTCTGTTTAGTTTGGCTTCTTTTAAATCCTTATCGTGCGAAACGTTTTTTCCTTTAGATTCATCTATATTTTTCTGCGTTCCGTTTATCTTTTTTGTTCCTAAATCATTATTTCCCATGACATTTATCTTTTTAGATTTTAATTATAATATTACAAATTCTAGAGGCAAAAAAATTATGACTTACACCTGCTTTTCTTTTATAATTGCCATCTGTTTTTGAATTATTATCTTTAGCTGTATACTAACAACTTGAAAAAAATGAAATCGTAAAAGCCTTAATAGGTTTTAATTTTAGGAAAGAACTATCTTTGCAAAAAATTAAAAAATGCACCGACACTTCATTCTTTTTAAACCTTACGGCTACTTAAGCCAATTTATTTATGAATTAAAAAGAAAGAAAAAGCTTTTGGGCGAATTACACGATTTTCCTGAAGGAACAATGGCAATTGGACGTTTGGATGAAGATTCTGAAGGTTTGCTTTTGTTAACAACCGACGGAAAAGTTAGCGAACAAATAAGAAGCAAAAAAGTAGACAAAGAATATTATGTTCAGGTCGATGGCGTAATTACTCCCGAGGCCATCGAACAATTGCAAAAAGGTGTCGAAATTGGTTTTGACGGCGGAAAGTATAAAACAAAACCTTGTACTGCTTTTATAGTTACCGAAATTCCTGATTTTGGACCAAGAGCCAAAAAAATTAGAGACGAACGCCACGGTCCGACTTCTTGGGCTTCTATTACTGTAAATGAAGGGAAATTTCGCCAAGTTCGAAAAATGACTGCCGCAGTTGGTTTTCCCACACTTCGTCTCGTTCGTGTTCGAATAGGAAACGTATATTTGCAAAACCTAAAAGCAGGTGAAGTACTCGAAGTTGATCAATTTGATAATTAGATAATTAGACAATGTGGCAATTAGTCAATTAGAAAATTTTCCAAACTCATAACTTATAACTCATAACTTATAACTCATAATTCATAACTCAAAAAAGATGTTAAACGTAGTTCTTGTAGAACCAGAAATACCAAATAATACTGGAAATATCGGCAGATTGTGCGTTGGTACAGAAAGCCGTCTTCATTTAATTCACCCATTCGGATTTGTAATTAACGACAAAAATCTGAAACGTTCGGGATTGGATTATTGGGTTCATCTTGATGTTACCGAATATCAAAATGCAGACGAATGGATTACACAGATTCCAGATCATTCTCGCGTATTTTTAATGAGTTCACATTCTGACAAATCATATTTGGAAAATGAATTTCAAGATGGTGACTGGCTCGTTTTTGGAAAAGAAAGCATTGGTTTAAGCAAGGAGTTTATGGAGAGATTCGAAAATCATTTAACGATTCCGATGTCGCCACTTATTCGCAGTTTTAATATTGCTAATTCGGTTGCATTTGTCGTTGGTGAAGCTAAAAGACAAATTGGATTGAAGAAATAATGTCCATCTCCTGCAAGGTTTTCAAAACCTTGTAGGTATTCTACATAAATCAATCAAAAATAATTTCAAACCTACAAGGTTTTGAAAACCTTGCAGGAAAGCGAGAATTCTAATTCACAATAAACTTCCCTTTTTCAGCATCAAAAACAATATGTTCATCTTTGAATAAATTACTGAAACTTCCGTTTGAAATTAAATTACACGGTTGATCTTGAACTATATTTTCTGGTGTCATCATAATCATTTCGTCGCTTAACTGAATCGCCAAATCGATGTCGTGTGTCGAAAATAAAATACATTTTTGAGTTTCCTGAGTCAGTTTTTTTAACAATTTGAATAATGAAACTTTATGAAGCAAATCAAGATGAGTTGTCGGTTCATCCAAAATAATTAATGGCGTATCTTGTGCCAAAGCTCGTGCAATTAATACTTTCTGCAATTGACCATCACTAATCTGAAAATGCTTTTTTGAAGCTAAATGTTCGATTTGAGTCAGACTCATTGCTTCATGAACTTTTGCAATGTCTTCATCTGATAATTTATCTACCCAATTGGTATAAGGCTGACGACCTAAAGCCACCAATTCAAAAACAGACAAATTGCTTGGAGGTAGTTTTTCGGTTAAAACTAAACTAAGATTCTGCGCCAATTCTAAAGGCTGGTAATCTGAAATCTTTTTTTCGTTCAAATAAACATTTCCCGACAATGGTTTCTGAATTCCAGTAATTGTTCTCAGTAAAGTTGACTTCCCTATTCCGTTTGCTCCTATTAAAGTGATTAGTTTTCCTGAAGCTAAATTTAGATTTAAATTCTCAGCAATGGTCGTAACACCTTTCTTGGATTTGTATCCAATGTTTAAATTTGAGGTAGTGAGAATATCTTTCATTTTTTTTTAAGATTCTAAGTTGCTAAGATACTGAGGTTCTAAGTTTTCTTTAGATAAACAAAAATCCTTTTTAATCTGTGGCTAAATAATTTTAAAAATTTCTTTTTCTAACTAAAAGCCAAATGACAACCGGCGCGCCAATTATAGAAGTAACCGCATTTATAGGAAGCGTTACGTCAAAACCTGGCATTTGAGAAACAATATCACAAAACAGCATTATAATTGATCCGAAAAATAAAGTGCTCCAAAATAAAATCGTATGATTGCTCGTCTGAAAAGTCAGTTTTGCAATATGTGGCACTGCTATACCAATAAAAGCTATTGGTCCAGCGAAGGCAGTAATTGCCCCAGATAATATACTGGTCGCAAATATGATTATTAATCTTGATAGCTTAAAATTCAGTCCTAGACTTTTGGCATAATTTTCTCCAAGAAGCAAGGCATTTAGAGGTTTTATGCTTTTGGCACTCAAAAGCAAACCAATTACAACACAAAATGTCAAAATTACAATGTTCGCCCACGAAAGATTTCCTAGATTTCCCATCGACCAAAAAGTAAATTTCTGAAGCTGTTCTGCTGTACTAAAATAACTCAAAACACTAACAATTGATGTTGTAAAACTTCCGAACATTAAACCAATAATAAGAATTGCCATTGTATCGCGTAATTTCTGCGAAACCCATAAAACTAGAAACAAAACTAATATACTCCCTAGTGTAGATGCCAAAACAATTCCGTAAGACGATAAAGCTATTACACTTAAAAATGGAGGCAGAAATCCTGCTCCTAAAATCACAAAAGCAACACCAAGACTTGCTCCAGAACTTAATCCTAAAACATCAGGGCCTGCAAGTGGATTTCGAAACAAAGTCTGCATTAAAAGTCCGCTTATTGAAAGACCTGTTCCAACTAAAACTGCCGTAATTGCTTTTGGCAAACGATAATTAATGATAATATATTCCCAAGTTGATTTTGCCGCATGACCGCCAGTTAAACTCGCAAAAACATCTTTTAGCGGAATTGTAACCGATCCTAAACTAATGCTGGCAAAAAACATTAATAAAAGACCTAAAGCCAAAACAACAAATAAAATGGTATTTCGTGTTTTACTTACCAAAATTAATTCAGTTTAGAAGCAAAAGTAAATTCGTAGCTCGTCAATAAATCAGGGTGAAAAATCTTGATATAATCTTTCAATACCAAATCTGGACGGCTTGGCGCTAATTCATAATAAACCGTTCCGCCTGTTGCCCCAACTTTACCTTCAAAATTGTAAACAGTTTTATTTTTAAAAGCATCAAATTCAGCATAATGCGGATTTGCTTTTTGCAATTCCTCCAAACTTTTAAAAGATCCCGAAGCAATCCAAACATTTGCATCTTTGGCTTTATCCAAAACTTTTTCAAAAGACAAACCTTCGCTTCCAGTTCCTTTCAAATCGGCCCATAAATAATTAGATTGCGCATCTTTCATAAACTCTGCAACCCAGCTATTTCCTTTTGCAACATACCAAACATCCTCATACATAGAACCATATAGAACTTTTGAAGTTGCAGGTTTATCCTTAACCAGTTTTTTTGCCTGATTGTAGCTTTCTACAATTTTATCAAACAATTCTTTTGCTTTTTCTTCTTTTCCGAATAAAGCGCCGTAAAGTTTAATCCATTCTGCTTTTCCTAGCGGAGACTGCTCCATCCAATCGCCTTGAATCAGGACATTTAAACCGCTTTTCTTAAGATTATCCAGCATTGGATTATTGTTGTCAACACCAAATGTTACAATCAACTCTGGAGATAATTCTATTAATTGTTCGATGTTCAATTTCTCGTTTTGTCCAACGTTTTTCACAGAACCTTTATCAATTAACGCTCTGGTTTTTTCTGAAGAAATGTAATCGGTATGCGGAAATCCAACCAATTTATTCTCAACTTCTAACATTTCTAAAAAAGGGATATTCGTTGTTGAGGTCACGACAATACTTTCAAGAGGAACTTTTATAGAGATATATTTATTTAAACTATCTGGAATTTGTGCGTCTTTTTCTTTCAAAATATAAGTAAATTTACCCTTAGCATTTGGCCACGGATTGCTTACATTTACAACCGAATAACCTTCGTTTTTCACAATCGAAAGTCCAGATGCAAATTCAATACTTTCTTTTGTGGGGTTGGCTTTTGCAGGATCTTGCGCTTCATTTTTTTTACATCCAATTAGGATAAGTAGTATAAAAACGACTGGTAATTTATGGAAAATATATTTCATATTTTATGTTTAGTGTGCACACAAAGGTAAATCAATTTCTATTTTTTTTATTTACCTTTATTCGTACAAATTTAAACAAATAGCCTTTTATTTGATGAATGTACCAAAAACAAAAATCTGCTCCAGTTGTGAAACCGCTTTTTTATGTGGCGACACTTCACCTGAAAATAAGTGCTGGTGTAATGATTACCCACCTATTTTCAATCTTTCTGACGGAGGCGATTGCCTTTGTCCTGAGTGTTTTAAGGAGGCTTGCGAAGATAAAATTGATGCTTATGTCGAAACCGTAACTCCCAAAAAGGCTCTTAATAATAAAGCTATGTTTTTGCCTAAAAATGATAATTTAATTGAAGGAATCGACTATTATCTCGAAAATGGAAATTATGTTTTTAAAACTTGGTTTCATTTAAAAAGAGGAACTTGCTGCGGAAATAACTGTCGCCATTGCCCTTATTAAAGTTATGAATTATAAATTATGAGTTATGAGTGTGACTCCTAATTAAATTTATAAATTGCCAAACAAAACTCATAATTCATAACTTATAACTAAATAAAATGCTTTATTTAATCACTGGCGGCGAACGTTCTGGAAAAAGCGGGTACGCTCAGAAACTAGCTTTAGAACTTTCCGACTCTCCTTTATATGTTGCAACTGCCCGAAAATGGGATGATGATTTTCAAAATAGAATCGATCGTCATCAAAAGGAAAGAGACGAACATTGGACCAATATCGAAAAAGAGAAATATTTAAGTGAAATAGATTTTTCTGGGAAAACGGCCTTAATCGACTGTGTAACACTTTGGCTGACTAATTTTTTCATCGATACTAAAAACGATGTAGAACTAAGTTTGGAAGAAGCAAAAAAAGAATTCCTCGCTATTGCTAAACATGAAAATGCAAATATAATTATTGTAACAAATGAAATCGGAATGGGCATTCATGCAGAAACTCATATCGGAAGAAAATTTGTAGAACTACAAGGCTGGATGAATCAATTTCTTGCTGCAAATGCCGATCAAGTTGTATTGATGGTTTCTGGAATTCCAGTAAAAATCAAAGGTTAAATTCCAATATAAAAATTCCAAATTCCAAAGCTATGCTTTATCTTTACTAGAATAATTCCATTTTTGGATTTGGAATTTGGAGTTTAAAAAAATTGGAATTTAAAAAATGAGCCATTTAGACGATATATTAAAATCCCGCCGAGATACACGACATTTTACAGCTGATGAAGTTCCAGATGAAGTAATTCAAAAAGCTTTACAGGCTGGACATTGGGCACCTTCTGTTGGATTAACCGATGCTACACGATATTTTCTAATTAAATCAGACGAGGTTAAAACGTCTATTAAAAAGCTTTTTTTAGATTACAATAAAAAAGCCGAAGAACTTACCGACAATCCTGAACAGAAAGAACTTTACAGATCCCTAAAACTTGAAGCAATCGAAGAAGCTCCAATCGGACTCATCATTGCTTATGATCGTTCGGTTCTGAATCAGTTTACGATTGGAACAATTGGCAGTAATGAAGCCGTAAAATTCAGCACGGTTTGTGCAGCTCAGAATATCTGGCTTTCGCTTACAGAACAAGGCTACGGAATGGGCTGGGTTTCGATTTTAAATTATTATCAGTTTAAAAAAATCCTCGATTTACCCGAAAATATAGAACCGCTAGGTTATTTCTGCATCGGAAAACCAGCGACCAATTATAACAATCAGCCAATGTTACAGCAATTGCATTGGAAACAAAAATCGGAAGCTCCTATTTGTTCTGAAATCAAAGAAATTCATCAAATAAAGGTTCCTGATTTTGATTTAAAATCGGAAAACAAAATCGAGAACAAATCTGATTTCAATACACTTTTACAAGAAAAAATAGATTCCAAAACAAAACCTGTTGGTTCTTTAGGAACGCTAGAATCTTTGGCTTTTCAAATGGCAACGGTTTTTGAAACTTTGAATCCGAAAATTGAAAAACCTAATATTGTTGTTTTTGCAGCCGATCACGGAATTGCAAATCATGGCGTAAGCGATTATCCTCAAGATGTTACACGCCAAATGGTCAATAATTTTCTGGATGGCGGTGCTGCTATAAACGTTTTCTGCAAACAAAACGATATTGAATTGTCTATTGTCGATTCTGGCGTGAATTATGATTTTCCAACAAATGCTAAATTAATCGATGCTAAAATTGCGAAAGGAACTCAATCTTTTTTGCATGTTCCTGCCATGAGCGAATCTGAAGTTCAGCTATGTCTGGATAAAGGAAAATCGATTGTTCAAAATATCGCAAAATCAGGCTCAAATTGTATTGGTTTTGGCGAAATGGGAATTGGAAATACTTCAACTGCTTCTGTTTTAATGAGTGTTTTAACCGGTTTTCCTATTAAAGAATGCATCGGAAAAGGAACTGGTGTTGAAAACGAAAAACTACTTCTAAAACAAAACTTACTCAAAAAAGCAATCGATAATTATTCCGGTCAAGCCGAATTAATGTCACAACTTTCTCATTTTGGAGGTTTTGAAATTCTCCAAATGTCTGGTGCAATGCTTGAAGCTTTCGATAACAAAATGCTGATTCTCGTTGATGGTTTTATTTGTACAGTTGCTTATTTAATTGCATTCAAAATAAATCCGAACATCAAACAAAATGCTGTTTTCTGTCATTGCTCTGCCGAGAAAGCGCATTCAGAATTATTGAAATATCTTGGAGCAAAACCTGTTTTAAATTTAGATTTGCGCTTAGGAGAAGGCACTGGCTGCGCTGTTGCTTTTCCTATTTTAAAATCGGCTGAAGTTTTTTTAAATGAAATGGCTAGTTTTGAAAGCGCGGGAGTGAGTCGTAAATAGTTTTCAGTCGCAATCTCAGTTGACAGTCTAATTCGATAAAATCAAATTATCAATATTTTAAATGAAAAAAGAGCTACACATTTTCTTTACCTGTTTAATGTTTTACACTAGAATTCCATGTCCAAAAAACATTACACACCATCCCGATTATTTAAATAAAGCCACAAGATATTTCCCTTTTATTGGCTGGATTGTTGGGAGTATTTCATTTTTAGCTTTTTATCTTTTTTCATTTTTTCTTTCTATAGAAATTGCTGTAATATTAGCAATTATTGCTTCGATTTTAACTACAGGAGCTTTTCATGAAGACGGATTTGCAGATGTCTGCGATGGTTTTGGTGGAGGTTGGACAAAAGAAAAAATCTTAATGATTATGAAAGACAGTGCCATTGGCGCTTATGGAGCAATCGGATTGGTTTTACTTTTTTTATTGAAATTCAAATTGCTTTCAGAGAACATTTTACTTTTTACTGATAACATTTTTCTCGTTTTCCTCTTATTTATTTCTGCTCATTCTTTAACTCGTTTGGCTGCAATCAGCATTATTTTTACTCATGAGTATTCTCGTGAAGATGCTTCGAGCAAAAGCAAACCAATTGCAAAACAACATACTTGGAAAGAAGTTTTTGGTTCTTTCTTTTTTGGTTTAATTCCGTTAATTGCTTTTTCTTATTTCGATTTGAAATTTCTTCTTGCTGTAATTCCTGTTTTTGTAACGAGATATTTTCTAGCGCGTTATTTTCAAAAATGGATACACGGTTACACTGGAGATTGTCTTGGCGCTACACAGCAAGTTTGCGAAGTTGTATTTTACTTAAGCATTTTATTTTTATGGAAATTTATCTAGTTCGCCACACCGAAACTATCTGCGAAAAAGGAATTTGTTACGGGCAATCTGATGTAAATATTGCCGAACCTTTTGATGAAGTTTTTACCGAAATCATTTCGGAGTTACCTTCAGAGGCAGTTATTTTTTCTAGTCCGTTAAAGCGTTGTGTCCTTTTAGCAAAACACATTCAAGAAAATATTAAAAACATTTCTTATCAGGAAGACGAGCGTTTAAAAGAAATGAATTTTGGCGATTGGGAATTGAAAACTTGGAATGAAATTCCGCCAGAAGAACTCAATCCCTGGATGGAAGATTTTGTGAATATCAAAGCTACAAATGGAGAATCTTTTATCGAATTACACGAAAGAGTGGGGCATTTTTTATCTGAAATCCTTTCAAAAATAAATCAGCCAATCGTAATTGTAGCCCATGCCGGAATCATCAGAAGTATTTTATGCCATCAAAGTTCACTTCCATTAAAAGATGCTTTCAATAATAAAGTCGATTTCGGAGAAGTTATAAAAATCGATTTTTAATGCAAATTATTTATAATTTTTCATGAAACATAAAACAAATTTGAATAATCAACATTTTTAACTTTATCTTTGCAGCAAATTAAGGTTGTGTTTTTAATTTAAAAAATACATTAAAAGGGAATCAAGTAAAATTCTTGAGCTGTACCCGCAACTGTAAGCTAAGTTCGAAAAGAATGCTTTCTGTTAACTACGACCACTGTTCGCCGCGACGAATGGGAAGGTAAACAGCAAGACGCAAGCCAGGAGACCTGCCTTTGTAACAATTATCAAGCTCTCGGGAAAAAGAGTGAAGAAAATTATGACTTTAAAACGACTTATTACTTTTTGTTTATTTGTGATGTGCCAGATTATTTCAGCGCAGAGCGATTCTATTAATAGTCTTAAAGAGGTTTTTGTTTCAGACAAAAATTTAAAAACTTACTCAACTTCACAGTCTGTTTTAAAGCTAAATGATTCTATAATCAATAAAAATGAGGCGCTTTTAACCGATTTATTGAATTTTAATTCGACTTTATATTTTAAGGAATACGGACGCGGAATGCTTTCTACGGTTTCTTTCAGAGGAACAACTTCTTCTCAAACAGCAGTTATTTGGAATGGAATAAACATTAATTCTCAAATGAATGGAAGTACCGATTTTAATACGATTTCGGGTTCCGATTATAATTCAATAAGTGTAAAAGCTGGCGGTGGAAGTGTCATTTACGGAAGCGGAGCAGTTGGAGGAACTGTGCACTTAAATAACGATTTGTTATTTTTTAATCGTTTTGAGAATAATTTAAGACTAGATTACGGTAGTTTTAATACAATTGGGATTAATTATAAAACTTCTATTTCCAATAAAAAATGGAGCGCCCAGATTGGTTTGTCAAAAAACAGCTCGACAAATGATTATAAATATTTAAATCGATATACTTGGAGAGGCGAGCAAAGATGGAACCAAAATGGTCAATATGATATAATTACGTTGAGTGCCAATGCTGGATATAAATTCAACGAAAATCATATTTTAAAACTGTACAGCCAGACTTCAAACACCGACCGCAATACTTCGCTGGTTACAGAATCTGAAACAAAAAGTAAATATGTAAACGGTTTCCATAGAAATTTATTGGAATATGACGGAAGTTTCGGCAAGTTGAAAACCAATTTCAAAACCGCTTACATTTTCGAAAACTATCAATATTTTGCCGATAATGCTTTAAAAAATTATTCGTACGGAAAAACCGAAAACTTGATTACAAAGCTTGATGTTGATTATCATTTATTTAAATCGACACATGTAAACGGAATTGTAGATTATAGCAGAACAAATGGGTACGGAACTAGTTTTGGAAACCATATTCGCGAAATCAGTTCTGCGGCTTTATTGATTAGACAAGATTTTGGCGCTAATTGGAAAAACGAATTAGGCGTTAGAAAAGAATTTACAGATAATTACAAATCGCCTGTTTTATTCAATTTAGGGTCTTCTTATAAATTCAACGATTGGTACAATTTAAAACTGAATGTTTCCAGAAACTTTAGAATTCCAACCTACAATGATTTGTATTGGGATGAAGGAGGAAATCCAAATTTAAAACCTGAAAGTTCTTATCAGGGAGAAATTGGAAATGTCTTTACATTCAAAAACCTGACTTGGACGCAGAATTTTTATTACATGAAAATTACTGATATGTTACAATGGGTTCCCGGCGCAAACGGGATTTGGACTCCGCAAAATCAAGACAAAGTAATTAGTTATGGAACAGAAACCATGCTGGGCTGGAAAAAAAGTTATGGCAAAAACATTTTTGCTGTAAATGCCACTTACGCCTATACGGTTTCGCAAGATGAAGAAACTAAAAATCAGATCTTTTTTGTTCCGTTTCATAAAGCTACAGGATCGGTTTCATATTCTCGAAACAAGATGAGCGCTTATTATCAAGTTCTGTATAACGGATTTGTTTATACGAGAGCTGATAATAATCCTGATGAAATCATTAATGATTATACGATTTCTAACATCGGAATCGATTATGACCTTAAATTTTTAGATTCGTTTAAAGTAGGTTTTCAAGTTTTAAACCTTTTTAATAAAGACTACGAAAGTCTTGAAAACAGACCGATGCCAGGTCGCAATTTCAATGTGTATTTAACCTTAAAATTTTAATATATGAAGTTTAGTAAATTACTCTTAATAGCGCTAAGCATTTCGTTATTTGCTTCTTGTTCAAATGATGATAACGATGGCCCGAAAGGTGCTTACGACAATGGTTTTTTTATTTTGAATGAAGGAAGTTCAGATGCTGGAACGGTATCATTTTCTAGTAATGATTTTAGCATTTTCACAAAAGATGCTTATAAAGCAGAAAATGGAACTGATATACTTGGAAAATTTGTTCAAAATATCTTTTTTGAAGGAGACAAAGCTTATATCATCGCAGGCGGATCAAACGTAATAAGCATTGTAAACCGTTATACTTTTAAGCTAATCGCTAAAGTTGACAGCGGATTGGCTAACCCAAGATATGGTGTTGTGAAAGACGGTAAAGCTTATGTAACGAATGCAAATTCATACGATTCTGTTACAGACGATTATATTGCTGTAATCAACTTGGCAACAAATGTTGTTGAATCTAAAATTACATTAAACACAACTGGAAATAGAATCGTAGAAGAAAGCGGAAAATTATACATTACAGATCCTATGGGGAGTGACAAACTTTCTATTTACAATATCTCTACAAAAACTTTAGAAGATCCAATAACAATTGGTTCTGGTTCAGATTCTATTGAAGAAGAAAACGGAACTCTTTTTATCTTACGTCCTTCTTATACAGAAAGCAGCGAAATTATAAAAGTTAAAATCTCTGACAAATCAGTTTCTAGAATTGAAATTCCAGAATCTCAAGGGGTTGCTGGATATTTAGACATCGAAAATAACCAAGTTTATTATACAGTAGGAAACGCTGTATATTCTATTGCTACTGCTGCAACAACTGCTGCTGCTAACCCGCTTTTCACTGCTACTTCAGATCTTGGATATCTTTATGGATTTGCAGTAAAAGACAACCGCGTTTTCCTTTCAGATGGTGGAAACTTTAAAACAGACAGTAAAGCATATATTTATAACTTCAGCGGAAGTTTATTAAAAGAATTAACTGTTGGTGTAGGTCCAAACGGATTCTACTTTAACGATTAATTTTACCTTTAGAATTAGTTTTTGTTTTTTTTTGGAAAAAAAGGCTTTCAGAAATGAAAGCCTTTTATATTTAAGAATATTTTGTTTTAAAACTTTTTAGGAGCATTTTCAAAATACATTCCGTGTCTTAATCCGTTTAAGATTTTTGAATCTGTCAAATAAGGATGTTCCGGTTCAGAATCATTAAGAATTCTTTTAGCAGAAGAACCCGTAATCTTTGAAATAGCAAGATTAAGAAGTGGCTCAGTAGTTTCTCCTAAAACACCATAATCATCTAAATATTCCCTCTGCAGAAAAGTTGGTTGCAAACCTTGAGCATAATCTCCAAAACCTACAGAATTTGAGATTTTGAAAACCAAAGGCTGCATCGCATATTTATGATTTGGATTGATTCCTTTTTTAGTAAACAAAGTCTCAGAATCATAAATTGTATACGAACCTACATTTTTACCTGTAGTCGTTTCTCCAATCTGAACTACATTTATATATGGTTTTAATCCATTAATAACCAATTCGCTAGCAGATGCTGTACTAGCAGTTGCAATGATATAAACAGTATTTAAGTTTAAGCTGTTCAAAGCTTTCCCATCAACATTATCTACAAATTTGTAGTTCAAACTTTCTAAATCATCGGCAGTCATATCTTTCATCCACTTTGCATTAAACTGTGTTTTTGCAAAAATCTCATTATTATTAAAGTTTCCTTTAATCATACTGGCAAGTTTTACCGCTGAAGACACTGCTCCTCCTCCATTATAACGAAGATCTAAAACTAAATCTGTTACTCCTTGCGTTTTAAAATCTCCAAAAGCTTGATTTAATTTATCGTCGTAACTTGAATAAAAACCATTATACATTAAATAACCAATTTTATGGCTTCCAGAAGAAATCACTTTACTAATAAAAATAGGATTTTCTTCTAAAACCGTTTTAGTCAAGTCAACCGATTTTCCATTTAAATTATAATTACCTCCGTTATAATCTGCAAAGTTTAATGTATAGCTGTCTTTACCGAATAATAATTGTTGATAATTTGAAACAGTCAGTTTTATGCCATCTACACTTGTGAATAAATCACCGCGTTTAATTGCTTTAGTAGAAGCATCTGAATTTGGAATAATGTATCTCACAAAACCAACCACATCATTCGATCCTGAAGCTACACGGCTCAGTCTAAAATCGACACCGTTATTTTTTGTAACGCCACCTAATTCCTGCTCTAAAACAGTATAATCTTCAACAATCCAGCTGAAACGATCAATTGCATCACCGTTAGGATATTTGCTTTCTGGCTTATTCAATAAATCTTCAAATAAGTCTTCGGGATGAGAATATCCTCTTAAAAATTGATTAAAATCTGGCTGCAGATTACGCCCATCGGCTAGATTTGGCACATCTTGCTGCCATAAGTATACTTCATTTAATCCTCTCCAGATAAAATTATTAATCTGCAAATCTGCTGGAGCTGCAACATCATCTTGATCTTCGCAAGACTGAAAAGAAAAAGCGAATAAAAAGAGAAAAACAATACTCTTTAAAGTTGTTTTCATATCGTGTAGGTTATCTATATTCTGAATAAACGTAAAAGTAGTATCTTTAGTTTTAGCTTCGTTAATAAAGCAGTATTTTTTTTACATAAAAAATATTTTCTTTTTTGTTGTAACAAATATAATTGTGCCTCGTCTTGAATATATAAGCTAACGATTAACCATCAGATTAATGAACCAAGTTGTATTTATAGAATTAATAAATCCTTTTAAAGACAAAGTTTTTCGTCTGGCAAAAAGATTGCTTACAAGTACTGAAGAGGCAGAAGATGCTACTCAGGAAGTAATGGTAAAATTGTGGAACAAAAAAGAGAACCTGCAAAGTTATAATAGCGTAGAAGCATTGGCGATGACCATGACCAAAAATTATTGTCTCGATCAGCTGAAGTCTAAAAGAGCTAGCAATCTGCAAATTGTTCATAATAATTTCACTGATCGGCAGCCGCAATTGGATAAAAAACTAGAAGATCAAGATAGCTTAGAGTGGGTTGAAAAAATTATAAATGAAATGCCTGAACAAATGCAATTATTAATTCAGCTTCGGGATGTTGAACAATATGAATTTGAAGAAATAGCCAAAATCGTAAATATGAACGAAACGGCAATACGAGTGGCGCTTTCGAGAGCGAGAAAAAAAATTAGAGAATCAATGACAAATACACACCTTTATGGAACTAAATAAAATAGAAGATATATTAGAAAAATACTTTCAGGGAGAAACTTCTATTGCTGAGGAAAATCAATTAAAAGAATATTTTTCTTCACCGAATGTTGCGCAGCATTTGGAGCAATACAAACCTATGTTTGGATATTTCTCTCAAGCAAAAGAACAAAAATCAACGTATGAAATTCCACTACAATCTAAGAAACGTAACATAGCGTGGTTATCGATTGCGGCATCAGTTGTTGTTTTGCTGGGAATTGGAACCTACTTTTTTATGAGCGAGCAAAAAGAAGCAACTGCAGTGGCTTCTCAAACAGAATTAGGAACCTACGATAATCCCGAAGAAGCTTTAAAAGCAACTCAAAAGGCTTTGGCTTTATTATCAAACAATGTTAATGTTGGTATTGAAAGTGTACAATACATTAACGAATATGAACAATCAAAAAACAAGATTTTTAAACAGTAATTAATTCAAATAAACAAAATGAAAAATTTCATCATAACTTTAGTTTTCGCATTCGTTACAAACGTTTTTTATGCACAAGGTGCGTTTGACAAATTTGATGGTCAAGACGATGTAACTTCTGTAATTGTAAATAAAAAAATGTTCGATTTAATGAGCAAAGTAAAAGTTGATGCTTCTGATAAAGAAACGCAACAATATATTGCTTTAATCAAAAAATTAGATTACTTAAAAGTATTTACAACTAAAAATCCAAAAGTCGAAGCTGACATGAAAGCTTCTGCGGATAAATACATTAAAACTGCTGGTTTAGAAGAATTGATGCGAGTAAACGATAGCGGCAAAAATGTTCGCATAATGGTAAAATCTGGCGCAAGCGATACGCAAATCAAAGAATTACTAATGTTTGTTGACGGTGCAAAAAACGACGAAACGGTTTTATTATCTTTAACGGGTAACTTCGATTTAAACGAAATCTCAGTATTGACAGATAAAATGCAACTTCCTGGAGGAACAGACTTAAAAAAAGCTTCTAAAGGCAAAAAATAACCATGAGAACAAATATTTTCATCTTAGCACTTATAGCCGCACTAACTTTAGGAGGCTGTAATTCTGAACCAACACTGCAAAAATATTTTGTTGAGAATTCGGAGAAAAAAGATTTTATTAGTTTGGATGTTTCACCAAACATTCTGAACGTTGACAAAGCAAATTTATCAGCCGAACAAAATGAAGCTCTAAATTCGTTTGACAAAATGAACATTCTAGCTTTTAAAGCCGATCAAAAGAATCAAGCGGAGTTTGAGACAGAAAGAAACAAAGTAAAAGCCATATTAAAAGATCCGAAATACCAGGAATTAATGAAAATCGGTTCTGGCAAAGACGGCGCCGCTGTAAGCTATGTTGGAAGTGATGAGAATATTAAAGAGTTTGTCATTTTTGCTAATAGAAAAGAAAACGGCTTTGCTGTAGTTCGAGTTCTGGGCGAAAACATGAATCCAAACAACATTATGACTTTAATGTCTGTTTTACAAAAATCTAAAATAGATATGGAACAGCTAAAACCTCTAGAACAATTACTTAAAAAATAATACAATCTTACTTTTCAATCAAGAAAGCTCCAATAAAAATTGGAGCTTTTTTTTATAACATCAACTAAGATTATACTTATTAATTTATTTGGGTTTTCATTTTGCTATTAATCAAATTTAATTACATTTACGAACTGAGATCACCAAAATCTCAAAAATCTAATTTAACCAAAACAATATGATACAAAAAACATCAAATGCCTTTATTGCGGCATCTTGGGTAGCTCTTGGAGCAGGAACAATCGGTTTTATCGTTGGACTTACAAGAGCTGAAATGTTATTAAATGAAAAAGGATACTATTTTACCGTTTTAATGTTCGGTCTATTTGCTGTAGTTTCTTTACAAAAAAGTGTAAGAGATAAACTTGAAAATCTTCCAGTGACAGATATTTATTACGGAATCTGCTGGTTCGGAACATTGCTTTCAATTGTACTTTTAGTTGTAGGATTATGGAATGCTACAATTTTGCCAAGCGAAAAAGGTTTCTACGCATTTGCTTTTTTATTAGCATTGTTTGGAGCTATTTCAGTTCAAAAAAATACCAGAGACAACATGAACTTTGGTCAAGGAGAGTAACATCAAATTGATCTAAAAATAAAAAAAGCTCCAATTTTCATTGGAGCTTTTTTATTTAATTAAACTCCCTCTTTTCTATTAAGAAAAAGCGTTTTTAGTTATTTACAAAAATAAACTCATATTAATAGTTAAAAAAATAAATATTTACTTATAAAATATTCAACCCTATTAATAAATGTATGAATTTATTTATTATTTTTAACACAATTTCAAATCCAATTGCATATTAACTAAAACCGTTTAATTATGAAAAGAAAATTACTATTACTCTTAATTTTTAGTATCAATTCGTATGTTTTTAGTCAGGGAGCCTGTGGAACTCCAGCACCTCTTTCTTCATCCGCAGCAAAGAAAACATATACTGCTTCAGAATTAGCAACTGCACAAAGCGCTTCCTATTGTATAAATGTCTTTTTTCATATTGTAACAGATAATTCTGGAAATGGCGGAATACAAATAAGTCAATTATCTGGTATAATCAATAATTTAAATCAATACTATAATACCCACAACATTTATTTTGTTAATGCTGGTTATGATTTTATTGCAAGTACAAACTATCAACAAATAGGTAACAAAAATGAAGCAGTAAGCCTTGCTCAAACTAATAATCGATCAAATGCTATAAATTATTACATCGTAGATGCCCTTTGGGATTCAATAGCAGGAACTGCAATTAGCATCCCTTCAAACAGATTGGTAATTAGAAAAGATTATGTATTATCTACAATTTCCTCACATGAAATGGGGCACTGTTTAGATTTACTGCATACATTTGAAGGAACGCACCCTAATAGTGAAGGAGGATGTGCTGAAGCCATTAATGGCTCAAATTGCAATTATTGTGGAGATTTGGTTTGTGACACGCCTGCTGATGACGGCTATCAAAATACAAATGGATACAGTCCCGACTTAACAAATATAATGTCATATTATTTACCAGCAGACCATTTCACTACAAATCAGGGCTTGAGAATGAAAAGCGCTATAGCTACTAAGCAAATTTTATCAAACACTTTAAGTAGTAGCTGTGCTATACCAAGTCTTACAGGCAGTACTAAATTCTGCAGTAATACAACTGGGAGCACTTATACATTGCAAAACGGAGGAAGTTCTGTAAGTTGGCAAGTTTCACCTAATTTACAAATTCTATCTTCAAATACTAGTAGCGTAACGGTAAAACCAGCTAATTCTTGGGTACTTAGTGAAGCTGGATATATTGATACTGTACTTCCATATCAAACAATAAGGGATAGCGTATGGATAGGCGTGCCTTATATAAATTACAACAGTAATGAAGATTTCACAATGTGTCGTGATGACAGCAGCACAGAAAACAACTTTTTTAGAGCCACCATCAAAGGTGGAGATAGCACAACAACTTGGGAAGTAGAGAGCATAACAGACAATCATTACGCTACTATGCAAGGTGATGAAATTCTTATTAGCCTAAATTGGGCTCCACCATTTAATTATATTGCTTTTAAAGTTAGAGCAAGTAACAGTTGCGGTTTTTCAGAATGGCTTCAATACTATGTTGTTGTAATAAGTTCTTGCCAAACTGGAGGGTCAAATAGTTTTACAGTATATCCTAATCCAGTTTCTTCAACGTTAAATATTCAGGAAAATCAGGAATCATCGCAGCAAAGAAAAACAAGCAGTGAGATCTTAGAATTAAAACTGTATGACAATTCCGGAGCCCTTAAAAAAGAAGCAATTACAAGCGATGGATCAGAACTCGACATGTCAAATTTAAGAAAAGGATATTACTTTTTACAAATTATAAAAGATGGACATTTAGAGACCCATAAAATCATTAAAAACTAAAAAAAATCTAAATCTCCTTTTATGGATTTGAAAGACTATAAAAAAAGCTCCAATTTACATTGGAGCTTTTCTTTTATAATAAAATCTGAGATTACTTACTCAAATACATTTTTCTTCTAGAGTACAATTCGTAGAATTGATCGTCTTTTAAGTCATCAATAAACAAGATGCTTTCTCCTGTTGACTTCATTTCTGGCCCTAGTGCTTTATTCACATTTGGGAATTTACTGAAAGAGAAAACTGGTTGCTTGATTGCATAACCGTTTAATTGTGGGTTGAAATCAAAATCTGTTACTTTATTGTGACCTAACATTACTTTAGTAGCGTAGTTTACATAAGGTTCTCCGTAAGCTTTTGCAATAAACGGAACCGTTCTAGAAGCTCTTGGGTTTGCCTCAATAATGTAAACCGTATCATCTTTAATCGCAAACTGAATGTTTATCAAACCTACAGTTTTTAAAGCTCTCGCAATTTTGTGCGTGTGATCTTTAATTTGTTGCATTACAAATTCTCCTAAGTTGAAAGGAGGCAATGTCGCATTACTATCTCCAGAGTGAACTCCACAAGGCTCGATGTGCTCCATAATTCCGATGATGTAAACATTTCCATCAGCGTCACAAATTGCATCAGCTTCAGCTTCGATTGCTCCAGCTAAGTAGTGATCTAATAATAATTTATTTCCTGGAATTGCTTTCAACAAATCGATAACGTGCTCTTCAAGCTCTTTTTTGTTGATCACAATCTTCATTCCCTGACCTCCTAATACATAAGAAGGACGAATTAAAAGTGGAAAATCTAAAGTGTCAGCTAATTTTGAAGCTTCGTCAGCCGTTTCAGCGATTCCGAATCTCGGGAAAGGAATATGTAATTCAGTCAATAAGTCAGAGAAACGTCCTCTATCTTCTGCTAAATCAAGTGCGTCAAAACTAGTTCCGATGATTTTTACACCGTATTTAGAAAGTTTATCAGCCAATTTTAAAGCTGTTTGTCCACCTAACTGAACGATTACACCTTCTGGTTTTTCGTGTTGGATGATATCATAAATATGCTCCCAGAAAACTGGTTCAAAGTATAATTTATCAGCCGTATCAAAGTCTGTAGAAACCGTTTCAGGATTACAGTTAATCATGATCGTTTCGTAACCGCATTCTTTTGCCGCTAAAACTCCATGTACACAAGAGTAATCAAACTCGATTCCTTGTCCGATTCTGTTTGGTCCAGAACCTAAAACAATCACTTTCTTTTTATCTGTTACGATACTTTCGTTATCTACAAAACGTTCTCCATTTGCTTTTTCAATTTCAGCTTCGAAAGTTGAGTAGTAATAAGGAGTCTGCGCTTTAAATTCAGCCGCACAAGTATCTACCAATTTAAACACACGGTTGATTTTTTGTTCCATACGTAAAGTGTGAACTTCACTTTCTAAACAATTCATCATGTGTGCCAATTGTCTGTCAGCAAAACCTTTTTGTTTCGCCTCAAGCAATAATTCTTTAGGAAGATCAGAAACTTTGTAGTTTGAAATTTCTTTTTCTAAAGTATAAAGCTCTTCGTATTGTTTTAAGAACCACATATCGATTCTTGTAATTTCGTGAATTGTGCTCAACGGAATTCCCATTGCAATTGCATCGTAAATTACGAAAACACGATCCCAGCTTGCGTGAGTCAGTTTATCGATGATCAATTCGTAATCATTATATCCTTTTCCGTCAGCACCTAAACCATTTCTTTTGATTTCTAAAGATTGAGTTGCTTTATGAAGTGCCTCTTGAAAAGAACGGCCGATTCCCATAACCTCACCTACAGATTTCATCTGAAGTCCTAAAGTTCTGTCTGAACCTTCAAATTTATCGAAGTTCCAACGTGGTATTTTTACGATTACGTAATCTAAAGTTGGTTCAAAAAGAGCCGAAGTAGATTTAGTAATTTGGTTTTGCAATTCATCTAAATTGTATCCTAAAGCTAGTTTAGAAGCAATTTTTGCAATTGGATATCCAGTTGCTTTTGATGCTAAAGCAGAAGAACGAGATACACGAGGGTTAATTTCGATTGCTACGATATCTTCTTTTTCGTCAGGCGAAACCGCAAATTGTACATTACATCCTCCCGCAAAGTTTCCGATGCTTCTCATCATTAAGATAGCGTAGTCACGTAATTTTTGGAAAGTTGTATCTGATAACGTCATTGCTGGCGCTACTGTAATCGAATCTCCAGTGTGGATTCCCATTGGGTCCATGTTTTCGATAGAACAGATAATTACAACATTGTCATTTTTATCTCTCAAAAGCTCTAACTCATATTCTTTCCATCCCATTAAAGCTTTATCAATTAAAACTTCGTGAATTGGAGAAGCTTCAAGTCCGCGAGTTAAAAGCTCATCAAAATCTTCTTTTTTGTAAACCACAGCTGCTCCAGTTCCTCCAAGTGTAAACGAAGGACGAATTACAAGAGGAAAACCAAACTCCTGAGCAATTTCTTTTCCTTCTAAGTAAGAAGTCGCCGTTTTTGCCGGTGCAGTCGGTACATTTATTTTCTGTAAAAGCTGTTTAAACTGCTCTCTGTCCTCAGTAATATTAATTGCATTAACATCAACACCGATTAATCTTACTCCGAAATCCTGCCAAATTCCTTTTTCATCTGCTTCCAGACACAAGTTCAAAGCAGTTTGCCCTCCCATTGTTGGTAAAACAGCATCGATTTGCGGATGTTCCTTAAGAATTTCAATAATCGATTTTGTCGTCAAAGGTTTCAAATAAACATGATCGGCCATAGATGGGTCGGTCATAATTGTCGCTGGATTCGAGTTAATCAAGATAACCTCAATTCCTTCTTCACGAATCGAACGAGCAGATTGAGATCCTGCATAATCAAATTCGCAAGCCTGGCCAATAACAATAGGTCCTGAACCTATAATTAAAACTGATTTTATTGATGTGTCTTTAGGCATTTTTGTATGTATTGTGTAGTTATAAAAGTATTTTAAAAAACTATTCTAGTGTACTAAAAACTAGAAAGTTGAGAAAATTTTTACCGACAAGGTATAAAAAAAGGCGATACTAAAAAAGTAATCGCCTTATGTATGTTTATACAAACATTATTTTTTGTGTCTAGGTTCGCTAGAAACAGTCAATTTATGTCTTCCTTTAGCTCTTCTACGCGCTAGAACTTTTCTTCCATTCGCAGAAGCCATTCTGTCCATAAATCCGTGCTTATTTCTTCTTTTTCTTTTCGATGGTTGAAATGTTCTTTTGCTCATTGCTTTGTATCTTTAAAAATGGTATCTAATTAACTCTTATTTGGTTTTGGATATCGTTGTTCAAAAACCGAGTGCAAATATACAAAGACTTTTTTTTCTCGCAAGCACTTTTATAAAAATATTTTTAATTCCTTTTACTATATTTGCAATCACAAATTTACATTAATTATGTTTCACAAAAATATTAAACTGATTTTGGCCGGACTTCTAGTAGTGGCGGGCATTTGGCAATTTACAGAAAGCAATATCGGAAATGGAATCTTTCTTATATTATTAACTGCAATTCCAATTTTTCTTTATTTTAAAAACGAATTTATCCTTTTAGCTTTCCTTAAATTAAGAAAACAAGACTTTGCAGGGGCTAATAAATGGTTATCATATATCAAAAATCCAGAAGGTGCGTTAGTAAGAAAACAACAAGGGTACTTAAATTATTTACAAGGCATCATGTTATCTCAAACCAATATCAACCAAGCAGAAAAGCATTTCAAAAAAGCAATTGAACTTGGGCTATCAATGGATATGGATTTAGCTGTAGCTAAATTAAACCTTGCTGGAGTTGCAATGTCACGCAGAAGAAAACTTGAAGCGACTAATTTATTAAACGAAGCTAAGAAATTAGATAAACAAGGAATGCTGAAAGAGCAAATCACAATGATGAAAGAACAAATGAAGAAAATCTAAACGATTTTTAATTTTCAATTTTTAAAATCCCAAATTCTAAAAGAGTTTGGGATTTTTTAATTTTAGTTTTCTGATTTTATATTATCATTTTATGTCTTCCTGAGCGAAGTCGAAGGACACGCACGCATAGACAAGCTGAATGGATTAAGCATGAGATCCTTCGACTTCGCTCAGGAGGACAAATTTGTGGTTATTTTTTTTTTATTTTAGAGAATCTTTACGAGGCACAAATTTCACTTCTGAAATTACCATTTTATTAATTTCTCTTAAATCTATTTTTTTATTTGTTTTAAAAAACTGAAGATTGAGCTTAATCTTATCTAATGTTTCTCCAAAATGCCAAAACTGTTTAGGACCAGAAATCCCATAAATTTTGAGTTTTTTAGATTCCTTACCATTCTTTAATACAAACGCATTAGTTTCTCCATCATCAAATATTATATTTTCAAAAGTTTCTTTATTTGGAAAAACAATAGTATCCAATATGGCTTGTATTCTTTCTTTTTGATCTTTATTTAAAACCGCAAACGACGTTTCTTCTTTAATTCCGTAATTACTTACGTAGTAAAGTGTATCAGATGAATTGAATTTTAAATAATATGATTCGTGAATATTCCATTTAAAAAAAGTAAAATCAAAATCTTTCTTTGGAGATTTACATCCAACTAAAATTATAACAAAAACCAAAATGCAGATTCTCATGTTTTTTATTGAATTTCTTTGTGGAACTTTTGCGCGTATCCTTCGACTTCGCTCAGGAAGACAAAACTTTGCGGTTATTTTGGATAAATCTTTGTCAAAGTTTAAAACTTTGACAAAGATCGAAAACTTGAAACCTCAAACTTGAAATTTCAAACTTGAAACTTTTAGTCCTCCAAAATAATAGAAGGCAGATTCTCGTTCAGCCATTTATACTTATTTAAGATCATAATATGGGTTCCTCCTTTTACGATGATACATTTATCAATATACTTTATAGGAAAAACATCGTCATGATCTCCGTGAATATGGACTACATTTTCGTCAATTTGATTTCTATCCCATAGAATTACATTTTCTACAGCCCATTGCAGATAACCTAAATCACGAACAGCTAAAAATTTCTCGTATAACTTAATTCTTTTATTGACTTTTTCGCCAAAAGAAAATTTAGCTAATTTCTCGACATTAAGAATTAATTGCATCGGAATTAGTTTATAAGCTTTTGTGGTCTTCCCTATTTTCATTCTTCTCGGAAATTCCAAATTACTTCTAACACTAGATATAATAATTACTTTTCTAGCTTTTATATGTTTAGAAATTTCCTGCACTAGGATTCCGCCAAAAGAAACTCCGACCAAAACAGGATTTTCGTCTTTTATATTTTTACTAATTCGTAGTGCATAATCTGACAATGATTCTTTTGGATTTGGAATCTCCCATTCTAAAAGATGCACTTCAAAAATAGATTCATCCAATTTTATTCTTTCAAAAATAGATGAACTCGCTGCCAAACCTGGCATAAAATATACTGGAATTTTACTCATAACATTAAAACGAAATTACCATTAGGATATTTATTCTAAAAAATAAAGTTACCTTTTTTAATATCATGACAATCAAATTTTAGGCCTATTTATCAGATCTGAGCAAAAAAAACAAACTTCAAAACAATAGCTTAAAGTTTACAGCTGCAAAAAATAATTTAATATTGAAAATCAAATGATTACCTTTGTATTTCGGAGTATTCCTTGAATTAAAGCCTTATGAAGAATTTTCTTTCAAGATCATTTCGAGTCCCAAATTCACTATTTACCAATAACCTAACAAAAATTACTATGGAAACTTCTGTAATTATGGAAATCAAAGACAACACTTTTGCACGCCAATTTGAAACTGTCATCCCTGAAGGTATGTTAGCAGTTGAGTACTCATTTCAAGAAAAAAAGATCTTTTTAACCAAAATCAACAAGCCCGAGTCATACGAGAACGAGGATATAATCAATACTTTACTTAAAAATATATTAGATTTAAGTTCTGAAAAAAATTACAGAGTAGTTCCTATTCACCCGAAGATTGTTACATTTTTCAAAAAAAATCCTAGATATAAAGAATTACTTCCTCCTGGAATTAGAATCTAAAAATATCCAATAACTCGGAGCCATAATCCTCCAATTACCATATAAATTAAGAGCATAACCAAACCGGTTATAAGGCCTTTGACCCACCAGCTCTTAAGGTCAACGTAGCCGCTCCCGAAAAACACGGGTGCCGGACCATGACCATAATGAGTTAAAGTTCCGTAAAGAGATCCGACAAAACCAAGCATGAATGCTAACAACAACCCCGGAATTCCGAGCGAAACTCCAACACCAAGCAAGGCTGCGTACATTGCTGCAACGTGCGCAGTTGCACTTGCGAAAAGATAATGACTAAAGAAATACACCAATATAATAATCGGAAAAGCCATCTGCCAGCTTAATCCACCGATTTGTGCTTTTACCAAATCACTAAACCACGCTATAAAACCTAATTCGTTTAACGAACTGGCCATCATTACCAAAACAGAAAACCAGACGATGGTGTCCCACGCACCTTTTTCGGCTTTTACGTCTTCCCAAGTTAAAACTGAAGTCAAAAGTAAAATCACTAATCCGATAAAAGCAGTTGTTGTAGCATCGATAGAAAGCAAATCTCCTGTCATCCAGAGAAAAAGAAGAATAAAAAAAGTCAACAGCATCATCCATTCGTTTCTTGTAATTGCCCCCATTTCTTTTAGTTTCTGAGTTGCAATCTGTGGAGCATCGCCCGTTTTTTTTAATTCTGGAGGATAAATTTTATAAAGCACAAACGGAATCACAAAAAAAGCACACAAACCAGGAACAATCGCTGCGGCCGCCCAAGACATCCAGCTGATTTTTATACCTAAATTAAGCGCAAACTTTTGGCACATTGGGTTACTTGCCGTTCCTGTTAAAAACATAGATGAAGCAATTAAATTCATATTATAACTATTCAGAGTCAAATATGCGCCTAATTTTCTGTGCGTTTCAGGTTTGTCAGGCATTGAGCCAAAACTCATCGACATTGATTTCATAATCGGATAGACAATTCCTCCTCCTCTAGCAGTATTACTTGGAACAGCTGGCGCTAAAACCAAATCTGCCAATCCTAAACCATATGCCAGCCCTAGAGAGCTTTTTCCGAATATTTTTATGAATAAAAAAGCAATTCTATTTCCTAGGCCTGTTTTTATAAATCCCCTTGCAATGAAAAACGAAATTCCGATCAGCCAGATTACTTTATCGCCAAACCCTCTTAATGCCAGTGTGATCGATTTTCCAGGATCCCCAGGAGCCAAAACCTGAGACATTGCCGTTAAGGCAATTGCAATCATGCACATAGTTCCCATCGGAGCCGCTTTTAAGATGATTCCTAAAATAGTAGCTACGAAAATGGCAAACAAATGCCACGCTTCTGTCACAACACCTTCCGGAGCCGGAATAAACCAAATGGCAACCAAAACTGCCAGCGTAATTATAGTCTGAGGAATTTTTACTTCTTTCATAAAAAACAAAAATTAAGTGAATTAAATTCTAAGCTGTAACTGAATTAAAAACAGGTTATCATTATAGGTTGATGTATCTGGAATACTTCTATCGAATCTGTCAATTTCAAATCCCATTTCGATACGGCCTGTATACGATTTTCCAAATTCTAAACTGACCATTGGCGTGTAAGTAGTGCGCACATTTGAATTGACCTTGTAACTTGGGTCAAAAGTTTCGTAACGGCAAGAAATTTCAAATGCCGTGAGTTTATTATAATTTATCTCATATCTAAAATTCGGCAGAAAATATATGCCCCGCATTTGATAATCGGCTACATTATCTGTTCGGCTATCAACTGGCAAAGAGTAATACAAATTATGATTTGTTCCTTGCTTATACTCGATCTGCAAATCGAAACTAAGTTTGTCTGTTATTTTAAAATCGCTGGTAATATCAGCTCCTAATGCAAAAACATCTTCTTTAAAAACCTTTCCAAAACCTCCGTTTAAACCTAGATTAATTTTATGCTCTTTTGACAAACCGAAAACCCATCTTGAAGAATATTGTTTCCCGTTGTCTTTATCCATTTCTGCATTTTTCCCATTTCCATTTAGAACAGAAACAGCGTAATTTACTGGAATTTTCCCAAGATCAAAAGCTCCTGTTGCCGATGCTCCAATCTGAAAACTCGTCCATCCGTTTTTTCCAAATTCATAATACTGATTTGAAAAATCAAAAGACTTAATAATATCCGCCGGAACAAGCTCCTCAATACCAAATGCTGGACGAAATTGCCCTCCTGTTAAAGCTATATATTTATTAAAAGTATATTTTCCGTAGGCGTTTTCAAGAACTTTCCCTTTAGGATCAGATTTAAAATCAGCTAAATTGACCAGAATTACAATTTCTGTTGTCTCGCTTAACTTTGTAGTCAATCCGACACGCATTCTTTTTATATCAAAAGAACTTTGAACCGCATCTCCTGTCGAATGATGCATTCCTAAAACGTCTACATTATCCCCGAAACTTTCTAGGTATCTCGCTTGCAGCAGTCCTTTTAATTGAAATTGCGGATATTTTACTTCTTCAATTTCTTTTTTATCAGTTGCTTGATTCACATCTCCTTGGGCATGCAAAAAAAATGGCATTATAAGAAAAAGAAAAACAAATGGCATTAGTAGACTTTTATTCATAGGCTTAAAATAAATGAAACAGTAATGCTAGTAGAGCAATTTAGAAATCAGCTCTTTATTCTTAAGGCAAAAAGTTAACTACTTATTAATCAACGCGAAATAAGAATACTAAAATAACAAAAAAAGATGTTTTATGTAAAAAAAATTGCATTAAAATTTTGTTATAAATATTCCAACAAAAAAAAGGACATAAGAATAAACTTATGTCCTTTAAAATTTATATTGAAAAATATTATTTTTCTATCTCTCTCATAGAATCCATTTTCTTATGCGCTAAGAAACCAGCAACATCTTCAAAATGCTCTTTTACTCTTTTGTTTCCGAATTCAAAAACTTTAGTTGCTAATCCGTCAAGGAAATCACGATCGTGAGAAACCAAGATTAAAGTTCCATCAAAATCCCTTAAAGCATCTTTAATAATATCTTTCGTTTTCATATCCAAGTGATTTGAAGGCTCATCCAGAATTAACAAGTTAACTGGCTCCAACAACAATTTCACCATTGCCAAACGCGTTTTTTCTCCTCCAGAAAGTACTTTTACTTTTTTAGTAATATCGTCTCCCTGAAACATAAACGCCCCTAAAATATTTTTAATCTGCGTTCTAATATCACCAACAGCAATATTATCGATAGTTTCAAAAATCGTAGCATTTTCGTCTAACAATGAAGCCTGATTTTGAGCAAAATATCCAATTTGAGAATTGTGTCCAATTTCTACACTTCCTTCATCAACTCCGATTTCTTTCATGATCGCTTTGATCATTGTTGACTTTCCTTCTCCATTTTTACCAACAAAAGCTACTTTTTGTCCACGCTCTATCACGATATTGGCATCTTTAAAAACCACATGATCGCCATACGATTTAGACATTTCTTTTACAATAACAGGATATTGACCAGAACGTGCAGCAGGCGGAAATTTCAAACGCAAAGCAGAGGTGTCAACTTCATCAACCTGCACGATGTCTAATTTTTCAAGCATTTTTACACGAGACTGAACAGCATCAGTTTTAGAGAAAGTTCCTTTAAAACGATCAATAAAAGCACGGTTTTCAGCAATCATTTTCTGTTGTTCGTCGTATGCTTTTTGCTGATGAATTCTACGATCTTTTCTTAGTTCTAAATAATGAGTATATTTTGCTTTGTAATCGTAAATTCTCCCCATCGTAACTTCGATAGTTCTGTTTGTAATATTATCAACAAACGCTCTATCGTGCGAAATTACCACTACAGCTTTGGCCTGATTCAATAAGAATTCTTCTAACCATTGAATACTTTCAATGTCCATGTGATTCGTAGGCTCATCCAACAAAATCAAATCTGGTTTTCTCAATAAGATTTTTGCCAATTCGATACGCATTCTCCATCCTCCAGAAAATTCAGAAGTCTGACGATTAAAATCCTCACGTTCAAAACCTAAACCAACTAAGATTTTCTCAACTTCAGCTTCGTAGTTAACTTCTTCAATAGCATAAAATTTCTCGCTTAAGTCAGAAACTCTTTCGATCAATTTCATGTATTCGTCACTTTCATAATCGGTACGAACTGTCAATTGTTCATTAATATTATCGATTTCAGCTTTCATTGTAAAAATCTCACTGAAAGCTTTTGACGCTTCTTCCATAACCGTTGCGCCATCTTCAGCAAGCAAATGCTGTGGCAAGTAAGCGATTACAGCTTCTTTTGGAGCAGAAACGTTTCCAGTTGAAGGCTTGTTTGCTCCTGCAATTATCTTTAAAAGTGTAGATTTTCCCGCACCATTTTTACCCATAAGGGCAATTTTATCATTTTCATTAATAGCAAAAGAAACATCGCTAAAAAGTGTAGTTCCGCCAAACTGAACCGAAATATCGTTAACTGTAATCATTTGTTCTTGTTAATTTGTTTAATCGGTTAATCGTTTATCTGACTACCCATTTTTTTCGTGCTGCAAAGATAGATTAATTAGATAATTAGGCAATTTGAAAATTAGATAATTTTGAAAATGTGTCGATTAGATAATTTACTAATTAATAATACGTTAATTCTAATAAACAAAACCTAAATGGTTTTTAACATTTGGAAAATTTAATCTTAACTTGTACTATAATTTAAAATCAGCGAAATATGAGAACGAAATTAAAACTGACCGTTTACTTAATTGCAGGGTTACTATTTGGACTTTCTGCAAATGCACAAAAAACTGTAATTAAAAAAGAAGCTTTACCCGCAAATGCGCAAACTTTTTTAAAGACACATTTCGGATCGAAAAAACCGAGCTATATATTACAAGACAAAGACATTCTTTCTACAGAATACAAAGTAAAATTTAACAATGAGATTGAAATCGAATTTGACAAGAAAGGAAACTGGAAAGAAGTTGATGGAAAAAGTAACAATATTCCAAAATCTATAGTTCCTAAAAAAATCGCTTCTTACATAAAAGAAAATTTCCCAAAAGAAAAAGTAACCAAAATCGAAATCGAAAGTTCTGGTTACGAAACGAAACTTACTAACGGTCTGGAATTAAAATTCAACTTGAAAGAAGATTTTATTAAAATTGACAAATAAGAAAATGTGGCAATTTGATAATGTTACAATTAGAAAATTATCAAAACTCTAAATAAAACAAAACCCGACAGGTTTTTGAAATCTGTCGGGTTTAAAAAAATTATCTAATTTTCAAATTGACTAATTATCTAATTAATCCTTTCTCCATTTTTTAGTTTCTTCGAAAACATGTTCTAAGATCGCCTGTTCCGTTTCATCAAAATCGATATTTCTTCTTGACAAAACCAAACGTGCTGTTTCGAACGCTTTTTTAGTTACGTAAGTTGTAAATCCTGCTGCACCGCCCCAAGAAAAACTTGGAACAAAATTACGAGGAAAACCAGATCCGAAAATATTAGCGCTTACACCAACAACAGTTCCAGTATTAAACATTGTATTGATTCCGCATTTACTGTGATCTCCCATCATCAAACCGCAAAACTGAAGTCCGGTTTTAGCAAAACCTTCTGTTTCGTAGCTCCATAATTTCACTTCTTCGTAATTGTTTTTTAGGTTTGAATTATTAGAATCTGCACCGATATTGCACCATTCTCCTAAAACAGAATCTCCTAAAAATCCTTCGTGTCCTTTGTTTGAATTAGCAAAAAGAACTGAATTTTTCACTTCTCCGCCAATTCTAGATCCAGGTCCGACAGTTGTTGCGCCATAAACTTTGGCTGACATTTTTACCATTGCATTTTCACATAAAGCGAATGGTCCGCGAATTACAGTTCCTTCCATAATTTCGGCATTCTTACCTATATATATAGGTCCGTTTGATGCATTTAAAGTTACAAACTCTAATTTTGCTCCTTCTTCGATAAAAATATTTTCTGGAGCAATTACATTAACGCTTTTAGGAATTGGTTGCGAAGTGCGATCTTCTGTCAAGTATTTAAAATCCTGACGAATTGCCGCATCGTTTTTAGAGAAAATATCCCAAGTATGTTCAATCGTAATAGAATCTTCGTTGTATTGAATAATTTCGTAAGAATCAAAATCGACTTCTTCCTGATTTTCGTTTGCAAAAAATGCAATTACATCTTCACCTTTAAATATTGCTTGGTTTTCTGTTAAATTAGAAACCATCTCTGCAAGAGTATCATTTGGCAGATACGCTGCATTGATCATTACGTTTTCTTCCATTTCAACCATTGGGAATTTTTCCGACAAATATTCCTCAGTTATTGTAGTAGTTGTCGAGCCAAGATATTTTTCCCATTTTTGACGAATGGTCATAATTCCGACTAAAATATCAGCTACTGGTCTAGTAAAAGTAAAAGGTAATAAAGCATTCCGAACGGGGCCGTCGAAAAGAATGTAGTTCATAAATAATTGAGTGTTTATTAAAAATTGATTTGGTTACCTGCCTCAAAGTTACAAATATTTTACTGTTTTAATCAAAAACCACTTTAACGAAAAGTAATATTTGACGCATAAAAAAAGCCTTCCAGAGTTTGGAAGGCTTTTATATAATTTAAAACAGCTATTATTTTTTAGCGTGTTTAGCGTATTTAGTTTTGAATTTATCAATACGTCCTGCAGTATCGATAAGTTTAGATTTACCAGTATAAAAAGGGTGAGATGTTCTAGAAATCTCCATTTTTACAACTGGATACTCAACTCCGTCAACTTCAATTGTTTCTCTTGTATCTGCAGTAGATTTAGTGATAAAAACTTCATCATTAGACATGTCTTTAAATGCAACTAATCTGTAATTTTCTGGGTGAACTCCTTTTTTCATCTTTTCTTTTATTTATTGTTTTAGAGCATTTTTATTTTGAAGCTTTTTCATGGTTAGAAAAAGGTATAAACAAGCATTACTCTTTTTTGTTTAAAAATTTAATTATTTTTGAGTGTGCAAATTTACAATTCTTTTTTAATAAACAAACAGTTAGCCTGCTTTTTTTTAGTTTATTTCGAAAAGCTTTTTTTATATCCGATTATAGTGGGAATTACTATATTTGTGGATTATTTTTAAACCTATCAAATATGATTAATGAAGTTATAAAAAAGAATGGTGTTACGTATGGTGTAATGATCGGAATTGCATCGGCTTTGGTGACCGCTACAATCTATGCTGTTGATTTAAATTTGTTTACAGCTTGGTGGATGGGGATACTAGGAATCGTAATAAGCCTTACAATTAGTATTATTTTACTTTCTAAAACTAAGAAAGAGTTAAATGGAGTTTTTCCTTTCAAAGAAGCTTTTACTACTTATTTTATAGCTGCAGTAATCGGTATTTTGATATCGACAACTTTTAACATTGTATTATTTAATGTAGTTGATCCAGGCGCAAAAGATACTTTGAGCGAAATTATGATTAAATATACTGTTGGAATGATGCAAAAATTTGGCACACCTGCTTCAGCAATTAACGAAACTATTGCTAAAATGAAAGAAAGCAATCCGTATTCTACTATTGAACTATTAAAAGGATCTGTTTTTGCTATCGTTGTTAGCGCAATTTTCGGCTTAATTTTCGCAGCATTTTTTAAAAGCAAATCTACACAAGAATAAAAATATAAATGAATTTATCTATACTTATACCGCTTCTAAACGAGGAGGAATCACTTAAAGAGCTCTATACATGGATCATTAAAGTGATGCAATCTAACAATTACTCTTATGAAATCATTTTTGTAGATGATGGCAGTACAGATAATTCTTGGCAGATTATTGAAGGATTTTCTAACGAAAACCCAAATGTAAAAGGAATTCGTTTCATGAAAAATTTTGGAAAATCTCAAGCTTTACATGCTGGTTTTGCAAAAGCAAAAGGTGATGTTATTATTACAATGGATGCTGACTTGCAAGACAGTCCAGACGAGATTCCTGAATTGTACGAAATGATTACAGCTCATAAATTCGATTTGGTTTCGGGCTGGAAAAAGAAGCGTTATGACTCTGTTGTAGCAAAAAATCTTCCTTCAAAATTATTTAACTGGGCGGCTAGAAAAACTTCTGGTGTTGAGTTAAACGATTTTAACTGCGGATTGAAAGCGTACAAAAACGTCGTAGTAAAAAACATCGAAGTTTCTGGCGAAATGCACCGCTACATTCCTGTTTTGGCTAAAAATGCCGGATTCGGAAAAATTGGTGAAAAGGTAGTAATTCACCAAGCTAGAAAATATGGTGAAACTAAATTCGGAATGGAGCGTTTCATAAACGGTTTCCTAGATTTGATTACGATTTGGTTTTTATCTAGATTCGGAAAAAGACCAATGCACTTATTCGGCGCTATGGGATCTTTAATGTTTATTATCGGATTTTTATCTGCAGGATACATTGGCGTTTCTAAACTATATCATATGTATACTGGAATGAAATATACTTTGGTTACCAACAATCCATGGTTTTATATTGCTTTAACTACTATGATTCTTGGTACTCAATTATTTTTAGCAGGTTTCTTAGGAGAAATTATTCTAAGAACTAAAAGCAATGAAGCACGTTACAAAGTAGCCCGAGAAGTTAATTTTTAACGTAAAGCCATAGCCCTGATGGGAACGGCATCCTTTTGTGGTGGGGTTCACCACAAAAGATATAGTGTACAGCAGGATTAGCTCCTGAAAAAAAACTTATCTTTAATTAAAACTAAAAAAGACATTACATGAATATCGCACCAAATATATTAGACGCTGTAAACGAATGGTTAACACCAACGTTTGATCAGGAAACGCAAGCTGCTGTTAAGGAATTAATGACAACTTCTCCAAAAGAACTTGAAGAGAGTTTTTACAAAAACTTAGAGTTTGGAACTGGCGGAATGCGCGGTGTTATGGGTATTGGAAACAACCGAATCAACAAATATACGCTTGGAAAAAACACTCAGGGATTATCTGATTATATGCATCAAGTTTTTCCAAACGAGCCTTTAAAAGTTGCTATTGCTTATGATTGCCGTCATAATAGTAATACTTTGGCAAAAGTTGTAGCGGATGTTTTCTCTGCAAACGGAATTCAAGTTTATTTGTTTTCTGATTTAAGACCAACTCCAGAATTATCTTTTGCGCTTAAACATTTAAAATGTCAGTGCGGAATCGTTTTAACTGCTTCTCACAATCCACCAGAATACAACGGTTACAAAGTATACTGGCAAGATGGAGGACAAATTGTTCCTCCTCAAGACAAAGAAATTGTCAATGAAATTGAAAACTTAAGCTATGACAAAATCAAATTTAACGCAAACGAAGATTTGATTCAATACATTGATACTGAAATAGACAAAGCATTTATAAAATCGTCTATCGAAAACGCAAGTTTTAATACTCCGGCTGAAGCCAAAGACAATCTTCATGTTGTTTTTACTTCATTGCACGGAACTTCTATAAAATCAATTCCAGATACTTTATCGCAGGCTGGATACAAAAATGTACATATTGTTCCTGAACAAGCTGTTCCAGATGGGAATTTCCCAACAGTAAAATCTCCAAATCCAGAAGAACCAGAAGCTTTGACAATGGCTTTGGCTTTGGCTGACAAAACAAATTCTGACATTGTAGTGGGAACAGACCCTGATTGTGACCGTTTAGGAGTTGCTGTTCGTAACAACGATGGCAAAATGATTTTATTGAACGGAAACCAGACTATGGTTTTAATGACTTCTTTCTTATTGAAACAATGGAAAAAAGCTGGTAAATTAAACGGAAAACAATTCGTTGGTTCAACAATTGTTTCAACACCAATGATGATGGAATTGGCAACAAGCTATGGTGTTGAGTGTAAAGTTGGATTGACTGGTTTCAAATGGATTGCAAAAATGATCAAAGATTTTCCAGAACTTGAATTTATCGGTGGTGGTGAAGAAAGTTTCGGATTTATGGTTGGAGACGCTGTTAGAGACAAAGATGCCGTTGCAGCTACTTTATTAATTTGCGAAGTTGCCGCTCAAGCGAAAGCCGCAGGAAGTTCAGTTTACAAAGAGCTTTTACAACTTTATGTTGAAAATGGTTTCTACAAAGAATATTTAGTTTCATTAACTAAAAAAGGAATGGAAGGCTTACAAGAAATCAACCAAATGATGATTGATTTACGTGAGAATCCTTTAAATGAAGTTAACGGACAAAGAGTTATTATGGTTGAAGATTACCAATCTTCTATTGCATTAAACTTATTAGACGGATCTGAATCGACAATGGATATTCCGAAATCGAATGTATTGATTTATTACACAGAAGACGGGTCTAAAATTTGCGCAAGACCTAGTGGAACTGAACCTAAAATTAAATTTTACATCAGTGTAAATGCTGAAATCGAATCGGTTTCAGATTTTGAGGAAGCAGAGAAATTCTTAGACAGCAAAATACAAAATATCATTGCAGATATGCAATTGAATTAAAAAAACACAAATACAATATTTAAAACCCGATATGTTTCTATTAACTATCGGGTTTTAATGGTAAAAAACACCAAAATGAGTAATTTCAAAAAAATAGTTCCTTTTATATACCCGTATAAAAAATACGCGTTCTTAAACATCTTTTTCAATGTTTTGTACGCACTGTTTAGCACACTTTCGTTCGTTGCGTTAATACCGATGCTTCAGGTTTTATTTGAAAAAGGAAAAAAAATCACAACTGAACCAGTTTATGAAGGCATTTTCAAAATAAAAGATTACGCTGAAGACTATTTGGCTTATTACATAACCACATCGCAGCAAAACAACGAACCAGGTTACGTTCTTTCTGTAATGGTTGCCATCATTATTTCGATCTTTTTACTTAAAAACTTAGCCGATTATTTGGCCATGTTTTTCATCAATTTCCTTCGAAATGGAGTATTAAAAGATATGCGAAATGCATTGTACAAAAAAACACTAGAACTTCCTTTGGCATTTTATTCTGAAAAAAGAAAAGGAGATGTAATTTCTAGAATTTCAGCTGACGTAAATGAGGTGCAAAACTCCTTTTTAGCAATTTTAGAACTTATTGTAAAAGAACCTTTAACGATTATTTTTACAATAACCACTATGCTTATCATCAGTGCTAAACTGACTTTGTTTGTTTTCATTTTCATTCCTGTTTCTGGATATATCATTTCATTAATCGGAAAACAGCTTAAAAAACAATCTACTAAAGCTCAAGAAGAACAAGGAAGATTTCTTTCTACAATTGAAGAAACAATTGGTGGATTGAAAGTTGTAAAAGGTTATAATTCTGAAAATTACTTTAACAAAGTTTTTCAAAATTCAACAGAACGCTTTTTTACTTTATCAAATAGTATTGGAAACCGTCAAAACTTAGCTTCTCCTGCAAGTGAATTTATGGGAATCACTGTAATTGCAATTTTACTTTGGTACGGAGGTCAGATGGTTTTGATTGACAAAACCTTAGAAGGCGCTGCATTTATCGCTTACATGGGATTAGCTTATAACATTCTAACTCCTGCAAAAGCCATTTCTAAAGCTTCTTACGGAGTAAAAAGAGGAAATGCCGCAGCAGAGCGTGTTCTTGAAATTCTAGAGCAAGAAAATACTATTGTTTCTAAAGAAAATGCTATTGAAAAAACAACTTTTGACGACACAATCAGTGTTCAGAATGTAAACTTTAAATATGAAGAAGAAACAGTTCTAAAAGACTTTTCTCTTCAAATTAAAAAAGGACAAACTGTTGCTTTGGTTGGACAATCTGGAAGTGGAAAAAGTACGATCGCCAATTTATTGACTCGTTTTTATGATGTTAACGACGGTTCAATTTCTATCGACGGAATTAACATTAAAGACATGAATCTGCAATCGCTTCGCAGCTTGATGGGATTGGTAACGCAAGACAGTATTTTATTTAATGACACTATTAAAGCAAACATTTCTTTAGGAAAATTAGATGCTACTGATGATGAAATTATTGAAGCGCTTAAAATTGCAAATGCTTTTGAATTTGTAAAAGATCTTCCGCAAGGAATTTATACTAACATCGGAGATAGCGGAAACAAACTTTCTGGAGGACAAAAACAACGTTTATCGATTGCTCGTGCTGTATTGAAAAATCCGCCGATTATGATTTTGGATGAAGCAACATCAGCATTGGATACAGAAAGCGAAAAATTTGTTCAAGTTGCTCTTGAAAATATGATGCAAAACAGAACTTCGATTGTAATTGCACACCGTCTTTCTACTATTCAAAAAGCAGATGTGATTGTGGTTATGCAAAAAGGAAAAATCGTTGAACAAGGAACTCATGAAGAATTGATCGCACTCAACGGAACTTACAATAAATTGGTGACCATGCAGTCTTTCGAATCGTAAGAAAAGAAAACATCAAAGCCAAATAATTCTACACAGATTAAGGAAATATTAAAACTCAGTTTAATTTCTTTAATCTGTGTTTATTTTTATAACTTTAGGTTAGTTAGAGAATAAATCATTTAATCTCACAAAAATGTATCTTAACAACCCAAACATTACGCTCCCCGAAGATCCTAACACCGTAGTTTGGAAATATTTGGACTTATCTAAATTCCTAGATTTACTGCTCTCAAAAAAGCTTTTCATGTCTCGTTCTGACAAATTTGAAGATCAATATGAAGGCACTTTCAGCGAACCTACTTACGAAGAGATTAAAAAGCTCGCCATCGATAATCCTGACTTTTTAAAATACTACAAAACCCAGCGCGAACAGGTCGCCATAAGTAGCTGGCATATTAACGAATATGAATCTTTTGCCATGTGGCAGATTTTCACGCAAAATAGCGAAGGATTAGCGATTCAATCTACAATTGGGAGATTGCAGAAGGCATTAAAACCTGAAAATAATTTTGACCAATATATTGGCGAAGTAAATTACATTGATTATAAAAAAGAATATATTCCGTTTGATGATTTGTTCTTTCCGTTTTTATTTAAACGAAAAAGCTTTCAATACGAACGTGAAGTCCGCATTATTACAGACACTTCCAAAAGCGACATCAAACTAAACGACGGATTAAAAATAAACGTAGACATCAATCAGTTAATTGAGAAAATATACATTCATCCAAAATCCGAAAACTGGTACAAAAAACTGGTAATAGAATTAGTTGAGCGTTTGGATTTTGGTTTTGAAATTGAAAAATCTGATTTGGAAAGTGATATTTTGATTTAAGATGCTAAGATACTAAGTTGCTAAGATTCTAAGTTTTTCTTATTGTGACTTAAATAAAAACCTCGTAGAATAAAATTTCTACGAGGTTTTTTATTTTTCAATCTATCCGAAAGAGAGCTTAGAATCTTAGCAACTTAGTATCTCAGAAGCTTAAATAGGCTTATAAGCTTTAACCTCCCATTTTTTTGAAGCCAAATCTATATAATTGTAATGCAAAACGTCATTTTTATCAAATTGGCCGTTTTGGTTCGTATCTTCAATTGTTCTAAAATACAAACGGTTTTTAGATTCAATTAAACTCCAATCTACCAATTCTTCTAAATCTGCTGAAACTTTTGTGAAATTTTCTCCACTGATATCGCTCAAGTATAAAGTTTTAATATCGCTGGTGTCAATTTTTCCGTCTTTATTAGTATCTGAATCTGTTAGCGTATAAACCATAACATTATTATGCGTTTTATCTGCAACAGTTTTCAAATAAGTAGCCGTTAAAATCAAAACTGGCTTATCAGACAAAGGTCGGATCGAATCTGAATCTACTTTTTGGAATTTTAAATTCTGTAAATATCCTGTAATTTCATATTCGCCTAAATTAGAAATCGTAAAACTCACGTCATTTACACTTGAAGTACCAAATCTAGCTTTAGATCCTCTTTCCAAAACTCTTAAATCTCCAACTGGGTGAATTAAATAATTTGTCCCTTCCAATTGAATTGGCAAATCGGCAATTTCAATTTGAGTTGTATCTGTTTTAGTAATACTTACTTTATTTGAAGCACCGTAGCTTACTTTTGGCTTTTGAACTTCTTCTCGGCAGCTAATTACTGTTCCAACAAGAATTATGGCGATATATTTAAAATACTTTTTCATCTATCAAGATTATATACGATTATCAAATATACTATTTTTGATTGTATTTTTTGTTTTTATTGAATTTTATGACCGAGTACGAAGCATATTAAAGCCTCGCATTTATCTTAACGTTAAAAACCCTCGAAGTCATATAATTTGGAATCGCATATTGATTTTTTGAATACACATCACGAACCCAAGTATTTGTAATCGCGTTTTGATTATTAAATAGATTAAAAATTTCCAGTCCAAGAGACAACTCTTTAAAGTTTTTCAGCCAACCTGTTTTTGTATTCTGCGTACTGCTATCGACAAAAACTTTTGCAAAACCAATATCGGCTCTTCTATAATCATTCAATCTATTTTGATACAAATACGGATCTGAGTATGCTGGTGCACCTCCCGGTAAACCTGTATTATAAACCAAATTCAAATACACTTTCACGCTCGGAATGTTCGGCATATAATCCTGAAACAACATCGCAAATTTCAAACGCTGATCTGTCGGACGAGCAATATATCCTTTGTTTTCATAATTTTCTTCCGTTTTCATATATCCAAAACTTACCCAAGATTCGGTTCCAGGAACAAATTCTCCATTTAATCTAAAATCCAAACCTTGTGCGTATGCTTTTGCATTATTATTGGCAACGTAACGAATACGAACATTATCTATCGAATAAACATTTACATCTGAAAGCGATTTATAATACAATTCTGTCACCCATTTAAAAGGACGGCCCCACATTTTAAAATTATAATCGTTACCCAAAACAACATGGACAGCTTCCTGTGCTTTCACATTCGGATTCACGACTCCTTCCAAATCACGTAATTCACGATAAAACGGCGGCTGATGATACAGTCCTCCAGAAATTCTAAAAACCATATCGCGATCCCAATCTGGTTTTATCGCAAACTGTGCACGTGGACTTACAACGAATTGTGTCTTTCCTTCTTCTGAAGCTCCCGAAACATTCCATCCTTGAAAACGCGCTCCCAAATGATACCAAATCTGATTTGAACCAATTTCCGATTGTTTATTCCACTGTGTATAACCAGAAAATCTATTTATGGTATTAAAATTTGTAGCACGAATATTTTGGTACGGCAAAAGTGGTCCAGCGTAAGGAGTGTAAGGTTCATTATTTCTAGGAAGCCCTAAAGGCGGATTTATAGAAAATCCTGCAGAATCAATGACCTCCCATTCCACTACTCGATCTCGGATTGATTCTCTAGTGTACTTTAAACCAAATTCTAACTGGCTTTCTTTCCAATCTTTAATTCCCTTCAATTCGATATTTGCAATCAAAGCATCTAAATCATTTCGAGCATGATTCAATTGAGAACCAATTCCGCGTGTAAAATCAATGGCAGATGCATTTTCTGGATCTTCGGCACTTACATTTCCTAAACGGTATTGCGCCAAAATATCAAAATGCTCTTTTTCTGTGGTATGAAATAAAGAACCGATTAATTTTAAAGTCAATGTAGGCGAAGCTTTGTAAGTTGTTTTTAAAGCTCCGAAATAAGTGTCATATTGATCTTTTTCTTGTCCGTCATAATAAACCGCAAGTGCCATTGGTTGATCTCCTGTTCCAAAATTAGTCTGACGCACCAAAGGCTCATATGAATATTTATTCTGAGAAATATTTCCTAAAAAGCTCATTTGCCATTTTTCAGAAATGTCATAATTTACATTGGTTTGAATATCAGCAAAAGTCGGTTTGTAATTTGTCTCCGTATCTTGACTATTTACCAAAAGACTGTTATTTCTGTAACGAACTCCAGTTACAGCAGACCATTTTTTATTTTTAGAAACCAAATCAACTGCCGCACTTCCGCCTAGAAAACTTGCTTCAAAAGCAGCTCCAAATTCTTTTGCTTTTCGATACGTAATATCTAAAACAGAAGATAATTTATCTCCAAATTTGGCTTGAAATCCACCAGCAGAAAACTCAACGTTCTGAACTAAATCTGTATTCGTAAAACTCAAACCTTCCTGCTGTCCCGAACGAATTAAAAACGGACGATATACTTCTACTTCATTAACATAAACTAGATTTTCATCATAATTTCCGCCTCGCACCATGTATTGCGAACTTAATTCATTGTTTGAATTAACTCCTGGAAGTGTTTTTAGAATGTTTTCGATTCCAGCATTTGCACCCGGAATTTTCTTTATAGTTTCAGTGTCAACAGATGTAATTCCTTGAACTCGTTTTCTATTTCCAGAAGAAACGAAAACTTCTCCCATTTGCTCCTCAGAATTATTCATAATTGGGTTGAAAACAAAAACTTCATTTGTTTTCAAACTAACTGTCAAACTCATCATTTTTAAGGAAACGTGAGTAAAAATCAAAGAAACTTTTTTGTTTGAAGGAATTACAATTTCATAAAAACCATTTGAATCAGATTGTACAAAAATATCTTGCGAAGAAACATTCACACCCGAAACAGGATGTTTTTCTGCATCTAAAATCAGCCCTTTAATACGAGCATTTTGAGCTAGTGAAATGCAGCTGAAAAATAAAAAGAGAAAAGCGAATGTAAACCTATTTTGATTCAAAGATTTTGAGTTTTATTTTTTTTGACTTCTAAAGAAACGTGTTTCAAAGATAGTAGTATTTCCTACATTATCAACTATCTCCATTTTTAAAACATTTTCACCTTCTGCCAAATACTGATCGTCAAAAGTATGTGTGATTCTTCTAGCTTTATTTTCAAATTCAAACAAAACCCAAGTTCCGTTTAAATAGCCGTTATACGATTTTATGCCAGACAAAGAATCGCTTATTGTGAAGTCAATTTTCTTTTGGTCGCTGATCCATTTTCCTTCAACAGGTTTTGCAATTTTTATAACTGGCGGTATTGTATCTAAAACCAAACCGTACGTTCCCAATATTTTTGCTTTCGCCGTAAAAACATCACCTTTTCTAACAGTTCCGTTATGGCTTGTTCCTTTTCCTATATAGAGTTTATCCCTTAAAGATTCTGGATAAGTGTCGTCTTTTATCGTAATTGTAAAATTAGAATGAACAGGAACCGTATCATCATGAATATAAACTTTGTTGTTTTTCACATCAAAATTCATATTAAAATCTTCATAAAAAGTTCCCGCTGGAAAGAAAACTGACATATTATCTTTTTCAAAATTAGCGTCTCTGTTATATTTTATAAAATACTGCCCATTAGGAGACTCCGCTTCTACAAGTGGCGTCGCAGCATCGAACTCAATTGGAACCGTAATCGAATTCATATTCCCAAAATAATCTGAAACCTCAATTTTGTAATTTGAAATCAAGTTAGGCTCTGCTTTTACAATACCTCGAAGAGAATCTGTTTTGATAATACTTAAAGCAAAAGGCGTTTTCATAAAAAGCTTCTGCACACGCTGTCCAGATTTTTTATATCTATAATAATCGATGAAAGCATTGATATAACGCATCTCATCAAAAGAATAGGTATTAAACTGATAATTATAATTCTGATTTCCGTTTAAAAAAGTCGAAACATTAAAAACACCATTTTTGTTATAAGAAACATCATCAGTATCTACAGCATTGATTCCAAAACCAATTTTTCCATTAGCTTTTACTTTAGAGGCCAAATACGTTCCATCTTTTTGAAGCGCCATATTAACCAACAAAGGCTGTTTTGAAAGATTTACAGTTCCGTTTTCCAAAGGATAAACGTATAAACTAGACAAAGTAGGCTTTTTGGTATCTTTTAAATTTTGATCAAAGCCAAAGAAGATTGGATTAATCACAAATTCTGTTTTAGTATCTCTTATTTCAAAATGAAGGTGTGGTCCTTCCGACGAGCCTGTATTTCCAGAAAGACCAATTATATCCCCTTTTGAAACAGGAAGTTCTCCTGGTTTTGGAAACATTTCAATTTCATATGCCTTTTCCTTGTAATGAGTAGCTTTTACACAATCCAAAATTGGTCCAACCGTTGTTTGTAAGTGTCCATAAACAGAAGTGTAGCCGTTTGGATGCGTAATGTAAATACATTTACCGTTTCCATAAGTCGAAATTTTAATTCGAGAAACATATCCATCGGCGATGGCATGAACAGTTAATCCTTCTCTTTGATTGGTTTTCAAATCAAAACCAGCATGAAAGTGATTGGGTCTTAACTCTCCAAAATTACCAGAAAGTTGCATCGGAATATCAAGTGGCGGACGGAAATAATCTTTAGGATATTGTGTTTGAGCAAACACAGAATTACAAATTAAAAGGGCAAGTACATATAATCTCATAAACAACATTTTTGCTAAGATAAGCAAAAATAAAGCAATAAAAGCAAGAAAAAACTTATAATTTTACAATTAATTGAAATACATCTATTTATCTATTTTAATGTAAAAAAATGGATAAAAAATTGCATTAATAAAAAGGAATATTAACTTTGTATGATTAAGTAATGAATAGGATGTATAATGAGTGTAATTGCAGAAATAATTGATACTCTTGAATATAAAGTCGAAAAGCTTTTTGAGAAATCAAAAGTTTTCGAGCAAAACAATCAAGTATTACGATTAGAATTAGCCAAAGCTGCGCAAATTATCCAGAAACAATCTGAGGAAATGGAAGCTTTGAAAAAGCAAAATGAAACACTTAAGATAGCCAATTCGTTGCTTGGCAGCGACAATAACAAGAGAGAGACAAAGCTTAAAATAAATTCATTAATTCGCGAAATTGATTACTGTATAGCACAACTATCAGATTAATAACATGGACGGAAAGCTTAGAATTAAAATATCAATTGCCGATCGCGTTTACCCTCTTACGGTTGAACCGGCTCAGGAAGAAGGACTTAGAAGTGCTTCTAAAAAAATTGATGTCATGATAAAGCAATTCGAAGAAAATTACGCCGTTCGTGACAAGCAAGATGTTCTAGCAATGTGTGCATTACAATTCGCATCACAAGTAGAACAAAAACAGATTGATAACGCAATCGATGGAGAAGAGACTATCGAAAGAATTAAAAGATTAAATTCGCTTTTAGATCAATATCTCGAAAAATAAACGTTCTTTACAGAAACTAAGATACTGCCTACATTAGTTCACAATTGGTAAACTCAACACTAACAATTTAGAATGAGCAAATCGTCGCTACTATAGTATGCCCTCCATTTGGCTGGGAAACTTGAACAGTGAGTTAGCTCAAAACTTGTCTTTACGAGTTTATACAAGCAATTAATGTAGGCTTTTTTTATATATAAACCCTAATAAACATGGACACCATAACGATCATTATTGGTATTGTGGGTATTGCAGCAGGATTTGCAATAGCTAAAATTATCGAGAAAAGTAATATTTCAAATCTAATCAAAAACGCTAAAAAAGAAGCAGCTTCTATCTTAAAGGATGCTAATTTAGAGGCAGAAAATATCAAAAAAGATAAAATCCTTCAAGCAAAAGAGCGTTTTATCGAACTTAAATCAGAGCATGAACAAGTTATTTTAGCACGCGATAAAAAAGTGGCTGAAGTAGAAAAACGTGTGCGCGATAAAGAATCTCAAGTTTCTAACGAACTTTCTAAAGCTAAAAAAGTAAATGATGAGTTCGAATCTAAAACAGCTGAATACAATAACAAAATTGAGGTTTTAGACAAAAAACAAGCTGAAGTTGATAAACTTCACAAGAGTCAATTGCAACAATTAGAAGTTATCTCTGGTCTTTCTGCTGAAGAAGCAAAAGAGCAATTAGTTGAAGGATTAAAATCTGAAGCAAAAACTAAAGCGATGTCTCATATTCAAGACACAATTGAAGAGGCAAAACTTACAGCACAACAAGAGGCTAAAAAGATTATCATCAATACGATCCAAAGAGTTGGAACTGAAGAAGCGGTTGAAAACTGCGTTTCTGTTTTTAATATTGAATCTGACGATGTAAAAGGACGTATTATCGGACGTGAAGGACGTAACATTAGAGCTCTTGAAGCTGCAACCGGAGTTGAAATCATCGTAGATGATACGCCAGAAGCAATCATTCTTTCTTGTTTTGATCCTGTTCGTAGAGAAATCGCTCGTTTGTCTTTACACAAATTAGTGACAGACGGTCGTATTCACCCTGCAAGAATTGAAGAAGTTGTTGCTAAAACAGCAAAACAAATCGACGATGAAATTATTGAAGTTGGAAAACGTACAGTAATTGACCTAGGAATTCACGGTTTACACCCAGAATTAATTAAAGTAGTGGGTAGAATGAAATACCGTTCTTCTTACGGACAAAACTTATTACAGCACTCAAGAGAGGTTTCTAAACTTTGCGGTATTATGGCTGCAGAATTAGGATTGAACGTAAAATTAGCTAAAAGAGCTGGTTTATTACACGACATTGGAAAAGTGCCCGATACAGAGAGTGATTTACCACACGCCCTTTTAGGTATGCAATGGGCTGAGAAATACGGTGAAAAAGAAGAAGTTTGCAACGCAATTGGAGCTCACCACGATGAGATCGAAATGAAGTCTTTATTATCTCCAATTATTCAAGTTTGTGATGCTATTTCTGGAGCTAGACCAGGTGCAAGACGCCAGGTTTTAGATTCTTACATTCAACGTCTAAAAGATCTTGAAGATGTAGCTTACGGATTCAGCGGTGTTAAAAATGCTTACGCAATCCAAGCTGGTAGAGAGCTTCGTGTAATTGTAGAAAGTGAAAAAGTTTCAGACGACAACGCAGCAAACTTATCTTTCGAAATTTCACAAAAAATTCAAACAGAAATGACTTATCCTGGACAAGTAAAAGTTACAGTTATTAGAGAAACGAGAGCTGTAAATATTGCTAAATAAATCTCTGGAAATATATTAAAAACAAAAGGCTGTCCATTGACAGCCTTTTGTTTTTAATATATTTAGGTTTTACATATCATTAAAAACAATTTTAAAACTTGTTCCCACTCCTACTTCACTTTGTACTTCAACAGTTCCTTTCATCGCTTCAATTTGATTTCTTGTAATATACAATCCAATGCCTCTAGCTTCTTCATGTTTATGAAAGGTTTTATACATTCCAAACAATAAATCACCATAGACATTCAAATCGATTCCAAGGCCATTATCTGTAATCTTCAACGATTTAAAACCTTCTGGCTCAATTGCAAAATCAAAAGTAATTATCGGATTGCGATCGGGATGCCCGTATTTAATTGCGTTTGTTGTAAAATTCAGCAAAACACTTTCCATATACGCCGGATTAAAATTAATCGTCAAATACTTTGGAACATTGTTTATAATCGTCACTTTTCGCTGTTTATCATAACCTTTGATTGTCGAAATCGTCTTTTCGATATACTCACAAAGTTTTAATGGAACAACCGCTATATTAATATTACTCTGCGTTTTTACAATTTGAGTAAGATTAGAAATAGTATCATTGAGATCATTAGAAACGGCGCGCAAATATTCCAGCATTTCTGCTACGGTCTGCTTGTTAACATCAGCATCAATAAGATCCAAAATCGATTTTATATTTCCAGCCTGCGTATTTAAATTATGTGAAACAATGTGCGAAAAATTCAATAATCGACTATTTTGATCACTGTATAATTTCATTGTTTTCAAAAGATCCAGCTCTTTTTCTTTTTGTCCTGAAACATCTGTATGAGTTCCAATTACACGCAAAGGCCTCCCGTTTTCATCTCGTTTGATTACTTTTCCTCGATCTAAAATCCACTTGTAGTTGCCACTAGAAGTCATTACACGATGGTAATTTTCATAAAACGGAATCTTGTTATCAAAATGCTCATGAATGTCTGAATAGTATTTTGGAAGATCATCAGGATGTACAATCTTATCCCAACGCTCTGGATCGTCAATAATATCTGCAGAATCTAGTTCTAAAATTTTAAGAGACAATGAAGAGTAAAAAACACGATTAGTAACCATATCCCAGTCCCAAATTCCAACTGTAGAAGCATCGAGAGCAAATTGAAAACGTTCTTCGGAAATTTTAAGTTTCTCTTCTTTATCTTTTAATTCGGTAATATCCGAAACATGTCCGTAAAAAACTACATTTCCATCTTTTCCAGATTCCGTTTTTGATGAAACCTTAAACCAGCGCATTCCTTTTTTGGGAAGAATAGCGCGAAATTCAATTTCCCAAGGTTTTATTTCTTTTCGAGCTTTTACTAAAGATTGAAAAAAACATTCACGATCCTTCGGAATAATTCGATCGTAAACTATAAACTTTATATCATTATTAAAATCTGTTGCAGAGAGTTCAAATATTTCATCTGCCGATTTACTTACAAGGGGAAAGGTGTAATTATTATTGGCATCAATAACAAATTGAAAAAGTAGGTCGGGCATTTCGGCCAATAATTTTTTATAAAAATTATTTACCTCTAAGCAATCATCATTTCCATACAAATCAAAAACCATATACTACTTTTTTATGTAAATAAGATATTCAGAACTTATTCGGAAAAAGCAAAACAAACTACATTGTTTTAATACTTTTTATTTATTTTAACACAATATTAAGAATTTCAAAAATAAAAAACGCACAATACTGTAAAAAATTACTTTCTAGGATGAAAACTATGCATAACTTCTCTTAAAAAACTGCGATCTAAATGAACATAGATTTCTGTTGTCGTAATCGATTCGTGCCCCAACATTAACTGAATTGATCTCAAATCGGCACCGTTTTCAAGTAAATGTGTTGCAAACGAGTGTCGTAATGTATGAGGACTTATACTTTTTTTAAGCCCATTTTTTTGCGCTAAATCTTTAATAATAGTAAAAACCATAGCACGAGTTAACTGATTTCCTCTTCTATTTAAGAATAAAGTATCTTCGGCTCCTTTTTTAATATTCAGATTACAACGAATGTTATTTCTATAGATATCAATATATTTTTGAGTTAATGCACAGATTGGGACAAATCTCTCCTTATTTCCTTTTCCTGTAATTTTAATGAAACCTTCATCGAAAAAAAGATCTGAAATTTTAAGCGAAACCAATTCAGAAACACGCAAGCCGCAACCATATAAAGTTTCGAGCATAGCTCTATTTCGCTCCCCCTCATTGGTACTTAAGTCGATTGTTTCAATCAAAGTATCAATTTCTTGAAGGGATAAAGTATCGGGTAATTTTCGTCCCGTTTTTGGCGTTTCTATTAATTCTAAAGGATTGTCGTTTCTGTAATCTTCAAAAACCAAGTAATTAAAGAAACTTTTCAGTCCGGAAATAATTCTAGCCTGAGATCTCGGATTTACTTCTTTAGCAACCGCATAAATAAATTGCTGTAATGTCTCATCGGAAATCTTTATTGGCGAAACATCAATCTGATTAGTTTCTAAAAAAAGACACAAACGTTCAATATCAAAGCCATAGTTTTCGATTGTATTTTTAGACAAACCTCTCTCAATCCTCAAATATGACTGATAATCTTTTATATATCTGCTCCAATTCATACTTACAAATAACGTAATTTTTTGGCATAAAAAAACCTCCCGTTATTAGGAAGGTTTTTCGAATATTTTAAAATTCAGATTAGAATTTATAAGCTAGTGAAAGCTGTAAGTTACTGTTTTTTGCGCTATCGTAGTACTCCTCAGAATCATCAATATCATTATCAGAAATTGGAGACAAACCAATAGTATAGCGAAGACCTACAGAGAAATTTTCAGTAAAGCTGTATCCTGCGCCTAAGTTAAATCCAAAATCAGTTGATCTAGTGTAGTCTTTGAAGTCTTCACCGTTTGCTTTAGCTGATAATAAAATTCCAAGTTGAGGACCAGCTTCTACATTAAATTTTTTATCAACTATGTAATACTTTGCTAGCACAGGAATGTTTAAATAATTTAATTTAAGATCTCCATCAGATCCAAAAGGTCCATCAAATTTAGCTCCTTGTGCAGAGTATAAAAGCTCTGGCTGAATATAAAACTTTTCAACTACATGTATTTCAGCTAAACCACCTACATGAAAGCCTACTAGTGTTTTATTATTTTCGACATCTCCTCCAACAACATTTGAAATATTAAGACCTCCTTTTACTCCAAATCTTGTTTGCTGTGCATTTGTAAATGCAAAAGCCATAATTGCAATGGCAGATAAAATAACTTTTTTCATTCTAATTTGTTTTGGGTTAAATTAATTAGGTCAAATATAAAAATATTCTTCATAAATCAACATTAGGAATTTAACAAATAAAATAATAAATTCTATACTAATTGTTAATTTTAAATTAAGCAAATTTGGAAATTAGGAATTTGACGCATAAAAAAAGCCTCCCTAAAAATTAAGGAAGGCTTTCTAAAAACTAACTAACTGTTTTTTTCTTAGAACTTGTACACTACTCCAAATCTTACATCACTTAAATCACTAGCAAGACCGAAAGAGTTTGTTTTATCAGCACCATGTCCACCATTGTTGTTTACACTATATTCTAAACCAGCCCAAGTAGCTTCAATCGCAAAATGGTTAGATAAGAAATAGCTTAATCCTAATCCAACATTAACACCGATTTCATTTGATTTATCTTTTTCAATTTTGTGATTTGTAAAATCAAGACCAGCCTGACCATAAACAGAAAATTGAGAAGCTGGAGTAAAATAATATCTACCAAAAGCCCCAACAGTAAAATCATTTTGTTTTACATCATTCTCTTTAGACGATCCAAAACCTAATTTCCCTCCAATAGCAACATTCTCAGACACTAAAAAGCCTACACTTGGTACAAGTATAAAAGCATTGGATTTAGAATCTCCCGTTTTTTCAGTCCCTACACCAAAAGCTCCAGAAATAAAGGCATCTCCTTTAGCAAATCCTTTGGTTTGTGCATTAGCAAACGAAAAGCCCAATACTGCAATAGCAGCTAAAACAATTTTTTTCATAATTTCTAAATATTAATTTTAATTTATTTGAAAACAAAAATAAGATTAGACTTACAAAAAATAATGTCGCAATAGGTTTAAAAACTATCAAAATACGACAAAAACGATTTGCAATGAGTTATTGAAAATCAGAATTTTAAAAGATTTGAAGAAGATTTCACAACATAAAAACTCACTTTGAATGGGAATTTTATTAATTATTTAATCCAAAATATAATGCAATAAAAAGCCAAATATGTAGTTTTGACCTATAAATAACATTTAAAATACCAATTTTTAAAAACCTTTTTATGAAGAAAATACTTTTAGCAGCTGTTATGTTTCTTGCAACATCAGCGGCAGTACAAGCACAATTACTAAAATTCGGTGTAAAAGCAGGGGTTAACTTTGCAAGTCAACCAGGTGATGCGACCTTAGATGGTGTCGCATTTGACAAAGATGGAATAACTAGTTTTCATGCTGGTGTGGTAGCTGAAGTAAAATTATTAGAAAAATTCTCTATTCAGCCAGAGCTTTTATACTCTACTCAAGGAGCGACTTATAAATTTAAAGATGCTCAGGAAGATTTTAAAAATGAATTAGCTTACTTATCTGTTCCTGTAATGGCAAAAATTTACATGACAAAATCATTAAGTTTAGAGGTTGGTCCACAAGCTTCCTTTTTATTAAATCAAAAAAATGACGTAGATCTTGACGATGCTAAAACATTTGATTTTGCTATTAATGCAGGCTTAGGATTAAAAATTACAGAAAGCATTTTTGTTCAAGGACGCTATAGCTTAGGATTGACAGAAGCTTCTTCTAATGCAGATATCAGAAACTCTGTAATACAACTTTCAGCTGGATTTATGTTCTAAAGAAATAAATAATATCACATACTTTTACAAAAACCGCTCTATTTATTAGTGCGGTTTTTTTTATTTTTACACAGCCAAATGGCAATTGCTAAATTCAATAGCAATGTCAATATTTCAATATAAATAATTTTGAACATGAAAATCTGCATTATCAACGGACCTAATTTGAATCTTTTAGGAAAAAGAGAACCTGAAGTTTACGGAAGCCAAACTTTCGAAGATTATTTTGAAACGTTGAAAGAAAAATTTCCAAACATCGACCTTACCTATTATCAAAGTAATATTGAAGGTGAACTGATTGGAAAAATTCAAGAATGCGGTTTTACTTTTGACGGGATCATTTTGAATGCGGGCGCTTATACCCATACCTCAATTGGTTTAGGAGATGCAATGAAAGCCGTTACAACTCCTGTAATAGAAGTTCACATCTCGAATACTTATGCGAGAGAAAGCTTTAGACATCAATCTTATTTATCTGGAAATGCAAAAGGAGTTATTCTAGGTTTTGGACTTAAAAGTTATGAATTGGCTATTCTGTCATTCTTATAAAATAGTTCTGTTGAATGAAGTCGAGTTCTTACTATTATGGCTTCGACTTCTTTCAGCATGACAAACTATTGCGCAATCCTTACATATTCCTAATTTAGTTTCTTTTAGAATTTAACAAATTATTAATAAGCTCAGATTTAACTTGTTATATTTTTGTAAGACAAGCCACATTACATGAGAAACTTTACTTTATTTGCCTTTCTATTTTTTTCTCTTTCCCACTTTGCCCAAATTAGGGGAACTGTAACAGACGACAAAGGAAATCCGCTTCCTTTTGTTTCAGTTTTTGAAGAAAACACTTACGCAGGAACCACTACAAATGAGCAGGGAAAATATCAGCTGAACGTAAAAGAAATTGGAGGAAATATAATCACCTTTCAATACTTAGGTTATAAAACTCAAAAAATAACCGTCCTGGCGGCAACAAAAATGGTCAATTTAGATGTTAAACTTCAAGAAGAAAGTTTCACTTTAAACGAAGTTATAATCGATCCTAAAAATAATCCAGCAAATGCAATTATAAAAAGTGCAATTGCTAATAAAAAGGAAAACTCAGCTAAAACTGGAAAATATACTGCCGATTTTTATTCGAAAGGAATGTTTAAAGTTAAAGATCTTCCTAAAAAAATTCTGGGCAAAAAAGTAGAACTGGGCGACGACATGGCTTCAAATCTAGATTCTACAGGAACAGGAATTTTATATTTATCGGAAACAATTTCTAAAGTGAGCCATGAAAAACCAAACAAGTTTAAAGAAAACATTATAGCTTCTAAAATCTCTGGAAACAACCGCGGCTACAGTTACAACACAGCAGCATTATCAAATTACGACTTCTACGATAACGCCTTAGATTTTGATGTAAAGCTCATCTCTCCTATTGCAGACAATGCTTTCAATTATTACAAATACAAATTGGAAAGCACTTTTTACGATGCGAACAATCAGCAGATTTACAAAATTAAGGTCATCCCGAAACGTGATAAAGAGCCCGTTTTTGAAGGCTACATTTATATTGTAGATGATAGTTTTGCCATTTATGCCATCGATTTAGACATCAAAGGTTATAGAATGAAAAATGAATTTACAGAAATAATGACTCTAAAACAGAGTTTTAGTTATAATACAAAAAACAAAATCTGGTCTAAAAATGCGCAAACACTTTCTTTTAATGCGGGTATTTTTGGCGTGAAATTCTCCGGAAACTTCAATTATATTTATTCTAATTATGAATTTCCAGAGTCATTTGAAAAGAAAACTTTCGGAAATGAACTGGTAGCTTTTGATCTCAATGCCAATAAAAAAGATGATGCTTTCTGGAATGAAATTCGTCCGATTCCGCTAACTATTGAAGAAAGCAGTGATTACGCAAAAAAAGACAGCTTACAAACCATTAGAAAATCGAAAAAATATACTGATTCTATTGATGCAAAAAATAACAAATTTAAAGTTTGGGATGTTTTAATGGGTTATGATTATAAAAACACTTTCAAGAAATATTCTTTTGATTATAAAGGTTTACTCAATATTACTTCTTTAAGTTTCAATACAGTTCAAGGTTTTAATTTGGATTCTGGTTTTTCTTTTAAGAAATGGAATGAAGAGGAAGGAAAAAACACTTCGATAAGCACCACTTTTAATTATGGATTTTCTGACGAACGTTTTCGTGTAATTGGAGAGTTCAGCCACCGATTTAATAATATCAATTACGCTACAATTTGGGGTTCTGGCGGAACAAAAACAGCTCAGTTTAATAGCGCTGAGCCTATTTCTAAATTGATCAACTCAATAAGTTCTTTGTTTTTTAAAGACAATTATATGAAACTATATAATTTAGAATTTGCTGAAATCAATTATGGACAGGACATTGCAAACGGAATAAATCTTACTGGAAAAGTTGGTTACGAACAGCGAAAACCGCTTTTTAACACCACTGATTATTCTTTCTTTAAAAAAGATGATCTTTATTCATCAAATAATCCTTTGGCACCAAACGATTTTACAACGCCTGCTTTTGACCAGCATCATTTGTTTAAAGCACTTATAACTTCGAGAATCAACTTTGGCAATAAATATATTTCAAGACCCGACGGAAGATTTAATTTTAAGGATGATAAATATCCCACGGTTTATTTAGCTTTCGAAAAGACATTCGCGGCTAGCGAAAAAAAATATGAATATGAAAGAATCGGTGCTTCTGTTCTATACGATTTATCACTTGGGAATAAAGGTCTTTTAGGGACTAATTTTAGAGGAGGAAAATTCTTTAACGCTGAAAATATTTCGTTTATCGATTACAGACATTTCAACGGAAACCAAACTCATATCGGAACAAGCGAACGTTATTTAAATGTTTTCAATTTGATGCCATATTATGCAAATAGTACAAACGATAGTTATTTTGAAATGCATGCAGAATACAATGACACAGGTTTTATTATGAATAAAATTCCGTTATTAAATCTTCTAAAATCTACGATGAATATTGGATTTCATTCATTGGCAATTCCAGACAGAAAACCATATTCTGAATTTACAATCGGCTTAGACAATCTAGGTTTCGGAAAATTCAAGTTATTCCGAATCGATTATGTGCATTCTTACCAAAGTGGAGTACAGCAAAATGGAGTTGTCTTTGGATTGAAGATCTTAAATGCGTTAGACTAAAGGTTCTAAGATTCTGAGTTTCTAAGTTTCTGATCCTTTTGTCTGGCTGAGCGGAGTCGAAGCCCACACAAAGAATTTCAAATAAAAAAATCCGCTTAAATCATAATCTGTTTTCACGCAGATTTTAAAGATTTAAGCGGATTTTTTTTGATTTAATAATTATTCCAAAGGTAAAAACCTTAGCACCTCAGAGCCTTTGTCCCTTTGAACCTTTAACAATGATAATCATCTGGTTCAATATGAATCAGAACATTTCCTAATTGTGGAATTTGCTCTTTTAAAGTATCTTGAAGTTTATGAGATAAATCGTGTCCTTCTTTTACCGAAATTTTAGCAGAAACAATCGCATGAAGATCTACGTGATAACGCATTCCCGCTTTACGAATAAAACACTTTTCTGTTCCTAAAATTCCTGAAACAGTCAAAGCGACAACACGAATTTCTTCGACTAAATCGTCGTTTAAGTTTTCATCCATAATTTCGCCAAGCGCAGGTCTAAAAATTTTATAACTATTATATAAAATAAAGAATGCTGCAAAAAGCGCCGCCCAATCATCAGCAGATTCATAACCTTTTCCCATAACAAGCGCAATCGTAATCCCGATAAATGCTGCAACAGAAGTTATTGCATCACTTCGATGATGCCATGCATCGGCTGCCAAAGCGCTACTATTAGTTTGTTTGCTTCGTTTCATTACTAAACGGAATGAATATTCTTTCCATATTATAATTGCACCTAAAACATACAAAGTCCATGATTTTGGCAAATCGTGCGAAGTTTGGATATTGGCAATACTTTCATAACCAATAATAGTTGCTGAAGTAATTAAAAATCCAACAACCAAAAACGTAATTAAAGGTTCTGCACGACCGTGACCGTAAGGATGATTTTCATCTGGCGGTTTATTCGAATATTTAATTCCGAACAACACCAAAAATGACGAAAATATATCCGTAGTCGACTCAATCGCATCTGCAATTAAGGCATAAGAATTGCCAAAAAAACCTGCTAAACCTTTTATAAGGGCTAAGCAGGTGTTTCCAGCTATACTAAAGTATGTAGCTTTTATAGCTTTTTGTTCGTTTGTCATGTATGACTATTTTTTTTCGCCACGAATTCACGAATTTATATCTTCAAAGATTATCAAAATAATACGTGAATTTGTGGCTAATAACTATGCTCTCACAATTTTGGCTCCAATTGCTCTCAAACGCTCGTCGATACGCTCATATCCACGATCGATTTGCTCAATATTTTGAATTGTGCTAGTTCCTTTTGCAGAAAGCGCCGCAATCAATAATGAGATTCCCGCGCGAATATCTGGAGAAGACATTGTAGTTGCTTTCAATTGAGATTCGAAATTATGTCCCATCACCACAGCTCTGTGCGGATCACATAACATAATTTTTGCTCCCATATCAATTAGTTTATCCACAAAGAATAAACGGCTTTCGAACATTTTTTGGTGAATCAAAACGTCTCCTTTTGCTTGAGTTGCCACAACCAAAACAATACTTAATAAGTCAGGTGTAAATCCTGGCCATGGTGCATCTGCAATTGTTAAGATAGAACCGTCGATATCTGTTTTTACTTCGTATCCGTCTTTGTGAGCAGGAATGTAAATATCGTCATTACGTTTTTCGATTGTAATTCCTAATTTTCTAAAAGTATTTGGAATCAAACCTAAATTTTCCCAACTAACATTTTTGATTGTGATTTCGCTTTTTGTCATAGCCGCAAGACCAATCCAAGAACCGATTTCGATCATATCTGGTAAAATTCTGTGCTCACATCCACCTAAGCTTTCAACACCTTCGATAGTCAATAAGTTTGAACCAACTCCGGTAATTTTAGCTCCCATTGAGTTCAACATTTTACATAACTGTTGCAAATAAGGCTCGCAAGCAGCATTGTAAACAGTAGTTGTTCCTTTTGCTAAAACCGCAGCCATTACAATGTTTGCAGTTCCAGTTACAGAAGCTTCGTCTAAAAGCATATCTGTTCCAGTCAATCCTCCTTCTGGAGATTCTACTCCATAAAAGTGATCTTCTCTGTTATATCTAAATTTTGCTCCAAGATTAATAAAACCTTCAAAGTGTGTATCTAATCTACGGCGACCGATTTTATCTCCACCTGGTTTTGGAATATATCCTTTTCCGAAACGAGCCAAAAGCGGACCAACAATCATAATAGAACCACGAAGCGCTCCACCTTCTTTTTTGAAAGCTTCAGTTTCTAAGTATCCAACATTAACTTCATCAGCTTGAAAAGTAATCGAACCTGGTTCGTTACGTTGAATTTTCACCCCTAAATTACCCAACAAAGTGATTAATTTATTGATGTCTATAATATCAGGAATGTTATTAATTTTTACTTTATCTCCTGTTAGAAGCACGGCACATAAAATTTGTAATGCCTCATTTTTTGCTCCTTGCGGAGTGATTTCTCCTTTTAAAGGAGTTCCTCCTTCGATTTTAAAAATTCCCATAAATTGTTTTTAGGTTCTTTCAAAGTTTCTAAGATTCTGAGATCCTAAGATTCTAAGTGAAAACTTAGCTACTTAGAAGCTTAGCCTCTTAGCAGCTCTTTTTACTTTTGATTATTGTTTTTTTGAAATGTCTTTTTTTGACCGCCTTTATTATTATTGTTTTTGTTATTCTGCATTTTTGGCTGTACACCAGAAGCTATTTTGTTTGACATGCGTTTGTTTGTACGCATTAAATCTGTAGTATTCAACAACTCTTCTGTACTGTGTAACAAATTGATTTTGCCTCCAGATAATTCATATAAATGCTCAAAAATCACATCGTCTTTTACTGTGTCTTTATTCCAGCTTAAAAACGATTTTTTCATGTGATTGGCAATCACCATGATCAACGCAGTTTTCATATCGCCGTCTTCCCATTTATTGGCAACATCAATCATATATTTAATGTTGTTTCCATAAAATCTATATTTTGGAAAGTTCTGCGGATATTGCAAAACATCTGGCTTCAATTCCAAAACTTCTCTTGAAGGAATCGGATATGGCGACTCTACATTCAGTTTAAAATCAGACATAATAAAAAGCTGATCCCAAAGTTTATGCTGAAAATCTGGCACATCACGCAAATGCGGATTCAGACTTCCCATAACCTGAATGATATATTTTGCAGCTTTGTTGCGCGTTTCATCATCTTCAATTGCAGTTGCCTGATCAATCAGTTTTTGCAAATGACGACCGTACTCCGGAATAATTAAACGCTGTCTTTCAGAATTATATTCTAAATTGAAGACAACATCGCCTGCGACTTCTCTTTTATATTTTTCGTTCATAAGTTTATAATGAAACTATACCTTCTATTGTAGAAACTTCTTTGTATTTACTGATCACATCATCCGAGCTGTGCATAGTAACATCTATAGAAACGCTGGTAAATTTGCCAGTTTTCGATTTTGTTGTCTTAATCACCGCTCCCATTCTATCAAAAGCTTTTTCAACACGCTCAACATTATCTGCTACAGAAGGCACAATAAATTTGTACAAGTATTCTGCTGGCCAAGTATTTGCGTTATCAAGCTCCAATTTCAATCTTTCGTAAAATTCGGCTGTATTTTTTTCTTTATCGTTCTCCATTCGTAATTAAAAATAAACGCAAATATACGTTTTTGATTTCAGATTATGATTTTAGATTTTAGATTTTTTGACTCTAAAAATGAGGGTATTTTTTTGCTACGAATTACGCTAATTAACACAAATTATTTGATCCAAAAATTCAATTTCCTTAATTTTAATTAACTTGGCGAATCAAAAAATAAAAAACAGCAAAATTCGCAGCAGAAAAACTTTGCGACTTTGCAAGATTAAAACATTTAAAATGAAAAAACTCCTTTTACTTTTTATCGTTCTTACACTAAATACAATTCAAGCACAAGAAGTCAAAACCCTAACTTATTTCCAAAACGACACTTTAAAACTCAATTTAGATTTATATCTGCCAAAGAAAAAAGCAGGAGAAAAAATCCCGTTGATTCTTTTCGCTTTTGGCGGAGGTTTTTCTGGCGGAGAACGTACAAGCGAGAAAGATTTCGGTTTATTTATGGCAAAAAATGGTTATGCAGTTGCGAGCATTTCGTACAGTTTATACATGAAAGGAAAAGATTTTGGCTGTAAAGGAACTTTAACGGAAAAAATAAAAGCGATTCAGATTGGCGTAAGCGATATGTGGCAAGCGACAGCTTTTATGATCGAAAATGCGGACAAATATAATCTTGATACTTCAAAAATATTTATTTCTGGAATTAGCGCTGGTGCCGAAATTGGTTTTCACGCTTCTTTTTGGGATTATAAATTAATGAATTTATACAAAAGCAATCTTCCAGAAAACTTCCAATACAAAGGTTTTATTGGAGGTTCGGGAGCAATTCAGGATATTAATTTAATTACGAAAGAAAAAGCGATTCCGATGTTATTGGCGCATGGAAACAATGATGACACTGTTCCTTACGCAGCAGGTTCGCACCGATCTTGCCCGACAAATGCTTCTGGCTGGCTTATCCTTTTTGGTTCTTATGCGGTTTACAATCAAATGAATGATTTACATAAAGACATCGAATTGATTACTTTCTGTGGGGGCGGACATGAATTCTCTGGCTATCTTTTCCATCAAGGACAACAATATGTTTTAGATTTTGTGAATGATGTTTTAAATGGTAAAAAATTCCAATCGCATTTGATTATTCCTTCTAATAAAAAAGGGAAAGATTCTGGAAAGTATTTATTTTGTGAGTGATTTGTAAAATATTTTCAGCGTCCTGCAAGGTTTTCAAAACCTTGTAGGTATTATTTTTTCTCGCTTACAATTTACCACTTGAGAAACCTACAAGGTTTTGAAAACCTTGCAGGAGGAAAAACGAAAAATTATTCCAAAAACAAAACCATCTTTCCCCTTAACCCTGATTGAGGCGGTATCCTTTTATGGTGGGGTTCACCATAAAAGATAGAGCCGAAAGCAGGAACTTTGTCTGCTAAAATGCCAAATCTTTCGTTTCTAGTAAATATTCTTTTTAATTATAAATAAGTTTAGGTAAATTTGCGCTTTATTTTTAGAATAGTGCAAAAAGAAATTATTGTCTTGCTTGGCGGACCTGGTACTGGAAAATCGACTCTTATTAACGAATTAGTAGCTCGTGGCTTTTGCTGCTATCCTGAAATCTCTAGACAGGTGACCATGAAAGCGCAAGAAGAAGGCATTGAACAATTGTTCTTAGAACAGCCTCTTTTGTTTAGCGAAATGTTATTGGAAGGACGTATTGAACAATATAAAAATGCTCTTGAAGAGCCTGATAATCTAGTTTTTATCGACAGAGGAATTCCAGATGTTGTGGCTTATATGGATTATATTGGCGACGAATATCCGAAAGGTTTTGTTCAAGCTTGCGAGGATTATAAATATTCTAAAACTTTTATTCTGCCGCCTTGGGAAGAAATTTATAAAAGTGATGCGGAGCGTTATGAAAATTTCGAGCAGGCCGTAAAAATTCAGGAACATCTTATTGAAACCTATAAAAAATACGGTTACGAACTGATTGAAGTTCCAAAAGATACAGTTGAAAACAGAATTCTTTATATCTTAGACAAAATTTAGCAGCATGGTTTAAAGTTGCAAAACTAGAAACTGTTTTTCTAAATTTTTAACTTTAAAACAAAAGCAATGCTCGGAGCGCAGGATATTCTTCTAAAATACTGGAAACACGACAGTTTTAGACCGTTGCAAAAAGAAATTATAGATTCTGTTCTTGAAGGACAGGATACTTTTGCCGTACTTCCGACGGGAGGCGGAAAATCAATTTGCTTTCAAGTCCCCGCGATGATGCAGGAAGGAATCTGCCTCGTAATTTCTCCTTTGATTGCCTTGATGAAGGATCAGGTGATGAATCTGCAGAAAAGAAATATCAAAGCAATTGCTCTTACTGGCGGAATTCATACTGAAGAATTGATCGATCTTTTGGACAATTGCCAATACGGAAATTACAAATTCTTATATCTATCGCCAGAAAGATTACAGTCTGACTGGATTCTAGAACGTATTAAAAACCTGCCAATCAATTTAATTGCCATTGACGAAGCGCATTGTGTTTCGCAATGGGGGCATGATTTTAGGCCTGCATATCTTAAAATTTCGGAACTAAAGAAATACTTTTCTAAAATTCCGTTTTTAGCTTTGACCGCAACAGCAACTCCAAGAGTTATTGAAGATATCAGAACACAATTAGAATTAAAAAATCCTAGACATTTTCAGCAGTCATTTGAGCGAAAAAATATTGCTTATATGGTTTTTGAAGTTGAAGACAAACTATACCGTACCGAACAAATTCTCAAAAAAAATCCGCAACCTTCAATTATATATGTGCGAAATCGCAAAGGGTGTTTAAACATGTCTTCGCAATTGCAATCATTAGGTTTTACTTCAACATATTATCACGGCGGACTTTCGTCTAAAGAAAAAGACAAAAACATGCAGTTGTGGATGTCGGAGCAGGCGCAAGTTATCGTTGCTACGAATGCTTTCGGAATGGGAATTGACAAAGACAATGTAAAAACGGTTATTCATACACAGCTTCCAGAAAACTTAGAAAATTATTATCAAGAATCTGGACGTGCAGGGCGAAATGGCGCAAAGGCTTTTTCAGTTTTGCTTTATAATAACTCAGACGCCATTCAGACCGAACAGCAGTTTTTAAATATTCTTCCTGATAAGAAGTTTCTAAAAACGATGTATATAAAACTTTGCAACTACTTTCAGATTGCTTATGGGGAAGGTTTAGACGAATCTTTTGCTTTTAAACTGAATCATTTTTGCAATAAATATGAGTTCCCTACTTTAAAAACATATAATGCTTTGCAGTTTTTAAACCAGCAGGGAATTATTACGATGTCTCAGGAATTTTCAGAAAAAATCAGTGCGCAATTTTTAATCGAATCTAAAGAAGTCATTCGATATATGAGCCTGAATCAAAATGACGAAGAAATTATATTAGCGATTTTAAGAACTTATCCTGGCATTTATGAGGTTAAAGCGAATCTAAATTTAGCTTTACTTGCAAAAAAATCAAACCGAACAGAAGAACAGATTGTTGCTGTTTTAGAAAAACTGAAAGAAAAAGAAATAATTGAATATAAATCTAAAAATAACGATGCTACTATTTTATTTAATGAAGTTCGCGAAGACGATCATACTATAAATAGAGTTTCGAAATATTTGGAAAAACAGAATGAGGTTAAAAAAGAGCAGCTTTTATCTGTTTTACATTATATAAAAGAAAATAAAACCTGCAAAAACAGATTAGTTTTAGGCTATTTTGGAGAAGAAGCCAAAGAAAACTGCGGCATCTGTTCGTACTGCATTACACAAAAAGGAAAAATTACCGAAGCCGATTCAATTGCAGACAAGATTTTGTCTTTATTGAAAACAGCTTCTTTGAGTTCGAGAGAAATTGAAAACCAGATAAAAATGGATACCAAAGATATTTTATCTGTTCTTCAGGAATTACTCGAAAACAATCATATTACTATACAACCGAATAATAAATACACTTTAAAATCATAATGGAGAAATTGAGAATTATATTTATGGGAACTCCAGAATTTGCCGTTGGCATTTTGGACACCATTATCAAAAATAACTATGAAGTTGTTGGCGTAATTACTGCTGCAGACAAACCGGCAGGACGCGGACAAAAAATAAAATATTCGGCAGTAAAAGAATATGCACTTGCCAACAATCTAACTTTATTACAACCAACGAATTTAAAAGATGAAAGTTTCTTAGCAGAATTAAAAGCCCTAAACGCCAATTTGCAAATTGTTGTTGCTTTTAGAATGTTACCAAAAGTTGTTTGGGAAATGCCAAGCTTAGGAACCTTCAACCTTCACGCTTCATTGCTTCCTAATTACCGTGGAGCTGCTCCTATCAACTGGGCGATTATTAACGGTGAAACTAAAACCGGGGTCACTACTTTCTTTATTGATGATAAAATTGATACTGGTGCAATGATTTTAAATTCAGAAATCAGTATCGAGCCCGAAGAAACTGCAGGACAATTACACGATCGTTTAATGCATTTAGGAAGTACAACTGTAATCGATACTTTAAAGATTATTGAAAACGGAAATGTTACTACAACAATTCAAGAAGACAACGACGATATTAAAACGGCATACAAATTAAACAAAGAAAACTGTAAAATTGATTGGACAAAATCTGGAGCAGAAATCAACAATCTGATTCGAGGTTTAAGTACGTATCCTGCTTCTTGGTGCTTCTTGAAAGACCAAAATGAAGAACTGAATATTAAAATTTACGAAGCCAAACTAGTCTCAGAATCACATTCTTATGAGATTGGAAAGTTAATTAGCAGTAAAAAAGAAATAAAGATTGCAATAAAAGGCGGCTTTATTCAGTTATTAAGTCTACAATTTCCGGGAAAAAAGAGAATGCTTGCTTCAGAATTATTAAATGGAGTAAGTTTTTCCGAAGCTGCAAAAGTGTATTAAGCTCAGTAAAACAGGGGTTTGTACCTATTTTTCATCGATAAACAACATTGTTTATGAACAAAAAAAGCAAGTTATTAACAATTTTTACTAAAAACAATGAAAACACTTGCACGCAACGGATTTCCTACTAAATTTGTGTATTAACAATTTTTTTTAACCAACAATTAATAACTAATTATTATGAACAAATCAGAATTAATCGATGCTATCGCTGCTGATGCAGGAATCACAAAAGCTGCGGCAAAATTAGCTTTAGAGTCATTTTTAGGTAATGTAGGAACTACTTTGAAAAAAGGAGGAAGAGTTTCATTAGTAGGTTTTGGATCTTGGTCAGTTTCTTCAAGAGCTGCTAGAGATGGTAGAAACCCTCAAACAGGAAAAACTATTAAGATTGCAGCTAAAAACGTTGTAAAATTCAAAGCTGGAGCTGAATTAGAAGGTGCAGTGAACTAAGTAAGAAAGTTCTCTAAACTAATAATATAATTAAAACCTTCCATCTGGAAGGTTTTTTTATGCGGTTTAACGATTTTTTTTGTGATTTTAATTTTTTTATGACTAAATTTAATAAAAATTGTAACCGTATGATTTCAGAAAAATTAAAAAAAGGACACCTGCTTATTGCCGAGCCTTCAATAATTGGAGATTTATCTTTTAACAGATCGGTAATTTTATTAGCAGACCATAACAAGGAAGGATCAATAGGTTTTATAATCAACAAGCCATTAAAATACACTATTAATGACTTGATACCTGAAATTGATGCTAACTTTAAGATATACAACGGAGGCCCTGTAGAACAAGACAACCTTTATTTTATTCACAATATTCCTGAGTTAATTCCAAACAGTGTGGAAATCTCAAACGGAATTTATTGGGGAGGTGATTTTGAATCCACAAAAGATCTAATAAACAACGGAGCTATTAGTAAAAATAATATTCGTTTTTTCTTAGGCTATACTGGTTGGGAAGAAAATCAGCTTGAGAATGAGATGCAAGGAAACTCTTGGATTATTGCTGATAATAATTATAAAAATAAAATTATCGGAAAATCTACCACTCATTTTTGGAAAGAGCAGATTATTGAGCTTGGCGGTGATTATCTTATTTGGTCTAACGCACCAGAAAATCCATATCTGAATTAATTTTCAGTTATGGATTCATTTAGTTTCTGCACTAATAAATGAGCTAGATTCGTTGTAAACTCCTTTTTTCGATATTTAGTTATCGGCTGTATTCCCATGATCACATTTGTTAGAAATAATTCGTCAGCTTTTTGAAGATCAAATGGCGAAATTATTTCTTCTGACACTTCTATGCCTTCGACCTTTTTAGAAAGCGCTAAAATTTGCTTACGCATAATTCCATTCAAAGCTCCTTCTGAAACTGGAGGTGTAATAAGCTTTTTGCCTATTAGCATAAAAATATTTCCTTGAAGCGCCTCGACAACATTTTTACTATCATTCAGTAAGATACAGTTGGCAAGGTCGTTTTCGTGCGCATAAATACTTCCTGTAATATTAATGATTTTATTGGTCGTTTTAAGAGACGATAATAATTGTTTTGTTACATAGAAGTCTTTGTACAAATCAACTTCATATTCGTTTGAATTTATACTATAAAAAGTACTTTCAAGTGGAGTTGCATTGATTAAAAATGAAATATCATTAGTTTTTGGAAGATATAAACCGCCATCATTTCTAAAAACGGTAATTCTTGCACGTGCTGAAGCAGTGATTCCTTGTTCTTTTACCAAGTTTAGAATTTGCTCTTCAAAATATTCCATTGTAAAATTCATCGGAATCATCATTCTCACTACTCGCATAGAAGCCATTAGTCTAAAATAATGATCCTCAAGAAACAAGATTTTTCCGTTGATAATTTTTACTGTTTCAAAGATACCGTCTCCGTATAAAAAAGCGCGATTTTGAGTTAATATTGTATCTTCTTGCGCTATGTTTCCGTTAAAATTAATCATAAAAAAACCCTGAATTTTGTTCAGGGCAAATATAAGGTATAAAATAGACTTTTACTAAACAGATCCTATAAGATGTTTTAGGTCTGAGATCTGATTCTCCCACAATTGTTTAGCTTCACCTAATTCCTCTTTATCGGCAAAATCTACCACCATAAGCGATACATCTTTAGTTAATTCATCAACTAAAATATGAAGTTCAAAAAAGTACTCAGTATCCTTACTGCTTTCGTCAACCCATTTAAATTTTACTTTTTCGCCAGATTTTTTTGAAGCTAAGCGAGCTTTTTCTTGCGAATCATTCCAGATGAAAGTAAAAAATTCACCTCTCGAATTCACATTGTCAGCAAACCATTCTTGCAAACCTGACGGCGTTGATATATATTGATACAATAGTTGTGGCGAAGAATTAATCGGAAACTCTATTTCGTAACGTATTTTTGAATCCATGTGCTACTTTAATTTTTTTCGAAATATAAGAATATATGTCCAAAAACAATGCATTTTTAAAAATATTTTTTTTTCTTCATTTTATGCTTGCACGCTTTAATATTATTTCTATCTTTGCACCCGCAATCAGGAATTCATGATAGCAGTCCAGGCGAGGTAGCTCAGTTGGTTAGAGCGCAGGATTCATAACCCTGAGGTCACGGGTTCAACTCCCGTCCTCGCTACAAGGTAAAACACCACTTTTTTTTAAAGTGGTGTTTTTTTTTGTTAAAAATAATTTAGAAAAATGGAAGAGTTTGTAGTTTATATCTTGTTCTCTGAAAAATTCAATAAAAATTATACTGGATTTACTTCTAACTTAATTGAACGTTTTAAATCTCATAATTTACTTGCTATAAAAGGCCATACTGTAAAATACAGACCTTGGAAAGTAATTCATATAGAATTTTTCAATTCTAAAATTGAAGCCATTAAAAGAGAAAAATATTTAAAAACTGGAATTGGAAGAGAATTTATTAAAGACCTCATCAATTCGCTTTAAGATCAGGATTCTTATCCGCCGCGGCGGACACGGGTTCAACTCCCGTCCTCGCTACTTAGAAAGCAAAACCCTTAAACAGAAAAGTTTAAGGGTTTTTTATTTGATTATTCTTTTTGAACAAGAATTCTTTAGTAAAAAAATCTTTTTTTAAATACTAAAAAACAAGAAAATAACCATTGATAACTACCATTAAAATAGTTATTTTGCAAAGGTAATTTACGAACATATGGATATAGTTAAATTTAAGATCACATCAAAAACGATAAAAGTCGAAGTGCGCAATTCGAATAATTATATTTTTAATTTTAATACTGCTTTAGAAATTGATAAAGCAGATCGCGAGGTTTTATTAAAGCTATATAATGCCTTAGATCTTCTTTTTAAGAAAGAAGCTACGATCGAAAACAAAAACTATATTTCGCCAAATCAGACCAATATATTAGATCAAATTTCTGCTGCAGATTTAGAGAAAGAAAACCAATAGCTGTTTTTTTTGCTCTTCTTTATATTTTAGAAGAATGCTAAAAGTCCTTGAATAAAAAATATTCAGGGACTTTCTTTTTACAATTATTCCTGCTATCGTCAAAAAACAGTAATTTTAATCTGCATCTCTAAAAAATATTTTTCTGTATCTGTACCCAAATCGAATGGAATGAACTTGTAAAATCTAATTTAGAAAATTGGGCAGAATAATAAAAATAGCATTTAATCGAATTATGAAAAATAATGACCAAGTAGAAATAGTCACTTATAACTCTAAGTATCAAAAAAGCTTTAAGGACTTAAATATAGAATGGATTTCGAATTATTTTGAAGTTGAACCAAATGATGTAAAAGCGCTCGATCACGCCGAAGATTACATTATAAACAAGGGTGGCGAAATTTTTTCAGCTATTTTAAATAATGAGGTTTTAGGCGTTTGCGCTTTAATTAAAAGTGACGGAAAAAATTATGATTACGAATTAGCCAAAATGGCTGTAAGTCCGAAAGCACAAGGAAAAGGAGTTGGATTATTATTAGCCGAATCTGCAATAAAATGGGCGTCAGAAAAAGGAGCTTCAAAAATTTATCTGGAAAGCAATACCAAACTGAAACCAGCCATTAAATTGTATGAAAAACTGGGTTTTATAGAAATTAATGGCATTTCTTCGCCTTATAACAGAGTTGATATTCAAATGATGCTTACTATTTAGAAAACTAGAATTCCTCGATAAATTATAAAAAAGTAAACTCTTAAACATTTTGTTTAAGAGTTTTTATTTAAGACAAGCTGTAACATTTCTCCAATAAAAACGTCAAATCTAAAATTTAATTACGGTTCTTTGCAACTTATTACATTTGCGATTTGCCATTGCCAAATTTCAAATACAATAATATTGACACCAATGAGTTTAGACTAGGAAATTAGTCGCGATATTTTCGTTATGGACAATAAAAAGTTTATTTTAAGTTTAAAAAAAGGTAATGAAGCCGCTTTCAAAGAAGTGTACTTCAGCTACTACGATAAACTGATAAATATTGCCAAGCGATTTCATTCTTCTGTATTTACTCCTGAAGATTTTGTTCAGGAAACTTTCATACGACTATACAATAAAAGAGAACTTCTTAACGAAGATGTTTTGTTCGACAAACAGATTTTTGTTATCTGCAAGAACATCATTCTTAACCATGTTAATAGAGAAAACAAAATAGTACAGCTTGATCCTAGTCAAGTTGACATGCCGGAAGAAGAATCAGATTCAGGAATTTTTGAAGAAAGACAAGAAAAACTACAAAATTTCATTAATCAGCTTCCAGAGCAGCAACAAAAAATCTTCACTTTACACAAACTGGAAAACCTTAGCTATAAGGAGATTGCAGAGTTAACAGATCTTTCTGAGAAAACTATTGCCAATCATATTTATCTCGCCAGTAAATTTATTCGAAAAAAAATCGAAAACCATTAGGAACTTTTTAGTTCTCGTTTGTTATACTAAAAAACAAGAACTAAAATGCACATTGAAGCTTACAAAACTAATGTCAAAACAAAGAAAGACGCAAGTTTACTTGTAGCTCTTTTGCAGTTTGTTATTTCTGATTGCATCATAAATTTTGATCGCCAAGGACGTGAAAACATCCTTAAAATTGAAACCAATCGCGATATTGAAGAAATGGTTTGCCGTGTTTTTAGCAAACAAGGATTTCATTGTCAAATTATTTAATAACTAGAAAAGATGGATCAGGAGAAATTTGACGAGGAATTTAAAAAATTATGGGAAGAGTCTCCCCTTTCTCATTCCGAAGACGAAAAAGAAGCTTCGTGGGAACAATTTCATGCTAAAACATTTCCGGAGAAGAAAAGAAAACTTAAGCCTTGGCACCTTTATGCAGCGGCTTCGGTATTGCTTTTCACACTTATTGGAACTGGATTTTATTTTAACGGAAAACCTTCTGCTGAAAATTTAGTTCTTTCTGAAAATGTAATCGAAAATACAACCTCAACGATAAAATATGTCATTTTACCAGATAGTTCAAAGGTAGAATTGGCTCCGAATTCTAAAATTATTTACGGAAACGATTTTGCTTTAAATAGAAAAATTAAAATGGATGGTGAAGCATATTTTAAAGTTAAAAAAGACAAACAGCATCCTTTTCAGGTTTTCTGCGATGAAACTACAACTACGGTTTTAGGAACTTCTTTTACGGTGAAAGAATCTGAAAACGAAGAAATCACTGTGGAACTTTTTGAAGGAAGCGTTCAGATGAATGTAAAGGGACAAAACCAAAAATGGATTTTGAAACCGGGAGAAAAATTTACGTATGGAAACCAAACGGCTTCAGTAAAAGAATTCAGCCGATTTGTAGATTTTGATAATGAAGAACTTTCTGCCATAAGCCATTACATCGAAGAAAATTATGGCTACAAAGTGATTCTTCCGAAAGAAAATCACGATCAGAAAATTACCATTCGAATCAATAAAAAAGAAGATTTAAAAACGATTCTACAATTACTATCAGAAATGTACAACCTAAACTTTGAAATAAATGAAGATTTAAAGCAGATTACTTTTCAATGAAAACAAAAAAGGATGTAAGCCGCGAAACTCCACATCCTCCTAATGTTCAGGATAACATTAAGTTATCTATTTAATAATATTCAAAAATACAAAATTTCATGAAGCATATAATTTCAGCATGCTTTTTTTTATTCAGTTTGTGTATGTCTGCTCAAAGCGTTACCATAACTGTAGATCAAAATGTAACTTTAAAAGAATTCTTCAAACAGATTGAAAATCAAACCGATTTTAAATTTGCTTTTACAGATCAAATTGATACCAACAAAAAGTATTTTAATCAAAAACATACTTTTAATAATATTGAAATCAGCAAGATAATTACAGAATTAAACCAAACTTCTTCTGTACAATTTTCTATAGTGGGCAACAATATTTTCGTTAAACAGAAAGGTCAAACTCAGAAACCTGCCAAAAAAAAAAGCAAGCTAACCGGTCACGTTCTTGATGATGAAAGACAGCCTGTTATTGGCGCTAATATTTATGTCAAAGAACTGGAAACTGGTGTTGTAACAGATGCCAACGGAAAATACAGCATTGATGTTCCAAATGGAAGTTATACCGTTCAGGTGAGTTATGTTGGTTTTAAAAATGAAGAAAAAAGAGTTTCTGTTTCTGATGATACTAAAGTCAATTTCAATATCGATTCTGACAGCCAGCAATTGGGAGAAGTTATTGTAATGAACAACAAAGCGGTTGACATTAAAACAACACAAATGAGTGTTAACAAGCTTTCGATGCAGGAAATCAAAAAAATTCCAGTTGCAATGGGAGAACCAGATCCTTTAAAATCGATTTTGACTTTGCCTGGAGTTACCAATGCTGGTGAAGCCTCTTCGGGTTTTAATGTTCGCGGTGGTGCAGCCGATCAGAATTTGATTCTTTTAGATGGTGCTCCTGTTTATGCAGATTCACATATGTTCGGATTCTTTTCTATTTTTAATGCTGATATTGTTAGCGGTTTAGATTTATACAAAGGAGGAATTCCGTCAAAATTTGGAGGACGTGTTTCTTCTGTTTTAGATGTGACGCAGCAAACTGGAGATTTTGAAGAATATAAAGTAAATGGAGGAATCGGGATTATTTCGAGCCGTCTTTTAGTTCAAGGTCCATTGCAAAAAGAAAAAGGTTCTTTTATTCTTTCGGGGCGTGCTTCATATGCACACTTGTTTATGAAATTGGCTGATAATAATAACTCAGCTATGTTTTATGATTTGAATGCCAAATTAAACTATCGTTTTAATGCTAAGAATAGTTTGTCTTTTTCTGGTTATTTTGGAAATGATGTATTTGATATTAATGACCGTTTTGCAAGTACTTACGGAAGTACAATGGGCATTTTAAGTTGGAAACATAAATTTTCTGATCGTTTAAACAGCAACTTGTCTACTTTTTACAGCGATTACAGATTTAATCTTGAAATTCCTGTTGAAAGTTTTAAATGGGAAAGCAACATTCAGAGCTACGGATTGAAATACAATTGGAATTTCCAACAATCTGAGAAATTCAAAATCAATTATGGCGTTGATGGGTTGTATTACAATTTCAACCCTGGAGTTGTAAAACCAACTTCTTCAGATTCGCAGTTTAATTATAAGCAACTGGATAAAAAGTATGCTTTAGAAGCATCTGCTTTTGTTGATTTTGAAAATCAAATTACAGAAAAACTGACTTTCCGTTATGGGCTTCGCTACAGCATGTTTTACCGTTTAGGAGACGAGACGATCAGCACTTACGAAAATGGTCAGTCTGTAGTCTATAATCCGTTATACAATATTTACGAAGAAGGAACTCCAAACGGAAGCATCACTTACGGAAAAGGAAAAACCATCAGCAAATTTGATAATCTTGAACCGAGAGCTGCCTTGTCTTATGCCTTTAACGACGAAACTTCTATAAAAGCGAGTTACAACAGAATGGCGCAGTACATTCATATTTTATCAAACACGCAGTCTCCTTTGCCAATGAGCATCTGGACACCAAGCGGACCTTTTACAAAACCTCAGCTTTTGGATCAGTATGCTATGGGTTATTTCAGAAACTTTAGAGATGGAGATTACTCTTTAGAAACCGAATTATTTTATAAAAATGTTCAAAATCGTATTGACTATATTGACGGTGCTGATGTTTTGGCTAACAATAATATTGAGCAAGTTATTTTAAACGGAAAAGCTAGATCTTATGGTTTAGAATTATTGTTTAGAAAAAATACTGGAGTTTTCACAGGATGGGTTTCTTATACTTTATCTAGAGCAGAACAAAAAACACCAGGAAGAACTCCTGAAGAGCCAGGAATTGCAAACGGCGATTGGTATTTATCTGGTTATGATAAAATGCATAATTTGAGTATTGTAGGAAGTTATGAATTGAATCCGAAATGGTCTTTCAATGGTAATTTCACTTTACAATCTGGTCAACCAGTAACGTATCCAAATAGTTATTATGAAATGGGCGGAATCCATATTCCGAATTATTCTTTGAGAAACGACAACAGATTGCCTCTTTTCCATCATCTTGACCTTGCGGCGACTTATACGCCAAAACCAGATAAAAAGAAAGGATGGCAAAGCTATTGGGTATTCAGTCTTTACAATGTTTACAACAGAAAAAATGCTGCTTCTATGAGTTTTACAACCAATGAAGATACGGGAGCAAATGAAACCAGAAGACTTTCGATTTTCGGAATTGTTCCTGGAGTTTCTTATAATTTTAAATTTTAATGCTATGAATAAATTGAAAAAATATATGGTAATGAACAGAGCACTGGCATTAATAAGTCTTCTTTTTGTTTTTTCTTTCGCTTCATGCGAAGATGTTGTTAATCTAGATTTGCCAACTGGCGAAACCAAACTGGTAATCGATGCCGAAATTATCTGGAAAAAAGGAACTGACGGAAAGGAACAAACCATAAAAATTAATAAAACAGCTCCTTATTACAGTGGTTCTACACCAAAAGTTTCGGGCGCACAAGTACGAATAGAAAACAGTAATGGAGATGTTTTTACCTTTAACGAAACCGAAGCTGGAGTTTATAAATGCACCAATTTTGTTCCTGTAATTGATGCCGATTATAAATTATTTATTGATGCCGAAGGACAAAGTTTCACAGCGGTTGAAAAGCTGACTTCTGTAACTCCAATAAATAAAATTGAGCAGAAAATTGTTCCTGATTTTGGCGGAGAAGATGTAATTGAACTTACTTACTATTATAACGATCCCGCAGATCAAATCAATTTTTACGTAACCGATTATCAAAGCGAATTCTTGATTTATCCAGAATATCAAATCACAAATGATGAATTTTATAACGGAAACGAAATCAGCACAAGATATTCTGATGAAGACAAAATGAAACCTGGAAATACCGTTACAATTACACATAGAGGCGTTTCTAAAAATTTCTATAATTACTGGAACTTAATTCTGGAAGCTTCAAGCTCAAATCCGTTTTCTGTTCCTCCTGGAAATATTCGAGGAAATATTGTCAATACAACCGATGCTAATAATTTTGCTTTGGGTTATTTTAGACTTTGCGAAGCTGATCAGGTTCCTTACTTAGTGCAATAAAATAATTTTGTATAAATAGAAAACCCCTTAAAAAATAATTTTAAGGGGTTTTCTATTTTAGTTTCTGTTATTTCTACTTAAAAAGTATCTTTTTTTCACCATATGCGAAAGAAGCAAAACCTGATTTAATCAAATCGTTCTTTGTACTTTTTAAATAGCGTATTCATAATTAAAAGTACAATTCCGACTCCTAATAAAACCAAAGCCCTAATTAAGAAATCTGCATTGGATAAGTCAAAAAACATGAGTCGTATAACGCAAATTCCGACCAAAGACAATGACACATATCGGAAATATTTTTCTTTAAGAAGAATGCCTAAAATCAACAATCCTAGAGATTCTAATATCCAGAAGAAAGTTAAGATTCCTTTATCGAATGTGAGGAACAAAAATAAACCAATACTAAAAGTAGCTGGATAAATAATGATGCTGTTTCTAAATTTAAAATCTTCAATATACTTATAGACAATAAAAACATATAATGCCAGTAAAGCAAAGATAATCAGGTATACAAATTCAAATTTAGCTTCAAAATAATTAAAACTTACAAAAGCCAAATGAAAGTTCGCCAATAAATAATACCCAATACTGATTTCCTTTTTGTTTCCTATTTTTTTATAATAAAGAATAATATTTACAATCGCAGTCGAAGCCCAAAACACCGGAAGCCATTTATGCTCTAACTGCGCAAACATAATGATGGAAAGCCAAAGATTAACGACAATCTGATAATCTACTTTCAATTCTTTTATAAAATCTTTTTTCTTGATAAAAATAGCCAAGACAATCAATAAAGCAACGCTTAATAGTTGTAATGCCCAATCGATCCAAGTAAAATCATTTAGATTTTTGATACTGTAAAAAGCAGAAACTAAAATCGGTAAAAGCGCAATAATTAAAACCGATTCTGGAGCTAAATTTACTTTTTTGTATAAAATCAAACCGAAATTTAAGATTGCCAAAAGCATAAATATCGGAGCTAAATAAGCTATTTCTACTTGAATGAATAATAAAGCTATAATCCATAGATTTTGAACAATCGGTAAAACTGAAATAAACATTTTACCTTCTTCTTTAGTACTTTTTACCTGTAAATAATAATAAATTACCGACATTAAAACACATAAGGTTTGAATACTGTAAAGTATAATTTTGCCATCGACATCATGAATGGCTTGATATATACTTAAAGCGATTGTTACTATTAATAATACAAACGAATAAATGTTGTAACGCTTGAATTTTTCGATTTTCTGAAAAATCCAAAAAGTCAATATAGCCAAACCTCCTAAATATATTGGAAGATAATTAATCTCAATACAAGAGAAACCAAAAATTAAAGCATTAAAAAGTATTAGCTCACAATTTAGCGTATGGAAACTTCCCCATCCAGAAATCACTTCGTTTGACTTGTTTCTTATTTTATTGGCAAACAAAATATAAACTTCAAAAGCAGAAAGTCCTAAAGCAATCAATCCGATTTCGATATTATTTAAAAATTGAGTGTTGTATAAAAACAAAGCGTTTCCGAATATTAAGAAAGCAGCACAAAAAAGATACAGCAGAACTTGATTGTCTGAAGAAAGCGTTTTTCTTTTAAATTGAATCCAAAGAAATTCATGATTTAATAAAGCAATTCCAATCCAAGGTAAAATTTGAACAACATTTCCTAAAAACAAGTATTTATAAGAGAGCGAAACTAACAAAGCATTTGCGCCAATTATACCGATTGTTTTAATGATACTTTTATCTGTGTAGAATTCTTTTACAAACCAGTTCGTTATGATTACAGAAACAATTCCTAAAGCATAAAAAATATCCGAATTAGATTTTGATTCTGTAACAATTAATACCACTCCTACTACAATCGCGATGTTTAAAAAAGTAAATCTTCCTAAATCAAATGTGCTTGTCTTGAATTTGAATCGCAAAAGGCACCATAACAAAGCAATAAACACAAGCGGATAATAGAACGAAACTTCGATCGTATGATACCAACTTATAAAAAAGAACATTGAAAACAGAATAGAGAGAATTCCGTTTAAACTCAAATCTTTCTTTAAAACAAAAGCATCTGTTTCTAAAAACTCTTTTCTTGCAACACAAAAAACAGAAACTAACAAAGTTGCCAATGTCATCACAATTAAAGAAGCAAAGACATTTGTAATGCTCGTTTGTATTGAGGACGTATTAATATGTAAAATAAAGAAGCCCAAAATAAATATTCCTAAAACATGATTGATTCCTAAAAATATTTTATGCAATAAAACTTCCTTGCTCTTGTAAACAATAATTAGACAGGTAACAACTAAGAAATACAGTCCGCATGCGATAATATCGTAACCTACTTTCCAATCATTAAGCATGAAAATGGTTAAGGCAAAAAGCACAAAAGAAACCATTCCGTCAAGATGATAAAGCCAGAAAATCTTTTTCTTTCTTGCAAAAAGTGTTGCAAAAAGACAAAGAATACCCGCTACAAGCAAAACAAAAATCTTGATTCTGCTTCCAGTTGAATGTAAAACCAAACCTAAAGCAAATAAAATCCAATTGGTTAAATGTGTTGCAAAAGCAGTTTTATCGAATCTTGTATTAGCATAAATACTTCTGTATTGCATATACATACAACTTACCGAAACCAAAACAATACCGATTATGGCAAAGATGTTTTGAGAATTACTTAACGCATTTGTGCCTTGTGTAAACCAAATATCAAATAGTATAAAACCAGAAATAACAATTAGTAAATGATATTCCCATTTTTCTTTGTACGATAAAATAATTCCCGCTGTTGCAGTGAGTGACGCTAATAAAAATGTGATTAAAAGTTTTTCCGGAATTACGCAAAGAATTAAAATACTTAAAATCGTATGAAGCGATAAAAAGGTTTGCTGCTTAATAATATATCCGACATATAAATTAATTCCAATTCCCAATCCGATAAGCGAATACGCAAGCGGAATATTATCTAAAAAGGTAAGCGCCGGAATCTGAGATGCACCAAAACAGCCAAATAAGAATAAACTTGCTCCAGCACTACGAAGCCAAAGTCCTGTTTTAAACCATTTTTCTTTTTTCTTTAAAAAATAATAGGATCCAACTAAAATTCCAGCGTACAGCCAAAGAATTAAAACACGGAACATTGGCGAAACTTTCAAGGCTGTATAAATACTCAGATAGCCAATTCCTAAAACCATAATGGCTGTTCCAAGAATTCCTGTCCAATTTTCAGCAAATTGCTGTTCTAATTTTTTCATTAAAACATAAAGAGCGCTTTCTGGATAATCTTGCTCTTCTTCAAGTTCTTTCGAATTATCGTCTACAACCTCTGTATTTATAGGAAGTGTTTCAAAATTTTCTACAAATTGAGGAGTTTCGTTTACTTCAATTTCGTTATACGAATCAGCAGTAATAGCATCTGAAACTAATACTGGTTTTTCTGAAATTTCTTCTGCTACAATATTATTTTCTAGAGAAATATCTTCAATAAAAGATACAGCATCTGGTATAATTAAAGGTATATTTTCGGGTATTGGCTCAGCAATTATTTCAACTTCATCTTTTACAGAAGTCAAATTTTCAGGTTTGAAATCAGGTTGTGTAAGCTGATTTTTTATTTCTTCAATTTCCTTTTTTAAGGTTTTATAGTCTTCCTTAATCTTTGTAAAAGAAGAATCTAAAAAATCATTTTCCTTCTTTAATTTCGAAAAATTATTAAATAAAATGACAACACAGGCAATTAATGATAAAAGAATAAAATTCTCCATAGGCTAGATTTTGAATCCGCTAATGTAAGAATTGTAATCTTAATTTAACATTCTAAATAAAATAGTTTTGTTATAAAACAAAAAATCAAAAAACATGCGTATTTAATGGCTTAAGCGCCAATGCTTCCATTTGATTTATCAATCTGATACACAAAATTCAATTTTGGTTTTTCTCCAAAATAAGCGACTTCTTCTTCCGCTATTTTTTTTGCTCCAACCCTTGAAATTGCAATTTGCGAACGGATATTCTCTGCTCCAATATGAAATCTAACTTTAGAAACATATTCAAAAAGATAATCCAACATTGTCTTTTTTACACTTAGATTAAAACCTTTTCCCCAACAAGAAACAGCATAAAAAGTGTAACCAATGAAAATACAATCTTCTTCTTTATTGAAATCGTAAAATCTTGTACTTCCGACAACTTCACCAGTTTCTTTATTTATAATTTTAAAAGCGCCTTTGCTTTGCATTGCACCTTCAAAAAACTTTTCAAAAACTTCTTTTTTCCATCGATCTTTGTTCGGATGCTGTTCCCAAATTTTAGGATCGGAAGCTACTTGGTATAATGCATCAAAATCTTTTTCTTCTAAAGGAGATAGAATGCAAAGATTGTTTTCTAAAATGGGTTGTAAATTAAAATTCATCTTTCTTATTTTTATAATACTAATTCTTCAAAAATTGGATCTTCCAAAAGCGAAGCGTACAGAGATTCTATAGCTTTTTTAGAACCGTGTATTTGCCATTCTAAAACAACGTGATCGAGATTACGGCGTTGAGTTAAAAGCTTCGATTTTATACCATAAGTTGAAAAAAATTCTTTACATCTTGCGTGACCCGCATCGGAACGCTTAAAAGTTATTCGTAGCGTTTTGTACTCATTGATGAGGTCAATTTTATCTTGAAGAACCGTTAGAAGAGTTAAAATCAAAAGAATCATAAGCGCCGCACAAGCCGAAGCAAAGTAATAACCCGCTCCTACGCCCATACTCACAGCCGCTACCGACCAAATTGTCGCTGCAGTTGTAATGCCCGAGACATGACTATCTGATCTAAAGATTACTCCTGCGCAAAGAAAACCCAGACCTGTTACGATATTAGAAGCAATACGATCTGGATTTCCTGGTCCGCCGATCCATTCAGACATTAAAGTAAAAAAACAAGCTCCGACAGAAATCATTATTGTGGTGCGAAGTCCAGCAGCTTTTCCTCTGTATTCTCTTTCGGCTCCTATTAAAGCTCCCCAAAATGCTGCTAAAAGCAATTTTATAATAATTTCTATATCCATGAGAATCGTTTACTATTTATCTAATTAAACTCGTTGGGTGAAATATACACTGATGGAACAGATACTCTGCTTTATTAATCAAACGTTCCTAAGGAGCGTAAAATCGTAATTCAAATTTGATTCTACCGACAAGACATTCCTACGGAATGAATTATTTCTAAAAAACCTAAATTCCAATAACTTCCTCTTCAATCAATCCTAAAATTTTACCGTAGGCAATTGCCGCTTTATGAACCTGAACCGTCCAATCTTCGGCAGCATTATCATCGGCTCCGTCTGAAATGTATTTTAAACTTAAAAATGGAATATTTTCTTTCATGGCGATCATCGCTAAAGCGTAAGCTTCCATATCAACAACATTATATGCATCAGAAAAATGTCCCATTTCGAAGTTGTCTCCTGTTCCGCAAATTCCTTCTGAAAGATTATCCATCAATAAACCGTATTCTAAAACTAGAGGCAAACCAGAAAGTGGCGTTTCGTATAATGCAAATCCCAAACCTTGAACATCCATGTCTCTTTGTACAAATTTGGTGCAACAGATTACATCTCCTTTTTGAAAACAGCTGCTTCCTGCCGATCCTAGATTTATAATTATAGAAGGCCTTTTCTTTAGAATCGCTTTTGTCAATTCGTAAGCGGCGTTTACTTTACCAATTCCTGTAATTAGGGTATTGTGACCTTTAAAAACTTCTGCGGCTTCAGATTCTAATGCAAAGCAGAATAATATATCTTCAACAGCAAATGACGCCGTTTGGTTAATTTGTATCATGCGTATTTATTTTCGGTTTACAAAAATACGCTTAAAAATTTACGTAGCTCTAACCTTAATTTAAAATCCAAAAAACACGTTAAAATCTGTTTTCTATGCTAATTTTTATTTTATAAAAAATACATTTGCGAGAACCCGTAAAAGAATCAAATCTTTAAAAAACCAGAAAGGAAAACTGAATGGATAATGAAAAATTTATTTTCTGTCTAGAAGGCGTTCGAGATATAGAGGATCACACTCCGACCAATGTGGTAAAATGTCTAGAAGAATTGGCTATTGACCAAGGTATTTCGAGCATTCATAAAACTTGCGATACAATTGAGGGTTTAGAAGAAAGTTTGAATATCTTACTCTATGAAGATCATAATTTTAAAGATTATGAAATCATTTATCTTGCGATGCCTGGTCAGGAAAATAATATCTGCCTTCATGATTATTATTACAGCTTAGAAGAAATTGCGGAACTTTTTGAAGGTAAAATGAAAGGTAAAATTATTCATTTTGCGAATCTTAAAATTTTAGATTTAAACGAAGATGAAGCGCAGTATTTTCTAGATATCACTGGTGCAAGGGCAATTTCAGGATATGGCTCGACTTATAATAAAATTGCCAGCTGCAGTACTATTGACAAAGCTTTTTTTAGCCTGTATCAGGAAAATGACAATCTGATTGAAGTGGTTGAGGATCTTTATGCTAAACATTACAATCTTTGCAAATTGCTTGATTTTAGATTATATTATTAAAAATGAAAAAGCAAGCAGAGAAAATAAAAACCTACGAACCAAAAGGATTTCGAGAGAAGTTTTTAGGAGAAGACAATCCTATCCATTTACTTTTCAAATCGAATTCTGACCATTTTTTCTGTCTTGAAATTGAGGAAATCATGCATATGCAGCATCCTGTTCCACCTTCAAAACATTCGTGTCATACCTTAATTTTTATTTCGTCAGGACAGCATGTTATGAAATTAGGCTATCAAGAATATACAACCACCGATCATGAAATAATCATGATTCCGGCAGGTCAGATTTTCTCGCTTGATAATGTCAAGAATATTCATAGCGGTTATATCTGCCAGTTTCATCCTGATGTCTTAATTAGGAGATACGGGAGCCGCGAATTGCTTAATGAATTTGATTTTCTAAAAATTTCGGGAAATCCTAAAATCAAAGTGGGGCCAGAAGATCTTACCGCTGTAACAAATATCTTGGAGCGATTGAAAAAGGAATATTCCGAAACAGCCTTCACTGATTTAAATATAGTGCAATCGTACTTAATTACTTTGTTTTATGAAATGAATAAACATGCTGTAAAACCTTCTAAAAGCATTTCGGCTGCAGAAGCAATTACAGCAAAATTTAAAGAACTGATTCACGACCAAATTAAAACCCAGCATCAAGTTAACTACTACTCTTCCTTACTTAATGTCACTCCAAACCATTTGAATAAATGTGTGAAAACAGTTACGGGAAAATCTGCTGTAAAATGGATTGATGACAACATATTATTAGAAGCCAAATATTTACTATTTCAAACGACGCTTTCTGTAGGCGAAATTGCAACTAAAGTAGGTTTTGAAGATCAATCTTACTTTAGTAGATTTTTTAAAAAAGCTGAAGGAATTTCTCCTATTAGATATAGAAAAATGATTGATAAATCCTAATCATGGATTATAGAATCCTAACAAATATGTAGGTGTTTTTCAGAAATTTGCTTCCTCAAAAATGCAAATTATGATTTATGTTTTTAAAACTTCCGTTGATAATCAGACCAAATTCGAATCGGCTTCTGCATTGTTAAATCAATTATTGCCACAATCTCAGTGGAATTTTGATCTTGAAGACTGCGATAATATTTTACGAGTAGATAGCGAATTGAATGTTACTGAATTACTTCAAAACAATACCCTTTTCGATTGTATCGAATTAGAATAAAACTTTACACGCCTTTTAATTTTTTAATGGAATCAAAATTATACCAAAACCGAACTTTTGAAACAATCGATTATTCGGAACAAAGCTTAGCCAATACTGAATTTGTAAACTGCGAATTCATTAACTGCAATTTTTCTAAAAGTGATTTAAGTAATAATGACTTTCTTGATTGCAGTTTTAAAAATTGCAATCTTTCTTTAGCGACTTTGCGAAATACTGGATTGAAAAACATTAAATTCATCGGCTGTAAATTAATGGGTTTGGACTTTAGCGCGTGCAATAGTTTTTTATTTTCGATGAATTTTCAAGATTGCATTTTAGACTATTCTACTTTCATTTTTAAAAAACTAAAGAAGACCAATTTCATAGATTGCTTTTTAAAAGAAACCGATTTCTCGAATACCGATTTATCTTTAGCAGTTTTCAAAAACTGTGAACTTTCTGGTGCCACTTTCGTGGAATGCATTCTGGAGAAAACCGATTTTAGAACTTCAAGAAATTATGCTTTTGATCCGTCAGAAAATAAAATTAAAGGAACAAAAGTTTCACATACAGCACTTGCAGGTTTACTTCAAAAATTTGATTTATCCATCGAATGATTTATTAGTATTCAGTCGCAGTCTCAGTAACCAGCTGGTTCTGTGACTGAATACTGAGACTGCGACTGAAAACTAAAAAAGCGGGATTGCAAACTAAATTGCATCCCGCTTTTCCTATTTAATCAACCACGATTTTTATTTTAACCAACGCGGATCTCCAATATTATTGTCAATCAATGTTTGGTTTTGAACTTTAAAGTTACCTGTGGTAGCATCCACAAACTGAGGATTTGCTGTTGCTCCACTTGCATCAACTTTGTTTAAAGGAATAGTCGCATCCATAAAACTTGCTGCAGTATAGTAATAATTTTTACTAAATGTAGGAGCTTCTGTAGTTGCCTGATTCGTATAAATAGCTGATGTTGAAACAATCAATGTGTTCATTACAGTAGAACTATTATCTGCAAATCTTACATACAAAATTCTTTTTGGCGCTACTGTATTTGAAACATTATAAAGCGTACAGTTTTGTATTAAAGTTGTAGTTTTTAATCCAGTACCAGAGAAGCCTCCTCCAGCAGTAAGAACTGCGTCTACCCTAACAAAATCACGTCCAGTAGAACAAGAATCGAATGTGCTGTTTTTTAGTACTATACTTGCAACATATGTAATTCTAAAATCAATAAAATCAGCTCCTGCGTTTGTATTTACTGACTTAACAATACTGTTATCAACCGTAAATGAAGTTACTTTTGAATTTGACGCATTCGCCGCAATTAAAGCACGTGTATAATCATGAATGTAAGATTTGGTGATTAAAATATCTCCATAATTAGAAGAAGCTCCTGAAACAGTTACAACTGCTGCATTAGTTAATCCAGCTCCATATAATTCTAAATCTACCAATGAAAGGTTAACAAGTCCTGCATTTACCGTAAATTTCACATTCAATTTTGGTTTATCCTCTGGTCTTACACCTCTAATGATAAGCGATTTGTTTAAAACCACCTCGCCCGTTGTCTGATAAATACCTGGCATAAGCAACAATCTAGATCCTGCTGTCGCCAACGCTATTTTAGCATTTAAATCATCTCCCGGATTTACTACAATACCATTTGTAAGATCAACACCACTTGTAAAATTTAATGTTCCTCTTGTTTTGGTTCCATTCTTTAAAGTAACTGCATAGTCTCTTTCCGGGGTTAAACCAGTAACAATTGCTACCCCAGCCACTTTCTCATCTGCTGTTATGGTATGCGTTAAATCACCAGGTTGAAGCGATATATGAGTTACATTACTATTAGGTGTCCATCTCAAAGTAACAGATGTACCTTGAATTTCTTCATCCTTAATTGGGAAGAAAATCTGTTCAGATAATGTTGTTGCTGTTGCAATTGACCATTTAGAATCTTCAAGACCAGCTGCACTTACCGCTTTAACCCTAATAGAATAAGTAGTTTCTCCTTCTAAAGCTACCTGTATTGGCAGTTGACTAGGTGAAACATTCAATGTTTTAAAAATAGTCTTGAACTCTGGATCATCTGGACTAAACTCTACCACGTAATGATCTGGATTTTCGTCTGCTTTAACGTCCCAGTTTAGTTCGACTGTAGTTGAATTTCTAACAATGGCTTTAAGTCCAATCGGAGAAAATTCTCTTGTATTTCCTATACCGTCTAACAACTCTTCATTATAACTTTCGCAACCCGAAATTGTAATTGCTAGCAATAATATGGTTATTAGTCCTCTAAATATATTTTTTGTGTTCATCATAATAACTTATTAATTTATTAAAGATTTTAATAACCAAAATCATTTTTTAACTGGCCGTTACTTCCATCAAGGAATACTTGCCATATTGGCCAGAATTGTCTGTTATCAGGATTAACCCCTGCTTTGTACAATGAATTTATCTTGGCATCCGCAGAAGTTCCTGTCCATGACCATTCAAAAGATGTATATGTAGCTCCCGGATTTGTAGTTTCTCCTCTATTTAACCCATAAATATCTAAGCTTACATTATCTGATTTATATTTAAAGTATAAAGTTGCAGGCACATCAGCATATTCACCAGTACGAGCTGATAAGTTTGCCATTTTTTCTTTTGCTTTATCTAAGTTTGTTTTAAGCAAATTCCAACGAATAAGTGCTTGTTTACGCTCCATTTCTCCAGTAAACTCAAATTTATTTTCTTCAACAAGAGCATTAAACATTGCTTCTTTGCTAGTTAAATTATTTACATAGTTCTCAACTTTCGCAGTCTGATCATCTGAAGAAAATGATCTTCTTCTAATTTCTTTTAAATAAGGCATCGCCGCACCAGGACCTTCTAATTCGTTTGCTGTTTCAGCCGCAATAAGAAGCACTTCTGCATAACGCATGTACATTTTATTAACACCATCATCATTATCTGAAGTAACTCTACGTGTCATCCATTCGTAACGATATTTACCAAAACACCATGTATCTAATCCTGCTAACTCTTGCTTAGCAATAGGATAAGGAGTTGCAGCTGCTGCAGTACCCCATTTGTAAGGCACACATGTAACATCTCTACGCAAATCTGTTTGATCATAATCATAGAAAACAAATGGTAAAGGACCTGCTGCACCTCCACGGTTTGCACCATTTTGCTGGAATTGATCGCTTGCAGAAGTATGTTTTACTGCAAACGTAAACAACATACGGCCACGACCATCAGCAAAAGGAAGTTCCCAAAGAGATTCTCCTCCTGCAGTAGTAATTTCTTGATTATATTTTCTCCATAATCCTTCAAAAGTAGATTCTAAATGAGCAGAACCACTTTCAATCACTTCACGAGATTCTTTTAATGCCAATGCATACATGTTAGCAACTGAAAGTTCCGGATCATTACTTCTTCTTACTCCATCAGGATATTGTTGATAACCGCTTGCTACTAAAGCCAAACGTGCTCTAAATGCTTTAACAAATGCTTTATTTACATGTTCTACTGTGCTTGTATAAGAAGTTGCATTTGGCCACGCAACCAAAGTAGAAGCTTCTCCTAAGTCTGCAATTAATTGTTTGTAAATTACATCTCTACTTGTTTTAGGCAAATACAGAGTTGCTGTCGTAATAGGTTCAAACCTAGCAGGAACATCTCCCCATGCTTTAAGTAAGTCAGCGTAGTAAATTGCTCTTAGTGTTAAAGCTTCTCCTAACAACTGTCCCATTTCTGTTCCTGGTTTAGGATCTCCATATTGACGCATACCTGTAATACAAACATTCGCACGTTCGATACCTGAAAACATCATTGAATAAGCATTATTAGTTGTATTCATCTCTGTATTACTTGGCTTCGCATCGTAAACAGCTAGATCCGCTTTATCACCTGCTGTCTGAGACGTATTATACCACTCTGTATCTGTATTTAATCCATAATATGGTAAAAATCTTCCTCTATAAGAGTTAGTTTCAGCAAATGGCACTTTAATTCCATCAACAGCTCCTTTTGCAAGTGCAGGTTCAGAAAAGATTAAAGCTGGATCTAATGTTGATGGCGCATCTGTATCTAAATAGTCATCTTCAAACTGCTGGCAAGAACTAAATAAACTCGAAATAATTAGTCCCGCTATTATTATTTTATGTTTCATTTTGTGATAATTTAAAATTAGAAATTAAGATTCATTCCAAAAATCATTTGTCTGCTTCTTGGATAAGGGCTTGAATCAACCCCAGGTGTAAGCGGGTTTTTTCTTCTTGTTGAAACTTCAGGATCTGAGCCTGAGTAGTTAGTCCAAACAAAAACATTGCTTGCCGTCAAATAGAATCTTAATTTAGAAATTCCAAGTTTAGATGTAAACGTTTCAGGAGTTGTATATCCTAATGTTAAAGTATTTAGTCTTAAAAATGATGCGTCTTCAACTGCCCAATCTGTAAATACAGCAGTTCTCATATATGGAGACCACATAGTTGTATTAGCATTAAGAGCTGCTAGAGCTTCAGGATTATCCATTACCAATTGACCTGTCGCTGGATCAAAATTTGTCCATCTTTTTCCATCTGCCATAGTAGAATTTAAATTTTTATATTCGCTTGAAGCATTTGCTGTAGAAAATTCAATTTTATCAGCATTGTATACATCATTACCAATACTCCAGTTAAAAGCTGCCATTAAATCAAACCCATAAGCATTTCCGTTGATGATAAAACCTCCTGAACTTTTTGGGTTATAATTACCAACTATTACATTATCGTTTACATCAACTTTACCATCTCCATTAACATCTTTCAATTTCATATCCCCTGGTTTAAGAGCACTTCCATCTCCAACGAGTGAAGTTGATGTATTAACTACACCGCTTTTTAAAACATACTTGCCTCCGACAAAATCAAAATCTGAAACTTCATATCTTCCATCGTTTTTATAACCATACATAGCCCCTAATGAAGAACCTACAGCTACTAGATAATCATTTGATATTTGTGAAGAAGCCCATCCAGTTGCTTGTCCAAAATTATTCATAACACCCAATGAGTTAATACGATTTTTGTTTACTGACATATTGAATGAAAAATTCAAACCGTATTTCGCTTTTTCAATAGCTACAACATTTAAAGTCGCTTCGAAACCTGTATTTTGTGTTTCTCCCATATTACGGTATTGATAATCATATCCAGATCCAGGAACTGGGAAATTAATTAACAAATCGCTTGTAATATTTTTATAGACATCGAAATTACCGCTTAAACGATTTTTGAAAAATCCGAAATCTAAACCAAGATTCTGAGTTACCGTAGTTTCCCATTTCAATTCTGGATTAGGCATTGTTTTTGAAGGCGCCCAAACACTTGTAACCCCATTTATCCATGTTGTTGGCGTAGATTGAAAAATCTGGATTTGCTGTCCAACAGGAATATTATTATTTCCTGCTTCACCATAACTAGCTCTTACTTTTAAAAGATTGATCCAAGTTTTATTTTTCAAGAAATTCTCTTCTGAGATTTTCCATCCAGCTGCAAAAGCTGGGAAATATCCCCAACGATTTCCTTCTAAGAATTTACTAGAACCATCTGCACGGAAAGTCGCCGAGAAGATGTAACGATTTTTGTAATCATAATTAGCACGTCCGAAGAATGATAATAATCTATCATCTGGATTATAGTAGTTGTCCACGGCTTGTGGAGTTCCTTGACTTGTAAGTGTTTTTGCTTTCTCAAAATCAAAGAAAGTAGGATATCCATGAATAGTAGTCGTTACAGTATTTGAAGTGTATGAAATGCTTTCTTGACCAAGAAGAGCGCTCAAATGGTGGTCATCACCCATTATTTTTTTGAAATCGTAATTCAATGTATTAGCATTTCTAAAACGTTTTTCTTTATTATCGCTCATAATCATAGCAGGCATATCCTGCAAAGTTGCTGCTGGCGAGTTAGCTACGTAATAAGTCGTTAGTCCATAAAAACGATAATCTAAATTGTTAAAATTATCAAGACCTAAATCTACTTTCAATTTCAAATTATCTACAATTTCCCAACCAAAACTTCCTAACATATTAAAGTTTTTACGAAACTGCTGACGATCATTATCTGAAACAGATTTAAAAGGATTTACCAATAAATCAGATCCATCTCCAGCAACATCTTCTGAAGTTAAACCTGCAACAGGAAGCGGTGTATACCCAACAATTGTACGCATACGAGAATCTGCTGAAGATTTCTCATTTTGCTCATTTACCCCACCACCATCAATCTCTGTATCTGAATAACGCATAGTAAAACCAACATCCACCTTATCACTTAATTTGCTTTTTAAAGCTAACGACAGGTTATTTCTTTTATAGTCAGAACCTATCATGATTGCCTTTTCATCATAATGAGCATAATTGAAATTGTAATTAAGCTTATCTGTTCCGCCTCTAATTCCTAAATCACGGCTTTGCACCTCACCTCTACGTCCAAAAATTTGCTTTTGCCAATCATCTCCCTTTAATCCTTTGTACATGTCATGATCTTCCCAGTTTCCAAAATACTTAGTGTATGAATCTGGATTAGAAGCTACTTTTGTTCCTGTTTGAGAAAGCATAGCATATTCGTATTGCCACTTCGTATAATCTTCAGGTGACAAAACATCAATTTGATTAGCCATCGTTTTCATACCATAGAACATATTGAAATTTACTGCCATTTTTCCGTCTTTTCCGCTTTTTGTTGTAATAAGAATTACCCCATTTGCACCACGTGATCCGTAGATTGCAGTTGAAGCAGCATCTTTTAAAACAGTCATAGAATCAATATCAGATGAAGAAATATCGTTCATGTTATTGATAGGGAATCCATCAACAATAATTAATGGCGAAGCATCTTGAGTAAGTGAACCACCTCCACGAACTCTAATTCTAATATCTGCATCTGGAGAACCCTCTGAAGCAGCTACCTGAACACCCGCAATACGACCTGTTAAAGCTTCTGCAACGTTTGCCACTGGCACTTTTTTCAAATCTGCACCTGAAATAGTAGAAACAGCTCCCGTCAAATCAGATTTTTTAGATGTTCCGTATCCGATTACAACAACTTCATTTAAGCTATTGGAATCTTCAGACATCGTTGCATTTACTTTCGTTTTTCCTTCAGTTGAAACGTCAATGTTTTTGAATCCAATAAAAGAGAAAGTTAGTACCGCTTTTGGGTTGGTAAGTTTTAGTTTGTAATGACCGTCAAAATCGGTAGAAGTTCCGTTCTTAGTTCCTTTTTCTAAGACGTTTACCCCAGGAAGAGAAAGTCCCGCTGCATCCTTCACGGTTCCCTCTATCGTTGTGCCCTGTGCGTGTACTTGACTACCGATCAATAAGCACAGTAAGAAAACAAGTTTAAAGCAAAAATTTGCCCCTTTGTTTAATAGTTCTTTAAAGTTCATGGTTGATTGTTTAAGTTATTAAAGTTTTTCTTTTGGTTTAAGTGGTTTTTTGTGGTTACTTTCAATTCATTTCTAGGTTAATATTTATGATTTTATTTTAACAATACTTTATTTATGTCTTCGTTTAAGCTTCATTCCTGCTCTATTTCTCCTTCTCTTTACTTAATCGATTTCGAACAACGAAATAAAAGTTGTAATCGATTACACAAACATAGATATTTTTTTTAAACGAAAAATAAAATTTCATAAAAATTTCATAAAAAAAATTACATATTAAAAATTTTATTGGTTTTTTATGTGACATATATAATTTATATCAATATAAAATATTAAAAATATTATTATCAAACCATCATTTGATTCACTTTTTACAAAAAAAACAATCGATTACATGAATATTAATTACGAAATTATTAGGTGTTATTTTTACACTTAAAAAGTTAAATCGATCCTAAAAAAAATCAAAAAAAGAAAAAAGAAGCAGTTAATTTTAAAATGTATTTTCTGACTAGAAAAGCATAAAGAGGAATTAATAATCAATATTGTTTGAATTTAAGGCACAAAAAAAAAGCCCTTAAACAAACGTTAAGGGCCTAGAAATTAAATCTAATTTTTTTTAAATACGCTGCAATTTCAATTGCTTTTGATGTAACTTCATCAATATGAATGTAATAATCATTCCGATTATAGACATTACAACTCCTATAAGGTTTGGAGACGAATAACTAAATCCAGCAGCCAAAGGCAATCCCCCAAGAAAAGCTCCTAAAGCATTCCCAATATTAAAACTTCCTTGAAGCGAAGCAGAAGCGATCATTTCTGCTCCTTTTGCTGTACGAATCATCAACATCTGAATTGGCGCAATAACTGAGAACGAAATAGCTCCCGTTAAGAAAGTCAGAAATAAAGACATATATTGATTGAATGAGAAGAAATAAACCAAAACTAAATCAATAGACATTACAAGCAGTAAAGCTAGAGTCGTTGGCGCTGGCGAAAAACGGTCTGCTAATTTTCCTCCTACGAAATTACCAACCACCATTCCTAAACCTGCTAGAATCAAGATTGAAGAAACGTCTTCTGGAGAAAATTTAGAAACATTAATTAATAAAGGAGCAATATAGCTGATCCAAGCAAAAAGACCTCCAAAACCAATTGCTGTGATTCCGATGATCAACCACGCTTCTGTTTTCTTAAAAAATTGAAGCTGTGTCTTCATGTTGACACTTTCACCTTTTTCAAGATTTGGCATCCATAAATAAATAGCCAAAAAAGTAAATAATCCAACAATAGCAATTAACACGAAAGTATATCGCCAAATAAAATGGTGACCTATATATGTACCAATCGGCACGCCTATTAAGTTCGCAATGGTTAAACCGGCAAACATTATAGAGATTGCTTGCGCTTCTTTTCCTTTGTCTGCCAAACGGCTTGCGACTACTGCTCCCACTCCAAAGAATGCTCCGTGCGGCAATCCAGATAAAAATCGAGAAGCAAATAAAATATTATAATCGGGAGCTATAATTGACAATGCATTAAAAACCGCCAACATTAAAGCTAAAATTAAAAGCATTTTTTTAGGCGCATAATTTCTTCCTGCGATTACTAATAAAGGTGCTCCAATAACAACTCCAAGTGCATAAGACGAAATTAAATATCCCGCCACAGGAATTGAAACTTTCATATCTGAAGCAATATCTGGGAGTAATCCCATCATTACAAATTCTGTAATTCCAATAGTTAACCCTCCTAAAGAGAGTGCAATAAGACTTTTTTTCATTTTGATTTAATGTAGAAAGGAATAGATTTCTACTAGGCAAAATTAACACCATTGGCCTTAAAAAAAGTTGTAAATTTGTGATATAAAATTGTACATTTAAGTTATGCCGAAACTAAATCAGTTTAAAACGCTTGTTCTTGATGAATTTGAAGAAGAGAAATTTCATCTTCCTCCGCATACGCATACGTATTACGAAATCATCTATATAAAGAAAGGAAGCGGCATTCATCACTTAAACAATAATCTGCTTCCATATAAAGCCGGAGACTTATTTGTGATTTCGCCAGACGACGAACATTATTTTGATATAAAGAAAAGTACGCGATTCATTTTCATCAAATTCACTGATAATTATTTCAATTCGAAACAAAATCTGACTTGCGATGAATTTCTTGTGAATACTCCTGAAAGTTTCATGCGAGATAAAATCTTAAAAGAAACCGTTTTAAAGTTTGACGAACCATGTAAAACGATTTTAAAAAACACAGTCGAAAATATCGTAACCTACAATAAATATATTGATGTCACTTCTTCTCCAATTGTTTTCTATCAGATTCTTTCGATTTTTGGTTTGATTAAAGAAACAATCCGATGCATGAATCTGCAGATGCAATCGACGCATTTGGATACGGAACAAATTGCGAATTACATTCATCAAAATATTTACCAGCCAAAATTGGTTCAGGTAAAAGTGATTGCAGAACATTTTAATATTGCTCAAACCTATTTTAGCGCTTATTTCAAAAGAACTTTTAGTATCAGCTATCGCGAATACATTCATAATTTGAGAACGACTTTAATCGAAAAAAGATTTCACAACAATCAATTGCCAATTAAACAGATTGCGTACGAATTTGGTTTTACAGACGAAAGTCATTTAACCAATTATTTCAAGAAACGCAAAAACATGAAACCGACCGATTTTAAAAAACTGTAGTTATTGAAATCTTAAAAAGTAATTTCCTCAAACATTTTTAGCTAAATTTGTATCTCAAAACAATTTCTTTGAAAAAGAAAATCCACATAATACTGCTTTTTATAACGCTTAGTTTCTTTTTGAATCCGAGTTATACTTCTGCATGCAATATGGGACATCACAAAGAAATTGCTTCTAAAGAAGAAAATAGCTGTTCTAAAAAATGCTGCGAAAAGAAAACTTCAAAACAAGAAAAGCACAATTGTGATGGAAAATGCCGTCATTCTGGATGTACAACCTCAGCATTGCAATTTGTTATTTTGACTTCAAACGATCTTGATTTACAAAATGATGTTTTTAATTTTTCTTTAAAAAACACGATTTCATCTTACAGTAATTCTACCATTTCTTCTGGATTTACTTCTATTTGGCTCAAGCCAAAAATATAATTATCGTATTTACAACAGCCCATATTGGGTCTTTTTTGAAACGAAATTTTTTAATTAATTTTAAAGGAAATTAAATCCTTTACCAAATATTATACACAATGAAAAAATCAATTATAGCTTTAGCAACATTACTTACTGTATTATTCAGTGCAAATAACATTCAGGCAAATACAGTAAAATTACAATCAGGAACAACAGAAATCGCTGATGCAAGTCAGCTTCAATCTGTTTATGATTCTTATTTTAATGTGAAAGATGCGCTTATTAAAAGTGACAGCAAATTGACTTCGGCGAAAGCCACAGCTCTACTGACAGCGATTTCTGCAGTAAAAATGGACAAACTAAAAAGCAACGAACATACCGTTTGGATGAAAGTAGTAAAAAAACTAACTGCCGATGCTAAAAGTATTTCGTCTACAACAGATCTTAAAAAACAACGTGAGACTTTTAAATCTTTATCTAAAAGCACTTACGATTTAATAAAAGTTTCTAATCCGGAACAGCCAATCTACAAGCAATATTGCCCAATGGCAGACGCTGATTGGTTAAGCAAAGAAAAAGCAGTTAAGAATCCATATTACGGTTCTTCGATGCTGACTTGCGGAAACGTGGTAGAAACGATCAAATAAATATGAAGCTTTACATCAAAAACATGGTGTGTGCGAGATGCAAAATGGTTGTGGAGTCTGAGTTTGAAAAACTTGGACTTCAGACCACTGCTGTGGAATTGGGTGAAGTAGAATTGGAAGAAGAAATCAGCGATGAGCAAAAAGAAGTTTTATTAGAAAATCTTCAAGCTTTAGGTTTTGATTTAATTGATGATAAAAAGACAAAAACGGTTGAAAGAATAAAAAATCTGATTGTCGATTTGGTGCATCATAAAAACAATGATCTCAAAATCAACTTATCTGATTATTTGGCCGAAAACTTAAATCAAGATTATAATTCGCTAAGCAATTTGTTTTCGGAAATTGAAAATACGACGATTGAAAAATATTTCATCAGTCAGAAAATTGAAAAAGTAAAAGAATTATTGATTTACAATGAGCTTTCGTTAAGCGAAATTGCCGATATTCTTAACTATAGCAATGTCGCACATTTGAGTAATCAATTCAAGAAAATCACGGGCTTTACTCCTACTTCTTTCAAACAATCCAAAGATAAAAAACGTATTCAGATTGAGAATATATAGTTTTATTTCACGCAGATTTAAAATGATTTAAGCAGATTTAGCAGATGTTTTTTTTAATTAAATCTGCGGAATGTGCGAGAGATTCAACCACAAAATTTGTAAACATAGCCCAAGGTTTCAACCTTGGGTACACAAAGATTGGAACACGATACGTACCCAAGGTTGAAACCTTGGGCTATGTTTTATAAAGAATTCGTAAAGCTTTTTTTAAGACAAAGCCACACTAATAAAAAACCTTGCGTCATTTGCGGTTAAATAAAATTTTGTAAATCTTACAAATCATTCACAAAATTCTACAAACCGAACTCGGACTTACTTCGGAAATTTGCATTGTAATACTTAAAAAACCAATACAATGACTCATCAATATATAATTTCAGGAATGTCTTGCAACGGATGCCGAACCAAAGTCGAGAAAACTCTAAACGAAGTTGAAGGCGTTCAGGCAGAAGTAACTTTGAATCCGCCAACGGCTACGATTAAAATGGAAAAACATGTTCCGACAGAAAAATTCCAAGAAGTTTTAGCTGCAACGGGAAATTATACTATTGAAATGGATTCTCCTAAAAAACATGATGAACCAGTCAAATCTTGCTGTTCGGGTCATAAAAAAGAGAATCACGATCATCATAAATCAGAACCTAAAAAAATACAACACAGTGCAAATGGCGTTTATTATTGTCCGATGCATTGTGAAGGAGACAAAACCTATAACAAACCCGGAAATTGCCCAGTTTGCGGAATGGATTTAGTACCAGAAGTTGCCATAACAGCAACACAATTTACTTGTCCGATGCATCCGGAAATCGTTTCAAACGAACCAGGCGATTGCCCGATTTGCGGAATGGATTTAGTTCCAATGCAGGCTTCTGAAAACGAAGAAAACAAAACTTATTCTGATTTATTGAAAAAAATGAAAATCGCGATTTTGTTTACGCTTCCAATTTTCATTATTTCAATGTCAGAAATGATTCCGAATAATCCGCTTTACAATATAATGTCGATTGAAAAATGGAATTGGGTTCAGTTTCTGTTTTCACTTCCAGTTTTATTTTATGCGGGTTGGATGTTTTTTGTTCGCGCGTACAAATCAATTGTGACTTGGAACTTGAATATGTTCACGCTAATCGGAATTGGAACCAGCGTTGCTTTCTTATTTAGTATTGTCGGAATGTTTGTTCCAGATATCTTCCCTTCTGAATTCAAATCGCACCACGGAACCATTCATTTGTATTTTGAAGCTGCAACTGTAATTATCACTTTGGTTTTATTGGGACAATTATTGGAAGCCAAAGCACACGGACAAACGAATGGCGCTATCAAAGAATTATTAAAACTAGCTCCAACCGAGGCAACTTTGGTAGAAAACGGAAACGATAGAGTAATTTCAATTCACAACATTCAAAAAGACGATTTACTTCGTGTAAAACCAGGAGAAAAAATTCCGGTTGACGGAAAAATAATTACTGGCGAAAGCAATATCGACGAATCTATGATTACAGGAGAACCAATTCCTGTGGATAAAAAAGTTGGAGATGCCGTGATTTCTGGAACAATAAACGGAACAAAATCATTCGTTATGATTGCCGAAAAAGTAGGATCAGAAACGATGCTTTCTCAAATTATTGAAATGGTAAATAATGCAAGCAGATCCCGCGCTCCAATTCAGAAATTAGCAGATCGTGTTTCTAAATATTTCGTTCCAACTGTTGTGATTATTTCGATTTTGACATTCTTTCTTTGGGCGAAATTCGGTCCAGAACCTGCTTATGTTTACGGATTAATTAATGCCATTGCCGTTTTAATTATTGCTTGTCCTTGCGCGCTTGGACTTGCAACTCCAATGTCGGTTATGGTTGGTGTTGGAAAAGGCGCTCAAAACGGAATTTTAATCAAAAATGCCGAAGCCTTAGAAAACATGAACAAAATCGATGTTTTAATTACCGATAAAACGGGAACAATTACCGAAGGAAAACCATCTGTAGAAAAAATATTTTCGGTTGATAATGATGAAGATTTTCTGCTTCAAAACATTGCTTCTTTAAATCAGCATAGTGAACATCCTTTGGCACAAGCCGTAGTTAATTTCGCGAAAGCAAAAAATAGTTCACTAAAAGAAGTTCAAGATTTTGAAACTATAGCAGGAAAAGGAGTTTTTGGAACTATCGAAAACAAAAAAGTGGCTTTAGGAAATAAAAAAATGATGGATGAAATCGGCGTTTCTATTTCTTCAGATTTAGAAAATAAAGTAACTGCTGAACAAAATCTTGGAAAAACTATTTCGTATATTTCTATAGAAAAAGAAGTTTTAGGTTTTGTTGCCATTACCGATGCGATCAAAGAAAACAGTGCAAAAGCGATTAAAGAATTAATCGATCAAGGCGTTGAAGTCATTATGTTAACTGGAGATAATCACAACACAGCAAAAGCCGTTGCCGAGCAATTGCATTTGAGTTCTTTTAAAGCAGATTGTCTTCCGGAAGATAAACTAAAAGAAATCGAACGTTTGCAATCTCAAGGAAAAGTGGTAGCAATGGCCGGAGACGGAATTAACGATGCGCCTGCTTTGGCTCAATCGAACATCGGAATTGCGATGGGAACAGGAACTGATGTTGCGATTGAAAGTGCTAAAATCACTTTGTTAAAAGGCGATTTAAACGGAATTGTAAAAGCGAAAAACTTGAGTCACGCCGTAATGTCAAACATCAAACAAAACTTATTCTTTGCTTTTATTTATAACACTCTAGGAGTGCCCATTGCAGCTGGAATTTTATTTCCGTTTTTAGGAATCTTGCTTTCGCCAATGTTGGCGGCAGTTGCTATGAGTTTAAGCTCTGTTTCGGTAATCGTAAATGCTTTACGATTGAGAAATTTAAAATTATAATCAAATATGAAAATCAAATATATTCTTCTTTTATTTTTAATCGCTTTTCAGATGAAAGCCCAAAAAGTCGTTCGTTACGACTTGCACGTTCGCGATACGATTGTCAATTTTTCGGGTAAAGAAAAACGTGCGATTTCCGTAAATGGACAAATTCCGATGCCTACTTTGACTTTTACCGAAGGCGATATTGCTGAAATTTATGTACACAACGAATTGAAAAAAGAAGCGACTTCGATGCATTGGCACGGGTTGTTTCTTCCAAATAAAGAAGATGGCGTTCCGTACTTGACGCAAATGCCGATTGAACCGGGAACGACTCATAAATATAGTTTTCCGATAATTCAAAATGGAACATATTGGTATCACAGCCATTCTGGTTTGCAGGAACAAATTGGTTTGTACGGACTTTTTATCATCAATAAGAAAAAAGACGATCTGACTATCAGAAAAGGAATTGATGATTTGCCGACAATTCCAGTTATTTTAAGTGAATGGTCAGATTTGAAACCTGAGAATATTCAGCGAATGTTGCACAATGCCAACGATTGGTTTGCGATTAAAAAAGGAACCACACAAAGTTATTCCGAAGCCATTAAACAAGGACATTTTTCAACAAAAGTGACCAACGAATGGAAACGAATGAACGCAATGGACGTGAGCGACGTTTATTATGAAAAGTTTCTTCTCAATGGAAAAAACGAACAACAACTTTCTGATTTTAAACCCGGCTCTAAAGTTCGTTTAAGAATTGCTAATGGAGGTGCTTCGAGTTATTTCTGGCTGACTTACGGAGGAGGAAAAATTACCGTTGTTGCCAGCGACGGAAATGATGTAGAACCTGTAGAAGTTGATCGTTTGATTATTGCGGTTTCTGAAACTTATGATGTTGTAGTTACGATTCCAGAAGACAATAAATCTTTTGCTTTTTTGGCTACAGCCGAAGACAGAACAGGATCTGCGTCATTATTTTTAGGAAATGGCGAGAAACAGCCCGTTCATCATCTTTCGAAATTAAAATATTTTGAAGGGATGAAAATGATGAACGACATGATGAAAATGAACGGCGAAATGAACGATATGGGTATGAATATGTCTTTGAATAAAATGGACATGAATGCCGTAATGTATCCTGAAATTTCAGGCGAAGATGAAAATACGAAACCTGCAATGGATCATTCGAATCATAATATGGAAGACATGAAAATGGAAAGTGACAGCACTGAAACTTCTGAAATTGTGACTTTAAATTACGAAATGCTGAAATCTCCATTTAAAACCAATCTTCCAAAAGATGCGCCTGTAAAGGAATTGCGCTTTACACTTTCTGGAAATATGAATCGCTACGTTTGGAGTTTAGACAATAAAGTGGTTTCTGAAACGGATAAAATTTTAATTAAAAAAGGAGAAAACATTCGAATTGTTTTATACAATGGTTCGATGATGCGCCACCCAATGCATTTACATGGACACGATTTTAGAATTCTAAATGAACATGGCGATTATTCTCCGCTAAAAAATGTCATCGACATTATGCCAATGGAAACCGACACAATAGAATTTCAGGCTAATGCTGATGGCGACTGGTTTTTTCATTGTCATATTTTATATCACATGATGGCGGGAATGGGAAGAATTTTTAGTTATGAAAATTCAGCTCCGAATCCGTTGATTCATCATCCTGAAATGGCTTTTAAAATGCTAAAAATGGATGACCGAATGTTTCATTTTATGGCGGAAAATGATTTTGCTTCCAACGGAAATGACGGTGAAGCCATGTTCAGCAACACCAGATGGAGCATTGGAACCGAATGGAGATTGGGTTATAATAATGAACACGGTTACGAAACGGAAACTCACATTGGTCGATATATTGGAAAAAATCAATGGTTGATGCCTTTTATTGGTTTTGATTGGAGATACCGAAAAATGGGAATGGACGAACAAGAACAAAATCTTTTCGGACAGAAAAACACCAAAGACAATCGTTCTGTTTTTAGCGCTGGTTTGGAGTATACTTTGCCAATGTTGATAAAAGCGCAAGTCGAAGTGTATACGGATGGAAATGTTCGGGTTCAATTTGAGCGAAAAGATATTCCGCTTGCCAAACGTTTGAGAATGAATTTAATGTGGAATACCGATAAAGAATATATGGCTGGCTTGAAATACATTGTAGCCAGAAACTTCGGAATCACTACGCATTACGACAGCGATATGGGAATTGGGTTTGGAGTAAACTTGAATTATTGATTTTTCGAACCATATAAGTGATATAAGTTCATAATATTGCAGTTTGCATAAATTTTTAATTTGTAGTATTTTTACCCAAAATTACAGATTGATTAATTATGAGTTGGGATATTGTACTTTTTAGTTCTGCAGAAAAAATAATTTCTATTGAAGATTTAGATGAAAACAAACTTCTGCCAATTGATTTTGGCAAAATATTGTTAGAAAATTGTTCTGCAAAAAATACTGAAGATCAGAAAAATGAAAGCACAAACATGAATTCATCTTCTGTTAATGATGATATTAATTTCTATTTGGATGATGAGCCAAGTGGCCTTAAAATGATTGAACTCTACAGTGAAAAGGCATTATACAATATTATAGAACTAGCAAAACTTCATAATTTGCAAGTGTACGATACTTCGTTAAATGAAATGTTAGATTTGGAAAATCCTGCTAAAAACGGGTATATGAATCATAAAAAGTATGCAGAGAAAACAATGAATAGAAAATGCTAAAATCAATTCACTTTTACAAAAACATTAACAATAAAACTATTCTCACAAATAAGAAATCAATTTATATTTGGGTCACCAATTATAATCTCTAACAAAAAAAAACATTTAAACAAAATGACAAAAGTAATCACCGTAGTAACAGTTGCTTTATTTTCTATTGGCGTAATGGCTCAAGAAACAAAACCAGCGACAAAAGAGAAAGCTAAAAAAGAATCTTGCTGTAAAAAAACAACTGACAAAAAAGATAAAAAATCTTGCTGCGTTAAAAAATAAATGAAATTCTATTCCAAACAAAAGGCCTCAAAAATTGAACTGCCCCCAAAAAGTTAGACACTATTTGAGGCCTTTTTTATATTTTCTTTTTACCACGAATTCGTAACTATAAAATTATTTCACACGAATGCTCCATTCAAAATCCATTTCAGAAACCTGAACGCCTTCTTCGTTAGTTCCGATTGATTTCATCCAGAACGTCTGCCCTTCTCCAGTTTCAATTGTTTTCTTGATAGCATCAGCAATTAAATGTCCGTCTTTGCAGACGAAAGTAATTCTTCCTGTTGCTTTCTTGGTAAAATTTCCTTTGTTATTGGCTACCAACATCGAGATCTTTTTGCCACTTTCCTGAATTTGAGAAATTACCAAAGCTCCAGTTGTAAGCTCAGCCGCCATGGCCTGAACTGCAAAATACATTGAGTTAAACGGATTCTGATTGATCCATCTGTGTTTTACCGTGACTGTACAACTGCTATCGTTTATATCTTTTACACGCACTCCGCAAAAGTATGCTGAAGGCAATTTGAATAAGACAAATTTATTAAGTTTTGATAAGGAAAGTGCCATATGATTTGTTTTTTATGTAAAAATACAAAAAAACTATGCACGCACAATAAATTATTCATATATCAAAAAGAAGCCAATAAAGACAAGCATTGCGAATGATTTCCAACAGATTAAATAGCTTTTCGCAATTTTACATATGTTAATATTTTGTTAATATTTGGTACTATGCAAAACAAGATACTGTCTTTTAGATATATATTTGCATAAGAAATTACTATATACTTTTAATCATGCAATCAACACCACCACTCATCATGGAAAACACATCAGAAAAGAATACAGCAGCATTTACTCATTTGAGCACTTTAAGTCAATATATAATTCCGTTTGGAAACTATATTTTTCCGTTAATCATTTGGAGTAATTATAAAGACAAATCTGAATTTGCAGATCATCACGGAAAACAGGCTTTAAACTTTCAGTTAAGCATTTTGCTTTACAGTTTAATTTTAGCGCTTATTGCTATTCCAATTTTTATTGCGGTTTTCTTGCAGAATCTTCCAATAGAAGCTGTTTTTAATGACGAAGATTTTGTAATTAGAAACTTTAATTTTCAAGCAAACATCGGAATTTTAAGTGTCGGGATAGTAGCCGTTATCCTTTTTGGATTATTAAAATTTATTGAATTCTTTTTAGTGATTTATGCTTCAATCAAAGCTTCAAATGGAGAATTATACAAATATCCGCTTACGATTCCTTTTATAAAGAATTAAAAAATTAAAATTAAAAGTTGTAGTCGAATCAATCATCAATCAATCATCATCAATCAAAAAACGAATTGTTCAATCAAAAAAAAAACAAAATGAAATTATGAACATTGAAAACACAAAAGCACAGATGCGCAAAGGTGTTCTTGAGTTTTGCATCTTATCAGTTCTAAAAGAAAAAGACGCATATACATCTGAAATATTAGACACTTTAAAAAACGCAAAATTACTAGTTGTAGAAGGAACCGTTTATCCGTTGTTAACCAGATTAAAAAATGACGGTTTACTTAATTATCGCTGGGAAGAATCGACCTCGGGACCTCCACGAAAGTATTATGGATTAACCGAAATAGGACAAACTTTTTTAAACGAACTTAGTGGCACTTGGACAGAATTGTCTGACGCCGTGAATCTAATCACCAATCAAAATCAATAAGTCATGAACAAAACAGTAAATATTAACTTAGGCGGGATGTTTTTTCACATCGATGAAGATGCATACTTAAAATTGACACGCTACTTTGATGCTATAAAACGATCACTTAACAACTCATCTGGTCAAGATGAAATTATTAAAGATATCGAAATGCGTGTTTCTGAATTGTTGACAGAAAAACAAAAAAGCGAAAAACATGTTGTTGGACTGAAAGACGTTGATGAAGTGATTACGGTTATGGGACAACCTGAAGACTACCGAATTGAAGACGAAGAAAATGCAAATCAATCTTTTAATAACTACACTGCTAGAAAACATAAAAAATTATACCGAGACAAAGAAAATGGTATGATTGGAGGTGTTGCAACAGGTTTAGGACATTATTTCGGAATTGATGCTGTTTGGATTAAAATTACATTCTTAGTCTTCGTATTTGCAGGTTTTGGAACAGGAATCTTAGCTTATTTCGTTCTTTGGATTGTAACTCCGGAAGCTGTTACAACTTCTGAAAAATTAGAAATGACAGGAGAGCCAGTAACAATTTCCAACATCGAAAAAAAAGTTAGAGAAGAAATTGATTCGCTTTCTGATAAATTTAAAAATGCTGATTATGACAAAATGGGAAACCAGGTAAAGTCGGGAGCTGGGAGAATAAGTAGTTCATTTGGAGACTTTGTCATGACGGTTTTTAAAATTTTTGCTAAGTTTTTAGGCGTGATTCTAATTATAGCAGGAATTTCAACATTGATCATACTTTTAATTGGAGTTTTTACTCTTGGAACAAACATCTTTATTGAGTTCCCATGGCAACATTTTCTTGACGCAGGAAACTTCCCAGAATATCCACTTTGGGCATTTGGTTTACTAATGTTCTTTGCAGTTGGAATTCCGTTTTTCTTCTTGACGCTTTTAGGATTTAAATTGTTATCTCCAAACTTAAAATCAATTGGAAACATTGCAAAATATACACTTTTAGCGCTTTGGATTATTTCGATTGCAATTCTAACTAGTATCGGAATTAAACAGGCAACTGAAATTTCGCACGACAATAAAATTGTTGAGAAAAAAGTTATTGCAATCAAACCTACAGATACTTTGTTTGTAAAGTTTAAATACAGTGATTATTATGCTAAAAGTTTAAATCACCACAGCGAGTTTGAATTCGTGCAAGATTCGGCAAACAACGAATTGATTTATTCTAATGATGTACGTTTACATGTATTACACACAGATCAAGTGAGTCCTTTTATTCAAATTGAAAAAAGTGCAAGAGGAAACTCTTTTACAAATGCTAAGAAAAGAGCAGAAAAAATTAATTATAAGTTTCAAATTAACGGAAATCATTTAATTTTGGATAACTTTTTTCTGACAGATATAAAGAATAAATTTAGAGGACAAGAAGTTGATATTTATCTTTACGTTCCAGAAGGACAATTGATTAAACCAGATTCTTCTGTTAGAGATTATTACAATTCAGATGACGATTTCTTTGAATTAAATTACGATGGAGATTACAACTATAAAGTTATCGGTTCTAAAGTAAGATGTTTAAACTGCCCTACTAATGAGGACAACGACAGCAATTACGAAAATGATAATGATAATGACAATGACTACGATAATGATACTGATGCAAATACCACTAATGACACTATAAAAGAAGTATCAGTTAAAATTAACGGAAAAGAAGTTTTAAACGGAAAAAAAACTAAAGGAAGACTAACTACTGATAAAAACGGAGTGATAATCAAAATTAACTAAACCATGATAAAAATAATCATTCATATTACGAAATTTATAATCATAACTATTACCGCTTTATTGTTTGCCTCATGTAATTTTAACATGAATGCAATTGAAGGAAGCGGAAATGTTACAACAGAAAAAAGAACCGTTAACGGAGAATTTAAAAACATCTCTGTAAGCAACGCCATAGATTTGATTATTGAACAGTCTGACAAAACAGAAATTACTGTTGAAGCTGACGATAATCTTCAAAAAGAAATCGTTACCAGAGTAGAAAATGGCACACTTATTATTGAATGCAAATACAGCTCTTTCCGCAACATTACATCAAAAACGGTTACTGTAAAATTGCCTGCTATTCATAAAATAGAAGCTTCGAGTGCATCAACTGTTGAAACAGATAAAGTTTTCCTAGGCGAAGATATTACTTTGGAAGTTTCTAGTGCTGCATCAATGGATATGAATATTGAATCTGATAGAATTTCAATAGATGCTGGAAGTGGCAGTTCTGTAGATATTAAAGGTAAAGCATTAAATCTTAGCACTTCTGTTTCAAGCGGAGGAAGTATTGATGCCGAAGAATTGATGGCGAATGATGTCCATGCAGATGCTTCTAGCGGCGGAACAGTTTCTGTACATCCGATCTTAAGTCTAAAAGCGGAAGCTTCAAGCGGAGGAAATATAAACTATAGCGGTACTCCAAAAACGGTTGAAAAATCTGCAACTTCTGGAGGAAGCGTTAGCAAAAGCTAAAAGCAAAACTGTTAAATATAAAAGAAATCATTCACCGAAAGTGGATGATTTTTTTATATTTGTGAAAATCAAATCTAGAATTAATGAAAAAAGGTACAGCGCTGCTCTTATTATTATTTGTTACAACTTTCACTTTTGCACAAAAAAGAGAAAAAATTAAAGGCTCTAAAATTGTAACGACCTCAATAAAAGAAGTTGGAAGTTTTGACGCTCTTGAAGTCGATGACAATCTGGAAGTTTATTTGGAGCAAGGAGAAAAAAATGAAATTAAAATTGAAGCCGACGATAACCTACATGATATTGTAGGAATGGATTTAAGAGAAAAAACGCTTCGATTATATACCAATAAAGAATCTAGCATATTCAAGAAATTATCTGTTAAGGTTACTTATACTAAATCATTGAATAAAGTAATCACTAAAAATGAAGCTATTGTTTACGCTATTCAAGAATTACAATTAGACAATATTACAATGAATTGTCTTGATTATTCTAAATTATACTTAAATGTAAATTCGAAGAAATTTTTTCTAATTGCTGATGACAAATCTAAAACAGAATTGAATTTAAAAGCTGAAGACGGAAATCTTCAATTGAGCAAAAATGCAATCGTTAAAACTTTGGTCTCTGCTGTAAAGTTCAAATGTGATTTGTACCAAAGAGCAACTGCCGCAATTGAAGGTATTGCCGAAAAAGCAACAATTCGATTAGACAATAATTCTACTTTTACTGGAACAAAATTTACGCTGAAAGATGCAAATATTACAACTGAAGGTTCTGCTGTTGCAACCGTTTTAGCAGAAAACACTATCGCAATTGCCGCTGGAGACAAGTCTGAAGTTTCATTATATGGAGATCCAAAAATAGAACTTACACGCTTTAGCGAAGAAGCAAAACTGATAAAAAAACCAGGTGCATCAAAACCAAAAGCAACGACATTGTAAACTTTTAAAATTAAGAGTTTAAATAAAAAAGTCCCAATCTTAACGATTGGGACTTTTTTAAAAACACAGTGTAAACTGTGACTGCGACTGATTACTGTAACTAAAAATTACTCTTTAGAAGCTAAATATCTTTCAGCATCTAACGCCGCCATACATCCTGTACCTGCAGCAGTAATCGCTTGACGGTATACATGATCTGCAGCATCTCCTGCAACGAATACACCTGGAACATTTGTATTAGATGTACCTGGAGTATTTACGATATAACCTGTTTCATCTAATGTGATATAATCTTTAAAAATATCTGTGTTTGGTTTGTGACCAATTGCTACGAAGAAACCAGTTGCAGGGATTTCGATAACTTCTCCAGTAGTTTTATTTAATGCTTTAATAGCATGAACTACATTATTATCTCCAAGAACTTCAACAGTATCGTGATTCATTAAAATCTCAATGTTTTCTGTTTTACGAACACGCTCTTCCATAATTTTAGAAGCTCTGAATTTCTCGCTTCTAACCAACATCGTTACTTTTTTACAAAGTTTAGATAAATAATGTGCTTCTTCACAAGCAGAATCTCCTGCTCCAACAATAACAACATCTTGGTTTCTGTAGAAGAATCCGTCGCAAACTGCACAAGCAGAAACTCCACCACCCATATTTAAATAGTGTTGTTCTGATGGTAATCCTAAATATTTAGCCGAAGCACCTGTAGAAATAATTACAGTTTCACAGTGTAATTCGATTGAATCATTAATCCAAACTTTATGAATATCTCCAGAAAAATCAACTTTTGTTGCCCATCCATCACGAATATCTGCACCAAAACGTTTTGCTTGTTCTTGTAACTGAATCATCATTTCAGGTCCTGTTACTCCATCAACATAACCTGGAAAGTTTTCAACCTCATTAGTAGTAGTCAATTGACCACCAGGCTGCATTCCTTGATATAACACTGGATTCATGTTAGCTCTAGCCGCATAAATAGCTGCAGTGTAACCTGCAGGACCAGAACCTATAATAAGGCATTTAATTTTTTCGATTGTATTTGACATAGTAATAGTATTTTTGAGTTGCAAATGTAAACTTTATTATAAAAAATAATGCCGAAAATAAATCTGAAATAGCTATCTTAAAATAAGTTTTATTTATTTTCATTTTTTTCTTTTACAAATCAAATTTATTTATATCTTTGCAACCGCTTTCGGGCACTACAACAAAATACATCATTCGGGGTGTAGCGTAGCCCGGTTATCGCGCCTGCTTTGGGAGCAGGAGGCCGCAGGTTCGAATCCTGCCACCCCGACAAAAGTCTTTTCAATTTTGAAAAGACTTTTTTTTTGCTTTAAAATCAAAGCAGAAAAACAAAATGGAACACCTAGTGTACCCAAGGTTGAAACCTTGGGCTATGTTACAATAATATGAGAACTTTGTCAAAGTTTAAAATCTTAGTAGACCTACACATAGTTTTTCATTCTATTTTTCCATTTTTATATAAGCAGGATAAGATTCACGATTTGGCAAAGTAAATTCTTCATCAAAAGGCTGTAATCCTTCTCCATTATTATATAACGAAACACGTTTTGCACCACTTGCTGTGGTTCCGCCTGTACCATTTATTACATTCTGAATATTACCTGGACCAGCGAAACGAGTGATGCACATTTTTTCCAACTTTACATTTGGACTGTTTGGTATTTCAAAACCGTTTTTCTTATTCACATTTCCATCTGTTCCTGTAAAAACGGCATAAGACCCCATTCCTATTGTATGATGTTCTTTTACAGAATTGGCCACTTTAAAAGCCGCATAACCATCAACCCTACCTCCTTGACTGCTCCAATCAGCCTGATTCGGAGCATCGTATGGAGGTTCGTTTTGAAAGAAGAAAGTTCTTCCGCGCTCGCCAAGCCATAATACTTCATACTCTTGATAATGCTCAACGAATAAAGCATAAAGCGTAACGTCATTTCCAGTAACAATAAGTCCGTTTTTGCATCTGTCTCTTGTCCAACGTGCCTCTCCTCCTTTTTGCGAACCATGATCGGCGCGCCACAACCAGAAATGATCTCCTACCACATTGTTACTATTTATTTGCATCGAAGCCTGAATCTGAATATTTTTTGACTGAACTCCGCCTACTCTACAAGTAATATCTGAAAGCAAAATAGGATTTGTCGTATGATCTGCCTTTGCTCCTTCATTTCCTATTCTAATTTGATAAGTCGTACTATTGAACGAATCCATAAGAAGCCCAGCGATGATAATCCCATCTTTATCATCAGCATAAATACAACCCCAAGTATTTTTTTCAGTTGGCTCCAAAGTTACCGAGGCAATTCCAGCACCAAGAAGGATTGCATCTTTTCTGTTTACTTGAATTGGAGCATTTAATGCATAATGCCCTGGAGTAAAAAATATATTTTTTCCTGATTTCAGCGCTGCATTAATTTCTACATCTGTATCTCCTTCTTTGGCAACATACCAAGTTGTAATCAAATCTTGAATTTTCCCTTCACCCATATCTTTTTCAGACCAAGAAACTCCAACTCTCTCCTGTTGCCATGCTGGAACAAAAACTTTGTATTCTCCATCATTATCAACAAAAAGAAAAGGTTTTTCTCTAATAATAGGAGTTGTAGCAATTGGCGAATTACTGTCATTTGCTTGTGGCGGATTTACACAACCTTGCCAAACCATATTATAAGAACCTCCCATCGCGCCAGAACCAGAAGGAAAAACAGAGTTTCTGGTATACCACTGTTGTTGTCCTCCCCAGTCTGGCCTTACTGTTGTATAATGAGCATCGGCAATAAAACCACCACTTCCCCAAAAATTCGTATCTCCGATATCCGAGATATATTTTGAAGTACTTTCAATCAAAAGTCTTCTTGCGCTTGTTGACTGAGAAACGGTCCACGAAAAATCACGCATTACTTCTACATTTTCCACAGAACGCCAAAATGTACAAGTTGCATTAGCTCCGCCAGAAAGATGAGGCCTTGTAAATATCGCTCCAAGTTTAACATCTGAAGGCACTTTCCCTAAACCTCCAATATGAGAATAAAACCCTAATTCTATCGCATTTGCTTCTATCGAAGATGCAGAACCTGATCCGCCAACATCATACGTTTGACCATTAATATTTGGTTTAAAATAATAAGCTTGACGTTTTGTTGTCCACTCGCCATTGGCACCGCCTAAACCGATGCTGCTAAACTGCGAGTTAATTTCATTTCGGGCTGTTTCAGCATTTTCATATTTTCTATCATAGAAATACATATTATCCCCAAAAATCTGATTTTCTAATGAGATTATGATGCTAATATCGTTTCGAGTAACCTTATAATAGTTCTCGTATTTATTTGCATTGGGTTTATTATCAGTAAATGTCAATTTAGAAGTTGCCCCAACTGATACAAAATCCGATGCTAGTCGACTTCCGCCTCGCGAAATCACATAATTTCCAGACGCACCAAAAGCCGCCCACGACAATATTATATTATGTTTCTTTTTGCTGTAAACAATTTTGCGTTCAATTTTTTTATTTTCTTCTGTTTTTTCAATAGCCGAGGATGCAGAAACAAAACTGCTTAGAAACAGCATAAACGCAGATACCGCGAATAATAAGATTACTTTTTTACTCATAAGAATGTTGATTTGTGGTTTGATAGATGTAGTTTTTTAGAAAGCCCAAAATAACAATAATCTTTAAGTCGCCTCTTGGTTTCAACCCTCAATTTTCTCATCAAAAACACTACAAAATCTAGGTTTTCTGTCCTTTTTTAGTATAAATAAACCTTCTTGGACTCTTCTATTTTTTAATAATGCCTTTTTTTTGCCCACAAATAGAACTTGAAAATAAAATGAAAAAGATTACACTATTTATTACTTTGTTTTTTTCTGTTGTTGCTGTCGCAAAACAAAAAAACTTCATGTCAATTGACTCATTCCCTTCCACAAAAAAAAGTGTGTTATACAAGAAAAGAGCCCATGCTTCTTATTATCATGATAAATTTAATGGACGAAAAACTGCAAGCGGAAAAGTATTCAACAACAATAATTTTACTGCAGCTCATAAAAAATTTCCTTTTGGCACTATATTAAAAGTAACAAATGAAGCGAATAAGAAATTCGCAATCGTAGAAATTATTGATCGAGGGCCTTTTATTAAAGGAAGAGAAATTGACCTTAGTAAAAAAGCTTTTATGAACATTGCTTCAAATAAAAAAAGCGGTTTGGTTTATGTCACTATTGAAATTTTAAAATGAGGTTGTTTTTCGAAACAAAAAACAGTTTTCTGTCTTTTTTTAGCAAAAACACCAACTAAATTACTTATAAATCTTATTGATAATTTATTCATATCTAAAATTATTTTGTGCCAAACACCCATGAAACCACGATTAATGGAACTTTCACAAATGTTAACAAAATAGATTTTCAGAAACCATAAATAATTGTATTTTTACGGTTCAAAATTCAGAAAATAAATGGGCAAAATCATTGCTATTGCTAATCAAAAAGGAGGCGTTGGAAAGACTACTACATCAGTAAATCTTGCTGCCTCATTAGGTGTTTTAGAGAAAAAAGTATTATTGATCGACGCTGATCCACAGGCCAATGCTACATCTGGTCTTGGAATTGACGTAGAAACAGTTGAAACTGGAACTTACCAAATACTTGAGCATACTGTAACACCAAAAGAAGCCGTTTTAAAATGTACAGCTCCAAACGTAGATGTGATCCCTGCTCACATTGACCTTGTTGCTATCGAAATTGAATTGGTTGACAAAGAAAACCGCGAATACATGCTTAAAAAAGCATTAGAAGAAGCAAAAGAAGAATATGATTTTATCATTATCGACTGTGCTCCTTCTTTAGGTTTGTTAACATTAAATGCTTTAACAGCAGCAGATTCTGTAGTTATTCCTATTCAGTGTGAATATTTTGCACTTGAAGGATTAGGAAAATTATTGAACACAATTAAAAGTATTCAAAAAATACACAACCCAGATCTTGACATTGAAGGTTTATTATTAACAATGTACGATTCAAGATTACGTTTATCTAATCAGGTTGTAGAAGAGGTTCAAAAACACTTTAACGATATGGTTTTTGATACTGTAATTCAGCGAAATGTAAAACTAAGTGAAGCTCCGAGTTTTGGAGAAAGTATCATTAATTATGATGCTACAAGCAAAGGTGCCGTAAACTATATTCATTTAGCACAAGAAATTATAAAGAAAAACAGTAAATAGTTTTTATGACAAAAGTAATTAAAAAACAAGCCTTAGGCAGAGGATTATCAGCACTATTAAAAGATCCTGAAAACGACATTAAATCAGTAGAAGACAAAAATGCTGATAAAGTTGTTGGAAACATCATTGAGCTTGAAATAAGTGCGATTGAAATAAATCCGTTTCAGCCTAGAAGCAATTTTAATGAAGAATCATTACGTGAATTAGCCACTTCTATTAAAGAACTTGGTGTAATTCAACCTATTACTGTTCGTAAATTAGATTTTAACAAATATCAGTTAATCTCTGGAGAGCGTCGTCTTCGTGCATCTAAACTAGTAGGTCTTACTCATGTTCCTGCTTATATTCGTATTGCAAATGACAACGAATCATTGGTTATGGCTTTGGTTGAAAACATCCAACGTCACGACTTAGATCCAATTGAGATTGCTTTATCATACCAGCGTTTAATCGACGAAATTCAATTAACTCAAGAACAAATGAGCGAAAGAGTTGGAAAAAAACGTTCGACAATTGCCAATTATTTACGTCTTTTAAAATTAGATCCGATTATCCAGACAGGTATTCGTGACGGTTTTATCAGCATGGGACACGGTAGAGCAATTATTAACATTGAAGATTTAGACGTTCAGACTGATATTTATCAAAAAATAGTTAGCCAAAACTTATCTGTTCGTGAGACGGAAGCTTTGGTTAAAAATTATCACGAAGGCCAACAGCCAAAAGCTGATGGCAAACCTAAAGCTGATGCTGGATTTGTTGTTAGAGAAACACAAAAACACACTTTCAACGATTATTTTGGCTCAAAAGTTGATATAAAAGTCGCGGGCAACGGAAAAGGAAAAATTACAATTCCATTTAATTCTGAAGCTGACTTTAACAGAATTATAAAATTAATAAACGGATAGTGAATAAAATTGTCCCCATTGGTCTATTGTTCTTTCTAACAGGAACCGTTTCTCTTTTTGCCCAGGTAAAAAAAGACACGGTTTTGGTCGTAAAAGACACTACTGCATTAGAAGAAATAGATCCGCTTACACCAGCAAAAGCAGCTTTTTATTCTGCAGTTCTGCCTGGTCTAGGTCAAGCATACAACAAAAAATATTGGAAAATTCCATTGGTTTACGGAGCAATTGGAACAAGTTTATATTTCTACATAGACAACAATAAGAAATACCATGATTATCGTGATGCCTACAAACGAAGATTAGAAGGCTATAACGATGACAAATACAAATATTTGGATGACACCCGACTTATCGCTGGGCAGAAGTTCTACCAAAGAAACAGAGATTTATCTGCTTTATTTGTTGTAGGTTTCTATGTCTTAAACATTATTGATGCCAATGTTGATGCCGCTCTGATACAGTTTAATGTAAACGAACGACTTTCAATGCGTCCAGAAATTTACCCTGCCGATGTAACATTTAAACCAAACGTCGGACTAACCTTTAATTATAAGTTTTAATAGATTGAATTCTATTTAAAAATCAAAAACAAATCATAATGAAAATTGCGCTTTTAGGATATGGAAAAATGGGTAAAGTAATCGAAAGAATTGCTTTAGAAAGAGGTCATGAAATAGTTTTAAAGAAAGACGAACTTAACACCTATGACGGACTTTCGACAGCTGATGTCGCTATTGATTTCAGTGTTCCTGCTGCTGCAGTAAGTAACATTTCTGCATCTTTTAACGCCAATGTTCCTGTAGTCTCTGGAACTACTGGCTGGTTAGAACATTATGACGAAATGATTGCGCTTTGCAATGAGAAAAAAAGCGGGTTCATTTCTAGTTCAAATTTCAGTTTAGGAGTAAATATTTTCTTTGGATTAAATGAATATTTGGCTAAAATCATGAAGCAATTCGATTCTTATAAAGTTTCGATAGAAGAAATTCACCACATTCATAAACTTGACGCTCCAAGCGGAACAGCTATTTCTTTAGCTCAAGGCGTTATCCAAAATAGCGATTATGCTAATTGGACAATGGAAGACCCTAAAGCAAACGAAATTCGTATTGAAGCAAAAAGAATTGACGAAGTACCTGGCACTCACACTGTAAATTACGATTCTGCTATTGACAGTATCGAAATTAAACATACTGCTCATAACCGAGAAGGTTTTGCTCTTGGCGCTGTTATTGCAGCAGAATGGCTAGCAGGAAAACAGGGGATTTTCTCTATGAAAGATGTATTAAACTTACAATAAATTGACCAAAATTCAAGATTACTAAAACTTGAATTAAAACTTAAAATACAATATTATGACATTTTACTCTTGGTTCGTATTTTTCTTAGCCGTTCAAATTATTCATTTTCTTGGAACATGGAAATTATATCAGGCAGCGGAAAGAAAAAGCTGGGAAGCAGCAATTCCGGTATACAATTCTATCGTTTTAATGAAGATTATCGGGCGTCCAACATGGTGGACATTACTGCTTTTTATTCCAATAATCAACTTGATTATGTTTCCGGTTATATGGGTGGAAACTTTAAGAACATTTGGCAAAAAATCAACTTTAGACACTATTTTAGGTCTTTTTACTTTAGGTTTTTACATCTATTTTGTTAATTACACTCAGAAATTAGAGTATAATAAAGACCGTAAATTAACTCCAGAAAACAAAGCTGCAGATACTGTTAGCTCTCTATTATTTGCAATTATAGTAGCAACATTAGTACACACTTACATTGTACAGCCTTACACAATTCCGACATCTTCTTTAGAAAAATCTTTATTGATTGGTGATTTCCTATTTGTGAGCAAATTAAACTACGGCCCTAGAGTCCCAATGACGACTGTTGCATTGCCAATGGTTCATGACTCGATCCCTTTGACTAAAAGTAAATCTTACCTAAGCTGGCCACAATTGCCTTATTTAAGACTTCCAGCTATTCAAAAAATAAATCGATGCGATATTGTGGTCTTCAACTGGCCTGTCGACACCGTTCATTATTTCTTTGAACCAAAAGGAAGACCAGGTGTTATCAAACCAATTGATAAAAAATCTAACTATGTAAAAAGATGTGTTGGTATTCCTGGAGACAGCTTATCAATAAAAGATGGGTTTGTTTTTATTAACGGAAAAAAATTAGTTTTACCTGAAAGAGCAAAACCTCAATATTCATATGCTGTAGCATTAGACGGAAAAACTCCAATTGACTTTGAAACAATCTTCAAAGAATTAGACATTACTGATCCTGCAGGTTTCAGAACAGAAAAAAGAGACACTCTTTATTTAGGTTCATTAACAGAAGCTGGAGCCGAAAGATTCAAACATACTCCTGGAGTTACTGCGGTAATTAGAAAAGTTGACACAGGAGACAACAACGATATTTTCCCTCACATCAACAGATGGAACCAAGATAATATGGGACCAATCTACATTCCTGAGGCAGGAAAAACAGTTGCTTTAACCAATGAATCTCTTCCTTTTTACAAAGAGATCATTACAAATTATGAAGGAAACACGTTAGAATTGCAAGGTTCAAAATTCTTAATCAACGGAAAACCTGCAACAACGTACACTTTCAAACAAAACTATTACTGGATGATGGGAGACAACCGTCATAATTCAGAGGATAGCCGTTACTGGGGTTATGTTCCAGAAGATCATATCGTAGGAAAACCTGTTTTCATTTGGATGAGCTGGGACACTAACGGAAAAGGCATTAATAAAATTCGCTGGAGCCGAGTATTTACAACTGTAGATGGCGAAGGTCAGCCTCAATCTTACTTTAAATACTTTTTAATACTTCTTGCTATCTATTTTGTAGGAGATTTTATTTGGAAAAAAAGAAGAGAGAATAAAGCATAATAAAAAATAAGTTATTTTTGTTTCAGGTTTCAAGTTTTACGTTTTAACGCTAACTTGAAACCTGAAACATTTTAAACCTGAAACGAAACAAAAAATGAATTCCTTAATACTTCCAACTTATTTCCCATCAATCAGTCATTTTGCAGTAATAGCGCAATCTGACAGTATTACTTTTGAAATGGAAGATAATTTTCAGAAACAGACCAATAGAAACAGAACCTATATCTATAGTCCAAATGGAATTCAATTATTAAACATCCCTGTTAAGCATTCTAAAGCTACGCATCAGAAAACGAAAGACACTTTGATCGAAAACGAATTTGATTGGCAAAAACAGCATTTAAAATCGCTTGAGGCAGCATATAGAAGCTCCCCATTCTTCGAGTACTTTGAAGATGATATCATTCCTATTTTCGAGAAAAAACACCAATTTTTAATGGATTTAAACTTCGAAGTTCTAGATATTGTTACTAAATGTCTTCGAATAAAATTGGAATTTGGAAAAACTACTGAATACTTTCATGAAGTAAGCGACTTTACCGATTTCAGATATTTGACAAATGGTAAAAAAGATATAAATTGTTTTGAAAAATATACTCAGGTTTTCGATGACAAACATGGCTTTATCAACAATTTAAGCGTTTTGGATTTACTTTTTAACGAAGGCAAATTTGCTGTTGATTATTTAAAAACACAGAAAATCGTATAAATTATGAATTATAAGTTATAAGTTATGAATTCTCATATCTTGTAAAACTAACTTTTGACTTTATAACTTTTGACTTTATAACTTTTGACTTTATAACTTTTGACTTTCGACTAAAAATCACTCCATTGAAAGTCTAGTCATTATTGGATAATGATCTGAATTTTCAAAATCGGAGAAGCTTTCAAATTGTTTTACTTTCATTTTACTGTCCGTAAAAATATAATCGATTCTTGCTGGATAATATCTGAATTTATAAGTAGCTCCAAAACCTTCTCCTGCTTCTTCAAAAGCATCTTTCAGTTTTCCTTTTATGTTTCTATACACATAAGAAAATGGGCTGTTATTCATATCTCCACAAATAATCATTGGAGTTTTGCAGTTTTTTATATGTTCTCTAAAAATCTCAGCTTGTTCTTGCTGTTGCTTGAATCCTTTACTTATTCTTCCGTAAATACGCTGTGATTTCTTTTGGTTTACATTATCAATATCGTCCGATATTTCGCTTACATCAGGAGAAATCTTAATCGATTGCAAGTGCATATTGTAAACACGAATAATATCTTTTCCGCGCTTAATATCAGCATAAACTACATTATTATCTGATTTTGGAAAAACAATTTTTCCTTCTTCGATTATAGGAAATTTAGAAAAAATGGCCTGTCCGGTTTTAATTTTTTTTCCATCGATAAAAATATAACGGTGCGGATAAACTTTTAAATCCAAATGTGCCGAATTGGAATACTCTTGAATACACAAAATATCTGGATCTTTTTCATCTATAAAAGCTTTAATATTTGCTGGAATATCATCACGATCCAACCACTTAAAAACATTAAAGAGACGAACATTATAACTCATTACAGAAAAATCCTTTTCGTCTTTCACATATTCTTTCGCAGAAAACTTATAGAATTTGCTGATGAATGTAATTCCCGTTAATAAAACTAAACCAGACAAAATAAGGCGTTTTTTGAACTGAATTCCCCAATAGACAAAAAAGAGGCCGTTTGCTACAAAAAAAACAGGCATAAACAAAGTAAGCACCGATAAAAGCGGGAAGCTTTTAGGTGCTAAAAAAGGTAAAATATAGACACTAAATGTAAGCACAGTTAGCACTATGTTCAAAAAGAACATTATTTTATTAAACCAAGAAAGGTTTTTCATATTTATTCTCCTACAAGTTTATTTTCCAGCTTTAAATAAAAACTCTTTTTCTTCTTTTGTCAGACAATCATATCCTGACTGACTGATTTTGTCTAAAATTTCATCAATCTGTTGTTGCGTTTTATCTTTCGTAACAATTCTTGATGCACTTTTTTCTGTAGGTTTTTTGTAATTTTTATGAACTTTTGTAAATGGGGTTGTAGGAGATTTTCTAAAAAGATTTACAAAGAAATCCAAAGTCTTAGAAACAACAATACTTAAATCGGTACCGTTTTGAAGCAGTTTTATATAAGCGAATCCGAAGAAAGCACCAGCTAAATGCGAAATATGTCCGCCCATATTTCCGAGACGAAACTGCATCAAATCTAAAATTATAATAACAGCTGTAATATGCCAAAGCTTTACGTTTCCAAACAGAAACAAGCGAACATTCATTAGCGGAGAATAAGTAGTTGCAGCAACCAAAATTGCCATTATAGCAGCCGATGCTCCTACTATGGAAGCGCCATTTCCTAAAACATAAAAACTTAAAGCAAATATAATTCCGGCAAAAATAGCACTTAAAAGATACACTCCTAAATATTGCTTTTGAGTAAAATAGGTTAAAAACAAAGAGCTAGCAAAATTAAGCACCATCATATTGAACAACAGATGAAAAAATCCGTCGTGAAAGAAAGCATACGTTAAAAGCGTCCAAGGCTTAAACATAAAAACCTGCGGATCTGATGATAATGCAAGCCAATTTGGAAAATCAAAAAGACCATTTGAATAGTTATAGAAAAAAATAAGCGATACAATAAAACATCCTATATTCCAATACATAACACGCATGGCAATACCTCCTAATCTATATTGTAATTTTAAATCGTCTAAAATATTCATAGAAAATCTTTTGTTTTAGAATTGTACTTTAAAGTTAAAAATTAATTCCAACGGTTGTTATTAAACTGATTTTTTTTCCAGTATAACATCATTAAAAAACCTGCAATTGCACCACCAACGTGTGCAAAATGTGCAATTCCAGTTCCTCCGCTTCCAAACAACGAACTTCCTTTAAAACCTAAAAACAAGTCAATTGCTAAAATTCCTGGAACAAAATATTTTGCCTTGATAGGAACAGGAATAAACAACAAACCAAGCTGTGCGTTTGGAAACATAAATGCAAAAGCTGTTAACAAACCATAAATTGCTCCAGAAGCTCCTAAAACAGGAGATTGAACTATTCCGCTAGCCTGCGCAAGAGCATTAAACTGTTCTTGCGTACAATGTGCTTTATTTAAAATAGTGGCAATATTTCCTTGTACCATTTTTCCGCTAGCGTCAAATAAAGAAGAGTAATCTGCATTCAAAATCAAATGCAATTCCGATTTAGATAAATTTAATTCAGAAACCGAACTTAAAAAAGATTGCAATTGCAAATAATTTACTCCTGTATGAAGCAATGCTGCACCTAAACCACAAGAGATGTAGAAAAACAAAAACTTTTTTCCACCCCAAAAATGCTCTAACGCAGAACCAAAGCTATACAGTGCAAACATATTGAATAAAATATGAGCAAAATTTGGCAATTTAGCATGCATAAACATATGCGTAATAATCTGCCATATTCTAAAATTATCACTTTCTGGATAATACAACATTAAATAATTATACGAAACTGGCACTAATTGAGAGCCAATAAAAAAGATAATATTAATAATTAGTAGTTGTTTAACTACGGGAGTCATATTCATCATACAGCAAACTTTTTATCAATATCTTCAACACGCATGGTGATGAAGGTAGGTTTTTGAAAAGGTGAAATATTTGGATCTTTACAAGCAAACAAACCGTTTACTAAATTATCTTGTTCTTTTTCGGTTAAATAAGATCCTGTTCTAACCGCTAAACTTTTAGCCATTGACTTGGCAATCGTATCGTTCTGACTGTAACTGTTTGCAGGAATTCCGTCTTGCAAATCGCTCAGCAATTGTTCTATTACCAGCGGAACTTCACTTTCTGTAATATTTACTGGAATTCCAGAAATTACAATATGATCGGTTTTACTTTCGTCAAAAACAAAACCTGTCGTTGCTAGCGAAGGTTTTAATTCTTCGATTAATTCCATTTCAGATGCCGAATAAAATAAATCCAAAGGAAAAAGCAATTGCTGGCTTGAAGCCTGATTAACTGTCATATTCAGCAAAAATTGCTCGTACAAAATTCGCTGATGCGCGCGCTGTTGATCAACAATAATCATTCCTGATTTTATTGGCGAAACAATATATTTTTTATGAATTTGATACGTCTTTTGAGTAGCCTGTTCTACATCTTCATCATTAAACAAAGAAGAAGTCACTTCTTCATTTTCGAATGTAAATGGAGAACTTTCTATACTTTCCGTATTTTCGACATCTAAACCAGTATATAAGCTTTCCCAGTTTGCAGTTGGTTCTACCCTTTTGGAATAGCCTGCATACGATGAACCAGAAAATGATGAGCCTGATGAAGATGAAAAAGAAGAACCCGAGCTATATCCTGATGATCCCGAACCAGCTTTACTGTAATGCTGATTGGTTTTGTCATCTGTAAATGGATTAAAAGTTCCATCTACCTGAATTGTTGGCACTTCTGCCCCTAAGTCTTTATAATGATATGGTGTATCTAGATTTGAGTCTCTATCAAAATCTAAAACTGGAGCAACATTAAATTGCCCTAAACTATGCTTAATAGACGCTCTTAAAATAGCATATAATGCTTGTTCGTCATCAAATTTAATTTCGGTTTTAGTTGGATGTATATTAATATCAATTGTATTTGGCGGAACTTGCAAATACAAGAAATAACTTGGCTGAGAGCCATCTTTCAGTAATCCGTCATACGCAGACATTACCGCGTGATGCAAGAAACTGCTTTTTATAAATCGATCATTTACAAAAAAGAACTGCTCTCCTCTATTTTTCTTAGCAAATTCAGGTTTACATACAAAACCTTGAACATTGATAATTTCGGTATCTTCGTTTACAGGAACTAACTTTTCATTTGTTTTTCCAGACATAATACCAACAATTCGTTGGCGGTAACCAGCACCTGGAAGATTATACATCTCACTTCCGTTATGATAAAAACTAAAATGAATATTAGGATGCGCCAATGCCACACGCTGAAACTCATCCATAACATGACGAAATTCAACAGTGTCAGACTTTAAGAAATTACGGCGAGCAGGAATATTAAAAAACAAGTTTTTAACCGCAAATGAAGTTCCTTTTGGCAAAACAGCCACTTCTTGCGAAACAAATTTACTTCCCTCAATTATAATATGAGTGCCCAATTCATCCTGATCTTGCTTGGTTTTCATTTCCATGTGGGCAATCGCCGCAATAGAAGCCAAAGCCTCTCCGCGGAAACCTTTTGTTCCAAGTGAAAACAAATCCTCAGCTTGACGGATTTTAGAAGTAGCGTGACGGGCAAAACACAAACGGGCATCTGTAACGGTCATTCCAACACCATTATCGATAACCTGAACTAATGATTTACCAGCATCTTTTATAATTAATTTGATATCAGTTGCTTTGGCATCAACAGCATTTTCTAACAATTCTTTCACAACTGAAGCTGGTCTTTGAACCACTTCTCCAGCAGCAATTTGGTTAGCAACGTGATCAGGAAGCAATTGAATAATACTCGACATTAAGCAAAAATATTTTTAAAGTTTAGATTAGGTTTTATAAACCAAGAAGTACAAATTTAGTGAATTTTGATTGGCTTTTAGAATAAGAAGAATCATAAAAAAAATAAAAAAACCTATACCGTTATTACACAGTATAGGTTTTAATTTTATTAAAACAAATGTGTTTTATTCGTTTTCTATTTTCTTTGGCGAATCTTCAATTTGAAGCGCTCCCGAAGCTAATAATGGTTGATTAAAAACGTGAGCTATTGAAGCCTGCTGACGAATGTATGCCATTTTGATTGCTGCAATTGCCGCTTCAGTTCCTTTGTTTCCGTGAACTCCTCCACTTCTGTCAATTGATTGCTGCATATTATTGTCTGTTAAAACGCAGAAAATAACCGGAACATCAGTTTGAACATTCAAATCTTTAATTCCTTGTGTAACGCCTTCGCAAACAAAATCAAAATGTTTAGTTTCTCCTTGAATTACGCATCCAATTACAATAACCGCATCAACATTTTGTGTTTGAAGCATTTTTTTTGCTCCGTAGATCAGCTCAAAACTTCCTGGAACATTCCAACGAATGATTTGCTGAGCAGGAACATCGCAATCAACCAAAGCATCAAAAGCACCATTATAAAGTCCTTCTGTTATAGTATCATTCCATTCAGAAACAACAATCCCAAACCGAAAGTCTTTCGCGTTTGGGATTGTGTTTTTATCGTATTCTGATAGATTTTTATTTTCAGTAGCCATCTGTAATATTTTAGATTTTTTATTTTAGAAATTAGATTCTTTAATACAAATCTACAATCTAAAATCTAAAGTCTAAAATTTTTATTGCGCTAATCCGATCAAAGCATCAACAGATGCTGCTTCTGGAGTACTGTCGTAATTATCTTTAATGTCATTGAAATATTTCAAAGCATCTTCTTTTTGTCCTAAAGCTAAAGCAGTTTTTCCAGCTTTTAATAAGAAACGAGGCGTTGTAAAATCGTTTTTGTTAGACTCAGCAGCTTTTACATAAAAATCTAAAGCTTCTTTTTGCTGATTATTTTGAGCGTAAGCATCTCCTGTAGCACCTTTAGCCAAAGCACTTAAGATTACATCTTCTGATTTGAATTCACCTAAATATTTAATTGCCTCATCAAATTTACCAGTATTTAAGTAAGCGATACCAGCATAGTAGTTAGCTAAATTTCCAGCATCTGTTCCAGAATATTCGTCAGCGATTTTGATAAATCCGAATTTACCTTCTGAACCGTTTAATGATAATTTGAATAATGAATCGCTAGAAACACCGTTTACAGCTTTTTCAAAGTTTTGTTGAGCAACAAACATTTCACTTGCAGCTTCTTCTTGTTTAGGTGCTGCAATAAATTTTTGATAACTTAAATATCCAATCGCAGCAACTGCAATACCAGCAACTAAACCAATAATTATTTTTTGATTTTTAGCCACCCAATCCTCAGTTCTAGAAGCTGTTTCATCTAATTTTGAGAAAACGGCAGCAGTTGTACTGTCTTTTTCGTCAATAACTACTTGTTGCTCCTCAGTAACCACCTCTTTTACTTCCTTTTCTTTTGGTGTCTTATATCCTCTTTTATTGTAAGTTGCCATTTAAAATTTATTTAGTGAACGGCAAAAATAAAATTTTTATTGAAAATGACGTAAAAAAATTCAATTTTATCACTATTTTAAAAGAAATATTTTCTTTTGTGATTTGCGCTTTCGCGGAAGCGTTAAAATAAATTGGCTGAGAATCGCCCTAAAGCCAATTATATCGATAATTTTCGGTAATTTGCAGCCTCAAATTTTTACTGCTCAAAAACGGTAAATTTTCACATGGAGTCCCTAAAAAATGCATTTAAACAAAATTTCATTATTCAATTACAAGAACTTTTCTGAAGCAAGTTTTGATTTCGACATCAAAATCAACTGTTTTGTGGGTAAAAACGGCATTGGAAAAACCAATGTGCTCGATGCTATTTACCATTTGGCTTACGGAAAAAGTTATTTTAATCCGCTTGCTGTACAGAATATCAAACACGGCGAAGAATTCTTTGTGATTGATGCCGAACTCGAAAAAAACGAGAGAACCGAACAGATTGTTTGCAGTTTAAAAAAAGGGCAGAAAAAGATTTTAAAGCGAAACGGGAAACCTTATGATAAATTTTCAGATCATATTGGATTTATTCCGCTTGTAATTATTTCGCCAGCCGATCGTGATTTGATTATTGAAGGAAGCGAAACACGCCGTAAATTTATGGACAGTGTGATTTCGCAGTTAGACTCAACTTATCTTCACGAATTAATTCAATATCAAAAGGTAATTACACAGCGAAATGCACTTTTAAAATATTTTGCGCTGAATCATGTTTTTGACAACGACACCTTATCTATATATAATGAACAGCTGCAAGGTTACGGAAAATCGATTTTTGAAAAACGAAAAGATTTCTTAGAACAGTTTATACCTATATTTAATAGACACCATCAGGCAATCACAGGATCTGAGGAAAGTGTGCAGTTGGTTTACGAAAGTCATTTATTCGAAAAAGATCTTTTGACGCTTTTAAAAGAAAACATCAATAAAGATCGAGCTTTGCATTATACCTCAGTCGGAACTCACAAAGATGATTTGTCTTTTGAAATTGATTCACATCCGATAAAAAAATTCGGATCGCAAGGACAGCAGAAATCTTTTCTGATTGCTTTAAAATTGGCCCAATTTGAATTTTTAAAAAAACAAAGCGGTGTAAAACCAATTCTTTTGTTTGATGATATTTTCGATAAACTAGATGAGACGCGCGTTGCCAAAATTATAGAAATGGTAAACAGCGAAACATTTGGACAACTTTTTATTTCTGACACGCACCCAGAAAGAACCGAAGCGATTGTAAAATCGACTCATCAGACTTACAAAATATTCAATTTGTGATTGATTTTTTTTTGCCACGAATTACACGAATTTACACTAATTTATATTTAACTTTTAACTTTGACAAAGTTTAAAACTTTGTCAAAGTTGAACGATCCGTAATTAAAAAATTAGTGTAAATTCGTGTAATTCGTGGCAGGCCAAAAATCAGTCTCCCACAATAAACATTAAAAACAACTGCAATAAAAAAGAATATGTTAGCGAAAGAATCATTGCAATTTTTAGACGATTTAAGAAAAAACAATAACCGCGAATGGTTTCAGGAAAATAAAAAGCGATACGAAATCTTTAAGAAAGATTATCATCAACTGGTGAGTGATTTTTTGGACGCAATGAAACCGCTGGATCGTTCATTAGAATTACTCGAAGTTAAAAACTGTACTTTCAGAATCAATCGTGATATTCGTTTTTCTAAAGACAAATCTCCATACAAAGCACATTTAGGAGTTTGGATGTCGGCTGGAGCAAAGGGCGCAAATCGTTCAGGTTATTATGTTCATATCGAAAAAGGCGCAAGTTTTATCGCCGGCGGATTTTATTCGCCTGAAGCGGAAGATTTAAAGAAAGTCCGTAAAGAAATTGCTTTTTTCTATGAAGATTTACAGGAGATTTTAAATGATAAAAACTTCAAAAAAGAGTTTGGAAATTTAGACATAAACGAAAACAATTCGCTTAAAAGCATGCCTCGCGGTTACGAAAAAGACCATCCAGCGATTGAGTTTTTAAAATTGAAAAGCTTTACTGCAACGCAGGTTTACAATGTTTCTGAAGTTTTAGAGAAAGATTTCGTAAAAAAAATGAGTCAAAAATTGATTGCTTTAAAACCTTTAAACGAATTCATCAACCGCGCTTTGGAAACCGGAGAATTTTAGTTTTATTTGCCACAGATTTCACAGATTCTCACAGATTAATTTTTCGCGACAGCAAAAATCCTTTTAATCTTTTTAATCTGTGGCAAAAAACAATAATTGATGAAAAGGAAAATACTTTTTCTTGGAGAATCTTATCGCGCTGATGCCATAACTTGGATGAAAGGTCTAAAGGAATTTGGCGATTTTGAAATTATCACTTGGGAACTTCAGACTTCTAACAATCATAGATTCAAACGTATTTTAGAGTATTTCTTCTCTCCTCTTTCTATTCGAAAAATCATTAAAAAAGAAAAACCAAACATGGTTATTGCAGAAAGAACAACCAGTTATGGTTTTCTTGCCGCATTATCAGGATCTAAAACCATTGCAGTCGCGCAACAAGGCCGAACCGATTTATGGCCTGAAGAATCTGCTTTATATCCTTATAAAAAATTCATTCAGAAATATGCTTTCAAAAAAGCGCATTTAATCCATGCTTGGGGACCTGTCATGGCAATTCACATGAAAGCAACTGGTGTTGATATGAATAAAGTTTTGGTTCTTCCAAAAGGAATTGACTTATCGCTTTTTACTCCTTCAACCAATAATTCGAACAAAATTGAAGCGATTGTAACGCGTTCGCTTCAGCCAGAATATCGACACGATTCTATTTTAAAAGCTTTCGGAATTTTAAACCAAAAAGGAATTGATTTTTCTCTGAAAATTGTCGGCGATGGAACAAGATTGCAGTTTTTAAAGGATTTAGCTACAGCACTTCAAATAGAAAATAAAGTGATTTTTACAGGAAGAATTCCGAATACGGAACTTCCAAAATTATTACAGCAATCAAATATTTACATCAGCATGCCAATTACTGAAGGTGTTTCTGCCTCTTTGTTTGAAGCAATGGCCTCTAATTGTTTCCCCATAGTTTCTGATATTCCCGGAAATCAAAGTTGGATTACGCATCGCGAAAACGGTCAATTAATTACAATTGATGATATTGAAATGCTTGCAGAAGAATTAATCTGGTCTTTTGAGAATCCTGATTTGCGAAATGAAGCGATTACTCGAAACAGGAAGTTTGTGGAGGAAAATGCCAATTATGATATTAATATGAAAGTTATTTCAGAGAAATATCATGAGTTGCTTGATTCAAGAAACAATTAAGCTTTATCTTTTATTCGGGTCAGCCAAAGAGATTTTTTTATCATCCTCCAAAATTCCGTTACTCGGAACTAATCGAATTGTTTCTCCTTCTTTATAAATATTAAAAACACCCAAATCTTTAATAATATCTTCTTTACTCAGGTTTTTCATCTTGCAAGTCAATCCAACAAAATGAGCATCTTTTACAATTAATTGTATATGATCATTATCAACTTGTTTATAAGTTCCAGAAGTAAAAACGAAGCAATCATTAAGGCATTTAACTGACGTATCGCAAAAAAAAGTGCCATCTGACTTGAACGTTAAACGGCGGTCATAATTGATTTTTTCTACTTTTGTCAAAGAATATTCGGCAACATCTGTATATCCAATTATATCTTTTGTTTTCCATTCTCCCACTATATCAGTTTGAGCAAAAGAAGATATTGACCAAAATACATTTAGAATAAGAAAAAATACAAATCCGTTTTTATTAATTGATTTTGACATAATTACACTATTACATTTAATTCAAACTTACAAAAAAATAGATTTCAACTAAAACTAAATCATCGTAACTTTTTCCATAACACATCGACATATTGCTAATTACATCATCTAATTTAATCTTAAAGAAATATGAATAATAGAAGAAATTGGTTAAAACAAGTAAGTTTAGGCGCAGTAGGGTTAGGCTTTTGCCAATTTGAAGCATTTGCAAATACTTCAACTGAAAATTATATTTTTTCCGATGTAGAAAAATCGCCTATTTTATTGCGCTCAAATGAAAATCCATACGGGCCTTCACCTTTAGCGCGCGCCGCTATGCAGAAAAGCATCAATAGCAGCAATCGATATGGCTGGGATCTTTCAGATGAATTAATTTCTCTTATTGCTAAAAAGAATAATGTTTCAAACAACAATATTCTACTTGGCGCTGGTTCAACTGAAATTTTGGATTTAGTTCTTCAATATACCGCGCTTCAGAAAGGCAATTTTGTATTAGCTGAAACCACTTTTAATTATTGGACATTTCCTTCTGATAAATTAGGAATAAAAAAAATCACCGTTCCGTTAACTTCAGACAAAAAACATGATTTAGCAGCAATGCTAAAAGCAATTGATGCAGATACAAAAATGGTTTACATCTGCAATCCTAACAATCCGACGGGAACAATTTGCGAAAGAGAGCAATTGGTTTCTTTTGTAAAAGAAGCTTCAAAAAAAGCCATTGTTTTTGTTGACGAAGCGTATCTTGATTTCACAAAAGAAGAATCATTAAGCAGTCTTGTAGCGGAAAACAAAAATTTAATCATTACTAAAACTTTTTCAAAAATGTACGGTTTGGCTGGCGCGCGCATTGGTTATGCCGTTGCGGCTTCTTCAACAATAGAAGAAATAAGCGCGTTAAAATCTTCTCCGAATTTATCTGTTAGCGCAGTATCAACAGTTGCTGCTATCGCTTCTTTAAAAGACGAAAAATTTATTGAGCAAGTCCATTCGTTAAACGAAGAAGTTAAAAAATATACAATAGAACAGCTTACAAAACTCAATTTAACCTGTATTCCATCTCACGCCAATTTTGTTTATTTCTCATTGGAGAATTACAAAAAAGATTATTTTAAACAATTGGAAAATCATAATATACAAGGAACTAAAATCTACGAAGAAAACGGAAAATGGACTAGAATTACGATTGGAACAATGAAAGAAATGCAACAATTTATTGAAGCCATAAAATAAAATATCGAAAAAAGTCTTTTTATAGAAAATCTACTCAAATAAATTATAATCGTTACTTTTGATCTCAGAATTTTTCCGAAGTTTTCGGAAGTTAAAAAGCCTTTTATTTATGGAAATCCAATCCAATTTTTCATTAAAAAAATACAATACTTTTGGCATTGAAGCCAGTGCTAAACAATTCGTTGCAGTTCATTCTATTGCTGAATTAAAAACGGTTTTAGAGGAAAACAAAAATGAGAAAAAATTCATTTTAGGAGGTGGAAGCAATATGCTTTTAACGAAAGATATTGACGCTTTGGTTATTCATATTGATTTAAAAGGAAAAAAAATCGCAAAAGAAGACGACGATTTTGTTTGGGTTGAAAGTCAGGCTGGCGAAACTTGGCATGATTTCGTTCTTTGGACGATTGATAACAATTTAGGCGGTTTAGAAAACATGTCTCTTATTCCTGGAAATGTTGGTACAACTCCAGTTCAGAATATTGGCGCTTATGGAACGGAAATAAAAGACACTTTTGTTTCTTGCGAAGCGATGAATATTGCAACTCAAGAAATGAAAACTTTCAATAATGCCGAATGCAATTTTGGCTACCGCGAAAGTATTTTCAAACATGAAGCAAAAGACCAATATATTATCACTTCGGTTATTTTCAAATTGACCAAACGCAATCATAAAATCAATACTTCTTACGGAGATATTTTGGCAGAATTGGCTAAAAACAATATTACAGAACCAACATTAAAAGATGTCAGCAATGCTGTAATTGCGATCAGACAAAGCAAATTGCCAGACCCAAAAGAATTAGGAAATAGCGGAAGTTTCTTCAAAAATCCTATTTTATTGAAATCTGATTTTGAAAAAATCCACCAAAAATTCCCAGAAATGAAATTTTACGAAGTTTCAGAAACCGAAGTAAAAGTTCCTGCTGGCTGGCTGATTGAACAAGCTGGTTTTAAAGGAAAACGTTTTGGAGATGCTGGAGTCCATAAAAATCAAGCTTTGGTTTTAGTGAATTATGGAAACGCAACGGGACAGGAAATTTTAGCCGTTTCTAAAGAAGTTCAAAAAACCGTTTTTGAAACTTTCGGCATTCAAATCGAAGCAGAAGTGAATGTAATTTAAATTGAGACAATTAGGAAATGAGATAATTAGATAATTTCAAACCCTTGAGCCTTTGCTTCTTTGTTCCTTTGAACCTAAAAAAAGAAAAAAATGTATACACCCGATTTATACAAAAACGAAAATCAGGAAGAGATCAGAGCTTTTTTGAAAGAAAACAGTTTTGGAATCTTGATAAATCAGACTAACGGAAAACTGACAGCAACTCATATTCCGATAGAGTTGGAATTGAATTCTGAAGGAAAAGAAATTCTACAAGGACATATTTCAAAACTGAATCCGCAAGCAGAAGGTTTTAAAGAAAACGATCAGGTTTTGGCTGTTTTTACGGGACCGCATAGTTATATTTCTTCTTCTTGGTATGATCATGAAAATGTTCCGACTTGGAATTACATAGCCGTGCATGTTTATGGAAAAATCAAGATTATAGATTACGAAACTTCTGTAGAGCAATTAAAGAAATTGGTTGATAAATACGAAGTGAATTCTAAGAACCCCGTTCGCGTTGAAGATTTATCTCAGAAAACAATGCGCGAAGCTCGTGGAATCTTTGGTTTTGAGATTGAAATTGAAGAAATTCAAGCCACCAAAAAACTCTCTCAAAACCGTGACGATCACAATTATAAAAACATAATTTCGGAATTGGAAAAAACCGAAAACCCTCAGTCTATTGCTATTGCAGAAGAAATGTCAAAATGCCGAAAGTAAATCAGTTTTGGCTATTGAATTTAGCGAATTCATAAGTACATTTGCAGTCGCAAAACGTGAAAATTAATAGAATCAAATAAATCAGATGCTTATATACATATTTTACTTTTTTATTGCTGTTGTCGTAGTTCAATTATTTTATTATTTAGGTTTTTTTGGAAAATTTGCTTTTGCCAAACCACAACATGTGAAACCTAAAAACCTTCCAGTTTCTGTAATTGTATGTGCTAAAAATGAAGAAGAGAATGTAAAAAAATACGTTCCGCTTTTGGCGCAGCAAGATTATCCAGATTTTGAAATTGTCTTAATTGACGACGCATCTAGCGATGAAACTCTTGAAGTTTTTGAAGAATTTGAAAAACAATTCTCTAATATCCGTTTGGTAAAAGTAGAGAACAACGAGGCTTTTTGGGGGAATAAAAAATACGCTTTAACGCTTGGAATAAAAGCGGCAAAAAAAGATTATTTATTGTTTACAGATGCAGATTGTTTTCCGAGTTCTAAAGACTGGATTACTTCTATGACTTCGCATTTTAGCACAAACAAAACTATTGTTTTGGGTTATGGAGGTTATGAGAAAGTAGAGCGTTCATTTCTAAACAAAATTATCCGCTTTGAAACTGTGCTAACAGCAATTCAATATTTTTCATGGGCAAAAATGGGTCTTCCTTATATGGGAGTCGGCAGAAATCTTGCTTATAAAAAAGAAGAGTTTTTTAATGTGAATGGTTTTATTGACCACATTCAAATTCGCTCTGGCGATGACGATTTGTTCATCAATCAAGCTGCAAATAAAGAAAACACTACTATTTCTTATTCTCCTGATAGTTTTACGTATTCAAAACCTAAGACAAGTTATAAGGAATGGTTTACTCAGAAAAGAAGACATATTTCGACTGCAGAACATTACAAGTTTTTTGACAAAATGCAGTTAGGATTATTTTTCCTTTCACAATTATTTTTCTTTATATCAGTTATCATATTATTAGCATTTCAATTTCAATGGATTGCCGTATTAGCAATTTTAGCAACACGCTATACTGTTGTCTGGACAGTAATTGGATTTTCAGCAGGAAAATTAAAAGAAAAAGATATTAAATTTTGGTTTCCAGTTGTTGAGATAGCGCTTATATTAACGCAAATTAATATCTTTATAACTAATATCTTTTCAAAACCCGTATATTGGAAATAAATTCTAAAATAGAAAAAGCAAAAAAAGGCGATCAGATCGCCTTTACTTTTTTATTAGATCATTATTGGAATGAGGTGTATTCGTTTATGCTTAAACGAACCGAAAATGAAACCACCGCAGAAGATATTACCATAGAAACCTTCTCTAAAGCTTTTGACAAAATAGCTTCTTATAATCCAGAGTTTCAATTTAACACCTGGCTTATTGCAATTGCAAAAAACGTCTATATTGATTTACTTCGAAAAAAGAAAACCAATCTTTTTATAGAAATCACAGACAACGAAGACCAACAAGCATACAACATTGCTGACCCCACTCCATCTGCAGAAGATGCTTTAATTAAAGAACAGAACCTCTCTCGTCTGCTCTTATGCATCAAAGAACTCAAACCGCACTACCAAGAAGTAATTCAGCTTCGTTATTTTCAAGAAATGTCTTATCAGGAAATTGCTGTTAAGATGGATGAACCATTAAGCAGCGTTAAAGTAAAACTTTTGCGCGCTAAAAAATTATTGGCAGAAATCATTGAACGTAATAGATAATTTACTATCTTTAAATAAAGAATAAATAATTCTTATTTTTATTCTTAAAATAAACACATTTTCACAACATTAAAACTACAACTTTCACGTTGTTAGCTAAAACCTAAACCTTTATGCGTATGATTTAAAGTTACTTAACCTTAAAACCCAAAAATTATGTCTAAATTAAGCATTTATGAAAACAAGTGGACCGATCTTGTTTTCGAGAACAAAAACAAAGAATATGGCGCGTATCAGTTACGCCAAGAGAACTCCAAAAACTCTGTTACAGCTCTCTTTATGGGTTTATTGTTAATAACGGCTTTAGGAAGTGCACCGGTACTTATTAGCAAAATTACAACTTCACCAGTTGAAGTTGAGCCAGAACCTCAAATTTACGAACCAACGATTGTACACGTTGACCCAATTGTTGTGCCTCCACCACCAGCTCCACCCGCACCAGTAGTTGAGCAAAGTGCTGCAAAATCAACAGACGCAACTCAATTAATTAATCCAGTGGCGGCAAAACCAGAAGAAGCAGTTGACAAAATTGCTCCAAACACGGAAAATATACCAACGGTAGACAATGCAAATGGAAATGGAACTGCAGTTAATCCAATGCCTACAACGGGAGGCGGAGGAAATGGTGATGTTGCTTCTGTAACCCCTAAAATTGAAGGACCTGTTTCTTCTGCAATTTTGGACAAACAACCTGAATACCCAGGTGGAATCGGGCAGTTTTATAAATATGTTGGAAACAATTTCCGCAGACCAGAACTTGATGCAGAAAAAACATTAAGAGTGTATATATCTTTTGTAGTTGAAAAAGACGGATCGCTTACAGACATTATGGTAAAAAATGATCCAGGTTACGGAATGGGCAAAGAAGCAATTAGAGTTTTAAAATCATTAAAAACAAAATGGGCTCCAGGGATTCTTAACGGGCAAGCAGTTCGAACTGCATACAATCTTCCAATAACAATAAAAACAGAAGTCGAATAATATAAATATTTTGAAAAGTAAAAAGCAGAACTTAGGTTCTGCTTTTTTGTTTATAGTCATTTAAAAATCCACTACATTTACTACTCCAAAATGGAATTCATTCTAACTAATTAAAAATAAAATAATGGGAATATTTTCAGCTATTCTTGGCAATGCAGGTTCTGTAAGTCAGGAAGATTTAATTAAGAAGTACGGACAGCTTTTGACGGCAAACGAGGAAATTGAAATGGGTTTTAAACTTATTCGCGATACTTTCATTTTTACCAACAAAAGACTAATCTTGGTTGATGTTCAAGGAATTACAGGAAGCAAAACAGAATACAAATCTATTGCTTACAAAAACATCACAAGATTCAGCGTAGAAACTGCAGGAGCTTTTGATCTTGATGCCGAATTAAAAATCTGGATTTCAAGCGAATTGCAGCCAAGCATTGTAAAACAATTCAACAAATCGGTTAACGTTTATGAAGTGCAAAAAATTCTTGCTTTTCATGTATTAGGATAAAAAAATAACCCCGACAATAAAAATTTGTCGGGGTTTATCATTTATCAGAAGCAACTTTTATTTCTTTTTTGTCGTAGTTGCTTTCTTTGTAGTTGTCTTTTTAGTTGTAGTTACGGGAACTGTATTTACAATTTTCTGCTGTACATATGGTTTGTAAACACCATCTTTTTCCGCTCTTATCTTAGCATCATCTGCTCTTTTCTTTGAGTCAGGATGTGAACTCATCATCTGATCAATAAATGAAGCTTCTGCTCCTTCACTCATTTTTGCCAAAATTCTAAAAGCAGATTCTTCAGCATTTACATTGTAGCCATTTTTTTTCAAAAAATCATACGAAAACAAATCCGCTTCTGTTTCTTGCTTGCGACTGTATTTGCTATCAATAATGGCGCTTCCAATTTTCCCTAACTGACTATCTGTAACAGCTGAAATCTTTGCCGATTGTGAAGACGCGCCATCCATTAGCGCTTCTTTTTGATATGCTGCACGCATTGCGTCTCTCGAATCATTATTTGCTACGTGACCAATTTCGTGACCAATAACCGCTAATAATTCATTGTCATCCATAATATCCATTAAACCAGAATATACACGTACGCTTCCATCGGCTGTTGCAAATGCATTCACCTCTTTTAATTTATAAACTTTATAATTTAATGTAAAACCTTCTCCAGAAGTATGTTTTCCAAAAACTCTGTTTAATCTCAAAGCGTAGCCATCAGTTGGCCCTGCTATTACATTAGCTGAATCTAATTTGCGTACTGCTTCTTTTGACAAAGCTGCAGCATCAGCGTTACTTAAAGTAAAACTTGTGACACCTTTTTGAAGTGCTCCAATGGCTTTATCTCCCAAATTTATTTGCGCATTCATTTTAGTAAAACCTAATGTGGCAAATAAAATTCCAAAAACTAGTAATTTCTTTTTCATGTTTTAATTTATTACAATTTGACAACAAATTTAGCACAACAAAATGCTTTATTATTTTACACAAAGATTGTTTTTTCAACAAATAAAGATATAAATTTAAAACGATTAATAAAGATCTCTAGACTATTATTCATAAAAGGCCTAAAACAAAAAAACCGGCAAATTCTAAAGAACTTCCCGGTTTTAATTTATATGCAAAAATTATTTCTTTTTTGCTGTTGTTTTTTTCGCAACTGTTTTTGCTTTAACTGGCGCAGTATTGTCTATTTTCTGTTGTACATAAGCATTATACAAACCATCTTTTGTTGCTTTTTTCTTCGCGTCGTCTGCTCTTTTTCCAGAATCTGGATGTGAGCTCACCATTTTAGTCATAAAAGAAGACTCTGTTCCTTCGCTTAACTTTTGAAGGATTCTGAAAGCCGACTCTACAGCATTGACATCATAGCCATTTTTTTTCATAAAATCATAAGAAAATGAATCTGCCTCTGATTCTTGTTTTCTACTGTGTTTGCTATCTATCATAGCGCTTCCTAATTTTCCCAATTGAGAACTTGTAAGAGTCTCAATTTTTCCTGATTGCGATGATGCCGCATCTAACAAAGCTTCTTTTTTATAAGCCGCTTTTATTGCATCTCTGGTATCATGATTTGCAACGTGCCCAATTTCATGTCCAATCACAGCAAGCAACTGATTGTCATCCATTACATCCATTAAGCCCGCGAATACACGAACACTTCCGTCAGCACATGCAAAAGCATTAATATCTTTTACTAAGTAAACTTTATAATTCAATGTAACTCCTTCGCTCGAAGCGTGTTTACTAAATACACGATTCAAACGAATTGCATATCCATCCGTAGGCTTAGCAACAGGATTATTTGCGTCTAATTCTTCTATTGACTGCTTAGCCAAAGCAACTGCATCGGCATCACTGAAAGTAAATCCTGAAATACCTTTACTCACTGCCCCAATAGATTTGTCTGACAATATTTGCGCATTCATTTCGGTAAAACCAAAAGCCGTCAGTAAAATCCCTAACGTTATAAATCTCTTTTTCATTTTTAAACAATTAAATTAACAGTAAAAATACTATACATTTAATTTTAGAGATGGTCGATTAAGTCAAATTTGTAACAGAATAAGACGGATATAAAATTTTAAAAAAAATGAAGTTTATTACGAAAATCTTAAGCAAGAAATAAAAAGGCATTGCAAAAGCCCTTTCAGAAATTAAAGTATTAACACTTGAACTTAATTATCACAAATAACAGCAGAAAGGCAAACTAAACGAAAAGCAAATTAACGCCTCTAAATGAACTACATTCCGTATCTTTGTACTTTGAATTTTGATATATGGAAACAGTCATTGAAAATGTACCTGCCACAAAACCAAAGTGGTTAAAAGTAAAATTACCTATCGGACAAAAATATACTGAACTTAGAGGTTTAGTTGATAAATATAGTTTAAATACAATATGTACTTCTGGAAGCTGCCCAAATATGGGAGAATGCTGGGGTGAAGGAACGGCAACTTTTATGATTTTAGGAAACGTTTGCACTCGTTCTTGCGGTTTCTGCGGTGTAAAAACTGGAAGACCAGAAACTGTAGATTGGGATGAACCTGAAAAAGTGGCTCGTTCTATTAAGATCATGAATATCAAGCATGCCGTAATCACTAGCGTTGACAGAGACGATATTAAAGATGGTGGTTCTATCATTTGGATGGAAACCGTGAGAGCTATCAGAAGAATGAATCCTCAAACTACTCTTGAAACTTTGATCCCAGATTTTCAAGGAATTGAAAGAAACCTTGATCGTATTGTAGAAGCAAATCCTGAAGTTGTTTCTCATAACATGGAAACGGTACGCCGTTTAACTCGCGAAGTTCGTATTCAAGCTAAATATGACAGAAGTTTAGAAGTGCTTCGTTATTTAAAAGAAAAAGGAATTAACAGAACCAAATCTGGAATTATGCTTGGTCTTGGAGAAACTGAAGAAGAGGTTTTCCAAACGATGACCGATTTGAGAAATGCAAATGTTGATGTGGTTACTATTGGGCAATATTTACAGCCAAGTAAAAAACATCTTCCTGTAAAAGAATTCATTACGCCTGAACAATTTGCCAGATACGAACAATTTGGTCTTGAGTTAGGTTTCAGACATGTAGAAAGCGGACCTCTTGTTCGTTCTTCATATAAAGCACAAAAACATATTTTATAAAAAAGGTTTAACCGTTTAATCGTTTAATTGTAAAACCGATTAAACGATTAAACAGTTAAACAAATAAACTAAAAGTTGAAAACAAGAATTGCCATTAATGGATTTGGAAGAATTGGAAGAAATTTATTCCGATTGCTTTTAAATCACCCTGAAATCGAAGTCGTTGCTATAAATGACATTGCAGACAATAAAACCATGTCACATTTAATAAAATATGACAGTATTCATGGAGTTTTGCCTGCTCAAGTAAGTCATGACGAAAATAGTATTATTGTAGACGGAAGGCATTTTTTCTTTTTTCACGAAAAAAACATTTCAAACATAGATTGGAAATCGCATTCGATTGATATAGTAATCGAATCGACAGGCAAGTATAAAACGCATGAAGAATTAAATGCGCATCTTGAAGCTGGAGCAAAAAAGGTAATTCTTTCGGCTCCTTCAGAAGTTGACACTATAAAAACGGTTGTTCTTGGTGTAAACGAACATATTTTGGAAGGAAATGAAGATATAGTTTCTAATGCAAGCTGTACGACAAATAACGCTGCTCCGATGATTAAAATTATCGAAGAATTATGCGGAATCGAGCAAGCGTACATAACAACCATACATTCTTTCACGACAGACCAAAGTCTTCATGACCAGCCACATAAGGATTTACGCCGTGCGAGAGGTGCTAGTCAGTCAATTGTTCCAACAACTACAGGTGCAGCTAAGGCATTAACGAAAATTTTTCCTAAATTGCACAATAAAGTGGGAGGTTGTGGCATTAGAGTACCAGTTCCAGACGGTTCATTAACAGACATAACCTTCAATGTAAAACGTGCTGTTAGCATTGAAGAAATAAATAAAGCATTCCAACAAGCCTCAAAAACAAATTTAAAAGGAATATTAGATTATACCGAAGATCCGATTGTCTCGGTTGATGTAATTGGCAACACACATTCGTGTTTATTTGATGCTCAGCTAACTTCTGTTATCGATAAAATGGTAAAAGTAGTGGGCTGGTACGATAACGAAATTGGCTATTCATCAAGATTGATCGATTTAATTTTACTTATAAGAAAAAAATAAGATTCATTGTAACAGCAGTAGCATACATGAAATACTATCTTTTTATTGTTGTTTGTTTTTTTAACTCGTTTTTGTATTCTCAAGTAAAGAATACGGATAGCGTGACCTATTATAACAAGCTTGCCAATTCTAACCTTAACAATAAAAAGTTCGATCAGGCGATTTACTACACAGAAAAGTCGATTAATTTTTGTGAAGAAAATGGCAAAAAAGAGAACTTAGCCAATCAGACTTTTAAGCTTGGTAAAATATATTATAATCAGAGAAGATTTGAAGACGCTTTAAAAAATTTCCACAAAACAGTTTCTTTATTTGACACCTTAAAACCAAGTTGCACAGAAGTCTTGGCATTGCATTATATTGGTGTAACTAATACGGCAAAAGGCGACTACAAAACTGCAACTGTTTATTATACAAAAGCCAAAGATTTAATAAAAGAGCTGAATATAAATGACAATGCTGAAGTATTAGATTATCAGAAAGCTTTAGCATATAAAACCAATAATGATCTTAAATCGGCGGTAAAAACTTTTAAAGCAATCACAAAAAAGCCAGATAATAACGCTCTTATAAAAACTAAAGTTGACACGTACTATCAGCTTGGATTAATAGAAACTCAGCTTAAAAGAAATGATTCGGCTATTATATATTTTGACAAAGCATTAGATTACAACGACAAAATCAATGATTTTCCGAAGAAATCTAAAATCGTTTTAGCGATAAGCCAGTATTACAAACAAAATAAAAATTATGATCTGGCATATTCCTATTTAAACGAACATTATCAGCTGGAAAATTATATTTTAAAATTAAAAAATGCCAAAATTGATTTGGACGAATTCGCAAAATTCAAAAAAAATCAATCTTTAAATAATACTATTAAAAAAGAAAGCGAAGAAAAATTTCAACTCAAAACCTATCGTTATTCTAAGCTGGTTAGCATTTTAGCAATTGCTTTAATTTCGATTTTATCTCTTTTGAGTTTGGCATTGTACAAAAACAACATCATAAGAAATCAGAATAATTTATTGCTTCGCGAAAAAAACAAAGAGTTGATTTTAGCTAAAAATAAAGCAGAAAAAGCTTCAAAAGCAAGATCTGAATTTTTATCTACAGTAAGTCACGAACTCCGGACACCGTTGAATGCCATTAACGGAATTACCCACATTCTTCTTGAAGACAAACCAAAGAAAAAACAATTAAAGTACTTAGAATCTTTAAAATTCTCTGGAAACTATTTAACTACTTTCATCAATGAAATTTTAGAAATTAATAAAATTGATTCGACTAAAGTTGAAGTTGAAAATATCAGCTTTAATTTGAAAGAATTGCTTTTTAATATCCAAAGTTCATTAAAAGAATTGGCAACCGCCAACAAGAATTACTTTAACTTAGAAATAGACAAAGCGATTCCTGATAATTTGATCGGAGATCCCACAAAATTATCCCAGATCATCCTTAATTTAATCAATAATGCCTTAAAGTTTACCCAAAACGGAAATGTAAATGTTATTGCAAAATTGTATTCTCAAGAAGAGGAAGATGCCATCGTTTATTTCGAAATTGTCGACACTGGAATCGGAATTCCAGAAGACAAACTTCAGTCTGTTTTTGAAAGCTTTTCTCAAGGCTCTATCGAAGTAAATAGAAAATACGGAGGAACAGGCCTTGGACTTACCATTGTAAAAAAACTAATCGAACTTTTAGGAGGTGAAATAAAATTAAAGAGTGAAGTGGGCAAAGGTTCTACGTTTACCTTTAAACTAAATTTTAAAATCAACAACGAACCATTGGAAGCAATTGAAGAAGTAAAACCTTATAACGATAAACAATTGAAAAACAAATCTATTTTATTGATTGAGGACAACAAAATCAATCAAATGATCACTCGCAAAATGTTGGAAAACAAAAACATTACTTGCGAAATTGTTGACAATGGAGAAGATGCTGTCGAGCTTTTAAAAGTCAAACGCTTCGATATGATTTTGATGGATGTTCATCTTCCTGGCATCAACGGAACTACTGCTACTAAATTGATTCGCGAGTTTGACAAAGCGACTCCAATTATTGCTTTAACAGCTATTTCGCTTGACGAAAACCGAGATATGCTTATTTCTTTCGGAATGGACGACGTGATTACAAAACCTTTTGTTCCAGACGATTTCTACACGACTATTGCTAAGTTTTTTGATTAATTTCTAAGATACTGAGATTCTGAGATACTGAGATTCTAAGTTTTTTCTATATACTCTAAAATCGTTGCATCGAAGTTTTGCTGATGGCTGATGAAAGAACTTTTTATTGGAAGATAATACAATTGATCTACTAACTCTGAGTCTTTTAAACGCACATAATCTTTTTCGGTTGTAATTATTTTTCTTCCGTTTGCTTTATTTCGAATTGCATCTAAATCTGAATCAGAAAAATGATGATGATCTGGAAAAGTCAGACATTCGTCATTTTCATTTTTCAAGTAATCAAAAAATGGTTTCGGTTTTGCAATTCCAGCCAAAAGCAATTTAGATTCCGATTTGATTTCGCTTACCGCAATTTCTTCGTTTTTACCATAAATAACCAAATCATAATCTATAAAAGTAAAAAAGACTTGCTGTGTCGCTTTTAAGTTCAGTTTCGATTTAATTTTAACTTGTTCTTCTTCGGTTAAAATTTTAGGACATTTTGTAACAACCACAATATTTGCTCTTTCAGCTCCGCTCCTGCTTTCGCGTAAATTTCCCGTTGGAAGCATAAAATCATCTGCATACAAATCCCCATAAGAAGTCAGCAAAATATAAAAACCAGCTTTTACTTTTCGGTGCTGATACGCATCGTCAAGCAAAACAATTTCAGGTTTTTCGTTTTGAGAAAGCAATTGCTGAATTCCGTTTGTACGATTGGCATCAACGGCAACCATCACATTTGGAAATTTTTGATAGAACTGAAATGGTTCGTCTCCTAAAATTTCAGCATTCGAATTTTCATCAGCCAAAACAAAACCTTCAGACTTTCTTTTGTAGCCACGGCTTAAAGTCGCAACTTTATAATTATCCGATAATAAACGAATTAAATATTCTATTTGAGGTGTTTTTCCAGTTCCGCCCACGCTAAGATTTCCAACTGCAATAACCGGAAGATCAAATGAAGTCGATTTTAAAACGCCTTTATCAAAAAGAAAATTACGGATTGAAGTAATGAATCCGTATAAAATGGCGAAAGGGAAAAGTAATTTTCGAAGTAAGTTCATTCTACGAAAGTATAATTTTTTTCGTTATTTTGTTTTAAGTTTTGGCACAAGTCAAAGAACTTGAAGCCTGAAACCTAAAACTTGAAACAAAACAAAAAAATGAAAATCAAAAATATTATATCGGTTCTCGAAGAAATGGCTCCTTTGGCTTACGCCGAAGATTTTGACAATGTCGGACTTTTAGTCGGAGATGCCGAAACCGAATCTTCTGGAGTTTTAGTTTGTCATGATGCTTTAGAAAGTGTAATTGACGAAGCCGTTTCTAAAAACTGCAATCTTGTGGTTTGTTTTCACCCGATATTGTTTTCTGGAATTAAAAAAATCACAGGAAAAAATTATGTTGAACGTGCGATTTTAAAAGCAATCAAAAATGACATTGCTATTTATGCCGTTCATACCGCACTTGACAATCATTCGCAAGGCGTAAATAAAATTTTCTGCGATGCTTTAGGCTTAACAAACACCAAAGTTTTGATTCAAAAACAAAATTTCATTCAAAAATTAGTCACTTTTACTGTTCCAGATAATGCAGATAAAGTTCGAAATGCAATGTTTGAAGCTGGCGCAGGAACGATTGGAAATTATGACAATTGCAGTTTCAACTCGCAGGGATTTTTTACTTTTCAAGGAAATGAAGACAGCAATCCAGTAATTGGAGAAAAAGGAAAACTGCATACAGGCGAAGAAATCAAGATTGAAGTAGTTTTTGAAAAACACTTACAATCTAGAATTTTGAAAGCTCTTTTTGCGAATCATATTTATGAAGAAGTCGCTTATGAAATTTACGATTTAAATAATTCGCATCAAAATATTGGTTTAGGAATGATTGGCGAACTGGAAACTGAAATGGATGAAAAAGATTTTCTTATTTCTGTAAAAGAAAAAATGATTGCCGACGGAATTCGCCATTCTGCTTTTTTAGCAAAGAAGATCAAGAAAGTTGCCGTTTTGGGAGGTTCAGGAAGTTTTGCCATAAAAAATGCAATTCAGGCTGGAGCAGATGCTTTTTTGACTGCAGATTTGAAGTATCACCAGTTTTATGAGGCTGAAAATAAGCTTCTTTTGGCAGATATTGGTCATTTTGAGAGTGAACGCTATACAAAAAATTATATTGTTGATTATCTTCGAAAAAAAATTCTTAATTTTGCAATCATTTTATCGGAAGAAAATACAAATCCAGTTAAGTACTTATAGAATATGACGAATACGAAAGAATTAAGTGTTGAGGACAAGTTAAGAGCAATATACGATTTACAGCTTATTGACTCTAGAATTGACGAAATCAGAAACGTTAGAGGTGAACTTCCTCTAGAAGTTGAAGATTTGGAAGATGAAGTTGCGGGCTTAAGCACACGTTCAGAGAAACTGAAGAGTGAACTTGAAGTAATTGAGGAGCAAATCAAAGCGAAGAAAAATGCTATTGATGAGCACAAAGAAGTGATCAAGAAATACACAAAACAACAAGAATCAGTACGTAACAACAGAGAATTTAATTCTTTGACTAAAGAAGTTGAATTTCAAGAATTAGAAATTCAATTGGCTGAAAAGCAAATCAAAGAAATGAAAGCTTCTATCGAGCATAAAAAAGAAGTTATTTCTAATTTAAAAGAAAAACTTGACGCTAAAAGCTCTCATTTAAAACATAAAAAATCTGAATTAGACGCTATCATGGCTGAAACTCAGAAAGAAGAAACTTTCTTAACTGAAAAATCTGCTGAATTTTCTGCTCAAATCGAAGATAGATTATTGGCAGCTTACAACAGAATCAGAAGCAGTGTTCGTAACGGATTAGCTGTAGTTTCTATCGAAAGAGGAGCTTCTGCTGGATCTTTCTTTACAATTCCGCCTCAAACTCAGGTTGAAATTGCTTCAAGAAAGAAAATCATCACTGATGAGCACTCTGGAAGAATCTTAGTTGATTCGCAATTAGCTGAAGAAGAAAAAGAAAAAATGGAACAATTGTTCACAAAATTCTAAATATCAAGTCCCGATTTAATCGGGACTTTTTTTTTGCTGTTTTTTTTCCACGAATTACACTAATTCTCACTAATTTTTTTTTATCTATAACAATGGGTTAAAAAATTCGTGCTTATTCGTGTAATTCGTGGCAGACCTTTTTCTACCTTTAGAAAAAAAATTAAGTTTTGGGAATTAAAAAAGGCATCCGTTTTATTACACTAAAATCTGTTGGTTCTTACATTAATATTTTAAGTTATGTACGTCCTCAAAAAGCTGTTGAACTTTCTTATGCGCTTTTCAGCCAGCCCAGAATTGGCAGATTTCAAAAAGAAAAACTTCCTAAAGTTTTAAAAAATACAGAAACAGAAGTTTTTCATCATAACGAACATCATTTTCAAACTTATATTTGGAAAGGAAATGAAACTAAAATTTTATTAGTCCACGGTTGGGAAAGCAATTCTTCACGCTGGAAAAAAACCTTGCCCCATCTTCAAAAATCCGGAAGTACCATTATCGCACTTGATGCACCTGCACACGGGCAAAGTAGCGGAAAAGAATTCAATGTTCCGTTGTACGCTGAGTTTATCAATAAAGCAGTAGAAAAATATCAGCCAGAAATTATTATCGGACATTCAATTGGTGGAGCGGCCTGCGTTTATCATCAACATTTATTTCCGAATACGAGCATCAATAAAATGGTGATTTTAGGAGCCCCTTCTGAATTAAAAACCTTGATTGACAATTACGTTTCGATGCTGAGTTTAAACACCAAAATGTTTTCACTTTTAGAAAGCAAATTTCTGGATCGATTCAATTTTAAACTGGAAGATTTTTCAGGACAGAAATTTGCCTCCGACTTTAACATTCCAGGATTTATTGCTCACGACACTTCAGATAAAATTGTGGCTTTCGCCGAAGGGCAAAAAATAGCCAGCAATTGGAAAAACAGCCAGTTTATTGAAACTTCAGGTTTAGGCCACGGAATGCACGATGACAATTTATATGATAAAGTGATTGAGTTTCTTTTTTCTAAAGAGACAAAGTGACAAAGACTCAAAGGAACAAAGTTTTTTGCTTCACTTATAATTCATAACTCATAATTCATAACTTAAAAAATGATAGCCGTAATTTTTGAAGTCATTCCAAACGAAGGAAAAAAAGAAGAATATCTAGATATCGCTGCAAGTCTAAAGCCTGAATTAAGTCATATTGATGGATTTATTTCTATCGAACGTTTTCAGAGTTTAAGTGATTCTGGGAAAATTTTGTCTTTGTCTTTTTGGAGAGATGAAGAAAGTATTCAGCAATGGCGCAATCTAGAAATGCATCGTCATGCTCAGGCAAAAGGAAGAAATGAAGTTTTTAAAGATTATCATTTACGAATTGCAACTGTAGTTCGGGATTATGGCATGTTTGAAAGAAAAGAAACTCCTGAAGATAGTATTGATTTTCATCATAAATAAAAGATGTTAAGATTCTAATTTTTTTTGAATGCCATAGCAAACTAAAATTCTAAGAAGTCTAACAATCTAAGAAGTCCTAAATTTTAGCTACTTTTGCATTATGGAAGAAAATTTAAAACGTCTTAATAAATTTATTGGCGAAACGGGATATTGTTCTCGTCGTGAAGCCGATAAACTTATTGAAGAAGGACGCGTAACGATAAATGGTGCAGTCCCAGAAATGGGAACTAAAGTTTCGCCAAATGATGAAGTGCGAATTGACGGAAAATTAATCGTCGAAAAAAACGAGAAATTGATATATCTGGCATTCAACAAACCGGTCGGAATTGAATGTACTACCAATCTTGAAGTTCAAAACAATATTGTTGATTATATCAATTATCCAAAACGAATTTTCCCAATCGGAAGATTGGACAAAGCCAGTGAAGGATTAATTTTTATGACTAATGACGGTGATATTGTAAATAAAATTCTTCGCGCGAGAAACAATCACGAAAAAGAATATACCGTTACAGTAAACAAACCAATTACAGAACGTTTCATTCAGAGAATGGGAAATGGTGTTCCAATTTTAGACACTGTGACGAAGAAATGTAAAGTAGAGCAAATCAGTAGATTTACATTTAAGATCATCTTAACACAAGGATTGAATCGCCAAATTAGACGAATGGCTGAATATTTAGGCTATGAAGTTACGGCGCTAAAACGTATCCGAATTATCAATATTTCATTGGATGTTCCTGTTGGAAGATATCGCGATTTAACTGATGACGAAATAAAAGAATTAAATCAGTTAATCGAGCCTTCAAGTAAAACTGAAGAAGCGAGTTTCCCTAAAGTTGAAAATTCGACTTCTGCTGCGACTCCAACTAGAAGAAAAAACTTCATATCACAACACGATCCGAGATTTAAAAAAAGAGGAGATAATAAATAGAAAAAAATCCCATTCGTTTGAATGGGATTTTTTTATTAATATTTATCCAAAAACTCATAATATAAAGCTTTAGATAAAAAGCCCGCATCTTGATAATTTGAAATCATTTCTTCTCTAACAGATTCTGCATTTTTTCCGTCTAAATTATTCTTTTTGAAATATGCTCTTCGAGCTTCATCGTTAAAATTTAATCCGCTTAAGAAAACTGGCTCTACTCCTTTATTCACAGAAATATTATAATCCGTAATCAATCCGCCCCAGTTTACATAACTGCATAGAATAATTGTTCCGTAGAAATACCAAATCATTTGATTAAAAAGAAAAGCGTTTGTTTTCTGCTTTCTTATTTTTTGAAACGAAACCACCAATCCGATTATAGCTAAAATTAAAAAAGCATACACCCCTAGCCTTTTATATGTCAAACCATAAAAAGAAACGTATTCTGAGTTTTTAATGATGGCGCTAATAATTAAAACTACATTTAACCCAAGCCAAATTTTAGCCAGCGTTTTTAAAGAAGAAGCTTTTTTATCAAAATTAAAACCTCCTTTAAAGTAAAACATAATTACTCCGACTGCCATCAATATTGAAAAGATTACAGCGTTTACACGTTCGTGCGTATCTGAACTTAGATTTGCTTTTTCTACTACTTCAAAAAACTGCTCATAATTATAAGTTCCGATAAAAACCAAAAGCATAACATTCAAAAGAAACAAAGTGATTACACCGCTTTTTCTTTCGAAATCCAAATCTAAAAATGAAAAAGTACTTTGATTTTTCACTTCAGCAATATTGGTAAAATCATTGTTTAATTTCTGGTTACACTCATAACAGTAGTCTGGAACCCAATAATTCCAAAAACTAAAAGAAATATAAAATCCTAAAATACTGATTCCGATTAATTGCGGCAAATTAATGTCTAATTCATAATCTGTAAATAATGAAGAGAAATGATTGCTCCCGAAAGAGTAAACGATAAAAAACAATCCGAGAAAGATAATCGGAATAAGAACAAAGGCAATTAGCTTTTTAGCAAAATCATTATGGATTTTGCGTTCTGGAAGCCATTGATGAAACATAAATATTCTGCCTACAGAAGTAAATCCGTTTAAAATTATTAAAGGAAAGACCTGAATTACTTTGAGTTCTCCATCTTGTGTTTTAAATTGTAAAAATAGAATTGATAAAGCTAAAGCAAAGAATGATGCGGCATCGCCATACCATGCAAAGGCAAAGCAAGACAAAATAGAGGTCATTACGAGAACCAAATGCAATCTGCCAACAAACTTTTCCTGAAAGAAATAACTAATCAAGAGCGTAAGCACTACGCCGAAAATAGAAATATTGATTCCGACAGATTCATTGTAAAAAAGCAGTAAAAAAACTGCTGTACAAGCTAAAATAATTTGATGTTTTTTCATTGTTTTAAATTTAAAAGTACTTTGTAATTCAAAGTTTGTGGATAAAAAAATAGTGTTATTATGATTTCATTAATTTTTCAAGGTAGGATAGGTGTTCTTTAAAAGCCGCACGCCCTAAATCGGTTACCTGATAAGAGGTTTTTGGTTTCTTGCCCACAAATTCTTTCTTAACTTCTATGTAACCTGCTTTTTCAAGCGCAGAAGAATGACTTGCCAAATTTCCATCGGTGATATTCAAAAGCGTTTTCATCTCGGTAAAATCTACCCAGTCGTTAACCATCAGAATGGACATAATACCCAATCTGACACGGCTTTCAAAATCTTTATTTAGTTTATCAATAATTCCCATTGGGTTATTTGTATTTTTTGAACATCACTAATCCGTATACGATGTGTAGAATTCCGAATCCTATGATCCAGAAAATCAAACCATACCCTATATTAAAAAGTGCAATACATCCTAAAATAAGTTCCGAGAAACCTAGATATTTTATATCAGAAAATGTATATTTTTCAGCATTTATAACTGCAAGTCCGTAAAAAATTAATGTTGCTGGCGCTACCATACCAAAGTGTCCGTGATACATTAAAGCCAAACAAAATATTCCGCCAGCTACAAGCGGCACTGCTAAATTGAACAGCATTTTTTTTGTTGCTGAAGTCCAAATTGGCAGATTGTATTTTCGGCTTTTTCTGACCGTAAAAAAAGTACCAAATACTAATGCAAAAACCATAATTGTAATTCCGATCCAGAATAATTCTGAAACTAGATTGGTCGAATATAACCTATGTCCATCATTTAGATAATCAATACCGTTTGCTTTGAAAAGCTGGTAAACATAGATTCCGCCAATTAAAGCCGAAAGACCAGCGAAAACTCCTGAAAGTCCGCTTAACGATATAAATCTTGAAGAGCGCTCCATCATGGAACGAATATGTGCTAAATCTTCTTGATGCTTTTGATTCATAATTAAAGTACTTTGCGGTACAAAGTTATTATTTATTTTGAATTGGCAAATAAAAAAATGAAAAAATATTTAATGTAATGATTTAGAATCCTGAAATATTCATAAAACCCTGTATACCTGATATTTAGTCGGGTTTAAAAAAATAATTTATTTTGGCTGAAAGTATACCTACAAGGTTTTGAAAACCTTGCAGGAAAGTTTCGCAGTTTTTGTAAGCGTGAGGGATAGAAGCTGGCTACCGAAGTAGCGCGGATAGCCCGACCGTATTTGCGAAAGGCGCACATAAGCGGAAAGATTGGTAGCGCCTTTTGCAAATACGGTCACGCCCAAATAATAATAAAACGAAAAAGCCCATTCTTAACGAATAGGCTTTTGCTTGATATTTTAGAACCATCTTCTGCGTTTGAATAAAAATACGCCGAAAGAGGATAGAATTATAGAAATTAAAAGGAGAATCCAGATTCCGTATTTGCTTTCTTCTAGGCCGTTTGGGACGTTCATTCCGTACAAACTGGCGATTAATGTCGGGATCATTAAAATGATGGAAATTGAGGTCATCTGCTTCATAATATTGTTCATATTATTTGAGATTACAGAGGCGTACGCGTCCATCATTCCGGTTAGGATGTTGTTGTAAATATTGGCTGTATCCTGTGCCTGATTCAATTCGATTTCGACATCTTCTAATAATTCTGGATCGTAAGTCTCTTTGTATGCTTTTAGGTTTTTAATTCTTTGGAATAAAACGTCATTTGCTTTTAAGGAAGTAATGAAGAATACAAAACATTTTTCGATTTGAAGCAGTGCTTGAAGTTCTTCATTTTTGATAGATTTCTCTAAATTATCTTCGGCCAATTTTATTTTCTGGTTGATTTGTTTCAAGTATTTTAAGTACCAAACGCTTGAAGACAGCAGCAATCTCAATACTAAATTGAAATTATCTTCGATTTCGATGTTTTTGCGTTGTGAATACGATACAAAATCGGCAATGATTTCTGTTTTGTAAAAACTGATGGTTACGCAGATATCATCTTTAAAAATGACTCCGAGAGGCACGGTGTGAAAAGGAATTTTGACATCGCCACTTTTTATGGGAATACGCATGATAATAAGCGTCCAACCATCTTCGATTTCGATACGAGGTCTTTCGTCGATATCCTCAATATCATTGTAAAATGCTTCAGGAATCTGAAGTTCTTCTAGTAAATACTTTTTTTCTGTTTCTGTTGGAGATTCGATGTGAATCCAGCAATTAGAAGTCCATTTTGGGATTTCAATTAATCCGTTGTTGTTTGTGTAAAAGGCTTTCATTTCAAAATACAGGATTTTATCGCAGCGTTTTGAAATTTCAAAAGCTGCTTAATTTAATACTAACGAATGATAATAATCGTCCATTTGGAGAAGTGTGTTTTTTAAGTGGTGCAAAAGTATCCTTTATTTTTAAGAACCAAAACTTTAAACTATTAATTATATATTAAAACTACGTTATTTAGGTATTTTCTTTAAGAAATACAAATAAAAAAGCCCGCTCAATTGAACAGGCTTTTTAAATATTTCGACGCAATATTACTGATTTCTTGCGCTTCTCATTTTTCTTGCTAAAAGTGTATTTTTAAGCAACATTGCAATTGTCATTGGCCCTACTCCTCCTGGAACTGGCGTAATAAATGATGCTTTTTTGCTTACTCCGTCAAAATCAACGTCACCTTTAATTACATAACCTTTTGGGTTTGATGCATCATCTACACGTGTGATTCCAACGTCAATAACAGTTACTCCTTCTTTTACCATATCTGCTTTTAAAAATTCTGGAACGCCTAAAGCTGTAATAATGATATCAGCATTTTTAGTGAATTCTGCTAAGTCTTTCGTACGGCTGTGAGTCAATGTTACTGTTGAGTCTCCAGGATTTCCTTTACGGCTCATTAAGATACTCATTGGACGTCCTACGATATGGCTTCTTCCAATTACTACTGTATGTTTTCCTGCAGTTTCTACTTTGTAACGCTCTAGCAATTCCATAATTCCGAATGGTGTTGCTGGAATAAAACTTTCCATCTCAAGAGCCATTCTACCAAAGTTGGTTGGGTGGAATCCATCAACATCTTTATCAGGATCGATTGCTAATAAGATTTTTTGCTCATCAATATGTTTTGGCAAAGGCAACTGAACGATGTATCCGTCAAGGTTATCATCTTCGTTTAATTCTGCAATTTTTGCTAAAAGCTCGTCTTCTGAAATAGTTTCTGGCAAAGCAACTAAAGTTGAATCGAAACCAATTTCTTGGCATGATTTTACTTTACTTCCTACGTAAGTTAAACTTGCCCCATTATTTCCAACTAAAACTGCTGCTAAATGAGGCACTTTTCCTCCAGCTGCTTTTATAGATTGAACTTCTGCTGCAATTTCATTTTTAATGTCGTTAGATGTTTTTTTACCGTCTAGTAGTTGCATTGTGTTGTGTTGTTTTGTTTCAGATTTAAATTTATTTTGTTTCAGGTTTCATGTTCCAAGTTGAAAACGAAACTTAATATATATTTAATTAAAAAAGTTTCAAATTTTGATTTCATAACTTGAAACCTTAAACTTGAAACTTTTAATTTTATTATTTTGGCATTCCCGGCATTCCGCCTGGCATTCCTTTCATACCACCCATCATTTTCATCAGATTTTTTCCGCCTGGCCCTTGCATCATCTTCATCATTTTGCTCATTTGGTCAAACTGCTTCATCAGCTGATTTACTTGCTCGACTTTAGTTCCCGAACCTTTTGCGATTCTGGCTTTTCTTTTTACGTCGATAATGGCTGGTTTGCTTCTTTCTCCTGGTGTCATCGAATGAATGATTGCTTCGATATGTTTGAAAGCGTCATCTTCGATTTCTACATCTTTCATGGCTTTTGAAGCACCTGGTATCATTCCAACCAAGTCTTTCATATTACCCATTTTTTTCACTTGCTGAATCTGCGTTAAGAAGTCGTCAAAACCGAATTCGTTTTTAGCGATTTTCTTTTGAAGTTTTCTAGCTTCTTCTTCGTCAAATTGTTCTTGCGCTCTTTCAACAAGAGACACAACGTCTCCCATTCCTAAGATACGCTCAGCCATACGTTCTGGATAGAAAACATCAATTGCTTCCATTTTCTCTCCAGTACCAACAAATTTTATTGGCTTATTTACAATCGATTTGATCGAAAGTGCAGCTCCACCACGAGTATCACCATCTAATTTCGTTAAAATAACTCCATCAAAATTCAAGATATCGTTGAAAGCTTTTGCTGTGTTTACAGCATCTTGTCCTGTCATAGAGTCGACAACGAACAATGTTTCTTGTGGTTGAATTGCTTTGTGTACGCGAGCAATTTCATCCATCATTTCCTGATCTACTGCTAAACGTCCTGCTGTATCGACGATAACAACATTGAATCCGTTTGCTTTTGCATGTTTAATTGCGTTTTGAGCAATTTCTACAGGATTTTTATTTTCTGGCTCTGAGTAAACCTCAACACCTATTTGATCTCCAACTACATGCAACTGATTAATCGCCGCAGGACGGTAGATATCACACGCTACAAGAAGTGGTTTCTTATTTTTCTTTGTTTTTAAGAAGTTTGCTAATTTTCCTGAGAAAGTTGTTTTACCAGAACCTTGAAGTCCTGACATCAAAATAACTGTTGGATTTCCAGAAAGGTTAACACCAGCAACGTCTCCACCCATTAATTCGGTAAGCTCGTCTTTTACCAACTTAACCAATAATTGTCCTGGCTGTAATGTTGTCAATACATCCTGACCAATTGCTTTGTCTTTTACTCTTGCAGTAAAATCTTTAGCAATTTTAAAGTTAACATCGGCATCAAGTAACGCACGACGAACTTCTTTTAAAGTATCGGCAACGTTTACTTCTGTAATTTTACCGTGTCCTTTTAATATATGGAACGCTTTATCTAACTTATCACTTAAATTATCAAACATATCATTTTCTTTATTTGAAGTGCAAAGATAATCTAATTAGATATTTCAGGCAATTTTTATTTAAGTCCATTTAACCGCAAAGTTCGCAAAGGTTTAAGCAAAGTCCGCAAAGATTTTTTACTCATAAGACTACGAAGTTTTTCACGCAGATTTAAAAAAGATTTAAGCAGATTTGCACAGATTATTATTTAAAATCTAAAAATTAAATCTGCCTAAATCTGCAAGATCTGCGTGAAACAAAAATCTTTTTAATCTTTTTAATCCTTTAATCTATGGCTATAAACAAAAAAAGGCGCAAGAAAAAAAACTCTGCGCCTTTGTAACTATGTCTCTTTGAATCTTTTTTAGAATTGGAAGTATATAAACGGCTGTGAACCTGCCACAGCTGTTGCGTAAACAATCCAGTAAACGAATCCTAAGATTATTGCTTTTATCAATAAAGGGGTTTTGTCGAAAACCGATTTCATTCCGTTTGTGAATGATTCTGGTAAGAAATGCCAAACGTAACCGAATAACATTAATCCGAAAACATTTTTATAACCAAGAATAATTGTTTTCCAAAGTTCTGGTTCGAATGTTAATTGACCAATATTATTAATCACTTGTAAAGCTGTTGCAAAATCTCTTGCTCGGAAGAAAATCCAACAGAAAACCACAAAATGGAATGTGATTACGATTGAGAAAAATCTCCACAAGAAATTCGGGCTTTTGTCTTTCTTCGAAGGAAAAAATTCCATGAATATTTTATGAACAGCCAAAGCTAATCCGTGAAGCGCTCCCCAAACAATAAACTGTGCTCCAGCTCCGTGCCACAAACCTCCTAAAAGCATCGTGGTAAACAAGTTGAAATTGGTTACTAAAGTTTGTTTTACCTTGCTTGAAAGTAAAAATGACAAAGCAAAAATCAAAATACTGATTCCTGCAATGATAAGCGGAATTATACTTTCATTATAACATGACATTCCCCAAAGTAACAATCCGAAGAAGAATAAACTTGGAAATAAATATCCTGCGAAAGAACCTTGACGGTTTCCTCCAATCGAAATGTACAAAAAGTCTTTTAACCAAGTCGAAAGCGAAATATGCCATCTTCTCCAGAAATCAGTAATAGAAGTTGATTTGTATGGAGTTCTAAAATTGACTGGCAATTTAAATCCAAGCAATAATGCAATACCAATTGCCATGTCTGAATAACCTGAGAAATCGCAGTAAATCTGAATGGCATATCCGTAAGAAGCCATTAAATTTTCGAATGAAGTATAGCTCAAAGGTGTATCAAAAACACGATCAACGAAGTTTACTGATATGTAATTTGAGATTACGGTCTTCTTAATTAAACCTCCAATAATTAGAAACAAAGCGTTGTTTACATCTTGTTTTGTCAAGTTTAATTTTTGATAAATCTGAGGCAAGAAATCCTTGGCACGTACAATTGGCCCAGCAACTAATTGCGGGAAAAATGAAACGAAGAATAAATATTCGATATAATTTTTCGTAGGCTTAATTTCTTCTCTGTAAATCTCAATAATATAACTCATTGACTGAAAAGTATAGAATGAAATTCCGACAGGAAGAAAAACATTATGAAGTGCAAATTCACCATGAAACATATCATTGTACGTTACAATCAAAAAGTTCATGTATTTAAAATAGCCCAAAAGTGCCAAGTTCAAAATCACACTAATAACCAAATATAATTTCTTAACGCCATCTCTACTTTCTCTGTAAATAATCTGGCTCAAACCATAATCTACAACAGACGAAAGTAATAGCAACAGAAAGTAAATTCCGCTTGACTTATAATAAAAGAAAAGTGAGAAGAGAATAACATACGTTAATCTCAAATAAAATGTTTTGCGTAAAAAACCATACACAAAATAGAAAACCAGAAATAAACCTAAGAATAAACCGGTATTGAATAAAAGTTTTTCGTCGGGATTGTAAACAAACCAACTTTTAACTTGTTCTATCGTAATTGCACCAAAGTTTTGAATAAACCAATTATTAATGCTCTCTATTGTTGTCAACTTATTTCTTTGATTTAAAATTATCGTATGATCTTAAAAACGCCTGAGTAAACAAATCTCCCTGTTTCTCGTATCCTTTTTTTGAATAATGAACCCAGTCTGGTCCAATTAATCCTTGTACTTTTAATTGTTTGATTCCGCTCATTCCGCCAAACTCATCGTATAAATCCCAAACGGCAATATCTTCTTTTTGAGCTATATTGATAATTTGTCTTGCATAATCATCAATATAAGTATTTGGCTTTCTTCTTAGCAAAGATGGCGGCGGTGTCATTACAATGATTGGCGCATCTATCTTTTGTGCTCTTATATTGCTAATAAATTCTTTTAACTCGCGAATATATTTCTCTGGATCTAAGTGATCGTAGCTTTCATTTGTTCCTAACGAAAAAATCAGCAAATCTGGATGCAATGATTTTAATTGTTCAAAGAATAACGGATATTTATTAAAATCTGAATATTTAGCTCCGTTAACTCCTATTCCGCTGTAAATAACTCCTGGAGTATTTTTCTCTAAAACAATTCCGTTTAGCTCATAATCTTTTGCTTCTTTGTTCGGAATCAAGAAAATTCGGCTCAAGGCATTTTCTGAATTGTAATAATGCGAATAAGAATCTGATTCTATTGTTAGAGGAACAAATTCAGACATCGAAATAGTCTTTTCTCTTGTCTCCTTTGTGGCAATTTTTAACGTTCTTCCTGCACGAATATTATTAGACTTTAAATGATTTATTCTTCTAATTTCTGCAACCGAAACATTGTATTTGTCCGCAATGCTTCCAAGTACTTCACCTTTTTTAATCTTGTGTGTGATTACTTTTGGCTCAGTTGTTTGAATAGAATTGATTTTAGACGAAATTGCCAAATCAAACATATCCTGATTCTGTGGCGTAATTATTTTTATTGTATTGAATTTGTAAGCTAGATCTTTTACATTCATTTCCATTACAAATCCGCCAGAATCTCTCCAAAGTCCAATTCCGCTTAACCCAATCGGACAATTCTTAACTGGGTGAATATTTCTATAACTTTCCCAAGTTCTGTTCGATTTAAAACGCTCGTTATAAGAACCGTTTGTTTTCGCCAATTGGTACGGAAATACTAAACCGCGTCCTGCATTACCAAATTTCTGCTGCAGTTTTTTTCTGATTTCATTGGTCATCAAATCACCTTGAATATGCGAATCTCCAATATGCACAATATTGAGTTTCTGATTCTTCTTATCCTCGTTTTTTTCCAGCTTCTGAAAAAAATCGCTTAACGCTTTTGCATTATAAATTTGATCATCAGAAGGAGCATCAATTGCTGTATCTGCTTTTTGAATCATACTTTTTGGTGTTGGATGTACGTCTGTTTTGGGAGTTATTTCATTTGTTGCAAAAAAAACACAACAAAAGAAAAAAATAAGTTTGTTTATCATACACTGTCTTTTGTTACTGAAACGGAATCAGGTCTGGCTTTACTTACTGGTTTTGGCTTTGTTCCTTCAGCATCTCTTTTTTCTCTGAGCACTTTATATTCTTCGTACCCTTTATTTAATTGTCCGTATAGCAAATTACCAATTGCTTTTGCCCCACGTTGGTTAAAGTGAGTATAATCTTTATTCGCTTTTGCCGGAGCCTCATCAACCCATTTGATCATAGAACCATCTCCCCCCATCAAAGTATATAAATTGACAAATCCAGCCTGAGCTTCCAGCGCATAGTGTTTTTGAGCCTTCATCAAAGGGACTACGGCAGAATCGGTTTTCATTTCCAAATTATATTTTGTCGATTTATCAGCAGTTGAAACAATTAATATTGAAACTCCCGGGAAAGATTCTTTTATTTTATTTACGGTTTTCGTCATTCCTTTTTCATACCAAGAATAATTTTTGGTTCCGTAATTTAATACGTTTGTTCCGTAATGCAAAATAATTAAATCGTATTTCAAACTGGTATTGAAAGCTCTCATTACATCTGCATTAAACATCGAAATTGGAAGTCCAGAGTTTCCTCTTTGAGAGAAGTTATCTACATGAACTCCTGCTCCGTTGTCAAAATTAAATCCGTAAATCGGAATAGAATCTGCTTGAACGAAGTTTGCTTTGAAGGCTTTTAGACTTCCTGATGAAACTTTAAGTGTATTTACTAAATTATTAGGAGAAAGAATTTTCTTAATCGTATCTTTTCCTATAATAAAATTAACTTTTCCTGTCTTAGATGAACGCCCATAAAATAAGGTTGCATTATCTAAAGAAGTAGAATATTTGTTAAGGCCAGCCTCATACTGAACCCAAGTTGAATTGGATTTATCGTTTGCAAAAAACACGTGTCCATTAACTCCAAAAGGACTTATTGGTCTTTTTACATTTAAATAAGATTGCGTTTTCCAGTTTTTAGAATACTTTGATTTTACAGAACCTCTCGAAGCAGCAGATTCTGAAGTAATAGAAACAAAACCAACGCCGTTTCCTCCAAAACGTTCCTGATAATTAGTACGAACGTCCTGAACGATTAAATCTCCATCGGTCATAGAATCTCCATAATAAGCGATTCTCACTTTATTCTCCGGATTTTTCTCTAACTGATACAATTTCTCATAAAAAGAAATCAGGTATTGATATCCTTTGTAGTTTTCAAATGTTTCAGCAGGAAACTCGATTCCTTCCGTTTGATCAAAAACAATTTTCTGCCCGCTTAGCGCTTGCTCGCTTTTTGCGATACTGTCTTTATCTAACGATAAAGAGTCTTCAGCAACAGATTCTAACAGCAAGCTGTCTATTAATATATTTTTAGAATCTAACTTACTCTCCGAAAATATTTTGTCTGGAAGGATTTGCTTAAACCCAATAAAAGCAACCAACGCTAAGGCCACGATTGCAAAAGACTGAAAAAAATAAGATTTTGTATTCACCTAATAATTATAAAATATGAAGATCTGCATTCAAAAATTAAACCAATTAAATAATTGTTAACTTATTGCAGAAAAAAATTTGTGCAAAGATAGAATAACATTTTGTTTCTATTTCATTTTAACAAGAAAGTAGAGCAAAAAAAAGAGGTTAGACTTTCTAACCTCTTAAATCAAAAAAAAATAAAAAAAACAAAGTTAATGATTAACTAGATTTTTGGTGTGATACCATATGTTTTAGAATGAAAAACTGTATTTCTTTGATTTTTCATTTATGAATTTATTTTAAGATAGCGTATTGTAAAGTTGGATAACCTCTTTCACCTGCCGCGTTTACACCTGCAGTAAATCTCACTTTATAAACATTTCCTGCTGGATCTTTAACAACATAAAAACGATCTGTTCTTGCATTAAATGAAGAAGTTGGATTACCATTTGCATCTGTTCCTCCCACTGTTCCTCTCCAGTTTGAACCAATATTTCTTTGATCATCAGTAAATTTAGCATTATCAACATTTGCTAAAACAAAAGCATCATATGTAAATGCAGTTGTAAGTACCTGATATGCTTTTGCGCCTCCTTTAAGGTTGCTCAAAATAAAATCAGCAAAATTATAAGGAACTAAACCTCCTCCAAATGAAGTTGTATTAGTAAAACTTGTGAAACTAATATCCCACTGTGCTTTTTGAGGTTCTACACTAACTGTTTTCTTATCTAATAAGCTCAAAAATGTAAAGTTGTAAGCAGCGTTTTTAGTAATAGTAATTTCATTGTGAGTAGTAGCTTCAATATCAGCATATTGTACTTTATAATCATTTCCACTTCTTAAAATTCTAACTTTTTTCCATCCTCTAGAAGTCCCGTTAACAGTACCTTCATTTCCAGTTTCTGGTTTAATTGTAGCTGGATTATTTCCCATATTAATCAAATAAACTCTATTCTCACTGTCTGTTGCTGAGATAGCTGCAATAGTAGTTTTAGTAATATCTCCTGATGGATCATCTACTTGAGTTGCACTACCAGTTCCTTGAGTAAAAATCATCGTTGGATCTTCTGTCTGAACCTCATCAATATTTGTACTCTCCGTTTGTTTCGCAGACATTTTTACAGTATGATTTATTATTACTCTAAAATCTGTACCAGAATAGAATCCTAAATCCCATGAAACTCTAGGAACCGCTGTCATTTTTCCACTGCTAAAGTCAACAAAAACTTGATTCGGTTCTGTTGGCCCTCCAACTTCTGGTGCTAATGCATTTCCTAAAGAAGCTGTTTCGTTAAAGTTTACCTGAATAGATTTGTTTTCAGAAATAACAGCATTGATAGTTGCACTGCTAATAGTGAAAACTACATTTTTAACTTCACCTTCAATAGCTTCTTTTAATTTCTTAAAAGTAAATGTCACAGAAGAAACATTTTGATCAAAAGGAACGATTACTTTACCTGCAACGATTGCTGGCGTAGTAGTGTAATCTGTACCACTTGCAACTGCAGTTTCAGTGTAAGTTAAAGTTAAAGAACCTGCGGATGCAGTTGGAGAAGCAAATTTAATTTCGATTGGAGTCGTCTCAGCAGATAAATTTACTGAAGTCGCTGCAAAAGCTACAACATTAGCCTGAGCTACTTCATCGTCACTACTACAAGCACCAATGGCAAGTAATATAAAAGATAATATTAGAATAAAGTTTTTTTTCATGGTATTGATTTATTAATTAAAATTTAGATTATACGAAAGTTTTAAGAAGTAAGATCGGCCGTAACCCAACATCATATCGGTAGTAGTTCCTCCTCCTCCATGTGCTCCACCGCTTGCATCAGTACTACCTCCATTTTGAACAGATTGCAGATTGGTAACATCAAAAAGGTTTCTGGCTCCAACAGTAACTTCAAATTGATTTTTAAAGAATGTTTTTCTAATAGAAGCATCCATCCAGCTAAATGGCTGAAGTTCGGCTAAAAAGAAACCTGGTTTTCCATCACTGCCAGTTCCTGCAACATATTGCTGCTGCTGCCCATTATATTTATAGAAAACAGCAAACAAAGTATTCCATTTTGGAATGTTATAGGAGATACTTGAATTTAATCTGAACGAGTAGAAAAATTTATCATCAGACACTAAGTTTTCGGCTGCTAAATCAAGTCTTCTTGAAATTCCAACCACAGCAGCACCTAACATTACATTCCAATTTTTATAAGTGTATTGTTCTACGGTTGAAATGTTCCACATTTTATATCTGTTGATATTAACATATTTATAATGCAAAGGTTTCACCTGTGTTGTAACCAGATCAATTCTGTCATCAACATCCAAATATGTAACAGCTAAATTGTTTGAGATTTGAGCGCCCGAATCAAAAGTACAGGCTCTTTTTAGACTAACTTCATAAGAAGTACTTGTTTCTGGAATCAAATCAGCATTCCCTTGCATATTATGATTTGAGTCTACAAAATAAGTATACAGCTCATCAAAGTTCGGAGTACGATAAGATTTACCTAAAGAAGCTCTTGCTTCTAATCCTTTATCAAAAAGATATCTTAAACCTAATGAACTTGCATATTGATTATCGAAAGCGCTTTGAAATGAAAATCGAAGCCCCGGACGAATGGAGAATTTATCATTTACGCCAATTTCGGCAACTGAATAAATATCATAATTTTCAAGTCTCTTTCTAATATCTACCCCTTGCTGGTTATCATCTCTAAAAGCCCCAACTGAAGAGTCATAAAAACCATTCTCGTTAGTGATTTCGTAACCAAGCTGAAAGTCTACATTTTTATTATCAAAGAAATTACTAAGTGTACCTGTTGAATAAAAAACCTCTTTTGATTGATAAGTTTCTCTTTGATTATCTACCTCCTGTTTTGTGTCTATGTGATAAACAAAATTCTCTAAATCACGTTCTTGTTTCTGTTGAGAAACGGAAACATTATACTTTAATTTCGAAAAAAGATTTCCGCTGGCATTTAAATGGTGATAATAACGATTGGTTATATATCTTTTATCTCTAGAAAAATAAGTGTCAGGAAATGGATAATTATCTTCAATATTTACAAGTGGATTGTAATAATGAACATCTTCACCATAATAATCAAATTTGTAAAAAATTCTAAAACCATCTTTTTGGTAACCTAAAATTGCATTTCCAACCAATTGTTCTTTCGGGAGTTGAGTATAACCTCTAAGACCATCATTTTTATCATAATCTTTTCCTTGCTTATCATCATAATAACCGGCCATCGCATTTCGATTTCCTCCAATATTAACAAACCAATTTTTATTAAAATTGTAACCAATTTTAGCCGATTGGATATGACGGCCTTTATCAAAAAATGCAAACTCTTTACCAACAGTTTCCTCTTGAACGGTCGCATTAATCTGCCACTTATAACCACCACCTTTTTTTGTGATAATATTTAAAATACCAGTAACTGCATTTGCTCCATGGGTTACTCCCATTGATCCTTCGATAATTTCGATTCGCTCAACGTCATCAAGATTTACCTGCGTTAAATCAACACTTGTTCCCATTCCTGTATCACTTACTAAAGGTATGTTATCAACCAAAATTTTAAAATATTGAGAATCTAATCCAAACATAGATACCTTAGAGCGTCCATCATCTCCATTAGATGTTACCGTAATATTCAAATACTGATTTAAAACATCAGCCAAATTATTTGCCGCCAGCTGTTTTATATTCTCTTTAGAAATCACTCTAACATTAAAAACCGATTTTTTTATAGACTGAGGCTCTAATTGTCCAGTCACTACAACTTCTGATAATTTTTCAGCTGCTTTAATAGTATCTTTTTGCTGCGCAAAAGAATAAGTACAAAAAAGAAGTCCAGCAAAAAGGGTAATTTTAATTTTCATTATTTTTATTCAGTCTTAATAATCGATGCAAATATATAACTATTTTTAATTGTTCTAAATTAAATTTATATATTTGCGAAAATTTAAAAACAAAAAAATAAGTTATGATTTCAAAAAGCCTTTTTTTTTCAGCCGCTATGGCTTTAACGTGTGGTCTTGGATTTAGTCAGGACAAGAAACAACAAGACATAAAATCAATTAAATCGATGTGCGGTTGTTATGAGGTGAAGTTTAATTTCACAGAAACGTTCTCTTATCCAAAAGATACTCTTACTTATAAACCATCAGAAACGAAACACGAATCGGCTTTAGAATGGGTAGAATTATTAGAAGACACTCCAAATAAAATTGTAATGCAGCACTTATTAATTGTAAGTGACGATATGATTATCAAACACTGGAGACAAGATTGGCTATACGAAAACACAGACTTATATTCTTTTGACAAAGGAAATTCTTGGAAATACAAAAAATTAGATAAAAAAGCTGTTAAAGGCCAATGGACTCAAAAAGTATATCAAGTAGATGATAGTCCAAGATATGAAGGATCTTCAACATGGGTTCACGTTGACGGAAAAAATTACTGGGCAAACGTTGCCGATGCACCGCTTCCAAGAAGAGAGCAAACTAAACGTAACGATTATAATGTTTTAAAAAGAAGAAACATCCACGAAATCACTTCTACAGGATGGAACCATGAACAAGATAACGACAAATTGGTTCGTGACGATGCCGGAAAAGATGTTCTTTTAGCTCAAGAAAAAGGATTTGATGTTTACACTAAAGTTCCAGACGTAAAATGTATCGCTGGTCAAAAATGGTGGGTAGCAAATAATGTTCTTTGGAAAAATGTTCGTGATAAATGGCAGACCCTTTTTGACAGACATCAAGATTTAAACCTTGAAGCTAAAGTTGAAAGAAAAGCACTTTACTCTTTATTATTTGATTTAAAACCAGATACTGCAAAAGCAGAAACAGATAAAATCATTGATAAATTCGTCAAGTAATTAGAATTAGTTGCTATAAAAAAATCCGGAAGTTTAGAGGCTTCCGGATTTTTTGCTTTTTAAATAAATTTAGTATTCATCTTCTTTGAAACCTGTTCTTTTTGTTCCAACATAATCATACTTAACTCCTGGCTCATTGCTGTACTCAACTGTAAATGAAATCTTGTCAACGGTATGACCGCCTCTTGACGTTCCAGCCATTTTTTCAATTTTACCATTTGTTATAGTAACAGTTTGATTGGTCTGCCTCAAATTTGGAGTATTAATATCAGAAGCAAAAGTCCCATTGCTTAAATTTATTGCATACTTCGCTTTTAAAAGTTGTAATTTAGGTTTAGTCTGCGACAATCCATTATCGTCAATAAACATAGTGTTATCGTTTACCGACGTATTGTAAGTAGAAAAACGGATAAACTTATTTACTCCTTCTACCTTAACGTTTATAAACCAGTCACCAGCAAAATTTTGCGTAGTTGTACCTCCTGCTTCAGGATCGCCCCCTGCATCACAAGAAGCAAATGAAACAGAAATAAGAATACCGCAAAGTATTTTTATAATATTGTCTTTTAATTTTTTCATTTTTATTGATTTGATTTTCTACTTGATACTATATAAATGCAATTACTTATTCCACCAGATTTTAACTGTTGCCGCCTGTAATTCAGGAGTATTCGGATTGTAATTTCTCTCAGATAATGGGTAAGGAATTCTTTTTGGAAAAGCTCCGTAAGCAACCACTACATCTGGACTTGCAGAAAAAGCGAATTGTCCTCCTACATAACCCGCAACATTTTGTGCAATTGGAGAAGTTCTTGGATAATCTGTTCTATTTTTCTCGAAAAAGGCCTCAAATCCGTTTTCAGGGAAACTAGCTACCCACTTTTGAACAATTATTGCTTCTAATTTTTGATCGAATGTACCTGTTTGAGGGTAAGCATATGTGCCGTTAATAAAAGTATTCGCTGTTGCAGAATTAATACCATTTTTCCTGAAGTTTTCAGTTAGTGCCGCATCATATTTAGCTTTTCCACTTGAGCCTGTTCTTTCTAATGCTTCAGCTTGTAAAAACAAACTTTCTTCTAATGACATTAAGTATACAGGTTTTTTAGCGCCATTATAAATCACATCAGGCAAAGACGCATTAGTAGGTCCTTTTGCATAACCTAAACTAGGATTTGCTTCATAATTCCCCTGATCTTGAAAAACAGCTTTCGAATTAGTTAGAGATCCCGAATAAATAAAGGCCACCACTCTAGGATCACTATTTTCACCTAAATACTGACCCAATGTTCTACTCATCCTCATATTTGTTCTAACATTTAATCTATAATTGTACTCATACAAAGGGTTTTCATAATTTGTTGAACCAATAAAATTAGACTGAGCTACATCTGTATCCAAGAAAGAAACATTCGGGTCATTTAATAAAGAAGCTATACCACTATCTGAAACAACCCTATTTTTTTCTGACTGTCTCATATAAATTTTCAGTTTTAAGGTATTCGCAAATTTTCTCCAATTTGTCATGTTTCCAAGAAAAATAAAATCATCTTTCCCTGGAACAGTTCCTTTTGAAGTCTTTAAATCTTTAGCAAGTGCATCATTAAGATCTTTGATCATTAAAGTATATACTTCTTGCCCTGTATTAAACTTTGGAGTTAAAATTTTTGGATTACATGCCTCTTCATACGGAATATCACCATAAAAATCCGTCATTATTTGAGAGGCTTGAACATATAAAGTAGTTGCAATTAGATAATAATTCCAGTTCTCTTCTGCCAAGGCTTTTCTTTGTACTGCTCTTATATCTGCAAGTCCGTCATACATACTAGTCCAAGCATAATTGTAATCATTTGTAGTAATATTATAGGAATCAATATTTCTAAATTGATTAGCAGCCGCTGACTGTGTATAATATTGTGACCAGAAACCTCCGATAATTGACATTATACCTCCTTCTGCCCCTACAATTCCAATAATTCCCGAAGGAAGCTGCGTCGCTAATGGAGTCTGCTCTGGAGTTAAAAGATCTGGATCTTTATTAATATCCAAATCAGTACTGCATCCTATGAATGTAGTAGATAAAATAAGTGCACTTATAATAATTTTTTTCATTTTGTATTTTTTTAGAATGTTAGTTTAAGACTTGCCCCATAAGATCTTTGAGAAGGGTTAGTTGCAAATTCTCCAGCTTCACTCAATAAACCATCTCCATAAGTTGATAATTCAGGATCCACATACGGATTCGCTGTAGGTGTCCACATAAATAGATTTTTTCCATATAAACTTATGGTTGCGTTTGTCATTTTAAACTTTTGTGCTAAGCCTTTTGGTATGCTGTATGCTATAAAGACATCTCTCAAACGAACGAATGTCTTATCAATAACATGCCCCGCCTCAATACCTGGATTTGATGAAGTATTCCAAAAACTAGTCACTTTACTTGTTGTCATTGGCACTGTATTTTCAGCATAAGTAATGTTTCCAAAAGCGTCTTTTACTTCGATTACAGAATTTGGTATGATATAAGTATTTCTATCATTAAATGTTGTTTCTATACCATTTCCTGCAAATTCATTTATTCTCTTTGTATAAGAATACATTTCACCACCTTGTTTCCAATCAAAACTAAATCCTAAATTGAAATTCTTATATTTGAAATTGTTTTTAAATCCCATGACAAAATCTCTTTGAGATGTTCCTACTGTACTTTGATCAGTTGCAGTTGCATAATATCCTGTCGTAGAAGAAACTATTGGTCGTCCATCTGGCGTTAATTTAGGTGTAAGGGCTGTAAATACTCCTAAAGGCTCTCCTTTTTCAGCTACAAAATTAACTCCATACATAGATGCTAAAGTCAGCTTGTCAAGTCCGTAAGCAATATCAAGAACTTTTGACATGTTTTTAGAGAATGTAGTAGTAAAATCCCATTTAAAATTTTGAGTCCTAACAGGAACAATATTTAAAACAACTTCAATACCTCTATTTTGAAGATCTAAGATGTTGTCTGTTTGAGATGAATACCCCGTAGAAGCGGCTAATGGTCTTGAAAATAATAAATCTGTTGTTTTTTTATGATAAACAGACAAATCTAAGTTTACCCTTTTATCATAAAAATTACTTTCAAAACCTAATTCATATTCGGTAGTTCTTTCTGGTTTAAGATTTGGGTTTCCTAAATTTCCTCCTAGTTCATATCCATTTACTCCTCCAATTGGAAGATAAATATTTCCAAATCCTAGAGCAGCATTTGCAGGAATCATTGAACTGCTTGTTTGATAATACCCAGTATCATTTCCGATAGAAGCAACACTACCTCTTAATTTTACAAAATGCTTTTCATTCTCTAATACAACTCCACTAACACTTAATGAAGGATAAAAATAAGAGTTCTTTCCTTGTGGAAGTGTTGATGTCCTGTCATTTCGTCCTGTCAATGTTACAAAGACTTTTTCTCTGTATGAAGCTTCAACTGATGCAAATACACCATAACTTCTTCTTAAATAATCATCTTGCGTTACAATAGGTGATAACGTTGAATTAGAAAGCTCGTAAAAATTAGGAACATCTAAATTAGTAACAGAAGCTTTTAAAGAAGAACCGCTTCTTTGATTGTTATTAAATCCAACCATTGCATTTAGATTGAATTTCTCTGCGATTGCCGTAGCATAAGTCAAATTGACGTTTACATCGGTCTCAATATTTTCTGCTGTTCTCTCTGTAACACCTCCTACAACAGGCGCTTTTGCTGCATCAGCATTTGCAGATCCAAGAAAGTAATTCATTATTGCACCATATGATTTGATTTTTTCATTTCGGTAATCACCCCCAACTTGATACGTTGCAGTTAATTTATCCGTAATTTTATAACTCAAATTTACGTTTCCAAAAAAACGATTTCCTTTTACATTAGTTGCATTTTCCTGCAAATCCCAATACGGATTATTTACGTAAGGAGAATAAAAGTTACTTGGAGTATTATAAGGGTTATTTTTATAATCTTTTAATCCAACAATATTAATATCTCTAGGTGTCTGTGCCAATGCTTGCGCAACTGTCCCCCCCTCAGTACCACTTTGTCCTGTATTAACTACATTTTGATCTTTGTTAATATAGTTAACACTAGTTCTTAATGTAAATCTACTTCCAGAAATCCCAGCATTCAATCCTATAGTATTTCTATTATAAGCATCAGCAGTTGTTGGAAAAATACCATCAGAATCAACCGTAGAAGCATTTAATGAAAAATTAGAGTTTTCGCCACCTCCACTCACACGAATACTATTTGTGAATGTAGTACCTGTGGTATAAAAATCCTTAACATTATTCGGCAAACCAACATATGGTTTGCTTTGTTGCACACCATTGATTATAGCTCCCCAAGGTCTTACTTCGCCATTGTATTTAGCACCCCATGAACCATTTTCATTACTTGCAGTATTGGTTGCATTTGCTGCTCCATCCCAAGATGAATATGAAACACCGCTCCATCCTTGACCAAAATCATTTTGCAAATGAGGAACTCTAGCTACTTCATTAAAATCAGTTGAAGTTAAAAAATCAATACTTATTTTTGATTTATTTTTAGCTGATTTTGTAGTAATTAAAACAACTCCATTTGCAGCTCTTGATCCATACAATGCAGATGCAGCTGCTCCTTTCAGGATAGACATACTTTCAATGTTGTTCGGATCTAAATCACTAATACCATTTCCAGCGTCAAAACTTCTAGTATTATTGGTTGATTTTCCGTCAGCTGTTAGTCTGCCACCATTATTACTGTTATTAATTGGTGTTCCATCAACAACATACAACGGGCTACTGTTTGACAATGAATTGAATCCTCTAATAATAACTTTTGAAGAAGCTCCAGCTTGTGCAGGAGTTGAAATATCCGCACCAGCCACTTTTCCAGATAGTGATTCAAACACATTTACATTCGCAACGTCAGTCAAATCTTTAGCACTTACACTTGTAGTCGCATAACCAAGAGATCTTTTTTGTTTTTTAATCCCCATTGCCGTAGTCACAACAACACTTTCTAATTCCTGAGCTGCTGCATCAATCATTTTTACATTAATAACTGAAGAACTAGCCAGCTGTTCCTGAGTTTTCATTCCAATGTAACTAAATACCAATACTTGATTTGATGCTGCCTTAATTGCATATTTACCATCAAAATCAGTTTGCGCCCCTACTTTAGTCCCTTTAATCAATACACTAACACCTGGTAAAGGTATTCCCGCATTGTCTGAAACGACTCCCGTAATTTTTTTCTCCTGAGCAATACCAGACTGCAAAATCAGAATGAAAAAAAGCATCATAAATCCTTTTAATTTTTGTTTCATTATTTTGATTTTTTAATTATAGGTGGCGAACTTAAAAAATTAAAATAATTTTAACAAGTATATATCTACTTTTAACATTAATAATTATAAGAAATATATTATAATAAAATAAATCAGGATATGGAATGGGCTTATTATGCGCAATAAGAAGAATTTATTTGTAAGAATGAATTTATTTTTATCTTACAAAAAAAACCGTTGAAATTGTAATCTCAACGGTTCAAATCCTTTTATCATAATTTTCTAAAAGCTTACTAATTCAAAATAGTTAAAAACGATATGAGGATAAATTAAAATTTTATAACAATACTAATTGCCATTAAATAAAAAGGCGCAAAACATTTAATTTGAGTTCAAAAATAATACAGAATTAGATTACAAAATAATTAATTAAGCCAAAAAAGTATCAAAATAAGACAGCATTAAAAACCTATAGATTATTATTTTCAATATTATAAAAGATTAATAGGCTTAGGGGAATTCTAAAAACAGACGGCCGATGATTAAAAATAATCATCGGCCGTCTGTTTTTATTTATATGTAAGATTTACATTCTCTCAGGAACTTCAATTCCTAATAATTGGAATGCAGATTTAATTACCTCGGCAACTTTCTGAGAAAGCTGTACTCGGAATATTTTTTTTGTTAAATCAACTTCTCCTAAAATGTGCACTGACTGGTAAAAAGAATTGTATTCTTTTACTAAATCGTAAGTATAGTTAGCAATTAATGCTGGACTATGATTTTGAGCCGCATTCTGAATTATCTCTGGGAAAAGTTCGATTTGTTTTACCAATTCCTTTTCTTTTTCGTGCAATTCTTCAATTTCAATATTAGAAGAAAAATCAAAATCTGCCTTACGAATAATTGATTGAATTCTAGCGTAAGTATATTGAATAAACGGACCAGTATTACCAGCAAAATCTACAGATTCTTCTGGGTTAAATAAGATACGTTTTTTAGGATCTATTTTTAAAATGTAATATTTCAAAGCTCCTAAACCAATTGTTTTATACATTTTCGCTTTTTCTTCGTCAGAATAGCTGTCTAATTTTCCTAAATCTTCTGAAATTTGTTTTGCAGTGTCTGTCATATCTTGCATCAAATCGTCTGCATCTACAACAGTTCCTTCACGGCTTTTCATTTTTCCAGAAGGTAAATCAACCATTCCGTATGATAAGTGAAATAAGTTTGAAGCCCAGTCAAAACCTAATTTTTTCAAGATTAAGAACAACACTTTGAAATGATGATCTTGCTCATTTCCAACTGTATAAATCATCCCTCCAACATCTGGCATGTCTTTCACACGCTGAATCGCAGTTCCGATATCTTGTGTCATATAAACTGCTGTTCCGTCAGAACGCAATACAATTTTACGATCTAAACCTTCATCAGTCAAATCAATCCAAACAGAACCATCTGGGTCTTTTTCAAAAACACCTTTATCTAAACCTACTTGAACAACATCTTTTCCTAATAAATAAGTGTTGCTTTCGTAGTAATATTTATCAAAATTAACTCCAAGATTAGCATAAGTTGTTGCGAAACCTTCATAAACCCATTCGTTCATTTTTTTCCAAAGAGAAATCACTTTTTCATCACCGGCTTCCCATTTCTTAAGCATTTCTTGTGCTTCAATGATAATTGGCGCTTGTTTTTTTGCTTCTTCTTCAGTTTTACCAGTTTCAATTAAACCGTTAATTTCAGTTTTATAGGCTTTGTCAAACTCTACATAATATTTTCCAACCAATTTATCGCCTTTTAAACCAGAAGTTTCAGGAGTTTCTCCGTTTCCGAATTTCTCCCAAGCCAACATCGATTTACAAATATGAATTCCACGATCGTTGACAATTTGCGTTTTATATATTTTTTTACCAGAAGCTTTTAAAATTTCTGCAACAGAATACCCTAACAAATTGTTACGAACGTGACCTAAGTGTAGAGGTTTGTTGGTATTTGGAGAAGAATATTCTACCATTACCGCTTTATCTTCTGGGTTTGGCGTTACAAATCCAAATTGTTTACCATTTCTTATTCCATTAAAGAAATTCAAATAATAACTATCTGAAATTACAATGTTTAAGAAACCAGAAACTACATTAAAACGCGCCACTTCAGAAACATTTTCAACTAAATAATTTCCAATTTTATTTCCTAATTCAACTGGATTGCTTTTAGTTACTTTCAACAGCGGAAAAATGACCATTGTAATATCTCCTTCAAACTCTTTTCTAGTAGTTTGAAATTCGATTTTATCAACAGAAACATCAAATAATGCTTGTATTGCTTTTTGTATAGAAGGTGTAAGAATTTGTGATAATGACATGTAAACTTATTTTAAAGTGAGCAAAGATACTGCTTATTCATCAATTAGAGAAAATCAAAAACATATTAAATTCAAGAAAAGAGTTTCAATTTGACAAAAAAGCACATTTTTTAATTGTTAAAATTATCAAAAAACCAAAAGCTTAATCTCTTACAAAACAACCGATGAGATAAAAAATATATTTTTTTCTTCAATTTCTTGTAACATATCAAATACAAAAGAGTCTTACATAGTGACTTCATTTTTTGAAATCAGAAAAAAAGAAAAAACTAACAAAACAAAATCATCATCAATCAAATCAAAATAATCAGTAAAAAAATCATGAAATTAAAATTCTTTCTGTTTGCGTTATTAGGTATAATCGCAACTGCACAGGCCCAGAATACAGGAAATGTTTCTGGAAAAATTACAGAGAAGTCTAACGGTGCGCCAATTTCTTACGCAACGGTTTCGCTTAAAGAAAATGGAAAAGTAGTTTCTGGAGTGAACACAGATGACAATGGAGACTTTTCGTTTAAAAATATCGCATTAAAAAGTTACACAATAGAAATTCAATATATTGGATTTAAAAAATATATTGGTTCTGTTCTTTTAAGCGAAAACAGGAAAACTGCTACTGTAAATGTTTCTCTTGAAGAGGAAGCTACTCAGTTAAAAGGCGTGAACATTGTTGCAGAACGTTCGACAATTGAACAAAAAATTGACCGAAAAGTAGTTAATGTTGGTAAAGATTTAACAACTGCTGGAGCTTCGGCATCTGACATTATGAACAATATTCCTTCTGTGAATGTGGATCAGGATGGAAAACTTTCGCTTCGCGGAAATGATAATGTTCGTGTATTGATTGACGGTCGTCCTTCTAATATTGACCCTGCTCAATTGTTGAAACAGATTCCATCAACTTCTATCAAGAAAATTGAGTTGATTACCAATCCAAGTGCGAAATACAATCCAGAAGGAATGTCTGGAATCATTAATATCATCTTGCATAAAAATGCAAATACTGGTTTTAATGGAAGCTACAGCGGTGGTATTACTTTTGGTGAAACTGCGAAATACAACCAGTCTTTAGATTTGAATTATAAAACTGGGAAAGTGAATTTCTTTGGAAATGTGGGACAAAACTTTGGAACTTATCATAACACAGGTTTGATTCAAAGATTCGACCAAGACATTACTCAAAACTTAGATATCTTAAATGATAATGAATCTTATTTGTATAAAATTGGTATGGATTATTTAATTGATGATCATAACACTTTATCCATCTACACCAACCAAAACAAATCTGACGGAAAGGGTTTTGTAGACACTAATATTGACTACAACAATGTAACTGGTTCTGATATTTCAAATATTTTACAAAAATCAAAATATTGGGGACCAGACCAAGTTGGAACTTATAATTTGGCATACAAACACATCTTTAAAAAAGAAGGTCATACTTTAGATTTTGAAGCAAATTATAGCGATAATAAAGAAACTCAAAATGCTTCTTTTGATACTCAAACTACCAAAACTGACAATACAGCTTCAAATGTTGTATACGACGATTTTTTAAAAGGCGGTAGAAAACTAAGCACGATAAACGTAGATTATGTTAATCCGTTAAACGAAAAAACAACTCTTGAAGCTGGAGCAGAAGCAAGAATCACAAGAACTGACAACACTTATTTAAGTGGGAATGAGTCACTTCCTATCGAAAACAGAACTTCAGAATATACTTATGATACTGATATTTATTCTGCTTATGTAACTTTTGGACAGAAGTTTAAAAAATTAAGCTATCAAGTAGGAGCTCGTTTTGAAAGTTATAAAGTTCAAGCAAAAAACTTTGGTCAACCTGTGTTTGATGATGATTATATCACCCTATATCCTTCAGCTTATTTGACGTATAATTTGACTGAGAAAAACACTTTGCAGTTCAGCTATAGCCGTCGTGTAGACCGTCCGAGTTTAGAGCAGACAAAACCTATCCGTGAATTTTCTACTCCGTTAGTTACTTCACTAGGAAATCCTGAATTAAGACCTCAGTTTACCAACTCTGTTGAAGTAAATTATACTAAAACTCTTGAAAAAGGAAGTTTTACAGCAGGTGTTTTCGTTAGAAGCATTAATGATCAAATCAGCAGAATTTTATATCCTGACCCAGCAGATCCAACTGAACAAAAGCAAATCATGAGTTTTACAAATTTTGATCATAATACTGCTTACGGATTTGAAATGTCTTTCAATTATAAAATCACAAAATGGTGGGATATTCAGCCATCGATTGATTTTTCTAGCATTGATCAATCAGGAGTTGTATATGGTTTTATACCAGAAGAAAATAAAACTGGACCTATGAACAAAACAGTTACAGTTTCTGCATTTAATGGGCGTATGAACTCTAACTTTAAAGTGAACAAACGTTTAAGTTTCTTAGCTTTTGGTTTCTATAGAGGTGCAACAGACGGACTTCAAAACAACAGCCACGAAATGTATAAAATGGATATTGGTACGAGATATACATTGTTAGACAATAAAATGAATTTAAGTGTTCGATTCAATGATGTATTTGACACAATGAAATATGCTTTCGATACTGAGAATCCTTATCCTCAAACAGGCCAATTTAAATGGGAAAGCCAAACGGTTTATGTAGGTTTGACTTATAACTTTGGAGGAGGAAAAATCAAAAACCTACAACGTAAACAAAGAGAAGACAATACTAATAAAGGCGGGGGCGGAATGTTCTAATCTTGTCTGAGAAAATTTTTTAAATAATTTTTGTAGAATTTCTTGTAGAAAAAAGTCTGGAGATGCCACTCCAGACTTTTTTTGTTTTAATAAACGCTATAAAAAATTACGCAATTCCTTTATTTCTTCTGGATTTGCAATTTCAGAATCATCTGTAATTGCTGATGAATGATAAAAAGTCAGATCTAATTTTTCCTGAAGCAATTTGATATTTGAAGATCGTAAACCGCCACCTGGCATAATTTGAATTCTATCTCCCGCTAGTTCTTGAATCCTTTCCAAAGCCAAAATTCCTTCTTCAACATTTACTCCTTGACCCGAAGTTAAAATCGTTTTGAAACCGCAATCAATAATAGATTCAAGCGATTTTTCTGGATTTTTCACAACATCAAAAGCGCGGTGAAAAGTACAAGAAAGCGGGTGCGCTAAATGCACCAACTCTTTATTTTGCTTTTTATTTATTTTTCCGTTTTCCTTTAAAATTCCGAAAACAAAACCGTCTACACCTAGCTTTTTATATTGCTTGATGTCTTGTTTCATTTCTGTAAGCTCTTCATCAGAATAGACAAAATCACCGCCTCGAGGTCTAATAATGACATGCATTTTTATATTTAGGTTTTCACGAACCTTTACCACCAAAATCGAGTTTGGCGTAGTGCCTCCCAATTTCATGTTTTCACAAAGTTCAATTCTGTCCGCGCCATTTGCCTGAGCAATTAATGCCGATTCATAATTAAAACAAGCTATTTCTAGTTGATTTTTTTTCATTTAATTTAATTTAAAAAAGACCTTTGGCTTTAAATAAACTTAAACAAAGCCGAAGGCTAATTTACTAAACATTATTTTTATTAAAATTATTATGAGTTGTTTTATTCAAACATGCAGAAAGTTTTTTCAAATCTTCCCACTTATCATTTATTATAGCTTCTTTCTTTTTTCTACTCCAGCCTTTTACTTGTTTTTCAAATAAAATTGCTTGAGTCACATCATTAAATTCTGTACAAAAAACAAGTTCCAATGGTCTTAAATTAAAGGTATAACTATCTTTATTTAAACCATAATTATGTTCATTTAATCTTCTATTAATATCGTTTGTCATTCCTGTATAATAACTTCCATTAGTGCATTTCAAAATATAAACGTAGTATCTTTTCATAATTTTTAAAAACTTTTATTTTCGACAAAATAAAAGTAAGAAATTTAATTCAAAAACATCAAGTGAAGAACGTGCCAATTGGAACGGGACTTCGACTTCGCTCAGCCTGACAAATAGAAATCAAACACCTATAATCGCCATCTTTTTGTCTCCCTGAGCGGAGTCGAAGGGCGCCCCTATTGGAACGTGGGCTTCGACTTCGCTCAGCCTGACAAATAGAAATCAAACACCTATAATCGTCATCGTTTTGTCTCCCTGAGCGGAGTCGAAGGGCGCTCCTATTGGAACGTGGGCTTCGACTTCGCTCAGCCTGACAAATCTTAAATTAAAAAAACCTGCTTCCAATAAAGAAAGCAGGTTAAAAAAAATATAATGTAAGATGATTATTTTACCATTTAATAATAGCACTTGCCCAAGTAAACCCGCTTCCGAAGGCTGCCAAAACTACAGTATCTCCAGATTTGATTTTTCCTTGTTCCCAAGCTTCAGTTAAAGCAATCGGAATAGACGCTGCCGTTGTATTTCCGTATTTCTGAATATTATTATGAACTTGGTCGTCTGTTAATTTGAATTTATTTTGAATGAATTGTGAAATTCTCAAATTCGCTTGATGCGGAATCAGCATATCGATATCTGAAACTTGTAAGCCATTTGCTTCTAACCCTTCATTGATTACTTCAGCAAAACGAACAACAGCATTTTTAAATACAAATTGTCCATTCATGTAAGGATAATAACTTTCATCATTAGGATCGTTATCTGCAAGAATATCGGTTACCCAACGCGCTCCCATTCCTGGTGCTTGCAATGCTAATTCTTCAGCGTGCTGTCCTTCAGAATGTAAATGCGTAGATAAAATCCCTTTTGTCACATCTTCTTCACGGCTTAAAACTGCCGCTCCTGCTCCATCTCCGAAAATTACAGAAACTCCGCGTCCGCGAGTTGTCATGTCTAATCCTGTAGAGTGAACCTCAGAACCAATTACCAAAATATTTTTATACATTCCGGTTTTAATATATTGATCTGCAACAGAAATTGCATAAACAAAACCAGAACATTGATTTCTAACATCTAATGCTCCAACTGTTCTTAAACCTAAATCTCTTTGAACCAAAACTCCAGGTCCTGGAAAATAATAATCTGGACTTAATGTAGCAAAAACTACAAAGTCAATATCTTCTTTGGCAACACCAGAACGCTCGATTGCAATTTTAGCTGCTTTCACTCCCATTGAAGTCGTAGTATCTTCTCCACGGATGATGTGTCTTCTTTCCTGAATTCCGGTTCTTTCCTGAATCCATTCATCATTGGTGTCCATTATCTTAGACAAATCATCGTTAGTCACCACATTAGAAGGAACATAATATCCTAAACCAGCTATTTTTGAATGATACATAATCTATTATTATTTATTAAAAAATTGGATTGCAAATTTACGCATACTTTAAAATATACGTACACAAATTACTATTTTTTTCGTTATTAGCAATTTAATATATTAAAATTATACATTGCATTGCGCAATTTTATATCCTAAAAAACCAATAATATGCCACAATTCCTGCTAAAAACTTATTATGAGGTCAATTGATTATTCGTTTAAAATTTCATTTTATTAAAAAAGAAACCCGACAATCATTTATTAAATTATCGGGTTCTATATTATAAGTAATTCAATGCCAGAAAAACTTCTTGGTCTATCGGTAAATCTATTTCGCTTTCAAAGAAAATCAACTGCCTTTTGTAAACTGTTTCAATTAGATAATGACTTCCTCTAAAATAGGTTCTTCTAATTTTTACCATTAGTTTTGATTCAGAAACCATTTTAAACTGATGCGGATAGACTAACGTTTTGTGTGTTTCATCTTCATAAGACAATAATAGATGAGTTGGAATTTCATTTACTTCGCCAAATAAAGAAGCTACATATTTAACTTTTGGATCTTCATAAATTTTTGAAGGCTCATCTTTTATCATTACTTCTCCATTTCTCATCACAATTGCCTGATCAGCAAAAGACAAGGCATCTGTACTATCGTGTGTTGCAATAATGCAGGTAATTCCTTTCTGTTTCAAATAACGAAATAAATTACGGCGCAATGCATTTTTTCTAAAAGCATCAATTTGACTAAATGGCTCGTCTAACAAAATCACTTCTGGTTCTAAAGCCAAAACTCTTACCAAAGCGACTCTCTGCTGCTGACCTCCACTCAAGAATTTTGTTTTTACATTAGCAAACTGATCCATTTCTACCATCTCCAGCAATTCCTGAACACGAAGCTTTTTCATGTTTGCAAAACCATTCGATAGAAACTTCCCAACATTTTCCGCCACTGTCTCATACGGAGACAAATCAAAATCCTGCGCCAAATATTTCATATAAGGCATTCCGGGAATCAAATTAAACTTTGGTCCCAAAACTGGTTTGTCCCCATAAAAAATTTGTCCCTCGTCTAGATCATATAATCCGTATATAAGTTTGAGAAGCGTACTTTTTCCACAGCCACTCTCACCTATAATGGAAATATTCTGACCTTTTTCAATAGAAAAAGAGATGTTTTTTATAACGGGATTTTCGGTATACGAAAAAGATATATTTTGAATGTCGAGCATGAGTTGTAATATGAGACGTCAAATTTACAATGTTTAATTTCTAAAGTCAAAAAAAAGCTGCTTCAATTATTTGAAACAGCTTTTTTGATGATTTATTTTATTAGAAACTATTTTCCAGCTTCTGCTTTAGCATCATTTACCATTTTGTCGTTTGCTGTAATTGAAAATTCAACACGACGGTTTTGAGCTCTTCCTTCTGGAGTATCATTTGTTGCAATTGGATCTGCAATTCCTAAACCTGAAGTTTTAAAACGGCTTGATTTTAATCCTTTAGCTACTAAATAAGCTTGCACAGAAGCAGCTCTTTGTCCTGAAAGCGTTAAATTATATTCTGGTTTTCCAGTGTTATCTGTGTAACCAAAAATTTGAATATCTGTATCTCCGTATTCTGTAAATACAGGAATTAATTTGTCTAAATTAGCTTTTGCTTGAGTAGTTAATGTAGATTTATTAGTATCAAAACGAACAGAGTTCTCGTTTAAAGTCAAGTGAATTCCTTCACCAACTCTTTCTACAGAAGCACCTGGCAAAGCCTGATCGATTTCGCGAGCTTGTTTATCCATTTTGTTTCCGATCAAAGCTCCTGTTCCACCACCTACAGCAGCTCCAATTGCAGCTCCTAAGGCAGCGTTTCCGCCTTTACCTAAATTATTTCCTAATACTGCTCCAATTACACCACCTGCAACAGCTCCAATTCCAGCCCCTTTTTGTGTGTTATTTGCATTTTTTACTGAATCACAGCTTGTAAAAAAACTAGCTATTACCATTAAACTGCTTAAACCTAAAACTTTTATCTTTCTCATTTTTTATATCTTTAAATATTAATTAGCTCTTTGGAATTGATAAACCACATCTTTTACCTGTCCCCCAACATTGATGTTATCAATTAACTGAAATGAACTTTCAGTTAAACCTGCAACTTTAAGCAAATAACCATCTCTTACTTTCTTTGCTTTTTCACCTGCATTAAGAATTTTCAATACAAATAAACCTTGATTGTTGATACTCCATACAATTGGCGAAGAAAATCCAGTACAACTTGGAGAAGTTAAAGCCATTGTTCCTTTGTTATTGTTTGAAATAAAGCTCCAAGTACTTCCAATAAAACATTTTGAATCTGCAAGATCAAATGAATTTACTTTAATGTAATCTGAACCTGGGTAAGAAACATTGGTAAGAACCCAATTTCCTTTTAACGCCACTTGAGTCGATTTGTCAAGTTTTGTTGAAAGCGTAGTTGCTTCAGAAGATGAAGCTGTTGACGAAGCTGATTTGCATGCAAAAAACATAGCAGCAATAAAGCATATAAAAATACTCTTCTTCATTTTGTACAATTTTTTTAGATTAATAACTTGCCTTTTTAACAATTATTGTACCACAAATATACGATTCGTTCAGATATTTTTCGTTTTACAATCTATTTATTTTCTTTCAAAATTAACATTTCCGACATTTTGTCACCCAAAAAACAATTGGTATTCTATTTGAATAAATGAAAATCATCACATTAAATCAAAAATTAAAAAATATGGCAACAGGTAAAATTAATGTTTCAGTAGAAAACATTTTTCCCTTAATTAAAAAGTTCTTATACAGCGACCATGAAATTTTCTTGCGCGAGCTTGTTTCTAATGGTACTGATGCTACTTTAAAATTAAAACATCTTATTAGCATTGGTGAAGCTAAAGTAGAATACGGAAACCCAATTATTGAGGTTAAAGTGGATAAGGAAGGTAAAAAAATCCACATTATCGATCAAGGTTTAGGTATGACTGCTGATGAAGTAGAAAAATACATCAATCAGGTAGCTTTTTCGGGTGCTGAGGAATTCTTAGACAAATACAAAGATTCTGCTAAAGATTCTGGAATCATCGGACATTTTGGTCTTGGTTTCTACTCTGCTTTTATGGTTGCAGAAAAAGTGGAAATCATTACAAAATCTTACAAAGATGAGCCAGCGGCGCATTGGACATGTGACGGAAGTCCTGAATTTACTTTAGAGCCAGCTGACAAAACTTCACGCGGAACAGAAATCATTCTTCATGTTGCGGAAGATTCTCTTGAATTTTTAGAAGATTCTAAAATCAGTGGTTTATTAAACAAGTACAATAAGTTTATGCCAATTCCGATTAAATTCGGAACAAGAACTGAAACGCTTCCAAAACCAGAAGACGCTCCAGAAGACTACGTTAATGAAACAGTTGAAACTGACAACATCATCAACAACCCAAATCCAGCTTGGACAAAACAGCCTTCTGAATTATCTGATGAAGATTACAAAAACTTCTACAGAGAATTGTATCCAATGCAATTTGAAGAGCCGTTATTCAACATTCATTTAAATGTAGATTATCCATTTAACTTAACTGGTATTTTGTATTTCCCTAAATTGGGTACAGACATGCAAATCCAGAAAGATAAAATTCAGTTGTACCAAAACCAAGTTTACGTTACTGACAACGTAGAAGGAATTGTTCCTGAATTCTTGACAATGTTAAAAGGAGTAATCGATTCTCCAGATATTCCATTAAACGTTTCTCGTTCTGGCTTACAGGCTGATGGTGCGGTTAAGAAAATCTCAAACTATATTACTCGTAAAGTTGCTGATAAATTAAAAGCTTTATTCAACGAAAACCGTGCTGATTTTGAAGCAAAATGGAACGACATCAAAATCGTTTTAGAATACGGAATGCTTTCTGAAGATAAATTCTACGAAAAAGCAGGTGCATTTGTTTTATATCCAACTGTAGATGACACTTACTTTACTTTAGAAGAATTAAAAGAAAAACTAAAAGAAAACCAAACTGATAAAGATGGCAAATTAGTTGTTCTTTATGCTGGAAATAAAGACGCTCAGCACTCTTATATTGAAGCAGCGAAAGATAAAGGTTACGAAGTATTGCTTTTAGATTCTCCGATTATTTCGCACTTGATTCAGAAAATCGAAAACGATAATAGCGAATTAAGTTTCGTTCGTGTAGATTCTGATCACGTTGATAATTTGATCAAAAAAGAAGAAAACACTATTTCTAAATTATCTGACGAAGAAAAAGAAACATTAAAAACTTCTTTAGAAGCTTATATACCAAAAGCATACAGCGTTCAGTTGGAAGCTATGGATTCTCAAGCTGCTCCATTCATTATCACGCAGCCAGAATTTATGCGTAGAATGAAAGAAATGAGCCAAACTGGCGGCGGCGGAATGTTCGGAATGGGTAATATGCCAGAAATGTACAATTTGGTTGTAAATACAAATTCTGATTTAGCTTCAAGTATTTTAAATACAGAAGATAAAACGCACCAAGAGCATTTAGTTAAGCAAGCTTTGGATTTAGCTAAATTATCTCAAAACCTTTTAAAAGGTGAAGCACTTACCGCTTTTGTAAAAAGAAGTTTTGAAATGATTAAATAATCATTCAAAAATACTATTTCTAAAATCCTGCAAATTCAATTTTGCAGGATTTTTTTTGCCCTAAAACTACCCTATAAAAAAGGGTCATTCTCCCCTTTTTCCAAGAAACAAGATTATATAATTTTGATTTTCAAACAATTAATTCAAACCAAAATATAAAATCTAGAAATCATGGACAAAAGGAAATTTACAGAAAACGGAGAAATTCTAGCAATTATAAAGGATTTAAAAGAACAGATTAAAGGCAAAAAATTCTCAGATATTATAGACAATAATAATTGCCAATATGTCGACCTTGTACAGGAAGGCGGCGGCGTGCTTGGAATTGCATTGGTTGGCTATGTGTATGTTTTAGAAAAAATGGGAATTCGCTTTTTAAGTCTGGCAGGAACTTCTGCAGGAAGTATTAACACTATGCTAATGGCGGCCGCAGGAACATGTGATTTAGAAAAGTCAGAATGGATTTTAGATTGTTTGTGCAACAAAAACTTATATGATTTTGTAGACGGAGATCATGATGCCCGAGATTTTATTGATGCTTTGTTAAGCGATTCTGGAAATTTGAAATTAATAATGAAAGGCTGCCAGGTCGTAGACAATTTTAAAGACGATTTAGGATTGAATCCCGGAAATAATTTTCATCAATGGATGACTAATCTGCTTTCGCAAAAAGGAATAAAAAATTATGCCGATTTAAAAGTGTTAAGAGAAAAAGGAATTTCAGACAAAAATAAATTATATCGAGTAAACCACCCAAATCATGGAGATAGAGAAGAATATATACGAGTAGATCATTGGAGCCAAATGGCAATAATAACTGCTGACATCACTACAGAAAGCAAAATTATTTTCCCTAAAATGATCGATTTATTTTACTCGAATCCAGATGTTCAAAATCCAGCTGATTTTGTTCGGGCTTCGATGTCGATTCCGTTATTTTTTACACCTTTTAAAATCAAAAACATCCCAAGCGGAATCGATGCTTGGAACAAATGGAATGATGCAACTTGCCTGAGAACATCTGTGCCTACAGAAGTTATGTTTATGGATGGCGGAATAATTTCCAATTTTCCGATAGACATTTTTCACGAAAACATGAATGTTCCTGCTTCTCCAACCTTCGGAATCAAATTGGGTTATGATAAAAACGAAATCAATAAAAACGAAAAATTCTCCAATTTAATAGGCTCTCTTTTTGACACAGCTCGATACGGATACGACTCTGAGTTTCTGCAAAAAAATCCAGACTTTAAAAACTTAATCGGATATATTGATACTGGAAGTCATAATTGGCTAAACTTCAATTTAACTGATGATGCAAAAATCGATCTTTTTATAAGAGGTGCTCAAAATGCAGCCGATTTTCTAAATCGCTTTAATTGGGAAGAATACAAAAAAATAAGAAAAGCCAAAAGCAATTATTACAAATCAGTTTAAAAAAACATCAAATTAGAAGGAACGATTGAATACACTAAAACACAACTGTTGCAACTGCGCCGCAATGAACTAGGAAGTTACAATGGTAAATTGACAAATTTACAAGAAGGCATTTTAAATGACGTTATCGATTACGGAAACAATGATTACGATGCACTTTACACATATACGCATGAAAATGGCACTTCATTTAATTTATCAATGTAAGACCTTTTCCTGCACTACTTTAAAAATCCCAATTTAGAAATAGATTGGGATTTATTTTTTTATAAAAATAAAACGCCTGCCTCCTTACATTTAAACTATTTTCTTTATTTTGCACCAAAATCTCAAAAACCAATGAAAAAAACATTAATTGCTTTTGTTACTCTTGCAGTATTAGCATCTTGCAGCAAAAAAGAATCAGCTGCTGATAATTTACATATCACAGGAAACATTAAAGGTTTAAAAACCGGAACTTTATATATCCAAAGAGTTGTTGACACTTCTCTTGTTGCTATCGACAGCATTAAGATCGACGGAAATTCAACTTTTGAAAGAGACATTAAATTAGAATCTCCTGAAATGCTTTATCTATTTTTAGATCGTGGCGTAACAAATTCTTTAGATAACAATCTTTTATTTTTTGCAGAACCAGGAAACATGAATATCGAAACTAACTTAGATAATTTCATTGCTGGCGCAAAAATTACTGGATCTAAAAATCAAGAATTATATGAAGAATACCAAAAAATAAACACTCGTTTTAGAGACGAAAATCTTTCTATGGTAGAATCAAAATTCAAAGCCTTAAAGAGACAAGATCAAAAAGCCGTTGATAGTATAGATGTAAAACAACAGTCAAACATCAAAAGAAAATATTTATACGCAACGAACTTTGCAATCAACAATAAAGACCACGAAGTATCGCCTTATATTGCTTTAGCAGAAATCTACGACATCAATTTGAAGTTTCTTGATACCATCCAAAAATCGATGACTCCAAAAGTAGCACAATCGCTTTACGGAAAGAAACTAACAAAATATGTAGCTGAAATTAAAAAAACGGAACAGCCTGCAGCAACAAAAGTAAATGAAACTCAAGAATAAAAATAATTCAGTTTATAAAAGAACCAAAGCCCTGAAATTTCAGGGCTTTTTTTTATGCTCTAATTTGAAAATTTTAAGCCGAAAAACACAAATACCCAAGCCGTTAAAAAAAGTCTCCAAAAAACAATAAATTAGCCTCAATACTGAACTTTTTTATGTTTTACTAACATTTGCCAAAGATGATAATTTTGAATTTCAAAAATCGGAATTTGATTTTTAGGCATAAAAAAACCACCACATTTCTGTGATGGTTTTTGGAGCCGGCGGAGGGACTCGAACCCACGACCTGCTGATTACAAATCAGCTGCTCTAGCCAACTGAGCTACGCTGGCAGCGTATTTACGGGTGCAAATATAATATTGTTTTTTTAATATTACAAAATAAATTTGCTTTCATTTTTATTTAAAAACCATCACATTTCTGTGATGGTTTCCGTTGAGCCGGCGGAGGGACTCGAACCCACGACCTGCTGATTACAAATCAGCTGCTCTAGCCAACTGAGCTACGCTGGCGACTCATTACGGGTGCAAATATAAAGCGGTTTTTCGTTTTCCCAAAATAATTTTGCACTTTTTTACACTTTTTTTTGATTAAAGTGCGTTGATTTTTTCAATTAATTGATTAGCAGCTTGTTCTAATTCAACATTAATTTGTTTGAAGTGTGCTTTTTTATTTTCAACGTTCTTAGCGTTCACTTTTGTGATCAAAGTATCGAATGCAGCAATAGCTTCATCGACTAAAGCATTCGTTTCTGGAGTAGGATTTCCTGTTGTTGACATCTCAAACAAGTAAACTGCTTCAATAATATCTCCTAATACGAAGTTGATGTCTTTCTTTAAATTCTTAACGTTTGCCATTTTTTTTATTATTTTAATTTGCGTCTGCAAAAGTACATATTATCTTTATATTTAATACTATGAAATGTAAATTTCTAAAATTGAAGCTTTTCCGCTTAAATTAAATGCATTTATCGCAGCTGGAACCAAAACTGTATCTCCTTTTTTATAAGCTTGCTTAAATCCATTATATTCAATTTCGAAATCACCTTCGATACACATATACACAGTAAATGTTTCTCCAGTTTTAGCAACTTCCAATTTGTTTTCTAACGGAAGGAAGTTCGTTGTAAAATAAGGACAATCTACAACAGTATTTGAAGTATTAGCTTTCGTTTCGTATTTCTTCTGCGTATCTACTTTATTATAGTTAATTGCATCTAAAGCAAGATCTACGTGCAATTCTCTTTTATTTCCTTGCGCATCCACACGATCAAAGTCATACAATCTATACGTAATATCAGAAGTTTGTTGAATTTCAGCAACAACCAATCCTGCACCAATAGCATGAACTGTTCCTGTTTCTAAAAAGAAAACATCACCAGGTTTTGCTTTTACATCATCTAAGATCGAAACTAAAGTATTGTCATGTAAATGTTTTAAATATTCTTCTTTATTTGAATCTTCTTTAAAACCAACAATAATTCTAGCATCGGCATCGGCTTGAGTTACGTACCACATTTCTGTTTTACCGAAAGAATTATGACGTTCTTTAGCTAATTTATCATTTGGATGAACTTGAATAGAAAGATCTTCTCTTGCATCTAGGTATTTAAAAAGGAGCGGAAATTGTTTTCCGAAACGCTCATAAACTTTAGTTCCTAAAACAGCGTCTGGTGTTTCATTAATCAAATCCATCAAAGATTTTCCTTTTAAAACTCCATTTGCAACCACACTAACGTCTCCTGGTACAGTAGACAATTCCCAGCTTTCACCAGTAATTTTAGAAACGATTGGTTTATTTAGAATAGTTTTCAGTTTTTCTCCTCCCCAGATTCTTTCTTTTAAAATCGGTTCAAATTGCAAAGGGTATAAATTTTGACTCATGTTTTTTAGGCTAATATATTTAATTAATTAATTAATTCTAATTTGATACTATTTTGGTAATCTATAATACTAATTCTTGAACAATTTCTAAAGCTTTCGGTATATGTTTAGCAGCATTTGCGCTGTCAAATATCGAAATCACCAAACCATTTTTATCAATAATATAGGTAACGCGTCCCGGCAAAAGCCCGAGCAGACTATTGCGCACCCCAAAAAGTTTTCTTAATCTCTTATCTTGATCGGAAAGCAAAATAAATGGCAATTTATGTTTAGCGGCAAATTTATGATGTGACTTTACACTATCACTGCTAATGCCGATTACCTCAGCTCCCAAATCTTTAAAATCTTGATATTGATCTCGAAAAGTACAAGCTTCGGTCGTACAGCCAGGCGTATTATCTTTTGGGTAAAAATAAATTACCAGCGGCTTTCTTCCTAAAACACTTTGGCTTTCAAAAAGTTCTCCATTGTTGTCTTTAGCAATAAAATTCGGAACTATATCTCCTATTTTTAATGACATTTTTTATTCTCCTTTATAAGTTACAAAATTTCGGTCGGTTTCATTCAGCACCACTTCTAAGTCAAAATCGGCATGAATTCGTTGTCTAATTTTATTCCATATCACAACGGCAATATTTTCTGCAGTCGGATTCAAATCTACAAATTCTGGAACATCCAGATTCAGATTTTTGTGATCAAACGGAATTTCTACTTCTTCTCGTATAATATCCGCTAATACTTTCACATCGAGAACAAAACCAGTTTCCGGGTCAATCTTTCCTGTAACACTTACTGTTAAACCATAATTATGACCATGAAAGTTCGGGTTATTGCATTTTCCAAAAACAGCATCGTTTTTTTCAAATGACCAATCCTTTCGATGCAGTCGATGCGCAGCATTAAAATGTGCTTTTCTAGATATGGTTACTCTCATTTATGTTTCTGGTTAGTTGGCTATAATTTATGGTCTTCAAGATAATGATCAAATTCATCAAAAATTATCTTAAACCATACGGTATAAATTTCGGGCTGTTTTTCAATATCTGCTTTAACATCTTCAATACTCATCCATTTCCAGTCTTCCACTTCGTCTGGATTTATATTTGGTTGCTCATTATAATAACCAATCATAACATGATCTAGTTCATGTTCTGTTAAACCGTTATCAAAAGGCGCTTTATAGATAAAATGAAACAATTCTTTCAATTCAGCTTTAAAACCCATTTCTTCAAACAATCGTCGGGTTCCCGCTTCTATATTGGCCTCGCCTTCTCTCTGATGACTGCAGCAAGTGTTAGTCCAAAGTAAAGGAGAATGGTATTTATGATGAGCACGCTGCTGCAGCATAATTTCGTTTTTACTATTCAAAATAAAAACCGAAAAGGCACGGTGCAAAAGCGCTTTTTCATGTGCTTCTAACTTTGGCATTAAGCCAATCTGTTCATCGTTTTGATTAACTAGTATTACGTTTTCTTCTGTCATAAGGCTTCTTAAGCAAACAAAAATACGAAAAAAGAAATGGCTTAAAAATGCTAATTAAGATTGTCAAAAGCTTAGCTCTACGCTGAATTTCTATTTTCTTGATTTACAACTAAATAATTACGCTAAAAATTAAAAGCAGATAAAATTAAGACATAAAAACTACATTGTCTCATTTTACGTAACTAATAAAAAGTTAAAACACACTTAAAAAAATCTCAATAATAACTTCTGCTGTAATTTGAAGATAAATCTCGACGTATCTTTGAAATACAGATTAATGTACTAACAACTTATGAAATCTAAAAACCTAATTTTCAGCCTTTGTTTTATACTGCCACTTTTTATTTTACAGGCCTGCGGACAAAACACTAAAAAACAATCTGCAAAAACTGCTGTCATGGAAAATAAAATCAGTAAGCCCGGAAATCCTTATTATTCAAATACCGATACAACGAAATTAAATGTAAGCAATGCCGAATGGAAAAAAGTCTTGCCAGCAGATGTTTATGCTGTAATGCGTGAGGCCGACACCGAAAGGCCTTTTACAGGAAAATATTGGAATACTGACGAAAAAGGAACATACTACTGTGCTTCTTGCGGCAACTTGCTCTTTAGATCTACAGCAAAATTTTCAAGTAGCTGCGGATGGCCAAGTTTCTTTGAACAGGAAAACAAAAAAAGCATCGTTTTTAAAGACGACAATTCGATTGGAATGGAAAGAACTGAAACGCTTTGCGGACGTTGCGGCGGACATTTAGGACACATTTTTGATGACGGACCTGAACCAACTGGAAAACGCTACTGCATGAATTCGATTGCTCTTGATTTTATTCCTGATCATAAATAAGCTACAAATGAAAAATATACTTTTAATATGTCTTTTTGCGCTTTCGCTGAATGGCATTTCTCAAAATAAAAAAGCCAATTTAGAAACTATTACGCTTGGCGGAGGTTGCTATTGGTGCGTTGAAGCCGTATACGAAAATCTAGACGGAGTAAAATCTGTTGTTTCTGGATTTTCAGGTGGAAAAGTTGCCAATCCAACTTACGAAGAAGTTTCTACGGGAGAAACGGGTCACGCTGAAGTAGTTCAGATTACTTATGACAAAACGGTAACCAATATTAACGAAATCTTCAAAGTTTTTTTTACCGTTCATGATCCCACAACTTTAAACCGTCAAGGAGCAGATGTTGGAACTCAATACCGTTCTGTTATTTTCTATAAAAATGAAGAACAGAAAAAAGCGGCTCAAAGCATTATTGCTGAACTAAACAAAGCAAAAGTCTACAACAGTCCGATTGTGACAAAAGTTGAACCTTTTAAAGCATTTTATAAAGCCGAAGATTATCATCAGAATTATTATGCCAACAATAAAAATCAGCCGTATTGCAAAATGGTAATTCAGCCTAAACTAGAAAAATTCGAAAAGGTTTTTAAAGATAAACTGAAAAAGAAATAAAGATTTAAAGCATATTCTCAAAGCGTCCATCAAAAATGGGCGCTTTTTTTATTTTGTAAATCCTTGTAAATACTAGGTTTTTCATTTAATTAGAAAAATAATTTAATTTTTTTTCCACTTTTTGTCCAATTCTGAAAGTTCGATTGTTATTAGGGTATAAACAATTAAAAATTATACATCATGGAATCTAGATTAAATTTATTCGAACAAGGTCAAAAAGCAGTTAGTACATTATTTGGAATCTCAGGCTATTTGGAAAAAAGGAACAATTGAAATGTCTCTTATGGAATTAGTAGATTTTAGAATCTCTCAAATCAACAACTGCGCATATTGTTTGGACATGCATTCAAAAGAAGCTTTAGCAGCTGGAGAAACAACACAACGTTTATTAGGATTGAGCGCTTGGAAAGAAACTCCATATTTTACACAAAGAGAAAGAGTTGCTCTTGCTTTTGCGGAAGCGGTAAATGCTTGCGATGTTCCAGACGAAATTTATGAAATTGCAAAAGCTGAATTTACAGAACAAGAATTAATAGATCTTACTCTTGCTGTTGCCGCAATTAATGCTTGGAATCGTCTTAACATTACTTTTTCCGTTACACCTGGAACTTATAGAGTTGGACAATTTGGATAAGCAGTAATTGGTTTTATTTTGTAAAAAACAATTAACTTTATAGTATTCAAAAGCAAATTATAAACTGTAAAAACATAAAAAATGAATGAGTTTTTATTGATTTTTAGAAGAGATTTTATAACAAAAGAAGTACAGCCTTCTCCAGAAGAATTACAACAGCATTTGCAACAGTGGCAAAACTGGTTTGGAAGTCTGGCCGCTCAAGACAAATTGGCAAGACCTTTACAGCGCTGGGACGGACAGGGAAAACTTGTCAGCTCAAAAGGAACTACCGACGGTCCATTCGTTGAAATAAAAGAATCGATTGGCGGTTTAATAATCATTAAAGCCAAAGATTATGACGAAGCTGCCGAAATCGCGCAAGGATGTCCGATTTTAAATTTTGGCGGAAATGTCGAAATAAGATTAGCCGTTTAAGATTTTGAACTAACTAAATAAAAATGCCTTTGTATCTTTACTAAGGCATTTTTCTCTTAAAATATGGAGCACAAAGAACTTTTACCCAATTTATTCAGAACCGAATATCAAAAAATAGTTTCAGTTCTCTGCAGCTTATTCGGAATTCAGCATATTGAAATTGCCGAAGATATTGTAAGCGATACTTTTTTGACTGCTTCAGAAACTTGGGCAATTAAAGGAATTCCTGAAAACCCTACCGCTTGGCTCTATACCGCTGCCAAAAACAAAACCAAAAACTATTTGAAACGAAACAACATTTTTGAAACCAAAATAGTTGCCGAAATAAAACACAACACGCCATTAAACAATCCTGAAATCGACATTGATTTATCAGATCAAAATATTGCCGACAGTCAGCTTGCAATGATCTTTACGGTTTGTAATCCGTGTAATTCAGAAGAAGCTCAAATTGCTCTTGCCTTAAATTTATTGTGCGGTTTTGGAATCAATGAAATCTCAGACGCTTTTTTATCCAATAAAGAAGTCATTTACAAAAGAATAAATCGCGCCAAAGAAAAACTCAAAGAAGAGAATATCAAAATTCAAAATCCGAGCAATTCTGAAATAAAAGACAGAATACAACCCGTCCTTAAAACTATTTATCTGCTTTATTCTGAAGGCTACTACTCCATTTCGCAAAATACCACTTTACGAAAAGATCTTTGTACCGAAGCCATGCGCCTTACCTATTTATTAATTCAAAATGAAAGTACTAATCTTCCGCAGACCAATGCTTTAATGGCGTTAATGTGTTTTCATTCGTCAAGATTTGATGCCCGAACGGGCTTAAACGGCGAAATTATTTTATACGAAGATCAGGATCAATCGCTTTGGAATCAGGAATTAATAGATAAAGGAACTTATTTTTTAAGTCAATCCTCAACCGGAAATACACTTTCAAAATATCATCTTGAAGCTGGAATTGCGTATTGGCACACAATCAAAAAAGAAACGATTGAGAAATGGGACAACATTTTAGAACTTTACAATAATCTGATTATTTTAGAATATTCTCCAATTGTGGCTTTAAACAGAACTTATGCTTTGTCTAAAGTAAAAGGAAAAAAAGAAGCAATTAAAGAAGCCGAAAAACTGAATTTAACCGACAATCATTTTTATTATTCTTTACTGGGAAATCTATATTCAGAAATTGATTCGAAAAAAGCATTAAAGTATTTTGAAACAGCACTTGGTTTGGCCAAAACTGCTTCTGATAAAAATGTTATTAGTAGAAATATAAAACTGCTTCAATAAAAAATGGAAATGACAAAATCATTTCCATTTTTTGGATTTTAAACAACTTAAAGATTATTGTTTCGCTACTTTTTTAAATCTCATCATTGGAACATCTCCTTGAATTAGATTTAGTTTCCCATCTTTATCAATAGAATAGCTAGTAATTTTTGACATTTGTTTTACAAACTGTTGCTCTCCTCCACCTTCACAAAACATCATTGTTGTCGGACCAGGTTCTCCAAAAGTTAATTTGTTTCCGTTTAAAGTATAAGGTGCGCTATAACCGTTGCATCCGTTATTTCCATAAACTCTTGTTTCTTTTTGGTCAAATGTAATTTGTGGTTTTTTATTCGGATATAATCCTTCAAAAGCAATTCTTGGTCCAGAAATGTATTCCAATTCCCAAGTTGTTCCAAATACATCGCCCGAGTTTGTAGCTGATTTCGATGCTGTACATGAAGCAAATAATACGGTCAAAATTGAAAGGACTGCAAATGTGTATTTTTTCATAAAAGTGTATTTTAAAGATTTGTAATTTGTTTTTTGAAGATTAAAATAATTCTATAAAATTCTTTTCTCAATATTCGTGCCCAGTTAGAAGGTTTATCAAAATTAAAATATTATAATAAGTCATAATTTTCTGTCTCTAAGTTACAGAATTTTCTTTAAATTTTTACAAATCAAGCTTTTAAGTACAATCCTATGATTCCATTTTTTTTGTAATTTGCGTCAATCAAAAAACCGAAAATCATCAATAAAAAACCTTAAAAAATGAAGCAATTCCTATTTTTGTTTGTATTTGCATTGACAGCATCGTTTGTCCATTCGCAAGAAAACCTTCCAACAGATTATCTCACAAAAGAATTTCATAAAGGGCGTCGCGAAGCTTTTAGAGCTTTAATGCCTGCAAATTCTGTGGCAGTTGTTTTTTCTTATCCTGAAAAAGTTTTCTCTAAAGACATTAATTACAATTATCACGCAAATCCTGATATGTACTATTTGACTGGATACAAAGAACCAGATGCTATTTTAGTCCTTTTTAAAGAACCGCAAGGAACAGAAAAATACAGTGAAATTCTTTTTGTCAGAGAAAGAAATGCTTCTCGCGAAACATGGACGGGAAGACGTTTAGGAATTGAAGGCGCTAAATCTAAATTAGGTTTTACAACTGCTTACAACGGAAAAGATTTTAATTCATTTGCAATTGATTTCGCAAAATTTGATAAAGTTATTTATGACGAAATCCCAACAGATGTTGCAGAAAACAATAGTCCAGACAATTTATATTCACTTTTGAAATCATTTAAATCTAAAGCTGGAATTACAAAAGCAAACGAAGCTTCAGTACAATTATTTGACAAAATCACTAATTCTCTACGCGAAATAAAAACTCCAGAAGAACTTGTTTTGATGCGTAAAACGGTAAAACTTTCTTGCATTGCACACAATGAAGTGATGAAAGCGGTAGGTTCGGATATGAGTGAAAATGAAGCTGATGGAATTCACGCTTACGTTCACAGACACTACGGTGCGGAAGGCGAAGGTTACCCACCAATTGTTGGCGCTGGAGCAAACGGATGTATTTTGCATTATAACGATAACAATGCTACAAAAATGGACAATCAATTATTGTTAATGGATGTTGGTTCTGAGTATCACGGTTATTCTGCAGACGTTACAAGAACAGTTCCGGCAAACGGAAAATTTACTGAAGAACAGAAAGCAATTTACCAAATCGTGTACGATGCGCAAGAAGAAGTTTTTAAAATCTGTAAAGAAGGAACTCCAATTCAGGATTTAAACAAAAAAGCAAAAGAAGTTATAACTGCTGGATTGCTTAAATTAGGAATTATCACAGATCCTAAAGATTCCCGAATTTATTATCCGCATGGCTGTTCGCACTTTCTTGGGCTTGACGTTCATGACAAAGGAAATTACATGGGGACTCTAAAAGAAAACATGATTCTTACTGTTGAACCTGGAATCTACATTCCGCCAAACAGTAAATGCGATAAAAAATGGTGGAATATCGGTGTTCGTATCGAAGATGACATTTTAATGCTAAAAGATTCTTATGAAAATCTTTCTGCTGATTCTCCAAGAAAATGGCAAGAAATCGAAACTTTAGCGAAGCAAAAAAGCACTTTTAACGAAATGAAATTCCCTAAAATATAGTTTTTGTTTAGCCACGAATTACACCAATTTTCACAAATTTAATATCAATAAATTAGTGGGCATTCGTGTAATTCGTGAAAAAAAAAACATTTTCAAAAGCCTCTATTAAAATTCAATAGAGGTTTTTAATTTTTACCGAACTTTACATTCTTAAATAAATTAAAAATGAAAGCACTTACATTTTCTTCTTTCGGAGATTCAGATGTTTTAGAATATATAGAAATCCCGAATCCTCAATTAAAAAGCGATGAGATTTTAGTCGAAATGAAAGCCATCGGATTAAATTTTGCCGACGTTTACCGACGAAAAGGAAATTATCATTTAAAAGGAAATCCTCCTTTTATTGCTGGTTATGAAGGCGCAGGAATTGTGGTCGATGCCAACAATCATTCAGAATTTAAAGTTGGTGATCGTGTAGCTTTTGCCGATGCACCATTCGCAAATGCAGAATTGGTTGCAGTAAATGTAAATCACATTATTCCGTTGTCTGAAGGCATTTCTTTTGAAACCGCAGCTTCTGTTTTATTGCAAGGTTTAACGGCACATTATTTAGCGACAGACAGTCATAAAACTGCAAAAGGAGAAATTGTTTTAATACACGCAGTTGCTGGCGGAGTTGGACAAATACTAACTCAAATCAGTAAACTTTTGGGTGCAACGGTTATTGGCTTAACCTCATCATCAGAAAAAGCAAAAATCGGATTTGAGCAAGGTGCAGATCATGTTTTTCTTTATAATGAAGATTGGAAATCACAGATTTTTAAAGTCATTTCAAGCGGTGTTGACGTTGTTTACGATAGTATCGGAAGCACTTTAAAAGACAGTTTTGAAGTGACCAAAGAATGTGGTCAAGTTGTTTTCTTCGGAATGGCGGGCGGAGATCCAGAACCTGTAGATCCAAGAATGCTGATGGATGGTTCTAAAACTTTAACTGGCGGAGATTTGTGGAGTTATTTAAATTCTAAAGAAGAAAGAATTAAAAGAGCGAGTCAATTATTTAGCTGGATTACCGAAGAAAAAATCAAACTTTCAGAACCAACTTCTTTCAAATTATCAGAAGGAAAACTGGCGCATGATTTCTTAGAAAGCAGAAAAAGCACAGGAAAAATTATTTTGATTCCTTAAAAATATTTTCGCCACAACTCGAGCGATAGCGAACAGGCGAAGCAATTCACGAATTTTATTTTAAAATAATTCGTGAATTCGCGGCGATTATTAAAGTTGATCTATTTCAATTTTAGTTATTTCTGATAATTCTAAAATTCTATCGACATCTTCTTTATTGGCAACAAAAAACAAATAGTTATCGCCATTTGTATTGTAACTCATTAATTCAAAACCGCGTTTCTCTAAGGCTGTTTGAATGTACGGAAACAAATCATGACTATAGGTTTCTTCAGGATATTCAAAATTCAAATCTTCGCCAACCATTTCAGAAATAAAACATTCAGCATCCTCAGGATCGAATTTCCAGTCGCTGTTCCAAGCATCAATACTTTCAAAAAAATCAAAGTGACTATTTACAATTGCATGATATTCGTCACTGCCTTTTTGGTAATTTTTAAAGAGCTTTTTGGACTGTTTCTTTAGGTCTTTTTCCTCGATATTTTTCCTTGAAACAAGATTGATAAATTCTTCAAAAGTTTCTACAGTAACTTCTTCCGTTGCTACTAAATTTTGAGATGAAGGAAGTTCAATCGTTTCAGGAATTTCAATATTTAAATATTGGCAAATTCCCTGCAAAACCAATTTAAAATCTCTAATTCCTATTTCCTCGCTTTCACTCTTCGGATTATTTATATCTAAAAGTTCGCTCTCCAACAATCCTTTTGTATAATCAAAGAAATGTTTTCCTGAATAAAGTATCTTAAAATCGTTAACTTCTAAACTATTCGTACAGCAGAAAAAGATAACGAAGTTTTTTATAGAACGTTTAAATAACTTTTTCTCCTCTGCAGTCGGCTCCGAATAAAACTGAATATGTATAAAATCGTATTCTAAACCTTCTTGAATCTGCTCTTCAGAAAGAGTGCCAATATTCATTTTTTTATAAAGTTCATTCAAAACTTCATAAGCATTATTAAAACCTGCTTTTTTTATTTCTGCGTTTCCTTCTTCATGATCAAATGAACTTGGAAAGAAAAACAAATTTACAATAACATCTTCTTGAATTCCTTTTACTTTAAATTCAAGACTGGATTCGTGATTATATAAATGAGAATAAATAGGATCAATAACATCAAAAGAAATTATGGATTTTGGATCGTTATTGCGTCCAAATAAATTAGAGAAAAAACTCATGGCAAATATTTTATAGGAAATAAATTAATCGTTTGAATATTTAAAACTCTGATTCATTTTATCGAAAGGAATTACCTCATTCACAATTGATTCTAGTTCGTGATCTGTCAATAATCCTCTCGCCGATTCTACAATTTTTGGCGAAACATTTATTTCGTAATCGACAATCTCTCTTTTTAAAATTTCTTCTAAAATCGAATTCTGGCGATCGGTCAAATATTTTTTATGTGATTTGAAAACTGCCTCGATATCTTCTCTGAATTCTTCGTCGCTCAATTCATTGTAAATATCTTGTTTTGACATATCAATTAATAAAACTTTGAAGATAAAATCTTGTAGATTTTTCGCCAAATAATTCACTTCATTCATGTCGTGCCAAACGTACACAATTGGCACATCTCCATTATTTTCTTCATTTAAGAAAAAACAATAATGATCACCGCCGCCGCTTTTGGCAAACGGAACAAACTTAAATTCCGGATTAATATTTCGGTAATCTTCAGGATCTTGAAGTTCTTCTATTTCTTCTGCGACAGATTTTAAATTCAATGATTCAAAATCATACGAATGCAAAAGTAAAGGCGGATTGTCTTTTAAAGTAGGATAGACATCCGTATACCAATTTGGACCATATTCTCCAACATCTAGCATGCCATCGGCATCTAACTGTTTGTATAAGAGAGGGTATTCAAATCCGTGTTTTTTTTCGATTTCTTGTATTGTCATCTTTGGGGAATATTCTATTAAAATCAGAATACTAAGATAACAATCTTTACTGGACCAAAAAACCCGAAGCCAATTATTTCAAGGATTCCGCGATCATTAAGGCACATTTTTCGCCATCAATTGCCGCAGAAATAATTCCGCCCGCATAACCCGCTCCTTCTCCACAAGGATATAAACCTTTTATTTGTAAATGCTCATAAGTTATAGGATCTCTTGGAATTCTAACTGGCGATGAAGTTCTACTTTCTGGCGCATGCAAAATGGCTTCATTAGTTAAATAACCACGCATTGATTTTCCAAAATCCTGAAAACCTTGGCGCATAATCTGCGTTAAAAAACCTGGAAAAACCTGTCCTAATTCAACCGAAGTTGTTCCTGGAACATAAGAAGTTTTCGGAATATCTGATGAAATTTTACTTTGCGTAAAATCAATCATTCGTTGCGCAGGAACTTTTTGAGTTTCTCCTGCTAAATGCCACGCTTTTTGTTCGATACTTTTTTGAAATTCCATTCCGGCCAAAGCTCCGAATTTTGCAAAAGGTTTAAAATCTTCCAATTTCAATTCGACTACAATTCCAGAATTTGCTGTTGATTGATCACGTTTAGATGGCGACCAACCGTTTGTAACCACTTCGCCTGGACTTGTTGCACATGGCGCGATTACACCTCCCGGACACATACAGAACGAATACATTCCGCGGCCGTTAACTTGTTTTACAATTGAATATGGCGCTGGCGGTAAATGTTCTCCACGGAAATCACAGCTGTATTGAATACTGTCAATTAATTCCTGAGCGTGTTCTGCACGAACTCCTAAAGCAAAAGGTTTTGCTTCAATGAAAATTTTCTTTTTATCTAATAATTCAAAAATATCACGAGCTGAATGTCCTGTTGCCAAGATCAATTTATTGGCGTGAATTTTATCTCCGTTCTGAGTTACGATTCCTTCAACTTCATTATTCTTTACCAGAATATCGTCTACGCGGGTTTCAAACAAAACTTGACCGCCAAATTCTCTAATTTTATTTCTGATATCTTCAATAATTTTAGGCAATTTATTGGTTCCAATATGCGGATGCGCTTCGACCAAAATATCTTCTGAAGCACCAAAGGCCACCAAAAGTTCTAAAATACGGGTAACATCGCCACGCTTTTTAGATCGCGTATATAATTTTCCATCAGAATATGTTCCTGCTCCACCTTCTCCAAAACAATAATTCGAATCTTCGTTTACAATATGCTCACGATTGATTGCTTTTAAGTCACGACGACGTCCTCGAACATCTTTTCCACGTTCTAGGACAATTGGTTTTAAACCTAATTCAATTAATTGCAAAGCGGCAAAAAGTCCGGCTGGACCTGCTCCCACGACAATAACTTCTTGCGCATTCGAAACATCTTTATATATAGGAAGCTCCAATTTAGTTTCCTGAAAAGGTTCGCTTTTCAAATAAATAACAACTTTCAAATTGATTTTAATCGCTTTCTGACGCGCGTCAATAGAACGTTTTAAAATCGAAACGTGCTGAATTTCTTGAACCGAAACTTTAATCTGCTTAGACAAATGGTCTTTTAGCAATGATTCGTTTGCAGCAATTTCTGGTGTAACTTGAAGTAAAAGTTCTTTAGGCATTTTTGTATATTTATTCTATTAGCTTTTCTTTCTATGAAAAGAACATGCAAAAGTACTATTTTGAAATGATATTTTAAATTTACTGTGAAATTTGCAAGCAGATTGACACAGATCAAAGCAGATTTTGGAGATTTTCAGCACAAAGCATATCGTAGCAATACAAAAAAACTTAGACCCTCAGCATCTCAGAACCTCAGAACCTTTTTTCAAAAAGACTTTGTACCTTTGTTCCTCAAAACCTTTGCACCTTTAAAAAAAATGTCTAGAAAAATAAAATTAATTTGGGATTTCCGCGGACCAGCTTCAGCTAAAACTGCTGAACATCACGAAATCCATTTAAAAGAATATATAGCAATCGAAAAACTCCCTTTAAACATTACAGGATTTAAAATCATAGACGAAATGTACGCCATAGCTTTTATGGTCGTAACCGACGAAAATATGATTCAAGTAAGAGATGCTTTGAAACCGCATCGAGGGGAATTGTATGAAGGGTAAATAGTCGCAGTTTTCGGTCACAGTTTACAGTTCCACAACTGAGACTGTAAACCGAGACTGTAAACTTTTTAGTTCGCTACTTCGCTAATAAACTTAATACGCATTAAACGTAATTCGTCAATATCGTAATCGCCGTCAAATTCTTTTAAGGCATCTTCGATTTTATCTGACTCTGATTCCATGAAATAATCGTGAATTTCTTCCTGCTGATCGTCGTCAAGCATATCATCGATCCAATATTTGATATTTAATTTTGTACCTGAATATACAATTTGCTCCATTTCTTTAATCAAAGCATCCATCGAAAGTCCTTTCGCGGAAGCGATATCATTTAATGAAAGCTTTCTATCAATATTTTGGATAATGTATAATTTATTTGCAGAGTTTACTCCAGTAGATTTTACTACTAAATCGTCTGGACGAATAATATCATTGTCTTCAACATAACGACTGATTAAAGCCACAAATTCACTTCCGTATTTTTTAGCTTTTCCTTCACCTACACCATGAATGTTATATAATTCAGCAATTGTAATAGGATATTTAAGCGCCATATCCTCAATTGAAGGATCTTGGAAAACTACGAATGGAGGAACTCCAAGTTTTTTAGCTACTTTTTTACGAAGTTCACGAAGCATTCCTGTTAAAACTTCGTCTGCAGTTCCAGACGATTTACCGCCTGTTACAATAGTTTCGTCATCTGATTCTGTGTACTCATGATCTTCAGACATCATGAATGAAACTGGACTTTTTATAAAATCCAACCCTTCTTGAGTGATTTTAATAACACCGTAGGTTTCAATATCTTTAGACAAATATCCTGTAACCAGAACTTGTCTTAACAATGCCATCCAGTATTTTTCGTCATGGCCTGATCCAGAACCAAAATACGGTTGCGTATCGGTTTTATGTGCTTTAATTACAGCATTAATTCGCCCAATTAAAGTAAATACAATTTCTTTTGATTTGTAAATATGTTTGGTATCGCGAACAACTTCAAGAAGTTTAACCACTTGTTCTTTGGCTTCCACTTTATGTTTTGGATTACGCACATTGTCATCCATGTCGGCGCCTTCACCATTTTCACCGTCAAATTCTTCACCAAAATAATGCAGCAAGAATTTCCTGCGAGACATCGAGGTTTCGGCATAAGCCACAACTTCCTGTAAAAGTGCGAAACCAATTTCTTGTTCAGCAACTGGTTTTCCTGACATAAATTTCTCCAGCTTTTCTACATCTTTATAGGAGTAATAAGCCAAACAATGTCCTTCTCCGCCGTCACGTCCTGCACGCCCCGTTTCCTGGTAATAACTTTCAAGTGATTTTGGAATATCGTGGTGAATTACAAAACGAACGTCTGGTTTGTCAATTCCCATCCCGAATGCAATTGTTGCCACCACTACATCTACGTCTTCCATCAAGAACATATCCTGATGTTTGGCGCGGGTTTTGGCATCCAAACCTGCATGGTAAGGAACAGCGCTAATTCCGTTTACTTGCAGAACTTCGGCAATCGATTCTACTTTTTTACGGCTTAAGCAGTAAATAATTCCAGATTTGCCTTTATGCTGTTTGATAAATCGAATAATATCCGACTCGATGTTTTTCGTTTTTGTGCGAACTTCATAATACAAGTTCGGCCTGTTGAATGATGCTTTAAAAGTATCCGCATCAACCATATCAAGATTTTTCAGGATATCTTCCTGAACTTTTGGGGTTGCGGTTGCGGTAAGACCAATAATTGGCACTTTACCCAACTGCTTTATTATATTTCTCAGATTTCTGTACTCCGGCCTAAAATCATGTCCCCATTCTGAGATACAGTGCGCTTCATCAATGGCAACAAAAGAAATTGGGACACTTTGTAAAAAAGTCACATATTCTTCTTTTGTTAATGATTCGGGGGCGACGTACAAAAGTTTGGTCAATCCAGAAGTGATGTCTTTCTTGACCTGAGCAATTTCTGTTTTAGTTAGAGAGGAATTTAATACATGTGCAATTCCATTTTCAGACGAAAGACTTCGAATTGCATCAACCTGATTTTTCATCAAAGCAATTAAAGGGGAAACAACTATTGCTGTTCCTTCTTGAATTAAAGCCGGTAATTGATAACACAGAGATTTTCCACCACCGGTAGGCATAATCACGAATGTATTCTTTCCGTATAAAATACTCGTAATGACTTGCTCCTGCAAGCCTTTAAATTGGCTAAAGCCGAAATACTTCTTTAATTCTTTATGTATTTCAATTTCATTTGAATTCATTCTCTATATTAACTGTATTTTGTATAAATTTGCAACACATAAAGATACAACTTTCTTTTATACATACAAATTTTAAATATTCTGTTTTGATCACAAAAGAAAATATATTGGCGATTGCCAAGAAAACAATACTCTCTGAAAGTGAAGCAATTACAAAACTAATTGATTTTTTGGACGAAAATTTTTACGAAACTGTCCAATGCATATACAAAACTAAAGGTCGTTTGATCGTAACAGGTATTGGGAAAAGTGCCATCATTGCACAAAAGATGGTAGCTACTTTTAACTCAACCGGAACTCCTTCTATGTTTTTGCATGCAGCAGAAGCAATTCACGGTGATTTAGGAATGATTCAAAACGATGACATCATTATCTGTATTTCTAAAAGCGGGAATAGTCCAGAAATTAAAGTCCTTGTTCCTCTATTAAAAAGATTCGGAAATACTTTGATTGGAATAACAGGAAACATCACTTCTTTTTTAGCAAAAGGTTCTGATTATGTTTTGAACACTACTGTAGATGTAGAAGCTTGTCCTATAAATCTGGCTCCAACAAACAGCACTACAGCACAACTTGTTATGGGAGATGCTCTTGCTGTTTGCTTAATGGAAATGCGCGATTTTAAACCAGAAGATTTTGCAGTTTATCATCCAGGCGGCGCTTTAGGAAAAAAACTATTGCTTCGTGTGAAAGATATGATTGAAAACTCACTAAAACCAACCGTAAACCCCGAAACATCTGTCAAAAAAGTTATTTTTGAAATCTCTGAGAAAAGACTTGGTGTTACTGCAGTTGTTGAAAATGATAAAATAATCGGAATTATTACCGATGGAGATATTAGACGAATGTTAAACGATAGAGATTCTATTGCAGACTTAACAGCCAGAGACATTATGACGAAAAACCCAAAAATGGTTTCGTCTGAAGCAATGGCAGTTGATGCTTTGAATATTTTAGAAGATTACTCTATTACACAGTTGATTGTTTCTGACGAAGGAACATACAAAGGCGTTTTACATTTACATGACATTTTAAAAGAAGGAATCGTATAATGGCAAAAAAAAATCTTGGCGAAATGTCATTTTTGGATCATCTTGAAGAACTAAGATGGTTATTAGTTAGAAGTACACTTGCAACATGCATCATGGCATTTGTTACTTATTTTATTAGTGATTATTTATTTGATCAAATTATTTTAGGTCCGATTAGACCAACGTTCTTTACCTATGTTTGGTTTTGCGACTTATCACATTCATTGGGATTTGCAGACAGCATTTGTATTACAGAACTGAATTTTATTATTCAGAATACCGAAATGGAAGGCCAGGTTAACATCTTTGTTTGGATGTGTCTACTTGCAGGTTTCATCTTGAGTTTTCCTTATATCTTATGGGAAATTTGGAAATTTATCAGTCCTGCACTTTATGAGAAAGAACGAAAAAACGCAAAATTATTCATCTTCGTTTCTTCATTACTTTTCTTTTTAGGAGTATTATTTGGATATTTTGTAGTAATTCCGATGTCCGTAAACTTCGTTGCTACGTTCTCTATCAGTGATGTGGTAAAAAACCAATTTACATTAGAATCGTATATGGGAATGGTAAAAACAAGTATTCTCGGAAGCGCAATCTTTTTTGAACTTCCAATTGCGATTTATTTCTTAACGAAATTAGGCTTAGTAACCCCTGAATTCTTGAGAAAATACTGGAAATATGCTGTAGTAATCATTTTAATTATCGCTGCAATTGTAACTCCGCCAGACGTTGTAAGTCAGACTATTGTTGCAATTCCGATGTTAATTATCTACGAAGTCAGTATTCTTATTTCAAAGATTGTTTATAAAAATAAATTAAAAGAAAATGTCTGATATAATTCAAGAATTTAACGACTATCGTTCTAAAATGAACGAAAAATTATTGGCTGACAATAACAAAATTGTAAAGCGAATTTTTAATCTTGACACCAACGCTTACGCGGAAGGCGCTCTTGATGTAAAAACAAAAGAACTTTTAGGTCTAGTTGCATCAACTGTTTTAAGATGTGACGACTGCGTAAAATACCATTTAGAAACGAGCTATAAAGAGGGCGTTTCTAAAGAAGAAATGATGGAAGCAATGGGAATCGCAACTCTTGTTGGAGGAACAATTGTAATTCCTCATTTAAGAAGAGCTTACGAATTCTGGGAAGCTCTTGAAGAGTCGAAGTAATTAGAAAATGTGTCAATTAGATAATTAGATAATTTCTCAAAATGCTCTAATTTTCTCATTATGAAATACAAATTCTAAATTTTGAAAATGCAATAATTTGTTAATTGATTAATCGGATTGATTATTTTACATTTATTTTGCCTTTCAAATCAAATTATAAAATTGAATTTGAGTTAATCTATAATTATCTCATTTTCTAATTATCTAATTATCTAATTGAAAAAATGAAGCTAAGAGCCGATAATTTAATCAAAACTTATAAAGGACGTAGTGTTGTAAAAGGGATTTCTGTTGAAGTAAATCAAGGAGAAATCGTGGGACTTTTAGGGCCAAATGGAGCTGGAAAAACAACATCTTTTTACATGATTGTGGGATTGGTAAAACCAAATCAGGGAAACATTTTTCTTGACGATTTGAATATTACCGATTATCCGATGTACAAGCGTGCACAGCAAGGAATTGGTTATTTGGCACAAGAAGCTTCTGTATTTAGAAAATTAAGCATTGAAGACAATATTCTAAGCGTTTTGCAATTAACTAAACTTTCTAAAGAAGAGCAGATTGCTAAAATGGAAAGCTTAATTGAAGAATTCAGTTTAGAGCACATTCGTACTAACCGAGGCGATTTACTTTCTGGAGGAGAACGTCGTCGTACTGAAATTGCTCGCGCTTTGGCAACCGATCCAAAATTTATTTTATTGGATGAGCCTTTCGCGGGAGTTGACCCTGTTGCGGTTGAGGATATTCAGCGAATTGTAGCACAATTAAAAAACAAAAACATCGGAATCTTAATTACTGACCACAACGTTCAGGAGACATTAGCGATTACCGACAAAACATATTTAATGTTCGAGGGAGGAATTCTGAAAGCAGGAGTTCCAGAAGAATTGGTAGAAGATGAAATGGTTCGTCGAGTTTACCTTGGACAAAACTTCGAGCTTCGTAAGAAGAAATTGGAATTTTAATTTTAAGTATTCAGTCGCAGTTTTCAGTCTCAGTGAATGCTGAATAACTGCAACTGCGACTGTAAACTATTAAAAAATGAATTCGAAAAAACCAACTCAGAAAGATTACGACAATTGGCACAAAGATCCGAAGAACTGGTATTTTTTTAATTCAGTTTATTATAATCCGAAAGACAAAAGGCTTCTACCTCCCAAAAAAATCAAATGGATGGGCTATACTATAAATTTTGCCAATCCTTATTCTGTAATGCTTTTATTGCCATTTATAATAATTGTTGTTTTAGTTCTGTCAAAATAGTTTCAGAAAACTGCAAACTGCGACTGAAAACTTACTCAACCGTAATAAAATGCAATTGTTCTAAATCGCCATTGTAAATATTGACATCAACGCGGTGTTTGATTCCTGGCAACGAAGCTTTTTCTGTAAACTGCCAAAATAGCCAATCATCTTCAATTTTTTCTCTATAGAAATTATAATTGGCAATCCAGAAAAGATATTCGCTAAATTCTTCTTTCAAAAAATCTGAATAATATCTTTCTCCTGAATAAATTATTGGGCGAACTTGATAATGTTTTTCTACTTTATTTAACCAACGCTTCAAACCTTTTTTCAAACTGTCTAAAGGCTGATTTTTAGGTAATTTTTCGATGTCTAAAACTGGCGGAAGATCACCTTTTTGCAATTTCACTGTTTTAATAAAAAGATCGGCCTGCTCAATAGAATTTTCGTTGGGACGATAATAATGATAGGCTCCTCGCATAATTTTATTCTCTTTTGCTCCTTCCCAGTTTCTTTTGAATTGTCTGTCTACACGATCATTTCCTGCTGTTGCGCGAATGAAGACAAATTTAACGGGATATTTTTCATCCAAAATTTCGACTTCTTCCCAATCAACTTTTCCTTGAAATTCAGATACGTCAATTCCAACAACTTTTCCTTTGTGATTTTCGAGAACACGAATATTTCTAACATCAGAAAGATGCTTGTCAACCTCATCTTCATCTAAAACTTTTTCTGTTTTAAAACCCAAATAATAGGCAAGCCCTTTACGATAATGATAAATTATTCCAATAAACAAAAGTCCGAAGAAAACCAATAAAATGGAACGAAAAAGCCTGGTCAGAAATGATCTTCCAGCCGGCTTTCTTGAATACGTTTTACGATAAGTCGTTTTTCTTGCCATTAAACAGAATTACTTTTTCAGAAATAGATTATTGATAATAGACAACAATACATAAAAAGCAATAATTAATGGAATCGCCATATACTGAAGCAAAACAACCATTAATACTGAAATAATCAGAAAAACAATTTGAAGTGCATTTTCTTTAAAACTGAATTTTTTAATTTTTAAAGAGAATAAAGGAATTTCAGCATTTAAAATATAAGCGCTGCATAATGTTATCACTAATAAAACCCATTGGTTTGTTAATAATTCAAGGATAAAAAACGAAGATTCTGCATACTTGTCCAAAACAATTTGCAAGCTAATAATGAAAAGAGTATTTGCTGGAGTTGGTAATCCGATGAAAGAATCTGTCTGACGAGTATCAATATTAAAATTAGCCAAACGATAGCAAGATCCTAAAGTGATAATAAATCCTAAAAACGGAATTGCAGGATGAGTTCCTAATTCATGTCCACCGTGTGCAAACATGCTGTACATTACATAACCTGGGGCTACACCACTTGTAACCATATCTGCCAAAGAATCTAACTGTAAACCCAGCGGACTTGAAACTTTAAATAATCTGGCAAAAAATCCGTCAAAGAAATCAAAGAAGATTCCTAAGCAAACCATAAAAAAAGCCATTAGATAATTATTTTCCGAAACAAAGACAATTGCGACACAACCGCAAAAAAGATTAATTAATGTGATTAGGTTTGGGATGTGTTTTTTAATATTCATAGCTTAAAATTTGATAATCGCAGAGAACAAATTTAACATAATAACTGGATGCAAAACGAGTTTTTTAGAGAGTTTTTTATTTCTAAGTCCGACTTTCGGAATATTTAACTAAAGGGACTTATTAGATGCATAAAATATTATATTTTTGATAAAAATTAAAACAGGCCTCGATCTGCAAAAATATATACGTTGAAGAAATATTTAGTGTTTTTATTATTTTGGAGTTGCACTTTTCAGTATGCGCAAACTGCTCGAAAATATTCGAATGAATTTATGAATATTGGAGTCGATGCTGCAGCTCTTGGGATGGCAAGCGCCGTAACTGCTTCTACAAATGACGTAACTGCAGGCTACTGGAATCCAGCAGGTTTGACGCATCTTGAAGATCATCAAATTGCGTTGATGCACGCCAGCTACTTTGCCAATATCGCACAATACGATTACATAGGCTACGCAAGCCCGATTGATGACAGAAGTGCTTGGGGAATTTCGATGATTCGTTTTGGAGTAGACGACATCATGGATACTACACAATTAATCGATAATCAAGGAAATATCGATTATAACAGAATTAGCCTGTTCTCTACCGCAGATTATGGTTTTACTTTTTCTTACGCAAGAAAATTGCCTGTTGAAGGATTTCAATATGGTGTAAATGCAAAAGTAATTCGAAGAATAATCGGAAAGTTTGCCAATTCGTGGGGATTTGGATTTGATATCGGACTTCAATTTGAAAGAAATGATTGGAAATTTGGTTTAATGCTTCGTGACATTACCACAACTTACAATGTTTGGAATATTGATGAAGAAGAATATGCTAAAATCGCCAATGCGATTCCTGGCGAAAACAACGAATTGCCAGAAAGCACAGAAATAACATTGCCAAAAGCACAATTGGGAGTTTCAAAAAGATTTGACTTTCATAACGAATGCAGCCTTGTAACTTCTGCGAATTTAAATATGCGATTTGAGCAGACAAATGATATTATTTCAACCAAAGCATTAAGTATAGACCCAGCTCTAGGGTTTGAATTTGGCTACACTGATTTGGTTTTCGTACGCGCTGGTGCAGGAAACTTTCAAAATGTGATGCAATTAGACAATACCGAAAAAATAAATTTCCAGCCTAATATCGGTTTAGGATTTAGATATAAAGGCATACAAATTGATTATGCTTTAACCGATTTAGGAAATCAAAGCACTGCATTATATTCTAATATTTTTTCGTTGAAAGTAGATTTGGGTATCTTTAGATAATTAGAAACCATAAAACATTTAAAATTTTAAATCATGAAAACTGTCATGTTCAAAAAAGCACTTTTTCTTTTATTATTCTTATCGAGTTTTATTGGTTTTAGCCAAAGTTTGGCTTTATCGAAAGATGCCAAAATAAGTATTTTGACTTGCGGACTAGGAAACGAAACGTATTCTTATTTTGGACATACCGGAATTCGAGTTTCAGATCCTGGAAACAATTTTGACGTTGTCTACAATTACGGAACTTTCGATTTTAGAACTCCAAATTTTGTTTTAAAGTTTGCCAAAGGAGATTTGCAATATTTCGCTACAGTTCATTCTTATCCAGAATTTTTTGAAGACTACACTTATGAGAAAAGAAGCATTTATGAGCAAGAATTGCTGATTTCTCAAGATTTGAAACAAAAACTTTTTGACCGATTAAATGCCGTTTTAGCTTCAGAAGAGCGTTATTACACTTATAAATTCATTGATAAAAACTGTACATCGATGGTTGTTGATGTAGTGAATAAAACCTTAGGCGGAAATATAATTGCAAAAACAGAAGACACAGACAAAACCTACCGCTCTATTTTATTTCCTTACTTTGATGGTCATTTTTATGATCAATTGGGAACAAGCATCATTTTTGGAACAAAAGTCGATCAAATGGGAACAAGAATTTTTCTTCCTTTTGAACTGAAAAATAGTTTAGACAAAACCACTTTCCAAAATAAACCTCTAGCTGCAAAAAGCAAAACATTACTTGAGTTTACAAAAGAAACACCTAAATCTTTTTGGAATAATATTTACACTTATCTCTTTATTTTACTTTTTGTAATTTTTGCCAGAAATAAAACGGTTGACAAAATCTATTTTCTGATTTTATCTTTAATTGGAATATTCTTTGTCGTTATGGGATTTTATTCTTTTCACCAAGAATTGGCGATGAATTATAATGTGCTATTATTCAGTCCGCTTTTATTGGTTTTAATTTTGTTTTCAATTTTCAAAAACAAATTATGGACTTATCGATTTTCACTAATCAACTTCGTATTTTTAGTGATTTACTTTTTATTTTTGATTAACAAAGCACATTTCTTTATCACTTTACCATTAATCATTACAAGCGGAGTGGTTTTAGTACGAACAGCAATTCGTAACAAAAAACCAATTCCGATTATAATCTAAAAAATTTATTGTCCTCTGTAAAACAAAACCGTTGTAATGGTTTTGAAAGTGATGCTTAAATCCAGAAAAACGCTTCTGTGTTTGATATAGTACAAATCATACTGAAGTTTAATCAAACTTTCATCAATAGATTCTCCGTAAGAATAATTTACTTGAGCCCATCCTGTAAGTCCTGGTTTAATTACGTGACGCGTTTCATAAAAAGGCATTACGGCTGCGATTTCTTCAACAAAAAAAGGACGTTCAGGTCTTGGTCCAATAACGCCCATATCTCCTTTTAAAACATTAATAAACTGAGGCAATTCGTCAATTCTTGACTTTCGCATAATTTTACCAAACGGAGTAACTCTTTTATCATTCTGAGTCGCAAAAACAGCACCATTGGTTTCTGAATTCTCAGTCATAGTTCTAAACTTATAGATCTTAAAGACAACTCCATTTTTCCCCACTCTTTCTTGAGTATAAAAAAGGCTTCCTTTGTTTGCAAAGAGATTTCCTATTGAAATTATCGGAATAAATACAGCACAGAATAAAAGTCCTAAAAAAGAAAAGAAAAACTCCAACAATCTGATTAGTGACAAATATAATCTATTACTATTGCTTCTGCTAAATGGAAAGAATCTATAAAAATCTCTTCCGATATAATGCACTGGAATTCGCTGTGTTTTGCTTTCGTAAACCTGAGTGTATTCTCGAATAATATTTCCCTTTTCTAATAAATGAAGCAACTGTTGGTACAAATCGGCAGTGATACCATCGGTTTTTTGTGATGCAATAATGATTTCTGAAACACTATGAGTAGAAACAAAATGTTCTAAATCGTCTTTTTTTATTTCTTTCACATAATGAAAATCGGAGTTTTCTTCTGCGATCGAATCGGAGTTTACGAAACCAATAATTTTAAAATGAGGATCAACATTTTCCAATCCTAAAACTAAGTCTTCGACTTCGTTTTGGTCACAAATTAAAACTACATTTTGAGAAAATCGATGAGATGCTAAAAAATAGCAATAAAAAAACCTCCAAAGCAACAAAGAAATTAGGACGGCAAAATAAAGAATTATGATGACTAGTCTTTGTTTAGGAAGTTCTGGAGACAAAATTGGCGTAAACAAATAGACTGTTATCGCTGCAGTTGAAGTTAGAATAACACTTCGTAAAATCTGAAATTGATTACTGGAAGTCTGTAAATTGTACATTTCGAAAATTGTTCCGAAGGCATAAACATATCCGATTAACAAAAATATTTTAAGATATTTTTCGTCTTCTAAAACAAAATATTGATAATCGAAAAGCAAGCTCAACAAAAATAGAGCAGCAAATATAAATGCAGCATCAAAAAAAGAAAGAAGAACTTTTCTTTCCGAAATTTCGAAATGCATTTTCTTTTTTGAAAACATCATTTGTAGGTTTTAATTTGGTTATAGGGCAAAGCAAATGTATCGCAAAAAAATATAACTAACCTATTAATTTTCTGTTTCTTCAGGAATTTTAATTCTGACAAACAAAAGTGACAATGCATAGACAAAAGCTGGGGCAGCTGTCCTCATTGCTGCATGATTGATGGTTAAGAGCCAGAATATTAGAAATGGCAAAAAATATAAATGCTGTTTATTGTTAATATAAACTACAAATGGAGTTATTAATAATATTAAAAAAGCTAGAATACCAAATATACCATGTTCAGCAAGTAAACGTGTAATTTCATTATGTGCTGCAACTTGAATTCCTATCTTATCAAGTCTTTTAGATTTACCCATTCCAGCACCTACTCCTAAAATAGGATCATCTGCAAAAAGAGAAAAATCTGCATCCATGATTTCTTCTCTTCCTCCTAAACGATCTTTTTTATCTCTACCTCTAGCATCTTCATTAGCATATCGTTTATCAATTAAACCATTGGTTTTAAACGAACTATAACCCCATATCCCCGCTCCTAACAGAGCTGTAAAAACAAAAACCATAGTTAGCTTCTTTTTACCTTTCATATTAGAATAGTAGTATACGGTAGCCAAAAGTAAAATTATCATTATCACAGCGGTAATAATACCTCCTCTGGAAAATGTTACAACGCCTCTAAAACTTATAAAAGCTAGTAATCCCCCATTAATCATAATTTCTAATTTAGATTTTGAGAAAAAAACTAATTGAGTAAAAAAAATGAACATTCCTAGCCCTAAAACTGTTGAAACCTGATTAGGCCCAAATCCTCCCGACGTTTCAAAATTAGATTGAGTACCTGTCACAACATCCTGAATACTTGGCGTATATAAAAACAAATAAACTGTTATTGCTATAATTGGATATCCCATCATCAACATTATCCTTTGAAGTTGATCAAATAAAACAGGTCTTTTAAACATATATATTGCACATATACCTAAACAGACTGGACCAGATAGATTAATAATCAAGGCTTTTTTAACGTCTATATTAAAATCTGCTTCACTTAGAGTAACAAAGATTCCCGGAATTAATAACATTAAAAATAAGAGGTATATCAACCCATTTTTAGAAAAGTTATTATAAATCATGCCAAACAACATAAAAAATACTATAGAAAACTTAGCATATTCATTGTTTAAATTCCCACCAGTCATACGTAGAAGAACTTCAGCTCCAACTAAATATGCGCTAACGTAGAGTACTTCGTTGTTTCTGTTTTTGTTTTTATAAACATAATAAATCCCAACTATTAGAATTAGCAATGCATAAATTTTTGATAAAAATGGAATTACAAAAACTACTAATGCAATTATAGCATGTAGTAAAACTAACATTGGGTAAATACTTTTTGTATTCTTCATTTTATACCTTACTATATTCTAGTATTATTTTTTCAATAACTTTATCTGCTTGATAATTACTTACAACTAATTTTTTCAAATTAACGGCTAAGTCATTTCTTAGATTTTCACTTTCGGTTATTACTTTAAGCTGTGCTAAAAGTTCTTCTTTATTTAGAGGGTTAAATAATAATCCTGTTTCTTTGTTTTTAATTATTTCTGAAGAAAAACCAACATTTGTACTAATTACACTAAGCTCAGCATTACCATATTCTATTAATGTTACGGGAAAACCTTCAAATGTTGAAGCCAAAATTCCGACTGAAGCTTGTTTTAAAATAAAACTAGCATCATTCCTTACTCCATATAAATGTACATGATCGTATAGATTATTAACTTTTATAAACGATTTTAGATTTTGCGAATATAAATCAAAGTAATCTTTTCCAATTAAATGAAGGCTCCAACCTAAATCAAATAATTTTAATTCAAAGAAAGCTTCTAAAACTATAAGATGATTTTTAGGATTTTTTAAATTGGCAAGAAAAACAATTCGTTTTCCTTCTGACCCTTTTAAAATAGTTGTTTCTTCAATAGATTGATTTTCTTGAATAAAATTTGGAATAAAAACAACTTTTTTACAATTCATATATTTTATACTCCATTCTTTTAATTGTTTATTTACGACAAAAATTGAAGTAAAAAATATAGAAAAAAGTATTAAAGCTCTATTTTCTTTTTGTGATTGACTTATTCTTGGACCAAAGTGATCATGCCAAACTATCTTAATTTTAGGATAAATAAATTTCACTAAAACAGCAATAAAAAACGACGAGCTGTGTGCGTGAATTATTTCTACTTTATTTTTTTTTATGTAACTTTTTAATCGAAAGACCGCTTTCAAGTCAAAACTGCTTTTCTTATCCAAAAATAGATAACTCACATTTTCATTTACTTGATTTAAAAGCTTTCCTTCTCGACGAGTTGCAACCAAACCAGAAAATTCAATTTTTTGAGATAGCTCATTAGAATAACTAACAGCCATTCTTTCCGCTCCACCTATTTCCAAAGAGTCTATTATCTGAACAATTCTCATCAATCTGTTGTTATGTTTGGCAATAATATCTTTTTAATTTCTTCTTGAAATACATTCAAAGTATATTTTCTTGACCAATCTAATGCTTTTACGCTTTTATCTTCAAAAATTTTATCATCTAATACAACATTTTCCAGTTGTTGAACATCTTTATTGATATCCATTTCCAATAATATCCCCCTTTCACCACCATCTACCATATAAGGAACGCAAGAAACTTTTGTTCCAACTGGCACGCATCCCCAGAACATCCCTTCGGCAATTGCTTTTGGCCAACCTTCACTAATCGATGGCAATATTACGAAATGACTTTTTATATAAGCTTCTTTTACGGTTTCTTTATTCTGATTACCTCTTAAAAAAATATGATTCTCTAAATCGTTTATTCGAATATACTTTTCAATAATATTTCGCTCTACTCCTTCTCCATACATTTCTAATGTAACATTATAACCTTTTTTTATCAATTCTGCAATTAACTTTACAGCATACAGTGGATTTTTTCCAGTTACTAGACTTCCAACAAAAACAAATTTTACGCCTGAATCGATTTTACTTTTTTCTACTATTAGTTTCTCATATTCATGATAAGTAGCGGTAAAAAAAGGTTTTATATTTTTAGATTGTTTTTCCCATTCTCCGTATACCAAAACTTGCATATTTTTAGTCAAAAAACTATTATTTAAAATACGTTTTTGTAATTTATATGTCCAAGGCTGATTGCTCTTTGGATCCCAGTTTCCTGCATATTTTGCAGTTTTGTTTTTATATGGAAAAAAAATTTGAACAATACAGCCGATTAAACCAATATTTCCTGGACACCTTAAATGAATATGATCTGCTTGACGCATTGCCTCAAAAATCTGCCAAAATATTATTGGTAATATAAAAAAAGAAAGAACTCTACTTTTTATAGTTGTAAAACTAAAACTGTCAACCTTTTTAAAATTAACATTATCAAACTCATAAGCCAAATCAATAGGTGTTACATCTCGCTTTTCTAGAGGAGCTAAAACATCTAGCTGATTTACATATTTTAACCAAATATTCATTTCGTTGATATAAGGCCCATATCCAAAATAGCGATTTTCGTCTTTCGTATGAATAACACTTGTAACGATGAGAAATCTCTTCATAATCCTATTTAATTAAACTACTAAAAAAAGACCAATCTCTCTCTGTAGCAATGTTTGTTTCATAGTTTTTTTGAAAGTGTTCAAATCCATTTAAAGCTAATTCATCTCTTAATGCTGGCTCCTTTATCACTTTGATAATTTTTTCTGCTAAATCATTTTCATTGCTTGTTTCAAAAAGAAAACCAGTTTTATTATCTTGAATAATCTCTTTAATACCTGTATTATTTGAACCGATCACCATTGTTTTCATACTCATTGCTTCAATTACAGTAAAACCAAATCCTTCTGAAAGACTTGGAATTACAGCCAAGTAAGATTTTTTAAAAGTAGACAATACCTCCGCTTTAGGTTGATTTCCTTTAAAAACAACATATTGATCAATCTTTAGATCATTCACTAATTCCTTCAATTTTTTTTCTTCTTCACCCCCTCCAAGAATTATAAGTTTAAAATCTTGAAATTGCGAACAAACTTGAGAAAATGCTTTTATAAGAACATCAACACCTTTTTGACTATACAAACGTCCTACATAAACAATTGTTTTGCAATTATCTTCCTGAACTTGATTTATTTCTGAATACAAATTTTTAACCGAATTTGGTAAAACCTTCATTTTACTAGCGGAAACGTGATAATTTTTCATAGCATCTTCCTTAGTTGCTATTGAATTTGCAATAACATTTGTAGCTAGTTTATAAATAAATGATTTTCTATACAATAGACTCTTTTTTTGTTTAAAATGAGTTGATATTGTACTTATCCATGCAACTCTCACTTTTACTCTGCATAAAAAGCCAACTAGTAAAAAAATATTTACCGAACCAAAAACTGAGATTGTCATTATCGGTCGATACTTTTTAATATTTTCATATAAAAATAATCCGTCCGCTAATTTTGTTGGGCGCTTTGAAGGCCAATATTTTATAATGATATCATCCGCAATAGAAACTGTTTCATTCAGTTCGACATCAGAAAATACAACTATCTGATAATCTTTTTTAAACTTTTCAGCTAATGAAATATAATAATCTGAAATTGAAGTGTTTCCTAAAGAAAAAGAAATAAATATTGTTTTTTTCATACTTAAAAACGAGGCTTATGAAGTAGCAAACTAAAGAAACCAGCCAATCGGCCCAATGTTTCTGTCAAAGCTTCTTTTTTATTAGAGCTAGTAATAATATTTGTACCTCGAATAAGGGTTAATAAAATAGTTATAGAATTCCATTTTAGACGATCATTAAATTTAGGGTTTGGATTTTTGACTCTCCATACATACCATCCATTTCTCACGACCATTTTTCCATATTTATACTTATTTGGTCTGCCCGATTCATCATGAAAATGAAATAATTTCGCAGCTGTATTTAAGTATAATTTTCCTTGTTTTGAAACCCGTAATGTAAAATCCGCATCTTCATACAAACCATAACCTTCAAAATAAGTTGAAAATGAGAATTGCGAAAAAACTGCTTTCCTAAAAGATGATATCCCTCCCATTAACTGCTCAGTCTCATAAATTTTTCCACTTGGTGGCAAGAAACCAACACTTCTTCCATGAGAAAAATTAGGAGAAAAACCTGGTGGGCAATCGCTATCTAGATCTAGTTTTTTTCTAAGCACGAAACGACTCCCATCTTTTCGCTTCCATCCGTCGTAATAAAATTCGTTAATATTAGTTTTATAATTTTCTGGAATTTTTTCCCATTTAATTTCGTTTGAAGTGTAACCTCCAGCGCCCAAAGCTTCTGGAAATAAGATATAAGTTTGTAATAATTGCTCAAAGTAATCAGGTTCTAACACCGTATCGTCATCTAAAAAACATACAATTTCTGTATCATTTTCTACCTTAGAAATTCCAAAATTACGTTGTTTGGTTAATCCTCTATCTTGGTCCGAAACCAAAAAATATTTTAAATTCTTAAAAACATTTTTATCCAAAGCGATTTTAGTTTCTTCATTTAATGATCCATCAATGATCAAAATTTCATCTGGATATTTACTTTGAATGTTTACCGAGTTCAATAATTTAACTAACGACTCAGGACGCATATATGTACAAATAATCAGTGAAAATTTCATTTTTTAGTATTTAATTTGTTTGCCCAAAATTGACTTTTTTTCCATTGCTTTTTGTAACTAGAATAATATCGAATTGGATTTTTAATCTTTTGAACTCTGTAATACTTAAAAAACAAAATAGTACAATAACCATCGATTTGTTCTTGAGTTAAATGTAAAACTTTATACAGCATTACAGTAGGAGAAGGTTTCGGTTGCACTTTTTCGTCTGCCCAAGCTTGAATATGTTTCGTTCTAAAACCGCCTATTGGAGCCTTAAGATGAAGAATTTCTGGCTGTGGAGAATAAAGAATATCATGCCCTAAATTTCGTAACTGCATTCCAAAATCACCGTCTTCTCCATAACCAAATTCAAAACTCATATTATAAGAAAGTGTTTTTATATTCGTTGCCTTTACAATACTGCAGCCCGAACCAAAACTTCCCCATTGAATTTTTTGGTTTATTTTTTTTTGTGAAGGATAATCTGGCTGATAGCAACCTAAAGTTATTTGTTCAAAACCTTCTTTTTCAATCACATGAAATGTTTTTTCTAAGAAATCTGGTTCTATTCGAATATCATCATCTGCCATAAACACCCATTCACTCTTTACTTCTTTCAAAGCCAGATTTCTTGCATTGCAAGCTCCTGTTTGATGCGTAAAAATATGTTTAATTTGGAATGGCCAATTTTCATTCAAAATATAATCAAGTTCTGTGATGCTATCCTGAACAGGATTTTGCTCCACAATAACAATATTTTCGGGCAAAAATGTTTGCAGAGAAAGATCTTTTAGAGTATCGTATAAATATTTTTTTCGTCCAATTGTCGGAATGATTACATCTATCGTTCCTTCTTCGATTACTTTATTTTTAGATTTAATTTCAATTTGATGAAATGTATCTTCGTTCAGATGTCTATTCTTTTGAAAAAAACACATTAAAAAAGGAAAAATAGCCAATGTTCTTTTGTAAAGAAACAAATCTAAAAAAAGTAAAAACACCCAACGTGTTTTATAATGTTGTTTTACAAATTTGAACAGAAGGTATTTATCATCCTTTTGCTTGGGAAAAATTTCAGTACAATCTTTCAGCAATTTCGGATCGGAATAGCATAAAAGCCCAAGAGACATTCCTAATTTTGCTATTGAATTTAAAAAATAATCAAAATTTTCATCTGTCTTAATCTGATTTTTTAAAAGCAATAAAACGGAAGCATTAATACCTCCTACATTGCTACTCATCATCCAAGTCGGGTAACTTACTTTTTTGTTTATTTTTAAAAAAGGCGATGAATCTACATATCCTATACTATCAGAGATAAAACTATTGGGTGCTAAATTATAGGAAGCCATTACCTTATCTTGATGCAAGATTTCATTAATTTTCTCAATATCAAGATATGACTCTAATGAGATATGGCCCCAAATAATCAAGTCATTCGGAAATTTTTCTGCAATTTCAATTAAGCCCTCAGCAATGCTTTTCTTTTCTGAAAAAACATCTTTTGTTTTCGCTTCAACCTTAACTATTCTATTATTTTGATGATAAACAATTATCACGTTGTCTTTTTATTGGGGTTTATAATATTTTCGTAAAAATTAATATTTGCAGACGCAAGGTTATTTATATTAAATTTTTCTTCAACGCGTTCTCTGGCTTTTTTTCCTAACAGCAAAACCAAAGAATCGTCTTTAAATAATTTTATAATTCTTTCAGCATACAAATCATGATTTGAAGGATGCACAAGATAACCACTTTCTTCATCTATAATAAGTTCTTTCGACCAGCCAATATTGCTATTTACAATTGCTTTCTGCATAGCCATGGCCTCTATCGTAACCATTCCTAAAGTTTCTGCAAAAGTTGGAAACACACATACATTTGCATTTTTTATATGCTCCTGAATCTCATTGTATGGAATTTTACCCAGATAATGGACATTATTTAAATCATCTTTAGCGAATGAACTTTTCATTAACTCCCAAGTTGATTTAGAATTGGTTTTTATATCGAAAGAATCACTTCCTATCAGAAGAAGTTTTGTTTCCGGAAAAACATTACGCACTTTGTTGAAAATTTCTGGCAGTTCTAAAACACCTTTTTTTCTGATTAAAGTGCCAATGTAAAGAATTGTATTTTTTTCAAACTCTTCCGGTTCCTTATTTTCAAATTCTTTAAGATCTATACCATTATGAATTGTTTGAATCTCTTTTCTTTTTATCTTAAAAAGCCTTTTTGAAACTTCTCCAGCAAATGTAGTTGGAGCTATAAATGCCTTCGCCTTATTTATTGCTAATTTTTCAAACCAGAAATTTTTAAGCTTTTGCTTTCTATTTTCTAAATGGCAGAAATAAGTATCACTTCCGTGAAAACGAATCACTAAAGGAATTTTAAAATGCATAAATGCTGTAATTCCAGTCCAATCTGCAGCTTCAATTATTGCAATATTCTCTTGCTTTATTATTTGAGAACAATATTGCTCAATATGCTTTCGATAGAAATACCATCCAAAAAATTTATATTTTTTTCTTTGAATACGATGAATTTTAATTCCGTAATCATTTATAATTTCCTGTACAGGCTGATCATAAATAAAAATAGTAATATCATTTCCAGACTTATGCAGTGAGGTCGCCAGATTTTTAATACTTGTTCCAATCCCAGCCGATTTTGCAATACTAGGATGAGAATATTCTGGAGTTAGAAAAGCTATATGCATTATTTATTAAAAAAAGTCTTTTATAATTTTTGCTGTAAATTTTTTTGCTCCCATATCATTCATATGACCACAATTCGAGAAATACTTATCTTCAATCACCTTATTTTCATAATTATAAATTTCAGGATATAATCGATTTACCTTCATAAAATAATCCTTTCCAACCGCATTTTCACATACTGGAGTCATTACGGCAATAAGATTAATATTATTCAATTTGCATATTTTTTTTATTTCCTCATAATATCTATTTCTTTTGGGTTGAAAATCTAAAATTTCAGGTTTCATATTTCCATTATTATAATGATTCAAGGCATTATACCCGCCATTATCAAGCTCTTTGTTTTTTTTATTTAATGCATAAAAAAACATTTCTCTAAAGCCAATTTTCGTATCAAATTTTAGATATCTGTAGAAAGGGATATAATAAATGCTATTAAAATCATTCTGACTCTCAAAATGTTTTTTAACAGATTCTGAATCGTGCAAATATGGCAAAAATCTCAAAGACATTCCTTCCGATTTACCTTCAGATCTTAATGTGACATCGACATCAATTATTACATTTTTGATTTTATTTTTTTTCTCTAAAAGCAATTTCAAAATCAAATCAGATTCAAATAATTTTGATCCTTGCATTCCGAAATTAAATGCTTTTAGACCTTTATCTGTAAACATTTTTGTCACAAAATGATTATTTGCTCTTGACGAACCCAATATCACCACATCATATTCTGTTGGTGGAGAATTATATATAAAACCTATTTTATCTCTTTTATTAGATTGAAGAAAAAAATAAGAATAAATCTTATCCATTACTAGCATCAAAATAAAAGTCAAGATCAAGATCTTTAGAAGATAAAATAAAAATTTTCGGATATCCATATAATTCTTTTACAATAGAAATGAACCGCTACTATTTCTGAAAAAAATCTTTAATAATTCTTCCAGTAAACAATCGCGCTCCCTCATTTGTCATGTGCCCACATGAAGAAAAGTATTTGTTTTCAACAACTGAATTCTCGTAATTATAAATTTCTGGATATGCTTTTTTAACTTTATCAAAATAATTCATCCCTACAACATTTTCACACATTGGAGTCATAACAGCAATAAAATTAATATTATTCTTTTTGCATATTTCTTTAATCTCTTCGTAGTATTTATTGTGTGGCAAAGGATTTAAATTGACAATATTATTTTTCATATTGCCATTTTTATGCTTTTCTAAAGGATGGTATCCTAAATTATCTAAAGAATTCGTTTTCTTATTTATAAGTGTAAAAAATGTTTCCCTCCAACCAATTTTACTATCATATTTTATATATCTATAAAATGGTATATAATATAATTCATTGAAATTATTTTCATTTTTATAACGTTCTTTGATGATTTCAGAATTATGAATGTATGGCAAAAATAAGGCAGCAATCCCTTCCGCTTGATGATCGCCGGCAAGATTTAGATCTGCTTCTAGAATTACATTCTTGATTTCGTATTTTCTTTCGATCATTAATTTCAGCATTAGTGAGGCTTCAAACAAATGTCCTCCACTCATTCCGTAGTTGAATGTTTTTAATCCTTTGTCTTCAAACATTTGCGATACAAAATGATTGTTGGCTCTTGAAGAACCAAGAATCACTACATCATATTTTTTTGCTGTAGAATTAAAAACAGTTTCGATTTTTCCACGGTTTCTTGACTGCATAAAAACATAAGTATAGAATCCGTCTAAAATAACCGCCACCAAAACTGTTAAAAGGAAAATTCTTAAGATGTATAATAAAAACTTCTTCATTAAAATTGGAAATAAATAAATTCTTTATAATCTGAATAAGTTCCAAAAGCGATAATAGCCATAATCGCTAAAGCCATTTTTAGCATGCTTCTTTTTCCTGAAATTGGCTCAACTTTAGTCTTATTATTCCACTCGACTAAAACAAATAAACCAATCATCAATACTAATTCATAATTATATCGCTCGTTATCTAAATATTGAGGGCTAAATTCTGCATTAGTAAATATTCTCTTTAGATATAAAACGGCATCCGTTATGGTACGTGCTCTAAAAAATACCCACGCAACGCAAGTCAGTAAAAAAGTCGATAGAATACTAATAAGCACTTTTACTGAATCTAAATTCCATTTTAAAGTAATAGAATCCATGTTGTTTCGATTGCTATTAGACAATAATAGAGGAAGGAAATAAACAGCATTTATGAATCCCCAAACAATGTATGTCCAATTGGCGCCATGCCAAAAACCGCTAACGATAAAAATGATAAATGTATTTCTAATTTTCATCCAAAGTCCGCCTTTGCTTCCTCCTAACGGAATGTACAAATAATCTCTGAACCATGAAGAAAGAGAAATATGCCAACGGCGCCAAAACTCTGCGATATCTCTTGAAAAATAAGGGTAATTGAAGTTTCTCAATAAATCTAAACCAAATAATTTAGAAACTCCAAGCGCAATATCCGAGTATCCAGAAAAATCTCCATAAATCTGAAATGCAAAATAAATTGCTCCCAAAATCAATGAAAAAGAATTCATTGAAGGATAATGGTCAAAAATAGCATTGGCATACACGGCACAAGTATCGGCAATAACCACTTTTTTTACTAAACCCCAAACAATTTGATATACTCCTTCTTTTGCTTTATCTAAATTAAATTCACGTTTTACTTTTAACTCCGGCAATAAGTGCGTTGCTCTTTCTATTGGTCCTGCAACTAAAAGTGGAAAATAGCTTACAAAGAGTGAATAATCGATAAAGTTGTATTCGGCTTTTATTCTTTTATAATAAATATCAATTACATATGATAATCCGTGGAAAGTGTAAAATGAAATTCCGACAGGAAGGATTACATTCAACAAAAACGGACTTACTTTAAATCCGAACGAAGTAAACATTTCTGCAAATGAAGTGGCGAAGAAATTATAATATTTAAAAATTCCTAAAAACCCTAAATTCACTAAAATACTAAGCCAAAACCAGAATTTACGCTTTTTTTCTGAGTCACTTTTTTCAATCTGAATTCCAGTGAAATAATCTAAAAATGTAGAAAAAACTAGTAGAAATAGAAATCTCCAATCCCAACATGAATAAAAATAATAACTCGCAACAATTAACAAAGCATTTTGCGTGCTTTTAGTTTTATTGAAGACAAACCAATAAAGGAAAAAAACTATTGGCAAGAATATGGCAAAGGCCAAAGAATTAAAAAACATAACTTAATTTAAAAATTTATACATTTTTTCTGATATTTTATTTGAAAACTCATTAGCGCCTTTTTCTGTTAAATGAAATGTGTCATAATAATTTTTATCAAATTTTGAAATATCATCATAAGCCATATCAATAAATAATAGATTTTTATCTTTTTTTTGCAACAAATTTAATTCATTAACTATAAATTTTCTTTTCAAATTATAATTTTCTGTTAATCTCAATTTGTGTTCAGGCATCCAAACCAATATAATTTTTGAATTTGGCTTTAATCTCGATCTATAAAAATCTATCGTTTGATTTAAACGACTTATTTCTTCCTCATAATTAGATTTTACTTTTTCACTTTGAAATCTTTTTAAATTATGGCTATCCAATTTAAAAGCTATATTTTTAGGAGAAAATCCATTAAAAGTTTTAACATTCTTCTTTACTGAACTAGAAAAATTAGCAACTATCCCTTCTTTTACTAATCCAAAATTTTGATTGTATTTTAGTAATGGAAAAAATTTAAAATAATTAAATTTAGTATCAAATTTTGAAGTTAAACATTCTAAATCTTTATTATACAAAAAGGGATAAAACTGATACTCCTCTGGAATTGCATTGTTTTTTATAAAATAGGCTAAATCAATATTTTGAATTACTACTTTAGGAATTTTATTTTTTTTTATATAAATATCAAATTTGTCCTGCTGTAAATTATACCCCCCAGCATTGAAACTTAAATTGAAACAACTAGATTTTAGTTTTTCTCCAATAATATCTGAATTATAACCAACGAAACCTCTTGAAGATCCATTAATTATAATATCACTATTTATTTTTCCATCTAAAATATTTTTCCAATCATTAATTTGAGTGTTTTTTAGATTACGTAAACCACTGTCTAAAAAATATTGAATACCAAAAGCAATTATAAAAATTACTAGAATAATTTCAACAATATATTTCAAAAAAGCCTTCATTAAAAAACTCGGATTAAAACTGAAAATAAATAAACTTACTTTGAATATCGAACTGCCCAAATAATAAAATTAGCAAAACTGTTGTTATTATTTTGATTCTCGAAAATTGATTAAATAAAGGGCACTCTTCTTTTCTATTCATCCATTCCAATAAAACCAAATAAGACAAAACAATCACAATAATAAAGCTTACTTGGTTCTTTAAATCGTTTGCATTAAAAGTAAAAGAGATTATTCTTTTAATATAATCTAATGCCATATGAATATTTTCAGATCTAAAAAAAATCCAAGCAAAACAAGTCAAACCAAAAGTAAATAACATACTTGCAATCACTTTAAATGATGAAATATTCCATGAAAGAGCGGTATCTTCTAAATTATTTCGATTTATTTTTAACAGTAATAAAGGTAAAAAGTAAAGTGCATTAATGAATCCCCAAGCGATATAAGTCCAATTGGCTCCATGCCAAAAGCCGCTGACTAGAAAAATAACCAAAATATTTCTTACTTGTTTCAATTTTGAGCCTTTACTTCCTCCAAGCGGAATATATAAATAATCTCGAAACCAAGAGGAAAGTGAAATGTGCCAACGACGCCAAAATTCTGCAATATCTCTCGAAAAATAAGGATAATTAAAGTTTCGCAATAAATCAATACCAAATAATTTTGAAACGCCTAAGGCAATATCTGAATACCCCGAAAAATCTCCATAAATCTGAAAAGCAAAATAAATTGATCCTAAAATCAATGAAAATGAATCCATCCTCTCATAATTATCAAATATTTTATTTGCAAAAACAGCACAATTGTCTGCAATGACCACTTTTTTAAATATCCCCCAAATAATTTGAGAAAGTCCTTCTTTGGCTTTTTCAAAATTAAATTCTCTTTTTATTTTTACTTGTGGCAATAAATGCGTTGCTCTTTCTATTGGTCCTGCAACTAAAAGTGGAAAATAGCTTACAAAGAGTGAATAATCAATAAAGTTGTATTCGGCTTTTATTCTTTTATAATAAATATCAATTACATATGATAATCCGTGGAAAGTATAAAATGAAATTCCCACAGGGAGGATTACATTCAACAAAAACGGACTTACTTTAAATCCGAACGAAGTAAACATTTCTGCAAATGAAGTGGCAAAGAAATTATAATATTTAAAAATTCCTAAAAACCCTAAATTCACTAAAATACTAAGCCAAAACCAGAATTTACGCTTTTTTTCTGAGTCACTTTTTTCAATTTGAATTCCAGTGAAATAATCTAAAAATGTAGAAAAAACTAGTAGAAATAGAAATCTCCAATCCCAACATGAATAAAAATAATAACTCGCAACAATTAACAAAGCATTTTGCGTGCTTTTAGTTTTATTGAAGACAAACCAATAAAGGAAAAAAACTATTGGCAAAAATATGGCAAAGGCCAAAGAGTTGAAAAACATAAATTTAAAATCAGTTGAAAATAAAACAAAACAAAAGTCTCTCGATCATTTAGCGATTCCATTTGTTAATGAATTCCTGAATTGGAAGATAAAAATCTTGGACATTTTCTTCCACTTTTTCAGATTCCCAGTCCCACCATGCAATTTGCTGCAGTTTACTGATGGTTTCAGGATCATATTTCATTTTTATTATTGTTCCTGGAATTCCGCCCACTATAGCATAATCAGGAACATCTTTCGATACAACAGAGCCAGCCAAAATTGTAACTCCGTTTCCTATTTTAACGTTTGGCAGAATAGTAACATTCATGCCGATCCAAACGTCATTTCCAATTATAGTTTTACTTTCTGGAGTAACAATGTTTTTTTTTAGTTTATTTTTTGATTTTTCATCCAAAAAAAAACTATTACTCAAATGATTAAAGTGCGGAAAAGTAGTAATCTCACTAACTTGATGATGTCCGGAATCTAATATAAAATTGACATCATTTGCTATCGAACAATATTTTCCTATTTCTAATGCTGAATTATTGTGCCACTGCCAAACAAATGCACCATTGTGATAGGTTTTATATCCTATAGAAACATTTTTAGCAAGATGCAAATAATGCTTATTTTGTCCTTTTAAGAATGTATAATATTCATTCCCGAGAATTTTCCACGCTATTTTTCGTAAAAAACTTTTCATTTTACTATCTGCGTTATTGCCTCCCAAGTACGCTGGGAAGCTAATTGAGGAGGGTGTTGATTGATTATTTTAAACCACTCTTTTGCTTGCGCTTTGATTTCATTACTGTCTTCCAATACTTTTTCAATTGAATCAGCAATTGAAGTTGCATTATCCAGAAAAAACACTGGATTTTTTTCAGGCATTGACCTAAAATGCACGTATTTGTAGCACGTAAAGATATCCCAGTTTTTGTCTACTTGATTTTCTTGATTGTATCGAAAATAGCCACATGGCTTGTCATAACAAATAAAATCAAAAACCATTGAAGACCCAATATTTACTACCATTTCTGAATGATAAACGGTATTAGTTAGCAAGTTAACATCCTCTTTTGTTGGCAAAACAGTATTCCATCCTTCTCCAATTTTTTCCCAACTCGGATTAATTGAAATAATTAAATCTTTATTCTTAGCTAAAACCTCATCATATCTCCCTGAAAAATCAACGGGACAACGTCTAAATATAATGCCTAATGAATGATTCTTCTCTTCATTTAATTTTCGTACTGCATTAGCAAAATCAGACAAATATTCTGGATCATCTGGACAAGTAGTTGCATCATCTCCTGAATAGCAGATGTATTTTTTATTTAAATCCATCTTATGCTTACCAAAGAATTGCGCCTTATCTTCGATAATATCTTGATCAAAATGGCTTTCAAATTGTGGAGTTCCTACAACAAAAATCTGGTTTCCATTTATATATGGATAATACTTTTGAAGTTCAGTCTTCATGTGTTCGCTCCAGACAAAATAATAATCCGTTTCAACCACCATTGTAGCTTTTGGCAAGTTATCCCAAGAAAAAATAAAAGTTCCTGTCGGTATTTTAAGTTCGTTGGCTGCTAACAAAGGCGCTATTGCCAAAACAGGACGCTGGTTGGTACAAAACACAAAGTCAGGTTTTTCCTTTCGAAGCGTTTCTAAACAACCTTTATAAAACTCCGTTTCCCTTTCTTGTTTTTTTATGTTTTCTCTAACCTTTTCTAAGCCTTTTTCCGAATTGTTTATTGAAATAAAGAATTTTGCAAAACAACTCTTAACTGTACCTTTTATAGTTTTAAAAGAAAACGGAAAACGATAGGAATCGTAAACAGTATCTTTTTCTTTTTTTATGCTAAGATTAAGCTCAATATGTTTTCGAGCATTTTTGTAACTATCTGTTAAAGGATTTGGCTTCGCATTTTTAATTTTAATTTCATCAAAGCCGATTTTTTTTAAATCAAATGGCGTATTATTCCAATACGTTATATCAAAATTTTTCTCTAATCCAATTTTATAAAAATTAGAAAAAGCAAAATTTCTAAGCCCAACTCCGTCTGGCAATAAAATAAAAATCTTTTTAGGTATCAACTGTCTTTGAATTGTTTTTGGTGATTGAGTTGCCAAATATCCGATTTCTGAAGACAATTAAGAAATAATTCTGCACTATTTCCTTGTCCAAAATCATTCTCCGATTTTTGCACTTTATGAGAGTCTATAATTGAAAGAGCTCCTTCAATTTCTTCTTCAGAATAATCTACATTTATTATATCGGCATGTACCGCTCTATTTTGCTGTCTAGTACCAATGTTAATAATCGGAATACCATAGTAAGGTGCTTCACGGATACCGGCACTACTGTTTCCAATAATGAATTTGCTATTTTTTAAAAGAGTCAAAAAGTACTCAAAACGAAGTGAAGGAAAAATTTTAAATCGTTCATTATTTTTTAACTTCCCATAGCTATCCAAAATAAACTGGCTCCCTAAATCATTGTTAGGATAAATAACTACATAGTTGTGGTTATCATTAAGCAAGGCAGAAACGAAATTTTCTGCATATTGTTTCATTGCATTTATTTCTGTTGTAACAGGATGAAACATTACAATTGAAAAATCAGCATACGGAATTTTATAGTATTCTTTTACTGTTGTCAAATCTGGCAGTTGTTCCGAAAACATAATATCGATATCTGGAGAACCAATTGTAAAGACAGATTCTTTTATCTCTCCCATTTGAATCAATCTTTTTTCGGCTTCGGCATTAGATGCAAAATGTATATGGCTCAGTTTACTTACACTGTGCCTTATCAGTTCATCAACCGTTCCAGAAACTTCGCCACCTTCAATATGGGCTACGAGAATATTGTTAAGAGATCCAACTATCGCGCCGGCCAGAGTCTCAACACGATCACCATGAACGACTATCATATCTGGTTTTATAGTATTGCAATAACTTGAAAATCCTTCTATAGTTTTTGCAAGAGTAAGATCCATAGTGGTTTCATGAGTATGATTCACGAAAGTATGAATGTTTTTAAAATTGCATCGTTCGATTTCAATTAGGGTATACCCATATTCTTCTTGCAAATGCATACCGGTTACGAAAACAAAAACTTCAAATTCTTGATGTTTTTCAAGAATTGTGATTAATGATTTTATTTTTCCAAAATCGGCTCTGGTACCCGTTAAAAAGAGGATTTTTTTCATTGATATTATTGAATATCTTCCCAAGTTAATTGTTCATCATTCTTAATATCTCTTGTTGCCGTTTTACCGATTATATCATTAAAACTTTCAGCTAAAATTTTTCCAGTTCCAGGTCTTTTTACCCAAATATTTTCTTTGGTAAAAACTTCTCCTTTTTTAATTGAAGCAATAGAGCAAACTGTTGCAAAAGCAAAATCTATAGTTACTTGCTCTTCATCAGCAGGTTTTTTTGTACCTCCACGCATTTGGGCAATTTCTGCACTTGAAATGATTAGTTCGCGACAAGCGCTTTCATCCATACTGCACACAATATCTGGACCTGTGCGTTGCATGTGATCTGTAAAATGTCTTTCTAAAATACTAGCTCCTAAAGCAACAGCTCCTAAACATGCATTGTTATTTAAAGTATGATCGCTTAAACCGAAAACTTTATTTGGAAAAGCTTGATTCAATTCGACCATTGCACCAAAACGAACCAAATGAATTGGTGTTGGATATAAATTTGTAGTATGCAATAAGGCAACAGGAACATTATATTTATCAAATACTGCTACTGCTTTTTGAATGCTTTCAATCGTATTCATTCCTGTACTTAAAATAACAGGTTTTCCAAAAGAAGCAATATGCTCTAAAAGCGGATAATTATTGCATTCACCAGATCCTATTTTGTAAGCAGGAATATCAAATTTTTTTAGTCTTTCGGCTGCTGCTCGAGAAAATGGTGTCGAAATAAAAATCATGCCTTTGCTTTCTACATAATTTTTAAGTTCTAATTCGTCTGCTTCGTTAAGCGAACAGCGTTCCATAATTTCATATATCGAAACATCTGCATTTCCAGGAATGACTTTTTTGGCAGCACCAGTCATTTCATCTTCAACAATATGCGTTTGATGTTTTACAACTTCTACTCCAGCTCTCTTAGCGGCATCTACCATTTCTTTGGCTACTTGAAGAGACCCTTCGTGATTAATTCCGATTTCGGCAATCACTAATGGCGGGTAATCTGGGCCAATTTTACGGCCTGCTATTTCGATATATGGATTCATTTTTTTGGGTTTTTATATAAATATTGAGCGTAATCAAAATCTTCTTGCGTATCAATATCAACGCTGGCAAAAATATGATTTATCTCAAATGGTAAAGCATCTTTTGATATAATTATATCATTTAAAATTTTTTCAGATTTTGTAATATAAAGTAAGCCATTTTCAAAGAAAAGAGCTTCAAGATCTTGGCTTCTTTGTCCTATTTCATAATTAAATGGTATGAACTTACCATCAGTTATTTTTCCAAATTTCTGATGATTTCGAGAAACTGTAAATAAGCTGTCATGATTTCCTTTTAAATAAAGATCAAATGCATCTTTGAGTAAGTTCTCTGGACGCAACGGATTTGTTGCCTGTAATAAAATTACATTCTCGACATCTTTCTCAATTGATTCTAAAACATGCTTTAATGCTGTTACTGTCGGTTCCAAATCTCCACACAAAGATTCTGGGCGATCGATTACTTTTGCACCATATTCCAATGCAATTTTCTTGATTTTATCATCGTTTGTCGAAACATAAATCTCATCAATTATTGCACTATTTTGTTTTGCATACAAAATAGAATGAGCCAAAAGAGGAATATTACCTAGTAATTTTGTGTTTTTTTCTGGTAATCGTTTTGAACCTCCTCGCGCAGGAATTATTGCAATAGTTTTCATTAGCTAAAATTCTTTTTTGCGTTGTCAATAATTGTATTCATTCCTTCATTCCAGCTTTTTGTAGAGTATAAATTTTCAGGAATCGAAATATTATGCGTTTCTTTTTCCTCTAGAAATGATTCTATAGCTTGTACCCAATCTTCAATAAAGTTGGGATTTTCAATCAGTTTTCCTAGTTTTCCATACTGTAAAACTTCTGGAACTCCTCCATTTGCGGAAGCAATGCAATAACAACCAGAATGTAAAGCTTCAATTAAACTCATTCCAAAACCTTCATGCCAAAGTGTGGGAAACAAATAACAATCTGCCATTTGATAATACTTTGGCAAATCATTATTGGGTATTCTTCCTAAAAAAGACACTCCTTCCATTTTTATATCTCGATTTGCACCGATTACTAAAAGAATGGCGTCATTCTGAGTTGCGTGAATTCTTTTCCAAACATCTAAAATAAAATCTAGTCCTTTTTTAGGACGATCCTGAGAACACCAGATAAATACTTTTTTATTGCTAATTCCTAATTGTTTTCTTATATTTTCTTTTTCTTCAATATTTACTTTATGAAACTTAGAAGTATCAATTCCGTTATGTAAAACTGAAAATTTTGTTGGCAGAACTGTATAATATTCTTTATGTGCTTTATAAGAGTCATTAGTCAACAAAATCATTTCATCTATACCCTCAAAAAACCATCTCCCTAAAAAATTTTCATAAAATGGAGGAAACCCATGGTAAAAGAATTGCAAATAGCATTGATTCCTTTTGTTTTTAATTTTTAAAAATTCAAGTAGCGGTTTTACAATTCCAAAATTATCAATGATTTGGATAATGAATTTCTCGTCTTTTCCAATAATTTTTTCAAGTGCATTAAAATATCCTAAGTAAGGATTTTTAAAAAATTTCTTTTGGACTTTTAAAAGATTATTATTGGCTACGAAACCATAATCTATTCCATTGTATAAAGTTTCGGGCTTCTCACAAATGATATAATCAATAGAGTGATTATTGCTTAAATAATTATGATATAAAGTTGTCCAGCTCCCGATATGAGAGTATGGTAAAGGAATTTGGGAAATCAGAATTACTTTTGACATTTTGAGGCTTTGTGTATCTTTCTTATTTTTTTATTTTGAATGAAATACTATTTAAATCATCACTAACCTCTAAAAAATACGGAAGTGTATGATAAAATGAAATAGTATGTAACAACAGTAAATCATTAATTTCTTTTAAAGTATAATATTTAGGGACTTTCTTACCTAAAAATTTCTTCATTTTATATTTCAATGAATTTTGGAAAGGATCTTTTACAAAACGAAGATTTAAAATTCCATCTTTAAAATTAGGCAATTCACTAAACAGAAAATGAGTGATAATTTCTTTTTTATTAAACATTAATATTTCTTTCTCATCTTTCTTTAAGTCTTCAAAATCATTTTCTGAAATACCTATTCCCCAATTTGCATTATTTACCTCTGCTTTTTTATTTTGAATATTTCCTAACAGTTTTTGATAATTAATTCTCACAATGTCTGTCAATTGCAAATCTTTTGTAAGGAATTTTTTTTCTGCTTTTCTATAACTAGTATGCCATTGATGAAGCATTAAAATTTCTTCAGAATAAAAAATACTTTCAGTTCCATTTTTTTCTAATCGATTGTGTACATCGATGTCTTCTGCACCCCAAAAATGCAAAAATTCATCGTATGCTGTTACTGCTTTTAAACCCTCAAGATTAAATAATGATAATCCCTGTGCTCCAACCTCGCTACTGAAATCAATTTTAAAATCTTCAAATTTCTTATCTGACTTAGATTCTTTTTCATTAAGAAAACCAACTTTAAAATAATAACCTTTAATTGGATTTTTTAATTCATAAAGTTTAGAAATAAAATTCGGGCTAAAAATCATATCAACATCAGCTGTAAAAATATACTCTGTGGCAACATTTCTAAGTCCTATGTTAATTGCTTTAGCTCTTGACCAAGGCTGAAATTCTGAGTAATTATAAACATATTTTGCAAATTTATAATTAGAAACTAATTCCTTAATAGTAGATGCAGAGACTGAATCTGAACCATAATCTACTAAAAGAACATCAAATTCAGAATTTGTCTGCTCCTTAAGTGAATCTAAAGAACGCTTAACTCTCTCAGATTCTCTATTTCTATATGGATAAATTATAGTGATCATAAATTAAACTCTAAGATAATTGTCAATATGTTTCAAAATTTCTGAATTTTCATTTTTAAACTTTCTTGCAAAAAATGCACAATTGTCTCCATATTCATTATTCACAATACTATTTTCAAAAATCTCAAGATGTCTCTCTGAAATAAAAGCAGGACCGGGAGCAATTCTCCAATCAACATAAGTTAAGTTTCCTTTCAGATTTTTAATATTCGAATTCCCAATAATTGTAGGTATTAGGATCTCTTCACTACAAAATGAATTTTTAAAAAATCTCTCATATTTTGGATTATCTTCTAAAAAGTCTAAAATATAATTAACGGTTGAATGGGTTAAAACCCACCATGTAGGACCAAAAAAAACTCTTTTAAAAGGAAAGTTTTTTTTAGGAAAATATAAACTAATTTTTTTCTCCAAACGTAATAAGACTTTTATCCAAATGGGTTTGTTCGGTTTTCTTCTGTAAAACAGATCAAAATAAAAATTGGTTATCCAGCCTTTTTTAAATTCGGCAGGAAAACCTTCTTTTATACTTACAAACTCTCCGCCCTCGTTTAATAATGAATATAGAAAATCATTGTTTTTTATTGGATAATCGCTTCCGCTGATTAAAGCATAATAATCATAACTCCCTTTAAGCGCTTCTGCCATTAAATTAAGAATGGCTTTTTGGTGCGACCAGCCTCCCCACCAAACTTTATGCCTTTTGATGAATTTAATATTTTCAAATTCATTCAAGTTTGTAGGCATTAAAGAATTTTTATCAATATGAATGAAAAAACAAACATTCTTATCATTTAAAGCAGCTATCAATCTTTTCAAGTGCTCATAATCATGATAAGCCGTTATGAGATAAGCGATTTTAATTTTATTTTGCGTATCCATTTTAAATCAAATAATTGCTAGCTTCCTCTTTTGAAAGTCCTTTCCATCTTAAAAAATACCTCATCAATTTTTTATTTAAAATAAATTTGCCAAAAGCTTTACTTTTAATAATATAAAGCCATTTTGAGCTAGATTCTATTGATGTGAGTTTAAAATCAATTTCTGAGGAATCTTTTTGTAATTTTGAAACTTCATCATACATCCATTCTTCTACGACATTCCCCATATGAAAAGCATAATTATCTTCTGTAGATAAACGCCAAAAACCATTTTGTACCACCGGAATATCTAAGATTTTACTTTCGCTGTCTCCTCCTAATTTATAATTAGAATATTTTACCCCCAAGCTGTCAAAAATTTCTCCCCTATATGTTCCTACAAAATGTCCAGCTCCAATAACAGCTTTATTGCTGTTACTCGACACTGTAAAATATTTTTCTAAATGAGTTCTATTGTAAAAATCAGGATTTCCAACACTAACGGCAAAATTTTTTAAAGCTGACGGGTTTTTAACTTTTGAAAAAGCCAGTTTTTTTGAAAAAAAATTATCCCAATAAATATTGGAAGTATGGGTTCTTAATGAGCGAGATGATGGCGTAGGACAGACTACTCCAGCTTTAGGAAAATTTTCAAAAATAGAATGCGTCGCTTTTTGCCAGCCATTCAGAAATAATACATCTGAATCTGTAATTGTAATTAATGGGAAATTATGCCCAACTATGCCTTTTAAAATCGCATTTAATTTTCCAATGTTTGTTGTTTCTAAAATTTCATGGATTTTTTTCTCCGAATACAATTCCTGCAAATAATTCTTTACCTCATCGCAACTTCCATTATTGACAACAGTTATAAAAGTTTTTTTATGAACCGTATGAAATAAGGACTCTAAACATAGCTTAAGAATAGCCAGACTATTTTTAAAATAATCATTTTGGTTTGGAATATAAACTGGAATAATAATTTGATGAGAATATATCAAACTAACAGTTTCCTGATCTTTGTTCGGATTAAAACCTAATCTCATTTCATTATAGTTTTATACATTTCAACAACTTTCAATTTGTTCTCAAAATAATCCAATCTATCGTTTGCTATTTTTTGGTTTTTTAATGATGCGTTTTCGAGCAAATTAAAATTTGAAATTGCTTTTAGAATATTTTCTTTAATTTCTTCGATAGATTCTGGATTTTGAATTAAAAAACCATTTTCGTTATTGATAATTATTTCTTCTGTAACCCCACCTGGATTTGACTGTATTGGAAAAGCTCCCATAACAATTGCTTCTAACAATGTATTAGCCATTCCATCTGAAATATTATTTCCAATGTAAATTAAAGATTTTCCCATTAATTTAGTTAATATGTCATGAGACAATTGATTTCTTCCATAGTAACTAAAGTCCAGTTTATGTGCCTCAATGTAATCTATTACACTTTGATGTGCTCCAAAAACTTCTATCTCATAATCCTTTATTTCAGACATTAATGAATGAAGCGCTTTAACAATATTTAAACCTCTCCCAAAAATATGCTCATAACCTTTAACTAAGATGATTTTTCTTTCCTGAAATGGCACTCTAAAAGGCTCTAATTCTTTTATTTTATATCCTGTACCACCAGGTATTATACCTAAATATTTTCCTGAAAAGTTTAATTTACTTGCCAAATCGAAATCTCTTTTACAATCTGTATGTAAGTAATCAACCCTTTTTAATACTTTTTTTATTTTCGAATTATGATCTCTAAAATTCATATAATAAAAAATATCATTGCCCCAACATGAATACAACCATTTTATTGTTGGAAGCTTAACCATTGTTTCCAATATTGGATACGAACAGCTCTGCATTTCGAAACTATGAACAATATCTGGTTGAATATCATTTATTATATTTTTTAAAGCTTCGTTTGCAGTTACTTCAAGAAATGGAAGAATTTTTTCATACAGATTGGGAAGTTTTTTACTTAGAAAATACTCCCCTTTTATATGTGGGCTCTTTCTTTTTTTCCAACCTGTAAATTGAGTAACCGAATCTAGAGTTTCTAATTTTCCTCTGTCTAAAACATCAAACCAATATAGATCGAAATTTGTGTCTTTGAGATTCTCTATCCATCTAATTACATGAATTGACGGCATTGAAACTAAAAGGATTTTCATTTATGGAAAACTTTATTAATTATTTTTTTCAGAAACAAAATACTTTGTGTTAAAGCAAAATGCATAAAATCAAATATTTGAAAACTTTTTCCCTTGATTGTTAAACCAAGAAATTTTAATTCGATATTCTTCTTTTTAAAATCAAATGATATCCATCTTTCTGGAAAATAGTCTGAATCGTCGTTTATTTTGGCTATTTCTCCTCTAAAATTTTTTAAAGGTCTTACAATTTTGCTGTTTTCTTTTTCTCCAAGCCATGCGCACCACCACGAAAATGTTGAATTACTAATAATAAAATCCTTTCCATGAGAACTAACTGCTAATTGTTCTATAGCTGAAAGATTTTCTAGAAAAATTGCATTTTCTAAAAACCCAAAATGATACTTACAGTATTTAATATCATCACTGGTAAAAATTAAATTTCTCTCTTTCCAGTCTGGAAAATTTTCTTTTAATGCCAAAAAATAATATTGATAAGGCAGTTGATAGTAATCTGGATGATAAACAAAATCGCCTCTTCTTACAGAAATAAAAATTGTTTCCTTCTCAAATAAATATTGGTATTTCTCTAAAATTTCTTTTACAAAATCAGTTTTAAATTCAAATATTTTTTTTGTAAAGGCTCTATCAAAATATTTTTCAGATTGTAAGGCTCCATTAACATCAAAATTTCCCGAATCTAAATTCCATTCGTGAAATGCATATGAGTTTTCAACTATCTGTTTAAATTGAAAATCTCCATCTTTATAAAATTGAAAATTATAATTAAAATTTTTCGCGTAAGGCCATTCCGGAAATACAAACTCATGTCCATTTTTTTTCGCAATTCCAATAGTCGATGCAATTTGAAAAAGCTGATTTCCTAAATTCCCTTTTTTTCCTAGACTTTTAAATGTAAGCACTATATATTATTTAGTATTTCTTTTTTAAATATAATTATTATGAATAATTACTTTAAAGCATGATATTTTTTTGCCGTTTTTAGTTCCTCAATATTTAAAAAACGATATCCTTTTTTCACAGAAATCAATAATAATATTCCTGTTAGAATTTTAATTTTATTTATTGGTTTCAATTCTATTTGAAATGCATTAATCGCAACTCTCTTAATTTCATTCCAATAATGACCTAAAGAAAAATTTTGTCTTAAATTTACCAATGTCATTAATTGTTTAAAAAGAATGAATTTTATTAACATTTCTCTTTCTTTCTTTTTTAAAAGTATTGATTCTGATTTTAGATATACAAATACTTTTTGATAATATTTAAATAATGATAAAAAACTGTCAATATTTGCAGATGAATTACCATCAATGCTTTAGTGTCCTCTTCTTACATAAAACAATATTTCATTTGTATATTTAAATTTTAGCACCTTCAGAAAGTCTAGCAAAATTAAAATCTGTCTCTTGAGCATTTGACAATGTTTCATCAAAAAGATTTTTATTATTTAAAAAATCTCTTTTTCATAAGAGTGAGGGAGTAAGAAAATTTAGTTTTCCAATAATGTAGTTGTATAAAGAATTTTCAAGACTATAAATTTGGGGGTTATTCAAACCCACATTTTCAATCTGATCTACAAAAGTTTCTGAAAAACTGACACAAAAACTCAAATCTTCATTTGCAGATAATATCTCTATTTGCTTTTTAAGAAAATCTGGATGCATTATATCATCACTGTCAAACCATTTAATATATCTCTACTCAATTCAAAGCCATAATTCCTGCATGAATTAGCTCCTTTTATTCTATTTGAAGGTCTTAAATGATATTGAAATCGCTTATCATTTTCAATATATTTTGCCATCAATTCTTTTGTTGAATCAGTGCTACCGTCATCTATAATTAGACATTCCCAATTTGTATGACTTTGATTAATAATGCTATTAAGCGTTTGGCCAATTAAATCTCCTCCATTAAAGGTGGGAATTATTATGGAGATTTATTAGTTAACATATAATGTTGCTTTTATAACTGATGTAAATAAATGGATCGAAATAATGGAAAATTAATTCCTATTTAAAAAAACCTTTTTCATAAAAAAGTAAATTTTTCCAAAGAAGAGATAAAAAATCTTTATCATCCATATTTTAAAGAAAATAAATAAATAATTATGCGCTATACAATATTTGGAAATTCTAAATAATAAAAAATATTGTATTCTATTTTTTTTTAGTATCGCTTCTTTCAAATAGAATTTATTATAATCAATAGCGTATTTGTAAAATCTTCTTAAATGCTGAATTTTGTTATTCTTTATTAAAATTAAATGTTTGTCTAATAAATTAGAAACATTTTTTATCTCTTCAAAATAACTCTTTTCCAATTCTCTTGACAAAGAATTATTATGCTTTCTATAAAAAATTAAAGATTCATTTAGGATAAGATAGTTTGGATTAAAATAAAGCATATTCATATTAAAATCCCAATCGTCACAATTAATTATGTTCTCATTAAAAAGAAAAGGTCTCTTTTCTAAAAAAGTTCTTCCCCATAAGGGTCCTGAAATATATAATGCAATTTTCCCAGAGAAATAGTCAAATATTAAATCATCAGTAGCTATGTTATTTTCTCTTATTTCAAGATTTTTATCAAAGTCATAAAGGCTTAATTTGCATATTATTAAATCAATATCTCCTGTAAAAAGAGAGGCCTTTGCTTCTAAACAATTTAATTTCATAACATCATCGCTATCAAAAAATTGTATAAATTTTCCTTTGCTCTTTTCGAAGCCGAAATTTCTGCAAGAATTGGGTCCCTTTATTTTTTCAAGTGGTCTTTTATAATATTTAAATCTATTATCTTTTTCAATATATTTAGATAAAACCTCAGCTGAATTATCTGTAGAACCGTCGTCTACTATTATACATTCCCAGTTTTTATAAGTTTGTAATAAAATGCTATCTAATGTTTCAAGTATTAAATGTGCTCTATTATAAGTGGGTATTATTATTGAAATCAATTCAGACATAAATTTATTTTCTTAATTGTAATTAAATACTTTTATAATTTAAACTAGTCTTAAAATAAATATTTTTTGAAATATTTTTCTATTCTATAGCTCCCTTTATTAAACAAGATAAAGGCACATCCAGTAAAAAAAAATTCAACTCCTAATTTTTTATTTATCAAATAGAATTGAGGTGAAGCATTTTTAACAATAAAAAAATTTTTTTTTAAATGTCTCTGTTCCAAACCTCTAAAGAAAGAATCTATTATACCGAAAAAACAATCTGTTATTAATTCTCTATCATTTAATTGAATACTTCTTTTCAAATTATCGATGACAATCATCATTTTAGATTCCTCAAATAATTTTATATAACTATTGTTTGCAAAAGTTTTTGTGTTTTCATGTTGACGATACAAAAACAATGATTCATTTAAAACTACATATTTATGCGGACTCAGATTATAAAATAGTCTTGAAAAAAGTTCCGATTCTTGACCTCTTGCAATGTTAACACTGAATAATTCTTTATTTTCCAGAAAACTTTTCCTAAAAAGAATAGATGGAGTAAGGATTTGGAGTCTCCATAAGACATAATCTTTAAATAAAAAAGATTTCACATCCAAATCGATATCCTTCAATGCTTTCAAATTTTGGTCGGTATAAGTTCCTGAGCAAATAACCAGGTCAATCTCTTCTGAAAATAATTCAAGCTTTTTACTAATAAAAGTATCAATCATTATATCATCATCATCAAACCAATTGATAAACTCACCTTTACTTAATTCAAGTCCATAATTTCTAGAAGCATTTCCACCTTTTATTCTATCTAAAGGACGATGATATAACTGGAAACGACTATCTTTTCTAATATATTCATTAATCATCTCAACAGTATTATCGGTTGAGCCATCATCAACAATAATACATTCCCAATTTTGATAAGTTTGTGCTAGTAAGCTATCTAGTGTTTCACCTATTAAATGTGCACGATTAAAGGTGGGGATAATTATAGAAACAAGCTTTTTGCTCATATTTGATAAATTATTACTCATTTCTTCACTAATGATAAATCAAGAAAAGCATACTCATTATGAATACTTTCTTGCTGTATGCTCTTTACTTGTTTATAATTTTTTAAAGTCTTAATTAAATAACTCAAATTATAAATAAAATCTCTTCTGTTAAATGATAGAATCGATAATATGCTTTTATTTAAAATAAACCTGAGCATTCGATTTGCTGTCCATGAATTGTTAGGATTCAAAAGCTTTAAATCATTAAAATTTAAAAAGTTTTTTAGAGTAGGTTTTCTATCACTCACATCCCTATCATGTAAAGCAACAGATTTAGGCACAATACCGACTTTTAGCTTCTTAAATTGACATCTATTGACATAATCATTATCTTCTGCATAATGAAAAAAATATGGATTAAAGCCTCCTACATTTTGCAATGTTTCTTTTGACAGCAACCAGATTGCTGCATTAACAAAATTAACATCATAAATATTTTTCAAATCATTCCTTAAAAAAAGGTCTGAGTAAAAATCTTTACAGTTATTAACATTAACATAGGTCTGAAACAACAAATCCATTGTGTTTCCTTTACCATTTAAATGTACAGGACTTAAGATACCATATTCTGGATTTGCTTGCATTTGTTCAATCAGAAGCCCTATTGTATCTTCTTTTAAATAGGCATCTTGATTCAATAAAACAAAATACTCACCTCCTTTTTCTAAAGCGATATTTAGCCCAATATTATTTGCTGCCCCGAAACCTAAATTTTTATTTTGCTGCACTAAAAGAACATTTTTGAATTTTAGTTCAATAAATTCAACGGTACCATCTGTGCTACAATTATCAATAACAATAACATTAGATGATACTGCACTATTTAAAATACTATTTAAACAGTCCTCAATCCATTGCATTCCATTAAAAGTTACAACAATGACAAAAATTTTATTATTCATATTTTTATTTTAATATTCTTTTCAGAAACTTAAATGGCAACAAAACTGCATGTCCCACTTTATAGGTATTACTTGTTCTGATATCGGCTAATAATTCATCTTTAATAAAATCTCCCCCATCAAAAAAAGAAATATTCTGTTCTTCAAATACAAAATCAGACGCAATAGCGATTAAAAACATCGGATTTATTGTTCGCCTAGAAATCATAGTATAATTACCATAGAAATAGTTTGAATTTTCTACAATAGTATCATCCTGAATAATTGAGCTTCCATTGTTATAAGTTTGAGATAGCAATTGAAAATTATTGAAATAGTTAGAAATTAAACTCGTAAATTCATTTTTATATAATTCTTTAACATGGAATTCATTTGCGATATCTCGAAGCTCAGAATAATGTAATTTATCAGGGGTAGATATTATTAATATCCCTTCAGATTTTAAAACTCTTTTTATCTCTGACATCATTTTTTCATGTTCATCATGATGCTCAATTGTTTCAAAACTAACTATTACATCTACACTGTTATCTGCTAAAGGAATATTACTTGTACTTCCTTCTAAAAATTCTATATTATTTGCTTCATATTTTAGTTTAGCACGAGTAATAGATTCTTTATCAATATCAACACCATACACAAAAGAAGCTTGTTTACTAATTAAATTAGTACCATAACCTTCACCGCTAGCTATATCAAGTACAATTTTATCTTTTGCAAAAGTCTCTGCAATTGCATACCTATGCAAATGCTCAGTTGCAACTCGGTTATATATAAAAGTTTCTAATCTTTCTCCTGTCCAGTTTTTCATAAATATTTTATTTCCAATTTAAAATTGGCCTCACAATTCCTGGAAAATTTCCATTATAATTCCCTCGAGCTGTATCGCCTCCAAATTCATCAATTACGTTAAATCCTACTATATCCATCTCATGAAATTCAACAACAAATGGGTTATATCTCATGATTGCAAAACTACATGTATAAGTCCCTTCTGCTAATAGATTCCCTGGAATTGTTATTTTTTTTGAGTAAATTCCTTTAGCTGGCGATTGCTCTAACGTCAAAGATTTTTTATCGTGAGAGCTCAGAATATGAATATTTTCATTGTTAAATAAGTTAAACCCATGTGTAAAAACATGTCCTTCCTCTAAGATTTCGTATGTAAACTGTATTGTTATAGAGTTTGTTATTGAATGGTTTAATTCTAACTCATCATTCTCATTTAAGACTTTTGCATTTAATAAACGTAAAAAATTAGTTTTTGGACTTGATTCTATATTCCACTCTTTATGAGCAAATTGCTTTTCATCATCGAAATATTTATTGACAGCTTCTTCAATATTTCCCTCAAAAATTACTTTTCCATATTCTAAAACAATTCCTTTTGTACACAAACTTTTCACTGCTGCCATATTATGGCTAACAAACAAGACAGTTCTTCCTTCGCCTTTAGAGATATCTTGCATTTTTCCAATTGCCTTCTTCTGAAACTCAGCATCACCCACTGCTAAAACTTCATCGACTACTAAAATTTCAGGTTCTAAAAAAGCCGCAACGGCAAATGCCAAACGAACTGTCATTCCAGAACTATATCTTTTTACTGGAGTATCGATATAACGTTCGCAACCAGAAAACTCAATAATTTCATCAAGCTTAGAAGTAATTTCCTTTTTGGTCATTCCTAAAATGGCTCCGTTAAGAAATATATTTTCTCGTCCTGTCATTTCACCGTTAAAACCCGTTCCAACTTCTAATAGAGAGGCTATACGTCCACGAGATTTAATACTTCCAGTGGTAGGAGCTGTTACTTTTGAAAGAATTTTCAAAAGTGTAGATTTTCCTGCCCCATTCTTTCCAATAATTCCTAAAACTTCTCCTCTTTGAACTTCAAAATTAATATCCTGTAGAGCCCAAACGTAATCTGAAGTTCCTTTTGTAGAACGATCGTTAATATCCCCGATTTTTAAATATGGATCTTCCTTTCCTCGAATTTTATGCCACCATCGATTAAAATCATGACTCAAAGTTCCCGTTCCAACCTGTCCTAAGCGATATTGCTTAGAAATATTTTCGGCTTTTAATATAATATCTTTCATTTATACAGTGTCTATAAAGCTTTTCTCTGTTCTATTAAAAACCAATAATCCAATTAAAAAAACAGTTAATGTAACTACCATTGTATATACTAACCCTAAAATCGATATATTACCAACATTTAAAAGCATATGTCGAGAAGTTTCTATTATATAAGCTAATGGATTGTACTCTACAATCCAACCTAATTTTGGCAATTTTTCCTTTATTAACTCCATAGGGTACATTACTGCCGATATATACATCAATAATTGAACTCCGAATCCAACCAAGTTATTTAAATCACGATATTTTGTAACCATCGAAGAAATTACCATTCCGATTCCTAATCCTAAAATCCCCATGAATGCGATTAATATTGGAAAAAATACTATCGAGCTATTTAAGCTTAAATTTGCACCTCTCGCATAAAAGAAAATATAAAAGAAAATAAAGATGCAAAACTGAATTCCAAACTTAATCAAGTTCGAAATTACTATAGATAATGGAGTTATAATTCTCGGAAAATACACTTTTCCGAATATCCCAGCATTAGATTTAAATGTATCTGAAGTTCCATTCAAACAAGCAGTAAAATAATTCCAGACCATAATTCCAGCCAAATTAAATAAGAATGGCGGTATGGAACCTGTCTTAATTCCGGCTACATTATTAAATATAATCGTAAAGGTTATAGAAGTAAATAAAGGTTGTATTAAATACCATAGAGGACCTAAAACAGTTTGCTTATAAACTGTGATAATATCTCTTTTGACAAAGAGCATCAACAAATCTCTATATTGCCAAATTTCTTTAAAATTTAGCGAGAAAAATTTATTCTTGGGTGTTATTTCAAACAGCCAATCATTTGTGTTTTTAGAATCCATTAAAGAAGAACTTGAAACCTTGCTTTAAATTTTAACAAGATTTTTAACATTTAAAAATTAGTTTAAAATATCAAAAGGCGTTTAAAAAAACACCTTTTGATTATATTTGATTTGTATATTTACTTAATATTATTTGTCTAAAACTTCAAAAGTAGAATTCATACTCTTAAATTCTGGAACAATTTTCTTCATCTTAGCCACAATATCATCATTCTCATAAAAATCGGCAATACCGATTAATTCATCTACTTCATTATGAAGACTTTCATATTCATCTTGAATTTCTTGTGCAATCATAATCTTATTATGATAAGTTGGAAGAGTCTTAGAAGTGTCGTTTAACAATTCTTCATAAAGTTTTTCTCCAGGTCTCAAGCCAACAATTTTAATTTTAATTTCTTTATCTGGTATAAAACCGGCTAACTTAATCATTTTTCGCGCTAAATCAATAATTCTAACTGGTTTACCCATATCAAAAATATAGATTTCACCTCCATTACCCATCGCTCCAGCTTCTAAAACAAGCTGACAAGCTTCTGGAATGGTCATGAAATAACGTATAATGTCTTGATGCGTAATTGTTACCGGTCCTCCCTCTGCAATTTGCTTAGTAAATAATGGCACAACAGAACCATTGGAACCTAAAACATTTCCAAAACGAGTTGTAATGAACTTTGTTCCGCCTTCTAAATTTTCTCTTTGATTTTTTAAGAATAAAGATTGCACATATTTTTCTGCAATACGCTTACTAGCACCCATAACATTACTTGGGTTCACAGCTTTATCTGTTGAAACCATTACAAACTTCTTTACATGATACTTACAAGCCAAATCAGCAAGATTTTTAGTACCTTTTATATTAGTTTGAATTGCCTGAGAAGGGTTTTCTTCCATTAAAGGCACATGTTTATATGCCGCCGCATGGTAAACGACATGAGGATTGTAATTTTTGAAAACTTTTTCAAGTGCTTTTTTACTCCTTACATCTGCTATTACTGCAACAATTTTTGTATTAGAATTCATTGCCTGAGTTTCAAGACACAAATTGTGGAGTGGTGTCTCAGCATGATCTAAAACAATTACATTTTTTGGATTAAAATTAAGAACCTGTCTCACAATCTCACTTCCAATAGAACCAGCTGCACCAGTAATTAAAATTGTTTTATCTTTTAATTGTTTAGAAATTGATTTACTATCTAGAACTATAGGTTTTCTTTCCAATAAATCTTCAATCTGAATATTTTTTACTTTCTGAGAAATCTCTTTTTGATTTTCCCAGTCTGAAATCAACGGAACCGTATATACTCTGTAGTTAAATTCTAAACATTGATCAACAATAATAAGTTGTTCGTCTTTAGTCAAACTTTTATCTGCGATAATCACTCCCTCCGCTGCAACAGATCTCATTAGTGCAGGAAGCTTTTTTCTTAAAATTAAAATCGGAAGATCTAGCATACGCTTAGATGCATTCTGATTATTTTTATCTACAAATCCGACAATTTTAAATCGTGAAGGTGTTTCAAACTTTAAGGCATTTGCTACTGAAATTGCATTTGCATCAGTACCATAAATTACTGTTCTTACAAGTTTAGTAGTCGCCTTTTCTGAAAAATACATCTCAAAAGTCTGTTTTACTATAACACGATATAAAAACAGTCCGCAAAAAGACAAAACTAAATTGATAAAAAGAGCAGTATTTAAAAATGCTTTGTGTCCAGTATAAAGTTCAAATATTAAATTTATAAACAAAAAGAAGACCAAAACCGACATTTGAGAAAAAAGCAGTTTTATTGCATCAATATATGATGAGTGTCTAATAATTCCTGAATATGTCCTAAAGAGCCAAAAGAAAAATATGTTTACGGTTATTAGACTTGCTACAAAGTAAAAGTCATGTGATGTAATAACATATCCTATTGCAGTACCGTCAAAAAGTAAATACGTAAAAGAAAATGAAAAAAACAAGACCATTACATCAATAGCAATAATAATCCATCTAGGTAGATAGCTTAAATTATTGATATTAGCTCTAAGATTTCTTGGAGAAAAGGTCTTATATAACAAAGAGCTTATGGTATTTGGTTTTTCTGTATTCAATTTAGCATTTTTTAAGTCAGTAAAATTTGAACTTTATACAAAAATACAAATTAAAGGTTTTAAATAATTACTTATTGGAGCAAATTAAATTTTAACACCTTTTTTCTTTTGCTTCAAAAATTCTAACAAATAGCTTCCATAACCTGATTTTAGTAACGGTTGCGCCAATTCCTCGAGTCTTGCATCATCAATAAATCCTTGTCTCCAAGCAATTTCTTCAATACAACCTACCTTTAAGCCTTGTCTTTCTTCTAAGACCTGTACAAATTGTCCTGCCTGCATTAAACTATTAAAGGTTCCAGTGTCTAACCAAGCTGTTCCCCTGCTTAATATACCTACCTTTAAATTCCCTTTTTCAAGGTACACTTTATTGACATCTGTAATTTCATATTCGCCACGTGCACTTGGTTTTATATTTTTTGCTATTTCTACAACAGAATTATCATAGAAGTATAGTCCTGGAACAGCATAATTCGATTTTGGTTCTAAAGGTTTCTCTTCTATAGAAATGGCATTTTTATTTTCATCAAACTCAACTACTCCATATCTTTCAGGATCCGAAACATGATAAGCAAAAACTACTCCTCCTTCTGGATCAGCATTATCTTTCAAAAGTTGCTGCATATTAGTTCCAAAGAAGATATTGTCTCCAAGTACTAAAGCAACTTTATCTTTACCTATAAATTCCTCGCCAATTACGAAAGCTTGTGCCAAACCGTTTGGATCTGGTTGTTCTGCATAACTAAACTTACAGCCAATTGTACTTCCATCTCCCAACAGTTTCTTAAAATGTGGTAAATCGTGAGGCGTAGATATAATTAAAATTTCATTTATTCCAGCCATCATCAAAGTTGAAAGCGGGTAATAAATCATTGGTTTATCATAAACAGGCATTAATTGTTTACTTACAGCTAATGTTAGTGGATGTAATCTTGTGCCAGAACCTCCAGCTAATATAATTCCTTTCATAATCTTAATTTTAGATTTTTAATTTAAAAATTCTAGTCGTAAATTTTTAAATAAACATTTTTTTTAAACTTGTTTCATAATTTGGAACATCTAAATTATAAACTGTTTTTATTTTGCCTTTATCTAACAATGAAAAACTTGGTCTCTTTGCTGGAGTCGGATAAGATGATGATGGAATTCCTCCGACTTTGCAATTATAGCCTCCAAGCTCTTTGATGCTCAGTGCAAATTCGTACCAGCTAATTTCCCCTTCATTCGAATAATTATAAATTCCCGAAGCCCATTTTGAAGATTCGACAATATCAATCATTGCTTTTGCAAGATCAGCGGCATAAGTTGGCGAACCAATCTGGTCATTTACCACATTAATTTCATCTCTTTCCTGCATTAATCTCTGCATCGTTTTAACAAAATTATTTCCAAACTTACTGTAAACCCATGAAGTTCTTATAATAATTGACTCAGAATTTTCTTTTAAACATGCAATTTCGCCAGCTAATTTACTTTCTCCATAAACATTTATCGGATTAGTTTGTGCCTCTTCATCTAAAGCAACTGCTGAAGAGCCGTCAAATACATAATCTGTTGAAATATGAATTAATTTAGCATTATTTTCTGCAGAATATTTCGCAATTAATTCTACTGCTAAGTGGTTCACTTTAAAAGCCAAGTCTTTTTCTGATTCTGCTTTATCAACAGCCGTGTAGGCTCCACAATTAAATATAATATCAGGATTAATAGCTTTTAATTGAGATTGAAGCAATTCTAAATTATCTAATGTAATTTGAGTTCTATCTGCGAATACCCATTCATATTGAGGATACGATGGTGCAAAAACTGAAAGTTCAGATCCTAACTGTCCTGTTGCGCCAGTTACTAAAATTTTTTTCATTAAAATAAACTATTACAATTTTCAATAAAAGGCAAAATTTGATCTTTTTCCGAAACTATTGCTTCATCCAAATTCATTCCCCAATCAATATTTAAAGATGGATCATCGTATTTAATTCCTCCTTCAGAGGCTTTATTATAAAATTGATCACATTTATACATTACCGAAGCCGTTTCGCTAATAACAGAAAATCCGTGTGCAAATCCTTGCGGAACTAGTAATTGTTTTTTATTCTCTGCTGATAACAAAACACTAAAGGCTTTTCCATATGTAGGAGAATCTTTTCTTAAATCTACTGCAACATCAATAATTTCCCCTTCTAAAACACGAACTAATTTTGTCTGTGCGAAAGGAGGATTTTGGTAATGTAGCCCTCTTAAAGTTCCTTTTTTTGAAAATGATTGATTGTCCTGAACAAAATCAATATTAATGCCTAAATCTTCAAATTTAGTTTTACTGTAAGATTCAAAAAAATACCCTCTTTCATCTCCAAATACTGTTGGTTCTACAATTACCAAGTCTTTTATAAATGTTTCTTCGATTTTCATTTTCTAATTTATATTCATTTAAAGAAATCAACAATAACCTCTTTTATTCTACTTTTATCTGTATTAGTTAAATTTGATCCTGAAGGCAAACATAATCCTTTTTGGAATAGTTCTTCAGCAATTTTACCACCATAATATGGACATTTTTCAAAAACTGGCTGTAAATGCATTGGCTTCCATAATGGACGGCTCTCTATATTAGCCTCATCGAAAGCAACTCTTAGGCTTTCTTTTTCTTCTTCTGTTTCTAATAGTATTGCATTAAGCCAATAATTAGAAAGGAAATCATTGTTTAGATTATCAAAAAGTTTTACGTTTTCAATTTCTTTAAATATCTCTTTATAAAATGAATGATTCTCTTGCCTTAAACTAATGTTGTTTTCTAAAGTTTTCATTTGTCCAAGACCGATTCCTGCGCAAATATTACTCATTCTATAATTGTAACCTATTTCACTATGCTGATAATGTACAGCTGCATCTTTTGATTGAGTAGCATAAAAAATTGCTTTTTCCTTTATTCCTTTAGATTTAGTAATTAATGCCCCTCCACTAGAGGTTGTGATAATTTTATTTCCATTGAAAGACAAAATACCAAAGGCACCAAAACTACCACATTTTTTTCCTTTATAACTACTTCCAAGTGCTTCTGCACTATCCTCAATAATTGGTATTTCATACTTATCAGCAATTGAATGTATTTCATCTACTTTATAAGGCATACCGTATAAATGAACCGCTATAATTGCTTTTGGTTTTTTTCCTTTTTTTATTCGGTCTTTTATAGCGATTTCAAGATTTTCTGGACAAATATTCCAAGTGTCTTGTTCACTATCTACAAATATCGGATTGGCATTTTGATACAAAATTGGATTTGCCGAAGCCGAAAAAGTCATACTTTGACAAATAACCTCATCACCAGCTTTAATGCCTAATAGAATTAATGCCAAATGTATGGCTGATGTTCCAGAATTTGATACTGCAACAAAATTTCCGTTTTCAAAATAATTCTGAAGTTCATCTTCAAATTCGTCAACATTTGGCCCACCAGAAGTTATCCAATTTGATTTCAGGGCTCTCTGAATATATTCTTGCTCATACCCGCTTTCTTGAGATAATGACAAATAAATTCTTTCGTCTTTCATTATTTGAAAAGCCAATAATCTGGTGGATAACGAACATCATCATCACTTACATTTGCTAATGGCAATGTAGAAAACGATATTAGTTTTGAATTTTCTTCAAGAGATTCTATTGCATTTGCATAGCCAGCAGGTATATGAACGATTTTGCTTTCAGATTCAGACACAGAAACAGTTTCAATAATTAAATCTTTTGAAGGATTATCCCAATTATCAATTTTTATAAAATGAATATTAAAAGAACCTGAAAGACAATAAAAATTTTTAGCATCTAATTTATGTCCTTGCCAAGCTCTAACTGGTTTTTCCAGAGAATTACTGATAATGTAAAACCTTTCAATATCTGCAAAACTAAAATCATTCACATAAGATATACTTCCTCTATGATCTGAAAATTTTCCTCCATGAATTAACTTAGGCTCCATGATTCAATCGTAAATTATTCTTGTTTAACAAATAAAATTTAGAGGAATAAATCAATAATAAAGGCAAAATTACAATTAAGAATATAAGTGAATCTTGAACTTTTTGATAGAGAAGAATTACTAATAAAGAAATTCCTGTTTGCGCTAAGGCATAAAAAAGGGATACTAATCTATGCTGTATTTTATATTCATTGCTTAATATTTGATACAAGTGCAATCTATGTGCTTCAAAAATATTCTGTTTTAGATAAAGTCTATGTAGAATTGTACAAACCGCATCAACCCCATATACCGCTAAAAACAATAACCAAATAAGTGATTCCGTTACAATAATTAGTTTTACAACCAAATAAATTACCCAAAAAGCTATGGCAATACTTCCTACATCACCAGCAAAACATTTTGCTCTTTTTCTATAATTAAAAAAGAGAAATACTAAACTCGCAATCATTGCATATTTTATAAACGTTCCATCAGTAAAAAGCTGAATTTTTGTATTGACATACAATAATGATCCCATTACAACTAAAGTATAAAGTCCCGTAATGCCATTAATTCCATCCATGAAATTATACGCATTTATTAGTCCGATGGCCAAAATGTAAGAAACTACAACTCCCCAAACAGGCATTAAATGGAATAAATTTAAATCATAAAAAATCAAAGTGATTGAAAGAAAATGAATTCCAATTCTAATTTTATTTGATAAGCTTTGAATATCATCCCAAAAACTTACTAGGCTTACTAAAGTTATTCCTGTAAAGAAAAAATAATTACTATCTACGTGTCGTACAAAATAAAGTAATGCTGAAAACCAGAAAATTATTCCTCCTCCTCGCAATGTTATCTCCGTATGTGAGCTTCTTTGATTTGGTTTGTCAATTATATTAAAATGATCGGCAACTTTAAAATAAAGTAACATTATGATCATTAATAGTATTCCTAAAATTGTGTATTCCATTATTTATTTGTAAAACTTTTTATGGTTTTTTCAAGTCCCTGCTGAGCGGTAATTGGTAACTTCTCAATTCCAATAGCTTTTTTTATCTTTAGATTTGAAACCCTATAATTCTCTGTTAATTTTTGAATGATTTCTGAATTTAGGGGAAATTTTATAACATCTCCTAGCCTAGCCATACCATTAATTAGTTTCTTAGGGATTGCAATAGATAAGTTTTTCTTATTTGAAACCAATGCAATTATTTGAACTAACTCATTTGTCGACAAAACTTCATCATCTGCAAAATTATAAACCCCTGAAATAATATTTTTATTTTCAAGAATTTCTTTAACCATGAAATTCAAATTATCAATTCCTAAAAAAGATCTTTGATTTTCGAAATCTGCTAAAGGATAAGGAATCCTCTTCTTTACTACATTATAAAGTAAATTTAAATTCCCTTTATTTCCTGGGCCATGAATCATACATGGCCTTATAATAAAAACCCTTTTCCCTTCTGGAATTTCTTTTGATAATATATACTCTTCTGCTTTTAATTTTGATTTTCCGTAAGGTGTTTTAGGATTTGGCTCGATGTCTTCATACAAAATATTAGATACATCATCAGCCACGGCCTTTACACTACTGAAATAAATAAAATCTTTAATATCACTTTCTAAAAACGCATTAAACAATTCTTCTGTTAACTGTGTATTTACTGTAAAATACTCCAAAACATCACTAGTTCCTTTTGTGTCATGAGCTTTACCTGCTAGATGAATAATTGCATCAGCCGTAAAATCATTTTTCCAATTTAAATTTCGCAGAGAAATTTTATCAACTAAAAAAGAATAATTAGTCAAATAATCAGAAAGATTTTTACCAACAAAGCCTGATGAACCTGTAATCTTTATTTTCATTTATTTGAATTGTTCTAACGCTTTTTTATTTATTTTCTTTCTTTCTGAATCAAAAAGCCATCCCCATTTATTAAAATAAGTGATTGCTGAATTCACAAAAATTTTAAATAATTTAGCACTTTTATTGGCTCCTGATTCATAACCGTGGTAAACAGAAACTAATGGAAAATATATTGTTTTGTAATATTGATGGACTCTTCGTGACAAATCCCAATCTTCAAAATACATAAAAAAATCATCATCATAAGAACCAACTTTTTTTATTGCTTCCAAATTTAATAATGTAAAACATCCAGATAATACTGGTGCATTATAAATCATCTCTTTCGGAACTTTTCTTAATTCATATTGATTAATAAATTTCTCATATGCTTTAGCTGGTTTTTTTAGTTTCCTCCATAATATACTAAATGGACTTGGTAACAATTTTGGCAAGTTCTGTACTGTCCCATCTACATTTAAAATTTGCGGCATCATCATTCCTATTGATGAATCTTGATCCATAAAATTTATCATAGGCAGAATAACATCTTGATCAAAATAAATATCAGGATTAACTATAAAATGATATTTAATCCCTTCGTTTATGGATTTTTCAATAGCGATATTGTGAGAAGCTCCAAAGCCTGGATTAGAAGGGTTATGGATGTATATAATTTGTGAATTATAATCTGAAAAAAATCTCAAATCATCTGTAAAAGTGTTATCAATCAAATAAAGTTTTAAATTTCTTTTTAAAATGCTATCTATTACTCTTAACAATTCACTTTCATTAGTTTTATATAAAACAATAGACGCCGTAGCATTGTTTAATGACGACATTTAAAATTATTTTTTATAGATATGCTTAGTTTCCACAACTCTTTTACCTGTAATTTTTCTAACAGTTTGTCTCAAAAATGCATCAGCTCTTAAAAAAATATTTTTCACAGGCTCCTCAGGTCTACCGTAAAATGATGTTACATGAAAATATTCCGTTGCTTCAGCTGGTTTTTTTGAAAAATAATAATTTGAAACACAACATCTTTTACCTATAGATGTTACTTTACTAACAGAATGTATTGATGTTTTATTTGTAATCATAAGTGCTAAACGATTAAACTTAGAATGAATTACTCTTTGAGGCTTATTCATCCCATTATCCCAAAGCTCTAAATTTCCACCATTATCTATATCCCAATCTGGTGTAACATAATATAATAAATTAAGCACTCTGTAATTCTCTCTATCATTGTCATGTGAATTATCTAAGTGTGGATTTAAAAAATTACCTGTAGCCATCAAACTAATTCCTCCAGCATATAAATGCTCATCAGGTGTCATTTCTTTTAACCCTGTTATTTCCTCAACCACTTTCACAATTCTCTCATCTTGAAAAGCATATACCGCTTCTTCTAAAATAGGATTGTACAAATCCATTTGAGCAGCTATTCTTTTATTTTCACGCATTGATTTATGTAAAGCCATTTCTTCTGGAGATGGATAAGCTTCATAAATTTCTTTTGCCACTTCCTCAGGTAATAAATCGTCAATCACACAGGAATTAATTCTTCCTCCCTGATTAAATTCTTTAGTTAAATTTTCTTTATTAGCAATAAGTTTTGCTAAAATTAAATCCGCTAAAAATACTCTTGTCAATTCCATAAATTATACTTTTATCCATTTATTAATATTAAAATCATACCTTTTAACAACTTTTGCAGGATTCCCCACTGCTATAGAAAATGGTGGTATATCTTTAGACACTACCGATAATGCCCCAATAACACAACCCTCTCCAATTGTTACTCCTGGCAGAACACACACAGATTCACCTAACCAAACATTATCAGAAATTCTAACAGGTTTACATATTGCCTTTCTTTCTTCTGGCACACTCATTGGATGATCACTAATTAGATCATCATAACTTCCATGATTATGGTCAGATATATAAATTTTACTGGCCATTAAAACATTATTTCCAATGGTTATATCTCCAACGGCTCCCATATGTACATAATCATTGATTTGAACATTATCTCCTATGGTTATGCAATACTTATTTTTTTTATCTAGTGGAAAAGCTTCAATTCTACAACCAAAACCTGCCGTAAATCTTTTTCCTATTTTAATAAATTTTCTATTTCGAATGTCAAAAGGCAATCTTATTAACCTTGCTTCATAAAAGAAAATTTTTGTATAAATCAACGAAATGACAAGTCTCAAAGATCCTAAAATACCATATCTATCTAACATAAATAATTATTGTAAAAGTAAAAAACCATCAAATCGCCCTTTTATTGCAAGCCAATATTTTTGTCTTTGATGAGCTGAAAAAATATTTTTAATATAACGTAGTATCTGATACATAAATGACATAAAAAATATACCAAAAATAATAAAAGTACAGTTTTTTCTCATGATAGCTGCATAACCATATGCGTAATTATAGATTTTTTGATTGGTCATAGATTCAACATCTAACTTAGGATGCCATACTTGAATAGAGGGAGAATAAAATACATTGTAATCTTTGATAGCGCGTATTACATAATCGAGTTCTTCACCAGAAGCGATTTTAGATCCTACTCCATAATTTTCATTGAAACTTAACTTCAACTTTGTAAAGCAGGTAATTGCAGAATACCTTATGCTAAAATTAACTAAATTAAGCTGTGTTTCCTTTCTCGGCCAGTTTCGCATTACATTAGTATTTGTACTTCGTTCAAATACACTTCCATAAACTACATCAACTGTTGGATTTACTTCAAAAAAGCTAAGTACTTTTGAAATTGTATCAGGATAAAATGTACAATCATCATCGGGAAAAGTTATTATTGTTCCTCTCGCTAAATCTATTCCTTTATTTTTAGCTTTAGATAATCCCTTAAAATCAGCTTTAAAATGAATCAAATTAAATTTAGCACTATAATTAGTTATTAAAGTATCTAAACTCAATTTGTCATTTTGATCTACTACTATAACTTCAAAAAATTCAAAATTACAATCTTGATTTGCGAGACTTTCAAAAAGAAGCTCGACTTCTTTGTATCGTCCATAGGTAGAAACTATTAGACTAATTTTTACATCCATTTAATATTTAATATCAATATTATTTATTTTACTTATTGACTTAAAAGATTGTTTTGCAAAAGCTTAGCTTCAAAACTAATCGCCAATTTATCTATTGCTAATTTTTCTTTTATTGCTCTCATATTATCTATAAATGAGCTGTATTTTACATCATTCGACTTATCATAACTCATTAAAAAAGCTATTAACTGATCTACGCTATCAAATAAATACCCCATAGGACCGTATTTTGTAAAATAATACTCAAAAAAGTCGTTTTTTAAACCTAGCATTGGTATTTCGTGATTAAGAGCGTCAAAAAATGCTCCGCTGGCACATAATTCGTAATATGTATTATCATAAAAAAACAATGAAAAATCCAGATTTGCTATTTTACCATCAAATATATGCTGATCCAACATAACATTTTCTTTAGAGTAAATTACCCCTGGTCTTAAATATTTATATACGTTAGGTAATATTTTTCCGACAACCTCTACTTCTACATCTGATTTATTTCTTTTGATAATTTCATCCCCTATATCAAATATAAATTGAGATTTTTTTTGTTCAGATGCTACACCAATGGCTCCTATTTTTAAAACTAAAGAGTTCTTATTTACTGACTTTGTTTTTCCATTGTACAAACATGGGTGATCAATCGTTAAAACCTTATCAAGATCAACAATATGATATCTTTTCATATTGCTCTTTATAACATCTCCTAAAACCAGATAAAATGTCTTAGCATCAGTCTTAACTTTAAAGCTATATTTTAAAAACCATCCCCACATTTTAAGCATAAATGGTTGTTCAGCATGTTTTTTTAAAAACTCTAATTCCCCATGAATAACAAATATCATTTTAGTATTTGGGAAAAATATCTTTATTAATTTTATAACAAGATTAGAAGCTTGGCTTATTGAAGTTAATATAAGCAAATAGTCATCTTTTCTAAATTTAAAAAGAATTTTAGATACATTCCATATTTCAAATAGAATTTTAAGTGGCAAATAAAAGCGTCCCTTATCTACAATGTTTACATTTGAAAAATTAATTTTTTCAATTGTATTATCACTATCTTTTTCTAAAAAATTTTGTATACATTTTTTATGCGTTTCTTCTGAATAAAAAACAAGCTCTCCTCTTTGGGGCAATAAAGAAAGCATTTTTAAAAAAGATGCATTGAACATACTGTGCTTGTTACCACTAACGTTTGTCTCTAAAACTCTAATTGTTGTCATTTAATAAAAAAAGGATATTATAAAATAAATCATATAAAACTTATTAGCAAAGTAATGCATTTGATGAACTACAAAACATAAAAATAATTTTGTTTTTCATTCTAATGCATTGTTCTTGGAACATATTCAAAAATTGAATAATAAGGTACATAAAGATCCCAATATGCTGATAGCGCACCGTATAATTTAATGCAAAAATATAATACTAGTAACAAATAAACCCAAGATCCAGCTTTTGTACGCCAATATACTTTTAAAATTATTGCCAAAAGGAAAATCTCATATATATAAAAGTATGCTCCCATTCTGATAAAAACTTCTATGGAAGTACAGAACGCAAAAAAAATCGCATTCCCAAAACAGAGAAGATTTAGATACCCATTATAATTTGGATCATATACTTCACATCTCTTTCTGCATAAAAATAGTGGTGTAAAAACTAATAATCTACGAATTAGACTTACTATAAAATTAATAGGATTGTCTAAAGTATTTTGATCTGCACCATCTTCTAAATAATATAATAATTTTGAAGTTACAAATCCTAAATCTCCCAGATTACTTAATTTAGATAAAATTACAATTGGTAATTTTATAAAACCAATAAATATACAGATTAAAAAAAGGTATATAATTTTTTTGTTACTCCATCTAAGATGAAAAATTGGGTATGCAAAAATAAAGAATAAAGATGTGACATGTATTGTTGCTGCTAAACATACGCACAATAAAAAAAAAAATTTTTTTTTGTCAATTATAAAAATTGTGCTTGCTAACAAAATACCTACCGCCATAGCTTGCCTTACAGGAAAACTATCCCCTAAAAAAAAGCAGTAAAATCCAAAAATAACAAAAACTATATTATCAGACTTTTTTAATACAAATATAGATTTTGATAAAAGTGCTACTGAAGATACGACAAAAAGCATGACAGAATAACTATCTGAAAAACTTTTTACGAAATAATTCAGATAAGCAAAGCCAATTTCAAATCCGCCTTCGAGAAATTTATCTAAACTATCATTTAAAAGAAAAAAACTACTGTAAGGAATCCAATCTGCTCCAGTTTCCCACCTAAGAGATCCAAAAATAATTAAAATTGAAACGCTTATAAAGTAAGAAATATAGCGAAGCTTACTATTATATAAATCAATCGTAGTTAAAAGTAGTAATATAAAAAATATTAAAACATAGATCATATATTTCTAAACTTAGAATAAAAGTGCTGCAATGAATTAAAAATATTTGATGGTATCCACAACTTTAATCGAAGCCCAAGATTATGCACCATTGGGTAAATAACTGAAAAATCTCTTGAAATATAGTTTTTATATCCCAATTTAATTATTTCATTATTAAAGGGTATATGCTCGCAAATTGCCTCAGTTGGATTGCTTGAATTCTTTACTACACTATATCTTAAATTTTTTATCACCTCATATTTATAAATTCCAACTCCACTAAATGCCGAAATTAAACTATAATATTTTTTTCTTTTGACATTTCGGTTAATCGTTTTAAAACTTTTATCCAATGATTTTTCTGTAAAAGAGAAAACATCCTTTAAAGGATATTCACTAACAGCAAAAATATCATAATAAATTTTAGAAGTCATCCCTAGAATTTTTCCTATAGTAATTCCGTTTGCAAAAATAGCCCCCCAGTTATCCTTCATTTCTACAATGGAATTTACCAATCCATCAACAGAGAACCATTTAATATCAATATCTATAATTATAACATAATCAATTTCGTGTTTTAAAGTAGATATATAATCTAAATAAATGTTTCTATAGAAAGCCATTTTTTCAATTCTATAAAAGCTTGTTGTTGGTGAAGTAATTTCAATTGTCTGATCTGGAATAGTTTTTGTTCCAAAGTCTTGAGAAATCACATTAACTCCTTTTGAAGTTTTTTCCCAATTGTTCAAAATTTCTTTAGTGCGATCGACACTGTCATTTTCAACAACTACTACATGAGACCAATTGAACCTATTCCTAAGTTCTTCAACTACGGGAATATTGTTGATTAACGACTCTTCACAATCTCTCGCTAAAATCGCTATTACAACATTTTTATCAATTTTACTCATTATTTTATCAGAAAAGTTTGTCTTTCTAACCTCACAAATCCAGTTAAAAAGCTTATAAGCGATGTGTAATATTTGATTCCAATAAAAAACTTCACAATCTTAAATGTTTTTATTATAATCTTTCCTAACGTACCTCTTCGTGATTTTTCTGTTTCAGTAAATGTTGAAAAAGCATTTGATTTTACTCCCGTCAAAAGTTTATTCCTATTTAGAGTTTTAAAAAACTTATTATTTTCTTTAAACGGATCTTCTATTTGATAATCATCTTCTAATGCTCTAAAAAGTCTTCTGTGAAGTGGGATAATATTTTCTCCATTTTCAAATGAGTTAAAAGAATAACTTAATTTTGAATATTTATCATATCCTGATTCATAAACATCTGCAATATAGCTCTCAAACAATGGAATATAAGAAGGGTATACATCTGTATTATATTTTGGATGTCTTCTATTTATTAATTTCGGTTTAAACGGATCAAATCCTGAGAAATGGAAAAAAAGTAATGGAAACGATTCTTTAGACTCAATATTACTGATTTTATAACTTCCGCTTTCATCAATCATCAATTCTCTTTCATGAAGATTCCATATAGCGGGATTAAGTCCCATATGATGTGTTATTAATATATCGTTAGGAAAAAATGCAGGAATAAAATCCATCCATTTTTGATCAACATGCAAAGCATCAAATTTATCTGCGTAGCATTTATTTGCTAATCGATTCATCCACCAATCAATAATTTTGTTCCCTATTAAATTATTACTAATAGCTGCAAACCCAAGATTATAAATTCCAACAAACAAGATTTCTTCTTCAGTTATAGATCCTGTATATTCGGTTTGAATATTACAATAATGAGGCGTAAGAACTATAGCCTTTTTATCAAGATAATTATAAATTACATCTAATTCATTAGTTACATAGATATCCGGATCTAAATAAATTACTTTTTTATAACCTTCAGTAAATAATTTTTTAAAACAGAATGGCTTAATAGAAGTAGAAAATTCAATTACATTATATTTAAATGCCATCTGTTTCCAATTTGGCAACCAGCTATCATCAAGTAAAACAAATTTATCAGATTCATCATCTATTTGATTTACATCATCTGATAAGAAAATAAAAAAATCACAATTTGGATTAAATTTTTCAAATGATTTTTTTAAGGTAAAAGCTTGTGCTAAATAGTTCTTCGCACAAATAGTAAATGCTACATTTTCATTCATAAAGTTCTAATTACTTTTGCTGGATTTCCACCAACAACGGAATTTTCGGGTATATCTTTTGTTATCACTGAATTTGCTCCTACAATACTATTTTTACCAATTGTTACATTAGGCAAAATAACGACTCCTTCTCCAATCCAAACATTTTTTTCAATTTTCACTGGTCCCTTACTAAATAATTTTCTTTCGGAGGGGGGCATTAATATTGCATCACTGGATATTTCGCCATGATAATGATCCGTTATAAATACTTTACTAGCAATTAATACTCCATTTTCTATTATTATTTCATTAATTGCCCCAATATGACAATCTGAATTGATACTAACATTATCTCCAATCTTAATTCTTGGTGTAAAGGAAAAACCTAAATGTTCCTCAAAAGCTTCTAATCTTAATCTTGGCCCACAATTAAAATTTTCTCCGATTGAAATATATTTTTCGCCATACAAATATAATGGATAACTTAATCTAATAGATTTACCAGTGTTTTTAAAATTAAAACTATACCAAATAGAATATAGTTGCTTTAATCTAAAACTTAATATTCTAAATAATCGTGAAGGAAAAAAAAAGTGAATAATTGATAAAAAACCTTTGAGAACTATTTTAATTAGCTGTTTCATTTGATTTTTTTGAAATAAAAGAATAATAGCATTAGATATAAATAAGGTTCGTACCAATACTTTTTTAATAGAATCTTAAAAACTCCTTTAGTCTCAAAACTATAGTTTTCATTATCATTTACCAATAACGTCAAAAGCCATGGATAAACGAAATGACGGCATAATCTGTATTTTTCCAGCTCATAAGTTAAAAAAGATAGTTTTTGTTGCTTAATAACATACAAATACTTATTTACAAAAGTATCAAACACATTATATCCACCTTTTTTTTCAGGAGTTACTACATCAAAATAATCATCAAAATATATCGCACTTTTAAAATTATTATTAACTATTTGAAAGCTCCAATCTACTTGGGTAAATTGGAAATCTGCATAGAATTCTTTATTTTTAATTTTATAAAAATCCTCCCTCCAAACTCCAAAATTTGCTATCCAAGTACTTAAATAACTTACTTCTTTAATAAATTCTTCTTTAGAATGAATTTCTATTATACTATTTGAATTAATAAACATATTTCCATAAAAAAATAAATTTTTCTTGTCTGTCAAATGTTTTTCAATATTATTAAGCATCATGCTTAAAGCATTGGGTTTAAAAGAAAGTGTATCGTTAAACAACCTAATATACTTTCCAGCTGCATAGCCTAAAGCAATAGAAAAATTTATATCTCTAACATTTTCCTTATTACAATAATACCGAACTAAAGGAAACTTTGCAACGACTTCAGCGGTATTATCAGTTGAACAATTATCTGAAACTATTACTTCTATTAAATTCTTATCAAAATCCGGATTGGAAAATAGTTTACTTAATGTATCATTTAAAGTTTTGGATCTATTATACGTTGGAATACAAATAGATAATAATTTATTACTCATTTTTTTTCGATAAATACAAATTATTATTTTAAGACAACTCTATATAAGAAACCCGAAAATTTTTTCACATCTGTCCATAAATGAATTCTAAAAAATATATTGGTCAACCATGAAGTTGATTTTTTATTGATAGCTTTTTCGATATAACCATTATAAAATGAATACCCTATCTTCAATAATTCCAACCGACCAATATCTCTTCTTTCCATTCTATAATGAGCACATAACTTTTCATTTTCCATTACACTTTTAAAACCAAAAGTCGCGGCATCAAACTCCCGAAAGAAAATTTTTTTTAGAAGTTTATTCTTTTCATTATTTGACATTGGCAGTGACTGTAAATGTTTTACAAAATTTACAGCCAGTTTTAATCTACATTCTGGACTAAAAAAGGCAGTTTTAGAATTTCCCTTAGTTGTAGCTGATTTATGTTTAACTACTCTATCTCCGGTTTCGGGAGTAAATAACGAATCATGATAGATTATACCATCTCCTCTTAAACTCAGTTCTGCAAAAATAAATTCAAGTGGAAATAAGTCTACAAATTCATAATCTGAAAAATTCTCAACTATATTTAATTGCTTTATTTTTTCATTGTTAAAAAAATATCCAGTAGGATGGCGAGTTATATATGCGAGATTATTTAATGCTTCATTACCTTTATAAAATATTTCAAACAACTCTTTATTCTTAGAATTGTACTCACAATACCCAAAAGAGACGTTTTGGTTATTTATTAGAAAAGTTTTAAACTTATTAATTTTTTCCGTATCAACATGGTCATGGTCTGTGCAATACACTAAAAATTTACCGCGCCCTTTATCCAAAACATTTATCATGTTAAAAAGGGCTCCTTTGTTTTCATAATTAGTGTAGACAGAAAGTCTTGAATCATTTATTTCTTTTATACGATTATAGGTATCATCAGTTGATCCATTGTCTAATACAGTAACTTCAATATTTGGATCATCATTTTTTAAAATACTAGTTACAAGCCTAAACAAACTATTAAAATTATTATATGTTGGTATGCAAAAACTAAGTTCAATATCTTTATTACACATTTTTTATTTAAAATTCATTCTATAATTAGACAATCGTCGATTTAACAATATGCCCTTTTCCAAGTTCGATAATTTCAGAGCAAAAACTAAGAGTATTTAATCTGTGAGCAATAACCAATATTGTAATTTCATCACTTAAAGATTCTATTGCGGATATAACTTCTTTTTCTGTTCCTTCATCTAAAGCACTTGTTGCTTCATCTAAAACTATAATGTCTGCTTGTTTATATAAAGCTCTGGCAATACCAATTCGTTGACACTGACCTCCTGATAATTGAACACCTCTTTCACCTACTCGTGTTTCGTATTTTTGTGGCCAAGTATTTATGATATCATCCAGTTGCGCTTGTTTAGCCGCTTTTATGACTCTATCTTTATCTATTAATTCTGGAGGAATACCAAAAGCTATATTATTCTCTATAGTATTATCAGACAAGAAAACGGTCTGAGGAACATGAGCTATATGTTTTTGCCATAAACTTCGATTTAAATCTGTTATTTTATTTCCATCTACAATAAGATCTCCCTCAGTTGGATCTAAAAGCCCCATTATAATATCAATTAAAGTGCTTTTTCCACAACCTGTAGGTCCGACAAAACCAATACGAGATCCTTTGGTAATCTTTAAATCGATATTTTTAAGTACAACAGATTTATCATTATATTTGAAGGAAACATTGTTTAATATAATTTCCTTTTCAAAAGAGAATGCCTGAATGCCATGATTTAAATTTTCAGGGAGCGGTTGCTTTAATAGTTCAATAACGTCTTTTAATGAAGATTGAGAACCAGCTATTGTAGACCATGATGCATATAAGACTTGCGCATTTGGCAATAAACGTTGTAAACCTAAAGTTAAGGCAACTATACTTGGCATCGCACTTAAAAACCCTCCAGTTAAAGTTAAAGTGTAGGATAAAAATGCTATTAAGATCATGCCTAATGAAATTAGTAAGAATCCTGGTATTTGACTAATAATTTGATTATTACCTTGAGCTCGACGTAAAATAAAATTTGTATTACTATAAGTATCTACAAAACTTTCTTGACTACCATCAATTAACACATCACGAACACCACTTAGTCCCTCCTGCAAGTTTTTAATTATATTACTTGATTCTTTTGCAATAGTTGCGCTACTCCTTTTTAACTTGTCTTTTGTCAATTTAATAATTAAACCATAGATTAAAATCAATATGCCAATTGAAATCAAAGCTACACTAGGTATAATTACTAAAAGAGTGACTAACAATGTGACACATAATACTGTTGAATTGATTAGATTAAATACCGGCATCAAAATATAGAAAATAACTTCACTTACCTTAACCCAAATACCATTTATTACATCACTACTATTACGAGAAACATGTACTGCGTATGGTTGATATAAAGTTCGTCTATAAATGTCATTGCTTAAATCTCTTCCTAAAGCAAAGGATAATCTTACTGAAGTCCAAGTTAATATTATCCTCATAGCAGCCGCTAAAAGTATCGAAACAGAAAAAAGAATAGTTATGGCTAGTACAATTTGATTTGGAAAAGTAATCTTAAATGTTTCTAGAAAAAATTTTATTATTGGATAATCCAAAACTTTATTAGGTTCTGTTAGTACCTTAAAAAAAGGAAACACAGCTCCAATAGTTAAAATCTCAGCAAACGATACAAGAATCATTAAAATCATTAGAAGTTTAAACTGCAAACGTCTACGTTTTTCAATATGTCTCCAAATTATTTTAATATTTTTAAAAATAGAATTATTCATTATTTATTTGCTGTAATTTGATTTTAGTCACTTGTTTTTTAATAGACAATTAGTACATCTAAATCAATTAATTTTAATTATTGTTTCGTAATCCAATCAAACATTCTCTCAATTCCACTAAAAGAAGACACTTCTGGTTTCCATTTAAGTATATTTTCTGCTTTAGTAATATCTGCAACAAAAACCCTTTGATCGCTTTCACGTACTGGTATTTTAGTAAAATTCAACTTCGCATGGGAGATATTTTCCAGCATATCGAATAATTCCAATAATGACAGACTATTATCAATACCTCCACCAACATTGAAAGCTTGACCTTTAGCTTTATCAATATTGTTTATAGCTGCTAAATAAAGTCTTTTCATATCATCTGCATGAAGAACATCTCTTACTTGTTTACCTGTTCCTGATATGGTAAATGGTTCAGAATTTAGTCCATTTTTAGCTTCATAAGCTTTTTGGCAAAACCATCCCACCCATCCTTGGTCATATGTAGCAAATTGACGACCTCCATACATAGATGAGTGCCTAAATACAACTGTATTCAGATCAAAAATTCTCGCATAATCAAGCATATATTGGTCAGCAGCACCTTTTGAACAACCATAAGGAGAGTGAAAATCTAACTGAGTCTTTTCATCAAAACCATTTGGTTTTTCAATACATTCAAATCTATAGTCTGTCTCGTTGTATTTAAACTGTTCCAAATCTCCGTATACCTTATTTGTTGACGAGTAAACAACTATAGCTTCTTTAGCATATAATTTTACAGCTTCTAATAAATTAACTGTTCCTAATACGTTTATTTCAAAATCCATTCTAGCATTTGCAATAGAAGTTGTCATAGCAACTTGTCCTGCTAAATGAAAAATAGCATCCGGTTTGAAAGATTGGATTACACGTGTAATATCATTTTGATTTCTAATATCACCATGTTCAAATTTAAATTTACCTTGAGATTCAAGCCATCCTAAATTTAAACGTGACCCTTCTCTATATAGATTATCAAATAAAACAACTTCATCTCCTCTTAATATTGCATCAGAAGCTAAATTGCTTCCCAAAAAACCACATCCTCCTGTTATTAATAATTTCATGCTTTTTGATCTTTAATAGTTAACATTAATCCTTCTTCTAAACTAAATTTACAACTCCACCCCAACTCTTTCAAAGCAGCAATACTTGCCTTTGATTTCATTACTTCGCCTACTCGATATGGCACAGCCCCAAATTCTAAATTAATATTTGATTTTGTAATTTCATGAACTGTTTCTACAAATTTCCTGATTGTCACAGACTTTCCACTACCTACATCATATTCAGAAAAATAGACATTATTAAGCTTTTCCCTATTTAGCACTGCCAAATAAGCCGAAACTACATCATCTATGTAAATAAAATCCCTACTTTGCTCACCAAGTGTTAATTTAAGTGCTGTTTCATTTGACAAACAATTATTGATAACATAAGATGTAAATTTAGAATCATCATCTCCGGGACCATAAAAATGCTCTAATCGCATATTTATAAATTCTATTCTATTTCTCATAGAATAAAATTTACCCCAATCAAGAAGATGATTTTTAGAAAGAGAATATAAATTAAGGAATTTATCAAGAATTGTATCTGTGTTAATAAATTTACTAACATTAGCGACACTTGCTCCATCAAGCAATTTTAATGGAAAGCTTGTATTTGCATCAAAAATTTCCCATGGCGTTTCATTATTTCTTCCATAACTTGTAGCTGTATGTATAACTACATCTATTTTATATTTAGTTTGAAAAAAATTTGCTAAATCAATATCTTCAATATCATATAAATGAATTTCAGATAAAATTGCTTGAATTCTTTTTAAAGAAGAAGATCTTCTTTTTAAAGCAATAACAGTATATCCCTGCTTTACCAATTCTATAGCCAGATTGCTTCCTAAAAAACCAGTAACACCAGTAATTAAAATTGTTTTGGTATTCATCAAGAATATTTCCCTTTAAGAATTTAAATATTCACGAATAACATTTGCTATATAATCATAATGGCTCTCATTTAACCCAGGCCAAACACCTAACCAAAATGATTGGTTCATAATAGTATCTGTATTTGTTAAATCACCAACAACACGATGCTCAATATTAGCATAAGCAGGCTGTCTTAGTAAATTACCTCCAAACAATAAACGTGTACCAATTTTATTTTTTTCTAAATGTTGCACTAACATATGACGATCATTTGCATCTCCTTCTCTAAGCGTTAATAAAAAGCCAAACCAAGATGGTTCTGAATTTTGAGTTGGTTCTGGAAGTATAAATACCTCTTCAAATTCTTTCATACGTTCATACAAGGCTGCGTAGTTTTCTTTTCTACGTTGTACAAACTGATCTATTTTTTTTATTTGAGATACTCCAAAAGCGGCTTGCATATCTGTCACTTTAAGATTAAATCCTATATGTGAATAAGTGTACTTATGATCATATCCATATGGTAATGTACCTAATTGCTGCCCGAAACGACATCCACAAGTGTCATCTTTTCCTGGCTCACAATAACAATCACGTCCCCAATCACGGAAGCTTTCTGCAAGTTTTGATAAAACTGGATTGTTTATTAAAACAGCCCCACCTTCTCCCATTGTAATATGGTGCGCTGGATAAAAAGAAAATGTAGCTATATCTCCAAATGTTCCTGTTTTTTTTCCTTTATAAGTTGCTCCAAGTGAATCACAGTCATCTTCAACAACCCAAAGATTGTATTTCTTAGCAACGCGCATTACTTCATCCAAATCAAATGGATTTCCAAGGGAATGAGCTATCATTATAGCCTTTGTTTTAGGTGTAACTGCTGCTTCGAGCATATCTGCTTTAACATTGTGTGTAGCAATGTCAACATCTATAAATACAGGAATGGCACCAAATTGAATTATTGGATTTACAGTAGTTGGAAAACCAGCTGCTACAGTAATAACTTCATCACCAGGCTTAATGGCTCTTTCACCTAATTTTGGAGAAGTTAAAGCATAAAAAGCTACTAAATTGGCAGAAGAACCTGAATTAACTAATAATGATCTATGTGCTCCAAAATAAGCCGCGAAATCAGCCTCAAACTTATTAGCAAAACGACCCGCAGTTAACCAACCATCAAGAGCGGCATCTACTCCCATTAGAATATCTTCCTCATCTAACACTTTACCTGTAACTGGTATATAGTTTTCTCCAGCAATTATAACTTGAGTTGATTTCTTTTTTGCTATTTCCCTTAAACTATTTATTAGAGAATCTTCTTTTAAATTTTGTAACATATGATTTTATCTTTAACAGTGTTTTTTTTCTTTTTTTATGTAGCTTCCATTGCTATTGGCTTAGCAAATGGTTCCATTTCTGTGATTGGCCTTCCAAAAGCAATTTTAGGATACGTATTTGTATGAGGATCAATCATGACTTGAAGTAATTGGGGTTTGCCTTCATTTTCAATACTCCATAACCAATCAATTGCTTCTTCAATTTCTCCATGACTTTCAATTGTTTTTGATTCAATTCCATAAGCAATAGCCACTTTAGCAAAATCAGGTGCATCGTATCCCCAATAAGTTGATTGATAACGAGATTCAAAATAACTATCCTGAAATTGTCTTATCATTCCTAAAGTTCTATTATTTAAAACAATGATTTTTATTGGCAGTTTGTTCCTAACAATTGTTTGTAATTCTTGGATATTAATTTGCATACAACCATCTCCCACTAAAACAACAACAGGTTTATTATTCAATGCAATACTTGCCCCAATTCCTGCTGGTAATGAAAATCCCATAGCCCCCATTCCTCCTGAGGTCAAAAAATGCTGTCCATCATATAGTTCTAACGATTGTGCTGCCCACATTTGGTGACTTCCAACATCTGCCAAATAAACTTTTGCTTTCTTAGATTTATTAGAAAGTAAATGCATAAAGGCATTAGGATTAATCCCTTTAGGATCAAGCTCTTTAATATCTGGCCAGATATTTTTCAAATTAATTATATAATCATTCCATTCTTCATTTAAAACAAAAGAGATTTTAGATGCTGATTTTTTAAAATCTTTAAAGAAAAAATTTAAATCCGTTATAATGGCTTCACATCCTTTAACACGATTATTAACTTCTCCTTTTTCGCAGTCAATATGATATATTTTTCTATTTTCAATAAATTTAGTATCCGCTCCTGTTTGTCTAATATCTAATCTACTTCCTAAAACAATTAGTAAATCACATTCTCCAAAAACAATATTTGCCCATCTATTACCATAACTCCCGATAAATCCTACTCGTTGCAAATTATCGTAACTAATAGAATCTAATCCTAAAAGAGTAGTAACTACAGGAATCTTTGTTTCTTTTAAAAACTCCTCGAATAAATCTTGGCTTTTACTTGCTTTTATTCCTCTACCTGATAAAATAAGTGGTCTTTTAGCCTTTTTGATATCTTGGATTAAATTTTCTAAAACGGAAGAATCAATTTCTGAATATTTAATACTATTGTTGACAAAAGAATTATCTTCTATTTGAATTCGTTGAACATCCATTGGAATATCGATTAGAACTGGACCTGGCCTACCTTCCAATGCTATTTTAAAAGCACTTTCAAACACATTTGGAATCTCACCGGCATCATTTATTTGAAAACAAGCTTTAGTTATTGGCTTTGCCATTGTAACAATATCTGTTTCTTGAAAACCTAGCTGTCTAATCTCTCTATCTCCCTTTAGTTCATGTCTATTTACTTGACCAGTAATAAAAATTGCTGGAGTAGAATCAAAATAACAACTACCAATACCTGTTAATAAATTTGTAGCGCCTGGTCCTGATGTAGCCAAAGCTACGCCTGGTAAGCCCGTAATTCTACCGTATCCTTCAGCAGCAAAAGCAGCGGCTTGCTCATGATGCATTGTTATTATATTTATATCTGTTTTTTGATTTAATGAATCCAGTAAATGAGTTATCATACCACCAGATAATTCAAATACACTTTTGATTCCTTTTTTCATCAAAAAATCAGCAATAAAATCAGAAGCTTTCATGATAATTTATTTTTTTAAATAATAATTCAAAGTATGCTTTAAAGCAACATCGAAATTTGAAAATTCTATTTTTCCAATTTGAGAAGTTATTTTTTCAATATTACCTTCCAAATGCATCGATTGGCCTTCTCTATAATTTAGAGATCCAAAATTCAAAATGAAATCTGGATTAACATAATTCTTTATATTTTCAATTAATAACTTGATTGTTATAGTATTATCTGACGATATGTTATAAACTCCAGAATCTACATTTTTGATTATTATTTTTCTAATTATTTCGGCAAAATCCTTAATATACATATATGAATATTTTTGCTCGCCAAAAGTGAGATTCATTTCATTGTCCTTCAACATTGAATTCACTAAGGAGGGAATAAGCCAATTTGAATTTTCTTTTTCACCAAATAAAGAGAAAATTCTTAACCAAATCCAATTTATATTATTTGTAAGGCAGAAGCTTTTCATAAGTTCTAAACAAGCCAGTTTCGTACCTGCATAAGCATTTAAAGCTCTTGCGGGAAAATCTTCATCGATTTTTCTTTCTATAAAACCATATTCAGCTTGCGATCCTAAAAAAATAATCTCTTTAACACCAACTTTTTTTGCAACTTCTAATATTCTAACAAAAAAAGTAATATTTTTAGATTGTTCAATCCAATTATTTCTATTATCAGCTTCCACGCCAATCCATGCACCATGAATTATTGTATCAAATGAGTACTGATTTAATTGATTTTCAAATAATCCGTCTTCATCAATATCGACCCACTCTATCCTCTTACTAAATTCTTCACATCTCCAAGTATCGGAATTTTTACGTTTCAAACCAATTACACCAATACCATTAGCTATAAGATTTTCAGCTAAATGAGAACCTAAAAAACCAGTAATACCAGTTATTAAAACTTTACGCATTAATAAAATTAATAATTTGAGATTCTGTGTAGGAATTTATAGAATGAAGATTATTATTAAATTCACTATACCAATCCATTGTCATGCTCACTGCCTGCTCAGCATTCATTTTTGGTTGCCATTTCAATTCTGATATTGCTTTACTGATATCTAATTTCAAGAGCCCTGCTTCGTGTGGTTGAGCTTCGTCATTTTCAATAACATATTCACCTTTACCCCAACTTTTAATTGTCAATTTTAACATTTCTTCAACTGGTAATGCATCAGAAAGATGAGGCCCAAAATTATAAGATTGACTGAAATCTAATGGTTTTTCATTTAAATTTGAACCTAATAATAAGTATCCCACGACTGGCTCCAAAACATGTTGCCAAGGCCTTACTGAATTTGGATTTCGTATAACTACTGGTTTTTCAATTGCAAATGCTTTAGCCACATCAGGAATTAAACGATCTTTTGACCAATCTCCACCACCAATAACATTTCCTGCTCTCGCAACAGCAAGTGACTTGTTATGAACACCATAAGTCTTGCTATTAAAAAAAGAATTACGATAGGAGTCTATTACTAACTCAGCACATGCCTTACTTGCACTGTAAGGATCATATCCACCTAACCTATCGTTTTCTCGATAAGGATAAATCCATTCATTATTATGATACACTTTATCTGTAGTGATAAGTACAACTTCACATTTCTTTTTTAACAAGCGAACACCATCAAGAACATTTGCTGTCCCTATAACATTAACTTCAAATGTTTCTGAAGGGATATCATATGATAATCGAACTAAGGGTTGTGCTGCCAAATGAAAAACAAAGTCAGGCTGAAAGTCAATAATTTCTTTCTCTAAACGTTTTTTATCTCTTAAATCAGCTATTACTGAATCACAGATAGAGTTTCCATTTATCAAATAAAATAAATCGTTTTTAGTATTTGGTTCTAATGCATAACCTTTAGTATCTGCTCCTAAGAGAGATAACGTTTTTAACATCCAAGATCCTTTAAAACCAGTATGACCAGTTAAAAAAACTTTTTTTCCGCTATATGTCTGTTTTAACTTCTGAAATAATGATTCTACCATGTTTTCCATTTTGCTTTGCCAGAACTCCACATTTCCTCTAATTCAACTCTATCACGGAGTGCATCCATACACTTCCAGAATCCATTGTGCTTAAAAGCTGCCAATTGCTGATCATTTGCTATAGCCCCTAATGGCTCTTTTTCCCACTGTACATCTTCGACATCTCCCTCAAGGTATTTAAAAATACCAGGCTCTAGGACAAAGAAGCCACCATTAATCCACATCCCGTCACCAGCAGGTTTTTCTACAAAGCTATCTACTTCTCCATGAGAATTAATTTCTAAATTACCAAAACGACCAGGCACTTGAACACTTGTTAAAGTAGCCAATCTACCATGAGATTTATGAAACTTGAGCAATTCAGACAAATCAACATCAGCAACACCATCACCATAGGTAAGCATAAAAGTCTCATCTTTCACATATTTCTGAATACGTTTCAATCTCCCTGCCGTATTTGTATAAAGTCCGGTATCTATCAAAGTTACTTTAAATGATTCTGTCTCTGAATAGTGAACATTAATGTTATTATTAGCTAATTCAATAGTAACATCTGAATTATGTAAATAATAATTATAAAAATATTCTTTGATAAAAGTTGCCTTATATCCTAAGCAAATTACAAACTCATTATAACCATGCTGTTCAAACATTTTAAGAATATGCCATAAAATTGGCTTTCCACCAATTTCTACCATTGGTTTAGGCCTAGCCTCTGTTTCTTCCATAAGGCGTGTGCCAAAACCACCCGCAAAAATTACTACTTTCATTATCTTTTTTTTACTTTATATTTCTAAACAAACATCACTCGTTAAAGGATAACTGCAACAAAGCAAGAATTCATTCTCTCTTAAGTCTTTTCTAGGTTTATCTAATCCGATCATTATTACTTGTCCTGATTTAACAATTGCCTTACAAGTACTGCAATTCCCTGTTTGACAAGAATAAGGTAATTCCAGACCTGCCTCTAAAGCTTCTTCTAAAATAGAATTACCACTAGTTACAATTATTTTATTGTCACTTTCTTTAAATTTTAAAACTATCTCTTGATCAACTATATCTTTAAAATCCTCAGGGTTTTTAACTAGTTCGAAATCTTCAGAAAACACGTTTTCTATGCCTTCTCCAAGATCAATTAATGATTGCTTTACTATATTTTTAAGTCCAACAGGTCCACAAATATAATGTTGTGTTGGATATTCAATACTTCCTAATAGCCTTTCTATGAATTTTGAATTGATTCTTCCACGATAATTATGTGAATCTTCATCAAAAAAGTCTTCTTTTGAATAAAAACTATAAATCTTAAAGCGATCTACGTAATTCTGTTTCAATTTCTCTAATTGGTCTTTAAAAATTACAGATGAATTAGATTTATTCCCGTAGATTAAATAAACATTGATTAGAGGCTTATTAACTAATAAATCTTTAATTATTGAAAAAAGAGGGGTTATACCACTTCCTACGCCCCAGAAAATTATGGATTTTATTGATTCATCTGTTTCAAATACAAAGTCGCCTAAAGGCTCCTGAACCTCTATTACATCATCAGCCTTTATAGTATCATTAATATAATTAGATACAATACCTCCAGGTACCCTCTTTACTGTTACATCAAGGGTAGAATCAATTATAGGTGTTGAAGAAAATGAGTAAGGTCTAATATATCTTCTACCATTAATTCTAAACTGAAGAGTTAAATATTGACCTGCTAAATACTTTATTTTTTTTAGCCCAGGTTGTTTAAAGCATATTGTTACTGTGTCATCAGTTTCTTTACGAACTTCATGAACTTTTAAAGTATAATTTTTCATTTTATTTATTCATATCAATAAATCTACTCCATTAAGTGTTTCAATAATCTCCTAAAGATTAAAAAGAAAACAATTAAAAAGCCACCTAAAAAGCCACCAATAAATATGCCTTTTATTTTTCCAAAACGCTCCTTAGGCAATGGCAAAATTGGTCTATCAATTACCTGAATTAATGGTGTTTCTTTTCTTAAAGTTACCTTAGCCAATTCAGCTTGTTTAACTAATTCTGTTAATATGGCAGTATTGGCTTGTACATCAACTTGTCTTCTAGAAGAAGGAGCACGTCGAATATTTAATGCCGGATTCAAATTAAAAGTATTATCAGTAGCAACCGCTACCCCAGTAATGGCCCCATTTAATTCTTTTCTAATAGAGTCCACTTGACGCTCTAAAATATCCATGTTAATTCTCGCTTTTTTACTTTTTGTTTCAACATAAAAAGATCCGACTTGTCTTGCTAAGGCTTCACAAAAGTATTTCGAAAACAATTCATCTTGAGAAGAAACATCAATATTTACAATAGCAACTTTTTTATCTTTTTGACCTACTTTCAAAGTTCCTTGGGATAGATTTTTATACATAACTCCAATAATACTATCTTTAATTCTCGTAAATTTTGTACGATCATCATTTGGAAGAAATTCAATGCCAGCCAATTTAGGGTCTTTATTCCAGTTTTTACGCCAATCGTTTTTTTGAATATACATTTCTGCTAAAGAAATCTTTTTCCCATCTAAAGTAATAGGTGATAACAAAGTTTTTTCGACCATCGCCCTTGACTTAAACAATTCTGTCAGGTTAGATCCAGTAAAAATTCCACCTCCACTTCCTCCTAAATCTAAACCAAAAGAACTAGCAAAGCCTAATGCTCCTCCTAATCCTCCAGATTTATCATCCTCTAATGCAAAAGAAAGCGTTGCGGTATAAATTGTTTTTCTAGAAAAAGAATAGCCTAATCCTAATATTGCTCCAACTAATCCAACTAATAAAATAATTTTCCAGTTTGAAAGCAAATATCTGCACCACTCTACTGCCTTTTCTAATAATTCTCTTAATGACACCTCATTATTTTGTGTATTTGAATTATCCATGAAATTACTTATTTAAATGCTGTAAGAATTAATAATGCTAAACTAGAAATTACACTCCCTATACCTACCCATTCACCTGCTGTCATCTTTTTCTTTTCAGGTTTTTCAGGAACTACAATTTGCGAATCAGGAGTAACTTTTGGATATGATCTAAAAAACAAGAAAGAGCCTGTCACAGCAGCTTTACCATTTGGATAAACAATATATGATTTTCTTTTCCATCCCTTACTGTTTACTCCCCCAACAGAATTAATGTAATATTTAAATCCTTTACCACTTCTATATGGAATTTCAGAAGTTAACAATACATTTCCTGTAACTTTCACCCCTTCATTATAAATAGCAACCTCAATTTCATCATCAGGAAACAAAGTAACATTAGAATAATGATTTTTATCTTTTACGATTTTTTCCCAATTTACAGGTATTGTTGCATATTTTGTTTTTTCTTTAAGTTTTTTAGAAAATTTATCGTCAAAAGGATTTTTAAGTGTATCCTTATTTTTCTCATTTAATCTTTCATCATCTCCATCAGAAGTCGTAGCTTCTTTTTTTTCCTTAATTTCTTTTTTTCCACTAATATTAATATTTTCCAATTGTTCTATTTGTTCTTCTTTGATAGGTCTTTTTATTTTCATACCATCAAGATTTGCAATAGATGTGAGTCCTCCAGCTCTCATCACAATATTATAAACTGTTTCTTTTTTATTAGCTAAAACATATTTTCCTGGATAAGTAACTGCGCCAATAACTTTAACCATTTCAGGTTTTTCATAAACTGCCATCCTACGGATATTTATAACATCAAATGGTTTTAAAACGAAGTTTTTAATTTGCTCGTTATTATCTGCTGTAATTTCAAGTTCAACTAATTCTATACGTTTCGGATCGGCATCATCTATCACATCTGACTTTACCATTCTTGCTATTTCTACTCTTTTAGAAGCTGAACCCGTCAATCCACCTACCTGAACAACTAAATCATTTAATGTTAAATTTTCAAAATACTCGTACTCACCTGGATTTTTTACCTCTCCATCAATAGTAATTTTATATTCTTCTCTAAAATCAAGAATTGAATAAACTGTAATAATATCTTCTCGCTTTAATTCAACATCAGCATTTAAATCCCCCGACATAGCATTTCCTAAATCTATATTTACAATTTCAGTTGTTAAATCAGTTTTCAAACGGATAATTCTTGCTCTTTTAGTGTAAGCGTCTTCTTTAAGACCTTCAGCGCGTATTATAAGATCAGATATTCTCATACCTTCATTATAAGAATAATAGTCTGGTCTAAAAACTGCACCCTCAATTTTTATACGATTTTCAAATCGATTTAAAATTTTAGTTACTCTAAATACATCTCCAGATTGAGGAGTGTAAGAATTATATTCGCTTTCATTTATATCATGAACTTTAAACTCTTTACCTGTTTTCTGAAGCACATTTACAGATGCTGTGTAAGCAAACTCGTTAAATCCGGACGCAAAATTTAAAAGATCAGAAAATTTCTCTCCTTTTTTCATTTCGAAAATTCCAGGACGTTTTACTTCACCTTCTACAACAACTCGTTCAGTATATGCGGGAATTCTGATTACATCATTATCCCTTAAATTCACATTATCTGATTGATCTCCTTTTACTAAAAACTTATAGATATCAATATTTTTAAAGACCTTATTATTTCGGATTAATTCTATATTTCTGTAACTACCATTCTTTCCTGGCCCACCTGCTAGATGCAAAGCATTATAAACAGAAGCGAGGGACGAAATTGAATAATTCCCAGGCTGTTTTCCTCCTACGATTGTTATTTTGATAGTCCTTATCTCACTTAAACTTACACTAACTTGCGACTGTCCTGATCTAACTGTACTATAAACTTTTGCTATAGCCGCTTTTATTTTTTGTGAAGCAGCTTCAATAGACATTCCTGCCACTGAAATTTGACCAACATTTTGAACAGCAATTTTTCCTTCAAAATTTACAGAAACGGTGTCGTCAAATTGCTGAACACCATAAACACTAAGTTCTAATTTATCTCCTGGGCCAAGAACATAATTTACTGGAGTAGCCATTTTCAAATCTGGTTCAAAATTTAAATTAGGCTTATCGAATAATTCAGATCCGAAAATCAAGGCGTTTAGTGAATCTTTAATTTTTTCATTTTTAATTTTCTCTTGTTTCCTTTTAAAATCAGAGTCTTTTTCTTTCTTTTTTAATTTATCTTCCTTTTCTTTATCTTTATCCTCATCTTTGCCTTTAGAATACTTTTTTTCGTACTCAGTAACTCTAATTTTTAATTTATTAAATTCAACTTGACTCATTCCTTTCGATAAGGCCATAGACTCTACATCATCTATAGTTGCTTTATTACTCTTTAATTGAGAAATAATTTTAGCTATATCGTCATCTGACATATAATCAACCTTTACTGTACTTAAGTCATTGGACTTTAGAATATCTTGAGCATGTGCATTAAAAGACATTAGCAAAATAAAAAACAGTGAAAGAACGTAAATTGCCTTTTTCATATATAATTTAGATTTTAAACTTAAAAATTTGGTTTAAAAGAGTGATGAGATTTATGAATATTGTTTTCGATAATAATCTTTGTAAGAACCAGATGTTACATTCTGCAACCATTCTTCGTTATTCAGATACCAATTAATGGTTTTCTCTAAACCTTCTTCAAAAGTAACTGAAGGTTTCCAACCTAATTCTTTATTAATTTTTGAGGCATCAATAGCATAACGCAAATCATGACCCGGTCTGTCTTTTACATAAATAATTAGTTTTTCAGAAGCACCAGCTTCTCTTCCTAGTTTACTATCCATAATTTTACATAACAATTTAACCAGATCAATATTTTTCCATTCATTAAATCCTCCTATATTATAGGTTTCATGGTTTTTACCTTCATGAAAAACTAAATCTATTGCAATTGCATGGTCTTCTACAAAAAGCCAATCCCTAGTATAATTTCCATCTCCATAAACAGGTAATGGCTTATTATTTATAATATTATTAATAAAAAGAGGAATCAATTTTTCAGGAAAATGATATGATCCATAATTATTTGAACAATTAGTTAAAACATATGGAAGTCCGTAAGTTTCTCCGTAAGCTCTAACAAAATGGTCTGAACTTGCTTTTGAAGCTGAATATGGAGAATTTGGATCATAAGGAGTCTCTTCAGTAAACAGTCCTGTTGTTCCTAATGAGCCATAAACTTCATCTGTGCTTATGTGATAAAACCTTTTACCATCAAAATTATCTTTCCATTGATTTTTAGCAGCATTTAATAAATTCATTGTTCCAATAACATTTGTTTTTACAAATGCCAAAGGATCTTCAATCGAACGATCTACATGAGATTCTGCAGCTAAATGTAAAACTCCGTCGAAGTTGTGAAGTTCAAAAAGTTTATTTATAAAACTTTCGTCAATAATATCTCCTTTTACAAAAGTGTAATTAGATTCATTCTCAATATCTTTTATATTTTCAAGGTTTCCCGCATAGGTTAATGCGTCTAAATTGAAAATTTGATATTCTGGATATTTATTCACAAAACGTCTAACTACATGAGAACCAATAAAACCAGCACCTCCAGTTATAAGTATTTTTTTCATTTTAATGTTGTCTAATTTAGTAATTCAGAATTTTGTTTTTCCAATTCGGTATATACATCTTTCACATCTTGTGAATTTTCTTTTTGCAAAATTAGATTTGCTGTTTCAGTATAAACAAAAATAGTATTTTTCAAACCTAAAAAGGTAGTATGCTTACTACATCCAATAACCATGTTACCATTCAAATCTGTTGGATGGCCTTTTGAATTTAAATAATCATATACCGATTCAAATGAGCCTAAATCTGACCATGAAAAAGAGGCAGGAACAACTTTGATTTTTTTGCTTCGTTCCATTACTGCATAATCAATACTTATTGAAGGAATTTCCATTGATAAATCTAAATCTAAAAACCCATCTTTACTCTCCTCCCACACTTTTTTTGATTTCTCATAAACATCAGGTTGGAATTTTTTCAATTCTTCTAGGAGAACACTTGCTTTAAAACAAAACATTCCACTATTCCATAGAAAATTACCTTTTGATATAAACTCTTTTGCTGTAGTTTCATTTGGCTTCTCACGAAAAGAAATTACATTGTCCCCTTCTGCTTCAATATAACCATAACCTGTTTCTGGTTTCGTTGGAATAACACCAAAAGTCACGATAAATCCATCATTAGCTTTTGATACAGCTTCGCTTATTGCCTGATTATAATTCTCCATTTGGTCAATAATGTGATCAGAAGGAGTAATTACTAGAATATCATCCGGTTCAGATGCAAATGCTGCAAAAGCAATTGCTGCAGCGGTATTTCTTGGTGTTGCTTCAATAATATTTAAATAAGAAGTACTTGTTTTTTGCATTACTTTCCCACTTAGTTGATGATTATCTACATTTCCAACAACCATTACTTTATTGGCTAAATGACTATTTCGCTCAACAGTCATTTCAAACAAAGATTTCTCTTCAAATATTTCAAGATATTGTTTTGGCCTGCTTTTACGAGAAAGCGGCCATAATCTACTTCCAACTCCTCCTGTAAGGATTACGTGCGTTATAGTTTTATCTGAATTCATATATTTTAATTAAAAAAGAAGTTTAAATTCTAAAGTCTATTATCAGCTAAAGATCCTAAAACTCCTTTTACATCATAAATTAAACTTTTTTCTTTTTGTAAACTTGAAAGATCTATCTGAAGAAACTCTGTATGAGCAACTCCCAATACCAATGCGTCAAATTTATTGTTTGGTATAGAACTTAGGGTTACTAAATTATACTCTTTTTTAACATCATCAGCATTTGCAAGAGGATCAAAAACAGTAACTGCTATTCCATAATCCTTTAATGCTTTTACTACATCAACAATTTTAGTATTTCTTACGTCTGGACAATTCTCTTTGAAAGTAATCCCAAGCATTAGTAACTCAGCACCATTAACAGAAATACCTTTTTTAATCATTAACTTCACTATTTGTGAAGCTACATATTCTCCCATACTATCATTCAGACGTCTTCCTGCTAAGATTATTTCAGGGTGATAACCGAACTCTTGTGCTCTTTGTGCCAAATAATATGGATCTACACCAATGCAATGTCCTCCAACAAGACCCGGCTTAAAAGGTAAAAAGTTCCATTTTGTCGAGGCAGCTGTTAGCACTTCTTGGGTATCAATATTCATTAAATTGAAAATCTTAGCTAACTCATTAACAAAAGCAATATTAATATCTCGTTGTGAATTCTCAATAACTTTTGCTGCTTCGGCAACTTTTATTGTCGGTGCTAAATGTGTTCCAGCAGTAATTACTGACTTATATAAAGCATCTACTTTTAATCCTATTTCTGGTGTTGAACCTGATGTTACTTTCAATATTTTTTCGACTGTATGCTCTTTATCTCCTGGATTTATTCTCTCTGGCGAATATCCAGCAAAAAAGTCTTCATTAAATTTTAATTCAGAAACTCGTTCTAAAACAGGCACACATTGCTCTTCCGTTACTCCAGGATAAACAGTCGACTCATAAATAACAATATCTCCTTTTTTTAAAACTTTACCAACGGTTTCGCTAGATTTGTAAAGAGGTGTTAAATCTGGTCTATTGTTTTTATCAACTGGGGTAGGAACTGTAACAATGTAGTAATTACATTCAGCTATATCATTTAAAGAGGTAGTACAGTACAATCCTTCTGTTTCACTTGGTTTATCTACTAAAACCTGCTGTAAAACTTCATCTTCTACTTCTAAAGTTGTATCGGTTCCTGATTTTAAAGAACTAACTCTAGATTCATTTATATCAAAACCAATTACCGGATATTTTGTAGCAAATAATCGCGCTAAGGGTAATCCTACATAGCCTAAACCAATAACCGCTATTTTTACATTATTTTCCAACTTCATATTTTTTAATTTAATCTGGTCACTAAAACTCACAGCTTCGCCGTTCTCAGTCACATAACTTTGACTCAGATACCTAAATTAATGATTTTCGCGCAAATATAGTATAATAACTCTAGTTATTCAATACCGTTTACTGTATTACTAAAAAAACAGCAAATTACATAAAAGATAATATCTACAACAACTTATTAATCAGACTGTAAATAAATACCTTATAAAAAAAACAGAAGAAAAATTTTCTTAAAAAGACTTTTTCTCCTGTTAATACTCCTTAAAAATATAATTATTTATATTTTATTTTCAAAACGCAACCCAAAGCTTCCAATACTAATACATAATAATTATTAGAAATCTCTTGCACAGTAGCATTTTGATTGCTAAACGCTCCTGATTCTAATTTAATTTTATCTCCTACTTGAATACTCGAAACCGAAACTTCACTTAGATTGGGATCTTTTAAACTTTTTTTAATAATTTCAATCTCTTCATCCTTAACAATTGCTGGTTTTCCTAACCAAAACAAATACCTAACGATTCCTTGCGCTTGAAAAACTAAATTACGATCTGAATCGGGCAACTGAACAAAGACATAAGAATTAAAAAGAGGAACTTCAATCTTCTTTTTACGATCTGACCATTGCTTTACCTGAATAACCAACGGGCAATAACATTCTATTCCCAGTTGATTAAGTTTATCGGCAACTTTCTTTTCCCATTTCGGTTTTGTATAAACTACGTACCAATTCATCTCTTTTTAATTATGAAGAAGCAAGACATTATCACTTCTTCTCTTTATAAACACCAACCTTTTTATGATCCAATACCATTATAAACGAATCCTATCGCCTGTAATTGTTTAGCATTCAAAATATTTCTTCCGTCAAAAATAAAAGCTGGCTTATGCATAGAATCGTAAATCTTTTTCCAGTCATAAATAGTGAATTCATCCCATTCTGTTAAAACTGCAATTGCATGCGCATCTTTACATGCTTCATATGCATTATCAAACACATTTATCGCTTTTGCGTTTTCTTCCGCTGATCTTGTTTGTAGATAATCAAGATCACTCAACATTTTGCCTCTTGAAACTTTCGGATCAAAAACTGATATTTTCGCCTGTTCATTTATTAAATCATCAGCAACATAAATTGCAGCTGACTCTCTTGTATCGTTTGTATCTTTTTTGAAAGCCCAACCTAAAAAAGTGATTTTCTTATCCGCTACTGTATTATATAATGTTTGAACAATTTTATTAGAAAATCTTCTTTTTTGATGATCGTTCATAATAATAACTTGTTCCCAGTAGTCAGCTACTTCGTTCAGCCCGTATGACTTTGCTATGTATACTAAATTCAGAATGTCCTTTTGAAAACAAGAACCGCCGAATCCTACAGAAGCTTTTAAGAATTTAGGTCCAATTCTACTATCCATCCCGATTGCTTTTGCAACCTCGCTTACATCTGCTCCAGTTTTCTCACACAATTCCGACATTGCATTAATTGAAGAAATACGTTGTGCCAAAAATGCATTTGCAGTAAGTTTAGATAATTCTGATGACCAAACATTTGTTGTCAAAATTTGATCTTTATTTACCCAATTTGAATAAACTTCTACTAATGAATTAATAGCTTCCTGCCCTTCTTGAGTTGTATCGCCACCAATTAAAATTCGGTCTGGATTTAACAGATCTGTAACTGCAGTTCCTTCTGCCAAAAATTCTGGATTCGATAAAATTTGAAATTGAACACCATTTCCAGTATTGTCTAATATACTTTTAATCGCCTCAGCAGTTCTAACTGGCAGAGTTGATTTTTCAACTACAATTTTATTTTGTTTTGCTACTCTTGCAATTTGTCTTGCGCATAGCTCAATATATTTTAAATCTGCCGCCATTCCTTTTCCTTTTCCATAAGTTTTGGTTGGCGTATTTACAGAAATAAATATCATTTGAGCTTCGTCTATTGCTTTATCTACATCAGTCGAAAAAAATAAATTTCTGCCCCTTGCTTCTGCTACAATTTCAGAAAGTCCTGGTTCATATATTGGAATATTTTCAGGATTTGGATCATTCCAATCTGCTATTCTTTGTTCGTTTAAATCAACAACTGTAACTTGAATGTGTGGGCATTTTTGAGCAATGACTGCCATTGTAGGCCCACCAACATATCCTGCACCAATGCAGCAAATTTTTGTAATTTTCATTTGATCTATATTATCTTGATCTTAGGGTTATTTTAAATTATTCCAATACCATTCAACAGCTTCTTTTAATCCGTCTTGCAAAGAATATTTTGGATTGTAACCTAGATTTTTTTTTGCTTTTTCGATACTTGCCAACGAATGAGGAATATCTCCCGCTCTATTCCCTCCATAAATAACGGGTACATCTTTTATTTTTGGATCAAAATCTGCTAAGAATTCTTTTAAATATTTGACTAAGTCATTTAAGGTGTTCCTGTCTCCAAATGCAGTATTATAAACAGAATTAATAGCTTCTGGATTTTGACAAGTCATTGCTAATTCATTCATTTGAATGACATTGTCTATATATGTAAAATCGCGAGAATAATTTCCGTCTCCGTTAATTATTGGCCTTTCATGATTCATAAATTGCTTGACAAATTTCGGAATTACCGCTGCATAAGCTCCATTTGGATCTTGTTTTCTTCCAAAAACATTAAAATAACGAAGTCCAATTGTCTCTAATCCATATGTCTTGCTAAAGATTTCAGCGTACAACTCATTTACATATTTAGTAATTGCATAAGGCGACAATGGTTTTCCTATAACATCTTCAACTTTTGGCAATCCTTGCGAGTCTCCATAAGTTGAAGAACTTGCAGCATATATAAATCGTTTTACTTTAGCGTCTCGTGCTGCTGTCAGCATATTTAAAAAACCAGAGACATTTACTTCATTTGTCGTAATTGGATCTTTTATCGACCGAGGAACAGAACCTAAAGCTGCTTGATGTAAAACATAGTCTACTCCTTCCGCTGCCAAATTACAGTCAGCTAAATTTCGAATATCACCTTCAATTAATTTAAAATCTGGGTTTTCTAAAAAATCTTTTAAATTATGACGATGACCCGTTGAAAAATTATCAAGACAAATTACCTTATAATTCAAGCCTAAAAAATACTCGGTTAAATTAGAGCCTATAAATCCAGCTCCTCCCGTAATTAAAATTGTATTTTTTGTTTTACCTTCCATCTATAAAAGTTTAGCTTTTTCTTATTCGATTTAAAAATGTCTTCCAGTATCCATCTTTGACTTCCTCTTCATGATAACCATTTGAATAAGCTCCGTACCCGTAACCATAACCGTAGCCGCTACCATACTTTGCTTTATTTTCATAACCGTTCAATACAATGCTCACATTCGCTAATTCTCCACGTTTAAGTCTATTATTCAATAACGTTATCATATCTTTCTTAGTATAATTCTGTCTCACAATGTACAATATCACATCTGCAAATTGAACCAATTCTAATGAATCTGCTACTAAACCAACCGGTGGAGTATCTAAAACTATATAGTCATATTTTTCCTTCAACTCATCAATCAATTCTGTCATTCCATCACTTAAAATTAACTCTGACGGATTTGGTGGAATTGGCCCTGAAAGTATTACATCCAAATTTGGAATTTGTGTTGGATTAATAATTTCTTCTAATTTATTTTGTTTTATTAAATAGTTGACTACTCCTAAAGATGATTTTAATTCAAATTCATCTGCCAACCTTGGCTTTCTTAAATCCAAACCAACAATTACTGTTTTCTTTTCGCTTAAGGCAAAGACAGTCGCTATATTTATAGAGCAAAATGTTTTTCCTTCACCACTTATTGAAGAAGTTATCATTAATGTTTTGGCTCCACTAACTTGCTGTTTTTTATATAAAAACTGAAGCGAAGATCGTATCCCTCTGAATGATTCTGAAAGAGCTGATTTTGGTTTTTCCAGAACAGCCATACTGCCTGAATCCTTGTTGACACCAATTACTCCTAGCAATGGAATTTGAGTCAGTTTATTAATATCTTCAACATTCTGAATTGAATTATTAATAAAGAAAATCACCAAAACGAACAATAAGGGAATTAAAATTCCTAAAAACAAAGCCGTTACATAATTCACAGAAGTTTTGGGTCCAATTAAACCTCCACCTATATCTTTTGCCGGATCAATAAAGTGAATATCTGACAGATTAGAAGCTCTTACAATCTCTGCTTCATTTCTCTTTTGAAGAAATTCTGTATAAATATTATCATTTAAATCATATTTTCTCTTGATTTTTAATAACTCTTGCTGTTCCGCAGGTAATTTTTTAACAGTACTTTCTGCCTCACCTAGTTTAGCGTTTATCAGAGATAAGTCATATCTTAAAGAAGCTTTTGCTGTAACTATATTCTCCTGAAGAACATTTTTTAAAGCAATCATTTGGTTATCAAAATCTTTAAATATTTTTTCACTTTTTACAGCATAAGCCATTTCTGATCTTTGAGTAGAAAGCGCTATAAGCTTAGAAACATTGGAAATAATATTTGGATCCTCAATTCCCGCAACAGAAGGAGCAGGTAATCTAGAATAATCGACACTATTATTTAAATAGGCTTTTAACGAATTATAGTAGGCTATTTTTCTCGTAATCTGGTCTTTTTCGGCATCAAAATTCATTATTTTATCTGAAACTTTAGCACCACCATCTTCAATTTGGTAAATATTTTTATCCTTTTGAAAAGACTTTAGTTCGTTGCCAGTTTGCTTAAGCTGAGATTCCATTGCAATAAGCGTACTATCAATAAACCTTATTGTGTTTGTTGCAAATTGGTTCTTCCCATCTAATTGCATTTTCATAAGCATTTTTACAGTAGAATTCAAATAATCAACCATCCTTGCTTTATTTGTACCCTGTAGTGACAAGGTTAATAATGACCCACTACTTTTACCTGAATCTACATTAATACCTTTATATCGAGATACAGTTCCGTCAAAATCATTGAATCTAACAAAATATTCCTTTCCCTTATAAAATCCTGGATTATCTACTATTTGAAGTTTCCAATTCAAAAATGGAAGATTAACACTCTCTCCTATTTTATACTTCTTAATAAAAGTTACAGGTTGAACTGATGTATTGCTGTAAGAATTGTTGCTATATGTAATCAGGGAAACTGAATTGTTTTCAAATGGAATTTCGATTTGATATTCGTTTTCACTTAGAAACTTTATGCTAATCAATGAGCCTGAAAGCTGTCCCTTTGTTTTATCAATATCAATATAAAATGGTACTGCTCCGTAAGAGTCTATTAAGTTATACTTTCCTTGTTCTAAATAATCAATATAAAATTTGAGCTTATCTACTACCTTTTCATTATGCGATCTTGATTGTAAAATTGTAGAAATCCCATTTACCTGATCTGAAGTTCCTCCCCAATTAAAAACCAAACTTGTATTTGATGTGAAAAATGGATTGCTTTCTTCTTTTATGGAGACCATAGTCTGCATTCCATAAATTTTTTCTTTACGAATATTTACTTGATAGGCAATTGTAAAAGTAATGATCAAACTTACTAGAAACCATTTCCAGTAACTCACAATTTTCAACAAAAAACCTTTAAAATCAAAATTGGAATGATTTTCAAAAATGGCAAAATCTTTAATGTCTAACATTCTAAAAAATCTATTTTATTTTATAATTAGATAAACTGTGGTCGCTAAAGACAATAATGTAATTATTGTTCCTATAGACTGTATTCCTGTTTGGCCTGTTCCCCAAGTTTTTTGTCTCAGTGGTTTCACATAGATGTAGTCGTTTGGCTGCAAATAATAATATGGTGATTTCATTACATTTACATCTGTAAGATCAATACTGTGCATTTGAACCCCTGTTGGGGCCTGACGAATTATCATCACTTCTTTTCTATTACCAACCGTGGTTATATCTCCCGCATTTGCAACAGCTTCTAAAATAGTTAAATTATCTTTAAATAATGTCTTTGTTCCTGTACTCCCGACTTCCCCATTAATAGTATATCTAAAACCAGCTAACTTAACAGTTACAAATATATTGGCTTCGCTTTTAAAATATTCTTCCAATAATTTCTTCTCAATTTTTAAACGAACTTCTTCAAGAGTAAAACCAATTACGTTAATTTCTCCAAGAATTGGCATTCTAATATTTCCATGATCATCAACTGTAAATCCATCAAAATAAAGACCCGTCTCTGACTTTCCTGTTTGCCCCTCTGTTGCATTAAAAATAGAAACCAATTTGGGATCAATTGCTTTTAGATTAACACTTATAACATCATTTACTTGTAATCGATATGGTTTTGATTCTACTGCCGCAATTGCCGCTTGCTCACTTGAATTATTTTTATCCTGAAGGTAAACCAAATCTTTAATAGGAATACATGAGGTAAATAACGTTGAAATTAATAAGAATAGAAAAAAGCTATTTTTTGTCATTCGTTCAATTTTATCGCAAATATATTTTTCCGTTCAAAATCAAGAAAAACTAACTGCTATTTGGGGTTTAATTAATTGTTTTTAAATGTTTTTTCAAAAGGCACTCTATGTAGGATGCTTCGTCCTAATGTTATTTCATCTGCATATTCTAATTCATCTCCAACTGATATTCCTCTCGCAATCGTTGAAATGGTAATTTCAGAATCTGCAATTTGCTTATAGATATAAAAGTTTGTTGTATCCCCTTCCATAGTTGAGCTTAATGCAAAAATAATTTCCAAGACATTTCCAGATTTCACTTTTGTCACCAAACTAGAAATATTTAATTGATTAGGGCCAACTCCTTCAATAGGAGAAATTTTTCCGCCAAGTACATGATATATACCTTTAAATTGCCCAGTATTTTCTATCGCCATGACATCACGAATATCTTCCACAATACATATTGTTTCATGATTTCTCACTGGATTAGCACAAATCTCACAAATTTTCGTGTCAGAAATATTATGGCAACTTTCGCAAAACTTAATATTCTCACGCATATTTAATAATGCTTGAGATAAAAACGCAGTCTGTTCTTTTGGCTGTTTTAACAGATGAAGAACCAATCGAAGTGCTGTACGCTTACCTATACCAGGCAATTGTGACATTTCGTTTACTGCTTTTTCAATTAATTTTGATGAAAATTCCATGACGACAAAAGTAATACTTTTAATGGTTTAGCCTACATTACAGCCATTAAATTCAAGGCCTAACAATATTGAAAAATTATTACGAAAAGCCCTTCTTTTATCAATACAAATGAAAGTATTTTAACAATATTACGAACACTAAACTTATTGTATAGAAATCTTGAAAGTTTAATATTGATTTGTAGCCAATAAAACCAATGTACAAGCAACCTCCTTCTGAATATCATTTAATTCTAATAATTGATACAATTCTGGGTTTTCAGTTCCAGGATTGAAAATTACTCGTTTCGGATGTGCTTCAATAATGTAATTATAATAATCTCTCTGACGAACAGGATTTAAATACAAAGTAATGGTATCAATATTTTTAACTGGGATTGTCTTGGTTTGAATTTTAACTCCAGCAACTTCTCCTGCTTTTTGACCAATCGCTAATACAGAATGCCCTTTTCCGACTAACGTATTAACAGCTCTAAATGAATAACGTTCTGGATTTGTTGAGGCTCCAATAACTAATGTTTTTTTATTTTTCATAATTTTTATTTAGACTGCAAAAGTAATCAAAAAAGAACGATTTAACTTTATTCGTTTGATTCAGAATTGATAACAATAAAAATATTATCATAACATAATTTCATGCAAAAGCATCAAAAAATAACTACATTTACTCCACTAACCAATATTATATGGAATTATTTATCTACTTATTTGCCGCTTTATTCTCAGTATTAAATCCGATTGGAACTGTGCCAATTTTTGTTGGACTAACCCAACACGATTCTCAAAAAGAAAGATCACGAATCTCACTTTGGACTGCAATCAATGTTTTTATCATATTATTGGTTTCTTATTTCATTGGCCAATATGTTTTGAGTTTTTTCGGAATTAGCATAGATGCCTTAAGAATTGCAGGCGGAATCGTAATTGTAAACTCTGGTTTTTCCTTACTTTCTGGCAAGTTTAACAAAAAAAGAGGAATCAATAAAAAAATTGAAAACGAAGCACAACACAGAAATGATATTGCATTAACACCTTTAGCAATACCAATGCTTGCAGGGCCTGGATCTATGTCGCTTTTAATTGCCTTTTATCAAGAGCATCACGAATTAAACGAAATTATAATTTCTTCATTAGCTATCCTTGCAATCGCAGTGGCTATTTTTGCCATTTTAAAAAGCGCACATTATCTCGCTAGAATTCTGGGAGCTTCTGGAATTGTTGCAATCTCTAGAATTGTTGGCTTTATCGTTATTTCAATCGGCATTCAATATATTGTAAGCGCAATTGTAAATATTATTAAAGGAAATTTTTAATTTGGATACTGTTAAAAAAGAAAGGCATAAAATCAAATTTGATTTTATGCCTTTCTTTTTTAACATTCTTTATTTTAACTTCTTGGCAAGAAAACCTCTGCCATCATACATCTTGCGCTTCCACCTCCACAAGCTTCAATTGTATCAAGACTTGAACTCAAAATTTCTGCATGATTTTCTAATTGAGCAATTTGATTCGGAGTCAAACTTTGATGCGCCGATGCACTCATAACAATGTATCGCTTATCATCTTTCCCTCGAACTTCCAGCATGTTTCCAGCAAAATTATTTACTTGGTCTTCTGTAATCAAAATGATTTCTTTTTTATCATCTTTTAGATTATCCAAAACCATTTTGCGCTCTTTTTTATCATCAATAGAATCTGCACAAATAACCGCAAAGGTTTCTCCTAGACACATCATCACATTAGTGTGATAAATTAGTTTACGTTGGCCATCAACTGTTTGAAAAGCTTCAAAAATAATCGGAGCATAATCAAAATCTTCACAGAATTCTATAAATAATTCTTCATCCGCTCTTGGAGATAATGCACAGTATGCTTTTCCGTTTGCTCTATCTAACAGCAAACTTCCTGTTCCTTCTAAGAAAATACCATCTTCTTCTGCAGAAGTATAATCCATGATATTAGCAATTTCGAATCCTTTTTCTTCCAAAGTATCCAAAATATCTTCACGACGTTCTTGACGACGATTTTCAGCAAACATTGGATAAAGCGCTACATCTCCATTTTCATGAAATGAAACCCAATTGTTTGGAAAAATACTATCAGGAGTATCAGTCTCCAAATTATCATCTACAACAGTCACATCTACTCCAACGTTTCTCAGTTTTTCGACAAAAGCGTCAAATTCCTGTTGCGCTTTAGCATTAACGGTACTTGGTAAAAGTCCGTCTAATACTTTTTGATAATAATTATTTACAGCCGTCTGTTCATTCATTCTGAATGCAACTGGACGAATCATCACGATAGCATTAGTAGTTTGTCTCATGATTTTTATATTTTTTTGGTTCCAAGTTTCAGGTTTCAAGTTTTTGGCAATTTGAAACCTGAAACTTGAAACTAATTTTTAGTCTCTAATTAGCGGAAGCGTTGAACATCTCAACAAACCTTCTTGTTTTGCAATTTCAGCGTATGGAATTTCTTCAACAGTAAAACCATTTTCGCGAAGCCAGTTATTCAAACGAGTAAAATTCTTTTCAGAAACCACTACATTTTCATCAATTGAAAACACGTTTGAGAACATATTGTACATTTCGTTTCTTTCAATATGAAATAGATTTTCTTTTCCAAAAAGATTTACTAGGTATAAATAATCTGCTTCTTCACGGAAACCTCTTTTATAGATAATACCTTTATCTTTTCCAACAGGCTGAAAACAACAATCTAAATGCAGTGCATTATCTCTTGCTTCTAATTTAGATTTTACTAAATCAAATTCCTTAACAATTTTATTCGGAAATAACGATTTAATATAGTTTACTCCATGCATGTTAGTTCTTGCAGTGATATATTCTTTATAGTCACTTCCTTTGTACGTTCCAATGAAAATATGATCATTCCAAAGCATAACATCTCCACCTTCAATATGAACTTCTTCTGGCGGACGAACTACTTTTACTGGATCGATCCGATCAATTACATATTGAATTGCATCTAATTCTCTTTCTCTATCTGGCAGAATATTCGATTTTACAAAAACATCATCAATTACAAACCCAATATCACGAGCAAAAATCTGATTATAATTTTCAATCATCTCCGGACGATAAACAGTTACATCATACTTTTGGAAAACAGCATTAAAAGCATCCATTTCAGCAACCATATCTTTTTCTATAGGATAAGTTCCTGCTTTTATATGTTCCAATGATTTAGGATCATAAGCCTCTTCTATAGTTGGAGTTGGTCCATTATGAACAGCAGAACCCAGAACTACAGCACGAAGTCGAGACGTTTCGTTCTTTACATTTAATTGCAACATAACTTTATTATATTTTGAGCAAATATAAAAAAAGCTTCACAGTTAAGTGAAGCTTTCGTTTTTTATTTATTAGACTTAAACTCTCGTAAAGGATGTCCTGTATAAATTTGTCTTGGTCTTCCGATTGGTTCTTTGTTTTCACGCATTTCTTTCCACTGCGCAATCCAACCTGGTAGTCTTCCAATTGCAAACATAACAGTAAACATATCTGTTGGAATTCCTAAAGCTCTGTAGATAATTCCAGAGTAGAAATCAACGTTTGGATATAAGTTTCTTGCTTTGAAGTATTCATCTTCAAGAGCTGCTTTTTCTAATTTTCTTGCGATCTCTAAAATCGGATCTTCAACACCTAAAGTTTCTAATACTTCAGTTGCTGCTTTTTTGATGATTTTAGCTCTTGGGTCAAAGTTTTTGTAAACTCTATGTCCGAATCCCATTAAACGGAATGGATCATTTTTATCTTTTGCTTTCGCTAAGAATTTATCAGTATCTCCACCGTCTTTATTAATTTCTTCAAGCATTTCAAGTACAGCTTGATTAGCACCACCGTGAAGCGGTCCCCAAAGTGCAGAAACTCCCGCAGAAACTGATGCAAATAAACCAGCATGAGAAGAGCCTACCATTCTAACTGTAGAAGTAGAACAGTTTTGCTCATGATCTGCATGAAGAATAAATAATTTATCTAAAGCGTTTACAATTACTGGATTTGCAGCATAAGGTCCTGTAGGCAATTTAAACATTAATTGCATGAAACTTTCTACATAACCTTTTGTGTTATCATAGTAGTTTAAAGGATACCCCATAGATTTTCTGTAAGTCCATGTAGCAATTACAAGAAACTTAGCCATTGTTTTACAAATAGCCTCATACATTTCTTTTTCGTTATCAACATTAACCGCTTTAGGATTAAAAGCTGTTAAAGCACTTGTTAAAGCAGATAACACTCCCATTGGGTGAGCTGTTTTAGGGAAACCGTCAATGATATTTTTCATTTCTTCGTTTACCAAAGAATGTTTCTTAATACCATTTTCGAAGTCTTCTAATTGTGATGTTGTAGGTAATTCTCCAAAAATCAAAAGATATGAAACCTCTAAGAAACTAGCTTTCTCTGCCAAATCTTCGATTGAATATCCTCTGTAACGTAAAATTCCTTCTTCTCCATCTAGGAAAGTGATTTCACTTGTACAAGATCCAGAATTCTTGTATCCTGGGTCAATTGTAATAACACCTGTTAAATCACGTAATTTGTTAATATCGATAGCTGATTCGTTTTCGCTTCCTGTGATTACCGGAAGTTCAATCTTTTTACCATCTATTTCTAATGTAGCTATTTTTGACATAATATCTTGGAAATAATTCTTTAAATAATAATTTACCAAATCTAATGAATTTAAGACTAATTAAAAAAAGAATACTGCTATGAATTTGTTAAAAGTCCAAAAAAAAACCATCTGTAAAGACAGATGGTTCCTTTTCAATATATAATATATAGATTATTTGATTTTAAAAGCATTTAATCCAGGAAAGTAAGCAGTACTTCCTAATTCTTCTTCAATTCTCAATAATTGGTTGTATTTAGCCATACGATCTGAACGAGAAGCAGAACCTGTTTTAATTTGTCCACAGTTTAAAGCTACAGCTAAATCTGCAATTGTATTATCTTCAGTTTCTCCAGAACGGTGAGACATTACAGATGTATAACCAGCATTTTTTGCCATGTTTACAGCTGCAATAGTTTCTGTTAAAGTACCAATCTGGTTAACTTTCACTAAAATTGAGTTAGCAATTCCTTTTTCGATACCAGTTGACAAACGAGCAACATTAGTAACAAATAAATCATCTCCAACTAATTGAACTTTATCTCCAATTTTTTCAGTCAAATATTTCCAACCATTCCAGTCATCTTCATACATACCATCTTCGATAGAGATAATTGGATATTTAGCAGCAAGTTCAGCTAAATAATCAGCTTGCTCCTCAGAAGTCCTAATCTTTCCAGTTTCCCCTTCAAATTTAGTATAATCGTATTTACCGTTTACATAAAACTCAGAAGCAGCACAGTCAAGAGCAATCATAATTTCGTCACCGAAAGAATATCCAGCTTTTTCAACAGCTAATTTGATAGTATCTAAAGCATCTTCAGTTCCACCAGCTAAGTTTGGAGCGAAACCTCCTTCGTCACCAACAGCAGTACTTAAACCTCTATCGTGTAATACTTTTTTCAAACTGTGAAAAATTTCAGTTCCCATTTGCATTGCATGTGTAAAAGAAGTTGCTTTTACTGGGAAAATCATAAACTCTTGGAATGCGATAGGCGCATCAGAGTGAGAACCACCGTTGATGATATTCATCATCGGAACTGGTAACGTATTAGCAGAAACACCACCCACGTATCTGTACAATGGCAAACCAAGTTCGTTAGCAGCAGCTTTTGCAGCAGCTAAAGAAACACCTAAAATAGCATTAGCCCCTAATTTAGATTTGTTTGGAGTACCATCCAAATCAATCATTAATTGGTCAATTGTGTTTTGTTCGAAAACAGAAGTTCCAACTAACTCTTCAGCAATAATAGTATTTACATTATTCACTGCATTTAAAACACCTTTACCTAGATAAGCTTTACCACCATCACGTAATTCAACAGCTTCGTGTTCTCCAGTTGATGCTCCAGATGGAACTGCTGCTCTACCTAAAACTCCATTTTCAGTTACTACATCTACTTCAATAGTAGGATTACCTCTAGAATCAAGAATTTGTCTTGCGTGAACTTTAATTATAATACTCATTATTTTTGTTTTTTATTAATAAATTATATATTTTTTTTCGAAATTATAAAAATATTTAATACTATAAACGCATTCTAGCCATTAAACACCTTTATTTATTAACTACATCGTTTTAGGCTTTGCTACTTTTAATATTCTCTACAAATTGGTCAAATAAATATGACGAATCGTGTGGTCCAGGACTAGCCTCCGGGTGATATTGTACTGAAAAACAGTTTTTACCCTTCATTCTCATCCCCGCAACAGTATCATCATTTAAATGAATATGAGTAAGTTCCAATTCTGGATGGTTTTCTAGCGCTTCTCTTTTTACAGCGAACCCGTGATTTTGAGAAGTAATCTCTCCTTTTCCCGTAAGCAGATTTTTAACAGGGTGATTGATTCCTCTATGTCCACCAAACATTTTGTAAGTTTGAACTCCATTTGCCAAAGCAATAATTTGGTGACCTAAGCAAATTCCGAATAGCGGTCTGTTCTCTGCAATAATCTTTTTTGCCACATCAATTACTCCATGTAACGGATCTGGATCCCCAGGTCCGTTTGACAAGAAAAACCCATCAGGATTAAACGAATCTAAATCTTCATACGTTGCATCATATGGAAAAACTTTAATATAGCAGTCTCTCTTAGCAAAATTTCTCAAGATATTCTTTTTAATACCAAGATCAAGTGCCGAGATTTTGTATGTTGCATTTTCGTCTCCAACGAAGTAAGGCTCAGTAGTCGAAACTTTAGAAGCTAATTCTAAACCTTCCATATTTGGCACATTAGCCAATTCTTTTTTCAAATCCTCAATTGAAGTTCCATCTGTACAAATTACAGCATTCATTGCTCCATTATCACGGATATAACTAACTAAAGCCCTAGTATCAACATCTGAAATACAGATCAGATTTTGTTTAGCAAAATAATCTTCCAGACTTCCAGAAGCACCAGCTCTTGAATAGTTAAAGCTAAAATTTTTACAAACTAAACCAGCGATCTTAACGTTTTCCGATTCAACTTCTAAATCATTAATACCATAATTCCCGATATGCGGATTAGTAGTAACCATAATTTGTCCAAAATAAGAAGGATCTGTAAAGATCTCCTGATATCCGGTCATTCCAGTATTAAAACAAACTTCACCAAAAGTTTTACCGCTAATACCGATAGACTTTCCATGAAAAACAGTTCCATCACTTAGTAATAAAATGGCGCTTTGTCGTGTTGTGTATTTCATTCTTTAATTTGTATTGTTTTTTTTTAATTGTGTATGAAGCAGAACCTCATTTGTAATTAGATATTTTGCAAATTTACTTCTTTAAAAGAGCCCTTCCAAGATTTTTTAAAACTTTCAATCGTAAAAATAAAACCTATCATTTTAAATAAGTTACATTTTTGCAGTTTCAAAAAAATCAAAAAAAAAGGATAAACTAAAAATTAGTTTATCCTTGATTTTTATAGAATGATTACTTTCATAATTATTCAGAAGCTTCTGTAGTCGTTTCAGATTCAGCAGCTGGAGCTTCAGGAGTACCTTCAGCTTTTTTTGCTTTACCACCACGACGGCTTTTAGCTTTTTTAACTTCTTTTTTACCTCCGTTGTAAAGTTCATTGAAGTCAACAAGTTCGATCATTGCCATATCAGCATTATCTCCCAAACGATTTCCAACTTTAATGATACGAGTGTATCCACCTGGACGGTCACCAACTTTAGCAGCTACATCTCTGAACAAATCAGTTACAGCATATTTGCTACGTAAGTAAGCAAAAACAATACGACGATTGTGAGTCGTATCTTCTTTTGATTTTGTGATTAAAGGCTCAACGAATTGTTTAAGCGCTTTAGCCTTAGCAACAGTAGTGTTAATACGTTTGTGCTCGATAAGAGAACAAGCCATATTAGCCAACATAGCTTTTCTATGTCCAGTCTGTCTGCTTAAGTGGTTGAATTTTTTTCCGTGTCTCATGACGTGTTTTTTTTATCTTCATCTTGCTACAATCCGCTATGGAGAGCAAAATATGAAGTAAATTATTCTTTATCTAATTTGTATTTAGCTAAATCCATTCCGAAAGTTAAATTCTTCACTGCAACAAGTTCATCAAGTTCAGTTAAAGATTTTTTACCAAAATTACGGAATTTCATTAGGTCATTTTTATTGAACGATACTAAATCACCAAGTGTATCAACTTCAGCCGCTTTCAAGCAATTTAATGCTCTCACAGATAAATCCATATCAACAAGCTTAGTTTTAAGCAATTGTCTCATATGCAATGACTCTTCATCATACGATTCTGTTTGTGCAATTTCGTCAGCCTCAAGTGTAATTCTTTCATCAGAAAACAACATGAAATGGTGAATTAAAACTTTAGCAGCTTCAGTAAGAGCGTCTTTTGGATTAATAGATCCATCAGTTTTTATTTCAAAAACTAATTTTTCATAATCTGTTTTTTGCTCTACACGGAAGTTTTCGATTGCATATTTTACATTTTTTACCGGAGTAAAAATAGAATCTGTAAAAATCGTTCCAATTGCAGCATTCTGTTTTTTGTTCTCTTCAGCAGGAACGTATCCTCTACCTTTTTCGATTGTTAAATCGAAGTTCAATTTGATTTTAGAATCTAAATTACAGATAACAAGGTCTGGATTCAAAACTTGAAAACCTGAGATAAATTTTTGAAAATCACCTGCTGTTAATTGATCTTTACCAGAAACAGAAATAGTAACTGATTCATTATCGATATCTTCTATCTGACGTTTGAAACGTACTTGTTTTAGATTAAGGATAATTTCGGTAACGTCTTCAACAACACCTGAAATAGTAGAAAACTCATGATCTACACCTTCGATACGAACAGATGTAATTGCATAACCTTCTAACGCTGAAAGCAAAACTCTTCTAAGTGCATTACCAACTGTCAATCCGTAACCAGGTTCTAAAGGTCTAAACTCAAATTTACCTTCAAAATCGGTTGAATCGATCATGATAACTTTATCGGGCTTTTGAAAATTAAATATTGCCATAAATTTCGACTAAGTCAATTATTATTTGTTGTACAACTCTACGATTAATTGTTCTTTAATGTTTTCTGGAATTTGAAGTCTCGCAGGTACAGAAACAAAAGTTCCTTCTTTAAGTTCATTATTCCAAGTAATCCATTCATAAACATGACTTGAATTTGATAAAGAACGTTCGATAGCTTCTAAAGATTTAGATTTTTCACGAACTGCAACTTTATCACCAGGCTTAAGGTGGTAAGAAGGAATATTTACAACTTCTCCATTTACAGTAACGTGTCTGTGAGATACGATTTGACGCGCACCTCTTCTAGATGGAGCAATTCCCATTCTAAAAACAACGTTATCCAATCTTGCTTCGCATAATTGTAATAAAACTTCACCAGTAACTCCTTTAGTAGCTGATGCTTTTTCGAATAAATTTCTGAATTGTTTCTCTAAAATTCCATAAGAATATTTAGCTTTTTGCTTTTCCATTAACTGAACAGCATACTCAGATTTTTTTCCTCTTTTTTTAGCCATCCCGTGTTGTCCAGGTGGGTAATTTCTTTTTTCGAAAGATTTATCATCTCCGAAGATTGCCTCGCCAAATTTACGAGCGATTCTTGTGCTAGGACCAGTATATCTTGCCATTTTGAATTGTTTAAGATAGAGATTATGAATTCAGGTCTTATCCTTCGATAATCTATGTTCTATCTAGGTTATACTATAATAAATTTTGAGTATTAAACTCTACGTCTTTTTGGAGGACGACATCCGTTGTGAGGCATTGGAGTAACATCGATAATCTCAGTCACTTCAATTCCACCATTATGCAAAGAACGAATAGCAGACTCACGTCCATTACCTGGTCCTTTTACATAAACTTTTACTTTCTTAAGTCCTGCTTCAAGAGCTACTTTACTACAATCTTCTGCTGCCATTTGAGCTGCGTACGGAGTATTCTTTTTAGAACCTCTGAAACCCATTTTACCAGCTGAAGACCAAGAAATAACTTCGCCTTTCTTATTAGTCAAAGAAATGATAATATTATTGAAAGTCGCAGAAATATGAGCTTCACCCGTTGATTCAACGATAACTTTACGTTTTTTTGCAGTTGCTTTAGCCATATTACTTATTATTTAGTTGCTTTTTTCTTGTTAGCAACAGTTTTTCTTTTACCTTTTCTAGTTCTAGAGTTGTTTTTAGTTCTCTGTCCTCTTAATGGAAGACCAGATCTATGACGAATACCTCTGTAACATCCAATATCCATTAAACGCTTAATGTTTAAAGAAATTTCAGAACGTAATTCTCCTTCAATTTTGTAAAATGAAACAGCTTCACGAATTGCTCCGATCTCATCATCATTCCAATCTTGAACTTTTTTATCTTGGCTAACTTGAGCTTTTTCTAAAATCTCAATAGCTCTACTTTTTCCTAATCCGAAAATATAGGTAAGTGCGATAACACCTCTTTTGTTTTTTGGGATATCTACCCCTGCTATTCTTGCCATAATTATCCTTGTCTTTGTTTAAATCTAGGATTCTTTTTGTTTATTACGTACAGTCTCCCTTTTCTACGCACGATAATGCACTCGGCACTTCTCTTTTTTACTGATGCTCTAACTTTCATAGTGAATATCCTTTAATATCGATAAGTAATTCTTGCTTTTGACAAATCGTAAGGACTCATTTCTAGTTTCACTTTATCACCAGGTAATAATTTGATGTAATGCATTCGCATTTTACCAGAAATATGAGCAATTACAATATGTCCATTTTCTAACTCTACACGGAACATTGCATTAGATAATGCTTCTATAATTGATCCGTCTTGTTCTATTGCTGATTGTTTTGCCATAAATATATTAAGCTACCGCTTTTCTATTTTTACCAGTCTTCATTAAACCATCGTAATGTTTATTTAACAAGTATGAATTGATCTGTTGAATAGTATCTATTGCAACACCAACCATAATTATTAACGAGGTACCTCCAAAAAACATTGCCCAAGATTGTTGTACATCCATAACACTTACAACAATAGCTGGGAACACAGCAATCAAAGCAAGGAATAAAGATCCTGGGAAAGTTATTAAAGACATCACTTTATCAAGAAAGTCAGAAGTTTCTGCTCCTGGACGAACGCCCGGAATAAAACCACCACTTCTTTTTAAATCATCAGCCATTTTGTTAGTAGGTACAGTGATTGCAGTATAAAAGAATGTAAATACAATAATTAAAGTTGCAAAAACAAAATTATACCAGAAACCAAACATATTACTAAATGCACCAACAATAGATTGTGATGTATCTGATTTAGACAATCCAGCTACTGCTGCAGGGATAAACATAATTGCTTGAGCAAAAATGATTGGCATTACTCCAGAAGCATTTAGCTTTAAAGGAATCCATTGTCTATTACCTCCTGCCAAATCTTGCTCGTAATCTCCAGTTGTTGTACGACGAGCGTACTGTACTGGAATTTTACGTACTGCCATTGTGAGCAATACACAAGAAATGATAACTAACAGCCACACAATAATTTCAATAACTAATAACATTGGACCTCCATTGTTATTGGTAACACGTGTTGTAAACTCTTGAATAAAAGCTTGCGGTAAACGCGCCAAAATACCAACCATAATTAACAATGAAATACCATTTCCAATACCTTTATCTGTAATTTTCTCACCAAGCCACATAGCAAAAATTGTACCTGTAACTAAGATGATAACTGATGAGAACAAAAATTCAGGCGAATTAAAGCCTAGCAAAAATGCATTACTAGGCAATGTTCTGTATAAATTATAGATATAAGTTGGACCTTGAACCAATGTGATAGCGATTGTCAACCAACGAGTGATTTGATTAATCTTTTTTCTACCACTTTCCCCATCATTTTGAAGTTTTTGCAAATATGGAATCGCAATTCCCATTAACTGAACAACAATAGACGCAGAAATATAAGGCATGATACCTAAGGCAAAAACTGAAGCCTTAGAGAAAGCACCCCCGGTGAACATGTCTAGGATAGATCCTAGACCATTTTTAGTTTGTCCCGCTAAACCAGTCAATTGCGTTGCGTCAATTCCAGGAAGCGTAACGTGTGCTCCAAAACGATATACTAAAAGCAATCCTAAAGTGATTAAGATTCTATTCTTTAGTTCTTCGATTTTCCAAACATTACTTATTGATTCAATAAATTTCTTCATCTTAATAGATAAGTTATATAGTTACAGCTTCTCCACCAGCAGCTTCAATAGCAGCTTTTGCAGTAGCAGTAAATTTGTGGGCAGTTACTTTTAATTTTGCTTTCAATTCTCCTCTACCTAAAATCTTAACGATTTCATTTTTAGTAGCTAAACGATTTGCCACAAATTCTGCCATTGAAACAGAATCAGTAATAGACCCATTATCTACTAATAATTGAAGAGTATCTAAATTAACACCTTCGTATTCTTTACGATTGATGTTTTTGAAACCAAACTTAGGCACACGTCTTTGAAGAGGCATTTGCCCTCCTTCAAAACCAATCTTTTTAGAATAACCAGAACGAGATTTAGCTCCTTTGTGTCCTCTTGCAGCGGTACCACCTTTTCCAGAACCTTCTCCTCTACCTAATCTCTTATTTTGATTGTGTGTAGATCCTTCAGCAGGTTGTAAGTTACTTAAATTCATAACAGTATTTGTTATTTAGCTTCTTCAACAGAAACTAAGTGTTTAACTTTGTTTATCATCCCAAGGATAGCAGGATTTGACTCATGCTCCACAACTTGTCCAATTTTACGTAGACCTAAAGCTTCCAAACCTCTTTTTTGAGAAAGAGGACAGTTGATTTTGCTTCTTACTTGTTTTACTAATAATTTAGCCATAATTTCCTAATTAACCTTTAAAAACTTTCTCTAAAGAAACACCTCTTTGTTTTGCAACAGTGTGAGCGCTTCTCATTTGCAATAAAGCATCAAAAGTTGCTTTTACTACGTTATGTGGATTTGATGATCCTTGAGATTTAGACAATACATCGTGAATACCTACTGACTCAAGAACTGAACGAACAGCTCCACCAGCAATAACTCCAGTACCATGAGATGCTGGAATTAAGAATACGCGTGCACCACCAAATTTACCTTTTTGTTCGTGAGGAACAGATTGACCATTTAAAGGAATTCTAACTAAGTTTTTCTTAGCATCTTCTACTGCTTTCGCAATTGCTTCAGAAACGTCTTTAGATTTTCCTAATCCGTGACCAACTACTCCATTTTCATCACCTACAACTACAATAGCAGAAAAACCGAAAGCTCTACCTCCTTTTGTAACTTTAGTAACACGATTAACACTAACTAGACGATCTTTTAATTCAAGACCGCTAGGTTTTACCAATTCTACATTTTTGTATTTAGACATAATATATTAGAATTTAAGTCCAGCGGCTCTTGCGCCTTCTGCTAATGATTTAATACGACCGTGATATAAATACCCACCTCTATCAAAAGTGATAGTATCGATCCCGGCTTTTAACGCTTTCTCTGCAACTAGTTTTCCAACAGCAGCAGCTACTTCAACGTTAGTACCTTTTCCTATTTCTTTTTCTCTAGAAGATGCAGCTAATATAGTAACTCCATTTACATCATCAATAATTTGAGCGTAAATTTCTTTGTTACTTCTAAATACAGAAAGTCTTGGTCTTGCAGCAGAACCACTAACCGATTTTCTAATTCTGAATTTAATTCTCTGTCTTCTTTCAGATTTTGTTAATGACATAATCTTATATTTTAAGCTGATTTACCTGCTTTTCTTCTTAATACTTCACCCACAAATTTAACACCTTTTCCTTTGTATGGCTCTGGCTTACGGAAACCTCTGATTTTCGCAGCAACTTGACCTAAAAGTTGTTTATCAAATGATGTTAACTTTACGATAGGGTTTTTACCTTTTTCAGATATTGTTTCTAAAGCTACTTCTGGAGCAATTTCTAAAACAATATTGTGAGAATATCCAAGAGCTAAATCTAACTTTTGACCTTGGTTTGAAGCTCTATAACCAACTCCAACTAATTCTAGTTCTTTTGTGAAACCTTCAGAAACACCAACAATCATATTATTGATCAAAGATCTAAATAATCCGTGTTTTGCTCTATGGTCTTTATGATCAGACGATCTTTCAACTACAACTTGATCGCCTTCAACTTTTACAGCTACGTCCGAAAACTCCTGAACTAGTTGACCTTTTTTTCCTTTTACTGTAATTACACCGTCTTTAACTTCAACAGTTACACCAGCAGGGATTACAATTGGGCTTTTACCTATTCTTGACATCTTATCTAGTGTTTAAAATTAGTATACGTAACAAATTACTTCACCACCTACATTTAATTGCTTAGCTTGTTTTCCAGTCATCAAACCTTTTGATGTAGAAACAATAGCAATTCCTAATCCATTAAGGATTCTTGGTAATTTGGCAGCACCTGCGTACTTACGTAAACCAGGTTTACTAATTCTTTGGATATCTTTGATTACAGGCTCTTTAGTATCTTTATCATACTTCAAAGCAATTTTAATAGAACCTTGCACAGTGTTCTGCTCAAATTTGTAACTTAAGATGTAACCTTGATCAAATAAGATCTTAGTTATCTCTTTTTTTAGATTAGATGCTGGAATTTCAACAACTTTGTGGTTTGCAGCCACAGCGTTACGAACTCTAGTCAAATAATCTGCAATAGGATCTGTATACATATGTATTTGATTGCGATTATGGTTTTCGGGAAACACTCGTTTCCCGAACCTTTAATCAATTAAAAATTATTTTTTGGTTTGCAAAAGTAATAACTTATTGCGAGATTACCAAGAAGCCTTTTTAACTCCTGGAATTAATCCATTATTAGCCATTTCACGGAAAGTTACACGTGAAATACCGAATTGACGGATATAACCTCTAGGTCTACCTGTTAATTTACAACGATTGTGTAAACGAACTGGTGAAGCATTTTTAGGCAATCTTTGTAATCCTTCGTAGTCTCCAGCTTCTAATAAAGCTTTTCTCTTCTCAGCATACTTAGCTACCGTTTTCTCTCTTTTCACCTCGCGGGCTTTCATTGATTCTTTAGCCATGTCTTAATTCTTTTTAAAAGGTAAACCTAATTCAGCCAATAACGACTTTGCTTCTTTGTCAGTTTTTGCAGTAGTAACAAAAGTAATATCCATTCCTGAAATTTTATTTACTTTGTCAATATCAATTTCTGGGAAAATGATTTGCTCTAAAACTCCAAGATTGTAGTTACCTCTTCCGTCGAATCCAGTAGCTTTGATACCACTAAAATCTCTAACACGTGGTAAAGAAGAAGTAATAAGTCTATCCAAAAACTCATACATTCTTTCTCCACGCAAAGTTACTTTTGCTCCAATAGGCATCCCTTTTCTTAATTTGAAAGACGCAACGTCTTTCTTAGAAATTGTAGATACTGCTTTTTGTCCAGTGATCTTTGTTAACTCATCAACTGCATAGTCAATAAGTTTTTTATCAGATACAGCTGCACCAACTCCACGGCTCAAAACGATTTTTTCAAGTTTAGGAACTTGCATTACGTTTGTATATCCGAACTCTTCTTTAAGAGCAGAGATTACTCTACTCTTATATTCTTCTTTTAGTCTAGGTGTATATGCCATTACTATAGTACTTGATTAGATTTTTTTGAAAATCTTACTTTCTTATCTCCTTCTACTCTAATACCAACTCTAGTTGTCTCCTTAGTTTTAGGATCAATTAAAGCAATGTTAGAAATTTGAATAGAAGCTTCTTTCTTAACGATACCACCTTGAGGGTTTTTAGCACTTGGTTTTGTATGTTTCGAAACCATGTTTACACCTTCAACTATCGCTTTATTTTTCTCACGGTAAACACGTACAACTTTACCTTCAGCACCTTTATGGTCTCCAGCAATAACTCTTACGATATCTCCTGATTTAATTTTTAGCTTTATCATCTTAAAACGAATTAAAGCACTTCTGGTGCTAATGATACAATTTTCATGAATTGTTTTTCACGAAGTTCTCTTGCTACCGGACCAAAAACACGAGTTCCTCTCATTTCCCCTGCAGCGTTCAAAAGAACACATGCATTGTCATCGAAACGAATATAAGAACCATCAGCTCTTCTCACTTCTTTTTTGGTACGCACAACAACTGCAGTTGAAACAGCTCCTTTTTTCACGTTACCGTTTGGAGTTGCATCTTTAATAGATACTACAATCTTGTCACCAACAGAGGCATACCTTCTTTTGGTACCTCCTAAAACACGGATAGTTAAAACTTCTTTTGCTCCCGTGTTATCTGCTACTTTTAGTCTTGATTCCTGTTGTACCATAATTATTTAGCTCTTTCTAAGATTTCAACTAATCTCCAACATTTCGTTTTACTTAAAGGACGCGTTTCGCTAATTCTTACAGTATCTCCAATGTTACAGTCGTTTGTTTCGTCGTGTGCAACATATTTCTTAGTTTTCAACACGAACTTACCGTATAATGGGTGTTTTACTCTTCTTACTTCTGAAATAACGATAGATTTATCCATCTTATTTGAAGTAACAACACCTATTCTTTCTTTTCTTAAATTTCTTTTTTCTTCCATCTTTCAGCAGAATACAATTATTGTAACTCTCTTTTAGTTAACTCCGTAGCCAATCTTGCAACTGTTCTTCTAACGCTTCTAATTTGAAGTGGGTTAGCAATTGGAGAGATAGCATGAGCCATTTTTAGGTCAGCATATACTTTCTTAGTTTGACTAAGTTTTTCTTGCAACTCCGCTGCAGAAAGATCTTTTATTTCTGATTGTTTCATAATAAATATAAATTATGCTTCGAAATCTCTAGCAACGACGAACTTAGTTTTTACTGGAAGTTTTTGAGCTGCAAGACGCAAAGCCTCTTTTGCAACTGACAATGGAACTCCTCCAACTTCAAACATAATTCTTCCTGGTTTAACAACAGCAGCCCAATACTCAACTGCTCCTTTACCTTTACCCATACGTACTTCAAGAGGCTTCTTAGTAATAGGTTTGTCTGGGAAAATTTTAATCCATAATTGTCCCTCTCTCTTCATGTAACGAGTTGCAGCGATACGCGCAGCTTCAATTTGACGAGAAGTTAAGAACATTCCATCTTCATGCACAGATTTAATACCAAACATTCCATTAGAAAGTTCATGCCCTCTTTGAGAGTTACCCTTCATCTTACCTTTTTGTACCTTACGGTATTTTGTTCTTTTAGGCTGTAACATTTTTCTTTAGTTTAAAAATTTACTTTCTTTTACGAGCATCTGGTTTACCGCCTTTGTTAAAGTTAGATTTGCCTCTAGGAGCATCTCCACCTTTTCCACCGCCTGTACCAGATTGTTTTTTGTCCATTCCAGCAAGTGGAGAAAGCTCTCTCTTACCGTAAACTTCACCTTTCATGATCCATACTTTGATACCCATTCTACCATAAGTAGTGTGAGCTTCAGCCAAAGCATAATCAATGTCAGCTCTGAAAGTTGATAGAGGAATTCTACCTTCTTTGAAACCTTCCGAACGCGCCATCTCAGCTCCATTCAAACGACCAGAAATCAAAACTTTGATACCTTCAGCGTTCATACGCATAGAAGCAGCAATAGCCATTTTGATTGCACGTCTGTAAGAAATACGGCTTTCGATTTGACGAGCGATGCTTGTCGCCACAAGATAAGCATCTAACTCAGGTCTTTTAATTTCAAAGATGTTAATTTGAACCTCTTTGTCAGTAACTTTCTTAAGTTCCTCTTTTAACTTGTCTACCTCTTGTCCACCTTTCCCAATAATGATACCAGGTCTTGCAGTAGTGATAGTAACGGTTACAAGCTTTAAAGTTCTCTCGATGATTACTTTAGATACACTAGCTTTTGATAAACGAGCGTGGATATACTTTCTGATTTTGTGATCCTCAGCTAATTTATCGCCGTAATCATTTCCACCATACCAGTTTGAGTCCCATCCTCTGATGATACCAAGTCTATTTCCAATTGGATTTGTCTTTTGTCCCATGCTGCTTAAGAATTGCTTTGTGTGTTATTGATAGCTCCAAGCACGATTGTTACGTGGTTAGAACGTTTTCTTATTCTGTGTGCACGACCTTGTGGAGCTGGACGAAGTCTTTTCAACATCATTCCACCATCTACTCTGATCTCTTTAACAAATAATCCAGCTTCTTCTAAATTACCTTCACTATTTTTTTGCTCCCAGTTATTGATTGCAGATAATAATAGTTTTTCTAATTTTCTTGAAGCTTCTTTAGAACTGAATCTTAAAATGTTAAGTGCTCTTTCTACCTTCTGACCTCTTACCAAGTCCGCTACTAAGCGCATTTTTCTAGGTGAAGTAGGGCAGTTATTCAATTTTGCGAAAGCGATAGACTTATTAGCCTCTTTTCTCGCATCTGCTGTTTCTCTTTTACGAACTCCCATTGCTTCTTATTTTTTACCTTTATTTTTTGCTCCAGCATGACCTCTAAAAGATCTAGTTGGTGAAAACTCTCCTAATTTGTGACCTACCATGTTTTCTGTTACGTAAACTGGTACAAATTGACGACCGTTATGAACTGCGATAGTTTGTCCAACGAAATCTGGAGTAATCATTGAAGCTCTAGACCAAGTCTTAACAACTGCATTTTTACCACTTTCTACGTTTTCTTGAACTTTCTTGTCTAATTTATAATGAACGAAAGGTCCTTTTTTTAATGAACGTGCCATATCTTATTATTTCTTTCTACGTTCTACGATATACTTGTTACTCGGGTTTTTCTTAGAACGAGTTCTGTAACCTTTAGCTGGCAATCCGTTTCTTGAACGTGGGTGCCCTCCAGAAGAACGTCCTTCACCACCTCCCATAGGGTGATCAACTGGGTTCATCGCTACTGGTCTAGTTCTAGGTCTTCTTCCTAACCATCTTGTTCTACCTGCTTTACCAGATACAACTAATTGGTGGTCAGAGTTAGAAACAGCTCCAATTGTAGCCGAACAAGTTAACAAGATTAATCTTGTCTCACCAGATGGCATTTTAATTGTTGCATATTTCCCGTCTCTTGCCATTAACTGAGCAAAAGTTCCAGCTGAACGAGCAATAACCGCTCCTTGTCCTGGACGTAACTCAATACAAGATATAACAGTTCCAAGAGGAATTCTGCTTAAAGGTAAAGTATTACCGATTTCTGGTTGAGACTCTGGTCCAGAAACTAATTTCTGTCCAACTTTCAATCCGTTTTGAGCGATAATATAAGTTTTCTCTCCATCAGCATAAGCTAACAAAGCGATAAACGCAGTACGATTTGGATCATATTCGATTGATTTCACTGTAGCCGGAATTCCGTCTTTAGTTCTTTTGAAATCAATAATACGATATCTCTGCTTGTGACCACCACCCGTATAACGCATGGTCATCTTTCCTTGACTATTTCTACCTCCAGAGTTTTTTATCGGTGCTATCAAAGAGCGTTCCGGCTTATCAGTTGTAATGGCGTCATAACCATTCACAACTCTAAATCGCTGACCTGGGGTAATAGGTTTTAATTTTCTTACTGACATTTTTCTATCTTAGATATTGTTGTAAAAATCAATTGTTTCTCCTTCTTGTACTTGAACAATTGCTTTTTTATACGCATTTGTCTTTCCACTGATTAAACCACTTTTAGTGTATTTAGTAGATCTATCTGGTCTCACATTCATTGTATTAACAGAAACGATAGTCACTCCATAAGCAGCCTCAACAGCTTTCTTAATTTCAACTTTGTTTGCTTTTTTATCAACAACGAATCCGAAGCGGTTTAGAACTTCACTTTCTTTGGTTACTTTTTCCGTTACTATAGGTCTAATAATAATGCTCATATTCCTATTATTTACTTAAATTTTCTTCAATTAACTCTAAAGAACCTTCCAAAAGCACTAAATTGTTAGCGTTTAATATTGCGTAAGTGCTTAATTCTGAGCTAGTTACGACGTTTGAAGCCTTTAAATTACGTGACGACAAATATACGTTTTTATTTGACTCGCCCAACACAAATAAAGATTTTTTATTCTCTAACCCTAAAGCTTTCAAAACGTTAATGAAATTTTTAGTGTTTGGTGTCTCAAAGTTAAAATCTTCTAAAACGACGATATTTGACTCTTTTGCTTTGATCGAGAAAGCTGATTTTCTAGCTAATCTCTTCAAACCTTTATTCAATTTGAATGAATAACTTCTTGGTCTTGGTCCAAAAACTGTACCCCCACCTTTAAACAAAGGATTTTTAATACTTCCCGCACGAGCCGTACCAGTTCCTTTTTGTTTCTTAATCTTACGTGTACTACCAGTTACTTCAGCTCTTTCTTTAGCTTTATGAGTACCTTGTCTTTGATTAGCAAGATATTGCTTAACATCAAGATATACTGCATGATTGTTTGGCTCAATTGCGAATACTGAATCAGAAAGTTGAACTTTTCTTCCAGTATCTTTTCCGTTGAAATCTAATACTTTTACTTCCATTACTTCTGAATGATTACATAAGAGTTTTTATGCCCAGGAACACATCCTTTAACAACAAGTAAGTTCTTTTCAGCAACTACTTTTAAAACTCTAAGGTTTTGAACTTTTACATTTTCTCCTCCCATTCTTCCAGCCATACGCATTCCTTTGAATACTCTAGATGGATAAGAAGATGCTCCTACAGAACCTGGTGCTCTTAAACGGTTATGCTGACCATGAGTAGCTTGTCCAACACCACCAAAACCGTGACGTTTAACAACCCCTTGGAAACCTTTACCTTTAGATACACCTTGTACATCTACAAATTCTCCTTCTTCAAAAACAGTAACATCAATAAGATCTCCTAATTTTTGTTCAGTTGCAAAATCTTGGAATTCAACGACTTTTTTCTTAGCAACAGTTCCAGCTTTTTTAAAGTGACCTAAAGCCGCTTTAGTAGAATGTTTCTCGTTTTTGTCATCGAAACCAAGTTGCAACGCTTCATACCCGTCAACCTCTTTGGTTCTGACTTGGGTAACAACACATGGACCAGCTTCGATTACTGTACAAGGAATGTTTTTCCCGTTTTCATCAAAAATACTAGTCATGCCGATTTTCTTACCAATTAACCCAGACATAAATATTAATTATTAATTACTAAAATTCCCTTCAATTTGAAAATAACAGAAATTTCCAAACAGGGAGTGCAAAAGTAGACATTAAAATTGAATATACCAAACGGTTAGAAAAATTAAATCGCTCATAATCAAAATCCAAGCCTCAAAACACTATTAAAAGAAACCATAATTTAACCAAAACTTGAACCTTTTCTCCTAACTTCCAATCATCTTTTTTATAACAATTAATTAATAAAATCACAACAACAAAATCTCGCACCTCCCTAAAACAAAGGAAATTATATAAGTTATCAAGATTGTAAAAATTATGAAACCCTTCAATTACACAAATTAAAACCCCATGTTAAAAACAAAAAAAAGCGAGACAAAAATGCCTCGCTTTTTATATGAAAAATATAATAAAAAATTATACTTTAATCTCTACTTCAACTCCACTTGGCAATTCAAGTTTCATTAAAGCATCAATAGTTTTAGATGAAGATGAATAAATATCAATCAATCTCTTGTATGACATTACTTCAAATTGCTCTCTCGCTTTTTTGTTAACGTGCGGAGAACGCAATACAGTGAAAAGTTTTTTGTGAGTTGGCAACGGAATTGGACCTGTTACAACTGCTCCAGTAGTTTTTACTGTTTTTACGATCTTTTCAGCAGATTTATCTACCAACATGTGATCGTAAGATTTTAGTTTTATTCTGATTTTTTGACTCATTTTCTTAAGAATTAAGCGTTACCTTTTGCTTTTTTAATTACCGCTTCTGAAATATTAGAAGGCGTTTCTGCATAGTGAGAAAACTCCATTGTTGAAGTAGCTCTACCTGAAGATAATGTTCTTAATGTTGTTACATAACCAAACATTTCAGACAAAGGCACATCAGCCTTGATAGTTTTAGCTCCATTTCTATCACCCATGTCATTAACTTGACCTCTACGACGGTTCAAGTCACCAACGATATCACCCATATTTTCTTCTGGAGTAATAACTTCGATTTTCATGATTGGCTCAAGAATAACAGCTCCAGCAGCACGTCCAGATTCTTTATAACCCATTCTTGCAGCTAACTCAAAAGATAATGCATCAGAATCCACAGGGTGGAAAGATCCATCAGTTAAAGTAACTTTCAAACTATCCACAGCATATCCTGCTAATGGACCAGTTTTCATAGCCTCTCTAAATCCTTTTTCAACAGCAGGGATATATTCTTTAGGAACGTTACCACCTTTTACAGCATTGATAAACTGCAATCCAACTGGAACTTTACCATCAACTTCATCAGCAGGCTCAATTGTAAATACGATATCACCGAATTTACCACGACCTCCAGATTGTTTTTTGTAAGTTTCTCTATGAGTTGCAGACCTTGTAAAAGCTTCTTTATACTCAACCTGAGGCTCACCTTGATTAACCTCTACTTTAAACTCACGTTTCATACGATCAACTAAGATATCCAAGTGAAGCTCACCCATACCAGAAATAATAGTTTGACCAGAAGCTTCGTCAGTTCTAACAGTAAACGTTGGATCCTCTTCAGCTAATTTAGCCAAAGCCATACCCATTTTATCAACGTCAGCTTTAGTTTTAGGCTCAATAGCAATACCAATTACTGGATCTGGGAATTTCATAGATTCCAAAATAATTGGATTCTTTTCATCACACAAAGTATCTCCAGTTTTGATATCTTTAAATCCTACAGCAGCTCCAATATCTCCAGCCTCAATAAATTCGATTGGATTTTGTTTGTTAGCGTGCATTTGGTAAATACGAGAAATTCTCTCTTTGTTACCAGAACGAGTATTTAAAACATAAGAACCAGCATCTAAACGTCCAGAGTAAGCACGGAAGAAAGCTAAACGGCCCACGAATGGGTCAGTAGCAATTTTAAATGCTAAAGCAGCGAACGGCTCTTTCACGTCTGGTTTACGTAAGATTTTAGTTTGATCTTCTTCTAACAAATCAGCATCATCAGGGTGAATTCCTTCGATACCTTCTTTATCTAAAGGAGATGGTAAATATTTACAAACTGCATCTAACATAAATTGAACTCCTTTGTTTTTAAAAGAAGAACCAGCAAGCATAGGAATGATTGCCATGTCGATTGTAGCAGCTCTTAAAGCGTTATTGATCTCTTCTTCAGTAATAGAGTTCTCATCCTCCATGTACTTATCCAAAAGATTCTCATCATAAGTAGCGATTTCTTCGATAAGAATAGAACGATATTGTCTAACCTCGTCTACCATATCAGCAGGAATATCAACGATATCAAAAGTAGCTCCTTGAGTTTCGTCATGCCAAACAATAGCTTGGTTTTTAACTAAATCAACGATACCTTTAAAATCAGCCTCATCTCCAATAGGCAAAGTAATTGCAACCGCATTCGATTTCAACATATCTTTAACCTGCCCGCATACTCCTAAAAAGTTAGCACCTTGACGGTCCATTTTATTTACGAATCCCATACGAGGAACTCTATATTGATCAGCAAGTCTCCAGTTAGTTTCTGATTGAGGCTCAACACCATCAACAGCACTAAACAAGAAAACTAAACCATCAAGTACACGTAAAGAACGGTTTACCTCTACAGTAAAGTCAACGTGTCCAGGAGTATCAATAATATTAAAGTGGTATGGCAATGATTCTGGCAACACTTTACCTTGCTCAGTTGGAAAATTCCAAGTACAAGTTGTAGCAGCAGACGTAATTGTAATACCTCTTTCTTGCTCTTGTGCCATCCAGTCCATTGTTGCAGCACCATCGTGTACCTCACCAATTTTGTGTGACTTTCCAGTATAAAAAAGAATACGCTCAGTTGTTGTTGTTTTACCAGCATCAATGTGAGCAGCAATTCCGATATTTCTTGTATATTTTAAATCTCTAGCCATTTCTTACGAATTAAAATCTAAAGTGAGAGAATGCTTTATTAGCTTCTGCCATTTTGTGAGTATCCATTCTTTTCTTAACCGCAGCACCTTCTTCTTTAGCAGCAGCTAAACACTCTGACGCTAAACGTTGTGCCATAGATTTTTCATTTCTTCTTCTTGAATAAAGTATTAACCACTTCATTGCCATAGAAATTTTTCTGTCTGGACGAATTTGCATTGGAATTTGGAATGTAGCTCCACCAACTCTACGGCTACGTACTTCTACGTGAGGCATAACGTTTGTTAAAGCATCTTTCCAGATCTCTAATGAAGTCTTCTCATCATTTTGCTTTTTAGATTCAATGATATCAATTGCATCATAAAATACCTTAAAAGCTGTAGATTTCTTACCATCCCACATTAAGTTGTTTACAAAACGTGTTACCAATTGGTCATTAAACCTTGGATCTGGTAAAAGTGGTCTTTTCTTTGCCGCTCTTTTTCTCATGTCTTTTTTTTAAATAAAAAGTTATAGGTTATCCGTTAATTGTTGTGATATCGACCTTTGCTTACACAAAACGCTTCAACCCTCAACTCCTAACCTCCAACTCTTAACGTTTTTAAATTACTTTTTTGCTTCTTTTGGGCGTTTAGCACCGTACTTAGATCTTCTTTGCGTTCTTCCTGCAACTCCTGACGTGTCAAGCGCTCCACGAACGATATGATATCTAACACCTGGTAAATCTTTTACCCTTCCACCTCGCACTAATACTATCGAGTGCTCTTGTAGATTATGTCCTTCACCTGGGATGTAAGCATTCACTTCATTACCATTTGTCAAACGTACACGCGCAACTTTACGCATTGCAGAGTTTGGTTTTTTTGGTGTAGTAGTGTAAACACGCGTACAAACCCCTCTTCTTTGAGGACAAGAATCTAAAGCAACCGATTTACTCTTCTTAGTGATCTGAGTTCTTCCTGTTCTTACTAATTGTTGAATTGTTGGCATAATTAATACTAAAAATTATTATGTTTATTAAATTCCCGCTTTTTACGGGGTTGCAAATGTATAAAATATTTTTCAGTATACAAACGTTAAACCATTAATTTTCAACAACCTTATTTATATCTATGATTTAACAAAGAAAGATCTGATATTTGCTTAACATTTAACAAACAAGTCAATTACATTTGAAACAACTACAATACATACTCATTTTACTTCTGTCATCAAATTGTTTTGCACAATCTTTCTACCTTAATATAAAGGGAATCAATAAAAAACAAAACCAAGCCATTGACTCAATTTTTTACACAAAAAAACATCCAAAGATGAAATTGCTAAACAGCGAAGTTTTGACAGTAACAAATAAACTTGCAAAACAAGGCTACATAGACTCAAAGATACTTGAAAACACAAAGACAAACGACAGCACATTCACTGTTTTAATAGACTTAAAAACTAGAATAAAAGAGGTACATATATATATAGGTATAAATAGTTTTTTTTATGAATCAAAAAAAACAACAAAAGACAGCATAATTATACCTTACTTAGAACTTGAAAATTTCTTAAATCAAGAAATATCTCACAACGAAAAAGCTGGTTTTGCTTTTTCAAAAATTAAACTTGAAAATATCATAAAAAAGAATTCAATAATTTATGCGAGTTTAAATTTCGATACCGAAAAAAAAAGAGACTTAAATTCCATTATTGTAAATTACACAAATCCCGCTTTGAAAGATTACTTTCCAAAAGGAGCCTTGAAACAATTAAACAAAAAATACATAAACAAGACTTTTAACCAAGAAACTGTAAAAAGACTTTATGATGACATTAATAGTTTTGAATTTGTTTCACAAACCAAATACCCAGAAATTCTATTCACTGCAGATTCAACAAAAATCTATACTTATCTTGACAAAAGGAAAGCGAACAATTTTGATGGATACATCGGTTTTTCAAATGACGAGAATAAAAAGCTAATTCTGAATGGGTATTTAGACATCGCATTAACCAATATACTAAAAGCTGGCGAAAAATTTTCTCTTTATTGGAAAAGCGATGGCAATCAGCAAAAGACTTTCAATACAAAACTCGAAATCCCATATATATTTCAATCTCCTATTGGCCTAAAGGCTCAATTAAACATCTTCAAACAAGACAGCACTTTTCAAAATACCAAAACAGACATTAACCTCGGATATTATTTAAACTATAATTCCAAACTCTATCTCGGCTACCAATCTACTGAATCAAGCGATATTCAAAACATCAACAACTCGACAATCAGTGATTTCAACAATTCATACATTACATCTACTTACGAATACAAAAAAACAGACCCAAACAATAACCTAATGCCTGGAAAAGCTTTTTTAAACCCTATTATCGGATTTGGAAAACGAGAAACAAATAGCGATCCTGAAACAGCAAAACCAAGCAAACAATTTTATATAAATTTAAATGCTTCATACAATTTTGAGCTAAATAGCAAAAATTTCATTAACATAAATTCGCAAAATTTTTATTTAGATAGCAAAAATTACATTTCGAATGAATTATTTAGATTTGGCGGAATGAATTCACTTAGAGGATTTTCAGAAAATAGTCTTCAAGCAAACTTTTACTCTGCAATTCTTACAGAATACAGATACATGTTCTCAAAAAGCGCATTTATACATTCTATTGTGGATTACGCTATCTATCAAGACTTAACCAGTATTTCAAATCCTGAAAAAATTAAGAATTTAATAGGAATTGGAATAGGTGCAGGAATACAAACAAAAAACGGAATTTTACGAATTATTCTCACGAATGGTCAGCAAAATCAACAAGAAATACAATTATATAACACTATCGTAAACATATGTTATAATGTTAAATTTTAAAATTTACCAAAAAAAGATTTTTATTTATTAGGAAAGTTAACAAATTATTAAGAGTTTTGCGATACTAATTCAAAATATTTAAAAATGAAACTAAAGTTCAATGGATTCTTAGTGCTTTTATTAGTACTAGTTGCGCAACTTTCTTTTGCGCAAGAAAGAGCTGTTTCGGGAACAGTTTCTGACAATGCAGGAATGCCTTTACCAGGTGTTAGTGTATTAGTTAAAGGAACCAAAGCTGGAACGCAAACCGATTTTGATGGTAAATACTCTATCAAAGCATCATCAAGCCAAGTATTGGTATTTAGCTACATTGGGATGAAAACTCAAGAGATAGCTGCAACTTCATCAACAGTTAACGTAAAATTAGCTGGAGATGCTCAAGAACTTGAAAGCGTTGTAGTAACAACCGCTTTAGGTGTTAAAAGAGAGAAAAAATCTCTTGGTTACGCAACACAAGAGGTAAAAGGTGGCGATTTAAGAAACGGTACTTCAAGTGGTAACTTCTTAAACGAACTTTCTGGTAAAGTTGCCGGTGTTAACATTACAAGAAACACTAACTTTGGAGGTTCTACAAGTGCTATTTCTCGTGGGGTTAAAGCTATTGGTCAAAGTAATGAGATGTTAATCGTAATTGATGGTATGCCTATCAACAACGGTAACAACACAAATGACGGTACAACAGCTCAATCTTCTGGAGGTAGAGGTTTTGACTACGGTAATAACGGTATGGATATCAATCCAGAAGATATTGAAAGCGTGAACGTATTAAAAGGTGCTGCGGCTTCTGCGTTATACGGATACTTAGCTGGTAACGGGGTTTTAATGATCACGACTAAAAAAGGTAAAGCTAAAAAAGGATTAGGTATTACTGTTTCTTCTGAAGTAGTAACTGGTAGCCCAGACAAAAGCACTTTCATTAAGTACCAAAAAAATTATGGTGCTGGATACGGTTCTTCTTTCTCTTCACAAGATATCGATGGTGACGGAGTTAATGACAGCGTAGTTCTTATGGGAGACGATGCTTCTGTTGGGGATCGTTTTGATTCTACAAATAATGTTTACCAATGGGATGCTTTCTCTGCATATCCAGGAAATGCTAACTATGGTAAAGCAACTCCATGGAAAGCTGCTGCAAATGATCCTTTCTCTTTCTTCAAAAACTCACTTTCATTAGTGAACAGTATCTCTTTTGAAGATGGAAACGAAAAAACTAATGTTGTATTTAATTATACTAACACAGACCAAACTGGTACTTTAATTAACAGTGAATTGAGAAAAAACAATTTCAGTTTAAAATTAAATCACCAATTTACAGATAGATTATCTTTAAGCACATTTGCTAACTTTGCTGCACAACAAACAGTAGGTAGAAACATGACAGGATACAGCGATAATATCGTTTCTGGTTTCCGTCAGTGGTGGCAAACAAACGTTGATATTAAAGAATTAGAAAGAGCATACAACAATTCAGGAGGACAAAACATTACTTGGAACAGAAAATCTGTTGAAAATGGAGCTCCTGCTTACTGGAATAACCCTTACTTCGAGCGTTACCAAAACTACCAAAATGACAGTAGAAATCGTTTTATCGGTTACGCAAACTTAACTTACAAAATTGCTGACTGGCTTTCTGCAACTGGAAAAATCTCTACAGATACTTACTCTGAGATTCGTGAAGAAAGAGTTGCTGTAGGATCTGTAGCAAAAACATTTGGTATCAATGCTCTTGATGAGACTTCTGGATACCAACGTTACAATGGTAATTTCTCTGAGCAAAACTATGACTTAATCCTTACTTTCAACAAAAAATTTGGAGAAGACTTTAGTTTAAATGGAGTAGCTGGAGGAACAATTAGAAACACTTATTTCAACCAAATTACTGCTTCTACTCAAGGAGGTTTAATTATTCCTGGAATTTACAGTTTATCTAACTCTAAAGCTGCGAGTCCATACCCTTACGAAAGAGAAACTACAACTTCAGTTAATAGTTACTACGCTTCTGGATCTTTCGGATACTTAGATACATATTTTATCGATGCAACTGCACGTAGAGATGCATTCTCAAACTTACCTGCAGATGACAACTCTTTACCAAGTTATTCAGTTTCTGGTAGCTGGGTTTTCTCTAAAAACATTAACGCTAGTTGGTTAAGCTTTGGTAAATTAAGAGGTGGTTACTCTGAAAGCCCACTAGGTACACCAGCATTAGCATTGGTTGACACTTATACAAAATACGATCCGTTTAACAACAATCAAATGTATTCTGTAAACTCTATCAAAAACAATCCAGATCTTGAGCCTATTAAAAGTACTACTCAAGAGATTGGTCTTGAGATGCAATTCTTAAACAGAAGAGTTGGATTTGACGTGAGTTTATACAAAAACGTTAATGACGGAGAAGCTGTAAGAGTACCTTACTCAACTTCTACAGGTTATACTTCTAAATATGTAAATGCTGCTACAGTAGAAAACAAAGGTATCGAGGTTCAATTTAATGTAACTCCAATAAAAACAAATAACTTTTCTTGGGATGTTAACGTAAACTGGTCTAAAAACGAAAACATGGTTACTGCTTTAGCTGATGGTGTAACTAACTTACAAGTTTCTTCTTTTCCTGGTACAGTAACTTTAAATGCTGTTGTTGGACAGCCATTTGGTGTGTTGAAAGGAACAGATTATACTTATGATGCTAACGGACAAAGAATCATTAACCCAGCAACTGGTAGATACGTAATCAATACTTCTACAAACAACATTATTGGAAACATCAATCCTGATTGGATTGGAGGTATTCGTAACAAATTTGCTTACAAAAACCTATCTTTTAGCTTCTTAATTGATGCTAAACATGGAGGAGATGTATTCTCTACTGACCAATGGTATGGAGTTGGGACTGGTTTAACTGATGAAACTGGTGGAAACAATGATCTTGGAATTCCTAAAAGAAACAGCTTAGTAACTGGTGGTGGTGTAATTCTTCCAGGTGTTTATGCTGACGGAACTCCAAACACAACAAGAACTGCTTATTCTACAGGTGGAGCTATTACAAATGCTTACACTAATGGACCAAGAAGTCAATATGTTTATGATGCTGGCTTTATCAAATTAAGAGAGGTAAACATTACATATACTTTACCATCTTCTTTAGTACAAAAAATGAAATTAGTTGACGCTAGAGTTTCACTTATTGGATCTAACCTATGGATCATCCAAAAGAATCTTCCAGATGCAGATCCAGAAAGTGGATTAGGGTCTAACGTAGGATCTCAAGGACTTTCTATCGGTTCTTTACCAACAACTAGAAATATTGGTTGTAACTTAACAATAAAATTCTAAGCTATGAAAAATAGATTATTAATATTAATATCGTTCATTGCCTTATTTTCATCTTGCTCAGATGATTTTGGGAACATGAATCAAGACACAAAAAACCCTACTATTACTTCTCCAGAATTTTTATTTACAAATGCTGAGAAATTTATGGTAGATCAGGTTACAAGCACATCTGTAAACTTTAACGTATTCAGACTATATGCTCAACAATGGGCAGAGGTGCAGTACCCACAAGAAACTCAATATGACTTAACTGGACGTACAATTCCAGATCGTCACTGGGCAACTTACTACCGTGATGTACTTAGAGATTTTAAAGAAGCTAAAACTCTTTTAATTGAGCAAAAAGCTAGCTACACTGGAGCTCCAGAAGGTTTAGTGGTAATTGATAATAAAATCGCAATTATTGACATTTTAACTTCTTATTGCTATGGCATCTTAGTTGATACTTTTGGAGATGTTCCTTACACAGAAGCTTTAGATATTGATGGTCATCCTCAACCAAAATATGATGATGCTCAAACTATTTACAGAGATTTACTTGCAGTATTAACTGCTGCGTCTCATAAATTAGATACATCTGCTGGAAGCTATGATAATGCTGACCTTATTTACGGTGGTGATACTGCAAAATGGGCTAAATTTGCAAACTCTCTTCGTTTAAGAATGGCTATCATGATGGATGATGTTGATCATACTTATGCTACGGCACAAGCATTAGCTGCTCAAACAGATGGTTTAATCTTAGCAAGTGCTGACGGTGCTTACATGCCATATGCTACAAATACAACAAATAACAACCCGTTATACCTTGACTTAGTAGCTAGCGGACGTGACGATTTTGTTCCAGCTAATACATTTGTAGATAAATTAAATGCACTTTCTGATCCAAGAAGACCTAAGTACTTTACTGAGTACCCAGCAGGATCTGGATTATACAAAGGAGGAGTATACGGAACTGTTAACATTTATGGAGATTTCTCTCACATAACTCCAACAATTAAAAATCCTGTTTATCCAGGTGTACTTTTCACATATTCTGAAGTAGAATTTTTATTAGCTGAAGCTGTAGAAAGAGGTATTGGTGTTGGTGGTTCTGCTGAATCTCACTACAACGCTGCCGTTACTGCATCTTTAGAAGATTGGGGAGTAGATGCTGGTGATATCACAACTTACTTAGCTAGAACTGATGTAGCATATGCTACTGCTACAGGTACTTGGAAACAAAAAATTGGAGAACAAGCTTGGATAGCTTTCTATAATAGAGGTTTTGAAGCTTGGACTTCTTACAGAAGATTAGATTTCCCTGCTTTAGTTGCGCCTCCTGTAACATTTGGTGATATCACTGAAGTTCCAAAACGTTACTCTTATCCAGGAATCGAGCAGACATTAAATTCTGCAAACTTAGAAGCTGCAGTTGCAAAATTGGGTAACAATGCTGTAACTACTAAACTATTCTGGGACAAACACTAATATATTTAATAGTACGAATATGAAAAAATACATAAAACAGATTGCTGCATTTGCATTTATTGCAACATTAGCTTCTTGTTCTGCAGATGACAATCTGGAACTTGCAACTGCAGGAGGTAATGCAGTTCCTACAACGTCGACTATCAGTCGTTTAGAAAACAATTATGACTTGGTACTTAATACTTTTACTAAACCAGGTGTAACTGTTTCTAAAGTTGAAATTTTTAAAAACGCTGCAAAAACAACTTCAGATCCTATCGTATTTGGAGACAAAGTAGCTGATGCAACTTTAAGTGAAGGAAAAGCTACTTTCAACACTTCTAAATTAGGAAGTTTTGACAATTTCCCTGTAACATCAGGTGGTACAACAACATTGACTGGTAAAACTGGAACATTCCAATTAGCAGTTCTTGGAACTTACTCTGATGGTACTACAACAAGAGCTACATTCAGTTTAGCAGTTGGAAAAGGAATCACTTGGCAAGGTTTTGATGATGCTGGAGATCTTGTAAACACTACTTCAAGTGGTGTAACATCAATAGCATACAATGACACAACTCCAGTTGAAGTATATTTTGCTCCAATTAAGAAAACAAGCACTACAATAACAAGTATTGTTGGATACTGGGCAAAAAATGGAGATACTAATTTCACTGCATTACCAGGAACTTTACCAGTTACTAAGCAATCAGTAGATTTAGCTGCAATTCCATATTCTACTTACGGAGGACTTGTTGCAGGAGATAAAATCACTTACAGATTTGTTATAACTTCAGGAACTCAAACTGATCAAATTTCTACAACAGTTACATTTGGAAACTAAGGATAGAAGTTACTGACTATGTTCAAATAACAAAAGTCAAGAATTGAAATTCTCATACAAAGAAGGAGTTTTAGCTAAATAATACTTCTTTTATAATGAAACTAAACCATCCCAATCCGGGATGGTTTTTTTTTATATAAACATTACCTATATTTGTCCAATGGAAAAAGAACATCAAATATTTGGCATTAGAGCCATCATAGAAGCAATTCAGGCAGGAAAAGAAGTAGACAAAGTTTTCATACAGAAAGATATTTCTGGTGAGCTTATGAAAGATTTAATGAAAGTGATGAAACGTGCAAACGTTAATTTCTCATATGTCCCTGTAGAGAAATTAAATCGTCTAACTCTAAATAATCACCAAGGTGCAGTAGCAACCATCTCTCCTATTGGTTTTATCGATTTAGAGCATTTAGTTGAATCTACTGTTGAGTCAGGTAAAAAACCTCTTTTTCTTATCTTAGATCAGATATCAGATGCTAGAAACTTTGGCGCTATTATTAGAACTGCAGAATGTACAGGTGTAAACGGGATCATTGTACAAAAAGCTGGATCTGCTCCTGTGAACGGCGATACCGTAAAAACTTCTGCTGGAGCTGTATTCAATGTGCCGATTTGTAAAGTTGAACACATAAAGGACGCTATCTTTTACCTGCAAGGTTCAGGAATCAAAACAGTGGCTGCAACTGAAAAAACAGATCAAAACATCTATGACGTATCTCTAGTAGAACCAGTAGCAATTATTATGGGATCTGAAGATCGAGGAATAAATCCTTCTGTCTTAAAAATTGTAGACGAAAAAGCAAAGCTTCCAATGTTTGGTTCAATCGGATCTCTAAACGTGTCCGTTGCCTGTGGAGCTTTTCTATACGAAGCTGTTCGACAAAGAATCTAAAGCATATTGAGATTAAGATGAGAATGAAATAATTAAATACCTTTTAATTAATGCCTTCAAAATCTAATTCAAAATTAAAAATTACTTTATTCCGCTGCCTGTTTGTAGTTTTTATAATTACAAACGGCTACGGACAAAATACTACGTATAATCAGTTTTGGAATGAATTTCAGTTCAATCAGACTTTAAGCAAAAAGTGGGCAACTGAAATAGATTTTGCTACAGCTTACAGCAGTACCGAATCATCACCAAACTTATTTAAAAATACGATTCAAAGATCCATTAGAGGTTGGGGACATTACTACTTTTCTCCAAGATGGAAATTCTCCGCTTTTGTGGCTCATTTCAATAATAGAGATGTACCAGAAATTGGTCAATTCGAATCTCCCGAATGGCGTTTTGCTCTTCAAGGCACTTATTTTTTTCATAAAACAGGTTACACATTAAGCACAAGAATGCGTGCTGAATATCGTCACATTAAAAATGAAGACGATGAATATGAAAATGTTTTTAGATACCGCCAACAGATTAAATACATTCAACCTCTTAACAGTAAATTTTTAAGAAGTGGCGTTGTTTATGCAGTCGCTTCTGATGAGCTTTATTTTAAATCTGGCGCGAAAGTTACAGGCGAAAGTTTCTTTGATCGGAATCGATTGAATATTGGGGCTGGTTATTTGTTTACAGATGATTTCCAAGTTGAATTAACTTACTGCAACGAATACCTTCCAAGAAATAACGGAAATCAAACGACTAATGCTGCCTCTCTAACGGTAACCTTAAATAATCTTATTCGAAATCTTCAAAAGAAAATCGAAGCTAAAAACCATCCCGAAGTAAAAGACGAAGAGTAAACTAGTTTTCTTCTTTCTTTAAAAAGCATTTTAGCTGTTCTACAATAGCATTTTTATGAAGCTTAAAGTTATAGCTTCTTACAAATTCAGTGCCTTGCATATTAATTTCAGCACTAACAGCTTCGTAATTAGAAAATGCTTCGATATCTTTATTATCAATCAAATAAAGCACCTGCATAATAGAATCGTTACGTCGATATTGAGTATCGTAATGGGTCAGTTTATATGTTTTGTTATCTGCTAAGTGAATTACTAAATCATCTTTAATTTTCTTCCCTTCTTTCTTTTCAGGAAAAGGCGTAGGCTGTAGTGCAACAAAATAATGTTCTTCGTCAGTAACAATATTAATTTTTAGCGATTTTGATTTTGTTGTATAAAAGACTGCTGGTTCAAAATAGTAAATCATACTTCCATCCGCCTGCACCCTATTTTTTATTTCACATTGAGCAATGCCCTTCGCATTAAAAACAAAACATAAAAACAAAACTAAAAACTTCATTTTCATAATACTCGAAATTAAATTGTTAGCCTAACAAATTTACTTCTTTTATTTCAAATAAAATTATTGCTTAGTTTCTTCTTCTTGCTCTGCTTTTTTGATGACGATATAATTTACTGAATGACTAGAAAAAAAATAATCAATCCCCTCCTCTTCCTCATGGGAAACAGGTACAAAATTTCCATTTTCATCAAAATGCCTCATAAAAGGATCATTGCTTGGATCAAAATCTGGACGCTGCCAATCGTAAACTATTGGTTTTGCATATTCAGGCGCTTTGTAAAATAAAGACAAAACGAAACCTGTGATAAGACCTGCCAAATGCCCTTCCCAAGAAATAGATTGATCAACATCTGGAAAAACATACCAGATCATTCCGCCGTAAAGTAAAATTACGGTTAAAGACAACGCTACCAATCTGTAATACTTAGTCTGAATACCTTTAAAGAAAATAAAACTAACTAACACATAAATTAATCCGCTAGCGCCAATATGGAAATTTTCTCTTCCTACCACCCAAGTTATCAATCCTGAAAATATAATCCCGTAGACAATAACTCCAAAAGTTTGTTTTGGATAAAAAAACTGCATTGCCGCCAATAGTATTAACATTGGAATACTATTGTTATATAAATGATCTAAATTTTCATGAATGAATGGACTAAACAAAACACCTCGAAGTCCTATAAAATCACGAGGATAAATTCCGTATCGATAAAAATCAAAATCAAAGCGGATTTGAAGCCAATATATTATCCATAAAAAAAGCACAAAAAATAACGGAAGTCCTATAACCGAATTTGAAAATCTAAAATTAGTATCGCTCATATTTTCACAAAATAACATTTAACTGAACTCAAAAAACTATCCAAAAATATTTTACTGATAATTTGTCATATCAGAAAACAAGAAATTGTCTCAAATCAGAACAATCCTTCTCTTTGACTACTGTTTTAACTTTTGAATGAACGAAATTTAAATCTTAAAATAGTAATTTTGTGATATGGAAGCACCTTTAGCAGAGCGTATTCGTCCGCAGAAATTAGAAGATTATATAAGCCAACTTCATTTGGTTGGACCAACTGGTTCTTTAACACAGCAAATTTCAAAAGGAATAATTCCTTCGTTGATTTTCTGGGGGCCTCCTGGCACAGGAAAAACAACATTAGCCCAAATTATTGCTCAGGAGTCAAAAAGACCATTTTATATTCTAAGCGCGATAAACTCTGGTGTAAAAGATATTCGCGATGTTATTGAAAAAGCTAAACAAAGCGGCGGACTTTTTACTGCTAAAAATCCGATCCTTTTTATTGATGAGATTCATAGATTTAGTAAGTCTCAACAAGATTCCCTTTTGGCTGCTGTCGAAAAAGGCTGGATAACTTTGGTGGGGGCGACAACCGAAAACCCAAGTTTTGAAGTAATTCCTGCATTATTGTCACGTTGCCAAGTTTATATACTAAATGCTTTTACAAAAGCCGATTTAGAAGCTCTTTTAGAGCGAGCAATGAAAACAGATGCTTATTTATTGACAAAAAAAATAAATTTAAAAGAAACAGAAGCTTTATTGCGCATTTCTGGTGGTGACGGAAGAAAACTTCTCAATGTATTTGAACTTGTCGTTAATGCTTCTTCCGGTGACGAAATTACGATAACCAACAATCGCGTTTTAGAACTTGTACAACAAAACACGGTTCTTTATGATAAAACTGGTGAACAGCATTACGATATTGTTTCTGCATTCATAAAATCTATTCGCGGCAGTGATCCTAATGGAGCCGTTTATTGGTTGGCCAGAATGATTGAAGGTGGAGAAGATGTAAAATTCATTGCCAGAAGAATGCTTATTTTGGCAAGTGAAGATATTGGAAATTCGAACCCAACTGCACTTATAATGGCAAATAACACATTTCAAGCCGTTACTACTATCGGATATCCGGAAAGCCGTATCATTTTAAGCCAATGTGCCATTTATTTAGCTACATCTCCAAAAAGCAATGCTTCTTATATGGCCATTGGAAATGCCCAGCAATTGGTAAAACAAACTGGCGATTTACCTGTTCCGATACATTTGAGAAACGCTCCAACCAAATTAATGAAAGAGTTAGGATATGGAGATGAATATAAATATTCGCACGACTATGCCAATAACTTTGCTGAACAAGAGTTCTTGCCAGATGCTATAAAAGAAACGGTTCTTTATAATCCTGGAAACAATTCTAGAGAAAACAGTACCCGCGAATTTTTAAAGAACCGTTGGAAAGATAAATACGGCTATTAAACCGTATTTTGTATTTAGAATTTAACTACAATTTTTTCTGAAACCAGTTTGTCATTCTGATACGACTCAAAATACCATTGACCATCTTCTTTCAAGATTAGCGAACCTTGAACATTATCTTTTGTTGCGATGTAAACATTTGGCTGTGAAGTTTTAAAAAGTTTCATTACCACTTTTGGCGTTTTATCGATCAATTGATAACCAGATTCTGTTGGCTGAGCATATAATAAATTTGGATCTTTTAAATCTGGTGAAGGAGTCGCCGCAACCGTATTCGCAGGTGCTACTTTTACTGCCGCAGCTGCAGGAACAACTGTTGACGCTGCCAAAGTTTCTGCCGTATTTTTCTGCGCAACTGGCACTTTGGATGCTTCTACGGTCTTACCGCTGTATTTATAATGCAAAGCATAAATCGATTTAAAAGCATTATCTAGAGATTCTCTGTAAGCAACCTCATATTCTTTCTCTCTACTTTTACCCATTTCTGATGTGTAGACAACTTGTCCGTAACAATCTTTCAATTCAACAAAAAGTTTAGTTACCAAAAATGCATTGTCTTTTTTTACATCAATGTATAAAACCTGACAACGATCTGTAAGTCCGTCTGGCAATTGCTCATTTGTATAATAAGCTTCAAAACCAGCTTTTAGTAAATTTGACTTTGTTAATGTAGCCAAACGATATTGATTATCTGTTTTTATAAAATCATATCTTAAAGGCACAATTACAGCCCTGTAATCATTAACAGACTGCGCAAATCCGACAACTGAACATAACAAAGCAGTAAGTAAAAGTTTAATTTTCATAATTATAAATAGTTTTTTAGTTCTAATAGATGGTTAATTTGTTTATAATTTCCCGAAATATTTAATCTCTTTTCATTAAAGTAGATAGCATCCAAGCCTGCATTCAAGGCTCCGTTTACATCAGCTTCAAAATCGTCTCCAATCATAATGCTGTTTTCTTTTGAAGCATTTGCCAATTTTAATGCATAATCAAATATAATACTATTTGGTTTTTTAACTCCAGCTAATTCAGAATTTGTAATTGTACTGAAATATCCTCCAAGTGAAGCATTATTTATTTTCTTTTCCTGAACTTGAGCAAATCCGTTTGTTATAATATGGAGTTTATATTTTGGTTTTAAATATTCTAAAACTTCAATGGCTCCATCAAAAAGATAATTATTGTCGGTAAGGAATTCGATGTAATCATTCGCAATTTCAAAAATATTTTCCTCTGAAATTACATAATTCAATGCATCAAATGAAAACTTCAAACGATTATAACGCAATTCTTGGTGCGTAATTTTATCATTCTGATACAATCGCCAGCATTCTTGATTGATCGGAATATATTCTTTAATAAAATCCTGAGTAATGATTTCTTGAAATTTACTTTTAAAAATACGCTCAAAAGCCATTTCTGAGTTTTTATCAAAATCCCAAAGCGTGTGATCTAAATCAAAAAAGATGTCGGTAATATTAGTATTCATGCATTAAAAAATTCCTTCATCTACAAAACTATAATATTTTGATTCAGTTATAATCAAATGATCTAAAACTTTAACATCTAGTACTTCTCCAGCACTTTTTATTTTTTTTGTAATTTGCCTATCAGCATTGCTCGGCACTAAAGTCCCTGAAGGATGATTATGACATAAGATCAAGGCTGTAGCGCCATTTTCGAGTGCGAATTTAAAAACTAAGCGCACATCTACCACTGTACCTGCGATACCTCCTTTACTTAATTGCGTTTTAGAAATCACCTTATTAGAATTATTAAGAAAAAGCACCCAAAATTCTTCGTGCTGAAGATCGCCAATAATGGGGTGCATTAGCTCAAAAACTGATTTACTTGAAGTTATTTTTTTTAATTTTAATACATCTTCTCCTCTTTGTCTCTTCCCAAATTCTAAAGCTGCAACAATAGAGACAGCTTTAGCCTCACCTATTCCTTTAAATTGCATTAATTGAGAAATGGACATTTTGCCCAAAGCATTTAGATTTTTTGAAGCAGCTAAAATTCGTTGACTTAATGCAACAGCAGATTCATTACGACTTCCTGAGCCAATTAAAATAGCAAGCAATTCTGCATCGCTTAAAGCTTCTTTTCCTTTAAGCATTAATTTCTCGCGAGGTTTGTCATCATCAGACCAATCTTTTATCGCAAAATGACCTCCATCCATAAACATAAAATTCTGAAGGCGAAGATATATTAAAAACAAGAAAAATCTTTCAAATTACTAAAATTTATATGATTAAAAAAGCAAAAAAAAAGTGCCAACTGAAAAACAATTGGCACATTATCTAATTTTCAAATTGAATAATTAATTACCCAATCAATCCTTTAACATCATCAAAGTTCAAACCTCCGTAATTACCTGAACTCATTAGTAAAAGTGCAGAATTATCTAAATTTAAGTTGAATAAATACTCTTTAAATTCAACCGGATTTGTATAAATAATCAAATCTTTTCTGTTGAATGCTGTCGCAATCTGCTCGTAAGTTACTTCTTCCAATTGCTTAATTTTTACAGCATCTGGCGAATAGAATACAACCGCAACATCAGCATATTCTAAAGCGCCTTCATATTCTTTCAAAAATGCGGCATTCAAACTGCTGTAAGTGTGCAATTCTAAACAAGCCACTAAAGTTCTGTTCGGATATTGTTCTTTAACGGCTTTTGTAGTTGCAGCCACTTTACTTGGCGAATGTGCAAAATCTTTATAAGCCACTTTTCCTTTACCCTCAGCAATTTTTTCCAAACGTTTAGAAGCTCCTTTGAAACTAGCAATCGCTTCGTAGAAATCTTCTTCATCAACACCCATATTTTGACAGATCCATTTTGCTCCAGCCAAATTATTTAAATTGTGAGCTCCAAAAACTTCAATTGGCATATCTCCTTCTGGAGTTTTCAATAAAGTTACACCATCATTTACAGAATATTCTGGAGTTGAATATGCAATTTTTCTAATCGGATTTGTAGCCGCTTCAGCGACACGTTTTACTTCAGAATCATTTTCATTGTAAACCAAAATCCCGCCGTTTGTAATTTTTTCAATGAAAATTTCAAACTGTTCCACATAGTTTTCATATGTTGGAAAAACATTAATGTGATCCCAAGCAATTCCAGAAATTAAAGCAATATTTGGTTGATATAAATGAAACTTTGGACGTCTATCGATTGGAGAAGATAAATATTCATCACCTTCCAAAACCATGAAATCATTTTCTTCTGTCAAATGCACCATTGTATCGAATCCTTCTAACTGCGCTCCCACCATATAATCTACCGCAATATTGTGATAATGCATTACATGAAGAATCATTGAAGTAATAGTGGTTTTACCATGAGAACCGCCAATTACAACGCGTGTTTTGTTTTTAGATTGTTCGTATAAAAACTCAGGATACGAATAAATTTTCAAACCCAATTCCTGCGCTTTTAATAATTCAGGATTATCCGCTTTTGCGTGCATTCCTAAAATAATCGCATCAATATCTGAAGTGATTTTTTCTGGAAACCATCCCATTTCGGCAGGAAGAATTCCTTTCTTTTCTAATCTTGATTTTGAAGGTTCAAAAATTGCGTCGTCACTTCCTGTAACTTGGTATCCTTTATTATGTAATGCTAGTGCAAGATTGTGCATAGCGCTTCCGCCGATGGCGATGAAATGTGTTTTCATTTAAATTCCAATTTTTAAATTCCAAATCTCATTTTTTCTGAAATTTGCCTTTATATTATTCCGCGAATTTTTGTTTTAAATCCTTAGCTTTTTTGGGGTCTTTTAACTTATTCAAATATAGATTATATAATTTTTGAAATGTCACTTTTGAACCACCAATTTCATGCGCTTTCTTATAATTTTTCTCCGCCAGATTATACCTTTTGAAATATTCTTCAATTCTACCTCGTGATAAATAACCATCGACCGGAGAAAATTGAGCTAGTTCATTTGAATAGGCAATCGCTTTCGATTCACTTCCTCCCAAAATACCTGGCAATTGGAGATATATTTCGATTAAAGCCCACCTTGCCTGCACATGTTTTGGATTCAATTCTATAGCTTTTTCAAAAGCTTCTGTCATATCCCCAACCATTGTAAAAGCTTTTAATCGATTCACTTCAACCGCTCTCATGGCCAAACATCCTCCATACTTGAAAAAATAATCAGCTGTATTAGGGCGTAATTCTTTAAGTTTTTTGAAATATGCAGCTCCTTTTACCCACAATTTTTGATGTCCTGCTCCTTCTCCTAAATACTCTAATGCTTTTATATCGGATGGATTATTTTTTAAAATCCCTTCAAAAATAGACTCAGCTTCGCTATATTTTTTGGCCTGAAATAATTTTTCACCCTTCTCAAAATTAGATTGTGCCCAACCAAAAGCAGGCAAAATAAAAAGAAATAAAAGGAGATTTTTCATGCTTCAAAAATAACAAAATATAAAATAAAAAACCCGACAGCTTAAAACTGTCGGGCTTAATTTTATAAAGAAATTGAGATTATTTAGTAATCGTCAATTCATCAATGATGTTTTTAGCACCAGCGTATTTGTCGATAATCCAAAGTACGTAACGAATATCTACGTTAATAGTTCTTTGTAATTTAGAATCGAAAATTACGTCTCCAGCCATAGCTTCGATGTTTCCGTCAAAAGCAATTCCGATTAATTCTCCTTTTCCGTTAAGAACTGGTGAACCAGAGTTTCCTCCTGTAATATCGTTGTCAGTTAAGAAGTTTACTGGCATGTATCCTGCTTTGTCAGCATATTGTCCGTAATCTTTTTTCTTGTTTAATTCTAATAAACGAGTTGGCAAGTCAAATTCCTGATCTCCTGCTTTGTATTTTTTAACCATACTTTCCATTGTAGTATAGTTGTTGATTTTAGCATCGTTGCGAGGATCTGCAGGTAAAGCGCGAACTTTTCCGTAAGTTAATCTCAACGTTGAGTTTGCGTCTGGATATTTAATTGCGTTCAATTTAGACTCTCTTAAACCTTCTACCAATTTACGGTAAGCAGTTGCAAAACCATCATCAGCTTTTGCTTGATCATCTGTTTTAGAACGGTATTTTGTCAATAAATCATTAGAAATAATATACAGTGGATCGTGTACAATTGCCAACGGTTTTGGATCAGCTAAAAATGCTAATACTTTTTCTTTATTTGTAAAATAACTAATCTCTGTTGCTTTTGCTACATCTGTAGTAAAGTCTCCATTATTAGCTGTTTTCATTTTTGCAATTTCTGGAGCAATTCCGTACTCAGCAGCTTTAGAAGCGTATAAATTCAATTGTGCAACTAAAACATCTTTTTCTAAAGGAGCATAAAAATTACCATAAATGCTTTCAACCATTGCATTGATTTTAGGAAGCATTTCTGCTTTTTTAGCATCATTCTCTTTGTAATAAGCAATTAATGCATTTCCTAAATTAGCTGGTCCAGTTGCATAGCTAGAAGTACGTAAAAGCTGAGTCAAATAATTATCATGAAGCGCTTTTAAGTTTGTTTCTCTGTAATAATCGTTGATAGTCGGAATTACATTTTCGTACTTTTCTTTATTTGCAGGTTTACTTGCCCACTCGTAGAATTTATCCTCTTGTTCTGCTTTTGCATCTACAGTTCCCGCTTTTGTTAAAGCGTCGATCATACCTTGACGGTTTTTCCAGTAGTTTGCAGTAGAAGCATATTTAGAAGCGTAATTTAAACGAACCGTTGCGTCTTGATCCATATACTTTTTCATTACGTCCATTCCGGTTTTTGCACCTTCAACCCAAGCAGGATAAGCATATTTAATGTTTTGCTCAATTCCACCAGCTGGCATCCAACGGTTTGTTCTTCCTGGATACCCCAAGATCATTGCAAAATCATTTTCTTTCACCCCTTTTAAACTAACAGGTAAATGGTGTTTTGGTTGCAATGGCACATTGTCTTTAGAATAAGTTGCTGGATTTCCATCTTTATCAGCATAAACTCTAAACATAGAGAAATCTCCAGTTTGACGAGGCCATTCCCAGTTGTCTGTATCTCCACCAAATTTACCTACGCTTTCAGGAGGAGTTCCAACTAAACGAACGTCTGTGTAGTCTTGGTAAACAAAATAGTAATATTCATTTCCTTGAAAGAAAGGACGAACAGAAACAGTGTATTTTCCGTTTTCGCTATTTTCTTTTTCAATTAAAGCGATTTCTTGCTGAATGATAGTGTTTCTTTCCGTTTCTGTCATAGTATCATTTACTTTAGACAAGATTCTTTTTGAAACATCATCCATACGAACGAAGAAACGAACGTATAACGATTTTGGTTTTAGTTCTTCTGAACGATTTTTTGCCCAAAAACCATCTTTCAAATGATTTTGTTCTGCAGTCGAAAGTTCTGCAATCGCACTATAACCGCAGTGGTGATTAGTAAGAACCAAACCGCTATTTGAAACGATTTCTGCAGTACAACCTCCGTTAAACTGTACAATCGCATCTTTTAAGCTATGATTGTTTATGCTGTAAATTTCTTCGGCTGTCAATTGCAAGCCCATTTTTTGCATATCCCTGTGATTTAATCTTTCGATAAACATCAGGAACCACATTCCTTCATCGGCTCTCATAGGGAAAGCCACTAGGCACATGGTCAAGAATAAAATTACTTTTTTCATGTTATTTTGTTTAAGTGATGCGAATATAAGCCATTTTGTCAATTATTCCATCTTAAACGATTCTAAAATTAAATTTGAAGATGGAATTTTAGTCGTTTATTACGAATTTAACATTCTTTTAAACAAAAAAAGGCATTCTAAAATAGAACACCTTTTTTTGTTTAAAGTTACTAAGCGGCTAAGTTTCTAAGATTCTAAGTTTTTTCTTTGAACTTAGAATCTTAGAAACTTAGAAACTCAGAATTTTATTCATTAAGCATTTTCCAAAGTGTGTCTTTCAAATCTGTCAGCCCTTGCTGAGCAACAGAAGAAATAAACATATAAGGAACACCTTTGAAAGAAACATCTAATTCTGCTTTCAATTCTGCTTTCAATTCATCATCCAACATATCACATTTTGAAATAACAACAAGACGTTCTTTATCCAACATTTCTGGATTGTACTTCGTTAATTCATTAACCAAGATATCATATTCTGCTTTAATGTCTGGCGTATCAACAGGAACTAAAAACAATAAAGTTGAATTACGCTCAATATGACGCAAGAAATAATGTCCAAGACCTTTTCCTTCTGCAGCTCCTTCAATAATACCAGGAATATCGGCAATTACGAAAGATTGGAAATCTCTGTAAGCTACGATTCCTAAGTTTGGTTTTAAAGTCGTAAACGGATAATCTGCAATTTTTGGTTTTGCCGAAGTTAATACAGATAATAAAGTAGATTTTCCTGCATTTGGAAAACCAACCAATCCGACATCTGCCAAAACTTTAAGCTCTAGAATAATATCCATTTCGATACCAAGTAGACCTGGCTGTGAATAACGAGGCGTTTGGTTTGTAGAACTTCTAAAATGCCAGTTCCCTAAACCTCCCTTTCCTCCTCTTGCAAGAATCTGTTTCTCTCCGTCTTCAGTAATTTCAAAAAGTGTTTCACCAGTTTCTTTGTCCTTTACAACAGTTCCTAATGGCACTTCAATGTATTTATCATCTCCATCTGCTCCAGTACTACGGTCTCCTCCACCGTCTCCACCGTGTCCTGCTTTAATGTGACGCGCAAACTTTAAATGAAATAATGTCCAGAGTCCTTTATTTCCAACTAAATAAACATGCCCTCCACGGCCACCGTCTCCACCGTCTGGACCTCCTTTTTCAATAAATTTCTCTCTATGTAAATGCGTAGAACCTTTCCCTCCTTTTCCGGAAGAAACATATATCTTAACGTAATCTACAAAATTTCCTTCTGTCATTTTTCTAAGTATTCAGTCGCAGTCGCAGTTTTCAGTATCCAATTGTGATAAAAAAACTGTGACTTAACTATAATTTATTTTTGATTCAACCTCAACCTAAATTCCCAGTTCAAACTGAGACTGTAAACTGTGACTGAAAACTTTACTTTACTCTTTAAGCGCTTTCACAAGCACTTTATCAATCTTAACACCGTCCATGTCGACTACTTCAAGAACGAATTTCTGCCAAACTAATTTCTCGCCTTCTTTTGGAATATGAGAAAGCTCCGTCATAATCATTCCGCTTACGGTGTTTACTTCGTAATCGTTAGTCAACTCGTCCAATTCAAAATAAGTCAAGAAGTCGTGCAACGAATAATGTCCGTCAACCAGCCACGAACCATCTTCTCTTTCTATAAGCTGGAATTCATCTTTATAGAATTCTGCAGCATCTCCAACTAAGGCTTCTAAAATGTCGTTCAATGTAATTAAACCTTGAAAAACACCATATTCATCTGAAACCAAAGCATAGTGTACACCCGTTTTTTTGAAATTTTCTAAAGCTTTGTAAGCTGTAGTCTGTTCCATTAAATAAGGCGCATCAGTCATTATTGATGCTAAATCGAAATTATCTTTTTCAATAGTTGCGAAAATATTTTTAAGTGTTACCACACCCACAATATCATCATAGTTATCATTGTAAACAGGATAAACGGCATGAAGATCCTGAACGACCAATTCTTTAATTTTAGCCTTATCTTCTTTTAATGGCAACATATCAACCGACTTGCGGTGTGTCATTAAAGAGTTTACTTTTCTGTCTCCAATATGGAAAACACGCTCCACAATATCTTGTTCAATTTCTTGAACTTCCCCTACTTCTGTTCCTTCTTTAATGATGGCTTTAATTTCTTCTTCGGTAACTTTTCCGTCAGCAGTTGGTTTTATTTGAAAAACATTCAATAAAAAATCTGTTGATGAAGTTAACAGCCAAATAAAGGGAGCCGTAATAATTGAAATTACTTTCATTGGCATTGCAACCATTTTTGCAATTGCCTCTGGATAATTTAATCCGATTCGTTTTGGAAGCAATTCTCCTAAAACCAATGAAAAGAAAGTTAAAACTACAACTACAATTCCTACCGCCACTGAATGTGCATAAGGTTTCAAAGCTGCAAATCCTGCTACAAAAAGTTCAACATCAGCGGTGATTTTGTCACCAGAATAAATACCCGTCAAAATTCCGATTAAGGTAATTCCGATTTGTACTGTAGATAAAAACTTATTTGGGGAATTGGCTAGATCGAGTGCTGTTTTAGCACTTTTGTTGCCTTTTTTCGCTGCTGTTTCCAACCTGTTTTTACGGGCCGAAATCAAAGCGATTTCAGACATGGAGAAAACTCCGTTTAATAGAATTAGAAAAAATATAATTAGTATTTCCAATTGATAGGGGATTCGTTATAAAATAGTTTTTGTTAAATGTAATTCGCAATCTTGATTTTTAGCCCAGATGGAAGTGAAAAGCCCGGAGCTAAAAAAACTAATTTTTCCTGCCAGAAAACAGCGACCAACGGAAGCTCGTTTTATGGTTTGGAAAAATAGTTTTTTTAGCGAGGACTTGTAACGTACAGCCGGAATAAGCTTCTACAAATTATCTATAACTGACGTTAATCGTTCTGTAATTTGTTCAATAGTTCCGATACCGTCTACAGCATGAAACTTGTTTTGTTCTTTATAATATCCAATAAGAGGAGCTGTTTTCTCATTGTATTCTTGATATCTTACACGAATTTTTTCTTCGTCTTGATCGTCAGCTCTTCCGCTTGTTTTTCCTCTTTCTAATAATCGTGCTACCAAAATTTCGTCATCTGCTTCTAAAGCGATTGTTGCTGTTACGCTAGATCCGATTGTTGGTAAAAATTGATCTAAAGCCTCTGCTTGATTGATTGTTCTTGGGTAACCGTCGAACAAAAATCCTGCTGTATCTGGGTGTTTTTTTACCTCATCAATTAACATTGCAGTTGTTACTTCGCAAGGAACTAATTCTCCATTATCCATGAAAACTCTTGCTTTTTTTCCTAGTTCAGTATCATTTTTTAAATTAAAACGAAAAATATCTCCTGTTGAAAGGTGTGTTAAATTATATTTTTCTTTTAAAAATTCTGCCTGAGTTCCTTTTCCTGCACCAGGCTTTCCAAATAAAACGATGTTAATCATAATTGAAATGAGTGTTGTTACTTCTGTCTTTCAGAAGTCTTAAAATGAATATTTAGTTGTGTTTTGTTTTTTTATTCTGCTAATTTGTAAACTTCAGTTAGGTTTCTTCCTAAACCATCGTAGTCTAAACCGTAACCTACAATAAATTTGTTCGGAATACGAATTCCGACATAATCTATTTTAATGTCTTTTTTATAAGCTTCTGGCTTAAAGAACAACGTTGCTATTTTAAAATGCTTTACATTTTGCGCTTTAAACAAATGCTTCAATTCTTCTACTGTATTTCCAGTATCTACAATATCTTCAATAACAATGACTGTTCGTCCAGAAAGATCATGATTGATTCCGATTAATTCTTTAACCGAATCTGTACTTTCTGTTCCTTCATACGAAGCCATTTTGATAAACGAAACCTCGCATGGTTTTTTATATTTTTTCAAAAAATCTGACACTACCATAAAAGCACCATTCAAAACCCCAATAAAAATTGGAGTATCATCTCCAAAATCGTCTTCTACCTGAGCTACCATTTTAGTCAAAGCAAAATCAATTTCTTTAGCCGAAATAAACGGAACAAATTGTTTATCGTGAAGTTGTATCATTATTTTTCTTTTTAAAATAATGGACAAAGATAAAGAATTAGAAATTAACAGCTTCTATCAAAATAAACTGTATCGAGATATTTTTTATGAATGTTAAATATCAGTTAATGTTTACAAATTCTTTTTTGAAGCCGTCTGAAATTTCCGTAAATTGTTGTGATATAATTATTTAACTCCAAGAAACCAATGAAAAAATCCTTAGCCTTATTTTCGATACCCTTATTAGCCTTAATGACAGCCTGCAATGGACAAGTAAAAAAAGAAGAAAAAGAAGCTTTGGCCAAACAGCCAGGCAATACTGTGAAAACTGCCATTGGAGACATTACACTTCCTCCTCCCTATGCAACCGAGTCTAAAAGCAACAACAGCAAAGTGATTGGCTGGCCTGCCGGAAAAACTCCAAAAGCTCCCGAAGGTTTTACTGTAACTAAATTTGCAGACGGATTTGAAAATCCGCGCTGGACTTATATTGCTGCCAACCAAGATATTTTTGTGGTTGAAAGTAGCACGCGCATGAGTAAAAACCAAATTACCGTTTTACGAGATAAAGATAAAGACGGAAAATTTGAAACTCGTCAAGTTTTCATTTCTGGACTGAACAAACCTTTTGGAATGCTAATTCTAAAAGACTTTTTTTACATTGCAAACACCGACGGATTATACCGTTATCCTTATAAAAATAATCCGTTGAAATTAGAAACTAAAGGAGAAAAAATCCTTGAACTTCCTGCGGGCGGTTACAACAATCACTGGACAAGAAATTTATTAGCAAGTCCTGACGGAAGCAAAATTTATGTTTCCGTGGGTTCTGGAAGTAATAATGGCGAAAACGGAATGGATAAAGAAGTTCGCCGTGCTGCAATTCTAGAAATTAACCCTGACGGAACTGGAGAAAAAATCTATGCTTCGGGGTTAAGAAATCCTGTTGGAATGGATTGGAATCCTGTTAATAAAGAATTGTGGACTGCGGTAAATGAACGCGATGAATTGGGAGATGATTTAGTTCCCGATTATATTACAAGTGTAAAAAGAGATGGTTTCTACGGATGGCCATATTCGTATTTTGGAAGCATTCCCGATCCGAGGATGAAAGGCGAAAGAAAAGATTTAGTCGAAAAAACAATTGTTCCTGATGTTCCGGTCGGTTCTCACACCGCTTCTTTGGGATTGGCTTTTTACACTAAAGATGCTTTTCCAGCGAAATATAAAAACGGCGCTTTCGTTGGTCAGCATGGTTCTTGGAATCGTTCTAAAATTTCGGGTTATAAAGTTTTATTCGTTCCTTTTAAAGACGGAAAACCTTCAGGAAAACCAGAAGATTTTTTGACTGGTTTTATCTCTGATCAAAATAAAGCCGAAGTTTATGGGCGTCCAGTTGCTGTTACAGTAATGAATGACGGATCGCTATTAGTGAATGATGACAGCAGTAATACGATTTGGAAAGTCACCGTGAAATAAATCGTTAAGATTGCTTTTAACCACAAATTACACAAATTTTCGCAAATTTAATTTGTGTAATCTGTGTAATTTGCGGTTAAAAATATTTTCAATTTTTAATCCGATGCCCATCAAAACAACCAAAATATTTTAAACACATAGAAACATAGATTTTTTTAGTACTAAAGTTGATTTTAAGAAGACTCGTTTATACATATCTCAATACTTTGGAAATATGTGGATTACAATTAGCAAAACGCCTTTTTTGCCTCAATCAATGCTACGTTTCTATGTGTTAAAATTATTTACGGCCTTAATCTCATTTTATGATTTCTAAAAAATATTTTCTTCTTCTTTCCACTCTTTTTATTTTTCAAAATATCATCTCGCAACAAAAAGAAGTTCAAAATATTGATTCGGTTAAAACTCAAAAACTGAATGAAGTTTTAATTAGTCCGCTTCATATTAATCGGGATTTACAGAACAGCCCGGCTTCAATTGGCATTTTATCCGAAAAAGAATTACTTCGAAATAATACTACTGACATCAGCAATGTCATCAATACGATTCCTGGCGTTTTTATGCAATCGTCTAATATTACGACAACCCGAATTTCGATTCGCGGAATTGGCGCGAGAACTCCATACGGAACGAATAAAATTCGCGCTTTTTACGGAAGTATTCCGCTAACTTCCGGAAACAGCGAAACCGTAATTGATGATATTGATCTTCAAAATATCAATCAAGTTGAAATTATAAAAGGGCCACTTTCGAGTGTTTATGGCGCTGGATTGGGTGGTGCGATTTTGATTTCGCCACAATCTTTAAAAAAAGGAAATTATCAAGCCGAAGTCAGTTCTGTTTTTGGATCTTACGGATTATTGAAAAATAGAATAAGTTTCGATTTGAATGAAAAAAGTTCGTCTTTAAATCTGACTTATCATAATTTAAAAACTGACGGCTGGCGCGAAAACAGTGCTTACAATCGGGAAGGAATTACGCTTGGCGGAGAATTATTCAGAAAGAAAAACAGCAAACTGACTTATTTCTCAAATTACACTTATTTAAAAGCGTACATTCCGAGTTCGATCAACAAAACCACTTTCGAAAATAATCCGCAAGCTGGCGCGCCGACTTGGGTTGCTTCAAAAGGATTCAAAGAATATAAATCGACTTTGGGTGGATTGGCTTATGATTTTAAAATTAACGATCATTTGAATAATTCGACTTCTGTTTTTATTAATTATAAAGACAGCAACGAACCACGACCTTTTGATATTTTGCGTCAATATACTTTTGCTTCGGGTGCAAGAACCCAATTTTCGGGAGATTTTAAAATCGGAAAAATCAACAATCAATTTATTGGCGGAATTGAATATTTCGCAGATAATTATAGCGGAAATACTTTTCAGAATCTGTATCAGCAAAATAATGGGAACGGAAGTTTACAAGGCGATCAGCTTTCTGCAACGAATCAGAAAAGGCATTTTTACAATATTTTTTCGCAAATCAGAACGTTGCTTTCTGACCGATTTGAGATTCAGGCAGGTTTAAATTACAACAAAACCAAATTTGAACTTCAGAATGATTTTCCCGCTTCCGCGAATAATCCGACGGAACATTATAGTTATGATGGAATTTTTTCGCCACAACTTTCTTTTTTGTTCAAGCCGAATGAAATTCAGACATTCTACTTTTCTGCAAGCCGAGGATTTTCTCTTCCAGCAACCGAAGAAACTTTAACAAGCACAGGAAATATCAATCAAAACATAAAACCAGAAACGGGCTATAATTTTGAATTGGGAAGCAAACTCCATCTTTTCACCAAAAAATTATATGCTGAAATTACGGTTTATCGAATGGAAATTAAAGATTTATTGGTTGCCAAAAGAATTGGAGACGATCAATACGAAGGTGTAAATGCTGGAAAAACATTTCATGAAGGAATCGAAATTGCATTAAAACACAATTGGCAAATCAATCGAACTTTCAATTTGAATTCTTATGTAGGAACTTCTATCGGAAATTACGAATTCAAAGAATTTGTAGATAACGGAAATGATTATTCTGGAAACAAATTAACCGGAGTTCCTGCCAATACCGCAAGCGCAGGTTTTAATTTCAACACCAATTCAGGATTTTATTTTTCAGCCGATTTTCAGTTCACAGATAAAATTCCGATGAATGATTCAAACGCCAATTTTTCAGATTCTTATTCTTTACTGAATTTAAAAACAGGATATCAATTTGAGATTTTATCTGGATTAAAAGCGCATTTGGATGCTGGAATCAACAATGTCACCAACGAAAAATACGCTTCGATGATTTTGACCAATGCCACGGGAGTTGGAAGCGCGCAACCAAGATTTTATTATCCAGGTTTACCAATAAATTATTACGGAATTATCTCATTAAATTACTTATTTTAGCAAAATACTAAACACCCGAACAATGCAGTCTGAATTGCAAAAAAAGCTAGATTACGTAAATGCTTATAGAGAAAATCGTCTAAAAGCGGCACAAGATATTTTGGAAAATCCAGCGCTTTTCAGCGAATTAGTTTCGATATGTTTTACGCCTTCAGACAAAAACAACCATAAAGCCTGCTGGATTTTAGAATTTGTTTCTTACGAAGAATTGCTTTGGCTACAGCCTCATCTTGATTTTTTCTGTTCAAATTTGAAAATTTTGAAAGATGACAGTTCGCTTCGTCCAATTGCAAAAGTGCTTCAGCTTTTAGTAAAATCGCATTATAAGAAAAACGAAAACTGCATTAAACTCTCCGAAGAAAATCTTCAGGATTGCATCGAAGCAAGTTTTGATTGGTTAATTAATGATGTAAAAGTCGCCACAAAAGCCTATTCCATCAGAACATTATATGTTTTAGGAAATCATTACGATTGGATTCATCCCGAATTAAAAGTTATAATCGACAAAGATTTCGGAGATCATTCAGCCGCATACAAAGCAGTGGCAAAAGAAGTTTTGAAGAAAATAAAGTAGAGTTTTGATAGCCACGAATTCACGAATTATTTTTAGACAAAGCGAAAAAGAAAATTCGTGAATTCGTGGCGGAAAAACTTTAAAATACAATTCGTGAATTCGTGGTGAAAAAAACTAAATTTTGGCTGAAAAAAGATTAAAAAGTATCTTTGCAAAAACACAACACAAAATGAATTATTTTTCTTCTGATTTTAAATTAGGAATATTGGGTGGCGGACAATTAGGTAAAATGCTTTTGTTCGACACTAGAAAATTTGATATACAAACTTACGTTCTAGATCCGAGCGACGAAGCGCCTAGTAAAATTGCCTGTAACAAATTCTTTCAAGGTGATTTAATGGATTACGATACGGTTTACAACTTCGGAAAACAAGTCGATGTTTTGACTTTCGAAATCGAATTGGTAAATCTTGAAGCTTTAACGCAACTAGAAAACGAAGGTTTAAAAATATATCCATCTCCAAAAACCTTAAAAGGAATTCAGAATAAAGGTGTTCAAAAAGACTTTTATGCTCAGAATAATATCCCAACTGCGCCATATAAAAGATTCGAAAATTTAGAAAATCTAAAATCAGCTGTCACATCGAGCGGAGTCGAGATGCCTTTCGTATGGAAATGTACCGAATTTGGTTATGATGGAAATGGCGTAAAAATAGTTCGCCAAGTTTCCGATTTAGATACACTTCCAAATGTAGAATGTATTGCAGAAACTATGGTTCCATTCAAAAACGAATTGGCGGTAATTGTGGTAAGAAATCCATCAGGAGAAATTAAAACATATCCGGTTGTAGAAATGGAATTTCATCCAGAAGCCAACCAAGTTGAATACGTAATTTGCCCAGCAAGAATCGACGATAAAGTGGCAGAAAAAGCTAGAGCAATTGCTTTGGAAGTTTCTAAAAACTTCAATCACGTTGGACTTCTAGCGGTTGAAATGTTCCAAACGCAAGACGACGAAATTTTGGTTAACGAAGTTGCTCCGCGTCCGCACAATTCTGGTCATTATTCTATTGAAGCAAGTTATACTTCACAATTCGAAAATCATTTACGTGCCATTTTAGATCTTCCGTTAGGAAACACAGACAGCAAAGTCGCTGGAATTATGGTAAATTTAGTCGGTGCCGAAGGTCATTCTGGAGATGTAGTGTATGAAAACATCGAAACCATTTTAGGATGGAACGGCGTTACGCCACATATTTACGGAAAAAAACAAACACGCCCTTTTAGAAAAATGGGTCATGTGACGATTGTAAACGAAAACATGGCCGAGGCGAGACGAATTGCAGAAGATGTAAAAAATACGATTAAAGTTATTAGTGCCTAGTAATTTAAATGAAAAAAGCATTAAAAATCTTTGGATTAATAATCATAATTTATCTTACAGTACAATTAATAACTATAACTAAACACAGAAGAGGTTTTAATATAGGTTTTCCATTTCATGCATATGGAAAAGTTGATGCGGAATGCTATGTTACCACATATTTTTATCCAGAATTTTTGATTGTAAATTTCATAGTAATTACAATTATCGTATTTATAATCTATTTCATAAGTAAATTAATCAAGTCTCGATTAAAAAAATATCCTGTAGACAGGAAAGTATAGAACAAATGCAATTTTCAGGCTTAACAAAACTTGAAACCTGAAACTTGAAACAAAAAAATAAAAACATGAGCAAAGTAGCCATTATCATGGGAAGCATCTCAGACATGCCAGTTATGCAAGATGCAATCGACATATTAAAACAATTCAATATTGAAGTTGAAGTAGATATCGTTTCGGCACACAGAACGCCAGAGAAATTATTCGATTTCAGCAAAAATGCACACAATCGTGGGATTTCGGTAATTGTTGCCGGTGCGGGCGGTGCAGCACATTTACCAGGAATGGTGGCTTCAATGTCTCCGCTTCCTGTAATTGGAGTTCCAGTAAAATCAAGCAACTCGATTGATGGTTGGGACTCTGTTTTATCAATTTTGCAAATGCCAGGCGGAGTTCCTGTTGCAACTGTTGCTTTAAACGGAGCAAAAAATGCTGGAATTTTAGCAGCGCAAATCATCGGAAGCCACGACAAAAAGGTTTTGGATGCGATTATTGCTTATAAAGAAGAATTGAAAGCTGCGGTTAATAAAGCGGCTGAAGGATTGAAAAAATAATTTTCCTATAAATTACTGCAAGGTTTTCAAAACCTTGTAGGTTTGATTATTGCAATCAAAAATTAGAATACTTAAAAACACCTACAAGGTTTTGAAAACCTTGCAGGACAAAAATATACAATATGAGTATCTTAACACAATATTTCAACACCAAACATAACACCGCACCTTTTTCGCAGATTAAAATCGAAGATTACGTTCCTGCTTTTCAGGAAGGGATTGCTTTGGCTAAAGCCGAAATTGATGCGATTGTAAATAATCCAGACGCGCCGACTTTTGAAAACACAATTGTGGCAATGGATTTTTCAGGCGATATTTTAGATCGTCTTTCTAGTGTTTTCTTCAATTTGAATTCGGCTGAAACGAATGACGAAATGCAGAAAATTGCTCAAGAAGTTTCACCTTGGCTTTCAGAATTCGGAAATGATATTCGCTTAAATGCGGAATTGTTTGCGCGCGTAAAAGCCGTTTACGATCAAAAAGAAAGCTTGAACCTCAACCCGGAACAAACGACTTTATTAGATAAAAAATACAAAAGCTTTTCTAGAAACGGAGCTAATTTGCCAGAAGACAAGAAAAATCAATTGAGAGAAATCGACAAAGAATTATCAAGATTGAGTTTGCAGTTTGGCGAAAATGTTTTGGCAGAAACCAACAACTTCGAATTGCATTTAACGGATGAAAAAGATCTTTCAGGTTTGCCAGAAGGAACAATCGAAGCGGCTAGAATATTAGCTAAAAATCAGGAAAAAGAAGGCTGGATTTTCACTTTAGATCATCCAAGTTATGTTCCGTTTCTGACTTATGCTGACAATCGCGAATTGCGTAAAAAAATGGCAATCGCTTTTGGAGCAAAAGCTTTTCAAAACAACGAATTTGACAATCAGGAAAATGTTTTAAAAATCGCAAAATTACGTTTTGAAAGAGCTAATTTATTGGGATATAAAACGCACGCCCATTTTGTTTTGGAAGAAAGAATGGCCGAAAGTCCAGAAAAAGTATTTTCTTTTTTGAATGATTTATTGGCAAAAGCAAAACCTGCAGCTCAAAAAGAATTTGCAGAATTAACCGCTTTCGCGAAAGAATTAGACGGAATCGAGCAATTGGAAAAATGGGATGGCGCTTATTATTCTGAAAAATTAAAACAACAGCTTTTTAACTTAGATGATGAAAAACTGAAACCTTATTTTCAATTAGAAAAAGTTTTAGACGGTGCTTTCACAGTGGCAAAAAAACTATACGGTTTAACTTTTACTGAGGTTTTTGATATCGATAAATATCACGAAGAAGTTACAACTTACGAAGTTCGAGATGCTAAAAATGATTTAGTTTCGATTTTCTATGCTGATTTCTTCCCAAGAAAAGGAAAAAGAAACGGCGCTTGGATGACTTCATTCAAATCACAATATGTAAAAGACGGCGTAAACGAGAGACCACACATTTCGAACGTTTGTAACTTTACAAAACCAACCGAAACAAAACCTTCGTTATTGACTTTTAATGAAGTAACAACTTTATTCCACGAATTCGGTCACGGATTACATGGAATGTTGGCCGATACGGTTTATCCAAGTTTATCTGGAACTTCTGTTTACTGGGATTTCGTAGAATTACCAAGTCAGATTATGGAGAATTGGTGTTACGAACCAGAAGCTTTGGCTTTGTTTGCGAATCACTATGAAACAGGAGAAATTATCCCGATTGAGTATGTTCAGAAAATTAAAGAAAGTGCGAGTTTCCAAGAAGGTTTGGCAACGTTGCGCCAATTAAGTTTCGGATTATTGGATATGGCTTGGCACGGACAAGATCCAACCAATATTACAGATTTGAAGATTTTCGAAACGGAACAATTTGCAAACACGCAATTGTATCCTGATGTAAAAGAAAATGCAATGAGTACCGCTTTTTCTCATATTTTCCAAGGCGGATATTCTTCTGGATATTACAGCTACAAATGGGCTGAAGTTTTAGACGCTGATGCTTTTGAATATTTCCATGAAAATGGGATTTTCAACGAAGAAGTTGCGAAGAAATTCAAAGATAATGTACTTTCTAAAGGAGGAACAGAACACCCGATGACTTTGTACAAACGTTTTAGAGGTCAGGAACCAAAACCTGAAGCATTGTTGAAGAGAGCGGGATTATTATAAAGATTCTAAGCTTCTAAGTTGCTAAGCAACTTAGGGAATCAAATAAAAAAACCGAAGCAAAAAATGCTTCGGTTTTTTTATTTGATTTTGTCTAGCTATCTTAGCATTTTTGAATCTTAATCTTACAAAATACATTTTGAAAAAATATTTTAAAATAGCCCTTTACCTTGCGATTATCGGATTGGTTGCGATTGTTTCTGTAAACTATTACGTTAAAAATTCTACCAAAAAATACATTCATTATTCTATTAAAAAATTTCCGAAGAATGATGTCGGAATTATTTTTGGAGCTGGAATTAACGGAAATCAGCCGAGCAAATATTTAAAAGATCGACTAGATACAGGAATTATGCTTTGGAAAGCAAAACGCATCAATAAAATTCTGCTTTCGGGAGATAATGGTCGCGACGAATATGATGAATTAACGGTTATGAAAAATTACTGCTATTCTCACGGAGTTGATACTACAAAGATTTTTATTGACTATGCTGGCTTTGATACTTATTCAACGATGTATCGCGCGAAACATATTTTCAAAATAAAAAAAGCCACTTTAATTTCTCAAGAATATCATTTGAACCGTGCGATTTACATCGGAAATAAATTGGGAATAAAATCTGCTGGTTATTCTGCGAATCAAGGAGAATATTTAGGTTATAATTATGTTCGTTTTAGAGAATCTCTTTCGATTTGCAAATCCTTTTTTGACGTTTTAAGAAATCGAGAACCAAAGTTTTTAGGTGGAGAAATTAATATCAATGGAGAATCTAACTATTCTAAAGACGATAAGAGATAAAAAACAAAACCCTGCAAAAGAACTTGCAGGGTTTTTATTTAAAATCTAAAGACAAAGAATAAAAATCTTGCGTCTTTACTCTTTCTTCAATTTTCGATTTACTCTTTCTCTAAAACTCGTTTTGCCAGTTTTCCAACAGTCAATCCTTGCACTACAATTGAGAATAAAACCACAATATAAGTTACCTCAAGCAGTAAGTTTTTATATTCCCCTTCAGGCATAGAGAGCACAAGTGCGATCGAAACTCCACCGCGAATTCCGCCCCAAACTAAAACCATCAAAGAACCTTTGTTATAAGCCGATTTAATTCCGAAGAACTTAAAGATATCAAAGAATTTCCACGGTAAAACAATAGAAGTTAATCTTGAAAACAACACAATAAAAATTGCTACAAAACCTGTCAATAATTGTTTATTTAAGTCTGGTAATAATAACAATTCGAAACCAATAAAAAGGAATAAAACAGCATTTAAGATTTCATCAACAAGTTCCCAGAATTTTCCTAGATAATCTTTGGTGACTTCGCTCATGGCCACTTTTTTACCATAATTTCCAATAATCAATCCGGCAACAACCATCGCTAGCGGACTAGAAACATGCAACGCTTGTGCTACTAAAAATCCTCCTGTTACAATAGAAAGCGTTATTAAAACCGAAACTTTATAGTCATCAACTTTTTTCATGACTCTTGAAGCTGTAAATCCGAAAACCGTTCCTAATAAAAGTCCGCCGATTCCTTCTTTTATAAACAGCCAAGTTATTGAGCTAAAAGTAGCGTCAAATGTTGGATCGGTTGCCATTTTTAGAACTACCGCAAACATTACTACCGCTACTCCATCGTTAAACAAAGATTCACCAACGATTTTAGTTTCAATTCTTTTAGGAACTTTCGCTTCTTTTAAAACTCCCAAAACCACAATCGGATCGGTTGGAGAAATTAAAGTTCCAAAAACCAAGCAAAATATGTACGGTATTTTTATTCCCAAAAATGGCGTGACATAATATAGTATCATTGAGATAATCAAGGCTGACAGTACAACACTTACAGTAGAATAAATCATAATGGACACCTTTTGCTCTTTAAGATCGGCCATATTTACGTGTAGCGCTCCAGCAAACAAAAGAAAGTTCAACATAGCGCCCATAAGGATTTCGTTGAAATCAAATTGCTTTATTAAATCAAAAAAATGTTTGGTGGTTGAAGGAAAATAAGAATCTCCCAAAAGGCGAATTCCTACTGAAACCAGCATAGCAATAATCATGATTCCGATCGTTCCCGGAAGTTTTAAAAATCTTAAATTCAAATAGGCGAAGAAAGAAGCCAGTACGATAAGTACCGAAAAAGTGTAGTATAATTCCATAAAATGTGATTTTTACAAAAATAGCTGTATCATTATTTAATCAAAATTTCGCGGGTTGAATTAACATAACTTTATTATTTGTCAAATCTATTTGTATTGAGAAAAATCCTAAAAAATATTTTGATATCATTTTAAAAAGAATATTTTTGTACGTAATTACCCCTAATTGTAAAACTAACCTATGAAATTAATTTTTAGCGAAACTCAAAATAACGTAATCGATAAAATTTGGGTGTTCGGAATTGTACTTTTCTTATCAAGCATGCTTCTGTATTACATCGAAGTTTTTACCCCAAACACATTTATTTTTACACAAATTTGGCAAATCCTTTTTTGTTTTTTCAACACACTAATTCTTTCCTGGTATTTTTATAAAAACAATAAAATAAAGACTGGAATCATTTTACAATTATTGGGCGCTTTTTATTTTTTCAGAAATAATATTTCATTTTTCTTAGACTATAATTTCACACAATATCTTTACTCTTTTATCTGGTATAAAAGCACTTACATCTACAAAACCATCCGTTTTTTATCATTCATTATTTATTTTGGTTATTTTGTTAAGCACTACTTTACAGTAGAAAACTTTAATGTTTCCAAAAAAACAAAATGGATTTTCCCCATACTGATATCTATACTTTTATTCAACGTTATTGATCTTGAAGTTGCGAATACATTTGGAAATTTTACCTTTTTAACCTTCAGCGAACCTTTTCATCAGGATATCTTCATGACGGTTATGGAAGTTCTAAATACCTTCAAAATTTTATTTGTTCTTATTGGCTTTTTCTACATTACCAATAGATATGAAGGATTTAAAAGTATTCGAAAACCAATCGACCAGCAATTTATTGATGCGAAATTCTTTAAATGGGGTTTTATAATCAGTTTCTCTTTTTTGATTCTTACTCTCTTAAATTTGGGTGAATCTATATTTACAATTTCTATTTTCTCGTCAGATCTTGATTTGTTTGAAATAAGCAAATTAGTTTCAAATTATTTTTTAGTGCTTTATTCAGGAAGATTTTTAGGCAACTTGATTCAATTTCGCGGCTATTCCTTAAAAAAATACTTCGGAATTATGAATGTCTTTACTCTTGTTCCTATCTTGAATATTTTTAGTTTTTTAGTTTTATTACTAACCAAAAGAAGAGAAAACATTACGCAATATTTTCTTAGTTTAAAGAAAAACAAAAAGCTTCATCTAGCTATTTATTGTCTTTTGCTGAGCGCTTTCTTATTATACGACTATTTTACAAGTGAAGTAAAAACCATAAACGATTTGATAAAAATTCCTGTATTTGTAATGGCAATACTTTTGGTTGCGAATTATAAAATCATGACCAAAATTGTTCCTTTTGTAATAGTCCTATTTTTATATTTTGAAGACATAAAATCCTTTTTTGATTTTACTGAAGGGTATCTCATTTTTTTCAAAAACAAGATCTACTCCTTTTTATGGCTTACCGCTTTAGGTGTTTTTATTCTTTATTATGTTCTTTATTATGTTTTACATAAATCCTTTTATGTTGTGTATTCAAATACTAAAAACGAAGAAACAACAACAGTAGGTATTGATAAATTTAATTAAAACAAATAAGTTCATAGCATGAAAACTACCCCAATAATATATTTACTTGTATTGCTTTTATCAATATCAAGTTGCAAAAGATACAATCTTGATGAAAATCAAGGCAATAATGAATTACTTGTGCAAGAGAAAAAAATCACGGCACAAGAAGCTCAGAAAATTTTAAATTCAAAAGTAAACCTAACTTCGTTTTCTGAACCGGGTAAATTCAGTGTTTCTATTCCAGACAATTATATTCCTGCAGTTACAGTCTATCAGCAAGGTAATATTGATTTGGAATTCGGAAAAATAAATTTTGAAACCCTAGCGGATGTCATTTCTATAGAGTTATCGTCAGCTTTATTTCCAAGTGAAAGGCTTTGCTCGCAAAGTATTTACGTTATTAAAGAGGAGAATCCTAATTTGATTAGCATAGCCGAAATCAAAAAACAACATGTAAAGGAAAATCATATTTACTTTGAAGATTCCAATAGCATTATTTATGGCGAAAATTTTAGTGTCATACATTACGAGTATGATACTGCCTCAAAAAGTTATATTATTTACAACGGACAAGTAGATAATTTTGCGAAATTTCCTGATAAGGAAAATCTAGCCTTGCATATGCTTAAAAATGGCAAAAATTTATTAAAAAAGGATTTCAAAAAAGAAACTTTCAATTCTTGGGAAGAATATGTTTTGAATACACCTAAAGCCGAAATCTATTTGTTCAAGTCTATTTTTAATAAATTAGATAAAGAAATGAAAGCGTTCTTAGACATCAACCAATCCATTTCGCCGAGGTCAGAGGGAAATTATGATTATGTCACGTTTTACAGAGTAAATAATGATATGAATTTTACTTATCTAAAGTTTCTAAATGCAGTCAAAACAAATAGTTTAGAAAACTTCGAAATTCCTGAAAAAATTGGTTCTGATTTTGAAAACAACTTTTTAAGCAACAGATTATCACTTGCCAATAAATATACTTATTCGCAAATAGAAAATCTTACAGATTTAAAAATTACAGATTCAAATTACAATGATCGTGTTTTTGAAAAATTAATTTGTTATGTAGAATATAACGATAAAGTTTTTTACTTAATAACTAAAAAGGTCTCAGATCTTACAAGGGACTTTTACATTAAAATGTTTAATTATTATTCAAAAAATAAGACATTAGATATTCCTTCCATAAAAAAATAAATATGAAAATCATACTAAAAACCATTGTCCTAATAGCACTAATAACAGTTTGCGCTTGCCAATCTGCTGGGGAAGAATTAATTGAAATACCAGTAACACAAGATGAGATTACTTCTTCTGGCGAAATCAGTTTAAAAAAGGGAGAAACCGTTGTCTTTTGGACCAAAATAAATAGCAATACTCCATATCCAGAATACACCATTAAATATTTAATTGAAGAGAATAAAAAAACAGTCAAATTTGACAGTATTAGTAGATTTTCTTATAATGCAAATCACATAATTAACGCTACTGGAACTTCTGAAGACGTTACTGAAAAAACTTTTGAAGAAAAAGATTCCATAGTACACAGAGAAAATTTCGAATTTGAACTTGAAAACAAAAAATTTACTGCTCCAAAAGATGGTAAATATACATTTGATTTCAAACTGACAAAATATGGCGCTGAGTCACAATCTCTTTTTAGCAGTGGTTTATCTATCATTTTAAGAAAGTAAAAAAAAATAGTTTTCACATCATTTCCCCATTCCTTAAAACAAACTTTCAATTATTTTTGAAAGTTTAAAAACTTTTGTTTACATTTGATCCATGGAATTCAAAGAAGCAAAAAATAAATTCGTTCAAACATGGGGAGCATTAGGTTCTCAATGGGGCATTAATAAAACCATGGCACAGATTCATGCTTTATTAATGGTTTCCAACGAAGCTGTCTCTATGGAAGACATTATGGAAGAATTGCAAATCTCGCGTGGAAATGCAAGTATGAACCTAAGAGCTTTAATGGATTGGGGAATTGTCTACAAAGAATTTAAAGCTGGCGAAAGAAAAGAATTCTTTACAGCCGAAAAAGATTTAGACGAATTGGCCGTGAAAATTTCGAGAGAAAGAAGCAAAAGAGAAATCAAACCTGCTCTTAAAATCTTAAAAGAAGTTTCGACTATTGAAGCTAGTGAATCTGCAGAAGAAAAACACTTTGTAGATCAAACTTCCAAATTGTACGATTTTGTTTTAAAAGCTGATAATATGTTAGATAAAATGACTGAATTTAATGATAACTGGCTAGGAAAGTTGTTTTTAAAAATGATGAAATAAAAAAATTTAATCAAAACTTTCAATTTTTTCTGAAAGTTTAAAATAATCAATAACTATGAAAACCATAAAATACATCAACATATTTGCAATTGCACTACCAATAATACTTCTTATATCGTCACTTTTATTTGGAGAAGGCGCAATAGCATTGGCATTACTATCAACCATGATTACAGGACTTCTTCAAGTTTTGATAGGAATAAAAATGTTCGTTGACAATCCAAAAGATGGAAATTTACACATTTATCTAGGTGGAGTTATTTGCTTCTTTGGTCTTTGGCTAGTAAATCATCTAATTGGTTACAACAACTTTTTGACTTACATCTTGTTTCCAATTCCTCTTATACTAGCAATTTACATGTGTACCATAATCTATAAAGACTAATCGTTATGAATTTCTTAAAAGCAGAATGGAAAAATTTAGCCTTATTCAATTACGAAGTTGATCGTGAGGTTTTAGAGAAATATGTTCCCGCTGGAACTGAAATCGACATTTGGAATGGCAAATGTTATGTGAGCTTAGTTGGTTTTATGTTCAAGAACACTAAAGTTTTAGGATTAAAAGTTCCGTTTCATGTCGATTTTGAAGAAGTGAATTTAAGATTTTATGTCAAACGTTTTGAAAACGGAGAATGGAAACGCGGCGTTGTTTTCATTAAAGAAATTGTTCCGAAAAAAGCGATCACTTTTATTGCAAATACTTTGTATCAAGAACATTATGAAACTCAAAAAATGAGACATGAAATTATCGAAAATCAAGATACAAATTCTTTCATCTATCAATGGAAAAATGATACAGATTGGAATACAATTGAAATCGAAACTAAAAAAGATTTAAGCAAAATCGAAGTTAACTCTGAAGCTGAATTTATTACCGAACATTATTTTGGATATACTAAAATCAATGAAGAAACGACTTTTGAATATGAAGTTACACATCCGAGATGGGAAAAATTTGAAGTTTTAAATTATCGAATTGATGTTGATTTCAGAAAAACTTACGGTAACGATTTTGAATTTCTTCAAAACCAAAAACTAGCTTCTGTATTCTTAGCAAAAGGATCTAAAATTACAGTAAAAAATAAAAGAAAGATTCAGTTATTTCCAGTTAAAGAAGAATTATACGCTTAGAATTAATCAACCTTAAAACCTAAAATTATGAAAACGCTCGAAAACCAAACTTTGCTTTATGATGAAGATTGTCCGCTTTGCAGTTTATATACTACTGGATTTGTAAAAAGCGGTATGTTAGATCAAAACGGAAGAAAATCTTATTGCCAGTTATCTGAAGAAGAGCAAAATTTTGTGGATTTAAAACGCGCTCCAAACGAAATTGCTTTGATCGACAATAAAACGCAAACGGTAATTTATGGAATTGATAGTTTGATAAAAGTGGTTGGTTTTTCTTTTCCTTTAATTGAAAAAATAGCAAACGCAAAACCAATTCATTTCATTCTGAAAAAACTTTATTCTTTTGTTTCTTATAATCGAAAAGTCATTATTCCAGGAAATGTAAAAGAAGAAAACAAATTGCAATGCACTCCCGATTTCAATTATAAATATCGCTTTCTGTTTATTGGGTTTGCTTTGACTGTAACGACTTTCGTTTTATTCGGATATTCTAATTTGATTTTGAATTTTCCTAAAAGCACCATTACACGAGAATTAATTTTAGCTTTTGGACAAATTGTTTTTCAAGCTTTATTTCTTTTCAAATTTGACAAACAAACGATACTTAATTATGCTGGAAATTTAATGACGGTTTCTTTTATGGGAAGTTTAATTCTAATGCCAATTTTAATCTTAAGTCAGTTTGTTCAGCTTCCACAAATGATTATTTTAGGTTGGTTTGGAGTAACGGTTTTGATTATGTTTTTGGAACATTTTAGAAGAGTGAAACTTTTAAAACTTCCTTTTTATTTATCTTTCACTTGGATTTTGTACAGAATTATTGCTCTGTTTTTAATTTTAAATTAATTAAAGTTTGCCACAAATTACACGAATTTTCACGAATTGACTTTTCAACTTTCACAAAATAAAATTAGTGCAATTGGTGTAATTGCTTCGCCTGTTAGCTTTCGCTCGGGTCGTGGCAAAAAAACCTCACAACATGAAAAAACTTATTATAGCAGCTGGAACTGGATTTTTAGGACAGGTTTTAATAAATCATTTCAAAAATAAATTTGATGAAATCGTGATTCTAACTCGAGGAAAATCAAAAATTGAAGACGGAATTAAATATGTAAATTGGAACGCCAAAACATTTTCTGGTTGGGAAAAGGAATTAGAAAACGCGACGGTTTTAATTAATCTTACAGGAAAATCGGTTGATTGTCGTTACACGAAAGAAAATAAAAAGAATATTTTATGGTCTCGAATTGATAGCACCAAAGTGTTGAACAAAGCGATTCTAAATTGTCAAAATCCGCCGAAACATTGGTTAAATTCATCAACTGCAACTATTTATCGTTTTTCTTTGGACAAACAAATGGATGAAGTCGATGGAGAAATTGGAAATGACTTTTCTATTAATGTGGCGCTTTCTTGGGAAAAAGCATTTTTTAAAACTGAAACTCCTCAAACTTTAAAAACGGCTTTGCGAACTTCAATTGTTTTAGGAAAAAATGGCGGCGCTTTGATTCCGCTGAAGGCTTTAGCGAAAATTGGTTTTGGAGGAAAACAAGGAAAAGGAAATCAGTTTATAAGTTGGATTCATGAAGAAGATTTTGCAAATGCAGTTGATTTTATCATTGAAAAAGAAATGACTGGTGTTATCAATGTTGTTTCTCCTGAACCAATTCGAAACAAAGATTTCATGCAAAAACTTAGAAAAGCTGTTGGTTTTCCATTTGGAATTCCGCTAAATACATTCTTTCTTGAAATTGGTTCTTTTTTCATTCGAACTGAAACGGAATTGGTTTTGAAAAGTAGAAATGTGATTCCGAAAAGACTTTTGGAAAATGGTTTTCAATTTAAGTTTGGGGATATTGATGAGGCTTTGAAAGATTTAATTTAATTCATTTTGTCATTTCGACGAAGGAGAAATCACACTAGAAACTCCGCAAAGAGAATCAACAATCTTTGTCGAGCTACGTGTGTGCTTTCTCCTTCGTCGAAATGACAAGATTGCGCAAAAACAAACTGTAAAAACTTTGTCAAAGTTTCAAACTTTGACAAAATTGAACTTCATCAAGAATGACAACAATAAACCTAATCACAAAAATAAACGCGCCAAAACAAATCGTTTTTGACGCTTCAAGAAATATCGATATTCATCAACAATCTGCAAGTCCATCAAAAGAGAAAGCAATTGACGGAATAACTTCTGGATTAATTAATTTAAACGAAACAGTAACTTGGCGCGGCAAACATTTTGGCTTTTATCTTACGCACAAAAGTCGAATTACTGCAATGAATTTTTACGATTATTTTGTAGATGAAATGGAAAAAGGCAAATTCAAATCTTTCAAACATGAGCATTTTTTTGAGGAAGAAAATGGAATTACGATCATGAAAGATAAATTGCAATATGAAACTCCGTTTGGAATATTCGGAAGATTATTTGATGTTTTATTTTTGAAAAAACATTTGATCCATTTTCTTTTGGAAAGGAATATGGTTTTGAAAGAAGTATCAGAGATTTAGTTAATAAAATATAAATTGCCTCCAGCTTTAGCTGGAGGTAAAAAAAAGTGTTTTCAATCTGGCTTTAGCCTAAATATTAGTTTGGCTAAAGCCGAGAAGCTCCTAATCCATTTCTCCCCCGGCTAAAGCTGGAGGCAATTCATCTTTTGAAAATAATTTTTCCTAGAAAAATCGCCATGAGAAGCTCGCTAAAGATTAATTCAACACAATCTTGTCTTTTCGACGAAGAAAAAATCTCCGCGAGAAGTTCTACATTTCAAACATAGCCCAAGGTTTCAACCTTGGGAAACGTTTTGTGTAAATTGCGTACCAATGGTTGAAACCATTGGCTATCTTTTAAATAAATGATGTTTTTTTAATCTTTTGAAAATGAATTTTCTCGATTTACGGTTTGCGTGAGGGATAGTAGTGGAAAGCCCACAGCTGACGAAGGCAGCGAGGACTTGTAGCGGATAGCCCGACAGCATCCTGATAAAAGGGCGAATATTCGCAAAGTAGATTAGCCCTTTTATCAGGATGGTGGCACGCCCAAATAGTAGAAATGCTACTTTTTATTTCAGAAAAGTAATCATCAGCCACCAAAAAATTGGCACACTTTCTACCCAAAAAGAAGTATAATATTTCGAGCGATTAGTATTTGCAAAAGCAATAAACAACATCAGCATTACAACCATAATCAAATTTATAATGGCATCATGAATATTAAATGTTGAAACAAAAACCTCTAAAAACCAAAACGGAATCAATAATAAAAATCCTAAAAGTTTGGTTCTCTTCACGCCGATGGTTTGAGGAACGGTTTGCAAATGCGGATCGTCATTGGCTAAATCTAAAATTTCAAAAACCAAGATCAGTACAAAAACCAAAATAAAACGCTGGATGCATTTGACAAAAAAATCTGTTGTAAAAGGGATTTCGGCATTTATTAAAGGTAAGACCAAAGTCGCACCAACCCAGCAAAGTGCTACGATATAAATTTTTACGCCTGCCCAGTTTCTGGCATTTCTTCTGTTAGGGAAAAAAGGCAAAGTATAAAGTGCGGTGATGGCAAAAATTCCGACCGAGACTAATTGCGTTATTCTTTTTAAATGGAAAAAATAATAACCAACTAAAATCAACGAAATAAAACTCAAAACGGCGATAATTTTCAGTTGTGTTCCAATCGGATTTTTCTTCACGCGAACCAGCGCGTCATATTTTACGAAATTATATCCTACAATTGTTCCGAAAAAAACGAAAAGCGCCATCGGCTCATCGTACTGAATATGAAACACATGAAACGTAATTCGGACCAAAGCATAACACGATAAAGCCACGTGAATACTGCTGTTTAAATAAAAATCTAAAATTTGTTTTAGGAGTTTCATATCTCAAATCTAATCAATTATTAACAAATCATATCATTAGTTAGAAATTTGATAAAAAATGAAGTTAAAAATACCTATTAAATTATTAATAATACTTAATTTTGCGCCACAAAAAAACAACACATTTACTTTTAAATGTGATTCGTAGATCAAGTTGGTGCACGAACACATTAATTTAAAAAATTTAGATAGCTACATGAAAACAGATGCTTTTGCTTTAAGACACATTGGTCCAAGAGAAACTGATCTTCAGCACATGCTGAAAACTATTGGAGTTGACTCAATCGAGCGACTTGTTTACGAAACCCTTCCGGACGATATCCGTTTAAAAGCACCTTTAAATTTAGATCCTGCAATGACAGAATATGAATTCGCAAATCATATTCAGGAATTAGGAAAGAAAAATAAAGTATTTAAATCATACATTGGTTTGGGTTATCACCCAACGATTGTTCCTGCTCCAATTCAGAGAAATATCTTCGAAAACCCAGGATGGTATACGGCTTACACACCTTATCAAGCAGAAATTGCTCAAGGTCGTTTGGAAGCTATTTTGAATTTTCAAACTACAGTTATTGAATTAACTGGAATGGAAATCGCAAACGCATCTTTATTAGACGAAGGAACTGCAGCGGCTGAAGCAATGGCTTTATTGTTTGACGTTCGTACTCGTGATCAAAAGAAAAACAATACACATAAATTCTTCGTTTCTGAAGAAATTTTACCACAAACTTTATCTGTACTTCAAACACGTTCAACTCCAATTGGAATTGAATTAGTTGTTGGAAACCACGAAACATTTGATTTTTCAAATGAATTTTTTGGAGCTATTTTACAATATCCAGGAAAATACGGTCAAGTAAACGATTATAGTGCTTTTGTTGCTAAAGCAAAAGAAAACGAAATTAAAGTAGCTTTTGCTGCTGATATTTTATCATTAGCGACTTTGACTTCTCCAGGAGAAATGGGAGCTGCAGTTGTTGTTGGAACTTCACAACGTTTTGGTATACCAATGGGTTACGGTGGTCCTCACGCTGCATTTTTTGCAACTAAAGATGAATACAAAAGATCTATGCCAGGTCGTATTATCGGAGTTTCTGTTGATGTAAACGGAAATCGTGCTTTACGTATGGCTTTAGGAACTCGTGAGCAACACATTAAACGTGAAAAAGCGACTTCTAACATTTGTACTGCTCAGGTTTTATTGGCAGTTATGGCCGGAATGTACGCGGTTTACCACGGACCAGAAGGTTTAAAATACATTGCAAACAAAGTTCACGCTTCTGCGGTTACGACTGCTGAAGCCTTAAATAAAATTGGAGTTTACCAAACTAACTCAGCTTACTTTGATACAATCTTAGTAAAAGCAGATGCTCAAAAAGTTAAAGCTGTTGCAGAGAAAAACGAAGTAAACTTTTTCTATGTTGATGCTGATACGATTTCTATTTCGTTAAACGAAACAACTTCAATTGCAGACATCAATCAAATTGTTGCAATTTTTGCTGAAGCTTTAGGAAAAGAAACTGTAGCGGTTTCTGAATTAACTGATGCAAGTCAATTGCCAGCTTCTTTAGAAAGAACTTCTTCTTTCTTAACGCATGATGTTTTCAACAATCATCATTCAGAAAGTCAGTTGATGCGTTACATCAAAAAATTAGAGCGTAAAGATTTATCATTGAATCACTCGATGATTTCATTAGGTTCTTGTACAATGAAATTAAACGCAGCTTCTGAAATGTTGCCTTTATCAATGCCAAACTGGAACAGCATTCACCCGTTTGCACCAGTTGAACAAGCGCAAGGTTACATTACAATGCTTAAAAAATTAGAAGAGCAATTGAATGTAATTACTGGTTTTGCTGGAACAACTTTACAGCCAAACTCTGGAGCGCAAGGAGAATATGCTGGTTTAATGGCAATTCGTGCGTACCACATGTCAAGAAATGAAGGTCACCGTAATGTATGTTTAATTCCTTCATCTGCTCACGGAACAAATCCTGCTTCTGCAGCGATGGCCGGAATGAAAATAATTGTTACGAAAACGACTCCAGAAGGAAATATTGACGTAGAAGATTTAAGAGAAAAAGCGATTGAACACAAAGATGATTTATCTTGTTTAATGGTAACGTATCCTTCAACTCACGGAGTTTTCGAGTCTTCAATTATTGAAATCACAAAATTAATCCACGAAAACGGCGGATTAGTATATATGGATGGTGCAAACATGAACGCTCAAGTTGGATTAACAAATCCTGCTACAATTGGAGCTGACGTTTGTCACTTAAACTTACACAAAACTTTCGCTATTCCTCACGGTGGTGGTGGACCTGGTGTTGGACCAATTTGTGTGAACGAAAAATTAGTTCCGTTTTTACCAACAAACCCAATTTTAAAAGTTGGTGGTGAACAAGCAATTACAGCGATTTCATCTGCACCTTACGGATCTGCATTAGTATGCTTAATCTCTTACGGTTACATCACAATGATGGGTGCTGACGGATTAAAAAGCGCTACTGAGCACGCAATCCTGAACGCTAACTATATGAAAGCACGTTTCGAAGGTCACTACCCAATTCTTTATACAGGAGAATGTGGAAGAGCTGCTCACGAAATGATTTTAGATTGTCGTTCTTTCAAAGAAAACGGAATCGAAGTTGGTGATATCGCAAAACGTTTAATGGATTACGGTTTCCACGCTCCAACGGTTTCTTTCCCAGTTGCTGGAACTTTAATGATCGAGCCTACAGAATCTGAAGATTTAGCAGAATTAGATCGTTTTTGTGATGCGCTTATCTCAATCAGAAAAGAAATCGAAGCTGCAACGGCTGATGACAAAAACAACGTATTGAAAAATGCACCTCACACTTTAGCAATGTTAACTACTGATAACTGGGATTTCCCTTATACAAGAGAAAAAGCAGCATATCCATTAGATTACATCGCTGAAAACAAATTCTGGCCATCAGTTCGCCGTGTTGACGATGCTTACGGTGACAGAAATTTAGTTTGCAGCTGTGCTCCTATTGAAGCTTACATGGAAAACTAAAAATTAGTTTTTCTATAAATATTTCAAACCCGACAAGTTTTTAAAATTTGTCGGGTTTGTTTTTTATTTCAGGTTTCAAGTTTCAAGTTGCCAGCATAACGTGAAACTTGAAACTTTTTTAAACAAAAGAATAATCTGGGCGTGCCACCATCCCGATAAAAGGGCTAATTCACTTTTGCGCTTATTCGCCCTTTTATCGGCATGCTGTCGGGCTATCAGCTCCGCCGCGGCGGATTGCTCCTATCCCTCACGCGGTCAAGACTATAAAGAAGATTCGGATTTATAAAAACACAACTTTTTGTTAGATTTTTGTGAAATTATTTTTGAAAATTATTTCAATTTCCGAAATTTGTTCGCCTAGTAACTCGCTTCAATCGTTTGAAATCTAGTAAATATTAAAAAATCATTAAAAAAAATACAATATATCAACTTAAAAATCGTTTTTTGATAATTATATGCATGCATACTATTTTTTATGATAGTTATCATAATATTATTTATACATTAGCGCTAAATTTATCGGATAATTAAAGGGAAAAATGAAAATAAAAATTATTGGTATTGGAAGTTACATTCCTAACCTCGAAGTTAAGAACACAGATTTTGACAAACATGTTTTTTTAAATGAAGATGGAACTCCATTTGGTTACCCGAACGAAGTCGTAATAAAAAAATTTAAAGGCATTACCGGAATTCAAAACCGTCGTTATGCTGAACCTCAATACAATTCTTCTGATTTAGCATTTTTTGCTGCTCAAAAAGCAATCGCAAATGCAGGAATCGATGCTGAAACTTTAGATTACATTATTTTTGCACATAATTTTGGTGACGTAAAAACTGGAACACATCAAACAGATGTTTTACCTAGTTTAGCAACAAGAGTAAAAAATAAATTAGGAATCAAAAATCCTAAATGTGTAGCTTACGATATTCTTTTTGGATGCCCAGGCTGGATTGAAGGAGTGCTTCAAGCCAATGCTTTCATCAAATCTGGAATGGCAAAAAGAGTTATGGTAATTGGAGCTGAAACTTTATCAAGAGTTGTTGATGATCACGATCGTGATTCTATGATTTATTCGGATGGAGCCGGAGTTTCTATTTTAGAAGCTTCTCCTGATGAAACCGGATTGTTATCTTACGAAAGCGCTACTTACGCAAATGATGAAGCAAATTATCTTTTCTTCGGAAAATCATATAATCCAGATTTAGATCCAGACATTAAATACATTAAAATGTATGGTCGTAAGATCTACGAATTTGCGTTAAGCAACGTACCTCTTGCAATGAAAAGCTGTCTGGATAAAAGTGGCATTGGAATCGATGATGTGAAAAAAATCTTGATTCATCAAGCCAACGAAAAAATGGATGAAGCAATTGTCGAACGTTTCTATAAACTTTATGACAAAACTGCTCCTAAAGATATTATGCCAATGAGTATCCATGATCTTGGAAACAGCAGTGTTGCAACCGTTCCTACTTTATTCGATTTGATTTTACAAGGAAAAATAGAAAACCAAGAAATCAATAAAGGCGATGTTCTGATTTTCGCTTCAGTTGGAGCAGGAATGAATATTAATGCTTTTGTATACCGTTATTAGTCACAGTTTACAGTCGCAGTAATCAGTTTCTGCAAGCTGAAAACTGCCACTGAATACTGAAAACTAAAAAAAGTCCGCATCTTATAGTGCGGACTTTTTTAGTATATTTGCGCCTTTGTTGTTTAAAACATATAAAATGTACGAAAAAACATTTCCGAATAAAAGATTCAAACTTACCTTAGAGTTTTTACAAAAGCACGTTAGCACATCAGAAACCATTTTTGATTTTGGAGTTCCAAATCCGTTTTCTAAAATAATGGAAGAAAATGGTTATACCGTAAAAAATACAAAAGGCGAAGATTTAGACAACGATCAAACGGCTTTACAAACAGAAGATTATACTGTTTTTACTGCATTTGAAATTTTCGAACATTTGCTAAATCCATACACTATTTTACAAAACGTAAAATGTGATAAATTATTAATTTCAATTCCGTTACGTTTATGGTTTTCGCCAGCATATCGTTCTAAAACTGATATGTGGGACAGACATTACCATGAGTTTGAAGACTGGCAATTGGATTGGCTTTTAGAAAAAACGGGCTGGAAAATCACCGACCGCTTGCAATTCACGCACCCAGTAAAAAAGATTGGATTAAGACCTTTATTAAGATATTTTACTCCAAGGTATTATATTGTTGTGGCTGAAAAAATTTAGATTTTTGATTAACGATTTTTGATTTTTGATTTTAGAACTAGGTAAAACCAATCTAAAATCTAACAATTTAAAATCTAAAATTTTTATATGAAGTACTACATCGTCATTCCCGCGCACAACGAGCAAGATTTAATTGGCTTAACACTACAATCTTTAGTTTCTCAAACAGTTTTGCCATCAAAAGTTGTGGTTGTAAATGATAATTCGACTGATAAAACAGAAGAAGTTGTTTTAAGTTTTGCAAAAGAGAATCCGTACATTTCTGTTGTAAATAAAACTTCAGATGCGATTCATATGCCGGGAAGCAAAGTAATTCAGGCTTTTCAAAAAGGTTTTGAAACTTTAGATTCGAATTACGATATCATTGTAAAAATTGACGGCGATTTAATTTTTCCTCCAAACTATTTCGAAACCATTATCAAACATTTCGAATCAGATCCCAAAGTTGGAATGGCTGGCGGATTTTGCTACATCGATAAAAATGGCGAATGGGTTCTAGAAAATCTTACCGATAAAGATCATATTCGCGGAGCTTTAAAAGCGTACAGAAAAGAAACCTTTCAGCAAATTGGAGGTTTACGACCTGCAATGGGTTGGGACACGGTTGACGAATTGCTTTGCAAATATTACGATTGGAAAATTGTAACCGACCAATCTTTACATGTAAAACACTTAAAACCAACAGGAGCAAATTATAACAAAACAGCTCGCTATAAACAAGGCGAAGCTTTTTATACTTTAGGATATGGTTTTTGGATCACAGCAATTGCTTCGGCAAAACTGGCGATGATGAAAAAGAAACCATTCTTATTTTTAGATTATATCAGAGGATTTTGGAAAGCAAAAAATGCTAAAACGCCTTTATTAGTTACACCAGAACAGGCTAAATTTATTCGAAACTATCGTTTCAAAAAAATGAAAGAAAAGTTAATTTGATTGACAAAACGGCCGAAAAACCGGAACTCATAACTCAAAACTCATAACTTATTTTTACCTTAGCCAATATTTAAAAATTATGATGCTAATTCGTTATTTATCCCAAGTCGGGAAATATTTTTTAATGCTGAAAGAAATTTTCAATAAACAGACCAAATGGCCTGTTATGAAAAAATTAATTTTCAAAGAAATTGACGACTTAATTATTGACTCTCTCGGAATTGTCTGCTTTATATCTTTCTTTATCGGAGGAGTTGTTGCCATTCAGACAGCATTAAACTTAACCAATCCTTTAATTCCAAAATATTTAATTGGTTTTGCTACGCGTCAATCTGTAGTTTTGGAGTTTGCTCCTACTTTTATTTCGGTAATTATGGCCGGAAAAATGGGATCTTACATTACATCAAGTATCGGAACAATGCGTGTTACAGAACAAATTGATGCTCTGGAAGTTATGGGAGTTAACTCAGTAAACTATCTTGTTTTTCCAAAAATTATAGCTTTATTAATGTACCCTTTTGTAATCGGGATCAGTATGTTTTTAGGAATTTTTGGCGGATGGATGGCATGTGCTTACGGAGGATTTTCAACTGGTGCAGATTTTATTATGGGAGCTCAGAAAGATTTCATACCCTTTCATATTGCTTATGCATTTATCAAAACCTTAATCTTTGCCATGTTATTGGCAACAATTCCATCTTTTCATGGATATTACATGAAAGGTGGAGCATTAGAAGTTGGTAAGGCAAGTACAACATCATTTGTTTGGACATCTGTTACGATTATCCTTCTAAATTATATATTAACTCAATTATTGTTAGGATAATGATAGAAGTAAAAAATATAGAAAAATCATTTGGTGACAGCAAAGTTTTAAAAGGCGTTTCGACGGTATTTGAAACTGGAAAAACCAACTTGATTATTGGACAAAGTGGATCTGGGAAAACAGTTTTATTAAAAACTTTATTAGGAATTCACACCCCAGACACAGGAACAATTGAATTTGACGGAAGAGTTTATTCTGATTTAGATAAAGATGAAAAACGTGAGTTAAGAACTGAAATCGGAATGGTATTTCAAGGAAGCGCATTGTTTGACTCTATGACTGTTGAAGAAAATGTAGCTTTCCCATTGAGAATGTTTACCAATAACACTAGATCACAAATCAAAGAACGTGTTGATTTTGTTCTAGAAAGAGTAAATCTTGTCGAGGCACACAAAAAATTGCCTTCTGAGATTTCTGGAGGTATGCAGAAACGTGTTGCTATTGCTCGTGCTATTGTAAATAATCCAAAGTATTTGTTTTGTGATGAGCCTAACTCAGGTTTAGATCCAAACACGTCGACTTTGATTGATAACTTGATTCAAGAAATTACAAAAGAATACAATATTACAACCGTAATTAATACTCACGATATGAACTCTGTAATGGAAATCGGTGAGAATATTGTTTTCTTAAAGAAAGGTCTTAAAGCTTGGCAAGGAACGAAAGAAGAAATCTTTACAACCGACAATGAAGCGGTCGTTAAATTTGTTTATTCTTCAAACCTTTTCAAGAAAGTAAGAGAAGCTTATTTAAAAGGCTAAAGTCTTTTAAAATTTAAATATTAAAAATCCCAAACTCCAACTTTTACAATTGGAATTTGGGATTTTTTATTTGGCTATTCAAGCCTACTTTGGAATTTGGAATTTCTATTATTGAACATTGATTAACTCAACTTCCGCATTCGGATTAAAAAGATATGTTTTTCCCGAGCTTATTTCGATGCATTCAAAACGTTTGGTACGAACGGCCAATTTCTTGAAAACTTTTCCGTTTTTGATCCTAAAAACACTTCCATACGGAATTTCAAAAACATAGTTCTTATCATTATCCTTGTCATATTGTTTTAAAGCCAAAGACAAAGTAGTATCGGTATCGCTACTCGCAGATGGATTCTTAAAATGCCTTGCTAACAAAGGCAATATTTGTCCCGGAAATATTTCTGGTCGAATAAAAGGAACCATCAAACGCTGAAAAGTAAATTTCCATTCATTACCATGCGGTTTTATATTTCGTCCAAACTTTTCAAAAACAACCAAATGCGCAATTTCGTGAATCAGCGTAATTAAAAACCGATACTTATTCAAACTTGCGTTAACCGTAATTTCATGTTTTCCACTTGGTCCTCTCCTATAATCGCCATGACGCGTCTGACGCTCGTTTACAATTTTCAAGTGTACCTGATTGGCCACTATCAAATCAAAAACGGGTTTTACCGCGTGTTCCGGAATGTATTTAGCTAAAGTGTCGCTCAAAAGAATTATAAATTATGAGTTATGAATTATGAGTTATGAGTTTCTTTTTGGATGTAATTATTATACTCCTTATAATTTTCAATACTTCATTACATTGCTGATGAATTGAATCAAATCAATAATAGAAATATAATTTGTTTCTTTTAAAATTTCAAGCCAATACATTGATTCATCACATTCTTTTTGGGAGATTTTTACGGATTCGTTGAAGAAACTTCTAAAACTTTTCCATTAAAATATTTATTTCCATTAAGCGTGAAATCATAAATATAAGTTGCCATTCCTTCTGCAGAAATTGGCGCTTGATATCCTGGGAAAGCTTCGTTTAACATTTCGGTTTGAACAGAACCCAAAGCCAAAACATTAAATGAAATTCCTTTTTCTTTATATTCTTCCGCTAATAATTCCGTCAAAGTAATTACCGCTCCTTTGCTTGAACTATAGGCTGCTAATCCTGCAAATTTCAAACTTCCGCGAACTCCGCCAATTGAACTGATCGTAACAACATGACTTCCTTTTTCCAGATACGGAATACAAATGCGCGTTAAATTCGCAACAGCAAAAACATTCACTTTATAAATATTTTCAAAATCTGCCTGAGTTGTTTCTGCAAAAGGTTTTAAAAGCAAAGCCCCAGCATTGTGAACCACTGCATCAACTTTTTTCCATGTCGAAGAAAGAAAACTTTCAACCTGACTCAAGGCCGTTTCATCTGCCAAATCAACGGACAGGCAAGTTATGTTTTGATGCTGCAATAAAGTTTGCGGTATTTTTCTGGAAATGGCCAAAACTTGATGACCAGCTTCAGCAAATTTCAAGGCCAATTCGTAACCAATTCCTCTGCTTGTTCCTGTAACGATAATATTTTTCATTTCGCAAAAATAATCAAATGCTGTAAAACAGCCTCTTATTTGTTCATCGTTATTTCTTGAGTTGGAGAAACCGCAATTTTTGTCACGGCTGGCAATAATTCTTGAGTGAATGCAGTGATGTGCGGAATATCCATTAATTTAAATTCATCCGAAACATGGTGATAATAATCAAAGTTTTCGAAATCAAAAGTACTTAAGGATTGACATGGTTTTTTGAAAGCATCATAAAACGAGTAATTATCAGAACGGTAGAACAATTTATATTCTGCTTCTTTTGGCAAAAATCCGATGGTATTTTTTCCTGTGTACTCGTTTATTTTTTGCGCCATATTCGATTTATCAAAACCAGTAATATAAGCTAAGAAATCTCTTTTCATCGGAACGCCAATCATTTCAATATTCAATTGCGTATACAGATTGAAATTTTGTTTTTTCAATTTCTCCACTAAACTTTTAGAACCCAACAATCCTTTTTCTTCACCAGCAAAAAAGACAATTAAAACACTGCGTTTGTTGGCTTTAGTTTCACTAAAATATTTTGCCATTGCAGCAACAGAAGTCACGCCCGATGCATCATCGTTTGCTCCGTTATTAATTTTATCTGGCTGATCTTTTTTCTCAATACCAATATGATCGTAATGTGCGCTCAATACGACAAATTCTTTTTTAAGTTCTGGATCTGTTCCTTCAATAACTCCAACAATATTAAAAGCTGGAGAATCAAAATTGGTCAATGTATCTCTGTAGGTTTTAAAATACGGTTTGATTTTATTTTTCTTTAAAAAATCTTCCAAGAAAACTGCCGCTTTCTCAATTCCTTTAGTTCCTGTTTCGCGTCCTTCCATTTCATCGGAAGAAAGATATTTTAGAAAATCAGCTATTTCAGTTTCTTTTACTTTATAACTAATTTCTGTTGGTTTTGAATCTGATTTTGTTTCGTTTTCATTATTAGTTGAAGTTCCCGATTTGCACGCCAAAAAAATAATTGGAAGCAAAAAATATAGTTTTCTCATGATTTATGTTTTTTATTGATGATTGAAAATTAAAAATTAATTAGACTATAAACTTATGAAAAGTAATAGAATATTCATAAAAAAACCCTTTCAAACTAAAAGCTGAAAGGGTTTCAAATCTATTGATAACCTAATTTTATCCTGCGATTACTGATCTTGAAATTACGATTTTCTGAATTTCAGATGTTCCTTCATAAATCTGAGTGATTTTTGCATCGCGCATCATACGCTCTACGTGATATTCTTTTACATATCCATTTCCTCCGTGAATTTGAACTGCTTCAACCGCAGTATCCATTGCAACTTGAGAAGCAAAAAGTTTCGCCATTGCACCGCTCACATCATAATTTTTATGCTGGTCTTTATCCCAAGCTGCTTTCATACATAAATGACGAGCCGCTTCAATATTCACAGCCATGTCTGCCAATTTGAAAGCAATTGCTTGATGATTGCAGATTTCAGTTCCGAAAGCTTTACGCTCTTTAGAATATTTCAAAGCCAATTCGTAAGCTCCAGAAGCAATTCCTAAAGCTTGAGAAGCGATTCCTATTCTTCCTCCAGCCAAAGTTTTCATTGCAAATTTAAATCCGAAACCGTCTTCACCGATTCTGTTTTCTTTTGGAACTTTCACATCAGAAAACATTAAAGAGTGCGTATCAGATCCGCGGATTCCCATTTTTTGTTCTTTTGGTCCAACTGAGAAACCTGGCATATCTTTCGTCATAATCAAAGCATTGATTCCTTTGTGCTTTAATTCTGGATGCGTTTGCGCAATTACTAAATATACAGAAGCGGTGTTTCCGTTTGTAATCCAGTTTTTGGTACCATTAACTAAATAATGGTCTCCCATATCAATCGCAGTTGTTTTTTGCGAAGTTGCATCACTTCCTGCTTCAGGCTCACTTAAACAAAATGCTCCGTGAATTTCTCCAGAAGCCAAACCTGGCAAATATTTTTGTTTTTGCTCTTCAGTTCCATATTCTTGCAATCCCCAGCAAACTAATGAATTGTTTACCGACATTACAACAGATGCAGAAGCGTCTATTTTAGAAATTTCTTCCATTGCAATAACATAAGAAATAGCGTCTAACCCACTTCCTCCGTATTTAGGATCAACCATCATTCCCATAAATCCAAGCTCACCCATTTTTTTGACTTGCTCAGTTGGAAAAATTTGTTTTTCGTCACGTTCAATAACTCCCGGCAACAATTCATTTTGAGCAAAATCTCTTGCTGCCTGCTGAATCATTAAATGTTCTTCGGTTAGATTAAAATCCATAGTAGTATACTTTAAATGTTTTTTCAGCTAAAATTAAAAACAGAATTTCAGCATGATGGTTTTATGTTTTTGTGATTTTTCGGATGCCCTTAATTTTTAAATCAAAGGCTTCCAAAGATACTTTTTAAATGTTTAATTACAATGCGCGCATATAAATTTAATAGATCAGCAAAGATTACGATAACGTTTTCGTTATTATTTAGCTTTTCTTTCAAAAGAGCGTTAATTTGGCAACAAATTTTCTAAAATTTAGCATTCAAATTGCACATAAAAATTTAATAATTTTAAAAAAATGACGATTCTTAAACCTTAAAAAAATTAAACAATTCTTAAAATCAGTAAAACTACGTAAACCTAGTCTTACTAAATTGATTTATAATGTAATACAAAAATTAAACATCAAATGATGAATAAAAAAATATCTTCAACATGAACCAAATATTAATAAATTAACATTATTTTTGCCTTAAAAATAAATTTTTGATAGAATATGAAAAAGATTTTACTTTTACTGACAGTCTTGTTAAGCGTGCAATTTTCGACTGTTTCTGCTCAAACTCAAATTGAAGTTAATGGTGTAAGCGTGCCTAGAAAAATTGATTTTCAAGGAAAGCCATTACAACTAAATGGTGCTGGCGGCAGATCTAAAATGTGGTTGGAAGTTTACGTTCAGGCATTGTATTTATCTCAACTAGCCCAAGATCCTCAATTTATTATAAACAGCGATACTGAAATGGCTATTAGAATTGAAATCACTTCTTCGATGGTTTCTTCTAGCAAACTAACAAAAGCTATGAATTCAGGTTTTGAAAAATCTGCAGGAGAAAATCTTGAACAATTGCGTCCTAGAATTGAAGAGCTAAAAAACTATTTAAGCGACGCAATTACTGAAAAAGATGTATTTGTTTTGGCTTATAATCCTTTAGACCAAAATGTTTATGTTTCTAAAAATGAAGTTTTGAAAGGAAAAATCTCTGGATTTGATTTCAAAAAAGCATTATTCGGAATCTGGCTTTCTGACAAACCAGTTGACGAAACTTTGAAAAAACATTTATTAGGACAATAATTCTTAATTTTTTGAATATTCAGAAAGCCGAAAACCAAATAGTTTTCGGCTTTTCTTTTTTGTTTACTAAATTTGATGCAAAATACATTATTCGCATTATTCTATTTTATACATTTACGCAAAATAAACATATCACAACAAAATGAAAGATTTATTACAACAATTTGAAAACAAAGCACCTGAAATTGTTTTCAATTGGAAAGATTCAGAAACAGAAGCCGAAGGGTGGACTGTAATTAATTCACTTCGCGGAGGAGCTGCGGGTGGAGGAACGAGAATGAGAAAAGGCTTAGACATGAACGAAGTTTTGTCTTTGGCTAAAACTATGGAAGTTAAATTCTCAGTTTCTGGTCCTGCAATTGGAGGAGCTAAATCTGGAATTAATTTTGATCCAAACGATCCTCGCAAAAAAGGTGTTTTGCAGCGTTGGTACAAAGCTGTTTCTCCGTTATTGAAAAGCTACTACGGAACTGGAGGTGATTTAAATGTTGATGAAATTCACGAAGTTATTCCGATGACGGAAGAATGTGGTGTTTGGCATCCGCAGGAAGGTGTTTTCAACGGACACTTTAGACCAACAGAAGCAGACAAAATCAATAGAATTGGACAATTGCGCCAAGGTGTAATTAAGGTTATCGAAAACCCGAAATTCTCGCCAGACGTAACTAGAAAATATACCGTTGCCGATATGATTACGGGGTATGGCGTTGCAGAAGCGGTTCGCCACTTTTACGCAACTTACGGCGGAGACATTAAAGGCAAAAAAGCAATCGTGCAAGGTTTTGGAAACGTTGGTTCTGCTGCAGCTTTTTATTTAGCTGAAATGGGTGCAAGTGTTATCGGAATTATTGATCGCGATGGCGGATTAATTAAAGAAGAAGGTTTTTCTTTTGAAGAAATCAGAACTTTGTTTTTAAATAAAGACGGAAATAAATTGGTTGCTGAGAATATGATTCCGTTTGAGGAAATCAATTCTAGAATCTGGACAATTGGCGCTGAGATTTTCACGCCTTGCGCTGCTTCAAGATTGGTTGCTCAAGATCAAATTGACAACTTAATCGCAAACGGATTGGAAGTTATTTCATGCGGTGCAAATGTTCCTTTTGCTGACAAAGAAATTTTCTTTGGTTCTATCATGGAGCAAGTGGATCAAAAAGTGAGTTTGATTCCTGACTTTATTTCAAACTGCGGAATGGCGAGAGTTTTTGCTTATTTCATGGAGAAAAAAGTTCAAATGACCGATGAGGCAATTTTTAATGATACCTCTGAAACGATTAAAAATGCAATCGTAAAAGCTCATGTTTTAAACGCATCTAAAACAAATATTAGTGCAACTGCTTTCGAAATTGCTTTGAAACAGTTGGTGTAATTATAAAACAATTCAATTCTAAATGAGTCAAATTAGTTTTTGGCTCTTTTTTTTTTACCGCTAAGTTTTTTTTTACCGCAAAGCACGCGAAGGTATTTTTATTGAAGCGCAAGCAAGATCTAAATTTTAAGTTCGCAAAGCTTTGTGCACATTTCGCTTTGCGATCTTTTACGGTTTATTAAGATTGCACAAAAAACCTTTGCGTGCTTTGCGGTTAAATTATACGCTTTTTTTACCGCAAAGCACGCTAAGTTATTTTAATTGAAGCGCAAGCAAGATCTAAATTTTAAGTTCGCAAAGCTTTGTGCACATTTCGCTTTGCGATCTTTTGCGGTTTATTAAGATTGCATAAAAAACCTTTGCGTGCTTTGCGGTTAAATTATATGCTTTTTTTACTGCAAAGTACGCGAAGGTATTTTTATTGTAGCGCAAGCAAGATCTAAATTTTAAGTTCGCAAAGCTTTGTGCACATTTCGCTTTGCGATCTTTTGCGGTTTATTAAGATTGCATAAAAAACCTTTGCGTGCTTTGCGGTTAAAAACCACATGGCTATTCCATTCTAAACAATTTTTACTACTTTTAAACGTTTTTAAAATAATACATTTCAAAATTCAGAATTCAATGAGTTTCACTATTTCTTCAGATAAAAAGAAATCATTATTATTTACTACTGCAATCTATGTGGTGATCATTGCATTGCTGTTTTTTATACGTTTTTGGCCTCCTTATAATCCTGAAAACAACGTTGCTCTTGCTGATGGCGGAGGTGGCGGCGGAGGCGTAACTGTAAATTTTGGCGATAGCGACTTAGGTTCTGGAGCGAATTATAAAAGTGAAGTTTTGGATGTTAAAAACAATGTAAAGCAAGCGCCTGCAAAAGCAACTCACGAAGAAGAAGCTATCATTTCTCAAGAAAATACAACTGCGGATAATGATGTTGTTATTCCGACGAAAGAAAAACCTAAAAAACCTGTTCCTGTTGAGAAACCTGTGCAAAAACCTGTACCAGAAAAACCAAAAGTTTCTAACTCAACAAATGATGCTTTAGCCAGCATTATGAAAGGTTCTAACAAAGGTGGCGATGGAGATGATAAAGCAGCTGGAAATAAAGGAAAATCGAACGGAAGTTTAAACTCAAACGGTTATTACGGAAGCGGTGGTTCTGGCGGAGGAACTGGAGGCGGTAACGGAACCGGAAGTGGCATTGGCACAGGAAGCGGTTACGGAGCCGGAAGCGGCGGCGGTTCTGGCGGAGGCTCAGGTTATTCTTTAAACGGAAGAAAAGCATTATCGAAACCTGCACCAAAATACACTTGCAACGAAGAAGGAACGGTTGTAGTTGAAGTAACGGTAGATCAAACTGGGAAAACCGTAAGCGCAACTGCCGGAATTAAAGGAACTACAAACAAAGCTAGTTGTTTATTAGAACAAGCAAAAATAGCGGCTCTAAATACAAAATGGTCTGCTGATGATAAAGCAGCAGCAAAACAAGTTGGGAAGATTATTTATAATTTCAATTTGAATTAAAATTATAAAACGCATTAGAAAGGCTTTCAGATACTGAAAGCCTTTTTTATTAAGCTTTGTTTCGACTCACTTACTTCGTCTAGTTTGTGTGTAAAAAAAAAGACCGCTCTATATTAGAACAGTCTTTTTTTGCTTAAAATATTTTATAAAAATACTATTTTGACATTAGCGTTTTCATTTGTTTTTCTAATGCCTCAATTTTAGCATTTTGTGTTTCTATTTGTGTTTGTTGTTCTTGCATCGCTTTAGCAAGAACAGAAATTAAATCATTGTAACGAACGCTGTATCTGTCTTCACCTTGATCGTATGAAATCATACCGGTTTTATCAACTGGTACGCCGTTTTTCTCTAATGTTGCCATTAGATCCTGTGCAATAAAACCATATTCGTTTTTGTCGCTCACTCCGTTGCCTTGATTGATGTAACGATTGTACACTACAGGTTTCAGTTGTTTTACAAAATCAAGACCCAATGGATTACTTTTTATATTTGTTTTTAATCTTGCATCAGATGTTGTTGTCCAAGCTACACGAATACCAGCGTATACTATATTATTATCCCCTATTGTGACTTGGTTATCACCATTCAAATTTGGTACATTTGCACCACCGCCAATCATTAAGTTGTTCCAACCTGACTTTTGATCAGCACCTGCAGCAACTCCAATAGCTGTATTGCCCCTTCCATTAACTTGATATAATGCATTATCACCAACTGCAACATTATCATTTCCTGTTGTGTTTAATCGAAGTGCACCGAAACCGACTGCTGTATTAAGTTCACCTGTTGTATTTGCTTTTAGTGCTTCGAAACCAATTGCTGTATTGGCAAGTCCTCCGGTGTTAGATATAAGTGCGCTAACACCTACTGCTGTATTCTCCCACCCCCATGTGTTGTTTAAAAGTGCATTTACCCCCATAGCCGTATTATCATGTCCTGTTGTATTTTGTTGAAGAGCACTTATACCAACTGCTGAATTATAAGAACCTGTAGAGTTATTCAAAAGTGAATTAACTCCCATTGATGAATTATAACTCCCCATTGTAGTATTTGCAAGTGAACCCGTACCCACTGCTGAATTCCAAGTACCGGTAGTGTTTGCTACAAGCGCATCTGCACCAATTGCTGTATTATAATCGGCTGTTGTATTTGCTTGAAGCGCTCTAATACCTACTGCTGTATTCTTTTTTCCGGTTGAGTTTGATGCAAGTGCATTGGAGCCCAAGGCTGAATTCTCGTTCCCTGTGGTGTTCTGTGTCAATGCACCAGACCCTAAAGCAACTAGATTACCTCCCGTCGTATTTGCCGCTAAAGCATTCTGACCAATCGCCGTATTTACTGCTCCTGTTGTGTTTTTATTTAGTGCTCTAAATCCAATGGCAATATTATAATCGGTAATGTTTGCTGCCAAAGCTTCATACCCCATTGCCACGTTGTGGCTTGTTGTTTTGTTATCTCTAAGAGCTTCATAACCTATTGCAATATTAGCGAATCCGGTTGTATTGTTTTTTAAGGTACCAGGACCAATTGCCACCAATTGAGAACCTTCTGTGTTTTTACCTAGTGCATCAACACCCATTGCCGAGTTATTAGATCCCGTAGTATTTAAATAAAGTGCAGAATTACCAACTGCTACATTCCTAGTTCCTGTAGTATTTGAATATAATGCATGAGTACCAACTGCTGTATTAAAATCACCAGTAGTGGAAGTGTAAAGTGCATAAAAACCAATTCCTGTATTACGATTACCGGAGATGTTACTTGCAAGCGCATTGACACCAAAAGCTGAATTCTCGTTTCCTATAGTGTTATGGCTAAGTGTATTGATCCCCAACGCCGAGTTATTATATCCTGTAGTGTTTGACGAAAGCGCATCCTTACCTACTGTGGTATTACTAAAAACCTGACCACCTCCTAAACCAACAGTAATATTATTAATCAACGCATCTTTGCTAACATCTAATTGTGCCTGAGGATTATTTTTTCCTATACCTACTTTTCCCATTTGGTAAATATTCTGAGTATTGGCTGTTGCACCTGCTTGAGTTGCTACATCATACCAAGGTTCTGCACCTCCTGATGATGCTGATCCTTCGGCTGCAATGCGCACCCATTTTGTACCGTCGTAGTAATATTCTCCTGGTGTAACGGCTGTTGCGCCAGCACCTGCGGTAGCAAGATTGTACACTTTCATACCAGATAAAACGGTTCCTATAAGCGGCGCTACATTATCGGTCGCGACCAAAGAAACTCTTGGCAGTAATAAACCTTTGTTATTTTGACTATTGGCACCATTCAAATCTAATTGTGCATTTCTTTGAGGATTATTTGTTGGCATTCCAACTTGCGCGTATGCGCTACCCATACCTAAAGCAAGCAATAAAGTGGCTGCTCCTAAAATTTTTTTCGTTTTCATTAATTTCCGCGTTTAACTATTATTTAAAAGTTTTATTGGAGTATAATTTTATACGGAGTAAAATTATAGGGACAGTCTTGGATCAGACGTAGAATGGTTCCCTCAAAAAATGTAGATTAAGTACTACATTGATTAAAGTTTTGTTTGTGAAGAAATGACAAGATTGCGCTCAAAGATTGGCGATTAAGCATAAACGTTCTGTTTGTTATAGAAATCGCAATGACATGTTTGCTCGCGTGAGGGATAGGAAGAAGCTACCGAAGTAGCCTGGATAGCCCGACCGCAATAAAAAAATGGGCGAATCAACGTTATGCTGATTGGCCCATTTTTTTATTGTGGTCACGCCCTAATTATAAATTTATTTGGGACTTGTGGCAATTACAAATTTCAGATTGTTCTTCACTCCTATTTGCAAAACATCTACTAAGTCTTGAACTTGGAGATTAAACGGAATTCGAACCACAACGGTTTGTTCTTTGTCTGTTCCTATTTTTGACATTAAACTCGTTTCTAGATTTTCGAAATCTACTTCTTGTTTGTCAATGTAGAACTTTTTATCTTCTGTAACCGATAAACTTATTAGCTGTTTATTGGTTTTTTCATTCGCTTTGGCTTTTGGCAAAGTCATCTTAATCACATTCGGATTTGCCAGTGTTGAGATAATTAAGAAAAACAACAGCAGGAAAAACATAATGTCACTCAAAGATGAAGTTGCAACTTCGGCGTGAAATCTTCTTTTTCTTTTAATAGACATGGCTTATGCTCTTTGAATTATATTGACAAATTCTAAAATCTGTTTCTGAATTTTTAAAGCAAAATTATCGATCTTTCCGTTCAATAAGTGGTACGCGCTATAGGCAATAATACCCACAATTAATCCAGATCCAGAACTGATCATTTTTTCGTATAAACCTCCAGAAATATTTCCGATACTGATATTTTCTGTAACCGAAATGCTGTAGAAAATTTTAATAACCCCAGAAATCGTTCCGATGAAACCTAACGTTGGCGCAATACCAGCGATAAGTCCGAGGTGGCCTAAATGTCTTTCCATTTCGCCAATTTCGATATCGGCAGCGCGGTCCATGTTAGATTCTATTTCGGCAATTGGTCTTCCGATCACTAGAACACCTTCTTTTAAAATATTTCCGGCTGCAGTATTGCTTCTTTCTACAATGGTACGTGCTAATTCAATATTTCCAGAATTCAATTTATCGCCAATATCTTGCATTAATCGGTCGTCAATTTTAGACGCACGGCTAATGTACATGTAACGCTCAAAAATCAGGTAAATAGTGTAAAACAATAAAATCGCGATCGGAATTAAGAAAACCCCTCCTTTCATGATAAACCCAAACATTGAAATTTCATTTTGTGGCGCTGCAACCTTCTCTATCACTACATTTGAAGCATTTGCGATTGTATCTGTTTGTAACTGAATAAAAGTAAACATATATTAATTCTGGTTTTTAATAATTAATTCTAAAAAATATTTGAAATTTGCAATAAAGATAATTTTCGCTGTAATATTAAACTACAAAAATCGAAATTTATTTCAATCAACAACCATTTTATCTAAACAAATGAACTATCAAGAGACTACCAATTGGATGTTTAATCAATTGCCAATGTATCAATTGCAAGGCGCTTCTGCGTATAAAGAAGATTTAACGAATATCAAATTATTGGCAGCCCATCTTGACCATCCAGAAAAGAAACTGAAATGCATACACGTTGCGGGAACAAACGGAAAAGGTTCGACTTCGCACATGCTTTCTTCTGTTCTTCAGGAAGCGGGTTACAAAGTTGGTTTGTACACTTCGCCGCACTTAAAAGATTTTAGAGAAAGAATTAAAATAAGCGGCAAAGAAATCTCGGAAGAGTTTGTGATCGAATTTGTTGCGAAACACAAAGATTTTTTTGAAGCGAATGATATGAGTTTCTTCGAAATGTCGGTTGGTTTGGCTTTTGATTATTTTGCTGCCGAAAAAGTGGATGTCGCGATTATCGAAGTTGGCCTTGGCGGAAGATTGGACGCAACGAATATTATTACGCCTTTGGTTTCGGTAATTACGAATATTGGTTTAGATCATACTCAGTTTTTAGGAAATACTTTGGAAGCGATTGCTGGCGAAAAAGCTGGAATTATCAAACCAAACGTTCCCGTTGTGATTGGCGAATATAATGACGAAACAAAACCTGTTTTTTTGGCTAAAGCCGAAGCGAACAATGCGTCGATTTATTTTGCTTCAGATTTAATTGATCAGATTTATTTGTCGGACTTAGTTGGCGATTATCAGTTTCATAATAAAAAGACGGTTCAGCAGACGATTTCGATTTTAAACAATGAAACTGATTTTAAAATTTCGATTGAACAACTGAAAGAAGGTTTATTGCATGTTGTAAAAAATACAGGTTTGCAAGGCAGATGGCAACAATTGGGAGAAAACCCGAAAATTATTTGCGACACGGCGCACAACAAACACGGATTATTGGTTGTGATGAATCAGTTGAAGAATGAGAAATTCGAAAATCTTCATATTGTTTTGGGCGTGGTTAACGATAAAGATTTAGATTCTATTTTGCCATTATTCCCAAAAGAGGCTCAATATTATTTCTGCAGTCCGAATTCGTCGAGAGGTCTTCCTGCCGAAACTTTAAAAAATGCAGCTGAAAATTTCGATTTAAAAGGAGAAAAATATGATTCTGTTGCAATCGCTTTCGCGGAAGCAAAGAAAAATGCCTCAGAAAATGATTTTATTTACGCCGGCGGAAGCACTTTTGTAGTTGCCGAATTGCCTTTGGACTAAAATATACTTTTGATTTAGAAAAAACTTTAAAAAATTCATTTTAATAACAAATTCATAAACAAATAGATATAAGTTATTTTTAAAAAAGTTTTATTTTTTCTTTCTTTTTCTTTGCAGAACTCGAAAACAAGCGTATATTTGCACTCGCAATCACAAACGATAGCAACCTAGTAAAATAGGGCGATTAGCTCAGCTGGTTCAGAGCACCTCGTTTACACCGAGGGGGTCGGGGGTTCGAACCCCTCATCGCCCACAGAATTCCAAAAACTCCAAAGTCTTATGATTTTGGAGTTTTTTGCTTTAATACACTTCATGAATTTTACAGTTTATATATTATTTAGCGAAAGCAAGAATAAATTCTATATTGGATTTACTTCCAATTTAGAAGAAAGACTCATTAGACACAATCAAAAAAGCAAAGGTTTTACAGGAAACACAAATGATTGGAAAGTTGTTTATACCGAAAACTACGAAACCAAAGAGCTTGCACACAAAAGGGAATTGCAAATAAAATCATGGAAAAGCAGAATTAAAATTCAAGAACTAATAAAGAATAAAGATTAGCTCAGCTAGTTCAGAGCATTCCGATTTTTCATCGGAAGTGGTCGGGGGTTCGAACCTTCCGACGAATCGGAACAAGCTATCATCGCCCACCAAGAAACTCCTTAAGAAATTAAGGAGTTTTTTTTTGCTTATTAATATCTTACTTTTAAACTCTAAAGAAATCTTTATTAGCAAAAACTGCACATGAGAAACGAAGAAGACTGCCCAAAAGCTGAACGATTCTTATTTTGTGACACATATCTCTCAGACAAAGGAACTGAATTATCACAAAATGCAATAATCAAACGATTTACAAATCGTGATAAAAATGAGTACTATCAAAAATACATAAGCTGGAAAAGAAAAGAAAACGAAATTATTGTCTTTACCATGTATGCTTATGCAGACTTAAAGCTAAAAAAAGAATTTGATTGCATCTTTAACTATAACAATCCAGACGAGTTTGTTTTGGAAAAATTCACTTTAACCCAATCAATTTACGAAGGTTGGATTCCAATCGACAATGTTGAAGATGGACACAAGCATTTAATGGTTTTAAATTTTGAAAATGAAATTCCACAAATACTTTTCAAACTACATAAAGAAGACACATTAGGAGATACAAGACCTAAAACTCACACCAGATTAGGTTTCTGTAATAAAAAAGATTTTGAAGCCATTGCTAACAATCTTAAGAAACGTCATTTGCTAATGGAAAAATACGGATTGGAATACTGGAAACATGTAGACGAAGAAATATAAAATTATTAAAAATCTGAGCTTTCGAAATATTTAAAAACTTATAAAAGTTAAAAAATGTTTGCAGAACTCAAAAACAAACGTATATTTGCACTCGCAATCAGAAATGATAGCAACCTAGTAAAATAGGGCGATTAGCTCAGCTGGTTCAGAGCACCTCGTTTACACCGAGGGGGTCGGGGGTTCGAACCCCTCATCGCCCACAGAATTCCAAAAACTCCAAAGTCTAAAGATTTTGGAGTTTTTTGCTTTAATACACTTCATGAATTTTACAGTTTATATATTATTTAGCGAAAGGAAAAGTAGAGTTAAAAATTCAGGAATTAATTATCAAAATTAGCTAAGCTGGTTTGAAAGATTCCGACGAATCAGAACAAGCTATCATCGCCCATAAAAAAACTCCTTAATTTCTTAAGGAGTTTTCTATAGTCTTTTAGTTCTAACAATTTCTAATTCACTATCAATCCTTATTTTGTATTTTCTCACATACTTTTTCAAGAAGATTTTTCGTCTGTTTGAAATATTTCATTTTATTATCAATCTCTTTTATTTTGGCCTGAAAAAGCTCTAACGTTTCAGGTTTCGAATCAGTATTTTCAAACCAACTGGTCAATATTTTTTTTATTTCCGCTAAAGAAAAACCAACTTCTCTTGCTTCCACAATAATTTCTAAACGCTCAATAGTATTACCATCGTAATGTTTGTAATTATTAGATTTAACTTCTTCATTTGTCAATCCTTTAATCATTCCTAGATTTTCATAATATCTAATAGTATGAATTGACAGTCCCGTTTTTTTTGATAATTCGTTTACAAGCATAGCGCTATTTTTTTAAATAAAAAACAATAAAGCATAGAGTATAGTATATACTTTTATGTTTCAAATATACTAATTATTATTACTTTAAGCACAAGAAATGAAATATAAAATAATTTTAATGATAGAAGGCACAAACGGAGTTAAAACATAGTTTTTCTCGTAAATTTATACTTCTTTATGCCGAAGAATAAATTCATTCATAGCTTTAAAGAATCGAAACGGAATTAACAACATAAATAAATGGAAATATTAATAATAACAGGCCCTCCCTATTCTGGAAAAGGCACGCAATGCGAAATTTTAAAAGAAGAACTTCAATTTGAGCATATTTCAACGGGCGACAGATGCCGTTTGGAAAAACAAAATGAAACAGAAATTGGAAAAATAATGTCTCAATATGAAGAAAAAGGAGATTTGGTTCCTGATTCTATAATGAAAGATCTTTTCAGTAAAATATTGGATGAAAACATCACTGCCAACGGAATTATTTTAGACGGTTATCCAAGAACAGAGCCTCAAGTAAATGATTTACTGGAACTTGTTAAATCTAAAAATCTGGAAATTGGAAAAGTAATCAATATCGATGTTCCGAAGGAAGAACTTTTGAAAAGAGCTAAAATAAGAGCCGAAACTTCTAACAGAAAAGACGACAAAGACGCAAACATTCATCTTAAAAGAATTGAAGTTTTTGAAAGCTCAACCAGACCCGCAATCGAATATATGAAGTCAAAAATAAAAGTTTTAACTTTTGACGGAACGGGCACAATTGAAGAAATCACAAAACGCATTAAGGATAATTTGTAAAAAACCGTCCTATAAAAAACTCCAAAATCAAATGACTTTGGAGTTTTTTTTATTGAATTAATCTCAAGAAACGAACTATTTCTATCGGAAAAAATTATAGATTAACTTTACTTTTTTTTGTGTTTTTTAAAACTATTTCTGAAATTTCATTCAACAAATTTTGTCTGATTTTCGAATTTCTTTGATCTAGCAATATTATAATTCCCCAGTTTTTTGCTCTGTCGTAACATATAATTGAAGATTGCCCCATCGAATCACCAGATTTCATATACAGTTTCTCTTTGTCATCAGTAGCGATGCTTACACCTAATCCTAGTTCTCTTTTCTCATCTTTATAAAAGATTTTTTCTGTAACTAGAGCAGCTTTTCCTACCGAACTATCTTGATTTAAAACTGCCTTTAAATACTTAACCATATCAACAGCGCTAGACTTCACCAATCCTGCCGGAGCAGTAACATTCCATTTAAAGAACTCCTGAATTCCACCATCAGGATTGTGTCCGACAGTTTTATTCTTTACATTAAAATCTGTTGTTAGCGTATTTTTCATCTGCAACGGATTTATAATTTTTTCTTTAATGATTTCATCATAACTTTTGTTATACAGTTTTTCTAGTATTTGTCCCAATAAAGTATATCCAATTGTCGAATAGCGATATTTACCATAATCTTTTAGTTCAGTACAATTATTAACCAAACTAATGAATGTTTCTTTGGTTACACTGCTTACAGGCTGTTGCGGATTTAATTCAATCAATTTTCCAAAATCTATATCTGGCAAACCTGATTGATGCGAAGCTAAATCGGAAATTTTGATTTTGTTTTTTAGATTTTCATTCAAAACATATTCTAAAGGAAGAAAACCATCTATATAATCATCCAATTTTATTTTTCCTTCAAGAGCGGCTTGTGCAATTAAATTTGATGTCAAAATTTTAGTAATCGAAGCAATTTCAAATATGGTTTTTTTATTGATTTCAATTTTACTTTCTGCATTCAAATTGCCATAAGAGGCATAGAATTCCTGATTGTTTTTAATAAAACCAACACTAATACCTATTTGTGGATTTTTTTGATAGCTGTCCTTTACTATTGAATCAATTTTTTTAGAAATATCTTGTCCAAAAGAAATAGTGCTTACTAATAATAGTCCGGTTAAAAATTGTAATGTAGTTTTCATTGTATCGCGTTTTTAGGTTAAAATTTATTTCGATACAAACTTGAGAAAGAAACCAATTATGCGCGACCGAATAAAAGCATTCGTCCGCATTTGCAAGAATAAATGAGTTCGAATCTTTTAATAAAAAAGTACGAGTAATTACAAAACCTACTTAAACAAAGACTTACAGCATATTGCTAATTCAATGTTCTGGAAATTTACAATTAAGAATTTGTCACTATTCTTTTCTTTCTTTTATTATTCAAATAATTTCTAACGGGAATATCATAAAGTACCATTACTAAATACGCAAAACCAACGAGCAAAATCACAGAAGTAATTACAATCAAAGTCAATTGCATTGTATCAGGCTTATAATTGGTATAATAATTTCCAAACATCCATAAAACCGCATAATGTGTCATGTATAACGGATAAGATATTTTTCCAGAAAAAATACAGGCTTTTTTCAATCCAGGCTTTAAGACAGCTCCCGCCCCTAAAGAAATTAGCAACGGAAAATACAATAAGACAACTAAAGGTTCAGAAATCCAATTCCATTCTGAAAATGGCATAATAAAAGCCAGTAATAACAAAATCGTTAATCCGCCAAAACCTAATTTGTTTTTAATAACCCAATTGGATCTGTAAATAAGTAATCCCGCTAAAAAAGAATAGGATATTCTAGCACAGCCATCCCAGAAAGTTGGGCCGCTCCAACCTCCTAATAAATTTCCAGAACTATATCCGACATAACAAATTGCAACTGCAGATAAAAAAGTTAAAATCACTAAATAACTGCGTCCGATTCTATAAGGTACAAATGCATACACAATATTTGCAATATATTCCCAAAACAACGACCAAGCAGGCGCATTAAAACTAAACAAATTAAATCCGCGATCTGCAATAACTGGAAACGGAATAAGAAATAAGGAACATATAAATGTCAAAATAATTTTTCCGGTGCTATACAATTCCAAATGACCACCAAATGGATCAAACAAAAAAGTAAATAATCCTAATATCGATCCCGCTATAACCAACGGATGCAATCTTATTATTCTAGATATAAAAAAATTACGAAGCCCCATTTTTGCAATACGATCATCGTAGGCATATCCGATTACGAATCCTGAAAGGCAAAAGAAAAAATCGACAGCTAAAAATCCGTGTCCAATAAAATTTTGGCTTGGATCGGTAAAAATCCATTCCATAAAATGAAATACAACAACAGCAAAAGCGGCGATGCCTCTTAATCCGTCTAAAATTTCAAAATGCTGTTTGGTTTCAAGAATTGCAGTAGTTGGTTTATTGGTATTCATTAAATTATAATATTCGTAATTAAGGTGATTTGGTAGCGTTGCAAGTTCTACAAATAAATATTCAAATCAAAATCAGAATTATTCAAAACTATGAACTCCCTAATCATTCAATCCTTTTCCATCTAAAATTCTTGGAATATTTTTCTCTATCCTAGCTTCTCTTGTTTTAGATTGTTTTGGCTGAGAAAAATGAAGCAAATATGCGCGCTGTCTTCCTGGAGTTAAAGCATAAAAAGCTTTTTTAAAACTAGCATCAGAATCAAATTTATGCCGAAGCTCTTCTGCTACTTCAAATTCAGAAACTTTTTTCAATTCTACTTTTTGTCCTGATTTTTCAATTTCAGCCGCTTCAAAAATATATTTTTTGAGAATTTCTTTTTTAGTCAAAATATCCTGAACATTCGTAAATCGAACTTGACGAGCCGCCTGTACATTTTCTGACTGCTGAATTAATATTTTATCCGGATCTTTCATTAAAGCGCCTTTAAAAAACAAAAAAGCACAATACTCTTTAAAAGCATGAATCAAAACAATATTTGCTCCATCAAAAGTATAACACGGAGATCCCCATTTCAATTCTTCCGCTAAATGACAGTCCAAAGCAATGTCTCTCAATTGCTCTAACTCCATTTTCCATTTTTCAGCTTTTTCGAAATAAAAATCAATTTTAGAATTCGCACTATATTCCGTCATAACAAATTAATTTAAAATACTAAATTAAATATATGGATTTTAGGCACGATTTCGGACTATCACAATTCGAAACCTTTCAAAATTCCTCTTTTTGACTGCTTAACAAAGTTTAAAATATTTTCACGTTCAACCGTTTCTTGAAATTTTTCAGCAATTAATTCCAAAGCAAATTTTGTATTTCTCTTTTCCTGAAATAAAACTCGGTAAATTGATCGAAGTTCATCAATTTTATTAGAACTAAATCCTCTTCGCTTTAGCCCTACCACATTCACTCCAGCAAATCGTAAAGGTTCATGAGCAGCAATTATATACGGTGGAACATCTTTGACAACCCGACTTAAGCCACTAATCATGGCATGTTCGCCAATAACTGAGAACTGATGTATAGCAGTCAAGCCACTTATATTTACCCAATCTTGAACAATTACTTCACCAGCCATTCCAACGCTAAATCCAATAATAGTATTATTTCCTATTATACAATCATGCCCAATATGAGCATTTGACATAATGAGATTAGAATTTCCAATACATGTTTTCCCCTTAGAAATTGTCCCTCTATTAATAGTCACAAACTCTCGGATTATATTATCATCTCCTATTTCAAGAAGAGTATATTCTTC
>NZ_CP124859.1:460000-510000 GCF_056824315.1 Flavobacterium sp. B167r
CGGGCTCTAGAAAGGAGGTGTTCCAGCCGCACCTTCCGGTACGGCTACCTTGTTACGACTTAGCCCTAGTTACCAGTTTTACCCTAGGCAGCTCCTTGCGGTCACCGACTTCAGGCACCCCCAGCTTCCATGGCTTGACGGGCGGTGTGTACAAGGCCCGGGAACGTATTCACCGGATCATGGCTGATATCCGATTACTAGCGATTCCAGCTTCACGGAGTCGAGTTGCAGACTCCGATCCGAACTGTGACCGGCTTTGTAGATTCGCTCCTGGTCGCCCAGTGGCTGCTCTCTGTACCGGCCATTGTAGCACGTGTGTAGCCCAAGGCGTAAGGGCCGTGATGATTTGACGTCATCCCCACCTTCCTCACAGTTTGCACTGGCAGTCTTGTTAGAGTTCCCGACTTGACTCGCTGGCAACTAACAACAGGGGTTGCGCTCGTTATAGGACTTAACCTGACACCTCACGGCACGAGCTGACGACAACCATGCAGCACCTTGTAAATTGTCTTGCGAAAGGTCTGTTTCCAAACCGGTCAATCTACATTTAAGCCTTGGTAAGGTTCCTCGCGTATCATCGAATTAAACCACATGCTCCACCGCTTGTGCGGGCCCCCGTCAATTCCTTTGAGTTTCATTCTTGCGAACGTACTCCCCAGGTGGGATACTTATCACTTTCGCTTAGCCACTGAACTTGCGCCCAACAGCTAGTATCCATCGTTTACGGCGTGGACTACCAGGGTATCTAATCCTGTTCGCTACCCACGCTTTCGTCCATCAGCGTCAATCAATTGGTAGTAACCTGCCTTCGCAATTGGTATTCCATGTAATCTCTAAGCATTTCACCGCTACACTACATATTCTAGTTACTTCCCAATAATTCAAGTCCTGCAGTATCAATGGCCGTTCCACCGTTGAGCGATGGGCTTTCACCACTGACTTACAAGACCGCCTACGGACCCTTTAAACCCAATGATTCCGGATAACGCTTGGATCCTCCGTATTACCGCGGCTGCTGGCACGGAGTTAGCCGATCCTTATTCTCACAGTACCGTCAAGCTTGCTCACGAGCAAGTGTTTCTTCCTGTGCAAAAGCAGTTTACAATCCATAGGACCGTCATCCTGCACGCGGCATGGCTGGTTCAGGCTTGCGCCCATTGACCAATATTCCTCACTGCTGCCTCCCGTAGGAGTCTGGTCCGTGTCTCAGTACCAGTGTGGGGGATCTCCCTCTCAGGACCCCTACCCATCGTAGCCTTGGTAAGCCGTTACCTTACCAACTAGCTAATGGGACGCATGCTCATCTTTCACCGTTGTGACTTTAATTATAAAATGATGCCATCCTATAATGCTATGAGGTATTAATCCAAATTTCTCTGGGCTATCCCTCTGTGAAAGGCAGATTGCATACGCGTTACGCACCCGTGCGCCGGTCTCTACATCCGAAGACATATACCCCTCGACTTGCATGTGTTAAGCCTGCCGCTAGCGTTCATCCTGAGCCAGGATCAAACTCTTCATCGTATATTTTAATATTATATCTCGATGCCTTATTCAGGTTCTTTTAAAATCTTCCGATTCTACTGCTCTTATTTCTTTTGTTCCGATTTTCATCGGAACGGCTGTCAATTCAATATGTCTACGAACGTGTATTTCTGTCTTTTCGCCTGTATCTCAAAGCGGGTGCAAAACTAAAAATTCTTTTTGTTTCTCGCAAGAAAAATTTGAAAAAATTTTGAAGCTTTTTTTTCGCCTCCTTCTTCCATTTTCTATGCCAGTATCTCAATGAGCTTTACGCGTTTTGCGGGGTGCAAATGTAAAAAGCTTTTTCTTTTCCCGCAAGCTTTTCCGAATCTTTTTTCTGAAAATTTATTTCCTTTACGATTCTTCTTTCCTGCCTGAATTTCTAAGAGCGTTTTCGCTGTTGCGGGTGCAAAAGTAGAACCTTTTTCCGCTTTTCCAAGCTTTTCCGCCCCGTTTTTTTCATGTTTTTCCGATCTTTTTCCTAACTGTCTGGCAACGGTGTTTTTACATTTCATCTTTTTTTGGTCCTGCGTAGGGTTTTTCTGGGTTCGGGTGCGGTTTTCGTGATTTTTGGTCGGTTTCGATGTTGTTTTTTGCTAGATTTTCAGTCCTGTTTGCGCTTTGGACTTGATTTTTCAGGAAATCTGAAATGCCAAAGTACCCGTTTTCCGCCGTTTTGAATCTCGCGGTGTCGCTAAGGCGCCAAGTTTTTCCTTTATCTTCTTTTGAAAACCGATGCCCTAGCCCCGATAGTAGTGGAAATCCTTTTGTGCCGGGGTTCGGCACAAAAGATTGTAGCGGATAGCGGGATTAAGCTCCTCACTAAAACCAATGTTCAAATCCTAAATTCCAAAACCCAAAAGGCTTCGGCTCCGCTCAGCCAGACAATCTATACTTATATATTATAAGTAAGTATAAAAATCTGCCTATCTGCTGGATGAACCTTATAGTAAGTACTTACTGTGATTCCGGGGACTTGTGTTTTGTAGAACTTCCTATTTTCAATATTTTTTTCATCCCGTTTGTTTTTAGTTATTAAATCAATTCGATACCTCCTTTATATATATGTAACAAAAACATTAAAGAGTTTGGGAATTTTTTCATTCTTAAGATTTCAATCATTCATTATTAGATCAAGAGTTTGAAGCGGAAATAAAAAAGCATACTGTAAGGGTGTTACGCTATTGAAACAAATAAATTCCTTAAATAAAAGTTATATTTTGCATTTCACTGTTTTAAATGAATATTTTTTCATTTAACTTTACTACATGAGACCTTTAGATCCAGAAAAAAGAGAGAAAATTTTAAAGTCCGTATATGCACTCACCGGCAAACAAGGATTAGCAAGCGTTAATATTTCAGGCATAAGCAAAACAGCTGGCATTGCTACTGGAACATTGTATATCTATTTCAAAAACAAAGAAGATCTAGTACAGCTCGCCTATGCAGCTGTCGAAGATAAAATGACGCAGGCAATGTATTGTGATTTTGATATTAATTTACCTACAAGGCAATCGCTTAAACAGATTTATGTCAATATGCTCAACTACAGGCTGAAAAATTATGATGAAACCGTATTCATCGATCAGTATGTACAGTCCCGATACATACAGATAAATTTCTCAAAACAGCTGGCCGAATATGAAATACAGAACAAACCTCTGTATGATCTTTTAGAAAAGGGACAGCAGGAAGGAATCATTAAGACCATTGATGCCATTATACTGATTAGTTTTTTTGATGGTGCAGTACGCTCGTGTTCTACAGGTATCATTCAAAAGTTGTTTCCATTGAATCAGCAACTTATCGACGACTATTTTGATATGGTTTGGAGGGGGATGATCTAATGATTTCGATTTTAAATGAACGATTTTTCAATTAACAAATATTAATACTAAATATTATGAGCATTTTTAAAGACAAAACAATTATAATTACTGGAGCGGCAATGGGACTTGGATTAGCGGCAAGCAAAGCCGTAGCGTTAAAAGGAGCCAATCTTTCGATAGTAGATTACAACGCCAAAGCACTGGAAAAAGCTAAAGTAGAAATTCAGTCAGTAGCGCCCGATGCAAAGATCATAAATATAGTCGCTGATGTTTCAGATGAACAGGCCGTAAAAAATTATGTAGACAAAACAGTTGAGGAATTTGGACGCATAGATGGTTTCTACAATAATGCAGGTATCGAAGGAAAACAGGCTTCGATAGTTGATTATGATATCAATATCTTCAAAAAAGTAATTGACATCAACCTTATGGGAGTGTATTACGGACTGAAATACGTGATTCCGGTTATGCAGAAACAAGGCGGAGGAAAAATTGTAAACGTTGCTTCTGTTGGCGGAATAAGAGGTGTTATTAATCAGATGCCGTATGTTGCAAGTAAACATGCCGTTTCAGGTATGACCAAAAATGCGGCTATAGAATATGGTAAAGATGGAATATATACCAACGCAATCGCGCCTGGAGCTATCTTGACTCCAATGGTTGCGGAAGCTTTCAAACAAGTAAATCCAGCCGATCCAAAAGCTGCTGAAACAACATATGCACAAAGAAACCCAACAAGAAAACTAGGAAAACCTGAAGATGTAGGTAACCTTGTCGCTTTTCTGCTTAGCGATGAATGCCAGTATGTAAATGGGCAGACCATTGCAATTGACGGTGGGGAATCAAACCTTTATGGCAATTCATAAATCAAAAAAACTTTATTAAGAAGCGGATTAAAGCATATGCTATAATCCGCTTTTTTTACAGTAATCAATGGAATACTTATTAAAAAGAATCTCATTTAAATATACAGAAAAGTGATCTAGTTAATTTATAAAGCCAAAGTTTCTAATAAAACCTCATCCCTTCATTCCTAATAATAATTTGAAAACAGGTAGAAATACTGTATTGCAAATCAAATCATTATAATAACTTTAAACATATTTCTAAACAGATGGCATTATTAAACGACAAAAATATGAAAATAGGAATCATCGGCATTGGAAGCCTAACGCTTGAACTGGCACAGAGAGCAGCATCTGCGGGCTATGAAGTTCTTATAAACCATCCTCGTGGCAACTCCTTCATACGGCAGACAGTTGAGAATATAATCAATACCAGATTAGTTTCGCTACAAGAAGCTGCTTCGGGAGATATTATCATACTTTTTGTTCCTAGAGAAGAACTCGAGAAAACCATTGGCATGCTGCCTGATATGACTGGCAAAATCATCGTGCATACCAGCGGACTGATCTTTAATCCAAAACTTTTGGTATCGGGCATTACCAGCGCCCTTACTTTTCAGATTACAGCTTCACTGCTTCCTGATGCTCATGTGGTAAAGCTTTTCAGCCCAGTAATGCTGGAGCCTAAAAAAACGTCACTTATAACAAAAAAGAAAGATGAAATCTATTTTGCAGGCAGCCATGTCCCTTCAAAAAACAACATCAAAACCTTTTTAAAAGACCTTGGGTTCGAACCTTTGGATCTTTCTTCTAGATTAAAATCTCAATCTGCCCTTTCCCAAAATAAGAACAGCTTATTGAAGGTTTGGTATCAGCACAATCACAAATCAAATTGATTTTTTTACAGGCTTAACAAAATTAAATAGAGATTCAAAAAATAGCACTTAAGAATCCCTAATTATGGATTATGGATTTCCCGTGTTTGAATGTGGTCTGTTCAAAGAATCTTTCTCTCTGGGCCTGCGATTTTCTGGACGCAGATTTTTAAGTTCGCTCTCTTCTGCAAAAGTTGCGTCTTCTTTAAATTTACCCGTCGAAATTTCAAAATCATCTGCCGTTCCAGTTATTTTCATCGGAATATTTATAAGTCCCATTGGCGGCAGACCTACCCGAAATCCGACATTTATTTTGCCATCCATAGTAACCTGCCCTTCCAATTTTGCCCTAAAACCTGCCATTTTCATGGTTGTCGGCGTTATAGTCATTACATTATTTTTTATGGTTGAATGAATGGCAATTTTATTAAAAGTGGCTTTCTCTAAGTCAGCGGCATCTGCTTTTTTAGCTACATGGTTTAAAAGCTTGAAATTTTTAAATTTAATATCCTCCAAAGTCAATGTTCCCTCACCCTCAATGGATTTAAAATCCATATCCATATTCTGATCGATGCTTCCTCCCAATTGGTAGTCAACTGATACCAAACCGTAAGCATCTTTAGCCATACTAACCAATTCGGCAAAAATCGGAATCTCTGCATAAGCACGTTGGATATCAAAATTACTGGCTTTAAAATTTGCATTGTATTTCGCCAAACGACGATGCTGGGCTTTATAATCACCTGTCATAGCCATTTTGGTTCCAGCCATATTAAAAGCGGCTTCCGTTACCTGAACTTTGCGATCATTAACGGCTAGGGTTCCTGTAAAATCTTTAATCTTATAAGTGTCAAATTGAAGATTATTAACTTTTGCCACTATTTTTAAATCGGCTGTGCTTGGAATCCTAATTACATAATTTTTATTCTTTGCAGTGTTATTTTTAGGAGCTGCATCTACAGATATAGAATCTGTTTTTTGGATTGCTTCTTCTTCAGCTTTCTGATCTGTATATTTTGCAATCATATCAAAAAACTCGTTTGCATCAATCTGATTACTAGAAAGGTTAATATCTGCTTTAAGTTTTTCGTTGAATTGACGTAGATATTTTCGATTAAAAAGATATCGCAAAACGTTATGAATATAGCCATTCAATACAATATCTGATTTGCCATAAGTTACATTGAATTCTTCAAAACGCATCTTATCTTTAAAGAACTTAAATGTTCCTTTAGAAATTTCAAAGGGCTCAGTAAACATGGCACTCTTGATTACTAAATTCCTAGCTTCTAATTTACCTCCGTTTTTAATATTCTCGTAATTTTTGGCATCTATATCTTTTTTAGATCCCTTAGCAATCAGATTGGTCTGGATAACTCCAGAAATGCTCATGTCTTTAACGGGGAATATCTGGGTTAGTTTACCAACATCTAATGTTCCCTGCGTTTTGATATTGTAAACCAAATCGTAGAGATTGCTGACCTCACCCTGAACTTTAAACGGTGATCCAGCTAAAGCAAATTCAGCTTGCTGTAATTTTACATTTAAATCTTCTCCAGTACCTCTCTCACTTGCTATCGCAGCATTTAGATTTATATTTTCAACAGGTATATTAGGGAATTTAAGTGATTTCAAATATCCATTCCTAATACTTACAACTACTTTTGAAGATGGATATTTTTTCTGCTTGCGGTTTAAAATTCCATGCATGCTTACCTTTAGATTTAAATCTCCTTTAACTTCTAAACTGTCTAAAGGATAAAATTTATGCACTTCTGCTAAATTTATTTTCGATTCCAATTCGGTATCTACGGTAAAAGGATATAATTTATGAAGTTCAAAACGTCCGCGGACAAAATTCCCCAACGCCTCAGCATTCAAATTGTCTATTTTGGCCGAAACGTTACGTAAAATACTGTCTTTAGCCGTTAACACTAGATTTAAACTAATGTTTTTTATGGCGTCCTTTTTCTTTATATTTTGAACAAATCCATTTTTTAAATTAAGAGTCAGCTGAAATTTAGGTATGCTTTTTATTATAGTATCTACCTTGTTTAAACGCGGACTAAAACCTAACCCTCTTTCAAAGACACCATCGGCTTTTAAATCCAAAGCAATGTCGCCTCTAATATCATTATCGTTCAGATTTAAGGCTTCCTTCAATTTTTCCAAATCTAAATCAGCTTTTACAGCGGTTTTAATTTTTGGCTTTTTGAAACCTTCCGAATGGAAATTAATTGTAGTTTTCTTTTTATCAAGATTAAATGAGAGATTTTCCAGATCAAACTTTAATTTATTAATATCTAAATCTTTAACCTCTGCTTTGGCCGATATATTGATATCTTTTACTGGCTCCTTAATTCTTTTATAGGCAATTGCACCCTTATTAATCTGCAAATCAGCAGAAACAACTGGTTTCTCTGACAGGTCTTGCATATATTTTCCGCGTGCAAAAATTCTAAAATCAATATTGCCCGTAATTGTCATCTCTTCACGCCACTTATCGTAAGTTGGAGGTACGAGAGAGAGCATTTCTTCTAATGTAGAATTTTTAGATTGCATGCGCAAATCAAAATCATATCCACCTTTTATAAACGCGAAATGACCGTTAAAGGAAAACGGGAAATTTTTAATTCGAATAACATTTTTCTCAAATTTAAACTTAAGCGCTTTAGCATCTATGTAAGTGATTATTTCAGCATTGACAGGTTTATTTCGCACATAGTCAACACCGTTTAAACTAAAATCAAATGACTTAATTTTTACATTAGAATCAAGATCAAATAAAGCTGCGCTTAAATCACCTTTCCCTTTATAGTTCAAATCCTGAACCTTAAATTTTAAAAGTGCGCTTCTGTCATTGTATGAAATATTAGTTTGTTTAATGACAACTCGCTTAATATTAAATTCCGTCTCCGTGGTATCTGTAGGAGTTTTAGAGGATTTTAGAATATTAAAATTGGCATTCCCTTTTGAATCGATTTCAAGGTTTAAATCTGCTTCATCCAGATATACCGCATCTAAAACAATCTTGCCTTTCAATAAACTATAAAAATTTAATCCAGCTGATACTCTTCCCGCCTTTACGATGCTTGCTGCTTCAAACTGTTTCTTTTTGCTGATTATGCTGACATTTTTAGCATAAACCGTTAAGGCAGGAAAATGTTTGAAAACGGAAAGTCCAATCTGTTCAAAACGCACTTTTGCATCCAAATTTTCATTTGCTATACTTTCTAATTTATTTGTTATTTGATCTTTAAATACATACGGAACAATTGTTAGCACAATTATTAAAAGCAGAAATAAGGTCGTAATACTAATTGCAGTTTTCTTTAAGAACTTCTTAGTCATTTTTTAAAAGGTATCATTTTAAGATTTTAAAAATATAGATTTAGCAGTCAAGAAAAAATCTTGATTGAGATATTAACTCAAAAATAACAATTAAATCTTAATTAGATTTCTCAGGTGCTATTCGCTGGAAAAATCTATACATACCAAAAGCTGTCTTTTGCCTCTTCACAGACAATTACAATTACGAACCCAATTTCTTTTGCTCTAGATTTGAACGCTTTCAAAACTTGTTCAAATAGATTTGATACAATATATACCTTTCTATTTTATAAATAATCTACAGGCGTCGCCAAAATAATCTCTCTACTTTCTAATAAAGGAACAATCTGGCCTAAAACCAAATCTTGAAAATGTGCTGAATTTCTATGTTCTGCAACAGCAGTTTCATTAGTATATCCTTCAAATAACAATATCACATTAGCATCAGAATTGCTTCTATGAATTTTATAAAACAGATTCCCCTTTTCTTTTGTGCTTTGATGCTGCACCGCTTTTAATATATTCAAAACGTTTTCAACTTGATTTTCTTTTACTTTCCATGTAGCAAAAACATGAACTGGATTTTGATTTTCCATTTGATTTTTCTTTTATAATTATTTTTTATTCTTTAATTCTGAAATCGTATTGGCCTTTGTTCCTTTGCGAAAAAGGCCAATACGATTTGAAGATTATTTTTTAGAAGATTCTAAAACAACAATCATCTTTTCAGCAACTCCTTTTGCGGAAGCAGGATTTTGTCCTGTCACCAAATTGCCATCTGCGATACTGTGAGGTGACCATACTGCAGCAGCGTGAAATTTAGCACCTTGTTTCGTTAATGCAGTTTCCAATAAAAAAGGCACGTCTGCAATAGCATAACCTCTTTCTTCCTCATCTGTAAAAGAGGTAATATTTTTACCATTTACCAAATAAGATCCGTTGCTTAATTTTACATTTAATAAAGATACGGGGCCGTGACACACAGCACCAACAACAACATTTCGTTCGTAAGTATCTTTAATCACTTTTTTTAGCAGTTCATTTTCTGGCATATCCACCATTGGCGCTAGTCCACCAGGTACAAAAACTGCATCATATTTAGTAACATCAACAGTTGAGAGCTTAACGGCTTTCTGCATCTTTTCCCATCCTTTTCCTGTTAGAAAGGCAAGATTGTCAGGATCATTTGCCAAATTAAGAGCGTCTAAATAAGGCGTATCTCCCGTTAAACTTGCAAAATCTACTTGATAATTTGCCTTGTCAAATTCGGCATAAGGATGTGCTACTTCAGGAAGAAAAGTACCTGTTCTTCTATTATTTGGTCCAATTGCATTGGCATTCGATACGATAATTAATATTCTCTTGTTCATTTTAGTTTCACTTTTAAGAGTTGTTTTTTGTTTTAGTGCTGTGTTTTCTTTTTGATTTTGTGCGTAAGAAGAAAAAAAGGCAATTGCCATCGATAGAATCATAAGTTTTTTCATTGCTGTAATTTTTTAGGCTGTTATAAATTATTTATAGAGCAAATTTATGTCAGCTCTACTCCTCAATACGAGGAGGAAAGTCACAAAAAAAGTGTGATGAGAATCACACTTTAAGAATAAACGGTTATGTTATTTACTATTGGAGTAAAGCCTGCTGAGGGTTTCACGGCTCACACCAAGATATTCGGCTATATATTTCTTGGGAATTTTTTGCATTAGATTTGGATAAAGCGCGGCAAATTCTTTATAACGCTGTTGTGGATTATTAGAAAGCAAGGAAACTATTCTTTGCTGAAGAGCCATATATCCTTTGGTTAATTTTACTCTAAAAAAGTGTTCCATCTTATGGAGTGCTACAGAGAGCTGTTCTCTACCCTCGAGTGTCAGGCATAAAACTTCTCCAGGCTCCATACAAACCACATAAAGGTTTGCAGGCTTTTGATTGAAATAGGCAATATAATCAGACATCCACCAATTTTCTGTGGCGAATTGTACGATGTGTTCCTTTCCTTCTTCGTTAAGATAAAAAACCCTGAAAATACCGCTCATAATTATGTATTCATATTTTGCATCATCGCCCTGCTGAATAAGATACTGATTTTTTAATACTCTTCTTATAGTAAAAAACGGCTTAATCGATTCAAACTCTTCATCTGTTAGAGTAATAATTTCTTCAATATGTTTTCTAAGCTTTTCCATGGTTTATTTTTGGCTTTTCAAAGGTATAGGATTTAATTTTGTTGATGATTAGCTACAGTATAAAAGTTCGCCCCTAATTATTTCATATTTATACTACACGATCTTCTTTCAAGAGGACTTTTAAACAAAGTAATTTCGGACGTTTAAACAAAATTAAACTTATTCATCCTCTCTAATTTTGTTCCAACAAATTAAAACAAATAAAAATGGAACAGAATAATTATCAAGGAGCATTACAGAAAGCATTAAATTCAGGGTTTAATGCCAAATCTACAACAAGTGAAGTTATAGACAGAATTAATCTTACGGGAAAAACTGTCATAGTAACTGGCGGCAATACAGGAATCGGTCTGGAAACTGTAAAAACCCTTTCTCAAGCAGGTGCATCTATCATTGTTCCGGCAAGAGATGTAGAAAAGGCGAAAAGAAATTTAGGTAAAATTGCCAATGTACAAATCGAAGAAATGGATCTTATGGATCCAAATTCCGTTAACGCCTTTGCTCAGCAGTTTTTAAATTCAGGCAAACCACTACACTTACTTATTAACAATGCAGGAATTATGTGGGTACCTCTGCGCAGGGATAGCCGAGGTTATGAATCACAGTTGGCTACAAATTATCTGGCGATGTTTCAGCTAACAGCAAAGTTATGGCCAGCCTTAAAGAAAGCAGACGGCGCAAGAGTGGTTAACGTATCTTCTGGCGGGCATCAGTTTTCGGATTTTAATTTTGAAGATCCTAATTTCTTAAATAGAGAATATGAAACCTTACAGGGATATGGGCAGTCTAAAACGGCTGTAAACCTATTTTCTCTCGAACTTGATAATCGTGCCAAAGCATATAATGTTCGCAGTTACTCCTTGTGTCCTGGCGCCGTTGGGGAAACCGAATTATCTAGAGAAGCCCCTATTGATTTATTTCAAAAATTAGGCTTTAGCGATGCTGAAGGTAATATTCTTCCGGAAGTTGCAGCTTCATTAAAAACAATTCCACAGGGAGCTGCCACAACTGTTTGGGCTGCTACGAGCCCGCTTCTGAATAATATAGGTGGCGTTTATTGTGAAAATGCAGATATAGCAGATTTGAATGCAAATACGTCTGTAATTGGTGGAGTTGCGCCTTATTCATTAAATGAAATAAGCGCTAAAAAATTATGGGAATTAAGTGAGGACATGACGGGAATTAAATTCGATTTCTGCTAAAATTTGTATCTTTATACCACACAAGAATTTATGGATTATCAGGTAAATTATATAAACCCAGACATTAAACTTTCCCACTACACTGGTAAATTGTTTAAAACGGAAGCTGCATTTAACGATCATCTGCTTGTGTGGTTAATTTCGGGTGAAACAAAAATTATTCAAGCAGATCAAAGTTTTGTGTTTGGCGCAGGGAGTACTTTTTTGATACCAAGAAACCAATTGGCAACTATTATTAATATTCCTAAAGATGGGCTTCCACACAAAGCGGTTGCCATGCATTTATCTGCTAAAAGGCTCAGGGAATTTTATAATCATGAAAATACAGGACAAAAAATTGTCCAATCTAAAGTTTTCAGTTTTCAAGAACATCCTTTGCTTGAAAGTTGTCTGGCTTCTCTGATTCCTTATTTCAGTATGCAGGAAAACTTTCCAGAAAATATTGCATCATTAAAAATCACCGAAGCAATTTCTATCCTAAGAACTATTAGCAAGGATATAGACTCTGTTTTGTCAGATTTTGATGATCCTGGTAAAATTGATTTAATCTCTTTTATGGAGAAGAACTATATGTTTAATATGCCTTTGGAGAAATTTGGATATTTAACAGGACGAAGTCTGACAACTTTTAAACGTGATTTTCATAAAGCTTTTAACAATACACCTCAACGCTGGCTAACCCAAAAAAGATTAGAATTAGCTTATCATCACCTTGTCGAAAAAAACAAAAAACCTATTGAAGTTTATTATGAAATTGGCTTTGAGAATTTATCGCACTTTTCTTTTGCTTTCAAAAAACAGTTTGGTTACGCACCGACAGAATTGCAAAAAAACAAAAATAGCTCGTATTAGTAAATTCTTAGCTGAGTTTCAATTTAACTTAAATCTCCAACAAAATGCCGAGTATAAAACATAAAAAACTACAAATCAATAATTTTCACAAACACCTATAATGCATAAAAACCAATTCGTTTCTGAATTGGTTTTTTATTTAATAAATATCTGTTTGCCGAAAACAAATTATTTAACTACAGTCGCTTCAAGTTCCACTTTTAAGGTTTCAAAGAGACTTTTCACTTCCATTAAGGTAGTGGCTTGTTTGATGTTGTGTTTTGAAACCCAATCCTGAATAATAGAGAAATGCGGCCAAAGCTCATCAGTTGCTGTGGTGTAGATATTGAGTCTGACAATCCCACTGCATTCATAACCTGCTTCAACAATTACCTGTTCGAGATTTTTAATGGCAAGTTTCATCTGGGATTCCATATCTTCATTACTTGAGATTCCGTCTGCGCTGATGGCAGTCTGTCCCGAAACATACAAAGTTCCCTCTGGATTCTTTACTTCTACTGCCTGTACATAACTGCGTTCATTTTGCCACTGCCAAGGATTTATGATTCTTTTTTCCATTTCTTGTTTATTTAAAATTTATACTGCAAAATTGGAAATAAGAAACAGAATCAGCACTTGACAATTATCACTAATATAAAGTGAGGTTTATCACATTAGGATGACAATCGGCTTAATGTTTCGCGGGAAACCCCTAAATAAGAAGCAATTAAACTTTTGGGAACTCGCTGGGTTAAGGTAGGATATTGTTTTAGAAACTGTTCATAGCGTTCTTGCGAATTGGAAGTCATCCATGAAATAATACGTCGTTGCGAACCAAGAAAACCAAAATTAGCTTTCTCTAAAAAGAAACGCTCCATTTTCTGCAGTCCGTTACATAGTTTTTTATAATCTTCAAACGTAAAACAAAGCACCACTGAATCTTCTAAGCATTCAAGAGACATTGTCGCTTCTGTTTGGGTAAAGAAGGCGTAATAATCGCTTTCCCACCAGTCTTCCATAGCAAAAGAAACAACATGTTCTTTTTCTGAATCGTCAGTATGAACCAACTTTAAAAGGCCTGAAACTATAAAATAAAAACACGGAACATGAGCACCCTTCTGAATTATAAACTGGTGTTTTTTAAATTTTTGAATTGAAAAATGCTCGCTTACGAATGTGAATTCTTCATCTGTCAGCGGAATAATTTTTTCAATATGTTCACGTAATTTTTGTTGCATATGCTTCAAAGATATCTAAATTTAATTAATTGAAAAGAATGAATATATTTTGGATAAGACATCTTATAAATTTAGGTTCGAATATATTATTCAAGAAGTATAATTTCAATGAATACCATTATTCGATGTTCGAATTTTCACTGCAATACATTCAATTTCTATAGAAGCATTCTTTGGCAGCGATGACACTTCGATAGTGCTTCTGGCTGGAAAACGCCCTTTGAAGTAGCTGGAATAAATTTTATTGACAATGTCAAACTGCTTTATATCGGTGATAAAAATCGTGGTTTTCACTATGTGATCTATATCTGAATTACTGGATTGAAGCAATGTTTCTAAGTTTTCAAGCACTTGAACAGTCTGCTCATCAATCCCATTTTTAAGAATATTAGTTTTAGGGTCAATCCCTATTTGTCCTGAAACAAATATTAGATCACCATACTCGATAGAATGGCTGTAAGGCCCAACCGGTTCAGGCAAATTGGAATTTTTAGATGTGATTATCGCTTGTGAATTACTGCATGATGAAAGCACAATCAGGAAAAATAATAGTGCAACTTTATTCATAAAATTATGTTTTTGATTAGAATTAAAAAAAGGATTGATCTTTCGACCAATCCTTTGCTGTTTATTATTTTTTAATAAAGTTTAATAACTCTGAATTGAATTTCTCTAATTCTTCAATAAATAAAGCATGACCGCTTTTTTCTAATGGCACAAGTGTAGAATTTGGGATGAGTGCATGCATCTGCTCTGCCAAATCATAAGAACAGATTTTATCAAGTTTACCATGCAAGATTAATGTTGGGATTTTAATCTTTTTCAAATCATCGCGAAGATCAGTATCTCTTAATGTTTTTAAGCCTTCAGCCATTGCATAAGGAGATGCCTGCGCCTGAATTGTACCCAACCATGCTCCATATCCAGCAGAAACGCTAGTTGCATTAGCAGGGAATATTTGTCCGAAATTCTCCAATAGCTGCGGTCTGTTTGTATTGTTAAGCTGAATTAATCCGTCAATATCTGCCTTAGTCCAATTACCATAATTGAAATCTGCTCTTTTTGTCCAGATTGGCGCTGCGGCTCCAAATAAAGCTAGTTTAGAAATATGCGCTGCATTGTATTTTGCAATATAATGAATTACTGTTGCTCCTCCCATTGAAAAGCCTCCCAAAGTTGCATTTTCAATTTTAAGTTTATCTAAAACAACTTTTATGTCATCTGCAAAAACATCATAATTGTATTTTCCGCCTGGCTTATCAGAAAGACCAAACCCTCTTAGACTGATTCCGATTACGCGGTAACCTTTTTCAACAAAATACGCATATTGATATTCGTACATGGCATCACTTAAAGGCCATCCGTGAATTAAAACTATCGGCTGTCCTTCTCCCAAATCAGTAATATGAAGTTTTACATTTTTTTCCACTTCAATATACTCTTCTCTTCCATAAGAAGCAGGAATTCTTTTTGTTTGCGCAATAGACTGCATGTTAATCAATAAAGCAGTAAATAGTCCGATTGATAATATTAAGTTTTTCATTTTTTTAAATTTTAATGTGTGATTTATTTATTTGTTATTTTGATAAGGCAAAGTTGTTCTTATTTCAAAAGAGTTACAATGGATGCTTTTCGCTTTGCACTGCACTTTTTTCTTTTTCATTCTGGGCTTCTAATATTTAGGTTCATCGCTAATTGTTGTGTTAATTTGATACTGCAAAGTTGCATCAGCAGCCGACGATTTACAATGGACAGATTTCTCCTTAAACTGCATTATTTTCCCTTGTGCATTCTAACGCCTGAAATATTCCTAAATGAAACATTCATATAGGCTGATTTGAGTTTACTCCAAAAAAAAACATGACTTAAAAAAGTCATGCCCTATCATATTCATTCATAAATGTTCTAAAACTGCTTGCGGAAAGTCAGCGGAGAAATACCAGTGCTTTTGGTGAAAAACCGAATAAAGTAAGCATCGTCATCATAATTCAAACTGTATGCTATTTCCTTAACAGTAAGTGCTGTATGTGCCAAAAGACGCTTGCTTTCCAGAATAATTCTGTTTTTAATGATCTCGTTTGGCGTATCTTTACTAATTAAACCAATTTTCTTACTTAGATTTTTAGGCGTTAAATATAGCATTTCGGCATAGTCTGCAACGCTGTGATGTGTTTTGTAATGCTGTTCTACCAATTTGCTGAACTTTCTTAGAAACTGAACATCAGCCTGCTGGTCGGTATCAGCCAAAAGATGCTGCTGTTTCCAGATTCTGGTAGATTTCAAAATTATAAATTTCAGCAATATTCGGAGCATTTCTTCGGTATTTGAATCTTCGAATTTCATTTCATTGTCGATCTCCTCTATTAATCTGCGAATCTCAGCCGACTGGCTTTCATTGAGCGCAATAAAAGGAATTTCAAAAACATTGTTATACAATATTCCGTCACAAGCCACCTCCTGATCATGGATTTCAATGCAGTAAAAATCACGGTTAAAATGTAGTAACAGCTCCCCATTAAACTTATTCTCAAGTGGTTTTATTATTACTTTCGGATTCACAAAAAGCAGCGAATCATGATCCATTTCAAACTCCTGAAAATCGATCTGCACTTTAGTCTGTTTGGGTAAAAACAAGACCTTAATATGATCTTCAATTCTGGACAGCATAATGCCATCCATCTCCTCTTGGGTAAATTTTATATTTCCGAATTGCTTATAAGAGAATTCTCTGATCATAGATTTCTGGTTTAAAAGTACTTGCTGTGATTTGATTTATATAACAGATTGCACTGATGAAGTGGTCGCAAATATATAAATTATTGGAGCTATCCAACGACAGATTCTGCCTGTTCACCGAAAATGTGACCTGCTCTCTCTTCTTTCTGATGACCTTTACCAAAGAAAACAAAGGAATATTGTTTTACTAACTTTAAAAACTAAGATTATGAAAGCTAAAATCGGAATTACAGAACAAAACACAGCAGCTGTTTCTGCAGAACTTGCAAAACTATTGGCAGACGAATTTGTACTTTACACCAAAACCAGAAATGCACATTGGAATGTCACAGGTGATAATTTTCATGCCAATCATATTTTCTTCGAGAGCCAATACAAACAATTGGATGAAATTATTGATAGTGTTGCAGAACGTATTCGTAAAATCGGGCATTATGCACCTGCATCCTTAAAATCATATCTAGAACTTACGCATCTTACTGAATACAGCGAAAGAACAAATGACGGAGCTGGTTTTATGAAAGATTTATTAAATGACCACGAGAGTATTATTGAATTTATCCGAGGGAATATAACTCCTTTTGCAGATGATTATAAAGATTATGGCTCAAGTGATTTTATCACCGGATTAATAGAAAATCATGAAGAAATGGCTTGGATGATCCGCTCTTACTTTAGATAAATAATATGGATTAAGTATATTTGTCTGAACCAAAAACCGAATACCATGAAGGCGTTAATTGTTGACGATAATGATATTGCAAGAACCACTTTGTCTCATCTGGCAAAACAAATTCCAAACCTGACAGTTGTAAACGAATATTCAAATGCTATTGAGGCGTACCATCATTTACAGGAAAATCATATAGACTTGATTTTCCTAGATATTGAAATGCCAGAGATGACTGGAATTGAATTGACTAAAAACCTTTCTGGAAAAGATATCATTATCATTTTCACTTCTTCTAAAAAGGAATATGCATTGGAAGCTTTTGAACTCAATATTGCAGATTATATCTTAAAACCGGTTACTCCTGCGAGATTTCTTCAGGCGGTCAGTAAAGCGCAGTCCATTTTGGAAAGCAGAAAAGAAAATGTGCAATTTGGTAAAGAAGAATTTTTGTTTGTCAGAGATTCTAATATCACAAGACGCTTAAAACTGGATGACATTTTATACGCCGAAGCAATGGGTGATTATGTAAAATTTTACACCACGGAAAAAATGTTTGCCATTCATGGTAAGATGAAAACCGCCGAAGAACGTTTACCGAAAGATGATTTCATCAGGGTGCACCGCTCCTTTATTGTTTCGGTCAGCAAAATTGACACTTTACAAGATGGCGGCATTATGATTAATAAAAAATTCATTCCTGTCGCCGATGCATACCGCAAGGCACTAAACATCAGAATGAATGTGTTTTAAGATTCCTTAAATCCCTGCCTCAATACGGTCTTATCCAATTAAGATAATACCATTTATACTTTTATTTTATGACAAATACGTCTACAGTAATGGGCAATAAACGCTTCAGCTATTTTATAGTCAGTAGTTTTGTTTTATGCAGCATCCTCTTGATAGCTGTACAGATAAATTCGGCTAAAAATACTAAAGCGCTCATCAAAAACAATAATACGCTTTTAAACGAATTGCGTTCTAGCAATCATTTAAGAGAAATTGACCGTGATATACTGGGGGTTGAAAGCAGAATCAGGGCTTCTATAGCAACCAACGATACTACACATTTGGAAGGAATTGACCAAAAAATTAAACAAATAAGAAATTTTCTGGACTCCCTTTCTGTAGACAATTCAGATCCTGAAGAAGAAAAATTAATTCAGAGACTCGGAATTTTGGCAGAGGATAAAATGGCAACAAAAGGAAAACTACTTCATCGTTATGATTCTCTTGGAAATATGGATGATGAAAGCTCTATTGCAAATCCAAGAGCCAGAATAATCTCTAATGAAATCACTGGTATCACTGCTAAGATTTATCACAAACGCAAACTGCGAATGATGGAACTCAGTGCATTAAGTGTCAAAATGGGAAAAAGGGCCAAATTGTATGACATTTCTTTACTCGTTTTATTGGTTTTAAGCGGCGCCGTTATTGGCTATCATATTGTAAAACAGTTTAAAAGACAGCATTTCCTGATTAAGGAACTTGATATTGCAGAAAAAAAAGCATCTGTAGCAGCTCAGGCAAAAGAAAATTTCTTAGCCAATATGAGCCATGAAATCAGAACTCCTTTGAGCGGAATTTTAGGCTTTACCAATTTATTGCAGAAAAGACCTTTAGACGAAACTGCAGCAGAATTTGCGGCTTCCATCCAGCGTTCGGGTGAAAATTTAATGACTATTGTCAATGACATTCTTGATTTATCTAAGATTGAAGCCGGAATGATGCGAATTACTCCCGGAATATTCAGCATCAACGGATTATTGAATTCTGTTGAAACACTTTTCTCAGAACGTGTAAAAGAAAAAAAACTGACGATTTCAAGTAAGGTTGATAGCTCTATTCCAGATACATTAATTGGTGATGCGACACGATTGACACAAATCTTGGTAAACCTTATCGGTAATGCCATAAAATTTACTCATCAGGGATCTGTAAATATTGAAGTTTACAACAAAAATCAAAATGAAAATGAGGTCGTTTTAGGTTTCAAAATTACGGATACTGGAATTGGAATTGATAAAGAAAAACTAAGCGAAGTTTTCGACAGATTCAATCAGGGGGAAGATTCAACAACCCGAAATTACGGCGGGACTGGTCTTGGATTATCAATTGTAAAAAAATTGATTTTGCTACAAGATGGTGATATTAAAGTCAGTAGTAAACAGGGAAAAGGCACCACTTTTAGTTTTTACATTCCGTATGAAATTGCCAAAGAGCAGCTTAATACTATACCAGAAGTAAATATAGATCACTTTAAAGATATTTCTAACATTCCTTTGAGGGTGTTAGTGGTAGATGACAACGCCATCAACCAGAGTCTTATGAAACATTTACTCTCGCAGTGGAACATTACTTTTGAAATGGCTTCTAACGGTCAAGAAGCGGTTGATTACCTTATAAATAAAGAATGCGACCTTGTACTGATGGATTTACAAATGCCGCAAATGGATGGTTATACTGCTGCTCAGCAGATTCGTGAAATCTTAAAACTTGATATTCCTATAATTGCTATGACAGCACACGCACTGCCTGGCGAAAGGGAAAAATGTCTCAGCCATGGTATGAATGAGTACATTTCAAAGCCTATAAAAGAGGAAGAACTTTTTAAAATGATTACTGATTTTGGATTGAAAGAAGCAGGATCAAAAGACATAAAAGTCGTCGAAAATAATCCTGTTTTTGATTATATCGATCTTACCTATATGAAATCTGTAAGTGGCGGAAACAAAAGCTTTGAACAGACAGTCACCAAACAATTTATTGATAATGTGCCACTGCATTTGGAACAACTTATAATGGCTTATCAAAATCAGGATTTTAAAATTGTAAAACTTCGAGCGCATGATTTACATTCAAGTATTGCAATAATGGGATTACAGTCCCTTCTAGAGGAAAAACTCGACCTACTGGAAATGGCTTCAGAACAGAATACCACTTTGAAACAGATCTTAGATGATGTAGAAAATATTCTGAATCTGTCACTTTCTGAATCCAAAGTATTTTTAGAAACGATTTAAAAAATAAAACAATGAATTTATTTTCACCAATAACACTTCGCAATCTTACCCTAAAAAACAGGATTGTATTATCTCCTATGCAGCAGTACAGTGCCAAAGACGGAATACCTAATAACTGGCATTTGGTCCATTTGGGAAGTCGAGCTGTTGGAGGAGCTGGATTAATTCTTACCGAATGTACAGCAGTTGCTCCAGAAGGACTGGCGACACTTTATGATCTAGGAATTTGGAACGAAGAACAGCAAAATGCTTGGAAAAATATTGTAGATTTCGTTCATGAACAAGATGCTAAAATTGGAATTCAATTATGGCATTCTGGTGCAAAAGGAAGCCTCAAACATCCCAATGAACATATGAAACCTCTTGCTATAGAAGAAGGAGGCTGGGTTGTAAAATCATCATCTGCCACAGAAAATCACGGAGTAAAAGCACAGGCTTTATCAATTGCCGAAATTCAAGAACTTAAAAAGTCTTTTGTAAATGCTGCCTTGCGCGCAATTGATACAGGATTTGACACTATTGAATTGCATGCTGGGCACGGATATTTATTTCACCAATTTTACTCCGAAGTTATCAATCAGCGTACAGATGAATATGGAGGAAGTTTTGACAATAGAATTCGTTTTTTAGTAGAAACAGTTCAGGAAATCAGAAAAACAATTCCTGAAGGAATGCCTTTGATGGTTAGAATTTCAGCTGTTGATTATATAGAAACGGCTCTGGGTTGGACTTTAGAAGATAGTGTTCATCTTTCAAAAATATTAAAAGAAAATGGTGTTGACTTCATAACGGCTTCTGGCGGAGGTTTTACAAATGTGAGTAAAGATAAAGTCTTTCCGGGTTATCAAGTTCCGTTTGCAAATACTATTAAGCAAGAAACAGGTATTTTGACTGGAGCGGTTGGAATGATTACTGAGGCCGAACAGGCAAATGCTATTATTGCAGAAAATAAAGCAGATTTAGTAGTGATCGCTCGAGAACATTTACGCAATCCTTATTTCAGTATCGAAGCCGCTAAAGAATTAGAAATGAATATTGAAATTCCCTGGCAGTATAAAAGAGCTTTTTAACCAATTAAACAAAATAGTTATATGGAAAATCAAGGCGCATCTGTTGTGATCACACATCATATTTTGGATGGAAAAGAACAGCAATATGAAAAATGGCTCGACGAAATTGTTCCAATTACCAAACATTCAAGAGGTTTTATAGACCTTCAGATTGTTCGACCTATTCCACATTTAACGTTTGTCTACACAGTTATTATTCGATTTGATAGCATTGAAAATCTAACAAACTGGATGAAATCTGATAATAGAAAATTACTGATTGAAAAAGCAAATCCTTTTTTTAGAAAAAATGACAATTATAAGATAAGATCTGGTTTGGAGTTTCTTTTTAATACCGAAAACGAAGGAAACAAAGTTCCAGTTCGTTGGAAACAATTCCTCGTAACCTGGTCGGCTATTTATCCTTTATCACTTTTAATTCCGCTACTGGCAATTCCACTTTTAAGATTTTTAAAAATTCCTTCCAACCATTATTTTGATGGCTTAGTCATTTCAGGCTTCATCGTATTTTTAATGGTATTTGTCGTAATGCCAAATTATACCAGACTTATTAAAAAATGGCTTTTTAAATAATCCAAAAAACTCCTCTTTATAAGATTAAATCACTGTATGCTACAGTGATTTTTTTTTGTAAAGTCTAACAATTTCGATGTTTCGTAAAAAAATCCACTTAGATATACAAACTATTTTATAAGAAGTTTCTATCATGAAACTCAACGACTGTTTTTGCCCATTTAACGAATTCCAAATGCCAATCGCACATATCTTCAATAGCTTTACAATAGAATTAGCAAACCACTATTACTAATCATTAAAAGCTATTATCATGAATACTGAACTATTAAGCTTCAAATACGAATTAGAAAAAAAAGAACCACGAACCAATGACGGCGGTACAACAAGAGGAGCTTCTGTAAAAGATTTTCCTGCTTCAATAGGAATTGCAGGAGTTTCAATGCGATTACAACCCGGAAGTATGCGCGAACTGCACTGGCACGCAAATGCAGCCGAATGGGCTTATGTTATTTCTGGAACTGTGCGCACAACGATTATTCATCCAAACGGTCATAGCTACACCGATAATTTTGAACCTGGAGACGTATGGTATTTTCCAAAAGGATACGGACATTCGATACAGGCAACGGGAACCGAAGAATGCCATTTTATTTTAATTTTTGATAATGGAAATTTTTCAGAAGACCATACCTTCAGCGTTACCGATTTTATTTCGAGCATGCCTCCGGAAATCGTTTCTCAAAATTTGGGAATTACATTAGAAGAAGTCGCAGCATTACCTCAAAAAGAAGCCTATTTTGCAGCTGGAATTGTTCCTGATGAATTATCCTTTGCCGCCGCTTCCCGCCCTGAAGAATCAGATATTGAATTGACTAATTTACATCGTTATCCGCTACATGCACAGCAACCGAGAATAGTTCCAGGTGGTGGCTTGCAAAGATTGGTAACCAGCAAAGAATTTCCCATCAGCACTACAATGGCAGGTTCTATTATAGAATTACAGCCTGGCGCTTTAAGAGAAATGCATTGGCACCCAAATGCAGATGAATGGCAATATTATATTTCCGGTCAAGCCGAAATGTCTGTCTTTTTAGCAGAAAGCACAGTGGTTACGGAACAGTTTAATGCAGGAGATGTTGGCTATGTACCAATGGGCGCGGGACATTACATAAAAAATACTGGAAATACAGTCTGCAAAATCTTAATCGGATTTAACAGTGGTATTTATCAATCTATTGATTTGAGTGAATGGCTTGCAGGAAATCCAAAAGATGTGGTTGTAACCAATTTTGGTCTGGAAGAAGGCGAAATAGAAAAGTTCCCTAAAAGTAAGTTGTTTATTCAGCCCAAAAAATAATCGCTGTGGCTGTTTCAACAGAATTTCCAACCTCATTTGATCAAATCAGAATACAGGAAAAACTAGCTATATTTTTAGCTTTCATTGCCGGATATCTCGATGCTGTCGGAATTTTGAAATGGAAAATTTACGTTTCCTTTATGAGTGGTAACACCACGCAATTAGGAGTGGCACTTTCTAATGAGAAATCATCCATAATAATCACAACATTTACTGTAATTCTTTTCTTTATACTCGGAATATACACAGGAACATGTTTATCGCTGTGGAAAGAATCAAAAATACCGACGTTGCCTTTTTTTATCGTTTCAGGAATACTGGCTATATATACAGCAATATCACAATATTATACTATAAGTGATGTATTGTCAATTGCTATAATTGGTTTTTCAACAGGAATTATGAATACAATTGTAACGATGGTAGGAAACCAAAAAATAAATACTGATTTCGTTACAGGAACTCTAAACAGTCTGGCAAGAAATACAGCAATGCTCACTATGAGCAATGATAAAACCAACAAAAAGCAGTACAAACAAAATGCTATTCGTTTATTACTCCTATGGGCAGGATTTATATCAGGAGCTTTTACTGCACCGTTGTTATTTCCATTATTAAAAAGTTCGACACTCATCCTGCCCGCCATACTACTAATCGTTTGCGGATTGTTTTTGCCAATTAACGAACTAAACCTTAAAAATAAATCTTATGCTACAGAGAAATGACGTTGCGCCAGATTTTACATTATTTGCAACACCCGACCAAAAAATCACCTTATCAGAATTTAAAGGAAAAAACGTGATTTTAGCCTTTTATCCCGCTGACTGGAGTCCAGTTTGTAGTGATCAAATGGCACTTTACAACGAAATGCTGAAATACTTCAAAAAATACGATGCTGAAATATTCGGCATTTCAGTAGACAGCAAATGGTGCCATATGGCTTTTTCTCAATCTAGAAATCTGCACTTTCCTTTATTAGCTGATTTTGAACCGAAAGGAGAAACTTCAAATAAATACGGCGTATACAATAAAGAAGAAGGCGAATGCAACCGCGCTCTTTTTGTAATTGATAAAGAAGGAATTATACAATGGAGTTATCTATCACCGATGGCAGTAAATCCAGGAGCTGATGGAATTTTAGAAGCATTAGAAAAACTTTAAAAAAAATAATTATGTCACTACAACCAGCAGTCAGTAAAACTGACCATACACAAGGAAAAAAAGATGCCGATATTGTAATCGTTGAATATGGAGATTATCAATGTCCGTATTGCGGCGCTGCCTATCCTGTTCTTAAAGAAATAATGAAAAAATACGGAAAACAAATACAATTTGTTTTTAGAAACTTTCCGTTATCCGAAATGCACCAATATGCGCGACCTGCAGCAATCGTAGCAGAGGCTGCGCCATTGCAGGGAAAATTTTGGGAAATGCACGACGCTATCTACGAAAATCAGGAATATTTAAATGAAGCTTTTTTATTGGAATTAGCAGAAAAATTGGAGCTCGATCCTCAACAATTTAATACTGATATTAAAAACCCTGAAGTTGCGGCTAAAATAGATTCTGATTTTGAAAGCGGGGTTAGAAGCGGCGTAAACGGTACTCCTTCCCTATTTGTAAACGGCAGAAAATTCAACGGCGGTCCGGAAGATTTACTGCAGTTGATGGGTGAGATTGTGAAATAAACGAATGTTCTTCAAACGTTTTTAAAATCACATAAACACATGTTAATTAATAATGCAAAATATATTTTTGATCCGATTATTAATTAAATTTACGTAGCAATCTTAATCGCAATATCATGGAAATAAATTATTCGGAATTAGTTTCCATCAAACATGTCAGCGTACAAAGAATTGATGAAACTAAAACCTCATCCTTTTTAGATACACTTTCAGTTGAGGAACCTCTAGAAATTAGATTATCGTATGGTTCCAATACACAGAGAATTCAAAAGAATATTTCGGTTACCATGCGTACTCCTGGTAATGATATTGATCTTGCGATTGGTTTTCTTTTTACTGAAGGAATTATTACTTCTTTTGAAGATATAGAGGACGCTTATTCTGTAAAAATGAATTGTCTTTCACAAAAACAAAACATTGTACAAATTGATTTAAACGAGAATTTCACTCCAAATCTAATGCAAACAGATCGGAATTTTTATACTACTTCAAGTTGTGGCGTATGCGGAAAAAGTTCCATTCAATCTATAAAAACAGCAAGTCCTTTTGTTAATTTAATAAAACCAAAAGTTACGATCGAGGCTTCGGTATTTTATCAGTTACCCGAAAAATTAAGAATTGCTCAAAGCGACTTCGAATCAACTGGAGGACTTCATGCATCGGGACTTTTTACTATCCAAGGTGATTTGGTTCTTTTAACTGAAGACGTTGGAAGGCACAATGCATTAGATAAATTAATTGGTAAATCACTTAGAAATCAATCACTGCCATTAAAAGAAAATATTTTGCTTCTTAGCGGAAGAGCGAGTTTTGAATTAATCCAGAAAGCTGCAATGGCGGGCATTTCTATTATTGCGGCTATTGGCGCACCGTCAAGTCTGGCGGTAGAGCTTGCAGCAGAATTCAATATCACGCTTTTGGGATTTCTAAAAGAAAACAGATTTAATATATACAACTCATCGGATCAAACCGTAATCGTCACTGGCTGAAATAAATTAGTCCGAGCACAACGCAATTTCAATTAAACCAAAATGTAATGAAGGAAGATCAACCACAAAATATAGATGATTTAACCAATAAATTACCCGAAGCGGAAAATCCGTACCAGCTTTCAAAACTTAAATTAACAAAAGTAGAAAAATGGGCTGCCGGAGTTCCAGCGGTTTTGGCAGCTGTAAGTAATTTAATTGAAGATAAAGCAGTCCTTAGAGGCGGTAAAGCTTTGTTTAAGATGAACCAAAAAGGAGGTTTTGACTGCTCTAGCTGTGCGTGGCCAGATCCTGATGATGACAGATCTCCTTTGGGCGAATATTGTGAAAACGGAGCAAAAGCTTTAGCAGAAGAAGCCACAACCAAAAAAGTCGATGCTGCTTTCTTTAAACAAAATTCCGTTTACAATCTTTCACAATTAGACGATTACCAAATTGGAAAAATGGGAAGACTCACTGAGCCAATGTATCTCCCTGTTGGCGGCACACATTACGAGCCAATCAGTTGGAATGATGCTTTTACAAAAATTGCTTCTCATTTAAATGCATTGGAATCTCCAAATGAAGCTGCTTTTTATACTTCAGGAAGAACAAGCAATGAGGCTTCTTTTTTGTATCAGCTTTTTGCAAAAGAATTTGGAACCAACAATATGCCAGATTGTTCCAATATGTGCCATGAAACTTCTGGAACTGCTTTGAAAACCACAATCGGTATTGGAAAAGGGACGGTTACTCTAGAAGATTTTTATGATACAGATGTCATTATAATTATTGGACAAAATCCAGGAACAAATGCACCGCGAATGCTGAGCGCTTTAGAAAAAGGAAAGAAAAACGGAGCGAAAATTATTGCTGTGAATCCGTTGCCAGAAGCAGGTTTAATGGGATTCCATAATCCGCAGGAGATAAAAGGAATAATTGGTTCAGGCGGAAAATTGGCCGATCTTTTTCTTCCAATAAAAATAAACGGCGATATGGCACTTCTGAAAGCTATTGAACTTTTATTAATTGAATTGGAGAAGAAAAATCCAAGTGAAGTTTTTGATCACGAGTTCATCAAAAACAAAACAACTGGTTTTGAAAATTTTGAGAAACAATTTAAAAATTTAGATTTAGATCATTTAGCTTTTCTTTCTGGTGTTCCTAAAGATTTAATTATCGAAGCTGCAGAAATCATTGCCTTCAAAAAAAGAATTATCGTCTGTTGGGGAATGGGATTGACACAACAACCCAATGGTGTTGACATGATTAGAGAAATTGTCAATATATTATTAATTAAAGGAAGCATCGGAAAACCTGGAGCTGGAGTTTGTCCTGTTCGAGGGCATAGCAACGTGCAAGGAAACCGAACCATGCTTATTGATGAGAAACCTACAAATGAACAATTGGATCGTCTTCAGGTTTATTTTGGATTTAATCCGCCAAGAAATCATGGTTACGACGTTGTTGAAACTATAAAAGCAATCCACGAAGAAAAAGTAAAATTTATGTTCTGCATGGGTGGCAATTTTCTATCGGCAGCGCCAGATACTACGTACACCGCAGAAGCATTCAGAAAACTCAAACTGCTAGTATCTGTTTCTACAAAACTCAACAGAGGTCATTTAGTCCACGGAAAAGAATCTCTTATACTTCCTACGCTTTCGCGAAGTGATATGGATATCGTAAACAACGAAGTGCAAATTATTAGTACTGAGAATTCTATGGGCGTTGTACAGTCTTCTAAAGGAGTGCTTAAACCTATATCAGATCAATTTGTAAATGAAACACAAATTGTCTGCCGCATGGCAATGGCAACTCTTGGTGATAAATCAGTGATTGATTGGCAACGTTATCACAACAGTTATGATGCAGTGAGAGAAGCCATAGAAAATTGTATTCCAGGTTTTGAAAATTACAATAGTAGAGTTAGAAAAAAAGGCGGTTTTTATCTGCCAAATGCGCCTCGACATGGAGAATTTAAAGCAAAGGAATCTGCTGATCGTGCTGCCTTTACTCTGACTAAAATTCCGGATAATGAATTGGAACCGGACGAATACATGATGGCGACAACACGCACACATGACCAATTCAATACCACTATTTATGGTATGGACGATCGATATCGAGGTATAAAAAATGAAAGACGCGTTATTTTCATGAATCAAAAAGACATTGATAAAGCGGGATTTAAACCAGGAGACAAAGTAGACTTATTCAATTATAATGATGGCATCGAAAGAATTGCCCCTTTATTTCTGATCGTTTCTTATCAAATTCCAGAGCGAAACACGGTCACTTATTTTCCCGAAACAAATGTTTTAGTTTCTGTAAATAATGTGGTGAAAGAAAGTAATATGCCAGCATCCAAATACGTGAAAATAAAAGTAAAAAAACACGATCCTGCCATTTATGAAAAGATAACCAAAATATAATTCTTTTTTCTATCAATAAAAATGGTGAAATGTTGGTTTCAGAATAAGACCAGCACGTATCATGCCTCTTTTTTTGACACTTTAAAACTAATTTTCAGCATTCAGGCTGCCTTTAAAATCAATTCCAAAAAAAAAGAATTAACTTAAAAACCAAGTTTCAGAAAGCAATATATTTGTAAAAGTGCATGAGTTAAACTTATACGAACGATTTGGATTATCGAAATCAAAAATCACAGTAAATTGCAAAGGAATTGATAACACTAAAAAAGATGTCAACTATAAGGCATCAGCAAAATAAATGAGCAATACAAAAAAAGGATTTACAACTACAATATTACATTCGGACCGACTATTACAACCTGAATTCGGCGCATTACACCAACCCATCCATACTTCTGTAACATGGGGATTTGAAGATGTAAATGATCTTGTCGATGTTTTTCAAAACAAAAAGAAAGGATACGCTTATTCAAGACAAGGAAATCCAACCGTAACAGCTTTGGAACACAAAATAACGCAGATGGAAAATGGTCTTTCAACCGTTGCCTTTACTACCGGAATGGCTGCCATAACTGCTGCATTTCTTTCTCTTTTGAAAAAAAATGATCATGTAATTGCAAGTTCATTTCTCTTTGGAAATTCAAGGAGCATTATGCAAACCTTAACCGAAATTGGCATTGAAATATCATTTGTGGATGCCACCAATATTGAGAATATAGAAAAAGCCTATACGCCCAATACTCGAATGGTATTTGTGGAAACAATTGCCAATCCAGGAACTCAGATTGCACAGCTCGATCAAATTGGTGATTTCTGCCAGCAACATAATCTAATTTATGTTGTAGACAATACCATGACGTCTCCTTATTTATTTAAACCTGTTGAGGTAAAAGCAAGTCTTGTCATTAACTCCCTTACAAAATATATAGGCGGTCATGGCGACGCTCTCGGCGGAAGCCTTACTGACACAGGGCTGTATGATTGGAGTACTTTTGGAAATATTGCTCCAATTTTACAAGAAACCATTGCACCTGCTTTGCTTGGAATTACTCAAATCAGAAAAAGAGGATTGCGCGATGGCGGTGGTACTTTATCTCCCGAAGCGGCGCATAGCATTTCGGTAGGATCTGAAACTTTAGCATTACGTTTAGAGCGAACTTCAAACAATGCAATGATACTTGCCAATTTTCTGAGCAGTCATAAATTGGTTAAAAAAGTTAATTATCCCGGTTTAGAAAGCCATCCTCAGCATAAAACTGCTTCCAAATTATTTAAAGCCTTTGGAGGTCTGATGAGTTTTGAATTGAGTGATGAAATTGACAGCTTAACATTCCTAAACCGCCTTAAAGTTGTTATTAAATCCAGTAACTTAGGTGATACCCGAACTCTTGCTATTCCTGTAGCGAAAACCATCTTTCACGAGCTTGGAGCTGAACGCAGGAAAGAAATGGGCATTGAGGACTCTTTAATCCGTTTGTCAATAGGAATTGAAGATATTGATGATTTATTAGGAGATTTTACTCAAGCCTTGCATTAAAATTAATTAATCAAATCGCTCAAAATAAAGCCCTAAAAAAATAGAAGTTACTAGAAAAAGTTCAAAACAAGCGTAAAATAAAAAGCCGTCTCAAAAACTTGAGACGGCCTTTTAACAACAATAACTAACTAAATTTTAATGCTTAAGTTCAGTAAACTTTGAATCCAATTCAAATGCTTTCTTCACTTTTTCAACTGTAATTTCGTTTGCAACTGAAAACGAAGCAGTTTGTTTTATGTTTAATGAAGAGGCTCCAACAAGCACTTTATAATCTCCAGCTTCAGCAATCCATGCACTTTTATTTTCTAAGAAAGAAGCCAAATCTTTTGGAGCTAACGTCAATGTTAACGTTTGGCTTTCACCTGGTTTCAATTCTTTTGTTTTAGCGAAAGCTTTTAATTCTTCTTTCGGTTTGTCAATCGATTTTGAAGGTGCCGAAAGGTATAATTGAACGACTTCTTTTCCTGCTATTTTTCCAGTATTTTTAACGGTTACAGAAACAGTCAATTTATCTTTGAATGTTGGAGAACTTAGTTTTATTCCTGAATATTCAAATGAAGTATAAGACGTTCCAAAACCAAATTCGTACGATGGTTTAATGTTGAATGTATTGAAATAACGGTATCCAACATAAACGCCTTCTTCATAAGTCACTTCTTTTGGATTGTCAATTGGAAATCCTGGGAAATTTTTAGCCGAAGGTGTATCAGAATATTTTGCAGGGAAAGTCATTGTTAATTTTCCTGATGGATTTATTTTTCCCGAAACAACATCTGCTACAGAATGCCCACCCTCTTGTCCTGGCTGCCAAGCTAATAAAATAGCATCAACTTTATCTTTCCATGAAGCCGTTTCAATTACGCCGCCAATGTTTAAAATCACAACCACTTTTTTACCTTTTGCATGGAAAGCTTTTGAGATTTTATCAAGCATTTCGATTTCTTCGTTTGCCATATTAAAATCGTTGTCGACAACTCGATCTCCTCCTTCTCCAGAATTTCTTCCTAAAGTCACAAATGCAATTTCAGAACTTGCCGCTTTTTTAGCCAAGAAAGCATCGTCCATTTTTAATTCTGGAAGTCTTTCTGGCAAAGCCAAAATTCCTCTTGCTTTTCTTCTTTCTTTTTCAGCAACCACTTCTTTTTCAGCATGAGGCGTGTACAAATCAACTAATTCTTTGTCAAGTTTGTAACCAGCGGCATTTAAACCTTCTAAAAGCGAAACGGTGTGTTTATTGTTTACACTTCCACTTCCTGTTCCGCCTGTAATCCAAGCGTATGAAGTAACTCCGAATAAAGAAACTTCTTTTTGCTTGTCAGCGAAAGGCAGTGCATTTTTTTCGTTTTTAAGCAAAACCATTCCTTCAGCCGCTGCTTTTCTGGTTACAGCAGCATTTTGAGTTAAGTTTGGTTTGTCACTGTATTTATATTTTGCAAAAGTTGGCGTGCGGAAAATATATTCTAAAATTCTTTTTGCATTTACATTCGCCACTTCCTGAGATAATTTACCCGAATTTAAAGCTTCTAATAATGCTTTTTTCTGCACAGGAATTCCAGGCATCAAAAGATCATTTCCTGCAATCATCTGTTTTACAACATCAGAATTTGAACCATCTTTAATTGTTTCAAAACCAGGAAAACCACCAAACCAGTCAGTCATTACAATGCCTTTAAAACCCCATTCATTTCTTAAAACATCAGTCAATAAATCTTTTCTAGCAGAAGTATATTCTCCATTTAATTTATTGTATGACGACATAATAGTCCAAGGCTGTGCTTCTTTCACCGTAATTTCAAAACCCTTTAAATACAGTTCTCTAACAGCTCTTTCAGAAACGTGAGCATTGATCGTCAAACGATTGGTTTCTTCATTATTAACTGCAAAGTGTTTAATTGATGTTCCAACTCCTTGCGACTGAATTCCGTTTACAATTGCTGCAGCCGTTTTTCCAGAAATCAATGGATCTTCAGAATAATATTCGAAGTTTCTTCCGTTCAGAGGATTTCTTTGAATATTCAAAGCTGGCGCTAATAAAACATCGACACCATATTCTTTTACTTCATTTCCCATTGCTTTTCCAACTTCTTCCAAAAGGGCTTTATTCCAAGTTGAAGCCAAAGCGGTTCCCACCGGAAAAGCCGTCGCATAATACGTTTTAGAATCGTTTTCTCTAGTTGGCGCAATTCGTAAACCCGCAGGACCATCGGCTACAACCGTTGCAGGAATTCCAAATCTTTCGAAAGCAGCCGTTCCTCCAGCAGCTCCGGGAACCAAACCTTGTTTGGAATCTCCAACAGGACCTGTCAGAACTTCAATTCCAGGCATTCCAGTTCCAATAAGAAGTTCTACTTTTTCTGCATTGGTCATTTCTTTGATTATGGCATCAATTCTTTGATCAACAGAAAGACGCGTATCTTCCCAAATATCTAATTTTCCGTTTTTATTCGAATCAACAAAACTAAATCCGTTAATGGTAATTACAGGATCTTTTTCATTAATTGGCAACTTGTTAAAAGACAAGTTAGAAAGTACAAGCGCCGTTAAAAGCGTTACTCTCACTGTTTTTGTAACTGTATGTTTCATAATATCTATAGTTTTTAAAGTCTTTCTTTTAGTTTAAAAATCCTTGAAGTTTTAACCATTCTTCAAAACGAATTTCCCATGAATCGACAGGCAAATTTTGTTTTCCTGTTCCAAAACCATGTCCGCCTTTTGAATACATGTGTAATTCTACACTTTGGCCTGCCTCCAACCATTTGTTATACATTTGAATACTTCTTGGAGCAAGTTTCAATTGATCGTCGCTTGCCGCACAGACAAACATTGGAATCTTTTTTTCTGGTGCAGGAACACTCAAAAGTTCTGGTCGTGGTCCGCCATAAATATTGGCCACAAAATCTGGAAGCTGTTCTAAAGAATTGTCTAAAACCGTTTCCATTGCTACAGTGCTTCCGGCAGAGAAACCAATAATCCCCACTTTTTTGATATCTATGCCGTATTTTGAAGCATTGCTACGAACGTAGTTCAAAGCTCTTTTTCCATCTTTTGCCGCCAATTGTATAGTTGCCAAGGAATTTTTTTCAAAAGCTGCTCTGTCTTTCAATTTGTCCATCATTTCCCTTGCAGGATCGTTGGTTTCGGTTTTGTTCAAACGATATTTCAAAACAAAAGCCGTAATTCCTTTTTTACTTAAAATTTCCGCCAGTTCTTTTCCTTCTCTATTGATGGATAAACTTTGAAATCCTCCGCCTGGCACAATGACAATTGCCGTTCCTGTATTTTTAACGCCTTTCGGAACTGGATAAACCAATACACTTGGATCTGTGACATTGTAAACGACTTCCGTTTTAAAAAGATCCGAATACATTTGAGCTTCTGTCTGTGTCCAGTTTTCAGATCCTGGTGCTTTTCCTTCGTATAATTTTACTGTTTCTTGTGCTTTTGCTGTCGTAATCGAAAGCATGCAGATGGCGAATAGTATTTTGATTTTATTTTTCATAATGTTGTTGTTTTTTGTTTAACCGAACTTTTTAAACGTTTAGTTTGTCATTTCGAAGAAGGAGAAATCTCCGTCAGTAGCTCTGTTCCTAAAAGAAGCCAATCTCTATCGAGTTTCTCGCGAAGATTTCTCCTCCGTCGAAATGACAAAAAATGAGGGAAAAACTTTGCGAACCTTTGCGTAAATCTTTGCGAACTTTGCGGTTAAAATCTACACAAATCAAAACCTATTTCTTATAAACCTCCGTTCGAGCATCTTTTATAACGCCATTCCAATTCAGTCCAAAAGCAAAATCGTAAACATTCCCTTCTGAATCTTTATGTGGAATCATATCAAAAGGAACATCTTCAAATTGTTTTTCAACCGTTTCCATATTCGCAGGCATTTGTACCGGAAGTAATCCTGAAGGTGCTGTTTTTCCTGAAATAATATCTAAAACAGCCTGAGAAGAAACTCCGAAATTCAAAACAATTCCGTCTACTTCTTTTTCAAACTCATTAAAAATCATTGGTTTATTTGCGGTAACAGAAACAATAACTGGCTTTCCTTTCATCATATCTTTGGTGTCGAGAATTGTTCTCAAATCCATAGTGTTGGCAGCGGTAACCGTTTTATTTTTATACGTTCTGTCTTTAATTGTCGGGTCAATGACCTGATCTCCTGCTGCAATACTTTTTGTTCTCGCTTCGGTTGCAGTGTAAGTTCCGTATTGAAGTGAAATCGGCACATAACCGTTACTTCCGTTGGTACGGTCTTTTAAATCATAACCACCTTCTAAACTCTGTGGACTTGTCACAAAAACAATCGCAAAATCTGCTTTTGAAGGATCTTCGGTAACATTATAATATTTCTTAACCAATTCTAAATTAACAGGATATTCTAGTTTCGGCTGACTCGCAACGCCCCACCAATCTTTCGTTGAAGCTGTATATATTTTCGGAATAAAAACGGTTTTCTTTTCTTTTAAAGGAAGAACTGAAGCTTTGTTTTTCAACAACACAACCGATTTTAATTGTGCTTCATAACCTGCTTTCATAAATTCAGGATTTCCAACAATTGCTTTCGTTTCTTCAACATTCAGATATGGATTTTCAAAAAGTCCGACTCTAAAAATATTTTTCAATAAACGCACTGCCGATCTTTCAAATCTGGCTCTCATAAAAGGTTCTCCAAATTCTTTAATTCCCATTTGATAAGCCGCTAAAACGGGCTTTTTATCATTATTCCCACCAAATTGATCTACTCCTGCAACAATGGCTTTGTAATGTCTTTCGTCAATAGAAAGATTTTCTACACCCCAAGGTTTTCCCGCAAAAATACTTGGTGTTTTTCCTTCTTCTCCTGTTACTAACCAATCGGTACAAACAACGCCATCGTAACCGTATTTATCTCTTAATAAATCGGTTATAATGTATTTACTAAAACCGTTAGCTACGTTTTCATTATATTTTTTATCCTGATCAAAAGTGATGGTATAATAAGGCATCACCGCCGAAGCTTTACTTGTTTTTCCTTTTAGTTTGAATGCGCCATTAATAAACGGATCAATATGCTGCTGCAAATTATTTCCAGGATAAACTGCAAATTTTCCATAAGCCCAATGACCGTCGCGTCCGCCTTCTTCAGCGCCTCCGCTTGGCCAGTGTTTTACCATGGCGTTTACACTTTTGTAACCCCAGCCGTCTTTGATTTCGTCTTTTCCGTATGAAGTTTGAAAACCATCAATATAGGCTCTTCCCATATCTCTGGTTAAAGCTGGGCTTTCGCCGAAAGTCATAGAAATCCTGTACCATCTTGGCTCAGAACCTAAATCGATTTGCGGAGATAAAGCCGTTGCAATTCCTAAAGCACGATATTCTTTTGCAGCAATCTGACCAAACTGCTCCACAATTTTCGGATCAAAAGTAGAAGCCATTCCGAGACCATCAGGCCACATCGAAATTGTTCCTCCTGCTCCTGCATTAAATTCTGAAGTTACGTTTGCCGTATGACGTGGATCAGTACTGGTATTACTTGGAATTCCCAATCCAATTCCTTCTACAAAAGCCTGCATTTGATTGTTCCATAAAGCGGCAACTTCTGGAGTTTCTACGCTTGTAATCAAAACATGACGCAGATTATCTTCTTTCAAAAATGTTTTTTGCTCATCTGTCAATTGCCAAGGTTTCGCACCGCTTTCTGGATATAATTTTCCGTTATAATGACCTGCTCTATAACCGTCAACCGGAGCAGGCAAAGCTTGATGACGACTGTAAAGCATCAATCCTGCGATTTGCTCAACCGACATTTTTGAAGCTAAATCTTTCGCACGTTCATCCGCCGAAAGGCGCCAATCTTCATATTTATCGAGCTTTCCGTTTTTGTTTAAATCTTTAAACTTTTTGCCATTTACAGTCAAAATTTGGATGCCAGATCCGGGAGAATATCCCAAATCTGCACCTTTATTATTTTTAACAATCGTAAAATTAGCTTGTTGTGCCTGCAATGAAACACTCAGAAAAAAAGCAAAACCGGCAGTTATAATTATTTTTTTCATCGAAATAAAATTTTAGAATCTGAAATTAAGAGAAGCTTCCAAAGTAAATGGACGGATGTAAGATCCTACCAAAAGCTGATCGTAATAAGCCGAAGCATCTGTAATTAGCTCTGCTCCGTTGATAGTTCCTTTGGCTCCCGTTTGGTTCAAGAAGTTTACAGCGGTTAAACCGATATCAAAATGATCGTTGATTTTGTAATTTACACCTCCAAAAGTTTCCCATCTTGGAGCAAAGAATAAGGCGTTTGTTAAGTTCGCATATTGCTTGCTGAAATAACGAAAACTCGCCCAAACTTTAAAATCTCCATGCGTATAACTTGGATCAATTTCCATCAATACTTTAGAAATTTCTAAAACGTTTTTATCGTTGTAAGAATAGCTGTTTCCGAAAGCATTAAAATCATAATTTTTATAAACCGGATCTTGAAAAGTAATTAAATAATGAAGATTAAATCCTTTAAATGGAGTTGCTACGATATCAGTTGTCCACCCTAAAGTCTGGATATCATAGAAAACCGTTGCTACTTCAGACTGGCTTGCATTTGCTGGATTAACTAAATTTAATCTTGCCTGATAATTATTTCTTGTCAAGTAAGTTGCTTGAGAAACTACACTGAATTTTTCTTGATTATAATACAATCCAAAAGCAGCTAAAGGACTTTTTGTTTTAGCCAAATTTGGCGTTACGGCTCCAGAATAGCTTTCTAATTGTCCATTTTTTTCGGTATAAGTAAAGTCTGCAAGAATTCCAGCGCTTTTTGTAACTTTATAAACGGCATTTACAGAACCTCCTAAATGGAACCAGTTGTTGTCAAAATAAGTTTTCTGACTTGGATCAAAAACTAAATTTGGTGTTCTTGGTGTCAAGTAAAAATCTCCTTTTAATTTATGGTATCTCAAATTAACTCCGTAAGCTAAACTCAAACGATCAGAAATAGTCCAATTATCTGAAAAATAACCTGATAATTTATTCTCGAAACCATTGTGATATTCACCTCCTACATTGTAATTGTAAAATCCGTCAGCATCCGTATTTGAAGTTCCGCCTGGCGTATTACGAACTAGTTTATCTGGATTTGCACTTACCGTTTGGTTAAAGAAAGAACGGCTTGAAGTAAAATCGTCAACTTGGTAATAGTATTCTAAAAGGCCAAATCTCCATTTGTGTTTTTCTACATTTTTTTTAATTTCAAATCTTGAAAGCGCGGTTTTTGTTGGCGTTCCGTCTGTGTATAATCCTAACATCGAATTCACATTTCCCACATAAGCATTACCTGTTGATTTGTATGTGAAATTATCTGCCGCAGTTCCTGCAAAAATTCCAAGTGGAATTGCAATTAACTGAGAAGCTTCAGCATAACGAAAACGAGTTGAGAAATTAAACTTCCAATCATTGGCTAAATCATAGTTTCCTAAAATATCAAAAGTATGTGAAGTCGATGCAGCATCGCTTCCGCCCATGTCGGCAAATTTAGTTTCGCCAGTCATGATGTCTTTAAATTTTAAAGTTCCGTCATTTACGATATACGAATCACGTCCGATTTTAAAATCGTTATATTCTTCTACTTTTCCTCCTTCTTTATATCTGAAAACCGCATAATTTGTTAGTGAAGCAGAATTGGCATATTTATACAAAAAGCTAATTTGTCCTTTTCCGTTATTGAATTTCTTCGTCAGACCTGCTCTATAAATTTGTGTTCTGTCTGAATATTTAGCAAATTTCAAATCAAAAGAATTCGGATCGAAATTCGCGTAAGCTCCCATGGTGTAAGACCAGCCTTTTGCCAACGGACCAGAGACGTTCAAATCTCCTTTCATCCACCCGAAACTTGAACCCGAAAGATTTCCAACTATTTCTAATTTATCTGTTCCTAATTTTGTATATGAGTTTACTGCAAATCCTAAATCTCCAGTGGTAATCGCAGCTTCACCAATTTTTAATAATCCTGTTCTTTCTAAGCTTTTGCTTTGTCTCCAGGTTCTGTTTGGCAATTCTGGCCAGAAATAATAAACCACTGGCAAATCATTTTCCTGAATGGTAATTCCTCCAACGGTAGAAGGCAAACCAATATTTACATCACGCGGTCCTGTATTGTTGGCCGCATTAAGCATAACATTTCTGTTTTTTTCTTCTTTAGTATCTGTTTCTACAATTTTTGTAATTGTTTTAATTGAATCTGTGGCTTTTAGCGGCTTTTTATCCTCTTGCGAAAAAGCTTCAGAAGCAGGATAAAATGCCAAACAAACTGTGGCAATAATTAATTTTTTCATGAGTAGTTTAAGTTAGGTTTTCATTACGAATTTTCATTGCTTCATAATGAAGCAATATTAAATACTATTTTCCATATCAACAAATTATTGGTGTTATAATTTTCATTATCGCATTAAAATGCAACCATAAATTCCATATAAACAACAATTAAGAAGATATGTTTGAATTGTCAAATAGACACTTAAAAATCACTACCTCGTTTGCGTAAACTATTGTAATTATTGAAAAAATGAAACGATTAATAATTGATTTATGAAATCGCATAAAGTCCAAAAAAGATAAATTTTCACTTTTTAAGTTTTTTTTGTGATGCTTAAAAAATGTCAGAAAAAATTGAAGGAATTTGACTTGTACCTATTAAAAAGTTTAAATTTGGAGCTAATTGTATCTCAATGGAATTTAAAAAACTACTCGAAATACGTTCTGAAGAGTCTTGGGAAAAATATATTCCAACACTTTCTATTGACTGCGTTGTCTTCAGTTTTCACGAAAATGAACTTCAGGTTTTGACTCTAAAAATGAAAGATCGAGAAGAATGGGGACTTCCAGGCGGTTATGTAGAAAAAGTAGAAAATGTTGATGACGCGGCAATTCGCATCTTAAAAGACAGAACTGGAACAGAAAATATTTATCTACAGCAATTCTATACTTTTGGAAATTTAAACCGCTCTGAATTTGCATTTGAAAAATACGATGACACTATCTGGCACAAACAGCGTTTTGTTTCTATTGGATATTATGCTCTTGCGGAACATGGACAAGTTAAACTAGATGTCGATGAATTTTCGAGCATTGTCAAATGGCATCCGATAGACAACCTTCCATTATTTATGATGGATCATAAAACTATTTTTGACAAAGCCTTAGTAACACTCAGAGAACAGCTAAACAATCATCCGATTGGTTATAATCTTCTTCCTGAGAAATTTACGATGCCGGAACTGCAGAAATTATACGAAGGTATTTTAGGAAAGAAACTGAACAGAGGAAATTTTTATCGAAAAATTCTACGCTATGATATTCTAACCAAATTAGATGAATCAAGAAAAGGTGGTGCACATAAAGCGCCAGATTTGTATAGTTTTGATTTGAAAAAATACAATGATGCGTTAAAAGAAGGTCTTAAAGGAAGTTGGTAAATTTTATTTCTTGAGTTTATTTTCAAACTCAAGCCTTTATTTTTCTTAGAAAACACTAAATAAAAAATCTAATTTTTTGAAAAATAGAGATAACTGCTTTCATTGCTTAAAGCACGAAGTCGTATGTCTGAATTGTTAATTTCAAATAAACTCCAACCGTAATAATTACCATTCAATTTTGAGAGTGGTTGCGAATTAAAAATCAAAACTAATTTATCAACTCCATATTGGGATACAAATTCCCACTGCCCTGTTTCTGTAACTGAACTTTTTGTTGCTGTAACTGATTGATCACTTTTGAAAACAAATGAATAGCCACTCAAAGAAGCGGTCTGGTCTGAAGTATAAAAAAAGTAAGGAATATTCCAAGAGCCCTTTGTTATAGTTTGTACAAAATCATACGAAGCGATATTGTTTTCTGGGCAGTAATCTATGGCATATTTAATTGCATTTTCAAAGTCTAAATTATTGGCAAGCGATTTAGTCTGACCACTATAATCTACAATAGAAACAGGATATTTTAAGGAAATATATTGGCTATCGTTCAGATTTGTTATAAAATTAAAAAATGTCTGATCGCTTACAATTGTCTGTGAACTTGCTACCTGATTGTCACTGTTATAAATATTAATTGTAATTGGATATTGAATATTAAGTCCGTTAATTTTAGATAATAAATCGGGATACATATTCCAGTAATCAATTAAGGTATCGAAATCATTCTGGTTAGGTATAAAATTTTCAATGTAATTGTAGTAAACCATCGTAACTGGAAAATCGATTTTTACAATATCGTCATCAGTAGTGCTAGCATTAATATTGTCAAGTACTTTTTGGTAATCTGCTGAAGAATTAAGTGCAATGTACTCATTGTTAACGGTGACTGAGTAAGGAAATTTTATTGTACAGTAACTAGAACCATCGACTGCATTATCCTGAACGGTCGCAACCATTGCCACTCGCTGTAAATAAGAAGTTAGAGGAGATTCTTTTGAAACGGTATTCTGCATGTTAGAACTCTGCTCATCTATTTCACTTTGGCAAGAGAAAAACAGAAAAGGTGCTACTAATAAATATTTTCTTAAAGACAGCATATTATGATTTTTACAAAGGTAATAAAATTTAGAAATTGGTTTTTAATTACTGAATCAAAGATCTTGGCGTAATACTAAATTATCAAAAGCCGATAGCATTTTATTCTTATACAAAACAATCTGGTTTGCTTCTACCCTACTTAAATTAAAAACAAATACTTTTGCATTTTCCAAACTGCAAATCTAAATGCCAAATAACCCCGAATCAAACACTTGTGATGAAATCATTTTTTCGTCCTTTTTCAAAAGCCAGATCAAAGCACTTCGCAATTTTCTTATTTACAAATTTGGGGATATGCAAAAGGCTGAAGATGTTGCACAGGAAGCTTTTTTAAAACTTTGGCAAAACTGTTCTTCAGTGCCTTTAGAAAAAGCAAAATCCTACGTTTATACCATTGCCAATAACAGCAGCCTCAATGAAATCGCGCATCAAAAAATAGTTCTCAAATATGAAAAAGATTTTACGGGACTTGATAAAACCAATCAGAATCCTGAATATCTTTTAGAAGAAAAACAATTTAAGGACAAACTTTTAAAAGCTATCGCAAACTTAAATGAAAAGCAGCGTGTCGCATTTTTGATGCATCGAATTGATGGAAAAAAATACAGCGAAATTGCCGTAGATCTAAATATCAGCGTAAAAGCAGTTGAAAAACGCATCCATTTGGCCTTGTTAAGTTTACGTAAAGAAATTGATTTATAAAAAGTAGGGTAAATTTAGTTCTAACTGTTTTAATAATATAATACCAGTAAAATGAAAAAGAATCAATTATTGGCCAAATGGCTTAGCAATGATTTGTCTGAGGATGAATTGAAGGCATTTGAAGCGAGTCCTGATTTCGAAAAATATCAAAAAATTAAACAATATACAGAGCATTTAGCAGTTGATGATTTCGATGAAAATAGCATGCTCTCCAATATTCTGAACGCTAAAAAAGAAACACCAAAGGTGATTCCGCTATACAGAACATGGTTTTTCCGTGTGGCTGCTATTTTTGTTTTGGCTTTGGGAATAGCTTTTGCATTTAGAATGCTGGCGCCTCAAACTGAAACGGCAGCTTTAGCAGAAAAAACGACTTTTTCGTTACCTGACAATTCTGAAGTAGTTTTAAATTCGGGTTCTGAAATACAGTATAAAAAATGGAATTGGAATAAAAACAGAAATCTTGAACTGCAAGGTGAGGCTTATTTTAAAGTTGCAAAAGGAAGACGCTTTGAAGTCGAAACCAAACTAGGAAAAGTTGCTGTTTTGGGAACACAGTTTAACGTAAAAGTCAGAAAAAATAGGTTTGATGTAGTTTGTTATGAAGGACGAGTAAAAGTCAATTATGCCGACAAACAAATTCTGCTGACTCATGGACAAGGTGTGAGCTTTGAAAATGGAAACCAGATAAAGATGCAAATTGCTTCAATGAAACCAGAATGGATCAGCAATCAAATAAGTTTTTACAAAGAAAATATTAGAACTATTTTGGATGAAGTTGAGAGACAATATAATATCAGTATAGAATTAAAAACAAAAGATACTGTTTCTTTATTCACAGGTAAATTGCCTGCCAAAAATCTAGATACTGCACTGCAGATTATCTGTACTACTTATAATCTAAAAGTTCAAAAAGTTTCAAAAAATAAAATAATTATTGCTAAAAAATAAGTGTTGCGCCCCAAACAATATCATTTTTTTTTCTGCCTCTTTTTTTTTCTCCTGAATCTTTTTGCTCAGGACAAAGGGAAAGCTGTGCCTCTGAGCAAAATATTGAGTGATATTGAACAGCAGCATCAGGTAAACTTTAATTATCTGGAAGAAAACATCTCCGGATTGCGGTTAATCGCTCCTAAAAATTCCTTTACTTTAGAACAGAAACTGCACTATCTTACTCAAAAAACAAATTTGTCTTTTGAAAATATTGATAACAAATTCATTAATATTTATAAAAATAATAGCGAAGAGCAAACAATCTGCGGTTATGTATTTTCGGCATTAGATAAAAAACCTATTGAAGATGCCAATATTAATTTGCCAGGAAAAATCCACTTTACGACAGATTCCAACGGTTATTTTGAAATAGCAAAAAGAGACAGAAACATACTTACTATAAGCCATATCGGATTTATCACTAAAAGAATTTCAGCAACCAACTTTAATTCTAAAAATTGCATTGAAATTTTATTAGAGCCAGAAATTACTGCACTCAAAGAAATAAAAGCAAATTCTATTTTGGCATCTGGAATTTCAAAAAACTCAGGCGGATCTTTTGAAATCAAACCTAAAAAATTTGGCATACTTCCCGGACTTATTGAACCCGATGCACTGCAGGCCATGCAACAGATTCCGGGTGTTAATAGCATTGATGAAAGTGTTTCAAGCATTAACGTGCGTGGCGGAACGCACGATCAGAACTTATTTTTATGGAACGGTATCCGAATGTTTCAAACCGGACATTTTTTTGGATTAATATCAGTATTCAATCCCAATTTGGCTCATACTATTTCCATATACAAAAACGGAAGTTCAGCTTTTTTCGGCGAAAGCGTCTCTAGCGTAGTTGACATTTCTTCTACTCCTGAAATTACAGAAAAAAATAGTTTTAGTGCGGGAATCAACATGATAAATGCGGATGTTTACGGAAAATATAATCTTTCGAAAAAGAGTTTTATAGAAATCTCAGCGCGTAAATCGATTACCGATTTTGCAGAGACTCCAACTTATAAAGAATATTTTAATAAAGTATTTCAGAATACGACGATTACCGACTTTAGTCAGAACCAAAATATTGATTACAAGAGCGATAAAAAATTTGGTTTTTATGATGCTACTTTTAAATATTTTCAGAAAATTGGAAATAAAGATCAGCTTATACTTGATTTAATCACCATTCAGGATAATTTAGAAGTTTTTCAAAGCGCGAATACATATGACATTTACAGATCAGAAGACAGCGAATTGCGCCAACAGAACTACGGCGGGAATTTATCTTGGAAAAGAAATTGGAATGCTTTTAATACCACCAAAATAAATGTTTACAATTCGGCTTACGAACTTTTAGGCAACCAAAAAAATAGTATTACTGATCAAACAGCGATTCAGGAAAATACGGTTAACAATAATGGAATCAATTTAGAAAACCAGCATATTTTGAATTCTAAATTTGTTTTAAATAATGGTTATCAGTTTAATGAAATCGGTATTACAAATTTAGAGCGTGTAAACAATCCGGATTTCTATCGCAGAGTTAAAGATGTATTAAAAACGCACGCTTTTATAGTTGAGGGAAAGTATAATGACACACTTTCAAGAATATATTTTAAAGCAGGAACTAGGCTCAATTATATCGAAAAGTTTAAAAAAATCATTATTGAGCCTCGTATTCAGTTTAATTACGGGATCAATAAAAACCTTCATTTAGAGCTTTTGGGAGAACTGAAAAGCCAGAATTCACAACAGATTATTGATTTACAAAAAGATTATTTCGGAATTGAAAAAAGACGCTGGATTGTTTCCAACAATGCCTCAATTCCGATCCAGAGAAGCAAACAGCTTTCTCTTAGTTTATTTTATAAAAAAAATGACTGGCTTCTGGATATTGAGAACTTTTATAAAAAAGTAAACGGGATTACCACATCGAGCCAAGGTTTTCAAAACCAACTGGAATTTGTCAGGACAACCGGCGACTATGAAGTTTTAGGGAGCGAAATTCTGATCCAGAAAAAAATGAATCACTTTTTAACATGGCTGAGCTACACTTTTAACGAAAATAATTACAACTTCCCTAATTACGAAATTCAACGATTTCCGAACAATTTTGAATTAACTCATACCCTTTCTTGGGCCGTAATGTATGAGGAAAATAATTTCAAAATTGCTTTGGGAACTAAATGGTCGTCAGGGAGACCAAAAACTTCTCCTGATACGGCATCAATTAATCCGTCAGATCCTGTATTGGCCTACCGCAGACCAAACGGTGACAATCTACATGTTTTTTCACAGGTCAATCTTTCTTCCACTTACAAATGGGAAACTGATAATGGAATTCAGTACAAAGTCGGAATATCAATTCTGAATATCTTAAACCGAAAAAACGAAATAAGCGAATACTACAGGATAAGTTCGCTTAACAATTCTATTGAAGAAGTAGAAACTTTTGCCCTACAGAGAACTCCGAATGTGAGTTTCAGAATTTCCTTATAACTTACTCGTTACAAGAATCATAAAGATCGCTTGTTCACTTTTTAATTTTTTTTTCAAAATTTTCAAATTCTTTGGTAGGGTAATCTTCGCTGAGGCTGTTTTACTATTAAATCCTATCAAAAAAGAATAAAAAATGAAAAGAAAAAAAACAGCCCTTCTTGTTGCATTGGTGTTGATTGTCGTTTCAGGAGGCATTTATTTTTATTATGGTTTTCTTTTTAAAGAAGCCCGTAATATCGCATCTGAAAAACCTGAAATCACCATTACTGCGGACTCGTTAATCGAGGATTATGACTCCGATCCTCAAAAAGCAGATTTAAAATATCTCAACAAAACTATTGAGCTAAAAGGTATTGTAACCAAAGAAACAGATTCTACCCTGACCCTTAAAAGTACTGTTTTCTGTCTTTTTAATGAAAAACTAAACAACAATCATCTAAATACGGTAGTGGCCGTAAAAGGCAAATGCATCGGATACGACGAACTGATTCAGGAAATAAAGTTAGACCAGTGCACCATTATTAAACCAAACAATTAAATAGTTATGAAGAAATTCTTAGTCCCTTTCTGCTTCTTTTTAGCCACTATGGCCTACTCGCAAGATGATTTATTGAAAAGCCTTGACTCTACCCAAGTGGATGGAAACTATCCAAATGCTGCTTTTAAGGCTTTACAGCTTGTCACACTGCAAACGACAAAAATGCCAGCCAAAAATGAGTTCTATTTTGTAGTCTCACATCGTTTTGGAACCGTAAAAGACGGTTTGGATAGTTTTTTCGGACTCGACAATGCTACCACAAAGCTAGGAGGTATTTATGGAATTACCGATTGGCTGTCTGCTAGTGTTTCAAGACATACTTTAAACAAAATGTACGAAGTTGGTCTAAAATACAGATTGGCAAGACAAAGCGATATTTTTCCTGTCGACATTGTTGGTTACAGCGTGGCCGATATCAATACTTTCTTAGAAAAAGAACAATACCCTGGTTTAGAGTTTAAACACCGAACTACTTATGTACAGCAGGTTTTGATTTCAAGAAAATTCAGCGAAAAATTATCTTTTGAATTAGTGCCTTCTTTTATACACAAAAACCTTTACAATCCAGATATTGAAAAAGACAATCAGTTTTCTTTTGGAGGTGGAGGCCGCTATAAAATTACCAAAAGATTATCTGTCAACTTAGAGTATATGCACAATTTTGACAAACCAGATTTTTACAAAAATCCTTTATCTGTAGGTTTAGATGTAGAAACAGGTGGACACGTTTTTCAGCTCATTTTCACCAATTCACAATCAATGAGCGAAAGCGGCTATCTGACAAATGCTTCGGGAGACTGGGGCAAAGGAGACTTCTTCTTCGGCTTTAACCTATACAGAGTATTTTAATCAACCAATAAAAAAAAACAAACTATGAAAAAAGCAATCGCCCTTATTATTTTACTAGCTGCATTTACAAGCTGCAGCGATTCGGATACTTATCAAGATATCGAAACCCCGCCAACGACGGAAAATCCGACTCCAAATCCAAACCCAAACCCTAACCCCAATCCTGAACCAGCTGCTGCTGTAACATATACTAAAAATGCAAAATCAATTATTGATGCTAATTGTATTGGCTGCCACCAAAGCGGCAGATCTGCTGGCTTCAGACCTTTAACGACTTATGCTGAAGTAAAAGCTGCAGTTGAAAATGCTGGTTTGCTAGGAAGAATTCAGCTTCAAACAGGACAACAAGGTATTATGCCTCAAGGAGGAAGAATGTCACAGGCAAATATTGATGTGATTGTGAAATGGAATACAGACGGACTAAAAGAAAACTAATCATGAAAAAATCATTTTACCATTTCCTAATCATACTGGTAACGTTTGCCTGCCATACAAATGGAACTGCACAAAAGTTGATTACCAAAACCGGAAATATCAAATTTCAAGCTACTATGCCTTCTTATGAAGAAGTGGCAGCCGAAAACAAAAGTGTTTCAGCAGTATTGGAGCAGTCAACGGGAGATTTTGCTTCATTGGTTCTTATAAAAGGATTTCGTTTTAAAGTAGCTCTGATGGAAGAGCATTTCAACGAAAACTATATGGAATCTGAAAAGTATTCTAAAGCTACTTTGAAAGGTAAAATTGTGGATTTTGATAGTTCTAAAATCACAAATACTCCGAAAAGTTTCACTCTTAAAGGCGATCTTACTATTCATGGAAAAACCCTGCCCGTAAGCATTGCTGTGAAGATTTCAAAAACTGCCAATGGTATAAGTCTGACTGGTTCTTTTGATGCAAAACCAGAAGATTATGATATCGAAATACCTAGCTTGGTAAGAAAGAAAATTTCAGATAAGGTTAGAATCGACTACAATTTTTTACTTAAATAAAAGCTTTCTTTTATTAACTCATTTAGACATTTAGTATGAGGCTGACTCATAAACAGCCAGCCTCATTTCTTATTAACTTCAAACTAAACTCAAATGATCTGCAAAAATTATACTGTTACAGGAGAAGATGTAAACGATTCTATGATAATGGAAAATACCGCTTACATTTCGTATACCTTACGATTACTATATCATTATTTATTTGGTCACGGATTTTCAAAACAGAGGCTCAATTCGCTGCAATTGGGATTTAAGGATGAAAAAAATGAATTAGTGCTATATAAGGATCTCATGTTCACGGAATCTTTTACAGCTCAGATCCAACACTGTCAAATTAATGACAGCATCAATATTGAAAGCCATTTTTTTAATTCAAAAAACGAGTGCTGCGTCAAAGTGACCAAAGAAGTAAAATGGTTTGATACCATCCGAAAAGAAAATATTTCTACCCCTTCACATATTCTTAAACATTTTGGAGCTAATCTATAGCTAAAATTGCAGAATATATCATTTCTGTTACAACTGATAAAGCCGATTTAGTGCAGAGGTAATAAAATTGCTAATGTCTGATGTTTAAATTGGCATACCTTTGATAAGGATATTTTATTGTCTTTAAATAAATGTATCCTATCGCAACTTCTAGAAATCATTTGGGAAATGAAACTTATTTTTCATCAATACCCAACGGCACATCCAAACCAAATTATTAGAGGCAGACTCTAGTAGTACGCCAATCACTTCAAATCCTCCAAAAAAAGATAGGAATTTGTTCTATCGAGGTCACAAAATTTAAAGTTCATCTTTTATATAATTGCCATCAAAGGCCTCTGAAAAACATTGTCATTTCCAGAGGGTCAATTATATAATTAGCTCATTTACTTCGATCTTACAGCTTTAATCAATTTAGCATTGCGTCTGTCTGCTCTTGAATTCTGAAGTGACACCACAGCCCATATAGCCGCGGGAATCCATCCGATAAGTGTGATCTGCAGAATAAGACACAGCAATGCGGTTAAAAGCTTTCCTCTCAAAAGGAAAGATAGCGAAGGAAAGAATATAGCGATTAATGTCATCATAGCTTTTAATTTTAAGATTAGTCGACACCAAACCTGTTTTGTTTCAAAAAATAATATTAAATAAAAAACAATATGATCTGAAGTTGCCTCCAAGTTTACAATAAAAAGTTAAGTTCACATCCCTTAAAACACACACAAGTATTTGAAAATAAAACAATTATAAATTTAAAATAAAAATTAAATTTACTGTAAATATTTTAAAACTTGTATTATGAAAAGAAATCAAAGACAAAATAGACAGTTTTATGCTTTTGCATTAATTTTTCTTATTAGTTTCATGAGTTCAAGAGCACAAAAAATAACTGTTCAAAATGCTCAAACATTGTTCTCGTACATGGTGCGTTCTTAGATGCTTCTGGTTGGGAACCAGTTTATATAATTTTAACAAAAAAGAGCTACAAAGTATCTGTAACACAGCATTCATTGAAAAATTTTGATGATGATATAAACACCATGAACCGAATTATAGAACAACAGGACGGTCCTTGCATTTTAGTTGGACATAGCTATGGTGGTGTCATAATTACGCAGGCAGGCAATAATCCTAAAGTAGCAGACTTAGTTTACATTGCAGTTCATGCTCCCGAAGAAGGCGAATCAAGAGCAGATTTAGTAAAATAATTTCCTTCCGCATACAAGTCCCTGATAAAGGGAAATGACGGTATATATTATATAGTCCCTGAAAAATTTCATGAGGATTTCGAAGCTGACCTTGAAATCAACAAAGCCCTTTTTATGGCAAATTCTCAGGTACCAACATCAGATAAAATTTTTAAAAGGATTGTAAATAAATCGGCACGGAAGACCAAACCAAGCTGGTATATGGTAGCTGATTCAGATAGGATTATAAATCCTGATTTGGAAAGATTTTATGCAAAACGCGCAAAAAGCATAAAGATAGTTGAAACAAAAGACAGCAGCCATGCAATTTATACTTCACGGCCAGAAAAAGTTGTCGATTTAATTAAAGATGCGTCAATTGCATCTTTATTGACTAAACCAAAATAGAAGTTCAATTTGTGTAAAAACCAGTATGCTTAAGCGGATTTCTCTTTTTCTTTTACATTTATAACTAAGGCGGCACTTAAAAAATCATTACGAGGTTTAGATATAGGAATTTTTCCAGAAATCTAAAAAAACTTCAATAAAAACAAATTAATACAAAAACTAAATTCAATAATAAACCACCAGTAAAATCTTTGCTTTTCAATGCACATTAAACGGTTTAAAGCATAATTTCTAAAAAGAAGAGCCAAGGTTCATCCATAAAAATCAATACCATTTAAACGCTAAAAATTAGTTTTTAAAAAACACAGCAGATAAGCAGCGGCAGAAAATTTCTGAATTTAGAACCGTCCCATTCCCAATTATGACGTTTCCCTCCGGGTCGGGCTGTACGCTGTATCTTTTGCTTCAGAAAGTTTAAGGAAAAAATTAGAAGCTTGAGGTTTGCGCAAAAGGATGCCGCTTGCATCCCTAACGCGGCCAGCAGCAAACTGAAGTTCTGTTTTACAGTTTATCCAAAACATTTTTTAAAACAGAAAACCCCATCCGATACGGATGGGGTTTTCCAAAGAAAGGCGACGACATACTCTCCCACATAACTGCAGTACCATCTGCGCAGGCGGGCTTAACTTCTCTGTTCGGGATGGGAAGAGGTGAGCCCCGCCGCAATAACCACCTTAAGGTTTTTAGTCCAAAGCCAAAGGTCATAAAGCTGCAAAGCCTTTCGGCTTTTGACTTTAATCTTTCGACTGAAAGACTGCTCTTGCGTCGAGCAAATATTTTAACATACTGGGATAAAGAAAAGTTTTTATCGTTTAGAAAGTTTCCTCCCCCGATCTGCATCGGGGGAAAAGGGTGTGCATAAGCTTACGGATTATTAGTACTACTCGACTATGACATTACTGCCTTTACATCTATAGCCTATCAACGTGGTCATCTTCCACGATCCTT
>NZ_CP124859.1:512500-2210000 GCF_056824315.1 Flavobacterium sp. B167r
ACAACCCCAGCACTGCCGTAACAGCACTGGTTTGGGCTAATCCGCGTTCGCTCGCCACTACTTACGGAATCACTTTTGTTTTCTTCTCCTCCGCCTACTTAGATGTTTCAGTTCAGCGGGTTTGCCCACCTATCGGTGTGCTATGTCTTCAACATAGCGGGTTGCCCCATTCAGGTATCTGCGGATCAGTCGGTGTGTGCCCGTCCCCGCAGCTTTTCGCAGCTTATCACGCCTTTCATCGCCTCTGAGAGCCTAGGCATTCCCCATGCGCCCTTATTTTGCTTATTGCACCAGTCTTGTAAATTAAAACAAGACCGTTTTTTTTTGTTTTTTGCAATAAATTGCAAAAAACGCTTTCTACTTTCTTATTATTTTCTTATCCCAATATGTCAATGAACTTTATTTCGCTTTAGGCTTTAAGCAATACGCTTTAAGCTTTCTCAGCTTACGGCATACAGCTTACAGCTTATAGCCCTTGGTGGAGAATAACGGAGTCGAACCGTTGACCTCCTGCGTGCAAGGCAGGCGCTCTAGCCAGCTGAGCTAATCCCCCATTTTTAAATGATGAGTTATGAATTATGAGTTATGAATGCTCATAAACGCTCAACTTCTAAAATTTCCTTTTTTTAAGTCAAATAGTAGTCCCGGGCAGACTCGAACTGCCGACCCCTACATTATCAGTGTAGTACTCTAACCAGCTGAGCTACGAGACTCTGTTTTTCTTAATTTTTCATTTTTTTTAAATTAACAGCAAGAGCAATACAATTTTAAAGATCCAAAAACCCTATCGGGCATCTTATTTCCCAAGCGTGCTTGCGCTAACACTCGGGCTCTAGAAAGGAGGTGTTCCAGCCGCACCTTCCGGTACGGCTACCTTGTTACGACTTAGCCCTAGTTACCAGTTTTACCCTAGGCAGCTCCTTGCGGTCACCGACTTCAGGCACCCCCAGCTTCCATGGCTTGACGGGCGGTGTGTACAAGGCCCGGGAACGTATTCACCGGATCATGGCTGATATCCGATTACTAGCGATTCCAGCTTCACGGAGTCGAGTTGCAGACTCCGATCCGAACTGTGACCGGCTTTGTAGATTCGCTCCTGGTCGCCCAGTGGCTGCTCTCTGTACCGGCCATTGTAGCACGTGTGTAGCCCAAGGCGTAAGGGCCGTGATGATTTGACGTCATCCCCACCTTCCTCACAGTTTGCACTGGCAGTCTTGTTAGAGTTCCCGACTTGACTCGCTGGCAACTAACAACAGGGGTTGCGCTCGTTATAGGACTTAACCTGACACCTCACGGCACGAGCTGACGACAACCATGCAGCACCTTGTAAATTGTCTTGCGAAAGGTCTGTTTCCAAACCGGTCAATCTACATTTAAGCCTTGGTAAGGTTCCTCGCGTATCATCGAATTAAACCACATGCTCCACCGCTTGTGCGGGCCCCCGTCAATTCCTTTGAGTTTCATTCTTGCGAACGTACTCCCCAGGTGGGATACTTATCACTTTCGCTTAGCCACTGAACTTGCGCCCAACAGCTAGTATCCATCGTTTACGGCGTGGACTACCAGGGTATCTAATCCTGTTCGCTACCCACGCTTTCGTCCATCAGCGTCAATCAATTGGTAGTAACCTGCCTTCGCAATTGGTATTCCATGTAATCTCTAAGCATTTCACCGCTACACTACATATTCTAGTTACTTCCCAATAATTCAAGTCCTGCAGTATCAATGGCCGTTCCACCGTTGAGCGATGGGCTTTCACCACTGACTTACAAGACCGCCTACGGACCCTTTAAACCCAATGATTCCGGATAACGCTTGGATCCTCCGTATTACCGCGGCTGCTGGCACGGAGTTAGCCGATCCTTATTCTCACAGTACCGTCAAGCTTGCTCACGAGCAAGTGTTTCTTCCTGTGCAAAAGCAGTTTACAATCCATAGGACCGTCATCCTGCACGCGGCATGGCTGGTTCAGGCTTGCGCCCATTGACCAATATTCCTCACTGCTGCCTCCCGTAGGAGTCTGGTCCGTGTCTCAGTACCAGTGTGGGGGATCTCCCTCTCAGGACCCCTACCCATCGTAGCCTTGGTAAGCCGTTACCTTACCAACTAGCTAATGGGACGCATGCTCATCTTTCACCGTTGTGACTTTAATTATAAAATGATGCCATCCTATAATGCTATGAGGTATTAATCCAAATTTCTCTGGGCTATCCCTCTGTGAAAGGCAGATTGCATACGCGTTACGCACCCGTGCGCCGGTCTCTACATCCGAAGACATATACCCCTCGACTTGCATGTGTTAAGCCTGCCGCTAGCGTTCATCCTGAGCCAGGATCAAACTCTTCATCGTATATTTTAATATTATATCTCGATGCCTTATTCAGGTTCTTTTAAAATCTTCCGATTCTACTGCTCTTATTTCTTTTGTTCCGATTTTCATCGGAACGGCTGTCAATTCAATATGTCTACGAACGTGTATTTCTGTCTTTTCGCCTGTATCTCAAAGCGGGTGCAAAACTAAAAATTCTTTTTGTTTCTCGCAAGAAAAATTTGAAAAAATTTTGAAGCTTTTTTTTCGCCTCCTTCTTCCATTTTCTATGCCAGTATCTCAATGAGCTTTACGCGTTTTGCGGGGTGCAAATGTAAAAAGCTTTTTCTTTTCCCGCAAGCTTTTCCGAATCTTTTTTCTGAAAATTTATTTCCTTTACGATTCTTCTTTCCTGCCTGAATTTCTAAGAGCGTTTTCGCTGTTGCGGGTGCAAAAGTAGAACCTTTTTCCGCTTTTCCAAGCTTTTCCGCCCCGTTTTTTTCATGTTTTTCCGATCTTTTTCCTAACTGTCTGGCAACGGATCGTTTACGCTTTCATGTTTTTTCTTATTTCGTAAGGTTTTTCTTTGTTACGATATGCTTTTGCTGTTTTTCGGGGGGTTCGTGTCTCCATTTTTATTGGATTTTTAGCCTTTGGTCCTGTTTTTGATGATTTCTTATGCCTTCGAAATCTTCTTTCCCCCGAAAATGCCCTTCCGAAGACAGCTCCCCTAGCCCCGATAGGAGCGGAAATCCTTTTTATGGCGGGGTTCGCCATGAAAAGATTGCAGCGCATAGCGGGAATAAGCTCCTAATTCAAAATTGCAATCCTTCAAATGCCGAATTCCAAAACTCGAAGGGCTTCGCTCGAGCGTACATTTTTATACTTATACATTATATATGTAAAAATAAACCCGACAGCTTTTGGAAAACTGTCGGGCTTGATTATGATTTTATTTTTTTCTTAGTCGAAGCGAATTGCTTTTACTGGGGATATTTTGGTTATTATATAAGATGGGATTAATAACACCAAGAAACAAACACTAACAGTGAGCAGGTTTAGCAGAAGTATATAAGCCCAATTGAGATAAACTGGCGCTTGATTGACATAATAGTTTTCAGGATTTAACTGAATTACGCCAAATTGTTGCTGGATTAACAGAATTGAAATTCCTATCAAATTCCCCCAAAATAATCCGCGCAGAATTAGGTAAAAGGCATTATATAAAAATATTTTACGAACTGACCAGTTATTTGCTCCCATAGATTTTAAAATTCCGATCATTTGGGTTCTTTCTAAGATGAGAACTAAAAGAGCCACTACCATATTGATTGTAGCAACTAAAATCATAACTCCTAAAATGATTATAATATTAAAATCGAATAACTTAAGCCAGTCAAAAATATAGCTGTATTTTTCTATAATAGTTTTTGTATCAAGATTAGACGATGTTTCTTCGTAAATTTTATTTCCAACTGATTTAATTTCGTTAAAATCCTTCACAAAAATCTCAAATGCGCCCACCTGATTTTCATCCCACTTATTAATTCTCTGGATATGTCGAATGTCACCAATTATATAAGTTGCATCAAAATCTTGAAATCCTGAATTGAAAATGGCAGCAATTTTAAATCGTCGACTGTTTGGAAGTTTACCTTGTTCCTCTTTTATAAAAAAAGTATTGAATTCATCTCCAACTTTCAAATTTAAACGATCCGCAAGGAATCTTGAAATAATAACATCTTCGTTTAGTGCTTTTTTAAAATCTGGCATTTTTCCTTCTACAATATATTCTTTTATATTGTTCCAATCATAATCTGCCCCTACTCCTTTGAATATAATTCCTTCAAAAGCATTTTCCGTTCTAATTATTCCAGCTTTGGTTGCCACTGCTTGAATATGACTTACTTCTGGAACAGATTTAAAATTAGGATAAAAATCTTGTTTTTTTGAAATTGGAACCGTCGTAACTTCTGAATTGTTATTGTCATAATTAGAGATTACAATTTGTCCGTTAAAAGCAGAAACTTTTTCACGAATTTTTTTCTGTAAGCCTATTCCGGTTGCTACAGAAACCATCATCATGATAATTCCGATTGCGATTGCCGAAATGGCAATTTTTATAATAGGCGCCGAAATACTGCTTTTATAATCTTTTGCAGTAATAAGTCTTTTGGCTATGAAATATTCTAAATTCAAATTTTGAGGCTTCTTTATGTTGTTTAATTATTCCTTTCTCAAAAATACATCTTAAAAAAGGAAATCCAGATATTCTTAGAAACAATTACCAGTTTTAATTTATAGTGGTAATTTCTTTTTCATTTCTTCTACGATATTAAATGCTGCTGGACAAATTTCGACATTTTTCAAAGTTAAGTTTGAAATCTGATAAAACTTGTTTCGATCGGTATGCGGAAATTCTCTACAGGCTTTTGGACGAACATCATAAATCATACAGTAGTTTTCATTATCCAAAAATGTGCAGGGAACGCTTTGCAAAACATAATCTTTTTCCTCATCAATTCGTAAATACTGATCAATGAATTGCTGTGGCTTCTGTCTGAAATGTTTTGAAATTCGCTCGATATCTGCCAAAGTAAATAACGGTCCCGTTGTTTTACAGCAATTAGCACACTTCAAGCAATCCGTCCTTTTAAATTCAGCATCGTGCAAATCTTGCATAATGTAATCTAAATTCTTTGGCGGTTTCTTTTTAAGCTTATCGAAATACTTTTTATTCTCGTTATGCTTATCTTTGGCTAACTTACTTAAGTTATTTAAAATCTGTTTCAAGTTTACTCTTTAAAATTTATTTGCAAAATTAAACAACTTTGAACTTGAAACCTTAAACTTTGAACTAAAACAATGAAAGATCTTTTTGGGAAAGCGATATTTGATTTTTACACCAAAAATTCACCTGAAGACATTATTACCGAAACTTCAATTTCTGAAGAAGACGAAATGAGTGTTGAATATCTTTTTCGAACTTATAATGAAATGCCAAAAATTGAGCAAAAAGCTTTGCAATTGGCGAAAGGAAAAATACTAGACGTAGGTTGCGGGGCTGGGAGTCATGCTTTATCTCTTCAAAACGAAAAAAATTTAGAGATAACAGCTATAGATATTTCAGAAAAAGCAATTGAAACTTGTCGCCTTCGCGGAATTAAAAATGCTAAAGTTGAAAATATTTTAGATTTTGATGGCGAAAAATTCGACACGATTTTACTTCTGATGAATGGAACAGGGATTTTTGGTCAGTTAAAAAACTGCAACACTTACTTATCTAAATTAAAATCGCTTTTAAATCCAGGCGGACAAATTTTAATTGACAGCTCTGATATCATTTATATGTTTGATGAAGATGAAGATGGTGGAAAATGGATTCCGTCTGAAAATGATTATTATGGCGAGCTCGTTTTCAACATTAGTTATAAAGGAGAAAAAGAAGAGCCTTTTGATTGGTTATATTTGGATTATAATACGCTTCAAAATGCTGCTATTGCGAATGGTTTAAATTGCGAATTGATTCTTGAGGGCGAACATTATGATTATTTAGCCAGACTTTCTATTTAAATCAAACCATAAAAAACTCATGAAAGAATTAGATTTAGAGAAATTAAAATATCCTATTGGAAAATTTATAGCTCCTGAGAATTATTCAACGGAATATCTTGCTGAGAAAATTGAAGAAATTGAAACTCTTCCAGAAAAATTAGCAAGAGAGACAATTCATTTAACGGATGAACAATTAGACACAGCTTATCGCCCAGAAGGCTGGACCATAAGACAAGTTATTCATCATTGCGCCGAAAGCCATATGAATTGCTACGTTCGTATTAAGTGGGCTTTGACGGAAAATAATCCAGTTATTAAAGCTTACGATGAAGTTCTTTGGTCTGAATTAAATGATAATTTAACCATGCCTATCCAACCAACTCTAGATTTATTGAAAGGTCTTCATTTTAGATTAGGATATATTATGAGAAATTTATCTGAATCTGATTTAGAAAAAACTTTTGTACATCCTGCAGATAATTCAGAAAATAAACTCAAAAAGATTATTGGAATGTATGCTTGGCATGGAAATCATCATTTAGCCCACATTACATCTTTAAAAAAAAATAAAAACTGGAAATAACAGAGTGTTTACTTTTTACACAAATTGTATACTTGTAATAAACAAAAAATCTCTTCAAATGAAGAGATTTTTTGCTTTATGGAATATTAAGATATTTATGAGTCTGCAATGAAACCCTCCATTTTGGATTATTCATAACATAATCAACAATAAGCGGAGTCATTTCTTCTTTTTTACTCCACTCTGGCTGAAGAAACAAAATTGCATTATCGTTTACTAATTCTGCTTGTTCTTCTGCAAAAATAAAATCGTGTTTATTATAAATAATCACTTTTAATTCATGAGCATTGTCATACACCGTTTTTGTTGGCAATTTATTCTTTTTTGGCGAAAGACAAATCCAATCCCAAGTTCCTGATAACGGAAAAGCTCCAGAAGTTTCAATATGCACTTTTAAATTCTTTTCTTTTAATCGCTTAGTTAAAAGTGTCATATCCCAAGATAAAGGCTCTCCACCAGTCACAACTACTGTATCAGCATATTTTGCAGCATTTTCAACAATTAAATCAACGCTTGTCGGCGGATGAAGTTCAGCATTCCAGCTTTCTTTCACATCACACCAGTGACATCCTACATCACATCCACCAATTCTAATAAAATAAGCAGCCCGTCCTGTATGAGAACCTTCTCCTTGAATGGTATAAAATTCTTCCATCAAAGGTAGCATTGCTCCTTTATTTACTTCTAATTGAATTTCTTTTGGTAACATTTTAATATTTTAAGAGTGCAAAGATAGTCAATAATATACGGAACAAAAAAACCGATAGTTTTTTGAACTATCGGTTTTCTATTATTTTATAAAATCTAGATTATTTTAAAGTTTTTATAGATTGTGTAGCGTATGAATTCGCAGGATCTAATACTAAAGTTTTATTGAAATATTCAATAGCTTTAGCTTTATCTGTGTTAGCATAAGCTGCAGCAATACCGTTGTAAGCTTCAACAAATTTCTTAGTTACAGCAGGCTTAGCAACTTCTTCTGGACCTTTTGCTGAAATTTTAGCAACGTATTCTTCGTAGTTTTTAATGATCAAATCATCTTTCTCTAACAATGAATTAATTCTTGCTTTGTATAAATACGCTTCATCATAACTAGGAGCAGTAGCTAAAATTTTATCAAAAGCAGCATCTGCTTTTCCTAAAGCAACAGCATCGCGGCTTTCTTTTGGCTTGCTAGCATTACCATAGTATAAAGAAATTCCATAATAAACACTGTCATCTAAGTAATTTTTAGACTCAGAATTACTTGCTCCAAGTTCAAAAATAGCAGCTGCTTGCGCATATTGTTTTTTTCCGAATAATTCTTTTCCAAAGTCTGCAAATTCTTCAACTACTAGGGGCTCTAATTCTACCGCTTTTTTAATGTCAGCTAAACCTGCATCAAAAGATGCTTGGCTTATTGTAGCGTCAGCTGCAGTTCCTTTTTTAATTTTAGCTAATCCTAAGTAGTAATAATCTCTACCAATAACTTTATTTCCTGGAGATTTAATAAAATCCTCGATAGATTTAATCGCTACATCAACATTTCCGTTTTCATAAGCAGCATATCCTAAATATCTGTAAATTCTAGGATTTACTTTATCTTGAGCAATCATTTTGTTTGCAACAGTTTCTAATTGTTTGTAATCTTTTACTAAGATTAAGAAATCTGCGTGACGCATTTTAGAATCAAGAGAGTAATCTGTCAAACTTAAATACTTCTCGTAGTTTGTAATTGCATTTTGCAAGTTAACTTTAGCAGTAGAAGGTTTATTTCTTGCCCATTTATAATATGTTTCAGCAAGCTCTCTGTAAACTGGTCCGTAATTAGCGTCTAAAGCTATAACTTCGTTAAAAGATCTAATTGCTTCATCATACGATTTTGCTCCTTTTAACAAAACACCCAATTGCATTTTTGCTCTCAACAAACTGTTATCAGCTGTAAAAGCATCACGATATGCTTTGTAAGCATCGTTTTGGTTGTTTGCTCCGTAGTAAGCGTCTCCAATTGCCAAAAGTGCTTGTGCATTTTGAGGATCTACTAATAAAGCTCTTTTCAAAATGTCTGTAGCGCTTTTATAATCTGGATTTTCAGAATTCATGTAAGCTCGTGCGATGTAAACGAACTCATTTACATCTTTTTTCTTCATGTCTTTAGTAGCTAGAGTAAAATTAGCTTGAGCTGCAGCAGTATTTTTTGCATCAAGATCTAATTGTCCTAGACCAATATAGCTTAAGTTTTTCTTATCTGAAGCTTGTAATCCATTATTGTAATAGATTTTTGCAGAATCAACAACAGATTGATTTAAATAAACATTTCCTAAAACAAAATTTGCTTCCCCATCAGAAGGTTTTGCTTTAATGATTGATTTAAGCATTGTTTTTGCTTTATCAAATTGTTCAGCATCGATTGCCTTTTTTGCTTGGTTGATATCTTGCGCTTTTACCGCGGTAGCCGAGGCAACTAATGCAAGACTTAAAATTTTAAATTTATTCATCTTTATTGTAATTAATTTATTCTTTATCTTTTATAATTTCACTTCTAATCTTCAGTTTACGCCCTGGAGTTTTGAATGGCAACAATCCAGATTTCAAAACTATTCTTTGACCGATATCGCCTGCAACGAATGAAGCAAACCCCATCCCTAGTCCTGAGTAACCTTGACAATTGATAATAAACAAATCACGTGCCAAAGGATATTTTCCTTCTCCTAGGTCATTTTGTGTCGGGCTATAGTATCCACCACCATTTAATCCTTGAACACTTAAGACATTTATTTTCTTGATTGTTTCTTGCATATCAGGAGTTGGCTGATATAGCCAGTTGACACCAATAATCCCAACCATTCCGTCATTTTCAGAGACAAATTTTATTACTTCATTATTTGTTTTAAAAGAGAAAACTCCAGATTTAGGAATTTCATTAACTTTTGCTAATTCTTTCATATAACGAACAGTACTTGAATTAGGATTATCAAAAACTAGCCCTTTAATTTTACCTCCTGATTTACCTTGCATAAAATCGATTACACTTTTCAACGCAATAAGTGTATCATTATTGCTTTTGTTTGAAATAAAAGCAATCGCGTCATGAGCAAATGGCGTTACTCTAGGATTAATTTTACTTTTATCGAAACGAGTTTTTTCTTCAGCAGTTAAATCTCGAGTTGTGATTACAACTTTAGCTTTTTGATTTAACAAATCATTAATCACTTCAGCTTCTGATTTTGGTTTAACTATAATTTTTGCATCATAGTAAGTGCCTTCAAAAACAGCAACCTGATCGTCTACGATTTGCTTTACCGTTTCGTCAACCGTAACATCTAGTGATCCTTTTAAAATGGTTTCTTTTTCAATTTCACTTTTGCTTTTTTGGTTACACATGGCAAACAAAAAGACAAAAACTATCAAACCTAAAGCCTTACTATATTTCAACATAATTATTCTTCTTTTGAATTAATTAATCTTAAAAATCTTATTCCCGAATATACAATTAGTAAACCACCAAAAGCATATCTGTATTTAGGTTCCATATTGAGCGGAAGTTTTTCCCAGAACATAATCATTAAACCGAGTACAAGATATATTAAAAAAAACAGTATTCCTAAAACAAGAAGAAATCGCTCTTTGAGCGATTTCTTCTGAATATTATTAAGCATATCTTTTAACATTATTCTGCAGATTGAATAGTAATAGGAAGAGAGTATAATACCCTAACTTTTTTACCATTTTGCTCGCCGGGAGTCCATTTTGGACATTTTTTAAGAACACGAATTGCTTCTGCTCCTGTACCATAACCGATATCTCTTAAAACTTTAATATCTGTTAATGACCCGTCTTTTTCAACTACAAACGTAACGTAAACTTTACCTTTTAAACCTTCTTCTTCTGGAGTTTTGTAGTTGTTTCCTACGAATTTGTAGAATTTCTCAATACCTCCTGGAAAATCTGGTTTTACTTCGATACCAGCTGTGTTATATACAGTGTTATCTTCTTGCACCACCTCTGCTACTGGTCCTTTACCAACTGGTTCATCAACAGTTAAAACTGCATCTGGATCTCCTTTGATAGTCTCAGCACCAACTTTTTTGTCTTTTAACTCAACAATTTTTGGTGGGTCTTCAGTTACTTCTTCCGCTTTTGCAACCACAGGTTTAACGAATTTAACCTGATCCACTTTTGGTGGCGGTGGCGGTGGCGGTGGCGTGTTAGGCTTAATTTCCTCTTTTTTAGGAGGTAATTTTACCGTAGCCATCTTAACCTCTTTAACTTCTTCTTCTTCTGTCGATTCTGGCAACAGATTCGCTATAAGAGGAGCAGCGATAGCAGCACTAAAGATAAGAGAACCAATAACAAGTGATTTCACACTTGTTTTTCTGTTTGATTTTCTCAGCTCGTATGCTCCATATATCTTATTACGCCCTTCGAATACGATATCAAGCCACTGATTTTTTATAATATCTAATTTCATACTTCTTGATTTTTAAGTTGATAAAATCTAAGATTGCTCTTATTTTTTATCTATCACTTTTGTTTCTTCAGGTGTAAACTCAGGAACAATTGCATAAGTTTCAACTCCAGTGATAGCCATTTCGTCCAAGATGTCAACCAAATTACGGTAATTTGATTTTTTCGTTGGTTTAATGATCACAATGATACCGTTTTTAGGTTTTCCTAAAGCAGTAGAATATGCTAAAACATTTTTCTTTTGTTTTAATAATTCTCTACGGATACCATCCTTACCATATGCAATATCTTTAGGCCCTACTTTTGGTGTTGCCAATAATCCCATATAATAAACCATTGTATTGTTTTCACCTAACATTACTGTCATAGTACGATTCTCATCTACCTTGGTATCCTCAGTTTTCTTATTAGGATCATCATCTTTATTAGGCAATGACAAATCCATCGATTGAGGTTTTGACAACGAAGTAGTCAACATAAAGAATGTGATCAATAAGAATGCCAAATCCACCATCGCCGTTAAATCGACTTTTGAGTTTTGCTTTTTACTTCTTACTTTACCACCTTTTCCGCCACCACCGTCGCCGGTATTTAATTCAGCCATTTTAGTGTATTTTTTTTAATTAAAAGTCTTTCCCTCTCGTACCTGTAACTAAGTTAAAGGAATTGATTTTCTGATCTTGTAGGATATCCATAATCTTTCTGATTTTTGGATATTCTTCCTTAGCATCTCCTTTTATTGCAATTTGCAATTCTTTGTCATCAAGGTCAATTGTAGCTCTTCTAGAAATTAGAAGCCATTCTTTTAATTGATTATCTAAAGAATCCAAAGGTATACCAGGTTGGTTTGCTTTGGTTCTATCTGCCGCTTTCATATCAATGATTTGCTTTAGACCTGTAATTGGCACACCAAAGTCATCCATCAATGCAAATTTGGTTTTATCTTCTTCTGAAAATTCAATACCATATTTTGCACCCATACCTTCAAGAGTTCTTTTACGAAGCTCTCTTCCTTTGATGTCAAAAAATACTTTCCCTTTTCCTACTGTAATAATAGCCAAATCAGTATCTGGCAATTTAGTTATAGCAACAGAAGCAGGCATATCTACAGGCAATGCCTCAGGCACTTTAGCAGTAGCGGTCAAAATAAAGAACGTCAGCAAAAGGAACGCTACATCGCACATCGCAGTCATGTCTGTCGATGTCGACTTTTTTTTCATTTTTATTTTAGCCATTATCTTTTATTTTATTTTTTTGATATAAATATCAAAAATTAATTATTGTCTTAAACTTCCTCTGAATTTTCTGTAAGTATTCACGATTGTAGTACCAGCCTCATCGATAGAGTAAGTTAAATCGTCAATTTTAGCAGTAAAGAAGTTGTAAGAAACAATTGCTAAGATAGAAGTAGAGATACCTGTAGCAGTGTTGATAAGTGCTTCAGAAATACCTGTTGCAAGAGCAGCTTGGTCAGGAGTACCAGCAGAAGCTAACGCACCAAACGCTTTAATCATACCAGATACAGTTCCTAATAATCCTCCTAATGTACCTAAAGATACTAAAGTAGAGATAATAGTCATGTTTTTCTCTAACATTGGCATTTCTAATGAAGTTGCCTCTTCAATTTCTTTGTGGATTACTTCAGAAGCTTCTTCACTGTTGAATCCTTCTTTTTTAACGTCTTGGTATTTTACCAAAGCAGATTTAATTGCGTTTGCAACTGAACCTTGTTGTTTGTCGCAAGAAGCGATAGCAGCTTCGATGTTTCCTTCTTTAATACTTCCTTGTACATTTTTCATAAATGCATCTAAGTTAGATTTTCCAGCAGCTTTACCGATAACGATAAATCTTTCAATAGAAAAAACAACAACCATTAAAAACATACCTAATAATACAGGTACAATGAATCCTCCTTTATAAACTTGTCCTAATGTATTGATTGGATGTCCAGTTTCTGGATTACCTCCTTCGAAGTTCGCAGAGTCCCCCATGATTACTTTCCAAATAAACACCCCTACTAAGATACACGCAACAATAATGATTCCAGTGATCATTCCTCCCCCATTTGAAGTGCTTTCTTTTTTAACTTTAACGTTTGCCATTTTTTTTAATTTTAATAGTTTTAAATAATTTTTATTTTTTAGTTATATTTAACTTGTAGAGGAGCAAATTTATACGTTTAGTTTAAATAAAAAAACTTTTTTTAATTTAATTGACCGAAATTTAACTTCAAATTAAAAAATATCTCATTAAATTGCCTACGTCATTTTTTAGATAAGACAAAAAAAGGGATGATAATTAGAAAAATTACAACGTTTTAGTAAATATTCAAAGATTCTTTTGATATCTTCTTAAAAAGCTGCGAATTTTTTTTTTATTAAATTTTCAATCAAAAAAAGCTTTTTCTTACTAAAAAAAACCATATAAAAAGCATCCAAAAACAAGGCAATACTCATATAACAATCTAAATTACAAATAAAAACATGAATAAAAAAGAGAATTTTATTGCAGATATAAATTCAGGGTATTCTTCGAAGGGAGACAGCATTATACTTGGAGGTGCAATGCTTGACGGTGAGCAACTTGCAGAGGCTCATGTCAAAATTCCGCTGAAAACTTTAAATCGCCACGGTTTAATTGCTGGTGCAACTGGAACCGGAAAAACCAAAACAATTCAAGTTTTTTCAGAGCAACTTTCGAATGCCGGAATTCCTGTTTTAATGATGGACATAAAAGGAGATTTTAGTGGTATAGCCAAAGAAGGTAAAGAGGAAGGTTTTATTACAGAACGTCATGCTAAAATAAATATACCTTATAATGTAGCTGCATTTCCTGTTGAATTGATGTCTTTATCTAAACAGAATGGAGTTCGCCTGCGTGCTACAGTTTCTGAGTTTGGACCTGTTTTATTTTCTCGAATTTTAGATTTGAATGATACCCAAGCTGGAGTTGTAGCGGTTATCTTCAAGTATTGTGATGATAATCAAATGCCTTTATTGGATTTGAAAGACATTAAAAAAATAATCAATTATATTACTGAAGAAGGCAAAGAGGAAATTGCAGCCCATTATGGCAAAATCTCGACTGCCACAACAGGAACAATTCTTAGAAAAATTATAGAATTGGAACAACAAGGCGGTGATTTGTTTTTTGGCGAATTATCTTTTGAAACTGATGATTTAATGCGAATTGATGAAAATGGGAAAGGTTACGTTAATATCATCCGCTTGACGGATATTCAAGATAAACCTAAATTATTCTCGACTTTCATGTTAAGCCTTTTGGCTGAAATTTATCAGAAAATGCCAGAAAAAGGAGATGCTGGCCAACCAGAATTGGTAATCTTTATTGACGAAGCCCATTTAATTTTTAATGAAGCCAGCAAAGCACTTCTAGAACAAATCGAAACTATTGTAAAATTAATTCGTTCTAAAGGCGTCGGGCTTTATTTTGTAACCCAAAACCCAATGGATGTGCCAAGTGGCGTTTTGGCTCAGTTGGGATTAAAGATTCAGCATGCGTTGAGAGCTTTTACAGCAAATGATCGTCAGGCAATTAAAAAGACAGCCGACAACTATCCTACTTCTCCTTATTATAAGACTGATGAATTGTTGACTAGTTTAGGAATTGGAGAAGCTTTGGTTACTGCTCTTAACGAAAAAGGTATTCCAACTCCGCTTGTTGCCACAATGATGCGTGCGCCAATGAGCCGAATGGATGTTTTGTCTGCTGAAGAAATTAATGAGATTAACGGTAAATCGAAACTAGTTAAGAAATACGCTGAAGAAATTGACCGCGAAAGTGCTTTCGAAATTTTAAATAAAAAATTGGCAGAAGCTGCAGAAGTTGCTGCTCAGCAAGAGGAAAAAGCTCCTGCAAAATCATCAAAAACAGAACCAAGTACTACAGAGGTTGTTACAAAATCTGTTTTGAAAGTCGTGACAAGCGCTACCTTTATAAGAGGTGTTTTTGGAGTTTTATCAAAATTCTTAAAAAAATAAACTACTATTTTAAACCATATAAGTCATATAAGTTCATTTTATTTGACTTTGTAAACATAAATAAACCCGACAGGTTTTAAAAACATGTCGGGTCTTCTATTTAAGAAAAGTTATATTTACTTATATAACTTATATTGTTTTAAAAAAATTAAGCCTGTTCCAACAAAGCCAAAATTTTCTTTTCTACTTCTGGACCATTCCAAATATTTTCGATATTTTCCATTTGAAGGATTTTTTCCATAATTCCATTTTGATAATCTCCAATTGCTAATGCTTCTGAATATGGGCGATCACTAAAAGTAACTCGGCTGTAAAGCGGAATCCATTTGTCTGGATATTTATCTGAAAAAGCTTTTTCTATTTTCTTTTGCAACAAGAATTTTTCATCTGCCGTTTTAGTACTCATTTCTAAGAAATTTCGATATGAAAGCTCTGCAATTGCATCTGCATTTGGTTTTCTAGAAATCTGATATTCTGCAAATATCTTTTTCCAATCGTCTTGGTACTTTTCAATCATTTCGCTCAAAACGGTGATATCTTCAAAACCTGCATTCATTCCTTGTCCGTAAAACGGAACTATCGCATGGCAAGCATCTCCTATCAAAGCAATTTTGTTTTCATATGTCCAAGGAAAGCACTTCATTGTAACCAATGTACTTGTCGGATTTTTAAAGAAATCATTTGCCAATTCTGGAATCACTTCAATAGAATCTGGAAAGTTTTTCTCAAAGAAATCTTCGACCATTTTACGATCTGTTAAAGATTCAAAAGAATTTTGTCCTTCAAAAGGCATAAATAAAGTACAGGTAAAACTTCCATCAAGATTAGGAAGCGCAATTAACATATACTCGCCTCTTGGCCAAATATGAAATGAGTTTTTATCTAATTTATGTGTTCCATCTGGATTTGCTGGAATATTCAATTCTTTATATCCCATATTCAAAAATTCCTGAGAATAATTAAACATGCTTTGACGCTGCATTCTGTGGCGGATTCTAGAAAAAGCTCCGTCGGCACCAAAAACCATATCAAATTTTCTTTCTTCCCACTCGCCTCTTTCGCTTTCTCCAATATGCAGAGTGGCATCATTCAAAGTAACATCCCAGATTTTTTGCTCAAAATGAAATTCCGCTCCCGCTTCTTCGGCCAGATCGATCATTTTTCTGTTTAATTTTCCTCTTGAAATAGAATATATCGATTCGCCTTCTTGACCGTAATTTTGGAAATTTAACTTATCGACCAAATGAATGGCGCGTTTATCCATCGGAATTGCAATTTCTCGAACCGAATCGCCAACTCCCACTGCATCTAAAGCTTTCCATCCACGGTTGGACATCGCTAAATTAATAGAACGGCCAGAGAAGTTTATTTTTCGGATATCGGGACTACGATCATAGACATGAACGGTGTGTCCAGCTTTTTTAAGATAAATTGCTAGAAGCGACCCTACAAGTCCAGAACCAACAACAGCAATTTTTAATGAAGTTTGCATCGAGGAAAATCTAATATTGGGTCGTAAAAATAACTAATAAATGTACATGAGCCTTAAAATAAATGAACAAATTGCTTGTAAATAGTGATTCACAAGATTATTCGGATTTTCATTAATTTAAAATTATAACAAATTGTTATTTTATTTAATTTATTTACAGAAATTAAACATTTACTTTCGCTCTAGGTTTATTTCATTAGAAAAAATAAAATTCATGAACAGCGAAATTTTACAATCAGACATTATTTTAGAAAACGAAAAAGTGCTTTTAATTCCGTTTGAAAGCAAAAGAAATGTAGAACTCAAGGAAATCATTTTTGATGATGAAATTTGGCAATATATGGGTATGTATGTCCGAAACGATCAAGACTTTGAAAAATATATAGAAAGTACATTAAAACAAAAAGCTGACGGAATTTGTTATCCGTTTCTAATTATCGACAAAGCAACAAATAAGGTTGCCGGAAGCACTCGTTACGGATATTTAAATCACGCTAGCCAAAAATGCGAAATTGGATGGACTTGGTACGGAAAAGCATTTCAGGGAACGGGATTAAATCAAGCTTGCAAATTTGAACTGCTTAATTTTGGTTTTGAACAAATTCAATTTAAAAGAATACAATTTAGTGCTGATCTTGAAAATATAAGATCCCAGAAAGCAATTGCAAAATTAGGTGCTGTGAAAGAAGGTCTTTTTAGAAATAATTATGTCGATTCTGAAGGAAAAAGCAAGGATGATGTTTATTTCAGCATTATATCAGAAGAATGGGAAAAAACTAAGCGAGAAAATTTCACTCCATTCATTTAAAAAACAACCCAGTTTTTAAGCTGGGTTATTTTCTGAATTAATTTACCTTTTCTACATCATTTAATTTCCAAGACTGATCGTATAACGTTTTTGTTGGACCGTAAAATCTGGCCAATAATTCGAAATCACCTTTTGGATCTGTTGGAATCCAATTGCTTTCTCCTTCTGGCGGTGGTTTAGGTCCGAAATATAAGGTTACCGTTCCGTCTGTATTCTTTTTAAGTCCAGGCGTTTGAGAAGAACGCCCCGCCCATTTTGTATCTCTAATAAAAGTATGAGTCTCTCTATTGTATACGGTAATTGACCAGTATTGTTTTACAGGAACATTTGCAGGAATAGTTACTTTATAAGAAGAATTTCCTTTTAAAAAACTGCCTTCTTTGTCTTTTAAAGTGAGAAGATAATATTGTGATTCTCCAATATGTTTCGCACTAAAAAAAAGCCATCATATAACAAACTCCCCTATTATCGATTGGATAAATTCCTGGAGTTAGATAAGATTTCATCACACTCATTTTATATTCGTCGCTTGCAGGAAAAAACCAATTGGTTCCTCCGTAAAATGGTTTTGTATTTTCGTAAAGAGACACTAACCATTCTTTTGCATCTTTTGCTGCGTGATTAAAAATTTCTTTAGTTCTTGCATCTGGAGCAAATGATTTTCCGCGCTCGATTCCTATTGTTTTTAAAGCATCTATGATTGCTCTATCTCTTTCTAAAAACGGTTCTTGCTGCACAATTTCGTTAAGCACTTCATAAAAACTTTCATCATATTTAATAGACGAATCATAAATTGCTTTTGAAGCATCTACAAATGTTGTTTTTGGCGAATTTGAAGCTTCAGCAAACGGATAAAGTTTAACTCTTTTTGCATAATCCACCGCTGCTTTTACATCTGTTGGACTGCCGCTTTTTAGTACCGAACGTAAAAGTGCATAACCGCGATACGTATCAGACTGCATAACAAAATATCCAGACGGAATTTTGCTTTTATCATAACCTGGAGGCAAAATAATATATTTTCCACCTTTTCCTTTGTCTAAACCTCCTGGGCCGACATCTTCAATTGCGGCTTGCCAATAGTTCATTACACTTCCGTTAAAACTACCACTATCTGCAGGAGGTATTTCCAAAACTATTGGTCCTTTTTCTGTATTAAAGAAAGGCATCAAATAAATTACATCTGGATTTGGTGTAAGCGTCTGATTTTTCCAGTTCAATAATTCTGGCCATATCAAAACTTGGTTGTACGAACCATTGATTTTTTCCATCTCTTTGTACATGAGCTGAAAATTAACAGCTGGAATTCCCCAAATTGCGGCTTCTACAGCTCTGTTGTACTGCATCTTTTCTTTAATATTCTCAGGATGAAATTCGGTTTTCTGGGAAGAATCACTATTTGGAGCTGTATTATTTATTGTCGTTTCCTTCTTACAAGCTGTTGCAATAAGAAATAATGAAAATAGACAAGGAATGATTTTTTTCATAATATTTGATTTAAACTGGAATTAGACATAAAATACCAATCAAATTTAACCTTACAAAACAGAATATTAGCTACTTACTAACTTTAAGATGTTTCAAGTTATAATTTGAAACATCTTTTTTTCTACTTTTTTGTCTAAAGCACCTTTTCACTGGAATTCATTAGTTTGAAAATAAAATAAAAAAAAGTGTCTTCCAGCTGAAACCAAATCGTAAATCAATCGTCTAAGATTTTAGAGCATTAATTTATTTCATTAAAAAAAATCGTAATTTCGATTTAACTTTCTGAATATCTTTTTGTTACCAAAGTTTCAATCATCAATCAAAACCGAATCATTTCATTAATCTCAAACCATAATCAATCCATTATGAAAAAATCAATCAAACTTATTGCGCTCTCTGTCGCTTTGCAACTTTCGACATTTAGCACTTTTGCTCAAGATAAAGCACAGCAAATCGAACAGCTTTTAAATAAATATACCGAGTACGGACAATTTAATGGTTCTGCTTTGGTAGCCGAAAACGGAAAAGTAATTTTCAAAAAAGGTTTTGGTTCTGCTAATATGGAGTGGAATATTCCGAATCAGCCAGATACTAAATTCAGATTGGGTTCTATCAGTAAACAGTTTACGGCACTTTTAATTGTAAAACTGGCTGAAGAAGGAAAAATAAAATTGGATGTTCCTATTACCACTTATCTTCCTGATTATCCAAAAGAAAATGGTAGCAAAATCACAATTCATCATTTACTGACTCATACTTCTGGAATTCCTAATTATACTAGCGCGCCAAACTTTCTTAGAGACAAAGCGAAAAGCCCTTATACGCCAGAAGCCTTTATAAAAACATTTTGGAGCCTGCCACTTGAATTTACTCCTGGCGAAAAATTTAATTACAGCAATTCGGGTTATTTCTTGTTAGGTTACATTATAGAAAAAATTACAGGAAAAACGTATGAGCAAAATTTACAGGAAACTATTTTCACGCCTTTAAAAATGGTGAATTCTGGTTACGATCACAGCGATTTAATTATAAAAAACAGAGCTGCTGGATATGAAAAAGAAGGAAAGAAAATTGTCAATGCTGCTTATATCGACATGAGTATTCCGTACGCGGCGGGATCTTTGTATTCTACGGTAGAAGATTTGTATTTGTGGGATCAGGCGCTTTATACCAATAAATTGCTTTCTGCAAAAAGTATGGAATCGTTGTACAAACCTTACATCAAAGCTTGGAATGGTTTTTACGGATACGGATGGTCAAAATATGAAGTTGAAAACGGAAGCGACAAATTAACTATTATTGAACACGGCGGAGGCATCAACGGCTTTAATACAATCATTTCTCGCATTCCTACGGATAAAAATCTTGTTGTTTTATTGAATAATACTGGCGGAACTGTTTTGAGCGAAATGAACACTGCCATTCGCAATATTTTATACAGTAAGCCATTTAATCTGCCGAAGAAATCATTGGCTTTGGATTTATTAGATGTTTACACCGAAAAAGGCGCTGTTGCAGGAACTGATACTTTTAAAAAGTTGAAAAATGATCCAACGTATGCGATTAAAGAAGGCGATATGAACCGAGTTGGATATCAATTACTGCAAACAGGAAAAAAGAAAGAGGCTATTGAAGTTTTCAAAATTAATGTAGAGGCTTTTCCAAAATCTGGAAATGTTTATGATAGTTTAGGTGAAGCTTATTTGGCAGACGGCGACAAAAAACTGGCGATTGCCAATTATAAAAAATCTGTTGAATTAGATCCGACAAACGAAAGCGGTAAAAAAGTTTTAGACGAACTTTTAAAGAAATAAAGCGAGATATTTTTTAAAATAAAAACTCAAAAACAACTCCGATAAAGTAGATCAACAGTCTATTTTATCGGAGTTTTTTGTTACAACTTAGAACATTCAAAATTTGATGATTTATTTTTTTTAATATTATTTTAGCCTCCCCAAAAACAACTGAATTCCCATGAAAAATCTAAAAAACTACAGTTTTCTTTCTGTGCTGCTATGCCTTTTTATTTCTTCTAAAGCTGCATCGCAAAACAATCAGCCATTGATGCCAACACAACAAAACAAAATTATAATAGATAAAATTGTCGAAGCGACTAATTATAAAAACTATATAATTGATTTTTGTTTAGTGAAAATAAATGAAGCTTCTGCAAAAGAAGGCTGGAACGATCAAAAAGCTATGGAAATTACAGAAAGCATCAATTACAAAAATTTCAGGGATGCGATTTATAATATCTTCGCAAGACACAATGAAGTGGAATTAGAAACGATTTTAAAAGCTTACGAAAAAGATACTGCCTATCAATCTCAAAATTTTATGACAGCTAATAGAGTTCTTTCTAATAATCTGAACATTTTTGCTGATGATATTGTGAAAGGGAAATATCTTTTGAAATAAGGTTCAGAGGTAGAAAGTAAAGGTTCAAAGGTTTTCTAAACAGAAATCTTTGAACCTTTTTTTATGTTTTTCAAGTCAACTTAAAACCTGAAACTTGAAACTTGAAACAAAATTATTTCTTCGGTTTCAAAACTAGTTTTGTTGATGTTTTTATGATTTCTTCTTTGTTTAATTTCATTTTTCTGAACTTTCCTGCGTTGTACATTTCGGCTTGATCGCTGTAATGTTTGCTAAATGGATTTCCAGATTGTCCTGTTGGCAGAATACTCCAGCTGTTTTCTACGTCTGAAAAATCTACAATTCTTCTTGTTGAAGGTCCGCCTTTTACATAGTATTTCCCTTCGTCATTAAATCCGAAGAATAAATTATTGATTACTTCATTTGAACCTGGAGAATTGAAAGGACCAACATTAAATAATCCGCGGAGAGCAGCGACTTTTCCTAATGGATGTTCGTGTTCTACGGTATGCACTTTTCCCCAATTCCAATCTGAAATATTTTCTCCTAATTGGTTCTGTAAAGCAATAACAGCATCACGAAATGATTTTGAAACAATTTCTGTTCTCGTTTCTTTTACATTTTTGGTTTTGATATTATCCCACCAAACCGAATTTTCATTTTTTATCTGATTGGCAATAACTTGTTTTCCAAGCGAAATTCCCAAGAATAAATTAAAATTATCTTTCCCCATTTCGTCTTCAAATGTATTTTTTAGATACAAATAAATCCATTTGTTGTAAATCGTTGGCGCAACATCGTCAATATTCGTTGTGCCGCTCCAAGATTTTAAAACTTTCAAAACTTCTTTTTCGTTATTCGAAAGCGGTTTATTATCTAAAACTGCAATTAGTTTTTTAGTCGTTTCAACTGCAACATCAGAAGTATTATCATAAATCATTTTGTTGATAGCTTCTTTGTCCCAATCTGATTTGGCATCCAAAATTCCCGAAATTCTTTTAGCTCGATCTTCTGGCAAATAATATCCCGGATATAAATAACCATTGTCAATCGCTTCTGGCTGATTATTGGCAGAATAAACATATCCCCATTCTGGATTTTCAGCTGACGGATTTTTTTCGAAATCTAAAAACTTTGTAATATCATCTTTTCCGCTAGAACCGTCTAAAATCAAATGCGTATTTACGCCTTCATTATGTCGGTACAATTTTCCACTCGCCCACCATCCAACATTTCCTTTGGCATCTCCATACATTACGTTTAATCCAGGAGCTGCAATTAAAGAAACTGCCTTTTTAAATTCGGTTGTGTTTTTAGCATGCGAAAGTCCATAAGCAGCATCTAAAATCAAAATTGGTTCTCTGGTATATGTCCAAGACATTGCAATTGGCGTTTTCTTATCTAAACGATCTATAAAATCATTCATAATTGGTCCGTGACGAGTAGTTTTAACCGTCAAAACAACATCAGAGGAATCTTTTACTTTTATCGTTTTTTTTCTGATTTCATATTTGCTGAAACCTGTTGGCGTTTGATATTGAGAAACGTCATCAGCTTTGTTTTTTTCTTGGTAAAAATCGATATCATCATTTTCAAACATTGTCAAGCCATAAGCATATTCTCTGTTGTGCGCCAAAAGCGGAAACGGAGTTCCAGCCAGATAACAGCCATACAATTCATGTTTTGGCGTTACCAAATGTGCTTCGTACCAAGTTGCAGGCTGCGAGAATCCGATATGCGGATCATTCGCAAAAATAACTTTTCCTGTTTTCGATTTGTGCGGACCAACAACCCAGCTGTTACTTCCAACAAAAGGCGGAATCGGAGATTGATCCAACATTGCCGAAATAGATTTTGAAATTTCGGTGTATTCTTCTGTCTTCTCTTTAGAAATTTTAATTCTGGTGTTATTGAATTCTCCTTCAATACCCAAATCTTTCAAATAAGCATCGCCGTATTTATTTTTTATATCTGTTAATAAAGGATCTGTTTTCTGAGCCATCGCAAAACTAAAAGACATATATCCGAAAATATTATAAACGTCTTTTATGGTAAATTTTTGCTTTTTTACACCAACCAAAGTAAATTCTATTGGCGTAACTCCTTCTTCCAAATATTGATTAATTCCGTCCAAATAAGCTTGAGTCAGTTTATAACTTTCGCTGTTTTTATCCAATTTTGCAATGGCTTTCGCCGAAGCTTCTTCGATTCCGATTCCTGCAAAAAACTTGTCGTTTTTAAGCGCAACGCCTCCGAAAATTTCAGATAAACGTCCTGGTGCAATTCGGCGTAATAATTCCATTTGCCACAATCTTTCTTGCGCATGAACATATCCAAGCGCAGTCATAGCATCTTTTTCAGAATCTGCATAAATATGGGGAACTCCAAAATCGTCAAAATAAACCGTAGTTGCTGCATCGAGATTTTTTAATTCTAATGAACCTTCATATTTCGGTTTCAAATGAAAAATGTAAGCACACAAACCAATCGCAAGAATCACAATAAGAACCAATAATGTCAGCAGAATTTTTTTAATTATTCTCATATTCTAAAAAAGGATAAAATTCAAAATGATATAACTTTTCTCTAAAATTTTATAAAAGAAAACTTTCTTTAAAAGTCTAAATTTATGTATTTAAAATTAATACTATAAATGTCAATCTATAAAAAAATAGCGATTGTAGTAATTTCTCTGCTTGCGATTGTAATAGTTGCTAATATTGGCTTGAATTACTGGATCAAGAAACAGCTTCCGATTATTATTCACGAAAAGAATAAAACAGCTTACAATATCAATTATGAAAAAATTGAAGTCTCTCTTTTTTCTAGAAATATTCATGCGCAAACTTTATTGGTGAGTCCGAAAAATGAGCCGAAAGACAGCAAAAACGGACTTTTTTCTAAAATCGAATCTATTACTATAAAACATTTCAATATTTGGGATTTGGCTTTTCGCGATATCATTCAGGCGGAAAGTATCATTATCAATAAACCGCGAATCATTTTATACAAGAAAGGCGAAAAATTAATCAATAACAGCAAAAGCATTGAAAAGGAAATTATTGATCCTTTTCGAAAAATTATTGCAGTTTCGAATATTTACCTCAACGAAGGATCGGTTGATGTTGTTTCTTTAGACACCGAAAAACCTATTTTCAGCGTAAAAAAAATTCTTTTAAAACTGGAAGGCATTTTAATTACCGATGCTACTTTAAAAGAAAAAATTCCGATTCGATATGAAAAGTATGCTTTGGTTTGCGACAGCTTATTTTACAGACCAAATGGATTCTATCATATCAATATTGGAAAAATAAGCACCGAAAAGAATTTCCTAAAAATTAATAATTTTTCTAATATCTCTCAATTTAACCGACGAGAATTTACAAAACGTCTTGAAACAGAAAAAGACATTTACAATTTAAAATTCGATTCGGCTCAAGTTGCAAAAATGGATTGGGGTTTTAAAAACAATCAATTTTATTTCAAAGCAAATTCGCTTGTGATCAATCATTTTGATGCCAATATTTACCGCGGAAAAATGGTAAAAGACGATTTAAAGAAAAAATACCTTTACAATCATTTACTGCGAAATATAAAATTCCCACTTCAAATTGATACACTTCAAGTTTTGAAATCTAAACTAGTTTACGAAGAAGAACTTGATTTTGCAAAAGGCCCTGGAGCTTTAACTTTCGATAAATTCAATCTGCAGGCAACTAATTTGCGAAGCGGTTTTGGCTTGAAAAAAACAGCTGATGTAAAAATCAAAGTCAAATGTATTTTTATGAAAAACTCTCCTCTTGATGTCAATTGGAATTTTAATGTTTTGGACAAAAGTGACGGATTTCACATTCAAGGTGTGATTTCTAATTTTGACCTTGCAGCAATGACAAGATTTACAAAACCTTACATCGGCACTTCTTTTACGGGAACTTTCAACAAATACCGTTTTAACTTTTACGGAAATGATAATGGCTCAAAAGGAAATGCTTCTTTGGATTATGATGATCTAAAAGTGAAAATGTACAAAAAGAAAAATCCTGAAAAAGAAGCCAAACTAAAAACGGCTGTTGTTAATTTATTGGTCAAAAATGATTCAAAAGACAAAGCCAAAACTGCAGAAATTGAAGTTGAACGACTTCAGGACAGATCATTCTACAATCTTTTGTGGAGAAGTATTGCAGAGTCTTTGAAGAAGATTTTGATTTAGTTTTTTTTTGCCACGAATTACACAAATTTTCACGAATTATTAATTTTAGTTAAGCCGAATAAAATTCGTGTAATTCGTGTAATTCGTGGCAACCAATCTATAAACCTGACATTTATCAGGTTTTAGGAGAAAATATTTTTTTTCATTTGCTTCTATTTTAATCCGAATACAAATGACAAAAAAAAATCTGCATACTTTTCATATTCCGGTAATGGGATTGGCTTATACCATAGACAGTCCGATTAGAGTCGCGCAGTATGGAATTTCATCGGTTGTGGCTCTCGCAGACGATGATTTAATTGAAAAGATGCGTAATTTTTACAGCACAAAATTCAACATTCCTTACGAAGAAATTACTCAAAAATTTCATGATTACCGTGCTGAAAGAATTACCTCTTATTTAAATTTAGTCGATAAAATTGTAAAAGAAAAATTCGAAAATTTCAAAACTGAATTGGCAGAAAGCAAAACTGCTTTGGAAAATTTCATGTCGATGCTGCCAAATACTTCTGACATTAAAAAAGGATTTCAGAATTTATTGGATGATGGAATTTCCTTTAAAGAAAATATTCAGAATTATATCGAATCCCATCTTTATCCTGGAGAAATCGATGTCAATATCATGACGAAATTAGATAAAGATAATTTCATCAAAAATGAACAGCTTCCAATCGAATTTAATGATGCTCATGCCGCGTTAAGAGGTTTTGCCAAAAGCAATTTGGAATCTTCTGTTGTACTTTCTGCGGGAATGAATCCGAGATTATTTGGCTATTTCGAAAACTTCAAAGACTTTTTTCCCAATGAAAATAATGAGCTAAAAAAGAAAATTATCTTGAAAGTAAGCGATTTTAGATCGGCGATGATTCAAGGAAATTTCTTGGCGAAAAAAGGCCTTTGGGTTTCTGAATACCGAATTGAATCGGGATTAAACTGCGGCGGACATGCCTTTGCAACCGACGGATTGCTTTTGGGCACCATTTTAGAAGAATTCAAGCAGAAAAAAGAGCAATTGATACAATCTGCCCACGAATTAATGATTAAGGCTTTACAGCTAAAAAATCAGCATTTGCCAGAAAATCCTTTAGAATTAAAAATTACCGTTCAAGGCGGAGTTGGAACAGCGGCAGAACATGAGTTTTTATTAGACGAATATAATGTTGATTCTGTTGGCTGGGGATCTCCGTTTTTATTAGTTCCTGAAGCTACTTCTGTAGACCAAGAAACTCGTAATTTATTGATGAAAGCCAAAGAAGATGATTTTTACTTGAGTAATATTTCGCCTTTGGGGGTTCCGTTTAATACTTTGAAAGGAACAACAAATGAATTCTTAAAGCAAAAACGAATTCATGAAAACAAAGCAGGAAGTTCTTGTCCGAAGAAATTTTTAGCGTTGAGCAAAGAATATGATCCTCACGGAATTTGTACGGCTTCAAAAAAATATCAGGATATTAAACTGGAGGAGTTAGAAGCAAAAAAAGATTCTGTATCTGCTGACGAATTTGAAAAAAGCAAAATCAAGATTACTGAGAAATCGTGTTTGTGTGTTGGTTTAGCCAATGCTTCTTATTTAGAAAATGATATTAAAATAAAAGGTCAAGCACAAGGCGTTGTAATTTGCCCTGGACCAAACTTAGCTTATTTTGATCAAGAAGTTTCTTTAAAAGATATGATCCAACATATCTATCAAGGAAAATCAGTTATTAGAACTGAACGCCCAAACTTATTTATAAAAGAGCTTAAAATGTATGTTACGTATTTTAGAAATGAAATTCAATCTATTTCTGGAGAACTTACAACGGCTCAGCTAAAAAAATGGAATTCTTTTAAATCTAATCTGTTAGATGGAATTGAGTATTATAAAAATTTATTTGAATCGACGACAGTCTTTAAAGACGACTTAAATCAACTCGATTCTTGTAAATCAGAATTAGTTGGTATAAAAATTCCCGTTTCAGAATTGGTTTAAAATTGAAAACCCCAAATTATTTCTAATTTGGGGTTTATTTTATCTATAAATAAATTATTCTTTCTTCTTGTTTTTGCTATCAATAACAGCTCCAGTTCCAGTTCCGAGTGCAGCTCCGGCTAATCCGCCAATAATGGCACCTTCGCCTTTTTTCTTACTAACAATTGCTCCAGTTGCAGCACCTACTCCTGCACCAATAACAGCACCTTTAGCGGTTGCACTCCAACCTTTTTTCTTGGTTGTGGTGGTAGTGGTTGTCGCAGTATTTCCATTTGCAGCTTGCTGATGCACTACCACAACTTTCTCTTTCTGAGCTTCTATTTTTTCCTCATTCATTTTTGCCATTTCAGTCTTCATCGAATCGATAACACGCTGTTTGTTAATCTCAACTTTCATTGAATCAATGCTGGCTTGTTTGGCTTTATTTATATCTTCTTTATTTTGTTGTTGACAAGAAGTTAAAAATATCATGGTCAATAAAATATATAAGCCTTTCATGATCTTGTAATTTTAAAATTATACATTACAAAATAAGCAATATCTGCTATAATGGTTGTTACAGAATTTTTTTGAAAGGTTACAAAATTAAGCTGAAGAATATTCTTTCATGCAAATTTCTGAGATTATCTCTTCCTATAAAAATCTCGCTAAGTCGCTAAAACACAAAATTTAATAAAAAACAACCATATAAGTAATATAAGATATTTTAAGTTTTTCCTTAATTGAACTTATATTACTTATATGGTTTAAAAAAACTTTGCGTCTTCGCGTCTTTGCGAGAGATAATTTTTTTATTTCCCTAAAATCCCTTTTTTCAGGATTTGCCCGAAGTCATACATATCTTCATAAGAGCAATACAATGGAACAGGTGCCAGACGAATTACATTTGGTTCGCGCCAATCTGTTATTACTCCGTTTTTCATTAAATAATCAAATAACGCTCTTCCTTCTCCGTGCAAGAAAACTGATAATTGAGAAGCTCTTTCTGCAGGATTTGAAGGTGTAATGATTTCAAAAGTACTATCTACTTCTTTATCAATTTCGTGAAGAACAAATTCTAAATAAGAAGTAATATGATCACGTTTTGCGATTAAAGCATCCATTCCTACCTCAGCGAACATTTCTACTGAAGCCAAATAAGGCGCTAAAGACAAAACAGGAAGATTACTAATCTGCCAACCGCCAGCTCCCTGAACTGGATCGAAAGTTGGTTCCATTTTAAAACGGCGTTCTTTGTTGTGTCCCCACCAACCTGCAAATCTTGGCAAATCTGAATTATGATGTTTTTCGTGAACAAAACAGCCCGAAGCATTTCCTGGTCCTGAATTCATATATTTATAACTGCACCAAGCAGCAAAATCTACATTCCAGTCGTGAAGCTCTAATTTGATATTTCCAGCAGCGTGCGCTAAATCCCAACCTACTTTTGCTCCTGCTTTTTGTCCTGCTGCAGTGATTGTTTTAATATCAAAAACTTGTCCGGTATAATAATTTACGCCACCAATTAAAACCAAAGCTAGTTCATCTCCAACTTCTTCAATTTTAGCTAAAACATCTTCTAAGCGAATATTATGTTCTCCTTCTCTACGTTTAATTTCTACAATTGCATCTTCTGGTTTATAACCGTGAAAATTCACTTGACTTTGAAACATGTATTGATCTGATGGGAAAGCTTTTTCTTCGCAAATAATTTTGTAACGTTTTCCTTTTGGCTGATAAAAAGACACCATTAACAAATGAAGATTTACCGTCAAAGTATTCATCACCGTAACTTCTGACGGAAGCGCTCCCACAATTTTACTTAATGGCTCCGCAAATCTTTCTTGATAGTCCCACCAAGGTTTTTCGGCATAGAAATGACCTTCAACAGCCAATTCAGCCCAATCGTTCATTACTTCATCAATATAAGCTTTGGTACGTTTTGGCTGTAAGCCTAAAGAATTCCCTGTAAAATATATAACTCGTTTATCGTTTACTTTCGGAAAAATAAATTGTTCTTGATAATGGTTTAATGCGTCTTTCGAATCTAGCTCTCGTGCAAATTCTCGTGTATTTTGAAAAGTCATTGTTTTTTGTTTTGCTTGCTAAAATAACAAAAATTGTTTGTTTTGTTTCAAGTTTAAGGTTTCAAGTTTCACGTTCTGCTGGTAACTTGAAACTTGGCACATGAAACCTGAAACCATTTAAAAAACAGAAACCCGACAGCTTCAGAAAACTGTCGGGTTCATATATTTAAAATTAATTCCAATTATAGAATTAACATTGCGTCTCCGTAAGAATAGAATTTGTATCCTTCTTTGATCGCTTCGTCGTATGCTTTTTTCATTAAATCGTGTCCACAGAAAGCAGAAATCATCATTAATAATGTCGATTTTGGTGTATGGAAATTCGTAATCATACAGTTTGCAATACTAAAATCGTGAGGAGGGAAAATAAATTTATTTGTCCATCCCTCATAAGGATTCAAAGTATTAGCAGAAGAAACAGAACTTTCAATTGCACGCATAGAAGTTGTTCCAACCGCACAGATACGTTTTTTCTTTGCTTTCGCATCGTTTACGATATCACAAGCTTCTTGATTAATAATCAACTCTTCTGAGTCCATTTTATGTTTAGACAAATCTTCAACCTCAACTGGATTGAAAGTTCCTAAACCTACGTGTAAAGTTACCTCTGCAAAATTTACTCCTTTGATTTCTAATTTTTTCAAAAGGTGTTTTGAGAAGTGCAAACCAGCCGTTGGCGCCGCTACAGCTCCTTCTTCTTTTGCGTAGATTGTTTGGTATCTTTCAGCATCTTCAGCAGTAACTTCTCTGTTGATGTATTTAGGAATTGGAGTTTCTCCAAGTTCTGTCAATTTGTTTCTGAATTCTTCGTAAGATCCGTCGTATAAGAAACGTAAAGTTCTTCCACGAGAAGTTGTATTGTCGATTACCTCAGCAACTAACGAATCGTCATCACCAAAATAAAGTTTGTTACCAATACGGATTTTTCTAGCTGGATCAACTAAAACATCCCAAAGTCTTTGCTCAGAATTTAATTCTCTTAATAAGAAAACCTCAATTCTTGCTCCCGTTTTTTCTTTGTTTCCGTACAAACGCGCAGGGAAAACTTTTGTATTATTTAGAATTAAAACGTCTCCGTCATCAAAATAGTTGATTACGTCTTTAAACATTTTATGTTCGATAGTATTTTTTTTACGGTCAATTACCATTAAACGAGATTCATCTCTATTTTCTGCTGGAAATTCAGCCAAAAGTTCTTTCGGTAAATTGAAATTGAAGTGTGATAATTTCATATTTGAATTGTTGATTTTAGAGTGTAGCTTTTAGATTTGTTTATCTAAAATTTTAAATCGGATGCAAATATACGATTGTGAGATAGGCGTTGTCAAGTGTTTTGACGTTTATTTTCAAAAGTCCTTGATTTACTGCTGTTTCAGATTGACTTAAAAAGCTATTCTTTAAGTCAATTTTAACTTTTTTAAACCATATTAATAAATTTTTCAACCATATAAGTTCTATAAGTTCATTTAAGCTGATCTATAATTTGGCTAAAGCCGAAAAAAACAGCCCTAAAGGTCTCCAGTTAAAACTGAAGGCAATTGAAATTAAAAATTTACATATAAAAAAACCTCTGGTTTAAACCAGAGGCTATATTTTATAAGCTAATGCGTTGAGCTTTTAATTAAATAAACTTATATAACTTATATGGTTCAAAAATTAAAGTTCAGAGATTTGAAAATTCAAAGCTTTTAAATCATTCCAGAAATCTGGGTACGATTTAGAAACTACTTCAGCATCATCAATGATAATTGGCACTTTGATTGCTAACGGAGCAAACGCCATTGCCATACGGTGATCGTTGTATGTTGCAATATGTACGTCGTGAGTAATATCGCCAGAACGCGATAAAGTCAAACTGTCGTTAGTCACAGAAATATTTGCGCCTAATTTTGTAAGCTCAATTCTTAAAGCTTCAAGTCTGTCTGTTTCTTTAATTTTCAACGTATGAAGACCTGTCAAATGACATCCAATTCCTAAACCTAGGCAAGTTACTACAATTGTTTGCGCAATATCTGGTGTATTGTTCAATTCAAAATTTACATCTTCATAATTGAATCCTGAAACTTTCTCCAAAGTCATTTTATTGTTTTGGAAAGTTGTTTTCACACCAATTTTTTCATAAATTGAAACTAATTCAGAATCTCCTTGAAGACTATTTTCTTTGTAACTGCTCAAAGTAATTTTTGCAGCATCTGACAAAGCTACAAGACTAAAGAAATAAGAAGCCGAACTCCAATCAGATTCTACGACCATTTCTTTAGATTCAACTGCTTCTTTAGGGAATACTTTGATTATATTTCCTTCAAAACTAGTTTTAATATCTAAATCATTAAGCAGAGCCAAAGTCATTTTGATGTATGGAATTGAAGTAATTTCTCCTTCTAAAGTCAGTTCTAAACCATTATCTAATTTTGAAGCCACTAATAAAAGTGCCGAGATATACTGGCTGCTCACATTGGCTGCCAAAGTTACTTTTGAAGCTGTAACTTTTTTTCCTTTGATTCGAATTGGCGGATAACCTTCTTCTTTTTCATACGAAATCTCAACTCCCAATTGTCTTAAGGTATCAACTAAAATTTTAATTGGTCTTTCTTGCATTCTGCTAGAACCTGTCAAAACCACTTCTCTTCCTTCGTTAACCGAAAAATAAGCGGTTAAGAAACGCATTGCAGTTCCTGCGTGGTGAATGTCTACAATTTCGTCATTTCCAGCCAGCGCTTTTTGCATCACTTCGCTATCATCTGAGTTTGAAGTATTGGCTAAAGTAATATTTGGGAATAACGCTTTTAGCAACAATAAGCGATTTGTCTCGCTTTTTGATCCTGTAATATTTAGTTGCGAATCATCAATGGTGAATGGTGAATTCGTGCTTAATTTTAAATTCATTTTTTTAATTGTAAGTTGTGAATGATGAATGATGAATGACTAGAAACATATTCAGCCCTGCAATTTACCACTCCCCATTCATAATTCAAAATTCAAAACTCATAATTCAAAACTTATGAGTGATATTTCACAATTATTTCAATTTATCATTGTTTTTGTGACGATCTTTATCTCTAACCGATTTTAGATCCATTTTTTTATCGAAAGATGCCTGCAAATCGATTCCTGTCTGATTCGCTAAACACAATACCACAAAAACAACATCTGCCAATTCTTCTCCTAAATCCTTGTTTTTATCGCTTTCTTTTTCAGATTGTTCTCCATAACGTCGCGCAATAATTCTGGCAACTTCACCAACTTCTTCTGTCAATTGAGCCATATTCGTTAATTCATTAAAATAACGAACGCCATGTTCTTTTATCCAAGTATCAACTTCTAGTTGTGCATTCTTTAAATCCATCTTCTATATCTTTTTAAGAATTATTTTTTCGTTTTGGTTTACGATCATCTTCTGAAAAAACTCTTTTATCATTCCGTAATCCTCTGCTGCAAAAATACTACTGTTGATTTCTTTTTGGCCAACAATTTGAATTTTGTTTTCTGAAACCGAAAAATTTAAAATAAAGGACATCAGCTTGTCTTCTGAAGTTATTTTGAATGGCTTAGGAATCGATTCTATTGTGTAACCCTGAGGAATTTCGACACTTAGATTAAACTTTTCTAAATTTTTATATCCAAAATAAACAGGCATTTGTCTTTTTTCCTGATTGAAAGGATTTTTAGTTTGGGTAAAAAATAAAAGCGGATTCATAAAAATTTTACCATCAATAATATCAGATCGATTGCTTGAAGAAAAAGAAAAAGTTTCTATAACCGATTGATCTAGGTTTGACTTCTGATTTTCTATTTTATAATTTGAAATCTCCAAACCTCCCAATCTATTTTCAAATTTTTCAAGATAAGCATCTTCCGTTTTAGTATTATTTTCTTCTCTAAAACTGTACGCATCATAATCTGTTCGCTGCACTCGAGCCTGACCATTCATTTTTCCGTCAGAATTTAATTTGACAATCAGACTGTAAATTTCTTTAGACTGCTGTGTCGGATCTAGTTGAATTTCTTCAGAACTACCGTCTTTCTTAATTAATCTTCCGTTCCAATTTAAAACATTCAATGGCAAAATATTTGGCGCCGTAAGTTTATGACTTGCATCCAAAAGGATTCTTTTGCCATCAATATCGGCTACTGCTATCACATAATTGAATCCTGTTCTTGTTGGATAAACTGGAAGTCCGTTTTGTATTGTACTCACCAAAACAGGATTGGCTTCGATACCTGCCGCGCGAAGCATATTGATCAGAATAAAATTGATTTCTGCCACATTTCCTGTTTGATCTTTATAGGCTTTTTCGACTCCTTTTTCTGTGTAACAACTATTAACTTCATTCCAATTCATTCGATTTTTAACATATGTAAAAATCAGATTCAATCTTTCCTTTCTATCTTCCACATTAGACAATAGTTTATTTAGATCATCTGTAAACAAACTGCCTTGATTTAATTGTTTCCCGAAACTATCATCTTTAAAAATAGTCTTTGCAACACCTTCCCAAGTTAAACTATAATCTTTTACAGGCTTATCTGGAAGACGTACTCTTTCTAGTTCTTGCTGAATACTGCCTCGATAATTTTCTAGATTACTAATGTAAGGTTCCTCTTTTAATGCTGGAACATCTTTTCCTTGATAAAAGCTTTCAATCTGTTTATAACTAAATGAACTTGTTTGGCTGAAGGAATTATCAAAGCTCTGACTAGTGCCTATAAATTTAGATTCTGTTTCTAGCGGAATTCCTCCAATTAAAATAGGTTTATAAATATAAAACTCTGGAATCTGTGTTTTGTAATAAAAATAGTCAACAGGAATATTGAACTGAATATCAAAATCAGGAAACTTTATCAGATTTTCAGACCTTAAAACGTATTTGTATTCAATAATAGAACCCACTTTTACATTTGGCAAAGTGATCGTTTTTTCTTTCCAGTATTTATTAATTTTGTTTTTAAACTCGCCCTGATTATTCAATTTCGTTTTTACGATATTTCCGTTTTCTAAATTGTAGGTCACTGCATCTGAAAATTCTAAACGGTCTTCATTTAAATTATCATAACCGATATAAAAACGCACTTTCTGATTGGCCCAGCTTAAACCTTCTTTTTTGTAAATTTTGATTTTTACCTCGCAGATATGGTTGGCGTAAAATCCAACATCTTTGTTATAACCAAAATAAGTCCTTCCTTTTTTAAACAAGATAGCAGCGGGTGCGCTGCTATCTTTAGGATGAATTTTCTCGTTTAATTCTGCAATCGTTACTTTGCCCAAATCATAATTTTGAGCTTGAATAGTTATCGTACATCCAAAAAAGGAAATACAAATAAAAAGGAATCTTAACATAATTAAATACGTTTTAAAACAATTTTTTCGGTTTCTTTTGCAATCATTGTTTTGTAATACTCTTTCAGCATTTCATATTTTTCAGCAGAAACGATCGCTTCATTGATTTGATGCAGAATAGCCAGCTGCAATGTATTTTCATTAACCGCAATATTAAACTTAAATATCCCTAAATTATCTTCCATTGTAACAGCAGCAGGTGTAGGCAATGTTTCAACTGCAAAACCATCTGGAATTTTAATCGTAATATTATACTTATCAGCAAAAGGGTAGCTAAAATCTACTGGATATTCTCGCACTTCTTGCTTAAAAGGATTTTTATCATTGGTAAAAAACAACATCGGACTTACATAGATTTTATCTCCAATAATCTCACATAAATTATTTCCAGTAAATGAATACGTTTCAACTATAGGAAGCAAAATATCTTGTTCGTTCGTTTTTGAATATTCGCTAATTTCTATTTTATTATTTATGTTTTCTAGCTTTTCTAAATATTCTTCTTCCTTAAGATTGCTAATATTACCCCTTGTTATCATGCCGTTGTAATCTGCACATTGTCTTCTTGTTTTTCCTGTCACTTTTCCATCTGCTTCAATATTGTAAGTCATAAAAACATTATCCGAGGATGTTTTCTCTGGCATCAGATTAATTTCTTCAGATGTTCCATCTTTTCGGATTAATCTTCCTGACCAATTTAAAACTCGAAGAGGCAATATATTTGGCGTCGAAAATTTATCAGATGCATCTAATAAAATATATCCATTTGGAGTTTCTACAGCGGCAATTACATAATTAAATGCCGTCCTGTTTGGAAACAAAGCGATTCCGTTTGCACGTGTGCTTACCAAAACTGGATTTGCCGTTAAACCTGAATAACGAAGCATTGCGGTAAGCATTAAATTAATGTCTGCAATATTTCCTGTTTTTTCTTTATAGGCTTTCTTAACTCCATTATCACAGCTATATCCGAAATAATTATTCCATTTCACATTTGCTTTTACATGATTAAAAATTGTCCAAATCTTCTCTTCTGGTGTTTTAGTTTCAGCAAGCAGTTTTTTCAGATCTTCTTCAAAATATCCCGTTTTATTTAATTCAGGACCAAAATCATCATAATCGTAGATTGTTTTCACTACCGAATTCCAATCTGTAGAAAGCTGTTTGATAGGTTTATCTGGAAATCTTGTCATAGACAATTCATGAGAGACCGATGACATATAGTTTTCTATATTATTTACATAGGCCTCATCTTTCATAGCCGGAAAATTCTCTCCAACATAGGTTGTTTGCGTTTCTGAATAATCGATTTTATCTTGATGAAATTCTGTTTGTATCGCCCCTTTATTACCTCCTGACCTTTCTTTCGAATTAATAAAAATTGCTTTATTACTCTTGTCAGAAATTACCCTAGGAAAAACATAGCCTTTTTGAGCTGGAGTAAAAACAAAATATTCAGGAATATAGGTTTTAAATTCAGAGTAGTTCACAGGAATACTAGTCTGAAAATTCCAATCTCGAATTAATGGATCTGGACTTCTAACGCTGTATTTAAATTCTACAACAGAACCTTCCTTAACATTCGGCATTGTGATTTTTTTCTGGCTACGAAATTTATTGATTGCTGCATCAAACATTCCGTCGCTTTTTAGTTTTGTAGCTTCAATTTTTCCACCTACCAGATTGTAAGTTACCGCATCACTCACAGATACTTTCTCTTTAAAATCAGTATAATAATAATACCAAATTTCATGATTTGCCCAGTTGTACCCCTCTTTCTTGTATATTTTAATGCGGGTTTCAACATCCATGTAAGTTACAAAACCATCAACTGGATCGTACTCGATTCTTGCTTTTCCTCTTTTGTACAAAATTGCTGCTGCCGCCGAAGAATCTTTCGGATGCACTTTTTGTTCAAGCTCTGCAACAGTAACTTTTCCTAGTTTAAATTCTTGTGATATTATTTTGGGAGAAAATAATAAAATCACAAACAGACTAAATAATTTAATGGTTTTCATTGGTAATTTTTGGGTTAGTTTGGTTTAGTTCTTTGTTAATATTATTTTGGCATTATCATTTCTGGAAACTTGTTCCATAAACAAACGATACTCATCATACTCTTTATTTGAATATTTTCCTTTGCTAACGAACATTGATCTTTTATAAGTCAATTTGTTATTGTCCTTTTTAATTATTTCAGTTTTATATTCTCCAAATTTTCCTTTTAATTCATACTTTGAAGGCAAAAATTCGATACTGAACCCTTCTGGAAGATTGATTTCAATTTCATCTGTATCTAAAAAACCACGCTGAATTTGAAATGGATTTTTACGGTTTCGAATTCGTTTTACATTTCCGGAATTCTGATTAAAAGCATCAACCACAAAAATCATTTTATTACCCGAAAGTGCTCCATAATTTACCGCGCTTAACTGAACGTCTTCGGTAAAACGGATATTCTCTTTATCATTAATAAAAACAATTTTGCCTAATTTCAAATTATTAATATTGTCCCAGTAATCTTTATAATGTTCTTCTTTCTCATTTGGTTGCATCGTTTCTACTCGAGATTTAAAATCATATATACTTCCTTGAGATGCTATTTTTAGAACTCCTGAAAAATTTCCAGCTTGATCAATTGTATACACTCCTTTACCTTCTTGAGTATTTCCGTTATCATCGTAGATTTTAGTACGAACAATTTTTCCTCCATCAGGTTTTACAACCAAAACATCGCGATCGTCTGTAAAAGTTCCTTGATAACCAAACGGGCCATTTTGACTCGTACATTCCAGCCAGATGTAATTATCCTGATTAGGAATTGCCAAAATCATATGGTTTCCTTGCATTGAAACAAAATCGGATTGAATATCTTCTTTATAGCGGTCACCATATAAAATAGTATTATAGGACGGAACATCTACAACCTGCAAAAGCGCTTTTGTATAATTTGTTAAAGCTTTGCAATCTCCATATCCCAAGCGATCAACATCGTTGGCCAGCATAGGTTTCCAGCCGCCAATACCGATGGCAATATTCACATATCGAGATTTTTTCTGCACATAATCGTAAATAATTTTGGCTTTTTTGATAGGATCTTTTTCACTCCCAACCAAAGCTTTTATTTTTGTTTTTGTCTCTTCGGGTAAAATGGTTGTTCCATTTAAAATTTTATCGCCATACCATTTACCAAATGATTCCCAAGTAGTAGCATTTCCGTCAACTCCTTCCAAGTGAAAGTTTTCTAATCCCATCATGACTTTAGGAAAAAGATCTGAAAGAGAAGGACTAAGATCTTCTTTTTTTTGAGCCGCGATATTAGTCGCTACATAACTTAAATTCGTATCGGAATCGACAGTTTTTTTAATATTGAAATTATCAAATCGGAACTCTTTCTTTTTAAAACCTAGTTCTTTTGGAAAAGTAACATTCAGAATACATCTTTCTACGCTCAAGTTATACCCCCCAATAAAATACCATTTCGGTATAAACGCAGTATTCGAAGTTTCAATTTCGCTTGTAAAAGCAATTGTAAAAGGATAAGAAATCGGAGTGTAATCTAAATAAACGACGCGGCTATCTGAGAAAAGAGTGCTGCCGCCAACGGCGCTCTGATCTTTAAAATCTTTTCTTTTGATTTTTTTGATTTCATTTCCCACTGCATCATAAACTATTGCTTCAATATTTTTTATTGAAGTTGTTTTATCATAATTACAATAAGCATCGATATCATTTAACCCTTTTTCGTTTAATACAGAAACAACTCTTTGAGTTTTGACATTCATACTTCTTTGCGAAGTAATTACAATATCCATCTGGTCTAAACGAAGAACAGCATTAGCATTTTGTTTTAAACTATCAGGAATGAAAATTATAGGATAATTGCTCTTTTGAGCGAATGAAGTAAGGTTTGTTAAAAGTAAAAAAAATGCAAAAAAGAGTTTTTTCATTAGTAAGTATTTTCGCCAAATATATATTATTTTCAGAAATCCTTAACAAATGTTTAATAATATTTTACTCCCTATTTTTGCTATCCATTACTATTGTAACTGGACCGTCATTTAAGAGACTGACTTTCATATCGGCACCAAAAATTCCGGTTTGCACTTTCTTTCCAAACTCTTTTTCTATTGCTTGAATAAAGTTCTCATAAGTCGGAACTGCAAAGTCTGGTTTTGAAGCTTTTATATAAGAAGGACGGTTTCCTTTTTTTGTGGATGCATGAAGCGTAAACTGACTCACGACAATAATATCGCCGTCAATATCTTGAACCGAACAGTTCATGACATCATTTTCGTCTCCAAAAATTCTCATTTTAATGATTTTTCCAGCAAGCCAATCGATGTCTTCCTGAGTGTCAGCATCTTCAATTCCAACTAAAACCAATAAACCTTTTTTTATATCTGCTACAATATTAGAATCGACAGTTACAGATGCTTGAGAAACTCTTTGGATTACTACTTTCATTTATTTTTAAGTCATAAAATTTAAAGTACTAAAGTCGAAAGTCCTAGGTTTTGTAGAAGCTTTAAGATATTCGACTTTAGGACTTTAAACTAATTTTTATTTTCTAGTTTCATCGCTAGCTGCACGATCTTCTCCATACGAATCAGTACGATAATGTTCTTCGTCGCCTTCGAGGATTTTTAAATAACTATTGTAACGCGACCAAGCGATTTCATCTTTTTCTAAAGCTGCTTTTATGGCGCAATGAGGTTCTTCTTTATGAAGACAATTATTAAACTTACATTGATCTTTTAATTTGAAGAATTCCGGAAAGTAGCCACTTATTTCTGAAGGTTCCATATCTACGATTCCGAAACCTTTGATTCCTGGCGTGTCGATAATTCTTGCATCAAAAGACAAATCATACATTTCTGCAAAAGTTGTGGTATGCTGACCTTGTTTGCTTTGTTCTGAAATAACAGTAGTTTTTAAATGAAGACTTGGCTCCATCGCATTGACCAAAGTTGACTTTCCAACTCCGGAATGTCCTGAAAACATGCTCACTTTGCCAATCATCATTTCTTTCAGCTTGTCAACGCCTTTATTTTCTGTAGATGAAATTCGGAGACATTTATACCCGATTTCCTGATAAATATGTTGTAGATAAAGCTGATCGTCTAAAGTCTGATCATTTAAAGTATCAATTTTATTAAAAATCAAGACGGCTTCAATTCCGTATGCTTCGGCAGTTACCAAAAAACGGTCGATGAAACTTGTAGTTGTTGGCGGATTATCAATCGTAACCAGTAAAAAAACCTGATCGATATTCGACGCAATGATGTGAATTTGTTTCGATAAGTTAACCGATTTACGAACGATATAGTTTTTTCTTTCGTGAATCGTATGAATCGTTCCCGTTAAAGCATCTGAAGTTTCCTCCAAATCATAATCAACAATATCGCCCACAGCAATAGGATTGGTACTTTTAATACCTTTCATTCTAAATTTCCCTTTCATACGGCATTCGATAAAATCGCCTTTTTCAGATTTTACGGTATACCAGCTTCCTGTAGATTTATAAACGGTTCCTGTCATTCAAATTTTAGATTTCTAATTTTAGATTTCTGATTGCTCTTCAAACTAAAAAATTTTAAAGGCAAAATTACGTTTTTAGAATTGAACAACGCAACTTCGCCTTTTAAATTTGAAATCTCTAATCTCAATTTATGAATCTTACCAAATAATTTCGACTAAAACTTCATTTTCTTTTACTTTTCCTAACTGAATTGTTTTTAAAGTTCTGGATACTTTTCCTGCTTTACTAGTATAAATTTCTACCATAATTGTTGCTGGACCATTTTCAGTTAATTCACTTTCGCCAAAATAATTAGTTTTGATTTGATATTTGCCTTTTACCGCATTTCTAATCAAATATTGTTCTGGACCGTAACCTTCGGTAAAATCTTTTGAAAATCTTCCTCCAATTTCAGTTTCTGTATGACTATAATAACATTCTTCTCCAGTTGGTTCGATTACGTGCAAATCTAAATCGACATCCATTTGGTTCCAATTCATGATAATTCTGATATCGACAGGCATTTTAGCAATGTATTTTTTATCTAGTTTCCCCGTTTTTAATCCAGAATGTTCAGCCATCAAGCGATTAATATCCATCAAAATAATATCCTCAACACCTTCATATTGTCCGCTCATTTCACCATAGTAATTTACCTCAAGCGATTTTATCAATTCATCAAAAGCTTCTTGATACTTTCCAGCATCTTCAAGCGTCAATGCATAATCTCTTAAACTCTGCGGTTCGTGTGCTCTCCATTTTGCGACTTGTCTTCCTGTAAAAACGGCATCCTCATAATCTTTCCATTGACGTAAAGTGTAAGTAAGCGTTTTATAAAGCTGATGATTTTCTAAACCTAAATCGGCAATATTGCTAATAACTTGTAATGCTTTTTTCACATCGCCTTGATTGTAGAAAAAATGTGCCACATCAAAATAAAAACTCGGATTTCTTTCTTGCGATTTTCTTAACTCAAAATACAAATCATATTGTTTTTCTTTTGCAGCTTTAGCTAATGCTTTTAAATACAATCGGTCCGGATTCCAGATTTTTGTTTCGCCCTTTCCAGAATCAATTGTATCTGTAACCGAATAATTTTGGGACAATTCTCTCTGAGGTTGAGAATTAACTACCATTCCTGCAACTTCTCCCTTTAATGACTGTGACAAATTATCTCCATCTCTTGAAACATCTACACTAGTCAATACTTGTGAATAAGAAGTTATAACTTCCTTCTTTTTTAACGGTCCGTAACCTACAAGAACAAGCTCTTTCAACTCAGATTCATTTTTTGGAGCTTCTTCCACAACTTCTTCTGCTTTTGCCACAACAGGCGCAACAAATTTAACCTGATCGACTTGTGGAGGAGGTGATGCCTCATTTGCTACTGGCCCTGCTGCAACACGCTCATCTACTGTCAACACTGCGTCTGGATCTCCTTTTATAGTTTCAGCCCCTTCCCTTCTGTCCATATTTCTACCTCTACTTCTAGCATTTGGAGGCGGAGGTGGAGGCGGAACTTGCCTATTGTACTTGTATTTAGATGCGATTTTCTGCCCTTTATACTTAACGTCTTTTTTCCACCAAGAATTTATACTATCGAAATAACTATCAATATTTTCCCAATTATTTTTCTGTTGAGCCAAAGTATTATCTTGCTCTTCTTCTTTGATTTGGTCAAATTCGGCGCGTAATTCTACTGGTGGCAAAATATCGTACATAATATAATCACGAACATTTTCTAGCACAATCAATGAAGTGTTTTTCGTCACGATTCCGAATTTCTTTCCTAAAAGCTCAATTTCGTCTGCATTTTGAACATATTGCAATTCCAGATTAGCAATCTTTTTCTGCGCCCAAAGTTTCTCAACATTGATATCGGTTGTATTTTGGGTTGTCACATCTAAAGTTATTTTTCGTTCCAAAACAGTTTCATTTCCATAACCAAAAAGCAACGTAATTTCATTTTTTAGATTCAAAGAAATTCCTGAAAAACTGAAATTTCCAGAAACTGAGCTTCCCTCCATCGGAAATAAATCGGTTACAGTCAGATTTTCTTTTATACCCAAAAATTTCAAACTTGTGCCCGTCAATTTACCTAAAGCCGTTTCTATATTTGTTTGGTTTAAATTGATGAAACTTCCTGCTGTTTTTGTTGCTGAAAAATTCAGAAATGCAAAATCAGCAGAAACTGAAGATGTGATGGCATAAATTGTTTTTTTTGTTTTAGGAAGAAAATTTTCGCTCAAAGAAGATAATCCATCAGAAAAAAATAAATATTCATCTTGATTTTCAAAACTGATTTGTGAAAAACGAGTTCCGCCATCGTATTTTGTTTTTTCTAAAACTGTTTTTAATTCTACCCAATTTCCGTTTGAAATCACAAACTCACTTTGTTTTTCGAAAGTATAATTCAGGAAATATAAAGTCACTTTTGTATTTTTTATTTTCTGAAAATAAGCATCCAACAAGTCTAGTTCTTTTTTCAAATCACGCGTTTGACAGCTCAAAGAATTATCCCAAATCAAACCAATTGAATTTGGAGTTTTCTTTACTGTTTGATCGCCTTCAATAAAAGTATTTCCGTAGAAATAATATTGACCGCCAGCATCCTGCATGACTACACTCGGAATATTTTGCTGAATTGGAATTTTAAAAAGTAATTTTTCTGAAGGCTGATAATTTTCTTTCTTTTGAGAAGCTTCAAAAGATTGATTCCATTTTGAGAAAACAATTTCTTTTTCAGATTCTCCGCTCACAACTGGTTTTGCAGCAGCGCCTAAAACCGAAACATTAATTTCGAATTTATCCAACTTTTTAGGATAACGACTCAAAAGCTGATACGCCAAATTATCTTTATCTAAAGCCGAAAGTTCTTCTTCGTAACCAATAACAACGATTCGTTCCCCATTCGGCATTAACGGATAAATTCTAGTTTTAAAATTATTTCCATCAACTTTCTCCAATAATCCTGGATCGACACGACGATGTTCTATTGCTTCAAAAACCTGTTTTCCTTTATTTTTATTTACTGGAACAGCTTCTCTCAATTTTCCATTAATATCAATTGCATATCTTGAAACCGAAACATTTTCAGGCAACGGAAAAATAAGCTCTGCTTCCATTTGACGGTTTCCTGAATTAAAAAAATGCATCTCAGCCGTAGTATAAGCAATATTGCCTACGATTTTCACATTAACTTTCAACTGACTCATTCGTACTTTCTCAGCTTCATCTCCTTTAACTGTCAATTCTGGACTTTGCGCAAAAGTTTTGGCTCCGAAAAAGACCAAAAGAAATAATAATTTAAAACGAACTTGAAAATTTACTGACATAAATATTTTTGATTTCATGACTCGAAAGTTAAGATTATATATATAAAGAGAACAAAAAAATCAAAAAGGTTGGGAGTATTTAAAAAAGTTTTTAAACCATATAAGTATATAAGAAAATATAATCATAAAGAGCAACATAGCCCAAGGTTTCAACCTTGGGAGACAAAGATTGGAATATACATCGCGTTCCCAAGGTTGAAACCTTGGGCTATATTTAAAAAAAACAAAAATCCCCAACACCTTTTTCAAAGCGTTGAGGATTTTCAAAAAAACAATCTATTTTCAATTAATGATATAAGAAAACTTTAATTACAGCTTACGCAAACTTAAATTATCTTATATCACTTATAGGATTTTAAAGAAAATTATGCGTTGAAAATTTTCTCCTGGTGACCAATACTTTCTTGGTGAATTGCTTTGAACATTCTCAAAACAAACTCTTCAGTAAGACCTTTTTTCTCACCTTCTAAAATCATTTTTCCTAAAATTTCATTCCAACGGTTGTTTTGAAGAATCGCAACGTTTGCGTCTTTTTTCACTTGACCAATTTCGTCAGCAACTTTCATACGTTTTCCTAACAAATCTAATAAGTTAGCATCTAAAACGTCGATGTTAGCTCTTAATTTTGTCATTTTTGAACTGTACTCATCTGTAGTATCATCCGTTTTTCTGATAGTCAAATCTTTGATGATTTGTTTCAAAACATCTGGAGTAACTTGTTGAGCAGCATCAGACCAAGCATTGTCCGGATCGATGTGCGTTTCGATAATCATACCATCGTAATTCAAATCTAAAGCCTCTTGAGTTACTTCGAAAATCATTTTACGATCTCCAGTAATGTGAGATGGGTCGATAATTAATGGTAAATCAGGGAATTTATTTTGTAATTCGATAGCAATTTGCCATTCTGGAATGTTTCTGTATTTTGTTTTTTCGTAAGTAGAGAAACCTCTGTGGATCACACCTAATTTCTCAATACCTGCCATGTGTAAACGCTCAACACCACCTAACCATAAAGCTAAATCTGGGTTTACTGGGTTTTTCACCAAAACAATTTTATCAGTTCCTTTCAAAGTATCAGCAATTTCCTGAACTGCGAAAGGGTTTGCAGTTGTACGTGCACCAACCCATAATACGTCGATATCGTGTTCTAAAGCTAGTTTACAGTGAGCTGCAGTTGCAACTTCAGTTCCCATTAATAAACCAGTTTCAGCTTTAGCTTTTTGCAACCATTTTAATCCGATTTCACCAACACCTTCAAATCCTCCCGGACGAGTTCTTGGTTTCCATATTCCAGCTCTGAATACACTTACTTTAGAATCTTTCAATTCGTGAGCGATTTTCAAAACCTGATCTTCAGTTTCTGCACTACAAGGTCCAGCTATCACAAGTGGGTGATTTAAATTGAAATCTTCTAACCACTTTCTCATTTCTTTCTTATTTTCCATCTTAATTCTAATTTTACTTTTTAGTTGTTGTTAATCCGTTTAGTATTTCTTTTATTTTATTTGTGCTTTCCATTTCTTCAAAAATGGCGTTGTAATCTTCTTCTTTCAGCAAATCCCTAAACCGACTCAGGTTTGAAATATATGCTTCCAATGTTTCCAGAACGTGTTCTTTATTTTGTTTAAAAATCGGTGTCCACATTGCTGGCGAACTTTTTGCCAGACGAACCGTACTTTCAAATCCACTTCCCGCCATGTCAAAAATATCCTGTTCGTCTTTTTCTTTATTCATTACCGTTTTCCCAAGCATAAACGAACTGATGTGCGATAAATGCGAAACGTAGGCAATGTGTTTATCGTGTGAAATCGGATCCATATATCGAATCCTCATTCCGATTTCACTAAAAAGCTGCAACGCTTTTTCCTGCAATTTAAAAGTGGTTTTTTCCACTTCACAAATGATGTTTGTCTTTCCTTTAAACAAACCTTTTATCGCCGCCGATGGTCCCGAAAACTCCGTTCCCGCAATCGGATGTGTAGCAATAAAATTTCTTCTTTTCGGATGATTTGCTACTGCATCGCAAATTGGCTTTTTTGTCGAACCTACTTCAAAAACAATTGTTTTTTCTCCAACTGCATCCAAAACTTTAGGCAAAACTGTCAGCGCCACATCCACAGGAACCGAAACAATTACAAAATCTGCTTTTTGCAAATCTTCAAAGCTTCCCGCTTCGTCAATAACGCCAAGATCAATTGCTTCCTGCAAATGTTTTTCGTTATTATCAATTCCGAAGATAGTTGCGTTCGGATGTTTTTCTTTGATGTCCAGCACCATCGAACCGCCTATTAACCCTATTCCTATCACGTATACTTTCATATTCTTTTTAATTTTTGAAGTCGTTCCTGCAAGGTTTTCAAAACCTTGTAGGTTTCTAATTTCAGACTATCGAATTCATACCTACAAGGTTTTGAAAACCTCGCAGGAACTCTCATCTCTAAAATCTATCAATCGCTTCCTGTACTTTTTCTTCTTTCACACACAATGAGAATCTGATATAACCTTCGCCGTTGCTTCCAAAAATGGTTCCCGGTGTAATGAAAATATGTTTCTCATATAATATTTCGTCAATGAACTTCTCTGCTGATTCTATTCCTTCCGGAAGTTTCGCCCAAACAAAAAGTCCAACTCCTTCTTTATAAACTTTACAATTTAACTTTTCAGCTAATTTTTCCGTTAATTCTCTGCGGCGTTTATAAATTTTATTTTGATCATCAAACCAAGATTTATCACATTTTAAAGCTGCAATTGCTCCTTTCTGAATTCCGTAGAACATTCCGCTATCCATGTTGCTTTTTACTTTTAGAACTGCATCAATAATTTCAGGATTTCCTAAAACCATTCCGACTCTCCAGCCTGCCATGTTGAATGTTTTACTTAAAGAGTTTAATTCTAAAGCCACATCTTTCGCGCCTTCAACTTGCAATAAACTCATCGGATTATCATTCAAAACAAAACTATACGGATTATCATTGATCAATAATATGTTGTGTTTTTTAGCAAAAGCAACCAATTTTTCAAATAATGCTAAACTTCCTCTCGCTCCTGTCGGCATGTGCGGATAACCCAGCCACATTAATTTTACTTTCGAAAGATCTAATTTTTCTAAAGCTTCAAAATCTGGTTCCCATTGATTTTCTTCTTTCAAATCATAATAAACCGGAACTGCTTCTACCAAATTGGTTACCGAAGTATAAGTTGGATAACCTGGATTCGGGATTAAAACGTGATCGCCTGGGTTTAAAAATGCAAGCGAAATATGCATAATTCCTTCTTTTGAACCCATCAATGGTAAAATCTCATTATTTGGATTCACTTCAACACCAAACTGATTTTGATAAAAATCGGCCATCGCTTGTCTCATTTCTGGCAACCCCTGATAGCTTTGATAGCCATGCCCATTCTCATCCTGAATTGCTGCGGCAACCGCTTCAATTACTGCTTTCGACGGACTCAAATCAGGGCTTCCAATTCCCATATTGATGATCGATTTTCCTTCAGACATCAGCTGTCTCACTTCTCTTAATTTTGATGAAAAGTAGTATTCTTCAACTGTGTCTAATCGTTTTGCTGTTGTAATCATTTTTTTTATTGCTTTTAATTTTTGCTTTAGGCTTTAGGCCGTAAGCTTTAAGCTTTCTAACTTATAATTTATAACTCTTAACTTATAACTCCATTTAAGGTTTCGTATTTTTATATTCTCCCAACACTTTAAAATATTCAGCCATTATATTTAATAACGCTTTGGCTTTTGCAAAATCTTCGTATTTCTCAAATGTTACGTCAACGAAGAATGAATATTTCCAAGGTGTTTCAATTTTTGGAAGCGACTGGATTTTTGTCAAATTCAGTTTGCAGTCACTCATGACATTTAAAACCGCTGCTAAGCTTCCTCTTTTATGATCTAATTCAAATTTGACAGAAGCTCTGTTGATTTCGCTTTCTGGCAGAAATGAATTCTGTTTTTTGATGATTACGAAACGAGTCATATTATTTTTGATCGTTTGAATCGACGACGCAATAATTTCAAGATCGTACATTTCTGAAGCCGTTACACTTGCAATTGCAGCAATTCCAGTTAATTGTTTTTCCTGAATTCTTCTGGCAGTTTCGGCTGTATCTTTATCCTCAACCAATTTGATATTTGGATATTGTTTCAAGAAATCCATACACTGCAAAAGTGCCATCGGGTGTGAATGAACTTCTCTAATATCTTCAATTTCCTGACCTTTTAAAGCCATTAAATTTTGCTGAATATTCAAATAATGCTCTCCAATAATGTGCAAATTATTCTTGTCAATCAAAGCATAATTCGGGATAATCGGGCCTGCAATCGAATTTTCAATCGCCATTACAGCCTGATCAGATTTTCCGGCAATAAGGCTGTCGATCAATTCTTCAAAAGACAAGCATTCATCAATATCCACATTTTCAGAGAAATACTCTTTCACAACCTGATGATGAAATGATCCTTTAATACCTTGTATTGCAATTTTCGTTGTCATATAGTCAAAAAAAAATCCTGATTTGCATCAGGATTGTATATTAGTTTTATTTGTCTTAAATTTTATCTCAAATAACCATAGCACAATCCTCACTTCTACTAAAGAAGAAATAAAAAGAGTTGCTAAAATAAAAACGGTTAGATGCCATTTTGTTTGTGTTATTATTTAAATTCTCTGCGAATGTATAAATTATTTTCACCCCTCCAAAAAAAATATTGCATTTTATGAAACAAAAAAGGATTTCTTAACAAATTTATGATGTTTTGTATGATAATATAAAAATAATGGCTTAAAATGAGAATATTGAATTGAGGTTCTAAGATTCTGAGATGTTAAAGAGGTAAGGTTTTTTTGGCCACGAATTCACGAATTAATGCGAATCGCTGTGGTTATTTAATTCAAATTACACAAATTAACCGCATAGATTTTCAAAAAAAATTCGTGAATTCGTCGCTATCTCACCCTCAAAACAATCCAGAAACTGGTCTATTCATAATCCCGATTTTTGAATAATCGAAATCCATTTTTTGCTTTAATAATGAGGCGTAGACACTTCTGAAATCTATTTCGTATTTTAAATCGCTATTATCTAAGTCGGCTAAATTTGGATTTTTCCCTAAAATAGTTCCTTTATTATTTCCTCCAATTATAAACATTGGCGCGGCAGTTCCATGATCCGTTCCATTTCCGTTGTCTTTTACTCGTCGCCCAAATTCTGAGAAAACTACTACTGTAACGTTCTGAAGTAATTGTGCTTGTTTTAAATCGCTGTAAAAACTATAAAGCGCATCGTTTAAATCGGTTAGTTTTCTTTCGTGAATTGCAAGCTGATTATCGTGCGTGTCAAATCCGCCAAGAGAAGTATAGTAGACTTTCGAATTTAAATTTCCTTTTATCAATCTTGCGATCCATTCTAGGTTTCTTGATAATTCTGTTTTCGGATACGTAATTTCATTTTTCGATTTGGCTAATGCTTTCTGGATTTCATCTGAACCTTCTGTTACCGAATTGGCTATTTTTCGAACAAAATCTAAATGCGGATTCTGAGATAACGTTACATTCTCCTCTTTTGCCTTTACTTTAAATCGGTTCGGATCTTTCACTGTAATAAAATTCGGCTCCACTCCTTTTAAAGCCAAGTTATCAATCGAATCCAAATTAATTCCAGCCGTTGCTTGATGTCCGTTGCATTGCAAATCTAAATAACGCCCAAGCCAACCTTCATTAATATATTTATTAGAATCGGTTGCCGTCTGCCAAATTTCCTGACTTCTAAAATGCGAACGTATAGGTTCTGGATAACCGACATTCTGAATTACAGTCAAATCTCCATTTTGCTGCATTTGGGCGAAATCTTTCAACGAAGGATGAAATGCCATTCCTTTATTTTTGGAAATCACAGCATCTTTATTCAGAGCAATTTTGGTTCTAAAATCATAATACAAAGGATCATCGTACGGAATAAAAGTATTCAGACCGTCGTTTCCACCATTCAATTGAACAAAAACAATACATTGTTCTCCGACCACCAAATTATTCTGAGAACCAAAAGCGTGTAAAAAATCAGGCAGTACAAGCATCCCGCCCGTAAAAGTTCCTGTCAATGTTAGAAAATCTCTTCTGTTCATAATCCTTATTTTCTAAATTAATTGATATTCAGGCAGTTTTGTGATGTAATTAAATACGCGGACAACTGCAAAATTGGCATGCGGTGATGTTGGGTCAAAATCATATTTCAAAAGATTTTCCATATCTTTTTGAGCCGAGTCGCTTACCGCGAATAATAATCGGTTCGACAGTTGAGAAATGATGGTTTTATTATTTCCGTTGGAATCAAAAACAACTTTTACATCAACTTTCTCATATTCTAATTTTTCTTTTTCCACTCCATTTATCATCGTTTTCAAAACCTTTCGATTGAGGCTTTTTCCACTACATAATAAATCTGCGGTATTATTTCTCTGTAGATAAATCTGCGACGTCAGCCAAGAATTTCCACCGTCCCAACCTTTCACATTTACCTGATCGTACAAATCCATTCCTTCCTGTTTTAGGAAAGCCATAATTGCAGCATCGTCAACATTATCGATTTGCAATTCATCATAAAGCTGCAAAATATAAACCAGCGGATTTTTAATTTTATTTCCTGAATTCTCTTTCGAAAATTCCTCGGTAAAAATTTTTGTCAGCAAAGGCTGGATTTCGAATTTTTCTTTTCTAAGATAATCTCCATAATAAGTCACCAAATTTTCTGGCGGATTATCGTATATAAACCATTTCAGAATTTTTCGGGTAATTAAATACGGAATGTTTTTCTGTTCGAAAATAATATCAACCAAATCATCGGCTTTCCAGTTTCCGGTTTTTCCAAAATAGGTTTTATCGCTATTGTCTTCTAAATTTTTTCGATAAACTGCGCCGTTATCGTCAATGTTTAAACCCGCTAATGCTTTTGCGCCATTTTTAATATCGTTTTCAGTGTAATTTCCAATTCCGATTGTAAATAATTCTAATAATTCACGACTCAGGTTTTCGTTGACTTTTCCTTTTTTATTGTCGCCGTTATCGAGATATCGCACCATTGCATTAGATTTCAGAATCTGTTTGGTCAATTCTTTAAAATTACCAAAAGCATTTTCACGCAAAATCATATTGTGCTGATAAACCCAGTAGTTGATTTTTACTTTTTTCGAAGTCGATACGAAGTGATTATGCCAAAAACAAACCATATTTTCACGTAAAGGAAATTCGTCCGTACGCATTTTAGTAATCCACCATTTTTTTAATGCTGCGTTTGCCAGATTTTGTTTTTTCTGAAGTTCTTTTTTGGTTTCGGGATCTGAGGTTTTTATTTGCTCCCTAATTTGCTTTAATTCTAAAGTTGTTTTAGGCTGATCCTGCAGAAAGTCTGGAAGCTCTTTCTCAAATTTGGAGTTATAGGAATGCTTTAGAAATGTTTCTAATCCTAACTTTTCAATTTGATTGGCTTGTTTTCCTGAAAAACCTAATCGTAATGACAAAAGATTGCTTTTTTTCATAATTCAGAAATTATTACAATAAGACTTGATTCTAGTCTAAAGGTTTAATTTAAAAGAGATTAAATCGCTAAAATTCTGAGGTGCTAAGTTTTTAAAAGGTCTTTGGTATTAATTAGAACGAGGATTTTTTGAGGTTATTGCCATTAGACAATCATAATCAAACATAGCCCAAGGTTTCAACCTTGGGAGCGCAATATTTTTCCTCTCCTTATGTACCCAAGGTTGAAACCTTGGGCTATGTTTAAAAATCTTTAAAATAAAAATTCATCTAGAAATTGTTTGCTTTCATCAATATACAAGAAATAATTCCCAACTTTTATTTGATTATTTTGAAGTTCTAATTTGATTTCGACACATGGCGTTTGAATGAAATCATGATCAATTAAAATTGAAATAGATTTTGAAGCGATTTCATCAAAGCTAATATCTAACTCATTAAAATCTATATTCAACAAATAGTCATTTGCTAATTTATAATAATCCTTTTTGTTTTTATGAATTGAACTTAAATCCTTTTACATCAATTTTTTACTTTTCTCCAATAATATCTAGATCTGTCAATATCATCAAATATAAAAATTATTCTTTTATCACTGATTTTGAAAAATTTAATTGGAATACTATTATTATCATAAAGTAATAAAGTATCACCAGACATTTTCCATTTCCCATTTTCATCAACAGAGCTTCTTAAAACATTTTTTCTCGCCATTTTTTTTGAATTATACTTTTGAAGCAAGCGCCTATAACTATTATCATCTCGTAAATATAACACACCTACTTCATAAGAATAACCAACTGCAGGATACGAATCGTAAGTAATTCCATAAACAACATCTTTCTTCTGAGCATAGATGACGAAATTCAAAAAAAATAAAATAAAAGTTAAAAGCTTATTCATAAAATCTAAATAAATATACGAATAGCAAATAAACAAAAAAAAGCAGCTATCAAATGACAACTGCTTTCTATATAATTAAGAATAAATCTTGTTTTTTTATTCTATTTTCTTTCTTCTAAAAAGAGATTAAGATCCACACATTTCGCAATCCTCTGGATCGGCTGCTTGTGCTTTTAATAACATTGCTTTGTAATCTTCAACGCTGATTGCTTCACTTTCTTGAACTAAAGAAGGTGCTGTTTCTTCTTTTTTATCGTTGTTTAATGTGAATTTAATCGCATCTACAGCGGCTTTTGTTCTTAAGTAATACATTCCAGTTTTTAAACCAGACTGCCAAGCGTAAAAATGCATTGACGTTAGTTTAGAATAGTTTGCATCTTGCATGAACAAGTTCAACGATTGAGATTGATCAATAAAGTAACCTCTTTGGCGAGACATATCAATAATATCTTTCATCGACATTTCCCAAACTGTTTTGTAAAGATCTTTTAAGTCTTGCGGAATAATATCAATGTTTTGAACAGATCCGTTATGACGCATTATTTCTTGTTTCAATGACTCGTTCCATAAACCTAATTTTACTAAATCTTCCAGTAAATGTTTGTTTACCACGATGAACTCTCCAGATAATACACGACGTGTATAAATATTTGAAGTATAAGGTTCGAAAGCTTCGTTGTTTCCTAAAATTTGAGAAGTTGAAGCTGTTGGCATTGGCGCAACTAATAATGAGTTACGAACTCCGTGCTCCATAACTTCTTTTCTCAAAGAAGCCCAGTCCCAACGGCCAGATAATTCCTCATCTTTCATTCCCCACATGTTGTATTGGAATTCTCCTTGTGACATTGGCGAACCAGCAAAAGTTGAGTATGGCCCTTCTTCTTTCGCCATTTCCATAGAAGCGGTTACAGCAGCGAAGTATAAAGTTTCGAAAATCTCTTGGTTTAATTTTTTAGCTTCATCACTTGTAAATGGCATACGCAACATGATAAAAGCATCTGCTAAACCTTGTACTCCCAATCCTACCGGACGGTGACGGAAGTTAGAATTTTCAGCTTCTTTTACCGGATAATAATTTCTGTCAATTACTTTGTTCAAGTTACGAGTTACACGTTTTGTAACGTTGTAAAGCGCTTGGTGATCAAATTGTCCGTTTTCAACAAACATTGGCAATGAAAGAGAAGCCAAGTTACAAACTGCGATTTCATCTTTAGATGTAAACTCCATAATCTCTGTACACAAGTTTGAAGAACGAATTGTTCCTAAATTCTTGTGATTCGATTTACGGTTTGCCGCATCTTTGTACAACATATATGGTGTTCCAGTCTCGATTTGAGATTCTAGGATTTTCTCCCATAACTCACGAGCACGGATTGTTTTTCTTCCTTTTCCTTGAAATTCGTAATCTGTATAAAGTTTTTCGAATTCTTCTCCGTAAACGTCATATAATCCTGGACACTCGTTTGGACACATTAAAGTCCAAGTTGTATCTTCCTGAACACGTTTCATGAACAAATCTGAAGTCCACATTGCGAAGAATAAATCTCTTGCACGCATTTCTTCTTTTCCTGTATTTTTCTTCAAATCCAAGAAATCAAAAATATCAGCATGCCAAGTTTCGATGTAAATCGCAAAACTTCCTTTACGTTTTCCACCACCTTGATCTACATAACGTGCTGTATCGTTGAAAACTCTCAACATCGGAACAATTCCGTTTGAAGTTCCGTTTGTACCACGAATGTAAGATCCTGTTGCACGGACGTTATGAATCGAAAGACCAATTCCTCCCGCTGATTGCGAGATTTTGGCCGTTTGTTTTAAAGTATCGTAAATTCCATCAATACTATCATCTTGCATTGCCAAAAGGAAACAAGAAGACATTTGAGGTTTTGGAGTTCCCGCGTTGAACAACGTTGGCGTTGCGTGCGTGAAGAACTTTTTAGACATTAAATCGTAAGTTTCAATAACCGATTTTAAATCGTCTAAGTGAATACCAACAGAAACACGCATCAACATGTGCTGCGGACGCTCAACAATTTTTCCGTTTATTTTAAGAAGATAAGAACGCTCTAAAGTTTTGAAACCAAAGTAATCGTAATTAAAATCTCTTGTATAAATAATGTGAGAATCTAAAAAGGCTGCATTTTCCTGAATCACTTTGTACACGTCATCAGCAACTAATGGTGCGTCTTGATTATTTCTAGGATTCACATAATTATACATATCTTTCATCGTTTCAGAGAAAGATTTTTTAGTATTTGAATGTAGGTTAGAAATTGCTACACGAGCTGCCAATTGAGCATAATCTGGATGCGCAATAGTCATAGAAGCTGCCGTTTCTGCTGCAAGATTATCCAATTCAGAAGTCGAAACCCCGTCATACAATCCTTCGATAACTCTCATCGCTACCTTCACTGGATCTACAAGCTCATTCAAGCCGTAACACAATTTTTTGATTCTTTCTGTAATCTTATCAAACATTACGGGCTCTCTGTGGCCATCTCTTTTTACTACATACATAAGCTTACCTTTTATAGTTATTGAAAAAATGAAAGTAACTAGAGAACGAATCTAGCACCTAAACATTGCGTGTTTTTAAATTATTTTTTGAGAATTACCGAATTCTCAATAGTCACTCGTTTCAAATCCGAAAATCGAATTTAAATACGTTAAAAATTGCTATTGAATCTGCGATTTGGGAAAGAGATTCAACCGTAAAATAATGTGTTAATCTTTTTTAATATCTCTGGAAGTGCAGATACTAAAATTTATTCTCGTTGTCTAGAAATCTGCATCAAATGAAATTTTCTGAGCATCACTATCCGTGTTCATTACACCAGATTTTTGATACTCGGCAACACGTTTTTCAAAGAAATTAGTTTTTCCTTGAAGAGAAATCATGTCCATGAAATCAAACGGATTCGCTGATCCATACACACGCTCACAACCTAATTCTACTAATAATCTATCTGCAACAAATTCTAAATATTGCGTCATTAAAGCAGCATTCATACCAATTAAACTTACCGGAAGAGATTCTGTAACAAATTCTCTTTCGATATTTAAAGCATCAACGATAATTTCTTTAATTCTTTCTTTTGGCACTTTATTTACCAAATGATGATTATGCAAATGAACTGCAAAATCACAATGTACACCTTCGTCACGAGAAATCAACTCATTAGAAAAAGTCAATCCTGGCATTAAACCACGTTTTTTCAACCAATAAATTGAACAGAAAGCACCTGAGAAAAAGATTCCTTCAACTGCAGCAAAAGCAATTAATCTTTCAGCAAACGAATCTGACTCGATCCATTTTAAAGCCCATTCTGCTTTTTTACCAATTGCAGGGAAAACTTCCAAAGCATTGAATAATTCTGCTTTTTCCGCTTCGTCTTTCACGTAAGTGTCAATTAATAAAGAATACGTTTCGCTATGAATGTTTTCCATCATAATTTGGAAACCATAGAAAAATTTAGCTTCAGCATATTGCACTTCATTTACAAAGTTTTCAGCAAGATTTTCGTTTACGATTCCATCAGAAGCCGCAAAGAATGCTAAAATATGTTTAATGAAATATCTTTCGTCGTCATTCAACTTATTATTCCAGTCTGTCAAATCTTGATGTAAATCGATTTCTTCTGCAGTCCAAAAACTAGCTTCCATCTTTTTATACCACTCCCAAATATCATGATGTTTAATCGGAAAAATAACGAAGCGATTTTTATTTTCTTGTAATATTGGTTCGATTTGTGACATGACAGATTCTGTTAATTTTTTTATTGTTTTTTTGCTCTTAAACAAGCAATACAAAGATTGTTAATAAACGTCAAAAATCAAACTCAAACTTATTCACAATCGGACCTAGTTTTTAACAACGGCCAAATTTGAAAATAAATTCAGACAAATAATTAATTTGCTGCTAATGAGTTATTTAAAATCGTTTTTCATCTGTAAGAGCCTGTAAAATATAGACTTTTTCGAATAAAAAGCAAGAAATTTTAAATAGTTTTGAAAAGTTTTTTTAGAGTCAAAATTTTATTTTTTTGAGTCAAAAGATGTGGTCAAAAAGACTATAATTTTTGATGCCGTTTTTTATGAATTTTTGTGTTCTTGGGCTACTTTTTCGAGTTCCAAATACCAATCTTCGCCAAAGCGTCTGATTAGCGCTTCTTTTACAAATTTATAAACTGGAACTTCCAATTCTTTACCTAACGAACAAGCATCATCGCAAATATCCCATTTGTCATAATTAACCGCAGCGAATTCTGTGAAGTCTTTTACGCGAATTGGATATAAATGACAAGAAACAGGTTTTTTCCAATCTACTATACCTTGGTTATAAGCTTGCTCGATTCCGCAAAGTGCCGTTTTTCCATCAAAAATCACATAAGCACAATCTTTATTGTCAATTAGCGGAGTTTCTAAATCTCCATCAGTTCCTTTCACCCAAGTTCCTTGCGCTTCAATAGCGGCAATTCCTTCTTTTCGCAAAAAGGGCTTTACTTTTGGATAAATTTCTTCTAATATTTTGGTTTCAGCCTCATTCAAAGGCGCCCCCGCATCTCCATCAACACAACAAGCCCCTTTACAGGCAGACAAGTTGCACACAAATTCTTTCTCCAGAATATCTTCTGAAATAATAGTTTTACCTAACTGAAACATGATATTATTTTTAAAGCGCAAAGATAGTCAAAGATTATAGATATTTTTTGGTAAAATTTAACCGCAAAGCACGCAAAGATTCGCAAAAGTCTATTTTACAAGATTTCGATAATCATTCAACCTTGCGAACGTTGCGAAATAACTTTGCGTGCTTTGCGGTAAAATCTTTTATACCTTTTACTAAATGCAAAAGAAAATCACAATTGTTACAAATATCACTTTTTTAACCATTAAAACATGTTTTTATAACAAAAATACAGTGTAACGAAAAAACACCTAACTTTATTAACTACTTTTGCAGCAGTTTTTTAAACCCTAAAAATTAAAGCGATATGCTAGACATCGATTTTAAAGAAATCATTACCGTTAGTATGGTACTTTTTGCCGTAATTGATATTGTTGGTTCAATTCCGATTATTGTAAATTTAAGAGCTAAGGTGGGACACATCGAATCTGAGAAGGCTTCCCTTGTTGCCGGAGCTATTATGATTGTTTTTCTTTTTGTTGGAGAAGGTTTACTGAACTTAATTGGTATTGATGTGCACTCGTTTGCCGTTGCCGGATCTTTCGTTTTATTCTTTCTAGCGCTTGAAATGATTTTAGGAATCAGAATTTATCGCGATGAAGAACCAGGATCTGCATCTATTGTCCCGCTTGCTTTTCCTTTAATTGCTGGAGCTGGAACAATGACGACTTTATTATCGCTTCGATCTCAATTTCATACCATTAATATTATCATTGCAATTGTACTAAATATCATCGTAGTTTATATCGTTTTAAAGTCTTCTAAAAAAATCGAAAGTCTGTTAGGAGAAAACGGACTTGGAGTGGTCCGCAAGACATTTGGAGTGATACTTTTAGCAATTGCTGTTAAATTATTCGCTGCTAATGTTAAAGGTTTGTTTGTCTAAAATTTATTTTTATACTTTTACCCCGTAAAATTTCTAGAATACAACTTTGAGGCAATTTCCCCATTAAAGTTCTACTTTATTATTTTAGGCAAAACAAAACAACCTTATGAAAATTTTCACTTCAGTCTTAGTGCTTTTGGCATTAGCTTTAATCGTTTTTAATATTACGCTATTAGACTTTCAAAACCCATTTCAGGGAGATAGTATGGTAGCTTTTATTGGAATCGCCGCTTCATTTTGCGCTGTTTTGATTCTTTTGATTTTTAGAATTTCAAAAAGAATTGAAGAAAAAATGAATGATAACAGATAATTATGTTTGAAGTTTTAATTATTGGCGGAGGAGTATCAGGAATGTCTTGTGCTCTTGTCTTAGGATCCGCAAAAAACAAAACTTTTGTTACTGATAAAAAAATCGGAATTTTTACTCATCAGAAAAATTCTTCTTTACAAGAGGCAATATTTTATAACGCTTACGGAATTGCTCCAGGAAAATTAGGTTCTGAACTTTTAACGGAAAGCACACAGGATTTGGCCACGACTTATCCGCACATTACTCAAATTCCGAACGAAAAAGTAATGAAAATTGAGGGCAGTTATCCTGAATTTACTGTAGTAACAAATAAAAACTCTTATACAACAAAAAATATCGTAGTTGGAATTGGTTCTGCCAATACTTTCGACATTGAAGGTTTAATGCAATTTGTTGAACCTCACAAAAAAGCGCTTCCAGAAAAACAGCGTATTCAGCTTAAAAACGAAGATCACAAAGTTGATGATGGAATTTATGTGATTGGGACTTTAGCTGGCTGGAGAAGCCAATTGGCAATTGCCGCCGGAAGTGGCGCTGCTGTAGCAACAGATATTCTTACTTTATGGAATAACGGCGTACAAACTCACGCTCACGATAGTATTCGATAGATTACACCATATAAAATTATAAAACCATATAAGTGATATAAGTTCATTTAATCTATGCGCAAAGCATATATGAACTCATATCCCTTATATGGTTTAATTTTTTTCAGGAATTTGTTTCTTATTTAACCGAAACGATTTCTGTTACTTTGATATGGTTTTCGTCTTCGGCTTTCCATTTTTCTCCTTTTACAGACACCACATCTCCAATTTTAAATTGTTTGTAGTTTTGAGGACCGCCAACGTTTACGATACTAATTGTCGCAAAATAAACCTCTTTAGCATCGGTAGTAATTTTTGCTGTATAACCGTCTTTTCCTCCTTCAATAGATTCTACTTTTCCAGAAACTGCATTATTCGAATCGTTTTTCATCGTTGTGCAAGAGATTACAAAAGCCATTAGAAGGACTAGAAAACTTACTCTTTTTAAATTTTTCATATTTTAATATTTTAACCGCAAAGAACGTCATGGTTAACGCGATATTTGCTATGTTTTATTTTAAATTAATATTATTTTTCCAGCTTCAAATTCTATGCCAGCTGAACGCAGCTTCCTGCAATAACTTTTAAATTTTTGCCTGCTTTTTTCCAAACTCTAATATATTTGAAAACCCCATTAATCGGATTATTTTCATAAGTTCCTTCTAAGGCAACTGTAACGGCAACTACAGCTGAATCCTCAATTATATTCACAATTTGATCAGATGCTTCCAATGAATCGATTTTTAATTTTCCTGAACGGTACGATTGCAAATCGAGTTCCTTGGTTATTGTTTGTCCGTCTGGCATATTGAACAATAAATCGTCATGAAGAATGGTATCCAAAGCCAAAACATCCGATTTTTTAATGGCAGTTAGAAGTTCGATTTCTGCATTAACAACGGTTTCTATTTTCATGATATAAAGATTGAAGTTATTTCTTTGGAGGCAGAATTGTTTTTATCATGGCATCTTCTTTTAAGATCACATCATAATAATACAATTCTCCATATAGCTGTCGGGCAAATTCAGCGGTAATATAACGGTTTACAAGCGCTTTTGTCTTATCCAATTTCAAATCCAAACCTGTCATCAAGATATAATTCTTGAATTTTTTGAAATATGCATCTGAGCTTTTCATTTTAGCTAAAAATTTAGCAAAACTATCTCCCGCAAAAGTATTTCTATTTTTATCTAATTCTTCAAAAACAAAATGCCCCACAATTCCAGTTTGCAACAAATAAGCGACATTTTCATTTCCATGCTCTGCTTCCATCGGAACAAAAACATCTGGAACGATTCCGCCGCCACCGTAAACAATTTTACCTTTCGGAGTTTTAAACTTTAAAGAATCAGCTACTTTGATGCTGTCTTTTGCATACAATTCTCCAGTTGCAATTCTAGATTCAGATTCTTTAAAATATTCTTCATTTCCTTTTTTATAAGGTTTCTGAATTGATCTTCCTGTCGGAGTATAATAACGCGCTACGGTCAATCTCACAGCAGATCCGTCATTGAAATCCATTTCTCTTTGAACTAGACCTTTTCCGAAAGAACGGCGACCAACGATAGTTCCACGGTCATTATCTTGAATTGCTCCTGCTAAAATTTCACTTGCAGAAGCACTATTTTCATTAATTAAGACATACACTTTTCCTGTTTCAAAACTTCCAGCTTTTGTTGCGTATGTTTTTTCAGTAGAGCCGTTTTTGCTTTTTGTGAAAACGATTAATTGTTTGTCTTTCAAAAATTCATCTGCAATTGCAATCGCTTCTTCCATATAACCGCCACCATTATCGCGAAGGTCAATTACAAGCGACTGAATTCCTTTTTGCTTTAATCTATTTAAGCCTGTTTTGAATTCGTTGAAAGTAGTTTCTGCAAAACGATTTATTTTGATGTAACCAACGTTATTTCCAATTAACAAAGAAGCATCAACGCTTTTAATCGGAATGATATCTCGTTTTACTTTAAATTTTAATTTCTTTTGTTCTGATTTTCTAAAAACAGTCAATTCAATTTCTGAACCTTGAAGGCCTTTTAATTTAGAAAATAAACTATCTGAAGGCAGTTTTCTACCGTACAATTTGGTTTTTCCTGCGAATAAAATTCGATCGCCAGATTTTATTCCAGCTTTAGCTGAAGGTCCATTTTCAACAGGTTTTATAATCGCAACTGAATCTTTATACATGTAGAAATTGATTCCGATTCCAACGAAATCTCCTTTCATGCTTTCAGCAACTTCTGCTTGTTCGCTTGGCGGAATATAAACAGAATGCGGGTCTAATTTGGAAAGAATATTATCGACTGTAAGATTTACAATCGAATCGGTATTGACGCTATCAACATATTCTGTATTGATAAAATCAATGAGTTTATTAAGTTTTGTTTTTGAGTAATTTTTAGCCAAAAGCTGGTCACTTGCGGGAGCATTCATAAGGCTTCCTGCAATTGTTCCAAGAGCAAAAGTCGCTCCTATTACTATTGGCAAATATTTTGGATTAAATTTCATTACTCTTCTAAAACAGGAATATGTTCTACTTCTATGCCTGCTTTTATTAAAAATTGAATTCCTGAATCATCACGATATCCATCTTTATACACCACTCTTTTTATTCCAGATTGATGTATTAATTTGCTGCATTCTTTACAAGGCGAAAGCGTGATATACAGCGTTGCGCCTTCACAAGATTGAGTTGATCTGGCTACTTTCAGGATGGCATTCGCTTCAGCGTGCAAAACATCCCAACGCGTTAATCCGTCTTCATCTTCACAGCAATTTTCAAATCCAGATGGCGTACCGTTGTAACCATCAGAAATAATCATTCTGTCTTTTACAATAATGGCACCAACTTGTTTGCGTTTACAGTAAGAAAGCAGGCTCCACTCTTTTGCAATTCGCAGATATGCTTTATCGTACTTGTTCAGTTTTTTTACTTCCATTTAAATTTATCTGTTCAAAATTGGGCTTTCAATAATCATCGGAATTACAACTCCAATAATGAAAGCCGACATTACAAGCGCCCAGTCGCGTTTTGAAAAACGGAAAACCGTCTGCACTATATATGAAATTACCAGAACAACGAAAACCACTACAAGCTGAGCAGCTTCAATTCCTAAGGCAAATTCTCCTAAAGGCAACAATTTTGAGGTTGCAGAACCTCCTAAAATTGTTTTGAAATAATTAGAAAAACCTAGTCCATGAATAATTCCAAAGAATAAAGTTATAAAAAATACCAGATTTATACCAGAATCTTTTGAGGTCTTTCCTGCCGTAAATAAATGATAAAGAGCAGTTACGAGAATTGTAATCGGAATCAGGAATTCTACAACATCTACTTTTATCGCAATAATTCCGTAAACAGAAAGAATTAGCGCCAAAGTATGGCCAATTGTAAAAATAGAAACCAAAAGAAAAATCTTTTTCCAGTCTTTAAATAAGTACGGTACAGTTAAGGCGATTAAAAAAAGAACGTGATCGTAAGCATGGATATCTAAAACGTGTTTTAATCCTATTTGAAAATAAATCCAAAATTGTGACATAGGTGTATTACAATTAAATAATTAGGGGTTGTAAACTTACGATTAATTTTCTAACTTAAAGATTTGGGCTACTAAATCCTGCAATAAAAATAAGTTAAATTTTAGGAGAATTTTAAAATCAATAATTTAAAAATAGAATTATATTTGTTTAATAAAACTTTTAAAATTATGTCATTTTCAGAATTATTTGATAGCGAATTCAAACAAAGAAACAAAGGGCACTTTTCTGCTATCGTTCGTGTGGCATTGGCCGACGGGGTTGTATATCCGGAAGAAAAAGACTTCTTAGACAAATTGGCTTCTCGTTTAGAAATTACAGAGTCAGAATATGAGGAAATTCTTAGTGACCCATTAAAATACCCTATTAACCCGCCATATTCTTATGTGCAGCGTTTAGAGCGTTTGTATGACCTAACACGTATGGTACATGTTGACCATCATTTAGAAGACAAACAAGAAATACTTCTAAAAAAGATAAGTGTTGCTCTTGGATTTACGCCAAGCAACGTAGATTACATTATCGCAAAAGCTTTGTCATTAGTTGATAAAAAAGTTGATGCAGATACTTTTATTTACGAAATGCAGAATATGCATAAATAATAGTTTTCAGTTTTCGGTCTCAGTTTACAGTTTATTTGATGCCGAAAAAAATTTAAAACTCGCGTTAAATTATAAACCCGACAGTTTTTCAAAAACTGTCGGGTTTCTTTTTTAAAGTTTGGACTAAGAACTGAGACTGCGACTGTAAACTTTAATTAGCTTCAGCCATAAATTCCTCTGCTTTTTCTACCATATTATAACTTCCGCAAAAGAAAGGCACTCTTTGATGAAGTTCTGTTGGCTGAATTTCCATAATTCTCCCGAAACCATCTGTTGCTTTTCCTCCTGCCTGTTCTGCTAAAAACGCTATAGGATTACATTCGTACAGCAAACGTAATTTCCCTTTTGGTGCTTTCGAACTTGTCGGATAAATGTAGACACCGCCTTTGATCATATTTCGATGAAAATCGGCTACTAAACTTCCGATATATCTCGAAGTGTACGGTCTGTCCCCTTCTTCACGCTGGCAGTATTTAATATAATTTTTTACGCCTTGCGGAAAATGAACATAATTTCCTTCGTTTACTGAATAAATATTTCCGTCTTTCGGAAATCTCATGTTTGGGTGCGAAAGGTAAAAAGTACCAATTGCCGGATTTAATGTAAATCCGTTTACACCATAACCTGTTGTGTAAACCAGCATCGTTGAAGTTCCATAAATTACATAGCCTGCTGCAACTTGATTGATTCCCGGTTGTAAAAAATCCTCGCTAGTTACCGGAGTTCCTATTGGAGTAATTCTTCTGAAAACAGAAAAAATAGTTCCCACAGAAACATTCACATCAATGTTTGAAGATCCGTCAAGCGGATCCATTAAGATTACGTACTTATTATTATGACAGTTGTCGCTCCCCTGAACTGTTATAAAATCGTCGTTTTCTTCAGAAGCAATACCACAGACAATCTCACGGTTTATTAACGTCTGGATAAATACTTCGTTTGCATAGACATCTAATTTTTGCTGGTCTTCGCCTTGAATATTCTGCTCGCCAGCGGCGCCGATAATATCCACTAAACCCGCTTGGTTTACTTTATGATTCACGACCTTGGCCGCCAATCGAATAGAGTTGATAATTCGGGAAAGCTCTCCCGAAGAATACTGAAATGCTTTTTGGTTCTCAATAATAAACTCTCCCAGTGTTTTATTGCGTTCTTCCATTTCTAAATCGTTATAGTTTTGTTTTTAAGTCACAAATATCGTCTATTTTGTGAGAATGATTCAAAAATTATTTTGTTAGTTTGCTACTATTGTATATTTGCTAATAATCTGCAAAAAGCAACAAGTAAAAAAATGCTTTTGGAGATAATAAACAATTAAAAATACGAATACAAAAATTGTTTCTTATAGGCATTCGCAACAGTAAATCTGATAAAGGAAAAAGCGATACCATAAAGGACAGATAGTAAAAATTATTTATCATGAATATTAGAAAAGGAAATCCTGAAGACATGAAATCGGTGTTAGAGCTTATTCAGGAGCTGGCAATATTCGAAAAAGAACCTGATGCGGTTGTCATAACAGAGGAAGATTTGATACGTGACGGTTTTGGTGAAAAACCATTATTTCACGTTTTTGTAGCAGAGATTGAAGATGAGGAAAAACAAAAAGAGATTGTTGGAATTGCATTGTATTATTATCGCTATTCTACCTGGAAAGGAAAAACAATTCATCTTGAAGATTTAATTGTAAAAGAAAAAATGCGCGGTACCGGTTTAGGTTCTGCCCTTTATTCTGAAATCATGAAACAAGGAAAAAGAGATAATGTCAGAAGAGTAGAATGGAATGTTTTGGACTGGAATACACCCGCAGTAAAATTCTACGAAAGTTCGGGCGCAAAAATTCTTGACGAATGGAGAGTAGTTCAAATGGACGAAGCTGGCGTTAATGCATTTTTAGAAAAACTATAAAAAAATTTAGCCCCAGATTATTAGGATCAAAAGGATTTAAAATCAGTGAAAATCATTTTAATCTGTGGCAAAAAAACAAATAAAGATTTCGATTCAAATCTGAAATCTAAAAACTAAAAATCTATAAATTAATAATGAGAGTATTTAAATTTGGAGGAGCATCGGTAAAAGATGCAGATGGAATTAAAAACGTATACGACGTTTTACAAAAAGTAGGTTATGAAGATGTAATTCTTGTAGTTTCAGCTATGGGAAAAACAACAAATGCTCTTGAAGTGGTAATCAAGAATTATTTTGAAAAATCGACAGAATTGAATTCTTCTGTTCAGGAAATCAAAAAATACCACAATCAAATCTTATTAGATTTATTTGAAGACGAAAATCATGCGGTTTTTTCGGCCGTAAATGCACAGTTTGCTGAATTAGAATATTTCTTATCGCATAATAAATCTCCAAATTATAACTTCGTTTACGATCAAGTTGTGAGTTTTGGTGAATTGATTTCGACTAATATTTTAAGTCATTTTATGAATTTCATGGGAATTCAAACGCAATGGCTTGATGTTCGTAACTTCATTAAAACCAATGCAAACTACAGAGATGCAGAAGTTGATTGGGAAACGACTCAACAAAACATCAGCAAAAATGTCCCTAGAAAACAGTTAAATATTACACAAGGTTTCTTAGGTGCAGACGAAAACAATTTTACAACAACTCTTGGCCGTGAAGGTTCTGACTATACTGCAGGAATTTTTGCTTATTGCTTAAATGCAGAAAGTGTAACAATCTGGAAAGACGTTCCTGGAGTTATGAATGCTGACCCGCGTTATTTTGAAAATGCGAGTTTGCTAAACCAAATTTCATATCGTGAAGCAATCGAATTGGCATTTTACGGTGCAACGGTTATTCACCCAAAAACATTACAGCCATTACAGAAAAAAGAAATTCCTTTATACGTAAAATCATTTGTGAATCCTTTATTAAAAGGAACTTGCGTTTCTAAAGGCGTTGACTTAGAACCACAATATCCATGTTTTATCGTAAAAAGAGAACAACTTTTAATTTCGCTTTCTTCTATTGATTTCTCTTTCATTATGGAAGAAAATATTAGTGAAATTTTCGGATTATTCCACGAATTTAAAATCAAAGTAAACTTAATTCAGAACTCTGCAATTAGTTTCTCTGTTTGCGTGGAAGATAAATTTGGAAATTTCCCAGAATTGAACGCGATTCTTTCTAAAAAATTCAAAGTAGAATACAGTGAAAATGTAACCTTATATACAATCCGTCACTTTACAGAAGAAGCTGCAGAAGCTGTTGTCGCTAATAAAGAAGTTTTATTGAAACAAGTTAGCCGCGAAACAATGCAGATTGTAACTAAAGAATTAATCTAATATTGCTCCATAAAAGGTAATTATCTAATTCAAACATTATTGAAAAGGCTTCACAAATTAGTGAAGCCTTTTTTATTTCGAAAGAATTTTCTGTAACCAATTTGTTTTTTGCTTACATTTACTTTTCATTTTTTTGAAAAAAGTATTCTGAGACAAATTAATTATCAAGATATTACATTTTTTCATCTACTAATTATAACTTAAAATGACCAAAAAAACCTTTTTACTCGTTTTTCTTGTTCTTGCTTTATTATACATTGGCATATCTTTAAGTCCATTGCTTAGAAAAGATGCAAAAAATATTTCTTACTCAGATTTTAGACTCGTAATTGGTCCCTTTTTGTCTACAGTTGGAATACTTATAACTTATACGCAACTGAAAAGAAGAAAAAGTTAGCAGGATTATTAAAATGAAAAACAGAATTTAGTTACCGCTACATGCTGGCTTGACTGTAATATCTTCTTCATTTTTTTTTGCAATGTTATTGATTACATCTTTTCCTTCGGCAACCATTCCGTTTGTGCCACATTTCACTAATGAAGGCTCGCATTTCACAACTACTTTTAACTGATTCTGATCTTGCTTCTTGGCTATAGAATCCAGATCGGACCATGAAGATGTTCTTTTTCCTATTAGTTTGTCCTCTTCGACATAGGATTTATCTCGATTATTTTTTACAGATTGTGCCTTTACTTCGATTGATGAAGAAATCAGACAATAAATAGAAATGGCAACTACGATACTAAATTTCATAAACTTTTAAGATTAGCGGTTTGACTTTATTTGAAACAAAAGTCATCTGAAAATCTGTCAATAAGGTTTTAGAAAGTGAAATCAGGAGTACGGATTTATAAATTCATACTCTGCATTAAGACTGCAAAGCCTGAATTTGGTAATTAAGAGGCGTTGTTCCCGTATGCTTTTTAAATGCCGCAAAAAAGGTTGATTTAGAATTAAATCCAACATCGTAGCCAATAGATTCTAAAGTCAATTTATCTGTAGAAGCGATAATTTTACAAGCTTCATTAATTCTGAATTCGTTTACAAAGCTGGTAAAATTCTTTCCTAAATTATTATTCAAAAACTGCGACAATTGATGACTCGAAATATTAATTTCTTGAGATAAATCTTGGAGGGTCAAGTTTGGATTTTTATACAAAGACTTTTCGAACATAGCATTTTCTAGTTTTTCTGACCATATCACTGCTTCTCCTGAATCCATTTTTTTTATCAAAATCTTTCCATTCAATAAAAATAAATCGTCCGTTTTTTTTCGGTACAAAAGAATCGAAATTCCTAAGTATAAAATGAATGAAAAAACTACTGCTCCACTTATATAAGTTGCTGCAGGAGCTCCCATAATCGCTAAGAAATAAAATAGGAATAAAAGAAAATTACCCAAAAACAGCATTCCGAACCACATTTCAGAAGGCGTTGTTTTTTCTTTTCTATTCAATATTTTTTTCAAAACTGCACGAAGTTCATAACCCGCAAATGCAATGTAAACAAACCATTGAAAGTAAATCATTCTTATTAAATAACCTCTCCAAAGTTTTGGATAGATTTCATACGGATATAAAATGCCAATTGCTACAATTAGCGTACCCCAAAGTGCTAAAATAAATTTCCATGATTTTGGCATTACCTGAACTTCATCGACGGCCGATTTTATAAAATAATACAAACAAGGGCCAATAAAAAAGCAAGCTGTAAGTCCGAATTGGAGATACATTTTTGGAAGTTCGGGATGGAAATAAACAAATACAGATTTTGCAATTCGGATGCTTAACGCAAACAAAAGTGCGCCCAGAAAATAATTCGTCAAGTATTTTTTCTTCGTAAAAAAGAAGAAATAAACTCCGAGAATAATTCCGTTGAAAGCTCCCAAAGCACTAAAAAAGAATAAAAGTTCTTTGCTAGTATCCATAATTTAAGTCAGTTAAATCTTAAACAAAGCTAACAAGATTATTATTAAATGAAAATAAATCAGTTAACTTTATACTAAGCTAATATGATTTAAGCATATGAGAAATTTTAATGAACCAAGTGAAGAAACCAAAAACAGATGGCAAAACGATCAAAACAATTGGGTTTGGGGAATATTTTATTACAACCCTGAAGATCCAAGATTGTTTCCTCCCAAAAAAATTAAAGAATTTGGATGGACAACCAACTTTGCAAATCCAGATTCAGTTACGGTAATGATCATATTAATTTTGGTGTTATTAATTTTCGGAATATTTGCTCGTTTATAGTTACCAAACTATCACTATTTAGGAACTAAAAACTAAAATTTCCGACACCGCAATTCCCAATTATAAATACTACTTTTGACTTTTTAGAGTTAAAGTATTTATGTTGAAAAAATTACTGTTTTTAACGGTTTTCTTCTGGTTTTCTGCGCTTCAGGCTCAGGACACCGAATCGCTGTACAAAACAAAAAAAGTAATTGTTTCAAAAGATACTATTCGGCTTGAGAAAATGTCCATCAACTCTGGATTTTTTCAAATTCTGAACACTAAAAACGAGCCAATCGATTCGACTTTTTATAAGGTTGATTTTCAAAAAGGATATTTGCTTTTAAATGAAAAATTCCAATCGGCTTCAGATACTTTAATCGTTAATTATCTTAATTATCCTGATTTCTTAACCAAAGAATACAGCCTTTATAAATCTGACCAGATTGTTAGCGGCGATGTCGGAACAGATAAACTCTACCGAATTGACAATAACTCCAATGCTAAAAAAGTAACGCCGTTTGACGGTTTAGAAACTTCTGGAAGCATTACTCGAGGCGTTACGGTTGGTAATAATCAGAGTACGGTTTTAAATTCCAATTTAGATTTACAAATTACAGGAAAACTTTCAGACAAAGTCAGTTTGAGAGCTTCGCTTCAGGATAATAATATTCCGTTGCAAGACGGCGGTTATTCGCAGAAACTCGATCAGTTTGATAATATTTTTATCGAACTTTTTAGTGATGATTGGAACATTCGCGCTGGCGATGTCTTTTTAGAAAATAGGAAAACCCAATTTTTAGGCTTCAATAAAAAGGTTCAGGGACTTTCTGCAAACTTTGATTTTGATACGGAAACCAGTAAAACCAATGTTTTTGCTTCGGTTGCTTTTGTTAAAGGTCAATATGCCAAAAGCACTTTTACGGGTCAGGAAGGAAATCAAGGTCCGTACAAATTAAAAGGCCAAAATGGCGAATTGTACGTTCTCGTGATTTCGGGTTCTGAACGTGTTTACGTAAATGGCGTTTTGCTGAAACGTGGTGAAAACAACGATTATGTGATTGATTATAATGCGGGAGAAATTGTTTTTACTTCGCTTTTTACGATTACTTCAGAAATGCGTATTAATGTCGAGTACCAATATTCTGAACGAAATTATAACCGATTGGTTACATACGCAGGAGCGACTCATGAGAATAAAAACTGGAGTTTTGGCGGTTATTTGTATTCTGAAAATGATATGAAAAATCAGCCTTTGCAGCAAAATCTTTCTCCAGAACAAGTTCTGATTTTAAGCCAGGCAGGCGATGATGTCAATTTGATGAAAGCGCCTTCAGCCTACGAAGATACTTATGCTGAGAATAAAATTTTGTATAGAAAAATACTTGTCAACTCGGTTGAAGCCTACGAATATTCGAATAATTCGGCTGATGTTTTGTACAATGTAAGATTTAGTCAAGTTGGTGCAAATGGAGGAAATTATATCATTCAAAACAATAATTCTGTTGAGCGCATTTATCAATATGTAGAACCTGTAAATGGTGTTTTGCAAGGAAATTACGAACCTATTGTTCAGTTGGTTGCGCCGATGAAACTTCAAGTGGCAACATTTTTAGGAAAATATAATCCGAATGAGAAAACATTGGTTGACTTTGAATTGGCGGTCAGCAATAATGACCAGAATTTATTTTCTGACATTAATGATTCTAATAATGAAGGAGTTGCTTTTAAAACCAATCTTAAAAAACGTCTTTTTTCTAGAGATTGGAGTTTAGACGCTTTTGCGAATTATCAATATGTGCAACAGGATTTTAAATCGGTTGAGCGTTTGTATAATATTGAATTTAATCGCGATTGGAATTTAACAGGAACACTTTTGGGGAACCAGAGCCTTTTGGTTACGGGTTTAAATTTCGATTTATTTTCGAAAAACAAAACTTCAAATATTGGTTTATTAACTTATCAATTTGAAAAATTAGATTTTAGCGAAAGCTACACCGGCGTGCGACACACCACAAATGCTTTGTTTAAATTGAAAAATTGGACGATTGAAAACAGCGGAAGTTTCCTGAATTCTGATGCTACGGCTTCGACATCAAAATTCATTAGAAACCAAACCAAAACCAAATATCATTTTGGCAAAAACTGGATTGGCGGGAGTATGCAGCTAGAAAACAATCAGGAAAAAGATAAAGTTACCAATCAGTTTTCGGCTTTAAGCCAAAGATTTATAGAATATGGCGTATTTACTGGACGCGGCGACAGCACCAAAGTTTTTGTGGAGGTTGGTTTTCTGCAAAGGCGCAACGATAGTTTGCAAAATGGATTATTACAGCACGTAAACAATTCGCAGACTTATTATTTAAGATCAAAATTAATTCAGACCAAAAAGACAGATTTGGCCGTTTATGCGAGTTATCGAAATTTGGATTTTACGGATAAATTGAGACAAAATGAACCTTCTTTAAATTCGAGAATTCTATATAACGATCGTTTTTTCAATCAATTTATGCAGATTGGAACCGCTTACGAAACCAGTTCTGGAACTATTGCGCAACAAGAATTTACGTATGTCGAAGTTCCAACGGGGCAAGGAGTTTACACTTGGAACGATTATAACGGAAACGGAATTCAGGAATTGGAAGAATTTGAAGTCGCAGTTTACCAAGATCAGGCGCGATATGTTAGAGTCTTTTTGCCGAATCAGGTTTACATTAAAACCAACCAGAATAAGTTTTCGCAATCTTTGACTTTGAATCCGTTGCAATGGCAAAATGAAAAAGGTTTCAAAAAACTGCTTTCATATTTTTACAATCAGACCTCTTTTATAATGGATCGAAAGGTAAAAAGCGAGGGCGAAAAACTAGAATTGAATCCGTTTGATTCGTCTGAAGAAAATATTTTAGGTTTGAATTCGAGTTTTAGAAACAGTTTATTTTACAATCGAGGCAAGCAAAAACATTCTGTCACCTATTCTTATTTGGTCAACAAAGGCAAAAGTTTGCTTTCCATCGGTTCGCAAAACGTGCAGAATTATTCACATCAAATTCAATACACACATTTATACCAAAAAAGCTGGCTGTTTAATTTGTTTACCAAAACTATAAAAACTGATTTGGTTTCTAAAGATTTTGTCGAGAAAAATTATGATATTCAAGGCTGGCAATTGGCGCCGAAAGTCAGTTATTTATTTTCAAAAAACACCAAATTAGATTTCTTTTATGAGCTTCAAAATAAGAAAAACCAAATTGGAAATTTTGAAACTTTAGACCAAAGTAGACTTGGAACTTCTTTTTCTTATGCGGGCGAAAAGAAAGTAACCGTAAATGGAGAATTCTCTTTTTATCAAAATAAATTTAATGGAAATGAATTTTCATCGGTAGGTTTTCAGATGTTGGAAGGACTTCAAGCAGGATCTAATCTTGTTTGGAAACTGCTTCTGCAGAAGAACCTTACGTCTTTTTTGGATGTTAATTTAAATTACCAAGGACGTAAAAGCGAGACAGGATCTACCATTCATACAGGAAACGTTCAGCTTCGTGCATATTTTTAATGGGTTGCGAAAAAGGTGACAATAAATTGTTTAATTTTAATAGAATTTTAAACATATAACCTTATGAAAAAATTAGTATTGTTCTGTTTGATGGTTGTTTTCTCTTCTAATTTTTACGCACAAGAAACAACTGCAAAAACTACGAAAAGTAAAACAGAAGCTTCTGCAAAAAAAGCCAAAACTACTGCAGACAAAGCTTCGGCTGATGCAAAAAAGGAAGCCACAAAATCTAAAAAAGCAGCAGATGACGCAAAAGCAGCTTCGTCTAAAGCAAAGAAAGAATCTGCTGACGCAGCAAAAAAGACAGCCGACAAAGAAGCTGCAAAAGCTAAAGCTGATGCAAAAAAAGCTACTGTAGAATCTGACAAAGCGAAAAGCTCTGCTGATAAAGCTAAAGCCGATGCTAAAAAATCGACTGCAAAAGCTGACGCTACTAAGAAAGATGCCACAACTGCAAAAAAATCGGCTACTAAAACTTTAAAGGAGACTAACGAAAAAGCACCTTCTGTACCAGATAAAGTTACTGGAGAATACAATGGCAAAAAAGTATATACTGGTCCAAGAGGCGGTAAATACTATATTAACAAAAATGGAAATAAAACATATATTCAAGATTAAGGTTCTGAGATTCTAAGCTACTAAGATGCTGAGTTTCTAAGATACTGAAACCAATAAATTAACCGGACTTTCGTTCGGTTTTTTTATTATTCAAATTAAACCTACAAATTATTTTGTCAAAAAATCAAAAATCACTTAACATAGAGGTAATCTTATTTGCTAAAACGGAACTATTTTTGAAACACCTCTCGAATTTCCTAGCAATTCTTTAATTATAGAGTTAATAATTTAGTAATGGCCTTCAAATATCATAAAAAACATATTTTTCTATCTTCGTTTTTAAAACGTATTAAAAATGAGCATTGATTATTCTGCGAATAAAACTATTTTAATTGCTCCATTAAATTGGGGACTAGGACATGCTACTAGATGCATTCCTATTATCAAGGCGCTTCAAGAGAATAATTACATTCCAATTATTGCTTCTGATGGAGTTGCTTTGGCTTTATTGCGAAAAGAATTTCCTTATATACAAACTTTAGAGTTGCCTTCTTATCATATTGAATATGCAAAGAATGGTAAAAACTTTAAATGGAAGCTGATTAAAAATCTTCCTAAAATGATTGCTGCCATTTTGGATGAGAAAAAAATGATCAATCATTGGATTAAAAAACATGGTATTGATGGTATAATCTCAGACAATAGATTAGGAGTTATCAGCAAGAAAGTACCTTCAGTTTTTATTACACACCAATTGAATGTGATGACAGGGAATACAACTTGGTTTACTAGCAAATGCCATCAGTATTTTATTAAAAAATACAATGAATGCTGGGTTCCTGATTTGAACGAAAAAACAAACCTGACGGGAGATTTAGGTCATTTAAAATCGAATGAACTAAACTTAAAGTATATCGGTCCGTTGAGCCGTATGAAGAAAAAAGATACTCCGAAAATATATGATTTGATGATTATATTGTCTGGACCTGAACCGCAACGTACTTTCTTGGATGAAAAATTACAGAAAGAAGCAGCAAAATATTCTGGAAAAGTAGTTTTTGTGCAAGGAATTGTAGAAAAATCTCAAGAAAAATGGCAGGCTGGGAATGTTACTTATTATAATTTCATGAATTCTAAACAGTTGGAACAAACTTTTAACGAAAGTGAATTCGTTTTGTGCCGTTCTGGATATACAACTGTAATGGATTTGGCAAAATTGGGTAAAAAAGCCTTTTTTATTCCGACGCCTGGCCAATATGAACAAGAATATTTGGCAATAAAACTTCAGGAAGAAAATCTTGTTCCTTATGCGATGCAAGACGATTTTAGCATTGAAGATTTATCAAAAGTAAAATCGTTTAAAGGATTGTCCCAATTTGAAAACACTATCGACTGGGATTCTTTATTTAAGGTTTTTGAAGACAAAACTGCATAATTGAACGCGGATCAAACCGATTTTATCCGTTGTTTTTCACATAAAAAAACCTCCAATTAAAGTTGGAGGTTTACATTTTTTTATAAAATAAATCCGCTTAATCTATTTCCCGGTTTTAGAAGTTAAACTGTACTTGCATTCTAAGCACATTTCCTTGCTGTCTGTTTATCGGCAATACGCTATCTTCAAAAGTTCGGTCCGCAATCACGTATTCAGCTGTAAATTCGAATGCTTTAATTGGTTGCCATTCAACACCAAATTGGAAATCTCTTACGACGTAGCTTCTAGCATCTTTTTCGTATTTTTTTCCTCCATCATAATATTGAAATTTGGCGAAAGGATAAATATGCTGTTTTTTGATGTCCCATTTATAATTTAACAAAACATAACCTCCGTTCAAATCGGTTTGGTCAATTGTATTCGTAATTTTATTATATCGAGGTCCAGTTCCGATGTTGTATTCGGTCTGGATTCCGAAAGGTCTTGGATATAAAACGAAAGTCGCACCAACTCTCTGATCTTTTACATATTGAGGATCGTTAACAGTAACTCCTGGAGAAACTTCTCCTGTAAATGCCCACTTACCAGTGTAAGCCTGAATTCCAGGTTCTATAATTTGGCTTCCAATAACAAAAGGATATGTTACTCTGGCCACAACATTTAAATCTCTGTTTGCATCTAACTTATTTGCAATCTGACCGTTGTAAACTCCTAAAGCAAAAACCCCAAAATCTCCAGAACCTTTGTAACCGTCTTTAACTAACATTTCAAAACGCTGTCTGATTTCGGCTGGAGCCCAGTAAAAAAAGATTCCTAAATCACGCTCATTTAAAATTGAAGAGTTGATTCCATCCGCACGGTCTAATGTTAAACGTTGAGAACTTGACTGCATATTTTCAAACCCGTACGGAATCTTACTTTGTCCGACACGCACACGATATTCTTTTTTCTTATCAAAAGAAAGGTCAAAATACAAGTCACGAATTTGCACAAAGTTATTCACTCCGCTTGACGGCGAACTTGCAAAATCAGGCTGAAAATAGAAAAATACATTTGGATGAACTTGTCCAGAAAATACTAAACGAGCACGACGGATAAAAAGCCCATTGTTTGCTTTTGCGTCTGGAGCTGTAGAAGTTGTACCCCAAGATCTATCACATTGTTCGCAAGAAACCTTATCGTTTGTAGAAAGCAAACCATTGTATCTGATTTGAGCATAACCCCTCAAAGAAATTCTGTCGTACCAATGTTCTTCAACACCTCCGCCAGATTTTGTCTCAGGAAGTTTTGCTTTGTTTATAGAATCTAAAATACGCATTACTTCGTTTTTTACATCCTGTTTATTCAATTCCTGCTTAGTTGTTTCCTGTGCATTTGCAGCACAAGCTAGCAGTAATAAAACGGCTAATAGTTTTCTTTTTATCATTAGTTCTGTAATTCCCTTAATTTCAGGATGCAAAGATGGAGCACCTATGTTAAGAAATCATTAACCAGATGTTACTATAATAAAAATTTAATGTTACGACCTAAATCCGAATGTTGATTTATCGTTAAACACCCCTGTTTCAGGGCTTTTAGCTCATTCAAACTTACATTTATTTAACCTCAGCTTTTGCCGATTTATTTGCTTTTTCAAGTGTAAAAGAGAACTCAGAACCAATTCCGAACTCACTTTCTACGTAAACTTTCTCTTTATGAGCTTCAATAATATGCTTCACAATTGCCAGACCTAAACCAGAACCACCTTCAGATCTTGTTCCGCTTTTATCTACTCTATAAAAACGTTCGAAAAGTCTCGGAATATTTTGTTTTTCAACTCCTTCACCATTATCACTAATACGAATTAAGACTTTTTTCTTCGTTAAGTTAACTACACCAACTTCTGTCAAGCCGCCTTCTTTTCCGTATTTAATAGAGTTTACGATCAGGTTTTCCAGCACTTGCTGAATTCTATCCTGATCACCTCTAATGATAACCGACTGAATATTTTTGCTTTCAAAAGCCAGCTTGATTTTCTTTTTGTCTGCTTTCATTTCCAGCAGTTCAAAAACATTTTGAATTAATACCACAATATCAAAATCCGTCATATTCAAATCTAAATCTCCTGATTCTAATTTGGTAATCATATCCAAATCTTCAACGATGTAGATAAGACGCTCTACTCCTTTTTCGGCACGTTTTAAATATTTTTTTCTAATGTTTTTATCATCCATTGCACCGTCTAGCAAAGTAGAAACGTAACCTTGAACAGTAAATAAAGGTGTTTTTAATTCGTGTGAAACGTTTCCTAAAAACTCTCTTCTGTATTGTTCACGAATTTCGAGCATTTCGATTTCGAGTTTTTTATCGGTCGCAAACTTTTTCACTTCACGCGAAAGCGTTTCCATATCCGTATTAATCGGCTGATTGATAAGCGTTGTCGATTCTAACAAAGAAACCTCATCGTAAATTTTCTTTACTCTTCTATAAATAAAACGTTCTACGCGATATTGTAAAACCAAAAAAGAGAATACATATATGACAATAATGAAAATTATTCCGAATGCTATTTGATGCTGTAATTGATTTCTGTAAAATAAAGACATCAGAATCAGCACAAATGCCGTAGCAAACAGACTTATATACAATGCCGATTTAATAGCAAATTTGTATGTTTTTTTAAAATTGATTTTCATTGAAATATTTAAAATAATAAACCATTAAAACTTTTTTTCACCATATAAGTGATATAAGTTCATTTAAAACTAACTCTTTTTTGGAACAAATAATAACTTTGAAAAGCCCATCTTTATCAAAGTTAAAACTTTGACAAAAATGAGCTTTTTTATTTTGAAAGCAAACCATAATTAAATGAACTTATATCACTTATATGGTTCAACTTTATAGAGGCTATTAAACTTCAAATTTATAACCTACTCCTTTTATTGTTTTGAAAAGGTCTTCGCCAATTTTTTCACGAAGTTTTCTGATGTGAACGTCGATTGTTCTTCCTCCAACCACAACTTCATTACCCCAAACCTTATCCAAGATTTCGTCTCTTTTAAAAACTTTCCCTGGTTTTGAAGCTAATAGATAAAATAATTCGAATTCTTTTCTTGGCAAAGCAATTTCTACATTGCCTTTTATGATTTTGTATTCCTCACGGTTAATCTCGATTCCGCCTACATTTAAAGTATCTGAAACAACTTCTTGTTCTTTTAACCTTCTTAACAGCGCCTTTACTTTAGACACCAATAATTTTGGTTTAATTGGTTTTGTAATGTAGTCATCTGCACCAGCGTCAAAACCAGCCACTTGAGAATAATCTTCGCTTCTTGCTGTAAGAAATGTTATGATAACATTATTTAATTCTGGAATTTTTCTAATATGCTCGCAAGCCTCCATTCCGTCCATTTCTGCCATCATCACGTCCATAATGATTAATTCTGGCAGCTCTTTCTGTGCTTTTGCTATAGCATCTTTTCCGTTAGAAGCTGTAACAATCTGGTAGCCTTCCTGAGCAAGGTTATAGCCAACGATTTCTAAGATATCTGGTTCGTCGTCAACTAATAAAATCTTAGTTTGAGTTTTTTTCATAAATAGCAAAAATTGAGATTTTTATATCGAAACTTTTTCATTAAACATTCGATATTTCTTATTTCACAGGGTAAATATACTAACAAAAGAACCTTTAAAAAATGGTGTTAACCGTAATTTAATCTCGTAACAATTTGATAATCTTAACAACACAAAAACATAACAAGTCGGTAACATGGACTTCACAGAGCGGTTCTTTCTTTGCAAAAAAATATTAAGACACAAACACAACACTGAAAAAAAATGAAATTCAATTTAAGATTTCTCTTTATTGCATTATTTATCTGTACGATTTCGATCGCACAAAACAAAGGTACGATTTCTGGGGTTCTAACTGATAAAGACATGAACAACGCATCGTTACCATTTGCTAATGTTTTAGTTAAAGGTACAAATATTAGCGCAAATACAGACGTAGATGGAAAATATTCATTGAGCGTAAATCCTGGAAACTATACTTTAATTTTTAGTTTTTTAGGATATGAATCGGCAGAAGCTCCTGTAACTGTAAAAGCCAACGAAACTGTAACAGTTAATCAAGGGCTTTCATCAGGAAGTTATACTCTTAAAGATGTAGTGGTTCAAGCTTCAACTGGAAGCAAGCAAAAAGAATCTGCTTTACTTTTAGAACAAAAAAATGCTGTAGATATTAAACAATCAATCGGCGCACAAGAACTTTCTCGAAAAGGAGTTAGCGATGTTGCAGCTGCAGTTTCTAAAACTACTGGTATTACAAAACAAGAAGGTACTGGAAACATTTTCGTAAGAGGTTTAGGTGACCGTTACAATTCTACAACAATGAACGGATTGCCAATTCCTTCAAACGATCCAGAAAAGAAAAACATAAATCTTGAAATTTTCTCTACAGATATTTTAGAGTATGTTTCTATCGACAAAGTTTACAGCAGTAAATTATACGGAGATTTTGCCGGAGGTAACGTAGACATCATTTCTAAAGATTACAAAGGAAACGGATATTTTAAAATCGAAATGGGTTCTAATGTTAACACAAATGCATTGGCCGAAAAAGATTTTAAATTGCAAAAAGGGATTAATAGTTTTGGTTTCAGCAATCCATCAATTCCAAACAATCCTCTTACTCAATACAACTACAACACTTTACAAATGGATGGCAAAAATCCGTTTGCTGGTTCAATAGGAATTTCTGGAGGAAAATCTTTTAATGTTGGTGACGGAGGAAAATTAAGCTTCTTCGCTACAGCTAATTTCAGCAACGAATACAATTCAATCCGTAACGCTACAGCAAAAGGTGGTGTAAACGGTGCTGGAGTTGCAAACAAAGATTTCTACTCTTACACTGATATGGGGTACCAAACAAATTCTACAGGTTTACTGAATGTTGGTTACAAAATTAATTCAGACAACAAAGTAAGTTTTAATACCGTATATATCAATACTTCATCTCAATCAAAAGAAGAATATGCAGGATACATTGTCGATCTTGCTAACAACGGAAACGGTTTAATTCGTCGTTTTAACTATGAAAAAAATAGTCTTTGGATCAATCAATTACTTGGAGATCACAAATTAACTGATAGATCTAAATTAAACTGGGGAGTATCTTACAACATTATTGATGGTTCTATGCCAGATAGAGCGCAAAACACTTTTAGAAATGAAGCTGCTGGTTATGTTTTATCTTCTATCTCTAGACCAGATAACCACAGATATTTCCAAAAACTTAAAGAAGACGAATTAGCGGCTAACCTTTCTGTTGATTACAAATTCAACAAAAATGCTGATGACGAATACAAAGGAAAATTCACATTAGGAGCTAGCGGAAGAATTAAAAACAGAAATTTTGAAGCTTCTCAATACAATTTCTTATCTCAAGCAGGTTACACAAATACAATTGTAGATCCAAACAACTTAGATTTGTTTTACAATGAAGCAAACTTAAACAATGGATATTTCAACATTTCAACTTTTAGAGGAAACTCTCAAGTATCAAATGCTTTAGATCCTCAAACTTATGATGGTAAACAAACTATCTTTGGAGGTTACTTAAACACAGAGTATAAATTCAACCCGAAATTGACAGCTGTTTTAGGTTTACGCGCAGAATCTATTGTTCAAAATGTAGATTGGGACACGCAATTAGGTGACGTTGGTAGTGACGAATTAAGCAAAGTAGCATTCTTGCCAAGCTTAACAATGAAATATGAATTGAACGAAAAACAAAATTTACGTTTAGGATTCAGTAAAACATATACACTACCTCAATTTAAAGAAAGAGCATTATTTGTTTACGAAGAAGTATTACAAGTAAAAGTGGGTAACCCGTACTTATACGAATCTGACGATTACAACTTAGACCTTAAATGGGAAATGTTCCCTGCTAGCGACGAGTTAATTTCGTTTACTGCTTTTGGAAAATACATTTTGAACCCAATGAACGAAGTTACAATTGCCTCTTCATCAAATGATATTTCTTACATTAACACTGGAGATTACGGATATGTAGCAGGAGCCGAAGTAGAATACCGTAAAATGCTTTTCAATTTTGACGATGTTAATGCTAAAAAATTATCTGCAGGTATTAACGCATCTTACTTGCACACAAGCCAAGAGCTAAATGCAGACAAAGTTGACAGAGAAACTGATTACCAAGTTGTATTTACCAATACTAAAAGCCAATTTACAGGAGCTTCAGATTTATTATTGAATGCAGACCTTTCTTACTTGTCAGAGTGGGAAAATGATAAAAGTTTAAATACAACGGTTGCTTATACTTATTTCTCAGATCGTATTAATGCTATCGGAACAAACGGAAGAGGTGACTTAGTTGACAAAGCTTTTGGTTCATTAGACTTTATTGCTAAATCTAAATTGAACAAAAACTTAGGATTAGATTTTGTTGTAAAAAACATTCTTGATCCAAAAATCAACAGAGTGCAAGAAAATGCTTCGGGAGATGTAAATATTTTATCATACAAAAAAGGGTTAGGATTAAGCTTCAAACTTAACTACACTTTCTAATCAAATAGTAAATAATAATAGAGAAAAGGCCAGTTATTAAACTGGTCTTTTTTTATTTCTATAATTACAAAACCGCGCGGGTTCTAGGCTAGCAAAAACAATTTATTTTCAGTTTACAAACCTAACATTCTCTTAATATTAAATACAGTTTTTGTTAAACTAACAATCACGGTTTCTTAACATCTAAAAAGGATTTCTAAACCATCTTTGCCTCAAGAAATTAAACACAAAATTATCAACACAATTATGAAAAACTCAATTGTAAAATTAATTGGAATTGTTACTTTATCTGCAGGTTTATTCACAAGCTGTTCATCAAGTGACGACAACAACAAACCAACATCTACATTTGTTGTAAACGCAAATGATTTTAAAGGAACAATTACTGACGGAGAAGTAGTTCTTGATGCAGGAACAACTTACAAGTTAACAGGAAAAATTCAAGTTAACTCTGGCGCTACTCTTACTATTCCTGCTGGAACAGTAATTCAAGGAGTTGGAGGAACATCTTCTTATATTGCAATTGCACAAGGAGCTAAAATTAATGTAAACGGTACTGCTGCAAAACCAGTAATCATGACTTCTGGTTTAGCTACTAAAGGTGCTGGAGACTGGGGTGGATTAGTAATCTGCGGAAAAGCACCAATTAACCGTGTAACTGGTGGTGCAAGTACAGCTCAATCTGAGGTTGCTGATTTAACTTACGGTGGAACTGTTGCTAATGATAATTCTGGAGTAATTAGATTCTTAAGAATCGAGTACGCTGGAGCTGCTTTCAACACTGAAAAAGAATTCAACGCACTTTCTTTCTTCGGAGTTGGTTCTGGTACTGTTGTTGAAAACGTACAAGCTTTCCACGGTTCTGATGACGGATTCGAATTCTTCGGTGGAACTGTAAATACTTCTAACTTAGTTGCTATCGGTAACGAAGATGATCAATTTGACTGGACTGAAGGATGGTCTGGAACAAACACTAACTGGTATGGTAAATTAGCTTTCGGAAAAGGAAACAGAGGAATTGAAGCTGATAACTTCGAATTAGGATACGCTAATACTCCAATCGCTAACCCAACAATCACTAACATGACTCTTGTTGGACCTGGAAGTGCTGCAGATGCAACTGTATACACTGAAAACCAAGGTATCAAATTCAGAAGAGGAACTAAAGGTCAAGTTTCTAACGTAGTTTTAAGCGGATGGAAAACTGGTATCGATGTTGAAAACGATGAAACTATCGCTTTTGTACCAACAGCTTTAAAAGTTTCAAACGTACTTTACGTTGCTGATGTACCTACAAAAACTAAAGGTAAGAAAACAGACGGAACTTCTGCTGACGTAGCTGCTGTATCAGTAGAATCTGCTACTGCAACTGGAGCTGGAGCTGGTGTTGCTCAACCAACATGGGCTGCTGGATGGACAGTAGGTTTCTAATTACCTCGAAAACATAATGTTAAAAACATCCTAAATCTTTAGGATGTTTTTTTTTGGCGTACTTTTTGTATTTTTTTTTGTATATTTACATTAATCAAATATACGCGATGGCAAAAAACTACTTTTATATTACTTTCTTATTGGCATTTTTCTTTACTGTAAGCGTTTCAGCGCAAGACAGCAAGCAATTACCAAAAACTCAGGAATCTACTTCTATTGAGGGTTTAAGCTTGTATCCTAACCCAGTGACAAATGGAAAAGTCTATATCTCATCTAAAAACGATTTGGAGAAAGAAATTATTGTGTTTGACATCTTAGGCAAAAAAGTATTGCAAGCGCATTTAGTCTCAAGAGAGCTGAACGTTTCAGAATTACCGCCAGGTGTTTACATCATCAAAATAAGCGAACAAAATGCATCGGCAACCCGAAAACTCATTATAAGATAAAGCTCCTTTGGAGCTTTTTTTAGTTTTCAGTCGCAGTCACAGTTTTCAGTTACAAATTTTGCTGAAAACTGTAACTGAAAACTGTGACTGAGACTGCGACTGAAAACTAAAAAATAGATATCTTTGCAAAAAAAAGTTTTGATTACAGCCAGCGATATCTTTACCATTTCGAGTCAGAAACAATTTGAAAAAATAGCACTAAAAGTGTTTCGTTTTCAGCACGAGAACAACAAAGTCTATCGCGACTTTTGTGATTTTTTAAAAGTCAATCCGCAGCAGGTAAAATCGTTGCAACAAATTCCTTTTTTACCCATTCAGTTTTTCAAAAGTCATGATGTCGTTTCTAATTCAGATCCTGCGCAAGTAACTTTTACCAGCAGCGGCACAACCGGAATGATTACCAGCCGACATTTGGTTACCGATGTTACGCTTTATGAAGAAAGCTACCGCAAAGGATTTTCTCAGTTTTACGGCAATATCGAAGATTATGTTGTTTTAGCCCTTTTGCCGTCTTATTTAGAACGTGAAGGCTCTTCGTTAATTTATATGGCAGAAGATTTAATAAAACTCTCCAATCAGCCTGAAAGCGGGTTTTATTTGCACAATCACGACGACCTAATCAAAAAACTTCTTGAACTTGACGAAGCAGGCCAAAATGTAATCTTAATTGGTGTCACTTACGCTTTGTTAGATTTAATAGAAAAACATCAATTCAACCTTCAAAATACCATTATTATGGAAACTGGAGGCATGAAAGGAAAACGCAAAGAAATGATTCGTGAAGAATTGCACGATATTTTATGCAAAGGTTTCGGGGTTTCATCTATTCATTCAGAATACGGAATGACCGAACTTTTAGCGCAAGCCTATTCTTTAGGCGAAGGCGTTTTTGAATGCCCTTCTTGGATGAATATTTTAGTTCGCGATCCAGAAGATGCTCTCACTTACGTGAAAGACGGAAAAACGGGCGGAATTAATGTAATTGATTTGGCTAATATCAATTCGTGTTCTTTTATCGCTACGCAAGATTTAGGCAAAAAAAATCCCAACAATTCTTTTGAAGTATTGGGACGTTTTGATAATTCTGATATTCGTGGCTGTAATTTGATGGTTCTTTAAATTGGTTTAACCGTTTATTTGTGTAATCGCTAATCGTTTAATGCAAAATCGATTAAACAAAAAATCAATTCTCCTCGACTACGCCAATACTATCAATACTTTCTTTTTTTAGAAGTGTTTTTTCTTTTTCGCCTTTATTTTCTAGCAACCTGTAGACGCCGTAACAGGTAAGACCTCCACACAGCATAAAAAGAATATTCCAACCTAGATTGGTAAAACTTTCATCATTAACACTTTCTAATCCATTAATAAAAGCCGACAGAAGTCCAAAAACAAATCCCGCAACGAGAGTGCCTCCATAATAAGATACTATTCCGATTATAAAATAGCCCCATTTGTTTTTATCATATTCTTCGGCCAAACCCGTGAATCCTTTCCAGATCCAGTAAATAAATAAAATTCCAATCATATTCAGTTAAGTTAGTTTTAGGGAATAAACTTAATAAAAAAAGACTCTGTTTTCATTATCAACGAATTAAAATAAGAAATCCCAATATTCTTTCGAAAATTGGGATTTATATTTTTAGTTTAACCGTTTTACAATCGATTAAACAATTAATCAAATAAACGGTTAAACAACTCTTATCACAAAATAATTTTTCTTTCCGCTTTGCAATAACACAAATTGATTATTAATTAAATCATTTGCAGTTAAAACGAAATCTTCTTTTATCTTTTCTCTGTTTACAGAAATTGAATTTGCAGTTAAAGCACGTCTCGCTTCTCCATTTGATTTAAAGAAACCAGTTTTTTCGTTCAAAACAGTAATAATCTCCAATCCGTTTTCTAAATCAGCTTTTGCGATTTCAGCTTGAGGAACTCCGTCAAAAACTTCTAAAAAAGTCGTTTCATCCAGATTTTTCAAATCTTCTGCAGTTGAATTTCCAAACAAAATATTCGAAGCCTGAATTGCTTTTTCTAATTCTTCTCTATTGTGAACAAAAACAGTGATTTCTTCTGCTAATTTCTTTTGTAAAACTCTTAAATGCGGAGCTGTTTTGTGCTCTTCAATTAATGCATCAATAGTCTCTTTATCTAAGAAAGTAAAGATTTTAATATATTTCTCAGCATCTACATCTGTTGTATTTACCCAAAATTGGTAGAATTTGTAAACAGAAGTTTTATCAGCATCCAACCAAACATTTCCACCTTCAGATTTTCCGAATTTAGATCCGTCTGCTTTTGTAATTAAAGGAGTTGTTAAGGCGTAAGCTTTTGCATTTTCACCTCCCATTCTACGCACTAATTCTGTACCTGTGGTAATATTACCCCATTGGTCAGAACCTCCCATTTGTAGAATACAATTGTTGTTTTTATATAAATGATAAAAATCGTAACCTTGAATTAATTGGTATGTAAACTCTGTAAAAGACATTCCCTCACCTTCACCGCTAAGTCTCTTTTTTACAGAATCTTTAGCCATCATATAATTTACGGTGATTCTTTTTCCAACTTCACGTGCAAAATCGATAAAAGAAAATTCTTTCATCCAATCGTAGTTATTCACCATTACTGGTGCATTTGCTTCGGTTGAATTAAAATCTAAGAAACGAGACAAAACACTTTTGATTCCAGCTACGTTTTTAGCTAAAGATACTTCATCAAGCAAGTTTCTTTCATCAGATTTACCAGAAGGGTCACCAATCATTCCTGTTGCTCCACCAACTAAAGCGATCGGTCTATGTCCGAAATTCTTTAAGTGAACCAATAAAATAATCTGGACCATACTTCCGATGTGCAGTGAATCTGCCGTTGGATCAAAACCGATATAGGCAGTGGTTGCTTCTTTTAGCAATTGTTCTTCCGTTCCAGGCATACTATCATGGTATAACCCGCGCCATTTTAATTCTTCAACTAGATTCTTCATTTTTTTAAATAATTTGCGCAAATATAAACAATGGCAATGGTAATGACAAAAACTTCTGCCACTAAGGCTCTAAGACCAAAAAAGTTTTGCCACTAAGTCACAAAGGTGCCAAGATTTAAAAAAAACTTTGTGCCTTCGCGCCTTTGCGGCAAAAAACAAAAAACAAAAACTTTGCGCCTTCGCGACTTTGCGGCAAAAAAACAAAAACTTATCTTTACAAAATGGTATTAGTAACTGGAGGAACTGGTTTAGTTGGCGCACATTTATTGCTTCATTTAATTGAAAATGGAGAAAATGTTCGGGCAATTTATAGAACTAAAAACAATATTCAGAAAACAAAATCTGTTTTTGATTTTTACAAAAAAGCGGACTTGTTTGAAAAAATCAATTGGCTTGAAGCCGATATTTTAGACGTCCCTTCATTAGAAACTGCTTTTATCGATATCAAACAAGTATATCACAGCGCAGCTTTTATTTCGTTTGAACCAAAAGACGAAGAAATCCTTAGAAAAACCAACATCGAAGGAACTGCTAACATCGTCAATTTTGCTATTGCCAAAGAAGTAGAAAAGTTTTGCTACATCAGTTCGATTGCGGCTTTAGGAGATATTGCTCCGCACGAAACCCACATTACAGAAGAAACAGATTGGAATCCTGAAAAACCGCATAGCGATTATGCCATTTCTAAATATGGTGCCGAAATGGAAGTTTGGCGCGGACATCAAGAAGGCTTAAATGTTATTATTGTAAATCCGGGAGTTATTTTAGGTCCGCCAAAAATGATGGATATTTTTAACGAAGGAAGCAGCGAAATCTATAGAAAAGTTTCTAAAGGAATTCCTTTCTACACATTAGGAAGCACTGGTTTTATTTCGGTTGATGATGTTGTAAAAACGAGTTTTAATTTGATGAAAAGTGAAATAAAAAACGAACGTTTCACACTTATCTCAGACAATATTGTTTTTAGAGACCTTTTAAACACGGTTTCAGATGCTTTAAAAGTAAAAAGACCGCATATTCATGCAAAGCCTTTCCTGATGAATGTATTATGGATTGCTGACGGAATATTTTCTACTTTATTTTTCAGAAAAAGAAGCATTACAAAAGCGACTGCAAAAGCTTCGTACTCCAAGAATTTGTATAGTAATGAAAAAATAAAAACCGCTCTAGGAACGGTTTTCACTGATATACATCAATATATTAAATACAGCGCTAAACTATAGTTTTTTCGTTCTGTCTCTCATTTGCATGCGAGCTCTTCTTATAGAATCGTCATTAACTTTTGGAGCTGGTTTTTGAATAGAATCTTTTGAGGTTCCTTTAGCTTTCTTTTTACTTTCCTTAGCTGCTTTTTTCTCATCAATTTTAGCTAAAGAATCTGCTGCTCTTTGGTTTACAGAAATCCTTTTATTTACCTCATCAAACATATCTTTATAGCTTTCATAATCTGAAGCATAATACATATTGTTTTGAGCAAATTGAAGACTATCTACTTTATACTTTTTTAAAATAAACTTCGTCGGATCATTTTCTATCGAGTCCAAAGACAATGGTTTCTGATATCTCATTGCTTCCAAAAGAGACAAATCATACATAATATCAATCATCTTTCCTTTCTCAATAAGCTTTGCTGGCTGTTTTACAATCTCTTTTTTACAGCTTATAGAAAGAAACAAAACCAATATTATTACTATAAAATTCTTCATAGTTACTTTTTATCTGTCAAACAATAATCTTTTACCAGCTTTGGTATCTTTTACTTTGAAGTTATTATAAACCAATTCACCGTTTACAAAAGTATGAGTAATTCTAGATTTGAAAGTATATCCTTCAAACGGAGACCATCCGCATTTGTATAAAATATTTTCTGATTTCACGCTCCAAGGCAAACTCGGATTAACGATTACTAAATCGGCATGGTATCCTTCTTTGATAAAACCTCTTTTTTCAATTTTGAAAATCTTAGCTGGATTGTGGCACATTTTCTCCACGATTTTTTCCACCGTAATTTTCCCTTGATGATGCGCTTCAAACATTGCTACAACCGCATGCTGAACAAGCGGCCCTCCAGAAGGCGCATTCAAATAAGACTGCATTTTTTCTTCTTTTGTATGAGGCGCGTGATCTGTTGCAATTACATCAATTCTTCCATCGTTTAAAGCTTTCCAAAGTTCTGCACGATCTTCCGCAGTTTTAACCGCAGGATTCCATTTAATGAAATTTCCTTTTGTTTTATAATCTTCATCTGTAAACCAAAGATGGTGTACGCAAACCTCTGCCGTGATTTTTTTATCTTCTAACGGAATTTTATTCGTAAACAATTCCATTTCTTTCGCAGTAGAAAGATGGAAAATATGCAATCTAGCTCCAGTACGTTTTGCTAAAGCTACTGCTTTTGAAGAAGAAATGTAACACGCTTCGGCACTTCTAATTAAATTGTGCGCCGTTACCGGAACATCGTCACCATATTGCTCTTTAAAAGTGGCAAGATTATTTTTAATTGTAGTTTCATCTTCGCAGTGAACCGCAATTAACATCGGCGTACTTGAAAAAATCTTTTCTAAAACCGCTTCATTATCAACCAGCATATTTCCAGTTGATGAACCTAAGAAAATTTTAATTCCAGCAACATTTTTTGGATTCGTTTTTAAAACTTCTTCCAAGTTATCGTTGGTTGCTCCCATCATAAACGAATAATTCGCAAATGATTTTTGAGAAGCAATTTGATATTTATCTTCTAATATTTCCTGAGTAACCGCATTCGGAACCGTATTTGGCTGTTCGATGAAAGAAGTAATTCCACCCGCAACCGCAGCACGAGATTCCGATTCAATATCGCCTTTATGTGTTAAACCTGGCTCTCTAAAATGCACTTGGTCGTCTATCGCACCCGGCATTAAATAACTTCCTTCAGCATCAATTACAATACAATCTGAAGTTTTTAATGAAATGCTGTCTGCAATTTCAACAATCAAATCGTTTTCAATTAAAACATCACCTTCAAAAATTGTCCCTTCGTTTACAATTTTGGCATTTTTTATTAAAATCCTGTTCATTTCGGTTGGTTTATAATGAATTGACTAATTTTCTTAATCTAAGCGAAATCACTCCAAGTATAGCTTCTTTAATAATGGCATTGCTCATTTTAGAAACTCCTTTTGTTCGGTCTGTAAAAATAATTGGGACTTCGGTAATTTGGAATTTGGCACAATAGGTTCTGTACTTCATCTCGATTTGAAACGCATATCCAACAAATTTTATTTTGTTCAGATTGATTTTTTCTAAAACCTCTCTCTTATAACAAACAAAACCTGCTGTTGCATCGTGAATTTTCATTCCTGTAATAAATTTTACATAAACAGATGCAAAGTAAGACATTAAAACTCGGCTTAGAGGCCAGTTTACAACATTTACTCCAGTTACATAACGAGAACCGATGGCAAGATCTGCTCCACCAAAATGGCAGGCATCATACAATTTTTCTAAATCATTTGGGTTATGCGAAAAATCGGCATCCATTTCAAAAATAAATTGATAGTCACGCTCCAAAGCCCATTTAAAGCCATGAACATAAGCGGTTCCCAATCCAGATTTTTTTGCTCTTTGTTCTAAAAAAAGTCTTCCTTGAAATTCTTCCTGTAAAGCAATGACTTTTTTAGCAGTTTGATCTGGAGAATTATCATCTATAATTAGCAGATGAAAAGGTTTATGCTGCGAAAGTACAGCCCTTACTATACTTTCTATGTTTTCAATTTCGTTATATGTGGGAATTATGACAATGCTATCATTCATTTTTTTCTCGGTAATTTCACCGCAAAAGTAAACTTTTTATAGCATTTGATTCATAATAAATATATAATAAAAGTATTGCGCCAAAAAATTACTAATTTTGTATCGCTATGATTGAACAACTTCATCCTCGAATAATTGAAAACAAAGACTGGGCAACACTTTTATTTGTGCTGACCTTTGCCGTTGTTGCCATGACAAAATCTGCTTACGAAACAAGATTTAGCGAATTTAGTAAACTTATTTTTTCTGATAAATACGCTAAAATTTATCGAGACAATAGCCACATGAAAAACAGCTTTACAGTTGGTTTGTTTTTTGTGCAGGTTGTATCTTTTGCCTTTTTTATTCTGCTTACGATGAATATTTTTGGTCATGCATCAAAAACCGACTGGGTTTTGTTTATTCAGATTGCTACTTTTCTGCTTTATTTCATTTTAGGAAAGTATTTAATCGAAAAAATTGTAGCAGCTTCATTCAATATTGACGACTTTGTAGAGCTATTTAATCTGCAAAAAGTAACATACAGGACGTATATTGGCGTTTTAATCCTTCCAATTAACGCTATTTTGTTTTATTACAACAATATTCCGCAGGTTATTCCGTTGGTAATCATCGGTATTTCCTTGTGTATTAGCGTATACTCCTACTTTATTTCAATTAAAACGTATCAAAACGTAATTATCGGCAAGTTATTTTATTTTATTTTATATCTTTGCGCTCTTGAAATAGCCCCTTATTATTTTCTTTATTATTGGATTACAAAAGGGAGTGCTTAGAAAATATTTATAATATGAAAGTGAAAACAATTTTGGTGTCACAGCCTGAACCTAAAGTGGAGAATTCTCCTTACTTTGAGCTCCAACAAAAACACAAAATAAAAATTGATTTCAGACCATTTATTCATGTAGAAGGGGTTAGCGCAAAAGAGATTCGATTACAAAAAATCGATCTTAATCATTACACTGCGATCATTTTAACAAGTCGAAATGCTGTAGATCATTTTTTTAGAGTTGCTGATGAAATGCGTTACAAAGTTCCAGAAGGGTTGAAATATTTTTGTCAATCTGAGGCGGTTGCGTTTTACCTTCAAAAGTATGTTGTGTACAGAAAACGTAAGATTTACGTTGGAGCAAAAGATTTTGCAGATTTATCTCCGCTAATTAAGAAGTACAAAGATGAGAAGTTTTTACTTCCTGCATCTGACCAATTAAATGCAGATGCTCCTGTTACATTAAACGGTCTAAAAGTAGATTGGGCACAAGCTATTTTTTACAAAACTGTAATGAGTGATTTATCTGATTTAGCTGATGTTTATTATGACGTTTTAGCTTTCTTCAGTCCAACTGGAATTAAATCATTGTTTAAAAACTTTCCAGATTTCAAACAAAATGATACCAGAATTGCTGTTTTCGGAAGTACAACTCAGAAAGAAGCTTTAGACCATGGTTTAAGAATTGATATTCTTGCTCCAACTCCTGAAACGCCTTCTATGACAATGGCTTTAGAAAAATACGTAGCAGAAGCAAACAAAGGAAAATAACCTTATACAAAATATACTCCCGAAACTTCGGGATTAAAAATCCAAATTCCAAACTAATCACTTGGGATTTGGATTTTTTTTATACAAATAATCGAAATGCCAAAATTTGGAATTTAGAATTTCAATATTGGGATTTCATTATCAGTTTCGGAATTTGAAACTTAAAAAATTGGCATTTCCATTTTCAGAGCATTTTAACTACATTTGATTTCTATTGATAACCCAAATCAAAAAAATAGTTTCAAATTGTAAGTTATGAAAATCAACTCCCTTTTAATTGAAATTGACGGAATCGACAAAGAAATTCTTCGTTATTTAATGGATGACGCCCGAAAACCAATCCTGCAAATCGCTAATAAAATCGGAATTTCTGGAGCCGCAATTCACCAGAGATTAAAAAAACTAGAACAATCGGGCGTTATTTCTGGATCTAAGTTTACTGTAAATCCAAAAGTTTTAGGCTATAATACCATGGCTTTTGTTGGAGTTTATTTGGACAAAGCTTCAAGAAACTCAGAAGCGGTAAAAGAACTTAGAAAAATTCCAGAAGTTTTAGAATGCCATTACACCACAGGAAACTGGTCTGTTTTAATTAAAATTATCTGTCGCGACAACGAACATTTAATGCAACTTTTAAACACAAAAATTCAAGCCATTGAAGGAGTTTCAAGAACAGAGACTTTTATTTCGTTAGATCAGCAGATTGATAGACAGATACAGCTTTAGAATTAGAAAATGTGCCAATTTGAAAATTAGATAATTTAAACCTTATGTTCAATCGCCCTGAAATCAAAACATTATTATTTGCTATAGGGTATTTTATAATGTTCATCCTTATAAAAACATTCCAGCCTGTCAGCCATGCGCATGTCCCAAATATCAGTGATCTTTTTTTCTTGCTGTCAATTCCCGTAAGCATCATTTACAGCATATTCCTTCTTTACAAATTTTTCAAATCAGGAAATAAAAATTATGCAAATGCCATATTCATAGTAGCTGTTTCATGGGCTATATTTTACAATTTATTAAAATACCTTATATATTAAAATAAAAACCCGACATGTTTAAAAACTGTCGGGTTTGCTATAAATTATCTAATTGACTAATTATCTCAATTAACCAATTAGTTTCTCCTACTTCCAGAATAAATCGAAATATAGTACAACAACGTTGCAATCGAACCAATTGCCGCTACTACATAAGTTCTTGCAGCCCATTTCAGAGCATCTTTTGCTCCAGCCTGCTCTTCTTGCGTAAGCATGTGTTTGTTTTCTAACCAAGCCAAAGCACGGTTACTAGCATCGTACTCTACCGGAAGCGTAATAATCGTAAACAAAGTTGTTGCTGCAAAAATCACAATTCCGACCAACAATAATCCAGGGAAAACTTTAATCATAAGAATTCCTGCAAGTAATATCCATTGTACAAAATTAGATGCAACGCTTACAATCGGTACTAATTTAGAACGCATTGTTAGCCATTCGTAACCAATTGCGTGCTGAACGGCGTGACCGCATTCATGCGCAGCAACGGCTGCCGCGGCGGCATTACGATGATTATAAACCGCTTCGCTTAAATTTACTGTTTTATCTGATGGATTATAATGATCTGTCAACTGACCTGGCGTTGAGATAACACGAACATCTGTAATTCCGTTATCGGCAAGCATTTTTTCCGCTATTTCGCGTCCGCTCATTCCGTTTCTCAATTGCAATTTCGAATACAATTCAAATTTGCTCTTCAGTTGCGAACTTACCAACCAGCTGAATAACATTATAGCTCCAGCAATAATTAAATATCCTGATCCCATTTTTTTGTGTTTTTTAGATTGATTTTTAAATTTACAAAACAAACTGCAAAATGCGAACCATTTTAACAAAATGCCATTTTGACATTTTTATACCATTTTTGACTTAATTCAGCATGTTGTTTTTGAGCAGAAAAGCAATCAATTCTGCCACATTTTTCATTTTATACTTTTGAAGAATATTTCGTCGATGCGTTTGAACCGTTAAAAAACTTAAAAACAAATCGTCGGCTATTTCTTGAGTCGATTTTCCTTGCGAAAGCAACAAAGCAATATCGCGCTCTCTTCGGCTTAAAGCCGGAATTCTTTCTAAATCTTCAGACAAAGGCTGACTGATGATGGTTTTCACTTCTTCACTAAAAACAATTTCGCCGTCAATTGCTTTGTAAATGCACTCTTTAAATTCTTCAAAAGAAGCATTTTTAAGAATATACCCGTTACCGCCATTCTGAATAAACTGCATGACCAAACTTCTCTCAGATTGGCTGCTCATACCTATAATTACAATTTTAGGATGTTTTTGTTTGATTGTTTTACACAAATCCACTCCATTTATTACAGGAAGAAAAATATCCATTAAAATCAAATCTACGTTATTGTCTTCGATATAATCTAAAAGCGCAATTCCAGATTCGAATTTTTCAACAATCTCTATATTATCTAATTCCGACAATAGTCCTGCAATTCCAGAAATCACAATTGGATGATCGTCTACTATTACCGTTTTATACTTCATAATTATGATTTGGGTTATACTTTAATTCGATATAAGTCGAAGTTCCTTTATCTTGAACAGAATCTATTTCTATTTTTCCATTTAGAAAAGCCACGCGATTTTTAATATTTCGCAAGCCCATTCCGTCTCTCTTTTCAGCATATGCAACATTGAAACCAATTCCGTTATCTTCAACCGTAATAAAAAACACATCTTTATTTTGCGAACACGAAACTAGAATTTGAGAGGCTTTAGCATATTTTAAAGCATTATTTAAAAGCTCTTGAATGATTCTGAAAATCATAATTTTAAAATGCTGTGGCAAACTTGTTTTTTTAATTAAATATTGAAATTCAATCGCAGTTTCGGCAGTTGAATGTGAAGCGCACAAATCTCTAAGCGCATGCTCGAGTCCTAATTTCATCAAACTTTCAGGCATTAAATTCTGAGAAATATTACGAAGTTCTTTTATCGAATCATTTAGCATTCCGTTTATATTCGGCGCATTTTCTTTGTTTTCGCGTTCAGCAAGATTCAAATGAATTTTCAATCCAGAAAGCATACTTCCTAGTCCGTCGTGCAAATCTCTGGCGATTCTTTTTCGTTCGATTTCTTCACCTTCAATCAACGCATTAGAAATAGATAATTTTTGCTCATTTTCTAAGGCTTCGAGCTCTTGTTTATGATTGACTTCTTTTTGAAAACTTATTTTTTTCTGATAATTATTCCAGCTCCACAAAAACAAAACCGTCAAAAATAACACAAATGAAAGCACTGCAAAAAGCATCATATTCAAACGATTGTTATTAACCTGCAGAACTGCTTTTTCATTTTCAGACTGCAGCAAACCAATTTTCTTTTCACTTTCTGCTTTTTTATATTTTGCTTCAAGCTCTACAATTTCATTTTTCAGTTTTGCATCATTCAAACTATCATTAATAACATTGTATTTATTTGAATAATAATAGGCTTTCGGATATTCCTTAGTCGCATTATAAACCTTTGACAATTCTTTATAATAGTTTTTCTTATCGATTATAAAAGGCGTTTTTTCTACCAAATATTCTAAATTGCTTTTGGCTTTATCATAATTTTTAAGTTTAAAAAGCACTTCATATTCTGCAAACTTCAATCGGTTTACTGCAATAGCATTATTATGGCTTTCAGCCGATTTTATTCCTTTATTAAAACTTGCTAATGCTTCAGAATGCTTATTTTGTTTGGCATAATAAATCCCTTCTGAGTAAAAATAAGAATCATTTAAGTTCGATGTTGGATATTTTTCTAAAGTCGAATACGCTTTATCGAGAATTTCTTTAGCATCATAGAAATGTTTAAGCTCTACTAAATTCTCAGCATTTATAATATAAGTTTCCATTCGAGATTCTGCTAAAGTTGCAGATTTTTTCGTGGCACTTTCAATATATTTTTGCGCTTGATCCAGATATTCTGCAGCTTTTTCGCGTTCATCATTATTCATAAAAATAATAGCGACAGCTTTATTTAAAGCACTGATCAATTCGTAATCGCCACTTCTTTTAGCAATCGGAATCGCTTCATTGACAAGCAATTTCATATACTCGTTTTCATTATTCTTGCGCTGCTGCATTATGCCGTAATTCTGAAGTATAACAGCACGAAGTTTATACGCTTCTTTATTACGATATTTTTTGAGTTTGGCGTTTGCATCTAGCAACGCTTTTTCGAAACCTTCCAAATCGCCTTTTTCAACAAAACTATAAGCATTATAAAAAATAGAAGCGTCTCTCAAAAAAGGAAACTTAACTTTTAAATGATTTGCCTGCTCAAGATATTCTTTAGATTTTTTCGCGTCCTGAGACATCAAAAATAGTTTTGACAATCTGAAACTATTCAAACTTCTGATACTATCGGATTTTGTGTTTTTTGTGATTTTAACAATACTGTCAATATAAACCGTATCGTCATCTAATGAAAGGATTACTTGTGAATTGGAAATTGCGGTAAAAAATAAAAAAAATAAAAAGGCGTAGATTCTCTTCATAAATATGGCATTTACTCAAAGTTATTAAAGCTTAACGACTTTCAAAAAGAAATCACTCTCTTTTACCTGATATCAGGTAAAAAAAAATACATTTTATCAGGTATTGACCTATCAGGTTTAAGAAGGTAATTTTGTTATAATCTGAATATTAATCAAAGAATATATTATGAAATCAATTTTGAAAACCTTAGCAATAGTATTGACTCTTGCTTTTACCGCGGTTTCTTGCAGCAGCGATAATGACGATAAAGGATCTAGCTCAAGAGATGTTAAATACGAAATAACTGGAAATTACACTGGAACTTCATCTACTACTTATTTTGAAAAAGGAGGAAATGTATTAAATGAAGATCTCACTAAACTTCCATGGATAAAAGAATTTACTGCTGAAGCAAAATCTTTAGGCGCATCTTTAAGCGCTAGCGGATACGGAGGTGTTGCTGGACAAACGCTTACTGGAAAAATTTATGTTGGCGGAAAAGTTGTAAATGAGGTAACTGCAACAGCAAATGGAGATGGAATAATTGTATTATCACTTACTCCCTATGTTTTTCCTCAATAATTGAAAAAATTAGAATTTAAATTATTTGTTTTTGGTAAAAAAGCTTCGTTTATACGAAGCTTTTTTTATGCAAAGAAGCTAAGATAAACGAAGTCAAAGACCTGCAATCTAAATCGCCAATCTTTGTAGAGTTACTGGCGTTGTCTTCGACTTCGCCCAGACTGACAAAACGAAACAAAAAAATTTCAAACTGATTCTGGTAATTTTCCGCCACGAATTCACGAATTAATTGCAAAAAAAATCGTGAATTCGTGGCGGAAAAAATTGCACAAAAAAAATCCCAAACTCTAATAGATTTGGGATTTTAAATATTTAGATTTTATTTGATTAACCAACCAAATTGATAATCTTTCCAGGAACGATAATCACTTTATTTGGTGTTCTACCGTCTAATTGTTTTTGCGTTCTTTCGTCTTTCATTACGATTTCTTCGATTTGTTCTTTGGTTAAATCTAAAGGCAATTCGATTGTGAAACGCATTTTTCCGTTGAAAGAAACTGGATATTCTTTATTGGTTTCGATCAAATGTTTTTCTTCGAAAATTGGGAAAGCAACATCAGAAATTGAAGTTGTGTGTCCTAATTGCGACCATAATTCTTCAGCAATATGCGGCGCGTAAGGTGAAACCAAAATTGCTAAAGGCTCTAAAATCGCTCTTGAATGACAGTTTTGAGAAGACAATTCGTTCACACAAATCATAAATTGCGAAACCGAAGTATTGAAAGAGAAATTCTCAATATCATCAGCTGCTTTTTTGATTGTTTTATGCAACGTTTTCAAATTGTCTTTTGTTGGTTCGTCGTTGTTTACGATTAATCCATTATCATCAAAATACAATCTCCATAATTTTTTAAGAAAACCAAAAACTCCTGAAATACCGGCAGTATTCCAAGGTTTTGCTTGCTCTAATGGCCCTAAGAACATTTCGTACAAACGTAATGTATCAGCTCCGTATTCATCACAAATATCATCTGGAGTAACTACATTGTATTTCGATTTTGACATTTTTTCAACTTCGCGACCAACAATGTATTTTCCGTTATCATCTAAGATAAATTCCGCACCAGCGTAATCTTCTCTCCAAGCTTTGAATTTTTCAACATCTAATTCATCAGAAGAATTAACCATTGAGACGTCAGCGTGGATTGGCTGCACTTTTTGATCACCAATTTTATTTTTAGAAACAAAACTATTTGTTCCTTCAATTCTATAAACAAAAGCACTAGTCCCCAAAATCATTCCCTGATTGATCAGTTTTTTGAATGGTTCTTCAGTTGGAGCAAAACCTTTATCTTTTAAGAATTTGTTCCAAAAACGAGAATACAATAAGTGACCTGTTGCGTGCTCGCTTCCTCCAATATATAAATCTACACTTTCCCAGTAAGCCAAAGCTTCTTTGCTTGCAAATTCATTTTCATTGTGCGCATCCATGTAACGCATCCAATACCATGAACTTCCCGCCCAACCTGGCATTGTGTTTAATTCTAAAGGAAAAATCGAAACATTGTCAACTAAATCTGTATTCACAACTTTATTTTGGTTGGTATCCCAAGCCCAAACTGCAGCATTTCCTAATGGTGGCAATCCGTCTTCAGTTGGCAAATATTTCTCTACTTCTGGCAAAATAATTGGCAAATGTTGTGTGCCAATCATTTTTGGAAGTCCATTCACATAATAAACTGGGAATGGCTCACCCCAATAACGCTGACGAGAGAAAACAGCATCACGCAAACGGTAATTGGTTTTTCCAGTTCCCTGACCAATTTCTTCCAGTTTTTCGATTGCTTTTTTAGTTCCTTCTTTATAATTTAATCCGTTTAAGAAATCAGAATTTGCGATTTCAACGTTGTCTTTTGATCCGTAAGCAGCTTCAGAAATATCAACATTTGCGAAGATATTTTTGATTTCCTGCATTCCGTTTTGACCTTTAAAGAAATTAGCAAAAGCATAATCTCTTTCGTCACCGCAAGGAACCGCCATAACTGCTCCTGTTCCGTAACCTGCCAAAACATAATCTCCAATCCAAACCGGAATTGGTTCTTTAGTAAATGGATGTTCTGCATATGCTCCAGTAAATACACCAGAAATCGTTTTTACATCGGCCATACGCTCACGCTCAGAACGTTTAGAAGTTTTTTCGATATACGCTTCAACAGCTTCTTTTTGTTCTGAAGTTGTAATTTTAGCAACCAAATCATGTTCTGGTGCCAAAGTCATAAATGTTACTCCGAAGATTGTGTCAGGACGAGTTGTGAAAACATCAATTACCTCATCGTGATTTTTCACATTGAAAGTAACCATTGCTCCAACTGATTTTCCAATCCAGTTTCTTTGTGATTCTTTGATTGATTCACTCCAATCAATATCATTTAATCCGTTAAGCAAACGCTCTGCATATGCAGAAATTCGCATGCTCCATTGTGTCATTTTTTTTCTTATAACAGGAAAACCTCCACGCTCAGAAACTCCGTTTACGATTTCGTCATTTGCCAAAACCGTTCCCAAACCAGGACACCAGTTTACTTCTGTTTCTGCCAAATACGTTAATCGGTATTGAAGTAAGATTTTTTCTTGTTCGTCAGCCGAAAACGAGTTCCATTCGCTTGACGAAAAAGCAATAATATTTTCATCCGAAACTGCTTTTACATTTGCATTTCCTTCTTTTTCAAAAATGGAAACCAAAGTCGAAATATCTTCTGCTTTATCTGAATTTTTATTGTACCATGAATTGAACAATTGGATAAAAATCCATTGTGTATGTTTGTAATAATCCGGATTTGACGTACGAACTTCGCGCGCCCAATCAAATGAAAATCCGATTTTATCTAATTGTTTTCTGTAACCAGCGATTTGCTTTCCTTCTTTATCAACTCCACCGTCAATGTTTACACGAGTTGTATCTTCTGGACGCTGACCTGTCTGAATTGCATATTGCTCTGCTGGCAATCCGAAACTATCGTATCCCATTGGGTGCAAAACGTTGAATCCTTGGTGTCTTTTGAAACGAGAATAAACATCTGAAGCAATATAACCCAGCGGATGCCCAACGTGTAATCCCGCTCCTGACGGATAAGGAAACATGTCTAAAACATAATGTTTCGGTTGTTCAGAATTATTTTTTGCGGCAAAAGTTTGATTTTCTGCCCAATATTTCTGCCATTTGGCGTCTATTTCGTTTGGATTGTATTTCATTTCTAAGTGACTAAGATTCTAAGTGACTAAGGTTCTAAGGCTTTTCACTAAATTAATTAAGGCGCAAATTTACATTTATTGCGCATTGTACCAAAGCTATTTCATTGACAAACAAATAAAATTACTTTTTACGTATTCTGCGTTAAGTAAAAATACTTATTATTGTATTGAAATAATACTTATTTATTCTAAACTTGATGACTGAAAATAAGAAATATAAAGTTGAAGTCCGCGTTTGGATTGAAGAAGCGGAAGGCGCATTTCTCGGAATTGGGAAAATCTGGCTTCTTGAAAATATCAAGAAAACGGGTTCGATAACTAATGCTGCAAAAGAAATGAAAATGGCGTATCGTCAGGCTTGGCAATTGGTTGAAGAAATGAACCAACGTGCTGAAAGTCCGTTAGTGGAAAAACTTTTGGGCGGAAAAGGCGGTGGCGGAGCAAAATTAACCGAAGCCGGCGAACGAGCAATTGCTGTTTTTTATGAAATTGAAAAACGCATTAAAGATTTCGCGCAAAAGGAAACTCGAAATTTAAAATTTTAATACTTCACCGCAAAGTTCGCAAAGTTTTTACCAGTAAAGCTTTGCGAACTTTGGGTTTTACAAATCATTCAAACTCAAAAAATCTTTGTGCACTTTGCGGTTAAATGACATTTTATTCAATACGGAATCGTACATTTATAGTATAAAAGTTCGTTAATAACTTTAAATAAAGAAATTCTTTATTATTTTTACCACATAATTTAAGCACAGTATGAGTTCTAACTTTGATAAATTTCAAAAGCGCAGGTTAATTTCCTCTTATTTTTCGGTAGTATTAAGTGTATTCTTGGTTTTATTCCTTTTGGGAGTACTGGGATTATTCATTATTAATTCTAAACAGCTAGCCGACGATTTTAAAGAAAAAATCGCAATGACAGTTTTCTTTAAAAATGAAGCAAACGACAGTATTATCAAAGCATTTAATACTGAACTTAAAAGAGCGCCTTTTGCGAGATCTTTTGTTTATGTTACAAAAGAAAAAGCAGCAAAAGAACATACTGATATCATCGGAGAAGACTTCTTAACTTTCTTGGGAGAAAATCCGTTATTGAATTCATACGACATTCACTTAAAAGCAGATTATGTAGAAAGAGACAGTATTGTTAAGATTGAAAACAACTTTCGCAAAAATGCTATGATTTCAGATATTGTTTACGACAAACAATTGGTAAATCTGGTAAATGACAATATTAGAAAAGTAAGTATGTGGATTTTAATTATCAGCGGTTTCTTGACTGTAATTGCTGTATTATTAATCAATAGTTCACTTCGTTTATCGATACATTCAAATCGTTTTATCATTAAAACTATGCAGATGGTTGGCGCTACAAAAGCGTTTATCCGTAAACCATTTGTAATGCGAAGTGTAAAACTTGGAATGCTTGGTGCAGGTTTGGCAATTATTGCTTTAATCGCACTTTTACTATATGTAGATACTAATTTTCCTGGTTTAGGAATTCTAGAAGATAAAGCTTTAACTGGTTTAGTTTTGGTTGCCGTTTTCGGATTAGGAGTTTTAATTACTTGGGTTAGTACGCATTTTGCAACACAACGTTTCTTGAATTTAAGAACTGACGATCTTTATTAATTTTAGATTGCTGATTGTAGATTTTAGATTGAAATAAATTGCCCTTCGCTTTGTTCGGGGATAAAAAAATAAAAAATGAAAGACAACAATAAAGAACAACAAGTTCAAAAACAAGAATTTCTTTTTGACGGAATTAATTATAAAATCCTATTAATCGGAATCGCGGTTATAGCACTTGGATTTGTTTTAATGTCTGGCGGAGGAAGTAAAGATCCAAATGTTTTTAATGAAGACATTTTTAGTTTTAGACGTATTCGTTTAGCGCCAACAACTGTTTTAATCGGTTTCGGAATCACGATTTATTCTATATTCAAAAAATCAAAATAGACTTGCTTAGACATTTTAGACTTCTTATATATTTAATCTTTTCTAAAAAATATAAGAAGTCTAAAATGTCTAAGAAGTCTAAAAATCTAATTTAAATGAACACATTACAAGCTATTGTTCTTGCCATTATTGAAGGAATTACAGAGTTTTTACCTGTTTCTTCAACAGGTCACATGATTATTGCTTCTTCATTTTTTGGAATCGCTCACGAAGATTTCACCAAACTTTTTACCATCGTTATTCAGCTTGGCGCTATACTTTCGGTTGTGGTTTTATACTTCAAACGCTTTTTTCAAACACTTGATTTTTACTTTAAACTTTTAGTTGCTTTCATTCCTGCGGTTGTTTTAGGATTATTATTAAGCGATTTTATTGATGGCTTATTAGAAAATCCAATAACGGTTGCAGTTTCTCTTTTAATTGGAGGAATTATTTTATTGAAAGTCGACGAATGGTTTAACAACCCAAATACAGCTGAAACTTCTCAAGAAATCAGTTACTTGCAAGCTTTTAAAATTGGATTATTTCAATGTATTGCGATGATCCCTGGAGTTTCTCGAAGCGGAGCCAGTATTGTTGGCGGAATGTCTCAAAAATTATCAAGAACTACAGCTGCAGAGTTTTCATTTTTCTTAGCCGTACCTACCATGTTAGGCGCAACTGCAAAAAAATGTTATGACTATTATAAAGCTGGTTTCGAATTGTCTCACGACCAAGTAAACATGCTTGTTATCGGAAACATTGTTGCTTTTGTTGTAGCGCTTTTAGCGATTAAAACTTTCATCGGATTTTTGACTAAAAACGGGTTCAAAGTTTTTGGTTATTACCGAATTATTGCCGGAATCATTTTATTATTGATTCACTTTTTCATTCATCCGCTTACTATTATATAATGACACCCGAAGAATATTTAGAAGGTCAGGTTTTATTGATTGACAAACCTTTAAAATGGAGTTCATTTCAAGCTGTCAATAAATTAAAATACCTTTTAATTAATAAAGTTGGACTTCCAAAAAAGTTCAAAATTGGCCACGCAGGAACTTTAGATCCTTTAGCTACTGGGCTTCTATTGATCTGTACAGGAAAATTCACAAAAAGAATTTCCGAATTACAAGGTCAGGCAAAGGAATACACAGGAACATTTTACATTGGAGCTACTACTCCATCGTATGATTTAGAAACGGAAATCGATCAGACTTTTCCAACCGATCATATAAATGAAGATTTGATTCACGAAACTGTAAAACAATTTTTAGGCGAAATCGACCAGAAACCGCCAATTTTTTCTGCGATTAAAAAAGATGGTGTTCGCTTATATGAACACGCTCGTGCAGGCGAAACAATAGAAATTGCAAGCAGGAAAACTACAATTCACGAATTTGAAATTACAAGAATCGCATTACCTGAAATAGACTTTAGAGTAGTTTGTTCTAAAGGAACGTATATTCGTTCTTTAGCTTACGATTTTGGCAAAGCAATGAATTCTGGCTCGCATTTAACCGTTTTACGCCGAACTAAAATTGGCGATTATGACGTAAAAAATGCAATTGACATTACTTTATTTGAAGAAAGTCTAAAATAAAAAAGCACATTACTTTTTATTTAGTAATGTGCCAAGCTCTCTCTTAAATAAGTAATTTTATTCCATACTTATCTAAACTCAATAGTGAGGCACATTCTTTCCTCCAAATAAAAATGTAGAGAAGAAATCATAAAACCTTTCGAATAACTTTTTCATAATAGTGTATTTTTTAATTGTTAAACATTAAATAAACACCAATAAAAAGAGTAAACCTGAAAGTTATAATAGATGTGGGATTAGTTTTACTAAGTTACAAAAATATATTTAAGTCAAAAAGACTTTAAGATAATTTTATTAACATACAACCTGTTTATCAACACATTAATCCGACTAAAGTCTATTATACTTAATATTTTCCATTATTTCGACCAACTCTTCCTGAACCGAAATTCCTTTATCTGCTAAATACCATAACTGCAAATCGGTTTTTATTTTCTCGTCAATAGCACCAACTTCTCTTTTATGTTTTGCCATTAATTCAGTTGCGCCTTTTGGTCTTGGCCCCCAATCAGCACGTACAATTCCAGCTTCTTTACAAATAACAATTATTTTCGGAATTGCTCTTCCGCCATTAGTCAAATAATGGCTCATCAAATCATCATTTTCATCGCGCAATGCAATTCTTAGCTCAATTTTTTTATTGGAAGCCAAAGCCATTTTATTTAAAATTGGAAGAATTTGTGCTGCATCACCACACCAGCCCTCAGAGAGAACTAACCAAATGTAATGATTGTCTAGGTTTTGAAGTTTGTCTGAAACAGTATCTGAAATAGTTATCGTTTTTTCCAGCCTATTCATTCGAGCTTCATTCAATTTAGAATAATTGGTAAGACTTTCAGATTGTTCATTTCCAGTTGATTTTCCTTCAGACAATAAATCGGTTACTATTTTTCTATATTCAACATAAGGATGACTATTGAATAACGCTTTGGCTACGATGCTTTTCATATTTTGTTTTGTTTTTAGGATACAATAAAAATACGAATTTTAGAAAGACGGCGAAATGACATTTATCACATTTAAATCAAGTAACTTTAAAGCCATTTTAAATCTAAAATTGCAACGGCAATTAATTTTTTGCAAACATTATTTTTAAAAATCAGAATATGTCTATATTTGCACAAATTAACGCAACACACACATGAAATATAAAAGAATTCTTCTTAAACTTAGCGGCGAGGCCTTAATGGGTGATTTACAATACGGTATTGACCCGAAAAGACTAGGCGAATATGCAGATGAAATCAAGCAGATTCACGACAAAGGCGTAGAAATTGCTATTGTAATTGGAGGAGGAAATATTTTTAGAGGCGTTGCCGGAGCAAGCGCAGGAATGGACAGAGTGCAAGGAGATTACATGGGAATGCTTGCAACTGTTATCAACGGAATGGCTTTGCAAGGCGCTCTTGAAGATAAAGGAATGAAAACGCGTCTGCAGACAGCTTTGAAAATGGAATCTATTGCAGAACCATACATTAAAAGAAGAGCTGATCGCCACCTTGAAAAAGGCAGAATTGTAATTTTTGGTGCCGGAACTGGAAATCCATATTTTACAACTGATACAGCAGCAGTTTTAAGAGGTATCGAAATCAATGCTGATGTTATCCTTAAAGGAACTCGCGTTGATGGTGTTTACGATTCTGATCCAGAAAAAAATGCTTCTGCAGTAAAATTTGATTTTATTTCTTTTGATGATGTAATCAAAAAAGGATTAAATGTAATGGATACAACTGCATTTACTTTAAGCCAAGAAAATAAACTGCCAATCGTTGTTTTTGATATGAATAAAATCGGAAACCTTTTGAAAATCTGCGCAGGTGAAAATATCGGAACTGTAGTAAGTGTCTAGACTGCTTTGATTGTTAGAATTTTAGACTAAATTCTTAACCGACATTAAAGCAATCTAAAAAACAAAATAATATTAGTTAGTAAATTAGAAGAAACCATTTTTAAAGTCTAAAAATCTAATCTTCTATCCCGAAATTTCGGGACAAAAAATCTAAACAAAATGACTGAAGAAATAGACTTTATTTTAGAAAGTACTGAGGAATCAATGAATGGTACTATTGGACACTTAGAAAAAGAATTTCTTAATATTCGTGCAGGAAAAGCTTCTCCAGCTATGCTTGGAGGTGTTTTTGTAGACTATTATGGATCTGCAACGCCGCTTTCTCAAGTATCTAAAATTAGTGTTCCAGATGCTAGAACAATTACATTACAGCCATTTGAAAAAAATATGCTGCAAGCAATTGAAAAAGCAATTATGATCGCTAACATTGGTTTTAACCCAATGAATAACGGTGATATGGTAATCATCAGCGTACCGCCTTTAACAGAAGAGCGTCGTCGCGATTTAGCTAAACAAGCAAAATCTGAAGCTGAAGATGCTAAAATTGGTATTCGTAATTCTCGCAAGGATGCCAATACCGATATTAAAAAATTAGAAAAAGAAGGAACATCTGAAGACATCTGTAAATCTGCAGAAGAAGAAGTTCAAAACTTAACAAACTCTTTCATCAAAAAAATTGATGAGTTATTGGTTGCAAAAGAAGCTGAAATCATGAAGGTGTAACCCTCAGATTGAGATAAAATAAAAAATCCGTTTGGTTTATTGTACCAGACGGATTTTTTTATTGCTATTTTTGCATACGAAAATTAAATTCTTTTCGTTTCTGAAACTATATCATTCTGTATGAAGCTATTTTGTTTTTTGACTTTGTTTTTTACGCTTACCCTGCAAGCGCAAATTCAAATAAACGGAATCGTAACCGATTCAAACAGCAAACCTCTTCCGTTTGCCACCATTACTACCTCAGAAAACAATAACACTATTACAGATGTTGATGGGAAATTTATTTTCAAAGTTAGTTCTTCTGCAACAACACTTACGATTTCCTATATTGGTTTTCAAACCAAAACAATTGAGCTGCTCAATAGTAAAACTTATTACGCTGTTTCACTTTTGCAGCAAACAGATGACTTAAAAGAAGTTGTTGTTTCTAATGAAAATCCCGCTTTAACAATTATCAGAAAAGTTATTGCCAATAAGTCGACCAACGATCCGCAGAAAAAGCTCAATAATTTTGAGTATAAAACCTATAACAAACTTATTGTAACTGCCAATCCAGATTCTATTGACGGGCGTATTGATACTTCAGCCACATATAAAGATTTAAAAAAGAAAATCATAAATATCGATTCTTCTGATTATAAGTTTAAAGAAATTGTAAGCAAACAGCACTTATTTCAGACCGAAAAAGTTTCTCAATATCAATTTGGAAACAATAAACTGAAAGAAACCGTTTTGGGAACAAAAATCGCTGGTTTCAAACAGCCTATTTACGAAGTTCTAGCTTTCAACCTTCAATCAATTTCTATTTATGATTCTAATTATGAATTGTTTGAAACCAAATATGAAAATCCTATTTCTAAAAATGCGCCTTCAAATTACAATTATAAATTGTTAGATACTGTTAGCGTAAAAGGTCGTGACACGTATATGATTTATTTCAAAAACAAATCAAAACACAGAACTTCTGGCTTAGAAGGGGTTTTATATATCGATAAAGAAAATTTTGCTGTCGCGAAAGCCGTAATGCGTATAAAAGGGGTTTTGGACATCAGCGGGATTCACGAATTTGAATATATTCCGAAAGAAAAAATATGGTTTCAGAGCAATACTACTTTTAAAATTGTAAAAGGTAAAAATGAAGATGATATTCGAATTTTAGGAGGTACGATTCAATTTGATGGAGATGTTGAAGAAAATTTCGAAGCAAGAAAAAAAGTAGCTTCAGATTTTACCTATCTGCTTTCAGAAAGCAATAGTTTTGATGTTCGCGTGAACACCAATAATCCGATAAAAAACCCTTCGCTTTATATCGAAATCAACGACGATGCAGCCAAAAAACCAGAAAGTTTTTGGGAAGCCTATCGAAAGGAAAATCTTGATTTAAAAAGCCAAAAAACATACCAGTTGCTGGACAGTCTTTCTATTCGAAATCGAATTGAAAAACGCTTAGGAATTGGCCGAAAAATCATTAATGGCTTCTATCCGATTGGTCCTGTCGATTTAGATTTGAAAAAAATTATAAGTTACAACAATTACGAAGGTTTCCGAATCGGTATAGGCGGTGTTACAAACGATCGCTTTTCTAAAAATTTTCGTCTTGAAAGCTACACTGCTTACGGAACTAAAGACGGTGTTTTTAAATACAGCGCAGGAGCTGGCGTTCTACTAGACAAACATACCAACACTTGGTTTAATGGTTATTATACCGATGATGTACGAGAAATTGCGAGTACCGTTTTTTCTGTTGACAAACGGGTTTTTAAAATTTACGATCCGCGTCCGATAAACATTAGCACTTTTTACGAATATACAGGATGGCGTGCCAATGTTCAAACAAAATTTATTCCGAAAACCGAAGCCGTTTTAGAACTTTCCAGAAATAATATAGAACCAAAATTTGATTATCTGTATAACTTAAACGGAAAATTGTATTCTAGCTATATCATGACTACGGCAATGCTTTCAATTGTCTGGGCACCTTTTAGCAATTATATGCAGACTCCGACAGGAAGAAATGAAAGCGATAAAAGATTTCCGAGGTTTACGTTTCAGTACACGCAATCTCTGCCGAATGTTTTTGATAATGATTTCACTTTTAGCAAAATAGATTTTAAGGCTGAATACGAAAAACAGTTTTTAAATCGTCAGAAAACAAGTTTGCTTTTACAGGCAGGTTATGCAATGGGCGATGTTCCCATTACGCATTTGTATAACACAGCTCCAAATAATTTAACGAAGGAAACTGTTATTCAGCGTATCACTTTTGCGGGAAGAAATGCTTTTGAAACCATGTATTTTAACGAGTTCTTCTCAAGCCAATATTTGATGTTTCAAATTAAACATGGTTTTGACCGAATTAGAATCATGAAAAAAGTTCGTCCATCATTGGTTTTAGTTACCAGAATGGCTTGGGGAAGTATGGAAAATCCAGAACAGCATGTTGGACCAACTTACAAAGCGCTTGATAAAGGTTTTTTTGAATCGGGAATTGAACTAAACAGAATTTTTAAAGGCATAGGTTTAGGAGGATTCTACAGATACGGGCCAAACCAATTAACGAAATTTGAAGATAATATTGCAGTCAAGATTTCTTATGTGCTTGATTTGGGACTTTAGATTTTAAATTCCAATTTCGTAAACTAGAAAATCTCAAATTCCAAATTCTAATTTTTGAACATAAAAACTTTATCAAAGTTCTTCATAATTCACAATAAAAAATCCCAAACTCCAACAGCAAATTGGAATTTGGGATTTTATTTATTTTGAAAATTTAAACCTTTATGGTTTCAGAATCAAAACTGATGGCGAATTATTCAACCAGATACTTTGCGATTCTATTAATTTTTTCCAGCTGTCTAAACTTATAATCATTAAATCCTGACTTTCTAAAAATTCTTTTTTTAATGTTCTGTCATTCATAATCATAATGTGATTTGGCGCAATCTGCTCGATAGAACGAATTGTTTCCTGAATTTCTCTCGTATTTTTCACTTCTCCGCCAGCATCTAAAACCGTAATCTGAGCGCCATTATTATTGATTAGTTTTTTAGCATATTCAATTAAAAAAGCATCTTCTTTACTAAAAACAGGCATCAAAACTTGATTGACTTCTTCGAAATCTTTATCAATAAAGATTCCGACTGGCATTTTAGATTTTGTAATAATATGACGCGTTCTTTCATCAAAAGGAGAATTTTCAAACAAACCTTCTTTTCCTGTAAACTTGTCAATCAAACGATCTGGATTTACAATTCGAGTTGTGAAACCAAGAATTTTCCCTAGCAAAGTTCCGTCAAAAATAGATTGCCCTAAACCAACCAGCAACAAATCATATTCTCCTTGATTTGCTGTATCAATTATATCCGAATCAATATCATTAGATACCTTAAATAAACTCACCATATTTTGGTTCAGCGATTGTGATTCTTCAATTACTGGAACAAGCATTTTTTTCTCGTGTTCTTTCACATCAAAAGAATGCACTTCTGTACTTAAAGACAAATGCATCGCCGTTACAATCGAATTATCTGGTTGCTTTTTAACCAAACTATTGGCAATTTTAAGTAGTTTTTTGCCTTTTTCTGGCGTTGCAAACGAAAGTAAAATCTTGTATTTGCTTTTGGTTCCAATTTCCTCCGGAACGGCAGTCTCTTTATCTTTAAAAATAAAACCGATGAAATCTAAAGCTGGACCTGTCATAAAAGTAGTTACCAATGCCATAATTACCATCATCGTAAAAATTTCTGTTGATAATACTCCAAGATCGTAACCTATATTTAAAACCACCAATTCCATTAAACCTCTAGTATTCATTAAGGCACCAATAGCTAAACTATCTTTCCAATTTTGCCCCATAAATTTAGCTGCCAAAGCACTTCCGAAGAATTTACCAACTACGGCAACCAAAATGATTAAACCTGTAATTTTCCATAATTCAGGATCATTCAATAATCCGATTTGTGTACGCAAACCAGTGAAAACGAAAAATAATGGCAAAAGAACAATAATCGAAACGTCTTCAACTTTTTCAATAAATATATTTCTGAATTTATTGTTTTCTGGCATAATCGCTCCAGCAAGAAAAGCTCCGAACAAAGCATGAATTCCAATTAACTCAGATGCATAGGCAGAAATTAAAAGCGTGATAAAGAAAATCGCAACGACAGGTTTATTTAAACTTTCGCGCGTCGCATTTAAATCTCCAACTCTTTTTAAGAACGGGCGAACGATTTTCAGCATGATAATTACATACAAAATCGCCATTCCGATAACATAAAGCGAACTTGCAAACGAACCTGCTTTTACAATTGCAATAACAACTGCCAAAATACACCAAGCCGTAATATCATCTGCAGCCGCACAAGTAATCGCAATGGTTCCTAATTTTGTTTTCTGCATTCCGCGTTCTTGAACAATTCTAGCCAACACCGGAAATGCAGTAATACTCATGGCAATTCCCATAAATAATCCGAAAGAAGAAAACTCAACTCCATCTGGAGCAAAAGTTCCATATATAAAATACGCTAATGTTAACCCTAAAGCGAACGGAATTACGATACTGGCGTGACTTATTACAACAGCATCATGTGCTTTGTTTTTCAGCACTTTCAAATCCAATTCCATACCAATAACAAACATGAAAAGTATCAAACCGATCTGGCTTAAAAACTGCAAATTCCCTAAAGATGCTGCAGGGAATAAAGCTGCTGAAAACTCTGGAAAATACATTCCGACCAAAGATGGTCCTAAAACAATTCCGGCAATCATTTCGCCAATTACAGACGGCTGTCCTATTTTTCTAAAAAACCATCCAAAAAAACGAGCAACTAAAATGATGGTCACAATCTGAGCCAATAAAATAGCCAAAGGATGCTGCAGATTTTCGATCATCGAATGAAGAAAGTCTTTCCAATGATTGCTTTCAACACTCTTCTTTACAATATTACGCCCTACTTCTAATGTAGCACCTTTTGAAATTACCCAATATATAAGCGCAGTAAAACCACCAATAACTGTTACATAGAATACAGAGTTCCTAACGTTATTCATAAATTCATTCTTTAAATTAATTACCGCAAATATCAGTACTGTGAATTTACTGAAAAAGTAATTCACTTGTTAATTTCAACAGCATGTAACAAGTCCGAAAAAAATTGTAATAAGTTTTAGAGTTTCACTTTTTTTACAAAATCGGCACGATAGGTTTCACTTAAAATTAACGTTGCATTTTTATTATTTTCTTCTAAATGATGCAGGACAATTTCGGTATGATTAAAGAATTTTATGGCTTTAACGGCTACGATTTCTTTTTTATTAACTCGGCAGAAATCGGCATCTGGCAATTCGTTTAAAAGTGTATCGAATTTTACATTTTTTAAATTCAAAAAACTTCCATCAGTAAGCAAAACCGTTTTGTCTCGGCTATCGCTGGCGGCAGTTTTTATGTATTGAATTTTATTAAAATACAGCAACGTTTTGCCTTTGTCAGTATTCAGCTGAATGAATTTTTTATCTGAATTTGATTTTTCGAAACGTTCAAAAGCTTTAGTGATTGCTTTTTGCAAACGCTCTAATTTTACTGGTTTTGTAATATAATCTACAGCATCAATATTAAATGCTTCGGCTGCATATTCTTTATACGCCGTACAAAAAATCACCAATTTATCCTGCAGTTTTTCAGCCAGATGCAGTCCGTCGATTCCAGGCATTTCGATGTCAGAAATCAGCAAATCAAAATCTAAATCAGGAATATCAGACAACAATTTTTCAGGATTATTAAATGTTTTTACGATTTCCAGATCAGGAATCTGTTCGCAAAGCATTTTTAGGTACGTTAATCCGGGAAGTTCATCGTCCAGAAGCAAGCATTTCAGTTTTGTATTCAAGTAAATCAATTTTTAGATGAGCAATATAAACATCGTTTTCTACAAATCTTTCAAGTTTGAAATTATTCTTATAAATAATGCGAAGACGATGTTCTAGCGTTGCATGGCCAAAACCGCTTCGTTCTTTTTTCAGCACTTTTTTATCGGAGATTTTGTTTGAAACCGTCATAAAAAAAGCGTTGTTTTTAAACTCGAAAACTACCGAAATAAAAGCATCTGCGCTTTGAAGATCGGCATGTTTGAAAGCATTTTCAATTAAATCGATCGAAATTAAAGGCGCCAACAAAGGCTGATCGTATAATTTATCTTCTTCGTTGATATTCGTTTTGACTTTCAGCTCAAAAAGCGGACTGATTTTAATTTTATTGATTTCGATTAAATTCAATGCAAAATCAATTTCTTCTTTAGCCGTTACAAACTTTTTTTTGCTTTCGTATAAAATATAGTCCAAAACATTCGCCAGTTTATCCAAAGCAAAATAAGTCTGATATGCATGCGACTGAATCGAATTTAGAATATTCTTAAACAAATGCGGATTCAATTTTGATTCTAAATTTTCTAATTGCAAGTCGTTTACTTTTGCTTCTAAAGCATAGAAACTTTGTTCTGCATTCTCTTTTGACTTTTTTGATTGCATTAATTGATATATCAAAATGCAGATAATGACAATTAAAAGCAAAAGAATTGCTAAGAAAATAAAAGTTGTAGTATCATTTTGTTGCATCGTTGCTTGTTTGTTTTTTAGTTCAAATCACAATAACAGATTTTTTTTACTATAAATTACTTGCAAATATGAGAAAAGCTGACGACTAAACGGCAAAAAGCAAGTAAATTATAGTGCTTTTAGAGAAGATATATTTTGTGTTAACATAAAGTAAAATAGAACGGAATATTTATGATTTCGAGCACTTTTCACTACATTTGCATCCATTTTTTAAAGATGTTATGAAAAACGCTATTAAAGTTGGATTTTGGGAAAAACTTGCCCGAATCATACTTAAAAACAGAATTACAATTCTGGTTATACTTTCTGCTTTAACTATTTTCTTTGGTTATCAGTGGAAAAATCTTGCCATGACTTATACAGAAGCTAACCTGCTTCCGAAAGATCATATTGCGAATAAAGATTATCAAAAATTCCTTGACAAATTTGGCGAGGAAGGAAATCTGATCGTTATTGGTTTTAAAGACCCAAAATTCTTTACTCCAAAAAACTACGCAGCTTGGAATGAATTGATGACAGGTTTGAAGAAATCTAAAGAAGTTGATTTAGTGGTTTCTCTTAACGATTTGAAAAAACTAGAAAAAGACACTGTTAACGAAAAATTTGTTTTATCGCCGTTTATCGATCAAAGCAAAGTTTTAGATCCTGCGTATTTAAAAACTGTTCAGTATGAATTGTTTCATAATTTACCTTTTTACGAAGGATTATTATTTAACAAAGAAAGCGGAAGTATTCGTTCTGCGATTTACATCAACAAAAATCTGGTAAACACCGCAAACAGAAAAACTTTTATTCTTGAAAATCTGGTTCCGAAAATCGATAAATTCGAAAAAACAACTGGAATTGACTTGAAAGTTTCAGGAATGCCGTACATCAGAACGATCAATGCAGATAACATGAAAGGCGAAATCGGACTTTTCATCGGAGCTTCTTTATTGACAGTTTCATTGATTTTCTTTTTCTTCTTCCGTTCGTTTAGAGCAACTTTCATTTCGATTGTTATTTTAATTGTCGGCGTAACTTGGTCATTTGGAACATTGGGATTATTCGGATATAAAATCACGATTTTAACGGCAATTATTCCGCCGCTGATTATCGTAATCGGAATTACAAACTGTATTTTCCTGATTAATAAATATCAGCAAGAAATCAAAATTCATAACAATCAGGCAAAAGCGTTACAGCGTGTTATTTCAAAAATCGGACATTCGACTTTCATGACCAATTTAACAGCTGCAATTGGTTTTGCAACTTTGATGATTACAGGAAACGAATTGCTTTTTGAATTCGGATTAGTAACTTCTATCAACGTGCTTTCTGTTTATACTTTGACACTTTTTATCGTGCCAATTATTTACAGTTTTATGCCATTGCCAAAAGCGAAACATTTATATCACTTAGATAAAACTTATATTTCGACACTTTTAAATACAGTTACAAGCATTGTAAAAGGTAAAAAGACAATCGTTTATTGCATTTACGCTGTTCTATTTATTGTAAGTTTAAATGGAATTAGGCAAATGAAAGTTTCTGGAAGTTTGATTGGCGAAATGCCAAAAAGCGCTTCTTTCTTTAAAGATATTTTATTTTACGAAAAAGAATTTAACGGAGTAATGCCTCTTGAAATTATGGTCGACACCAAAAAGAAAAAAGGTGTTATGAAGGCTTCGACTATTCGTAAAATGGATGAATTGCAGAATACCATTTCTGAAATTCCAGAATTAGCAAAACCAGTTTCTGTGGTAAATTTGGTAAAATATTCTAAACAGGCTTTCTACAACGGAAACCCAGAATATTACCAATTGCCGACTTCGCAAGAGCAAACTTTTATTTTGAGTTATGCTAAAAATGCGACAAAAAACAGTAAAGAAAATCTAATGAAAGCTTACGTTGATTCGACTGGACAATATGCTAGAATCACAACTTTCATGAAAGATATCGGAACAGATGAAATGGCGAAAGTAGAAGGAAAACTTCGTAAAAAAATCGATGAAATTTTCCCGAAAGACCGTTTTGAAGTTACGATTACAGGAAAAGCTTTAGTTTTTCAGAAAGGAACAACGTATTTGGCGCACAACTTAATCGAATCGTTGCTTTTTGCAATTATGACGATTGCATTTTTGATGCTGTACTTATTCCGTTCTTTCAAAATGGTATTGGCTTCTTTGATTACGAATATTTTACCGCTTTGTATTACTTCTGGATTAATGGGTTATTTCGGAATTCCGTTAAAGCCATCAACGATTTTGGTATTCAGTATCGCTTTCGGAATCTCGGTTGATAATGCGATTCAGTTTATGGCGAAATACAAAGATGAGCTGACTCAAAATAAAGGAAAAGTAAAAAAATCTGTTTTCAGCGCTTTAAGAGAAACTGGAGTAAGTACTTTTTATACTTCTATCGTTTTGATTTTAGGTTTTGCGACTTTCACCTTATCAAGCTTCAGCGGAACGATTGCTTTAGGAGGATTAATTTCTTGTACTTTGGTTTTTGCAATGTTTGCTAACTTGGTGGTTCTGCCTTCTTTGGTTTTGACTTTTGAAAAGAAGAAAACTAAGAAAGAGGAATTAGAGAATAATTTGGGGGAGTAATAGTTTTTTTTGCCAATAGTTTCACGAACTAGCACGAATTGAATTAAAAATAAAGAATGGAATCAAAACTTAATATTACTGAATTCAAAAATCGACTCAAAGAAAATACGGTAATTGGAAATCCAAAACTAAAATTAATTAGTCCATTTAGTTTATTCAGAATATTTGGAGATTCTTCAGAGCATTTTTACGGAAATTTTGATGATTCAACATTTCGCTTAACAACGAATTCAGTTGTTTCTCTAACATATTTCATTATTAAGGGCAGTTATAAAACAGAAAACAGAACATTAATTATTAATTATACGATTGAACCTACACATAAATTTCAGGAAATTTGGCTAAAATATTATCCGCTTGTTGCATTTATATTGTTCAACTCAATATTTATCAGCCAAGAAGAATTTCCTTTACAAGTATATGTAATTTTTAATTTGCTCATTGTCTTTTCAATATTTCTAACAAGGCGGATTCCTAAGAGAAAAAGGAGAAATTTAGAAAAGAAATTTACTGAAACATTTGAGATTATAGTTCAATAACACACCTATATTTCCATAATATTGTCATTTCGACGAAGAAGAAATCTCCGCAAGTAGCTTAGCTCCGCACAGTAATCCCTAAGTTTGTCGAGTTTCTTATAGAGATTTCTCCTTCGTCGAAATGACAAAAATGGGCATAAAACAAAACACGTAGTAAAAAAAATTCATCTTTTGAAACCTAATGCCCTAGCCCTGATAGAAGCGGCATCCTTTTTCTTGCTCCTTTAGCAAGAAAAAGATATAGCTGATAGCAGGAAACAGCTTCAAAAATTAATTAATATCGTTTATATTTGCAATTCGATATAAAAAACAATGATTTTTTTTAATCTAAAATCTCCCGAAGCTTCGGGACTAAAAATCTAAAATTAAAATGAAACACACAAAGGTTAAAGACTTATTAAACAGTACGACGACGCTACAGGAAGTGAATGCAAAAGGATGGGTGAGAACTTTTAGAAATAATCAGTTCATCGCGCTTAATGACGGTTCTACAATTAATAATATTCAATGTGTTGTTGATTTTGAAAATACTCCAGAGGAGACTTTAAAAAGAATCACGACTGGAGCTGCAGTTTCTGTAATTGGAACTTTGGTTGAAAGTAAAGGTGCGGGTCAGAAATATGAAATTCAGGTTTCTAAAATTGAGATTTTAGGAGATTCTGATGCAGAGAAATTTCCAATGCAGCCTAAAAAACACTCTTTAGAATTTTTACGTGAAAACGCTCACTTGCGTGTACGTACAAATGCTTTTGGTGCAATTATGCGTGTTCGCTCGGTATTGTCTTATGCGGTTCATAGCTATTTCCAGCAAAAAGGTTTCGTGTACGTAAACACGCCAATTATTACTGGAGCTGATGCTGAAGGTGCTGGAGAAATGTTCCAAGTAACTTCTTTGCCACTTGAGAATTTGCCAAAAAATGAAGAAGGAAACATCGATTTCAAAAAAGATTTCTTCGGAAAACATACAAATTTAACCGTTTCTGGACAACTAGAAGGAGAAACTTTTGCAATGGCTTTGGGTCAGATTTATACTTTTGGACCAACATTTAGAGCAGAAAACTCAAACACTTCTCGTCACTTGGCAGAATTCTGGATGATCGAGCCTGAGGTTGCTTTCAATGACCTTGATGACAACATGGATTTGGCGGAAGATTTTATTCAGTATGTTATTAAATATGCTTTAGACCACTGTCAGGATGATTTGAAATTCTTAGAGGGAAGACTTCTTGAAGAAGAAAAATCTAAACCACAGGCAGAAAGAAGCGAAATGCCGTTGTTAGAAAAACTAAATTTCGTTTTAGAAAACAACTTCAAACGTGTTTCTTATACGGAAGCAATTGATATTTTAAGAGATTCAACTCCAAATAAAAAGAAGAAATTCCAATATATCATCAACGAATGGGGAGCTGATTTACAATCAGAACACGAGCGTTATTTAGTGGAAAAACACTTTAAATGTCCGGTAATTTTATTTGATTACCCGGCAAACATTAAAGCATTTTACATGCGTTTGAATGACAACACAGAACCAGGAAGAGAAACAGTTCGTGCAATGGACATCCTTTTCCCTGGAATTGGAGAAATCGTTGGGGGTTCTGAAAGAGAAGAGCGTTATGATGTTCTTGTTCAGAAAATGGAAGCTCTTGGAATTGATAAAGAAGAATTATATTGGTATTTAGACACAAGAAGATTCGGTTCTGCAACACACGCAGGTTTCGGTTTAGGATTTGAGCGTTTGGTATTGTTTGTAACTGGAATGACAAACATTAGAGATGTAATTCCTTTCCCAAGAACTCCTGGAAGTGCTGAATTCTAAGACACGGTTTATTGCCACAAAGGCACAAAGACACTAAGTTTTTTTAAAAACTGATTAAGACTCAAAAAAAATTAAAATAATACCACGAAGACACAAACTCAAAGTATTATTTTATTATTTAGGAATATTTAAAAGCTTTCAAAAAAACTTTGCGCCTTTGTGCCTTCGTGGCAAAACCATAAAAAACATGCTCTCTGAAAGAACTGAAGAAATTGGAAAAATAATTGTAAACTCGGCATTCAAAGTTCATAAACAACTTGGTCCAGGATTATTAGAAAGAGTTTACGAAGTTTGTTTGGCTCACGAAATCACTAAAGCAGGTCTTGATGTAAAACGCCAAGTTGATATTCCGATCTTTTATGATGGAATTGAATTTAGCGAAGGATTAAGATTAGATTTATTAGTTGAAAATTCTATAATTATAGAAATAAAAGCAGTTGAACAAATTAATCCAGTTTGGGAAGCACAAATTATAAGTCAGATAAAATTACTGAACAAAGATTTAGGCTATTTAATTAATTTTAATGTGCCACTAATCAAAAGCGGTATAAGAAGATTTATAAATACGAAGAGAGTATATTAGAATTTTTCGGTAAGACATTGAACGCAAGCAAAAATAAGACTTTGCGACTTAATGGTTAAAAAACAAAAGCCTTCGAGGCAAAATAATAATAAAAAAACTTTGCGCCTTCGCGCCTTAGTGGCAAAAAACATAGCGCCTTATTATGCTAAAGCAATTTTTAAATTTAAAATTATCACAAAAATTATCTCCACAGCAAATTCAGCTGATGAAGTTAATTCAATTGCCTACGCAAGCTTTTGAACAACGTTTATTAGAAGAAATGAACGAAAATCCGGCGCTTGAAGCTGGAAAAGAAGAAGAATACGAAGCTGATGATTACGCTAATGAAGACTACGACGATTATGATGATGCAGAATCTGACAGAATCGAAGCAGACGACATTAACATTGACGAATACTTAAGCGACGATGATACACCTGATTACAAAACTCAGGTAAATAATTACAGTGATGACGAGGAACGCGAAACACCTTTTGCGGCTCCGATTAGTTTTCATCAGGATTTAATCAATCAGCTGAATACTTTTATTTTGAATGATGAAGAGCGCGAAATCGCCGAATTCTTAGTAGGAAGCATTGACGACATGGGTTATATCCGCAGAAGCATTCCAGATATTGTTGACGACATGGCTTTTACTCAGGGAATTTATACTGATGAAGCAATGGTCGAGAAAATGATGACTGTGATTCACGAATTAGAGCCTTCTGGAGTTGGCGCGCGTGACTTGCAGGAATGTTTATTATTGCAATTAAAACACAAAACACCAACTGAATATGTTGATTTAGCGATTGACATTATCGAAAATCAGTTTGATGCTTTTACGAAGAAACATTACGATAAATTATTACAGAAATACAGCATTTCGAACGAACAGCTTAAAAAAGCCATTCACGAAATTGAGCGTTTGAATCCGAAACCGGGTGGTTCTTTTACAGGAAACAACAAAGTAACGGAGAATATCGTTCCAGACTTTGCAATCAGAATTGTAGATGGCGAATTAGAACTGACTTTAAACGGCCGTAATGCTCCTTCTCTGCACGTTTCTAAAGATTATCAAGAAATGATGCAGACGTATAAAGAATCTCGTGATAAATCGACTGCGCAGAAAGATGCAGTTCAGTTTATCAAACAAAAACTGGATTCTGCAAAATGGTTTATCGATGCGATTAGACAGCGTCAGGAAACTCTTTTTGTAACGATGAATGCAATCATGCATTATCAAGAAGAATATTTCTTAGACGGCGACGAAACCAAACTAAAACCAATGATCTTAAAAGACATTGCGGACATGGTTGGTTTAGATATTTCGACAATCTCGCGTGTAGCCAACAGTAAATATGTTGAAACACCATACGGAACAAAACTGATTAAAGAATTCTTCTCTGAAGCCATGAAAAATGATCAAGGAGAAGATGTTTCGACTCTTGAAATCAAAAAAATTCTTCAAAACACAATTGAAGAAGAAGACAAGAGAAAACCGCTTCCAGACGATCAATTAGCCGAAATCTTAAAAGAGAAAGGTTACCCTATTGCGAGAAGAACAATTGCTAAATACCGCGAACAGCTTGATATTCCGGTAGCGCGAATGAGAAAGAAGATTTAATTTTCTTTTATAAAACCATATAAGAAATATAAGTTCATTTAAATAAAAAGAACCCGACAAATTTCGTTTGTCGGGTTTCTTTTTATTTGTCGTTTGTCATTCCGTTAGGAATGTTTTGTCGGTAAAAAAACAAATCAGATTATGATTATACGTTACTTAGGAACGTTTGATAAATGATATTGTTTCCAAAAAATCAGGTGTCCCTACAGGACACAACGCAAAAATCCTAATACTTTTCTACCGACGAAACATTCCTAGCGGAATGATTGATATTTTATAAAAACAAAACCCGACAGATTTTAAAAAACTGTCGGGTTTAATTTTATATCAATAAACCTAAATTTATTTGTATTGATCTGGCTGAATCGTCACATCAAATAAAAATACGCTTTTTTTATCGCTGTAATGATAAATTAGCGTATAATCATTATCTCTAAAAACTTTTAAGCCAGGATTTGCTTTTGCTGTACTGATAAGACTTTTTTTAATTTCTTCCTGAATCACATTTACCTCAGCAGTTTCTTTTGCGACATTCAATAAAGTCAAATTGTACTGAACTACTCTTTCTTCCGGAAGGCTCACGCTATCTAAACGCATTCCTTCTTGAATATTTAGCGGACAGCTTTTATTATATTTTGCGACTAATTCTTTAACTTCATTATTTACTTTATCAGCGTTCTTGCCAAGGTAAAACTGAAAATATGCCACTAAAGCAACCGCAATTGCAATCAATATCAACAATAAAATATTCTGTTTTCTCATACTTTGCATTTTTATTAAAAGGCTTTACAAATGGAATTTAAATTTATTTTTCCTGATTTTTTTTCATGGCATTAAAATACGCTGCACGGCTAAGTGGCTCATATTCTTCAGTTTCGCCAAGCATAACCAATTTATCATTCGCAGTTTTTCTAAAACTATAATTGGCTAAGTTTCCAGTTCGTGTGCAAACGGCATGAACTTTCGTTACATATTCAGCAGTTGCCATAAGTCCTGGCATTGGGCCAAACGGATTTCCTTTAAAATCCATATCCAATCCAGCCACAATTACACGAATTCCTTGGTTTGCTAAATCATTGCAAACGGTAATAATTTCATCATCAAAAAACTGAGCTTCATCAATACCGATTACATCGCATCCTTGAGCTAAAATCAATATGTTAGCTGCTGCAGGAACGGGTGTAGAACGAATTTCGTTGGCATCATGAGACACGACCATTTCGTCATGATAACGGGTATCAATAGCAGGTTTAAAGATTTCGACTCTTTGTTTGGCAAATTGGGCGCGCTTTAATCTACGGATCAGCTCTTCGGTTTTACCCGAAAACATTGATCCACAAATAACTTCAATCCAACCAAATTGTTCTTTGTGATTTACTGTATTTTCGAGAAACATTTTGTATTTTTCTACCTTTAAAGATGAATAGTTTTTATTACTTTGTACTGGCAATAAATTGATGTAAAAATGTGCTGTTTTACATTTTTTCAAAAGTAGAAAATTTTTATCAAACCTTAAATTCGCGACAGCGTATTAACAGAAATAAAAAATTATCTTTTGAATTTAAATCAGAATAAAGACATTCAGACATCAAATACACTAAAATACCTTATTCACTATAATTTTCAACAGTTATGAAAAAAAAATTGGAAGCTGATTTAATCAGCATTGCACATCGAATTTTAAAACTTAAAAACAAATCCGATATCAATCAATTGTACCTTGAAACTCAGAAATTATATGAGAAATTAGCCGTATTAAAATTTGTTGAAGAAAATTTCGATTCTGCAAAACCAACCATAGGACAAAGTGATATTGCTTCTGAATTGGAAACCATTTTCGAAAAAGGAGAAGAAATTATTCCTGCAATAATTGAAAATGAAGCTCCAACTCCTGAGACAGTAATTGCGCTTGAAGAATCTTACGAGCCTGAAATTTCAGAAGAAAAACCAGCAGAAACTGTTGAACCAATTATTGAAATTGAAGAGGTAATAATCGAAAAAACTCCTCAACCTATCGTTGCTGAAATTGAAGAAGCAGTCATTGAAGAACCAATTGTCGAAGAAATTATTGAGCCAATTGCTGAAAAGGTAGAAGAAACAGAAAAACCTATTGATGATCTTTCGTTTACAACTGTCAGCGAATTGAAACCAATTCCGGATTTCAAACCTGCTTTTGAATTGGAAACAGAACCGATCAAAGAAGAAATAAAAGAAGAGCCAAAACCGCAAACTTCTCCAATGCCTACTATTTTGTTTGAAGATTTCGGTATTAATTATGCCGATGCACAGTTTGTAAAAGTAGACAGTTTTGAAGCTGTTCCGCCAGTTCAAGCGCCTTCAATCAATGATTTTAAAGAAACTAAAAAAGTAGAAACTGCCATTCTTGAAACTCCTGCACAACCAAAATCGGTAAGTTTAAACGATAAACTAGCAAGAGGTTTTCATATTGATCTAAATGACAGAATTGCTTTTACTAAAAACCTTTTTGGCAATAGCACAGAAGATTATAGCCGCGTTTTAAACCAATTATTAACTTTTGATTCTTATGAAGAAGTAAAAGATTTTATTGAAAACATGGTAAAACCTGATTACAATAATTGGGAAGGAAAAGACGATTATGCAGATCGTTTTATGGGAATTATCGAGAAAAAATTCTTGTAACATTTCATTTTCACAATTTAAATTTCACATTTTCACGAATAAAAAATATGTCAAAATTATATATCGTTCCAACGCCGATTGGCAATCTTGAAGACATGACTTTTAGAGCCATTAGGGTTTTGAAAGAAGTCGATTTGATTTTGGCGGAAGACACACGCACAAGCGGAAAATTGTTGAAGCATTTTGAAATTGACACGCACATGCACAGCCATCACATGCACAACGAACATAAAACCACTGAGAATTTAATTGCTCGTTTGAAAGCTGGCGAAACTATCGCTTTGATTTCGGACGCTGGAACTCCAGCTATTTCAGATCCTGGATTTTTATTGACGCGCGCTTGCGTTGAAAATAAAATTGAGGTAGAATGTCTGCCTGGCGCAACGGCTTTTGTTCCCGCTCTCGTAAACAGCGGATTACCTAATGATCGTTTTATTTTTGAAGGTTTTCTTCCGGAGAAAAAAGGGCGCCAGACTCGTTTTTTGGCTTTAGCCGAAGAAACCAGAACCATGATTTTATACGTTTCTCCGCATAAACTCGTTAAAACTTTAGCAGAATTTATTCAGTATTTTGGAGAAGACAGACAGGTTTGCGTTTCGCGTGAATTGTCAAAAATGCATGAAGAAAACGTTCGTGGAACTGCTAAAGAAGTTTTAGCCCATTTCGAAAAAATAGCACCGCGAGGAGAAATCGTTGTGGTTGTAGCTGGAAAAACAATAGAAAAAGAAGCCAAAAAAAGTAAGTATTCAAAAGACGAAGAAGAATAAATAATTATTTCAGCCACAGATTAAAATGATTATTCAGATTTAAAAAATGAACCACAAATTTCACAAATTTTCACAAATTAAATTAGCGGAAATTTGTGAAATTTGCGGTTAAAAAAATCATTGAAATCATTTTAATCTGCGGCAAAAAAACAAACCAACAATATGAGCATTCAAGCCTTTTTAGAAAAAGTAAAACAAACTCCAACACAAATCACATTTCCTGAAACTATTGCAGTAATTGAAGAAAACTACAACTTTACTCCAACTGCTTTTCAAAACGGAACACAACATAACGCAGCAGGCGAAAATTCAGGTTCTTGCAAATTATTTTCTTTCGCAAAATTGCAAAACTTAAGCAAAGAGGAAACTTTAGCTTGTTTTGGCGCTTTTTATTTTGAAGAAGTTTTAGGTGATTCAAACGGAACAAATCACCAAAACATTAGAAATTTCATCAACTTAGGTTGGGATGGAATTCAGTTTGAAGGAAATGCTTTAGAAGCAAAATAATTCTATTTAAGATTTTTGATTAACGGTTTTTGATTTCAGATCTTAAAATCAAGTACTTTAAGATCATCTATAGCAAATCAAAAATCTAAAATCAACACTCTAAAATCTAAAATCAATTATGCGCTGGACATTAAAACCAAAACCTTCTGAAGAAAAAGTCAAACATTTGGCACAAGCGCTAAATGTAGAAGATTTTGTAGCAACACTTTTGATTCAGCGAGGAATTGAAACTTTTGATGAAGCGAAGAATTTCTTTCGCCCATCATTAGAACATCTGCACGATCCGTATTTAATGAAAGATATGGACAAGGCTGTTGCTCGAATCGAACAAGCGATTGAAAATCAAGAAAATATTTTGGTTTTTGGTGATTATGATGTTGACGGAACAACAGCAGTTTCTTTGGTTTCTTCGTATTTAAAATCACATTATCCTCAAGTTGCCACTTACATTCCAGATCGTTATGCCGAAGGTTATGGAATCTCCTTTAAAGGAATTGACTATGCAGACGACAACGGAATTTCTTTAATTATTGCTCTCGATTGCGGAATCAAATCGATTGATCATGTCGCCTACGCGAAAGCAAAAAATATCGATTTTATTATTTGCGATCACCACCGTCCGGGAGAATTTCTTCCAGATGCCGTTGCCGTTTTAGATCCAAAAAGAGAAGACTGCTCCTACCCTTACGACGAATTATGCGGTTGCGGAGTTGGTTTTAAATTGATTCAGGCTTTAGGCCAAAATCGAAATGAAACGATAGAAGACTTAGTTCCGTATTTGGATTTAGTGGCTACTGCAATTGCTGCCGATATTGTGCCTATTACAGGAGAAAATCGCGTTTTAGCACATTTCGGATTAAAAGTCATTAACAGCGAACCAAGACCAGGAATTAAAGCTTTAACGCATCAGGTAAAAAAGAAAGTTCTTGATATTACCGATGTCGTTTTTATCATTTCACCAAGAATTAATGCTGCGGGAAGAATCAAACATGGCAATCATGCCGTTGAATTATTGACTGAATTCGACTTTGAGCAAGCACAGCAATTTGCGTCAGAAATTGAACAATACAACGCAGACCGAAAAGATTTAGACAAAAAAATTACCAAAGAAGCTTTTCAACAGATTATAGAAAACAACGAGGAAAAATGTTTTTCAACTGTTGTTTTTCAAGAAGACTGGCACAAAGGCGTAATCGGAATTGTTGCTTCAAGATTAATTGAAACGTATTATCGTCCGACTTTAGTTTTCACTAAAAGCGGTGACAAATATGCTGCCTCTGCCCGATCTGTCAAAGGATTTGATGTTTATAATGCATTAGACGCCTGCGCCGAACATTTGGAACAATTTGGAGGCCACATGTACGCTGCTGGAATGACTTTAAAAGCAGAAAACTATCAGACTTTTAAAGAAGCTTTTGAGAAACAAGTTGCAGAAACGATCTTACCAGACATGCTTTCTCCAGAAATTGAAATCGATGCTGAAATCAATTTTTCTGATATAACTCCAAAACTAATTCGAATTTTAAAACAATTTGAACCTTTCGGACCTCAGAATATGACGCCTGTTTTTATTACTGAAAATGCGATTGATACAGGTTATGCGAAAACTTTGGGTGCTGAAGATGAACATTTAAGATTATTCGCAAAACAAAATAATTCTGACGGAATAGCCGCAATAGGTTTCGGACTCGGAAAAAAATTAAATATTGTAAAAAACCAAAATCCGTTTCAGCTGGCGTATTGCATTGCCGAAAACGAGTGGAACGGAACTGTTTCAACACAGCTTATGCTGAAAGATATTAGAACAAATGGAAGAGATTAAATCAAATAAGCCCGATCCATATCAGGCGCTTCGTTATAAAGAATTCAACATATTTTTATTATTGCGTTTTGCAATGGTTTTTGCCTGGTCAATGCAGTTTATTGTAATTGAATGGGAAGTTTACAGTTTAACTAAAAACCCACTTTCTCTAGGAATTATCGGTTTAATGGAAATTATTCCAGCTGTTTCCATGTCTTTATTTGCAGGACATATTGTAGATCGAAGAGAAAAGAAAAGTTTGTTGGTCAAATGTATTTTAGGATTTTCTGTAATTAGTTTTGGGCTTTTCTTATTGACTTGGCCAAAAGTGGTCGGTGGTTTTTCTAAAGATTATATTTTGTACTCGATTTATGCTCTTGTATTTTTAGGCGGAATCGTTCGTTCTTTTATGGGACCAACAATCTTCTCGCTTCTGTCTTTAATTATTCCTAAAAAAGCATATCCAAATGCTGCAACTTGGAGCAGTTCTGTTTGGCAGATTGGCGCGGTTATGGGACCTGCATTGGCTGGATTCTCGATTAACTGGATTGGCGTTCACTGGTCAATGTGTTTGGTTTTCGGATTCTCCATTCTTTCGTTAATTGCTTTATCACAAATCAGTCAAAAACCGATTATAAATCCGAAAATGGGCGAATCTATGAAAGATAGTCTTATGGAAGGTTTAACTTTTGTATTTAAAAACAAAATCGTTCTTGGCGCACTATCGCTTGACATGATTGCGGTACTTTTTGGAGGTGCCGTAGCACTATTGCCCGTTTTTGCGCAAGACATTTTGAAAGTGGGATCTGAAGGTTTCGGAATTTTAAGAGCCGCTCCTGCCGTCGGCGCTTTTATTACAATGCTTGTTTCGGCTTATGTGCCTTTGTATGAAAATGCAGGAAAGAAACTTTTAATTGCTATTTTTATTTTCGGATTATCAATAATCTTGTTTGGATTATCAACATATTTCTGGCTTTCTGTTTTCGCCTTATTTTTAAGCGGATTGGCTGATGGAATTTCTGTGGTAATCCGTCAGACTATTTTACAGCTTAAAACTCCAGATCACATGCGCGGACGCGTTGGTGCGGTAAACTCGATTTTTGTTGGATCTTCAAACGAATTAGGTGCTTTTGAAAGTGGTGCTACTGCTAAATTAATGGGTGCTGTAACTTCTGTTGTTTTTGGAGGAAGTGTTACACTTTTAACTGTAATTTTCACTGCTTTAAAATCTCCTACTTTTAGAAATTTAGATCTAAAAAGAGATATGGACGAACACCATAAAATGGAATAATTTTTTTTTCAAAACCATATAAGTTATATAAGTTCATAAAATAGAATTAGAAACTGAACAATGAAATTAGTAGTAACCGTTTTACTTCTTGCTATTTCTCTTTTTGCTAAGGGCCAAAATCTTTATATCAAAACCTATGGAAATGAAAGGAATAAAACTATAATTTTTATTCACGGCGGACCAAGTGGCAATGCAACTTTGTTTGAAGGAACAACAGCTCAAAAACTAGCAGATTTAGGTTTTTATGTAATTGCTTATGACCGAAGAGGCGAAGGAAGATCTGCAGATTCTGATGCGAAATTTACTTTTGAAGAAGCTTCTCAGGATTTAAATTCTATTTATAAAAAATATCATCTAAAGAAAGCTGTTCTTCTTTCACACAGTTTTGGCGGTTTGGTTGCTACACTTTATACCAATAAATATCCGCAAAATGTAAGTGCATTGGTTTTGGCTGGCGCTTTGTTTTCACAACAGGAAACGTATGACCATATTTTAAATACATTGAAGAAAAAATACAGTAACGATTCTGAACAATTGAAGAAAATTGGTATTGTAGAAAATTTAAATAAGAATTCTGCCGAATATAGAAAAGGGTGTTATGAACTTGCAGGAGAAAACGGCTTTTTTAAAATGCCAAATCCAACCGCAGAATCCAAAAAGCTTTACGCCGATTATGAAGCTGGAGAATTTTATAAAACGAATATTCGAAATAAAAACGCGCCTTTAGTTTTTTATCAAAATGAAAAACAAAACAATATCGACAGCAGAACTTTTTTAAAGAAAATCAAAGCTGCTGGGGTTCCTATTTATGGAATTTACGGAAAAGAGGATGGCGTTTTTTCATCAGCACAAATCAATTCTCTGAAAACTATAACAGGTGAAAAAAATTTTGCTCTCCTTGATAATTGCTCGCATTATTTATTTGTTGACCAACAAAACGCGTTTCTTTCTAAACTAAAAAATTGGCTGAAATAATCTGTTATTTTAAAACCATATAAGAAATAAAAGCTCATTTAAACATTACCCATAAACAACTCAAAATCAATTATTAATACATTTTTTTAGCTTTTTTTTATGCTTTTGTTAATCAAGTATTAATACAAATACGTCGTACCTTTGTGGCCTAAAAAAAATGTCATGAAGGACATAGAACAGATATACCGCAACGATTTTGGAATTTCTTTTTATTGGAAAGAAGGCAATGAAATTATATCAGATAAGATTCAGTTGCTTTTTAAACAAATGGGATTTTATTTTTCACTTCAGGAATTAAATGAATTTCACGATTTAATTGAAGACTGCGTAACAGACCAAAATGATAATACACATGGTGTAAAACGCGCCTTCGATAAATTTTTATTGAAGACACCCTATGTCGCTATAGATTTAGAAATATCACCCATAGAATTAAATTCTATAAAAGACTTGGTCGATGGCTCAATATTTAGACTTAATCTCAATGAATATATTTACGGTTCTGGTTTAAACTAGAATATTGATTTAGCAAATTGAAGTATTTTTCAAACTTTTAAGATTTTTTTATTTAGAATTAATATAAATAATATTTATATTTGTTGAAATAAAGAATTCACGATGAGAGAAATTGAACAAATATATCATAATAACTTTGGGATTGCTTTTTACTGGAAAGATCACAACACTACAATTTCAGACAAAGTGCAATTGGTTTTTAAAGAAACTGGCTTTTACTTTACCGTTTCAGAATTAAATCAATTTTGCGATTTGATTGAAGATAGTATGATTGAAAACGCTTGTTGTGAAGCCTGCGAAATGAAATATTCTTGCCATAAATTTTTGTTGAAAACGCCATGCAATTCCATAGATTTAGCTGTAAACATGACCGAATTAAAATCGATTAAAGATTTGGTTGAAGGTTCTTTATTCAAAATCGAACTAGATGAATATGTTTACGGAGTGGGAATGAATTAAGAAACATTCTAAATATTTTAACATCATTTTTTCATTATTGAAATATATTTTCATTCAATTCAAAAAAAAGTATATTTACAGCAATGAAAAAAGCTGTATTTCTACTAACCTTCGCGCTTCAGGCAATTCTCTTTGTCAGTTGCAATAACAAATCTGAAGAATATATTGATCCGCGCGGAACCGATTATGCGGGATCAGAAAGCTGTATAGAATGTCACAAAGTGCAATCGGAAATGGCATTCAAAAGTTCGCACTTTAAAGCAACTGCGCCAGCTATTTTAGAAAACGTTTCTGGCGATTTCGACTCTAAAAATCATACTTTCATTTACGATAAAGACACCAAACTGGTCATGGAAAAAGATGGCGACAGTTTGTATCAGGTTTTATATAAAAACGGAAAAGAAACCGCGAGATATAAATTCGAAATTGTTTTTGGAACCAAACATGCGCAAACTTCTGTTTACTGGAAAAACAATAACACTTATGAGCTTCCAGTATCTTTCTATCATTCTATAAACAATTGGGCAACAAGTCCTGGTTTTCCTGCCAACAAACCGTATTTTAACCGTATGGTGGTAAAAGATTGCTATTCCTGCCACAGTTCGAATATTAGTTCGCGAACTGTTGACCAGAGCTCTGCAGATAAAAATTTTATGTCTATGGAGGTCGAAGACATAATCAATAAAAAAACTATTGTTTACGGAATTGATTGCGAACGCTGCCACGGCCCTGCTAAAAAGCATGTTGAATTTCATCTAAAAAATCCAAACGTAAAAGTTGCCAACAGCATTACCAGTTTCAAGACGTTAAACAGACAGCAAAAACTGGATGCTTGTGCTTTATGTCACGCAGGAAACGATGGCATGAAATTAAAATCTCGTTTTGAATTTAAGCCTGGAGATAATTTATCGGAATTCTTTCGTGAAACGAAAAGCATTACTGATACAGCAAAATTTGATGTTCATGGAAATCAGTTTCGTTTAATGGCGCAAAGCAAATGTTTCAACAGCCAAAAAATGGATTGCATTACTTGTCATAATCCGCACGAAAATGCTTCTAAAAACATGGCTTCCTACTCTAAAATCTGTATGAGTTGCCATCAAGGTTTAAAACATAATGAAACCACATTAAAAACGATGCCTGAGAAATTATTGGCCAGCAATTGTGTAGAATGCCATATGCCGAAACAAGCATCTGGAGCAATTAAATTTCAGCTTTCAAACAGTAAGGAGCTCTCACAATACATTTTGCGAACGCATAAAATCGGAATTTATCCCGTAAGTACTAAATAATATATTTCAGCTTTTAGTTTAGACATCAACCAAAACTTTTTGACTTTGGGCTTTGGGCTTTGGATTTTGGACTTCTTAACTATTTTTCGAATTTCTTTAGCTCAAATTTTTCGCCATCAAAAACACCATAAGTAAAATAGCCGATCCAATCGCCTAGATTGACATAATTAGCGTCTTCTCCAACAGGAATAATCATTGGTAAATGTCTGTGTCCGAAGATGAAATAATTGTAATGTTTGGTTTCTAGTTTTCGCTTGGCGTATAAAACCAGCCATTCGTTTTCTTCTCCCAAAAACTTCACATCTTCATCACCAGAAATCAATTTATTTTTGACTGATAAATATTGCGCTAAACTTACGCCAACATCGGGATGCAACCAACGGAAAAGCCATTTTGAAAACGGATTTGTAAAAACCTTTTTCATTCTTTTATAGCCTTTATCGCCAGGACCTTTTCCGTCACCGTGACCAATTAAAAAGGTTTTTCCGTTAAAAGTAAATTCTTTATTATCGTGATAAACCGGAATATTCAATTCGGTTTCAAAATAATCATTCATCCAAAGATCATGATTTCCAACGAAGAAATAAATTGGAATTCCGCTGTCGCGAATTTCAGCCAGCTTCCCTAAAATGCGCACAAAACCTTTCGGAACAACCGTTTTATATTCGAACCAGAAATCAAACAAATCTCCAAGCAAAAAAATCGCTTCAGCATCTTCTTTAACCTCATCTAACCAAGCCACAAATTTCTTTTCGCGTGGTAAACTCAATTCAGGAGTTGGCGCACCAAAATGCTGATCTGAAGCAAAATATATTTTTTTCATTATTGTGAGATGTGAATTGTGAGATGTGAATTGTGAGATGTCAAATGAGAAACATTTTACTTGTCACATTTCACTTTTAATTTTTAAAGATTATCAGAAGCGTACCATTCTGCGAAAGAAGATTCTGTTTCTTGAAGTTTTAGTGAGAAAAGAGAAATTCCTTCTGGAAGTCTTGCTACAATTCTATCAGCAAAATCTACCACCATATTTTCGCTAGTTGGCTGATAATCTACTAAAATTACGTGATGTCCGCGGTTTTTCAATTCTGCAGCCAATTCAACATGCGGCGTTGTCTGATTGAAAACAGTAGCATGATCAAATTGATCGACGATTTCTTCTTTTACAATTTTCTTTAGATCAGAAAAGTCAATTACCATTCCGAACTTTACATTCGATCGGTCAGTAATTGGCGAACCAATAACCGTTACCGATAATTTATAACTGTGTCCGTGAACGTTCTTGCATTTTCCGTCGTAACCGTACAAAGCGTGGCCAGTTTCGAAGCTAAATTGTTTTGTAATTCTGATATTACTCATCGATTTTAATTTTAAGCTTGCAAATTTACAAATTAATAACCGTTTTTGTCTCTTTTTTTAGCTCTGTTATACATCCACAAAGCAATTCCGCCCAAAACTAGGAACGGAATAAAAGATCCGATGACAACGCCAATTTGATAACTGCTGTCTGGAGCATCTTTAATTTTCTCTGTAATGTCTACTTTTTGGAGTAACGAAATAATAGTCATGTTTAATAATTTATATAGTGACGAATTGATTTTAAAATGTTTTTCAAAACTATGTTACTATTTGCCTAAAATAAATGACTTATATCATGCCTATTTTTTAAACTGAAGCAAAGCATTTCTGCTAAAATCAGACAAAACCAATTTTCCTGTAATGGCAGCTCGTTCGAAAAGAAGCGATTCCCAAGTTTCTGTTCCTTCCCAAATAATCTTTTTCATTTCGTGTAAAGCCTCAGGATTGTATGAACTTAATTTTAAAGCAAAACTTTCAACCTCAGCATCTAGATTTTCAGCTTCGCACAAAACAGAAAAAAGTCCTTTTTGGAAAGCCCAATCTGCCGATTTCCATTCGTGAGCGGCCAACGTCATTTGTGTCATTGCCGTTTTACCAATTTTTCTAGAAACTGCTGGTTCAATCACAAATGGTCCAATTCCGATTGCTAATTCAGATAGTTTTATATCGCTTTGCGGAGTTGCAAAAACATAATCACAAGCCGAAATAATTCCGACGCCGCCGCCAACTGCTTTTCCTTGTACGCGGCCAATTATAATTTTATTGCAATTTCGCATTGCATTCAATAAATGAGCAAAACCTGAAAAGAATTCGATTCCTTGCTCTTCATTTTCTACTTTCAAAAGTTCATCAAAAGAAGCTCCAGAACAAAATGTTTTTGATCCTTCACTTTTCAAAATAATTATAGAAACATTTTCGTTTCGGCTCAAAGAATTTATTTCTGCTGTAAGACGATCCAATAAGTCACGCGGAAAAGAATTACTCGCAGGATGACCAAATTGTACAGTTGCAATTGTATTTTGAAAGGAAGTTTCCAGACTTCCGTTTGCGTTTTCTAAACTCATAAAATTAGATTTAAGGTAAAGTTACTCTTTTGAAAAACAATAATCTGAATCTGTCTGAAATTTGTTTTATTTACTAATGTTTTCTTTGCGCATTAACTCATTAGCCCGGAATATCTTCTTTCAAATAAGCAAACCTTCTCTACAATTCTCAAAATCAAAAGAATATTTTCTTATTTTTGGTTGGCTTAGCAAAACTTCATTTTTGTATAAAAGCGCATCAGCCGAAATTATAAACCAAATAATACCAAAAGAAAATTCTGGATGGATAAGATAAATTTATTAGTTATTGTTACCATAATAACCTTGTTCATTTCGCTATTTCTTATTTTTTTCCTTTTTACGGTTAAAACCAAACACAAAACAAGCAATTATCTTTTTGCTTCTTTTTTGATATTAACAGCAATAGATACCAGTCAAACTTTATTTGACTTAGTAGCTCAGGGGCCTTCAAATCTTGGGATGTTAAGAAGTCTATTTGCTCTCTTGCAGATTCCTGTTTTTTATTTATATGTATTATCTGTTTGTTATTCAGATTTTAAGCTTAAACCAAAACATCTGTTGCATCTGCTTCCGTTTTTAATTGCAAATCTGGTTTTTTTACCGCGTTTTTATACCGTAGATAGTGCTTCTAAAATTAATTTTATTAAACATTATCAAAGTATGGTTGAAATACAATTCAATCATATTCTTATACATATTCAGCTAATTGCATATATTATTGCCGTTTTTTTGGTATTACGAAAATCGAAAAAACTATACCTCGAAAATTATGCAGGTACAAGCATTAGCGCATATAATTGGTTATTTCAGTTTACAATTGTACTAACTATTTTGTACTCGACGGCTCTTTTAAAAAACCTCTTCAAATTTTCTGATTATCCTTATATTTCTGGATGGATAAAAATTGGAATTTTGGCATTTCAGCCCTTTATTGTTTGCTGGTATTTACTAAAAGCGTTGAATAATCCCGATTTGTTTAAAAATGTTGATTCAAAATTGCAACTAGTTTCAGATATTGTTTTAGAGGAAAAAAATAACGAGCAATTAGTCGCAAGTGAAAAAGAATATAATGAGGAATTAATTAAACTTCAGCAATATATGACAGAAGAAAAACCTTTCTTGGATCCATCTTTAACGATTCAGGACGTTTCTAAGGGTATTGCTATTCCTGTTCGGGAATTATCAGTTTTAATAAATCATAAATTAGATCAGCATTTTTACGATTTTGTTAATCGCTATCGTATAGAAAGCGCTATGAGCATTTTGAAAGATGCCACAAAAAGCAAGGTAACAATCTTAGAAATTTTGTATGAAGTAGGTTTTAATTCTAAATCTTCTTTTAATACCGCTTTCAAAAAACACACCGGAGACACTCCTACTTCTTATCGTAAAAACCTTCAGAACAACATTTTGTAATTACTCGTACTAATTCATTTTATTACTCGTACTACTTTATAGACGCAAATGCGTTCGAATATTTTTATTCGGTCGCATAAGTTTAGGTTCTCCCACATCTTTGTATCGAAATCAAGTTTAACACAAAATCACGATACAATGAAAAACATTATTTTTTTACTAACTTTTATAGTAACAATCTCAAACGCACAAACAAAAGATTATAGCTTTCTAACCGACAGTTTGAATATTAATCAACAACTAGAAAAAAATAAACTTGCGGGATTTAGTCTTGTTGTTTTCGAAAATTACCAAATTGTTTATACAAATGAGTTTGGTGTAAAATCAATCGATTCAAAAGAGAAAATAGATCAAAATACCGCTTTTTCTACCGCTTCAATTTCAAAACCAATTACAGCACTTTTGTGTTTTATTCTTGAAGAAAAAGGATTGCTTAATTTGAATGATCCAATTGATGGTTATTTAAAACGCTGGCACTTGCCAAAGAGCAAGTTTACCGAAAACAACAGTCCAACTTGGAAACAATTTTTAAATCATACTGCTGGCACAAGTCAGGGCGGATTTTCGGATTATTATGAAGGCGATACAATCCCGACAATAAAACAAAGTCTTCTTGGACAAATTCCGCGATATGATAAAGAAATCGAATTCTTGTTCACACCTGGAACTAGTTGGTCGTACAGCGGCGGCGGTTATGTAATTGTTCAAATGGCATTAGAAGATACTTTTAAAAAACCTATCGCAGAACTTGCTAAACAATATATTTTTTCACCGCTTGGACTAAAAAACACGACAATGATTCAACCTAATGAAAAAGGTTTTTTAACAAATGTAGCGCTTGTTCACGATGAAAATGAAAAAGTGATTCGAACTGGTTTGCCAATCACGCCGCAAGTTGCACCATCCGGAATGTGGTCTACACCTACAGATTTGGCAAAACTTGCAATCGAAATTCAAAATGCATTGCGCAATAAAAACAATAAAGTTATTTCTCATAATGTTGCTAAAAATGTAACCGAAGTTACCGCTCTAAAAGATGCTGTTGCTGGATGGAGTTATGGATGGCAAAAGTCTTTTGGTTACAATAATTATGATTGGTTTATTTGTAATGGCTCAAATACAGGAGTTGGAGGCACTGTTTTCGCTACTATGAAAGATGGAAATGGTTTTACATTTCTAACCAATGGCGAAAAACAAAATCGTTTTCCTGTGATGTCACACACTCAAAAAAAGCTTTTAAAATTGATGAATTGGAATGGAAAAATGCATAATGAGGAAACTCAAGAAATTCCAGCAGATTTAAAAGAAAAGCTAATCGGGACTTATGATGATTTCCTTTATGGACAAGGCATAGAAACCAAAATAGTAGAAAAAAACAACCGCCTGTATGTTGAATCTATGCTTTTAGATCATTTCAAAGGTAAAAATGACAATGAGTTGATTTATCTAAAGAATGGAACTTTTAAAATTGTAGACTATCCCAACTTTTTAAATTTCGGTTTCAGCGACGGAAAACTAAGTTCTGTACTTTTAACAAGAGGCAATTTGGATACTAAAGTTCAAATAATCAATAAAAAATAAAATCTCATACTAAAATCAAAAGTCTTGTAAAGCTTATTTGCAAGGCTTTTTGTTGATTTAAGAGATACAACTCAATTCGTATTTTGGAAGGAAGTTTCTAGACTTCTGTTTACATTTTCAAAACCCATAAAAATTAGATTTAAGACAACGTTACGCTTTTGAAAAATATTTGACTAGAAAGTCTTGCAAATTTGTTTTTTGAGTATTATTTGACTTTATTTGTTAACGCTTTGGGGGATTAGCTCATTTGGCTAGAGCGCTACGCTGGCAGCGTAGAGGCGATCGGTTCGAATCCGATATTCTCCACAAAAAAATTAAACTGGACAGGTTTTAAAAGCCTGCCCGTTTTACCGAATCTTTGTCTATAATAAGGTTTTAATTACTTCTCATTCGCAGCATCATCGGCATCTACGTCGTCTTTTTGTGCTTTTTTGAAATCGTTATTAAGCAAATTTTCTAATTTCTTTTTTTCGCGCAGATTTTTTCTGATGGTTAATACAACCAAAACAACAACCAAGATTGCTACAACTCCTATAATATTCCAATTAACATCCATAGTTTCAATTTTTAATTAAAAGTATATTTTTAAACTATTCATCATATTATCAAAAGGTTAAGAATATCAAACAAAAGAAAATCAGTTATTCTATAATTATTTTTTTTGAAAGTTATTATTTACAATACTTTTATACTTTTGTTATTTTCAAATTCTTCAAAAGAAAGCAGAATTGAATACTATTAAACGCCATATCACAAAATGAATCCAGCCTTAAAATCTAAAACAATTTCTTTTCTTCTAAAAAACCTCATCATTGCTCCTATACTGATTTACATTTCTACCTTAATAGAAATATATTGGTCCATGGGAAGCTTTTCTGATAAATTATCTGCAGGAGATCCAGACAGTTCCTTTTCTGACGATGCTTATATAATAGCTACGCTTACAACTATTTTTCTAACTATTATTTTTCTGTTATTTACTTTTATAAAAAACAGATACTTAAAAATAGCACTCCAATTAATATTCTTAATTTTAGTTTGGTTCTTCTGGGATTATAGCATTTTTGTAGATCGCGAATCTGCATGGAGCACTTATCTTTTTAGAGAAGAAATATTGCATACGCTTGCTTTGTCTTTCTTCCCAATTCTAGTTTTATCCATCGCTGCAGTTTTTAGTTTAAATTATATTTCAAAGAAAACATGAGTCCTAACAAAAGAATAACGCTAAGATTATATCTGATTGTCAGTTTATTATTTGCATTAGACTGTCTTCTATATTATTTTAAAGAAATTAGTTTTCGAGGCTATTACAGCGATGTCACTTTATTTTGGCTGTGGCTTTTTATGAGTTTTGCAATAATTATTGTTTTTTGGAAGAAACTTTTAGCCAAATTATTTCTAGCATCTCTAATTGTAACATTCGCCTTAAGTATTATTGCGATGATGCTTCCTTTTTATGCAATTGTACTTTCTACAACACCATTGGGTTTGTATTGTAATCGAGATTTAAATGAAAATTATAGAGCACAAATTGTAAGCTATAGTCCGATGGCTGCTCCTTGGTTGGAAGTAATTGAGAAAAAAGGAATCTTCGAAAAAAGAACTTTCAAGTGTACCGATTCACAACTTATGAGCGATAATTTCGATATTAAAATCAGAACTGCAAAAAATATCTTTTTTAAAAGTGAAACCGACAGCACGCTCACGCTTACACTTTTTTACGGAGGTCCAAACAAGACTCTTACATTCGATAAAAAGACGGGAAAAATTATAGATCAAAATCCCAATCTAAGCAAACTAAATAAAAACCAAAATTATGGAAGAAATTAAAAACCGTCTTGCAGCATGCGAACTTGAATATGATGAAATCCAAGAATCGGTTCCGGCAACTGATGAAACCATAAAATCTTTGGCTGATTATTTTTCACAGCCAATTCCAGAAGAATTAATCACTTTTTATAAAACTATTGGCGGGATCGAATCGGATGAAATCTTCCGTATTTTTTCTCCAGAAAATTTCCTTAATCAAATTCAGGAACGAGAAGATCTTGAACATAAATCAACTGGAATTATCGATATGATTATTGCCTTTTGGGGAAATGACAGACCCGAATTTCAAGAATTTGAACTACTTTCTGAAGAGGAAACTGAAAAAATCAACAAAGCCTTCCCGTGCATTGGTTGGGTCATGTCCGAAGAAGACAATTATGAAAGCGGAGAATATGTTATTTTCGATAAAAACGGAAATTTCATGAATTTCTATTCTCATCAGGACAATCTTGAAAATACTAAAAATCAATTACTTAAACTTTTAGAAACTGGACTTCCTGAAAGATCTCTTGAAAATGTACTCGAAGAACTTTTTGAAAGAGCTGAAGGAAATTTAAGTCGCTGGGATTAAAGTGATATAAAAAAAGCATCTAACAAAAAATATTTTGCAATAAGAATAACTCTTAACAAAACCCTAAAATCATGTCTGAATTAAGTTCATTATACTGCAAAGTCAAGATAACAAAACCTCAACTCGAAAAATTTCTAAGCAGTCCGCTCGAAGAACCACAACTCAATGAAAATTGGTTAAATTTTTGGGAAAGTCGACAGATGTATTCCAAATCAGTTTTAACGCAGGAACTTTTACGCAGCTATAACGACAACAATAATCAAGAGGTTATTGACGGTTGGATTGAATATCGTGAAGCAATGGCTTTTTCTGATTATGATGAAACAGCGGAAGAATGGCACTGGGGAATGATGTTTTTTAGCGAAAATTTTGTTGAAATGATTCCGATGTTTGCCTTTATCATTAGCATGGAAAAATACGTTAGCGAAAGTGCTGAAAACAGTGCAATTGTCTTTCCTTTCTTTTGGGGAGATAGCGATGTTTCTGCTTTTATTTCTTTCGAAAACGGAAAAGCAATACTAAGTCCGAAAGTGCAGACTTTAAATGATGTCGATTCAAATTTTGTAGAACAAACCAAAGAGTTTTTAAACAATAAATGGGAAGAAATGGCTAAAGACATGGAAATGGATTAATCTTTTGTAAAATAAAACTGTAATTTACTTTAAAAAGTCTGTTTTTTACGAGAAGCTATTTTGTAACCAAATTTTAAATACCTTTGAATTATGAGCACAGTAACAAGACCAAATCATATAGGGCGAAAAATAAGCCGTATTCGTGAACTTCGCGACATGAAACAAGAAGCTTTGGCGCAAGCTTTGGGAACAAACCAACAAGCTATTTCTGCAATAGAAAACAGCGAAACGATCGATGAAGCAAAACTTGTCGAAATAGCAAAAGCTCTTGGCGTAACTGCAGAAGCAATTAAGAATTTTTCAGAAGAAAATGTTTTTAATTATTTTAATACTTTTCACGATAGCCAAGGAAATTTCCAAAGCAACCATTGTACTTTTAACCCTCTTGATAAAGTAGTTGAGCTTTACGAACGTTTGGTTCAAGCGGAAAAAGATAAAGTTGAGTATTTAGAAAAATTATTGAAGGATAAATAAGTCTTTCGATTTTAATTATAGTAAAAAAGCCATTCTTAATTTTTTTAGGAATGGCTTTTTACTATAATAAATTTAGATAAATATTATGCTTGATCTTCAATTATTGCAGATGGGGCATTACTTTGTACCGAGGTAATCCCATTATCTCTTGCACCAACACTTTCATACATCTCACTTGATCCAATAATTAATCCATTTGATGCTTTCAAATTAAAATAGGCTTTTCCAGTCGATGATTCTCTTTTGTCAAATCTCGAATCGTCTTGCGAATTTGTTTTTACTGATTCAATTCCGTTTAAACATGCTGGTTTCGTTGTGTATCCCTCACTTACTAGAATTGTTTGACCATTCCCTGCTTTAAGATTAAATTGGAATTCTCCATTAGTTCGTTTTGTAATAACAAATTTGCCCATTTTATATAACTGGTATTATTTTTAGTAAAGTAATCAGATTTCAAAGATAATTATTCTTCTTGAGCTTTATATTTCCAAAACTCATCATAGTGTTTTAAATCTTCAATAACCTTGTCTTCCTCCTCAATTAATGCTTCCGCTATTTCAATACCTGCTTTTTCTAAAGCTACAGATATTCTTTCAGTCAAATCTACAACATTATATCCAGTCTGTTTGTGAAAATCCTTCTGCAAAAAAGTAAGATTATCTGTGTAAGTGTTATCGCGCCCAACCAGAATAATATCTTCATGAATATTAGCCAAAATAATTTCCCAATTAATTTCATCTCCAATAGAAAATTTACTTGAAGTTGGTGGGTTTCCGATATTTTTTCTTTTAAGCGCTTTATTTATTATTTCCTCTGTTGTATAAAGAACCATATTACCTTTTAAAGATTCATTTACAAATTCCTTGAAATAATTAGCAATTGGATCTTTTGATGAATCTTTCAATATTTCTGCAATACTTAATCCAACTTTTTTCTGTTGTAAAACATACTGTTTTTGAATTTCAATTAACTTCTTGAAATCATCTAAATTTTGAAGATATGAGCTTGAAAAATTTTCTAGTTTTGATTCTATTTGAAACCTTTGTTGAACACTTTTAATTACGCCTTCACGACTTCTCTCAAATTCTTGAATTATTTGATCCGTCAAAATAAATTTATCAATATTTTCTATAAGAGTACTAAAAATATGGATTGAAGCTCCATTTGAGCGATAAAAATCAAGAAATATGTTGGTATCAATGAGTATTTTCATCTATTAATTTTTCATTTTTCAATCACAAATATAAGTTATTTCTTTCAAAAATATCGACTTATAATTATTTTCTGAAACATAAAAAGAACATCAAACTTCCTCTCTAATATATTTAAAATAGTACTTTAAAAAATAAATCGGAAAAAAAGCTAATGCAACAGGGACATTCATTCCCCAGAAAGTGTCATCAAAATCTACTATCATTTTTGCTATCATCATTAAAAAAACAAAGGTAAGAACTGGAAATATCCAGTAGGTTCTTTTTTCATTTTCTTCATCAAAATAAATGAAGATAGAAGAGATGAAAACAAGAATATAGAGAATTAGGTTAAGCGTAAGCACCAGAATTTCCCCTTTATCAAAATAATTTCTAAAATGATAATACGTAAAGAATACCAACAAAAAGAATCCTGCTATTAAATCTGAAATCAAAAATGTTCCCCATTTAACGCTGACATAAACAAAAATGGCCAGGAAAACGAAGAAGGCAAAATATCCAATCATAATGATCTAAATTTTCATTCAAAAAAGATTATTTAAGCAAAAATCCCATTCTTATCGAGCCATAAAAATATCCTGAATTGGTATTAATTTTCGGATCATTCAATTCTCTACCTCGGTAAAGGAAAGAATAAGACATATTGAAGTTATTGTGACGGTATTTTAAACCTGCTTCTGCATTGAAACGAAGCGGTTCTAAATCAAAAGTAACCGGACTTGTGTCGTTAAACATACTTCCTTCAATAGTGGCATCATAAAATTGATAATTGACGCTTGGCGCCGCGTAGAAATAAAACTCTCTAATATTCGGCTGCGCTTCTGCACTTATCGAAGCGTCATGAATGTTAGAATCGTAAATCGGAATTAGTTTTTTAAATCCGAATCGAGCCATAAATCCTGTTGAAACTCCTGAGAAAATAGTTCCTAGATTTCCTTCGGACTGCCAATGAAAGTCTACAAAATCATTGTGTTTTAAAGGAAACAGTTTTTTAGAATAAATAGCATGTGCCTGCAATCCTAAAGCATTATGAATCTGGTTTTCCCAGCCATACACTTTTTTGTAGCCAATCATGTTATGAAATCCTTTTTGCAACTCTTCGCCAAACGCATTCAGGCCAAGAAATCCGACTTGAAAATCAGTCTTCAGAACCGATTCGCTTTTGTAAAAGAAGTTCTTCCCTACTTCAGCAAAAAGATAACCTGCAAAAGGACGGTCGTTTATCGTAACCGCTTCTTTGTTTATAAATCTTGGGTTATAAAGATATTGCCCAATTCTAAATTCGGTAATTTCTTTTTTGATTTTCGGGTTATCGTTCTTAGATAAAAATCGAAAAAAAAGTTCTAAACCATTCGTATAATACATATCGTACTTAGACGATGTGTACAAATCATTATCCGATATAAAACCTATTTCTTTAGTTCTTCCTTGTCCAAAAGTTAACGTTACACTCAAAATTAGAAAAGCAAAAAGCGCTTTTTTACTTCTTCTCTTCTGTACCATTGTATTTGATTTTTCCAACATAACGCATTTCACGAACAATTCTTTCTTTTCTTCTATTAATATAAGTTGACGAGCCTGTAGCTTTAAATTTTCTTGGGTTTGGCAATATTGCCGCAATTCCTGCAGCCTGCATTGGCGTTAAACTCGAAGCATCTCTGCGATACCAATGTTCTGTTGCTGCATAAGCACCATAAACTCCATCGCCCATTTCGATACTATTTAAGTAAACTTCCATGATTCGTTCTTTGCCCCAGATAATTTCGATTAAAACTGTAAAGTAAGCTTCAAGGCCTTTACGGAAATAACTTTTTCCTTGCCATAAAAAGACGTTTTTGGCAGTTTGCTGCGAAATGGTACTTCCACCTCGAATTCTGCGTCCGCGTTCGTTACTTTTATATGCTTTTTGAAGCGCTTTAAAATCGAAACCATTGTGAGTTAAGAAAGTTCCGTCTTCGCTGGCAATAACTGCTTTTTGCAAATTCATTGAAATTTTCTCAATTGGTTCCCAGTCGTGGTCAAAATAAACTTCTTTACCATCCATTTTATTTTCGATGGCACGAATGAGCATTAGAGGAGTAAATGGTACCGGAATATATTTAAAAAATATAACCGACCCGATTGATATTCCAAAAAACCATAAAGCAGCTTTAATAAAAAACCATTTTATCTTTTCTCCGAAAGAACGATTCGATTTTTTGGGAGACGTTTTCGGTTTTGCTTTGTTTGCAGTAGTTTTTGGTGCTGGTTTTTTGGTTATTTTCATTCTATTAAATCTGCTAATTCTGTTCCTATTAAACTGCCTATCGCTACTCCCATCCCGCCCAAACGCACTCCGCAGAACACATTTTCAGACAGCTGGGTTACTATAGGATTCTTACTATTTCCGATTCCCATGATACCGCTCCATCGGTGCGCAATCTGAAAATCCTGATTTGGTAAAATTACATTTTTCAACAAATCTTCCAATCTATTTTGAATAATTTTCGTCTCTCCAAATTCGGCTGTTGTTTCTCCCTCAAAATCAAGGTTTCGGCCTCCGCCTAATAAAATACGATCGTTGATATTTCTAAAATAATAATAACCGCGGTCTAAATGAAACGTTCCTTTAATGTCTAAATTGCGAATAGGCTCTGTAATAAGCACTTGTGCTCTTGCTGGTTTTACAGCGCCTTTTGTCAATTCGCTCGCAAAACCGTTGGTAGCAAAAAGTAGTTTTTGGGTTTTAAAGCTAAAATCATTCACTACAACTTCTACATGATTTCCGGCATCGGCATATGATTTTACGGTTTGCTGATTTAAGATTAAAATATCCGCCGAAACTGCTTGTTTCAGTAATTCCTGCATCATGTTTCCTGTATCAATTTGTCCTTCGAAGGGATTAAAAATTAAATACTCGTTAATATTTTCAAATCCGAATCGGTCTATTTCTCTCGAAAAAACATCAGCTTTAAAAAGCGGTTTCAAAATATCATTGATAAACGGAATTTTAGAAATGCATTCATTAAAACCTAATTCGTCATCTTTCAAAAATAATTCATATCCGCCGTGAGGCTTAAAATCAATAGCCTGATCTCCTAATTTTTTTCGAAGTTGCTGAAGACCTTTCCAACGTTCTTCAATAAGTGCCAAAACATCATCTTCAGAATGAGTTTTTAAGTCATCCATAATTTCAGACAAACTTCCGAAACAGGCAAAACCTGCATTTTTGGTGCTCGCGCCTTGCGGTAACATCCCACGTTCTAAAACCAGAATTTTAGCCGAAGGAAATTTTTCGCGTAAGCGTAATGCCGCATGCAGACCCACGATTCCGCTTCCTACAATTGTATAATCGATATTTGAAAACCAGTTTTTTAGTTCCCAGTAGCTTAGTTCCATTTTTTAGAGTTTTGATAAAAATAATGATTTTTTTAAACCATATAAGAAATGTAAGTTCATTTAAATTTTTTGTCAGACTCAGTGAAGTCGAAGCCTCTTTACGTTGTGCTTTCGACTTCTCTCAGGGTGACAAATTGAAATTTTGAATTTCAAATTTTAACAATTTTTGGGATTTGAAATTTAACAATTTGGGATTTAAAAGTTGTATTTTTAGCGCACAATAAAACAGAATAATTGATTATGAAAAAAGTAGTAGTAACAACCTTAATAATGATGAGTTTAAATGCTATCGGACAAAATGTAATGTCTCCGGAATTGTTATGGAAATTAGGACGAGTAACTCCGCTCGGACTTTCGAAAGATGAAAAAAATATTGTTTACAAGGTTTCAACACCTTCTGTAGCCGATAACAAATCGACTTCTAAACTTTATATTATTCCAGTAAACGGAGGTAATGCGACTGAAATTAAAGACACAAAAGATGTTTTAAAAGACAAAAATATTTCGCCTGACGGAAAATTTGTGGTTTATAATGACGAAGTAAAAATCGATAAAGTTTTGGGTAAAGATTTTTACCCAAGCCTTGACAAATCTGACGCTCAAATTTATGATGGATTAGATTATCGTCATTGGGATACTTGGAACGAAGGGAAATTTAACCATGTTTTTTATAAAGAAAACAAAGACGGCGCAAAAGGAATTGACATCTTAAAAGGTGAAACTTTCGATTCTCCGCAAAAACCTTTTGGCGGTGACGAAGATTATATCTGGTCGCCAGACAGCAAAAGTATTTTCTACGTTTGCAAGAAAAAAGCAGGAACTGCTTATGCAATTTCTACTAACACCGATATTTATGAGTACAATTTAGAAACTCAAAAAACAACTAATAAAACAGATGGTAATTTAGGTTACGACACTGCACCACAATTTTCTCCAACAGGAAATTTATCTTGGTTGCAAATGAAACGTGACGGTTACGAGTCTGATAAAAATGATATTATTGTTGAATTTAAAGGAATCAAAACCAACTTAACTGCAAACTGGGACGGAACTGTAGATAATTTTATCTGGAGCAAAGACGGAAAAACAGTATTTTTTGTTGCTCCAGTTGACGGGACAAAACAACTTTTCTCAGTTAATTTTCCAGGTTTAACTAAAATCGCAATCAACGTTCGCCAGTTAACAAATGGAGATTTTGACGTAAATGATTTAGTTGGTTTTGCAGGAGATGATATCATTGTTACAAGAACTGACATGAATCATGCAGGTGAGATTTATTCTTTCAACTTAAAGAAAAACACTTGGAAACAAATCTCAAATGTAAATACAGATACGTATAAAACTTTAGCATTAAGCAAAACAGAAAAACGTTACGTTACAACAACCGACGGTAAAAAAATGCTAGTTTGGGTAATTCTTCCTCCAAATTTTGATGCTTCAAAAAAATATCCAACTTTATTATTCTGCCAAGGTGGACCACAAAGTCCGTTGACACAATCGTATTCTTTCCGTTGGAATTTCTCTTTAATGGCTGCTAAAGGTTATGTAGTTGTTGCTCCAAACCGTCGTGGAATGCCAGGACATGGTGTTGAATGGAACGAGCAAATCAGTAAAGATTGGGGCGGACAAGTTATGGACGATTACCTTTCTGCAATCGATGATGTTGCTAAAGAAAGCTATGTTGACAAAAGCCGTTTAGGATGTGTTGGTGCTAGTTACGGAGGATATTCTGTGTTTTATTTAGCTGGAATCCACAAAAACCGTTTCAAAACTTTTATTGCTCATGATGGAGTTTTCAATACCGTTTCAATGTTAGGAACAACAGAAGAAGTTTTCTTTAACAACTGGGATTTTGGCGGACCATATTGGGAAAAAGATAACGCTGTAGCGCAAAAAGCATATACAACTTTCAATCCTGCAACTTTGGTTCAGAACTGGAACAAACCTATTTTGATCTTCCAAGGTGGAAAAGACTTCCGTGTGCCAATTGGACAAGGACAAGAAGCTTTTCAAGCGGCTCAATTAAGAGGAATCAAAAGTAGATTTGTTTATTTCCCAGACGAAAATCACTGGGTTTTAAAACCACAAAACGCTCAAGTTTGGCAAGGTGAATTCTTCAAATGGTTAGATGAAACTTTGTAATTTATAAAACAACATTTTGACAGCCGTAGATTTACATAATCTACGGCTGTTTTTGTTTGCAAACCTTACAATTATATAACATATCGGGTAAATTTACTCTTCGTAAAACAGATTTTTTTAGATAAATTGCAATCTTTTAATCCCGTCCCGAAGTTTCGGTATCGGAGCCTTAATTCCCTCAAATCCTTCAGCAAAATATGGAGACCAAAAGAAGTTACACCGCAATCAAAGTTTTATTCAGTTATGTTGCATTATTGGCTTTGGTTGTTACAGTTGGATGGTTTCTTTATTCTGAAAATGTCGTTTACAATAAACTAGAAGACAAGATTGCTTTAGAAAAGACCAAAATCATCAGAGTCAGCAGATTGTATTCTAATGTTTATAAAACAGAAAGTTTAGCGAGACAGACCATTCAAAACAACTCCGAAAAAGATTTTAAAAATTATCTGATCGAAACCGATTCACTTCGCAAACGCATCGATACTTTAAAACAAGTTGTTACTACCGAATACCAAAAAACACTTCTAGACAGTGTGACTTATTTTTTGTCTGAAAAAACAAAAAACATCAAACAGTTAAGAGAAATCAAGAATAAAGCAGACGATGAAACTTCTGTAAATAATGCGATTGATGAAATCACGAAAATGGAGTTTAATTTAAGAAAACTTGAACTTCAGGATTTTACCAAAAATCCAAATCAATTGGGAAGTTATCAGCGAAGTGTTTTACAGCAATATGTGGATTATTTAAATTCGAATATTCCAGATGACAGTACCAACACGCTGAGCAAAAAAGCTTCTGATTCTATTTTGGCAAATTCTAAAAAACTTCTGAGTTCGGTAAAAATAAAAGCCGAAAAAAAGAAAGAATCTCTGAATTTTGAAGAAAACAAATTGCTTCAGAATGAAATTGCGATTTCAGATCAGCTGAGAAAAATCCTTCGAATTATCGAGCGAGAAATTATCATCAATTCGATCAAAAGCAATTCATTAAAAGAAAAATCATTAAAAAGAGTCAACGAAATTGTAACGGCTTCTGCGGTTATCGGTTTGTTGCTGACTGTCTTTTTCTCGATTCTAATTGTTAGCGATTATTCGAAATCTCAATTGTATAAAAAACAGCTGGAAATTGCCAATTTCAAAACAAAAAATCTGCTGAAAAGCCGTGAACAATTAATTTCAACCGTAAGTCATGATTTGAAAACGCCTTTGAGTACGATTGTCGGTTATTCTGAACTTTTAGGCAATTCAGATGTCAACACTAAACAATCGTATTTCATTAAAAATATTAAAAATTCGTCTGAATATATTACGCAGCTTGTTCAGGATTTATTGGACTTTTCGCAAATCGAAGCCGGAAAAATTTCGATAGAAAAAGTTCCATTTTCATTACCAGAAATTATTGAAGATGTTGCGAGAAATATTCAAACCGTTTACAAACAAAAAGATATTGATCTAATTATAAATGTTGATGAGCAATTTCAGAAACGTATTGTTGGCGATCCATTTCGTTTAAAACAAATTCTGACCAACATTGTCGGAAATGCTTACAAGTTTACTGAAGAAGGCCATATTCGAATTGCCGCTTACGCGAATGACGATCAGTCCTTCACGATTTCAATTCAAGATACTGGAATCGGAATTGAAAAAGTCAATCAGAAATTGGTTTTTGAAGAATTTGCTCAAGCAAACGAAAACATCGAAAAGAAATATGGCGGAACTGGTTTAGGTTTATCAATCTGCCAGAAGATTATTTCTATTTTGGGCGGAAATTTAAGCTTAGAAAGTATTTTCGGAAAAGGAAGCACATTTGTTATCCAACTTCCTTTGTTATTTGACAATAGCCAACCCATTCCTGTCGCCGAACTTAAGCCAAAGACGGCAAAAAACACCAAGAAACAAACTTTTGTTGTTGTTGATGACGACATTAATCTTTTGAATTTAACAAGCGGTGTTTTAAGACAAGAGCAACATCAGGTTTTTTCGTTTACCAATCCTACCAAAGCTTTAGAAACGATTCAGATTACGCCGTTTGATTTTGTCATTACCGATATTCAAATGCCAGAAATAGACGGATTTCTATTTTTAGAAAAACTTCGCAAGCTTCCTGAAACAGTTTTCAAAAATCAGCCTGTAATTGCATTAACTGGCCGTACCGATTTAGATCTTTCTGTATATAAAAATGCTGGTTTTACAACTGTTATAAAGAAACCTTATTCGCCAAAAATTTTACTGGAAACAATTCAGCATATTTTAGATCATGAAGAAATTCCAGTAACCGAGTCTACCGAAAATCCAAACAAAGATGATTCTCAAATCTATTCTTTAGAAACTTTAAAAGATTTTCTAGGCCAAGACGAATCGGCTTTGAAAGAAGTTTTAAACTCTTTTATTGAAACTTCAATAGATAATGTAGCACTTTTAAAAATTGCTGTGGAAGAGAAAAATCATGATGAAATAAAATCGATTGCGCATCGTATTGCTCCAATGTTCAAACAAATTCAGGCAAATGAAATTGGCGAAATTTTAAAGAATTTAGAAAAAGAAGATTTAAACACCATCGATATAAAAGCGACATACAGTGATTTAAGCGAAAAAATTGAAGTTCTTTTTAACGAATTGAAACAGGAAGTTTAAATCTTTCTTCTCTCCATGTCCCCAAGGTTGAAACCTTGGGCTATGTTTGAATACGATTCTTTTATTGTAATAATAGTTGTCGCTTCTCGTCTTATTGCAAATATATCTTCTATAATATTTCGTTCCGCTGGAACTAAAAAAGCAACTCTAGAGGAGTTGCTTTTTTTATTCGATATTATATTGTTTCAATTTGTTGTAAAGTGTTTTTCTGGTAATTTTCAGCAATTTTGCCGCTTCAGATTTGTTGTTCTGCGTTTTTGATAAGGCACTAATAATAGTTTCTCTTTCGTTTTCAGACAAGGAAAAAACTTCAGTTGAAGCAGATTGATTTTGAATCTGGAAAAATTCTGCTGGCAGCACTTCACTTTCTATAAAATCACCTCGAGTTAAAAGAGTTGCACGCTTTACGCAATTCTGCAATTCTCTCAAGTTTCCTGGCCACGAATAATTTTGAAAAATAGAAACCACTTCTGGAGAAAATCCGATTACATCTTTATGAAGCTGCTGATTGGCTTTTTCGAGGAAATAATCTGCGAAAACCATTAAATCTTCGCCTCGGTCTTTTAAAGATGGCGACTGAATCGAGAATTCATTGATTCTATGGTATAAATCTTCTCTAAAATCGCCGTTTTTTACTGCCTCACGCAAATCTTCATTTGTAGCTGTAATAATGCGTATATCGACGTTTATTTCTTTATTGCTTCCTACGGGTTTAATTTTTCTTTCTTGAAGCGCTCTCAATAACTGAATTTGATTTTCGTATGAAAGATTTCCAATTTCATCCAAAAATAAAGTTCCGCCATTTGCTGCTTCAAAATATCCTTTTTTATCGTTGATTGCTCCAGTAAAAGATCCTTTTAAATGTCCGAAAAATTCACTTGCTGCTAATTCTTTTGGAATCGCTCCACAATCTACCGCAATAAAATTATTGTCTTTTCTTCTGCTTTGCTGATGAATGCTTTTTGCAATGATTTCTTTTCCTGTTCCGCTTTCGCCAATAATCAAAACCGACATATCAGTTGGACTTACCAATTGAATATGATCCAGAAGTTTTTTGGATGCAACCGAAATTCCTTTTACATATTCATTCTCTCCTGATGGAGATTGCTTTTTTGCTGTCTTTTTTTCTTTTACAGGAGCTTGTTCTTCTTCCTCTTTTGGAGCTTGTAACGCATTAGTAATTACAAGAAGAACTTCGTCTGGATTGAATGGTTTAGAAATATAATCTGCTGCGCCATTTTTGATAGCTTTAACAGCAGTATTCACATCAGAGTAACCCGTCATTAAAATAACAGGAATATGCGGGTGGGAATTTTTAAATTCAGACATAAGTCCGATACCGTCAGAATCAGGCAAGCGAAGGTCTGTTAAAATCAAATCGAATGATTCGTTTTTAACTGCTTCACGCGCTTCTGCAGCAGAGAAAGTAGTGGTTACTTCATACGCTTTTTTAATTAGAAATTTCTCTAATAATTTACAGAACGCAATATCATCTTCTATCAGTAATATCTTCGGCATTTGCTTTTAGGGACTTTTTTGCTAAAATAATATTATTAAACTTGTTATTTCATAAATTTATGTAAAATATGTAAAAAAAAAAGAGATTGCACGACGCAATCTCTTTTTCACCAAAAACATAAATCTAAATTCACCTAATTTATATCTTCAACCAGTTACCATTGACATCTGAATAGACAGTAGCCTTTTGGTCACCAACTGATATTTCGAGTTTATACTCTTTTTTATCGTTTATAAATGCTTTGTCCAGTTTTGCTCCTGGATAAGCAGTTTGCAAAGCTGTTTTCACAGTTGCAGGCACAGCATCTACTGTAACTTCAGTATATTCTGACTGAATAGTTACAGTTGCTTTAGCGTTTTGAGAAACAGGTAACACATTTGCATGCATTGACATAGTTCCAAAAATTACTATTGCTGATAAGATTAGTTTTTTCATGATGCTGATTTAATTATTTTTTAATGATATTTCCAGAAGCATCAGTGAAGATTGTATATTTTTTCTCTCCACTTGAGATTTCAAGTTTGTACTCGTTCTTATCATTTTTATAAGCTTTTTCAAGCTTAGTATTTGGGAACGATTTTTCTACTGTAGATTTCACAGCGGCAGGCACTTGGTCTGCAGCTACTTCAGTATATCCATCTTGAAAAATTGCTGATTGAGTAATTGAGATCGCTGGAAGAACTGCGGCATTCACCGATAAAGTTCCTAAAACGATCGCTGCTGATAAGATTAACTTTTTCATAATATTTAGTGGTTTAAATTATTTTTTAAGAATGTTACCAGAAGCGTCTGTATAAACGATCGATTTTTCACCTCGAACAGTTATCTCAATTTTATACTCCTTTTTTTCATTTACCCATGCTTTTTCAAGCACTACACCAGGATAAGCTTCATCTAAGCCTTTTTTTACGGCTGCTGGAACTCCATCTACTTCTTTGTATCCATCCTGATCATTTACTGTCTGCACCATTTGATTGGTTGCAGCAGGGGTTTCTGCGTTCATCGACAAACTGCCAAAAACAATTGCTGCCGATAAGATTAACTTTTTCATAGTAATAGTTTTTTAGGGTTAGACTTAATTATTTTTTAATCCAAGTTCCATCTGCGTTAGCAAAAAGATTTCCTGTTTTGTCTCCAACAGTTACATCAAGCTTGTATTCAGATTTTGTATTTTTATAGGCTTTAGAAAGCACTGCATCTGGATATGCTTTTTTAAGAGCATCTGTTACTGCTGCTGGAACTTCTTCCAATTTAATTTCTGTATAATCATCTTGGATAGAGATTGTTTTTACGATTGTATTTGAAATTGGCGAAGTTGAAGCAAATGATGTTAAACCTCCCAAAACGATTGCGGCTGATAAAAATAAATTTTTCATGATAGTTGTTTTTTAATATAGTTAATTTGATCTTAGTATTCTTGATCTGGATTTTCACAAAATCTCAAGTTAGATTATTGTTTAACCCAAGTTCCGTCTGCATTAGCAAAAAGATTTCCTACTTTGTCTCCAACAGTAACATCAAGTTTATACTGTGCTTTTTCGTTTTTATATGCTTTAGTAATTACTGCCTCAGGATATGCTTTTTTCAAAGCGTCTGTAATAGCAGCTGGTAATTCTTCTAATTTGATTTCAGTATACTCGTCTTCAATAGAAACCACTTTTACATTTGTATTGATTGCTGATGTAGTTGAAGCGAATGAAGTTAAACTTCCTAAAACAATTGCGGCTGATAAAAATAATTTTTTCATAACGTATATATTTAAATTAATAGTTGTTTACGCTTTAAGTAATGAAATTATTATGCCGTAAAAGAAAAGAGCTATGCCAAAGATCATAAAAACCTGTATTAAAAGGCTTTACATCAAATATAGCAAAAAAAGATAAAACTTAAAAGGTGTGTAAATGAGAAAATAAGTGTGTAAAAAGTAAACACTTAAAGTGTAACCTTAGGGAAAATTAAATTCCAAAATTTAAAAAATCCAAATTTCAAGTTTGGAATTTGGTTTTAGTTTTAGTTTTAGTTTTATAAAAAAAGGCCGTCAATATTGACGGCCTTTAAATTATTCTGGACTATTCATTTTAAATGTATCCATAAATGCAGTTGTATAATCTCCTGCAATATATTTTGGATCATCCATTAATTGTCTGTGGAAAGGTATTGTAGTTTTCACACCTTCGATTACGAATTCATCCAAAGCTCTGCGCATTTTGCTGATAGCTTCTTCACGAGTTTGCGCCGTTGTAATTAACTTAGCAATCATAGAATCGTAGTTTGGCGGAATGCTATAACCTGAGTACACGTGAGTATCTAAACGAACTCCATGTCCTCCTGGCATATGAAGCGTAGTAATTTTTCCTGGTGAAGGACGAAAATCATTATAAGGATCTTCAGCATTAATACGAACTTCAATAGCGTGTAATTGTGGAAGGTAGTTTTTACCAGAAATCGGAATTCCAGCTGCAACCATAATTTGCTCACGGATCAAATCATAATCAATAACTTGTTCTGTGATTGGGTGCTCCACTTGAATACGAGTATTCATTTCCATGAAATAGAAGTTTCTGTGCTTGTCCACTAAAAACTCTACAGTTCCAGCTCCTTCATATTTAATGAATTCAGCAGCTTTTACAGCAGCTTCTCCCATTTTTGCACGAAGTTCGTCTGTCATGAAAGGTGAAGGTGTTTCTTCAGTAAGTTTTTGGTGACGACGTTGAACAGAACAATCTCTTTCAGAAAGGTGACATGCTTTTCCGTAAGAATCTCCAACAACTTGAATTTCGATATGACGTGGCTCTTCAATAAGTTTTTCCATGTACATTCCGTCATTTCCAAATGCAGCAGCAGCTTCTTGACGAGCGCTTTCCCAAGCTTTTAAAAGCTCTTCTTCTTTCCAGATTGCACGCATTCCTTTTCCGCCACCACCAGCGGTAGCTTTCATCATAACTGGGTAACCAATTTCTTTAGCTACTTTTTGTGCATGTTCGTAAGATTCTAATAATCCGTCTGAACCTGGCACACAAGGAACTCCTGCAGCTTTCATTGTAGCTTTTGCAGAAGCTTTATCTCCCATACGGTCGATCATTTCTGGAGCAGCACCGATAAATTTAATTCCGTGCTCTTGACAGATTTTTGAGAATTTAGCATTCTCAGAAAGAAATCCATAACCTGGGTGAATTGCATCTGCATTTGTAATTTCTGCAGCTGCAATAATATTTGACATTTTCAAATACGATAAGTTACTTGGAGGAGGGCCAATACAAACCGCTTCATCAGCAAATTTAACATGTAAACTTTCTGCATCGGCTGTAGAGTAAACTGCAACAGTTTTGATTCCCATTTCCTTACATGTACGAATTACACGTAGTGCAATTTCTCCTCTATTCGCAATTAATATTTTTTTAAACATCTTACTTTAATTAGATAATTAGACAACTTTGATAATTAGATAATTTTAGATGATTAACAAAATTTCTTACGCGAATCAATCTAAAATCTAAAATCTAAAATCTAAATTTATTTATGATGGATCTACTAAAAATAAAGGTTGATCAAATTCTACTGGAGACATATCGTCAACAAGAATTTTTACAATTTTACCAGAAACTTCAGATTCGATTTCGTTGAATAATTTCATTGCCTCAATTACACAAAGAACATCTCCTTTAGCGATTGTGCTTCCAACTTCTGTAAAAACTGGTTTGTCTGGAGATGGTTTTCTATAGAATGTTCCGATAATTGGAGATTTTATAGTGATATATTTAGAATCGTTAGTAGCTGTTGCTTCTGGAGTTACATTTACAACTGTTGGAGCTGTTGCTTGCGGAACTGCCGCTTGAGGTAAAGCTGCCTGAGTTGGCAATTGCTGTACATAAGTTGCCTCAGTTACATTTGTTTCTAAAGTTGTTCTGATAGTGATTTTTACATCATCCATTTCTAACTTCACTTCTGCAACGCCCGAATTTGCAACAAATTTGATTAGGTTTTGAATTTCTTTTAAATCCATAATGATTCGTTTTTAGTTTTAATTTATTTCTTATCGTAAGCCCATTTTAAATAGATAGATCCCCAAGTGAATCCACCACCAAAAGCGGCAAAGATAATGTTATCTCCCTTTTTAAGCTTATCTTCAAAATCAGCTAATACTAATGGTAAAGTTCCAGAAGTAGTATTTCCGTATCTTTCGATGTTTACCAAAACTTTAGAATCTTCCAATTCTAATCTTCCAGCAGTAGCATCAATAATACGTTTATTTGCTTGGTGCGGCACCAACCAGTCGACGTCTTCATTTGTCAAGTTATTTCTTTTCAAAATCAATTCGCTGGCATCTGCCATATTAGTTACAGCATATTTGAAAACTGTTTTACCATCTTGCACGATATTGTGCTGTCTGTTTTTTACAGTATCTTCCGAAGGTGGAATCAAAGAACCTCCCGCAGGAATTTTAAGGAAGTCGCGTCCTACACCGTCACTTCTTAAATATTCATCTTGCAAACCTAAACCTTCATAGTTTGGTTCAAAAAGTACTGCACCAGCTCCATCACCAAAAATGATACAAGTTGCTCTGTCTGTATAATCTACAATTGACGACATTTTATCTGCACCAATTAAAAGTACTTTTTTGTAACGTCCTGACTGAACATACGCAGCAGCAGTTGACATTCCGTACAAGAAACTTGAACATGCAGCTTGCAAATCATATGCAAATGCATTTGTTGCTCCGATTTCTGTAGCAACATATACTCCTGTAGAAGCCACCATCATATCTGGTGTTGCAGTTGCCATAATAATCATATCAATCTCAAGCGGATCAATATTTGCTTTTGCAATCAAATCCTTTGCTGCTTGTATAGCAAGATACGATGTACCTTTATCAGCATCTTTAAGAATTCTTCTTTCTTTAATTCCTGTTCGAGCGGTAATCCACTCATCATTGGTATCAACCATTGTTTCTAGTACTTGGTTCGAAAGAACGAAGTCAGGAACATAAGCTCCAACAGCGGTAATTGCGGCTGTGATTGTATTCATTATATTCTATTATTTTCCTTTCAAATTAATGATAATTTGAAAAATTTTTAAAAGACTCGAAAATTACAAAAAAAAACGTAACGAATTTGTCTATATTTTCCTAAAAAACGAAAATTATAACCAACAAAAAAAACTCTCACTATGTGAGAGTTCTAGTATAATTTACAAAAACGTATTAAGCAACCGCTTCAGATTTATCGATAACAACTTGCCCTCTGTAGTACATTTTACCTTCATGCCAGTAAGCTCTGTGGTATAAATGCGCCTCACCTGTAATAGGACATGTAGCGATTTGAGCTACAGTAGCTTTGTAATGTGTTCTTCTCTTATCTCTTCTTGTTTTCGAAGTTTTTCTCTTAGGATGTGCCATTTTACTATATTATTTATCCGTTAATAGTTTCTTTAATTTTTCCCAACGCGGGTCAATATCTTCTTCTTTGTTACTCTCTTCCTTTTGTTCTTTTACACTCAACTCATTCAGTTTTGTTAAAGTTTCTGTCTGAAGACTTCCATCTTTAACCCCAGGATGAATTCTTTTTTGAGGTACAGAAAGCGCGATCATTTCATAAATATACTGCGCTACATCTATTTCAAACTCTCCGTGCGGCAAAATCAGCAGCTCTTCATTTTCATTATTAAACTCATCTCCAAAACGAACAATTAATTTCATTTTCCCTTTAATAGGTAAATCAAAATCTTCGCCTGTTAGATCACATGGTACATTTACTGTTCCTTTGTGTTTGAATTCTAATTCTAACATAGTACTTTTCTTATCGAAAAGTAAATTGACTTTAATATCTGAATTTTGAAACTCATCGTACTCAAAATTCTTAAAGAACTCGTTATTTATCTGATACTCAAAATGGTGTTTTCCTAGTTTTAATCCTACGAAAGGAATTAAAAATTCTTTTGTTTTGCTCATTTCAACATCAATTTGAACAATTCAGTTCTAAAACTAGATATCTGAATTGGGGTGCAAAGATATAAAATTATTACAAATCTAATAATCTTATTCACCTTTTTTTGTTTATAACTGTTTTTCTTTTATTTTAAGAGGTTTTTGGCTAATCTCCTCATACTGATTACGCGAGCGATAAATATCTATCGCAAGGTAGATTGCTTCTTTAAATGAATTGTAATCTGCCATATCTTTTCCAGCAATATCATAAGCTGTGCCGTGGTCTGGAGAGGTTCTCACCTTATTTAAACCTGCTGTATAATTCACTCCTTTTCCAAATGATAATGTCTTAAAAGGAATTAATCCTTGATCATGATACATTGCCACAATAGCATCGTATTTTTCATATTGACTGCTTCCAAAAAAGCCATCTCCAGGAAATGGACCAAAAACCATCGTTCCAGAATCGAATATTTTTTTCAAAACAGGCTTCAAAACCAAATCATCTTCTTTACCTATAACACCACCATCTCCGCAATGAGGATTTATACCTAAAACTGCGATTTTTGGTTTTACTATACTAAAATCTTGAACTAAAGATTTTCTTATTGTCTCAATTTTTTTAGTAATTAATTCTTCCGTTAAATGAGAAGCGACTTCATTTAAAGGAACATGATCTGTAATCAAACCTACTCTCAAATTATCCTGAACCATCATCATAAGCGCGTCGCCTTCTAATTGTTTATCTAGATAATCTGTGTGTCCAGGGAATTTAAAATCCTCAGACTGTATATTGTATTTATTTATAGGAGCTGTTACCAAAACGTCTATTTCATCATCTTTCAAAGCTTTTGTCGCTGCCGTAAAAGATTTTATAGCATACTCTCCTATTTTAGGATCGTTTACACCAAAATTTATATCAACTCCTTCTCTCCAAAGATTCAAAACATTTATTTTTCCAGGTATAATCTGGTCCAATTTATCAATTCCATGAAATTGAACTGTCGATGTAAAGCTTTTTCTAACGAATGAAAGAATTTTAGCATTTGCAAAAATAACCGGCGTACATAATTCCAACATACGAGAATCCTCGAATGTTTTCAGTATAACTTCGCTTCCAATACCGTTTAAATCTCCTACCGAAATTCCAACAATTATATTTTCTGCTTTTTTATTCATGAGCTCAGTTTATTTATTACTAATTTTGATGTGCAAATTTAGTAAAATAAAACTACAATGTTTACAGGAATTATAGAAACACTTGGCAGGATTCACGAAATTCAGAAAGACCAAAACAATCTTCACATAACAGTTGACTCATCAATTACCCACGAATTAAAGATAGACCAAAGCGTTTCGCACAACGGAATATGCCTTACAGTCGTTGCAATTAAAGATTCTCTTTATACTGTAACTGCAATTGACGAAACTATTCTAAAAACAAATATTGGCGACTGGAAAACTGGCGATATTGTAAATCTGGAAAGAGGAATGAAGCTTGGCGACCGTTTAGACGGACATATCGTACAAGGTCACGTAGACCAGACAGGAACTTGCATCAAAATCGAAGAAGCAAACGGAAGTTGGAATTATACTTTTGAGTACGACAAAAATTTAAACAATATTACAATTGAGAAAGGCTCGATTACCGTAAATGGAGTAAGTCTTACTGTAGTAAATTCTAAAACAAATGAATTTAGTGTTTCAATCATACCATATACTTATGAGCACACTAATTTTAAAGATTTCAAAGTTGGAACAAAGATCAACCTTGAATTTGATGTAGTCGGAAAATATATTTCTAGACTTTATTCGATCAACAAATAACGTTTTCCATTTTTCATAAAAAAAGCTTCAATTTAAATTGAAGCTTTTTTTATTTGATTTTTATATATTACGGTAACGCCTAAAGCCAAACCGCAGATTACTAGAAAAACAATATTCTGATCTATTGGCATGTCTGCCTCGCAATTGAGGGGAGGCGGACAATCCTCGTCTGTAGCCTTAGCGGCCATTGGTGTTGGAGGATTCGTAGCAGTTTCCGCAGATGCTAATAAAACATTTAATAATAAGGCAATTACTAAAAATGGGGCTTTTAGATCTTTCATAAATTCAAGCTATTGCTTTACAGCAAGTCTAGATAATTATTAACAAATATTCTTTAATGGAAATTTCGCACAATGCATTTCCACCTCCAAAATCTGGAACAAAAGTATAAGTTTTTTGCATAAAACCAACTTTTAAATCAAAAAAGGAGAAGCAAATTTTAACATTTCTTTTAAAAATTTCCAGCATTCCTTTCAGAAATCCCTTTTACGGGGTTAAATCTCTTTTTCACAACCATGTACAAAAAGCATACGATTATAAGAATTTCCTGATTTTGGCAAAAATACATTTTTTTTACTCAGTGAAAAAAATTTCACAGTTACATTTACGTTAAAAAAAGAAGTTTGGATTCCAAATTATAAATACATTTAAGAGAATGTTCTCAAATTAATATATTTGTAGAAATAAATTTAACCCTTTCTAAAAAATCAAATTCAAACTCACAACCCAATAAGCAAATGAAAAACCAATATACAGTCGGAAGTTTATACGCAGGCGTGGGAGGTATTTGTTTAGGTTTTGAAAATGCTGGCTTTAAATTAGAATGGGCAAATGAATTTGACAAAAAAGCCTGCGTTACTTATAGAAATAATTTTGAACACACTCTTATTGAAGGAGATGTAATGCAGATCGACGTTAAAGATCTCAATAAAATTGATATTCTCACTGCAGGGTTTCCATGCCAACCATTTTCTCTTGCTGGGCACAGAAAAGGTTTTAAAGACAGTAGAGGAAATCATTTTTTCAAAATATTAGATTTTATTGATGAAATGCGCCCTAAAGTGGTTTTTCTAGAAAATGTCAAAAATCTAAAAGGGCACGACAAAGGAAATACTATGAAAGTAATTCAGCGCGAAATCAAAAAACGCGACTACACTTTTGATTCTGCCATATTAAACACCAGAGATTTCGGAAATATTCCGCACAACCGCGAACGAATTTTCATGGTTGCTTTTGATAAGAATTTCGTAAAAAAAGGTTTTAAGTTTAATTTTCCCGACAAAGAAGAATTAACAAAAAAAGTTACCGATTTAATTACAAAAGAAAAAGTCGATAAAAAATTCTATTACACCGAAGACAAGTACATGTACAATATGCTGAAAGAAGCGGTTGTACGAGAAGACAGGATCTACCAGTTTAGAAGGCAGTATGTGCGAGAAAACAAAAAAGAAGTCTGCCCTACTTTAACAGCAAATATGGGAACTGGCGGCCATAATGTTCCAATTATTACAACCGAATTTGGTTTTAGAAAATTAACTCCAAGAGAATGTTTTCGCTTTCAAGGTTTTCCAGATCATTATAAACTACCCAAAATTTCAAATTCTAGCCTTTACAAACAAGCGGGGAATTCGGTAAGCATGCCTGTTATAGAAAGAATTGCTTCTGAAATATTCAAATGCATCGAAAAAGCAGAAGCCAGACAATTAAAAGCTGAAAAAGTTTAAATACTCAAAAGCATTATTGTCCCTTCAATTTTTGCCAGACAAACTTCTAGATTTTTTTCAATTTCCTTACTCCAAAATCTTAAAATAGTCCAGTTTTCTGAAATTAGAAAAGCATTTACTTCTTCGTCACGCTGAATATTTCTTTCAATTTTCGGAATCCAATATTCACGATTCGTTTTAATTCTGAATTGCTCTGTTTCCCAATTTTTTCCATGAAAGAATTCGCTATCCACAAAAATGGCAATTTTATATTTGGCAAAAGTAATGTCAGGCCTTCCAAATACCTTTTTATTATTTTTTCGGTATCTGTGACCCAGTTTCCATAATGCTTTAGCAAGCCTTACTTCGCCTTTTGTTGCAGTACTTTTTATCGCCTGCATAGTTTTCCTCCTCTGTTCGGGAGTCAATCTATCCATCTGAAGATTAAATTTGTTTCGGATGGATAAAGTTAAGGCATTTTAGAAGAATAAAAGTTCAAATATTTAAATGCAAAAATTTCAATTTTCACATCCCAAAAAGTGCTAAAAACAAAACAGCCTTTACATTTCTGTAAAGGCTTTGTGTTTCTAAAAGAGTGGCTCCAACTGGGCTCGAACCAGGGGCCTATTAAATTTTTGTTATAGCTTTTTGAATTATAATTAATTTATGTGAATTAAAAAAAACTTACTTTATTCATTTTATTATCATCATGAACTGCTTCATAAATGATATTTACTCTGTCAAAATATGTAATTTGTATTAAATCTTTTTCTTTAATTTCCCTATAGTCTTCTTGCTCAACATAAATTCTTTTCTTTTCATTATTAAAAGTATTAATTAAAAATATCTTGAAATATTCTGAATTAGATGACGGCTCATATGTATATGTGAGAATGTCTTTATTTTGCACTTCAAATTCAGCCTCTATTCGATCAATATTACAGGTGTTAATTTTTCTATTCAGAGAAATAATGCTGTATATTGAATTAAAAATCAGAAATCCTAAAATTGACAACATAATGATTAATACAATTTTCACAATTGCATATTCAATCCAATTTATAAATAAACAATAAAGAAAAGCAGAAAAAAAAGAGAATAAAATAAAATGACAAGACTAGAGTTTCTAATAGTTTTATTAAAAACTTTGCTAATGAACAACATCTCTTCTTCTGTAATTTTCCTTGTTTTCATCTTTAAAAAAAGCTAGTTCGCTTTTGATTTGGCAATTATTTACAATCATCATTCATAACATCACCATAATTTCCAATTTCTTCTTGAGAAAAAACGTGAATATTCCAATTCTCGATTATTGTAAACAGCTTCTATACTAATATTTACTATCTCAAAATAAGTAATTGTTATTACTTCCTTCTCTTTTATTTTTTTGTAATCTTCCTCACTTATATAAATTCCTTTTTTTTTATTATTTTCATCTATAAGATATAATCTAAAATAATGACTATCAGAAGCGGAATCTGAAGTATAGGTATAGTTATCTTTTCTTTGAATATTAAAGTCCTCTGTAATTTTATATATTTCCTGATTAGTAATTCTTTTATTGATAATAATTTTTCCATATAAAAAATTTAGAATTACTAATCCTAAAACAGAAATAATATAAACAGATATTAAATTATCTGGATGATTGTTGAATACAAACAAGCCAATAAAAAAGATTAAAAAATAAATTGGTAATAATAGAAACATTAGAATAAAAGGCATTACAATTAATGACTTCCATAAACTTTTATTAAATGTTTTTTTTACAAAATCAACTTCTTCAATTTTAATTTTCTCTTTTATCATTTTTATTATCTGCCTTTAAACACCTCTAGTCCCCGTCTTTTGGAAGGCAAAATAGACAATTTGCAGTTTTTATTTCCAACGCACAGAATGAGTTCTTTATACTTTAAACATATTTTTTCATTTTTTCAAATAATGGTTTTCATTAAAAATCAAAAAAACGGTATCATTTTAGTAGCTTTTAAATTTATTATTTTTCCATTACCATAAAATACTTGCCTATAGTTTTTTAACAGCAACATTTTTTCTGTATTATTAATTTGCTGTTTATTAAATTTCATTTTTATAATTTGGGGTTAATTAAAGAATGTTTTTTTCAAATTAATTAACATCCAGCTTATAATTTTTAATGTTTTTTCTCACCAATTTAGTTGCATTTTGCAGATGATATACACCTTCAACATGCTCATCTTCATAATAATAAATTTCATTGTTTTCCCGAAAAACTCTCTTTTTCAAATCCGCCTCACTAACTTTTTCACCTTTTTTCATATTGATACTGAGAGATACTCGCCATGGAAAACCTCTATCATATATAAAAGTATTAATTGTGCCTAAACCATCTAAATTTGTATAAACTGAAAAATCATCTGCGCCATCATTGTTTAAATCACCTTCATTAATAAGTTTTGATTTCTTGGAATCTAATTTCCCTAAAGCAGTCACATTACCTAAAATTTCAGGTGAAAAATTAATATAGCCATTTTTTGGCGATATAAATGCGCATTCTATATTACCATCACCATTAAAATCACCAAATATGGTTTCAACTACTAAATCCTCACTTTTACTTTCAGATACAGTGCGCAAACTATCTTTTTTATATTGCGCTTGTTCTTCGTAAAACATATCGTTCCAATATTTCACTTCTCTTGCCATACTTTCTTTGGCCTCTTTCTTATTTTTATCAATAAGTAGCCTCTTCTCTTCTTTGCCCGAACATGAAGAAATCAAAATAAAAATTGAAATACCGCTAATAAATTTCTTCACCCTAGTTTTTTTATCTTAAATTTCTATTACTTTTAGCTTGATTAACAAGACTCTTAAAATCACATTAATAAATTAGTCAAAGAATTTATAATATTAAAAATTCTTTTCATTTTAATAAATTTCGAATTCTGTTTTCCCTTTCGGCATATAAAAATATCTATTACAAAATAATGTTTCAACTCCGTCTCCTCTTTCAAATTTTGCCCATAGAATGCTATTACCTCTAACTCTAGAATCTTTAGAATTATGCATTAAAGCAACGAGTTTCCCATCGGCAAAAAACACCATTTTATAATTCTCAACAGGTTGCATTTTAAAGGTAGAAAGTTTGTATGCACCCATCAACATCTCCCAAGCATCTGTTATATATTCTCTTGTTTGATATTTAGCCACAAATTGATTTTTCAAATTATCATAAGAAATTTTAGCAATTCCATCATAATCTTTATTCTGATATATTTCTTTTGTTTTATTATACTCAATCAATAATTTTTTTTCAAGAATATGTTTGTCAAATTTGCGAAGGTCTTCTAAATTTTCAAAGTCTTTTATTTCATAAGGTACTGTTGCATTAAAAGTAAAACTTGCTTCATAATATGTTTTGTTTGTTCCCTCAAATTTACTTATTGGATTTCCGTACTCGTTTATTGTGGTCGTAAACGGTGTACGGTAAGACATTACTTTTTTTCCTTCCAGCTCTTTTTTGTCATTGTCTGATTCTTCAATCTCAATATTCATTTCGGTGTCAGAAACCAAAGTAGAAAAGTCTGCAGAGCCTATTTTCCCTGCAGGATACAAACGAAAAGTTACCTTTTGCACACCACTTTTTAAAATATAATTATTTACTTCTAATGTTCTACCCGAAGATTCTTGATTAAAATTTTTATAGACAGGAATATCATTTATCAATATTTCTGAATAACAGGAATTCTGACTAAAGGTTAAGTAATACATAGGTTCATAATCATAATGTTTTACTTCCGACACCAATTTGTTTACGATATTTTTTGCTGTTATTTCTGGATTTTTCATAATAGTTGTTGTTTTATTCTGGCAAGACGATAATAAACTGATAAATAGGGTTGTAATTATAAATTTTGTTTTCATAATGTTTTATTTTTTTGTTTCAGTGTTAAAAAAACAGATTTTGCCTAAAGAATAAGTATTGCTATCAAATAAAGTAAAATTAATCGGCTTACCTTCGTTTGGAGAATATTCATATTTCCCAAATGTATCATTTTCAACTGTCACAGTTCCTAAAAAAGTTCCTTTAAGTCCCGAAAAAATGAGTTTTTTTTCCATAAATAACCCTTTATTATCTTTTTTATTATAACCATATTCAGTTTGAACAAGAGATTCACAAGCCATTTTTAGTGTGATATTTCCGTTAATTTGTGTTTTTAATGGAGAAAACTCAAAGAATTTTTTAGAAAAGTTACCCTCCAAAAGCATTGTGCCTTTTATTCTTTCTTTATAAATAACTGTTTGGTTTTGCACTAGATTACCCAGTTTATCTTTAACAGTATGGGTATTTGTCAATAAATTGTATTGCACACTTTGGTCTATTACAATTTCACCTACTAAACTCAAAGTTGCCGTTAAATTTGTTTTTATAGTCTTTAAAAAAGCTTTTATTTCTTCCTGTTTTTTCTGATTGTCTTTGTGAGTTAGTTTTTGTTTAATTAGTTCTTTTAAATCAAATTTTTTCTTAAAATTTATCGCTATAAGCGGGTCTGCTTTTAGGCCAGCTTCAAAAATTAATGCCAGCCTGTTGTCTAACTGCGTTTTATAATACATACCTGTATTTATTGCAATAGACGGAGGGACTAACTCAGCTCCTGCATCATCTAAATATTTAGAAACTTTTTTTACTTTGCTTGCAATCCTAACCAATCTGCCTTCTAAGTTTTTACCTCTGGTAAGATAAATCATTAATAAATCGATGATAATACCTATCGCTACCAGTTCATAAATTACAAGAGCAGCAATGTACCGAGTAGTATTGTCTTCTTTTATAAAATCTACTTCGTTACCTTTCAAACTTAGAGCTTCTTCCTTTTTTTCAAGAGTTCTATCGTAAATGGCATGTAGTCCTACATCATAAGATTCGGCTTGCTTCTCTACATATGGAAAAAGCACATCTCTAGTTAACCATCCTCCAGGAATTAATACCATTAATTTACCAAATAATGATTCCGTTAATTCTTTGATTTCTTGTTTTATACCTCTTTTTAGGGAAAGCTCTTTTTGATGAAAATAAAAAGGACTTTTATCCTGGTAGTTATACTGAAAATGTCCTATCCAAACGACATCAGGATATGTTTTGATGTGTACTGTAGGTTTAGTCTTGTCTGAATAATAAGCGCAGGAATTGATGTAAAAATAATAATCGTTTGTTATATCACCATAATTAATAGTCTCTTTTGGAAATAAAAACTTACACAAATATTTCACATAATGGTTTTTAAAATCGGAATTGATAATTGAAAAAACAGGATGCTCAATAGTATCACCGTTGTAAGAGGTTATCTTATTGAATGAATACTGCGTATTTTCAATTACATTTTTGTTTAGACTATGTTTACTTTTTCCATCCCTGAAGCAAGCTTTAAACTGTTGATCTGGTATTTTAAGTTTTATTTTTTTTTGACGAGTATGGCTATAGCTTGGTGCAATTATGTCAATGTTTATTGGTTTTGCATTATTACCATAAACTTTAAATAGTAAAGTTGTTCTGCGATTTTGCTCATGTAGGTAATCTGATATATTTTCTCCGGAATGCAATAATCTTGTTTTACCATATCCTTTTGCAGAAATTCTATTTATATCAACTCCGCTTTTAACAAGCGAATCAACAATTGTTTGAGCTCTCTTATGTGAAAGTTTATCGTTATATTCATCAGTACCTCTACAATCTGTATGAGATCCAATTTCCACTGGTAAATAAGGTGATTCTAATAAAAATTTTGTTATCTCATCAATTGTATTTTTTGCATCTTGGCGGATATTGAATTTATCGAAATCATAATGAATTTGTTTTACTGTAATAAAGCGGTCTTTACCTGTAATTTGCTGGTTGAATTTGCCTTCATCAAAAATAGTTACAGGCTCATCATTTTCATACAGAACAATTTTTTTAAAATTACAATGCCCTGCATTTTTCATGTATTTTTCCGCTTCACCAATTTTGAAAGCCGTGACATTTGTAGGTGGCTTAGGAAAACTAGGCTCAATTTTCTTTTTTATCTTTAGAAAACATGCATGTGTAGTTTCGTTATTACTATTAGGAATATATTTTTTTGTTATTGGGTTTTTGACTTTTATATAAAACTGTTCGACGTCTTTAATTTCCTTTATTTTACCAAACCATGTAAAAGTATCTGTAATTGCGATATTTATTTCTCCGTCATTTACATCTACGCTAGTATATACTTTTATGAGTTCGCCTTCATTTCCGTTTTTACGATAAATATCAACAATCAGATTCTTATGTCCGTTAAGCCCTTCAGTATCCAAGTTTAAATGAATAGTCTCTCCATATGAAAAAACATTTGATTTACTAACATCTGGACCATCTATAACCTTACACCACTTGCTTTTTATAATCTTTGATTCACACCATCCCCCTAAAGCAAGTCCTGCTTTTTTTGAGTATTTTAAATTTGGAATACTGGCCTCTAAATAATAAGAATAAGGACCACATAATCTCTTAGGTAGTTTTATACCGTATTTTTGATTACCTAATCTAGTAGTTTCGAGTATACTTTTTCGTGGTTTATAAGTTTGGAAATTCCAAAAAACATTCTCTGCTCTTTCTGCTTTCGTAGTGCCATCGGCCCACTCACTAATTTGAAAATATACAAATTGATCAGCTTGTATAGTAATTTTAACATTAGGAATAGAGTAGTTTGAGACTACTTTACCTTCACCTGTCCACTTTATTCTTTCAATACCTTTTTCCATAGCTTTTCTTTAATGACTAACTAATAAGTTAAACAGTTTCTATATCTAAGTGTTTCAATTTTGGATTACTCATACCTTTTAAATCCAATAATGGATTTATTTGATTTTGTACATCAGGATTAGAATTTTTAAAATTCTGTTCTCCTGGTTCAGTAACTTGTCCATGTTTATCGATTTCGATACAATCAGGCCCACCTATTGGGCAAGTAGCTTTACTATCTTCCAGCAATAATTTCCCTTGATTAGATAGAGTTGTTTTTTCATAAAAACCACTCCATTTTGTAATTGTAGCTTGGCATGGAAGATAGTCACCGCTTCCATTGGGTTGCATTTTGCATTTACCAAAAGTATTTTTCTCTAAAGTCTGCCCAACGTCTTTATCTGTTGCTATTAATTTATCTTTTCCGTCTTTATCGTTAGCATAATGCTTGGTTTGGGTTTTAACCTTAAGCTTATCAAATTTGGGTTCAACACTAAATTTACACTTACACGTAGCGCCTTGCACTACAATATGTTTTTCACTCATGATAGGATATGTTATTTCACTCTAAAAATATCTGCGACTGTTTCTAAAAAACTCTCTGATTTCTTTGCCTCGCCAGCATAAAGAGAAATTTTAGATTTGGGTTTTAAATTATCCTTATCTTGGAGATTGGAAATAGTAATTGTTATTCTTAATGGAACATCAAGTTTAATACTACACTCTAAGAACAAACTATCAACAAGGTATGTGCGAGGATTCAAAAAATAACATGAATTATATTCACCTTGTGCTTTTTCAGGGTTTTCTTCCAACAATGTATCATAAGGAAAATCAGTTTCATTCTCAAAATCTTGCTTTGTTCTGGGATCACTGAGAATTCCTTTTTGCGTTATATTTACTAGATTGTACTTGTCTAGTGTTGGTGAAATTTCTTGTTGAACAAGAAATCGGGTGTCGCCAAAAGTATTACTAATGGGAAAGAAGATGTTTTTTTCAATAACTAATTGATCTTTATATTCAATATTAATTCCATTAAAAAAAGCTCTTAAGAACCAGTTAGATGTAAATGATTCCAAGAATGCATCTTTATCTTCTACTTTTATTTCGAAACGACTTAAACATTCCTCAATTTCCTCTCCTTTGTATTCCTCTAAAATTTTAGGTTTTGTTTTATACCAGCGCTCTTGGATAGTATCATAATTGTGAATATCAATCCATTTCCCTTTTTCATTTACAACAATTTGAAGAGGATAAAAAACACGACTTGTTTTTTCTGCTATTTCATCAGCGATACAGCCTATCTCCTTTTCATCAATATAGACTTTAGAAATCCTATCTACTTCAAAGAAAGAATATTTATTTATATCAGTAGCTAACCACTTAACGCTGATTTCTTCTTTTATAGATTGTTTGACATCACCATTTTCAATAGTGTAAACCCCTAAAAAGCTATTTTTTCCCGAAGGCCTAAAAGGTAATTGATAGTCTTTAGTTGAAAAAAGCACATATTCTAGCGGAATTCCCTCAGGTTCTCCGTTTGCTTTAAGTTTTAAAGGTTTTAAAAGAATAAACTCGAGATGATTTGGTAAATATGCATTTATTACATCTCTATCTTCTATGCAATTGAAGTTGTGATAACTTCTCAAGTCATATAGTTCTATTTCCAATTTATCTGCAACAGATTGCGGTGTATCACCATCTTGTATTTTGTAAGTTTTATGTTTAACCTTACCTAATTCATCTAAAACCTCACTAATAATCATATAAAATCCAAGATTTATTTCGGATTTAAAGATACATCTTTTTCTTACATATCAAAATCAAACACTAAAAAAGAAGGCTTTTTTGAAGAAAATAAAATTAAGCTATTTCTTGTTAATTTTAAATTTCTCACTACCAGTGCTTTGCCTCTCTTTGTACAGATTATTAAAAAGAGAGAAATCAATAATGAGATTAAAAAGCAATTAAAACACAAAACCTAGACGCATCTTGCCCAACAATATTCTAATGTTTGAAAAACAAAAAAGCCTCTACATTTCTGTAAAGGCTTTTGTTTCTAAAGAAGTGGTCCCACCTGGGCTCGAACCAGGGACCACCTGATTATGAGTCAGGTTTAATTACTTTTATTATAGCTTATTTTTTATTATAATACTTGATTATCAATAAGTTAAAAAATTAAAAATGAATAATAAATTATTATTTCTTATTTTAATTGTATTTTTGTTCGTCAAATGTTCGTCAAAAATATAACTAATATTTTCAACAATGGTATCATACAAATTTACACTAAAAGCAACGCCAAATGCACAAGGCGAGTATTTTATTAATCTTGTATTAATCAAAGACAGAATAAATACTAGTTTATCAATCAAAAAAAAATGCAAGCATGAAGATTGGTCATTTGAAACGGAACGCCTTAAAAAATCGCACAAAGAATACAAGCAAATTAATGATCTGATTGAAAAATATTCGGGTCGTATCAGCAATATTATTCATGAATTTGAATTTGATGATACTCCATTCACCTTACAGGATATTGTAAAAAAATTCAAAAAAGATTCAGGAAAACAGCAACCGGTAAGCTATACTACTTTTCACGAAAGTTTAATCGAAGAAATTAAAAATGCAGGAAAACTATCAACCAGCAATATTGAAAACGAAACCTTAAAATCGATTCAATTGTTTTTCAATAGAACAGAAATCACTTTTAGAGATTTATCAGTAGACTCAATCTATAAATATGAATCCTATTTAAATGGTAAGAACAACAGCCAAAGCACAATTGGCATAAGAATTCGCACTTTAAGAGCCGTTTTCAACAAAGCTATTAAACGTGAAATCATTCCTGCAACAATATATCCTTTTGATAAATTTAAAGTATCAAAAATTAAAGAAAGTGGTAAAAAAGAGTATTTATCTGAAAAAGAACTTGAATTATTGAAAAACGTGCAATTGCTAAAAAAAAATGATATCATTGCAAGAGATATGTTTTTGCTAAGTTTTTATGGGAGAGGAATTAATTTCATTGATTTAATGCAATTAAAAAAAACGGATTTATATAAAGAAACAATTACCTACAAAAGAAGTAAAACTGAGGTAATAGTAAACTTTAAAATAAATGATTTCTGGAAACAGAAAATTGAAGAATATACTTCACCTACCGAATCAACCTATTTGTTCAATATCATTCATAATAATCAGAACTCCAAAATTTATATAAATAACAGAAAAAGAAAATATCTCAAAATTTATATAAACACACCTCTTAAAACAATTATCACTAATTTAAGCATTCAAAAGAAAATCACGTACTATTGCGCTAGACATTCATTTGCAACCATTCTAAAATTTAATAATATATCAATTGACATTATCAAGGAAGCTTTAGGACATAAAGATATCAAATCCACTATGTCTTACTTAAACACACTTCCAAGCAACACTTTAGATAAAATGATTGATGATATTATTTTTTAACTGACACAATTATTCACACACTAACTTTTATTTATTTTTAAATGAAATTTTCATTTAAATTCTCAATTAGTTTTTTATACTCGATACCATTTTCAAATTGTAAGTAAAATTCCGAAAACTTATTAACGTACTTTTTATAATCTTTAGAAGTTTGAAGTAGACTTTTATAAACATGGTTTCCAAGGACTTGATTACTTTCATTCTGTAAATCATTAAATGTTTTTTCAACATTTCCAGAATTATATCCTAAAGCCATTATTTCTGAGTAAAGTACATCAATTGTTATTTGGATGGCAATTTCATCATTACCACCTTCTTTTTTTAAAATGTATCTATGAAGTTCAGCTTTGAAGATATTTTCAACCTCAATCATTAGTGTGATATATTCCATGTTTTCTTATTATTAGCGTAATCAATTTTTCACTATAAATTACCTACGATAGTGCATATTTAGCACAGGAAGTCAAAGGCAAAAGGAAATAAATTATTATCGTTTTTGTATCATTTCATTTTTTTATTTTTAAAACGTTTCTAGTCTTAATCCATTTTACTCTAGCCTTATTTTTGATCAAAAAAAACTTACTTTTTTCATTTTTTCATCATTATGAAAGGCCTCATAAATTAGATTCAATTTGTCGAAATATATAATTTTTATTAAATCTTTTTCTTTGATTTTCCTATAATCTTCCTGGTCCACATAAATTCTTTTCTTTTCATCATTGAAAGTATTAATTAAAAATATCTTGAAATATTCTGAATTAGAAGATGTCTCATATGTATAAGTGAGTATATCCTTATTTTGCACTTTAAATTCAGCCTCTATACGGTCAATATTACAGGTATTGATTTTTCTATTCAGAGAAATGATACTGTATATTGAATTAGAAATCAGAAATCCTATAAATGATAATATAATGATTAATATAATTTTTATAATTAGGAATTCAACCCAATTGATAAATAAACAATAAAGAAATGCAGAAAAAAAGAACAATAAAAGAATAATAATAAAACAAGAGTTTTTGATATTCTTTTTAAATGTTCTACTAACAAAAAACATCTCTTCTTCTGTAATTTTTCTTTCGTACATTTTAAAAAATTTCTAAGTCACTTTTCCCATTAGGTAAGTAAAATAAATAATTTAAAGCACTTTCTCCGTCGTTTCCTCCTGGCATTAATGGTGGTACAGCAAATTTAAAAAGATATCTGTTTCCGTTTTCATCTGAGTTTTTGCTTACAAAACGAATAAGTTTACCACTTCCATAAATTTTCACTTCATAATCTTCTAAAGGATATAATTTTTTAATTCTTGATAGGTCTAATTCTTTTACTACAGCATCTATTTCTTTTTCTGACAAATACTTTACATCTGATTGTCTTTTAATTTTATTTTTTAATATTTTAGAATATTCCTTAGAGTTTTTTTGCTCTAGTAATTTATAGAATTTCTGTACAAATGGGTCTAAGTTTTCCGTTGTCGATAAATCTTCAGCATTATCTAGAATATAACTATAATCCCAAGGAACTTCTGCATTAAAAGGAATTTCCATTTCAAGATATGGAAGCTGTTCATCCTTTATTTCTTGAGGCAATGTATAATTTCCAGATTGAATATATTCTCCAAGTATATTTTCTCCAATAATATTACTATGCCCCAAATCAAGAGATAGATCAACTTGTTCAGTAAGCTTCATCTGATTATTAATTGGTGTCAGTTTAATTTTTAAATATTGCCTTCCGCTTTTTAAAATATAAGAATTTAAAGGTATTTCATTTGTCATACCCCCTTTAACGCTGTAGCTAAATACAGGAATATCATTAAGTAGCAATTCAAAATTACAAGCTTGTACTTGTAATTTTACAGTATAGTATGGTTTTGCTTTGTATGCTTTTTTATTATCTAAAATTTCTTTTTTTATCAATTCCATATTAATTTTATTAGTTTGTGAATAAATTTTTAAAGGTATAAATAGTAGCAAAAAATATATTATATGTTTCATGATTCTACTATATAACCTTTACCTTTTACAAAATCATCTTTTCTATCCAAAATATTATATGTGTCTTTGTATTGAGTAACTGAATCATCTATTTTGGCTGATAAAATACAAACAATATTTATCCCCATAAAATCGCACTTAGCTTCTACGAAAGTTCCTTTTTTATCATGTCCAATACTAGCTTTTGGCTTTATAGAAGTTACTATGGATCCTTCTGCTGACAACTCTGTTTTAAATCCTACCTGAGTCTCAAAAATGACCGCCGAAAAATCTTTTTTTATCTTGGCTGATAATACAAGCTTGATTCCAAGTTCGCCATTTAAGTTTAAATTAGAACCACCTTTTTCGGCAAGTGCATATTCGAATTCTACATTTACTTGTCCAAATATTGTGAGCATAAAGTTTAATTCTGCCCCGGCAGTATTTAATGCTATCTCAATTGCCTTTACAGCCTGCCCAAAGGCAGGAACATATGAAACTGCAGCAATAATATCTAATGAGACATCACCCTTTAACAAGGGGTTAAATCTTAAGGCAATCTTTCCGTCAGTATAAACCTCATTTGTTTCGTCTTTTATTGCAGCTTGCCACTTCCCACCAATACTAATAGCAGGATAATCAATTGTACCAATAATTGGTGACTTTAAAAATTTCCCCAGCCCCTTTACAGTACTCTTATGTCCGGAATTTATTTTATCAATATTGGTTAATGTGTCTAAACCTTCTTTCAATGATAAAAACAACTCTAAGAATTTTTTTATTTTCTGAGCATATTTTTCTGCTAACTCAATTTCTTCACCTTTATTATATTCAGCTTTGAGGACTAATTGAAACTCTAAATCCATACCATTAGCTCTTTTCTCCATTCCATAGGTATTAATTCTTCCTGCTTTTTTAGCTTTTTCAAAAGAATCACTATGCCTAGATTGAGGCTTTTTTTCAGCCTTTTCTTCATCACTGTTTCTTGGATAGTTTGGAAGATTTGTGTGTGTATACTGTTCAGGACCTTTCATTCCAAACCTAAAATCCAAAGCCCATTTTACATCAGGATAGGCAACAATATTTATTCTTTTTTCATGTCTACAAGATAAAGCCCTCAATTCTAAAGCATGGTTATTATCATCACGCAAACTAACAGGCCAAATATATTCAAACATTTTAAAAGAGGTCATCTCTACAAGATTATCATTACTTGGATGATAATTAAATGCTGCTTTAAAATTTAATGTTTTGCCATCGTTTTTGGTGATTTTATAATTTTCAGGAGTTTTTAATATACTTATAGAGTTTTTTTTGTGATTATTAGATTTGCCATCAAATCGACATTCTTTTGTTTCAAGATCGTTTAATTCTATTTCATAATCTTTAAAATGATCGGTATCTGCACAAATAATAGGTATGTTGTATGTAAGAGGGCTAACCATATTATTTTCTTTGAAAATAATTCTGTTTTTCTCTTTCTCGGTTTCAGGAATTATTTTAAGCTCAATTGCTGTATACTTGCAAGGATGAAATGCACTCTCATTTGTTTCTACTGCACCAATTACTGAAACATGATTACTCACTTCTTTAGGAGCTGTAAGAATTAAACTGTTTTTAGCAATACTTAAATAACTACGCTCAAAATTTTCAAAATAAATATCATCTTGAATTGATTTTATAATAGGAAATATTTTTAATTCTTTCCCACCTTCCTTCTCCCAAATTGCTTCAACTAATACCTCTACTTCTATTTTTTGAGTATATTGTTCTGAACTTTGTTCATTTTTTATCAAGTCAGAAACCCCTACCTTGCCAATATCATTTTTCTTAACTTTTACTACATTCACTTCCCTAACAAAAATTGACTGACCTGAGAAATTCAACTCATCATTACCAGTAAACAAATCACGATCTATTAATTTTATTTCTACTTCTTGCCCATACATGCCAGACGTGTAGATATGTAATATTACTTTAGACATAAAACCAATAGTCTCAACAATTGGCTGATAGCTAAAATCTGTCCATTCTGTACGCAATATTTTTGGGGTTCCTTTTGCTTTTACGTAAATTCCGTTTGGTATTTTTCCCATGGCACCTTCTTTTTCATGAAATGCCTCAAGCCATGCCATTCCGCCCCCAACTAAAAGCGCTGGGAAAGCAACCTTTTGCTTACCTAAACTTTGTATTTGAGAAATACCTTTACTAAAGGTTTCATTATGAGACAAACTGTTATAGTTTAATTTACTACCAACCAACTGCCAACACCAATTCACATCTTCATATTTACTCTTGATCGTTTGGGATTCTTTATTCAATTTTTCCCATTCCTGCGTATTGGCTTTGTAATTTTCGTCTAATTTTCTTTTACTCCAGCCTTCTTTCGCATGTTGTTCCCATTTTTGTCGGGCAAATTCAAGTGAACTTTTCTTCTTTTGTTCTAATTCTTTTATTTTTTTTTCATCCTCTTGATACTGCTTGATAGTAACAAAAACAGAACCTTCATTATTTAAAATAACAGTTCCGGTTGAGGCATCATATGTCTGCCCTTTTTCTAATACAGGAATTAGGTGTAATTTGTTATCATTCATTTTGTTTACAGATTTGGTATTTGTAATTCCCCAACTTCATCAATACTTAAACTCATTGCCGGATTAATTACCTTGATAACTTCGGGATCAGAATTTTTAATGTTTTGCTTGGTAACTTCACATGTTTGTCCAGGATTTATGATTTCAATACACGCGCTTCCTGCGACAGCACAAGTTGCTTTACTATCTTCTAACAAAGGCTTACCTTTATTACTCAAAGTAATTTTATCATAAAATCCATCCCATTTAGTAATTGCTGGAGAACAAGGGCTGTTATTGGCTTTCGAACAACTTCCAAAAGTATTTTTTTCAAAAGTTTGTCCTATATCTTTATTGGTTGCCGTTAATTTTGATTTCCCCTCCCAATCATTTATATAATGTTTATCTTGAGTTTTTACTTTCAAAGTATCTGGTGCTGTACCAAATTGACACTTGCAAATTGCTCCTTGACAAACTAAATGTATTTCACTCATTATTATAATTTTGATATTAATAAATTTATTTTATGCAAAAATTAAGCTATTCAAGATCTACAATTTTTAACATTCCTGCCTCTTCAATAACACAATCTTGTCCAGAATTAACAATTGATATAAGACCTCCTTGTTTACAAAGCAATACTGATTTTGTTGTAATGTATTTCCCTCCGGTGGTTCCACTATTTGCTGTGTTTTTCCATTTTTTTTCTACCGCCTGAAATTCACATGCCTTTTTATGAAGACTGCAGAAAATAAAATCGCAAATATTTACATTGCTGTCAAGTATAAGATTTTTATCCTCAATCTTAAATCCATGATCTTCTGAATTTAGAAAAGTTGATTCTATACTCCCATATTTGCATTGCATTGTTGCACTATCTACCACTATATAATCTTCCATCTTATATAACAATTTAAAAAGTTAATTTGGTCTTACTTTGTTACATCTGCTAATTACCCCAAAATTCATCCCAAAATCCTCGCTTCGTTATCATCTTTTCATTGATAATTTCGGCATTCCAATCTATTTCTTCCGATGTCCGAGTTTGTACCTCCGTTTTTGGTTCTTTTTTCTTTACTCTTTCATATGTTTCAAATTCGAGAGTAGATATTGTTTTATTATTTTTTCTTGTATTTATAAAGCCAACAATAGAAAATATGCTGTTATTACTATGATGTAGCTTATATTGAAAATCCATATTGTTATGAATTCCTTGATCTAACTTTCCAATTTGAAATTCCGCTTTCTCTAAATTGATTTCTGTATTTTTCGAAGTATGATCATGTAACTGTGAATTTTCGTCAAAATTTACTTTGGATCTTACAACTCCCTTACGCCTAACAAGGATTTTAGATGTTGCGCTCTGAAATTCATCAATACTTTGGAATGTTTCTAATTCAAAATCATTATTTGTAAATGACAAATCAGGTGAGTAATTTTGATATATAGCCGCAAAATAAATAGTGTAAAAAGGATGCTCTACTAAATTTCTCTTCAATCGTGATGCTGATTGAATACTTCTTTCAAACGAAGAAAGCAACTTGGTTATAACATCACCTTTATAATATTCAAGAACAGAAGGTTTCAGTATTTCCCACCTCTTTTGTATAGCTTCAATATTAAGTATTTCATGTATTTCACCATTCTTATTCAAACTCATCACTATTGGATAGAGTACTTTTGAAGTTTTATCTGCTAATTGTTCAATAACCATTTCAGGTTCTTTATTGTTTATATATACCTGATTAATCTGATATTCTACAATAGAAAAATCATTATATCTTTTTAGAAACTCAATTTGTGAAGTAAAATGAAGTTTATTTATTAATCTATTATTTTCTTTATACAGTATAATAGTGCCATATTTCTGCTTTAGACCATTTTCAGCAATTAAGCGTAAACTATTATCTTGACCTAATTTTATTTTTTTTGGAGTACTAATTTCGGATTCCTGAATATCTGAATTGGACTTTAAAGGAGGTAATAATATATATTCTGCTCTTCTTATAGGCAATCCCAATTCTACTAAATCTGACAATTCGCAATATCTATTGTGATAAGCTCTTACATCAAAAGCAGGAATTCCAATCTTTGCTGCAATTATTTCTATTGTCTCACCTTTTTGAACTTTATACTTTCTAAAATTATTCATTTATTAAAAATCGTTGAAAAACAAATGTAAATAATTTATTATAAAACAAAAATAAAATTGACAGCGTATTTCTTATAAAAATTCAAATAAAAATTGTATTAAAAACAAAAAAGAACAGAATTTGTATACAACAAACTCTGTCACTTTCATAAAATTGTAACAATATGGTATATTGATTTGTAGCATCCCAAATCTAACAAGTGTAAAGAAATAAAAACTCTACCTATTCAAGAAGTGAATAATTTAGATAGTAAAATCTTAACCATTAGTTACGGTTTAATTATACATAAGAATTATCTCGAAATTATTTATTGATTAATTTTTCAAGTCTTTTCATCTTTTTCTTTCAGCATACGCTCGTATAAAGCTATTTTTTCTTCATGAAGTGAAATCAATTTTTTAATCGGATGAATATTAATTATTCCGTAATTAAATGAATTACTGAAAACGTGTCTTCCAAGTATTAGAAATAATATTTATTGCTTGCTACTCATCAAAATTCTGAAAAGCTTCAACAGGAATTTTAATGAGTTCGAGATTTGACTTAGTATATCATCTTCAATACTCATCAACATAGTTGTTATTATACACAAACTAGAACAGAAAATATCACTGTTATTATTTCACTTACTCTCCATTGAATTTACATACGCTTTTTTCATAAGTTTTTTAGTTTCTTTATTGTTATTATCATACATATACTCCCAAGCTTTTCTTATCCTATCATTTTGAATTTGTTGCATTTCAATTTCTTTATTATTATCGTTATAATGCATTCCCCATTTGTAAAGATTGCTTAGGGCTACCATTATAGCAAGCCATAAAAACCACCTGCCAAAAACAATTTTATAAAACAGTTTTGCATCCTGTTCTGGAAATAACAAAATCTGGAATTTCCTAACGATACTTTTAGGCTGCCTGCCAATCATATATTTTATGTCTAGAAAACCTTTTTGAAGGATAGCCTCAATTTGCTTAATATCCAATTTTTCTGAAACATTTTTTTCTATTTTATACTCGTTTTTAAATGCATCAATTTTATTCTCTACGTTTTTAACTGCATTAATAAGCGCCTCAATATGCTCATTGTTTGTTTTCTGTTCCAGTGTAAATTCCTCCAGTACTAATTGCAATGTCTCTCTTTCTATATGACCTTTTTTGTCTGTATTTGAATTTATTTCCATACTTTCTATTTTTTAATATCATCTCCTTAATGCTGATTTCTTCTTTTTCTTTTGAGGAATTCTCTGTAATTCAGGATCGATATAATCCGGCTCATATTCAGAATTCATTAATAGTCCCATAACTCCTAAAACCTCTTTAACAACTGTTTCTCCTGGTCTATCTAAACTATAGCCTTGCTTTTCTTTGTTTTGTTTTTCAGTGTTAAAAGAATTAGATATTGACTGACTTTCTCTATCATAATTTTTTTCTTCACCAGCATTTTTCATGGCATACTGTTGTTTCTGATGTAATATCTTTTCAATTTTTATCAATGAAAAACCAACTTCGCTTCCTTTTATTTTTACTTTTTTATCATCTATAAAAGAAATCCCCCTGCCCTTAAGAACTTTATAACCCAACTCCCTCATATGTCTTTCAAATGCTAAATAGGAACTGGCATACTTTAATGTCTGCTCGATATCTTCTGTAAGTTTTTCTTTTCTATTGTCATGGCGAGGCAATAACCTGTCTTTAGGAGAAAGGAATGCTCTTGGACTTAATACTTCTTGAAGACCGTATTTTTTTTCAAGCCGACGACAAAGTTCAGCCATCCGTTTATAGCTATTACTATCATTGGCAACTTTGCCGTCAAAGCCAACTCGATTGGCTGCTATATGAATATGCTGCTCTTTGGTATCCTTATGCAATACACAGATGTATTGGTGGTCTGCTATACCAAACTCCTTGGCGCATTCTCTTCCAACTTCTCTCAATTGTTCTTTGGTCAATGTATCTTCCGGAGCTAAACGTAAGGTCAGATGCAACATTGGTTTCTCAATACGCCTGCTTAATTTACTAACATCCTTAAACTGCTGTGTAAGCTCATACTTGTTGCCGAAGCATTTATTGTATTCCAATACTTCTGCACGACCTTTATGTTGCAAATGGTCTTTCAATTCAAGTGCAAGTTTTTTCTCTTCAGACAATTCTTTTTTATCTTCCAAACAGTAGCTAATGCAATGGTAAAAAGAGTTGCCTATACTTACATGACCTATCATGACATAAAGTTTTTAATTTGGACAGCAAGATCTTTAACCTGCCCCGACTGCACTTTTAATTCTGCCCGTTCAACTGGGTTTAATTCATCATTACTATTTCTCTTTTTAGCTATCTGGTTTAGGTTGGCTGCCATGTGGTTGAGCACTCCGGTAAAGCTTAGAATTTCTTTCGGAAGGGCTTTATTTCTGTAATCAATCTTTGCGGTAAGTCCTATTTCACGAAGGTATTCAGAAACGGTAAGATTCGATTTTTTAGCTTTGGCTTCAATTATTTTACGCTCGTAGAGTGTACATTTAATTGCCATAAGTTGGTCTCTTTTTATCGCCTTTTTCGGTCTACCTCCTCTATTTTTTTTAGTTTCATTCTGCTCTTCCATAGTCTCTTATCATTTATTTTTTGAATGCGATAGCATGAAAAAATTCTCTCAACGAATGCGATAGCATGAGGGGAGCCAGCGTTTTGGTTTTACCAAAACATAGCTGGCTACCACTCGGACGTCATATAAATCTCCTAAAACTATGACCTCGTTTAACTTGCTGTTCCCGGTTTAACCATTCGTTTAAATCTTTCTTTTGCTCATATAAAAAACTTTGATCGGTATATTTTGCAGAATCTCTTTGCAGGGCTTCGCTAGTAAATTTTATACCTCCCGTATCTCTGTCTAAATAAAGATCGACTCTCTCGTGTTTTTCCATTAACTTTAGTGACTTGTTAAAAAAAGATAGGGAATTTAGTATCAGGAAATTTGTTTGTAGTTTAACCGATTTTTGATTCATCATTTTATAAGAGAGGTAGTCAAAAAAGCCTTCAAAAACGACTACTGATTTTGCTTGGGCATTTATGAAAGTGATATCTTTTGGTGAGCTGCTACCTTTAAAATTTTCACTACGCAATTCATATCCTCCTGAAATATTCTGAAATCCAATAGCAGTATACTTTCGATTATTTAAACAAAAATCAACCTCTTTACAATGTTGCCTTGCAATCTCTTGTGAAATGCTTCGTTTGTCTAAATAAGCCATCAATAACTTATTTTCCAATGTGCGTACATCAACAATGACAATTTTATCAAGTGGATTATCTTTCTTTTCATTTGCAATTCTTAGATTTGAAGACTGTCGATTCTCATTCTTAAGTGATAAACTTATACCAGAGGATATACTTTTGCCATTTAAAAGCTGTAAAAATTCGGAAACTGTACATCTAAAATATTCAATCCCAAAATCAACTACATTTCCTCCCTTGCCTAATCCATGGTCATACCATGAATTTAATTTTTGATTCACTTTAAAAGAGGATGTGTTTTCATTTCTGAGTGGCGATAGATACCAATAATCCTGATTTTTTATTTTTGACGGCTCATGCCCTAACGTTTCAAGATAATTGACTAAATCAATTTGATTTGCACTTTTACAATTGAACTTTTCCATAATTGTTTTTTTTAAAATAAATCTTCTATTTGATTTCGTACAAGTCTGTTTTGCTAATGAAAAAAAGAATTATAATTTTTGCTTTTTTTGATGTTTTGATGCAAATCCCACCTAATACATTGATTATATTAAGATTACACTGCATCAATAGCTGCATCAATGCATCACTTTATTTTTGTCCTGCATCAATTTTGCATCAAAAAAGATTGTTTTTTAGTTTGATGCAGGGTTTGATGTAGATCTCTTTACCTCAATTACAAGACTTTACCTTAATTTTGCATCAAAGCATCAAATATTTTATAAAACAAAATCTTTTTGATAGTATAAAAACGTCCTCTTCGATCTACTTTTACATATTCACCATGCGACAATAATTCAATTCCACAATAAGACTTTGTATTATCTTCAGGTGTAAAACCCCATCGTTTGAGAATATTTCTTATTTCATTAGCAGAAATATTTATTCTGTTATTTTGCTTCCTCAGTAGAACGAAAACATCATTAGGAGCTAATTTCAACTCATCCTCTTCCATTTTCTCAAAACACTCATGTATCAATTCAAGAATAAGTATTTCTTCTTTATTTCGATTTACAAGCTTCAGTAAGGAAGCGGTCATAATTTGTTCGGGTTTAAACCACATTCTCGTTTTTTGCTCGGAAAAATAATTTCTCATTTGGAGGTACTTTAAGAAATATGGAATTTCTTTGTTCAGTTTTTTAAGAAAGAATACATCTTCTGTATTTATAGTACGAATTTTACGAATCCAAAAACGGATTTCTTCTTCATCTATTTGGATAAAATTATCTTCATTATTAGAACAAAGAATAAATTTTGCAAAGAATTCAATTTCTTGTCTATCCTTTCCTTTTGCTTCTACTTTATCTTTGTCCGTCGTAGAAAGGTACTTTAAACGTTCTGTAATTTCTTTTTTATCAAAAAAGACTTCATCAATCGCTACAACTAACATGCTCGCCCAATCTGAATTAAACTGCGAACCAAATGAATCGCCTTTTATGTAAGTCATATTCATTCCAAAAATTGCCTTCAACCACTTTATAAAAGAGCTTTTTCCTGTTGATCGCTCTTTGCTTACTAAACAAAGAATTGGCAATGTTTGCGTAGGTTTTTCATATAAAAGTTTTATGTAGTCTAAGCCTAATTCTGCTTGATTGCCAAAAATATGTTGAATAAATTGCAATGAATTCGGAATCAATTTTTCTAGTTCATCTATCGGAAAATCCTTAACGATGGGTTGGTTAGGGAGTTCATGATAGGTATTATAGAAATCATCTACAATTTGCTCGTAACCAAAATGATTAGGAATACAGCAAAAACCATCTAATTTGGATATGTTATTCAAAAATGATTTTCCATGATCCGAAATGATTGTTTCACGATTCCACCGAACCATTACTTTTACTTTATCGCCAGATATTAAAGGTTTATCAATAATTTTGAAATAGGAAGTCCCTACTCTGATATAAGGAATATCTAAGTCCATAAGATTCAAATTATAATCCTTACAATCTTGTCATAAGAATTTGATTAAAAAATAAAGGATTTTTATGCGTTAATTTACGGAAGTTGAGCGGCTTATTTTTTCCACAAAGTAGCATTTGTGTTCTCAAGATCTTCAGTAGTACTAATGATCTCTCCGTTTAAATAATCAAGAAGATCTGCTTTTCTAAAATAGATTTTCTTCTGACCTTTTTTCTTGGAATATCTAATCTTTCGTTGGTGGGTAAGCTGATAAATGTATTTGACCTCTATTGATAAAAACTCGGCAGCTTCTTCAGAGGAATAAACATCTTTATTATTTAAAGATAGTTTCATTAATGCCTTTTTAATAAACGCATCTTGTTTCTTTGCTAGTTCCATTACGATCAATTCCAATCGATCAATTTTGGAAGTAAAATTACTTGCATCCATGTTTCTAATTTTTAAATTATGAAACAAGTTTACGGAGGTTGGGCTATGTAAAAAATCGTGTAAAAACAATTTACATATTTAAAATAACTAATAATAATAAATTCTCAAACAGAACAAATCACTTTAGCTTATTTTATCTTTAAAAAACATATTTGAGTAATCAAATTTTACATAGCGATCAAGGCAATTTTTCAAATAATCGTGTAAAATCGTTAAGGTGTAAAATTTTATCTCCATCATTTATTCTAATATACTTATTAAAAAAATCAATAATTTTGGTGTTAGTTTTATCTTTAATATGTGAATTCCAATTTTTTTGAATATTGAAAAGTGATGTCAATATTTCAATTATGTTCTGTTTTGAATTTCTTTTGTTATTTATTCTTATTGAAATTGATCCTTCTTTTATTTCCATTCCATTGCATAACTTATAAAGATTTTCAATTGAAGAACTATCTCGAAAAATATTAATATACTTCTCTATTATTAGATCAAACTCTCTTTGATGAATCTGCTTAATAATATCTCCATTGGTCAAATTTATGGCATCTTTAAAATTCACACCATTCTGATTCATTGATCCAATTACATCACTTTCTTCAAAAACAACTTCCTTTTGTTTAAATATTTCGCTAGGGTTTTCAAGACAATCTTTTACTATTTTAAAAATACTCCTAGGTGTTTTTATTTCAAACATATAAAACAATAGAAACTGGGTAAAAACAAGCAAAAAGAGATTTAATAAGATTTTGTAAGTTTCTGAAACACTCAAAACTTCTTTACCAAGAATGACTCCTAATAAAAATGATAAAAGGAAAATTAGAACCAAGATCAACAACCTACTTTTATTGATTCCTACATAATATCTAAATTTCTCTTCAAAATATAAATTTACAAATAGAGGTTTAACTATGAAAAACAATCTAAAAAGCAGATATACAGGAATAACAATTCTCGCAAAAATCAGAATAAATGACAAGATGTAGATATAAATGGTCATATTATAATCAATTAAGTTATATAAAAGTAAACAAAACTAATTGATTATAAAACAATTGATGTTCGTCAAATGCTCGTCATACGAAAATAAAAAAGCCTTTACATCACTGTAAAGGCTTGATTTTATTAGTGGTCCCACCTGGGCTCGAACCAGGGACCACCTGATTATGAGTCAGGTGCTCTAACCAGCTGAGCTATAGGACCGGTTTAGAGGATGCAATATTACTACTATTTTTCATTCACTCCAAATATTTTAAGACATCATTTTAATTTAATTTTAAATCTTTCTTCGAATCTCAAAAATGAAATTGATTTTCAACATCTTATTCAAAAATTAAAATGACATCTTTTTATTTAATTTCTTGACAAAGCTCCACCAAAACGCCATTTGTGTTCTTCGGATGCAGAAAAACGACCAATTTATTGTCGGCTCCTTTCTTCGGAACTTCGTTAATCAAAACAAAACCTTCATTTTTTAGACGGATAATTTCAGCTTCGATATCATCAACGTCAAAAGCGATGTGATGAATTCCTTCTCCTTTTTTCTCCAGAAATTTAGCAATCGGACTCTCAGGATTTGTCGCCACCAAAAGCTCGATTTTGTTATTTCCAGTTTGAAAGAAAGAAGTTAAAACGCCTTCGCTTTCAACAGCTTCCATTTTATAAGACGGAACACCAAGCATTTTTTCGAACAAAACATTAGCATCATCCATGTTTTTTACTGCAATTCCGATATGTTCTATTTTATTTACCATCTTGCCAAAATTATTGATTCAAATATGTATTAAAATAACCGCACTCAGCAATTACATCCTGATAATATTTCGTATCCGAATAGTTTTTTCTTAAAGCTTTGAATGAGTTCCAAGCAATAAAATTAACCTTATCATCTTGAATCTCCCAATAGCTTCTTATGTTATTGTATTTTTTATTGTAATAATCATTTCGTTCGCATTTCGAAATTAGATACAAACATTTTGCTTTTTGCTCTTTGTTCGAAGCTGCTTCAAAAGCTTTTTGGTAATACATTTTAGAAACCGAATTATTCGTAATCATGTCTTTCATCGAATCTCTAAATGAATATGGACTTGATCCATAGCCTACAATGCTTATTTCGTAAAAAGTTCTTCCGTTTCCAAAATGAGAAATATTGTAAAATGCATTTCCTAACAAAAGGCTGTTAGTGTAAACATCTTCTTTTTGAGCCAATTTATCTTGCATAGATTTTATTGTCGTCAAGAAATCCATGTAAGTATATTTTTTCTTCTGATATGCAGCGTGCTCACAATCATGGCAATCTTTTATATTTCCGTTAAACGGATTTCCTAAGAATTTAACGTGCTGAACAGAATCTGTTTGTTGCATAAAAGCAATTGCTTCAGGAATTTTGTTTTTGAAAGTTGCCTGAACTGCTTGAAAATTATTAATATCCTTCAGTTTCAAACTATAAATTCCAGCACCAGCTTTCTCAATTTCTGATTTATTAGATTTTTCTAAGAACGATTTTATCGCCAACAAATTCTTTTCATTATCATAATACGCATTTCCATCATTCCAATAGCTATAACGTGATTCACCATAAATTTCAGCCATCACAAAATTGCCGCTTTCTTTATATAAATTTGACAAATAACTTCTGCTCCACGAAGAAGCATTCTGATAGCGAAATTCCTGTCCTCTATAATTTTTAGGAAGCTCATAATACAGCCAGTTCAAATCAGCTATAATTGTTTTTTCATTTCTATCAGTCAGCTTATCGATCTTGCTTAAGTTATTTACAAAACGCAATAATCGAAGTTGCATTCCCGCCAATTCTGTTTTAGGAAGTGTTTTTTCTGCTTTAGTATAATTCTTATCCGCATTGGCATAATCGCCTTTTAACGTTTGAAGATATCCAAGAGCAACATCCCATAAATAGGGTTTATCAGTATTTCCTGCAGCAGAAATTTTCGCAATTAAATCAACAGCGCTATTGTCAACTTTAGCTTTATTTTCTGTTTTATTTTCAGCAACAGTCTGCGGTTTAGGTTTCTGATTTTCTCCTCGCACGTCTACTTGAAACGAATTGTTTATTTTTTGTTCTAGCGAATTCACCAATCTCGTTCCTAAATAATTCAAATGTTCGCTTTTCGGATCTAATTCATAGATTTTTTCAATGGCCTGTTTTTCATCTTTATAATATCCGTGAATTGCCCACAGCGCCGCTTTTTCTTTATTGTTTTTAGCTAATGCCAAAGCCTTAGTCCAATCTGACTCGTTTTTTGGTTTAAAACTATAAGCCGTTACAACACGTAATTCTGGACATTTATCAAAAACTTGCGCATATAAATAATTTGAAGTCGCAAATTTTTTCTGCTTATAATTAATTCCAGCCACGTAAGCCAAAGCACGATAGTACAACGTATTTTTAGGAACAGAACTTTCTGTTTTATTAAAAAAGTCAATTGCTTTTTGTTTGTCATTACTATAAAAACGTGCTTTCATAGTCAAGAACCAATATCTGTTTTTCAAAAACGGATCTGACAACGTATTGTAAACATTCTCTATCGACTGAATCATTTTGGCATCATTGAAGGTTTTTGCCACAACAGGATCGTAGCTCCAATAATCTTCCCCGATAGAAACGGTTTCTATTTTCTGAGCTAAATACAGAAATTCGACAAAGTTTTTCACTTTCTCATCTTTCAGATTAAGCTTTTTGCTCCATTTCTGAGTGCTTTTATTTTCCTTTTTTGTTTTATAATAAAGATGCAAACCTTCAATTTCTTCTTTGTTTTTGATGGCATTTTTATCATCAGAATAATATCTTGGCTTTTCGTCTCCAATCAAAAAATAATTCACCGTAGTTGTGTCGGCTTTTCCTTGAAGATAATCTGCCCAATCTGATTTTATATTTTTATTAAAACGAGAATTATGTTGCGTATCAAAACCAATTCCGTAGAAAATTCCACCCGATAAAAACAAAGGCGAATACGATTTATCAGCAAAAGTTTCTGGAGTAAAATTTGAATTGTAGCCAAAGAAATCCCAGTCGTCTCCTCCGGCACAGGCGTATATAATTCCGAATGCAGAAAGCAAAACGGCACTAGAAGCAAGAAATAATCTGCTTAAAAGTATTTTTTTCATAATTGTTTAAATTGAATTCGTCTAAATCGTAAAATATAATTTCGTTTGGCTTTTCGACAAGATTATCTTGCAAATCTTCTGCCATTTCTTTTAAATCTTCTTGCTTTATTTCTTCTATTTTCAAGAGATCATTTTCTTCATAAAAAACGCCATTTTTATAATTGGATTGTTTTACTCTGAAAAAAATCGGACTTGTTTTTTCGAAATTGGAATCTTTCTCTAGTTCTCTACTATTGATTTTAGAACGAAGTCCGATCACTTTATTATTTCTGATATGAACTCCCCACGAATAAATTGGAAAAGCAAAATCAAGGTGCAGCGGATATCTTTTTAAACTTTTAAGATATCGTTCTGCTACTTTTTTATCATAAATAGAATTTAACGAATCTGGCGCAATCGATCCCATATTGTAATACATCAAAACTCCAGAATCGACATTTGGGATTTTTGTTTTTTTGAAATATTTCACCTGATGCAATCGAATTGTTGCGGAAAGTTTCTTCTTCGAAAGTTTTTTAAAAACCTCTATAAATTTCAAATAATTCCCTTTGCTTTTTAGCGTCCAGTCGCAATCAATTTGAATTTCCTGACACGCAATTTTATTTTTAGAATTAATCTGCTCTATAAAACCAAAAGTTTTTTGAGCCAGATCGTTTATATCCAAATTAGATTGTAGCATGACTTTGTTCTGAATAAAAACAACTGGAACAATAGCATATTCTTTCGGATTTTCTTCAAAACGAACAGGACTGATGGGAATCGGAAAATTTGTTTCCGGATGAAGTCCAATGTCAAAATACCTCACATACAATTTCTGAACATTGTTTTCTTTCAATGTTTCTTTTTCTTTTTCAGAAAACTTAAACATTGTTTTCCAGTAATAAAAGGAGATAACAGGTTTTTCGCTTTTAGTGCATGAAAACATTAAAAAGAGAAACAAAACTGGGAGAAATCGCTTGAACAAAACTTAGAAAAATTACATATTAATTCAAAAGTAAGAAATTATAGCATTTTAAACACTAAAATTTTTGAAGATTTCTAAAATGCCAAATCCTAATAAATGGCTAAAAAATTTCAATTAAAGCAAATATAATCGTTATTTTGTGCAATCAAATTGAAAAAACATTATGTTGAAAAACACTCTAAAATATATTGCATTTATAATTTTAATATCAATGATAAGCTGCGCCAAAAGAGGCAGTATTACCGGCGGTTTAAAAGATACTTTGGCTCCTGTTTTGGTTGGAAGTATTCCAAAAAATTATACTACAGATTTTAAAGGAAATACTATTACTTTATATTTTGATGAATATATCAAACTTAAAAACACAAACAAACAGCTGATTATTTCTCCTCCTTTAAAAAATGAGCCATTAATCACGCCTCAGACTGTCAGCAAATTCATAAAAATTGAACTTCGAGATACTTTACAGCCAAACACGACATATAGTTTTAATTTTGGGCAAGCGATTACAGACAACAACGAGGGAAATGCTTTGAATCAGTTCAAATATATTTTCTCAACAGGATCGCACATTGATTCGCTTAAATTGAATGGAAGAATTAAAGATTCTTACGGGAAATATGTAGAAAATTTCGTTTCTGTAATGCTGTACGAAGTAAATGATAAATTTAAAGATTCTACCATTTACAAAGAATTTCCGCGTTATATCACTAATACTTTGGATAGTATGAGAACTTTTCAGTTTGAAAATCTAAAAGAAGGAAAGTATCTTTTGGTGGCGCTGAAAGACAAGGGATCAAACAATAAATTTAATCCGAAAGATGATAAAATCGGATTTTTGAAAAACTATATCACAATTCCTTCTGACACTGTTTATGAGTTAGAATTATTTAAAGAAACGTTGCCTTTAAAAACCTTCAAACCTATTCAGGCTTCTGGAAACCGTTTGTATCTTCCGTATGAAGGGAAACAGAATTTCAAGAATTCAATACCAAAAGTTGTACTTAAAAACGGTAATGAAATTTTGGAAACGATTATAACGCAATTTCCTAAAAAAGATTCGCTACAAGTTTGGTACAAACCAGTAAAAGCTGATTCGCTATCGATGGATGTTGAAAAAGGAAGTTACAACAAAAAGTTTTCTTTCAAAATTAAAGCCTTGAAAAAAGACACATTAAACATTAAAGCGGTACAAAATGGCCAGATTAATTTTAGAGATCGTTTTACATTGGAAACAGAAACTCCATTAGTAAAATTTGACAATTCTAAAATCAAATTGGTTAATAAAGATTCTGTTGCCGTTCCTTACACAACAGAATACGACGAATTTGACCAAAAACTTTATTTTGATTTCAAAAAAGAGCCTTTAGAAAAATATAGTTTCACTTTCTTGCCAGGCGCTTTGACTGATTTTTATGAAAAATCAAACGATACTTTATCATACAAACTCAGCACTAAAGAGTTTGCCGATTATGGAAATATTATATTGACGCTGAAAAATGTAAAACGCTTCCCTATAATTGTCGAATTGACCAATAAAAAAGGAGATGTGGTTTTGGCTGAAGGATATTCTGAAGGGGCAACTACATTAGAATTTAATTTACTGCAACCCGACGTTTTTACAGTTCGTGTTATTTACGATGACAATAAGAACAAAAAGTATGATACTGGTAATTTCTTAGAAAGAAAATATGCCGAAGAAGTATTTTACAATCAAGAAGAATTTGATGTTCGTGCCAATTGGGATCGAAACGAGACAATTGACTTGAGTATTCCATTTAATCCAGAAGTTGAGAAAAAACAGGACGATAAAAAGAAAAAAGAAGCAGAAAAGAAACGAAAAGCGTTTTAAAGCTTGATTTCAAACTGATCTCTATCGCTTAAAAAGTCTAATTTTTTACGCGTTTCATACATGGTGTTTTTGTCTAATTCAATGACAAAGACACCATTTTTTTCTTGTGGTTCTAATATATAATTGCCTAAGAAATCTATCGCTTGCGAATGGCCGATATGTTCATAATCGTGCGCATCGTTTCCAATTCTATTTACCCCAACGACATAAGAAAGATTTTCTATGGCGCGAGCTTTTAGCAAAGCATCCCAAGCGTTGGTGCGTACTTTTGGCCAATTGGCAACATACAAAATAAGGTCGTAATTTTCTACATTTCGCGCAAAAACTGGAAATCTCAAATCGTAACAAATCTGAAGACATATTTTCCAATCTAAGTATTCGACTATTACTTTTTGATTTCCGCGCGTATAAACCTTGTCTTCGCCAGCTAGAGAAAAGGAATGCCGTTTATCATAATATTGAATTTCGCCTGACGGAAAAACAAAAATCATTCGATTGTAATATTTCTCGTTTTCTGTAATGACAACGCTTCCTGTAATCCCAGCATTTTTTTGTTTTGCTTTCAATTTCATCCATTCAACCGTTTCTCCTTCCATTGTTTCGGCAATCTCAGAAGCATTCATTGTAAATCCGGTCGAAAACATTTCAGGAAGCACAATTAGATTTACTTCCGACTGAATTTCATTGATTTTTGAATCAAAGTTTTCTCGGTTTTTGCTGGCATTCTGCCAAAAAAGATCGGTTTGAATTAAAGCTATTTTCATTTTTAATAGTATGAGAGTCGAAAAAAGTTTGAAGTTAGATTATAACCAAACTTGGAACAGCACTTTTATATGGCTGTAATTTTTCATGAGTTGGCTCTTGTTCGGTAATTACATAATTTAGCTCAGACAAACTCGCAATTTTCATTTTAAGAACGGTATTTAACTTTTCAGTAATGGTTAAAACAGCTGTCTTTTTTGAAGCCTGAATCATTGCTTTTTTTACCTGAACGGTTTCCCAATCAGAATCAGAATAACCGCCATCTACGTCTAGGGCATTTGTTCCTAAAACCAAAAGATCAGCTTTTATATTCGCCAATTGATGAAAAGCTTCTCCGCTCACACACATTTGACTGTAAGAAGAAATACTTCCTCCGATCATAATCGTTTTAATATTTGGTTTATCTAAAAGTTGAACGGCTGTTAAAGCAGTAATCGTAAAAACCGTAAGATTAAGATCGTTTGGAATCAGTCGGATAAATTCTCGAATAGTAGTTCCTCCATCAACGATTAAAACCATTCCGTCATGAAGAAGTCCAACGGCTTTTTCTGCAATAACTTGTTTCGCTTCGACAGCATAAGTTTGGTTAGAGGAAGAATAGTGATACCCTTTGGTCATGGCTCCGCCTTTCACTTTAATTAAAAGCAAATCTGCGTCCAATTCGTTAATATCACGGCGAACAGTGTCTTCGGAAACACCAAGTTTAGCCGAAAGAGTTTCAAAACTCACACGCGTATGCAAGTTGATCTCTTTTAGAATATGATTTTTACGTTCTTCTTTGCTGTAATTTAAAACTTCATTTTCAGTGCTCATGCCAATTGATTTTTACTATTTACAAAAATAAGAATTTAAATGTAGTCCGCGAAGCCGTTAAACCTTAAAAAAGGATTTCACAAACTGATTGTACTTGTTTAAAGAAACAATGAAAGACAAAACAACTTTCAGACAGCTACAACTGAAACCAACAAAAAAACGCATCCAAATTAATGAATGCGTTTTTTCAAATATACTAAATTGTGTATTATCCTTTTAAGCTTGCCGCTAAATACTCACGGTTCATACGTGCGATATTTTCAAGCGAGATTCCTTTTGGACATTCAATTTCGCAAGCTCCTGTATTTGTACAGTTTCCGAAACCTTCTAAATCCATTTGGTGAACCATGTGTAAAACACGGTCAGTTGCTTCAACTTTACCTTGAGGCAATAATGCATATTGAGAAACTTTTGCAGAAACGAATAACATTGCTGAAGAGTTTTTACAAGTTGCAACACAAGCTCCACAACCAATACAAGCAGCAGCATCAAATGATTTATCTGCGTCGTCTTTGTTGATCGGAATTGTATTTGCATCAATTGTATTTCCTGAAGTATTTACAGAAACAAATCCTCCTGCATGCTGAATTCTTTCAAAAGAACTTCTGTCAACAACTAAATCTTTAATTACAGGAAAAGCTTTTGCTCTAAATGGCTCGATAAAAATCGTATCACCATCTTTAAACATACGCATGTGTAACTGACAAGTTGTAACTCCTCTGTCTGGTCCGTGTGCTTCTCCGTTGATGAACAAAGAACACATTCCGCAGATTCCCTCACGACAATCGTGGTCAAATGCAACTGGCTCTTCTCCTTTGTTGATTAATTGTTCGTTAAGAACATCAAGCATTTCAAGGAAAGACATGTCTGGTTCAATTCCATCGATAGGATATTCTACAATCCCTCCTTTATCTTGAGCGTTTTTTTGACGCCATATTTTTAATGTAAGTTTCATAACCTTTTTCGTTTGAAAGTCATAAAGTCGAAAGTCGAAAGTCGCTTGGCACATTTTGCCTTTTGACTTTAAGACTTTGGCTTTCGACCAAATTCTTATTTATAACTTCTTTGAACTAATTTAATGTTTTCGTAATTCAGAGGTTCTTTGTGTAATACTGCATCACTTGGTTTCCCTTTGTATTCCCAAGCTGCAACGTATGCAAAGTTTTCGTCATCACGAAGTGCTTCTCCTTCTTCTGTTTGGTACTCCTCACGGAAGTGACCACCACAAGATTCGTTACGGTGTAAAGCATCTTTCGCGAACAATTCTCCTAATTCTAAGAAATCGGCAACACGAGTTGCTTTTTCTAATTCCTGATTAAATTCGTTAGCGCTTCCTGGCACTTTTACATCTTTATAAAACTCTTCACGTAAAGCAGCAATTTCTTCGATAGCTTCAGCTAAACCTTTAGCATTACGAGCCATACCTACTTTATTCCACATGATTTTTCCAAGTTTTTTGTGGAAGTAATCTACAGAATGTTTACCGTTATTATTGATAAATTTCTCAATTTGATCTTTTACCGCTTTTTCAGCTTCGATGAATTCTGGTAAATCTGTAGAAATTTCACCCATTTTAATATCTGGAGCTAAATAATCTCCGATAGTATAAGGTAATACGAAATATCCATCAGCCAAACCTTGCATTAAAGCAGAAGCTCCAAGTCTGTTTGCTCCGTGATCAGAGAAGTTAGATTCTCCAATTGAGAAACATCCAGGAATTGTAGTCATTAAGTTATAATCAACCCAAGTTCCACCCATTGTGTAGTGAACCGCAGGGTAAATCATCATTGGTGTTGTATAAGGATCCTCATCAACGATTTTGTAATACATTTGGAATAAGTTTCCGTATTTACTTTTCACGATTGCAGCTCCTAATTTAGTTACCAAAGCAGCATCTTTATCATCTAGACCTTTTACATAAGCATCTTCAGTTCCGTAACGTTTAATAGCCGCTGCGAAATCTAAGTAAACTGCTTCTCCGGTTTTGTTAACTCCAAAACCAGCATCACATCTTTCTTTAGCCGCACGAGACGCAACGTCACGAGGTACTAAGTTACCAAAAGCTGGATATCTTCTTTCTAAGAAATAATCTCTTTCTGCTTCAGACAAATCAGTTGCTTTTTTCTTTCCTTCACGAATAGCTTGCGCATCTTCTAATTTTGCAGGAACCCAAATACGACCATCATTACGTAACGACTCAGACATCAAAGTCAATTTTGACTGGTGATCTCCTGAAACCGGAATACAAGTTGGGTGAATTTGTGTATAACAAGGATTTGCGAAAAACGCTCCTTTTTTATGAATTTTCCAAGCTGCTGTTGCGTTACTTCCCATAGCATTTGTAGAAAGGAAAAACACGTTTCCGTATCCTCCAGAACCTACTACTACCGCGTGCGCAGAATGTCTTTCAATTTCTCCAGTGATTAAGTTACGAGCGATAATACCTCTCGCTTTTCCGTTCACGATTACAATGTCTAACATTTCATGACGGTTGTACATTTTTACTTTTCCACGACCAATCTGACGGTTCATTGCAGAATAAGCTCCTAACAATAACTGTTGTCCAGTTTGTCCTTGCGCGTAAAATGTACGAGAAACCAAAGTTCCTCCAAAAGAACGGTTATCTAATAATCCGCCATATTCACGAGCCAATGGTACCCCTTGAGCCACACATTGGTCAATAATATTACCAGAAACTTCAGCTAAACGGTAAACGTTTGCCTCACGAGCGCGGTAATCTCCTCCTTTTACAGTATCGTAAAATAATCTGTAAATAGAGTCACCATCACCTTTATAGTTTTTTGCCGCATTGATACCACCTTGTGCTGCAATAGAGTGCGCACGACGTGGTGAATCTTGGAAGCAAAATGCTTTTACGTTATATCCTAATTCTGCTAAAGTAGCCGCAGCCGAACCTCCAGCCAAACCTGTACCAACAACAATAATATCTAAATTACGTTTGTTAGCTGGGTTTACTAAATTAATATGATCTTTATAATTTGTCCATTTGTCCGCAATAGGACCATTTGGAATTTTTGAATCTAATGCCATTATAATTGATATTAATTATTGAAATGATGAAATAAAGCGATAATTACAAAAGCTGCTGGTACTACAACTGCAAACCAGTAACCAACTTTCGCCAAAAATCTAGAGTATTTGTTGTGCATCCCTACAGATTGAAGAGAAGATGCAAACCCGTGCCATAAATGGAATCCTAAAAGGACAAATGACACACAGTACAATGCCGTACGAATTGGATCATGAAATTTGTGAACTAACTCATCATAATACCTTGTAGCATCTGGCGCTGTACCTGCAATATATTTGTAGGTAACTTCAGGAAACCAGAAATCATAAAAGTGCAATCCTAAGAAAGCCAAAATAACCAATCCAGAAATAATCATATTTCTAGAACTCCAAGAAGCGTTTGCAGCTCCATTGTATTTAGCGTACGCAATTGGTCGTGCCGCGCTGTTTTGAGCCGTAAGAATAAATCCCATTACAAAGTGGAAAATTACTCCAAATGCCAAAACTGGCTGCATTACATACTGAATCAGCGGATTGTATCCCATAAAGTGAGAAGCTTCGTTAAAAACGTCTTTACTAATTATAGAAATAAAATTTAAGGAAACATGTAGCGCTAAAAACGTGATCAAGAATATTCCCGAAAGAGCCATAGCTACTTTCTTTAAGATGGAAGCATTCAATAGTGCAGATTGTGCCATAAGTGTTAAGTAGTTTGTTTTAAAAAATTACACAAAAATAATTCAATTACAAAAGAACTACAACCATTTCGCTGTTATTTATAATGATTTTAAAATAGCTTAATTCTACGTATTTTTACGTACAGAAATTGAGCTGCTAAAAAATAATTCACTATGAAGAACCTCAAAACCCTGCTTTTTAAGCTTTAACGAAAAATTAAGCCCTAAGTAGATTACCAAAAATTTATCATATTGTTATTTTATTCAAAGTTTTGATTTATTTTCTTCAAAAGTGTTCTTCGGCAGAAATTTAGTCTAAGTAAAAAATTGTCATTCCACAACATAGTTTTACCTTTAGCGGCTCAAAAAATAAAGAATGAAAACAGGAATTGATGCTATCTCATTTGATGTAGCAAACATACATTTACCCATAAAAACTTTGGCTGTTGCCAGAAATATTGAACCAGAAAAATTAGAAAAAGGTCTTGGATTGCTAAAAATGACCTTCCCAGACGTTCATCAAGACGCTGTTGTTTTTGGAGCAAACGCCTTAACAAAACTTATCACCGATAATAATATAAATCTAGACGAAATAAGCCGAATTTATGTTGGTACCGAAAGCAGCATTGACAGTTCGAAACCAATTGCTTCTTATTTAATTAGTCTAATGGAGCAAAAATTTGGCGAAGACACTTTGGCTGAATGCGATGTTGTAGATTTTACTTTTGCTTGTATTGGCGGTGTAGACGCGATGCAAAACTGTCTTGATTTTGTAAAATTGAATCCGACGAAAAAAGCAATTGTGGTTACTAGCGATTTTGCAAAATACGATTTAAATTCTGGTGGAGAATACACTCAAGGCGCTGGAGCGGTTGCAATGTTAATTTCTGCAAACCCTAAAATCATTGCTTTTGATGACAATTGGGCAACAAGCACAAAAGGTGTTTTCGATTTCTTTAAACCATACAGAACTATTTCTAAAGAAGAAATTAACAAAAACAGCAACAACGATTCTTGGTTTGACAACTTAGAAGCAGAAATCGAAATTCATAAAGATCAGCCGGTTTTTGATGGCCAGTATTCAAACCAATGTTACATGGATCGTACGCGTAATGCTTACTTTTCATTCAAGAAATTAAAAAATACAACCGAAACTTTATATAATACTTGGCATAGTATTGTAATGCACTTGCCATATTCTTTCCAAGGGCGACGAATGTTGTCTGAAATTTATGCTTTAGACAGTTCCGAAAAGATTATTGCTGATGATATTGCACCTGCTGATTATCAGACAAAAATTAAAGAAGTCGCAAAATCTGAAGATTACAAAACATTTGTAACGGAGAAATTGCAGCCTGCTGAATTAGCATCGTCTTTAATTGGAAACCTTTATACAGGTTCTATTTTCATGGGATTATTGTCGACTTTGGCTCATTTCTATGATACTAAAAAAGAAGTTGCCGGAACTAAATTCGGTTTCTTGGCTTACGGAAGCGGATCGAAATCAAAAGTTTTCGAAGGAACAATTCAACCAGAATGGCAATCGGCTGTAGCGAATGTGAAGCTTTTTGAAAATTTAGAAGAAAGCGTAGAAATTGATTTCAACACTTATGAAAGTCTTCATAAAAAAGAACAGAAAACAAGTTTAAGAACTCCGAAAAACGAATGGGTTTTAGAAAGAATCGAAAAAGAAATTCCTGTTTTAATTGGAGCTCGTTATTATAAATGGGTGGATTAATTAAAATTCCAATAAAAAAAATCCAAATTCCAAAACATAAAAAAACCGAAGCAATTATGCTTCGGTTTTTTTTTATTCTAATGAAATAGTTTGTCATCCTGAGCGAAGTCGAAGGACACAAGCAATTCCGCATGCTAAATCGTCAATCTGTGCAGAGCTACTGACGCGTCCTTCGACTTCGCTCAGGATGAAATACTTAACACATAAAAAACCTTTGCCAAAGTTTAAAATTTTGACAAAGGTGAGGTCAAATAATTTTAACGATTAAAAAGCATTCTCTAATTATCAAATTGTCACATTATCTAATTAAAATCAATCCTTCTTATGCTGTTCGGTATAATTTTGATTTCCTTTAATTCTGGTGTCTTCTGTATGCATTCCATTTGCCATTCCGAGCATGAAAGCGGTCATTATTAGAATTAATTTTCTTTTTAACCAATGAAGTCGTGGCTTAGATTGCTCTAAACCTTTTTTATGAGTTTGTTTATACATTTTAAAATGATAAATGATTAGACATTATGAATCATCTTATGCCATGAACTAGCATAATTGCTCAGAAAAAGAATTTTCTTAAGCTGTGTATAAACTTTCCGTGAAGTTGCTTGAAGTATTTATTTCATTTATAAAAACCGACCTCGCTATAAATAAATTTATATCTTGATAAGTCTTTTTAGAGATTTTCAGAATAACACGAATTTGAAAACTCAAAATTTCTTTTAAACTGAAACGTATTAAAAGAATAGGAAATAAAGTTTTTCCAGCTCTTTTAACTTGATTAAAAACATAAACTCGAAGATTTTTCAGATCTATTTCTTTCCTCGAAATAACAAAAGAGGACTGATAATATTCTGGAGAATTAGATTGAGCATACAAAACACCATCGCCCGCCATTACGACCAAAGCCACAAAAAGAGAAAGCAAGTATTTTAAATGGTTTTTCAAATCTATTTTAGTTTTATAAAATATTCCGCTACAATATTAATTCTTTGTTTTTAATTTCAATTACGTTTAAAATTTTTTCTTTTCCTGATCAAGCAACAATAATCCCAATCCTAAAACAAAAACTGCGCAACTCAACAGCATTAAAGCGCCATTTTTTAAAGCGAAAAAAGAAACCCCAACAGCAACCGCTCCAACAATAACCATCGAAGATTTTATGGTTTCCGTTTTTATAAAAACAAACGAATGCAGCGCCAAACCAAGAAATAGTAAAGACGGCCCAACCGCTATAAAAGGATAAAAAATCAATGGAGAATTAGTGATTTGCTGACTTAACGCCTCTTTTGCAATTTCGTTATCTCCATAACTTGACATTATAAAATCTATTGTACAAAGTCCGATATGCGCAATGACGCCTAAAGTTGTCAAGACAGAAGCAACCTTATTGGTTTTTGTTTTTGGAAAAACATCATTAAAAGACAACAAAAAACACGCGCCAATCAAGTTAAACCAATGTGCAAAATCTATTGAATCGCTAAAACTTGGCAGAAATTTTGAAAAGAATAAATAGCTGATTAGAAAAAATAGTAATCCGATTAAGCAACGGTGTTTTGTTTTCATCTTTCTTTCTTAAATTTTATTGTCTGGAAATCGTAAACTTATTATGGTTTAAAGTAAAACCAAGATTTTCATAAATAGCAACGTTTTCTATTCGCTTTTTTTTGTAATTCATCAATCATTTATCTTCTGAATCTTTTCCACGGTAGTTTTTATCAATAAAAAACTCTTGAATTCATCTTAACTTATATCAGTCAATTTTGAAATTTTTTCGCCCGAAAATTCAAAAACAGACTTTCCTTTCAAATTTAATTCGTCCCCTTTTTTCATTCCGTTTGGAAAATCCATTGCTAGAACCGCTTGATAATCGATTTCTATTTCTGTTTCAGATTCTAAATGATTGAAAGTTGTAATTGTTTGTGTTCGGCTTGAAAAATAATTTTTAGCTTGTTCAGCTTGTTCTTTAAATTCATTTATTCCTTTTAAAGACATATTTACTTCTCCATTGGCTACATTTTCAAAAACAACATTATCGCTAAAATCAGCAATCATTTTTTCAATATTGAATTGATTGTAACCTTCAATGTAATTTCCGATTATTTGTTCTCTTTCGATCATAATTTTAGTTTATAAGTTTCCATATACGGTAATATAATCAGCATATGCCAATTTATCGTTTAGCCATTTTATTGATTCAAAAAGAAATATTTTTTCTTTTTCATTATTCGGTTCAATGCTGCTTATTCTTTCCACAATTAATCTGCTGGTTTTATTATCGAAGAAGTTATGACCCGTTTTATCAAATTCATCTTCGCCGATTCCGTTCCAAGGATTTTTTATTGGAAAAACAGATTGAAATGCCTTCAAAATAATCTCAAAATCTTCTGATGAAATAAAAACATCGTTTCTTTTTTCGGTTTTATAAAACTCTCCTTCTGCATTTTCTGACCATAAAATAAAACCAATTTTTGAATCTGCATTATTACCTGTTGAAATCACAACTGGTTTCTGATTGATTCTTTCAATTGCTTTCGTTACATCGTAATTACAAATCTGATATTCCTTTCTTGCCGTTTCTTCTTCGCATTCTGTTATTTTACAGATTTCGGTAATATTCTCGTTATGAAAATCCTGTTCAGCAAGTGCAACATTCCCATTATTCTTTTTCAGCAATTCCATTGCCTTATTTAATGGAGCGGAAATCCTACTTCTTAGGATTTTTATATTTTCAGTATTCATTCATTTCAAAATAAACATTCAAAGTACCAAGATTACACAATTCTAAATTCAAAACCAATTCAATAGTCAGAAAAATTGTATTTTTACTTCTTGAAATATTTTTATAAATGTATCTCACAAGCAAAGTCTTGTTTTACACCAAAACTAAAAACGTAAAAGATTTTTAAATATCTTTGAACTATGAGCACAGCATTAAAACCAAGACACATTGGGCGAAACATAAGCCGAATTAGAGAACTGAGAGACATGAAGCAGGAAGCGCTTGCACAGGCAATAGGCACAAACCAGCAGGCTATTTCTATCATTGAAGGAAGCGAAACTGTGGATGAAGAAAAACTAAAGAAAATTGCGGATGCTTTGGGAGTTTCATCTGAAGCAATTAAGAATTTTTCTGAAGAAGCTGTTTTTAATATGATTGGAAATATCTACAATGATAATTCTTCTTCTGCAATTAATTTAGGATGTACTTTTAATCCTTTTGATAAACTTTTGGAAGTTATAGATAAAAATGAAAAACTTTACGAAAGATTGGTTGAAGCTGAAAAAGAAAAAGTGGCTCTTTTGGAGAAGTTACTTGATAAGAAATAGAAAATTATTTTTATAAAAGAAAAAACCGAAGCACTCTATTTGCTTCGGTTTTTTTATTGAAGATTTTTTAGCCAATCAACCCATTTTTTTTGAAGAACATTTAAATTTTCTGGAGTTGATTTCATCGAAACCGAACCAAAATTTTCTCCTGTTATTATTGTCAATAATCTATTAGCTCTTCCAGCAATTGTAAATAAATCATCATTTACTAGAAACCCATGCCCGTAGCTTTTTAAATCTCCACTTTCAATTCTTTCATATATGATTAAATCGGCGCTATTCACAAGACCAATTTCTTTTTTATTTGTAATTCTTTCTATTAATTGAGGAATTATCTTTTGGTAGTTAAATACTATCCAATATTCAGCATCAAATAAATAGGAATACTGCTGATTATTATCAATTTTATCTAAAATAAATTCTACTGTATAATTTCCGATCTCTTCTTTGCTACTCTTATAAACCCAATAGGATTTATTTTTTTGTTCATCAATTGCATTTTGGAATTTTTGAGAAATCTTTGGTTCTTTTGGAAACTTCAATTTTAAGACAGCTGTCTGCGCAAATGATATATTTGCGACAAATAATAATATAAGGAGATTTTTCATTCCCAATTAGTTTTAAATTATTATTAGCCAATATACAAAATCGTTTTAAAGATCTTTAATGTAAATCTGTAAAATTTGTGTGAAACGAAATCACCATTCTTTGTGGATTTCCTAGTGCGATTCTTCATTCCTCAGATGACAAAACATTGCGCTGATCCTTCGAATTCGTTCACGAAGACAAAACGAAACTTTGCGTCTTAACGTCTTCGTGGCAAAAACTCAAAACAAATAAGAAAACTTTAATAAATCAATTTCACACGATATATTTAAAATATGTAATTTTGAAATTCGAAGTTCAAAAACGAAATAATTATGAAATATCATCAAATAAACAGCGCTCTTTTTGTGAAGAACCGCAGAAAATTCATGGCAGAAATGAAACCTAATTCAGTTGCCGTGTTCAATTCAAATGACATTTACCCAATTAGTGCAGACAGTACTTTGCCTTTTGCGCAACACAGAGATATTTTTTATCTAAGTGGTGTAGACCAGGAAGAAAGTGTTTTGCTTTTGTTTCCAGATGCTCCTTATGAGCACCAGAGAGAAATTCTTTTCTTGAGAGAAACTAACGATCATATCGCAGTTTGGGAAGGTGAAAAATTGACTAAAGAACGTGCTTTTCAGGTTTCTGGAATTAGAACAGTTTATTGGTTGCAAGATTTTCATAAAGTTTTGAACGAAATGATGACGTATGCAGATACGATGTACATCAATACAAACGAACACTACCGCGCAACTGTTGAAACAGAAACTCGCGAAGCTCGTTTTGTAAAATGGTGGAAAGAGCGTTATCCTGCACACAACGTTGCAAAAAGCAACCCGATTTTACAAAGACTTCGTTCTGTAAAAGAAAGCGAAGAAATCGATTTGATTCAGCACGCTTGTGACATTACAGAGAAAGGTTTCCGCAGATTATTAGGATTCGTAAAACCAAATGTTACAGAATATGAAGTTGAAGCTGAATTGGTTCACGAATTTATCCGTAACCGTTCTAAAGGTTTTGCTTATACGCCAATTATTGCTTCTGGAAACAATGCAAATGTTTTACATTACATTGAAAACAATCAGCAATGTAAAGAAGGAGATTTGTTATTGCTAGATGTTGCCGCTGAATATGCAAATTATTCTAGTGACATGACAAGGACTATTCCAGTTTCAGGACGTTTTTCTGAGCGTCAAAAAGCGGTTTATAATGCCGTTTTAAGAGTTAAAAATGAAGCTACAAAAATGCTTGCGCCAGGAACACTTTGGAAACAATATCATATTGAAGTGGGTAAAATTATGACTTCTGAATTGCTTGGTTTGGGTTTATTGGACAAAGCTGATGTTCAGAACGAAAATCCAGAATGGCCTGCTTACAAAAAATATTTCATGCACGGAACTTCTCACCACATGGGACTTGACACGCACGATTACGGATTGCTTCACGAACCTATGAAAGCGAATATGGTTTTTACCGTTGAGCCAGGAATTTACATTCCAGCAGAAAAATTCGGAATCCGTTTGGAAGATAACGTTGTGGTTCAGGAAAAAGGAGAACCTTTCAACTTAATGCGCAACATTCCTGTTGAAGTAGATGAGATTGAAACTTTGATGAATGAGTAAATAAAAGAAAGCCCTTAATATGACTATTAAGGGCTTTCTTAATTTATAAATCGTTAATTATCCGATTTTTGAAATCTGAACGTCTAATTGGAATTTACCGTCAGCTTCGTTTCCGTTGATTAGTTCGAAAAGTTCTAACGCTCTTCTTGCGTTTTTCTCTTCTTCTCTTTGCTCAGCCACATACCACATCATAAAGTCTTCTGTAGCATAATCATTCTCAGCTCTACATTTTGCGATTACTTTATTGATTGCTTGAGTAACAGCAATTTCGTTTTGCAAAGCAATTTCAAATACTTCTCTAAAAGAAGCAAATTCTTGCTGTACTTCTGGAACAGATGGCGTAATTGCAATCCCTCCCATGTCTGTAATGAATTTGAAAATTTTTAGAAAGTGCTCTCTTTCTTCTTCAGCTTGCTTATACAAATATCCTGCTGTATTTGCAAAACCATTTCTATCCAACCATGCTGCCATAGCTAAATATTTGTTAGAAGCATCGCTTTCTAATTTCGCTTGTAAATTCAATATATTTTCTACGCCTTCAGTTAATGACGTGCTTGTTCTTAGTAAATCTTTCATAACATTAAGTTTTATAATGTAAAATTACAAAAACTTAAGCGAGTAGCCCTAAATGTCTGAAAATTTGGATTTAATCTAAGTAAGAATCTAAATAAGCTCAACATTTACCATGCTACAAAGCATAGAATGCAGATTTAGAGTAAATTTAGTTCCATTTAATAGTTCTCTAAGCTGGACTATTTCGCAGATAGTAAGATTTCTAGAAAAATTTCGTTTGGTAGTTTCAATTAACTGTGCATCAGATTGGTCAGACAAATCATAAAGCATATTAAGAATGTCAACACTATTGACTTTTCTTTGAAAAATCAAAAAATCTTGAACTTTATAACTTGACACCGTATCAACAAAATTGATGATTATACTATTGGTCAAATCACATTGGTAACTATATCCTTTTTCGGTTTCAAATAATACTTTGGTGGTCAAATCACTAACTAATGCCATTCTGATAAAATTATAACGATGCAAAAATATATAATTTAAGGCAAACAAACACGTAATTAAGACTAATTTAAAATAACAAACTTCATTTATATCTTTAAATATCTCATAAGAGCACCAAAAAATGTAACATTCTAAAGCAACATTCGACTAATTCTGAAACAAACCATTTAGAAATTATGCAGGCACACGAAATAGATTATCAGATTTTTGGAGAAGAAATGCAATATGTGGAAATAGAATTAGATCCGCAGGAAATTGTAATTGCCGAAGCTGGCAGTTTTATGATGATGGAGAACAACATCCAGATGGAAACCATATTTGGTGATGGTTCGCAGCAACAGGGATCAGGCATATTTGGCAAACTTTTAAATGCAGGTAAAAGAGTACTTACTGGCGAAAGTCTATTTATGACAGCATTTTTAAACCAAGGCAATACCAAAAGCAAAGTATCTTTTGCATCGCCTTATCCTGGAAAAATTCTTCCGATTGATTTAACGGAATTTCAAGGTAAATTTATCTGTCAAAAAAGTTCTTTTTTATGTGCTGCAAAAGGCGTTTCTGTTGGAATTGAATTTTCTCAGAAACTAGGACGTGGCTTATTTGGCGGTGAAGGGTTTATCATGCAGAAAATTGAAGGAGACGGAATGGCGTTTGTGCATTCTGGAGGAACAATGGCCAAAAAAGAATTGGCTCATGGCGAAGTTTTAAAAGTAGATACCGGATGTATTATTGGTTTTACCAAAGATGTCGATTATGATATTGAATTTATTGGCGGAATTAAGAATTCTATTTTCGGTGGAGAAGGATTATTTTATGCTACTTTAAAAGGTCCGGGAACGGTTTTCGTACAATCATTGCCTTTCTCAAGATTAGCAGATCGTATTATTGCATCGGCTCCAAGATCTGGCGGAAACAGCCGAGATGAAGGAAGTCTTCTTGGAGGATTGGGAAATCTTTTGGACGGCGATAATCGATTTTAAACAATAAGAACTGCTTTCAAAAATGGAGGCTGTTTTTTTTACATCATATAAGTAATATAAGTTCACTTAAATATTAAACTTGATCAATCAATATTTTTAACTCAAATGAACTTATATTTCTTATATGGTTTCTCAATTCCTACCTTTGCACTTTACATTTTAAAACATCATTTTGAAAAATATTCTTTATAAAAACACCAATATCTCTTTTACAGATTCAGGAAAAGGAAATACAATTGTTTTACTTCATGGATTTCTTGAAAACAAAAAAATGTGGTCAGAATATGTGGCTCTGTTTTCAGAAAAATATCGTGTTGTAACAATCGATTTATTGGGTCATGGCGAATCTGATTCTTTAGGCTATGTTCATAAAATGGAAGATAATGCCGATGCTGTAAATTCAGTTTTGGAAGATTTAAAGATTGAAAAAGCTATAATTGTCGGACATTCTATGGGCGGTTATGTTGGTTTGGCTTTCGCCGAATTATACCCAGACAAAATCCAGAAATTAGTTTTACTGAATTCAACTGCTAAAGAAGACAGCGAAGAGAGAAAACTAAACAGAACTCGCGCCATAAAAGCTGTAAAACAAAATTATGTGAGTTTTGTAAGTTTAGCAATTGCCAATTTATTCAGCGAAAACAACAGAACGCGATTGGCAGAAGAAATTGAAAAAGTAAAAACGGAAGCTTTAAAAACACCTTTACAGGGAATCATTGCTTCACAAGAAGGAATGAAAATTAGAAAAGACCGAGAAGAATTGGTCCGCAAAAATTTATTCCCAATTTTATTGATTTTAGGAAAAAAAGATCCCGTTTTGAATTACGAAGAAAGCCTTTCGCAAATCGAAGATACAACAGCAGAATTGGTTTCTTTTGAAGACGGACATATGAGCCAAATTGAAAACAAAGAAGCTCTAAAAACTGTTTTATTAGATTTCTTCGAATAAAAAACGAAACTATCAAAGTCAAAAAAGGCCATTTCTAACCGAGGTTGAAACAGCCTTTTTCTCATTCTTGGGGGCAAATATCGTTATAACTTAGAAGTAATGTCTTTCTTGTATTTAGATAAAGTCGCTCTTGTTAAACCAAGATTTGCTTTAGTTGAATCTACCGCTAAGTAGATAAAATATCTTCCATCTTCAGAAACATCAATGATGTGAATCTGATCAGTAAGTGTAATTAAAATGTCATTAATTTTTTGACTTAATCCTAAAGCATTGATTGCATTTAATTTAGCTTTTACAACTTCTAAATTATAAGCTGAAGCTAATTCTGGATCAAAATCAGATTTTACTGTTAAAGAGCAGTAAGACATACCTGTTTCAACTTCTGTAACAGAAACAGCGATAAATCCGTTAACATTTTCTTTTAAATCGTTTTGGAAATTTTGTAAAAAATCAGACATGTGTATTAAAATATTTGGTTTTAAATTAGTTGTTAAAAACAGAATCCATTCTTCTCAGCAATAGCCCCATTTTACTTAAATCTTTAGAAAGCAACGCGATGCAATCATCATCTTGATTTTTGCACGCTACAACAATTCCGTCGTTGTTTTTGATCATAACTTGTTTTAGATCGCCATTGTTAACATCTTCAGACATTTCAAGGCACATCTTTAAAATCATTCCAATCATTGCAGCAACATTCCCGTCGTATTCTAAATTTACAGACTCGTTTAAGATGCCATCAATATTAAAACTTAGTCCAGACTCTGCGCCAGTCTCTTGCACTAGTGCTTGTAAATCAATCATATTCTTATTTTTGTCATGTTTTGGAAGCGCCAAAGATATTTTTAATAATGGTAATTGCGCGATAAACACTTGTTAAAAAAAGATGCAGTATAACGTACTGAAGCACTTTTGTTTATCACTTAATTATTGCTGTTTTTTTGCAAAAAATATGCAAAAAAAATTAACATAAAAAACAAATAACACTAAAAACATAACATTTTGCTTAACAAAACTCATTTCTAAAATTAACATTTGAAGATTGTTGTATTTGACAAAAGTTTTTCTATAGTTTTGCAAAAAAAAATATTAAAATGAAAACTGTTGACGAATTACGCTTTGACTTAAATGTCAAGCTGGAGAAGTTTAGAAGATTTCGTATTGAAAACGGACACATTAACAACACGACTTCAGAAGAAAAATCTAAAAAGGGTTTCTTCAAAAAAATATTCAGCTAAAAGCATCTGAAATTTGCCGAACTTGTCTTGCACAAGTTCGGCTTTTTACTGATTATCTGACACTTAACTTCACGAAGAAATCTTTAAACTGTTGCAATTACTTATTACTTTTCTATAACTGCAATTAGTCACAACCATCCTTTTCCTTGAGATTTTTCTTTAATTAACTAAAGGAAAATTTTAATCATTTTGGAAGACAAACCACTAAATGATCCATTCAATAATATAAATTCTGGTTGATTAGAGGCACCTCTTTAACTTGGACAAACCATAATTCTTTAAAGCAGAAATCTTTATTTTTTTTAGAGTTAAAAAAGATTTTGCCAAATTGTATACGCAAACAAATTATACTTTTTGTTTATCGATAGATTACAAAAAACATAAAAAATAGAAAAAAAATTAAACAAACTGATTTTGACCCAAACAATTGTTAGATTTAAATAATTCCAAAAGATTATAATTTAATCAAAAACAGACTTAAATTTTCTCTTCAAAAGGAATACTTACATCAAAAATTTCACTCAGTAAATTGGCAATTTCTTCTAAATAAGAATTTAATATTTGAGGCGTTACTATAATATCCAGATCCTTTTCTTCCTTAAAACCAAAAGGCAAAAAACCCGATTTTAAGTTTTTGAATGAAATAATCCCAACTTCTACCGGAAGGCCTCCAGCTTCTTTTTCAAACATAAAAGCATAGGCCAAAACCTGAATGATTTTATCATTTTTAAGCTCTTGTGTCAAGCCGTTCCATGTTTTCAATATAACATTAGCCTTTTCTACTTTTCCTGTCTTATAATCAATAATTCGAATTTTCCCATCGCGACGCTCGATACGGTCGACGTTTCCTTTTATCAAAACAGGAAATGGCAGTTTTGGATGTATAAACTCACGCTGATAAGTCTGTTCTAAAGCAATAATTTGAATCGCCTCGTTGTTCTTCACTGCCTCTAATTCCATTTTTAGGAAGTTTGAAACATTTCGTTTTGCGACTTCAAAAGCCAAAAGATTTCGTCCTTTCTTAATTTCTCCTTCTTTATAAACCAATTTAAACTGCTTAAGAACTTCGTCGTCAAGCAATTTAAAGCAATTTGAAAGATCATCCTCAGAAATGAATTTCCCAATAAAAGGTTCATAAAGCGCTTTTAATGTTTCGTGAATAATTGTCCCTAGAGTATTCAAAGCGATATTCTCTTCTACTTCTTCTACTTCACGAATTCTCAATATCTTCTGAAAATAAAACTCAATCGGATTTCGAATATAACTAGTCAATGCCGATGGAGAAAAACCATTAACAGCAATTTCCTTCAAGCGCTGCATTACCAATTCAGACTTCGGGACAGAAATAGCTTCGTAAGCTGTATTTGGAAGCTCCGGATTATAAATATCAAAAGTAATATTGTGCTTTAATTTCCTTTCGACTTCGAGCTGCGTAATAAAACGGCTTCGTTCTCCGGCATCCAAACCATCATTTTCAGTATTATAGATCAGATAGATATTTTTGGCTCTTTGCAATAAGTGATAAAAGTGATAGGTATAAATAGCATCTTTTTCCTTGAAAGTAGGAAGCCCAAGTTCTTTTTTGACATCATAAGGAATAAATGAATTCTGTGATTTTCCAGCTGGAAATTTTCCTTCATTCATAGAAGTTATGATCACGGTTTCAAAGTCCAAAACACGACTTTCTAAAACTCCCATGATCTGTAAACCACGTAAAGGCTCACCTTCAAAAGAAACTTCTGCCAAATCTATGATCTGTTTGTAAATCGAATGAAGCGTATCGATATTATCAATATGATGATGTTTCGAATAATAATTTATAAGCTTATTAATTACTTTAAAAACTCCATAAACAAACGCTTTAGCAATTTTTTCTTCTTCATTATCATTACTAAAATGTTCCTTAATTGCAATTAGTAAAGCCGAAATATTTTTTAAAACCGCAACAGACCCATTTTCCCATTTTTCAAATAACAAATTAAAAAAAATTGAAGGTTCAGGATGAAGTTCTAAAATTTTGTGATGCGTAATAAAAGTATAATTATTCTCTTTTATAATCCTTACCAATCTATGCGCATTCGCGTATGGCTCAACCAAAGGATGAGTTAAAATATCAAGCACGTCTTTGTAATAAAAGACATAACTGCCGCCTTTTCGGGAAAGCGCATTAGTATGCATTTTAAATAATTTGGCAACAAATATCTGCGACGGATTATTCTTTCCTGAATATCCCATCGTAATATTCAAAGCTCCAACAGACGAAGGAAGCGAATACAAAACTGGAACTAACAAATTCTCTTCGCCAAGCACAACTGCAACTTTATCCAATGATGCATCAGGATTTTGATCTATCAAATTCTCAATAATACTTCCCGCTAGTTTTGCCTGTCCAATTGTTTTTGGAGTTCCGATAATTTGAATGTTTTTCGACTGTGAAAAATCATCCACAATCCATTCAAAAACATTTGACTTATAATGTTTCCAGCTTTCTTTAAAACGCCTTAAAAAAAGTCCTGCATCATGATACGGATCATTCAGAAAACTTTGATCGGCATCCCAGTAAATTCTAGCCTGATCCAAAGCTAGCAAATGCTGTACTATTTTTTCTTCAGCTGCATTCAAAGCATTAAAACCCGCAAAAATAAAAGTGCGGTTTCCAGTAGTATTTGAAAAATGATTAAGATTATTTACCGCTTCTCTATAAATCAAACCTTGATAACCGATCGACTTGAACAGCAAATGATTATACAATGACTCATAGTATAATGGAAGCAACTTCCAGAAGTCAATATAATTCTCTAGAAGTTTAGTTTTTTGGTCCACTTCTAGTCCCCATCTTTTTATATCCTCAATATCTTTTAGATAAGAAAGAACATGAGAAGGATCCAAAAGATACCTATCAATTTCATTAAAGTCTTGAAGAAGGGTCTTTGCCCAATTTGCAAATAATTCAAAAGACTGCTGGTGTTTCTTTTCTGTAATAGATAAATAAACTTCGTAAAATTCAAACAAAAGCTCGATTGAATCAACCGACCGGATTGAGGCAACATTTTGAACAAAATCTTCTATACTTGTAATTTCTGGAGAAATAATAGTTTTTGAAGTCTCTTTTTTAAGAGCTTCAATCAAAAAAACTTTCGCCCTTTTATTAGGGAGAATTATAGTTATTTCAGAAAGTTTATCTGCAAAATCCTGAATTACAACGGAGGCAATTTTTTGAAGAAAAGAAGTATTTACCATAGGATAAAAATAAAAAAAGCCATTCAATTAAGAATGGCTTTTCATATTTATTTAGAAAACTAATTATAGTTTACCTTGGTATTTAGAACCAATGTGTCTAATTTCAGTTCTTCTGTTTTGTGCTTTACCTGCAGCAGTTTTGTTACTTGCAACTGGTTGGCTAGAACCGAATCCTTTAGATTCTAAGTTCTCAGCATTAACACCTCTTTGGATTAAACCGTCCATTACAGCTTTAGCTCTATCCTCAGAAAGTTTTTGGTTTACTTTAGCAGAACCTGTACTATCTGTGTGTCCTTCGATTGAGAATTTCGCGTTTGGATAGTTTTTAAGGATTTCTTTAATAGCATCTAATCTAGCTTGAGTTTCTTTATCTCCAGTTTTGAAAGTAGCTTTTCCTGAGTTGAAGTATACCGCTCTAGCTTGAACTTTAAGATCTTCTAACGCCTCAGAAGTTACTTCTGGACATCCTCTGTTACTAGCAGGACCTGCAACTGTAGGACAGTCGTCATCTTTATCAGCAACACCATCTTTATCAGCATCTAAAACTGGGCAACCACCGTTTTCTTTAGGACCAGCAACTGTAGGACATTTATCGTCTTTATCAGCGATTCCGTCACCGTCAGTATCAGGACAACCTTTTAAAGCAGCTAAACCAGCAACATCTGGACAAGCGTCATCTTTATCAGCAATTCCATCACCGTCTGTATCAGGACATCCGTTTAATGCAGCTAAACCAAATACATCTGGACAAGCGTCAGAAGCATCAACGATTCCGTCACCGTCAGTATCAGGACATCCGTTGAATTGTTTTAAACCAGCAACATCTGGACAAGCATCGTCTTTGTCATAGATTCCATCTCCGTCAGTATCTTTACCACCGAATTTGAAAACTAAACCTGCAGTGTGTTGGAAGTGAGATGGAGCATCTGGAGTACCAGAAGCATCTTCTCTATCCCCACTAACTGACCATTTGTATCTTGTAGCTAATTCAAGACCAATAGCATCTGTAAACCAGAAAGTAACACCAGCACCTGGGTTAACAGTTCCGTAGCTGCTATCTCCGAAGAATGTATAACCACCACCAACAGATAACGAAGGATCAACCACTTTAGATTTGATTAATTCTTGGAAGCTATATTTGATAGTAGCATCAATTCCGTAGTACATTAAGTCACCAGGATTAGACACAACGTTACCTCTTGAATCGTGTCCAGGAGCAGCCGGAGCAAAAGTAACATATTTATCAATTTTGTTTACAGATCCTTGTAAACCAACTGAGAAACCGCTACCTACATATCTTGACACACCAATGTAAGATAAAGAAGGAAGAATATTCCAGTTGTCTTTTACAGCGAATGGCTGAGAGAAGTGCTGATCAAAAAATCCACTACCAGCTCCTGAACTTGTTCTAGTATCCACAGCATTAACCCCGAAAGAGATCGCCCATGGATTGTTACTGTCTTGCGCGTGGGCATTTAAACCCATCGCCATCAATACAGCAACTAAAAGTTTGTTAAGATGTTTCATACTTAATTTTTTTAATTACAATTTAGTTAATTACAAGCAAAAGTAACACCAAATTTTTTAAATACAAAATGAAATGTTAAAAAAAACCTACAAAAATTTAACAGATGTGGTAATTATATAACTTTTAACATTTTACCGACAACTACGAAGGCATTTATAGCTTTATCCAAGTGCTCTTTTTCATGTGCTGCAGATAGCTGTACGCGTATTCTAGCCTTGTCTTTTGGAACCACTGGAAAGAAAAACCCAATAACATAAATTCCTTGTTTTAAAAGTTCGTTTGCCATTGTTTGAGACAATTTTGCATCATACAGCATAACTGGAACAATTGCAGAATCTCCATCAATAATATCAAAACCTGCTTTTTTCATACCCTCTTTAAAATAATTGGTATTCCATTCTAATTTATCACGAAGCGTTGTATCTTTTTCTAATAATTCGAATACTTTTATTGAAGCCCCAACAATAGCAGGGGCTAACGAATTTGAAAACAAATAAGGTCGAGATTTTTGACGCAACAACTCAATTATTTCTTTTTTAGCCGTAGTATATCCTCCCATTGCTCCCCCCAAAGCTTTACCAAGAGTCCCTGTTATGATATCTACTCTTCCCATCACTCCTTTTGCCTCAAGAGTTCCTTTTCCTGTAGCTCCGATAAAACCAGCTGCATGACATTCGTCAACCATTACCATTGCATCATATTTATCAGCAAGATCACAAATTTTGTCTAATGGCGCTACAAGACCATCCATAGAAAAAACTCCATCAGTAACAATTAATTTAAAACGAGCTCCCGCTTCATTTGCTTTTATTAGTTGCTGCTCCAAGTCTTCCATATTGCTATTTTCATAACGATAACGAGCCGCTTTACACAAACGAACTCCATCAATAATAGAAGCATGATTTAAACTATCCGAAATAATTGCATCGTTTTCCCCAAGCAAAGGTTCAAACACCCCTCCATTCGCATCAAAAGCCGCTGCATACAATATAGTATCCTCTGTACCATAAAAATCTGCGATTTTTTTCTCTAATGTTTTATGGATATCCTGAGTTCCACATATGAAACGAACAGACGACATTCCGAAACCATGAGTATCCATAGCATCTTTGGCAGCCTGTACCACTTCTGGATGTGACGAAAGTCCCAGATAATTATTAGCACAAAAATTCAACACTGTTTCTCCAGTAGAAATTGTGATTTCTGCACCTTGAGGAGAAGTAATAATTCGTTCCTTTTTAAAAATTCCGTTTTCTTCAATTGTCTGCAATTCGTTCTGCAAATGTTCTTTTATTTTACCGTACATTTTTTTTATTTATTTAAAACGTTAAAAATTAACAACTTAACCAATATAAAGTTTCGTTTTTTCTTTAACATCTGATTAATTTTTTCACAAATTTACCACTTCGATTTCAGCCCCAATATAAACCAATGCTTTTTTCAATACTGTATATCCTAAATCTTCAATTGCATCCTGATACTCTTGAATCTGCTGCTGATATTTAGCATTAACTGCTCCAGTTTTATAATCCAGCAAATAAGCTTGTTTATTTTCTAAAAATACAACTCGGTCTGGCTTTAAAATTCTTCCTTCTTTTTGAACAATTGTCTGTTCATTTAAAACAATATCTTTTCCATCAAAACAAACATTCAGTTCTACATGATTTACAATTTCTTTTAAAGTCTGCAAAACCTGATCAACTTGATCATAAGTTATCAAACCATTTTCTAGCGCTTTTGTTACCGCCAAATCGATATCAGATTTATCTTTAACGAAAGCCAAAATCTCATGAATAATATTTCCATACGAAATAGCTTCTTGCTGATGTGTTCCCCACATTAAAGCTTCTCGCTGTGCAATTTTAATGTTTTTCGGATTTAAAACTTCCCTTACCGCCGGAATTGATTTTACAGTATCAACTGTTTTCGAAACCTTTGAGAGTCTATTTTTATTCCCAAATTCATAATTCAATTTTTCATCATCATATACCCCTTGACTGATCAAAAATTTAATAAAAAAAGAAGCCATGTTATTTGGGAATTCGCCATCAGTTTTAGCCTTAAGCGATTGAGAAATAACATATAATTGTTCTTCGGCACGAGTTAGAGCAACATAAAGCACATTTATATTATCTAAAAGCTCTTCTTGTTTTTTCAAATTAAAAACTGCCAATGCACTCTCTCCAAAACTTTCAACAGCACTACTGTTATCAACCAAAGCTTTTGGAACTCCTAAATCTATTTCTTCAGTATCGAGCCATAATTTGTCCTTTGGTTTTCGATTATAATCTTCATCTGCAAAAGGCATAATTACGACTGGAAATTCTAATCCTTTGGATTTATGAATGGTCATAATTCGAACGGCATTATTTCCTTCTGGAGACGGAATGCTAAATTTCTCCGAATTTTTATCCCAGAAAACTAAAAAGTCCGCAACACCAGATTGATTTCTAATATCTCTTTCTAAAACAATATCCAGAAAAAACTGCACATAAGCATTTCCTTCAGACGGAAGAATAAATTTAGAAATGATAATTTCCACAGCTTCATACAAAGATTTCTTTCTCACATCTTCAAAGGAAAAAGAAACATCAAAAGTCATAAGCCATTCTTCAAATTCTTTTTCAAATCTGTAGCTCATTCCTTTAGCAATGAAATCATGCACAGGCATTGACAAATCTTTTGTTGAAGAAAGAAAATGCAAAAAATTAGCCTTTGATTCTAAGTCGGCACTATTATTTAAATATCTTAAAAGATGAATAATCAAACGAACTTCTGATGCATTTTGAATCATTAAAGTTTCAGAAGACAATAACGGAATTCCTTGTTCTGTCAAATAATTGGCAATGGCAATTCCCTGACCTCTTTTTCTAGTCAGAATTACAATATCTTTATATTCGAACCCTTGCCTAACTACATCCTGAATTGTATTTAGAGTTGCCAAAACGTACAAATCAGATTTCTCCACAACTTCATCTTCATCTGCAAATTCATTTTTATCAACGCTTGGAAGAAAAGAAACATTTACATAACCGCCTTTTTTCGAATTCGTATTTTGAAAACTATGATTTTCATACAAATCCTTATAATCTTCATTTGAAAATTCAGCTGAAATCAGTTTAAAAAAAGCATTATTAAACTCAATTACTTCACTATAACTTCGGTAATTAGTATTTAAATGTTTGAGCTGTTTGTCTGGATTATTAAAAGGATTTACATCTTTACTTAATTCAATAAACTGTTCTGCCTTGCCTCCGCGCCAGCGATAAATAGACTGTTTGGGATCTCCAACAATCATCAAAGTTCCTTTATTTCCTAAATCATCTAACCCAGAAAGCGAGTTATCGATTAGCGGAATCAAATTCTGCCACTGCATTTCTGAAGTATCTTGAAATTCATCAATAAAGAAATTTCGATAACGCTCCCCCAAACGCTCATAGATAAAAGGCGCTGGCTGATTCTGAATTTCGCGATGAATAATCGCATTGAATTCTGAAATCGACAAAACATTTTGTTCAGATTGAATTTTAGCAAGCTCATTACTCACCGTATTCAGCAAAGAAAGTGGTGTTATATTTTTCAAGAAAGCTTTATAAAAATCTCTTTTTTCGAAATTTTGATAAACCTCTTTCAATATCTGAAGCAGTTCTGGAATAATATTTTCAATCAATGCTCGGTCTTTTGCCGTTTTGTTAATGGCAATGTCATCAAACTCATGAAAAGTTTTATTTTTTGGATTGAATTTTCCGCTTCGAATGCTCTCTAAATGATTTGGAAAAGTTCCTCTCGAAAATGATTTTGGGTCAATTCCGTTTTTATCAATTAATTCAATTGCTTTTGTTGCTAAGCCTTCATTAATTTCCTCCAGCTCTTTGCAAAGCGTTTGCATTTTCTTTTTAATCTCAACAAACTCCTCGATTGTTTTGTCTTGAAAATGCAGAATTTCATTTCGATTATTCTCATTCAAAACCAACCTTCCGGTATCGAGAATCTCGCGCGAAACATCCCAACTTTTGTCATCATCGGTTTTTTCCATTGTAAAATCGATAAGCAATTTGGTTAACGTTTCGTCCTCTCCTGCTTGCGCAATAATGGCGTCAACCGCTTCAACCAATAAGTTTTCGGTATCCAAAGTGACTTCAAAAGTCATCGGAAGATTCAAATCATGCGCAAAAGCACGAATAACTTTATGGGTAAATTTATCAATGGTAGAAATATCAAAAGCAGCATAATTATGAATTAAGTGCTTGATGATCTGTTGCGATTTGGTTTTAATTTTAATAATCGAAAGTCCCGTGTCTCGAGACAAATCTTCCATTAAATCTACTGCTTTTGAAGACGGATCGTCTTTTGCAAATTCAGACAGATTTCCAACAATACGGCTTTTCATTTCATGAACTGCTTTGTTGGTAAAAGTAATCGCTAAAATATTTCGGTATGCATCGTTTTTTGGTGAAGACAGAATAATTTTTAAATATTCTTTTACCAAAGTATACGTCTTTCCTGATCCCGCAGAAGCATCATAAATAGAAAAAGACGGACTTTGCATAGTTTTGATTTTTTATATTGTAAAAATAGCACTTATAGCGCACTATTAATTAAAAAACCAAATAAAATTGAGAAATCGATAAAACTTAGTGTTTTGGAAAAGCTCTTTTATTGAAAACCAAAAGTATACCTACACCTGTAGAAATTGCCACATCGGCAACATTAAAAATAGCATTAAAGAAAGCGAAATGTTTTCCGCCAAAAATCGGCAACCAAGTTGGAAGTTGGCCTTCCCAAATAGGAAAATAAAACATATCCACAACTAGTCCATGAAACCAAGTTCCGTATGGAACTGGAGAAAAGATAGTTGCCAAGTTGTGTGTACTATCATCGAAAATAACTCCGTAAAAAACAGAATCGATAATATTTCCTGCTGCTCCCGCAAAGATCAATGCGATAGCCGCTATTAAATAATTAGAATGACGTTTTTTTACTGAATCACAAAGCCACCAGCCAATTCCGACAACAGCAAAGATTCTGAAAACTGTCAAAATTAATTTTCCGTATTCGCCTGGTATTTTGGTTCCCCAGGCCATTCCTTCATTTTCAATGAAATGAATTCTAAACCAATCGGCAATAACAAACTCTTCACCCAAAACAAAATTTGTTTTGACATAAATTTTAGAAAGCTGATCAACAATTAAAACTAAGAATATAAGGAAATACGCTTTTCGTAATGACATTTTATAATTTTTTGATGGGCAAAAATAACAATTTAATCAAAAAAAACGCTCCCAAAGGAGCGTTAATTCTTTTGTAACAAACTAAACAAGTTTATCTGCTAATCTAAACCTTGTAAAGTTTACTTCTTCACCACGGCTTTTGCTGGTGTTTTTGGACTGTCGGAGAAAAACTCTGAAATGGACTTAAATATCCCTTTGCTTTCTTTTCCGGCCGCCAATTTCTTAGCTTCTCCCTTTTTTACATCAGCTTTAAACTTAACGCGCAGTTTTTCAAAATCTTTCACTCTGCGCTCTACGTCAGAATTTACTTCTTTGAATTTCAATACTTTAGCCATAATGTAAGTTTTTCGTAGTAAATAATTTAAATTATTACTGATTTGGTACTACAATGATACATAATTTAATTTATATTTGTTAATAAAAATTAACACTTGTTTAGCAAAACCAGTAATTATTTTTTAAATCCAAATACCAAATGAACAGAATTTAACATTCCTTCGAAAATCCTACAAAACCATGAACGAAATCACAACTACTCTAAATGACTTTCTTGTCAGCACAAAATCTACCGCTGCTTTAATATTAAACGGAAAAGGCAAATTGATCACCGCATTAAACCTTGATTACGGCGACAGCATAGCCGCTATGAGCGCAGCAATTTTATCTATGAGCGAAAAATTCTTAATTGATTTAGAAAAAGGCTCATTAAAGCAATTATACCTAAAAAGTGCTGAAGGCGTTATTGTTGGAAACAAAATAAGCGGCTCTAACTTCATTGTTGCCTTTTCTAAAGAAGGAAGCAACCTTGCGCTATTAATGCGTTCTACAGAAGAAGTTTCTGCAGAATTAAGCAAAAATTCACTATTGAAATAACATAAAATTCTACTAACAAATACCCAATGAACTATGAGCAATGATTTTTTAAACGTGTTTTTAAATGAAATGAAAACTAACGTAAACGGCTTTATCGCTGTAGCAGTAACAGAAATTGAATCTGGATTAAGCTTCGGAAATTTAACTATCGACCCTAGTTTTGATCCTGAACTTGCCGCTGCTTACAACCTAGAAGTTGTAAAAGCTAAATTAAGCGCTGTAAAAGCATTAAATTTAAACCAAGACATCGAAGATATTTTGATTACACTTTCTAATCAAATTCACATTATCGATATTTCTCCAAACAAAAAATTCATGATTTATTTGGCTGCTGATGCATCAAAAGCTAATTTAGGAATGACAAGAGCTATCTTAAGAAAACACAAAGCTGAAGTTGAAAAAAATCTAGCATAGTTTTTCCTCAATTTTAATTTACTATAAAAACCGTCTTTTAAAAGGCGGTTTTTTTGTTTAAAAAGACACCTAAAAACATAACAAGCCAGACAAAAGGCTCTTACAAAAAACAGAACTCTTTCTTTGAGTTTATTTTGATTAATTATAAATAATTTCTTTCAAAGTATAAATTTAGCAGTAAAACCAAACATAGTCAAATGTTAAACAAAAAAAACGCCCCTAAAAGGAGCGTTTTTTCTCTTATGTATTTCTACGTGAATTTTATCGTTGCAAGTTTTTAGCTTCGATACTCATTGTAGCATGAGGAACGATTTTAAGCCTTTCTTTACCAATTAATTTACCTGTTACTTTGCAGATACCGTACGTTTTGTTTTCTACACGGAATAAAGCATTTTTTAAGTCACGAATGAATTTCTCTTGTCTGATAGCCAACTGAGAGTTTGCTTCTTTTGACATGGTCTCACTTCCTTCTTCAAAAGCTTTAAAAGTTGGAGAAGTATCGTCAGTTCCGTTATTCAAATCGTTCATATAAGCACTTTTAATCAAATCAAGATCTTCTTGTGCTTTTTTAATTTTTGCTTGGATTATTTCTTTGAACTCTGCTAAATCTGCATCAGAGTATCTTGTAATTTCATCTATCATTTTCTACTATTTTGAAATTAATATAATGGTTCTAATGTCATCAAACTCAATTTCTGTGCCGTTTTCTAACGTGTCAGCAAAAACCAGTTCGTCTGTTAATGTTTCAGACTTAATATAGTCTGCGTTTTTTGAAACTGCATTTTCTAAAATACCGTCTCGTTTTATTTGAACTTTAATCTTATCCGTAACCTCAAATCCTGAATCTTTACGGATGTTTTGTATTCTATTAACTAATTCTCTAGCGATACCTTCATTTTTTAATTCTTCGGTAAGAGTAATATCAAGCGCAACTGTTATTCCGTTTGAATTAGCTACCAACCATCCTTCGATATCTTGTGATGTAATTTCCACATCTTCTAATGATAAAGTTACACTATTTCCTGCAATAACAATATCTAGCGTTCCTTGCTTGTCCAACTGGTTGATCTGATCTGCAGAAAAACCCTGTATCTCTTTAGAAATCAGCCCCATATCTTTACCAAAACGTGGTCCAAGCGCCTTAAAATTAGGCTTAATTTGTTTTACCAAAATACCAGAAGCATCGTCTAAAAGCTCGATTTCTTTAACATTTACCTCTGCTTTTACCAAGTCAGAGACAGCTTCGATTTCAGCACGCTGACTCTCGTCAAGTACTGGAATCATTACCTTTTGCAAAGGTTGACGTACTTTAATCATCTCTTTTTTACGTAGTGACAACACCAAAGATGAGATCGTTTGCGCCTTCTGCATTTTGCTTTCCAACGTTTTATTAACAAAGTTTTCGACAAATTTTGGAAATTCTGCCAAGTGAACACTAGCAAAATTCTCGGTTCCCGTAGAAGTTGTTAAATCGCGGTACAATTTATCCATAAAAAATGGAGCCACTGGAGCGCTCAATTTACTGATTGTAAGCAAACATGTGTAAAGCGTTTGATAAGCTGCAATTTTATCTTTTGCATATTCTCCTTTCCAGAAACGACGACGGCATAAACGAACATACCAGTTACTTAAATTCTCCTGAACGAAGTCAGAAATCGCTCTTGTTGCTTTTGTAGGTTCGTAATCTTCGTAGCATTCGTCAACAAATTTTATTAGCGAATGTAATTCAGAAATAATCCATTGATCGATTTCAGGTCTTTCGTTTAACGGAATTTCAGCTTCTTCGTATTTAAATCCGTCGATGTTAGCATATAACGAAAAGAATGAATAGGTATTGTAAAGTGTTCCGAAGAATTTACGTTTAACCTCAGCAATTCCTTCAAGGTCAAACTTCAAGTTATCCCACGGATTTGCATTCATTATCATATACCAGCGTGTAGCATCTGGACCGTTTTCTGCAATGGTTTTAAATGGGTCTATCGTATTTCCTTTACTCTTAGACATTTTAATTCCATTTTTATCCAAAACAAGACCGTTTGAAACTACATTTTTGTATGCTATTTTATCAAAAACCAAAGTTCCGATTGCATGCAAAGTATAGAACCATCCGCGAGTCTGGTCTACTCCTTCTGCAATGAAATTTGCTGGAAAATCTTTGTTGTCATCAATTTTTTCTTTGTTTTCAAAAGGATAATGCCATTGTGCATACGGCATTGCTCCAGAATCAAACCAAACGTCGATTAGATCACTTTCGCGCTTCATTGGTTTCCCTGAAGCTGAAACTAAAGTAAGTCCATCAACTACATTTTTGTGTAAATCGATTAAATCGTAATTTGACTCAGACATATTTCCGATTTCGAATCCTTTAAACGGATTTTCTTTTTGGAAACCTGCTTCAACAGATTTTTCAATTGCATTGTACAATTCTTCAACAGAACCGATAATAACTTCTTCCGTTTTATCTTCTGTTCTCCAAATTGGCAACGGAATTCCCCAATATCTAGAACGAGATAAGTTCCAATCGTTGGCATTTTTAAGCCAATTTCCAAAACGTCCTTCACCAGTAGATTTAGGTTTCCAATTGATAGTTTCGTTCAGGTCGAACATTCTATCTTTTACATCGGTTACTTTGATGAACCATGAATCTAGAGGATAGTATAATAACGGCTCGTCTGTTCTCCAGCTGTGTGGATAACTGTGCACGTATTTTTCAACTTTAAAAGCTTTATTTTCTTCTTTTAAACGAATAGCGATTTCAACATCTACAGATTTCTCTGGAGCTTGTCCTGCATCATAATATTCGTTTTTAACGTATTTACCAGCTAAATCACCTAAATGAGAAGTGAATTTTCCTTGTAAATCTACTAATGGAACTGGAGTTCCGTTTTCGTCTAAAACCAACATTGGCGGAACTTCTGGTTTTGCTTCTTTTGCTACTTTAGCATCATCTGCACCAAAAGTCGGAGCTGTATGTACAATTCCTGTTCCATCTTCAGTTGTAACGAAATCACCTGCGATTACTCTAAATGCGTTTTCAGCATTTTCATAAGGCAATACGTAAGGCAATAATTGCTCATAACGGATTTCTACTAAATCTTTTCCGTTAGCTTCAGTTAAGATTTTGTACGGAAGTTTTTTGTCGCCATTTTTCACATTGTCAAAATCAGCGTCGTCTTCACTTAAGAAAAATCCTTTTCCGAATTGTTTTCCAACTAAGTTTTTAGCCAAAACAACATTGACTGGTTCAAAAGTATATTGATTGAAAGTTTTAACTAAAACATAATCGATTTTTGGACCAACTGTCAAAGCGGTGTTTGACGGAAGTGTCCAAGGAGTTGTCGTCCAAGCTAAAATGTGGATATCTCCAAAACCTTGCAAGAATGAAGGCAAAGTTTCCGGAAGCGTTTTAAACTGCGCTACGATTGTAGTATCAGTCACATCACGATACGCTCCAGGCTGGTTTACTTCGTGAGAAGACAATCCTGTTCCCGCTTTTGGAGAATATGGCTGAATCGTGTATCCTTTGTACAACAAACCTTTATCGTAGATTTGTTTCAAAAGCCACCAAACTGACTCCATATATTTTGGTTTATAAGTCACATACGGATCTTCCATATCAACCCAATACCCCATTTTTTCGGTCAAATCATTCCATACGTCTGTATAACGCATAACGGTTTTTTTGCACGCTTCGTTATATTCTTCGATAGAAATCGTTTTGCCAATATCTTCTTTTGTAATTCCTAATTCTTTTTCGGTACCTAATTCAACAGGCAAACCGTGAGTATCCCACCCAGCTTTTCTTTTTACTTGAAAACCTTTTTGAGTTTTATATCTGCAAAAAATATCTTTAATCGCACGTGCCATTACGTGGTGAATTCCTGGCAATCCATTTGCTGAAGGCGGACCTTCAAAAAATACGAAAGGCTCAGCGCCTTCGCGAGTTGTTACACTCTTTTCAAATATATTTTCTTTCTTCCAAAAATCAAGAACTTCAGACGCTACAGTTGGCAAGTCAAGTCCTTTGTATTCAGTAAATTTTGTGCTCATTTTATCCTTTTCTTAAACGAGGTGCGAAAGTAAGAAATTTTGAACTATTGACCGCCAATTTCCTTAAATTTCACAAACTTTTGTTGAGATAATAAGCACGAAAATATAAAAATTGGTTACTTTCTGACATTATTCTCATTTTTCTGAGCTAATAAAATCAAAAAATAACCAATTCTAAAAATAGCTTTCTATAAGCTTTACATCTTATTTAAACCCTCCGAAATAGACTTCCTTCATAAAAATTCGATTTCCAAAAGCGGGATTTATTTCTACTTTTTCACGTGTTTCCTGATAAATAGTTTCACCGTTAAAATCTTCAATTTCATAATTAATCTTATGAGGAATTTTTCCAGAATTCAATCCTACTATAGGGCGATAATCACCAAATAATTTTCTTTCAAAAAAACTTTTATTACCATTATCAAATTCCGTTTTCTCAGTAGAAACTATATTAAAATTTTCTTTATCAATAAAAACGTGATAATCTGTTTTTGGGATTGTTCTGTTTCCGGAACTTAATGTTTTTTCAAAATAATTTAAGTGATAACATAATTTTCCTTCATACATTTCTTCGCCTAAAACTTCAAAATTATTCCACAAATCAAGCCTTAAATCAGTTAAAAAGTTAACAAGGTCAACATTCTTAGACAAATTGGTATAATCGTATGCCGTTAACTTTGACCATTTGGCATTTACACCAGTTTCACGATCATCATGGCTCCATGCTTCAGCTCCATTCACTATTTCGTAATAAGTTTCAGGCATTTTTTTCTTAAGAAGATAATGTGAAGTTGTTGCCCATTTTTCTTCCGTTTGAGGAATATTTGTTCCTTCTATCGAAATCTTAGAAAGCAAATGTGCTTTTTCTACTTTCTTCAATGCTTGGCTTCCTCCAAGATTATCGATTACTTTTGCCAAAAGAGCTGCATTTAATTGATACGGTACAGAATCAAGCAGATTAAGTCTTTGTGCTTTAATCTTTTCCAGATAAACTTCACGATTAGATTTTTCAATTTCCCATTCAGCGTCCTGCTGTTGGATTTTCTCAAAAAATGCTAACCTTTTCTCTTCTTTTTCTTCTTCTATTTTAAGTCCTAACTTTTTAAGTTCAGCAAAACGATTGGTATGGCTTCTAATTTTTTTATCTGCAAAATTGGCATTATTTACTCTTTCAATAATTGAAGATCCTCTCGAATCCTGTTTATCATTTTCAATTAACAAATTAGCGTAAAGCAATGCTTTTTCTTTATTTTCAAGTAAAAAATAAGTCTCAGCTAAATTATTTGTAACAATAAATCGAATGTTTACGTTTGCAGGCGACGGAGGATATTTAACCAACAGACTTTCCAGATATTGCAAATGTGGCGCCAACAATTTCTCGTCAAGACCTTTTTCGAGCGTTACTTTCTCCATTTGAGCCGTAATCTCCGTTTCGAAAGCCAGCATTTGTTTGTATTCTGAATGCCCTTTTGAAGTTACAAACTCAAATCTTTCTTTCGATTCGTCAGTTGTATATCCAAATTTATAGTTTAGAAAATCCTGAACTCTCCCTGCCGTTTTATAAATAACATTTTCAAAACCATCATCGGTATAATCTGAATCGCTAACTGCTGCCCTGATTTTTTTGTCATGTTCTGAAGCTGCAATTTTCATAGTACCCAAGCTACTTCCAAGACTTATTGAATACGATTCTGAACCTCCAAAATCTTTAGTCAATATCATTTTATCAGCATACTTAACATCTAATCTTACGTTTGTAATATAGTTCGAATGCGCACCATAGATCCATCTATTTTCTTTTTTATCAAAGGTACTATCTACTTGTGTTGTAGTATACCTCGGAAGTGCAAAAGTCAGATAGATTTTCAGCTTTCCATTTGCAGGATCTTTTATGTATCCGTTGATATTAAAATAATGTTTTTTCAGATTGGCTTCTTCTTCTTGCAATGATTTGTCCATCTGATAAAAAGCAGTTTGGGTAAATACATTATCAAGCACAGGAAATTCCGAATACTTAATTACGGGAATATAAAATTTCTTTTTTTTAGAGCTTATTTTTTCTTGCGCCTGAATTGAACCAATTACAAGCAAAGCAATAAGGAGTAGTCTTTTTTTCATAGGCAAAAAAAAGCCATCAGAATCAGATCCTGATGGCTGTGTTTTTTTATTTTACTTTCTTGTTGAAAATCTGTATTGACTTATCAGAAACATAAAAAATGTTCTGAGTTGCAGGGTCAATTTCATAAATTGGCTTGTTGTTGTTGAAAATAATCTTATCAACCTCAACTCCATCAGCTTTACTCACTTTTACAAGAACTTTTTCTCCAGAATCTGCTTTCGAGAAAATATAAGAGAAGTCTCTGTTTTGTTTCATTGCATTAAAACGAGTATTAAATTTAGCCGCTACTACACCAAGAGCCGCAGAACCAGCCGCATAAGCTTGTGCCTGATCTTTATTCGTTTTATCTTCTTTCTTCAAAACTGAAGTTCTCATGTTTCCGCTTTCATCACGATACGTCATTGTCACTTCAGCACCTTTGATATCGCTTGCTACAGAACCAACTCCTAAACCAATGCTTCCAACAATAGCAGCACTTTTTATAAGACGTCTTGTTCCTTCTCCAGGCTGTGAATAAGTAAGGTGGTATTTAACTGTACCATCCATATTAACACCCATTACTTCAAGTGGTCCAGAAAGCACAACTCCCCAAGGAAATTGCTCAATACTGTTTAATTCTTTTTCTCTTTTGATATTTACTTTAGCAAACGGCTCTGGTTTATCGTTGATACTTGGATCAAATTTGTATAATTTCTCATCATTATACACTAAGTAAGAATTTGTAGCTTCGTCATAAGTTGGTAAAACTGGACGGCTTTTTTCAAACTTAATATTACGTTTCCAAAGTTTAACTCCACTTTTATAATCTACCATGTTTCCGTAAGTTCCTGTAAGGTACATTACTTTTTCACCAACTTTTCCTAAGTAGTAAATTGGATCTTCTTTATCATCAGAAATTTCGATGAATTTTTTCCAAAGCTTTTCTCCATCTTTGTTGATCAACATCATTTCGTTTTCTGCAACATATAAGAAATCTTGATCAATTGGAATTACTCTTTTCAAACCATTTCCACGAGCATCTTTTTTCCAGATTTTCTCTCCTGTTTTTAAGTCAAAAAAATTGAAACCGCTATCATGAGCAATTAATAATTTTGTACCCCAATCTTCTAAATAAACAACATATTTAGTTTTAATAGATTCTTTCCAGATACTTTTTCCATCTTCTGTACTCAAAACATTAATATATTCTTTAGTTGAAAGAAGTCCCGCAGAATTAACTACCACAATATTTTTATCATTTTGCGTTTCATAAAATCTTGTGTAATCCTCGTCTGCTTTCCAGTTTAATTTTCCAGTTTCTTTATTAAAAGAATATAATTTTCCGTAAAGTAAATAATAAACGGTGTTACCATTAATTTTTGCTTTATTTGTAAGGCTTGAAGCTTTTAATGAAAAACTGATTAACGATTTTGCTTTATCAACTGTAGTATTCCATTTAATTTCTCCCGATGCCATATCTAGCAATGCAACCGCCATTTCTCCGTCTTTTTTAACAGTAAGAAGATATTCGTTTGTTTCAGGAATAAAATCTGATTGGAAAACCCAAAATGCTTCTTTTGAAGAATTGTAAACAATTTTACCTGAATCTGTATTGATAATCAAGTATTTTGAATTAATATACGCCTCAACGTAAGGACTTCCTGGAACTGTAGACAAATCTCTTTTCTCTTTGAAAATATTTCCAAATTCAGGATCTTTTAAAATATCTTTTGAAGTAATAGTTCCAAAATCATCTTTTGTTAAAGTCCAAATAACTTTTTTTGTTTCGGGATCTAACCCCCTTACTGTTCCGCCTTCTTTAAAGACAACAACTCCTGTGATTTCATTTTGAATCAAGTCTTGAACAGCATTTTCTGTAGTTACTATTTCATCATATTTTCTTTGAGCAATTGATGAAATCGTTACCGACAGAAGCAAAATAATCGAAAACGTAATTTTCTTCATGGTAGATTTTTTTTTTAATTATTGGCAATATTTATTTGTGAGAACGTACTTTCTTACTAAAAAATGGAAAATATTTTTAATAAAAATTTACTGAGCAAATATATAAAAATAGAAATGCGGTTATGAAAAAATTTCTTTCAAAATATCGAGCGATTTAGGTCGCTTAAATCCTTCTAAATGAGAAGAATAGAAGTCAATCAGAACTTTTAACAATAGTTGTCTTTCAATTACATGAAAAACTTTTTGACTGTTATCAAACTTTAAATCAATAAGTTTCTTAAATAAAGCGGTTTCATGTTCGGAAAGTGCTGTCGCAGTGTGGAAAACCGTAAAAATTCCTTCCTTCATTTCAAAAAAAGGCAAATCAATTTCAGAGACATCTGGATAAAAGCCGAGGTACTTTGTAATTTCTAAAAGGAGAATTAAATGGAAGTTAGAAATTTCGTCATGATGATCCAGCCAAGTCAATGCTGTTTCTAAAAAAAGAAAAAGCTGTTCGTTTTTTTCTTCTTCTTGAATGGAATGATGCAACATTTCAGAAAGAAACATTACCATAGTGCTTTTCACAATATCGGTGTGAATAGTCTGAAACGGAACAGCTGTTTTTATTTCCTTGAAATTTTCTAAAGTTCCTTTATTCTTATGAACGGCTTCAATTTCTAAAATAGAAAAAGGCTGAAAATAAGCAATCTTCTGACTTGCCTTCCTGCTAGAAAAAGCATCACGCACAAAATAAGATTTCAGTCCGCTAGAAAGCGTAAAGCATTTTACGATCAAGCTTTTTTCCTGAAATTTTAATGATGAAATTACTATGGCTTTGGTTTTGACTTGCATTTTAGATTATTAGACTTCTTAGATGTTAGACTATTTAGTTTTTCTGGCTTTGACTTTCGACTTTAAAACTTTTGACTAACGTATAATCATCACTTTTTTGACTTTAGTTTCGCCTCCATCTTCTGCAGAAATAAAAACCATGTAAACGCCAGACGCTACTTTATATTTACCAAAAGCGGTTGTATCCCATTCGATTGTTCCTCCAGAAGCTGTTACTTCGTAAACTAAATTTCCTTCAATATCTGTGATTTTAACATTCGCTTTATCAATTAATCCAGCAACTTTAACCGTTCCTGTATACGTTGGGCGCACCGGATTTGGATACACATATACGTTACTCAAATCGTCATTTGCTTCAGTTGCAATTCCGCCAAACGAAACCAATCCTTTGTTGGTCGCTATAAAAACTTCACCCGTTTTAGGATTTATTTTAATATCATTTACATAGTTACTTGGAAGTGGCGAATTATTTATTGTAAAATGATATTTTGTTTCTTGACCATTTGGCGAAACCATAAAAACACCAGAATCTGCAGTTGCGATCCATTTATTATTTGCTCCGTCGACCGCTATAGAAGTAATATATTGTTCATATAATAATTCTTGTGCCAAATCATCTTCTGTTATAATAATTGGGTTTGCTTTTAACTGACTTTCCGATTGAAAACTCGAGACATTAGACAAAACTCTCAAACCTTTTGTTGTTCCTATCCAAAGCTGATTTTTTGTATCTAAAGCGATCGTTCGAACATCAGCAATTGGCAGATTACCAGCATCAACACCTACAGTTATTTTTTTGAATGTACTAGTAGTTTCATTAAATCCAACAACTCCATTTTTGTAGGTTCCAAGCCACTTTACATTATTACGATCTACAACTATACTCGAATAATTTTCTTCTTCTACATCGTCCAAAATTGAAGTCATTGCATAGCTTCCCCATTGTCCATTTGTTTTTAAAACTTTCAACCCGTTTTTGATTCTACTGTTGGTAACCCAGAGATTTCCAGATTTATCAAAGGTTGTTGCATTAATTCTGACATCTATATAATTTGGACCTTCTGTCGTAATCGACTCTAAACCGCTATTCTCTTCATTATATAAAAGAGTTGGAACATCATTTTGAATTTTCAATAATCCAGAAAAAAAGGAACCGGCATAAACCTGCTTTTCATTATTAGGATTTACATATACTCTTGTAATCGATTTTGCATCAAAAACATCAGAATATGGAATATTCAACCATCCAGAAGCATTAAATCGACTCATTCCGTAGCTATCTAAAGGATATGGGTTATACACTGCATCGTAATCTCCATAAACAGCCCACAAAACACTTGTGCCCGCATCTATAGAAAAAATATTGTTGCGCACCGGACCGCTAGGCGTGGTATTTTCGAAAGCCGTTGCGTTGTTTAAAGAAGAAACAAACAAACCTTTTTCTTTTGTTCCAATAAAAATCTGATTTCCTACTGCGGTTGCACAGCTAAAATTCAAAGTATTATCTAAAACCTGAGAATTTGTAATCTGACGATTCAGCACCATCTGATTACTGTATACATAAACCGTATTTGCAGTTGCAACAAATAAATTATGATTTTTTGCTCTTATGTCAACAGCCGCTTGAGGCAATTGCGAAAAACCAACAAATGTGCTTGAATTGAATCGATGAATATATCCAGAATCATTTACCGCAATAAGTTCTGTATCTAAAGCCTCTACACCAGACCAGCTTCCCGCATTTACAACCGACCATTGCTTATAATCTATCAAATTAGCATTTGAACTTTCCGCTCTTCGAATCCCCGTGGATGTTGCTGCAAAAATAAATCCGTTAAATAATGTGGTTTGTCTAACGTTGATTTCAGCTCCATTATCTCCAATAAAATAAGTGTCGCCAAATTGTGAGGTTTTAAGATTAAATTGAACAATTCCGAAATCGCAAGAAACATATATCAATCCATTGTTTTCCATAAAATGATTGATCTTTTTAGTATTTGCTGGTAATTGTTTATTAATGATATCAACCACTTTTACAATACTTCCGTCGACATCATTTATCAAAATCATCAAACCATTTTCGTAACCGATTATTGTTTTTTTGAATGCCTCGCTGTAATAAACAGCAGAAATTGTCTGACCAGACAGTCCGTCAACAGTTGTAGTAGATTTTAGGATGTTTGCAGTTGTGTTTTTTGAAAACAATGCGTTTTCCGAAGCTGCAAATATACTGGTAGTCGATTCTGAAATATCTTTTATTTCATTAAATGAAAAATATCCTTGCCAAGACAATTTGCTCTGCGCCCCGCATAACTGAATTAGAAATAAAAACAAACCGCAGAAAAATACTTTTTTCATCATTTAATGTATTCGAATAGACAAATATAATACAAACGTGATTTTATTTAATTTTTAGCACAAATAAAATACCCTCGATATCTTATGAAGATAAACGAGGGCATTTATAATTATTGTAATTAATCTTAAACTACACCTTGTGCAAGCATAGCATCGGCAACTTTTACAAATCCGGCAATGTTAGCTCCTTTTACGTAATTAACATATCCGTCTTCTTCTGCACCGTATTTTTTACATTGATTGTGAATTCCAATCATGATGTCTTTTAATCTCAAGTCTACCTCTTCACTAGTCCAGTTTAAACGGATTGAGTTTTGAGTCATTTCTAGTCCTGAAGCAGCAACACCACCAGCATTTGCAGCTTTTCCTGGCGCGAATAATACTTTATTGTCTAAGAAAAGTTTAATAGCATCTAATGTAGAAGGCATATTTGCAGCTTCCGTTACACAAAGAACACCATTATCGATTAATTTCTGAGCATCGTCTCCATTCAATTCGTTTTGAGTAGCACATGGAATAGCGATATCTACTTTTACTTCCCAAGGGCTTTTTCCTTTATGGAAAATAGCGTTTGGATATTTCTCTAAATATCTTTCTGCTCTATTATCTCCAGTAGCTCTCATTTCAACCATATGGTCGATTTTTTCTCCAGAAATACCTTCTTCATCATAGATATAACCATCAGGTCCAGAAATAGTAACTACTTTACCTCCTAATTCATTTACTTTTAAAGCAACTCCCCAAGCCACGTTTCCGAATCCTGAAATAGCTACTTTTTTACCTTTAATTTCGTGTCCAATTGTACGAAGCATTTGATCTGTAAAGTAAACTACTCCATATCCTGTAGCTTCTGGTCTGATTAATGAACCACCATAAGCCAAACCTTTTCCAGTTAAAACTCCAGTAAATTCATTTCTAATTCTTTTGTATTGTCCAAATAAGTAACCGATTTCTCTAGCTCCAACACCGATATCTCCAGCAGGAACGTCAAGATCTGGACCAATATGACGACATAATTCTGTCATAAATGATTGGCAGAAACGCATAATTTCAGCATCAGATTTTCCTTCTGGGTCAAAATCAGAACCTCCTTTTCCACCTCCCATAGGAAGTGTTGTCAAACTATTTTTGAATACTTGTTCGAAAGCCAAGAATTTTAAAACAGATAAGTTTACTGAATGGTGAAATCTAATTCCTCCTTTGTAAGGTCCAATTGCAGAGTTCATTTGAATTCTGAAACCTCTATTTACAATAATTTCGCCTTTATCATCCACCCACGGAACTCTAAAGATTATAGAACGTTCTGGTTCTGCAATTCTTAATAGCAAGTTTTTTCCATCGTATTTTTTACGTTCTGAGATAAATGGAATAACTGTTTCTGCAAATTCTCTAACAGCTTGAAGAAATTCTGGCTCGTTTGGATTTTTTGACTCAATTAGAGCCATAAATTCATTTATTTTTTGTTCCATCTTTGAAATAAATTTTCAGATAATTTAGGTTTAATCTTTACTTCTTATAAAAATCACGAAATCACGTTTAAGAAAACGTTTTCGTTTTAACTGACAAAGATATATCAAATAATGATTCGATGTTATATTTTTCACTTTTTTGAAGCGATTTGTGTTTTTTTCAAACATTACAAAAAAACACATTTTACCTGTAGGCGTTTACATTCAAATCACCTTTTAAAAGTTAGTAAATTAAGTATTTTGCTACTTATTTTTCAATACATCAATTTAATATTTTGAATCGATTATGTTTTTTATATATTTGCCGAGATTTGTAAGCCCTAAAAAATGTCTAAACCCCTATTTTTCACATTACTTGCTCTATTTAGCATATCAACTGCTACTATATCGGCGCAAGGATTAGCTCAAGAGATTGGAATCTACGCTGGACCAGTAACTTTACAGTCTGATTTTGGCGAAAGGCACAACTTCGATACCAACGTTGGAAACACCGGTTTTGGCGTCGGCATCATGCACTTTATCAATTTTTCTGCAAATAATAATCGAGAAAATTATTTCACAGAACATTTTAAAGTAAGATCTGATCTATCTTTTAGCAGAACTACCTTAAAACATTTTGGAGAATGGGTTGAGAGAAAACCTAATGCATTATTTGCGCAGCAATTAAAAAACATGCACTCAAGTTCTAGCATATTAGGTTTAGGAGCTCAGATAGAATTTTCTCCTTTTATGAAAATTCACGACTTCGAAAACACAATTGGTAGCTTCAGTCCGTATGGAAGTCTTGGATTTCAAGTAAGCTATTATTCAACAAAAGTTAAATCTGACTTAGGCGACATGACTTTGACTAGCGTAACCCCAGCAAAATACTTAACTCCATCTGATGGACGCGCGCATGGATTTTCTTCAGAAAATGGCGTAGTTTTATCTGCAACAGCCGCTGTTGGTGTTCATTATAAACTGACTACGATGAGTGATTTAATGTTTGAAACTCGTTTCTCAATGTATAGTTCAGATTGGATTGACGGATTAAATCCTAATAAAGACATTTACAAAGAAAACGAATCTAACGACTGGCAGGTTTGGTTTAATTTTGGATACATCTATTACTTAGAATTCTAAATTCAGATAAATTACAATATAAAAAATCCCAAATTCCAAAACATTAATTGGAATTTGGGATTTTTATTTTTTTGGAATATTATTTAAGAAAGTGCCTGTTCTAAATCTGCAATTAAATCTTCTGCATCTTCAATTCCAACGCTTAAACGAACTAAATCATCTGTAATACCAACTTCAGCTCTCTTATCTGCAGGAATAGATGCGTGAGTCATTAAAGCTGGATGGTTAGCCAATGATTCAACTCCACCAAGAGATTCTGCCAATGTAAACACTTTTAGTTTTTCTAAAAACGCAATAGAATCTTCTTTTTTTCCTGATTTAAAATCGAAAGAAACCATTCCTCCAAAAGCTTTCATTTGCTTTTTAGCAATTTCATGAAATGGATGATTTTTTAAACCTGGATAATAAACCGTTTTAATTTTAGGATGGTTACTCAAATATTCAACCACTTTTTCTCCATTTTCACAATGTCTCTGAACTCTTAAAGCCAAAGTTTTAATTCCTCTTAAAACCAAGAAACTGTCCATTGGTCCAAGAGTTGCTCCTGTTGCAAATTGCTGAAAATGTAATTGTTCTCCAAGCGCATCATCTTTTACAATTAACGCTCCAGCAATAACATCAGAATGTCCTCCCAAATATTTTGTTGCAGAGTGCATTACAATATCAGCTCCTAAATCTAAAGGTTTTTGCAAATAAGGCGTTGCAAAAGTATTATCTACAGCAAGAAGAATTTTTTTCTCCTGAGTAATTTTTGCTATTTCCTGAATGTCCGCCAATTTCATCAACGGATTTGTTGGTGTTTCCACCCAAATTAACTTCGTGTTTTCGTTGATTAAACCTTTCAATTTTTCGATATTCGTCATATCAACAAAATGAAATTTAATACCCGAATCTTTGTAAACACGAGAAAACATTCTGTATGTTCCACCATATAAATCATCCATTGCAATGATTTCGTCTCCAGCTTTAAAAGATCTTAAAACGCAATCTGTAGCTGCAAGACCAGAAGAAAATGCCAATCCGCGAGTTCCGTTTTCAATACTAGCCAATGCGTCTTCCAAAGCCGTACGTGTCGGGTTTGAAGCTCTACTATATTCGTAATCTGCCAAAGGTTTTCCTGGACTTGTTTGCACAAATGTTGAAGTTTGATACACTGGCGGCATAACAGCGCCTGTACTTGGATCATGATGCTGACCTCCGTGTATTACTTTTGTATTGAATTTCATATAGTTATAAATTTTATTTCCTTAATTGTTTTACAAATTTACCGCTTAATTTATTTTATCGGGATACAACTGCTTATCTTTGTAGATAATTAACACTTTTTGATATGAAAAATTACATATTTACAATCTTTTTGTGTTTGATTTTTACAAGTTGCAAAAAAGAGCTTTCATTTGAAAGTGAAATGTTTGAAGAGAAATCTGCTGTCCAGTGCAAAAATGATTGCCCTAAAATTACAATAGAAGTTCCAATTGCTAAAAATATTAAAGTAATATCAGACAGCATCAATAAAAAAGTTTTTGCTGTTATTAAAGAGATTGTTTTTTTTGAAGAAGATTCGGTAAAAGTTGATGATTACAAATCATTAGCAAAATCTTTTATTGCTTCATACGAAGAAATGCATCAAAAATTCCCGAATGACACCTTTGGCTGGGAAGCTAAAATAATCGGAAATGTCGAATTTGAATCTGACCAGATTTTAAACCTTAAAATTAACCATTACACTTTTACTGGAGGAGCTCATGGTTATCAAGGCTATCGCTCGTTACTATTCAATAAAAAAACTGGAAAAACGATTTTCAACAATCAGTTATTTAAAAACGAAAACGAATTTAAGGCTTTCGCCGAAAAAACTTTCAGAGCAAAGTATAAAATTCCAGAAACAGCCAATATCAACGCGACAGGTTTAATGTTTGAAAACGATAAATTTCAACTGCCTCAAAACATTTTTTATACTTCTGCAGGTTTGCTTTTATATTACAATTCATATGAAGCCGCATCCTACGCAGACGGCCCAAAAGAATTGTTATTTCCATACGAAGAAGTAAAGAAATATTTGAATTTTCAATAAAAACATATTAATTGATATTCCATAGGAACATCTCGGCTACAGAAAAAAACCTTTGTAACTTTGTAACTCTGAACCTTTGCAACTATAAAAAAACTCAGCATCTTAGAACCTTAGAATCTTAGAATCTTTATTGCACATCATACTTCATTTTACGCAAAACCCTCAGCGCTTCTTTAAACGAAGAATAAATATTTTTATACGGTTTAAGAAGCATTTTTGCATCAATTAGTTTTTGTCTGGCATCTTCAAAACCGTTTAAGTAGCAAATCATGAAAGTTGAAGGCAGATTTTCTAGATCCTTCATTTCGCGTTCAGACAAGGCGATTTCTTTTTGAAGTTTTGCCAATAAAGCCATATTCGAGTTGTAGATATGATACAACATCTTTCTGTTGAATTCTGGCGGCTGAAAAAGCATCTGACGGTCAATTTTATAATAACCGTTATCGAAAAAATGAATGGTTTGTTCTTCTAAAGGGTAATAACTCGTTTTGTCATTTAGTCCCAACGGAACATATTCTGTAATGGTAAAAGTGTCATCATTATATTCGATTGTAACCACATCTTGCGCCGAATAAAAAAGCTTAATCTGTTCGTTAATCAATTCTATATCAACTCGAGAAAGAAAAGTTTTTTCTCTATTTGTTTTTGGAACTCCCGCCCAACAGATTACAAACAATTCTTTGAAAACATAATATTTCGGTGACATATCTTTATGCCTGAAATTCATAAAATCGATAACGCCGTCTAAAGTATACTGAATGCTGTTTCGAGAACTATTTTCGATTCCGATTACCGTTTCGGTGTTTTGATTGTTTTTTTCAACTTCCTCATACTCTTCGAGCGGAATTGAATTACTGCCGCGCCTTATGAAAATACTATTGGCAAGTATAGTGTGAATTCCTTTTTTAAAATAAGAAATTTTACTTTTAGGTTTAATGGTAACCAATCCGATTACTTTATCTTTTGGAAGATTGGGAAAAGGGACATTTTCGTATTGAATTTTTGGAGGATTTTCTAAAAATGCATTCACCAGATTCTGAATTCTACTATCATCAAAGAAATCATCTCCAACAATTTCATTGTCTTGATCTTCGACTCCAACCACGATATAAGAATTATTATTTGGGTTAGAATTGGATAATGCGCAAATGTGTTTTAGAAACTTGCCTTTTCCTTCGCGCGAATGAAGATTCAATTGCCTTTTTTTATCATAAAAACTGCTTTCGTCATTATGAGCGAGGAGATTTTTAATTAAAAGGCGCTTATTAATCATTTGCTTTTAGACTTACTTAGAAAAACTAGATTTTTAGACTTACTTAGAATATCAACTCCGCGACTAAATACTTCTTAGAATTTAGACTTCTTAGATTTATGATTTTCAGATTCCTAAGATAATCTAATGATCTAACTTTCTAAGAAGTCTAAGCATCTATTTTTAAATATTTTTCTTCACAATAGTTGAAGACGCCTGTGCCGTACTCATAACTACCAAATCAGCAATATTGACATGATAAGGTCTTGAAACCACAAAATGAATAATATCAGCAATATCTTCAGCCTGAAGCGGATCAAATCCTTTGTAGACATTTGCCGCTCTTTCGGCATCGCCTTTAAAACGAACTTCGCTGAATTCTGTTGCAACCATTCCTGGATGAATTCCGCCAACTCTAATTCCAAAAGGATTCAAGTCAATTCGCATTCCTGCAGTGATAGCGTCAACCGCGTGTTTAGAACCGCAATACACATTTCCGTTCGGATAAACTTCTTTCGAAGCAGTCGAACCAATATTGATGATATGCCCAGATTGTCTTTCAACCATCTGCGGAATTATTGCTTTTGAAACGTATAAAAGTCCTTTCACATTAATATCAATCATCGCATCCCAATCGTCTAAATCACCATTTTGAATCGGATCTAAACCGTGAGCATTTCCTGCATTATTTATCAAAACGTCGATTGTAGCAAAATCATTTGGTAAAGAACCTATTTTCTGCAGCACATCTTCTTTATCACGAACATCAAATGCCAAAGAATGCACTTCTGTAAAAGCAGAAAGTTCTTTTTGAAGTTCTTCTAAACGGTCTAAACGTCTTCCGCAAAGCACCACTTTATAATTATTTTTTGCTAAAATCTGAGCGGTTGCTTTTCCAATTCCGCTTGTAGCACCAGTAATTAAAACTGTTTTTTTCATTGTAAATATTTTGTTTTAACACATAGAAACATAGTTCAACTTTATCTAAAAAAGGCATTTCATTTTAAATCAATTCAAATAGCTATGTGAAAGTGAAACGCTAAAAAATCTCTTTTTAAAAAACATCAAAAATCTATGTTTCTATGTGTTTATATTTTTTTGCCACAGATTAAAGGATTAAAATGATTTTAAATCTGTGAAAATCTTGTAATCTGTGGCAAAATATTTTTAATTCTTATTTCTCCATTCCTCCAAATTCAACACCATATTGAGCGCTGTCCAAGTTTCTCCATCTACTTCTCTCATGTATTTTTTATCGGGATTTAAAGTAAATCCAACTTTTTCATAACACTTTTGAGCTCCGACATTAAAGTCGAAAACATTCAACTCAATATTTCTTTCTTTCCTGTTTTCAAAAATATATTGCAACAATAGAGCCACCATCTGCTCGCCAATTCCTTTTCCTCTTTGGTTTTCATCCATAATCAAGATTCGACCTAATTTTGCAGAATCATTGTTAAAATAAATTTCGCAATGCCCAATCGTATTACCATTAGAAGTATTAGCAACTCTAAAAGCAATTCTATTTTCATCAGAAAGTGTTTTATCTATTTGATCCTTTGTTAACGGAAAAGTAAATTCTGGCCCGCCAAATTGCATTAAATCTTTTGCATTTTTGACAGAATCGATCAATTCAGAATAATCTTTTTTCTCAAAATTTTCTAAGTGTATCATTTTTTAGAACAGTAAAAATTAAGGCACATCGTCACCCATACTTTCTGTCCAAATTGCAAACCAATCTTCTTTATCCATTTCTAACTCAATTGCTTTTGCTAAAGATTGAATTCTGGCAATATTTACTGTTCCAGCAATCGGAATTATTTTTGCCGGATGTTTTAAAATCCAAGCCAATAAAAGTGTATCTGCACCTAAATGATATTTTTCTAATAAAGTAGAAAACAGTTTTTTCAAACGGCGAGTTTGTTTCGTATCTTCTCTAAAAACAGTTCCAAGCGGATTCCATGATAAAGGACGAATTCCGTTTGTTTGCATGTAATCTAAACTTCCGTCTAGCATTGCGTCGTAATGCGTTGCAGAAAACTGCACTTGATTATAACTAATTTCTGTTTTCTGACGAATTAATTCTGTTTGGGAACTTGTAAAATTCGAAAGTCCAAAATCAATAATTTTTCCTTCTGCTTTTAATTTTTCAACTGCTTCTGCAATTTCATCAGCCTGCATTAGCGGACTTGGTCTGTGAAGTAAAAAAACATCTACATAATCTGTTTTCAAATTCTTCAAAGAAGTTTCTACCGACTTAAGAATGTAGTCTTTAGAATAATCATAATGTTTGATTTTGTTTTCAGGGCGTTTATCAGCAATCATCTGAATTCCGCACTTGGTAATTAATTGTAATTTTTCACGATCAATTTTACTGGCGTGAAAGGCTTTTCCAAAATCGGCTTCGGTCGTATACGAACCGTAAATATCCGCGTGATCAAAAGTCGTAATTTTGTTTTCGATACTTACCTGTATCATGTTTTCCATTTCTTTGGTTGTAAGGTTTTTATCCCAAACTCCCCAATTCATAGTGCCCGAAATTATAGGCGATAAGACTGTTTTGCTCATAATAGTTATGCGTTATTTTTGGTAATAATTATGCTTTCATAAAACATAATCATCAAAGTTCTTAAAAATATAAAAATAGATTCACAATTAGTCCTTAAAATTAGGTCTTTGGTCGAAGTTTTAACCATTCTTTAACATCTTACTTCTCAAAAAATATTCAATTTGCACTCTCAAAAATTAGGCGTAAAAATCAAGGTTTTAAAAATATTTATATGGAAGAAAATACAACGACTTTAGACATTAGAGCGATAAATGAAAAAATTGAGAGAGAAAGTGCTTTTATAGACCTTCTTACGATGGAAATGAACAAAGTTATTGTGGGTCAGAAACATATGGTCGAGCGTCTATTGATCGGATTACTTGGACAAGGGCATATTTTATTGGAAGGAGTTCCTGGTCTGGCAAAAACTTTAGCCATCAACACGCTTTCTCAAGCGGTTCAAGGATCTTTCAGCCGTATCCAGTTTACACCCGATTTATTACCTGCCGATGTTGTCGGAACCATGATTTACAATATTAAAGCAAACGAATTCTCTATAAAAAAGGGACCAGTTTTCGCCAATTTCGTACTTGCGGATGAGATTAACCGTGCGCCTGCAAAGGTTCAGTCAGCGTTATTAGAGGCTATGCAGGAGAAACAAGTTACTATTGGCGACACTACTTTCAAATTAGATCGTCCGTTTTTAGTATTAGCAACACAAAACCCAGTTGAGCAAGAAGGAACGTACCAACTTCCTGAAGCGCAAGTTGACCGTTTTATGTTGAAAACCGTTATTGATTATCCAAAAATTGACGAAGAGCGTTTTGTAATTCGTCAAAATTTAAAAGGAACTTACGAAAAAGTAAATCCTGTAGTTTCTGTAGATCAGATTTTACGTGCTCAGGAAGCTGTTCGTGAAGTTTATATGGATGAAAAAATCGAGAAATATATTCTTGATATTATTTTCGCTACACGTTACCCAGAAAAATACAAATTAGCCGATTTAAAACCGCTTATCAGTTTTGGAGCTTCTCCTCGTGGAAGTATCAACTTGGCTAATGCTGCTAAATGTTATGCTTTCATCAAACGTCGCGGTTACGTAATTCCAGAAGACGTTCGTGCAGTTGTTCACGATGTATTACGTCACAGAGTTGGAATCACTTACGAAGCAGAAGCAGAAAACATTACTTCTGTAGACATTATCAACAAAATCGTTAACGAGATTGAGGTACCTTAAAAATAGTTTTCAGTTTTCAGTCACAGTAAACACATTACGATTAACTGCGACTGAAAACTGCGACTGAAAACTAAAGAAATGGATACAAAAGAGCTTTTAAAAAAAGTACGGAAAATAGAAATCAAGACCAAAAGATTGAGTAATCATATCTTTTCGGGAGAATACCACTCTTCATTTAAAGGACGAGGAATGACGTTTAGCGAGGTGCGTCAATACCAATACGGAGATGATATTCGTAACATCGATTGGAATGTAACCGCACGCTATAACGAAGCTCATGTTAAAGTATTTGAAGAAGAACGCGAATTGACCATGGTTTTAATGGTCGACATTTCGGGTTCGGAATCTTTTGGGTCTAAAAATCAATTCAAGAAAGACATCGTAACCGAAATTGCGGCAACTATGGCTTTTTCGGCTACACAGAATAATGACAAAATTGGTTTAATATTATTTTCTGATACTGTAGAATTATATATTCCGCCAAAAAAAGGACGTTCGCACGTGCTTCGCATCATTCGTGAATTGATCGAATTTGAACCAAAAAGCCAGAAAACAGACATTGCGCAAGCTTTGAAGTTTTTATCTGGAACTCAGAAAAAGAAAGCCATCATTTTTATGATTTCCGATTTTATGTCTGATTCTTATGAGCATACTTTAAAAATTGCTTCTAAAAAACATGACATTACAGGTGTTCGCGTGTACGACATTCGCGAAGAGAAAATTCCAAATTTAGGAATGGTTCATATGCTTGATGCCGAAACAGGAAAAATTCAATTGGTTGATACTGGTTCAAAAGCTGTTCGAATGAACTACGAGAAACATTATCAAGAAAAGCTGAATTACTTTAAAGATACTTTCCGTAAATCTGGAGCAGGAATTGTCAATACCAGAGTTGACGAAAATTACGTTACTAAACTATTAGGCTATTTCAAATCGAGGTAAATATAATTTTAGATTGCAGATTTTAGATTTTAGATTTTTTAAAATTGAGAATTTAAATTCTGATAAATTAATGCCATTAAGCAATCATTTTAGACTAAAATCTGAAATCCAAATCAAATGAAATTTAAACTTTATATATTTTTATTGCTTTTTTCTACTATGGTTTTTGCGCAACAGAAACAAGTAGAAACAAGTATTGATACGACCAAAAACAAAATTGGTGCTGAGTTCAAACTGACGCTTAAAACAGTTGTGTCTTCAACAGCAAAGGTTGAATTTCCTAAACTTAAAAATATAGGTCCGTTAGAAGTTATTCAGTCTTATCCAATTGATACGGTTAAGAAAGATGCCACTAATTACGAACTTATCAAAAAATATGGTTTAACGCAGTTTGATTCTGGACGTTATACAATTCCGAGCATTAAGATTTTAATCGATAAAAAGCCTTTCTACACTGATTCAATTAAAGTTGAAGTCGCTGCTGTAAAAGTGGATACTTTACAACAGAAAATGTATGACATTAAAGATATTTCTTCTGTTGATGAAGGAATGGGAAATTGGTGGATTTATACTTTAATAATTTTAGCAATTTTAGGAATCGGCGCTTTCGTTTATTGGTATGTTAAAAAACGCCAGCTGAAAAAAATCGAAGAAGAAGTTTATAAAACACCTATCGAAAAAGCAACTAGTTTACTTAATAGTCTAGAGTCTAAAGAACTTGTTCAAAAAGGAGAAATCAAAGAATATTATAGTGAATTAACAGATATTGCGAGAAATTATATCGAAGAAGCAATTCACATTCCAGCAATGGAAAGTACAACTTCTGAGTTAATTACAGCAATTAGAGACGCTTCTACCAAAAAGAAAATGACGCTGACACCAGAAACGGTTGAAAATTTAGAGCGTGTTTTACGTCAGGCCGATTTGGTGAAATTTGCGAAATCGAAACCGCTTGATTTTGAAATTACGGATGATAGAAATAAAATTCAGAAAGTAATTTTGACTCTTGATAATGCGATTCCGACTGAAGTTCCAGAAGACATAGAAGATCAGTTATTGAATGAAGCTCAGAGACAAAAACAAATTCAGGCACAGCTTCGTAAAAAACGAAATGCTAGAATTGGTTACGCAGTTGCAGCCGTAGTATTTTTATTAACTGCAACTACAACTTATTTTGTGGTGACAAAAGGTTTCAATTATGTAAAAGATAATTTAATTGGTCATCCGTCAAAAGAATTATTAGAGGGCGAATGGGTAAAAAGCGCTTACGGAAGTCCTGCTGTTATCATTGAAACTCCAAAGGTTTTAAAAAGAATGGACGCTCAAAAAACACTTCCAAAAGAAGCAATGGCACTTATTAAAGAAATGCAGCTTTTCGCATACGGAAGCATGATTGACAATTTTTATGTAACCGTTTCAACATCTAAATTTAAACAGCCAACCGATATTGATTTAAATAAAACCTTAGAAGGCACTATAAAAATTATTGAGGCTCAAGGCGGACAAAATATTATTGTAAAACAAGAAGATTTTCAAACTAACGAAGGTATTCAGGGAGTAAAAGGTTACGGAACAATGACTGTTCTTAATCCTGCAACTAAAACGAGTACAAAAGCATATTACGAGTTATTACTCTTTAAGCAAGATCAAGGTTTACAGCAAATTTTGATTTTACACGAAGAAGGCGATACGTATGCAAATGAAATCACGACCCGAATATTAAATTCTGTTGAACTTCAAAGAGCAGGCAACTAATGAGCAAGATCACTTTTTTAAATCCAGAATTTCTTTGGTTGTTTCTATTAATTCCGATTGCAGTAATTTGGTTTTTCTGGAAACGCAACCAGCAGTCGGCTACTTTAAAAATGAGTTCGACAGCAGGTTTTCAGAACAGCGAATCATTGCTTACAAAATTAAAACCTTGCTTATATGTTTTTAGAATCTTAGCATTAAGCGCGTTAATTATCGCTTTAGCAAGACCAAGAACTGTAGACATCAGCAATCAGACTAAAACAACAAAAGGAATTGATATTGTAATGGCAATTGACGTTTCTGGATCTATGTTGGCAAAAGATTTAAAGCCAAACCGTATGGAAGCTTTAAAAAGAGTGGCAGCAGATTTCGTTGAAGAAAGACCAAACGATAGAATCGGATTGGTTTTGTACGCTTCTGAAGCTTACACAAAAACACCAGTTACAAGTGACAAAGCCATAATACTTGAAGCAATAAAAGGAATTAAATACGATACAGTTTTACAAGACGGAACCGGAATCGGAATGGGATTGGCAACTGCTGTAAATCGTTTAAAAGATAGTAAAGCAAAAAGCCGCGTTATCATTCTGCTAACGGATGGTGTTAACAATGCTGGTTTTATTGAACCAGAAACGGCCTCTGATATCGCAAAACAATACGGAATTAAAGTATACACGATTGGTCTTGGATCTAACGGAATGGCTGAATCTCCATACGCATATGCTCCAAATGGCGGATTTTTATTCAAAATGCAGAAGGTTGAAATAGATGAAAAGCTAATGAGAAGCATCGCCAAAAAAACGGATGGAACTTATTTTAGAGCAACAAGCACAGATAAATTAGCAGAAATATACAAATCAATCAATAAACTGGAAACAACCGAAATTGAAGAATTAAAATTCTACGATTACGACGAAAAATATAGGTTTTTTGTCTTATTTGCAGGTTTAATGTTATTGCTTGAAGTTGGATTAAGAAATACGGTTTACAGAAGCTTTATTTAATATTTTAGTCGCAGTCACGGTTTACAGTTAACAGCTGTAACTGAGACTGAAAATTGAGACTGAAAACTAGAATTAAAAAATGGAATTAGACGAAAAAAAATATTTATATCTCTTATTGCTTATCCCGATTGTGGTGTGTATTTTTCTTTTCAATATGTATTGGAAAAGAAGAACGCAGCGCGAATTTGGTGATTTGGAAATGGTAAAAAGATTGAGCCCCGAAAAATCGGTTTTTAAACCAGTTTTAAAAATTGTCGTGATTCTTTTGGCGCTAACTTGTTTGATTATTGGTTTGGTAAATCCGAAGATTGGAACCAAAATGGAGACCGTAAAACGAGAAGGTATTGATATTGTTTTTGCTGTTGACGTCTCTAAAAGTATGCTTGCTGAGGATGTTGTTCCTAGCCGTTTGGATAAAAGCAAGCAATTGGTTTCGCAAATCATCAATCAATTAGGAAGCGATAGAATCGGAATCGTAGCGTATGCAGGAAGCGCATTTCCAGTTTTACCAATTACATCGGATTACAGTGTTGCAAAAATGTTCTTGCAAAGTATGAGTCCAGGAATGGTTTCGTCACAAGGAACATCTTTAGACGAAGCGATTAAATTATCTTCGACTTATTTTGATGAAAAAAGCAAAACCAGCAAATTATTAATCCTAATTTCTGATGGTGAAGATCATTCTGAAGGTGCGTCGGCTGCGGCAGAAGAAGCCAATAAATTAGGAATGAAAATCATTACCATTGGTGTTGGAACAGAAAAAGGAGGAACAATTCCGTTAAAAGAAAATGGCGTTCTTAAAGGATACCAAAAAGACCAAAACGGAGAAACAGTAATTACCAAATTAAATCAAGAAGGTTTAAAAACTATTGCAAAAGCGACAAAAGGTGGTTATGTTTACGGCGGAAGCACAAAAGAAGTTTTAGAATATGTAAAAAATGCTTTAAACAATATTCAGAAAACAGAATTTGAAGCTACACAAATGGCCGAATTTCAATCGCAGTTTCAATGGTTTATCGGGTTTGCATTTTTATTGCTTTTCCTAGACATTTTCTTGTTGGAAAGAAAAACAAACTGGATCAAAGAGTTGGATTTATTTAATGAAAAGAAATAAAAAAAAGTTAGCCACTAATTGCTCGAATTTACACGAAAACAAATTGCAAAGTTTTGTGAAATTCAAATAATAAGAACCAAATTAATTAGTGCCAATTGGTGAAATTCGTGGCAAACAAAAAACAAAATTAGAATGAAAAATTTAATCCTTTATATTTTACTGACCGTTTCTTTTGCAGTTTCTGCACAAGAAAAAGATAAAGCGTTGCCAGCTGGAAATGAAGAATATAAACAGAATAAATTTGTTGATGCTGAGGCAAACTATAGAATTTCGGAATCTAAATTTACGAAACGATCAACAGCACCTTATAATTTAGGTAATACCATTTATAGGCAAAATCAGGTTTCGGAAGCTAAATTTGCTTACGCGAAAGCAATAAAAAATGCCAAAACAAGACCTGAAAAACACAAAGCTTATCATAATCTCGGGAACGTTTTCATGAAAGAGAAAGATTATACGCAGGCGGTTGAAGCTTACAAACAAGCACTTCGTAACGATCCAACCGACGATGAAACGCGTTATAATTATGCTTACGCGAAGCAAAAACTAAAAGAGAATCCTCCTAAAAACGATCAGAATAAAGATAAAAACAAGGACAAAGACAAGGATAAAAATAAAGACAAAAACAAGGACAAGGATAAAGATAAAGACAAGGATAAAAAAGACGATAAAGGCGACCAGGATAAAGACAAAAAAGATGGTAAAAACGATCCGAAGAAAGATGACAAATCTGACAATCAAGGAGAGCCAAAACCACAACCTGGAGGAATATCAAAAGAGCGTGTTCAGAATTTGCTAGATGCGGTAAACAATGAAGAAAAGAAAATTCAGGACAAAGTAAACGCTCAGAAAGTAAAAACTAATCCTAAGAAAACAGAAAAAGACTGGTAAAATTTGGTTAATCGTTTAACCGTTAATTTGTTTATTTGATCCAAACAATACAATTAAACAAATTAACGGTTAAACGATTACACATTAAAAACAACGATTAAACAAGTAATGAAAAGATATTTAATTCTATTTCTACTCACTTTTCAAGGACTTATGGCTCAAGTGCAATTTGAAGCCAGAGTCAGCAAAAACACACTTGGACTAAACGAAAGACTTCGTATAGATTTCATCATGAATGTCGATGGAGATAATTTCGAACAGCCTGCTTTTGAAGGATTTAAAATGGTTGCAGGCCCAAGCCAGCAGATTAGTCAGTCTTGGATAAACGGACGAAGCTCCTTTCAAAAAATATATTCTTATATTTTACAACCTGAGAGAAAAGGTGCTGTCACAATTAAACAAGCGGCAATAGAATTCAATGGTCAGGTTTACAAAACAAACCCGATAAAGGTTACTGTAACCAATGCCGTGGCTCAAGAAAGAGATCCAAACGACAGACCTCCAGGATCTGGAAATGAACTACTAACTCTTGTTGCCGAAATTTCAAAGACAAATCCGTACTTAAACGAACCGATTACAGCCGTTTATAAATTGTATTTTAACAATATTGGAGTAACTGGCTTCAAGGAAATTGCAAAACCTAAATACAATGATTTCTGGAATCAGAACATTGAAATTAAAAAACTTGAGATTGAAGAAGGAAATTTCCAAGGCCAAAGATGTTATTATGTAATCTTGAAAAAGACCATTTTATATCCGCAAAAATCTGGAAAACTTACTATTGAACCTCTTTCACTAGATATTGGCGTGCAATTGCCAACAAATCGTCGTGATATGTTTGGTCAAATGATTATTACAGAAGACAACAAAATAGTTTCTGCCGGAGCCAAAACAATCAATGTAAGACCGCTTCCTGAAAGCACAAAACCAGAAGGATTTACTGGTGCTGTCGGAAAATTGAATTTTACTGTGACTCCATCAAAAACAACACTTAAAAATGGTGAAGGTCTTGACTTAATCGTTAGTGCGCAAGGAACTGGGAATATGAAGTTATTTACACTTCCAAAACCAGTTGTACCAAATGCACTAGAAATGTACGATCCTGTTCACGACGAACAAGTAACGACTTCGTTAAGCGGAATGTTTGGAAGAATTACAGACAAATACACTATTGTGCCGCAATACCGTGGAAAATATGCGATAAAACCAATGCAGTTTTCGTATTTCGATTTGAGCACTGGCACTTATAAAACCATCACTTCGAAAGAAATTATGGTCGATGTTTTGGACGGACCAACGCCTGCAGAAGCAAATCCAAGCGCATCGGCTTCTAAAAATGCTATGGCAACAGCGGATCATTTCAAAAACATAAAATCCAGAACAGCATTGATTGCAATTGCTAAAAATGATTTTTACGATTCTAGTTTGTATTTAGGATTGTTATTCGCGCCGTTTATTATTATTCCGATTATCATTTTAGCTAGAAAGAAAAAAGAGGCTATGGATAGTGATGTTACTGGAAATAGAATTAGAATGAACAATAAGCTGGCTAAGAAATATTTGTCGCAAGCGAAGAAACATCTTAACAACAAAGAGCCTTTCTATATCGCACTTGAAAAAGCAATGCATAATTTCTTGAAAGCAAAACTGCATATCGAAACTTCAGAAATGAGTAAAGACAATATTAGAGAATTGCTGTTGTCTAGAAATGCAAATCCAGAAACGGTTCAGAATTTTATTGCTCTTACTGAAAACTGCGAATTTGCACGTTATGCACCGGCATCAAGCGCTTCAATTCAGCAGGATTATGATAAAGCTGTTTTGATTATTTCTGAATTGGAAAAACAGATTGTTTAATTTTTTTTACCGCAAAGTTCGCTAAGAAAATTGATTTAGATTGAGTCGAATTTGAGTTCGCAAAGTTGAGAATCTTATTATAAAAGAAAAATGAAAAACATACTATATCTCTTTTTATTAATCTCGCAGGTTTTCTTTGCGCAAGGGCGTTTTGAATCGGCTAATGCGTTGTACCAAAAGGGTCAATATAAAGAAGCAGCGCAGGTTTATGAAAACATCATCACAGAAGACAAATTACATTCTGCTGAAGTGTATTTTAATTTGGGGAACTGTTATTACAAACTAAATCAAGTTGCACCTTCGATTTATAATTATGAAAAAGCTTTGGTTCTAAAGCCAAACGATCCAGAGACTTTAAACAATTTAAAATTTGCCAAAAAACTGACTATTGATGAAATCAAAGAAGTTCCAAAAGTAGGTTTTGCCAAACTGATTCAGAACTTCACTTCTGTTTTTGATTATAATACTTGGGCTAAAATCTCTGTTGCACTTGGTTTTGTATTTTTATTGAGTTTTATTGGGTATTATTTTTCAAATGCTACACTGGCAAAAAGAATTTATTTTGTCGGAATGTTTATCATTTTGGTAGCTTTTGCTTTAAGCATTTCAGCAGGAATCTCTGAAAAAAATCATTTTGAAAACGACCGAGTTGCCATTGTTTTTTCTGAATTAAGCCAAGTTAGACATGAACCTAAAAATTCTTCAAATGGAATTATTTTATTGCACGAAGGAGCAAAAGTTTATGTATTGGAAAGTGTTGCTGGCTGGAAAAAAATTGAATTGACAGATGGAACTCAAGGTTGGATTGACTCTTCAACAATTAAAGAGGTGAAATAAAATCTTAGAAATATTTAAATTTAAAAATCCCAAATTCCAAAACAAGATTGGAATTTGGGATTTTTTATTTTTTAGAATTTAATGATTAATTCACAGCATCAACCAATCGTACAAATTCAGATCTGTAACCTTCTTCGTCATTCGACAAACCAGATTTTGCCAATCTTTTAATGTCCGAACTTGAGCTGTTTGCAATATATTTTGATTCACGCAATTTTAATCCAAACCAAGAAACAGCAGTTGTGAATTTGAAATCTTGAGAACTGTTTTCTAAGTCTGTTTTCCTGTCTGCAATTACATTTACGATTTCAACACTTTTGTTGCCATCAGGTTTTTTATACCTAAACTTTACTGTCGCCAACTCATCGCTATGATTTTCAGCTGATTTCTGCGTTTTAGTGTATTTTAAATCCGAAGGAACGTAATCACTGTCAACTCCAGTCGGAACAATCTCATAAAGAGCCGTAACCGAATGTCCGCTACCTAATTCACCCGCATCAATTTTGTCATTTTTAAAATCTTCAGCTTTTAATTTTCGATTTTCATAACCAATCAATCGATACGCTTGAACATGATTCGGATTAAACTCAATTTGGATTTTTACATCTTTCGCGATAGCAAACATAGAACCTTTAAATTCTTTTCCAAGAAAACGATTTGCTTCTTGAATGTTATCGATATATGCGTAATTTCCGTTTCCTTTATCAGCCAAGATTTCCATTTTGCTGTCTTTGTAATTCCCCATCCCAAATCCAAGAACCGTTAAGAAAACTCCAGATTCTCTTTTTTGTTCTATCAATTTCAACATATCATCATCAGACGAAGCGCCAACATTAAAATCACCATCGGTAGCTATCACTACTCTATTATTTCCTTCTTTGATAAAATTCTGTTGCGCGAGTTTGTACGCTAATTCGATTCCTTCTCCTCCAGCTGTGCTTCCGCCTGCATGCAAATCATCAAAAGCATCTATAATTTCATCTTTATTATCGCCAGAAGTTGGCTCTAAAACTACTCCTGCAGATCCTGCATAAACCACAATCGAAACTTTGTCAATGCTTCTAAGTTCTTTTACTAGAATTTTCATCGATTCTTTCAGCAATGGCAATTTATTTTGCTCATCCATCGAACCCGAAACATCAACTAAAAAAACTAAATTACTAGCCGGCAAATTTGCCATTGGAACGTCTTTTCCCTGCAAACCGATTTTTAGCAATCGACTGTTTTTATTCCAAGGACAATCGCTGTATTCTGAGTTTATAGAAAACGGATGTTCGCCATCTGGCTGCGGATATTTGTATTTAAAGAAGTTGATCATTTCCTCAACACGAACGGCGTCTTTTGGAACTTTTTGTCCTTCATTTATAAATCGGCGAATATTGGTGTACGATGCATTATCAACATCGATAGAAAAAGTAGAAAGAGGTTCTTTTAGCGGAGATTCAAACGGATTTTCTTCTAATTCTGCGTAACTTTCTGTGTTTGGTTCAGCATACATTTCATCTGGAATTGCTTCTATCGAAACAGCCGCAGAATCAGTTGTTTCATAACTTTGGTCTGGCCCATACGCTTTCTTACAGCTGAAAATAGTAAGTACAAGGAATGCCATCATAAAGAAATTAAGATTTCTCATAAAGTAAATTTTTAAAAATTAATAAATAGGTTATTGGCTTCAAATAAGGACTAGCATTCCGGATGTACTAGAGGTGATTATTTGCATTTTTTCGAGTATGCAAAATCGTGCCAAAAACTTTACAAATATTTTTCTTACGAGAAAATAAAATCAAAATCCCTTATTTCTAAAGGCTTTAAGCGGTGAAAATATTTTTTTGATTTTTGTAAAAATGAAGAATGTGAGAAATAAAATGTGGTATTTATTTTGCCACAGATTAAAAGATTAGAAAGGATTAATCATTTTAAATTCTTTAATCTGTGGCATTATTTTTTTCATGCAGAATTATAGATATGCATGCGTTGTCTTTCTACAATATTGAGAATATTAAATAAACTTATAAATTTTCTCAGGCGTTACGCAATAATCTAATTTGATATCCGATTCAAAAACATCATCGATTTGGTTTACAGATTCGAAAAAAGAAAGTCCGATTTTTAAGGTTTCAGGTTTGCATTCGGCAAGGAATTTATCATAAAAACCTTTTCCGTAACCAATTCGGTTTCCAAAAACATCAAAAGCCAAAAGCGGAACAAAAACCACTTCAACTTTAGAAGAAGGAACTTCGATTCCGTCAACGGGTTCTGGAATATTATATTCGTTCTTTCTGATTTTAGTATTATCCGTTAAAAGAAAATGCGTCATTTTTCTAGTATCGAAATCGCTTTTAGAAACTAAAATTTCTTTATCTTTTCCAGAAAGCAAATGCAAAATGTATTCGGTATTGACCTCTTTTTGTTCTTCAATAGGAAGAAAAACATGATAATAGATTTTATCCCAAATTGGCATTTGGATCAATTGATTTGCAATGGCCAGACTCTTCTCTTCTACTTCATCAAAAGAAAGTGCTTTACGGAAATTTTTATATTCTATTCGAAGTTCTTTTTTACTCGTCGGCATTATCGGGAATTTTAGATAAATGATAAATTGCGTCTCCTTCGTAAACAATTGGCGAATGATTGGCATTAATTACATAACCATCGTGCGGCGCTTTGATTTTTTGTTCAAACTTTCCAAACGGATCTGTAATAATGGCTAATATAGTGCCTTTGGTAACAAACTTTCCTATTAAATTAAAATCGTGAAGCAAACCAGAACATTTTGCTCGGATCCAAACCGATTGTTTAATATAAATAGAAGGCGTTAATGCAGGTTCCATGATTTGTTTAGAATCAAGCATTCCTAAATAATGAAGCAAACGTTTTGTTCCTAAAACACCTTGATTTGCAATTTCATTATTGATATCTAAAGATTTTCCTCCTTCAAAAAGCAGCATTTTTACATTCGCGGTTTCAGAGGTTTTTCTAAAAGAACCATTTATATTTTTGGAATAAAGTGTAAAAGGCGCGTTAAAAATATCGGCCAGAACTTTCAATTCAGAATTGTTTTCGGTAATTCTAATTTGCGGAGCATTAAAACGGCTTGCTCCACCGGCATGAAAATCGACAGCATAATCTAAAATCGGCAAAATTTCTTCGACAATATGATAGGCAAATCGGCTGGCAAGAGAGCCTTTTTTACTTCCTGGAAAAACACGATTTAAGTCACGCCCATCTGGAAATTCTCGAGATTTATTCACAAAACCGTACATATTGATTACTGGAATGCAAATTATCGTACCGCGAGCGGGTCTGTTTATTTTTTTACTGATGATCTGGCGAACGATTTCAACACCGTTAATTTCGTCGCCATGAATTCCAGCAGAAAATAAAACTGTTGGGCCTTCAAGCTTGGAACGGCGTACAATAACAGGAATATTCAACTTGGTTGTAGTATGCAGTCGGGCGATTTCGACATTTATGGTTCTGTGTTCTCCCGGCAAAATCGATTCGCCAAAAATAACCAATGGTGTACTATTTTTCATGTAGAATTATAAAATCTAAATATAGAAATTATATTTTAAATTCATACTTTTGGATTTAATACTCAAATTCCTAATAAACAAAAATAATAACCAATTTACCAAAGAATGAAAAAGACATTAATATTACTCGGCGCATTGACCCTTATGGCTTCGTGCATGAGCAAGGAAGAAAAAATGAAAGAAGCGGAAGAAGATGGAAATGAGGCAATTGCTGTAAAATCTAAATTAATCGAAGGTGCCGGAAAAGCGCTTCAGGAACAAGGAAAATCTGCTGCAGAAAGTGCTTCTAAAGGCGTTGGAGATGTCATAAAAGGAATAAATTCTGGAATGAATAAAAGCATCAATCAATCTGATGTAATTGCTGAAGCATCTTTTAAAGCAAATTTTGACGAATGCAAAGCTGAAAAAATTTATGCCTCTAGCGAAGACAAAGAAAAAAAAGTAACTATTTATTTAATTGCTAAAAATGATTTTAAAGGCGATCTAATTTTAAAAGCTTTCAATGCTGATAAAAAAGAAATAGGAAGAAGCCGATTAAATGTCGACATTAAAAAAGATGATGCTAAATATGTAGATTTTACTTTTGACGAAAGAACGCATTTACTTCAAACAGAATATTTTTCAATTAAATAAAAATATCTTTTATAAGGAGTCTTTTACATTTTAAAAGACTCTTTTTTTTTTCGAAGAAGAAACTCAAAAGAATTTTAAACTTTAAGCTCAATAGCTTAATTTTGTAATTATGCAGAGTCCTCTTGAACTTCAAATTATAACGTTACCCGATAATCCTGGGGTTTATCAATATTATGATAAAGACGGGAAAATCTTGTATGTCGGAAAAGCCAAAAATTTAAAAAAAAGGGTTTCATCCTATTTCAATAAAATTCACGATACTGCCAAGACAAATGTATTGGTAAAAAAAATCGTGACCATAAAACACATCGTAGTTCCAACCGAAACCGATGCGCTTTTATTGGAAAACAATTTAATTAAAACACTTCAGCCGCGATACAATGTATTACTTCGTGATGACAAAAGTTATCCGTGGATTTGCATTAAAAAAGAACCTTTTTCGAGAATATTTTCTACTCGAAGAATGGTCAAAGACGGTTCTGAATATTTTGGTCCGTACACAAATTTTAAAACGGTACACACCATTTTAGAATTAATCAAAGAATTATATCCGCTTCGAACTTGTAATTATGATTTGAGCGAATCGAATATCAACTCTGGGAAATTTAAAGTTTGTCTTGAATATCACATTGGCAATTGTAAAGGTCCTTGCGAAGGTTTAGAACCTTTGGAAGAATACCAAAGACAAGTCAATGCAATTCGCGAAATCTTGAAAGGAAATTTCAAAGAAAGTTTAAAGGATTTCAAGAAATTGATGAACAATTATGCGCAGAATTTACAGTTTGAAGAAGCGCAGAAAATAAAAGAAAAGATTGAGGTTCTGGAAAATTATCAATCTCGTTCGACCATTATCAATCCGAAGATTACCAATATTGACGTTTTCTCAATTGTTTCTGATGAAAGTGCGGCTTTTGTCAACTTCCTTCAGATTTCTCACGGTTCGATTATTCGTTCTCATACTTTAGAAATGAAGAAAAAGCTGGATGAAAGCGATGAAGAATTACTAGAATTGGCGATTGTAGAATTGCGTGAGCGTTTTCAATTATTGTCAAAAGAAATTATTGTTCCCTTTGAAATGGATTTGGGCGAGAACTTAAAAGTTACCGTTCCGCAGCTTGGCGACAAAAAACAGATTTTAGATTTATCGATTCGAAATGCCAAATTTTACAGAATCGAACAGCTGAAACAATTGCAAATTGTAGATCCAGATCGTCACGTTAATAGAATTATGGCTCAGATGCAGAAAGATTTACGTCTTCCTTCTGAACCTCGACATATTGAATGTTTTGATAACTCGAACATTCAAGGTACAAATCCTGTTGCGGCTTGCGTAGTTTTTAAAGATGGGAAGCCAAGCAAAAAAGATTATCGCCATTTTAATGTCAAAACCGTTGAAGGTCCAGATGATTTTGCTTCGATGACTGAAATTGTCGGCCGCCGTTATAAAAGATTATTAGAAGAAAATGAGCCATTACCGCAATTAATTATTATTGATGGTGGAAAAGGACAGCTTTCTGCAGCCCTAAAAAGTATTGACGAATTAGGCTTACGCGGAAAAGTAGCCATTATCGGAATTGCAAAACGTCTCGAAGAGCTTTTTTATCCAGGAGATTCGATTCCGCTATATCTGGATAAAAAATCGGAAACTTTAAAAGTAATTCAGCATTTAAGAAACGAGGCTCACCGATTTGGAATCACTTTTCACAGAGATAAAAGAAGTAAATCGGCACTTAATTCTTCTGTAGAAAGCATTCCAGGAATTGGAGAAAAAACAATGCTGGCCTTGATTCAGCATTTCAAAAGTGTTAAAAGATTAAAATTAGCCACAGAAAAAGAGATTTCAGACGTTGTAGGTGTTTCTAAAGCAAAAAAAATTGTCGATTTTTACAAAACCAATTAAAGTTTTTTATGCGTCCATTACAACTGTACATTTCAAATATTTGTTCTAAAGATTTTTTTTCTAAATCTGATAGACAGGTTTACTGGTTCGCATTATCATTTCTATTTTTAACTTCATTTTTCTTTTCGCAAAAATCTTTTTCGCAAGAAATAAAAAAAGACAGCGTAAAAAGACCTAAAATCGGATTAGTTTTAAGTGGCGGCGGTGCCAAAGGTTTTGCGCATATTGGAGTTTTAAAAGTTCTCGAAGAAGCCGGAATCAAAATTGACTATATTGGCGGAACCAGCATGGGATCTGTAATTGGCGGACTTTATGCTTCTGGTTACAATGCTTCTCAAATCGATTCGATTTTTAAACGAACCAATTTTGACGAATTAATAAACGATTATATTCCGCGTTCTTCTAAGAATTTTTACGGCAAGAAGAATGACGAATTATATGCAATCGTTTTGCCTTTCAGTAATTTTAGAGTCGGTATTCCAGAAGCGCTTTCAAAAGGAATGTACAATTATAATTTATTAAGCAGTTTGACCAGAAACGTGCGCCATGTTCGCGATTTTAATCAACTGCCAACTCCTTTTTTATGTATTGGAACTAATATTGAAACAGGCGAAGAAGTTTTATTGAACAAAGGAAATCTTGTTCAAGCCATGATGGCGAGTGCTGCTTTTCCTTCCCTATTTACTCCAGTTGAAATTGACGGAAATTTGCTTGTTGATGGTGGAGTTGTAAACAATTATCCGATTCAAGAAGTTCGCAAACTTGGTGCCGATATCATTATTGGTGTCGATGTTCAGGATGATTTACTGAAAAGAAAAAATCTGAAAAATGCCACGAGAATCTTGGTTCAGATTACCAACTTACAGTCTATTGATAAAATGAAAAGCAAAATAAAAGACACGGATGTTTACATCAGACCAGATATTCGCGACTTTGGAGTTATTTCGTTTGACAGAGGAGAAGAAATCATTAGAAAAGGAGAAGAAGCCGCTTTTGCTGTTTATGAAAAAATCAAATCTTTAAGCAATGAAAACAACTTTTATAAAAAACCAAAACTAAAAGTTGCTACAGATACACTTCATATTGAGAAAATAAATACAGACAGATTAGAAAATTACACCAAAGAATATATTCGCGGTAAACTTCGTTTCAAACCTGAAAGCACTATAACATATGATGGTCTAAAAACTGGAATAAACAATTTGAATGCTACGCAAAACTTTAGCACAATTTCGTATTGCCTTCAGCCAAATGGAGACAAAGATGATCTTGATTTAGTTTTAAAAGAAAATCCAACCCAGACCTATTTAAAACTTGGACTTCATTATGACGGACTTTACAAAAGTGGTATTTTATTAAATCTAACGCATAAAAAGACCTTTCTAAAAAATGATATCACTTCTATTGATATTATTCTGGGAGATAATTTCAGATACGATTTCAATTATTATGTAGAAAACGGTTTTAATATCAGTTTTGGTTTCCGTTCAAAATTGAATCAGTTTAATCGAAATGTAACTACGAGTTTGAGCGGCGTTCTTAATGAAAATCCGAATGTCAATTTGATCAATGTTGACTTTATGGACATCAATAATCAGGCTTATTTCCAGACTATTTTCGTGCAGAAATTTTTAATGGGCGGAGGTTTAGAATACAAATATTTAAAAATCAATTCGCCAACACTTGCTAACGAAGATAACATAATTGACAAAAGCAGTTATTTTAGCGCCTTTGCTTATTTAAAATACGATTCGCTTGATGAAAAATATTACCCAAGTTCTGGTTTGTATTTTTCTTCAGATGTGCAGACTTATATGGCATCTTCAGATTATACCAATACTTTCAAGCCTTTTTCAATTGCAAAAGCCGAAATTTCTTTTGTGAATACCTTATTTAGAAAAGCGACTTTTAAAATTGATGCCGATGCTGGTTTTACTTTCGGAAATAGCAGTGTGCCATTTTTTGACTTTATTTTAGGAGGTTACGGTTATAACAAAATCAACAACTTTAATTATTTTTATGGTTACGACTTTTTAAGTATTGCAGGCAATAGTTATATCAAAACTGGAATTACACTCGATTACGAAATTCTTAGAAAAAACCATATAAATTTATCTGCTAATTTTGCCAATCTTGGAAATGATATTTTCTCTGGTGTTGACTGGGTTTCTATGCCAAAGTATACAGGTTATGCAGTTGGTTACGGCTTAGAAACCATTATTGGCCCTATAGAAATCAAACAATCTTGGTCTCCAGAAATGTCAAAAAGCTTTACATGGTTTAGTATTGGATTTTTGTTTTAATGTTTTAACCGAGAATACTTCAATGAAATCAGGCTATTTTTTTGCTTTGTAAAAATTAAATCAAAAAAATCAGAATATTTTTTAGTTATAAATAATATAATTTTTATTTTTACTTCGAAAAAATTACGACATTTGTTATAATGAAAACAAATTGGACAGGTTTATTAGAATATCTTCAATTCCTCATCAAGAGAAATCCTGAATGAAGCTATCGAATTGAGATAATTAGTCAATACTAAATTGAACTAATTGTCTGTTCACACAATTCAAATTTTTCGAATTATCTAATTCTATAAATTATCTAATTGAAAAGCCATGCCATTATATCATAAACTTGGAGATTTTCCTCAAAAAAGACACACCCAATTCGAAAAACCTAACGGAGGTTTCTACTACGAACAATTGTTTGGTACCGAAGGTTTTCACGGACATTCGTCATTATCGTACCATGTTCACAGACCAACTCAGGTTAAAGAAATTCTAAATTCTTATTCGGTTGAACCCAAAATTGCAATCGGAAAAAACATAAAATCATTACTTTTTAAAGGTTTTGAATTAAAACCTGAAAATGACTTTTTAGACAGCCGAAAAGCCATGATGGTCAACAAAGACTGTATTATTGGTTTGGCTGCGCCGAAAGAATCGCTTCGAAATTATTTCTACAAAAATGCCGATGCCGATGAAATGCTTTTCATCCATAAAGGAAAAGGAAAATTAAGAACCATGTTAGGAAATATTCCTTTTGAATATGGCGATTATTTAATTATTCCACGTGGCATTATTTACCAAATTGATTTCGAAACCGAAGACAATAGACTTTTTTATGTAGAATCGTATTCTCCATTTTATACGCCAAAGCGTTATAAAAACCAATCGGGTCAGCATTTAGAACATTCTCCTTTTTGCGAGCGTGATTTTATTTTGCCAAACGAATTGGAAACGCACGACGAAAAAGGTGATTTTTTAATTAAAATCAAAAAAGAAGGCATGATTCACGAAGTGGTTTATGCAACACATCCTTTTGACGTTGTGGGTTGGGACGGTTACAATTTCCCATACGGATTTTCAATCCATAATTTCGAACCTATAACGGGGCGCGTTCACCAACCGCCACCAGTACATCAAACTTTTGAAACGGCTACTTTTGTCGTTTGTTCATTCTGCCCAAGACTTTACGATTATCATCCGAAAGCTATTCCGGCGCCATACAATCACAGCAATATAGATTCTGACGAAGTACTATATTATGTTGATGGCGATTTTATGAGCCGTAATAATATTGAGCAAGGTCATATTACTTTACATCCAAAAGGAATTCCACACGGGCCAGCACCAGGCGCAATGGAACGAAGCATCGGTCACAAAGAAACTCAGGAATTAGCAGTGATGGTTGATACTTTCCGTCCATTAATGGTTACTGAAGAAGCGATGGGATTGGATGATGGTCAGTACTACAAGTCGTGGTGTGAATAATTAGTGAATGTGGCAATTAAAAAATTAGAAAATGCTCTGAAAACGCATAAATGAAATAATTTCAAATAAATATTGTAATTTAAACCTACAAAAAAATTATCTCATTGACACATTTTCAAATTATCTAATTAAACTAAATGACCTTTAACGAAAAATATAAAGACAACGCTCTTTTGATTAAAACTTTCAATTTCGCCTTAAACATAATTGATTATACTACTGAACTTCAAGAACAGAAAAAGTTTGTTATAGCCAATCAATTATTAAAAAGCGGAACATCAATTGGAGCAAATTCAAAAGAATCGCAAAACGCAGAAAGTAAAGCCGACTTTATACACAAATTAAAAATTGCAATTAAAGAAGCAGACGAAACTGAATATTGGTTGTTTTTGTGTGACGCCCATAAAGATTATCCAAATTGCAAAGAACTGATAAATCAGTTAACAGAAATTTTAAAAATTTTAAATAAAATAATATCAACATCTAAGAGGAATTAGATAATTAGTCAATGTGTCAATTAGAAAATTATTTCAATTGCCGAATTTTCAAATTATCTAATTATCTAATTGACAAATTATCTAATTATGAGTAAGGAAGTAAAATCAGTAGAATACGGATTAGAGAAAATATTTGAAGGAGCTCAAGATTTCCTTCCATTATTAGGAACAGATTATGTAGAATTCTACGTTGGAAACGCAAAACAATCTGCACATTATTATAAAACAGCTTTCGGGTATCAGTCACTGGCTTACGCCGGATTAGAAACTGGAGTTAAAGACAGAGCATCTTACGTTTTGAAACAAGACAAAATCAGAATTGTTTTGACAACGCCTTTAACGCAGGATTCGCCAATTCATGCACATCTTCAAAAACATGGAGATGGCGTAAAAGTTGCGGCACTTTGGGTTGAAGATGCTACAAAATCTTACGAAGAAACGATGAAACGTGGCGCACGTTCTTTCATGGAGCCAACTGTTGAAGAAGATGAATTCGGCCAAGTGATTCGTTCAGGAATTTATACTTACGGAGAAACCGTTCACATTTTCGTAGAAAGAAAAAACTATAATGGTGTTTTCTTACCAGGTTATAAAGAATGGAAATCAGACTACAATCCAGAACCAACGGGATTAAAATATATTGATCACATGGTTGGAAATGTGGGTTGGAACGAAATGAATACTTGGGTAAAATTCTACGAAGATGTTATGGGATTTGTGAATTTCTTATCTTTTGACGACAAACAAATTACTACAGAATATTCAGCTTTGATGAGTAAAGTAATGTCGAATGGAAACGGAAGAATAAAATTCCCAATCAACGAACCGGCTGAAGGAAAGAAAAAATCACAAATCGAAGAATATTTAGATTTCTACGGTGGACCTGGAATTCAGCATATTGCCATTGCGACAGATGATATTATTAAAACAGTATCTCAGCTAAGAGCACGTGGTGTTGAATTTTTATCTGCTCCTCCTCATACTTATTATCAAGCAATTCCAGAAAGATTGGGTGTTCATATGGATATGATGAAAGAAGATTTAAATGAAATTGAAAAGTTAGCAATCATGGTCGATGCCGATGAAGATGGGTACTTATTACAGATTTTTACGAAGCCAGTTCAGGACAGACCGACGCTTTTCTTCGAAATTATTCAAAGAATGGGTGCAAAAGGATTCGGTGCAGGTAACTTTAAAGCTCTTTTTGAGTCAATCGAAAGAGAGCAAGAATTGAGAGGAACGCTATAAAATGTTAATTTTCATATAGAAAACAGTAGAATTCTCCAAAAAACGATGCTTTTTTTGCAAATGTTATGTTAAACTTGACTTTTGCTATTTGATTTTTGAACTTTCTATCTATCTTTGCACTCGCAAATCAGGAAGGGGTGGTTTCCTTCCGAATTGATATAAATTTCATAATTTATAGTTTTTTGGTTAGTTAATAGCATAAAAACTCAGTCATCCTTGACTGAGTTTTTTTGTTTTAGGACATTTGGAATAGAATTTGCATTTGTCTATCTTTATAATGAAATGTAAAGAATGTACTATGAAAAAGATCATCCTCGCTATATTTGCACTAACAATCCTTTCATTCGCGCCTCAAAAAGAAGATGCTTTCGATACTGGAGAATATTTTAAATTTAGAATACATTACGGAATTGTAAATGCCGGATATGCTACTCTTGAAATTAAAGACGCTACAATAAACAACAAAAAGGTATTTCACTCTGTTGGAAAAGGCTACACTACTGGAATGTCTAAATTTTTCTTTAAAGTAGAAGATTTGTATGAAAGCTATTTTGATAAAGAAACAGGAAAACCATATCGCTACGTTAGAAAAATTGACGAAGGCGGTTATACCAAAAATCAAGAAGGTTTTTTCAATCAAAATGAAAATAGGGTTTTAGTAAAAGATTACAAACGCAAATCAGAAAAAACGATTATTGTATCAGAAGACGTACAAGATATTGTGTCTGCATTTTACTTTTTGAGAAACCACCCAAACATCGATAAACTTAAAGCTGGTGAAGCCATTACAATCGATATGTTTTTTGATGATGAAATCACAAAATTTAAGTTAAAATATGTAGGTCGTCAAGATATTACGACTAAATTTGGAACCGTTTCTACGATGGTTTTTAAACCATTAGTACAGACAGGCAGAGTATTTAAAGAAAAAGAGAGCTTAACACTCTGGATAACAGATGATGTAAACAAAGTTCCTATTAGAATAAAAGCAGATTTGGCTGTAGGATCTCTTAAAGCTGATCTCGACGAATATAAAGGATTGCAAAGTCCACTTAAAGTAAAAAAATAATGAACCCTACAGATAATTCTGAAGCAATTTTAAAAGAACTTGATCTTAAATTTCAAGGCATAAATCAAAAAACTGATGTTCAATTAGAAGGATTGCTTTGGGGTAAACCCATCACATATTGGGATTATATTCAAACTGACGCACTTTTGAACCTGCAAATTCAGCGCACCACACTTCCTGATGAGATGGTTTTTATTATGTATCATCAGGTAAATGAATTGATCTTTAAAATGATTCTGTGGGAAATTGATCAGATTGCCGAAACAGAAAACATTCAGGTTGGCTTTTTCAGCGAAAGATTATCAAGAATTACAAGATATTTTGACATGCTTACCAACTCTTTCAGCATAATGGAAAATGGTATGGAAGTAGATCAATACATGAAATTTAGAAACACGCTTACTCCGGCAAGTGGTTTTCAGAGCGCACAATATAGAATGATCGAATTTGCTTCGACAGATGTTATCAATTTAACAGACCGCAGATACAAAGCAAACTTTGACGAAAATACCGATTTAGAAACAAGCTTTGAACATCTTTATTGGCAAGCTGCCGGAAAAGATTATCAAACTGGCAAAAAATCATATTTGCTTAATGAGTTTGAAAAAAAATACAAAGAGCAGTTTTTAAGACAAATGTCTTCGTTTAAAATAAAAAACCTTTGGCAAAAATTCATCCAGTTACCGATTGAAGATCAACAAAATGCAGAGCTAATCGATGCCATGCGCCATTACGACAAAACAGTAAATATTATTTGGGTAATGCAGCACCTTAATACCGCAAGAAAATACATTTTAGAAAGCGGAAAAGGCAATGGTGAAGCGACAGGAGGAAGCGATTGGCAAAAATATATGCACCCAAAATACCAAAGACGCATCTTTTTTCCTAAATTGTGGACCGAAGAAGAATTGTCCAATTGGGGAAATGAAAACGAAGTTTAATTTCTCTACAAAAATTTTAAAGTTTGAAAAAAGCAGTCGTAATTTTAATTGTCTTGTTTTCTATTTTTTCATGTAAAAAAGCAGAAGAAAAAGTAGAAACCAAAATTACTAAACCAGCAACCAAAAAAATAGAATTCGGTTTTAATTACGCAGACTTTAATGTTGTTAATGATACTATTTCAAAAGGAGATTCTTTTGGCTCAATTCTTCAAAGTCAAAACATTGGAGACAAAAAAGTACACGATATTGTTGAGCAGGTAAAAGATTCTTTCAATGTAAGAAGCATGCGCTACAACAAACCTTTTACTTTACTTCGCTCTAAAAACAAAACAAATAATCTTCAGGTTTTCATTTATCAGCCAGATGCTTTAAGCTATTATGTTATTGACTTTAGAGATAGCATCGCAAAAGCATACAAAAAAATAAAACCTGTTACTTTTAAAAGAAAGATGATTGGCGGCGTTCTGAAAAGTTCATTGTCTGAAACTTTAGGAAACGAAAGTGTTGAAACAGCTTTGGCAAGCCGAATTACAAAAGTATTTTCTTGGTCTATTGACTTCTTCAAAATAAAAAAAGGAGATCGTTACGGATTAATTTTTACCGAACGTTTCATTAACGGAAAAACTTATGACGGTGTTGAAGATCTTGAAGCCGCATTTTTTGAATATAAAGGAAAAATCATTTATGCTTTCCCTTTTGAAAGAGATACTACTTCTGGAAAGATTGAATATTACGACAGCGAAGGAAAAACACTGAAAAACTTCTTCTTAAAAACTCCAATCAAATTCAGCCGAATCACTTCACGATTCACAATGAACAGATTTCACCCGGTACAGCACACCTGGAAAGCACACAAAGGAACCGACTATGCAGCTCCAACCGGAACTCCGATTTCGACAACGGCTTCAGGAGTTGTGGAAGCAACTGGATACACAGCAGGAAACGGAAACTTTGTAAAAGTAAAACACAACGGAACCTACTCTACTCAATATTTACACATGTCTAAAATTTTGGTTCGCCGCGGACAACGCGTAACGCAAGGTCAGACAATTGGTTTGGTTGGAAGCACAGGTCTGGCTTCTGGACCTCACGTTTGTTACCGTTTCTGGAAAAACGGAGTACAAGTTGATGCGCTTCGATTGAATCTTCCAACTGGAGAATCTTTAACTGGAAATGACAGAACACGTTTCATGAGCCAGATTGAACCTTTAAAAAGAGAATTGGATAGTATTGGAAATCTGTAAATAATCTATTTTTGAAAATCATTCTGAATTGAAATCATGAAAAATGAACGTCTTAAAACCATTTACCATGAAACTTTTTCTGGTTTAAAATTATTTTACAGAGACACGAATCTTCCTGAAAGTTTAATTTTAAATTATAAAATCGGACAAATCATTCAAGAAAAAGGTTTTACTGATATGACTTCGATTGCCGGAGGACTTTCGGGCAATTGCAGATATTTGATCGCTAGCGCACATGCAAAAGATTTGTCTAAATTCAATCCTGCTTCTGCAAAAAACGGACATTTCCTTTTAGATTCAATCGCTTATTTCAAAGTATTGGACATCCAAAAAATTGAAGACAAAACACAAATTTTTCTTTTGAATATTCCAGACAATTCAATTTCGCTTTTCAAAAATTCATCTTCAAACTTAGAAGAAGAAATTATAGAAAAAGCTCAAAAACGCTTTCGCGAAAAAATCGATGCCACAATAATTCCAGAATTACAAACCGAAGAATGGAAAGAAAGAACAAAACTTCCTCTTGGAATGGACGAAAGCGGAAAATTGTTTTTTGATGATTCTAAAATTAAAACCGAATCGCCAAAAAGAATCGATGTTGATGTAACGAAGAAAATCATCGAAATCAATAAAAAGCCTTGGTGGAAATTTTGGTAATTTCAAAGATATCAATCATAACTTATATATAATTAGTGACTTATTTTTATTTCATAAAATGATCAACATTAAAATAATAGCCAGTTTAATAATTTTATTTTTCTTACAAACCTCATTTGGACAAACAATAAAAGACTGTTCAATATGTAAAACTCAATTAATAAAGAAAGAACAGGTTAAAAATCTAAATATAGATAACGTTAGGCTTTTAACTAATGAAATTTTTGCTAGAAACGGTTATTCATTTGAAAACTCAAGATTTCAAGAATACTTTGGAAGTAAATCTTGGTACAAATCAGCTGGCGACAATAAAAAAGTAGTTTTAAATGATATCGAAAAGAAGAATGTCTCCTTTTTAAAAGACGTTACTAAAACTCTAGTAGACGAAAAAAAAGAACTTATTGTTCAGCTTAAAAATTTAAAGGAGCTAGTTAACCAAGATAAGATTAGCGAATTAAAAAAAACCTATAATTTCAGCTACGAACAAAGAGACAATACTGATGAAAAAAAATTACTAAAAGAGGTTTTTAATAAAATAAACCTCAATGACATCAACTATTACAAAAGCAAAGGAATGTTTAAAACCGTTGAAGACAATGGTTTTGTTCAAATTGCATACTCTGTTTATATTGAAAATGACGAAATTAGAATCTCATATAATTTCATGACTCATTCTCAAATAATTGACGATTTTGACGAATATACCGATTATCATTCTGAAAATGAATACATGTATGAATGGCAATTTAAGTTTACGCAAAACAAACTCAAATTTATAAGACTGGCAGTTGCAGGATAACTTCGCGGAAACGAAATACGACATAAAACGTTTTCGTAACTAATTGTTATATAATCGCAAACCATTCCCCTTTTAAAAGTTATTTCAGTATTTTTGTGTTTCATAGAACAAACTCAATTATAGATAAAATGGCTTTAAACACAACAAACCCAACTGGGACTGAAGCGTGGAAAAATCTACAAAACCACTATAACGCAATTCACGAAACCACAATACAAGAATTGTTTCAACAAGATAGTGCACGTGCTGAAAAATTCAATTTGCAATGGAATGATTTTCTAGTAGATTACTCAAAAAATAATATCAATCAAGAAACTGTTTCTCTTTTATTAGAATTAGTAAGCTCGATCGGACTGAAAGATGCAATTGCGCAATATTTTGGAGGAGAATTAATCAATCAGACAGAAAATCGTGCTGTTTTGCATACTGCATTACGTGCTCCAGAATCAGCTGTTATTAATGTTGATGGAGAAAATGTAATTCCAGAAGTATTCGAAGTAAAAAACAAAATCAAAAATTTTACAGAAGAAGTAATCTCTGGACAAAGAAAAGGATACACAGGAAAAGCTTTTACTGATATCGTAAATATTGGAATTGGCGGTTCTGACCTTGGCCCAGTTATGGCCGTTGAAGCTTTGCAGTTTTACAAAAACCTTTTAAATACACATTTCGTTTCTAATGTTGATGGTGATCACGTAAATGAAGTTATCAAAAAACTAAATCCTGAAACAACACTTTTCGTGATTGTTTCTAAAACTTTTACTACTCAGGAAACACTTTCTAATTCAGAGACTATCAAAGAATGGTTTTTGAAATCGGCTTCTCAAGAAGATATTGCAAAACACTTTGTAGCAGTTTCCACAAACATTCAGAAAGTAACCGAGTTCGGAATTAACCCAAACAACGTTTTCCCTATGTGGGATTGGGTTGGCGGAAGATTTTCTTTATGGAGTGCAGTTGGTCTAAGCATTGCTTTAGCTGTTGGATTTGAAAACTATAACCAATTATTGGTTGGAGCAAACGAAATGGATGAGCATTTTAAATCAGCAGAATTTGACGAAAACATTCCAGTTATTTTAGCTTTATTAAGCGTTTGGTACAATAATTTTTATGGCGCAGAAAGCGAAGCTTTAATTCCATACACACAATATTTACACAAACTTGCTCCTTATTTACAGCAAGCTTTTATGGAAAGTAATGGAAAAAGTGTTGGTCGCGACGGAAAACCTGTTAACTATCAAACTGGAACAATCATTTGGGGAGAGCCAGGAACAAACTCGCAACATGCTTTCTTCCAATTAATTCACCAAGGGACAAAAAGAATTCCGACAGATTTCATCGGATTTGTAAAACCGCTTTATGGCAACGAAGATCATCACGACAAATTAATGTCCAATTTTTTTGCGCAGACAGAAGCTTTAATGAATGGAAAAACAGAAGCACAAGTTCAGGCAGAATTTGACAAGCAAGGACTTGCGGCTGACAAAGCATCTTACTTAAGATCTTTTAAAGTTTTTACAGGAAACAAACCAACAAATACCATTTTGATTCAAAAACTTACACCAAAAAGTTTAGGATCTTTAATAGCATTATACGAACATAAAATTTTCGTTCAAGGTGTTATTTGGAACATTTTCAGTTTTGACCAATGGGGAGTTGAATTAGGTAAGCAATTAGCAAATTCTATCTTGGATGAAATCAATTCTAAGACTGTTAAAGATCACGATAGTTCGACTTCATTTTTGTTAAATCATTTCTTAAAAAATAAATAGAAACATTTACTTAAATATTCTTTAACTTTTAAAACGTCCTAATTATCAGTAAAATTAGGACGTTTTTTACGTAAAATACCGACAAAAAACAGAAATCAACGTTCAATTGCACGACACAACTTACAACCTTGTTCAAATAATTACGTTTTTAACAAAAAAGCCTTGTATAAATTCAACAAACCAATATTTTTTCTAACAAAAAGAGAAAAATTCGTTTTAATGCGTAGCACAAAAAGCAAAACTTATTTTTCTTAACATTTTGATAACACTATCTGAGTTATTTGTTATAATTTTGCCAAAAACAATAAACTCAATAACAAAATGAAGAAAATGAAAAATTGGTTACTGACCGGACTATTCTTTATGATAGTTTCAACCGTATTTTCTCAAGGAAAAGTTACTGGTAAAATTACCGACGGAACAGGTGGTTTACCAGGAGCAAATGTGGTGATCAAAGGATCTACTACAGCAACTTCAACAGATTTTGATGGTAAATTTACTCTTACATCAACATCAAGCACAGGTGAGATTGTTATCTCTTTCTTAGGTTTTGACAGCCAAACTGTGAAATTTAATGTAGCAAATGGTGCAACTACAAACTTAGGAACTATCACTTTAGCTTCTAACTCTAACGAATTAACTGAGATTGTAGTTAAAAGTAGCACTGTAGATATTGCAAAAGACAGAAAAACTCCTGTTGCTGTATCAACAATTAAAGCTTCTGAAATTCAGGCAAAACTTGGAAACCAAGAACTTCCTGAATTGCTAAAAAGCACTCCATCTGTTTATGTAACTAAATCTGGTGGTGGATTTGGAGATTCAAGAATTACAGTTCGTGGATTTAGCCAAAACAACGTTGCGGTAATGGTTAACGGTATGCCGGTTAACGACATGGAAAACGGTTCTGTTTACTGGAGTAACTGGGCTGGTTTATCTGATGTTACTTCTGCTATTCAAATACAAAGAGGTTTAGGATCTTCAAAATTAGCTATCGCTTCTGTTGGGGGTACAATGAACTACGTAACTAAAGCTTCTGATTTAAAACAAGGTGGAACAGTTGGTACTTCTTTCGGTAACGACAACTTCTTTAAATCTAACGTTGCTTACAACACAGGAAAATTAGACAACGGACTTTCTGCTTCTGTTTTATTCAGCCACACTCAAGGTGATGGATATGTTGATGGAACTCAATTTAACGGAGACAACTACTATGTAGCTCTTGGTTATTCTTCAAAAAATAACAAACACGATTTCCAATTTACAGTTACTGGTGCTCCACAATGGCACGATCAAAGAAATACTTTCATCACAATAGCACAGTACCAAAAATATGGTTCAGTATCTGATCCAAACATTAAATATAACTCTGACTGGGGTTACAAAGATGGTCAAGCTTTCAATATGACAAGAAACTACTACCATAAGCCAGTTGTTTCATTAAACTACGATTTCCAAATCAATGAAACTTCTAAATTATCTACTGTAGGTTACGTTTCTTTCGGACGTGGAGGAGGATCTAGAGGAGCAGGTGGTGCTGGAAACAACAACTACGCTAGTGATGTATTTAGAACTGCAGATGGTTTAGTTGACTACGATAAAATCGTTCGTTGGAATACAGGTAACGAAGTTATCAGATTTAACAACACAGACAATACTCGTGCAACAAATGGTGCAAGCGGACAATTCCAAAACAGCTCTAACACAGGAAGAACTGGATCTGGAACAGCAACGTCTCCATACGTTTTCAATAATACTTCAGGTATTTCTCAGATTTCATCTATTAACTCTCACAACTGGTACGGAGCAATTGTTAACTTCAACAAAAAATTCACAGAAAATTTAACTTGGGATCTTGGAGTTGACGTAAGAGGATACAAAGGTCTTCACTACCAAAACGTAAACAACAGATTAGGAGCAGATGCTTACATTGACAATTTTGATGTTAACAATCCTAATAGAGTTTTATACAGCACAAATTCTACATACGCTCCTTGGAATGTATTTAAAGACACTGACAAAGAAGAAAAAATCAACTTCAACAATGATGGTGATGTTAGATGGTACGGTGGATTTACTCAATTAGAGTATTCTAATGACAAATTTACTGCATTCGTTCAAGGTGCTCTTTCTCAACAAGGATTCAAAAGAGTTGATTATTTCAAATATGCTGCTGGAACTCCATTGGCAAGTACAGATTACGAAAACATCTTAGGTGGAAACGTAAAAGGCGGTGTTAACTACAACATCAACGAGCACCATAATGTTTTTGTTAACTCAGGATACTACTCAAAACAACCATTCTTTAATGCAGTTTACCCAAACAATGCATCTCTTGTAAATGGTAACTTAACAAACGAAAAAATCTTCGGTATCGAAGCTGGTTACGGTTTACGTACAAGAATGTTCTCTGCAAACGTAAACTTATACCGTACTTCTTGGAAAGACAGATACCAAAGACAAAATGACGGAGCTGCTGATAACACTGGAGGTTACTATGACTTCGCTGGAATTACAGAAATTCACTCAGGTATCGAGATTGATGGTACTGCAAAAGTAATTGACAAACTTACTATTACAGGTATGTTATCTATTGGAGATTGGCAGTATGAAGGCACAAGTACAAGTAACCGTTTTGACTCTGGAAACAACCCTATTGGAGGAGGAACTCCTACTACATTATACCTTGACGGTGTAAGAGTTGGAGATGCTGCTCAAACAACTGCTGCTTTAGGAGCAACTTACGAAATTTTGCCTCGTTTTACTGTTGATGCAAACTACAACTACAATGATAAATTGTATGCTCAGATTTCTCCAGGAAACTTTACAAAAGAAGATAACAGAGGAGCATTACAATTACCATCTTACGGTACTGCTGATGCTGGTTTATCTTACAAATGGTTAGTTGGTAGAACTAAAAACAACTCTGTAGGTTTCAGATTAAACGTAAACAACGTTTTTGATTATACTTACATTGCTGAAGCAAAAACAAATATTTTTGCTGCTGATGTTCCTACTGTTTCAACATACAAAGGTATTGCTACTACAAACCAAGTATACTTTGGTTTCGGTAGAACTTGGAACTTCGCATTACGTTACGATTTCTAAGAATTTAGAATCTAAATAAATAATAAAACGGCATTGACTTTTAAGTTTAATGCCGTTTTTTTATAGCCTTTTTTGTTATATTTGTTTTAAACAAAAAACACAGTTTATGTATAATTTTCTACAAAAATTTCACTCTGGCTGGGCGTACTTAGCATTACTTCTTTTAGTTATTGCTGTTGTTAATGCTATCATCGGAGTAACTTCAAAAAAAGAATTTACTGGTAAAGATCGTAAAATCGCTTTATTTGCTTTAATCGGTACTCACACTCAATTATTGATTGGTTTAATCTTATATTTTGTTTCTCCGCTTGGAAAAGCAGCTTTTGGACAAATGTCAAATGCAGCACTTAGATTAACTTCACTAGAACACCCTTTAATTAACCTTATTGCCATCGTTTTAATAACTATTGGATGGTCTAAACATAAAAAATTAATCAATAGCGAAGCTAAATTCAAAACGTTTGCTATATTTTACGGATTAGGATTATTGCTTATTTTAAGTAGAATTCCTTGGAACCTTTGGTTCTAAATAACACCAATTAAAGCCCTCCTACAGGGCTTTTTTCATCTCGGCATATTATTTGTACAAACTCCCCCCAAGTCTGAAAAGAAATAACCCATGAGAAATAAAAAAAATATTTTATTCGCCACAATCGCTTTAACCCTAATTAGCGGCTTTACCTATGCTATAAGCCAAACCAAACCTACAACAGAACCTAAAATCATTCAAGATACTGTTAAAAATGTAAAACCAGCTATTATCCCATTACCGGATTCTGTTTTTATAGACAAAGGTTTAAAACTTAGACCATACAAGAAAAACGCTCACGCTTCTTATTATTCAGATAAATTTAACGGAAAAAGAACCGCTAACGGAAGCAGATTTAACAACAGCAAATATACTGCGGCTCACAAAAAACTTCCTTTTGGAACTAGAGTAAAAGTAACAAACGAAGCCAATGGCAAATTCGTTATAGTAAAAATTACTGACCGCGGCCCTTTTGTAAAAACCCGCGAAATCGATTTGTCTAAAAGAGCTTTTATGGACATTACAAAACATAAAGGTGCCGGAGCAATGAAGGTTACCATCGAAACCATAATCGAATAAAAAAATCCCGCTTTAAAAGCGGGATTTTTTTTAAACAAACTTTTTTAGAATCATTATCATTCCTGAATGAACACCTTCATGGTAATTATTAAAATCTAATGCGCTTTCAATATCTTTTAAGACATAACCTCCTCCTAAAGTTGTTTTATATTCTCTGTAATTCACAAACTTATTCTCTTTATAATTTTTAACAGTTTGATCTAAAGTAGTCAACAATAATTCTTTAATTTCATCAACTTCCTTTTGTGAAACAGGATTTTCAGGCTTAGTTCCTTGCCTATACTTCAAAATAAATTCGTCAGAAACAGTGGAAGGAAGTCCAGACAATTTATATACTACGCTTTGCTGAACAGCAATACAATGCGCAACATTCCAAATAATATTATTATTAAAACCTAATGGAACTTTATTTAATTGTTCCAAAGAATGACTATCTAATACATCAACTAAAATTTGTCTAATAGTGTATTGTATTTCAAAAATTGAATTCATATTTCTTAATTAAAATCAACTACAAAAGTAAGATTTTATTTATAAAATTAAACCAATTTTCTTAATGTCATTATAATTCCTGTATGAATTCCTTCGTGATAGTTATTAAAGTTTAAAGCATCGTGTACATTTCGAAGAGTGAATCCCATACTTGTTGTGTATTCATTATAATCAACAAAAAGTCCGCTTTCAAAATCGTTCTGGGTCTTTTCGAAGGTTGATAAAAGAAAAGTTCTAATTTCATCTACTTCGTCTTGAGAGACATCTCCTTCTGGCTTAGTCCCTTTTCTATATTTAGCTATAAAATCTTCAGAAACCATAGTTGGAAGTCCTGATAATTTATAAACCAAAGTTTGCTGTGCTGCTACGCAATGCCCAATATTCCAGATAATATTATTATTAAAACCTTGTGGAATCTTGTTTAATTGTTCTAATGAATGATTGTCTAAAATTTGTAAAAGAATTTCTCTAATTGTTTTCTGTGTTTCAAAAACTGAACTCATAACTGTATTTTTTTTCTAAAATTAGTCATTTTTAAGTTTCAAATGGATTTTCTTTGCATTCTAACAAATCCATAAAATAATGAACAAAATATACTACTTAGCATCATGCGATACTTGTCGCAAAATCATTAAAAGTCTACCAGAAAACGATCTTGTTTTTCAAGACATCAGGCAAGATCCGATTACGGAAGAACAATTGGAAGAAATGTATAAACTTTCTGGAAGCTACGAAGCATTATTCAGCAAGAAAGCTCAATTGTACAAATCAATGGGTTTAAAAGACAAATCTTTGACCGAAGCCGATTTTAAAAAATACATTTTAGAACATTATACTTTCTTAAGCCGTCCCGTTTTTATTATTGACGGAAAAATTTACATCGGCAACAGCCAAAAAAATGTAGCTGAAGTTATAAATGCTTTAACGTAAGAATTAACGCAGATTTTGATCTACAAAACTGATTCACAATTTACAACACAAGGCATCAAACTTTTAATTATCTTTGCGCCTTTATACTCAATTATATGATACAATCTATGACAGGGTTTGGCAAAGCTTCTTTGCAATTGCCTACAAAGAAAATTACCGTTGAAGTAAAATCCCTAAACAGTAAAGGTTTAGATTTGAACGTAAGAATGCCTTCGCTTTACCGCGAAATGGAACTTGGATTACGAACTCAGATTTCGACTAAATTAGAAAGAGGAAAAATTGATTTTGCAATCTATGTAGAAAGCACAGCCGAACAAACTTCAACAAAAGTAAACGTACCTGTTGTAAAAAATTATATTGCACAGTTAAAAGAGGTAAATCCTGATGCAGATGAAACTGAATTAATGAAAATGGCGGTTCGTATGCCAGATACATTAAAAACAGAACGTGAAGAAATTGACGAAAATGACTGGGAGCAAATTCAGGTTATTATTAACGAAGCACTTCAAAATATTTTGAATTTCCGTAAAGATGAAGGTCTTTCTCTTGAAAAAGAATTTAACCTGAGAATTGGAAATATCCGCCAATATATGAACGATACTTTGGCACTTGATCCAGAACGAGTACAAGCTATTAAAGACCGTTTGCAAACTGCTATTTCAGAATTGCAGGTAAATGTAGATGAAAATCGTTTTGAGCAAGAACTAATCTATTATTTAGAAAAATTAGATATCACGGAAGAAAAAGTACGTTTAGGAAACCATTTGGATTATTTCTTGGAAACTTTAAATGGAAATGAAGCTAACGGACGAAAACTTGGTTTTATCACTCAAGAAATGGGACGCGAAATCAATACAATGGGTTCTAAATCGAATCATGCGCAAATGCAGAAATTGGTCGTAATGATGAAGGATGAATTGGAGAAGATTAAGGAACAAGTATTAAACGTTCTGTAAATACTACACAAATTTAAAGCTTAGAGCATATTGCTTGAAGCCTAAAGCATACACAATGAACAAAGGAAAATTAATTGTTTTTTCGGCACCGTCTGGATCGGGGAAAACAACTATCGTAAAACATTTATTAGGCCAGGAAGATTTAAATCTTGAATTTTCGATTTCGGCAGCATCGCGCGCGCCACGTGGTGAAGAAGTTCACGGAAAGGATTACTATTTCATTTCGTTAGAAGAATTCAAAAAGCACATTAAAGCAGAAGATTTCTTGGAATGGGAAGAAGTTTACCGCGATAACTTCTACGGAACTTTAAAATCGGAGATTGAAAGAATCTGGGCTTTAGGAAAAAATGTCATTTTTGACATTGACGTAGTTGGCGGTCTTCGTATCAAACATAAATTTCCAGAAGAAACTTTAGCTGTTTTCGTGAAACCACCAAGTGTTGACGAATTAAAACGACGATTAAAACAACGTTCTACAGAAAGCGAAGACAAAATCAATATGCGTATCGCAAAAGCTTCTGTAGAATTAGCAACAGCGCCTCAGTTCGATGTGATTATTAAAAACTATGATTTAGAGGTTGCTCTTGAAGAAGCACATCAATTAGTGAAAGATTTCATTAGTAAATAATTTTTATTCCACAGAGATACACGAAGAAAAAACGCAAAGATTCGCGAAGTTGAAATAAAACTTTGCGAATCTTTGTGCTATCTTAGCGACTCTCTGCGAAACTATACAAAATGAAAATAGGTCTTTATTTCGGAACTTACAACCCTATACACGTTGGTCATTTAATCATTGCCAATCACATGGCAGAATATGCCGATTTAGATCAGATTTGGATGGTTGTTACGCCTCACAATCCGTTAAAGAAAAAATCAACTTTATTAGACGATCAGCAGCGCTTGCAAATGGTTTTTCTGGCAACAGAAGATTATGCGAAGATAAAACCGTCTGATATCGAGTTTAAATTACCTCAGCCGAGCTATACGGTTATTACGCTCGCTCATTTGCAAGAGAAATATCCAACTCATGAATTTTCTTTGATTATGGGAGAAGACAATCTGAAAACGCTTCATAAATGGAAAAACTATGAGGTAATTCTCGAGAATCATGATATTTATGTTTATCCTCGCATTTCTGACGAACCCGAAAATGTCGAATTAAAATCGCATCCAAAAATTCATGTTATCGATGCGCCGATTGTAGAAATCTCTTCGACTTTTATTCGAAATAATATTAAAGAAGGGAAAAATATTCAGCCACTACTTCCTCCGAAGGTTTGGGAGTATATCGATCATAATAATTTTTATAAGAAGTAAAATTTTTGAATTGCCTCCAGTTTTAACTGAAGGTTTTTTTTATTTTCAATGCTAAAATGGCTTTAGCCAAAATTGCCATAGTTTGGCTAAAGCCGATGTAGAATCATACTTTTACCTCCAGTTAAAACTGGAGGCAATTCATAACCATAGCAACAAAAAAAACTTTTGCCATAGTTTGAAATTTTGACAAAGATTTAAAAAACAATCATAAAAAAGCCTGAATTTTAAATTCAGGCTTTTTGCTATAATTAAGCTTCAACGTTTACTTCGCTTTTTACTCTTGTTCTGATTTCACTTAGCGATTGATCAATTAAAAGTTTTCCGTCTCTGAAAACCTCTTTCAATTCGCCTTGTTTTTCTTCTTCCCAAGAAACATTATCAGTTAAATGGTATTTCCCGTCGATTAAATCGATTTTCATTAATCCTTTAGCCGATTTTTTAGTTCCGTCATCTGTAATCGGATCTTTGAAGATTGCTCTTCCTTCGCCATTCACTTCTCCGTAAGTTGCTTTCATCGCAAATCCGAAAGTATCTCTGGTGTTGTATTGATAAGTGAAAGACCCAATTCCTAAAACAACATTTGTAGAAGCAAATCCTTTTTCTTTTAATCTTTCGCAGATTTGAGTTCCACGCGCTACTGTAATACTATCTCCATAAATCGCTCCGATTTGCGGAACCAATTCTTTAAATCCTTTAGCATTTGTAGTTCCGCCGAAAACATCCCAAAGCAATTCTATAACTCCTTTTTTCTCTTGTTCTGTTTTTCCGTTTGGATTTCCGCAGATGATATCTACTGGATCACCGCTATCAGGACGAATTACAACTTTACCTTCTCTTGAAACAATTTCTTCTTTTAATCTTGGAAGATAATCCGTTAGAACTTTCCATAAATCCCAAGTATCAGAAACGATAGAAACAATACCTTTTGGATAAACTTCTGTAATCAATCTTTTGAAAGTTTCGTACTCGCCTTCTGTCGTTCCCATACACATAACAGAATGTTCTGTCGCTGCCACTGAACCTGCAACAAGTTCTTGATCTGAATTAGCATTGTAATATTCTTCTAAGAAATCAATTGCTGGAATTGTATCAGACCCTGTAAAACTCAACAAGTGCCCTGCCGCAGAAGTTAAAGCTGCTTCGATTCCGCCCATTCCTCTCATTGAGAAATCATGTGCTTGCCAATCTACAAATTCAGGAACAGAAGAAGTTTCTCCTGCATATTTGTCTAATACTTTTCTGTATTCTTTTGCAATTGTTGCAGAGTTACAAGGCAACCAGATTACTGCAGAAAGTAAGGTTTCGAAATAATTTGTCAACCAGAAAAACTCTGGAATCGTGTTATACATTGTAAACATTGGCACTCTCAACGGAACGCTTGCTCCTTCTGGCAAAGCTTTAAAAACCATCGGAATATATCCTAAATCATGTAAATCTTCAATATGTTTAATTCCAACAAGGTTTTCGCCTAAATAATTGTTGATTCTGCGAGAATATTTTTTAATTACTTCTTCTTTTGGCTTTTTGAAAAAATCCTCTTCAAAATCGTGAATGATATATTTTTTAATGAAATACTGCAGTCCGAAAAAGATTACTTCATCAATTGTTTCAATTCTTGATTTTCTTGGTGTCCAGTTAGAATATACAATTGTCGTTCCTTCTGGGTATTGTCTTCTGTGGTCAACTTTGTAACCGTCAGTTAATAGTAATGGGTTCATATATAAGTTATTTATATTTTATTTGATAAGCGTTCTGCTAAATCTTTTATATCATTTGTTCTTGCTAAATTTTCAATCCATTTTTGCGGAATATCATCAAGTCCGTAATAAATTCCTGCCAATCCACCTGCGATTGCGCCTGTTGTATCTGTATCTCCACCTAAATTAACTGCTCGCAATACCGTTTCTTCATAAGAATCGGAATTCAGAAAACACCAAAGGCTTGCTTCCAAACTATGAAGTACATAACCAGAAGATTCAATTTCGCTTTCCACATACAAAATATCGTTTTTCAGAATTCTATCAAACAACTGAATTTCAGCAGGATTAAATTTTTTATCTTCCAAAAATTTTGAAAGAATACTTTTCATATCCTTATAAGCTTCGAATTTATCTTTATCTTTTAAGATTTCCAAACAATATACCACGTAAATAAAACAGGCAAATCCAGAACGAAAATGAGCGTGAGTTATCGACGAAACCGATTTGACTTTTTGGTAAATAACTTCAATATTTTTTTCTTTTTGAAGATAAAAAACCAGAGGCAAAATACGCATTAATGAACCATTTCCGTTATCCTCATCAAAAAAATTACCTGAAAACGCAGCAGATTCACCTTTTACGACACGAAGCAGCGAATGTTTTGTAGTTCCTCCTATGTCAAATACTTTATTATGAGCTCCCCAATAACCTTCCAGCATCCATTTTACGAAAGTCTGAGCCATATCTTCTATATCAAAACCTTTGCATAAACTCTCGGCTGTACAAAATGCAAGCGAACTATCATCGCTCCAAGTTCCTGGAGGCTGATTCCAGCACATAAAGCCCATCATGTCTGTAACAGGATTTTCTTTTAAATATTCCCTTCTTTTAAATTCAACAGGAACTCCCAAAGCGTCACCAACTGCGACACCAAATAAACCCGATTCTATTGTACTTTTCATTTTTTACTTATTTCTTCCTTTTTCATTTGGATAAAACGTCTGTACTACATCGCTTTGCCAAAATTCTTTCGTTTCTATATCGATACACGAAAGTTTTCCGTAAAAACCTGCTCCTGTATCAATATTCCAAACATTACAACCTTGCATTGGAATTTCTACATCATAATGAAGCGTTGGCGTATGTCCGATATAAATTTCATTATAAAGCAATAATCTTTTTGGGTATAAAAGCGAATCTTTTTTAATTCGCTTGTCCATTGTCATTGCCATTTCCCATAAAGTTCTGTCCCAAGAAAAATTGGTTTGGTAATGTTCTTTTTCTGGTCCGTGCATCGATGAAAATCCAGCGTGAATAAACAAATTGTTATTTTCATCGACGAAATAATCTTTCATGTTGCTAAAAAAATCAAGATGTTTCCGCTTTCGCGAAAGATCAAAATCCTGATAACTTTCTATAGTCGATTTTCCGCCGTGCAAAAACCAAATATCATTTATTACATCTTTTTCTAACCATTCTTGACACCAAACATCGTGATTTCCTCTTATAAAAATGCATTCTTGTTTTTGAGATAAATCAATAAGAAAATCAATTACCTGCGCCGATTCGCTCCAGCCATCAACATAATCTCCCAAGAAAATCAATCGGTCATTTTCAGATATAGTAACTCGATCCAGTAATTGAATCAAAGCTTTTAATCCTCCGTGAATATCTCCAAAAACTAGTGTTCTTTTCATCACTTAAATACCATCTTTGAGTTTATACATAATATCACTTCTTAAAACATATTTTATTCCCGAGATCAAAGCCGCACCTTCATGACGCTGGCTGTGTTCAAAAATAAGCGCTGTTCCCGTTTTGGGTGTAATAATTTCGCCCGAAGCAAATTTTGTTTCTCCGCCTTCATAGCTGTCATTCAAATAAATCATAAATGTATAATAGCTAAATTCAGATTCGTTGCGTTTGTAACTTCCGTCAATGTGCATTTTAAAACGTTGCGTCGGATTATATTTGTAAAATCGGAACATCTCGTTTAATCCGATTGCCGTACTGTTTTTTACTTCCGATTTAACATAAGGTTCCAATTTCTGCCATAATAAAGAAGCATATTCATCATCCTGATACATAATACGTTCATTATTGCGTACCATTTTCATCATCTTTTGAGCGCCGTCAACATTTACTCCCGCTTCTTCAAAGCCAATTTGCTCACTTCTTTCTACTAACTCCTTACACTCTTCAATTGTAAGAAAGTTATCGACTGTATAAATTTCCTTTTCTTCACTAATAATGTTTAACATGCTAATACATTTAGGATTACTAAAATTTGTTTTTTGAAAATCTTATGCTTTAAGAAGTATTTTATTAGGATGAGAATTCAATGTATTTCGAAGGAACCTCATCGGTCAACCACACATTATTTTCGGATAAATAAAATTTAAATCCGTCTCTGTGCATCGCTCCGCTTCTAACGGTTAAAATCTGTGGCACTCCTCTTCTACTTCCTACTTTTGTAGCAGTTTCTTTGTCTTTGCTTAAATGCACATGCTGGCGACTCATTTTTTTCAAACCTTCTTTACGAATGTTCTCCATAAATTTTCCAACCGTTCCGTGGTATAAATATTCCGAAGGTTCTGTTTCTGCCAGATTTAATTCAACCGAAATAGAATGTCCCTGACTTGCTCGGATTTTGGTTTTATCTTCATTATAAGCAAAACGCTTTTTATCGTTATTTTCTACAACGTAATCTAAAAGTTCCACATCTAGACGTTGTCCTTTTTTATTACATTTTATAATTAATTCTTCTACATCTGCCCATCCATTTTCGTCTAATTTTAATCCGATAGTTTCAGGCGAATGTCTAAGCACCAGACTTAAAAATTTGCTGACGCTTTTTGCTATTTTTTCATTCATTTTTTTTCTTTTTTACCAACGAAATGTTCCGATGGAACATCTCTGGATTTCTATAATTTATTTGTCTACCGACAATATATTCCTAACGGAATATCTACAAAACACTTTCATAAATCTGATAATTTTCATCATCAAAACAGACAAATAGTACTTTTTCTATTTCTGAAATTCTTTCAAAATTTTTTACAGTTTTTATCGCGATTTCAGCCGCTTTATCTTTCGGAAAATGATAAATTCCTGTACTGATATTTGGAAAAGCAATCGTTTTGATTCCGTTTTCCACAGCAAGATTCAAACTGTTCTTGTAGCAATCTGCCAGCAATTTTGATTTTTCTTCTTTGTCACCATTCCAAACTGGACCAACGGTGTGAATAACGTATTTAGAAGGCAGATTCCCTGCTGTTGTGATTACAGCTTCTCCAGTTTTACAGCCTCCTTGCTTATTTCGAATTTGAATGCATTCATCTAAAATTGCTTTTCCTCCTTTACGATGAATTGCTCCATCAACTCCACCGCCTCCAAGCAAAGAAGTATTCGCAGCATTGACTATTGCATCAACTTGAACTTCTGTTATATCTGCTTTTAATAATTCTAAAATCATTTTCTAAAACTATCTAATTTGTCATTAAGTTCTTTGTTCTCACTTTTCAAAGAATGGTCTGTAAAATGAACATTTATAATCTCAATTTCGTTGACTATATTAGAATTAAAATCAGACAAATCTTCTGAAGGAATCCAAAGTTCATTATGGTTTTTATCTCCAACATTTTGAATTTCGTATTTTTCCAAAAAATCTGTTTTCAATTCAAAAGCAGTTACAATTCCAATAAATCCTGAAAATTCATCAACAGTATTCCATTCAAAAGCAATTTGATCTGCATATTGCTGATTCGTTACTGGATAAAAAATAGGTTGCCATTCTAATCTTGGTGGAAAAGCATTGTATCCAGACGTTGCGATTAATTCCATTTCTTTTAATCCAACTGGGCGATATAATCTTGTTGTTTTCATAATCATTTTACCTCAATTCATCCCTAACTTCCATCAAAGCAAAACCCAAAAGATTCAAACCTTTCCAAGCTTCTGGTTTTAGAATATCTTTATGATCTTCTGCCATTCCGATTCCCCAAATTGGATCGACTGGACTTGCTTCGACAATTACACGTTCTTTAGTATTCAATAAGAAGGTTTTCAAATCAGTATTTTGACTGAATTTGTGAAAGTTTCCTTGTTTTACGATTTCATATCGGTTTTCTAACCAAACCGTATCAACATAATTTTTAACTTCTCTACCTAATTTCTTTGCTTCTGCTGGAGAATCGGCTTCAAGGATTTTTTCTAAAATTTCGTGATCGTTGAATAATTCTGCTTTCTTCGCCATCATCCAGTGTTCTGCGGTTTTGTAAGTTACTTTATCTACTTTAAAAGAACTCAACCACCATTGACTGAAACAGGTTTTAAGAATTTTTCCGTCTTTACTCGGCTGGTGTCCCCAGAAAAATAAAAACTTACTTTCTGGAGCTATGGTATCTATATTGTATTTCATTTTTCTATTTTATTGAAACAAAGAAGTAATGTTTTTGAAATCTTTTGAATCGGGTGAAAATGATCCATAAATTTCATTGAATTCTGCTGTGAGATTTTCAAACTCATAATCTTGCTCTAGCTGATCCATACAAGTTACAACCAAATTTCGTTTTGCCATTGGGCTGTAAGCAGCATCGAGTTTTAGAGCATAATTAAGAAGTTCGTAATTCAAACTTCCAAAGCGTAAATGCTTTTGGTATTCGTTAAAAACACAAGTTTCTTCTTCGTTGTTTTTTAATTTAATTTCTCCTTCATTCGCCATCCAGCCGTGTCCGTGGCGAGTTGAATAACTTCGAGTTACGTAATAAACGGCTACATCTTCAATTTTTAGTTTATTACAAATTTCAATTGCATTTTTTGAAGTGGTATTGGCATAAGTTACATTCGGAAAAACACCATGATCCATATCGAGCAGAATTCCCTGACTGCCTTCAAAAATGAGATTTTCGTATTTTGAAAGGAATGTATAATCAACAATATTCCATTTTATTTTATCGATTGCTTCTAGGTATTTTTCTACTTCTTCGTCGATTTCGCTTTCGTTTAAAAAACCATAATAATAGGCGATTTGGTTTAGTTTTTCTAAAAGCATTTCGCGAGGCGCAATCAAATCGATGGCAAACAATTTATACGGACCTTCATTTCTTTTCATGGTTGAACCAATTCCTTTTCCGCAAGTTCCATTTTCAATGTTTCGCACATTTCCTCTGTTGTGCCAAACGTCAAAAGGAGTTGTGACTTTTGCTAAAGGATGAATGTGCAAGTCCAGATTAGCGTTTTTTTCTTTTAATTCTTCTCTTTCGTTATACAGAAAAAACGGATGAATCGTACAGTGCTCACTGTAATAGGAAGGAAGACCGCGAAGTGCACCGCTTGCAAAACTCGAATGAACGTGTTTTCTATCTTCAATCATAACGGTGTGTGCTGCTTGTTGTCCTCCTGAAAAGCGAATAACTATAGATTCAGGGTTTTGCTTTGCCAGAAAATCTGTTGTTATGCCTTTTCCTTCATCACCAAATCCTAAACCTATAACTATTTTCGCTGTTTTCATTTTTGTTTGATATTATTTTTAACACATAGAATCATAGCTTATTGGAATCTTAAAAAAAGGCGTTTCACTTATTTAAATTCACATCCCGAAGCTTCGGGACTATGTGTTAGAAACTAGTTTCTTTCCATTTGTCTCAAACTCAAAAGAAAAAATCTATGTTTCTATGTGTTTAAAATTTTAAAGCATTTCGATATTGTCTAAACCTGTGTTTGTTGCATCAGATACCGGTATTGTTCCTAAACCAGAACTTTTATGTTTATCGCAAATGATCTTTTTAATTACGTTTGGAATTTCTCTGTGATCTTCGATCGATAAACAGTTTTGTCTCAATAATTCTTTCCATTCAACATCGGCATTTATCGCTTGCCCTGAATGCAGAACACTAATATGATATACATCGTATTTTTTTTGCGCTTCTGCTAATAATTCAAGATGCGTATAAGTCTGTTGTCCTTGACCCATAATTTCTTTAATTGCTGAGGCTGGAAGCGTTTTTAAACCTGGTTCATCACCAACTGTAAACAACAATCCTTTTTGTCCTCTCTTTTCGAAAGCATCTGTTTTGGTGTGAAAAGCCGCAAAATACCACGCTAAAAGGTAACTTTCTCCAGCGTTTCCTCCACCTCCACCTTCAATGTAGGTTCTTGTTAACCACATATCCAATTCTTCGTCACCAGATTCAAACTGACCCACTTGAAGCGGAAATCTGTCGCATTCGTGATCTCCAATTCCTAAGAATAAAAGTGCCGGATCTGGAACGCCTCCTTGAATAATTCCTCCCATTAATTTTGGAAGTCCTTCTTTAATCAATTCGTGTGGAATATGTCCCATACTTCCTGTAACATCCAATCCTAAAATAATCGGAACTGTGTTCGGATGAACATCAGAATCTCTCGCTTCTCTAAAAATCACTCCATTCGGATTCATAGATTCATGAGCCACATGTAATGCGTTCTGTGTAAATATCTCTGCAGCAGATTTGCTAGCGTAACCTACTTTTTTTGCTCTGCTTTCGCGAGCACCGAAATCATATCTTGTACCTCCCATAACTAGAATTTTTTACCAAATAAATATTCAAATCTCTTTTTTGTAACCTCAAACTGGATGTTTAAATTTCTGATTGTCAATGAAAGTTCCATGTCTTTCTGAACAAAGGCTTCCGGCTGAAAATCGGCAAAAGTCAAACTGTTTTTATCCAGCGGACTAATATCAATCAGTCCTTCCTGTTCTCTTTCGAGTCTTTTGATTTTTAATTCGATGTCTTCGACTCTTCTTCTATAAATTAATTCAGAATCTTCACCAATTACTTTGGCTCTGTCTTCTCTAATTTGATCATTGTTTCTTTTTAAAGACTCAATAAATCTTGGTTTTAAATCGTCGCTCATAATTTTTATTGGTTGTTTTTGTTTCAGGTTTTTCTTGTTTCAAGTTTCAAGTTGTGCTGAACTTGAAACTTGGAATTTTAAACTTGAAACGGTTAATAGATTTTCTTTTTTAAGGCTTACAAAACAACTTGAAACCTGAAACTTGAAACATTTTAATGAAACTTCTCCGTTAATTTAAGATCTAAATTGATTAGAAAATCTTTTCCGTACGTGCCGTTTTCTAATTCATCGTATAAAAACTTCGGAAGCGTTTTATCGCAATGCTCTTTTTGACTCAAAATCGCCATACTCAAAGCTGCAACTGTATCGGTATCTCCTCCATAATCTATTCCTGTTTTTAAGCAATCTTGCATAGAATCTGCCTCAGAAACCATTTTGATAACGGCTTGGGTTGTAAAATAACCGTGCATATCAATTGGCGATGTTACTTTATATATTTCTTTTTCTTTTAAAGTATCGTTTACAAAATCGATCAAAGAACTTTTATCTCCTAGTTTATATTTGTAATAATGAACTGCTAAAGCTATTCTTTTAGCACAACTAATTCCTTCTTCTGTTTTGTGAGATGTTTTTGCCTGAATCTCACAAAAATCAAGTATTTGAGGAATATCTTTTAGCAATCCGATTGAGTAAGCTCGCATTGCAGAACCGTTTCCGCTGCTTCTGTTATCAATTATTTTTAGAAAATCAGTTCCGTTTTTACTTGCATCTAATGCATTATAAACTCTATCTGAATAACCTCTCCTTTTATCTCTATGAAAAACCTCAACAAACTTATCGGCTACTTTTACTTCATTCCAATTGTCATCTTCTAACAAAAGTTCTGTTATTGCAATTGCCATTTGTGTATCGTCAGTATATCTTTTATAGATTTCTGTATACATTCCATGTTTGTGATATTGAGTTAAATGATTGTTTTTAATAATATAATCTAACTCCTGAAATTCAAATCCTGCTCCGTAGGCATCACCTATTGCTGCTTCTAGTATCATTTTTTTGGATTTTAAAAATTAAACTAATTGATCTAATCCAATAACCTGAACACTTTCACCTTCAAAATCTTTGAAAGAATTGGTTGTAAAAATTCCGTCAAAGCAATTTAAAACTTCAAAACCTTTATTGAAAATTCCGTGGCTTACTGCTAAGTATAATTTTCCAGCGTTTTTCTTTTTTAGTTCTTCAGCTAATCCTACGAAAGTTCCTCCTCCATCGCAGATGTCATCTACAATTAAACAATCCATTCCTTGCAAATCATCATTGTAAACTTTAAAACCAGATAATTTTCCTGTTTTTACATCACGGCTTTTACTGCATTCTACAACCTCAACACCACCTAAAAACTCAGATACTTTGTAGATTTTTTTCAAAGCGCCTCCGTCTGGAGAAATCAGTTTTACGTTTTCGCCAATTCTATTTAAAACTTCTTTGATAAAAGTATAGTTCGGAATTACAGTACTATTATTCAACAAAGCTGGAGTTACTTCTGAATGCGCATCAAAAACAAAAACTTTGTTCAATTGCATTGCATTAATAATATCAGCATACACTTTTACAGATAATGGTTCACCAGGAATCATAACACGATCTTGTCTTGCAGCAGGAAAATACGGAATGAAAAGATCGATGATTTTAACATCCATTCTTCTTAGCGCATCAACTGTAACACACAACAAACCTAAATCGTTGAATGAATTTAATCGGTGTGTAATCGTAACTTTTCTATTTGGATCAAAATCTGGAGCGATTTTGATGTGTGGTTCTCCTCCTGAGAAAGTAAAACTTTGAAATTTGATTTCTTCCTGATTTTGAAATGGAGCGAATTTTGGGTCGAGATTTAGTATCATAGTTTTTTAGTTTGCGTTAATTATACGCAAATGTAGAATTTAATTTTAAATAAACAATTTATTTTGTGTAAAAATTACGCAAACTTTATTTCGAAGTGAAAGCCTTCATTAATCAATTCATTGTATTTCAACTTATTGAACTTAAATAATTTTGCTGGTCTTCCGCTTCTTATTGGAGAAAAATTGTCGGTTTCTTCTAAAAAACCATAACTCAATATTTTTTTTCTGAAGTTTCTGCGATCAATTTCTTTTTCTAAAATAGTGCAATATAGATTTTCGAGGTCTGAGAATAAAAATTCCTCGGGAAGTAAATCGAAGCCAATTGGTTCGTAAGTCAATTTGGCTTTAAGCCGTTCTATAGCTTTCTTTAAAATCAAATTATGATCGAATGCTAAAGGCGGAATTTCATTAATTTTAAACCATTGTACTCTTTCGGCATCTGTGTCGGCTTTGATTTCTAAGTTTGAAGCATCGACCAAAGCATAATAAGCAACCGAAATAACACGATTTCTGGAATCTCTGTGGATATCATCTCCAAAAGTGTATAGTTGTTCCATAAACGTTAATTGTACATTCGTTTCTTCATGCAATTCACGAATAACAGCATCGCTCAAAGATTCATCATTTTGTACCAAACCTCCAGGCAGCGCCCAATATTTATCTGCAGTACCAAACTTTTGTTCAATCAACAAAGCATACAAACCATTGTTTTTATAACCAAAAACAATCGCATCAACCGCTATTCTAATATTTTGTAACTTTTCCATAATCCTAAATCATATCAAACAAATATAACGAAGAGAGTCAGTTTTATAATCTAATGCGAACACATAAATTATAAAACTGACTCTATTATTTTAATTTTATTTCTTCTAGTTTATCGTAACAGGTCTTTTAATAGTAGATGTACATTCTGATCCACCTGTTTTAATTGTTATTTCGGCAGAAGCATCATAAGTTCCAGCTGCACTGTAGGTATGTGTTACTGTTTCTCCAGTCCCGGTTGTACCGTCTCCAAAGTTCCATTTTACACCAGTTAAAGTTCCACTACCGCTATATGTGGCAGAATAATTCATCAACTTAGGATTAGTGGCATCTGTAGAGTTATGCACTTTTATATAAATTTGCTGTGCAAAACAATCAATGATATCCTCCTCATCTTTTTTACTGCAAGAGTTGCTGGCATAAAATACCAGAGTAAACATTAAAATTGTAGCTATCTTTCTCATAATTGAAAATTTTAGTGGTATATATCCCAAAGATAATTTTTTAGAAAAGGAAAACCGAAACAAACACAAAGAATATTCTTATATTTTCACAATATCTTTTTTATAAGCGATTACCAAAAAACAGTTTTAATTCCCTCGAAATAGTTTCAAAAAAAGAATTCGTATTGTTATTTTTTGAGGTCAGCAAATACACAAATTCTTCTGGGACATGAAAACTATTCCACACCAATTGCAATTTGTCTTCTTTAATAAGATTTCGCGCGTTACAATTCCATGTTACTGCAACTCCTTCGTTTTTAGAAAGCAATCTCAGCATTTCAGATTCTGATGGAATAATATAATTGGGCACCATCGAAGGTCGCTTTTTATTAAAAGCATGCAACCAGAATAATTTTATATGCGGAATTCGGGCATCGTGACTGTACCATTTCTGTTCATTCAGCCATTGTTCAATTTCGGTATAATTGTCTGCTTTTAATTTCTGGCGAAAGTCGGTTATGTCTAAACTTGTCGGAGCAACCATTATGAGTTTGATTTTCCCAACTATCTCATATTTGGTATCGAAAGTTTCATATCCTTTTGTAACGATTGCAAAATCGAGTTTTTTAGAATCGACTAAATCAAAGAGCGTATCGTTTTCTGCAAAAGTAAAATCGATTAATTCAAATTTAGAAATTAAAAGATTGCCAATACAACTGAAAAGGTGCTGTGAAATACCAACCGAAATAAGGCGATTTGCATCTTCAGCTTTTGCTCTAAAACTAGTTTCTACATTTTCAAGCCTTTCCAGCGCGTCTATTATCAAATTATTCAGTAACTTAGCGTATTCGGTCGGCTCTACACCCTTAGATTTCCGATTAAATAATTTATTCCCCACGTGTGCTTCAAGCATTGAAATCTGCTGACTAACCGCAGGCTGACTCATAAATAATTCCTTAGCAGCCACCGAAAAATTACCGTTTTTATAAACTGCTTTAAAAGTTCTGTACCATTCTAGATTTACCATGATATAAATATATTTATATCAAACATAGTTTATTTTATTTTTACTGATATCACATAAGACGTAAATTTGTTCAAAATTTAATATTATGAAGAAAATAGCACTATTCGCAATAACTGCATTTACAGCTGTAAGCATATCTGCTGAGGCTCAAAAATCAAATAAGAAAAGTATGAAAAAGGTATTATTTGTTGTAACCAGCAATGATAAGCTGGGCAATACAGGAGAAAAAACAGGATTCTGGTCAGAAGAATTGGCTGCACCATATTATGAATTATTAGATCAAGGCGTTGAAATTACAATTGCTACTCCGCTTGGAGGACAACCGCCAATTGATCCGAAAAGTGCCGATCCAGCTTCGGCAACTGAAGACACAAAACGTTTTGACGCTGATAAGGTTTTACAAGAAAAATTAAAAAACACTTTAAAACTTTCAACCGTTAATCAAAAAGATTACGACGCTGTATTTTATCCAGGAGGTCACGGTCCGCTTTGGGATTTAGTTGAAGATAGAAACTCAATCGCTTTAATCGAATCTTTTTACACTCATAATAAACCAGTTGCATTTGTATGTCACGCACCTGCTGTTTTGAAAAATGTAAAAGTAAAAGGTGAATATTTAGTAAAAGGCAAAAAAATTACTGGTTTTACAAATGAAGAAGAAGAAGCAGTTGGATTAACAAAAGTGGTTCCGTTCTTATTGGAAGATGCTCTAGCTTCAAACGGAGGAATTTTTTCTAAAGGACCAAACTGGCAGCCATACGCAGTAGCTGACGGACTTTTAATCACAGGTCAAAATCCAGCTTCTTCTAAATTGGTAGCAGGGAAATTGCTACAAGAGTTAAAATAAAAAAAGATACTAAGATTCTGAGTTGCTAAGATTCTAAGTTTTTCTCTTAGGAATTTACAACTCAGAATCTCAAAAGTTAAAAAACAGATAAATTACTGATGCCAAATATCTTAAGAGATTAAGTTCAAAACAAAAAACTTAGAATCTTAGCAACTTAGCATCTCAGAAACTTAAAAAAATGCTAAACTTTGAATTATACAATCCGACAAACTTAGTTTTCGGAAAAGGACAAATTGAGAAACTTTCAACTTTGGTTCCAAAAGGCGCAAAAGTGCTTTTGGCTTATGGTGGTGGAAGTATTTTTAAAAACGGAATTTACGATCAAGTAATCAATAACTTAAAAGGTTTTGAAATTGTAGAATTTGGTGGAATTGAGCCAAACCCAAGATTCGAAACTTTGATGAAAGCGGTTGATGTGATCAAAGCAGAAAAAATCGATTTTATTCTGGCTGTTGGTGGTGGATCTGTAATTGATGGTGTGAAATTTATTTCGGCCGCAGTAAATTTTGATGGAAACCCATTAGACATTCTTCAAAAAAGAATTTTAATTAAAGAAAATGCAATGCCATTTGGAACCGTTTTGACTCTTCCAGCAACGGGAAGTGAAATGAATTCTGGATATGTGGTAACCATTGAAGCGACTCAGGAGAAATTATCTTCTGGCGGAAGCGCTTTATTTCCTCAATTTTCAATTTGTGATCCTACAGTAATTTCGTCTTTACCAAAAAGACAAATCGAAAATGGTGTTGTAGATGCGTACACACACGTTATGGAACAATATTTAACGTATCCAACTGATGCTTTTCTTCAGGATAGAATTGCTGAGGGTGTTCTTCAGACTTTAATCGAAGTTGGTCCTGGAATCGTAGCAAATCCAACCGATTATACTTTGGCTTCTAATTTTATGTGGAGCTGTACAATGGCTTTAAACGGATTAATCCAGAAAGGTGTTCCAAGCGACTGGGCAACGCACATGATTGGTCACGAATTGACAGCACTTTACGAAATTGATCACGCTAGAACTTTGGCGATTATTGGCCCAAGTTTGTACCAAGTAATGTTTGAAACTAAAAAAGGAAAACTGGCACAATACGGAAGAAGAATCTTCAACTTGACAGGTTCTGATGAAGAAGTGGCAAAAGAAGCGATCAACAAAACCGTAGAATTTTTCCATACAATGGGAATGGACACTAAACTTTCTCAATACACAGAAGACTATTCTAACACAGCCGATTTTATCGTAAAACGTTTTGAAGAAAGAGGGTGGAATGGTTTAGGAGAAAAACAATTGGTGACTTTAGATAAAGTAAAATCTATTGTTGAAATGAGTTACTAAAATATAAATTCCAAATTTTAAATATTTCAAATTCCGAGATTAACTAAATTTGGGGATTTAGCTCGGGATTTTGATTTTTTAATTAGAGTTTAAATAAAAAGGCGTTCTTAACAAGTTTAGGAACGCCTTTTCAAAATACTAAAACAAAACTAACTAACTCAATTTTTTTTAAATTCATTAAAATTCTAATTTATAAAGATTTACAACGTACAGTTTTATTTTTTATTGTGTAGTAATAAAAATATTTTTTTTTAGGATTTAAATTGAAATCGTAAAACTGCTTTTTATTTATAGCTTTCATTCATTTTTAGATTCAACATTTCATTTAAATTTTCTATTTCTGTTTTCAAATTTTTCAAATCCACATTCTTTTTTTCTTCCATAAGCTTTCCCTTGTAAAACAGTTTTAAGTCATAAGAATTAGTTTTATCTTTCAGAATCGCCGTTCCAATTTCTGGTTTTTTGTTTTCATTAATTCTTAAACCTGCAATCAGATTTCCTTTGAGTTCATTTCCAAACAACAGTTCAACATCTTTTTCTGAAGAGATTTTTGTTGCAATCAGATTAAAATTTTCTTCAATGGGTTTATTGTGATCTAAATACGAACTAAAGACAGTGCTAAAAATTTCAACACCCCTTCTTTCTCTATCATTTCCTTCTGTTGACTTAAACAACTTGGCTTCGATTGCAGTTGCTGTTTGGTAATACAAAACACTTCCAGATTCTGACGGAATTGTTTCATTAACTTCAACAGATGAACTCGTTACAAGTAGTTTTCCTTCAACACTAAATTTGCCTATGTTTTTATTGTTTGCTTTTTCTAAAACAATTTTTCCTTTTATTTTTTTGCTAAATTCTTCCAATTCAATAGCATTGCCTTTTAATTCAAAATGATATCTATTAAAATAATGCATCGCAAAAACATCAAAATCAAAACTTTTTAGAACACCGTTTTTCCAATTTTTGGTAATAAACTGTTTCTTCAATTTTATGTATTCAGGACCATCAACTATTTTTCCGTCTTTATAAGTCGATTTAATATCATAATTTGGATATTCATATTTTTCGAGATTTTCCAAATAATTATTTGAATACTGATATTTGATCATTCCGTTTTCATAATAATCAACATCATTAAATTCGTTGAAATCTGTTGCAAAATAGCCCGAAAACGGTTTGTCATTTTTATAAATTCCTGTATAAGAATTCTGTTTGTCTGAAGCAATTAAAAAAGATTGATTAACAATTTTTGCTCTTTTTCCGTTTTCAAAATAGATTGTTTTCAGCACATTGCTTTCCGTTTTTTTATCGTATTCACTTCTATAATAAATCTCTTCTGCAATGACTCCTTTTCTATAGATCGTGTTCTTTTTGGCTTCAACAAAATTTCCCTCATAAGGCGCATCATTCTTGTATTCAAGTTTTCCTGTTATTTCTCTATTATCATAAAAAACAGTTTCACCATTTTTAATGTCGTTTGACATAGTATACGTTCTTACAGGATCATCTAAATAGTAATTAAAGATTTTCTGAACGCCATTTTTCTTGTAGTTCGTAACATTAATTAATTCGTTCTGCTCATTTTCGTTTACGATGACAAATGTTCCGTTAAAAGGTTTATTCTCTTTGTAAATCCCTTTTGCAACACTATTTCCTGATTCATCTCTTACAATCGCTTCACCCTCTTTTAAACCATTCACATAATTTTGATTGATGATTAAGTCACTTGCAAATTTCTCATCAAAATTACCTGCAAAAGGCTTTCCGTTTTTATAAATTCGTTTCGCTTTTATCGTTCCGTCAAAATTGTATTCAATTTCATCTCCTTTTATTTCTCCGTCAGAATATTGTACCTTTTTTAAAACATTTCCATTAGGATAATATTGAATTTCCTCTCCAGATTTCATTCCATTTTTATAATTGGTTTTTGATTTTATAGCTATGGCAAAATTATTCTGAAGATAATACGTGTATGTTATTCCATTGACAATATCCTGACCGTAATCTTCTAAATCAAGATCTTTTAAAGTTTGCAACACTTTTCCGGATCGATCGTAATTAATTTGTCGAATAGGACGGAAATTATTGTATTCGGCGTTGTACCAAATTTCCTGAGCAAGTTGTTTCGAGTTGCTCCAGAATATTTTTTTCTTCACTATTTTCTTTGGCAGTTTTTTTTCCGTTTTAGAATTCCCTGCAATAGCATAATCTTCAATCATTACAGGAGCAACTGTTACAGCTTCATTATCTTCAATGATTTCATTATCTGATTCGTTGGTGCGATAATTATCCCATCGGTATACTTCTTCAAAATCCCCTTCTTCTGGTCTTCCTTTTGCATATTTTCCTTTCATCAAAATCGTTCCGTCTTCATGAAAAAGAATCGTTTCTCCCTCTTTTTTGCCGTTTTTATAAGCAACGGTTTTTCTCTTCTCTCCGTTCGGATAATAATAAATTAAAACCGGATTAGTAGTATGATTGTAAAATTGATAAAAAGACTGATCGAATCCGTTTGTATCATACCATACAATATCGCCAGCATAATTTCCTTCGTTATTCTGAAAAGTATATCCTTGAAATTGCGGTTTTTTATTGCTATAAAAATCTTCCAGTAAAACGAGATCATCTAACTTTTTTGATGGCATAATTCGATAATAAGAAGCATTTTCTTTGTTGGTGGTTTTCCACTTTTCATCATAATAAAGTGGCTCCATAATTTGTGAAAAAGAATGAGTTAAAGAAAACAATAAAATAGTTGTTAAAACAAAACGTATCATTTGAAAGAAATTTCTTCAAAAATAAGAATTTTTAATTCATCTGAAATATTTTAAATAAATAAAGCTAGAAATCGTCATGATCTTTCACCTTTAAACAAAATGCTTATGTTATCATTCATAAATTTCTTAAATTAGATTTTGTATTATAACTAATTTATTAAGTACTTTTGTTTTAAATTATTAAAATAATGAGCGAAAATTTAAAATTTGCAGTGATTGGTGGAGGAAGCTGGGCAACGGCAATTGCAAAAATGTTATGTGTAAATCTTTCTGAAATTTCGTGGTATATGCGCAATGATGCTGCTATCGAGCATATTGAGAAATTCAAACACAATCCGAACTACTTGAGTTCTGTTGAATTTGATACCAAAAAACTGAAATTAACCAACAATATAAATGAAGCAATAGAATATGCAGATTATATCATATTTGCAATCCCATCTGCTTTCTTAGATGCCGAATTAAAAAACATGACGGTTTCTTTATCAGATAAAATCATTTTTTCTGCTATTAAAGGAATTGTTCCTGAAACTAGTTTAATTGTTGGCGAACATTTCCATATTCAATATGACATTCCATATTACAACATTGGAGTTATTACTGGTCCATGTCACGCTGAAGAAGTAGCTTTAGAAAGACTTTCTTACTTGACAATTGCATGTGGCGATCCTGATAAAGCATCTATTGTAGCAAAATCACTTTCTGGAAATTACATCAAAGCCAAAATTTCAGACGATATCATCGGAACTGAATATGCGGCGATGCTGAAAAACATTTACTCTATTGCTGCCGGAATTGCACATGGTTTAGGTTATGGCGACAACTTCCAATCGGTTTTAATGAGTAATGCGATTCGCGAAATGAAGAAATTCATTAGAAAAGTACATAGAATGAAACGTAACATTAACGATTCGGCTTATTTGGGCGATTTATTGGTTACGGGATATTCTGTTTTTTCTAGAAATAGAATGTTCGGAAACATGATTGGAAAAGGATACACTGTAAAAAGTGCCATGATGGAGATGAGCATGGTTGCCGAAGGTTATTACGCAACAAAAAGTGCTTATAAACTAAATCAAGGTTACGGAGCAAAAACGCCAATTATAGACGCTGTTTACGCTGTTTTATACGAAGGAAAAGATGCCAAAACGGTTTTCAGGAAATTAACGGAGTCGTTGGATTAGATTTTAGTAAAAAGAGAAAAGAAGCAAGGGGAAAAATTTTTCCTTTTATAAATAAAAAAAGAGCCAAACTGAATTTTTCAGTCTTGGCTCTTTCTTCTTTATTCTATTTTCTCAAAAGCATTCAGTCTTTCCTCTTGCTTCTTTCTTCTTAAAATCTTATTTCACCATAATTCCTTCAACAAACAAAATCGGCACTTCCTCCGTATCGTTTTCGTTGATTAAATTTGACTTGAAAATGAATTTCTTATCGTACAAAGTATTTCCGATAAAGAAAGTCACCATGAATTCATTATTCATAACCAAAAGACTTTTCTCGATCATTTCGATTTTAACGACAGAAACGGCAGGAACTTCAACAAAAGCATGACGCAGAATTGAAGTTTTTTTCATTTCACCATCAATCGTTCCAAACGCTTTTGAAACTACCATTACGCTATCTAAATTAAAGTCGCTATCGTTTACTAAATAAGCGTACCACACTTTTTCCATAAAATCGTCGCTCCATTCCTGCACTGCAGCTAGAAACACGTTTTCAACTTCTGGAATTATTATATCTTTTTTCATATGAGTCAAAAGTTTAAAAGTCGAAAGTCGAAAGTCGAAAGTCAAAAATCCAACTTAGGACTTTTGACTTTCGACTTTATGACTTTAGACTAAATTAAATATTTGCTTTGAACTGCTCTAAGAAACGAACATCATTTTCGTAGAACATACGGATATCTCCAATTTGGTATAAAAGCATTGCAATACGTTCTACTCCCATTCCGAAAGCAAATCCGTTGTATTCATCTGGATTGATATCACAGTTTTTCAAAACGTTTGGATCTACCATTCCGCAACCTCCAATTTCTAACCAACCAGTTCCTTTTGTAATTCTATAATCCGTTTCCGTTTTTAATCCCCAATAAATATCAATCTCAGCACTTGGCTCTGTAAATGGGAAATAAGACGGACGAAGACGAATCTTAGATTTTCCGAACATTTCTTTAGTGAAATAAAGCAACGTTTGTTTCAAATCTGCGAAAGAAACATCTTTGTCGATGTATAATCCTTCCACTTGATGGAAAATACAGTGCGAACGAGATGAAATCGCTTCATTACGGAAAACACGTCCTGGAGAAATCGTACGAATTGGCGGTTTATGATTTTCCATATAACGCACCTGAACCGATGATGTATGCGTACGCAACAACACATCAGGATTTGTCTGAATGAAAAACGTATCTTGCATATCACGCGCTGGGTGATATTCTGGCAAGTTCAACGCCGTAAAGTTATGCCAGTCGTCTTCGATTTCTGGTCCTTCAGAAACGTTGAATCCGATATTAGCAAAAATATCGATGATCTGATTTTTAACGATAGAAATCGGGTGACGAGAACCAATAATTACCGGTTCTGCCGCACGTGTCAAATCTCCAAAAATACCTTTTGATTCTTCTTTGCTTTCAAGTTCTTCCTGAATAACTCTTACTTTTTCTTCAGCAACAGCTTTTAAAGTATTTATAACTTGTCCAAAATCCTTTTTTTGGTCGTTTGGAATATTTTTAAATTCAGTAAAAAGTTCTTTTAATAAACCTTTGCTACCTAAATATTTAATACGAAATTGTTCTAAAGATTCTTTGTTTTTATCATTAAAGGCTTTGGCTTCCTCTATATGTTGTTTTATCTTATCTATCATTTTCATTCAGTTCTGAGAATACAAATTTAAGTATTTTGTTCAAAGTTTAATGTTTAAAGTTCAAAGTTTCCTTCACAACTGCAAAACAGAATCTTTAAATTGCTGTACAACTCCTTAAATCTGTAAAAATTATCTGTGTGTGAGTCTCTTATAAAACTATTTTATTAGACTTAGTTTTTCTTCTATTTTTTTTACTTTTTCATGCCAATAATCTAAACCTTCCTGATTTAGAACGACTTCTTTTTTATAATTAGAAGAAATCCGTCCTAATTCCCGCCAGTTTTTATTTGCATCGCGTTCTTTTTCTTTTTTGGTTGAAGGTTCAACCCTATTACGCCAAAAATCCATATTTTTCAGATAGGTACTTTTCATTTCTTCAAAATACGCTATTAATTTTTCTTTTGAATTTGGAATATAACCTGGGCCGCTACAACCACAGGAATGAAACGTAATTCCAACAGAATATAAACTCTTAATATGTTCCCATTTCTTTAAATCATCTTTTTTAGGCGATTCAAAATCTAGTCCCATACTAGCCATTAATTCACCGCATTGCGGACATTTGGCTTCAAAACCCGATTCTCCAATTTTTATATCTCTAAAAAGCCTTCTTTTAAATGTTTTATGACAATTAAAACAGGCAAAATGAGGTTTATAAATTGTCATTGCGTATCTGCACATATTTTTAAAGTTTTCGGTCTCAGTTTTCAGTCTCAGTCTCGTTACTGAAAACTGAGACTGCGACTGAAAACTAAAAAAACTACTCAATAAGTTTTCTTTCTAAAAAATAACTCACAATCGCTTCCTTCATTAAAACCGATTGCTCGCCTGCTTTTAACGGTGGCAATTGCTCTTTTACTTTATAATGTGGCCAACCTTCTTCATCAAAATATTCGAATTCATAAAAACCGTATGGCTCTAGCAATCTGCAGATCGCAATATGCATAAGGTTTAATTTTTCATCTTTTTTGAATTCACGGTGCAATTTTCCTAATTCTTGAACTCCGATTAGGTAAATTATAGAATCCAAATCTAAATCTTCGCCCTGCGAAAATCGATTAGAAAGTATATCAACGAGCTTTTCCCATCGCTCTTTTAATTGTGTATCTCTAGACATTTTTTATAATTGTGAATTATGAATTGTGAATTATAAATTTCAAAACATAAATTTTTAGTTCGCAAAGATACGCACTTCAAATTCAATGCTCATAAAAATATCAAACACCTACAATATAAACCTTTGTCACTTTGTTACTTTGAACCTTTGCCCCTTTGAAACCTTTGTCACTCAAAAAAAAATCTATCTTTGCGCCTCATTAAACACCAAAACCAACATGAGTTTTTTTGATATTATCGTCGGTGCGCTTTTGTGTTACAGTTTATACAAAGGCATTAAAAACGGACTTTTTGTAGAAGTTGCTTCTTTCATTTCGTTGTTATTAGGAATTTATTTAGCAATTAAATTTTCGTCTTTAATGACCGAAATGATTTCAAAACATGTCTCTTGGAATCCGACTAATATTCAGATCACAGCTTTTATATTAACTTTTATTCTGGTTGTAATTGGGGTTTATTTCTTAGCCAAAATCTTAACCGGAATTGCCGATTTTGCAATGCTTGGCTGGTTAAATAAATTGGGAGGCGGTTTTTTTAGGGTTTTAAAAACCATTCTGATCTTAAGTATTTTTATTGCTTTGTTCGAAAAAATCAATTTCAACAACACTTTTGCCAAACAAGAAACGCTGGATAAATCTATTTTTTACAATCCAGTGAAAAAAGTTGCGGCTTTTGTCTATCCTTCAATTGAAAAATGGTACGAAAGTTTTAAAAAAGAACATTCTCAAAAATCGGAAGAAAAAGAAACTTCTGAAAAAGAATAATTTTGTTTGTCAGGCTGAGCGCCCCGAAAATTCGGGAGAAGCCACGTCCCAATTGGAGCGTCCTTCTCCCGAATTCTCGGGACGTTCACGATGACAATAATTATTAAAAAACAATCTCTTTCTTTTCTCCTTTTTTCAAAAGAACTTCCTGTTTTTTATCTCCGAAAATCAAAGTCGTTTTTCCTCCTTTTTGAGAAGAAACGGTTACTTTTTGTGGTTTTTTATTGCTCCAATTCATCTCAACTTCAAATCCGCCTCGAGCGCAAATTCCTTTTACAGAACCTTCTTCCCAAGCATCTGGCAAGGCAGGAAGCAATCTGATTTCATTTTCTTCTGATTGAACCAACATTTCTGCAACAGCTGCAGCTCCTCCAAAATTCCCATCAATTTGAAATGGCGGATGCGCATCGAATAAATTCGGATACGTTCCTCCTCCTCGTCTTGGTGTCGCCGTTTTTTTCCCGTCTGGATCAACGTAACGCAATAATTCACGGTACATCTTATAAGCACGATTTCCATCCCAAAGTCTTGCCCAAAGATTAATTCTCCAGCCTTTTGACCAGCCTGTAGTTTCGTCGCCTTTTATTTCTAAAGTTTTCTTTGAAGCTTCTGCCAAATCTGGCGTTTTCAAAGGCGTAATATGATCGCCAGGGAAAAGCCCAAATAAATGCGATTGATGGCGATGTTTCGGGTCTAAATCATCCCAATCAAAATACCATTCTTGAAGATTTCCTTTTTTGCCAATTTTATACGGATAAAGTTTTGCCAATGCTTTTTCTAATTTATCTCTAAAAGCTGCATCGGTATTCAGCACTTTTGAAGCTTTTATCGTTTTATCAAAACATTCGCGAATCATCGCTAAATCGGCAGCTCCTCCGTAGAATGTTGCGCCAACAAAACCGTCTGCTAGTTTATATTGGTTTTCTGGCGAAGTTGAAGGCGATGTAATTAGATTTCCGTTTTTATCGGTTACCAACCAACCCAAACAAAATTCTGCTGCACCTTTCATTAACGGATATCCTTCTTTTTTCAAATAATTTTGATCTTGCGTAAAAGTATAATGTTCCCAAATATGTGTACTCAACCACGCTTGTGCCATTGGCCAGCACGCCCACATCGGATCTTCTTTTCCGAATTGTCCAACAGGATTCGTCATAGCCCAAATGTCTGAATTGTGTGCCGCAGCCCAACCTTCATTCACTCCATAAAAAGTCTTTGCCGTAATTTTTCCAGTTACCGAAAGGTTTTTTATAAAACTCAAAAGCGAAGAATGCATTTCTGAAAGATTGGTGTTTTCTGCCAACCAATAATTTTCTTCCAGATTAATATTCATCGTATAATTACTGCTCCAAGGCGGACTCAAATGCGGATTCCAAAGTCCTTGTAAATTCGCAGGAACTCCAAGCGTTCTCGAAGAACTGATTAATAAATATCGTCCGAAATTGAAGTACAAGATTTCTAGATTTTTATCTTCGCTTCCGTCTGCGTAGCGCAACAAACGCTCGTCTGTTGGCAAATCTGGAGCGGTTGTTTTTCCTAGATTTAAGTCAACTCGATTGAAGAATTTCTGATAATCAGCAATGTGATTTTCTTTTACTTTATCGAAAGGTTTTGCGTAAGCTTTATTTAGATTTTGTGCGGCAATTGCCACTTCGTCTACACCTTCGGTTGCTGGATTTTTGTCGAATCCGTTAAAACTGGTTGCAACCGAAACATAAATATAAACTTCAGTTGCATTTTTTATCGTTAAGGCTGCTCTCGAACTTGTTAGTTGTCCGTCTGTTTTTTTGACTTGAAGTAAAGTTGTAAATCTTGTTCCTCTTTCTGGAATCTGTAAATATTTTGCCGGAACTGTATATCCCACATTTTCATGAATCGGAGCGGTTCCATTCATCATCAAAACATTGTTTCGAACTCCAACTTCTGATTTTAATAAACTGCTTAAACTGATGTCGAAGTTTAAAGCACCTTTTTCGCTGCTCGTCAGTTTTACAACCATAACTTGGTCTGGAGCCGAAACAAAATATTCGCGCGTATATTTTACGCCGTCCATTTCATAAGTTACTTTTGATGTCGCGTTGGCAAGATCAAGTTCTCTATGATAATTGGTCGCTTTTCCTTTTTCTGAATTATTAATTACTAATGTTCCTAAAGGCGCATAAGCTTCAGAGTTTTTTCCTTGAACTTTTTTATTTAGCTCTTCGGCTAGTTTATAATTTTCGTTTTTTAAGGCTTCACGAATTGCTGGAATATTTTTGTAAGCTTCCGTATTCATATTAGCATTTACGGGTTCGCCAGACCAAAGCGTAATATCATTCAAATAAATTTTATCTGAATTCACTCCGCCAAAAACAGTTGCGCCCATTTTTCCGTTTCCTAAAACCAAACTTTCTTCAAAGAATTCGGCAGGTTGTTTGTACCACAAAACATTTTTGGATTGTGCCGAAATGGTTGTGCCGTAAAATGTGAGAAGTAAGATGAAAAATGTTTTTTTGATGAAACTTGAATTCATTAGATCGTATTTTAATATTAACATTCAGATGTTCCTACGGAACATTCTTGCGATTCTATTTTTTGATCAACGGATTTCATCCGTTGTTACCGACGAATTGTTCCTAACGGAACATCCTCGTTTTTCCTTTCTTCGCGTGAGGGATAGGAGCTGGCTACCGAAGTAGCGCGGATAGCCCGACCGCATCCCGATAAGTGGGCGAATAAGCGCAAAGATTGTTTGCCCACTTATCGGGATGCGGTCACGCCCAAATATTATTTACTAACGCTGTATTTCTCGTTTGCCGTAATCATTTCCCAATTGTCAGTTCTGAATGGCGATGCAGGGAATTTCTCTTTGTTGAAAAGATTGATTGCCGTATCGTCGTCTGCCCAACCGTAATGCACGGCAACTGGATTTTGAACCTGATCGCTGGAAACGATTATTTTGTTGTCATTAATTATCGCTTTCGCGGAATGAAAAACTTTGTCTGAACCTGCGATTTCGAAGCCTTTTAATTCATCGTTATTAGGCGTTGAAAGTCCGCTGCCGATATTGTCGAAAGTAAGGATAATTTGGTTTCCTTTTATTTCTTGAGATTTATAAGTTGGTCCGCTGTGAACTTGTTTTTTACCATAAATGTCGTTCATTGCGATGGTCGCCAAACGCAAACCGATGTCTTGTTTGTTTGTTGGATGAATGTCTTTTGCGTTTCCGATATCGGTTGTAACGGCCATTCCAGTGTTTGGTAATTTTAAAGTTTCAGATTGTGCTTCGCGAAGTTCTGCCCAACGGCTACCTTTTTGACTGTTTCCACCGAACTCATCAAAAGTTGATAATTGAACAAAATAGAAAGGAAAATTGCCTTGTTTGAATTTCGTTCTCCAATCGTTGATCATTAACGGAAATGCTTTTTTGTATTGTTTTGCTCTCCAAACATTCGCTTCTCCTTGATACCACAAAACGCCTTGCATCGCGTATGGAACCAACGGATTTACCATTGCGTTGTACAATAATGATGGGTAACTGTTTGGCGAAACTTCGATTCTTACTTTGATCACATTGAATTTCCAAAGTCCGTCAAGCGGAAGATTTGAATCTTTAAAATCGATTTTTAAATCTTCTAGATCGCCGTAGATTCCGCCGCCGCCGCTGTAATCTGTAATTCTCACGGCGATTACGTTTGTTCCTTCTTTTAGCACATTTGCTGGAATTTGGTAAATTCTTTTTGCATCCCAAAGATTATTGGTTCCAACTTCTACTCCGTTTACAAAGGTTTTGTCTTCGTCATCTACTTTTGCTAAATGTAAAACGGCTTGTTTTTTGGCTTGCTCAGCTGTCAAAACAATCGTTTTTCTCATCCAGACAATTCCATCGATATTTCCGATTTGTTGGTTTTCCCAAAGTGAAGGCACTTTGATTTCTGGCCAGTTTTTATCTTGGAAGTTTATATTTTTGAATTGATCTTCGTTTTCCATTGAAACATCAAATCCTTGTACTTTTTTCAGATTGTCTAAAACCGACTTTTTATAGGTTTCGAAAATCGCATTGATATCAACCGTTGGTACATTGGCAATCATTGATTTGAATTCGTCGCTTTTTTCGAAAGCTTCACGGCTTGTCCAAGTTTCTACATTGGTTCCGCCCCAAGAAGTATTGATGATTCCGATTGGAATTTTTAGTTCTGAATATAATTTTCTAGCGAAATAATATCCGACTGCTGTAAAGTTGCCTACGTTTTCTTTGTTGGCTACTTCCCATTTTCCTTGTTTTAAATTATCTTTCGGAGTTCCGCTTAAATCTTGCGCCACACCAAAATGACGAATCATTGGATAATCTGCACTGCTAATTTCTTTTTCTGAATTCATAGTTTTGAAAACCTGAAATTCCATGTTTGATTGTCCGCTGCAAATCCAAACTTCACCAACCAAAACATTTTTGATCGTGATTTTATTTTTTCCGATTACGATTAATTCGAATGGTCCACCCGCTTTTTCAGCAGCTAAATTTACTGTCCATTTTCCGTTTTTATCGGCTGTTGTTTTCTTGATTTGTTTATTGAAATGAATCTCTACACTCTCATTAGCATCGGCAAAACCCCAAATCGGAATTTGCTTGTCTCTTTGCAGCACCATTCCATCAGAAAATATTAAAGGCATTCTTATATTAGCACTAGATATCGCACTAATTATCAATAAAATAAAAACTATTGACTTTTTCATTTATTCTAATTTATTTTTTTTAAACCATATAAGTGATATAAGATATTTTAAGCTTTTATTTCACTTTGTACTTAAATTTACTTATATCACTTATATGGTTTTATAACATTTTTCTACTTTAATCCGTCGATTAATGCGTTTAAAGCTTGTGTATCGAAGACGGTATTGTTGGTTCTATTCATGATTCCGAAACCGTTATTTCCTAAGCTTCCTTCGTCCCAATAAAAAGGTAATAAACCGTTTGCTTTTGCTGTTTTCACCACCGTTTTTAAATAATAAGCTCTTGAATTTAAATGTAAAGTCAAAGCATCTTCTGTTAAAGTTGATCTGCGAATTGCTCCAAATTCTCCTAAAAGAACCGGAATTCCTTTATCAACAAACTGCGTTTTCATCAACTTAAAATTCTTTTCTAAATCAGCTTCTTCTCCCCAAGTTGCATTTCGTTCTGGATCGGTTGTAGAATGAAATCCTGCTCCCCAATAATAGAACATTTTGCCCCAAGTTTCGTCTTTGGTTAAACCAGCAAAATTCCACGGAGAATAATAATGTACTTCAACCATCATTCTGCCTGTAACTTTATCTACTGGCAATGTAGTCATTAATTTGTTTGTTTTTTCAATATCTGTCGTTGGTCCTTGAACTACTAAAACACGAGTGGCGTTTTTTCCTCCTGTCGAACGAACGGCATCAATAAAAGTTTGGTGATAAGAAGTTAAAACTGCCATTTGAGTTGCATCTTCAACTGCTGGCTCATTGGCGCTTGCAAAAAGCAAATGCTCGTCGAATCCACGTAAATGTGTTGCGATTTGTTCCCAGAAAGCTTTTTGTTTGGCGTTATTTTCTACTTTTTTGGCTTCTGTAATATTGTTTTCCAGCCAACCGCCGTCCCAGTGAATATTGACCACAACATACATATCGTTGTCTACGCAATATTGTACGACTTCTTTCACACGGTTTAGCCAATCTAGTTTGATTTTTGCTGTTGCAGCATTTTCTAAATTCTGATTCCAAGAACACGGAATTCTAATTGCGTTAAATCCGTTTGCTTTTACGGCATCGATTAAAGCTTTTGTCACTTTTGGATTTCCCCAAGCGGTTTCGCCTCCAGTTGCTTCTAACGTATTTCCGATATTCCAACCTAATTTGATTTTAGCTGCCAATTCAACTGCAGAACTTCCCATTCCAGAAGCATCTGCTACAATTGGATTGGTATTGTAACTCGGATATAAACTTGTCGCTACAGCAGCGGCTTGAGAAACTGAAATTGATGAAACTGGCACATCACTTCCTGTTAAGGTAATCACTGCATTTCGCACTGAACTTGCTGTGTTTTCTAAAGCTGTAATTTTAACTATTGTACTTCCAGAAGGCCCAGAAGTCTGATTCAATTTTATCCAACTAACAGGATTGCTCAAAGTCCAAGCAACTCCGTTAGAATTAACGGTCACTTCAATTGTATTTTCTTTGCTTTCAAAATCTACTTTATCTTTATTGGCACTTAGCATTTTTGTACTTAAAGGTGTATTTTCTTTATCAGAACTGCAAGCTAAAACTCCTAAAAAAGCAAAACATAAAATAAAGCTCAAGAGATAATCTTTGATTGTTTTTTTCATTTGGTTTGGTTTAAGTTTTACAAATAAGCTTTAAAAAAAATTAACCATATAAGCAATTTAAGTTCATTTAATCAAGCTTCAAATTAATCTCGCAAAGACGCTGAGACGTAAAGTTTAAAGCAAAGTTTAAATGAACTTAAATTACTTATATGGTTAAAAAAGACTACTTAATTGTTACTGAAATTTCTTTTTTGATGTCTCTAGAAGAAGTTCCTACTTTTATAGTATATTTTCCAGGTTCAACTGTCCATTTTTTAGCAGCAACATCATAATAAGCAAGTTCTTTTACAGGAACTTTGATTGTAACTGTTTCTGAACCTCCAGCTTTAACGTCAACTTTTTTGAAACCTTTTAATTCTTTTGCTGCACGTGTAATTTTAGAATCAGATTTCGAAGTGTATAATTGTACAACTTCTTTTCCATCTACTTTTCCTGTATTTTTAACTTCAACAGAAACTTCAATTACTTCATTTTGAGCGTACGACTCTTTGTTTGCTTTTGCATTATCTAAAGCAAAAGTCGTGTATGATAATCCGTAACCAAAAGGATACAACGGCGCAACATTTTTAGTATCAAACCAACGGTATCCGATTAAAATTCCTTCTGCATAATTTACCGCTTTGTCTCCAGGGAAACTGTTTGTAGCATGTGCAGGAGAGTCTTTAAGTTGTTTTGGCATTGTCCAAGGTAATTTTCCTGACGGATTTACTTTTCCTAAAATGACATCTGCTAAAGCATTTCCACCTTCAGAACCATTAAACCAGCTCCAAACTAAAGCAGAGGATTTTTGGCTTACTTCATTAATATCAAACGGAGCTCCAGCAATCATAACTACGATCGTTTTTGGATTTGCAGCCACAACTTGTCTAATTAATTCTTCTTGTCCGAATGGCAAGTGTAAATCCCTACGGTCAGAAGCTTCTGTTTCGTAATCACGGTTTGAACCTGCAAAAATGATGGCAACATCTGAATTTTTAGCCGCTTCAACCGCTTCTTTTACTTTAGCATCATCTAATTTATCAATTGTAACTGGTCCTGTAGAAGTAATATTTCCTAAGTTTCCTTTGTTTTTTTCGTCGTAACGCTCTAAATATCCTTCAGCATAATTGATTTTTATTGAAGAAGGAAGTCTGTTCTTTAAACCTTCAAGAGGCGTAACTTCTCTTTTTGTTTTCACTCCAGCTCCAAATCCGCCTAAAGCGTTTTTCTTTGTTGCGTTGTTTCCAATTACAGCGATAGATTTTACTCCGTCTAGTTTTAAAGGCAATGCATTGTTATCGTTTTTCAACAATACAATTGCTTCTGCAGCAATTTTGTATGCGTCTTGGTAATGCGCTTCTGTTGCGATGCTTCCTTTAGCACGCGTTCCACCACCCATTGCTTTAATATGGAATAATCCGCGTAAAATACGTTTTACGTGAAGATCAATTTCTTTTTCTGAAACTTCTCCCGATTTTACCGCAGCAATCAATTTATCAGCCAAGAAAAATTCGTTGAAAGGTTTTGGTGTTCCCATTTCAATATCTAAACCATTTTTCAAAGCTTTTCCTGTAGAATGAACCGCAGCCCAGTCTGAAACGACAATACCTTTAAATCCCCATTCTTCACGAAGGATTTTATTCAGCATATAATCATTTTCACATAAATATTCACCTCTGAATTTGTTGTAAGCTCCCATGATACTGTACGCTTTTCCTTCTTTTACAGTAGCTTCAAAAGCTGGAAGATAAATTTCGCGAAGTGTACGCTCGTCAATTTGCACATCAACAAAATCACGATTTGTTTCTTGATTGTTTGCTGCGTAGTGTTTTACACAAGCCATTACATCTTTTTCCTGTAAACCAACAACCAAAGGCACAGCAATTTTTTTATTCAAAAATGGATCTTCCGACATGTATTCGTAAGTTCTTCCTCCAAGTGGCGTTCTCACCATATTGATTGCTGGAGAAAGCAACATATCTTTATCTCTTGCACGTAATTCTTCTCCTAAACTAGTTCCGAAAGTATGTGCCATTTCAGCATTAAAAGTTGCAGCTAAAGCACCTCCTGCAGGATAATAGGTTGCAAAATCGTTGGTCAAACCAGCTGGAGCCCAATTGTCTCTTGAAATTTCTTCACGAACTCCCAACGGACCATCGGCCATTTTTAATTCTGGAATTCCTAAACGTTTTACACCTGCATTTGCAAACATGCTGTTACCGTGAAGCATTCCGATTTTTTCTTCTAATGTCATTTGCGAAATCAATTTGTCGATTTCTGCATCATGCTCGGTACCTATTTCTTTTCCAACGTATTCTTCGGTCTCCGCCGAATTTGAAGCTATGGTCTGTGCATCATTTTTACAAGAAGTAAAAAATGCAAAAACCAAAGCCGCCGAAAGGTATATCATTTTGTTTTTCATAGATAGTTAGATGTTTTTTGAATTTAAAGATTTTGATTCCTCACACGACATCTTTAAATGCGGTTAATATTATGTTTGTGGTTTTATCTAAAATTATTGCTTAATCAAATTCAGCATTACAACATCATTTTCATTGATTTTGAATTCTCTGCTGAAAGTTCCTTTTCCGTCAATTGTAATTTTTTCTGTTGAAATTGGCGCGCCGGTATTTTTCTCTTTTAATGAATTTACCTGCTCGCGTGTTAACTGACTTGGTTTATTCAATGCGAGATAATCTGCGTAAACGTCATTTACTTTGTAACCAACTTTATATACTTCTAGTACATATTTTCCTTTCTGCATTCCGTCCACTTCAATTTTGACTTTTCCTTTTTCTTTTGATGGAAGATCTTTAATGTAATAGGTCTGATTCAACTCTTTATCGCCAGGATGTGTATTTGTAAAATCCCACAATAAAACCTGTACATCGCCTTTTGCATTTTTAGAAGTCCAAGACGATTTATCTGCATTTTGAAGTTCTGTTTCTCCCAATTTATTCATTAAAAAATAAGAGAAATAAGCCGGTTTTTTAATCCCCTGTGTATTCATCAATCCGAAACCACCGTGAAAAGGTGTAAATCTTGGGCCTGCTTCTTCAAAAATATCTGTAAAAACCCAATATGACATTGAGTTTGCTGCGTTTCCAACTTGTTTTAATTTCTGCAAAATATACGCTGCCGAGTGATAACTGTCGTGAATTGGATCTGCAGGCGTATAAGACGCGCTCCATTCTGTATAATGTAATTCTAAATTCGGTTTAGCCGATTCTGTAATTTGTTTGCGTGAATTTATAACGTCCCCGCTTACACTCGATTCGTCCTTATTTAAGATTGTTCCAGAAGTTCCGAATTCGTCCAAATATCCGTGTTTTACGCCGTAAGTATGTGTCGAAATAAAATCAATTGGCACATTATTTTTTTCGCAAAAAGCAATTGTTTCAGGAACCCAGGCTGCACCAGCAGTTGCAGGCCCTCCAACTTTGTAGTCTTTGTTTACTGCTTTTACTCCGCGAACTGCGTAATCGTATAATTTATAATATTCTTCTTGTGTACTGCTCCAAAAACCAGGTGAAAGATTTGGTTCGTTCCACACTTCAAAATACCATGTTTTTACTTCTTCGTCTCCGTAACGTTCTTTGAAATGTGCCGTTAGATTTCTAATTAAATCTTCCCATTTTTTATAATCTTTTGGAGGCGTAACATTTCCTTTCCACCAAAAAATAGTTTCTTTTCCGCTTGCCAAAGCATTCGGCATAAAACCTAATTCAACAAAAGGTTTCATTTTCAGACTCACAATATAATCGAACAAAACGTCTACATATTGGTAGTTGTATTCTGGATTTCCTTTTTCGTCTTCGCGGTAAATGGCCATATCATCTGTCAATAAACCATGAAAGCGGATGTATTTAAAATCGCATTCTTTTTTTACAATTGCCAATTGCTGCTGCCAATCGGCACGAAGACCTTCATTTGCTCTTCCCGCACCAATGCATTCTTTAAACATCGTGTTCAATTTCCCTGCAGTTTTATTGAAATCGACTTTTATAGTTCGGTTTTCATTCTGTGCAAACGAATTAATTGAAGAAATTAAAGCAACTGTTATTATTAAAAGTTTTTTCATCTGAAAATGGTTTCGTTGTATTTATCTTTTTGCGTTACCAAACCCGACAGGTTTTAAAAACCTGTCGGGTTTAACATCTAACGTCTAACATTTAACTTCTAACCTTAATTACAATTTTTTAAATCTCACTGCTCCACCGCCAGCTCCTCCTAAATTCAATTTTAGAGAGTCTGTAGATTTTACTGTTTTCTTAGAAATCGCTACTGCTTCTGGATTGTGTTTTTGATCTGTTCCTTCCGCATCAACATAAATCTGCGCTTCGTAAGTCGCATTTGGATCTAAAAATGATAATGAAACATTTACGTTTCTTGGGTTTTCATTTGTCAAAGTTCCTAAATACCAGTCTGCGCTATTTCTGTCTTTTCTTGCTGTTGTGATGTATTCACCAATTTTTCCTTCTAAGATTTTTGTGTCTTCCCAATCTGTTGGAACATCTTTTAAGAATTGTAAAGCTGGTTTTCCTTCGTAGTTTTCAGGAAGATCTGCCAACATTTGAATTGGAGAATAAAGTACTACATACAATGCCAATTGCTGCCCAACTGTTCCTTGAATTCTTTTTCCTGGATAACCTTGTTTTACCTCAACATCAAAAATTCCAGGTGTGAAATCCATTGGTCCAGAAAGCAATCTTGTAAATGGAATAATGCTTAAGTGGTTTGGGGGATTTCCTTCGCTCCAAGCGTTGTATTCTTGTCCTCTTGCCGCTTCTCTCGAAACCATGTTTGGAAAAGTTCTTCTTTCTCCTGTATCTTTAATAGACTCGTGGTATAAAACCGCTAAATCGTATTGTGCCGCTTTTTCTAAAATATATCTGAAATAATTTACTCCAAATTGTCCGAAGTGCATTTGTTTCATATTTAATTTAGAACCAACGTGCCCGATTTTTACCGTATGAATTCCTAATTTTTTGTATAAAGCAAAACCTTCGTCAACTTCTTTTAAGTAGTTAATTAAGTTTGAACCCGTTTCATGGTATCCGATTAATTCGATGTTTTTGCTTTTTCCGTAAGCAACTACTTTTTCTAAGTCGAAATTATCAGCGCTTTTCGTGAAGCTGAACATGTGCATACGGTTTTCGTACCAACCTGGCGTCCATCCTTTATTCCATCCTTCAATTAATAAATGGTGGAAACCTTCTTTTGCAGTAAAATCGATGTATTCTTCAGCATGTTTTGTCGTTGCTCCTTGTTTGTCGCTTTCCCAGAAAGTATATTTTCCGATGTGCATTCCCCACCAAATCCCTAAATATTTGTATGGTTTGAAATAGCTATTTGTATTTTTTAATTTGTTTGGTTCGTTCAAGTTTAAAACCAAATAAGAAGTAATCAATTCTCCAGGATTTTCTCCAATTTGAATTGTTCTCCAAGAAGAAGTAAAAGTGTCTTTCACACGAACTTTTATTCCATCAGGCCACGGCACTAAATCAGATTTTAATTCTGTCCCTTTTGTATTTACCAAAGTCATACTCGCAAAATCAATCAAATTTGCTTCGTGAAAACTTAAAGCCAATCCGCTCTTGCTTTCGATTGTTAGCGGAGTTAAAACCGTATCAAGTGTACTTACTGGAGCATCTTTAAATAAATATTCGTCGCGGTTTTCCAAGTTTGCAGGGATCCACCAAGCTTTTCCGTCTTCTTTTAAATTGAAAGTCGTTTTTTCATCTGTAATGAAAATACTGTCTTTTACATTTTGTTTTGGATAAACATATCTAAAAGCAACTCCGTCATCAAAAGCACGGAATTGAATTTGTAATTTACGTTTGTTTCCAGTTTTTTGCTGTAAATCAACAACCAATTGATTGTAGTTGTTTCTAATGTTTTTCTTTTCTCCCCAAACTTGTTCCCAAGTTTCATCAAACGTAGAAGTTTTTGCTCCTTTGATTTCAAAGTTTGTGCTTAAATCTTCGTTTCCTTTCAATACAAATCCCATTTCAGATGGAGAAATCACTTCGGTTTTTCCGTGAGAAACAGCATATTTTGGAGCGTTTTTTACAAGCTCAAATTTGATTTTGTTTTGTCCGTTTGGCGATGCCAATTCGTAAGCGTTCTTGTTTTTCTGACTGTAGCCAACGGTGATTGAAAGCAGTACGGCTGGGAGAATTAGATAGTTTTTCATGTTTTTTGGTATTATGTTTTTTTGTCACTGATTTTTCAAATCTCTGACTATTTTTTGCCACAGATTAAAGGATTAAAAGATTAAAAATCTGCTCAATCTGCAAAATCTGCGAGAGAAAGAAAAAATCCTTTCTAATCATTTTAATCTGTGGCTATATTTTTTATTTTGCCCACTCTGTTTTGAAAGTGGTTTTTCCGTTTAATGGATTTGTTGTTACGTCAAAATTGTTTCCGTTTTTGGTAACTTTTATTTCTTGTAGCGCCTCTCCGTTTGGTAAATAAACTTTGGCTGAAGCTGAAGTTGTTTTATCACTTGCAAATACTTTTAATGTCAATTTGCTCCAATCCATATCTTTTGTCGACTGCGCTAAACCAATGTGTGGGATTACAGTTCCGTCTTTAATCAAAACAATAATCGGAATTTCGCCTGCTTTAATTTTATGCCATCCTGATTGGTATACTTTTTTAGTTTGATAGTCGATCCAAGTTCCTTCAGGAATGTAAACATCTCTTTCTTCAACCTCTTCGAAAAGTGGTGCAACCAACATACTTGAACCAAATAAATATTGATTGTCAACCAACCAAGCTCCCGGATCGTTTGGATATTCTACAAATAAAGCACGCATCATTGGCAATCCTTTTTCTGAACTTTCTTTCGCTTGAGCGTAGATATATGGCATTAATTCGTAACGCATATTATCTGCTTTTCTAAATCCTTCCAAGAAATCTTTGCTGTACAACCAAGGTTCGCGAGGCGGTTCTCCGTGACTTCTTACGTGCGAAGTCAACATTCCGAATGGCGTCCATCTTCTGTAAATATTTTCAGGAGATTTAGTTGCGAAACCTCCAACATCATGACTCCAGAAACTAAATCCGCTTAGTCCTAAAGAAAGTCCACCGCGTAGCTCTGCCGACATTGCACCGTTAGTAGTTTCAGAGTCTCCTCCCCAATGTAAAGGATAACGCTGAGATCCTGCCCAAGTACTTCTCGCCCAGATTAAAGTATAACCTTTTTCTTTCTGAGTGATTTCAGCAACTGCTTTGTTGTAACGTAATGGATATAAATTGTGCTCGTAGAAACCTGTTCTTCCTGAATGATAAATTCCGTCTGCTGGTGCCGCTTCTCCAAAATCTACTTTGAAAACCGCAACTCCTTCATCAAATAATTTTTTTAATTTTCCTTGGTACCAAGAAATTGTTTCTGGGTTTGAGAAATCTAAAACCGCATCTTCATAAGGAAGATTTCCTTTTCTGTCTCTTACCGCCAAATTTTTGTCCATAATTTCTGGGAACAAAGTGTTCTTTGGAGTAAAATATGGCAATTGCCAAAGACAAACTTGGAAACCGTCTTTTTTCAAATCAGACATCATTTTTGTAGCATCTGGGAAACGAGATTTTGCAAACTCGTAATTGTTTCTCCAATCTACATCAAACCAACCTGTATCAAAGTGAATTACGTCTGTTGGAATTTTATATTTACGCAAATCTCTCGCAACTTCACGTCCTTCTTTTTCTGAGAAATACGTGATACGGCTCATCCAGAAACCAAATGACCAAAGTGGTGGCATGGCAGCTTTTCCTGTCAAATCTGTGTATTGATCTAAAATGTCTTTTGGTTCTCCGATGAAGAAAAACAAATCGGCTTCGTCGTCTCCAATGTACATTTCGTTTGCACTTGAAAAATACTTTCCGAAGTCAACTGTAATTGGTGTTGAATGGTGCATGAAAACTCCGTAACCACGGCTACTCATGTAAAACGGAATTGGTTTGTACATCGTTTCATTTTGGATTCCGTTTGCATCATCCGCCCATAAAACTACTTTTGAACCGCGTTTGTTGAATTGTGTGAAAGATTCTCCACAACCAAATATTTTTTCGTCTGGCTCTAAGCTGAACGCAGCGCCCATACTTCTTGAATAATCGCTGTTTCTTCGAACATAAGAAAACGGAAGTGTTGGTGTATACGTGTTTTTAAAATCTGTATCGTGAAGTGTGCTCGTTAAAAGTTTTCCTTTTTCATCGTAGATTTTTACGTGCCACGGTTTTGTCAAAATTTCGACTTTTCCGTGTTTGCTTGTGTAGCTGTGACCTCCTTCAATTTTAGCATATTTCCATAATTCTGGGTGATTCGGAGCAACTCCGTCAACCAACATTAAAGATTCTTTTTGCGGATGAAATTGTGGCCCAGAAGTCGTTTTGATACGAACTGTTCTGTCTGAAACAAACTGAATTTCGAATGGCAAAACTGGAGATTCTGCATATTCTGTTGTTGGGAATTCGTTTGCTTTTTCCACATCTGGCTTCATCATCATGTTGTTGAAAGCCTGACGTGTTTTATAATTATATCGCAGATATTTAATCGTTCCTTTTCCTGTCGCAGGATCAAAAGAAGCTAGCTCATCTGCGAAATAAAAAGTGTTCAGATAATTCTGAAAATCTTTACTGATATCTATCGGAGCATTCAGCACATCTGCATTCTGAATTTGAGCTGATGCTTTTGGCGTCAATACAAATCCAAGCATAAAAGCCGAAAACAATGTGGTTAGTTGTCTGTTTTTCATGAGTCAATAATTCTAGATGTTAGTTCCTGCGAGGTTTTCAAAACCTCGTAGGTATTCTTTTTTACTTATTCAAAATATTATAGATACCTACAAGGTTTTGAAAACCTTGCAGGAACGTGGTATTTTATTCTGCTGTAATTACGATTGTGGCTTGTTGAAGTCCATTCGCTTTAGCGGTCAATTCCAATCTTCCAGATTTATCACCCGATTGTACAATCACCAAACATTTTCCTGCCAAAGCGGTATGCTTAGTTGCTTTGTACGGTTCGTGACTTACTGGATCTCCAGAGCAAACGCCTACAATTTTTCCATTTCCTTTTAATGAGAAGTTGATTTCGTTGTTTGCATTTGGAGCAATTGTTCCGTTGGCATCCAAAATATCTACGGTTACAAATGACAAATCATTTTTGTCTGCTTTAATCGTACTTCTGTCAGCCGTTAATTTTAATTGCGAAGGATTTCCAGCCGTTTTGATTTCTTTTTCTAAAACCACTTTTCCGTCTTTGCTAGAAACGGCTTTTAGCGTTCCTGCTTCGAATGGAATTCTCCACATTACGTGTAAATTATCCCCTTTTTTAGCTCTTTTTCCAACTGATTTTCCGTTTACGAAAAGTTCCACTTCATCTGCATTATTGTAGTATGCCCAAACGTCAACTGTTTGTCCTGCTTTCCAGTTCCAATGTGGGAAAATGTGAAGAACATCTTTAGTTGTCCATTCGCTTTGGTACATATAATATACGTCTTTCGGGAAACCGGCTAAATCGACAATTCCGAAATACGAACTTACCGATGGCCATTCGTATGGAGTTGGTTCTCCGATATAATCGAAACCTGTCCAAACGTACATTCCAGCTAAGAAATCGTGTTTTTTAATGATTTTCCAAGTAGCTTCGTGCGTTGATCCCCAAGGCGTTTGCACCTGATCGTAAGCCGAAACGGTATTTCCTGGATTTCCTCCATCAAATTTTTTATCCCAACTAACCGGCCATTTTTTGATTGTGTCTGAAACGGCATCATAATAACCTCTTGTTTGTAAACCCGAAGTAGTTTCGGTTGCGATGAAAGGTGTATTTGGGAAGTTTTTTAAATGATGTTCGAATGTTTGATGTGCATAATTGTATCCGATTAAATCTAAAACTCCAGATCCTGCAAGCGGATTAACGGAAACATTTTTTTTCTCGAATTGTAACGTTACCGCATCAATATTCATATTTACAGGCGGGTTCATTCCTGCTGTAAGTGGTCTTGTTTTATCGTATTGACGCGTTATTGCGGCTAATTCTTTAGCGATTTCAATTCCCGTTTCATTCCATTGTTCCGGAATTTCATTTCCGATACTCCACATAAAAATACTGGCGTGATTTCGGTCGCGTAACAATTGATCTATTAAATCTTGTTTGTGCCATTTGTCCCAATCATTTGCATAATCGTATTTGGTTTTGGCTTGCTTCCACATATCAAAAGCTTCATCCATGACAATGAAACCCATTTTATCGCAAAGTTCCAAAAGTTCTGTTGCAGGCGGATTGTGTGAAGTTCTGATTCCGTTTACGCCCATTTCTTTCAGGATTTCCAACTGACGTTCGATGGCGCGCGTGTTGATCGCCGAACCCAACGGACCTAAATCGTGATGCATACAAACTCCTTTTATTTTGACTTGTTTTCCATTCAAAATAAAACCTTTGTTCAAATCGAATTTAAAATCTCTGATTCCGAAAGTAGTTTTGTATTGATCAATGATTTTATCGTCAAGCGAAATTTCCGTAACTGCCGTGTACAATTCTGGATTTTCATCTGACCATAATGCAGGATTTTCAACCTCAGCCGATTGGTTCAAAGTTTGATTTCCATTCGCATTGATTGTTATATCTTGAGTAACCGATGTTACTTTTTTGTCTTCTTTAAAAATAGTTGTCGTTACAGTTGCTTTCTTATCTTCCTTGTATTGATTTTTAATTGTAGTTTCAATACTAACCGAAGCTTTTTCAGCCGTAACTTTTGGAGTTGTAATGTAGGTTCCCCATTGTCCAACGTGAAGTTTATCTGTTGTTTCGATCCAGACATTTCTAAAAATTCCTGAACCCGAATACCAGCGTGAATTAGGTTGTTTTGAATTGTCAACCTTAACAATTATTTCGTTGTTTTTTTCTCCGTAATTTAAGTATGGAGTAATCTCATATTGAAAACCGATATATCCGTTTGGACGTTTTCCTAAATAATGTCCGTTTACCCAAACTTCGCTGTTTCTGTAAACGCCATCAAAAGTGATTGAAGTAATTTTTGTGCTGTCTTCTGCAGCAACTTTGAATGTTTTTTTGTACCAGCCTAATCCTCCGTTAAGCGATCCTCCGCCATAACCTGCTGGGCTTTTTTCATCAAATTTCCCTTCGATACTCCAATCGTGAGGAACGTCTAAAGTTCTCCATTTAGTTGAAGTTCCAATGGTGTCTTTATCAACAATACTATCGTTTAAATGAAAACTCCAATCTGAATTGAAAGATATTTTTCGGTTTACAAATGCATCTTCTTTTTTAGTACAAGAATTAAAGAAAAGAATTCCAGCTGCAAAAGCCCATAAACTTAATTTTTTTATGTTTTTTCTGATCTGCATAGGTACTTTTTTGTTTTTTGGAATTTGAAGATAGAAATAAAAAATGATTTCATTTATTTCTTACTAAAATAATTTAAGTCTCAGTCTTAAAGAACATTACAAAATGCTTTTAGGACTGAGACTTCAAAACTAACTAACTTACGATTTTACTTTATAGTGGAATACAATTAAGCAAACTCCTTCACCTTTTCTACTTTTATCACGTATTACTGCTAATCTTAAAGATGTTGCTGTAAGCTCAACCACTTTTACGCTGATCCAGTTGCTGCAGTCTCCATAATAATCTCCACCGTAAAGCATTTCTACTCCACCATTAAAAACTAATTTATTATTTTTAATATCAAACGAATACGTTCCTTTTTTTGTAGTTTGATCGCTGTTTGCAATCGCTGTTTGAGTAACTGTTGTGTTGTAATTTCCATTTAAATCAAAATACATTTGTCCCCAATCTTTATTATCCATTACCCAAGAATTACTTGCATAATCTGGCAACCAGCTCCAGTTATCTCCAGATGCAGCTGGGTAATCTAAACCTGCCCATCCAACTGGATCAACAAAATCTAAAACCCAAGTTTTTCCGTCAACACCATTTGTAAGCATTTCCCATTTTGGATCTCTAAAATAACTTTCGTCATTTTCTGCAATATCTAATACAACCGGAGCAGCTTCTACAGAACCTCCTCTTGTATAAGCTGAGTAATAAATAGTATATTTTCCAGCAAATGGAAGAACTACTTGATCAGTGCTTTTATTAGAATGACCTACTTCATTTCCTAATGCATCAACATATTTCCAAAACGGAATAACCGTTGGGTCATCACTTTTAAGATTTATAAGATTTTTGTTTGTAGCATCTTGCGTTATAGAAAACTTAAGTGTTTCTGGTGTCAAAGTAACTGCTGGAAGGCTTTCGCGATCATCAATTGCTTCACATGAAAATAACAGCGAACCAATTGTAACAGCTGCTATTAAGATATATAATATACGTTTCATAGTCATTTTGTTTAAAATTAATTCCAACCTGGATTTTGAATTATTGTACCATTTGAAAGTACAATTTGAGACTGCGGTAAAGGAAACCATCCTTGAGTTTCTGTTCTAAAAGTAACTGCAAACTGAGAATCTCCCGAAGTGTTATCAATAGCAGCTTTCATTGCAGGCATTCCTTGTCTGATTAAATCAAAATAACGTAATCCTTCCAAAGCCAGTTCTAAACGACGCTCTTCCATAATAACCGCTTTAGTTACAGGAATTCTGTGTGTTGTACTTTTAAATGCACGGTCACGAACTCTGTCTAAATCTGCTTGCGCTAATGCCGCATTAGAATCTAAATTCAATTCTGCAGCCATCAATAAAACGTCAGCAAAACGGATAATTGCGTAATCTTGGTAATTATCAATTTGGAAATTTCCACCATTAGCTTCTACAACAGCAGTTCCTGCTGCGTTTGTAATTGGGCAGTATTTTTTCCAAGAATATCCAGTATATTGACGTTGCTCTCTAGCTTGTGGATCAAAGTTTAAGTTTTCGCCTGCGTAATCAATAAATGAAGCCGCTTTTCTGCTATCTGTAGCATCATAAGCTTCAACTAGTTTAGGATTTACAGGTGCTCCTCCCCATCCAGTTGCATATTTTCCAATAGATCCTCCACGTGGTGCAATGTTTACTTGAAAACGGTTTCCTTCATGAAGATCCCAGTTTCCTTTTCCTGATCCGTTAAAACGAACAGCCCAAACCATTTCTGTATTGTCTTCTCCAGCAAAATTTTCAAAAGAAGCTGCTAACCAAAGATTAGCAAAATCAGCAACTAAACCGTGACCACTATTATTTACAGCATCATTAATATAAGTTGTTACTTCTGCTTTTGAAACTACACCAGCTAAATCTGGTTTGCTGTATGCTCCTGTGTAAAACAAGAAAGTTCTAGCCAAATAAGCTTCTGCAGCCCATTTTGTAATACGACCGTAGTTTGCATTTCCAGCTTGCGAATAGTTTTCTGGCCCTAAGTTGTCTGCTGCAAATTTCAAATCGTTTGCAATTAAAGCATACGTAACTTCTGCTGCTTGTCTTGGCAATTCAAACTCACTTGTTGTCACGGTGTGATCTAATGGAACTATATCTCCAAACATTTTTGCCGCTTGAAAGTGAAAGTGTGCTCTCAAGAAACGAGCTTCAGCTTCGTAACGCGTTTTCAAAGCTGTATCTGATCCCCAGTTTACTTTATCTAAATTTTCTAATAAAATGTTAGCTCTGTAAATTCCAAGATAAGAGTTTGTCCATGTTAAGGCGTTCATATCTTTATCTGTAGTATATTGAAAGCGGTCCCACTGTAAATCTACCGTTGGGTCAGCAATACCAAATCCACCAAAACAGTTATCAGATGCTTGCTCGCTTACGATCAATTGAGTACCGTAAGCTTCTCTTTGCAATATGTCATAAACAGCAACCAAACCTTCAAAAGCATCAGATGGAGTTTTATAAAAATTCTCTGTTACTTTATCTGTATATGGTTCGTTTTCTAAAAAATCCTCCGAACAAGAACCTAAAACAAGTAAGCTTGAAAGGGCAAATAATTTTATATATGTTTTCATCGTTTTCAAAATTTAAAAATTAACATTTAGACCCATCAAATAGGTTCTTGGCTGAGGATAATATCCAACGTCAATTCCTTTAGCCCAAGACTGGTTTACGTTTCCGAAACCAATTTCTGGATCCATTCCTTTGTACTTCGTGAAAGTGTAAATGTTATTTCCTGCCACGTACAATCTGAATTTTGAGAAGAATTTAAGTTTGTCTGTTAACTTCGTTAAATCACATCCAATTGTAGCATTTTTGATTCTGAAGAAATCTGAATCCTGAATGTACAAATCAGAGAATTTAGTATAGTTTCCGTTATCATCTGTTCCGTAAGTTACTCTTGGAATTCTGTTAGAAGTTCCTTCAGTTGTCCATCTGCCTAACACTTCAGTCGTGTTATTTGTGTAAGCACGTGTGTAATCGTGAACTCCAAAAACGTTTTGACCTCCAGCGATACCGTAAGTATTAACAGAGAAATCAAAAGCTTTGTATGATAATTCTAAGTTAACTCCGTAGTTGATATCTGGATTTGGATCACCAATTTGAGTTTTATCATTTGCATCGATTTTCCCATCATTATTTAAATCTACGAAACGAACGTCTCCTGGCACTGCATTTGGCTGAACACCGGCTGCAACTTCAGTAGCATTTTGGAAAATTCCAGCTGTTTTTAATCCGTAGAAATAACCCATTGGTTTTCCAACCTCAACACGGTTCATTTCGTCTAAACCTTGAAATAATACGTTTGATTCTCCGTGAATGATTCCTTCGTTGTTAGCAATTTTCAACACTTCATTTTGGTTACGAGAAAGGTTTGCGTTGATTGCAAAATTCCAGTCTTTTCCAAAACGTGTGCGGTAAGATAAACCAATCTCAAAACCTTTATTGCTTACGTCTCCACCATTAATGTAAGGTGCAGTTGCTCCAGCATAAGTTGGGATAGATGCCAATACTAACCAATCTTTAGTTTTCTTGTCATAGTAATCAAAAGTTAAAGTAAAATTATTAAACAATGTAGCATCAAAACCTAAGTCTAATTGCTCAGAAGTTTCCCATTTTAAGTTACGGTTTGCCAATTGGTCTGGGCTTGAACCTACTAAAAGAGTTTCGTCACCAGTTCCGAAGTGATATGTTTTGTCTGTTGAGTTTACAGTCGACAAATAAGCAAATCTTCTACCAAATTGGTCATTACCATTTTGTCCCCAGCTTGCTCTTAATTTGAAAGTATTTAAAACTTTGTTTTCTTTAAAGAAAGCCTCTTTATCTAAATTCCATCCTGCAGAGAACGATGGGAAAATAGCATATTTGTTGTCTGGACCAAATTCTGATGAACCGTCACGACGAACTGTTGCAGAGAATAAGTATTTGTTGTTGTAATCGTACAATAAACGTCCGAAGTAAGATTGAATCGCGTAATCTTTACGGTTTCCTTTAACCACATTTGATGTCGGATCTTTTGCATTATCTAAATAAGCATGTTCGAAATCATCAAAAATTAAGTTTCTTCCTTGACCTTCCATATAATCAGAAGTATTCTTTTTAGCAGAAGTACCTACTAATACATCAAAATTGTGAGAATCAACAATGTTGAATTTGTATTGAAGTGTGTTTTCAAAAATCCATCCTAAAGATTTTGTTCCACTTTGAGTTACGCTCGAAACCGTGTTATTGTCATTTGAAGAAAGAGAATAAACTGGTCTGAAAGAACGGTAGTTGCTATCTGTCATATCAACACCATAACTTGTTCTGAAAGTAAAGTTTTTTGCAAATTTCAATTCAGCAAAAATATTACCTACATAGCGATTTGTTTTAGTCTGATTGAAGTTGTTATAGTATAAAGATCCAACTGGATTGCTGATATCCTGAGAAATAATAGAACGAGCAAAACCTCCATTTTCGTCATACGCCTCATCAATCGGAGCTGCATTTAAGAAACTTCTAATTGCGTTGCTATAAATTCCATCATCTGCAACACCGCTTGATTTGATGTTTGATAATGTGAAGTTTTCTCCAATTTTCAAATATCCTTTAATAATTTCTGAAGTAGAGTTTAATGTAAAAGTAACACGGTCGTATTGCGATTGATTAGTAGATCCTCCAATCATACCTTCTTGTCCGTAGTAAGATAAACCAGTTGCAATTGTAGATTTTTCGTCACCACCTGTAATTAAAAGAGAGTGATTTTGTTTCATTGCACCTTCGTTGAACAAATCTTTTTGCCAATCGTGGTTAGGAAATCCTGCAATTTGCTCTTTAGAATATAATGGCGCATAACCAGAATTTACACGAGCTTCGTTCATGATTGTAGTATATTCTTGTGTATTCATCAAATCCAGTTTTTTTGCAATCTGCTGAAAACCTGTGTAAGAACTGAAAGACACATTCATTTTACCATCTTTTCCTTTTTTAGTTGTAACTAAGATAACTCCATTTGCCGCTCTTGCTCCGTAGATAGAAGCTGCAGAAGCATCTTTCAAAACGTCAACCCTTTCAATAACAGATGGATCAAGATATCCGATTCCGTTATCTACTACTACACCATCAACCACATAAAGCGGATCGCTATTTCCTGCTGTACCTGCTCCACGAATATTTACCACCATATTCGCTCCCGGCTGACCAGAAGATGAAGTTACAGAAACTCCAGAAGCCTGACCTTGTAAAGCATTTACAACATCAAGAGACGCAACTTGCTGAATGTCTTTTCCAGACACCAAAGAAGTCGCAGCTGTATTTACTTTCTTCTTTTGAGTACCGTAACCGATTACTACAATTTCTTTAAGTTCTGCAGTTTCTGGGTTTAAAACCACATTAACTGTTTTTTGAGTTCCAACCGTAATATTCTGTGATTTGAAACCCACAAAAGTGATCACCAAAACATCTCCAGTTTTAGCTTCAACTTTATATTTTCCGTCAAAATCGGTAACAGTACTCGATTTTGTTCCCTGTACTTGTACAGTTGCTCCTGGAACTCCAAATCCGTCTTCGGAAGAGGTAATTGTCCCACTTACAGTTTTGGATTCTTGAGCAAATCCAAACTGCATCATAAATACGCTAAGCAGCACCGCCATAAAATATGGAAGCTTTGTTGTTTTAATACAATTTTTGCTTTTCATAATAAGAATTGATTAAGTTTAAGTTATAGTTAGTGTTTTTTACCTTAGGAGAAATCCCGGAAAAACTTCCCAAGCAGGTCATGCCAAAAAAGAGGGCCTGAATCTCTTTTCCAACATTTAGTACTTGCAGACTATAAACAACTTCAAAATCGATTCTTTGGGCAAAATTTGATGATGGTAATCTCAACAAAAAGCGATTTAAATCAATTTCTTAAAAAAAACATTGTGGTAAGTTTAAGTTAAGTGTAGCTTTGTTCCTTTTTTTACTTATAGTCAATTTGAATTTATCTTATGGTAAATTTGACTACAAGTGTAAAACAAATTTTCTATATTAACAAAATATTAGGGTTATTTTTTTTTGATTCTGATTAATACTAAGTCATTTTTATCAATGTTGTAAAATCTGAAGTAGAATTGAAATAAAAAATATAGAAAAATCAACGTTTTATAAAATTGACAATCAGCTATTTAAGAAACCCTTTAAAAAAGAGAGGTTTTTTTCACATTTTTAAACACCTGATTATCAAAATTTTGTTTCGTTAAAAAAAATATAAGGCTTTCAAAAAGGTTAATAATGATTTTATTTATTTAATTTGTCAAAATTTATCTCGTATATGGTGGAAAATGAAGAAGACAAAACTGCTCTAAAAAATGAAAACAGCGCGATGAACGCCATCACGATTGACTGTGTTATTTTTGGGTTTGACAAGGGCAGCCTTGAAGTGCTTTTGGTGCAGCATGCCGAAGGTATTAGTAAAGGAAAATGGGGTCTTCCAGGTGGATGGATTTACAAAAAAGAAAGTACCGACAACGCCGCTCATCGTTTATTGAATGAGCTTACTGGTCTTGATAATATTTATCTGGAACAATTGAAAGCATTTGGAGATCCAGATCGTTTTCCGTTGCGACGCGTTATCACAATTGGATATTATGCATTAGTAAAAAGAGAAGATTATAATATTAAAGCAGGTTTTACAGCTTCTGATGCAAAATGGTATAAAATCAATGAAATTCCAGATTTGATTTACGATCACAATGAAATTCTAGATTATAGCATAAAACATCTTAGAAATAAAGTTCGCCAAACACCAATTGGTTTTAACTTATTGCCAGAAAAATTCACTTTATTGCAATTAATGCAGTTGTATGGAGAAATTTTAGGAATCGAAATGGACAAACCAAACTTTAGAAGAAAAATTCTTCACATGAAACTTCTGGTTGCGTTAGACGAAAAACAGCAAGATGTATCGCACAGAGCGGCACAATTGTACAAGTTTGATTCAGAAATTTATGAAAAACTAACTGAAAAAGGATTCAATTTTGAATTCTAATTTTCAATACAAATTAATAATACGACAACAATAAATTGACTGAAATAACTACTAACCATCACAAACCAGCCGTTGACGGAATCACAATTGACTGTGTTTTCTTCGGATTTAACAAAGAGAGTCTCGAAGTTCTCTTGGTTCAGCACGCTCAAGGCGAAAGTAAAGGCAAATGGGGTCTACTTGGCGGATGGCTTCAAATAGATGAAAGTGCCGATAACGCCGCACAGCGTATTTTGCAAGAACTCACAGGACTTGAAGATATTTATTTGGAACAGCTGAAGGCATTTACAAATCCGCAGCGTGTTTTGGAAAGACGTGTTGTGACCATTGGTTATTATACTTTAGTAAATAGAGAAGATTATAATATTAAAGCCAGTTTACGAGTTATCGAAGCAAAATGGTACAAAATAAAAGATATTCCTGAACTGATTTTTGACCACAACGAAATTCTAGATTTCAGTTTGTCACAATTAAGAAACCGTGTGCGTCAGGCGCCAATTGGATTTAATCTTCTTCCAGAAAAATTTACTTTATTGCAATTAATGCATTTGTACGAAGAAATTTTAGGAATCGAATTGGACAAATCGAATTTCAGAAGAAAAGTGCTTCACATGAAACTGCTTACAGCATTGGATGAAAAGCAAAAAGACGTTTCGCACAGAGCGGCCAAACTTTACAAATTTGACCCTGAAATGTATAAGAAATTAACAGAAAAAGGATTCAATTTTGAATTTTAATGCCCTTTTTAATTCTTTACCCTCAACTATCCTATAACTAGATTCCAGAATCCAAAACTTTGCGCTATCTTTGCGCCTTAATAACATGCTTTAAAGCAATTGCTTTAGACTGTTTTATACCCAAAAAATACTTAAACTCGTTATAGAGAACTGATATATACAAATGAAGAAGATACGTAACTTTTGCATTATTGCACACATTGACCACGGTAAAAGTACATTGGCGGACAGATTACTAGGCGCAACACAAACCGTTACAGCTCGTGAAGAAAAAGCGCAATTGCTTGACAACATGGACTTAGAGCGTGAGCGTGGAATCACGATTAAAAGTCATGCCATTCAGATGGAATACACTTACAAAGGTGAAGAATACATTCTGAATTTAATTGATACTCCTGGCCACGTAGATTTTTCATACGAAGTTTCGAGATCTATCGCTGCCTGCGAAGGTGCTTTATTGATTGTTGATGCTGCGCAAAGTATTCAGGCACAAACGATTTCAAACTTATATTTAGCTCTTGAAAACGACTTAGAAATTATTCCAGTTTTAAACAAAGTCGATTTGCCAAGTGCTAATCCAGAAGAAGTTAGTGATGATATTATCGATTTATTGGGATGTAAATTAGAAGATATTATTCACGCATCTGGAAAAACTGGTTTTGGTGTTGAAAACATTTTGGCTGCCATTATCGAAAAAATTCCAGCTCCAAAAGGAAATCCTGATGAGCCATTACAAGCTTTGATTTTTGACTCAGTTTACAATCCGTTTCGAGGAATCGAAGTTATCTTTAGAGTTGTAAATGGTGAAATTAAAAAAGGGCAAAAAATTAAATTCATGGCCACTGGAAATGAATATTTTGCTGACGAAATTGGAACTTTAAAATTAAATCAAGTTCCTAAAAATGTAATTTCTTCTGGTGATGTTGGTTATTTAATTTCTGGAATTAAAGAGGCAAAAGAAGTAAAAGTTGGAGATACGTTAACTGACGCTAAAACTCCAACAACCAATATGATTACAGGTTTTGAGGATGTAAAACCAATGGTTTTCGCTGGAATTTATCCTGTTGATACTGAAGACTACGAAGATTTGCGTTCTTCAATGGAGAAACTGCAATTGAATGATGCTTCATTAGTTTTCACACCTGAAAGTTCTGCAGCGTTAGGATTTGGTTTCCGTTGCGGATTCTTAGGAATGCTTCACATGGAAATCATCCAAGAACGTTTAGAGCGTGAGTTCGACATGACTGTAATTACTACAGTTCCTAACGTTTCGTATTTAGCTTACACTAAAAAAGATCCAGAAACTGCATTTGTTGTAAACAATCCTTCTGACTTACCTGAACCATCTCGTTTAGACAGAGTTGAAGAACCATTTATAAAAGCTACAATCATTACAAAAGCTGATTTCGTTGGAAACGTAATGAGTTTATGTATTGAAAAACGTGGTCAAATTACCAATCAAACGTATTTAACAACTGAAAGAGTTGAATTGAATTTCGATATGCCTTTGGCGGAAATTGTATTCGATTTTTATGATCGTTTAAAAACCGTTTCTAAAGGTTATGCTTCTTTCGATTATTCTCCAATCGGAATGAGAACTTCGAAATTAGTTAAATTGGACGTTCTTTTGAATGCTCAAACTGTCGATGCACTTTCTGCATTGATTCACGAAGATAACGCGTATAACATCGGTAAAAAAATGACTGAGAAATTACGTGAGTTAATTCCGAGACAACAATTTGATATTCCGATTCAAGCTGCAATTGGAGCTAAAATTATCGCTCGTGAAACGATTAAAGCACTTCGTAAAGACGTTACCGCAAAATGTTACGGTGGAGATATTTCGCGTAAGCGTAAACTTCTTGAAAAACAGAAAAAAGGTAAAAAACGTATGCGTCAAGTAGGAAACGTTGAGATTCCTCAAGAAGCATTTATGGCTGTTTTGAAATTGAATGACTAAGTTTTTCTTTAGAGAATAGAAGAAAAAACAAGAATATAGACTAAACCCGATGACGAAAGTTGTCGGGTTTTTTGTTGAATTCTTGTCAGAAATTAAAAAGGTTTAACCTACAAAATTATACAAATTTTAACTTGATAAGTTGATTGTTAACGCGTTTGACTAAACAAAAGGGTTTTTAAAATAAGGAAATATAATTTTAATCTTACAAATCATTAAATATGTAAGATTATGAAAACCAAATTATCAGTTATTTTAGCACTTTTCACCTTTTGTTTTGTAAATGCTCAAGAAGAGCAAGCAGAAACCGAAATGAATTCTGCAAAAGGTGTGACTTTTCAACAAGGCGATATGTTTCTTGAAGGTTCTATAAAAATTAGTACAGGCGGCGAAAATGATTATTATGGCTTTAGCCCAAAGTTTGGCTATTTGCTAAATGATAAATTCGCAGTTGGTGCAAAACTGGATTATTCAAGCAATAAAGAACAAGCAACAGGTATTGAAACCAATGTTTTTGGAGTTGGAGCTTTTGCGCGTTACTACTTCTTAGAATTAGACAAAAAAAGATTTAAAGCTTATGGTGAAGCAGGTTTAGGATTTGGAAGAAACAAAACCGAAACACCGCTTGCTGGAAGTGATACTGACAACAGTTTAACTGCCGATATTAATGTGGGATTAAACTATTTTATCACTAAAAATATTGCAGTAACTTTTGTTTTAGCAAATGTTTTGGCTTACAACAGCGTTTCTCCAGAAAACGGACCATCGTCTGATACTTTCCAATTAAATATCAATTTATTTGAAAATATCTTCGACCAGCCACAATTTGGATTATTGTATCGATTTTAATTTTTTTGCGATTTAATAATCGAAAAGCTGTTTCAATTTGGAACAGCTTTTTTATTTATATAAAGATTAAACCTTTGTAACTTTGAGCCTCTGAACCTTTGAACCTAGAAGAAAAAATGCTTGACGAAACCCCAAAACGATTTGACCGAATTGTTGCTATTCTCATTCAATTGCAATCTAAAAAGATTGTCAAAGCACAAGAATTAGCCGATCGTTTTGAGTGTAGTTTGAGAACTATTTATAGAGATATTCGAACTCTTGAAGCTTCTGGAGTTCCAATTTATAGTGAAGCTGGAGTTGGTTATGCTTTAATGGACGGATATCGCCTTCCGCCGGTAATGTTTACGCGTGAAGAAGTCAGCAGTTTTATTGCAGCAGAAAAACTGATGCAGAAATTCACCGATCCTTCTTTGGGAACACACTACGCGTCGGCGATGTACAAGCTTAAATCAGTATTAAGAAGCAATGACAAAGATTATCTTTCGAACATTGAATCGAGAATTGTAATGCAGGATGCAGAACCGATGTTTAATGATAATTCGCCCAATACTTTGGCTGTTCTTTTTGAAGGAATTGCTGAGAAAAAGCAAATTCTTCTAACCTATAAAACTTTTGAAAAAGAAGAAACTACACAACGAAATCTAGAACCTGTTGGCGTTTTTCATGATAATAATAATTGGTATTTTTTAGGATATTGCCATCTAAGAAAAGATTACCGTCAGTTTAGAACTGATCGAATTCAGGAAATTAAAAAAACAGACCTTGATTTTACAATCGAACACGATTCTCTAGAAACGTATTTAACCAAATCCGAAACGATTCCGACAACAAAAGTTCGAATTTTGGTTCAGAAAAAAATCGCAAGATATTTAGCTACCGAAAGGAAATACCACGGTTTTATTTCACAAAAAGAAATAGGCGATGAAATCGAAATGACGTTTATGTCGCATAGTCTTCAAGACGGTTTTCCGCGATGGTTTTTAATGTTTGGAGATTACGCCAAAATTCTAGAACCTGAGTCTTTAAAAACAAGAGTTTTAGAATTATTAGAAATCAACAGACAAAGACTTTTATAAAAAAACTCCCAAAGAAATTCCTTTTATCTTTGGGAGTTTTTTTTATTATTGATTTGCCTTCACTACATTATAAAAATTATAATCGGTGTTTGAGGCATCTGTGATTCCGACATTACGTCCAATTGTTACAATTTGTCCTCGATGGTAAGTTCCATGATTGATAACTTGAATTAAATATTCAGAAATTGGCAATTCGCATTCAAACCACGGATTTACGATTTTAACTTCTTTCATCAAATCTTCTTCAGATAATGAGTTTATAAGATGTTTCAATTTTGTAGACGAATTTAATAATCCGGCAAATATTTCTTCTTTTGATAATTCGCTTTCTTCTTTCTTTTCAGATAATGAAGATTCGGAAATGACAGAAAACCAATATTCTTCAGTAGACCAGATATGATCGAGCGTTTTCATAATTGTAGAAAAACTTGACGGCACTTCGGCATTAAGCAATTCATCTGATTTCGGCGAAAGCCAATTCACAAATTGCTGATTTACCCATAAATTATAATCTGCATAATTGGACATTATTCTTTTTAAACCCATAATCTCAAATTTTAATTTTTAATTGAATGAAGACCATAAATGCTTATTCTCTTTCCCAGAAAAATGGTGGTTCGATATTTAAAGCTCTTAAATAAACGTAACCTTGCCCACGGTGATGAACTTCATTATCAACAAAATACAAAATATTATGGATAATAGGAAATTCGTACTGGCCAAATAAATTAAAAGTTTCGCTGAAATCTTCAATAGATAATTGTTCCCAATATTTATTGATTTCTTCTGTAGCCTGATCCCATTTTTCAAGATATTGCGCTTTGAAAATTAGTTTTTCTTCAGCCTCTTTGTAGGGCTGAGCATCTCTATTAACAATTCCTTTTAGAGCAGGAACAGCAATTGCTAAAAGTTCGTCAACTAATTTTGAAAAAGGTCGCATTCCTCCAATAGAAAATTCGAAGAAATCTTTTTCTGGAAAAACTTCAATTACGCGACGTGTCAAAGCTCTATGCCCTTGCCAATGTTTTAATAATTCTTCTGAACTGATTACTTGTGCTTCTAATGTTTTCATGGTTTTAAAGTTTAAATATTTTTAATAGTTCAAAAGTAGAATGGGCCGGTGACAACAGTTTGTCAGCAGCAAAAAATAATTTTAAAATATTTTTTTAGCCAGAAAACGTAGACACAAACTGCAATGCGTCTCCATATAATTCGTTTATAAAAAACCTTTGCACCTCTGAACCTTTGTTTCTTTGAAACTTAAAAAGAAAAAACTTAGCCCCTTAGCATCTCAGAATCTTAGCATCTTTAAAAAAGCATCTTTAAAAAAATCCTTTGTACCTTTGCACCTTAATAACTTTGGAACTTAACAGAAATGATTGAAGATAAAAATCAGCAGAGAACTAGTATAGCTCAATTAGGCGAATTCGGTTTAATTGACCATTTAACCAAAAACTTTGATGTTATTCAAGAGTCTACTTTAAAAAGTATTGGCGATGATGCTGCCGTTCTTGATTTTAAAGATAAAAAAGTAGTCGTTTCAACCGATTTATTAATTGAAGGAGTTCATTTTGATTTGGCTTATATGCCTTTGAAGCATTTAGGTTACAAAGCGGTTGTGGTAAATGTTTCAGACATTTGCGCGATGAATGCAAAACCGACTCAAATTACGGTTTCGGTTGCCGTTTCAAATCGTTTTCCTTTGGAAGCTTTAGAAGAATTATTTGCAGGAATTACACACGCAGCAAAAGAATATAAAGTTGATGTTGTTGGTGGAGACACAACCTCATCTCAAAAAGGATTAATTATCAGTATTACTGCAATTGGTGAAGCTGACGAAAATGAATTGGTTTACAGAAACGGAGCCAAACAAACCGATTTATTAGTTGTAACTGGCGATCTTGGTGCGGCTTACATGGGATTGCAGGTTTTGGAACGCGAAAAACAAGTTTTCCAGGTTAACCCAAACAATCAGCCAGATTTAGATCCTTATACTTATTTGGTGGAACGCCAATTGAAACCTGAAGCTCGAAAAGATGTTCGTACTTTGCTTCATGCTTTAGAAATAAAACCAACCGCAATGATTGATATTTCAGACGGATTGTCTTCTGAGATTATTCATATTTGCAAGCAATCTAAAGTGGGTTGTAATTTATATGAAGACAAACTTCCATTAGATCCTCAGTTTATTTCTGCTTGCGAAGAATTTAATATTGACAGTACAACAGTTGCTATAAATGGCGGTGAAGATTACGAACTTTTATTTACAATCGACATCAATGATTTTGACAAAATAAAAGGAAATCCGAATTTCTCTATTATTGGACATATGGCGGAAGAAAATGAAGGAATACATCTTGTAACCCGCGCCAACACAAAAATTGCCTTAAAAGCACGCGGATGGGATGCTTTGGGCGAATAAGTTTAGTATTCAGTCACTGTCTCAGTATTCAGTAACAAAAAAAACACCTAATAGGTTTAAAACTCATTAGGTGTTTTTTTATATCATGATATTTCGCTTTAAAAATCTAAAATCTGAACTCTAAAATCTAAAATTTTAAAAGAGCCCTTTACTTTTTGCTTCTTTCACCAAATCTAAATCAGAATCGTTTTTAACTTTTAGCAATTCTTTCAAATGTTTTTTTCGTTTTTCGATGGCATTTAAAGAAATCGGAATATGCTGCAGCATTTCAGGAATTGAAGTTCCTTTTGCCAAATGAACTAATATCTGCTTATCGTATTGGTCAATTTCGATTGCATTGTGTGTAGATTGATTCAACATTTTTACAACCGACTGGCTATAATATTTTTCGTTTTTCATCACTTTATCAAAAGCCAAAAGCAATTCGTCAAAAGTGAGATCATTTTTTATAATCAATCCGTTGGGCTGAATTGTTCTGATAATCGTTTTAATTTTCAGCAATTCGGTGTACATCGTCAAAAGAATAATCTTGCACGAAGGCATTTTTTTTGAAAGTAATTTTGCTAAATCTTCGCCAGAAAAAATCTCTTTTTCCTCGTAAGGTGGCATACTGATATCTAAAAAAGCTATATCAAAATTAGAAGTGTTGTCGTTTTCTATTATATCATAACCTGATCTGCAATCATGCGCCTGAGAAATTAAAAACTCATATATTTTTGGTTTATAGCGAGTTATAGCATTTTTATATCCTTCAATAATAAACGGATGATCGTCTACTATTAAAATATTCTTTTTGACTAATTGTGGAACTGGGGCGGTTAAATCAAATGTCATTATTATGAAGGTTTGAGTTGGGGTCTATTGGGACTTTTATAATGAGAACTGTTCCTTCTCCCTTGGCAGAATTTATCGTAACTGTACCCTTACATTCTTTTGCACGATATTCTATATTATGCAAACCAATTCCGTTTTTGGTCTTATTAGCATTAAATCCAATTCCATCATCTTCGATGGTCAAAACCAAATTATTGTTTTCGTTTTTAAACTCCACTTTAATAATATCTGCCTTAGCATATTTATTGCAATTTTGAAGTCCTTCCTGAACAATTCTATACAAATTAATTTTTTCAATATTACTTATCAAATCCCATTTAATCTCAGGATCAAAAGCAGTAATCAATTTAGAGCTATATGTATTTCTCTGGTCTTCAAATAGTTTAATCAGCATTGAAACAAAATTATTAATTAATTCTGATTTTTCTCTATTTAAATCATGCGAAATTTCTCTAATATCCTGTTCAACATTTTTCAGCTCAGTAAGATATTTTTTCCTTTTAGAAGCAGCTTCGGCTTCATCGACTTTATCTAAACTATCCAAACTTATTCTAATACCAAACATACGTCCCAAAACGCCATCGTGCAATTCTTGTGCAACTCTTTTCTTTTCTTTTCTTCGCGTAAGCTCAATTTCATTTTGCTGCGAAATCATCAAATTGTAAATATCTTCATTTGCAATCTGCTGTTGCTGTTTAAAAAGCAATTCCCGATTTTTGGCTTGCTGTGTTTTGTAAACGTAAAAAAACAGTCCGAGCAATGTACAAATACTAAATACATAAACCAAAGTTTTATTTTTTTCCTGCAAACTAGAATTTTGGTCTTTTATTTCGTTGGTTTCATACTCAATACGAGAGAATTTTTCTCCCATATTTCGCTCTGCTTTGAGCATTTTATCATTCAATTGAATATATTCTTTTGAATAAATTGAGGCTTTTTTATTGTCTACTATTGAGATTTGTCTAAGCGCATCTAATGTATTCTCTGCGTCATTAGATGTTCTGGATAACACTAAAGCTTCTTTAGCAAATTTTATCGCATTAGTAGTATCTTTTCTCAAAGAATAATACTCAGACAAGTGAATTTTACTTAGCATAACTCCAGAATTAAGCCCTAAGCTGTCTCTTATTGTTAAGGCTCTGAAAAATTCTTCTGGCAGGCTATTAAAATCTCTCGATTTCATTCGTGCATACGCTAAATTGTCTAATGCCATGGCATACAGAGACGTATATTCTTGAAACAATTTTTTTTCATTCAATGCTTTTTTAAAATATATTTTTGCATTGGTGTAATCTTGTTTACTTAAAAAAACATATCCGATATTATTTAAAGAAGAAGCTTTAAGCTGCAATTCGGGCTGAATATCCTTTTGTTCAGAAACAGTTAAAGCTTTATTATGATATTCTAGAGCTTGTGTATAATCTTCACGTTTATTATAAACAATTCCTAAGAAGTTATAACAATCATAAAGCAGGTCATTTACATTTTCTCTATCTTTTAAAATTGTAAGCGCCTTAAAAATAGTAATTTCACTAGCAAACAAATCTCCATGATCAAATTGTAAACTAGCTCTGTTAATATAAGTTCTGGCTAAACTAGATTCTTCCTTAATTCTAGTATAGATTTTCTCAGCCGCAAAATAATTTAAAAAAGCACTGTCTGGAACCGCTTCCATTCTAAAATAATCACCTAGATAAGAATGGGCCTTTGCAATATTTACCGAGTCTTTGCTTTTTAATGCTCTCTGCAAAATAAAATTGGATGTTTGTTTATAAGCCTTCCAATCGCTCATATTATAATATCTATTTGCAACCTTAAAAAGATTAATCTTCTGTACCGAATCATCTTTTTGTTTTACAATAAGATTAAAAGCTTTCTCATTAAATTTTTGTTTTTCTTGCAAAGATAAATTTACATCATTTGATAATGAAAGATAGATTGAAAGACTATCTTGCGATTTATCAGGAATCATATTATTACTGCGTTTTTCGGTACATCCAAAAAATAAAGCAGTTAAAAGAAATAATATAATAGAATTAATTTTCAACACTATGAGAGTTTTCTCAAAAATAGTAAAACTACAAACAAAAAAAAAGCCTTCAAAAAATGAAGGCCTTTTGTAAATTATATAATGTTTTATTTAATCTAGTTTCTTATTTATAATAGATTGGCTGTCTTTAGAAAAACTATTCAAATTATCCTGATTTAGAGTAACATCTACTTTTCTTCTTCCCAAGTTGCCATTCTGGCCTGGATCAATAGAAGCTATAGTGTCTAATTTTGATACATTACCATTTATTTCTGTTGATGCAAAAGAAGTTGCTACTGCTACTAAAGAAAATAATCCGATTGTTAAAGCTGTTTTTTTCATGACTTGAGGTTTTAAGTGATTTGTTTTAATTTTTGGGGCTGACCCGCTTGTCTGCTTGCGAATCAGAGTGTAAAACTAACACCAGTGTCAAAAAAAATTTATACGAAAAATTAGGTTTGTGGTAGATCATACCCAATTGATAGTCAATGGATAGCAAATCAGTGTAATTGTCTAGTTTTTAGACTTCTAGGTAATTTCCTGCTGCAAAATCGGCAATAATTTGCTCTACATTTGCTCTGTAGGTTTTAGAAAAAGGAATCTTTTTAGTAGAGTTTTTTATGTAACAGATTGAGTTTCCGCTATGAATCCTTGAAATGTAATTTCGATTAATTACATAACTGTTATGAATACGAATGAAAGGATAGGTCAAAACACTCTCAAAATGCTTTAACGTTTTAAATGCCGTAATCATTTCGCCCGTATTTAAATAAATATCTGTCGAGTTATTATCGGCTTGAAAATAACAAATATCTTCAGCATTCAAATATCGGTAATCTCCATACGATTTGATACAGATCGTTAATGGTTTTTGAATGTTTTGAGGAATTGTTCCTGCATCTATAACAACAGAAACCGGTTCTTCTCTAAACGGAGCTATTTGAGTATTTAAATTGGCTTTATTGAGTTTTAAAATTGTTTTTAAGAGGTCATTTGGCGCAACTGGTTTTAAAAGATAATCGAAAACGCCATATTGAATCGCATCAAAAGCTTTTTCTTTGAGTTTTGTTGTTACAATAATTTTCGGAATCTGCTGAAAAAAGCGATGAAGTTCGCTAATAAAAGCCAAAGATAAATGGCTTGATAAATTTTGAGGTTCGATTTCGAGAAAAATCAAAGCAGGTTGGTGTTCTAAAACCAAGTTTAAACCGTCCTGAAAATTTGATGCCGATCCCATAAAAGATAATTCTGAAAAACCTGAAGCAGTCGTTTGGGTCTTCAAAATGCTCTCAGCGTCATCATCAATTATAATATATGAATGCTTTTTCAATTTCAGGTCTTGTTGGTTTTCTCACTACGCAATCATAATCAAAAAATACGTTTAATTTACTGTAATGAAGAAAAAAATTGTTCTTACAGATTTTTTAATTTTAAAATTACGGATTTAAATATTTTAAATACTTCAATGTTAACACATTAAGCCAAAATGTTGATACATAATGATGAAATGCAAAAAAAGCCGATAAAATACCTCTTTTAGAAAATAAAAATCCCAAATTCCGTAAAGGAATTTGGGATCTATAGAATGACTTGTAAAGATTACATTTTCATTAACCAGTTTTTCATCGAAACTTCATTTTCGATAATACCTCTTAATTCCGTAATTTTTACACGATCTTGTTTCATTGTATCTCTATGACGAATTGTTACCGTTTCGTCTTCAAGCGTTTGATGATCTACTGTAATACAGAAAGGCGTTCCAAGAGCATCTTGTCTTCTGTAACGACGTCCTACAGCATCTTTTTCATCATAAGCCACATTGAAATCCCATTTCAAATCTTCGATGATTTTTCTTGAAACTTCTGGCAAGCCATCTTTTTTAACCAATGGCAATACCGCTGCTTTAGTTGGCGCTAAAACTGCAGGCAATTTTAAAACTGTTCTTGTAGAACCGTCTTCTAATGTTTCTTCTTTTAATGAAGTTGCAAAAACTGCCAAGAACATACGATCTAAACCAACAGAAGTTTCTACTACATAAGGAACATAGTTTTCATTTAGTTCAGGATCGAAATATTGTAATTTTCTTCCAGAATATTCTTCGTGTGCTTTCAAATCGAAATCTGTACGAGAGTGAATTCCTTCCAATTCTTTAAATCCAAATGGGAAATTAAATTCGATATCAGCTGCTGCATTTGCGTAGTGCGCTAATTTTTCGTGATCGTGAAAACGGTAATTTTCTTTTCCTAATCCTAAAGATAAATGCCATTTCAAACGAGTTTCCTTCCAGTATTCGTATGATTTCATTTCTTCTCCTGGACGTACAAAAAATTGCATTTCCATTTGTTCGAACTCACGCATACGGAAAATAAATTGTCTTGCAACAATCTCGTTTCTGAATGCTTTACCCGTTTGAGCTATTCCAAAAGGAACTTTCATACGACCCGATTTCTGAACGTTTAAGAAGTTAACAAAAATACCTTGAGCCGTTTCTGGACGCAAATAAAGATCCATCGCAGATTCTGCAGAAGCACCTAATTTTGTTCCGAACATCAAGTTGAATTGTTTTACTTCTGTCCAGTTTTTAGAACCCGTTTCAGGATCAGCAATTTCTAATTCTTCGATCAAAGCTTTAACATCAGCCAAATCTCCTGCTCCTAAAGAACGTCCTAAACGCTCTCTAATTTCTCTTTCTTTAGCCAAATATTCAACTACACGAGCATTTGTTGTAATAAACTCTTGTTCGTTGAATGCATCTCCAAAACGAGCTTTTGCTTTTTCGATTTCTTTTTGTGCTTTTTGGTGAATTTTTTCAGCAAAGTCTTCAACTAAAACGTCAGCTCTATATCTCTTTTTAGAATCTTTATTATCAATTAATGGATCATTGAATGCATCAACGTGACCAGAAGCTTTCCAAGTTGTTGGGTGCATCAATATTGCAGCATCAAGGCCGACAATATTTTCATTCATCTGAACCATTGATTTCCACCAATATTCACGGATATTCTTTTTTAATTCGACACCATTTTGTGCATAATCATATACAGCACTTAATCCGTCGTAAACTTCGCTTGACGGAAAAATAAATCCGTACTCTTTTGCGTGCGAAACCACATTCTTAAATAAATCTTCTTGTTTTGCCATAGTGATGCAAAAATATAAAAACTACCTATATAAAAAAGAAAAATTATGAAGATTGAAAGGTTGATTTTGTTATTTTTGTAAATAAAATCTTTCTTTTTTGTGATTAATTACCTAATAAATTTGTTTTTCCCGAAAGTCTGTAGCGGATGCAATGCGCTTTTGCTTCAGAATGAAACCGTTTTTTGTACTATCTGTCGACACGAACTACCTCTAACTTACTATCATTTAGATGCAAAAAATGAAGCAGTAAAAAAGTTTTATGGCAAGATCGATGTTCATTTTGTCTCGGCATTTTTGTATTTTAATAAAAAAGGAATCGTTCAGGAACTCATCCATAATTTAAAATACAAAGGGCATCAGGAAATTGGAACTGTCTTGGGAAGTTGGTATGCAGAAGATTTAAAAGAAATTCAATTCGAAATTCCTATTGATGCTGTAATTCCAGTTCCGCTTCATAAAAGAAAATTTAAGGAACGTGGCTACAATCAGGTTACTACTTTTGGAAAAGCAATAGCATCAGGTTTAGACATTCCTTTTGAAGAAAATCTCCTAATTCGAAAATTATATACTAAAACACAGTCTAAGAAAAACCTCTTGGGAAGATCTGAAAATATCGAAAATATTTTTGATGTGGAATTTAATGAATCAGCCCACAACAAACATTTTTTAATTGTTGACGACGTTCTTACAACGGGCGCAACGCTCGAAGCATGTTCAAAAGCGCTGCTAAAAATACCAGGTATAAAAGTTAGTATAATTTGTATGGCAATGGCTCATTAAGTTTTTGAAAACCGAAGGATTAATTTACCAAAATCTTTTTCACTACTTTTTTCTCTCCATCAGTAACCGTTAAGAAATAAAGCCCAGACGGCACACTCGGCAGTTGAATATCTTGAATAAAATACCCTGACCCTGGAAAAGCCCTGTCATAAACATATTTGCCTGAAATATCATGAACATAAACTCTAATCTCGCTTACAGAATCTCTTTCAAATTGTACCGTAAAAGTTCCTTTGTTTGGATTTGGGTATGCAACAAAATCAATGTTTTCAAAATTTGAATCTCCTAATGTATAGGTTTTAGAACAAATATTTACAGAAGCCGAATTTATTGTTCCTAATGCTCCCACAGTATCATCAAAAACTCTAAAAGTCCAATTCCCTTGAGGATTTTCTCCATTAAAAGCACTCAAGGCAGTTGATGGAACCACAATTTGGCTTGTAGTTGTACGACAATTTAAAGCTGCTCCGCTATCATCAAATTGTAGAGCAAGAGTTGAATTTGTACTACTACAGTCTTTATTAAACAAAGTTACAACTGTTCCTTTCGGACTTATAACTTGCATCGTCAAATCTGAAAATCTCGCATGCGTTACATTTACCAAAAAATTGACATCTGAAATTTCTCCTTCAGAAGCAGGCACAGTAATCGTTCTATTTACATTAACATTATCGCCTGTTGAATATCCTCCAGCAAAATCATAAGACTCACAAGATGTTGAAACCGTATATCCTAAAGCAAATGGCTTACTATTTACAGCATAATAAATATTACCAACCGGCTCTATTAAAAGTCTGCAATTGGTGGAAGCCTCAATTTCGGATGGAACCAAAACTGTTTCTGAACCATCATTTGGAGTATTAGCAACTAAAACAATTGGAAATGTTTGTCCGCCATCCAAAGACAATTTTATATTTACGTTTGATGATCCTTGAAGCGTATTCGTATTATTTACACTCCAAGTAACGTTTTGAGCAGATCCTTTTGCCCATCCCAAATTATTTTCTGTTTGTGAAGTTACTGCAAATGGCCCTGCAGCGGCACTTACAGTTACAACCATTGCAGCTGTATTGGTCTGTGCAGTTCCTTCAGGCGCATTATCTCGACCTGTAAGCGTAAAGTTCATTGTTTTTGCAATAGAAGAAACAGATTCCCAACTCGTTGTCAGCTGATTATTTAGCACAGAGCTCAAAGCCGGCATATAACGAACTGGTGAAGTTGTTGGTGCAAACGATCTAAACATTGGCCCATCAGGTTTTGTCGCGTACGTAAAACTATTCGCGGCAAAAGCTGTTGTTGCACTATCGTATTGCTCCCAACAATAGGTTATAGAATTTCCTTCAGGATCTGAACCAGTTCCCGTCAAAATAAATGGCGTGCTAATTGGAATCGTGTAATTTGAACCTGCACTTATAACAGGCGGATTATTAGTGGTTATAGGTATTGAAATAGGACAAGTTTTTCCTGCCAAATTATTCTGTATCTGATTAATGCTTGCATAAGAAAAATAATCATCAGAATGATCTTGAATATTATATCCTCTTGTTACTCCCGCATATCCCATAATGGTTGAACCACTTCCTGGCTCATAGCAAGCTCCATTACCTTCATTCTGAAAAGAAAAAGTATGCGTGCCTCCAAGCTGATGCCCCATTTCATGAGCAACGAAATCAATATCAAAATTATCTCCTTCTGGTCTTGCGTCTCCTGGTGATGTAAACGCACTACCTTTTCCTATTGGCTGGCTAGTAGTTGGACTCACGCATACGCAACCAATACAACCTGCATTTCCTCCACCGCCAGAAGCTCCGAACAAATGTCCGATATCATAATTGGCTTCCCCTATAACGCTAGTCAATGTAGTCTGAACTTCTTTGGCCCAAGTTCCGCCATCCGCCGCACCTACTGATGCAATAGAATAAGGATCTGTAGAAGCATCTGTATAAATAACATCTAAATTATTGGCAATCAAAACGACTTTTACAGAAAGATCTCTGTCAAAAATACCATTTACTCGAGTTAATGTAGCATTCATTCCTGCTAAAGCTCCTGCTTTTGTTCCGCCAAAATAAGCTGTGTATTCTCCTGTGCAAGATAATGCCAATCGAAGGGTTTTAAACTGTTTTGTATTTGAAGTTGTTTTTGCCGTCGCTGCCAATTTATTTTCAGAAACTACATTGGTCGTTTTACAATCTAAAATCATTTTTGATTCTGCATTGTCAGCCGATTTAAACAAAACGTATTCCGATTTATTCTCCGGATTTTGTTCAATATATTCTGTTGATTTTGCGGTTCTAAAAACCATAGTCTGCATTCCGATTGGAGCAACACTAAAATAGATTTTAGCATTTTTATCGTCTATTCCGCGACCTTGATACGATCTTATTTCTGGATATTTTGCTTGTAATTCCGGATCAAAATTTGAGGATTCCCAAACCGAAAAACGCTCTAAAGTTCCATCAGCATTTGGAATCGTAATTTCAGTTGTTACGCTTTTTGCCGTTTTATTTGATGCCGAAGCCAGTTTAGCACTAAGGAGATCCGCATTTAATTTATAATATTGTTTATTAGAACTTGCACCATCAACTTTACGCGAAAGCGATGAAGAGGTTACTTTCTGCCATAGAGCATCTTGTGCATTAGCATTGGCGAAACAAAAAATAAAAAATATATAAAGTAATTGTTTTTTCATATCCTTAAAATATATTAATCAAAATTAATTCAATTAATTTGAAATCGTATTATCTATACGACAATTATTGCTTTTTAATCGACGAGTCGGCTTATTTTTATAAAAAGATAGATTATCCGTTAAAATTCGATTTAGCATAGTATCAAATTTAAAAGAGAATAGTATAAATTTGCAGCATCTTAAATAATTTGTTTTGAAGCTCTTTCATTCTATAAACGATTTTCAGTCAACCAAGAAAACAATCTTAACTCTTGGTACCTTTGATGGTGTGCATATTGGTCATAAAAAAATTCTGGATCGAATTACGCAGCATACTGAAAATGGAAAATATGAAAGTCTAGTTCTAACCTTTTTTCCGCATCCGCGAATGGTTCTTCAAGAAAAATCAGAAATCAGATTACTAAATACCATTGGCGAAAAAATAAAACTTTTGGAAGCCACAGGCATTGAAAACTTGGTGGTGCATCCTTTTAATGAAAGTTTTTCAAGATTGACTGCTGAAGAATTTGTTCATACAATTTTGGTAGATAAATTTCAGATTCAAAAAATTATCATTGGCCACGACCATCGTTTTGGACGTAATAGAACTGCCAATATTGATGATTTAATTGCTTTTGGAATCGAATACGGGTTTGAAGTAGAGCAAATTTCTGCAGAAGAAATCCAAGATGTTTCGGTTAGTTCGACTAAAATCAGAAAAGCTTTAAATGAAGGAAACATGGCTTTGGCCAATGAATATTTAGGCTACAGCTATTTCTTAAACGGAACAATTGTAAAAGGAAAACAGCTTGGACGAACCATTGGATTTCCTACTGCAAATATTCACATTGAAGAAGATTATAAACTGATACCAAAAATTGGGGTTTATGTTGTAAAAGCAATTGTAAACGAAGAAACTGTTTTTGGTATGATGAATATTGGTTTCAATCCGACTGTTAATGGCGAAAAGCAAACCATCGAAGTTTATCTGTTTGATTTTGATAAAGACATTTACGATCAAAATATTGAAGTTTCTTTGTTGCATTACATTCGCGAAGAGCAAAAATTTAGTTCTTTGGATACATTAAAAGCACAGCTTGCTCAAGACAAAACTGATTCTTTAGCTTTTATTGGCACTTCTTTAAAAAACCAGATCGCATAGTTTTTACTGTTTTTAAATCATCGTAGTTATTTTTTTAGTAAATTTGATAGAACACTGTTTTTCAAATATTTACTATTAACTTCTAAAAAATAACCACTATGAAATTACCTAAAGAAATTACCAACGGGTTTTTGATTTTCCTCGGAATTGGCATTTATTTTTTATTAATGAATGTACTAGGTTTAGCAGATTTATTTTATTTAAGAACACTTAACGTTTTCTTTATATTCTACGGTGTTAACAGGACCATGCAGATGAATCTTCAAGAAGGTGAAACCAATTTTGTGTCTAATGCTGTTTCTGCAATGACAACTTCTGTAGTGGGTGTATGCATGAGTGTATTTGGCTTATTGGTATACAGTTACGCCCGAGGCGGAGATGCTTATGTAAGAACTTTATCTGAAACTTTCATGTTTGGAGGAAATCCATCAGTGCCAACTTATTGCATCTGTCTATTATTTGAAGGAATTGCTTCTTCCGTAATCGTCACTTTAATGATGATGCTTTATTGGAACAATAAATATGCAGCAGATTGATTTTTTAAGATTCTTAATTGAGTCATTTTAAATTCGATTAAAGCAAAAATTTAGCTAAAAGAGTTCATATAACACAATAAGTATTTTTAAATTGCTTATAGCTCAGAGTTATAAGCAATTTTTTTATTTATTAAAAATGAAGTTAAAGCAAATCGAAAGGGTAAAAAAAATCTCAAGAAACGATTTTGTTTCCCAATATGTAAAAAACCAAATTCCTGTTGTTATTGAAGAATTGACCGAAGATTGGCCAGCTTATAACAAATGGAAATTATCTTATATGAAAGAAATCGCAGGAGATTCGATAGTTCCTTTATACGATGACAGGCCTGTAAATCATGAAGACAGATTTAACGAGGCGCACATCACAATGAAAATGAGCGATTATATCGACTTATTAGAAGAAAAGCCTACCAATTACCGCATTTTTCTTTACAATCTAATGAAAGAAGTTCCTTCATTAAAAGATGACTTCTTATGGCCAGACATTGGTCTAAAATTAGTCAAACAAATGCCAATGTTATTTTTTGGGGGACAAAATTCGAAGGTTTTTATGCATTATGATATTGACTATTCCAATATTCTTCATTTCCATTTTCATGGAGAAAAACAATGCATGATTTTCCCTCCTAACCAGTCAAAATTTATGTATAAAGTTCCCCATGCTTTAATTTCGAGAGAAGATATCGATTTTGACAACCCTGATTATGAAAAATTTCCGGCGCTCAAAAATGTTGAAGGCTATATTGCCAATCTCAAACATGGCGAAATGCTTTATATGCCCGAAGGATATTGGCATTATATGAAATATCTAACGCCTGGGTTTTCGATGAGTTTGCGGTCTTTTCCGAAAAACATTCTCAATTTATCTAAAGCCGCTTATAATGTTTTCATCATGCGCCATTTCGATATTATGATGCGAAAAATTCAGGGCCAAAAATGGATTGACTATAAAAATGAAAAGGCGATTACAAATACGCATCAAAATTTACAGCGTATTATTAATTAATAAAAAAAAGCGGTTGAGAATTTTAAGACTCAACCGCTTTTTTATTTTAATGGAATACTATTTTTCGCGTTACTGTTTTTCCGTTATCTACAGTTATTTTTACCAACAAGACTTGAGGCCCTGATTGGAAATTTGGTATGAGCCATTCTCTACTTTCAATTTGATTTTTATTATAAAGCAATTTACCTCCCGAATCATAAATCGAAACTTCTTGGAGATTTTCCTGTTCAGAAATAGATACTAGTTTGATGTTTTTATTTTTAACCGAAACAAAAACTTTCTGACCTTGATTCTCAAAATCTTCGTTGCCTAGCGGTTTGGCCTCATTTGGATTTCTATAACGTAATATAAAACGATCCATAAATGTTCCTGGCGAAGAGTTAAAAGTATATCCTCCAGATTTAAGGTTATGTACTGTATTGGTCACCTTATCTTGCAGATAAATATCATGATTAGTCAAATCTCCATCAGTATCATCTATAGCAATTGTGAAATCGCCTTTTTCGATAGTAGACTTATAGCCTAACGGAATTGTATCTGTTACAACAAAAGGAACGGCTCTTCCTTGAATAACCAATTTTTTGCCTTCATTTATACTATAAAAATCAACATACGGATTTGCATTGAGTGTCGCAGCATCATAATTGAAGTCAAAAGAATTTGTTGCCCCAGTTATATATCCAATTAGCAATTGTTTAAAAGCTCCTTGCGTATTTGTAAAATTCAACCACACACGATGTTTTTGAACTACATTAGTTGTAGCAGATTTATAAAATTGGCTATTATTGTTAGGCACGCGCATTGAGTTTGTAAAAACACCGCTCTGTCCTGTTCTTGATATTGCCAAGAATGCTTGTCCCGCTGCAATATACCCTGCAAGAGGAGCTTGGTTTCCTGGCGATGGCGCACCAACTCCAGTCAAACCACCAACTGTAGTATCTCCTGATAAATTATAAATTGCGAAATCATCATAAGTATAACGATATGTAGTACTTCCTGGGGCGGCTTTAGGAGACGTATTATGCGTCCAAAAATATAGCGTTCCATAAAAATTAGCCGCATTATCATGAATAAATTGGTCTGCATAAATTGCTGAGGGATATGGATTTCCAAAAAAACTATACTTTTCAGCAATCGCTGGAGGCCCTTGAATCGTACCATTATTTGGAACTCCAATAAATTCTCCTGTAAATTCACTAGGTGTTACGGTATCAAAAGATTGTGGTCCACGGATACTATATCCGTTACCCTTTAACATTTCTTCAGTTCCGCCATGAACTGTTGTCCAGCCTCCGGCAGCAGTAAATTTAAAATATTTATCACTTAATGTATTTGGCGAAAAATCGTGCAAAGTAAGAGCTGGGTCACTTGTTACTGGAGAAGACCAATAAGTAAGATCAAATCTTCGAACAGTTGTTTTTCTTCTATACGTTATAACACCAACATTATTTACATCGGCAATTTGAACCAAACTTGCATTATTTTCAAAAATTAAAACCCCAGTGCCAAACACACTTACTTCATTTGTCACGGTTATAGAATTCGTTTCTTCTACAATTAAAGATGCATTATTCTCAATTGTTAATCTACTGACAAAAAAACTTGCATTGGTTCCAGAAATAATAGGATCATTAACTACATTTGGAATATCAACACAATCAGAAGCTATTGGAACTCCCGTTGGAGTCCAGTTTGCGTCATTCGCCCAATTAGCATCAACATTACCATTCCATACTTTAGTGACAAAAGCACTTATCGGAATTATTTTTATTTCTGATTCGCAACCAGTAGCTGTATTTCTTGTTTGGACATTGTAAACTCCAGAAGATAAACCCGTAAATATTCCCGAAGTATTACTAAAATCTAGTCCGTCTATACTATAAGTATATCCTGTTCCTGAGGCAGGTGAAGTAACTGTAATAACACCAGTATTGTTTACACAAGTTGGCTGCTGTGTCACCGAAGCCGTTGGTGCTACTGGAACTGGATTTACAATTAAAGAAACGTTTTGACTTGCCAAACATCCGTTTGAGTTTGTAATAGTCATTATCCCATTATAAGTACCCGAAACGGTATTTGCTGGAACAACCACGTTTATAATATCTCCAGATCCAGAACTAAAAGGAAATGGTGTCGCTCCTTGATCTGTTAAAGAAATCCAATCAATCGCATAACTAATTGGAGATTCAGTTGTAGCATTATAAGCTAAAGTAGTGGTCTGCTCTGAGGAACTTTGACAAACTGAAGCAAAAGCTCCTGCTGTACTTATAGTTGGAAGAGCATTAATAGTTAAAGAAATAGCTTGTGTTGCCAAACATCCATTTAATGTAAAAATTGTCATTACACCACTATAAGTTCCTGCTGCTGTATTTGCCGGAACATTGATGTTATCAATATTTCCTCCGCCTGAATCGAAAGAAAAAGCAGTAGTTCCCTGATCGCTTAATGTTGCCCAATCTATTGAATAGTTTATTGGTGAAGCGGTTGTTGCAGAATAAGGCAAAGAAGCAATTTGTGCAGATGCATTTTGACAAATTGAAATCAGATTTCCCGATGTAGTAATTGTCGGAACTGAATTGATAGTTACAGTAAAATTATTATCTATCGAAATACAGCCATTTGCATTTTTTACAGTTAAAGTTCCAGTATAAGTTCCCGCTGCTGTCCCTGCCGGAATCGCAATGCTGATTGGGGTGGCTGTTAAAATTGCATCAGTGACTGCCACAAAACTATTTGTTGGACTAGCATCCCAAGTGATGCTATAGGTAGTTGGCGCATCCGTTACACCTGTATAAGGCAATGTCACACTCTGCGGATTTGAACTTTCGCACACTGCAGAAGTAGCTCCTAATGTTATAGTTGGCAATGGATTTACTGTTATGGTAAAATTATTGGGCGTTGAAATGCATCCGTTTGCATTACTTACTGTTAGTGACCCCGTATATGTTCCAACAGCAGTTCCAGCAGGAACCGCAATACTGATTGGACTAGTTGTTAATATAGCATTTGTAACTGCTAAAAAGCTATTTGTCGGACTGGCATTCCAAGTGATGCTATAATTTGTTGGAGAATTTGATGTTGCGCTATAATTGAGATTAGCTGTTTGAGCTGAAGCACTAAAACACACTGGAGTTGCTGTACCAAGTGTAATCGTTGGTAGTGCATTTACAGTTACAGTAAAATTATTTGCCGTCGATATGCATCCGTTTGCATTACTTACCGTTAAGGTTCCTGTGTATGTTCCTGGTGCTGTATTGGCTGGTATTGGAATATTAATCGGACTTGCAGGCAATGCCACATTTGAAACTGGCGCAAAAGTATTGGTCGGGCTGGAATTCCATGTGATGCTGTATGTAGTCGGTGAGTTTGCAACTGCTGTATAAGGCAATGTGGTGCTCTGAGCAATTGAACTTGTACAAACTGCGGTAGTCGCTCCTAATGTTATTGTCGGCAATGGATTTACCGTTACAGTAAAATTATTGGCCGTCGATATGCATCCGTTTGCATTACTTACCGTTAAGGTTCCCGTGTATGTTCCTGCAGCTGTATTGGCTGGTATTGGAATATTAATTGGACTTGCAGGCAAGGCCAGATTTGAAACTGGCGCAAAAGTATTGGTCGGGCTGGCATTCCATGTGATGCTGTATGTAGTCGGTGAGTTTGCAACTGCTGTATAAGGCAATGTGGTGCTCTGAGCAATTGAACTTGTACAAACCGCCGTAGTCGCTCCTAATGTTATTGTCGGCAATGGATTTACTATCACAGTAAAATTAGTTGCCGTCGATATGCACCCGTTTGCATTACTTACCGTTAAGGTTCCCGTGTATGTTCCTGCTGCTGTATTTGCAGGTATTGGAATATTAATCGGACTTGCTGGCAATGTAACATTTGAAACTGGTGCAAAAGTATTGGTCGGACTAGCATTCCAAGTGATGCTATAAGTGGTTGGCGCATTAGTTACGGCAGTATAAGGCAATGTCGTGCTCTGCGCAATTGAACTTGTACAAACCGCGGTAGTTGCTCCTAATGTTATTGTTGGCAATGGATTTACGGTAACTGTAAAATTATTTGCTGTCGATATGCATCCGTTTGCATTGCTTACAGTTAAAGTTCCTGTATATGTTCCTACCGCTGTATTGGCTGGTATTGGAATATTGATCGGACTTGCTGGTAAAGTAACATTTGAAACTGGCGCAAAAGTATTGGTCGGACTGGCATTCCAAGTGATGCTGTATGTAGTCGGTGAGTTTGCAACTGCTGTATATGGCAATGTGGTGCTCTGAGCAATTGAATTTGTACAAACCGCAGTAGTCGCTCCTAATGTTATTGTCGGCAATGGATTTACTATCACAGTAAAATTATTTGCCGTTGATACGCATCCGTTTGCATTTCTTACCGTTAACGTTCCCGTATATGTTCCTGCAGCTGTATTGGCTGGTATTGGAATATTAATTGGACTTGCAGGCAAGGCCACATTTGAAACTGGCGCAAAAGTATTTGTTGGACTGGCATTCCATGTGATGCTGTATGTAGTCGGTGAGTTTGCAGTTGCAGTGTAAGGCAATGTCGTGCTTTGCGCAATTGAACTTGTACAAACCGCCGTAGTCGCTCCTAATGTTATTGTCGGCAATGGATTTACTATCACAGTAAAATTAGTTGCCGTTGATACGCATCCGTTTGCATTTCTTACCGTTAACGTTCCCGTGTATGTTCCTGCAGCTGTATTCGCTGGTATTGGAATATTAATTGGACTTGCAGGCAAGGCCACATTTGAAACTGGCGCAAAAGTATTGGTCGGACTGGCATTCCAAATGATGCTATAAGTGGTTGGCGCGTTAGTTACGGCAGTATAAGGCAATGTTGTGCTCTGAGCAATTGAACTTGTACAAACTGCGGTAGTCGCTCCTAATGTTATTGTCGGCAATGAATTTACCGCTACTGTAAAATTAGTTGCCGTGGATGTACATCCCGTTGCATTTTTCACTGTTAAAGTTCCTGTATATGTTCCAACAGCGGTTCCAGCGGGAACTGCTATACTGATTGGACTGGACGTTAATGTGGCATTTGAAACCGGTGCAAAAGTATTTGTCGGACTCGCATTCCAAGTGATGCTATAAGTATTTGGCGAGTTTGTTGTAGCAGTATAATTGAGGTTAGCTGTTTGAGCAGAAGCATTAAAACAAACTGGTGCTGCAGTGCCAAGTGTAATAGTTGGAGGCCCACTTACTGTAACTGTAAAATTATTTCCTGTTGACACACATCCGTTTGCATTTCTTACAGTCAATGTTCCTGTGTATGTTCCTGCAGCTGTATTTGCAGGTATTGCTATATTAATCGGACTTGCTGATAAAGCCACATTTGAAACTGGCGCAAAAGTATTGGTCGGACTGGCATTCCAAGTTATACTATATGTCGTCGGTGAGTTTGCTACTGCAGTATAAGGCAATGTTGTATTCTGTGCACTTGTACTTGTACAAACTGCAGTAGTAGCACCTAATGTTATTGTGGGTAATGGATTTACTATTATCGTAAAATTAGCTGGCGTAGCAGATACACATCCAGCGGCATTACTAACCATTAGTGATCCTGTATATGTCCCAGCGGGAGTTCCAGCAGGAACGCCAATGCTTATTGGACTTGCAGGTAAAGCAGCATTTGTAACTGGCAAGAAACTATTTGTAGGGCTTGCGTTCCATGTAATACTGTAATTTGTTGGTGCACTTGTAACCGCTGTATAAGGTAATGCTACATTTTGCAAACTTGTACTTGTACACACAGCAGTAGTTGCTCCTAAAGTTATGGTTGGCTGAGCACTTACTACTATAGTCACAAAATTAGTTCCACTCATAGTTGAAGTACAGTCTGCTGAAGCCAAAGAAGTAACTGTAATCGTGCTATTTCCTAAATTACTCAATCCTCTTGCTGTAAAACTTCCTGATCCAGCAGTTGTAACTACCATTTGTTCTGTTAACCCTATTGTATTTGGTTGGCTTCTATTATACGTTACTGTATATGTACCAGCTGGCAGACTTTCCGCTGTACCTGTTAGCTGTACTTGCGTGGTAGTCCCTGTACATACATTTGGAGCCGAAATCCCAGTGAAACTATATGGTTTACAAGTATAGGTAATATTTACTCGTCCTCGTGCCCCATCTCCTCCTATTTGTGTTGCTGCTAAAGAAGCCATTCCACCACTTCCACCACCTCCAGGCTCATTACCTGGATTACCAGCACCATTTCCTAACAATAAACTGTTTAATGCTGCACCTCCAGCACCGCTACTTCCTGCTGTATTACCTGCACGACCTCCTGCACCTGAATTAAAAATTGCCCCTATTCCTAAAAGTGAAGAAGCTCCCGGAGTACCTGCAGCTCCCGCATTTCTAGCTGTGACGCCTATAGGTGAAGCCCCACCTGCGCCTCCTGCAGGAGCGCCTCCTGCGATATTGGCTGTACCACCAGTACCACCCGGTGCATATACTATTGTGCTATATGTATCTATATACGACGCACCGCCAGAACCACCATTGCCACTTGTACCAGTAGTTGTTGCTCCCACAATAACGCTCAATGTTTGCGGTGTCGCCGTTGTAATATCCCCTTTTGCATAAGCGCCGCCGCCGCCGCCGCCAGCACCTCTACCTTCTAATAGTGTAGATACCGCACCACCTCCAGCACCACCGGCACCCCAAGCTTCAACTGTAACTAAATTTATACCTGCGGGAAGGATAAAAGAACTATTAGCATTAAATTGATGTGTTCTCGTTTGTGCTTCTAAAAAAGAAGTATAAAAAACAGATAGAATTAAAATCAGAAGAAATTTTAATTTTTTGTGAAGGCAGTTTAATGTTGAATAACTGAAAAAACTCAACCTAGTAAGTAAATCTTTTTTCATCTAGTGGCATTTTAGTAATTGAAAAATAAATTCAAACTCAAAAAAGATTAATTACAAAATCTTAAGAAATATTCCGATTTCACAATCAATCTAAGGCAGATAAAAAACAGTCTGTTAAACTGTAATTTTTTTGAAGAAAAAAAACATTTAAGGCTTGTAGAAAAGTTTTTAGTCGATTTAAAAGTGTATTTAGTCGATTAAATGCAATAACAAGGTACGATTTTATTTACATACAAATTTAGCTTGTAGTATTAAACCCATAATTTTAACACCTAAATCAAGGAAAGTATAAAAAATAAGAAAAAACTGTTAATTTTGAAAATGATCAACACCTAAATATTGATAATCAATTAGTTAAAACAAAAAACCTTTTAAGATATCTATAAAAGGTTTTGTACTAAATGAGTTTAAAATTCGTTTAAAAAATTACTTTTTTTGAAGTTGATTTGCCGTTTTCGAAAATCACTTTTACCAATAAAACCTGATGAGAAGAAAACAAATTTTGGATATTGAGGCTTTTAATTTCAAGCTTTTCTTTTTTATATAATAGATTTCCTGAAACATCAAATATTGCAACCTCTCTTAAATTCTCTTCAAAAGATTCAACATTTATATTATGATTTTTAACCGATATTAAAACGTTTGGAGAATTGTTTTTAAAAGTTTTATTTCCTAAGACTTTATTCGTGTAAACTATAGAAAATCGATCGTTGAAAGTCCCCGCTTCAGAATCAAATTGATAGGAACCTTGAGAAAGGTTATGAACGTTATTTAATTTTTTATCTACTAAAAAAATAGATTTATTGATGAAAAAATCATCTTGATGATCTATTTCAAATTTCAAATTATCTTTAACCGTGGTTTTATAGCCCAAAGCAATTGAATCACTTTCTAAAAATGGCAATTCACGACCCTGAATCACTAGCTTTTTGTTTTCAATTAAACTATAAAAATCCACTGACGTTCCTGAACTTAAATATTCTGCATCATAATCTGAATCCAAAGAATTTGAAGCGCCAGTTGTATACCCTAATAAAAGCTGTTTAAACTCATTTCCGTCATTTCTTATATTTAGCCAAAACCTATGTTTTTCATTAACAGCCTTTAATTTTGAAACTAGAGCTGGTCGATAAAAAGATGTATTTCTATCACGCACTCTCATGCTGTTATTAAATTCTAAATAACCTGTCTCATTGCTTTTTACAAAAAAAGCTTGTCCAGAAGCGATTACGCCATTTGGCGCATCATTATTAACTCCCGAACTTAAAGCTGACCTTGTGCCAACACCTCCCAACAAATTGTAAACTGCAAAATCATCAATAGAATAACGATATGTGGTAGTTCCTGGTATTGTAATTCTAGGCGGCGTATTATGTGTCCAAAAATATAATGCTCCTTTTATTTTTGGAGCATTTACTCTTAAGAAATCATCTGCGCTTATTGAACAAGGGTAAGGATTACCAACTAAATGAAACTTATCGGCGGCGATAAGTTCAACTTTTATTTTACCATTATTTGGAATTCCTTTAAAGACACCTTCAAATATTGCGCGTTCTGTTGCAGAAAAACTTTGTGGTGCTCTAATGCTATACCCATTACCTGCAATCATTGTCATTGTTCCATTCATGTTTGTTTTCCAATACAAAATTGGGTCATGCCAAAAATATTTATCACCAAGTGTTTCAGGCGAAAAATCGAACATTTTCATATCTGCTACAGGCGAAGACCAGTAAGTAAGATCAAATCGAATTACTGGTTTTGTTTTTCTTTTTAAATGAACAATGCCTGTATTTACCATCTCATTATCGTCTTGATACAGACTAGCTGAATCTTCTAAAACGAGTGTACCATCGCCAGTATAGGCAAATTCAATACCGAGTGTGTTTTTTTCAAGTAAGGTCACTGTTTTATCTTTTTCAATATTGCAACCGCAAATGTTAGTTGTCGTTAAATTGGGAAAACTATCTTTAAAATAAACATCCTTACCAGCAGAAGGAAAACCGTTTGACCACGAAACACCATCCCAAGTTGTTGTATTAACGCAAAGTTTTAAACGAGCAATTCTATGTTTTGAAATACCTGAAACGGAATTGAAATTTCCTCCAATTATCAATTTATAGTCTTCACTAAAATTCATTGCATATAGCGTGTTATTTAGCGGTGCTGCAAAAGAATTGTCATAGAACCCCGAAGGCAATAATCGAACCAATCTTGAGGAAGAAATAGTGTTATAGGTCCCCGAAAAAGTTCCTCCAACTAAGATTCTATCATCTGGCTGTACTAAAATAGCACGAACGTCGCCTTTACTAAAACCAGCACCTGAATCGAATGTTCTATCAAGACTTCCATTGCTGTTTAATCGAAGAATCCTTTTTTGTGAAATACCATTGAAATTCAGAAAAGAACCACCCACAATAATTTTATGATCGGATTGAAGTCCAATTGCATAAACATACTTATCAAAGCCACTTCCGATATTAAAGTTTGCATCGATACTTCCATCTGGATTTAACCTTACCAAACCAGCAAAAGGCAATCCATTAAAAGTCTTAAAATGACCTCCAACAAGAATCTTTCCGTCCGATTGTATAATGACGCTTTCTACAGTTCCATCTGCCCCCAAACCAATGTTAAAACTCGGATCTTTTGTCCCATCTGAAAGTATTCTAACAATTCTATTTGCTGTCGATCCGCTATATTTTGTAAATGATCCAGCCGCAATTATTTTCTGATCAGACTGAACTGCTAGTGTATAAACTTGTGCATTAAATCCTTCGCCAATGCCAAAGGAATTATCAATTTCTCCATTTGAAAATATTCTGACAATTCGATTGTATGCAAGGTCATTGTATTTTGTAAAATTCCCTCCTAAGACGATCTTTTCATCAGTTTGCAAAACAGTCGTTTTTATCAAATTATTACTTCCTGAATTTGCCGTATTAAAAGTAGGATCCATCATTCCATTTTCCAATAAACAGGTAATTTGGAGAGCGGCATTTCCATTAAACTTTTTAAAACTGCCCCCTACAATTGTTTTTTTGTTTGGAAGAGGCAAAATAGTAAGAACAGAATTGTTGAAGCCAATTCCAGAAGCGAGATACGAAATATCATGTTCTCCGACATTACTAATTTTTACTAATCTGCCTTGATTTTGACCATTAAAAACAGTAAAAGAACCTCCAGCAAACCAAGATTCTTCTTCATCAAATTCTAAAGCGAGTATCGAAGCAGAGGCAGGTCCAGAACCAATATCGAAATTCGGTTTTACACTTCCATCCGATTGGAGAAAAATTAGCCTTGTTACTTCTGCATTATTGTAAAATCCTGTAAAAGAACCTCCAACCATTATATCTCCATTTTTATTAATTTTGATTGTTTGGACTCCCTCTTTACTAAACCCAGAACCACTTGAAAAACTTTCGTCCTTGGTTCCATCTTCATGCAAACGAATAATTCTATTAGCAATATCATTATTGAAAAGAGTAAAATTACCTCCTAAAACCATTTTTCCGTCAGATTGAATGGCAATTGCGTTGACATCATCGTTGAAGCCTCTACCAATATTCAAACTAGAATCAACAGTCCCATTAGAATTTAGCCGAACTATGTGATTTGCCGAAACGGCATTAAATGCAGTAAAATTGCCCGTGAGAAGTATTTTCTGGTCTGATGAAATTCTTACGTGCGTAACATTTAATGCAGAGCCCGAACCGGTAAGAAATGTAGAATCGAGTGTTCCGTTTGGTAATAATCGCGCTACTCTGTTTACGGTACTATTGTTGTATTTTGTGAAACTTCCTACAGCAATTATTTTTCCGTCAGACTGTAAAGCTAGGTCGTATATAATTCCTGTCGTTACTCCAATTACAGTATCAAAAGTGGCATCGTAAGAACCGTCTGCATTAAGACGAATTATTCTTCCAGCACTAATTCCATCGTAACTTGTAAAACTCCCTCCGACTATAATCTTTCCGTCAGGTTGTAAACAAGAAGCATAAATTTTTCCATTAAAACCTGCACCTGTATTGAAACTTTCGTCTATAGATCCATCGGGATTTAAACGACTCAGATAAGAAACAGATGTTCCATTCAAACTCAAATAATCACCACCTACAATTAAGTTGCCATCTTTCTGTATAAGTAAAGTTCGAACTGTACTATCAAAACCATCACCAATTTGTCCATCGTCTAAAACATTAAATGAACTGTCAACTTTGCCCTGTTGAGGGAAAACTTTTTGAATCGATAGCGATATTATAACTAACGAATAAAATAAACTTCTAATCAAAACTATATAATTAAATTTACAATTGTAAGAATTAGATTAAAATTATAAAGCCTCAATAAGAAATACAATACCAAGATTTAGGGATATTTCATAAATAAAAAAGCCCATTCTTCATGAAAAGAATGGGCTTCTGATACGTATTATTTTATATTAGAGATTAGTAAAAATCACTTTTTTATTTAATGTCGAACCGTTTTCTAAAGTTATTTTAACTAATAAAACTTGATCACTAGAATGCAAATTGTTAATCTGTAATTCTTGAGAATTCACTTTGTTTTTGCTGTATAATAACTGAGCTCCAACATTGAAAACATTTACCTCTTTGATTGTTTCTTTTGAAGAAGTAATATTTACTACTTTATTTTTAACTGAAACTAGAACACTACTTTCAAGATCTTCAAAATCACCTGTTCCTAATGTTTTACTTGTGTAACGAAGAGCAAAACGATCTGCAAAAGTTCCAACTAACGTCTTGAATGTATAATTTTCATTACGTAAATTAATGATCTTGCCTGTTGTTTTATCTTCTAAATAAACTTCTTGCTTATCAAAGAATCCATCTGCGTGATCTATTCCGATAGTGAAATCACCTTCTACAGTAGTTTTATATCCTAAAGGAACTGTATCAGTATTGTCAAAAGGTAAAGCTCTTGCCTGAATAGTCAGTTTCTTAGTTTCATTTATACTATAGAAATCAATATATGTATTACCTGACAACGTCGCAGCATCATAATTATAATCTACACTGTTTGTAGCACCTTCAACATAACCTACTAGTATTTGCTTGAAAGCACCTTCAGCATTTTTAATGTTTAACCAAATACGGTTTCTTTCAAGGCCAGTAGTTTTAGCTGTTTTAAAGAATTCACCATTATTTGTCCCACCTACACGCATTCCATTATTAAAATGTATTTGTGTCGATTTTGGTTTTGCAATAAATCCTTGACCCGCCGCAATAATTCCTGCAAATGGTTTGCTTGTCAAGCCCGTAATATCTGTACTTCCAGCAAGTGTGAAAACTGTAAAATCATTACTACTATAGCGATAAGTATTATCTCCAACAGCTTTTTGTGGAGGCGTAACGTGTGTCCAGAAATAAAGTGGCCCTAATACATCTTTATTAGCTTCCAACAACTCCTTTGCATCTATCGCTGATGGATAAGGATTTCCAAATAAGAAGAATTTATCGATAATAATTGGCATCGTTACAACTCCGTTATTTGGTATTCCAGTAACCGTTATATCTCCGTTATTTGGCACTCCAGTAAATGTACCGGTAAAAGTACTTGGTGTAACTGTATCAAATTCTTGCGGACCTCTAATGCTATAACCGTTTCCAGTTTCCATACTCATTGTTCCGTTCATGTTCGTTACCCATGTAGAACTTGGATTAAAATAAAAATACTTATCTCCAAGAGTAGTTGGCGAAAAATCATGCATTGTAAAACCACCTGCTTTTGTTACTGGGCTTGACCAATAAGTCAAATCGAAACGACGTACTGAGGTTGCTCTTTTGTAAACAATGTTTCCTGTATTGACAGCATTTGTAGTCTGAAGTAAGCTCGAATTATTTTCAAAGATTAACTGTCCGTTTGTTGCTACTATGTTTGTGATATGTAATGTAACATTACTTGGAATTGTCACTACGGCTCCTGAATTAACTGTCAGAGAACATCCATAGATATCCGGGATAGTTGTTGTAAAAGGCTGGGTAGCAGGTACTGATGTTGCTACAGCAATAATAATACTTTTGTTTCCGTCTGGAAGTCCATTAGACCATCCTGAACCATTCCATGTTGTAGAAGAAGTTTGATTATTAATAGTAATCGCTACTACATTTGATGTACAAGTTGTAGCATTATTAGTTACTGTAAAATTATAATTTCCTGCAGCAAGTCCAGTAATGGTTCTTGACCCTGTTGTTCCTGTAATAGTCTGTGGCGCTTGTCCTGTTTGGTTAATTGTCCAGTCTGCTGGTAAATTACTTATTATAACAGTTCCTCCGCTTTCGCAAGTGAAATCTTTGTCTTTTACTGCTGTTGGTGTTGGAAGTGGATTAACCGATAATGTTACATTTCTTGTAAATGTCGAGCTACAGTTTGGAGTTGAACTTGTTGTTGTCACTCCTGTTATCTGTAAAGTCTGGCCATTATTTGCAGAAGTCAATGCTGGTGTAGTGAAACTCGCTGTTCCTGTGCCAGTTGCCACAACAGAAGTAATTGCAGTTTGTGCTACATTATTTATCGAATATGAAATTGTTGATGTGCTTCCTGCCAGTAATCCGGTTAAATTTATTGTTGCCGCAGATCCTGGACAAACCGAAGCTGCCTGAGACGCACCTGTTAATGTTGGTGCAGGATTTACTGCCAAAGTAACATTTCTTGTAAATGACGAGCTGCAGTTTGGAGTTGAACTTGTTGTTGTCACTCCTGTTATCTGTAAAGTCTGGCCATTATTTGCAGAAGTCAATGCTGGTGTAGTGAAACTCGCTGTTCCTGTGCCAGTTGCCACAACAGAAGTAATCGCAGTTTGCGCTACATTATTTATCGAATATGAAATTGTTGATGTGCTTCCTGCCAATAATCCAGTTAAATTTATTGTTGCCGCAGATCCTGGACAAACCGAAGCTGCCTGAGACGCACCTGTTAATGTTGGTGCAGGATTTACTGCCAAAGTAACATTTCTTGTAAATGTCGAGCTGCAGTTTGGAGTTGAACTTGTTGTTGTCACTCCTGTTATCTGTAAAGTCTGGCCATTATTTGCAGAAGTCAATGCTGGTGTAGTGAAACTCGCTGTTCCTGTGCCAGTTGCCACAACAGAAGTAATCGCAGTTTGCGCTACATTATTTATCGAATATGAAATTGTTGATGTGCTTCCTGCCATTAATCCGGTTAAATTTATTGTTGCCGCAGATCCTGGACAAACCGAAGCTGCCTGAGACGCACCTGTTAATGTTGGTGCAGGATTTACTGCCAAAGTAACGTTTCTTGTAAATGACGAGCTGCAGTTTGGAGTTGAACTTGTTGTTGTCACTCCTGTTATCTGTAAAGTCTGGCCATTATTTGCAGAAGTCAATGCTGGTGTAGTGAAACTCGCTGTTCCTGTGCCAGTTGCCACAACAGAAGTAATCGCAGTTTGCGCTACATTATTTATCGAATATGAAATTGTTGATGTGCTTCCTGCCATTAATCCGGTTAAATTTATTGTTGCTGCAGATCCTGAACAAACCGAAGCTGCCTGAGAAGCACCTGTTAATGTTGGTGCAGGATTTACTGCCAAAGTAACGTTTCTTGTAAATGACGAGCTGCAGTTTGGAGTTGAACTTGTTGTTGTCACTCCTGTTATCTGTAAAGTCTGGCCATTATTTGCAGAAGTCAATGCTGGTGTAGTAAAACTCGCTGTTCCTGTGCCAGTTGCCACAACAGAACTAATTGCAGTTTGCGCTACATTATTTATCGAATATGAAATTGTTGACGTGCTTCCTGCCAGCAATCCAGTTAAATTTATCGTTGCCGCAGATCCTGGACAAACAGAAGCCGATTGAGTAGCTCCTGTTAATGTTGGCGTAGGATTTACTGTTATCACAGCATTTCCATTCATATTTAAAGAACAATTTGCGGAATTTTTAGCAATTACTGTATATGTACCTACTACTGTTTTAACACCAAAATTAATTGCAGATCCTGTTGCTGAAACTGCAGCCCCATTATCAACTCCATCTAATTGTAATTGATAAGTAACTCCTGATCCTGATGCTTCTGACCCACTTAAATTAATAGCGACTCCAGTACCTCCTGAACAGTATGCTCCTCCTCCAGTAACATTATAAACCGCTGGAGCAGCTTTTACATTCACATATGTAGTAGAAGGAGCCGAAGCACAACCTCCTTGCGAAGTTACCGTAACTGTTGCATTTTGTAATCCTGATCCAGTAAAAGTTATTGTGGGATTTTTTATATTATTCGAAGAAAATACTGCTCCTGGAGATGTACTAGTCCAAGAATACGTTACGCCAGATGCAGGAACATTCTCCACATCCAATTGAACAGGCACACCTGCACAAGCTTCTAAGGTTTTAAAAGTACCTTTAGGCACTGTTGTCGCAATCGGAACTACTTGAGAACTTGGCAATAAAACGATATTATCTATTATAGAACCATAAGTTGCAGATGGATTTTCGGGATTATAAAATTCAATATCAATTGAAGAAGTTGTCGGTGTAAAATTAAAAGAACCTATTTGAGCAGTAGTACTGATGTTTGTTACATAACTTGTTGATGCAAAATATGATGACCCTAAAACTCTGATATTAACTGCAACATTTTCAGGAGCTCCCGGTCTTTTTGCATATATAAAACTTAATGTATAAGGTACATTTGGAACAACTGTTATTGTTTGTTTCAATGATGCTTCCGAATCTAGTTCTGCTGTATTATCATTACTACCTGTAGTAGTAAAATACGTCCCTTCTTGATTAATTTCAACTCTATCTCCTAATGCACTGGCAAAAGTCCAATTGGCGGCGCCTGCACTAAAATCCCCATTCTTAATTAAATTGCTTACACAATTTGAGATTACAACCTGATCTGTAGATGTACAACCACCGTTACTTATTGTCCAATTCAAGATATATGTCCCAGAAACAGTTGGAGTAAATGTAGCTGTACGACTAGCGCTACTATTAAACTGACTTGTCGATGTATTTGGACCACTAGCTATTGACCATACTCCTGTACCTGCACTAGGCGCATTAGCGGCTAATATAAAAGAACTGCCATTTCCTGTTTGATCTGGACCAGCATTTGATTTAGTTACAGACAAGCAATCCACCCAACCATTAAACGCAAAAGAATCTATTCCATAAGTTCTATTGTTGTTGCCAGCTCCCCAAGCGTAAATTCTAAAAGTAATAGCACTTGTACGATTTTGAAAAGCGGTTCCTAAAATAACATTTCCAGATGAAGTAGTTTCTAAATCAGTATTATATCCATCAATACTAGATCTTACTGCAAAGTTTGACACTGGACTACTTCCAGAACCTACCACACCAATGTATTGAAAACTCGAAACACTTATTGAATAACCAGTATTAGGTGCCAGAATAAATTCAAAATAATCATCTGAAGTTAGAGCTGTACCTGTCCAACGGCTACCAGTAAAAACTCCGTTAGCGGTTGCAGCTGTAACTCCACCTCCCTTTCTGATACCTGTAACAGTAATGTTAGCATTCTTAACTTCTCCAGTATTGTATGCCGCATTGCTATTAACGTTAGTGCCTGTAATTTGGTTGCTCCATATAGATGTCTGACCAAAGCTTGCGGTACATAAGGAAATGAAAAATAAAAACGAGTAAAGTAATTTTCTCATCATATGATTGTAGGTATTTGTTTTAAATTTGTTTTTGGTTTGCTTAAAGCAAAAAGGCATTTCTTCCTAAAAAGAACAAGTTCTTTTGGTAATTGACTGAACCCTAAAATGTTAATTCTGGCATTTTAGGCCGAAATTTTAAAATGTTAAAATTCCGTACAAAAATATTTAAATTAGCCTAATACGCAAGGTTATAATTTATTTCTTTTGAAAAAATATTAACAAATTTCAGAATTAATTTATAACTAATTCACTATTCTTTAATTTAAACGTTAAAAAGCATGAAAAACCCGACGAACAGCACCTTCACCATCAAAGAAGCTTTACAAAAGCTAGAACACTTTTGTGCTTACCAAGAACGCTGTCATAATGAAGTAGTGGCTAAATTATTTAGCCTAAAAATGACTCGGGATGAGATTGACAGTATTGTCGTACAGCTAATTGAGGGAAATTTTCTAAACGAAACTCGTTTTGCTTGTAGCTTCGCACGAGGCAAACACCGAATTAAACATTGGGGAAAAATCAGGATTACAAACGAACTAAAAGTGAGAAATATTTCTTCAACAAATATTACGCTGGCTTTAAAAGAAATTTCTGCTGAAGAATATTATGAAACTTTTAAAAATCTGGCAGAAAGATGCTGGAATAGTATTTCAGAAACCAATCATCTAAAAAAACGTAAAAAATTCTGCGATTATATGCTTCGAAGAGGTTTTGAAAGCAATTTAGTTTATGAAAAAGTAAAAGAATTAGAAGAAAACTAATTTTTTTTTGTCTTCAGAAAAAGGATTTTTTTTTGATCTCTTTTTTAGTTTTTTGAATTTCCTTCAAACCTCATTTAAAGCCTTATAACCAACATAACTGTTAGTTATAAATTATTCTGTTTTTGAAGATTTTATACCAAATCTGACGTTTTTGAGTCTAAAATCGCAAAAAAACACCTCCTAAAACTCCATTTCTTGCGATTATTCCTATACTTTTTTTAACACTTTTATAAGAATAATTGTCGAACATTAAAATTTTTAATGTAGTTCATCGATTATTTTAACAATTCATCGATTATATAGAGGTTCTCAAAACCCTAATAAATTCTAGCTCGTAGATGTATCTATCTTTGCCGCGGTTCTAAAAGTTCTATGCCAGCATAACAAATTGATAGAAAACATTTAACATGAAAAAAACTTTACTTTTACTTTTCTTTTTATTGCCTTTTTTAACGTTTTCCCAAAATGTGGATTTAATCAAATGGGATGCAGCAACACAAAATGACTACAAAAAACCAACGGTTATTAATCCAAGTGTCGCTTCATCATATTTAAGCTCATCTGAAAATCCTTCTGAAATAAAGGTTGAATATATCAGCGGCTGGGAAGCGGAACCATTCTTTCTATGCAGTGGCTGGCCAAATGGCCAACAAAATGAAGGAGAATATGATTCTACAAAGTATGTAGAATTTAAAATCACACCTAATTCGGCTAAGAAATTAGACTTATCTACCTTCAAATTGACATTTAGAAGCCAAGGAGGTGGTGCATCTGAAAAATTCACGATTCTATACTCGAAAGATCAAAAATTTCAGAAAGATGTAAAAGTTTTAGTACCAGAAAGAACAAGTGTTGACAACTGGACAACAATAGAACCAACTTTTTCAGAGGAAATCAATCCTGTTTTGCCAGGACAAATCGTGTATGTACGCCTATATGTTTACAGTTCATATAATAATTTTCATATCAAAACTGGAACAACAAATACTTCAACAACGATTACTGGAGCAATTTCAGACTTTGATCCAAACAAAATCTTGGCCATCAACGATTATGTGAAAGCTATAAAAAATGTAGCTCAAAATATTTCGCCATTAGACAATGATGTAAAAAAAGAAAATGTTACTTCAATTGTACTTTCTTCACTTCCTCCAGCTTCACAAGGAACAGTAACGGTTAATCCTGATAAAACTATAACGTTTAATCCTGCTAATAATTTTACAGGAATATCTTCTTTCAAATACATCATAAAAGATGCTTCAAATCTTTCATCAGAAGCAAAAATACAAGTAACTGTTGGAGAAGACACACCTGAAAATCTAGTAATTTGGTATGGGCGAAATACATCAAACAGATACGACTCAACCGTACTATCGCCTTATATTACTTCAGACGACATTAAAAACTATGGCAATATATCTTTAGGCTATAACAATAATGAAGACGCATTAAATCCGTTTTTTCAAACTGGGAATTGGACAAGTAGTGAAAACGTTAACAATACTCAATATCTAGAATTTAAAATAAAAGCAGACGATAAGCATCGCGTAAATTTAAGCAGTTTTAATCTTGTAGTTAGAAGCCAAGGCGGCAATAATCAAAAATTAAGAATTGATTATTCTACAAATTCAGCATTCACCAATACTAAATCATTACTAGCAGAAACAAGATTTGGTGACGCTTGGACAACTATTAGTGCTCCATTTAGTTCAGATTTAAATTATCTGACACCAGATCAAACCCTGTATATACGCCTATATGTTTATAATACAAACAATGCCTTTCACTTTAGAACCAAATTAAACATTAAAGGAAGTATAAAAGACCCTAATGTATTTGCAGCTTATAGTGATTTTGCGACAATACCATCCAATCAAAACATTTCAATTCCTGTTTTGGCTAATGATGTAGTAGGAAACACTCCTGTACAAAGTATTACAGTTACTCAGCCTACTTCTGGAGGAACAGTAGCTATAAATGGTACAAACATTACGTTCACACCTACTGCAGGTTTTGTTGGAATATCGAATTTTACTTATACCATTTCTAATGGAACGCTATACTCATCTGCAACAGTTAGTGTTGACGTTACCGCTGCTCCTTGCACGCCAACTGGAGATCAAACCGCTTTTGGGTCTGATGAATGGATTGGATATGTTTATAAAATGGCGGATAATGCAAACATGCCCCCAAATGTTTCATATCCAGCATTACCAAATACCAATATTGCAACTTATATCGGAACTGTAACTGAAAGCAAAAACTTTGATAGAAATGTTGGAGGAGGCGCTGTTGCTGGTGCAACTACAAATATTCCGTGTGTCGATGCTCCTGTAGATCGTTTCTTTGTGAGATACCAAATGCTGGCAACTATTACCGAAGCTGGTGTATACAGTTTTGACCTTGGAAGTGATGATGGAGTAAGACTTTATATCGATGATGTAGCAACACCTATAATTACAAGATGGAACGGCCACGGATATACAACGGACTATGCTACGCAAAATTTAAGCGTTGGCAAACATAAATTTGTTCTTGAATATTACGAAGATGGAGGAGATGCAAGAGTATCTTTCTTCTATGGTATGCAAAAAGGAAACCCTACTGAATATGGAAATAAAGTATGGAATGTATACGGCTATGTTAACAATGATATCACATTAAGCAATGTAAGATACGCTGGTTATTATGTTGACCCTAATTTAAATCCTGATTCAGCAAATTTTTGGCCAAAAGATAAATCTCCATCTTCTGCAACAATCTGGCAAGGTTCTCAAATCCCAGACAACAACTTTACAATCGTTTACAAACGTAAAGGGTTTGATTGTGGGCTATATCAATTACGACATGTAAATCATGATGATGCTTATGAACTTTACATTGATGATGTATTGATCTCTTCCGAAAATGGTTGGAATAATGCATCGTATATAATTAATGGCGGACAACTATACCCTTTAAACAGTAATTCTAGAGTAGAAATACGTTTAAGAGAAGATGGCGGCGATGCAAATCTTGCAATTAACTTTACTAAAACTGATGTTATTTATGACGGAACTGGTACTATTCAGGATGGAAGCAGTTTAGTTATCAATAAAGATACTACTTTAAATTCTGACATTAATGTTTGTTCTTGTACCGTTAATCCAAATATTACGTTAACGGTTCCAAAAAATGTTACTTTAACGGTTGATGAAAACATAAACGTAGGAGCAGGAGGAAAATTACTTGTACAATCTGGTGGATCATTATTACAAACTTCTACTAGTAAAAATTTGTTTACCGGAAGCATGACGTCTTTTGAAATACAGAGAACAACCAATATTAATCGCTTTGATTTGACCTATTGGTCATCACCTGTAGACAATCCAAATTTTAAAATGAATACCTTATCTCCAGAAACTTTAGCCGATAAATATTTTTACTGGACTTCTGATTTCAAATGGGCAACCAACATGTATGGAACAATGCCGATGGAGGTTGGAAAAGGTTACAGCATTAGAGGGCCACAGTCTTTTGACAGTCTAATTCGTACTGACTTTACTGGAAAATTCTATGGAGTACCAAACAATGGAGATGTTCCAATTTCAACTACAGTTGACAAATACCATCTTATTGGAAATCCTTATCCATCTGCTATTGATGGGCGCCAATTTATTAGAGACAATGGAAATGTTGGGCCACTATATTTCTGGACACACGTTTCGCCTCCAAAAAAAGAAAATGGCAGCAATACATACAGATACAGTAGCCCTGATTATGCAGTATTAACATTATTTGGATCAACAAAAGCTACAACTGGAGGAGAAGCTCCCGATGGTTATATTGGCGTGGGACAAGGATTCCTTGTAAAACCAAACGTAAACTCTCTTGTATTTAACAATGGTCAGCGTGTGAAAGCAAATAACACACAGTTCTTCAAAACCACAGCAAAAGAAACTGCAATTGAAGTAAACCGTTTATGGTTAAATTTAAGCAATGACGAAGATGGATACAAACAAATGCTAATAGGATATGCAGAAGGCGCAACAAACGGCTTCGATTATAGCTATGATGCTACCACCCTTGGAGCCAATACTTACATTGATTTCTATAGTATAAACGAAACGAAGAAACTTACAATTCAGGCAAGAGCTTTACCTTTTGATAATACAGAAATAATTCCTCTTGGTTATAAAGCAACATCAGAAAGTCAACTTACAATCTCGATAGATCACGCAGATGGATTTTTCAACAAACAAGCTGTTTATCTAGAAGATAAAACTACCGGTATTACAACGGACCTACGTTCTTCTAATTATACTTTCAAAACTGCTATCGGAACTTTTGCAGATCGTTTTGTATTGCGTTACACAAGTAAAACATTAGGTACAGATGATTTTGAAAATGTAGCTGATGGAGTTTTAGTTGCTGTTAAATCAAAAGTAATAAATATAACTAGTGGCATCGAAAACATTAAAGAAGTGCAAATCTTTACAATCGGAGGGCAATCAATTTTCAGCAAAAATAAAATTGAAACAAAAGAACTACAGATTGCTAACTTATTTTCTAGCAACCAAGTTTTATTAGTGAAAGTGATACTTGAAAATAATCATACAGTCACAAAGAAAATCATATTTAATTAATACAAAAACCCATCTTTTTGAGATGGGTTTCTTGTTTTTATTCTTTTCTAAAGCAACGTAAAATCTTTTTATAATTAGAAAATAAAATCTCTAACCAATTCTAGAACTTCATTAATTTCTTCTTTTGAATTGTAACTATGAAGACAAAAACGAAGACGTTCTTGACCTTCTGGAACAATTGGAGAAAGAATAGCCTGCACATCAAATCCTTTGTTTTGTAGTTTCTCCAACAACTCTTTTACATTTTCATTTCCAGGAACAATGGCTGAATGTATGGGAGATTTACTATGGACAAACATAGGTTTTAATCCCAGTAAATTCTTTTGCTGATTGAAAAACACGATATTCTGACGAAGCCTTTCAATGGCTTCTTTTTCATTTTCCAGCTGCTGATATGCCATAAAAATTGTTGCAACAGCATGAGGCGATAAAGCTGTTGTATAAATAAAACTTCTGGCAAAATTGATTAGGCATTCTCTAAGGGCAATGCTTCCTAAAATTGCCGCCCCTTGACATCCTAAACCTTTTCCAAAAGTTACAATTCGAGCAAAAAATTTATTGTGCAATTGCAGATATTGAGTCAAACCTTCGCCTTTTTCTCCGAAGACTCCCAAAGCATGAGCTTCATCAACAATCAAATAGCAATTGTATTTTTCAGAAAGCTGTATCAACTCCTCCAAATTTGGGCAATCTCCATCCATAGAAAAAACTGTTTCAGTCACAATGTAAATTGTGGCATCTGAAAATTTAAGAATATACTGCTCCAAATCTTCAAAATCATTATGGATAAAACGGTATGATTTGGCTTTAGACATGGCAATTCCATCTTTTATTGAAGCATGACATAATTCATCATACAAAACAACATCATTTTCTTGCGGTATAGCGCTAAAAAAACCAAAATTGGCATCGTAGCCCGAATTGAAAATTAAAGCCGCTTCTTCCTCATGAAATTCTGCTATAAAACTTTCTGCAATTTGATAAAGAGAGTGGTTTCCTGAAATCAATCTTGAACCTGTAGATCCATTTTGAAAAATCTCATTTTCTAACAAATAAGCATGAGTATGCTTGTAAATAGTTTCTGATTTAGAAAATCCTATGTAATCGTTAGAAGAGAAATCGATTAGATTATTGAACGCAGGTAATTTTCTAAACAGACCGTCCTGTTTACAATTTTCAATTTTGAGATTAAGGTTTTCTGGCAATTCCATAAAAACAAAGTTAGGCAATTCATTTTAGAATAAAACAAACAGCGAGTTGCTAGAACCCGCTGTCTTTCTAAATTTAAACCACACTAATAAAAGGTGATTCCCTACTGTAATTTGATTCGACCATCTCTTTTACTAAAAACTTCGAAATATCCAATGCTGTAATTTTGTCTCCCAAACAATCTTCAAGATCAACAGAGATCTCAGAACTATCGTCGGAAAAAACAATTAACGGAACTCGAACTTGCGTCCAATCTACTTTGCTTTCAACCAACAGATTATACGTAAATTGTCGGTCTTTCTGAATTTCAGGAAAATTAGTTTTCATCCACTCGGTTGCCATCGTTGTTTTTGGACTTTTTTTATCGAAAGGAGTATCAACATTTAATCCGACCAACAAAACATATCTCCGAATTCCATAATTATTCATGGCACTCAAAACGTTCTTTGTTGTCTGACTTGCAACCAAAGGCTCTCCCGGACGTTGACCAATAGTACTTAAAACTGCTTGACAATCTTTGAGTAATAAGTTTATCGATTCTTCATCAATAGCATCGCCTTTAATGATTTCAATTTTTGAATTTTGAATAATAAAATTGTCTGGATTTCTTAGTAGAAGTTTTACACTAAATCCATTTTCTAATAACTGGTTTACAAGATATTTTCCAGTTCTTCCGCCACCGCCTAGAACGGCAACTTTTGATATATTTTTCATATACACTCTTTATAAAATTTGACATAAATAAGTTATACTCCATCATGCAAGATGAAGCAAAAGCGCAAAAACTTACTGAGTTTTTACAATTGATCAAATATTTTATAAAGAGATTTTGATAGTTCAAAAATAAGAAAATAAAAAAAGCCAGACAAAACTGTCTGGCTTTAAGCTTATTTTGAAATTGTCTTAGTCAACTAATACAATTATCTTATTGTTTTTCATTTCGATTGTTCCTGACTTAATCCCTAAAGTATAAGTTTGGTCATTCACTCTCGTAAATTTATCAGCAACCTCTTTAGAAAAATTGAAGCTTGAAGCTACAATTTTAATTGTTCCTTCTTCTAAAATAGAAACAATTGGCGCGTGATGATTCAAAATCTGAAAGCTTCCATTAACTCCTGGCAATGTAACAGATGTTACCTCTCCTGAAAATAATTTCGCTTCTGGTGATACTATTTCTAAAATCATATTTTTTTAGTTTACAGTCTCAGTTTACAGTCTCAGTACTGCATACTGCGACAGAATACTGAAAACTAGATTATGCTTCAGCCAACATTTTCTCTCCAGCCTCGATTGCATCTTGAATAGAACCTTTCAAGTTGAAAGCAGCTTCTGGAAGGTGATCTAACTCACCATCGATGATCATGTTAAATCCTTTGATAGTATCTTTAATATCAACTAATACACCTGGGATACCTGTAAATTGCTCTGCTACGTGGAATGGCTGAGACAAGAAACGTTGTACACGACGTGCTCTTGATACTGCAAGTTTATCTTCTTCAGATAACTCTTCCATACCAAGAATCGCGATGATATCTTGAAGTTGTTTGTATTTTTGAAGAATTTCTTTTACTCTTTGTGCACAGTCGTAGTGCTCATTTCCTAAAATTTGCGGAGTTAAGATTCTAGAAGTAGAATCTAACGGGTCAACCGCAGGGTAGATACCTAACTCAGCAATTTTACGAGACAATACAGTTGTTGCATCTAAGTGCGCGAAAGTTGTAGCCGGCGCCGGGTCAGTTAAGTCATCCGCAGGAACGTAAACCGCTTGTACAGATGTAATAGATCCTTTGTTTGTAGATGTAATACGCTCTTGCATAGCACCCATCTCTGTTGCCAAAGTTGGTTGGTAACCTACTGCAGATGGCATACGACCTAAAAGTGCCGATACCTCAGAACCTGCTTGAGTAAAACGGAAGATATTATCAACGAAGAACAATACATCTTTACCTTGATCAGATCCAGCTCCATCACGGAAATACTCAGCGATAGATAATCCTGAAAGTGCCACACGTGCACGAGCTCCAGGTGGCTCATTCATTTGTCCGAAAACGAAAGTAGCTTTAGACTCTCTCATTCCTGGCATATCTACTTTAGATAAATCCCATCCTCCATTTTCCATAGAGTGCATGAAATCATCACCGTATTTAATAATTCCTGACTCTAACATCTCACGAAGTAAGTCATTTCCTTCACGTGTTCTTTCACCTACTCCAGCGAATACTGAAAGTCCACCGTGACCTTTTGCAATATTATTGATCAACTCCTGAATCAATACTGTTTTACCAACACCAGCACCACCAAACAATCCAATTTTACCTCCTTTTGCGTAAGGCTCGATCAAATCGATTACTTTGATACCTGTAAATAAAACTTCAGATGAAGTTGACAATTCATCAAATCTTGGAGCAGGTCTGTGAATTGGCAGACCGTTCTCTCCAGTTTTTGGCAATTCGCCTAAACCATCAATGGCATCTCCAACAACATTAAATAATCTTCCATATACATCTGGACCGATTGGCATTTGGATTGGATTTCCAGTTCCAACTACTTCATATCCTCTACTTAAACCGTCTGTTGAATCCATAGAAATGGTACGAACAGTGTTTTCTCCAATATGAGATTGTACTTCTAGAACTAAAATAGTTCCGTCTTTTTTAGTGATTTCTAGTGAATCATAAATTTTTGGAAGTTCAACATCTTTACCGTTGAAAACTACGTCTACTACTGGTCCAATGATTTGAGCAACTTTTCCTATTACTTTTGACATTACTTATGTATTTATTAAATAGCTATTTAGGTTTATCGAAAATACCTCTTTTTTCAGAGCGCAAAGATAATTTTTTAAAATATAAAATCAATTTTTTTTTCATAAAAAATAGCATGATTTTGTTTGATTCATAAAACTTGTCTAAAAAATAACAAAAACAGCATTTTTTTTACCAAAATAAAAAACCGCTTCATTGTTAAAAATGAGCGGTTTTTTAATATTTTATCTCACAATATTATGGAAGCGTTGACGGATATTGAATTGGATAAATCCCTAAATCAACATGACGTAGTGTCGAACCATATTGTGCATTGATAGCATCAATAAAGATATTTGCAATTAAGCCATAACCTCTTGCACTTGGATGCACACCATCTAGAGAAAAAGCCCCACCGGTTGCAAAAGAAGAACTCATTGTGAAATTTCCAAATCTAATTCCTCCATTAGCTAATTGCGTCATCGTTGCTCTTGTATCCACAAACGCAAGACCTTTTTCTTTTGCGACAGCTTCGATTGTTACGTTATAAGCATCTGTAGCTTTTTTAATCTCTGCAATTTCGGTCGGAATCAACACATGCTTATCTTGCAAAGGATAAGATATTCCGAATGCATTTAATGGAGCTGGAGGAGCAATACCAATTCCAGAATTAGCAGCTGTCGGCGCAGTACCAATATCAGGTCTAGTTGTCAATACAACTAAATCTGTAGCTTTAGCTTGTCTCGCTTGTCCGAAAACCGCACCATAAAAAGCCGCGTTCTGCGCTCCTAATGTTGGAGTAAATGCCGCTGTTAGTTGCACTCTCAAATCTGTTAAACTTTCATCTTTTATTAATAAAGGGCTTGCGCCAGTTTCAGAAAGCAAATTAATTCTGTCTCCTGCATTAAAAGCCGTCAAGGCTTGTTTTAGCGGACCATATAATTGCGCATTAAGCGCTTTTATTGAAGCCACACCTACAGCTTCATTATTTTTCCCTATTACTTTAGCCGTAAGCGGATTATAAGGAACTGTGGTAAAGTGAGGCAAAGTAGTAATGTATGGCAAATTTGCTACGACACCTTTTGCTCCTTTTGCCGTTAGAGCAGTAGCCAAATTACTATACACACTAGCAAATACCGCTGGATCTGTAATATCATTTGATCCATAAGCAGCCGGATTAGGATTTCCTGTTTGATCTTTTCCTGTTCCTCCAGAAGTCGCATACGCCAAAACATCATTACCACCAATGAACAAAGAAAAGAAAGTTGGATCTTGCGAAACAGCATCACCTAAAACCGTAGCTGTAGCTGTACTTGAAAATCTTGCATAATATGGATTTGCCAAACCGGCAGCCACGCCAGCAACATTACCATAACCAGCCGCTAATAAATGGTAACTTTTAGCACCAGGAACTCCTAAATTATTAAATGTTCCCGTAAGATGAGCCGTAACTTCTGTAGTTGGTTTCCCTACCACATTTGTCGGAGTCTGAGTTTCTCCAACAAAATACAAACGAGTTCCTGCTATTACATTTCCTCCCAAAAGCAAACCCCCAATATTATCATTCATAAGCGGTTGCGTAAAAGCTCCTCCTCCTGCAGCCACAAATTGCTGCGCCAAAATATTTGGATATGAATTCTCTTGCCCTTTCTTAAACAAAGCATTATCGCTATAACCTGCCGCAAAAGAATCACCAAGCGCTATATATTTTGTAAAAACCGCAGAACCTGGAACCACTGGAACTTCTATAGGAGCATTATTATCATCATTATTACAAGCTGCCATAAAGGATAAAGAAACCAATAACAGCATTTTTATATTTTTTTTCATAATTAGTACTTTTAAATTATCACCTCTTCACTTTCACAAATAACTTCAGAGAAGCTATATCAATTCTACATAAATAATTATTACGGATTGATTGTCCATGATGCAAACCACATTTGACCAATCATACCTGCTCCAATAACCTGAAGATAATCTTTTCCGAAAAGATTTGTTGCGCCAACTTTAACAACCGATTTCCATTTTGGAATCGCATAATTTACTTGAGCATCTAGAACAGTATTTTCTGGAATCATACCATCTCCGAAAGAAGACTCCCATAAGTACTCAGAATTCCATCTTACGTTTACATTAAAACCTAAATTTTTAATCACTTTTGCATTCCCTAAAGAAGCTTTAATTCTATGTTTTGGGGTATTAAAACCAGCAACGAAATCTGGATCATCCTGCTGATCGAAATTAAATTGAGCATAATTATAATTTACACCAACTTCGAAATCCTTATATACTTTTTTAGACAATCCTGCTCCAAAACCAAAAGATGATATCTGAGCAGTTGTATTCGTATAAACCTGATACACTCTTCTATCACCAAACGCAAGAGCTTGATACGTCTGCTGTACTGCAGGGTTTGTTGCATCTGTTCCAACTGTTCCGTAGTAAGGAGAAATAACTCTTGCAGTATTCATAAAATCATTATAAATATTATAATAAACATTCAAATCTACTGATAAGTCATTTTGAATTACGGTACGATATCCCGCCTCAAAAGCCTGAACTTGCTCTGGCTTTACCAAACCAATATCAGCTATTTGAAGATCACCAGGATTAGCTGAAGCAGCAAAAGCTTGAACTGAAGCTACAGTATAAGCATTATGATAAGCATTTTGACCTGACATATTGATAGTTGCTGGCTGCCCCGCTATTGCCTGACCTGCCGCACTTACATTTACTGTTTCTTGAAAACGATCTAAATTTTCTGGAGCGGAACCAATTAAAGCAAAAGGCCCTAAATCTAAACCAATATATTGATCTTGTGTAGTTGGGTTACGGAAACCTGTTTGATAAGACAATCTGAAATTATGATTTTTTGATGCTCCCGCAGAATAAACAAATGAAATTCTTGGCGAAACATTTCCATCAAAATTCTGGCTTTTATCATAACGCAATGATCCTGTAAATTTTAATCTGTCATCTAAGAATTTTTTCTGCAATTGAGCATAAGCACCATACTCTTTATATTCAATTGGCCCATCATAATCTGTGAAGATTGTTCCTTCAGAATTCATAACATATTTTCTCCATGAGCCTCCAACTTGAACTTCTGCCCATTTAATAACATCTCTAAAATTATAATTCACATCTGAGTGATATAATTTTGAGTGATCAATAAATTTAGCTCCTTGAGTCAAATCCGGATTTGCCACTACAGTTGCTAAGGCACTGTTAAATTGCGCGCTTCCTGGTTCAAATCTTGCAGAACCTGTCGGTTTTGGAATGAATGAAATCGCCGCAGGCAACACATTATAATCAGCAAAATTTCTTGCAATTGAAGCAGACTCATTTGCATTTGTCCCCATAACTGCCCCTGCATACTGATAAGCTGTAGCATAATTCGTAAACCATTCTTGATCTGATTTTGCTGCTCTGTTAACATTCCACGCAGCAAATCTCATGTCGTAAGAATCTCCAGCATCTTCACTTGTAAAATAAACTCTTGCGAAAAAGTTCTTGCTTTTCACTTCAAATTTACCTTGCTGCATTAAGAAATCTTTCAAAGCATATCTATTTGCTCCCTGATAAATTGTACTTCCTGTTCCTATTTTATATTGCAAAATAAATTCAGTGTCATCGGCCCAAGGTTTAATATGCGCGCTGAAATCTGCTTTCATACTTTTAACTTTGTTATCTGTTAAGTCTTGCTCACGATAACCCGTTCTACTAACTTGTCCAACATTAGGAATAAAAGTCGTTACCTCGTCTCCATAAATATTCAACCCATCATAATTTTGATTTACCGCGTGACTTTCACCTCCACTAGTCATACTTCTTTTATCAGAAGCAATCCACTCACTTGCTTCCATGTAAGTAAAATTAGCTTTCATTGCAAAATGTTTTGTAAAAGCTTTCGCTGCTCTAATTCCAAAATCATTATAATCATTTGTACCAGCTGCATCCTGACTTGTTTGTCCGTATTTATAATAAACGCTAATTCCTTCATTAGTAAAAGGACTTTTACTAGTCATAAACATAATCCCGTTAAAAGCATTTGCACCATATAATGCAGAAGAAGCACCTGGCAACAACTCAACACTAGCCACGTCAATATCCGATACCCCAATAAGATTTCCTAAGACAAAATTCAAGGCAGGAGAAGAATTATCCATTCCATCGACTAACTGCATGAAACGAGTATTAGCTACCGTTGCAAAACCACGAGTATTTATAGACTTGAAAGAGATACTGCTCGTATTGAAGTTTACCTCTTTCAAATTTTCCAAACCATCATAAAAAGTTGCGGCAGTTGTATTTTTAATTTCCTGAATCCCCATACGCTCAATTGTAACTGGAGACTCAATTACGCGTTCTGGAGTTCTCGAAGCAGAAACTACAATTTCATCCAGTTTAGTTTCTTCATCTTTTAAAATCACATTTACTTTTTGATTCGCTGCTGTTACATTTATCGTTTTTGATTCAAATCCTACAGCAGAAACCTTAATAGAAAAAGGCGGCTTGGAATTCGTAGTCAATTTAAACGATCCGTCGAAATCAGTAGAAGATCCAGTGTTTTCTCCAACAACAACAACATTGGCACCAGGAATAGATTGCTTGTTACCATCTGTAACCGAACCTGTAATTGTATTCTGCGCAAAAGACATTCCGCTGAATAGCAACATAATTAGCAAGTAGACTCTCATTTTGGGTTAGTTTTTCGTTAGTATATATAGCCAAAATAAGAAATATTTTAATATGTATAAAAAAACGTTAAATAAAATTAATATTTATCATCATTTTTTACAATATTTTAACTATTTAATAATTCAATTTATTAAAATAAAAACAAAGAAAACGAGAAGAAAAATCAAAATACTATGCGTACATATAAATTATCGTCAAAAAATTGAAAATTTCATAAAAATACATATCTGTAAAAAAATTATTGGCAATAAAAAAAAGCGAGACGTAAATCTCGCTTTTTTAACATATTTATATTTCGAAAAAATAAACTATTCTACCGTAACCGATTTTGCTAAGTTACGTGGTTGATCTACATTACAACCTCTCATTACAGCAATGTAGTAAGAAAGTAATTGCAAAGGAATTGTTGTAACCAATGGCGACAATGCATCTGAAGTTTCTGGAATTTCAATTACATAATCTGCCAATTCACGAACTTGAATATCTCCTTTTGTAACTACAGCAATAATTTTACCGCTTCTTGATTTAATTTCCTGAATATTACTTACAATTTTGTCATAATGCCCTTGTTTAGGAGCAATAACAATAACCGGCATAAATTCGTCAATTAAAGCAATCGGACCATGCTTCATTTCTGCTGCAGGATAACCTTCAGCATGAATATATGAAATCTCTTTTAATTTCAATGCCCCTTCTAAAGCAACAGGGAAATTGTATCCTCTACCTAAATAAAGACAGTTTGGCGCATCTTTAAAAGCAGCAGCAATTTCTTTAGCTCTAGCATCAGTTTCTAATGCTTCAGCCACTTTCTCAGGAATAATTTCTAATTCTTGAAGGTAAGTATGGAAATCTGTATTTGATAACGTTCCTTTTGCTTTTCCTAAACGTAAAGCAATCATCGTTAAAACTGTAATTTGAGTAGTAAATGCTTTTGTAGAAGCTACCCCAATTTCAGGTCCTGCGTGTGTGTAAGCACCTGCATGGCTTTCTCTAGAAATAGAAGAACCAACTACGTTACAAACTCCAAACACAAAAGCTCCGTTTTCTTTGGCCAATTTAATAGCCGCCATTGTATCTGCAGTTTCACCAGATTGCGAAATAGCGATAACTACATCATCTTTATTGATAATTGGATTTCTGTATCTAAACTCAGAAGCATATTCTACCTCTACAGGAATACGGGTAAATTCCTCAAAGATATATTCTGCTACTAAACCTGCGTGCCAAGAAGTTCCACAAGCAATAATTAGAATTCTTTTTGCATTTAAGAATTTCTCCAGATTATCTTCAACACCAGCCATCTGAACAATTCCTTCATTCGCATGAAGTCTTCCTCTGTAAGTATCTTTAATTACACTTGGCTGTTCGTAGATTTCTTTAAGCATGAAATGATCATACCCTCCTTTTTCAATCTGCTCCAAATTCATTTGAAGTTCTTGAATATAAGGATCTACTAAAGAGTCATCTTTAATTTTTCTAATTTTGATTGACTTATGCAATCTGATATTTGCCATCTCGCCATCTTCTAAATAAACTGCATTAGAAGTGTACTCAATAAATGGAGAAGCATCAGAAGCAATAAAATATTCACCTTCTCCAACTCCAATTGCTAACGGACTTCCTAATCTCGCCGCTACAATTTCGTTTGGATTTTTTCTGTCAAAAACAGCGATCGCATACGCACCAACAACTTGGTTTAATGCAACCTGAACGGCTTTACCTAATTTAAGATTTTCTTTCTTTTGAACTTCTTCTATTAAATTAACTAAAACCTCAGTATCTGTATCCGATTTAAAAGTGTAACCTCTTTTGATAAGCTCTTCTTTCAAAGGCGCATAATTCTCAATAATTCCGTTATGGATTATTGCTAAATCTCCAGAATTAGAAAGATGAGGATGCGAATTCACGTCATTTGGAACCCCGTGTGTTGCCCAACGCGTGTGCCCAATTCCAATATTTCCGTTTATTGTAAAACCTTCATTGGCTTTAGCTTCAAGATCAGAAACTTTACCTTTTGTTTTACAAACTTTAATGCCCGACTCTTCGTCATACAACATAACGCCGGCGCTATCATATCCTCTGTACTCAAGACGCTTTAATCCTTTTATTACAATAGGATAGGCATCTCGGTGACCGATATATCCAACAATTCCACACATATATATTTATTAATTTGGTTTCGTGTAGTAAACCTCAAGTTTCAATCTTTTATCTTCCGGAACAGAAGCTTTTCCGCCATAAATAATTGTACCTAAAGGATTCATAACTGATGTTCTAGGCACCGCAGATATAATCTCATTTTTATTCTTCAACGCATTAAAAGCAAGCATTGCTGAGTTTTGAGAAACAACCAGCCCTAAATCAACATTTTTTGCCGTCGCATCTTTTATCAGATTACGAATATGGCCTGTAATTCTAATTTTATAACTTTTTCCTCTTTTATCAGAACCAACAGTAATTAACCCTCCATAAGTTGAAGAAGCGTCTGTAGAATAATCAACCAAAACAACATTATTTGTCAAGTCATACAAATAAACTCTGTTTGGCTCTTGCGTATCCTTCATTTTTTCAGCATCAATATTAAACACCAAATTAGCTTCATTAACCTTCCATCCTTTAACAACAGCATTACTTCTCATTTCATCCAATTGGTCCGGAACTCCATTAGCACCAGTTACAGGCTCACCAATAGAATTATAACTCAATACATCAGTCGGGTCAAAAAGTTTTACAACTGCTAGAGACCCTTGCCCCCCTTTTAAATAAAGCTTTTCGTCCCCTTCTGTTTTATTAACATTAGTAGTTATGGCACTTAAATAATCAGGATTTCTTACGTCATCAAGAAAATTTCCTGTGCTTGTTGTGGCCGCAGCAACTCCTTTCAAATTCAAAACAAGACTTTTAGCCTCCGTAGTTTCTGGAGCATCTGTTGTCAATGCTGTTTTAGCCCTGTATTTAATTGTAATTTTTCCTTCGGCAAAATTCAACAATGCCATATTACTAGGATTAGATCCAGATTTTTCAACACCAAAATACAAGCCTCTAAAATATTCTTGAAAAAGATCTTCAGTAGAAAGCTTTGATGCTGCCGCATTTAAAATTTTATCTTGAAAAAACTTAGTATCAAGATGCAAAACCATCTGAGGAGCTGTTCTTTCAGTACTAATTTTTACACCTTTATCATCAAGTGAATCTTTTCTGATTTCACTCGCATCAAAGTAGAATTGTTCGTTCTCTATCTTATTCCCTAATTTATCTGTAGTTTCTGAATTATTAAGCAACTGTTTATTTGCGATAGCAAAAAAGTCCTGATTCTGATCTGTATAATAAAATTGTGGCAATTGAGTCCCTCCGCTATAATAGCTGGTTCTCATTTGCATTCCAGATTCATAAACACTAAGCTTTAATTTATAATTAATCCCTTTCCCTCCATAGATAGAATCTAACTCATAAGTACTGTCGCCATTTGCATCGGTTACTTTATTTTTAACAAAGTACGGAATAGTAAGCACAGCACTCTCAATTACAGGAGACTCTCCAATTGTTGGAGAATAAATAACAAGTCCTACCTGAGTAACAAAATTTGCAGTTGTAGTTCCAAAAAGTGGATTTTCAAAAATACCAAGAGCATTTGGCGTCATACCACTTGACTGAATAGGAGTAACTTCTTGATTATATGCTAAAACATCATAATTTTCAGATTCAAGACCAAAATGATCATCACCAACCAAACCTTCACCAATCGCATTAAAATCTTTGTCACAAGAATATAAAAATACAGCCATTACAGCTAAAAGAGTTTTCTTAATAAAAGAAGTTCTATACATGTCTAATAATAAAATTAAAATTTAAAGTCCAAATGTTCTGTAGAAATTTGTATAAGCATCCGCAAATCCATCTTTCCCGGCGAAAGGTAAAAAAGGTTTTCCTGAAGATTCTATAAATTTTGTTAAACTTGGAGAAACATTTTCTGAAGCAATAATCACACCATCAGAATGTAAAATACTAGCTTTTAAAACATTCTCGTAATTTGGCACTTCTAAATCTGACACCGCATCATGAGGAACACCATCAAATTTAACTTTATTTATCATTTCTAAATCTAAGTTTTCATCAAACGATTGTCCGTAAACAGAAGTAATGATTTTAGTCTCAGAAAACAATGCTTCATGTTTATAATAATGCTTCATATAAATAGGAAGCATTGCAGCAAGCCAGCCGTGAACATGTATAATATCTGGAACCCAGTTTAATTTTTTTACAGTCTCAACAACCCCTTTTGCAAAGAAAATTGCTCTTTCGTCATTATCTGGATATAAAGCACCTTCTTCATCTGTAAAAGTTGCTTTACGTTTGAAATATTCATCATTATCAATAAAATAAACCTGAATTCTTTCTTTAGGAATCGATGCTACTTTGATAATCAATGGCATATCTAAGTCATTCACTACCAAATTCATCCCTGAAAGTCTTATCACTTCATGCAATTGATGTCTTCTCTCATTTATATTTCCGTATCTAGGCATGAAAATTCTTATCTGACCGCCTTGGTCATTAATCATTTTCGGAACGTCATAAGACATTAAAGAAACCTCATTTTCAGCCAAGTAAGGCACGACTTCAGATGATACATATAATATCCTCTTATCTTTCATAATAGTATTTTACTTAATTTTGGTAATAAAAACGTCGCAAAATTACAAAATTTTATGCAGTTTATAACTAATATATTATGTTTGCATAAATTTTAATAATACCTCAATGCATATTTTCTACAGTAAAGCAGCGTTGATAGCCTATCTTAAAACTATCAAAACCGCAAATTCAACTATCGGATTTGTACCAACAATGGGGGCTTTACACCAAGGCCATTTGGCTTTAATGCAGCGTTCGCTAAAAGAAAACAATGATACCGTAGTAAGTATTTTTGTCAATCCAACTCAATTTAACAACGCTGAAGATTTAGCAAAATATCCTAGAACACTAGAAGAGGATACTAAGAAAATGCGTACATTAAGTGATAAAATCATTTTATACGCCCCTTCTGTCGAAGATATTTATGAAGGAAATACCGTTTCACAGACTTTTGACTTTGACGGATTAGAAAACCAGATGGAAGGAAAATTCAGACCTGGTCACTTTAATGGTGTTGGAACAATTGTGAAACGACTTTTTGAAATCGTAACTCCAACAAATGCTTATTTTGGAGAAAAAGATTTTCAGCAACTTCAAATTGTTAAAAAACTAGTTGAAAAAACAGGATTGCCTGTAAATGTTGTTGGCTGTCCAATTTTTAGAGAAGAAAACGAGCTTGCCATGAGTTCGCGAAATGAACGCTTGACTTCTGAAGAAAGAAAAGACGCTTCAATTATTTACAAAACTTTGACGGAGGCAAAAGAGATTTTCCAAAATCAAAGTCCGCAAGAAACAATCGAGTTTGTAGAAAATTCTTTCAAAGACAACAAAGAATTCGAACTAGAGTATTTTGTTATTGCTGACGAATCAACACTTTTATCTATCGATCAGAAAGAGAATGATAAAAAATATCGTGCATTTATAGCGGTATTTGTTAATTCTATAAGACTGATTGACACCATTTCATTTAATTAATCTAACTTTGCAGCATGCAAATTCAAGTTATAAAATCAAAAATTCATCGAGTTAAAGTAACCGGAGCCGATTTAAATTATATTGGCAGTATTACTATTGATGAAACTCTACTAGAAGCTTCAAACATTATTGAAGGCGAAAAAGTATCTATTGTTAACATTAATAATGGCGAGCGTTTTGAAACTTACGCTATTAAAGGTGAAAAAAATTCAGGACAAATTACTTTAAATGGTCCTGCAGCTAGAAAAGTGCAAAAAGATGACATCATCATTATCATTTCTTATGCTACATTGGATTTTGAAGAAGCAAAAACCTTCAAACCATGGATTATTTTCCCGAATGAAAATGACAATTCTTTAACCTAAGACTTTCTCTTTCTTACCGAATTTACCTACTTTGTCAAAAGCCGATTTTGCACAAAAAGTTCTTCTTTTGTCTTAATCTAAAAAGATTTTGACGCTAAAATACTCTGCTTCAAATTTTAAGCTACTTAACAAAGAAGCAAATAAAATAGTATATTGCTACACTATTTTCAATACTTTTTTAATTTACTGAAATGCCACAAATCATGAAAAAAGTTTACCTACTATTTTTATTAATTTCGTTTTCTTCGTTTGCCCAAAAAACGTTCGATAACATTAAATCAGAAAAACTAGGAGAAGAGCGTAGAATTACGATCGGACTTCCAGCTTCTTACGAAGCCAACAAAGACAAAAAATATCCAGTTCTCTATTTATTGGATGGCGATTATTTATTTGATCCTTTTTCTGGAGCTGTAAATTATGCGACTTATTGGGATGATATTCCAGAAATGATTATCATCGGAATTCATCAAAATAAAGATGGAGAACGTTATGATGATTCAACGATCGATCAGAATGAAGGGCTTCCTTTTGAAAAAGGAGCAAAATTTTTCGAATTTATCGGAGCTGAATTAATTCCATATATTGAAAAAAAATACCGCACCTCGCCTTTCAGACTTATTGCAGGTCACGATATAACAGCAAGTTTTGCCAATTTTTATTTGTATAAAGAATTTCCGCTTTTTAATGCTTACATCTGTTTAAGCCCGGAGCTTGCCCCAAAAATGGAAGTGCGTATTGCAGAGAAATTTGCTAAAATAAAAAGCCCAATATTCTATTATCTTTCTGCTGGAGAAGGTGATATCAAAAAAATTAAAGAGCCAATAGATAAATTAAACAGTAATATTAAAATTGCTAATAATCCGTTAGTAAATTATAAATATGATGTATTTAAAGGCGCAACACATTATACAGAAGTATTGCATTCTATACCAAGTGCATTGTACAATATTTTTGAAGTATACAGACCTATAAATTCTGCCGAATACAACGACAAAATTGCGGTTCTTGAAACAGGTTATGCAGAATATTTAGAAAAAAAATACGCTGCAATGTCTGAAATTTTAGGAGTTCAAATTCCTGTTCGAATGAGCGATTTTAAAGTAATGGAAAATCTTATTCTAAAAAGAAACGCCTACGATGAGTTAGGAAAAATGGCTGAAATTGGAAACGTAAATTATCCAAAAGCTATGTTAGGAGAATATGAATTAGGTTTGATGTACGAAAAAATGGGCGATCCTAAACATGCTTCAAAAAAATACCAAAACGCTTCGCAAATGGAGCCAATTGGCGATTTGAACAAAGACATGATGTATGAGAAAATTGACGAAATGAATACACTTGCTAAAAAAAGTAAATAATGTCAAAAGTTAAAACTTCCTTTTTCTGCCAAAACTGCGGAACCCAATATCCTAAATGGCAAGGGCAATGCAACGCGTGCAAAGAATGGAATACGATTGCCGAAGAAATAATTCAAAAACAAGACAAGGTTGCTTGGAAAAGCGAATCTGCTCCAACAAGCAAAGCTCCAAGACCTCTAAAAATTAACGAAATTGATTCTGCTCAAGAAGTTCGCATGGACACAACTGACAGCGAATTAAATCGTGTTTTAGGCGGCGGACTTGTTCCTGGATCTTTAACTCTTTTGGGCGGCGAGCCCGGCATCGGAAAAAGTACACTTTTACTTCAAGTTTCTCTAAAATTACCTTATAAAACATTGTATGTTTCGGGCGAGGAAAGTCAGAAACAAATAAAAATGCGTGCAGAAAGAATTACACCAAACAGTGACAACTGTTATATTCTTACTGAAACCAAAACGCAAAATATTTTCAAACAAATTGAAACGATTCAGCCTGAAGTGGTCATTATTGACTCTATTCAGACTTTGCATACGGATTATATTGAATCTACCGCTGGAAGTATTTCTCAGATTCGCGAAACCACAGCAGAATTGATCAAATTTGCTAAAGAAAGTAATATTCCTGTTATCTTGATTGGTCATATTACGAAAGACGGAAACATTGCTGGTCCAAAAATTCTGGAACACATGGTGGATACTGTTCTTCAGTTTGAAGGCGACAGAAATCATATTTACCGAATTTTACGTTCGCTAAAAAACCGTTTCGGATCAACAGCCGAACTTGGTATTTACGAAATGTTGGGCAGCGGATTACGAGAAGTTAGCAATCCTTCAGAAATCCTCATTTCGCATAAAGACGAAGAGCTTTCAGGAACGGCAATTGCCACAACTCTCGAAGGAATGCGTCCGTTGATGATTGAAATCCAATCTTTGGTTAGTACCGCAGTTTACGGAACTCCACAAAGAAGTACGACAGGATACAATGCCAAACGACTAAACATGATTTTGGCTGTTTTAGAAAAAAGAGCTGGATTTCGTTTAGGCGCAAAAGACGTGTTCTTGAATGTTACTGGGGGAATTTCTGTTGATGATCCTGCAATTGACTTGGCGGTTGTTGCTGCAATTTTATCTTCAAACGAAGATATTCCAGTTGGAAAAGGATTCTGCTTTGCAGGTGAAGTTGGACTTTCTGGCGAAATTCGTCCTGTGAATCGTGTAGACCAACGCATTCAAGAAGCTGAAAAACTAGGTTTTGATACTATTTTTGTTTCTAAATACAACAAGATTGCTTTAAAAAATACTGGAATTAAGATTGAACTTGTAGCAAAAATTGAAGATGTTGCAAGCATACTATTTGGCTGATTTTATTTTAGCCACGAATTACACAAATTTGCACGAATTTTTATTTTTTAATGAATTTTATTCGCCCGAAGCTTAATTCGAGAAATTAGTGTAATTCGTGGCAAAAAAAACTTAACTCTATGAATTTTCCAAAACAAAAAATATACAAAGCGCTAAAAATACTAGGAATAGTTATCATATTGCTTTGCATCGGACTTTACTATTTTCGTGACTCCCTTTTAAAACAAGCCATTGCAAAAGTTACACACAAAATGGCAGTGCAATACCAAAGTAACTTTTCTGTAAAATCGGCAACATTTGACGGCTTATCGACCATAAAATTGACAGATGTTGTTTTGGCGCCAATAAATGCTGATACGCTTTGCAAAATTAAAAACATAGAAACCAGCATCAGTTTAAGCAGTTTATTAATTGGGGATGTCCAGGTTGGAACTTTAAAAATTGACAACGGCTATATTCAATTAGTTAAAAAAGGCAAAAAACGAAATTTTGATGCTTTTCTAAGAAGAGATCGCGAAGAAACCGAATCAAACGAAAAACGCAAATATGCTGCTTTTGCTTATAGAATTATTTCTAAAGTATTGAATTTGGTTCCGACCGATATGGATTTGAAAAACTTTCAATTCAAAATCAATGACAACGGGAAAGAAGCTTTTATTGACGTAGACAAATTAGTTTTAAACAACAAACAACTTGAAACCAATCTTCACGTTCAAGCAAAAGATTTTGATCAGCGTTGGAATATTAAAGGATTTGCTGATCCTAGAAATAAAAAAGCTGACATTCGTTTTTTCAACCTAGATACTGGCGCCATTCGTGTTCCGTATTTGGATCAGCGTTACAACTTAAAAGCAAGTTTTGATTCTATTCGATTGAATGTTCAAAACATTGACAAAAGTGGAAGCGAACTTCATATCGACGGTTATACTTCGATCGCCAATCTTACAATCAATCACCCAAAAATCGCGAGCAAAGATGTGGTCATAAAAAATGCCCGTTTTGATTACCGTTTTTTATTGGGAGATAGTTTCATCTCTATTGACAGTTCTTCAACAATGCAGTTGAACAAGATTAAAGTTCGTCCTTACATTTCTTACGATACGGAGAAAGACACGATTTATACTTTGAAAATGGATATTCCAAAAATGAATGCGCAAGATTTTATCGTCTCGCTTCCAGACGGATTATTTACACATTTTCAAGGAATGCAGGCAACTGGAAAATTTGACTATAAATTGGATTTCAAATTCAATAAAAACAAACCAAACACACTTGTTTTTGACAGCAAATTAAACAAAGAAGATTTACGAATTACCAAATATGGCGAAGCTGATTTAAATAAATTAAATGGCGAATTTGTTTATCGCGCTATAATTCAAAATGTATTACAGCGACCAGTTTTAGTTGGAACAGGAAACCCAAATTATACTCCGTTGGATCAAATTTCTCCTTATTTGAGAAAATCGGTTTTAACAACAGAAGATCCATCTTTCTTTTCGCATCGCGGATTTATAAACGAAGCTTTCAAACAATCGATTCTAAAAAATATTAGAACCAAAAAATTCTCTCGCGGCGCAAGTACCATCAGCATGCAGTTGATTAAGAATGTCTTTTTAACTCGTGAAAAAACGCTTTCGCGAAAGCTCGAAGAAATCTTATTAGTTTACATTCTAGAAAACAACCGAATTGTAAGCAAAGAAAGAATGTTGGAAGTTTATTTCAACATTATAGAATGGGGGCCAAACGTATACGGAATTGGCGAAGCGAGTCACTTTTATTTCCAAAAAAGTCCTTCGGCTTTAAATGTGGATGAATGTTTATACTTGGCGACGATTATTCCGAAACCAAGAAAATTCATGTATCAGTTTAACGATCAAGGTAATTTGAAAGATTACGCCATAAAAAACCAAACGTTCTTAAAGAATTTGATGTTTAGAAGAGGACTTTTGGTTCCTGAAGATACGATTGGATTATTGCCTGTTTACATTTCAGGAAATGCGCGTTCATTAATTCGCATTAAAGCTCCGGATTCTACTTTAGTTAAAAAGGATTCTTTAGCTATTGATGATGAATTTGATTTATAATATTCTGCCACAAAGAAACTAAGACGCAAAGTCTATTTAAATAACAGAGCCGCAAAGCATTTATAAAAATACTTTGCGGCTCTTCGACTTTGTGAGATTAATAAAACCTTCGTGCCTTAGTGTCTTCGTGGCAAAAAATTATGGCGCTGGATCAGGAATTATAGCCTGAACAGCATCAATTTCTGCTAAGATTTGTTTAGAAAGAACCACATCAATTGTATCGATGTTTTCTTTTAATTGTTCTAAAGTTGTCGCACCAATAATGGCACTTGTCAAGAATGGTTGTTGCAAAACAAATCCCATTGCTAATTCAGTTAATGTTAAACCGTGTTTTTTAGCGATTTCCTGATATAATTTTGTCGCTTCGGTACATTGATCACTATTATATCGTTTGTATTGCGGAAAAAGGTTAATTCTTGCTTTCGGATGACTTTCTCCAGTTAAGAATTTCCCAGTCAAAACTCCGAAGGCTAAAGGCGAATATCCTAACAAACCAACATTCTCGTATTTTGAAACTTCTGCAGAGTTTACTTCAAACAAACGATTCAATAAAGAATACGGATTTTGAACGGTTTTAATTCTTGGCAAATCGTTGTATTTGCTTTCTTCTAAAAGACGCATCATTCCCCAAGCATTTTCATTAGAAACTCCAATGTGTTTGATTTTACCTTCTTTAATTAATCCGTCAAAAGTTTCCAAAATTTCTCTAAAGTTGTCTTCCCAAACATCATCATGACCGTGAAATGCGCGCGTTCCGAAATTATTCGTTTTTCTTTCTGGCCAGTGCATTTGATACAAATCGATATAATCTGTTTGCAATCTTTTCAAACTATTTTCAACCGCATATTTAATACTAGCAGGAGAAAAATCAAGCTTCTCACGCATATAACCAAAATTCGGATTTGGTCCAGCAATTTTAGATGCTAAAATAACTTTATCTCTATTTCCTGATTTCTTAAACCAAGTTCCAATAATTTTTTCTGTGCTTCCGTAAGTTGCTTCACTCGCAGGAACTGAATACATTTCGGCTGTATCGAAAAAATTCACTCCTCTTTCAAGAGCACAATCCATTTGTTCGTGTCCTTCTGCTTCTGTATTTTGCTGCCCGAAAGTCATCGTTCCAAGACAAATTTTACTAACTTTTATATCGGTGTTAGGTAATGTAGTGTATTTCATTTTTTTCTTTAGGTTCAAAGTTGCAAAGAAGCAAAGGTACAAAGTGATTTTTCAAATAGAAAAATGAGAAAGGTTAAAAAAAGTACAAGATTTTTTTATACCTCCTGCAAGGTTTTAGAAACCTTGTAGGTATTTGTAGTTTCAAATTCAGACCTAAGCTAAACCTACAAGGTTTTGGAAACCTTGCAGGATAAAAAAAGGCTCAAAAGTAAAAACCTTTGAGCCTTTGCACCTTAGAACCTCTGTCCCTTAGTTTTATTTTAAGCTTTTTAATGGATTTTGAAAGGTATTGAAAATCCTAACAATAAAAATAGAATCACCTTTGATTTGATATAGAATTTTAAAATTTCTGACCACAATTCTATGGCATCTATCCTATATCCATCGAGTTGAAATTGCTTAGCAAAAACAATACTATTCGCACTATAAAATAATTCGTCTCTAACTTTTAATGAGGTTTCTTTCGAATATTTACTTTTTAGTTCAAAATAAATATCTTTCAAATCCAATTTTGCATTTTCTGACCAAAAAACTGTTGGTTTATTCATTATCCCAATCTTTCATTTCTTTCGATAAATCTTCACTTGAAATTATTCGATTGTATTTAATATCCTCTAAACCTTCTTCAACTTTATTATGGTAATCAGTCAATGTTACAGGATTTCCTTTCGCGTCATACGAAACCACTTCATTTAAATAATTATCAAATACAGAAGAAACAATTCGCAGAACTCTTTCATCAGCCAAATCCAATTGATTTTTTATTTTCTCTTTTAATTCTGGAAGTCCCATAATTTTTAATTTTATAGAAACCAAAGTTACAAAAATTTAAATTCCAATAATAAAATTCCAAATTCCAAACACTTCAGTAATTGGAATATAAAATATTGAAAAGTAAAAAAGGCTCAAAAGTAAAAACCTTTGAGCCTTTGCATCTTAGAACCTCTGTCCCTTAGTTTATGCTATTCAACATCTCAGCAATCTCGTCTAATTTTGGAGTCAAGATGATTTCGATTCTACGGTTTTTAGCTTTTCCTTCTGGAGTTGTATTACTCGCCAAAGGAGAAAATTCGCTTCTTCCGGCTGCTGTTAATTTTTGTTTGTCAATTTTTGAGTTTTCACTTAAAATTGCAACGATTGCCGTTGCTCTTTTCGTTGACAGATCCCAGTTGTTTGCAATTGGTCCTGAACCCGCGTATGGATCATCATCTGTATGACCCTCGATTAAAACAGAAAGATCAGGATTGTCTCCTAAAACTTTTCCTAATTCAACAACCGCTCTTCTTCCTTCCGCACCAACTGCCCAGCTTCCTGAGTTGAAAAGCAATTTGTTTTCCATAGAAACATATACTTTTCCGTTTTTATGCTCTACTGTTAAACCTTTGCCTTCAAAACCAGTTAATGCTTTAGATAAAGTTTCTTTCAGTTTGCGCATTGCTTCTTCTTTAGCCGCAATCATATCTTCTAATTCTTTCAAACGATTTGCTGTTTTATCTAAACGCGCTTTTTCGTCTGAAAGAGCTTTAGCTTTTGCTTCTAATTGTGCTAGCAAGTCACGGTTTTTAGCCATGTTTTTCTCTAATGCATCGTTGCTGTTTTTCTCCAACGCATTATACGAATCTTGTAAAACCTTGTATTTATTTTGAGCCGCAGCTAAATCTGCTTTTTGTTTTGCCAAATCATCATTAGCACTTGCTAAATCTTTAGTCAGTTTATCACGATCTAATTCTAATTGATTCTTTGCTTTCTTCAAATTATCATTTTCATCGGCAATAGAACGATTCTCTTTCTTCAAATCTGAATATTTTGTTTCTAAATCATTGTAGATTTTCTTAGAAACACACGACGTTGTGGACAAAGCTAATGCTAGTAATCCGATAGAGGCTTTTTTAATCATCTTCTTTAATTGATTTTATTTTAGGCTTTTAATAAATCTAAACTTTTAATTCCACATTTTAAATTACAAATTCCAAAAGCAAGAATCTGAATTCATCTTGAAATCTAAACTGCATTTTACTTTACAAGAACAATACCAAAGATTATTCTATCTCCACTAAAACTGGACAATGATCTGAATGCATAGCGTCTGGCAGTATAACAGCTCTTTTTAATCTTTCTTCTAAAGCATCGCTTACCAAATTATAATCGATACGCCAGCCTTTGTTATTTCCCCTTGCTCCAGCACGGTAACTCCACCAAGAATAATGATGCGGTTCTTTATTAAAATGGCGGAAACTATCAATAAATCCAGATTTCATAAAAGCATCTAGCCAAGCACGTTCTGCTGGAAGAAACCCTGAAACCGTTTTGTTACGAACCGGATCGTGAATATCAATTGCTTCGTGACAAATGTTATAATCGCCACAGATAATAAGATTTGGAATGGTAATTTTCAATTCATTGATATAATTTTGAAAGTCATCCATGAACATAAATTTATGATCTAATCTTTCAATGTTTGTTCCAGACGGAAGATACAAACTCATTACAGAAACATCGTCAAAATCTGCGCGAAGATTTCTACCTTCAAAATCCATGTGATGAATTCCTGTTCCGTAAACAATATTATTTGGCTTTGTTTTAGAAAGAATTGCTACTCCGCTATACCCTTTTTTAGTCGCAGGATAGTAATATTGAAACGGATAACCCGCAGCCGTAATATCATCTACTGGGATTTGATCCTGCGTAGCTTTTATTTCCTGAAGGCATATTACATCAGGATTTGCTTGCTGTAGCCACTCGATAAACCCTTTGTTTATTGCCGCTCTAATTCCGTTTACATTATAAGAAATAATTTTCATCAGTGATTTTTTTAGGATTTCAAATGTAATAAAAAAGTGCAAAGTTTGTCTTGGAAACAATGAAAAGTAGACTTTTTTGTTATCTTTGTTCGCTGTTCTAATAAATTAAAAGTAGTACATGGGTTTAGTTACCGCGAAAGAAGTTGCAAAGGCAATAAATGTTGAAAAGTACGGAGTTTTCGGTACCTTTTCTGGCTGGATTCTTATGAAGGTTCTTAAGATATCAACCCTTAATAAAATTTACGATCATAATAAACACCTAGAAGATGTAGCGTTTTTGAACGGAATTTTGGATGAGATGGAAATCAAATTCGAAATCCCAGAAGAAGATTTAAAGCGTTTGCCAAAAGATGGCGCGTACATTACGATTTCTAATCATCCACTTGGAGGAATTGACGGAATTTTGCTTTTGAAATTAATGCTTGAAAGAGAGCCAAATTTCAAAATCATTGCGAATTTCTTGTTACACAGAATTGTTCCGATGAAAAAATACATTATGCCGGTTAATCCTTTTGAAAATCATAAGGATGCAAAATCGAGCGTAATCGGTATTAAAGAAACATTGCGCCATTTAAGCGATGGGAAACCTTTAGGGATTTTCCCTGCAGGTGAAGTTTCGACTTATAAAGATGGGAAACTAGTAGTTGACAAACCTTGGGAAGAAGGCGCATTGAAATTAATCAGAAAGGCAAAAGTTCCTGTAGTTCCAATATATTTTCATGCTAAAAACAGTAAATTATTCTACTGGCTTTCTAAAATTGATGATACTTTGCGTACTGCAAAATTACCTTCTGAGCTTTTGACGCAGAAAGACCGCGTAATCAAAGTTCGTATTGGAAAACCAATTTCTGTAAGTGAGCAAAACGAAATTGAATCTTTTGAAGAATATTCAGAATTCTTAAGAAAGAAAACGTATATGTTGGCAAATCCGTTTGAGAAGGACACAAAACTTATCGATACGGCTAGCTTAAAAATCACAAAAGCACCTAAGCAAATTGTTACTGCTGCAAATGAAGCAAAAATGATAGCTGAAGTTGCAACTTTGAGAAATAGCGATTGTCGCCTTTTACAAAGTAAAAACTACGAAGTGTTTTTTGCCAAAGCAAAAGAAGTTCCGAATATATTGCATGAAATTGGCCGTCTTCGCGAAATCACTTTCCGTGAAGTTGGAGAAGGAACAAATGAATCTATTGATTTAGATAAATTTGATCAATATTATCATCATATGTTTTTGTGGGATGATGAAACCAAACGAATTGCCGGCGCATACCGCATGGGATTGGGTTCTGAAATTTATCCGAAGTATGGAATTGAAGGTTTTTACCTGAATGATCTTTTCAGATTCGAACCAGAATTACACGATATGATGCATAAATCAATCGAAATGGGGCGTGCATTTATCGTAAAAGAATACCAGCAAAAACCAATGCCTTTGTTTTTATTATGGAAAGGTATTATTCATACAACACTTCGCCATCCTGAGCACAAATATTTATTAGGTGGCGTAAGTATCAGTAATCAATTCTCTGATTTCTCTAAATCTTTGATGATTGAGTTCATGAAATCGAATTACTACGATCCTTACATTGCGCAATATATTCACCCGAAAAAAGCGTATAAAGTAAAACTGAAAGACGCTGACAAAGATTTCATTTTCGACGAAGCTGAATCTGATTTGAATAAGTTTGATAAAATCATTGACGAATTAGAACCAGGAAACTTACGTTTGCCAGTTTTAATTAAAAAATACATCAAACAAAATGCAAGAGTTGTTGCTTTCAATGTCGATCCATTATTCAACAACGCTATTGACGGTTTAATGTACATTAGAATTGCAGATATTCCAGAAAGCACTATGAAACCTGTTATTGAAGAATTTCAGATTGAATTAGAAAAAAAATTATCTGAGAAAGAAGATTAATTGTCTTTTTGATATAAATAGAAAACCCATAAGTTGTGAACTTATGGGTTTTCTATTTATACTTTTCTTTAAACGACTTCTTCTCGTTCCAAATTGAATATTTCTAGGCCAATGTTGTTCAGTTTATCTAATACGAATTGTGCTCCAGATTCTTTCATCATCTGTAATTCTGCACTTGAAACAGGTACAATCCATAAAAAATTGGTTTTTGAATTTCCAAAAGCAGGCACGTTCATCTGAGGAAAGATTTTTAATTTATTAGTTAGAACCGCATATTTAAATCTTCCACTAACAGCTGTTTGAAATTCTATAGTATGTCCTTCTGCAAGAAAAGTGACATAATCCCAAGGTATTGCTGTAGTCCCACTTACAAAACTTGCAACACTATTGATTTGTTCATTTGTTAATCCAGACTTTAAAATAATTCCGAGTTCAATTCTATTTACTTCATTAGGATTTTCAAAATACATTTCAATTTTTGGCTGTGATCTTAATGATACTGCAACGGTTGCAAAAACAATATTTTCCTGACCATCATATACATAAAGTCCTTTTGGAGGCCACTCTGAATTATCAATAGCATAATACTTTTCACTTTTCCCAAATACTTCATCATAACAACCTAAGATTTTCGGTTGCAGTAACTGAAATGGATTTTCATCCTCATCCCATGCTTTCATATAAGAAACTGCGCTTTTAACACGCTTCTGCATTTCATTATCTAGCGATAGTTCCCAGGCAAAAGACCCTTCTCCCTTACAATCACGAGCATATCCATAGAAGCCACCATCGCCTCCCCAACTAGGAATTACACACAAAATTTGTCCGTTTTCCAGCAGTGCTGCTCCATCTCCTTCTTCCAGCCAAACAATTTCTAGATTGCTCTCATTAAGTGCTTCTTGACCTTCAGGAAATTTACAAAATTCCTTAGGCAACATAGGAGAAACACCTTTTTCCATCAATTTCACTTCTATTTCTTCTGGTGCCACAGTTAAATTTCTTACCCAACAGCTTTTTACACCAAAATCTTCATTGTAGCAAAACAAATAAAAATAAGCCACTCTATCATCTTGTTCCACAATTGCAGTTATCGGACAACTTGGACTTCTTAATTCAAGAATTACCTTAGATTTTTCACTCTTCTTATTGTTTCTGCTAAACAAACCCATATTTTTTATTATTATTTTTTAAACATCGAAATTTAGAATGAAGTAACGATTTTAATTTTAAAAACAGTATTTCATTTCAAACAAAATGAAGTTTCTTGTTTCAATATTATATCAAACTAAAAATCCCATTCATTTCTTGAATGGGATTGCTTATTACAATTTTGATTTAAAAAACTAGTTAAGATCCTTACCAATCTCACTAATATCTTCTAATTGGTTTTTAGGGTCAGCACCATATTGATTTCGCCCTTTTTCACCTTCGATAGTACATAAGTAAATATTATAAAGAGGAATTAAAACATACCACCATTCTTTATTAATATCATGCATTCTTCTTACTGCAACTGCAATTGAAGGCACTAATACCGCCAAACTGTAAATACTTGCAATAATAGTTAAACTTGGCGAAATTAATCCCGTAACAAAACCAAGAACAAAGCTTATGATAATATTCACTAAAGAGAACATCCAAAATTCTTGTCTTCTTGCTCTTCCATTAAAATTTGCGTAGTTCCCTAAAACTACTTTTTTGTACATTTCTAACATAATAAATTCATTTAAATTCCCTACTCTTAAGGATTTTCAGTTACTCCATTTCTTATTTTCAACAGAGTGCAAATTTATTCTCAACAAACGCCAACAGCAAGACCAACAGGTTTTTATTATATCAGAATAAGACATTTCAGAAAAACGCATTTAGACAAAAAAAATCCCGTTCATTTCTGAACGGGATTTAAGCAATATATTTCGTTTTCTATTAAAACCAGCCTTTTTTACCTACTTGGTAAGTTTGGTAAAATTCTTCATCTGATTTTGTCAAGTAGATAATTCCTTCAATAAATCCGATTATACCTCCAATTCCGCAAGTAACAACGCTAATTACGATTTGGATAATTCCTTCTTGAGTATAACCTAAGACAAACTTATGAATTCCTAAAGATCCGAAAAGGATACCCATAAGTCCTGCTAATATTTTTTTATTTTCTTGCTTTGGCTGAGACGGGGTATTCCAGCTTTCTGGTTTTGTAGTTTCCATTTTTATATATTTAGTTAATTATTAATTCCTATTTCATCAATTTCTTCTTGAACAGTACTTTTTGGATCTGCGCCGTAATAATTTTCTCCATGTTCGCCTTCCGTTATAAGTAAAACCAGCATCCAAATAGGTCCTGCCAACGGAATTAAAGAAACTAAAACTGTCCAGCCACTTTTTCCAATATCGTGCATTCTTCTAACTGTAACAGCCAAAGATGGGATTAAAGAAGCAAAAGCATAAAGAAAAAATAATCCTGCTGCAATTGAAATGCCTATTGTTGGACCTAAAACTACAGATAGCATCAACGCTATGAACCCAATTGCAAAAAAGAGAACTGTTGTAGCAAGGCGAAAATACCAATATTCACTTCTCCTAGCTCTCCCATTAAAGTTCGCATAGTTTTGGAACATGGCAGTTTTGTACCATTCAATCATAATTTAAGATAATTTGTTTGAGCCTACTCTAAGGATTTTCAGCTTTCTCCGAACCTTACAAAAAATCTATTTAGATTCATTCTTTTAAAATTCGGAAACAATATTATTAAAAAATACGAAATAAAACTAATCTTACCAAATAAAATTTACAAGAAAAAACTCGTTATTAAAACCTAAAGGCTGTAGGCTAGATTTTACCGTAAACCGCTTTAATTTTATCTACAATTACCTGAGCCAAACGCTCATGACTTTCAAAAGTCCAACCTGCAATGTGAGGAGTCAGTAAGACATTTTTTGCATTCATAAGATATTGTAGCGCTTCAGGTGTACTGTTATCCTGAAAAAGTGTTTCAAACGAAAGTTTTTCATATTCCAAAACGTCCAAACCTGCCCCTAATATCTTTTTCGCTTTCATAGCTTCAACTAAATCAGCCGTCACGATGTTTTTACCGCGTGAAGTATTGATGATCCAAAAAGGCTTTTTAAAGGCATTTATAAAGCCGCTGTCAACCATTTTATCTGTTTCTGGTGTCCAAGGAAGATGAAGACTCAAAACGTCCGCTTTTTCGCGTAATTCGTTTAAAGAAACTTGCTTGGCATTTTCGTCTCCAACATTATCTAAAATATCATAGCATAAAACTTCTGTATCAAAACCTCTCAATTTTTTAGCGAAAGCTTTACCCATGTTTCCGTAGCCGATAATTCCGACTGTTTTTAAATCTAATTCGTGACCGCGATTGCTTTCTCGATTCCAATGCCCCGCTTTAACTTCGGCGTCGGCCTGATTTAAATTATTGAATAAAGATAAAATTACGCCAAGCGAATGTTCTGCAACAGCGTTGCGATTTCCCTCTGGAGCAGCAATAAGATGAATTCCTTTCGCGGAAGCATACTCACAATCAATACTTTCCAGACCTGCACCGACTCTTGCAATAAATTGCAACTTTGTTGCAGCATCTAAAAATGTCTTGTCAATCTTGAAACGGCTACGAATTACGATTCCGTTATAGTCTTGAATTTTTGCTTCTATTTCTTCTTTTGAAGATTTGAAATCGGCGTGATTTTCGAAACCAGCTTCCTCCAATTGATTCCAAAGAATTGGATTATTGCTGTCGATATGAAGAATTTTTACACTCATTTTTTACTGATTTTTATAAATACAAAAATACAGGAATTCTTTAAGATTTTGTTTCAAGCTTCGTGTTTTAATCTCAGAGAGACCCGAAGCACCAAAGAAATAATTCAAGACCGAAAAAATATAACGCCTTATGCCTTTGTGCAAACTCCTTTTTTATTGCTTATATTTTTTTAACTTTGAAAGAATAAGAATTTTCAAAATTCTATCTACACTATTCAGAAAAATTTCCAAAATGAAACTAACCAAGACTTTTACAGCCTTTTTTGAAAACGAAAAATCAGGAGGAATTATCTTGCTCTTTGTCACGCTTTTATCCTTATTCCTTGCTAACTCTTCTTTTCAAATTCCTTATGTTGCTTTTTGGGAAAAAGAAATTGCAGGACATTCTATTACACATTGGATCAATGACGGTTTAATGACAATATTCTTTCTTTTGATTGGTTTAGAATTGGAAAGGGAAATTTATCACGGCGAATTATCCAACATAAAAAATGCGTCGTTGCCAATAATGGCCGCTTTTGGCGGAATGCTGGTTCCGGCTGCAATATTCCTGGTTTTGAATTACGGAACAACGACGCAAAACGGTGCCGGAATTCCGATGGCTACTGATATTGCTTTTGCAATCGGAATTTTATCGCTTCTTGGCAGCAGAGTTCCTGCTTCATTAAAAGTCTTTTTAACCGCTTTGGCCGTTATTGACGATTTAGGTGCAATTATCGTTATTGCCATTTTTTACACTACATCAATCTCTTTTCTAAATCTCGGAATAGCGCTTGGAATCTGGTGTCTTCTATTTGTTTTAAATCGAATGAAAATTCACAATCTAATTCCGTATCTCATTGGCGGAGTTATAATGTGGTATTTCATGCTCAATTCTGGAGTTCATGCAACTATTACTGGAGTTATTTTGGCATTTGTTATTCCGTTTGGAGATGGCGGTGAAAAAACGTCTTCTTATAGATTGCAGCATTTTTTACATAAGCCAGTTGCTCTTTTTATCCTTCCGCTTTTTGCGGTTGCGAATACCGCTTTAACAATTTCTAACAATTGGCATGAAGGACTTAATCATGTTAATACTTACGGAATTGTTCTAGGTCTTGTGGTCGGAAAACCTCTCGGAATTTTACTTTTCTCATCCGTCGGTGTAACTTCGGGTTTATGCATTTTGCCAAAAAATTTAAAATGGGCACATATTCTAGGCGCAGGAATGTTAGGCGGAATTGGTTTTACGATGTCCATTTTCATTACCGTTTTAGCATTCAACAACCCTGAAATAATTGTTTTTTCTAAAATAGCAATTCTTATTGCTTCTTTCTTAGCGGGACTTTTTGGATTTGTTTATTTGAAATATACGCTTAGTAAAAATAAAATTCCAATTTCTTAAATTTCAAATTCCAATTATCGCGTTCAAAAAATGAAGAAAAAGAATTGGAGTTAATAATCGAATATTGCTCTAGAGAACGTTATTATTAATTTCTAAAACAAAAAATTCCAAACTCAAACGTAAATTGGAATTTGGAATTTGGAATTTTTAATATTGGAATTTCTTTAGATCTAACCTTTGATCTGTTTCAAAGAAGTTTTGATTCCTTTAATTAATGACGAACTGAAACCATTGTGCTCCATTTCATTCAAACCGACAATTGTACAGCCTTGAGGCGTTGTTACACGATCGATTAATTGTTCTGGGTGCACACGTTCTTCTAAAAGCATTTTTGCAGCTCCTTTTACCGTTTGCGCAGCAATGGCTAAAGCAGTATTAGAATCAAATCCAATTTCGATTCCTGCTTGCATGGATGCACGAATATAACGCAATGCGTACGCAGTTCCACATGCTCCTAAAACTGTTGCCGCATCCATCAATTTTTCGTCAATTACAGGAGCAGTTCCTAAATCTTGGAATAAATCGACAATTGGCGAAGCGTTTGCTGCATATTTTTCTGGGAAAGAAATACAAGTCGCCGATTCTCCAAATTGCGCCGCGATATTTGGCATAATGCGCACAACTGGATATTCGTAGTTTGTTTTAGTTTGAAGCACATCCAAAGACAATCCGCTTACTGCAGACGCAATGGTTTTGTTTTTTATAACTGGCAGAATTTCAGCCAAAACAGTATCTACCTGATACGGTTTTATAGTTAAAATTACAACATCAGCTTCCTCGATGTTGTATTTATTATCGTTAGAAACCGTAATTCCATATTCTGATAAATATTGAATACTCGCAATGTTTCTTCTTGTGACAGTAACTTGGTTGTTTTTCGAGAATTTGGCAATTCCCAAGGCAATAGAAACCCCAAGGTTTCCTCCTCCAATAATGTGTACTTTCATTTTGGTTGGATTTAATTTATTTCTGATTGATAAATAGCTTTTTACGCTTGCAAATTACGCAGATTTTAGAGATCTTAAATCACTGTAATAAACTAATTTGTGGCAAAAATCTAGAATCCTAAAATCAAGTTGGCAACTCCAAAGTAGAGCATAATTCCAAATACATCGTTGGTTGTAGTAATAAAGGGACCTGTAGCAATTGCAGGGTCAATTTTATTCTTATTAAGGAAAAGCGGTACCAAAGTTCCTAAAGTTGCTGCAAAAAGAATAACAACAATCATAGAAATAGAAATCGCAAATCCTACCAAATACTGCTGATACATTACAGAATGATATGCCAATAAAAGCAATGATATTATACTTCCCGATATCATAGAAACGGTAATTTCTTTAGTAAAATAACCACGGCTGAATTCTTTTAAAGTTCCGTTTGCCAAGCCTTGAACCACAATTGCCGATGCCTGAACTCCAATATTTCCTGCAGTTGCAGAAAGTAAAGGCACAAAAATGATTAAAGTAGAATATTTTTGAAATGTTGCTTCGTTTCCTTTCAAAACAAAAGAAGCCACAATTTCAATCACCATTCCGATTAAAAGCCAAGGCAGACGCGCTTTTGTTAATTCGTAAACGCTGTCATTTGACTCAACGTCTTGTGTAATACCCGCTGCTAATTGATAATCTTTGTCTGCTTCTTCCTTGATTACGTCTACGATATCATCAATTGTAATTCTTCCAACCAAACGACCTAATTCGTCAACAACAGGAATTGCCTCCAAGTCATACTTCTGCATGATACGAGCTACCTCAACATCTTCAGTATCGACATTTACAAAATTTAATTTTCTGATATAGACTTCTCCAATTTGAGTTTTTGTCGAAGAAGTCAATAAATCTTTTAGGGACAATCTTCCTTTTAATCGATTTTCATCATCAACTACATAAATAGAATGCACTCTAGAAACATTTTCTGCCTGAATTCTCATTTCTTTAACGCAGGTCAAAACGTTCCAGTTTTCATTCACTTTTACAAGCTCCTTTCCCATCAAACCACCGGCTGTATTTTCGTCGTAGCGCAAAAGATCAACAATGTCTTTAGCGTGTTCAACGTCGACTAATTCCGAGATTACTTCTGCTTTTATTTCTTGCGAAAGTTCGGCAATAATATCGGCAGCATCATTGGTTTCAAGCTCATCAAGCTCTTCCGCGATTTCCTTTGGTGAAAGTCGGCTTAAGATATTTTCACGCAGATCTTCTTCCAATTCAAGAAGAATTTCGGCTGTTTTATCACTATCTAAAACCTTAAAGATGTAAGTCGCTTCGTCAAAATCTAATTCATCTAAGATTTCGGCAATATCGGCATGGTGCAAATCATTAAGTAAAACTTCAAGTTCATTGTCGTTTTTGTTAATGATGTGCTCTTCTAACTGATGTATAAAGTCTTTATCAATTTTGAACTCCATCGGCTTCTATTTTTTGAGTTAGTTCAATAAATTCATCGACGCTTAATTGCTCTGGACGTTTATCAAAGATAGTGTCTTCTCTCAATTTGTCTGATAAATTTAATGTTTTCAAACTGTTACGTAATGTTTTTCGTCGCTGCTGAAAAGCCGTTTTTACAACAGTAAAAAATAGCTTTTCACCACAAGGAAGACTATAATCTTCCTTTCGGGTCATTTTCATCACACCCGATTTAACCTTGGGCGGAGGAATAAAAACATTTTCGTCTACAGTAAACAAATACTCAGTATTATAGAAAGCCTGAGCTAAAACGGATAGAATTCCGTAAGCCTTAGAGCCTTTTTTCTCGCAGATTCGCTCTGCAACCTCCTTTTGAAACATTCCAGAAAATTCCGGAATCTGATCTCTAAATTCTAATGTTCTAAAAACAATTTGAGTAGAAATGTTATAAGGAAAGTTACCAATAATAGCGAACTGCTTATTTTCGTAAACTTGATTTATATTGTATTTCAGGAAGTCTTCTGAAATAATTTTGTCTTTTAATTTTGGATAATTAGCATCCAAATACGCAACAGATTCCGTATCAATCTCAATTACTCGAGTGATAATTGGCTTGTCAAGTAAATATTTAGTAAGCACACCCATCCCCGGTCCTATTTCTAAAACCTCTTCATATCCTTTTAGACTCAAAGTATCTGCAATAGCTTTTGCAATGCTTTCGTCTTTAAGAAAGTGCTGTCCTAAATGTTTTTTGGCTTTTACTTTTTCCATATTCGTTATTTGCTTTCTGCTTTTATTAATTTACTGATGTAATTTTTAATGAGCAGATCCCATGATTGTATTCATAAACATATATTGAAAATGAACAACATCAAATTGAATTCTTTCTAAACCTGTCAGTAGCCCAATATTGGCTTTGTAACCGAATTTATAGTTTAAAAAATCTACACTTTTATTTTCCTTATTTTTGAAGGTTTTATTCGTATTAAATGCTTTTTCATTGTTTTCTTTCAAAGAAGCATAAGGGCCTGGCGACGTAATTACTTTATTTTGTTTGTAAAAATTGTCTATCTTATTTTTTAAAACAGCATATTTTTGTTTTACAAATGCATCATAAAGCGCTGTATCGTTTGTTATAAAACAATCTTCTTCAGAGATTTCTGCTTTAATTTCATCAATGTAATCATTAATTTCATTTCCTGCAGAATAAACTTTTGTTGCAAAACCTGTCATTTCTCCAAATGATTTTGGTGACTCTTCGTTTTTTATTTTAAAACTTCGTATTTAGAAAAGGCAATATTTTTTAAGATTTCTTTCGAAGTACTTTCAATTTCCCTAAACTCATTAAGTTGTAAAACAATAGATTTTGTCGTTTCTTCTTCATTCAATACCTCGTTTTTACTTTGACAACAAACATTTAGACTTAGCAATAATAATAGAACAAGCTTCATTTGTAGGTTTTTCATAAACAAGATAAGTGAACAATCACAATTTTCAGTTAGAATTTAATTTTTTTGCAAATATACTTTTTTTAGGTATTAAGCAGACAGCCCTATTGTGTTTTAATCTACAATTATTATATCCTGTAAAAATTATTCTTTGCTACAGATTCAATTCTTTCCTAATAAAAAATACAACTAAAAAATTAATGCTCTGAAATAACTTCCAATTCTGTTCTGAAAGAAAGCATTTTATCTGCAAATAAACCTAAAGCTTCTCTGTGGAATTCTGGTTCGTCTTCGATATAAAATTTATCTAGAGTTTCTTTGCTATCGGTTACGTATTGTACTGAATATGTAATTCCGCCCATTTCTTCTTCAACCAAAACTTTTACAATCCTTGCCGAAGAAAATTTCTGAGTTGCTAGAATTTCTGGTATGTGTTTTTCCTGCATCCATTTTAGCCATTGGTCGTGAACGCTTTCGTGTATGTTTGTGGTAACGTTGTAAATAATCATTTTTTCTAAGGTTCTGAGTTGCTAAGATTCTAAGGTTCTGAGTTTTTTTTCTGAAACTTAAAAATCAATTCTCATGTTTTTAATTCTTCTTTTTTTCCGAAGCTTCGGGATGGAATTTGCTTTTGAAATTTTACAAATTCTTATCCCCTCTCAATTCGCGGTATTTTTTTCTGGCATCGACAAAGTAAATACTGTCTTGATGGTTAAAAATTACCTTTTCGTACAAAGGTTTGGCCTTTTCTGGATCTTTTAATTCGTCGTTATAAATTTCAGCTGAGAAAAACAGTGCTTCGTCAACATAAATTCCGTCACTATGATTGTCAATAATCTGCTGATATTGGCTTAAAGCCGAAGCAAAATCTTTTTGGCTTTCGTAAACTTTACCTAAACGGAGCAAAGTCACCGCTTCAATTTCTTGTCCTTTATAGGTTTTTAGAATATTCTGAAACTGTGTTATCGCTTCTTGTTTTTTATTCTGATAAATTAAAAAATCTCCTTTTGCAAATTGCTTCAAAGCCACTTGAGTCGAATCTGCTGCGGTGTTATCATTAATTAAAAGAAAATATTCTAAAGCGTCGTTGGCAATCAATTGCGTATTTGCCGCTTTTAATTCTTTAAACTGTTTATTTGCCCATTCAAAATCACCTTTGTAATAACTTGTTTTGGCCGCTTTCAAACTTGCTTCGTGCGCCATGACATCATTCTTTAAATCCAATTGAATTTGCGAATAATAAATCAACGCTTGATTGTACTTTTCTTCCAAAAGCAAAATATCAGCCAATTCCATTTTAGCGTCGGCTTTTTGATATTCGTTTAAATTCAATTCTAAAGCCTTTTTGACCACTCCCTTTCCTTCTTCTGTTTTCTTTAAATTAAAAGCCAGAAAATGAGCTTGAATAATTTGCAAAGATAAGGTAAAAGGATTGATTTCGTAAGTTGCCAACAATTGCTGCAATTCCTGATTGATAACTGGATAATCTTTTTCCTGTGCTTTATCAATTTTAATCTGCATTAAACTCGCATTACTATGAATCAGCAAATCACGGTCTTTAGTATTTTGAAGAATGAAATTCAGAATTTCTTCTGCCGTATCGGTATCTCCTTCATTCATGGCAAACTGACTCAGATTTACGATACTCATCAACGATTCTGGTTCGCGTTTGTAAATGGCCTTTTCCTGAATAAATGCTTTTCCGAATTCTTTCTGCTGTACATAAAACCAGCTCAAATAATGATTCCAAAAAACATCTTGATCTTTTTGAGTTTTTAAGATTAATGCTTTTCGCATCGCATCTTTAAAAGTCGTATTATCCGTTTCGCCATTCATGAATCGAGACAATTGCGTCTGAATCAAATTGGTGTTTTGCGGATTTGTAAATGATTCTGTCAATAATAAATCGATCATCAAATCGGTTTTTCCTAACTGACCGTACAACATTCCGATTTGGAAATTGAAATTGAAGTTCGGCTGAATCTGCATTGCGGTCTGATACGCTTTTAAAGCATATTCTAGCAATACTTTTTTCTCAAACGAAGTTGCAATTCCGTACACATCATTCGGACTTGTTTTTATTTTTTCAATTGCTTGTTCGTAGTAATTTTTAGCCTTTGAATCGTTTTTCTGCAATTGAAAGTTATATCCCAATTCAACTAAAAAAACACCTTGCTTGTAACGATTAAAACGATCTTGAATTGCTTTTTCGGCATTTGCAAATTGCTGCAACTGCTGATAACAATCGACTGTTCTTAAAAAATATTGGGTATTGGATGGCGCTGCTCGTAAAAGCTCTTCGTAACTGATTTTAGCTTTATCGAAATCACCTTTGTCGTAGTAATATTGAGCTAATTGCTCGTTTTGGCCAAACGCAAAACCAGAACATAACAAAACGATACAAATCAATATGTTTCTCATATTTTTTTAGTTTTCAGTCGCAGTCGCAGTTCTCAGTCAAACTGTTACTTTTTAGTTTTTAGTCGCAGTCTCGGTTTTCAGTCTAAGTTTTACTGTAAACTGGGACTTTTTTTCAGTTACTGTAAACTGTGCCTTTTTTAGTTTTCCAAAGAATCAAACCTAAGCCAATTAAGATAAACGGAATACTTAAAATCTGTCCCATATTAATCAGCATACTATTCTCGAAAGCTTCTTGATTTTCTTTGAAAAATTCAATTATAAAACGAGCTGTAAATAATAAAGTTAAGAAAGTTCCAAAGATTAATCCCTGCGCATTTCTAATTTTTTCTGATTTGTACATATAAAACAGAATTCCAAAAATCAATACATAAGCAAAAGCTTCATACAATTGAGTTGGATGTCTCGGAATCAAATCGTCTCTTTGAAAAACTACTCCCCAATTTCCGTTAGTTGGTTTTCCATAAATTTCAGAATTCATAAAATTCCCCATTCTGATAAAAGCGCCCGTTACAGGAACTGCAACAGCCATTTTATCTAAAAGCCCTAAAAATTGAACTTTGTATTTTCGACAATATAAAATCATTGCCATAATAACTCCAATTGAACCTCCATGACTTGCCAAACCTTGATAGCCCACAAACTGATAAACTCCTTTTATTTTTTGAATTGGTAAAAGAATTTCTATCGGATGTTTAAAAAAATAGTCTGGTTCGTAAAAGAAGCAATGTCCAAGTCGAGCGCCTAAAACGGTTCCGACGATGACATAAATAAGTAGAGAATCGAGATTGTCTAAGGAAAGATTTTCTTTTTTATAAATGTTTCTTACGATATAAAACCCGAGAAGAAGTCCGCAGGCAAAAAGAGCTCCGTAATATTTAAGAGGAAAACTATCTGTAATCCAGAATATAACGGGATCAACGTTCCAGTTTAAGATACCGTTTTTCATGTAGTATGAGTTTTTAGTCTCAGTTTTCAGTTTTCAGTCTCAGTTAGCAGCCGAAACTGTAAACTGAGACTGTGACTGTAAACTTAAAACTAGTTTATAATATCAAATCCGCAGTAAGGACGTAAAACCTCTGGGATTACGATTCCTTCTGGAGTTTGGTAATTTTCAATAATTCCAGCTAAAACACGCGGAAGCGCTAATGAACTTCCGTTAAGTGTGTGCGCCAATTGGTTTTTTCCGTCTTTGTCTTTGAAACGTAATTTCAAACGGTTTGCTTGAAAAGTTTCAAAGTTAGAAACAGAACTGATTTCTAACCAACGATCTTGTGCTGTTGAAAACACTTCAAAATCGTAAGTTAAAGCAGATGTGAATCCCATGTCGCCTCCGCAAAGACGTAAAACTCTATAAGGTAATTTCAATTCTTGAAGAATCTCTTTTACATGTTCAACCATTCCGTCAAGCGCAGCATAAGAATTATCTGGATGCTCCACACGAACAATTTCTACTTTATCAAATTGGTGCAAACGGTTTAACCCACGAACGTGTGCTCCGTAAGAACCTGCCTCACGACGGAAACATGGCGTATACGCTGTATGCAAAACAGGAAGATCACTTTCGTTTAAAATAACATCACGGAATAAATTCGTAACTGGAACCTCAGCCGTCGGAATCAAATATAAATCATCAATTGTAGAATGATACATTTGTCCTTCTTTGTCTGGCAATTGTCCTGTTCCAAATCCTGAAGCTTCGTTTACCAAATGAGGAACTTGAACTTCATTATATCCTGCAGCTGTATTTTTGTCTAAAAAGTAATTGATTAAAGCACGCTGTAAACGAGCTCCTTTTCCTTTATAAACAGGAAATCCTGCTCCAGTGATTTTTACACCCAATTCAAAATCGATAATATCATATTTCTTTACCAATTCCCAGTGCGGCTGTGCGCCTTCGTGCAAAACCGGAATATCTCCTTCTTGGAAAACATTCAAATTATCATCTGGAGTTTTTCCTTCAGGAACAATATCTGCCGGAAGGTTTGGCAAAGTGTATAATTTATTGGTTAACTCAACAGCCAAAGCTTCTGCTTTTTCGCCCAGTTCTTTACTTTTTTCTTTTAGTGAAACTGTTTTTTCTTTTAAGATTGCCGCTTTAGCTTTCTCACCAGCTTTCATCAATTCACCAATATCTTTGGACAATTTATTAGATTCTGATAAAGTATTGTCTAATTCCACTTGTGCAGCACGACGATTTTCGTCTAATTGAACCACTTCTTCAACAACGCTTTTAGCATCGATATTTCGTTTTGCTAAAGCCTTGATTACTTTCTCTTGATTTTCTCTAATAAATGCAATTTGTAACATAGCTTGTTTTTTATAACTATTGTATTTTTTATAATGGAAGCAAATTTAAGGAAATGTTTGTTAACAATAGGTCAAAGTTTTGCAGTAAAACCGAAATCTCCTATAAACAGCAAAAGCACTCGTAAAGTGCTCTTGCTATTATTTGAATTTTACAATGTTTTATTCCAAAAAACGATGCCTATCGTCTCGATGAAAAGCATATTCACTACCGTTATACTTAAGTTTTTCTACTTCTTTTTTAATTTTCAAATTGCCGTTTTCTGCGATTCCGTTTTCTGAATGATCTTCAATGGCCTCTTCATAAGAAAAATTTTTGCTTATTATCAAATCAAAATAGCCGTTTGTTTTGTGATCCGAAAAACTCATTCCGGTTTCTAAAGTTTCTATTTCGAAAGTGCCGCTTCCGTTAGAATCTCCATTAGTCAATTTAATAGGATATTCGTATAAAACCTTTTTTATTTCGTTGTCAGCTAAAGTAACCAGCGTAAATTTTTGTTCAGAATACAATACAATTCGGCTGCTGGCATTGGCTTCGGTATAAAAAGCAATCGCTGGTGTTTTTTCGTTAAGATACACCAAGTCCTTTAAAATATGAGATTTTGAAAACTGAATGGCTTCATTATCATAATAACCCAAATTTTCATCGAACTCTTCGGCTATTATACTGCCATCTTCCCGATTTACAAATAAATATTTACGCTGAAAAAAATCGCCTAATTCTTCTTCATCCTCCAATCGAAGCGCTTTTTTCTTATGTTCAACTATAGTCAAAACAAAAAAAGCAGTTTTATCGTCGTAGTTTATAGAACTTGTTTCCTTAATTCGAATATTAGAATATTTAATTTGCAGATTAGATGCAACTTTCGAAAGCAATTCCAGATTTAATTCTTGTGAATCTTCAATTTCATCCAGATTTTTAAAAATGAGCTTTTTTATTGGCTTCTTATTAAGACCAAGATGCGCTTCTGTTTCAGAAAGCAGTTCCTGATACTGAACTTCAGCATCGTTTTGAGGCTTTTCTTTTTTCCCGCAGGAAAACAAAAACATCAAAACGGTGCTTAAAAGAATCGTTTTTTTCATGGATTTAGATTTGTTAGATTTTTTGGGCATTCCAAATATATAGTTTTCTTACAAACCACAGGCAAAAAATAAAAACTTAACCTCTCTTAATTTCGTGTCCAACAAACTCTTCCAGTGTTTTAAACATTTCTTCAACCGAAAGCACTTCTGTATCAGGATGTGATTTTAAGAATGCGGCATTCAATTCTGCCAGATTTTCATCCAATTCAAAATAAGCATTATTATTTAGCAAATCTTTAAAAGCGTTTGGAGCATCATATTTCTCTTTTAGAAATTTTCCCAATTTGATATTACTCTGCAATCGCAGTTTGCGGCATTGTTCTTTAAACAATTCCAAATGTTTCTCTGCACCGATTAAAGCTAGACCTTCTTCGATTAATTCATTTAATTCTTTATTCCATCCTGAATCGTGAACAAACTTCGAAAAATTTCCTTCAGTATATTTTGAAGCATAAAAATCTAAATAGTAACTCATTAAAGAATCTTCGTGAATCAGGTCGTCGTCTATTTTTTCTTCACGCATTAAATTGATTACCGAAATATTTGAATTTACAACGTCTTGAGGGTTTTCGCTATTTGCCGCAGCTTCTGAAATGATGATTTTACCGAATTCCATTTGAATTTGTGTTTAAAGGATTGTGCTGCAAAGTTGGGAGAAATAATAATACAAATCACATTTTTCTGCACGTTCCTTACTTAACGGACTTTAATTTAATTATTACAAAATAGAAAAATCGTATTTTAGCCAGATCTGAAACTCTTCCTCAAGCTAAAAATGGAAAACACGGAACAAGCTCATTTTGAAAAAACATTTTCTTATCTCAAAGAAGTTGGAAAAATATTGCCCAATTCCAAAAGTTGTTTTGATCTTTTAAAAAAGCTGAACTTTCAAACAACAGATTTAGAATCAGACATTTTAATTGAAACCGTACATAAAATACAATTTGCTTCAAACACAAATTCCTATTTTTATTTCTATTTTCCTTTAGTCAGTCATATTTTGCATTACAAACCTCAGTTGGAAAAAGAAGTTTTAAAGTATTTAATAGGTCCGAACTTTGCAAACGGCACATCGGAAGTCAGAGAAATGATCGACCTGATTATGGGAGCGATGAAATACAAACTAAACGAGAATCAATACTACTTGAGCAAAGAAAGTCAAGACTGGATTACCAACGAATTACCAAAATTAGAAAAAGAAATACAACGCGAAATAGCGGTTTGTTGGAAAGAACTTGACGAATAAATTGTGGTCACAAACTGCATAAATCTTTTTTATCATATTTATCCTCAGTATTCACAATCTTTAATCAAAATTAACGTTATCTTTATCTAATAAAAGATGCTGATAAAACTAAACACCTTTTACGCAACTATTTGGATAAAAATGCATCTGTTTATATAGAGAAAACTTTATGCAAAAGTTTTTGAAACCAAAACCAAAACAATGAAACAGATTATCCTAATATTTAGCATTCTGCTTGCTTTAACAAGTTGCGACAATGAAGATTTGCCAAACTCAGATGTGCAATATTCTTTGATTGCTAAGGGAGATTCTTTTTCAAATGAAGAAAGTCTTGCTGCCAGACATATCATTATTAAGGACCAAAAATCTTGGGAAAAATTAATTGCAGAAATGAATGTTTCTACTAATCTATCTGCAGATTTTAAAGAAATCAATATTGATTTTAGCAAATATCAAGTCATTGCGGTCATAGACAAAACTCAAAACACTGAAGGCCACTCGATAGATGTTGTAGAAATTACCGAAAATCGAAATACCATAATCGTAAAAGTCGAAAAACTTAAAAACGGAAATAGCACTTTAAAACTATCAAGACCTTACGACATTATCAAAACAGATAAAACAGACAAAAAGGTTATTTTTGAGCAATAAATCTTTATGTTGAATTGCCTCCAGCTTTAGCTGGTGGTCAGAATAGAACAATATGAAAAGGGCTTTAGCCAAACATACAAATTTTTGGCTAAAGCCCTTTTCTTTTTAAATCCTTAAAACCACCAGCTAAAGCTGGAGGCAATTTATTTTAACGAAATTTAATCTTTGTAAAAGAAAGGCTAATCTTAAATCCCTTTATTCTCTACAAGTAACCCCTTCAATTCATTAGCTTTCAAATAAGCTGCAAAACGTCCAGAAAGCAATAACATTTCTTTTTCTTCGGGAGTTGTTTTCAGTTTGGTTTCAACATGCGAAGCATATTCGTAAAGCATCAAAAGTTCGCTTGCATCAAAATCTTTAAATTTTTCTTTGTCTAAACCAGAAAGCAGCGGTTCGCCATATTTGTCTTTCTTAAAACTGTCTAAACCAAACTTTGTAACCAATTCTGCTTTAAAATCGTCATGAAGTTTTAGCCAATTTGAGGCTTCATCATCGGTATTTTTCAACTGTGTTACTAAATCATCGTATTTCTGGTCTTTTTTTAAGGTTAATAAATGATCGCGCAAAGTTGTAAAACCAATAACCTGATAATTTGAAGTTGGGATTTTGTATCTGTCCAGCACATTTTCTACATCTCTTTCAAAAGTCATATATCGGGTTTGAACCGTGTATAAAGAAGCCGTTTCCAACAAAGAAAGCAATCCGATTTTTCCATCATTTATAAAAGGCGCTTTCTTTCCTTGTCCTAAACAATCAATAAAAAGCGCTTTTTTATTTTTGTCTTTGACTTTAGCATCATTATGAAGCAATTCAATCAAAGTTTCGTAACCCATATTATCCGAAGCGCCGCCATCAATCACACATAAAATTTTATCTTGATTTTTGATTCCGAATTTGGTTTTAGGAAGAACTCCAGGAAAAGCTGAACTTGCCGTAATCGCATAAGTCAGCGGAAAATCGTAGCCATTATTAATATGATTTTCGTCAAGCGAAAGTGACGCTTTATTTGGAGCCAAAGACGAATTGATTTTTAAAGCCCGAATAATATGCGGCATAAACGGAAAACGTTCTCCGTTGTTATAAGCAGTTCCGTTGGCCACCATAATTGGCAATTGCGGATTCAGTTTGCTGTCTTTCGGAATAAAAAAATCAGATAAAAGCATTTGAGTTTTAAACTTGTTCTGATTTTCCGGATTCGTACTATCGTATTGCAAAACTTCCAAATCAAGACGTTGCGCCATCGAGATTTTTTCCCCTTTTTCATTTCTGCTATTATTTAGAAGAGAAAAAATAGTAGCCGATTTATTAACATCCGATTTGAAGGCATCTGCTTTCGAAAAATAGAATTCATTGAAGCTGCAATTGTCATATTGCAGTCTGTTTTTCAAAATCGTCAAGTAATATCCTGCCGAATAACATCCGCCAGAAACGGTTGAAAAATAATCGATTTCATTCAAAAAATTGCGATTCGAATCGTCTTCTTGAATTTCTTCTAAACCCAAAAGAACACCCATGCTAAAAAACTGCGCTCTTGATCCGCCGCCAGAAATAGCAACTCCCAAAGCAATATTCGGATTTTGAAATCGATTGTCACGATCTTGAACCGATTTGTATTCGTTTAAATTGACTACTGGAATGGAGTTGTAATTGATCTCAGAAAAAAGATTAATCTTATTTTGAGCCACTCCTTCATTCATCAAAATAAAAAAAACGAATCCTATCAAAAGTCTTTTAAACATCATAAACGACACCTGTTTTTGAATGTTTAAAATTAACTGAATTAATTCAAACTAAAATGTTTGCCTATTGATTTTTAACTTTTCTAATTCCATTTTTTGATTCAGAAAGCGAACTTTTAATCAAAAAACAATATTAAAATAACCATGAAAAACAAAACGGGTCTATGAAATACAAGAATAAACCGTAATTTTATTCCATTAAGAGTCGGTTTGGATGCAAAATAGAAAAATATGATGGGAAGAAAAAAATTAGAATATTACGTTTTAGACGTATTCTCAAATGAAAGCTATAAAGGAAATCCGCTTTCTGTTGTTTTTACAGAAGGAAACCTGAAACTAGAAACCTATCAGGATATTTCTAAAGAGTTTGGCTATTCTGAAACCTCTTTTGTCTATTATTCTGCAAGAGAAAAAGCACTTGTAGTTCGCTCGTTTACTCCAATCGGAATCGAAATCGATGGTGCAGGCCATAATTTATTAGGCGCAGTCTGCGGCGCTCTCCTAAAGGGAATTCAAATTTTTGATGAACAAAACGAAAGCGAACCTTTTGTGATTATGAATCATTCAGCAATTCCTGTAACGGTAAGTTTTGATCCCGATACTTTATTTCCAGTCGTTAAAATGCATCAAAAATCGGCAGTTATCAAAGAAGAAATACCGACGTATAAAATTGCGGTAGCTTTGGGTTTAAAGATTGAAGATTTGGATGTCAATTCTTTTGTTCCAACAATAGTTAAAACAGAAGTTGCGCATATAATGGTTCCTATAAAAAACAGCCAATTGCTTAATAGCTTTGTTCCAGACAACCAGCTTTTAATCCAAATCTCAAAAGAATACAATTTTGAAGGTTTTTATTGTTTTGCTCCGGCAGATGAAGGTCAAGATCATATAGTCGAAACGAGATTCTTTAACCCTATAATCGGAATAATCGAAGATCCAGCAACCGGAACAGCTGCGGGTCCTCTAATTGGCTTCTTAACGCAAAAGAAATTCACAAAATCCGACAAAGAGTATAAAATCCTTCAGGGCGTAAAATTAAAACAAGCTTCGATAATTGAAGTCATGAATCGAGAAGAAGATATTTTGGTTGGAGGTTCTTCTATCATTACCATGAAAGGCGAACTTTACATATAAAAAAAACCGCATCTGGCAGAATGCGGTTTCAATTATTTAAAACTAGATAACTTCTTAGTTTGTTTTCATTGGCGGTAAATCGAATGCCACAGAATCGTGCTCAAAGTTGTTTCTGTGTGCTCCATCACAAAATGGTTTGTTAGATGAATGTCCGCAACGGCAAAGACCAAGTGCAGATCTTCCTTGTAAACCGTAAAGTGCTCCTTCTGGATCCATAATTTCAAAATCTCCTTCGATTTTGATTGAACCGTTTTTATTGATGATTAATTTAGTCTTGCTCATAACTTTGTTTTTTTTCGGATGCAAAGATTGCGAAATATATTCTCATTTATAAGCGCAAAACGTAGTTTAAACTGGTTCTATTTTATGCTGTTTTGCCACGAAGGCACTAAGACACAAAGTTTTTTACATATAACTGAAATAATCTCGCAAAGTCGCAAAGTTTTGTCAGACTGATTGCGAAGAAGCTAAGAACCATATTTTTTGTTTCGCACAACTTATTAAAAAACTCTTTAATCTGCGGGAAAAAACTTTATTCATTTTGAGAATCAGATTGGCTATCTCTTTTTTGCTGATTCATTTTTGTGATTATAGCTTTCAATTGCAATGCTCTTTCTCTTTTTTCTTCTTGAATTTTAGCTTTTTTCCGATTTAATAATTTGGTGTGTAAAGCCTTATTTTTTGAGTCTTTTTGGGGTCCTTTTGCCATACTTTTAAATCTTACTTAATTACGTTTTGCAAAGATAATTGTTTTTGCTACGTTATGTGTGTTTTTGCCACGAAGGCACTAAGACACAAAGTTTTTTTTACACATAATTAAAATAATTTCGCAAAGGCGCAGAGTCGCAAAGTTTTGTTAGACTGAGCGAAGTCGAAGTCCCGCAAAGATTGGCAAAATTTTATTTAATAAGTTATTCTATTGTCTTATAAACGAAATTTTTAAACTTCACGCTTCCTTTTCCGATAGAACATAACCCAATTCTTAATCCCAAGAAACCGCTCAAAACATTATGATTGTATCCTGAAACTTCTACCGAATTTTCGATTTTTTTCCAATCTTTTCCGTCAAGACTGTAAAACATATCTACGGTATTTTTGATGTTTTTTAGTTTAAGAAAGACTTTTCGCGAATGCGTATTTTTCTCTGTTGGAAACTGCCATCCTCTCAAATTGGCCAAAATATTATTTTGATCAGCCAAAATTCCAGAGTAATATTTATTATCGTAAAAAAGCGTTAATCCCCCAGTGGCGTCGCCTTCTATTTCCATTTCAACTTCAGCAGAATACGAATGTCCGCCTGGAACAACTACAAGTGGGGCACTGTTTCCTACTCCATCACCTTTTCCTTCAATAGTCAAAATATTATTAGCAACTTTAAATCTTGAAGCTTCTACTCCGCTATAAAATTTCCATTGCGGTTTAAGAGCCGAACCTCCGAAATTGTCACTTAAAGAAAATTCAGGAAGTGTTTTCCCTTCTGGTTTTGCGATTGGTTTATCGGTTTGTATGTTATCTGGAATTTTATACCAACCCTCTTTTGTCCATTCAACAGGTTGCAATAAAGTCTGGCGACCTAAATTGTAATAATCTTTTTCGTAAGCATGAAAAATCATCCACCATTTTCCGTTTGCATCTTCAAAAACGGTGCTGTGGCCTTTTGACCACCATGTTTCAGAACTGCTATTCGTTCTCACAACTGGATTATGTGGCGAATTTTCCCAAGGTCCAAAAGGCGATTTCGATCTTGCCGAAATTACCATATGACTTGTCGCTGGTCCTGCAGTTCCGCCTTCGGCAACCGTTAAATAGTAGTATTCTCCTCGCTTGAATAATTTCGGACCTTCCATACAAAAACATTCAATGCTCCATTCGCGCGGAATTTTCCAACCGTCATAAACATGTTTTAATTCGCTTGTAACTGAAAGGCCATCTTTTGATAAAGCAACATAACCTCCGTTACTGAAATACAAAAATCGGTTTCCTTTATCATCGGTCACATGTCCCGGATCAATATTTCCGATTTTTAAATCTACAGGTTCGCTCCATGGGCCATTTATAGAATCGGCTGTAACTACGAAATTGGTGTTATTCGCAGGAAAATAGATGTAATATTTGTTGTTGTACTTTATCAAATCTGGCGCCCAAACGGCTCCAACGTATTTATGAAGTGCATTTGTTACAGGTTCCCAATTCATTAAATCGGTCGAATGCCAGATTAAAAGTCCAGGATAATAATCGAAAGAAGAATGCACTACATAATAATCTTTCCCGTCACGAAGCAAACTCGGATCTGGATAATCGCCAGCAAAAATTGGATTAGAATATTGGTTTTGTTTTAGCTTTTCTGCTGATTGCGATTGAGAATAACCACAAAATGAAAACAGTACTAAAAAGGTTAGATATATTTTTTTCATGTTTTTGATATATTTTCCAAATATAGTCAAAAAGACTATAAGGTTTTAATTGAAGAGAATTTTGTTGGGTTGTTTCGCAGAGATGCGAGGAGCTTTTTATAGTTCTCGCAAAGAGGCAAGGTCGGAAAGTTTTATTCTAAGCCAACTCTAAACGCACTATTTCATTTCGAGGAACGAGAAATCACACTAGAAATTCCGTAAAGAAATTCATCAATCTTTGTCGATTAACGAGTGTGATTTCTCGTTCCTCGAAATGACAAACTAGAACAAAAAACTTTGAGATCTGGCGTCTTTGCGAGAGCTAAATTCAAAAAAATCTTAGCGAATCTCTGCGAAAATACTCCGCGAATCTCTGTGTAATATTAAAATCTCAAATCTATTGCTTATTTTTGCACTCTAAAATTCATATTAATGACACAGAATCCAAAGAGATATACGATCACGGCGGCATTGCCTTACACCAACGGACCTATTCATATTGGTCACTTGGCGGGAGTTTATGTGCCTGCAGATATATATTCGAGATATTTAAGATTGCAAGGAAAAGATGTAGCATTTATTTGCGGAAGCGATGAGCACGGGGTTGCAATCTCTATGAAAGCCAAAAAAGAAGGAATTACACCACAGCAGGTTATTGATAAATATGATGGAATTATCCGTAAGTCGTTTGAAGATTTCGGAATTTCATTCAACAATTATTCTAGAACTTCGGCTAAAATTCATCACGATACGGCTTCGGAATTCTTTAGAACATTATATGATAAAGGAGATTTTATCGAAGAAGTAACAGAACAATTGTACGATGCAAAAGCAAATCAGTTTTTAGCAGATCGTTTTGTTGTGGGAACTTGCCCAAAATGTGGTAATGACGGAGCTTACGGAGATCAGTGCGAAAATTGCGGTTCTACATTAAACGCAACCGATTTGATCAATCCAAAATCGACAATTACAGGAGAAACTCCGATTTTAAAAGAAACAAAACACTGGTTTTTACCTTTAGACAGATATTCTGATTTCTTAACAGAATGGATTTTAGTCGGACATAAAAACGACTGGAAAACGAACGTTTACGGACAAGTAAAATCTTGGATCGACGCAGGATTAGAACCTCGCGCCGTAACTCGTGACTTAGATTGGGGAATTGATGTTCCTGTTGAAGGTGCTGAAGGCAAAAAACTTTACGTTTGGTTTGATGCGCCAATTGGTTACATTTCTTCTACAAAAGAATGGGCTGCTCGCGAAGGAAAAGATTGGGAACCATATTGGAAAGATGAAGAAACGAAATTGGTTCACTTTATCGGAAAAGACAATATTGTTTTCCATTGTATCATTTTCCCAGCGATGTTAAAAGCGGAAGGAAGCTATATTTTACCAGACAACGTTCCAGCAAATGAGTTCTTGAATTTGGAAGGAAATAAACTTTCGACTTCTAAAAACTGGGCGGTTTGGTTGCACGAATATTTAGAAGAATTCCCAGACAAGCAAGATGTTTTACGTTACGCTTTAACATCAAATGCACCTGAAACAAAAGACAACGATTTTACTTGGAAAGATTTCCAAGCTAGAAATAACAACGAATTAGTTGCTGTTTTCGGAAACTTCGTGAATCGTGTTGTGGTTTTAACCAACAAATATTACGAAGGTCTTATCCCGACTCCAAACGAATTTACAGAAGTTGATGAAGCAACTTTAGCAGAATTAAAAGCATATCCAGCGGTAATTTCTAGTTCTGTTGAACGTTACAGATTCCGTGAAGCTTTGGGCGAATTGATGAATGTTGCTCGTTTAGGAAATAAATATTTAGCAGATGAAGAGCCTTGGAAAGTGATGAAAGACAATCCAGAGCGCGTAAAAACTCAAATGTATGTGGCGTTGCAAATCGTTGCTGCTTTAAGCGTTTTAGCTGAACCATTTTTACCTTTTACAGCTGGCAAATTGTCAAGAATCTTAAATTTAGGTGATTTGAAAGAACACTTTAAAGGATTCAGCAAATTCTTGAAAGAGAATCATCCTGGAGCTACAGATGTTATTTTGGATAAAACATTAGGTTGGAATGATATTTCTGAAAACTCAGATTTAATTCCGGCAGGACATAAAATTGGTGAAGCAGAATTGCTTTTCGCTAAAATCGAAGACGAAGAAATACAAAAACAAATAGATAAATTGGAAGCAACAAAAACAGCTAATCTTGCTGAAAACAAACAAGCTGAACCACAAAAAGATTTAATTCAGTTTGAGGATTTTGCGAAAATGGATATTCGTATCGGAACTATTTTAGAAGCTGAAAAAATGCCAAAAGCAAACAAACTTTTAGTTCTTAAAGTAGATACAGGAATCGATGTTCGTACGATTGTTTCAGGAATTGCTGAGAGTTTTTCTCCAGAAGAAATCATCGGAAAACGAGTTTCTGTTTTAGCAAATTTAGCGCCAAGAGCTTTACGTAGTGTTGAAAGCCAAGGAATGATCTTGATGACAACAAATGCAGAAGGTAAATTAGTTTTCGTAAATCCAGATGCTGATGCACCGAATGGAGCTACTGTAAACTAATATTTTGTAATTTATATTTTCAATCATGTATTACAGAAGAAAAATCTTACTATCTTTGATCCAAGTTTTTGAAGGTGAATTAGAAAAAATTCAACTTCAAAAACTATTATTTCTATATACGCGATCTCGAAAAGAAAAAAAAACATATGATTTCGTACCATATAAAATGGGGTGTTTTTCATTTCAAGCAAATGCAGATTTACTTACGCTAAAAAAGTATGGAATAATTAGCGAGAGTGATAAATCTTGGAAAAAAGAAGATGACACAAACTATTTAAATGAATTAACAAAAGAAGATAAAAAAGTAATTACCGATTTTAGAATAATCTATGCTAATAAAACAAGTGAAGATTTAATTAATCTTACTTATAAAAGATATCCATATTTTGCCATAAATAGTATAATTGCAAAAAATCATTTAAGTGCTTCTGAGATTAAAGATTTAGACAATTATCGTTCTTTTGAAGATGAAATTGTTTTATTTACAATCGGTTATGAGGGTGTATCTTTAGAAAGCTATCTTAATAAACTAATAAAAAATAACATAAAGGTTTTATGTGATGTTAGAAAAAATGCGCTGAGTATGAAGTATGGCTTTAGCAAAAGTCAATTAAAAAACGCATGTAATGGTGTTGGAATAGAATATATTCACATACCCGAAGTAGGAATTGAATCGGATCAAAGACAAGAACTTAAATCCCAAGTCGATTACGATACTCTATTTGAGAAATATAAAGCTACAAACTTAAATGAAACTGTAGATAATCAAATAGAGATTTTGAATCTACTTAAAACTAATAAAAGAATTGCATTAACATGTTTTGAAGCGGATGTCTGTCAATGCCATCGAAAACATTTATCAGAAGCAATAACCAATTTAAAAGAATTCAAATATAAACTAGAGCATTTGTAATTATGCCTGTAAAGAAAATTCTAATAACAGTTACTACTTATCCCTTACCATCAAGAAGTTATGATGAGTTGGTTTGTACCGCTGGTATATTAGAAGATGGAACTTGGATAAGAATTTATCCTGTTCCATTAAGTTTTCTTAAACAGGTCAAAAAAGATACTGGATTCAAAAAATATACTTGGATAGAGTTAGATGTAAAAAAACGAACTGATGACTTTCGTCCTGAAAGCCATTCTCCAAATAACTATGATATAAAAATCATAAATACTTTAGATACAAATAATTTTTGGCAAGAAAGAAAATTTTTCTGTTTAAAAAACATTTACACCAACAGAGATAAACTTATTGATGACTCAAAAGCTCCTAAAAATTTATCTTTGGCAACCTTTAAACCAACAAAAATCACGGGTTTTGAAATTGAAAACGATTCGCGTGAATGGAAAAATGAATGGCTCGAGTTAAGAAAGCAAACAAATTTATTCATGGAAATTGATAGTAATCCCGAAAAGATTATTAGAAAAGCGCCATATAAATTTTATTATTTGTTTGAAGATGATGAAGGCAATTCCAGCAGATTAATGATTGAAGATTGGGAAATTTTCGAATTGTACTGGAACTGTTTGTCAGAAGCTCATAACGACGAAAAAATAGCTCTCGAAAAAGTTAGAAATAAATATTTTGATACTTTTTCTAAAGAACATGAAATCCATTTTTTCTTAGGAACAACTATGCAATGGCATAGAAGGAGATCAAACAATCCTTTTGTGATTATTGGTGTTTTTTATCCGAAAACAAAAGCTCAATATTCTTTGTTTGAATAGAAAAAAATAATGTTTTTCTTACTTTGTATTGTGGTTTTCAAATTTATATTTGTAAGTTTGTTCTGCAAAAAATACCCTTAAGGATTTTTAATTAAAACTTTAAGAGAATGATTAAAGAAAATCAAAAACCGACACATCAAGATGTAATGCCTTCAATGGCAAAATTCCTTTCAGATCTTTGGTATGAAGGAGATTTTAGAGAACAGCCCAGTTATCTAACTGAAATTTTCAACCGAATCCTTGAAACAGATTTGGGAGATGACAAAGATTTAAGATCCAAAATGATGGAATGCATCAAAACCAGTGAAATGCTAGCCGAAACACTCAAACCGTTTTCGGATAGACAAATTCATAAAGCATGCAGTAAAATTCTAGTGGCTTAAAAAATAAAAGCGTGAAATTCTTTATTGATTTCACGCTTTTTTTATTCTACAAATACTCTAAAGCACATTTTTCTTTAAAATTAGTTTTCTTACAAAAAAAATGAGATATTAGCGCCAAAAGTTATTCGAAAAACTGAAAATTATGGAGTTATTAGAAAGTTTGCCAACCTTATTGAAGTCTTTTTGGTATATCGCTATTCCAACAAGTTTAATTTTTCTTATTCAATCCATTATTACCTTTTCGGGTATTGACATTGCCGATGGTTTCGATACCGATTTTGACGCGCATTCGCATGATGGCGGAGATTTTCAGTGGTTCTCACTAAGAAACCTAATCAACTTTCTTTTAGGTTTTAGCTGGACCGGAATTTCATTTTATGCTACAATTGGCGAAAAGCCATGGTTTCTTATTACTTTATCTTTTGTTGTTGGAGTTTTGTTTGTGCTTGTGTTTTTCTTCGTAATCAAACAAGTGCAAAAACTAGCCGAAGACAATTCTTTTAAAATCACAAATACACTCGATAAGACTGCCGAAGTTTACTTGACAATTCCAGAAAACAAAAAAGGAAAAGGCAAAATTATGATCAGCGTTAACGGTGCATATCATGAACTGGAAGCGATGACCGAAAATGATAGAATTCCTTCTGGAAGCGCGGTGAAAGTGATTAAAATCGAAAACAACATTTTAATAGTAGAAAACATTTAACATAAATTATAATGATCAACCCAATTATTTTGATTGCAGTTGCGGCAATCGTTTTATTCGTAACCATTTCGGCATTAATCTCGAGGTACAAAAGATGTCCTTCAGATAAAATCTTAGTTATTTACGGTCGTACAGGTGGAACCTCAGCACGTTGTGTACACGGTGGAGGTGCTTTTATCTGGCCAGTTATTCAGGATTATTCATTTCTGGATTTAAAACCGCTTTCTATCGAAGCCAATTTAACTAATGCATTGAGCCGTCAGAATATTAGAGTTGACGTACCATGTCGTTTTACGATTGCAATTTCTACAGAATCTGACAGTATGAATACAGCTGCTGAAAGATTATTAGGTTTATCATCAGAACAAGTTCAAGAACTGGCAAAAGATATTTTATTTGGTCAATTACGTTTGGTTATTGCAACAATGACTATCGAAGAAATCAACTCTGATCGTGATAAATTCCTTGACAATATTTCTAAAAATGTTGATAGCGAATTGAAAAAAATTGGTTTGAAGTTAATCAACGTAAACGTTACCGATATTAGAGATGAATCGGGTTATATTGAGGCTTTAGGAAAAGAAGCTGCTGCAAAAGCAATCAACGAAGCAAAAATTAGTGTTGCAGAACAAGAAAAAATCGGGGAAATTGGTAAGGCTCTTGCCGATAGAGAAAAAGATACTCAAATCGCAGAAACGCACAGAGATCGTGACGTAAAAATTGCGATTACTCAAAAAGATAAAGAAATTAGTATTGCAACCGCTGCTAAAGATGAAACCATTGGTAAAGCTGAAGCTGCAAGAGACACAAGGGTAAAAACTTCTGAAGCCAATGCGATTGCAATTCAAGGGGAAAACGAGGCAAAAATCGCTATCGCCAATTCTGAAGCTATTCGTAGAGAAAAAGAAGCAGAATCTTTGCGTATTGCAATAGCAGCAGAAAAAGTACAACAAGCAAAAGCATTAGAAGAATCTTATCTTGCAGAGCAAAAAGCCGAGTTGGCTCGTTCTGAAAGAGAACGTTCTACACAAATTGCGAACATTGTAATTCCTGCAGAAATTGCCAAACAAAGAGCTATTATCGAAGCTCAAGCGGCAGCAGAAACAATCAGAGAAAATGCAAAAGGAGAAGCCGACGCTATTTTCGCAAAAATGGAAGCAGAAGCAAAAGGTTTATTCGAAATCTTAACCAAACAAGCAGAAGGTTACAAAGAAGTTGTGGCGGCTGCGGGCGGAGATCCAAGCAAAGCATTTCAGCTTTTATTATTGGAGAAACTTCCTGAATTGGTTAAAACTCAAGTTGAAGCCGTTAAAAATATCAAAATTGACAAAATCACGGTTTGGGATTCTGGAAATGGTCAGGGAGAAAACGGAAATTCTTCTACAGCCAACTTTGTTTCTGGAATGATGAAAACAGTTCCGCCATTAAATGATTTATTCAATATGGCAGGTTTAAATCTCCCAACTTATTTGAAAGGCGAAGATGCTGCTCCCGAAGTTCCTCCAACTATTCAAGTTGAAGAAACAAAAGAGTAAAAGGCTTCTTTTTTAAAATAAAAAAAAGCGTGAATCAGATTAACATTTTAATTGATTTGCGCTTTTGCTTTTATAATAACAGAAAGTATTTAGATTTGCACAAAAATCTTTAATACAATACATCTCAAATAATTGCGAATGCCCAAAAAACTATTCCTTGCTGCACTATTACTTTTTAGTTTAATTTCATTTTCACAGGAACTTGTATATTATACATCACTGGAATTAAAAAAGCATCGCGATGTTCTTCCAATTGTAAACAATGATAAAGAAGTGACTTTATTTGTTAGTGATAAGATCAAAGTCAAAGCAATACGCTTAAATGAAAAAATGCAGATTATTGATAGTATTTCTAGCGAAAGACCTGATAAGAAAAAATTTGCCGAAATGATTGGATATAATTCAACCAATTCTAATGCAAGGCTATTTTGGGCATCTAAAGACCGAAGCTTAGTCATTTCTCAATTTTATGATTTTAAAACCCGAAAGATCTCAACACAGGAATTGACTTTACTTATCCAGAACGAGCAGGTTTTGCAAGGTTTTAGTTCCAATGATAAATTTTTTATCTTAACAATAGTAAAAGAAACCAGTACCTTAAAGCTTCATGTTTTTGATCAAGATGGATATCACGAAACAAAAACAATTGACTTAAGCAATTTCCGTTTCTATAAAAAAGACTATACAAAAACGAACCTATACGGTATCTTTGAAGAAAGTGTGCTAGCTTTTGAAGCTCCGTTTTCACTACAAAATATTAATTCAGAAACACCGACTTCTATTACAGACGGAGCCAAAAAAAGAAAATGTTATGTCGATAATGACGAACTGATTATAACACTTGACTCTAATGTAGATTACACACAAATTTTTATAATAGATTTAAAGAACTACACGGCGAAAGAAAAAATCATAAACAAAACCATTATTATGAATGAAAATCGTGCAACTTTAAATTCAAATTCCTTTTATTTTGATAAAAAATTATATCAGATGAAAAGCTCCCCTAATTCTTTTTTCTTTGCGATAAAAGATTTTGACGGAAATGTTCTGAGAGAATATCATGTAACACCAGACACTCCTATTGATTTCAAAAATTCAGAAATCTATCAAGAAGGCGGTGATTTTGGAGGAAAAAGAATTTTAGAAACTAGTTCGCAGTTTATTAGAAAAGTAAACAAACTAAATTCTGGAATTTCATGCTATACTATTGGTGATAATACATTAATCACACTTGGAAGTGTTTCTGAATTAAAACAAGGGAGTTCTCCAATATTTATTGGTGGCGGATTGGTAGGAATTGCCGCTTCGGCTGTTGCTGGGGCAACAATGGCATATTACAATTCGACAATGAATAATTTTAATTCTTATTCAAATAGAAAAGTAGTAAAAATAGAATGTTTGTTTGATAAAGATAATAATCATCTAAAAAATGAATTACAACCATTGGCTTTCGATAAAATCAGAACCTTTTTTGATGACACTACAGACGTTTCTTCTCAAACATTATTCAGAGTGCAATCATCATACTATTTAGGTTATTATGATAATAAAACAAAAGAATACATTATTAGAAAATTTGTTGATTAACCATAACCAACAAAGTCCATATAACTTCGAAAAGCGTGAATCAATTAAACATTTAATTGATTCACGCTTTTTGCTTTAATCTATTTGAAACTTTTAGTATTGATAAAAAAGTAAGATATTCGCTAAAAATATAAAAAATGATTAAATTATATAAATTACTCTTACTCGCTTTAATTTTTCAATCCTGTAATTCAAACCAGCAAACTCCCGAAATAGTTGTTAAAAAACAAGCAACTGTGCTTTCAAAAAATTCCGAATTTGATTTAGCAAAAATTACTTTTAAAGAGAACCCATCTAAACTTTATTCTCAAAACATATTAAACCCAAACGATGTTTCTTATGATGCTAAACGAGATGGGAAATTGACAGATGAAATGCTTCAATATAAAATTAGTACTACAATTACTGATTTTATGGATATTGACATTCCTAAAAATTTTGGATATCTTTATAGAAGCCCAGAATTAGACAGTATCGCAAGATTTGAAAACATTTATTTCAATTCACTTTCTTTACTAACTAATAGTAATAAGAAACCAATAGCATTATACGCTGAAACCACTTTTACAACAGAAAAAGAAAGCAAGAAAAAGCTGGATGAAATAACAAAAAAACTTGGTAATCCCAAACATTCTTATTCTATTGGCAATGATTTCGATCAACGTTCCTACGAATGGGTTTTATCTGATAGAACTATTCAAATTCAGACATCATTTGGTTTTAGCATGTCTGTAAGCTCGGACGGTAATAATAGTAATGGAAAATATTACATATTGGATATATTAATTGTGGAAAATAAAAACAAAGAAGAACTCTATAACGCACACAAATATGAATTCCCGGATAAGATATTATTTGAAGGGAAATATCATAGTTATAAAGAATTTCAATTTGAAAAAAACACTGTTTTCGAAGATAATTTTCTTTTAAACTCAGCTAATGAAGCCAACTTAAAAGTAAAATATGGAATACAAGATATCTCATTAGAAAATGTCGATCAAACAACTACAAAACCAACTGCTGAATTTAACTAATAAAAAATCTTCATAAATTAAAATAGGTAAAGACCATCTGTTTATTTTTGAATATTAAACAGATCAGTTTTTAGAATTTAAAGAACACCTCATGAAACTCACCAAACCAAGATTAGCGCTAATCTGCGGTATACTTTGTATTTCAATTTTTCCAATCTTGGTAAAATTACGTTTAACTCCAGGACTAATTTCGGCATTTTACCGAATGGCTTTTGCAGTTACTTTACTTTTACCTTATGTCATTATTACAGGGAACTTTAAACTTCCAAAACCAAAATTTTTAATTTTAGCAGCACTTTGTGGCGTTATATTCTCGTCGGATGTTGCCGTTTGGAATATCGCCATTCAGGAATCAAGCGCGACACAAGCTTCGCTTTTGACGAATTTATCTCCAGTTTGGGTCGGAATTGGCTCGTTTTTCTTTTTGAAAGTTCGTCCGGCTACTAATTTTTGGATCGGAACTGTAGTTTCACTTTTCGGAATGATCACTTTAGTTGGTTTTGAGTTTTTTGTGGATTTGAACTTTGATAAAGCGTTTCTTTTTGCGGTTTTATCCGGAATCTTATATTCGATTTATCTTTTAATCAGCAAAAATGTTTTATCTCAAGTTGATGTACTTTCGTTTATGACAATCAGTTTAATGGCTTCAAGCATTTATTTGGGAGTTTTATGTTATTCGTTAAACGAACCTTTCACTGGATTTTCAAATACTGGCTGGTTTGTTTTGGTTTTGCAAGCTGTAATTTGTCAATTGTGCGCTTGGCTTTCGATTAGTTTTGCCACACAACACATGCGTGCGACAAGAGTTTCGTTAAGTTTATTAAGTCAAGCTGTAATTACATCGATTTTAGCTTGGTTGTTTTTGGAAGAAAAAATAACTTTACAAATGGTTTTCGGTGGAATCGTTCTCCTTTTCGGAATCCGAATTACTTTTTACGATAAAACTATTTCTTTGAAACGATTATTTTCTAAAAGCTAAAAGAAAGTTTCTCGCAGATTACACAGATTGAGCAGATTTATTTTTTTATCTTAACAGAAATTAATCCGAGTAAAAAAATTAGTGAAATTACTTCATCACTTCTAAAAATCAATTATCTGATTAGCTATAATTCGTGAATTCGTGGCTAATAAAACTTGAAACAAAAAACACCATGTTACATAAAACTAAAATACCAAACCTAAAAGTAATCGCATTTGATGCCGATGATACTTTGTTTGTAAACGAACCATATTTCCAAGAAACCGAACATAAATTTTGCGCTTTGATGGAAGATTATCTTTCGCATCAAGGCATTTCGCAGGAATTATTCAAAATCGAAATCGCTAATCTTCCTTTGTACGGTTACGGAATTAAAGGCTATATTCTTTCGATGATTGAGGCTGCGATGAACATTTCAAACAATACAATTCCGGTTGAAGTGATTGAGAAAATCATTCAATACGGAAAAGAACTGCTTGAAAAACCAATCGAACTTCTAGACGGAATTGAAGATACACTTCAAGCCTTAAAAGGAAAATACAAATTGGTCGTGGCTACAAAAGGCGATTTGAAAGATCAGCACAGTAAATTGCATCGTTCTGGTTTAGGACATTATTTTCATCATATCGAAGTAATGTCAGACAAACAAGAAATTGATTATCAAAAACTGCTTGGCCGTTTAGACATTCAAGCGCATGAGTTTTTGATGATCGGAAATTCATTAAAATCAGATGTTCTGCCAGTTTTAGGAATTGGCGGTTATGCCGTTCATATTCCGTTTCATACAACTTGGGAACACGAAAAAATCAATCATACTATAGAACACGAGCATTTTAGTTCATTTGAAACTATCGCAGAAGTGGTTCCGAATTTATTATAATGAAAACACTTTTAGACTTAGAAAATTGGAATAGAAAAGAGCATTTTGCGCATTTCAAACAAATGGAAGAACCTTTTTTTGGCGCTACTGTAGAAATTGATTGCACCAAAGCATATCAAACTGCAAAAAGCTTGAACGCTTCTTTCTTCATTTTCTATTTGCATAAAACATTGGCGGCAGTAAATGCCATTGAGAATTTTAGATACCGAATTTCAGAAAACCAGATTTATATTAACGATCGTGTCGATGCGTCGGCAACAATTGGTCGGGAAGATGGCACTTTTGGGTTTTCTTTAATTGAATATCATCCCGATTTTAAAACATTTGAGCAAATTGCATTAACTGAAATTGAACGTATTCAAAACACAACAGGACTTTTCACGAGATCTTTTGATGATGATAATCTCATTCATTTCTCGGCAATTCCGTGGTTGAATTTTAGTTCCATCACCCATGCCCGCAGTTTCACCTATCCAGACAGCTGTCCGAAAATTTCGTTTGGAAAAATGATGGTTTCTGAAACTGGAAAAAGAACGATGTCGATGGCTGTTTATGTGCATCACGGTTTAATGGACGGAATGCATCTTGGTCAATTTGTAGATCTTTTTCAAAAGCTTATGAATCAATAAAAGAAGCGGAATAATTTGCAACTAAAACACATGAAACGAATTTTTCTTTTTTTGTTTTTAATCTCCAATACTGTTTTGTTTAGTCAGACAGTATTGACTTCTTATGCAATCGATTTAAAAAACAAAATAGATCAATCGGAAATCATGACTGGCGAAAATACGGTTACCCATGATGTATTTGTTTTTGTAGCCAGCGCAGACAGTCTTTCCATATTAAAATACAATAGCGCTTTATTCTTAAGAGATAAATTTGTTACAAACCGTCAATTTGTAGAGAACAAATCTTTGATGGGCTATAGTTTTAGCGAAGACGGAAATCCTACTTTATATTGGTTTTCGAGAGAAGAAAAATCAATTATTTTGATTAAATATTATCTGGAAAACAAAACTACTAGAGCGCTAAAATTTCCAATTCCGCTTGACGATAAATTTATATTAACGAACTACCAGAAAGACAATAATTTCTATCTGTTAATGAAAGAAAAGACAAAAGAAGCATTGACCGCTTTTGTTTTTAAAAACGGAATCGCTCAAGAGAGGTTTCTAGATTTTAGTTCTTTCAAATTTATAGACCGTAAAACCCAGCCCAAAACATTCAGTCAAATCTTGAATGAAAATCCGATAGAAAAAATGGATTCTGGCGAATATAATCCGCTATACAAAGTAACTGCCAAAAGTAAACTTTACACCCTTCCAAACCGTTTGATTCTAACTTTCGATCAAAGTTTTAGAAAAACCCAATTGTTTGATATTGATTTAGATAGTTTAGGAATAAAAGAAAAAACGTTTATGAAACCTGTTGGAGAGAAAAATCCAAAAACGTCCAACTCTTTTTACCACGAAAATAAATTGTATCAAATCAATGTTAACGCTGACGAACTGTTGTTTGACATTAAAGATTATGAATCTGGCAAATCCGTAAAAACATTTGCCGTTTCAAAAAACGATACAATCCGTTTTAGTAATTCGCCTTTATTGATGCAGATTGAAGATCGTGAACCTCGAAAATTGAAGAATACAGCAAAATTTTTAAAAGCATTGTCTTCTCTTGATTCAGGACTTTCGGTTTATAAAAATCAAAACAATCTTTTTATCACTTTAGGAGGAACGGGCAGCACTTTGAAAACAATGTCTATGAATGGTTTTAATTTTAATGACCCTTTTGGCGATTTCCCTTCAAACAGTTATTACAATGTGGAGAGCAATTATTCTGTGTTTTTTGAAAGTGTCTGGACCAAAAAGTTAGATTTAACCCACGAAACCCACGAACCTTTTACTTCTGATAAAATCTTTTACTTTTTAGATTCTCACAAAGAAACCACTCTCCCAAATACACTTAAACTAAGCAATTACAGCATTTTAAGTTATTATGATATTGTTGCAAAACAACTTGTTCTGCGCAAATTTACCGACGGATTAAATTAAAACAAATTACTTTATTACCCCTATTTTTCAACCTACCCTATTTTAATAGTTTTTTGATCCCTAAAGAAGGTTTTTACTTACAATTTATTGTTGTTTTGAATAAAATTTAAACAGGAAAACAATGAAAAAAGTTGTAATGACTCTCGCATTTGCTTTAGCTTTAACTGGAGTACATGCGCAAACAGAAAAAAATAGCAGTTTTAATAAATGGTCTGTAGATTTAGGCGCAGGTTTTAACAAACCTCAACGTCCATTTAATAATGGATATGTTACTAACTTTTTTAGTCCGTGGACTGGTGATTTAGGTGTTCGTTATATGTTGAACAACAAATTTGGTTTAAAAGTAGATTTTGGATACAACAGTTACACCGCAAAAGGCAGCTCGATTGATTTTGATTCAAAATATTATAGAGCAGATTTACAAGCGGTTGCTAACTTAGGTCGCATCATGAATTTTGAAACTTGGACAAATCGCATTGGGTTATTAGGACATGCTGGTTTTGGATTTGCCCAATTAACAAGCGATAATTTTAAAGAAGAGGATCGAATGGGCAACTTTATTGCTGGTGTAACTGGACAAATTAGATTGTCAGACAGAGTTGCTTTAATCGGTGACTTATCGACTATTCTAAACGCATCTCAAGATCACACTTTTAACGGAACGCCTATTGTAGGTTCTAGAGGTTTTTCTGGATTAGTTTTCAATGGAACTGTTGGTTTAAATATTTACTTAGGAAAAAATGCAAAACATGCAGACTGGGTAGTAATAACTAACGAGAACAGTGATATTTCATTTTTAGAAAACAAAATTTCAGATCTTGAAGCTCAAATCAAGAAGATCCCTGCACAGAAAGAAGTAATTGTTGAAAAACAGATCAATAATACACAACCAGCAGATAATGATTTGATCAAAAAAATGATTAATGATAAATACTACAGTGTGTATTTTGATTTCAATAAAACAACTCCAATCGAAAACTCAACAGCCGCGATTGATGTAGTTTTAACCTACTTAAGAAAAAATCCTTCAGCTTCTCTTGACCTTGTAGGCTATGCTGACCAAGTTGGAAAAGCAGAATACAATGAAAAACTTTCTAATCTTAGAGCAACAAACGTAAAAACTATTTTCGAAAAAGCAGGAATTGCTTCTTCTCGTTTAAATGTTGTTGGGAATGGTGCTGATATATCAATTCAAAAAGATTCTGATGAAGCGAGAAGATTAGCTAGAAGAGTTACTTTTAATGTAAAATAATTACCTTTCATATAACTTGATTCACAAGCTCTTAAGAAAAAATCTTAAGGGCTTTTTTTATGCCAGAAATAGAAGCTTACAGAAAATCTCATAAAATTTGGAATAAATTTTGATGAAATTTCATTTATGAAAAAACTGCTACTCCTTTCTCTCTTGTTTTTTAACATAGTTCTATTTTGCCAAACAGTCTTAAACTCTTTGCCATTAAATCTAAATAATTTGTCAAAGACCCAAATTCTAAATGTTGAAGATGAAAAAAACAAAGACATTTATGCCATTGCATGGGATAATACAGCCATAAACATCTTAAAATACAATAAATCTGTATTCTTAACAAGCAAATTTACAGATTCGATAAGAAACGAAGCAAATCGAAATCTGATGGGATGTACTATTAGTCCAGAAAAAAAACCAACCTTGTATTGGATTTCACCAAACAATAAGAACATTCTAATTAACACATACGATTTGGAGAATAAGACATCTAAATCTTTAAATTTTGATTTCCCAAAAAATCACGATTACATTATAAATTATTTCCAACAGAATAATACCTTTTATGTACTTGGAAAAGAAAAAGACTTTGAGCATCTTCTTCTTTACAAATTTGAAGACCAGAAGTGTGAAATTAGAATGCTTGATTTTTCTTCCTTTGCTTTCACATATCAAGGCAATATAAAGACTTCTTTTAATGCGCTTATCAAATACTATCCAATCAAAAAAATGGAATCGGGTGTTCTTAATCCTCTTGACCTTGCCTCAAAAACAAGTAAATTCTATGTCGTTGATGACCGTCTTATTTTGACATTTGATAATGGTTTAACTAAAACTCAGGCTTATGAAATTAATCTGAATACTGGCGCTTTAAACGAAAAAATCTTTAGCAAGCCTGTTCCCGAAAACCCATTTCAAACGTCCAATTCATTTTATAACGAAAAAAAGCTGTTCCAAATCATGGCAAACAAAGACGAACTTGTCTTGGAAATAAAAGATTTTGATTCTGGAAACACAATTAAGAATTTCACCTTTTCAAAAAATGATAGTATTCCGTTTAAAAACTCTTCTTTCTTTGTTCAAATTAATGATAGAAAACCTCAGCAGTTAAAAACCACTGCCAAATTTCTCAAAAATTTAGAAGGGCTTACTGCTGGAATTTCTATTGTTAAAAACAAAAAAAACAGTTTTATTACTTTTAGTGGCTTTGGAGAAGCTACATCCTACTATTATTACTCTGAAAATCCTAATGATTTTGGAATTCGTGATTATTATACATTGAGTAAAATGGTCTATTTTGATGCTATGCTAAACGAAAATTTAGATTTTATAAGCGACAAACAATCCGAACCATTGGCAATGGATAATTTATTTTACTTTTTAAATACCCATAAAAACATCAAATTGTATGATGCTTTAGATTTAAAGACTTATCGTATTTTGAACTACTATGACGAGACTTCCAAGCAGTTTGTGATGCGAAAATTTATGGATGGTTTTATGATGGGAGATACTGGAAATCCAATTATAGATAAGTCTACATTTTCAAACCCTGCTTCTTTTCAGAAAATTAATTAAATGTCTTTCGGGGTTTCAAAAAAATAAAAATGAATAATTTTTCTTAATTTTACAAAAAAGACACTTATTATGTTAGCAAAAAATATTGAATTGGCTTTGAATAAGCAAATCCGCATAGAAGCAGAATCTTCGCAAACTTATCTTTCTATGGCTTGTTGGGCTGAAGTACACGGATTGGAGGGAATTGCTCAATTTATGTACACACAGTCAGATGAAGAGCGTGCACACATGCTTAAATTGGTTAAGTATGTAAACGAACGCGGAGGACACGCTCAAATTACAGATCTAAAAGCACCTAGAATATCATATTCTACTTTTAAAGAAATGTTTGAGGAGCTTTATAAACACGAACTTTTTGTTTCACAATCCATCAACGAATTAGTGCACATAACTTTTGAAGAAAAAGATTATGCTACGCACAATTTCTTACAATGGTATGTTTCTGAACAAATTGAAGAAGAAGCTACAGCTAAATCTATTTTGGATAAAATCAATTTAATTGGTGAAGATAAAGGTGGACTTTACTTGTTTGACCGTGATATTCAGCAATTAACTGTTACTAGTTCAATCGCTATTAATCCTAAATAAAAAAGTTAAATTTTATTTAGAATATTTAAAAATAACTTTTTTGGTTTATATTTGTCTCTGTTTTTATAATACAGAGGAAAAGTGAGCAAGAAAGAAAAAGACAAGGACAAGAAAAAGGATAAAAAAGACAAAAAAAATAAAGTTATCCTTGATAAAATAAAGAAGATCGAAAATTGTAAATCTTCTTGCTGTGAGAAATATAAGAAAAGTGAAAAGAAACGCTGCTCACGCTGTCCTATGTTTGACTTATTCAAAAAAACTGCTTAACGCGATATAGAAAAACCCATCAGATTTCTCTGGTGGGTTTTTTAGTTTTAAATTGCAGTCCGCTTCTGATTTTAAATTCAATTATGAAAAACAACATTACAATTCCAAAATCAAGTCTTGACTTTTTGGTTGAGCTACAAGAAAACAATAATAAACCATGGTTTGAAGCCAATAAACCACAATATTTAATCGAATTAAATCATATTGAAAATTTTGCAGGCGCTTTATTGAAAGAACTTTCCAAAACAGATGTTTTAGAAAATGCTTCGGGCAAAAAGAGTGTTTACAGAATTTATCGCGATATTCGTTTTTCTAAGGACAAAACTCCTTTTAAACATTATTGGGGCGGAAGTTATACTCGCGCCACTGCTGCTAGACGCGGCGGTTATTATTTTCATTTAGAAAAAGGAAACAGCTTTTTCGCAGGCGGTTTTTGGGGACCAAATGCCGCAGATTTGAAAAGAATAAGAACCGAATTTGCGCATGACCCTGAAACCTTTCAGAAAATACTAAATTCAGAATCTTTCAAAACCAATTTTGGAACATTACAAGGCGAACAGCTTAAAACAAAACCAAAAGGTTTTGATGCAGATCATCCCGCTATCGATTTACTCCGTTACAAACAATTTTTAGTAATAAAGCGTTTTACAGATAAAGAAGTATTGAGTCCACAATTTTTAGAATTGGCTTTGGATGCTTTCAAAAACATGAGACCATTTTTTGATTATATGAGCGAAGTGCTAACTACTGACGCTAATGGGGTTTCCATTATATAAAACTATATTTCTCGACTAATAATAAACAATGATTCATTCCGTAGGAATGTGTCGTCGGTAGAATTCGGTTTAAATTATGGTTCCGTAGGAACGTTTGATTGATGCGGATATGTTATACCGCAAAACAAATGTCCCTACAGGACATTGCTCAAACAACACTATTTTTTTTCTACCGACGAGATATTCCTAACGGAATATTAAAACAGCATTGAACCCGACAGTCCTGATCCCGAGACTTCGGTATTCAGACTGTCGGGTTTCTGCTGAAATTAGCTTTGTCAAAGTTTAAAACTTTGACAAAGCTTCTCAATTTATTTGCTCAAAAGTAAAATTTCATTTACAACTACTTCGGTTATATAGCGCTTTTCACCGTTTTTATCATCATAGCTTCTGTGTGTCAGTTTTCCTTCAACGGCAATTTCTTTTCCTTTCACCACAAATTTTTCGATAATTTCTGCCGTTTTTCCCCAGGCCGTTATTCGGTGCCATTCGGTTTGTTCTACCCTTTCTCCTTTATCATTTTTATAATAATCCTTCGTAGCGATTGAAACGTGCGCTAGCTTTTTGCCGTTTTCTAATGTTTTAATTTCCGGATCATTTCCTACATTCCCAATTAATTGTACTCTGTTTTTCATGGCGTATATTATTTAAATACTATTAGTTGAACTGTTCTTCAAATTCAACATTGCAAAGATGCGAATGCCCAATACCAACAGTCGGTTGTTAACTATTTACTATCGACTGTAACTATTTGTAAGCGTTTGTAATTGGAAATTGTTTTTCGTATATTTGAGATAAACCTTACGATATGCAGACAAAAATTAAAAAAGTTGAGTTAAGAAACCTTGAAATTGAAGACTATAAACAATTAAAAAAATCAATGATAGAATCGTATCCAGAAATGGCAGATTCGTATTGGGGTTCTGACGACATAGAAAGATTGCTTTCTATTTTTCCGGAAGGACAGTTAGTCATTTTAGCTGACGGAAAAGTTGTCGGTTCTGCCCTATCTCTTATTGTTGACGAAAAATTAGTAGAAAAAAGACATAATTACCAACAGATTAGTGGTGACTACACCTTTTCAACCCATAATCCAAACGCTGAAATTTTATATGGAATAGATGTTTTTATTCATCCAAATTATAGAGGTTTGCGTTTAGGGCGCCGATTATATGATGCAAGAAAAGAACTTTGCGAACAATTGAACTTAAAAGCAATTGTTTTCGCAGGAAGAATTCCGAATTATAGAGAACATGCAAAAAAAATGTCTCCCAAGAATTATATCGAAAAAGTTCGTGCCAAAGAATTATACGATCCTGTTCTTTCTTTCCAATTGAGCAATGATTTTCACGTTCTGAAAATCCTTAAAAATTACTTGGAAGGCGATGAAGAATCGAAAGAATTTGCCGTTTTAATGGAATGGAACAACATTTATTACGATGAAAGTCCGAAACTGATTAATCTTAAGAAAAACATTATTCGTTTAGGATTAATTCAATGGCAGATGCGTCCGCTGAATAATGTTGAAGCCCTTTTTGAGCAAGCAGAGTTTTTTATCGATGCCGTTTCGGGTTATGGATCTGATTTTGCCTTGTTTCCAGAATTGTTTACTGCTCCTTTAATGGCCGATTATAACCATTTATCTGAAGCAGAAGCAATTCGTGAATTGGCAAGACATACTGATCCAATTCAAAAACGCTTTCAGGAATTTGCCATTTCATACAACATTAATATCATCACGGGAAGTATGCCTTATATGGATGGCGGAAATCTATACAATGTTGGTTTCTTATGCAAAAGAGACGGAACTTCAGAAATGTATACCAAAATTCATATCACGCCAAACGAAGTTATCCATTGGGGAATGAAAGGCGGATCGCAATTTAAAACCTTTGATACCGATTGCGGTAAAATCGGAATTTTAATTTGTTATGATGTCGAGTTTCCAGAAGTCTCGAGATTGTTAGCCGATGAAGGAATGAATATTTTGTTTGTCCCTTTTTTAACGGATACTCAAAACGGATATACTCGCGTAAAACATTGTTCGCAAGCGCGCGCCATCGAAAATGAATGTTATGTAGCCATAGCAGGTTGCGTTGGAAATCTTCCGAAAGTAAATAATATGGATATTCAATATGCGCAGTCTTCTGTATTTACACCTTCTGATTTTGCTTTTCCAAGTAACGGAATTAAAGCAGAAGCCACTCCGAATACAGAAATGACTTTAATAGTTGATGTCGATTTGAATTTATTGAAAGAACTTCACGAACATGGAAGCGTAAAGACTTTAAAAGACAGAAGATCTGACCTTTACGAAATTAAAAAATTGAATTCATGAAAATATGCCTTGAATGCTCAGCCAAAATTTTCGGCCGTGAGGACAAGAAATTCTGTTCCGATAGTTGTCGAAATGCCTTCAATAATAAAATAAATAAAGATAGTACGAATTTCATGCGAAATATAAACAACAAGTTACGCAAAAATTACCGTATTTTGGCAGAGTTAAATGTAGACGGAAAATCGAAAGCTTCTCGAGACAAATTATTAACAAAAGGGTTTGATTTTGAGTTCTTTACAAACATTCTACAGACTAAGACAGGAAATACATATTATTTCTTGTATGATCAAGGCTATCGTTCCTTGGACAATGATTATTTTATGCTTGTTAAAAAAGAAATATAGTTAGTATTTATTCACCATGAGAAAAAACCCCACCTCAATTCTAGCCATAGTCTGCGTTTTAGCTTTACTTGGCATTATATATGCCACGATGATGCCGCAAGGAATATCGAAAGATGACGAAGCGCTTGCTGAATTTTCGACCGAAAGAGCCTTAAATCAGGTCGAGATTATTGCGCAGAAACCGCATTACGTCGGATCGACCAATCACGAACTTGTTGCTAATTATCTTGTGCTAGAATTAAACAGAATTGGTTTAGAAACGAGTATTCAAGAAGGTTTTACTCTAAATGATAAAGGTCTTTTGGTGAAGTCAAAAAATATTTTGGCTCGAATAAAAGGAACAAACAATACTAAAGCACTTTTACTTCTTTCACATTATGACAGTGCACCACATTCTTTCTCAAAAGGTGCAAGTGATGATGCTTCTGGTGTCGCTACAATTTTAGAAGGTGTGCGTGCCTTTTTATACTCAAAACATCCTCAAAAAAACGATATTATCATTTTATTCTCTGATGCAGAAGAATTAGGATTAAACGGTGCCGCTTTATTCGTAAATAAACACCCTTGGGCAAAAGACGTTGGTTTGGTTTTAAACTTTGAAGCAAGAGGAACTTCTGGACCAAGCTACATGCTGATGGAAACCAATAAAGGAAATCAGGCACTGATTCAAGAATTTACGAAGGCTAAACCTTCACATCCCGTTTCAAATTCGTTAATGTACAGTATTTACAAAATGCTTCCTAACGATACTGATTTAACTGTTTTTAGAGAACAAGCCAATATTCAGGGATTCAATTTTGCTTTTATCGATGGTCATTTCAACTACCATACACAACAGGACGACGTTCAGCATCTAAACAAAACGACATTAGCACATCAAGGCACTTACATCATGCCTTTGATAAAATACTTCTCTAATATTGATTTAAACCAAACCGAGTCTACAGAAGACAATGTTTATTTCAGCGCTCCATTCTCATTCATCAATTATCCGTTTACTTGGGTAATGCCAATGACTCTAATTGCTTTTGGATTATTGGTTATCTTCATTTTTGTTGGAAAAGTAAAAAGAATCATCACTTTCACAGAAATTTTCAAAGGTTTTATTCCGCTTGTTGGATCGATTATAATTGCAGGATTGGTTACTTTTTTAGGATGGAAACTTATTCTAGAAATTTATCCGCAATATTCTGATCTTTTAAACGGATTTACATATAACGGACACGCTTACATTGGCGCTTTTGTTACGTTGAGCATCGCGATTTGCTTTGCTTTCTACCATCATTTTTCTGAAGCCAAAATTACCATGAACCATTTTGTGGCGCCTTTACTGCTTTGGATTATCATTAATGCATTTTTAGCCAATAGCTTAACGGGTGCTGGTTTCTTAATCATTCCTGTTTATTTCGGAATTTTATTATTCGGAATTTTTGTCTTCACGCAGCATTACAGTTTAGGAATGAATTTAATATTCTCTATTCCTGCCCTGGCAATTGTTGCGCCATTCATTGTAATGTTCCCTATCGGCTTAGGGCTTAAAATATTATACGGAAGTGCTATTTTAACCGTTTTATTATTCGGGTTGTTATTGCCAATATTTGGAGCTTTCGCTAAAAAAGGAGCTTGGATCGTAGTTTTCTTTCTTACTTCAATTGTATTTTTCGTTTATGCCGGATATAACTCTGGTTACGAGTACGGAAAAGCAAAATCAAATAGTTTATTATACATTTACAATGCTGAAAATAATTCGGCTGTTTGGACAACTTATGATACTAATTTAGATGAATGGACTAAATCTTATTTGGGCGAAAGCAATCAAAAAGCAGTTGGATTAAATACGCTTCCGCTGTCAAGCAAATACAATACAACATTTACATACAGTGCTATTGCTCCAGTTTTTGAAATTCCGAAACCGACAATTCAGTTTTTAAGAGATAGTGTTATCGGAAACAATAGATATTTGAAAATCAAGATTACTCCAAATAGAAAAGTAAACCGTTACGATATTTATGCTAATCCGAAAATGACGTTTTATAACTTTAAAGCAAACGGAGTAGCAACTTCTGGCGAAAAAGGAAATCGCCTGCAAAGAGAAGACAGCAAAATTTTATGTTACTATGTGGTAAGAAATGAGCCGTTAGAAATGGAATTCTACATCAATAAATCATCAATTTTTGATATGGATTTAATAGAAAGTTCATTTGATTTAATGACGAATCCGTTACTGAAAGTCAAACCAAGAAACGATTGGATGATGCCAACACCTTTTGTTTTAAATGATGCCGTTTTAATACAGCAGAAAATTAAAAGATATACACCTCCAGTAAAACCGATTGAGCCGATTGTGGTAAAAGATAGTTTAGCGGTTCCTAAAGATAGCATAACAGCTCCGGCGGTAAAACCAGTGACTAGTCCTAAATAATCGATACAGATTATTAGACAAATATATTTAATTAAACACCTGTAATATTTTTTATTGCGGGTGTTTTTCTTTTATAAGTTCTCATCTTTACTACACTTTGTTGATGCATTTGACTTGGAGTGAGCATATAATTGGAATAATGTGGTCTTTTGTTATTATAAATGTCAATTGCATTTTTTACTAAAACCTTCATTACATCAAGTTTTAGATTAAACTTGTCAATATTAAATTCTTGTTTTAAAATTCCATTTATTCTCTCAGCTACTGCATTCTCATAGGGATCGGAGTTTTCTGTCATACTGCATTTTATATTGTTTTTATGTAATAGTTTTTGATATTGATCAGAACAATATTGTATTCCTCTATCTGAATGATGTATTAATGTTTTGCCTCTATCTCTGCGTTTTTTTATTGCATTTTTTAAAGCTGTTAAACTACTATGAGCATTCATATTATCTGCGACATTAAAACCCATTATTCGTTTAGAGTAAGCATCAGTTATTAGACTTAAATAACATGGATTCTCTTTTTTTCCAATATAGGTTATGTCTGATACCCAGACTTGCTCCGGCCTGCAGATCTGTAGCTCTAATATTTGATTTTGATGTTTTCTAAATCTATGATGAGAGTTTGTTGTTATATGATAAGAACGTTTTGGCATTATCAGTAAATGATTTGCTCTAAGTATATCTATAAATTTATCTCGACCTATTTTAAGTTGATTCAACTCGCTTTTTAAAAGGTAATACAGTTTTCTTGCTCCAATTCGAGGCATTGTATTTCTAATTTTCAAAACCATATTAACAACTTCTGAAGCCAAAAGCTTCCTGGAGTTACTTTTTTTTACTCGACGATAATAAACCTGCCGGTCAATCCCGAACAAAGTACAGGCAAACATTATTGTTTGTTGGTGTTCTTTTTTAAAATGGTCGATTGTTCGGGTGGTGAGTTTTTTCGAATGTCAATTTGATATTCTTTTTCTGCTATATCAATCATCATATCGAAAATAATAGCTTTTTTATCAGCGACGAAAGCCTGCTGTTCTAAAAATGCTTTTTGTTTTTCTAACAACTTCACTTTGGCTTCAAGTTCCATTATTTTCTGTTCAGGAGATTTTTGCATAATAGAAGGTGTTTGATTGTCCCAATCAAAGTTACCAAATTTTCGCAGCCACTGAACAATTGTTGAACGGGATTGAATAGCATAATCTTTTTTAACTTGAGTAATTGAGGTTCTTCCTTGTTCTATTTCTTGAACAATTTGAAGTTTAAAAGACATACTGTAATCTTTCTGGGTGCGCTTAATATATCGCAATTCTTGATCTTTTTCCATAATGATACTTTTTGTGTATCGCTATTTCAGGACAAGACACAGAATAAAAATAAAAAGGCAGATTTTAAAATCTGCCTTTTTTATTAACCATAACCAAAAAAACCTTTTCAACTCTGTACCTTTGTACTTCTGAACTTCAAAAAATGAAACAAATAAGCATTTTAGGCTGTGGCTGGCTTGGTCTTCCTTTAGCAAAAACATTAATTGCAAAAGGCAATTCAATAAACGGATCAACAACGTCAGAAAATAAACTTTCGATTTTAAAAGATGCTGGAATAAATCCGTTTTTAGTGACGCTTGAAAGCGAAAGTGTTTCTGAAAACATCTTGGATTTTTTAGCGGAAAGCGAAATTCTAATTATTGATATTCCGCCAAAATTGAGAGCTGTCGATCCTAATCCTGAGAAAAAAGCTTTTGTTGAAAAAATCAAGAATGTAATTCCTTTCATAGAGAAATCAAAAATCAAAAAAGTTCTCTTTGTAAGTTCAACATCGGTTTTTGGCGATGATAACAATATAATTACGGAAGAAACGATTCCAAATCCGGAAACCGAAAGTGGCAAACAATTGTTTTTAGCTGAAAAGCTTCTTCAAGAAAATCAAAACTTCGAAACCACAATTCTCCGTTTCGGCGGATTAATTGGTGAAGATCGTCATCCTGTAAAGTTCTTGGCTGGAAAAGAAAACCTAGAAAATCCAGACGCTCCAGTAAATTTAATTCATCAAAATGATTGCATTGGCATAATCGAAGAAATAACAACTCAAAACAAATGGAATGAGGTATTTAATGCCGTTGCTCCTTTTCATCCAACAAGAGAGGTGTATTATTCCCAAAAGGCTATTATAATGAATTTGCCAGAACCAAAATTTAGTTCTGAAAAATCAAACATCAAAAAAGTCATTTCGAGTGAAAAAATCGAAACTGTTTTAAACTATAAATTTATTCTTGGAAATTATTAAACCATATAAGTGATATAAGAAATTTAAGTTTTGATTTAAATGAACTTATATCACTTATATGGTTTAAAATATTTTGCGAACTTTGCGTAAATCTTTGCGCCTTTGCGGTTAAAAATCATGGAAACAGTTTTCATCAATTCGCCTCTCGGAATCACCAAAATTATTGGAGATGAAAACGGTATTTCGGTAATTTCTGTTTCTGATGTTGGTTCAAATGAAATTTCGGAAACTATTCCTGAAGTTTTACAAGAAGCCGTTTCGCAATTAAATGAATATTTCGAAGGCAAAAGAACCGATTTTGATCTTAAACTGAATCCACAAGGAACGGAATTTCAGCAGAAAGTATGGAAAGCTTTATTGGAAATTCCATACGGAAAAACAGTAAGTTACATGGATCAGACCAAAAAACTGGGTGATGTAAAAGCTATTCGCGCCGTAGCATCGGCAAATGGTAAAAATCCGCTTTGGATTGTGGTTCCTTGTCATCGAGTTATTGGCACAAATGGATCTTTAACTGGATACGCTGGCGGATTGTCTCGCAAAAAATGGCTTTTGGAACATGAAAGTCCATCTCTACAACAAAGTCTATTTTAAACTAGACTTTCTTAGATCTTTAAAATATTAGACAATTTAGATTCAAAAATAAAAGTCTACCTTTGAAAAGTAAGATTATTTGTCGTTTTTTACATGAATTAAATTTAAAAATTGAGATTGTGGAATTATTCTGAAAGTCTAATAATCCAAAAATCTAAGAAGTCTAAATATGATTGAAAAAATAAACCTCAATAACATTTTATTTCTTGATATAGAAACCGTTCCTGAAGAAGAGAATTTCAATTCGCTTGACGCGGAAATGCAGTCGCTTTGGGATTTAAAAACCCAATATCAGAGAAAAGACGAGTTTTCTCCAGAAGAATTTTACGATCGAGCCGGAATTTGGGCCGAATTCGGAAAGATTATCTGCATTTCGGTTGGCTTTTTTACTATAAAAGGAGATGTTCGAAATTTTAGAGTGACTTCGTTTTTTGGTGAAGAAAAGAAAATCCTAAAAGATTTTTCGAATCTGATCAACAATCATTTCAAACAACCGCAACATTTAATGTGCGGACATAATTCAAAAGAATTTGATATTCCGTTTATTGCCCGAAGAATGATTATCAATCAAATGCCAATTCCAGATAAACTGAATTTATTCGGCAAAAAACCTTGGGAAATCCCGCATTTGGATACTTTAGAATTATGGAAGTTTGGCGATTATAAGCATTTTACTTCTTTGAAACTGCTCACTAAGATTTTAGGGATCCCATCGCCAAAAGGCGATATTGACGGAAGTCAAGTTGCTCATGTCTATTATGTCGAAAAAGACATTGACCGAATCATTACGTATTGCGAAAAAGATACGATTGCCGTTGCTCAAGTTTTCTTGCGCTTACGCCGAGAAGATTTATTGATTGATGAAGAAATTATTCATGTCTAATTGAAGGGACAAAGGAACAGAGAAACAAAGGGACAAAGTTTTTAAATGAACTTATATCACTTATATGGTTTAAAAAATGACACACGAGGAAATTTCACATTACCGTTTGGTTTCGCAAAAGCTTTATAAAACAACCTCTTGTTCGCCTCAAGAAATTGTGAAACATTTTGGCGCCATGCAGGCTCAGGATTATGCAATGGCAAAGTGGGCAGTTGGTTCCCGTTGTGATGCTGGCGAAAAAGAGATTGAAGACGCTATAAACTCGGGAAAAATCATTCGAACCCATATTTTGCGTCCAACTTGGCATTTTGTTTCTCCTGATGACATTTATTGATGTTGGAGCTCTCTGCGCCACAAGTAAAACGTCTTTTTGCAACAATGGCCAAACAGCATGGTTTTGACGAAAAGAAATTCGATCAGGTCAATTCTGCTATAGAAAAACTTCTATCGGGAAATAATCATTTAACGCGAGAAGAAATCATGCAGGAACTTAACATTCAGAAAAAAGCTGGTGATTTATCTCCTGTAATTGTAATGATGAATGCTGAATTGGACGGCTTGGTCTGCAATGGAAAAATGAAAGGCAAACAAATTACGTATGCTTTGCTTGAAGAAAGAGTTCCTAAACCAAATTCTAAATTAACCAAAGATGAAGCATTGGCAAAACTCGCTTTACGTTATTTTGAAAGTCATGGCCCAGCAACAGTACTCGATTTCTCGTGGTGGTCAGGCTTTCCGCCTACAATTTGCCAAAAAACAATTAACGCAATAGAGTTGCAATTAAACCAAGTTACTATTGATAATCAGCAATATTGGTTTAAAAAAGAGCTTAAACACGAGGATAACTTTCGCGAAAGCGTACATTTTCTTCCGGCTTTTGATGAGATTTTAATTTCATATAAAACACGTGAAGCTTCTTTCAATACGGAACATCAATCAAAAGTTTTTACCAATAATGGCATCTTCAAACCCATAATTTTAGAAAACGGAAAAGTGATCGGAATTTGGAAAAGAACCATCAAAAAAGATCACGCGAAAATAGAAACAGAGTTTTTCAAGGAATTCGAAACCGACAAAAAACAGATTTTATTTGAAGGAATCAAATCTTTTGAAACCTATTTGGAAACTAGAATTGTTATTGAATGATAATTCAAAAAACAAATTCGATCTCAATAATTTTTGATCTAAAGCCCGAAATTGACTTTTGTAATTGTCATTGCAATTGATTTATTACATTTACAAAAAATTACAATTATGGTATTAAGCAGATTTTGGTTAGCGATTTTTATTTCTTCGATTGTTTTTATTGTAGTCAGTTTGTTCACTGCCAACACTTATACCATTGATTCTATTTTAAATGGAAAAAAAGATGATCCTGTTTTGGTTTCTGAAAAATACATTGAAGAACTTCCTGCTTTTTTAAAAGATAGCATTAAAAAAGCGCCAGATCAAACCATGATTATCAATCGTGATACGCTAAATGCAGACACGACGTACGTTTACAAAAACAAAACCGTAAAAATTTATAGCGGACTTCAAAAATCGGATGGTTTATTGCCAACTTGTAAAAGCACTTTGGTTGATTTAATTCTGCCTCTTATCGCTTATTTAGCTTTTTTCTGTGGTTTGATGGAACTTTTAATCGTTTCTGGAGCTTCTGGGAAATTAGCAAAAGCTTTAAGTCCGGTTTTTGTGAAAGTGTTTCCAAGTATTCCTCAAAACCACCCTTCGATATCTTACATGACATTGAATTTTGCTGCCAATTTCTTGGGATTAGATTCGGCTGCAACACCTTTTGGATTAAAAGCCATGGAAAGTTTACAGGAAATAAACCCCGAAAAAGACAAAGCGAGTGATGCACAAATCATGTTTATGTGTCTTCATGCTTCTGGTTTGACTTTGATCGCAACTTCGATTATCGGTTATCGCGCCGCAGCAAACGCAAGTAATCCTGCCGATGTTATGCTGCCTTGTATCATTACTTCGTTTATCGGAACTATTGCTGCTTTCTTGATTGTTGGAATCAAACAAAAAATCAATTTCAAAAGTGCTTCGCTTCTTATTGGTTTAATGGTTTTGATTGCGGCTATTGTTGGCTTATTGATGTATGTAAATCATTTAGATTTAATCGGGAAAAACTATTTTACTTCTAACCTTTCTGGATTAATCTTAATTGCGATTATTGCCTTTACTTTGATTTTCTCATTCCGACATGAAAAGAAATTCAAAGAAGCTGAAACAACTGTTTTCGATACTTTTGTTGTTGGTGCCAATAACGGAGTTAAAACTGGAGTTACGATTTTTCCTTACGTTTTAGGAATGTTGGTTGCGATTTCGTTATTCAGAAATAGCGGTTTATTCGAGATTATAAGCGATGCAATCGGATTTATCTTTTCGAATTTAGGAGTAAGCAAAGAAATTACCAATGCGCTTCCTGTTGCAATGCTGCGTCCATTTAGTTCTGCGGGTTCAAGAGGTTTCTTAATTGATTCGATGAATACTTTTGGAGCTGATTCTCTCACTGCAAGATTGAGCAGTATTTTCCAATGTAGTGCGGAGAGTACGTTCTATGTAATCGCAGTTTATTTCGGATCAGTAAATATCAAAAACACACGTTACGCTTTGGGCACAATGCTTTTAGTAGATTTGATCTGTGTAATTACGGCAATTTTTGTTGCGACTTGGTTTTTTTAAAAAAATATAAAACAATATTTCTGCATTAAAAAATCATTCTAAATATCTTTATCACAAAGAGTAAAGACAAATTAATTAAAGTTTTAAAAGAAGCCATGAAAGGAATTTAACCTATTATTCATGCGCTTCTTTTTCTTTTTTCTTCTAAAAACTCCCATAATTTTATACTTTAGAGGTTTCTCTAGAAATTAATTAAATATCCCCCAAAGATGAAAATCCACACTCTTTTTTTCTGCCTACTTATTTTTATCGGATGTCAAAGAACAAAACCTACAGATGCTGCACCGCCAACAATAGCGGAAATCATTGAACCGCAAGAAACCCTTGAAGTTTCAGCTGATGAGAAGATCATTAAAACTGATACTATTGCCATTTACACAGACGGAACAGAATCTTCTACAGATTATATTCTAGCAAACTTAGTAGACCAGCAAGCAGACAAAGACAGTATTGTTACAGTAAAATATCGATTGGACTTTTATCAGAATAAAACCAAAACGGCATCTTCTAAAGTTGCGATAAAAGGTTTTGAGAAAGGTTCGGAGTGGACAGCTTCTTACGGATTAACATCAGAAACTTCTAAAAATTCTCCATTCATACAAATCACCGTTGGATTTCCGGCTTGTGGTTATTCGCATGACAACTATCTTTATTATTTAAAAAATAGCGGATTACAATTGGTTCACCAATGGAGCTCAATGTCCGACAGCGGCTGGGGAAGCTGGGTTGAAATAGCCAATCCTTCTAACAATTCCGATACAAAATCTTTTTATTGCAAGACTGTTGCGTTTGTACCCGCAGACGAAGATGAAAACATGGATATGGGAATCCTTAAGCACTCAGACTCAATATCTTTCGAATTAAAAGACAGTAAATGGAAAAAGATGTTATTGTCTGCCAAAGACAAACCATATTTTGAGAAAAAAATGACGTTTGATCAATTTAACACTTCAGAATAAAAACATCTTCAGAAGAGTCCTAATTCAAATTCTTTCTTAGGTAAATAATTTCTAAATTTGTAAAAAAACAAAACAATGATTGATTTTATATACCAAGATCCTTATCCGATCTTAAAGGATGATACGCAGTACCGCAAAATCACTTCTGATTTTGTAAAAGTGGAACAATTTGGAGAACGTGAAGTTTTGACGGTTGACCCAAAAGGTTTAGAATTATTGGCTGAAGAAGCTTTAACAGATGTTTCGTTTATGCTAAGAACAACGCATTTACAAAAACTAAGAAAAATTCTAGACGATCCAGAAGCAACTGACAACGATCGTTTCGTAGCTTATAATTTACTTCAAAATGCTTCTGTAGCTGCTGAAGGTCAGTTGCCAAGCTGTCAAGATACTGGAACTGCGATTGTAATGGCTAAAAAAGGCGAAAGCATTTTTACTGGTGTTGATGATGCAGAATGGTTAAGCCGAGGTATTTTTAATACGTATCAAAAAAGAAACTTACGTTATTCGCAGATTGTTCCGATTTCGATGTTTGAAGAAAAAAATTCAGGATCAAATCTTCCAGCGCAAATTGATATTTATGCTAAAAAAGGAACTTCTTACGACTTTTTGTTCATGGCAAAAGGCGGAGGGTCTGCAAACAAAACTTACTTATATCAACAAACAAAATCGTTGCTGAATGAAAAATCTATGGATGAATTCATTCGCACAAAAATCAAAGATTTAGGAACTTCTGCTTGTCCTCCATACCACTTAGCTTTGGTAATTGGCGGAACTTCTGCAGAAGCAAATTTAAGCGCTGTTAAAAAAGCTTCAGCTGGATATTATGACCATCTTCCAACTTCAGGAAACATGGCGGGTCAAGCTTTCCGTGATTTAGAATGGGAAGAAAGAGTTCAGAAAATCTGCCAAGAAAGTGCTATTGGAGCGCAATTTGGAGGAAAATATTTCACGCACGACGTTCGTGTAATCCGTTTGCCACGTCACGCTGCTTCTTGTCCGGTTGGATTAGGTGTTTCTTGTTCTGCTGACAGAAACATCAAAGGAAAAATTACGAAAGACGGAATCTTTGTTGAACAGTTAGAAGTAAATCCAAAACAATTTTTACCAGAAACTGCTCCACATTTAGAAGCTGCTGTAGAAATTGATTTAGATCAGCCAATGGCAGATATTTTAGCTAAATTATCTCAATATCCTGTAAAAACTCGTTTAAAACTAAACGGAACTGTAATTGTTGCCAGAGATATTGCTCACGCAAAAATTAAAGAAATGTTAGATGCTGGAAAACCAATGCCAGAGTATTTCAAAAATCACCCAGTTTACTACGCTGGTCCTGCAAAAACTCCAGATGGAATGGCTTCTGGAAGTTTCGGACCAACAACTGCCGGACGTATGGACGTTTATGTAGATGAATTCCAGAAAAATGGCGGAAGTATGGTGATGCTAGCAAAAGGAAACCGTACAAAACAAGTTACTGATGCCTGCAACAAATACGGCGGATTCTACTTGGGTTCTATCGGAGGTCCTGCTGCGATTCTAGCTCAAGACAACATTCTAAAAGTTGAAGTTGTTGATTTTGAAGAATTAGGAATGGAAGCTGTTCGTAAAATCACGGTTAAAGATTTCCCTGCTTTTATTATTACTGATGATAAAGGAAATGATTTCTTTGCTGATTTGTAATGTTTTTGCTACAAAGGCACCAAGACACAAAGTATTTTATAAAAATAAAGCCATCCTTTACGGGTGGCTTATTTTTTTAGCGTCTTTAAAAATATCTTAGCGTTTTTGTGCCTTTGTGGCAAACAAACCTAAGCGCTCATATCTTGCTTTTCGAAGGCTATAAAATGTGATATTTCGCCTTTTAGATTATAAACTGGTGAGGCCTCGATTTTACATCTGTACGTTTGGCCGTTTTTTCTATAATTTTCGAGGGTTTTGGCAAAAGGTATTTTCTTTTTTACCGCTTCTCTAATTTCGTTTAAATCTTCTCGTGAAGTCGCTGGCCCTTGAAACATTTTTGGAGTTTTTCCTAAAACTTCTTCCTCTTTGTAGCCTGTCATTTTTTTTATTCCGCTTGACGCGAAAACTATTTTCAAATCTAAATCGGTTATCAAAACCACTTCATTTTTGATTCTTTCCTGAATATTAAGCTTTTTTTCATCCCACGTAAATTCATCTGAGATTTTGCTTACCCTTTTCAAATCAACACTCAACGCTTTTAACTCGTTTAGATATTCATGATGAAAATCCCAAGCTAAAATTGGAACTGAACTTCGTTGCTGTAAATCATCAGAATTTCTATTTTTCATATTAATCAATTCAGAAGACAGATAAAATCTTTTTACTCAAAGATAGCAGAAAAATCCTGTTATTCATAATCACTCGCTTATTTTGAACTTTTAAAAATTGTTATTAAAACGTAAATTTCAACTGTACCACAACTGCTTTTTTTACTTCGTTATTCAAATTGCTTAACGAAATTCCAAGCAACCGCACCGAATCTTTCATTTTTTCTTGATACAATAATTCCTCTATGTTTTCCATAATCAAACTTTTATCAGAAATAAAATAAGGCAGGGTCTTGCTTCTAGTTTGTTGAGAAAAATCGCTGTATTTTATTTTGAGTGTAATTGTTTTTCCCGAAAGATTATACCTTTTCAAGCGTTTTTCTAATGATGTTGCAATACGCTCCAATTGTTGCATCATGAAAATCTCCGAAGACAAATTCACATCAAAAGTATGTTCTGCCGCCACAGATTTGGTAATTCGTGAAGATTTTACTTCGCTATTATGAATACCTCGAACAACATGATAATAAAATGTTCCCGATTTTCCGAAGTGTTTTTCTAGAAACTCTAAAGACTTGCTTTTCAAATCGGTTCCTGTAAAAATTCCGAGCTGATACATTTTTTCAGTTGTGACTTTTCCAACTCCATAAAACTTGCGAATGGGCAAATCTTCCAGAAAAACTTCGACTTCATCAGGATTTACTGTTTTTTGCCCGTTTGGTTTGTTATAATCGCTGGCAATTTTGGCAACAAATTTATTGATCGAAATTCCAGCAGAAGCCGTCAATCCGACTTCATCAAAAATCCTTTGCCTAATTTCCTGCGCCAAAAGGCTTGCGCTTGGATTTCCTTTTTTATTTTTAGTAACATCCAAATATGCTTCGTCAAGCGAAAGAGGCTCAACTAAATCGGTATAATCATGAAAGATTTTATGAATTTTGGATGAAATCTCCTTGTAGCGATCAAATCTAGGCCTAACAAAAATAATTTCTGGACAATATTTTTTGGCTAAAACTCCGCTGATGGCACTTCGAACACCAAACTTTCTGGCTTCGTAACTTGCAGCCGAAACCACGCCTCGATTCTCCGAACCTCCAACTGCAACTGGTTTCCCTCTTAATTCAGGATTGTCCATCTGCTCTACCGATGCGTAAAAGGCATCCATATCAATATGAATAATTTTTCGATATGTTGGTGTTTCAGACATTTTGCAAATTTACTGAGGAAAAACAATAAAAAAGGAATGTAAATAGTTATAAATCATATCAATTTTTAAAGAATCTGAATTCGATGAGTTCAAACCAATTATTCTTTCTATTTTTGTTCTTCTACTCGAAAAATTAAATAATGCGAACATTTGTTATAGGTGACATTCATGGCGGATTACTTGCACTTGAACAAGTATTAACAAGAGCCAACGTTACCACAGAAGATACTCTAATTTTTTTGGGCGATTACGTGGACGGCTGGAGTCAGTCTGTTGAAGTAATCGACTATTTAATTGATTTAAAAAGCAAACAAAACTGCATCTGCATAAGAGGAAATCACGACCAGCTTGCTTTGGACTGGCTGGAAAACAGACACGATGATTTTGATGAAGAAACGTGGTACAAACACGGAGGAAAAGCGACAGTTGAGGGTTACGCTAAAATTTCGGAAGAGAAGAAAAGAGCTCATATCGAATTTTTAGAAAATCTTCAGGATTTTTACCTTGACGACCAGAATCGTTTGTTTGTACATGCTGGTTTTACTAATTTAAATGGCGTAAAATGGGAATATTTCTCGAAGCTATTTTATTGGGATAGAACTCTTTGGGAAACCGCTCTTTCATTAGACCCAAAATTAAAAGAAGACGACTTACACTATCCTAAAAGATTTACCGTTTATAAGGAAGTTTATATTGGCCATACGCCCGTTACCCGAATCGGCGAAACGGTTCCTGTAAATAGAGCTTGCGTTTGGAATGTAGATACAGGCGCTGCATTTAGAGGTCCGCTTACGATTTTGAATGTTGACACTAAAGAATACTGGCAAAGTGAACCACTAAACGAACTCTATTTTAACGAAAAAGGTAGGAATTAATCTCTTTAAAAATTACATTTGCTACCCAAATAATTAATATTAAATTTTTATGAAAAAGGTTTTTACACTCCTGTTTTTAGTATCATTCGGATTTATTAATGCACAAAGCGCTTTTACAGGTAAAGGTGACACAAGAGTAAATGTTGGTGCTAATTTACAAGATGGTGGATCTGGAATTCAAGGTTCTATCGATTTTGGTTTAGGAGAAAATTTCTCTGTTGGATTTGTTGCAAATTACTTACTAGGAGTTGACAATTTCAATGGTTTTTACCACGGAAATTCAGGTGCTTACAACAATGCAGAACCAGATTTCTCAGATCGTTTTGATGCAAAAGCAAGAATTAATGCTAACTTATCTAGCGTAATTGGTGTTGAACAATTAGACGTTTATCCTGGTTTAAGCTTAGGCTTACATAATTTTGGAGGACACGTTGGTGGTCGTTATTTCTTCACTGACGGATTCGGTGTTTTCACAGAAATCGGATTCCCAATCGCAAAATACGGAACAAACAATGATCCATTTTACCATTTAAACAATCAGGCTACTTTCAGTTTAGGAGCTTCGTTTAGTTTGTAAATATTTAGTTTCTAAGACACTGAGATTCTAAGTCTCTAAGTTCAAAATAAAAAAACCGCCTAATTGGGCGGTTTTTACTTTTTATAATAATTTTGTTTTTATTTTTTAGCGAATTTCTTAGCGATTCTTTTTGTACCGTTGTTTAATTCTATAACGTAAATTCCCGTACTTAACGCACTTACATCTATAGGGCTTTCAGAAAGTTCACCATTACTAATTTGCTGACCTAAAATATTTATAATTCTAAATGTATATCCTTTATTGTTTAAAAATGAAATATTTAGCTCATTTGCGACAGGATTTGGATATAACGCAAATTCAGGATTTTCATTAGTCTCTGTCAATCCCGCAACAATTTCTTCATTCACAACTGCTCCTGAAGCTGTTATGTTTATAGAATAATCTTCGACTTGTCCATAAGAAAAACTTTCGCAAGATGTTGGAACTCCATTGTATTTCATAGAAACTCTAAGTCTTGTTGTTCCAAGAGCTGCCGTTGCTGGAATTGTAATAGTTCCTGATGCTGAAGTTGCTGTTGATGTAGCTTTTGTCCAAACCGTTTCGCCAGAATCTGCAAAATCACCATCTTGATTATAATCTATAAACACAGCATATCCTTCGCTGTAAACTGTAGATGTCCAGCTCGGTGTGATCGTAATTGTATATGCAGTTCCTCTTGTTGCATTTGTCGAAATTGAAGTATAATTTTCATAACCCGCTGTTCCTGTAGAGGTATTATTTATTGTTCCAAATACAACTTTACCAATTTTTTCATCTGCGGTATTATTTCCCTGAGATGTACAATATGCTATCGCAGCAGAAGTAGTTGTAACATTTACTGCATTACTAGCTGCCGAAACATTTCCTGCGGCATCTTTAGCTTTTACAGTAAAGCTATAAGCTGTTAATGCTGCTAAACCAGTTACTGTATAACTTGTTGTTGTAGACGAACCTTTTAATGTTGTTCCCTGGTAAATATCATAACCTGTAACAGCTACATTATCTGTTGATGCTGTCCAAGACAAATTAGTCGTTGTACCTGTAGTGCCAGAAGCAGCAAGACTTGTTGGAGCGGTAGGCGCAACAGTATCACTAGATCCTACATAGGCAGCACCAATACCTACTGCATAAAATGCATTGGTTGTTGCTATAACTTCAGCTGAACCAGCACCATACAAATCTAATGCAGATTGTATTCCTGATGTTCTTGCGTTTGCATAAGTAGAATTTGCGGTTAAATACACACTCTCTAAACGAAAGGCAATTTTTGCTGCTTTATCAATAGTTATACCTGTCACATTATATGCGCTTCCAATATCATTTGTTCCTGATTTACCAACTGATAAAATGTAAAACCAATGATTCAGAACTCCTGAATTGGTATGAACACCACAATAATCGTTACTGCTAGTTGGTGTACAGCTTTGGCTCACCCAATTGGTTCCTCCATAAGTATCTGGCTGTCCTTCTGATTTTGGGTTACTCATAGAACGCAAAGCAAGATGTCCTGATCTTCTTTCGATATCTTCTCCCACTAACCATGTTGATTTTGTTGGTGCAGCACGATATTCGATACAAGCTCCCCAAATATCAGAGAAACCTTCATTCATTGCTCCCGATTCTTTTTGATAAGCAAGATTTGCTGTATAAGTACAAACCGCATGTCCTATTTCATGGCCAGCAACGTCTATTGAAGTCAAGATATCAAATCCGCCAGTTCCTGTTCCATCACCATAGGTCATAACACTTCCGTTCCAGAATGCATTATTATTATTTGGATATCCAGCGGCCACTAAATTGTAGTGAACATAACTTCTAATTTTTGCTCCAGCATTATCATAACTGTTTCTTCCATGCACAGTAGAGAAATAATCGTATGTCATTTCAGCACCCCAATGTGCATCTAATGCTCCATTATCTTTATTCGTATTATTATACTCAGCCGCTGTCCAATTATTATCAGCATCTGTAAAATTGGTTGTTGGGTACGTCGCTGTTCTCGCAGAATTATAGGTTTGAATTCCATTTCCTCGAGTTCCATCAGATAAAATATAAGAAGATCCACTTAGAGTAGTCTGAATAGTCTGTGTTCCGCTATAGCGTGTCGCTGCATTTGCCGAAACAATCGCAACTTTTGCATTAGATATTTTCTTTTGATTTTCTTTAGCAGATTCCAATTTCGCTCCGTGACTATATTCTCCAAGGTGTTTTATGGTAGCATTGTAAAACAAGACTTTTCCTGTTTCAGCGTCGATATAGAGATCACCTCTGCTTAGCGGATTTGTAGCATAGATATCAAACTTATAAGCCAATCGAACTTTATCTGATTTTCTATCCTCACCTTGTTCTTCCATATCTGGCAATAAAACCAATTCCCCTTTTGGTTTTTCGTAATCCATAGCAGCAGCGTCTTCAGGTTTTTCCCATAAATATTCTTTTGCTCCCGTGTAAGCAATCGCTTTAGCAAATGCATTCTGACTTGATAATTTCGGAGTAGTTTTTACATTGTCAAATGCATAAAACTCACCATTCATAGAAACCAATTTGCCTTCTTTCGAATGCAATGAATAATTGGCAAATTCCACTTTGATTCCTTGTTCATACAACTGAAACTTTTCATGAACAAAACCCTCTTTGTCTGATTCGGTTTTAACTTTCAAAAAAGACTGGTTCTCTTTTAGTCCGAGTTGCTCTTTAAAAACAGTATTGAAATCTGTTTCTTTGTAGGTAGATTTATCACTAAAAGTGATTAGACTTGGTTGTCCATTTTCTGATAAATTTTTCTGACTTACCCGCTTGTCTGTATTTTGAGCAAATGCAGCCGTTGAAAATGTTAGAATAATAATAGCTGACGCCATAATTTTAGGTAATTTTCTTTCCATAATAATGTGGTATTTAAATTTGGTTAAATGGATTACAAACAAAATATTTAATGTAAGTAAATACTTTATTTTTCTGTAAAAATATTTTATTTATGTTATATTATCGATTAAAATTGCCTTTAATCGATAAAATGCAACATTTTTTACATTAATTCCATTTTTGTTTAACAAATTACAACAATCTTGTAATAAAATACACCTAAAAATAATTATTCAATTGATTAATAACCACTTATATTTAAAAAAAAAGCTTTAAATCTTATATTCTTTTAAAACTAATACAAAAAATCCTCTAATTAATTCCTACAAAAAAAGCCAGCTCTTTTAAAAAGCCGGCCTTTGTCTGTTTTTACAAAAAATAAATTTTAACTGATATTCATTTCAGGAATCTCGCCTTCAATGATCAAATCAGCTTCTGTCGATGCGATGATATGCTCGACTGAGACACCTGGCGCTCGTTCTAAGAGCTTAAAACCTTTCTCAGTCACTTCGAGAACTGCAAGCTCTGTTACAACCTTTTTAACGCATCCTACGCCAGTTAATGGCAAAGTGCATCTTTTTAAGATTTTTGATTCTCCTGCTTTGTTCACATGCATCATTGCCACGATGATATTTTCGGCGGAAGCCACTAAATCCATCGCGCCTCCCATTCCTTTTACCATTTTGCCCGGAATCTTCCAGTTTGCGATATCTCCGTTTTCAGAAACTTCCATTGCTCCCAAAATAGTTAAATCTACTTTTTGGCTGCGAATCATTCCGAAACTGAAAGCCGAGTCAAAGAAACTTGCTCCTGGAAGCGTCGTGATAGTTTGCTTTCCTGCATTAATAATATCAGCATCTTCATCTCCTTCAAAAGGAAAAGGTCCCATTCCGAGAACTCCATTTTCACTTTGGAATTCAACTGCTATATCTTCTCGAACATAATTTGCAACTAAAGTCGGAATCCCGATTCCAAGATTCACGAAATAACGGTCTTGTACCTCTTTTGCAATTCGCTTTGCTATATCTTCTTTACTAAGTGCCATAGTTTTAATGTGTCTTTTTTAATGTGTCAATTAGTCAATTCGATAATTAGATAATGCTTCACAATCTTAAGTAATTATCTAATTGCCACATTGTCTATTATCTATATTATCTTCAATGTGTCAATTTGTAAATTTGATAATTAGATAATTCTAAAACACATTGCGAGAATTATCTAATTGTCTCATTTTCTCAATTATCTAATTTTTTCGTAAAATAATCCCAAGTTGCTCTTGTGATATCTGCAATTATCTTTTCTGTGTCTTCTCTTTTCTCTGTAATGTTTTTCAAATAAACCGATAGAATAAAATGTTTTCCGTTTGGAAGTTTTACAATTCCAATGTCATTCATTGCTACTCTCAAATTAGCATCATTAGTTCCAGATATTCCAGTTCTGTGTGCTAATTCAGTATTTTCAGGAAGTCCTGCTTTCATCCAAGTAAGACCTCTTGAAGTTTCAACCATTACTTGATACAAATACTTTGTTGTTTCTTCTTTTAAAACTTCGCCTTTGAAAAACTTCTCCAGCAATTCTGTTGTTGCTAACGGAGTCGTAGTATTGATATAAAGGTTTTTCCAAGTTTTCATCTGATCTTCGTTCATTTTAATAACGAAGTCCTTGATTCCCTGCTCATTTATAAACTTCTGAATATACTTTGTACCTCCGACTAAATTGATCAAAATGTCACAACCGTTATTATCGCTATGCGAAACCGTGTAGCGAAGTAGTTTCTCTAAAGTCAAGTTTACATTTCCTTCAGGATAATCTTCTTTCATCGGGCTCCAAGTATCTTCTTTTAAATCCTTCTTTTTTATAAAGATTTCCTGCGTGAGATTTAGTTTCCCTTCGTCAACCTTATGCAAAACTGCCAAAGCAATATGAAATTTAAACACGCTCATCATTGGCATTTTTAAATTTCCATTTATACTCAAAGTATCCTTATTTTCAATGCCTTTCATAGAAACACCTACAGTAGCACTTTTACCTGAAATGATTTGCTGCAATTGATTTCGAAGTTCATTTGTACCTTGAGAAAAAACCTGAAACGTTAGAAAAGAAAAGAGAACTATACTAAATCTAGTCATAATTTTTAATGTGTCAATTTGTGAATTTGCCAATTAGATAATGCTTTTCGCAATCTCAAGTAATTATCTAATTGCCTCATTTTATCATTCTCTAATTAGAAACGTTTCCTTACAGTTCGTTGTTCAATTCGTTTTTCAAATTTTTCTCCTTGAAAGATACGCTGCACCATAATTCCTGGAATATGAATTTGATTTGGATCTAAAGTCCCAACCGGAACCAATTCTTCGACTTCAGCAATTGTGATTTTTCCAGCGCCTGCCATACATGCATTGAAATTTCTAGCTGTTCCTTTAAAAATTAGATTTCCTGCCTCATCACCTTTCCAAGCTTTTACTATCGCAAAATCAGCTTTAAAAGCTTCTTCCATAATATGCATTTTGCCATTGAATTCGCGTGCTTCTTTTCCTTCGGCAACTTCAGTTCCGTAGCCTGCTGGCGTAAAGAAAGCTGGAATTCCTGCTTGCGCGGCACGACAACGTTCTGCTAAAGTTCCTTGAGGCGTTAATTCAACTTCTAATTCTCCAGAAAGCATCTGACGTTCGAATTCTGCATTTTCTCCTACATAAGAAGAAATCATTTTCTTAATCTGCTTTTTCTGCAACAACAATCCCAAACCAAAATCATCTACACCTGCATTGTTAGAAATACAAGTTAAATCTGAAATTGATGTGTTTACCAAAGCTGCAATTGTATTTTCAGGAATACCACATAATCCGAAACCACCAAACATGATCGTCATATTGCTTTGAATTCCTTCAACAGCTTCCTGAACGCTATTTACTTTTTTTGTTATCATAACAAACTATCTTTATTGCTGAATATTTTTGATAAAAATAAGATTTTTACATGAAATTATAACGATTTCGTAAAAATAAAACCAAAAGAAAAATCCCTTTACTAATCTTTTAAAAAGAGTCGTAAAGGGATTGAAATATAGCTAAATAAGCATTAACGCAATATAGTTGCATTTAATTCTAGCCTACGTTTTTGTTCTGTTTCCAAAGTATCTTTAATAGAGAAACCCTTTACTTTGCAAGAGATTCAGTTTGCATACTCAAATGTTTTTTTATAAGCTTCTTTTGCAATAAACTTTAACTCACAACTAGCATAATAATGCAAACAATTTTTCAAATAGTAGTATTCATCCTCTTTAGAATTTTCACAAATAAGCGGCTTTGGAATGGTTTTAACAAAACCCTTTGCGAGCCTTCTCGTTTCGTTCATTTCATCCAGACTTAAACCCCGTAAGGATTGTAAAGATTTTTCCTTTCCATTTGTAAAACAGCATTGTTCTGGCGACTCTCTTTTAAGCTCCATAAAAACACATTATCTTGAAATGCAGCTATCCAACTATTATTATCCTTGTTGTAATCAAATTTTTGATAACTACTACATGAGCTTAAACAAATCAACAATATTATTATACTTTTTTTCATAATATTAATTACTTTAATTGGAGGTTCAGAAAAATGTCATTCACCTCCACATATTTTTCCTTATTAATTACTCTTCAGGCAAAAGTACAGGTGACCATTTTAGATAAGTTCCGTCATCTTGCTTTATTATTAGATATATCAAAAACTCAGTATTATTTTTAAATAACTCATTCAGATTTCGATAATCACAGTCTAAACTTGACATTCTTTCTGGTTTTTTAGTGTCAAAATAATTAACATAAAAGGTTGGAAGCCTAACATATTCTCTCCTCTTCTGTTTATTCCATTCGTCTTGACGTGCTTTAATTGCTTTCTCTCTTTTTTGCTTCGATTCATATCCATTTACATAAAAGCTTATAGATATTCTAGAAGTATCTTTACTAACCGAATAATGAGCTATCAATGGGTCATCTAAGATCACAAGAAATGGGCGATTATTATTGGGGTTTACGATTTGTGAAGAAATCATATTTGATGATATCATCATAGCACAAATAAATATTTGCTTGATTATTGACATGACTCATTAGTATTTAAAAAGTTTTTATAAATAGACAGAATTTGTAGTCTTTGAGATTGAGGCACATTCTTCCATACAACGGTAGGAACGGGCGGTAATCCAGTCGGGCTATCAACTGAAAACTCTCCTTCTCCCATAAGCCCAATCCAAGCTAATGCATTATAAAACTCATCTGAATGTGCATTACCGTCATATTGCTTTAATACTTGGGCAACAATTTGTCTATAATGTTGTGCCATTAATTCGTGATGCGGATCTGAAATACGCTCATTTTCAGGAACATTATACTTATACCTCATATAGTACTCAAAAAGAGTTGGAAAATCATTTTTTAAATTATTAATGTAAATCTGCCATTGCGAATCTGTCATTTTACCAACATTAACATGAGGCAATCTAGAACAGCTTAATAGTTTTCTATAAATTTCAGCATGAATTAATTCATGAATAAATGTTCTTGCAATATCCAATGCTGGTCTATGTAAACTTTCAGGATTAAATTTTGTTTCAATCAAATAATTAACTGGTGAATAGGTTACCGCATTTGCACGATTATAATTTGGATCTACACCAGCACTAAATTGCAAATTGGCAATTGAAAAACTACCATCAAACTTTTGCAAATATTTTTGATATGTTTGCGCTTGCCCAAGTTTACTATAAACCCCATTCAGGCATTGATTTTCTGTAAATGATTTATCCAAAATTACCCTAAACCAATAATCAACATCACCGCCAGCTTTACGAGTGATAATAGCCTTTCTTAAAAAATCTAATGTTTCTGGAGTGTTTTCTTCCGTTTCATTTAGAACATAATGCACATTGTTAACATCATCAGCATTACGATAATCCATCATCCATAAAAATACAGTTGAATCTATTGTCCCTAATTTTCGAACAATATCTTGAACCTGCATACGCTGGTACTCTGCTTGCTCTTGGCTTGGTACAAAAACAACTATAGGACTGACACCAGCGCCGCTAGAAAATGAGTTCCCATCAGTTCCAACAGAAGAATCTATACTAAGATAAAATTCTCCACCATAAGAACTTCCTCCATTACTGCCAGAACCACCACCATTACTACCAAAATCAATTGAAATATGAATATCACTAAATAACCTTCCTACCCAGTTAAAAAAATCTGACAACCAACGACTTCCTCCGCCACTACAATTACAATCATTTTCATCTGCTGTTTGGTCTTCCAAAATTGTTGTTTTTGATGTCTCTTTGTTTGATGATACCGCAGATGCTTTTGTTGCATTCCCATTTTCAAAATAGAGCGTTCCGTTTAATTTTTTAGTATCATCAAAAAACTCCATCCTTCCACTAAAATTTTTCAATACGAACTTTTTTGTTACATCTTTTGGAAAGTATCTCACAACAACAGATTCATACTTGTCTCCTATTTTCAGAACATGGAGGTTTTCAAAATAATAATCTTCAGTATCACCCGAATTGCCAATTACTGGTATAGTGTAACTCTTAAAATCATCTGCTCCTTCATATTCGATAATATGCTGGAGATCAAGCTGAATTTCATTTTCTTTACTTCCTGAAAATTTGCCAGTTAACGAATTATTAGATTCAAAAGTTTCAATACTTGGCTTTAAAAAAGGAACCTCATTAATGGACAACTTAGTAATTTTTGCTTCTGTAGCTTGCTCTTTGGCTTGTGGTTCTTCATTTGAGTCTTTATCACAACTTTGAAAAGTAAAAGAGACAATTAGAACGAACAGATAAACCCATTTCATTTTTGCATTCATATTAAAAATCATTTTTACCTTTTTATTTTGCATTATGCCGGGCTAAAAGGATTTATTGATTCCCGCTATTTAAAGCGTGGTATTTAATATGTTTTTGGATTTGTCTGTAAAACAACATCGGTAAATATAGGTTTATTTTTACAAAAAAAATAAATTAAATACGTGTTTTATTACTTAAATAATTAAGAAAATATTATCCAAATAAGAAAAACGGTATGGAAATTTACAAAAAAAGGGTCAAATCATTTGTACATGATTTGACCCTTTTTATATGCTAGAAAGTTGTTTCTTTACAACTCAAATTCATCTGTATTTTGTTCCGTTTGCGTAGTGTCTTTTACTATAACTGGTCTTGCATAACAATCTACTTTTATTGAAAGATTAGCCGGACGCTCAAATTCTCCTTTAGAAATTTGAAGGTTTTTATCAGCATAGCATTTTTTCATGTAATAACCCCAAACAGGTAATGCCGCAGTGGCTCCTTGTCCGTAAGTCAAACTTTTGAAACGTGCTGAACGGTCTTCACATCCAACCCAAACTCCAGTTACTAAATTTGGAACCATTCCCATAAACCAACCATCAGATTGATTTTGTGTTGTTCCTGTTTTACCAGCAATCGGATTTGTAAACATATATGGATAACCTGTCCAACGATTGTCTCCACTTCCACCGCCTTGCGTACGTAAACGCACACCAGAACCACTTTCTGTTACCCCTTGAAGCAATTTGATTACGGCGAAAGCAATATCTTTATTTAAAACGTCATGAGACTCCGGAATTGGCTCGTAAATCACCTCTCCGCTTTTGTTTTCAATTCTGCTTAAAAACTGTGGTTTTACATAAACACCTTGATTTGCAAATGTACTGTATGCCGCAACCATGTCTTCAACTGTAATATCTACCGCTCCTAACGCAATTGAAGGCTGAACCGGAATTTCTGTTTTAACTCCTAATTTTTTAGTCAATTCTACAACCGCTTCAGGGCTTGTTCTATCAATTAATTTAGCCGAAACTGTATTGATAGATGCAGCAAGAGCTTGTTTTAGAGTAACCATTCCACGGTATCTGTAATCAGAGTTTCTTGGTTCCCAATCTTCTGTTACGTGGTGACGTCCTTTATGAATCATGAAAGGTCCATCCAAAATAGAATCACAAGGAGACATATTTAATTGTTCGATAGCTGTCGCGTAAACAAATGGCTTGAAAGTAGAACCTACCTGTCTTGCTCCCTGTCCTACGTGATCGTATTGGAAATATTTGTAATTGATACCCCCAACCCAAGCTTTGATTGCTCCTGTTTGAGGCTCCATTGACATTAAACCAGATTGTAAAAAGTGTTTGTAGTAACGAATAGAATCAAGCGGAGTCATAGTTGTATCACGTTCTCCTTTCCATGTAAAAACACGCATTTTTGTTTTTACTTTGAATGAAGCAATGATGTCGTCTTCGCTTTTATCCATATCTTTCATCTGAGCCCAACGAACAGAATTCTTCATTGCTTGCATCATAATTCTGTCTGTCTCAGCTTGAGTAATATTTACGAAAGGAGCATTTTTATTGGTTTTTTGTTCCATAAAAAACTGCAACTGAAGGTTTTTCATATGCGCTGCAACAGCTTCTTCAGCATACGTTTGCATTCTAGAATCTATTGTAGTATAAATTTTAAGACCATCTTTATAAATATCGTAATCAGATCCATCCGGTTTTTTGTTTTCAGCAACCCATTTTTTCATATAATCACGAAGATATTCTCTAAAGTAAGTTGCCATACCTTCACGATGGCTTTCCAATTTAAATTTTAAAGCTATAGGCAATGCTTGGTATTTCTCTTTTTCTTCTTTCGTAATCATTTTGGCTTTAACCATTTGCCCCAATACAACATCACGACGGTTTTTTACTCCAACAGGATTACGAAGCGGATTATAAAGAGATGAATTATTAAACATTCCCACTAAAATTGCCGACTCGTCTATTGTTAAATCTTTAGGTTCCTTAGAAAAATACGTCTGAGATGCAGAACTTACCCCAACAGCATAATTTCCGAAATCATAAATATTGCAATACATCGCTAAAATCTCATTTTTAGTATACTGCCTTTCTAAACGTATAGCGATAATCCACTCTTTTATTTTTTGAACTATTCTAAAAGGCAAAAAGCTAGAACCTCCGCGATGAAATAGCTGTTTCGCCAATTGCTGTGTTAATGTACTTGCTCCTCCATTTGTACCCAAAGAAAAAGCAGCACGTAAAGTTCCGCGTCCATCAATTCCTGAATGTTCATAAAAACGGGCATCCTCAGTTGCAACTAAAGCATCTACCAGATTTTTAGGCAAATCAGAATATTTAAGCTGAGATCTATTGGTTTTGAAATACTTTCCAATTACAACTCCATCAGAAGATATAATTTCTGTGGCAAGGTTTGAATCTGGATTTTCTAAATCTTCAAATGAAGGCATAGACCCAAATAGACCCCAAGAGGCGAATAAAAAGAAAGCCAAAACCCCAAGTAAAGAGTAGGCTAAAACTCGCCAAAATTTCTTTTTATAATAATTAATATCCTTAACGCTTTTGGATTGATTGTTTTTTTTAGCAGCCATAACTATTTTTCTAATCTTTTTGTTCTATTCTAAAACCAACGTCTGTAATTCCTTGTAAAGCTTCAACACCAGGAATTTTACCTGATTGTCTAACAGCTTGTTTGATGTGAACTTTGTATTTTCCTGTAAACTTTACATCATCTTTGTAATATAGTTTACTTTCTTTTATATCAGAAAATCCATTTCCTAATAATGTTCCGTCTGGCTCTGCCATTTGGTATTCTAATGTGTCCACTTTTGTAAATCCGCTTGGCGTTTCAATAGCAACAATCAAAAACAAATTATTGAAAGGGTAATCGTTGTTATCCCTGATGTTTACAAAGAGATTGTACTTTTTTGTAGAATCTAAAACCGGCAGATCAAAGCTTATAATACTGTCTTTGTGCCAAGCACTTCCAACAGATTTATACTCATCAAATACTCTTTTTTTATCGCAAGAAAAAAGGAGTATTGCTGCCAAAAGAAGAATTCCGCTATTTTTTATTCTCATTTTTAGTATTCGTTATTGGTTTTCTAGGTTCAGCAGGTTTATTTTCATTTGAATTTTGCTTATTCGGATTGTTTTTATTCGAATTTGGCTTCTTCTTATGATTTGGCTTGTTCTGATTATTTGGCTTATTTGCATTGCCATTATTCGCGTTAGCATTCGGATTATTATTTCCAGCTGGTTTAGCGTTGTTTACATTTTTTTCCTGCTGTGGTTTTACCGGAGTTGCAACACCAGCAGCTTCTGTAGTTTTACGCTTGCGATTTGGTTTTTTCTTTCTTTTCGGCTGGTCAAAACGAGTTAAACTTTCTTGACCCATTGCATTATTGAAGTCTTTTTCAGGTTCTATAGTTACCTCAACAGCAAAATCTTCTAGAGAAGAAACTTTGTTTTTCTGTTTGTTTTCAGCAATAATTTCTTTTACCTGATCGATTTTTAAAACATGCCAGTTTGCAAAATTGTTTGTGTAAGCAAACCACATTAATCCTTTAAAAATATCTTGTTTCTGACAGATAGCATCGCCTTTTTCTGTCATTAATTTGGTATCGTAATCTGGAAAATCTTTTAAAGCATCCATGTAAGTGTCTAACTCATAGTTCAGACAGCATTTCAATTTTCCGCATTGACCCGCTAATTTCTGCGGATTCAATGATAATTGCTGATAACGGGCTGCAGAAGTATTAACACTTCTGAAATCGGTTAGCCAAGTCGAACAGCAAAGTTCGCGTCCGCAAGAACCAACTCCTCCTAAACGAGCCGCTTCCTGACGGAAACCAACTTGTTTCATCTCCACTCTTGTGCTGAATTCTTTAGCAAAATCTTTAATCAGCATTCTAAAATCGACACGATCATTTGCTGTGTAGTAAAACGTCGCTTTTGATCCGTCACCTTGAAATTCAATATCAGAAATTTTCATTTCCAATTTGTGCTGAATCGCCAATTCACGTGCACGAACTTTCATTGGTTCTTCACGATCACGCGCTACAGACCAAATATCGATATCTTTTTGAGATGCTTTTCTGTAAATTTTTGGAACCTCATTGCTTTCGTAATTCACTCCTTTTTTCTTCATTTGAATTCGTACTAATTCGCCTGTAAGAGTCACAATTCCAATATCATGTCCTGGTGATGCAACAGTTGCTACAATATCACCAATACTTAAAGTTAATTTCTCTGAATTTCTAAAAAATTCCTTACGTCCGTTCTTAAAACGTACCTCAACACAATCAAAAATCGCCTCTCCATTAGACGGGCTCATGTTCGAAAGCCAGTCAAAAACCGTCAATTTATTGCAGCTATCGGTGCCGCAAGTCCCATTATTTTTACAACCTTTTGGTGCGCCACCATCTGAGGTTGAACAACTTGTACATGCCATAATTATATATGTAGTGCTGCCAAAACGCAGCTTAAGTTCATAAACGTTTGATCGGTAAAGATAGTATTTTTTTTATTTTGCTTTTTATGGATTAAAACTAATGGTTTGTTAAATAAAAAACGAATTATTTTCTAAACCAAAACTTTTAGCAAAATACATCTTCAAAAGTGAAGATTTTAAACAAATTTTCTTCAAAATTAGGCATTCGGTCGCTTTCAGACTGTAATTAATCGTTTTTACTTTTTATCCTGAAATATATTTCCGATTTTTATGTTTTATCTTACAGCAGTGTTTGTAAAACCAATAATTACGAACAAAACGGATTTCAAAACTTAAACTTTCATTTTTAAATATATTACAATGCAGACAAACCAAATTGAAAATTTCCTTTTTCAGGGAAAATTTGACGAGGCCAGAGAATGCCTGAATAACGGAGAAAAATTTAACGAGCAGTATCTAAAAAACAACTTTTCGCAGATCACGGCAAAAATTATCGAAGCAAAAGAGCTTGATTTTATCGAAAAATTGATCAAAGCGGGCTTTATTGAAACCGATGTTTACGAACTCGACAATTTTGACCAATCAATTTTTAAACCATTGACATTGTATTTAAAAGACGATGATGAATCGATTGCTTTTTTCAAAGAATTGATGTCGAAAATGGATAATCTTAACGACGAAATCAGCGACAAAACTCTTCTTGGCTATTTCTTTGAAAAAGGCATTTCGCCAAAAATAATTAAAGTTTTAGTTGAGGAATTTAATGCTAACACTCAGTATAAGAACAATGCAGGAGAAAATTTTATCTACACTATTCTAAATACTTACGGACTCGATGTAGAAAAAGTAAAAGAGTATATCAGCATTTTAATTAATAATGGCGTTGACATCAACGAGAAAAATATTGTTGGAACAACTCCGCTAATGTGCGCCGTTAAAAGAAACCAAAAAGAGCTTCTTCCATTTTTACTTGAAAACGGTGCCGATGCCAACGAAACCGATAACCAAAATAATACTGCTTTTTATTATGCTGTAGCCGAACAGCTTTCGTATGATATGTACGATGCATTAGCAACAGTTTCTTCAGCAGATTTTAATATTGTGAATAAAGACGGACGAACTTTGTTTACAAATTTCATTAGTTCACTTTCTGTTTCGCCAAGTAATATTGCTTTTTTAGAAAGATTATTATCTGATGGTGCCGATGTAAATTTCTGTGCACAATATTACGGACAGCCAAAATCAGGAATTGACTTTATTGTAGAAAAGAAATCGGATATTTTGAAATCGGTTTTAGAGAATGCTTCTTTGGATGTGAACGAACAAGACAATCAAGGAAACACAATTTTGCATAAAGTCTGTGCTTACAATGTCAACTACGACGCAGAAATGGCAAAAGAAACGTATCGAAAAGTGAAATTACTTCTAGATCAAGGCGCCGATATTTCGATTACGAATGATAAAGACGAAACCGCTTTGATGCTTGCCTCAGGCGACAACTTGAAAATTAAAACGGTTGAGCTTTTAATGAAACAATAAAACTAAAAAAAAATTATACATGTCAATGTCCTTTATAGTTGCCTGTGAAAACGGCAACAGAAAAATAGCCGAATTGCTTCTTCAAAATAAAGAAGTAGATGTAAAATATACTGACGAACTAGGAAGAACTGCGCTTCATTATGCTGCACACCGCGGTTATCTCGATATTGTAAAAATCTTAACAGAAGATGGTGCCGATATTAACTACGAAGATCATCAGGGAGAAACGCCTTTATACTTCGCTTGTCTTCAAAAACAGAAACAAACGGCGCTGTATCTTTTAGAAAATGGTGCAGAAATCACCAAAAACGACAAATACGGAAATAGCCTGCTTCATTTAGTCGTTCAGACCGCTCAAATCGAAATTGCAACAAAGTTGCTTGAAGCAGGGGTCGACGTTAATTTACTGAATAACAATGGAGAAACTCCGTTATTATTGGCTTCGGCAAAACTAAATCGTGAAATTATTCAATTGCTTTTGGACAAAGGTGCTGATATAAATGTAACCGATAAACAAGGAAATACGCCTTTGCTTTATGCTTGTTATACCAAATCGATTCCAATGGTCACTTTACTTTTGGATAATGGAGCCGATGTAAATCACGTCAATCATTCTGGTGAAAATGCACTTTTGATTGCTTGTTATGAAACCAACCGAATGCTGGCCAAATTATTGGTAGAAAGAGGAGCCAATGTTTTCACATCGAACAATAATGGATATTCTCCGATTTGGTACGCTTGCGCGAATAATCAAAAGGAGATTGTGGCTTTGTTTTTAGAAAATGGAGTTGATGTCAATTACAGTAAACCTGTCGCTGAAGATACTTCTTCAATGAATGATTATTTGGATTGGATCGTGAGCGCAACAAATATTTCGAACGAATCTAGTTTTACACTGAACAGTTCTTACACTTACGGCGGAGAAAGTCTTTTGCACGTTGCAACGAAAAAAGGCAATCTGAGTATGGTGAAATTGCTTATCGAAGCTGGAGCAAACATCAACATTCAGGACGAATCTGGGAATACTCCTTTACACTACAGCGCTGCTAACGGAAAGAAAGACGTTGTAAAATATTTATTGGATAATAAAGCCGATGCTTCGATTGTAAACGTTAAAGAGCAAAAAGCGATTGATTATTCAAACGTAAAAGGTTTCAATGAAATTACAGAATTGATTTTGAAATATGCTCCTTCAGGAACAGTTGTAACGCCAATTCAGAAAGAAGAACCTCAAAAAACAGATTCAGGAAATTCGATGGAAGCCAAGAAAAAAGCATTATTAGATTTAAAAGAACTATTGGATGCGGGAATATTAACTTCGGAAGAATTTGACGCTGAAAAAAGTAAAATTTTAAAAGGATAAATAATAATCAAACTTAAAAAATGAAAAGAATTTTAAATACCATAACTCTATTTTTAGTATTAATCGTTGGAAGTTTAGTTTCAACATCTTGTAATAACCTTTCGCCAGAAAAAACCTTTGGAATCGCAGCTTTAAATTCGAATTTATTGTCTCGTTTTGGAAGTAAAGAAATCAATGAAAAACTGCAATCAGAAGCGATGGTTTATGATGAAAGCCAAAAAAAGATGGTTCCATCTTCTTACTACGATGCTTTTAAATATGATATTACCAATTTAGAAACGCGTTTTCAAACGATTAAAGATATCGCTGAAGATGATGACAACAAAGAACTCCTTCAGGCATCAAAAGACTTATTTTCTTATGCGATTGCCAAACAAAAAGAAGGTTATTTGCCAATTGCCAAACTGAAAGACGAAAAAGCATCGCCAGAACAAATAGAAAAAGCAATTGCCGATTTTGATGCATCAACTCAAAACGAAATAGATGCAAAATTCACAAAATTGATGAATGTTGCTCAAGCTTATGTAGATAAGCATAATATTAATGCTAAAATTGGGATTTAATAAACGTATCTTTCCAAATGAATAAAAGAATCCTATTTTCTAACAACCAATAGGATTCTTGCTTTTTTAAAATATATAGAAAACAAAAAATGAATCAGAAAACATTAGAGGAAAGACATCCATTATTTAAAGAATTATATAATAGAGTTGATGATTTAATATATATCAGTAATCATACAACTTTTAGGTTACTTTCTGATTTTCGTAGAGATGATGGCTCCCCTACTATTTTAGAAATGCACGGAGAATTGCTAAATACTTATCCTAATTTAAAGGATATACCTTTTGCAGAAGAGTTCAATTTTAATGATAATGACAAAGTATTACTTCTGTCTCCTGACAATTCTATTACCTATATTAACCAAAATAAAGACAATAGCTACAAGACAATCGCGACATCGATTGAACAGTTGTTAGCAAAAAACAATATTTCTAAAATTCCATACAGCAATGATGATATAAAGCATGTGGAGGCTATGGGATATAAATATCAAATAATAACGAATAATGAGGTAACAATAGAAGATATTTTACCATCAGACAGATATATTGAATTAGCTGATAATGGATATTACACTATTGATGACTACAAAGAGTTGATATCAAAGATTTTTCTCCTTGATACAGTTTTAGAAGATCGCTATAGAATAAAAATAAATACATTAAAAACTGACGATGATGTTAGGCATGAGATTATTTTGCAGAAAAACCTTAAAATTGACCAATTTGATTTAAATGAATCGGATGAGCCAAACACTTTCAATAGTGATGATGGATTTCTGAGCTACAATTTTATCAAAAAGATCACAGATTATTTTGCCAGTAATAATAACAGAGACTTCTTTTTTAAATTCACCGAAGTTCCTAAAGCTTTTACCAAACACAAAGAATATTTTGTATTTATCAATAAAGCAGAATTTGAGCAATTGGCAAAATACAATTTCCGATTTAGATTTTAATTTGTTGTCCTACGCGAAACAAAGCTTGACACTTCATTTTTTTTAAATGGAAAATCTAAAGCAAATATAAAGGCGAAAAGAAATAGTCTTTCAAACTAATAAGAAACAGCTACAAATTGTAATTGCTCATTTTATTCCACTCTAAGTTTCCTTAACCGTAATAATCTTAACCGGACAAGCTTTTGCAGCCAATTCACAACTCTCTACAATGGCATGATTTGGCGATTTTAAAGTAAAAAAGCCTTTTGCATTCTGCGAATGAAGCAGTACCGATTTCCCATCTTTTTTTGACATTTGAAAATGAGCGGGATCCATTTCAACGCAATAATTACAGCCAATACATTTATCTCTTTGTAAAGTGATAATAACCATTATGCCTCAACGATTTTATATAATTTGTCAGACATTCTGATTCTAAACGGCAATTTGAAAGTACAATCGTCTCCTTTTGTGGCTTTTTCTGTTGCTAGGTCATTCACGAACATTTCGTCAATAATCATTTCCTGAGCGCCTGTGCTTGGACCTGTCACCAAAATTTTATCACCTATTTTAATATCGTAAGCTTCAATTTTGAATTGACCAACTTCTGCTTTTGGAAAATAATGTGTTCCTTTTCCAACATAAACCTTTTTCTGAGTCGCTGCAGATCCAGGAATATCGCTCCACTCTCCTAATTCTTGTCCCAAATAATAGCCAGACCAGAAACCACGATTGTAAACTGTATTTAAAGCTTCCATCCAAACTGCGGTTTTCTCTTTTGAGAAAGTGCCTTCGTAATACGCATCGATTGCTTCACGATAGGTTTTAATAACAGTTGCCACATATTCAGGCGCACGTCCGCGTCCTTCGATTTTTAAAACTTGAATTCCAGAATCTATTACTTGATCTAAGAAATCCAATGTACACAAATCTTTTGGCGACATCATATATTCGTTATCCAATTCGATTTCGAATCCTGTTTCCTGATCAATAACCGTATATTTTTTTCGGCAGTTTTGTTTGCAAGCACCACGATTTGCAGATGAATTATTAGAATGCAAACTCAAATAACATTTTCCTGAAACTGCCATACACAAAGCCCCGTGACCAAAAATTTCGATTTCTACTAAATTTCCGTTCGGACCTTTGATCTGTTCTTTTTCTATTTGTTCTGTGATTTTCTTTACCTGACGTAAACTCAATTCACGACTCAAAACCATTGTATCAGCAAATAAACTGTAGAATTTAATGGTTTCGATATTCGTAACATTCAATTGAGTAGAAATATGAACTTCCATCCCAATCGATCTTGCCATAGCAATTACAGCTTGATCTGATGCAATTACGGCCGTGATGTTAGCTTCTTTGGCTTTATTCAATAATGTTTTCACGACTGATAAATCGTGATCGTAAATAATAGTGTTTAAAGTAAGATAGCTTCGAACATTTTTGGATTCGCAACGATTGGCGATTTCTTTCAAATCTTCGATCGTAAAATTCACTGTCGATCTTGCACGCATGTTGAGCTGTTCAACACCAAAATATACAGAATCGCAGCCATTATCTAAAGCAGCCTGAAGCGACTCAAAGTTCCCAACGGGAGCCATGAGTTCGATTGTATTGTTAATTGTCATTTTTGATTTATTATTCTGATGACCGATTTTTCGAATCTAGCCATCTAACAATTGACAAAAATAATGTGGGTATAAATTGATTTATATGATTTATATCATATTCTATATTTTAAAAATTATTCGTAGCCCTCGGTTTCAACCTTAGGAAACGTATTTTTATGCGACGTTGAGGATGCGCATTGTGCACCCACGGTTGAAACCGTGGGCTATGTTTTTATAGATTGTGTTTCTTTTATGTTTACAAATTGGTTGAATTTCCAAACCCATGCAATTTTACAAATTCGTCAAATTCCTGTTGCGCATTCATTTTGAGATGATGCTGTTTTTGATTTTTGATATAATCAAAAACAATATCCAACTGAGATTCGCTTACCGCGAAAGCCGCATAGCCAGTTTGCCACGCGAATTTTTCAGGAATTAGATTTTCTCCATTTATGCAATGAGAAGAACCTCCTTTCGCTTGACGAATTACATCTGAAATAGATTTTTGCGGATTCAGTAAAAATAAAATATGTACATGGTCAGGCATTCCGTTAATAATTCTAACAGGGCAATTCAATGCAATTAATTCATCGTGAATATAATTGTGTACATTTTTCTCAATTGAAAAATCAATTAGTTCTTTACGATTTTTGGTTGCCCAAATGGCATGAATCCATAATTTGGTAAAAGAATGCGACATTGTAAATTAGGGTTTTTAAAACCGCTAATTTACAATTTTATAAACTTTATCTGACAATCTAATTCTGAAAGGAACTTCAAAAGTTACTTTATCACCAACTTTAGCACATTGAGTTTCTGCACCATCAACGATGAATTTATCTAAAACCAATTCCTGATCGCCAGTTGTTGGACCAGAAATAAGAATTTTATCACCAACGTTTAATTCGTGATTTTCAACCGTAAATTGTCCAACTTGCGCTTTTACATAATAATGCTCTGCTTTTCCAAGAAGTACTTTTTTGATTTTTATTTTCTGACGAATATCAGCTGGCTTTTGTGCTGTTGCTAAAGCTGTTTCTGGCAATTCACCTGAATGTTTGAATTTTAGATTTTCAGATTTTCCTTTTCTGAACACTTTATTCCCAACCTGTTTTCCGGTTCTCAAACGAACTTGGTCAACCAATGGCATATGAACAATCTCCAAACATTCTGTAGAACAACAGTTATCCATTGCTGCTTTACATTCATCACATTGAATGAACAACAAATGGCAACCATCGTTTTCACAGTTGGTATGGTTATCACAAGGTTTTCCGCATTGGTGGCATTGCGAAATGATATCATCTGTAATTCTTTCGCCTAGACGATTATCAAATACGAAGTTTTTACCGATGAATTTGCTTTCTAAACCTTCTTCTTTCAATTGTTTCGCATAGTTGATGATTCCACCTTCTAATTGATATACATTTTTGAAACCTTGGTGTTTGAAATAAGCACTCGCTTTTTCGCAACGAATTCCTCCAGTACAATACATTACTAGATTTTTATCGTCTTTATGATCTTTAAGCTGTTCGTTGATAATTGGCAAACTTTCTCTGAAAGTCTCAACATCTGGAGTAATCGCATTTTTAAAATGCCCTACTTCACTTTCGTAGTGATTTCTAAAATCTACTACAATCGTGTTTGGATCATCAAGGATTTCGTTGAATTCTTTGGCTTTTAAGTGAACGCCAATATCTGTTACATCAAAAGTATCGTCGTTTAAACCGTCAGCAACGATTTTGTGACGTACTTTGATCGTTAATTTTAAAAATGAATGATCATCATGCTCTACAGCAACATTCAAACGTAAGCCTTTCATAAAATCGTATTCTTCCAGCGTTTCTCTGAAAGCTTCAAAATTTTCAGCTGGAACACTCATTTGAGCATTTATTCCTTCGTTGGCAACGTAAATTCGACCTAATGCATCAAGGGCATTCCAGGCTACGAATAAATCATTACGAAATTTTTGTGGATCTTGAATTTTGGCATACGCATAGAAAGACAACGTAAGTCGTTGTTGTCCTGCATCATCGATCATGATGGCTCTTTCTTCTGCGCTCAAAGTGTTATACAGTTGCATGCTATAAACAGTTTTAAGTTAAGAATATATATTTTAGATTTTCTTTAAAATCTGCGGCAAATTTAGGGTTTATTTTGAGATTAAAAATGGTATTACCTTAATTATCTATTTTTTTTAACACCTTAAAGTGTTAACGCAATATTGTTGCTTTGTTGGTTATAGCTTGATTTACAGCACTATTTACTACACTGGATCATAAATAATGAAGAATGTATAATAGGAAAAAAGATAATTTGAAGATTGCTTAAAAATCATTTTCAGAAATATTTATTTATAAAAGGTCAATCTTTTTCTTCCAATAACGCTTTTTTAACTTCATTCAATTCCGCAATTTTTTCTGGACTCACTTTTGGATATTCTAAATCCATTTCGTCTAAAGCATGAATTATGGCAGAAGCAATTGCAATTCGGGCATACGATTTATTATCAGCTGGAATTACATACCAAGGCGATTTTTTGGTCGATGTATTTTTAATCAATTCTTCGTAAGCATGCATATAATCGTTCCAGTAGCCTCGTTCTCTAGCATCGGCTGCGCTAAATTTCCAGTTTTTATCGGGATTGTCAACTCTTTCTATAAATCTCTTTTTTTGTTCGTCTTTCGAAACATTCAGAAAAAATTTAATGACAATCGTTCCGTTTCTAGTGAGGTATTTTTCGAAGTTTCGAATGTCTTCAAAACGATTTTCCCAAATGTCTTTGGTAACTAGTTTTTCAGGAATCTTTTGACCATTCAATATTGCTTCGTGAACACGAACTACCAGCACTTCTTCATAATAGGAACGATTAAAAATTCCAATTCGACCTCTTTCTGGAAGATGCTTTTGGCAACGCCATAAATAATCATGATCTAACTCTTCTGAACTTGGACCTTTAAAAGAAGAAACTTGACAGCCCTGTGGATTTATGCCCGACATGACGTGTTTGATCGCGCCATCTTTTCCAGCGGCATCCATAGCTTGAAAAATAAGAAGAACCGACCATTTATCTTGAGCGTACAAAATATCCTGCATGGCAGCAAGAGCTTTAACTCCCATTTTTAATGCTTTTTGGATTATTGCCTTGTCTTCGTCTCCAGAATAAGATGTGGGTTTGTCTTTTAAGGTAAAATCCTTATCGTCGCCTACACAATATTGTTCAGAAAATTTCTTGGCTCGAAGCAACAATTCCTTCTTGGTTATCTTTTTTAATTCATTGTCATTTTCTTTCTTTTTATTGTGTTTTTTCTTATTATTTTTTGGCATAATTACAAAAGTTATTGAATTATTATTACTAGTATGGGAAATATCGTATTCTTACAAAAATGTAGTTTATCGATACAAAATAGCATTTCACCTTATTTATTGTTACCCACTGATATACAGACAAATAATATTTTAACTAAAATTAACAAAATTTCATCAATATCTGTTCATTTATATAAAAAAACGCTAACTTAGCTCATGCACTTTATTGGTTTTTAGTTAGTTGTAATTAATGAATTTTATCTAAAAGAATTTAACAATGAACAAAATCTACTCCTCCGCAATCTTATTAAGTCTCTTGATGTTTTCTTGCAAAAAAGAAACACCTCCAAGCCCCAAACCGTTAGAAATTTCTGTCACTTCTGTTTTACAGCAAGATGTGCAATTAGAATCGGAATATACGGGACAGACTTTTGGTCAATCTGATATACAAATTAACCCACGAGTTGATGGTATTATCGAAAGCATGAACTTTAAAGAAGGAAGTTTTGTCAAAAAAGGACAGGTACTTTACACAATTGATCCTTTACCGTACAGAGCAAAACTTAATGAAGCCGAAGGAGGTGCCGCAGAATCGCAGGCACTATTATCTAAAACCAAATCTGATTTGGATATGATTACTCCATTAGCAAAAATGAATGCGGTGAGCCAGAGGGAATTGGTTTCGGCAAAAGCAGCATATAATGCGTCGCTTGCTCAAATTAAGGCTTCGAATGCTTCTCTTCAAAATGCAAAAATTGAGTTGGGTTATTGTCAAATTTTAGCGCCGATTTCTGGATTAATAGGCATTTCGAAAGTCCGTGTTGGTGATTATGTTAGACCGGGTGCCGCGTCTATTTTAAATACCATTTCAGATTTGGGAGATGTGAGAGTGCGATTTACCATCAGCGAACAAGAATTTCTTCGTTTATATAGAGAATTCAACAAACCAAATTCTGCTTTAAAAGGTTCTGGAGCAGTAGTTACTATAAAACTATCAGACGGTTCTACATATCCAGAAAAAGGAAAAGTAAGTTTTGCCGATAGACAAATAGATCCTTCTACAGGAGCAATTACATTTGAAGCTCAATTTCCTAATCCAGACAAACTGCTTCGCCCCGGTCAATATGTGAAAGTGGCGCTGCTTACAGACATTCGCAAAGAAGCAATTGTAATTCCGCAACGTGCCGTCATTGAAGTGCAAGGTATTTATCAGGTTTATGTAGTAGGCAATGACAATAAAGTACAAATGCAGATTGTAAAACCAGGTCCGGTCGTTAAAAACGGTTATATCATTGAAGAAGGACTAAAACCTGGAGATAAGATAGCCATGGGAGGTACTTCATTATTGAAAAATGGAAGTGTCATTACTCCTAAAATTGTTCAATGGCAGTTGGTCGATCCAGAAACTGTAGTTGCAAAGTAATCTAAATCACATACTATTATGGGAGAATTTTTCGTCCGAAGACCAATTGTTGCCATTGTAATTAGTATTATCATTGTGATACTTGGATTATTGGCACTACAAAAAACACCTATTTCGCAATATCCGGATATTAATCCGCCCGTTGTAAAAATCACAACTTCTTTTACAGGAGCAAACGCGCTGAATGTAGAACAGGCAGTTGCGACTCCTATTGAGCAAAAAGTGAACGGTGTTGAAAATATGCTATACATGAAATCGATCAATACTTCTGATGGAGCTTGTACTATTGAAGTTACTTTCGATGTAGGAACCAATCTCGACAACGCCAATATGTTGACTCAAAACAGACAAAACCAGTCTGCTCCATTTATGCCTTCGAGTGTAAAACAACAAGGTGTCGTGGTGAAAAAATCACTATCGTTTCCGATGATGTTATTTACCATTACCTCAACCAATCCGAAATATGATGCTAAATTCTTAAACAACTATGCAAGTATCAATGTTGTTGACCAACTGGCTCGTATAAAAGGAGTTGGAGAGGTTACTCTTTTTGGAGGAAGTGATTACTCGATGCGTATTTGGCTAAAAGCCGATATAATGAGTAAACTTGGCGTAACGGTTGAAGATGTCAAAAATGCGCTGAACGCACAAAACATGATTAGTCCAGGAGGGAAATTTGGAGCCGAACCAGCGCCTCCGAATACTGAGTTTACTTACGGCGTAACGCTTCAAGACCGTTTAGTTACCGAAAAAGAATTTGGAAATATTGTCGTTCGAAGTAAAGAAGACGGAGCTCAGGTTTTAATGGGCGACATTGCTCGTATCGAATTAGGAACAGAAAACTATAGCTCAACAGCGAGAAGAAACAGCTCGCCCAGTGCCGTTGTTGCTTTATATCAAATGCCAGGAAGTAATGCCCTTGATGTAGCCGAAGCCGCAAAAACTGCAATGAAAACAATGTCAGAGAAATTTCCTCAAGACATTGTTTATCAAGAATCTTTAGACACAACACTTGCTATTACCGCAGGAGTCGATGATATTGTACACACTCTTTTTGAAGCTATTATATTGGTTATTATAGTGGTATTCATATTTCTTCAAAATTGGCGTGCTACTTTAATTCCGTTAATTACTGTCCCAGTTTCGCTGATTGGTACTATTGCAGTTTTCCCAATGTTAGGATTTTCAATCAATACGCTTTCCCTTTTAGGATTAGTATTGGCAATTGGTATTGTGGTCGATGATGCAATTGTAGTCGTAGAAGCCGTCATACATCACATCGAACATGGCAAAACACCTAAAGAAGCCACAGTTCAAGCTATGAAAGAAGTGTCTGGACCCGTAATCGCAATTGCTTTAATTTTATGCGCTGTTTTTATTCCAGTTGCGATGACTCCCGGAATTACTGGACGTTTTTACCAGCAATTTGCCATAACCATTGCTGTCTCGGTCGCCTTTTCGGCATTTAGCGCTTTATCTTTAAGTCCCGCACTTTGTGCTATGCTCTTAAAACCAACAAAACCTATTGACCAGCAAAAAGGATGGCTTGCAAAATTCTTTGCTGGTTTTAACCGCGTTTTTGAAAATGTAACAGGAAAATACATTAGCGGAGCAACATTCTTTGCAAAAAAAGCAGTCCGTATTGTGATTTTATTGGTCGTAGTATTAGCTGCTACAGCATTGTTAGGGAAGAAAATTCCTCTAGGATTTATTCCAGAAGAAGACCAAGGCTATGTCTTAGTAAATATTGCCTTGCCTCCAGCATCATCATTACAGCGCACCGATGAAATTTCGAAAAAAGTAGACAGTTTTCTTAAAGAAGAAAAATCTATTCTGTCGTACACCACGATAAACGGATTTAGTATGCTTACCAATTCCTATCAGCCAAATAATGCTTTCATTTTCATTTCACTAAAACCTTGGGAAGAAAGAGCGGAAACAGCCAAACAATTTGTAGACCGATTCAATAAAAAACTGGCGACTCAAATTACAACTGCGACTTGTTTTTCGTTTGGTCCGCCTGCGATTCAAGGTTTAGGTGCTTCGGCAGGTTTTAGTTTGATGCTTCAAGACCGAGGAGGAAATACACCGCAATATTTAGCAGAACAAACCCAAAACTTTATTGCGGCTGCACAACAGCGCCCCGAAATAAAACGAATTTATACCACTTTTAATGCTGGTACTCCACAAATTAAATTGGATATCGACAACGATAAAGCCATGAAATTAGGAATACCCGTATCTAAAGTCACCGAAGCACTCGGAGCCTTTTTGGGAGGAAGTTATGTAAATGATTTTAACCGCTTCGGCCGTCAGTATAAAGTTTATGTTCAAGGTGAAGCCGTTAATCGTGTGAAACCAGAGGACTTAAACATGATTTATGTCAAAAATAACAAAGGCGATATGCTTCCTGTTTCAACATTGGTTACAGCAACCAAAGTGTCCGGCCCTGATTTTACAAACCGTCTGAACCTATTCCGATCTGCTGAGATTGGAGGAAGTCCAAATGATGGTTATAGTAGTGCTCAGGCTTTGACCGCTTTAGAAGAAGTCGCCAAACAGACTTTGCCAGCAGATATGAGTTTCGATTACATCAACTTATCATATCAAGAAAAGCATTCTCCAGGAGGAGGATCCGTATTCGTTATGGCTTTGGTATTTGTATTCCTGATTCTTGCTGCTCAATACGAAAGTTGGAAATTACCATTCAGTGTACTTCTCGGAGCGCCTTTCGCAGTATTCGGAGCATTTTTAGGACTTCTTCTAGCAAGATTTGGAAGTGATGCTTATGTCAATAACGTTTTTGCGCAAATCGGACTCGTTCTCCTCATCGGATTGGTAGCTAAAAATGCCATTTTAATTGTCGAATTCGCTAAAGAAGAATATGAAAAAGGAAAACCTCTTTACGAATCTGCAATGTATGCGGCAAGACTTCGTTTTCGTCCGATCTTGATGACTGCTTTTGCTTTTATTCTTGGAGTAGTTCCGTTACTGACCGCTACAGGCGCAGGATCGCAAGCGCGTATTGTAATGGGAATGGCAGTATTTAGCGGTATGTTAATCGCCACCATTTTAGGTGTATTAATCGTGCCTGGTCTATTTGTTATGATTGAAAGAATTGGACACAAGAAGGAGGAAGCAATCGTAACGACAGAAAACAATGTAGAATCAAATACTACAGACCATGAGTAAGAAATATAAAATAATCGTGATTATATTGGTTATTTCCTTATTTCCAGCCGGATGTATGGTAGGACCAAAATATAAAAAACCAGAACAGCTAAAATCAGAGTCTTATATAAATGAGAGAAATCTAGACAGTCTCACTTCGGTGACCAACGTAAAATGGTTTGATTTGTTTAATGATGATGTTTTAAAGGATCTTATAACAAAAGGCCTTCAGAATAATTATGATCTCAAAATTGCAGTTTCAAGAATTGAACAACTTCGTGCAGAGTTAGGTTATGCAAAGGCAGATTTATTTCCAGCTTTCCAATATGGCGCTACCATTAACAGCAATGAGAAATATATTACTCCGTCAACAGCGGGAGCCAGCATGTCTTGGGAACTTGACTTTTGGGGGAAATTTCGCCATGAAAATAATGCGGTAAAAAATGAACTTCTTGCAACTGAAGAAGCTCGAAAAGTGGTATTATCTGAAATTGTAGCCAACATTGCGATAGCGTATTTCCAAATGCGAAATTTTGATAATCAACTCGAAATAACCAAGCACACTCTTGAAACAAGAGAAAAATACTACCAAATCATAAGTGAAAGATTTGCGAAGGGTTACATCTCCGAAGTTGACAAAGCGCAGATTGAACAGCAGGTTGCCATTGCCGAGGCCGCAATTCCTAACATTCAAAGACAAATAACATATTACGAAAATACAATTGCATTGCTTACTGGTCAGCTTCCGTCTCAAATTCCGAGAGGAAAAAGCAATACAGAACTGCAAATTGTAAGTCAAATTCCTTTGTCTCTCCCTTCTGCTCTTCTAGAAAACAGACCCGATGTAAAAGCTGCCGAATTAAGATATGCTGCGGCAAATGAAAGAATTGGTGTTGCTCAGGCAATGCGTTTTCCTTCCATCAATTTAGCTGCCATTGCTGGTTTTGCCAGTGCCGATTTAAGCAACTTATTTTTAGGAAGTTCTTACATTCAAAATGCATCCGGCGGAATTGCAGGTCCTATTTTTGCATTCGGAAAAAACAAAAGAAGGGTTGAAATCAACAGACAACAGGCAGAACAATTCAAATTCATTTATCAAAAAACCTATATTGGTGCCGTTTCAGAAGTAGAACAATCCATACAAAACGTGAGAACTTATCAAGAAGAGTGGAAAGCGCGCAACAGACAAGTTCAGGCGGCTTTAATTAACTACAAGCTATCTCACGAAAGATACGACAGTGGTTACGTTTCATATCTTGAAGTTTTAGATGTAGAAACCAACCTTTTTAATGCCCAATTAAGTCTTGCCCAATTATCAGAAAGACAATTAAGTTCTATGATCGAATTGTATAAAGCATTAGGCGGGGGATGGAATATGTAAGGTACAAAGGTCCAGAGTCGCAAAGGTCCGAAGGTTTTATGCTAAATTTATAAAAAACAAAAAGCACTATTAAAAATAGTGCTTTTTGTTTTATGCTTTGTACCTCTGTACCTTTTGAGCCTTTGAACCTTAACAAATTAACAAAACTCGTTAAACGCATCTTGTAAATTCTCAGCGATTAATTCTGCTGGACGTCCTTCGATGTGGTGACGCTCTAACATGTGAACCAATTCTCCGTTTTTAAACAAAGCCATAGATGGCGAAGAAGGAGGAAATGGGAACATATGTTGTCTTGCAGTATCAACAGCTTCTTTGTCAACACCTGCAAAAACAGTAATTAAATGATCTGGTTTTTTAGCATTATCCAAACTCATTTTTGCTCCCGGACGTGCATTTCTTGCAGCGCACCCGCAAACAGAGTTTACAACAACTAAAGTGGTACCTTCGGCTTTGATAGCATTCTCAACAGCCTCAGCACTATGTAAGTCTTGAAAACCAGCAGCTGTTAATTCAGCCTCCATTGGTTTTACCATTTCTAGTGGATACATATTCTTTTGTTTTAAATTGTACTTTTTGAACTGCAAAGTTACAAAGTTTACTCGCAACTAGTTACTTTCAAGTATAAAGTTTTGTTATAGTTTGATATTAAATTCTATATCAAAACATATTTCTGCTTCTTAATTATTTTCTCCTGTAAAATCTAAACTTTCCTGTTTTGATTTTTTATGAGGAAATTGATAATTATATTGTTTCAAATGACTGTTCCTTCCTCGTACTCTATGCCTAGTAGTTAAAACTGTCTTTTTATTTTCCTCAGAAATTTCAATCGTCGAAAGATAGCTTTTCAAATATTTTTTCAGAGCATTAATGGTATGTATCTCAATAGAATAAATGGTCTTCTTTCCGTGATATTCTATCGAAACCAAATTTGCTTTTTTTAATTCCAGCAGATGTTTGGATATTGTAGATTGTGCCAAAGGAATTAATTCGACAATTTCACCGCAAGTCCTTTTATTTCTTTTCCAAAGGAGCGTCATAATCTGAACTCTCGTTGGATGCCCAAGTGCTTTGCAGATTTCGCCTACTTCTTCTGTTTCAGCATCAAATAGTAAGGGTTTAGCCATTTTCATCATTCATTATCGTTAGTAAGCGATTATATTTTCTATCGTTGAATCAAAATCTGTAAACTCAATTTTGATTCAGCAAATTTAAATACATGAATTATTTCGAGAATGTCTCAATAAGTCATTTTTATAAAAGAATAAGGCACTTTTAATTAATAACGAATCACCAAAAGATCAATGTTTTTAAGGCGTCAACTATCTTTGACGATTTGAAGAGAAAAAATAATGTAAATCTAAATTACTTCAGCAAAACTCTAATCAAAGCCTTTACAAAAGGTAGTTTGGGGCATTTCAGAATCACTTTCAAATCCTCGACTAAATTCGTTTCTTCATCCAAGAATTTAAAAATCAATTTAGGATTTCCTTTTCGAAATAAGGATGAAAAAATAGAACTTCCCAATTCGTTATGACGATACAGAATATCCAAAAGCAATAAATCGTAAAACCAAAACTTAGATTTTTTGTGAAAGTTTTTCATTTCAAAGTCTTTCTTTTGAATAAACTCCACTAAATCCGAAGATTTCTTATCTGCGTTTTTAAAAGTATAACCTGTACTCGCTTTTGTCCAACCGCCTGCCGTACCAATGTTCAATACTCGTTTGGTGTTTTTTTCCCAAAAAGGATAACAAGTCATTGGAATGCTTCCCTCCTCTTTTTCCAGAATTTCGTAATGTTCCGAACCTAATTTCTTCAGATAAAGTTCAATCTCTTTTTCGTATTCTTCTTTTGGAAGCAATTTTTCCGAAAACAAAGTATATTCAACCAAAGCCTCCGTTTTTGAAGTAGGCAAAACATACATAAATCTTGTATTTCCTCTTTGTTCAACCGAAAAGTCCATGAAAGTGACTTCTTCAGGATTGAAAACTTCCTCTTGCGTTTTTACAAACCAGCCTACAAAATGCTGTTGTAAAACGGGATATTTGTTTTGCCTTTCGGCGAAAGCCTTACTGTAAATACTATTGAAAAGATAATTGCAAGTGTATCGATTTTCTTCTGTGCCGACAAAAACATGCGTTTCGAGTTCGTTGATATCAGTTATTTTTTCTTTTAAAAAAGTAATATTGGACTGTTTTAAAATGGCTTTAAAAACAAAATCATAAAAATCTAAACCATTGATTTTATTGTATGAATAAGGCTTTATCGCCAAACTTCGATTAAAACTTTCATTGAAAAATAACGCCGAATCCCATTTTTTTGAAATAACCGAATCCCAAACGCTTTCTTCTTTTCCCCAAAAACACCAAGTTCTGTCATTGATTTTCTTCGAATCTTGATCGAGAAGTAAAATCGATTTGTCGGAGAATTTTTCAGACAAAATCATTTTGTAAACCGTCATCAAAGATGCGAGTCCAGTTCCTGTAAAAATGTAATCGAAATGTGGGATTTGCGAAGAATTCATTCTCAAAAATAAGAAAATTTACTTTTCCAGATTTTCTAATAACACTTTAAAATCTTTTAGCGCCAAATAATTATTGTACTGAAAGATAATTTCATCCTTATCATTCAAAACACATAAAATAGGATACGCCATCTGGTTGTTTATCCTTCCGAGTTCTAAAGCCAATTCGTGAACCCCAACATTATTTCCCGAAGGTTGATATTTAAAAGTATGATTATTGAATCTAATATCTCGTTTTTCTTCGGCATTGAAATCAATAAAATAGAAATCGGAATTTAGTTTTTCAATAATTTCCTGATTTTTAAATGTCGTAGCTTTCATTCTTTGACAAAACTGACACCAATCGGTATGGATGAAAACAATGATTTTTCGTTTTTGGATTTGTTGCAATCTGTCTATTTCTTCAAAAGAGCTGCTTTTTAATTGGCAGATTCCCGTTGAAGTTATTCCGAAGAAAAGAATAAATAGAAGAAGCTTTTTCATTTTTAAAAATTTCTAATTTGAATTCGTTTGTCATCCTAAGCGGAGTCGAAGGGCGCTCCAATTGGAACGGGGCTTCGACTTCGCTCAGCCTGACAAACGAAAAACCTTTTAATCCGTGGCTATTAAAATTACCTAAAAGTATATCGCAATCCTAAAAATCCGCGAATAGTTTGGTTTTGCCCATACACATAAGTCGTATCAAATGTCAAACCATACGGATTACCTGGCGTTACCAAAACTTTTCCGGCCGGATCGTATTGCACATTTTTATCGAAAGGATCATTCGTTCTGGAAATCAAAAACGGATTATTTTGTTTTGGTGTAAAGTTCAACAGGTTTTTGATTCCGCCATAAACTTCAAAATCTTTCCATCCCGAATAGGTAAATTGAATGTTTTGAATACTATACCAAGGCGATTTCGGGCTTCTTGGATCGGTTTCGCTCAACAAAGGCAGTTTCATCGGACTGTAAACATTTCCAGTATAATCCATCGATAAATTCCAAGGTTGAATTTTGTACGAAACACTCCAAGTTCCTGTAAAATTCTCCGTCAAATACGGTCTTTCTGAAATTCCGTTTTCTATATTTTTATTGTCTAAAACCGTGGCGCCAACAATAAATTTTAATCCCGACGGAAAATTAAGATCTACATTCGTGCTGATTCCTTGACTTATCGCATAACCATCAATATTGTCGTAGATGATTTCATTTGGATTTGACTCATAATCTGAAATGATTTTATTGCTGAATCTGGTGTAAAAAGCAGTCGTTTCGATTCCCATAAACGTTCCATTTCCAAAATTGATTTTCTGAATATAATTCAAATTCACATTTACAGATTGTTCTGGTTTCAAATCATTTTTGATAATAACATCTCTAGAACCCGTTAACGCCGCGTGATCTTCAGTAAACAAATTCACAACACGAAATCCAGTTCCAGCATTTAATCTAAAAATTGTGTTTTCGTTGGCTTTAAATCGGTAAGCAAATCTTGGTGTGAAAATAGATCCATGAATCGAATTATAATCATATCGCATTCCCAACAAAACCTGACTTTTTGGAGAAAACGTGATTTCATCCTGAACAAAAATCCCTGGAAGCCAAGTGTTTTCAGCTTCTTTGGTTGCCGGCGTGTTGTCATCATAATACGTATATCGACTTGCAATTCCTGCCAATAAATCATTTCTTCCAATTTTTTTATCCCAAGTCAGCTGTAAAAAACCAATTTTCTGATTAGCTATATAAGATGTTGTTCCGTATCGGCTGTCTTGATAATGAACATTTCCAGAAAACGAAAGCATCAGTTTATCTTCAAAAGGCAATTGGTAACTTCCAATTAATTCGGCTCTTTTGGTGTAAATACTTTCGCCATAGATTTCATCACCGCCTCGGTATTTCTTTTCCCAACGAATGTCTCCACCCCAACGATCTTCATACATTCCACGCGCCGCAATCGTAAAAAGGCGATTATGATTTCGTTTAAAACTCCACTTATTAAAAACTGAAATTCGTTCAGAAAGCGTAACATCGGTAAAGTTGTCTTTGTCTTTATCAATAACCTGATCGTAATTGAAGTAATTTACGCCAATCAGTGAAGTCGCTTTTTTCCCAACATTAAACTTCGTTCCCAAATCGAGGTTGCTTTCAAAATAAGAAGTCGTAAAATAATCGGCTGAAAAAGTCGGCGCTGATGTTGGATTTTTAGTAATAATATTGATTAAACCGCCAACTGCTTCACTTCCGTAAAGCGACGAAGCGGGACCTTTTACAATTTCAATTCGTTCGACCAAAGAATTCGGAATTCCCGATAAACCATAAACCGTCGAAAGACTGCTCACAATTGGCATTCCGTCAATCATAACCAAAGTATACGGACCTTCTAATCCGTTTATGTGAATATCTCCCGTGTTGCAAACGCCACAATTCAACTGAGGACGAACGCCGTTTATGTTTTGAAGCGCATCGTAAATACTTGGCGTTGGATTTTTCTTGAAGAAAACTGGCGAATAAACCTCAACGGGAACGGCACTTTCTAATCGTTTCACCGGTTTTAAAGTTCCCGAAACTACTACTTCGTTCAATTCGTTTTGATCTTCTTCCAATTCAAAATCCAAGTTTAGATTTTCATTTTCTAAAACAGATATTTTTTGAGTTATCGGTTTGAATCCAGTCGAGGTTACATGAATTTTATAAGTTCCTTTTGGAATATTTTGAAACTGATAAATCCCTAAAGAATCGGTTTGGGTTTTAAAGTTTGTATTTAATAAACTAACATTAATATCTTGACTTACATGAATTGATCTTTCTACTTTTCCTTGGATATTTTGCGAATAAAGGCTTTTAGCTGAAATTATTAATATTGTCAAAAATAAATATTTCATCGTTATAAAATTAAATTTAGACAAAACTAAAAATTAAATTTGACATACACTTATTCTTGAAACAAAAATTTTCAAACGGATTGAATTCAATATGTTAGAATTTTGTTTTGAGGCAAATTATTTAAACCATATAAGTTATATAAGTTCATTTAAAAACTAGACTTAAATTATATGATTAAAAACTAAATGCATTTAAAATATGAATTGCGTTCAGCTTTAGCTGGATGAAGATTGATAATGACAAAAAAGGCTTTAGCCAAAAGTGTTAGTTTGGCTAAAGCCTTCTTTTCAAATTCCCACCCCTAGCTAAAGCTAGGGGCAACTCAATAAAAACAAACTTAAATTATCTTATATGACTTATATGGTTTAAAACATTATATAAAATCTTCGTCGATAATCTCTTTATTAATTACCGCTCCAGCGAAAGATCCAGAAGAAACCGCCAACGCCACAGAACGCATTTGAGTCGTCGCATCACCACTTCCGAAAATACCTGGAACGGTTGTTTTTTGCATAAAATCGACTTTCAAATATCCTTGTTCGTTGATTTCGCAGCCAAAATTTTGAGGTAATTTACAATGCTGTTCAAATGGAACTCTTGCATAAATAGCTTTTACGGCAACCTTTTCTCCATTTTTAAAAACGATATCTGAAACATAACCTTCATTATGATTTATCGAATTTATCTCTTCTTCTAAAATCAAAACGCCATGTTTTTGGAGAATCTGCGTTTGCTCTAAAGTCAATTCTGATTTTCCATTGGTACACAAACGAAGGTCTTTTGTCCAATTCGAAATCAATTTTGCAAATTCAAATCCCATTTCGCCATTAGCAATAATCGCTGTTTTTTCATTTTTAACTTCATAACCATGACAATAGGGACAATGCAAAACCGAAATTCCCCAACAATCTGCAAAACCTTCAATTTCTGGAAGTAAATCTTTTACGCCTGTTGCGAATAATACTTTTCTCGCTGTAAAGATTTCTCCAGATTCTGTTTCAATTTCAAAACCTTTTTCTGTTTTAAGTGCTTTTACCGCAAGTCCGTTATAGAATTGAACGGTTTTATAAATATCAACTTGCAATTTGGCTTTCGCCGAAATGACTGGAGGCTTTTCACCGTCTTGTGTTATAAAATTATGAGAATGCGGCGTCTGTCTGTTGCAAGGCAAACCGCTGTCGATAACCAAAACCTGACGTAAAGCACGTCCTAAACTCATTGCTGCCGAAAGTCCGCTATAACTTCCGCCAACGATAATCACTTCAAAATTCTTCTGTTCCATATTTTATTTTAATCTGTTGGGTGAAATTACTTTTAACACATAGAAACATAGCTTTTAGGATTTTGCAAAAGGCGTTTCACTTAGAATAATTAGACATAGGACTATGTGTTAAAGCTTGCTTTTTATGTACTCTTAAAAGAAACAATAAAATCTATGTTCCTATGTGTTTAAATTAAATATACTTTCACCCAATTGGTTATTTTAATGATTTTGTTTTCTATGTAATTTGTAATTGATTAAATGCCCGAAGATCATTCCAATTCCTCCGAAATAAATCAGATCCAGGTGAATTTCCAAAAGAAGTTCTGTCAAAATGTTAATCCAAATCAGCGACATTGAAACAACCAAAATTGATGATACCAAAAGCGATGATTTTTTCATAATTTTGAGAATTGCAAAAAGACCTATCGAAGCAAAGAGTAAATCTATAAATGGGTTATGACTCAATCCTAAAGGAAGGATCGTTAAAAGAGGAAAAATCAAACAGTGAACCAGACAAATGGTCGCGCTTGAAATTCCTAAAATATCGTAAAAGGATGTGCTTATTTTCTTCATTATGTGTACTTTTGCTTAATGCAAATTTGTTGCAAATATATAAAAATTTTATTAAACGCAACATTGTTGCGTTTAATTTTTAATTCCGTAAAAAATGAAAACTACACGTAATACCGCAGCAAAGACGGCTGTTTTAGAGGTATTTGAAAAATCTAAAACTGCTCTTTCGCATACCGAAATTCACAAACAATTAAATGATTTGTGCGATCGCGTTACCATTTATAGAATTCTTGATCGATTAATTAACGAAGACGTAATTCATAAAATTTCGAATTTGGACGGAACGGTAAAGTATGCTAAATGCAATCATTCGCACCAGCGTGTACACATTCATAACCATGCGCATTTCAGCTGTGAAAATTGTCATGAAATTACATGCCTCGAAACGGTAAAACCGAGTTATATCATGCCGCACAATTACAAAGTCAGTGAGATCAATTTTACTTTATCAGGATTATGTCCGAAATGTTTAAATTCTAACATTTAGCTTTTAGACTCGTCTAAAAATATTGTTCCGCGAATATAATTTTTATCTATATTTGTGAAAACAATACTTTTACAATGACTAAATCTTTAGAAGAAGTCCACGAATCGGTTTCTACAGAAAATAAAAAAAAAGGTTTTAGAAAAATTTTAGCCTTCTTAGGCCCTGCATATTTAGTAAGCGTTGGCTATATGGATCCCGGAAACTGGGCGACTGACATTGCCGGCGGAAGCCAATTCGGTTACACTTTAGTTTGGGTTTTATTAATGAGTAATTTAATGGCTTTGCTTTTGCAAAGTTTAAGTGCTCGTCTCGGAATTGTAACACAGCGCGACCTTGCGCAAGCTTCGAGAGAAACTTATTCCAAGTACATCAACTACATTTTATATTTCCTTGCCGAAATTGCGATTGCTGCCTGCGATTTGGCAGAAGTTCTCGGAATGGCGATCGGAATTAACTTGCTTTTCGGAATTCCATTACTCGAAGCAGTTCTTATTACCGTTTTAGACACCTTTTTATTGCTTTTCCTGATCAATAAAGGAATTCGTAAGATGGAAGCCTTCATTATAGCTTTAGTAGCGATTATTGGGTTTTCTTTCATTTTTGAAATGATTTTTGCCGAACCAGAAATGCACAAGGTTTTGGCTGGACTTATTCCTTCTATACCAAATTCGGCTGCTTTATATATTGCCATCGGAATTATCGGAGCAACCGTAATGCCACACAACTTGTATTTGCATTCTTCTTTAGTGCAAACGAGAAAATTCGACAGAACTCCGGCGGGAATCAAACAGGCTTTGAAATACAATTTTATAGATTCTACCATTGCGTTAAATCTGGCCTTTTTTGTAAACGCAGCAATCTTAATTCTTGCCGCCGCGACTTTCCATAAAAACGGAATGTATGAAGTTGCAGAAATTCAGGATGCGCACAAATTCTTAGAACCGCTTTTGGGAACAAAATGGGCACCGGCTTTATTTGCTATTGCTTTAATTGCAGCGGGACAAAGTTCGACCGTAACTGGAACGCTTGCTGGGCAAATCGTAATGGAAGGTTATCTTCATTTTAGAATTCAGCCATGGGTTCGTAGAATTATTACGCGTTTAATTGCCATTATTCCTGCCGTGATCGTGATTTTGATTTATGGCGAAAGCGTGACAGGGAAACTCCTAATTCTGAGTCAGGTTATTTTGAGTTTGCAATTAGGTTTTGCGATTATTCCGCTGATTCACTTTGTGAGCGATAAATCAAAAATGAATGGTTTTCATATTTCTAAAACCACTCAGGTTGTTTCTTGGATTATCGCTTCAATCATTGTTTCTCTGAATGCAAAATTGGTTTATGACGAAATCACTTCTTGGCTGGAAAGTTCAGATCATCCAATGGTTCTTTGGTTTACCGTTGTGCCTCTAGCTTTCGGATTTTCAGCTTTACTCTTATATATTGTTTTCAAACCATTTATTGCCAAATTCAAAGCAAAAACTATCAATCATTCGCCGCATAATCTTCAGCTTCATTTTTCTCCTAAGAAAACGCAAGAAGTCAAAAACATCGCAGTTTCTGTTGATTTTTCGAATGCCGATGAAGCCGCACTGAATCACGCCATCGAATTGGGCGGAATGGATGCCAAATACACTCTTATTCATATTGTAGAAACCGTCGGCGCTTTAATGTATGGAATTCACGTTCACGATCATGAAACTACGATTGATGAGAAATTGCTTTTAGAATACAAAGAAATGCTTTCAGAAAAAGGATTTAAAATAGAAACAGAACTTGGTTTTGGAAAACCAAACAAGACAATTCCAGAAATCATTAATAGTGGCGATTTTGACATTCTTGTCATGGGAACCCACGGCCACACTGGTTTGAAAGATATTCTTTTTGGTACAACAGTAGATAAATTGAGACATAAAATTTCGATACCTTTGTTGATTGTTAAATAAAAGGGGCAAAGGCTCAGAGGAACAAAGGGACAAAGTTTTCCCTTTGAACCTTTGAACCTTTGAACCTTTGAACCTCAAAAAAAATGACTTTTTCAGAAGAAAACTACTTAAAATCGATCTATCACTTGACAGCAACTTCGGAGACGGAAGTGAGCACGAATGCTATAGCGGAAATTATGGAAACAAAAGCTTCCTCTGTAACCGATATGCTTAAAAAGCTGGCGGAGAAAGATTTGGTGAATTATAAAAAATACCAAGGTGTTTCCTTAACTGAAAATGGAAAGTTAGCCGCAAAAATGATTGTGAGAAAACATCGTCTTTGGGAAGTGTTTTTGGTTGAAAAGCTAAATTTTAGCTGGGATGAGGTTCATGATATTGCAGAACAATTGGAACATATCAAATCGGAGCAATTGATTAATCGTTTGGATGATTTTCTTGGAAATCCAACTGAAGATCCGCACGGAGATCCGATTCCAGATGCAAATGGAAGAATCATTAAAATTGAAAAACAGCTTTTATCCGAATTAGAAGAAAATCAAACCGGAGTTTGTGTTGGCGTAAAAGATACTTCTTCGGAGTTTTTGAAATATCTCGACAAACAAGGAATTGCTTTGGGTTCTAAAATCGAATTTTTATCTAAAGAATCTTTCGATTTATCCGTAAAAATTAAAGTGAATGACCGAGAATTGTCTATTTCTAATAAAATCGCTTCTAATTTGTTTGTGAAACTGGTTTAGGAAAGAGCTTTCACAGAGATACACGAAGGTTTTTGACAGATACACAAAACAGAAAAAAAATCCCAAAACTCTAATAAATAAAGTTTTGGGATTTTTTTTATTTCGGTTCGTCCATTTTTTGTTTATCGATAAACTTAACTATGGTTTTACTATTTGTCATTATTAAGTAACCTGAAAGACCTTTTAAAAAATAAAAAATAAGCCATGAAGTTCCAGAATAATCTTTAATAACCTCTTTTTGCTTTACAAATTCATAAATAGTCGAACATAATTTAGGAAGAGCCTCTACAAAAATTATTGCTCCAATAACAACAATTGTTATAGAAAGTATAGTGCGATATGGAAGATTAACATCTAATTTTTCTTGAGAAAAGTTTTTATCAAGCTGCAATTTATTGACTATCCAATCTGTTTTAAAAAGAAAAAATCCTGTTATGAGTAAGTAAATAAAAAGATTTCCAAAAATCACAACCCAAACACTAGTTAACACATTCCAATCTACTCCATTTTCATTGAGTGTAAATGTTGAAGCAAACTGCGGAACTACATAAACGCTATTTATTAAAAGCCATAAACCAATGCCTTTAATAATTATTTTCCAAAAAGTTTTAATTTCCATAAAATTCAACTAACTAAACAATCCCTTTTTCAATCATTTCTAACATAACAGGCGAAGCATTTTTAAACGTTGGTTCTTGTTCGATAATACTTCCAGCGTTCTTTTTATTTACTTTGAATGTTACATCGTTGTCAGTTGTAAAAAGTAAAGCGGTTAAAAATGGCTTTTTTATATAGGTTCCTAATATCAAAAGCGCTTCATCTAAAGTATGAATGCTCTCGATTTCTTCTGTTTTATATCTCGTTGTCAGTGAAATTGAAAACGTATTATCTTCATTCAGAACTAATCTGAAGTAAATGTTTTTGATCTCAGTGTCGCCCATGGTTTTCGCCAAAGTCAGTTTAGCGAAAGTTCCCGTTTGGATACTTTCTTTAACTCGTTCACAAAAAAGGGCAAATATTGGTTCGTACATTTTTTTTAAGGTTCAAAGGTTCTGAGGGACAAAGGGACAAAGGTTTAAATTCTTTGTGCCACTTTGCTAACTCTGTATTTTAATTTTATTTTCCTGTAAATTCGGCTTTGCGTTTTTCTAAGAATGCTGTTGTTCCTTCTTTGAAATCAGCTGTTCCAAAACATTCACCGAATGATTTTATTTCGACATCAAAACCATTTTTACCATCTTTAAAATTAGCATTGATTGCTTTTATTGCTTTTCCGATAGCAAAAGGGGCATTTTTAATGATTTTTTGTGCAATTACATTCGTAAAAGACAAAAGTTCTTCCTGAGGCACAACATAATTTACCAGACCGTAATCTTTTCCTTGTTCAGCACTAATCATCGCTGCGGTCATGATCATTTCCATCGCACGGCCTTTTCCAACCAATTGAGGCAAACGTTGCGTTCCTCCATACCCAGGAATTAATCCTAAAGTAACTTCTGGAAGTCCCATTTTTGCATTGTCTGAAGCAATTCTAAAATGACAAGCCATTGCCAATTCTAATCCTCCACCTAAAGCAAATCCGTTAACTGCCGCAATAACTGGTTTTTTAAGCCCTTCGATTAAATCGAAAAGAGATTCCTGACCTTCAGCAGCCAATTGCGCACCTTCAACAGTGGTATAATTAGCAAATTCAGAAATATCAGCTCCAGCAACAAATGCTTTTTCACCGCTTCCAGTTAAAATAATAACACGGATATCATCATTTTCACCCAATAATTGAATCGCTTTACTAAGATCACCAATTGTAGCTTTATTCAAAGCGTTCAGTTTTGTTGGTCTGTTTATGGTAATTGTCGCGATATTTTCTTCAATAGAAATTAAAAGATTTTCGTAGTTCATGATGGTATATTTTATGAGTTGGTGATAGGGAGAGAAACGGTAAATGTAGTTCCTTTTCCGTAAGTTGACTCAAAGGTAATTGTTCCTTTGTAATTTTCGATGATGTTTTTGATAATTCCGAGTCCTAGTCCCATACCGCTAGTTTTAGTAGTAAACTTTGGTTCGAAAATTCTACTGGTATCTTGCTTCTGAATCCCGATTCCGTTGTCTTTTACGGCAATCTCAACATTATTTTTTCTTCTTTTTACAGATACCACAATCGATTTTTGAAACTGATTTTCCGAAATCGCCTGAGTGGCATTTTTAACCAAATTGGTAATTACACGAATCAATTGCGTACGATCCATTTTCGAGATGATTTCTTCTTCTTCTTTTTCGAAAGAAATATAATCTTCGTTGAAGATATCCAAAGCCAATTCGACAACCTCAACAACATTCAGCGTTTCATTTTGCTGAGCTGGCATTGAAGCAAAGTTCGAAAATGCAGAAGCCACAGCGGTCATCGTATCAATCTGTTGAATTAATGTTTCTGAGTAATCATTCATCTTCTGTTTTACATCTGGAGCAGAAGGATCAAACTTTCGCTGAAAACTCTGAACCGTTAAACGCATTGGCGTAAGCGGATTTTTAATTTCGTGAGCCACTTGTTTTGCCATTTCGCGCCAAGCTTCTTCACGTTCGCTTTGCGCTAATTTGATAGCACTTTTTTCCAGTTTTTCCACCATTCCGTTGTAGGCTTTAATCAGGAAATTGACTTCTTTGCTGTTTGCTTCTAAAACAATCTTCTCATTTTTCTGATCCAGATTGGTTTCTTCTAATCTTTCTGAAATCGTTTTTAGTGATTTTGTGATATACGTTGAAAGGAAATACGCTAACGCGAAAGCCACGATCAACATGAAAGAATACACCTGACTTAAACGAATCAAGAAAGTATTCAGTTCATTGTCGTAATATCCGTCGTCTTCTAAATACGGAAGATTTAAGATTCCGAGCGGTTTAAATTTTTCGTCTTTAATTAAACTGTATGAAGAACGGTTCTTAACTCCGTCAATCGTTTTAATGTCTACAAATCGCTTTTCGATAGAAGAACGAACCAATTTTAGAATATATTCCGGAATTGGTGGCGGCGCTTTATCAACGGCAAAAGACTCTTTTGAAGATTTTAAAAGTTTTCCGTCAAGACTGTAAATATTGATTTCGATTTTATGAATCTGCGCCAGTTCATGAATTTTATCTTTAAAAATCAAATCCAGATTTTGGGTTTTCAGCGGATAAGTAGTTGTAGCCAGAACATAATTGATATGTTCTTTTACCGCATTTTCTTTTCGTTCTAAACGTTCTTGATGATATTCTTTGGCCTCAGTCTTAAACTGAATAATCGAAATCGAAGCCAATAAAAAAGATGCCACAACGATCAATACAATCATCGACAGGAAAATCCTGGTACGAAGCGAAAGCATTGACATTTTAAAGTTGTTAAGCATATATTTAGTATTCGGTCTCAGTCTCAGTCTCAGTCTCAGTCTCAGTCTCAGCAAAACTGAAAACTGTCACTGCGACTGAAAACTTATATTTAGTGTTCAGTCTCGGTCTCAGTCTCAGTCTCAGCAAACTGAAAACTGTCACTGCGACTGAAAACTTATTTCTTTTCTCTGATTCGTTTATAAAATCTGAATCCTAGCATAATTAAAACCGAAAATAAAACAATTCCGATTACGCCATAAATCCAATTGACAGCACTTTTTAAAACTACTAAAAAAACAACGGCAAACAAAATAATCGTTGCGCCTTCGTTCCATAAACGCATGAAGTTGTTGGAATATTTTACCTCATCGTTTTGCAATTGCTTAAAAATCTGATGACATTTTCCGTGATATAAATACAAAAGGAAAACAAAACACAGTTTTACGTGCATCCAAGGCATTTTCATCCAAACGTGACCAGCTTCGGTAAAAAACAACATCCAAAAAGCAAAAATACTCGCCAAAACCGCCGATGGCCATGTAATAATGTACCACAAACGATATGTCATGATTTTGTACTGTGCTTGTAAAATTTCTTTTTCTGGAGAAGGCTTTTCGTTGGCTTCAATTTGATACACAAACAAACGCACAATATAAAACAAACCTGCAAACCAGGTAATTACAAAAATAAGATGTAGTGATTTTAGATAGTTATAATATTCCATCTCTTTTAATTTTTGTTTCCATAAAAGCTATAATTTTTTCGAAGTTCTCATTTCCTACTTCACTTTTTTCAAAAATAAAATTAGAAGCTATATTATTGCTAATTTCCAATATTATTGTGTCATCTATTACTCTAAAGGTTTTAAAAGAGTTCCAATTTATTTTTAAATCAAACTTAAAATCTGCATAACAAAACCAATCTTCTAAAAACTGCCACACATGCATTTGATCGTTTAAAAAATATCCTTTCATATTCTCCTCAACAAGATCAAAATATTTCTTTTTTGATTTTCTATAATGAAAAAGATAGTTAACAAAATTTATGAAATAATGCATTGCACCTGCAATAAAAATATAACCCAAATTGTCGTTACTGGAAACTATTGAAATACCAAATAAAATAAATACCAAACCCATATAAAGATTTAAAGTATTTCTCCTAAGCAAAGATTTCCAATGTAAATCGAACATTAATTTAGATTGTGTTCTTGTTTTTTTCTCATCAAAAGGAATTTCAAAACGCATAAAAGTTTTTTTTCTTTGCTCTTTCTTCTATTTTCTCTATTTAGCCCAATCATTAATCCAATTAGAAACCGTCTGACACCATTCGTCATCGTCATTCAAACATGGAACTGCAAGAAACTCTTCTCCTCCATTTGCTTCAAAATCTTCTTTGGCACGCATAGCGATTTCCTCTAAAGTTTCTAAACAATCTGAAACGAAAGCTGGTGTTACAACCGCTAATTTCTTAATTCCTTTTGCTGGCATATTATCAATTTCAACATCGGTATAAGGCTCTAGCCATTTATCTCCTGCTAAACGAGATTGAAAAGTTAGACTGTATTTATCTTCTGGAATTCCTAATAATTTTATGACTTGTTTTGTCGTTTCGTAACATTGGTGACGGTAGCAAAATTCGTGCGCCGCAGATGGCGTATTGCAACAAGAACCGTCAATTTTACAATGTGACTTTGTTACATCAGTTTTGCGGATATGACGCTCCGGAATTCCGTGGTATGAAAACAATAAATGATCATAATCAAATCCAACCAAATGTTTCTGGATTGAATCTGCTAAGTTTTTGATGTAATCTGGTTTATTGTAAAACGCAGGAACATCTGTAAACTTCATGTGAGGAAATTTCTTCTTGCGAATTTCTTCTGCTTTAACCAAAATTGTCAAAGTCGAAGCCATTGCATATTGCGGATATAATGGAAAAAGCATCACATCAGTAACTCCTTTATCGCTTAATTCCTGAAGTCCTTTTTCGATTGTCATGCTTCCGTAACGCATTGCCAACGAAACCGGAACATTTACTAAAGGTTGCACTTTTTTCTGCATTCTTTCAGAAAGAACAACTAATGGAGAACCTTCTTCCCACCAAATTTTCGCGTAAGCGTGAGCCGATTCTTCTGGTCTTTTTCTTAGAATAATTCCGCGAACCAATAATGCTCTTAACAAATACGGAACATCGATCACGTATTTATCCATTAAAAATTCATCTAAATATGGTTTTACGTCTTTTGGAGTTGGACTTTCTGGAGAACCTAAGTTTACTAATAATACGCCTTTCATTATTGTTTTTTTTGCTTTAGGCTTTAAGCGCTAGGCTTTAAGCTTTTTTATTTGTTTTTAAAAATTTCCGCAAAAGTAAACGCTGTACTTTATTAGAAATATGATAATTATTACTTTTTAATTATTGTTGAATATTCAAAATTGATTTTGTCGCATTTGTGAAATTTTCTCTCGCAGATTCGGCAGATTTAGCAAATTTTTATTTTGTGCTAATTCGTGAAATTCGTGGCAAAAAAAATTTAAACATTCGCATTAATCGACATTAAATACTTTTTAGGAGTTGTTCCGAATTTCTTTTTGAATGCCGCTATAAAGTGACTTCCTGTACTATAACCTATTTTCAATCCTACTTCGTTTACATTATAAGAACCGCTGTCTAAAAGTTTTCGGGCGAAATCCATTTTATAATCAAATAGAAAACCGTAAACCGTATCGCCGTAAATTTGTTTGAAACCCATTTTTAGCTTTTTCAAATTTAAACCAATTTCATCTGAAAGCTCTTGTAATCCGGGTGGTTCAGCCATATTGGCGATGATGATTTCTTTTGCTTTTCTAATTTTCAAAACATTGTCTTCGTCAATCAAAAAAGGACATTGTTCTGCGTTTGGATCTTCCGTTCTATTGAAATACAAACTCAATAATTCGTAACCTTTTCCTTTATAATAAAGGTTTTTTATCGAAGGATGGAGATTATAATGAAACAACTGACTCAACACAATCGCCATTGACGGACTGATATTTCCTTCGTTATAATACTTTTTATCCTTATTATCAGGACTTAAAAACGTAATATAATCTGCTTCTGCAGAAAACAATGCGTGAAATTTCTTGATAGAAACAATTACAGAAATCACCCAAGAGTTTGGAGCGAGTTCTAAATGAAGCGGCAATTCTTTCTGCGGATTGTACAAAAGCAGTGATTTTTCTTCTTTCAATTCTAAAGCATAATTGCCCTGATTGAACAAGAATTTGGCATTTCCTTTTATTCCAAAATGAAATTGTATCAATCCGGTGCCAATCTCGTGCTGTGCATTAAAAGGTTCTGCACTATCGTTTTGAAACCTGATTAGCGTAAAGTCGTCTTCAATCTTTATTTCTTCCTCCATTGTAATTTACTTTATTCAAGTTATAATATCATTTTTGATAAACTCCAATTTGGCTTTCCAAAATTAAATCTTTTTGATGGGTTTATCGTTTACTTGCTTCTAAATTTATAATTTCTTTATTCTTTCAAAGTCTTTTCCTTCTTTTTCTATCAATTTCATTAATTCTATTGAGATCAAACCTTCATTATAAAGAATGTTAATTTACTGATTTCCATCTGATTCATACAAAAAAACAAACATCAATTATTTCCTACGGTATTTATAACTGTTCTAAATTGACGATTCTCTACTGTTTAACAAAACCAATTACCAAAACCGCACGTAAATGATTCTTAAAAAAACAAATCAACAATTAAACAATAGATTTTATGGAAATTAATAAAATAATTAAAAAAGGACTTTTGGCACTATTAATAATGGGAGTGTTATTTTTTGCCATTTTAGTTTTCCACATCATTACAGCAAAGCCAGCCGTTTATGAAAGTCCGAATTTACAAGTAAGCAGAATCGACTTCAAAGAAAATATAGATGCTGCATCTGCAAAAAAGATTTGTTCCGATTTAAGATCTATTAAAGGTTTAACCTCAGATTCTATAATTGTAAAAAGAAATGTAGTGGTTTATTTCCATAATAATAAAATTACCAATTCTGAAAAAGTATACAACGAATTAATGAGCAAAGGAAATTATGATGCTCAACGCTACATTTTACCTGCCACTCTTGCAAGTAAAGAAGTTTGCCCTGTAGATCAAGATAGTTACAGCTACAAACTATCAAAAAAAATAAATCAGTTTTTTAATTAACCTTTAAATATTTATTATGAAAAATTTTTCTAAAATTACCCTGAGCGTACTAATCGCCGCATCGGCATCATTAGCTTCTTGTAGCAATGACGATGATAAACCAGTCGAAAAAGCTACAATCTATGAGAGATTAGGAGGTTCTGCTATGGTTTCAGATCCAGATAATTCAGGACAGATGATCGAAAAAGGACGTCTAAGTTTCCGTAAAGTCGTAAATTCCACTATAGGATTAATCGTTGCAGACATACAGTCAAATGCTTCAGGAAACTTACAAGCGCATTTTGCACCGCTTTTGGCCGAAACTGGAACTACTCAAGCTACAAATATTGCCAAATTATCAGATAATCTTACAGATTTCTTCTCTTTTAATACGGGAGGAACAAATGCTGTAAACGCATATTCAGGATTAAATATGGTTGCTGCACACGATCCTGCAAAAAATCCACGTATGGGAACAAAAGCAAGTACTGCAGATTATACCAAATTTGAAGGTTATGTTGGCGCTGCTGCAAACGCAAACGGGGTTGCTTCTAACACAGAACTTTACACTGATATCGTTGCAGTTTTGGAGTCATTAAGAACTCCAATCGTTCAAAAATAATTTCATTTTCTTGAAAGCGCTATTTTAAAATTTAAGATAGCGCTTTCTTTTCAATATAATATCTTGAATAAAAATAACGTCAATCAGATCGCAAATAATTCCCAAAAATCAAGATTTACTTTCTGAACCCTTAGCGATATTTTTTTTAAGGCAAATTTTATCAATTTGCTGTAAGTTATTTAGAATGGCTCTAAACAAAACATTTCGAACGACTTGAATTTGCTATAAAAGTGCTGATTTTTAAATAAAAAGACCCGATTAGAATCAAAAAAACATACAGCGACATAAAAAGTACTTTTAGCGTTATTTTTATCGATGGTATAGTAATAATTTTGTTGCACTTTATAATGAAGTGAATTTATGGAAAACAATAACGTACCGAAACACCTTTATTTTTATTCAGTTGGTCTGAGTTATAAAAAAGCTGATGCTGAGGTTAGAGGTCAATTTAGTTTGGATGCCGTTGCGAAAACTCGCTTATTGGAACAAGCTAAAAACGATGGAATAGAAAGTTTAATAGTTACTTCAACCTGCAACAGAACCGAGATTTATGGTTTTGCAGAACATCCCTTTCAATTAATAAAATTGATTTGTGATAATAGCAATGGCTCTGTTGACGCTTTTCAAAAGGTTGGTTTTGTTTACAAAAATCAAGAAGCAATCAATCACTTATTTCGTGTAGGAACTGGTTTAGACAGTCAGATCTTAGGCGATTTCGAAATTATATCTCAAATTAAAACCAGTTTTACACATTCAAAATCTTTAGGATTAGCGAATAATTTCATGGAAAGACTGGTGAATGCGGTTATTCAGGCGAGCAAAAGAATTAAAAATGAAACTGAAATAAGCTCTGGCGCAACTTCGGTTTCTTTTGCATCTGTACAATACATTCTTAAAAATGTAGAAGACATTAGCAATAAAAACATTTTGCTTTTTGGAACTGGAAAAATCGGAAGAAATACGTGCGAGAATTTAGTAAAACATACTAAAAACGAGCACATCACTTTAATAAATCGTACTAAAGATAAAGCAGAGAAATTAGCAGGAAAATTAAATTTGATTGTTAAAGATTACTCTGAATTGCATTTAGAACTTCAAAAAGCCGATGTTGTAGTTGTTGCAACAGGCGCGCAAAACCCAACAGTTGACAAAGCGATTTTAAATCTGAAAAAACCTTTATTGATTTTAGATTTGTCTATTCCGAAAAACGTTCATGAAAATGTTGAGGAATTGGAAGGCGTAACTTTAATCCACATGGATTATTTGTCTCAATTGACAGATGAAACTTTGGAAAACAGAAAATTACACATTCCGGCAGCTGAAGCGATCATCGAAGAAATCAAAGAAGAATTTGTAATCTGGATGAAAGGCCGAAAATTTGCTCCAACAATCAACGCTTTAAAAGAAAAACTAAACGCGATCAAAGCATCGGAACTAGATTTTCAAAGCAGAAAAATTGCCGATTTTAATGAAGCTCAAGCTGAAATCATCAGTAACCGAATCATCCAAAAAATCACTACACATTTCGCAAATCATTTAAAAGACGACGACACCATGGTCGATGAAAGCATCGAATGGATCGAAAAAGTCTTCAAAATAAAAGCATCTTAATTTAAACCATATAAGTCATATAAGTCCATTTAAAAACTGTGTTTATTCAAACCGCTTAAATTTACTTATATGACTTATATGGTTCAAAAATAAAAAACAAGTTATGTTCGTTTGATTTACAAGTATGTTTTACCCAAACTGCTTAAATTCAATTATATAACTTATATGGTTCAAAAAACAAAACATGGCTGAAAAAACAATCAGAATAGGAACGCGTGACAGCGAATTAGCACTTTGGCAAGCACATACGGTAGAGAAAAAACTAAACGATTTAGGTTATAAAACTTCAATTGTTGCCGTAAAATCTCAAGGTGATATTATTCTGGATAAACCTCTTTATGAACTCGGCATCACGGGAATTTTCACGAAAACTTTAGACATTGCGATGATCAATGGCGACATTGATATTGCGGTGCATTCGATGAAAGACGTTCCGACGGCTTTGCCAAAAGGTATCGTTCAGGCGGCGGTTTTGGAAAGAGCCAATGTTTTAGATATTTTAGTCCATAAAGGAAATCCTGATTTTACAAATCCAAGCACAATTGCAACTGGAAGCCTGCGTCGTCAGGCACAATGGTTCAATAAATACCCGAATCATACCGTAGTTGATTTACGCGGAAACGTGAACACTCGTATGCAAAAGTTACAAGATAACAACTGGGACGGAGCTGTTTTTGCTGCTGCTGGTTTAGAAAGAATTAATCTGAAACCAGAAAACTTCATCAATTTAGATTGGATGATTCCCGCACCAGCACAAGGCGCAATGCTTGTAGTTGCAATGGAAAATGACAATTATACTTTGGATGCACTTTCTCAGTTAAATCATATCGAAACTGAAATCTGTACATATATTGAGCGTCAGTTTTTAAGAACACTTGAGGGAGGTTGTACCGCGCCAATTGGTTCTTTGGTAACGTATAATGAAGACGAAGATACTTTGCATTTTCAAGGCGTTTTGCTTTCTATTGATGGAAAACAAAAACTGGAAATTGACAAAACAGTCGATATTTCAGAATGGAAAAAATTAGGTTTCCACGCCGCACAAGAGATTTTGAATAATGGAGGTACGGAATTAATGCAGAAAATTAAAGAGTCCTTGAATAAATAATTAGTTTCATGGACAAAGCTTTATTGATAAAGAATATATGTGGATTATTATTGGATGATAAAAAACAAGATTGTGTAGATTTTGCAAATGAAAATTATCCTTTTATGGATAATCTAACTCAAAAGAGACAATATTCTAAATATCAAATGTGTAAAATCTTTTTAAGAGATGGCTTTATTGATCGGTATTCAGGTAATAAATTATTGTTCCCCGGATTGATAAAAATATTAACAATAGAATTTCCTGATATTTTTAAGTATCAAAAAAATTGGAAAAGATCTGAAACACATATAATTTATTGGGATTTATTCCCAACTATCGATCACCATGTTCCGGTAACAAGACTTGGAGAAGATAATGAGAACAACTGGATAACGACTTCTATGATTCGTAATTCAGCCAAAGCAAGTTGGACAATAGAAGAATTAGGATGGGAATTGTTTGAAAAAGGAAAACTTGAGGATTGGGATGGATTAGTAAACTATTTTATAGATTTAACTAACAAAAACCCTGATTACGAAAAAGACAATTATGTCAATCAATGGAAAAAAGCATTGCTAAAGGCATTGAATGAAAAGAAAGAAGAATAAAAAATAATGGCAAAATCAGTTCAAATACTATCTACTAAAATATTATCTCCTCTAAATAAACAAGAGCTGATGAAATATGGCGTCGAATTAATCGAAGCCGATTTCATTAAAACAGAAAACAAACCTTTCGAATTGAAAGACCTCAACGAAAGTTTGATTTTTACGAGTCAGAATGCCGTTCACAGTTTTTTATCTGACCCAAAATCTGAGGAATTAAAAAATAAAAACGTCTATTGCGTTGGACTTAAAACTAAAACGCTTTTAAGCGATAATGGCTTTAACGTTGTGGCTTACACAGGCTACGCTTCAGATTTAGCAGAAATTATTACTTTGATTTACAGCAGCGAGAGTTTTACTTTTTTCAGCGGAAATCTTAGACGAGATACTTTGCCGGAAGCTTTAAAAGAAAACGGAATTAAATTCAATGAAATTGAGGTTTACGAAACGACTTTACATCCTCAAAAAATAAAAGCAAATCCAGAAGCGATTTTATTTTTTAGTCCGTCTGGCGTTAAGAGTTATTTGAAAGACAACACTATAAATAAACAAATTTGTTTTTGCATTGGAGAAACCACTGCGGAAGCTTTATCAAAAATCACCAAAAACATTATCGTCGCAGATCAGCCTACAATCGAGGATGTGATCGAAGATGTAATTCAAGAATATAAATAACAAACGAGATTTCCTGCAAGGTTTTCAAAACCTTGTAGGTATCTATATTAATCAACAACAACACCTACAAGGTTTTGAAAACCTTGCAGGATAAAGAAAATAAGAGATGTTAAAAAACGACCTATTTTTAAAAGCATTAAAAGGAGAAACAGTTCAGCGTCCCCCAGTTTGGATGATGCGTCAAGCGGGAAGATATTTGCCAGAATTTAGAGCACTTCGTGATAAATATGATTTTTTCACACGTTGCGAAACTCCGGAATTAGCTGCTGAAATCACAGTTCAGCCAATTCGCAGAATTGCTCCAGATGCTGCGATTTTATTCTCAGATATTTTGGTTGTGCCACGCGCAATGGGAATTCACGTAGAATTGAAAGACAATTTGGGTCCGATTATTCCAGATCCAATTCGTACGATGGAACAAGTAAATCAAGTTTATGTTCCAGATGTAAATGAAACTTTAGGCTACGTTTTCGACGCTGTAAAATTGACTAAAGAAATGTTGAATGACGAAGTTCCGTTAATTGGTTTCGCGGGTTCGCCTTGGACAATTTTCTGTTATGCTGTTGAAGGAAAAGGTTCTAAAAGTTTTGATACTGCAAAAGGATTCTGCTTTTCAAATCCAGTTGCGGCGCACACTTTATTACAAAAAATCACAGACACCACTATTTTATACTTAAAAGAAAAAGTAAAATCGGGTGTAAATGCTGTTCAGATTTTTGATTCTTGGGGAGGAATGCTTTCTCCTGTTGATTATCAGGAATTTTCATGGAAATATATCAACCAAATCGTTGATGCTTTAGCAGAAATTACACCGGTTATCGTTTTCGGAAAAGGATGTTGGTTTGCGCTTGGCGACATGGGTAAAAGTAAAGCTTCGGCTCTTGGAGTTGACTGGACTTGTTCGGCTAGAAATGCTCGTTATCTTTCTGGTGGAAATATTACTTTACAAGGAAATTTCGATCCGTCGAGATTGTTTTCTCCAATTCCGACGATCAAGAAAATGGTTCACGAAATGATCGACGAGTTCGGAAAAGACAAATATATTGTAAATTTAGGTCACGGAATTTTACCAAATATCCCTGTAGATCACGCAAAAGCGTTTATTGACGCAGTGAAGGAATACGGGAATTAATTTAGTGTTCAGTTTTCAGTCGCAGTTGGCTTTCCTGCAAGGTTTTTAAAACCTTGTAGGTATGTTCGAAAGTTAGATTAAATATGTAGAAGACCTACAAGGTTTTGAAAACCTTGCAGGACGAGAAAATGAATGGGAATATGAAGTTAGAGATTTTAGAGAAGGATTGTTATTATCATATTTATAATCGTGGCATTAATGGCACAACTATTTTTGAAAATGATGCCAACAAACTTTATTTCTTAAAACAACTAGCCAAATATTCAGCTGATAAAATTTCAATTTTTGCCTATTGTTTAATGAATAACCATTTTCACTTGGTTGTTCGGCTAAATACTGAAGAAAAAGAAGTTACTCAAGCATTTTCAAATTTGTTTAATTCTTATGCGAAAGCATTCAATAAACAAATTAAAAGAACTGGAAGTTTATTTGAAAAGCACTTTAAAAGAATAAGACTAAAAGACGAAACTTATTTAAAACAATTGATCGTTTATGTTCATTTGAATCCGAAACATCATTTTGATTTGGATTTTAGAAGTTTCAAATTTTCATCCTACCAGGCTTATTTATCTGATAAGGAAACAAAAATAGAAAGAGATGAAACTTTAGGTTTATTTGGAGATTTTGAAAATTTCATCTTTTGTCATAATCAGAAGAATGATTTTTTAAACGAAACGTATACTTTCGAATAATCTCGTTTCGTCCTGCAAGATTTTCAAAACCTTGTAGGTCTAGATTTTAAAAACGATTTATATACAAAATGTACAATTAATACCTACAAGGTTTTGAAAACCTTGCAGGAGAACGAAAAACAAAAAATGCTCAACAAAGGCTTAAGAGACGAAGAAAAAATTAGAATTGATAACGTACTTAAAACGCTACGAACTCTTATATATGTACCTTATCCTTTAAATGACTTACAAAAATCAGAACTTGAAAACCAGCTCAAAGAATTTGGATTAAACATAGAAAGCCTGGTTGATTATTCTAATGAAGATCTGATAACATTATTAATGCGTGTCCATTTTGATTGGGAACAATTGGAACAGTTTGCTGATATTTTGATGGAACTTTCAAAAGATGAAAATTATAATTTTGAAGATAAAGCTTTGGCAGTCTATCAATATATTCAAGCTGAAAGCAAAGCTTTTTCTTTCGGAATAAATGCTAAAATTTCATCTATTAAAAACAAATAAAATGAGTTTTACAGATTGGAAAATAGACAGAATTGAGAATATTCTTCCTGAAGAATTCTACAGACTTGTTGAGAAGAATAAAACTCACATTGGAAAAACTTTTCCAGTTACACTCGCTAACTCAGATTCTCTAGAAAAAGCACATAATTTTTTATCGCTAAGTAGCGATAAAGAGAAGAACAAAGAAGGTTTTCATTTTTATGCGCGAGACATTCAAACCAATAAATTAATTGGTTATTTATGCGTAAAAACCATCGATTATCGCATTTCTAAATGTGAATTAGGATATTTTACAGATGAAGATTTTCAGGGAAAAGGAATTACTTCAAAAATGGTTGCTGATGCTCTTGATTTTTGTTTCAACGAATTAATGCTGAACAAGGTTTTTATTTGTACTTCAGAAATCAATATCGCAAGTCAGCGAATTGCATTAAAACATAATTTTAAAAAAGAAGGAATTTTAAGGGACGAATTTAGAAATGGAGACGGCACTTTGCAAAACTCTGTTTATTTTGGACTTCTTAAATCAGAATATATAAAATCATGAAAGATAAATTTTACGCCTACATACAACAATTACAAGATAAAATCTGTGCTGGATTAGAAGCTGTTGACGGAACAACAAAATTCCGTGAAGATCTTTGGAAACGTCCTGAAGGCGGTGGCGGAAGAACGCGCGTTATTGAAAACGGTTCTGTTTTCGAAAAAGGCGGTGTCAACATTTCTGCCGTTCACGGAAAATTGCCAGAAACGATGCAAAAAATGTTTGGAGTTGGCGAAGCCGATTTCTTTGCGTGTGGATTAAGTTTGGTGATTCATCCGAAAAACCCGATGGCTCCTACTGTGCACGCCAATTGGCGATACTTCGAAATGTACGACGAAAAAGGAAATGTTATCGAACAATGGTTTGGTGGCGGACAAGATTTAACGCCTTATTATTTGTTTGAAGAAGATGGAAAACATTTTCATCAAACATGTAAAACGGCTTGCGACAAACATAATCCAGAGTTTTATCCAAAATATAAAAAACAATGCGATTCGTATTTCTGGAATGCGCATCGCAATGAAGCTCGTGGACTCGGCGGTTTATTCTTTGATTATTGCAAAGCAAATGAACAAATGTCAATGGAAAATTGGTACGATTTCGTAACCGAAGTTGGAAACAGTTTCCTTGAAGCGTATGTTCCGATTGTGGAAAGAAGAAAAAATCTTTCGTATACTCCAGAACAAAGAACGTGGCAGGAAATCCGTCGTGGTCGTTATGTTGAATTTAATTTGGTTCATGACAAAGGAACTTTATTCGGTTTAAAAACCAACGGAAGAATCGAAAGTATTTTGATGAGTTTGCCTCCGCATGTGCAATGGGTTTATGATCATCATCCGGAAGCGGGAAGCGAAGAAGAAAAATTGATAAACGTATTAGAAAATCCTCGTGAATGGATTTCATAGTTTAAAAATTTATTGAACACATAGAAACATAGATTTAAAGACTTATCTTAGAGCTGAATTTAGAAAATCATAATTTTAAATTATCTAAAAACTATGTTTCTATGCGTTTAAAACTAATTTACGCCATATTCTTCACCAACATTTTGGGGTGTTTTGCACAAAATGATACTTTGCAGAATCCGTATTTTAAATCTTATAGTGATAAAATTACTGCCAGCGTTTATTATTTAGATACTTCCAATAGTTTTGAGATTGCTTCAGATAATCAAGATCCGAAAATATATGTCAATCTAATTCCCAATCGACGAGAACAGATTGGTTTCAACTTAAATTATAAAATTATTGATGTTACGATTGGTTTTGCTCCCAAATTTCTGAGCAGAAACAAGGGCGATTCCAATTCCAAACACTTTAATTTCAACACCCGTTTTTATTATAAAAAATGGATGCAGTCGTTTACCTTCATTAATCAAAAAGGTTTTTATATCAGCAATGAAAACATTACGGCACAATTGCCTCACATGCGAACTACCAAAATCGGCGGATCGACTTCTTATGTTTTCAATGATAAATTCTCCTTTAAAACATTGGTCAGCCAAAACGAATGGCAGACCAAAAGTTCTGGAAGTTTCATTCCCTCCTTCTCTTTTTATTACACCAATCTCGATTTAAACATTCCCGATTCATCTCCTGGAGATATGTATGTATTTACTTTGGCTCCCGCCTATTTTTACAACTTTGTAATCAGTAATCGGGTTTTAATTGGAGCTGGACTTGCTTTAGGAGCAGGAATTAATGATATTGATGGCGAAACCTCAGCTTTATACCAAGCCGATTTCAATTTAAAACTGGCCTACAATAAAGACCGTTTCTTTGGTTTTGCAAGTCTTAATACGGTAAGTTTTGCACAAGATGATAAAGCAGATCCAAGATTGAATGACAATATTGCTACTGTAAAACTTTCTGTTGGCTACCGATTTGATCCTCCAAAAAAAGTAAAGGAAGTCTATGAAAAAGTCAATGAAAAAATAGGTTTGTAAGAAATCTTAACTCGAATTAAAGATAAAGCCGAATTAAAATCCTTAAATTACAGAGATTTATAAAAAACTAAAATTCATTGTTATGAAAAATATAAACAGCGAACAGTTAAATCTCATGCATTCTGGAAAAGGTTTTATCGCAGCATTAGACCAAAGCGGCGGCAGTACACCAAAGGCATTATCGCAATATGGCGTTGAAGAAATTCAGTATTCAAATGAAGAAGAAATGTACACTCTTGTACATGAAATGCGAACTAGAATTATCAAAAGTCCAGCCTTTGACAGTAAATATATTCTCGGAGCTATTTTGTTTGAGAACACAATGGATCGTAAAATCGACGGACAATGGACTGCAGATTTTCTTTGGGAGAAAAAACATATCATTCCTTTTTTGAAAGTTGACAAAGGTCTTGCAGAACTTGCAGATGGAGTTCAGCTGATGAAACCAATTTCTAATCTAAATGAATTATTAGATCGTGCGGTAGAACGCAAGATTTTCGGAACTAAAATGCGTTCCGTTATCAAAGAAGCAAATCAAAAAGGAATTCAGGAAGTTGTAAAACAGCAATTTGAAGTTGGTTTACAGATATTCGAAAAAGGACTTATCCCAATAATAGAGCCTGAAGTTGATATTTATAGTTCGGATAAAGAAAAATCAGAACAGATTTTGAAAGACGAAATCAAAAAACAGCTCAATTCTTTGGATAAAGAAGTAAAAGTGATGCTGAAACTTTCTATTCCGACAGTAAATAATTTTTACAGCGATTTAATGTCAGATCCTCATGTGGTACGTGTTGTAGCGCTTTCGGGCGGATATTCGCGAGAAGATGCTAACCAAAAACTGGCAGAAAACCACGGACTGATTGCGAGTTTTTCAAGAGCTTTATCAGAAGGATTGAGCGCTGGGCAATCTGACGAAGAGTTTAATTCACAGCTTGGCAATTCAATCAAAGAGATTTACGAAGCTTCCATTCAATAAAAAACATAAAAAAATCCCTGAAGTGTTTCAGGGATTTTTGTTTTCAATTATTTAGCAGTCATTTCGTTGGCTAAATCTAAAGTCTGCAAAATGATGTTTTTATCAGACTTGAAAGAGTTTAGTTTAAAAACGAATTTCAATTTATTATCAATTAGCTTTTTAGGCGATTCGATCGAGAAATCTGAGAATTGAGAAGAAATTCTAGTCATTTTATCCAATTCTGAGTCTTTTGCATTTTTACCAAATGTTTTGATTGTTTGCGAAATGTCTAGTTTTCCAGAAATATAGTTTTTGCTCAAATCTTTCTTGGTATTTTTTACAAAAGATCCATTGCCTGCACCAAAATAATCTTTCGTGTTAGAAACAATCACTACATCTTTATCTTTTACAATAAATATATTATCATATTCTTGAGTTCCCACAATTGTATAGAAATTTCCGTTTTGAACTAAGACTTTTTTACGAACGCCCAATTGCAATAATTTATCTCCAAATGTTGGATGCGTAGAGGTAAAAATTACAGAAAACAGCGGAATATTCTTTTTCACTTTTTCTTCTGTTATCTTTTCTTCGTAATTCTCATCATAGCCATATTTTTTAGTCATGACCTCAACTTCTTTCATGTTATATAAAAAAGCGCTTAAATCACCATCGAAAAGCTTTGCTGTTGCTTCTTCATCGACTATTGTCGATATTAAATCTGTAATAAGCGTAATATCTTCTTTTGCAAGTTTTGGGGTCTGAAATAATTCTGTCATCAATGACGGAAAATTTTCAAGGGCTGCTTTTGTATTGGCATGATATGAAATATAACCCAGAGGTTTCTGAGCTGGGAAATAATTAAAGATATTTTTATTGATTTTTCTATTGCTGATTTTGCTCACGACATCGGCAATTTCTGGAGAATATTCTACCACTTCTTCGATTCGGGCATTATCATTATCAAAATAAAAATCAACATTAATTCCTTTTATAAAATTCCCGAAGTTCTTCTGCATTGGCAAGTATTTGTCATAACCTCCAAATAACGAAAGCGGATAATTATACATAGAATACAAACTAGATATCATTCCGCCATAATTTACCCATGACGAAATATCTGCCGAAGCATTTATTTTGACAGAACTCGGCGGTGTAAATCCATTTTCGAATAATGCTTTTATAATTGCTCGCTGTTTCTCTGCTAATTTTCTATCAAACTCCGCTTGTTCTACAGTATATTCTTCATAAGGATTTCCATCATACAAATGATCGCTTTCTGCAGGTTCATCAAATATTATTGGATCCGTATTTTTTGAAGCGGGTTCTTCAATTTTTGGTGGATTTTCAGTCATTGGAACTCCGTAAACTGGTGCATCAACCACCGTTTCTTCATAAGGTTCTGATATTGAAATAGAATCCATTGCTGCTGAAGTTTCTGCAATATCATAAAATTTAGAAGGAAGTCGTTTTGTTAATTCAATAACAACCAAATAATTATCATTCCAAACAAATGATCTTTTTACTCCACTTGGCGTATAAACTTCGTATTTTCCGAAATCTTCAATTGAACCTTTTGTCCCATTCGCTCCCTGCTTTTCAATTAAATATTTTCTAACCGCCTCTTTACTTTTTACTGGAATTGTAACTTGGTAAAAAGGAACAGAATCTAAGAAATTTCCATGAATGGTAATTTTATCATCCAATCTAATAATAGCAGCATATTTGCGAAGATCGAAATCGGGTTTCTTATCGATGTATTTCGTTAAAATCGGATGATTTAAAACCTCATCAATGCTAACTTTTTTAGCAAGCTGGTTTCCGTTAAATTGTACAAAATAGTCGAATTTGTCTGTGTTTTTTTGCCCGAAAGAGAAATACGTGGCGAATAGAAAAATTAAGGTGTAAAAATGCTTCATGATCAAGGCGTTAATTGGATGGTATTATTCATTAATGTCGATTTTTTAAAGACGCTGTACATACTTTGCTTTAAAAAAACCGTCTTTTTATTTGCTGAAATTTTGCTGTTTGCATTATCTACAGCCAAAATGTCTTTATCGAAAGTGTAAATAGAAATAATGCTCGCTTCTTCTAGATCTTTCTTTTTCTTCGGGTCGTTTACTACTTTTTCTGAAATGGGATACGAAGCAATTCTTTCGAAAGTTTTGCCGCTTCCGCTAAAGTGAATCTGATCGCGCTGATTGTTTATCGTATTTACAACGGCATTCAATGCTTTTAGATTCGCGTAATTGAGTTTGATTATAAAAACGTAATTCTGAAAATCGGTTTTGGTAGAAACATTCGAGATTCCGTTAATCTTCAAAGCTTTTTCTTTAAAATCGGAAAGTTTCGCCGTAATTTCCTGTTCGTTCGGAATTTTTACTCCATCAACTTCTTCCAGCCAAATAGCCGATTTGGTTTTAAACCAAGATTTCGAAAAATCAATCATCAAAGTATATTCACCACTTTGATCGTCGTGATGTTTGATTCTTTCTGTAATCTCAAAACAACTCGTTAAGAGCAGACTGCATAATAAAGCGAGAATTTTCTTCATTACACAAATTTAGATGGAATATTCTGAAAAACCATGCATTCATTAAACTCTAATTTAAAACCACAAAAAAATCCAAATTTTTAGATAATATTAACGGATTCTGCAACAAGCTAAACGCCTTATTCTGTTCCTTTTTCTTTAACTTTGCACCGCTTGTAAAAAGCAACACAACTTCAAAAAAAATAAAAAACAACTAGGGTTTTAGAAAAGATTAAATCCAACAGATTAATCTAAAATCTAAAACCTAAAATCTAAAATTATATGTTCCCATTACAAAGAGGCAGAAGATTAAGAGTAAATGAATCAATTCGTTCTTTAGTTCGTGAAACCAGTTTAAGTCCGTCGGATTTTATGTTTCCAATGTTTATTGCTGAAGGCGAAAATGTAAAAGGCGAAATTCCATCAATGCCAGGAATTTTTAGAAGATCAATAGATTTAACGGTTGAAGAAGTAAAAGAACTTTTTGATTTAGGAATTCGCGCAGTTAACATTTATGTAAAAGTTAGCGAAGACCTAAAAGACAATACAGGAAAAGAAGCTTGGAATTCAAACGGATTAATGCAACAAGCTATTCGTGCCATAAAAGTGGCTTGTCCAGAAATGATTGTAATGCCAGATGTAGCTTTAGATCCATATTCAATCTACGGTCATGACGGAATTATAAAAAATGGCGACGTAGAAAACGACAGCACTGTTGATGCTTTAGTAAAAATGGCGGTTTCTCACGCAGAAGCTGGTGCCGATTTTGTTGCGCCAAGCGATATGATGGACGGACGTGTTTTACGCCTTCGCGAAGGTTTGGATGCTGCTGGATTTCAAAATGTTGGAATCATGAGTTATTCTGCTAAATATGCTTCAGCATTTTATGGTCCGTTTAGAGACGCTCTAGATTCTGCTCCAAAAGAAGCTGATGTTGCTGTTCCAAAAGATAAAAAAACGTATCAAATGGATTATGCCAACAGAATTGAAGCCATTAAAGAAGCTTTGTCTGACGTTGAAGAAGGCGCAGATATGGTTATGGTAAAACCAGGGATTGCTTATTTGGATATCGTTCGCGAAATTAAAAATACGGTAAATGTTCCTGTAACCGTTTATCAGGTTTCTGGAGAATATGCCATGATTAAAGCCGCATCTGAAAGAGGTTGGTTAGATCACGATAAGATTATGATGGAACAATTAATGTGCATCAAACGTGCTGGAGCCAATCTTATTTCTACTTATTTTGCTAAAGAAGCGGCAATACTTTTAAAGAAATAAGATGAAAAAGGCCTTATTTTTATCTGCAGTTTTAGCTTTTGCTTCTTGTAAAAAAGAAGGTTCTGAGTCGACAAACGCAGCAACCGAATCTGTTTCTGAAGGAGAATCGGCAAAAGCCAAAAGTCCAGAAGAATTAGGAAAACAGCTTTTTGAAGGTGCTGGAAATTGTTTTGCTTGTCATCAACCAGATCAAAAAGTGGTTGGACCAAGCATTAAAGAAATTGCCAAAATCTACAAAGACAAAAATGGCGATATCGTAACTTTCTTAAAAGGAAATGCAGAACCAATAGTTGATCCGAGTCAGTTTGAAGTTATGAAAACCAATTTTGCAATTACTAAATTCATGTCTGATGAAGAATTGAAAGCAATTGAAACATACATTTACAGTCAGCTGAAATAACCGCACTATGTTCTGTAGGAACATTTCATCGGTAGTAAAAAACAAACATATAGCAAAGGAGCGGTTCCGAAATTCGAAACCGCCCCTTTTTCATTATTAAAAATTAATTACCAGATTTTAACACGTTTTTCTGGTTCAACATACATTTTATCTCCTTTTTTGATATCGAAAGCTTTATAGAAAGCATCAACATTTTGAATTGGCACATAAGCTCTGTACATTCCCGGCGAGTGCGGATCTGTTTTTACCTGACTTTTAATTGCTTCGTCTCTTGTTTTTGTTCTCCAAACGGTAGCCCAAGAAATAAAGAAACGTTGTTCTGGAGTAAATCCGTCAATTAAACCTGGATTTCCATGTTCCTTCAAATACAATTGAAGACCATCATAAGCCGCATTGATTCCGCCTAAATCTCCAATGTTTTCACCTAAAGTAAATTTACCATCAACAAAAATTCCTGGAAGCGGTTCCAAAGCGCTGTATTGTGCAGCAAGTTCTCCTCCAAGAGTTGTAAATTGTTTTAAATCATCAGCTGTCCACCAGTCTACTAAATTTCCTTGAGCGTTGTATCTTGCTCCTGAATCATCAAAACCATGAGAGATTTCATGACCAATTACAGCACCAATTCCGCCATAATTTACAGCTTCATCTGCTTGATAATTGTAGAACGGCGGCTGTAAGATCGCAGCAGGAAATACAATTTCGTTGTACGAAGGATTAAAATAAGCGTTAACCGTTTGCGGAGACATTCCCCATTCTGTTTTATCAACTGGCTTTCCTAATTTGTCTAAACTTTGAGCATATGACCATTTTGATATGCTTTTCATATTCTCAAAATAAGTTCCGCCTTCATTTACATTTTTAAGTGCTAAAGCCGAATAATCTTTCCATTTATCAGGATATCCGATTTTAACCGTCAGTTTATTTAGTTTTTCGATTGCTTTAGATTTTGTTTCTGCAGACATCCAGGGCAACGCATTGATTCTGTTTTCATAAGCCCTCATGACATTCGCAATCATATTCTTTGCTTTGTCTTTCGCTTCAGCAGGAAATAATTTCTCTACATAAAGTTTTCCTAAAGCTTCTCCCGTTGTTCCATTCACAACTTGCAAGGCCACTTCTTCACGCGGACGTTGTTTTAAAGCTCCTGTTAATGTTTTTCCGTAGAAATCAAAATTAGCATTTTCGATATCTGTACTTAAAGAAGATGCTGAACGGTTTATTACAGACCATTTTAAATATTCTTTCCAAGCCTCTACTTTTTTCTCTGTGAAAGTTTTTTCCAAAGCAATCATATAACGCGGCTGTGCAACATTCACCGTATCCAGTTTTGTCATTCCAATTCCTGTGAAATATTTATCCCATTGAATAGACGGCGTATTCTTTTTCAAGTCGGCAATTGCGGTTGGATTGTATTGTTTTCTGCGGTCTCTTCTTTCAACTCGATCCAATCTTGGCGCAGACATTTCAATTTCTAAAGCCACGATCTGCTTTGCGCTTTCTTTTGCTTTCGCTGGAGATTCGCCAATATATTGCAACATTCTAGCAACGTGAACTTCGTATTTTTCACGTTTTTCTTTAGAATCTTTATCATCAGCATTGTAATAATCTTTGTCAGACAATCCTAAAGTTCCCGGACTTAATGTTACCGAATTTTTATTACTGTTTTTAGCGTCGGCACTTACGTAAACTCCAAAAAAGCCAATACCGTTGCCTTGCGCTTGCATTTCGGTAAGAAAGTTTTGCAAATCAGTTACATTTTTAATCGCATCAATCTTTTTTAAAGTCGGCTGAAGCGGTTTTACTCCTAACTTATTTCTGCCAATAGTATCTAAAACCGTATTATACAAAGCAATCGCTTTTCCTTGATCGGTGTTTGATTTGTACTTTGGATTTTTTGAAGCTTCTTTTAAAATAGCCAACGAATTGTCATCTGTTTTCTGACGCAATTCATTAAAGCTTCCCCAAGAAGTTCTGTCGCTTGGGATTTCTGTCTGATCCAGCCAAGTTCCGTTTACATATTGAAAGAAATCCTGACTCGGACTAATTTTTGCATTCATGTACGAGACATTAATGCCTGGTTCTTTTGGCGTATTTTGGGCATTCACGGCAGTTATAGAAAACATTGCAGATAACACACCAAACACTGGTTTAGCTAATTGTTTTTTCATAAAAATTTATGGTTTAATGGAAAATACAAACATATTGTTATTATTTTGAAAATTGTGTTAAAATTGTAACTGTAAACTCTCAAATAAAAAGAAATTTCACAAATACAAATCACAAACCGATTTCATTAGTCATCAAATTGATTCTAAAAGTTACAAAAGGCTGTTAAAAAAATAATTCCGTAAAGCTTTTAAAAACTCCTTTTCGTATTTTTGCGCCAAATTATTTTTATGAAATCGCTTTTATATAAATACCGCAAATTCTTTATTGTTCTAATAGTATTTTCGGTTGTTACAATATCTTTGTTTTACTCGGCTTTAAAACCTAAAAAGACACTTCCAATTTACAATCCAGCCGATGTAAATCCTGAGTTGGTTGACAGTACTGTTCAATATAAAAGCAAATACCACACAATTGCGGATTTTTCATTTGTAAATCAAAACGGCGATACGATTACCCAAAAAAATTACGAAGGAAAAATCTATGTTGCCGATTTCTTCTTTACCACTTGCGGATCGATTTGCCCAAAAATGTCTACCAATTTGGTTGATGTACAGAAAGCAGTTTTAAACAATCCGAAAGTGATGTTGCTTTCCCACACCGTTTTTCCTGAAGTTGATAGTGTTTCTATTTTAAAAGCTTACGCCATAAAATATGGAGTTGTAGACAGCAAATGGAATTTGGTTACTGGCGATAAAAAAGAAATCTACACGATGGCCAGAAAATCATATTTGGCTGTGAAATTGGGAAGACCAGATCAGCTTTATGATATGGTGCATACAGAGAATTTTGTTTTAGTTGACCAAAAACGCCGCGTTAGAGGTTTTTATGATGGAACAAATAAAGAAGATGTAAAACGTCTTTTGGATGACATCGAATTCCTTTCTCAAGAGTAAAATCCCTTATTTTTAGAAAGTTTTAGCATTTGTCCAACGGTTAAATGCCTTTCAATAAATAATAATTGCCTATTTTTGCAATCTAAATTCAATCTAAATAAGCTTGCAAAATACAATACACACTCTGAAAAAAGGCGAAAAAGCCATTATCAAAGATTTTGATATCGATCTTATTCCACTTAAATTATTAGAAATGGGTTGTCTGCCTGGTAGTTTAGTTGAATTGCTGCAGGTTGCTCCTTTTGGTGATCCTTTATATTTAGATATTAATGGTTCTCATGTTGCAATTCGCATTGAAACAGCTCGTGAAATTGAAGTTGAACTTATCAAAACCAATTTGTAATGAGCGTTCAGAATATCAATGTTGCCCTTATCGGAAATCCAAATACCGGAAAAACTTCCGTTTTTAATCAATTAACAGGTCTTAACCAACAAGTCGGGAATTACCCTGGAATTACGGTTGAGAAGAAAATCGGATTCTGCAAATTACCTAATAACATAAAAGCTAATATTCTAGATTTACCTGGAACTTATAGTTTGAATGCAAGTTCGATGGATGAAAGCGTGGTAATCGAGCTTTTATTAAACAAAAACGATAAATTATATCCAGATGTAGCAGTTGTTGTAACAGATGTTGAAAATCTGAAACGAAATCTACTCATCTACACTCAAATAAAAGACCTTGAAATTCCGACGATTTTGGTCATCAACATGTCAGATCGTATGGAACGCAAAGGGATTTCTTTGGATATTCCGTATTTAGAAGACAAACTAAAAACAAAAATTGCTTTAGTCAGTTCAAGAAAAGGTTTAGGAATTGAAGAATTAAAAGAATTGATTGTTTCTTATAAAACGATCCCGCACGAACCATGTTTGAATGCTTCTGTAATTGATCCTGAGTATTTTGAAAAATTGCAAAAAGCTTTTCCAAACCAATTGATGTACAAATTGTGGCTGGTAATTACGCAAGATGTCAATTTCTTGAATTTAGATCGAAATGAAATCAGAAGCACTTTTACCAAATCGCATTCTGAATTAAAACGTTTACAGCAGAAAGAAACCATCAAAAGATATCAGTTTATCAATGATGTTTTAAAAGAAGGTTTGAAAGTTGATGCTTCAATGGCAAAAGACATTCGCGCCAAAATTGACCGCGTTTTAACGCACAAAGTTTTTGGTTACGTTATCTTTTTTGCGATTTTGTTTTTGATTTTCCAATCGATTTTTAGCTGGTCAACCATTCCGATGGATTTCATTGACAGCACTTTTGCTTCTTTAAGCAGTTGGGTTGCAAAAGAACTGCCAAGCGGTATTTTAACCGATTTGCTTTCGCAGGGAATTGTTCCGGGAATTGGTGGAGTTATCATTTTCATTCCACAAATTGCATTCTTATTTTTATTCATTTCGATTTTAGAAGAAAGCGGTTATATGAGCCGTGTCGTATTTTTAATGGATAAAATCATGCGCAAATTTGGGCTTTCAGGAAAAAGTGTTGTGCCTTTGATTTCAGGAACCGCCTGTGCAATTCCGGCAATTATGGCAACAAGAAATATCGAGAACTGGAAAGAACGCCTTATTACGATCTTAGTAACGCCATTCACGACTTGTTCAGCAAGATTACCTGTTTATGCCATTATTATTTCGCTTGTCGTTCCGAGTAAACGTGTTTTTGGATTTTTAAATGTTCAAGGATTAACATTAATGTCACTTTACGTTTTAGGCTTTTTTGCAGCAATTTTATCTGCTTATATTTTGAATAAGGTTTTAAAACTTGATAATAAAACGTATTTCGTAGTCGAAATGCCTAGTTATAAAATGCCACTTCTTAAAAATGTTGGGATTAATGTGGTTGAGAAAACAAAAGCATTTGTTGTTGGAGCTGGAAAAATTATCCTTGCGATTTCGATTATTTTATGGTTTTTGGCTTCTTACGGTCCTGGAAAGGAATTCAATGAAGCAGAAACTATCGTAAAAGAAAGATTTGCGAATACAACTTTGGATGATACGCAGTTTGAAAATGAAGTTAATTCTCAAAAATTAGAGAATTCATATATCGGATTAATGGGGCGTGCGATTGAACCAGCCATTCAGCCTTTGGGTTACGACTGGAAAATCGGAATTGCCTTAATCAGTTCGTTTGCAGCGCGTGAAGTTTTCGTTGGAACTTTAGCGACTATTTACAGCGTTGGAGATGCTGATAACGAATCGACCATAAAAAGCAAAATGCAGGCAGAAGTCCGTCCAGATACTGGCAAGAAAGTATTTGACTTTGCAACTGGAATTTCATTATTGCTCTTTTATGCTTTTGCCATGCAATGCGCCAGTACATTGGCCATTACAAAAAAAGAAACCAATTCATGGAAATGGCCTGCCATGCAGTTAGTTTTCATGAGTGGATTGGCTTATTTTACTGCATTAATCGCTTATCAGCTATTAAAATAAAAAGTTATGTTTCAAGAAATTATAGCCTTCGCCATATTAGGATTAGCAGTTGCTTTCCTTATTAAAAAATTCTTTTTTAAATCTAAAAAGAAAAAAGATTGCGGCAGCGGAACAGATTGCGGATGTTCTTAGTTTTATTTAAAGGAAAAAAGGTGGTAAGGTACATGGGTACAAAGGGGAAAAGCTTCAAATAGAAATTAAAATCTATTTGAAGCTTTTCTTTTTCAAACCTCAGAATGTCTTATTTTGATATTTTTAAAGCCAAAAGTAACCCGTTAGTATATTTTTCTTAAATTACCTTTGCTTTTTAAATTCATCGCAAATGACAAAAGAAGATAAAATAGAAATAGTAAGAGACAATAGAGTTGCTCGCTTGCTTTGGTTTGCAGTAGGTTTTTTCTGTGCTACAATTATTACTTATTTGATAATGAAAAACAATCAATAGTTTTTTGTCTAAAGTTTTAGCATGATAGATTAAAAATGAAATACTTATAAAATTGAGACTAAAAGCCGAAAGTTAGAAAATGTCTTATTCTGATACTTAAAAAACCTCCTGAAACATAATTGTTACGCTTGTTCAAATTACTTTTGAAAATATTCAAAATACATTCAACATGACAAAATTTGAAAAAAGCGAAATCATTAGAGATAATAACGTTACAAGGTTGTTATGGTTTTCAATTGGATTTTTATGCGCTTTTGGAATAATGTGTATTCTAGAATCCAATTTGTAATTGTACCATTACTAATAATTTATAATCGACCTTGAAAACAAAACGGCTCTACATTGGAGCCGTTTTTATTTTATCTCTTAAAGGTTTTAGGCTTTTAAGATGAAAGATTTATACTGCGACCAAATACTAAATTAAAGAAGAGACAAAAAATTCAGATTGAAACTGTAAACTGAGACCGAGACTGAAAACTATTTTAACCCTTCCCACTCGGCATAAAACTGCGAAAGAAATGTTTCCATAAAACGATGTCTTTCCGCTGCGATTTCTTTTCCTTTTTGGGTATTCATTTTGTCTTTTAGCAATAAAAGCTTTTCGTAGAAATGGTTTATCGTTGGAGCATTATTCTTTTTATACTCCTCTTTTGTCATATTGGTTACAGGAGCAATTTCTGGATTATATAAAGCTCGATTCTTAAATCCGCCGTAATTAAAAGCTCTTGCAACACCAATTGCACCGATCGCATCTAAACGATCTGCATCTTGTACAATATCTAATTCGACCGAAGAGAACTTTCTTTCGAAATTTCCGCCTTTATAAGAGATATTTTCAATGATATTGACAACGTGGGTAATTATCTCCTCAGAAGCATTTTGATCCTCTAAAAAAGCTCTTGCAGTTTTGGGTCCAATAGTTTCGTCTCCGTTATGAAATTTACTATCAGCAATATCGTGCAATAAAGCTCCCAATTGTACTACTGTAAGATCGCACTCTGTTTCTTTTGCAATCAAAAGTGCATTTTTAAAAACGCGTTCTATATGAAACCAATCATGTCCGCCTTCGGCATCATTTAATTTTTCTTTAACAAAAGCAATGGTTTTAATAATCAGTTGTGAATCGCTCATACAGAAGTTTTTACGTTTTATAAAAAAAGTTGATTGTTAAAGATTTTAAACCTTCAACAATCAACAAATATATTCTTTTTAAACCTAAAGCAATTTTGTTGCATTAGGCAAAGTTTTTAAATTTCAATTCTATTTTATGTCTTCCTGAGCGAAGTCGAAGGACACAAAGAATGGATTTAGCATGAGATCCTTCGACTTCGCTCAGGAGGACAAGCTTTGGGTAAAATTATTCACTTAAAATTAAATCTAAAATCTACAATCTCGCAGGTTCCACCCATTTAAAGATGTGGCCTTCTGCTGGAATAACTAATCTTTCAGAAATTCTAGCCATACGAGCTGGCAATTTCATTAAATAATCACGTGCTTTTTCAGCCTCGTCTGTAAGGTTTGTTACTTTATCAATTTCCCATTTGTTGATTAATTTCTGCATAATATCAACATAATCGTTTGCTGTGTAAACACCTATACGCTGTGCAGAATCAGAGAACTGTTCAAAAGCTGTACTGATTTTTTGGCCAGATTCTCTCAAGAAGTGAGCCGGCATAACGATTTTTTGTTTCATCATGTATTGAAACGCCAACATCATTTCGCTTGGATCTACTTGGAAAATTCTAGTAACAAATTCGCTATATGCGTGGTGGTGACGCATTTCATCACCTGCTATCATTTTACACATTTTAGAAAGCTTGTTATCTCCAAATTTCTTTGCGATCTGCGCTACTCTATTGTGCGAAACGTAAGTTGCTAATTCCTGAAAACTAGTGTATACAAAATTTTTGTATGGGTCAGTTCCAGTTCCAATATCAAAACCGTCGTTGATTAGGTGCTGTGTAGTCATTTCGATTTCGCGCATGTTTACACGACCTGACAAATACAGATATTTATTTAAAAGATCTCCGTGGCGGTTTTCTTCTCCGGTCCATTGACGGATCCATTTAGACCAACCGTTTCCACCGTTTTCTATCTGGTCAATTCCTTCAACATCCATTAACCAAGACTCATATGTAGGCAAAGCTTCTTCAGTGATTGTGTCACCAACAAGCGTAACCCAGAAATCGTAAGGAAGTTCTTTAGCAATTTCGCGCAATTCTTTTACCTCTTCAAAGAAATTTTCTCCTTCAGAATTCGGTAAAAAATCAGACGGCTGCCAAATTTTTTCCACTGGAATTAAATACTGTTCAACGAAGCTATCAACGTTTTTTTCCAAAAACTGCATTACTTCTAATCTAATGTTTTTTATAGACATTACTTATTATAGATTTGGGTTTTACATTTTAGCTCGGTACTAAAACTTAAACCTGTTTATATTCATTTATTCCTTCTTTAACTGCTTTTTCAGTAATCTCCATCAGCTCTTCAAATTTGTAATCTTTGACAGCCAAAGCTGGATGAGCTGTAAATTTCAGGTGATTTCCTAAACCAACAGGAAAAAAACCAAATTTCACCATTTTCCAAGAATTATTGATACTCACGGGTACAACATACGCAGATGGCGCATATTTGCACAAAATTTTTAAACCGCTTTGCGCAAATTCCTTTGGTACACCCGTTTTACTTCTTGTTCCTTCTGGGAAAATAACGGCAGATCTTGTGTTTTTTTCGATATATTCAGACAAGCCTTTAATAACTGGTATAGCTTGTTTAGGGTCTTTTCGGTCAATAAGCACCGATCCTCCGTATTTCAAATTATAAGAAACACTTGGAATTCCGCTACCTAACTCCTTCTTACTTACAAATTTACAATGAAATCGTCTAAAGTACCAAATCATTGCCACGATATCGTACATACTTTGGTGATTTGCCACAAAAATGATCGGCACGCCTTTCGGAATTGTATCTCTATTTTCAATTGTATATCTCGTTCCCACAAGATTCGTACATCTTAAAAGGAAAAAGTTTAAATAATCAACGCTTTTTTTGTGAGCCTGGTAACCAAATACATTTAAACAAATCCACTGAATTGGGTGAAAAACAACCAAACATAAACCAAATAATAAATAGTAAATTACCGATATAGGATAAGATATAATTTTTTCCATGCTTCAAAAATTAATGCGCAAAAGTAATAAATATATTTTTAGACTTATTAAAATTGAAAACAATAACTCTTTTTATGGTTTAATTGTACCTTTGTACCAAAATTTGCAAATTTTTTCTGAATTAAATGAACTTTACTTACCCTAAAAACGAGCGTTTAAAGAGCAAAACTACAATTGGATCACTATTTTCTGACGGAAAATCGGTGTCTAAATATCCGCTTCGTTTGGTTTACCGTCAAGCGGAAGAAAATTCAGAAGAACAAACCAAAATTGGCGTTTCAGTTTCAAAGAAATACTTCAAAAAAGCTGTTGATCGAAATTACTTCAAAAGAGTTTTGAGAGAAACGTATCGTTTAAACAAACAATTGCTTTTGGACAATCTGGATCAGCCGTATTCGATAATGCTTTTTTATCAAACCAAAGACCGTTTGTCTTACGAAGAAATCAATACCAAAACGATTCAATTGTTTGAGAAATTCACCGCTCAAATCAACAAACCTCTCGATTCTGAAACAAAAACAGAAGCGTAAATTTCAAAACGTAAGATTATTAATCAAATTAGGCAAAAAAATCGTAGTTTTAGCTCTAAATTGAAATTTTATGCGACATATTTTCTTTTTATCATTCTTATTTTTAATTCTTTCTGGATGTAGTAAAGCTGGAAGTGCCAATGAAGAAGCAATTTCTATACAAGCAGTAAAACTTCCTGCAAAAGCAGAAGCTGGCTCTGATCATAAGAATTTTGATCCTGCCGCTCCACCAGCTCCAAAGGTCAAACAACAAATTGAACAAAAGATTATAAAAGAAGCCACTTTACGTTTTGAAACCGATAATTTGGAAAATACTTTCAATCAAATTCAAAAAGCGGTTACAAATAGTAAAGCAAGAATCATTAACGATTCTGAGGGAAAAGATTATGGAACCATTTCTAGAAATCTAACAGTAAAAGTTCCGAGCCAAAATTTTGACCGTTTTATAAATGACGTCTCTAAAGGTGTTTCTTACTTTGAAGTCAAAAATATTTCAGCCGAAGATGTTACAGAACAATACATCGACCTGACTTCTAGATTAAAAACAAAGAAAAAACTCGAAGAACGTTATCTTGAAATTTTGAAGAAAGCCAATAAAGTCAGTGAGATTTTAGAAATTGAAGAACAAATCTCGACAATTCGCGAAGAAATCGAATCGAAAGAAGGTCAATTGAAATATTTAGAAAGTCGCGTTTCTGAAAGCACAATTACCATTGCATTTTATAAAATAATACCTGAAAAAGAAGGTATCAAAATATCTTACGGCTCCAAACTTTGGAATGCCATTGAATCTGGATTCTATACTTTATCCGATTTATTGCTTTCCTTATTAAGCGCTTGGCCATTTGTCATTTTATTTGTTGTATTTGCCTATTTTATTAGAAAAAGATTAAAAAGAAGAAAAAAAGAATAATCATGTATCCGTATTTCAAGAAGAAATTTATTATACCAGTCGCTGCGGCGGGAATGTTGTTTGTTGGAACCAGTTTTAAAGAAGATTTTTTTGAAATTGCCAAACAGATCGAAATTTTTACAACTCTGTTTAAAGCCGTAAACACCAATTATGTTGACGAAACCAATCCAGGAGATTTGATGGATAAAGCAATCAAAAGCATGTTGGGAAGTCTGGATCCGTACACGGTTTACTTCAATGAACAAGATGTTGTCAATTTCAAAATCAATAATACTGGAGAATATACTGGAATTGGTGCTTTGATTTCTAGAAAAAAAGATCGTCTGATTGTTCGCGAACCTTATAAAAACTATCCAGCAGATAAAGCCGGACTTAAAGCGGGAGACGAAATCATTCAAATTGGAGATGTTTTGATCGCCGATTTTAAAGACGACGCTTCGCAATTATTGAAAGGAACAAAAAACACCAAAATCAATATCAAATATCTTCGTCAAGGAAAACCAAACACTACTGTTTTGGTTTTGGATGAAGTAGATATTAAATCGGTTCCTTTTTATGGAAAAATTGATGATAAAACCGGTTATATCGTTTTGGCGCATTTTAGTAGAAAAGCTTCGGCTGAAGTAAAAGAAGCTCTTGAAAAACTAAAAGCAGACGGAGCAACGCAAATTGTTTTGGATTTACGCGGAAATCCTGGAGGTTTATTAAACGAAGCCATTGATATCTGTAATTTATTTGTTCCGAAGAATGAAGTAATTGTGACGACTAAATCACGAATTGAAAAACACAATAACACTTATAAAACGCTGAAAGAACCGATTGATACTGAAATTCCGTTAGCAATTTTAGTAAACGGAAGAAGTGCTTCGGCTTCTGAAATTGTTTCGGGTGCTTTACAAGATTTGGATCGTGCCGTAGTTTTAGGAAGCAGAAGTTTCGGAAAAGGTTTGGTGCAGCGTTCTGTTGATTTAACTTATGGAACTCAATTGAAAGTAACCATTTCAAGATATTACACGCCTTCTGGAAGATGCATTCAGGCTTTGGATTATGCGCATAAAGACAAAAACGGTGTGGCACAAAAAACAGATGCTAAAAATTTCAATGCCTTTAAAACCAGAAAAGGAAGAACGGTTTATGATGGCGGAGGAGTTTTGCCAGATATCGAATTGGAAGAAACCAAAACTAGCGCTATAGCAACCGCTTTAACCAAAAATGACGGAGTTTTTGATTACGCTACGACTTATTATTACAAAAATCCAAATTTGGGCGATAAGATTCCAACTATTTCAGATGCAGATTATGCTGCTTTCAAACAATATTTAAAAACCAACAAAATCACTTTTGATACAGAAACAGAAGTGGCTTTGAAAAATACTTTAGCTGCAGCTAAAAAAGAAAAAATAGACGAGACCATTACTGCCGAATATCAGCAATTGTTGAATGCTTTAGAAAAAAGCGAAACGACTTTACTGGATAAAAACCAAAAAGAAATCAAAAACATGATTTTGGAAGAATTGATTAAAAGATATCAATATCAAGAAGGTTTGTATCAGTACTATCTAAAAAACAATTCAGAAATTAAAAGAGCAGTTAGCGTATTAAATAATCAGACAGAATATAAAACGATTTTAAAAATGTAGTGAATGAAGACAACTTTAGCCTTGATTGTTTTTTCATTTTATACGGTCAACGCACAGCAAAAACCTGTTGAAACTCTTTATTTTGAGTTTGACAGGTACGATTTGACAGATAAGCAAATCGGCGTTGTATCGAATTTTGTAAAAAATATAGACACTGCTAAAGTAGAGTCTATACAGATTTATGGCTATTGTGATGATCGCGGAAACGATGAGTATAACTTTAGATTATCTAATAATCGAGCCAATACAATTCAGAATCTATTGATCGGAAAAGGATTCAACCGAGGTAAAATTGTTATTCTAGAAGGAAAAGGGCGTGTTGTCGTAAAAGCAGATACGGTAGAAAATCTGTACGAAACACGTCTCCGAAATCGGCGGGTCGATTTGATCTTGGTAAAGAAAAATAGTTTCGGAAAAGGAATTCGCACTTCTTTCAAAGACGATCTAAAAGTCGGGGATAAAGTTTGCCTCGAATCTATTTTATTTGAAATCGGAAGTGCCAAACTAACGCCTACTTCAAAAAGAGAACTTGACAAAGTTGCCATAACACTTCAAAATCATAGAAGTTTAAAATTTGAAATACGCGGGCATGTCTGTTGCACGCCCGAGATCTACAACGACGGAATTGATCGAGCAACTAAAGAAAGAAGACTTTCTTGGAACCGCGCCAAAACTGTTTTCCATTATTTAATGTCCAAAAAAATATCAAAAAGCCGCATGACCTATATGGGCTGCGGCAATAAATATCCTTTAGGCCGAGGTGATAATTACGATCGGCGGGTGGAGTTTCTGATTACTAAAATTTAGTTTTTTAAGATGCTGAGATTCTGAGTTACTAAGATTCTAAGATTTTAACTCTCTGATCATTTCGATATGCGGAATATCATCTTCTAAATACATTTCGCTGGTTTGTACAAAACCGTGGCTTTCGTAGAATTTCTTCAAATATAATTGTGCGCCAATGGTTATTTTATCTTTTCCAAAGTTCGATTTAATTTCAGCAATGGCTTCACGCATTAATTCATGTCCCCATTTTCTATCGCGATAATTTTGATCTACAGTCACTCTTCCTATCGAAGCGTTATCGAAACTAATTCCAGCATCGAATAAACGCGAATAGGCTACAATTTTACCCTCAAACTCTCCGATTAAGTGCAATGCTTTCTTGTCTTTGCCATCAAGGTCTAAATAAACGCAATTTTGCTCCACAACAAAGATTTCACTTCTCAATCTGAGCAAATCATATAACTCATGAGCAGTTAATGCCTCAAAAGGCTTTATTTTCCATTTTAATTCCATCCTTTCTTTAAGTTTTGCCGCGAAGGCACAAAGGCGCTAAGTTATATTATTTTTTTGGCTGCGCTAAAGTTTCTTTTAGAAATCGCAAAAGACACAAAGTTATATCCAATAGAAATAAAAACTTTGTGCCTTTGTACTTTGCATCTTTGCCCTTAGAAAAAACTACTTTTTCTTCATTACAATTTCCATGCTTTTATATTCTGATCCGTTTTTTACATCGAACATTTCCATTTTTCTAGTTTTCGGATCAACGATTGTATAGACTTCTCTATATGGTGATTTTTCTCCGTTGACAGGATTTACCATTTCGCCTTTAAATTCCATACTTTTTGCGGCTTCATTGTATTTTCCCATGGCAACCATCATTCCGGTTCCCATATTATCGATAAAAGTTGTGGTATATTCTTCACTGGCATTATTATAAGCCAAAGTACTTTTTCCTTCAAAAGGCTGTCCCATCATTGTTCCTTTATAAACAGATTCTTGATAACGCCCGCCCAAAACCATTTTGATTTCCGCAGTGGTAGTTGATTTTTCGGGTTTACCATTTGGTTCTGCCCAGAATGTCATATCGCAGTTCCAAGTCCCAACTTCGTCAGCCATCATTTTATGAGGGGTTCCTGGTGTCGCGTATTCCTGCCAAGCTTTCATTTGTGCCGCAGAATCTACTGGCTCTTCAATAAGAGGTTCTTCTGTTTTAACAGCTAAAGAGTCTTTTGTGATAGCGGTCTCCTCTTTTACTTCTTTCTTACACGAAACAAAACACAGGGTTATTATTGCCAAGGTTGTGGTTAATTTTTTCATAACTATTTGTTTTAATGTTTGTTATGAATAAAATTACGAAAATTTTGTTTCAAGTTTCATGTTTTATGTTTCAAGTTTGATATGCTTTGGCTATTTAACCGCAGAGTTCTCAAAGGGTTTGGGCAAATGAAAGCAAAGTTCTCGGAGAACTTGAAACCTCAAACTTGAAACTTGAAACAACAAAATATCCTATCGTTTGTCGATTCTTACGGTTTTTATGATGGCTTCAAGATTTAACATTAGATCGCGTTCTTGATGAGATGGCGAATAAGAGAATCCTTCTATCACTAGAACACGATTGAAGGTTGGGTCTAATATCGCGTAATTTATAAACGGTCCAGTCATGAAGTCGTTTTTGAGCTCCCAAGTTCCTTTTGTCTCAAAAGCTTCTTTATTGTCTAATGCTATTTTTGAGAAATACGGAGCGTAGGCTTCGCTCGTAATCATTTGCGTATTAGGTTCACGGCCTTTAATATATTTGCCTATGGAATCGCGCATTTTGACGATTGCGTTTACAATGTCTTTTTTCTTTTTGAAATTTCTAAGCGGAATTTGGTAAATCAATAAACTGGTATTACCGCTTATGATTTCTTTTTTAAGCCAAATGAATTTCTTTTTATGCAACATGTATTCATATCCTGTTGGAATCTGAATATTGATATGGAATTTGTTTTTTATGATGGCTTTATTCAGTAAAGAAGTACTATTATCTTCCTGAATTTTTTGAATTTCAGCATCATGAATAATTTTTATTATTTCTGCCGAATTCAATTCAATGCTACAGATAATATCGTCTACTGATTTTCCGTAAATGCGAAAAGTATTGTGTGGAAGAGTTTTACTTCGAATGATTTCGAATTTTTCTGCTGCTGTTTTTTTAACCACTATAATGCTTCGGCTATCTGTAACAAAGCCTTCAAGCAATCTTGCGGGATATTGGTTAATGGTAAAAAGCGGTTCTTCTTGAGTAAGTCCAAGAACCGGTGAAGCAAATTTATTTCTGATACTATCGCCTACTTCACCATACCACAACTGATCGTCAATAATGACCGAAATGGTATTTGTTTTTCCAGAAACTGTTCCATTTTGTTTTTCGCTTTTGAAACAAGAGATCAGGAAAAATGGAACTAATAGCAATAAAAAATGGGTTTTATTCATTTTTTTAATTTATGAAATAAAACCCAAATTTAATAAGATTTTTCTATTATCCGTTTATTTTAAGTTTCATTCCCGGTTTAATATCTTCATCTTTAATATCATTCCATTTTTTAATATCTGAAATTGTCACTCCAGGATATTTTTTTGAAATACTATATAAAGAATCTCCTTTCTTAACGTAATAATCTTCACTAACGTTTTTAGAAATTGCTTTTTTCTTGAATGTATCAACCGAGTTTGATGCAATTGCTGTTGAAGCCGGCTCTTCTATAACTATTGCTGCTTTAGAAATAATGATTGTTTTTCCTAAACCAATGTTATTTGAAGTTAAATTGTTAAGTTCTTTTAACTCCGCAATAGTCGTACCGAACTTCTTTGCTATGCTTCCTAAATTATCTCCAGCTACTACAACATAGTCCATATCAATAGCTGTTGACTTTTCTTTTTCATCAGCAGAAGCAATTGCTTCTTCTTTTTTGTCTATAACTGCATTTGCTTTTATAGCTGAAGGCTCTTCAGGTTTAATCTTTAAGCTTCGGCCGATTGCAACGGCATTTGTTTTTAAGTTATTCCATTTTTTAAGCTCGCTAATGCTAACATTGTATTTAGAAGCGATTGCGCCTAAGTTGTCTCCTTTTCTAACTTTATAAAATTCGAAATCGCTATTGTTAATCTCTGCTGGCTTAACAATCGACTTTGCAGCAGGTCTAGCTTTTGGAGTATATTTTACAGCCAATCTAGAATTAGTTGATCTGAACTCTGTATTGTGTTTTACGTAAGCATAAATTTGCTCTTCGTTTGATACAAAAGTTGCTACTTTATCTTTTGGAAGACGAATAAAATGCTGTTCTCCTTGATAAAACGGAACAACTCCCATTTTGTATGACGGATTTAAAAGCTGGATTTGTGATTGTGGCATGTCTAATAAATCGGCAATCTGTTTGAAAGACATTTGATTTTTTACACAAACGGTATCCGTTTCGAAGTTTTTAACTACTGCTCTTTCTGGATTAATACCGTGTTCTTTATGGTATTCGAAAAGATACATTGTTGCTAAGAAAGCAGGAACGTAACCTTGAGTTTCTTTTGGAAGATAATTGCGAATGTCCCAGTATTTTGTTTTTCCGCCAGAACGACGAATTGCTTTGGTAACATTTCCTGGACCTGAGTTGTAAGAAGCTAATACCAGTTCCCAGTCGCCAAAGATATTGAACATTTTGCTCATGTATTCTGAAGCTGCGGCTGTAGCTTTAAGAGGGTCACTTCTTTCATCGATATAAGAATCGATTTTTAAAGTGTATTGTTTTCCGGTTCCGTACATAAACTGCCAAAGTCCCGTGGCGCCCATTTTAGAAACTGCTTTAGGATTTAAAGCAGATTCTACAACGGCTAAATATTTTATTTCCAAAGGAACGTTTTGTTTTGCGAAAGCATCCTCAAAAATTGGGAAATAATATTCTGATAAAGCCATTAATCGAGAAAACGATTTTTTACGGTTCTTAAGAAATGACTTTATTATATTTTCTAAACCTTGATTGTATTCAATTTCAAAAGGTGATTTCTGATTCATCGCCGCCAAACGCTGTTTTAGCAATTCGGTTGGGAGTTCTTCATCGACAGTAACATCTTTATTGATGGTTTGAATGTCTTTGGTCAGATCATCATAAATATCTAGACTTACTAATTCGTTCATCCAAAGACTGTCAACTTTTGTAGCCAAATGGTCTTTTTTGAATGTGCTTTTAATAGAATCTAAATATGATAACTTAACCTCTGGCTTCAGTTCTGTGTCTGTCTTTGCCGTTTCCTGCGCACAGACAGCTAACGAAAAGAATGCGGAAACCACTAGTGATAATTTTTTTACAATCATATAACATTATTTTAAAATTCTGTAATTCAAATAATTACAAGAGTTGTATTTTTGCAAATCTAAGCCCTTTATTGAAGAAAAGTGTTTAAAAAAATGTTAATTGTGATATTTTAGTCTAAAATCGCAGCGATTCCAGGTAAAATTCTTCCTTCTAACATTTCAAGCATTGCCCCACCACCAGTAGAAACATAGCTCATTTTGTCTTCAAATCCGAACTGTTTTACTGCTGCAACAGAATCTCCACCACCAACTAATGAAAATGCTCCATTTTCTGTAGCTTCTGCTATATAATCTCCTAATGCAATTGTTCCTTTAGAGAAAGTTTCCATTTCAAAAACTCCTAATGGACCATTCCAAAGAATCGTTTTAGAACCTAAAATTACTTTTTTGAAGTTCTCTAAAGATTTTGGACCTGCATCTAAACCTTGCCATCCGTCAGGAATTGCAGTTACGTCTACAACCTGGGTATTTGCACTGTTTGAGAAATCGTCTGCTGCAATAACATCAACAGGAATGTGAATCTGAACGCCTTTCTCTTTTGCCAATCTTAAAATTTCAAGAGCTAAATCTAATTTGTCATCTTCGCAGATAGACTCACCGATTTTTCCACCTTGAGCTTTAATGAATGTAAAAGTCATTCCGCCTCCAATAATCATGTGATCTACTTTATCTAAGATGTTTTCGATAACGGTGATTTTAGAAGAAACTTTAGAACCTCCAAGAACTGCAGTTACAGGTTTTTCACTGTTTTTAAGAACTTTATTTAAACTGTCAATTTCTTTTGCCAATAATGTTCCAAAAGTTTTATCGTTTGGAAAAAATTGAGCGATAATTGTAGTCGATGCGTGTGCTCTGTGAGCCGTACCAAATGCATCGTTTACATAGATATCTCCTAGAGAAGCTAATTCTTTAGCGAAAGCTACATCTCCTGCTTCTTCTTCAGCGTGGAAACGTAAATTTTCTAATAAAAGAACTTCGCCTGGTTTTAAATCTTTTGCTGCTGTTTGAGCTGGTTCTCCAACACAGTTTTCAGCAAATTTTACTTGAACTCCTAAAATTTCAGAAGCTGTTTTTAAAATATGTTTTAGAGAGTATTTCTCTTCTGCTCCTTTTGGTCTTCCTAAATGCGACATTAAAATCACACTTCCGCCTTGAGCTAAAATAGCATCAATTGTTGGCTTTGCTGCTTCAATACGTGTTGTATCTGTTACATTAAAATTCTCATCTAATGGCACGTTGAAGTCAACACGGATAATTGCTTTTTTATTTTTAAAATCGAAATCGTTTAAAGTTTTCATCTGCTTGTTTTTTAATTTTTTGAAAGAATAACAAATATATGACTTTTAGAGTACTCTAAATTTCAAAAAAGCAAAAATAATCCATTAATAAAAACGAAAACGTTGTAAATTATGAAAACCAACAAAATAATTCTTAAAGATGATAAAAATTACTTGCTTAATCGTGAACTGGACTTTGTGTACAAGGACAGTTACTGATTGATCCTAAGAAGTCAAATCCGATTGTGATTGAATGTGTTCCTGAATTATAAGATCCAAGTCCATTAAACATTAACTGGTAAGAGTATGCAAAATAGAATTTAGATTTCATAAAACCGGCCATAGGTCCCATTGCCAAAGGTTTTGGGAATTGGTCATTTAAGAAACGGTAAGAAACACCAACCCAATAGTAATCTTCGTAACGATTGTAACGTCTGTATTTGAAGTTAAAATCGGTTGTAGAACGCTGGTCATTTGCAAAGTACTGCAAGAAAACCGATGGTTCATATTCGATACGTCTATTTTCAGCATCTTTAAAAGTAAATCCAGTATATACTTGGAAGTTTGATAAAAGATCTGGTTCGTTTACACGTTCAAGGCTAATATTCTTTTTCAATACGTTATTGGCATTGAAACTCAAATAAAATCCTCTGTTACGATACAATGCACTAATATCAAAGTTATTATTACCGCTATAGCGATTGTCAGTAGGCTGTTGTCCACCAACTGGCGGGTTACCATTACTGCCATCATTAAAATTTCCAGTTTCAATACGGAAACTATTAAAGTTGTAAGATATACCTAAAGATAAATACTGCTCTGTACGATAATCCAAAATCAAGTGGTGCGCAAATGAAACTTTGGCTCCAGTTTGTCTTGTATTACCATTACTATCATTATACAATGAGATACCAACTCCAGAACGATCTAAAACACGAAAATCTGCATACAATGATTGGTTATCTGGCGCGTCTTTAATTCCGACCCACTGTGTTAAACCATTGGCTCTAATACGAAGATTATCTCCAATACCAGCATAAGCAGGAGAAAGAATAAAAGGGTTATCAGCTAAATACTGCGTGAACACCGGTAGGTTTAACTCTTGGCTGTAACTTGTTGTTACAGCCATGAGTACTAAGGATAAAATAAACTTTTTCATTGTAATAATATTTTTAGACAACATCATTGGGGCTATAATTTTGTTATCTGTATAAAGTGAAATGTCCAACAAATTCTCTAGGATCTTTCGGATCATTTAGTTTAAGAACGTACCAGTAATCACCTGTTGGCAATTCATTTCCGTTATATATACCATTCCATTTTCCACCTACGCGATATTTGGCAACTACTCTACCATATCTATCATAAATATCAAACGTAAGCTCTTTGTATGCTAATGCTCCACAATCAGGACCAATTGTTGTACCTGTACTACCGTTTGGAGTAAAGTAGTTTGGCATACAGAAGTCATAGAATGTACCATGAACTGTTATTGTAGCCTCACAACCATTTTTATCTCTTACGATAACCACATAATCACCTGTTTTGTAGATTCTATAGCTATTAGATGAAGAGAATGGTTCTCCATTGAAACTGTATTCGTAAGGAGCAACTCCACCAGAAGCTTTAACAACAATTGTGTTGATGTCTTTACTTTGGTTTGTTACATCTATTACAGAAACTGGATCAACCGTAGCAACAGTAAAGATTGCAGTTGGCACCTCACATCCATTAGTATGTCTTGCAATGATGAAGTGATCACCAGCAGGAACATTTGTGAAAATGTTACTTGGTTGGAATACTCCATTATTGTCTAGAGAGTAATCTACCTCCGCAGGGTTTGAGTTAGAAGCATCAATTGATACTACTACCATGTTTGCCTGTGCATTGTTAACACAATCGTATGTTACTTCTGCAGTTGGGTTAAGAATTACCGCATCTGGCATATTCATTACAAAATCAATCGGACAGTTGTTTGCATCTTTCACATAAACTGTATGCGCTCCACCTTTAAGGTTTGTAAAGTCAAACACTGTTTGTGTTGCTGTACCTAAAGTAAATGGTCCGTTTGGAACATCTAAACTTACGCTGTAAGGTAAAGTACCTCCTTTAATTTCGATACTAAATGCACCATCTTTATCTCCGTCACAAACTTCTGGAATCATTGAGTTTGGAAGTTCAGTAACGATTACAGGGTTTGGTTGTGAGATTGTGAAATCATACAATACAAAACATCCGTTTTCGTCTTGAGCTATTGCTTGGTAATCACCAGGCGCTAATTTCTCAAATAATACTTTAGAATCAAACTGGTTCAGATTTGGAGAAATCGCATATTTAATGATTCCTGTTCCACCTGAAGCTATTATCTGAAGTTTACCATTGTTGTCACCGAAACAAGTAACATCTGTTGGTATAAATTGAGCTTGTAAAGCTAGATTTGGTTCTTTAATTTCAACCAATTCTGATATGTCATCACAATCTACACTATTAACAGATACTCTATATTTTCCGATTGGAAGATCAGCAAATATTCCATTGTCTTGAGCAGGACGAACAACTCCTCCAGTTCCGTTTAACAATGTATAAGAGTAATGGCCTAAACCACCTACTGCTACTGCAGTAATTACTCCTGTCGATTCTCCAGTACATTTTACAACTGCACTTGAAATATCAAGTTTAATATCTAATGGAGTTAAAGCATTGATTACAACTGAATTCGAGATAACACTTCTACATCCATTAGCATCAAAAACAAAATATTTATGAGAACCTACTGGTACATCAAATGAAATTGACGATTGGAAATTACCTAATATGTTAGTTCCATCTGCGCTATAAGTATAAGGTGGCGTTCCGCCTTCTGCACTTAATGTAAGCTGCGTTAAAGTCTGACAAGTTTGTGCTCTTGACTGAACTAAAGTCGCTAACACAATTGTTGGATCTTTAATTTCAACTTCGTTAGTTGTAAACTCGCAAGAGAATCCATCAGTTATTGTTACACTATATCTTCCTGCACCTAATCCAGAGAAAACTCGAGATGTGAATGGTCCTGATGAAATTACAGGATTTTCAGAAAGTATATTTAATGTATACATATAGTTGCTTCCTTGACCACCTGTTGGAGGAGTAACAGTAACTATACCTGATTTATCTCCAAAACATGGTAAAATATTAACATTTGCACTTGCTATAGCATTAATAGGCAATGGCACTATTAAAGTCTGACTTGTAGATGTCTCACAACCTTTAGCGTCTATAACATATACGGTATAAACACCTGCCGTTAGTCCTGTAAAGTTTGTCTTATCTGAGTAAGGTTCTACAATTTCAGATGTACCTCTTACTAATTGATATTGGTAAGATGTGTTCCAACCTCCTGTTGCACTAACAGAGATTTCACCGTCATTATTGCCAGCAACACATGTGATATCAACTTTCGTTGATGTTGCAACTAATGCTTCGTTTGGCTGACTGATAGTAAATAGTGTTTCTACTGGACAAGTAGGAGGACCAACTAAAGTAGCCACTACTTTGTATGTACCAGCTCCTAAATTAGAAATTCTTTCTGGACCTGCATTTAATGATTGGCTTGAAGCTACTACTGCTGTACTTGGCAACGGACCAGTAACTACATAGTCAAATATACCTGCATCGTCTGTAGGATCTGTTTCATTGTCAACAAAAGTTAAATCAACGCTATCAGTATCTCCGAAACAAATGTCTCCTTTTACTGGTACTGCCTTAATACTGAATGTATTTGGATCATACACACGGTGAACTTTTTGTAATAAACAGCCAGTATCTTTATTAAGAACTTTTATAATATATTCACCTATTCCTAAATCTGTAAATACTCCATTTGCGTTTGGCGCATTACCTGGTACAGCAGCACCAGAAGAATAAGCGATTGAATATTCTAAGTCGGTTGGCGTACCACCTGTTGTAACTACCGATACTGTAATGTTTTCTTTAGTAGGACAAGTGATTGCATCATCAACTCTTACTTTTACTTCATCTAAACGGATGAATGGGTAAATCTCTACTGATGAGTATGTTCCAATACATCCATTAGGATCATAAACATTTATTATGAAAGTTCCACCTGTATAATCTGTTTGAGTATATACATTGCTTGGTCCTTTGACAATGCTTACACCATTTTTGATAAACTCATATTTATAATTAGCAAAATCTTCAGAACCTCCAGTAACACCAGTTACTGTAATTGTTGCATAATTACTAGTGTTATTGCTAGTACATAAGTACTGAACAACATCTGGTCTAGGAACGACAATTGCTTTAGGTCCTCCTACAGTTACAAGTTTAGAAGCAGGACAACCTCTTCCTGATAATACTTCAACAAGATAATCTCCAGCTGCTAATCCTTCAAATACACCACTTTCTTGAGGTGTACCACCATTGATACTATATCTATATACCGGGTTATCATTTGTTCCTGCGGCAATGCTTGCTGTAATTTTACCATCAGTATAACTAAAACAAGTAACCGGAGTAGCAATTGCATCAAAACCATCAATTTTAGTTGGTGGAATTATGTTCACAGTAGTTGAAACTGGACAATTAGTAATTGTATCAATCACATCAATTGTGTGATTACCAGAATTTAAGAACTCAAATATAGCTGGAGTAGTTGTAACTGGAGCTCCACCATCAATTGAATAACTGTAATTTCCTGAACCACCTGTTGCTGTAACGCTAATTCTTCCGTCACCTTCAGCACATGTTGTGTAATCTAAAATTTTAGCATCCAATTCTAAAGGCTGTAAAATGGTAACCAACGCTGGGAAATCAGTCTCACAACCAAATTTATCGCGTACTGTGATGTCGTATGCTTTTGCAACGTTCACAATAAATGATTTAGAGATTTGGAATCCTCCACCAATACTGTATGTAAATGGACCTACTCCAGTTGCAGCAGAATCGTCTACTACAATTTCATAATTTCCATTGTTATCAGCACAATGAGATGTAACATTTGCAGTAAAGTTACCTGGTAATGGATCAGTTATAATGTTTACTGTTATCGGTTGAGAGATACATCCGTTTTTGTCTTTTGCATATACATACCAACTAGGCGTAAGTGGATTTAATTCTCTTGTAGCCTCTGGTTCAAATGCTCCATAAGGTGTACCCGCTGGAACGAAAGAATAGGTATAATCACCAGCTCCTCCGTGACCTTGAACTGTAACTACAGCACCTGTGTTACAATTAGCATTAACATTACCTTCTTCTGTAACTGTTACATCAATAGGATCTTTAACCTCCACATTGAAAGTTGTTGGGCAGTTTGTTATATCATCAACAACACTAATCTCATAAACTCCTATTGCTAAGTTAGCTAAAGTCACCTCTGTATCAGAAGTTGTAAGTGGTCCAACAAAAGCAGCACCATCTTTAGTTACTGAATAAGTGTAAGTTCCTTTGAAATCAGACATTGTAAAGACTACTTTTCCGTCGTTATTACCGATACAAGATTTCGCGAAAGCGTCACCTGTAGCTTGAATTTTAACAACATCTTTTATAGTCAATATATCAGTGAAAGTACAACCATTGCTGTCTTTTACTTCAAATTTGTATTCCCCGAAAGGTAATCCTGTAAACACCGCTGGAACTGCGCTTCCTGCAGTTGTTACTGTAGCATAAAGCGTTGTTGGAGCTCCGTTGAATTCTATAATATTAAATTCTAACGCACCTACACCGTTTGTAGCAGTTACTGTAACATTACTACTCAATGCTTGACAAGTAATTGCAGTTGCAGAGAATGCTAAAGCAGTCGGTTTGTTTAATGGAACAATCGGAACTGTTACTGGAGCTGTTTCACATCCATTCTCATCTTTAACAGTATATGTAACTGATAAAACTGAACCATCGTTAGGTACTGAAATACGATCTAGAGAATCATATCCTTGTCCATTAAAGTTATATTGGTAAGTTCCTTTACCACCTTTACCTACAACTACTATTTCAGTAGATGTACTACAGCTTCTGTTTCTTGTGATTGAATACTCCTCTTCTAATAAAGGCGGCTCAACAATTGTAATATCTACTTCAGCAGTACAACCTTTAGCATCTGTTGCCACAACTTTGTAATCACCTTGAGGTAAACCAGTATAAATACCAGTTGCATCTCCTGAGTTGTTTGCACCAGGACCTGTACTTGTAAGTACAAATGTATATGGAGCAGCACCACCAGATGGAACAACAGTTAAACTTCCGTTACTTTCTGTAAAACATACTACATCAGTTTGAGATGGCGTAAGAATAATTGTTCCTGGTTTACTAACTGTTACAGGAACCGTTGTAAATGTACATGGTACGTTACTGTCTGAGATTTCAAAAGTGTAATCTCCATCAACAGTTACAAATTCTGTAAAGTCACCAGTAGCTGGTTTAGCAGGACCCACTGGCGCACCGTTTAAGTACATTTGATAAGTGTAGTCTTTTTTACCACCCTTAACTTCAACAACAATTTTTGCCGCTTCATTACCTACTTCACAGTAAAGATCTTTCTCTACTGTTGCAGCAGCTGTTAAGCGCTCTTCAATAATGTAAATTCGCTCTGCTGTACATCCGTTATCATCTGTTAAGACGATTGTGTATGTTCCTGCTTTTGTAAATGTCGCAGGACTAGTTGTAGCAACTCCATCAACTGTAAATGATTTTACGTTGTTGTACGTTGTAGCAAGAGCATCAAGATCTACCGTTAAATCTGCACCTACAAAACATTGTTGTGCTGGCATATTAAGCACTGGTGCGGCATCGTAAATAATAGTTACGTTTTCTGGTCCAGCGATACATCCGTTTGCATCTTTAACATAAACATCCCAAGATAAGTTAGTTAAACCTGTACTAACTGTTGCTGGTGCACTGATAGCATATGGGAATGTTGTTGGCGCAATAGCAGTACCTCCTGGCACAACCGCGTAAGTGTATGGAGATGTACCTCCAACTACACTTGTCACCGTAATTTGAGAATCAGTATTTGTACAATAAACTTTTGTACCTGACGCTGCAATTACTATTGGCGCTGGCATTGTAATGATAACATCAGCAGATTCTGAACAATTTGTTGTGTTATCTCTTACTGTTACCGTATAAGTTCCTTCAACAAGACCTCCAACCGTAACGATATTACCTGCCGTTGTTGGTGCGTTGAAAGGTAACGCTGCCGGAGTACTTGTAACTGTAACTGTGTAACCAGTCGCGCTAAAGTCAGAAACTGTGAAAGTTGCTGTTCCGTTATTGTCAATTCCGTTCGCTGAATTACAACTTACATTTGTAAATGCTGTACGTATAATATCAATTGGAGCGATTGGATCTAATTTATAAGGTCTCTCGATTGAACATCCTTTAGAATCAGTAACTCTAAAGATGTAATTAACGCCTGGTTGTATATTATTAAATACAGCTACAGTTCCGTTATCAATACTTGTAGGAGAAACCATTTCGTATTTGGTAATTGGTGTATTACCACCGTCAACCGTTAAAGTGATTGTTGCAACATTTAATGGACAAGTTGGAGCCGTCGTTAAAGCGAAATCAATATCATTTAATTTCACGAAAGGATCAACCGTAGCTGTACCATTAGTTTTACAACCATTTTTATCTATTACATAGTAGTTGAATGTTCTTGGAGTTGTACTATTATCATCACTTACTAACAATACATTGTTATCGTAATACTCAGTACCTCCATCAAAATTATATTTGTATCCAGGAGTACCTCCTGAAGCATTTACTGTTATAACAGCTGCTCCTGGCGTTGCGCTGCCAGTTGCACAAGCATATTGAGTTACTAGAGGAGCATCAGCCCTTAATTCATCTACTGGTTCACCAACTATATAATCTTTATATAGAGAACACAATCTCTTAGATGTTACAGTAATTCTATAATTTCCTACTGGAAGATTGCTAAATACATTATCTGTTTGTACAATACCTACTGGTAAAGGTGCTCCTGATACTAATGCTATTACGTAAGTATACGCAGGTTCATTATTACCTGGAAGTAAGTTTACTTTAATACTTCCTGTAGCATCACCTTTACAAGCTACGTTTACAACTTCAGCATCAAAAGTAACAGCTGTTCCTCTTGGTAATGTAATTTGAGCTGATGTACTACACGCAACATTCAAATTATCACTATTCGTATTATCCGTCATGGTTACTGTATAAGTACCATCTGGTAAACCGCTAATTGTATTTCCAGCGATTACAACGCTTGGATATGTAGGCGAAATAGTATATGTAAAATTACCTGAACCACCTGATGGCGTTAAAGTAATTGAACCATTATTAACTCCACAGTCTGGCAATGTACCAAGTTGTGGCACAACTTTGATAGGCGCATCAATTGTAATTGATTTAGAATCAATACAACCATTTGCATCTTTAATGTAAATTGTGTGAGAACCAGAATGCAATCCTGTTACATTATAAGGTAATGTAGCACTTGCGTATGCGTTATTACTGTCTATACTAATAGAATAAGCTCCTGTACCTGCTGTCGTTTCAGTAACTCGTATTGTAAAGTTGTCCTCAGCAGCACATTTGTTAACTACACTTAATGCAATTACTGGACTTGGATCTTTTGCAATAGTTACTTGCAATGGGAATGTACAGCCATTAGCATCTCTAACTATAATATTCCAAAGTAAATTTGTTCCCGCAGCTCCTGGATCTAAATCTAGTACATTTCCTGAAGCAAATGAACTAGGTGTTCCTGGTGCTAAAGCATAAGCATATGTATATGGTCCTGTTCCTCCAGTTGTTTTTAAAGTAACTTGAGCAGGATTATCACAATTTGCATTTTTAATAGACTGTACGCTTGAGTTAAGTCCTTGAATTGGTTGAGTAATTTGGAATTTTTGAGAAACATTACATTCTGTTCCATCAAATTCTTTTAAATATAAAGTATAATTACCTGCTGGAAGTCCTGTTACAGTTCCAGAAGCTGGTGCTCCTGTTAATCCTGTAAGAGCTCCACTCATACCAGGAACTAAAACATTTGTCAATTCATCACGAACCTCATATCTGATTTCTGATACTAAAGCTCCGTAGTTTCTAACAGTAAAGTCAATTTTACCTGAATTATTTCCAAAGCAAAGTATATCTTCTTTAACAATTGGATCTAATGAAATAGAAGAAGGAGATGGAGGTGTTGTAACTTCAACAATTGTGAAACATCCACCATTATCAATTACTTGGAACTGATATGTTGTACCATGATCTAATCCTGTAAATGTATGTGAAGGATTTGCAGTTGGGCCAAATGCAGTTGCAGGTTGTCCAAAAATTGAATACGTTACTGGGAAAGCAGCTGTTAATACATTAATTGTAACAGATGCACCACCAACACAAGTACCAGAAGAAGCTACACCTGTTGCTTCAATATATGGATTTGTTTCAATACGTGTTTTTGCACTTTTAAATTCACACCCATTACTATCAACAATCGTAACATAATAATCACCATAAGTCAGTATTCCTGGAACTAATGGATCTCCTCCAAAAGTTACTGAAGTTGCACTCGTTACAACAGGAGGCATTACTTGCGTAAATGCATTGTTATAAACTGTATAAGTAAAAGGAGCTACACCACCTGCAGTAATATCAACTTTGATACTACCTGGCTTGTTATCGTTACATTCAATAATACTTGGAGTAACATCTGCATCAATTTTAACAGGGTCAAATAATGTAATGTTTTGAGATGTAGAAACACATCCTTTAGCATCTCTAACTTGATAGCTGTAAGTACCCGCTAATAATCCTCCAAATACAGATTTTGTACCGAAACCACCACCATTGAAATTATATTCGAATGGAGCAACTCCCGCAGTAGCTGTTATTTCGACAGAACCATCATTAAATCCATTACAAGTAGGATCTACTTTGGCTGCTGAAGCAGTAACTGTCGCTGGTGTATTTGTAGTAATAACTTTAGTAAAAGTTTTACAAGGCACACCATTAGAATCTGTAATTTCAAATTCGTATGTATTTCCAACTAATGAAGTTGGGTAATAAGGGAAGCTATTCCCAACAAAAGCAATTGGTGTTCCGCTGTAAATTCCAGCACCAATTTTAACTCTATATGCGAATGGTGCTTTTCCTCCAAATACTTCGATATCAATTCTAGCTTCAGCTGGTGAAGAACAAGTAATATCTTTTTGTGGAGTTGCAACGGCAGTTAACGGATCGTTAACCGTAATTACTGTAGTTGCAGGACAACCATTAGCATCTTTTACTGTAATTGTATATGTACCTGCAGGAACAGTAAATGTATTTGCAGGACTAGGTGTAACACCTGTGTTAATTGTATATGTGTAAGGAGCAACTCCGCTTGTTGCAGTCGCTTCAATTATGAAATTACTTCCTGACGCAGTACATTGGTTTGTAACTTCTGCAGTTACTGAAGGCACTGGATCTGTAGTAATAGTAACATCTACTTTTTCAGTACAGCCATTAGCATCTTTTACCCAAATATCCCATTGCGAATTAGTTGTTGGATTTAAATCTGCTGAAGCTAATAAAATATAGTCTGCATCAGTTGGAACAACATTATTCTGCATGTAAGCATATTTGTAATCAGGTGTACCTCCACTTGCAGTAACCGTAACTTTAGAAGTCGATGTTCCGCAATTAGCATTTACCTGAGCTACAATAGCAGATACTTTCGTAGCTGGCTGGTTAATCGTAATTGATCTAGTAATTGTACATAAAGTAGTGTCATCTGTAAACACTACAATGTAATTACCTTGTGCTAAGTTAGACAATACAAATGAAGAAGCGGTTTGGTTTGCTCCTGTTGCTACTCCATTTACTGTATAACTGTAAGAAGTGAAATCACTTAAATCATATTTAATACTTCCTGTATTTCCATTGAAGCAATAAACATCATTTTGTTTTGTTGCTGTAGCTTTAATAGAAACTAAAGCAGGAATATTTTTAGAAAAATCATCATAACAACCATTTGCATTTGTTACTCTGAAAACATAATCACCAGCCGTAAGACCACTGAAGATTCCATTTGTTGCTCCTGTATTGTTAATTGTTGGTCCTGAAACAATTGTATAAGTTCCAGATCCTTTTGTCAATGTAATTGTAGCTGTACTAGTTCTGCTAGCAACTGGATCACAATAAATAGGCGTTACATCTACTTTTGCAATCTCTGGCAAAATAAGCGGTACTATAGAAATAGTTCCCTCAGGGCTTAAACAACCATTACTATCTTTTACAGTAAATCTTACTGTTTGTGCTGCTTGATTGTCTTTAACCTCAAATTTATTGCTAGCTTCAAATGAACCACCATTAAAACTATAAGTGTAAGGACCTACTCCTCCACCTGCTGTAACGGTAACATCTTTAGACTCCTTAACATTTGAAGTATTACATGTAAACGGATCTACAGTTGCAGATGCAGTTACCGCCGCAGACTCAGTAATTGTAACCGAAGCCGTTGCTGGCGAAGCACAACCTAAAGCATCTGTAACCACAATACTATATGTACCTGCAACTAATCCAGAAGGATTATTTACAGTGTAATTTGTAAATGGTGCAGCAGTCAAAGTAATACTATAAGTATAAGGCGCTTTTCCTGAAGTTGGTGTAACTAAGATACTTCCTGTAGAAGCACCGTTACATTTTACATCAACTTTACTTGTGTTTATTGTTAAAACCGTAGGTTTTAGAGTAACTGGAATATCTGCTGTATAAGCATAACAAACTGGGTTTGCTGTATCATTAACTCTAAATTTATAAGTTCCAGCTGCAGTTGCAGTGTAAGGACTTGTTACAGTTGTGTAAGCTCCTCCATTGAATGAAACAGCATAAGTACGAGTTCCTGTACCTCCTGCAGAAGTTAGGGTGATAGTTGTATTTGGTGTACAACTAACAGCATCTTCTACTTTTGGAGTAATTGTTAATTGCTCAGGAACGATAAAAGTCTTAGAATCAATACAGCCGAATTTATCTTTTACCGTTAATTGATAAGTTCCAGGCGTTAAATTAAATGTATCAGCAGTTCCAAAATTAGTACCGTCTTTACTAAATGTTGCTGGCAACGCATATGTACCTGTAATTTTTACAGAAATAGGAGTTCCTGGGTAACATTGTGCCGCAATAGGATTCATTATTGGAGCATCCTCTGTTGCAATAGATACTGTTTTCTTAGTGTAACAGTTATTTACATCCTTAACATAAACATCAATAGTTGTAGTTAATACAGCTGTATCAACTGTTAAAGTTGTTCCATAAGCTGTAGTTGGAATAGTAGAACCACTTGGCGCATAAGCATAGCTATAAGAACCATTTCCTCCTGTTAAACCTGTTATTGTTAATGTTGCAATTTTATTATTACAACTAATTTTTGATGCAGTAACTGTAAAGTCAATTGCAGTAGCTGCACCAACTGTTACTTGTTTGCTGTCAGAAACACAACCTGTTGTACGATCTGTAGCAACGAAAGTATATGTTCCAGGCGCTAAATTTGTATAAGTAACTTTGTTACCATTAACATTTGGTGTACCTGTATTAGGTGTGAAAGTATAAGTAAAGTTACCTGTACTGCTCACGTCAGAAACAGTGAATGTAGCGCTACCGTTTTTAGAGTCCAAACATAACTCATCTGTTTTTGCACCTTCAGCTTTAATTTTAACTGCTTGGTCAATAGTTTTTGCTCCAGTAGCAGTACAACCTCTTGCGTCTGTTACTTTAAATTCATAACTACCAGGTGTAAGACCAGTAAATGTAGCCGTATTTCCAGTTTGTGCTGTTGGCATAACTGGTCCTGAAGTAACTTCATATGTATACGGAGCAATACCACCAATAGCTGTTAATGTAAGACTTGTTGATGTTGTATTACAAGTTACAACTGCTGGTGTAGAAATTGTAATTCCTGTTGGCGGGTTAAATGCCGGAACTTTAATTTCATTTTCAGCTGTACATCCATTAATATCTTTTACATAGAATTTAATAGTTTGTTCAGCATTTGTTAAGGTAACTGTCTTAGTAGTTACCCCATTATAATTTGTACCACCATCAAAGTTATACGTATATCCTCCTGCTCCTCCTGCACCAACAATTGTAATTACTGTTGTAGAACTACATGTAGTGTTAGCTGGGAAGCTACCAGAAACTGTAACCTGTGTAGGATTTGTTAATGTAACATCGTAAATAATTGAAAGACATCCTTTACCGTCTTTTACTTGATATGTGTAAGTTTTTGTATTTGTTGAACCAACAAAAGCATCCAAATTAGAATATGTAGCAGATGTACCAAAAGTACCTCCGTTAAAACTATATTCGTATGGTCCACCATTTCCGCCCGCTGGTATAACTGTAAAACTTCCATTGTTACCATTGTAACATTTAGGGTTTATTGGCGTAGTAGATCCTGTTGGCGTAAGTTTAGCATCTACAGTTACTGCAGTTGTTAATGCCGGACATCCTTTAGAATCTGTTACTCTAAATACATAAGATCCCGTTGCTGATGCTGGGTATACATTAGAAGCTATCGATGCAAAAGGATCACCATTAAATGATACTTCATAAGTATAACCTGGTGTTCCGTTTTGAGCAGTAATTGTAATCTGCGCGTTTGGCGAATTTGTACAATCTAATGGTTTTGTTACCTGTGCAGATGCTGTAACTTGAGTTCCTATCGCAATATTTGTGATTGGAGTAGCTTTACAACCGTTTGCATCTCTAACATAGATAGTATATGTACCTGCACCTAATCCTTCAAATTTCTCTGAAGTTTGGTAATCCACGTCATTTAAGCTGTAATAGTAAGGTGCTTTTCCACCGCTAACACTTACAACCAAAGTTGCTTTATTTCCACTATCATAACAAAGATCTGATGCTGCATCTAAAGTCGCTGTAGGGGCTACCGCTCCAACAACGTTTACGATATCAGAATCTCCTGAAGAACAATCTCCAGAATCTTTTGCTACTACTACAAAGTCACCTGTAGCCGTTAATGGTAAATTGAAAGTATCATCAGTCTGGAATGCAATTACTATTGTTCCGTCTGGACGTTCTAATTGATATTGATAATTTGGTGTTCCACCAGTTGCAGAAGCCTTAATTACAGCTCCGTCCACACATGTTGGCTGAATTGTAACACTAGCAACAGCTGTAACAGCTGATGGAGCAGTTACACTTCTTGTATAAGTAGTAGAACAATTCCCAGCTAAATCATACTGTATTTTTACAGTATAACTTCCTGCAGTTAAATTATCTAAAACAAGAGGAGATGCACTTGTATTTTGTAAAGTTCCACTGTTTACTGAGTAATAATATCCTGTCGCAGTATTAAAGTTGCTAATAGGAATTGAAATTTTTCCGTCAGCTTTATCAATACATGTCAAGTTACCAATAACTGGGGTATCAGCAACAAAACCTTTATTATCTTCTATGATAACCGTAAAATCTTTCTCTGCGTCACAAGTTTCAGGAATCTGACGTACCCAGATATCATCAATCAATACGTCATTACCATTAAATTCGTTACTGTAAGATCTAATAACAAAACTTAAATTATTGTAAGCTCCAGGGTTTAATGACAATTCTTTATATTCCCATTGCTCGCTTTTTGGAACTCTCCAAGGGTTTGATGTATCTGTAGTCGCAACAATAGTTTCTGTACCTCCAACACCATTTAAGTTGTTAACTAATTGGATAGTTAATTTTGGATCATCATGAGTAGTTGATGTTTTAACAATAAGGTTTTCTGCCCATAGCGAGATAATAACTGGTTGATTTACGATAACATCTCGAATTGGTTTACTATATAAAATTCCTCCAATACCAGCTGTACCTCCAACGTTAACACATAAAAATCTTCCTAATGCATTGGTAGGTGTTGTATGATCTTTGGCTACTATCCAAGAATCGCTAAATCTAGTTCTAATTGAACTTGCCACTGCGTATTCACCATCATTTATCCATTCATCTTTATTACATTTATAATCTGGAGCTAAATGTGTTGATGTTTCATCCTCAAAACAATAAGCTGGGTTAATTCCTGGTGTTGTAGTATAAGTACCAATACCAAAATCTTCTCTTAATAAGTTACTATAACTAGGAACTTTGGTTACTGTGTACTTAACTTTAATTGTATGATTTCCTGATGGAATGTTTGTAAATACATTATTGGTTATAGGTGTATTAGGTGTTCCATCAATATAATACTCATAAGTATAATTTGTATTTTGAGGATTTCTTACTGTTACAGTTGTAGAAGCTTTACCATCACAACCATATACCGTAATAGGATCATCAATTGTTGGGTCTGCCGGTTTAGGATCTAAAATAATTTTATCTGTTATTGTATAAATACATCCTACGTTATCTTTTACTCTTAAAGTATAACCTGTAGTATTTGGCATAACATTAGCCTCATTTACATTTACCCATCCTTTTCCATCACCAAAATCATATTGATATGGAGGTACTCCTCCCTCAACATTGTTAATTCTTAATTTTCCTCCTTGATTATCACCATTTCCATCTGGCAGAGTACATCCTGCTAAAGCTGCTACACCTCCAGATGCAGTAAGTGCTGAAGCTGGACCTGTAATAGTTATATTAATTGTATCACTAAAGCAATCTTTTCTTACCTGAGCATTGTTAACAGTATAATTTACACTGTATCTTACTTTAACTTTATAAACACCTGGACTCAAGTTCATGAAAATAGGGTTTGCTGAATAAGTAAGTCCATCGTTAATACTATAGGCCATAATGTTACCATTAGGTACAATATTTTCGATTCTGATAGAAGAAGTTCCATCATAACAAGCACTACTTGTAGAATTTACATCAAAAGTAGGTTTTGAAACTTCAGGAATAACAATAGAAGTTTCTGCAGAACAACCTGCATCATCAACTACTTTAATGTTATATGTTGCTGCGCTTGTAATAATAACCGGATTACCAACAACACGTGTTGCAGATCCGTTGATAAAATAAGCATAAGGCTCTTTTCCTCCTGAAGCTGATAATAGCATTTTACCATCACTACAAGCTGTTAAAGGTTCTTGCAAACTTACAAATGCTTTTAACTGACTTGCAGGTGGTGCTATTCTAAAGTAATAAGATACATCACATTTTGGTGCTGGAGTCTGATTTATAGGACTGCTTGTAACTCTAATTCTATAATTTCTTCCCCAAGTTCCGTAGCTTAAAGAGTCGAAACTATAGTCTAAACTTGTAACAGGACCTTCTTGTTGTTCAATTTGTCCAGATTCTTCATTATAAAGATAGATATAATATGGCCCTTCAAAATTTTGGATTCCTACACTTGCACTTCCTAAATCTGTTGAACAGATAGGATCTACTTTCTTACCATCCAATGTTAGGTCTAATCTTCTTATTAGGATATTAGGTATTTTGAAAATACATGGGTTTGTTGTTACCCCTTTTTGTCTAATAAAAATTGTATACGAATTTGGATTGTAGATAGGAAAAGTATTACTGTCCTGCCATTCCCAATCTTGGATAGTTGCCGTTGGATCAGTTTTAATTGCATATTGGTATCCAGCAGGAACGTCACGTACTGTAATACTTCCACTGTTACCGCAAAGCATATCAACATGTTCTTCTGTTGGTGCTAATGGGTTAGTGTAAACATTAAAGTAAAAACGGTTGAAACAGCTACCTGAATAGTTAATTGTTAAACGGTATTGTCCAGCGTCTTTAGCATTAAAATCTGGACCTGTACTTACTTGTATCCATTTACAATCTGTGCTTTCGTTCGCACAATTCTCATTTGTTGGCGCTTTACAGCTGCTTGTGTCAAGTCTTTCCCAAACAATATCAGAACTATCATTAATTCCTGTCTTGATCAGTCTTGATGCATTTGCCCCACATAAAAATATTTTTGGTAATTTTTTACCATCATTAGGACAAGTTACAATTTCATCTGCTTCAGTCAGAACTGGATTCTCAGCTGTGTCACCAAATCTTACAACAGTAAATTGCTCAAAAATAGATCTACAAGGTGCTGGTGCTTCATTATAAACATAATAAGTTCCAGGATCTTTAACAGTAAGAGTCTGCCCTTTTCCTATTTCTTTTGTTTTTTCCTTATCGCTGTACCAAGTATATGTTGAGTAACCATTTGCTGCTGTAATAGTCGTCGTCTCTGTACACAGAGTACGTCTTCTATCATATTGGCAACCTTCTACGCCTACTAAGAAGTTGGTTGCTTTCGGTACCAAAATACATCCTGTATTACTGTCCACACTTGGATCATCAGTAATTAAGAAAGAAGTATTTTGAGAACCTTTATAAGTAGCATATGCAGAGTTATCAATACTGTTTGAACAAGCTTCATCTAGCATTGTACAATCAGGGATTACCTGTACTTTGAATTTGATTGTTTTTTCAGATAAACCAACTTTTGCAATATCGTTGCGAACATCAAAAACAATATTTCTTGTAGTAGGATTATAACTTTTTACTGTTACACCATCAGGTAATGGCAATAAATCTGCTGGGTAATTAAAAATAATATTAATAGGCAATTGATCGCGAATTGTAAAAGAGGTCGCATCATCATTACCTGTATTTTTAAAACCAATTTCATAATTTAATTGCTGACCTAAATTTACAGTTTGCCCTCCAATATTATCTCCTTGTGAGTTTTTAACAATTTTGGTAAGAACAATTTTAGGTTCAATAATTTCAACCGAAATTGCAGTAAAGAACATAAAATACGAATCCTGCGAAGTATTAATTCTTAGCGTAGCACTCGTCTCATTATTTTGAATAATGGCATTGTTATCATTTATAACTTTAACAACTCCAGCATCATAACCTAATGTATTTTTACTTGCAGGGTTACGTCCCGCCAAAATTACATCTCCGTCTGTAATCGTACTATTGAAGAAGTTTGGCTTTTCTGGTGATCCTGCGTTCCCTCTAGAAGGAGGAACTGCTGGCGTAATTGGTCTCGCTAATGAAGATACAGGTCCAAAATCAGTTGCTTTACCACCTTTAAATTGTAATCCGTCACCTTCTAAAGAGTTATCACCTTCTAAGGCACTAAATCCTAATTTTACATTTACATTTCCAACAGGATTTGTTGTAAAGCCACTAATCGGAATATCCACAGGAGGATCAGTACTTCTGATCATACTAAAACCATCAAAACTAGTAATATACTTACTAGGAAGTTTTGGATCTTTATAAATTACATAAATAGTCCATCCTGCAGAGTTTCCTCCTCCAGGATTAAGTGATCCTTGAGAAGCAACTATGTCTGCTAAAGTATAAAGACCTGGTCCAGCAGCCTTAACTTCTGCCGTAATTTCTTTAAAACAAGCATAAGGCTTTGAAAGATAGGCATTGTTTACACCTGTTCCTCCTTCATCCCAAATGATAGTTCCTGTTATAGGTTTATAAGCACTAGTACCAGTTTTTAATTTAACCTTATTGATATTGCTTCTGTCAGTTCCTTGATAAGTTCCTGACCAATATAAAGCAGCATAAGCTATTTCGTAACAATCTCTACTAGTTTGAGGAATAGTTAACGTTGCCGAACTAGAATTAAAAGTTGCTGCATCATTATCTATGTCGATATACTTCATATCCAAGTTATCGTTCGCCGTAGTACCGGTACCTTGAGAATCAAAAGCATCATTTGGACGTTGGTTTCTTCCGCCATCTCTATTCAAGATATTGTTACCAATAACCAAAATATCTCCTTTTAAACTAGTAGTATATCTTGGATCAAAATTCTTTCTTACCTGAGCGTAAGAAGAAATACCGAGCAAGATAAATACAGCTGCAATAAATACTTTAAAAATAGTAGGTTTTTTCATAGTCTTCATTTTGTTGTGGCCTTTTTTTAATTTTTTAAGGGGCATTAAAAAATAAATCATAGCATTCTTAACATTTTATTTTATGTCCTTCTGAAACCTCAGAAGGACTAACTTATCTATATATTTCTATTAATTCTCAACTTTTACGACAGCCATTCTACCGTTATATGGCTTGCTCCCTTTTGCTTCCAAAGCTTTTGTAGCTTCTTGTAAACCGTCGTATTTTTCATAATAGATGTAATATTTACTTGTCGTCACATTATAAAAGAAATTCACATCTGTAAGTCCTGCAGATACTGCTTTAGTCAAAAACTCATCTCGTTTCTCAACACTGCTGTGTACTGCAATAATCAAGTAAAATCCGCTATCAGAATTTTTAATATTCTTAATAATCTGCATATTTGATTGCTCTTCACCAAAATCAAAATCACTTGGTTTTAGCGGTGTGCTACTTACTTTTGTTGTCTCTTTTATACGTTTAAGAGCGGCAACGTCCTGCGCATATCTTCCTTCATCATTCTCATAAGCTGCACGTTTAATTCTACGTTTGCGCTCAATTTCAGTTTCTGTTTTAATACGCTCCAAATCGGCAATTAATGCAGCACCATCTCTTTCCATTTTCAACTGAGCCGCTTTCAATTCGTTTATCTTTTCTAGATAAGCTCTATTCAAAGGATCATCTTTAGGGAACTTTTTAGCTCTTTCGTTATAAAGATTTGTCAACTTCGCAATCTCATTTTTCATGCTGTTATTTGCATCAGCAATCTGAACTTTCAATGCCTCAATCTGACTGTTTTCTGCTGCTACACTCTTGAATGGTTTTGGCTCTCTATAAATACCTTTTTCACTTAAATCATTTTCCTCTTTCAAGTCGTTCAAGTCTTTTTGCTTATTCGCAACCGTTGCCTTAAACTGATCTAGTAAATCCGTTTGAATTTTACTTGTACTTTCAACTGATTTTGTCAAGTTTTCAATAGCTTTTCCAGTTTCATCTTTCGCCTTAGCCGCTAATGCTGCAGCTTCCGCATCTGCCTTCGCTTTTTCTGCTGCCAATATTGCCTGACGCTCTTCTTCTTCTTTCAATCGTCTCGTCTCTTCATCAGCTTTCAATTTTTCATTTGCTTCTGCATCGGCTTTCGCTTTTGCATCTGCTAAAAGTTTAGCTTGAAGAGCTTCAGCATCTGCTTTTGCTTTTGCGTCTGCAGCCAATTTAGCTTGGCGAGCTTCTTCTGCTACTCTAGCTTTTTCTTCCGTTGCTTGTTTCGCTTTCAATGCTTCTGCATCAGCTTTTGCTTTTGTCTCTGCCGCTAATCTTGCTTTTTCTGCTTCAGCGTCTGCTTTCGCTTTCGCATCTGCAGCAAGTTTAGCTTGAAGAGCTTCAGCATCGGCTTTCGCTTTTGCATCTGCTGCTAATTTAGCTTGACGAGCTTCTTCTTCCACTCTAGCTTTTTGTTCTGCAGCTTGTTTCACTTTTAACTCTTCCGCATCAGCTTTTGCTTTTGCGTCAGCAGTCAATTTAGCTTGACGTGCATCTTCCTCTTCTTGCATTTTTTTAGCTTCTGCATCGGCTTTCGCTTTTGCCGTAGCTTCCGCGTCTGCTTTTACTTTTGCATCAGCTAATAATTTTGCTTGAAGCGCTTCCATATCCGCTTTTGCTTTAGCATCTGCTACAAGTTTAGCTTGTAATGCTTCTGCATCCGCTTTCGCTTTAGCATCTGCTGCCAATTTAGCTTGACGAGCTTCCTCTGCTACTTTAGCTTTTTCTTCAGCTGCTTGTTTAACTTGTAATGCTTCTGCATCGGCTTTCGCTTTTGCTTCAGACGCTAATCTTGCTTTTTCCGCTTCAGCGTCTGCTTTTACTTTCGCTTCTGCTGCCAATTTAGCTTGGCGAGCTTCTTCTGCTACTCTAGCTTTTTCTTCAGCTGCTTGTTTAGCTTGTAATGCTTCTGCATCGGCTTTCGCTTTTGCTTCTGACGCTAATCTTGCTTTTTCCGCTTCAGCGTCTGCTTTTGCTTTCGCTTCTGCTGCCAATTTAGCTTGGCGAGCTTCTTCTGCTACTCTAGCTTTTTCTTCAGCTGCTTGTTTAGCTTGTAATGCTTCTGCATCGGCTTTCGCTTTTGCTTCTGACGCTAATCTTGCTTTTTCTGCTTCAGCGTCTGCTTTTGCTTTCGCATCTGCAGCAAGTTTCGCTTGACGAGCTTCTTCTGCTACTCTAGTTTTTTCTTCAGCTGCTTGTTTAGCTTGTAATGCTTCTGTATCGGCTTTCGCTTTAGCTTCTGACGCTAATCTTATTTTCTCTGCTTCGGCGTCTGCTTTTGCTTTTGCCTCTGCTGTTAATCTTGCTTTTTCTGCTTCAGCATCCGCTTTTGCTTTGGCATCCGCTGCCAATTTAGCTTGGCGAGCTTCTTCTTCAACTCTAGCTTTTTCAGCTGCAACTTGTTTAGCTTGTAATGCTTCAGCATCAGCTTTTGCTTTAGCTTCTGACGCTAATCTTATTTTTTCTGCTTCGGCATCAGCTTTAGCTTTTGCTTCTGAAGCTTGTTTCACTTTTAGGGCTTCTGCGTCTGCTTTTGCCTTCGCATCTGCGTCTAATTTCGCTTGACGAGCATCTTCTTGTTCTTGTAATTTCTTCGCTTCAGCATCTGCTTTTGCTTTAGCTGTTGCTTCAGCATCTGCTTTCACTCTAGCATCGGCAATTAATTTAGCTTGTAAAGCTTCCATATCTGCTTTTGCCTTCGCATCTGCTGCCAATCTTGCTTTTTCTGCTTCAGCGTCTGCTTTTGTTTTCGCTTCTGCTGCTAATCTAACTTTTTCAGCTTCTGCATCAACTTTTGCTTTTTCATCAGCTTCTAATTTTGCTTTAGCAGTAGCTTCTCCATCCGCTTTAGCTTTTGCATCTGCTACAAGTTTAGCCTGTAGCGCTTCTGCATCTGCTTTAGCTTTAGCTTCTGCAGCCAATTGTGCTTGACGAGCATCTTCGGCTTGTTTTATTTTAAGTGCTTCGGCATCTGCTTTTGCTTTTGCTTCTGAAGCTATAAGTGCTTGTCTTGCTTCGGCGTCTGCTTTTGCTTTGGCATCTGCAGCTAATTTTTCTTTAAGAGCAGCTTCTTCTGCAAGTTTTGCTTTTAAATCTGCCGCCGCTTTTGCTCTATTAGCAGCATCAATAGATGTTTTTGTTTTTGCTTCAGCTGCCGCTTTTGCTTTTGCTTCTGCAGCTAATCGTGCTTGTAAAGCATCTGAATCTGCTTTTGCTTTTGCATCTGCTGCTAATATTGACTGCATATCTGCAGCCTCAGCTTTCGCTTTCGCATCTGCTTTACGTTTAGCTTCTACAGCATCTGCTTTTGCTTTATTATCGGCAATTAATTTTAATCTTGCTGCTTCTGCATCTGCCTTCGCTTTTTCTGCAGCTGCCAATCTTGCTTGTCTTGCTGCTTCTGCATCTGCTTTTACTTTTTCAGCGGCCGCTAATCTTGCTTTTGCCGCAGCTTCTGCATCTGCTCTTGCTTTATCTGCTGCCAATTGTGCTGCCGTTTTTTGTGGCTCTGGAGCAGTTTTCGCTGCCTCTGCTTTTGCTTTAGCTGCTGCTTCAGCATCCGCTTTCGCTTTTGCATCTGCCGCTAATTTCAATTTCATTGCTTCAGCGTCTGCTTGTGCTTTATCAGCTGCTAATTGTGCTGCCGTTTTTTGTGCTGTTGGAGCTGTTTGCGCTGCTTCAGCTTTAGCCTTAGTCGCTGCTTCTGCATCGGCTTTAGCTTTCGCGTCTGCGGCTAATTTTAATTTCATTGCCTCTGCATCGGCTTTTACTTTATCAGCAGCCAATTGTGCTGCCGTTTTTTGTTCCGCTGTTGCTGTCGGTTTGTTTGCTACTGCTTGCGCTCTCGCTGCTGCTGCTGCGTCAACTCTTGCTTTGTTCTCTGCGGCTAATCTAATTCTACGCTCTTCTGCATCTGCTCTTACTTTATCAGCAGCTAATTGTGCTGCCGTTTTTTGTGTTGTAGCAACGGCTCTGTTTGCTGTTGCAGTTTGTGTTCTCGCCGCCGCCGCCGCATCTGCTTTTGCTTTTGCCTCAGCAGCTAATCTTAACTTAACAGCTTCTGCATCTGCTTTAGTTTTATTATCTGCATCTAATTTTGCTTTCGCTACAGCTTGAGCATCAGTTCTAACTTTTTCTGCTGCTGCTAATCTTGCTTGTTTCGCTTCAGCTTCTACTTTTGCTTTTGCTTCCGCATCAGCTCTAACTTTTTCTGCTGCTGCTAATCTTGCTTGTTTTGCTTCAGCTTCTATTTTTGCTTTTGCTTCTGCATCAGCTCTAACTTTTTCTACTGCTGCCAATCTTGCTTCTTTTGCTTCAGCATCTGCTTTTGCTTTTGCTTCTGCAGCCAATCTGTTCTTTTCAGCAATTTCAGCTCTGTCAACCTGAGTTGCTTGAGATTTTGGCTTAGCTGGAACTGGTTTTGGCTTTGAAGGATCAATTAAAGAACCTTCTTCGTCATCTCCGTAATAGTAATTTCTATTTTTGAATTTGTAGGCAATGGCAAATTCATGAGAACCGCCTAGGTTAGAGAAATTACCCATTCCTCTTTCGTAATTATATTCAATAGCAATACTTGGAGTAATATTAATTCCAAGTCCTGCTGAAACTCCGTATAATGTGTTATAACCTGCTTGCGCCCAAATTCCTTGTTGAAGTGAAAGCATTCCTAAACCTGAAATAACTGTTTTATCTTTTTTAATTTCTGTTCTAACAATTCCAGAAAATTTACTTCTGTCAAAAAAGCCATAACTGTCAATATATCCTGTATACATGGCGTGCAATTGAATTGCTCTTTCTGGATCCTCTTTTACCACACCAGATCCAAAATTATACAGCACTAAATTGTTAATAGATAATCCAAAATCTAAAAAGGCAGTACCGTAGTTAACTCCTGGATTAATCGTTAACATAGTGCTTTTTGGAAATTCTCCAGTTAAAATACTTGAATCATCTGATATAATTTTTCCAGTATTTAAACCGCTTTGATAAACGCCTGCATTTAAACCAAAAGTCAAATTGCTATCTTCCTCAAGAACGATATTGTGAGCGAAATTGGCAACTCCGCCAAAAACAGTCATTAATCCATAATTTTGTTGAAATAGACCAATTGCAAATGCTTCATTTTCTCTAAAACGTCCAGAATAATTGGCCAAGTAAGTTTGCGGAGCATTTTCAAACTGAACCCATTGTCTTTTATTATAGAAACTTACATAAGGATTTGACTCTCTAACAAAGCTAAATGTCGGGTTAATTAAATATCTATTGAACTTCAAAGAATTTCTAATAGGTAATGAAAACGAAACAACTCCATCCTCACTTGCGTTTTGAGAATAGAGTAAATTAGATAAACCGTAAAATAACGTGATGAATAGTAAAAGTTTCTTCATATTATTTTATAACAGTTATTGATCCTTTTTTTTCACCTGTGTCGGATTTAATGACATAGTAATAAACTGGATTTACATTCTTAAAATCTATATTGTTTTGAGGCCAATCGCCTTGGTAATTCGTTACATCCAAAACCATATCTCCGTTTGAACTAATGATCATTACCTTTGTATTTGCATTTTTATATTCATCTGGAATATTCCAATAAGGGTTCATTCCGCTTAATTTAATAATGTTTGGAATAACGCTTGATGGACCAGATTCTCCATTAATTCTAAATGAAAATTCTTTAGTAGCAACGCATCCAATTGCCTGAGATACTACTACTTTATAATTACCTTTAACAGCTACAACATAAGATCTAGTTGTTTCGTTAGGAATTAAATTATCGTTCAAATACCACTCAAAAGTTGGTTCAGAAGCAGCTGTTGTTACGCTTACAGTAATCGTTTCTCCTTCGCTTAATTTGTATCCGTCTTGGGCGTCAATGCTTGCGTCAAAACTATTGCTTTCAAGATTAATACTTCCTGTAGCTTTACATCCGCCAAAATCAACTTCAACAGAATAAACTCCAGATTCGTTTGTAGAATAGGTACGATTAGTAGCTCCTGTTATCGGATTACCGTTCTTTATCCATTGATAGCTATTTCCAGATGTTGCAGTTAAAACCGTTCCTGTACCACTAGCACAGAACGGGTTTCCTAAACTTGAATTAATTGTCACATTAGATCCGCTACTAGAAGAAGTAACATTAACACGATTAGAGCTAAAATTCACATCCGAACATTGTCCGTAATCAATCTCTGCATAATATCTTCCTGTACTATTAACCACAATTCTTCTATCTGATTGCCCTGCAATTAGAACATTATCTTTATACCATTTATATTTGATATTGGTGATATTAACTGGAGAAGGAGTTTCTTCACTAACAGAAAGAGTTAAACTACCGCCAGAACATAACATAGCCGTATCATTCTTATTATTGATAAAAAATGATGTTTCGTATGGTTTGAAGTATGCAGGAAATGAAGTATTGCCTAAAGAATTTCTGAATCTTGTACTTGTAACGCCTGTTGAACTTTTTACTCTAAGAGCATATGTATCAGAACCTACTAAATTTGTCGGTACTGCATATTTAATTGTTTTTTGAGTCGCTGAAACATCAACGGTTTGAAGTAAAGTTGTGGCAACAGGAGTAGTAAAATTTCCCGCAGCGTCTGAAAGCTCAACTACGAAGGTAGTACCTGCGGGAAAATCTATATAACTAAAGGTAGCATAAAACTCGTTGAAAGAATTACCAGCACAAAGTTTTTCTAGTCCATCAAATGTTTGAGGCACTATGGTTTGGGCATATGAATTCGATCTAGCAAATAGTAAAATGCTAAATAATATTAAAACTTTAAAAAAAGATAAAGTAGTTTTTTGAATCATATATTGCGTGTTCTTGCTAGATCTATACGCTCAAAAAACAATATATCTATGAATGTTTCTGAAAAATCATACTTGTAGTTTTCGATTACTTCTTTTGCTAGAATTGAAGTAGCCGTAACTGATGAATTCTCTTCACAATCGTTTGATAAACTATTTGATTCAACCGCTATAGTAAGGCTGTCCTTGGGGGTGGACATCCCTACTATAAACTGATTTAAATTGCCGTTTTCAATAACAGCATTAGTATTGTTGTTTTGGTTATTGCAAGCCAAAGTTAAACCGCACGCAGAATCAGCAGCCTTAGTAGGTTTTTCTGCTGTATTCTGTGCATATAGAGTTAACGATATAGGCGAAACCAAAAATATTATATATAAAAAATATTTTTTCGTAGATACCATTATGTTTTGATCTTTATTTAGGCCCGTAAGACGATACATAAATTGTGTCTGGGGACTTAATTAATTAAATTTACGCGTGGGAAATAAAAATCGAAACTATTTATCTATTACCGCTTGAAGCTGTGATTTTACCTAATTGTAATCTAAAATCTGGTTTTTTAGGGTTGAAGATGTCAATGAATGTTTCTTTGTTGTCGCTTTTTGAGTAAACGTTAAAGAAAACACTGTTTCCATACCAGCTCTCTAAATCTTCATTATTAGCATTGTACTCTGTAAAGATGTTTCCATTACATAAATTGAAGTACATTTCCTCAAATTTGATTTTTTTAAGATTAGCATCATTGATTTCAGTTTTGCTGTCTAATAATACTGCAGGGCTAAATCCAGAGATTACACTTCTTTTCATTTCAAGAGAAGCATTTTCAGCTACATAAATAGCCTCTTTTACTAAACCTGCTTGAATGTCTGCGTTAATGTTTTCACTGTCATTAACCATTGTAACATTGCTTGCAACAACTAAAGTTTGTTTTTTTGTAAAATCAGTTTCACTTTTCTTCTCAAAAGATCTAACTTCCATACAACGAGATCCGTCTTTAGTACTTGAGAAGTAAGAAGATCTAACTGCTAGAGAGTTGAAGAAACGACATTGAACTCCTTGAGTAAATTTAAAGTCGTCATTAACTGATTTATAAGAAACGAATTTTGTAGCATTTAAGTCACCACCTAAGATTCCGAAAGAATCTCCACCAGCGTAACTTACCATGATATTTTCAAGTACCGTTTTATTTCCAACACCTGCAAGAGTCAAAGCGTTGAAAGTATCTGCACCTTTTACTTTTTTACCGGCAAATTCAACTCTTACGAATCTTAAAACTCCAGAATTTGAAGCTACGTTGTCTCCTCCGTAAGTCGTCATTGAAGGATCAAGATCTAGGTTATAAGAACCTACATTTCCGAATTTGTTAATTGGCGCATCTCCAAGGATTACGATTCCACCCCAATCTCCAGCTTTTTTCATGCTGCGGTTTGAAGTAAATACGATTGGATCTGTTTCTAAACCATCAGCCACTAATTGTGCACCTTTAGTAACTACCAATGTTCCTTTTGTTTCGAAATCACCAATAATTACAGTTCCCGGTTCGATAGTTAAAACTGCATTGTTTGTAACATAAACGTTTCCTTGCAAAACGTAAATATTTCTTTTTAGCAACTTAGTATTAACAGAAATGTTTCCTGCTAAAATTTGGTTTGCTTCTCCATAGTCAACTTTATTAGGCTTAAACTCGGTCCAATTGTTTAACCAATTGGTGTAGCCCATAATTCCTTTCTCTTGTTGAGCACTCATGCTCGTAACTGTCAAAAGAACGCAAATCAATTGAGTAATTTTTTTCATGATAAGGGGGGTATTACGGTTAATAATAAATTTGGGTATGCGTAAATGAAAAAACTCCTCTCGAGTTTCTGAAAATTTTCAGAACCCTCGAGAATGAGTTGTTTTTTATTTTGTTTTTAAAGAATGTCAAAGCAACTATTTGATTTGACTTTCAAAAAAAAGATTTTAAAAAAATTACTTTATTACATTTCGTTCAAATCGTTGAACTCGTGTAAAGATTTCAATGTACTTTCGTAGAACAAAATTGCAGCGATTAGATTTCCTTTATCAGAGTAAGGCATCATCTTTCTTTGGAATTCTACTGTAGTATCCAAAAATGTTGAAGTACCTACTGCCTGAGCATCTAATACTTTTTTGTGTTCAGAATCGTCTGGAATACCTAAGTCTGCCATAGTAACACCCGGTTTAGTAACCAAAGCGATGTAAGGGAGAGTTTTAACTAATACTTTGATACGCTCGATGTACAATTCCAAAAGTTCTCCCTTTTGCATACCACTTAATTCTTTTTGATCATGGTATTTTCGGATAAGAGCAGTTGTACTAATAATACTTCTCGGTGCGTTTTTAGCTTGTGCTGAAACAGCCGCAGTAGTTAAGATAAAAAAAGCACTAAATAGAATAATTTTCCCTTTCATAGATTCTTATTTTATAATTGGTTGTTGATAAAAACAAAAATATATAAATTAACTTAATTAACAACTGCAACTCCTTTTTTTTTCAAAAAAAAACCTTAAAAAAACCTTAAAAACCAGTCTTATGTCGGGAAAATGTGCGTTTTAACGTGCTTTTTGTTAAAAATGTTAATTAAAAAATCGTAAGATATTAACTATAAAAGATTAAAAATTGACTCATTAAATAATCAAAAAAAACCTACGTTTGTCGGATTTCGAAAAAAAATATTAACAAAAACATCTTGATATTTACTCACTTGGAGATATTTATTAACAAAAATTTTGCAAAATTGCTCCAAAAAAAATCCAAAAAACGTTCCAAGTCTTCGTTGCAAAATTTTAAAAATAAAGCTCCGAAATAATCTCATTCGGAAAATTTTAGACTACACATTTTCTTCTATCTTTGCGCAATGCAATTTTCTCAAATTTTAGGTCAAGATTACATCAAAAGCCACTTGATAAAAAGTGCTGCTTCTGGTAGAATTCCTCATGCACAATTATTCGTTGGTCCAGAAGGAAGCGGCACATTAATAACCGCCATTGCTTATGCCCAATATATTTTGTGCAGCAATACCGGAGATGAAAATTCAAACGGAAACGATTCCTGCAATCTTAAGTTTGACAACCTGTCTCATCCCGATCTGCATTTTATTTACCCAACCGTTACAACCGAAGATGTAAAAACAAAACCAAAAAGTTTAGATTTTATTCAGGATTGGCGAAGCTTCATTCAAGAAATGCCCTACGGAGGTTTATTCGATTGGTATAAAATTCTGGGAGTTCAAAACAAACAAGGAGAAATTCGTGTTGAAGATGCGCAGGAAGTTTTAAAGTCGCTTTCGCTAAAATCTTATGAAGGCGGTTACAAAATCATGATTATTTGGATGGCTGATAAAATGAATATTGCAGCTTCCAACAAACTCCTAAAACTTCTGGAAGAACCTTCAGACAAAACGATGTTTATTCTAATTTCTGAAAATGAAGAAGATATTATCCAAACCATACGTTCGCGCTGCCAGGTAATTCACTTTAACGGACTTCCGGAAAAAGTAATCGCCGAAGCTTTGGTCGCCAAAGAAAATATAGATCCAAATCTGGCAAAAAAAATTGCGCATCAAGCGCAAGGAAATTTTAGTAAAGCGCTTCATCTCTTAAAAGAAGACGATGATGATCTTCCGTTTGAGCAATGGTTTGTTAATTGGGTTCGCGCCGCTTTTAGAGCAAAAGGAAATGCCGCAGCTATTCAGGATTTAATTTCGTGGAGTGAACAAATTGCTGGTCTGGGTCGCGAAAGCCAGAAAAAATTTATTCAGTATTGTATTGAAATGTTCCGACAAGCTTTAATGCTGAATTATCAAACGCCAAGTTTGGTTTATATCGAACCGAAAGTGGATAAATTTAAATTGGAGAATTTCGCTCCTTTCGTAAATGGAAATAACATTCACGAAATATTTAAGGAACTTTCAGATGCAATGTATCATATTGAAAGAAATGGAAATGCAAAAATAATCCTAACAGATTTATCGATCAAATTGACTCGTTTAATTCATAAAAAATAATTCATAATGAACAATGTTGCCTCAATTTTACTTTTAGCTTTTCTGGCTTTAACTTTTTTACAATCGGGTTACGAGAAAATTTTTTACTGGAAAGATAATGTAGCTTGGCTAAAAGAACACTTTGCCAAAACTCCATTAAAAAATCAGGTTCCGCTTGCACTTATGCATTTATTAATTTTGGAATTAATTTCTGGAATTTTATGTGTTGTTGGAGGAATTCAATTATTTACAAATAACGGAAGAGATTTTGGTTTTTACGGAGCCATATTTTCATGTATCTGTTTGCTAATGATGCTTTTCGGACAAAGACTTGCAAAAGATTACGATGGTGCGAGAACCATTGTTATTTATTTTATACCAGCTGTTATGGCTGTTTATTGGTTGAACTAACAATCAATTTTTTTTTAAAAAAGCTACTAATTTCACTGAATAAAAGGATTAAAAAATCTTTGATAATTATTGAAATCTGTGGCAAAAAATAAATTTATTATTCAAAAAAATGAATCCAAAACATCCTTCAGAATCTTTAACTATCTTAACTGATTTAGTTTTACCGAGCGAAACAAATCCTTTAAACAATCTTTTTGGCGGTGAATTATTGGCCAGAATGGATCGTGCAGCAAGTATTGCAGCCCGCAGACATTCGCGCCGAATTGTAGTAACAGCTTCTGTAAATCACGTTGCTTTCAACAGAGCAATTTCGCTTGGAAGCGTTGTAACTGTAGAAGCAAAAGTTTCAAGATCATTCAAAAGTTCGATGGAAGTTTTTATTGACGTTTGGGTTGAAGACCGCGAATCTGGAAACAGAACAAAAGCCAACGAAGCCATTTACACTTTCGTTGCTGTTGATGATACCGGAAGACCAGTTGAAGTTCCAGCAATTGTACCAGAAACCGAACTTGAAATTCAGCGTTTTGATGCCGCACTTCGTCGCAAACAGTTGAGTTTACTGCTTGCTGGAAAAATAAAACCTTCTGATGCTACAGAATTAAAAGCTTTATTTTTATAATAAAAGTTGTGACAATTTGGAACAATCAAACTCCAAAAAAAGAACTAATTTTACAAAATCTAAAAAAGGTAAATATATATAAAGAAGTTTTTTCTTACTTTTGGTTGGGTAACTAAAAAAATAATAATTAAGATAATTAATATAAAAAGATGAGTTCAGACAAAGAAGCCAAATTAAAAGCGCTACAATTAACGCTTGATAAACTTGACAAAACCTACGGAAAAGGAACCGTAATGAAAATGGGCGATAGAGCCATTGTAGAAGTAGAAACGATTTCTTCTGGCTCATTAGGTGTAGACTTAGCTCTTGGAGTAAACGGATATCCAAAAGGAAGAATTATCGAAATATATGGTCCAGAATCTTCTGGAAAAACAACTTTGACGCTTCACGCCATTGCAGAAGCTCAAAAAGCAGGTGGTATTGCTGCGTTTATCGATGCGGAACATGCATTTGATAGAAATTATGCCGAAAAATTAAATGTTGATATCGAGAACTTAATCATTTCTCAACCAGACAACGGAGAGCAGGCTTTAGAAATTGCTGAAAACCTTATTCGTTCTGGAGCTATAGACATAGTTGTAATTGACTCTGTTGCAGCTTTAACTCCAAAAAGTGAAATTGAAGGCGAAATGGGAGATTCTAAAATGGGTCTTCACGCACGTTTGATGTCTCAAGCTTTGAGAAAACTTACTGGAACTATCAGCAAAACAAATTGTACCGTTTTCTTTATCAACCAGCTTCGTGAAAAAATTGGTGTTATGTTCGGAAATCCAGAAACTACAACTGGAGGTAACGCACTTAAATTTTACGCTTCTGTTCGTTTAGATATTCGTCGTTCTTCTCAAATAAAAGATGGTGAAAATGTAATTGGAAACAGAACTAAAGTTAAAATTGTTAAAAACAAAGTAGCACCGCCTTTTAAAACTGCAGAATTCGACATTATGTACGGAGAAGGAGTTTCTAAAACTGGTGAAATCTTAGACCTTGCTGTTGAATTTGATGTTGTTAAAAAAGCAGGATCTTGGTTTAGCTACGGCGATACAAAATTAGGTCAAGGTCGTGATGCTGTTAAAGCTTTAATTAAAGATAACCCAGAACTTGCTGATGAACTGGAAGTTAAAATTAAAGACCATATAAAAGAATTGGCTAACGCCTAAAATACAAGTCATAAAAAGACTATTAAAAAGCCGAGAGAATTTACATTCTCTCGGCTTTTTTTGTTTTTTAAAATAAAATGAATTTTTAACGCAACCTTTTTACCAAACATTCATCTATTAAAAAAAACAGTTTTCAATTTGGTACTGCCATATATCAATTTGGATTTTTTTTTAGAATTTACATTGGTTGGTTATTTGATTAAAAACCCGTTAGCATTCTTCATCTGACGGGTTTTATCAAATTTTTTTAAATTTTGACGCAACCTTTTTAAATTTCTACATCTATAATAATGTGACATTAACTTGAGTTTATTAAACTAAACTCTTTATTATCAACCATTAATATTTTAACCATGAAAGAAAAAATGGAATTGTTGTACAGTAAAAACCGAAGAAAAACCAAATTAAGATTTAAAAAAGTATTGCGTTTTATTTCAGAAAAGATAATTCACAGATAATAACTTTTGAATAAAAATAGGGGGTTTTTAATTCAAAGAAAAGCCGGTAGATTTAATCAATTTACCGGCTTTTGTATTTTACATAATGTTTTTATGGTTATTTCTTAAAATCTACTAAACCATTGTAAATTATTTCTCTAACTTTTTCCCTTAATTCTTTTCTATTATCGCTTGTCAAACCATTTGTTTCTATAAATGGTAAAATTCTAACGCGCATTTTTCCTGGACTTCCGCTCAAAAACGTGTATGAAAAACGTTCTTTGTTGTCTGGAAAAACAATTGGCACAATCGGAATTTGATGATCTATAGCCAAACGAAAAGCGCCATCTTTAAATTCATCCAACAAAATGCTTTCATCGTCTGGAACTCCTCCCTCTGGGAAGATACAAATACTTAAACCTTGATTTAATCTGCTTTGAGCTCTTTTAAAAACCTCATTTTTACTCTTAGACGAATTTCTGTCCACCAAAATGCAAGTTCTTTTATAGAAAAAACCAAAAAGTGGAATCTTAACCAATTCTTTTTTTCCAACAAAAACAAAAGGATTTTTAATTAAAGCCAGCATAAGCATGATATCCGTCATTGAGGTATGATTGGCCACTATCATGTAACTTTTGCCTTTAATGAGCTTCTGATCGCGTTTAACGATGTAATAAAACCCCATTCCTAAAAGGATAAATTTTGCCCAAATACGAGCCATTCTAAAAAAATACGGGTATCCTTTCTCTGACAAGATAGAAATAACGAGAAAAGGAAACATAATCAGTATCGGAATTGCCATCAAAATGTAAAACCAAATACGCCAAAGAATCCAAAAAGCAATTTTAAATATTTTCATAGTTTCAAATGTAAGAAAGAGAAATCAATTCTGATCAAATAATTTTTATGGCACATATAAAAATATCTGTAAGCTATATTACGCGGAGATCGCTGAGTTTTTTTCGCAGAGGTCGCTGATAATTTTTGAGAAAATACTTTGCATGAGTTCACAAAGATTCGACTTATTTCTATTCTCATTTGGCCTTTAAAATTTTACGGAAAAAACTCTGCGAACTTTTGCGCAAAGTTATTATTTTTGAATGAAAATCTGCGTTAAAATTTTAAATTCGCTCAGCAATCTTCAAAAAAACTGAAAACTCAGCTATCTCCGCGAAAAAAACTCAGTGCCCTCCGCGTAACTAACAAACAATAAACATTCCTATAAAAAATTTCTTCACGTTACTTAGCCGTTAAAAAAAACATTCCGACATTTGCATTTCAGAAAAAACGAGAATGGCAAAAATACTTACTGGTGTTCAAAGTACAGGAACACCGCATTTAGGAAATTTATTAGGAGCAATTATTCCGGCAATTGAGTTATCAAACAATCCAGCAAATGAATCTTATTTGTTTATTGCCGATTTGCATTCAATCACTCAAATTAAAGATGGGAAAACTTTAAGAGAAAACACTTATAGCACCGCCGCAGCTTGGCTTGCTTGTGGTTTAAATCCCGACAAAGTTACTTTTTACAGACAATCTGATGTGGTTCAAACTACAGAATTAACTTGGTATTTGAGCTGTTTTTTTCCATTTCAAAGATTGACATTAGCGCATTCTTTCAAAGATAAAGCAGATCGTTTAGACGATGTTAACGCTGGACTTTTCACATATCCTATGTTAATGGCGGCTGATATTTTATTGTATGACGCCGAATTTGTTCCTGTTGGAAAAGATCAGTTGCAACATTTGGAAATCACTCGTGACGTTGCGGCTCGTTTCAACCACCAAATGGGCGAAACTTTTGTTCTTCCTGAAGCAAAAATTGAAGAAAACATCATGTTGATTCCAGGAACAAACGGAGGAAAAATGAGTAAATCTGCCAACAACATCATCAATATTTTCTTGGACGATAAAACTTTGCGCAAGCAAGTTATGAGTATCGAAACGGATAGTACTCCGCTAGAAGATCCAAAAAATCCAGATACTTGTAATGCTTTTGCAATTTATTCTTTGTTAGGAACAGAAGAGCAAATCGCAGAAATGAGAGCGAATTATCTTGGCGGAAATTACGGTTACGGCCACGCAAAACAAGCTTTGTTTGAATTGATTACAGAAAAATTCAAAACTGAAAGAGAAAAATATAACTACTACATCAACAACCTTGAAGAGGTAGACGCGTTATTGAAAAAGGGCGCTTCAAAAGCTTCTGTAATTGCTGATGGTGTTTTGGCGAAAGTTAGAGAAGTTCTAGGATTTTCGAAATAATAAAAATCTTTAGCTTTAAAATATAGAAACGCTGATCAAATTCTGGTCAGCGTTTTTTTATAAATTATAATTGTTTTGTTCTTATTAAATTTTGTAACTTAAACTATATTAATAAGTTAAACTATAAAAAGATGGATAAGTATATTGAAGATTATAATGTTTCACCGTATTTGTTTCAAATCCTGAATATCATATTCGGCTTATTACTGATTTATATTTTATACCGATTGTACAGGCATTTTAAAAGAAAATAAATATATAAGATTTTCTGCGTTAAATTGATTCAAAAAGTTTTCCAGGAAGTGGCCTTATAACGCCTTTTAACTCCATTCCAATCAGAATTCCAGAGAGTTTAAAAATTGGGATTTCACATTCAATTGCAATTAGATCTAATAATTCCTTTCCGTTTTTCTGAAGAAAATCATAAACTTTTTGTTCCAGCGGTTCCAATTCCATAAAAAGCTGTTTCTGAATGTTTTTGGGTTTTTCTTTGATATCCCAATTCAGCATATAAATCAAATCGGCTGCACTTGTCAACACATTTGCTTTCTGAGTTTTAATCAAATTATTACAACCTTGACTGTACTTATCGGTCACTCTTCCAGGAACTGCAAAAACGTCGCGATTGTATTCGTTGGCCATATTTGCGGTTATTAAAGATCCTCCTTTATCGGCAGATTCAATGACAATTGTCGCTTCCGTCATTCCCGCGACTATGCGATTTCGGCGAACGAATTTCTCTTTATCCGGATTTGAATCACTCCAAAATTCCGTAATAAATCCGCCATTTTCTTCCATTTTTGCCATGTACTTTTTATGCGTTCGAGGATAAATCTGATTCAGTCCGTGAGCCAAAACTCCTATAGTCTGCAAATTATGATCCATAGCTGCTTGATGTGCTACTATATCAACGCCATAAGCAAATCCGCTAACTATTATTGGATCTAAAGGAGCTATTTCTTCTATCAATTTTCTGCAGAAATCTGTTCCATAAGAAGTAATCTGTCTAGTGCCGACAATGCTAATTACCTTTTTGTTTTTAAGATCAAAATTTCCCGCCGTAAAAAGTAAAATTGGAGCATCAAAACAATGTTTAAGGCGTTCTGGATAACTTTCATCCTGAAAAAAAGAAACCTGAATCTTATTGTTTTTAATGAAAGATAATTCTTTGTCCGCTTTTTCAAAAATAGTTTTGTCCTTCAAATTCTTCAATATAACGGATCCAATGCCATCAACGGCAGCCAACTGAGAATTTTTAGCCTTAAAAATATCCGAAGGACATCCAAAAGAATGCAATAATTTTTTGCCTAAAACATCACCCACTCCATCAACTTTCAATAAGGCAAGTAAACTAAATAAATCCTGATCGGTCATATTTTTAAAACATTATGTAAAATAGAAAAAATAATTTTACTTTTTTGAGGCGCAAATATCATTAAAACAAAGTAATTTCTTAATAAAATTAAAGTATATTTTTCAAGCATCAGAGAAATCAACGAAAAGAAAAGAGTTAAATAATTGAAAACGAATTGTATAAAAATAATTCTCGATTGTTAATAAAAATTGTGAATAAAATTTTGATAACTATACACGTTGCATAACTTTGTTGATATGAAAATCGAAGTATATATCTCACAGTTATTGTATCGTTATCAGTGTGTAACGGTTCCAGGATTTGGTGCATTTTTAACCGAAACTCACTCGGCGCAGCTAAATGAAAGCACTAATTCGTTTTTTCCTCCAAAAAAGACCATTTCTTTCAACAGTCGTATCAAAAATAACGACGGTTTGTTGGCAAATCATATCGCTCAAGCTGAAAAAACATCTTACGGTTTTGCAGTTAGCGCAATTGCTTTTGAGGTTTTGAATTGGAAAAAAACGTTGGAAGAAGGAGGCGTAATCCTTTTTAAAAATATTGGAGAATTGCGTTTGAATTCTGAGAGCAATATTATTTTCAAACCAAACGATCAGACAAATTATCTTCCAACTTCTTTTGGTTTAAGCCCTTTCGTTTCTCCGATGGTGAAAAAAGAGGTTTTCGAGAAAAAAATCGAAAAGATCGCAGCAAAAGAAAAAGATGCTGTTTTAATATACGAAAATGAAGAAGAAAATAAATCTTCAAATCCGTTCTTGCGCTATGCTGCAATTCTAGTTTTAGGACTTGGAATTACAGGAAGCATCGGTTATCCTTTATACCAAAATCAAATTGATAATCAAACACTTGTTGTAGAAAAAGCAGTTCAGAAAAAAGTGCAAAACAAAATTCAAGAAGCAACATTCTTTATCAAGAGTCCGCTTCCAGCTGTAACTCTTTCTGTAGATTCTGTTGCTGTTGAAACTGAAGAACCAACAATGCCTTATCACATTATGGCAGGTGCTTTTAGAAGTGAACAAAATGCAAAAAAGGCTTATGACCAATTGATAAAAGATGGTTTCAAAGCTAGAATGCTAAAAGAAAACAAACACGGTTTATTTCCTGTTTTGTACGGAAGTTTTGCTACAATGAAAGAAGCCGAACAAGCTCAAAAAGAAATACAAAAAGGCGAAAATCCACAAGCTTGGATTCTGGTCGAAAATCTATAAGATACTTTTAATCCTGTTCGAAAGAGCAGGATTTTTTTTTGTCTTATATTGATATTTAAATAGCTTTCATAAGAAATAAATCATGTGCTTTAAGTTTACTTTTGTCTAAATTTTTAATTATGAAAAAAGAAGAAAATTTCGATAACTTTCCCCAAATAGGTGCGGTTTTGGCATCCAATATGATTTTTGATGAAAACATGTTACCTAGATTTTTATATCGTGAAAAAAGATCTAGACCAGAAGACAGTGGCTGGCGAATTTTTACAGGTTTTGAATCTGAAGAATATACCGCCGATTCTAATAATATTGGCATTTACAATCCATCAACAATATTAAAAGTTGATCCCTCATTAGCAGATATTTTTATGAAAGGAATAGGTTCTGTATTTGAAAAAAAGGAAGATAATTCAGAGTGGTATAAAGTCAATGATTTTGAATTAGAAGACGACTACATGACATCCCATAAATTAACCGAGGAATGGAAAATTGAAATCAATAATCTTTTTGAAAGATCAATTGAAGAAGACGGAACTTTGTACTATACAACTGGCGATAAATCTATTAGAATTTCTATTTGGAATTCTGATCTAAATAGAGAAGCTCTTTTTCAAAAATATAAAAAAGACGTTGAAAATCGAGATCAGACAAAATCTGAAACATTGAAACAATTTGAATTTTGTGATTCTGAAGTCTCTAGAATTGGATATTTAATAGAAGAAACTGGTGGAGATAAAACTTATAATTTGATTTTTGGTTTTTCTATAGTAGATCTAGAAGTAATACAAACTGCATTTTATTTTGATGAGAAAAGTGATTTAGAATGGGCAATTTCTACCTGGAAAAATATTAGTTTCAACGGCTAAAATATTGTAATAGAAATTGTTCCACGTAAAACCTTTTTATTAAAAGTTGGTATTTTCATCAAATAAGCTTTTTGTCTTATTCTATCATTCTTAAAACTTTTTCGTCCATTATTTGAAAATTTATTCAAATACATTAGTCGTTTAAATTTAAGCAATCATGAATAGAATCTTTAAAAACTTAGCTTTTGTCTCACTAATATTAACTTCACAAGCTTTTTTCGCCCAGCAGACACAAAACAATTCAGATCAAGAAATTGAATGGAAAAAATCTCAAATTCAAGTACAACAAATTCTAAAAGAAAATCATAAAAAATTGGATGATAGAATTGATATTCTCAAAAGAGAGCAAAAGGAATTAGAAATCAAAAAGAAAAATTTATCCAAAGCTGAAAGCAATTTAAAATCAACAAAAGAGAAAATTGAAAAGCTGGAAATAATTAATCAGAAAATCGAAAACAAAATCGTAACAAATTCATTTTCTGAAGAAGAGCTTCAAAAGCAAAAGATAAAAACCAAAGAGAATGAAGTTGCTATTCAGAAATTAAAATTGACGCAAATGACTCAAGAAAAAGAACTTGATAAAGCTCTTTCTGCCATTTAAAACAAAAAGCCCGATTCTAAACGAATCGGGCTTTTTGTTTATCGTGAAACAATTTTGGCTTTCTGAGATAAGATTTCTTTTCCTGATTGATAAACCATCAAAATTGCGGGCGGAGAATCTTTTTCTCCTAAAAGGATGAAATGACATTCGTATTTGAAATTTCCCTTTTTAAATTCATAGTGATGATTTCCTCCTGTTCCGTCAGCAACGAAGACGCCTTTTTCGATTACAAGATCTGGAGTTTCTGTCATTTTTTGTTTGATTGACCACGAAGCATAACGATAATTATCATTTCCTAAATCGTCAATTCTAATTCTAAATTTTGAAGTTTCAAGAATTGCGACAGGTTCTTTAAAATTTGAAAGTGAAGCATTTACACTTTTTTTCTGGTTCGCGATTAATTGGTTTTTCAACTTCAGCTCTTCCTCCGATTGGTTATTGATGCTGATAATTCTTCCATCTATGTCGATCCACATGTCGCCTCGATTTAGCATGATGCCGCGCCAACCTACTTCAGACCAGTCTTTTGCAGGATCTGATTTTGTTATCTTTTCAATCAAAACTTTATCAAAAATTTGATTATATCTTTTTACAAAATCTGCTTTATCCTTAACCGAAGGAATTGGATAATCTCGCTTAAACGGAAATTTTATGCGTTTTGCAATTGCTTCTTTATCGCCGGTTTTTACTTCAAGAATAAATTTCGAAATAAACTTTTGATATTCTGGTCTCAAATCTTGCGCATTCAGAAACGAAGAACTAAAAACCAAAACTATCAGCAATATTTTAAATATTTTCATGTCAGAAATAATTTAATGTGTTAGTAATTAGAATTTTGAAAAAAGAAAACAATGTTTCACGTAGGACGTACAAAAAATTAATTGATACTTGCTTTGAACATTTTTAGCTCATCCCAAGTGAATTCATCTCCATATTTTTCTTTCAAGGGACCCAAAGATTCTTCTTGATAAAACTGGAACGCTTCTCTCAAAGCCAAAATTTTATCGTAAGGCAGAACATCGGTAATTTCGATTTTCTTCGATTGAATCAATTTTATTAAATGTCCCTCAATAGTCGGAACACTTAATTTACGCATTCTTGCAATATCTTCAACCGAATTTTTATCCATCCACAAATCGTATGTTTCTTCGACTGTCGTTTTTTTAGCCGTTTTTAGCGCGTTTTTCTCTGTCTTAGGTGATTTGTATCGAACAACAGGTTCTTCTGTTCTAAAAATGTCTGTATTTGTTGTTTTAAGCTCCTCCCGAATCCTTTCTGCTTTGTTGCTTTTGTAATTTTTAATATTTGACGACGTCAACTTTTCTTTACTGATTTCTTCGCCAGCTACAACAACTTCGATCAATAATTTGGCTTTCATCAAACGCAAAACGGCTTTGGTCTGAAGATCTTCCAAAAAATTAAGTTCTTCATAAAACTCTTTTACTTTTTTAAATTTCTGAATTTCAGCTATTTTATAAATCAAATCATCCACCAATTTGTCCATCGCTTTGAAGAAATAATCGTAGGCCGCATCTACCCTTTCTTTCACAAAAAACAAATCGACCGTTTCTTTGATGAAAATTTTATTGAGTTGCGCAATGAATTTCTGTGAAGGATCTAAAAGCTGTTCGATAATTTCCATTCGCTTATTTGCCCAAGCAACATACTTCGTTTTTTCTGAACCTGCCGCATTTTCGTTGTAACTAAAACGATGATTTCTCCATTCTTGCGCTAATTCACCCCAATTAAAACTGTTTATCAAATAGTTGTGAATAAAATTTTTGGTTTCGAAGTGAAGCGCCTTCTCTAAAGTTTCTTCCGTTGCTCTGTTCAAAGCGTAATCCATCACATCTTGATCGTTGGAAATACCATTCATTCGCATCGGAGAAAGCAAAATAAGCCCGTCTAACGAACGCAAACGCGAAAGTGCCACATAGGCTTGCCCCGGCAGAAAAACTTGCGATACATCAAGCGCTGCTTTATCAAAAGTTAAACCTTGGCTTTTGTGCACTGTAATTGCCCAGGCAAGTTTGATCGGATAATGTGCAAAGGTTCCCAAAACTTCTTCTTCGATGTCTTTTGTTTCTTCGTTGACTTTGTATCGAATGTTTTTCCATTCGTACTTTTCAACTTCAAGCGTCATGTTTTCTTCTGGAAAGTGAACAAAGATTTCTTCGTCAGAAAGCGACTTGATTAAGCCCATTTTTCCATTGAAATATCTTTTCTCAAAAGACAGATCATTTTTGACAAACATGATTTGCGCTCCGACTTTCAATTTCAATTCTTCTTCAACAGGAAAAATCTTTTCGGGAAAGTCTCCAACTACAAACGGCGTATAAACGTATTCTTTACCATCTAAATCATTGATTGATTGTGAGTTGATAGAATCTGCCTTTGCATTATGTGTCGTCAGCGTGATATACCCTTTGTTCTCTTTGAAGTCAAAATCAGGCTTAACATACTGATTTAGAATAGTTATATCCTCTGAAGTGATCTGATTATTTCTCAAATTGTTCAAAACCGAGATAAAGGCATCATCGGTCTGTCGGTAGATTTTTGACAATTCGATATAAATCGGCGGATACGTTTGGAGAACATGAGAATGGAAAAAGAATTTTCCGCGGTAATAGTTTTTCAGCGTTCGCCATTCTTCATCACGAATAACCGGCGGCAACTGAAGTAAGTCTCCAATAAACAAAACTTGGACTCCGCCAAACGGCTGCGTATTTCTTCGAACGGTTTGCATCATGAAATCGACTGCATCCAACAAATCGGCACGCATCATACTGACTTCGTCAATAACCAGAAGCTCCATGTTTTTGATTACATTTCGCTTGACGTTATTCATTTTGAAATGACGGCGAAGCGATTCTTTGTTTTCAAACTTTACTGTTTCTGTAAATTGCGCACTCGCATCGTACGACGGAATAAACGCAGAAAACGGAAGCTGGAACATGGAATGAATAGTCACGCCACCAGCATTCAAAGCTGCTATTCCAGTTGGTGCTACGACCACAGTATTTTTATGCGTTGTCGCGATAATTTCGCGTAAAAGTGTAGTTTTTCCAGTACCTGCTTTTCCCGTAAGGAAAATAGATTTCTGAGTCTGATTGATGAATTGTAAAGTATAAGCTGCCGCTTCTGAAACGTTCTGCATTGGGCTTGTATTAAAAAAATAAAATTACCGCATTTTTATAAAAAGAAAAAACCTAAATCGCAGTGGATTTAGGTTTTCAGTAATTTAGTTAGTTTGGTAGTTTTATTTTTTAGCTTCGCCTTCTTTTGTTTCAGCTGCTGGTTTTGCATCTGTTTTTGGCTCTGCTTTGTATTTGTCGTTTAATGCTTTTACAATCTCTTTTGTGATATCGTATTTCTCTTCAGCATACAAGATTGATGCAGCATCTCCAGTTCCGTAGATGTAAGAGTAACCGTTTTTCTTTCCGTAGTCTTTAATGAATTTTTTAACTCCACTAACAAGAGAATCCATTTCAACACCACTTTCTTGTTGCAATTGTTGTGCTAATGCTTGTTGTGCATAACCTAATTGCTGCTCTTTTTTTTGCAATTCAGCACCTTTTTGCTGTGCCCAAGCTTGACCGTTTGCTTGTGCTTGACTTTGAAAATTAGCAGCCTCTTGTCTAAAACGTGAAATCTCAGCTTGTAATTGTCTACCTTTTTCTTCCGCTTGAGCTTTGTACTTTGCCTCTAAATCTTTTGCCTCAGTGTATTCTTTCATCAAAACCGAAGTATCCACGTAAGCTGTTTTTACTTCCTTTACCTCTGCTGTTTTGTTACAAGAAACTGCGAAAACTGAAAGTGCGATAATAACTAATGCTTTTTTCATTTTTTTTAAATTCTATTTTTTAAGTATTGAAGACAAAAATATAAAAAAATCAATAGCATCAGCATAAAGTTTAAAAAATGCGCAAATTTTATGATATTGTTTTTATTTATCGAAAAAATAATAGCAATAATTCAACTTTATAGCAAATTTTAAGCTGTTTTTTTCAACTTTTCAAATCAAAAAAAGCTATTTCTTCATAATTTGAAGAAATAGCTTTTTGTTAGATTATTTTCAGCCTATTTGTTTTTAAGAACGTAAATATGCGATGAATATTCTTTTGTACTTTTTGCTTTCCAATTTGATTTTAAACCGATGAAAAAAGCTTTGATATAATTCATTTTTCCTGTTTTGTATTTTTCAGATAAAAGGCTCACATAAAACGAATCGAACTTCATTGGAAGTATCTTTTCCAATTTCATATCTACTCTTTCAAAAAGCAATTGAATCGATTTTTTTGAAAAATGCCAAAAGTGAATTGGCACATCATAAGCGGCCCAAAAAGTTTGATAATGATTTGCATCAAACGATTTGTAGTTTGGAACCGCAATAATTAATGTTCCAGTTGGTTTCAATAAACGCTTCAATTCTTTGATTTGATTTTCTAAATCTGGCACATGTTCCAAAACATGCCACATTGTAATCACATCCAAAGAATGATTTTCTAAAGCGCTAATTTCTTCTACAAATGAAATTCCTTTTTGCTTTGCAATATTTTTTGCACGATCGCTTGGTTCTAATCCAATTGTTTCCCAACCGTCATTTTTTGCAGTTAAAAGAAAATCTCCAGTTCCAGCACCAATATCTAAAATTTTACCTTTTTGCTGTTGCTGGCTATTGATTAAATTCAATTTATTTTGAAGCGCAATATTTTTTACGAAATGATAGGCTTTTTCAAATAACGAACGTTTATTGTCTGTATGCGAAATATAATCTTCGCTTTCGTAATATCTTCCCAAATTTTGAAGTTCGGGTTGTGGAGAAGTAATTAGCATATCCAATTCTTCATCGTAATACAAATCAAAAATTTCTTTTGAAACAGAATGGTCTTTAACCGTAAGAAAATGTTTTTTATTTAAAACGTTCATTTTTTAATTTTATAGATATTGGGTTTAATTTATAGCAAATCCTAAAAACGAAATTTTATCGCTTTTAGGATTTTTTTTCTTTCTTGTTTTTTTTCTCTTTTTATCAAAATTTAAATAATCTAACATTTTTGCAAATCATTATTTTGATCAAAATTTTAAAATAGTTTATTTTCAGTTTACATTTCCACTTTCGGAACGACTAAGAATGATATATTATTATCTAAAATCATTTCATTTTTCAGAAAAAGGTTTCACGTGGAACATTATTAGTTTACGGTCGCAGTTATCAGTCACAATTGAACTGCATACTAAAAACTGCGACTGTAAACTTTTTTATCTTCCCATATAAATCAAAAGCACGGAAATATCACTTGGTGATACTCCGCTTATTCTTGAAGCTTGGGAAATAGTTACAGGACGAATCTTGCCTAATTTCTGTTTTGCTTCGATAGACATTGATTTGATTTTATTGTAGTCGAAATTTTCAGGTATTTTCACATCTTCTAAGCGATTCAACTTGTCGGCATTATTTCTTTCCTTTTCGATATATCCAGAATATTTTACCTGAATTACGGCTTGTTCTACAATTTCTTCATCAAGATCGTTTTCTTTGATATATTCAGAAACTTTTTCAAATTTCAACATATCTTCCAATTCTACTTGCGGACGAGAAAAAATCTTAAACATTTTATCTCCTTGTGAAATTGGTGCAGATTCTTTTGCTTCCAAAATCGGATTTGTTTCTGCAATGCTTACACTTGTTTCTTTGAAGAATGAAACCATCTTTTCAGATTCATTTAATTTTCTTTCCATTCTTCGTAAACGATCTTCAGACGCTAAACCAATTTCGTATGACATTGGAGTCAATCTGAAATCGGCATTATCTTGACGCAACAATGTTCTATATTCTGCTCTTGATGTAAACATACGATATGGTTCTTCTGTTCCTTTCGTAATCAAGTCATCAATTAGAACTCCGATGTATGCTTCATCACGTTTTAAAATTAATGGATCTTTTTCATGAACTTTCAAGTGTGCATTTATTCCAGCCATCAAACCTTGAGAAGCTGCTTCTTCGTAACCTGTCGTTCCGTTGATTTGTCCAGCGAAATATAATCCTTCAACTAACTTCGTTTCTAAAGTATGTTTCAATTGTGTCGGTGGAAAGAAATCATATTCTATAGCATAACCTGGTCTAAAGAATTTTACATTCTCAAAACCTGCTACCGAACGAAGCGCTTTAAATTGAATATCTTCTGGAAGTGAAGTTGAAAATCCGTTTACATAAACTTCGCAAGTATTCCATCCTTCTGGCTCAACAAATAATTGGTGACGCTCTTTATCTGCAAAACGATTTATTTTATCTTCAATGGAAGGACAATATCTTGGCCCTAAACTTTTGATTCTTCCGTTGAACATTGGAGAACGATCAAAACCTTCTCTCAAAATATCGTGAACATTCAACGACGTGTACGTCATGTAACAAGAACGTTGATGCGTTAACGGAGAAGTCACATCTGAATAAGAAAATTTATCTGGCTTAGCATCTCCTTTTTCTTCGTTCATTTTAGAATAATCTAAAGAACGTCCATCTACTCGAGGTGGCGTTCCAGTTTTCATTCTTCCAGCTTCAAAACCTGCTTTAATCAAATCTTCAGTAATTCCGGTTGCAGCACTTTCTCCTGCTCTACCTCCACCAAATTGTTTTTCTCCGATATGAATCAAACCATTCAAAAAAGTACCATTTGTCAAAACCACAGATTTGGAACAAATCTCCACACCAAGTGAAGTTCTAATTCCTTTTATCTTTCCGTTTTCAATAATTAACCCTTTCACCATTTCTTGGTAAAAATCTAAATTTGGAGTTCCCTCCAACATCATTCTCCATTCTTCTGCAAAACGCATTCTATCACTTTGAACTCTTGGCGACCACATTGCAGGTCCTTTTGATTTGTTCAGCATTTTGAATTGGATCGCAGTCTTATCTGAAACGATTCCTGAATATCCTCCAAGCGCATCGATTTCACGAACGATCTGTCCTTTTGCAATTCCTCCCATCGCAGGATTGCAAGACATCTGTGCAATGTTTTGCAAACTCATTGTAACCAATAAAGTTTTCGATCCCAAATTTGCAGCCGCTGCCGCAGCTTCAGAACCAGCATGGCCTGCACCAACCACAATAACATCGTATTCTTCTAAAAACATTTTTGTTTCATTATTCTCCAAAAACCGCTTACGCAGTTTTTAGAATTACATTTATATTTTCTTTGTTCCACGTGGAACGTGTATTTTTTTGTTTCAGGTTTGAAGTTTCAAATTTTAAGTTCAAACTGGAATCTTCAAACTGGAATCTTCAAACTGGAATCTTCAAACTGGAATCTTCAAACTGGAATCTTCAAACTGGAATCTTCAAACTGGAATCTTCAAACTGGAATCTTCAAACTAGAATCTTCAAACTAGAATCTTCAAACTAGAATCTTCAAAAGTGTTTCACGTGAAACACTTCTAACTCTTATTCTGAATTTTCATTCTGAATTTCCATTCAAAACTTCCATTCCAACCTTCCATTCTAAACTTCCATTCTAAACTTCCATTCTAAACTTCCATTCTAAACTTCCATTCTAAACTTCCATTCTAAACTTCCAATCTGAACTTCCAATCTGAACTTCCATTCTAAACTTCCATTCTAAACTTCCATTCTAAACTTCCATTCCAAACTTCCATTCCAAACTTCCATTCCAAACTTCCATTCCAAACTTCCATTCCAAACTTCCATTCCAAACTTCCATTCCAAACTTCCATTCCAAACTTCCATTCCAAACTTCCATTCCAAACTTCCATTCCAAACTTCCATTCCAAACTTCCATTCTAATCTTCCATCCTGAGCTTCCATCCTGAACTTCCATTCTGAACTTCCATTCTAAACTTCCATTCTAAACTTCCATTCTAAACTTCCATTCTAAACTTCCATTCTAAACTTCTATTCTAAATTTCCATTATGAACTTTCAAATCAGAAATCAAACTCATGTTCCACGTGAAACGTTTTAAATTTCCATCCTTAAAATATCAATTTCAAGAATCGTTCCACGTGAAATATCTTCATTATTTCATTAAAATTCAAACCTAAAAAATCGTTCCACGTGGAACGATTTAATCTTTATCCGAATTTTTTATATAACGTTCCACGTGGAATGTTATATAATTACTTTGTTTTTCTAGGTATGTTTCACGTGGAACGTTGTGAAAAATGAAATACTAAAACGTTTCACGTGGAACATATATATATTTTAGAAAGATAATTAATTACTGTTCCACGTGAAACATCTTCATCTTTTCTTCTTCTTTAGCTCTCATTAATTGAGCATCTTCATCTGTCTTATCCTTGTATCCACAGTAATGAAGTATACCATGAGACAACACTCTTTTAAGTTCCTCAGCAAATGAAACATTGAAGTCTTTTGCATTGTCTGCAACACGCTCAACAGAAATAAAAATATCTCCATTTAACTCGTTACCAACAGTATAATCAAAACTGATAATATCTGTAAGTGTATCGTGATCTAAATATTCAACATTAATCTTATGAAGATATTCATCATCACAAAATATGTAATTGATCTCTCCTTCATTCTTCTTCTCAGAAACAATTATAGCACTTAGCCAATCGCTATATGCTTGTTCATCTCCTAACTCAAAATCTGTTTCGTAATTAAAATTTATCATTTTGTATTAAAGTATTCTTGAACTTTTTGATTAAAATTCGAGCGCAAAGGTAGTGATTGTCTGTTTAATATCTCCACACTGTTTAAATATTCCAATAGTGAACTCGGTAAAGCATTCGAACGATTTGTAAATTCAGCCTTATTTGTTTCAGATTGTCTTTGTGTATCTTGCCCTTGTTGCTGAACTGCATTATTCAATTTCCATAATTCTTGTTGGATATTTAGTATACGCTGTAAATTCTCATTCTTAAATCCTTTATTTAAAATCTGCTTTTCAGATTGCTTCATTTGATCAATCACAGATTTACCTTGAGAGTCCAAACCTTTCTTTGCTAATTCTTTTTGCAATGCTTCTCTTAGTTTGACTTGCTCTTTGTAAATCTCCATGATAGCTTCTGCATCTCCTTCCCCATCTTCACCTTCATTTCCGTTCTTCTCGCCTTTTCCACTTTTCCCATCTTTACCAGAAGAACCTTTATCTCCACTTTTGTTTCCTTGGCCTTCTTTACCCTGACCATCTTTTCCTTGACCACTTTGTCCTTGTTCAGACTTTCCATCTTTTCCTTCACCAGGTTTATTACCTTGTTGTTGTCCAGATTTCATTCCGTCTTTCATCTTATCTGCAAGACCTTTTTGCTTCTGAATAATATCTGGCAATTGCATTCCTTGTCCGTCACCTGGTTTTGGTTTTCCCATTCCTGGCTTAGGCAATGACATCTGCATATTATTCAACATATCACTTAAAAAATCTGCAAGTTTATTAGCAGATGAAACTGCATATTGCTGGTGTGAAACTCCTCTAGGAATCTGAACATCGGTTAACGTTTCAATTGCCTTATCCATGTTGTATTGTACGTTTCCAATTTCTTTGGTCACATCTTCTGCCACCTTTGGGTTACGTAATGAAAGTGCAAACAAACTATCATCAACATGTCTAAACTGTTGTTTCAAATTCTGCTGAATCTTGATGTTCTTTGTAAATGTAGATGAACCTAATTTCATTGCTTTGAACTGTTTCATCACATCTTCTTGCGATAAAGAATAAGCTAAAAGGTTATCTAGAATCTGACGAAGCATTGCCACATCTTCTTCTAATTGTTCTTGTTCTCCACCTTCCATTTCACTCTGCATTTCCTGAGCCATGCTCTTCATTTTCTTCGCCGCACTTTTCTGTTTTGGCTTAGCTCCAGAAGTATTCTTTTTACTCAATTCATCAGAAGCTTTATTCAAATCATTGTCTACATCTTTCTCTTTAGAAGCATCAGAAGGAATATCCAAAGGTTTCTTTAAAGTCTTATTCTCCTCTTTCAAATCTTTTAAATCTTCTTGAATCTTATCAAAAGATTTATTTATTTCATCTTGCTTCTCTTTAGTGTTTTCTTTTTCTTTATTAGATAACTGTTCCTGTTGTTCTGACAGTTTGTTTAGTTTCTCAGCAACTTGTTCTGCTTTCTTTGAAACATAAAAACGCTTGGTCAACTCAACCAATTGTTCTAGATTACGAGATTGGTTTTTACTGATTTGTTTGAACTTTTCCATCTTATCAAACAGATCATCATTGTTCAATTTTTCATTCAAGTTCTTTAATTCGTCTAATAATTTCTGATTATTTTCTAAATCTTTCTGAGCATTATCTAAACGCTTTTGTAAATCTTCAGCTGTTTTATCTTTCTTATCATCTTTAAACTTGTCTAGATTCTGATTCATTTTCTCAGAAAATTGTTTCATCATTTCGTCTTGTTGTTTCTGACGTTTGATAAAATCATTGATCTTCTGCTGATCTTTAAACTCTAAATTGTCTTTTTCTTTTCCTGTATTTTGAAGCTTGTCCATTTCAGAAATTTGCTTCGTTTGGTTCTTCAAAGATTTAGATAAACTATTGATATTATTATTTTGCTGTTGTAATTCTTGATCTTGAATTTCATCTGTTGTTGCTACGCGATCTGTAAACGTAGAAGACTTTGTACTCTTAAATCCGTGTGGTGCATCGTTATCAAAAACTTCAAAATAGTATTCGTATGAAACACCTTCTTCAACTGGAAGGTTACTTGGAAAATTAAAAACGAATTGATCAAATACTCCAGCCTTCACAGGAATGTTTCCACGCTTAGCAGACTGAGGTTTGTTACGTTCGTAGTATACAATTTGTAGTTTAGAAAGTCCGTTGTCATCACCTAATCTTCCTAAAATATAGTTCTTATCTAGCTTCAAACTGTCTGGTGCAGGCCCCACATTAATGGTTGGATACTGATCTTTGATTACAGACAGCTGATAGTCTAATTTTTCGTAGTTTTTAACCTTATCATTTGACGTAAGAATTTGATATTCTGTATTTTGACTTATATTTTTAGCCAATTTAAACTCATTTTCTACCTTATTAAACTTGAATACTTCATTATCTCTTTTCCATGTTACTTCTTGTGTAGATTTCGTGTTCATTTTCCAAGTTACAGTAGTTCCTTCAGGTACAATTGCGTTTCCAGTTCCTTGAATTGTTTCTGATTTTTTCTTTAGATAAGAAGGAAAATTCAAAACCATTTCGAAGTTTGCAATAGATGGAACAGTTACCACTTTCAAATCATATTCTTCTGAAAGAACTGAATTTCCTTCAAAAGAAAAACGGATATCTTCTGCTGGTTTCTCCACTTTAAACTCAAACTTTCCAGGTTGAGAAGATTCCATAAAATAACTTTCGTCACCAATATGAATCATCACATTTTCTGGAACTACGTTTCCAACAGATTCCATTTTGATCACAAAATCTTTGTTTTGTTCAGCTTGTAAATTAGTATTCAAAACCACAAATTTGAAAGGAGCTGGTGGTAAAAATGCAGCATTGAAATGCACTACTCTATTCAAACTTTGAGAAATTACATTGCTATTTCCTGAAATATAAAACACCGCAAAAAGCAAAATCGGAACTAAAGCCAATGGCAAATATTTTTTATTTGCTTTAAAATTGATTGCATTTCCAAACGGAATTGGTTGCAATGAATTTGCCTTTTGCTCAATTGAAGCTAAAACTAATTCTGAACTTTCAGCATTATTTTCTGAAGACAATTGTAAAAAGTTCGTCAGCTTATCGCTCACTTCAGTGAAATGATTTCCGATAATTTTTGAAGCTTGGCTATAATCGATTCCTTTTTGAAGTTTGAATAATTTGAATAATGGAAACAGAATTAAACGAACCAAAAGGAAAACTTCAACAGCAATAAAAATCCAAAAAAGGAAAGTTCTTCCTAGTGGTTTTAGCCATAGAAAGTACTCTACAAAAAGCGTAAACAAAAAATATAATAGACCAAAACCGGTAAAAAGTAAGATCCCTTTTATCAATTCGTTGGTGTAATATTTCTTAATGAAAGCTTCTAGCTTTTGATATATTGCAGATGATGTTTTCAAAATAAATCTGTTTTAATTATAACCTATAAAAGTAGTAATTATTAATTAGATAATATTCAATTAGAAAATTAGTCAATTAAGCTTAAAACAAGAAATTATCTAATTTTCTCATTACCTAATTTTCTAATTCAGAGTCGTATCTTTGCATCAAAATTTAAACAAAATGTCAAAGCAAGTTCGTGTGCGTTTTGCACCAAGTCCGACTGGACCATTACATATTGGCGGAGTTCGTACTGCCCTATTTAATTATTTATTTGCAAAAAAACATAACGGAGTTTTCTATCTGAGAATTGAAGATACAGATCAGACTCGTTTTGTTCCTGGTGCAGAGGCTTACATTATGGAAGCTCTTGAATGGTTAGGAATTGCTCCTGAAGAAACTGTTGGAAAAAATGAAAAATTTGGTCCGTACAGACAAAGCGAACGTAAAGATTTATACCAGCAATATGCCGATCAATTAATAAATTCAGGTTGGGCATATTATGCTTTTGATACTCCGGAATCTCTTGATACTTTGAGAAAAGAGCAAGAAGCTGAAGGAAAAACATTTATTTACAATCATACAAATCGTGAAAAATTAGATACTTCATTAGTAATTTCTGCTGAAGAAACGGCTAAAAGAATTGCAAATGGAGAACATTATGTAATCCGTTTCAAAACTCCGGTTGATGAAACTTTACATTTAAAAGATATCATTCGCGGTGATGTTAAGTTTGAAACGAATCTTTTGGATGATAAAGTTTTATTCAAAAGTGACGGAATGCCAACTTACCATTTAGCAAATATTGTGGATGATCATTTGATGGAAACTTCACATGTAATTCGTGGTGAAGAATGGTTGCCATCTATGCCACTTCACGTTTTATTATACAGAGCTTTTGGTTGGGACGCTCCAGAATTTGCACACTTGCCTTTGATTTTGAAACCAGTTGGAAATGGTAAATTATCAAAAAGAGATGGAGATAAAATGGGATTCCCTGTATTTCCTTTAGAATGGAAAACAGAAGAAGGTATTTCATCTGGCTACAGAGAAAAAGGATTTTTCCCAGAAGCAGTTGTAAACTTCCTTGCTTTACTTGGATGGAATGATGGAACTGATAAAGAAATATATTCTCTAGAAGAATTGGCTGCATCTTTTGACTTGAATAGAGTTCACAAAGCTGGAGCTAAATTTGATCCTGAGAAAAACAAATGGTTCAATCACCAATATTTAGTAAAACAAAATGATGCTGATTTAGCAAAAACCTTCTCTCCTATTTTAGAAGAAAAAGGTTTCTCTACTCCTATCGAAGTGACAACTAGAATTGTTTCTTTGATTAAAGAAAGAGCCAATTTCGTTTCTGATTTTTGGGAGTTAACAGATTTCTTTTTCCAAGCGCCAACATCTTATGATGAGAAAGCAAGCAAAAACTGGAAAGAAGAAACTCCAGCTTTAATGCAAGAATTGATTTCTGTTTTAGAAAATATTGAAGATTTTACTTCAGCAAATATTGAAACAATTGTGAAAGATTGGTTAACTAAAAACGAAATCGGAATGGGTAAAGTTATGCAACCTTTCCGTTTAAGTTTGGTTGGAGCTTTGAAAGGTCCTCACCTATTTGACATTGTAGAAATTATTGGAAAAGAAGAAACTATTTCTAGAATTCAGAAAGCAATTTCAACGCTATAGTTTTAAAAATATAAACTAAATATTAAACGCTAAGAAACATCTACAAAATGTTCTTAGCGTTTTTTTAATGTTTGATAATTTTATTTTAGAAGAATTTTCGTAATTTACCAAAATCATAAATATAAATTAATATCACCATGAACACAGCATTAATTATCTTTTTAGTATTGGCATTCTTCATTTTTATGTCGTCTTTCTTTACTGTAAAACAACAATCTTCTGTAATTATCGAACGTTTTGGAAAATTCCAAAGTGTAAGAAATTCAGGATTACAACTTAAAATTCCGATGGTTGACAGATTGGCCGGAAGAGTAAATCTTAAAATTCAGCAACTAGATGTTATCATCGAAACTAAAACTAGAGACAACGTTTTTATCAAAATGAAAGTTTCAGTTCAGTTTAAAGTAATTCAAGATAAAGTTTACGAAGCATTTTATAAGTTAGAATATCCGCACGATCAGATTACATCTTATGTTTTTGACGTAGTTCGTGCCGAAGTTCCGAAACTAAAATTGGATGATGTTTTTGAAAGAAAAGATGATATTGCTGTTGCAGTAAAACGTGAGTTGAACGAAGCAATGTCTACTTACGGATATGATATCATCAATACTTTGGTTACAGATATTGATCCAGACATCCAGGTAAAAAATGCGATGAACAGAATCAACGCTGCTGATAGAGAAAAAACTGCTGCAGAATTTGAAGCTGAAAGTTCAAGAATTAGAATCGTTGCAAAAGCAAAAGCCGAAGCAGAAAGTAAACGTTTACAAGGTCAAGGTATTGCAGATCAACGTCGTGAAATTGCAAGAGGTCTTGTAGAAAGTGTTGAAGTTTTGAACAATGTTGGAATTAATTCTCAAGAAGCTTCTGCCCTAATTGTAGTTACTCAACATTACGATACTTTGCAAGCAATTGGAGCTGATGCAAATTCAAACTTAATTCTTCTTCCAAATTCTCCACAAGCTGGAAGCGACATGTTGAATAATATGGTTGCTTCTTTTACAGCTTCTAACCAAGTTGGAGAAATGATGAAAAAGACCAATAAGAAAATTGAAAAACCAAAACCAACTCACAGAGAATCTGGTTACGAAGATGACATTCAACCAGATATTCAACAATAATTTGAAAATAAAAAAGAGGCTTAATTGCCTCTTTTTTTATTCATAAACCAATTGATCACAAATGGTAAAATGGATTGTAAAATTTCTGGGAATGATTTTCTAACATAACCTGTATAAGATGAAACAAAACCATTTACAATATTTTGCGGTGTAATGCTTTCTTTAGTTTTCTGAAAACTTAAAACCAATTTCTGATAATTGATCTCTTTCTCGAGTTTCAGAATTTCCAGATCTCTTTCAATCTCAGCATACGAAGAGTATTTTTTTCTTTCCATAAATTAATCATTAAAAAAGATTTCTGAAAATTTCTCCAAAATTGGTCCTTCAACAAACTTGTCTTTTACAAAGAAAAGTAAAATTGTAAAGAAAAGATAGATCCCTCCTACTGCCAAAAATCCGAGAGCATTACTTTCAAACAAAGAACCAAAAGCATAAGCTGCGGCGAAAGATCCAAAAATCATAACCATACTGAAACATAATAAAATCAGCGTAAACTTAAAAATCAAAGTTGTCGATTTCATTGCAACCTTAAAACCCCAAAGTTTGTAATACGCTAAATGACTTTCAATATATTCTTTAGCCTGATCTTGAACTTTATCAGTGTTTTCTTTTAATTCTTCAAAAGCCATAATTATAATTTTAAAAAAAAAAGCACAAAACTACTTATAAAATAAGTCAGTAATGTGCTTTATGTAATTGTTATTATTTTTGAAGTTTAGCGTTCTGCGCTTTTAAATCAGCAAGTTTAGTTTCCAAAAAAGTAATTACTTCTTCGGTTTTATGACTAACATTTGAAAGTAACTCTGTTAATGTCCCGTCAAGATTATGAGTTGCACTTGTAAATTTTTCACGAAGAACTTCAGAACTAGCATCAAAAGAATCTTTGATATTGTGCTTAGCATCATCAATACCTTCTTTAAGTTTTGATCGAGTTTTAGATCCTTTATCTGGTGCAAACAAAATTCCGATTGCCGCTCCCGCAGCTGCCGCAGCTAGAATTGCCGCTGCTGTATTTAAATTCTTAGACATGATGGTTACAATTTAAAATTATTAATTAAAGATACTGATTTTTAAAACGATAAAACTTTGATAAATTGTAATTTACAAAAAATTAACAGTCTTATTAATACACATAAGCCACAGCTTCATACTTACCATCTCCTTTTTCGACAATGCTAACAAAAGGATAACCATTTGAAGCTGATTTAGTTTTAATTCTCATAGCAGTCTGATTCTGATTTGCAATTGGCGGTTCGCCTTTTGTCCTAGTCGATACACCTGTAAAACTAGCAACTTGTTTCAGTCCTATTGTTTTTTCTTGTGGCAAAACAGTTACCATTTTGTAATCGTCTTTTGAATCAACTACTATTTTATCAGAAACTTTCTGAGTTTGTTTTGATTGCTTATTTGTAATTGATGAAACAGCGTGTTTACTAATTTTGATCTCTTCAAAACTTCCGTTTAAAGAATAATAAACAAAACCGTTTTCAGTTTTAATAAAATTTACATCAAGTTGCTCTCCATTGTGTTTTGTAATTTGATGTGTTTGCGAAATTGCTACGTTAGCAAATAATAAAGCTAGTGCGAAATATAAAATTTTCATGATAATTAGATTTAAATTAAAAATTGTCAGACTTTGAAATTTAAAAACTAAACTTTCACACAAATTCAACATTATGGAATTTTGCACATTATAATCTAATTTGAAAAATATTTTTTAGGCAAAATATTATCAAAATTACATCATAATAAAAATCAGAACATAAAATTGTCTTTTTGGGAAATCAGTTTTGAAAATCTATTATTATAAAAATTACGAGTTTCTAAAAACAATAAATTTCAACTTAGATTCTTTACGGCAAATTTTAATTTTTACAAAAATCATCTCTGACTTTTGATATTGAGTTAAAAATAGCAGTTTTATAAACAATTGTATGTTAACAAGCCGTTAAACTGACTAAAATAACAGTAAAAATCAAAATAAAGACCGTAAATAAACAATCATTTAAAAAATGAGTAATATATCTATTAAGTTTAAAAAACGTCTTAAAATCAATTTATGGAGGTTAAAATCAATCTATAAAAACTATAAATTTTAGTTTTTTAATCATTTTTATAAATAATAGATAAAATTTTAGTTTTATAAAAATCAATAATAATATCTTATACTTTAAAATTGAAGTCAAAAAAATAAAATATAAGAAAAAACTTAATTTAAAATTTCAAGAAGAAATAAAGAGTCTTAGCAAATGAAAAACAAAAATGATCTTCTCTACTCTACCATTTTTATTTTAATGTGAACATAATTTATCAAGATTATTTTATATCAATGAATCAAATCAAAATTTTAAATAAAATAGGTTTTATAAATAATAAATAGTATTAAATTAAAAAAATAAAGTAATAGATTTTAAAAATAATAATCATATATATATATAAAATAAAATTTAAATAGATTATATTAATAATAATAAATATTAATATAAAATTAAAATTATATAGATTTAATTAATAATAAATACTATTGATTTAAAACATTAAAATAAATAAATTTATCTTATGAATTTGAAATTTATAGCAAAATTGGAAGTCAAAAAATAGAAAAACTTAAATAAAAGGTTTTAAGAAACTATAATTTAAAAAATGAATTGGTTATCAAACAAAATTTATTTTTACATTAAAATCAATTTATGAAAGCTATTTTTAATATATAAAATAAATTAAAAATATAAAATTGATAGATTTTATAAATAATAAATTTTTATAATTAAAAATACAAAATTACATCAATTAAAGTTATAATATCAAATTTGATAGTAAAATCGGGAGCTGAAAAAGTATAAAATTAAAATAAAGACTTCTAATAAACTGAAAATTAAAAAACGAATTAGTTATTCAATTAAATTTATTTTTCTATTAAAATCAATTTATGAGAGTCACTTTTAATATATAAAAATTATAAAATTTTAAATATTGATAGTAAATCTATATAATAAAAAAAAGCGCTTATAAAAGCGCTTTTCATAAATTTAGTTGATATTACTTCTTCACCATTTCAGAAAGAATTTCATTTTCTCTTTCCGAAGCATTTTTTGGTGGATTTGAATATAATTTCAAAATTTCGTCATCATATTGATTTCTAAAACTTTCATTTTCAATATCTCTTAAGTTTAAAAGTGCTTTTGATCTCACATAAGTCGATTCACTTTTTAAAGACATTGAATATAATTTCTTAATATCTTCTTCTTCAAAATCTGTAGATTTCCAGTTAGAATATTTCAAAATAAACTGAGAAAACAACAGCGAAGCCTTATTATTGTTGATATTTTTCTTTAATGAATTCTGAATCAAAGAGAAACTTGAAACATTTTTGATGTTCTCCCCTATTGCACTTTCAATTGCAATTCGTTCAGGTTTAGTTTCAACTTTGAAGTATTTGTTAATATCTTTCAAAGAATTATTAAGGCTATTTTCCTCTTTTTTACCTTTTTCTTCCCAAGCATCTTTCAATCCAACAGTTTTGTTAAATACTAATTTTGAAGGAGTTGAGTCTTTATCAACAGTAAAATATCCTAAACGTTGAAACTGAAATTTATCTTCATTTTGAGCTGTTGATAAACTTGGTTCAACAAATCCAGTAACGATTTCTAAAGAATTTGGATTCACAAAATCTAAGAAATTTTTCTCTTTATAACTGTCTGGAGCTTCATCTGTAAACAGACGATCGTACAAACGAACTTCTGCTTCAACTGCATGTTGAATAGAAACCCAATGCAATGTTCCAGACACTTTTCTTTGACTTGCTTCTGTCCCGCTTCCGCTTAAAGAATCGGTATCATACGTCACATGAATTTCTGTAATGTTTCCTTCAGCATCTTTTATAACTGATTCTCCTTTAATAATATATGCATTTTTAAGGCGCACTTCTTTTCCTAAAGTCAAACGGAAATATTTAGCTGGAGCTTCTTCTAAAAAGTCTTCTCTTTCAATGTATAATTCACGAGAAAAAGGCACTTTTCTGAAACCTGCATTTTCATCTTCCTGATTATTTTCAGCTTCCAACCACTCTTCTTTTCCTTCCGGATAATTGGTAATTACCACTTTTACAGGATCTAAAACTGCCATTACACGAGGTGCAATTTTGTTCAAATCTTCACGAATACAAAACTCTAAAACTGATACATTTATTAAATTATCACGTTTTGCAATTCCGATTGTATTAGCAAAATTACGTAAAGAAGCAGCTGTATAACCACGTCTTCTTAATCCTGAAATTGTTGACATCCTTGGATCATCCCAACCGTTAACATGCTTTTCTTTAACTAGTTGCTGTAATTTTCTTTTACTAACAACGGTATGTGATAAGTTACGTCTTGCAAATTCTCTTTGCTTTGGACGTATGTTATTTTCATCTAAAATCTGATCTAAAAACCAATCGTATAATTCACGGTGAGGCAAGAATTCTAGTGTACAAAATGAGTGTGAAATAGCTTCTAAATAATCACTTTGTCCATGCGCCCAATCGTACATTGGATAGATTTTCCAGGCATCGCCCGTTCTATGGTGATGTTTGTGTAAAATTCTGTACATGATAGGATCACGCATCAACATATTGGTTGATTTCATGTCAATTTTTGCACGAAGAATATGTGTACCAGCCTCAAATTCACCGTTTTTCATTCTTTCGAATAAATCTAAATTTTCTTCTACAGAACGATTTCTAAACGGACTATCTGTTCCGGTTGTTGACGGAGTTCCTTTTTGAATCGCCATATCTTCAGAAGATTGACTATCAACATACGCTTTATCTTTTTTAATTAATAAAACGGCCCAATCATACAATTGCTGAAAATAATCTGACGCATAACGTTCTTCTGCCCAGGTATAACCCAGCCATTCAACATCTTTTTTAATAGCATCAACAAATTCCTGTTCTTCTTTTTCTGGATTTGTATCGTCAAAACGTAAATTTACAGGTGACTGATAATCAATACCTAAACCAAAATTTAATGCAATAGAACTTGCGTGCCCAATGTGTAAATAACCATTTGGTTCTGGTGGAAAACGAAAATGAAGTTTATTTTGTGAAAGACCTGATTTTAAATCTTCCTCTATGATTTGTTCAATAAAATTGAGTGATTTCTCTTCTGATGCCATTATTTTATACTAATTTTAGCAAAGATAAAAAAAAGGTTTCAGGTTTCAGGTTTAAAGTTACTTAAGTGGCGCAAAACCTGAAACTTTAAACCTGAAACAATAAAAAAATGGGAGTTATTAAACTAAAAAATGTCCGTACTTTTTCATACCACGGATGTTTAATTGAAGAAGGAAAAATAGGATCTGATTATACTGTTGATCTAAAAATTAAAACCAATTTACAGAAATCAGCACAAACTGATCATCTTTTAGATACTGTTGATTACGTTCATTTGAACAAAATTGTAGCTGAAGAAATGGCAATTCGTTCGCATTTATTAGAACATGTAGCCAAAAGAATCAATATTCGAGTGCTGGCAGAGATAGAAACTGTAGAAAAAACAACAGTTTGGGTTTCTAAAATTAATCCTCCTATTGGTGGTGATGTTGAGTCAGTTACTATAAAAATGACGGAAATTAGAAAGTAATCATTCAAATTAAATCTGTATTTTTTTAAAATAGTTTAGTTGAAACTTTTGAAATCTAAAGATTTTAGTTACTTTTGCCATCCGTTCAAGTAATGGCGTCGTGGCCGAGCGGCTAGGCTGGGCTCTGCAAAAGCTCCTACTCCGGTTCGAATCCGGACGATGCCTCAAAAACCTTCAAAGCAATTTGAAGGTTTTTTTATGCCTAATTTTTATAAAAAATTAATTAAAATATATTGGTTCGAATCCAAACGATAAATCAGAAAGAGATACAGAAATTTGTCTCTTTTTTTTATATCTAATTTTTCACAATCTTGTCATTTTTATGAAGGAGAAATGATAAACTGAATCTGTAAATAGCCAACTTGTCAAAATTTTAAACGAACGTTATAAACACAAAAAAGCCTCTGAAAATCAGAGGCTTTTTTGATATAATTTGAGTTATTAACAACTACTTCTTCTCTATTCTTTCGAATGCGTTTTTAACCATTTCTTTCTCTTTTGGAAACCAGCCTTGAATTACTAAAGCAAATCCGAAAATCATTAAAACAACACTAATTCCTTTTTTTATTTTTACGATATTAGTTGGAGTCATTTTTGATTTTAACTGTTTGGCTAATAAAATTTTAGCACAATCAATTAATAAATAAGTGATAATTACTGCAGTAAAAAATGTCATCATTCTTGAAGTCTGCATATCTAATTTTGGTCCTACAGAAATAATTACTGCCAACCAGAATCCTAAAACTCCAATATTAATAACATTCAGTAAAAAGCCTTTTACAAACAAACTTCCATAGTTTCTTTTTAAAATATCACGGTCGATTTCTTCATCGTTTATTTTTTCTTCTTTTTTTAGTTTTACAAACGAAATAATACCATAAGAAAGCATAACAATACCGCCAAAAATAAAAAGAGCTGGATCATCTTTTAAACTCGCAATCAATCTGTAACTTCCTAAATAAGCGATAGCAATAAAAAAAATATCGCCTAATACTACGCCTAAATCAAAAACAATTGCAGATCTAAAACCTTTTGTGATACTGGTTTCTAATAAAACAAAAAATACTGGTCCTACCATAAAGCTGAGAACAAGTCCCCAGGGAAGCCCCGCTAGAATATCATTAATCATCAATTACGAATTGTTATTTTACTTCTTCAATTTTACCTCCAAAAACTGTTTTTTGGTTTATTTGTTTTGGTTTTCCATAAATGTAAATAGAGCCTCCTGCGCTCACTTTTGCTTCAACAAGAGTAGAAGCATTAACATCTGCTTTTCCTCCCGCAGAAACGCTTACAGTAGTCTGAGAAGTACTCAATTTACTTGCTAGCAAATAACCTCCAGCTCCTAAACTAGCATCTTGATTTGACGCTTTACCCGTTAATGTAATTGAACCTCCTGATACTGAGCTTACTTTCAGTTTATCAACATCTAAATCAACATTAATGACTGCACCTTCTTGTGCACTTACTTTAAACGAAGTTGCTTTAATAACTTCATTGCTTGTTACAGTTGCTCCTTCATTAGCATCAATCAATTCTATATGTTTGTAATATAAAGTAATATCAAGATCATTTCCTGATAGAAGTTTTGGAAAAGGCATTCTTAGTTTCAAAATACCATTTTTATTAACAGCTTCTAGTTCTGCTTCTCTTGCTCCTTTTATAACAATTTTATTTTCAGAACCTTGAACTAATTTTACGCTTAATTTATCAAACACTTTAACGGTATCAAAATCACCCAACTCTTTGGTAACCTGACCAAAAGACATTTGTACAAATAAAATTGCTGCTCCTATAATTAGCTTTTTCATACTTTTATTTTTAAATTAATTATTTTATTCTGCTCTTCGTAAAAAGTGAAAATCTAGTTGTTTTTTAACTAAATCAGCATTTTTTACCTTCACATAAATTTCATCTCCTAACTGCAATAAACGGTTAGAATTAGCTCCAACCAAAGCATATTGTCTTTCGTCAAAAGTATAGTAATCCTCTTTTATCTCTCTGATTCTCACCATTCCTTCACATTTGTTAGAAACGATTTCAACATAAATTCCCCATTCAGTAACGCCAGAAATAACTCCAAGGAATTCTTCGTCCTGATGATCCTGCATGTATTTAACCTGCATGTACTTAATACTATCTCGTTCAGCATTAGTAGCTAAACTTTCCATGTTGGAACAATGCAGCGATTTTGTTTCGTAGGTTTCTTCATCTACAGAAGCTCCTCCATCCAAATAATATTGCAACAAACGGTGTACCATAACGTCTGGATAACGACGAATTGGCGATGTGAAATGGCTGTAGTAATCAAAAGCTAAACCATAATGACCAATATTTTCAGTCGAATATTTGGCTTTACTCATACTTCTAATCGCAAGAGTATCAATAAGATTTTGTTCTTTCTTACCGTTTACTTCTTCCATTAAAGCATTCAGAGATTTTGAAATATCGCCTTTGTTTCTAAAATCAATTTTATAACCAAACTTTGCAATTACAGTCTGCATCGCAATCAGTTTGTCTTCATTTGGTTCGTCGTGAATACGGTAAACAAAGGTTTTCTTTTGTTTTCCAATGTATTCAGCCACTTTTCTATTGGCCAAAAGCATAAATTCTTCAATCAGATGATTGGCATCTTTTGATATTTTGAAATAAACGCCTTCAGGTTCTCCTTCTTGATTCAGATTAAATTTCACTTCAACTTTATCAAAAGAAATCGCGCCTTGCTGCATTCTTTTCTTTCTTAAAATCTTCGCTAATTCATCTAGTTTTAAAGTCGCTTCAACAATCTCATCTGAAACTACATAAGAATCTCCAGTAATAGAGATATCAACAGGAATAGTATTATTTCCTTTTGTTTCGATAATATGTTGCGCTTCTTCGTAAGCAAAACGCTGATCTGAATAAATTACAGTTCTTCCAAACCATTGGTTAATAACTTGAGCTGTTGGAGAAACTTCAAATACTGCAGAGAAAGTATATTTCTCCTCATTCGGACGTAATGAACAGGCAAAATTCGACAATACTTCAGGAAGCATTGGCACTACTCTATCAACCAAATAAACTGAAGTTGCTCTTTGATACGCTTCATCATCCAGAATTGTACCTTCTTCTAAGTAATAGGAAACATCGGCAATGTGAATACCGATTTCGAAATTTCCGTTTTCTAACTTTTTGAAAGACAAGGCATCATCAAAATCCTTTGCATCTTTCGGATCTATCGTAAACGTAAGTGTATCACGCATATCTCGACGTTTTGCAATCTCAGATTCCTGAATTGAAGTATCCAATTTTTGTGCAAAAACCTCCACTTCTACTGGGAAATCAGATGGCAAACCATATTCTGCTAAAATGGCATGAATCTCTGTATTGTGTTCACCAGGTTTTCCAAGTACTCGAATTACAGATCCAAACGGACTATCAGCTCTTTTTGGCCAATCTTCTATCTTAACTAAAACTACATCTCCGTTTTCTGCTTCACCAATTTTATCCTTTGGAATAAAAATATCGGTATACATTTTAGGATTTGCAGTAGAAACAAAAGCAAAATTTGGCTGCATATCTAATACACCTACAAACTCTGTTTTATCTCTTTCGATAACTTCAATAACTTCACCTTCAGGTCTTTTTCCTTTTCTTCTGTTATAAACGTAAACTTTTACTTTGTCTTTGTCTAATGCACGATTCAAATTATTGGTCGGAATAAAAACATCTTCTGAAAAATCAGGACAAACAAAATATGCCGTTTTTCTGCTCGTCATATCTATTGTTCCTTCGTAATAATCTTGGCTAACTGCTTTGACTAAATACTTTCCAGGTTCTGTTTCTATAATCTTCTTTTGAGCTGCAAGAATCTTTAAATCTTTTATAATCTGATTTCTGCTATTGGTATCGTCTAATTCTAGCTTAGCTCCTATTTGTTTGTAATTGAAAGGTTTATTAGCATTTTGCGATAAAATCTTAAGTATTTTTCCAGAGAAATCTTTCTCTTTTTTTATCGGCTTTCTAATTTTCTTACTCATATATCTTTTCTAATAAGGCTTAAAATTACAAATAAGATATCAGATAATACTTTTTAGCAAATAGAATTATTAAAAATATAACTTTTCGTACATTTACAAAAAGACCTAAAATGGAAAGCTTTAAAACGATCGCCGTATTCAATTATCTGCACGAAACCGTAGTTCTCAAACACTTACTGGAACAAGAAGGAATCCCTTATTTTTTCGAAAATGAAATGACACTCTCCGTTATGCCGTTTTACTCCAATGCGCTCGGTGGCATCAAACTCAAAGTTCATCCAAACGATTTCGATCAAGTTCAAGAAATTCTTGACAATCTCAACAATCCTCTCAAAATCGTCTGAAATAAAATTCAAACAAACTCAAAACAGAGTAAAATTCAATTCAAAAAAATTTTTTTTCCTTTTCAACCTTTTTTAGTTTTCAACATATATTAAATACAACAAAAAAGATTTTTAAAAATTTAAAAAAATTTGTTGGTTATTATAGTGTGTTAATATGTCGAATAAATTTATTTTTAAAAGTATTGAAATGAAGTTTCTCTTAGTTATTCTGAGTTATCAACATAGTTATTTTTGGTTAAATGATTAATTTTTAAGACTTTTTGTATTTTAATTAACAACGGTTGACAACCAAAAATGAATTCATTTTGTAGATAAGTTCATATGTTGATTTCTGTTGAAAATGGTATTTTTAATATTGATAACTTTTCCAAAAATTCACGAAACTTTTCTTGCATATTAAATTCCAGTTTTGGATTAGGTAATTTTTTGAAACAACCAAAAAAAACTTCTTATTTTCTTTTCGAACTTATTAACATTTTCTGTTAACTTAAAGTTAATTGAATATCAACGAATTACGAACTGCTATTAACACCTCAAAATTTTAACAAATATTCTGAATATTATTTATTGATTATGAGATACTTATGAAGTTATTAAAATTGTTAATAACCCTATAATTAATTGAAAACAAGATAGTTGTAAAACTAACATTTTATGCAACGAATTTTACGAATGTACACGAATTATAAGTTTAGATATTGATATTGTTCAAAACTCTCGATTTAAAAAGAAATTAGTGAAAATTGGTGTAATTAGTGGCGAACATATATTAATTGAGTAAATTTGCAATACACAACTTAATAGTATTAAAAATGAAAATTTCAATAGGAAACGATCACGCAGGGCCAGAATACAAAAAAGCAATTGTTGAGATGCTGAAAGCTAGAGGTTATGAGGTAACTAACTACGGTACAGATACTGATGCTTCTGTAGATTATCCAGATTTTGGACATCCAGTTGCCAATGATGTATCTGAAGGAAAAGCTGATTTTGGAGTCGTAATCTGCGGAAGCGGTAACGGAATCGCAATGACTGTTAATAAACATCCGAAAGTAAGAGCTGGGTTATGCTGGACTAAAGAAATCGCGTATTTAACACGTTTACATAATGATGCAAATATTGTGAGTATTCCAGCAAGATTTACATCGATTCACCAAGCTGTTGAAATCGTTGAAACTTTCCTTGATACCGCTTTTGAAGGTGGAAGACACCAAAATAGAGTGAATAAAATCGCTTGTGCGTAAAAAGTCAAAAAAAAATTCGGTGCTTCGCACCTATAAATAAACACACCGGGCCGATTTTTAAATTTGTCCGGTTTTTTATTTAACTAATTATAATTCAGTTATTTAAATTGTTTCGAAAACACTATTTTTTGAGTTATCAACAATGTTAATATCTACTTTTTATATTTTAGAAAGGCAATTATAAGTGCTGCTTGAATTGCTAAAATCACTACAAACTTCACAATAAAAGAAGTTTTACTCGTTTTATGTTTAAAGAATAACATCGCTGTTAATAACCCTGGCGAACCTCCAGTTAAAGCCATGAAAAACAAGGTTTTTTCAGGAATTCGTCTGTTATTTTTTCGGGCTTGAGATTTGTCATATCCAGCGAAAATAAAAACTAAGACATTTATAATTAAAAAATAAAGTAATAAAATCCTCATAAATTATTAATAAAATTCGCACAAAGATATTATTTTAGTTCCATCAAAGTATGAACAAAATTTAATTATAATCAATATGAGTCCAGTAAAATTATTTGAAGAAAAAAAGGTAAGAAGTCATTATGATGCTGAAAATGAAATTTGGTATTTTTCGGTAATTGATGTTATTCAAATTTTAACTGATAGTGCCAATCCAAGAGATTATTGGTATAAAATGAAAATTAGAGTTAAAACAGATGATGGACTTGAACTGTCGACAAAGTGTCGACAGTTCAAAATGCTCGCAGAAGACGGGAAAAATCGTCTCACAGATACGGCAGATACTGAAACCTTATTGCGTTTAATTCAATCTATTCCTTCGCCAAAAGCAGAACCGTTTAAGCAATGGCTGGCAAAAGTAGGTTATGAAAGGATTCAGGAAATTGGAGATCCGTCGCAAAGTGTAGATCGCGCTCGTGAAAACTGGCAAAATATGGGACGCAGTGAGAAATGGATTCAACAACGAATGACAGGGCAGGAGACTAGAAATAAACTAACAGATTATTGGAAAGAATCTGGTGTTGAAGGAAAGGATGAATTTGTATTGTTAACAAATATTATTCATCAAGAATGGACGGGATTATCTGTTAAAAAGCATAAAGAAGTAAAAGGATTAGAATCTCAAAATTTACGAGATCATATGTCTGAAGCTGAATTAATTTTTACGGCGCTGGCAGAGCTTTCTACACGTCAGATCGCTGAAAGTGATGAAGCAAAAGGATTAGTAGAAAATGCTCAAGCGGGAAAAAAAGGAGGAGCAATTGCTAAAAATGCACGAATAGCTCTAGAAGATAAAACAGGTAAAAGTGTGGTAACAGGGGAAAACTTTTTGCCTCCAAGTAAAAAAAATCTAGACTAAAATAGAATTAAAACTTTTAAAAGATTTATATTAATTTTGATTAGTATAAAACAACAATATATCTAAAAAACGCTGCAAAAATTATAAAACACTTTTGCATCTTTGCTATTCAAAATAAAATAAGAATGACCAATATTCAATTCATTGCCAAGTCTGTTCAGGCGCCCGCAGTTAGTATTCAAAACACAGTAAAATTATTAGAGGAAGACTGTACAATTCCTTTTATTTCGCGTTATCGAAAAGATACTACAGGAAATTTGGATGAAGTTGTAATTGAGCAAATTGCAAAACTTCAGAAAGAATACGATACACTGATAAAACGTAAAGAAGCAGTTCTAAAATCGATTGAAGAGCAAAAAGCACTTACGCCAGAATTGAAGAAAAAGATTCAAGATAGTTTTGATTTACAAGAAATTGAAGATTTCTACCTTCCATATAAAAAGAAGAAAAAAACAAAAGCCGATGTGGCGCGCGAATTCGGTCTTGAACCTTTAGCAAAACTGATTATAGCTGAAAGTGATGCTGATATCGATTTTATTTCGACACAGTACATTAATGAAAATGTTATTAATGAAGAGGCGGCTATTCAAGGCGCAAGAGATATTGTAGCCGAATGGATCAATGAGAATATTTATGTTCGTAAACAGCTTCGTAGATTGTTTCAGCGAAAAGCAACTATTGCTACAAAAGTTGTTAAAAAGAAAGCTGAAGAAGAAGGAGCGAAAAAATTCGATCAGTATTTTGATTGGGAAGAGCCTTTGACAAAAGCCCCTGCGCACCGTTTGTTAGCAATGCTTCGTGCAGAAAATGAAGGTTTTATAAAAATGAAAATTGATGTTGATATCGACGATGCATATGATGTAATTGACGAAATCATCATTAAAAAACAAAATAATTCAACGGCACATTTACAGCTGGCGATCGAAGATAGTTACAAACGTTTGTTGAATCCAGCGATTGGAAACGAAACTCTACAGGAAGCAAAAGCAAAAGCTGACGCGAATTCGATTCAGGTTTTTGCTAACAATTTAGGTCAGTTATTATTGGCGCCGCCGTTGGGAGAAAAACGTATTTTGGCAATCGATCCAGGATTTAGAAGCGGTTGTAAAGTAGTTTGTTTAGACGAAAAAGGCGATTTATTATACAACGAAACGATTTATCCGCATGCGCCTCAAAATGAGGAAACAATGGCTATTAAAAAAATCCGTTCGATGGTAAATGCGTATCAAATTGATGCGATTTCTATCGGAAATGGAACGGCTTCGCGCGAAACTGAATTTTTCATAAAAAAAATCGCGTTTGATAAACCAATTCAAGTATTTATCGTTTCAGAAGCGGGAGCTTCGGTATATTCTGCTTCAAAAATTGCGAGAGAAGAATTCCCTAATTATGATGTAACGGTTCGTGGTTCGGTTTCGATCGGAAGACGACTTTCAGATCCGTTGGCCGAATTGGTAAAAATCGACCCAAAAGCAATTGGAGTAGGACAGTATCAGCATGATGTTGATCAAACGAAATTAAAAGAAGAATTAGATAACACGGTAATTCGCTGCGTGAACTCGGTTGGAATTAACATCAACACGGCTAGTAAACATTTACTAAGTTATGTGAGTGGAATCGGGGAGAAGCTGGCGGAAAACATTGTACAATACCGTTCTGAAAACGGACCTTTTGAAGATAGAAAACAGCTTAAAAAAGTGCCTCGTTTAGGAGATAAAGCCTATCAGCAAGGAGCAGCATTTATTAGAATTACAAATGCTAAAAATCCGTTGGATAATTCGGCGGTGCATCCGGAAGCTTATCCAGTTGTTGAAAAGATGGCGAAAGATTTGAATATTTCGCTAAATGACTTAATTGCCAACAAAGAGAAAACAGCGCTTATTAAGGCTGAAAAATATGTAACACCTGAAATAGGTTTATTAACCCTAAAAGATATCATTAAAGAGCTTGAAAAACCTGGATTAGATCCGAGAAAATCGGCTAAGGTTTTTGAATTTGATGCAAATGTAAAATCGATCAAAGATTTAAAAACAGGAATGATTCTTCCAGGAATTGTTAATAACATCACCAATTTTGGTTGTTTTGTTGACATCGGAATCAAAGAAAGCGGTTTAGTGCATATTTCACAGTTAAAAGCTGGTTTTGTGAGCGACGTAAACGAAGTGGTAAAATTACACCAACACGTTGATGTGAAAGTAACTGAAGTTGATGAAGATAGAAAAAGAATACAATTAACAATGGTTTTGTAAAATTTTAATTAGGACAATATAGAAAACGCCCAAACTTTTGAAGTTTGGGCGTTTTCAGTTTAAATTATATAAGTGATTTGTATTTTATAAAAACTTTTGATAATGAATGTATTAAGCTTTATTATTGATTAAATATAGGTAGTGAGATTTTATTCTTAAAATAATTCTTACCTATTCAACTATATTTGCCCGAAATTAAAACCCCGAAAATACCCATGAAAAAAAACTTTTTAATTCTGATAGCATTGTTATGCTCAACTGTAGGACAAGCAAAATTTCTTAAAGCAGTTTTGTACTTTACTGATGGAACTAATAAAACTGGCCTAGCAAAACTGGTTGAAGACGATGACTCAAAAGTTACTTTTAGAGCTAATGAAGATGCAAAATCTGAAAAAATACCTAGCACTGATCTTACTACAATAGTATACACCACCGAATCAGGTAGTATATTTACAATGGAACATCTTTATTTAACAAGCGCTGGTGTTTTTTCAGGAAAATTTTCTAATTCGAAAAAAAAGCATTGGTTTGAAATTGTATATACTAAAGAATTTAAAATAGGTAAAATTTTTGATAAAGGAGACGCTAGAAGAAATACTTTCAGATCAGCTAGTTCGTCTTATTTTTTTGGAAAAAAAGATACAGATCATTTAGTTTTTGGCTACAATACTATGGGTAATGTAGTAAAATCATACGGAACAGACGCGACTATGAAAAAAATGGCGAAGCAAGAATTTGCAGATTGTACTAAAATAAGCAAAGCAATTGAAAAGGAAACTTTTGAACATGATAAAGTATTGAATCAGATTACGGTTATTTTTGATAAAAATAAGTGTAAATAATAAATACGATTATCTTTTAAAAAAACGCCCAAATTACAATTCGTAATTTGGGCGTTTCTATTTTGAGTTATTTCAAAATCACTTTTTTGGTGATGTTTTTAAAATCATCATTGGATATTTTCACAAAATAAACGCCACGTGATTGGTTAGCTAAATTTATTTCTGTCAATTCTGAAATTGTTTTCTGTTGATGAATAACACTTCCAGTAGGAGAGATTATCGAGATAGTAGATTCCCTAGGCGCGTTAATTGTGATTCGATCAGCACTCGGATTGGGGTAAAGCGTAACTGTAGATTTTTCAATTTCGAAAGTATCATTAGACAATGTGGCGTTTATAGGTAAATAGAAATTACCTGTTAGTAAAAGGGAGTATAATGTTCTTAATGTTTGATTAAAATAATTATTTTGATCGTTGAGACTTTGAAGATCGACATAAGAAGCATTCAAATGTGCCTGATTTTCACCGCCCATTGCAGCACAAGCAAAAGCCCCCACAAATGTAGAATTATGCCATTGTCCGATCACAGTTCCATTTTGGTTATAACCATCTTTTATATTGAGAGTACCTCCAAGATTTACTCGTACAAAATCTGAAGATTTTTTAGAATAGGCTTTAGCCTCTGGAGTTCCATACCAAAGATAATCGACCGCTATTCGCCAAGGAGTTCTAGCAGCATCATAAGTATATGTTTTGCCAGCATTATTATAACTTCCAGCTTGAGAAGAATAAGCTCCAGAACCATCACACCAGTCAGAAACCAAACCGCCAACGGCATTATTTACTTTCAAATTGTTATTGAGAATCGTATAAGCTTTAGTTGCAACTTGATTCCAAAAGGCAGTATCGTTTGTAAAAACACCAAAAGCTCTGTAATAAGCAGGAGAGAAGTAGGATATATTGGTAATTTGGCTTCCGCCGAATTGATCTCCAGGTTTTAAAACATACGTATTAGCTTCAACTTCATAATTTTTAATGGCAGAAATAAGAGCTTTTGCATCACTTTTGTAATTAATGCTTCCAGCACTTGCCCATTGAAAATCGGCAACAATCAAAGCGAAAGCGGCATCTAATTCTGCATCTGTAGCTCCGTTTTCACCAGCTTTTCCTCCGGAACAACCGTTTATTTTCCAGTTCATTACTTTGTTAGCATTTACATTGTCTTTGTAATAAAGCCAAAAACCATCAAAAAGTGTTTTATCGGCCATGTAAACAGAAAGCAGCATTCCGTATGCAATACCTTCAGAAACAGTTTCGCCTGGATTGTCAAATTTTACTCTGTACCGGCCATTGTTACATTCTTCTACAAAATTGATTTTCCAAGTTTTGTAATTGTTTTCTGCATCTAGACTATTTTTTGATGCAGCCATAATTCCGTTTCCATACACTTTATTAGCAGGAAAGGGTTGTGTTTGTGATCTGCTTTCTGCTGCGAGCAGAAAAACCATCACGAAAAGTAAGTTTTTCATATCTAAAAATTTGGGACCATAAAAGTAGGAATTTTTAGATACAAAAAAAATCCCAAACTACATTTGTAATTTGGGATTCAATAAATTTTTCGAATTTCTTATTTTGTTTCTTCTTCTTGTTTCTTTGAAGCAGCAGGTTGATCGTCTTTAGCAGCGTTTTTAAATTCTTTAATACCACTTCCTAAACCTTTCATTAATTCTGGAATTTTTTTACCTCCAAAAAGTAAAATCACAATACCTACTATTACAAGGATTTCTGTTAGACCTAATCTTCCCATGATTGTATATTTAATGCCGAAGCAAATTATTATCTTAATTATTCCGCAAAGGTATATAGAAATATACGAAATAGAAGTGTTTTTAGTTTAAAATATTTGTATCAGACCACGTTAAATATTTTATAAAATCGTAAATTATAGCTCGTCATGAAATTTTAAGAACAAATTTGATGACGATTAATTACTATATTTGCTAGCATAAAGAAGCAGAATGACTAAGAAAAAGAAAAAGAATTTTAGGAAAAAACTATTCATTAAAAACCGATTAGTAATTTTAAATGAAGACACTTTTGAAGAGATCTTTTCTTTTAAACTTACTTTAATGAATGTATTCGTAACGTTTACTTTAGGCGGAATATTTCTAATTTCGGTTACTACTTTCATCATTGCATTTACACCACTTCGCGAATTTATTCCTGGATATTCTTCGACTGATTTAAAGAGAAATGCTACAAGATTGGAAATTAAATCAGATTCTTTAGAAACGGCTTTGAAACAGAATGAAATTTATATAAAAGGAATTCAGAAAGTTTTAAAGGGAGAATTAGAATATTCAAAATTTAATAAAGATTCTATACTAACAGAATCTGTTGAAGATGCCTCAAATGTAAATATGAAAGCCTCAGATGCCGAAATAAAACTAAGAGAAGATGTTGCTGAAACTGAAAAAGAGCTGAAGGCAAAATCTCAAGACAAAAAGAAAAGTGACAAAAAATAATATCAAAAAAAATGTCAATTAAGTCAATAGCGGCAAAATTTTTTGCCCGAAAAATATATAAACAAACGCTTAGATGGGCTAACAAACCAGTTGAAACCCAGCAAAAAGTTTTTAAAAGTTTGATCGAAAATGCTCAAAACACCGAATTTGGAAAAGATCATCATTTCAATCAGATAAAAACTTTTGAGGATTTTCAGAAACGTGTGCCTGTTAGAGATTATGAAGATTTAAAACCGTATGTTGAAAAAGTTGTAAAAGGCGAAGCAGATATTCTTTGGAAAGGAAAACCATTATATTTTGCTAAAACTTCGGGGACAACTTCGGGAGCAAAATTTATTCCGTTAACGAAAGAATCGATGCCATATAATATAGAAGCGGCTCGAAATGCTATTCTACATTATATTAACGAAACTGGAAATGCCGATTTTGTTGACGGAAAAATGATTTTTTTGCAAGGAAGTCCCATTCTGACCGAGAAATACGGAATTAAATTTGGAAGACTTTCCGGAATTGTGGCGCACTTTGTCCCGAAATATCTGCAGAAAAACAGAATGCCATCTTGGGAAACCAATTGCATTGAAGATTGGGAAACCAAAGTTGATGCTATTGTAGACGAAACAATAAAAGAAGATATGTCTGTTATTTCTGGAATTCCGTCTTGGGTTCAGATGTATTTTGAACGTTTACAGCAAAAAAGTGGCGGAAAAAAGATTAATGAAATTTTCAAAAACTTTAATCTGTTTATTTACGGAGGTGTTAATTACGAGCCTTACCGTGCCAAATTTGAGCAAATGATTGGCAAAAAAGTAGACAGTATCGAATTGTTTCCTGCTTCTGAAGGATTTTTTGCCTATCAAGACTCGCAGAAAGAAAAAGGAATGCTGTTGCTTTTGAATTCTGGCATTTTTTATGAATTTATAAAAGCAGATGAATTCTTTAACGAAAATCCGAAAGTCTATACAATTGGCGAAGTTGAGGTAGGAGTAAACTACGTTTTGATTATTTCTACTAATGCGGGACTTTGGCGTTATAATATTGGTGATACAATTCAATTTACATCTTTGGCTCCGTATCGTGTTATAGTTTCTGGACGTATTAAACATTATATTTCGGCTTTTGGAGAACACGTCATTGCCAATGAAGTCGAAAATGCGATGAAAGAAGCTGTAAATTCAACTAATATTGTGATTAACGAATTTACTGTAGCGCCGCAAATCACGCCAGCCAGCGGATTACCTTATCACGAATGGCTGATCGAATTTGAAAAAGAGCCTGAAAATATGGAAGTTTTTGCCGAAACAATCGACAATTCAATGCGTAAGCAAAACATTTATTACGATGATTTAATTACTGGAAATGTTTTAAGAAAAGTGGTTATCACGAAAGTTCCAAAAAATGGATTCCAAGATTACATGAAATCGCAAGGAAAACTGGGCGGACAGAATAAAATTCCGAGATTATCAAATAATAGAGATATTGCGGATAATCTTACAAATTAAGATAATATTTCCAAGATTAAACAGTTATTTATCCAATGAATTTAGATGGATAAGTAAATGAAAATTAATGGTCAAGGAAAGTTTCAAAATAAATATCGTATTTCTTCAATAAGAGCGCAATGGTGGGATTATGGCTGGAATGGAGCATATTTTATAACAATTTGTACACAGGATAGAAAACATTATTTTGGAGAAATTCAAAATAATAAAATGGTTTTATCAGGAGTTGGCATTATTGCCGATTTATTGTGGCATCAAATTCCAATACATCATCAAAATATTGAATTGGGAGATTTTGTGGTCATGCCAAATCATATTCACGGAATTTTGATTATTGATAGACAATTGAATATTGATGATTCAGATAATATTGTACAGACAGGGCATGCCCTGTCTCAACAGCCTAAACCCCAACCGCCAGGTTCGCAACGTTTTCAAAACATTGGAAAAAATACCATTTCGTCTATTGTTGGATCCTATAAATCTGCTGTAACAAAACATGCCAACAGATTAGGATATCCTCATCAATGGCAAAGATTATTTTACGACAATATCATTAGAAGCAATGATGATTACCAAAAAATTTCTGATTATATTGTTTCAAATCCAGAAAATTGGGAAAAAGATAAATTTAAAAAAGAAGATAAATAAAAATGATTTTTTAAAAAATAATAGTGTAGATACATGGCATGCCGTGTATTTCCTTACATTTGATTTATAAATAAAATAGAATGAAAGAAACTAAACATATATCAAGATCTAGAGCGCAGGAATCTTCTGCGGCGATAGAAAAAATGTACATTACAATGCGCCATTTATTCAACCGTGGTTTTTACAAACCAATGGGAGTTTCGGGCGATAGTTTAAGAGAATCATTATTAGCGTTGCGTCCTGAAATCTATGGGAATATCGCTGAAGAAAAAGTAGAACTTAACGGACTTTTATACGTTATTGAGCGTCTTCCAATCGGAATTGAACAATGCCGTTTTATCAATTTAACTTCAGACGAAGGCTATTCTAAATCGCATTTTCAAGCAATTGTTCCTCCAAAAAGAAGAAGAAATTGCTACAGAATTGACGAAGAACAAATGAATGTTGAAATCACTCGTGGACGTTCAGACATTTATGATATTCTTACTCACTTAACTTTTATTTTCATTGAATCTCATAAAATTAAAAATAGAGTTTTAGTAGACGATGGAGGAGAAGTTTCTCGCGATTGGCAGAAACTGGAGCAAGCGGTTATGCAAACCAAAAAGCTTTCTTTGGTTGAAAAAGAAAAAGCAATTTCGCATGTTGCGAATATTTTAGCTAGAACTTTCGAGGAAGTTTTAGATATCTACGATGCATTTGGTTCAGAAACTGCGCCAGATCGTTTCTTGCATGTTATTTACTGGTTAGGAAAATTAGCAATTGAAGAAATTGTTGAAAATAACAAACGTACAATAACATTCAGTCCAGTTTTACGTGAGCGTCTTGGGCACCATATTCACGGAGAAATTTGGGCAACCAACATCAAAGAAGTTTTAAAAGCAAACGATTTGTTGAAAAGACCAATTCACGTGATCAGTGCTAATATGCACAGTGTAATGAATTCGATTTTTGCGACGCCATTGTTAAAAACAAAATTTAAAGGAAAAACGGATTTCTTTATTTATGAAGAATTAAGCGGTTCGGGTTCAAAAGAAATTAGAGGTTATGTAGAAGATTTGGCTTTAAAAAACGGAATGATTTCATTACCAGATTACTCAGGAACCAATATTGATGTTCAGATTTTTGATACAGCTAAAATTGACTGGTCAAAAACGGCATTTTCGCACGCTAATGTAGGTGAAGAGAAACCAGTCATTATAGTAATGGATTATGCTTTTGGTGAGCAGGCTTACGAAACAATCGACGAACTTTTAAAACCGTTTAAAAAAGAAACCTTGCTAAATGTAAAATCGGTTTCTATTATGGGTAAAGCTGGAATTCTAGAAGGTGGTAAAGGAGATATCATGATTCCAACGGCACATATCAACGAAGGAACAGCAGATAATTATTTCTTTGAAAATGAACTTACAGGCTCAATGTTCGAAGGAAATGATATTGATATTTATGAAGGAGCGATGGTTACTGTTTTAGGGACTTCGTTGCAAAACAGAGATTTACTGAAGTTTTTTCACGAATCGACTTGGGGCGTAATCGGACTTGAAATGGAAGGTTCTTACTACCAAAAAGCAATTCAGTCGGCATCAAAAATTCGAAAAAGTGTACCGCACGATATTAAAGTTCGTTACGCTTATTATGCATCAGACAATCCTCTTGAAACTGGTAGCACACTAGCTTCTGGCGGATTAGGAACAACTGGTGTAAAACCAACTTATTTGATTACCATTAAAATTTTAGAGCAGATTTTCAATATAAAATAAATTGTAAATGAGTACAAAAGTACCGCAAGATAATTCAGATCAGGAGATTGATATTTTTCAGCTTTCAAAAAGTATTGGTGGTTTTTTCGACAGAGTTAATGCTACGATTTTTCAATCTATTCATTTTTTTGTTCGAAACTGGATTATCGTTTTAATTTTAATTGTTTTAGGATTTGGACTGGGTTGGTTTTTAGATACAAATAAAAAAACGTTTGAAAATCAAGTTATTGTAGCTCCAAATTTTGGCAGTGTAGATTATCTTTATTCTAAAATAGATTTGATCGAATCAAAAATTATTACTGGAGATACTGCTTTCTTGAAAAACGAAGTTGGAATTAATAAGCCTAAATTGATCTCAAAAATTGAAATTAAACCAATTGCCGATGTCTATAAATTTATTGAAGACAACGAGCAAAATTTTCAATTGATCAAATTAATGGCTGAGGTTGGAGAAGTAAAAAAAGTATTAGAAGATAATGTGACAAGTAAAAACTATACTTTTCATTCGATAACTTTTGCGACAAACAAAACAACTGATGAAAAGGATATTGTAGAGCCATTATTAAAGTACTTAAATAGCTCAGAATATTTTAATGCGCTTCAAAAAATAGGTTATAAAAACCTTGCAGATCAGATTGTTAAAAACGATACTATTATTAGTCAAATTGATCAAGTGTTAAATGGTTTCTCTAGCACTGTAAAAAATGGAGCAAAAAACGATAAATTGGTTTATTACAATGAGAATACTCAGCTGAATGATATTATTAAAACAAAACAAAATTTAATTTTAGAGCAGGGTAAAAACAAGCTGAAATTAGTTAATTATGATAAAGCAATTAAGGAAATAAATTCAACTTTAAATAGAAATAATACTAAAATTACAAATGGAAACTATAAATTTTTATTTCCTGTATTATTCCTTTTTCTTTTTGTTTTAATTCATTTGTTTCAGAAGTTTTATCGTAATCAGCTTTTGAAATCTCAGGTAAATAAAATTTAAAAAAAGCGATTTTTTATTTGTAACTATGACTAAATCAATTGAAAACAAATATTTTTTTTGATAAAATCAGTAACAATTCTTTCTTAAAAAAAGGTATTGTTACTTTGTTTTTGAGGATTTCTGGAGCAGCTCTCTTATTTGGTTTTACTGTTTTTTTGACAAAATCTTTTAGTCCTAAAATTGTTGGCCAATACGATTTTGCACGTACTTTTCTTTTGGTTGTTGGGAGCATTTGTTTGTTGGGTTTTGATCAGTCTATTTTATATTTTAAAGGAATACTAACCAGCAAAAAATCTTTAGAAGAATTAAAAAACATATACAGCAAAATGGTTCTGATGTTATTTTTGGCATCATTAACGGCTTTATTAATTATTCTGATAATTGATAAAGAAACGATTAACAATTATTTTTCAGACAACGAAGTTTATCCAATAATTTTAAAATCAGCTATTGCGCTATTTTTTTCTGGAATATCGATGTTAAATACAGAGATTTTTAGGGCATTAGATAAATTAATAGTTGCCGAATTATTCAGAAATATAATTAAATACGTTCCATTAATTTTAGGTGCAACAATTTTGTTTTATTATCAAAAAGAAACCTATTTGGTAGATGTTTTTTTAATTGGATTTGTTGCTTTGGCAATTATAAGTTCAATTTTTGTTTTTGTCTATTTTAAAAAGATAAAAAAGCAAGATTTGACAGAAAACATATCTCACAAAGAGATATTTTTTAAATCGTATCCGATAGCAATTAGCGGAATGGCGCTGTTTTTATTAATGAGTTTTGATATTTTGTTTTTAAAAAAATACCAGAATGACGAAACAGTTGCTTTTTACTCGGTTGGTTTTAAAATAATGACAATTGTTTCGATTATTATAATTACAATTAACATTACAATTTCATCCAAAATTTCAGAATATTTTTCAAGCAATAACAGAGAAGAATTAGCGAAGATTTTAAAAAATAGCTCGCGCACCATTTTTAGCATAACGGTTCCGATAATTATTCTTTTGAGTGTTTTTTCAGATTATATTTTATCTTTTTTCGGCGAAGGATACATAGCTGCAAAACAAGCTTTTTTGATTTTAATAATCGGCCAAGGAGTTTGTTCTGCGTTTGGTTCCTCTTCTGTTTATTTAAACATGACAGGGAGGCAGCATATTTATCAGATAATTTTAATCATTGCTGTGATAATAAACTTTGTATTGAATAGATTTTTAATTCCTGTTTACGGAATGACTGGAGGAGCTATTGCTTTTGTTTCGAGTACTTTTTTCTGGAATTTTGTTTCGGCAATAGTTATTTACAGAAAGGATAAAATGAAAGTTTTTTTGAATTAATTTTTTTAAATGAGGATATTGCAAATTATAAATAGATTTGATTCTGGAGGAGCTGAAAAGTTGCTTTTAGAAACAATTCCTTTATATAATTCTAAAGGTATTCATGTTGATCTTTTATTGCTTAACGGTAAAGATTTGCCTTTTTTGAAAGTTTTAAAAAATTTAAATTGCTGTACAATTTATTCTTTAGGATTTTATTCTGTATATAACCCGATTCATATTTTTAAAATTATTCCTTTTTTGAAAAGATATGATACTGTTCATGCACATTTATTTCCATCTCAATACTGGATAGTTTTTGCAAAATTATTTTCATTTTCGAGAATAAAAATTGTAGTTACAGAACACAGCTCATCAAACCCTCGAATTAATAATTTTTTCATTAGTAAAATAGACAAATTTATATATAAATTCTACCAAAAGGTTATTTGTATAACCGATGACGTTTATCGAATTATAAGCAAGCATACTAAATTGTCCGATACTAAATTTGAAGTTATTGAGAATGGTGTAAATTTGAAGATAATTGAAAATGCTGAACCGTATCCAATTAAGGAAATTTCAAATTTGCTTACAGATCAGGACATTTTATTAATTCATATTGCTAGATTTAGTAAACATAAAGATCCTCAAACAGTTATAAGATCAATGAAATATTTACCAGATAATTTTAAATTGATTTTTGTTGGAGATGGAGATACAAAAGAAGAAAATGAAAATTTAGTTAAAAAACTTGAATTACATAAAAGGATTATATTTTTAGGTGCTAGGACAGACATTCCACGCTTGTTAAAAACAGCCAATATTTCCATTCTTAGTTCAAATGGAGAAGGATTTGGTTTAGCAGCAATTGAAAGTATGGCTTCTGGAATACCTTTTATAGCTTCAGATGTTATTGGATTATCTGCTTTAGTTGGCGGTACAGGTGTTTTATTTGAAAAAGGAAACGAAATTGACTTAGCTTTTAAGATTAAAAAACTTGTTAGTGATAATAATTTTAAAATAGAAGTTATAAATGCTTGTAAAGAAAAAGCTAAACAATTTGATATAGAATTGATGGTTGAAAAACATATTAGTTTGTATAAATCGATGTATGACAATGCAAGTTTTAATTAAAAAAAGTACAGCAGCATTTTTACTTATTGCGACAGCCAATTTGGTTATTGCTTTTAGTACTTTTTTTGTTTTGCCACCCAAATTCTTTTACGATTCTGCAATTATCATTTACGACAAATACAATGAAATAGGCTATTTGGGCAGTTATCCATTAACTATTTTATTTTATAAAGTTACGGGTCTGCGCTATCTCCCTTTTCCAGTGATTGCACTTATACAATTTCCTATTTTGATGTATGCTCTATTTAAAATAGGAATTCCAGATTCATTCGAAAAAGTGAATGTAAAAAATGGCATTGCCTATTTAGGGATTTTCATGATTGCTATTTTCATTTCAATGCCTTCGAAAGAGTTTATTACCTTTTTATACATTACCCCAATTATATTTTTGTGCAAAAACAGAAAATATTCTTTTCAAAAAACAATTCTATTGTCAATATTCCTTTTAATGCTTTTTGGAGCTTTATACAGGCCATATTTTGCTCTGATTCCTATAATTGCTGGCGGTATGTACTTAATAAGTTTTATCAATTTTAAGAACAAGACGCTAACAACGATTTTTTACGGATTATTAATTGCCTTTTTCTTATCCTTGAGTTATGGTATTTTAAAAGGAGAATATTTTTCTGAAGTAAGCCGTGAGTTGGTTAATAAAGATCGTATAGGTTCTGCAGATGCAAATTCTATGATTACTCCGCCTTTAAAACCAGATACTTGGTATGGTGAAGCCGTTGCAATTTTTTATGGTTTTTTTACCGTAAATCTTCCCATAAATGGGCTTAAACATATTTTATCTCCTCAAATTATATTATTTATTATTTGGCAGCTTTTGCTATTTTATATTTTGTTGGTTCGCTTTTCTAAATGTTTAAAACAGAGGCAATATTACAGATATGAACTTTTAATTTTCTTTGTATTGTTTTCTTTTTTTATTGTTCAAGGAGTTTTTGAGCCAGATTTAGGATCAGCGATTAGACATAAAATAGGCATTTTTCCGTTAATTTATTTTGCATTATATCATGAATATCTCCGAAAAGAACTTCAATAAAATCTTCAATGTTTTTTTGTGTCTGATTGCCATTTTGATGATCTTTAGAAAAACATGTTCAATACTGATTGTAGTATTTGCGGTGTTTAATTTAATATTTTACAAAAAATTAAATTTTACGAAAAAGGTTCTGATTTTTACAGCTTGCATTGCTTCTCCAGTTCTATTAGAGCTACTACTTTTCTGGAATAATGATTCTTTGGCAAAAGGCTTAAAAGCAATAGAAAAAAGCACTTCATTAGTAATTTTTCCATTGTTTATAATAGGAAATTTTCAACGGGTAAATTTTTTTAAAATATTGCAAATCTACACATTAGGTACAACTTTGGTTTTACTTTTTTTCTTTATTCGTTTTAATGTTTTGTTTCCTGAGTTAATGTATAAATACTTAAACGGTATTCACTTATGGGAAATGGGATATCAATTTGGAAATAGTCTCGGAATACATGCTCCGGCATTAAACATGCATTTGGCTTTTGTAACCGTTACTGCTTTTTATTTTGTGATTAGAAGTTTTAAAAATCATGAAGAACTTAAATACAAGATTAGTAGAACTTTAATTTTTATACTTTCATTTTTCTTTGTATTGTTCGTTAATACGAGAATGGCTTTAGTAAACGTTTTTATAGGATTTTTGATCGTTCTTTTTTATGCCGTTAAACAAGATAATTTAAAAAAAATTGCTTCAAGGGGATTACCTTTGTTAGCTTTGCTGGCAATTGTTTTATTCTTATTTGTTCAGAAAGATCCATATATGAAAGAAAAATATTCAAGCGTTAGTTTTGCTTATATGGACAAAGTTGGAAAGCTTGATGAAATTGATCATCCAGAGGTTAAGGTTTTTAATTCTTTCGTTACAAGAGTTTCTATTTGGAAATCTGCATGGGAATTGTCTTTAAAAAATCTGCCTTTTGGAGTAGGAGCTTCTGATGGAAAAGCGGAATTAAACAAGTATTATAAGGAAACCAATCAGAAGTTTTTGGCTAAATATGAATTTCCTACTCACAATCAGTATCTTGATTTTTTATTGAAGTTTGGAATTCTGGGACCTCTGGTAGTAATTTTTTATATTTCTATAATTGGATATTTAGGATTTGATCTAAAAAATGCAGTTGTAATTTCATTTTTCGTAATCTTTTTTACCTCAAATTTAATGGATGATTTTTTGCTTCGTTTTGATGGAATTGCCTTCAGCGGGTTTTGGATCTCTATTTTTGCAAGTTATTGGATACAGCAAAAATCAGCTCTTGTAGATCGCAGATAATTCCTCGAAATTTTTGTTTTTGTCGAATAATTTGGAACATCTTTCGAAAGCTTTTTTAGCAAAAACGCTTCGATTTGTGGCACCACTTAGGATTTGGAAATAGGGTTCAAGTTCTGAAATATCATTAAATAGAAATCCTGTTTCGTTGTGCATTACAATATCTTTATTACCAATTATATTTGTGGCAATAACAGGTTTTTCTAAAACCACAGCTTCTAAAACAGCGATTGGTAAGCCTTCCCACAAAGATGTTTGCAGATAAACATCAATAGCATTTAATTCTTTTAAAGTACTTTCACGATCAAAAAACCACCCTGTAATTCTTATGTTGGGAGCTGTAAGCAAAGAATTCAGCTCACCATCTCCAATCCATACAAAGTTATAATCTGGAAAATTGAGAGCTATTTTATTGAAAAGACTTGGATTTTTTTGATAGGTGATTCTACCTAATATTCCTATACTAAGTTTATCATTTTTATTTTCAGATAAACGCTGGTGTATTGTATCAATGTCAACACCGTTTCGAACTAATTTAGCAGAACCTAATTTTTTTGCAATTTCAAATTCAGTATCTCCACAAGCAATTGTAGTACCCCCAAATAAAGCTTGTGTATACTTTTCGATTATCCAATACACTTTTCGAATGGGTTTTGAAATATCTGTTCTAAGAAAAGAATAACCATGAGGAGAGTAATAGAGTTTCTTTTTTTTGAACAATAAAAAATAGGCAACTCTTCCTAAAACACCTGCTTTTGAAGAATGGAGATGAATAACATCAGGATTTATTTTCTTCAGCTCTTTTCTTAACTGAATTACAGATTTTAAATCTTTTAAAGGAGAAAAATTTCGTAACATATTAATTTCTAATAAATTGATGTTACTCGAAAATTCAGATTTAATTTTATCTCGGTTTATTTCCTTTCGGTTTCCGCTATAAATTATTGTAGTCTCAATGTGTTTTTTAACTTCATCATCACCAAAATAAGCTGATAAATCATTAAAATAGGTATAAACGCCTCCTCCGAGGGCTTCAATAACATGTACGACTTTCAAAAGGATAGGATTATTTTGTCGCAAAAATAGATAATTAAGATTAATATTGATTTGAAATGAGTTAACTTATTTTAAAATTATGGTTTATGTTATTCTTTAAAAAAGTGCCATATTTTATTACATTTGCAAGGATATCTTAAGTTATTTTGCTAAGAAATTGATTTCAAGATGTTTAACAGAACAGTTTATGAAAAGAGTACTTATTACTGGAGCAGCAGGATTTTTAGGATCGCATTTATGTGACAGATTTATCAAAGAAGGTTACTTTGTAATTGGAATGGATAATCTGATTACGGGAGATCTTAAAAATATTGAACATTTGTTCAAATTAGAAAACTTCGAATTTTATCATCACGATATTACAAAGTTTATTCATGTTCCAGGCGATTTAGATTATATATTGCATTTTGCGTCACCGGCAAGTCCTATAGACTATTTGAAAATTCCGATTCAGACTTTGAAGGTAGGATCTTTAGGAACACACAATTTATTAGGATTAGCAAGAGTTAAAAAAGCCAGAATTTTGATTGCATCAACTTCAGAAGTTTATGGAGATCCTTTGGTGCATCCTCAAACAGAAGAATATTACGGAAACGTAAATACAATTGGTCCGCGTGGGGTTTATGATGAAGCAAAACGTTTTCAGGAATCGATCACGATGGCATATCATACTTTTCATGGTGTAGAAACTCGAATTGTACGTATTTTTAATACTTACGGACCAAGAATGCGATTAAATGACGGACGTGTAATTCCAGCTTTTATTGGACAAGCTTTACGCGGAGAAGATCTAACGATTTTTGGCGACGGAATGCAGACACGTTCTTTCTGTTATGTTGATGATCAGGTAGAAGGTATTTACAGATTATTGCATTCAGATTACGTTTACCCAGTAAATATTGGAAATCCTGATGAAATCACAATCAAAGATTTTGCAGAAGAAATTATAAAATTGACAGGAACTAATCAGAAAGTTGTTTATCATCCACTGCCAGTAAACGATCCATTACAGCGCCAGCCAGATACAACAAAAGCAAAAGAGTTGTTGGGTTGGGAAGCAAAAGTAAATCGTGCCGAAGGAATGAAAATCACTTATGATTATTTCAGGTCATTATCTCCAGAAGAACTTTCAAAAGAAGAGCATAAGGACTTTTCTAGTTATATAAAATAAACTTCAGACAGCTCGAATTTGATTCAAATTCGGGCTGTTTTTTAATTAATTTCCCAAATCAACCAGTTTAAATGAGCGAATTAGTTTCTATTATTGTCCCAACCTATAATACTGAAAAGTTCATTAGGCAAACAATTGAATCTGTTCAAAAGCAAACCTATCAAAATTGGGAAATGATTGTGGCTGATGATGCTTCAACCGACCAAACGGTTTCTATAATTGAAGAATTTGCTCAAAAAGACAACCGAATAAAGCTCTTCAAATTACCAGAAAATCGCGGAAATGGTTTTGCCAGAAACGCTGCTTTAGAAAAAGCAACCGGAAAATATATTGCCTATTTAGATGCCGATGATCTATGGTTTCCTGCGAAATTAGAAAAGCAAATTCAGTTTTTAAAAGCAAATGATTTGCACTTTACTTTTAGTTTTTACGATTCTATTGATGAAGAAGGAAATGATTTAAACAGAAGAGTTGAATCACCAAATCCGTTAACTTATAAACAATTGTTTTTCTGCAATTATGTAGGCAATTTGACAGCCATTTACGATGCAGATTATTTCGGAAAAATTATTCTGGAAACCACGCAAAAACGTCAAGATTGGAGAATTTGGCTTACAATTTTAAAACAAATTAAAATCGCAAAACCAGTTCCAGAACCTTTAGCTTTTTACAGAATTAGAAAAGATTCTGTTTCGTCTTCAAAATTTAAATTGATAAAACACAACTTTGGCGTTTACAGAGAATTCCATGAATATAATTTTGTGTTTGCTGTTTTACTGATGATGAGGTTTTTATATACTCAGTTGATAATCAAACCAAAATATATAAAGAAAATTTAAATTCATCTTGAGGTCACAGTTTGTGACCTCAAGTTTCAAGGTCGCAAATTGCGACCTTGAAGAATGTTGCTCAGAATTGGAGATCACAAATTGTGATTTCCATTCTTTAAGGTACAATTTGTGACCTTAAAGAATTACTTTTTATATCCAATTTTTATTCGTTCAGTTTCATTTTCTTTTTTCTCAGTTAATTCATCCAAATAAGAAAAAACCAATTCTATATTTTTATCATGATTCTCTAACTTCTTCTGAATCTGAAGAATATCAACTTTGATTTCAGTTGTATCCAAAAGCATTTGTCTCACTTTCGTGAAAATCCTCATAATTTGAATATTGGTTTGGATTGCTTTGTCGCTTTTTAAGACGCTTGAAAGCATTAGAACTCCATGTTCTGTAAAAGCCATTGGGGCGTGACGTAAACCCATCTTATCAGAATTGGAGGTCACAATTTGTGACCTCCAATTTTCAAACTCTGATTTATTAAGTTCAAACATAAAATCTTCCGGAAATCTAGAAATATTTCTTTTTACAGATTGTTTGAAAACTTTAGTTTCTATTCCATAAAGTAAAGCCAAATCACGATCCAGCATCACTTTTTGCCCGCGAATAAAGTATATTTTGTCTGAAATTGTTTCTTCAGAAAGTAAAGATTGATCGTCCATAAGTTTTTAAATAAAAAAACAAATGTAGGATTTTATTTATATTATAAATAAGATTTGAATTGTTTTAGTTTACCGCGATTAGTTCTTTCTAAAACTGTTTTTCGGGTGAAAGTGAAGTTTAGATTGGGTTCTAAATACAAATCAATTGCTTGTTTTATTTTTTCGATTTGTTCTGAAACTAATTCTTTTTCAGAAACATATTCAATTTCGAAAGTGTCTAATTTGATTTGCTTGATGATGAATTCTTTTACATTTCCATCGTCTTCTATAATGCTTTTGGTTACATAATAAAAGGTCAAACCAGGCGATTTTTTACCGCTTGGCAAAATCGCAACATCGTTGGTTCTCCCGATAAGTTTTTTCAGAATTGGTTTTTGCGGAGTACTTTTTTCATCGAGAATTCCAATGTCGCCAATTTCATATCGAATGAAAGGATTTGCTTTGTTGAATAAAGAAGTAATCACAATTTTTCCTTCCGTTCCATGTGGAACAGGATTATTGTTTTCATCTAAAATTTCAACGAATAAAGTTTCAGCATTTACCTGCCATTCTCCATTCGGATTTTCAAAAGCAATTAAATCCAATTCAGACGCTCCATATTCACTGATAATCGGAATGCCAAATTGTTTTTCCAGCAATTTTTTATCCATTTCAAAAAGCATTTCCGAAGTAACAAAACAGGCTTTTAAAGTTGGACAGATTTCTTTTAAAATGATATTTTTTTGTTCTAAAAATTTAGCAAATAAAACAATAGAACTGGTATATCCGTTGAGGTAATCGAATTTTTTGGATTTGAATTTCTGCAGAAATTTCTCCAAAACTTCATCAGATAAATCAAAAACTGGAAAACGAAAACGATGCGTCAAAAAATCCTTGAAACGCTCTTTTTGATATCCAATAAAATCCATCGGAATTCCGTAAAAACGCGCTTGATACGAATTATTAAAATCAATTCCGAACCAGCCGAAACGCATAATATTAGAAGCCCAAGTCAAAGCATGAGAATATTTGTCTTTAGCAAAAACAAAAGGAGTTCCGCTAGATCCAGATGTTTTGTTGAGGTAAACAGATTTTTTAGAATAACCTTTTGAAAGCCTTTCTTCTAAAGGTTTTTGTAAATTTTGCTTATTTAATATCGGAAGATTTTCCCAATTTTGAGCGGTTGCGTTTCCTGCTAATGCTGCGTAAAAAGAGTTGTTTTTAAGATGAAAATCAACAATTTCTGCTTTTTTATTTTCAAGAAATTCTGCAAATTCTTCTTCAGAAAAATGAACAATTTTAGCTAATTCGGCTTTGGCTTCCTTTATAGGAAAACCATTCAATTGAAGCGTAATATCAAAAAGGCGGATCATTTTCAGAAAAATTTTCGTCAAAAATAAGGTTTACGAATTACTAACCGTATAGAACCAACAACTTTTTGAAGATTTAATTATTTTTTACGTCCAAAAGCAAGTATTTTTGCACCACAACTAAATACAACAACACCATGACAATTTTATTATTGGGATCAGGCGGAAGAGAGCATGCATTTGCTTGGAAAATGACTCAGAGTCCGCTTTGCGAAAAACTTTTTGTAGTGCCTGGAAACGCAGGAACTGCTGCAATTGCTGAAAACGTGGCAATCTCTGCGACAGATTTTGAAGCCGTAAAAGCATTAGTACTTAAAGAAAATATAAGTTTAGTAGTCGTTGGACCTGAAGATCCGTTGGTAAAAGGTATTTACGATTATTTTAAAAACGACGAAAGTTTGCAACATATTCCAGTGATCGGGCCATCTCAATTAGGTGCTCAATTAGAAGGAAGTAAAGAATTTGCGAAAGAATTCTTGATGAAACACAACATTCCAACTGCAGCTTACGACAGTTTTACTGCCGAAACAGTGGAGAAAGGATGCGAATTTTTAGAAACTTTACAACCGCCATACGTTTTAAAAGCAGACGGATTAGCAGCTGGAAAAGGAGTTTTGATTATTCAGGATCTTGAAGAAGCAAAAACGGAATTAAGAAACATGTTGGTTCATGCAAAATTCGGAACAGCAAGTTCAAAAGTTGTTATTGAAGAATTTTTGGACGGAATCGAATTAAGCTGTTTCGTTTTAACCGACGGAAAAAATTATAAAATTCTTCCAACAGCAAAAGATTATAAAAGAATTGGAGAAGGAGATACAGGTTTAAACACAGGCGGAATGGGAGCAGTTTCTCCAGTTCCTTATGTTGATGCGGTTTTAATGGAAAAAATTGAAACTCGTATTGTAAAACCAACAATTGAAGGTTTTCAAAAAGACGGAATCGAATATAAAGGTTTTGTTTTCATCGGTTTGATCAATGTTAAAAACGAACCAATCGTTATTGAATATAACGTAAGAATGGGAGATCCTGAAACTGAAGTTGTAGTTCCGAGATTGAAATCTGATTTAGTTGAATTGTTTTTGTCTGTTGCAGATCAGAAATTGGGAGACTTTAATTTAGAAATTGATCCAAGAAGTGCAACAACTGTAATGGTAGTTTCTGGCGGATATCCTGAAGATTTTGAAAAAGGAAAAGTAATTTCCGGTTTAGAAAATGTTACTGATTCGATAGTTTTTCACGCGGGAACAAAATTAGATGGAGAAAATGTCGTTACTAATGGAGGACGTGTAATTGCAGTAACATCATACGGAGATAATTTCCAGGAGGCCATAAAAAAATCTTACCAAAACATAGATAAACTAAGCTTTGATAAGATGTATTTTAGAAAAGATATCGGTTTCGATTTAATCTAAAAATAAATTCACAAGCCCTTTTTAATTAAAGGGTTTGGTTTTTTATTTTAAAAATGAGTGAGCCGTTGTATCTTGGTTTTCTGTTCCAGCATCATCAAAAAGGCGTAATTGTTTAATCCAATAAACGATTGCACATGCACAGATGATCATAAAAATCCAGTTAATAGTGTTTGCACCAAACCATGTAATTAATTCCAAACGACGTAAAAAGTCAAGAGGAGCAAACAAAATGTTAACGAATAGGTATTGAATTCCTTCAAAAAAAGCTGTCATAATTTTAAAAATTATATGTTATTATTGTTGTGTAATGCCTTGAAGATAAAATTCGGTAAACCAAATCTTTTTTCAGCTTGTTAGGTTTTTCCTTTTAAACAAGTAGTATCTTTACAATCACAAAAGTATAAAATATCCTTATGATAACAAGTGTTTTTAAAAAATCTACGCCATTAAATTATTCATTGGTTGTAATTTTAATACTGGTTCTCTTTTTTATGTTCCAAATTAAAGACCCATCTTGGGTTACTTCTTATTTTTTGGCTTTTCAAAAAGTGAGTTCGTTGTGCTTTATTTTGGCTTCTTTTTTTATGATTAATTTCATTGTAAAAAAGAACGGACTCAGTAAAGACAACGGTTACGCGATACTTTTTTACTTGTTGTTTATTTTGTTTTTCCCAACAATATTTAATGATTCAAGTGTTATCTATGCCAATTTTTTCATTTTATTGGCACTTCGAAGATTGATTTCGCTGCAATCTCTAAAATCATCAAAAGAAAAAATATTTGATGCTGCATTTTGGATTTTTGTAGCTTCTTTATTTCAATTTTGGAGCATTCTGTTCTTAATATTGGTTTATATCTCGATTATTTTTCACGTTTCAAGAGACTATAGAAACTGGGTTCTGCCTTTTATTGCACTTTTGGCCGTAATGATTTTATTCTATATGACATCATTAATTTTAAATATTGATGCAGTAACTTTTATCCAAGAAAGAGCAGTAATCGATTTTAGAATTGATTATTTTAAGAATAGTTATGAAAATGCAGCGCTTTCAATATATACTGCTGTAGCATTATTTTTCGTTACTTCGATGTTAATGACACTGTCAAACAGACCGCAAATTGTACATTCTTCATACAAGAAAATTGTGGCATGTTTTTTTATCGCCGCTTTTGTCTACATCATTTCACCAAATAAAAGCAATGATTTATTATTGTTTAGTATTGCACCATTAACGATTATGGCGACAAGCCATGTTGAATATATGCAACAGAAACTTAATAACGAAATTGTTTACTATACCCTGATTGTGTGTAGTTTATTTACTTTTTTCTCTCAATTATAATTTACTTCCGTAAGCAAGATCGCCAGCGTCGCCCAGACCAGGAACAATGTAGTTTTTCTCATTTAGTTTTTCGTCTAAAGAAGCAACCCATAAATGGCAGTTTTCTGGAAGATTTTTTTGTAGGTGAGCAATTCCTTCTGGAGCAGCTATAACAACAACAATGTGAATTTCTGTTGGAGCAGCATTTTCGATTAATTTTTTATGTACCGCCACAATCGATTGTCCAGTGGCAAGCATCGGGTCAAGAAGCAGAATGGTTTTGTTATTTAAGTCCGAAATAGCCTGATATTCAACTCGAATTTCGAATTCATCATCATTATTTGGATGATATCTGCAGGCAGAAACAAAACTGTTTTCTGCGTGATCAAAATAATTTAAAAAACCATTATGCAGAGGTAGTCCAGCTCTTAAAATAGGACATAAAACTAAATCAGTGTCAATTTCTGTGGTCTTCTTAATTCCGAGAGGCGTCTGAATTTCTACTTCTTTATAAGGTAAAATTTTGCTCAATTCATAAGCCATAATCTCGCCAATACGTTCAATGTTTCTACGAAAACGAAGACTGTCGTTTTGAACATTTACATTTCGGATCTGACCTAAAAAATGATTTAATACACTGTTGTTTTCAGAGATATAATGGATTTTCATAATATTTTTTTAGAAGATCAATTGTTTATTAAGAATAATTGAAAAATTAATGTTTTTTTTCAAAGTATAAAAGTATAAAAAGTATCTTTGTTTTATAAAAAAATAAAAACATGTTTTCAAAACTAGCATATTCTGTTTTCGAGCAAAGTATTAAAGATTATCATCAGTTTGATAATGTTGATCAGCCGATTAATAATCCTTATCCAAAAGATAAGTTCGAGCATTTGTTATATCTAAAAAACTGGATTGACACCGTTCAATGGCATTTTGAAGATATTATCCGTGATCCGCAGATTGATCCAGTTGCGGCATTAACTTTAAAAAGAAGAATTGATGCATCAAATCAGGAACGTACTGATATGGTGGAATATATAGATGGCTATTTTTTACAAAAATATAGTACTGTAAAAGTAAAAGATGGAGCAAAAATCAATTCTGAAAGTCCTGCTTGGGCTTTTGACAGATTGTCGATTTTGGCTTTAAAAATTTATCATATGCATGAAGAGGCTAATCGTGCTGAAGCTTCTCAAGAACACAGAGATAAATGTCAGGAAAAATTAAATATACTTTTAGAGCAAAGAACAGATTTATCTACAGCAATTGAAGAATTATTGACAGATATCGAAAACGGAGATAAATTCATGAAAGTGTACAAACAAATGAAAATGTACAACGACGACGATTTGAATCCAGTTTTATATCAAAATAAAAAATAATAATTTGGCAGACTTGTCTAGCAAAATTAAGCATATAGCCGTCATGAGACTATCCGCAATGGGAGATGTCGCCATGACGGTTCCTGTTTTACGCGCTTTTGTAAAACAATATCCGGAGATAAAATTGACCGTTATATCTCGTCCTTTTTTTAAACCTTTTTTTGACGGAATTCCTAATCTTGAATTTTTTGTTTTTGATGAAAAAGAAAAACACAAAGGATTTTTAGGACTTTTACGTTTGTTTAAAGATGTGAAAAAACTGAAGGTTGATGCATTTGCAGATCTTCATAACGTTTTGAGATCTAAGATTGTGGGTTTGCTTTTCGCTTTAAGCGGAAAAAAAAGAGCAATTGTTGATAAAGGCAGAGAAGGAAAAAAAGAATTGACTCGTGCAGAAAATAAGATTTTCAAGCAATTACCAACCATGTTTGAAAGACATGCAAAAGTGTTTGAAGAACTTGGTTTTCCTGTAGATTTATCTCAACCTGAGTTTCCTAAAAAAGCAGTTTTAAGTGCAGAAATTACCGATGTAATTGGAGAAAATTATCAAAAACTAATCGGAATTGCGCCTTTTGCCCAATATGATTCTAAAGTTTATCCTTTAGATTTAATGAAGGACGTAATTAAGAAATTAGCTGAAAATAAGGATTATACGATTTTACTTTTTGGCGGAGGAAAGAAGGAAATCGAAATTTTAGATTCTATTTCTGAGCCTTTCAAAAATGTAATAAACGTAGCCGGAAAAATTAAATTTCAACAAGAATTAAAATTGATAAGCAATCTAGACGTAATGCTTTCAATGGATTCTGGAAATGCGCATATCGCAGCAATGTTGGGAGCAAAAGTGGTAACGCTTTGGGGCGCAACACATCCGTATGCAGGATTTTTGCCGTTTAACCAAAAGATGGAAAATGCTTTAACTTCAGACCGAAATCAATACCCGAAATTGCCAACTTCTGTTTACGGAAACAAAATCGTTGAAGGATATGAAGATGCGATGAGAACGATTTTACCAGAAGATGTTGTTTCTAGGATAAATTCCAATATCTAAATTTCAAAATTGAGAATAAGCATAGCATTCTCGTTGTCAAAGTCTTATAAAACTAAAATTCCAAATCCCAATTTAAAATTTGGAATTTGGAATTTTTTTCTTGGAATTTTAGCTAAAGCTAAATCATCATAAATTTAGAAAAAGATATCCCAAGACTTTCTTTTTGTTTTTGTCAACGACCACTTCAACAAATTGGTTTTCTTTTTCGGTGGTTAATAAAATGTGCTCAAAATCTTCGGTTGAATTTCGGTAAACTTTATGCACCAAATCAGATTCTTTGATTTTTTTCGATAAAACTTTGGCCGCTTTTAATTCGCTTACATAAGGCCAAATATTAAAAAAACTATCAGAGATTGCTATTTCTTTCATTCCTCCACTCATTGAAGAATTATATTTTTCGTTTGAAAGCAGTTTAGGAGCTTTTCTGTTTTTTCCTCTTCTAATTATAAAGTAGGTGCAGAATAGAGCAGTTATTACAAAAAGTAATATAAAAGTTAGACGGAGGTAATGATGCATTTCCATGATATTTAATGTTTTAAGTGTGTTAACAATTAAAGTATCCTTTAAAAAGATATAAGATGTATCAATTTTGAGCGTACTACTAATTTAGTAAATTTTCGGCATATTTTTTAAAAAATATTTAAAGAGACAAATGCTTTTTTATACATTTTTAAATCAGAAATTGTATTTCTAAAAGTATAGAACAAAAAAAATCCAAATTTCAACAGTAAAATTGAAATTTGGATTTTATATTTTAAGATTTTTTATCGATTAAACATCGTCATAATCAACATAAATAGTTTCTGAAGTTGGGTGTGCTTGACAAGTTAAAATTAAACCTTCAGCAATTTCTCCATCAGTTAAAATAGAATTCTTTGTCATTTCTGCACTACCTTTTGTAACACGACCTAAACAGCTGCTGCAGATTCCGCCTTGGCAAGAATAAGGAGCGTCAACACCTTGTTTTAGAGCAGCATCAAGAATCGTTTGTTTTTTAGACATCTCAAAAGTAGTCTCTTCGTCATCAACTAAAACAGTGATTTTTGTATGCCCTTCTTGAGAACCCTGAATTTCATGTTCCTCAGAAGAAGATGTAAATAGCTCAAATTTAATAGCAGATTCTTTTACATTTTTCTCTTTCAAGACATTAGAAACGGTGTTAATCATTTCTTCTGGTCCGCAAAGGAAAAATTTATCAAATTCAAGCTCTTTGTGTTTGTTGTTTAAAACAAAATTCACAGCCGATTTTTCAATTCTTCCAAACAAAGCATTTTCAGCTTTTGCCTGACTGTACACATAATGCACAAAAAATCTGCCTACATATTGTAACTGCAAATCGTGAAGTTCTTGATAAAAGATTGTACTTTCAGGAGTTCTGTTTCCATAAACCAATACAAATGAACTTTTTGGTTCATTTTTCAAAACCGATTTTATAATAGAAAGAACCGGAGTAATTCCGCTACCTGCAACAAAAGCTGCATAGTTTTTTTGTCTTTCAGCATCTGGTTCAAAAGTAAATTTACCTTCTGGATGACCTACTTCAAGAACATCTCCTGATTTTAATGTAGTATTGGCAAACTGAGAAAAAAGACCATTTTTTACTGCTTTTACAGCAATTCTTAATTCGCCGCTGTCTGGTGCAGAGCAAATAGAATAGGCGCGTCTAATTTCTTGATTATCAAGAGTTAGTTTTAAATTTATATATTGGCCTGCTATAAATTTATAGTCAGATTTTAGTTCTTCGGGAACATTAAAAAGAATAGAAACAGCATCTGCAGTTTCGCGTTTAACCTCTTTAATTATAAGTTTTAAGAATGAAGGCATGATAGAATTTTTATGCAAAAGTAGCAAACCACTATTAAAATTTTAGCACGAAATTATTTTTTTTAACTTTTTTTGTAACGTTTTCCTACATTTGGTCTCTCACTACAAAAATACTAAAACCATAAATCATGATTAAGAAGTTTATTTATCTCGAATGGAAGGCCTTTATCAGGTCAGCATCTTTCGGTAAAAATCTGACAATGAAAATTATAATAGGTTTTTTGATGATCTATTTTTCATTAATTTTTATTGGTATGGGAGTAGGCGTATTTTATGTTCTTAAGGAAATGAATTTAGAACCGCTGGCAACTTTAAACAAATTTCTAATCTATTATTTTCTTGGCGATTTAGTAATTCGATTGTTGTTACAATCAATTCCTGTAATGAATATCAAACCTTTATTGGTTCTTCCTTTAAAAAAAACAACCATTGTTCATTTTTCTCTAGGTAAAACGGTTTTATCTTTTTTTAACTGGATTCATGCATTATTTTTTATTCCGTTTACGGTTGTACTCATTTTAAATGGTTACGATGTTGTTCAAATCATTTTCTGGCATTTAGGAGTAATGTCTATTATTTACATTAACAATTTTCTGAATATTATTTTAAGCAATATCGACAGATTATTTGCTCTTTTTCTACTGCTGATTATAGTTCTAGGAAGTGCGCAATATTACCAATTATTTGACATTACACTATTTACAACTCCGTTTTTTCAAAGTTTTTATGAAATAGACGGATTATTCTTGATTCCGATTCTACTATTAATAACACTGCATTATTTTACTTTTAAATACTTCGAAAGAAATTTATATCTCGACGCGGGACTCTCTGTAAAACAAGATGTTGCTTCTACAGAAAATCTTGCTTGGCTGAATCAGTTTGGAACTTTAGGAACATTTTTGAAAAACGACATTAAACTCATCAAAAGAAATAAAAGGTCAAAAACGACTATAGTAATGAGTGTGATCTTTTTATTCTACGGGCTGATTTTTTTCGGAAACACACACCAGCCGCCAGCCATGCAAATTTTTGCTGGAATATTTGTTTCAGGAGGATTTCTATTTGTTTTCGGGCAATTTGTACCAAGTTGGGACAGTTCCTATTATCAATTAATGATGACGCAGAATATTCCGTATAGAGGTTACATCACTTCAAAATGGTGGCTTATTGTAATTGCAACTTTCATCTCGACGATACTTGCTTCCTTTTATCTTTTGTACGGATGGGAAACGTATTTAATTATTGTGGTTGGAGCGATTTATAATATAGGAGTTAATTCGCATTTGGTTCTTTTAGGCGGAGCATTTACCAAAACACCAATCGATTTGAGTAATGCTGGCGGTGCTTTTTCAGATAAAAAAGTATTTAATGTGAATGCGATGCTATTGTCTTTGCCAAAAATATTTCTGCCATCATTGTTGTATTGGCTTGGACTTCATTTTGCAGATAAAACAGTTGCATTAATATTAGTTGCAGGGGCAGGAGTCTTGGGTTTTATCTTCAAAGAAAAAGTATTTTCATTAATAGAAAAGAGATACAAAAAAGAAAAGTATAGTACCATAAGTGCTTACAAACAAAAGAGTTAATTTGATAATTAGAGAATTTGCCAATTAGAAAATTAATCTAAAAATTAAACTCATAAAACATAAAATTGCAATGATACAAGTACATGAGCTTTCTAAAATATATAACGAAACAACAGTTTTAAATATCAGTAATCTTGAAATTCCAAAAGGACAGAGTTTTGGTTTGGTTGGAAACAACGGAGCAGGAAAAACAACTTTCTTCAGTTTGCTTTTAGACCTAATCCAGCCTTCAACAGGATATATAAAAAGTAATGACATTCAGGTAAATACAAGCGAGAGCTGGAAATCTTTTACGGGATCATTTTTAGATGAAAATTTCCTTATCGGATATTTAACACCAGAAGAATACTTTTATTTTATTGGCGATTTGCGCAATCAGAATAAAGCAGATATTGATGCATTGCTGGCAAAACATGAAGAGTTTTTTAACGGAGAAATTTTAAAGAACAAAAAATACCTTCGAGACTTATCAAAAGGAAACCAGAAAAAGGTAGGTATTATTGCAACGCTTATTGGAAATCCAGAAGTTGTAATTTTAGACGAACCTTTTGCAAATTTAGATCCAACGACAGTGAGCCGATTAAAAAAAATTATTAACGAATTAGCCGACGATCCAAATGTAACTGTTTTGGTCTCAAGCCATGACTTACAGCACACTGTAGAGGTCTGCAATCGAATTGTTGCTCTTAATAAAGGCGAAATTGTGAAAGATATTCAGACCTCAAAAGAGACCTTACAAGAACTAGAATTATTTTTTGCCGTGTAAGAATTTCTATATTTAAAAAAGAAGCGTATTTTTACAAATAGAATATACTAAAACCAATTTTTAGTAGTTATCTGTTTTAAACTCTTTTCTATTGAAAAAGAATACTCTTAAATATAGTTTTACTTTCCTTTTTTTACTCTTTTTGATAGCTTGTTCTACCAAAAAAAATACTTTTTTGGCTCGAAGTTCTCACTCAATCGGGACAAAATATAATATTCTTTACAATGGAGGAATTGGTCTAGAAAAAGGGTTGAAGTCTATTCAGACCAATAATGAAGATAATTTTTGGAAACAGCTGCCAATTGAAAAAATGCAGTTTGATGAAAATTTTTCTGAGGAAGAAAAAGCTAAAAATCCTGATTTCGAAATAGCAGAAACAAAAGCTACAAAAGCCATTCAGAAACACTCCATGAATATTGGAGGAAGAGAAAGAAACTGGCAGATTGACGAAGCTTATCTTATGCTTGGAAAAGCAAGATATTACGATCAGCGTTTTATTCCGGCAATTGAGGCATTCAATTATATTTTATACAAATATCCAGAAAGCAACAATATTTATATAGCAAAAATCTGGCGCGAAAAAACGAATATGCGCTTAGGTAACGATGCGATTGCGCTTAAAAACATCAAAATTTTACTTAAAAAAACAGATTTAGATAAACAAACTTATGCAGATGCCCACGCTCTTTTGGCAGAAGCTTATCTGAATCTGGAAGAAAAAGATAGCGCCGTTGCTAAACTTAGAATTGCGGAAGAATTCACAAGAAATAACGAAGAACGCGCGAGATATCGTTTTATCCTTGGCCAAATGTATCAGGCAGAAGGTCAGCGTGACAGCGCCATTTATTATTATGATGCTGTTATTCATTTAAACAGAAAAGCAGATCGTAAGTACATGATGCATGCTTACGCGAAAAAGGCTCAGATGTTTGATTATGGGAAAGATAATGATACGATTTTCTTAAAGACATATAATAAATTGGTTACTGATCGTGAAAATCGTCCTTACTATGATGTTCTTTTTTATGAAATGGGAGTTTATTATGACAAAAAGAAAGATCAAGAAAATGCTTTATTATTTTATAATAAATCTTTAGGAAGAAAATCTAAAGATTCGTATTTGATGGCTTCTGCTTACAGAAACATTGGAAACATGTATTTTAAAAACACAGATTATTCGATGGCTGCAAAATATTATGACAGTACTTTGGTAAAAATGAATCCTAAAACCAGAGAATACACTTATATCGAAAAAAACAGAAAAAATCTTGACGACGTAATTAAATACGAAGCAATCGCAAAACGTAACGATAGTATTATTAAGGTATACAATCTGCCGCCAAACGAAAAGAAAGATTATTTCGAAAATTATATCGCCGAACTTAAAAAGAAAGATGAAGCTAAAAAGCTTTTAGAAGAAAAAGAAAAAGAACGATTAGCGAATATCGATCGAAATTCTCAGGCAGAAATTTCAGGTAATGGAGCCGTAAATCCTCAATCATTGGGTAAAACATCAGAACCAGAAGGAATAGGCATGCCTCCAGGTGCAAATGATAATGTAAGTACTTTTTATTTTTATAATCCGACAACTGTTGCTTACGGAAAACTTCAATTTAAAAAAATGTGGGGTAGCAGAACCATGGCAGGAAATTGGAGATTGGGAGGAATAAAAGGGGCTAATAACGAAACTTTGAATGATTCGATTGCTACTAAAGAAGTTGCCAACGCACTGAATGATACAATTGTACCAGAAAAATATACGGTTGCCTATTATGTAAAACAGCTTCCGTCTTCGCAAACAGCGATGGATAGTATTGGTAAAGAACGTAATTTTTCATACTACCAATTAGGACTTATATATAAGGAGAAGTTTAAAGAATATAATTTAGCGAGCAACAAACTAGAACAATTGCTTCAGAATAATCCTGAAGAAAAACTGGTTCTGCCATCGATGTATAATTTGTACAAAATTTATCAAATTACAAATCCGGCGAAAGCAGAAGCCATAAAAACAGAGATTTCTTCGAAATACCCAGATTCGAGATATGCTCATATTTTAAATCATAAAGAAGACGATCCAAATTCTAGTCCAGATAAAGAATATAAAAAATGGTATAAACTTTTTGAGGAAGAGCATTTTGACGAAGTTTTATTAAATATTGATAATTTGATTAACCAATATTCTGGAGATGATATTGTTTCGAAATATGAATTGCTAAAAGCCAACGTATCAGGAAAAGTATATGGTTTAGAAGCCTATAAAAAAGGACTTGAAAATGTGGCAGATAATTATCCGAATAGCGAAGAAGGTAAAAATGCGAGAGAAATTCTAGAAAAACAAGTTCCTGTTTTAGAGAAACTTAACTTTACAACAACAGACACTAAAAACTGGAAAATAGTATATCGTGTTGCTAATACCGATACAAAAGCAGTTAAAAGAATTGAAGAAGCAATTCGAGTATTTTTGTTAGTTGAAAATTACGAAAGATTGACATCATCTTTGGATAAATACAATAAAACTGAAAGTTTTGTAGTTATTCATGGTTTAAAATCTGAAGCTTATGCAAATGATATTGCAGGAGTTTTTAGAGAAGATAAAAAATACAAAATCCCAGATCAGGCAATAATTATATCAAATGATAATTATAAAATTGTTCAGATTAAAAAGAATTTAGACGCATACTTGACCCCGAAAAACCCTTAACCGCCATGTTTGAAAAAGTAAAAAAAAACGGAACTGAACAATTAGGAAAAACAAATAGAATTGTAGAAGGAACATCCATCGTAGGAGATATAGTCTCTAAAGCCGATTTTAGATTAGACGGCGAATTGATTGGAAATTTTACTTCACAAGGCAAAATTGTTATTGGGGCAAAAGGATCTGTTAAAGGAGAAATTATCTGTAACAATGCAGATATCGAAGGAGAATTTCACGGAAAAATAAAAGTTCTTGAAACGCTTAATATTAAATCGACTGCCATAATACACGGAGAAGTATCAGTAGGAAAACTGTCGATAGAACCAGGTGCCGACTTTACAGCAACTTGTACAATGCTTGCACATTCTAATCAGGTTATAATGTTAGAAGATGGAAAAGGAACCGAACAATAATAGGAGAAATAAATGGTTGGCATTTATTAATATTCCTTTTCAAATGGGAGTAATCATTTTTGTGTTTTCTTATTTCGGCACTTGGCTCGACGAGAAACATCCAAGTCCAAAAGTATATTATAATACCATTTTTGTATTAGTTGGTGTCGGAGTTGCATTATATAATGTAATCCGACAAGTAAATGATATCAACAAAACAAAGTAGTTTGTAAATAAAAATGTCTTGAGATAAAAGTTGCATCTTTGCACAAAAATTATTTTCAAATGCTTTCAAAAAATTACAAACCGTTTTTTTATTTGTTATGTCTTGCTTTAGGAACTTACATTATTCATAAAGCAGTTTTTTTCTTTAGTGAAATTGGTACGGAGAACTTTCATTACAGTTTAGAATTACTGTATTTTTCTTTCTTCGCGATTTCGTCTTTATTATACCTTATATTATTAGTAGTAAAAAAGAAGAATTTTGAAATCGTCGGAATGGCGTTTTTATTTGGAACGTTTACACAAATGCTATTAGCCTATTTAGTTTTGCAGCCGATCTTAAAAAATAAAACGGAAGCAAGCGATGTTGAAAAAGTTAGTTTTTTTATAACATTTGTGCTGTTTTTGTTATTTCAGACGCTTTTAACTGTCCGATTATTAAATCAAAAGCGTTAAAATAACAATTCTTTAAAACAAGGTTTAAAAATAATTTTTCATATCCTTTTGAATATTAATAAAAAATGTACCTTTGCACCAAATTTTAGAAACGTAAAAAAATAAGATTTTCCACGATATGGTGATTTCAAACAAACCACTCAGCTTTATTCTTGCAGCTTTTGTAGCTTCACTACCTATTATGGGTTTTGCAAATCAAGAGAATGATTCGACGCATGTACAAACTGAAACTGCTCACGAAGAGAAAGTAGTTTCACATAATGCTCATGAAGAAGGAGAGCATGTTGCTCTAGATCCTAAGGCAAAAGTGGATGCATTTATTGATCACCACTTACAAGATTCTCATGACTTTGTTTTCTTTCAAGACGAAAAAGAAAACAAACATTTTGGTTTTCCATTACCAGTTATTTTAATTGATGGTGGTTTAAAAGTTTTCTCTTCTTCAAAATTCCACTTCGGAGAAACAGTTGCAGAAGTTGACGGAAGCTTTTACAAATTAGTTCACGGTAAAATTTACAAAACAGATGCAGCCGGAACAATTACTTTTAATGAGCACGGTCATCCAGAAAATGAAAAGCCATTAGATTTTTCAATTACAAAAAATGTTGTTTCAATGCTTTTCGTATCAGTACTATTATTCTTTATGTTTACTGGTTTAGCAAAATCATATAAAAAAGGACCAATCCCAACAGGATTTGGTAGAGTTTTAGAACCACTTGTAATTTTCATCAGAGACGAAATTGCAATTCCAAATATTGGAGAGAAAAAATACCGTAAATATATGGGTTACCTATTAACTGTATTTTTCTTTGTTTGGGTTTTGAACTTATTAGGAATGACTCCACTAGGAATCAACGTAACAGGAAACATCGCTATTACAGTTTGTTTAGCAGCTTTCACATTTATCATTACTCAATTTAGTGCAAACAAAGATTATTGGGGACACATCTTCTGGATGCCAGGAGTACCAGTTCCAATGAAAATCATATTAGCTCCAATTGAGATTTTAGGAACATTAACAAAACCATTCGCATTATTAATTCGTTTGTACGCAAACATTACTGCAGGTCACGTAGTAATTATGAGTTTGATCGGAATGATTTTCGTTGGTAAAAACTTAGCAGCAGATTTACCAATCTCATTAGGATTGACATTGTTTATCTCTGTTATTGAAATTTTAGTTGCCTTTTTGCAAGCGTTCATCTTTACAATGTTATCATCATTGTTTATCGGTATGGCAGTTCAAGATCATGATCACGCTCACCACCACGAAGATGAAACAGCAATTATTTAATTTAGAAGTTTAATTTTATATATATAAATAGTTATGGGAACAATTCCAACTTTAGTAGGTGCTGGTTTAGTAGTAATCGGTGCAGGTTTAGGTTTAGGTAAAATCGGTGGATCTGCTATGGACGCTATTGCTCGTCAGCCAGAAGCTGCTGGTAAAATTCAAACTGCGATGATTATTATCGCGGCTTTATTAGAAGGTTTAGCATTTGCTGCTTTAATCTTAGGAAAATAATAAAGAGAGAAATAACAGCATCTTTAACGGTTGGTTAAAGATGTTGTTACTTTTAAAAAAGAAATTAAATATTTAATATAGTTATATAAAATGGATAAGTTAATTAACGATTTTTCATTCGGATTATTCTTCTGGCAGGCTTTAATCTTGGTAATATTAATTTTGCTTTTAGTAAAATTTGCTTGGAAACCAATTATGGAATCTATTACTGCAAGAGAAGAAGGTATTAAAAATGCATTGCTTTCTGCTGAAAACGCAAAGAGAGAAATGGAAAATTTACAAGCTGACAATCAAAGAATTTTGAATGAAGCTCGTGCAGAACGTGACGCGATGTTGAAAGAAGCTCGCGAAATGAAAGAGAAAATGATTGCTGATTCTAAAAACGAAGCACAAGAAGCTGGTCAAAAAATGATCGAGCAAGCTAAAGCTGCTATCGAAAGCGAAAAAAATGCTGCAATGGCAGAATTGAAATCTCAAGTTTCTTCTCTATCATTGAGTATTGCTGAAAAATTATTAAAAGAAGAATTATCTAACAAAGAATCTCAAACTAAATTAGTTGAGAAAATGTTGGGTGATGTAAAGTTAAACTAAGATTATGGCAGGTACAAGAGCAGCAATTCGTTATGCAAAAGCAATTCTGGACTTAGCAAACTCTAAAGGTGTTGCCGAAGCTGTAAATAACGATATGAAGTCAATTGCAAATGCAATTGAAACGAATCAAGAATTGAGTACATTTATTCTAAACCCAACTACAAAAGCTGAAGTTAAGGAAAGTGCACTTTTAGAAGTTTTCTCAAGTGTAAATGGAGTGACAAAAGGATTATTCCGTTTATTATACGAAAACAAAAGATTTGAAATTCTAGATGCAATTGCATTAGGATACAATAAATTATTTGATGAAAATCAAGGAGTTGAAGTAGCAAAAGTTACTACAGCAATTCCTATGGATGCTGATTTAGAAGCTAAAGTTTTGGCTAAAGTTGCAACTTTATCAGATAAAAAAATTACAATTGAAAATATAGTAGATCCTTCAATTATTGGCGGGTTTATTTTGAGAATAGGAGATAATCAGTACAACGCTTCAGTTGCTAACAGATTACAAGTATTAAAAAGAGAGTTAAGTAATTAGTTTTATAACACAAAAAGTGTCTAAATTATAAATTAAGATGGCGGAAATTAAACCTGCTGAAATTTCAGCAATATTAAGAAAGCAAGTAGAAGGTTTTGAATCTGGCGCTACGCTAGAGGAAGTAGGATCAGTACTTCAAGTTGGAGACGGTATTGCTCGTGTTTACGGGCTATCTAATGTACAATATGGAGAGTTAGTAGAATTTGATAACGGTATGGAAGGTATCGTATTGAATCTTGACGAGGATAATGTTGGTGTTGTATTATTAGGACCTTCAACAGGAATTAAAGAAGGATCTACAGCAAAAAGAACTCAACGTATTGCTTCTCTTAAAGTTGGTGAGCAAATGGTAGGACGTGTTGTTAACACTCTTGGTTTTCCAATTGATGGAAAAGGACCAATCGGTGGTGACTTATACGAAATGCCTCTAGAAAGAAAAGCTCCTGGAGTTATCTTCCGTCAACCAGTAACTGAGCCATTACAAACAGGTATTAAAGCTGTTGATGCTATGATCCCAGTTGGTCGTGGACAACGTGAGCTAGTTATTGGTGACCGTCAAACAGGTAAATCAACTGTTTGTATCGATACAATCTTAAATCAAAAAGAATTTTACGATGCAGGAAAACCTGTATTCTGTATATACGTTGCAATTGGGCAAAAAGCTTCAACTGTAGCAGGAATTGCAAAAATGTTAGAAGAAAAAGGAGCAATGGCTTATACAGTTATCGTTGCTGCTAATGCTTCTGACCCAGCTCCAATGCAAGTTTATGCTCCTTTCGCAGGTGCTGCAATTGGAGAATACTTCAGAGATTCTGGTCGTCCAGCTCTTATTGTTTACGATGATTTATCTAAACAAGCTGTTGCTTACCGTGAGGTTTCTCTTTTATTAAGAAGACCACCGGGACGTGAGGCTTACCCTGGAGACGTTTTCTACTTACACTCTCGTTTATTAGAGCGTGCTTGTAAAGTAATCGCGGATGATGGTATCGCTAAAAACATGAACGATTTACCAGATTCTATTAAGTCTATCGTAAAAGGTGGTGGTTCATTAACTGCATTACCAATTATTGAAACTCAAGCTGGTGACGTTTCTGCATATATCCCAACAAACGTAATTTCTATTACAGATGGTCAGATTTTCCTTGATGGAGATTTGTTCAACTCTGGGGTTCGTCCTGCAATTAACGTAGGTATCTCTGTATCTCGTGTTGGAGGTAATGCTCAAATTAAATCAATGAAAAAAGTTTCTGGAACTTTAAAATTAGACCAAGCTCAATTCCGTGAATTAGAAGCTTTCGCTAAATTTGGTTCTGACTTAGATTCTGTTACTTTAAACGTAATTGAAAAAGGAAAAAGAAACGTTGAAATCTTGAAACAAGGTTTAAATGATCCTTATACAGTTGAAAACCAAGTAGCAATTATCTACGCTGGTTCTAAAAACTTATTAAGAAATGTTCCTGTAAGTAAAGTAAAAGAATTCGAAGCAGATTTCTTAGCTTACTTAAACAGCAAACATAAAGATACACTTAACGCTTTGAAAGCTGGAAAATTGGATGACGCTATTACAGATGTTATCGAGAAAGCAGCAAAAGAAGTTTCAGCAAAATATAACTAATTAGATAATTGGTAAATTAGATAATTAGAAAATGTACAAGCATTATTCTAATTATCTAATTTTAAAATTGTCACATTTTCTAATTAATAGATGGCAAATTTAAAGGAAATCCGTAATAGAATTACTTCCGTTTCATCGACGATGCAAATTACATCGGCTATGAAAATGGTTTCTGCTGCAAAGCTGAAGAAAGCACAAGATGCAATCACTGCAATGCGTCCTTATGCCGAGAAATTGACGGAGTTATTGCAAGATCTTTCTGCTACACTTGAAGGTGAAGTTGGAGGAGATTACACTACACAACGTGAAGTAAAAAAAGTATTGTTGGTAGCTGTAACTTCAAACAGAGGTTTATGTGGTGCTTTCAATTCAAATATTATTAAAGAGATTAAAAATCGTACTGAGTTTTATGCTGGTAAGCAAGTCGACGTTTTTGCTATTGGTAAAAAAGGAGGAGATGCTTTAGTTAAAACACATAAAATCCACGGTCATCATAATGCAATTTTTGATCATTTGACATTTGAAAATGTTGCTGGAATTGCAGATGATTTAACTCAAAAGTTTTTAACTGGAGAATACGACAGAATTGAGTTAGTATACAATCAGTTTAAAAATGCTGCGACTCAGATTGTTCAAGTAGAGCAATTTTTACCTTTAGCACCTATTGCTACTGATGCAGCAACTTCTACTGGAGATTATATTTTTGAACCGGGGAAAGAGGAAATTGTATTGGCTTTAATTCCTAAGTCTTTAAAAACACAATTGTATAAAGGTATCCGTGATTCATTTGCTTCTGAGCATGGAGCACGTATGACTGCGATGCACAAAGCAACAGATAATGCTACTGAGTTGAGAAACCAATTAAAATTAACTTATAATAAAGCACGTCAAGCTGCTATTACAAATGAAATTTTAGAGATTGTTGGTGGAGCAGAAGCTTTGAACGGATAAAAAATATTTTATTGAATTATATTAAAAGAGCTAACATTATGTTGGCTCTTTTTTTTATTTCAAAGATTTTCAATCAAAAACGAGAATTTAAATTAAGTGTAAAAAACCTACAATAAATTGTTGTTTTTATAGATTAATCCAATTTTTATTAACTATTTTTGAAATCTTGTTTTTTACAGAGATAAAAATACGTGGATAAAAAACATTATATTTTTTTAAATTTTAGATGATAATTAACTGACCTAAGATTAAATAGTTACATTTTTAATTGTAAAAAGTATATATTTATGCCTTTCAAATTAGTAACTTTTTAACACTTTCTTCGTATAACATTTAACAACCAAAAAGGTATAAAAAAATTGATTAACTATAAACATGGCAAAAGAAAGTTTTAATTGGAAAAGTCTTTTCATCAATGATGAGACAAATAACTCAGAAGGTACGGCTCCAGTTCAGCCGGCAGCGCCTATTTTACCAAAATCGGATACTAAATTTCCAGATCATGCTGCAGAATCAGTTCCAGCTGGCGCATTGACAAATCCTTTTTTAAATGAAATCTTCGAGGTTTATGACAAAGGTTTTGAATCTTTGAATGAAGCAGGTTTTGATTTTTTTGAACTTTATAAATCTGTGGTGGCAGTTGGAGTAACAAACCCACAAAGTTACCAGATGGCTTTTACTATGGGTAAGTCTATAAAACCAGACTTAACGAAGGAATTTCTTTTGCAAAAAGGAAGTTTTTATATCTCAGAAATTGAAAAAGTTTATGCCAAATATGATACAGTTGGTAAAACAAAAAAAGCTGAATTAGATAATACGATTACTAAAGATAAATACAATTTATCTAAAAGCATTGCCGATTTGGAAGCAAAAATCGTTGAACTTCAAAAAGAATTAGATGCGAAAAAAATAGAACTTCAAAAAATTGATCCGATAAATATGGAACAGCTTTCAGAAATTCAATTAAAAATGGAAGCCAATAATTTAGCAAAACAAAAAATATTAACCTCAATCAATACTGTAATTACAGGAATTAATCAATATTTATAATGGATAAATTCGCACAAGAAAAAAGCACTCTTTTAACATTGCCAATACTAAAACATTTTGACGAGTCAAAAGGTGAAATTGCTTTAAAATCTGGAGTACTTAAAAAAGGAGAAAAGTCATTGTTTTTGGCTTTAGCATTAGGACTATTAGGAGTTGGAGGTTATTTGGTCTGGACTTATATTATCCCGCCATTATTTACTATGCTTGGTCAGGCAATTGCCTTATCTGCAACGGGCGTTTTTTTAGTTTTTTTGGTGATGATGGCTCCTGTGATAATGAAAGCATTACGTTTTGCAACAAAAAACATTCATAAAGCATTAATACAAAGTAATCCTTTTAATGAATTGGAAGAGCAAAAACAAAAGATGATCAAAAACCGTGAAGTTTTTAAGAACACTAAAGCAAAGTTGAAAGGTCTTAAAAATGAAATGGAAATTGAGGCCAATAAATCTGAAAAAGAAGCAAAGCAATTTCAAGAAGATGTATTGAGTTTGCAACGTCAGTCTGAAAGATTAAAATCTGCGATGGATGAAATGGTTAAGATTAATGGTGTTGCTGCAAAAGATACAGACGAGTATGTAGCTTTACAAAGTGAGTTAGCCAGAAAACTTAGTGATTCTCAAAGAGTTTCAACGCAATACGAGCAAAGCAAAAGTTTCATCCAAAAATATGGAGTTCGTGCGAATGTTTTAGGTAAAATGGATCGTAAACTAACTTTAGCAGGAACAGCTATTGACATTAAAATTGCTGATTTTGATGTGACTGTGAAAATGCTTCAAAAGGAATATGAATTTGCAAGAAACGCTAAAGAAGCAACTGAAAGCGCAAAAAGTGCTATGTTGTTTACTAAAGATTGGGAATTAGAATATGCTCTTGAAGTAGTAACTTCTACAATTGCACAGGATATTGCTAAAACTTCTGAGAACTTGATCGATATTGATGCCTTGACTTCTAAATATTCTGTTGATAACGATGAGCTTTATTCAAGATTAGATTCATTGGCAGATGAAATCAAGACAGGCGATAATACAATTCCGGATTCAACAAAATATACAAGTCCAAACTACAAAATGACCAAAGAAGATAAATTATCTAGTGGTGGTTTTGGAGATATTTTTTAATACAATAATTTTAATTTTATAAATAAAAATGGGAAAAATTTTACGTACGGAAAAGTTAACAACACTTTCTGAATTACTAATCGTTATTGTTGGAATCGGGGTAATTTTAGGAGGAGTTTACTACCTATCTCCAGGTATTAAAACAGCGGTTTCAAAACAATTGGATGGTATTGAGTTAAATCAGACTGATGTTAATAATGTTACTAATGCGGCTAAAATTCCGCTTCCATCAACAGAACTTTCTTCAGAGGTTGCAAACAAACCTTTAGTTAGAATTGGTGCGTATGCTTGGAATGCTCAGTCAGGAATTATAGTTTCTAATGGTGGTCCAAAAACAACAAAAGGGTCATTAATGGAAAAAAACGGAGTTAATCTTGAAATTATTCGTCAAGACTGGCTTTCTGAATTGCGTAATATGCAGATGAAATTTATCGAAGAATTTGATAAAGGAGAAGCTTTTCCATCTTCAGAGAAAAGTGTTTTTGCAGTTATCATTATGGGTGACGGTGCGCCATTTTACATTAGTTCTGTTCAAAAATCTCTTGACGAAAAATACGGAAAAGATAAATACCACCTACAAGTAATGGGAGCAGTAGGTATGAGTTATGGTGAAGATAAATTGATTGGACCTCCAAGCTGGAAATCAGATCCAAAATCTATGAAAGGTTCGGTTATTTCTGCAGTTCTTGGAGATGGTGACTGGGTTACAACAGTTAACTATTGTTTTGCAAATGGATTAAAAGTAAATCCTGATCCAACAACTTATGATGCAGATGCAGTAAATATTTATCCTTCAGAAAATGATGATTATATTAAATCGGCAGAAGAATTAATTAAATCTCAGACAACTGGCTGGACAGTAACTTTGAAAGAAGTTGTAGATGGGAAATTAACTGGAAAGTCGGTTAACAGAAAAATCGATGGTTGTGCAACTTGGACTCCTGGAGACAAAACGGTTTTTGATAAATTGACAGGTTTTGTTGATATCGTTTCTACAAAAGAGTTTAATAACCAAATGCCAACTACAATTATTGGTGTAAAAGAATGGGCAGTTAAAAATCCAGATATCGTTTCAAATATTTTGAAATCGGCATTGACGGCTTCAAACCAAATGAAAAATTATGAAGATTGGAAAGTAAGAGCTTCAGAAGCGGTTGCTGCAACGTATAAACTTGAAACTCCAGAATATTGGTATAAAATGTTCAAGGGACAACAAGGAACAAAAGGCGGATTGACTTATAATATGGGGGGATCAAAAGTATTTAATTATGCTGATGCAATGCAATATTATGGTTTGTCTGATGGTGTAAACAGATATAAATCAGTTTACAATCAAGTTTCAGGATATTTGACAGAATTGAATCCGTTTGGATTTAATGAAAACGTTGGCGCAGTTGTTCCTTACGATCAAGCGGTAAACCTATTTTTCTTGAAAAACATCAATGATATTGAATCAACGTCTGCAGATAAAGCAGATTATAGTGTTCAGGCAACTGAAGTTGTAGCTTCTGGAGAATGGAAAATTAATTTTAATACAGCAAGCGCGGAAATTTCAAACTCATCTAGTAAAGAAGTTGAAAAAATCTACAATCTTTTAGTTCAGGCAGAAAACACAAAATTAACTGTTGTTGGACATACGGATAATGTTGGAAATCCAGCTTCTAATTTAGCTTTATCAAAAAGTAGAGCAGAGGCAGTTGTAAATTATTTGAAACAAAAAGGTATTCCTGCAAATCGTTTCCAACTAGTTGATGGAAAAGGTCAGAATGATCCTCTTGGAGATAATAATACTGCTGCAGGAAAAGCATTAAACAGACGAGTTGTGATTACTTTATTAAAATAAAAAACAATAAAAGGCTATCTGTTTATAGATAGCCTTTTGCAATTAATATGATAAAATTTTTAACTCCCTTTGAAAAAATATCAAAGATGAACAGAACGCTTATTTTAATAGGCTGGTTACTTCTTTTGATTGTTATTTGGTTTGTGGCAACAGCTGGTGAAAAACATCTTTTTCCTTCTCCTTCTCAGGTTTTAACAGGTTTTCAAGATTTGTATCGAGAAGGTTTGGTCGTACATATTTTCAATTCATTGTCTTTATGTTTCATTTCAATTTTTTTAGCCACAATAATTTCTTTATTATTTGCATACGTATGGCCAATCCCGTTATTAAAGCCAGTGTCTGAATTTATTACAAAATTTAGATTCTTACCTTTTACCGGACTTTCATTTTATATCACAATGGTAGTGCATGATGCGAGATCAATGCAGGTTTGGATTTTAGTAATTTTCCTGACTACTTTTTTGACAACATCATTAATTGCAGTTATTAAAGATATTCCACAAGAAGAATTTGACCATGCTAAAATGTTAAAATGTACAAGATTAGAAGTGTTGTGGCAAGTTATCATTTTAGGAAGAATAGATTATGTAATCGATGTTATAAGACAAAATCTTGCCATTACTTGGATGATGCTTGTAACGGTTGAATCGATTGTAGTGGCTTCTGGAGGATTAGGTTTTTTAATTAAAAACTCTGATAAATTCATGAATACAGGACGAATTATTGCACTTCAAATAATCATTTTATTAATTGGTCTTGGCTTAGATGCAGGAATAAATTTCTTGAGAAAAGCAGTATTTAGATATTCAAAAATATAATCATGAAACACGAATATAAAGAAACGCTTTTGTATGTTGAAAATCTTAGCGTTGCCTACGACGATGCTGTTATTATAAAAGATATAAATCTTGTAGAAAAAGACGTAGTTCGCGAAGGAGAAGATTGCACTGGACAAGTTATTGCTTTTGTAGGAAGATCAGGAAGAGGAAAATCAACTTTTTTTAAAGCTTTGACAGGATTGATTCCTACAACTTCAGGAAAAATATTAATTAGAGATTTTGAAAATAAAGAACCAAACGCAGCTAAATCTGTAAAGGAAGGCGATATTGGTTTTGTAGATCAAAAGTATACTTTGTTTAGACACAAAACAGTTACTCAGGCTTTGAAATTTTCATTAAGAAAAACGTCACTTTCGAATACTGAAAAAGATGAAAAAATTAAAAAGTATTTAAAAGAATGGGGTTTAGAAAATTGCAAAGACAAATATCCTAACGAACTTTCTGGCGGACAAAGACAAAGAACTGCGATTATAGAACAATTGTTTTCATCTGATCAGTTTATTGTATTAGATGAGCCTTTTTCTGGATTGGATGTTGGAAATATTCAAGAAGTAAAAAAATCTTTCGAGCTGTTAGGTAAATCGTCAGAATATAATACCGTTATTTTTTCTACGCACGATATTGAATTAGCAATAGAATTAGCACAAACTATTTATGTTATTGGGTATCCGACAATTAATGGAAAACAAGAACATTACGGAACTATTGTTGCGAAATATGATCTAAGAGACATGGGATTATCTTGGAAAGAATATTGCGACGATCACTTAAAATTATCAAAAGAAATTATACATCAAATGATGAATTCTTAAAAAGTTTATGGAAAATAAAAAGAATCCAATATCGATTTTAGAAGAATCATTCTTGTCTCTAAAAAAATATTTAGAAACTAATATTGCTCCAAATGAAGCCGTTTTTACGGCTTCGTTTATTATAGAACTGAATAAAGAAACGAAGCAGATTTTAGAAATTTGCGATGCCTTAAATCGGGATACAACTTTTATTCAAAAAATAAATGAAAAGGTAGATCCTGCTTTTTCAAGAGGTTTGTTACTCAAAGCCGAGCATTTTTTTCTTTCGGATGCAATTGATATTTATGAAAGAGAACGAGAGAAAAAAAGCGAAAAGCAAGAATTTGTTTTGGCCTATTATTATGATGCATTGCGCAACAAACATTTTGCAAACGAAAATTCTGTAAAGGAATTGAATCAGCTGATTTTTACAGAAAACTTCAAAAACCATCTGATTAAAATTAAAAAAGAAAACAAAATAGTATTTTCAAATTCGAATGAAAATCAATATTGGCTTGCGAAAATAGCATCTGAAAACAAAAATATTTATTTAGAAGGAATTCTGTTTAAATATCAAAATTTCATTCATTTTGCATTTGATAAAAAGTTTGAAAACACAAAAGATTTAACTGCTTATTTTGGTTTGAATTTAAAAGACACCAATACAGATAAAAAAGGAATTGACGATCTGCCAGAAAAAGACACTTTAGAAAAAGTGCTTCAAGAATTAAACGGTTTAGTTGGTTTAGAGGAAATTAAAAAAGACGTTTCGGAACTTATTAATTTGCTGGAAATACAAAAAAAGCGTTCCAAACAAGGATTGAAAAACGTTGAAATTACTTTGCATACTGTTTTTCTTGGACCTCCAGGAACTGGTAAAACAACTGTGGCGAGACTTTTAAGCAGAATTTTTAAACATTTGGGTTTTTTGTCAAAAGGACAGATGTATGAAACAGATAGAGAAGGTTTAATTGCAGGGTACGTAGGACAAACAGCTCCAAAAGTTGATAGTGCCGTTGAATCAAGTCTGGGCGGCGTTTTGTTTATTGATGAAGCGTATGCCTTAACACAAAATGCTTTTGGAAATGATTATGGAGCAGAAGCGGTAAACACATTGCTGAAACGAATGGAAGATCATCGCGATGACTTAGCAGTTGTGGTTGCCGGATATACTGAGCCAATGAAGATTTTTATAGAATCTAATCCTGGACTTCGTTCTCGTTTTAACAGGTATTTTTATTTTAGTCATTTTACACCTGCAGAATTATTTCAAATTTTTGAAGCATTTTGCTCAAAATCGGATTTTATTGTATCTCAAGATGCAAAAGAAAAACTGATTGATACTTTTGAATTGCTATACGAAACTAAAAATGAGAGTTTTGGAAATGCACGAGTAATTAGAAATTTATTTGAAAAATGCATTCAAAATCAAGCCAATAGAATTATAAAGTTAAAAAAAGTCACCAATAAGGATTTGAAAACCCTTACCGAACAAGATATCCCCGAACCTAAAGAAACCGAACGAAAGGTTAATTTTGAAATAAAGGAGAAGTAAATAAAAAGAAAAGCCAGCTAAATTGCTGGCTTTTCTTTTTATTGGAAGTTTTATTCTTTCTTTAAATAACTTTATAAAATGGTGATTCTCAATTTACAATTAAGTTGAGAATCACTACCATTTTATAAAAATAGACAGATAAATCTGCGTGCTTTGTCTTTCTTGGGAACAAACTAGCTTTATTAGTCCCACGGCTCTGTTTTTTTAAGGGTTACATTTCAGCAGAATCAATCCCTGTGCTTTGTCTTTTATGGGAACAAACAAGCTTTATTAGTCCCAGTGCTCTGTTTTTAAAGGGTTACTACAGCTGAATCAATCCCTTGTGCTTTGTCTTTTATGGGAACAAACAAGCTTTATTAGTCCCAGTGCTTTCTTTTTTTAAAGGGTTGCATTTAGCTTTCTCATTCCCTTTGAAGCAAATTTAATAGAAGTGTGTAAAAAAAATGTTACACAATTTTTAACTAAATTTTATATATTTCACATGTTGTATTATGAAATAATTTTATAATGGTTTAAAGATAAGTATTTTATAAAACAGTTTGTACAAAAATTCTTCTTTTTTTAAAATTTATTTTTTCATATATAACTTCTATTTTTCTTAGCCTATATTTTAAGTATTTTTGAATTCTATTTTTAAAACGATGACTTTACAAATAAAAGAGCTTACTACCATTGAAGATATGGAGGCTCAAATAGATACGATTCGATTTTTATATCCGAATATATCTCTTGAAAAATATAGATCATTTCTTTCTGAAATGCTTCCACATAATTATATTCAAATCGCAATATTTGAAGATGAGATTTGTCTTGGTCTAACGGGCTGTTGGTCAGCGACAAAACTTTGGACAGGAAAATATCTTGAGATTGACAATTTTGTTGTTAATCCTAAATATAGATCTAAGGGAATTGGAAAAATGCTTACCGATTTTGTCGAGAAAAAAGCGATAGAATTGAATTGCAGCAGTATAGTTTTGGATGCATTTACGGGAAATTTTGGTGCTCATAGATTTTATTACAATCAAGGCTATGCTCCAAAAGGATTTCATTTTGTAAAAATCTTAGACGAAAGTAAAATGACTGTTTAAAAACAAACATAAGTTTTCTTTATTGCATCAACAAAAGCACCATTAAACAAAAGAAATGGTTATTTTTGTCTTACAAACATTATTAGAATCATATTTTGGGATTATATAAAAATCTATTCAAGCAGACAGCAATTTATGGACTGGCGACAGTTTTACCAAGAATGCTGAGTTTTTTATTAGTGAGATTATATACAGGAATTTTACCTACAGCAGAGTATGGTGAAGTTTCGATTGTATTGTCTTGGATGGTTTTCTTTAACGTAGTTCTTTCTTACGGAATGGAAACTGCATTTTTTAGATTTTACAGTGCTGAAGATGATAAGAAAAATGTAATTGCAACGTCTACCATTTCAATATTTTGGACTTCTATTTTATTTCTTTTTGCTGGTTTGATTTTTAGAAATACGCTGGCAAACTTAGCAGAAGTCGATGTTCAGTATATTACCTATACAGTGTGGATTTTAGTATTAGACGCCTTGGTTTTAATTCCGTTTTCTAAGCTCAGAGCCAACCAAAGGCCAATGGTTTACGCGGCAATTAAAATAGGAAATGTTGTAATTAATTTATTACTGAATATATTTTTCTTGATTTACCTTCCAAAATTAGCAGAATCAAATCCGAATTCTGTTTGGGATAATTTATATGTACAAAATTTCCAGATTGCTTATATTTTCATTGCAAACCTTCTGGCAAGTTTGGCAACATTTATTGTGCTTTCTCCAAATTATCTTTCGCTTGGGCGAAAATTCGATCCAGTGCTTTGGAAAAAAATGATGAAATACGGACTTCCAATTTTGGTAGCTGGATTGGCTTTTGCTGTAAATGAACATTTCGATAAAATTTTATTAGGTTATCTGCTTCCTGAAAATTTAGCAAAGTCGGAAGTAGGAGCGTATTCTGCTTGTTACAAATTAGGATTATTTATGGTTCTTTTTGCAACGGCTTTCAGATTAGGAATTGAGCCTTTCTTTTTTAGTCATGCAAAAAATGAAAATGCACCGCAGACTTATGCTGTGATTACCAAATATTTCGTGATTTTAGGATCATTGATTTTGCTAGGTGTAATTGTTTTCGCAGACGTTTTAAAATATTTATTGTTAGAAAACAAATCGTATTGGGAAGCAATGAAAGTTGTGCCATTAATTATTTTGGCAAATTTCTTTTTAGGGATTTACAATAATTTATCAGTTTGGTATAAATTGACTGATAAAACAAAAATTGGAGCTTACATTTCTATCGTAGGAGCGATTGTTACCTTGATTTTAAATTATTTATTAATTCCGAAATATAGCTATTATGGTTCTGCAATTGCGACCATTTCGGCTTACGGAAGTATGATGCTTATTTCTTATATTTTAGGAAATAAATATTATCCGATTCCTTACGATATGAACAAGATTGGTGCTTATTTAGGTGTTTCAATAGTATTTTCAATAATCTCATTTTACGGATTTAGAGAAAAATATTATGTTGGAATTCCGCTTCTTTTAATTTTTATGTATATGGTTTACCATTTTGAAAAAGATACTATTAAAGGAATAATGAAAAGAAAATAAGACGTTTTAAAAAATTATATTCAAAACAATGAAAATTCAAATTATCAATAAATCACAGCACGATTTACCAAATTATGAAACGATTGCATCTGCAGGAATGGATTTGCGTGCCAATATTATAGAACCAATTACGTTAAAACCTTTAGAAAGAACTATTGTAAAAACAGGACTTTTTATAGAATTGCCAATTGGTTACGAAGCACAAGTAAGACCAAGAAGCGGTCTGGCTGCAAAAAAAGGCGTAACTGTTTTAAATTCGCCAGGAACTATTGATGCAGATTACAGAGGAGAAATAGGAGTAATTTTAGTAAATTTATCTAATGACGATTTTGTAATCGAAAATGGAGAACGAATTGCACAGCTGATTATTGCTAAACACGAAAGAGCAGAATGGATTGAAGTTGAAACACTTTCTGAAACATCAAGAGGTGAAGGAGGCTTTGGAAGTACTGGAGTGAAATAAAAAAAAGGAAAGACCAAACCCAATGAAGATTTTTTAATCTTCCCATAAAAATCAAATAAAGAATGAAAATAATTGTGCCAATGGCAGGCCGCGGATCAAGATTGAGGCCTCATACTTTAACAGTTCCAAAACCGTTAATTCCAGTTGCTGGAAAATCTATAGTACACCGTTTAGTTGAAGATATTGCCAAAATATTGAAAGAACCAATTGAAGAAGTTGCTTTTATTTTAGGTGACGAAGCTTTTTTTGGAGATGATGTTGTAGCAAGTTTAGAAAATTTAGCAAAAGGATTGGGAGCAAAAGCATCAATCTACCGTCAAGATCAGCCACTAGGAACTGGACACGCTATTATGTGTGCAAAAGATTCTTTGTCTGGGCCAGCTGTAATTGCTTATGCTGATACTTTAATCAGAGCAGATTTCGAATTGGATCCAGAAGCAGATGCTGTAATTTGGGTAAAACAAGTTGATCAGCCGGAGGCTTTTGGTGTTGTAAAACTAAATCAGAATAATGAAATTATAGAATTGGTTGAAAAACCAAAAGAATTTGTTAGCGATTTAGCCGTTATCGGAATTTATTATTTTAAAGAAGTTGGAATTTTAAGAAACGAACTTCAAAATGTTTTAGATAATAATATTCAGAATGGTGGAGAATACCAGATTAATGACGGTATCAAAGCAATGATGGCTAACGGAAAGGTTTTTAAAACTGGAAGCGTTGATGAGTGGATGGACTGTGGTAATAAAGATGTTACAGTTGAAACTAATACAAGAATGCTAGGTTTTCTTCATAACGATGGAGAACATTTAGTAGATTATGGTGTTACTTTAGAAAATTCAACAATCATTCCTCCTTGTTATATTGGAGAAAATGTGGTTTTGAAAAACACTACAATTGGTCCCAATGTTTCTCTTGGAAAAGGATGCCATGTAACAGACAGTACAATCAAAAATAGTCTTGTTCAAACGTATTCTAAAATTAAAAATGCTAGTCTTGATAATGCAATGATTGGAAATCATGTAAGTTACGATGGTAAATTTACAAGCGTTAGTATTGGAGATTACGCTGTATTAGAATAAAATAAAAATTAACAAAATTTCGTTTTGTTTAGAAAGTAGTTTTTACAAATGATGAAAAAAAGAGTTTTTACAGTTTTGTTTTTTGCTTTATTTAGCACATCATTTTCGGTTTTTGCACAGACAGAACCCGAAGATATTGCTATGGCAACAGATGAATATCAAGACTCATTTTATGAATCTTTAAAACAAAAAGGAATTGAAAATTATGATAAAGCCATTGTATCATTGGAGAAATGTATTAAACTTAAACCCAATGATGCAGTTGCTTATTTTGAGTTAGGAAAAAACTATCTGGCGCTTAAACAATATCAGAATGCGCAAGATGCTTTTGAAAAAGCGACACAGCTTGATCCTAAAAACAAATGGTTTTGGCTTGGAATTTACGATGTAAGTTTCGAGACAAAAAACTATCCTTTAGCAATTGAAATTATTCAAAAAATAATTGTTTTTGACGAAGAATATAAAGACGATTTGATTTCGTTGTACATGATTACCAATCAGTTCGATAAGGCTTTGACTGCGATAAACGAAATGAATGATAAGTTCGGAAAATCTTCTGATCGCGAAATTTATAAAGCACAGATTTTATCGCAAGGAAAATATCAGAATGCTGAAATTAATAATTTAGTTGAACAGATTAAAAAAAATCCGAAAGAAGAATCGAATTATGTAAATCTGATTTTTTTGTATTCCAAGAATAACGAAAATGAAAAATCGCTAGAAGTTGCAAAACAATTGGCAAAAGAAATTCCAAATTCAGAATGGGCGCAGGTGAGTTTGTTCAAAGGATATTTGGATGCCAATCAAGCAGATAAAGCTATCAAGTCGATGAATGTGATTTTAGCAAGTTCAAAAATCGATTCAAAAATCAAACATAGAACTTTGAATGAGTTTTTGATTTACGCAAACAAAAATCCACAGTATTCTGCCGATTTAGAAAAAGCCATTTCTTATTTTGACAATGATAAAGATGTTGATGTTGCCAAAGAAATTGGAAAATTTTATCATAGCAAAGGACAGTTTGAAAATGCTATTAAATATTATGAAAAAGATTTAAGCGTCAATTCAGATACTGATCTTGAGACCAATATGTTATTATTAGAAGCATATTCTCAGGCGAAAAAATATGATCCAATGACAAAAAGAGCCATGATGTTGATTGAAGTTTATCCAAGTCAGGCTCAGTTTTATTACTATGCAGGTTTAGGAAGCAATCAGCTGAAACAATTTAAAAATGCCAAAACCGTCTTAGAAATGGGTCTTGATTATGTAGTGGATGACGTAAAATTAGAATCAAATTTTAATATTCAGTTAGGAGAGGCATACAATGGATTGGGAGATGCAAAGAAAAAAGAGGAATACTTTTTGAAGGCAAATGAATTATTAAAGAAGAAAAAATAAAAGAGAATTCAGATGAAAAAATATATATCAATACTAGTATTGTCTATTGCTGTAATTTCATGTAAATCAAAAGCAGTAGCGGTGCAAGGAAATACAAGCCAGGCAATTGCACCAAAAGAAGACAAAAAAGTAATCGAAAAGCATTACGATAATAAGTTAGATTTTTCGACTTTATACATAAAAGCAAGTGCAAGATACGCTGATGAAAAACAAAGTCAAAATGTTACAGCTGAAATCAGAATCCAAAAAGACAAACAGATTTTAATAAGCGTTCGTTTCTTAGGAATTACGATGGCAAAAGCCTTAATCACACCAGATGCAGTAAGCTATTATGAGAAAATAAACAGCACTTATTATGAAGGTGATTTTAGTAGCTTAAGCAAATGGTTAGGAACAGATTTAGATTATTCTAAAGTTCAGAATCTGTTGGTTGGAGAAGCTTTTGACGATTTAAGAAAAGGAAAATATACGCAAACTATTGTAGAAAATTTATTCAGATTAGACGAAGAAAAAGATGCTAATTTGAAGAAAACCTTTTTCTTAGATGGAGAAAAATATTTAATTCAGAAGGAAGAGATTTCGCAGCCATCAGAAAATAGAACGTTGCAAATTGCCTATTCAGACGCTAAAAATTTTGATCAAGGAACGTTGCCAACAAGTATCGAAATCAATGCAATTCAGCCAAAAGGCAAAACAAGTATTAACTTGAATTATAACAATATTTCATTTAATGAAGAACTTTCTTTTCCGTATAGTGTTCCAAGCGGTTATAAAAAAGTTACAATTAAGTAAATTTGCAAAAATAAAAACATAAACATGCCAAAATTTCTCCTAAGCCTAGTTTTAGTTTGTGCCACTACATTTGTGTGGGCGCAAGATTCTCAGCAAGAAAAACTGGAGCAGCGTAAAGCTCAAATTCAGCAGGAAATCAGAGATAACGAAAAGATGCTGCAGTCTGTTCGAAAAAAAGAGAAATCTGCTGTGAATGAATATTTGATTCAGGCAAACAAAATCAAGCTAAAAGAAAAATTAATTAATACAACGGCAAAACAAGAAAGACTGCTTAGTAATGACATGTACATTAATCAGGTTCAGGTTAATAAACTTAAAAAAGAATTAAAAGTTCTAAAAGAAGATTATGCTGAAATGATTTTAAAATCATACAAAAGCCGTTCGGAGCAAAGCCGTGCAATGTTTATTTTATCTTCTGAAAGTTTCTTGCAAGCTTACAAAAGAGCACAATATTTAAAGCAATACACTACTTTTAGAAAAAACCAAGGTATTGAAATTCAATCTAAAAGTGCTCAATTAGTTGAATTTAATGCAAAATTGGATGGACAAAGACAGGTAAAAAAGAAGATTATTGTTGAGAATCAAAAAGAAAAAGTTACTCTTGAAGTAGAGAAAAAAGAACAGCAAAAATTAGTTAATTCGCTTAAAAAAGATAAAAATAAAATTGCTGCAGATATTCGATCTAAGCAAAATGAGTCAAAACGAATTGACAAGCAAATTGACCGTTTAATTCGTGAAGCCATTGCAGAAGCAAACAGAAAAGCAGCTGCAGAAAGAGCAAAAGCTAATCCGGGTTCACCTGAAACAAAAACGGCACCAGTTTCTTCTTCTAAAATTGCATTAACACCAGAAGATAAAATCTTGGCTGCAGATTTTAAAGCAAACAGGGGAAGGTTGCCTTGGCCAGTAGAAAAAGGATTTATCTCTCTAGGATATGGAGATCAGCCACACCCGCTGCATCCTTCAATTACGGTTCATAATTCTGGAGTGGAGATTACAACAGAAGATGGTGCAAGTGCTAGATCAGTATTTGCTGGAGAAGTTTCTAAAGTAATCGTTTTGTCACCAGTGAACAAGGCAGTTGTGATTCAGCATGGAGATTTTTTCACAGTATATCAAAACTTAAGTTCTGTATCAGTTAGTCAAGGAGATAAAGTGACTATCAAGCAAAATATTGGAAAAGTGAGAACAAGTGGAGACACAGGAAAAACAATCATTAAATTCTTGATTCTACAAAACACTTCAAATAATAATCCGGAAGGTTGGCTGCAAAGCAGATAAAAATCAAAGGGAGCGTTTTTGCTCCCTTTTTTATAGAATAAAGAAAGCTTGATTTCAAATTGAAATCAGCATAAAAAGAAATTATTTCTTTCGTTAAGCTGAAATTATACGATTGAATTTAAAAATAGTATTTTTGCACTATGGAAACAAATAGACAGAAAAAAATAGGCGGTGTTCTTCAGAAAGATCTGGTTGACATTTTGCAAGGTGAAGTGAGAAAAAACGGAATTACAAACTTGGTAATTTCTGTATCCAAAGTGAGTGTTACTACAGATTTATCTGTGGCAACGGTATATTTAAGTATTTTTCCACAAGAAAAAGCCAAAGAAACTTTAGAGGCAATAAAAACAAATACAACTTTAATCAAACATGATTTATCGCAACGCGTGCGTTTACAATTACGCCGTGTTCCGAATTTGGTCTTCTTTATTGATGACTCTTTGGATTATATTGAGAAAATCGACAATGCACTTGCAGGAAAAGAAAACCCAATTGAAAATCGTGACCTTTTAGAAAAAAGAAGAAAGTCGTAATTTGAATTTCCCTTTATACATAGCCAAGCGTTATATTTTTAGCAGTAGTAAAAACAATGCTATAAATATCATTAATCGTATTGCCAGCATGGGAATCATTGTTGGTACGATGGCTTTGTTTGTAGTTTTATCTGTTTTCAGCGGGCTTAAAGTTTTTAGTCTTTCGTTTACCAATGAAATAGATCCCGACTTAAAGTTGGTGAGTACTTACGGAAAGTCTTTTTTACTTACACCCGATCAAGAAAATCAGGTAAAAAAAATAAATGGTGTTGCTTCTTACACAAAAATAATAGAAGAACGTGTTCTGTTTTTATTTAAAGACAAACAGCAAGTAACTTACTTAAAAGGAGTTGATAGTTTATATCCAGTTGTAAACGATATCAAGAAGAAACTCTTTAATGGTCAGTGGCTTAAGCCGGATAGTTTTCAAGTTGTAATTGGATACGGATTAGCTCAAAATTTCTCTATGGGAATTCTTGATTTTGAAAATCCGCTACAGATTTTTGCTCCTAAACCTGGAAAAGGAGCAATTGAAAATCCGGAAGAAGCTTTTACAAAAACAGATGTTTTACCTGTTGGTATTTATTCGATTAGCGAAGATTTAGATTCAAAATATGTATTTGCAGATTTAGGATTGGCGCAGGAATTGTTAATGTACAAACCCAATCAAATCTCTGGAATTGAATTTAAATTAAAGGAAAACGCAGATGAAGGAGCAATAAAGACACAGCTCAATTCTATTTTTAAAAATAAAATCACTTTAAAAAATAGAGCACAGCTGAACGAGTCTTTGTATAGAATGCTCAACACCGAAAATATTGCAGTTTATCTGATTTTTACATTAGTGATCATTGTGGCGCTTTTTAATTTGATCGGCGCCTTGATTATGATGATTTTAGAAAAGAAAGGAAATCTTAAAACCCTTTTCAATTTAGGAACAGATATCAGCGGCCTTCGAAAAATATTTTTGCTTCAAGGAACTTTATTAAGTGTTTTTGGAGGTTTAATCGGATTGGCTTTAGGGATAATACTTGTACTACTACAACAAAAGTTTGAACTTATCATGATTACGCCAATTTTGGCTTATCCAGTTGTTTTTACGGTAGAAAATGTTCTTATTGTCATGACCACAATTATTTCATTAGGTTTTGTGGCTTCATTAATTGCAAGCAGCCGAGTTAGTAAAAAACTGCTTGATTAATAACTTCTTAAGAAATATTAATTATATTTACCGCCTTAAAAAACTACAGCATATGATTGTTTCTGCCTAATCCTATTTTATTTTTTAAGAATAATTAGGATACTTACGTTTACTTTTTTAGTTCAGATTGCAACTACATCTGGACCAATTTTATCATTTATCCTAAAATATCATGACAGAAACAATTATAAAGAAAAGCTTCTTTTCTAAAATTTTTACCACTTTAAAACAAGCCTTAAAAGGCGACGAATCTTTTGACTATACTTCTGGAAGTATAAAAAAAGCTGTAATTCTACTGGCTATTCCGATGGTTTTGGAAATGATGATGGAATCGGTTTTTGCATTGGTCGATTTGTATTTCGTTGGACATTTAGAACATAGCAGCTTTGCTATTCAGACCGTTGGTTTAACTGAATCGGTATTAACTGTAATTTATTCTCTTGCCATCGGAATGAGTATGGCAGCAACAGCAGTTGTAGCAAGACGTATAGGAGAAAAAGATCCTGTCGCTGCAGCGAAAGCTGGAATGCAAGCGATTATTATTGCTTTTGCAGTTAATAGTTTATTGAGCATTTTCGGAATTATTTATGCCAAAGACATTTTGATTCTAATGGGATCCTCAATAGAATCAGCTGAACATGGTTTCCGATTTACACAAATTATGATTGGTTCAAGTTTGTGTATTATGCTTTTGTTTTTGATAAACGGAATTTTCAGAGGAGCTGGAAATGCAGCAATTGCAATGAAAAGTCTTTGGATCGCCAATATTTGTAATATTATTTTATGTCCGATTTTAATTAATGGTTTCGGATTCATTCCAGCTTTCGGTTTAGTGGGAGCAGCTTTGGCAACGACTATCGGAAGAAGTATAGGCGTTTTTTATCAAGTGTATCATTTGTTTTTTGGAAATGGAGTTTTAAAAATAAAGATTTCCTATTTCGTTCCAGATTTTAAACAGATAAAAGCTTTAGTAAAAATTGCAGCTCCAGGAATTTTACAATTTGTAATTGCATCTTGCAGTTGGATTTTCTTGGCACAATTAGTCGCAACAACAGGAGGCGATCACGGTTCTGCGGGATATCAAACGGCATTAAGAATTATGATGTTTTTCATCCTTCCAGCTTGGGGATTAAGTAATGCTGCAGCAACTTTGGTTGGGCAAAATTTAGGTGCGAAACAAATAGAACGTGCCGAAAAATCGGTTTATACGACTGCAAGATATAATGTGATTTTCATGGCTACGATTATGATTATTACTTTGGGTCTTGGACAGTATATCATTTCGTTTTTCACGAATGACGAACAAGTAAAAACCGTTGCAATTGAAGCATTGCAAATTATGAGCATCGGATTTATTTTTTACGGAATCGGAATGGTTCTCATCAATACTTTCAATGGGGCAGGAGATACTTGGACACCAACAGGAATTAATTTTTTCGGTTTTTGGTTGTTCCAAATTCCATTAGCTTTTGTATTAGCGAAACATTTCAATATGGGACCAACGGGAATTTTCATTGCTATTCCGGTTGCTGAAACCGCAATTACTTTGGCAGGAATTTTTTTCTATAAAAGAGGAAAGTGGAAGAGAGTTCAAGTATAATAAAACATAAAAAAGACCTTCAATATTGAAGGTCTTTTTTATGTTTTAAGCAAATTCGTATCCTGCGTAAACCTGTTCGATTTCTTTCATAATAGCGAATAAATCTTCAGGCGCATCAGTAGTAACTAATTTTTGTTTGAATTCTTTAAACGAATGAATTCCTTTGAAATAATTGGTATAATGGCGACGCATTTCTACAATACCTAAACGTTCGCCTTTCCAATCCATTGACCATTGCAAATGATTTCTAGCCGCTTCAACACGATCAATAACCGTTGGAGCAGGTAAGTGCTCACCCGTTTTAAAATAGTGTTTTATTTCGTTAAAAATCCACGGATAACCAATCGCAGCACGACCAATCATGATACCGTCAATTCCGTATTCGTTTTTATATTTTAATGCTTTTTCTGGACTGTCGATATCGCCATTTCCGAAAATAGGCATTGTAATTCTTGGATTGTTTTTTACACGCGCAATGTGCGACCAGTCAGAATGACCTTTGTACATTTGAGCACGAGTTCTTGCGTGAATCGTTAAAGCTTGAACACCAATATCTTGAAGTCTTTCAGCAACTTCATCAATATTAATCGAGTTTTCATCCCAACCTAAACGCGTTTTTACGGTTACAGGCAAATCAGTTCCTTTGATAACGGCTTGAGTCAAACGAACCATCAAATCAACATCTTTTAAAACTCCAGCTCCAGCACCTTTACAAACTACTTTTTTAACCGGACAACCAAAATTGATATCCACTAAATCAGGTTTTACGGTAGAAACAATTTTAGAAGACATTTCCATTGCTTCTTCATCACCGCCAAAAATCTGAATTCCGACAGGACGTTCATAATCAAAAATATCCAGCTTCATGCGGCTTTTTATAGCATCACGAATTAATCCTTCCGACGAAATAAATTCAGAGTACATCATGTCAGCACCATGCGTTTTGCATAATCTGCGAAACGGCGGATCACTAACATCTTCCATCGGTGCGAGTAATAAAGGAAATTCGGGTAATTCTATGTTGCCAATCTTGACCATCTTCAATATTTTTTGCAAAATTACAACATTTAGTTCAATTCACAGCAAAACAATTAAGAAGCTGAAATTAAACCATATAAGCGATATAAGTTCATTTAAATTGGAACGTAAATATTTTAACACATAGATACATAGAAAATTGCAACTTTAAAAAAAGGCGTTTCACTAATTTAAATTCACATAGTTTTGCGATTCGCATTTACACAAAGTTTTAAATGAACTTATATTACTTATATGGTGAAAATATTTATGGTGTAATTATCGGTAATCAAAAAATCGAATTGGTTTTCGACTCATTGGATTAAAAACGATAGGGTTAAGAATTTCTTTTGAAACCAATTCTATTTTTGGAGTTACTCTCAATTTTGCTCTAAAGTGATCTTTTATTTCCTGTAAAAATTCTGGAGACTGATTTTTTACAGCAATTTTAATTAATATTTCGTCTGTGCCTAAATCGTTCGTTGAAATTTCAATCAAATGATTTTCAATATTATCAAAACTGCTCAAAACATCATTCATCGCAGGCGGATACAATGTTGTTCCTTTATATTTGATCATTTGTTTTTTTCGACCAACAACAGGTCCGACACGTAAAGTATTTCTGCCGCATTCGCAAGGATCGTCATGAAACTGTACAATATCTCCAGTTTTAAAACGCAACAAAGGCATTGCTTCAATTCCTAAAGTGGTAAAAGTCAGCTCACCAGTTTCACCGTTTTTAACAGGCATATTATTTTCATCCAGAACTTCAACAATAATTAATTCTGGATGATGGTGCCCACCTTTTCCATGTTCACATTCTGTAAAAGCAGTACTCATTTCAGTAGAAGCATAAGTCGAAAACAAGTTAATATTCCATTTATCGGTGATTTTTTTCGATAGAATATTCATTGAAAAATCTTGTTCTCTCAAAGATTCTCCAATGCAAATTGCACCTTTTATACTTGAATTATTATAATCGATTCCGTGGATTTCGGCATATTCAATTAATTTCAAAAGGAAAGAAGGGACCGTAATTAAATAACTCGGATTGTATTTTAAAATCGAATCCCATTGCATTTCTGGAATTCCAGCGCCAACACGAATTACACCAACTTTCAATTTTCGAAGACCAAGAAAATAAGCCAAACCAGCCATAAATTTTCTATCAATTGTCGTCATTAATTGTACAACATCGCCTTCTGCAATTCCGGCGCAAGCGAAAGAAATCGCTTCATTATAAGCCAATCGATCTAAGTCAGAATCGGTTAAACCAAAAGTTACAGGATCTCCTAAAGTTCCAGAAGTTGTAGCATAATCGATAATTTTATGCTGTGGAACACACAAGAAATCATCATTATATTGTTGTAAATCCTCTTTGGTTGTAACAGGTAAAAATTGTAAATCTTCCAGTGTTTTAACTTTCGAAATATCAATATTTTGTCCAGCAAAAAGTCTTTTGTAAAACGGAGAATTCTCGCTGATATATTCTAGAAGTTCAACTAATTTTTGTTCTTGAAAAACTTTAATTTCTTCTAAAGAATCTTTTTCTATTGCTGGAATCATTTTAATTTTCTTTTGACTTTTTTTAAATATTTTTCAATTTCTTGTTTCTGAGGAACTGTAGTGACTTCATGACTCAAAGCCTTTTCAAAATTTAGCTTTGCCTGAAGAAATTCCTTTTTTTGGTAAAAGTACAATCCTGTCTTATAATATACAACCCAATAATTCGGGTTTAATGCTTGATAATTCTGAAGAAATTCTGGAGAAACGGTTTCTTTCTTTTCTAAAATAGAATCTAATTTATGATCTTCAATTTTGAACTTTTTAAAATTCTGAAAAGCAACAGTTTCCACAAAAGGATCTTTTGCAATATTCAAATTTTCTTTCTGAAACGATTTTGTTGAATTTTGGCTTTCGCCGAAAATCGAATTCAAATCATAACAAACAAATTCGCCCAATTGAAAAGGATTTGCAGAAACCCAAACCAATTTTTCTTTTGGTTTAAAGATAATTCCGTGATGCGCCAAAAGCTGATTTAAAGCTTTTTCGTTGCCAAAACCTAAAATTTCATTTTTTAAACCGTCTTTATTTCGAAGAATTTCCGAAGCAATTTCAGGATTTACTTTTGGGTTTTCAGACAGCAATTCCTGCATTCTTTCATATCGATATTCAGAATGGCTGTTGGCAATTTGCTCCAGATTTCGTTTGTCTGCTGCAAAAGCTTCGCCTTGAAAATGATTCGAACAAATTAATTGATCACTGTTCGGAACATCGTAAACGTCCATTTTATTTGGTGAAACTTCAATTAAAATGGCTTTGTTATCATTGGCGCTTCCGACCATAATCGATTCAGAAACAAATACTTTTCTTTTTTTTGCGATAGCAATTGCTTCATCTAGATTTTTGGCGTGCTGTAAAATTTCACGAGTTAAAATCGAAATCGGAGTTTTCGCGCTAAGCGGAATTTTAGATTTAGAAGCGTTTATCGTGACAGTCAAACCTTCGAGATTCATTCCAGAAACCGCGCCAATCATTCCAGGCCAAGTCACCATCATAAACGGAAATCCTTCTTTTGGTTTTATGAAGGCAGCTATTTTATTTTCCGCGAAAGCGTCATTCACATAAAAATCAAAATTTCGCGCCAAGATCAAATTTCCATCTTCCGATTTTTCATTCCAAGCGGCAAATGAAGAACAGCCAACCAAAGCCAAATCTTGCAATGCGTGGCCAATATCGTGTGCCGCGTGCAAATACAAACCACGCTGATATTGAGGAGCGATATTGTCAAATTCGTTTGAAGTATATTGAGAAACGCCATAAATCTCCGTTTGATATTCATCAGGAACATTTAAATACAGTTTGCGATTGTACCATTTTAGAAAATGCCGAAGCAGTTTCTGCTGAAATTTTGACGGAATAAGATCTGTAATCTTAGAGAAAAAAATACGTTGCTGTTTATGCAAAAGCGAATCAGTCAAAGCGCCAGTTGAAAGTCCGATTTCTAGTGGATCTCCTTCGACATACAATTCCCAAAGACCTTGTTTATTTTTTAAAAGTGAATTTTTTCCAGAAATGAAAACGCTGTCGGATAATTTCTCAACGACAGGTTTTGTATTGTTAAAAGCTGAAATATCAGGCGTATGTTTTTTTGATTTGGAAGTACCGCAGGAAATCAGCAAGCTTAAAAAACCGATGAGGAAGAGGTAAAAAATTCGGTTTTTCATAATGATTATTCTGATGCTTTTTTAATTTTTCCCAGCAGATATTCTTTTCCTACAATTTCTGAGCAAGTTAAGACCGCTCCAACCGTAACTCCCAAGACACCGTGCATGTTAATACTTTGGCCTGTAAGATAAAGATTTTCTACCTTAGTTTTAGTCGGAATCATCGTTTTCATCGGATTATTTGAATCTTTAACATATCCGTACATATTTCCACCGTCTCCGCCAATATAATCTCGGTACGAAAGTGGAGTAGAAGTATGCACCGATTTGATGCAATCTTTTATTCCAGGAAATTTTTTCTCGATTTCTTCTAAAAACTTTGCAGCTTTTTTGGCTTTGAAATCATCGTAACTTTCGCCTCTTTCGTTTTCTTCAAAAGTGGTGTTGAAGGTGTCTTCCCAAGCCTTAACATCATCATATTTCATGTACGTTAAAAACGTCATTCCGTCTGCCCATTCTTCGTCTTTTTTCGACGGATTCATAGATGCCATAAAAGTTTTCGGCCACGAATTTTCGTCATATTCATACGAAGTCCAAACATCTTCTGGACTTTTAAAATGGTAATAATTATGATTGATGTATTTGAAAGTTTTCGGTTTGAAAACAATGTATAAACTGAAAGCAGAAAGAACACTTTCAAGATTCTGAATTCTATTGAAAAACGGTTTTCTGAAATTTTCCTGACCCGCCATTTTCAAAGTTGTTTTCGGTTCAATATTCGAAATGAAATACGTTCCAGAAACTTCTGTTCCGTCTTTCATTTTAACTGAATTTACCTTTTGATTTTCAACTTCAAATTGCGTTACTTCTTTGTGTTTGAAGAATTCGCCTCCGAATTTTTTAAGCTGTTTCAGAAGCTGTTTCGTAATTTGACTTCCGCCATTTATGCATCGCCACGAACTTTCGATGTATGAATTGACCACTAAGGCATGAACGTAAAATGGCGATTTGTCAGCAATTCCGGCATAAAGAAAATTAGATCCTGCCAAGACCGCTTTTAGTTTCTCATTTTGAGTAAAAGAATCGATCGTTTCTTTCGCGTTAAGCGTTAGAATTTCATCTTCATATTTTCCTTCAGATTCTAGATTGTAAAGTGGAAATGTTTTGCAAACCGCTTTTATTTTTTGGCAATAACTTTCTAGATTTTCTTTTTCTTCAGGAAAAAATTGAGTTAGTTTTTCAATGAAATTTTCGAAACCTTGCGCATGCGGATATTCGGTTTTATCGTCATCAAAAGAAATAATATCAAAACTATTTTCGTCTAATTTTTTTAGATTCAAATGATCCATTATTCCAATATATTTGAAATATTGATGAAGATTTTGGCCTTCGCCTAAACCTCCGATGTAATGAATTCCAGTGTCAAAAATGGTTTTATCTCTTACAAAAGTCTGAAGATTTCCGCCATATTGATTGTTTTTTTCGAGTACACAAACGCTGTAGCCTTCTTTTGCCAGAATAACAGCAGAAACCAATCCGCCTAAACCGCTGCCAATTATGACTACATCGTACTGTTTTTTCATTTATTTTTTCTTTAAAACGATTAAAGCATTTTCTTCAGAAACAATTTCAAAATCCTTTAACTGATTTTTTAAACGAGAACAATTCACTAAAATTATAGAAGAAGTGGTTGAAATTATTTTTTCGATTTCCGCTTCATAACTTTCATCAGAAATTAAAAGGATATCGTAATGATTTTCAATTGCTGATTCTAATTTTTCGAGATAGGTTATTTTTCTCTTTTTGACTAAATAATTCGTTTTGGCAACCAGCAATTTTTCTTCGTCATTTATAAAAGAAACTATTTTTCGTTGTGGTTCCTGCAGCGCCAACAAGACATCCAATTGCCCGTAATCGTTTCCTAAATGAAGCAGTTTTGCTTTTGGCGCAATGTATTTGTTTAGGTTGTAATACGTTTCTAGATTTTGTTTTAAATCTTTTTTGACGCTATTTCCAATTTCGATTTCTTTATAATCGTAACTGTTAATGAGCATGGTTTTGAAATAATCTGGATCTTCGAGTTGTTCGCGAATTTTACGATATTCTCCTTTAAAGAAAGCACTTATTTGTTTAGTTCTTTCCGTATAATTAGTTCCAAATGAAAGATTTTCAGGTGTGATTCTTTCTAAAATTGTAACGGTTAATTTTCCGTGATGAATGACAAAATCGCCTTTCGGAATTAACTCCGAAGCACCATGAATAACAACAGGAAGAATATCTATTTTGAATTCTTCGGCAAGGAAAAAAGCACCTTTATGAAATCTCTTGATAACATTGTTTTCTGATCGCGTTCCTTCTGGAAAAACCATTAACGAATATCCTTCGTTTACTTTTTTGCGTAAATGTTCGACTCCGCCTTCAAGACCTTCAGAAACAGGGTAAAAACCTGCTTTTCTCACAACGCCGCCAAAAATAGGAGAGTTGTAAACCCAGTCGCTTACCAAGAAAATGATTTTTGGACTCAGCATTCCGATGGATAAAATGTCCAGAAATGAAGAATGATTGGCAATAATCACGGCTGGTTTTTCGAAAGTTTCATTGAAATTATTAATGACTTTTTTGCGAATAAACGGATTCGAATACAATACCGATTTCATGAATTTTGAAACCACATATCGGAAAGCTTTCATTTTTGACTTTTTACTAAAAGGCAAAATCGGCATTAGCGTAAAGCTGAAAATTGACATTACAATTCCGCCCAAACCATAATAAGCAAATGAAATTACACCATGAGTGAAAGTTCGCAACTGAAAAGGAGGATTTCCTTTTTTCGGACGATTCGACAAAAAGACTTTGAATAAAATCGGATAGAAAATGAATGTAATAATCAGCGCGGCAAAAACCCCAATTAATGAAACCGATGAAATTGACGTAAGTGCTGGATGTTTGGCAAAAATCATCGCGCCGATTCCTAAAATTGTCGTGATTACCGCCAAAATGATTGACGTTCTATAAATGGCAATTTCGTTGACTCCGTTTGAATATTCTTTTTGTAATGCGCTTGTCATGAAAATACTGAAATCGACTCCATGACCAAAAATTAAAGTGCAGACAATCATGCTGAAAATATTCATTTGAATGCCAAAAACGCTCATAATTCCTGCGGTTACAATTCCCGTTAAAGCAATTGGAATACAGCTGATAATAACCAATTCGATTCTTCGGAAAAAGAAAAATAGAATTAAAATTACAGCGACAAAAGAATAATTTACAAGCGAATTGAAATCGGTTTTTAAAGTGCTGAAAAATGTTTCGTTCATTTGCTGACGATCGATTGCAATCACATTTTCTGTTTTAGAAGTAGATTTTACAAAAGCATCACGCTGTTCTGGAGCGACTTTTACCAAAGAAGAAATCGTATAAAAACCATTTTTCTCTGTGATGAATTCTTGTAGCTGAAGTGCTTTTATTTGAAGATAATCATTTGAAGAAATTGGTTTGAAATCTGAATCTAATTGGTCAAAGAACAAATTATAAGTTGTCGGTTTAAAACCAAGTTTAGCGCCTTCAGCAATTAATTCTGATTTTACGAATTGTTTTTTCTGCGAATTCCAAAATGAATTCCATTTCTCAATTTTTTGAAGTTGTGCTGCCTTGGAAAGTACAATTCCGCCAACCGAACTGAAATTTAGAATTTTATCCTGCTGTTTTTCTGTATTTAAATTTTCGAAAAGAAGACTATTATGCTGCAAAGCTTCTTCCATAGTTTTTCCGTAAGAAGCCACGTAAATCGTTTTGGAAGTTAAGCTCGTGCTTTCTTCCAATTGCTTTTCAGCAGCTTTAATATCTTTTGGGATAAAATTCAGCTGTGACAAATCGTTATTAAAACTAACATCATTATAAGTAAAACAGCAAATAATGGTAATGATAACGCAAAGTCCGATTAAGATTTTATTATTATGAAAAGAAAAATGAGCCATTTTATCGATGACATTTTTCTTGTGTTCTGCCGGATTTTCTTTCGGTTTATATAAATGAGGAATAATCAAAAGCGAGAAAATAGCCGAAGCCATAACGATAACAGCAGCAAAAATTCCGAGATCATTCAGCGCATCCGATTTTACAAAAAGCAAACATAAAAACGCAACGGCAGTTGTAGAACTGCTCATAATCACCGGCATTGTAATGTCTTTGTACAATGTTTTTACATCGCTGTTGTGTTTGTAATGCGTGAGAATATGAATCGAATAATCAATTGTGATTCCCAATAAAATAGAACCAATTCCTAATGAAATAGCTGAAATTTGTTCTCTAACGAAATACAAAAAGGCAACCGCAAACAATCCTCCAAAAACCGTCGGAAGAAAAATAATCAGTGGTATTAAAACTTTTCGATAAAATAAAATCAAGATCAGCATTAAGGTAAACATCGCGATGGATGTCGTCAAAATAATATCTCCTTTAATCTGATTTGCATTTGCAACAGCAATTAAAGCAGAACCAAAATAACTGATCGAAGTTTTTCCTTTAAATTTTTGATTTAAATTTTCTTGAATTGATTTAAGCTTTTCAGCAAAAATGGTATTCTTTTCTGTTTCGCTCGAAGGAATATTCGAAGTGATAAAAAGCAACAATTTCTTTTTATCCTTCGTCATTACAAAACCATTTTCTAGTGTAAAATCGTCGCCAATGTTTAATTGCTGTAATTTTTTTAAAGCAATAAACGAAATCCCAAATGGATCTTGCAGAATAAAATCTTTGGTAATAAATCCAGACGGAGAAATAATCGATTTATAATTTCCTTGAACGGTTGCTGCAATACTATCTTTTTGCAGTTTCTTTTCGATGGCCGCATAATCTTTATCATCTAAAAAAAGAGGAAGATTATTGTAAACAAAATCAATAGTTTCTTGAATGTTTTCTTCGTCAATTTTTCCTTGAATTCCTGTTATATAAGGTTTGCAAGATTTAGAAACGCTGTCTGAAAATACAGTTGCCATTTCTTTTAAATCTTCGGCAGAACCGTTTTTATCCAAACTGAAAATTACGGTAGTTTTATCGGCAAAGTTTAATTGTTTTAAAACTTTGGCAGTAACATCGGTTTTGTCGTTGGTCGGAATAAGTTTGGTAATATCTTCTTCAAACTTTAATCTTGAAGCGAAGAAACCAAAAACAACAAGCATCAAAATAGCCAAAAGAACCGATAGAGATTTTCTTCGGGTTACAAACAAATGAATGGCGTAGAAATATTGATGCATGATAATTTTATTTTTTGCCACAGATTAAAAGATTAGCTTTAGTTTGTCACCCTGAGCGAAGTCGAAGGGCGTTCCAATTGGACGTGGGCTTCGACTTCGCTCAGCCTGACAAAATGGATGTAAAAATCACTTTAATCCTTTTAATCTGTGGCAAACATAACTTAAATATTTTTTTTGTTTTTAGAACTAAAAGCAGTTAAAAGTAAATAACTTATTAAGCCAACTGTTAGTGCAGAAATCGATGCTAAAATAAGACTTCCTACGATATATTGGGTAGCATTTTTTTGAATATCGTCGAGCGTAATCGAACTATCCAAAACCAAAGGCGCATCGGTGGAAACAAAGACACTTCCAATTTTAAGCGAAGCATAAATAATAAACGGAATAAAAGGCGGGAAACTTACGTTTGAAGTAAGATAAGCAATGACTTTGTTCAGCCTGAACAATGCAGCAAAAGTAAAAAGAAGTACAGTTTGCAAGCCCCAAAAAGGCGAAAGTCCGATAAAAATACCTAAAGCGATTGCCGCAGATTTTTTAAAATCAGAATCTTTGCTTTCTAAAATATCTTCTAAAAAGAACCTTTTAAAACCTTTTTTTTTTGCTTTTCTAAAAAAATCTCTCGGTTTTATGTACAGCAAAGCATTGGTTACCAAAACGGTATTCAAAATACTGATTCGGGTAAAATCTTGAAACGGACGGAAATGCGAAACTCTTTCTGCAGGATCATACAAAACCTGAATCGGAATATTTTTAACAACAATTCCTTTCCATGCAGCGCGCACAATAACCTCGATTTCAAATTCAAATTTATTGGTGTAAAAACGTTTTGGCAACAATCGAAGCGGGTATAATCTAAATCCAGATTGTGTGTCGTCTAGTTTAATTCCAGTTTCAAACTTGAACCAAAAGTTCGAAAATTTGTTTCCAAAACTACTTTTCTTCGGAACATTTTCCTGAGTCATATTTCGGCTTCCAATCAAAAGGGTGTTTGGTTCTTCTTGAATTGCTTCTAAGAAAACAGGAATATCAGTTGCAAAATGCTGTCCGTCAGAATCGATTGTAATGGCATATTCAAAATTCAATTCAAGCGCTTTTCTAAATCCGTTTCTCAGCGCTCTTCCTTTTCCTAAATTTTTAGGATGATGAATTTGAGTCAGTTGCGAATACGATTTTAAAATTTCGCTTGTAGAATCGGTTGAACCGTCATTGACAATAATGACATTTGTGGTGAAATCTAAAATAGAATCCAGTACTTTTTTCAGTGTTTTTTGATTATTGTACGTAGGCACAATAACGCAAAAGTTAGTCGAACTAAGTAATTCCTGCTGTGATTTCATGTGGTATTTTTTGAGCTTATTTTACAAATTGCTTCTCTTTTTCAGAGAAACTTTTAGATTGCAAAACAAAATCTTTAAGATAGTCTTTCAAAGCGGCACCTTGCGCTGCATAATATGCTGTGATGAATTTTTTATCTTCTTTAATATTTTTCTTGTAGCCCGTAATTGCAGGAACATCTTCTTGAACGCTTAGTCGGATCATTCGCATTTCGATATTGCTTGGATCACTTTTTATTGTTGCTTCAAGCAATTTTGCACCTTCTTTAAAACGTTCCATTTTCTGGCCTAATTTCTTTTCAAATTTAGAATCTACTAAAATAGAAGCGGCTTTGTAAGCCACTAAAATTTTATCGTCATTATTAGAAACGCCAGCGAGTTTTTCTACAAAATCTTTGGCATTTGTTTCTGATTTTGCCACATCAGAATACATTTTGCGGATCGAAGCCAAATCTGGAGCGCCAGCAAAACTAACCCATAAAAATAATGTCAGTAAGAGTTTCATAATTATATTTTTTTGTACACCGTGCTCAGTTTAAGAGCAGTAGTGTCGTTAAAGTAAGTCGTGTTTTTCACTTTTACCAAACCGTCTTCAGTTGTTGTAACATCAAGTTCCAATCTTAATTCTGGTGTAACTTCTGGATTAATTAGAGCCATGAATTTTACATTTGCTAAAGACTGAATCATTAGCGAACTTTTTGAAATAGATTCTGTTAATTCTTTAATTATCTGAATCATACAAACACCAGGCATAATAGGATTTCCAGGAAAATGCCCTTTAAAAACCTCATGTTTTGCGTTTACAAAAATTGTAATTGTATATTTTGAATCGGATGTTTTTTCTTCCGATAGTATTTTATAAAAATCTTGTAAAATCATATTTTTTATTTTGTCTTGAAAGTATAGCTAATACCGATCTGAAAAACTTGATTCAAAATCACATCATCGTAATAATAATCATTATCATTATGATATCCATTATAGCCATAAATATCAACTAATCCCTGCTTAATTCTCGCTTCAAAAGTCAGTCCGTTTGGTAATGAGTAACCAATACCGCCAACTAATGCCAAGTCAAAATCTTCTGGATCAGAATTGATGTAGTTATCACTAACTTTTAAATCTAATGACGGTCCTGCCAAAAGATGAAAACCACCACCACCAAAGTTAAATTTAGCAACTGCTCCGAGCGTTATATAATTCAATTCGTAATTTATAGAATGGTAACGGCCATCTTCAAAGTATCTTCCTTCATCACCTTGTCTTGAATAGGTTATCTCAGGTTGTACAGAGAAAAATTTATTGAATTTAATATTTACTAATCCACCAACATAAAAATCTGTTTTCGAACTGTTGTCATCAACATTTGATAATGTTGATATATTCAAACCTCCTCTAAGTCCAGGGCTAGCTTTAACCTGAGCATTTGCTTGGATTCCGATAAATAAAACAAATGCAAGTACAGCAAATTTTCTCATTTCTAATTGATTTAAAGTTTATGGTTAGTTTAATTTTCTATTCTGATTTCAGCTGTTGCAAATCGATTTTCAGCTTAATATTTTGATGAATTATTTGAATCTTCTCAGCAAAAATATTGTTTTCTGAATTGAAAAGCAGTGTAAATTTTTCTTTTGTTTTGGATGAATGAACGATCTTTTCTAATTTCTGATCTTTTTTGGAGATAAAAATATAATTGTCGCGTTTGCCGTCTGCCGATTTATAAATGTCAGCAGATTCATTTTCAAATTGTTCTTGAATCTGATATTCTTTCTTTAAAAGCAATCTGAAATCTTCTTTTAAAGTATTGATCAATATTTTTCGATCTAATTCTGAAACAATAGAGTTGACTTTAAAATCAGTTTCTGAGATTTCAAAATCCATTAATTTATTTCCAAATTCAGTTGTAAAAACCACTCGATGCGTGGTATCGTTTATTTTCTTGGCAATGAAAATTCCAGACAATTCATTTCCGTAAACGCTGATATTGGTTTTATAAACATAATCAGCTTTTGAATCTGTGAAATACGGAACGGTGTAAGACGTTTTGTCTAATTTTTTAGGCGTATAATTTTTTGTGACCGAGCCGCAAGAAATGAAAACAATTGCCAAAAAGCAATTAATTAGTAAAAACTGAATCGTCGATTTTTGCATTGATCACTTTATTTTTAAGTACAATTCGGGTATAATCTTCAGATGATTCTAACAATTTTACCTGAACAACTGTTGCTTCTTCTTTGTCAAAAGTAAGTTCGATTTGTTTGATGTATTTTTTCAGCGTCGCATCTTTCGGAATAAATTTCGCCAGATTCTGACCTTTCAATTTAAAATACGAAATCGTAAATTCTTTGTCATCAAACATATTGCCGCTCACACTTCCCACAATTAATTTATTGATTCGGGCGAATATTTTACTGTTTCCAATATCAACAGCACTTTTCTTTCCTTCGTCATTAATCAGGATTTTTCCGTTTTTGAAAGTAATGCTGTAATTATATGGTTTCTTGTATTGCCATTGCAAAAGAGCAGGTTCTTTAAAAATCATTTTCCCTGAAGTTTCAATGTCTTTCGATAAAAAATCCAAATGTTTGTACTGAACAAAATCAGTAGTCAAGGTTTTGATTTTTTTGGCCACTACATTTACATCTTCTTTAAATTGAGTGATTTCTGCAGCAGTCATTTTTTGCTCTTGTGCAGACAAACTCAAATTAAAAATGGTGAATGTAAATAAGAATAGAAATATTTTAGTTCGCATAAGCTTTAAGATTCAAAAGTTCTTCAATCGAAACGACTTGGTAATTATTTTGCTGTAAAAATTGCAAAAACTGTTCCAGTACCAAAACAGAATGTGTTCCTGTATCATGCAAAAGTACGATTCCGCCGGGAGAAATGTGCTTAATCATTCGGTTTAAAATCAATTCCTGATTTTTTGTTCCTCCGTCAAGCGAACGAATATTCCATCCGATTACTTTATGTCCCGTTACTTTCAAAGCTCTTCGAATTGAAGGCGTCGTAACTCCATAAGGCGGACGAAAAAAGTTGCTTTTTTTGGAAATGAATTTTTCCAAAAGTTCATCTGTTTTCTGAAGTTCATCAGTTATTTTATCTTCATTATAAAAATCAAAAAACTTAGAATGAGAATAAGAATGATTTCCAACTAAATGACCTTCAGAAATAACCTTTTGAAAAATTTCAGGATGCGCTTCGATATTTTTTCCAATGCAGAAAAAAGTGGCTTTGGCATTGTACTTTTTCAGAAGTTCTAAAACTTCCAAAGTATAAATGCTTGGACCGTCATCAAAAGTAAGCGCGATTTTTTTTTCTGTTTCCAACGGATTATTGCAGAACGCTTTTACATGATAATTGGAAGAAATTCTAGCTGAACCAAAAGCATTTATCCCAATCCAGATAAAAATTATAGCAAAAAATAACCACAAATTTATTGCAGTATAAAGATTCAGAAGAAATATTAAAAGCAATAAAAAGATAAAAAACAGCGATATGTTTTTATGCGTTATCATTTTGACAGCAGCGTAAAACTATGGTTTTTTCCGTTTAATTGATTGTATAATAAAATCGTTTTATAGCTTGGTTTTTCGACAGTATTTACTTTTACAATTTCTGGAATTTCCTGTGTTTTTAAAATTTTGGATGCCATCCAAAATGCAAAAGCCGAAGCCGTATCATATTCCCCACTTAAATGTTTATAATATAAAATTGGAGTTTGAGCGAAAGTATTTTCAGCTAGATTTTTATAATAATTTTCAAAATTGACATTTCCATCAAAACCTAAAATCAAGGCATCAATATCTGAAATTTCTAAATTATTTGATTTTAGAAATGATTTAGTCGCAGCTTCAATTTCGTTTTCTTCCAATGTATTAATGATCGAAACATCTAAAATTTCAGCATACGTATTTTCTTTTCTTTCGTTTTCTAAAACAAAAAAACTAGCGCCTTCTCCATAAACTGCTCCGCTTGTATCTGAAGTCAGAACGTCGTACGGACCAGAATTATCTTTTTTAATACGGCCGTTCAGTTTGAAAAGGGCAGTAGTATAATCGCCGTTTTCATCAACTCCACCAACTAAAATTGAATTGGCTTCCTCTTCTTCAATCTGCATTTTAGCATCAATAAGAGCCGATTCAAAAGAAACTGCGCCATTCACGTAAGTGAAATTGTAACCTTTACATTGCTGTAAAAGTGCAATTTGCGCACCAACCGTATTATGCGTTGATTGAATAAAAGAAGTTGGAGTTAAAAACTCTTCGTTATTATCTAAAATGCTTTTCAGGAATTTTTCAGAATCTTCGATACAGCCTAAACCAGTTCCGGTAATAATCGCATCGACGTTTTCTAAATTGGCATCTTTCATGGCCAAAGCCGAAGCAACAATTCCGTTTTTTACACCTTTTGCCATGCGTCGGCTGGCAGCTGGCGAAATATATTCTTTGTATACTGGCGGAACAATTGCCAGTACATTTTCGTCATGATTTACAACAGCTTCTTCCAAAAAAACAGTATCAAATGTTTTTTGAGTCGAAATACAGCCTACTCCATTTATATATGTTTTCTTCATTAGCTTTTTGAAAATATAAGAGTTGAACAATTTCCTCCAAAACCAAAAGAGTTGGATAAAACGTGTTCGATATTTTTGTTTTTTAGAGAGGTCTGCGGTTTCAAATCAAATTCTTCCATCGGAATGTCAAAATTCAAGTTCGGATAAACCACATTATTTTGAATAGCTAAAACACTGTAAACAGCTTCAATCGCAGCCGCCGCCGCTAATGTATGTCCTGTAAAAGGTTTTGTAGAACTGAAATCTGGAACTTTTTCATCTTCATAAATTCGAAGCAAAGCTCTTCCTTCAGATAAATCGTTATTTGGCGTTGCTGTTCCGTGTACGTTGATGTAGTCAATTTCAGAAGGCTTTAAACCCGAAACTTCAAACGCTTTTTTCATTGCCAAAAATGCTCCGTCTCCATTTTCTGAAGAAGCAGTTTGATGAAAAGCATCGTTTGCATTTCCGTAACCAGAAACTCTTGCCAAAACTTTTTTGTTTTGTTTCGCAACAATTTCATCCGATTCTAAAACTAAAAAAGCAGCTGCTTCGCCAAGATTTAGTCCTTTTCTAGTATTGTCAAAAGGTTTGTTATAATCGTCTGATAAAATCATCAAAGTCTTAAATCCGTTGATGGTGAATTTAGCCAAAGCATCGGCACCGCCCACAATTACGCGATCTAATTTTCCCGTTTTGATTAATCTCGCGCCCAACATAATCGAATTCGCAGCAGAAGAACAAGCCGTACTAATCGTCGTAACCATTCCTTTTAAACCTAATTCTTCAGCAATTTTTTCAGCAACATCGCCGCCGTCGTGGCAAGTGATGTATTTAACCAATTCTGGTTTTTCGAAATAATCGTAATAATGTCTTTCCGTCATATCCATTCCGCCCACGCTTGTAGCAGAGATAAGTCCGGTTCTAAATTCATTTATATCGGTAATGCCGGCATTTTCAACAGCTTGTTTTGCTGCCAAAGTGCCAATCATAGCAGTTCTTGAGAAATTATTATCATCGTTCAACTGCAATTCATTGATGAGCTCTTCGTTGGTTTTATTTATTTCGCCAACTTTGATTACATCTGCGTGAACAGTAGATATATTTTGAATACGAGAAATACCGATTTTGTTTTCGATCAACGAAATATAATTTTCCTCAACCGAATTACCAATCGCAGAGATAATTCCCATTCCCGTTATAGCAACACCTTTCATCTAATTTTAGATTTATGATTTTACATTGTAGATTTGAACTTTGTCAAAGTTTCAAACTTTGACAAAGTTGATATATTTAAAGATTTTAGATTTTAAGTTTCAGTAGAAATCTAAAATCTGCAATCTAAAATCTACAATTATTTAGTTCTGTTAGCGCTGATATACGCTGCCATAGTTTCGATTGACTGGAAAATAGTTTTTCCTTCTTTCGGATCAACCAATTTAATTCCGTAATCTTTATCTAAAATCACGATCAATTCAAGTGCATCAATCGAGTCTAAACCTAAACCGTCTCCAAACAAAGCATCGTTATCTGCAATATCTTCAACTGCAATATCTTCAAGGTTTAAAGTCGTTATGATTTTATTTTTTAATTCTTCTTTTAATGCTTCCATGATTATTTATTATATAATGTATTGATAGTTTCGTTTGTATATTTCTCGTTTTCTTCTTTATTAATTGTAAAAAGAAAAGCTTTATAATTGTCATTGTAAAATTCTACCCAACCGCACAGAACTGAATCTGCTTTATTTGTGTTTAACAAAATCTCTGAATAGTTCAACAAAAATTCAGAATTGAAAGCATCAAATATAAAAAAAGAATTCTCACTTTTCAGCTGATGGCGTATACTTATTTCGCCCAAACAAATATTTGGCAGCGTATAAACAAAGACCGCCGGACTCGGAAAATAGTTTTCTTTGTCTGAAATAGATTCCTGATATTTTACATCGGTATCTAAACTCGAAGATTTATTCGCCAAAACCAAAGCGATATTATTTTCTTTTTCGTCTGAAGTTATCGGACTCAAAAGCAGTTCTGACCCTAAAAAAGCCAGTTTGCTCAAAGCATCCATTTTGAAAAACTTTGGATATTGAATTTCAAAATTTCGGTACGCTTGTTTGGCAAAATCTGCAAAATCGGTTGGTTCAATTTTGAATACAGAAGTTCCGTTCAAAACAATTTCGTTGTTTTCGATTTTGATGTAGGATTGTATGTTGGTTTTGTTTTGAGTCATTTTATTTGTATTATACAGACAAAAAATACTAATCGTAAATGATTAAATCATCTAATATAGTATCAATTAATTTAGAGTTAACTTTAAACTCATCATAATTAATTATTTCGTTTAACAAATGATATAATTCGATTGACTTTTCACCATAAAGATTAATTAGATATTCTCTCGGAAATTCGTCTTCATTAAAAGCTAAATTTTTATGTTTATCATAAATGGATATTCTTGCAAAAAAGTGAACAAGATTATAAACTTGTTTATTTGGTAATACATCATTAAGATTCTGTTCTCTAAAATTTAATGCAGATTCTTTTAAATCTAGATTTTGATCACCTAATTCTTGTTGAAGTCTTTCTAAACCAATTTTTTTAGCGTTAAATTCTGTCCAAAAAAAGAAATTGTCATATTCAGCATTTCCATTATATACATTTCCTAATTCATTAAAGTGATTAATATAATCAATAACATGAACTAGTTCATGAGTAAGAGTACTAAAATATTGCTTAGAATTAAAAATATCTTTTCGAAGTAGAATAATAAATTTATAAAAATCTTGATCTATTGGTAAGATAGTCGAACCGGCACATTCTTGAAGCGCATTTTCAAGAATGAAATTTTTAGTTTTTTGAGTTGAATATTTTATCGTTTCAGCCTTAATATCTTCTGAAATTATTATTTCAATTTTTTTACCTTTAATCAGGTCTAAGTTTTTGATAGAAAAGAAATCGAAAATTAAATTTTCAATCTTTGATTTTATTTCATCATTATCTGTGCTTATGTAAATATTCAATTTAGTTGATTCCTCTTGAATTTTTGTAGTGAAAAAATTTGATATTATTTTATATATTTTCATTCAAAGTAATAAATAAAGTTTTACTTCACTTTCTCAAAAACCACAGCCGTATTACAACCTCCAAAACCAGAAGCCGTTTTCAAAAAATAATCAATCTCTTTTTCTTGATTTTTTTCAATCACATTAATAGTTTCGCTTACACCAATTTCATCAAAACCTTTTGATTCAAAAAGCTTATTTTGGTTGGCGGATTCTATAGCAATTACTGTTTCTAATAATCCCGAAGCACCTAATGTATGACCGTAAAATCCTTTTAAACTATTAATGGGAACGTTTTGTAAATCTAAACGATTTAAAGCAATCGCTTCCATTTCGTCGTTGAAAGGTGTTGCGGTTCCGTGAGCTGAAATATAGTCTAATTTGTTTGCTTCAATTTGAGCTTCTTTCAAAGCATTCTGAATACTTCTAAACAAACCTTCGCCTGTTCTTGATGGACCCGAAATATGATTCGCATCGTTAATTGAACTGTCTCCAATCACTTTTATTTTGGCATTTTTAGCTTCCGCCGAAACTAAAACGGCTGCAGTTGCTTCACCTAAACTTACACCAGTTCTGTTTTTAGAATACGGTTTGCAAGGCAGTTCGCTCATCGCTTGAAAAGCATTAAAACCAGACAAAACAAATTCTGAAACTTCGTCTCCAGCTACGACAAAAATATTATCGTAAAGCTCAGATTGAATCATTCTTTTGGCAACAGAAACGGCTAAAATTCCAGAAACGCAAGCATTTGAAACTACAATTGGTTGTGTTTGAATTCCGAAGAAATCGGAAACGTTTTTTGCCAAAACATCTAAATGTGCGTTGTTAAAACTTTCTTCAGAATTGTCTTTTAAAGCTGTTACATTTCCTTTTGTGGTAGAAAGTATAAAAGCTGTTTTTGAATTTAATTCGACTTTAGAATTTTTGATAATCGGCTCTAAAGCGAGAATCATCATTTTTTCTAAACGGGAATACTTGGTTTCAGTGCTAATTTTTGCAAAAGCACTATTTATTTTTTCATCGCTGATTATAGATGCATAAAATGGATTTGGCATCAAAGAAATATCACTATGAAGCTGAATTCCAGAATCGCCATTAAGAATCGCTTCAATATTCGACTGAACATCAAAACCTAAAGGCGTGATACAATTCGTTTCGTTGATGTATATTTCTCTTATCATTTTATGATTTTATTTCTCCTGCAAGGTTTTCAAAACCTTGTAGGTCTCTTTGATTTCGTTTTATTGATTTATTTAGAAATTATACCTACAAGGTTTTGAATACCTTGCAGGAAAACGTGTTATTTCAACAACCCAACTTTTCGTTTCCATTCCTCATAAAAAGGAGGATTCGTTAGCATTAAATTTCCTGATGCATCTAAAAAAACCTGAGTTGTTTCGCCTGTGCAGGCAACTTCTCCTTTGTCATCAATAATTTTAAAACGGTAAATCATTTTGGCTGCTGGAGTATCAACAACGGTTGTTTCTATTGTGACAACATCTCCGTAGCGCAAAGACAATTTATGTTCGCAAGTCGATTTTACAATTGGCGTGGTGTAACCCGTTTTGGCAATATCCAAATAAGTAAGTCCGTGTTGGCGCCCAAACGCTTCTCGTCCATCTTCAAAATACGTGATATAATTGCCGTGCCAAACAATTCCAAGCGGATCTGTTTCGTTAAAACGAATCCTAATTTCATGTGTAACGGTTAGATCTGTAGCTTCTTTAAACTGCTCTTTTCTTTTTATCATAAAATAATGCGATGGAAGTTGTAATAATGAAAAACAAAAATAACAAAGTTATTCTTGGAATGATTTCGACGAAAGAAACCTTTCGAAGCAATACATCGTAAAACGCTTCTAATCCCCAGTTCATTGGAGAAGATTTTGCGATATATTGCATGATTTTTGGCATGGCAAAAACAGGAACCCAAACACCTCCAATTGCAGCTAAAATAATCACACTTGTTGCGCCAAAAGGAGCAGATTGTTCTTGCGTGCTTGCGACAGTTCCTAATAAAATTCCGAAGCCGATTGCTGCAAAACCTGAAAATAAGGCCACAACACTGGTCAAAAAGAAATGTCCTTCGATATTTAAAGAAGGCAATCCAATTGATGGAAATAAGAAAACGGCAACGGCAACCATCATATAAAACTGAATCATACAAATGATCGAGTAGGTGATGGTTTTGCCAATAATCACAATTAAATTGGAAACAGGATTGGTTCTTAATCGAACAAAAGTTCCTTGTGATTTTTCTTTTACAATATTGATTGATAACGGAATAACAATAAAAAAGATCGCAAAAAGTGTCCAAGCCGGAACGTTATGCTGAGCCGAATTCGGTCGAACTTCTTTGTTGTTGACTCTCGGAATTATTTCTTTGAAAGTAATAAAGTTTTTTTGCTCAAAATCGATTGTTTCTTCGCCTAATTGTTTTTGAAAAGTCGAATAAATCGATTTGGTTTCAATCTGCGAAATCATTTTATCGATCGAACTCATCACAGCATTTTTAAAACTCATTTGAACCGCTGGATCAAAATACAGTTTTACTTCTTTTTCTTTAATGACACGTTGAGGTTCGGCAGTTGTAGTGCTATCTGTCAAACCTAAATTGCTGACGATTTTCTCTACATTCTGCTCGACTTTAATTTGTAAATCAGAACTTAGATTTTCTGGAATTACAATTGCCAATTGAAATTTTCCTTTGTACACATTTTCTTTGGCAATTTCTTCCGTGATCGGTCTATTGTCAATTTGCATTACAACGGTAAAATATTTGCTTTTTTCTAAATTTTCAAAAACGGTTTTAGAAACAGATCCTTTGTCTTTATCGACCAAAAGAATCTGAATTTTTGAATCGGTTACCGCTTTAAAAGTGCTGTCTTGAATTAAGGTTACGGCAATTACCAAAACCAATGGCATGACAAATAAAATAACCAGTCCGCCTAAATCTCTTCTTAGCAAAAGGAATTCTTTTACTATCGACATCCAAATTTTATAAACCATCTCTCAACGCTTTACCAGTTAATGAAATAAAAACATCTTCGAGATTTCGAGCATCTTTTGTAGATCCAATTAATGCCGACGGAGTGTCTTGCGCATAAATCTGCCCTTGATCTAAAATGGCGATTTGCGTACAGAAATCTTCGGCTTCAGCCAAATGATGCGACGTATAAATAATCGTTGTTCCGTTTTGGTTGAGCGCTGTTAAATAATCGATAATTGCCGTTTTAGAATGCACATCGACACCAACAGTTGGTTCATCTAAAAACAAAACTTTTGGTTTGTGAAGTATACCTGCAATCAAGTTTACACGGCGTTTCATTCCGCCCGAAAAAGTCTGAACTTGTTTATCGGCAAATTTCAATAAACCTAAAAGATCCAAAGCTTCAATCACTTTTTCTTTTAAATCTGAACCTTTTAAACCGTACATGCTTCCAAAATAAAGCAGATTTTCTCTAGCTGTCAAAGTTGGATATAAAGCATATTCTTGAGGAACAACGCCGATAATTTTTTTAATTTTTGAGGAATGATGCTGATAATCTAAACCATTAATTGTAAAATGTCCTGAAGTTGGTTTTACCAATCCGCAAAGCATAGAAATCAAAGTGGTTTTTCCAGCGCCGTTTGGTCCAAGCAAACCAAAAATCTGACCTTCATTTATATTTAGCGAAACATTGTTCAAAGAATACATTTCTGCATTTTTGTACTTTTTCGAAAGGGATTCTATTTGAATGATAGACTGCAAAATATGATTTTAGCTGATCGCTTTTTTTAATTTTTTGAAAAAGATTTCTTCTCTATTGGCAATGTCCAAAAGTTCATCGGCAATAGTGTTGTAGGCATCTTCTTTGGCACTTCTGTTTTTATAAATTCTTGAAGCTTCAACAGCAAAATCGCGCCAAGAATCTCCAATTTTTGTCATTTCTTTAGAAAGTTCTTTCAGTTCTTCATTACCCAAAATAACAGAAGCTTCCTGTAAAAATGCCGCATAAATAAAACGGAAACCACCGCCTCCGGTTCCAATTTCTTCTTGCATACGAACCATTTGCGCCAAATAATGATTGGCTTTTTTAGTTCCGTGTTTTATGGGCCATTTTCTAATTTGCTTTGAAACAAATTTGATTCCGCGAACACCAACAATTGGCATTGGCGCCAACATATCTCGGCAGGTATTTTTGATTCCTTTAATGATGGCGCTTTTTAAATCAACATCTTTTGGAATCTGAATTGGATAATACATTTGTCCGCGAGGTGCAAAAGCTCCTTTGGCAAAACGTACTTTATTCATGTCTTCGTAAGTTAAAGTCGTTACGGTTTCCATTACAGGATCGCTCACTAAATATTCGGTTTCGGTTTTTCCGTAAACAACTAAATTGTGCGCGTTGAAATGAAAACGATATTCGTCTGGAAAATAACTTAAATTGTAAACTCCAACTTGTAATCCTGTTGGAATATTATTTTTTAAATTTTCGTCTAAAGCTTTATTCGCATTTGCTACAGAAGAAAATTTTTGTCTTTTTATTTTTAAATGTAAACGATTGGCAACTTTATTGAAAATCTGTCCAGGCAAAGTTCTATAACTGATTGCTGGAGCATAATTGACTTTTATGAAAGGCAGATATACAAAAAATAATCCTGAGCCAATACCAAAAACCATCGGTTCGCTAATGTTTAGTCCGCTATTTTTTAGCAGATTTGACGCTACTCCATTCTCGCAATGAGCAGACTGATGATGTGTGAAAGTTAATTCCATTTATTTGGTAATGCTGTTTTTTAATTCTTCGATTGATACTCCAAAAGCATCAGCATATTTTTTCAGGATTTTGTCGTTTAGTTTAGCAAAAACACTTGGTTTAAAATGTCTTTTTACGCGCCATTTCCAAAATCCGACATAACTGGATAAAATAGTAAGATCCATTTTATTGACTTCCATAAAATATACAATCGGACTCACTTCGCCATCTAAAACTTGTTGTTTAGCATCAGCAATTCTTTCGTTTATTTCATCAATAGAATTTGAAAGTGCTATTGTTTTAGGTTCCCATCCTGTACTTAATGTTGTGGTATAATTGCCATTTTCATCTGTTGCGTACAAAAGCTCTTTAACGTTGTTTTTCGTTAAGTTGCTTTGATCCTGAGGTACTTTATCTTTTTCCATAATTATATTATTAAAAACTACACAAATAATTGTAGTAAAACCAAAACGGGAGCTATTTCTATTATAATTAAAAAAGCGAGATTTATGAAGGCTAAATTCTTGTGTTTCTTCATAAAGAAATAAATCATTTCTAAAAGGAGAAATAAAGAATAAGCTTGAATTAAAAAGAAAGCCAAACCGAAAAAGCCAATTTTTGGATCTAAATGTCTGTTATATGGATTAGGGTCGTAAGTGTATTTGCTATATGCAAAAATCCCAATAAACAGCAATACAAATATTCCTATTCGAATTAGTAAATGATAAAGAGGTTTTTTTATATACATTTTGAAATTTATTACTCAACAATTGAAATTGTTTTCTGAATAAACAAATTAATTTCGCATTCTAAGAGTATCTGGTCTTCGAGTAAGCTTTTGCAGCTCATCGTGCATAAGGTGTAATCGTCTCCTGTGAATTTAGAAACCAAATCGGCTTTGGTTATAATAGAATCACCGACTTTTGGAAGCGAATGAATTTTTACATTTTTCAAAGCACTGATAAATCCAATTACATTTACGTTTTCATTTTCTAGTCCGTTGTCGTCAAAAAAGTATTTCTTTCCCACAATTGCCGAACACGTCTGAGCAGTATTTTCGATTAAACCTGCTTCATTAAAAACACTATTCTGAACAAAAATATTGTCTTCTTTGATCAAGAATATAGTTTCTACAAAGTTGGCATCAATATCCAAAATCAAATCCACCATAAGCATTGGCGCTCGGTGCGGTAAATAATTTTGTATGTCAACAGCAGAAGTAGTTTTCATTCTTTTTTTATTTTGCCAAAACAGTTTTCATTTGCCCTCTGGCAATTTCTTCATTATTTAAAGTCGTCACAATATCAACTAAAGTAATTCCGGCAAATTCTTGCAGAATCGTTACTTCAGACTGAATGTTGTCGTCTACGTTCGGAAGCTTTTTAATTTCAATTTCTTTAATAGAACCAATGTAGCCTGTTGGAGCAATTTCGTTTTTTAAAAAATATTGATAACTCGTATGCAATGCCACAGATTGTGCCATGTGTTCGATTAAACCTGCTTCTAGAAATGTATTTTCAACAGCAAAAATATTATCGCTCTGAATTTTTAAACCAGAAACCAAAGAAGTTTCAGTGTAAGAATGCATAGCGTCTACCATCACAAAAGGAAACTTTTGAGGTAATAAATTTTCTACCATTTCTTTTTCTAGAGAAGCCATTGTTTCCATTAGCAAACAGTTAAATACGCATACGCGAAAGAGAATCTTCCGCTTTCTGGAACAGATAATAAAATTTTATCTCCTTTTTTCAAATTCCCTGAATTCATTAATTCTTCAAGAGCCAAATAAATAGAAGCAGAGCCTACGTTTCCAACTCTAGAAAGATTCATGAACCATTTGTCATCGCTCATTCCGATACCTCTTTCAGTTAATCCTTTTTTCAATCCTTCCACAAAAAAGTTAGAAGAAACGTGAGGAATAAAGAAATTAATATCTTCCGATTTAATATTGTTTTTATCCATGGCGTCTTTCATGCTTTCAGCACCTTTTGACAGGATAAATTCGTCTAATAATTTAACGTCTTGTTTAATTGAGAAAACAGACTCGTTCAGCCATTGTTCTGGTGCATAATCGCTCCATGATTTTATTTCACCATTTTCCAATTTATCACCTCCTGCATACATGCAAGTTTCTAATTCATAAGCATATGAAAAAGCTTCCATCCATTCTATTTTTAGCGAAATTGGTCCTCTTGGCTTGTTTTCTAAAAGAAAAGCTCCCGCACCGTCAGATAACATCCAACGAAGGAAATCTTTTTTGAAAGCAACAATAGGCTGTTCTTCAAGGCTTTTTAAATTATCAGCCTCATGATTGTATTTTTGAGCATTCAGCCAAGTCGAAACTTTTTCAGATCCTGTGCAGATTGCGTTTTTTGAATTTCCAGATTTGATAGAAAGAAAACCAAATTTTAAAGAGTTCATTCCGGCGCAGCAAACGCCAGTTGAAGAGTTTAATTCTACCGATTTGTTTTTTAGCAGACCATGAACCATCGCAGCGTGTGAAGGCAGGAAAATGTCCGGAGTTGAGGTTCCGCATGAAAGTACTTCTACATCTTGAGGCGTAAAATTTTCGTCGAATAACGGTAAAATGGCATTTTTTGTTAATTCGGCATTACTGTGTGTGCTTTTTCCTTCTTTGTCAACAGCGTAATATCGGCTTGTAATTTTATTGTTGCGCAAAATAATGCGTCTTGCTTTAGAAGCAGTATCATTGATAAGGCCTAAATAGGCTTCCATTTCATCATTAGAAACGGCTTCGTTTGGCAAATATTTTGCAGCTTTTGTAATATATACTTCAAACATAATCTAAATTTCGTCTTCTAAACTCCCTGATAATATTGAGTTTCCTTTTTTATAGTTTTTAACTTAAGCGGATAGGTAATAAGGTGCAATATATACACTATTGGTGAAATTAACCATATTGCAAGGAATAAATAAACATTAAATACTTTAAGCAGCTGTTTTCGGTTTTTTTGATTTTTATAAATGATATTTGACCACTTATTGAAAATTTTATTGGCCGTTTTGTCGACAGTCACTAAATACGAACTTGTTTTTACAGCACCAGCATTAACTAATTTTGGCTGTAATTGCTCTAAATTATTTTGTTGTAAAGAATCGAGCATGATTTCTCCAAACTGACTTGATTCTTGTATGTCTTTTTCTGAAACTCCTGGAAGCGGAAAAATACCTAAATATTTCTTCTTCACTCCAGAAAACATCCATTCTACAATTGTAATAACGCTGATTAGATTTCCAACGCGGTCTACCAAAGCTACGTTTCCAACCAAATTAGCATTTGCTTTTCGCAATAAAACCTTGATTTTTTCCTGCGCCATGATCCACATGTTTCTAGATCCGCTGATGGTAATAACAGGCGTATTGTTCAAAATTTTCTTGGCATCGTCGCTTTTCAAAAATGAATTAATCGGAATTGAAGGTGATAAATACCAAACCTGATAATGAAATAATACCAAGTCAAATTTTGTATTTAAAATTTCTTCTGAAACAGGTTTTAATGCAGTCGGAATCTGTAAAAAAGATTCTGGAAATGCATCAAAAAAAGAGTCTTTATTCCACGGGAAAGGAAAAGGTTTTTCTAATTGTATTTCGTGAAAAGTAAGATTTATTTCCTCCGAATTTAGAAACGGTTTTGCAATATTTCGTGCAATAGATTCTAGCTGTCCAGACTGAGAATAATAAATTACGAGAACATTTTTCATTAGGATTTGGCTTTGGTGGTCAGCAAAAGTAAGTAAATTTATTTAAACGAATTTTCTTATTTCGACCAACGACATAGAATCCTTAATTTTTTGATTTATTGAAAAAAAACAAACCGAAAAGTATCTGTTTGATGTTATTTTGATAATGAATCCTTATTTCCGAACTGATTCCAAAAATCAAAATAATTAAACCATTGCAAAGGATATCGGTGCAAAATGCTTTCTACGCTTTTTACATATTCTTTCAAAAGTGCTTTTTCGTCGCGGTGTTTTACTTCGGCTTCTCTTGCGTATAAATGGTAATGCAAGTTTGGCTCTTTCATTACATAAACAAAAACTACAGGGACTTTCAATCTTGAAGCAATTAAAAATGGACCCGCAGGAAAATTGGCTTCTTTGCCCAAAAGGTTTTCAGAAAGTGATTTTGTTCCTTCAAAATAACGGTCGCCTGTAAAACAGATTAATTCGTTATTAGCCAAAGCGGCATTGATCTCAAAAATATGAGAGAGATCTTCCTTTATAATAATAAATTTTACGGTAGGTTTTTGAGAAACGCTTTCTAGATAATTCTTAATGGCAGAATGTTCTAAATCTGTTGTAACAAGATTGATTTGAAAATTAAGATCGATATCTCCTAAAAAATGTTCTGCAATTTCAAAATTACCAACGTGCGCACTTATCAGTACACCGCCTTTTTTTTCGGCTAGTAATTTTTTTAGCGTTTCGATTCCGTCAAATTCGTAAGTGAATCTGTTTCGCATTCCGGCAGAAATAGAAACTTTATCAATAATAGTTTGTCCAAAAGTGTAGTAACTTTTGAAAACCATTTTTTTGGATTTGAAATAGGAATATTGAAGCCTCTCTTTAAAATAATAGAAAATGGCTTTGTTGCTTTTTCTTAGAAATAAAAAATAATACGAAGCAACAAAATAAAGTAGGACATAAGCAGATTTGATACCCGCTTTTTTAATCAAAAAAACGAATATTCTATAACCTAAAACAGTTCCTTTTGATTTGCCATCCCATTGACTCATTAAGCTGACTTGGCTTTGATTTTGTTTTCGATTAGGTCATAGAAACTCTGAAAATCAGAAATTCCAACAAAATCTGCTTCAACTAGTTTTACACCAAAGTTTGCTTCAATTGAAACCACCAAATCAACATAATCCAGACTATCTAAACCAAGTGTATCTTTTAAATTAGCATTTGGTTCAATGTCGTCATTGTCTACTTCAAATTCATCAACTAAAAAACCGTTTATTCTTGCTATAATCTCTTCTTTATTCATTGTTCAATTTAAACTTTTTAACCACCAACGCAGAGTTGGTTCCTCCGAACCCGAAAGAATTGGACAAAAATATGTCAAATTTTTTGTTTAACGTAGTTTTAACTAAATTTAATTTTGACGCATCTTCATCTGGGTTTTCCAAATTGATGTTTGGCGCGATGAAATCGTGCTGCATCATTAGGATAGAATAAATGATTTCGCTTGCTCCCGCCATCCAGCATTCGTGGCCTGTCATCGATTTTGTAGAACTTACAGGAGGATTTTTTTCTCCAAAAACTTCAAAAATAGCTTTTGCTTCATTGGCATCTCCAACAGGAGTCGAAGTTGCATGAGCATTTATATATTCAATAGCTGAAGCTTCTAATTTGGCATCATCTAATGCGCGTTTCATTGCAGTTGAAGGCCCGTCTACGTTTGGAGTTGAGATATGTCCTCCGTTTGAAGAAAATCCGTAACCGCCAATTTCTGCGATAATATTCGCACCGCGCGCAATAGCAGATTCGTAACTTTCTAGGATTAAAGTTGCTCCACCGCCACTCGGAATTAAACCGTCACGATCAGAATCAAATGGTCTTGAAGCTTTTGTTGGATCGCCTTCTCTATTAGAAAAAACGCCTAATCCGTCAAAACTGCTCATAGCATATTTGTTGATTTCCTGTGCTCCGCCAGTAATTACAATGTCTTGAAAACCGCTTTTAATTAAAAAATAGGCCAAACCGATAGAGTGAGAACCGCTGGCACAAGCTGCACTAACAGTAAGATTGATGCCGCGAAGTTTAAAAATAGTAGAAAGATTCATAGTAACCGTAGAATTCATCGATTTGAAAATCGCACCAGAACCAATAAGAGCAGTGTCTTTTTTCTCGCGAACAATATCTGTTGCGTCAATGATTGCTTTAGAAACGCTGTCGTTTCCGTACATAATGCCCACTTCGTGATCATCAAAAAAAGCATCATCGATGTTGGCATTTTTAAGAGCTTCTATAGTAGCCATATAAGCGTACTCGGTTTCTTCACCGATGCTCATACGTTGTCTTCTAGTCAATAAATTTTTAAGATCAGCTTTCGGAACCATTCCTGTTAGGGCTGACTGAAAACCAAATTCTTTACGTTCAGAATCAAACTGAATACCAGATTTTCCTTCATATAACGAATCTTTTACTTCGTCTAAAGAAGTTCCGATACAAGAATAAATTCCCATTCCAGTAATTACAACTCTTCTATTCATCGTCTTTCAAAAGTAATTTTATATCCTTAAAGTGTAATTGTTTAAACAAAAGGCACATTTTTTCTTGCCACAAAGGCGAAAAGGCACAAAGTTTTTTTTAAATTTATTTTAATAAAATTTTGCGACTTATTGTCTTTTTAAATGAACCTCACAAACATTGGAGAAATTCTTAAGAATATATTCCGCCGTTAATATTAATAATTTCTCCTGTAATATAGCTTGCTTTTTTAGAAATCAAAAAGCTTACCAAATCTGCCACTTCTTCGGCTTCGCCAAAACGATTTACCGGAATTAGTTTCAATAATTCTTTTTCGTCCAGCTGACTTGTCATATCGGTTCTAATAAAACCTGGAGCGACAGCATTTACAGTAATATTTCTTTTGGCAACTTCTTGAGCCAAAGCTTTGGTTGCTGCTACAATTGCACCTTTTGCAGCCGAATAATTGGCTTGTCCTGCAGTTCCTTTTACTCCAGAAACCGAAACCATATTTACGATTCGGCCGTATTTGTTGCGTAACATTTTTTGAATGAAAAACTGAGTTACATTAAAGAAACCGTTTACACTAGTATTCAAAACACCGTTCCAATCTTCTGGAGTCATCCACATAAAAAGACCGTCTTTTGTGATTCCGGCGTTATTTACAATCGCTTCAACCAATTTTTCAGGATTTGCTTCCTGCCAAGCAGTTAAAACATTTTGTACTTCTTCAAAATTAGAAACATCAAAACCTAAGATTTCTCCGGTTGCGCCTAGTTTTTGTACTTCTTGCAATGTTTCTTCGGCAGCTGTTTTATTCGAATGATAATTAATTAGAATATGATAATCAGATTCTACGGCTAATTTTTTACAAATCGCACTTCCAATTCCTCTCGAACCGCCTGTTACTAATACACATTTCATTTAATGTTGGTTTTGTTTTTATTCGCTAAAAATGAAACCGTATTCAAAACGACGATTTCATTTATGCAAAGGTCTAATTTATTTGGGAATAAATATTATTTCTTTTTCTTCGGAGCAGGTTTTGCTACTGGTTTTTTTGTCACAGGTTTAGTTTCCTCTTTTGGTTTTTCGACAGGAGCTGCAGCAGGCTGAGGTTTTTCTGCACTTTTAGAAAACAGTTCAGCATTTTCAAACCATTGGTTGGCTAAAACGGTTCCGTCTGGTTTAAGAAATCCCCATTTCCCTTCATTTTTTACTCTGGCAACACCATCAATAAATCCTTTGTCTTGCTGCGTGAACATTGCAATAATAGCATTTGTTGTAATACCGTATTGCGTTGGAATAATCAGTTTTCCAGATTCGTTAATGAATCCCCAGTTGCTTTCTTTTACTGGAGCCAAACCGTTTGTACTGAAAACTTCTGCATCGTTGTAAGTTGGTTCAATAACAAATTTTCCTTCTGGATTAATGAATCCCCATTTTTTTCCAACTAAAACTGGAGCTAAATTTTTAGAGAATGCTTTTCCTTTATCATAAATAGGAAGAATTGCCCAATTTCCTTTTAAATCGATGTATCCGATTTTTCCATTCTTTTTAGCGAAAGTCAAATCTTGAGTTTCGAAATCCCAGATTTTTTCTGCTCCGTCAACCGGAATAAATTTTCCTCCGCTTACAAGTCCGAAAGTTTTATCTTTTCTAGCCCAAGTTGTGTTTTTGAAATAATTTCCAATTTCGGTATAAACAGGTTCTACTAATTCTTTTCCATTAGTATCAATAATTCCCCAGTTTTTATTTAGTTCCACTCTTGCGAAACCATTTTCAAAAGATTTGATCTGATCGTATTTTGGTTCTAAAACAACCGTCATTTTGTTATTGATCAAACCCACTTTATTGTTTTGTCTGATAAAAGCAACGCCATCATTAAATTCGAATAATTTATCAGATGCAGGTGCTTTCTGGATTTCTCCTTTCGTATTAATATAAACCCAGTCTTTATCTTTTTGCACAATTGCAATTCCGCTGTTAAAGTCTTTCGCATCTTTAAAATCGGCTGGAATTACCCACGTTCCTTTTGCATCTATAAATCCCCATTTTCCGCCGTTTTCTACAGCAGCCAAACCTTCAGAAAAACTTCTGGCAGATTTATATTGAGGTTCGATTTTAAAAGATCCATCTTTAGTAAGATATCCAATTTTGGAGTTTTTTTTAACTAATGCTAATTCTTGACTATTAACAAATTGAATGCAGCTTAGCAATAAAAATACAAGTGACTTTTTCATGGTTTTAAGATTCAATATTAATACTGTAAAATAAAGATTTTTAACTGTTGATTAAATAATCTTTTACTTTTTGTACAAAAGGATACATTACTTGATCCTCTTTAAATTCTGGAATTATGTTGCGAACATCGTCGTACCATTTTCTAGTAACAGATGAAATTTGATCTTTTTGTCCTAAATAATCAATTGCCTGAACAATTGTAATTAATTCGATAGCTAAAACTTCAAATGAGTTTTCGATCACTTTTGATGTAATCACCGCAGCATTTGTTCCCATACTTACAATGTCTTGATTGTCATTGTTGTTTGGAATACTGTGAACATACATTGGGTTTGATAACATTTGGCTTTCTGCAGTTGTTGAAGTGGCAACGAATTGAACTCCCTGCATTCCGAAATTGAATCCTAAAGTCCCTAAGTTTACGAATGGAGGCAAAATTTCGTTGATTTTTGAATTCAATAAATAATTCAATTGACGTTCTGCCAACATCGTTAATTTCGTAATAACTATTTTCAATTTATCCATTTCTAACGAAATATAATCTCCGTGGAAATTTCCTCCGTGATAAACGTGTTTGTTCTTAACGTCGATAATTGGATTATCGTTTGCCGAGTTGAATTCGTCTTCCAAAATAGAAGCTACATTATTAATAGTTTCTAAAACTGGTCCCAAAATTTGAGGAACACATCTTAATGAATAATATTCCTGAACTTTTTCTTTGAAGATTTCTTCCGTGTTTTCGCCAGAATATAAGTGGTCTTCTCTTTTACGGATCAACGTACTGTCAGAAAGATTTTTTCTCATTCTTTCTGCAACTTCCTGCTGTCCTTTATGACGTTTTGTTTGATTTAATTCTTCTGAGAAATGATCGTCGTAAGCTTGAACTAATTCGTTAATAGCACAAGAAGCTTTTAAAGACCAATCTAATAATTTTGAAGCATAATGAACATTTACAACTCCAATTCCTGTCATTACAGAAGTTCCGTTGATTAAAGCCAAACCTTCTCTAATTTCTACTTGAATTGGTTTTAAACCTTCAATTTCGAAAACTTCTGCCGTTGGACGTCTGTCTCCTTTATAAAAAACTTCACCTTCACCAATTAAAACCAAAGCTAAATGTGATAATTGTACCAAGTCTCCGCTGGCACCCACACCGCCATGTTCAAAAATTAAAGGTGTAATATCTCGATTGATTAATTCTGCCATTAAATGAATAACAGAAGAATGAACTCCTGAATTTCCTAAAGAAAGTGTATTTAATCGAGCTAAGATTGCTGCTTTTGCGCACTCAGCGTTCAAAGGTTTTCCTGTTCCTGAAGAGTGGCTTCTAATTAAATTATATTGCAACTGAATTTGATCTGACTCTTTAATTCTATATTGAGCCATTGGACCAAATCCTGTATTTACACCGTATATTACTTTATTTCCTGAGAATTCTTTTAAGAAATTAAAACTTTCGTTTACTCGATTTAAGACCACATCGCTTATTGCAACTTTACTTTTTCCAAAGATTATGGCTTCAAATTCTGCTAAACTTAAATATTCATTTATTGTATTCATCAAATCGTTTTTGGTTGTGCTAATTTAATTTTATTTATCAAAATAAATGTAGTTATTTTGATGATGGCAAATGTAGGTTAATTAAATGATAATAATTCTAATATGACAAAGGAGTTTGTTGATGTTTTAGTGATTGGTGCAGGACCATCTGGATGTGTTTCGGCATCGTATCTTTTTAAAAACAACGTAAAGGTAAAAGTTGTAGAAAAAACGAAGTTTCCGAGACTTGTAGTAGGCGAAAGCCTTATTCCGCGAGTGATGGATCATTTTGCTGAGGCTGAATTGTTTGATGCGCTTGATGCCATGAACTTCGAAAAAAAATTAGGAGCTCGTTTTATTAGAGGAGAAGAAATCTGCAATTTTGATTTTAGCATTAAATTTGGAGAAGGTTGGGATTGGACTTGGCAAGTTCCAAGAGCTGATTTTGATAACACAATGGCGCAGGAAGTCATAAGAAAAGGAATCGATTTAGAATTTGAAACAGAAGTTCTGGAAGTTTCTTTTGAAGGAAAAAAATCAAAAACAATCGTAAAAGATGCAGCCGGGAATTTAAAAGAAATTCACGCCAACTTTATTATCGATTCTAGTGGATACGGACGTGTTTTGCCAAGACTTTTAGATTTGGACACACCTTCTAAATTAGATCCGCATTCTTCTATTTTTACACACGTAAAAGATATTAATAGACCAGAAGGCGAGGAAGGAACTCAGATTTCTTTTGATATTTTGGAAACCGAAGTTTGGCTTTGGGTGATTCCTTTTTCAAATGGAAATACAAGTTTAGGAGTTGTTGGTCCGACAGATTTTATCAATTCTCTTTCTGAAAATAAAGATAATGCTGAGGCTTTGAGAAATGCCATTCAGAAATCGGATTATTATATCAAAAGATTTAAAGGAACAGAATTTTTGTTTGAGCCGGTTAAATTAGAAAATTATTCAAGAGCTGTCAAAAAAATGTACGGAGATGGTTTTGCTTTGACAGGAAATAGCTCAGAATTCTTAGATCCAGTTTTCTCTTCAGGCGTAGCTTTCGCAACTGAATCTGGAATGTTGGCAGCCAAATTATATTTGAAAGAATCACAAGGAATTCCTGTTGATTGGGAAGTAGAATTTACTCAATACATGAAACGCGGAATTGCAGTTTTCACCACTTATGTACAAGAATGGTACACAGGAAATCTTCAAACGCTGTTTTTCCATCAGCCAGAAAATCCTGAAGTAAAAGAAAAAATATGCGCGGTTTTAGCAGGATATGTTTGGAACGAAGAAAACCCTTTTGTCAAGAAACACGATCACGTAATAGCAAATATGGCGTATTTACTGAATATGCAAAAAGAACAAAGCCCTGAATAATCAGGGCTTTTTTTATTTCAAAGTAATTCATTCCGCTAGGAATGTCTCGTCGGTTGAAACGAAATTTGAATCGCAATTATACGTTCCATAGGAACGTTTGATTAATTTTGGGATATATTATTTCCGTAAATCAGATGTCCCTACAAGACATATTCACCACGGCATTTTTTTTCTACCGATGAGATATTTCTAACGGAATATAGAATGAATTACAATTCAAATATCTTATCCATTAAAATCCATTTTTGTCCTGGTTTTGCCCAAGGAAGCGCTTGCTGGAATTTCCACATTAAAGTTTCCCATTCCTGAACTTTTTCGTTTGCAGCGTCGGCTTTGTCTTTTTTCTCGAAAGAGAAATTTTCATCACCTTCGATGATCATGAAAAGTCTATTTCCTGTGCAATAAATATCCAAAACTAAAATTCCAGCATCTTGAATGCTTTTTTTAATTTCAGGCCAAACATTTTCATGCAGCTCTTTGTATTCTGCAATTAAGTTTGCATCGTCTTTTAAGTCTAAAGCCAGACAGAATTTTTGTGTTGCCATAATCTTAAAATTTATCCTTGGTAAGCTACAGCAGTTTGTTTGCTAGTACCTAAACCTTCAATTCCTAATTCGATTACGTCGCCTGCTTTGATGTAAATTGGATCTGGTTTAATTCCCAAACCAACTCCCGGAGGCGTTCCAGTACTAATTACATCGCCAGGAAGCAATGTCATAAACTGGCTTAAGTAATGCACTAAAAAAGGAATTTTGAAAATCAAGTTTGAAGTATTACTGTTTTGGAATGTTTTTCCGTTTACAGTTAACCACATTTTTAAATTGTTTACGTCGCCAACTTCGTCTGGAGTTGCCATAATTGGTCCAAGAGGAGCGAAGGTATCAGAACCTTTTCCTTTTGCCCATTGTCCGCCGCGCTCGATTTGGAAAGCTCTTTCGCTGTAATCATTCAAAAGGCAATATCCAGCGATGTAGTTTGGTGCATCTTCTTCAGAAACATAGCTTGCTTTTTTACCAACAACAAATGCCAATTCTACTTCCCAATCTGTTTTTTCACTGTTTTTTGGAATGATCAAATTGTCATTTGGTCCGCATAAAGAAGTTGTCGATTTAAAGAAAATAATTGGCTCTTCTGGAATCGCAGCGCCAGTTTCTTCACAGTGATCAACATAATTTAATCCGATGCAGATAATTTTTGAAGGACGTGCAACTGGCGAACCTAAACGAACTGAATCGCTAATTTCTGGAAGTGCAGGATTGTTTTTTAAAGCTTCTTCTAATTTCTTTAATCCGTCATTTTCAAAAAAAGCTTCGTTGTAATCTGTTACGATAGACGAAACATCATATCTTTTATCATTTAGTAAAACCCCTGGTTTTTCTTTTCCTTCTTCTCCAAATCTAATAAGTTTCATAATTTTTTATTTTTTAATATTTTTTTGCCACAGATTTAAAGGATTAAAAAGGATTTTTATTTCCTGTTTTGTCTGGCTGAGCGAAGTCGAAGCCCGATTCCAATTGGAGCGCCCTTCGACTTCGCTCAGGGTGACAAACTAGAGCTAATCATTTTAATCTTTTAATCTGTGGCAATTTCTTTTTTAGTTATTCAATTTAATAAACCCTCCATCAATTGGGTAATCAGAACCAGTGATGAAAGAAGACTCGTCGCTGCATAAAAATAAAGCTAAAGTTGCGATTTCATCAGGTTTTCCCATACGGCCGATTGGCTGTGATTGAGATAATTTTTCGAAGATTTCTTCTTCTTTCCCTGGATAATTTTTAGAAATAAATCCGTCTACGAAAGGCGTGTGCACTCTAGCAGGAGAAATCGAATTACATCTAATTTTATCATTCAAATAATCTTTTGCAACCGATAAAGTCATGGCCATAACTGCACCTTTTGCAGTAGAATAAGCAAAACGATCAGGAATTCCAACCCAGCAAGCAATAGAAGCTAAGTTTAAGATTACACCTCCACCAGAGCTTCTTAGCGCCGGAATAGAAGCGTGAAGACAGTTGTAAACTCCTTTTACGTTGACATTCATAATTCTGTCAAAATCAGATTCAGAAGTCGTGTCTACTTTTCCAACGTGAGCAATTCCAGCGTTGTTTACCAAAATATTGATATTTCCAATTTTCTGGAAAGTTGAGTTTACTTGTTCGTGGTTAGAAACGTCACAAGCGTGAGCAAAAACACTTCCGCCAGCAGATTTGATTTCTTCAACCGTTTCTTTTGCGCTTTCTTCAGTTAATTCTAAAATATGAACTTCAGCTCCTTGTTTAGCAAATAAAACAGAAATCGCTCTTCCTATTCCGCTTCCGCCGCCTGTGATAATTGCTTTTTTATTTTGTAATGAAAACATTTGATATAATTTTTATGTGTTATTTTTAATTGAGTCTTTTACAAAGATACGCCACGTTTCCACGGAATAAAATCGTCTTGGTTTAATTGAACCGCTTTCGGAATAATTTCGCCGCTTGCCGCTTTGATGCAATATTCTAAAATTTCTTCGCCCATTTCTTCAATAGATTTTTCACCGCTAATGATTGGTCCGCAGTCAATATCGATAATATCTTTCATTCTAGTTGCTAGAACAGAATTTGTTGCAACTTTAATAACAGGACAAACCGGATTTCCAGTTGGAGTTCCTAAACCTGTTGTAAACAAAATTAAAGTTGCTCCAGAAGCCGCTTTTCCAGTTGTTGCTTCAACGTCATTTCCTGGCGTACAAACCAAACTTAAACCTGGTTTTGTAACCAACTCGGTATAATCTAAAACATCAACCACAGGAGAAGTTCCGCCTTTTTTGGCAGCTCCAGCACTTTTGATTGCATCGGTAATTAAACCATCTTTGATATTTCCAGGAGATGGATTCATATGGAAACCAGAACCTACTTTATGAGCCAGTTCATCGTAAGATTCCATTAAATCTATGAATTTTTTAGCATTATCTTCTGTAATACATCTGTCGATTAAGTTTTGCTCAGCACCGCATAATTCTGGGAATTCAGCCAAAAGAATTTTTCCGCCTAAAGCGACAACCAAATCCGAAGTATAACCAACAGCTGGATTTGCAGAAACACCGCTGAAACCGTCGCTTCCTCCACATTTTACTCCAATGCATAAATCGCTTAAAGGAGCATCTGTTCTTTCGTATTTGTTGATTTCGATTAAACCTTCAAAAGTCTTTTTGATGGCATTAGTAATCAGAACTTCTTCGCTTTCTGTCTGCTGCTGTTCAAAAATAAACAACGGTTTGTCAAACTCTGGATTTTGTCTTTTTACATCATTTACAAAATCTTGAACTTGTAAATGCTGGCATCCTAAACTCAAAAGTGTGATTCCTCCAACGTTTGGATGATTTGCGTAAGAAGCCAATAAAGCACTCAAAGTAGAAGCATCTTGGCGAGTTCCGCCGCAACCGCCTTGGTGATTTAAGAATTTAATTCCGTCCACATTTTCAAAAACACGTTTGTTTTTTGGCGTCGGATTCAATTCAATATTAATATCATTAATGTCATTTCCGTTCAAATAACCTTCCAGTAATTCGTGCGTAAATTGATTGTATTTGTCTGTTACCGCATAACCTAATTGCTTGTGCAAAGCTTCTTTGATCACGTCAAGGTTTCGATTTTCACAAAAAACAGTAGGAACAAAAAGCCAGTAATTTGCCGTTCCAACGCGTCCGTCTTTTCTTTTGTAACCTTTAAAAGTTCTGTTTTCGAATTTAGAAACATCAGGCGCGTTCCATTCGTAAGAAGCATTTCTGTAAGCGTAAGGATCTGCGGCGTGCTTTAAATTTTCAGTCGTCATTAAACTTCCTTTGACAATATCATTTTGCACTTTTCCGACCAAAACGCCATACATATTTACTTCTTCTCCCTGCTTCATGTCTTGCATGTAGAATTTATGTTTGGCTTTGATGAGGTCTTGCAAAACGTAAGTTTCGTTTTCAAAAAGAATAGTTTCACCTTTTTGTAAGTCGGTTAAAGCAACCAGAACATTATCGTCCGGATGTAGTTTTACCACTAGTTTTTTAGTTGTGTTTTCCTGCATTATTTTTTGTTTTTTTCTTTTTTGTGTTGTCGTTAAGCGCTTTATTTTCAATAAAATTTGGGCAGTAAACGAAAAATAAAATTAGTTTTTTTAGCCTTTTGTTGTTAGTCTAATATTATCCGTGTATAATCTTTAATTATCTTTGCAGTATGAAATTGGAGCAAATTAAAATAACGTCATATCTCAATTCAAGAGTTTCGGTACTGAATCGTATTGAACCGTTTTTTCAGGCGCCATTTCATTCGCATCCAGAATTGGAATTGGTATATGTAAAAGAGAGTTTTGGAAAACGAATTATCGGAAACTCGGTAATGCCGTTTGAACCTGGAGATATGGTTTTTTTAGGTTCTGATATTCCGCACGTTTGGCTGAATGACGAAAAATATTATCAAGGAATTGAAGATTTAAAAGCTAATTCGATAGTTGTATATTTTCATAAAGATATTTTCGGACCGACTTTTTACGAATTAAAAGAAACTCAGAAAATAAACGAACTCTTTTTTCAAGCAGGAAAAGGAATTTCGATTATCGGAAAAACAAATAAACAGATTGCTAAAAAACTTGAGAAATTAGTTTCTAAAAAAGATTTTGAAGTGATTGTCGGACTTTTTGAAATCTTATCTATTCTTTCAGACAGTCAGGACAAGATTTATATTAATGACGAAATTTATTCGTTGATGCAGAAAGATTCAAAAGTTGATCGCCTTTCGGAGGTTTTTCAATACGTAAATAAAAATTTCAAAAAGAATATTTCCTTAGATGAAATTGCCGCTGTCGCGAATATGACACGGACTTCTTTCTGCAGAATGTTTAGAGCAAAAACAAAAAAGAATTTTGTGGATTATCTTCATGAAATCAGAATTTCAAATGCTTGTAAATTGCTTTTGGAAACTGATAAAAGCATGTCTGAAATCGCTTATGATTGTGGTTATAAAACGGCTTCTAATTTTAATAAACTCTTTAAGAAGTTTAAAGGAATTACACCTTCGGAGTTTAAGAATAGTGCTATATAAAAATGCCACAGATTTAAAGGATTAAAAATGATTTTACTCTGCTTTTTGTCAGGCTGAGCGGAGTCGAAGCCCACGTCCAATTGGAACGCCCTTCGACTCCGCTCAGGGTCACAAACTAAAGTGAATCATTTTTAATCCTTTAAATCTGTGGCTGAAAAAAAATTAAATAGATCGATCTAAATGTGTGTAACCACCGTCTACATAAATGATCTGCCCAGTTGTATGGCTTGATTTTTCAGACAACAAGAAAACCACCATATTAGCGATTTCTTCTGCTGTTGTCATTCTATTTTCTAACGGAATATTTTTAGTGATTGCCGCTAATTTTTCTTCTTTATTTTCGAAAGTGTTAATCCACGTTTCGTAAAGAGGAGTGTAACATTCTGCCACAATTACTGCGTTTACACGAATGCTGTATTTTAATAATTCAACAGCCCATTCTCTAGTTAAAGCATTTCTTCCTCCGTTTGAAGCAGCGTACGCTGAGGTTCCGCCTTGTCCAGTTTCGGCAGTTTTAGAACCAATGTTTACGATTGCTCCTTTCGATTCTTTCAAATAAGGAAGAGCATGTTGCGCCATTAAATAATAATGCACTAAATTTTTGTGAAGTGAAGCAGCGAAATCTTCGTAATTTCCGTTTTCTAATCCAACGCCATCATTAACTCCGGCATTGTTTACCAATCCGTCAATTCGACCAAATTTGGCGATTACGGCTTCCACAGCTTTTTTGCAGTCTTCAGGTTTTGTAAGATCAGCAGCAACTTGATGTGCTTCCTTTCCAATGGCTTTTAATTCTTCTACGGCTTTGATGTTGTCATCTTCGTTACGTCCAACGATAAACGGAATCGCATTTTCTTCGGCTAGGACTTTTACAATTCCTAAGCCAATTCCTTTTGCGCCTCCAGTAACGATAATGATTTTTTGGGTTAATGATAACTGCATGGTATTTATGTATTATAATTTAAAAAATTCTGTTTAATTTTTTTGCCAGATTGTATGATTTAAAACCCAACTTTGTCAGGCTGAGCGAAGTCGAAGCCCACGTCCAATTGGAACGCCCTTCGACTTCGCTCAGGGTGACAAAAAAAGAATCATTTTAATCTGTGCCGAATATAGTTTAAAAATTTACAGCTGTTGTTCATGACAAACAACAGCTGTAAAGATAGAGAGAATTGAACTGATAATTTATTACCAGAACTTAACATAAAGCGCAACAATGATCAGCATCGTGATTACGATAAGAACAGTTGTTTGCGGTTTAACTTTGAACATTCCAGGTTCTGTCTCGAATGCTTTAGGGTTTACTTTTGGTCCAGCGAAACTTATAAGGATCATCGCAATCATTGTAAATAAAAATGATAATCCCATACAGATGTGAAACGGAATTTCGAAAGCTCCTTTTCCATTGCTGTAAGCTGTGTATAAAAGTGTGTCGTTTCCAAATAAAGCTGGAGCGTATTCGTTGAATAAAACAGATAATACGAATCCTAAAATTACACCCACGATTGCTGCTGTTCCGGTAGTTCTTTTCCAGAACATACCTAAGAAGAACATAGCAAAAACTCCAGGGCTGATGAATCCTGTGTATTTTTGGATGTATGTAAATCCTCCAACACCACCGATTCCTAATACGTCGTTCCATGTGAATAAAACGGCAAGAAGCATTGCAGCGAAAACAGCAAGACGTCCGATGTTTACCTGCTGTTTTTCACCAGCATCTTTCTGAATGTATTTTTTATGAATATCTAATGTATAGATTGTAGAAATACTGTTTACTTTTCCAGCCAAAGAAGCCACAATTGCAGCCGTTAAAGCTGCAACAGAAAGTCCTTTTAATCCAGTTGGAAGGAATGTCAATACAGCAGAATATGCTCCGTCTTTTCCTCCAACCAATTGAGGTAAATGTCCGTTCGTGTATAAAACGTAAGCAGCAATACCAGGGAGCATTACGATTAATGGCATTAATAATTTCAACATACCGGCGAATAAAATTCCTGTACGGGCCGTTTGCAAATCTGCCCCAAGTGCTCTTTGGGTAATGTATTGGTTACATCCCCAGTAGTTTAAGTTGATGATCCAGATACCTGCAGCGTAAGATAACAATCCTGGGAAAGTCAAATATTTGTCGATTTCAAGCTGTGAAGAAGTCGCAGTAGGTTTTGGGATAATCATTTTGAAATGCTCTGGAGCTTCTCTCATTAAAACTTTGAAACCTGCAATTGCATTTTCGCCAACACCGAAATATTGTCCAACAGTTGTCAAAGCGATATAAGAAGTTACCAAACCTCCAATAATCAATACAGCAACTTGAATAACGTCTGTGTAAGCCACAACTTTCATTCCTCCAAGAGAAATAAATAAAGCAAAAACAGCTAATCCCACCATGATTACGTGAAGATATTGTCCGCCTGCAAGTCCGTTAATGGCAACAGCTCCTAGGTATAAAATAGAAGTTAAGTTTACAAAAACGTATAAAAACAGCCAGAAAACGGCCATAATAAGCGCAGTAGATTCATTGTAACGTGTTTTTAAGAATTGCGGCATCGTGTAAATCTTGTTTTTAAGATACACAGGAATAAACCATACAGCCACAATAATAAGTGCAATAGCAGCAAGCCATTCGTAGGCAGCAACAGCGATTCCTAAAAAGAAACCTTCACCGCTCATTCCGATGAACTGCTCAGCAGAGATATTAGAAGCAATAAGAGAAGCTCCAATTGCCCACCATGTCAAATTTCCTTCAGCTAAAAAGTAAGCCTTAGCATCCTGTTCGTCTTGTTTACGTTTGCGGTAAACGGTGTAACCGTAGACCGAGACTACGATAAAGTAAATAATAAAAACCGCATAGTCTGCGAAAGCGAGGTTTTGGTTCATTGTTAGTAGTATTTTAAATAATTATTATAGGGTTGTTTGTTTATGTGGTTTTAAATCAGTTTTTATGTTGTCAAATCTTGTTAAAAATGCAAGATGTGTTTTATTTCTGTTATTTTTTTGCGAAAACAAAAGCAGAAGCCAAATGTAAAATAAAAATTTAGAAATCAGCCATTAGCAAATGTGTTTTTTACATTTATTAATCGGGAATTGTGTTAAATTTTTATTTTTGGCTTTAGCACAACATTAAACCATTAAGCTTTTACTAGACTTTTGTAATGTACATCTGAAAGCTGTCTTAAAATTTCGGCACTTTTTTCAGGTGTAATATCACGTTGCGATTCGCCTAACATTTCGTATCCGACCATGAATTTTTTTACCGTTGCCGATCTTAACAAAGGCGGATAAAAATGCATGTGAAAATGCCATTCTGGGTGAATTAAACCATCTGTTGGCGATTGGTGAATTCCTGACGAATATGGAAATGAAGTATTAAATAAATTGTCATACTTCGTTGTAAGCTGCTTTAAGATTTTCGCGAAAGCGCTACTTTCATCAGCAGTGAAATTCGTGATTTTGTTTATGGCTCTTTTGCTGACAATCATAGTTTCGTAAGGCCAGATTGCCCAAAACGGAACTAATGCCACAAAATGATCGTTCTCAATTACGATACGATCGCCAGCTTTCAATTCGGCTCTAACATAATCTTCCAATAAAGTTCTGTCATTTTTATCGAAATATGATTTTAAGCTGTTTTGCGTTTTTTCAACCTGAGTTGGCAATGAAGACTGTGCCCAAATTTGTCCGTGTGGGTGCGGGTTGCTGCATCCCATAACACTTCCTTTGTTTTCAAAAATCTGAACGTGGTTAATGAATTTAATATTTCCTAAATCGGTATATTCTTTCTGCCAAGTTCTAATGATGTTTTCAATATCAGCAATTTCCATTTCTGGTAAAGTCAGGTCGTGTCTTGGCGAAAAGCAAACGACTCTCGAAATTCCCTGTTCTGGTTTTGCTTTAAAAAAGGTATGTTTAATATCGTCTTCAAAAATAATATCGTCCTGTTTCATGGCAGCAAAATCATTTTCAAAAACAAAACTGCTTTCGTATTGCGGATTATTCACTCCGTTGGCACGAACATTTCCCGGACACAAATAACAAGTTGGGTCGTATTTAGGAAGTTCTTCGGTTGAAATAGTTTCGTTCTGTCCTTGCCAAGGCCGTTTTGCGCGATGAGGAGAAACCAAGACCCATTCGTTAATTAATGGATTAAAGCGTCTGTGTGGATCTTCGTTAATGTCAAAATTTTTCATTGTAGTGTGTTGTGGATTTAAAGTAGCGTTGTTCCGTTTGAGATTTTTACATCATAGAATTTTAATTCAATTCCAAATGTATCTAAATAAAGTTTCGAAAATTTACGCTTTACCTCATTTTCATGTCCTTTTTTAACTAAATTGATCGTACAGCCACCAAAACCGCCGCCCATAAGTCTAGAACCAATGATGGCATCATCTTCTTTTGCAGTATCAACAAGCATGTCCAATTCTTCGCAGCTTACCTCGTATTCTTGAGACAAACCATAATGGGTTTCAAAAAGCAATTCTCCTAAAAGCTCGATATTTCCTTGGTCTAAAGCTTTGCAGGCTTTGATGACACGATTGATTTCTTTGACAACAAAATGAACTCTAGAAAAAACTTTTTCAGTCATTTTATCTTTAAGGCTTAAAACCTGTTCTTCTGTCGCGTCTCTAAAACTTTTTACTTCTGGAAAATGGCTTTTTATAATCGATAAACCTTCTTCGCATTCGATCCTTCTTGTATTATATTCTGATGTGAAAAGCGAATGTTTTACATTAGAATCAAATAAAATTAAAGAGTAATCTTTGAAGTCGGCGTTGTGATATTCAAAATCTAAGGTGTTGCAATCTAACTGAATCACTTTGTTTTCAAGACCGTGAACGCTCGAAAATTGATCCATAATTCCGCAGTTGATGCCAACCCAATGCTCTGCTTTTTGTCCTAATAATGAAATGTCTTTTTTCTCAATTTTTAAATCGAACAGCGATTTGATTCCGAAAATCATTCCGCATTCTAAAGCTGCTGAAGAAGATAATCCAGAACCAACTGGAATATTACTGCTGAAAACACAGTTGAAACCGTCGAAAGAAAATCCGTTGTCTTGCAATTGTTTAATTACGCCACGAATATAATTCGTCCAAACCACATCGCTCAGTTTTACTTCCTGAGTCAAATCGATTTCAAATTCTTCATTCAAATCGATGGCAATTATTTTAGAAGTTTTGGTATTGTTTTTTTCAAAAGCAAAACAAATCACTTTGTCAATTGCAGCAGGCAAAACATAACCATCGTTGTAGTCAATATGCTCTCCGATGATGTTGATTCTACCTGGAGAAAGTACCGTTTTTTGAGGAGAAGACCCGAAAGATTTCTCGAAAAAAGCAACAGTATCTTGTATTAAAATATCATTCATTATATAGTTAGTTGTATTGTGGTTTTTGGAATTGTATTAATTTAAACTTTCAAATTTGTAAACAGTTTTCTGCGTGTATTCTTCGCCTTTCTTCAAAACTGCATTTGGAAAATGAGCTTGATTTGGAGCGTCTGGGAAATTTTGCGTTTCAAAACAAATTCCGCTTTGTGCGTTGTAATCTACATTCTCTTTTCCTTTCAATTTTCCGAAACAATTTCCGCCTACATATATATGTACACTTGGCTGATCGGTATAAACATTCATTCTCAATTTATTTTTTAAGCTGATCAATTGTCCGACAATTTCAGTTTTAGAATTTACCACAAACGAATTGTCAATTGGAAACGGACAGTTTTTAGGAGTTCTAAAATCAAAATCATGATCGGTTAAATCGGTAAAATTTCCTGTTGGAATATTGTCTGGATTTGTTTCCAGCATTTTCGCAGATTTGATAAACATTTGCTGTTCTAAAACATTTCCGTCATGTCCATCAAGGTTAAAATAACTGTGATGCGTTAAATTGATCACGGTATCTTCTGTTGAGGTTGCTTTATATTCTAATTTTAATTCATTTTCTTCAGTCAAAATATAGGTCAAATAAACCGTCATTTCGCCAGGGAAACCTTCATCCAAATGCTCGCTTAAAAGACTAAAAGTGATAGAAGGATTTTCTCCCGAAATTACACTTGCAACATTCCAGATTTTTCTGCCAAATCCCATATCACCGCCATGAAGCGTGTTGCCATTATTGTTTTCATCAAGCTTATATTCAATATCATTTAGATCAAAAGATCCTTTATGAATACGGCCCGCGTAGCGACCAACTGTAGTTCCAAAATAAGGTGCGCTTGGTAAATTATAAGATTCTAAATACGCTTCAAAATTATCAAAGCCCAAAACAACATCTACCAGTTTTCCGTCAAGCGGAATTTGGATTGAAGTTACAGTTGCACCATAATTGATGATTTGAACTTTCATTCCTTTCTTATTGACCAAATCAAAAGAATAGACCTCTTCATTACTAGGCATTAAACCGAACAATTTGCAATTATGAGCCTCTTTTAAATGCGATATTTGTTTTATTTCCATATAATTTTTACCAATAATGAAATCCAAAAATAGAAACATTTCTTATTTTTGCATACCAGTACCCACCAGTTTTTGATATTAATAGTCAAAATGACTTTATTATGAACATTATTTCAATTCAAAATAACATTGGTCTGCCAAAATATAAGCAGATTATTCTTTCAATCGAAAAAGCGATAGAAGAAGGAAATTTAATTAAGGGCGATAGACTTCCATCGGTAAATAAAGTCTGTCTGGCTTTTTCTTTGTCTCGAGATACAGTCTTATTGGCGTATGACGAACTGAAGAAAAGAGGGATTATTTATGCCATTCCTGGGAAAGGATATTATGTTAAAAGCGTTGAAATCACTATAACTCAGAAGGTTTTTTTGCTTTTTGACGAATTGAATATTTTCAAAGAAGATATTTATAATTCGTTTTTAAAAAACATCGGAAAAAATGTTCAGGTCGATATTTTCTTTTATCATTTTAATGTTCAAGTTTTTAAAAAACTAATAAATGACAGCAACGGAAATTATACAAAATACATTATCATGCCGACGAACTTAAACGATATCGTCGATTCTATAAAAACCCTACCAGTAGGCGACGTAATTATTTTAGATCAGACTAATTCAGATCTAAAAATGTTTCCGGCGATTTACCAAAACCACCAAAAAGATATTTACGAAGGTTTGATGAAAGGCAAATCGAGATTGTCAAAATACAAGAAACTGATTTTAATTTTTCCTGGTTTTAGAGAACCGCCCGGAATGAAATTAGGTTTTGAATCTTTTTGTCAAGATTATGGTTTTGATTATGAAATTATTTCAGATTTTGGCAACCAATCTATTGCTTTAGGAGATTTGTATATTATTCCTCATGATCGAGATTTGCTTTTGGTAATAGAAAATGCAATTAATCGGAATTTGAAACTTGGAGAAGATTTCGGAATTATATCGTACAATGAAACTCCATTGAAGAAAATTGCCGCAAATGGAATTACCACCATTTCAACCAATTTTGAATTGATGGGAAAAATTCTGGCCGATATGGTTTTGAAAGGAACAAAAGAGCAGATCGAAAATAGATCTGCTCTTATATTGCGTAATTCGTTATAGATTTCTCCCGCAGATTTACCAGATATCAGGGATTTTTTATTAAATCAGCCAAATCTCCTAAATCTGCGAGAGGATAATAAAGTTTATAAATTCAATACAAAATTATTGAGTAGTTTTTCTTCGTATTTTTCTTTGTTGAAAGTATATAAGTAAGAACCTTTTCGAGAAGACTGCATGTCTTTTTCTTCCAGTTTATTTAAAATTTCCAAAGAATTTATTTTACTGATGAAATTTCTTTTGTCTAATTCTTTGCTCAAAATGGCTTCGTACAATTCTAAAAGCTGGCGCATTGTGAATTTTTCAGGAAGCAATTCAAAACCAATTGGTTTGATAGAAGTTTTGTATCGAAGTCTTTTAATAGCATTATCGACCATTTCGTTGTGGTCAAAAATTAAATTTGGCGCATCATTAATAGGGAACCATTCTGCATGATAATTCTGAATCAATTCTGCATTATGATTTTCGATATTAATTAAAGCAAAGTAAGAAACCGAAATGGTTCTTTCGACAGGATCACGATCAATTTCGCTGTAAGCATGCAACTGCTCCATATAAATATCGTTAAGACCTGTATAGGTATTTAAGATTCGGGTAGCAGCAGCATCTAAAACTTCATCTCGTTTTAGAAATCCTCCAATTAAGGACCATTTTCCTTTTTCAGGCTCAAAATCTCTTTGAATAAGAAGGATTTTAAGACCATCATTGTCGAATCCGAAAATGATGCAGTCTACTGCCAGTAAAACTTTATCAGCAGAGCTATAACTATTTAACATATATAATTAATTTGGATGGTAAATATATGAACTTCCTAAAAGCTTTCATAATTTATTAATGTAGATTTTACACTTACATAATTAACTCATCAAATGTATAGTTAAAAAGTTACTTTTTACATAAAAATAACATACAAATCCTTTTTTTAAGATTTTTTTAAGAAAAAAACAGGATACTCAAGGATAGTTTTTTATAAAAATATGTTCTGTTTGGTCAAAAACACACAAAAATAAACAATATTTTACTTACAAATATATCGTTTTCTTTGTTTCAATTCATTAAAAAACAGATTATTTATGTTTTTTTTATTCAGGCCTTTTTTTGATTAAAAAACGACTTTTTTATTAAAAGTGTATTTTTTACACAATTAAAATTAAAAAAACAGCTCTTTTTTTGAAAAAACTTTGAATTTTTAAATGTTAATTCAACACTTAATTTATGATATGTGTTTTTTTTCGGCTGTTTTTTTGTGATATTAATTTGTTTACGTGGCTTTTTTTTAGTTAAATTTACAAATGTAAGATTAACACTTATTAACTAAAACCACTAACCAATCTTAACTAAACCATTATGATTACAAAACAAAAATTACTTTTGTATTGCAATTTTCTATTGCCAAAAACAAATTGGATTTTAGCAGTATTGATGCTGTTATTGTCTGTTAATCAATTGTCTGCTCAGGGCAAAACGATAACAGGAGTTGTAACATCGGCACAAGACAATCTTCCTTTGCCGGGTGTAAACATTATAATAAAAGGAACCAAAACAGTTGCTACAACTGGATTTGACGGAGAGTATTCGATTAAAGCATCTCCAAACGATGTTTTAGTTTTTTCATTTATAGGATTTCAGAACAAAGAGGTAGTCGTAGGAGGCCAGTCTAAAATTGATGCGGCTTTAAGCGAAGACACCAATAAACTTAATGAGGTAGTTGTTATTGGTTACGGAACTCAAAAGAAATCGGACTTAACAGGTTCTGTAAGTGTTGTCAATTTAGAATCGGCTAAAAAAGTAGTTGCTTATGATGCCGCTAAAATGCTTCAAGGACAAGTGCCAGGTGTTACGGTACAATCTTCTGGAGAGCCGGGAGGCTTTGTTAATGTGAAAATTAGAGGAATAACTTCATTTAGTAACAACAATCCGCTGTTTGTAATTGATGGTATCATGGTCGATTCTCCATACGACTTTGCTCCAGGAGAAATTGAATCTATGCAGGTTTTAAAAGATGCATCTTCTGCTGCTATTTATGGTGTGCGCGGTGCGAATGGTGTTGTAATTATTACGACTAAAAAAGGCAAACAAGGCAAGATGGACATTAAATTCAAGTCGATTGTAGGTCTTCAAAACGTTGCTAAAAAATGGGATGTTACAGATCGCATTGGTTATCAGAAAATCACTAGCGAGGCTGAAAGAAACAGAGATATTAGAGCAGGTGTTCCGGTAAGTATTGCTCCAGGAAATGATCCAAATAGCTCATCATATATATCAAATGTAAATACAGATTGGCAGAAAGAATCTTTTCAGACTGGTGTGGTACAAAATCAAGCTTTGACTTTTACTGGAGGTGCAGAAAGTATTGCTTATAGTTTTAATGTTGATTACTTTAAAAACACAAGTTACATTAAAACGCCTCAGGACTATGAGAGATTGTCGACCAACTTAAATTTGAATGGTAAAAAAGGAAAATTTAAATACGGTGCAAAAATAGCCTACACACAATCTGATAAAGAAATTTTTAATGAATACAATGCTGGCCAAACTGTTGTAAGTGACATTTTAGGAGCTATCCCGACCATGCCAGTTTACGATTCAAACAGACTTGGAGGTTACGGAGGTACAGACAATCTGACTCAAAGAGCAATTTCAATGAACCCAATTGGATTTAATAATCTAATTGATAATAACGGGAAAAGAAACCGTTTCATCGGAGATGTTTGGGGAGAAGTAGAAATCGTAAAAGGTCTTAAATATAAATTGGATGTAAGTTATGATAGAACGGATTGGGAAAACAGAAAATTTATGCCGCCAAGTGATTTAGGATGGTATTACATTACCACAAATGATGAAGCATCTCTAGATGTTGAAACTGGAAATGAGTTAAGAACATTCTTGAATAACATTTTAACTTATGAAGTTACATTAGGAAAACATAAAATTGATGCTCTTGCGGGTTGGATTCAAGAAAAAAGAGACTATCACAGATATAATATGAGGGGTGTAGGTTTTACGCCAAACGATATTCCGATGCTGCAATATGCAGATGCTAGAAATGCTTCTGAGTATAAATTTACAATTACTGGAATATCTTATATCAGCAGATTAAACTATTCTTATGATGACAGATATTTAGTGCAGGCAAATTTTAGACAAGATAAAACATCGCTTTTCAGCGAAAAAAATAACTCGGCAAATTTTTACTCTTTCTCAGGAGGTTGGAAACTTAGCAACGAAAAATTCTGGACATTGCCAGAATGGATAAGCAATATTAAACTTAGAGGAGGTTACGGTACATTAGGTAACAATACTATTTCGCAATATTTCTTTGCTTCAACAGTAAACAGTTTTGCTGGTTATGATTTTAATAATGAGCTTGCTCCAGGAACAACTGTAGTGGCGGCGCTTGATCCTAATGTAAAATGGGAGAAATCTACAAACTCAAATGTTGGTATCGAATTAGGTTTCTTAAACAATGATTTACAGTTTACAGCAGAATATTTCATTAAAAAATCAAATGATTTATTATTAGGAGTTCCTCTTCCTTTTTCTACAGGAGCTTTTCCTGCGAGTGTAACAACAAATGCTGGATCAATGAAAAACTCAGGGGTAGAATTTACAGCATCTTACAGCAATCATCATCATAAATTTAAATATGATATTTCTGGAAATTTTGGAACACTGAAAAATGAAGTTACTAAAATTGGCGTAAACGGAAATCCTATCTACGGAGCGGTTTCTAAAACAGAAGTAGGAAGATCTGTTGGAGAAATGTTTGCTTGGGAAGCAATTGGAATTTTCCAAAATGCGGCTGAAGTTGCGTCTTCTCCAACTCAAACAGGAGCAGCTCCTGGAGACGTGAAATTTAAAGATGTAAACGGTGACGGAATTATTACAGACGCAGATAGAACTTTTCAAGGGGTAACAATTCCTAAATATGGCTTCGGATTAAATTTCAGTGCTTCTTATTCTAACTTTGATTTCTCAATGTTCTGGCAAGGTGCAGGTGGCAACAAAGTATTTAATGCGATGTACCGCAATTTAATGATCGGACAATATACAAACCATCATAAAGACGAACTAAATTATTGGACACCAACAAATACTAATACCAATATTCCAGCTCCAGTTATTGGAGATCCAAATGGAAATGCTAGAGATTCAAATAGATTTATTGAAAGCGGTGATTTTGTGAAACTGCAAACAATGGAAATCGGTTATAACATTCCGATAAAAGATAAATTTATTGAAAAAGCTAAGGTTTACCTAAATGGTCAAAACCTGTTGATTATTTCGAAATACAAAGGATACGATCCTGATTTTAACAGCGACGGATTACTTTCAAGAGGATATGATGCAGGATCTTTTCCAAATCCAAGAACAATTTCTTTAGGAGTAGAAGTGAGCTTCTAACCAGGTCTAACCATTAAAACGTATTAAAATGAAATCTAAATTTTTTAGCTATATAACCGTTTTCCTTTCACTAGCCTTGGTAACTACAAGTTGTGTGGATAACGAAGATCTGACTCAATTAGACCCAAATAATGATTCTGTCGATAATTTTTGGAAAACAGATGAAGATGCATTACAAGGTGTAAATGCTGCTTACGGAAGTTTACTAACAGATGGTACTTACATGAGAAGTACGCCATTATTGTTAGATGCAAGAGCCGATGATTCTCGAACAAACAGCCCTTGGGGTTCAATGTATAATGTAGGACATTTCAATTCTAATGTTGCAGATGCATCGATTTATGGATGGGCTTACGAAACCTATTATCAAGGAATTTACCGTGCGAATCAAGTATTAACAAATGTCCCTGAAATTGATTTTGAAGATGAAGCTTTAAAAAACAGAATCTTAGGACAAGCATATTTCTTAAGAGGTCTGTTCTTATTTCACGCTGTAAACCTGTTTAAAAATGTACCTCTTCCAACAGAATTGGCCGTTTATTATCCTCAAAAAACACAAGAAGAAGGCTGGGCACAAGTTATTGCAGACTTTAAAGCAGCAGCAGAATTGCTTCCAAATACTTATACAGGTATCTCCGGATTAGATGCTGGACAAAAAGGACGCGCAACAAAAGGTGCAGCTTTAGGATATTTAGGAAAAGCTTATTTGTTTATCAAAGATTTTACAAATGCAAGAGCAACTTTTAAACAAGTAATAGATTTAGGAGTTTATTCTTTGGTGCCAAATTACCGCGATAATTTCACAACAGCTAACGAAAACAATTCAGAATCTCTTTTTGAAGTACAATTCAGCCGTGATGCAGGAGGAGTTGATTTAGGTTGGGGAGGTGCTCCTGCTTCTGGATGGGGAAAAACTTCTGCAAGAGCAATTACCTATGCGCCACGTGCTTTCGGATGGACAGATGTTCAGCCAACTTGGGCATTATTCAATGAATTTAAAGAAGAAAAAACAAAAACTGGAGAAGATGATCCTCGTTTAGATGCGACTATTTTCTACAATAAACCAGGCGGAATGCAATTGTACGGAAAAGATTTTGCAACATTCTACGCTGCAAGTCCAGCCGATTTAAATGATTTATTCTGTAGAAAATACCAAAATTCTGACGGACAATTTGCAGACGAATACGATTGGCGTTCAGGAATTAATGAGCGTTTGCTAAGATACGCTGATGTTCTTTTAATGTATGCAGAATGTTTAAATGAAACAGGCGATACACCAGGAGCTTACACTTATATTCAGATGGTAAGAGACAGAGCAAATCTTCCTGATTTAGCAACTGCAAAACCAGGAATGTCTCAAGCACAAATGAGAGAACAAATTGGTCACGAAAGATTTTTAGAATTCCCTCTTGAAGGACACCGTTTTGACGATATCCGCCGTTGGGGATGGCTTCAAGATCCTGCTAAATTAGCTTGGCTAAAAGCAAGAGATGCCGAATTTAATTCTTTTACAGCAGGAAGAGAATATTTCCCAATTCCACAATTAGAAATGGATAACAACCCGGGAACTATTCAAAACGATAGTTATTAAAGTTTTTCAGTCACAGTCTCACTACATACTGTAACTGAAAACTGAGACTATGCTAGAATTTGGAATACAAGAGAAGTAATTTTTAACAGTAACTAAAATTAGAACAATGAAAACAATTACAAGTTTGGTTTTATTAGCGATATTATTAGGGAGTTGTCAAAATGAAGATATTGTCCCAACACAGGAAGAAACAGCAGCAGTTGTAAATGCAGAAGATTCACAGATTACCAATTCAACAGCAAAAACAGTCAGCGGAAATGTGCCGTCGCACGATCCGAGTACGATTGTAAAAAGCGGCGTTAATTATTATGTTTTTACTACCGGAGATAATATCCCAATGACATATTCAACAAATTTAACCAGCTGGACATGGGGAACATCAGTATTCTCATCAACGCCAAGTTGGATAACAGGATACGTTCCAGGATTCGTGAAAACGTTCTGGGCGCCAGACGTTGCTTGGTTCAATAACAGATGGAATATGTATTATTCATGCTCGACATTTGGTTCGGCAACATCAGCAATTGGATTGGTTACAACTCCAGCCATTTCGCAAAGCGCAGGAACAACTTGGACCGATAGAGGCGTTGTTGTTTCTTCTTCATCAGCAACTGACGTCAATGCAATTGATCCTTCTATTTTGGTTGACGGAAGCAATGTTTATATGGCTTACGGTTCGTGGCACGCTGGTATTGGAGTTATCCAAATTAATCCTTCGACAGGAAAAACTACAGGAAGCAGAACCATTGTTGCTGGCGGAAACAGTGCGTCTTGGGAAGCTCCTTGTTTAATTAAAGAAGGAAGCTATTATTATATGTTCGTCAACAGAGGAACTTGTTGCAATGGTGTAAATAGCACGTATTATATTGTAGTAGGACGCTCTACAAGTCCGTTTGGTCCTTTCGTTGACAAAAATGGAGTTTCTCTAAAAAGTGGCGGTGGAACAACTGTTCTGGCTACACAAGGAAATTACATTGGTCCTGGACATTTATCTAGAATCACTGGAACGCAAAAAGGAGCTGTTCATTATTATGACGGAGCCGATAGCGGAAATCCAAAACTCGAAATCGTATATTTTACTTGGTCATCTGGATGGCCGACACTTTCTTATTAAAAAATTAAAATTCAGAGGAAAGACTTCGGACTTTCCTCTAAAACAAAAAACCACTATGAAAAAAGCACTTTTAATCTCATTTCTTATTACGTTTTGTAGCCAGTTGAATTTCGCGCAGACGACCATAACCATTAAAAATTCTGCTGATGCACCAACAATTGACAAAAACATTTACGGTCATTTTGCCGAACATTTAGGCCGTTGTATTTACGGAGGATTTTTTGTCGGAGACACTTCTAAAATTCCAAATACAAAAGGAGTAAGAAATGATATTATTGCTGCTTTAAAAGATTTAAAAATTCCAAATTTAAGATGGCCGGGAGGCTGTTTTGCTGATACGTATCACTGGAAAGACGGAATCGGTCCACAGGAGCAAAGACCAACCATTGTAAACAAATGGTGGGGCGGAGTTACGGAAGACAACAGTTTTGGAACGCACGATTTTTTAAATATGTGCGAACTTCTTGGAGCAGAACCGTATTTGTCTGGAAACGTAGGAAGCGGAACAGTTCAAGAATTGGCTGATTGGGTTCAGTACACAAACTTCAGCGGTAAAAGTCCGATGAGCGATTTACGTACAAAAAACGGAAGAAAAGAACCTTGGAAAGTTAAATTCTGGGGAATTGGAAATGAAGCTTGGGGATGTGGAGGAAATATGACAGCAGAATATTATGCTGGAGAATACCGCAAATTCGCTACTTTCATGTCAGACTGGGAAAATACAGGAGGAATTACAAGAATTGCTTCTGGATCAAACAGTTCAGATTACAATTGGACAGAGGTTTTGATGAAAGGAATTCCGTTGAATATGTTAGGTGGAGTTGGAGTTCATCATTACGCTGTAATTGATTGGGGTAAAAAAGGGAGTGACAGAGAATTTACGGAAGAAGGTTATTTCAAAACCATGAAATCGGCTTTAAAAATGGAAGAATTGGTTACGAAACATTCTGCGATTATGGACAAATACGATCCAGAGAAAAAAGTAGCTATGATTGTTGACGAATGGGGAGGATGGTACGAAGTAGAAAAAGGAACAAATCCAGGATTTTTATACCAACAAAACACCATGCGTGATGCGGTTTTAGCTGGAGCAACATTGAATATTTTCAATAACCACGCAGACCGTGTTCGTATGGCAAACTTAGCGCAATGCGTTAACGTTTTGCAAGCCGTAATTCTTACTGACAAAGCTAAAATGATTGTAACGCCAACCTATCATGTAATGAAAATGTATGCTGTACATCAAGATGCTAAATTATTACCAGTAAGTTTCGAATCGCCATCATATACTTTTAATGGAGAAAAACTTCCTGCGGTTTCAGCATCAGCATCAAAAGATAAAAATGGAGCAGTTCATATTTCATTAGTGAATGTGGATGCAAAAAATAAAAATAAAATTGAAATTGATGTGAAAGATTTAGGCGTGAAAAACTTCGCAGGAACGGTTATAACATCAGCTAAATTACAAGATTACAATTCATTCGAAAACCCGAATAAAATTGTTCCAACAGCTTTTAAAGGTTTCGAAAACAAAAAAGGAAAACTTGAAATCACTATTCCTCCTTTCTCAGTAGTTGTTTTAGAAGGAAAATAAAATAGAAGCAGATGAAAAACTTCATTTTAAAAACGATTTCTTTTATCGGAGTTTTTGCAGCAGTAGTTTTAATGGCAAGCTGCTCCAAAGATGATCCGGCATTAGATCCAGAACCGCCAGTTGTAGTTGATCCGCCTGTGGTTACGCCAACATTTAACGGACCAACTTATGCAGACAATTATACGGCATTTGCAAGTTGGGCCAATAGATCGCAATGGAATTTGGCAAACGTTCACGATCCGTCAGTCGAGAAATCGGGAGAATACTATTATATGTATCAAACGGATGCTTCGTACGGAAACACGCATGAGGGCAATGGACATTTTTTCTACAGAAGATCAAAAGATTTAATCAATTGGGAATATATGGGATCTTCGATGACTCAGGCTCCAGCTTGGGTAAAAGATTCTTTAAACAATAAAAGAGCGAGAATGAATCCAGCTCTTCCTCCGATAGAAAATCCAAATTACGGATTTTGGGCGCCTTGCGTTCGTAAAGTGGGGAATGTGTTCAGAATGTATTACAGCATTGTGGTTACAAATCCAATTGTTGGAACAGACACCAATACTTCTTGGTCAGAACGCGCTTTTATTGGTTTGGCAGAAACTACAGATTTGGCATCAAATAATTGGGTCGATAAAGGAATGGTAGTTTGCTCTGAACCTGACGGTGTAAAAAGTTATGTTAGAAACGGAGGAAACGATTGGGATGCCTATTTTAAATTCAATGCCATTGATCCAAGTTTTATTGAAACTCCAGAAGGTGAACAATATTTAATTTACGGTTCTTGGCATTCTGGAATTGCGGCTCTAAAACTTAATCCGACAACTGGAAAACCAGATAAATTAAAAACAATCGACGATTACGGAGTTCGAATCGCAGGCCGTGGAAATGTAAATACAAACCGTTGGCAAGCACTTGAAGGACCAGAGATTATCTACAATCCAGACACACAATATTATTATTTGTTTTTGGCTTATGACGAATTATCGGTCGCTTATAACACACGTGTAGCTCGTTCGAAAAATATTCTTGGACCTTATGTAACCAACACGGGAATGAGTATTACAAACGGAGCAGAATGTTTTCCATTAGTAACACATCCATATCAATTTAAAAATCATACCGGTTGGGTTGGATTTGCGCATTGTGCAGTTTTTCAAAACCCTACAACTAAAGAATGGTTTTATGCTTCACAAGCACGTTTGCCGGAAGGAGTTGCGGGAATTGCGGTTTCAAATGCTGTCATGATGGGACACGTTCACGGAATTCAATGGACAGAAGACGGCTGGCCTGTTATAGAACCAGAACGTTATGCTGGAGTGCCAACAACGACTTTTGCAGAAGGAAATCTGGTAGGAACTTGGGAACAAATTACCATGAATTATCAATACAAAACCATGCAGAAAGCGGTTACGATTTTTCTAACCGCTGACAAAAAAGTAAGCGGTGATATAACAGGAACTTGGTCGTACGATCCTGCTAAAAAAATTGCAATCATAAACGGAGTTAAATGTAATGTAGTCGATGCTTGGGATTGGGAATCGGCAACCAGAAAAGTAACTTTAAGTTATACAGGAATCAATAGTGCGGGATTAGCAGTTTGGGGTAAAAAGATAAATTAGAGAAAATGCCACAGATTAATGGATTAAAAATGATTTTTAAATAAATCTGCGAGAGAAAAAATAGCCACGAATTCACGAATTAAAATGATTAAAAAATTTGTGAAATCTGCTTGAATAAAGATAACCGCAAATTTCACGAATTATGATTTGTAAAAATTCGTGAATTGCTTCGCCTATTCGCTATCGCTCGGGTCGTGGCAAAAAAAATAAAACAAGAATGAAAAACCTATTTACAAGTCTGTCGGTTTTGCTTTTATCGATTGTGGGAACAGCACAATCGGTAAAATTCAACAACCCAATTATTACAGATAAATATACGGGAGATCCTGCTGCATTGGTTTATAAAGACAAAGTGTATTTGTATGCAGGCCATGACGAAGCGCCAAACGATTTTAATTTTTATAAAATGAATGAATGGCTGGTGTATTCTTCTTCTGATATGAAAAAATGGGAATCGCATCCTGTGCCATTAAAAGTAACCGATTTTAAATGGGCGAAAAGTGATGCATGGGCTTCGCAAGTCGTAGAAAGAAACGGAAAATTTTATTGGTATGTAACGGTTGAACACGGCACAATTCCAGGAAAATCGATTGGAGTTGCTGTTGCCGATAATCCGCTTGGACCTTTTAAAGATGCATTAGGAAAAGCATTAATTACCAACGATATGACCAAATTTAGCGATATAAGCTGGGACGATATCGATCCGACAGTTTTTGTTGATACTGATGGACAAGCGTATTTATTTTGGGGAAATACCGCTTGTCATTATGCCAAATTAAAAGAAAATATGATGGAAATTGATGGAGAAATCCATCACATAAAACTGCCAAATTTCACCGAAGCTCCTTGGATTCACAAACATAACGGCTGGTATTATTTGTCATACGCTTATGAATTTCCTGAAAAAATTGCCTACGCGATGAGCAAATCAATTACAGGACCTTGGGAGTTTAAAGGAATTCTGAATGAATTAGCAGGAAACAGTAACACAAATCACCAATCGATAATTGATTTTAAAGGACAATCGTATTTCATTTATCACAACGGAGCATCAAAACCAAATGGAGGAAGTTTTAGAAGATCGGTTTGTGTCGATAAATTATTTTATAACAAAGACGGAACAATGAAACGTGTTGTAATGACCTCTGAAGGGATTCAATAGTTTTCGGTCGCAGTCGCAGTTTTCAGTTTTGATGCAGTAAACGCTTATATGCTCTGCTAAAGTTTTCAGTTGAGGTTTGAACTTAAATTTACTTACATCACTTATATGGTTTACAAAAACATAAAATATGCAATTTCGGTTTTTCTAATGCTCATAACTTCAGTGGTTATGGCGCAGGAAATTGTCGTGCACGATCCTGTTGTTATCAAACAAAAAGACACTTATTATTTGTATTGCACAGGAAACGGAATCAGTGTTTTTAGTTCGAAAGATTTAAAAAAATGGAACAAAGAACCACAAGTCTTCACAGAAAAACCAGTTTGGGCAGATGGTGTGGCAGCTGATTTTAAAAATCATATTTGGGCGCCGGATATTTCATTCCATAACAATATTTACTATCTGTATTATTCGGTTTCTGCTTTCGCTAAAAATACTTCGGCGATTGGTGTGGCGACTAATACGACTTTAGATTCAAAAGACAAAAATTACAAATGGGTCGATCAGGGAATCGTCATTCAATCACAACCAAATCGTGATATGTGGAATGCCATTGATCCGAATTTAGTTTTTGACGAAAATAACACACCTTGGCTTTCTTTCGGCTCTTTTTGGGAAGGATTGAAATTGGTAAAATTAAATCCAGATTTAAAATCAATTGCAGAACCGCAGGAATGGCATACGATTTCAAAACGTAAAAGAAGTTTCGAATTAGCCGATTCTGATCCAGGAGATGGCGCACTTGAAGCTCCTTTTATTTTCAAGAAAAACGGTTATTATTATCAATTTCTTTCTTGGGATTTATGCTGTCGCGGAGAAAAAAGCACTTATAAAGTCGTTGTTGGAAGATCTAAAAATGTAACAGGACCTTATTTGGATAAAGAAGGAAAACAGTTGGATCAAGGTGGAGGAAGTTTAGTTGTCCAAGGTGATGAAAATTATTTTGGAGTAGGACATAACAGCGCTTACACTTTCGACGGAAAAGATTATATGTTTTACCATGCTTACGAAAAGAAAACTAACGGAATACCAAAATTAGTAGTTCGAGAAATGCAATGGGACGCCGATTTGTGGCCTGTTTTAAAATAGAATAGAAGAATAATGAAGAAATACAACTTACCAATTTTAACGATTTTCATGTCATTTCTGGTTTTGGTTTCCTGTAAAGAGACCAAAAATAATGTCGTGCAAAATAAAACATCAGTTTTAAAAGCAGGTTATGAAATAGAACCCGTTAACATTCAAAATGTAAAACTAACCGATTCTTTTTGGCTTCCAATTATCAAAAGAGTGCAGGAAGTAACAATAGAATACGCTATTAAGAAATGTGACGAAGAAGGCCGTTTTGAGAATTTTTTAATTGCGGGAAAACAAAAAACGGGAACAACGAGAGGAGATATGCCTTTTGATGATACCGACGTTTACAAAATTATTGAAGGAGCGTCGAATACTTTAATTAGTGCTCCAAATCCGAAATTGGAAAGAGTTTTGGATTCTATGATTGCCATTGTAAAAATTGGACAAGAACCAGACGGATATATTACCACTTGGAGAACCATAAATCCTGCAAAACCACCAGCGCCTTGGGTTCCTGTAATTGAAGGAAAACGTTGGGAATCTTTGCAGATTAGTCACGAATTATACAATCCAGGACATTTAATCGAAGCGGCAATTGTGCATTACGAAGCAACAGGAAAAACCAATTTCTTAGATATTGCAATAAAAGCGGCCGATATGTTGGTGAGAACTTTTGGAGATAATCCGGGTCAGGTAAAAGGAGTTCCGGGTCATCAGATTGTGGAAACGGGTTTAATTAAATTGTATCAAATTACAGGAAAAGAAGATTATCTGAAATTGGCAAAATACTATTTGGACAATCGCGGAAATCCGAACAATCATAAATTATATGGAGAATATGCTCAAGATCACATACCTGTTATTGAGCAAAAAGAAGCTGTAGGACACGCCGTTCGTGCGGTTTATATGTATGCAGGAATGACGGATATTGTGGCAATGACCAAAGATAAAGCCTATGAAAATGCCGTAAATACGATATGGAATAATATGGTGAACAAAAAAATGTACATCACAGGCGGAATCGGTTCAAGACACGATGGAGAAGCTTTTGGAGCTAATTACGAATTGCCAAATCTTACGGCTTACAACGAAACTTGCGCTGCAATTGGAGATGTTTATTGGAATCACAGATTGCATAATTTATACGGAAAATCAGAATATTTTGATGTGATCGAAAGATCCATGTACAACGGATTAATTTCGGGTATTTCGCTTGACGGAAAACAATTTTTCTATCCAAATGCCTTAGAAGCAGATGGCGTTTACAAATCAAACAGAGGTTCTTGTACGCGTCAGGGTTGGTTTGACTGTTCTTGTTGTCCGACTAATTTGATTCGTTTTATTCCATCGATTCCGGGATTGATTTATTCGAAAACAAAGAATGATTTATACGTAAATTTATATGCCTCAAATAATGCAGCTTTCACATTAGGAAAAACAGATTTGCAGATTTCGCAACAGACTTCTTATCCTTGGAATGGAAAAGTTGGAATCTCGGTTAATCCTAAAAAAGAAAGCAAATTCACCATTAAACTTCGCGTTCCGGGCTGGGCTAGAAATGAAGTTCTGCCAGGAGATTTGTATACGTATAAAAAAGCTTCAACTCAAAAACCAACAATTTCTGTAAATGGAGAAACATTAGTAATTCAGCCTGAAAACGGCTATTTCAACGTAACCAGAAATTGGAAAAAAGGAGATAAAATCGCGCTTAATTTCCAAATGGAAGTTCAAGAAGTAGAGACGAATTCTAAAGTAGAAACCAATAAAAACAAAGTCTCTTTAGAATACGGTCCGTTAGTGTATGCGGTTGAAGAAATTGACAATAAAAAAAATTTTGACAAGATCGATATTTCAGCTTCAGATACTTTCAAAGTAAGAAAAGAAGCGAATTTATTACAAGGTGTAAATGTGATTGAAAATTCAAAATTAAAAGCCATTCCATATTATTCTTGGTCAAATCGCGGAGTTGGGAAAATGAAAGTGTGGATTGATTATAAAAACTGAATTCCTCACCAATAAATTAGATTCAAACAAACCAATATAACATGCAAATAACCGTATTAAAAAATTGGGCACTTTCAGCCGTTGTTTTTGTAAGTGTTTCTTCCTGTTCAGATAAAAAAGCAGAAAAAGAGCTGTCTAAAAAAGAAGTGACTGCTACAAAAACAACTTTAACGAACAAACCAATTGTGTTGCAAAGAGCAGATCCTTTTATCTACAAACATACAGATGGATACTACTATTTTACAGGATCTGTACCAACTTACGACGCGATAGAATTAAGACGTGCAAAGTCTATTAATGAACTTCAAAATGCTGAAACTTTTAGAGTGTGGGAAAAACATAAAAGCGGACCAATGAGCCGTCATGTTTGGGCTCCTGAAATTCATTATTTAGATGGAAAATGGTACGTGTATTTTGCAGCAAGCCAAGAAGATGATATTTGGAAATTAAGACCTTATGTTTTGCAGTGTACAGGTCAAGATCCTTTGCATGACAAGTGGATTGAGTTGGGGCAAATGCAAGCAGCTGAAGCAGATCCAAAAAGCTTTACTGATTTTTCTCTGGACGGAACTGTATTTGAGCATAAAAATAAACGCTATTTCTGTTGGGCAGAAAAAACAGGCGGGCAGTTCGCGGCGTCTAATTTGTATTTAGCAGAAATGGAATCACCCATAAAACTAAAAACAGTTCAATTCATGCTAACGACTCCAGATTATGATTGGGAACGCATCGGTTTTTGGGTAAATGAAGGGCCAGCATTTCTAAAACACAAAGGAAAAATTTACATTACTTTTTCGGCAAGTGCTACGGGTTCTTGTTACAGTATGGGAATGATGGAAACAGATGAAAATGCGGATTTATTAGATAGAAATTCTTGGAAAAAATCTAGATATCCAGTATTAAAAACTAATGAAGCCAAAAAAATTTATGGGCCAGGGCATAACTCATTCACCGTAGATGAAAACGGAGAACCATTGGTAATTTATCATGCAAGGGATTACGAAAAAGCGGTTGGGGATCCAAAAGTGGTGCCTGCGACAGATAAAAGACCGTTGAAAGAAATTATTGCAGATCCGCTTTATGATCCTAATCGTCATGCGAGAATGATGAAATTAAAATTTGATAAAAACGGTACACCAATATTTGAATTTAACTAATCTGATTAAGATTTCTCAGCTAACTCTGTGACTTTTTTGAAGATTAAGATGAAATAATCGCAACATTATAAATGTAACATTGACATTTATTTTTTGTTTTGAACTTAAATCTTTGTTTTGATGCATTTTTTGTAAAAATTAAGGAGCAGAATTTTATTAAGTGTTTTTTGTACACTTATAAATTTTTAATAATTATATTTGTCAATATTTTAAAAATAAAATACGAATGAAAAATTATGTAATAGGATTGGACTACGGAACAGATTCTGTTCGTGCGGTGCTTATAGATACAGAAAATGGGCAGGAGCTGGCATCGAATGTTTCTCATTACAAAAGATGGAAAAACAAACAATATTGTGACGCCTCTATAAATCAATTTCGCCAACATCCTTTGGATCATATCGAAGGATTGGAAACTACGATTCAAAATGTTGTAAAAGAAAGCAAAGTTGATCCGACATTGGTTCGCGGAATTTGTATCGACACAACTGGATCTTCTCCGGTGCCGGTTACAAAAGACGGAACGCCATTAGCATTGACTCCGGGTTTTGAAGAAAATCCAAATGCGATGATGGTTTTGTGGAAAGATCACACTTCTATAAATGAAGCAAACGAAATCAACGAACTGGCAGTAAGCTGGGGCGGAGAAGACGTAACAAAATATGTGGGTGGAATTTATTCTTCAGAATGGTTTTGGGCAAAAATACTTCACATTGCAAGACAAGAAGAAGCGGTTAGAAATGCAGCACACACTTGGATGGAGCACTGCGATTTAATGACGTATTTGTTAATCGAAGATAAAGATTTAAAAACGTTCAAAAGAAGCCGTTGCGCAGCAGGTCACAAAGCCATGTGGCACGCAGACTGGAACGGATTACCACCAGTTGAATTCTTAGAAAAATTACATCCGTATTTAGCGACTTTGCGTGGCAATTTATACGATGAAACTTATACTTCAGATTTAGCGGCTGGAAACTTAAGCAAAGAATGGGCAGACCGTTTAGGGCTTTCTACAGAAACAGTAGTTGCTGTTGGAACTTTCGACGCACATTCTGGTGCAGTTGGAGCTAAAATCGAAGAAAATACTTTAGTTCGCGTTATGGGAACTTCAACTTGTGATATTCTAGTTGGTTCTTATGATGAAGTGGGAACAAAAACCGTTCGCGGTATCTGCGGTCAAGTTGACGGATCTGTAATTCCAGGATTTATTGGTTTGGAAGCAGGACAATCAGCATTTGGTGATTTATTGGCTTGGTACAAAGAATTATTAATGTGGCCAACAGAACATTTGTTAGTTTCTTCATCAACTTTAAATGATGCTCAAAAAGAACAATTAAGAGAAGAATTCAGCGATAAATTAATTGTTGAATTGACGAAAGAAGCGGAGAAAATTCCAGTTTCTGAAAGTCTTCCAATTGCTTTGGATTGGATTAATGGTAGAAGAACTCCAGATGCAAATCAAGAAGTAAAAAGCGCGATTTCAAATTTATCTTTAGGAACAAAAGCGCCTCATATTTTCAAAGCTTTGGTAAACGCAATTTGTTTTGGAGCGAAGAAAATCGTGGATCGTTTTGAAGAAGAAGGTGTGAAAATCGACAGCGTAATCGGAATCGGTGGTGTTGCTCGTAAGTCGCCTTTCATCATGCAGACTTTGGCTAACGTTTTAAACAAGCCAATTAAAGTTGCGGCTTCAGATCAAACTCCTGCTTTAGGTGCAGCAATTTATGCAGCCGTTGCAGCTGGAATTTATCCAAACGTAATCGAAGCAAGTCAAAAAATCGGAAGTGATTTTGACGGAGAATATTTCCCTCAATTAGATCAAGTAGCAGCTTATAACAAATTGCTTGTAGGGTACGAACAATTAAGTGCTTTTGCAGATCCAACTATTAAAATTTCTCAAAATGAGTTCTCTTTATAAAGATTTAAAACAAGAATGTTACGAGGCTAATATGCAATTGAATGCATTGAATTTGGTAGTCTATACGTTCGGAAACGTAAGCGCCGTGGACAGAAAAAATGGTGTTTTTGCCATTAAACCAAGCGGTGTTCCTTACGAAGATTTAAAGCCTGAAGATATTGTAATTGTCGATTTTGACAACAACATTATCGAAGGAACCATGCGTCCGTCTTCTGACACTAAAACGCATGCTTATTTATACAAAAACTGGCCAAATATTGGAGGAGTTGCTCATACACACGCAACCTATTCTGTAGCTTGGGCACAATCACAGCAAGATATTCCGATTTTCGGAACAACACATGCTGATCACTTAACAGCTGATATTCCGTGCGCGCCGCCAATGGCAGATTATTTAATTGAAGGAAACTACGAACACAATACCGGAATTCAGATTTTGGATTGCTTCAAAGAAAAAAATCTTTCTTACGAAGAAGTAGAAATGGTTTTGATTGGAAATCACGGTCCGTTTGCGTGGGGAAAAAATGCGGCAAAAGCGGTTTACAACAGTAAAGTTTTAGAAGTTGTGGCAGAAATGGCATACCTAACTTTACAAATTAACCCGAATGCACCAAGATTAAAAGATTCATTAATAAAAAAACATTACAACCGTAAACACGGAAAAGATTCGTACTACGGACAATAGTGATTTTAGATTTTAGAGTGTAGATTTTAGATTTAGGATTGAAATCTGAAATGAACAAAATAATAAAATAACAATTTAAGATTTCGGATTCCAACAACTTGAAACCTGAAACTTGAAACAAAATAAACAAAAGACATGATAGACATTTCTCAAAAAGAAGTATGGTTTGTAGTAGGAAGCCAGGAATTATATGGTGAAGAAACACTAAGAAAAGTAGCAGAACATTCTCAAATAATTGCAAAAGGATTAGATGCTTCGTCTTCAATTCCGGTAAAAGTGGTTTATAAAGATGTGGTAAAATCTCCATCTCAAATTTTAGATGTTTGTTTGGAAGCAAATACAACTAAAAACTGTATCGGAATTATTGCTTGGATGCACACTTTCTCTCCGGCAAAAATGTGGATTGGCGGATTAAGTATTCTTAAAAAACCATTATGTCACTTACATACACAATACAATGCTGAAATTCCGTGGGGATCTATCGACATGGATTTCATGAATTTGAACCAATCGGCTCACGGAGATCGTGAATTTGGTTTCATCATGTCTCGTTTGCGTAAAAAACGTAAAGTTGTTGTAGGACACTGGGAAGATCAAAGAGTTCAAAAACAGTTGGGAATTTGGTCAAGAGTTGTCTTAGGATGGGATGAACTTCAAAACTTAAAAGTGGCTCGTATTGGAGACAATATGCGTGAAGTTGCCGTTACAGAAGGTGACAAAGTTGAGGCACAAATTCGTTTCGGAATGTCGGTAAATGGGTATGATTCTTCGGACGTTACAAAGCATATCGAGAAAGTAACAGACAAACAACTAGCTGATTTATTAGCCGTTTATGAGTCTTCTTACAACTTAACCGATTCTTTGAAAGAAGGTGGAGCGCAAAGAAGTTCATTGGTTGAAGCAGCAAAAATTGAATTAGGATTAAGAGCTTTCCTTGAAGAAGGAGGATTTGGCGCTTTTACAGATACATTTGAAAACCTTGGAGTTTGGAAACAATTGCCTGGAATTGCAACACAAAGATTAATGGCCGATGGTTATGGTTTTGGTGGAGAAGGAGACTGGAAAACCGCTGCAATGGTTAGAGCTTTAAAAGTAATGTGTATTGGTTTGGAAGGCGGAACTTCTTTCATGGAAGATTACACGTACCATTTTACACCACAAAAATCGTATGTTTTAGGATCGCACATGTTGGAAATCTGTCCATCTATTGCTGACGGAAAACCTTCTTGCGAAGTACATCCATTAGGAATTGGAGGAAAAGAAGATCCAGCTCGTTTGGTGTTCAACTCACCTGCAGGTGACGCTATCAATGTTTCTTTGGTTGATATGGGAACTCGTTTCCGTTTAATCGTGAACGAAGTTGAAGCAGTAAAACCAATGGCAGAATTACCAAAACTTCCTGTTGCACGTGTTCTTTGGGATTGTAAACCAAACTTAGAAGTGGCAGCAACAGCTTGGATTTTAGCTGGTGGAGCGCATCATACAGTTTACAGCCAATCTATCACAACAGAGTATATGGAAGATTTTGCAGATATCGCGGGTATCGAATTATTGGTTATTGATGAGAAAACGACTGTAAGAGAGTTCAAAGATAAAATCAATGCAAACGAAGCGTATTTTCATTTGTTTCAACATGGACTTTAATTCAAGGTACTGAGGTTCTAAGTTGCTAAGATTCTAAGATTTTTTCTTATTTTTAGCTTTTGACATCTAACATTTAACTTTTCACAAAACCAAAAAATATTTTTTATGAATGTATTAAAACGTTGTGTTTTCGGAATTGGCCTTTTGAGTTTGGCTGTAGTTTCAGTTCAGTGTAAAGGCGATAAAAAAGCCGATACAGAAAAAGTTGCAACTGATGAAAAAGCTTTAGTTACCATCGATAAATCGGAATACGGAACTACTGCCAAAGGCGAAAAAGTAGAGAGCTATAAACTGAAAAACCAAAATGGGATGGAGGTTGATATCATCACTTTTGGAGGAAGAATTACAGATTTAAAAGTTCCGAATAAAGAAGGTGTTTCTGAAAATGTAGTAATCGGATTCAGTTCTTTGGCGCAATACGAAAAAGAAAATCCATTTTTTGGAGCTTTAATCGGAAGATACGGAAACAGAATTGCAAAAGGAAAATTTTCACTTGACGAAAAAGAATATCAATTGGCAATTAACAACGCGCCAAATGCTTTGCACGGCGGTCCGCAGGGATTTTTTAACGTAGTTTGGAAAGCCGATGAGGTTAAATCTGGCGATACAGCTTCTTTAAAATTATCTTATTTAAGTAAAGATATGGAAGAAGGTTATCCTGGAAATTTGAAAGTTATTGTAACGTATACATTGACAAACGATAATCAGTTGGAGGTTCTTTACGAAGCAACGACAGACAAAAAAACGGTTGTTAATTTGACACAACATTCATATTTCAATTTATCTGGAGATTTCACAAAAACAATCTTAGATTACGAATTGACTTTAAATGCAGATAAATTAGTTCCGGTTGATGCGACTTTAATTCCGACAGGAAAATTAGATGATGTTGCTGGTACTCCTTTCGATTTCAGAACGCCGAAATTAATTGGAAAAGATATCAATGCTAAAAACGAACAATTAGAAAGAGGAAAAGGTTACGATCACTGCTGGGTATTGAACAATCCTGAAAAAGGAAAAACAATCATTGCAAAAGTATACCACGCGGCAAGCGGAAGAGTTATGGAAATGACTACAGACGAACCTGGAATTCAGTTTTACTCTGGAAATTTCCTTGACGGAACTTTGCCAATGCCAAACGGCGGAACTTTTGCCCACAGAACAGGATTATGTCTGGAAACAGAACATTATCCGGATTCTCCAAACCAGAAAAACTTCCCAACAACGGTTTTGAACCCGGGAGAAAATTATAAAACTAAAACTACTTTTAAATTTTCAGTTCAAAAATAGTTTTAGAATTTGTTTAATTAGTTAGTATAATTCTCTCAAAAACCTCGAAAGCGCTCCTTTCGAGGTTTTTTTATTTTAGATCAAATTTATATTGTTTCCTTCTTATATTTGACAATCATTATTGAGAGTTTCTTTTGATAATATTTCAAATTTTAAGAGAGGATAAACTCTAATTGCTAAATCTGCTAATCTCTTTAAATTATACGATTTTAGAATAAAATAAGTTGAAAATAAATAAATCAGAATGACAATAACTCAAAAAAATGGATTAAAAAAAGCGTTTTTAGGTCTTATTTTTCTCTCTTTTCAATATATTAATGCCCAAATAACTTTAACTCATAATGTTGGAACAACACTTGTAAAGACAGATATGTATTCTTGCGAGAGAGATGAAGGTTGGTCACGATTGTTTACATTGTCAGATTTTGGTGTAGCTCCAAATGAACAATTTGTTATTAAATCTGGAGAGGTCGGAATTAGTAAATCTGAGGAAGGTTCAAATTTATTTTTTTCAGTTTATAGTATCGACGACAACTTCCCTGTTTTCTTTTATTCTTCCTACCCAAGAACTGTACTTGGAAGTCGCAGTCTTAAACCAACGACATTGATTAATGGTGCTCCGCAAATTTTGCGGTTTGATTTTGATGAACCAATAATTGTTCCGGCCGGAACTAAAAGAATAATGGTCACGGTACATAAGCAAAGAGACATTTATAATCCGAAGTCAGGAGAAGTTTTTATAGCTGGAACTGCACAAGATAACGGTGAATCCTGGTATTTAGGCTGTGATTTAGCTCATGGTCTTGCGCGTACTACAGATTTGACTATTCCTGTTCCAAATGCGAATTTTTATATAAATGTAACAGGTGAAGTATTTAATACAAAAAGTTTAGGACCAATCACCAGATTATCACATAATTTAAATGACCAATTAATAGATACCGGTATCCATTCGTGCACATCGTCATACATTTATTGGGCCAGAGCTTTTAACTTAAAAGACTTTGGTATATCAAATAACGAAGAATTTGTAATTAATTCAGGACAAGTTGGAATTAATAAAACGGGTTGGCTGCCCGAAATTAGTTTTAATATCTATGAGATAGATGATAGTTTCCCCTGTTCTTTTTCTGAAAAAAAATTAATAGGAAGTAGTCAATACCAACAACTCAGGCCCAGTATTGATGAGAATTCTCAGATTGTACAAGTAGATTTTAAAACACCAATAAAAATTCCGGCTGGAGTAAAAAAAATTCTGGTAGAAGTTCATAAAGGGATTGTTTATGGAGATGGAGTTGCTTTTATAGCTGGGACAACACAAAGTGAGGATGTATCATGGCAACGAGGTTGTACGGCTTTGCCAGGGTATCTTAATCTTGGAAGCGGCTATGGGTCCACTGCTGATTTTGGAAAACCACAAGCTAATTTTTACATTAATGTAACAGGAAATGTAAATCAGGTTAGAAATAATGTCTTTGAAATGAATGTTTCAAATATTTGTACTGAATTTTTAAAAGAGTTTAGTATTAGCGATCAGTCAAAAATTGCTTCAATTGCATGGAATTTTGGTGATCCGGATTCAGGAGTAACAAATACTTCTACAGATTTATCTCCTTTTCATGATTTTTCAGTAGATGGCAAATATACTGTTACTGCAATAGTTACTGCAAAAGATGGAACTGTTGAAACATTAACAGAAACAATTGACGCAAAGGAGCCTCCAAAAGCATATGGAATTAATGATATTTATGGTTGTGAAAATAATTTTAGTACAGGATTTTCCACCTCTTTTGATACTTCAACGGTAACAAAGCAGGTTTTAGGATCACAAACTGAAAAAACAGTTACTTTCACAGATAGTAAGGGTAAAAAATATGATTTATTACCAAATCCTTTTACGAATACGGTTAAAGATAGAGAAACGATAACAGTAAGAGTAAGTCATAAAGACAATTTATGTTGTTACTCTGAAACTACATTCGATTTAATTGTAAATCCATTGCCGAAATTATCAGCTATTAAAGATTTAGTTGTTTGTGATAATGGAAATGGTTTTGCTCAATTTGATTTAAAACCAACAGAAACAACAATTTTAGGAACTTCAACGAACTTAAAAGTTGAGTTTTATCATCAAAACAGACAGAAGATTCAAGGTTCGCTAAATGCAGTTGCAAATCTAATCGCCAAAGAAGAGACAATTACAGTTAAGGCTGTCAATACTAGTACGAATTGTTATAATGAATCGACATTTAAACTAATAGTAAGTCCGGTTCCTGTTGCAAATCCTTTGCAAGAACTTATTGGTTGTGATGATAACAATGATGGGATTTCGGAATATTTTGACATCTCAAATGTTGAATCTAGTGTTTTAGGAAATCAACAAGGCATGAAGGTTTCTTATTTTTACAGTAACGGAAACCAATTAGCTAGTCCGTTGCCAAATCCTTATACAAATGCAACTAAAAATCAAGAAATTATAACTGTTAGGGTAACTAATATTTTGACCAATTGCTATAAGGAAACCCCATTAGTTTTAAAAACAGCGTCACAACCTCAGATTAACAAACCATCCAATAAATATGCTTGTGACGAAGGAAATGGTTTTGCCACTTTTGATATGTCTAACATCGAAACCGAAATTATAGGAAATCAATCAGGGCTTAGAGTAATGTATTTTGATAATGTTGGAAACCAATTGTCAAGTCCATTTCCAACCTTATTTCGAAATACGCAGCCAAAATCGCAAACAATAAAAGTAAAAGTAGAAAACCAAGTAAACAGTCTTTGCAATTCTGAAACAAGTTTTGATTTATTGGTGAATGAATTGCCCACTGTAAAGATTGAAAAAACATATTTTCTATGTAATTTGGAAGCTTCGCTGCATGTAAATGTTGAAAATAATTTGGATAGTTACAGCTGGAAATTTGGAGAAGGAGATGTTATTTCAAATACTAACAAAGCAGATTTAGTAAATGCAGGAAAATATACTCTTATAGTTGGACAAATTCAAAATGACATTTATTGTGAAAACAAATTTGAATTCGAATTAATAAGGTCGGTACTTCCAACTATCAAAGAAATAAAATATAAAGAATTATCAGAAAGCAATTTTATAGAAATTATTCCAAAAATTGATGGAAATCTTGAATATTCCATTGATGGTATAAATTATCAGGAAAGTAATTATTTTTCTGACGTTGAAGGAGGAACTTACATTGTTTATCTAAGAGACAAAGAAGGTTGTGGTGAAGATTCAAAAGAAGTTACAGTTATTGATTACCCAAAATTTTTCACACCAAATAATGATGGTTATAATGATCTTTGGCAAATAAAAAGCATAAATAAATTTCCAAATTCTAAAATATCAATATTTGATAGATATGGTAAATTATTGAAAGAACTTCATACAAATGATTCGGGATGGGATGGTTCATATAATGGAACAGAATTGCCTTCTGATGATTATTGGTTTAAAGCCAATTTTAATGGTAAAGGTATTTTTTCAGGACACTTCTCACTAAAAAGATAAAAAAAGCAATTCAAAATTTTTTGAATCAAAGTGACAGATAACACAGAAAAATAATAATAAGTTTTTGTTAATTAAGTAAATTCTTTCTTACATTTGAAGGATGACTATTATAAAAAAACCTCTTTATTTATGAAAAAACCAATTAAATTATTACTTCTGTTTTTAACGTCTTTATCGTTTGGAATTGCAAATGCTCAGGTTCAGATGAATTTTAAATTTGACACGCCGTATGGTAAAAATACCGCTGTTGGAAAATTTGCGAAAATCAATGGGGCTAAAATCTATTACGAAGAATACGGAAAAGGTGAACCTTTGTTGTTGATTCATGGAAATGGGGGAAGTATTGAATCGATGGGAAATCAGATTGATTATTTTAAAAGTAAATACAGAGTTATTGTTGCCGATAACAGAGGGCAAGGCAAATCGGAATTGAAAACAGATTCTTTAACTTATGTCCAAATCACAAAAGATATGGAAGCATTAGTTAATCATTTAAAATTAGATTCAATCAGTATTATGGGATGGAGTGATGGAGGACTCGTTGGTTTGCAGATGGGTATTTCTGGAAAGTCGAAAATAAAGAAAATCGTGGCGATGGGCGCCAATTTAAGACCTGATTCTACAGCAGTTAACTCATGGGCTACAAAAGATGTTCAGAACATGAAAAAAATGATTGAATCAAAAATTAAAGCAAAAGACACGAGTGAGAATTGGAATCTACAAAAACAACTTGCCGGACTTCTGGTAGATCAACCTAATATTCCAACTAAAGATTTATCAAAAATAAAATCAAAAGTACTTGTCGTAGCTGGAGATAAAGACATTATTAAAAATGAGCATACGGTTGAAATTTTCGAAAATATATCTAAAGCACAGCTGTGTATTTTGCCTGGAGAAACGCATTTTGCACCAGCTTCAAGTCCGGAAGTATTTAATGCTTTAGCAAATAAGTTTTTAACAGAACCTTTTAAAAGACCGGATTCAGACTGGACGAAATGGGGTAAATAAAATTAAATAAACAGAATTGTGTTTTATTAAACATATATTCAAAAATAGTTTTGAATCTCACAAAGTCGCGAAAACGCCAAGAAAATAAAACTTTGCGACTTTGCGAGATTTATTCATTTACAGCTTAAAATCTTAACTTAGCGAAATGAAACATCTATTTAAAGCACAATTAAACTGGACTTCAAAACAAAATTCATCAGATTCTTCCAAAAGATTCTACAGTAAAAGTCATCAAATTCATATTGAAGGAAAACCTGTTTTATATGTTTCTGCAGCAAAAGCTTTCAAAGGCGATCCGGAATTGTACAATCCAGAAGATTTATTGTTGAGCAGCTTAGTTTCCTGCCATATGATGTCATATTTATATGTCTGTTCTCAAAACGGAATAGAAGTCATCAATTATTCAGACAACGCTGAGGCAACTTTAGAAGTAAATCCAGACGGAAGCGGACGTTTTACAGAAGTTCGTTTAAATCCAAAAGTTACAATCACAGATTCAAATAAAGTAGAATTGGCTGTAGAACTTCATAAAAAAGCCAATCAATTGTGTTTTATTGCTAACTCGTGTAATTTTCCTGTTTTGCATGATGCGAGTTGTGAGGTTTTCACCATATAAGGGATTGTAAGTTCATTTAATAAAAAGAGACTTAAACGTAAAGTTATATTTTCTTATATGACTTATATGGTTCAAAAAAAGACATAAAAAAACCTCTTCCGTTAAGAAGAGGTTTTACGTACCCGGAGCCGGAGTCGAACCGGCACGGTTTCCCACAGGTGTTTGAGACCAGCGCGTCTACCAATTCCGCCATCCGGGCTTAGCAGACGAAAAAACAATCAAAAGTGATTATTTTAACGCAATAGAACGAAGTCATAAATGATGTCGTTCCTTTAACACGGTGCAAATGTAAAAAATAAATTTAAACGAACTACTAAAAATACTTAAATTTTTTACTTTCGGTGTCAATAAATTTTATAAATTTGCAGCTCGTTAAAACGAAGCACACACAACTAACTACATCCGAGATATTTAAGCGTATTGAGCTTTACAGAAATGTTAAAGTTAAATTCTAATAAATTTAGCGGAATAAAACAAACACATATAATGTCGCACCTAGAACCAGAAGCTAAAATTTTTGCTTGTTCACAAAGTGTTTATCTTGCAGAAAAAATTGCAAAAGACTACGGAATTCCGTTAGGAAAAGTAACGATGTCAACGTATAGCGATGGAGAATTTCAGCCGTCTTACGAAGAGTCAATTAGAGGATTACGAGTTTTCATCGTATGTTCAACTTTTCCAAGTGCAGATAATCTGATGGAATTGTTGTTAATGATTGATGCGGCAAAACGTGCATCAGCAAGACACATTACAGCTGTTATGCCTTATTTTGGTTGGGCAAGACAAGATAGAAAAGACAAACCAAGAGTTCCGATTGGAGCAAAGTTAGTAGCAAACCTATTAACAGCTGCAGGAGCAACAAGAATCATGACAATGGATTTGCACGCAGATCAAATTCAAGGATTCTTTGAAAAACCAGTAGATCATTTATTTGCATCTACAATCTTTTTACCATACGTAGAAAGTTTAAAGTTAGAAAATCTAACAATTGCATCTCCAGATATGGGAGGTTCAAAAAGAGCATATGCTTACTCTAAGTTTTTAGAATCAGATGTAGTAATCTGTTACAAGCAAAGAAAAGCAGCCAACGTTATCGACACTATGGAGCTTATTGGTGAAGTAAAAGGACGTAACGTAATCTTAGTAGACGATATGATCGATACAGGAGGAACTTTAGCGAAAGCGGCAGACCTAATGATCGAAAAGGGAGCACTAAGTGTAAGAGCAATTTGTACACACGCTATTTTATCTGGCGGTGCGTACGAGAAAATTGAAAATTCGAAACTAACAGAATTAATCGTAACCGATTCAATTCCGTTAAAGAAAGAATCAAAGAAAATAAAAGTGGTAAGCTGTGCGCCTTTATTTGCTGAGGTAATGCAAATGGTTCACCACAACAATTCCATCAGTGGAAAATTTATAATGTAAGAAGCAATAAGCTGTAGGCCTTAGGCTGTAAGCTTTATTACTTTGTGCAGAAAGCCTAAAGCCTATTGCTTAAAGCTTATAGCAAACAAGAATATTTATTTAATAACTATATTTTTTTACAATGAAATCAATTACAATTAAAGGATCAGAAAGAGAAAGCGTGGGCAAAGTGTCAACTAAAGCCTTACGTAATGCTGGAGCGGTTCCTTGCGTGTTATACGGAGGAAATCAAGCAGTACACTTCTCAGCAGACGCTGCAGCGTTCAAAAACTTGGTTTACACTCCAAACGCACACACAGTTGTGATTGAGCTTGGAAAAGGAAAATCATTCAATGCAATTTTGCAAGATATCCAAGTTCACCCAGTATCAGACAAAATTTTACACATTGACTTCTTCCAATTATTTGATGATAAAGAAATCACAATGGAAGTTCCTGTGAAAATCGTTGGTACATCTAAAGGTGTTCTTGCAGGAGGTGTTTTACGTTTGAACCAACGTAAATTAAAAGTTAAAGCTTTACCAGCAAATCTTCCAGATTTCGTTGAAGCTGACATCACTCCACTTGAAATGGGTAACAAATTATACGTTACTAAAGTTGGAAAACCAGAGTACAAAATTATGCACCCAGAGAACACAGTTGTTGCTCAGGTAAGAATTTCTCGTGCTGCTATGAAAGCTGCTCAAGAAGCAGCAAAAGCTGCAAAAGCTCCTGCAAAAGGAAAGAAAAAATAATTTTTTCAACTCAATACAAAAAGCCTCAATCTTACGATTGGGGCTTTTTTTCTTTAGAGCTGCTGAGGTTCTAAGATGCTAAGGTTCTGAGTTTTTCTTCGCCTAATTTTTATGCGTAAAAGAATTATTTAATTTTCTAATTGCCCCATTTTCTAATTGTTAATTTTTTTTTTAGAAGCAGAAACATCCGTTTTCATAAGAAGTGACATTCCTGCCATCCGCTAAATCTTTTCCTGGTTAAAGAAACCAGAAAAAGGATACCGCTCCTGTCAGGGCTAGCGAGAAAGAGTCTTTTTTTTTAAGTTTTTTAGTGTCGGGCTGAGCGAAGTCGAAGCCCTTACAATATTTAAGATCAAGATTGTCGAGCTTCTTGTGTTCCTTCGACTTCGCTCAGGATGACAATAATTGTATACAAAATAAAATCCGTATCATCAGCGCGCTATTCTCACCAATTCTCTCACAAATCCTCAGCGAACAAAGAGGTTAAACTACAACCAGCAGATAATTGTCTAATTTCCACATTCTCAAATTATCTAATTATTCAATTGGCACATTTTCTAATTCCCTAATTAACCTTACTTTTGCCAAATGATAAAATGGATAACAAAACTGTTTTCATCAACACCAAAAGAAGAGAACATAGACAATATGAAAAAATATTTAATCGTCGGATTAGGAAATATCGGAGCCGAATACGTAAACACCAGACATAACATCGGATTTAAAGTGCTTGATTTTTTAGCTAAAAAAGAAAGCCTTTCATTTGAAACTGTAAAATTAGGTTCAATGGCAGAATACAAATTTAAAGGAAGAACCTTTTTTCTTTTAAAGCCAAACACTTACATGAATTTAAGCGGAAAAGCGGTAAAGTATTGGATGGATAAAGAAAACATTCCATTAGAGAATATTTTGGTCATTACAGACGATTTAAACCTTTCATTCGGAACCATTAGAATTAAACCAAAAGGAAGCGACGGAGGCCACAACGGACTTAAAAACATCAATTTGGTTCTGAATACACAAAACTATACTCGTTACAGATTTGGTATTAGCGATCAATTTAAAAAAGGACAGCAGGTAGATTATGTTTTAGGAGAATGGAATGCCGAAGAAGAAGCAAAGCTGACTGAACGCTTAGAAATTTCTGCGGAAATAATTAGAACATTTGGGACTGCTGGTTTAGAAAATACAATGACTACCTTTAATGGAAAATAAAGATTTTCAGTTATTTATGTAGTAAAAACATAAATTATCAGTTAATTAAATTCAATTATAACGAAATAGTATTTTCAATTCCAAAGTTAAATGTCTAAATTTGGGATAAATTATTTATAAACCATAAAAATCATAATACCATGGCTTTTGAATTACCACAATTACCTTATGCATACGATGCATTAGAACCACATATTGATGCACGTACAATGGAAATCCATCATACAAAGCACCACAATGCATATACTACAAATCTTAACGCAGCAATCGCTGGAACAGATTTAGAAGGAAAAACAATTGAGAATATCTTAATCAACTTAGATAAATCAAACGCAGCAGTTCGTAATAATGGTGGAGGTTTTTACAACCACAATTTATTCTGGACAGTAATGTCTCCAAACGGAGGAGGTTTGCCAACAGGAGATTTATTAGCAGCTATTGAAGCTTCTTTTGGAACTTTTGAAGAGTTTAAAGCAAAATTTGCTAAAGCTGGAGCAACTCAATTTGGTTCAGGATGGGCTTGGTTAACAGTACAAAAAGGTGGAAAATTAGAAGTCGTAGGAACTCCAAATCAAGATAATCCATTAATGCCAGAAGTTGCTGGTAACGGTGGAACTCCAATCTTAGGAATGGATGTTTGGGAACACGCTTACTACTTAAACTACCAAAACAGAAGACCAGATTATATTGAAGCTTTCTTCAGTGTAATCAACTGGACAGAAGTTGCTAGAAGATTTGCTTTAGACAAATAAGAAAATAGAGTAAAGAATATAGAGAAAAGACGAGTATCGAAAGATGCTCGTCTTTTTTTATTTTTAGAATTTGTCTATTTTCTTTGATCTTTTCTCTATTTCTAAAAAAGAGAAAATAAAAAAGGTGGAATTTCTTCCACCTTTTTTGCCCCAAATCTACCATAAACTTAACCTACTATTGTTATGGTCTTATAAAGATACAGCACTTGTTGTTTTCAAAGAAACTTTTCGGATAAAATGCAATAATATCCGATTAAAGACTTGTATTGATGTTTTTTGGATATTTCTAAATTTATTTCAATAAAAAAGGCGGAATTTCTCCCACCTTTTTTGCCCCAAATCTACCATAAACTAACCTGCTAATGTTATGGTTCAGTAAATGTATGACGGGTATTATTATAAAGAAAATTTTTCAGATGAAGCGCAATTAAATTCGATAAAAAGAAGTTAACTAACTGTTTGTTAGGTGGTTGATTGGATTAAATAAAAAAGGCGGAATTTCTTCCACCTTTTTTGCCCCAAATCTACCATAAACTAACCTGCTAATGTTATGGTCTAGTAAATGTATGGCAGTTATTATTGTGAAGAAAAAAAATTAGTTGAAAGGTAAGTATATCCAATTAAAAGGTATAATTGGCTGTTTATAAATAGATTGGGTTTGTTCCAATAAAAAAGGCGGAATTTCTTCCGCCCTTTTTGCCCCAAATCTACCATAAACTTAACCTACTAATGTTATGGTATCTCAAAAGTATCATAGCTTTTCAATTTCACCAAAGAAATAGGATGAACGGCAAAAAAAACCGATGAAATGCACAATTTAACCTTTTGTTAGTATTTTATTAATAAGCTCGAGCATCTTTTCCTTCATAAAAATTCATGAAGGCACGATTCACAACTCTATTTCCACCAGGAGTTGGGTAGTCTCCAGTGAAGTACCAATCACCTAAATTTTTAGGACACGCTTTGTGTAGATCATCTACAGTTTGGAAGATGATTTTTACTTCGGCATTGATTTCTGGTGAGCTCAACATTTCTGCAATTTTATCTGAAATCTCCTCTTGCGTAAATTGATCGTAAATTTCTGTTACATAGTTTACAACATCTTTATCAAGAAAGTTTTCTTGTGCTTTACATTTAGCATAAACTTCATCTACAATATGATATAAGTTTCTTTCTTTCAATAAAGCAAGTGCTGCTCTAAAGGCAACTAAACCTTCTAGTTTCGCCATATCGATTCCGTAACAGTCTGGATAACGAATTTGTGGAGCAGATGAAACGATTACAATACGTTTTGGTTTTAAACGATCCATCATTTTAATGATACTCATTTTTAATGTAGTACCACGAACAATACTGTCGTCAATAATAACTAAGTTATCTTCTGGTTTAATTACGCCATAAGTAACGTCGTAAACGTGAGCTACTAAATCGTCACGGCTGCTGTCTTCGGTAATAAAAGTTCTAAGTTTAGCATCTTTAATTGCTACTTTCTCTGTACGTATTTTTACAGATAAAAGTTCCTGAAGCGTTTCGGCTGTAAGTGTATTTCTGTTTTCCAGAATATAATTGTTTTTTCTCTGATTTAAGAAATCTTGAGCAGCTTCTACTAAACCATAAAATGATGTTTCGGCTGTATTTGGAATATAAGAGAAAACAGCGTTGTCTGTGTCGCTATCAATTGCTTTAAGAACCGCAGGTAAAATTAATTTACCTAGATCTTTACGTTCTTGGTAAATTTCAGCATCGCTTCCTCTTGAGAAATAAATTCTTTCGAATGAACAAGCTTTTTTTACTGTAGGTTCAAGGATTTGCTCCATTGATACTTTACCGCTTTTTTTGATGATTAAAGCATTTCCTGGATCGATTTCCTGAACGCTTTCAAAAGGAACATTAAATACCGTTTGAATAACAGGTCTTTCAGAAGCTACAACTACTACTTCATCATCTTGATAGAAGTAAGCTGGACGAATTCCCGCTGGATCTCTAAATACGAAAGCATCACCATGACCTAATAAACCAGCCATTGCATAACCTCCATCTAAGTTTTTAGCCGAACGGCCTAAGATTTTAGCAATGTCCAAACGCTCAGCAATTACCGGAGAAGCCTCTCTTTTTGAGTAACCTTCAGCTTTACAATCTTGGTATAACTGCATAACTTCTTTATCTAAGAAATGGCCAATTTTTTCCATTACTGTGACAGTATCAGCCATTTCCTTAGGATGTTGTCCTAACTCAACCAGATTTTCGAAAAGTTCTTTAACATTCGTCATATTAAAGTTTCCTGCCAAAATCAAGTTACGGTGCATCCAGTTACTTTGACGTAAAAATGGGTGAACACTCTCGATGCTATTTTTTCCGAAAGTTCCGTAACGTACGTGACCTAAAAACAATTCTCCAACATAAGGAATGTTTGCTTTTAACTCTTTCATATCGTCACCCAATTCTGGATTCGCTTTTAACTCTTCGCTAATGCGTTCGTTAATTTGTTTAAAAACATCTTGTATTGGTTGTGCGTGATTTGAACGAACTCTGCTGATATAGCGCTGTCCAGGATCAACATCAAACTTGATACTTGCAAAACCAGCCCCGTCTTGTCCGCGGTTGTGCTGTTTTTCCATCATTAAATACATCTTCTGAATTCCGTAGAACGCAGTTCCGTATTTTTCTTTATAATATTCAAGCGGTTTAAGCAGTCTAACTAAAGCTATCCCACATTCGTGTTTTAAAGCGTCGCTCATTTTTTTTGTTTTTTTGTGTGTTGTGTAAGTTGTGTGTATTAACGTAATAAAAAAGCCCCGTTTTACCGAGGCTCTTAGGCATTATATTTCTATGTCAAACTGAGTTAACGACTTAAATTGCTGTAATCGAATCGCTACCTCGGCTTTGCTTAATGTTTCCATCCTTTCAGTTCCAAATTTCTCTACGCAGAATGAAGCTAAATTTGAACCATAAATAATTGCATTTTTCATATTGCCAAACGAAATGTTTTCGCTTTGCGCAATAAATCCAGAGAAACCACCTGCGAAAGTGTCTCCTGCTCCAGTCGGGTCAAAAACATCTTCTAATGGTAAAGCCGGTGCAAAGAATACTTCTCTGTTGTGGAATAAAAGCGCTCCGTGTTCTCCTTTTTTGATGACCACATATTTTGGTCCCATATCTTGGATTTTCGCAGCTGCTTTTACTAATGAATATTCACCAGAAAGTTGTCTTGCCTCTTCGTCATTGATTGTAATAACATCTACACGTTTGATAACGTCTAATAATTCTGGAAGAGCGCAATCCATCCAAAAGTTCATTGTATCTAAAACAACTAATTTTGGTTTTTTCTCCATTTGATCTAAAACACTGCTTTGTACCAACGGGTGTAAGTTTCCTAACATTACAACATCAGCATCTTTATAGTTTTGAGGAACTTTCGGCTGAAAATCAGCTAAAACGTTCAATTCAGTAACTAAAGTATCTCTAGAATTTAGGTCATTGTGGTATAAACCGCTCCAGAAAAAGGTTTTTCCTCCTTTTACAATTTCGATGCCAGAGATATCGATATTTTTTGAAGTTAATAAATCTAAATGTTCTTGAGGAAAATCGTCTCCAACTACAGAAACAATAGCCGATTGCAAGTTAAAAAATGACGCTGATAATCCGATGTAGGTTGCAGCACCACCTAATATTTTATCTGTTTTTCCGAAAGGAGTTTCAATTGCGTCGAAAGCAACTGTTCCAACAATCAATAGTTTATTCATTTTATGAATTTCGAATTAGGGTGCAAAGATACTCTATAAGTTACAATATTGCAATGGTTTAGGTTCTCAAAATTTTCTTAAAAAAATGACAACGATTTCGAAGTAAAACTATTGTAAATGAATTGATTAAAATGGGTTTGATTGAAAGCTTAAAATATGTTTTCTAGAGTTAAGTTGCAACTTTTTCGAAAAAAAATGCGATTATTTTACAACTCATACTTCTTATCAAAATAATTTTTTAAAACCCCAATCTGAATCAGCATCATAAAAGGAACAATTAAAAATGCATACAATGTACTTTTTGAAATATGTATTCCTGAAAAGATGTTTGCAATTTTATCTGTGTATGTTTTTCCTATTTCTACATTATTTTCTGCTCCCGCAAAAAGAATATTGTAAGCAACTAGCAGCATTGCCACTAAACCTATAAAAATCCATGTCGATGTTGAAATTAAAGGCTTGTATGGTTTTATTTTTGCTTTTTCGGCAACAAAAATTTGCGACATTAAGTTCGAAGTAAAGTCGGCAGATGGCGATTGCAGTGTGTTTTCAGCCATCATTTTGTCAATAAGATTTTCTAAGTTTTTATCGCTCTCTTTCATAATACTCAACTATTTCGGGTTCTAACTGCTTTTTTAAAATAACTGCTAATTTTTGTCTGCTTCTAAATAATTTTACTTTGACATTATTAGCATTTATATTCATGATTTTTCCAATTTCCTCCAAACTCTGATCTTCAAAATAAAATAAAGTCAGCAGGAAATTTTCTTCACTTGGTAACAAATTTAAACATTTTTGAATTGCCTGCTTGCGTTCTTTATCTTCTAAAGCGCTCAAGGCATTATCCATTGTTTTAATTAAATGAGAAGAAAATTCATCGATTGAAATGTTATTATCTTCTTTTTTGTTTTTCTTCAAACGATCTAAACAGGTATTGTAGGCAATTTTATAAATCCAGGTAGAAAATTTCGAATCTCCTTTAAATTTATTCAAAGAATTATATGTCTTTATAAAAGTATCTTGCGCAACTTCTTCTGCTTCTTCCCTATTTTTAACCATTTTGAGTGCCAATGTAAAAATCATATCCTTATAACGATCGACCAGCACAGCAAAAACATTCGTTTCTCCATGCAGAATTTTATCGATATAATGCTGATCATTTAAAGTACTCATATTATATAAGACGACGTGTCTTTTGTTTAGGTTACAGAAATTTTAAAATAAATTCCAAACTAATAAAATTCCAATTTTTAAATCCCCAATTCCAATTGATGGAACTATATATAGGTGAACTTTGTTAAAGCTTAAAACTTTTACAAGGTTTCAAGGATTAAAATTAATTGATTATCAGTAAGTTTTGATCTCGAAGTTTCGGAAGAAATTTAAAATTTGAATTTTTTTTCAAATTCTTGTAACCTCAATTTAAAAGGTGTCGTCATATGGAGTATCAATCAATTAAAAAATATAAAATCATGGGACCAGAAATTTTAGTACCACTTAGTTTTTTTGCAATGATCTTTGGGATCGTTTATTTAGTTTACTCAACAAGAAACAGAGAACGTTTAGCACTTATAGAAAAAGGTGTTGATGCCAGTATCTTTTTTCAATCAAAAACAAATAGAGTTTCGGTATGGAAAATTCTTGTAGTAAACCTGGCATTTTTATTAATCGGTAGTGGTGTTGGAATTTTCCTTGCTTTGGTAATTACAACTTACACTTCTCTTAATGATGGCGCTGTTTATCCTTCAATTATTTTCATAATGGCAGGTATCGGACTTTTGGTTGGGTTTAAAACGGCAAAAGATCTGGACAAAGAATAAAGATTTTAGTTAGTAATGAAAAACGCATCAATTAATTGATGCGTTTTTTTTATTCTTTAGATCCGATAGTTTCGTAATATTCATCAACAGAAAGTTTCGGTTGCATTGAAGCCATTACGGCCAATTGATCGCAACGTTCGTTTTGCGGATGATTGTTGTGGCCTTTTATCCATTTAAAATCTACTTGGTGTTTGCGGTATGCAATTAAAAAACGTTTCCATAAATCTGGATTTTTACGGCCGGCAAATTTCTTTTTTTCCCAACCCATAACCCATTTCTTTTCAACAGAATCTACCACATATTTAGAATCGGAAATTACTAAAACTTTCATGTTCGGTTTTTTTAGCTTTTCTAAACCAACAATTACGGCTAGAAGTTCCATTCTATTATTGGTAGTCAAACGAAAACCTTCGTAAAATTCTTTTTTATGTGGAGTTCCGACTAATTCCATTACGACTCCGTAACCTCCATTTCCTGGATTTCCTTTTGCAGCGCCGTCTGTATATATATGTACTTCGTGAGACATTTAATTATTTTAGATTGTAGATTTCAGATTTTAGATTGATCTAAGATTGAGTCCAATTATTGTTTTGTGTTTTAAACCATATAAGTCATATAAGGGCATATAACCTACTTGAATGATTTCTAAGCTAGTCAAAGCGCATATAAGTTATATAGGGATATGAATTTTTGGAATAATTTCGTAGCTATTAAAAGCATATATAGGTTTGCTTTTAAATGAACTTATATGACTTATATGGTTTAAAATTAATTTTAGTTTTTAGAATTTTCCTCAAGGATTTTATGAATAATCTCAGGAAAATGTTTTTGTTCCAATTCATGAATCTTCTCTGCAACTGTTTCTGGAGTATCTTCATCTGTTAAGGCAACATTCGCTTGAAAGATAATTCCGCCCTCGTCATAGTTTTCATTTACATAATGAATAGATATTCCAGTTTCTTTTTCCTTATTGTTTACAATTGCTCTGTGTATGTGCATTCCATACATTCCTTTGCCTCCATAATTAGGTAAAAGGGCAGGATGAATATTAATTATTTTGTTTGGATACTGTTCGATTATGTTTTCTGGGAACTTTAGTAAAAAGCCAGCCAAGATTATCAAATCCGGGTCGATTTCCCGTACTTTTTGCAGTACTTTTCTTTCTAAAAGTTCGTTTTTTGAGAAGATTTCGACAGGAATTTGATGATTTTTTGCTCTTTCGATCACTTTTGCCGAAGCATTATTTGTAAAGACCGAAACGACCTTTGCAATTTCAGTGTTCGAAAAATATTTTATAATGTTCTCTGCATTAGTTCCTGATCCTGAGGCGAAAACGATAATTTTTTTCATAAAGTTGTGTGTTTTGAGAGTGCAAAAAACGGAATAAAAATCGAAAATAAATAGCTTTAAAAGACCTTTCTTGAAATTAATTTTATAAATTAGTGTTACATTTATTAACTAAATCATGGTTTTAAAATAAAGTTTTTTATTTTTGCCAACAAATTAAATTCTAAAATTAAAGATTATGTCAGACATTGCATCAAGAGTAAAAGCGATTATCGTAGACAAATTAGGTGTTGACGAAAACGAAGTTGTAACAGAAGCAAGCTTCACTAATGATTTAGGAGCTGACTCATTAGACACTGTTGAGCTTATTATGGAATTCGAAAAAGAATTTGATATTCAAATTCCAGACGATCAAGCAGAAAACATTGCTACTGTAGGTCAAGCTATTTCTTATATCGAAGAAGCAAAAAAATAATAATACCACACCCGATTTCTAAAAATCCCAATTTTTGAAATTCCAAGTTCCAATTGGAATTTGATTTTTGATTTTTGAAATTTTTAAGAGTCGGGTGTTATTATTTTTTTTAATTTTAAATTTCGATTGATTTTCAATCAAACAAGATATAATTTTATTGTAATACCCATGGCTCTTAAGTAACAATAAGTTAAGAAAGCGTGGGTTTTATTTGTTTAAAGTACAAAAAACATATTTATGGCATTAAGGCGAGTTGTTGTAACAGGATTAGGTGCACTTACTCCTATTGGGAATAATATCCAGGATTATTGGAATGCACTTGTGAATGGGGTTAGCGGAGCCGCTCCGATCACATATTATGATACAGAGAAGCATAAAACGAAATTTGCCTGCGAAGTGAAAAACTTCAATATTGAAGATTACATGGATCGCAAGGAATCTCGTAGACTAGATAAATTTGCACAATATGCTGTTGCTGCCAGTGATGAAGCTATTAAAGATGCTGGAATCACAAATGATAACGTTAACAAACAAAGAGTTGGTGTTATCTGGGGAGCAGGAATTGGAGGTTTAGAAACTTTCCAAGATGAAGTATTGTATTATGCAAAAGGGGACGGAACTCCAAAGTTCAATCCTTTCTTTATTCCTAAAATGATTGCTGATATCGCTCCTGCGCATATTTCTATGCGTAACGGATATATGGGACCAAATTACACAACGGTTTCTGCTTGTGCATCTTCTGCAAACGCATTAATCGATGCTTTCAACTACATTCGTTTAGGAATGTGCGATGTTATTGTTTCTGGTGGTTCTGAAGCTGCTGTTACAATTGCTGGTATGGGAGGGTTTAGCTCAATGCACGCTTTATCTACAAGAAACGAAAGTCCAGAAACGGCTTCAAGACCTTTTGATGCAACCAGAGATGGTTTCGTTTTAGGAGAAGGAGCAGGAGCATTAGTTCTTGAAGATTATGAGCATGCTAAAGCTAGAGGTGCAAAAATCTACTGCGAAATCGGTGGTGGAGGTATGTCATCTGATGCTTACCACTTAACTGCACCACATCCAGAAGGAATTGGAGTTATTGCTGTAATGGAAAACACATTGAGAGATGCTGGAATGACACCTGACCAAGTTGATCACATTAATACTCACGGAACTTCAACTCCATTAGGAGACGTTGCAGAGTTAAAAGCGATTAGTAAAGTTTTTGGAGATCATGCTAAAAACATCAATATCAACTCTACAAAATCAATGACAGGACATTTACTTGGTGCTGCTGGAGCTATCGAAGCTATTGCTTCTATCTTGGCAATGAAACACGGAATTGTTCCTCCAACGATTAACCATACAGTTGTTGACGAAAACATTGACCCATCTTTAAACCTTACTCTAAACAAACCTCAAAAAAGAGAAGTAAATGTTGCGATGAGTAATACATTTGGTTTTGGTGGACATAATGCTTGCGTATTGTTTAAAAAATTAGTTGACTAATTTCTGTATATGAATATTATCAAGAAAATATTTTCTAAATCCCGTTCTCTAGAAGACGGGATTTTTTTTGACACTATTCAGAAAATTCTTGGTTTTCCGCCTACAAATGTTGATTTTTATCGGAGAGCTTTCACACATCGCTCATCTAATAAATTAGACCAAAATGGACATCCTATTAATTATGAACGTTTAGAATTTTTAGGAGATGCTATGTTAAGTGCCGTTATTGCTGCGCATTTATTTAATAAAGCTCCAAATGGCGACGAAGGTTACTTAACCAAAATGCGTTCTAAAATTGTGAGCCGAGAACATTTGAACGAATTAGGAAAAGATTTAAATTTAGTACAGTTTGTAGAAAGCAAAGTGCCAATTCAGCATTTTGGAGAAAACATTCATGGTAATATTTTTGAATCTTTAGTTGGAGCAATTTATTTAGATAAAGGCTATGCTTTTTGCGAGAAATTTATTCAAAAGAGAGTAGTTACTCCTTATGTCGATATTGCTCGACTAGAAGGAAAAGTTATAAGTTATAAAAGCCTTGTTATCGAATGGTGCCAGAAAGAAAAAAGAGTTTTTCATTATGACATTTTTGAAGATAACGGTATAGACGGCCAGCGTTTATTTGGTGTCAAATTGAGTATTGATGATAAAGTTGTCGCAAGAGCGCGAGCAACTTCAAAAAAGAAAGCAGAAGAAAAAGCATCGCAAAGGGCTTATTTTGCATTTCAAGAGAAAATTGACAAGAAATAGCTGCAAAAATGTTGTAATTATCACAAGGCTACAACGTTTTCGTTTATAATTTAACAAAACAAGCATGTCATAACTGTTGATGCTCCGTTTAGAAATAGTATATTTACAACTTGATTTTTCAAGACATGGCTATTCATAAATTGGATTTAGACGAATTTGACGAAATTGATTATTATTTAATGGCAATTCATACTTCATTAGAAGATTATAGATTGGCTTATTTTATTAATAAAATCCTTCCGATTAACTTAAGTAAGAGCAAAAACGAGATCCATGCTCAAACTAAGGAAGGTGAAGCAAATTTTTCAAGATTCTATTATTATGATGAAGAAAAAGCTGTTTCCTGGAATTTAATTCAGAATAAAAATGAAATCATTTCTGTGAGTACGAATGATTTCCAGAATTTGTTTTCTAACGAAACAAGTGAGGTTTCGACAACAATTCATTTACTTCCTGAATTTAAAAAAGTCGATTTTTTCCTGAAGATTGATAATAGCGAAGAGGCGCTTAATTTTTCAGAAATTCAACAAAAATTAAACACAATAGAAAGTATTGCGGCTATTTATGTCGTTGATACAGACAAAATAAAATCAAAAAACAATCTAATTTTTTAAAAAAAATGTTAACAAACAAGAAAACCAAAATTGTTGCTACACTTGGGCCCGCTTGTAGTACAAGAGAGATCATTAAAGATATGATCGATGCAGGGGTTAATGTGTTTAGAATCAATTTTTCGCATGCAGATTACGAAGGAGTAAAAGAGAAAATCGATATCATTAGAGGATTAAACGAAGAGTTTGGTTACACAACTGCAATCTTAGGAGATTTGCAAGGGCCAAAACTTAGAGTTGGTGTAATGGAAGAAGGAACTGTTGTACATGATGGAGACGAAATCACTTTTACAACAGCAGAAGATATTGTCGGAAATGCTAAAAAAGCATTCATGAAATATCAAAATTTCCCAAATGATGTAAATGTTGGAGAGCGCATTTTGCTTGACGACGGTAAACTTATTTTCGAAATTGTTTCTACAGATAAAAAAACAGAGGTTGTTGCCAGAGTTATTCAAGGTGGAGAATTAAAATCTAAAAAAGGGGTTAATCTTCCAAATACAAAAATTTCTTTGCCAGCTTTAACAGAAAAAGATATTGCTGATGCTATTTTTGCAATTGAGCAAAAAGTAGACTGGATCGCACTTTCATTTGTGAAAACACCTCGCGATTTGCAAGATTTGCAAGAATTAATTGCGAAGCATTCAGAAGTTAAAATTCCAATTATTGCTAAAATTGAAATGCCAGAAGCTCTTGAGAACATGGATAAAATTGTAGCATATTGTGATGGTTTAATGGTTGCTCGTGGAGATCTTGGTGTTGAGCTTCCTGCTCACGAAGTTCCATTGGTACAAAAAGATTTGATTAGAAGAGCTAAAACAGCTAGAATTCCGGTTATCGTTGCTACTCAAATGATGGAAACAATGATTACAAGTTTAACTCCAACAAGAGCAGAAGTAAACGACGTTGCAAACTCTGTAATGGATGGTGCAGATGCTGTAATGTTATCTGGAGAAACTGCAACAGGAAACTATCCAGTACAAGTTATTCAGAGAATGACACAAATTTGTGAGGCTGTTGAAGATTCTCCGCTAATTCATGTTCCTCAAAATACGCCACAAATTAAAACAAAACGTTTTGTTACTAAAACAGTTTGTCACCAAGCGGCATTATTGGCAAATGAAATTGAAGCTAAAGCAATTTGTACTTTAACAAATAGTGGTTATACAGCTTTCCAAATTTCAGCTTGGAGACCATCTTCGGCGCATATTTTAGTATTTACTTCAAACAGAAGAATCTTAACACAATTGAATTTATTATGGGGAGTTAAATCTTTCTATTATGATAATGAAGAAAGTACTGATGATACTGTAACTGACGTAAACAAAATTGCAGTTGATAAAGGATATGCAACAAAAGGAGATTATTTAATCAACCTTGCTGCAATGCCAATTAAAGATAAAGGAATGGTTAACACGATGAGAGTTTCTGAAATCGAGTAACTTTACTTTCGAAATACTTAAAAAAGCCGCTTATATAAGCGGCTTTTTTTATGATTTTTTTTCAAAAATCAATCTACTTTCATAATCCGATATTTTATTTTTTCAGAGATGTTTCCTTGTTCAATTTTCTAAATTTCAGGTAAAAATTCAAACAACTTGAAAAATATCCACGTTACAAGGGAATTCAACCCATCATTTACTTCTTTTACTCTTTTGATTGATTTTTGATGTTTTGGCTTGTTTCATTTTATAATATGAAACAATTTGGTGCAAATTTCAAATTATGTTGTTTCATATTATAAAATGAAACAAGCTCCTGCCTTATAAATGTAATTCTTCGCTTATTTATTGGTTAATTTTGAGACACTTAAGAAGAAGTTAAAAATATTTTGTTTCAAATAAAATGAATTTGAAACAAATCAAAAAGTTGAAACCTCAATTGAGGCATTTTTTGAAACTTATAATTTTCCCATTTGTTTTTTTGGATTTTCAAACCCATATAATAAGAATTATTAACGAATTTTTTTATCATGAAACAAATCAAATTAAAATGCGGATTTATAAATGCCATACAGGTATTGGCAGTATTGTTTTTATCTGGTGTTTCTGTTACGGCACAAAACAAAAAACCAAACATCTTGGTGCTTTGGGGAGATGATATTGGAATTACTAATATTAGCGCTTATAGTGACGGACTTATGGGGTATACTACACCCAATATTGATCGTTTAGCAAATGAAGGAATAAGATTTCTACATTATTATGGAGAACAAAGCTGTACCGCTGGACGAGCAGCATTTTTAACAGGACAGCACGGTATTCGTACTGGACTTACTAAAGTAGGTTTCCCTGGGGCACCAATGGGAATGAGCCAATTAGACCCATCAGTTGGAGGTATCATGAAAAGTCTTGGTTATGTAACAGGACAATTTGGAAAAAACCACGTAGGAGATAGAAACGAAAGTTTGCCAACAGTAAATGGTTTTGATGAATTTTTTGGAAATCTATATCACTTAAATGCTGAAGAAGAACCAGAATTGCCAGATTATCCTAAAGATCCAGAATATCTGAAAAAATTTGGACCAAGAGGAGTCTTAAAATGTACTGCAACAAATGTTGATGATGCAACAACAGATTCTCGTTTTGGAAGAGTTGGAAAACAAAAAATAGAAGATACTGGAGCGCTTACTAAAAAAAGAATGGAAACTGTTGACGATGAAACTTCTGCCGCTGCAATTGATTTCATAAAAAGACAAAGCGGCTCTGGAAAACCATTTTTCTGCTGGTTTAATGCTACACGTATGCACCTTCGCACGCACGTAAGAAAAGAGCATAGAGGAAAGTATACGCACGGAGACAGCGAATATATTGATGGTATGATCGAACACGATGAAACTATCGGAAGCATTATAAAAGCGCTTGATGATTTAGGAATTGCTGATAATACTATCGTAATATATTCTACAGATAATGGTCCCCACATGAACACATGGCCTGATGGAGCAATGACATCTTTCCGTTCTGAGAAAAATACAAACTGGGAAGGAGCTTTCCGTGTACCTTGTATTGTAAGATGGCCAGGTCACATCAAACCAGGAACAGTTACAAATGAATTAATGAGTCACAACGACTGGATTCCAACTTTTGCTTCTATTGCAGGAGAACCAGATATCGTAAATAAACTTTTAAAAGGATACAGCGCAAACGGCAAAAACTACAAAGTGCATTTAGACGGATTTGATCAAACCAAATTATTAGAAGGTGGAAAAAGCGTAAGAGATAAATTCTTTTATTCTGATGATGATGGCTTGCTTGTAGGTATGCGAGTGGGAGATTATAAATATGTATTTGCAGAGCAGCGTTTAGCTGGAACAATGGGGGTTTGGGCAGAGCCTTTTACAGAACTTCGTTTGCAAAAGATATTTAATTTGTATCAAGATCCATATGAGCGAGCTGATTTTACTTCAAACACTTATTGGGATTGGTTAATTAATCATGTAGGATCTGTTTATGGTGCAATGAATGATGTATTCGTTTTTGCAGAAACATTCAAAGAATATCCACCACGTTCATTCCCGCCAAGTTTTAATCCAACAGTGATACTTCAACAGACTATTCAAGGTATTAAAACGCAACAGTATGTTGAGAAAAACATTTTACCTAAAATGAAAGAAGAAGAGACAGCTTCAAAAAAGAAAAAATAAATCAAACTAAAAGGGATTCAGATTCAAGAGTCTGAATCTCTTTATTAAAGCAAGAACATCATGAGAAAAAATATATACATTTTGTCTCTAGTAGTTTTGTTTTTCTTTTCCTGTAAAAAATCTGAGACGGTAACTTCCCCAACAACAGAAAGTAAAAAAACAGAAACTACTGAAGGCGGCGATCCTTTGCCGAGCTGGAATGACGGAGCTTTAAAAAGCGATATTATTGCTTATGTCGAAAAAGTGACCAAAGAAGGAAGTCCAGACTTTATTCCAGAGCAAGATAGAATTGCAACTTTTGATAATGATGGAACTTTATGGGCCGAAAAACCTTATGTACAAGAACTTTTTGCTTTTTATAAAGTGCAAAAAATGGTCGAAGCCAATCCTGAATTGGCAAAAAAACAGCCTTTTAAAGCAGTTGTAGAAAAAGATAAAACTTTCTTTGAAAAGGGAGGCGATAAAGCGCTTATAGAACTCGTTGCGGCAACGCATACTGGAATGACAGAAGATGAATTTGAAGCTTCGGTTGCAGATTTTTATAAAAATGCAAAATATCCAGGCAAAAATGTTCCAGTAAAGCAAATACGCTATCAGCCGCAATTGGAACTGCTGAATTACCTCCGAGCCAACGGATTCAAAACCTTTATTGTAACCGGAGGAACAATAGAAGTTGTGAGAGGAATATCTCAGGATTTTTACGGAATTCCGAAAGATCAGGTTGTGGGTACTTCTTTCAAATATAAATATGATGGAGCTAAAAATGTAGTTCAGAGAGAAGCTGCTTTAGATCATTTTAATGATAAAGAAGGAAAGCCTGTCAGTATTCAGTTGCATATTGGGCAGCGACCTGTTTTTGCTTGCGGAAATGAGGGTGGAGCGGGAGATATTGCGATGCTTACCTATTCGCAAGGCAATAAGTATCCGTCCTTTCAATTACTTGTAAACCATAATGATTCTATAAGAGAGTATAGCTATCAAGAAAAAGATAATGCATCATTAAACGCTGCTGCTAAAAACAAATGGCATGTTGTTGATATGCAAAAAGACTGGAAAAAAGTTTTTTCCGATAATTAGATTGAGTTAGTTAGAATTGAAGTGAAACAGTTTATTGGTTGGCTGTTTCATTTTGATTTTAAAAAACAGCATTTATAAATTTTGAAAAGAGCAATTCTATGGGGTTTTATAAAGTCATCCGATCATTGTTATACACTGTCTCTTTCATTTTAAGTCTTACGGCTTATGCTCAGGAAGAAGAGCAGAAATCAGGAAGTAGTCCTCAGGAACTTGCAGATAAATTGGCAAATCCGGTAGCGAGTTTAATAAGTGTGCCGCTTCAGAATAATTTGAATTACGGAATCGGGCCGTACAATGGTGTGAAGTATACCATCAATGTACAACCTGTTATTCCGTTTAAATTGAGCGACAACTTAAACTTAATAAGCCGATGGATTCTTCCGGTTGTTGACCAAAGAAATATTACAGGATTAAATACCCACGAGTTTGGTTTAAGTGACGCTACAGTGACGGCATTTTTTGCTCCAAAAAGTGAAAAAATAATATATGGAGTTGGACCTGCATTTTTAGTGCCGACAGCTACAGATAAATTATTAGGGACAGAAAAATTTGGAATTGGGCCTAGTGTTTTGATGATGCATCAAGGAAAAGGGCTTTCAGTTGGGTTTATTGCCAATCAGATTTGGTCAGTTGCTGGAGCAAATGATCGCTCAGATTTTAATCAGTTCTATACTCAGATATTTCTTTCTCATAGTTATAAAAGTGGAGCATCTTGGGGTATGAATGCTGAAATTACTCAAAATTGGGAAGGCAATACAACATTAATTTCTCTAAATCCTACGATGGGTGGAATTACAAAATTCGGAAAACAAGTGGTTCAGTTTTCAGTCCAACCACTTATTCCGATTGTTGGCCATCAAAATATAAAACCCGATTGGGGATTAAGAGCTGTAATTGCTTTTGTATTTCCTGAATAATTAAGCATGAGCAAAGATGACTGAAAAAGCGAAACATATAGATAAAAATATATTTGACCCATTGATATCAAAGGCAGAACGTTATGAAAGAGGAGCTTCTATCAGAAACAAAACTCCTTTGGCAAAACACCAGGAATGGAATTCTTTTAAAAATCGAAAAGATCCTGTAGACATTTTGATTCAGACGAGTATAGGAAGAGTTGAAAGTCTATTGCCAATTCGATATAGAAGAATGATGGAATCGCCGTTTTCATTTTATCGAGGAGCCGCCGCTATTATGGCTGCAGATTTGGCTCATACTTCGGTGTCGGGAATAAATCTTCAGCTTTGTGGAGATTGTCATTTAATGAATTGTGGTTTTGCAACTCCAGAACGTAAATTGGTTTTTGATATTAATGATTTTGACGAAACATTTCCAGGGCCTTGGGAATGGGACATAAAAAGGTTAGCTGCCAGTTTTATTATTGCGGGACAATGGCGAAAATTCTCTAAAAAAAGTTGTAGAGAATTTGCATGGCAAATTGCCGATAGTTACAAAAGGCATATGATAGAGTACAGCAAATTATCGGCTCTTCAGATTTGGTATGCCGATATTGATTTTGCAGAATTGATTGATTTAGGTCATGATAAAGAACTCAAAGAATTTGATCAGAAGAGAATAAAAAAAGCATCGGAGTATACTGCTCACGAAAAGGATTTTGCAAAGATGACTTATTTTGACGGAGCCAGAGCACGCATAAAAGATGATCCGCCACTGATATTTCATCCTAGCGGAGAGCTGGAAAAACAAATTGCTATAGAAGGCGAAATCATTCATAAAAGATATGTCGAATCTCTTTCAGAAGACAAACAGGTTTTGTTAAGCAGATATATGATGCACGATGTGGCCATGAAAGTAGTAGGCGTAGGAAGCGTTGGAACGCTTTGCGGAATTAGTTTGCTAATGTCTGCTACTGGCGAACCTATTTTTTTACAATTTAAAGAAGCCAGAAAAAGTGTACTCGAAGAAAATGTAAAAAGCAAAGGAAAATACACCCATCAGGGCGAGCGCATTGTTATGGGGCAAAAGCTAATGCAGTCTGCTTCTGATATGTTTTTGGGCTGGACAAATGACAGCAGAAATAAGTTCTTCTACATTCGTCAGCTTAGAGATGCCAAAATAAAACCAGTTTTAGAAGTTATGAAACCCAAAAATATGGCGGATTATGCCAAAGCCTGCGGTTGGGCGCTTGCAAGGGCTCACGCGCGTTCGGGAGATCCTTCGATAATTTCGGGTTATATTGGAGATACAGACGAGTTTGCCGATGCAATTGTTGAGTTTTCTATTTTATACGCTGCTCAAAATGAATCGGATTACAATAAAATGTTAGAAGCAATAAAACATGGAAAACTTCCTATTTCGGCTGAAATTTAATTTCTTTTTCGAAAAAGGCTGAGAATAATTTAATGAGCTTTATAAAGACATTTTCAAAAGATCAGCAGAAAAGCTTTATAATTATAAAGGGGTAAATAGATTTAAAAAAATCTAGTCAATTTTAGATTAAAAAAGGAGAGGGAAAATAAAGTAAGATTTTATTTGTTTAATACTGTTAATTAAATAAAATGATTTATCTTTGATAGTTATCTAAGTAATTGTATAATAGTGGTTTGTGTTGTGTGAAACGATTATTGATATGTTACGCCCCTTTCATTCAAGATTTTTATGATTTTAATACATTCGAGTTAAACTGATTTAATTATTAATTTAATAAATACCACAACATGAATATTAAAAGAACAAGTCTTCGTATAATCCCAATTTTATTTTTGGGTCTTTTTTACAGCTGCTCTCCAACTGTAAAAGTTACAACCGATTATGATCATGCTGCTAATTTCAGTGAATACAAAACTTTTGCAGTATACGATTTAAAAGCGCAGCAAGGTCAAGTGAATCAGCTTAATGTTGATCGTGTTGCAAAAGCAATCAGAAACGAAATGCTAGCAAAAGGATTTATAGAATCTAGCACTCCAGATTTAAAAGTAAATGCAGTTTCTATTTTAAAAAATAAAACTCAAGTGACAGCCGATACTAATTTTTATGGCTATGGCGGAATGTACCGTCCGTACGGATATTGGGGCGGTGGAGCCATGATGGGTGGCGGTAGCACAACATTCAATACTTACGATTATGTTGACGGCTCGTTGGTTATAGATATCGTGTCTACAAAAACAGACAAATTGCTTTGGCAAGGAATTGGAAATGCTGAAATTGACAGTAAGCCAGATAATCCGGAACAATTTATTAATGATGCTATCAAAAAAATATTAGCTGGTTTCCCTCCAGGAGCAGTTAAAAAATAACTTTATAAAATAGAGTTTTTGTACTTGCCAATCTAAGGCAAGTACAATGCTTTGTATCTACACGCCATTTCTCGCATTCTATTTTTAAGATTTTAAGAAAACCATACACTAATTAAACTTAAAAAAATGATCGATATTTTGCTCTCTCTTTTCTTTTTCATAGCCACAATTGCAGGCCTGGCAACTTCAATTATGGTTTTATTTTCCAGAAAAAACTATTCGAAGAGTTTCTTTTTGGGAATGTTTTTATTGAGTCTTGCGTTGGTAAGTATCTACAATTTTTATCTGTCTGCCAATTTATTTAAAAATTTTCCAGATCTATTTACCATTACAAAAGCATTTATATTTTTAACAGCTCCATGCTCATTTTTGTATGTTAGAAATATTTTATCATTAAATAAAAGTTTCAGAAAATACGATTGGCTGCATTTTGTGCCATTTGTTATTTATTTCTTTTTAACTCTGGTTGTTTACGTTGGAAGTTACACTAATATAAAAGCAGTTGATTATATCGAAGCATTAATCAAGAATCCATTTTCTGTTTTAACATTGACGATTTGGCTTTTCTATGTCTTTTTTCAAACCATGTTGATTTTAAACTATGATCTGAAAAAATTTACAGGAAACCAATTTCATCATAATAAAGTAATTAACTGGATTAGAGTATATAATCTCATGATTTTGTTCTTGTTTTCGGCACTTTTTGTACATCATTTTTTATTGCGAAGAGTAGACGCAACAGATCTTTCTTGTTATGTCCTCATTTCTTCCGTATTGTTTTTTACGGTGGGTTGGCTTTATTTCAAACCGCAAATCTTTCATGATGAAGAAGAAACATTCGATTTTGTTGTCGAAAATACTGTGGTAAAAACAAAAGAAACAAAGAATACCCTTCCAATTGCAAACGAACTGACTCTTGAAAAAAGAGAAGAATATCTTTTAAAACTGGATTACGAGTTAAACTCTAAAAATCTATTCTTAAAAAAAGATTTCGTAATCAGAGATTTAGCTGAAGAAACAGGAATATCAGTACACCATTTATCTAATTTAATTAACTCTGAATTTAGTCTTCATTTTCAGGATTACGTGAATCTTAAAAGGATTGAATATTTTAAAGATAAAATAAACGATCCCGAATGGAAAGATCTATCATTAGAAGGCATGGCTTGGGGTTCTGGTTTTAAATCTCGAACTACTTGTTTCAGAGCGTTTATAAAACACACAGGAAAATCTCCTTCAGAATATTTTAAAACGATTAGAATAAATTCTGATCGTTCAGGAGCGTATTATTTTAAGTAAAATTCTTTCTGCTATAAATAATTTTATATCAGTATTTCTATTTTTTGGAGATGAGGTGAGATTTTAAGTATAAACGATAAAAATCTTATATGAAAAACAAAAAACCGACACAAAAAAACATCTTGTTTTTATTTTGGATTATCTTATCATTTAATTTTTTAAGCGCACAGAAACACCATACAGTTTTAAAAGATTCTCTAGACGGAGCTTTTGATTTAAGTGATTTTCTAATTTACGCCAATGGGTTCATTGTAGTGCCAACCATTATTACAGAACCTGCAGTTGGTGGATTTGGAGGTGCTGTTGCTCCTGTTTTTCTAAAAAAACGTCCGCCTGTTATTGAAGAAGACGGAACTACACGTCTTGTAAATCCAGATATTACGGGAGGTTTAGGAATGTATACCGCAAATAAAAGCTGGATGGCAGGGGCTTTCCGTTCGGCAACATTGGTAAAATCTAAAATCTTATATCGTGGTTTTGCTGCTTATGGCGACATGAATTTATCATTTTATGCCAACAATCTGCCCAATCAGTCAGATCAGGAATTTAAGCTTAATTTTAAATCGACTATATTTTATACTCAGTGGCTCAAGCAATTTAAAAATGCAAAATGGAGTGCAGGACCGCAATATTTATTTTTAAATTCGAAAATAAACCTGCCCGATTTTAATCTTCCGCCACCATTTGTAGATCCAAAAGATATTAAAAGTACCATAAGTCAGTTGGGAGCTGCGCTGCAGTTTGACGGGCGTGATAATATATTTACGCCAGATAAAGGAATACGAATTCAATCCGATTTTTTCTGGTCAGATAAGGCACTTGGAAGCGATTACCAAGCTTGGCGAATAAATTTATCGGCAATAGGATATTATCCGTTGGCGAAAACCTTAATTGGCGGACTAAGGATTGAAGGGGAGCAGGCGTTGGGGAGTCCGCCTTTTTATTTAAAACCAGGAATCAATTTGCGAGGTATTCCGGCAGCAAGATACATGGGAAATACCAGTATAGTTTCTGAAGCCGAACTAAGATGGGATGTCTACAGACGATGGAGTGTCATGGGATTTGGAGGTCTCGCAAGTGCTTTTGACGACTGGGACAAAGCTTTTGCCAAACCTGTTGTTTACAGCTACGGAACTGGTTTTAGATACCTCTTAGCTAGAAAATTTAAACTTAGAATGGGTGTAGACGTTGCTAAAGGGCCAGAAGAGTGGGCGTATTATATTGTTTTTGGAAGCAATTGGATGCGATGATTTTTTAGCAACAGTTTTTTTTAGTCTCAGTCGCAGTTTTCAGTCTCAGTTGAGTTAGAACTTTGTCAAAGTTCTACACTTTGACAAAGTTGAATATTTTGAACCTTTATTTCTTCCAATAAGGTTTTATTATTTTATTTTGTCTGGCATTTAAAACCAACAGAATAACAGTTGCTATTAAACAAATTACAGTCGCCTGGATACTGCCTTCTGGACCAAATTCGCCACCTGTAATAAATTCTGGACCTTGTATTTTTGCTTCTAATAAGCCAGTTGTTTTTTCGTTTCCAGAGGTAATTGCTCCAAAAATTCCAGATTGAGTAAAATTCCAAGCAAAGTGCAAAGCGATTGGAAGCCATAAATTTCGGCTGTAAATAAAAGCAGCACCAAATAAAAATCCTGCCATTGTGATACATAAGCTAGAAAGAATGGTACTGTGCGCATTAGCAAGATGTAAAATTCCAAATAAAAGACCAGAAATAAGAAGTGCAATGTAGCTTCCTAGTTTTTCTTCGATGATTCTAAAGATAATACCACGAACTAATATTTCTTCAATAATTGCCACGGTAAACATGATAGCAAACGGAATCAGAATAAATGAAATTGGGTTTATAGCAACCACACTGTAACTTCCGTTAAGGTAAATTACTAAAATTGTTAACGCTTGTAACGTAAAACCAATTAGAGTTCCGATAGCAACATTTTTTAGAAATCCTTTTGCAGCGAATTCCGTAATACTTCTTTTTTCAAATTTTTGAAAGAAAAGAATGTAGCTTAAAATGCAGGCAGAAGAAACAAAAAGTCCTTTTAGCAGGTTTCTGAAATTTTTGTCAAGCGGAGTCAGTGACAATAATTTTGAAGCAATCTGCTGTCCAATTACAACAACTGCCATAAAGATAAGTAAAGCCAAAACAGCCTTAATTATGGATGAATTTGATATTTTTTGTTTGAAGGTAAGGGTTTCCATTTGAATTTGGTTTAAGTATTAATTTGAAGCAAATGTAGAGTGCCCTTAAACCAAAAAATAGAATGAAATTTGCCTCGCCTATAATTTTTGAAATTGTTTTGGCAGAAATCCCGTCTGACTTTTAAAAGTTCTTATAAAATGGCTTTGATCTGAAAATCCACAGTGAAGTGCTATTTCTGTTAGGTTTTCTGGACTGGATTGTATTAGCGAAAGCGAACGGTTAATTTTAATTCTGCGCATATATTCGCCCAAAGTACAGCCAAAATATTTCGGAAAATGTTTAGAAATCGTAATCGGATTTAAATGTAAAACTTGCGCCAAATCGTTCAAGTTTGGGTTTTCGTTCCAACAGTCATTCAGTAGTTCATTTAGACTTTTAACCCAAAACGGACTTTTATCAAATCGTTCTAAATGATCTGTAGAATTGGAAAGTTGCGAAAATAACATTCGAATATTGTCATTAGAAAAAGAATCAGAAGATTGTGTTTCTTTAAAAATCTTTAGAATTAAAAACTTGGTAAAAACGCTATTCTGCACGGATTTTTCTAAAACAGCTTCATTCATTTCAAGCTCTTTCAGCAGATTTTCTTCAATTTCGATATTGATATTTCTGGAAGGAAAAAGCGTGTTTTGGTTCAAATGCAACTCATCACTATGATAAAAAAGTAACGAACCTGGACCAACTGTTTCGCTAAAGTTTTTACGTTTTTCGGTTGTTCCTCCGTTTAGAAAAAGAGTGATGTGCGCATTATTATGCGAATGCCAGCCTTCGTAAACCTTATTTTGATATTCGGTTTCTACGACTGCAAGACCATCTGTATGGAAGATATTTTTGGTATTACCCAGATATTTTTCTTTTTCCAGTTCGTACATTTCCAAATTCTTGCGTGGCGTTTATAGACAACCAAAATACTATTTTATTTGCGAGCTAAAAATATAATCTGAATAGGATTCAAAATACACATTCACTTTTGCATATTTTGTAATCTTTTACATCTCAAAAGAAAGATTATGAAAAAATTAACCGCTAGAAAGCAATAAATTACAAAAAAATTAATTGTTTTGTAACAAATTAGAAACATTGAAGACTAATTTTGTTAAATCTTAAACATAAATTATGAATACATTTTCATTCAAATCAGTGTTTGCTGCTTCAGTATTTTTCGTTGGAACTGCAGGCTGTTTTGCGCAAGACATTTTAGTAAATTCACTTAAACTAAACGCTAGCGACAAAAGTAAAGAGAACTTCAAATTTACAGAAGTAATTAACCTAGGAACAACATCAGTAAAATCTCAAGGATCATCAGGAACTTGTTGGAGTTACTCAACAAATTCATTCTTAGAGTCAGAAATGATTCGTTTAGGAAAACAGCCGGTTGAGTTATCTCAAATTTATTCTGCCAGAAACGTATATGTTGAAAAAGGAGTAAACTATGTTCGTATGCACGGAGCCATTACTCTTGGAGACGGAGGAGCTTTGCACGATGTAATTAATATGTATAAAAAATACGGAACTGTACCGAGAGAAGTTTATACAGGATTAAACTACGGAACAGACAAAAACAAATTTGCTGAAATGGGCGCTCTTATTGAAGGAGTTTTGGCAGCAGTGGTGAAAAACCCGAATGGTGAATTAACTCCAAACTGGCAAAAAGCTTACGCAGCTGTTATTGATTCTTACTTAGGAAAAGTGCCAGATAACTTTACTTACAAAGGAAAAAACTATACACCACAAACTTTTGCTAAAGAAGTAGTAGGAATTAACCCAGATGAGTATGTAGAAATGTCATCTTTCACAAATGCTCCATACTATCAAAAAACAACTATGATGGTGCCAGACAACTGGTCATTGGATCAAGTTTACAATGTAAAAGTGAACGATATGACAGATGTTATCGACAACGCTTTGAAAAAAGGATACACTGTAGCTTGGGCAACAGATGTGAGCGAGAAAAGCTTTAGTTGGAAAAACGGAGTAGCTTACGTAACGTCTAAAAAATTTGACGATATGACTGCGGAAGAAAAAGCAGACATGTTTAACGGGCCAAAAGCAGAACCAGAAATTACTCCAGAAATGCGTCAAGCAGCGTTTGATAACTACACAACAACAGACGACCACGGAATGCACATTATTGGTTTAGCAAAAGATCAAACGGGAAAAGAATATTATATCGTAAAAAATTCTTGGGGAGAAACAAACGACTACAAAGGTTTCTTATTTGTAACTAAGAACTTCGTAAAATATAAAACTACTGCATTGCTAGTAAACAAAGGAGGAATTCCTGCTGAAATTGCTAAGAAGTTAGGGGTTTAATTACCATAGAGTTTTAAAGAAACTTAAAAGCGCCGTAATCCAAAGATTACGGCGCTTTTTTTATCTATCGTAATCATTTTCTAAATTATAAAAGTTAATAAATTGGAAATCATTTGAAAAGCAAAGAAATTAAAAGTTAAATTTTTTAAATTTTTGCCGTTCAGATATAAAATTAAGGAATAATCTTATAAATTTGTCATCGATTTTAATTGCAAAGTAAGACAGAATGTATAAAACGAATTACTTAGAGAAATAAAACAGATGAAAATCTTTTGAAAATTTTCAGGAAATAATTATTAGTTCATAAACAATTAAATGAAGAGTAAAAACAATCTTAATATAAACCTACGTTCAAATTTATAAACCCACAAAAAATCAGTACTTTATCGGTTTTCTAGGTCGTTGACAGGAGAATAAAAGTTAAGGGAAAGAAAATGAGTAACTTTATGTGAGTTTTTTAATTGGAGCATTAATTTTATTCAAAAATCATGAAAAAGTATGAAGCACTTATCGGTACACTTGCGTTTGTGTTTTCTCTCGGTTGTTTTGCCCAGCGCGCAAACAATACCTCTGCTTCTCCGGAAGCGGGAAAAACGACACTATTGACGGATAGTCTTTCTAATGATGATTTGGTAATCCAATCTTATTATGTAGAAGAGAGAATTAATAAGCTTTTTGGAGGTAGAATTATTACCTACCAAGTTTCAAAATTGGACATGGTCGACACTTACGACCTTGGACCTAATAATACTAGAACTGTAATTCCTAATTACGTAAAAAGAAAACCTAAAGTAGCTCCAAACACAATAGAGGCAAAAACAACTGTTTCAAGTTCGTCTGCTATTGTAGAACCTGTTAAAGTAGAAATTACAGTTCCTGCTCCAACAACTTCAAAATACGTAACCGTTAATATGGTCGACACATACACAAAAGTGGTAGACAAAGGTTATAAATCTGTTGACATGCTTAAAAAAGTAGCTGATCGGTTTTATTTTGAAGGAAATCTAAGCGTAGCAGTTGGTTATTACGCACAATTATTTGAAGAAGCCAAAGATTTGGAAGTCATATATTATTACAGATACGCCCAGTCTTTAAAAGCAATCAATGAAAATGAGAAAGCAAATGCTCTAATGAAAAGGTTTAAGAGCGAAACTTTGACAATGAAATAGGTTTTTCAAAGGTTCAAAGGGGCAAAGGCTCAAAGTTTTTAAGGTAATTTATTTGTGATATCTCCCTATCGGTCGAAATGACAAACTTTGCGAGCTTTGCTGTTAAAAAAACGTCCTTGAATATTGGAATTTTTAGAGTTGGGATTTGAGCAAAAAAAAAAAAGACGATCAATTTGATCGTCTTTTTTTTAAGCTCCCCCTCTTGGGCTCGAACCAAGGACCCTCTGATTAACAGTCAGATGCTCTAACCAACTGAGCTAAGGAGGAATCACCTTAAAGGTAAATATGTTTGCTAAAAAAAGTTGCTCCCCCTCTTGGGCTCGAACCAAGGACCCTCTGATTAACAGTCAGATGCTCTAACCAACTGAGCTAAGGAGGAAGTTGTTGCTCTTTTTAGCGAGTGCAAATATAAAACTATTTTTAGTTTCTCAAAAACATTTTCACTCTTTTTTTTACTTTTTTTTACTTGCCGACAATCGCCTTGTAAATGTCGTTACCATTAGCAAACAGTAGTAGTGAAATAAGTAAAACAAAACCAACCATTTGCGCATTCTCTAGGAATTTATCGCTTGGTTTTTTGCCACTAATTATTTCGTACAATAAAAACATCACATGTCCGCCATCAAGAGCAGGAATTGGCAATAAATTCATAACTCCAAGCATAATCGACAATAAAGCTGTGATTGACCAAAATACTTCCCAACTCCAAGAACTTGGAAAAATGTTGTAAATCGCAGCAAAACCACCTACTTGTTTGTAAGCTTTAGTTTCTGGATTAAAAATCATTTTCAATTGTTTTCCGTAACCTACTAATTGATCTTTTCCTTTTTCAAGTCCAATCGGAATAGATTCGAAGAAACCGTATTCTTTTGTGCTTATTTTATAGTATCCTAGTTTTTCTAATGATTTCATGTCTAAACCACCAGCAAAGACTCCCAAAGTTCCTTCTTTAGAAACTTTCACATTAAGAGTTGTTTCTTTTAAGTCGCGTAAAACAACTGCAGAAATTTCTTTTCCTTTATTAGCAGCTAAAATTGCTTTTGCTTCGTCAAAATATTTAACTTTTTGTCCATTAAGAGAAAGAATCAAATCTTTTGCTTTTAAGTTTTGGTTAAGAGACTCTTCTGTAACTTTTCCAATTGCAAAAGGTCTGCGGATATCGATAAGCATTCCTTTTTCTGTTTTAGAAAGCTGATCAACAAAATCTGTTGGCATTGTAATCGTTTGCTGCTGTCCGTTTCTTTCAATCAAAACGTGTTTTGCCATGATCACATTCATGTTCATGTCACTATCAAAATTTTCTACAGCTTTTCCATCAATAGAAATAATTTTGTCACCCGTTTTGAAACCAGCTTTAAGCATAGCAGGATTTTCAATTGCAACACCATCTTTTAAGTCAGTATTAGCAATATAAGTATCTCCGTAAGCAAATGCCATACCGATATAGATAATAAAAGCTAGAATAAAGTTTACCGTAACACCGCCAAGCATGATAATTAAACGTTGCCAAGCTGGTTTACTGCGAAATTCCCAAGGTTGAGGAGGAAGAGCCATTTGCTCTTTGTCCATACTTTCATCAATCATTCCAGAAATTTTCACATAACCACCAAGCGGCAGCCATCCGATACCATATTCTGTTTCTCCGATTTTCTTTTTGAAAAGTGAATATTTAACATCAAAAAACAAGTAAAATTTTTCGACTCTGGTTTTAAATAATTTAGCAGGGATAAAATGCCCTAATTCATGAAGAATAATAAGTAAAGATAAACTCAATAGAAATTGAGAGAGTTTGATAACTATATCCATTTTTTGTTTTTAATTCGTATTTAACGCACAAAAGTAGCGTTTTCTATTTTAATTTAAGTGTGCAAGATAGTGTTTAAGGTTTTAAATGTTTGTTAATTAATAAACATTTCGATTTCTCTTTTTAACAAGATGCCGTAACTTTACTTTTTGAACACTGCCTTACTCAATTGGTAGTAAAAAATCATTAAAAGTTACATGTCTATGGCAACGAAATTATTTTCTCCGCTCACCATAAAAAAAATCACTTTAAAAAATAGAATAGCGATCTCGCCAATGTGCCAGTATTCTGCAATTGACGGATTTGCAAACGATTGGCATCTCGTTCATTTAGGAAGTCGCGCAACAGGCGGCGCAGGACTAATTATTCAGGAAGCAACGGCCGTTTCTCCAGAAGCTAGAATTTCTCCTTCCGATCTTGGAATTTGGAAAGACGAGCACATCGAAAAACTAAAACAAATCAATGCTTTTATTGTTTCTCAGAATTCGATTCCTGGAGTTCAATTGGCTCATGCTGGTCGAAAAGCAAGTGTTTCTTCTCCTTGGTTGGGAAATAAAAAATTAGATTTCGCTCAAGGCGGATGGCAAACCGTTGCGCCAAGTGCGATTCCGTATCATGAAGGAGAGCCTTTTCTTCCTGAAGCATTAGACAAAAACGGAATCCAAAAAGTAATTTCCGATTTCAAAACCGCTACAAAAAGAGTGGTCGAAGCGGGATATCAAGTTGTAGAAATACATGCTGCCCACGGTTATTTATTGCACCAATTTTTATCGCCTTTAACGAATGTGAGATCAGACGAATACGGAGGAAGTTTTGAAAATAGAATTCGTTTTACCCTAGAAATTGTAGAAGCAGTACAATCAGAATGGCCTTCAGATTTGCCATTAATTGTTCGAATTTCAGCAACCGATTGGGCAGAAAATGGTTGGAATCCAGAAGAATCTGTTCAGCTTTCTAAAATATTAAAAGAAAAAGGAGTAGATTTAATCGATGTTTCGTCAGGCGGATTGGTTTCACATCAAAAAATAACATTAGGGCCAGGTTATCAAGTTCCTTTCGCAGAAAAAGTAAAGCAAGAAGCCAACATCGCAACAGGTGCAGTCGGATTAATTACTGAAGCAAAACAAGCCGAAGAAATTTTAAATTTGAATCAAGCGGATTTAATTTTATTCGCAAGAGAATCTTTGAGAAATCCGAATTTGCCTTTAGATTTCGCTAAGGAATTAAACGACGATATTCAATGGCCAAAACAATACGAAAGAGCTAAACTTTAAATTTATTAGCCACGAATTCACGAATTATAATTTTAAAATAATTCGTGAATTCGTGGCAAAAAAAAATAAACCAATGCAAAAGATTAAAACAGCATTATTATCATACGGAATGTCGGGAAAAGTTTTTCACGCTCCGTTTTTAGATATTCACGAAGGATTTGAATTATTGGGTTCTTGGGAAAGAAGCAAAAAATTAATTCAGGAAGATTATCCATACGTAAAAAGTTACGCTTCGCTAGACGAATTATTAAGCGACGATGTTGATCTGGTAATTGTAAATACGCCAGTTGGAACGCATTACGAATATACTAAAAAAGTGCTTTTGGCAGGAAAACATGCTGTGGTAGAAAAAGCTTTTACCACAACTGCTGCCGAAGCAAAGGAATTGGCTAAAATTGCCAAAGAAAAAGATTTAAAATTGGCTGTTTTTCAAAATAGAAGATGGGACAGCGATTTTAAAACCATAAAAAAAGTAATTGATGACGGAGTTTTAGGAGATTTAGTCGAAGCTGAATTTCATTTTGATCGCTACAATCCACTATTAAGTCCAAAAGTGCATAAAGAAACTGCCAATGATGGAGCAGGAGTTTTAAAAGATTTAGGCCCTCATATTATTGATCAAGCAGTAAGTTTATTTGGTTGTCCAAAAGCAGTTTTTGGAGACATTCGAGTAACCAGAGAAAATTCTGTTGTAGACGATTGGATCGATTTGTCATTGTTTTATTCTAATTTCAGAGTACGTTTAAAAGCTAGTTTTTTTGTTCGTGAAGCCAATCCAGCGTATACTATTCAAGGAAAAAAAGGTTCTTTCTTAAAGCCGAGAGGAGACGTACAAGAAGATGATTTGAAATTGGGCATGAAACCAAATTTAGATTCTTGGGGAACGGAAGATGAAAACCTTAAAGGGCTTTTGCATACCGAAATTGACGGAAAAATTGTGAGAGAAAAAATCCCAACGCTTCAAGGTAATTATTTCAGTTTCTTTGATGGCGTTTACGATTCGATTGCAAACAACAAAAAAGAACCAGTTACAGCAGACGAAGGCGTAAAAGTAATGCAGATTATAGAAGCGGCGATTGCGAGCAATGCACAGCAAAAAGTGATTAGCATATCATAACCATTCTGTAGGAATGTTTCGTCGGTAGAAAAATTATATTTGTAAAAGGAGTATTCTTAAAAATTGAGAATGCTCCTTTTTGCTTTAATAAAAAAATGAAGCAGATTATAATTCTACTAAACTCGAAATGTTGTAATTTTAATAAGATGAATTCAACTGAAAACCTTTGAATTTATAAACAATAACGTTGTAAATTGTGCATAACATTAGGTTTTATGGACTATAACGCACGTTTTTAGTATTTTTGACCACATTCCAATACAAACTCAGTATGCTGATAAACATTAATCCATTATCGCTTTTTCAAACCAAAGCCAAAATCAAGAAAGTATTTAGAGAAGCAAAAGCTTCATATTTAAACCGTATTCGTTTTGCCGTTGGAATGTTTTATTTCGGAATGGGTCTGAGTTTTGCCACGTGGGCCAGCCGAATTCCAGATATTAAAACCACTTTGCATTTAACAGAAGGCGATTTGGGTTCTATACTTTTTGCGCTTCCGGTAGGACAGCTAATCGTTATGCCTTTTTCAGGGAAAATGGTAACCAAATTCGGCAGCCATCGCATTCTGATTTTCTCTTTAATTATGTATGTTTTTTGCTTAATCAATTTAGGTTTGGCGACAACATCATTACAATTATCATTAGGATTATTTTTGTTTGGCGTGTTCGGTAACCTAGCCAATATTGCCGTAAACACACAAGGCGTTTATACCGAAGTGTTGTTCAAAAAAACAATCATGTCGTCTTTTCATGGAATGTGGAGTTTTGCCGGATTTACTGGTGCGCTTGTAGGTTTAGGAATGCTAGCTTTAGACTTAAGTCCGCTGCATCATTTTATTATTGTAGCCGGAATTGTTTTATTAATGGTGGCATTTAACTTTAAATTTTTGGTTAGGGCCAAAGAAAAAATAAAGCCAAAACAAGAAGGTAAAAAACTATTTGTAAAACCAGATACAGCGTTGCTATGGCTTGGAGTAATCGGATTTTGCAGTATGGCAAGCGAAGGGGTAATGTTCGACTGGAGCGGTGTTTATTTTAAAGATATTGTAAAAGCGCCAGGACCATTGGTAGTTTTAGGTTATACTTCTTTTATGATCATGATGGCAAGCGGAAGATTTTTAGGCGACGGCTTAATCAATAAATTTGGACGCGAACGTGTTATGCAGATTAGCGGTGTCATGATTTCAGCAGGACTTTTTACAGCTGTTTTTCTTCCTTACATAGTTCCGTGTACAATTGCATTTATGTTTGTAGGATTGGGTGTTGCAACAATTGTTCCTACTGTTTATAGTATTGCAGGTAAAAACCCAACAGTTCCTGCGGGCGAAGCCTTAACGATTGTGTCGAGCGTTAGTTTCTTAGGCTTCTTAATGGGGCCTCCAATAATTGGGCATATTGCGCAAAGTTTTGGATTACAGTTTTCTTTTGCCTTTATCGGAATTTTTGGAGTTCTAATTGCCTTTATGGTTTCTAAAATTAGAGCTTAGTATTAACTCTATTTTGCTTAACATTTATTAAAAACAAATAAATTTGTAAGAATTTATTTGTTTTTTAAATATTTTGTCTACATTTGAATTCAGCAATAGCTTGAGTTTTTAAAACTCTTTTTCCAAAAACCAATTTTATCTTTTGAATAAAGGATTTCAATCCTAAGATTATTTTCAAAGTAAATTGGATTTTTAATGGAAAAAAAATACGCAGTCTTTTTTATTGTATGGTTTTTTAATTTTGCTTTTTCGCAGAAGGAAATTACGGTAACAGGAATTGTTATTGATGCACGAACGCAAAATCCGCTAGAAAATGTAGTGGTGACGATACAAAATACGTCAGTGATGCAACTCACGTCAAAAACAGGGAAATTTGAACTTCATATATTTCCCCAAAAAGAGAAACTTCTTTTGCTGAGGAGTCAAGGTTATAAAGATTTCCTTTTAAAAGTTCAGTCCAATTCAGGGCAAAATATAGATCTCGGTATTTTACAATTAGAAGATACGTATTCAGATGAGGTTTCGGCCACATTGATTACGTTGTCAGACAATGATTTTTCAGAAGACAACAGTTCATCTGAAATGACATCAGGTCTTTTGCAATCTTCAAAAGATGCTTTTATGCAGGCATCGGCATTCAATTGGGGGCAAGCTAGATTTCGAGTCCGCGGTTTAGACAGCGAAAACGGAACAGTTATGCTCAACGGTATGGAGATGAATAAAATTTATGATGGCAGACCAAAATGGGGCAATTGGGGAGGTTTGAACAATGTGCTTCGTAATCAGGAATTTTCAGTAGGAACAGCCGCTTCCAATTATACTTTTGGAGGTATTTTGGGTACACAGCAGATTTTTACTCGTGCTTCTTTGTATCGAAAAGGATCATCACTTACGTTTTCTGGAAGTAATACTACTTATTTATGGCGTGCCATTGGAACTTATGCTTCTGGAATGAATGTTTCAGGATGGGCATTTGTGGTTTCAGCGGGAAAACGTTGGACAGATGAAGGTTATTTTGAAGGAACAGATTTCAATGGCAATTCTTTTTTTCTTAGCGTAGAAAAGAAATTAAGCAAGAAACATTCAATCAATTTTACAGGATTTTATACACCAAATTCACATGGGAAAAATTCATCCAATACCATCGAAGTTACTGAGTTAATGGGTGAAAAATACAATTCGTATTGGGGATTTCAGAATGGTGAAAAACGAAATGCCAGAGTAAAAAATATAGAAGAGCCGCTGTTTATGCTAAATCATTATTTTAAAATTGATAATAAAACCAATCTGAATTCGGCATTAATGTATCAGTTTGGTAAAGTAGGAAACAGTACAATTGATTATCAAAATGGCGATAGTCCCGATCCAGTTTATTACAAAAAAATGCCAAGTTATTTTACTTCGCTTTACGCGAAAGATCAAGGTGAATTTTCGGGTGCATTTACTCCAGATTATGAAAATGCAGAAAAAAGTAAAATTGCTTTTTTGACAAATTCGCAGATAAATTGGGATGAAATGTATTTTGCTAATCAGAAGCTTGGAGCCAATGGTTATGAGCATGCACAAAGTCACTATGTACTTTATGAAGACCGAACAGATGATAGGACTTTTGCCTTAAATTCAAATTTAAATACACAGATTACACCAAATATTTCCTTTGATGGCGGATTGACTTTTAAGAAATTAAAATCGCATAATTTTCAATATTTATTGGATCTTCTTGGCGGAGCATATTTTGAAGATATTGATCCGTTTTACAAAGGAAATCTTTCGCAATCAGATTTGCAGCATCCAAACCGTCAAGTCGGGAAAGGAGATATTTACGGATATAATTATAATTTACTGGCAAGCACTTTAGATGTTTTCGCGCAATTTAAATTTAGCTACAACAAAATAGAATTCTTCTTGGCGCAGTCTTATGCAATGTCAGATTATCAAAGGGAGGGCTTATATCAAAACGGACTTTATCCGACAACTTCTTTAGGAAAAAGCGATAAAGTGAATTTTGAAAATTTCGGTTTCAAAGGCGGGTTTACGTATAAAATTTCAGGAAAGCAATTGGTGTTTTTTAATGCGGCACATTTTACCAAAGCACCTTCGCTTAGAAATACTTTTTCGAATACGCGATTAAATAATAGTATTGTTGGCGGGATTGAAAACGAGAATATCAGTAGTGCTGAAGCTAATTATGTGTACCATGCTTCAAAACTCAAATTGCGTTTAACAGCGTATTATTCTGCAATTAAAAACACTTCAAAAACTTCTTATTTCTATGCCGAAGGAATTTTTGATAATGGCTCTGGCTACGATCTCACAGATGCATTTGTCAGTCAGACTTTGACAAAATTGAATAAGAAAAATACTGGAGCAGAATTAAGTTTTGAGTATCAAATTTCATCAACGCTAAAAACAACTTTATCTGCAGCTTTCGGAAATTATGTATATAGTAGCAATCCAAATGTGATGATAACAAATGACGCTAACAGAGCAAAAGATGGAGCCCAAACCACTTTTGATTTTGGATCAGCTTTTTTAAAGAATTACAAACAGCCAGGAACTCCACAGCAAGCATATTCTTTTGGATTAGAATATCGTGATCCGAAGTTTTGGTGGATAGGAGGAAACATAAATTATTTAGCAGAAAGTTATATTGATGTTTCGCCAATTTCTCGGACTTCTCAATTTTATATCAATCCAGTGAATGGCTTTCCTTTTTCTGAGGCAACTGCCGAAAGAGGAAATGAATTATTAAAACAAGAAAAATTTAAAGCTATAACGTTGCTGAATATTAGCGGAGGTAAATCTTGGCGTATTCATAAAAAATATATCGGGCTTTACGCCAGCGTTAATAATGTTTTGGATTTAATATATAAAACAGGCGGTTTTGAACAGGCAAGAAATGCCAATTTTAGGGCTTTAAATCAAGATGTGTCTAGCGGAACACCATCTTTTGGACCACGATATTATTACGGTTACGGCCGAACTTATTTTCTAAATCTTACAATCGGTTTATAAACTGAAAACTTATTTCCCATGAAAAAACTATTTTTATTTTTTGCCTTATCCTTAATATTCAGCTGCAGTAAAGAAGTTGAAAATCCAGAATTAGCTTGTACACAAACAAATTTTATCGCAAACGAAACAGTAGAAAAAGTATACGAGCTTACGGGGACAACGGCTAAGCAATATTTGTACGATGATATTATAGAAGCTTATGTAGTTTCGAGCGATGAAGGAGGAAATTTTTTCAAAACGATTTCATTGCAGACAAAAGAAACCGAAAAAGTACCAGCTATTGGTTTTAGTGTTCCAGTTGATGCTACAAATACCTATATTAATTATCGAGTAGGAAACAAAGTATACATAAAACTTAAAAATCAGTTTACAGATTTGTATTATGGCGGTTTAAGAATTGGGAGCTTGTATGTGAGCAATGCAGGAGATCCGACAATTGGAAGAATTTCTCAAAACGAGTACAAAAATGTACTAAACGGTTCGTGTACAAACATAGGGGAGAATCAGTTGGTAAAATCACTTTCTGTGGAGGAAGCGCTTTCAGATACTAAACTAAATACTTTGATTGAACTAAATGATGTCGAGTTTACGGAAGCAGCGCTGGGGCGTCATTATTTTGAAGAAGCGAATAATGTAGGAGGTTCAACCAATTGGTATTTGAGAGATAAAACAGGAAATCAGGTCATTTTTAGAACAAGCGCTTATGCAAAATTTGCAGATCATTTTGTGCCAGAAGGAAGCGGGAAAGCGAGAGGAATACTAACTAAATTTGGTTCAGACTATCAATTTATGGTTCGTTATGAAAGTGACATTGTGATGAACGGGAAAAGAAATACTCCGTTTTTTTCAGAAGATTTTCAATCAGTTAAAAATAATGTGAATTTTGTACTTCCTGGCTGGAGCAATATTGTAGAAAAAGCTTCGAAATTATGGGAAAGTACAGTGTATTCTGGAAATGGATATGCGGAATTTAATACTACAAGTACCGCTGCAGCTGAGAATGTGGCTTGGCTGGTTACGCCTAAAATAGATCTCACAGATTATAAAAAAACTATTCTTTCGTTTAGAAGTGCGCAACATGATTTGAAAGTTGATTCGCCTTTAAATGCTTTAGAGGTTTATATTTCAACCAATTTTGACGGGTCAAGCATTACCAAAGCAAGATGGATAAAATTGGAAGCAAAAGTTCCTACACTTTCAACACCTTCGCGTGAATTTATAAGTTCTGGAGGAATCGATCTTTCTGCTTATTCTGGAAATATAAATATTGCGTTTAAGTACATCGGATCTGGAAAGGATAAAACGTTAAACGGTGCTTTTATGGTAGATGACATAAAGATATTTGGGGAGAAGTAAGAACTAATTTAGAATAATGAAAATAATCTATTGATTTTTAGAGTATTATTGAAAAGTTTGTAGTTTTTGTATTTCAAAACGTGAAAATCTAATTGAATTTTGTATTTTGGCCGTCCCAAATCAATACAAAAACAAATATGAAAACCTACTTTATTGCCATCTTAATGATGGTGTTTCCTTGCTTGATGCACAGTCAAGATAACGTTAAACTAAAGCAGATTAACATTGTAAAGACAAATTACCAAAACTCTAAAGACGGAGAAATTGTTAACAAAACAATAGTTTTTAAAGAGGGTAAACTTCAAACCATAACTACTTCAGATGTTGTACAGCATTTCTATTACAACAAAAACGGATTGTTGGATATGACAGTAAAAGACAAAGTTGGAAGTGATTGGAAAGAAGTCATAAACTACACCTACGATGCTGATAATAACATCGCTAAATTTGTAAAAAAATACCAAGAAGGACCAAACTATATTACAAAAGTGGTGTCGTTTGTCTATGAAGGTGCAAGGGTTAAAGTAACAACTAAAAAGAGTACAAATCATCAGAATTTAGTAGACGATATTGAATATCTTGTCGAAAACGGAATTATTGTAAGACGTACTTCACGTGATAGAAACAAGGCTATTATTGGAAAATTAGAATATGTTTATGTAAACGATAATGTGTCGAGACATAAAGGATTGGTAGGAGATAAAATCTCTAAAACATATACTTATGATGATAAAAAATCGGTTGATCAATTAATAGTTCAAAGTCTTTTTGGAGATAATTACAAAGTAATCGTTCCGATGATTTCTTATCATGAAGAAGAATTTGAGTTTGAAGCAATCTCATATAACAATGAAATGAATTTCAGCCCATCATCAACAGCTTTGGTTGCGGTGAGTAGAAAATACAAATACAACAAATTAAATTACCCAATTTCTTGTTCTCAAATAGAAGAAAACGGAATTGTGAAAACGGAAAAAACGTTTATTTACGAATAAAGGTTTTAAACTTAGACCATTCATTTGAAAAGTGGAACTTTAGTTGAGTTTATCTTAACGGGTTCCATTTTTTTTTTTTTGGATTTATTTCCAAACCTTTTAGATGAAATTAATTTTATATAATTTCTCATAAGGGTTCTTTTAAATATAAATGTAAAAACAAAATTGTATAATTGATTGTAGCTGACAAATGATTAAATTTGCAACTTATTCGAGACTATGTTAGAAAAAGAAGTTATAAATTTTGAGAGAACAGTAATTGTTGGTATTGTTACTCAAAGTCAAAGTGAAGAAAAACTAAATGAATATTTAGACGAATTGGAGTTTCTAACTTTTACCGCAGGAGGTGAAGTTATTAAACGCTTTTCGCAGAAAATGGAACGTCCGAATCCGAAAACTTTCGTAGGAACGGGAAAAATTGATGAGATCAATCTTTTTGTGGTTGAAAATAAAATATCGACTGTAATTTTTGATGATGAACTAACGCCATCACAGCAAAAAAATATCTCAAGAATTATAGATTGCAAAATCCTAGATAGAACCAACTTGATTCTAGATATTTTTGCACAAAGAGCAGAAACTTCATACGCAAGAACTCAGGTTGAACTGGCGCAATGTATCTATTTATTGCCAAGACTTTCTGGTTTATGGACACACCTTGAACGCCAAAAAGGTGGTATCGGTATGCGTGGACCTGGAGAAACGGAGATCGAAACCGACAGACGTATTGTTCGTGATAGAATTTCGTTGCTAAAAGAGAAAATCAAGACGATTGACAAACAAATGGGAGTTCAGCGCAGCAACCGTGGCGCAATGGTTCGTGTTGCTTTGGTTGGATATACCAATGTTGGAAAATCAACTTTGATGAATGCAATTGGTAAAAGTGATGTTTTTGTTGAAAATAAATTATTCGCAACTTTAGATACAACAGTTCGAAAAGTGGTTATTAAGAACCTGCCATTTTTGCTTTCGGATACAGTTGGATTTATTAGAAAGCTGCCAACGCAATTGGTAGATTCGTTTAAAAGTACATTAGATGAGGTTCGCGAGGCCGATTTGCTTTTGCATGTTGTAGATATTTCGCATCCAGATTTTGAAGATCATATTGAATCGGTTAATAAGATTTTGCAAGAAATAAAAAGTAACGATAAACCAACGATTATGGTTTTTAATAAAATCGATACTTACAAACATCTTACAATTGATGAAGATGATTTGATTACAGAAAGAACTCGTAGACATTATACGCTTGAGGAATGGAAACAGACTTGGATGAGTAATGTCGGAGAAGATAAAGCGTTGTTTATTTCTGCTAGAAACAAAGAAAACTTTGAGGAATTTAGAGAGAGAGTTTATGAGTCGGTTCGCCAGATTCATATCACTCGATTCCCATATAATAATTTCTTGTATCCAGATTATAAGGATGCAGTTGAAAAAGACGAAGAAGAAGAATAAAAAAAAGCGCTCCAAAATTGAGAGCGCTTTTTTGATGCTATATGTTTGGTTTGCTTCGGATCATTAGAATCCAAAGCTAATTCCTAAACCGAATACTTGTCTGGTTTGGAATCCGCGAAATGCATTATCATCATATATTGCCTGAAACGAAAAATTCGCCGACAGGAATTTATTCACTTTCATGATAATATTAAGTGAATAATCCATGTCAACATTTTGCGGATCTTCTAAATAATTTGAATAAAGGTTTAAAGTGTTTTCTGCGGTAACATTTGTCATGATTGCTAATTTATAATACACTGACGCATAAAAACCTAGTTCATAACGCATGCTTTTGTTGGCATCTACACCAAAATAATATCCATCAGGATAAGGTAAGCCTGTCGCTGGATCAATCCCAGTGGTGTAAGCTTTGTCTACAAAGGTGAGTTTTGAGGTTAGAGGCGCAAAATTTATTTTAAGATTTTCATCTTTTGACCAATAGATACCAGGACCTGTTGTTAGATAACCCGGAGACATGAATTTGGTGTTTTCGGTTCTAATTTCTTTTCCGTTCGCATCTTGTCCGTAAAGATATCCGGTTGTAAATTGAGTTCTGAAATTTAGGAAATAAGAGTAATACCATTCTCCAAATGCTCTTTTTCCGACTATAGAGTTGAATTCGAGTCTATCGTCTGTTTTCTTTTCAAAATCGGCATTTTTAGTCTGCAATAAACCATAAGAAGCTAAAAGCTTATTGTCCCAAGTGATATCGTCTTTTTTGTAATTGAAATCGTAATTGACTCCCAATGTTCCAGAAAAGCTGTCTTCACCTCCCGCAATCCAGTTGTTAAAGCTGGACTGATTTAATAAGAGAGAGACAATTCCTTTCGTTTTCCATCCTTCTCCTTCTATGGTATCGTTAATTTTTTTAACTGCTTTTTCAGTATTTTTGACTAGCTCTTTTTCGGAATTTTGGGCTTGTACAAATGTTAAGTTTACTAAAATGAAAAGTAATAGAGTTAGCTTTCTCATGGTTTTTAGTTTAGAGTGTATTATCAAATATACTAAAAACCAATGGAAAGTTAAGGGATGTTAGCCTGTTATTGCAGGTTATTTCTTAGATTCTTTGTATAAAGGTACTGCTGAACATGCCTCGCCGTACATAATACTTCTTGCAAATGGCTGAAGATAAGTGGTAGCCAAAATGTAAGCACGCATTGGAACTGGTTTTTTAGAACAGCCTTTTACGATTACCGGTTTACTTTTATAAACTGAATAATCTAGTTTGCTTAAAATTTCTTCGTACAAACTTGCGTCAAGATCTTCGATGGTTCCGTTGACTACTTTTTTGGCAAATGGCGCCAAATGAACGCTAACCAAAATTAATGCCCAAGCCGGAATTATGGCGTCTGTACTGCAATGTACCGCCACATATTGATCTTGATATTGCGCCCAATCGTGATTTTTAAGATGTTCTCTAAAGTCTTTTTCTTTCAATAAAAATCCTTCCAAAAGCCATTGCGAAATGTCAATTTGCATACGCATTCCCTTTGGATAATAATCCTCTAAATCAAAGACTTCTAAAGCACTATTGGCAACTTTATTGATAATTTCTTCCATTTTTTTTTAAGTTTTCAGTCACAGTTTTCAGTCGCAGCTGAACACTGAGACTGAGACTGTAAGCTGTATACTTTTTTAAAGCATTCCTAATTCTAATTTCGCTTCTTCGCTCATTAAATCTTTGCTCCAAGGCGGATCGAAAGTAATTTCAACGTCTACATCTTTGATGTTTTCAATTGTTTTTACTTTTTCTTCTACTTCTCTTGGCAAACTTTCAGCAACTGGGCAGTTTGGAGAAGTAAGTGTCATTAAGATTTTTACTTCGTAATCTGTGTTTACCATTACATCGTAAATTAATCCTAATTCGTAAATATCTACAGGGATTTCAGGATCGTAAATGCCTTTTAAAACTCTTACGATTGATTCTCCTAATTCGTTTGTGTCTATTTCTTGTTCCATTTTTTTGTTGTTTTTTTGCCACGAATTTCACAAATTTCCCGAATTAAAAATTAGTGTTAATTCGTGTAATTTGTGGCGGAGAAAAATTTAATTTTTGTTTTTAGCATCAAAAGCCAAAGCGTACATTTTGATGTTTTTAATCATCGAAACCAAACCGTTGGCACGTGTTGCTGATAAATGTTCTTTTAATCCGATTTCGTCAATAAAATCAGTATCTGCTTCCAGAATATCTTTTGCTTTTTGATTTGAGAAAGCACGAATTAAAATCGCGATTATTCCTTTTGTCAAAATAGCATCGCTGTCTGCGGTGAAAACAATTTTATCATCTTGCTGTTCACCTTGCAGCCAAACTTTTGACTGGCAGCCTTTGATTAAATTCTCGTCGGTTTTGTATTCTTCTTTGATTAACGGAAGACTTTTTCCTAATTCGATGATGTATTCATAACGCTGCATCCAGTCATCAAACATTGAAAATTCGTCTATTATTTCGTCTTGAATTTCTTTTATCGTCATAATTATTCTTTAGAAAAATCAACTAATAAATTTACTAGTTTTTCGATTTCTTTTGGAGGAAAACCATTGTCGAAACCTGGAGTTTCATAGGTTTTTCCATCTTTTGTTACTTTTAAATTTCCTATTGCAGCACCATCATAAGTTCGTTTATCAGTAGGTGCTTTTAAAGTGCTTAAACTTTCCAAATTAATTTTTGAAAACGCATCGACGATTTTATTCCATTTTGCATCATCGATATTGTTTTTAACAGGTTCAGCGTTACGATCTTTAGCAACAGAAACTGTTTTGTCTTGAAGAGTTATCACTTTATAATAACCTCTTGAAAGGGCAGAATATTCAATTTGAGTCGATTTCATATCTGCTTTTTTTTGACTGCAGCATCCTGATGCAATAAAAAGTGTTACAAGTAATATTGATAGTATTCGCATATTTTTAGCTTAACATAGTTTGTGCTTTTTTCACAGCATCGACCATTGCGTCAATTTCTTCTTTTGTATTGTAGAATGAGAAAGAAGCACGAATCGTTCCTGGAATACAGAAAAAATTCATGATTGGTTGCGCGCAATGATGTCCTGTTCTAACCGCAATTCCTAATTTATCTATAATAGAACCAACATCATACGGATGGATTCCATCAATATTAAACGAAATTACAGAAGCTTTATTTTTTCCTGTCCCGTAGATTCTGATGCCTTCAATTTCAGATAAACGTTTTGTAGCGTGATCTAAAAGTTCATGTTCGTATTGTTGAATATTTTCAAAACCAACTTCATTTAAATAATCAATTGCAGTTCCTAAAACAATTCCGCCAGCGATATTTGGAGTTCCAGCTTCAAATTTATGAGGAAGATCAGCGTAAGTTGTTTTCTCGAAAGTAACTTCTTTAATCATTTCTCCACCACCTTGGTAAGGAGGAAGTTTGTTTAGCCATTCTTCTTTTCCATATAAAATCCCAGTTCCGGTTGGACCGCACATTTTATGACCAGAAAAAGCATAAAAATCACAATCTAATTCCTGAACATCTGGCTTTAAATGTGGAACAGCCTGTGCACCATCGATTAAAACGGCTGCACCAACAGCGTGAGCTTTGTCAATGATATATTTAATTGGGTTAATGATTCCCAATGCGTTTGAAATATGATTTACAGTAACGATTTTAGTTTTATCAGAAAGTAATTTGTCGAATTCATCGATGATTAATTCTCCGTTTTGATCAATCGGAATAACTTTTAAAAGAGCTCCTGTTTTTTCGCATAACATTTGCCAAGGCACAATATTGCTATGATGCTCCAAAGAAGAAACTACTACTTCATCGCCAGGTTTTAAAATAGAAGCAAATCCGTTTGCGACTAAGTTAATTCCGTGTGTAGTTCCTGATGTAAAAAGCACTTCGTGAGCATGTTTTGCATTGATGTGTTCTTTTACTTTTCCACGAGCAATCTCGTAAGCATCTGTTGCTAACTGGCTCAAAGTGTGAACGCCACGGTGAATGTTAGCGTTGATTTCTTGATAATATTTTACTTCGGCATCAATTACAACTTGTGGTTTTTGCGAAGTAGCTCCGTTGTCGAAATATACTAATGGCTTTCCGTTTACAGTTTGAGAAAGTATCGGGAAATCAGCTCTTATTTTTTGAATATCTAGCATGTCTTATTTAGAAAAAATCTATTTACAAAAGTACTAAAACTAAATTTGTTTATACAGAAATTCTATAATTTCCTTTTATGATGCCATTGTTTAAAGACGTAAATGTCGATTCTTTAAAAATCAATTCGGTTTTCTGAATTATCCGAATCAGAATTATAATTTGAGTTCTAAAAACGTGAACATAAATTATTTATATTGCAATAAAAATAACTTGATCATCATGAAAAAATTTCTCAAAGTATTATTGCTTGTAGTGGTTCTTGCTTTTTTATATTTCGGATTTACGACTTATCTGAAACTCGATTTGATTTCAGGATTTTCAGCTAAAAGTGTTGCTTCTGGGCATTTTATCGACAATCGTTCTTTGGATTTAATTGAGAAAACCGACAATGATATCAATATGGTTGATTTGGCTAAAAACACAATTGATGATGCTGGAAAATTTGCTGTTTCTTCGGTTTATGGATTGAAAGAAAGAAAAGCAATTTATAGAGAAGGTTTAGGAGCTACTTTGATTAATGATGATTTTGATGTTTCAAAACCATATTTGCTTCCGAAAAGAACGAAATTAGAAAATAATCTTCCTTTTCCATATGGAAATAACGAACCAAAAGATACGGCGTTTTCGAATGTTGATTATTCCAAATTAAAGAAAGCGGTTGATAATGCTTTCGACAAAACTAGCGGAAGAATTAAAAGAACTCGTGCGGTTGTAGTTTTATATAAAGATCATTTAGTAGCTGAAAAATACGATACAGGATTTAACAAATACAGTAAAATTTTAGGTTGGTCGATGACGAAAAGCATCACAAGTTCGGCTTTTGGCGTTTTAGCAAAACAAGGTAAAATCGATATTTATAAACCTGCTCCGGTTGCAGAATGGAAAAATGACGAACGTAAAAATATCACGCTAAACGATTTGCTTCACATGAATTCTGGTTTAGAATGGGAAGAGAATTATAGCACAATTTGCGACGCTACAAAAATGATTTTACAAGCCGAAGATATGGGAAAAATGCAATTGGATAAACCAGCGCAATTCAAACCCAATACGCATTGGAATTATTCGTCTGGAACAACCAATTTATTATCTTTAATTCTAAGAAGACAATTTAAAACACAACAAGAATATCTTGATTTTTGGTACAGCGCCGTAATCGACAAAATCGGAATGAATTCGATGATTGTTGAACAAGATATGAGCGGAACTTTCGTAGGTTCGTCATACGGATGGGCAACCCCACGCGATTGGTCAAAATTTGGATTATTATATCTCCATAAAGGAAACTGGAACGGTGAACAAATTCTAGACGAAAATTGGGTAAAATACACTGCAACTCCAACAAATACTTCGGATGGAAAATATGGTGCTCAATTTTGGTTAAACGCAGGCGGAAAATTCCCAGACGTTCCTCGTGATATGTTTTATTGTAGTGGTTATCAAGGGCAAATGGTGGCAATTATTCCTTCTTTAGATATGGTGATTGTGAGAATGGGAGTAAGAGAAGAAGAACCGGGATTTGATTTTAATGGGTTTTTGAAGGAGGTTATTGATAGTGTGAAGAAATAGTTGTCTATTCCTGCAAGGTTTTCAAAACCTTGTAGGGTATAAAGTTTTGAGTTTCGATACCTACGAGGTTTTGAAAACCTCGCAGGAGAGACGCAAGATACAAATGCAAAAAGTTCGCAAAGCTTAATAAAAACTTTGCGAACTTTGCGTAACCTTTGTGTCTTTGCGGTAAAACCCCGACTACAAATCAAATCCTAAATGCACGCCTAATTTCGTAGCAATGATTTTAGTAATTCTTTGTTTTAATTCTGGTATTTTAATGCTTTCGATAACGGCATTTGAGAATGCGTACATCAATAAAGCTTTAGCTTCTTTTTGCGGAATTCCACGAGACTGCATGTAGAACATTGCTGTTTCATCAAGTTGTCCAACAGTACATCCGTGAGAACATTTTACGTCATCAGCAAAAATTTCCAATTGTGGTTTTGCGTTGATTGTCGCTTTATCACTCAATAAAATGTTGTTGCTTTTTTGGAAAGCATTTGTTTTTTGAGCTTCTTTTTCAACCAAAACTTTTCCGTTGAAAACTCCTGTCGAACGATCAGAGAAAATTCCTTTATAATCCTGGAAACTTTCGCAATTTGGCGTTGCGTGGTTTACCAAAGTATAATGGTCAACGTGTTGTTTGTCATTCAAAATAGAAATTCCGTTAAGCGTACTTGTCAATCTTTCTCCAAAATGGTAAAAGTTCAAGTTGTTACGCGTAAGATTTCCACCGAATGAAAACGTATGAACGTAAGCGTGGCTTTCTTGTTGTTGAGAAACATAAGTGTTGTCAATTAAGTTCGCCTCGCTGTTGTCATTTTGAATTTTGTAATAATCAACAATCGCACGTTTTTGAGCAAAAATCTCTGTAACAGAATTTGTTAAAACCGGATTTTCATTCAAACTTTGGTGACGCTCGATAATTTGAACATGTGAATTTTCCCCCACAATAATCAAATTTCGTGGCTGAACCATTAATGCTGATTCGTTTCCAGTTGAGAAATACATAATCTCAATTGGTTTGTCGGCTACTTTTTTCTTCGGAATATTGATAAATGCACCTTCCATTGCAAAAGCAGTATTCAATGAAGTCAAACTGTCATCTTTGCTTGCAATTTGATTAAAGTAAGTGTCAATAATCATTTTATATTTTGGTTTGGTCAATGCCGATGACATCAAACAAACATCAATTCCGTCATGTGTTGTAGAAGACAAATGCGAACTGAAAACACCATCAATAAAAACTAATTTATAAGTGTCAATTTCATGTAAAAAATATTTTTTTACCTGATTGAATTCGATTGCATTTTCCTGCTTTGGAAAAACCGTAAAGTCATTTTTTAAGATGGCGTTTAGCGATGTATATTTCCAAGCTTCTTCTTTTTTGGTTGGGAAACCTTTATTTTCGAAGTTTTTTATAGCATTTGTACGGATGTCATGCAAATCTGAATGCACATCAACACGCTCTTCAAAAGCCATAAAAGACGATACTAATTTTTCTTTTAAATCCATTTCTTTTTTTAGTCTTAAAGTCGAAAGTCGAAAGTCGAAAGACTTTAGATTGTCGACTATTTTTGTGAAAAAATCATAAATTAAGTTGAGTCTGAAAAGACTTTACAACTTTTGACTTTATGACTTTTGACTCAAATATTTAATGAAACCGCTTAATAATTTCGATATTTCTGTAACCGATTCTAAAAGCATTTCAAATTCTTCCTTTATAATATATTCTAAATCAAAAGCTAAATATAATTGAGATCTAACTTCTCCTGCAGATGCTTTGGCTACATATAAAAAATAAACAAACTCTTTATCTGTATTTCTTTCAAAACCTTCTGCAATATTTGATGATATAGAAAGCGATGCTCGTCTTATTTGTCTAACGAAATCAAAGTCTTTTTTAAAAGTAGAATTTTCAGTAGCCAGATATATTTTTTTATTGAAGATTCTTGATTTTTGCCAAGAATTTATTTCTTCAAAAGATCGGAACTTACTCATCTAGTTTTGGACTTTATGACTTTAGACTTTAAAACTTTACGACTCAGAATTAATTCTCTGCTTTAATCCAGTCGTATCCTTTTTCTTCTAATTCGTAAGCTAACTCTTTTCCTCCTGATTTTACAATTCTTCCGTTGTAAAGAACGTGAACGAAATCTGGAACGATATAATCTAACAAACGTTGGTAGTGCGTGATAACGATAATTGCGTTTTTGTCGCTTTTTAATTTGTTTACACCATTTGCAACAATTCTTAAAGCATCGATATCAAGACCAGAATCGGTTTCGTCAAGGATTGCTAATTTTGGCTCTAACATTGCCATTTGGAAAATCTCGTTTCTTTTTTTCTCTCCTCCAGAAAAACCTTCGTTTAAAGAACGAGATAAAAATTTACGGTCGATTTCTAACAATTCAGATTTCTCACGAATCACTTTCAGCATTTCGTTTGCAGGCATTTCTTCCTGTCCGTTTGCTTTACGAGTTTCGTTGATAGCCGTTTTCATAAAGTTAGTTACACTAACTCCAGGAATCTCTACCGGATATTGAAAAGAAAGAAAAACACCTTTGTGTGCTCTTTCTTCAGGAGCTAAATCAGCAAGATCTTCTCCGTCAAGAATTACCTCTCCGTCTGTAACTTCATAATTTTCGTTTCCTGCGATAACAGCAGAAAGTGTACTTTTTCCAGAACCGTTTGGTCCCATTATCGCGTGAACTTCTCCAGCTTTAACTTCTATATTAATTCCCTTAAGGATTTCTTTATCACCAATCGCGGCGTGAAGGTTTTTTATTGATAACATTGTTCTTTATTTTATATAAATGTCAATTCTATTTTTGTTTGTTGGTTTAGGATGTTTGCATTGTAATGCGCGTGTCCTAAATATTCCATGCCTAAATAATCGGCTGATTTTTGAAACGGAATGTAAAAACTCTCTTCGATTTCATTATCGTGTGAATTTGTGATTACTCCGATTTTCTTTCCTCTTAGTTTTCTTCCGGTCTCTTTTTCAATTCGGATTAAATCTGAAATCCTGTCGAAAAAAACCTTCATAATTCCGCTCATATTATACCAATAAATGGGCGTTGCAAAAATTAAAGTGTCATACTTTTCGATAATTCCTCTTATCAGAGGCAAAAAATCATCGCCTATATTTTTGCTTTCGTAATCATAATAGGAAATAGTATAATCACTTAAATTAATTACATCTATGTTGTGTTCTTTCGAAATTTCATCCACAATTTTTGTTGTGTTTCCGTTTTTTCTTGAAGAACCTAAAATGATGACTTTTTTATTTTCCATTAATACTTATTCGTAATGTCCTTTTAGCGAAAGGATATTTAGTATTTCTATATTGTTTTCTTCAGTAATTCTGTAAATTATTCTATGTTCCTTATCAATTCTTCTTGACCATCTTCCAGCCAATTCATATTTTAATTGCTCTGGTTTACCAAGCCCTTCATAAGGATGAAGTAAAATATCTTCAATTAAACTTGTAATTTTATTCATTACCGATTTGTTTCCCGATTTCTTCCAAAAAATAATATCTTTTTGTGCTTTTTCAGAATAAATTATTTCCACAAATCTTCAACTTTTATTTTAACTCCTTTTCCTTCTTCAATACTTTTTTCTGCGTCAAGAATTTCTTTTACAAAATCTGAATTATATGGCTTCTCTTTCTCTTCAACAATTTCAAAACCAAGAGATTTAGCCAGCGATTTTAAAACTGGAAAATCTTTTTTCTTTACATTTTTTAAGATGATGTCCATAATTTTTGTTTTTTATTATCCTACAGAACCTTCTAAAGAAATCTCTAATAATTTTTGAGCTTCAACAGCAAATTCCATCGGAAGTTTGTTCAATACATCTTTACTGAAACCGTTTACAATTAAGGCAATCGCTTTTTCAGTCGGAATACCTCTTTGGTTGCAATAAAATACCTGATCTTCTCCAATTTTACTTGTAGTTGCTTCGTGCTCGATTTTTGCAGATGGATTTTTACTTTCGATATAAGGGAAAGTATGCGCACCACAATTGTTACCCATTAATAATGAGTCACATTGAGAAAAGTTTCTTGCATTTTCTGCTCTTGGCGAGATTTGCACTAAACCACGGTAGCTATTTTGTGATTTTCCAGCCGAAATACCTTTAGAAATAATAGTCGATTTAGTATTTTTTCCTAAATGGATCATTTTTGTTCCAGTATCTGCTTGTTGGAAATTATTGGTAACAGCGATAGAATAAAATTCTCCTACTGAATTATCTCCTTTAAGTACGCAAGAAGGGTATTTCCAAGTTACAGCAGAACCTGTTTCAACTTGTGTCCAAGAAATTTTAGCGTTAGTTTCGCATAAACCTCTTTTAGTTACGAAGTTGTAAACTCCACCTTTTCCTTCTTTATTTCCAGGGAACCAGTTTTGAACTGTAGAATATTTAATTTCAGCATCATCCAAAGCGATTAATTCAACTACAGCAGCGTGCAATTGATTTTCGTCACGACTTGGTGCTGTACATCCTTCAAGGTAAGAAACATAACTTCCAGCATCAGCAATAACTAGAGTTCTTTCGAATTGTCCAGTTCCTGCTTGGTTGATTCTGAAGTAAGTTGAAAGTTCCATTGGGCAGCGAACGCCTTTTGGAATGTAACAGAAACTTCCGTCAGAGAAAACAGCTGAATTTAAAGCAGCATAGAAATTATCTTTCTGAGGAACAACTGTACCTAAATATTTTTTTACTAATTCAGGATGTTCTTTGATAGCTTCAGAAATTGGACAGAAAATAATTCCTTTTTCAGCCAAAGTTTTTTTGAAAGTAGTTGCAACAGAAACAGAATCGACAACAATATCCATAGCGACATTGTTCATCATTTTTTGTTCGTCAACAGAAATCCCAAGTTTTTTGTACATCTCTAACAATTCCGGATCGACATCGTCCAAAGTTTTGTTAGGATCTACAGCTTTTGGAGCCGAATAATAAGAAATTGCCTGAAAATCTGGCTTTTCGTAGTGAACATTTGCCCATTCTGGCTCGATCATTTCTTTCCAAGCGCGGAAAGCTTCGATACGCCATTCGGTCATCCACTCAGGCTCTTCTTTTTTAAGAGAAATAGCTCTTACGATTTCTTCGTTTAAGCCAATAGGGAAAGTTTCAGATTCTATATTGGTATAAAATCCGTACTCATATTCTTTAGTTTCCAGTTCGATTTTTAAATCGTCTTCGGTGTATTTGCTCATTATATTTTAATGTTGTCTTAAAGTTGTAAAGTCATTCAGCAGTCTTTGAGACTTTATGAATTTCGGCTTTCGACTAAAGCGAAAATGATTCTCCACATCCGCAAGTTCTGCTTGCGTTAGGATTGTTGAAAACAAAACCTTTTCCGTTTAATCCGCCAGAAAATTCTAGAATTGTCCCAGCTAAATAAAGGAATGATTTTTTTTCAACAGCAATTTGTATGTCGTTGTCAACGAATATTTTGTCGTCTTCTCCTTTAGATTTGTCAAATTTTAAATCGTAAGACAAACCAGAGCACCCGCCACTTTTTACGCCTACTCTTACGTAGTCGTTTGCGGCATCAAAACCATCATCAGTCATCAGGTCGATGATTTTCTTTTTGGCAGTATCAGAAACTTTTATCATTTTATATAGTATTTATCTTTTTCAACATTCCTTTTAAATCATTCAAAAATAGTAATCAAATTATTACAATTAAAGTGCTGTATGTCAATGTTGAAATGAAATTATCTGCAAAGATACGACTTAAAAACCTTTTTCCATAACGGTTCACATTATTATAACAAATGTTAAAATAGATATTACTTATTTTGACAAAATTGAAGTCAAAATTAGAAAAGGAATTATTTTTTTTTTAATCGGGCCGCAAATATCGCTCCTAAATGTTAAAAAACAAGTATTTCTACTGATTATAGCCGTTTTATATTTGGTATTTTTGCGGAAAATTGTGAGTAATTATGAAAAAACAACAGAAAAATAAGTGGTTAAAACCCTTATTAGTAGTAATTTTTGTTTTTGGATTAGGTGCTGCAGTCCTAGTTTTTAGCAGTGAATCTGATAAAAAAGAAGATAAAATCGAAAATAAAAAAGACTTCGCGGTTAATAGCGAAACAACTGAGCAGGAAAACATTTTAGATTCATTAAACACACTGAAAACAGCTTATGATCTTACTATTCTTGAAAAAACGGCTTTATCTAAGGAGTTGGAATTAGAACGCAAGAATGTTGAAAATTTAATCGAAATAATTAAGGTTTCGCAAAACCCATCTGTTGATCAAATTAGAATTTATAGAAATCAACTTTCTGGATTGAGATCTTCGTTGGACAGTAAAGTGATGGAGATTAAAAAATTGAAATCTCAGAATAAAAATTTATTGACAGAAATAGAAAGCCAAAATGTTGTCATGTACCAGCAAAAGGCAGAAAATGACACATTAATTTCTAAACAAAAGGAATTAGAATCTACTCTTAAAGATGCTTCAAGGCTTTATTTAAGCAATTTTAAAGCAATTGCACTTCGCGAAAAAAGTTCTGGAGCAGAACTGGAAACGTCAAAGGCAAAGAGCACAAAAAAACTAAAAATTAGTTTTACCGTTAACGGAAATGCCGTTGCAAAGACAGGAAGAAAAGTCTTTTATGTTCAGGTTTTAGATCAAAAAAACACAGTTTTAGGAGACAATAAATTGATCGAATTTGGAAATGATAAAGCGCTGGTTTATAGTTTTATTGTCAGCGCCGATTTTCAAGGTAAATATCTAAATGCTTATGGAATTTTAAATGCTGATCAGTTTAAGAAAGGAACTTATTTTGTGAATTATTTTGATAAACAGGAAATAATGGGAAGCACTTCCATCACATTAGAATAATCGAAAAGTTTTTAATCTTAAATTTTTAGCAAAAGGAGTTTGAATTTTCTAGCTTTGTTCTTTTAGAAAATCATTCTCATGAAACTTTACCCAATAGAATCTGGAAATTTTAAGTTAGATGGAGGTGCAATGTTTGGCGTTGTTCCTAAAACAATTTGGAATAAAACGAATCCTGCCGACGCTAATAATCTTATCGATATTGCTGCGCGTTGTTTATTAATTGAAGATGGAAATCGTCTCATTTTAATTGACACGGGAATGGGCGATAAACAATCGGAAAAGTTCTTTGGATATTATTCACTTTGGGGGTCGCATTCTTTAGATAAATCTTTAGCAAAATACGGATTCAATCGTGATGATATTACAGATGTTTTCATGACGCATTTGCATTTTGATCATTGTGGAGGAAGTGTGCAATGGAATGCTGCCAAAACAGGTTACGAGCCTGCTTTTAAAAATGCTAAATTCTGGACAAACGAAAACCATTGGGAATGGGCAACAAAACCAAATCCTCGTGAAAAAGCTTCTTTCCTTTCGGAAAATATTCTGCCAATGCAGGAAAGCGGGCAATTGAATTTTGTTGAAAGACCAGAAACTGATTTTGGTTTTTCGAAGGAATTAAATTTCGACATTTACTACGTTGATGGCCATACCGAAAAACAAATGATTCCGTACATCAAATACCAAGATAAAACGATTGTTTTTTGTGCCGATTTATTAGCCACAGCTGGGCATATTCCGCTTCCTTATGTTATGGGATACGATACAAGACCTTTGCTGACAATGCCAGAGAAATCGAAATTTTTAAATTTAGCTGCAGATAACAATCATTATTTGTTTTTAGAACATGACGCTCATAATCAGATTATAACTGTTGAACACAAAAAAGGAGTTCGATTAAAAGAGGTTTTTACTTGTGAAGAAATTCTTTAAACAGAATATTGACTAGTCCTAAATAATCGATACAGATTATTAGACAAATATATTTAATTAAACACCTGTAATATTTTTTATTGCGGGTGTTTTTCTTTTATAAGTTCTCATCTTTACTACACTTTGTTGATGCATTTGACTTGGAGTGAGCATATAATTGGAATAATGTGGTCTTTTGTTATTATAAATGTCAATTGCATTTTTTACTAAAACCTTTATTACATCAAGTTTTAGATTAAACTTGTCAATATTAAATTCTTGTTTTAAAATTCCATTTATTCTCTCAGCTACTGCATTCTCATAGGGATCGGAATTTTCTGTCATACTGCATTTTATATTGTTTTTATGTAATAGTTTTTGATATTGATCAGAACAATATTGTATTCCTCTATCTGAATGATGTATTAATGTTTTGCCTCTATCTCTGCGTTTTTTTATTGCATTTTTTAAAGCTGTTAAACTACTATGAGCATTCATATTATCTGCGACATTAAAACCCATTATTCGTTTAGAGTAAGCATCAGTTATTAGACTTAAATAACATGGATTCTCTTTTTTTCCAATATAGGTTATGTCTGATACCCAGACTTGCTCCGGCCTGCAGATCTGTAGCTCTAATATTTGATTTTGATGTTTTCTAAATCTATGATGAGAGTTTGTTGTTATATGATAAGAACGTTTTGGCATTATCAGTAAATGATTTGCTCTAAGTATATCTATAAATTTATCTCGGCCTATTTTAAGTTGATTCAACTCGCTTTTTAAAAGGTAATACAGTTTTCTTGCTCCAATTCGAGGCATTGTATTTCTAATTTTCAAAACCATATTAACAACTTCTGAAGCCAAAAGCTTCCTGGAGTTACTTTTTTTTACTCGACGATAATAAACCTGCCGGTCAATCCCGAACAAAGTACAGGCAAACATTATTGTTTGTTGGTGTTCTTTTTTAAAATGGTCGATTGTTCGGGTGGTGAGTTTTTTCGAATGTCAATTTGATATTCTTTTTCTGCTATATCAATCATCATATCGAAAATAATAGCTTTTTTATCAGCGACGAAAGCCTGCTGTTCTAAAAATGCTTTTTGTTTTTCTAATAACTTCACTTTGGCTTCAAGTTCCATTATTTTCTGTTCAGGAGATTTTTGCATAATAGAAGGTGTTTGATTGTCCCAATCAAAGTTACCAAATTTTCGCAGCCACTGAACAATTGTTGAACGGGATTGAATAGCATAATCTTTTTTAACTTGAGTAATTGAGGTTCTTCCTTGTTCTATTTCTTGAACAATTTGAAGTTTAAAAGACATACTGTAATCTTTCTGGGTGCGCTTAATATATCGCAATTCTTGATCTTTTTCCATAATGATACTTTTTGTGTATCGCTATTTCAGGACAAGACATATTTTAAATATAAAAAATCCCATTTTCAACTGAATGAAAATGGGATTTTTTGATTTATTTAGTGATGATTATTCTACGATAACTTTTTTCGCAGAAGCGGCATCTCCATTAATTAAAAACACATAATAAACTCCTATAGGCAAGCCAGATAAATTGATTGTATTATCTGTGTTTGCATTGTTTAAAGTAAAAGATTTTACTAATTGTCCTAACGAATTGTAAACTGTTGCTTTGTCTAACGAAATGTTACTAATGTTTATCTCTCCTTTTGTTGGGTTTGGATAAATTACAGCTTGACTGCGAGTAGATTCATCAACGCCCAAAGTTTTACAAGTATTAGCATAAACCGTAGTAGATTCTTTAATATTTGACCAATTTGCATTTGAATAATTCTCATCATCAACTTGTATGCAGCTAAGAGTTGTAAGCCCTAAGAAAGAAGTATACAATCCAGAAGCAGATTTTTTACCAGTTGATGGAAGAATAAAATTAAGGTTATTTCCGTTTCGAATATTTAAAGAAACCAAAGGATTATTCACTGCATATACAATTGTCAGTTTCGTATTTTTGGAAACATCTAATGTCGTAAGCTGATTGTTACTCACGTCTAATGTTGTTAATGAAGTAAAATATTCAAGTCCAGTTAAATCTTTGATGTTGCTGTTTGAAAGATCCAAACTTGTAACAGAACTTACATCTGCAATTGAAATTTTTCCATTTAAGCCGTCAGTGTCAATTCCTAAATCAATTAATTTTTGTTCGAAATTAGTGTCCGAAAGCACCACAGTTGTTGTCTCACATGTGGTATTATAAGTTGCATTTGCATCTTTAAGAGCAGACCAATTTGCGTTTGAATAAACAGCGTCATCAACTTGAATACAAGTCAAATTTGGATTGTTTGTAAATTTTGTATAATTGGTTAAAAGAAAATTTTTATTATTTCCATTCTTCAAATTTAGACTCGTTAATTGATTAGAAACAGCATATAAACCAACCATGGAAGTATTTACGCTAATGTCTAAAGTGGTTAGTTGGTTTTTTGAACAGTTTACATATTCTAAAACTTTATTTTTGCTTAAATTCAAATCTGTTATTTGATTAGACTGACAATACAATTCTGTTAGAGTACTGATTTTAGAAACATCCAATGAGGTTAATTTATTTTCGCGGCAATCCAGCAGATTTAAAGCTGTATTATTACTTACATCTAAACTAGTTAATTGACTTGTATTACAGCCCAAAAATGTTAAAGCAGTATTTGAGCTTACATCTAAAGAAGTATATTGGTTTGAACCCGAATCTAATTTTGTTAACGCCGTATTTGCTTTAACATTTAAACTAGTTAATTGATTGGCATAACAGCTCAAAGTAAGCAAAGCAATATTATTACTTACGTCTAAAGAGGTTATTCTATTGCTACTACAATCTAAAGTAGTTAGAGCGGTATTTTTACTTATATTTAATGTTGTTAATGAATTTTGACCACAATACAAATCAGTTAATGATGCAAAATCTTGTATTCCTGTTAAATCTGAAATATTACTTTTGGTAACGTCTAAGAACATTAGAGTGCTAATATTCTTGGTAAGAACTTTTCCATTTAATCCATCAGTGTCAATTCCTAATTCGATTAATTTTTTCTCAAAATTAGCATCAGGAATCAAGGTATAAGATGGTGGTGCAGGAGTATATAAAGCAGAAAGTTCTGCTGGAGTCAAGACACGATTCCAAATAGCAATATCATCTAAGGTTCCTTCAAAAAAGTCTTTTTCATTGTTTTTTCCTATTCTTAATGAATCACCAAATCCGTTAGGGAACAAATCTGCAGTTCCAGACAATTCGAGAACATTATTGATATATAATGAAAAGAAATTAGTGTTATCATCAAAAGTCAAAGCAAAAAAGGTCCACTGATTATTGAAGTAATTTTTTTGAGATGAAAAAGTTTGTTTTTCAAAAATGACATCTAAATAACCTTTAGAATAAAAACTCATTTTAAAAGCGTTATCTGGATTGTTTCCGTAATTTATTACTGCAAAATCCATGCTTTTGCTAATGGGCGTAGAGGCTTTAAACCAGCCAGTAATAGTTCGGGTATTATTGACTTGAGGATTGTTTGCCAAATAAGGTTGCATGCTACTGTTTATTCCATTAAATGAATAAGCAGAATTGCTATTTCCAAACCGATCAGAGACAGGAGTTAGATTTGAAGGATTTCCGTTGATATTATGTCCGCTTATGTCATTTGCGTTTCCGTTAAAAGGATAGTAAAAAAGCAAACCATTTGCAGGAACATTCGAAGGGAGTGTTTGGGCAAAGGACGATAAACCGATAAAAAAAAGTAATAAAAGTAGTTTTATTCTCATAGAGTAGATTTTTGGTTTTGTTTATACAAGTATACAAATTAATCGTAAATGATTTTCTTACGAATTAAAACGTTTTTAGTCTATAAAAAATCCCATTATCAATAGAATGAAAACGGGATTTTTTGAATTTAACTAATTGTAATTTTAAGATTTAGTTGGTTTTGAATTTCCAAACTTGACCTACGGTTTCACCACCTTTATTGTCTTTTACAACAATTTTCCAATAATACTGCGTAGTAGGCTGAAGTGTAACATCAAATGATTTTGAACTTGCATTCTCGCTTACTTTTGCGGTTGGCGGATTTGCAGTTCCAAAATAGACATCATAAGTAAGAACATCAGAAGCGTCAACATCTGATGCGTTCCATTTCAAACTTGTGGTTGTTGTGCTCACAGCATTGATTGTCGGAGAAATCAATTCTGGCAAAAAAGGCAAATGATTCACAACAGCTTCTCCTGAAGTATAAAATTTAAATGTTGAAGAATGAGCGCTTGACAAACCTTTGCTGTCTGTTGCTTTTACTCTCCAATAATATGCTGTGTTTTTGTCTAATTGCAAGGCGCTTGTAGAAAGCGACGCATTGTCTAACGTAAGTGCAATTTGACTGAATGCATTGTCTTTTGCAATTTGAATCTGATACACAATAACATCTTTCTCTGCATCTGTAGAAGCCACCCATTGAAAGGATACGTTATTGTCTAGACATAATTTATTGTCAACAGGAAGCGAAAGAACAGGGACGCTTGGCGCGGTATTTTCTGCAGGTTTTGGGTCATCACCGCCTCCGCTGCAAGCTGCAAACGATAAACTGATAATCAACAGGTATATAGAGTTCTTCATTTTTTAGTTTTTTATAATTTTAATGTATTCTGGAGTTTCCGAATTGATCTTAGCGGCATAAATTCCTGAAGGTAATTTTTCAAGATTTAAAAGCACTTTTCCGCTTTCAGTATTGTAATTTCCTTTAGAAACCAATTGACCGCCAAAGTTGAATAATTCAATTGAAACTTCCGTTTTTGCATTTGGAATTTCGATTTCAATCGTACCAGAAGTAGGGTTTGGATATGCGGCAAGCATAGTTCCTAATTCATAAGAAGAAACTTTTTTGGCAAAAATACCTTCACAGGCTTTTGCCGTTGCCACTTCAACCAATCCTGCTTTGTCTAAAGCAACCGTAAAATTGGTGTCTGTTGTCTTAAATTGTTCAGTACCATCAACAAATACAGTAAAAGGAGCAGTTCCTTCTGTAATTTCGACTTCTACATTCTTAGCCGTTACATTTGATTTTCCTGTAGTAGTTGCCGCTTTCGGAATAGTTACTTTAAAGTTTTGTTCGAAAATTTCGTTCGGAATAGTAATAGAAATCGTATAGTTTCCAGGAGCTAAATTTGAATAGCTTAAAGTATTATTTGTAAATGATACTGTTTTGTCATTAATTTTTGCCTGATAAGCAAAAGACTCTTTAGCCGTAATGTTTATCGCTCCGTTATTTTCACCTTGACATGATTCTCCTTTTGCTTCAACAGTAAAATTATTAGGAAGAAGCGTAAGAGGTCCAGCGCAATCTTCAGAAAATCTAACATTTGGATCTGCATAATAAGCCCAATTTGTTTTGGCATAAGTTGCATCTGTCACCTGAATACATTTTAAATCAGGATTGTTTTTATAATTAGGAACTTCAAGATTGATATAAAGTTGCTGTATGCCATTTTGTAAATTTAAATTGGTAAGCTTGTTGCCATTGGCATTTACATAAATTACTTTTTTATTATTTGAAATATCAAATGTCGTTAATTGATTATTATAAAAATCAACATATTGTAGCTCTAAATTATTTACAATGTTTAAAACTTTAAGTTTATTATTCGAAATTAGTAAATATGATAATAAAGGATTTTTTGTTAGATCAATTTCTGTAATTTGATTTTCAGATACATAAACATCAGTTAGTTTTGAATTTTTAGATAAATTAATAGCTGTTAAATTGTTTATGGCAGCCGTTAATTTTTTTAATTCAGGTAAAAATGTAACATCCAATTCGTTTAACTGAAGATCACTACAATCTAATTCTCTAAGTTTTAAATTTTTTGAAATATCAAATCCTGAGATCGTATTTGTTCCGCACGCAAGAGTGGTTAGATTGACATTTTTGGTAACATCTAAACTAGTCAATTTGTTCTTTGAACATTTGAATTCTGCTAATGATGTTGATGAAGTTATATCAATATCGGTCAGTAAATTATTTGTGCAATTAAAGTAAACTAAATTTGGCTTATTGGTAGTATTTAATGTAGTAAGCTTGTTATTTTCAACATATAGTTGCGTTAATCCGCTTTGGTTAGAAAGATCCAAACTGCTTAATTCATTAGTGCCGCAAGACAATAAAGATAATTTGCTGTTCGTTACATCTAGATTTTTTAATTTATTATCACTACAGCTAATTTGATATAGCTTTTTATTATTAGTAAGATTAAGTTCTGTCAAGTAATTGCGAGATACATCAATAGAAGACAATTCTAAATTATTTGAAATATCTAGAGATGTTAATTTGTTAGAAGAACAATATAGATTTATCAGCTTTGTATTTTTGCTAACATCCAAACTAGTTAATTGATTTCCCTCACAATATAATTGTGTCAAAGCAGTGTTCTTAGAAACGTCAAGTTTAGTAATTTTTCCGCAGCCACCACCGCTTGTAGAGATACAGCCGCTTCTGCATTCAAATAATTCTAATGCAGTAAAGTCTTCGATACCAGTTAAATCAGCAACTAGAGTTGGATCAACTTTTAATGATTTTACAGTGGCGATTCTTGAAGTTAAAACTCTTCCATCAGCTGTTCCAGAATCGATGCCTAATTCAATCAATTTTTTTTCAAACTCTTTATCAGGAATAGCGGTATATGTAGGAGCAGAACATGCACTAGTATAGTTTACATATGCATCTTTTTGTTTCCAATTTAGAGTAGAATAATTTACATCATCAACTTGTATGCAATATAGACTTGGGTTTCCTGTTAAATTTATACCTGTAATCTTGGTATTATTACCGTTTTTTAAATTTATTTCGCCTAACACGGGATTGAATTGACAATATACCGTAGTCAAATTAACGTTTTTAGAAAAATCAAGAGTTTTAAATTGACCATGACTTCCCGCAAAACGTTGCAAGTTTAAATTTTTAGAAAGATCAATTGTAGTTAATTCTTTTGATCCACAGTCAATTGCTTTTAAGTTAATGTTTTTAGAAACATCTAAAGTTGGGAGTGTGGTATCTGTGAAAAGTAAAGTTTGTAAAGCAATATTATTTGATAGATCTAAACTTGTTAGCGGATTATTAGAACAATCAAGATTAACTAAATTATAGTTTTTTGATATGTCAATAGTTGTAAATGAATTGCCATAGCAATATAATGTCACTAGGCTAGTATTTTTTGAAACATCTAAAGTTGTTAGTTTGTTTCCGGATACATTTATAAGAAGTAATCCTGGATTTTTACCAAGATCAAATGAGGTTACTTTTGTATAAGCACAAGAAAATGAAGTTATATTCTGGTTCTTTGAAATATCAATCGTAGTGATTAAATTACTGTCTACTGATAATAACCATAAGTTAGGATTATTAGCGGTGTTGATTGAAGTTAATTTATTTTCTCCGCAATTTAAATAGTTTAACTTGGTATTGTTAGAAACATCCAAACTAGTCAATTTATTCACAGAACAATCTAGAGATAGCAAATTGATATTTTTAGAAATATCTAATGTTTTCAATATACCATCAGACTCGGCAGTAGGATAAAGATAATTGGCTCCTTTTGCAACCAATGTTTGTAAAGCTGTAAAATCCTGAATTCCTGTCAAGTCAGAAATTACCCTTGTGTCAAGAGTTAATGATGTAACAGTTTTAATATTAGATGTTAATACTTGTCCATCTGTTGCGCCGCTATCAAGACCTAAAGAGATCAATTTTTTTTCGAATTCAACATCAGGAATTTTGGTATATTGTAGAGGAATATCTTTTACATCTACAATTGAAACATTATCAACCAAAATTTCAGAATTAAGAGATCCATAAGTCCAGATATCCAATTCAATATTTTCAGATACAGTCGGAGTATATTCAAATTCTATTTTTCTCCACTCAGTCGTAGAAAAAGTAGCATCCGATTTTTTGATAATTTCTTCCTTAAAAGTGCTAGGTTTATGATACAAACTAAGTTCGATAGAAGTAAATGTTCCTTTCGCAAGCCTGTGATATAAAGTCACTCTATACGTTTTACCAGCTGTTACCGGAAAATAATTAGTATTAATAAAATTAGATGTTCCACTGGCGATCATCATATTGGCACTAGAAGCACCATTTTGCGCGATAGTGCTTTTAGAAACATAGCCACTAAAATATAGTAACCAATTGCTTGGTTGATTCGAGGAACTCCAAGTTTCGAAATCTCCATTCGAAACCAAGTTCGTTTGCGCATTAATAGAAAAATTTGCCAATAATAGCAATAAGAGTAGTTTTGCTTTCATAGAAAAAATTTAGAATTCGATCGGGCAAGTTTAGGCCAATTAAACGGATATTCCTTACGGGAAGCCGTAAGCAATATGTTTTTTGTCGATTTTTCATAATTCAAAAACAAATACATACAGAAAGTATATTTTTAGGTGAGTTGAGTCATTTTTTGTAATGATTTGATTCGTAAATATTTGCAAGAAGTATGGTTTTGAATAATTTTCGTCAAAATTTCATAACACATTGTTAACGGTTAGTTTTTTGTAACAAAAAAGCATAATTTAGACCCATCTTTTAACTTTACTTATAATATAGATACATGAATCATATAAAACCTCTTAAATTATCTGCTTTTGCATTGCTTGTTTTAGCAGGATGTAGCGCTACAGTACAAGCGCAGGTTTCTACTTCAAAAGAGTTTATTACAGCGCCTGCAGCAGTTGTAAAAAAAGCTCCTCTTAGCGAAAATGAATTAAAAAGATGGAGTCATCTTGATTTAATAAAAGATTCAATTCCGGGAATGAGCGTTGACAAAGCTTATGCTGAATTATTGCAAGGTAAAAAAGGGCAGAAAGTAATCGTAGGAATTGTAGATTCTGGTGTAGATATCGAGCACGAAGATTTGCAAGGAATGATCTGGACAAATAAAAAAGAAATTCCAGGAAACGGAATCGATGATGACAAAAACGGATTTATCGATGATGTTCACGGATGGAATTTCCTTGGAGATGCTGTTCATGAAAATCTGGAAATGACTCGTATCGCAAAAAAAGCCGATGACGGTTCTCCAGAATATAAAGCAGCTTTAGCAGAGTATACTAAAAAATATGAAGAAGCTCTTCAAGACAAACAGCAAGCAGATTTTTTACTTGATGTTCATAACACAATTAAAAAAGAACTGAATAAGTCAGATTATAAAATCGAAGACTTAAGCGCAGTTACTTCAACAGATCCAAAAGTCGCAAGAAGTAAAGCAATTATGACTCAGATTTTTACAAATGCTGGCCCAACTTTCAATCCAGAATCTGAATTAACTGAATATAGCGAACAAGTTGAAGATCAGTTAAAATATAATTTAAATAAAGATTACGACGGAAGAAAAATCGTAGGCGATAATCCAGAAGACATTAAAAACAATCATTATGGAAATAATGTTGTTTTTGGTCCGGATAAAGAAAAAGCGCTTCACGGAACTCACGTTGCCGGAATTATTGCTCAAATTAGAGGAAATAATTTAGGTGGAGACGGAGTAGCGAATAACGTTGAAATTTTGACTGTAAGAGCAGTTCCAGATGGAGATGAGTACGATAAAGATATCGCATTGGCAATTCGTTATGCAGTAGACAATGGAGCAAAAGTTATCAATGGAAGTTTTGGAAAAAGCTTCTCTCCGCACAAACAATGGGTTTATGATGCTATTTCTTATGCGGCTAAAAAAGACGTTTTAATTGTTCATGCTGCTGGTAACGACGGTTACAATATCGATGAAGCAAAAAACATCAATTATCCAAACGATTCTAAAGACAACGTAAAAGAATTTGCTGACAATTTAATTACAATTGGAGCAATCAATAAATCATACGGAGAAACGGTTGTAGCTTCATTCTCAAACTTCGGAAAAATAAACGTAGACGTTTTTGCTCCAGGTGAAGAAATCTATGCAACAGTTCCAAACAATAAATACAAATATTTGCAAGGAACATCAATGGCATCTCCAAATGCAGCAGGTGTTGCAGCTTTAATTCGTTCTTACTATCCGAAATTGAAAGCGGCTCAAGTTAAAAAGATTTTAATGGACTCTGGAGTTGCGCTTCCTTCAACCGTTGTTTTAGGAAAAAGTGAAAATCCTGCAGAAAAACCAACTGCTGTTTCTTCTGTAGAATCATCAAAAACAGCTAAGATGGTAAATGCTTACAATGCTTTATTAATGGCAGAAAAGATGTCTAAAAAATAAACGATAATACACTATTAATCCGATGGAAGGGCTAACGCTCTTCCATTTTCTATTACATATAAACATGCGAAAAATTATTTTACTTTCTTTCCTAAGCTTAGGTTTTAACTCAGCTTTTGCACAAAGCGCCCCATATTGGCAGCAGCACGCTGACTACAAAATGGAGGTTTCTATGGACGTAAAAAACTATCAGTACAAAGGAAAACAAGAATTGGTTTATACCAATAATTCTTCTGATACTCTGAAAAAAGTATTCTATCATTTATTTCCAAACGCTTTTCAACCAGGAAGCGAAATGGATGCACGTCTTCATTTTATTAAAGATCCAGACGGAAGAATGGTAAATAAAGTAAAAGGAGCAGATGGAAAAGAAGTAAAACAAAGCCGTATTGAAACTTTAAAACCAAATGAAATTGGTTATTTAAAAATTACAAACTTCAAACAAGATGGTGCTGTTGCTCAAACAAGAGTTTCTGGAACTATCTTAGAAGTTACTTTGGCTAAACCAATTTTGCCAAAATCTAAAACAACTTTTACTTTAGATTTTGACGGACAAGTACCAGTTCAAGTTCGTCGTTCTGGAAGAAACAATTCTGAAGGAGTTGAACTTTCTATGTCGCAATGGTATCCAAAATTAGCCGAATTTGATTTTGAAGGATGGCATGCAGATCCGTACATTGCAAGAGAATTTCACGGAGTTTGGGGTAATTTTGATGTGAAAATTACAATCGATAAAGAGTATACAATTGGTGGTTCAGGATATTTACAAGACAAAAATGCTATCGGACACGGTTACCAAGATGCGGGCGTAACAGTTACATATCCTAAAAAAGCAAAAACACTTACATGGCATTTTATCGCACCAAATGTTCACGATTTTACATGGGCTGCTGATAAAGAATATACTCACGATATTGTAAAAGGGCCAAACGATGTTGATTTGCATTTCTTTTACAAAAACAACGAAAAAACAACTGCAAACTGGAAACAGTTAGAGCCTTTAATGGTTAAAGTAATGGATTATTACAACCAAAGAGTCGGAGCTTATCCATACAAACAATACTCATTTATTCAAGGTGGAGACGGAGGAATGGAGTACGCAATGTGTACTTTAATGTTAGGAAACGGAACTCTTGAAGGAATTTTGGGTACAGCTACACACGAATTAGGACACTCTTGGTTCCAGCATATTTTAGCTTCAAACGAATCAAAACACCCTTGGATGGACGAAGGTTTTACAACTTACATCGAAGACAGTGCTTTGAATGAATTAAAAGGAGACAAAAAAGAGGTAAATCCTTTTGTTGGAAATTATAAAGCGTATTACAGTTTAGTAAATTCTGGAAAAGAACAGCCACAAACAACTCACGGAGATCGTTATGACGAAAACCGTCCGTATAGTATTTCTTCTTACATCAAAGGAAGTCTTTTCCTTTCTCAATTAGATTATTTAATCGGAAAAGAGAATGTTGATGCAACTTTAAAAAGATATTTCAACGATTTTAAATTCAAACATCCAACTCCAAATGATATCAAGAGATCAGCAGAAAGAGTTTCTGGAGCTGAGTTAGATTGGTATTTAATCGACTGGACACAAACTACAAATACTATCGATTACGGAATTGCAGCTGTAGCTGATAATGCAGGAAAAACAACAGTCTCTTTAGAAAGAATTGGAAGAATGCCAATGCCTATCGATCTAAAAGTGGATTACACTGACGGGACTTCTGAAACATTCTACATTCCGTTAAGAATGATGAATTTCATCAAACCAAATCCAAATCCAAACGAGAAAAGAACAGTTCTAGAAGACTGGGCTTGGGCACAGCAAAACTACAGTTTTACAATTGATAAAAACAAAACGTCAATCAAAAAAATCACTATAGATCCAAGCGGATTAATGGCTGATGTAAAACAAACAAATAACGTTTTTGAAGTGAAATAAAACTTCAAATCTGTAAAACAAAAATGCCGTTTAGAAATTTTCTAAACGGCATTTTTGTTTTTTAATTAAGTTTGAAAATTAACTCAAATGCTCAATCATATCTTTTGTCATAGTTTCCAAATCAAATTTATGATTCCATCCCCAGTCTTCTCTGGCTTCAGCATCATCAATACTTGCTGGCCAGCTATCCGCAATTTTCTGACGGAAGTCTGGATTATAAGTAATCTCAAATTCAGGAATATGTTTTTTGATTTCTGCAGCAATTTCAGTAGGAGTAAAACTCATTGCAGCCAAATTGTATGACGAATGTATTTTGATTTCTTCAACTGGCGCTTTCATAATATTGATTGTTGCATCAATTGCATCATCCATATACATCATTGGCATTTTGGTTTCAGATGACAAAAAGCATTCGTATTTTTTATCAGCAATAGCTTTAGAGAAAATATCAACAGCATAATCTGTCGTTCCGCCGCCTGGAGGAGTCGACCAGCTGATTAAACCTGGATAGCGAATACTTCGTACATCAACACCATAAATATTATGATAATATTCGCACCATCTTTCACCCGCTTGCTTACTGATTCCATAAACCGTTGAAGGCTCCATTACGGTATATTGAGGCGTATTTTCTTTTGGAGTTGTTGGCCCAAAAACCGCAATACTTGAAGGCCAGAAAACCTTCTGAATCTTTTTAGCTTTAGCTAAATTCAAAACATGAAAAAGTGAATTCATATTCAAATCCCAAGCAAAAGCTGGATTTTTTTCGGCAGTTGCTGATAAAAGCGCAGCCATAAGATACACATCGGTAATTTTATGCACTTCAACCAAATGTTCGATCTGATTAAAATCTAAAGCATTGACCACTTCAAAAGGTCCTGAATTTACAACATCAGTATTTAATTTTCGGATATCAGAAGCAATTACATTCTCTGTTCCGTATATTTTACGCAGCTTTTGAGTCAGCTCCGTTCCAATCTGACCGCAAGCGCCAATGATCAATATTTTTGGATTCATTTTTTCCATGATTTTTTAGTGAGACAAATATAACGTTTTCGTAATCAAATGCTTTTTTTTGAAGCATAAATTATTAATTCAGTAATTTAAAACTTTGTTTGTTAGATTATTCATTTTACTAGATTGTGTCTTTATGTCTTTTTATTTCAGTATTAAATGTCATTTTTAAACAAAACAAAACGAAAAAACGTCTTATTTAACGTTAGAAAAGGCAAAAAAAATAACCTTGATTTATAGAATCTTTAGCATAAAAACAGAATTCATAATTGTAAATTTACTTCGTAACTTTGCAGCCTAACATTTTAATAAATGAAATACAAAATATCTCTTTTTCTGCTTTTGACAACTGTATTATTTTCTTGCCAAAATGAAAATGAAAAACGCCTTGCGGAAAATGCAAAAGAAGCGAAAAAGAAAGAAGTTATTTTTAACAATATAAGTAAAGGCTGGACTTTTCTAGATGAACCAATCAACGAAATCTCAGAATCACAATTGAATTCATGGACAGAGTGGCGTGAATTTATAAAGGAAATTGGAGAAAAGCCTAGAAAAACAATTGGAGCTTTTCAGAAAAAATCGGCTGCGATTTCTAAAAAAGCTATAGCTTTAAACAACAATATACCGCCGCAATTTAATCAGCCACAGATTAAAAGCCGTATTTCTATTTTAATTACTAAAATTAAAATGCTGGATTTATTTATTCATTTAAGTACTATTCCAGATGATAAAGTTGTGTTTTTGATACAAGAAATCAATAAGGAAATGATTTCGTTGGAAAGGCAAATGGATAAAATTGTTGAAAAAGCTAAAATTCCGAAAGAAGAAGGAGAAGCAGAATTCCTTAGAATGTTAGACACAACCCGCGCGATTCCGAGTTCGGCACCGCCAGTAGATCAAAATATACCAAAAGTTGAGTAAAAACGCCTTATATACAACCTACGATAATCTGCCAAAAGCACAGCAGATTGCATCAAGTTTACTGGAAGGAAATCAGGTAAAAATGAACATCAGCGGATTGTTAGGATCCGCAGTTTCATTTGTTATCCGTTCCGTTTTCAGGAAAACCGAACTGCCTTTTCTGATTGTTTTAGACAACAAAGAAGAAGCGGCATATTACCTAAACGATTTAGAACAAATGATCGGCGAGCAAGACGTATTGTTTTATCCCGCTTCATTTCGTCGCCCGTATCAGATTGATGAAACCGACAACGCGAATGTTTTGCTTCGTGCTGAGGTTTTAAATAGAATCAATTCAAGAAAAAAACCGGCCATAATTGTTACGTATCCAGAAGCACTTTTTGAAAAAGTTGTTACTAGAAGAGAATTAGATAAAAACACTTTAAAAGTAGCTTTGAATGATAAAATTTCTATCGATTTTATCAACGAAATTTTATTTGAATATGAATTTAAAAGAGTAGATTTCATCACAGAACCTGGAGAATTTTCGGTTCGTGGAGGAATTGTCGATGTATTCTCTTTTTCAAACGATCATCCATACCGAATTGAGTTTTTCGGAAATGAAGTTGACAGCATAAGAACTTTTGATGTTGAAACGCAATTGTCTGTCGAAACGCATAAAAAAATCACGATTATCCCGAATGTTGAAAACAAACTTTTTCAGGAAAATCGTGAAAGCTTCTTAGATTATATTGCTGAAAAAACAGTTATTTTCATCCAAAATACAGAAGGGCTTTTTAGTCAGTTGGACAAGCAATTTGCAAGAGCTGAAGAAGCTTTTGAGAAATTGTCGAAAGAAATAAAACACGCTACGCCAGAACAATTGTTTTTAAATCAGGCGTCATTTATAAAAAGATCTTTGGACTTTTCGGTTGTAGAATTGGCTTCAAGGCCAGTTTATAAAACAGCTAAAAAATTCGAATTTCATATTCAGCCTCAGCCATCTTTTAATAAACAATTTGATTTATTGCTGAATAACCTGAGCGAAAATCATTTTAACGGATATGTCAATTATTTGTTTTGTTCGAATTATACTCAGGCTAAACGGTTTCATGATATTTTTGAAAGCTTAGATGAAGCCAATTCGGAGAATATTAGAAAACAGTATCACACTATTGTATTGCCTTTATATCAAGGTTTTATTGATGAAGAAAATCAAATAACGGCTTATACAGATCACCAGATTTTTGAGCGTTATCATAAATTCAACATAAAAAATGGGTATTCGAAAAAGCAGAATATCACTTTAAAAGAATTAACCGCGCTTTCTGTTGGCGATTATGTGACGCACATCGATCACGGAATCGGGAAATTTGGCGGATTGCAAAAAATTCAAGTTGAAGGAAAAACTCAAGAAGCCATAAAATTGGTTTATGCTGATAATGATATTGTGTATGTGAGTATTCACTCGCTTCATAAAATCTCAAAATACAACGGAAAAGACGGAACGCCTCCAAAAATTTACAAACTCGGATCGAACGCTTGGAAGGTTTTAAAACAGAAAACCAAAGCGCGCGTCAAACATATTGCGTTCAATTTGATTCAGTTATATGCGAAGCGTCGTTTAGAAAAAGGTTTTCAGTTTGCACCCGATAGTTATCTTCAGAACGAATTAGAAAGTTCGTTTATTTATGAAGATACTCCCGATCAAACCAAATCAACGGCTGAAGTAAAAGCCGATATGGAAAGCGATCGCCCAATGGACCGTTTGGTTTGTGGTGATGTTGGTTTTGGTAAAACTGAGGTTGCGATTCGTGCTGCTTTTAAGGCGGTTGACAACAGTAAACAAGTTGCGGTTTTGGTTCCGACTACGATTTTGGCGTATCAGCATTTTAGAACCTTTTCGGAACGTTTGAAAGATATGCCAGTTTCAATTGGTTACTTAAACCGATTCAGAACGGCGAAACAAAAAACGCAAACTTTAAAAGATTTGGCGGAAGGAAAATTAGATATCGTAATTGGAACTCATCAATTAGTAAACAAAAATGTGGTTTTTAAAGACCTTGGATTATTGATTGTTGATGAAGAACAAAAGTTTGGAGTAAACGTAAAAGATAAACTAAAAACCATCGCTGCGAATGTTGATACGTTGACATTAACAGCAACGCCAATTCCAAGAACGCTTCAGTTTTCATTAATGGCGGCGCGTGATTTATCGGTAATTACAACGCCTCCGCCAAACCGTTATCCGATAGAAACAAATGTGGTTGGTTTTAATGAAGAAATTATCCGTGATGCGATTTCGTATGAAATTCAGCGAAACGGACAGGTTTTCTTTATCAATAACCGAATCGAAAATATAAAAGAAGTGGCAGGAATGATTCAGCGTTTGGTTCCAAATGCAAGAGTCGGAATCGGCCACGGACAAATGGATGGTGCGAAACTAGAAGAATTGATGTTAGGTTTTATGAACGGTGATTTTGATGTTTTGGTAGCCACAACAATCATCGAAAGCGGATTGGACGTTCCAAATGCGAACACGATTTTCATCAATAACGCGAATAATTTTGGATTATCAGATTTGCATCAAATGCGTGGTCGCGTTGGGCGAAGCAATAAAAAAGCTTTTTGTTATTTTATCTGTCCGCCGTATTCATCGATGACCGAAGATGCGAGAAAACGTATTCAGGCATTGGAACAATTCAGCGAATTGGGAAGCGGTTTCAACATCGCTATGAAGGATTTGGAGATTCGTGGAGCAGGAGATTTATTAGGAGGCGAACAAAGTGGTTTCATTAATGAAATTGGTTTTGATACGTACCAAAAAATCATGAACGAGGCGATTGAAGAATTAAAAGAAAACGAATTCAAAGATTTGTATCCAGAAGAAAATGATATTGAAACTAAGGAATATGTAAAAGATTTACAAATCGATACCGATTTTGAGCTTTTATTTTCTGATGAATATATCAATAATGTCACGGAAAGATTGAGTTTATATAACGAATTGGGTTCTGTAAAAAATGAAGAAGAATTAGTCATTTTTCAAAATAAATTAATTGACCGTTTTGGGCCATTGCCTCCTCGTGCCAATGCACTTATGAATAGTATTCGCATTAAATGGATTGCTACGGCTGTTGGTATTGAAAAACTGGTGATGAAGAAAGGTAAAATGATTGGTTATTTCGTATCCGATCAACAATCAGATTATTATCAGTCTTCGAAATTTAGAAAGGTTTTGCAATTTGTACAAAAGCATAGTTCGCTTTGCCAAATGAAAGAAAAACAAACACCAAATGGTTTGCGACTTTTATTAACTTTTGAGAATGTAAAATCGACCAAACGCGCTTTGGAATTGATGGAATTGTTGGGAGAGTAAAAAAAATGGACACAAATTGCTTCACCCGTTCGCTATCGTTCAGGTCACGATTTATTTTTTAAAATTCTAATTTAAATAAAACTTTAAAAATTAAGTTTTATTTACCTTTTATTTAAGAAAAACCTTAGAACTAAAAAGTTTTCTTTGAATCAAAATTTTCAAAGCCAACTTTTATGCAAAATCAATTTCTTGTTCTTTTTTTATTTCTCGGACTTACGTCAATTTTCGCTCAAGGAAAAGGCAAAACCATTTTAAATGATACTTTAAAATCTGAAACTATTGACCCGCTTCGACCTGCGAAAGCGGCATTTTATTCTGCTGTTTTGCCAGGTTTAGGTCAGATTTACAATAAAAAATATTGGAAACTTCCTTTGGTTTATGGTGCAATTGGCACGAGTGCTTATTTGTATGTAGACAATCAGAAAAACTACAATATTTATAGAAACGAATATAAAAACAGACTCGAAGGTAAAAAGAGTGATTCTGAATTTTTGGCAAGACTCAGCGAAAGCCAGTTAATTACAGCTCAAAAAGGCTATCAAAGAAACAGAGATTTATCTGCCTTGTTTATGATTGGTTTTTATGTCTTAAACATTATAGATGCCAATGTTGATGCGGCTTTATCTCAGTTTAATGTAAGTGAAAAGCTAGCTTTTAAACCTTCGCTAATAAGCAATGATATAACTTCTAAGAATAATGTTGGCTTCGCTATGAATTATTCGTTTTAGAAATAAAAAAAGGCGTATGAGTTATTTTCATACGCCTTTTAAGTTTACTTTAAAAAAGTTATTCTAGTTTCAAATAATGTAAACCTTTATTTCCTGAAACAATAATTTTCGATTTAGAAAAAGAAATATCATTTACTACTGATTCTGCTGGTAATTCAAGCTCCAATTCCCATGTTGCTCCAGCATCTTTTGTAACATAAATTTTATCGCCAGATTGTATGTACCACTGTGTTTCTGTTCTAAGAAATACACTTTTTACATCAGTTTTAACTACACTCCATGTTTTTAGCATATCACTAGAAGCAACTAGTGCTTTGTTTGTATTGTCTATAGTAAAAATCTTGTTGATGTTTAAGAATTTATAACCGTAAGAAAGGTCAAGATTTGTTTTAGAAATAGTATCAATCACAGTCCAATCGCTATATCCAGTTGAAGATTCCATTACAACATTTCTATGTTTATTTGAACCATCTTTAATATAATCATTTATTATTCCTAACTGATAAAATTTACCGTTTGATGTAGATTTTGCTAAAGTAGTGATAGAAGCTCTATAGAAATTTCCTCTAGCTGTCCATACTGGAGGATCGTTTTTAATAATTGTAGCTCCATTATCTGCTGTATAAATCTGTGCTCCTCTAAATGTACTTACGATACTTATATTCTGATCTAGATAGCTAATATTTAATCCATTAATTGCAGGACTAAAATTTGATGTTACACTTGTAGCGTTATTATTTTCAAAACCGCTGTCAGAATAAAATGCTTGACTAGTATTTGTTAAAACACCAGATTTATCATTTATCATTTTAAAAGCACCATAGCTGCCAAGTTGTTTAATATAAGTTTGTTTAAGACCTTCTGAAGTTGCTTGTAGTTTTGCTGGAAATCCCCAGAATGCAAAATCACGGATATCACTGTCCGCAAATGAGAAAACAGAATTACTGTCATCAAATACGTTAGAAGTCATAATATCATATGACCCTAAACCATTTAATTTATTCCATCCTTTTTTCATAACATAGAAATTGGAACGGTCACTTAGTGTTTTATTAATTTGAATTCTTATCGAATTTGTACCCGCTTTTATTGCATCTGTTACTGAAATTACAATTTTGGTATCTGTAACTTCCTTAGCAGTGATTTGCTCTGTATCATTTATAAATAATACAGTTGGGTAATCTTTGTTAACAAAATTTGTCCCTTTAATTTCTAAATCTTGTCCAGTAATTACAAAATCAGAAATTGCTGTAATAGTAATTGGCAATGGGTCTTTTACTACAGGTGCAACTGGAGTTTCGGGTTTATCTCCAGAATCGTCGCTGGAGCAAGAGAAAAATAATCCTCCTGCTAATATAAGGCTAAGTAAAAGTAGTTTTTTATTCATTTTTTTTGGGATTAAATTAAAGTGCAAATAAATGAAATCATATGGTGAAATCAATACGGGAAACCTCATTTTGAATTACTTTATTAATGAAATTTATCATACGTCTTAAATTGATTCTGTTGTGTTCTTATTTGGCAATCAGTTTTTCAGTTGCTTTGAAATCTTTAGAAATAATATTGACAATATAAACTCCTGAAGATAAGTGATGATTGAATTGTTATCTCATCATTAGAAATTTTTAAATTCTAACATTTTAAAAACTAATAAACTTGTCAAGTATTGATTTTATTGGATTTTTTTTAAATAAAAAATTAAGAGAAGTCAAAAAAAAATCACTCCTAAGAGTGATTTCAATGGCATTATTGTGGTTTTGGTTAGATAATTGTATCGTCAATTTGAAAAAAGCATTATTCGATTTGAACTTTGGGAATACTTATTTCAAAATAATTTAATTCATTATACAGTCAAAATTGGTGTTTTTTCTTGATGCGTTAGCAAATATATAAAAATATTATTCTTAATAAATTATATTTAAAAAAACTTAATTCGTATTTTTTGTTAGTTTTTTGTGTAAAAGATATAAAATGTAGCGTCAAGTGGCTTTTTACAAGTAAGTGTCATATTGACGCTTTTATTAAATAAAATTTATTTCAGAATCTATCTTTTCAGAATATTCTTATCATAAAAAAGAATATTAACATCAGATTAAAAAAACAAATCCTTTTATCTTCAGGAAAGATAAAAGGATTGCGTGCAAAGGAGAATCAAAAGGATTCTTTATTGTATATATTATTAGTTAGTTTTTCAAGTCTTTAATTACTTTGAAAGCGACATCAACTTGATCTTCTCCGACCAAAATAGTAAACTCATTTGAAGTCGAAATTACCTCATTGATAATGATTCCTTCCCATGCCAAACGTTGGAAAATGAAATAATAAATACCAGGAACTACGATATTTTCTTTTGGTAATTTTACTGTAATCGAAGCTAAATTATCTAATTTCTGGATTAATTTTTCTCTCATAAAGTGTTTTTCAACTAAGTGATTTACACTGCTGCTGACAACGATATTGGTTTCGTTTACACCACGAGATGACGTATAAAATATATCAGATAAAGCATTAATGTCAGAAATCAAATCTGCTTGTTTATTTAAAACAGTTTCAGACGCTGCGAAAGTGTAATCTGTAAGTTCAGAACGAACGGTGATTTCACCTATATTTTTAATGACTTTATTGATTTTGTGGTTTAATTTAAAATCTAGTTCTTCTGTCAGTCGTTTTAAAGACATTACAACAGCGCCTTGTTTTACTTCTTTACCAAACTCACTTTCTAATTCGGTCATGATATTTCGCGAAAGTGATGTTAGGTTAATAATTCCGAGCGACAGGGCATTTAATAAAAATGGTTTTGTTTTAATGTAGTTTTCTACAATAGAAGAAACAGTTTTCATAATTCTTTTTTTTTTTTGGGTAACAGTTGAGTTGGTAGTTAATTTAACATTACGATGTTATAATTCTTTGCAAATATAAATAAAAAAACAAATTGTTACAATTATAACAATAAAAAATTATGTTAAAAGTGATAAAATGCATCAGTAAGATGTTCAATTGCAATAGATTCCCCGTTTAAATGGATTGCAATGATATCAAAACGGATTTCTAAATCTTCCTGAAAATCTTTTTCCCTATCGTTTATGTAGGCATTTACTGCTTTAATAAGTAATTGTATCTTTTTTTGCTTTACAAAATCTTGCGGAGAACCAAAATCTAAACTCGAACGTGTTTTTACTTCAACTATCGCCAAAATAGAATCCTTTTCTGCAATTATGTCTATTTCAGCTTTATTAGAAACGTAATTTCTTTCTCGAATAGTATATCCATGTTGTTCAAGATGCGCCACGGCTAGATCTTCTCCTAGTTTTCCTAAATCATTATGTTTTGCCATTGCTGTAGTATTCAGTCTCAGTCACAGTTTTCAGTGTGAAAATCTTTGAATTTATTTTTACTAAATGAATATTGCACGAAAAAACGCAAAATCACAAAGCATTTTAAAACTTTGCGACTTTGCGTCTTTGCGAGATTTTTATGTGGTATTTGAAGTCTCCTTAATAAAGGAGATTGTGTGATATTATTTTTTGAAAGTAACCGTACTTCCTGAAGCAGTAACTTCTATAGAAACGGTATTTCCCATAATTAAAGCTCTATTGTCTCTAATATGGCCCGCCGGGAAATTGAAAATTACTGGAATATTGTATTTTTTGGTTACATCATCAATAATTTCTAAAGCATTTTTTCCCCACGGAACTTCGTTGTCTTTCATGCTTGTCATTCCTCCAATAATAATTCCTTTCAGATTTTCGATGCATCCGTTACGTTTTAGATTCATCATCATACGGTCAATATGATACAGATATTCATCTAAATCTTCAATAAATAAAATTTTATCCCTACAGTCAATTGCCGATGGAGATCCCAGTAGACTATATAAGATTGATAAATTACCGCCAACTAATTCTCCTGTTGCGCTCCCAAAACGATTCATAGGGGTTGGGCTGATTGAATACGAAATTGGTTCGTTAAATAAAGCTGCTTTTAACGAACTAACAGCATCTGGAGTTGCTCTAGGAACCGTTACAGGCATAATTCCATGAATAGATTTGTAGCCCATCGTATTCAAATGATTATGAAGAACCGTTACATCGCTAAAACCGATAACCCATTTTGGATGCTGTTTGAATTTAGTAAAATCTAATAAATCTAACATTCTTACAGTTCCGTATCCGCCTCGAACACACCAAATTGCTTTAATATTTGGATTGTCCAATTGTTTTTGAAAATCGGCAGCTCTTTGCTCATCAGTTCCAGCCAATTGATGATAATCTAAACCGATTGTAGATCCCACTACGGCTTCTAAGCCCCAACTGTGCAATAAATCTATAGTTGGTTTTAAATTGTCATCGATATTTTTTCGTGCAGTTGCTAAAAGCGCTACAGTATCTCCTTTTTGTAAATACGGCGGTGTTATCATGTTTTGTTGAGATTGACAGTTGAATGATTGTAAAGCAAAAATAAGAAATGCGAGTTTACAAAAGACAAAATGTCTCTTTATATGGTGAAGGCAGTTTTTATTCATTTTTTTCTTTTGCTTAAAATTATAAAATTAATTTTTAAGGTTTAGCCATTTAACCTCCGTATTGTTTTTGAAGTTCGCCTAAAAGCAGCATTAAACCTTTATCAGCTTCTTCAGACTGTACATTGGCAAATAGTATAAAAGCTTTATTGATGTCTTTGCAAATATACACTTTGGTTAAAAATGTTCCTGGATTTCCGAAGTGAAAAGAATATTTTAAATCTGAATTTTTATTTGTTTCAGAATACCATCCAAAAGAAAATTCTGGTAAGCCAAAATGCATTTTATTAAATTCTTCTTGAGATAATACTTTTGATTTTCCTAATAAACCTTGTAATTGCATCTGAGTAAATTTGCAAAAATCAGGAAGATTTACATTGACATTTCCTGCTGATGAAAGCCAATTTAATTTGTAATTTAAAGCTGGTTTCTCAGGTTTTAATTCTTCATCATGTCCCCAAGGCTGATTGACATCAAGTAAATTTGGTTGTCCAAAACCAAAATTGATATTTAAAGTATCGCCTAACTCTTGAACTAATTTTTCATAACTTTTTCCGGTGGCTTTTTCTAGCATAAGACCGGCTGCGACATAACTTGGATTTGACCAATAGACATCTTGCTTTTCAGAAATAACTTTATTTTGTTTAAAAAACCAAGAGATAAATTCATAACGCTGCTGCTGGTCATTACCTTTAATTTCTTTTTGTGTTGGCGAAGTATTTCCGTACGACCAAGTTGGAATATGAGCCCTTAAGGTGATAAAATCTTGCAAAGTAAAATCATGAGTATTCGGATTGCTTTCTGCCTTTAATTCAGGATATAAATCAAAGAATTTGGTATCCCATTCTATCTTTCCTTCCTTCACTAAAAGCGTTGCAATATAACTTGTAACGGTTTTTGTTATGGATCCTAAACGAAATTTGTCATCGATTTTTGCTTGAAACGAAGAGTTGAGACGCTGCGAACCCAATGCCTGAATTTCAAAAATAGAATCTGAAGAAACTACCGCATAGGCTAATTCTGGAATTTTATATTGTTTTCGAATTTCCTCTGCTCTGGGACTATTTTTTTGCCCGTAAAAAGTGTTTAAAAAACTTAATAAGAAAGCGAAAAGCAATATTTTTTTCATGTTATAAATGGTCAGATTTTTTCAGCAAGTTACAAGACTTTATTCGAAACAAATATATTATTTCTAAAATTTAATTTAATAAAAATCTTACAAATTAATTAGATTTGCCTTTTTAAATGTTTTTTATATGCCATTAAAATCTAAATTTTGCTTGCTTTTTCTTTTTTCACTGCCACTTTTGTTTGGTCAATCTAAAAAGTATAAAATACATACTGTTGCGTTCTACAATTTTGAAAATTTTTATGATACTGTAGATGATGCGTTTACAAATGATGACGAATGGACGCCAAACGGAGCGCAACACTGGACAGCAGAGAAATATCACCAAAAATTAAAGAACTTGGCAAGAGTTGTATCTGAGATTGGAATGCCAGAAAATTCAAATGCGCCAACTTTAATTGGTGGAGCTGAAATAGAAAATCGCGGCGTTTTAGAAGATTTAATCAAAGAGCCAAAACTGCAGCCGTTAGATTTAGGGATTATTCATTTTGATTCGCCAGACAAACGTGGTATAGATGTGGCTTTGCTTTATCAGAAAAAATATTTCAGACCGACTTCCTATTCAAATATTCCTTTAATTATTTATAGAAAAGAAATTCTTAAAAAAGAAGAAACAGAAGTTTTGGATGATGAAATTGAAGTTAAAAAGGAAAATAAAAATCGAGTTTTTACGAGAGATCAGCTTTTGGTTTCGGGATTTTTAGAAGATGAAGAAATACATATTATCATAAATCACTGGCCATCGAGATCTGGCGGAGAAAAAGCAACAAGTTTGTTTCGAGAAGCTGCAGGAAAATTAAATAGAAGAATTATTGATTCATTGCAACAAATTAATCCGCAAGCAAAAGTAATGACAATGGGAGATTTCAATGACGGGCCATTGAATAAAAGCATAAAAACAGGATTAGGGGCAAAAGCAATAAAAGCTGAAGTTCAAGAATTTGGAGTTTTTAATCCGTTTGAAGAGCTTGCAAATAAAGGCTTAGGAACTATTGCTTATCGTGATTCTTGGAATATTTTTGACCAAATCATAATGACAGAATCTTTAGTTAAAGCTGATTTTTTGACGTTTAATTTTTGGAAAGCAGGTGTTTTCAACAGATCTTATCTTATTCAAAATTCTGGGCAATATAAAGGTTATCCGTTGCGAAATACATTAGCGGAAGCTGGTTTTAGCGATCATTTTCCGGTTTATATTTATTTGATAAAAGAATTTAGATAAGTTTACAGTCACAGTCGCAGTTTGCAGTTTTACCTAGACTTGTCAACGCAACTGCAAACTGCGACTGTGACTGAATACTTTTCACTACCTTAGCTATTCATAAATTTAGTATTAAAAAAAATGGCTATATCAAAACCTTTTAACCTAACCCAATGGATAGACGAAAACCGTCATTTATTGAAACCGCCTGTTGGAAATAAAAATCTATATGTAGATTCTGGAGATTATATTGTGATGATTGTAGCGGGACCAAACGCTCGTAAAGATTACCATTATAACGAAACTGAAGAACTTTTTTATCAGTTAGAAGGAAGCATTAAAGTTGTAATTCAAGAAGATGGTCAGCGCAAAGAAATGGAATTAAATGCGGGCGACATGTATTTGCATCCTGCTAAAGTGCCACATTCTCCTGTTCGTTCAGAAGGCTCTATTGGTCTTGTAATTGAAAGAAAACGCGCTGGACAAGGTTATACAGATGGTTTACTTTGGCATTGCGATAATTGCAATCATAAATTGTATGAAGTGTATTTTGAACTTCATAATATAGAAAAAGATTTCCTTCCTCATTTTGAACATTTTTACAATTCAGAAGAGCTAAGGACTTGCGATAATTGCGGAACTATAATGGAAACTGATCCGAGATTTGTAGCGAAGAAATAGAAAAAACAAAACCCGACAAATTTAAAAAACTTGTCGGTTTTTTTTAGATGTATTTTCATTCAAAAATAAAGGAATACATCATTTTTTATATATATTTGTATCATAAATGACACAAAACTACTTCAGTTATGATACAAGAAATTATTGCTTATAAAAATATAGTTAATGATATTGAAGATTTAATAAGTAAATCACCTTTTAAAAAAAACTATATCATTGAGAAAATAGGAATTCCCAGTCCTACTTTTTATCGTAAATTAAAAACTCAGACTTTTACTCCTGATGAAGTTCTTTCAATTGCTAAGATAATTTCGCCTGAAGAAAATTATATGTTAGAATTGAAAGCTGATATTGAACAAGGAAAACGTGATTTAGAGAATGGTGATTTTATTACCCATGAACAAATGTTAGCAGAATTAAAAAGTAAAAACTTTATATAAACATCTTTATTGGCTTTTGACGATTGTTATAGAAAGTAATTAACTCTATTTGTTCTTCCTTTATTCTATAATATAATTTTATCTGTTTTGAAATTAAGATTTCTCGACATATTAAATTTGAATTGTATTTACCAAGCAAAGGATTTTTTTCTAAAAGTGTAATTATATGTAAAACATCTTTAATAAATTTTTAGGCTACAATTGGAGACCAAAAGTGTTCAACATAGTTTCGAATATTATAAAAAGTATAATTCGCCCTCTTTGACCAAATAATTTCCATTAATAAAATTTAATTAGTCAGCTAAAATATAAAAAATAACCTACAAATATTTGATTATAGATCAAACTTCTTCCCTTGTTCAGGATAAATAATTTGGACACCTAAATCATTTTGATTTTTCAACTGCTCTTTAATTTTTTCAATATTCTTTGCAGGAGGCTTTAAATGTGTGATGATAATTTTAAAGTTTTTCAGAGAACCTTTTCCTGCCAAATCTTCTAGAACATGAAGTTCTTTCATTAAATAATTCGGAGTTAAATGTCCAAATAAAAACTTGTCTGGCTGTTCGTTAGGAAAAGAAACTTCAATAAAAATCCCTTTTAATTGTCCTTGTTTAACTAAAGGTGCAACTGCGGTCCATAAATCACGAAGATTATTGCTTTTTTCGACTTCATCTGGTCCTGTGTCTCCCAAATACAAAGCATAGTTATTATCGTTTTTAATTAAGAAAGCGGTACTTTCAAACGGATTAACATGACTTAAAGGAAATGCTTTAACAGTCATTTTGGCATTGGTCAAAAGAGTTTCTTTTGCCAAATCTAAAGTTTGAAAATGATATTTTTTTAAACGAAACCCTGGTCCAGAATCTCCAAAATTTGCCCAAGTTTCATTGTTGAAATAATGATTTTCCATCATTTCCATGCATTTTTTAGTTGCATAAACTGTTTTTGAAGAATCGGCAGGAGAATTGATTATTAAGCCAGAAACATGATCTAAATGCGCGTGAGAAATCAAATATCCTTTAATGTATTTACGTAAAACTTCGTTTGTCGAAACTTTAAACGTTTTCTTTTCAATCGCTTTTTCAATTCCAGCATTTACAGTTCCAGCGTCAAGACAGATATAATCGTTTGTATTTGATGGAGCTATTAAATAAGCCGAAAGGTTTTTTTCATCAATACCACCCATTACTCCTAAAGGAACAACAGAAAAAGAAGTTTTAGCTTTTTGCGAAAATATTGAAGTTGAAACTAAAAGAAAACAAAGCAGAAGCCTATTAAAATGGGTCATATTTTTAATTTTAAGTATTGCAAATTTCATGAAATAAATTCAATATTGGGTTTCCTTTCAGTTAATACTATAAAATAAACTTAAATTTACGTTCATTTATGAATTAACTTCAATCGTAAATTAATTCTAAAACAATATCTTTACATAAAAATATAACAATTTTAACTAAAAAAGTTACAATGACAACAATAGCATCGCAATTTGGAATGAAGGAAGCTCTTGAAAAATTGGGCATCAAGACAATAAATGACGGAACATCAACAGGAATTAATAATTTTTCTTCAGGAGAAATCTTAGAGAGTTATTCGCCAGTTGACGGAAAATTAATTGCTTCGGTAAAAATGTCAACAGCTGAGGATTATGAAAAAACAATTCAAACAGCGGCAGAGGCATTCAAAAAGTTTAGATTGATTCCTGCTCCACAGCGTGGTGAAATTGTACGTCAGTTTGGAGAAAAATTGAGACAAAATAAAGAAGCTCTTGGTAAATTGGTTTCTTATGAAATGGGAAAATCATTGCAGGAAGGTTTCGGAGAAGTTCAAGAAATGATTGATATCTGCGATTTTGCAGTTGGTTTATCTCGTCAGCTTCACGGATTGACAATGCATTCTGAAAGACCAGGTCACCGTATGTACGAGCAATATCATCCGTTGGGAATTGTTGGAATTATTTCGGCATTTAATTTCCCAGTTGCCGTTTGGTCTTGGAATACGGCTTTAGCTTGGATTTCTGGAGATGTTTGTGTTTGGAAACCTTCAGAAAAAACACCTCTTTGCGGTATTGCTTGCCAAAATATTATTGCTCAAGTTATTAAAGAAAATAATCTTCCAGAAGGAATTTCGTGTTTAATAAACGGAGATTACAAAATAGGGGAGTTATTGACTGCAGATACTCGTATTCCGCTTATTTCTGCAACTGGTTCTACTAGAATGGGGAAAATTGTAGCGCAAACTGTTGCAGGAAGATTAGGTAAATCGTTGTTAGAATTAGGAGGAAATAATGCGATTATCGTTACTCCAGATGCAGATATAAAAATGACTGTTATCGGAGCCGTTTTTGGAGCTGTTGGAACTGCTGGACAACGCTGTACTTCAACTCGAAGATTGATCATTCACGAAAGTATTTATGATAAAGTAAAAGATGCTTTGGTTGCTGCTTATAAACAATTACGAATCGGAAATCCGCTTGACGAAAACAATCATGTTGGGCCACTAATTGATACTCATGCTGTTGAAATGTACGCTGAAGCTTTAAATAAAGTAGTGGCTGAAGGCGGAAAAATCCTTGTAGAAGGAGGAGTGCTTTCTGGTCAAGGTTACGAAAGTGGCTGTTATGTAAAACCTGCAATTGCAGAAGCTGAAAATTTATTTAAAATTGTACAACACGAAACATTTGCTCCAGTTTTATATTTACTTAAATATTCTGGTGAAGTAGAAAATGCAATCGAAATTCAAAACGGTGTTGCTCAAGGATTATCTTCTGCAATTATGACAAATAATTTACGTGAAGCGGAAAGATTCTTGTCTGCAACAGGTTCAGACTGCGGAATCGCAAACGTAAATATCGGAACTTCGGGAGCTGAAATCGGCGGTGCATTTGGAGGTGAAAAAGAAACTGGAGGCGGCCGCGAATCAGGTTCTGATGCTTGGAAAATTTATATGAGACGTCAAACGAATACAATCAATTATACAACAAATCTTCCGCTTGCTCAGGGAATTAAATTTGATTTGTAGATTTATTCATTTTAATAAAAAGTCCTTTTTCATAATTTATGAAAAAGGACTTTTTCATTTATAGTATTTTTCTTTATTTTTGGCCAAAATTCATTAAATGAAATATAAAATTGTATTGTTGTTAATTGCACTTTTTGTTTTCGGCTGTAATAAAAAGCCAAGTGTAGTAACTAAAACATCTAATGTTGACACATTAAATCAGAATTTATCTGAAGAAAAAGAAGAGAGTGTTAAAGAAGACTTGACTTTGGAACAAACAAATTTTCCAAAAACAGGAAAAAACATTGGAGATTTTGTTTTAGAACCTTACGAAATACAAATCAAAGCAGAAGGTTTTTTAAATGATGATGCACTGAAGGATGTTGTGATTGTATTGATAAATAAAAATGATGTTTCAGATAATCGTGCGGTATTAGTCCTTTTAAAACAAGCAAAAGGAGGATATAAACTTCAAGATATATCTTGGGAAGCTTTAGAACCTTATTCTCAAGAAGATGGTCTTGTGATGTATGACCATGAAAAAATTTCTATAGATAATAAAACATTGCATATTTTGTTGCAAGGGACTGGACCAGTCAACGCAAGAGAAACGCTTTACAATTATGTTGATAATGTTTTGGTTTTAATTGGTATCAGTACTTTTCATTCTGGTGCTGGTTCTTTTGTAACCAGCAATTATAACTTAATTTCTGGCGAAGCTGATCATGAATTAGCCAATACAATTAACGATAGTCTACCAAGTGAGTATGTGGTTAAAAAAAATTTTGAGTTAAAACGAAAAATGTTATTTGCTTCAGATAATCCGAATACTATTTTAGAAAGCCTTCCTCATGCTGAGTGGTAAAATGCAACACGGGAAATGTTCTAAATTTCCTAAAATCAAAAACAATATAATGAAGGCATTTTTAACACTTCTTCTTTTAGCAGCCATTGCTGTTTCACTACAGTATTATTTTCTTAACGGAGAACATCATTCTGAGAACTGGACAACATTAACAATGCCGATTACTATGGTTGTTCTCTTGCTTCTTATTTATTTTTATGCGCCTAAAAAGACCTTTTATAGAAGATTCTTTGGTGTCATATTAGTAATTTGCAGTATTATTTCCATTATATTTTTTGGACTTTTTTGGTATGTAGTTCAATTAGGTAAAGCGTTTTCGCATTAAATTGATTATGAAATATTTTGTAAAAAAAGAAGATAGAATTAATGTACTCCTAATAGTTTTATTGGTTTGCATAGTACTTGCAAATTTGATTCAGATTTATAATTATAAGGCAGATGAAAGATTTACATGGGACAGCGGTGTTCTGAGTAAAAAGGGAAACATAGTACAAGTAAGTACTTGTTATTTTCATCACACAGGTGCTTGGAACTATGATGTTGATAAAAATCGAATAATTGACAATGGGTGGGACGAAATCAATTATTCTGAACAAAGTAAGGATAATGCTTTTTATCCAGATAGTTTATCTATAACTTGGTTTTCTTATACAGAGCGAAAATTCTATAATGGGGATTTTAAGTTGCCTTATGAAATCATTTTAGAAAAAGCAAAACACCTCAGAGAGACAACAACTCAGTATGAAAGCACTTTTGCAAGAGAAAACCCCAATCAAATTTTGTTAAATTTTTTAGCTGAAATATTGCCAAATGGAAAAATTCGGGTATGGATTTCAGATTATGATAAAAAGTTGAAAATTGGCGAATATCAAGCAAAATCTGCAAATAAAACTTGGCATATTTTTGATGATTATAATGAGAAAGATCCTGATTCAAAAATTGATATTGCAAAAAAAGTTGCATTGGTAATGGAGCAACACTCTTATAATATTGATCTCAACTTACCAGATGGGTTAAATTTAACAGAAGCACAAGTTGAATTATATAATCAAAACAATTGGAGCTTGGAAGATGCGACAAATGGCAAACCATATATTTTTCAAAATATTCCTAGTGGCATTCGCCTCTCATGGGGAAATGATAAAAAAGAATTCGCATCACAAATTAGCTTTAATGAATTAGTAATTTTGAATGCTTTTAGAAAAATGAATGATTCTAAAAAAGAAAAACCACTATTGTTAGAACTAACCGTAAATGAAAAGAACGATAGCATTTTGATATTTTTAAAGGATGATTATAAAGTAGTAAAAATAGTTCCCTCTTACTTGGATGTCTATCCTTTAGCCAAAAATAATGAAAATGAGGCTGAAGTTTCTAAATAAATTCAAAGTGAATGTTTTGGTGCTGCAGTTAAAATGGAAATAGATAAGATAAAATATTTATATTTTTTTAAATTGAAAAAAAGGCTTCCAATTGGAAGCCTTTTAGTTGAGATAATTTTACTTTTTTATAAGAGTTTGGTTAAATGATCCATCAACAGTATAAATTTTCGCTAGATAAGTTCCAGGAATTAAACTGCTCGTATCAATGCTTTCAGAGTTTCCAGAATTAATTACTAGATTTCCAGAGATATTGTAAATAAGTACTTTTTGTACTTTTTGTTCTGTATCAGATAAGTATAATGTACTAGAGACAGGATTAGGATATAAAACTATTTTTGAAGTTTCTGTAGCGGTTGCCGTTTCGGCTACAGCCATTTTTAAAGTGCTTCCGCCATAAACTGTGCTAATATAGAATAAGTTGGCAACAGAACCTTTGGTTATCGTATGAGAACCAGCCGCAATCGAAGCTGTTACAACACCTGCCGATGCTGTATAAGAAACATTATCAACTTTGATAGTTCCAGTAAAACTTGCATCAAAAACTAAAGTTAAAGTTGACGCGCTTGTTGTTGAATACGCTATTGATGTGCTTGATTCTATTTTTAGACGTTCAGTAATCGTTAATCCGTTATAAGTTACAGAACCTGGAGTTGAATTCATATTTCCTGTAATAGTATAGAATGAACTTGTTTTTCCAGAAGTTGTAAAATTATGAACCTCAGATCCGCCAGACGAACCAGTTGTAACGGTTATAGTTCCAGAAGCAGTTAGAGGAGTTCCTGCGCTTCCAGAAGTTGTTACAGAATAAGATACGTTTGCGGTTGGAGTTCCTGTAATAGTTATCGTTTTTGCAGATGTGTTTTTCACAAAAGATAATCCAGAAGCTGGTAATCCCGTTACAGTTGCGTCTGTTGCATTTCCACCCCAAGTGAACACAATTGAAGCAATAGCTGTTCCAGAAGAAACAGTTTGGCTGTTGTTGCCAGTAGAAGTTAAAGTTTGAGTGCCTGCCGCGGTAACGGTTACAGTTCCTGAACCAGTGGCTGGGGAACCACTAGTTCCAGAAGTTGCAATTGAGTACGAAACTGTTGCAGTTGGCGTACCCGAAATAGTTATAGTTTTAGCTGTAGTATTTTTTACAAAAGTCAATCCAGAAGCTGGTATTCCAGTTACAGTTGCATCAGTTGCATCTCCGCCCCATGTAAAAACGATTGATGAGATTGCCGTGCCACTTGCAACAGTTTGATTGTTATTTGAAGAAGATGTCAAAGTTAAAGTCTGCGTTCCAGCTGGAGGATTTCCTTCGCCTTGTATCGCAACTAAAGTTCCAGTGTAATTTGTAAGAGCTGTTTTTAATGCTGTAATAACCAAAGAAGAAGTATCATCTGTAGCATTGTTGAATGTCCACTTCAAATCCCCCCCAGAAACACGTCCTGCATATTGAGTAGTTTTTGTTTTCGCGGCAAGAGGAGTATCAATTACTAAATTTTTTACATACAAATTAGCATCTGTGTCGAAGTTGTTGTACATATTAGCTCCAGATTTAGATTTTACAGAACTGCTTACAACTTCACCTCTTGTTGTTGCTACATACGCATCAAAATCTGTTGTAGAACTTATTTTTCCTGAGATATTGTATAATGGATTAGGATCATTGTAAGCTACAAAACGCATGTTGTTTGTTCCGTTAGAAGCGTCAAAAGTATTGTTGAAAGCTTTAATACTTCCTCCAGCTTCGCCAGAAAATGTCCCCATTGTTCCTGCATTATTTACTTGGTTGGCTTCATCCCAAATGTCAGAACCTTGAAGAGAAGTTAGCATTGGGTGTTTGCTGTTTCTGTAATAATTTCCTTCAACAAAAAGTGAAGAACCTAATGTTGATCCTGCACCATATTTAGAAACTCCGTCATAATAATTGTTATAAATATGCGCCGAATAGTAACGCACACGAGGATGACGAGAATCAGAGTGGTCAAACCAGTTGTGATGATACGTGATATATAGTCCAGAAGTTGTTCCTTCGCTTAAGCCTAGAAGACTTGCTTTTCCATTATCCCAAAAGTGGTTGTATGATAATGTAATGTATGTCGAAGTTTTATTGTCTAATGCTCCGTCACCTTTAATCTGGTCGGCATCGCTTCCTGCATTTCCATAGAATAAATCGCAGTTGTGAACCCATACGTGATCATTGTCCTGCTGCATTCCCACGTTGTCACCCGCTGTACTATTGCAATTCATAAATCCAAGATTGCTTACTTCTATGTTTGAAGCCGATTTCAATCTAACTCCCCATCCGTTTGCAACAGCATCATCACCAACACCTTCAATCGTAACATAGCTTGAAGCGTTGTTTGAGTTTTCAATTACAACATCACCGCCTTCCATAACCGACATATCAGTAATGTTTCCGATTAGACGAATAATAAACGGACGAGTATCTTTTCCTTTTTTAATAGCATAAAGAATGTTTTGTAAACCAATACAAGGATTTGCGCTAGCTCCAGTAATATTCATCGAAATTGTGTTTTTCGTATTTTGAGTAATGTAGAGGATTACCGCATTATCTTTTGGAGTTCCATCTGCTTTGTATCCTCCTGGAACACGACCGCTATCAAAAGCAAATCCATTTCTGTCATGCGCTGTTACAGTTAAGTTGCCTGTTGTAGTTTCTGTTCCTTCTGTACCGTTTATAACGGGCTTTACTTTGACGGTATAAGTTCCAGCTTTAAGGCCTGGAATATCAGCGCGAAAATAAGAGCCATAACTTCTAATAAGCTGGTCGTCTATTTTTTTGTCTGTAAATCCGTTACCAGTGTAGTAAACGTTGTAAGTCTGGGCGCCGCTGACTGGTTGCCATTTTACAAATGCTGATTCTAACCAGCCAGAAGCTTCATTAATACTTTGTGCCCATAATTGGACTGTCATAAGAAAGACAGCCACGAAAAGTAGGTTTTTTTTCATAGTGTTTGTTTTAGATAGTTAATAATAAGTAAGTGGTTTTACTTTCGACTCCAAGCGGTTTAATTGTAATCGATTACACGAAATTATATATTAATTTTTAATACCGTAAATTTTTTACTAAAAAAAATAATATACTTTATTTTTATGGTTCATTAAATGTTAAAAATGCAACAAATTGCACTAATTGTAATTTATTGCATATTTATTTTGGTTTGAGGAAAGCCGTATTTTCTAGCTTTTGATGATTTAGAGGTTAAAGCCTACTGAATTTAGGAGATTCGTAATTTTTTTTAATTACATAAATTACATTTCAAATTTTTGTAAGAAATGGATTATTTTTGAATTTTGAATAACAGATTATTCTTAGAAGTTTTAAGTCAGATTTTATAATTACAAGCTAAAATAGTTTGTAGAAATAAAAAAAGCCTTTCTGATTTTACTCAAAAAGGCTTATGGATTATTTAAAAGAGACTTTATTAGTCTTTACTAGAAAGTTTTGATAAAAGTCTTAAGAATTCAATATATAACCAAACTAATGTGATCATTAATCCCATTGCTCCGTACCATTCCATGAATTTTGGCATTTTTTCTTTTGCACCTTTTTCAATTAAATCAAAATCTAAGAAAAGGTTAAGAGCTGCTATAATGATAACAAAAACACTGATACCAATACTCATCATAGAATTTCCGTAATGAACTGGAACATAGCTCGACGCAAACATTGAAACAATCCAAGAAATTAGATAATAAGTAGCAATTGCTAATGTTGCGGCAACAACAACCGATTTAAATTGCTCTGTAACTTTAACAATTTTGAATTTATATAAACCAAGACAAACTAAAAAAGTAACAAGAGTTGCACCAACCGCATTGATTACGATTCCAGGAAATTTTAATTCAAATATTGCAGAAATACCTCCTATGAATAATCCTTCAAATAAAGCATATCCTGGAGCTAGGTAAGGAGACAACTGCGGTTTAAATGAAGAAACTAATACTAGAATAAAACCAACAATTGCACCTCCAATTGTAGGTAACATTGGATTCATTCCGTTAAAAGCCATCCACCATGTCACCATAGCAGCACCGCTCAAAATAAGAAATAAAATAGCTGTTTTGTTGATTGTTCCAGACACCGTCATTTCTTGATTGTAATCAATAATCTGAGCTTGGTGTACTTCTGTTCTTGGTTCGGCATTTGATGAAAAACGCTTACTGTTTAAGAATGGATTTTTTGAATTAAAGTTCATATTTTAATACATTTAATTGAATTCAAATATATGGAGATTTTTTGAAGCGCAATCTTTGGAAAGAATTTTTTAACATGAATTTCGGTTCTTTATTTAAGGCATAAAAAAATCCATTAAAAACTAATTTAATGGATTTGTAAATATTTTAATTAAAGAGACAATCTTATTTTAATAAGTCTAAAACCAATGAAGGGAATAAACCTAAAGCAATGTTTAAAACAATTGATACTATCGCTGTAGCATAAATAAGGAATGGTCTTCCTGTTCTTTCTTGATTTGGCTCTTTAGAATACATTGCGATGATCAATTTGAAATAGTATCCAACACTAATGATAGAATTGATTACTGCTACGATTACTAAACCAATATATCCTGCTTGGATAGTTTGGTTGAATAAGAATAACTTAGCAAAGAATCCAGAGAAAATAGGAATTCCGGCCATTGATAATAATGAAGCTGTAAGAACAGCAGCCAATAGCGGATTTGTTTTTCCTAAACCGTGGAAGTTTGTAATATCTTCATTATCTTGATCTCTGCATACATATAAAATTACACTGAAAGCTGCAATACCAGCTAATGCATAAGCAGCAGTGTAGTATAATAAAACTCCAGCTGAAGCAGAAACAGTTAATAATGTCATTAACATGAAACCTGCGTGAGAAATTCCAGAGAAAGCAAGCATACGTTTTACGTTTACTTGTCTAAGTGCCATAATATTACCAACAGACATAGAAGCGATAGAAAGAACAACTACTATTACTTCAAATGTGTGTAAAAGGTCTTGATTATCTAATGAAGCAATTAAGTTCATACCAGAAACCAATTTAAATAAAGTTGCAATTGCTACAACTTTAGCCAATGTACTCATTAAAGCTGTTGTTAAAGCTGGAGAACCTTCGTAAACGTCTGGAGCCCAGAAGTGGAAAGGAACAGCAGCTACTTTAAATAACATTCCAACAACCATTAAAATCATTCCGATTGGAAACCAGATCGGCAATTCTGCAGAAAGTGCGCTTTCGTGAATATCACTAATGTCAAAGCTTCCCATTGCACCGTAGATCAAACAGATTCCGAAAAGAATAATTCCTGAAGCGAAAGATCCCATTAAGAAATATTTCATACCTGCTTCGTTACTTTTTATATTCAAACGATCACTTGCGGCAAGTACATATAAAGCAATAGATAAAATTTCAATTCCTAAAAAGAACATTGCTAAGTTTCCAAAAGAAACCATTGCTACAGCTCCGGCCAATAAGAAAACCTTAATTGCAACGAAATCTGAAATTTTTGATTGGTGGTTTTGGTAAAAATTATGGCTTAATGCTACAAGGAAAATAGTCAAAACGATAAACAATGATGAAAAAGCTGTAGAAAACTTACTCACTGCTATCATATTGTTGTAATAACTTTGTTCTGTTCCAAATTCACAGTAATTAAGTGCCAATACACCTATTAAACCTAAAATGGTAATAGGAACAATGGCCTTTCTTAAATTAAGAATTTCAAACAATAGGCAAAAAATACCCAATCCTGTTATAGCTATTAATGTATTCATTTTTATCTTTTTGATTTAGGATTTCAATTTTAAGTGAAATCCTAATTTATTTTTTGTTTAAAATATTAGTTCTTATTGATAACTTGTAAAATAGTTTCCAAGCTTGGTGTAATCAAATCTGTGATTGGTTTTGGATAGAAACCAAAGAATAATAAAACTGCTATGATTACTGCAAATGAAATTCCTTCGTTAAGCGTAACATCGGCAAAAGTTTTAGAATTAGTTTCGCCTAACATTACATGTTGGAACATTTTTAACATATAGTAAGCTCCTAAAATAATAGTAGTTCCGCCAAGAATAGCAAACCAGATATTGATTTGAGATAAACTGTATAATACTGTAAACTCTCCAACGAAGTTAAATGTACTTGGTAATGCAACAGAAGCTAATACTAAGATTAAAAACATTGAGGTGAATTTTGGAGACTGAGTACGGATTCCGCCCATTTCTGCAATTTCTCTAGTTTCATATCTTCTGAAAATTACTTCAGCAGCAAAGAACAATCCTACTACAACAAAACCGTGAGCAATCATTTGAAGAACAGCTCCTCTTAACCCATCAAGTGTTAATGTATAAGATCCAGCAGCGATTAATCCAACGTGAGCAAGAGAAGAATAAGCCAATAATTTCTTTAAATCTTTTTGTCTCAAAGCTACAATAGAACCGTAGATAACTCCAGCAATTCCTAAAGCGATAAAGATGTACATATATTCTTTTGCAGCGATTGGCGCAAGTGGCAATTGCCAACGAATTACACTGTACAATCCCATTTTAAGCATGATACCAGATAAAAGCATTGTTCCAACTGTTGGTGCTTTTTGGTACACATTTGCTTGCCAAGTGTGGAAAGGAATAATTGGAATTTTGATAGCATAAGCTAAGAAGAAAGCCAAGAAAATCCAGAATTGTTCGCAAGCAGATAAGTTTACTTTGTATAAATCTTCAATTAAGAAAGAACCTGCTTTTTGGTATAAATAAATGAAAGCAGTTAACATGAATAATGAACCAGCAAGTGTGTAAATAAAGAATTTAACCACTGCTTTTCTTCTTTCTTCAGCATCACCATTACCCCAAATTAAAGCAATAAAGTAGATTGGAATAAGTGCTAACTCCCAGAAAATGTAATATAAAAGACCATCAGAAGCTAAGAAAGTTCCTGTCATAGCAAAAGCCATGAATAAGATCAAAGCATAAAAACCTTTTGCATTTTTATATTCATTTCCAAAAGAAGAAAATATGATAATTGGAGTTAAAGCGACAGTTAGCAAAAGCATTGCAATTCCTAAACCATCAGCATTTAGCGCAAATGAAATTTTAGGCTGATTGATCCATGCATTAATTAAGCTAATGTTTTCACCAGCTAAAAAATGATTCAACAATACAACCGAACAGCCCAAAGCCGTTAAACTAAAGAACAAAGCTACTTTTGAAGCGAGTTTGTCACCAACAAAATAAGTGGCAAATGCACCAACTAAAAGAATAATTAATATAAGAGAAACGTTCATAGTTATAAAATTATTGAGCTAAAAATATATAAGATACAATGGCACAAAGACCTAACACGAAAACAAATAAATATAATCCGATGCTTCCTGTTTGTAATTTTTTTCCTTGAAAAGCAATTTCGTTTGCTATTTTACCTAATCCAAAAACAAGTGCAGATAATCCTGTCTCAATATAGTCTCTAAAGAATTTAGACAAACTATTAATTGGCTGTACAAATACTGCATCGTAAACTTCGTCTACATAATATTTGTTGTATAATACTTTGCTCAAACCAGTAATGTTTTCATCAGATTCTGGAATATTATCTTGCTTAAAGTATTTAACATAAGCAATTAAAATACCTAATAATCCACCAAGAACTGCAACACCCATTAAAGTGTATTCAGTTGTACCTAAATGGTGTTCTTCACCAGCCGCTTTTGTGAAAAGAGGAGCCAAGTAATGATTCAACCAGCTATTTCCAGGTAAACTAATTAACCCGCCAAAAGTTGCTAAAATAGCTAAGATGATAAGCGGAATAGTAATTAATGAACCACTTTCGTGTAAATGATGTTTTTGCTCTTCAGTTCCTCTAAATTCTTTGAAGAAAGTCAAGAACATTAAACGAAACATGTAAAAAGCTGTCATAATTGAAGCAACCGATCCAACAACATATAATGGAATGCTATGGTGGAAAGCAGTCATTAAAATTTCGTCTTTAGAAAAGAATCCTGAGAACAATGGAACTCCAGAAATTGCTAATGAAGAAATCAACATTGTCCAGAATGTAATTGGCATTGCTTTTCTAAGTCCACCCATTTTACGCATATCTTGCTCACCATGTAAACCGTGAATTACAGATCCAGATCCTAAGAATAAACAAGCTTTAAAGAAAGCGTGAGTGATTACGTGAAAAACAGCTACTTCATAAGCTCCAAATCCTAATGCTAAAAACATTAATCCTAATTGTGAAACTGTAGAGTAAGCCAATACTTTTTTGATATCAGTTTGAACTAATCCAATTGTAGCCGCTACTAATGAAGTGATAGCTCCAATAATTGCAATTACATTTTGAACATCATGAGCCAAGTCAAAAATAAAGTTTAATCTTGTTACCATAAAGATACCTGCAGTCACCATCGTAGCTGCGTGGATTAATGCAGAAACTGGAGTCGGTCCAGCCATCGCATCAGGTAACCAAGTGTATAACGGAATTTGAGCAGATTTACCACAAGCTCCAATAAATAGACATAAAGCAGCAGCAGATAAAGACATTGCAATTGACGGATCAATTTTAATGGTTGAAATTATTTCCTTCAGCTCGCTATAGTCTAAAGTATGGAAAGTATATCCTAAAATGAACATTCCAATTAATAAACCTAAATCTCCAATTCTGTTCATGATGAAAGCTTTTTTCGCTGCATCATTGTAATCTTGGTTTTTATGCCAGAATCCAATTAATAGGTAAGAACAAAGTCCAACACCTTCCCATCCAATGAAAAGAACTAATAAGTTGCTTCCAATTACAAGCGTAATCATAAAGAATACGAACAGATTTAAATACGCAAAAAACTTGTGCATATTCTCATCATCATGCATGTAACTGATAGAGTATAAGTGAATCAAAGATCCAATTCCAGTTACGAAAAGTAACCAAAGAACAGATAATTGATCTAATAAAAATCCAAGATTGATTTTTAAGTTGCTAATTTGAATCCAATCAAATAAGGTAACCTGAATTCCTTTTCCAGTTGAAGTTATTTGATTAAAAAGTAAAAGAGAGACTACAAAAGAAATCGCCACGGCAACAGTTCCGATTGCACCAGAAGCTGTTTTTCCTAAGCTTTTTCCAAAAAAGACATTTACTAGAAAACCTAGTAAAGGAGTTAAAACTAAAATTAATGCTAAATTGGTATCCATTTCTGTTTATCCTTTTAAATTTTTTAAATTATCGATACTAATTGATCCGATATTTCTAAAGATAGAAACTAAAATGGCCAATCCTACCGCAACTTCGGCTGCAGCAACCGCCATCGAGAAGAACACAAAAACTTGTCCTTGCGCATCTTGATGATAAGTTGAAAAAGCAACAAATAAAAGGTTTACCGCATTCAACATAATTTCGATAGACATGAAAACGATAATAGCATTTCGTCTGTACAATACACCAAAAATACCAATACAGAAAAGTACAACACTCAAAAAGATGTAATTTTCAATACCTATTTGATTTAATATATTACCCATTATTTATTTAATTTTTCTTTTTTAGACAATAGAACTGTTCCAATCATAGCAACCAAAAGTAAGATCGAAGCAAATTCGAATGGAACCATATATTCGTCCAATAAAATTTTACCTAAAACTTTAATTGATTGGAAATCTTCTCCAGTAGAATCATATTCACCTACAATTGGTTTCGAGTTAATAAAGATTGTAATCAAAACAATCACTATTAAACAGAAAGAAACAATTGCTCCTAAGCGTGTAATTCTAGGGCGGTGAACTTCTCGTTGTTCATTTAAGTTCATCAACATGATCGTAAACAGGAACAGAATCATAATAGCTCCAGAGTAAACTATTATATGTACAATTGCTAAGAATTGAGAATTTAATAATAAATAATGACCAGCAATCGAGAAGAAACAGATAACTAAATAAATAGCACTGTGAATTGGATTTCTGCTGAAAATAGTTAAAAACGCAGTAATAACGGTAATAAACGCTAAAAAGCAAAAGATAATTTGAACAGTTGTTGCGTGTGCAAAATCGGGAATATGTATCATTTAGTTAGCGTTTTTAAGTTGAGCGTTTTTCATAGCCATTTCTAAAGGCATTACTAATTTATCTTTCCCAAAAATGAAATCTTCTCTTTCGTAACTAGCAGGAACTAAAACTTTAGACTGTGTCAAGTAAATAGCGTCTTTTGGACAAGCTTCTTCACACAAACCACAGAAAATACAACGAAGCATGTTGATCTCATAGATTTCAGCATATTTTTCTTCTCTGTATAAATGTTTTTCGTCTGCTTTACGTTCAGCAGCTTTCATTGTAATTGCTTCCGCAGGACAAGATAATGCGCATAATCCACAAGCAGTACAGTTTTCACGACCTTGCTCATCACGTTTCAACATGTGCTGACCACGGTAAACGGGGCTCATCGTACGAACCTGCTCAGGATAATGAATCGTAACTTTTTTTCTAAAAAGGTGCTTAAGCGTGATAGCCAAACCTTTTACAATCGCCACAAGATACAATCGTTCCAAAAAAGTCATGTCTTTATTTGACACCACTTTTTTTCTACCCGATAATGATATAGTTTCTATTGACATTTTTACTATTATAGTTTATGATTTACAATTTGAGATCAATCAAATTCAAAATCTATTTTATTTTTATTTGAAGCTTAATCCTGCTCTCCGCTGTATCTTTTATGGTGAACCCCACCATAAAAGGATGCCGCTTCGATCAGGGCTAGGGCATTACGGTTTGTTAGAATCCTAAAGCTGTTGCGATATCGTGTCTTAAAATAACAGCACCCGTAATCATAATATTAATAATCGAAAGTGGAATCAAAATTCTCCAACCTAAGTTCATTAATTGGTCATATCTAAATCTTGGAATCGTCCAACGTACCCACATGTAGAAGAATATGAAGAAACATATTTTTACAAATAATACTGCAATTCCTAATAAGTTAGCGGTATTTACACCAACATTTTCCACCATCCATTGCATTCCAGGATAGTTGTAACCTCCAAAGAACAATACAGAAATAATAGTAGCAGAAGTAAACATACTAGCATATTCAGCAAATAAATAGAATCCCATTTTCATTGATGAATATTCCGTGTGGTAACCTCCAATTAATTCACTCTCACATTCTGCTAAATCGAAAGGTGTTCTGTTAGTTTCTGCGAATGAACAAATCAAGAAAATCAAAAATGATAAAGGCTGATAGAAAACATTCCAATTCATTCCCGCTTGCTGTTCAGAAATTACTTTTAAACTCATTGTTCCGGTCATCATTAATAAAGCAATCATTGATAATCCCATTGCAACTTCATAAGAAACCATTTGTGAAGCTGCACGAACAGCTCCCATTAATGAGAATTTATTGTTAGAAGCCCATCCACCAATCATGATACCGTAAACTCCAACAGAAAGAACTCCAAAAATGTATAATAGAGCAATATTTATATCAGTTGCCTGAAGAATAACTTCTCTTCCAAAAACTACTAAATGATCTCCCCACGGAATAACAGCACTTGTCATTAAGGCAGTACTCATGGCAATTGCTGGTCCTACAACAAATAAAAATCTATTCGGTGTATTTGGGAAAAATTCTTCTTTTGAGAATAATTTCATACCATCAGCAAGTGGTTGTAATAAACCTCCCCATCCAGCACGGTTTGGACCAACACGGTCTTGCAAGAAAGCTGCAACTTTACGTTCAGCCCAAGTAGAATACATTGCCATAATCATCGTTACAGCAAAAACTACAACAATTACAACACTCTTTTCTATAATAAACGCACCATCTACCATCATTAAGAGTTTTTATTGTTATTGTATAATGGAATTTCAGCCATACTAATTTTTTTACGGTCAATATCTCTACCCATAAGAATATTCTTTTCAGTATCGATTTGTACTTTCTCAAGTTTTTGAGTGTAGTTATTTTGGTTGATAACAGAATCTTTTTCAAATTCTCTTGGTCCTTCAATAACCCAGTCATTTACATCTTTGTGATCAAAACGACAGCTGTTGCAAATGAATTCTTCAACTTCATGGTACTCATCTTTACGACCTGTAACACGTTGAATTTCTCCACCAAACATCCAAACTGTAGTTTTTCCACAACATCCTGGAGTTGTACATTCTCTGTGCGCGTTGTAAGGTTTGTTGAACCAAACTCTTGATTTAAAACGGAAAGTTTTGTCTGTTAAAGCTCCAACTGGACAAACGTCAATCATGTTTCCTGAAAACTCATTGTCGATTGCTTTAGAAATTCCAGTTGAAATATTAGCGTGGTCACCACGATCTAATACTCCGTGAACTCTGTTGTCTGTCAATTGATCTGCAACTTGCACACATCTTTGGCATAAGATACAACGGTTCATATGTAGTTGAATGTTTGGACCAATATCTTCTGGTTCAAATGTTCTTTTTTCTTCAATAAAACGTGATTTTGGGTTTCCGTGCTCAAAACTTAAATTTTGAAGATCACATTCACCAGCTTGATCACAAATTGGGCAGTCTAATGGGTGGTTGATCAATAAAAATTCTGTCACCGATTTACGTGCTTCCGTAACTCTGGCAGAAGATTTACTATTTACTTCCATTCCGTCCATACATCCTGTTACACAAGATGCCATTAATTTTGGCATTGGTCTAGGGTCAGCTTCACTTCCTTTTGAAACTTCAACTAAGCAGCAACGGCATTTTCCGCCACTCCCTTTTAATTTTGAGTAATAGCACATGGCTGGCGGCACCAAATCTCCACCAATCATACGTGCAGCCTGCAGGATCGTTGTTCCTGGCTCTACGTCTATACTTTGACCGTCTATGGTTACTTTCATTTCTTTATGTCTTAATGTCTAAAGTCTAAAGTCCAAAGTCAATCTACTCAACTTTAAAAACTTTCCAACTTTCGACTTTTTAACTTTTGACTATATTATTACTTTACCGCCTACTAAATGCTTTACTTGTGAAAAAGGTTCAGCAACAAAGTGATCTCTATTTTTGATTTTTTCTGGGAAACGAACGTGATATTCGAATTCATCTCTAAAGTGACGAATCGCAGCTGCTACTGGCCAAGAAGCGGCGTCGCCAAGTGGGCAAATTGTATTACCCTCGATTTTACTTTGAATACTCCACAACAATTCGATATCTTCTTCACGGCCTTGACCGTTTTCGATTCTCCATAAGATTTTTTCCAACCATCCCGTTCCTTCACGGCAAGGTGTACATTGTCCGCAAGATTCGTGGTGGTAAAAACGAGCAAAGTTCCAAGTGTTTCTTACTACACAAGCAGTGTCGTTGTACACGATAAATCCTCCAGAACCTAACATAGATCCAGTAGCAAAACCACCATCACTTAAAGATTCGTAAGTCATTAATCTGTCTTCACCGTTTGCTGTTTTGAAAATCAATTCAGCTGGTAAAATTGGCACTGAAGATCCTCCAGGAACAAATGCTTTCAAAGGTCTGCTAGAAGACATTCCTCCTAAATATTCATCAGAATTCATGAATTCGTCAACACTTAAACCTAATTCAATTTCATAAACCCCAGGATTTTTAATGTGTCCTGAAGCAGAAATTAATTTAGTTCCAGTAGAACGTCCAATTCCAATTTTAGCATAATCATCACCAGAATTGTTTACAATCCAAGGCACAGTCGCAATTGTTTCAACATTGTTTACTACAGTTGGATTTGCCCAAAGACCAGAAACTGCTGGGAAAGGTGGTTTAATACGAGGATTTCCTCTTTTACCTTCCAAAGATTCGATTAATGCTGTTTCTTCTCCACAGATGTATGCTCCAGCTCCACAGTGTACGTGAAGTTCAAGATCATAACCTGTTCCTAATATATTTTTTCCTAACCAACCTGCAGCTTTTGCTTCGGCGATTGCTCTTTCTAAAATTTTGAAAACCCACATATATTCTCCACGGATGTAGATATAAGATAGGTTAGCGCCCAATGCATAGCTTGAAGTAATCATTCCTTCGATCAATAAATGAGGAATATATTCCATCAAGAATCGATCTTTAAATGTTCCAGGCTCAGATTCGTCGGCGTTGCAAACTAAGTGTCTTGGTTTTCCTGATTTTTTGTCAATAAAACTCCATTTCATTCCAGCAGGGAAACCAGCTCCACCACGACCACGTAATCCTGATTTTTTTACTTCTTCAGTAACTTCATCTGGAGTAAGTGTTTTTAAAGCTTTTTCTACAGAAGCATAACCACCATTTTGGCGATATACTTCGTAGGTTTTAATTCCAGGAATATTGATTTTATCTAATAATATTTTTTGTGACATCTTATTTATCGTGTAATATTATTTTATCATCTCTACAATCTGCGATAAGCTGATCGATTTTTTCTTCTGTCAATTTCTCTTTGTAGAAATCTCCCAACTGCATCATCGGAGCGTATCCGCAAGCACCTAAACATTCTACACCAGCAATGGTAAACATTCCGTCTGGAGTTGTTTCGCCCATTTTAATGCCTAATTTTTCAGAAGTATAATCCATTAAATTTTCGGCACCGTTTAAACAACAACAAGAAGTCTGGCAAAACTCAAACATGTATTTTCCAATTGGTTTTTGGTTGTACATGGTATAAAAAGTCACTACTTCATAAACCTCAATAGGTTTGATCTGAAGAATTTCGGCAACTTTATCTTGCAATTCAATGCTTAACCAGTTGTTATGTGCATCCTGAACCTCATGTAAAACAGGCAATAAAGCCGATTTTTGTTTACCTTCAGGATAATGACTAATCAATTCATTGATGCGAGTCATCAATGCTTCTGTCATATTTATTTCTTGTTTGTAATGTTTACGTTCCATTTTAATTTTAGATTTCTGATTTTAGATTTCTGATTTTCACAATCTTTGTCTATAATCTATGATTCTTCAATCATTGTTTAAGTTTTAGATTCTTCAATCTGAATTTTTCAATTCCTAATTATAATTTTTAAATCTAAATTCTAAAATCTGCATTCTCAATCAGCAATCTAAAATCTAAATTCTAAAATCTACAATTTCTTACGCGTCTAATTCTCCTGCAATTACATTTAAACTTGACAAAATTACAATCGCATCAGACAGTAAAGCGCCTTTAATCATGTCTGGATATGCTTGATAGTAAATGAAACAAGGTCTTCTGAAATGTAATCTATATGGAGTTCTACTTCCGTCAGTAACTAAATAAAAACCTAACTCTCCATTTCCACCTTCAACAGGATGGTAAATTTCTGCAACTGGAACAGGAACTTCTCCCATTACAATTTTAAAGTGATAGATTAATGATTCCATATTATTATACACATCTTCTTTTGGAGGAAGGTAATAATCTGGAACTTGAGCATGATATTCGTTTCCAGCTGGCATTTTGTCCAAAGCCTGACGAATAATGCTTAAACTTTCCCAAACTTCAGCATTACGAACACAGAAACGATCGTAAGTATCTCCCGATTTTCCAACAGGAACAATAAAATCGAAATCTTCGTAAGATGAGTATGGTTGTGCAACACGAACGTCATAATCAACTCCGGCAGCACGCAAGTTTGGACCTGTAAATCCGTAAGCCATTGCTTGTTCAGCAGATATAGCACCAACGTTTACAGTTCTGTCAAGGAAAATTCTATTTCTTTCGAATAAGTTTTCGAATTCTTTCCAAGCAACTGGAAATTCTTCAAGAAAAGCCTCGATTTTTTTGAAAGCTTCTGGAGTCCAGTCTCTTTCAAAACCACCAATTCTTCCCATATTTGTAGTCAAACGAGCGCCACAAATTTCTTCGTAAATCTCGTATACTTTTTCTCTAAATTGAAAAACGTATAAGAAACCAGTATACGCACCAGTATCAACCCCAAGAATCGAGTTACAGATTAAGTGGTCTGTAATACGAGCCAGCTCCATAACGATAACTCTTAAATATTGTGCTCTTTTTGGAACTTCAATACCTAATAATTTTTCTAAAGTCATCCACCATCCCATATTATTGATAGGAGAGGAGCAATAGTTCATACGGTCTGTAAGAGGTGTAATTTGATAAAAAGGACGATTCTCAGCGATTTTTTCGAAAGCTCTGTGAATGTAACCAATTGTTGGTTCAGCTTCAAGAATTCTTTCTCCGTCCATTAAAAGGATATTTTGAAAAATACCGTGAGTAGCCGGGTGAGTAGGTCCTAAATTCAGTACAGAAAGTTCGCTTCCGTCTTCGTTTAGTTTCTCCTTAATTATTTTAGCATAACGATGCTCTGGTGGTAATAATAGTTCTGACATTTTATAATGTTGAATTATTTTTTAGCAATTTGTTGTTGTTCTTCCAAAGAATCTGTCGTCTTTATCAGTTCTTCCGCTGTCTTCCATTGGGAATTCTTTTCTCATAGGGAAAGACACCATTTCGTCCATATTTAAAATACGTTTCAATTGCGGGTGGCCAATAAAATTAACTCCAAAGAAATCGTATGTTTCTCTTTCCATCCAGTTTGAACTCAAGAAAATATTTGAAATTGATTTGATCTCTGGTTTTTCACCGCTGATATATACTTTAATTCTCAAACGTTTATTTTCGTACCAGTTATGTAAATGATAAACAATAGCAAACTGACGTTCAGCTTCATTATCTGGATAATGAATTCCGCATAAATCGGTTAAGAAGTTAAAACGTAATTCTGGATCATTTTTAAGGAAAAGAATCAACGCAGTGATTTTATCAGCTGAAGCTTCTAAAGAAAAAATATCTCTTTCTTGCTGAAAGTTAAAAACATCGCTATTGAATGTTTCTACAAGTTTGTCTTGAATTTGGGTATTTTCTAAGGCCATCTTATGAGATATTATATGAAGCTAATAATTCTTGGTATTCTGGTGAGCTTCTGCGTCTCACAGATTCGCTTTTTACCAATTCCTGAAGTCTCATTACTCCATCAACAATTTGTTCTGGTCTTGGTGGGCATCCTGGCACATAAACGTCAACTGGAATTACTTTGTCAATTCCTTGCAGAACAGAATAAGTGTCAAAAACTCCTCCTGAAGAAGCACAAGCTCCAACAGCAATTACCCAACGAGGCTCAGACATTTGCTCATATACTTGTCTTAAAATAGGGGCCATTTTTTTTGAAATAGTTCCCATCACTAATAACATATCTGCTTGTCTTGGCGAGAAACTCACACGCTCAGAACCAAATCGAGCTAAGTCATAGTGAGATGCCATTGTTGCCATGAATTCGATACCACAGCATGAAGTCGCGAAAGGAAGCGGCCATAATGAGTTAGCTCTTGCTAAACCAACTACATCATTAAGTTTTGTAGCGAAGAAACCTTCACCAGTAACTCCTTCTGGCGGCGCAACCATATTTACTTTTGAATCGCTCATTTTATTTTAGATTTCTGATTTTAGATTTTAGATTTTTTCAAATCGTAAAAAGTAAAATCAATTTTTTAAATCAGTAATTTAATTGGAGTTCAAATCTTAAATTTTAATTGAAGATGCGTAAATCTAAAATCAGGAATCTAAAATCTAAAATCTCTATTTATTCCCACTCTAATGCTTTCTTTTTGATGATATAAAAGAAACCAACTAAAAGCAAAGACATGAAAACTATCATTTTTAACATTCCTTCAACTCCTAAGTCTTTGAAGTTTACTGCCCAAGGATAAAGGAAAATAACCTCTACGTCGAATAATACGAACAAAATGGCAACTAGGAAGTATTTTACAGAGAATGGAATACGGGCGTTACCAACAGATTCGATACCACATTCGAAGTTTTTATCTTTAACTTCAGAGGTTCTTCTTGGTCCTAATTTTCCAGAAATAATGATTGTTCCTACCACAAAACCAACAGCTAGAATAAACTGCATTAAAATAGGAATGTAACTGTATTGATCAGATTGCATAAACTTCGATTTTATACTTAAAAAATGAGTCACAAAGATAACTTGGAAGTCTGTAAAACACAAGCTAAAAAAGGATTTAAGTAGGGGGTCGAACCGCGTTTATGTCTAATTTTTATTCATTATAAATAACATGGCGTTATTTTAATATTTTTTTAAGATATAGGCAAAAAAAAAAACGTTTCGAATTTAATCGAAACGTTTTCTGAGACCATTCAGAGGCAAAAAAAATAAATTGCTATATTTTTCTTAGATTACTGCTACTTTAGCAGCAACTTTCCCTTTTCTTCCTTCTTCTTCTTCGTAGCTTACACGGTCACCTTCGCGTAATTCTTCCGCGTTAATTCCTGAAGCGTGAACGAAGATGTCCTTTCCTGTTTCTTCGTCTGTAATGAATCCATAACCTTTAGATTCATTGAAAAATTTTACTGTACCTGTACGCATTGTAATTGTAATAATAATTTATAATAAAACAAATGTAATATATAATATCATACAAAAGACATATACGTGTTAATTTTTTGTAAAAATTATTGATTTACAGTGTTTTTACGTGGTTTATTGAATCAATTTGTTTATAAAATACCATAATTTGCGAATCATTAATTGTAGGAATATAAAAAATACTAATTTGTAAGAATTTGGCAATTCAAAGAAATTATCTAAGATTTTTCTTAGTATTTGGTAAAATTAAAAAAGCCATTGAAATTTCAATGGCTTTTCTTTTTATATAGGGATAAATTTATTTCAAATTAAGCTAAATCTACTTTAATTCGAAGTTCCTTTAATTGTGCATCATCAATTGCAGCGGGTGCGTCGATCATCACATCGCGTCCTGAATTGTTTTTTGGGAACGCGATAAAATCTCTAATTGTTTCTTGACCTCCTAAAATAGCTACCAGTCTGTCTAAACCAAATGCTAATCCACCGTGAGGCGGTGCTCCAAATTGGAAAGCATCCATTAAGAATCCAAATTGAGCTTTTGCTTCATCTTCGGTAAATCCTAAATATTTAAACATTAATTGTTGAGTCGCTTTATCGTGAATACGAATAGATCCACCTCCAATTTCGTTTCCGTTTAAAACCATATCGTATGCGTTTGCACGAACTTTTCCAGGCTCTGTTTCCAGTAAAGCCATATCTTCAGGTTTTGGAGAAGTAAATGGATGGTGCATTGCATGGTAACGACCGCTTTCTTCGTCAAGTTCTAATAATGGGAAATCTACAACCCAAAGTGGTGCAAATTCCTCAGGATTACGCAATCCTAAACGAGTTGCCAATTCCATACGTAAAGCAGAAAGTTGAGCGCGCGTTTTGTTTGCAGGTCCAGAAAGAACAAAAATCATGTCTCCAGGTTTTGCTTCTGTTGCTTTTGCCCAATTTGCCAAATCGTCTTGATCGTAGAATTTATCTACAGATGATTTGTATGTTCCGTCTTCGTTGCATTTTGCATAAACCATTCCAGATGCTCCAACTTGAGGACGTTTCACCCAGTCAATTAATCCGTCGATTTCTTTACGAGTGTAATTTCCAGCTCCCGGAACAGCGATTCCAACAACTAATTCAGCGGCATTAAATACAGGGAATTCTTTATGTTGCGCAAATTCGTTTAATTCTCCAAACTTCATTCCGAAACGAATGTCCGGTTTGTCATTTCCGTATGTTTTCATGGCATAGTCGTAAGTAATTCTTGGGAATTTATCTACTTCAATGCCTTTAATTTCTTTAAGTAAATGTCTTGTCAACCCTTCAAAAATATTCAAAATATCTTCTTGTTCTACAAATGCCATTTCGCAGTCAATTTGAGTAAACTCAGGCTGACGGTCTGCACGTAAATCTTCGTCACGGAAACATTTTACGATTTGGAAATATTTATCCATTCCTCCAACCATTAAAAGCTGTTTGAAAGTCTGAGGAGATTGTGGCAAAGCATAAAACTGACCTTCGTTCATACGGCTTGGTACAACGAAATCTCTCGCTCCTTCAGGAGTAGATTTGATTAAATAAGGAGTTTCAACTTCGCAGAAATCTAAATCAGATAAATATTTACGAACTTCCATTGCCACTTTGTGACGGAATAACAAGCTATTTTTTACTGGATTTCTTCTGATATCCAAATAACGGTATTTCATTCTGATGTCTTCTCCACCATCTGTTTCGTCTTCTATAGTGAATGGAGGAGTAAGTGCAGCATTTAAAATCGTCAATTCAGAAACTAAAATTTCAATTTCACCCGTTGGAATATTTTTGTTTTTAGCTTCACGCTCGATTACTGTTCCTTTTACTTGAATTACAAATTCTCTTCCTAGAGTTTTAGCCAATTCAAAAACAGTTTTATCTGTACGACTTTCGTCGAAAATAAGTTGAGTAATTCCATAACGGTCACGCAAATCGACCCAATTCATAAATCCTTTATCACGTGATTTTTGAACCCAGCCCGCAAGTGTAACTTCGGTATTAATATTTGAAGCGTTTAATTCGCCACAATTATGACTTCTATACATAATCAAAATTTTAGACTGCAAAAGTAAATACAAAATTCAAGATAATATAGTAAAGTGATAAGTTGATGCAGAATAATTTTAAATATTTTGTTAATTCTAAAATTCGAAAGCTATTATTTCTTTAGTTTTGATTCTGTAAAAACTAATAACAATACCTATGAAAAAACTTTTTGTTGCAGGTTTAGTAATTTTTAATGCTTTGAACGCTATCTCGCAAAGCAAAAATCCAGTTAAATTTACGGCTAAAATCGAAAATCGAAATAGTGACACTTTAATAATTAGAGGAAGAGATAATTTTAAACAAGTAATTCCAATTGATAAAAAAGGGGTTTTCGCGGCAACTTTTGATGCTCCAAAAGGATTCTATATGTTTTCTGACGGAACAGAATCTTCAAACCTATATTTAAAACCAAATTCGGAAGTCAATCTGACCATGAATGCCAAAGAATTTGACGAGACAATTGTATATAAAGGTAAAGGTGTAAACGAAAGCAATTTTTTGGCACAGCAAGCATTAAAAGATGAAACTTTTCAAAATGATGCTTTTAAGAAAGAAGCAGCAGAATTTACAGCTCTACTTGATACTAAATTGAAAACAGATACGCAAAAGCTTGAAACGGGCGATTTTGATCCTGAATTTAAAACTGCTTTAAAAGGAAGTTTTCAAAGTTTTCATCAATACGCAACGGCAGAATATTCAAGACAGGTGGCTGCAAATAAAATGGTTGGAAAAGCTTCCCCAAGTTTTGATTATGAAAATTTTAAAGGAGGAAAAACAAAACTTACCGATTTAAAAGGCAAATATATATACATAGATCTTTGGGCAACCTGGTGCGCACCATGTAGAGCAGAGATTCCTTACTTGCAAGAACTTGAAGAAAAGTATCATGGAAAAAACATTGAATTTGTGAGTATTTCTATTGATAAGGCAAAAGACAATGAAAAATGGAAAAAATTCGTAACCGATAAACATCTTGGAGGTACACAGCTTTTTGCTGATAAGGATTGGGAATCTGAATTTGTTGTTAATTACGGCGTAACAGGAATCCCGCGATTTATTTTAATTGATCCAAAAGGTAACATTGTAAGTTCTGATGCTTCAAGACCATCTGATCCGAAGTTGCAGGAGCAGTTAAATGGCTTATTAAATTAATTATTTCGAAATTTACAACGTTATCGTAAAACTGAAATATTTGTAAAATACCAGTAAAACCAGTGCTTGAGCGCTGGTTTTTTCGTTTTATTGATTTTTCCAATGTTAAGCTTTTATCTAATGTTACCAAATTGTTATGTAAAAGTTTTTTTAATGTAAACAATTATATATCTTTGATAAAGATTTCTTAACATTAAAGACCTAAAGATATGAAAAAGAGTGTAATTTTAGCTGCAATATTGTTCTCTGGAATTGTAGTTGCACAAGAAGGAAAGCCTGAATTAGAAGCTGCTGGAAACAAGGTAAAAGCAACCTATTACTATGATAATGGTAAAGTGCAGCAAGAAGGTTTTTTTAAAGACGGTAAATTAGACGGTGTTTGGGTATCTTATGACGAAAAAGGAAACAAAAAAACCGTTGGAGAATACGCAGACGGAATTAAAACTGGAAAATGGATTTACTTTAATGAAGACAGCTTGAAAGAAGTTGCTTATGTTGACAACAAAGTGAGTTCGGTAAAAAGTTTACAGAAAAATGCTTTAGCAAACAGAAATTAATCATATAGTTTCAGATACCTAATTATAAAAAAAACCGTCACGTTTATAACGGGACGGTTTTTTTATGCTTTTACTTTTTTAGATTTCGGGTTTCTCCCAAACCAAATTATAAATCTGCTTACGGGAAGTGTGGCGGCAGTTAAATTCGCAATAGATGCTATAATTTTATAGGCTTTTGAGAAAGTCTACGCTATTTTAAGAAACCGTCTTTTTAGGTTTTAAATGATATGCTGTGTATAATGAAATTGCTGCTAAGAAAATCCAGAAAATATCAATAAAGAAAATCTGAAATTTGTTTTCTATAAAAGAAGTCCAAAACCAATTTCCAGAAACGATTCCGTTTGTAATAGGGATCAAGAATCCTAAAATGCTTCCAGAAATCAAGCAGAATTTATTGGTAAAAGCATCGTTCTTTTTAAGGATAAAGAAAATGGCAAGCAAAAGCCATCCTCCAAAATAAAGAGCATACAAATTAGATTGGCTTAAAGGATAGAAAATTTTGCTTCCGATAAATGCCAATGCCGTAATGGGATACATGCTTAAACAGATTGCGAGATAAATGCGAACAACGGCATTGTTGAAACGTCTTTTCTTTTCTGGCATATTATTTTTTTGTCGCGCAACAAGCCAAATCATTACTCCAGAAATAATGACAAAACAAGTTATAATTCCTAAAATGAAACTTATAATTTTTAAAGCATATCCGCCGTAATCGCCAAAATGAATTCGATACAAAACATTCTTTACAACATCCAAATAAGTCGTTTGCGCGATCGGATCTTTTTTAGCAATTTCTTTTCCATCAGAAATTCTGTAAACTACTTTTCCAATTCCAGTAAATTTTTTATGGCTTAAAAGTTCACCTTCAACCATAACGTGCATATTGGCATCGCCATAGTTTTGGATAAAAACACGAGTAATTTCAAAATCTGCCCAGTTCTTTTTTGTTTTGGCTACAATTTCATTAACATTAAATGGATTGGCCAATTTTTTATTTTCGAATTTATAATCAGGATCAGTATATTCTAATTCTTTATATAATTCATCTTGTTTTCCGTCGTATAAAGCCATGACAGCTGGTGCCACAATTAAAAGTTTAATCATGAAGAATGCTCCTGTAACAGCATAAACAAATTGAAAAGGCAGACCAATCATTCCTAAAGCGGTGTGCGCATCTGTCCAAAGTGTTTTTAATTTTTCTTTCGGACGGAACATGTAAAAGTTGGAGACAATTTTATTCCAATGCAATAAAACTCCAGTTATAATTGCAAATAAGAAAAACAAAGCGACAAAACCAGATAGATAATATCCTGCTGGATAAGGAATTTGCGCCAGAAAGTGCAGACGGTATAAAAGCTCTCCTAGTGAATAGGACTCTTCGTAGGTGTAAGTTTTGTAGTTTTTATTGTCTAAATAAAAAAAATCTCCTGCCTGTTGTTTTTTTGGAGCCAATGTGTCTTTGGTTCCTTCCATGTAAATGGCAACTCTATTTTCTACTGAAGGTTTAGAAATAGTGATATTTCTTCCGTGCAAAACATATTTTTTGTCTAAATGCTGCAGGGCGTCATTGTAATCCAATTGAATTTCTCTTGTGATTGCTGTAGATTCACTTCTTTCCCAATTGATGATTTCATCTCTAAAAAAAGAAAAAGATCCAGCAAAGAAAATTACAAAAAGAACTACACTGATAACGATTCCGCTGACAGTATGTGTATGAAAATAGATATTGTAATGACGGTTATTCATAAATATTATCGTGTCGTATTATAGGTTTGACCCAAATAAATAAAAAGACAAAAAAGTAAAGAAAGCAGAATGTAAATTCCCCATATTTTCCAGCCGCTTTTGGCTAAAAATGCAATGATCATTAAGGCTACCCAAAGGATAAATCCGCTAAAAGCCATAGTTATAAGTACATCTGCACGACTAAACCAAGCCGCTAAAGCCAAATGAAAAGTAACAGAGACAAAGTATCCTCCTAAAATTGCAGCAGTAATTTTGGAAAAACGTGGCCAAAAGGAAGGATTTAGATATTTTGCATTTGCTGGCATAGGATAATTATAATGGATTTTAGTTAAAGTAAAATTCAGTTATGGCAATAAAAATCAGTAAAGCCAAAAGTAGCTTACTGTTAATTTTTTTTAAAGGAGTAAGAATAATGATTAAACTTCCAATTGTCATTAACTGAATAAAAAACATCAAAGTCCCACAGCCTAATGATTGTGTAAAAAGCCACATTGCATAAGCTGATAATAAAAGCGTTAACCCGATAATTTTGGTTGGTTTTGGATTTTTCTGCATCCACTTTTCAAAACCTAAATCATAAGACAATACTGCTCTTTTCGAAGTATAATACAGCGTATAAAAAGCTAGGAAAACGAGAAGACTGGCAATTGTAATCATAATGTTTAAAATTTAAAAAACACCTTCCTATGAAAGAAAGGTGTTTTTATTATTTTTTATTAGAATCTGTACGCGAAGTTCGCAGATACACTTCTCATATTTTTTGGATGAATTGTTGACCAACCATCATATGTGTCAATATTAGCAATATTGTCTAATTTTAATGTCAATGTAAATTTCTCTGTTCCGTAGAAAATAGAAGAATTTAAAACAGTGTAAGAAGGTAATGTAAATTGACCAACTCCGTTTCTGTTCATGATTAAGTTTTTGTCAGCATAGTTTCCTCCAAAACCTAAACCAAATCCTTGTAAATCTCCTTGAGGGAATTTATAGCTTGCCCAAAAGTTTGCAGTGTTTCTTGGCCCCGAGCTCTCAGGTCTGTTTCCTACGAACGAAGGGTCTCCAGCATTTAAGACAGCGTCTACATAACTGTAACCAGCAACAATGTTTAAACCAGCAACTGGATTTGCAACGATTTCTGCTTCAAAACCTTTGTTTCTTTGTTCTCCATCTTGGAAAGAAGTTTGAGTTGGTACTCCGCCTGTAGAACCATAAACAGTGTAAACCTGATCTGTTACTTTGATGTCATAATAGCTAAATGTTGCGTAAACTTTATCTTTAAGAACATTTAATTTAGTTCCAACTTCAAATTGGTTAGCGTGTTCTGGTTTGAAAGTTCTTGGAATAACTGTGCCGTTTAAACCAGTATCAGTTGTTGGAGCTGTGTTGGTAAAACCGTCCATATAGTTGGCAAAAACCGAAATTTTGTCAATAATTGGCTGATAAACTAAACCAAATTTTGGTGAAAAAGAAGTTTGATTAAAATCATCAGCATTTGTAGTAACATCACCAGCAGTCATAAAACGATCTACACGTAAACTTGCCATTGCAGATAATGCAGGAGTAATATTGATTACATCTGAAGCATAAGCACTAATAACTTCTTGTTTTGTTTTGTTATTGTTTGCAGTAGTTTCTGCTATAAGTTTATCAGAACCAGCTTTTGTTAGGTTACCACTGTCACCATCTGTAATATATTTTTTAGGATCTGTAATGCCGAATACGTATTGATTTACAGTTGCTAAATCCAAGTTTCCAATATAAACGGTTCCATTTGATACGTATCCAGAACCATTATCAACTTGACCTCTGTTAAAATAATCTAAACCAACAACAATTCTGTTTCTTAAGTTTCCAAGTTTAAAATCACCGATAAAGTTTTGTTGGATATCTGTTGTTAAAGTTGTTGTATCTTGGTAATTCATTGAACGACCCAAAACAATTCCTTGACTTACCTCTGCAGGTGCAAATTGTGTTCCTTCATATAAATAAGTATAGTATCCTTCAGATCTAGATGATCCTCTAGACAGAACCGTTTGAGAAGTCCATTGATCAGAGATTTTGTAATTCATTTGTCCTTGAAGGGAGTATGAAGGAGTTTCAATTGCAAGTTCATTACTTGTATAAGAACGTTTGTTATCATAACCCAATTCAGCCATATTATGAACTCTTAGTGCCGCACCTCTATCTAAAAATAACATAGTAGGATTGGTCTGTTTGTTGTTCATGAATTCAGTATTAATGAAAAATGAAAGTCTGTCGCTTACTTGGTAAGATAAAGATGGAGCAAAGAAAAATGATTTTCTAAATCCGGCATCTTGAAAGCTGTTTTCTGTATGATATGCTGTATTAACTCTGAAATTAATTTTGTGTTCATCGTCTACAGGAGTATTAATGTCTGCAGTTACACGGTTTAATCCATAACTTCCTGCTGTGTAGCTTACCTCTCCTCCAAAGTGATCGTAAGGTTTTTTAGTAGTTAAGTTGATTAACCCTCCGTAAGAAATTAAACTACTTCCGAATAAAGTTCCAGAAGGTCCTTTAATAACTTCAATTTTGTCAATATTTGCAGGATCAATACTTCCGTTATTTAAAGCAGGTAACCCATTTGTCATTGTTGGCTGTACAGCAAATCCTCTTAGAGAGAAATATCCAGCACCGTCACCACCACGACCAGTAGAAGCCCAAAGCGGAGATAATCCTGGTGCATTTTTAAGGGCATCGTCAATATTTGTAACAACTTGTTCTTTTAAAAGTTCACTAGTAATTGTAGTATAAACTTGTGGGTTTTCAAGATTTTTAAGAGGTAATCTTGATACTTGTTGTGTTTCTTTACGAGCTAGCGGATTTTTTCTGTTGCTGTTTAAAACAACTTCATTTAATTCTTGAGAATTTTCACTAATTCTAAAATCTTCAATAACTGAATCGCCACCATTAAGGCTAACGCTTTTTTCTTTAGAAGAATAGCCAATTCCAGAAACTTTTATTACATAGTTACCTGGTTTGATATTTTTAATTTCGTAGAAACCATTCGCATCTGTGCTAGTTCCTATTTTTGTTCCTTTCAATACTACAGACACATTATCTGCAGCTTGACTATTTGTTAAGCTAATTTGACCTTTAATAGTTGCTTTTTCTTGAGCCAAAGCTGATACGCTGGTCATTAAAGCAAAACAAAAACTCAAAAAAGAAATGGTAAATTTAAACTTCATTTTTATTTAGAATTAATTTTGATAGCGCAAATTTAATTGTTGGACAGCAACTAAGCAAGTTATTTTTATTTATTCTAAATTAAATATTTTTTAAAGGTTAAAATTTACTTTTTTTCAAAAAATTAACATCTTAAGCTAAAATTAAGCCAATCTTAAGCAAAAAAACCTGCTCAAATTAATGAGCAGGTTTTATATTATTGTCAAAAATTACTTTAAAATTACAACTCTAAAGCACGTTTAGCATCGCCATTCATCAATAATTCTAATGGATTTTCTAAAGCTTCTTTTACAGCAACTAAGAAACCAACAGACTCACGTCCGTCGATGATTCTGTGGTCGTAAGAAAGAGCCACATACATCATTGGGTGAATTTCAACTTTACCGTTTACAGCGATTGGACGCTCGATAATGTTGTGCATTCCTAAGATTCCTGATTGAGGAGGGTTGATGATTGGAGTAGATAACATACTTCCGAAAACACCACCATTTGTGATTGTGAAAGTTCCTCCAGTCATATCATCAACTGTAATTTGACCATCACGAGCTCTTAAAGCTAATCTTTTGATTTCAGCTTCAATTCCACGGAAAGTTAAAAGTTCAGCATTACGAACAACAGGAACCATTAATCCTTTTGGTCCAGAAACTGCGATTGAGATATCAGCAAAATCGTAAGCGATTTTGTAGTCACCATCCATCATAGAGTTAACATCTGGATATAATTGTAAAGCTCTTGTAACCGCTTTTGTAAAGAATGACATGAAACCTAAACCTAAACCACCATGTTTAGCTTTGAAAGCATCTTTGTATTCGTTACGAATTTGGTTGATTGGCGTCATGTTTACTTCGTTAAAAGTAGTCAACATAGCCGTTTCATTTTTAGCTGAAACTAGTCTTTCTGCTACTTTACGACGCAACATTGATAATTTTGTACGCTCAGTTCCACGGCTTCCTCCTGTTGGAGTTCCCATAGAAGGTACTGCGTTTACTGCATCATCTTTAGTAATTCTTCCTCCTTTTCCAGTTCCTGAAACTGTAGCTGGAGCAATATTTTTCTCATCTAATATTTTTCTTGCTGCTGGCGATGGAGTTCCTGCTGCATAACTTGTTGCTGCTGGAGCCTGAACTGGAGCTGCTTTTGGAGCTTCTGCTTTTACTTCTGCCTTTGGAGCCTCAGCTTTTGGCGCTTCAGCTGCTGGAGCCGCGCCACCTGCTGGTTTTGCAGCATCAGTATCAATTAAACAAACTACAGCACCTACTGCTACTGTATCACCTTCTTCAGCTTTTAGTGTAATTACACCGCTCATTTCAGCAGGTAATTCAAGAGTAGCTTTGTCTGAGTCAACTTCAGCAATAGCTTGATCTTTTTCTACATAATCTCCGTCTTTTACTAACCAAGTTGCAATTTCAACTTCTTTTATTGATTCCCCTGGTGATGGGACTTTCATTTCTAAAATCATCTTGTTTTTGTTTAAGGTTTTTATGGTTTCAATCCCAATAGCTATCGGGATTGAAACTCAAAACATATTTTTAATTATCTGAATAAATTTTTATCGAATACCATTCTAATTGCATCTGCATGACGACGTTTTGCACGTGTGTAACTTCCAGATGCTGGTGCTGCGTATGCTTTTAACGAAGCTAATCTCCATTTTACAAGATCAAAGTTCATTAGCATGAAACTGTAAGCTCCCATGTTTTTAGGCTCTTCTTGTGCCCAAACATAATCATCAGCATTTGGATATTGTGCGATGATCGCTTTTAATTGTTCAACAGGCAATGGGAATAATTGCTCGATACGAACAACAGCAACATCATTTCTTCCGTTGTTTTCTCTTTCAGCAACAATGTCATAGTAGAATTTACCAGTAACGAAAACTAAAGTTTTTACTTTCTTTTTATCTACTGTATTGTCATCAATTGTTTCTTGGAAACTTCCGTTTGCTAATTCGTCAACTGTAGAGACACATCTTGGATCACGCAATAAACTTTTTGGAGAGAAAACTACCAAAGGTTTACGGAAATTCGTTTTCATTTGTCTTCTCAACAAGTGGAAGAAGTTGGCTGGAGTTGTACAATCTGCAACATACATATTTTGTCTTGCACAAAGTTGTAAGTAACGCTCCATTCTTGCAGAAGAGTGTTCTGCACCTTGTCCTTCATAACCGTGAGGCAATAATAAAACGATACCGTTTTGGTTGTTCCATTTATCTTCTCCACAAGAAATATATTGGTCAATCATGATTTGAGCTCCGTTAGAGAAATCCCCAAATTGTGCTTCCCAGATTGTTAAGGCATTTGGATTTGCTAATGCATATCCGTAATCAAAACCTAAAACACCGTACTCAGATAAAAGTGAATTGAATACGCCAAATTTTCCTTTTTTGTTTTCAATACCATTTAAAAGAATTACTTCTTCTTCAGAATCTTCAACTTTAACTACAGCATGACGGTGAGAGAATGTACCACGCTCAACATCTTGACCTGAAATACGAATATCAAATCCTTCAGTTAAAAGTGAACCGTAAGCCAAAGCTTCTGCAGTTCCCCAATCCAAAGTATTATTGTCATATCCAGTTTTTCTGTCCGTAACAATTTTAGTGATTTTGTTGATAAACTTTTTATCTGACGGTAAAGTTGAAATTGTATCGATAATAGAGTCTAATCCTTCTTTAGCAAAAGTAGTATCTACTTTTTGAAGCATTTGCGTATCAGTTACCTGAACAAATCCGTCCCATTCGTTTTTCATGAATGGAGTAATGATTGTCAAATCTTTTTTACGAGAAGCTTCTAGGTTTTCTTCTAAAGCAGATTTGTATTCTTTTTCTAAAGCATTAACATAAGACGCATCGATTACACCGTCAGAAAGTAATTTCTCTGCGTAAATGTCTCTTGGGTTTTTATGTTTAGCAATGATTTTGTATAAAACAGGTTGTGTGAAACGAGGTTCGTCACCTTCGTTGTGACCGTATTTTCTATATCCTAATAAGTCAATAAATACGTCACGTCCAAATTGCATTCTGTAGTCTAATGCAAAAGATACAGCGTGTACAACTGCCTCTGCATCATCAGCATTTACGTGTAATACTGGAGATAAAGTTACTTTAGCAACGTCTGTACAATAAGTAGAAGAACGAGCGTCTAAGTAATTTGTTGTAAATCCAACTTGGTTGTTGATTACAATATGGATTGTTCCTCCAGTTTTGTAACCATCAAGTTGTGCCATTTGGATTATTTCGTATAAAATACCTTGACCTGCAATTGCAGCATCTCCGTGTACCGCGATTGGCAATACTTTAGAGAAATCATCAGCATAATATTTATCTTGTTTAGCTCTTGTGATACCTTCAATTACAGCTCCAACCGTTTCTAAGTGAGAAGGGTTTGGTGCTAAATTGATGTTGATGCTTTTTCCAGATCTTGTTTTTCTGTCAGCAGTAAGACCTAAGTGGTATTTTACGTCACCATCAAAATATTCCTGATCGTAATCTTTTCCGTCAAACTCACCAAAGATATCCTGAGTAGATTTTCCGAAGATGTTTGCCAAAACGTTCAAACGACCACGGTGCGCCATTCCCATTACGAATTGTTCAACACCTTTTTCTGCAGCTTGCTCAATCAAAGCATCAAGAGCCGGGATGATAGATTCTCCACCTTCTAATGAGAAACGTTTTTGTCCAACATATTTAGTATGAAGGAAGTTCTCAAAAGAAACAGCTTCGTTTAATTTATTTAAGATGGTTTTCTTTTCTTCAGTAGAGAAAGTAGGCTGATTGTTTTGAACCGCCAATTTATCCTGAATCCATTTTACAACGCCAGGATTTCTGATGTACATATATTCAATACCGATATGCTGGCAGTAAATAGCTTTAAGGCGATTTACGATATCTTGCAAAGAAGATGGCGCCATTCCGATTGTTTGTGCAGCATCAAAAACAGTTGAAAGGTCAGCTGTAGTTAATCCGAAGTTTTCAATATCCAAAGTTGGAGATGAAGTTCTACGGTCACGAACAGGATTTGTTTTCGTGAATAAATGCCCGCGCGTACGGTATCCGTCAATTAATTTTAAAACGTTGAATTCTTTCTTTAGTTTTTCTGAAACTTGACTGTAATCTGTGTTGTCGCTAGTCACGTACTCAACTATCGTTTGCACTGGATTTTCGTCATTATAAGTTGTTTGTCCAAAGTCAAAACCTTGAAAGAAACTTCTCCAGCTAGGCTCAACGCTGTCTGGGTTTACTAAATATTGATCGTATAATTGTGCAAAAAACTCGGTATGCGCTGCGTTTAAAAATGAAAACCTATCCATAATATGAGTGAATATACTTTTTGTTATATAGAATGGCAAAAGTACAACAATCACATTTATTTAAATCTTTTTTTTACGTACTTTTACGTAAAAATTTGTTAAAATAAACGTTAACTATGAATAAAATTCACTTTTCAATCGATTGCAGATATTTTTTTGTGATTTTGGCTGTCTTGTTTTCAAGTTATAGTATTGGACAACAAAAATATGTCATTGACAACAGCAACCAATTTTGGGACAAAGTTCAATTTGGAGGAGGCTTAGGTCTCGGATTTGGTTCAGGATATACCAATATTTCGGTAATGCCAAGTGCCATTTATAATATCAACGAAATTGTTGCAGTTGGTGTCGGATTGCAGTTTGGTTATTTATACCAAAAAAATTATTACGAATCGTTTGTTTATGGCGGAAGTTTCATCACGCTTGTAAACCCGATTCCAGAAATCCAATTATCTGCAGAATTGGAACAAGTTAGGGTAGATACCGATTATGAAGAAAATTATTATCATCCCGGTTTTTCTGATGCGTATTGGAATACAGCTTTGTATCTTGGAGCAGGTTACAGAACTAATAATGTAACAATTGGAGCGCGTTACGATGTTCTATATGATCCTAATAAAAGTCTTTATGGCTCTGGATTTATGCCTTTCGTGAGAGTGTATTTCTAAAGTTGCTAAGGTACGGAGACGCTAAGATTCTAAGTTTTACAATTATTGATAAAAATTAAATGCAATTTATGAATGATAAAATTGCTTACACCTCCGATGAACTTTTAGAAATTTTTAAAGAACAGCATCGACTTTGTGGATCATTGGATTGTATGGTTGAAATGTCTTTTGTGTTAACAAAGGATACATTGATTTATGAGTGGAGGGATGCGTTGGATCTTGTTCCTTGGAAACAACTTGCTGAGTTTTTGAATAAGGAATTTAGAATTGAAGTGCCATTAGAAATTTGGAAAACAATTTTAAATCCTGAGGATAAAAAAACACTAGGAGGACTTTGTGATTTTTTAGCAACTGTGGCGATAAAAGAAATTGCAAAACCTATCAAAATTTTAGGTTCAGAATGCTTAACAGTATCAATTTTTAAGCTTCTAAAAAGAAATTTACAAAATAAAGGTGTAGATGTTACAAACTTAAAGCCTTCAACTAAAATTGAAGATTTTCTTATTGTTGATGATAATTTTTCTCCATTAGTAGAAGAAGCAACGTTAACGGGAGTGCAAATTTTTGAGAAATTAGAATATGGAAAATCTTATTCGGAAAGAAGATTTCAATATTGGATTGACAAAGATATTACCAAATTTAATTTATAAAAGAAGTCTAACAGCGGGCAAAGTTGTTACATTCCGAGATTTAGTTCAAAAAATAATTGAAAATAAAAAGTTGGGAGAGCCAATCTAAAAACCTTAGAACCTTAGCATCTTAGTATCTCAGAATCTTATTTAAAATTCTTTCGAAACCAAACCTTCTGCCATTCTCTTTTTAAAATCAAAAAAGCAACCTGTTCAGCAAGAATGACTAAATCTGAACCGTCAAGGCTTTTTATTTCGTTTTCAGGAACGTCAATGATGTAAAGGAGATTTAAGTATTCAGCAAATTTGTACTGAATCATTCGGTAGATTTTTTCGTGAAGTTGGATTTTTAATTCGTCAGGCGAAATGCTTAATGGAAAATCAATTCCTTCATTAGCCAAATTAAAATCCTTGTTAATCTGCTCAATAAGGCTCAGATACAAAGTCTCTGCTTGCGCCTGAGCCAATAAAGATTCGGTATTTACGGGTGCTACAAACATGATATTTTTGATTTTAGATTGATGATTGTAGATTTTTACTGAATACTGACACTGAATACTGAAAACTAGACTTTACGTCCCATTAAATTTTCGCCAAAAGTCCTTAAAACACTTTTCTTTTCAGCATTAATATCCATTTTTTCTAACGTTTCAAAAGCTTTAAAAGTATACATTTCAATTGCTTCCTGAGTTGCTTTTGATGCTCCAGATTCGTTAAAAATTGCTTTTGCAGTTTTTATTTTTTCTGAATTATCTTCTAATTGTAATGTAAATAATTGTTCTAATTCTGAAGCTTTTTCATCAGAAGAAAATTCTAATGCTTTTATATATAAATACGTTTTTTTGTTCTCTATAATATCTCCGCCAACTTGTTTTCCAAAAGTTTCTGGGTCTCCAAAAGCGTCCAAATAATCATCTTGAAGTTGGAAAGCCAAGCCTAAATTCAATCCGAAATCATAAATTAAATCAGCTTCTTTTTCAGAAGTTTTAGATACAATTGCTCCCATTTTCATAGCAGCAGCAACCAAAACAGCTGTTTTATATTCTATCATTTTAAGATATTCCGGAATCGAAACATCATTGCGAGTCTCAAAATCTACATCCCATTGCTGTCCTTCGCAAACTTCCAGCGCAGTTTTGCCGAATAATTTGGCAAGGTTTCTAAAAACAATCGGTTCGTATTGTTCAAAATATTGGTAAGCTAAAATCAGCATGGCATCTCCAGAAAGGATCCCAGTGTTTAAATCCCATTTTTCATGAACCGTAATTTGCCCTCTTCTTAAAGGGGCATCATCCATAATATCGTCATGAACCAGCGAAAAGTTGTGGAAAACTTCAACCGCCATTGCTGCCGGAAGCGCAATCGAATAATCAGTATCAAAAACCTCTGCGGCCATTAAAGTTAAAACCGGACGGATGCGTTTTCCTCCAAGTCCTAAAATGTATTCTATAGGTTCGTAAAGATTTTTAGGTTCTTTATGTATGTTTTGGTTCTGTAGATAATTGATGAAAAAATCTTGGTACTGACTTATATCGTGCATAATGAATTCTGATTTCGAGCCTCAAAGATACAATTCAAATATGAATTTTAATTATTGAAATGATTAAAAGCATATTAAACAATATAAACAGGGTCTTAACCATTCTCATTTCTAAGATGTTAAATTTTTTTATAAAAAACTTGGAAACTTTTTTGGTATTTAGAGTTTCCTGTATATATTTGCACCATTAAAATGGAAACTTAGAACACTGTAAAAGTTTCCATGTAGAGTTTTGAAGATTTATAACTCAACTAAATCAAGTATTTATGAAAACAAAATGGACTTTAGATTCTAGTCAGTCAGATGTTTTATTAGAAATGAGACGATCAAGAACCGCTTATATGGGCGGAAGTACAAATAAATTTGATGGTTATGTAAACATTGAAGACAATGAGATTGAAGATGCTTCTGTTGAATTCTCATTAGATATCAATAACAAAAATGAAAGTTTCCAATCGATAGATGCTTATTTACAGCTTCAGGATTTTTTTGAAGAAGATGAGCATCCAATAATCAGTTTCAAATCGACATCATTTCAAAAAGTAAATCAAAATATCAATTTTTTCAAAGGAGATTTAACGATAAAAGATATTACCAGAGTAGTTGAATTGGATGCTGAATTTTTAGGTGAAAACATTTATAACGGAGAAAAGAAAGTGGCTTTTGAAATTAAAGGCAACATTAAACGTGAGGACTTTGGTTTAGATTTCAGCTCTTTCAATCATTCTTCTGGTGCTGCTTTGGGTAAAGACATCAAACTTATAGCAAATTTAGAATTTAGCATATAAATCTTACTAAAAGAGTAAATTAATGTAAAATTATTACAAAAATATCGGAAACTTTTTTTTAGATTTTAGTTTCCAAAGTATATTTGTAAGACAATTCGAGAATTTAAAATGAAAGAGAAGATTATAGCAAAAGCAAGCGAGTTATTTTTAAAGCTTGGTTTTAAGAGTGTTACAATGGATGATATTGCAGGTGAAATGTGTATTTCTAAAAAAACGATTTACAAATATTTCTGTAATAAAGAGGTTTTAATTGAAGAGAGCACTTCATTAGTTCATAGTCAAGTACACGAAATTATGGATAGCATTGTTGCAAAGAATTACAATGCCATTCAGGAGAATTTTGAAATAAGAGAAATGTTTCGTGATATGTTTAAGAACAATATTGATACTTCGCCAATTTATCAGTTAAAAAAGCATTATCCAGAGATTTACCAAAATATCCTTTCTCATGAAATAGAGCAGTGTACGCAGTGTTTTAAAGAGAATATTGAAAAAGGAATTCGTGAAGGTCTTTACAGAAGCGATTTAAATGTAGAGATATATGTTAGGTTTTATTATACGCTTATTTTTCATATTAACGAAAATACAATATCTGAAAGCGAAGCACAGAGAATAGAACTGGAAGCTTTAGAGTATCATACTCGCGCAATGGCAACAGAGCCAGGAATACAGGAATTGGAAAAGCAATTGAAAAAAATAATTAATTAATCATCATCCAAATATTGTCGTCATTTTTCTGAGAGAGTTGTAAAAGGAGGAAATGACGATGCCATCTCAAATTTTTAAAATAAATATTAACTACTTATGAAAAGAATCTTTCTTATATTTTTGTGTTCTATTGGGGTAACGGCCAGCGCACAAGTTAAAACCTTAACCTTGAAAGAAGCTGTTACATATGCGCTTGAGAACAAAGCCGATGCTAAGAAATCAAAACTTCAGGTTGAGAACAGCGAATATAAAATTCAAGAAATTCGTTCGAGAGCATTACCGCAAATTACGGCTAACGGTAACTTAACTTATAATCCGATTATTCAAACAACAGTAATTGATGGAGCAGGATTTGGTGCGCCAGGAACTACAATTCAGGCTGCATTTGGACAAAAATGGACATCGACAGCTGGAGTTTCTTTAACTCAGGCAATATTTGATCAAGCGGTTTTTACAGGATTAAGAGCGGCACGAACTACTCGCGAATTTTATCAAATCAATAATGAGTTAACAGAAGAACAAGTTATTGAAAGAGTTGCAAATAATTATTATTCAGTTTACGTACAACGCGAAAGATTAATTCTTTTAGACAGCAATTATGTAAATACACAAAAAGTTCGTGACATTGTTCAAGGACAATTTGATAATGGTTTGGCTAAAAAAATTGACTTAGACCGTATTATTGTAAAAATGTCTAACATTGATACAGAACGTCAACAAGTTAAAAACCAGATTGAATTACAAGAAAATTCATTGAAATTTTATATGGGTATGCCTATAGAATCTCAGTTTACAATGCCTAAAGAAGAATTTGAAGTTGTGCCAGCAGCTTTGACAGAAGAGCCAAATGTTGAAAATAGAACAGAATATTTGCTTTTAAAGAAACAAGAAGAACTTTTAGTATTTAATAAAAAAGCAATTCAGGCAGAATATTATCCAACACTTTCATTAACGGCTGGGTATAATTATATTGGTCAAGGTCCAGAACTTCCTTGGTTTGCAAAACCATCTTCTGGAGTATATTGGTCAGATTACTCAGGTATCGGATTGAATTTGAGAGTGCCAATTTTTACAGGTTTCGGAACTCGTTCTAAAGTAAGACAAGCTGATGTTGAAATCAGAACGCTTCAAGAAGATATCAAAGACACCAAACTTTCTCTTGATTTAGATTATAGAAATGCAATGACGCAGATCAATAATAACTTGGTTACAATTGACAATCAGAGAGAAAATATGCGTTTGGCGTTGGAAATTCTTAGCAATACCAAAAATAATTATCTTCAAGGTTTAGCATCTTTAACCGATTTACTAGACGCACAAAATGCATCACTTGAAGCGCAAAATAACTTTACAAGAGCAGTTTTAAATTATAAAATTGCCGAAATTTCTCTAATCAAATCAAAAGGCGAACTTAAAACTCTTATTAAATAACTAATTACAATGAAGAAAACTATTATAACAATCGTAATCATAATTGCATCCTTAGGTGTAATTGGATATATCTTAAATAATAATAAGAAGAAGAATAAAGAAAAAACAGATATCGTTGCTGAGAAAAATGCTGCTGTTTCTGTAAAAGTTTCGGAAGTTAAAACAGAAGAGATTTCATTAGATTTCGTTGCAAACGGAAACTTTGAGCCAATTCAGCAATTAACTTTCTCTGCAGAAAAATCTGGAAAAGTAATCAGTGTTTTAGCTAAAGAAGGTGATTACGTAAGAGTTGGTCAGACCTTGTTAACAATGAGAGGAGATGCTATTAATGTAAATGCACAACAAGCACAAGCGGCTTACCAAAATGCAAAATCTGATTATAGCAGATACGAAAATGCTTTTAAAACAGGCGGTGTAACAAAACAGCAATTAGATCAGGCAAAATTGGCTTTAACAAATGCTGAATCTAACTTGAAACAAGCAAATATCAATGTTGGAGATACGAAAGTTAAAGCACCAATCAACGGATTTATCAATAAAAAATATATTGAGCCAGGTTCTATTTTAGCAGGAATGCCAGCAACTGCAATGTTTGATATCGTAAACGTTTCTAAATTGAAATTAGTAGTTACAGTAAACGAAACTCAAGTTGCGAGTTTAAAAGTAGGAAATCAAATTAACGTAACGGCTAGTGTTTATCCGGATAAAACGTTCTCTGGAAAAATCACTTTTATCGCTTCAAAAGCAGATGAGTCTTTAAACTTCCCAGTTGAAATTGAAATTACAAACAATTCAAACAACGACTTAAAAGCAGGTATGTACGGAACAGCAAATTTTGCTTCAAAACAGCAAAAACAACATCTTATGGTTGTGCCTAGAAATGCTTTCGTAGGAAGTGTGAGCAGTAACGAAATCTTCGTAGCTGAAAATGGTGTTGCAAAATTGAAAAAAGTAACGGCTGGAAGAATTTTAGGCGATCAAGTAGAAGTTATCAACGGATTGTCTGATGGAGAAAAAGTAATTACTACAGGTCAGATTAACTTACAAGACGGAAATACAGTAGAAATTATTAAATAGCCATAAGCTATAAGCCATAAGCCATAAGCTTATTGCCTAAAGCCTACAGCATAAAGCGAAAAAAATGAAATTAGCCGAAATATCCATAAAACGTCCGTCGTTGGTAATTGTATTGTTTACAATTCTGACTCTTGGTGGATTGTTCAGCTACAGCCAATTAGGCTACGAGCTGATCCCAAAATTTGAACAAAACGTTATTACCATTTCTACTATTTATCCTGGAGCTTCTCCAAGTGAGGTAGAAAATACAGTGACAAAGAAAATTGAGGATGCGATTGCGTCATTAGAAAATGTCAAGAAAATCGATTCGAAATCATACGAAAGTTTATCTATTGTTTCGATTACATTGACCTCAAACGCAAAAGTCGATTTCTCTCTTAATGATGCGCAGCGTAAAATCAATGCGATTATTAGTGATTTGCCAGATGATGTAAAAACACCGGCATTAACTAAATTCTCGCTGAGTGATTTGCCAATTATGACGCTTGGTGCCAACGGAAAAATGGACGAAGCAGAATTTTATGACTTAATTGACAAAAAGATCGCGCCTATTTTATCTCGTGTACAAGGTGTTGCTCAGGTAAATATCATTGGGGGTTCTGAGCGTGAGATTCAAGTGAATCTTGATGCTGTAAAAATGCAAGGTTACGGACTTTCTGTTCCTCAAGTGCAACAGACTATTTTGTCTTCAAATTTAGATTTCCCTACAGGAAACGTTCAAACTCGTAATCAAAAAATATTAATTCGTTTAGCGGGTAAATATAAAAGTGTTGAAGAATTAAGAAACTTAGTGGTTTCTTCTCAAAACGGAATTCAAATTCGTTTAGGCGAAATTGCCGATGTTCAGGACACGCAGAAAATTGCTGAGAAGATTTCTCGTGTAGATCAAAAAAGTGCGATTGTATTACAAATCGTAAAACAATCTGATGCGAATGCGGTTGCGGTAAGTGAGCAATTATTAAAAACAATTGCTATTCTTGAAAAAGATTATAAAGTAAATCAGTTAAAACTTGAAGTGGCAAAAGATAGTACAATCTTTACTTTAGAAGCAGCAGATTCTGTTGTACACGATTTATTGATTGCGGTAGTTTTGGTTGCATTTGTAATGTTGTTCTTCTTGCACAGTATTAGAAACTCGCTGATCGTAATGGTTTCTATTCCTGCATCGTTGATTGCAACTTTCATCGGAATTTATTTAATGGGATACACATTAAACTTAATGAGTTTATTAGGATTATCTCTTGTTGTTGGTATCCTTGTGGATGACGCGATTGTGGTTTTAGAGAATATTTACAGACACATGGAAATGGGTAAAAGCCGAATCCGTGCTTCTTATGATGGAACAGCTGAAATTGGAGGAACAGTAACTTCGATTACATTAGTAATCGTGGTAGTATTCTTGCCGATCGCGATGAGTTCTGGATTGGTATCAAATATCATTACACAATTCTGTGTTACAGTAATTATCTCGACAATGTTGTCACTTTTGGCTTCATTTACAATTATTCCTTGGTTGTCTTCTCGTTTCGGGAAATTAGAGCACATTGAAGGAAAGAATTTATTTGGAAGAATTATTCTTGGTTTCGAAAACTATTTAACACGTTTCACTGACTGGGTTTCTCATTTATTGACTTGGTGTTTAGATCACTATATTAAAACTATTGTAGTAGTAGTTATTTTATTCTTCGCTTCGACAATCGGATTAATGGGTGGAGGTTTCATCGGAGGAGAGTTCTTTGCTTCTTCTGATAGTGGAGAGTTCTTAGTTCAAATCGAAATGCCGAAAGATGCTTCGTTAGAGCAAACCAACTTTATGACGCAAAAAGCTGAGGCATTTTTGAAATCACAAGAATACGTTCACAGCCAAATTACAACTGTTGGACAAACTTCTGAAGGTTTTGGAGCATCTCAAGCAACTGCATACAAAGCAGAGATCGACGTAAAAATGATCGAACAAAAAGATCGTACGGATGATGCAAACGTATACGCAGCAAAAATCAAACGTAAACTAGAAAAAGTATTAGTTGGAGCAAAAGTTAAAACAGTTCCAGTAGGTATCTTAGGTACTGCTGAAGATGCAACTTTAGGATTAATTGTAACAGGTCCTTCTACAGAAGCGGCAATGGCTTTTGCGAAACAAGCTGAAGCAGAATTACGTACAATTCCTGGAACAACTGAGATTAAATTAACGGTTGAAGACGGAAATCCTGAAATCAACGTAAAAGTAGACCGCGATAAAATGGCTGCTTTAGGATTAACGCTTCAAACAGTTGGTTTAACTATGCAAACTGCTTTTAGTGGAAACACTGACGGTAAATACAGAGCTGGTGAATACGAATACGATATCAACATCAGATACAATGCTTTTGATAGAAAAAGTATTAAAGACGTTAGTAATTTGATTTTTGTAAACACAGCTGGACAACAAATTAAATTGTCTCAATTTGCTGATATCACAGAAGGTTCTGGACCTTCTCAATTAGAGCGTAGAGATAAATCTGCGTCTGTAACTGTAAAAGGACAAAACGTTGGGGTGCCATCTGGAACAATTGTTCAGCAATGGCAGGTTAAATTAGATAAATTGAAAAAACCAGCCGGAGTAAACTACATCTGGGGTGGTGACCAAGAGAACCAATCTGAAGGTTTTGGTACTTTAGGAATCGCTTTGTTGGCTGCTATCATTTTGGTTTACCTTGTAATGGTGAGTTTGTATGACAGTTTCGCGCATCCATTCGTAGTATTGTTTGCAATTCCGCTTTCGTTCATTGGAGCTATGTTAGCCTTGGCATTAACAAACAACTCATTAAATATCTTTACCATTTTAGGTATCATCATGTTGATTGGTCTGGTGTGTAAGAATGCGATCATGCTTGTGGATTATACGAACCAGAGAAGAGCAGCAGGAGAATCTATCAGAACAGCGCTAATTCAAGCGAATCACGCTCGTTTGCGTCCGATCTTGATGACAACAATTGCGATGGTATTTGGTATGTTCCCAATTGCATTGGCATCTGGAGCTGGAGCTGAGTGGAAAAACGGATTGGCTTGGGTAATTATCGGAGGATTAATTTCGTCTTTATTCCTAACCTTGATTGTAGTTCCTGTAATTTATAATATTATGGAGAAATTAATTCAGAAATTCTCTAAAGGAGAAAAAATCGATTACGAAGCCGAAATGGTTGCCGATTACGAGCATACAGAATTAAGCGAAGACGGTTTTAATCCTAAACATACGCATTAATTGATTTAATTTTGATTTGAAAATCCCGAATTCCTTAATTGGAATTTGGGATTTTTTTATTGGAATTTAAATATACATGAGCTTTTTCGTTTATTTGTATTGCCTTACAAAAATTATTATGCTACAAAGAGACAAGTCTGCAGCAATTGGTTTTATTTTCATAACCATGTTAATAGACATTACGGGATGGGGAATTATTATTCCTGTAATACCAAAATTAATTGAAGAACTGATTCACGGAGATATCAGCGAAGCCGCAAAAATCGGTGGCTGGTTAACTTTCGCGTATGCGATAACTCAATTCGTTTTTGCTCCTGTAATTGGAAATTTAAGCGATAAATTCGGAAGAAGGCCAATCATTTTAATTTCTCTTTTCGGGTTTTCATTAGACTATCTTTTATTAGCATTTTCGCCAACTATTGTCTGGCTTTTTATAGGAAGAATTATTGCTGGAGTTACAGGTGCAAGTATTACAACTGCTTCAGCCTATATCGCTGATGTTAGCACTCCTGAAAACAGAGCTAAAAACTTCGGGTTAGTAGGTGCCGCTTTCGGATTAGGTTTCATCATAGGGCCAGTTATTGGTGGACTTTTGGGTCAATACGGATCAAGAGTTCCTTTCTATGCCGCTGCAATTTTATGCATGGTAAATTTCCTTTACGGATTTTTCATTTTACCAGAATCGCTTAAAAAAGAAAACCGAAGATCATTCGACTGGAAACGTGCGAACCCAATTGGAGCTATTTTAGGTTTAAGAAAATATCCAACATTAATTGGTTTAATTGCAGCAATATTTCTTTTGTATGTCGGTTCGCATGCGGTACAAAGCAATTGGAGTTTTTTCACAATCTATCAATTTAAATGGGATGAAAGAATGATCGGAATTTCATTAGGAATAATAGGTCTTTTGGTAGGAATTGTACAAGGAGGATTGGTGCGTTTCATTAATCCGAAAATTGGAAATGAGAAAAGTATTTATATTGGTTTAGCCTTATATACAATCGGAATGTTACTGTTTGCTTTTGCAACAGAAAGCTGGATGATGTTTGTCTTTTTAATTCCGTATTGCCTTGGAGGAATTGCTGGACCAGCTTTGCAATCTGTTGTTGCAAGTAAAGTAGAACCAAGCGAACAAGGAGAAATTCAAGGAACTTTGACCAGTTTAATGAGCGCTTCTTCAATCATTGGTCCGCCAATGATGGCGAATACCTTTTACTTTTTTACACATGACGATGCACCATTTAAATTTGCAGGAGCACCTTTTATTCTAGGAGGAGTTTTAATGTTACTGAGTACAGTAGTTGCTTATTTTTCATTGAAAAAACATGCCGTTCCAAAAGGAGAAATTGAGAATTAATAAATATGATAAAAACAAAAAAGTCTTCAGTAAAATGAAGACTTTTTTGCTATTTGTTTGTTAGTTAAAAATATTGAAATTTCTATTTGAGGTACAAATAATGATTAAAATAATCAATAATCGCTTTTCCTTCTAATAAAACGTCAGCGCCAATAATGCCGTGAACAGGTTTCGCTTTGTAAGATTGCAAAGCTTCGTTTACATGCGAAAGGTCAAAAATTACAATGCTAAAACCTTTGCTTTTCCAGCTTCCCAACTGCAGTTTATTTTGAGAAGAAATTTGAGTCTTCATTCCAGTTCCGCCAGCTCCAGAAGCTTTTGTTTTGGAGTTTTTCGCGGCCAGTTCAAAACGTTCAATAGATTCAAAACCCACGCAAGTATTTGATGCGCCTGTATCTAAAATAAAACTCCCAGAAACACCATTAATTTTAGCTTTAATCTGCAAATGCTGTGTTTTAGTTATTTTAAACTTTATTTTTTTGTATTTCTCTATTTTGAGAATTTCGTGAAGATTTTCCATTGCTGTAATGATTGAAAACCAAAAATAAGCCAATTACAGTCAAAAAACTAACTATACAAAAAGATTATATCAAATAGAAAGCAATAAAAAAGACTAAATTCATTCGAGTTGTTTTTTATTATTACTGTGAAAATGATAAGATTGTGATTACTTTTTAAGATTCTTTTTTTTAAATTAGCATTATAATGTTTTTTTATGGATATAAATACAATTCATCCTGATCAAAAATATATAGACGGACTCGCGGCAAACGATTCAGCAATTATCGAAATGATATATACAAAATTTGCCCCAAAAGTCATCCAGTTTATAACCAATAATTCAGGAAATAGAGAGCAGGCCCAGAATGCAATTCAGCACATTTTGACGCTGCTGTTTAATTATTCGAAAACAAATGAGCTTGTTTTGGATTGTTCGTTTGATGCCTGTTTTTTCTCCTTATGCAAATCATATTGGCTTAGAGAATTAGAAAATTCTGCTCATAAAGACGTTACAATTTATGAGAATGTTGTCTCAAGAAATGAATCGGCTTATGCGATAATTGAGAAAATTGAAGATTTTGAACGAAAAGAAAATGAATTAAAAACACAGCAGAATAACGATGCTTTTATCGAAAACCTATCAAAAATAGCAGATAAGTATTTTAAAAAGAAAAAAAACAAAGTGCCATCGCTAAAACCTTGGTATTACATTGCGGCATTGTCCATGCTCATTATGGCAGGATTATTTTTCTTTGACACGAATCATTATCCTAATTTTGAAGATTATAACCATCCAGAAAGCGCTTATTTTACAGAAAGAGGTGTTTCTGAAACAATTTTAAAGCAAGCAGAGAATAATTTCAACGGAAAAAGATATGAAACTGCGATTCCGATTTTTGAAAAGATTTTGAAAGAAAACAATTCAGACGAAATTAAATATTTCTATGCGGTTTCATTATTGCAGGCTAGTAAATATCCAAAAGCCGAAAATATCTTTAAAGAATTAGAAGCAGGAAATTCTGTTTACAAAGAAAAAGCCAAGTGGAATCTAGCTTTGTCTAAGCTAAAACAAGGAAAATATAAAGAATGTAAAGAGATCTTACAGACCATTTCGCAGGACTACGAAGGCTACGATGTTGTGGAGCAACTTTTGGAAGATTTGGAATAAAATTGCAATTATTAAGAAAAATTTTATCCCTTTACGGAAAACCTCAATCGAATTTGGAATTTTAGTTCTAAATTCGATTTTCTTTTTTAAGAACTAGCCCAAAGCAACTTAACCTAACCAATAAACCAAAATGAAAAATATTTTACTGATTTTTCTACTTGTTTTTTGTCAAACCACTTTCGGTTTGAATAAAATTACAGAAACCGAAAAACTAGTAGCAACCTGTAAAGTGTGGGGCTTCTTAAAATATTATCATCCAAAAGTTGCAAGCGGAGAATTGAATTGGGACAATCAGCTTTTGGAAAAATTACCTTTAATAGAAAAAGCACAAACCAAAGAAGAGGTTTCTTTAATCTTAGAAAATTGGATTGATGATCTTGGTCCAGTAAAAGAAATAGCACCAATTGTTGCACCAAAAGACGTTAAGTTTTTTGATAAGAATTTCGATTTAAGCTGGTTTAATAATAAGTTGTTTTCTAAAAAGCTTTCAAAAAAATTAAAATTTATTGAAGAAAATAGATTTCAGAGCGATGAAGAATTCGATTATAAATTTGATGGTTTTAAAAAGTTAAAAAACTATTTTGATCTTGATTATAACAATAAGAATTCTAGGTTGTTAATGATTTTTGCTTACTGGAACTTACTTGAATATTATTTTCCGTATAAGTATGTGATGGATCAAAAATGGGATTTGAGTTTAGAAAAAGCGCTTCCTTTTATTGTACAGGCAAAAAACGATACCGAATTTTATCTTGCAATGAAAAAACTGGCAAGTAATCTCAATGACAGCCATGTTGAGTTTGTAGATTATGGAAGTACAGCTGCCTGGAGGAAATTAAATTATTTTCCTGCAACAGGTAAAATAATCGAAGATAAACTGGTTGTTACAGAAATTTTAGGAGATAGTCTTGCCGAAGCAGATAATATTAAAATAGGAACGGTAATCACGAAGATAAACGATAAAAGTATTAAATAGTTTATCGACGAAAATAGAGATTTAATTTGTGCATCAAATGAAGCTAAATATCTGGATAAAGTGCTGTATCCTATTTTAAGAAGCGAATCTGAAAATGTCAAAGTAGAATTTTTAGAAGATGGAAAGTACGTGACCAAATCAATGTTTTGGTCTAATTACCATGATTCTCATAGAAATGAATTTAAAAAGGGAGCTCAGAAAAAGAAAGATAAATTTAAACTTCTCGACAATAATATTGGCTATGTTAATATGGGAGTTATAAAAGACCAACATATTCCGGATATGATTGAAGCTTTAAAGTCGACAAAAGCGATTGTTTTTGATATGAGAAACTATCCTAATGATACATGGAAAGAGATTTCGGATTTTTTAAATGCTGAGGAAAAGAAGTTTTGCGATTATACTGAACCGTATTTAAAATACCCCGGAAAATATCAATGGGTCGAAGGCCGAAAATGCGGCTTTAATAACAAAAATCATTATAAGGGAAAAGTGATTGTGCTTTTAAATGAAAAAGCATTAAGTCAGTCAGAATGGACAGCAATGTGTTTTCAAACAGCAGGCAATACAACCATTATTGGAAGCCAGACAGCAGGAACAGATGGAAATGCAGTTGACATTGATTTTAAAGGATTTCATACCAGATATACAGGACTAGGAGTTTATTACCCAAATGGAAAAGAAACGCAACGCGTAGGAATTGTACCCGATATTGAGATAAAACCAACAATTTTAGGTATTCAACAAGGCAAAGATGAAGTTTTGGAACGAGCTTTGCTATATATTGAAACAGATAAATAAAACCTCGTTTGTCATACTGAAGAACGAGGGGTCGCACTAGCTGATCGAGAGAAAAAATGGGGGTTTTCTTTTCGAAGCTTCTTGTGAGGCCCTTCGTTCTTCAGAATAACAAAATAATTGGTTGTTATTATTCAAACCTTTGTTAAAGTTTAAACCTTTGACAAAGGTTTTTTCTTTTTTAGCCAGACATAAAAATCCGTTTTTATTCGCGTTTTCACGAAAGTGAATCCGTTTGATGAGTGTACCAATTACACGAAATTGCTATTCTTTTATTATTGTCGTAATTTTGGCGTTTTAAAATTAAAGTCTTGAATTCAACACCCATTATTACCGATACTCACACGCATTTATATTCTGAAGAATTTGATCAGGATCGTGACGCCATGATTCAACGTGCCATCGATGCCGGAGTTACTCGTTTTTTTATTCCCGCAATAGATGCTGCGGCAACGCAATCTATGTACGATTTAGAGAAAAATTATCCTGAAAATATATTTCTAATGATGGGTTTGCATCCCACTTACGTGAAAGATAATTATCTGGAAGAACTGACGCATGTGGAAACAGAATTAGCAAAGCGAAAATTCTACGCAGTTGGCGAAATCGGAATCGATTTATATTGGGATAAAACACATTTAAAAGAACAGCAAATTGCTTTTAAAAGACAAATTCAGTTGGCAAAACAATACAAATTGCCCATTGTAATTCATTGTAGAGAAGCTTTTGATGAAATCTTTGAAGTGTTAGAAGAAGAAAAATCTGAAGATTTGTTTGGGATTTTTCATTGTTTTTCCGGAACTTTAGAACAAGCAGAGCGAGCAATTTCTTATAAAATGAAATTAGGAATTGGAGGCGTAGTTACTTTCAAGAACGGAAAAATTGATCAGTTTTTAAATCAAATCGATTTGAAACATATCGTTTTGGAGACAGATTCGCCGTATTTAGCGCCAATTCCTTATAGAGGAAAAAGAAATGAAAGCAGTTATTTGGTAAATGTTATTACTAAATTAAGCGATGTATATAATGTTTCTGCAGAAGAAATTGCAGCAATTACAACCCAGAATTCGAAAGACGTTTTCGGGATTTAACCATGACCTTACAAAACTTTAATTTTTTTTTTGTTCTTTTGCCCACTTAAACCCAAATAAATAATGCAGAGATTTGATGCCATTCGACCGTTTTATGATTCCGAAATAAATGAAGCACTTCATGGTGTTGTCAATCATCCTATGATGAAAACCATGATGAACTTTACTTTTCCGGACGTTGAAGATGAGGTTTGGAAGGAACAGTTGAAGAAAACACATTCCATTCGTGATTTTCAATGCAATTTTATTTACAACACCATCCAGAAAGTTTTAGAAAAAAGTTCTGAAGGTTTAACGACTTCAGGTTTTGAGAAACTAGAACCGAATACTTCTTACTTGTTTATCTCCAATCATAGAGATATTCTTTTAGACACCACTTTATTAAATGTATGTTTGTTTGAACATGGTTTGGTAATGACCGCTTCGGCAATTGGAGACAATTTGGTGAAGAAAGCTTTCTTGGCAACCTTAGCGAAATTAAATAGAAACTTCTTGGTTTTAAGAGGATTAACGCCTCGTGAAATGTTGCAAAGTTCTAAATTACTTGCCGAATACATGGGACAATTATTGCTTCGCGAAAATCGTTCGGTTTGGATTGCACAAAGAGAAGGAAGAACAAAAGATGGAAACGACGAAACCAATCCAGGAGTTTTAAAAATGATCGGAATGGGTTCTGACGAAAAAAACTTAATGGATTATTTCAAGAAATTGAAAATCGTTCCAGTTTCTATTTCATACGAATATGATCCGACAGATGTTTTGAAAATGCCACAATTAATGGCAGAAGCAAACAACGAAGTTTACGTAAAAGATAAAAACGAAGATTTCATGACTATTTTAAGTGGTATCATGGGAACTAAGAAAAGAATACACATTTCTGTTGGCGATGTTTTAGACACAGAAATCGATCAGATTGTAGCAGAGAATGATAATGTAAACAAGCAAGTTCAGGCTTTGGGGCAAACTATCGATGATGTGATTTTGAAAAACTACCAATTATGGCCGACTAACTTTATTGCTTACGATATTTTAAACGAAACAAATAAGTTCGCTCACAAATATAAAGAGAATGAAAAACAGCTTTTTGAGCGTCGTTTAGAAATGAGAATCGGAAGTGATAATCCTGTGACAAGACAAGGATTTTTAGCAATGTATGCAAATCCTGTTGTCAATAAATTAAAATACCAAGATGTCATCTAAAGCTAAAATATTATTGATTTATACCGGAGGAACCATCGGTATGAGCAAAGACTTTGAAACGGGAGCGCTTAAAGCCTTCAATTTTGGTAAATTAATTCAGAAAATTCCAGAAATTAAGCAATTGGACTGTGAAATTGAATCAATTTCATTTGAACATCCAATTGATTCTTCGAATATGAATCCTCAAATGTGGACTAAAATTGCCACAATTATTGAGGAAAGTTACGCATCTTTTGACGGATTTGTGGTTTTGCACGGATCAGATACGATGTCGTATTCGGCTTCGGCATTGAGTTTTATGCTCGAGAATTTAGCCAAACCAGTGGTGTTTACAGGTTCGCAATTGCCAATTGGAGATTTGCGTACCGATGCTAAAGAAAACTTGATTACAGCCATTCAGATTGCATCACTTTTAGAAAACGGAAAACCAGTTATTACAGAAGTTTGTTTGTATTTTGAATATAAATTATACCGAGGAAACCGAACTTCTAAAGTAAATGCAGAACATTTTAGAGCTTTTACGGCACCAAATTATCCAGAATTAGTAGAGTCTGGCGTTCATTTAAAATTAAACAGACATTTATTTCTTCCTGTAAATAAAAACGCAAAACTGATCGTTCATAAAAACTTAGACAATCACGTTGCGATCATTAAAATGTTCCCTGGAATGAGCGAAATTGTTTTGGCTTCAATCCTTGCAACTTCTGGTTTACGCGGAATTATTCTAGAAACTTACGGTTCAGGAAATGCACCAACCGAAGATTGGTTTTTAAATCTAATTGAAAAAGCCATCAAATCGGGAATGTACATCGTAAACGTAACACAATGTTCAGGCGGAAGCGTGAATATGGGACAATACGAAACGAGTACGGCTCTTAAATCTCTAGGAGTTATTTCTGGAAAAGACATTACTACTGAAGCAGCAATTACAAAATTAATGTATCTGCTTGGACATGATATTGCTCAAAACGAGTTTAAAGATATTTTTGAAACTGCTCTTCGTGGAGAGATTTCGTAAATAGAAATTTGGAATTTAATTTTTGGAACTTTTCTTTCAATTAGAATTTTTATAAGTAACCGGGCAAGTCTCCAAATCCTCAATTGCTTTATGTTTTTTATAATACAGATAAACAACTACAGAAATAATACAGATAACCCCTTGAATAGCAACGGTAGCTCTTACGCCTAAAAAGTGAGAAACATAACCGATTATTAAACTTCCCACAGGAATCATTCCCTGATACGCCATCATGTAATAGCTGATGCTTCTAGAACGCATATTTACAGCACTATGAGTCTGAATGTAAATATTGATAGAAGAAGTTTGTCCCATCATTCCGATTCCGCTTAAAGTCATACAGATCAAAGCAATTGTAATACTGCTTGAAACAGACAAAATAATCACACTGAAACCAAGAAGTAAACTTGCTGAGATCATCAATTTATTCATGTTTTCGGCAGATTTTAGATTGGCTAAATAAATTGCAGATAAAACAGAACCAATTCCGGCCGCACTTTCAAACCAGCTGAAGGTTTCTGCGTTTCCATTGAAAATATCTTTTGCAAAAACAGGCATTAAAGTATTAAAAGAAATTACAAATAAACTGCTGCAAGTTAGCATCATAAGCATTCTGGCCATTTCGATTTCTTTCTTTACATAATCCAAACCTTCTATAAGATCATCCATCATATTCAGTTTGTTTTCTGCTTTAATATGCGGTCTTATTTTCATCATCATTAATGAAATTAGAACGGGAACATAACTCACGAAATTTCCAATAAAACAAATATCCTCTCCATATTGGTGCAAAATAATTCCGGCAAGCGCTGGGCCTGCAATACGCGCAAAGTTGTTCATAGTTGAGTTAAGCGCCACGGCGTTCGGAAGATCTTCTTTATTGTCGACAATATCAATCATCATCGTTTGGCGGCATGTCATATCAAAAGCGTTGATAATTCCTTGAATAAGACTCAATGTAAGTATGAAATTGATATTGTATATTTTGAGATAAATAAGCAAAGCCAAAGTTCCTGCCTGAAGCATGGCAAGAGATTGCAAAAAAAGCATTGTTTTGTGTCTGTCATAACGTCCAATAATACTTCCTGCCAAAGGTGCTAGAAACAAAGACGGAATCATGCTTAAGAAAGTTGCCAAACCTAATAAAAAAACAGATCCTGTGATGCTGTATACCATCCAGCTCACGGCTGTTTTCTGCATCCAAGTTCCTATAACAGAGACGGATTGACCGTAGAAAAATAATTTGAAATTTTTTGATTTTAACGCTTTAAACATGGCTTGAAATATTTAATACAAAGGTCGGGATTATGATTTCATTAGAAAAATTAATAATTTTACTGATAATAAGTAGTAAAACTTATCAATATGGAACTTTATCAACTGCAATATTTTATTAAAACGGCTGAGGTTTTGCATTTTACAAAAGCAGCCGAATTGTGTTTTGTGACACAATCGGGACTTTCGCAGCAAATTAAAAAACTCGAAGAAGAGCTTGGTTTGCCTTTGTTTAAGCGAATCGGAAAAAAAGTGCAATTGACAGAAGCGGGTTCGGTTTTTTTAATTCATGCCAAAAAAGTGGTAGAAAATGTAGAAAACGGAAAACAAGCAATCGAAGATTTAAACGAAATGATTGGCGGCGAATTACGCATTGGCGTGACTTATATTTTTGGTTTATTGATTCTGCCAGTAGTAAATGCATTTGCAAAAAAATACCAAAACCTTAAGATTGTTGTAGAATATGGAACAACAGAAGCTCTTGAACAAAAATTGATCGATAACGAATTGGATTTGGTATTGGTTATTTCGTCGCATGAAATTGAAATGCCGATTCAGAAAGTGCCTTTATTTGCTTCGAATATGGTTATGGTCGTTTCTAAAAATCATGCTTTAGCAAATTTGGATAAAATTGCTTTCAAGAAAATTGAGGAGATTCCGCTGATATTGCCAGGCAAAGGTTCCAATTCGCGCGAATATGTCGAAGAACTATTTAAGAAGTTTAATATGAAACCTAAAATTTCGATAGAACTCCAATCTATTCATGCCTTGCTGCAAATGGTAGAAAATAGTGATTGGGCTACAATTGTTGCCGAGATGGCCCTAAAAGACTGGGGTAACTTAAGAGCTATACAAATTACAGGAGTTTCTACAAAAAGAGATTCGTACATGTTGACGATAGGAGGCTACCAGAAAAAAGCAGTAAAGTTGTTTATGGAAGAATTTAAAAAAAGTATATAAAAGGAACTTGGGTTTTGCTTTTGTAAAGTCAGATTTTTTTGTGTTATTTGCAGACCCAAATAGAAAGGTGTCCGAGTGGTTTAAGGAGCTAGCCTGGAAAGCTAGTATATGGGTAACTGTATCGAGGGTTCGAATCCCTTCCTTTCTGCAAATTTTTATTTAAAATAATACCAAACCTCGAAATTTATATTTCGAGGTTTTTTTATTAACTTTCTCTAGTTGATAAAACTATTTGTTTTAATATACACACTATAAAATCCTTTTTAAATGGAAAAGCAGGAATTTATTTTTTACAAGACTGTTGACGGAAAGTCTAATTTAGCTCTTTTTGCAAAAGATGGCGATGTTTGGATGAACCAAAATCAATTAGCGGAACTTTTTGACACCTCTAAACAAAACATAAGTCTACATGTTATAAATGTGTTGAAGGAAAAGGAGTTAGATAAAGATTCAGTTGTAAAGGATTACTTGACAACTGCCTCTGATGGTAAAAAATATAATGTTGCGTTTTATTCTTTACCTATGATTTTGGCAATTGGTTTTAGAGTGCGAAGTATAAGAGGAACACAGTTTAGGCAATGGGCAAACAAAAATCTGCAAGAATATATGATTAAGGGTTTTGTAATGGATGACGAACGTCTTAAAAACCCAAATGGAAGAACAGATTATTTTGATGAATTACTCGAACGGATCAGAGATATTCGAGCTTCTGAAAAAAGATTTTATCAAAAAGTTCGCGATCTTTTTGCTTTAAGTAGTGATTATGATGTCACAGATAAAGCTACTCAAATGTTTTTTGCAGATACACAAAATAAGCTACTCTATGCTATTACAGGAAAAACAGCTGCAGAAATTGTAGTTTCTCGCGCCAATGCAGAGGCTCCAAATATGGCACTTACAAGTTGGAAAGGCGGTATTGTGCGCAAACAGGATATTTATACAGCAAAAAATTATCTTACTGCTAATGAAATAGATTTACTAAATCGCTTTGTAGTGGTGTTTCTTGAAACGGCCGAATTAAGAGCAAAAAATGCACAGGATATTACCATGAATTTCTGGAAAACAAATGTTGATCGAATTATAGAGTTTAATGACAAAGAAGTTCTAACTCATAAAGGAAAAGTAACGCATTTGCAAATGGAAGAAAAAGTCGATGCTATTTATGAAGAATTTAATAAGCAACGTAAACAGCTTGATGCTCAAAAGGCAGACGAAGAGGATTTAGAAGAGTTGAAACAATTGGAAGATAAACTTAAAAAGAAGTCTAAATAATAATTAAGGAGAGATTTTCGAGTGGTTCAAAAAGCAAGCTTGGAAAACTAGTATAGAGGTAACTGTATCGAGGGTTCGAATCCCTTTTTCTCTGCTGAAAATTTTAAAACCCTGTAATTTCATTTGTTGAAATTACAGGGTTTTTCGTCTTATTATGGTTTACCGTAAATTATAAACGAATTGTCATCATAACTTTGGTTTTATTAATCAAAAAAAAAATAGAAATGAAAAAATCAATCTTACTTTTACTATTACTTTTTATAATTTACGCCTGTGAAAGTTCTAAGAAAAATCAAGTTGAAGATGTATCTAATGAACAGCTTGAAACTCAAAAAAAAGAATTAATTATTGATATTTTAAGTATAGTAGGGAAAGACAAAACAGCAGTTGAAAAAGTTTTAGGCAAACCTGAGAATACGGACACAGTAAAACCATCAAATACACCTTGTGTAAATAAAGGTTGCGATAAATTGATCTATAAATCAGGTAAATATGAAGTTGTGTTTATAAATGATAAAGCCGATTGGATTACAATTTTCAATGTTTCACAATTTGACACAACAATCGAGACCATAGGACTATTAGGTTTAGAAATTGCTGAACCTGACTTTAATAGTCCTCTTAATGTGATTAGATGGAAAGATATTCAGAATATTAAAGAAATTAATTTTTTTGATAATGGTTCAGGAAAGCTGGATTATATTTACATTAAAAGTGAGACCGAATAAAATTAATTTCTATAGCTAAAAAGAGATCTTTTTATCAAAAATCTCTTTTTGTTTATATTAAAAAAAAAAGAATTATTTCCCTTTCAACAACTTCTCCAAATATTCATTTTTATCTTTTTCAGCCTGAACTAAACGTTCATAAAGTTCCACAACTTTGTCAAGCGGATTAAATGTACAATTATAATTGTTGGAGTTGAATATTCCATTTCCACCAGTACTATTGTCATAGAAATTATTAAAATAATTAATCACATTTTCTTCCGTGAAATTTTGAATTGCTTCGACAGTAACACCAAGAGCCTTTGCAACTTCTTTTAGTTTCTCATCATCAATTGTTTCGCTATTTTCCATAATCGAAATTGCCTGCTGATTTGTTCCCAAAGCCTGTGCAAGCGCTTCTTGTTTCATGTCTTTCAGCTCACGAATGCGACTGATTTTGCGCCCTATGTGATATGGTTTTGTTGTTGTGCTCATACACCAAAGGTATTTAAAATTTTTAGAGGAAATCGGTTTTAGTAAAAAACAGACTTATTTTTGTAAAATACAAAAATATAGTTTTATGTAATATTTTTCACAAGAAAAAACACTTTGAAGGTTTTGGTTTGAATCTATTTACAGTTTAATCTCAAATAAACTAAAAGAGCCTTCTTTATAATGTTCTGGTAATTCTGGTGTCCATTCAATTGTGCTTATGCCTTTGTATTCGAAACCGCAGCTAGTGTAATATTTGTTTATTCGTTCGTTTCCGCTGTGTGTATCTAAGCGAATGTATTGTTTGCTATTTTCTTTGGCATAAATTTTTGCCCATTCCACAATTTTTTTGACATACGATTGTCCTCTAAATTTTGGATTAGTAGCAATGCGATGCAAATAAACTGCGGGATCTGCGGCTGCTTCTTTCCAGATAATATCATCATTAAAAGTAAGCACAAAAGTACAAGCAACTTCATCTTCTTCTTTGATTATAAAATGTCGGTTTTCTGCAATTTCTTTTTCAATAAGAGATTTTTCAAAACCTCTCCAGCTTTTATTATTGACCGTTTTTTGATAAGATGTTGCCTGATTATAAATATCGAAAACAGCATCGATATCTTCAGGTGTGGTTAAAAGAAATTCCATTGAATTGTATTCTGTAAATTAATGAATCTTCAAAGATAAATCTTTCAATACCTTTAAGGAATTGAAATGTTTAATTTATGTTTTTTTTATCAGAGCTCAGCCAGACTACATTTTGTTCAGATTTGTGGTTTTGACCAATAATATCTTTGTATAATTCTGGTCTTCTAGCTTTTAGATATCGATTTCCTCCAGCTTGAATGCATTTTTCGGGAGTAAATACAGCGGTTGCAAAAGAATCTTCAAAGGTGTGACATTCTGCCAGAATATCTCCAAAAGGATCAATAATCATTGAGTGTCCATTTTTTAATTGCTCATCATCCATTCCAATCGGATTTGAAAATACGGCATAAATAGCATTGTCATAAGCTCTTGCAGGAAGCCATTTCATTAACCAGTCGCGGCCTTTCATTCCTTCAAATTCCAATCGTAAAGAAGTAGGATCGGTTTCTCGGTTTTCCCAAAGCTGGGGTGAAACAAAACCAGCGCCTGGACGTGTAGAAGGGGTACACATTGTTACGTGTGGCATAAAAATAATGTCAGCGCCTAGAAGTTTTGTCGCTCGCACGTTTTCAGTAATGTTATTGTCGTAGCAGATTAAAATACCGCATTTCCAACCTTCTATTTCAAAAATGCAATATTGGTCTCCAGCGGTTAAATGTGGATTTATAAACGGGTGTAGTTTTCGATATTTAGCCACTAAACCATTTTTATCAACACAGACATAGGCTTTAAATAAATTATTATTTTTATCTTTTTCGAAAAGTCCAGCGAGTATTACGATGTTGTTTTTCTTAGCAATTTCGATCAATTTTTGAATGCTTTCTCCGTTCGGAATTACTTCTGCTAAGTCTAACATTTGTTCTTTTGATAGATTTCTTGCAAAAGTATACCCAGTAATAGAACATTCATGAAACGAAATCACATCACATCCCTCTAACGATGCTTTTTGAGAAAGTTTTTCAATTACCGATAAATTATAAATCGTATCTCCGCTTTTGTTTTCAAACTGGGCTGTGGCTATTTTTAGATTTTTCATATTGTATTATTTAATATGAGTCAAAAATAGTTTTCGCAATATTTCAAAAATTGTACAAAACCGACATTTAGTGTGTAAGAGGTGAAAATCTTTCTATCAGATTGTTGGTTAATTTTCTGGTATTATAAAAATATTCGCCTGGCGTTATTCCAGTATGTTTTCTAAATTCTTTTATGAGATGTGATTGATCTGAAAATCCGGCATCGTAAGCAATTGAAGTTAAATTGGCATCATAAGGTTTGTTTTTTAGCAGTTTCAGAAAATGATGCAATCTAACAATGCTTCCAAATTTCTTTGGATTTAATCCAACACATTCTTTAAATTTTCTCTCCAATTGTCTTTCCGAAAAACCAGTATATTCAACCAATTGTTTTACAGATAAATGTCCCTTATTGGCAATAATGAAATGCAGACAATTGTTTATTATCAATTGATTATAAGTTGGATTTGCGACAATTAGGGAACTGAAAAAATGATTCAAAAATGCTAGACGTTCTTGATTATTTTGTTCTGACAATTTTTCCTGAAGCATTGCGGCTTTTTTTCCAAACAGGTCTTCAATTGGAACAATTGAATTTTGAAATTCACCTGCAGGAATTCCTAATAGCTGATTTATTCCGTTGGGTTGAAAAACAACAATTATAAGCGTTATTTGGTTTTCTGAGTAAAGATCTTTAAAACTGTTAAGCTGTCCGTATAAGAATGAAGCTGGCAAATATTCTTTTACTTTATCTTTAATCTCAGAAATTAATCGGTTTTGTATAGAGAAAACAAGTCCATTATTACCATCAGAGAACAATCGAAGTTTTTGAACAGCATAATCCTTATTTTCTAAAAACAGATAATGTTTAATATAGGGAGCTAATTCTTTTGATGGTAAAACCTGCATGATTAAAATGAATTTGACGAAACCATTTGAGCAAAATTAGCTGTTTTTTCTTGAAAAAACTAAAACTTCTAATCTAGCCCCGATAGGAGCGATATCCTTTTATGGCGGGGTTCGCCATAAAAGATATAGCGGATAGCGGGACTAAACTTGTTTTGAAAACGAATATTCTGCTGCTAAAAAAACTAATCATTCAAAGCGCTTTTTACTTTCGGCATCATCTTATCTACAAACATTTTATAAGCGGCTTCTGAAGGATGCAAACCATCTGATGCGACCAGACTTGGATTGTTAAGTCCTTCGCGCGTGATTTCTGTAATTGATACAAAAGCAATTTGATTGTTGTTGCAATAATTTTCTGCAAAATTATTGTATTGCGTTATTTCTGCCGAAATTTTATTGCTTTGGTTTCCTGCAAGTGCTTGTCCGTATGGCGTATACGCGTAGTCTGGAATAGAAATTACGACAACATTTTTTTTATCGCCTTTGGCAAGCAAAATGGCTTTGTTAACCAATTCTGGAAATTCTTTTTCGTAAACAGAGAAGTTTTTATGCTGGTATTGATTGTTGACACCAATTAAAAGTGTCACCAAATCGTAATTGGGTTCTGGATTTTGAGAATCAATTGCCGAAATTAAATTGGATGTTGTCCAGCCAGTTGTCGCAATAACTTTTATCGAAACCGTGCTGGAATACATGGCGCTTAAACTTGTTTTGAGCTGTTCTGGAAAGCGGCAAGTTGCACAAACGCTTTGACCAATAGTATAACTGTCGCCTAAGGCTAAATAATTTACTTTGCTGGCAACTGGAGGTTCTGGTGTCTTTGGAGGACTTACAACTGGCTGATTTGCGCCAGGAGGGGTAGAGTTGTTTTCTTCGGCGTTGCAGCTTAAAAGAAAAACTGAAAATATAACGGTAACTATTTGTTTAAAATGTGGTTTCATAATTTTTTAAATTAGATTCTATTGGCTTAAACAAATAGTTACGTTAAATATATGGGTTTGGATTTTTAAACCATTTCGGTTTTCATCACAATTTCTTCTTCGATGGCGTTCCAAAGTGCGATGCGCCTTTCTAGGGCAAGAATTGACACTTCTTCAACTTCTTTCCATTTTTGGGCATCATCTTCACATAATTCTATGATCATTTGCATTGCCATTGGTCCGTGTTCGTCGGCATCTAATTCGATATGTCTTTCAAAATAGTATAGCAATTTTGCTAAATCTGTATCTGGAAGATTTTTTTGGAAATTCTTCAAAATCTGAGTAAACATGCTCGGAATCAAATCTTCTCTTCCAAAAGTAAATGCTGCTGCAATTTCGTGTGGTTTTCCTTCTTCGATTACTCTAAAGGTAAAGTCCAAGAACGATTTTACATTTGGATGCAATGAACTTTGTTTAATGGCAACAAATATATTTTGAAGCGAATGTACTTCTGATAAAAAGCTTAAAACTCCAGTTGTATTGGCTCCACAATCTTCCATTGCTTCTAAATACATTTCGTAATGGCTTTGTCTTCTTCCGTCAATTGTTAAATCTGTTTCTTCTGCAAGAACAATTTCATTGATTAAATAACGGGTTTCAGGATTTTTAGTAGCAAACCAAGGTGTTGTTGTGCAAGTAAGTTTGGCTTGTAAAGCTTTTAAAAGTGACATAAAATCCCAAACAGCAAAAACATGAGTTTCTAGAAAGCTGTGCAAGTCATCTATGTTTTGAATCTTATTGTATAAAGAGTGATTTAATAGTTGATCTTTTTGTGTTTGTATGCTTTTGTTTATCGTTTCGATATTCATTTTAAAAAATTTTGATGCAAAGATAAAAAGCTTCTCTGTTAGAAGAAGCTTTTTAGATTGTTTTTGTATATATTTTAATAAATATCAATTATTTAAACGCAGGAATTCCGGTAACATCCATTCCAGTTATCAATAAATGGATATCGTGAGTTCCTTCATAAGTGATAACACTTTCTAGGTTCATCATGTGGCGCATAATCGAGTATTCGCCAGTGATTCCCATGCCTCCAAGCATTTGTCTAGCCTCGCGTGCAATGGTAATTGCCATGTTTACGTTATTACGTTTTGCCATAGAAATTTGTGCGGTTGTAGCTTTGCCTTCGTTTCTTAAAACACCTAAACGCCAAGTTAATAATTGTGCTTTTGTGATTTCGGTAATCATTTCTGCAAGTTTTTTCTGCTGTAATTGAGTTCCTCCAATTGGTTTTCCAAACTGAATTCTCTCTTTTGCATATCTTAAAGCGGTATCGTAACAGTCCATTGCCGCTCCGATTGCTCCCCACGCAATTCCATAACGAGCTGAATCTAAACAGCCAAGAGGAGCTCCTAAACCAGATTTGTTTGGTAAAAGGTTTTCTTTTGGCACTTTAACATTATCAAAAATTAATTCTCCTGTTGCAGATGCACGAAGCGACCATTTATTGTGAGTTTCTGGAGTTGTAAAACCTTCCATACCGCGTTCTACGATTAAACCATGAATTCGGCCTTCTTCATTTTTGGCCCAAACAACAGCAATATCAGCAAAAGGAGCATTTGAAATCCACATTTTTGCACCATTTAAAAGATAATGATCTCCCATATCTTTAAAATTAGTGATCATACTTCCTGGATCTGAACCGTGATCTGGTTCTGTCAAACCGAAACAGCCAATGAATTCTCCTGTCGCAAGTTTTGGCAGGTATTTCATTCGTTGTTCTTCGTTTCCGTACTTCCAGATTGGGTACATTACCAATGAAGATTGTACAGATGAGGTAGATCTTACACCAGAATCGCCTCTTTCAATTTCTTGCATAATCAAGCCGTACGAGATTTGATCTAGTCCTGCACCACCATATTCTACTGGAATATAAGGGCCGAAACCGCCAATTTCGCCAAGACCTTTTATAATTTGTTTAGGAAATTCTGCTTTTTGAGCATATTCTTCTATAATAGGAGAGACTTCTCTTTTAACCCAAGCACGTGCTGATTCGCGAACTAATTTATGCTCGTCTGTTAACAAATCGTCTAAGTTATAGTAATCTGGAGATTGAAATAGATCTGGTTTCATGTTATGTAATTTTAGCAAAGCAAATTTAAGCAATAAAAATATAACAAATCACCACTAAATTGTTATATTTTTATTTAGCAAAAATAAAATTAATAGGAATTTGGCAAATTAATTGTAGTTTATTGATAATTTATAGACTATTTTTGAATTCCAAAAACAAACTTTAATGAGGCTGATCATCTCTTTTTTCTTTTTACTACTTACGCTTGCCAATGGAATCGCACAGACCAATGGAGAGCTTACAGAAGAAAAGTACTTAGAATTACAGAATAAAATCCGTTTTAGTATTAATGGAAATTATGATGAAGGTTTGACTTATGTTAACCAACTACTTAAATCCAAAAATGAGGCCCATAAGGCTTTTGCTTATGGAGCAGCTTCTTACTTGTATCAATTAAAAGGAAATGCAGATAAGTCTGAAAAAATGTATGCAGAAGTTGTAAAGCATTTGAATAAGATGCCGGAATCAAATGATAAAACAAAACTGCACGCCTATTTATGCAATTATAGAGGACTTACGTACTGGAAGAGATCTAATTACGGGAAAGCTCTTAGCAGTTATCAAGAAGGAGTTAAACTTTCTTCGAAGATAAATGATGTTGTTCAAATTGTAAAATTCAAGGCAAATATCGCTTTATTAAACGAAAGTGTTGGAAATTATCAGTTATCAATAAAAATCTTAAGGCAGAATGAAATATTTCTAGATAAGAATGAGAGTTTATACGAAAAAGAGCAATTTCAGAATGCTAAAAGTAATACCTATACCAATCTTGGAAATTCTTATGAAGGATATTACAATAAAAATCGTGAAAAGACCTATTTGTTAGATTCTGCAGAATATTATTATAAGAAAAGTATAGCATATTCCGATAAATTTATCGACAATAAAACTACTGCTAAGCTTAGTCTAGGGAATATTTATCTATTTAAAAAGGATTATGCCAACGCTGAAAAAATTTATTACGACATCTCCTTTTATGCAAAACAGACTGATAATGAATCTGTATATCTAGTTGCTAGTTATAATTTAGGAGATCTTTATTACTCCATCAAAAAATATGATAGAGCCCTTATATTTTTAAAGAAGGTAGATTCTATTAGTCTAAAAAATAAAACGGTCGATAATAGTTTCTTTAAGTCTAACTATATACAGGCAAAAATTTACAGTATAAAGAATGAGCCTGAACTGGCTTATAAACACTCTAAGCTATACTTGGATTCGTATGAGAAATATGAAGGAAATCTGAGAGAAGAAACTTTAGAGGTTAACTATAAACTAGGCACAGCAGATCTTAGTGCAGAGATGCTTGGCGTTCAGGAGCGTTATAAATATGAGGTTTTTTGGAATAAAGCATTGAAAATATTTTATGTGATTCTGGTTGTCGGAATTGTATTTTTCCTAATCAAAAATATTAGGGATAAAAATAAAGCCCAAAAGAAAATGAATGCTTTAATTGAAGAGTTTAAAGCTAATCTGGAAAGAAAAGAACTTGAAAAAACAGAAATAGAAAAAGTTCCTGCTGAAGAAATAGCTGTTGAAGTTCTAGAAAATGATGATGTTACTCTGAAAAAGGAAAATGCAAACTTAAGTATTGATGAAGCTAAGGAAAATAAAATTGTAGAAAAATTACTTGCTTTAGAAGAAAAACTAGAATACTTAAATGCTGATTTTACACTTTCGTATGCGGCAAAGAAAATCAAAACCAATACAACTTATTTGTCTTATGTTGTGAATAAAAGATTTGGAAAATCTTTTAGCGAATATTCTAATGAGTTGAAAATTAATTACGTGATTAATCAAATGATTACCAACCATTTATATCGTAAATATTCTACGCAGGCAATTGCAGAAAGCGTTGGATTCAAAAATGCAGTTTCTTTTGCAAAATCATTTCGCAAAAGAACTGGAGTATCTCCAGCTCAGTTTGCGAGTAATATTTAGTAAGTATAATTTTTATCTATCTATGGGTTTCCATTACCGCCCAATTTTTTTGGATCGTTTGGATCAATAGGCCCTTCTTCATCTCCTCCTTTAATTGTTTTTTGTGCTTTTCTAGAGATTGTATCTAGTTGAAAATCTTCGAATGTTAATTTGCTATTTTTCATGACTTTAATTTTTCGGATTAGTTTTTAAATATTTTTATAAGCTGTTTGTTATGGATTGCCATTACCATTAGTTTTACCAGGATCAACATCATTTGGGTCTTTGTACTCGCCGCCTCTGATTGTTTGTTGTTCTTTTTTAGAAACTGTATCTAACTTAAAATCGCTGAATGTTAATTTTGAATTTTTCATGATATTGTATTTAAATTAAAAAAATTAGTACTATAAATCTTTCATAAAAATTTTAGGCAATTTTGTCAAATGCGACAAAAAAGTGGCTTTTAAAATGGTTTATGTAAAAAAAATTAGGCTTATTGGTTTAGAAAGCAGTAAGGGGTAAAAGGAACTTTTGAAAGTTTATTCTTAAATTTTAAAATTATACTGCTAAGCTTTTTTTGGGAGTTTATGTGCTGTTTTTAAGGGGCGTTTTTTGACTGTTTTAAGTCATTTTTTGGAGCCTCTTTTTATGATTTTTTTCTTGTAAAATCATTCGTTATTATTGACCTATTTTTCATGTTTCTTAATGTTTAGATTATTACTTATCCAAAACTAGATAAAAAGCAAAACCGTTAATCGAAAATAGACTTTCTAAGCTTTTTAATCTCTAATTTAAAGCTTAAGTAATTGATATGTAAAGTGTTGAGGTGTGTACTATGCTTGGTATAATTTATAAATTGTATGTGGTATAATTAATAAAATGTATGTGCATGTGTGATTATTATCAATAAAAACCCCAATCTTTGCAATGTAATTATGATTTAAAAACGATCAAAAACGATGTTAAAACTGGTCCAAAAATTTCTGCAAATCAATCGCTACTCAGACATCAAAAATGAGTTCAAGGATCTGTTTTTGTCTCATCCGAATTATCCGAGTTTGTTTGCCATTACAGATTCGTTTGATTTGCTTTCTGTAGAGAATGCAGCAGTAAGAGTTTCGAAAGAGCAGATTGAAGATTTGCCTTCTAACTTTTTGGCGTATTTTAAAGACGAATTAATATTAGTCGAAAAGATTAAAAGCGGTGTTAGAATCACCACCACAAAAAAAGGGACTCAAAAATTATCTTATGATAAATTCCTTTTAGACTGGAATGGTGTTATTGTTGCCATTGAGCCAAACAATGTAGTAGCAAGAGATAATCTAAAAGTGGAATATAATTGGTTGAAATATTTTATGCCACTTGTACTTGTAGCAGGATTATCTTTTTTCTATAATCGTTTTGATCTATTTAGCGCTTCGTTTTTGGTAACATCGGTTCTTGGTTTAGTTGTAAGTATATTTATTGTGCAGGAGAAATGGGGAGTTAAAAACACCGTAATTTCAAAATTTTGTAATTTAAGTTCTAATTCTTCTTGTCACTCTGTAATAAGCTTTAATGACGATATAGCAAATAGATGGTTGAGTTTTTCAGATTTGCCTTTGCTTTTCTTTGGTTCAAGTATCGTTGCAATATTAGTTCAGCCTTTAAGTTCAGCTATTTTTGTTGGATTTTTAAGTCTGTTGGCTATTCCGATAATAGTATGTTCGATTTGGATTCAAAAATTTGAGATTCAAAAATGGTGCATTATGTGCCTCGCAATATCATTTTTAATATTGATTCAGAGTATTGTTTGGTTTTCATCAGATCTTTTTACGTTGAGTTTTAGTTTTAATGAAATTTTTCCTTACGTATTTTCTTTATTGCTTCTAATCCCAATTTGGGCAGCAGTTAAAGTGATGATTAGAAAAATGCTTGATAATGAAAGTTCTTTAAAAGAGCTGAAAAAATTTAAAAGAAATTATTCTCTATTGAACTTCTTATCTAAAAAAGTAAAATATACAAAAGGATTTGAAGATTTAAGAGGTTTGACATTTGGAAATAAAAATGCAGGAGTTAGACTTTCTGTAATTCTTAGCCCAAGCTGCGGACATTGTTATAAAACTTTTCAAGAAGCTTTTGATCTAGTATTGAAGTTTCCAGACAAAATATTTTTGAATGTTCTTTTTAATATTAATCCAGAAAACAACGACAATCCTTATAAAGCTGTTGTTGAAAGACTTCTAACTATAAACAGAACAACGCCTGGAAAAACAGTTGAAGCAATTTCAGATTGGTATATCAAAAGAATGACACACAAAAAATGGCTTAAAAAATGGAATGTTGATTCTGTAAGCATGATGATAAATCAGGAAATTCAGAAACAATACGATTGGTGCTCTATGAACAATTTTAATTATACACCAATTAAAATTGTAAACGAAAGGCTGTTTCCAAATGAATATGAATTGAATGAGTTGAAATATTTCTTGAATGACTTTGTAGAGGAAATTCAAATTTTGGAAAAGACAGCATAAAGAAGATTAAAACAGAAGTTTCGACTGTTAAAAATTGAAATGGTTAACCCAAATAATACCTGCAGACATGTTAAAGAACATTTTGAAATTGAAAGGTGCAGTAGAATTGACTGCGAGCGAGCTCAAAACAATAAATGGAGATAATGCTCCAATTTGTGAAGATGGATTTAAAGCTAAAAGATGTACAGAATTTGGAACTGTGTCAGCATACTGGAACTGCATACCGAATAATTACTTTGGAAGCTGTTAAAAGGATTTTTTAAGCATCAGGTTATTTAATATTTGAGGCTTAAACCAAAAAAACTTAAATAACTAGTTATGTTAGAAAAAATTTTAAAAAGCAAAGAAACAAGAAAGCTGACAAAAAAAGAGCAAAAAAACATTTTGGATAGTGAGTATTTACAAGAGCTCAATTGTAATGATGCTGGTGTCAAGAAATATTATGCTTTCTAATCTTAATCATAGTGACAGAAAAACGCTGTTGCTAAATAAAAAATGGTATTAAACTATGTTGAAGAAAATTTTAAGCCTTGAAGGTGCTCAGCATATTAATAAAAATGAGCAGAAAACCATGAAAGGAGGAATTCCAAAATGCTGGGTTTATGCCCTAGAAGCAGGATGCATTTTAATACCATTAGGCGAAACTTGTCCGCTAAATACATCATCAGGTATTTGTGATACAAGTCGTCTTTGTTGTTGATTTTAAACTTTTTTAAAAGTAACCGATATAGCCTTATTTAGAATTTAGTCATGTTTTTTTTGAATGTATAGGCGCTCGATCGTGGAACATTGAGCATATTCTCAGTATTGATGATTGGTACTGAGATTCTTAGGAGTTGACCGCTGTGTTAATTTATTTGGTTAGGGTAACCGCGGTCATGTCCTAAAGAAATTGAGTTGCTAAAATTTGTTTTTAAATACTTAAACAGAGAAGATTTATATCTTCTCTGTTTTTTTATGGATTAACAAGAAATTTTTTTCTTAAATTGGTCTGGAATAAATCAGAATAAATTGAAAAAATTCAGTCATTATAGACAAGCTGATTACAAAGATTGTGGCCCTACATGTTTAAAAATCATTGCTAAATATTACGGCAAAACAATCAATATTCAGGAGTTGAGAGATTTTAGCGAAACAACTCGTGAAGGAAGCAATTTGCTTTTTCTTAGTGATGCTGCCGAGAAAATCGGTTTTAGAACCTTAGGAGTAAAACTGTCTGTAAAAAGAATTGAAGAAGCTCCGCTGCCTTGTATTCTCCATTGGAATAAAGACCATTATGTGGTACTTTATAAAATAAAAAAAGGCAAATATTATATTTCAGACCCTGCTTTTGGCCTTTTAGAGTACAATAAAGAAGAGTTTGTAAAATTCTGGATAGGCAATAATGCCAATGATGAAACAAAAGAGGGAATTGCATTATTGATCGAAGCAACGCCTAAGTTTTTTCAATCTGAATTTGATAAAGAAGAAAATTCTGCACTAGGATTTAAATTCCTTTCCCAATATCTATTTCAATACAAATCATTCCTTATTCAGCTTGCCATCGGATTATTTGCAAGCAGTTTACTCAATCTGATTTTTCCGTTTTTAACTCAAAGCATTGTCGATGTCGGAATCCAGAATCAGAATATCCATTTTATCTATTTGATTCTATTTGCAATGCTTTTCGTTTTTGCAGGAAGAACAGGATTAGAACTCATTAGAAGCTGGATTTTACTTCACTTATCAACTCGAATTAATATTTCTCTTATTTCAGATTTCTTTATCAAATTAATGAATCTGCCGATTTCCTTTTTTGATGTAAGAATGACAGGAGACATTATGCAGCGAATAAACGATCATCGACGAATCGAAAAAATATTGACCACATCATCGCTTAATGTTCTCTTTTCTGTAATTAATATGTTTGTTATGGGTGCTGTTTTGGCCTATTTCAATCTGCAGATTTTTTTAGTCTTTTTTTCGGGGAGTTTGCTTTACTTTGGCTGGATTGTTTTGTTTTTAAAAAGAAGGGAAGTTTTAGATTATAAACGATTTGCAGAAGTTTCAAATGAACAAAGCAAGGTCATGGAACTCATAAACGGAATGCAGGAAATTAAGCTTCATAATGCCGAAAAACAAAAACGTTGGGGCTGGGAGTATGTGCAAGCAAGACTTTTCAGAGTTTCAATAAAAGGATTGGTTTTGGAGCAGACGCAAACTATCGGTTCTTCGATTATTAATGAGCTTAAAAATATATTTATCATTTTTCTATCGGCCAAATTGGTAATAGATGGTTCTATAACTCTCGGTATGATGCTTGCCATAAGTGCGATTGTAGGGAGTTTAAATGGCCCGATTACGCAATTAATCGAATTTGTAAGAGAATTGCAAGATGCAAAAATTTCGTTGGCCAGATTGTCTGAAATTCATCAGAAAGAAGACGAAGTGCAGCAAGAAATCAATCAGACAAACGATGTGCCGCAAAATGTAGATATCGAAATCAAAAATCTATCCTTTAGATATTTAGGTTCAGATGTTCCGGTTTTAGATAATTTAAGTCTGTTAATTCCCAGCAATAAAGTGACTGCGATAGTAGGAGTGAGCGGAAGCGGAAAAACGACCTTAATGAAGCTGCTTTTAAAGTTCTACGAACCTGAAAAAGGAGAAGTTCTTATAGGAAATGCACAACTTAAAAATATATCACAAAGCGCCTGGAGATCTAATGTTGGCGCGGTAATGCAGGAAGGTTTTATTTTTAGCGATACCATTGCCAACAATATTGCTTTTGGAGTTGATAAAGTTGATAAAGAAAAATTGCTGTATGCAGTAGATGTAGCAAATATTAAAGAATATGTAAGCGAACTGCCTTTAGGTTTTAATACCAAGATAGGAGCTGAAGGACTGGGAATGAGTACCGGACAGAAGCAGCGTTTGTTAATTGCAAGGGCAGTTTATAAAAATCCTGAAATTTTATTTTTTGACGAAGCAACTTCGGCGCTAGACGCTAATAATGAAAAGGAAATCATGAAAAAGCTCGATATTTTTTTCAAAGATAAAACTGTGGTTGTAATTGCGCATCGTCTGAGTACGGTTATGAATGCAGATCAGATTGTGGTTTTAGATAAAGGAAAAATCATAGAAATCGGAAGCCATTCAGCATTGGTGGAACAAAAAGGGAATTATTTTGAATTGGTAAAAAATCAACTTCAATTAGGAAATTAATCATGAACGAAGATACATTTGAATTAAGAAGTGAAGAAGTTCAAGACATCTTAACCAAAGTGCCGCATTGGATGATACGGTGGGGAACTGTTTTGATATTTGCTATCATTATCATGCTTTTTTTTGTTTCTTGGTTTGTCAAATATCCGGATGTTGTGAAAACTGAAATTGTAATTACGACTAATATTCCGCCAGAGAAAATAGTGTCAAAATCTTCTGGACGCATTGAGGCCATTTTAGTTAAAAATAAAACGCTGGTTTCTAAAAACAGCACATTAGCTATTATTGAAAACACGGCCAATTACAAGGATGTTTTTCTTTTAAAAAGTATTGTAGATGGTTACAATATTAACAATTCAAAAAAAGAATTTCCCTTTGATGTTTTAAAAAACACGCAATTGGGAGAGATTGAAAGTGCTTTTGCTATTTTTCAAAAAGATTATCAGGCGCAGGAGCTGAATAAAGATCTGCATCCTTTTCAAGTTGAAAGGAGCGCGCAGCAATCTGAAAAAATTCAGATAAAAGAAAGATTAGAGATTCTGCAGCAGCAGAAATTGATTAACGAGCGAGAATTGGAACTTCAAAAAAATGAAGTCGCACGTTTTGAAACTTTATTCAATAAAGGAATTATTTCCGCTCAAGAAATGGAAGTTAAAAAACTAACTTTCCTTCAAGCGCAAAAGAATTATAGAAGCTTATTGTCGTCAATTTCCCAATTAAGGTCTTCTTTGATTGACAACACAAAATCGAGTCAGAATTCGCAAATAAACAGCACTAAAGAAGAAGCTAATCTTGGCCGTAGTGTTTCACAGTCTTTTTATCAGTTAAAAAAAGTAATACGCGACTGGGAATTAGCCTATGCACTGAAATCGTCAATCAGCGGAAAAGTTACTTTTTTGCAGGTTTGGAATGAAAATCAGACCATAAATGTTGGCGATAATGTATTTTCGATTATTCCAGATGCAAAAAATAGTTTTATTGGAAAAGTGAAAGCTCCAGCTTTGAATTCTGGAAAAATAAAGGTCGGGCAAAGAGTCAATATTCGTTTGGCAAATTATCCAGATCGCGAATTTGGTGTGCTGAAAGGCGAAATCAAAAACATTTCTCTAGTGCCAGATAAAGACGGAAACCTACTTATAGATGTCGCGCTTCCAAAAGGACTAAAAACATCATACGACAAGCAAATTACTTTTCAGCAGGAAATGAAAGGAAGCGCAGAAATTGTAACTGAAGATTTGCGTTTGATAGAAAGGATTTTGTATCAATTTAAAAATATTTTTGAACAAGTTTAACCAATAACGATAACTAACCAGCCACAAATTTTAAATGAAAAAAACATTACTTATTGCTTTTGTATTATTATTTCAATTTTCTTTTTCTAAACCAATAACCGAAACCCAAAAGTTAGCGGCAACGTGCAAAGTCTGGGGTTTCTTAAAGTATTATCATCCAAATGTTGCTGATGGAAGTAAAAATTGGGATGATCAGTTGTTTCAAATTTTGCCTAAAGTAGAAGAAGCGAAAACTTCTGAGGAATTCTCGTTAGTTATCGAAAACTGGCTTTCTTCGTTGGGTGAAATTAAAGCGAATGAAGCAGGGAAATCTCTTCCGAAAAAAGAATATTTCGATAAGAATTTTGATTTGTCTTGGATTAATAAAAATGATTTGTTTTCGAAATCCCTTTCCCAAAAATTAAAATTTATTGAAGCAAACAGAATTCAGAGCAAGCAATATTATGTGAATTTTGAGCTTAATACAGGAAATACACCTCTTCAGTTTAACAACGAAATAAAATATGCTGATTTTAAATGGACAGATAAAAATTTACGTCTTTTAGCTGTTTTTAGATATTGGAATTACATCGAATATTTTTTTCCATACAAATATCAAATGGATGAAAATTGGGATAAAGTGTTGATAGAAATGCTTCCAAGATTTTATGCCCCAGCATCTGAAAAAGATTTTGCTTTGGCGATGCGCGAGATTTCCGTAAAACTAAATGACACTCATGCTTCGACTAGTATGCCTCAATTATTCGAGTATTTTGGAGATAAATTTATTCCGGTTGATATCAGCATTATAGACGAAAAAGCAATTGTTGTCGGTTTTAAAAATGATTCTTTAGCAAAAGTTAGCGATATTAAAATTGGAGATGTATTTACAAAAGTTAACGGGAAAACGATAGCAGAACTTTTAAAAGAAAATAGAAAGTATGTTGAAGGATCTAATGAGCCATCTGTTTTAAAAAATGCTTATTGGACTATTTTTAATGGAAAATCTGATGCGGTAGAAGTAGAGTTTATTCGAAATGGAAAATCTGAAGTAAAATCTATTAAACGTTACAAATATCAAGATTTAAAAATTCGGTTTTCAGCTCAAGAAAAATGGAAAATTCTAGACGGTAATATTGGTTATGTAAATTATAATTCATTAGAAGAAAGCGATGTTCCAGCTTTGATATCGGCATTGAATAATACAAATGCTGTTATTTTTGATAATCGAGAACGCCCGCATGATGTTATGTATGCAATTTCAGATTGGTTAAATTCGGAGCCGAAAGAATTTGCAAAATTTTTAGATCCAGATGTGAGTTATCCAGGACGTTATTTATGGAGAAACGAAATTTTGAAGTGTGGAAAAAATAATCCAGAGCATTACAAAGGAAAAGTAATTGTTTTAATAAATGAAAAAGCAGTAAGCCATGCGGAGCTTAACGCTATGAGTTTGCAAACGGTTCCAAAAGTTAAAGTAATAGGAAGCCAAACAGGCGGTGCAGATGGGGCAAATTATAGATTTTTAATTATTAAAGGATTTAGCTCGTCGTTTACTTGTTTTGGTGTTTTTTACCCGAATAAGAAAGAAACACAACGAATCGGAATCGTTCCTGATATTGAAGTAAAACCAACTATTTTAGGAATTCAGCAAGGAAAAGATGAGGTTTTGGAAAGAGCTGTATTTTTTGCTAAAAACGGGAAATAATAATAATTTATAATTTGAAAAATCAAGATATGAAAAAGATCATCTTTTTTGCTTTAATGCTTTTAGGGACTTTAAGTTATGCTCAAAAATTAGATTGTAGTAAATTTAAGAATATCAAGTTTGGTGCACCAGCATTTCCGAATGAATATATTATTCGAAAAGATTCAATTCAAGAAGGTTATATGGATGGAAAGCTGCAAACCGTTTGGTCTCTCAAATGGCTAACAGATTGTAAGGTTGAAGCAGTTTGCATTAAAAACTTCGGATTACCAGACATTAAAGTTGGAGACCGATATATTTCTGAATTTATTGATGTCTATGGTGATTGTTTCACCGTTTCGATGCTTTATTTTGATGATCAAAACCCAAACGGAATCGATTTTACGCGAGGTTTTTGCATCATTAAAGATTAGACTTCTAAATTATAATCTTTGTCAAAGCTCAAAAAACTTTGGCAGAGATGTTTTTTTACATCTTTAAATAAAAATCTTTAGTCAGTTCAATATATTCTGGAGTATAAACATGACGATCAGTTTCGATAATTAATTCATCGATTTCAATTTCAGAAGCTTCATTTCGGCTAAAAGCCAATAAACTACGTTTGATTTCAGATTTTGGAGTGCCTTTTACTCGGGTAATTTTAAATGGATATAATTCAAATTCTTTTGCTAAAGCGATGAATTTTTCTTCTTCTTTAAAAGGAAGTATGATAGCTAAAATTCCGTTTTCCGAAAGCAATAAATCGGCAGCTTCAGTAATTTCTTCAAAAGGCATTGCATCTTGAAAACGTGCCAAATCGCGTTGTTCATTTTCAGTTTTATAATCTTCAGCATAAAAAGGCGGATTCGAAACAATCAAATCATATTCGTCTTCTGGTTCTTCGATAAACTCATCTAAACCCGCATGAAAACAAAACAATCGATCGCCCCAAGGAGAATTTTCGAAATTTCCTACAGCTTGTTCGTAAGCATCTTCATCAATTTCAAGCGCATCAATTTGTTCCGCTGATGTTCGTTGAGCAAGCATTAATGCAATAATTCCAGTTCCTGCGCCAATATCCAAAACACTAAACGGATTATGATGAACAGGAGCCCAAGCGCCAAGTAAAACACCATCTGTGCCTACTTTCATAGCGCAACGATCTTGATTGATAGAGAATTGCTTAAATTTAAACATGATGAAAATTTTTAAGTTCAGTTAGAAAACTGAACACTTAAAACTGTGACTGAATACTTCTTAAAGGTACATTTCTACAAGACCTTCAGGAAGATCCATGATTACTTTTTTATTCTCGCGATCAATTTTTACAAGGAAATTATCGATCATTGGAACTAGGATTTCAACCTCGCCATTTAAAACTTCGAAAAGAGGCTGAGCTGTTGAGTCATTTATAGAAGTTATTTTTCCGAAAACGCCTAAACGTTTATCTTCGATTTCAAAACCAATAACTTCGTGAAAGTAAAATTTGTTGCCCGTAAGTTTTGGCAACATAGTTAAGGGAAGATAGATTGCATTTCCTACAATAGCATCAGCATCTTCTTCTGTACTTACATCTTCAAAACGGACTCTTAAAAAATCGTTTTTGTGTAAAGAACTAGTTTCAATAAAAAAAGGAACCAAGTGTTTGTTGTGTTCAACAAACACTGATTCCAGATTTTCGTATAACTCAGGTTCGTCTGTGTCTAAATAGATCAGAACTTCACCTTTGAAACTAAATTTTTTAGCGATTTTACCTAAATAAAAACATTCTTCTTTACGCATTATCGCTAAGTAAAATTATGCTTCAGTTGTTTCGTTATTCTCTTCAGTAGAAGCTTCTTCAGTAGAAGCTTCTTCAGTAGCAGCCTCAACTTCAGCAACTTCTTCAGTAGCAGAAGCAGCAGCGATTGCATCAGCTTCAGCTTGAGCAGCAGCAGCTAAACGTTTAGCGTTAACTTCTTTTTCAGCTTTTAAAGCTTTAGCTTTAACATCAGCTTGCGCTTTTGATAAACCATCTTTTTTAGCATCAACTTTTCCAGCTTTTGACTCTAACCAAGCAGCTAATTTAGCGTCAGCTTGCTCTTGAGTTAAAGCTCCTTTACGGATACCTCCATCAAGGTGGTGTTTCAATAAAGCTCCTTTGTAAGAAAGAATAGCTCTTGCAGTATCAGTTGGTTGTGCACCATTGTGTAACCATTTAACTGCACTGTCAAGGTTTAACTCAACAGTTGCTGGGTTAGTGTTTGGATTGTAAGTACCGATTTTCTCTAAGTATTTACCATCTCTTTTTGAGCGTGCATCTGCAGCTACTACCCAGTAAAAAGGTTTTCCTTTTTTACCGTGTCTTTGTAATCTAATTTTTACTGACATAATCTTATTGATTAAAATTTGAGGTACTCGACCTCTATTAATTAAGGGCGCAAAGATATAATTTTTTTACGAAAAACACGTTTTAAAACAGATTAAATATATCTGAGCCGTTATTTTAGCATTTTTTTGACTTTTTAGTTTATGTATTTGGCTCTTAAATGCAATACTTTTGCATCAAATTCATTTTAAATATGAAAAAATACGTTTACTTTTTATCATTTTTACTTCTGCTTGTATCCTGTGAAGAGGATATAAAATTTAATAATCCAGCTTTTCAGACCTTAAAAGACAACACTTTTTGGAGGGCTCAAGTTTATCAAGCTGGAGCGGAATCAAATGGTTCTTTTATTATTGAAGGTGTTTTAGGTTATGAACAAATAAGTTTTCAGCTTCCTGCTGCATTAGAGAAAACATTTGTTTTAGGTTTAGATGATGCCACAAAAGCCATTTATAAAAACACTTCTAAAGGACAAGAAGCAGAATTTAGTACAGGAACTGGCAAAGGAACTGGAGAAATCATCGTTACAGAATATAATATGGTCGATAATACTATTTCGGGAACGTTTAAATTCACAGCAGTTAATACTGATTCTGGAGCCGAAGAACAAACAATGCATTTTTCGGAAGGCGTATTTTACAAAATTCCAGTAACACCACAAGACAATTTTAATCTTGTCAATTCTAATTAAAAAAAGGGATCAGCTTATGAACTGCCCCCAAAAAGTTAGATACTATTTGGGGGCATTTTTATGGAAAGAAAAGTCAAATACAGTTATGAATTTAAGCTTCTTTGTGTCAATGAAGTTTTAAAAAAGAATTATTCAATTAATTCAGTTGCAAAAGAGAAAAATTTAAGAATATCAAATCTCTGCAAATGGATTAGTTTTTACAAAAAGGTTGGTAAAGAAGGGCTTTTACCTAGAAAGAATCAACACTATTCTGTTGATTTCAAACAAAATGTATTGCAGGGAATTATAGATAAGTCACTATCTTTGGAAGAAGCTTGTGTTGAGTTTAATATTCCCAGTAGTTCCGTTATCATTCAATGGCAGAAGAATTATCAAAAACTAGGAGTTTTAGGCTTACAGAATAAACCTAAAGGAAGACCTAAGCCTATGACTTTCAAAAGAGCCAAAAAGAAATCCGCTAAACCTCTCACTAGAGAAGAAGAACTTTTACTTGAGATAGAATCATTAAGATGTGAAAATGCTCTTTTAAAAAAGTTCAATGCCTTAGTTCAAGCCGACGAAATCAAGAATTTAAAGCGCAAGCCATAATAGAATTAAGGCATGATTATGACCTGGGCATCATGCTGTGCCATATGAATATGGCACGAAGCAGTTATTATTACTATGAAAAAAAATATCATATAATTGATAAATATAGAGATATAAAATTACTCATTCAGCAGATTTACCATCAGCATAAAGGCAGGTTTGGCTACAGGCGCATTACTTTAGAAATAAAAAATAAAGGCGTTTTAATTAATCATAAAACTGTACTCAGATTAATGAAGCTTTTAGGCTTAAAAAGCTTAATAAGAGTTAAAAAATATAAATCATATAAAGGAGAGCATGGGAAAATAGCTCCAAATATATTAAAGCGTAATTTTAAGGCAGAAAAGCCTAATCAAAAATGGGCTACAGATGTCACAGAATTTAATGTATCCGGAAAAAAGTTATATCTCTCTCCAATAATTGATTTATTTAATGGAGAAATTATCAGTTATGATTTATCTGAAAGGCCAGTTTTTAATCAAATTGCATCCATGCTTGAAAAATCTTTTGAAAGAATACCCGATAAGACTAATTTAATATTGCATTCAGATCAGGGATGGCAGTACCAAATGAAACAATATCAGCACTTATTAAAACAAAAGGGAATTAAGCAAAGTATGTCTAGAAGAGGTAATTGTCTTGACAACGCAATAATTGAAAACTTCTTCGGAATATTGAAATCAGAACTTTTTTACCTTAAAAAATTCAATTCCGTTACTCAATTAAAACAGGAAATAATCGAATATATAGAATATTACAATAATGACAGAATAAAACTTAATCTAAAAGGAATGAGCCCGATACAATATCGAGCTCATTATTATCAAATTTAATTATAAATTCGTCTAAACTTTTGGGTGCAGTCTACTTATGTGATCCCTTTTTTGTTGTTTTTGTTTCAGGTTTCAAGTTTTTCCAACCTGAAACTTGAAACAAATTAAACTTGAAACAAAAATTATATGTTCGCAGCTAACCAGTCACCAACTTCTTTAGTGCCGTATGCTTTGCCACCATCAGCCAAATCCTCAGTAACAACTCCAGCTTCTAAAGCTTTGTTTACAGCATCTCTCATTGCTTTTCCTTCTTCCATCAATCCGAAGTTTTCGAACATCATTGCAGCAGATAAAACTGTAGCCATTGGATTCGCAATGTTTAATCCTGTAGCTTGTGGGTACGAACCGTGAATTGGTTCGAATAAAGATACTTCAGCTCCCATAGATGCAGAAGGCATTAATCCCATTGATCCAGAAATTACTGAAGCTTCATCAGTTAAGATGTCTCCAAATAAATTTTCAGTAATTAAAACATCGTAAGAGTTTGGCCATTGAACCAAACGCATTGCAACAGCATCAACAAATTCGTATGAAACTTCAACTTCTGGATAATCTTTTTCCATAGCCTGAACCGTTTCTCTCCATAAACGTGAAGTTTCCAAAACGTTTGCTTTGTCAACGCAACATAATTTTTTAGAACGTGTCATTGCTAATTCGAAACCTTTTTTAGCCAAACGTTGAACTTCAACTCTTGTGTAAACACAGTTGTCGAAAGCAGTGTCACCACCGTCTTTTCTTCCTTTTTCACCAAAGTAGATTCCGCCAGTTAATTCTCTTAAGAAAACTAAGTCAGTTCCTTCGATTCTTTCTCTTTTTAAAGGAGATTTATCTAATAAAGATGGGAATGTAAATGTTGGTCTAACGTTTGCAAACAAACCTAATGCTTTACGCATTTTTAACAAACCTTGCTCAGGACGAACTGGTGCAGAAGGATCGTTATCGTATTTAGGGTGACCAATCGCTCCGAAAAGAACAGCATCAGCATTTTTACAAACTTCGTGCGTTGAATCTGGATAAGGTTCGCCTACTGCGTCAATTGCAGCAGCACCAGTTAAAGCGGGTTTCCAAGTAATTTCATGTCCAAATTTTTGTGCAACAGCATCTGATACTTTTACTGCCTGATCAATTACTTCTGGTCCAATTCCATCTCCGGCTAAAAGGGCTATGTTTAATTTCATTTTTTAAGTATTTATTATTTTAAGGTTCAAGTGACAAAGTGACAAAGGAACAAAGGTTTTAAAAAGTAGGTTAAAAAACCTTTGAACCTTTGCGTCTTTGAGCCTTTGCAACTATATTAAGCTATAACATTCAACATTTTTTGCGTTGCAATAATCGCTGCAACGGTTTGATCTGAATCTAATCCACGGGTTTTGAATTCTTTTCCGTTGTTTACCCATGTAATAATGGTTTCGCACAACGCGTCAGAACTACTTCCTGGCGGAATTCTCACGGCATAATCAATCAGTTTTGGAAGCGTTAATTTTTTGCTTTTGTAAATTTTTGATAAAGCATTCATAAAAGCATCAAACTGACCGTCTCCTTGTGCATTTTCTTCGATTATTTCTCCATTAAGATTTAAGGATAAAGTAGTCGAAGGGCGCATTCCTTTTGAGTGAACCAGCATATAAGATTCAATTGTGATTTTTTCTTCGTAAGTATGGCTGTCCAAAACATCCGAAATAATGTATGGAAGATCTTCTTTTGTTACGGTTTCTTTCTTATCGCCCAATTCAATAATTCTTTGGGTAACCAATTTCAAATCTTCGTTGTTTAATTTTAAACCTAATTCTTGAAGATTCTTTTCGATATTGGCTTTTCCAGAAGTTTTTCCTAAAGCATATTTTCTTTTTCTTCCAAATCGTTCCGGAAGAAGATCATTAAAATAAAGATTGTTTTTGTTGTCTCCATCTGCGTGAATTCCAGCAGTTTGAGTAAAAACGTTGTCGCCTACAATTGGCTTATTCGCAGGAATTCTGTAACCTGTAAACGTCTCAACCAATTTGCTTACAGAATACAATGAAGTTTCTTTTACATTGATATTTACTTGTGGCAAATAATCGTTAATAACTGCAACCGTGCTTTCAAGAGGCGCATTTCCAGCGCGTTCTCCCATTCCGTTTACGGTAACGTGAAGTCCGTTTATTCCCGCTTTTATGGCTTCCATAACATTTGCAACGCTTAAATCGTAATCGTTATGTGCGTGGAAATCAAAGTGAATTTGTGGATATTTTTCTTTAATTTCTGAAATAAATTCAAAAGTCAAAGACGGAATTAAAACCCCTAAAGTATCAGGAAGTAAAATTCTTTTGATTGGCTGAGTCGATAAAAACTCCAAAAATTGAAAAACATATTCAGGAGAATTTCGCATTCCGTTGCTCCAGTCTTCCAAATAAACATTGGTTTCAATGCCATTTTCTTTAGCTAAAGCAATAATTTGAGCGATTTCAGAAAAATGCTGTTCAGGAGTTTTTTTCAATTGATGCGTTAAGTGATTCATTGAACCTTTAGTCAACAAATTCTGTACTTTGGCACCAGCTTTTTTCATCCAGTCGATTGAAACGCCTCCATCAACAAACGTCAGAACTTCAATTCTTTCAGTATATCCTTTTTCTTCAGCCCATGAAGTAATGCCTTTTACGGCTTGAAACTCTCCTTCGCTTACGCGGGCAGAAGCAATTTCGATTCTATCAATATTTAATTCCTCCAACAATAATTGCGCAATGGTCAGTTTTTCTGCAGCAGAAAATGAAACTCCTGAGGTTTGTTCACCATCACGAAGTGTCGTATCCATTATTTCAATTTTTCTTTTTTTCATATTGATAATCTATTATTCTAACTGGTTGCGCTTCATAAAAAAAGTTTTTAATTCGACGCATATTTTACGGATTCGCTATCGCGAAGACGCGGATTTGAAGTGGGTTTCTATTTTAGTTTAAAAAAATAAAATCAGTTTTTTCCGCGTTCTATGTTGTTTTCATTTATAAAGACCCGACAGGTTTCAAAAACCTGTCGGGTCTCAAAGGACTGAACCTGATTTTTAGTAAGGAAGTTTATCGGCGAAAGCCTTAATGTCTTCTTTTATATCTTGTAAGTAATCAATATCATCAAAGCCATTAATCATATTGTTCTTTTTGTAGCCGTTGATAGCAAAAGACTCTTGCTCACCAGTTGACAATAAAGTTATGGTCTGGTTAGGAAGATTGATTTCTAATTCTGTATTTGGATCAGCATCAATAGCTTTGAAAATGTTAGCTAAAAATTCTGGGCTGATTTGTACTGGTAAAACACCAATATTTAAACAGTTTCCTTTGAAAATATCAGCAAAGAAAGATGAAACTACAGCACGGAATCCGTAATCGTAAACTGCCCACGCAGCGTGCTCTCTAGAAGATCCAGAACCGAAGTTTTTTCCTCCTACAAGGATTTTTCCGCTGTAAGTTGGGTTGTTTAAAACGAAATCTGCTTTTGGAGTATCGTCTCCATTGTATCTCCAGTCTCTGAAAAGGTTATCTCCAAAACCTTCACGTTTTGTAGCTTTCAAGAAACGAGCCGGAATGATTTGATCTGTATCTACGTTCTCAATTGGCAACGGTACACCGCTGCTAGTAAGTATATTAAATTTATCGTATGCCATGATGTTTTTTTTATTTTATTCTATTTTTTATCTCTTCTAATATGTAGATGTTTAGCTCTAATCCGCTTTTATCTTCTGATAAACTGAAATCAGTTCTAATAATTTGTCTGATAATTTCACGTCCATTTAGAGCGTCTACATTACTAAAAAAGAGATTATCCCATTTTTGTAATTCATCAGGATTTTTTAATTCGACGCCGTTGTCGTAAAAATTAAATGGCAGAAAACTTATTTCTTTTAATGAAACACTGCTTTTCTTTTGTTCTAAATTATATTTCAAATAAGTAACCGCATATTCAAGACATTGCTTTACTCGTTTTGAGATTTGATTTAAATCTTCAGGTTCTTCGGGAGCTTTTCTCCATAAATTAAATTGCTTTTGAGTATAGTCGAATTTAGAATTGCTTAATTCTTCATTCTCTTTTGTATAGACAAAATCCATAATTTGAAGAATGTTTGGATGTTTACTGACCAGATTAAAACGTAGCTCTTTATCACTTACAGATTTAATTTTTAGAAATGGTTTTGTAATCCTATTTTCGGTAAATGAAACGATAGAATCTTTTTCATTAAATGACCAATTTCCATCCGTGTAAATTCCATTGTACGCTCCCAAAACACCTTTATAACTTTTTTGTTTTTCTAAAAACAGATAATTTGTTTCAAATAAACTGCTACCCAATAAATTGGTAAGATTTACATTAGAATTTTTGTATCGCATTTCTGAAAGATCTAGTATTTCTGAATCTACACTTTCAAAATTCCATTTTCCAGCAATTTTATCTTCTAAAGATTGATTGCAAGAGTAAAAAGCTAAAATTGTAAACGCCAATACTATTTTTTTCATGAATGTTTCGCCCGATAATTAAATTAAAAAAGCTCTCTTGGATCTGTTAATTTTCCTGTAACAGCAGCTGCAGCAGCCATAATCGGACTTGCTAATAAAGTTCTTGAACCAGGACCTTGACGACCTTCAAAGTTTCTGTTTGAAGTACTTACTGCATATTTTCCAGCAGGAACTTTATCATCGTTCATTGCTAAACAAGCAGAACATCCAGGCTGACGCAATACGAAACCAGCTTCTGTCAGAATATCTAAAATTCCTTCTTCTTTAATTTGAGCTTCAACAACGTGAGATCCAGGAACTAACCAAGCTGTAACATTATCTGCTTTTTTTCTTCCTTTTACAATTTCAGCGAAAGCTCTAAAATCTTCAATACGTCCGTTTGTGCAACTTCCTAAGAAAACGTAATCGATTTGTTTTCCGATCATTACATCATCTTCATTGAAGCCCATGTAAGCTAAAGATTTTTTGTAAGTTTCCTCGCCACCTTCAACTTCTTTTGCATTCGGGATATGTTTTGTAATACCAATTCCCATTCCAGGGTTAGTACCGTAAGTAATCATTGGTTCGATATCTTCTGCTTTGATGTTTAATTCAGCATCAAAAACAGCATCAGCATCCGTTTTTAGCGTTTTCCAATATTCAACAGCTTTAGTCCAAGCTTCTCCTTTTGGAGCATATAATCTTCCTTCTAAGAAATCGAAAGTAGTTTGGTCAGGAGCAATCATTCCTCCACGAGCACCCATTTCGATACTTAAGTTACAAACTGTCATACGACCTTCCATAGTCATGTTTTCGAAAACATCACCAGCATATTCAGCAAAATAACCTGTTCCTCCAGAAGTAGTTAATTGAGCAATAATGTAAAGTGCAACGTCTTTTGGACCAACACCTTTACTAAGTTGTCCGTTTACATTGATACGCATTTTCTTTGGTTTTGGCTGCATAATACATTGAGTAGAAAGCACCATCTCAACCTCAGATGTTCCGATACCGAAAGCAATAGCTCCAAAAGCACCGTGAGTAGAAGTATGTGAATCTCCACATACAATAGTAGCACCAGGCAAAGTAATTCCGTTTTCAGGACCAACTACGTGTACAATTCCATTTTTTTGGTGACCTAATCCCCAGTGCGAAATTCCGTATTCATTCGCATTGTCTTCAAGAGCTTTTAACTGGTTTGCAGATAAAGCATCTTCAACAGGAAGGTGTTGGTTTATGGTTGGTGTGTTGTGGTCAGCAGTTGCAAAAGTACGTTCTGGGTATAAAACGTTAACACCTCTTGATTTTAATCCTAAAAAAGCAACAGGACTCGTAACTTCATGAATGAAATGACGGTCAATAAAAAACACATCTGGCCCATCTTCAATTTTACGCACAACATGTGAATCCCATACTTTGTCAAATAATGTCTTACTCATTTTTATTTTTTTTTAATTGTAATTTCTATAACCACAGCAATTCCCTGTTCATTATAATAGCAAAACAAAAGTAAAAAAAGATACAAAAGCGTCAATTTCGATATTTCATTATATACGATACCCAAACTAAATTACAAATTGCCAATAGGCTTTTGTAACTTCAAATTTGAAAGAAAAATGATTTAGAAATTGATTTTGATTTTCTTTTTTACTTTTGGTTTTACTTTGTTATTTTTTGTTTTGATAGTTTGCAAATTTATCTCGAAATAGCTGTAAAACACAATGTTTTGTTTGGAAATATGTAACAAATTAAATAAAAATAGTAATAATTGTCAGTTTTGATTTCTTTTATAAATGGATGTTTTTTTGCTTTTTCCGAGGTTTTAAATCCCTATTTTAAGTGTTATTTAGAATCAATAAAACAGCAAAATACTACGACATCCAAGAGTTGTATTTTTATCAATTTTCATGAAATTTAAGAGAAAATCTGACGAATAAATAAGAATGTCTTTTTAAGAAATTATCCATTTTGTTTTTATAAAAAAAGCGTAAATTTGACTTCCTTCCATTTTTCATTTCGCATTTTGTTATGTTTCATGTTGTCAGTGTTTTGCAATATGAATACTTTGGAATTTAGGACTTAAAATTTTGATTTTTACAACTCTATGTATTTAATATTCGATACCGAAACAACCGGATTACCAAAACGCTGGGACGCCCCAATTACAGATTCTGATAACTGGCCTCGCTGTATACAGATTGCTTGGCAGCTTCATGACGAAATGGGACAGCTTATCGAACATCAGGATTATTTGGTAAAACCAGAAGGATTTAACATTCCGTACGATGCTGAACGTATTCACGGAATTTCGACTGAATTGGCTGAAGCCGATGGAATTTCTTTGGCCGAAGTTTTAGAGAAATTCAACATTGCTTTAAGCAAAACCAAATTTATCGTTGGTCAGAATTTAGGTTTCGACGTTAATATTATGGGCGCCGAATTCCATAGAATGGGAGTAGAATCTCAAATGAGTTCGATGCCAGTTTTGGATACTTGTACCGAAGTTACAGCATCTTTATTACAACTTCCTGGAGGTCGTGGAGGAAAATTCAAACTTCCAACCTTAACAGAATTACACAGTTATCTTTTCGATAAACCTTTCGCGGAAGCGCACAACGCAACTGCCGACGTTGAGGCAACTACGCGTTGTTTCTTGGAATTGGTTAGAAGAGAGGTTTTTACCAAAGAAGAGCTTGATGTTCCGAAAGAATATTTCAAAGAATTTCAGGAAAGAAATCCACAGGAATTTCCTTTAATTGGTTTAAAACATATCAATTTAAAAGCGGCTTCTGATAAGATTAGAGAGCAGATCAAGGCATTACAAGTTGATGAAATACCAACTGTAGTTTCAGAATCTGATAAGGCTGATTTTAAAGCGGCAAAATTTGCGCATTTGCACAATCATACACAGTTTTCAGTTCTTCAATCGACAATTGGAATTGGAAATATTGTCGCAGCTGCAGCTAAAAACGGAATGCCAGCGGTGGCAATGACAGATACTGGAAACATGATGGGAGCTTTCCATTTTGTGAGTGCTGTTATGAATCACAACAAAGCGGCTTCTGGAAAAAATAAGACATTGGTTGAAGCAGGGGAAGAACCAACAGAAACAGAAGTGAAACCTATTGTAGGTTGTGAATTTAATATCTGCGAGAACCACTTAGATAAAAGCAAAAAAGACAACGGTTACCAAGTTGTTTTGATGGCTAAAAATAAAGCAGGATATCACAACTTGGCGAAAATGGCTTCGATTGCCTATACTGACGGATTTTATTATGTTCCGAGAATTGACAGAAAGATCGTTGAGCAATACAAAGGCGATATCATGGTTTTGTCTGGGAATTTATACGGAGAAATTCCGAGTAAAATCTTGAATATTGGTGAAAACCAAGCCGAAGAAGCTTTAATTTGGTGGAAAGAACAATTTGGCGAAGATTTCTATCTGGAAGTAATGCGACACAATCAAGAAGATGAAAATCGTGTCAACAAAACCCTGATTGAGTTTGCTCAAAAACATAATGTCAAATTAATTGCGACTAACAATACTTATTATTTAAATAAAGAAGATGCCAATGCGCACGATATTTTGTTGTGTGTAAAAGACGGAGAAAAACAGGCAACGCCAATTGGTCGTGGTCGTGGTTATCGTTACGGACTCCCAAATCAGGAATACTATTTCAAGTCGCAAGATGAGATGAAAAAGCTTTTTGCCGATTTGCCAGAAGCGATTATCAACATTCAGGAAATTATTGATAAAGTTGAAGGATATTCGCTTTATCGTGATGTATTGCTTCCAAAGTTTGATATTCCAGAAGAATTTGTAGATCCAGAAGACGAAAAAGACAATGGGGTTCGCGGTGAAAATGCTTATTTGCGCCATCTTACAATGGAAGGAGCAAAAAGAAGATATGGCGAAATTACCGAATCGATTCAGGAACGTCTGGATTTTGAATTATTAACGATTTCGAATTCGGGTTATCCAGGTTATTTCTTGATTGTACAGGATTTTATCGCCGAAGCTAGAAAAATGGACGTTTCGGTAGGACCGGGTCGTGGTTCTGCAGCGGGTTCAGCCGTTGCATATTGCCTCGGAATTACCAATATTGACCCGATTAAATACGATTTGCTTTTTGAGCGTTTCCTAAATCCTGACCGTGTATCGATGCCTGATATTGATATCGATTTTGATGACGAGGGTCGTGGACGTGTAATGGAATACGTAATCAACAAATACGGTCAAAAACAGGTGGCTCAGATTATCACTTATGGTAAAATGGCAACCAAATCGGCAATTCGTGATACGGCGCGTGTACTGGATTTACCATTATTTGAAGCCGATAGAATTGCAAAATTGATTCCGGGAATGATGCCGTCAAAATGGAATTTGGCGCGTTTTATTTCGGAGAGCGAAGATGAGGTGAAAAAAGCCCTTCGTTCTGACGAATTTGATAATGTAAAAGAATTAATCGCGATTGCCAATGAAGATGATTTGGCAGGAGAAACCATTCAGCAGGCAAAAATCCTTGAAGGATCGATGCGTAATACGGGAATTCACGCCTGCGGGGTAATCATTACGCCTTCGGATATTACCAATTACGTTCCTGTTACAACCGCAAAAGATTCGGATTTATATGTAACACAGTTCGATAACTCAGTTGCCGAAAGTGCTGGATTGCTGAAAATGGACTTCTTGGGTCTGAAGACTCTTACGCTGATAAAAGATACCGTAAAACTAGTAAAATACAGAACAAATATTGATCTCGATCCCGATACTTTCCCGATTGATGATGAAGAAACTTATGCGCTTTTCCAAAGAGGTGAAACCGTTGGAATCTTCCAATACGAATCCCCTGGGATGCAGAAATATATGAAAGATCTGAAACCAACAGTTTTCGGAGATTTAATTGCCATGAACGCCTTGTATCGTCCGGGACCTTTGGAGTATATTCCGTCTTTCGTTCGAAGAAAAAATGGTGATGAGGAAATTAAATACGATTTAGATGCTTGTGCGGAATATTTATCAGAAACGTACGGAATTACAGTTTACCAAGAGCAGGTAATGCTTTTGTCTCAGTCTTTGGCAGGATTTACAAAGGGTGAGGCCGACGTTTTGCGTAAAGCGATGGGTAAGAAACAGAAAGACGTACTAGATAAAATGAAGCCGAAATTCGTTGAACAAGCATCGGCGAAAGGTCACGATGCCAAAGTTCTAGAGAAAATCTGGAAAGACTGGGAAGCCTTTGCGAGTTACGCATTCAACAAATCGCACTCTACTTGTTATGCGTGGATTGCGTACCAAACGGCGTATTTGAAAGCACATTATCCTGCAGAATATATGGCTGCCGTACTTTCGAACAACATGAACGATATCAAACAAGTTTCGTTCTTCATGGAAGAATGTAAACGTATGGGATTGCAAGTTTTAGGACCAGATGTAAACGAGTCGTACTATAAATTTACGGTAAACGATGATTATGCTGTTCGTTTCGGAATGGGAGCGATTAAAGGAGTAGGTTCGGGAGCTGTAGAAACAATCGTTGAAAATAGAAAAGACGGAAGATATAAATCGATTTTTGATTTGGCAAAGCGAATTGATTTGCGTGCAGCCAACAAAAAAGCGATTGAGAATTTAGCATTGGCGGGCGGTTTCGATTCTTTTGAGGGAACAACCAGAGCGCAATATTTCCATGATGATGGCGACGGTATTACGTTCTACGAAAAAGCAATGCGTTACGGGTCGAAATTTCAGGAAAATGAAAACTCATCTCAGGTGAGTTTGTTCGGAGAAACGAGCGAAGTGCAAATTGCTGAACCTGTTGTACCGCCATGCGAAGACTGGAGTACAATGGAAAAACTGGCTAAAGAAAAAGAAGTTGTTGGAATTTATATTTCTGGACATCCCCTTGATGATTTTAGATTTGAGATGAAATATTTCTGTAATGCCCGATTGGAAGCATTAAAGAGTATGAATGAATATGTTGGAAAGAACTTGCACTTTGCTGGAATTATCAATAATGTTCAGCATCGTGTTGCCAAAAATGGAAAAGGTTGGGCGGCATTCAACTTAGAAGGTTATGATGAAAGTTATGAGTTTAAGATTTTTGGTGAAGAGTATTTAAAATTCCGCCATTTCTTAATTCAGAACAATTTTGCCTTTTTGAAAATAATGATCAAAGACGGATGGGTAAACCACGATACAGGAAAAAAAACAGATCCTAGAATGCAGTTTGTAGAGATTCGTCAATTGCAGGATATTCTAGAAGCTTTCGCTAAAAAGTTAATCGTCTTACTGAATATTAAAGATCTTCATCCTGAATTTATTCATAAACTGAGTCATTTATTTAATGAAAATAAAGGAGAGAATTCTGTGACTTTTGAAATCATGGAATTAGAAAAAATAAAAAAACTGGTTGAGGTAGAAACACCAACAGATTTTGATTCTGAAGATGCTGTTTTTGAAGGCGAAGATGAAAATGAAGATGCCGCACTTGAGGATACAAAAAGACAAGAGGTAAATGAGGTTGAAGAAATCAAAGTAGTTACCAAACTGACTATGCCAAGCCGTCGTGTAAAGGTCAAAATATCGACTGAATTATTGCAGGAATTAGAGAAAATGCAGATTAATTTTAAATTGAACTAAAAAATTAACAGTTAAAATTTAAACACATGTTAATTTTTTATGTTAAAAATATGCATGCATAATAGTTTTTTAGTAATATTGCCCAAAATTACAACGTTTTCGTTCCAAGTCTAACTTTGCAAATTCTAAGAATATGTTAAAATATTCTAAGTTTGTATAAATCAATAAATCAAAATTATGAAAAAGAACCTATTTTTATTAGGACTATTAGTTTGCTCTATGGCTACTATGGCGCAGACAGAACAAGCAGACAAACCAGAAAGCTGGTATTTTAAATTGGGTGGATCTTATTTCATTCAGACAGCAGCGACAGAATTTCCAATTGTAAATGGACAATTGCCAAATACGGATGTTTACGGACCTAATGGAACTACTTTAATTTCAAGAGAAACAAATCATGGTTCATTTGGAGAAGGTTTTCGTTCAGGATTAACGGCAGGTTACCGTTTTTCAACACGTTTAGGAGTTGAGATGGGGATTAACTATTATTCTAGTGCTGATAAATTGATGGTTCAAACAACAAATAGATTAGTTGCTACTGCGCCAACAAATATTTTTGTAACTGGTGATGCAGTAGGAAAAATCACAGCTTGGGATTTATCACCTTCATTAGTTTTATTTTTGGGAGAAACAAAAGGGTTTGAGCCTTATACAAAAGTAGGTGTTATTGTTCCTATTCATGGAGATTTAACTATTGAAACTAATAGAGAATATTCTACTGCAGCAGGTGTAATGGCAAAAACGTATTCTGAAGATGTAGTAAAACCTAACCCTACAATTGGTTTTAGTGCTGCAATAGGAAGTTCATATAAATTAGGTAAAAAAATAGCTTTATTTGCTGAAGTAGAGTATAGAAACTTTACTGTTCATGGAAAAACAAAAGAGACTACAGTGTTTACCGAAAACGGAGTTGATAAATTGCATACGCCATCGACTTTTAGAACGGATGCTTCATATTCTGCAATTCACACAAATTATGTAGATAAATTATCGACAGGTTCTAATAGTAAAGTAACTAACGCAGCTGGTTTTGATGATACTAAAGCTACTGATGATATTAGCTCGTTTGTTGGGATTTCAGGGGTTGGATTAACAATTGGTCTTAAGTACAGCCTATAATTCCACATTTTTTATATTTTACAAAAAGAGGATATTCGAAAGAATATCCTCTTTTTTTTAATAGTGAGATTACTTCGTTCCTCACAATGACTGTATTAAAGTATTTATTTTGAAGTCTCTCTAAATTCCTTCAAAACCTGATCAATAACCCAAGTTGTTCTTGCGCCTGATGTTCCTTTTGATGGAGAAGCACCTTCGTTTCCTAATAATTCAGCAATAACAGTTTCAATAAAAGGCTGTTGAATATGAAGTGGATTTTCTATTGTAATCGTTTCTTTTTCTCCATTTGCATATTGGATATGAATTGGATCATTTCCAAAAGTAGAGAATGATATTTTTCCTTTATCACCGACAATTTCTGTATTGTCATAACGTTCAAAACTCGCAAAATTCCAAATTCCTGATCCGTGAATTCCGTTTTCAAATAAGAACGACATTGAAACCGAGTCCTCTGCAGGATAAGCCATTAATTGAGAAGTCGCATGTCCGCGAACAGATTTTATCGGACCTAAAACAAAATCTAGGAAATCTAACGTATGACAAGCCAAATCAACAAAAATTCCACCTCCAGAAATATGTGGCAAAACAGTCCACGGCAGATTGATTTCGTCGTCATAACGTTCTTCAAAAGGATGGTATAAAACGCAGTTTACGTGTCTGATATTTCCTAATTTTCCTTGATCGATGATTTCTTTTATTTTTAGAAAACGAGGTAAAGCTCTTCTATAATAAGCGACAAACAAAGGAACATTGTGTTCTTTGCAAACGCTGATCATTTCGTTGCATTCTTCAAAAGTCAAAGCCATTGGTTTTTCAACGTAAACAGGTTTTCCTGCTTTAGCGCATAAAATGGTATATTCTTTATGAGAAGATGGAGGAGTAGCAATATAAACGGCATCAACTTCTGGATCATTTATTAAATCTTCAGCATTAGAATACCATTTCGGAACGTTGTGGCGTTTTGCATAATCTTCGGCAAGTGCCGCATCTCTTCGCATCACAGCCACTAAAGCAGAGTTTGGAGCCTTCTGAAAAGCAGGCCCACTTTTAACTTCGGTTACATTTCCGCAGCCGATAATTCCCCATTTTATAATTTCCATTGTTTCAGTTTTAAGTTTCTCAAATTTAGTATAAAAGCTTTGTATAAAAAAGTTAGCCACGAATTCACGAATTTATTTTAATCTATGTGGATAAAAAATGTTGTGTTTAATTGCACGAATTTATTTCACGCAGATTTAAAATGATTTGAGCAGATGCGCGCAGATTTTTTAAAATTAAATCAATTTAAATCTGCCTAAATCTGCAAAATCTGCGTGAAATAAAAAAAGATAATGCGTGCAATTATTGGCAAAAAAAATAGCCACGAAATTCAGAAAAATAATTCGTGGCTAAAAAATTTCAGTTTAAAGTTTTACTTTTTCGGTAAAGCTTTAAAACCCATATTATAAAGTGTGAAAGCCTGAATGTCTACATTCTCTTGAATTGTAGCCGCAACAGATTTTCCTGCTCCGTGTCCAGCCTTAACATCAATTCTAATTAAAACTGGATTATCTCCTGTTTGTTTTTCCTGCAATTCAGAAGCAAATTTGAAACTGTGTGCTGGAACTACACGATCATCGTGATCTCCCGTAGTCACCATAGTTGCAGGATAATGAGTTCCTTGTCTTACGTTGTGAACCGGAGAATATCCTTTTAAATATTCGAACATTTCTTTGCTATCTTGAGCAGTTCCGTAGTCAAAAGCCCATCCTGCGCCCGCTGTAAAAGCATTGTAACGAAGCATGTCCATAACACCAACAGCTGGTAAAGCTACTTTCATTAAATCAGGACGTTGTGTCATAGTTGCACCAACCAATAAACCTCCGTTAGATCCTCCGCGAATAGCCAAATAATCAGATGAAGTATATTTTTGAGCAATTAGATATTCTGCAGCTGCAATGAAATCGTCAAATACATTTTGCTTTTGAAGTTTCGTCCCAGCATCATGCCATTTTTTACCATATTCACCACCACCTCTTAAGTTAGCAACAGCATAAACACCTCCATTTTCCATCCAAACTGCATTGGCAATGCTGAAACTTGGAGTTAAAGAAATATTGAATCCGCCGTAACCATAAAGAATTGTCGGGTTTTTCCCGTCTAATTTTGTTCCTTTTTTATAAGTAATAATCATCGGAACTTTTGTACCGTCTTTTGAAGTATAGAAAACTTGTTTAGACTCGTAATCTTCACTTTTGAAATCTACTTTTGGTTTTTGATACACTTCAGATTTTCCAGATTTTGGTTCTAAAGAATAGATGCTTCCTGGAGTTGTGTAATTGGTAAAGCTGTAGTATAAAATTTTATCTTCTTTTTTACCGCTAAATCCGCCCGCAGTTCCAACAGCAGGAAGTTTGATTTCACGAACTAATTTTCCGCTGTAATCATATTGCTGTACAAAAGAAACCGCGTCTTTAGTATAATTAGCAAAGAAATAACCGCTACCAGTTGAAGGCGACAAAATATCTTTAGTTTCTTTAATAAAATCTTTCCAATTCTCAGGTTTCGGATTGGCTGCGTCAACAGTTACAACACGTTTATTAGGAGCTTTAAAATCGGTTTCGATAAACAGTTTATTTCCTTCATTTTCGATAACGCCATTGTCGCTGTCAAAGTTGTCTACAATTGTAACGATCGGACTATTTGGTTTGGTTAAGTCTTTAATGTATAATTCGTTACCGTAAGTCGAATTAGCAGCTGTAATTACTAAAAAGCGATTGTCTTCGGTAACATAACCGCCAACATATCTTCTTTTTTGGTCAGCTCCAAAAATTACTTTATCGTCTTTTTGAGAAGTTCCCAGTTTATGGAAATACAATTTGTGCTGATCCGTTTTAGCAGATAATTCACTTCCTTTCGGTTTGTCATAACTAGAGTAGTAGAATCCTTCATTTCCGTGCCAAGACACACCGCTGAATTTTACATCAACCAAAGTATCTTCTAAAACTTTCTTAGAAAGCGCATCAATAATAATAACTTTTCTCCAATCGCTTCCGCCTTCAGAAATTGAGTAAGCAGCTTTGTTTCCGTCTTTAGAAAAATTCAAACCGCCAAGCGAAGTGGTTCCGTCTTTAGAAAAAGTATTCGGATCTAAGAAAACTTCTTCTTTTCCTTTCTCATCCTTTCTGTAAACAACAGATTGATTTTGGAGTCCGTTATTTTTAGAATAATAAGTGAATTTTCCTTCTTTGAATGGAGCTCCAATTTTTTCATAGTTCCAAAGTGTTTCCATTCGTTTTTTAAGCTCTTCACGAAACGGAATTTTATCTAAATAGCCATAAGTAACCTCATTTTCAGCTTTTACCCAAGCGCCTGTTTCAGCAGATTTATCATCTTCTAGCCAACGGTAAGGATCGCTTATTTTATTGTCAAAATAAACATCAACAGTTGCTCCTTTTTTAGTTTGCGGATATTGTATTTTACTTTGCCCAAACGAAATTCCTGCGGTTGTAATTGCCATTAATAAAAATGTTTTTTTCATAGTTAGTTTTATCTGTTGTAACAAAAATAGTGCTTTTTGTTGTGAAAATTTAAGAAGAAAAAATAAACCATATAAGTCATATAAGTTCATTTAATTTAAAGCATCGCTTATTTTTACTTATATGACTTATATGGTTTAAAAATGTTACAGATTAAAATTAACTCCCATAACGATGTTTCTTCCAATATTCGGAATACCATCTGTTTTTAATCTTGAAAGGTGTGCAATATATTTTTTGTCAAATAAATTGTTTCCGTTTAAGTTAATATCAAAAGCAGTTTTTCCTAATTTAACTGTTCCTCCAAAACCTAAATTTACTAAAGTATAACCTTTAGAAGCTGTTTCAAAACCACTCACATTATCTTGATTGAAAGTCGAAGAAACATTTAAAGAAGCAAAACCTTCGCTTAACCAGTTTTTGATGTTAAATTCTGTTCTAAGCGTATTGTTCCAGTTGTTTGCAGGAATCAAAGGCAAATAATCTTTGTTTTCTTTTTTACCTGTAACGGTTTCAAAACTAGTTTCAAAATGAAGCCAATCTAAAGGATGCGGATGAAAATGCAGTCCTGCTTCTCCTCCGAATAATTGTGCATTATCTTGAATATAAGCAAAAACATTATTGTCATCACGAACTTCTCCAGTTGGCGAAGTGTAGATGTAATTGTTTATGTGATTGTAAAATCCGTTTACGAAAAACTCAAAATGAGAATTTTTATATTCTAAGTTCAAATCAGTCTGAACGTTTTGTTCTGTTTTCAAATTAGCATTTCCAATTTCGTATCGATTTGTTCCTTCGTGAACACCGTTTGAAGTTAATTCAGCTAAGTTTGGCGCTCTAAATCCTGTAGCAACATTTAAACGAAGCGTTAACGGTTCTGCCAATTTAGTTTTATAGCCTAAAGAAGCATTAAAACTGTCAAAAGATCTGTCAAGAGGTAAGAAATAACCTTCTTCACCTTCAGTTCCGTGTGCGATAGAAGTAATGTTTCTGTTGTCAAAACGCAATCCAGCTTGTAAAACGCTGTTGTCCCACTCGTAATTTGCAGTTCCAAAGACACCAAAATCATTAGTTGTTGCGTCTGGAATTAAATATTCTTCGCCAGAATTTTTGTTTGTCTGATGCATCCCTTGTACACCTAGAATAGTTTCAATTTTTCCGAATTTAGGAAAATGGTATTTCGCATTATAATTGAAAGTATTCAATTTCATGTGCAAAGACGCTTCGTTGCTGTCTTCAAACTCGCTTCTGTCATTAGAAATATATCCTAAATCAACATCCAATTTTGAGTTTTCAAAAAAGACAGTATTATTTAAACTCAATAAATGATTGAAAATTCCTTGTCTTGGAAATTGAGTGTCTTTGCTAGAAGATTGTTCTGCAATTCCGTCTTCCGGCATTCCGATATCCAATTTGTTGTAGTTATATCTTAAAACACTAGAAAAAGTGGAGTTGCTGTATCCAATTCCGGTTTTAAAATCAGTTTCGTTATAACGAGAGTTTGTTACGCGGTCGCCATCAGCAATTTTGTAATCAGAATGTGTATTGTAACTTCCGCGAGCTAAGAATTTCCAGTTTTCAGTAGACGTTTTTAATCCGATAGAAGAATTACTTCCTTGTGTGTTGGTAAAGTATTTTTGACTGAAATTTGCTTTAAAATCGCCAGCGTCAGCAAATTTTTCAGGATTAAAATATAAAACACCTCCCAAAGCATCAGAACCGTATAATAAAGATGCAGGTCCTTTAATAACTTCAACACTTTCAATTCCAGCATCATTCAAACCTAAACCATGCTCGTCTCCAAACTGCTGATTTTCGACACGAACACCTTGAGAATAGACCAAAACACGATTACCGCTAAGTCCGCGAATTACAGGTTTCCCGATAGAAGTTCCCGTAGAAATTTGAGAAACTCCAGGAATTGTAGCTAAACCTTCAATTAAAGTTGAGGTTCCTTTTTGCTGTAATGTTTTGATGCTTTCGTGCTCAATTTTCATTACATTTTGCGATTGCAATTTGTTGAAAGGAGTTGAAACTATGACTTCGTCCATTTCTAAAATAGATTCTTCAAGAGTAATGTCTAGTGTGTTGCTTTTTAGTAATTTGGAAATTGTCTTGTTTTGATTGGCATATCCAACATAAGTAAAAGAAATGCGCAGATTTCCGTTTGGAAGATTATTCAATTCATATTTTCCATTTGCGTCTGTCGTTGTTCCTTTATGTAATTCAGGAGCATAAACAGAAACTCCAGGCAATGGATTATTTTGATTGTCAATTACAGTTCCCGAAACCGAATTTTGAGCATTAAGCATGCCCGAAAACCCTAAAATAAGGGCAATTATAAATTTTTTCATTTGAAAATGATTGCTATAGTTAAATTGATTTTTTTTCTTTGAATGAAAACCAAAGCGAACAGCAAAGCATTCTGATCCCAACTTAACCAATTAGGATTAGGAAACTCAACAGTTTTTTGAATTTTAATTAAAGAAATGTGATGTTTTCGAATGATCGAAAATTAAGAAACTATAACAGAAGGCGGTCCCCGTAAAAAATACGAAGTGTTTGAAGTAGAAAAAATCTTCTCTGAAAATGGGAAGAAATAAGGCGTTTCTCTATTAAATGAATGAAACTCAAAAGAAAAATTTTGAGGAAGAATAAAAGATTCAAGAGCAAAATGACAAACAAAACAAAAGTCGTAATCATGATGCTGGTGTGTTATTTCACCACTCGGATCATTGTAATTATGATGGCACTGTTTTTCTGAAAGCTGTTTTGCAATGTGCTCATAACTGTGTATCGACTGAAACAATATCGAGAACAATATTGTGACAGCAAAAGATAAACTTAATATGAGCTGTTTTTTCTTCATGCCTTGCAAAGGTATAAAAGATAAAAGAAAAATAGATTAATTTTTTTGCTTCAACAAATTGATTTATTGAAAATAATGCAGCAATTAATTTTATTCGCAGTCAAAAAGAGAATATTTTTACTTTGTATCTTTACTAGAGAAAGCATTATATTATATTTGTATGTGAAATAAATAGGCGTAAAAAAGCGTTTATTTGTAATCATCTTTTTAAAACCCAAACCACGATATGCGAATTATTTTTAGCTGCTTATTTTTACTCACTTTTTTTAACTCTTTTGCACAAGAAGAAGTTAAACCTGAGATAAAACCAGTTATAAAAATAGATTCTTTGTATCGAGAAGATCAGTTCTATTTTTCGGTGACTTATAATATGTTTACCGATATTCCAATCAATTTCAAGCAAAATAAGTTTTCTCTTGGACTTTCAGGAGGTTTCTTGCGCGATATGCCAGTTAACGAATCGAGAACAGTTGCAATTGCTACAGGTTTAGGTTTGAGTTATCAAAATTACAATCAAAATTTGAACATTTCTCAGGATGGAGCAGGAACTATAATATATGCTGTCAATAATTCTAACGAATATGTTTCTAATCGTTACCGACAGTATTCTGTAGATCTTCCGATAGAATTTAGATGGAGAAATTCGACTTTTGAAAGCACGAAATTTTGGCGTATTTATGGAGGTGTAAAATTGAGTTATGTATTTTCAAGCGTGTCTATTCTTGATGATGGCGAAAAGACATATAAAATCAAAAATAACGACGCTATCAATAAATTTCAATACGGGCCATATCTTGCAGCTGGATACAATACATGGAATCTTTACATATATTATGGACTAAGTCCTTTGTTTAATTCTGCAACCACTTTAAATGGTGAAAAGATTAATATGAAAACCCTAAACGCAGGATTGATTTTTTATATTCTATAACCACAGATATAAAAATAAAAGCTGAGGCATTATTCCAACAAATAGTCCAATTAATATTTCTCTAGAAGTATGCGCATTCATTTCTAAACGTGATGAAGCCACAATTCCTGACAATAAAATAAGTAAAGCCGGCCAATACGGATTATGCAGCTGGAGATGAATATTTAATCCGATAACAAAAATCGTCAAACCCGAAATAGCAACCATATGCAGACTCGCTTTTGTCTTAAAAAGTACGCACACTAATGCCAAAATGGTACTGAATAATGCTGCAAGAAAAAAGAAATGCAACTCCGGATAACGCGTAATTACAATACTTCTTTTAACTAATAAAATATATAAAAAACATTGCAGAATAAGCGGAATGGTTCGTTCTGAAGTCTGGCTCAGCATTATTGATTTTACATGTCCAGTCGATTTTAGCAGCAAATAGAATAAGACAGGGACAATTATGTTTATTACCAAAATTTGGGTTAAAACAAAGTATTTCTCTTGAGTGCTAAAAATATCGTCTTTGTAAAATAAGTAAAATAGTGTAGCATACAGCGATACAAAAATCGGATGTAATATATAGGAGAAGATTGGAAGTAATTTTTTCAAAATGCCTGAGTTTGTGGTCTAAAAACAAATATAATGAAATATACATAAGTAAGTACGGAGGCTTCATTTTTTAAGAAAATCACAACTCTTTTCTATCTTTAATGTTTTAATTTTGAAAAAAAGAAATTACCAAATGAGCATAAATTTAAAAAGCCTGGTTTCAGTTCTTAATGCCAAATGGATTGGCTCAGACACTGATGTTTTAATCGATCATATCTCAATTGACAGCCGTTCTCTACAAAACGGATCACAGACTTTATTTTTTGCTCTGGCTGGCGTTAACAATGATGCTCATTTGTTTATTCCTGATTTAATAGATAATAATGTTCAGAATTTTGTAGTTCAATATATTCCAGAAGGTTATGCAGAAAAAGCTAATTTTTTGGTTGTTGAAAATACGCTTCAAGCGCTTCAAGAATTTGCGACATATTATAGAAATCTTTTTCATTTTCCAGTTATTGGCTTAACAGGAAGCAACGGTAAAACGATCGTAAAAGAATGGCTTAACTTCTTATTGAGCCCTGATTATAATATTATTAGAAGTCCTAAAAGTTACAATTCTCAGGTTGGAGTTCCGCTTTCGGTAATTGCCATTAATGAAAAACACAATTTAGGGATTTTCGAAGCCGGAATTTCAACGGTTAACGAAATGATTAAACTCGAAAAAATCATTAAACCGAACATTGGGGTTTTAACGAGCATTGGTTCTGCGCACGATGAAGGTTTTTTAAATTTAGTGCAGAAAATTGATGAAAAACTGCTTTTGTTTAAAGATTGCCCAATGATTATTTATCAAAAAAATGAAATGGTAGATTCTTGTTTGTCTCAATTCGCTGCAGAATATATGCTTCATCCGAGAAAACTGTTTTCTTGGAGTTTTACGGATCAAACCGCAGATGTTTTTATTCAAAAAAGAGAACAGAAAAATGATCATACTTTTATTCAATATCAATATAAAAAAGAGGTTTTCAGTTTAGAAATTCCGTTTAATGATTCTGCTTCTGTAGAAAATGCGATTTCTTGTTTGCTGGTTTTATTAAACTTTAATTACGATCAAGAAACAATTCAGAATCGAATCGAAATGCTTTATCCTGTTCGAATGCGTTTGGAAGTAAAAAACGGAATCAACAATTGCAGTATTATTGATGATAGTTACAGTTCCGATTTTCAATCGCTTAAAATTGCTTTGGATTTTTTAGAAAGCCAAAAGAAAAAAGGCGCTTCAAAAACGGTTATTTTATCGGATATTTTCCAAAGCGGATTTACGAATGAAGAATTGTATTCTAAAGTTGCACAATTAATTTCAGATAATAAAATCAACCGCGTAATTGGAATTGGGACAACAATTTCTTCTTTTCAAGATAAATTCCCGAACAGCGCAATGTTTGAAAACACAGCCGATTTCATTGTTGAAATTGACAATCTGAATTTCAATAACGAAACCATTCTAATAAAAGGAGCAAGAACTTTTCAGTTTGAAGAAATTGTTTCGCTTCTAGAAGAAAAAACGCATGAGACTATTTTAGAAATTAATCTCGATGCAATCAGCCATAACTTCAATTACTATAAGTCAAAATTGGCGACAAATGTCAAAATGATGGTGATGGTAAAAGCATTTGGCTATGGAAACGGCGGTTTGGAAATTGCTAAATTGCTAGAACATCATAAAGTTGATTATTTAGGAGTGGCTTTCGCCGATGAAGGAATCGCGTTGAAAAATGGCGGAATAAAACTTCCAATTATGGTTTTAAATCCAGAATCGACCAGTTTTCCATCGATCATTCAATATCAATTAGAGCCAGAAATTTATAGTTTGAAAGGATTAAATGCCTTTTTGAAAATCGCTCGTGAAAAGAACTTAAAAGATTATCCAATTCACATCAAAATAGATACAGGAATGCATCGCTTAGGTTTTGAAAATAATACCATCGATGAACTGATTGCAACTTTAAAAGGAAATTCAACCGTTGGTGTGCAGAGTGTTTTGTCGCATTTGGCAACAAGTGACGACCCAAAACATTTTGATTTTGTGAGACAGCAGATTGCTTTGTTTGAAAAATTGTCTTCAAAACTAATGTCAGAATTAAATATTAACCCAATCCGACATATTTTAAATACTTCTGGAATAAGCAATTTTCCAGATGCTCAATACAGTATGGTGCGTTTAGGAATTGGTTTATATGGAGTTTCAAATGATCCTGCAGAACAGAAATATTTAGAGAATGTTGGAACTTTAAAATCTATAATCTCTCAAATTCGAACTATTCCTGCGGGCGACAGCGTAGGTTACGGACGCCGTTTTATGGCTGATCTAGAAACAAAAATAGCAACCATCCCAATTGGTTATGCAGACGGAATTGCAAGATTATGGGGAAATGAAGTGGGTTACGTAACGATTAAAAACCAAAAAGCCAAAATTGTTGGAAGCGTCTGTATGGATATGCTAATGGTTAATGTGAGTCATATCGATTGCAAAGAAGGCGATTCGGTAATCATTTTCGGCGAAAGCCCGACTGTAATTGAAATGGCTGTAGCCTTAAAAACCATTCCTTATGAGATCATGACCAGTATTTCGCAACGGGTAAAACGCGTATTTTTCCGATAGCATTAAAAACTTTCAACAAAAATCCGTATTTTCGATATTCATTTAATGTAAAACTAAATAAATCAGGATATGGGATTTTTTTCAGAATTTAAGGCTTTTGCAATGAAAGGCAATGTAGTTGACCTTGCTGTTGCAGTAATTATTGGGGCTGCTTTTGGTAAAATTGTAAGTTCATTTATTGAAGACGTAATTACACCTTTAGTATTAAAACCGGCTCTAGATGCAGCTCATTTATCTAGAATTGAAGACTTAACTGCTTTTGGTGGAGTTAAATATGGGATGTTTCTTTCGGCAGTAATTAATTTTATTATTGTAGCTTTTGTTTTGTTCTTGGTGATTAAGGCATTAAACAGTCTTAAAAAGAAAGAAGAACCAGCACCAAATCAGCCTGCAGCGCCAACTCAAGAAGAGTTGCTTACAGAAATTAGAGATTTATTAAAAAATAAATAAAATATAATACCGCTACACTAAGTCTAACTTAACCGCCTTCTAAACAGGCGGTTTTTTTATAAAATGTTTAAATTATAACATTTTGTTATTTTTTGTGAATCAGCTTGTCAAGACTTTTATTATACTTATTTTTGCTGTACAGAATTAGATTAATTGATTATTTAAAAATATAAAAATGAGAATTGCAGTTGTAGGTGCTACCGGAATGGTTGGCGAAGTAATGCTTAAAGTTTTAGCGGAAAGAAATTTTCCTGTTACAGAATTAATTCCTGTTGCATCTGAAAGATCGGTAGGAAAAGAAATTGAGTATAAAGGAACTAAGTATAAAGTAGTAGGATTACAGACAGCTGTTGATATGAAAGCTGATATCGCTGTTTTCTCTGCTGGTGGAGATACGTCATTAGAATGGGCTCCAAAATTTGCTGCTGCCGGAACAACTGTAATCGACAATTCTTCTGCATGGAGAATGGATCCTACTAAAAAATTAGTAGTTCCAGAAATCAATGCTGATGTTTTAACTAAAGAAGATAAAATTATAGCAAATCCAAACTGTTCTACTATTCAGATGGTATTGGCTTTATCTCCTTTGCACAAAAAATACAACATTAAAAGAGTTATTGTTTCTACTTACCAATCTATCACAGGAACTGGCGTAAAAGCGGTTAAACAATTAGAAAATGAGTACGCAGGCATTCAAGGTGATATGGCTTATAAATATCCTATCCATAGAAATGCGATTCCTCATTGCGATAGTTTCGAAGAAAACGGATACACAAAGGAGGAAATGAAATTAGTTCGCGAAACTCAAAAAATCTTAGGTGATAATACTATCAGAGTTACCGCTACTGCAGTTCGTGTACCAGTTGTTGGAGGACACAGTGAGGCTGTAAACGTTGAGTTTACAAATGATTTTGAAGTAAATGAAGTTCGTGAAATCTTACACAACACTGATGGAGTAGTAGTGCAAGATAATTTAGACACTTTTACTTATCCAATGCCATTATATGCAGAAGGTAAAAATGATGTTTTTGTTGGAAGAATCCGTCGTGATGAAAGCCAGCCGAATACATTAAACATGTGGATTGTTGCTGATAACTTAAGAAAAGGAGCTGCAACAAACACAATCCAAATCGCCGAATACTTAATTAAAGCAGGTTTGGTATAATCTAGAGATTAAATAAAATTGTTATAAAGAGAAAAAGCCGTAATTGCGAAAGTGATTACGGCTTTTTTATGAAATTTTGACAAGGACAAAAGCTTCTAATTTTTTAGATTCATTATAAAATTTTTTCACTGCATTGAATTCTTCTTCCAAATAGGGAAGCTTTTCTGGAGTAATTAATTTGTAAACAGAATTTTTCATTTTTTCAAAATCATAATATTTTAAAAGATCATCAAATTCAATTGGTTCAAGCAGTTCTTGAATTTCTTTTGTTTTAAATTGGTCAATGTATTGAAATCTGCTCCATTGAGATTCATTTTCGATAGAGATTCCCGAATAAAACAGTTCTGATAAATCTGCTTTATTTTTCTTTTTTAAGTATTGGTTTAAAAGATAATTAAGCGTTTCGTAACCGCGTGTAAGGCTTGAAAAAACATAATTTGTAATGTTTTTTTCAGGGTAATAACTAATAACAGTATGAGAATCTGCTATAAGTTCTTTCAATATATGTTCATGCGTACCATCTGGATTGCTTTGAATCATTTTCAAATGCATTTCTAAAGTTTCTGGATATAATATTTTATCAAAATCCATGGCATAATGAATATTTGATATTGCTTTTTTAAGAACAAAATCTGCCTTGCCTGAAATTGAAAAAATATCTAGGTCTAGTCCCATAGTTTAATTGTTTGTACTAATTTATAACAAAATGGTAAGTAGAAGAAGGCTATTTTATTTTATTATTTTTTAAATAGCTAAATTAGCAGTTAAAACTTACGCTTTATGAATTTCGATAACTATAAAATAATTCCGAACTATAATACCAATAAAACAGACTTATTTACAGCCGATGAAGAAGATATTCTGGCTTGCGAAAAGACATTGAATGTAGTATTTGATGAAGATTATAGAGAGTACGTTCAAAAATACGGAAGCGGAATTCTAGGAGGCACTTATGTACGAGTTTATCTTCCGGAAACCATTATTTTAACTTTGGAAGAATGGAAAAACCGTATAACCGAATATTGGTTTTGGGATGAAGGAAAAGAAGTTTTAACGAAAGAGGAGGTTTTAAATTCTATCAGAATTGGAGATACTTTTGATGGTGACGAAATTATTCTTTTAAACAGTCAATATTACATTTTGCCACGCTACAGCGAAATGATTTATAAAGCAGGAGATTCACTGGAAGAAACTGTTACCTGGCTTTGTTCAGCGGGAATTTTGACAGAAGCATTTTCTGAAAGAGAATTTGAGCCTTTTAATCCAGAAGAATTAATAACGAAAGAATCAGAATGAAAGATTTGAATATACAATATATCGAAGATAATTATCTTGAATTTGAAGAAATAAAGAAGCTTACAAATCTGTCGTCAGAAGAATTAGAGTCTCTTGTGGAAAGAAAATTAATTCCGTCGCCTTCTTATGTTGTTAATTCAGCAATAACAATTAGTTCGCCTTTAAATGATCTTCATGAAATAAAGATTTCTAAGAGGTATTTTGCTAAAAATATCTTAGATCTAATTAAGAAAAACAGCAAAGAATCTTATGAAGAATTGAAAAAGGAATTTAAGCAAAATCTACTTTTTAATTTAAATAATCATCACAACAAAGCATTTGCTTATGGAAATGTTTTTGATGAAAACGGCAACATAGATTCTGAAAAAGCCGATAAAGTTCTAGAAGAAGAATGGGATTATTTCTGTAAGGGTGTTTACGGAATCTGTACTTTAAATAATAATGAAGAGGCTATTATCGAAAAAGAAATTGCTATTAAACGAATTCTGGATTTTATTGCTAATAAATCATCTTCAGAAACAATAGAAGAAGAAAATTATCTGAAAGAACTAAATGATGAACTTAATAAATCAACAAGTTTATTTGCTCCTTATCAGCGTGAATTAAGCAGTAGAGGGAAATATTTGGATAAATTGTTAAAGGAGTTTTCTTTGAATGAATTGATTAAAAAGTATTAAAAACAAAAAAGCGAGAACTTAAAAATTCTCGCTTTTGTATTTTTTAGTATTCTGGTGCCAATTCTAACTCCAATCCTTCTAAATCTTCAGTAATTGGTATCTGACAGCCTAGACGGCTATTAGATTTAACATAAAATGCTTCCGAAAGCATGGCTTCTTCATCGTCACCCATTTCTGGCAATGCAACATCATTTAGAACATAACACTGGCAAGAAGCGCACATGGCCATTCCTCCGCAGGTCCCTTCAACAGGAAGTTCGTATGCTTTGCATAACTCCATTATATTCATTGCCATATCAGTTGGAGCTTGTAATTCGTGTATAACTCCTTCTCGATCTTTAATTTTAATTAATACATCCATTTTAATTATTGGAATTTTTTGGCAGGATTTGATAACGTGAAAAAATCCTAATTTATATTAGCTAGTAGGTTTAGTACTAAATGCGTATTCTTTTCTATTGTTGTCCTTTAAGCGCATTTTTACACCGAGAACACTGTCGTTTTTTTCAAGAATTGTAATCACTGCAATTACAGAATAATAATCTCTGTCAGATTGGAAAACTAATGTTCCTTCGTAAGTTGTGTTTAAAACTCCTTGTTTATCAGTTGAAGCCGAAAGCTTTCTCGGATGAGAAAATTCAGCAGAACTGTAAGTTGTTTTTACTGTAAATTTTGCTTTTCCTTCTACAAAATCGTATAAGAAATCGTAGTTTCCAATTCTTAATGTTCCAGGTTCATCATTCGGATTCATTGAAAAAACGATTTTACCTGAATATTGAAAATCAGACCATTCTTCAGCTTCACTTACCCAAGCCTTGTCAACCACAACATTCTTACTTTGGGCATAATCTACAGAAACAAAAAACAATAATAAAAAAAGAGCGTAATAGTTTTTCATAGTTTAAGATTTTAAGGGTTTTGTGACAAATTTAAGTTAAAAATGTAACAATTCCTTAACGGAAACTCTTAAATCTTTGCGTTGTTTTTTATGAATATGACAAAAAACAGCTTTTTTCAGGGGTTATTTTATCATTTTATTAATCAAAAGATAAATCACCTATTATTCTTGTTAAACTTAAAGGGACTAATTTTGAAAAAAAGCACTGTTTTTGTTACATCACGTTTACCACAGTTTCAATTTGTGGCGCATATTTTTTTATGGTTGTTTCTACACCCGCTTTTAGCGTCATTTGATTAACGCTACAGCTAATGCAGGCTCCTTCCAAACGAACTTTTACATGTTTGTCATCTTCGATAGAAATCAATGAAATATCTCCACCGTCAGATTTTAAGAATGGTCTTATCTCATCTAAGGCCAGTAAAACATTACTTGTTAATTCTTCTGTTGTCATAATATTTGAATGTGTCAATTATGAAAATGTGCCAATTAGAAAATTTGGTAATTGGATAAATTATTCGCATTATCCAATTGGCACATTATCTAATTATCTAAATTAGTTTTTCTTAACTGCAGAGCAGCCTGCCATTGTTGTAATTTTGATTGCTTCAGTTGCAGGTAAGCTTTCGTTTCTGCTTACTGTTTCTTGCACTACATTTCTAGTAATTTCTTCAAAAACCTTCTCTATTGGAGAAGCCGTCTGCAATGCAGCTGGGCGACCGTAATCTCCTGCTTCACGAATAGATTGTACAATAGGAACTTCTCCTAAAAATGGTACGTCTAAATCTTGAGCAAGGTTTTTAGCACCTTCTTGTCCAAAAATATAGTATTTGTTTTCTGGCAATTCTTCTGGTGTAAAGTAAGCCATGTTTTCAATAATTCCTAAAACAGGAACATTGATGTTGTCTTGCATGAACATTGCGACTCCTTTTTTAGCATCTGCTAGTGCTACTGCTTGCGGAGTACTTACTACCACAGCTCCAGTAATAGGAAGCGACTGCATGATAGAAAGGTGAATATCTCCAGTTCCAGGAGGCAAGTCAAGAAGCATGAAATCTAATTCTCCCCAATCTGCATCAAAGATCATTTGGTTTAATGCTTTTGCAGCCATTGGCCCTCTCCAGATTACAGCTTGGCTTGGCGCCGTAAAAAATCCGATTGAAAGCATTTTAATTTCGTAGCTTTCAATAGGTTTCATTTTTGATTTTCCGTCAACGGTTACAGAAATTGGTTTTTCGTTTTCAACGTCAAACATAATTGGCATAGATGGTCCGTAGATATCAGCATCTAAAACTCCAACTTTAAAACCCATTTTTGCAAGCGTAACAGCCAAGTTTGCAGTTACAGTAGATTTCCCTACTCCTCCTTTTCCAGAAGCAACTGCAATAATATTTTTGATTCCAGGAATAGAACGGCCTTTAATTTCCGGTTTCTCTGGAGCTTCTACTTTAATATTTACTTTTACTTTCGCGTCTGGCGATATTAAATCATGAATTGTCTTTTTAATATCGTCTTCAGCTCTTTTTTTAATGTGCATAGCAGGTGTATGCAATACAAGATCTACAACAGCTTCATCTCCAAATGTAATAACATTGGTTACTGCGCCGCTTTCAACCATATTTTTTCCTTCTCCAGCAATAGTGATTGTCTCTAAGGCTTTTAGAATTTCTTTTCTATCTAGTTTCATTGTAATGGGCTATTTTTTATTCTGAGAAATCAGTCTTATAAGATTATATTTATTTAAACTGATTTCAGGGTGCAAAGATAACGGATTAAGTTCGGAAATTAAGCGTTTTTGGATTGTAATTATTGATATTGAGATTATTCAAAATTATTCAACATAACTTTTCATTAAAAATAGTAATTAAGATTTTAATCCCTTTGTTGAAGTTTTTTTTGAATTAAAGAAATGATTTTTATATAAGTTTTCTTTTAATTAAATAAAATTCTCACAAAACTTCGTTATATTTGATAGCCCAAATCGATGATTGCCAGATATAAAAAAAATAGTTGAAAACTAAAGTTTTTTGAAGTAGTTATTGGGTTTTCTGTGTTTTTTTTAAAGTTATTTCTACAATTTTAAACTTTAAAAATATGCGAAATTTTACTTTTTTATCAATTCTTATTGCGACCAGTTTTTTTGCATTTTCATTTAAGTCTCTTCCAGACAAAATCAGAAGTATAGACAATGTCGTTGTTTCTTACGAAGAAGTAACGGTTAATACTACTGCTATAAATGCATTTTTTAAAAAATATCCTAAGCTTAAAAAATATCAGAAAGATGTGGAAGATATTTATAAAGCAAAGCAATACAAATCTATTTGGTATGATGATAAAAACATAACAGAATTGGGCGCATTATTGTACCAAAAAGTCAATGTTCTTAAAGATCAAGGAATAGAGGATAAAATGCCTTACAAAGATGTTATTGATGAAGCATTTAATGAAAGTGATAACATTGATCCGCCTCATATAGATACAGAATTACTTCTTACAAGCATGTATGTTTTTTATGCCAGCAATGTGTATTCTGGAGTAGATCCTGCAACGCTGAAAAAAATAGGCTGGTTTCTTCCTGCAAAAACCATTTCGTATGCTCGAATTTTAGATTCGCTTATTGTTGATTCTGATCGATTGAATGAGGATGATTATCTGCTATTCAAACAATATTACAAACTTCAGGATGCTTTAAAAAAATACAGAAAAATAGAAAAAGATGGTCTTTGGCAGAAAATCACAATAGATAGCGCGACTTATAAAGATATGAGGCCAGATGACACTGCAGTTGCGATAAAACAAATTAGAAATCGTTTGTTTGTGGTAGGAGATTTAAACAGAGATACTGGAAGCGATATTTATGACGAAGAATTAATGCTTGGGATTATGAAGTATAAAAAAAGGTATAATCTTAAATTGAATTATGTCATAACGCGAGATCATATCAACCAGATGAATGAGCCCGTAAGTAAAAGAATTAGAACAATTGTGATAAATATGGAACGCTGCCGATGGATTCCGACTAAATTGGCACGCGCGCAGGAATTTGTAATGGTTAATATTCCGTCGTTTAGGATGTTTTATGTCAAAAATGATAAAATAGATTTGATGTCGGATATATTTGTTGGAAACAGAATGAATGAAACTGTAATTTTTAGCGGAAATATGGATCGAATCGTTTTTAGTCCGTATTGGAATGTTCCAAATAGTATTGTCCAGAATGAATTGAAATCGCAGATTGCAAGCAATAAAAATTATCTCGCAGAACATAATATGGAGTGGAATGGAGGCAAAGTAAGGCAAAAGCCAGGCCCAAAGAACTCACTGGGATTAGTCAAATTTATGTTCCCAAATCCGAATGATATTTACATGCATGACACACCGGCAAAAACGTTGTTTGATTTTGAGAACCGTACTTTCAGTCACGGCTGTATTAATGTAAAAGAAGCAAGACAATTGGCATTGCATATTTTAAAAGATGATCCAGACTGGCCTGTAGAAAAAATTGATAAAGCGATGAGTGGAGAAAAAGAAACGACTTGCATGCTTAAAAATAAAATCCCAGTTTATATAGGTTATTTTACCTGCTGGGTTCAGGAAGACGGAGAAATTCATTTTTATCCAGATGTTTACGGTCGCGATGAAAGTTTAGACAAGCTTCTTTATTCTTCTGAAGCAGTAACGATGAAAGACTAAAATAAAAGCCCAACGGATTTTACTGAAATCTGTCGGGCTTCTTAAAAAAAATGGTCTACAAGCTTATTCGTATTTTAGATATTTTAATACATCTATTTTAGTTACCTGAAACGCCTTTGTTAAAACAATTAATAATGTTAAAAGCAAAAGAGAAATCAGGGCAATTACAAAAGGAACGGATGATATTCCAATTCTAAAAGCGAAATCTTCAAGCCATTTTTGTAACAATATATAAGCAGGAATAATTCCGATTCCAAATCCTATAAAACAGTAAATAATATATTGTTTCGACAATTCTTTTAAGAGTATATCTGTTTCAGCTCCTAAAGTTTTTCGAATGGCGATTTCTTTCAATCTTCTCTCCATCGAAAATGATGCCAAAGCAAACAATCCGAAGATTGCAATTATAATTACAACCAGATTTAGGATGAAAAACAGGTTTTTTTGCTTAATTTGTTCGTCGTAAGTCTTTGCAAATCCTTTGTTAACAAATTCGTATTCAAAAGGATAGTCTGGATTTACGTTTTTGCCCCAAAATAATTTCAAATTTTCCAACGTTTCTGTTAAATTATTTGGAGACACCTTTACAAGCACATGATTAAAGTTATTCCATCTTAAAGTTTTCAGATTTATAAAAACCATTGGCGGAATTTTATTTTGTAATCCAGTCAAATTGAAATCTTTTACAACTCCAACAATTTTAAATTTTAAATTATCGCCACCATTTATACTCCATCCAGAAGTAATGACTGTATTAATTGGATCTTTTAAATTTAGCATTTTGACCAATGTTTCGTTTAAAAGCATGCTGTTTATAGTGTCTGAAGCATATTGAGGAGATAAATCGCGGCCTTTCGCTATTTTTATTTTCATCATATCTAAGAAACCAAAATCCATTTCGATGTTTTTTGGCTGTACAAAAATGCCATTATGTTTAAATCCTGAACTTGAACCGCTTGTTGTTCCAAAAGCTCCTGCAAACGTAGAAACATCTACAACGCCAGGAATCTTTTTTATTTCTTGCTTTGCAGCTGTATATTGTTCAGTTCTTCTAAGTCTGTCTGAAGTATTATAAGGAATTGAAATCACTTGATCGCCGCTAAAGCCCAAATCTTTCTCCATCATATAATTAACCTGAGAATTAACAATTAAAGCTCCTATGATAAAGAATGCCGCAATTCCGAATTGAAAAATAAGCATCGAATTCCGAATCCAGATTCCGCTTTTGCTTCTTGAAAAATTTCCTTTTAAAACTTTTAAAGTTTCGAAGTTTGAGATATAAATGGCAGGGAAAATACCCGCAAAAATGATTACTAATCCAAATATTAAAAAGAGTTGCAGGTAAAATTCACTGCCATTCATACTCAAGGTTTTGTTCAAGAAATTATTGTAATATGGCAATGAAAGTTCTACAATCGCCAAAGCGAATAAAATGGAAAGTGTCACAATTATAGCAGTTTCAAAAATAAACTGAGCCACAATCTGGTTTTTTGATGCGCCTACAATCTTGCGGACTCCAACTTCTTTTGCACGTTTTATCGCCGATGCAGTTGCTAAATTGATATAGTTTACCAATGATAAAACTAAAATCAAAATAGATAAACCTCCCATAATGTAAAGAAGTTTTAAATTCCCAACACCTTCAGGATAATTTTGCCCAGCAGAACTTTTAGTTCCGTACAGACGAGATGTTTTCAATTGATCTAAAATGACTTCTGTTTCGCCATTTTCTTTTACATAAGCAGCTACAGTCATGCCGCTTTCTTTAGCATCTTTTATCGTTCTGTTTACATAATAAACATTCTGCATTTTCTTTAAAACAGTGGCTACAGGTGCATCTTTTTTGGTTTTAATTAATAAACCATAATTAAAATTTCCCCATTGAGTTAAGTCGTTTTCTCTTTTTACACCGCTAAAAACATAAGTTGGTTCTATAGAAGAAGGTCTAATAATGTGGTATACAGATTTAACAGTATAATTTTTATTATAGTAAGTGATAGATTTACCAATAGGATCTTCGTCTTTAAAGAGCAGTTTAGCTTGTTCATCAGAAATAGCGACACTGTTTTTTTCTTTTAAAATATTAGTTTTTGCCCCTTTTACAATCTCAAAAGGAAAAAAATCGAAGAAATTTTCATCACTCATAGTGATGTCTTTAGTCATCAGTTTTTGATCTTTATATTTGATGATATCTTGATCATACCAAGTGGTGAAAAAGCAAATCTGTTCAATTTCTGGAATCGTAGCTTTACAAGTTTCTCCAAACGGAATCGAGTTAGAACCCCAAGTATCTCCAGAGCTTATTCTGTTGAGAACCATATACGTATTCTCTTTTCCTGGATTCCATTGATCGTACGAGTGTTCGTTATTCCAGTAAAGAATCGCAAAAATAATTGCCGCAATTCCAATACTTAATCCTAAAACATTTAAAAACGAAAACAATTTGCTTTGCTTTAAATGATATATAAATATTTTAAACCAGTTAAAAATCATTTTGATGTATATTTTTTATAGTTGATATGGCTGTTTTTGTAATGCTTTTGGTTTTAAAGCATAGTAAATATTCTGCAGACAAATTCTACCAGAACTACGAGTGCAGTAACAATAATTTTAATCATCATTTTATTATTTAGCGTCCATAAAAACATCAACATTGCGTTGATTTAATTTCTCAGAAAATATAACTCCGTCTTTCATATGAATGGTTCTTTGCGAAAAAGAAGCATCATAATCAGAGTGGGTAACCATCAAAATAGTAGCACCTTTGGCGTGTAAATCGGTTAAAAGTTCCATTACTTCATTACCGTTTTTACTGTCTAAGTTTCCTGTTGGCTCATCGGCCAAAATAATTTTTGGGTCATTTACCAAAGCTCTTGCAACGGCAACTCTTTGCTGTTGTCCTCCAGAAAGCTGCTGCGGAAAATGTTTCAAACGATGAGAGATGTTCAGTTTCTCAGCAATCGCTTCGATTTTTTGTTTTCTTTCAGAAGCCTTTACGTTGTTGTAAAGCAAAGGCAATTCGATATTATCGTAAACAGAAAGTTCATCGATTAAATTGAAGTTTTGGAAAATGAAACCGATATTTTCTTTTCTCACTTTTGCTCTTCCTTTTTCTTTCAGGCCAATCATTTCTTGGTCTAATAATTTGTAGCTTCCGTCGGTTGCGCTATCCAAAAGACCAATAATGTTCAATAAAGTCGATTTCCCACATCCTGAAGGCCCCATGATCGTTAGAAAATCTCCTTTTTTTATTTCTAAATTGATACCGCTCAAAGCAGCAGTTTCTATTTCTTCTGTTCTAAAAACTTTGGTTAAATTCTGAATTGTGATCATAATTTTTAAGGTTTTGAAATGTTATTAAATTCGTTTTTTGATTGATGATTGAAACGATGACTTTTATAATTGTGAGTTGTAAATTGTAAATTGCAAACTGTGACTGTGACTGCGACTCAAAACTATTCTTTCTCAAGCGCTAGCTCTTCAATATCTTTATAATCGGTATAAGAAGAAGTTACTACAGATTCGCCTTCTTTTAGACCTTCTAAAACTTCATAATAAGAAGGATTTTCGCGTCCTAATTTGATATTTCTTCTTACAGCTTTGTTTCCATTGACAACGAAAATCCATTTTCCAGCCGCTTCCTGATTAAAAGCGCCTCTCGGAATTACTAGCGTTTTGTTCTTTTCAGATAAAATCAATTTCACGCCAAAGCTAAGTCCGTCTTGAAGAACCATATTTTCTTTAGAGGCAAAAGCTAATTCTACAGTAAAACGTCCGCCTTTAACCTCCGGAATTACTTTGGTGACAATGACTTCAAGATTTTTTCCTTTAAATTCTACTTGACCTTTTAAACCTTCTCTAACTTTTTCTAAGTAAAATTCATCAACATCCGCAGTCAGTTTGTAGCCTTTATTAGCGTCAATTTTTCCGATGCTTGCTCCAGCCTGAAAAGTTTTTCCTAAAACAGGTTCAAAAGAAGTCAATCGTCCTGTTTCTGGCGCTGTGATTAAAAAGTTTTTTTTGTTATTTCTAAGAATATCCAAACTCTTTTCCATCGTCTGGATCGAACGATTTATTTGCAAAATCTGAACTTGATTCGATTGTTTTTCTTTTTGAATGCTCTGCTGAATCGTTTTTTTGCGTTCATCTTGAAAACGTAGGCTTTCTTTGAAAGTATTCCAATCGTTTTTAGAGATTACATCTTTTTCATAAAGCTTCGCATTCATGTCGTACAATCTTTTAGCATCGTTATAATCGTGTTCAATCAGAACCAAATCTTTGTTGAGGTTTAATTCTTGATTTCGGATATTTAATTTTCCCGTATTTAAGTTGTTGATTTGCTCGATAATAGCGGTTTCCTGAGTCAGGTAATTCAATTCTGTATTAGGATTGTACAAACGAGCTAGCGATTGACCTTTGGTAACCATTGCTCCGTTTTCTACAAAAATCTCTTTTACAGAACCACCTTCGGTAACATTTACAAGCATCATATTCAAAGGTTCTACTTTTGCCTGAAAAACCACGAAATCTTCAAAAAAAGCTTTTTCCGCTTTCTGGATTGTCAATTCATCTGCTTTAACGTTTAAAGTTCTTTTGGTATTGAAAGCAAAAACCGAGATGGTAACCAAAACTAAAAAAACAGCAATTGCTATTGCGAGATATCTAATTTTTTTATTTTTACGAGGAATTACCGTGTCCATTTTTTTAATATTTTACTGACAATCAATAGGTAAATATTGTGCCATAAAATTTATTATCTGTAAAGTATTGATTTTAAAGAGGTTTTAACAAACGCCTCAAAAAACTAGTGTTCGATAATGAACAGTTGACCGTTCGAAAGCGGACAGAAAAAAGACCACATGAGAAAAAAGCTAGCCCAAATATTAGTTGTTGACGATCAGGAAGAAATTCTTTTTTCTGCAAAAATGATTCTCAAAAAACATTTCGAAACGATTTTTACAGCTAATAGTCCAAAAAAAATCATTTCAATTTTAAGCGAAAATGGCATAAATGTGGTTTTGCTGGATATGAATTATCGAATTGGTTTTGAAGATGGGCGAGAAGGAATTCATTGGCTGAAAGAAATTAAAACACTTTCTCCGAACACTATTGTGATTTTAATGACGGCTTTTGGCAAAATTGAAACTGCTGTAGAAGGCATTAAAATCGGTGCTTTTGATTATGTTTTAAAACCATGGAATAATGAAAAACTGCTAGATACTATTGATAAAGCGGTTACAGAAAGTAGAAAAAACACTAAAAAAGCAACTGAAAAAGTTGAGAAAACCGAAAAAAAATACTTTGTCGGAACTTCAGCCAAAATAAAACAAGCTTATTCTATTGCCGAAAAAGTCGCCAGAACAGATGTCAATGTTTTAATTTTAGGCGAAAATGGTACAGGAAAATATGTTTTTGCGGAACTTATTCATCAGCATTCCGAAAGAAAAAATCAGCCTTTTGTGCATGTAGATTTAGGTTCTCTGAGCGATAATCTGTTTGAAAGCGAACTTTTTGGTTATGCCAAAGGCGCTTTTACAGATGCTAAAATTGATACTCCTGGGCGTTTTGAAACTGCTTCAAACGGGACTATTTTCTTAGACGAAATCGGGAATATTCCGCTTCATCTTCAAGCGAAACTGCTTCATGTTTTACAGACCAAAACCGTAACACGTTTAGGAGAAAGCAAACCAAGACCGCTCAATGTACGTGTTATTGCGGCGACAAACAGCGATATTAAAACAGAAGTAAAAAACAAAACTTTCAGAGAAGATTTGCTTTACCGAATCAATACGATGGAAATAAATCTTCCGTCTTTACGAGAAAGAAAAGATGATATTGTACCGATGGCAAATTTTATTTTAGAACAAATTGCCGAAAAATACAATCATAGTCTAGAAGCTTCGGGATGGCATTTTGAAGAAAATGCAGCGACTTATTTAGAAAGATATCCATGGAAAGGAAATGTTCGTGAAATGGAAAACAAGATCGAACGTGCTTTAATTTTAGCAGAAAACAACACAATTTCTGTAATGGATCTGGATATTTTGGATTTTGAAGAAATTCAGGAAAACGATGAAAATCCGTTATCTGAAATGGAAAAAGGGGCGATTGAAAAAGCACTTTTTAAACATAACGGAAATATCAGTAAAACCGCTGAAGAATTGGGTTTGTCTCGCGCTGCTTTATACAGAAGAATTGAAAAATACGATTTGAAGAATTAAAAAAATGAGTTGCGTCCAGCTTTAGCTGGATGTAAAGAATAAAGAAAGATTAGAGGCTTTAGCCAAACATACACATTTGGCTAAAGCCTATTCCTATAAATAATTTTATCTCTCCAGCTAAAGCTGGAGGCAATTCAAGCAAAATAATGAAGAATTGGAAGTTTTATAATGCGTTGTTTATAAGAGTTGTGTTTATAATGGCGCTTTTTCTTTGCAGTGCTTTTTTGTTGTACAACGGATTCAAATTCAATGCAATTTTAGTTGGCGTTTTTGTTTTGATTTTTCTTTTTGAAATGTATTTTTTTGTCAAAAACCAATTACTATTTTATGACAAAACGATAAATTCCATTTTGCACGACGATTTTTCTGCGCACTTTCCAGAAGAACATAAAAGAAACAATTTCAATAGTTTATATCTTTTATATGATGCTTTAAAATCTCAAAAACAAGAACAGATATCCAAAGAATTGATCTATCGTTCGATTTTGAACAGTATCGATACTGCAGCTTTAATTCTAGAAAAAGAAAATGAGGATTGGTCGATTTTTATAATGAATGATTGTTTTTCGAGTTTATTCAAAGTGCCCAAAGTAAGTCATTGGAAATATCTTAAAAACTATCTTCCAGCACTTTGCAATGAAATTGAAAACGTAGATTTTGGCGAATTGAAAACAGCAATTTCAATTAAAATTGAAGAGCAGGATTTGCAGACTTTTATGCTTCAGACTTCTCGCACACAAACTTATAACCAAGAGTATTTTATTATTCTGTTGGATAGTATTCAGCGTGTTATCGAGAAAAAAGAAAAAGAAGCTTGGATTAATTTGATGAAGATTATTTCACACGAATTAATGAATTCTCTAACGCCAATTCGTGCGCTTTCGCAGAATTTACTTCATATTGTAGATCAGGAAGAATTGGAAGAAGACGATTTTGAAGATATTAAAAGCAGTATTTCGACAATAATAAATAGAAGCGATCATTTACAATTTTTTGTAGAAAATTATCGAAAACTGGCGATGCTTCCAACGCCGAACAAACAAATGACGCCGATTAATGCTTTGTTTGAAGATTGTTTGCGTATTATGAGTCCGATTTTGAAAGAAGAAGGAATTGAATTGCTAAATGAAATTCACAGTTCACGATCGATTTTAATTGATAAAAATCAGATGGAACAGGTAATTATCAATTTGATTACCAATAGTATTCATGCTTTAAAAGAAAAAGAAGAAAAGAAACTGATTATCTCAAGTTATACCGAAAACAATCGCTTTTTTATTGTGATTTCTGACAATGGAAAAGGTGTAGATACTGAAATTAGAGATAAAGTTTTCTTGCCATTTTTCACCACAAGAAAAGACGGCGCGGGAATCGGATTAACGCTTTCTAAAAACATCATCGAAGCTCATGGAGGCTATTTAAGCTACCAAACAGATGAAGATCAAACGAGTTTTGTGATTTGCTTGATCTAATTTGTCGTTTTCCTGCAAGGTTTTTTAAACCTTGTAGGTATATATTTAAGTCAAGAATGGTTACTTCAAAAATAAAGATCAAACCTACAAGGTTTTGAAAACCTTGCAGGAAGCACTTATTGAAACTAGCTTTCAACTTCAGGCTTCCAGAAATGCTTTTCAAAATCTACAATCTGATTATTGACTACTTTAATGCCTTCATTTTCTAAAAGCTGTTGCATTAAATTGGTTCCGTCAAAATGATGTTTTCCTGTCAGAAGGCCTTTTTGGTTTACTACTCTGTGGGCGGGAACGTCATCCATATTATGACAAGCGTTCATTGCCCAGCCTACCATTCTTGCAGAACGAGCTGTTCCTAAAGCTTTCGCGATAGCGCCATAAGAAGTTACTTTTCCAAACGGAATTTGCCTGGCGATTACATAAACTCTTTCGAAAAAATTCTCTTCAGCCATAATTATTTTGCCACAGATTAAAGTGATTATAGGGATTTTAAAATTACTATTTATCTGCTAAAATCTGTTGAATGTGCGAGAAAAATTGAAAAGCCAGAAAGAAAGAATCATTCAAATCCTTTTAATTGTAGCGTAAATTTTTATCCGAAGTAATAATTCAAGATATTAAAAAGTGTCGCAAGAGCAACTAGTCCTGTAATAGATCCGATAATGGTATTCATGTTTCTCATGAAGTAATCGGTTTTCTTTTCTATTCTTCCAAAGAAGGCAATATAGCTATATAAAATTGCAAAAGCTCCAATAACCGAGCCCAATACAAAGGTTAAAATAATGGTGTTTTCGAATACAAAAAGATGATACGAAGCAAGTGTTACACTTACTACAACATAATAAGGAATAGGGAAGAAGTTCAATCCAGAAAGCAGCATTCCTAAAAAGAAACGGCTTTTTTTGCTGCTCTTTTTAATCTTTGCTTTTTTCTTTGTTGTTGGATCTTTAGCAAAAAATAAAAAATAAATGGTTAAGATCGAGAAAATGGCGAAACCAACTTCACGCAATAACGTTACCACATCTGGGCGATTGTCTATGACGCGGGCAAATAATACGGCAACGTAAGCCTGAAAAAAAATAACTAGAACGGCACCAATTACAAATGACATCGCATTCTTTTTCCCTTCTTTCATTTTTATTTTGGCAGCTGTCATGTTAAGCAATCCAGGCGGAATAGTTCCAATGGCAGCGGCAATAAAACCTGAAATTAGTGGGGTAAGATACGTCATTTAGTGGTTAAATCGATTAGATAAAGGTCTCAAAATTAAAGTTAGTCTTTAATTTTGAAACGAATATACGTAATTGCCTTATTAATTTCTAAATATTGTTTTTCGTAGAAAGTCTGGATAGCAGTTACAACCTCAGGACTTCCTTCGTTTTTATATACGTTGTGGTTCGCGTATAAAACTTCGTGGCCTTCTCCGTGAAGCAATCCAAGAGTATAACCGTGCATAAATTCGCTATCGGTTTTAAGGTTTACAACACCGTCTTTTTTCAAGATTTTTTTGTACAATTGTAAGAATTCAGAATTAGTCATTCTGTGTTTCGTTCTCTTGTATTTGATTTGCGGATCTGGGAAAGTAATCCAGATTTCATCCACTTCGCCTTCAGCAAAAATATGATTGATCAATTCTATTTGAGTACGAACGAAAGCAACATTATGAAGACCATCTTCTACAGCAGTTTTTGCACCTCTCCAGAAACGCGCTCCTTTAATATCGATTCCGATAAAATTTTTGTCTGGGTATTTTTCTGCTAATCCAACAGAGTATTCTCCCTTTCCGCATCCTAATTCTAAAACTAATGGATTATCATTTTTAAAGAAATCAGAGTTCCATTTTCCTTTTAAAGGCATTAAATCGCCTACAACTTCTTCTCTTGTTGGTTGAAAAACGTTTTGAAATGTTTCGTTTTCTCTGAATCTTTTTAGTTTATTTTTACTTCCCACTTTACAAAAATTTTCCGCAAAATTAAGGAATATAAACGAATGAAAGTAGTTGAATTGTGTTTAAAAGTTTTTTGCCACGAATTACACGAATTTTCACGAATTTCTATTTGATAATTCAGCTTTGCTGATAAAAAAAATAATTCGTGAAAATTAGTGTAATTCGTGGCAAAACTAAAAATTAACCGTAATGAGGTTCTGTAATTGGTTGTGATTTTGGATCAAGAGATTCGTCGTGTTGCGATAAATCCAATCCGATGTGTTCTGATTCTTCTGAAACTCTTAGCGGAATAATGAAATTCGTTACTTTAAACAAGAAATAAGCTCCGAAGAAAGTAAAGACTGAAACCAAAACTAAAGCCATCATGTGATGTCCGAAAACATTCCATCCGCCGTGAAGTAAACTTGCATTTTCGCCGTGAGCGAAAACAGCCGTTAGAATCATTCCCATAATTCCACCGACACCATGACAAGCAAAAACGTCAAGCGTATCGTCAAATCTTTTAGAATATTTGCAATTTACAGCCGTGTTAGAAACCAAAGCTGTGATGAATCCGAAGAACATACTTTCTGGTACAGAAACAAATCCGGCAGCAGGCGTAATGGCAACAAGGCCAACAACAGCGCCGATACAAGCTCCAAGAGCAGAAACTTTTCTTCCGTTCATTCGATCAAAGAAAATCCAAGTAAGCATTGCTGCGGCAGATGAAGTTGTAGTTGTAGCAAAAGCCATAGCAGCGGTTCCGTTGGCAGCAAGCGCAGATCCAGCGTTGAATCCGAACCAGCCAAACCAAAGCATTCCAGTTCCTAATAAAACAAAAGGAATATTGGTTGGAATATGCTGACTGTTTTTTCTTTTTCCTAAAACAATAACTCCCGCCAAAGCTGCAAAACCAGAACTCATGTGCACCACAGTTCCTCCAGCAAAATCTTTTACTCCAAAATAACTTCCTAAAACTCCTGTCGGATACCAAACGGCGTGACATAAAGGAGCGTATATAAAAATGGTAAATAAACTAATGAAAACCAAATAAGAAATAAAACGAACACGTTCTGCAAACGAACCTGTAATAATCGCTGGACAGATAATTGCAAATTTCATTTGAAACAAAGCAAAAAGCATAAACGGAATCGTGTTTGCCAATTGTTTATGAGGCAAAACACCCACATAATCCATAAAAGCAAAAGTAGTCGGATTTCCGAAAAAGCTGTAAAAATGATCTCCAGAACCAAAACCAACCGGTTCTCCAAAAGCCAAACTAAATGCAACAACAACCCATAAAAGTGTTACCACTCCTAAACAGATAAAACTTTGAAGCATGGTCGAAATAACGTTTTTCTTGCCTACCATTCCGCCATAAAAGAAAGACAATCCTGGCGTCATGATTAAAACCAGACAGCTCGAAGTAAGCATCCAGGCAACGTCGGCAGGAACAATGTTGTCTGTAGTTCCAAATTCAGACAAAACATAATTATTTTCTGTAACTGTCGGCCAAAATGCACCTATCGTACACACGACGCTTATGATAATAAAGGAAATAATCCAGCGTTTTTCTATTTTCATTTTTAAAATACTTTGTTTAACCCTATTTTTTTTGGGGTCAAAGTTAGAAAAAAATAAAGATTCTTGTTTTAAAGGCTGATAAAATAGAGGTATGGGTTTTATTTTGATTGATTTTGTAAAATACGGCACGTTTTTTTGACAGTATCTTATTCTAAAGTTACAAAAAAGCACTGTTTTTGACGAATTAATTAAAAATAATTCCGCAGTGCTTTCTGTAAAGTGCTCAAAAAGTTATGTTTATAATAACAAAAGCTTAAAATGTTTTATTTTTTCTGAAGTTTTGAAATCAATGCGTCTTCAATTGGCGTTTTTATCTTTGTTACAGCATCAACTTCGTCATTTGGAACTGTCATTGATAGAACATAATGCTGAATTTTCCATTCGTTACCTACTTTAACTAAAACTCCAGATCCGCGGCAAATTTTCATTTGTGTATCTAATAATTCATCAAACCAAGCAATTTTTCCGCTTTTGTCAAAAAAGATATGACGTTCTAAGGCTTTAAAGTTCCATGTTGTTCCTTTGTCAAAAAATGGTTTTGCCCAAACTGCGAATTCTTTTTTAGTCCAATTTTCTGTAGCATCAGTTCCGATATAAATCGCATCAGAATTTAATACACTAAAATAAGCGTCAAATTTTACCTCAGCAGCAGCTTTATGCCAAGCATCTAAAGTTTGATTGATTTTGTTTTTGTCTGTTTGTGCATTCGCAAAAGAAGCAACGAATAAAAGAAGTAAAAGTGTTTTTTTCATGAGTATTATTATTTGACTTTAAAGGTATAATTTTTTTTGAACCATATAAGTTATTTAAGGAAATGGAAGTTTTCAAAATAATTAAAGATTTTGCGTTTAATTATCATTAACATTACTCATGTCATTTAATCTCTCAAAAAACCACTATATTTGATTCTCAATAAAAATACCCCCAGTCATGAAGGCAAAATTACTTATAAGTTCATTCGCTGTAACTTCTCTATTGTTCGTTTCCTGTAAAAAGGAATTAGAACCGCAAGCAAGTACAGCAACTTCCGAATTAGTAAGGTTAGGACTTGCAAAAGATACAACTAAAGCTGCTGTTGCCGCTGCGCCAGTAGCACAAAATGCTGCAACAAACCCAAATACAGTTTTAAGCGATACAAAAGGAATTAATCCTGCGCACGGACAACCGGGTCACCGTTGCGATATTGCGGTTGGCGCGCCTTTAAATTCGGCACCTCAACAGCAAGGTCAAGTTACGGCACAAGCAGGGCAAACTGTAAAGATGAGCCAGCCTCAGGTAGTGACTACGACAACAACCCAACAACCAGTTAAAGTGGCTAAAGGAATGAACCCGCCACACGGACAGCCAGGTCATAGATGTGATATTCCAGTTGGAGCGCCATTAAATTCGCCTGCTGCAAAAACAACTGCTGCGACTACAAATACAGCACAAACCGGAACGGTTACACAGAACTTTACGGTAACTCCTCCGCCATCAAATGCAGTTCCAGCATTGTTGAGTACAGAAAGTAACGAAACTGCGGTTGCTGACGGTATGAATCCGCCACACGGAAAACCAGGTCACCGTTGCGATATTGCAGTTGGAGCTCCGTTGCCAAAATAGTTTATAAACCATATAAATGATATAAGTTCATTTTAGAATTAATCTCAAAAATAAAAAGCCGCAAAGTATAACTACTTTGCGGCTTCGCTTTTTTAGGAGTAACATTAAGTAAAGATCTTAAATTTAATTATATCACTTATATGGTTAAAAAAATATATTAATGTTCTTTTATTTTTTCGAAAGTGCTGGTCAACGATTTTTTGACTTTGGCTAATGCTCCGCTGAAAGCTTTTTCAAGAGTATCGGCATGTTCTGTTACGGTTATGGGTTGTAATTTTACGGGACGAACTTCGATTACACATTTCTTATCATGCAAGCTGAATTTTTCGCCGTTTTCATCTCCAAAATGGATTTCTACACGGGTAATTTTATCTTCAAAACGTGTTAAAGTTTTTTCTATTTCTCCAGAAAAATAACTTTCTAATCTTGCGCTTCCTTCAATGTTTTTGTCTGTATTGATTTGTACTTTCATAACGGATAAAATTTAATGATTCATTCTCAAACTTATCCATTTTAAAGATAAAAGACAAGTGAGTTAAGGAAATATTATGAAATTTTAAAAGAATTATTTTTTCAATTTTGTAATTTCGATTTAGAGAAAATATACTTACAGTATTTAATTTTATAAATAAAGAAAAAACTTACAATTTGTTTTTGTTTTTTATATATTTGGAGTTCTAAACTTTCAGACTATGAAAAAATCAAAACTTCTGCCCGTGAGGTATGCTGGCGGTATTGGAAACAACCGCAACGCTCTGAAAGGCGTAGAGCAGCTAACCCAAGCGGGTTTTATATTCTCTAAACTTTCAGACTTATGAGTACAAACACTTTTTCCAAAGAAACCGAATTGAGGTTAACTGAATTCTTCAACAATTCAATTGATTCCAAAAGTATGGCGAAAACCATTAGACAGGTAAATTATACCCTTGCGCTAAATGTCCTAAAAAATGAAACCATACAACCCGAAAACATCAATCTCGAAGATAGTTTCTATTGGCTGAATAAATTAGCAGAGATTTTGGATCCTTATTTGGAGGTTGAGTAGAAATTAGAAATGAGAAAGCCACTTGGATGAGTGGCTTTTTTGAAATTAATTTGAATATTATCTGAGGTGTTGAATTAATAATAAACCTTCTTTTTATTTTAAGAGAGTATTTATAAATCGAAAATAATACCAATAAATAAGTTCGTTTAATTTAGATTATTAAAATTGTTTATTTTAGCAATCTAAAAATATTAAAAAATGCAAGAAATAACCGAACAAGAATTATTGATTAAAATTGTTAAATATTTCGAGAATAATATTTTTGAAAATCATATTAATGCATCTTTAAAGATACATTCAAAGCTAAAAAATTATAACATAAATCCAATAGTTGTAAAGTATTTATCAAAAGTTTTAGAAAATAATTATACTCCTGAAGGTGTTGCCAAGGCATTATATTATCCTAGAGTTTTAGGGACTTCAATAAATACTTCATTTGGGACAAACATTCAAAAAATGTTTATTAAGCTTAATCTAGCAGATGGATCTGCAATCAAAGGAATTGACATCGAGTTTTTTGATAAGATTGATGGGAGAAAAAAATGGTGTCAATTAAAATCTGGACCAAATACTATAAATTCAGAAGATGTGAATCCTTTAATTGCAAAGTTTACTAACACTATAAGACTAGCAAGAACTAATGATGCTTTAATAGGTAGTAATAATAATGATTTTATTGTTGGTGTCTTATATGGAGAGCAGCTACAATTAAGTATGCATTATAAAAAAATAGATGAAATACATCCAGTTATTATTGGTCGAGAATTTTGGCAAAGAATAACTGGTTTTCCAAATTTTTATGATGGTTTAGTAATTTCTTTACATGAAATTATAAATCATTTAGATACTAAAGAATTTATAACTAAAGGATGTGAAGATCTAGCGAATGATATAAGAAAATCTAATTTGTTTAATTTTTAAATTTGTAATATCTATTCAAAAAATCTATTATAGAATACCCAACTTCTTTACCTAAGTTAACAGGAACTGCATTTCCAATTTGTTTGTACTGTTGAGCAAGGGAACCTTCAAATTTCCAATCATCTGGAAATGTTTGAATTCTAGCATATTCTCGAACAGTAAAAGGTCTCGTTTCTTCTGGATGGCATCTTTCTGTTTGTTTTTGTGCAGGACTACAAGTTAAGGTGAGACAAGGCTCATCCCAACCAATTCTTCTAGCAATTCCTGTTTTTCCTCCGCCAAGATAAAAACTTCCACCCATAAAATCTTTTTGGATATCTAAAGGTAGATCTCTCCAATATCCTTTTTGTGGAACAAGTTTTAAGACGTCAATTTTAGATTGAGGATATTTTGAACCTCCTGAATGAGGAACATCACAATCAAACAAATCACTTTTTTTAAGAGCGTCTTCTAGGTTGTATATTTTTTTATATGGCTTTGGATATTCATATTTTAGATCAATGTCTTTTCTGATTCCAACTAAAATCAATCTTTCTCTTTTCTGAGGAACATTGAAATTAATTGCTTTTAAGACTTGTACAGGTACAACATTATAACCAATTTCATCTAAAATAGAAATCATTCCTTGTAATGTTTTTCCATTATCATGACTTAACAATCCGCGTACGTTTTCTCCAATGCAAATTGGAGGATTGACTTCTTTTACAGCTCTTGCAAATTCATAAAATAATGTTCCTCGAGCATCCGCTAAGCCTAATTTTTTTCCTGCGTAACTAAATGCTTGACATGGAAAACCACCAGTTACAACATCAACTTTATTATGAAATTCTAAAAAACTATAATCTCTTATGTCTCCTTCTAAAACATTCCATTTTGGTCTATTAGTTCTTAATGTTTCACAAGCCCATTTATCAACTTCATTTAAAGCTACACATTTTAAACCTGCTTTTTCCATTCCTACTGCAAGTCCACCTGCACCAGCAAAGAGCTCAAGTACAGTGTAATCATTATTTGGTTTTACGTAGTTTGAAACAGATTCTTGTATGTCATCATCTATAAAACTTGAAAATAAATCGTTGATTTCAGATCGTTTGTACATTCTATAATTGCTCATAGGCTCACGTACAGCATTCAATCTTCCTTCATTATCCCAACGTCTTAAAGTCTCTTTACTCTTTCCTAATAATTCTGATGCTTCAGACAATGAAATATATTCATTCATAACCAAGTTGTTTAACGTTATACAATGGTTACAAAAATAAATGAAAAAAATCCATATTCAAGAATGTTTATTGTTATAAATTGGAACAAAAAGCTTTTGATTTTTTAAGTGGCTAAATATCATTTAAATATGAAGAAACTGATTACATATATTTTTTAGTTTTTTCAAAATATCTATTTAATGAAATCAACCTTTCTCCTTCTTTCCCCACTTAACCTTCATCTTCCCTTCATTATCATAAGCAATCAAATGCAGGACAATACCGCGTTCTCGAACGGCTTTTCGTTCTTCTTTGGTGGCGAGTTTGGCGTCGTTTTTAGAATTTCTTAGCGGAACTGTAAGTGCGAGATTGGTACCTCGGCCGAAAGAATAAATGCCTTCTGCATCCATGTTAAGAACGCTTGAACTTATTGTTAGTTTGTGGACATCGATTTGTTCGCCGCGAAGATTAAGCGAACCCGATAAATCGCTGAAAGTAATATTCTCTACATCACGAAGCGGAAAAGCAAATTTACCGACTTTCATAATAGGTTCGAAGTTGAGTAATGCGCCTTGGTTGACATTAAAATCAAGTTTTCCTTTCATCGAATTCACAATCAAATCGCCTTTGCTGCTCATTAAACCTGTAACGTTGGCATTGCTGGTTAATCGGCCGCGAATGTTTTTCGGACTAAAAGATTTGATTCCGAAGTTGTTGAAAGATCTTAAAAAGCTCGCAATATCAACTTTGTTTACCTGAGCGTTTGAAGTAAAAACATAATGGTTTCCGCTTGGCTGAACAGAACCGCTAAAATTGATGCTTCCGCCAGAAGTCTGTACGGTTCCGTTTTTGAGCAGAATTTTAGAATTCAGCATTTGCAGTGTTGCTTTTGTATGGGTTGCAGTAAGCGCGCCGTAAGTGATTTTGTCGGCTTTTAGATTAATGATCGCTGTACATTTTTCGGTAACAGATTTTAGCTGATTAGTAAAATTGACATTCTGCTTCGCTGCTTTTTTTGTTACTGTTTTTTGCTGTGGAGAATTTTTTAAAACGCCTAAAAACTGTTTCACATCAATATTAGGACAATAAATATTCCAGTTTACGACCATTTTTTCGGGGGCGTTGTAGTACAGATTTAGGAAATTATCAATTTTTCCGTCAATGCGGATAATGTTGTTTTTGTGTTTGTAAGCAATTTTTTTGATGTAAAGCGCTTCTTGTGTAAAAGACAATTGAACGGCTGTATTTTCGGCACGAATATTTTTTGGAATATAATCGAAAGTTGCGTTGTCAATATCAACTTCGCCAGTAAAACGCGGTTTATTGATGTACAAATCGACAATATCAAACTGAAATTTCAAATTAGCTTTGGCATGGCCGCTTTCAAAATGAAGGGTTTTTTCATTCATCATTCCGTTCAATTTCGAAATATCAAAATCAGAATTTACAATTCCTGTCGCAATTGGTTTTTCTAGATCATTAATAACAGCTTGAGCAATATTTAAAGGAATGTTTTCATATTCGGCTTTAAAATTGGTCAAAATAATAGCAGAATTTGGATCACTGGATTCCTTTTGTGGTTTAAAAGTGTTGGTAAAAATTCCTTTGAAAGAACAATTGGTAAACAAACCATCCGGAATACTCAGTTCGTTGTTTCTTACATCTGCCTGAACCACAATTTTAGGATCGCCTTCTACATTTAAATCGCCTTTGATATCGCAGTTTACTTTTATCGGTTTTTTGATGCCAAATTTATTCAGCTTCGAACTGATATTTCCAGACAATAAATTAGATGCATTTTGCCATAAAATATCAGTCCCGATATTGATTCCGAAAAGCGAATTGTTTTTTCCGATATTAAAGAAAGCGACAATATCAAAAGCATCAGAACCAATTTTGAGGTTTTGGGTGTTAATGTCAATTTTTTGTTTGGCTTCAGAATATGAAATATCAAATTTACCTTCTAGCACTTTTTCTTTGGCGAAACTTCCGTGAACGGTATTAAAAGCAAGGCTGTTAATTTTCGTTTTCAAAAACAAATTAGTGCTCCAGTTGCCATCATCATAATCGACTTTTGACTCTAAACTGGCCACATCAAAATCAAATAATTTATGTCCTAAATGATTGTCGATAATCACATGAACTTTGCTTAAGCTTACTTGATCGATTGTAGTTTCAGGTTTCTCTTTATCGGTTTTAGGTTTTTTCTTTTTAGGCTTGAAAATGTTGGAATTGGAATAACCATCTGCGGCTTTGTAAATGTAAATATCAGCGTCGTTGATTAAGATTTTATGAATATTTATTTCGTGATGCAATAAACTCCAAATATTTAAGCGCGCTTCAATCTCTTTGGCTCTCAGTAAAGTATGTTTGTGGCTTTCCCATTTATTGTCTTTTATTTCGACGTCATTCAGAGCTAGAGTAAAGTAGGGGAAACCCGTTAGAAACTTATAATGAAAATCGTTAATATGGAATTTACCATTTATATTTTCGTTGATTTTGGTATTGACTTTTGCAATTATTTCAGTTTTATGTTGGTTGAAATATATGGACAAACCTCCGCAGGCAAGTAAAAGAATGGCAACTAAGCCAAGAATAAAATATCCGAAACGTTTGGCGTATTTTTTAAAGGAATCAGATTGCAGAAAGGATTTTGTTTTATGTAAAGTTTCTTTCATGTTAAACATGTTTTTGGACTTACTAAGATACTAAAAAAATGCTAAAACTTTTATTGGTTTGATTTTCAGATAAATAAATTGTAAATTTAACCCTATACAGTGTATAATTATTGACAATACATTTATAATGAAAACTAATTTAGTAATGGTGTTTGATTTATTTTAAATTTTTAAATTTGTACTGTAGTTTGAAAGTTAAATATTCAGACATAATTTTAATCTTAATATATTATGGCATTAGCAATAACAGATGCTACTTTTGATGAAGTAGTTTTAAAATCAGATAAACCAGTAATGGTAGATTTTTGGGCAGCATGGTGTGGTCCTTGTAGAATGGTTGGTCCAATCATTGACCAATTAAGCGAAGAGTATGCTGGTAAAGTAGTTGTTGGTAAAGTAGATGTAGATGCTAACCAAGAATTTGCTGCAAAATATGGTGTGCGTAACATACCAACTGTTTTGGTGTTTCAAAATGGTGAAGTAGTAGGAAAACAAGTAGGAGTAGCTCCGAAACAAGCCTACGCAGATAGTTTAGATGCTTTATTGTAATCTTAGATTGCAATTTATATAAAGAAGGTTTGACGAAAGTCAAGCCTTTTTTATTTGTGTTCGCCACGACCCGAGCGATAGCGAACCGGCGAAGCAATTCACGAATTTGCTTTAAATAATTCGTGAATTCGTGGCGGAATTTTTATTTTTAGCAAATCTTATATTCCTTTAAAAATGAAAATTTTCTACCCCTTACTTGCTTTTTTTACGATGATTACGATTGGATTTTCGCAATCCAAAACAAAAGGAAATCTTATTGTAGAAAATGGTGTTTCAGAGCAACTGGCTCAATTTAGAAAGCATCAGATTTCAGGCCTCAGATATGAACTTCTATTTGAAATTCCGTATAAGAAAAGTGAAGATATTGTTTCTGAGGTAAATGTTAACTTGTCTTTATCAGATTTGAGTGAGCCATTATATTTAGATTTTAAAGAAAAAACTCAAAACATAAAAACAATTGAAGCCAACGGGAAAAACATTGTAATAGTTCATGAAAAAGGACACATTTTAATTCCTGTGGAGAATTTGATTTTAGGAAAAAATAAAATCAAAATTTCGTTTATCGCTGGAAATTTATCTTTAAACAGAAATGATGATTTTCTATACACTTTATTAGTTCCAGATCGTGCCAGCACTTTGTTTCCGTGTTTTGATCAGCCGGATTTAAAAGCAACTTATAGACTGGCGCTTCAGGTTCCTGTTGAATGGACCGTTCTTTCTGCTGCCCGAATTTTTGGACTATATGAAATAGTGATTGATAATGTTTCTTATATGAGTTATGGCTTTGATGAATCGGATAAAATGAGTACTTATTTGTTTTCTTTCGTAGCTGGAAAATTTAAAACTACTAAACAGGAATTGGGATTTAGTGAAATGAATTTTTTGTATCGCGAGAATGATGAGAAAAAAATACAAAACAGTACCGATACTATTTTTAAATTGCACAAACAATCTGTAGATTTCCTTAGAGAATATACTAATTATAATTTTCCTTTTCAAAAATTAGATATCGCCGCAATTCCAGCTTTTCAATATGGCGGAATGGAACATGTTGGTGCAATTCAATACAGAGAATCGACTTTGTTTTTGGATAACAGTGCAACCGACAGCGAAAAATTAAACCGAGCAAAATTGATCGCGCACGAAACCTCACACATGTGGTTTGGCGATTTAGTCACAATGAAATGGTTTGATGATGTTTGGATGAAAGAGGTTTTTGCGAACTTCATGGCAGATAAAATTATGAATCCGATTTTTCCGAAAGTCAATCATAATCTGCAATTTTTTACGGCGCATTATCCTAGCGCTTACGCGGAAGACCGATCTTTGGGGACACATCCGATACGACAGCATTTGGCAAATTTGAAAGATGCTGGTTCGCTTTATGGGGCTATGATTTACAACAAAGCACCAATTATGATGCGTCAGTTAGAAGCTTCGATGGGGAAGGAAGCCTTTCAAAAAGGAATTCAAAAATACATTGAAAAATATGCCAATGATAATGCCGATTGGAATAATTTGGTAGAAATCCTCGATGCCGAAACGCCTTTGGATATGAAGAAATGGAGCGAAGTTTGGGTGAATAAATCGGGAAGAGCGATTTTTTCAGATAAAATCGAATATGACGCTCAAAACAAAATCAAAAAGTTTGAAATAACACAGCAAGCGGAAGATAAATCGAATAATGTTTGGCCTCAGATTTTTCAAATTGGTTTAGTTTATGCCAATGAAGTAAAAGTATTGACGGCAAATATTACAGATAAAAATTTGGTTTTAAAAGAGGCTATCGGACTTGAAAAACCGCTCACAATTATTTACAATTACAATGGTTTTGGATACGGAGTTTTTCCGCTTGACGGGAATAATTTAAATGATATCGCAAGTTTAAAAGATGAGGTGGCGAGAGCTTCGGCGTACAGTAATCTTTATGAAAATACTTTAATTGGAAATATTGCTCCAGAAAAAGCTTATGAATGCTTTTTAAAGGGAATTCAAACCGAAGAAAATGAATTGGTTTTGCGAATTGTTTCTAATAATCTGAACACGATTTATTGGAGATTTTTCACCGAAAAACAGCAAAATAAAGTTCAAAAACAGCTTGTAGGGATTCTGTACGAACGTTTGCAAGCTAATTTGTCTTCGAATATTAAAAAGACTCTGTTTGGTTTATTCAGTTCGGTTGCTTATTCTGAGTCGGGAAAAGCGAGTTTATATAAAGTTTGGAATAGAGAAATTTCGATTTCTGGTTTAAAATTAAACGAAGACGATTATACCAATATGGCAATGAATCTGGCTATTTTCAAACATCAAAAAGCAGATGAAATTTTAGAAAAGACTAGAAATTCAATTTCAAATCCAGACAAAAAGAAACGTTTTGAATATCTTCTGCCATCGCTATCAAAAGACGAATCGGTTCGAAATGCTTTTATAGAATCTTTAAAAGACGATGCCAATCGTGAGAAAGAATCTTGGGTTTCGGTTGGTTTGGCCAATGTAAATCATCCGCTTCATCAGGAAAGTGCTCAGAAATATATTAGATTTTCACTAGATTTGGTAGACGAAATCCAGCGCACGGGAGATATTTTCTTTCCAAAAGATTGGTTGGATAATACCGTTGGAAAATATTCGTCGAAATATGCTTTTGATGAAGTACAGCGATTCTTAAAAGAAAACCCTAATTTTAGTCCGATCTTGAAACGTAAGTTGTTTCAGGCGACAGATTTGCTTTATAAAGCACAAAATATTAAAAAAGAAACCGAATGAAAATTGAATCGGAAATAGAGAAAGTCTCGAGTTTTCAGCATCTAGAAATGCTGGCAAATCAGGTTGTGGAAGGTTTTATATCTGGAATGCACAAGAGTCCGTTTCATGGATTTTCAGCCGAATTTGCTGAACATAAAGTCTATAACCCAGGCGAAAGCACGAAACATATCGATTGGAAATTGTTTGCCAAAACTGATCGTTTGTACACGAAACGTTTTGAGGAAGAAACCAATTTACGCTGTCATTTGATTGTAGATAATTCGTCGTCAATGCATTATCCTGAGTTGAAATCGAATCAGCCTTTTTATGAAAAGAAGATTGGTTTTGCAGTTTTGGCTTCGGCCGTTTTGATGAATATTTTAAAGAAACAGCGCGATGCGGTTGGTTTAAGCGTTTTCTCCGATCATTACGAATATTACGCACCAGAAAAAGGAAGCGACCGCCATCACAGAATGCTGTTGAATAAATTGGAACAATTATTAGAACAGCCAAAAGCAAAGAAAACAACGGATACAATTACGTATCTGCATCAAATCGCAGAGAAAATGCACCGCCGTTCGATGATTATTTTGTTTACGGATATGTTTCAAACCGAAGATGATGAGAAATTATTCAACGCTTTACAACATTTGAAACACAATAAACACAAAGTAGTTTTGTTTCATGTGGTTGACAATCAAACCGAAATGAAGTTTGATTTTGATAACACGCCAAGAAAGTTCATTGATTTAGAATCGGGAGAAGAGGTTTCTATTTTCGCAGACAATGTAAAAGAAGAATATGAAAAAAGGGTAGAAGCGTACTTTAAAAACTTGGCTTTGACTTGTGCGAAAAACCAAATTAAGTACGTTCCGGTAAATGTTGGCGATAATTTTGAAAAAATATTGACTACTTATTTGGTTGAAAAACAAAACTTTGGATAATATTTTAAACTTTTTTTTAATTTTTTTTATAAAAACGCTTGCAGAAATGAAATTCTGTACTATCTTTGCAACCGCAATAACGCAGAGGTTTGGTAGTTCAGTTGGTTAGAATACATGCCTGTCACGCATGGGGTCGCGGGTTCGAGTCCCGTCCAGACCGCAATATTGGGGAAAGCCTTTCGTAACAGAAAGGCTTTTTTGCCCAAATACGGTATCTAAGATTAGTTGTGTTGTTTTGCTACGACTTTGTAACTCGTAGCTGGTTTAGTAGTTAGACCAATGAAAAGCTTTCCACTTTTGTGGATGGCTTTTTTGATTTAAGACTATTTGGTTTTGCAATTATTTAACCGCAAAGCACGCGAAGATTTACGCAAAGTCCGCAAAGTTTTTTTAAGCTTTGCGGACTTTTTTGTTTTAATTCATTTGAAAACATTGATTATTTAATTAATTTTTCTTTGCGAACTTTGCCTAGATATTAGCGCCCTTTGTGGTTAAACAAAAGAAAATTCCTGCTTTTTGGATAAAACATGGATTTTTAAAATATTGGATTTTAGGTTATTAAAAAATTATTAAATTTTTATTCTTAAAAACACTTGTAGAAACAAAATTCTGTTGTATTTTTGCACCACAATAACGCAGGGTTTGGTAGTTCAGTTGGTTAGAATACATGCCTGTCACGCATGGGGTCGCGGGTTCGAGTCCCGTCCAGACCGCCTAAGTTTGTAAAATGCCTCTCATTATGAGAGGCATTTTTTTTATGTAAACTTTGTGGGATTTAACCGCAAAGTTCGCAAAGGTTTTTTTAGCGAGATTTATAAAAGTTCGCAAAGCTTTATCATATAGCTTTGCGAACTTTGCGTTTATAAGCGTGATCTTGGAAAAAATCCTTGCGTGCTTTGCGGTTAATCTTTTAAGTCAAGTTTTGGAATTTATTTCTTTCCTATCTTTATATTATGGAACAATCAACATTCAAAGTAGACAAATATTATCTCAATAAAGTAGATGCCGATAAAAAAAGCATCTATTGTCATCATGATATAATGGGCGAATTGTTGGTTCCAACACACAAACACAACAAAGCGCAAATGTTATACGCGGAGGGTGATGTAGTTTTTGTAACAACTGAAACGAAATCCTATTTTTTGCCTGCGAGACATTTTATCTGGATTCCCGCTGGATTAGAGCATAGCATCGAACCGAAGTCGGAACATGTGATGATGCGAAATTTGTATTTTCCAGTTGAAAAAGATGAAGATGAATTCTACAAAAGCGAGGGCATTTATCCGGTGAATAATTTATTGCTCCAAATGATGATGTTTACCAATCAATGGAATGGGGATTTGAAAAAAAATACCCCGAATTTCGTGATTGCAAAAGCTATAAAAGCGATTCTTCCTCAAATATGTACTAATAATTTGCCTTTAGAACTTCCTCAGCCTAAAGATAAACGATTGGGGAAAATTCTTCGACATATCGAAAATAATTTGGGAGAAACGATTCTTTTTGCTGATGTGGCGCATGAATTTGGTTTTAGCGAACGCTCTTTGTATCGCTTGTTTCAAAAAGATCTCAAAATGTCTTTTATTCAATATTATACCATTCGAAGAATCCTTAAAGCGATCGAACTTTTGTTAGAAAGAAAGCTTTCGGTGAAAGAGGTAGCTCTGGAAGTTGGTTATAATAGTGTTCCGACTTTTAGCAACACTTTTTTCAATATTTTAGGTCAACGTCCTTCGGATTATCTTAATGGAAAAGAAATTCTAGAGCGAGGTAAATAGTTGTTGTTTCACGCAGATTTAAAGGGATTTAAGGAGATGTTGCAGATTTTCTTTTATTCTGGCTAAAAATTTTATCTCGCAGATTCCGCAGATTTTGGAGATTTTTTTAAATACTTTATAATCTGCACAATCTGCGGAATCTGCGAGAGCAAAAAATAAAAATCTGCGTCCTCTGCTAAAATCCCTTTAAATCTTCGTGAAATAATTTCAATTTTTAACCATTTGTTTTTCAGTATTTTAATATAACGTTTTCGGAAAATGGAATTTTAACATTTGTCCGAAATGAATATGTTATTGACTTTTTAGAATCATCCGCCAAGGAAAAAATGAAGGAACTTTGCAGCATAAAATATTCAAATATTCATGTTCCTTACAAAAACAAACTCTAAAGAAGATTGTTTTCCCAGAAGCTTATTGATTTTACTAATGGTGTTAGTATTCAATAGTTTACAAGCTCAGGAAGTTCATACGGTTTCTTTACAAGAAGCGATGAAACTGGCGAAGGAAAACAACAAAAAAGTCCTTAAATCTCAACTGGAGATTACGCTCGCTGAGCAAAACATCAAAGAAAGAAAAGAACTTAGATTACCAGATGTACAACTTAACGGAATGTACTCTAGAATTACCAACATTACAGAATTTAAAGGTGATGGTTTCTTAAATGGAAAAGAAGTTACGAAAGCAATTCCTGAAATCTACGAGGTAAATTCAACTTTTAAAATGCCAATTTACGTTGGAAACAAGATTAATAACGCGATTAAAATTGCGAATCAGGAAAGCGAAATTGCAAAAATAAAATCGGAAAAAACAGAAAATGATATTGAGCTGCAAGTTGTGGCCAATTATCTGGCGATTTACAAAATGATGGAACTTCAAAAAATATTTGAAGAAAATATCAAAGAAGAAAAAAACCGATTAAAAGAAGTGCAATCGCTTCAGAAACACGGAACGATAACCAAAAATGAGGTGATACGCGCCGAATTACAGCTCTCAGATCGTGAGTTGAATGCGCTTACAAACTCCAAAAACATTCAAATAGCGCTTCACGATCTGAAGACTTTAATTCAGATTTCGGAAAACGAAGAAATTACAATTGACACAACTGCAAGTCTAGACGAAATGAACGGCGTAGATCCGTATGATTTTTATCTGAGCAAAGCCATGCAGAATGAAGAAATGCGAATGGCGAGCCAAGAATTAGACATCAGTAAAACTGAATTGAAATTGGTAAAAGGGAATTATCTGCCAACTGTAGATTTCTTCGGGAATTATGGTTTTTATTATCCAAACTACAAATTCTTTCCACCAAATCCGTATTTGTACACTTTAGGTCAAGTGGGTATCGAGGCGCGTTTTGATCTTTCGGCTTTGTATAAAAACAAAACGAAAGTGGCAAAAGCAAATACTAAAATCGATGCGCAGAAAATGCAGAATGAAATCATAAAAGATGAAATTCAGGATCAGTTGTACAAAGAGCACACGCAATATCAGGAAATCCTTGAGAAGTTTGTTGTGGTTGACAAAGCTTTGGATTTAGCTGAAGAAAACTACAGAATCGTAAAGCTGAAATACTTAAATCAATTGGTTTTAATTACCGAAATGGTTGATGCTGATAATGCTTTGCTTCAGGCGAAATACAACAAAATTGCTACTCATTTGGATGCTGTTTTGAAACATTATGAGATTATGCATACGGCTGGGATTATGCCTCAGAGCTAATTGTTTAGACTTTATAGAAGAAAGAAGCAAGAGAAAAGACTTAAAAAAAACTAAGATAAAGAGATAAAGATGGTTAAGATAAAAAATGAAACTAAAAGAAATAAGACGTTTCATATACTGATAACAATTATTGCGTGTACGCTGGTTATAAGCGGGGTTATTTTGGGAATTTGGTTTTATGTTTTTAACCGAAATCACGAAGAAACCAATGACGCTCAGGTAGAACAATACGTAACGCCAATTATGTCGAGAATTACGGGTTATGTGCAGGAAGTTCGTTTTGATGAAAACCAGTTTGTGCATAAAGGGGATACTTTGGTAGTGATTGATAACAGAGAATATAAATCGAAATTGAATGTGGCTCTTGCCGATGTTCAAAACGCAGAACAAAACAACGTTGTGGCTCAGAAAAATGCAGTTAACACAGCAAGTGCAACGGCAATTAACGAATCGCAATTGGAAGCGGCTAAAGCGAATCTTTGGAAAACCAAATTAGAATACGAAAGATATAAAGCTTTGGTAAGTGAAGAAGCGGCAACTTCTCAACAATTAGAAAAGGTTAAAGCAGATTACGAATCGGCACAAGCGCATTTTTCGGAAATGAAAAACAGAATTCATTCGGCTACTTTGAGTACTTCTGTTGCTGAGGCGAATGTTCCGACAACGCAAACCAATATTGCTTCTAAACAAGCTGTTGCAGATAATGCGGCATTATTTCTTTCGTACACGGTAATCACAGCACCTTATGACGGTTGGGTTGGAAAAAGAACTTTACAGCCAGGACAAATGGTAAAAGAAGGGCAGTCTTTGCTTTCTATCGTAAGTAAAGAAAAATGGATTACAGCGAACTTTAAAGAAACACAATTGCAATATTTAACGGTTGGGCAAGAAGTTGAAATTAAAGCTGATGCAATAAACGACAAAACTTTTGTGGGAACAATTGCTTCGTTATCGCCTGCGAGTGGTGCGAGATTTTCGTTGCTTCCTCCAGATAATGCGACTGGAAACTTCGTGAAAATTGAACAAAGAATTCCAGTTAGAATTCAGTTAAAAGAACAAGACAAACAAACCGATTTTTTAAGAGCAGGAATGAACATTACGGTTGTTGCTGCGCACAAATAAAATGGAAGATAAAAGTATATTTAAATCATGGGTTCCAAAATGGGCGATCATTATTATTTTGTTCGTTTGTTTGTTGCATTCCATGATTTTATTGGGAGTTTACACGTCAAACGTAACGTATGCGGCGAGTTTTCTGGACATTGAGCCAGAAGATTTGCAGTTTGCGATGTGTGTTACGTACGGAACATTACTCGCGACTATTTTAATCGAAAGCCGATTCTCGAGTTTTTTTCCTGCGAAAAATTATCTGATGGCGGTTTATTCCCTTATCGGAATTACGATTGTTGCATCGGCTTATATTACCAATTTTTCGGTCTTTTTAGTGATGAGAATTGCCGAAGGAATCCTAATGGCACTTCCTGTAATTACGATCAGACAATTGCTCATTGAACAGTTTAATTCTAAAAATGCCATAATTATTGGATTCTCATTTTATTATGGTTCACTGTTGTTGTCAACGCCGTTTATAATGAATATTGCCGTGTGGTTTCTCGATCATTACGACTGGAAATACATGTTGTATGTTTCAGGCGGACTGCAGGTTTTGAACGTCTTTTTAATCTTAGTTACTTTCAGAGGGCACCGAATTACGAAGAAGATTCCGTTGTATCAAATCGACTGGATGAGTTATTTTTTGGTTTTAATTTCGATTCTTTGCGGTGCCTACTTTTTTGTTTACGCGGAAAAAAAATATTGGTTTCAATCTTCAGAAATGGTTTTAGTGTTGATGATTTCGCTCATCACAGGCGGATTGTTCATCTTTAAAGAGCGTTTGGTAAAAAGACCAAGTTTCAATTTTGAAGTTATAAAATACGCCAATCTGCGAATAGGATTTTTATTGTTTTTCCTTTTCTATATCAGCAGAGCAACGTTGAGTCTTTGTCATTCTGCGATGTTTTCCATTTGGAATTGGGATCCATCGCGTGTGGCGGGCGTGCAGTACATAAACGGATTAGGAAACGTAATCGGACTTATTTTAGCCGCTTTTTTCTTGATGAAATCTGTTTCAACTAAAATTATTTTCATGATTGGTTTTACGCTTATTGCTATTTTCCACTTCTGGTTTACGTTTCTTTTTGTGCCAGATGTTGCGCTGAGCGATATTATCATTCCCTATATTTTGCAAGGAATCGGTGTGGGGTTTTTATTTGTTCCGCTCATCTTATTTACCACATCATCGGTTCCAGCAAATATGGCGGTTTCTTCTGGAATTGTTGGAGTTTCGGGACGTTTTTGGGGAAGTACAATTGGTTTTTGCGTAATGCAGAATGCGATGGTTTTCTTGAATAAAAAACACTTTTTGAAGTTAAGCCAATTTGTAACAGGTGAAAATCCAGAAGCTCAAAACATAATTGCTTCAACAACGCAAAGTTTTATTGCCAAAGGATATTCTGCAGATAATGCTAATGTTTTGGCGATGAAAAAGCTTTTCGGGACAATTTCTAAACAATCGACTTTATTGGCCGATATGGAGATTTATACGATTGTGGGTTACGGTTTAGTGGTTTTGATAATTCTAATTGCGTGCAATCAACATTTGAAACAAACGATGACTTTGGTGAAAAGTAAAATTTGGATAGGGTAAATTTTTGTTTCAAGTTTAATGTTTCAAGTTTTTTGCAAATCTTTGGCGATTAGTCTCGCAAAGTCGCAGAGACACAAAGTTTTTGTTTTTTGCCACAGATTAATAAGATTAAAAGGATTTTGTTTCACGCAGATTTGGCAGATTTAAGTAGATTTATTTTTAAGATTTTTAATAAATAATCTGCGCCTATCTGCTTAAATCTTTTTTAAATCTGCGTGAAACAAAATTTTGCGTCTCTGCAACTTTGCGAGATTCTAAACAAAATCCTGCGAGAAATAAGACTTTATTAACTTACTTAAAGATTAGAAACAATATAAATGCTCGTATCTTGCACCCGTTTAAAAACAAATAAAATTATGAGCCAGCAATGTGTAATTTTTGATATGGACGGCGTGATTTGCCACACCAATCCGCATCATGTAGTCGCTTTTGAAAAGTTTTTCGATAAATATAAAATTCCGTACACCAATGAAGAATTTGAAGAACATATGTACGGAAAACACAATAGTTATATCATGACCCATTTCTTCAAGCGCCCGATTCAGGGTGAAGAATTGATAAAGCTTGAAGATGAAAAAGAAGGAATGTTTCGTGAGATTTATAAAGACAAAGTCGAAACGATTCCGCATTACATGCAGTTTTTAGAAGAACTAAAATCTCGCGGATTCAAAACAGCAGTTGCAACATCGGCTCCGCGCGCCAATTTAGATTTGATTGCCAATTTCTTGAAACTCGACCAAAAAATGGATTCGATGATGTCAAGCGAAGACGTTACGTTTCATAAACCAAATCCAGAAGTATATTTAAAATCGGCGGAGCGTGTTGGCGTTTCTCCGTCTGATTGTGTGGTTTTCGAAGATTCTTTTTCGGGCGTTACAGCAGGATTAAATGCCGGAATGAAAGTCGTGGGTGTTTTAAGCACGCATACAAAAGAGCAACTTCCTCCATGCGATTTTTATATCAATGATTATAGCGAAGTGAATGTGGATAAGATTTTAGAATTATTAAATTCCAATAAATAAATTCAAAATTCCAAAAAATGATATATTGAACCTTTGTCAAAGTTTTAAACTTTGACAAAGGTTTTTTAGTTTCAAGCTTCTTGTACAGATGTGCGTTTTTTACGCAGATTTTACAGATCACAGCAGATTTTTTTTAGATTATAAAAATAAATAATCTGCATGTATCTGCTTAAATCTTTTAAATCTGCGTGAAATAAAAATATTTAATACTTCTCCTCCAAAAAAGCAATCCAGCCTTTCTCAAATTCTTTAGTCGATACGTTTAATGTTTTTTCGATATTGCCGAAAGAAGCGATTAATTTGGGTAAAATATCTTTGCCCCATTTTTGAGTAAGATATTCGATTATCGTGTAGCCAATATTGTAGATTTGATTGCTTTTATTTAGCTCTTCTAAAGTCAGGTTTTTGCTTTTAGCATACTTTACGCTTAATCTATTTACTTCTTTTGCCTCAAACATACTGATCGATTCCCAAAGCCAGCGCGGATATTCTGCACCGAATTTTTTATCAAATTCCCTTTCAAAAGTACGTCTATCTTGCGTGATAATAGAGTCTTTGGCTTTGTGGATTAAGATGTTTAACTGAACGCAATGCGTAAATTCATGCAGCGCCGTTTTTAGCGGATCGTCGGGGAAAATCGAATTAAACCAATTCGTCCAAATAAAATGAAATTCGTTTGGACCACGACTTGTGCCTTTTGTATTTTCTTCTAAACCAGTCGCGGCGTTAAATTTGTATTGCGAACCGTAAATAAAAACCTTTATCAAATCGTGCGGTGCATCTTTTAGATTTTCTCTAATTTTAGAATAATTCTCTTCTAAATGTTTGCTGGCTTTTTCGGCCTCGCTTTTGTAAATTCCAGTATAGGAAACAATAAAATGTTCCGATTTTATAGTTCGAGTTTCTTGTTTAACGGTATAGTTTCGAATTGTTCTTACGAAGTAAAAAACCGCAATAATTCCTAAAAGGAAGACTAATAATCTGTATTTTTTCATGTGTTCTAAATGATTTTAGAGATTTAAAAAATGAATAAAATAAGGAGAATTAGGTTTTTGGTATTTTAAAAATAAGAATATTTGAAGATTAAACACAAGATAATTAAAGAAATTTCTGAAATATTTTTGATTGAAAGGAAATCGCTTTAGCCGAAGTTCTAATTGAAATTCATTCCATTACAATTAAATTGGAAATTTAGTATGGTATCTTTTTTAAAAACACTTAAAGTTGATTCCTTTTCCTTTTTTCTGATTGTGTCTCCTATTTCAATTTCTTTATAATGTTCGCAAAGCCATCTGTTTTCTTCATCATAAATTGTGTCTTTATTAGAGTTTAGACTTTTTCCTATGATGTAGAAATTATGTTTTGAGAACGGTACAGGTGTTTCTTTTACAACGATATTGAAACTTCCTTTTCGATAAATTGATGCTAATTTTTCACAATCAACTTTTTCGCAGGAAATGAAAATAAGAAGAATAAAAAATAAAACTTTTGAATTTATAGAATAGTTGTTTTTCATTCGTTTATTTCAAAGAAAAATCTAACAATTCTTTAGGTTCAATATCTAAAGCATTGGCGATTTTTACAAGAGTTTTTACAGAAGTATTGATTTTAGCAGTTTCTATTCTTGCTATTTGAGACTTAGTCACGCCAGAATCATCAGCTAAACCTTGTTGCGATAAGTCTTTCCTTTCGCGTAATTGTCTAATGTGAATACCAAGATGTATGATATAATTTTCTTCTGAAATGTTCATATTTCAAAAATGGAAATATTTATTTCGCTTTCGATAGCATGCGTGCCTATAAATTATTATATTTGCCTGAAATAAAAATAAGATAATGGCTACAGAATGTATTTCAAACGAGCTTGAAACCAGACTAAAAGACTTTTTTACTGAAGTAATTGATGTAAAAGATATGGCTAAGTCCATTAGACGAGTCAATTACGCGCTTTCGTTACGTGCAATGCGCGGATATGAAACCACACAATCTGAACTCGAGAATATTGATGATAATTTTTATTGGCTCAATAGATTAGCAGAAGTTCTCGATCCTTATTTAAATATTGATTAAAAAAATTCTATTTTATAAAAGTTCATTTCGACGAAAGGAGAAGCCAGACAGCAAAACCGACAAAAACCTACATTGATTTCCGCAATTTTCATAGTTTGACAACTCGTTGGTGATGCTGGTAAATCTCCTTTCGTCAAGGTGAGTCGTGAAGATTCCACACATTTTGTCATTTTGACATAAGGAGAAATCTTCGCGAGTAACTCCTTAAGTGTACAACAATTCTTGTTTGTAAGAATATGTGTTAAATTGTTTCGGTTGATTTAAAATGCATTAATATTTCGTAATGTTCATCTTCCTGCACAGGATAAATTATATATTGGAATTCATCTACTCTTTTTGCCTTTGGAGTAATATATTTAATGAAATCATCAAAAGCTACTTTTGCTATTGCTTCATTTTTTTTTATCAAAAAGATATAATCGGCTTTAGGTAATAGAACTTTAAAATTCGCTGGAAATATCGTTAGCTTTTTTTCTCCTTCATCGGGAAAATCCATTACTTTAACAGAAGGAAATTCAATATCATCTTCATAATCTTCTAAATGTTGAATTTTTCTAATTTCCTCAATTAATTTGTCATTAAACATTTCTGGGGAATCAGTATTCTTAGAAAGTGTGTCGATTATGTAATCGCCAGCATAATAGTGTCTCACACACCCCATAAAAGTTAGTGCTCCACCTGCTTCTTTTTGCACTTGAATAAAAGATTCTATTGATAAATGCTTTACGCTTTCAATCCATTTTTCGTTATAATTTGTTTCAAATTCGTCAAGAGAAATTTTATCATCAAATTCAGGTTCTATTGATGAATTGTTAATTTCTCCCAATGCTAAAGAAATTTTAACTGCTAATCTCCAATCGTCTTTGGTTGCTCCAACATTAATTTCAACATCATATTTATCAGGATTTGTTGTAATGGCAACTCCTCTTGAAGATAGTTTAGGCAGATAAAATTTTGAGTATCCATTTAAAGATTCTTGAGAATTTATACCAAATGAAATTTTAGTTTCGCTGGGCAGGTGTTTATTTTCTAGTAATTGATTATACGTAATCGTTTGTTTGTTTTTGATGTAAATATGGAAGCTCATTTTAATAAGATGTAAAATAATTATTGTGCTTTAGCTAAAGAATCAAATGTAAAAAAAACTTAGATAGAATAAAAAGGGGTTTGGTTGATTTAAGATTTTGTAAAAGAATAAGTAGGTTAAATCAATATGTACCAAAAACAAAAAAGCTTCTGAAAAAATATTCAGAAGCTTTTTTTGGTGCGGATAATAGGACTCGAACCTACACGCCTTGCGGCACCAGATCCTAAGTCTGGCATGTCTACCAATTTCACCATATCCGCGGAATTGTGGGTGCAAAGATAGGCATACTTTTGAATTATCAAAGCATTTTTTGAAAATTTTTTTTAATTCTCTTTTTTGTACTTTTGGTTTTCTATAAAAATTATTTAAATGGAAAATATTAAGTCCTACGTTCAACAACATAAAGATCGGTTTATCAACGAATTGATCGAATTATTAAAGATTCCGTCGGTTTCTGCCGACACTGCATATTCTCAAGATGTTATTGACACAGCAGAGGCTGTAAAAGAAAGTTTATCAAAAGCAGGGTGCGATTATGTCGAAACTTGCGACACTCCAGGTTACCCAATTATTTACGGAGAAAAAATAATAGACCCAAATCTTCCAACGGTTTTAGTTTACGGACACTACGACGTTCAACCGCCAGATCCTCTAGAATTATGGACTTCACCACCATTTGAACCGGTTATTAAAACTACAGATATTCACCCAGAAGGAGCAATTTTTGCACGTGGAGCGTGTGATGACAAAGGTCAGATGTACATGCACGTAAAGGCGCTTGAATTAATGGTGCAAAGCAATACGTTGCCTTGTAACGTAAAATTCATGATCGAAGGAGAAGAAGAAGTAGGTTCTGCAAGTTTGGCTTGGTTCGTAGAACGCAATCAGGAAAAACTGAAGAACGATGTTATTTTGATTTCAGATACAGGAATGATTTCTAACCAACAACCGTCTATTACGACTGGTTTAAGAGGTTTGAGTTATGTTGAAGTTGAAGTTACTGGTCCAAACCGCGATTTGCATTCTGGTTTATATGGAGGAGCTGTAGCAAACCCAATTAATATTCTAGCAAAAATGATTGCTTCTCTTCATGACGAAAACAATCACATTACAATTCCAGGATTCTACGATAAAGTTCAGGAATTATCTGCAGAAGAAAGAGCTGAAATGGCAAAAGCGCCTTTTAGTTTAGAAAAATATAAAAACGCTTTAAACATTGCTGATGTTTATGGTGAAAAAGGATATGTAACCAACGAAAGAAACTCAATCCGTCCGACATTAGACGTAAACGGAATTTGGGGCGGTTACACAGGAGAAGGTGCTAAAACGGTTATTGCGAGTAAAGCTTTCGCTAAAATCTCAATGCGTTTGGTTCCAAATCAAGATTGGGAAGAAATTACAGAACTTTTCACGAAACACTTCACAAGTATTGCTCCAGCTGGAGTTACAGTAAAAGTAACGCCTCATCACGGTGGTCAAGGTTATGTGACGCCAATTGACAGCATCGGATATCAGGCTGCTAACAAAGCATATACAGAAACTTTTGGAGTTCCTGCAATTCCTGTTCGTTCAGGAGGAAGTATTCCGATTGTGGCTTTATTCGAAAAAGAATTAAAAAGCAAAACCATCTTAATGGGCTTCGGATTAGACAGCGATGCAATTCACTCTCCAAACGAACATTTCGGAATTTTTAATTACTTGAAAGGTATAGAGACTATTCCGTTGTTTTACAAGTATTTTGTGGAATTAAGCAAATAAAGGTTTTTGTCAAAAAGGAACTCAATTTCTTTAAAATATAAAATCCGTTCAGAAATGAGCGGATTTTTTTATTTCTAATTTTAGACATTAAAAATATAAGAAAAAACTTGTTTGTTTGGGATTTAATTCTACATTTATTGAGCAATATTTATAGCTATACAATAATCCCGTGATTGGAGACAAAATGCTAACTAACCAATTGTTAACCTTATGAAAAAATTAATTGCATTCTTTTTTATTGTGGCCAGCTTCACTTTCGCGGAAGCGCAAACCTATAAAGATTGGGTTCGTAAAGCAGACTCTTGTTATGCGAAACAAAACTATAAATTGTCTGTTAATTATTACAATAAAGCTTTTAAAATAGAAAAGAAATCTTCAATAGACTTCTACAATGCTGGCTGTTCTGCTTCTAGAGCAAAAGAAAACAAAAAAGCTTTCAAATGGCTGAATCTCGCTATTGATAACGGTTACCAAAACATTTCTCATATTCAAATAGATAGAGATTTGAAATCTTTGCATTCGGAAAAAGAGTGGACAAAAACAATTGAAAAACTACAGAAGAAATTGGATGTTATCGGAGCAAATTATGATAAAGTTTTGGAAAAAGAACTAGCCGTTATTTACACTGAAGATCAAGAAATTCGAGGTGAATTTTTAAATGTTTATAAAGCTCCTAAACCTGATAAAAAGAAAATTGACAGCATTGGTAAAATTATGAATCGAAAAGACAGTATTAACCTCATTAAGGTGATGAAGATACTGGATGAAAGAGGCTGGCTTGGGAAAAATGTTGTCGGTGAACAGGGAAATAAAACGTTGTTTTTGGTTATTCAGCATTCTGATTTAGAATACCAGCAAAAGTATTTGCCCATGATGCGAGAGGCAGTTAAAAATGGGAATGCTAATGGAGCAAATTTGGCGTACTTAGAAGATAGAGTGGCTTTGAGAGAGGGAAGAAGGCAAATTTATGGCAGCCAGAGTGCGAAGAATAAAAAAACAAATAAAATGTACATATCGCCTATGATAGACCCAGATAATGTAGATAAAAGACGTGCAGAGGTTGGACTAGGAACTATGGCAGAATACGCGGCAAAAATGAATATTGAGTGGAATTTGGAAGAGTACAAAAAAGAACTTCCAGAAACAGAAAAACTCGAAAATATTACAAAATAAGAAATGCAACTTTTCAAATTGGGTTTAAGTGTTTGCTGTGTTTTTGAATCTTAAAACAAAAAAATCCGCTTCTGATGAAGGAAGCGGATAAAATTAAAAACTAATTAAAAAAAAATTCTAAAAATAAACATGCAGATCCAGACTAAAACAAGTCGGGATTGTATCCAAAATAAGGTACTTTTTGTTCGTTAAAAATGACCCCATATTCTTCTAACTCTTTCAAAATGGGTTCGTAAACTTCTTTTTTAATAGGGAGCTGAACACCTGGAGTTGTAATTTTTCCATTTAAAATCAATAATGTCGCGATCGCAACCGGAAGTCCGACTGTTTTTGCCATTGCAGTATACGTTTGGTCATCGCCAATGCAAACCATTTTAGAATCGATTTGCATTTTCTCGCCATTCAATTCATAACCAAATTTGTGATACATGACAATCATGTCTTTGTCATCTGGTTCTAAAGCCCAACCTTCAGATAATATTTTTTCTAAAATCTGAGCTGGAGTAGCATTGGGAAGATTTACTTTTTTATTTGGGTTAAATAAATCCAGTTCCAAAAGTTTATCCCACATAATATCGTCTTGATCAATTTTTAAGATCAAACGAGTTTTAATTTCAACAGAATCTGTCGGATGATAAGGAAGAAAAGAGTTGATAAACTGACGATAACTCATATTTTCTGACCCCTCTAAAATATAACTATCATCAGTCATTCCGAGCTGAACAAACATGTTCCAAGCTCTCGAAAAACCAACCCTTCTAATTGTTCCTCTATATAATGTCAATACATCGTCTAATCCATAAACCGAACGGTACTTAAGCGAATCGCGGTTAGAATAAGCCTCAAATTTTCCGTAGCCCTCAACTTCTAGAAATTCGGTTCTTCTAAACAACGCACTGTACGGAATGTATTTATAAGTGCCTTCCTGAATAAATTTGGCAGCGCCTCCTTGTCCCGCTAAAACTACGTTTCTTGGTGCCCAAGTAAATTTGTAATTCCATAAATTATTATCCGATTCTGGAGCGACTAAACCGCCACAGAAAGATTCAAACAAAAGCATTTTTCCGCCTTTCGATCTGATTTCATCAATAACTTTCATGGCACTCATATGATCTATTCCTGGATCAAGGCCAATTTCGTTCATGAAAATCAGATTGCTTTTGATGGCTTCATCGTTTAAAGCTTGCATCGCGTCGCTTATGTAAGATGCAGTAACGAGATTCTTTTTGAATTCTAGACAGTCTTTAGCGATTTCGATATGCAGATGCGCAGGAAGCATTGAAATAACTATCGAAGCATTTGCAATCGCTTTTCTTCTTTCATCGGCATTAAAAATATCTAAGGCAAGCGGAGTTGCATTTGGATGACCCTGTGTCTTCGCTTTCGCAAGTTGTAATGAAAGATCAGCTACCGTTAAATGCAGTTGTTCTTCATTAGATTTTGATAATAAATATCGAATCAAAGACGATGCAGATCTTCCTGCTCCAATTATTAAAACGTTTCTCATGTCTCAAATATTTAACACAAATATATTTAAATGTTATAAATATAACAATCGAAATTAAATTAAATTGAATTTATTTTTTGGATTCCAGTAAAAAACAATTTGATTTAGTTCTAAATAATCCAGAAAGTAAGACGGTTTTTCGGTTCGTTTAAAGTATTTTTGTTTCAAATTTCAAAAGAAATAATTATGAAAAGAAGAATCGTTCTAACGGGAGCTTTTATTGGTATGTTAGCTATTATTTTGGGTGCTTTTGGGGCTCATTTGTTGAAAAAATATCTTTCAGTTGATCAATTAATCAGTTTTGAAGTTGGTGTTCGTTACCAAATGTATCACGCTCTTTTTCTTCTATTTTTATCTACGCAAAAAGACATCGCAGAAAAAACTTTAAAAACGATCTATAATTTAGTTGTTGCAGGTGTTGTTCTTTTTAGCGGTTCAATCTATTTAATGGCAACAAAAGACTATACTTTATTTGAATCTAAAATTATCGTATTCGCAACTCCAGTGGGTGGTTTTCTATTAATTATTGCTTGGACGCTATTATTCTTTACGATTTTGAGGAGAAAATCATAAAATCCCGAAAAAAAAATTCTGTCTAAGAATTAATCTTTAATTTTGTCACATAAATAACATATAGACTTATTTGTGTGACTTTTTTGTATTTTCTATTGTTAAACAAAAATAATATAACAAAATCACGCATTAGGTTGTAATTAGACAAATTAGAAGCGATTATTTTTTTCTTTTTGTAATTTTTAAAGTGAAATTTCTCTTTTTTCATATAAATAAGAGTGAAATTTAAGTATTTTAAAAGAAATAAGAATTAATCTGTAATTTTGCTTTAAACAAAAAATCACACACAACTAAAAATTTATGGACACTAATACAGTTTTCGCGCAATCGATTTCGTTAAAAGAATTAGGAATTGAAAATGCAAAAGTTCGTTATCAACTATCTGCAGATGAATTACATGCGATTACTTTGCAGTCAGGACAAGGTGTTGAGAATTCTACTGGAGCGTTAGCAATTAATACAGGTGAATTTACAGGTCGTTCTCCACAAGATCGTTTTATCGTAAAAGATGATATTACTAAAGATCAAGTTTGGTGGGGAAATGTAAATATCCCGTTTGAACCACAAGCTTTTGAAAAGCTTTATAATAAGGTAACAGCATTTTTATCAGACAAAGAAGTTTTTGTTCGCGATTCTTATGTGTGTTCTGATCCAAATTATAGATTGAATGTTCGTGTTGTAACAGAAACAGCTTGGTCAAACTTGTTCTGCTATAATATGTTCTTGCGTCCAGAAGATTCAGAATTGGCAAATTTTACTCCAGAATGGACAGTAGTTTGTGCTCCAAGTTTTATGGCAGATCCTGCTGTTGACGGAACAAGACAGTCTAATTTTGCTATTTTAGATTTTACTAAAAAAATTGCTTTAATTGGAGGAACAGGTTATACAGGAGAAATGAAAAAAGGAATTTTTTCTGCTTTGAACTTTATTCTTCCAGTTTTCAAAAAAACACTTCCAATGCACTGTAGCGCCAATGTTGGTGAGGCAGGGGATACGGCTATTTTCTTCGGTTTGTCTGGTACAGGAAAAACAACTTTATCTGCAGATCCAGAACGTAAATTAATCGGAGATGATGAGCACGGATGGACAAACGAAAACACAGTTTTCAACTTTGAAGGCGGTTGCTATGCTAAAGTAATCAACTTGACAGAAGAAAATGAACCAGACATTTTTAGAGCAATCAAAAAAGGAGCGCTTTTAGAAAATGTGGTTTTCAAAGCAGGAACAAACGAAGTAGATTTTGATGATGTTTCGATTACACAAAATACTCGTGTAAGTTACCCTATTACGCATATTGACAATGTACAGCCAGGTTTGGTTGGGCATGATCCTAAAAATATATTTTTCTTAACGGCCGATTCTTTCGGGATTTTGCCTCCAATTTCAAAATTGACTCCAGGTCAGGCCGCTTACCATTTTATTTCTGGATATACTGCAAAAGTTGCTGGTACAGAAGCTGGTGTAACTGAGCCTCAGCCAAATTTCTCTGCTTGTTTTGGTGCTCCATTCATGCCTTTACATCCAACGCGTTACGCAGAAATGTTGAGCAAAAAAATGAAAGATGCTGGAGTAAAAGTTTGGTTAATCAACACAGGATGGACTGGTGGACCTTACGGAATTGGAAGCCGTATGAAACTGAAATATACTCGTGCTATGATTACCGCTGCATTAAAAGGAGAATTGGATAATGTAGAATACGTAAATCATAAAGTATTTGGAATTGCAAAACCTCAATCTTGTCCAAATGTTCCAGAGGAAATTTTAAATCCTAGAAATACTTGGGAAGACAAAGATTTATACGATAAAAAAGCATTAGAATTAGCAAATAAATTCAAAGCTAATTTTGCGAAATTTGAAGAGTTTGCCAATGCTGAAATCTTAGCAGGAGCGCCAATTACAGAATAAAAGGAATGAATTAATTCAAATAAAAAAAGCTGTTCAGAAATGAACAGCTTTTTTGTTTGGTTTCCAATCGCAGTAAAAAAAATAAACACTGAACACTGTCTGCGACTGAAAACCTCAAAAAAAATTACTTTTCGCTTCGTCAATTCGTTTTTGAATCAAATCCCAAGCGTAATAATGGAACGTCATTCCGTTGCTCATCGCTACAAAAAGTCCGTTTTTATAAGCTCCGCCTAAATTTACGCTAGTTACATCTGCACCATCACATTCAATTGTAGAAGTTGGAACTTCTGCTAACAAAGGATGATTGTTTGGGTTACCTTTTGCGCCTTCTCTTGGGTAAACCATAAAAGTATTTGCCTGTTGGTTTGAGACTAAAATATATCCTGTAGAATCTGTTTTTTTGTAAATAGCGATTCCTTCATGATCTGCTTTGAAATCTTTTTGACCGAAGAAAGCCAATTCTTTATTATCATTTAAAGTTGGATCTGCTTTGTATTTTCTAATTCCAGCTTGCTCGTCGCAATAGTAAACAAAACCTAATTCGTTATCGACTGCAATAGCTTCAATTTCTTTTTTACCGCTGTAAGTTCCGAATTTGCGAACTACTTTTGCAACAGCAAATTTTCCGTTTCCAGAAAGTTCATACTGCCATAAATAACTTCCAGTTGGTCCCGTTTTTCTTCCAACAATTGCAAAAATTTTCCCGTCAGATGGGCGAGTGTATAAAGAAACTCCCATCGGATCGCGTTGTGCTTCTCCTTCAAAAACAGGAATTCCGCCATTGTCGATTGGTTCTAAATCAGGTAAACTGAAGATTCTGATTTTATTTTCTTCACGTTCTGTTGTAACGGCAACGTCTACTTTTTTTCCGTCAATAATCAATCCGTAAGCGATATCAACATTGTTTGGACGTTTTAAAGTAATTGATTTTTTAAGGATTTTTCCATTCAAATCAAAAGCATATAAACCACCGTCTGTGTCTTTATCTGTTCCAACAATAATACTTTTTGAAGGATCTGTTGGATTTATCCAGATTGAAGGATCGTCTGTATCGTGAGGCAAAGCTTCTGTAACTGCTGTCGGTTTTACAGCATTTGGTTGAACTGGAGCTAATTTTTCGTCTTTACAAGCTGTAAATGAAACAGCTAAAAGTAAAAGAGCAACTAAAGATTTATTTTTCATTGTTATATTATATTTTAATGCAATTAGACAGAGCGTTAAACTCTGTCTAATTTAAGTATTTTTAAAATTGCAGATTACAAGTCTAATTTCAATCCTAAATTGTAACGAGCTTGGTAATATTCAGCTTGTTTAGTGTGAGCTTCAATTCCTTGGTAGTAACGTAACGGTTGGTTTGTTATGTTATTAGCTTCGGCAAACAAGCGCAATTTTGGAGTGATTTTGTAAGCAGCATTAGCATCTAAGAAAAATTGTTTGTCGTAGAAACTATCTTTGTAAGACTCAGAACCTAATTCATCTAAGTAATCAGATGTAAAGTTTGTAGAGATTCTTGCAGAGAAACGTTTGTTTTCCCAAGATAAAGATCCATTAAACATGTGTGGTGCAGTACCTGGAAGGCTAATGTTGTTTCTTTCGTTTCCATCCTCATCAGCAATACCTTTTGCTTTAGATTTCGTGTAAGTATAGTTTAAGTATACAGCAAAACCTTTCAAGAATTTACCAGGTAAGAAATCTAACTGACGTTGTAAAGCAACTTCAAATCCGTATACATCTACATTGTCTCCGTTTCTTGACTGTAAGAAAGACCAGTTTTCTCCTGCTGGAATTGGGTTTACTTGATTTGGGAAATCTGCAGCAAATTTCGCATCAGTATATTGATTATCGCTGTAGTTGTAAATAAAATCATTTAATCTTTTGTAGAAAACACCTCCAGAGATCAAACCAACAGATTTGAAATAGTTTTCTGCCATGAAATCATAGTTGTATGCGTATGTTGCTTTAAGACCTGGATTTCCAGCTGTAATTTCTTTATCAGCAGCAATGTTGTTTACATAAGGCGCAAGTGCGTAGTAGTTTGGTCTAGCCAAAGCTGTTGTAGCAGCAGCTCTTAAAACTAAATCTTTTGTTGCGTTGTATTGGAATGAAATACTTGGCAATGCATTTGTGTATGAGTTTGTATTGTTGATTTTGCTTTCTAATTCTTCTTCATCCAATACACGGTTTCCTGTATAATCAATATGAGTATTCTCAACACGAACCCCCATTACCATTGAAAGTTTGTCATTAAAATCCTGATCCCATCTTACGTAAGCAGCAGAAATTCTTTCTTTAGCGTTGTAGTTAACAGCTAAATATTCAGCTGGATCTGTTTCTTTTTCAAATAAAGTAGAGTTGTTTAAATCTAAACCTCCTAAATAAGCTGCAGAAGCAAAAGTTCCTGCTACATATTTACTTCCTGGATTAAAATCTTTTCCATCAAAATAAGATGTTGGAACTTGTGATAATAATTCCATATCATCGTTGATTGGTGAATAAGAATAGAAATTATTGTTTCTTTCTTTTTCTTTTAAACGAAGTCTAAGACCCGTTCTCAATCTTCCTTTTTCTCCGGCAATTACAGAGAATGGAAAACGGATGTTTACTTTTGCTCCAAATTCGCTTTCGCTAGTTTCGTCTGTGTTTTCAGTAACAGAATTAAATTTAAATTCGTCTGTAGATTCTCCAGCAGTTGTTAATAATGGGAATCTTGGATCAGATAAATCTTGGAACATCTCTAAACCTTTTTGACGGTATTCGATATAACGCTCACCTGGACGATATTCTCTAGCTTTTGCATAGTTTGCAGACCAGTCTAAATCTAAAGTAGAGTTGATTAAGTGTTCTCCACGAAGAGAGTAGTTTTGAACTCTTTGGTCTTCTAATCTTCTGTTTTTGTTTCTGCTGTTGTCTAAACCACCTTTTGTCTGACGTTTTACACGACCTTCAAATCCTGTGATAGTTTCACCATCATAAATAGCTTCGATATCATCATAAGTAGTTCTGAAACGATTTTCTCTATCATCTCTCCAGTTGTAGATAGCGTTAGCGAAAATAGTATTGTTATCGTTGAATTTATAATCTAAAGCAATAGATCCACTACGACGAATACGTTGTACATCATATTTTCTGATTTCTGCCGCTTGTAAATAATCATTTCCAAATTCATCTCTTACCCATTCGTTTTCGATGTTATCAGAGCCGTAATCAACATTGTTGTAAGATCCACTCACTACAACTCCTAATTTGTTGTCAATAAAACGATTACCGTAAACGAAACCAGCAGTGTAAGAAGCGTGGTCACGAATTGGCAAATAACCTCCAGCAAGAGTTGCAGAAATTCTTTCTCCGTTTGGAGTTGCTCTTGTAATTAAGTTTACAGAACCTCCAATCGCATCAGCATCCATGTCTGGCGTAAGCGTTTTGTTTACTTCGATTGTAGAAATCATATCAGATGGAATTAAGTCCATTTGTACGTTTCTATTGTCTCCTTCAGCAGATGGAATACGATCACCATTTAAAGTAACTGAGTTCAAAGATGGAGCTAAACCTCTAATAATAATGTTACGAGCTTCACCCTGATCATTTTGCATTGTGATACCAGGAACACGTTTTAAAGCGTCTCCAACGTTAGCATCAGGAAAACGACCCATTTGATCTGAAGAAATTACGTTTCCAATGTTTTTGTTGTTTTTCTGCTGGTTCAGCGCTTTTGCCTGACCTTTTAAGATGTCTCCAACAACTACTTCTTTCAATTCATTTTCAGAAGCTTTAAGAGCGAAGTCAATTACGTTGTTTCTTCCTTGCTCTACTTTTATTTCTTGAGTTGAAGTAGTATATCCAATATATTTTACTTCAACTTTGTAAGTTCCTTCGTTAATATTCAATAATTCGAAACGACCGTTATAATCGGAAACAGTGTATTTTTTCTCGCCTACAATTTGAACCATAGCTCCAGGAAGAGGCAGTTTGTCATCGGCATCTAATATCTTTCCAGAGATAATAGCTTTCTGAGCAAAACCTGTAAAGGCGAATAAAAAGAATGCTGTTAATAAATAAAATTTTTTCATTGTGTGTGTTTAGTTTGATTTCGGTTGCGAAACTAAAGCCCTTATATTACTAGAGCCTTGAAAAAAAATTAACATAACGTTATGATTGCCCATTGGTATTCAAAATCTATTAATGTTTAAATAACATATGAGAGGCAAATAATTGATTCACAATCAAAAAGAAATAATAATTTGACCGTATTTAAAAATTTGGCGTTAAATTTGCCGTATCAATCACAATCAAAAATCATCAATCATGTTAAAACAATTTTTTATCCTATGTTCAGGAGCCGATCGCGACATCCTGAAAGACTGCTCAGAAGGCGAACAAACCAAATATGTTGGTATTGGAGCCACTGTATTCTTCACAGCAGTTATGGCCTTCTTGGCGAGTGCTTATGCGCTTTTTACTGTTTTCGATTCTATTTATCCCGCCTTGATTTTTGGATTTGTATGGAGTTTACTTATTTTTAATCTAGACCGATTTATCGTTTCGACCATTAAAAAAAGAGACCGTTTTATGGACGAATTTCTTCAAGCGACTCCACGTATCGCATTGGCAGTCATTATTGCAATTGTAATTTCGAAGCCTTTAGAAATTAAAATTTTCGAAAAAGAAATCAATACCGTTTTATTGAAAGAGAAAAACGAAATGGAATTGGCCAATAAAAAACAAGTTGGAAACTATTTCAAATCGGATTTAGATAAGAATAAAGCTGAAATTGCGGCGCTAAAAGCTGATATTGTAAAGAAAGAGAAAGAAGTAAACGATTTATATTCTGTTTATATTACTGAAGCCGAAGGAACTACAGGAACCAAGAAATTAGGAAAAGGTCCAGTTTACAAAGAAAAACGCGAAAAACACGATGCAGCGCTTAAAGAATTTGCAACTTTAAAGATAACAAATGAAGCTAAGATCGCCGAGAAAGAAAAAGCTGGAAAGCAATTGCAAGCCGATTTAGACAAAAAAGTTTCGCAGACACAACCCATCATTGAAGGTTTCGACGGATTAATGGCGCGTATCAATGCATTAAACAAACTGCCTTGGTTGCCATCATTTTTTATAATGCTGTTGTTTTTAGCAATTGAAACCTCTCCAATTATTGCCAAATTATTAGCACCAAAAGGAGAATTCGATTTCAAGCAAGAAGAAGCCGAAACAGCCATGAAAGCAACGCTGACTCAAAATAAATACAAACGTGAGCTGCTAGTAAAAACAAGCTCCGAAATGCACGATAGAGTTTATGCCGATATTGCGGGAGACAGAGGATTATTCGAATTGCAGAAAAAAAATGCAAAAGAACTGCTGGAATTACAATCGCATAAATTTGTAGAGAAGCAGAAAGCGACTTTATAAGTTCAAAGTTTTAAAGTCAAAAGTCATAAAGTCGAAGCAGAGACTAAAAAAGAAAGTCCGAAATAGAAATTCTATTTCGGACTTTTTTATTTATAAAGAGAAGAAAGCTTTAAGACTTTCGACTTTGGACTTTAAGACTTATTTACATGTAGCTCAATATCTCTTTTTTATAAGCATCATATTCTCCTTGCATGATTAAACCATTATCAAGAAGTTTTTTATAATTCTGTAATTTATCGAAAAGTTCTTCTTTAGTTAAATCACTGAATTTACGGTCGCCAGCCGGTTGAGTTGGTTGAACAGGTTGAGTAGGAAGCGGTTCAAAAGTTTCTGTAACTGCAGGAGCAGCTGGTAAAATTTCAGCAAAATTTGTAACTTCTTCAGCTTCTACTTCTTCGATTTCCTCTTCAACTTCTGGTTCAATTTCTTCAACAAAAGTTTCCTGAATTGGAGCTGCAGTCTGAACTGGATTTTTTAATAAATCTAATTGTTCTTTAGCATACGTATACATTTTTCTAGCCTGAATTTTCGGAATATAATCTATAGAAAGAATCAGGTCTGTATTAGTGCTAAATGAAAATTCAGAACCTAAAATGTTTTCTTTTACAAATGCGCTTGTAACATCATCCCAAGTATAATCTGTAAAATTCATTGAAAGGCCTAAGTTTTTAGGCGTGCAAATAATGATACGTTTATTTGTTAATACAATACTATCTGGAAAAACAGTGATTGCAGGTTTTTTTTGTACGGCGATATAACCAACTTCTTCACCTTTCATCAATAAATCATTAAGTTTCGAAGTTATTTTTTCGATCGCTTTAGGATCTTGTTCTTCGTTCAGAAATTTTTTAAATTGTTCTTTCATTGTTTATTAGTTGCTAGTTTCAAAGCGGCTGAGCTGCTAAGTGTTTTTTCTTACGATGCAAATGTAATGCCTAATTTTCTAATTGCGTTATTTCATTTTGAATTTTCTTTGTCAAACTTTTAAAGACTAATTCGTACGAATGATCTATGAGTTCTTTCACGAATTTATCAGGCAAATTTCCGTTTAAAGCCACGGTATTCCAGTGTACTTTACTCATATGAAAACCAGGTTGTATTTCGTCATATTCTGCTCTGAGTTCCTGTGCGCGTTCTGGATCGCATTTTAAATTTGCCGATTGCTCATTTTTTTCCCATTGAGAGAGAGACGACAATGCAAACATTTTTCCGCCGACTTTGAAAACTAAAGTATCTTCATCAAAAGGAAAATGCTCGCTTACTCCTTTTTTAGAAAGACAATATTCGTAAAACGTTTCTAAATTCATAATTGTTTATTTACCGATTTCACCTAAATGTGTGTATTTAAAACCCTCTTTATATTTCAGTCCGTAACCAAAAATACGATCCATTGCAGAGTGTGAAAATAAAATAATTCCGGCTAATTGCACAATTTCGATACTTAAATAACAGCCAATGCCATAAATTAAAAGTGCAATTCCTTTATGGTGAAAGATATTATAAAGAAGCGCTCCAACTTTGTTTCCAAAAGCATAACCAATCATCGATAAATCAGGAGCTAATATTAGAGCCAGAAACCACCACCATTGGTAATTTAAATGGTTGAATAAAAAGATGCCGAGAAGAAATAAAGCGACTTCTTCGAGTTGTAGAACTGTTTTCATTTGATAATTTTTTCCATCATTTTTTCAGGATGATTTAGTTTTGTAAATCCGAATTTCTCGTATAAAAAGTGAGCGTCAGTTGTTGCCAATCGCCATATTTTAACTTCTTGAAGTTGAGGTTCGTTCATCATTGCTTCAATTAAAATAGATGAATACCCTTTTCCGCGATGTTCTTCTGTAATAAAAACGTCCATTAAATAAGCAAAAACTACATAATCAGTTATCACTCGTGCAAAGCCGACTTGTTTGCCACCCAAATAAATTCCAAAACAAACTGAAGCATCAATCGTGCGCTGAACTTCATCCATTGTTCGTCCCGCGGCCCAATAAATGTCTTTTAAAAAGTTTTGGATGAATGGAACGTCGAGTTTTGTTTTATCTGTAGAGACTGTTATCATTATCGGTTTTTTTTAGCCACAAATTGCACAAATTTTCACAAATTTATTTTTAATATTTTGCCACAGATTAATTGATTTTCACAGATTAAATCATTTTAATCCTTTAATCTGCGGCAATAAATAATTTGCGGAAATTTGTGCAATTTGTGGTTAATTTTTAAATTTTATATAATACTGGTTTTGATGGACTCGCATCATTTTCAAACGAAGCAGTTTGAAGATTTAGAATATAATTTCCATCTTCAACTTCGTCTGTAACATAAATCATTTCTGTAATTGTGGCATTTAATCTCGCATCTGAATTTAAGTTTAAAGTGTCTTTTACATTCCAAAACGCTTTGTGAGCCAATAATTTACCTTCGTCGTGTTCTTTGTCTACACTTGGCAAATCAATCAATAAATGTTGAATTTCGCTTTCGCGGATAAAAATCGCAGCTTCTTCACTTAAATACGGCGGATTGGTATTCGAATATTTTCTTGATTTTTTATCCAGCTCATTTGGAAGTGTTCTGATGATCAAAGCTTCGTTTGTCACACTGAGCGAAGTCGAAGTGCTCAACGCATTTTCAATTTGCTCTTTCGTAATCACAAAATCATCCCCAATTTTTTCAGGTTCAACCGTAATCAATTTTGCAGTAAAGAAAAACTGTTTCAACGATTGATTAATGCTATAAAAATCATTCGTTATATGTCCCAAACATTCCGTATGTGTTCCATGCCCATGCGGATTGAAGAAAATATTATTAAAATTTGTAGATGATTTTCCCTCAGAAACTTTACCAATCCAATCTCCAAAAACGACAGGTTCAATTGAAGGTTTTTCAATATACCAAGCAATCGGATTTTCATCTGTATTCGTTAAAGGAATCGAGATATCAATGGGTTTTGATAAGTCTATTTCGAAAATTTCACCATTGTGTTTTATTGTGGAAAACATATTTGAATACTTTTTAATGATTATCAAAGATTGAGCACCATTCAGAATAATAATTCCCTGCCCAATTTTTCATGTTTTTAAAATACCACTTTGCAGCATTTTCAGTAAGATTAAAACCATTTTCGTCATCTATTATAGATTCCTCTTCAAAGTTCGTTAGAGCATGGTGAATTGCGGCACTGCAAAGAAGAAATTGACCAATAGAGTCAGCTATTGTTTCGCCATAATCCCAGCTGCCAGCTCCATGCATTAGTTTTTGTATTCCGTTCTCTGGATGATTTAAATCTATTATAATTGGATCTGCACCTTCATCAGCAAGAATAAAAAAGCTTTCATTCCAATCATCAATTTTTATGTTTTTTACTGGGTTGAAATTATAACCGTCTTGTTTAAACTTTAGATTATCAACTCTATAAAGGCATATTGGATTGCCTACTGTTGTGAAATAAAAATTGTTTAATGAGGCAAAATTAGTGATGTATTCTTTCAAAGAATCTGGAATTGCAACTCCAAACTCATTTTCTAATCTTTCAACATGATTTTGGTTTTTTGATTCCCCAAATGAAAATTCTTCATCTGTGTTCCAAAATTTTTTTATTTCTAAAATGGCTGTTTCTAAATTCATTCTTTTAAGATTTGTTTTACGAATTTAAATAAAACAAATCACTAGCAATTCCATCCGTTAAAAATTTTCCTTTTGGAGTTGGTTTTAAGATGTTGTTTTCAATTGAAAGCAAATCATCATTTAAGAATTTTTGAGATTGTTTTTGAAGATAGTTCAAATATTCCAAACCAAATTCTTTTTCAATTCTTTCTAAAGAAACGCCCCAAATCGTTCTTAGCCCCGTCATAATATATTCATTATAGCGATCAGAAATAGTTAAAATTTCAGTTTCAATAGGAAGTTCGTTGTTCTGAATTGCTTTTATATAAAGCGAATTATTAGCAATATTCCAACCTCTTTTTTCGCCGTCATAACTATGCGCAGAAGGACCGATTCCGATGTATTTTTTTCCCAACCAATATGCCGAATTGTTTTTAGAAAAATAATTCTCCTTTCCAAAATTCGATAATTCGTAATGAATAAAACCGTTATTTTGAAGCATTTCAACCAAAATCATAAAATGGTTTGAAGCCGCTTCATCTTGAGGTTCAGCGATTTTTCCAGTTTGAATTAATTTGCTCAAAGCCGTTTTTGGTTCAACCGTCAAAGCATAACTTGATATATGCGGAATACCAAAATCTAAAGCCGTTTGAATATTCTGTCTCCACATTTCGTCGCTCATTCCTGGAATTCCGTAAATCAAATCCAACGAAATGTTGTCGAAATATTTAGTCGCTTCTTCCAGACATTTTTTGGCTTCCGCCGAATTATGTGCGCGATTCATCATCTTCAAATCATCTTCATAAAAAGACTGAATTCCAATGCTTAAACGATTTATCGGACTTTTAGATAATTCTAAAATTCGCTCAGCTGATAAATCATCTGGATTGGCCTCTAATGTAATTTCGGGATTCTCAACGACTTTATAATTCTTGTAAACTTCAGAAATCAGAAAGTTAATTTCTTCATTACTAAGAACAGAAGGCGTCCCTCCACCAAAATATATTGTTTCAATGATATTGTCATCCTGAGAGGAGTCGAAGGGTTTGCGCATGCCAATTTCTTTAGCCAAAGCCAAAACCATATCGTCTTTCTTTTTCATCGAAGTCGAAAAATGAAAGTCGCAGTAATGACAAGCTTGTTTGCAAAAAGGTATGTGAATGTAGATTCCGCTCATTTTTAAATTAGATAATGTGTCAATTTGATAATTAGATAATTCTTATAGATAACGAGTAGAATTATCTAATTGTCTAATTTTCTCATTTGCGAATTTTGTCTTCATTTTGTTTCACAAAAGCATCCCAGCCAGAATAATTCTTTCCTGCAACGACTTTTCCCGAATTAAAATGATGGCAAACCGCAGCTGCCAAACCGTCTGTTGAATCGAGGTTTTTAGGCAGTTCTTTTAAACCTAAAAGCTGTTGCAGCATCTTGGCAACTTGTTCTTTGCTGGCATTTCCGTTTCCGGTAATCGCCATTTTAATCTTTTTAGGTTCGTATTCCGTAATCGGAATTCCTCTTGAAAGTCCCGCTGCCATTGCAACTCCCTGCGCACGACCTAATTTCAACATCGATTGAACGTTTTTACCGAAGAAAGGCGCTTCAATCGCAATTTCGTCAGGACAATGCGTTTCGATTAATTCGATAGTTCTTTCAAAAATAATTCTTAGTTTTTGGTAATGATTGTCGTATTTGGAAAGCTGCAATTCGTTCAATTGCAGAAATTCCATTTTTTTATTGATTACTTTAATCAATCCGAAACCCATAATTGTCGTTCCAGGGTCAATACCTAATATGATGCGTTCTTGTGTCAAGAGATTTTTTGTTTCAAGTTTTTTTGTTTCAAGTTTCAAGTTTGAAAATTGACATATTTTCTAATTCTCAAATTGCCACATTTGCATTACTTTTGCGGCATGATTTCAATTCCACACAAAGCTAAGCAATTCCTTGTTCTTCTAGTCAAACTTTTGATTGTAGGTGGCGCATTTTATTTTATTTACAATCAGCTAGCAAATAACGACAAACTAGATTGGAAGAAGTTCATTATTTTGTTCCAAAAAAATCAATCGGTTTTAGGGATTGGATTTATTTTGCTTTTGAGTGTTTTGAACCGCTATTTTGAGATTTTAAAATGGCAGAATTTGGCGCAGGTCATTCATAAAATATCAGTTTATGAAGCTACAAAACAGGTTTTAGCAGCTCTAACAGCTGGAATATTTACACCAAATGGAGTAGGAGAGTACGCAGGAAAAGCGTTGTATTATCCAAAATCAGAAGCCAAAAGAGTGGTTTTCTTAAACTTAATTTGCAACGGAATCCAAATGATTTTAACCATCATTTTTGGAATTTTCGGATTGCTTTATTTCAACGCTCAATTTAATGTAATTACAGGAAAAACAGTTCTTATTCTCTTTGGCGGATTTGTATTGCTTCTGATAATTTTATTCTCCATTAAAAAGATAAAAGTCAAAGGATATTCGATTGAAAAACTGATTCATAAAATCAATGAAATTCCAAAAACGGTTCATCAAAGAAATATCTTTTTAGGAATCTGCCGTTACTTGGTTTTTTCGCATCAATACTATTTTTTGTTTTTAGGTTTTGATGTTGATTTGCCTTATTTAACTTTAATGGCAGCAATAACTTCAGTTTACTTTTTGGCTTCTTCGTTGCCAACATTTCAGTTTTTAGATTTTGCTGTAAAAGGAAGCGTAGCCATTTATTTCTTTGGTATTCTTGGTGTAAACGAGTGGATTGTTATTTTTATTAGCACTTTAATGTGGTTTTTAAACGTAGTTCTTCCAGTGGTTTTAGGAAGTTATTTTGTGCTCAATTTTAAAACTAAAACCACAGAATGATTTTCGGATTATTCTTCATATTAGCCATTTATATCGTTAGTATTGCTTTGCTTATTTATGGTTTTTTCAAAGTAAAAAGATCTCAAAAAACCGATTTAGAGCCCAAAATTAGCTTTACCATAATAGTTCCGTTTCGAAACGAAAAAGAAAATCTTCCAATACTTTTAGAGAGTTTTTCTGCTTTAAATTATCCAAAAGATTTGTTTCATGTTATTTTGGTTGATGATAGTTCAGATGAAAAGTTTCAGGTTTCAGATTTCAGATTTCAAGTTTCCCAAATAGGCAATATTCGGGTTTCAAATTCTCCCAAAAAAGATGCCATTACAACCGCAATACAACATGTAAAAACTGATTGGGTTATTACTACAGATGCCGATTGTATTGTTCCAGAAAACTGGCTTTTGACTTTTGATAATTATATTCAGCAAAACAAAGTTTCGATGCTTGCGGGCGCTGTAACATATAACTGCGAAAATTCTTTTTTAGATCATTTTCAGCAATTAGATCTAACAAGTCTACAAGGCGCAACGATTGGAAGTTTTGGTTTGAATAAAGGATTTATGTGTAATGGAGCCAATTTTGCTTACACGAAATCATTGTTTGAAAGTTTAAACGGTTTTGAAGGAAATGACAAAATTGCGAGCGGAGATGATGTGTTTTTACTTCAAAAAGCAATTGAAAAATCCCCAAAAGAGGTTCATTATTTAAAAGCTCATGGAGCTATTGTAACTACGAAACCAACAGAAAATTGGAAAGCATTGTTTCATCAAAGAGTGCGATGGGCAGCCAAAACCAGTTCGTATAAAAGTATTTTTGGTAAATTCTTGGGTTTAATTGTTTTCTTCGGAAATCTGAGTTTTGTAATTGGATTTTTCTTTCTGCTTTTCGGAATTTGGTCGTATCCAATTTTTGTTATTTTTGCTTTTTCGAAGTTTGCAATTGATTTTGTTTTGCTTTCAATTACCAATCAATTTTTGACGAAAAGTAGAATTAAAAGCCTTTTGCTGAGTAGTTTATTATATCCGTTTTTTAGCTCGACTGTGGCTTTTTACAGTTTGTTTGGTTCTTACGAATGGAAAGGCCGTGAGTTTAAAAAATAACTTCTTCTGAAAATGAGTGCCCTAGCCCTGATGGGAGCGGCATCCTTTTGTGGTGGGGTTCACCACAAAAGATACAGCGGACAGCAGGAAACAGCTCCTAATGAAATTACTTTTCTTCTTTTGCTTTTATAATAACAGGCAGAATAAATTGTGTTTTTACCGGAACTCCTCGTTTTATGGCCGGATTTACTTTCGGGAAATCAACGAGACGTGCGTGCAGAATGCTGTCAACTTTTATGGTGTCATAAACTACAGAATCTTTCGGAAACTGAGGTTCAAATTTCATCGTAGAGTTTGGAAAAACGGTTACTTTTACTTCTATAGTATCCAATCCTGGATATAAAATCGATAAAGTATCAATGTTGAGTTTTTCTTGAATAAGGTTCGACATTACTTCAAAAAAGCATTGCTGGCGAAGTTTTTTATCGCCAATTTTATCGCAATCTGGAACAGACGGATATTCGTCGACTTCTTTCCAATTGATTGATTTTAATTCTTTCTGAAGCAACTCTTTTTCAGACGGAACCTGCTTCTCAAAATATTGACAAGAATGAAGAATTACGCATATAAAAAGAAGAAAAAACTGCCTCAAGATTTGGATGTTGAATGATGAACAAAAATACGATTTACTTTTTTTAGAATCTTTCGATTACTTTTGAATCTTTAACTTTGCAAGAATACATTTTGGGGATTTGTATAGCAAAGAATAAAAATAGTAATTTGTAAGAACAAATTTATCAAAAAAATATGGATTTATTACTGCTCATTCTTGGTTTTGTATGTATGATTGTTGGCATTTTTGGAAGTTTTCTTCCTGTTCTTCCAGGATTATCCAGCTCATGGGTCGGATTGCTTTTGCTGTATTTGACCAAAGCGGTCGAAAATAATTACTGGATTTTAGGAATCACTTTTGTTTTAATGGTCATCATTACTATATTGGATTATATTATTCCATCTAAAGGGACTAAAAAATTTGGAGGAAGCTCTTATGGAGTCTGGGGAACTAACATTGGTTTGGTTGTCGGAATCTTTGCTCCAATTCCGTTTGGGGTCATAATCGGCCCGTTTTTAGGAGCTTTTATAGGAGAATTAATGTTTGACTCTCAAGATCACAAGAGAGCTTTAAAAGCAGCCACTGGTTCGCTATTGGGTTTTCTTGCTTCAAGTTTTGTTAACTTTATGTTTACAGTGGTTTATTTGGGCATTTTTTTAAGTGTTGCATGGAAATATCGAAACATTTTATTTTAATTCTATAACATTTTCGACTTTCTTGCGTTGTTTGAGAAAATAAATATCAAACTTTTCTTAACTTTTTTTCTTTTGTGTTTGAGTACGAAATGGTTGAGTTTACTAGTGTTAAGACGTTTTTTATGTTAACGGCGCGTTATTAAGTAAGTAAATTTTTAACTTAATTTTTGGAAATGTTAAAATATTTTATATTTTTATCTCGATAAACGATAAAAAGCCTCATTTTATCGATTATTTTAAATAAGTATAAATAATCATTTTTTAAGTTATGAGTATGACCCCAAACCTACAAATTGAACTTAGACGCTTTATTTCTTCTAATGTTGTCTCCAAGTTAAACAAGTTTTATTTTGAGAATGATGCACTTTTGATAAAGGGAATAGATGTCTCGATTGGCACAATTTTAATGGGACTCTACAACAAAGCCGAAGAATCTGATTTTTACTCTGAAATTGTTTCATTAATCCAAGAAGATTCCACTTTTTTCCAAGAAGTAGATTTTAATGCAGGCAGAATTTTATCAGTCGACGACTGTTACCGCTTAGAGGGAAATGTTTTACTTAAAGAGCTGTTCTCAAACAAAAAAGGCAGAATTTCAGAAATGGTTTCAAACGAAGTGGGTATAAAAAGCGAAACCGCCAGAGAAATACTTAACTTTTCAGCATTACTTGTAATGTCTTATTTAAGATATAATCTTCAATTAATAGAAAGTTTAAAACTCCTTTTAGAAGATCAAAAAAGAGATATTTTAAACAGCATTCCTCCTGGAATCAAAATCATCCTAGGTTTTTCATCTTACGAAACTGTAGAAGACAAAAACCAATCTATTGGAAGATCTATTTTTACCCTTTTCGGACATAATTTCTTTAGTTTCTAAAATAAAAAAATCCCATTTTCTAAGAAAACAGGATTCATTTATAATTTAGATTTGAAAAGCAATTAAGTGTTTTTCAAATTGATAACTTCTTGATCGGTCAAAAAGCGCCAATTTCCACGAGGGAGATTCTTTTTGGTCAGTCCAGCAAACGAAACACGGTCAATACGCAATACATTATATTCGAAAGATTCAAAAATAGCACGCACCACTTTTACGTTAGAAGTACGCAATTTAAGGCCAACTTCACTTTTTGGTTCATTATCAATGTAGCTCACTTCTTCAACAAAAACGCGGTGTCCGTCAAGAACTAAGCCTTTGCTGATTTTTTCTAAATCTTCAAACTTCAAGTTCTTGTCTAAAGAAACCTGATAAATTTTAGAAGATTTCTGATTCGGCAATGTAAACTTACGAATCATATCGGTGTCGTTTGTAAACAATAACAAACCAGTTGTATTCTTGTCCATTCTTCCAATAGCAGCAATTGGTGCATTTGTAGCACCACGAACAAGCTCTAGAACGTTACGGTATTCCTGCCCTTCGTCAAAAGCAGTTGTAAAGTTTTTCGGTTTATTCAATAAAATATATTCTTTCTTTCCAGGTGTCAGAGTAACACCATCAAAGTTTACAACGTCATTCAATTTTACCAAATATCCCATTTCGGTAACTACTGTACCGTTAACTTTTACATTTCCTGACTGAATGTAAATGTCAGCATCACGACGCGAACAAACACCAGAATTAGAGATGTATTTGTTCAGACGAATTTCATCTGAAGCTTTTTGTCTCTTTGCCGGCTGATTTTGTTTTCTAAGTTTTTCGGCTGCAGCTTCCTGTGCTGCTTTAACTTCAGGTTTTACTTTTTTAGGCCCTTGCGCGCGCTTAGCCATAGGAGGTTTTGGCTTGCTAGAGTTTGGTCTTGAGCTATTTGGTCTAGATCCGCCTCTTTTATTATTGCCTTCCTTGTTGTTCATAGAATCATTAATTTGTGCAAAGATAGTTTTTTCCTGCTAATAAATCTTAAGTTCTATGTTCTTAGATTAATAGCAGTGATTTTTAAATAGTTTAGAAGCATCATAATTGGCTTCTTTTAAATATTTCGTAGAAATAAAAAGACTTAATAATTAGAAATCAATTCCCTTCCGTGCCACAAAACACTAGGATTGATCAGAACAATGCAAAAAACGCCAGAAACAATGAGGAATTTTAGAACATTATGAAGTTTTAAAAATTGCTCTTTAGAATTCGATTTCCATAAGTAAATCAGGAAAAAAAGTAAAATTCCGAAACAGATATAAAAATAGATATCCATATAACCAACGTCGTGAATATTCACTAAAACATATACAGGTACAATCGTCAAAATAGTCAAAGCGGTTATGATTTGTTTAGAAATCTTTTCTCCATACAAGACCGGAATCGTTCTATAATCGGTTACTAAATCGCCTTTTAGGTTTTCCAAATCTTTGATCATTTCGCGAATCAGCAAAAGCAAAAACAAGAAAACAGCATGTGCCGAAATCACCACAAAATGACTCATATGATTTTCTATTTCTTCAAACGAAACCTTGTTATAGAAGTAAAGTAAAATGGCAAAAAACGGAGTTACAGCAAGCAATGCCGACATTAGATTTCCGATAATCGGGTATTTTTTAATTTTATGAGAATAAAACCAAATCATGAAAATATAAACGGAAAAGAACAAAAAAGCTCTCCAAGAAACAATTCCTGCCATTAAAACGGCTAGAAAATTCAAACTGAAATAAACATTTAGCTTTGTTTTCTGACTGACTAAACGATCCAACATCGATTTGTTGGGCCTATTGATTAAGTCTTTCTGACTGTCGTAAAAATTATTGATAATATAACCTGAAGCAATTGTAATAGCCGAAGCAAAAACAATCAAAAACAAATAGAAATCTAGCAAGATATCAAGCGCCCTAATTTCTGGCGCAAGTATAAAAATTGCCGATAAATATTGCGCTAAAACAATAATTGGAATGTTATAACCTCGAACCACAGAGAACAGACTAACAATTTTCATCATTAAAAGTTTTTGCTGTCTGCTTAACATATACAATAGTTTGTGTGGGATTAGATTGTGGAAGTTAAAAAGATATTTTGATTTTAGAGATTTAGAATTCGTTTTTTAACAATTCTTTAGACCCGCAAACACAAATCAAAAAGGATTTTGCGGGTTCGAAACATTTTAGATATTTCCTAAAAAAATACTTTTCATCAATTTTTATTCTGAAATAATTTGATGAAAAGCATTTAGTTATTTTTATAAAAGGGATTAGAACTGATAAACAACTTCTAATTTATAATCTTTTAAAGAAGCTTTAGCACGTTCTAAATCTTCGGTGAAACCAAGAATATAACCGCCTCCGCCAGAACCGCAAAGTTTTAGGTAATAATCGTTGGTGTCAATTCCGTGTTGCCAGATTGCATGAAATTGCTCTGGAATCATTGGTTTAAAGTGATTTAAAACTACTTTAGAAAGCTTTTTAGTATTGGTAAACAAAGACTTCATGTCGCCATGCAAGAAATTGTCAACGCAAGCATCAGTGTATTTTACAAATTGGTTTTTCAACATTGCACGGAAACCTTTGTCTTTTAGGTTTTCCATGAAAATGCTTACCATCGGAGCCGTTTCGCCCACAATTCCTGAATCTAACAAAAAGACAGCGCCTTTTCCGTCAAAACTTTGAGTCGGAATTCCAGTCGCTTCAATATTATCTTTAGAATTAATCAAGATCGGAATGCTCAAATAGCTGTTTAACGGATCTAAACCAGAACTTTTTCCGTGGAAAAAGCTCTCCATTTGAGAAAATATATTTTTTAATTGTAATAATTTTTCGCGAGTCAGATTCTCTAAAACAGTGATTTTGTTTGTAGCATATTTATCATAAATTGCTGCAACAAGTGCTCCGCTGCTTCCAACGCCGTATCCTTGCGGAATGCTAGAATCGAAATACATTCCAGTTTCGACATCATTTTTTAAAGTTTCTAAATCGAAAGTAACCAATTCTGGCTGCTGTGTATGAAGAACTTCAAGGTAAGAAGCAAAACTTCTTAAGCTTTTGTTAGATGAGATTGCTTCTTCAGTAGGCTCTTCGCTTTTCTTCAAAGCGCCATTGTAAAAATTATAAGGAATAGAAAGTCCTTTAGAGTCGCGAATAATTCCGTATTCTCCAAAGAGTAATATTTTTGAGTAAAATAAGGGTCCTTTCATAATTTATTTAATGTCTTAATCTTTATTTATTCGGGGCTGAAATAATATTTTTTGAATCTAAAATTTTAACTAAAGATACGCAAAATTACAATGCAATTGCGCCTTCTCCAATTTTGTCGCAAATGTACTGACCATTCTGACAAAAAACAACTAATTCACTCTGAATAAATTGTAATACTTTTTCGCTAACGTTTTCAGGATAAAGGACATGAACATTTGCTCCGGCATCTAGCGTAAAACATACTGGAATCTTAGTTTCATTTCTAAATTTCCAGATTGTATTTATGATTTGTAGCGTATTTGGTTTCATCAAAATATAATACGGCATCGAAGTCATCATCATAGCGTGCAATGTCAACGCTTCACTTTCTACAACTTTGATGAATTCGTCTATATTTCCGTTTTCGAAAATGGCAATTAATTTGTCCAAGTTTTCATGGGCTTGCGCAAAACGTCTTTCTGCATACGGATGATTGTGCATTAAATCATGTCCAACCGTACTAGAAACTTGTTTTTCGCCTTTATCAACCAATAAAATGGTATCTTGGTAATTCTTGAAATTTTCGTGAATTGTATATGGAAATTCAACACCAAATAAATCGGTGCTTCCTTCAATATTAGCCTGATTTCCCCAAACTACAACATTTCCTTTTACGCTTCGACAAGCACTTCCTGAACCTAAACGAGCTAGAAATGAAGCTTTTTGATAGAAATAAGCATCTGTCATTTCTGGGTTTAGTTTTCTTTCTAAACTCATAAAATTGATTGCTAAAGCAGCCATTCCTGAAGCCGAAGAAGCGATTCCTGAACTGTGAGGAAAAGTATTTTGAGTATCAATTGTAAAATGATACTCTTTCAAAAACGGCAGATAAACTTCAACTCTTTCTAAAAACTTCTGAATCTTTGGTTTAAAGTCTTCTTTTGGTTTTCCTTCAAAAAGCAAATCAAAAGAAAAATTATTTGTCACACTGAGCGAAGTCGAAGTGCTTCTTTTTTCAAAAGTCAATTTCGTAATCGTTTTACAATTGTTAAGTGTAAAACTTACAGAAGGATTTGCTGGAATCTGGTTGTCTTTTTTTCCCCAGTATTTCACTAATGCAATGTTACTTGGAGCGCTCCATTCAAAGTTTCCGTTTTCGATTGTTGAAGTATATGGTTTTGGTATAAAATCAGCTGCTGAATACATGAATTATAAAATTTTGGCAAAGATAGTTTTTTCACCCTGAAAGGGATAATTTTTTCACCATATAAGTCATATAAGAAATTATAAGAAGGCTTTACTAAAATGAACTTATATGACTTATATGGTTTAATTTTCTTTTGACTATTTTTGAATTTAAAATTTGATAAAATGAATAAGTTCGTAAAAATCGCTATAGCTTTAGTAATCTGTTTAACAGTAGGATATTCTGCAAGTTTGGTTACAAGACCAAGCATTGAGACTTGGTATGTAACTTTAGAAAAGCCAGTTTTTAATCCGCCGAATTGGATTTTTATGCCAGTTTGGACAATGTTGTACATTTTTATGGCAGTTGCTGCAGCATTAGTTTGGGATAGAATAAAAGAAAATACAGAAGAAGTAAAAAAAGCATTGCTTTTCTTCATTATCCAATTAATTCTAAATGCGATTTGGTCTTATTTATTCTTTGGTTTGAAAAATCCAATGTTGGCCTTAATTGAAATTGCACTTTTATGGCTGATGATTTACGAAACCTATTTAAAATTCGTCAAAATCAATAAAGTTTCGGGTTATTTATTAATTCCGTATTTAGCTTGGGTTGGATTTGCAGCGGTTTTAAATGCTAGTATTTGGTGGTTGAACAAGTAGTTTTCAGGTTTGAAGTTTTAAAATGAAATTCTTTTAGCTTACTAAAGCTTCTTAAATTCTTCATTTTTAGTATACAAAAAGTCTAACAATTCCAAATCGGTTGATTTTTCTAAAAGTGTTTTAGATTTTGGATCGGCATTGCAAAAATTTAAGAAAATTTCTTTTTCTTCGGGTTTTATTTTTAAAATTTTGATAAAAAAATCTGGAGGACAAGAAGCAATGACAAGTTTCTTGAAACGGTCGTCACGAGGCTCAATTTTTTTCTTTGGTTTATCGAAAATAGGGTAACTGAAATTTACTGCATTTTTAATTGTACCGTCATAAACCATCACTTTTGAAGTGACTTCGTCAAATTGCTTTCGAACTATAATCTTGTTTATTTCTTCCTTATTTTTAGCGATTTTTTTAATTTCAGTTTTATTAAAAACAGATCTAGAAACTATAACATTTTCCAATTCTTCAGCTTTTTGATTCATTTCAACAATGAGGTGGTTTTTTTCCAGATCTTTTAAAGTTAGTTTCAATCTTGTAAATAAATAATCCTTTGAAAAAAACAATAAACTATCTTGCTCTTTTGCTAAAATTGAAAATTCACCAAATTCGTTTGTTCTCGTACTTGTTTGAGCCGTTTTATTAATGACTTCTATCTTTTCCAACGGAATATTTTGAGAAAAAACTTTTCCGTGAAGCAATTTTTCGGTTTGAGAGATACTAAACTGATAAGTAAAAAAGGAAATAGTAGTAAGTAATTTTGCTTTCATTTACGGATTTTAGTTTTTAATTCCTGAATTCAATTTTTTAAACTCTTCATTTTTAGTGTGCAAAAAGTCCATTGTATAAAGTAAGTTTTTCTGTTGCACAAGAATTTGAGCTTTGGGATCGGCATTGCAAAACTGCAAGAACAAATCTTTGTCTTCAGGTTGTAATTTCAAATTATTTGTAAAGAAATCTGATGGAACTGTGGCTTCGGCTAATTTTTTAAAGTCTAATTCTTTTGGTTTGATTTTTTCCTTTTTATCTTTTTTTATAAACAAACTGAAAATAGCCATTAAATCCATTCCGTTTGTGATAGTTCCATCATAAACACCAGTAGATAATGGTTTTGCAGATACAATGGTCGAATTTACATCAGCCGCTTTGACCTTCGGAAATTGTATATTAGTAATTAAAACTTCTTCCAGCTCTTCAGGTTTTAGAATCATATTTACAATAATATTGTTTTGATCGATATTATCCTGAGAAATTTTTAGCCTTTTGAAAAAGTAATCTTTAGAGAAAAAAAGCAGACTGTCTTTTGGACGAACTAGAATAGAAAATTCTCCCAATTCGTTTGTTCTTGTACTGGTTTTGGCCGTTTTATTTATTACTTCAACTTTAATAAGCGGAGTATTTTGTGAAAGAACTTTTCCGTTTAATAATTTCTCGTTTTGAGAAACGCTGATTTGATAAGTGAAAATAGAAATTGTAGTAAGTAATTTTACTCTCATATAAGATTAATTAGTTGAGAGTAAAATTATTAGAATTGTCTTAATGAAAACTTACTGAATCTGTAAATTCTTGTTAAATACCAATTGATGTGAAAGTGAAAATTATAGTAGCTCAATTAATTCTGAAGCTGTATTGACAACCAATTTTGCACCACTTTTTTTCAATTCTTCTTCGGTTCTGTAGCCCCAAGTAACTCCAACGGGAAACATATTTGCGTTTACAGCCGTTTGCATATCGATATCAGAATCTCCAACAAAAAGTATTTCTTCGGGTTTTAAATTCCATTTTTTACCAATTTCTAAGGCCTCAAACGGATTTGGTTTTTTAAGTGCTTCGGTGCTTAAACCAACTGCTGTATCAAAATGATTTGGAAATATTTCGGAAGCTATTTTCTTCGTCAATTCGTCTGCTTTGTTTGAGAAAACCGCCATTTTGATGTTTTGTGAAGTCAGGTTTTCCAGCAGTTCAACTATTCCGTCATAAGGTTTTGTTTTCAACGTGCAGATTTCACGATATTCATTAATCATACATTCAAAACAAATTTCAATCTGTTCGTCTGAATCGTTTGTTGAAGGAAGTGCTTTGCTGACTAGATTTCGTAATCCGCTTCCAATAAAATATTGATAAGTTTCGTAAGTATGAGTTGGGAAATTTAGACCTTGAAGCACTTTGTTCATCGCATCTGAAATGTCTTCTAATGAATTGACTAATGTTCCGTCTAAATCAAAAATAATTCCTTTAAATTTCATTTTATATTAAATATTTTGAGCTAAAATAAATCCGCTTGTCCAGGCATTTTGAAAATTAAAACCTCCTGTGATGGCATCGATATTGACAATTTCTCCAGCAAAATAAAGGTTTTCGTGAATTTTGCTTTCCATTGTCTTGAAGTTGACTTCTTTTAAATCGATTCCGCCAGCCGTTACAAATTCTTCTTTAAAAGTACTTTTTCCGTTGACTTTAAATTCGGATTTTGTTAATTGTGAAGTTAGGTTTTGCAGTTGGTTTTTAGACAAATCTGCCCATTTCGTTTCAGAATCAATTCCTGAAGCTAAAACCAAACTTTCCCACAAACGATTCGGAAAATCAAACGGAGATTTCTTTGAAACGGCTTTTTTCGCGTGTTCTTGTTTTAAGTCTTTTAAGGTTTTTTCAGCATCTTCAAAATCAACATCATTCAACCAATTGACAAAAATCGTAAACTGATAATTTTTATCGTGTAGAATGCGTGCTCCCCAAGCTGAAAGTTTCAAAATTGCAGGTCCGCTCATTCCCCAATGCGTAATTAATAAAGGTCCTGTCGATTCTAATTTAGTGTCTTTTACATTTACGGTAACTTGTGCAGCAACGCCTGGTAATTCTTTAATTCGAGGATCTTTGATGTTGAAAGTAAATAGGGAAGGGACAGGGCTAACAACGGCGTGACCGTGTTCCTGAAGCATTTCCCAGATTTTCGGGTTGCTACCTGTTGCCATTACTAATTTTTCTGTAGCAAAGTTGTCCGATTGCGTATCAATTTTCCAATGATTTTCTTTTTTGAAAATCGACTGAACGCTTTGACCAGTCAGTACTTTTATGCCTAATTTTTCGGTTGCTTTTAGAAAACAATCGATTATAGTTTGTGACGAATTCGAAACAGGAAACATTCTTCCATCGTCTTCGATTTTTAATTCGACACCGTGTTTTTCAAACCATTCAATTGTATCTCCTGAACAGAATTGGTGAAACGGTCCGCGAAGTTCTTTTTCACCACGAGGATAAAATTTCACTAATTCGTTAGGTTCAAAACAAGCGTGTGTCACGTTGCATCGTCCGCCACCAGAAACGCGGACTTTAGAAAGTACTTCTTTTCCTCTTTCTAAAATGGCAATTTTCAGTTTTGGGTTTTTCTCTGCAATATTAATTGCGGTAAAAAAACCTGCAGCACCTCCGCCAACGATTATTATGTCGAAATTTTTAATCATAATTTTTTGCCACGAATTTCACGAATTGGCACTATTTGTGGTAGAAAAACTTTTTTATATGTGGCTATTTTTAAACTTTATATTTTGTCTGGATTATCAGAGATAATTCCGTTTACTTTATAGCTTTTTACTTTTTGAATATCTTCCTCTAAGTTTACTGTCCAAGGAAAAACCAAAAATCCTTTTTCTTGAATTTGCAGAACATTTTCTTCATTCAATAAATTAAAATCAGGATGAATGGCTTTTGCTTTTATCGATTCGGCGAAAGCCAAAGCGGTATCAATATTTTCTTCTGTTAAAACACCAATCGGAATATTTGGATTTAGTTTTTGAACTGCTGTTAAAGCATTCCAATCAAAACTCGAAATGATGAAATGTTTGTAGTTCCAGCCTTTTTTATTAATGTATTCTTCAATTAAAGAAACCACATTTTTTGAAGTATCGGCATTTTTTAATTCTACATTGATGAAGCATTTTTTATTGACTAAATCAAAGACTTCGTTTAGAGTTGGCATTTGGAGTTTGTCTGCGATTAAAAATGACTTTAATTCGGCTAAAGTGTAGCTATTGATTTCACCTTTTCCGTTAGTCATTTTATCGATGGTTTCGTCGTGCATTACGATTATATGTCCGTCAGCGCTTAGGTGAACGTCCAGTTCGATTCCGTCCGAATGTAAATCTAAGGCTTTTTGAAAAGCTTGAAGCGTGTTTTCAGGTTCATATGCTTTTGCACCTCTATGAGCTATTTTTAGCATTTTCTGAGTTTTTTTTCTAACCGCAAAGGTCGCAAAGTTTTACGCAAAGGTCGCAAGGAATTTACTAAAAATTATATCGCCACAGATTAAACGGATTAACACAGATTTAAAAATCCTTTTTAATCCGATTAATCTGTGGCTAAAAAAATATAGCGGGCTTTGCACTTTTTCCTTGCGACCTTTGCGGTTAAGCTTCTAGATTGCTTCGAGTAAAACAATTCCAAATTTGCTGTCAATAATCACTTTTCCATCAACAACTTCTATTTCCTGATTAGAAAAAGCATCACGTAATTTAGTTCCGTTTTCGAAAATAGAATGCACAGAAATTTCCTTACGGCCTTCAGGTAAATCTAGACCAATTAGGACTTTATCTGTAAATGATCCTTTAGAATATGTTCTTGAAAATAAATACGGTTGGCTACTTAACTGTGTATGAACTCCCGCACCAACCGCAGGATGATTTCTTCTAAACTGTCCTAATTTCTGCCAGTGTGAAAGCATGAATTTTGTATCCTCATTGTTTTGAATATCGTCCCAATTCATGTTCGAACGTAAAGTGGCATCGCCTTGAGCTCCTTCAATTACTAAAGAACGATTTGATTCATCTCCATAATAAACTTGTGACATTCCCGGCGAAAGCAATAGTTTTGTTCCTGCTTCAAAGCCTTTGACACGAGTGCCATCAAAAGGCTGACCGTCGTCGTGAGAAGACATATAATTCATAACAGAATAACCTTTTAAATCATTATTTAAATGATTGGAATATTTTGAGAATAACGTTTCATAATCGCTTTGTGCAGCATTCCATTTAAACTCAAAATTGATCATGCTATTGAAGCCATTTTCAAAATAATTAACTTTTCTATCTCCAAAATCATAATCCTGACCACCGCTAATTCTGTAGCCATAAACTTCTGCAATGGTGTAAAACGGATTCTGATCTAAAACCTGCATTGGATGATGTTTTTTCCAGGTTCCAAAAGCGTAATCACATTCTTTTTTGAAATCGGCCCAAACGCCTTCTTCGGTATGTTTTACAGTGTCAGCGCGGTAACCATCAATTCCGAATTCTAGAATATAATCGGTCAGCCATTTTATAATGTAATATTTCGGACTTCTTGGATAACCTGTTCTTTTGAAGAATTCATCTAACGAAGCAACTTCTTTTTCATAACGGCCTTCTTTTTTCCATTTCTCAATTAAAAAGGGAGGGAGTTCTACATTTTGAGAGCTTTCAGTTCTTACATCTGGAAGATTTTCAACCAAAGTACACATTGTAGTATTTTCGAAAGATTTGTAATCGCAGACAACGCCAGTTCGTACCCAGTCAGAAGGCCAAACTGGATCTTCTGGAGTTACGGGACCGGTATGATTGATTACGCCATCCAAAACTATTCTAATTCCTTTTTCGTGTGCTTTTTTAACTAAATTGGCTAAATCTTCTTTTGTTCCGAAGTTCGGATCAAGCGCCGTCCAATCCTTTGCCCAATAACCGTGAAAACCATAACTCAATCCAGTTCCTTCGTCAACACCATCGTGAATTTGCTCGACAATCGGCGTAAGCCAAATGACATTTATTCCTAATTTGTCAAAATAACCATCGTCGATTTTTTTAGTAATTCCGATGATATCACCGCCTTCAAATCCGCGTAATTTCCCCGGAGTTTTGGTTCGGTTGAAATTTAAATCGTTTGATTTGTCGCCGTTGTAAAAGCGATCGACAAGTAAAAAATAAACATTTGCTCCTTCCCAGACGAAAGGTGTTTTCGAAGTATTTTCGTTATTCATTGAAACTGATTTTGAGCCAGAACAACCCGTAATTAAGATTACTAAAGATAAAAAAAGGAAAGTGTATTTTTTCATTATTTAGGATTTTTTTAGACATGAATGATGTTGCAAAAAATAGCCACAGATTAAAGGATTTAAAAGGATTTTTTTCTTTTGCCACGAATTTCACGAATTTTCACAAATTTAAATAGGAGTAAATAATTCGTGGAGATTCGTGAAATTCGTGGCGAACAAAAATCAGTGTTAATCAAATTAATCTGTGGCAAAAAAATATAGCATCCTTTGCGGTTAAGCTTTATTCCAATTCTAAAACCAAAGCTGATTTTGGTTCTAAAGTAATTTCAGAAGTTAAATCGAATGTTTTCCCTGTGATAACATCTTTTCCTGATTTAAAGTTTTTGATGCTTTCTTTGAAACGGTTTGTTTTTACAACTTGCTCTTTTGCATTGTTATTGAAAACTACCATTACCGTTTTAACATCAGTATATCTGAAATATACATACGTATTATTTTCAGGAATATAATGCGTCATTTTTCCGAAATGAACCGCTTCGTTTGTTTTTCTCCAAGTGAATAATTTTGAACTGAAATCAAAAAATGCAGCTTGTTCTGGAGTTCTTCCTTCTTTTGTAAAAGCATTGTTTTTGTCGCCAGCCCATCCGCCTGGGAAATCCTGACGAATATCGGCATCTCCACCCTTACCTTTATCACCGCCCATTCCAATTTCTGAACCGTAATAAATTTGAGGAATTCCGCGAACTGTTGCCAATAAAGTCATTGCTAATTTGTACTTTGGTAAGTCATATTTAAACTTATCATTCATACGATCTGTATCGTGATTTTCGGAAAAAACTAAAATGTTATTAGTATTTGGATACAAGAAATCCATTGCAAAATTGTTGTAGAATTTAATCAATCCGTTGTCCCAGCTTGGTTCGTCTTCGTTGAAAGCAGAAGTGATCTGACTTTGAAGCGTAAAATCCATTACACTTGGAAGATTCGAATTGTAGTTTTCAATTGCTCCAATTTTACTGTCTTTCTGCCAAAAAGCTAAATTCGCCTGATTGTGCATCCAGATTTCCCCCACAATATTAAAATTAGGATATTCAGTTGTAATCGCTTTTGCCCAATTCGCCATCGCAGTTTTATCTGAATAATTATAAGTGTCTACACGGAAACCATCAAGATTAGCATATTCAATCCACCAAATCGCGTTTTGAGTCAAGTATTTCGCAACAAGCGGATTTCTTAAATTTAAATCTGGCATTGAAGGAACAAACCATCCATCAACACAAACTTCCTGATCGATTTTTGAAGCGTGAATATCTGTAATTACTTCACGTCTGTGGTGCGTTTGTGTGTAGTTCTCAAATTGATTAAGCCATGATTTTGTTGGTAAATCTTTAACCATCCAGTGTGTAATTCCCCAGTGATTGGTAACATAATCCATTACCAATTTCATATCTTTTTTATGCATTTCATTAGAAAGTCGAACGTAATCTTCATTCGTTCCGTAACGTGGATCAATTCTGTAAACATCAGATTGTCCGTAAGTGTGGTACGAATGCTGTTTGTCGTTGTCTTCGCATAGAGGCGTGCTCCAGATTGTAGTTGCACCAAGAGCAGAAATATAATCTAAGTTTTTGATGATTCCTTCGATATCTCCACCGTGACGTCCGCTTGGATCTTGACGGTTTGCTTTTTCAGTTAAAGAAGCGTTGCTATCGTTTTTCGGATTTCCGTTAGCGAAACGATCTGGCATGATTAAGTAAATTAAATCAGAGGCATCGTAGCTTTTTCTTTCGGCAGAATTCGTTTTTCTTTCTTTAAGAGTATACTTTTGTTTAAAGGCAACTTTATTATTGTTTTTGAAAGAGAAAACCAATTCAGAAGCTTTTACATCTTTTGTATCAATGGTTACAAAAAGGTAATTTGGATTTTCTGTTTTTTCTACATTTTTAATCGCAACATTGTTTGAAACTGAGGCTTCGTATTGCGAAATATTTTTCCCGTAAAACATAATCTGTAGTTCCGAATTTTTCATTCCTGCATACCAGAAAGGCGGTTCTACTTTTTGGATTTGTGCTTTCGCGGAAGCGGAAAACAACAAAACCAACAGGGCTAATTTATAGATAAGTGATGTTTTTTGGTTTTTCATAGTTTGTATTTTTATGAATGTGTAATAAAATCAAGGTTTGATTTTATTGGATTTCTTCTGTTTGAGCATCCATTTGTAGATTTCAGGTTTTGTTTCATATAAATATTGAATTTCATGACCTTCATTTTCCAAACGGGTAAACTTGAAATTTTTATTGGTTTCACATGATTCCAAAGATTTTTCAATTCTTTCGGTTTCACTAAATGGAATTTTATCATCGGCTGTTCCGTGAAAAGCCCAAACAGGAATTTTACTCAAATTACAGATTCGGACTAAATCGCTATCGTTTACTCCGCCACAGAACGGCATAATGGCAGCAAATTTCTCCGGAAAATCTAAAGCTGTAATAAATGTTCCATAACCTCCCATGCTAACTCCTGTGAGGTAAACTCGGTTTGTATCGATTCTATATTTCGAATTTAATTCGGTATAAAGCGATTCAAACCAATTCTCAGTCGACCAGTATTTATTATCTGGACATTGCGGAGAAGCTATTATAAAATCGAAATCGTGGCCTTTTTCTACTAAATAGGGAAGGCCGTAGATTTTCAGTTTATTCAGATCGTTTCCTTTTTGTGAACCGCCATGCAAATAAATTACAAGCGGATATTTTTTGGTTCCTTTTGTATAATCTTTTGGCAAATACAAAAGATAATCATAAGATGCTTTTGTTTTGGTTTGAGAATAGGCATTAAATCCCAAAAGGGCAAAAAGAAAAATGAAGAAATTAAATTTGAGACTCATGTTAATTTATCTAAAGATGAAGAAAATAGTTACCTCAAATTTAACTTCTTAATTTGATCTGATAGTAAAAAGACAAGTAATCTTGGGGGAAAATTACTTGTCTTTTAAAAATTATTTCGTTTCAATAATGCTGATCGCATAACCTCCTCCAGGAGCAGATAACTGAGATAATTTTGATTTGTTTGTTACAGCAATTTTATTGATTGTATAAGCTTGCGGATTTGTTTTGTAATGCGCATCTTTTGCATCAGCATAAATTGTTGCTGTATATTTTTTACCTTTTTCAAGGAAACTAAAATCGATGTTTGAAGTACGAGAAGTTTCTCCGTTTACGTTTCCAACGAACCAGTTGTTTGTTCCTTTTGCTTTACGGGCAACAGTGATAAAATCTCCAGGCTCAGCCTCGATATATTTACTTTCAGACCAATCTACAGCCACATCTTTAATGAATTGGAATGCATCCGGAAAACGGTTATAGTTTTCTGGAGTATCAGCAGCCATTTGTAATGGACTGTACATAGTAACATATAAAGCCAATTGGTTAGCAATTGTACTGTTTACATGCGATTTGTTCTCAGGATTCATTTTGCTGATATCCATTTCGAAGATTCCAGGCGTGTAATCCATTGGACCACCGATTAATCTTGTGAAAGGTAAAACAGTTACGTGATTTGGTTTAGAACCACCAAAAGCTTGGTATTCTGTTCCTCTTGCCGCTTCGTTTCCAATTAAGTTAGGATACGTTCTCGCAATTCCTGTTGGGCGAACTGCTTCGTGAGCGTTCACCATAATTTTGTAATCAGCCGCTTTTTCGATTGCATATTGGTAGTGATTTACAATCCATTGATCGTAATGATTTTCGCCACGAGGCAAAATATCACCAACGTAACCGCTTTTTACAGCATCGTATCCGTTGTCTTTCATGAATTTGTAAGCTGCATCCATGTGGCGCTCGTAGTTGCGTGTAGAACCAGAAGTTTCGTGGTGCATGATGATTTTTACACCTTTAGATTTTGCATATTCATGAAGACCTTTTACATCAAAATCTGGGTAAGGAGTCAAGAAATCGAATACATAATCTTTAGAATGTCCAAACCAGTCTTCCCAGCCTTCGTTCCATCCTTCAACTAAAACAGCATCGAAACCATTTGCAGCAGCGAAATCAATGTATTTTTTTACGTTAGCATTGTTTGCTCCGTGCGTTCCGTTTGGTTTTGCTTTCGCGAAATCTGTAACACCCAATTGAACTGTTGGATAATCGTTAGTATATGACCAAGAGCTTTTTCCTGTAATCATTTCCCACCAAACACCAACATATTTTACTGGTTTAATCCAAGATGTATCGTCAATTTTTGAAGGATCGTTTAAGTTGTAAGTCATTTTTGAAGCCAAGATTTCTCTAGCGTCATCGCTAACCATAATTGTTCTCCAAGGCGAATGACCCGGCGCCTGAATATAGCCTTTATCGCCTTTTGCATCTGGCGTTAACCAAGATTCGAAAACTAAGTTTTTGTCATCTAAATTCAAGTGCATACAAGAATAATCAATCAAAGCTGCTTCGTGCAAGTTGATGTAGATTCCATCAGCTGTTTTTAGCATCAAAGAAGTTTGAACTCCTGTTGGAGAAAAATTCTTTTGAGAAACGTTTGCCGTATACGCTTTTTGAGATAAACCTCTAATTTCAGATAATTTCGATTTTGTATAATCGTATTCCTGAGTATCATAATCTCCAGGGATCCAGAAAGCAGTGTGATCACCAGTCATTGCAAATTGAGATCTTTCTTCTTTGATTACAAAATAAGTAAGGTTTTTTTGGGTTGGAAATTCATATCTAAATCCAAGTCCGTCTTCGAATAAACGAAAACGAATTACGATTTGTCTGTCAGTTCCTTTTTGGTTTAAAGTAACTGCCAATTCGTTATAATGATTTCTGATTTGATCAACTTCTCCCCAAACTGGTTTCCAAGTTTCATCAAAAGTTGAAGTTTTTGTGTCAACAACAGTAAAGTCATTCAATAAAGATTTTTTGTCATCTTTTAATTCAAGACCTAATTTACTGGTTTTTACAACTTCTTTGTTTTTATATTTTAAATTATAAGTTGGAGTTCCATCGCTTTGAAGCGAAAATTCCATTACGAACTTTCCTTCGGGTGACTTTAATTGTTGCGCTTTTGCAATGGTGCTAACCGCAAACAAAACTAAACTTGCGAAAAATAAGTTTTTCATGTTTTTGAGTTTTAGTGTATTTTGATTTAATTAATTTGCTCTAATTTATTGGCAGTTATCGTTTTTCCGTTTACCACAATCGTTAAATCCTGATCACCATCTACAGTAAAAGTGGTTTCATTTTGACTTACAGATACAGTTAGAATTTGATGTCTGAAATTAATTTTAAACGAATAGGCTTCCCATTCTTTTGGAATTTTTGGAGAGAAATGAAGCTGGTCATTTTTCACACGCATTCCGCCAAAACCTTCCACGATACTCATCCAAGTTCCCGCCATTGATGTGATGTGACAACCTTCTTCCACTTCTTTATTATAATCATCCAAATCCAGACGAGAAGTTCTTAAATAGAAAGTATAAGCCATATCCATTTTATCTAAAAGAGCAGCCTGAATAGAATGTACGCAAGGCGAAAGTGAACTTTCGTGAACGGTAAATGATTCATAAAAATCGAAATTACGTTCTAATTCTTCTCTCGAAAAATGATCTTCAAAGAAATAAAAACACTGTAAAACGTCCGCTTGTTTAATATAAGGTGAACGTAAAACGCGATCCCAAGACCATTTTTGGTTGATTGGACGCTGTGATTTATCTAAATCTTTTACAGGAACTAAATCTTTGTCTAAGAAACCGTCTTGTTGTAAATAAATTCCAAGTTCTTTTGAAGTTGGAAAATACATATTATCGGCAACTTTTTTCCAATCCTGAATTTCATCCGCGGAAAGCGTAACTTTTTCTAAAACGCGTTTGTGATCTGCAGGATATTCTAGCGCCACTTTAGTAATTTGTTCCGAAGCAAAATCGATACACCATTTCGCAATATAATTCGTGTAGAAATTATTGTTAATGTTGTTTTCGTATTCGTTTGGACCTGTAACTCCCAAAATCACGTATTGATTTTTTTCTTTTGAAAAAGAAGCCCTTTGATGCCAAAAACGCGCAATTCCGATTAAAACTTCTAAACCTTTTTCGGGAATATAAGAGTAATCTCCCGTGTAACGGTAATAATTGTAAATCGCAAAAGCAATTGCTCCGTTTCTGTGAATTTCTTCGTGTGTGATTTCCCATTCGTTGTGACATTCTTCACCATTCATGGTTACCATTGGATATAAAGCTGCTCCGTTTTTGAAACCTAAATTATCTTTCGCGTTTTCAATCGCTTTGTCCAATTGATTGAAACGATATGTCAATAAATTTCTTGCAACCTGCTGATCTTTCGTCGCCATGTAAAACGGAATACAATACGCTTCAGTGTCCCAATATGTTGAACCGCCGTATTTTTCTCCGGTAAATCCTTTTGGACCGATATTTAATCGGCTGTCTTTTCCTGAATAGGTTTGGTTCAATTGGAAGATGTTGAAACGAATTCCTTGTTGTGCTTTAACATCTCCATCAATTGTAATATCTGACATTTCCCAGATTTTTGCCCAGGCATTTACTTGATTTTGGAACAAACTTTCATATCCTAAACCAACAGCAGATTTGATTACTTTTTCGGCTGCAGCCAAAGTATTTTCGTGATTTAAAGAAACCGTATATCCTCCAATTTTTTGAATAGATGAGGTTTGTCCTTTCGCGATAATAGTTCCGTACGTATATTGAACTCTCTCTGTAGTCGAGTCGATTGTTGACGGAGAAATATTTGCATTTTCCCCATTTGCCAAAATCGTATTGTGCATGAAAGTCGTAACTTTAAAATGCGTTTTGAAAGTCTGAGCCGTTACAAAAGCTTCGTTTGTTCCTTTTTTAACTTCTAGAGGTTCCCAGAATTTTTCTTCCCAGTTGGCATCTTCATTGGTTACACCGGCATCAATATAAGGTTTGTAAACGATTTTAGCATCTTTGTTTAAAGGCGTAATATCGTATTTGATGATTCCGGTTTCATCCAAATCTAAAGAAAGAAAACGACGAACATTTACTGCGATTTCGGTTCCGTTTTTAAGAATTGCTTCGAAAGAACGATTGTACCAACCTTCTTTCATATTCAATTCTCTGCGGAAATTTCTAACTTCGGTACAATTGTGTAAATCAAGGTTTTCTTCGTTGATTTCAATGTCAATTCCAATCCAGTTTGGAGCATTCAAAACTTTGGCGAAATATTTTGGATAACCGTTTTTCCACCAACCCACTTTTGTTTTGTCCGGATAATAAATTCCGGCGATGTAACTTCCCTGAAAAGTTTCGCCCGAATACGTTTCTTCAAAATTGGCACGTTGTCCCATAGCACCGTTCCCGATGCTGAAAAGACTTTCAGACGATTTTACTCTCTCTGCATCAAATCCTTCTTCTATGATGGACCAATTGTCTGGTTTTATATAATCTTGATTCATTTCTTTTAATTAGATAATGTGGCAATTAGGGCAATTAGATAATTTGATAATTATCTTTTAGATATTATTTTTTTGCTTTTGAATTGCTTGGTGTTTTACATTTTTTTTTAGTGACACAATTTGTTGAGTGATAATTAAATTATTCTCATTTTTTGAAAATTATCTAATTATCAAATTTTCTCATTGACTAATTAAGTCGTTAATAAAGCCTGGTGCGATTTGGGTAAAATCTTTAAAAATATGATCAGCTTCATGTAAAATTGTTTCCTCACCAATTCCAACACTTACCATTTCTGCAATATTTGCTGCCTGAATTCCGGCAACAGAATCTTCAAATACAATTGAATTTTTTGGATCAATGTTTAATAATTGAGCCGCTTTTAAGAAAACTTCAGGATCTGGTTTTGCATTGGTAACGTCGTTTCCGTCAACAATAACATCGAAGTAAGACAGAATTCCTGTTTTTTCTAAAATTGGTCTTGCATTTTTACTGGCAGAGCCCAATGCAATTCCCTGATTTAAATCTTTTAAAAGTTGTAGAATTTTAAAAACTCCTGGAAGAATCTCACTTTCATCCATATCAACCAAATAAGATAAATAATCTTCGTTTTTTTGAATTAGCCATTTGTCTTTGTCTTCCTGAGAAGCCTCAACATTGCCTAATCCAAGTATGATGTCTAAAGAACGAACGCGGCTAACGCCTTTTAAAAGTTCGTTGTCTTCGTGTGTAAAGTTTATATTTAATGACTGAGCGATTTTTTGCCAGGCCAAAAAGTGGTATTTAGCGGTATCAACGATCACGCCGTCCAGGTCGAATATAAATGCTTTCTTGTTCATTATAGGAGGGAATTCTGATTTATGATTTTTGAGTAAAGTCGTCTACATCTTTTACTTTGTAAACTAATGCAGCGGCAATTAAGAAACTTACACCGCTGGTAACCAGAGCGTAAATCGCATCACCATTGTAAAGGTATTTTACAATTGGACCGCCAATTAATGCGTTTACAATTTGCGGAATAACAACAAAGAAGTTGAAAATTCCCATGTAAACACCCATTTTTTTAGGCGTAATAGAACCGGCAAGAATTGCATACGGCATAGCCAAAATACTTGCCCAAGCAACTCCAATTAAAATCATAGGCAATACAACCCAGTCTTCATTTGGCATGAAATAAATCGAGATTAATCCGATTCCTCCAATGACTAAAGAGAGAGAATGTGTTGATTTTCTTCCGATTTTTTTAGCGATATAGGGCAAGAAAAATAAAGCAATGATAGCTGAAACTAAATTGTAAACTCCAAAAAGAATTCCGACCCAGTCACCAGCATCTTGATATTGCTGACTTGAAGTATCGCTAAGCGGTAATTTGTAAATGTGATGTGCGATGGCCGGAGTTGTAAAAACCCACATTCCGAATAATCCAAACCAAGAAAAAAATTGCACCCAGCTAAGCTGACGCATTGTGGTTGGCATTTTTGCAAAATCAGTAAAGATGTCTGTGATTTTTGATTTTTCCTCAGAATCAGAAATCACTTCATTTTGCGGATCTTCAAATTTTGCCAATTCTTCCGGCGTGTATTCTTTGGTTGTGAACAAGGTTACTAAGATAGAACCAATTAAAACTGCCGCGCCAATGATAAATGACAGCGTTAAATTTAAAGGAACACTTCCAGGAACAGTGCTGTTTGGGACGTGAAACCATTTTGTTAAAACATAAGGCAAAGCCGAACCAATTACGGCACCAAAACCAATTAATGAAGTTTGAATACTGAAACCAGCAGTACGCTGATCTGTTCTTAAATTATCACCAACAAGCGCGCGAAACGGCTCCATGGCAATGTTGAAAGAAGCATCCATAATCATTAACATTCCGGCTCCAACCCATAAGGCAGGTAAAATAGAAATGAAAATATTAGCCTGCGGCATTAAAATTAATCCCACCGAAGCTAAAATTGCACCGACTAAAAAGAAAGGTTTTCTTCTTCCGAATTTTCCCCAGGTTTTATCGCTGTAATGACCAATAATAGGCTGTACTATTAATCCCATAAGGGGAGCAATAATCCAGAACCACGAAAGTTCATGTACATCGGCACCAAAAATTTGAAGAATTCTGCTGGCATTTGCATTTTGAAGTGCAAACCCCATTTGTATCCCCAAGAAACCGAAACTCATGTTCCAAATTTCCCAGAAACTTAATTTACGCTTTTCCATTATCGTAATTTGAAAAATTATACGATAAGCGCTTTGCTTATCAAAACTTACTGTTTTTTCGAAGTAAAAGTAAAAGCCTTGATGGGTGTAAAAGTATTAATTATTTTTTTATATCTGCTAATAAAAAAGCCATAAAAATTAATTATGGCTTCAGAAAGGTTTGATTTTAAGAATTTTAGTCAGTAGATTCTCTTTTTATTAAGTGGGTTTCTATGACTTCTGTTGTGTAATTTTCGTTTTCTTCTTCGTCATCGTCGTGTTCAGCTTCTAATCTTTCAATCAGCATTTTGGCTGCTTTATTTCCCATTTTTTCACCGCTTTGACTTACCGTTGTAATGCTTGGAGTGGAATATTTTGAGATAATTCCGTCAGTAAAAGCAATTACAGCTAAATCTTCAGGAACTTTTAGTCCCATTTTTGAAGCCGTTTTGATAATTGTTACTGCAAAAAGTTCATTTACAGCAAAAACGGCGTCGAAAGCTCTCGCATGTAAAAGCTCAGAAATGGTAATTTCGCAGGTATCGACATCTTCAATTTTGATAATTAAATCTTCGTTGAAAGGAATTCCGTTGTCTAAAAGTGCTTTTTCGTAACCGTCAGTTCTCAATTTCCCGACACTTACATAATCTACAGTGGTTACTAAAGCGATTTTTGTTCTTCCGTTATCAATCAAACTCTGAACGGCTTCGTAAGCAGCAGCTTTATCATCAATTATAACTTTATCGCACAAAATATCGTTCGTAACGCGGTCGAACATTACAACCGGCATTCCCTGATTGATGACTTCTGTAATGTGGTGAAAATCACCTTTGTACTGGGTTTCCTTAGAAAGTGACATGATAAATCCGTCGATACTTCCGTTGGCTAGCATCTCCATATTCAAAACCTCTTTATCGAAAGAATCATCAGATAAACAAATGACAACACTATAGCCGTGTTCGTTCGCAAACTGCTCAATTCCGTTGATTACAGTCGAGAAAAAATAATGTACAATTTCCGGAATGATAATACCAATACTTTTGGTTTTTCGGTTTTTTAGACTAAGGGCAATATTGTTGGGTTTATAGTTGTAAAACTTGGCAAAAGCCTGAACTTTTAATCGGGTTTCTTCACCAATTTCAAGACTATTTCTGAGTGATTTTGAGACAGTTGATATTGATACGTCAAGTTCCTTTGCAATCTGTTTTAGGGTTATTTTTCGTTTCATGCTTTTATTTGAAAAAAATCTAATTATTAATAAAGGTATCTAATATTTTTAGAATTGATAATTTTTGACTGAAAAGATTACAAAATATAGAAAGTTTTCAACACTACCACGTTTTCGTAACGCATTATAATTTGCCTATCGTCGAGCATGTTAATAAATTCATAATTTTGAAATTCGAAGTAAAATTAAAAACTCAACTAACGTTCAAAAACTCAAAACTAATTTAAACAAAAAGTATGAAAACAATTTACAAAAAGTTGTTATTTTTATTCCTATTGTTGCCTTTTACAGTGTTGGCTCAGAGCACTTTAAAAGGGACTGTTGTTGACAAAACAACAGGTCAGCCAATACCTGGAGTAAATGTAAATGTACAAGGTGCTCCAAATGGTGCATCAACAGGATTTGATGGAAATTACCAGCTGTCAAATGTTAAAAACGGTAACAAAATTGTTGTTTCTTTTATTGGATATAAAACAGAAACAATTGAGTATACTGGTCAAAAGACACTTAACATTTCTTTAGAAGAAGATACTAATCAACTTAAAGAAGTTGTGGTGCAAGTTGGTTATGGTACTGTGAAGAAAAAAGATGCAACGGGATCTGTTTCTCAAATCGCAGCGAAAGATTTTAATAAAGGTATTAACGTTACTCCAGAAACATTAATCAGCGGGCGTATTGCCGGTGTTAATGTAGTTGGAGGCGGAGCTCCAGGAGCAAAAGCAGATATTAGAATTCGTGGAGGATCTTCTTTAAGCGCTTCTAATGAGCCGTTAATTGTTATTGATGGGCTTCCTATGAGTAATGCAGTTCCAAATGGTTCTACAAGTGTTTTGTCTACAATTGACCCTAGTGATATTGAATCATTTACTGTTTTAAAAGATGCATCTGCGGCGGCAATTTACGGTTCTCGTGCTGCAAATGGTGTAATTGTAATTACTACTAAAAAAGGAACAAAAGGCGGAGTAAAAGTAAACTTTAGTTCTCAAGTTGGTATTAATACTGTTGCAAATACAGTAGACGTTTTAAGTGCAGATCAATATCGCGCTCTTGTAAACGAAAAAGGTACAGCTGAACAGAAAGCTTTATTAGGTACAGCGAACACTAATTGGCAGGACGAAATTTTCCATACTGCTTTAACGACAAATAATAATATTTCTGTAAGCGGATCATTATTTAATAAACTTCCAGTACGTTTATCTGTTGGAAACGTTGATAATCCTGGAATTTTAAGAAACACTTCTTTTGAGAGAACTACTACATCGTTATCGTTGAATCCAGTTTTATTTGATAATCATTTAAAAATTGATATTACAGGAAACTTGGCTTTTGGAAAAAATCAATTTCAAGATGAAGGAGCAGCAATTAGTAGTGCTATTATATTTGATCCAACACAGCCAGTTTATCAAGCAGGTTCTCGATATGGAGGATATTTTGAATGGTTGGAGCCAAATGGAAACGTACCATTGCTACCAGCAAGAAACCCTGTAGCAAGATTAAATCAAGAAGATAGAAGAGCAACTTCTACAAGAAAATGGGGTAACATTAGATTAGATTATAAGTTTCATTTCTTCGAAGATTTGAGAATCGTTGCTGAGGCGGGAATCGACAAATTTGATAGTGATGGTTATAATGCAATAAGCACTGAAAGTATTTTAGGATATCAGCCTACTACATTTGACAAAGGTAACTGGACTAATTTAGGTGGATATACACATTATACAGACAATCGTCAGAACAAAAACTTAAATACTTACTTTAATTATACTAAAGATATTGGTAAGTTTAAAATTGACGCAACAGCTGGTTATAACTATCAGTTATTCCAGAGAGAAGGGTTTAATTCAGGAGATATCAAACAGCCAAACCCACCTGCTGATGTTACTACAGATCCAGATGTTAATTTGCAATCGTATTTCGGACGTGTTAATTTAGGATACGACAGTAGATATTTATTGACTGTAAATTACAGAAGAGACGGAACTTCACGTTTCTCTAAAGAAAATAGATGGGGTAATTTTGCTGGAGGTGCTTTTGCATGGAATTTAGCAGAAGAAGCTTTCTTAAAAGGTAATGAAACTTTATCTAGCTTAAAATTAAGAGTTGGATACGGAACTACTGGACAGCAAGATATTCCACCGGCATACGATTATTTAAGACGTGTAACTTTAGGAACAATTAATACGCAATATGTTTTTAACGGTGTTATCTACAAAACGGCAAGACCTGAAGGATATAATGAAGATATTAAGTGGGAAGATTTAGCTGAGATGAACGTTGGTGTAGATTTTGGATTCCTAAATGAAAGAATAACAGGTTCAGTTAATTATTTTGATAAAAAATCGAGTGATTTATTAGCAAATATCCCTGTTCCAGATGGCGCAAATATTAGAAATCAAGGTTATAGTAATATTGGTAGCGTAAGAACAAAAGGGATGGAATTCAGTCTTCAGTCTGACATTGTTAAAAATGATAAATTAACATGGAATGTTGCAGTTAATGCCACTTATATTGATCAAAAAATCTCTGATTTAGGGAATACTGTTTCAGGATTTCAAGGATATTTAACAGGAGATAATATTGCAGGAGGAACTGGAAATCAGGTGTTAATACATTCTGAAGGATATGCGCCAAATTCATTCTTTGTATTTGAACAATTATATGATGCAAACAAACGACCAATTCAAGGTGCTTATGCAGATAGAAATGGTGATGGAGCTATTACAGATGCAGATCGTTACAAATTTCATAAGCCAACAGCAGATTATACGTTCGGATTATTCTCTACTTTAAATTACAAGCAGTTCGATTTTACAATGAACTGGAGAGCTAGTTTAGGAAACTATATTTTTGATAACGTAAGCTCTGATAAAGGATATTTAGAGGCTGGTTTAAGAAGGCAGTCTGACTTAGCTAACATTAGCACAGATTATTACAACACTGGTTTTACTACTGAAAGTAACTCCAATGGAACGCAGCGTAACTACTCAAATTATTTTGTAAAAGATGCTTCTTTTATCAAGCTAGATAATATTGTGTTAGGGTATACTTTTAATAAAACATTACTTAAAGCAGCTTCTTTGAGATTTACAGCTGGAGTACAAAATGTTTTTGTTCTGACAAAATACAACGGACTAGATCCTGAAAAATTCAACGGAATAGATAATAACGTTTATCCAAGAGCTAGAACATTTCTAGTTGGAGTAAATGCAAATTTCTAATAGTACATTGAAAATTAAATTTTAAAAATAAATAAAATGAAAATATCATTTAAATATATATCTTATTTTCTCCTATTCATTTTAGGATTGAATATGACACTTACTTCATGTACGAGTGACTTAGATGTGAAGCCAACAGATGATGATGAGTTTCTTTCTGATGATTTTTTTAAAGATCCAGAATCTTACAAACAAGTATTGGCAAAATTATATGCTGGTTTGTATGTAGGAGGTAATGATGGTGATGGTGATGCTGCTGTTCCTTCTAAAAGTCCAGATATCGCTGGATTGGGTGGTGATTTCAGTAGTTATTTGCGATTGCTTTTTGTTACTCAGGAGTTTCCTACTGACGAAGCTATTGTTGCTTGGTCTGATGATGGTTTGCCTGCAATAAATGGACAAAAATGGAGTCCTAGTAATCAGTTTTTATACGGGATTTTTTCAAGAGCATTTTATGAAATTAGCGTTGCTAATGAGTTTTTGAGACAAACAACAGATGAAAAGCTAACTGAGCGTAATGTTGATGCGGCTACAAAAGCTGAAATCGTAAGATTTAGAGCAGAAGTTCGTTTCCTTAGAGCATTTTCGTATGTTAACTTAATGGATTTGTTTGGTAATGTGCCAATTACTACAGAGAAAGATCCAGTTGGTTTCTTTTATCCAGAACAAAAAACAAGAGCTGAAGTTTTTGCTTTTGTGGAATCAGAATTAAAAGACATCGATGCGACTTTAGCTCCTTCTGGTGCTAATGAATATGGAAGAGTTGATAAAATTGCAGCTAAATTTTTATTAGCACAAATTTATTTAAATTCTAAAGTGTATGTCGGAACTGAAAGATATAATGAAGTAGCTACAATATGTAACGAAATTGTAGGTTCTACCTATACTTTTGCAGATGTGCCTTATCGTTACCTGTTCTCTGCTAATAATGATAGAAATGGAGCTCAAAAAGAGTTTATCTTCCCAATTATTGGAGACGGTAACGCTATTAGAGCGACAGGAGGAGGTATGAGTTTTATTCTTCATGCTTCTATCGGAGGAAGTATGGTCGCTGCTGATCAAGGTATGAACGGAGGTTGGTCAGGAATTAGAACAAGACCAGAATTTGTTCAATTGTTTCCTGATGCAACAGCAACTTCTGATAAAAGAGGAACATTTTATACCACAGGACAAACTTTAGATATCGCTGATTATGGAGTGTTTACAAATGGGTATGCAGTTACAAAATTCACCAATATAAATTCTGATGGTTCAGCTGCTCAAAGAAATGATATTCCTGATACTGATTTTCCGATGTTTAGATTGTCAGATGTGTACTTGATGTATGCTGAGGCTACTCTAAGAGGGGCTACAGCTGGTAACATCGCAACGGCTTTAGAATATGTGAACAAAATTAGAGTGAGAGCTGGTGCTGGTGTTATTACAACTTCTGATTTAACTCTCGACTTTCTTCTTGACGAGAGAGCAAGAGAATTGTTTTGGGAATGCCACAGAAGAACTGATTTAATTCGTTTTGGAAAATTTACTGGAGGATCTAAAATCTGGCAATGGAAAGGTGGCGTTAAAAACGGAAGCGGTACGGATTCTTACAGAGATTTAATGCCAATTCCAGCAAAAACGATTCAAGCGAACCCAACTTTAAAACAAAATCCAGGATACTAACTAACCCTTATAAAAAGTAAATAAAATGAAAAATATATATAAAATTTTAATCGCATTCATTGGTGTATTAGCAGTGTCATGTAATGCTGATGATGTAGAAGACAGACCAGTAATTACACCAGAATCTGCACCGGTTTTGCTAAGCCCTCAAAATGATTTTAATATTGTCCTTTCAAAAGAAAATGAAAAAGAGATTGCAACAACAGTAATTTGGGATTATGCAAAATACGATGGTACAGCAACTGTTGTAAATTATACTATTGAGATTGCAAAAGCAGGAACAAAATTTGCAGCACCTGTTGCAGTTACGACAACAACAGAACGTTATAGAGCTTTAACTGTTGCAGAATTAAATTCAGCTTTAGTTAACGGAGGTTTTATTGAGAAAGAAGAGAACAGTGTTGATATTCGTATTAAAGCTACTGTAGGTACAGGAGCTGAGGCACAATATTCTAATTTCTATACTTTTAAAGCGACTCCTTATCATACACCATTAGCAACTTCACACTGGTTAGTTGGTGCTGCTACTCCTGGAGGATGGTCTTGGGATGGCGATGCAGAAACTGAATTTCCATTAGTTGTTGGTAAAACAGATGTATACCAAGTAACTATAGTTCTTAAAAACGGAGAAGCATTTAGAGAATTCTTAGAGAATAATTTCACAAGCAATGGTAACTGGGATGCAAGTCATAACTATACTTACTATACAGGATTAGGTTATACTATAGATGACGAGTTGGTAAATGCAGGTGATGGTGATAATAACTTTCAATATACTGGACCAACTGGATCAAGAGTTTTAACAATAGATAATGGAGCGAAAAAAATCACTTTAGATTAATTTTTTGTACATATAAATAGAGAAGGGCTGTCGTAAGACAGCCTTTTTTTAATCAAACTAACTAACCAATAAACCACGAGATTATGAAAAAAACATTCCTTTTTGTTTTCTTATTACTATCGATTACTATTTATGCTCAACAAATAACAGTATCACCAACTGTATTTCAGGTTAATGAGCAGATTACAATTACGGTTTCATTTACATCGAGTACCTGTAATACAATGGGAACCAATCCTGCAAAGGTCTATATGCATGCCGGTATAGGTGACGAAGCAAATCCTTGGCAAGTGGTCAAAGGAAATTGGGGTGTTGATGATGGTCTTGGACTAATGACTAAAAATGCAAATGGAACGTGGAGTATTACACTTACTCCAAGCATTTATTTTGGACTAACTTCAGGACAGCAATCTGCAGCAACAAAAATGGGAATTGTATTTAGAAGTGCAAATGGAAGCCAGACATTGAAATTGGCGCCATCATGTTCCGATTTTTTTCTTAATGTAGGATCTTTCCAAGTTACGCTGACTTCGCCAGCAGAAAATAGTACTTCCATCATTTCTTCTGGTGCAAGTTTTAATATTGCAGCAACAAATACAGGAGGAGTGGGCAGTTATACTTTAAAAGCCAACGGAATAACTATAAATACAAATGCTAGTACTTCAAGTTATTCGTATACGCATACTAATATTACCGAAAATCAAAATTATGAATTGATTGCAACTCAAGGGGCAACTACAATTTCGAAGAAATTCGCTGTGGTTATAAATCCAAACACGATTTCAGAAGTTATGCCTGCAGGTTTGGTTGATGGAATTAATTATAATCCAGCCGATTTTACAAAAGCAACTTTGGTCTTAGACGCACCATTAAAAGATTTCGTTTATGTAGCGGGGAATTTTAATAACTGGCAGCCAACATCGGCTTATGCTATGAAAAAAGATCCGTCTTCGGGGAAATTTTGGTTAGAAATAACGGGTTTGGTTTCGGGTGAAAATAATGCATATCAATATTGGGTTGTTGATGGAACTCCACTTGCAAATTCGCCAGCAATGGTAAAAACAGCAGATCCGTATTCAACTTTAGTTTTATCTCCCTATGATGATTCTTCGATTCCTGCTTCAAAATATCCAAATATGCCTGTTTATCCTGCGGGACAAAATTTTGAGGTTACAGTCTTGAAAACAGGGCAGACTCCTTACAATTGGCAGGTAACTAATTTTGAAAAACCTCAAAAAGAAAAATTAGTAGTTTATGAAGTTTTAGTTCGTGATTTTGATGCAGCAAGAAGCTATCAGAGTTTAATTGATCGAATAGATTATTTTAAAAATCTAAAAATTAATGCAATCGAATTAATGCCAGTAATGGAATTTGAAGGGAATGAAAGTTGGGGTTATAATACTTCCTTTCATATGGCTTTGGATAAGTTTTACGGAACTTCAGATAAATTAAAGGAACTTATTGATTTATGTCATCAAAACGGAATCGCTGTAATTCTAGATGTTGCTTTGAATCACGCTTTTGGAAGAAATCCAATGGTAAGAATGTGGATGAATGATCCTGATGGAGACGGTTTTGGATCACCAACAACGGAAAATCCATATTTTAATACCGTGGCAAAACATAGTTATAATGTAGGTGAAGACTTTAACCATCAATCACTAAAAACACAATATTATGTAAATCGAGTTATTAAACAATGGATCGAAGAATATAAAATTGATGGTTTCCGTTGGGATTTGACCAAAGGATTTACGCAATTATGTACGGCAGGTGATAATTCTTGTACCGATTCGTACCAACAAGATCGTGTAGATATTTTGAAGAAATATGCTGATTTTTCTTGGGCTATAGATCCAACGCATTATACCATTTTTGAACATTTAGGGACTGATGCAGAAGAAAAAGAATGGGCTAATTATAGAATAGCAGAAACGCCGAGTAAAGGTGTAATGATGTGGGGGAAAATGACAAATGAGTACAATCAATTGTCGATGGGATACGCTTCAGATAGCAATATTTTTAGAATGAATAGTGCAAACCGCGGATTTACAGGAAATCGTTTAATGGGTTATGCAGAAAGCCATGATGAAGAACGTTTAATGTATAAAAATATACAGTACGGAGCTTCAAATGGAAGTTACAATGTAAAAACATTAAATACGGCTTTATCTAGAATGTCTGCAATTGGTGCTGTTTCTTTATTGGTTCCTGGGCCTAAAATGATTTGGCATTTTGGTGAACTAGGCTGGGAGAATTCTATTTTTACTTGCAATAATAATTCGGTAAATACTGATTTTGATGCTGTAGGTGGTGACTGTAAATTAGATACAAAACCGCAGCCTCAATGGGTAAATAACTGGTTGGAAAATTCAAATCGGAATAAAATTTATAACGATTGGGCAAAAATGATCACGCTTAAAAAAAACGAACCAGTTTTTTTAGGAACAGCGACAATGGCGAATACAGCTACTTTGTTGGTAAATATTAAAATCACCAATAACAATTTAACTTCTGCTCAACTTAAAGATGTTGTCATTTTGGCAAATTTTGATACAGTTGCACAAAATATGATTCCAGAATTTCAATATACTGGTGCATGGTACAACTTAATGGATAATTCAACAATTAACGTTGCCGATGTAAATGCGCCAATAAATCTAGCTCCGGGAGAGTTTAGAATTTATGGTAATAAACAAGCAAATTTGGCAATTGAAGATTTTGAAAAAGGAAGCCAAGTTAATTTATATCCAAATCCTGTAGCCGATTATTTTACTTTAGGATTTACAACTTCAAAAGTAGAGATCTATTCAATCACAGGACAATTAGTAAAAACATTTAATACAAACGGAAATACAGATTATCAATTTTCAGTAAGTGGTTTAACTTCTGGATTGTATCTCGTAAAGGCGTTTGATGAGCATAATAAAGTACGCGTTGCGAAATTTATTAAAAATTAGGTTTGGTTAGTAATGAAAAGGGCTGTCTAGAAATGGACAGCCTTTTTTGGTTTAAGTAGTTTTGTAATTATAAGATATTTTGTTTTAATGTTTTAATGCCTTTGGGGCGGTTGAAGGCATTCTATAATTGTTTTATTTATTTTTTTCTTTTAGGATCGTTATATTCTCCGATTAAAGAATAATACCCAAATGTCCCTAATCCCATAACGATAAGCGGAGTAAGTATAAAAAGTATAATTGCACCAAATACCAAATCGTCTTGTTGGTCTGAAAGAAGTTTTGGCAAACCAAATTCAAACACGCAAAAATAGGCAGCAGCAGCGGCCAAAGCAATCCATAACGCACCTAAAACCTGTTTAATCGCATTCATTTTTTTGTAAATTTTAAAGGTGAGTAATTTTGTTTTTGTTGTCAATATAAATCATTCCAATAACAAAGCAGATTCCAGCAATAATTATAGGATACCATAGTCCTTCCAAATAAAAATCGGCTTTGCCTGCTGTTTTGGCGTGTGATACAAAGTAAGTAGAAATAGCAGGAAGCAATCCTCCAAAGATTCCATTCCCGACATGATAAGGCAGTGACATCGAAGTGTATCTGATTTTGGTTGGAAACATTTCAACTAAAAATGCCGCAATTGGACCGTAAACCATGGTTACAAATAATACTTGAATAAAAACCAGAAAAATTAAAGTCCATTTATCGTTAGAATTAATTAGAATAGAGACACTTGTTTGCACATCTTTTTTATCCATGTACGTTTTTTTCTCCATTATGGTTGTACCATCAGTATATTTTTTTTGAATCGTGGTAACAAAACTACCGTCAGCTTTATTTTCGGTTGTTTCTCTATAACTTTCAAAAATTTCTGTTTTTAGACTAATATTTGTTGTGTTGTACATTTCCTTATAAATAGATCTGTACGATAAAATAGCCAACAGCATTCCGAACATCATAATGTATTTGCGACCAATTTTGTCGCTCAGCCATCCAAAAACAATAAAAAATGGAGTTCCTATTAAAAGCGCAATTCCTAATAATTCATCTACTTGAGAAGAATCAATATTCATTACTGTTTTCATAAAACTCATTGCATAGAATTGTCCCGTATACCAAACAACACCTTGTCCCATTGTAGCTCCAAATAGCGCCAAAAGAACAAATTTTAAATTGTATCGGTTTCCAAAACTTTCCTTTAATGGGTTGGTGCTTGTAGTTCCTTCTTTTTTAGCTTTCGCGAAAACTGGAGATTCATCCATATTTTTTCTAATCAAATACGAAACACCAACCATAACAACAGAAACCCAAAAAGGTACACGCCATCCCCATAAATCAAAAGCTTCTGCAGAAAGTATGCTTTTTGTTGCCAGAATAACCATCAGAGATATAAATAAACCGACAGTAGCAGTAGTCTGAATCCAAGAAGTCCAATATCCTTTTTCTCCAGCAGGAGCATGTTCTGCAACATATGTAGCAGCTCCGCCGTATTCGCCTCCGAGAGCAAGTCCTTGAAGCAGACGTAAAATCAGAACTAATAAAGGAGCTAGAAAACCAATTGTTTCGTAACTCGGAATACATCCAATTAAGAAAGTAGAACCACCCATTAATAATAAGGTAGCCATAAAAGTATATTTGCGTCCAATAATATCTCCGAGTCTTCCGAAGAACAAAGCTCCAAATGGGCGAACTACAAATCCGGCAGCAAATGTGGCTAAAGTAGATAAAAATGCTGCAGTCGGATTATCGCTTGGAAAGAATTTAGTAGAAATAACGACAGCCAGACTGCCAAAAATGTAAAAATCATACCATTCAATCATGGTGCCCATAGAAGAGGCTGAAATTACTTTCCAAATTCCCTTAGTAGAAGTTTTGCTCATAAAACTGCTTTGTGATCTTGTTAGTGAATAAAATCTAAAAATACATTTTTACGAATATAGAAGATATTTTTTTATTCACTTAATACTTTTTTAACAAAAAGTATTTATTTATTGACCTCTATTTTTGAAGGAAAAAAGACTTAACTGGAAAGATTAAAGAAAAACGTAAAGATTGGCAAGTTTTAATGGATGTCTTTTTGTTTCTCGCAGATTTTACAGATTTAAACAGATTTTTTTTAAATTATTTTATTAAAAAATCTGCTCAAATCTTTTACCAAACTCAAAATCTGCACTATCTGCTAAATCTGCAAGAGAAATAAATTAAAAACCTTTGCGGTTAAACTAGAAAAGTATAAAAACAAAAAACCCGAATATTTCTATTCGGGTTTCGTGGTACCTCCAGGGATCGAACCAGGGACACATGGATTTTCAGTCCATTGCTCTACCATCTGAGCTAAGGTACCGTGCTTGTTGCGGGTGCAAATATATAATGATTTTTGGTTTGTGCAAAACATTTTTTAGAAAAAATCTATTCGTATCTTCGCAAAAGCAAAAAATGAAATATGATTTTAACGGTCGATGTTGGCAATACCAGAATTAAAGCATCTGTATTTGAGGATGATACTTCTCTGGAAAATTTTGTTTTTGATAAAAATGAAATCGAAAAAAAAATTCAAAATATTTTAAAAAAATATCCAAAATGCTCCGATTTGGCTATTGCATCAGTTGGAAATATCGAAAAACAATCCTTTTTAACTTTCGAAAATAGACTAAAAGTTCATTTTTTTACCCACGAAGATGTTTTTCCTTTCCATAATAAATATGCAACACCAAAAACTTTAGGAATAGACAGAATGATTTTAGCAGCTGGAGCGACACTTCAATTTCCAAAACAAAATCGTTTGGTTATTGATGCTGGAACTTGCATTACCTACGATTTCATCGACGAAAACGATAATTATTTAGGAGGAGCCATTTCTCCAGGCCTTCGTTTGCGATATGAATCTCTGCATAATTTTACAGCCAGACTGCCGTTATTAACCTTAGAAGAGCCCGATTCTTATGTAGGAAACTCAACGGCACAAGCCATACATTCTGGTGTTGTCAATGGTTTCGTCTATGAGATTGACGGTTTTATCGATGAATATCGCAAAGAGTTTTCAAATTTTATAATAATTTTAACGGGAGGCGATGCAGATTTTTTGGCTAAACGATTAAAAAATACCATATTTGCCAATTCAAATTTCCTTCTGGAGAGTTTGAGCCAAACATATCAATATAAAATCGACAATGATTAAAAAAGTAATACTAAGCGCTTGTTTGCTTATATCGTTCGTTTCATTCGCGCAACAAGGCACTGCTTCACCTTATTCTTTTTTCGGGATAGGAGATGTGAGATTCAAGGGAACACTTGAAAACAGATCTATGGCAGGAGTTGCAGTAGAACAAGATTCGATTCACTTAAATATAGAAAATCCGGCGAGTTACGCTAGTTTAATTCAGACAACTTTTACAGTTGGAGGAACATTCGCAACGTCTAATTTAAAAACAAGTGCTGCGTCAGAAAAAGCGCAACGCTCTACTTTTGATTATTTAGCAATAGGAATTCCGATGGGTAAATTTGGTGCCTCATTCGGTTTGATTCCTGTGAGTTCGGTAGGATATAAAATTCTTAATGACAATTCGGCTACAGAAGGTCAGACAAGTTCTCAGCTTGACGGAAAAGGGGGTATCAATAAAGTATATTTCGGTTTGTCATATAAAATAATGAAGGATTGGAATATTGGAGTAGATGCACAATATAATTTTGGAAAAATTACCACAACTAGCGTAGAGGCAGTTACTGGAGTTCAAAACGGAACAGCAGAAGTCAATGCTTCTGAACTTTCAGGGACAGCATTTAGTTTTGGTACAATGTATCAGAAAAAGATCTACAAAAAGACTAGTATATTCTCTAGTTTAAGTTACACTTTTGCTAGTAATTTGAATTCAGATAATACGAGAGTTATTTCTGTTCAAGGAGATGCTGATCCTTATGTAGTTCCAGCAGAATCGACAAAATTAAAACTTCCAAACAAATTGAGTATTGGTTTGGGTATTGGTGAAGCGAGAAAATGGCTTGTAGGAGCAAATATGACTTTTCAAGGAGATGGTCAGTTAGCAAATTATTATAACTCGGCACCAAATGTAAGCTACGAGAGCTATTCTAAATATGCTGTTGGAGGTTATTACCTTCCAAATTATGCATCTTTTACTAGTTACATGAGCAGAATTACCTACAGAGCTGGTTTGAAATACGAAAAAATTGGTCTGATTGTTAATAATGAATCAATTAAAGATATCGGAATGTCATTAGGAGCTGGAATTCCAATTCCAGGATCTTTTTCAAATTTAAATTTCGGAATTGAATTTGGTAAACGTGGTACAACAGCTGCAGATTTAGTTCAAGAGAATTATGTTAATTTCAGCGTGAGTTTCTCTTTCAATGATAAATGGTTTGTGAAGAGTAAATACCAATAAAAACAAATATTTTTATCTTTTAGAAGCTCATTACAATTTACTACATTTGGCAAATGAATTTACCAAAAAGATATAGTCTAATAGTTGTCACAGTTATTGCTGTGACAATGTTTTTTGGATGTGAAAGTAATTTTAAAGAAGTTCAGAAAATTAACTTCTCAGAATTTGTTCCTGCAAGTGATGCCGATACTGTAAACATTAAATACACAGATTCTGGGCGTATTACAGGAGTTTTAATAAGTCCGAAAATGCTAGATTATTCAAATCTTGATTTTCCTTTTACAGAATTCCCTAAAGGAATAGATGTTACTTTATATGATAAAAAGCAAAAACGCACCTTTATAAGAGGCAACTATGCGGTTTCATATAAAAATACGGGAATCATTGATTTGATTGGGAAAGTGAAAATTACTTCTGAAGACGGACAAATGTTAGAAACAGAACAGTTGTATTTCGATCAGAAAAACGAGTGGTTTTATACAGAACGAAAGTTCAAATTGACCGATAAAAAAGGAGTTTCCTACGGTCAGGGAATAGATTTTAGCAAAGATTTTAAAGTGATTAATTCGCAGCGAATTACCGGCGAAATTGAATCAGACGAAGAATTATAATATTATGGGTTATTTAAAATATACACAATACGTTTACATCCTTTTTGCAGTTTTCTTTATTTACGATGGTATTGTAAAACTAAATGAAGGCGATGAGAGTTATCCTTTCTATTTCGTTATAGCAGGAATGGCTATTTTTATGTTTTTCTTCAGGAGAAGATTTCTTAATAGGCATAATGACCGAAACAAAAAACAATAAAAATGGAAATTAGTATTATAATAATATGTTTAATACTAGCCGCCTTTTTTTCTGGGATGGAAATAGCTTTTACATCCGCCAATAAAATTTATCTTGAAATAGAAAAGAAACAAGACGATTTCTTGTCTCGAATCTTAACAAAACTAACCGAAAATCCATCCAAATTTATTGCTGCCATGCTTATTGGCAATAATGTAGCTTTGGTGATTTACGGTTTTTTTATGGGCGATCTGATTTTAGGTTGGATGGCTTATTTTGGCTTTGTCTTTTCAGATTGGTGGAATATCCTTATCCAAACACTTCTTGCAACATTTGTAGTCTTGCTGACTTCAGAATTTTTCCCGAAAGTGTTTTTTCAAATTTATGCCAATTCCTTAATTAAAATTCTAGCTCTTCCGGCTTATTTATTTTACCGATTATTTTATTATATCTCGACTTTCTTTATCTGGATTGCAGACTTTGTACTGAGTAATTTTTTTAAAACACAGGGAAATCAAATTCATTTGTTTAGCCGAATTGAACTCGGAAATTATATAACCGAACAAATGAGTACGGTGGAAGAAGATGAAGAGGTAGATTCTGAGATTCAAATTTTTCAAAATGCCTTAGAATTCTCAGCTGTTAAGGCGCGTGATATTATGACGCCTCGTACAGAAATTGTAGATATAGATTTATTTGATACAGTTGATGATCTTAAAGCATTATTTATAGAAACGGGATATTCTAAAATCATCATAAGCCAAAATTCATTAGACGATATAGTGGGTTATGTCCATTCTTTCGATTTATTTAAAAAACCATCTACTATAAAATCGGTTTTAATGACCGTCGAATTTGTTCCAGAAACAATTTTAATTAAAGACGTTTTGAATTTATTGATCAAAAAACGCAAAAATGTTGCAGTAGTTTTGGATGAATACGGAGGAACTTCAGGAATTATTACTATTGAAGATATTGTTGAAGAACTTTTTGGTGAAATTGAAGACGAGCACGATTTGGATGAAGAATTAATCGAAGAAGAAATTGGAGGTGGTAAATATTTGTTTTCAACTCGATTAGATGTTGAATATTTAAATGAGACTTATAAATTAATGATTCCAGAAGAAGATTCTTATGGTACGTTAGGAGGTTTTATTGTCAATCGTACAAAAGAAATCCCACAAAAAGGAGATAAAATTGTAATAGATAGGTTTCATTTTCGCATTGAAGAGGCGTCAAATAAGAAAATAGAACTAGTCAAAATGACAATTAAAGACTGATTTTTTAAATTAATAAAAAAAAATGTGTAAAATAAAACGCTAGTTGTATTGTTATTAACTAGATAATTGTATTTTCGCAAACTGAATATAAAATTAACGATAATAAAATGGCAGTTTTAGCAAAAATTAGACAGCGTTCCGCTTTATTGATAGGAGTTATTGCACTTGCATTATTTGCATTTATAATACAAGATCTATTTACAAGAGGAACATTTGGTCAAAGTTCAAAAGATGTAGGAAGCATCGATGGAAAAGATATTTCATTTGAAGACTTTAGAGTTAAAGTTAGTAATGTTGAAAAAAGTGGACAAGGTATAACTTCCACTGAAGCTGCAAACAGAGTTTGGGATCAAGAAGTTTCAATCGCTTTATTGTCATCACAATTTGATAAATTAGGATTGAGAGTTGGTGAAAAACACATTTTAGAGGTTTTGAAATCTGATCCAAATATTGGTAAAAACCCAATGTTCTTAAACGCAGCAGGAATTTTTGATGTTGTTAAGTTTAAAGATTATTTTAAATCAAACCCAGAAGCAGCACAATACATTGCTCAAAAAGAGAAAGATGCTGAATTGAACGCTAAGTTTCAAATCTATAATACTTTAATTAAATCAGGACTTTACACAACTGCTAGTGAAGGAAAATTAAAGTATGAAATGGAATCTAATAAAGTGAGTTTTGCTTATGCAGCAGCTCCTTATTCTTCTATTAAAGACAGTGAAGTTAAAGTCTCTGATGATGAGATCGTGGCTTACATGAAGAAAAACGAGAAAAAATTCAAAGCTGATGCAACTCGTGAAATCCAATACGTTTTAGTTGAAGATAAAGCTTCTAAAGAAGACGAGGCTGAAATTAAAGCTAAATTAACTGCTTTATTATCAGGAAGTGTTGTTTACAATGCAAAAACAGGTAAAAACGATTCATTGCCAGGATTTAAAAGTGCAACAAACATTGCTGAATTTGTAAATGCAAATTCTGATGTTCCTTACGATTCTACTTATGTTCCTAAAAATGCTTTACCAGCAGTTGATGCTGACAAATTATTCAGCTTACCAGCTGGAGCAATTTACGGACCATACGTTTATGGAAGATACTATGCAATCTCTAAATCTCTAGGATTTAAAGCTGGTGTTAATGCAAAAGCAAGTCATATCTTAATTGGTTATGAAGGATCTCAAACTCCAAATCCAAAAGAGAAAAGAACTAAAGAAGAAGCTAAAGCTAAAGCTGAAGAAATTTTAGCGCAAGTTCAAGCTAATCCAAATGGTTTTGCGATGTTGGCTTTTACAAGTTCTGATGATTCATCTGCACAACAAGGTGGTGATTTAGGGTATTTTGGGCCAAACCAAATGGTAAAAGCTTTCAATGATTTTGTATTCAGCAACGGAATTGGTAAAGTTGGTTTAGTTGAAACTCCTTTCGGATTTCACATTATCAAAATTACTGACAAACAAGACGGAATTCGTTTAGCTACAATCGCTCAAAAAATTGAGCCTTCTGAAGCTACTTCTGATAAAGTATTTACATTAGCAACTAAATTCGAAATGGATGCTGCTGATAAAGATTTCAACGCTGCAGCTAAAGAATTAGGTTTAAAAGTTGCTCAGCCAGTTAATGCAAAAGCGATGGATGAAGAGTTTGGACCAATAGGAAACCAACGTAACATTGTAAGATGGGCATTTGATAAAGAAACAAGTAAAGGAGATGTAAAACGTTTTGAAATTGCAAATATCGGACACGTTATTGCACAATATAAAGGTGAAAACAAATCTGGTCTAGTTTCTGTTGATATGGCAAGACCGTATGTTGAGCCAATCTTGAAAAACAAGAAAAAAGCTGAATTGTTAAAAGCAAAAATGCAAGGTTCAAGTATTGAAGCTATCGCTAAAGCAGCAGGAGTTGCTGTTCAGCAAGCTGTAGACGTAACACTTGATAATCCAGTATTACCAGGCGGAGTTGGGCAAGAACCGCAAGTTGTAGGTAACGCATTTGCTTTAGCGGCAAGCAAAATTTCTGCTCCAATTGAAGGAAATACAGGTGTTTATGTTGTTCAAAACGTTAAAACTGTAAAAGCTCCTGCAATTGCTAATCATGCTGCTTATGTAGAGAAAGTAAAAGCTCAAAGCGCTAATGATGCGGGTAGAGTATTACCAGCTTTGAAAAACAATGCTAAAATTGAAGATAATAGATTACAATTTAATTACTAATTAGAGAGTAATTCCTATAAAAAACCCGAAGCGCTTTTAGTGCTTCGGGTTTTTATTTTTTCTAATATTTAGAGCAATTGTGGTTTGTGTTTTTTTACTGTTAATTTTCTTATAGTATATAGAAATTATCGAAATTTAATTTAAAAAACTTGTGATTTTCAAATTATTACAGTTAATTTGCTCGTTTTTTACTTTAACATATTTTTGGTTTTTGCTTGAAATAGAAAATAAAGAAGAATACGAATCCAAAAACAAATACTTTAAAAAATCAATTATTTAAATGTTTTTTACTTTTAAATTTTTTAGAAAAAAGCAGAGAGTATATACCAAAATAGAAAGTCATATTTATGGTATTATTATCGAGCTTTTAAAAGTGGCCAGTACCGACATCAATGTTGATGAATTGGGTGGAAAGTATTATTTGAGTAACGAAGAACAACATTTTAAAGTTACTATTTTGAGTAATGATTATGTGATTAGGTTGACGAATACACATGATTCTGTTGCCGAAAAATACGATAAGCTTTTTGTAGAAGATGTTTTAAGAGCAGTAAAAGAAGAGAAACACCGCAGAATGGAAGTGGTCTATGATTCTATTACAAACAGTATCGAGAAGATGGCAGAACGCTTACATAATAGGCTTATTGAGTCAAATGAGCAAGAAAGTAAAGCTGTTCGTCGTTTGGAGACAAAGCACGTTAGAAGCAATAAAAAAGCTAACTAATGGTTTGTTGAAATATGATTTTATAAAATCATTTCGTCATAAGTCAAAATAGTCTCGTATCCTTTATTAAAGAAATATTCTTTCGGATTTTCTTTAGAAACTACCATAACAAAATCGCCGCCCCAAGCACCTAGACTTTTAATTACGCCATTAAAATCAGGAAAGATAGCTTCTTTTATGGTTTGCATCTCTAAGATTCTACTTAAATGAATTTCGTGCTTCTGAACTGCCAAGGCAAATTCTTTTAATGTTTTAGCATGAAGAATAGCATTTGTAATTTTGTTGTTTTCTGCAACACTATCTGCTAAACGGTTACTTTTGTGATTGTTGTAGGAGTAAATGGCAGATTTACTGTTTTGTTTTTTATTCAAATAAACAAAATAAATATGCTCTTTAAAGTCAGGATTAAATTCGACTTGTTGTACAAAATTATCTTTGATTCGATATAAAACTGGCGTATCGTTTTGTGCGCAAGCAATATCATAACCGCTTCCGCCAAAACTATTCTTCAATAAGGTAAAAGCATTGGTTTCTGTCCACTGCGCAATATTATTTATAAGAGTCGACGAAGTTCCTAATCCCCAGTTTTTTGGAAAACTCAAATGAGTGCTCACTTTATATCCTTTAGCGCTATCAATAAATTTTGGGTTTAATAGATAAGCGGCATTAAGAATATTAACCAAAGTTGATTTTACAGTGTCAATTTTAGGATCTGAACCTTTTATAACTTCATCAAAAGTAATGGTTTCTTCGAACCACAAATGATTATCATGATCATAACTTTTCCATTCAATTTGTTCGCTTTCTATTTTTTCAATTACCAAATCCTGACCAAATTTTGTAGGCAACGCAAATGCGTCTGCTCCGTCCAAAACGAGATATTCGCCCGCAATAAAAAGTTTTCCGTTACTGTAAAAGGTTGTTGACATACTTGTCTATATTATTATGTAAATTTCTAAATCCCAATATTTGAATTTGGAATTTAAAATATTGGATTTTACGGGATTGGTTATTTTCTTAAATTCTCAATAAATTCTACTACAGCACTGTGAGAAACTGCGGTTTTTTTGAAGTGCGTTTTAATTAAATGTCGCTCTTCATCTGTAGCTTCAAATTGATTGATAATGTTGTTAAGGTGCATTTTCATATGTCCTTCCTGAATTCCGGTTGTAGTTAATGAGCGTAATGCTGCGAAATTTTGTGCTAAACCGGCAACAGCTACAATTTCCATTAATTCTGGGGCAGAAGGTTTTTCTAAAATTTCTAAACACAATTTTACTAATGGATGTAAAGACGTTAAGCCACCAACGGTTCCAACAGCAAGCGGAATTTCAAGCCAAAAAGTAAAAATTCCATTTTCGATTTTGGCGTGAGATAAACTCGCATATTGGCCATTTCTAGCAGCATAAGCGTGAACGCCAGCTTCTACGGCTCTGAAATCATTTCCTGTTGCCAGAATTACGGCATCAACACCATTCATGATGCCTTTATTGTGAGTAACGGCTCTAAAAGGTTCTATTTCTGCGATTTGTACAGCTTGAACAAAACGTTCTGCAAATTCTTGAGGATTGGTAATATGTTTTTCTGCTAACTCTTCAATTGGACATGAAACTTCAGCTCTAACAAGACAGTGAGGGACATAGTTAGAAAGAATGCTCATTATAACTTCTAGGATTTCGCCATTTTTGCATAAGTCAGAGTTTTGAACTTCTTCTTTTAAGGTAGTAGCAAATTGCTCTAAACAAGAATTTATAAAATTGGCACCCATGCTATCTTTTGTTTCAAAAGTGGCATGAAGCTGATAATAATTTTCAAGCAGACTTCTTTTGTCTTTTAGTTTTATGTCCAGAATTCCTCCGCCACGCTGCTGCATGTTTTTGGTAATACTTTGTGTTTCAGAAAAAAACTTAGGTTTTATTTCGTCAAAAAAAGCTTTTAGTTTTTCTGAATCTCCATTATAAGTAAAATGAACTTGGCCAATTTTTTCGGTATCAATAATAGTTGCTTTAAATCCGCCTCTTGTAGACCAATATTTTGCTGCTTTAGAAGCTGCTGCAACAACAGAACTTTCTTCGATTGCCATCGGAATAGTTTTGTATTTTCCGTTGATCAAAAAGTTAGGAGCAACTCCAAGTGGGATGTAAAGGTTTGTAATGGTATTTTCTATAAATTCGTCATGAAGTTGTTGTAGCTTTTCGTCTGAATTCCAGTAATTTCTTATAATATTTTGCGCCTCTTCGGGATTTGAAAAATACTCATTTGCAATCCAGTTTATTTTTTCTTTTTTGGATAATTTAGAAAATCCAGCAACAGCGTTGTTCATTCTCAATATATTAAATAATAATGTTGCGGCAAAGATACTATTTTAAGAGTTTTGTTTGCAATGTATTTTAAAGATCAAAATACGCAATCGTTATTTTTTTTAACATTTAACACTTAAAATGTGTATTATGTTTATTTTTTTTATTAAAATTGGGCTCTTTTTATATTTAAAATAATTCTAATGAATACAAGTAAATTTACTGCAGTACTTTTATTTTTAACTGCGGTCGCTTTTGGACAGCAAAAAATAACTGTCGAAAATGTTTTTAGCGGAACTTTCCGGGCTAAAGGGATGGATGAGCTGCAATCGCTAAAAAATACAAATCAATATACGGTTTTAAATGTTGATATGGCGAGCAGAAGTATGCAGATTGATTTATATGATTTTGCAACGCTGAAAAAAGTATCGAATCTTATTGATACAAAAAACTACAAAGAACTTGCCGACGGAATTGACAGCTATACTTTTGATGCTTCTGAAAAAAAGATCTTAATTGCTTGTAATTCATCTAAAATATTCCGTCACTCTTTTACTGCAGATTATTTCCTTTATGATATTGCAGCAAAATCTCTGACTAAACTCGTTGATTTTCAAATTCAGGAGCCAACATTTTCACCTGACGGAACTAAAATTGCTTATGCGAAAGAAAATAACTTATATATTTATGATGTTGCTTCAAAAAACTCAACAGCAGTTACAACAGACGGAAAGAAAAATGCAGTTATAAACGGTATTACTGACTGGGTTTACGAAGAAGAATTTGCTTTTGTACGTGCATTTGACTGGAGTAAAGACAGCAAAAAACTAGCTTACATTCGTTTTGATGAAAGCCAAGTTCCAGAATTCTCTATGTCAATCTTTCACAAGGATTTATATCCAAAAATCGAAACTTTCAAATATCCTAAAGCTGGAGAAAAAAACTCTGTAGTTTCATTACATATTTATGATGCTGCTGGAAATACTTCTAAAAAAGTAGATTTAGGAAACTACAATGATTTCTACATTGCAAGAATGCAGTGGACAAATGATGCTAACGTGCTTTGTGCTCAAGTTTTAAACCGTCACCAAGATAATTTAGATTTATTGTTTGTTGATGGTAATACAGCTACTGCAAAAGTGGTTTTAAATGAAAAAGATAAAGCTTACGTAGATATTACAGATAATTTGACTTTCTTAAAAGATAACAGTTTTATCTGGACTAGCGAAAAAGACGGTTTTAATCATATTTATGTATATGATAAAAACGGAAAGCTTAAAAATCAGGTTACTAAAGGAAACTGGGAAGTGGTTTCTTACTACGGTTTTGACGAAAAAACAAAAACTATTTTCTACCAATCTACAGAAAATGGTTCTATTAACAGAGATCTTTACAGAATTGGTTTAGATGGAAAAAATAAAGCGCGTTTGTCTTCTAAAGTTGGAACAAGTGCGGCGACTTTTAGTCCAAATTTCCAATACTTTATTACTGCTTTCTCAAGTAACACACAGCCTACGACTTATACGTTAAATGAGGCTAAAACTGGAAAAGAAATTCAGGTTATTGAAAACAATCAAGCTCTTGCTGATAAATTAAAAGGCTATAACCTTCCTTCTAAAGAATACATTGTTTTAAAAACGGCAAAAGGGAACGAACTGAATGCTTGGATTTTAAAGCCAAAAGATTTTGATCCTTCAAAAAAATATCCTGTTTTCATGTTCCAATATTCTGGTCCAGGATCACAGCAAGTAAATAATCAATGGAACAATTCTAATGATTACTGGTTCCTTTCTTTAACACAGCAAGGTTATATCGTAGCTTGTGTTGACGGAAGAGGTACTGGTTACAAAGGGGCTGATTTTAAAAAAGTGACTCAGAAAGAATTAGGAAAATACGAAGTTGAAGATCAGATCGATGCAGCAAAAGTAATTGGTGCTTATCCTTATGTTGATGCTTCAAGAATTGGAATTTTCGGATGGAGCTACGGTGGATTTATGGCTTCTAACTGTATTTTCCAAGGAAATGACGTTTTCAAAATGGCAATTGCAGTTGCTCCAGTTACAAACTGGCGTTTTTATGACAGCGTTTACACAGAAAGATACATGCAGACTCCACAAGAAAATGCAAGCGGATACGATCAAAACTCTCCAATCAACCATGTTGACAAATTGAAAGGGAAGTTCTTATTGATTCATGGTTCTGGAGATGACAACGTTCATGTTCAAAACACAATGCAGATGATGGAAGCTTTAATTCAGGCAAATAAACAATTTGATTCTCAAATTTATCCAGATAAAGACCACGGTATTTATGGCGGAAACACTAGAATTCAGCTTTACAATAAAATGACCAACTTTATCAAAGAAAATTTATAATCTAAATATTTAAACCTAATTAAATAGACAATAATATGGGAGAAACTCAAGTAAAAACTGCGCATCCAAAAGGACTTTGGGTATTGTTTGGAACGGAGATGTGGGAGCGGTTCAATTTTTATGGAATGCGAGCTTTATTGACTTTATTTCTTGTAAATTCATTATTAATGAAAGAAGAGGAAGCATCATTAATTTATGGAGGTTTTCTTGGACTTTGTTATTTAACACCAATGTTAGGAGGTTTTGTTGCCGATCGTTATTTAGGAAACAGAAATTGTATTATTTTAGGAGGTTTGCTTATGGCGATTGGGCAAATGCTTTTGTTTACAAGCGGAAGTGTTTTTGAGTCTAATTTAGATCTGGCGAAAATCATAATGTACTCTGCACTTGGTGTAATTGTTTTTGGTAACGGATTCTTCAAACCAAATATTTCTAGTATGGTTGGAAGTTTGTATCCAAAACAAGAAAAAACAAAATTAGATAGTGCGTTTACTATTTTCTATATGGGTATCAACATCGGAGCTTTCTTAGGTCAGTCAATCTGTCCTTTATTGGGAGATGTTAAAGATGCAGGAGGAATTAGAGATATCCATGCTTTTAGATGGGGATTCATGGCAGCTTCTGTTGCAATGTTGTTAGGAACAATTCTTTTTTACTTCTTAAAAAATAAATATGTAGTTTCTCCAGAAGGGAAAGCATTAGGAGGACTTCCTTCTAAAAATGATGCTTCAGATTTTGAAGAAGGAGAAGCTCAAACAGCAAACTTTTCTACTAAAGCTTTGATAAGTGCAGTAGTTGCATTTGTCGTTTTAGGATTCTTTTTTCATTATGTTGTAGGGCAGAACTTGATTTATACTTTGATTTATTCAAGTGGTTTGGCTTTGGCAGGATTAATTATTTCTGATACTTCTTTGACTAAGATTGAAAGAGATAGAATTATCGTAATTTATATCGTTTCGTTCTTTATTATTTTCTTTTGGGCGGCATTTGAGCAGGCAGGTTCTTCTTTGACTTTCATTGCTGATAACCAAACAGACAGACATTTCTTCGGTTGGGCAATGCCACCGTCAATGGTTCAAATTTTTAATGGAATGTTTGTTGTGTTCTTGGCGGTTCCTTTTAGTGTTCTTTGGGATACTCTAAGGGCTAAAGGAAAAGAGCCGATTTCTCCAGTAAAATTAGCTGCAGGATTAGTAATAATTTCTTTAAGTTTCTTAATGATCGCAACTCAGGTTTCTTACATCGGAACTTCTGGACTTTTATTAGTTAAATGGCTTATTTTATTATATTTCTTAAATACATGTGCAGAGTTGTGTTTATCTCCAATTGGTTTGTCATTGGTTGGTAAATTATCGCCAAAGCGTTTTGCTTCATTATTATACGGAGTATTCTTTTTGTCTAATGCGTCAGGATATGCATTAGGAGGAACTTTAGGTTCTATCTTGCCAGCAACTGGCGATAAATTTGCAAAAGCAAAAGAACTTGGAATCGATTTACAAGCAGTTTTAGATAAAAAAATAACACTTTCAGCAGACCAATTGGCTTTGTTGGATCATCATCAAATTAGTGCGCAAAATCCAATTTTTGCAGGATTTGAAATCCATAATTTATATGAGTTTTTTATGGTTTTTGTTATCTTGACAGGTATTGCTGCAATTTTATTATTTGCTTTAACACCACTATTGAAAAAATTAATGCACGGTGTTAGATAAATGGAAAACAATATTACTTTAGAAGAAATTCAAAATTTTAAAGGCAAGTACCCAAAGCAATTATGGTACTTGTTTTTGGTTGAAATGTGGGAACGTTTTTGTTTCTACGGAATGAGAGGGGTTTTAGCTTTCTTTATGGTAGACCAATTAGGTTTATTAGAAGGAAAAGCAAATTTGCAATATGGAGCGATTCAGGCTTTTGTATATGCGTTTACCTTTATTGGCGGAATCTTTGCCGATAAAATTTTAGGTTTCAAGAAATCGCTTCTTTTTGGAGGAATTGTAATGATTCTGGGGAATTTGCTGATTGCAGCTTCACCGCATGATTTCTTTTACTACGGAATAACACTTTCTATTATCGGGACAGGTTTCTTTAAGCCAAACGTTTCTTCCATGGTTGGAGAACTGTATCACGAAAATGACGGACGTCGTGACGCAGGTTACGGATTGTTTTATGCAGGGATTAATATTGGAGGAATGCTTGGTGGTGCAATTCCTATTTATTTAGGAAAGAACTATTCTTGGAGTCTTTGCTTTCTTTCTGCGGCAATTGTTATGGTAATTGGAGTTATAACTTTTCTGCTAACCAAAAAGCATTTAGCGCCAATTGGTAACTCTCCATTAGAAAATCATGCGCCTAAAAAGCGTAATCTTTATGAAATAGCAGTTTATGTAGGTTCTTTTGTTGTAATTCCATTAGTTTACATAATGGTTATCAATTCTGATTTCACAGAATACTTTATGTATACTATGGGAATAGTAGCAGTAGGGTATTTTGCCTATGAATTGATAATGTTGAAGGATGGAAAACAACAGCGAAAACTTTTAGCAGCATTTGTATTTATTTTTGGATATTTTATGTTTATGGCAATTTCAGAACAATCAGGAGGCTCGTTGTCTTTGTTCGCAAAAGATAATTTATCTAACAAGATGTTGTTTTTTCATATTGATCCAAATGTGGTAAATAATAGTATTAACTCATTGTATGTTGTTATTTTCAGCCCGTTGGTTGGATTGTTATGGATATTAATGGCTAAGCGAAAAATTGAACCTAATACGGTTATTAAGTTTGGTTTGTCATTTGTTTTACTTGCTGCAGGTTTCTTTATTTTTTACAGTGCCAGATTTTTTGTAAATGCAGATGGATTAAGTTCTCTAGATGTTTTTGCTTTAGGATACCTTGTGTATACGCTTGGAGAATTGTGTATCGGTCCGATCGGAATGTCTGTAATCACAAAATTATCGCCTAAAAGATTGTTTGGAATGATGATGGGATTGTGGTTCTTGTCAAGTGCTTTTGGTCAGTTTGCGGCAGGAAAATTGGGAGCAGAAATATCTGATGCCAATACTGGCACTACATTAATGTCTAAACTTATCGCGTATACAGACGGATATTATCAATTAGCATTGTATTCTTTAATTGCTGGAGTTATTTTAATTGTTGCTACTCCACTAATCAGAAGGTTAATGCAAGAAGTTAAATAATCTTATTGTAATCAGTTTTTGCATAAATTTGCATAAAATTCCCATTATGAAAAAAATAGTACTTATTGCTTTGTTTTTAATCGGTGCTGCGAATCTTCAAGCACAAGAATTAAAATGGTATACAGATGTTAGAGAAGCGATTACCGCGAGTAATAAGGAGCAAAAGCCTATGCTGATGTTTTTTACGGGTAGTGATTGGTGTGGTTGGTGTATCCGTTTGCAAAATGAAGTTTTAAAGACTGCTGAGTTTAAAAAATGGGCAGCAGATAATGTAGTTTTAGTTGAATTGGATTATCCTAGAGCTGTTGCGCAGACTCCAGAGATTAAAAGCCAAAATAGCGAATTACAACAAGCTTTTGGAATTCAAGGTTTTCCAACTGTTTTCTTTACAAGTGCGGAAACCAAAGATGGAAGAGTTAATTTTAAAGGTCTCGGTAAAACTGGCTATGTGGCCGGCGGACCATCTGCTTGGTTAAATGTTGCGGAAGGAATAGTGCATCCGAAGAAATTGTAAATTTCGATATATAAATTAATTAAAAGCCTCTTACATTGTAAGAGGCTTTTTTGTTTCGTAGGAAAAACGCTTTATTTTTTTTAGCTGAATTGAGTATTTGGTATTTTATGTTTAGTAAAAAAACACATAATGTATTTTTTATGCCAATAAAAATTGGATAATTAAAATATAATGTTAATTTCGTCTTGCTAATCTAACCAAAACCAATTTATATGACTAAAAAATTACTTATCCTACTATTTTTTTTAGGTTCATTTATGACGCAAGCACAAGTAGCATGGAGAACAAACATGACAGATGCTATTGCTATAAGTAATGACCAGAAAAAACCAATGCTGATTTTATTCACTGCCTCAGGTGTACCAGAAAATCTTCAAAACGAAATCTTTAAAACACCCGATTTTGCTGTTTGGTCACGTGACAATGTGGTCTTAGTAAAATTGGATTTGTCTGATATGAATTCTTCAGATGGTGATCGTGAACAGAATTTGAAATTAAAAAATGCATTTGGGGTTCAAGATCTACCGGAAGTATGCTTTGCATTGGCATCGGTGAGAAAAAACAAAACAACATTTAGTGCTTTAGGAAAAATAGCCTACAAACCTGGTGGAGCAAAAGCTTGGATTGCAGAATCAAATGCAATTTTGCATCCATCAGAATAAACGATTTCATTCGACTTTTATTTTAATTTTTTTTAGTCCCCTTTCTGTTTTGCAGCAAGGGGATTTTTTTGTTCTAAAAATACATCAAGAATTGATGGTTTTTATTAGTGTTTGTTTCACATTTATTAAAAAAAGAACTATTTATTGCTAATTTGATTTTAATGGTTAAAAGTTGGTTTTTAATCTCTTAAAATCTTCATTGAATTCATTTTTTTGTATTATTTTAGTTTTATTAACATAACCATAACCCAAATTATATGCCTAAAAAATTACTTATCCTACTATTTCTTTTAAGTCCATTTTATATGAATTCACAAAATATAATATGGAAAACCGACATTAATGACGCAGTAGCCGCAAGTGTAGAACAGAGAAGACCATTGCTTATTTTATTTACCACCCAAGGGGTAAATTCTCAATTGCAAAATGAAATTTTTTCTACTCGTGATTTTGAAGATTGGTCTCGTAAAAATGTAATTTTGGTCAAGCTTGATATTTCAGACCCTTCTGTTTCTGACGCAGCTAAAGAGCAAAATTTAAGATTAAAAAATGCTTTTGGCATTGACGAGCTTCCGCAAGTATGTTTTTCTCAAGTTACTCAGAGAAAGGACAAAACAAATTTTAACAAACTTGGTCTTATTGGATACAACTCTTCGGGTGTAAAATCATGGATTTCTGAATCGAATTCAATTTTGAATCCAGAATAAAAAACTATAATCTATAATATCCCTTTTCTTTTGTTGAATGAAAAGGGATATTTTTTTTCAAACAGCTATTCTTCCAACACTTCTGAATTGAGTTTGAATTTGATCCATCAGCAATAACAATTTTTGGCTGTATATTTTGCAGTAATCTATCCAGATTTATTTTTGAGGTTTGAGTAAGGATTAAAATATCTGGTTTGACTTTTTCTGGAAAAATTTTAGTACTGTCAATTATTAGAATTTTGGTGTTTTTAAAATAAAGAACATTTTTAATTGTTTTGGTTTTAGCCAATTTAATGGAATTTCCTACGAGATATGAGTTTGTATTTCTGTTATTTTCAATAGTAGTATCTCTGGTAAAAAGCATAATACTTCTCCCAAAACGTTCAGAAATAAGCGTATTATTTCTTTCGTTATAAATAATTAATTCTTCTTCGTTTTCAGTTTTTATTTTAGTAAAAATAAAGGAAAGCTGAATCGTAATAATTGACACCAATACAAATGTCAACATATTAAAACTCGGTTTTTTAATCCAAATGATTGTGCCAATTATAAAGAACGAAAAGGCACATAAATGATATGAATTAAAGCTGATATCTCGAATGACAAATGAATCTACAGAAGCTACAGTATGAATCATGAGGTTTAGTAGATAAATACTTTTCTCAAAAATAAGTGTTATAAATAAAGGCGGACTGGTAAAAATAGCAATAATCATAACCACAATTCCGGCAATCATTATAAAGGATAAAACGGGAAGTATAATGATATTGGTCACAAAAAACAATCCAGGAAATTGATGGAAATAGTAGAGACATAATGGCAATGTGCCAATTTGTGCTGCAAAAGAAACCGTTAAAGCTTCCCAAATGTAAACGGTTAATTTATTCTTTGGTTTGTAAATGTTTTTTAAAATAGGCTGTAGCCAAAGAATGAAAAAAAGTGCGATATAACTTAATTGAAAACCAACATCAAATAAGAAATATGGCTCAAAAAGTAATATCAATAAAATGGAGACTAATAGAGTGTGGTAGACATTGCCATTTCTGCGCAAATGATTCCCAATTGCAAGAAATGAGAACATAACTACAGATCTCAAAACAGAAGGCGATAAACCTGAAATAATAGCAAAACCAGCCAATGAAATTAGAATACATGCTAGTTTAAAAAATGAACCTTTCTTTGTGTTTGGAATTGGTTTGAGAACAAAAGTAATAAACAGCATTATAAAGCCAACGTGAAGTCCTGAAACTGATAAAATATGCGTAGCCCCAGAATATTGGTAATCCTGAATAATATCTTGTGAAATCTCCTGTTGCTGGCCTAAAATTAATGCCAAAGCAACATTCATTTCAGGTTTGCTGAATTTTGATTTTTCAAGATTGGAAATTATCCTAGAATGCAATTTGGCACAGTAATACCAAATGTTCTTTTGAATCTCTTTGTTAACTAAAATCTCTTTTTTCTGGCAATAAATCTGTGCATAGATTTGTTTGTTGGCCAAATAGCTGCTGTAATCAAATTGATTTCGATTTTTACTTGGTTTATTTCGCTGTAGAATCGTTTCAATTTTGAGGCTGTTTCCTATAATAAGATGATTGCTACTACTATCTTTTTGAACATTTACAATTACTTTTCCAAAATAGATTTTCCCTGAAATTGCTTTTATATGTCCAATGTAACGATCGCTATAATCGTTGCTTTTTAATTTCTCTCTTAGGATTAAAGTGATAGATTGTTTTCCTTCAAATGCAGATCTGCAGTGCGTGTAATTGTCTTTTTGAAGGCTTTCTGTGTGACTAATGAGGGTAAAGGCTCCAATGCTGAAGGCTAAAACACAACTCAACATTCCGAATAGAATTGATTTTTTACTTCGTTGTAAACTCCAAATGAAAACTCCACAAAATGCGATAAAACTCAGCGAAAGCGAAAAAATAATTATCGGAATTGAAATATCAAGATTATACGAAGCTATTACGCCAAGTATAAATGAAATTGTAATTTTTACTAACGGAAACTCTAATACTTTCATGGGTTAAAAGTATTAAATATTTGTAAGAAAAATAATAAAAAAAAATATATTTTATGGAAGAACTCTATTTACCTGCTCAAAGGAGTTCTTGTAATAGGCTTCTTTCGTTGAAGAAATAATCACACCTTTTGAAGTAGAAGAATGAACAAACTTGATTTCGTCAGAATTAGCTTCTGTAATTAATCCGACGTGATTTATTTGTTTGCTTTTGTTGGTTTTAAAGAAAATTAAATCTCCTTTTTTAGCATCATTTAATGGAATAACTTTTCCAATTTTTGCCTGATCGTAAGAGCTTCTCGGAAGTTGGATGCTCTCACTTTGAAAAGTGGTATAAACAAGTCCAGAACAATCAAAACCGCTTTTTGTAGTTCCTCCTGCTTTATAGCGAACACCAATATTATCAGTCGCTTTTTCGATTAAAGTGTTAACCAAAGCTCTGTTTTCTTTTTTTGATTCGCTTTTTGTGCTGCTTTTTGAAACCGCTGTCGAAGTCGATTTACATGAAGTAAGCGCAATTGCTAAAAGCAGGAAAATTACAATTCTTTTCAAATCAGTTAATTATTTTTTTAAATCGGCAACAATGAGTTTTGCTGTGTTTTTACTCGCACCAACTCCGCCAAGTTTTTGTTCTAATATATCGTAATTATGTAGCACTTTATTGCGATAGTCTGGCTCTAATAATTTTTGAAGCTCTTCCTTAATTCGTTTTTTATTACAATCAGCCTGAATTAATTCGGTTACAACTTCCTGATCCATAATTAAATTTACAAGAGAAATGTATTTTAAAGTAATAATGCGTTTTGCAATTTGATAAGAAACTTCACTGCCTTTATAGCAAACCACTTCGGGAACTTTAAAAAGGGCTGTTTCAAGAGTTGCAGTTCCAGAAGTGACTAAAGCCGCTGTTGAAGAACGAAGCAAATCGTACGTTTTATTGGAAACGAATGCGATATTTTTGTTTTTTAGAAACTGCTGATAAAATTCATATTCCTGACTTGGAGCACCTGCAATTACAAATTCGTAATCTTGAAAATCATCAACAACACTCAGCATTACGCTCAGCATTTTTGTAATTTCCTGTTTGCGGCTTCCTGGAAGAACGGCAATAATTGGTTTTTCGCCTAAATTATGTTCTTTTCTAAATGAAGCTTCGTCAAAAGTTGGCTGATTTTGAATAGCATCAATCAAAGGATGTCCGACAAAATCTACAGGGAAATGATGTTTGTCTTCGTAAAAGCTTTTCTCGAAAGGCAAAATAACATACATCTTATCGACATCTTGTTTGATTGCCTTAATTCGGCTTTCTTTCCAAGCCCAAATTTGTGGAGAAATATAATAATGAGTTTTATAATTTAATTCTTTTGCCCATTTTGCAATTCGCATATTAAAACCAGGATAATCAATAAAAATAATCACATCTGGCTGAAACTCTAAGATGTCTTTTTTACAGATTTTAATATTGTTTAAAATCGTTTTTAAATTGAAAATCACTTCAATAAAGCCCATAAAAGCCAGATCGCGATAATGTTTTACTAAAGTTCCGCCTGCTTTTTGCATTAAGTCACCGCCCCAAAATCTAATTTCTGCTTCAGGATCTTCGATATATAATGCCTTCATTAAATTTGAACCGTGTAAATCTCCAGAGGCTTCACCTGCAATTATGTAATACTTCATGTTGGTTTTTTTGAAATGTGCTAATGTTATAATTCCGTAAAACGGGATGTTAGCAAAGATAAGATTTTAAACAATTAATGTCGAAATTGCCAATACAATCACGGCTAAAATTACGCCGCGAGCCATAAACTCCTTGTTTCTTTTTAAAAGAATAGTAAATACGGCAAGATCTAAAAGTGTTCCTAAAGTGATTATTTTTCCTAGATAGCCGTGTTCTCTAATAATTTGAAGTCCTGATGAAATGTCAAATGTTGTAAAAAAAGTGATGAACAGATAACTTCCTAAAAGAGCAGTAAAAATTCCGATTAAAAAACCGATTAGTATTTCTTTAGTCATTTAACTTCCAAGTATTAAGTTGTTGAATAGAATGGTGTGCGGTCAAGTCAAATTGTACTGGAACTACAGAAATATATCCGTTTGCCAAAGCCCATTCGTCGGTGTCTTCGCCTTTGTCTTCGTTTACAAATTTTCCGGCAAGCCAGTAATAATCTTTCCCGAAAGGGGTTTGTCTTTTGTCAAATTTCTGCGCGTAGTAGGCTTTCGCTTGACGACAAACTTTAATTCCTTTAATTTCAGATTCTTTTAATTTTGGGAAATTCACATTTAAAACCACTCCAAGAGGCAGTTTATTAGCTAAAGTTTCTAAAGTGATTTTTTTTACAAAAGATTTTATAGGTTCAAAATCGGCATTCCAATCAAAATCTAAAAGAGAAAATCCGATCGCTGGGATGCCCTCAATTCCAGCTTCTACTGCAGCACTCATAGTTCCAGAATAAATAACATTGATAGAAGAATTTGAACCGTGGTTTATTCCTGAAACGCATAAATCGGGTTTGCGTTTTAATATTTCGTTTACTGCCAGTTTTACACAGTCTACAGGAGTTCCAGAGCAACTGTATTCAGCAATGGCATCTCCGTCTTTAGAAATTTTATCTAGAAATAAGGTGTTATTAATTGTTATGGCGTGACCCATTGCACTTTGAGGCTTATCTGGAGCAACAACAATAACGTCTCCGATTGTTTCCATTACGCTGATTAAAGTTCGTATTCCTGGTGCTAAGATGCCATCATCGTTGGTTACTAATATTAAAGGTCTGTCGGTTTTCATTTTATGGATATTATGTGTAATTTTAACGCTTGTAAGATTTTAAAAACAAATAAAGTGACTGTTTATGCACGATAAGTCACAAATATTGCAAAATTTGTCAACTAAGGTAAAGAACTTTTTTGCGAATTAAACATTTTTATATCTTTAACAAAAAATTATCGTGACGTTAGCTTCCGTGGCATAGTTTTTAACGTAACTTAGATAAAAAAATTGATGAATGCTATTATAAAGTTTATGAAAAGAAATTATAAGATACTCATAGCCGTATTGTGCTTATCGCTTACATTATTTGCATTTAAGATGAATGCCGATAGGACAATCGACCCAGATCCGAACAGAGACAAGACACTTTTAGAATTACTAGCATTTGTTATTGAAAAAGGACATTACAGCCCATCAGAAATTAATGACGAGTTTTCTAAAGGTATTTTTAAAGATTATATTGAAGCATTAGACCCTTCAAAAAGATTCTTTTTACAGTCAGATATTGATGAATTTAAGCAGTATGAATTAATGCTTGACAATCAGTTTTTGGATAAAGATATTACGTTTTTTAATCTTACTTATACAAGATTGATGAAACGTATGGAAGAAAGCAAAAAACGTTACAAAACGATTTTAGCTCAGCCATTTAACTATAACGTAGATGAGACGTTTGATGCTGATTACGAGAAAATTCCGTATGCAAAAAACTTAGCGGAGATTAATGAAAGATGGAGAAAACAGATCAAATTATCTACTCTTTCTTCTTTAGTTACAAAACAAAAAATTGAAGAAGAAAAGAAGAAAAAAGATCCAGCTTACAAAGAGAAATCTTTTGAAACATTAGAAAAAGAAACACGCGAAAGCTCTTTAAAATCTCTAGATGATAACTTTAGCGTAATTAAAGATTTAAATAGAGAATACTGGTTTTCTGTGTATTTGAATTCTATTATGACTCGTTTTGATCCGCATACAAGTTATTTTGCACCAGAAGAAAAAGATCGTTTTGATGTAAACATTAGCGGTAAATTGGAAGGAATTGGAGCTCGTTTGACTAAGAAAAATGATTTTACTCAAATTGATGAATTAATTTCTGGAGGTCCAGCTTGGAAAGGAAAACAACTAGAAGCAGGAGATTTAATCTTGAAAGTTGCTCAAGGAAATGAAGAGCCTGTAGATGTTGTTGGAATGCGTTTGGATGACGTTGTGAAAAAAATTAAAGGTCACAAAGGAACTGAAGTAAAACTGACTGTTAAAAAAGTTGACGGTTCTATAAAAGTGATTTCAATCATTCGTGATATTGTAGAAATTGAAGAAACTTACGCTAAATCTAGTATTGTTGAGAAAGATGGTTTAAAATATGGAGTAATTTATCTTCCTAAATTTTATATCGATTTTGAAAATAAAGACGGACGTGACGCAGGAAAAGATATTGCTCGTGAAGTTGAAAGATTGAAAAAAGAAAACATTAACGGTATTGTTTTAGATGTACGCGATGATGGCGGAGGATCTCTTTCTACAGTTGTGGATATTGCTGGTTTATTTATCGAAGAAGGTCCAATTGTTCAGGTAAAATCTGCGGGTAAAAAGAAAGAAGTTTTATATGATAAAGATAAAAAAATCGAATGGGATGGTCCATTAGTTATCATGGTAAACAGTTTTTCGGCTTCGGCATCTGAAATTTTAGCAGCTGCAATTCAGGATTACAAACGTGGTGTAATTATCGGAAGCAAACAAACCTACGGTAAAGGAACTGTACAAAACGTATTAGATTTAAATCAGTTTGTGCGAAATGCAAACTATGGCGATCTTGGAGCATTGAAAATTACAGGACAGAAGTTTTATAGAATAAATGGAGGTTCTACTCAATTAGAAGGAGTTCATAGCGATGTTGTAATGCCAGATCGTTACGCTTACTTAAAAATGGGTGAGAGAGATATTGACAATGCAATGCCTTGGGATAAAATTGATCCAGCCGATTACAGCACTTGGACTTCTAATGAGAATTTTGCTAAAGCGATCAATAATAGTAAAAACAGAATTGCTCAAAATTCTCAATTTAAATTAATTGATGATAATGCAAAATGGATCGATGTTAAAAACAAAGAAAACGTATATAGCTTGAATATTAAAAGTTTTAAAGAAACTCAAGAGCAAGTTGAAAACGAAGGAAAAAAATACAAACCAATTTCAGATTACAAAAACAATTTGATTTTTAAATCACTTCCGTATGAAGAAGATGAAATGAAAGCAGATCCTTCTTTAAAAGAAAAAAGAGATACATGGCACCAAGCTTTATCTAAAGATGTTTATGTAGAAGAAGCTTTGAATGTATTAGATGATTTGCAAACTAAAGGTTTGGTGAAAAATACAGTTAATCCTAAAATGAAAAAGGATAAACTAGTGAAGTCTTAAGTTCGAATAGAATTTAATTTGTTAAAAAACGCTCTATAAATTTTGAATTTATGGAGCGTTTTTTTGTAAGTTTAACTTATAAAAATAGAATTATGAAAGCTTGTCTAGGTTTGATTTTAATGTGTTTTGCATTGTTTTCTTGTAAAAAAGAAAATGCAGAAATCAATGAAAAAGTAAATAACGCTGAAGCAGTTTCTTTTAAAGGAAATTCTTCTAGTGCAGATTCAGATTCTGTATATACGGTTGCTTATTTGCCAACTTCGACGACAAAACAAATTGTAAAACATCAATATTACACTTTATCTTATAATGAGAAGTTCGAGCAGGCAGAATGGGTGGCTTACGAATTGAAAAAGGAATATTTAAAAAATAATGATTTTAAAAGACCTTATTTTGTTGAAGATCCAAATGTCACGACAGGTTCTGCCGATTGGAGAAATTATAAAAATTCGGGTTATGACAAAGGGCATCTTTGTCCTGCAGGGGATATGGAGTTTAGCAAAGATGCTTATAACGACACCTTTTATACTTCAAATATTTCACCTCAGAAAAAAGAATTTAATGCTGGAATTTGGAATAGAATAGAGCAGAAGACTCGTTATTGGGCTGGAAAATACAATGATATTTATGTAGTAACTGGTGGAATTGCGAAAGAGGAAGACAAAAAAATAGGAACAGAAAAAGTTGCTGTTCCTAAGTTTTTTTATAAAATTATTTTAGCGAAAAACGGTAAAGAGCACAAAGCAATTGCTTTTTTGGTTCCAAACGAAAAAAGTGATAAATCGATCTATGATTTTGTTGTTCCAATTGAGACTTTAGAAAAAATGACTGGAATTGATTTCTTTCCGAATCTTAAAAATCTAAAAAGCAGTAAGGATTTTTAGATCTGCAATTGTTTCTGTCGGGTTTTCAGCTTTAAACACAAAGCTTCCAGCAACTAAAACGTCAGCACCAGCTTCTACTAATTGTTTTGCGTTTTTGCTTGTTACACCACCATCAATTTCGATTAGTGTTGAAGCGTTTTTACGCATAATTAAAGCTTTTAGTTTCTTTACTTTATCATAAGTGTTTTCGATGAATGATTGTCCTCCAAATCCAGGATTAACACTCATAATGCAAACTACGTCAATATCATTAATTACATCTTCTAGTAAGTCAACATTGGTATGCGGATTCATAGCTACGCCAGCTTTCATTCCTTCTGCTTTAATTGCTTGAAGTGTTCTGTGTAAGTGGGTGCAAGCTTCGTAATGTACGGTTAATCCATTTGCTCCTAAATCAGCGAAAGTTTTAATATATCGATCAGGATCGATAATCATTAAATGTACATCGATATATTTTTTTGCGTGTTTTGAAATGGCTTCTAAAACGGGCATTCCAAAAGAGATATTTGGAACAAAAACGCCATCCATAATATCGATATGAAACCAATCGGCTTGACTGTTATTGATCATTTCGACATCACGCTGTAAATTACCAAAATCTGCAGCTAATACAGAAGGAGCTATAAATGTATTTTTCATTGTAGTATGTTGTTTTCTTTACAAAGATAATTTTTTTTAACCGCAAAGAGCGCAAAGAAATACGCAAAGGCCGCAAGGTTTTTTATTCTATGTAATGTTTGTTGGTTATAAAGTTCGCAAAGCTTTGTGAACTTTATATTCAAACTAAGCTTTTTTATAATTGTAGCGTATTTTGCGTATTTCTTTGCGCTCTTTGCGGTAGAAAAGCTTTTTAGCTAAATAATAAAAATAAAAAACTCCGGTAATCAGCCGGAGTTTCAATCATCAATCAAAAAACGAACAGTCAATCAAACTGTTGTTTGCGGTACAAGGTTTCATGTTGCATGTTTCAAGTTACAAAAGCAACCTGAAACTTTAAACCTGAAACAAATATTATTTATCCTAAGTATGTTTTAAGGATTTTACTTCTAGAAGTGTGTTTCAATCGACGGATTGCTTTTTCTTTAATCTGACGAACACGCTCACGAGTTAGGTCGAAAGTCTCACCAATTTCTTCAAGAGTCATTGGGTGTTGGTCACCAAGTCCAAAATACAAACGAACAACATCAGCCTCTCTTGGAGTTAGTGTTTCTAAAGAACGTTCAATTTCAGTACGAAGAGATTCGTGAATTAATTCTCTATCTGGATTTGGAGACTCGCCAGAACGTAATACGTCATAAAGGTTAGAATCTTCTCCTTCAACAAGAGGAGCATCCATAGATAGGTGACGTCCAGAGTTTTTCATAGACTCTTTTACGTCGTTTACAGTCATGTCAAGTTCTTTTGCAATTTCCTCAGCAGAAGGCGGACGCTCGTTAGATTGCTCTAATAAAGCATACATTTTGTTGATTTTATTGATAGAACCAATTTTATTTAATGGTAAACGTACAATACGAGATTGTTCAGCTAAAGCTTGAAGAATCGATTGACGAATCCACCATACAGCGTAAGAAATGAATTTAAAACCACGAGTCTCATCAAAACGTTGAGCCGCTTTAATTAAACCTAAGTTTCCTTCATTAATTAAATCCGGAAGAGTTAATCCTTGATTTTGATATTGTTTAGCCACAGATACTACGAAACGTAGGTTGGCTTTTGTTAGTTTTTCTAAAGCTCTTTGATCACCAGCCTTTATTCTTTGTGCTAATTCTACCTCTTCATCAGCGGTAATTAGGTCAACTTTTCCAATTTCTTGTAGATATTTATCTAACGATGCAGTTTCACGATTAGTTACCTGCTTGGTGATTTTAAGTTGTCTCATGTTGTTGTCTCCCTATTTTTAAAGTGTACAAATAGTTATACGTAAAGAGTATCGAAAAAGTTACAATTTAATAAAAATATTTTTAAAATAATTCAAAAAAAACAAAAACCTGCCTTTATAGAGCAGGTTTTCTGTGTGTTATGATTTTTTGTGAAAGACTAAATTTAGTTTACATTAGTATTTTGGACTTCAATATTTTCTGTAATTGATACAGGAATGCCGTTTTTGGTAAATCCCTCCAATCTAATCTCAAAAGTTCCAGATAAATCTGAAGTGTAAAATGAAGTTTCAGAATCGTTGTTTAACTGAACATCAGGATTCCAAAGCAATTGATTTCTAAAATCCGGAATTCTGTCATTGTCAGAACCACTTTCATATTTTACTTTATTGTAAATCTTTTTAGGCTGTGGTCTTAAGACAGTTGGTTTTGCTATAAAAGTTCCTGTTTGAGTGCTTTTAAAGTCTTTATTGAAAGTTGTAAAACTAATTAACCCGTTAAAAGATCTTGGTCCAACAAAATATCGCCCTATTATAAGTTCGATTTTGTAGACATTTTTCATGCTGTATAATGTCAAGTCATTTGCATTTTCTACATATTCGCCATCTACAAGAACAAGTGCAGATTCAGGAAGTTGAGGAAAAACATTAGGGTCGGTTACGTGTAAATAAAGATTGTTGTCTTTTTGCTTCGAATAAATTTCTACTACAACCTCAGTTATAGTCTCTTTTAAGGTTTTAAAGCGAGCATAGTCGTCTAAAATATATTCTTTTGCAACAGGATAATAGAATGCATCAGATGTAGGAGTTTTTTCGATATTGTCTACTTTTTTGTAAAAATATGCGTTTTCAACTTGGTTAGAAACCGATCTTTCTACTAAACTCTCTTTAAATGTATAAGATAGACTTGTGTTTTTTTCGAATGATAATTTAGAATAATCGATTTCTGGGCCATTATTCACTACAAGACTATAGGCACTCGCTTTTTCGTCTATAATCTGTAAAATTATATTTGGTGTGTAAAATGTTTTTCCAATATTGAAAATAAAGTTTCCATACATATCGGTTTTGACAACTTGAAAAGCAAAAGATTTTCCTGGAATAGACAATCCAACAGAAACATTTGCAATTTTATCACTGCCGTTTTTTGCAGAAATTGTTCCAGAAATAATTTCACCTCTAAGTTCTGGTAAAATTATTTTGGGGTCTTGCTTTTGAATATCCAATGCCATTGGGTAAGATGGATTTGAAGCAAAAGCAACCGCTGAAATTTTATCTGTAGCAGGAATATTATCTAGTTTTCTAACTGAAAGAGAATAATTTCCGTTTTTAAAATCAACGTTAGCAGATTGAATTTTTAAATCAACTAATTCTCTGTTAGTAAACGTTTTTTTATTCAGATTAAGAGAAATATTTTCGTTTTTTAAATTTACCGAAGAGTTTGCTTTCGCACTGCTAATTAAAATCTTTTCTGCATTAGTTTTTTCATCCGTTTTATACGGATTAATAATGTTGATGTTCAATTGGAACAATTCAGAAATAGGCTTATTCAGCATCCAATTAGTGTATCCAACTAATTTATAACTTCCCGTTTTTATAGTGGTCGGAATAAAGTAATCTCCTTGTCCAACTCCATTTTCGAGTGCGATTTTAGTTTTAAAAACCGATTTTTGATTGTTGTCAACAATTTCAATATAGGCGATTTTGCTTATATTACTTGGTGTTTTATCAGACGATTTTAGGCAATAAACTTTGTATAATAAAGTTTCACCTGTAACAAATGATGTGGCATTAGAATGAACATATAGAGTTTCATCTAAAGAAATTGTCTGTTGTGCTCTGCTAAATTGTGTATTAATTAATACAAACAATAAAATGATGTGTTTTAGTCTATCCAAAATGGTGGTTTTATGTTAGATGAAAAAGAGGTACAGTCTCCGCATACAGCATCTACCATGATGTATTTTGGACCACTGTCTGATATGTAGGTGTTTAGGTTACGATTTATATTGTAAATCATTGTCTCTCCTTCACAATCGATTCCGCCAAAGCAAAATAGATATGGAATATCTTCGCATGTATTGAAATAAGGAATCGGCTTGTTTGGAAAAAAGTCGTTATAGTTAAAGAATATTCTTTGTTCTGAATAAGATGCGACATCAAAAAATCCAATGACTTTTGTTGACGAATCATTAATGCATCTTATATTTCCAGAAATCAGACCTGGCTGTTTTGGAGATAAAATGCTTTCTGAACTTGCTATATCTCTCAATGTCTTGTGAAAAGTGTAAGCCTCTACATTTTCTATATATTGTTTAACTAATATACTGTACCGGTGACCAATAATGTAATTATTTTCTTCAATAAATCGTATTGGTAAGTTTACGCGATCTTCTGCTTGATCATTAGTATTTACTAAAATAATATTTGTTGACTTATTATTAGAATAGCAAGTTTTTGTACTTGGATCGTTATTAATTAAATTAACAGTTTGTGGACCAGTTGTAATAATTTTTAATGATGACCATCTAGGCGCAACAACTTTATACGACTCTTCATATTCGTATCTATAATAGATTGAAGATCTTGTTGGATCATAACTATTAACATTAATCTGAACACCAGTTTCATTGTCTTTATTTACGGCAAGAGCAGGAACAACACTTTGAATTGGATTTACTGTTGTTAATGTTTGCTGACTTGACTGGTAAATTTTTCCGTCTTTAGTAGTGATTTCTAATGTGTATTTTACATCTGGAAGAGCCTCAAAAGCCTCCTGAGATTTATACACTCCCGAGCTTTCTACAAACAGATATTCATTTCTCTGATCATCTTTAACTATTACTTTAGCACCCGTTTCAACTGCTACATCTTCATCTTCGAATTTTGAAGTTTTAGTAATTTTTATTTCCTGATTTTGAAGTTCGTTTGTTAGTGTTGCTTCAACAACTATTATCTCTTCATAAGTGTTTGTTAAAAGCGGATATGTTTCTGTACAACCGCTAAAGACGATTGTAAGAAGCGTTACAAGGATTGTATTTTTTATTATCTGAAATTTCATGGCTTAAATATATTCATTGGATCTTGTTAATGACTTTTATTAAAAATCATTGTTATTTAATTATCTACCCAAAACGGAGGTTTTATACTCGATGCAATTGTTGTGCAATCTCCACATGGGGCGTCAACCCAATAGGTAAAGCCACCAGTTCCTGTTCCAGAATAATAGGCTATTTTTTCAAGAGATAAATCATCTGCATAATGTCCCCAATGCGAGCATGGATCAGGAACTAAATTTTCATCTGTTGAGTAGCAAAACTCTTGACATTCTACAATATAAGGCGGAGGAAATTTACCTGGAAATAAATCCGCATAATTAAAATAAATTCGTTCTGTCGATACTGAGCATACATCAAAATACCCTGAGATTTTACTGTCGCTATTAACAGCTCTTAAATTTCCCAATAAAAAACCTGGTTGAGTGGGAGAAACAATAGTGCCTCCTGAGGCTGCAGTTTTTTTTAAGGTATTATAATAATTATACGCTGCTTGACTTTCTACATATTGTCTAACCAAAATACTATATCTGTGTGTAATAATATAATCTTGGTCGTTAATAAAACGAATTAAATAATCTACACGATCTTCTTTTAGATTGTTTGTGCTTTGCAGCATTAATTCTACATTTTTTTTAGAACCATAGCAAGTTTTGGTATCTGGTGAATTCGGGACAAAAATTGGAGTATTTGTACTAGAAACCCATTCAATTTTTGTAGGCCTCCACTTTGGCGCAATAACTTTATAGGTTTCCTCATATTCATATCTGTAATAAGTTGATGTGTCGGTAGGATCAAAGCTATTTACACGGATGCCAACCCCATTTACACCATCTTTTTCTTCAATTGCTGCCACTACACTTTGTATAGGAGTTACAGTTGTAAGTGTTTCTGGAGATGATTCAAAAGATCTGCCGTCTTTGGTCTTAATATGTAACTGATATTTAACATTAGGCACTGCTTGAAATTCTATATCCGATACATATTTTTCAGAATCGTCGCTAAAATTATATTGATTGCCAGCATCATCAGTAATAAAAACTTCAGCCCCACTTTCTGAAAGGTAGCCTTCGTCTTCAAACTTAGCAGATTTGGTGAGTTTTATTTCCTGTTTTTTAAGCTCATTGGTTAGGTTGGCTTCAACTATAATTACTTCTTCAAATCTGTTTGTAACTAGCGGATATGCTTCTGTACAGCTATTAAAGAAAGCTGTAAGAAACGATAGCAGAATTATATTTTTTATTAAATGAAATTTCATTGCTTGGTAATTCTTTTTAAGTTGATTTAATCTTTTAAAAACTAGATAACTTTTATTTAATCTACCCAAAAAGGAGGCTTTATGTTAGATGCAATTTTTGTACAGTCTCCACAAGGAGCATCTACAAAAAATGTTTCAAGGTTGTTGATGCCATTTCCTGAATAATAGGTTATTACTCCGCGAGGAAGATCTTGCGTATAAGAACAACAGCGCGTGCAGGGAACAGGGTTAAAAGGGTATTCTGCATAACAAAATTGTGTGCAATCAACAGCATACGGAGGAGGGAATTTACCCGGAAATAAATCCTCATAGTTGAAATAAATCCGTTCCGTAGAAACAGAGCATACATCAAAATATCCTGTTATTTTACTGTCGCCATTAATCGCTCTTAAATTACCCAATAAAAGGCCAGGCTGAGTTGGAGAAGTAATAGTTCCTCCAGAGACAGCTGTTTTGTTTAGCGTGTTGTAATAACTATAAGCACCAAGACTTTCTACATATTGCTTAACCAAAATACTGTATCTGTGTGTAATGATATAATCTTGATCACTAATAAATCGGATCAAATAATCTACACGGTCTTCTTTTAGCTTGTTTGTATTTTGCAACATCAATCCGACACTTTTTTTAGAGCCATAGCAAGTCTTGATATCTGGTGAATTTGGGACAAAAACAGGAGATCCGCTACTTATGTCAAGCTTTGTTGGCAACCATTTTGGTGCAATGACTTTGTATGTTTCCTCATACTCATATCTGTAATAACTAGACGTAGCTGTGGGATCAAAGCTGTTTACACGAATGCCAACACCATTAATACCGTCTTTTTGTTCAATCGCAGCTACGACACTTTGCATAGGCGTGATAGTGGTAAGCGTTTCTGGCGCTGATGCAAATGACCTGCCGTCTTTAGTATTAATGTGTAATTGGTATTTGGTGTTTGGAACTGCCTGAAATTCTATATTCGAAACATACTTGCCAGCATCTTCACTAAAACTATATTTGTTATCAGCATCGTCGGTAATAAAAACCTCCGCTCCAGTTTCAGACTGATAATCTTCATCTTCAAACTTAGCAGATTTGGTCAATTTTATTTCCTGTTTTTTTAACTCATTAGTTAGGTTAGCTTCAACAATTAGCACATCTTCAAATCTATTAGTTATTAACGGATATGCTTCTGTGCAACTATTAAGAACAATAGCAGCCACAAGTACAATAAAAATCTTGTATAGACTGTAATTTTTCATTTTAGTGCTAAAATTTAAAATTATAAGTAATACTTGGTACTGGTATTGAGAAAATAGATGTTTTATATCCTTTTACTTTTCCACTTGGATCTGTTACGAAATAAATAGAATAAGGATTATTTCTTCCTAGAACATTGTAAATTGAAATATTCCAGAAACTATGCGCTAACTTTTTAATTTTATGATTTCCTTCAATGTTGATTCCAATATCTAAACGAATATAATCTGGAATTCTATAAGCATTTCTGTCACTATACAAAGTATATTCTGAATTTCCATATTGGAAAGTACCGATAGGATATGTTATAGGTCTTCCTGTTTGATATAAGAAGTTCGTTGATAAACTGTAACGTTTTGTAAATCTATAATTTAAAATTGCACTTAAATCATGAGGCTTATCAAAGTTAGCAGGGAAATATTCTCCGTTATTTACAATTTCTGAACTAAACTGGCTATCAAGTTTGATAAAGGTGCGAGAATACGTATATCCAACCCAACCGTTTAATCTTCCAGTTGATTTCTTTAGCAATAACTCAACTCCGTATGCTTTTCCTTCGCCTTGTAAAAGTTCAGTTTCCACATTTTGATTAAGTAATAATTGAGCACCAACTTTATAGTCTAGAATATTTTTAGATTTTTTGTAATATCCTTCTAAGCTTACTTCGTATTCTTCGTCTTTTAAAGTTTTAAATAATCCTAATGAAACTTGTTGAGCAGTTTGCGGTTTTACATTCGAATCAGATAATTTCCAAGTATCTGTTGGAGATTGAGTAACATTGCTTGATAATAAATGAATGTACTGGCGAGTTACATCATAACCTGCTTTTACAGAGAAATCTTCTGTAAGGAAATAACGTGCAGCAATACGAGGTTCCAATCCTCCGTAGGTTTGTATAACTTCATTATTTTTATAAGTCGTTGTTCCTGTTACTGTTTCGTCGCTTAATGGTAAACCTGGCGAATAAGTGTTTGCATTTCCAGGGCCTAATGCCATGTAATAAGAGTACCTTAATCCAAGATCAATGAGTAATTTATCATTGAATTTATAACTATCCGACAAATAAACGGCAGATTCTAATGCTTTTTCTTTTTCAACATCTGTAGAAATTAAGGTAGCTTCTGGTTTTGTAGGATGTTGGTATCCAGGTGAAATATTGTATAATTTACTTGCAACACCATAAGACAAAGTATGTTTTGGGTTTAGCTGGTAATTGAATTTTGCTTGTAATTGCGATTCGTTTACTTTGTAACCAAAATCAAATGAATTTATGTCATCAGTATCATAGTCAATATTGAATTTGTATTCACTATTTGTGAAAATGAAAGCCGCTTTACTTTTTTTGTTAAAAGTATGATCCCATTTAATAGAAGCTAATCTGTTGCTGTATTTGAAAATAGAATCAGAATCTAAGCTAAAACGGTCATGGCTGTAATATGCAGTCGCTTCTAAGTTGTTGTTTGCATTAATTGCATTATTATACTTTAAAATTCCATCATAAAATCCAGCTTGACTGTTTTTTAAATCTTCGTTGTCAAGTGCTTTTAAAATCCAGTCCGAATACGTTGCACGACCACCAACAATAATGCTCGATTTGTTTTTTTCTATTGGAACGCTAAGAGTAAGATTTGAAGTAATAGGGCCAATAGCACCTTCTCCAGAGAATTTTTCTTGGTTACCATTTTTTGTTGTGATATCAAAAACAGAAGATAATCTTCCTCCAAAATCTGCAGGAATACTTCCTTTGTAGATATCAGCTTTTTTTGTTGTGTATGGATTGATCGCAGAGAAGAATCCTAAAAAGTGTTGCGGATTATACAATACCGCATTGTCCATAAGGATTAAGTTTTGATCGTCTTTTCCGCCTCGAACGTTAAATCCGGCAGAACCTTCACCAGTAGTTTTAATACCCGGAAAAGTAGTAGCAACTTTAAGAATATCTCTTTCACCAAGAATTAAAGGAACATTTTTGATTCCTTCAATATCAATAGAAACTAAACCAGAAACAGTAGTTTCAGTAGTTTTTTGTCCTTTCTTTTTAATTACAACTTCATCAAGCTGATTTGATTTCTCATTAATATTAATATCAAACTGACCGTCATCATAAACCATTAAAGTTCTAACTACTTCTTTGTGGCTTAAAGATTTAATTTCAATAATATTAATACCTCTCGGAAGCTGCAATGTATAATTTCCATCAAGATCTGTAGAAGTGTTTATATTTTTATTGCGGATTTTAATGTAAATATTTGGCTCTGCCTTGCCAGTTTCTTCGTTTTTGACAGATCCTGAAACCGTAAAAGTTTTTCTAGTAGATTCTTTATTTTCTTTACCAATAAAGACAATTGCAGATTTTTTGTTCACCGTATAGCTGCTCAAAGAATCATATTGCTGATGAAATACAGGATTCTCACTGTCGTTATTATTTTGATTGGTTTCAACTGGCGCATCAGCAAAATAATTTGCTGGCAAAGTATCATGAATGGTGCTGTTTAAAGTAAAAATTACTTTGTTCTTTAGAATGATATAGTTTAAATCTGTTTTGCTTAATACTTTATTAAGTAAATCATCGACTTTTATATCAGTGTAAGTCCCAGAGATTAATCCTTTCTCAGCATTAACCCAAGTCGGATCAAAGTAAAATTTATATGAAGTTGCTTCTTCAATACGTTTAAGCGTATTAGCTAATGTCTCGTCTTTAAGGGTGATAGATAATTTCTCATTCGTATTTTGTGCAAAAGACAATTGAAAAGAGAAAACGATAAGTAAGGAGAGTAAAATTTTTTTCATTTGTCTTATTTGCTTGATATTGACTGAGAGTTAAAAGTGTATTTCATCAAATTTTTCATAAATTGATTTAAGTCGGAATTTTTTAATTCTCTATTCAATAAATAAAACCCATTGATTTGTTTTTTCTGATCTGGAAATAATTTAACAAGGTCGCTTTTACCCTTTATTGCATAAATTTTGCCTTTTAAATCAATAAAAAAGGAGTTGTTTTCTTTGAAAGTAAAATAAAGACTGCTTTCGTAAATTGTTTTTTGCATGTCTTTGTGATGTTTGGTATACAAAATTAACTCCGGAGCAATTTTACTTTCTTCGTAGTAACCTGTAGTAAATTCAGGAATGTCTTCGTTCTTTCTTTCTCTTTTGATAAAATTTTTATCTTGGATAGAAAACGAACTGACTTTGTTCTGAATTAGATTTATACCAATGTTTTCAGAACCTCCATCAGGATTTAAAACCAATATATCTCTATAGATGTCGTATTTAATTTTAACATCATAATAAGTTTGGTTTTCATAGGTGACTCTGCCTAATTCGTATTTATTTATTAAATACAAATGGATGTCATTTCCTAAAGTTCTGAATGAGTTTGTGTGTGGTACCCCATTGTTTATATCCAGATTACTTCTGCCTACAGTAGTATCAAACCAATTGTAAGTGTTGATGTCATTACTAGTTTGACTCTGGATCGGATGAATGTTTAAGAATAATTCAAATAAAATGAGAAAAACGATTTTTTTTTGGTAATTTTTCAAAGGATTTAATGGTTTTATTGGTTGTTTTGGAAGAATCCAAAAGTATAAAAAAAAGGTTACAAATAAAACGCTAATTTGTTAAATTGTGATAAAAAACTTATGGAGGCCTCTAAAAGGTATTGTAGAACTATTAAAATTTAGAATTTTTATTAAAATATTTGAAAAATGATTTTGAGATAATGAATTTTTGATTTTATATCAAAAACATCTATTTTGTAGGAATGGAAAAATAGAATGAAATGTATAGAAATTCAAAAACCCCAATTCAAATAAATGAATTAGGGTTTTCTAAGATTTCTTTCAAAAAAACAAATCGACCTGTGAATTTATCTTTTCTAGATAATAATCTATTTTCCGAATGGTTCGATTAAAGAAAAGATTTTGTTCCTTAATGCCAGACTGGTTTAAAGGAATTGAGTTAGTTATTTGTTGTTTAAAAAACTGAAGAACATTTTGGCAACTCTCATCATTATCAGTGATAAAATATCCAAGAAGTGTATAAGGAACAAACATCGTTAGTTTCTCTTCTGTTTCTATAAGCATATTGTTGTTCAATAATATCAGCTCATTGTAATAAATAGAAAACTTTTCAGTTGGCTCATTACATTTTGTTTTTATAAGATTTATAATTCTTTTTAGATCAGCACAAAGAGCATTTGCGCTTTTTAAATTTAAAAGGCCTGCTTCGTAAAAATATAAGATTTGTTGCAGACTGCTGTTTACGGTAGTATCGTTCCATACTTCATTTACAAAAGTATTCTCGTATGTTTTTTTTAATTTTTGCATGTATTCTGAAAAGGATTCATCTACTACAAAATTTTCGAAAGCAACTTTTTTCTGATTAGAATTTAAAAGATTAAGCCATACAAAAGCTTTGAATTTTGATAAAATTGTGCCATCCATAAAGTAAAACAGCGGAATATCTTTTGCTGAATAAAACAACGTTGCTTTCTTGTTTTTTATTAATGCCTCTATATTTTCAGAAGATGATTTGAAATAGTGAAGCATATCTTTTAAATCTCTAATCTCAATTGTTTTTTCGACAACTACTTTTTCTTTATTTGAAAACAAATTGTCTAACGAAATGTTGAAATGATCTGCCAATCGAACCGTTTCATCAATCGAAAACTTACTTTTTTGAGATATTCTCCGATGCGATGCATCATAACTAATTTCTAATACAGAAGCTATTTCCTCTATTAGGGAAGCTGATTTAACGATTTTGCTCCGAATTGATTTTAATAATAATTCCTGATATTTCATAATTTGCGATAATCGCAAATATAAGAATTTGTTTTATTAGTTATTGCAAATTGAAATGCGATATTTGCAATAGGTTTACCTAGTAATTATTAAAGAAAAATACTGTTTGTTTGGAATATTAATAATAAAAGGTCAGTGCCTTTTTTAAACTTGTAAAAATGAAAAGAGTTCCCTTATTGCTTATTGCTATTCGATTACTGTTGGGCTTTGTAATGATTTTAATCGCTAATAGTAATTTTGTCCATGTTAGAATGATTTTAGTTTCATTAATGATATTTGGATTATTGACCGATATTTTTGACGGTATCATTGCTCGAAAAGTTGGTGTCTCTTCAGAGAAATTGAGACGTATGGATAGTCAGGTTGATTTAGTTTTCTGGATTTGCGTAGGCTGGTGTGCGTGGTTGTTAAATCCTGAGATAATTTTGGAGCATAAATATGCTATTGTTTCAATTTTTGTTATGGAAGGTTTGACCTATGTTTTTAGTATTTTAAAGTTTGGAAAAGAAACCTGTACTCATGCTCTCTTATCTAAATTATGGGGAGTTACTTTATTAACAGCCTTTATTTCGATGATTGGTTTTGGTTATGCAGGAATTCCTTTTTTTCTTGCGGTATTTTTTGGAATAATAGGGCATATCGATGTTTACCTGATAATTTATTTTTTACCGAAATGGACACACGATGTTCCTAGTTCTTATCATGCTTATTTGATTCGAAATGGGAAATCAATTAAGAGACATAAATTGTTTAATGGATAAATGTAATTAATGAATTGCATCTTTAATTTATTATTGCTTTAATTTTTTAAAACGAAAAACCCCAATTCAAATAAATGAATTGGGGTTTTCTATGAATAAACCTTTAGTAAACTAAGATCTGATTACTCTTTTTTCTCCTCACGTGGAGGTCTTGGAATAAGTGCTTTTCTTGACACTTTTTCTTTTTTTGTTTTAGGATCAATGCCTAGGTATTTTACTTCAAATACATCGCCCATGTTTACAACATCGGTTACGTTTTCAGTACGTTCCCAAGCTAATTCAGATACGTGTAATAAAACTTCATTTCCTGGTGCAGAAGTATATTCTACTACAGCTCCAAAATCTAACATTTTAATTACTTTAACTTCGTAAGCTTCTCCCATTTGTGGTTTGAAAGTGATTGACTTAATTTTAGCCAATACCGCTTCAATTCCAGCAGGATCTGTACCTAAGATTTCGATAACACCTTGCTCGTCAACTTCGTTGATAACAATAGTTGTTCCAGTAGCTTTTTGTAATTCTTGAATTACTTTTCCACCAGGTCCAATTAATGCTCCAATAAAGTTTCCAGGAATAGTTCTTGTAATGATTTTTGGTGCGTGTGCTTTTACGTCAGCTCTTGGAGTTGCAATAGTTTCAGTTAATTTTCCTAAAATATGCAAACGTCCGTCACGAGCTTGAGATAAAGCTTGTTCCATAATGTCATAACGTAAACCATCAATTTTGATGTCCATTTGACAAGCAGTGATACCGTCAGCAGTTCCAGTTACTTTAAAGTCCATATCTCCTAAGTGATCTTCATCACCTAAAATATCAGACAATACAGCAAATTTCTCCCCGTCAGTAATCAATCCCATAGCAATACCAGAAACTGGTTTTACCATTTGAACTCCAGCATCCATCAAAGCCATTGTTCCAGCACAAACCGTTGCCATAGAAGAAGAACCGTTAGACTCTAAAACCTCAGAAACAACACGAATTGTATAAGGACAATCTGCAGGAATCATATTTTTTAATGCTCTTTGAGCTAAGTTACCGTGACCAACTTCTCTTCTTGAAGTTCCTCTTAATGGTTTTGCTTCACCAGTTGAGAAAGGAGGGAAGTTATAGTGTAAGTAGAATTTCTCTTCACCTTGTTCAGATGGAGAATCGATTTGGTTAGCTTCTCTAGAAGTTCCTAAAGTTACTGTAGCCAAAGCTTGAGTTTCTCCACGTGTAAATAAAGAAGATCCGTGAACTCTTGGTAAATAATCAGTTTCACACCAAATTGGTCTGATGTCTGTAGTTTTTCTACCATCTAAACGAACTCCTAATTCTAAAACTACATTACGAACAGCTTCTTTGTTTGTTTTGTAGAAATATTTAGAAACTAAATCACCATCAGCAGCTAATTCTTCTTCAGTAAATAAAGCTTTTACTTCTTCTTTTACTTCAGCAAATGCAGCACCTCTTTCGTGTTTAGCTGAACCAACTTTTGCAATAGCATAGATTTTATCGTATGCTGCAGCTTTTACTTTTTTGTAAATTTCTTCGTTTTCTTTCTCACCTTCGTAAGTACGAATTTCTTTTTTACCAAAAGCAGCTTGTAAACGTAATTGTGCTTGAATTTGAACTTTGATAGCCTCGTGAGCGAATTTAATAGCTTCGATCATTTCAGCTTCTGAAATTTCTTTCATCTCACCTTCAACCATCGCTACAGAATCCATAGAAGCTCCAATCATCATGTCGATGTCTGATTTTTCTAATTCTTCTCTGCTTGGATTGATAACCAATTTTCCGTCGATACGTGCAACACGTACTTCAGAAATTAAGTTATAAAACGGAATGTCTGAAACTGCTAATGCTGCAGAAGCTGCTAAACCTGCTAAAGCGTCTGGCATAACATTTTCGTCGTGAGACATTAACTGAATCATAACTTGTGTTTCAGCGTGGTAATCGTCTGGGAAAAGCGGACGCAATACACGGTCAACTAATCTCATTGTCAATACTTCGCTGTCGCTCGGACGTGCTTCTCTTTTAAAGAAACCTCCAGGGAAACGACCTGCTGCTGCGAATTTTTCGCGGTAATCTACCGTTAATGGTAAAAAATCAACCGCTGGGTTTGATGTGCGAGCTGAAACTGCTGTTGCAAGAATCATTGTGTCGCCCATTCTTACTACTACAGAACCATCAGCTTGTTTAGCTAAACGTCCTGTCTCGATTGTGATGCTTCTGCCATCACCTAAATCGATCTTTTCTACAAATAATTGTGGAATCATAAATTTTTTCCTTATTGATTATACAATGGGTTTTAGTTGTGTTGTAGTTGTTGTGTGTGTAGTTGTTGTTATCTAAAACCCAATGAAAAACCAAACTTTTTTTCTTGTAATATTATGCGTGTAATGTAAAAACAAAAAGAGGCACTTTCGCACCTCTTTTCTATATTGATTATTTTCTGATATTCAATACTTTGATAATCTCACGATATCTGTTGATCTCTTTCTTTTTCAAGTAATCCAACAATGATCTTCTTTTACCTACTAATAGTACAAGAGAACGCTCAGTGTTGTAATCGTGACGATTTTTTTTCAAGTGTTCAGTTAAGTGAGAAATTCTATAAGTGAACAATGCAATTTGACCTTCTGCGCTTCCAGTGTTTGTTGCGCCACCGTGTTGTGCGAAAATCTCTTCTTTCTTTTCTTTGCTTAAATACATTCCAATATTATTTAATGATTTTTATGTATGTCATACAACTTTTGTAAGACGGATGCAAAATTAGATTAAAAAAACAGAAAAATCAAAAAAAAATAAAAGAATCTAAAAATAAGGGCTAATAAATTTGTTTTTAATGATTTACACTCCTTATTTTTATCTTATTCCAGTCTGTTTTACTTTAACTTCTGTGCTTTTTTTCCAGATTGCTTTTCGCTTAAAGAAGAATAAGAGAATTTGATATTATTTGCATCAGTGCTTACGCCTGAAATTAAAACTCCATGATCATAATTTTCTACAAATGTGATTTTTCTAATAGCATCGCTTCCTTCCCAAACACCTTGTTTTAATCCGTCTTTTATAGTTCCTTTTTGTGTTACAAATTGATCTTTTTCCTCATAATCTCCATTTCCGTCAACTACGGTCTGACTTTTGTCTTCATCCCAACAGTTAAGAACTAAAGTTTGTGTTTTCTTGGTTTTCGGATCCCAAAGATTCTGTTTTTCACATTTTTTGCTTTGGTTTTCGTACCAATTAATCTCTTTTCCGTTTTTATGATCTTCAGAATAATTGACAACAGTTTGTTTTGCTCCGTTTTTATAATAGTAAATAAACTCACCGTCTTTTTTTAAAACATCGCGATCCAGAGTAGAGCCAGTCATTTTCTTTCTTCCGTTTTTGTAAAAATCTGTTACAACATAGCGTACACTTTTTTGAGAATAATTGGTAATTACTCTTGTATAAGCATGGTTCTCTGGTGTGCATTCACGATTTAAGGAGTCTAAAAAGATTTTTTTAGAAACCATACTAATTTGTGCAGACAGATGAACTGAAATTATCAGAAGTAAAAAGAGAAAGATGTTTCTTTTCATTCAGTGCTATTTTTTATCTTAAAAATAGTTCTTCTAGAATAATTTAGCAACTTCTTGATTTACAAATTCTAAAAATCTTTCGTCAGCTTCTGTAAAAGGATCAATAACATGGCTGTCAATATCAATCTGACCAATGTTTACTCCATTAACAAAAAGAGGTACCACAATTTCAGATTTTACAGTCAAACTGCAGGCAATGTAGTTGTCTTGTGCTTTAACATCTGGCACAACAAAATTAGCATTGCTTTCTGCTACCTGCCCGCAAATTCCTTTTCCAAACGGAATAACCGTATGATCTGTTTCTGCGCCAACGTAAGGCCCTAAATGTAAAGTTTTAGCGTCATGATTAGCAAAATAAAATCCAACCCAGTTGTAATACTCTACGTTTTCATTTAAAAGCTGGCATACTGCCAATAGTTTTTCGTCTCTATTTGTTTCATTACCAGCGATAATTTTGCTTATTTTTGGTTCTAATTCTTGAAATGTCATAATGTAAAAATTTTATACAAAAGTATTTAAAGCTAAATTCAAAAAATACATAAATTTGAAAAAAAAAATCTCTTGAAAAAATATTTAGTCCAGTTTAAACCATTTCTGATTTTCGTAAGCATCTTTTTCTTGACATATATTGTCCTTACTTTGCTTTACAAATTTTATTTGAACAGTTATCAAGCCGAAGATCTTGATGCTGTGACAATGTTGTCTGGAAGAAATTCAGAGCAATTGCTCAAATTATTAAATTATGATATTATAATTCAGAAAAGCTCACAAAATCCGTGGCAAGAGATTATCCTTAATGGTAGATTTATTGCGCGTATAACCGAGGGATGTAACGCTGTGAGCGTGATGATACTCTTTGTGTCGTTTGTTGCTGCTTTTTCGGCAAGTTTTAAAAAGACATTTTTATTTATAATCTTAGGTCTTCTATCTATTTATGTTTTGAATGTCATTAGAATTTCCCTTCTAATAGTGCTTGTATATAATTATCCTCAATATACCCGATTTCTGCATGGGACTTTTTTTCCTTTAATGATCTACGGATATGTTTTTATTTTATGGATTTTCTGGATCAATAGATTTTCAAAATATGCTAAATAAATTAAAAGAGAATAAATTTAAAATTATTACTGCAATTGTTGTGGTGATAGGCTTTGCTTTGATTAGATCATTTGAAAAAAAGCTTTTCTATGATCCCTTTTTGGGATATTTTAATGCCGATTTTCATTCAAGTCCTTATCCTGAAGTGCAAACTTTCAAACTTTTCTTTGGACTTTTTCTGCGTTATTTTTTAAATTCAGCATTATCTCTTTGGCTCATCTACGCCTTGTTTCAGGATCAAGATATTTTTAAATTTACCTTATTTATTTATGCCTTCTTTTTAGTTGCACTTTTAGTGGCATTTTATATTATACTCCATTTTTTTCCAGATGGTGGCTGGCTTCTTTTTTATGTAAGGAGATTTATAATTCAGCCTATTTTGGTGCTTTTATTTATTCCTGGATTTTATTATCAGCTTCAAAAAGCCAAAAAATAACATTTGTTTTAGTTTTTTATCGACAGTTTTTTGAATAGCTTTGCAACATGAATTTGAAAAAGTGCACGGGTCTATTTTTAGCGTTCCTTTTATTGGTTTCCAATATTGGGTTTGCTTTTGATGTGCACTATTGCGGAGGAGAAATCGCTTCAGTTTCTTTAAAAACTACAGCAGAGCCTGTTGTCGAAAAGAAATGCTGCGGTTCTAAAGAGAAAAAAAACTCTTGCTGCAAAGACAAAGTTGTTCATTTCGAAAAAAAATCAGATGATGCAACAATCAAATTCTTCTTTTTTCAATTTGCTTTCCCAGCACCTATACAAGATTACCAACCTCTTGTCTTTTTAGAAATTCCAAATTTTAAAAAGAAAGAAGTTCTTTCGTATTACGCTGATGCGAATGCGCCCCCCTTATTCAAATTATACCACCAGTATATTTTCTATTCCTGATTTTAATGTTAAGATGCACTGCAAGTCTTGATTAAGACTTTGTATTTACATTTTTGTTTGCTTTCGCTTTTCGCGGAAAGCAAGAATGTAACTCTATTTCAACATTAAAATCATTTTTTATGCAAAAAAATATAATGCTTTTTGTAGCGTTTTTGCTTTCTGTATCTGTGTTTTCGCAAGAAGATTTAGAAGAAGTGAAAATCACTAAGAAGCAAAAAGGAATTAAAAAATCCTATACGTTAACAGCCAATACTTCATTAATTACCAGTAAAGAACTGCTTAAAGCTGCATGTTGTAATTTGGCTGAAAGTTTTGAAACTAACCCATCAATTGATGTCAATTTTTCTGATGCCTTAACAGGGACTAAGCAAATCAAAATGCTTGGATTGACTAGTCCGTATTTAATGATTACGGAAGAAAATATTCCTTCTGTTCGTGGTGCTTCTCAAGCTTACGGATTGTCATTTACGCCGGGAACTTGGATCGAAAGTGTTCAGATTACCAAAGGAGCTGGGAGTGTTATAAATGGTTATGAAAGTATTTCGGGTCAAATTAACACAGAACTTTTAAAGCCTTTAAATGATATTCCGTTTTTCTTGAATGCTTATGGTTCAACCGATTCTCGTTTTGAATTAAATACCCATTTCAATAAAAAATTATCAGATAAATGGGCGACAAGTTTATTTGTTCACGGAAATGCGCGTGTAGCCAAAAATGATATGAACAATGATGGTTTTCTAGATAATCCGCTAGGTAAACAAATCAATGTTTTAAACCGTTACCAATATTACAATCCAGAAAGTGGTTTGGTTAGTTTTATCAATTTCAGATATATGAATGATAAAAAGCAAACTGGAGAAGTTGATTTTGATAAAGATCGCGATCGAGGAACAACCAATTATTGGGGTTCTGAAATTAATACAGAACGTTTTGATGTTTCTACTAAAATCGGATATGTATTTAAGGATATGCCGTATCAAAGCATCGGATTTCAAAATGCTTTTAATAGCCATAAACAAGATTCTTATTATGGTTTAAATCAATACGATATCAAACAAAATAGCTTTTATTCTAATTTGATTTTCAATTCTATTATCAGTAATACGATGCACAAGTTTACAACCGGTTTGAATTTTAGTTACGATCAATATCAAGAGTTTGTGAATGTTACTGATGTTAGCAGAATTGATAATTCGGTTGGTGCTTTCTTTGAATATACTTATGATAACACAGATAATTTTAGTTTGATTCTAGGAGGTAGAGTTGACAATCATAATCGATTGGGAGTTTTTGTTACGCCGAGATTGCACATAAGATATAATCCTTGGAAAAATGGAGTCATTCGTTTTTCTGCAGGAAGAGGAAAACGTTCAGCTAATATTTTTGCCGAGAATCAACAGCTTTTTGCTAGTTCTAGAACGTTCTCAATTTTAGATTCTAACGGTAAAGTATATGGTTTAAATCCTGAAATTGCATGGAATTATGGAGTGAGTTTTTCACAGAAATTTAAAATTTTCAATAAAAACGCCGATGCAGGTTTTGACTTTTACAGAACAGATTTCCAAAATCAAGCTGTTGTAGATCTAATGCAGAGTCCACAGCAAGTTTTGTTTTATGATTTGAAAGGAAGTTCTTTTGCAAATAGTCTTCAAGTTGAATTTAACTATGAGTTGATTCATAACTTAAATTTGAGAACAGCTTACAAGTATTATGACATTCAAACCGATTATTTAAGAGGAACATTCCAACGTCCGCTTCAGGCTAAACATCGTTTCTTAGGGAATTTAGAATATGAAACAGAGATGAATAATGACAAGCAATGGAGATTTGATTTTACTTATAATTGGTCAGGGAAACAGCAATTGCCTTATACGGCATCAAATCCAACAGAAGATCAATTTCCTGACTTTTCACCAGCTTATGCGGTTATGAATGCTCAAGTAACCCGTGTTTTTTCATCTGTTTTTGAAGTATATGTGGGAGGAGAGAATATTGGGAATTACAAACAGCAAAAAGCAATTTTAGGAGCAAATGATCCTTTTGGACCTAATTTTGATGCATCAATAGCATATGCTCCAATTTTTGGGCAAATGTATTATGCAGGATTAAGATTTAAAATTAAATAAAAAATAAAGAAATTTCATAACAATAAATATTTAGAAAAATGAATAAGATAGTTTTAATTGCAATGATGGTTTTTTTAGGGTTTTCAGCTCAGGCTCAAACTAAGAAAAACAAAAACTTAAAATATGCTACAGAAGTAAATGGGAATTGCGAGCAATGTAAGAAACGAATTGAAAAAGCTGCTTATGGAGTTCCTGGTGTAAAAACGGCAAGCTGGGATGTGAGTTCGCATCAGCTTTCGGTAATTTTAAACGAAGAGAAATGTTCTCCTTCAGATTTAAATAAAGCGATTGCAAAGGCAGGTCATGATACTAAGGAAGTTAAGGCTACAGATACAGATTATGACAATTTGCACAGCTGTTGTAAGTATGTAAGAGAATAATACTAAGAGAAGCCCAGACAGATAGTCTGGGCTTTTTTTAATAGTTAATTTATGTTTAAAATACCGTATTTTATTGTTGTTAAGGTAAATTATTGTTACTTTCACAAACTTATAGATAACCAATTTCCCTTTTATGAATAATTTTGAATGGACCCAGCTATTAAACCCTGAATTTTATATTACATTAAGTGTTGGAGGTTTTCAGATTGGGTTGTTTATTGTTCTGTTTATAGTTTTTGCTGAGACAGGACTTTTTGCAGGTTTTTTTCTGCCTGGAGATAGTTTACTGTTTTTGGCAGGTATTTACAGTCGTGATCTAATAGAAAATGTTGCCTATATTCCGAATGACTTTTTAAATGTGCTTTTGCTAGCAACATCGGTTGCGATAATGGGAGTTTTAGGTAACATGACCGGTTATTGGTTTGGTGCAAAAAGCGGTTATTATTTATTTAAAAAAGAAGATTCGTTCTGGTTTAAGAAAAAGTATCTGCTTCAATCAAAAGATTTCTTTGAAAAATACGGCGGAAAAGCAATTATTTATGCACGTTTTCTTCCAATTTTTAGAACATTCGCACCAATTGTTGCTGGAATCGTTTCAATGGACAAAAAGAAATTTATGTTTTATAATGTTTTAAGTTCTTTCCTTTGGTCGTTTATATTAATTTTTGCAGGACATTATTTATATGGAGTATTCAATGATAGTTTTGGTATAGATTTGAAACATCATATTGAATACATTATTATAATTATTGTTATCATCTCAACATTTCCAGTATTAGTAAAACTCTTAAAAAAGAGGCCAAACGAAAAAATATAATTAAAAAATAAAATCATAAAAAAATCCGAAGCCTAAAACTTCGGATTTTTTTACGATTTATATAAACCAATAGTATGTTTTAGTTTAAATCAAATGAATTTAAGATTTAATGCTATTGATTTTTTGTAAAGCACTCTATAAAGATTGGAATTTTAAAATTTGAATATCAACTTTTAAAAACCTACCATTCATTTACCTTATTTGCGTCCATTTTAAGGAATATAAATAATAAAATGGTAAATCCCCAAAGTCCGGAACCTCCATATGAAAAGAAGGGTAGAGGAACTCCAATTGTTGGGAAAATTCCAATTACCATCGCAATGTTTACAAAGACGTGTATAAACAGAATTCCGGCAACGCAATATCCGTAAACCCGGCTGAATTTTGTTTTTTGTCTTTCTGCCAAATAAATCACTCTAAGAAGTAAGCTTACAAAAAGTAAAATTACGACCAAAGAACCCGCAAACCCCCATTCTTCACCAACTGTTGTAAAGATGTAATCGGTATGCTGTTCAGGAACAAATCCTCCCTTGGTTTGCGTTCCTTCAAGGAAACCTTTTCCAAGCCATCCGCCAGATCCAATTGCAATTTCAGACTGGTTGGTATTATATCCAATACCTTTCATGTCTACAGTTTTACCTAGCAAAATATTAAAACGGTCTCTGTGGTGTTGTTTAAAAACGTTATCGAATACATAATCAACAGAAAAAACGAACCCAGAAATTAAAAGCAATAAAATACCACTCAAGATTATATTTCTATCAACCACTCTACCTTTGAAATGTATAATCGCTAATACAACAAATGCCATTATAATAACAACGTATGGTTCTAAAACTAAAGTAAGAACGAAAAGCACAATGGTTATAAATGCAGTCCATACATACCAAGAAGGTAAACCTTCTCTATACAAAACAAGGATGAATACACTATAGATTAAAGCGCTTCCTGGGTCTGGTTGTGGTAAAATAAGCATTACAGGTAATAGCATAATGGCCAATGCCTGAATCTGCCTGTTGGTTTCTTTTAAATTGATTTGCGTGTCGCTTAAATATTTAGCTAAAGCTAATGATGTAGCTGCTTTTGCAAATTCTGAAGGTTGTATAGTAAAGCTTCCTATAGCATACCAGCATCTCTGTCCAGCAATTGTTTTTCCAAAAAGAAATAATCCTGCAAGCGATAACAGTGATACTCCGAATATGATACTGGCATATTTTTCGTAAAATTTTCCATCGACAAAAAGAACAACAAATATCAACGGAATTGTACAGCCAATAAAAATTAGCTGTTTTTGATAAGTACCATCTGTTGATAATAAAGAAGACGAATAAATATTAAGCCAACCTAAAGTTACCAGCGCAATGTAGATAAAGACACTTATCCAATCGATATTATTTTTTACACTTTGATTTTTCATTTTGAAATAATCTTTCTTAGTTTTTCTTAGTTGTGTCTACTGCTGTTTTTTTAACTTCAGTTTTTGGCGCTGTCACGGTTGGCACTTTTGGTTTTACAATTTTTGCTTGTAAAACAGAATCTTTCGGAACAGACTCGATTGCACGTGCTGCAGACATGCCTCCTAACTTAGCATATTCAGATTCTAAACTTTTATTTAATACTCTTGTTTCTAAATCAGTTCTTGTGATTTTTTTTCTCAGGTATTTTTCAATCATCAAACTTGCGACTGGTCCAGCTACGGTTGCACCAAAACCTCCATTTTCAATCATAACTGCAATTGCAATTTTAGGATTATCTTTTGGAGCAAAAGCTACAAATATAGAGTGGTCTTTAAGCTGTGTTCTTTTTCCGTCAATCTTGGCAAAGTTTTCTGCAGTACCTGTTTTTCCGCAAATATCAATTCCTTCTACTCTAAGAGCGTAAGCCGTTCCTTTGTTGTAAACGTCAAATAATCCGCTGATGACAGGAGGGAAATACTTCTGGTCAACTGTTGTGACGTGTTTTGTTGTAAACTTTTGATCGATCTTCTCTCCTTCAATCTTTTTGATAATATGAGGAGTGTAGTAATAGCCTTGATTAGCTACTGTTGCCATCATATTGGCCAATTGGATAGGGGTCATTAAAACCTCTCCTTGACCAATCGCGTTAGATACAATTGCCGTACTTCTCCATCCGCCATTAGGATAAATTCTTTTGTATGTTTTAGATGTTGGGATGTTACCTCTTTTTCCAATTGGCAAATCATACCCCATGAATTGGCCTAAACCAAAACTCTTTATGTGATCACTCCAAACATCAACAGCTTTACCTGGATTAGCGTACTTATTAATAGTTAGCATGTAAGCTTGCGCAAAATAAGTGTTACAAGAATTGTAAATCCCGTTATGCAATTGATGCGGTCCAAAACCGTGACATTTCATAAAACGACCTCTACCATAACTAAAACCATGATGACACATAAAGGTAGTCTGCTCATTTATAACGCCTTCTTGTAATGCAACTAAACCAGTAAGGATTTTAAACGGAGAACCTGGAGGATATTCGGCCAAAAGTCCTCTGTCGTATAATGGTTTTGCAATAGAATCGTGATATAAAAGCGTATAGTTCTTGGATCTTTGACGTCCTACTAAAATTCCAGGATCATAAGAAGGGGCAGTAACCAATGCTAAAATCTCGCCCGTTTTAGGTTCAATTGCAACAATTCCACCTCGCTTATTAATCATCAATTCTTCGCCATATTTCTGAAGTTCAGCATCAATTGTTAAGTTGATATCTTCTCCAGCAACAGCAATAGTATCGTATTTTCCTTCTTTATAAGGGCCAATTTCTCTATTATATTTGTCTTTTTGAATGTATTTTACACCTTTTATTCCGCGTAAAATTTCTTCATAGCTTTGTTCTACACCTTGTTTTCCAATTAAATCTCCACTATTATAATATGGATTTCGTGCTATTAAACCCTCATCTGCCTGCGTAATGAAACCAAAAATATTTGCACCATAATCTACTTCGTAATCACGTAGAGATCTTTTCTGGAAATAAAAACCTTCATATTTTCTGATTTTTTCCTGAAAAGCGGCAAACTCATTTTTGTTCAATTGAGATAAGAAAACAGAAGGAAGTCTCGGACTATAAACTTTTGCTTTTTCAATGCGCTTATTATATTCTTCTGGAGTAATATTCAAAAGAGCACAAAACTCAGCAACATTTAAATCTTTTTTTATTTCTCTCGGAATAACCATGATATCGTAAGAGGCCTGATTTGCAACAAGAAGTTTTCCGTTACGATCATATATATAACCTCTTTCTGGGTAGTCGTAAGCCTTTTTTATCGCATTATTTTCAGATTTCAGTTTAAAAGAATCATCAATAATCTGCAGGTAAAAAATCCTAATCACTAGCAAAGACGCTGCAATAATAATTATAGTGGGCAGCAGGACTTTTCTCATCGTTTATTGGGCTTAATAAGATAAATTATTATTATTGAGGTGATTATAGTAAAGATAGAACTAAACAAGGTTCTGAGCAAAATGTCCCAGATGAATTTGAATTGAAAAGCTTCTAAAACAAATAATACTATATGATGCATTAAGACTGAAACTAGTATAAATGAAAATCGTTCTGGTGTTAAAGATTCGTTTAGCTTAATGGTTTGATATTCATAACTAAGACCAAAAGAGAATTTAAAAATATAAGGCCTGTAATATGCTAAAATTACACATGCAGTTGCATGTATACCTCCAGAATTACAAAACATATCCATTGTAAGTCCAAGTAAAAAACTAGAAAGAATTAATCCTGCTTTATTACTATTTACAGGGTATAGAATGATATACAAGATATACGGAAATGGACTTATATATCCTAAGAAATTCATATTGTTGAAAATAACAATCTGAACCGCCAGCAACATAATAAATCGAAAAATATTGACTAACAGAGCGCTATTCATTTTTTTCTTTGTTTTTGTTTTCTAAATTAATAAGTTCTTCTCTGTCTTTGCTTTTGATAATGTAAACGTGACCTAAGTTTGTCATGTCATTAAATAACTTAACTTTTATGACATAAAAACTTGTTTGTGTTTCTTTATAAATTGTTTCAACAGTTCCAATGTTGATTCCTTCGGGGAAAATTACAGATTGTCCTCCTGTGACAATTGTATCTCCTTTTCTAACTGATGCCAATCTCGGAACGTCTCTTAATTGTACAAATCCAGTGCTTTTTCCATCCCATGTCAAAGAACCAAAGTGATTTGATTTTTTTAACTTGGCATTAATTTGAGATTTCATGTTCAAAATACTCACAACTGTAGAATATCGAGGCGATGTGTCGTCTATAATACCCACAATTCCCAAACTGTTTATTACTCCCATATCTGGTTTTACACCTTCGTTTGATCCAGAATTTAAAGTAATAAAGTTTTCGTGCGTGTTGTATGTATTATGAATTACTTTTGATACAATAATGTCAGCAGGTTTTACACCTTTGATTGAATCAGGTAAAGGTAATTTTGTTGTGTCTTCTTTATTGAATAAAAGACTTTTTAATCTTGCGTTCTCAAGTACAAGTTCGTCGTTTTCAGCTCTTAAATTCAAATATTCATTAGCACGATTGATTTTTTCGTAAACACCGCCGCTTAAAAAATTAGCAGAACTGATTACTTTGCTTCTGTGGTAAGAATGAGATTGAATAGTGAGTCCTAACGAAATACCTAAAAGCAGCAAAAACAGCAATCGATTACTGTTTCTTATAAGGAAATTAAATATTTGCTGCATTTCTTGTCTGGTTATTTTGTTTCAGGATATGCTTTAAGGTTTCAAATTTTATTAAGGTCAAATAGTAAGAATCTGACCTTAATAAAAATATATTGTTTATTATTTTGAATCTTATTTAATTAAGATACTTTTAAATTTTGCAATGTTTTTAAGGGCCATTCCCGTACCACGTACAACAGCTCTTAACGGATCTTCAGCGATATAAACTGGTAAATCTGTTTTCTGAGAAATACGTTTGTCAAGACCTCTTAACATTGATCCTCCACCAGCTAAATAGATACCAGTATTGTAGATATCTGCTGCTAATTCTGGAGGAGTCTGAGATAATGTTTCCATTACCGCATCTTCAATACGTTGAATAGATTTGTCTAAAGCTTTTGCAATCTCACGGTAAGAAACATCTACTTGTTTTGGTTTACCAGTAAGCAAATCTCTACCTTGAACTGACATATCTTCTGGCGGTCCGTCTAAATCTTCGATAGCCGCTCCAATTTGAATTTTAATTTTCTCAGCAGTACTTTCTCCTACGAAAAGGTTGTGCTGTGTACGCATGTAATAAACGATGTCATTTGTGAAAACGTCACCTGCAATTTTAACAGATTTGTCACAAACAATTCCGCCTAATGCAATTACAGCAATTTCTGTTGTACCACCTCCGATATCGACAATCATGTTTCCTTTTGGTTGCATAATATCAATACCAATACCAATTGCAGCTGCCATTGGCTCATGAATTAAGTAAACTTCTTTTCCGTTTACTCTCTCACAAGATTCCTTCACCGCTCTCATCTCCACTTCAGTAATACCAGAAGGAATACATACAACCATACGTAAAGCTGGAGTAAACATTCTTTTTTTCAATGCAGGAATACTTTTAATGAACATATTGATCATTTTTTCCGAAGCATCAAAATCAGCAATTACACCATCTTTCAAAGGCCTTATAGTTTTGATGTTTTCATGTGTTTTACCTTGCATCATGTTGGCTTCTTTACCAACAGCAATGATTTTGCCTGATACTCTATCACGTGCAACGATAGATGGACTATCAATGACAACTTTATCATTATGAATGATTAAAGTGTTTGCGGTTCCAAGGTCTATCGCAATATCCTCGGTCATGAAATCAAAAAATCCCATAAGTTTTTTAGGGGTTTAAAATGTTATAAATTATTTATCGAACAAAGTTAAACAAATTAATGTTTAAAATGACGAGTTCCTGTAAATACCATTGCAAGATTATTTTCGTTGCAATAATTTATACTTAATTCGTCTTTAATAGAACCTCCTGGCTGAATTACAGCCGTTATTCCTGCTTTTTTAGCTAATTCTACACAATCCGGAAATGGGAAAAAAGCATCACTCGCCATCGAAGCTCCATTTAAATCAAATCCAAAAGCTTTTGCTTTGTCAACAGCTTGAATTAAAGCGTCAACTCTTGAAGTCTGACCTGTACCTGATGAAATCAATGTTCCGTTTTTAGCAAATACAATAGTGTTTGATTTTGTATTCTTGCAGATTTTTGAAGCAAAGATCAAATCTTCGATCTCTTGAGCAGTAGGTTCTGTAATTGTAACGGTTTTTAAATGCTCTTTATTATCCGTAATATTATTTCTGTCCTGAATTAACAAACCATTAAGACAAGTTCTTACTTGGCGAGATGGTAATTCAACTTCATTTTGAACTAAAATGATTCGGTTTTTCTTTTCTTGTAAAACTGTAACTGCTTCATCATCATATGCTGGAGCGATTACAACCTCGCAGAATAATTTGTTGATTTCCTGTGCAGTCTCTAAATCAATTTTTGTGTTAGAAATTAACACTCCGCCAAAAGCAGAAGTAGGATCACAAGCTAAAGCAGCTAAATAAGCCTCGCTGATTGTTTTTCTTGAAGCCAATCCGCAAGCATTGTTATGTTTTAAAATCGCAAACGTTGGTCCGTCAGTTTTAAACTCAGCAATTAAATTAACTGCCGCATCAACATCAAGCAAATTGTTGTATGATAATTCTTTTCCGTGAATTTTATTGAACATTGCGTCAAAATCTCCAAAGAAAAATCCTTTTTGGTGAGGGTTTTCACCGTATCTTAAAACTTGACCGTTTGCAATGCTTTCTTTGTAAATAGTCTCGTCTGTATTGAAATAATTAAAAATTGCTCCATCGTAGTGAGATGAAACGTGGAATGCTTTAGTAGCAAACAATCTTCTGTTTTCTAAAGTTGTTGCTCCATCTTGCTCTGTAATCAAATCTAAAAGTAAGCTGTACTCGTTAACTGAAGCAACAATTACAGTGTCTTTGAAATTTTTTGCACCAGCACGAATTAATGAAATACCACCGATGTCAATTTTCTCAATAATATCTTGTTCGCTTGCTCCAGAAGCAACTGTTTTTTCAAAAGGATATAAGTCAACAATTACTAAATCAATTTGCGGAATATCAAATTCCTTCATTTGCTGAACATCGCTTTCGTTATCTTGACGATTCAAGATTCCTCCAAAGATTTTTGGGTGTAAAGTTTTTACTCTTCCTCCAAGAATTTCAGGAAAAGAAGTAATATCTTCAACAGGAACTACTGGAATACCAAGGTTTTTGATGAAATCTTCAGTTCCTCCAGTTGAATAAAGTGTTACATTTTGTTCGTGTAATTTTCTAACAATTGGTTCTAATCCATCTTTAGAAAAAACAGAAATTAATGCCGATTGTATTTTTTTTGTTGTGCTCATTGTGTAGTTATGATTTTGAGACTGCAAAAGTAGTTTTTTTATATATTATATTAAAGAAAATTAGTGTAACAAAATGCTAAAAAAATCTACTGATGAGTAAGTTAACTTTTATTAGGTTATTGAATTTAAAATATTGAATTTTACTTTATTGAAAAATACAGAAATATGATCGTTTATCTAAGATTATTAAAAGAAAGTCTAAGCTTTGCAATCAATGCTTTGCGAAATAATAAATTGCGCACTTTATTGTCGCTTTTAGGCGTAACGATCGGTATTTTTTCAATCATCGCCGTTTTGGCAGCTGTTGACTCTTTAGATAAAAAAATCTCTAAAGATCTGAGTAGCTTGGATAAAAATACGATTTATTTAATGAAATTCAGTTTTGGGCCTTCAGAAATTCCGCAATGGAAGAGGGAACAATTTCCAAATGTTAAATATGATGAGTATGTCGCTTTAAAAAACTCCTTAAACAATACCGATCAAGTCGGATACCAGCTTTTTGTAAACAGAGAAAGTTTAAAATACGATTCTAAAACAGTAAGTGATGTAAATATTATTCCAGCGTCAAGCGAAATGGTCGATATTGACGGAGTGAGTTTTGATAAAGGAAGATTTTATAATGAATCTGAATCAAATTCTGGAACAGCAGTTATCGTACTTGGTTACGATATAGCTGATGGACTTTTTGGAACAAGTGATCCCATTGGAAAAAATATTCGTTTATACGGACAACGTTTTACCGTTATTGGTGTAATGGCTAAACAAGGTGCTGGTTTTTTTGGCGATAGCAACGATACTTCGGTTTATATTCCAGCTAATTTTTTAAGAAGAATGTACGGGGATAACGACGCTATGACGCCAGTAATTGTCTTAAAACCCGAAAAAGGGATTGACATGGAAGCTTACAAAGCAGAAGTTGCTCAAAAACTTCGATCAATTCGCGGGATGAAAGCAGGAGAAATGGACAATTTCTTTATTAATGTACTTTCTGGATTTACAGATTTTATCGATGGGATTTTAGGCCAGATGAATGTTGTGGGTTGGATCATCAGCGGATTTTCTCTTCTAGTTGGCGGTTTCGGAATCGCAAATATTATGTTTGTTTCGGTCAAAGAAAGAACCAATCTTATCGGAATTCAAAAATCATTAGGAGCAAAAAATAAATTTATCTTATTCCAATTTTTGTTTGAAGCTGTTATTCTTTCTCTTATTGGCGGAGTCATAGGTCTTCTTATGGTTTGGGGAATTGCTTTTGCTTTAACTAAATTGTTAGATTTTGAATTTGTATTAAGTTTAGGGAATATTATTTTAGGAACAGGTTTGGCAGCTTTTATTGGTTTAGTTTCTGGAATTTTGCCAGCGGTTTCGGCGGCAAATCTAGATCCAGTAGAAGCAATTCGAACCGGAATGTAATATTGTGTTTGTGTTATTTTACTGTAAATTTTGATGACTCGAAATAATTAGATATTTTTGATAGAACAAGAACTCAAACTATTAAACCAATGAGCTTTAACCTAAGATCTGTCGATACTGTTGAGTCTATTTCTAGAGAAGATTTCAAAAAGAATTATTTAGATAAGAGAAGGCCTTTAATCATAAAAGGGCTTACAAATGATTGGCCTGCAAAGCAGAAATGGTCAACGGAATATTTTAAGGAAATTGCGGGTGATATTGAAGTGAAATTGGTTGATAACTCAAAAGCTGATCCCAAAAAAGTAATCAATGCCTCGATTGCAAGCATGAAATTTGGCGAGTACTTAGATCTCATAAAAAGAGAACCAACGCAACTGCGTATTTTTTTCTTCAATCTTTTTAAACACAGACCAGAATTGGTTAATGATGTGAAAGTTCCAAAAGAATTAATGGGAGGCTTTATCGAAAGTATGCCTGCGATGTTTTTTGGAGGTTCTAAAGCGATTACTTTTTTACATTATGATATCGATTTGCCACATCTTTTTCATACTCATTTCGGAGGCAGAAAACATATTATATTATTTGATAATAAATGGAAGAAAAGACTCTACTGTCTTCCAAATACCACTTATGCACTAGAAGATTACGATGTTGCGAATCCTGATTTTGAAAAATTTCCTGCTCTAAAAGGTGTTGAAGGATATGAGGTTTTTTTAGAACACGGAGATACTTTATTTATGCCCACTGGTATGTGGCATTGGATGCGTTACATTGATGGTTCTTTTTCATTGACACTTCGTGCGTGGGATCAATCGGTATCTCGAAAAATAGCCAGTGTTTGGAGTTTATTTATGCATGGTGCCGTAGATAGTGCTATAAAAGTAGTTTTTAGAGAGCGTTACGCAATGTGGCGTGAAAAACGGGTTTTTAAAATAGCTGAAAAAGAATTAAAAAAGGATTTGAGAAAGGCAAGTTAAGAATAGAATTTTCACATGTCTTCCTGCAAGGTTTTGAAAACCTTGTAGGTTTAGCTTAAGGTTCTAATTAAGAAAAGGGTACATATTAAATTAACACCTACAAGGTTTTCAAAACCTTGCAGGAAAGCTTTAACTGTACTTACATAACTTATATGGTTTAAAACAAAAAATCCCAAGAAGCAATTTCTTGGGATTTTCTATTTTAAATAGTTTTAAAACTATCGTATGTCATTGTTTTGAATTAAATCGATGTATAAGTTGATCTTATCTTTCAATTCTTTTCTTGGCGTGATAAAGTCTAAGAAACCGTGCTCTAAAAGAAACTCAGCAGTTTGGAAACCTTCTGGCAAATCTTTTCCTGTAGTGTCACGTACAACACGCGGACCAGCAAAACCAATCAAAGCGCCTGGCTCAGAGATGTTGATGTCTCCTAACATTGCGTATGATGCAGTTGTTCCACCCGTTGTTGGGTCTGTACAAAGAGAGATGTAAGGTAATTTAGCTTCCGCTAATTGAGCCAATTTTACAGAAGTTTTTGCTAATTGCATTAAAGAATAAGCAGCTTCCATCATACGAGCTCCACCAGATTTAGAAATCATTACAAAAGGCAATTTGTTTTTGATAGCATGATCAATACCTCTAGCAATTTTCTCACCAACAACAGCTCCCATAGATCCACCAATAAAAGCGAAATCCATGCAGCAAATTACAAGTTCTCTTCCTTTAGATTTTCCTACTCCCGTACGAACAGCGTCTTTTAGGTGAGTTTTTTCCATTACGTCTTTCAAACGCTCTGCATATTTTTTTGTATCCACAAAATGCAAAGGATCTTTTGATGTCATGTTTTTATCTAACTCAACAAATTCGTTGTTGTCGAATAAAATTTCAAAATAGGTTGCGCTTCCAATTCGAACGTGAAAATCATCTTCAGGGCTTACGAATAGATTTCTCGCTAATTCGTCAGCATCAATAATTTTTCCAGTAGGAGATTTGTACCACAATCCTTTCGGAACGTCCATCTTGTCTTCTGTCGCGGTCGTAATTCCTTTTTCTTGTCTTTTAAACCAAGCCATTTTTTAAAATTTAAGATTTGAGATTTTAGACTTTAGATTTTAGATTCCAGAAAGAAATCTAAAATCTAAAATCAGAGATCTAAAAATTATAGTGTATTCACATTATTTAAGTCAGCAAAAGCTTGTTCAAGTCTTGCATTGAATGTTACTTCGCTTTCACGAACCCATCTTCTTGGGTCATAATATTTTTTGTTTGGAGAATCAGCACCTTCTGGGTTACCGATTTGTGATTTTAAATAGTCAAGATTTTTAACCATATAATCACGGATTCCTTCAGTGTAAGCAAATTGTAAATCTGTATCGATGTTCATTTTTATAACTCCGTAGCTAATTCCTTCTCTGATTTCTTCAAGTGTAGAACCTGAACCTCCGTGGAAAACGAAATCAACTGGATTGTGTCCTGTGTTGAATTTGTTTTGTACGAAATCTTGAGAATTTTTTAAGATTTTTGGAGTTAATTTTACGTTTCCTGGTTTGTAAACACCGTGAACGTTTCCAAAAGCAGCAGCAATTGTAAATTTAGGGCTCACTTTAGATAATTCTTCGTAAGCGTAAGCTACTTCTTCTGGTTGAGTATATAATTTTGAGCTATCAACATCAGAGTTGTCAACACCATCTTCTTCACCACCTGTAATACCAAGCTCGATTTCTAATGTCATACCCATTTTGCTCATTCTAGCTAAATATTCTTTACAGATCTCGATGTTTTCTTCGATTGGCTCCTCAGACAAATCGATCATGTGAGAACTGAATAATGGTTTTCCTGTTTCTGCGAAGTGTTTTTCAGAAGCATCTAATAAACCATCAATCCAAGGTAAAAGTTTTTTTGCGCAGTGGTCAGTGTGTAAGATTACAGTTGCACCGTAAGCTTCTGCCAAAGTGTGAATATGTTTTGCTCCTGCGATTCCTCCCGCGATTGCTGCTTTTTCACCTGCGTTTGATAATCCTTTTCCAGCGTTGAATTGTGCTCCACCGTTAGAAAATTGAATGATAACTGGCGCGTTTAGTTTTGCTGCAGTTTCAAGAACTCCATTAATTGTGCTTGATCCAGTAACGTTTACTGCTGGAAGAGCAAAACCCTTCTCTTTAGCATAATTAAAGATCTCTTGTACTTGATCTCCTGTAGCTACTCCTGGTTTAATGTTATGTGCCATTGTAATTTTTTTTATAGTTGTTTTTAGTTTTTAGGTTGCAAAAATAAGAATTAATTAGCATTAGAACGGATAATTTATACCAAAATTTAAAACCGAGTGCCCAAAATTGTATTCTTTAAACCATCGGTCTCCCTTCTCATGCGCCGGATTATAAGTCTTAAACCCTAAATCTAAACGAATAACAAAAAAACTCAAATCGTATCTTAAACCAAATCCTGTGCCTAAAGCAATTTCTTCTAAATCGTTTAAGTTGTCAAATTTTGCTTTCGGATCTATGACATTATCGAGTACATTCCAGATATTTCCGGCGTCTGCGAAGAGCGCTCCCTTCACATCTCCGAAAATTTTGAAACGAAATTCGGCACTTGCAGCAATTTTCATATTGGCCTCGTTAAAATCGTTTAAAGCATTTGTGCTTCCGGGACCAAGAGAGTATGGCTGCCACGCTCTGTTATCGTTGGAACCTCCGGCATAATAACTTCGTGAAAACGGAATGTAGTTTGAATTTCCAAACGGAACCGCAATCCCGAAGAAGCTTCTAACCGCTAAAACTTTTTCTTTTCCAAAATCCCAGTGTTTAATATAATCAAACTCTGTTTTAACGTATTCTGAATATTCTAGGTTGAAAATCTCATAATTTCCTCTTGAATTTTTTTGAAGATTTCCAATTTCAGAAACGAGAGACAATAAAGTTCCAGCTGATTCTATTTTTGTTCTGAATTGATAGAAATTATTATCTGCTAAATCTTTTTTTGTTGTTTTAGTAAAAGAAAAACTTGTTGCTAGAATAAAATCATTTTCAGTCAAACGAATTCGTCTTTCTTCAATACTTTCAACTTCTTGGTATTGAGGATTAGATGGTGTTAAACCAGTCTGTCCTGTTAAAACATCATTGGTAAATCCTGTTGTTCCTGTAGGTACAATTAAGTTTCCGTTTGTATCAACATTTGAAGCTTGTTGATTGTAATTTTGAGCAATTCCGTTCAAGTCATCATAAGAAGACGTATAAACATTAAAGTAATTGCCTGGATTTAAGTTGCGAACAAACTGTGCGTTTAATAATTCTAATTTTGCTGTGTTATGACGTTTTGGTGTCCAGTTGTATGAGATACCTCCTGTAAAGTTTTCTTTGTCCAAACCAATATTTCGCTGTTTCGAAAAACCAGAAGATATAGAAGTATACGGAATCATACTTTTCGGAATGATTTTCTCGGTTCCAAAAGGCAATAAAATTCTCGGAAAATTCAATTTCATATCCAAACCATATTCCGAAACGTTAAAGAAATTGTTGTTTGGATTGGCCATATCTCTTGACGATCCAATATTTAAACGAGCTGAAATTTCTAAAGTTTCTGCTCTGTTAAATACATTTCGAATCGTTTCAGAAATACTAGCTCCAATTCCAAAATCTTGGATGTTAGAATGCGTTAAATCAAGAGTGGCTCCAAAACTGTATTTTTTTCTCGGAGTCAGATAAACATTAGCAATAAGAGATTGGGCTGTCGAATCTCTTTTGTCTACTTCGTATTGAATAGAAGGATAGTTGAAAATCCTTAAATTATTTAAAGATCGAGAAGAAAGAGTAGTTCTGAAATCAGCAAAAGTGCTTCCTTTCGAAATGAAAATAGCATCGGTGATAGCACGCGGTCTGTATTTTAATCCTTTGTAACTGTATAGGTTGAAATTGTTGTAGCTTACACTATCTGTTGGTGTTTTCTTAGCATTAGCTGCAGAATAATCGGTATAAATATTTACATCGCTAATTTTATATAGTTTAAAAGGCTCTGTACGGCTTGAATCTCTTTCTTGAATATTATTGTTGTTAATAATTAAAGTAACATCGGCTTTTGCTTTTTTGCCAATGGTATCAATGTCAAAAGTTACGTATGTAGGCTGAAAATAATAAGCGCCGTGATTTCTGAAATATGTTGTAATACGGTTTTTTTCTTCTTCGAAATCTGTAGTTTTGTATTGATTTCCAGATTTTAATAAAGAAGGGTCGTTATTAGTTCTATATAACGAGTCTAATGCAGGAGTCATTATTTTGGTTCTAATAGTGTCCAGTTTATAAGCTGGTCCAGTGGTAATGTTGTAATTAATTTCGGCTCTCTTTTTTCCAACCGTATCAATAGTATAATCGGTCTGAACATTAAAATATCCATTATTGAAATAATAGTATTTTAAACGTAATAATGATTTTCTAGATTTTGAAGTGTCAATTATTACTGGAGGTTCGCCAGTGTTTTTTAGAAATTCATGAATTCCTTTATAATAAAAAGATTGCCCAAGACGATCTACTTGTTTTGCGGAAAAGATTTTAGACATGCGCTCATACTTTCCAGGATTGTTTTTAAATTTTGCCTGATAAGTAGAGTCTGGATTTAAATTGGCTAAATTGTATAAATTTAATCGAAGCTTATAACCTAATAATTTACCATTTGGTTTTTGGTACATCTGATTAGAAGCTGTTTCGTCGTTTGTTGCTTTTCCGTTAACAAGAATATTATTTTTAACAAGAAGGTTTTTTCCATCGGGAACTCTTTTTACGGCATTACAAGCGCAAATTAATGTTGCAATTAGAAGAAATGCTGTTATTTTTGTGGAATTATTTTTCAAGTGTTTTTTAATATTTAATTCAAAAGTACATTATTTTATGGTTAGTAAAAACCAAATAAAGCTTATCTCAGGTTTACATCAAAAAAAGCAACGTTTTGCCAATCAATTATTCTTTGCTGAAGGAGTAAAAGTAATTCAAGAATTGCTGCAATCCAATTTTGAATTAGAACATTTATACACCACATTGAATGATTTTGAAACGGTTCATGCTTCAAAACGAACTCTAATTAATGACCAAGAGCTAAAAAAAATAAGTGCTTTGTCGACTCCAAATTCTTGTTTGGCGGTTTTTAAAATTCCAGCCGAAAAGAAGATAATCGATTCGGGTTTAATTTTAGCGTTAGACGACATTAGAGATCCCGGAAATTTAGGAACTATTTTGCGTCTTTGCGATTGGTTTGGTATTAAGCAGATTATCTGTTCTAAAGAAACGGTAGATATTTTTAATCCGAAAGTGATACAAGCCACAATGGGTTCAATTACCAGAGTAAATGTAACCTATGTTGATTTAAAACTTTTTCTTGCTCAAACTAAACTGCCAGTTTTTGGGACTTTTATGGATGGTGAAAATATTTATCAATCCAAATTACCGCAGGAAGGAATCATTATCATGGGTAATGAAGCCAACGGAATTTCAGAAGAAATTGAAAAAATAGTAACCGACCGTCTCACAATTCCTAGATTTGGAGAGCTTCAAAAAACTGAAAGTTTAAATGTAGCTACTGCAACAGCAATTATTCTTAGTGAATTTAAACGAAATAGTTGAGATTTTGTTTTAATGAAAAGTGAAATTTATTAAAATCGCTCTAGATTTCATCGAATCGATATTTCCAGTCCAAGGGCTGTCTGGAGTTTTATCTCTAATAAGTTCATCTGTAATGCCGAACATTCCTCTAACAGAAGGAGAGAAAATAAAGTATTCAGTAAAAATATCAATTCCCAAACCTAACTCGTAAGCAGCTGTCCATTGTTTTACTCTAAATTTCTGCTCAAAGTTATCATCTTGAGATTTAGCATTGCTAGATAAATTTAAAGTTGTAGACATACCGCCGACTAAGTACGGGCGTATATTTCCTGTGCGCATGGCAGAAAATTTTAACAATAAAGGGAAGTGAATGTAAGTACTGTTTACTTCTCTTAGATAATCACTTTCCTTGTCGCTTATGCCAGGAAAAAAAAGATCCCGTTTAGTATAATACAAACCAGGCTCAAAACGCAAGTTAATATATTCCTGAAGCCTTAAGTCGGCTACAACGCCGACATTAAAGCCGGTAGTTTTTTTAACCTGAATATCTTGCTGTACAGGAGTTTTATAATCAAATTTAAAGTCAAAACTGTTGAAACCTAAGTAATAACCGAAATAAACTCGCTGTTTCTGCCAGTTTTCAAGATTAATGATAGGATCTTTGCTAAACATGTTTTTAGCAAATTGCGAATGTCCTTTTGTCGTTAAGACCAATAAAAATAAGATTACAATTTTTTTCATACTATTTTTTAGATGCAGAATAAATTGTTGCGACACCAAAAGTTTGAGGCATTGCCACAACATCTATAAACCCAATTTTTCTCAAAATATTGTTTAAGGCTTCTCCATGAGGAAAGGCAGCAGCAGATTCAGATAAATAACCGTAAGCGTCATTATCTTTAGAAAATAATTTTCCGATTAATGGAAGTATATTTTTGCTGTAAAAATTGTAGCCTTGTTTATAAGGAAATTTAGTTGGAACAGAAGTTTCTAATATAACAAACACTCCATTTGGTTTTAAAACTCGTAAGATTTCTGCAAAACCTTTTTCTAGATTTTCAAAATTCCTTACTCCAAAACCAACAGTAATTGCATCAAAGTAATTGTCTTCAAACGGCATATTTTCAGAATCCCCTAGAACTAGCTCGATAACATTAGAAAGGTTTTTTTCTTGAACTTTCTTTTTCCCAACTTCCAGCATTCCGGCAGAGATATCTAGGCCAATAATTTTTTCAGCGTTAGTCTTCGCCATCAAAATAGCTAAATCACCAGTTCCCGTTGCAATATCCAGAATAACTTTTGGTTTTTTGTCTGATACAATCTTTAATACTTTTTTGCGCCATTTAACATCAATTCCAAATGAAATTACACGGTTCAAATTATCGTAATTCCCAGAAATGGTATCAAACATTTGGGTTACTTGCTCTTTTTTACCTAGGGTAGAGTCTTTATACGGAGTTACTTTTTCAGACATTTTTTTTATTTAGGCAAATATAAACAATCTAGTTTAACTGTAATTGAGTTTTTTAATTTGTAAAATAAATGTTTTTAAAGGATTTATTTTTAAACAAATTAGAGAAATGTTTTAGCATCCCTAAATCTAGGTATTTTGGCAAAATCCCTAAAACACGGTATTGTCTAATAGTGCCATTATGAGCAACTTTGTCAAAGTAAAAATGATTAAAGTTTAATGATTGATAATGTCGCTATAACTCAAACAAATGATTGCTTTTTTTGCGCTGGTAATTTCATTTGTTCAAGAAGGAGTTTTGAAAGTATTGTTCTTTGGGGGGATATACTATAGTTAAGTGCAAAGTACGTTCTTAGGATTAAATTTGTTTTTGGAAATTTTAATTTTCTGCCTTTAATATCTTAGTGGTATTTGTTGTTAAAGGCGTTTTGAGATTTAGGTCTCAAGTAATAAAATGTTATTCAGTTTTACAAATATCACTGATATTTGTTATTTTTTTTAAACAAAATTTTCTCTTGAGCGATTTAGGCTTCAAAATCAATTATTTAAAAACATCCTCCCTAAAAAGAGGATGTTTTTTATTTATTTCCGAATGTAAGTTTCGTAAGTATAATCATAAAGATGTTTTTCGTCTTTATAATTTTCTTCAGACTCTACTAAAGTCCATTCGCTTTTATTGATTTTAGGAAAGAAAGCATCTGCATCAAAAGTGTGATGAACTTTCGTTAATTCAATAATATCTGTAAAAGGAAGAGCAAGATTATAAATTTCGCCTCCTCCTATAATGTAACTGTCATCATCCTCTGGACAAATTGCAATTGCTTTTTCAATACTATCTACAACAATACATCCTTCTGGTTTATAATTTTCTTGACGAGAAATTACAACATGAACGCGATTTGGTAATGGTTTTGGGAAACTTTCAAAAGTTTTTCTTCCCATAATAATATGATGGCCAGTAGTAAGCGATTTAAACCTTTTAAAATCATTTGGCAAATGCCATACTAATTCGTTGTTTTTTCCGAGTGCATTATTTTCGGCTGCGGCCGCTATCATTATAATCATGGTATGCTAACTAAATTTTATTTTCATTTTCTTCATTGATAGAAGATTCAAGCTGTGTGATTCTTTTTTGCTGTAAAGCAACTAAGCGGTCAACTTGTTCTCTTTCCCATTTTTTATTCATAAAACGGTCGGTTATATACACTTTTATAAAATGCAGAATGAAAAGGAAAAGCCAGATTGTAATACCCCAGATACACCAATTTTGAGTTGTGCCTTCTCCAAATCCAAAAAATTTATTGGCAACAAATAAAAATAAACTTCCAAGGAGGAAAAGAACAAAATGAAAATATAAGACCTTTTTTTGTCTTAATCGACGTCTAGCATATTCGTATTGTTCGTGTACTTCTTTTTCCATAAGATCAAAATGAGATTATAAAGTTAAAATTTATTTTCGAAAGACCATATTTTGGATTAGGAATATTTGCTTTTAAATCATATAAGAATTTGAAAAACAAAATTTTAACCACTCTAAATTACAAATAAAGCGAAAATGACATGCTGTTTTTGGCATTATCGCAAATCGGTTCTGGTGGTAGCTAGTGTTTCATCGAATTTAATTAATTTTAGATGTATAAATCTAAAAACGAAATAGTTATGTCTTTGAAAAAACAATTTGTGAAAACGAAACCAGTATGTAAAGTTACGTTTTCAATAGATGCTAAGGATGCAGATTCTGCTGCTGTTGTTGGAGATTTCAATAATTGGAACGCTGAAAAAGGGACTTTGAGTAAATTGAAAAATGGAACTTTTAAAGCAACTTATGACTTGGTTAAAGATGCTATATACGAATTTAAGTATCTGGTTGATGGAAATTATGTGAATGATCCAGAAGCCGATTCTTATAAATGGAATGATTTTGCTGGAAGTGAAAATAGTGTTTTAATTGTATAAAAAAATCCGCTTTAATTTTAAAGCGGATTTTTTGTTTTTATACAGCGACACTTCCTTTTATAGCAGGATGCGGATCATAGTCAACAAGAGTAAAATCACCATAATCAAAATCAAAAATGTTTTTAATCTCTGGATTTAAAATCATTTTTGGTAATGGTTTTGGTTCTCTCGAAAGTTGCAATTCTAATTGCTCAAAATGATTGTTATAGATATGTGCGTCACCAAAAGTGTGAATAAATTCACCTGGCTCTAAATCACAAACTTGTGCAATCATCATGGTAAGCAATGCATAAGAAGCAATATTAAAAGGAACTCCCAAAAAGATATCGGCACTTCGCTGATACAATTGGCAAGATAATTTTCCTTTTGTTTCGCCTTTTTCAGGATCTGGGCTTGCTACATAAAACTGAAAGAATGCATGGCATGGAGGCAATGCCGCTTTGTTATTGGCAACATTTTCTTCAAAAGACTTTTTAGTATCTGGCAAAACCGAAGGGTTCCAAGCCGAAACTAACATTCTTCTGCTATTCGGATTTGTTTTTAATTCTTTAATTAATTCAGAAATCTGGTCAATTTCTTCGCTATTCCAATTGCGCCATTGGTGTCCGTAAACGGGGCCTAAATCGCCATTAGAATCTGCCCATTCATCCCAGATTTTAACTCCATTTTCTTGAAGATATTTTACGTTTGTATCACCTTTTAAAAACCAAAGCAATTCGTAAATGATAGATTTTAAATGAAGTTTTTTAGTTGTAACCATTGGGAAACCTTCACTTAAATCAAAACGCATTTGGTAACCAAAAACACTTTTTGTTCCAGTTCCAGTTCGGTCTCCTTTTTGATTGCCGTTTTCTAAAACGTGTTTTACTAAATCTAAGTATTGTTTCATTGTTTTTTTTGCTTTAAGCTTTAGGCAATACGCTTTAAGCTTTGTTTTTGAGGTCTAGGCTTACGGCCTAAAGCTTATTGCCTATAGCGATATTTTTATCTTCTAGAGATTTCGTCTCTAATTTTTGCGGCTTTTTCGTAATCTTCTTGAGAAACAGCTTGGTCTAAAAGTTCGTTTAGTTCTTGCAAAGAATGTTTTGCATAAACTTCTCCAGATTGGTTGCTTTCTTCTTCGTGTCCGAAAGTTTCAGGGTTTGAAAGAACATCATCAATTTCCTGAGCTCCAGAATCTGTTTCAGTAGTATTCGATTTTAAATAAATACCAGCTTTATCTAAAATGTTTTTATAAGTAAAAATAGGAGCGTTGAATCTCAATGCCAAAGCAATTGCATCAGAAGTTCTTGCGTCGATAATTTCTTCAATTTTATCTCTTTCGCAGATTAAGCTTGAATAAAAAACGCCATCAACTAATTTATGAATGATAACTTGCTTAACAACGATATCAAATCTTTCAGCAAAATTTTTGAATAAATCGTGAGTTAAAGGACGTGGCGGTTTTATTTCTTTTTCTAAAGCAATAGCGATCGATTGGGCTTCAAAGGCGCCAATAACAATAGGTAATTTTCTTTCGCCATCGACTTCATTCAAAATTAAGGCATAAGCGCCATTTTGAGTTTGACTGTATGAAATTCCTTTGATGGATAATTTTACTAGACTCATATATGTTTGTAAAAAAGGCACTTAGCGCCTTATTTTAATACTGTTTTTGTTTGGAAAATAAAGCTGCAATTTTAATCAAAAAATATGGAACAAAAAAGCCGCCTATAAACAAAGATACAACATCTTGTTTTTAGGCGGCAATATTTTTAAAGAGAATTCTTTGTATTAAGAATGCTGAGCTTTGAAAGCTTTTAGTTTCTCTGTTAATTGTGGTATAATTTCAAAAGCATCTCCCACAACACCATAGTCAGCCACTTTAAAGAAAGGAGCTTCTGGATCGTTATTGATTACTACTTTTACTTTAGAAGAGTTGATACCCGCAATGTGCTGGATAGCTCCAGAAATACCAATTGCAATATATAAGTTTGTTGCTACTGGTTTTCCTGTTTGTCCAACGTGCTCGCTGTGAGGTCTCCATCCTAAATCTGAAACTGGTTTAGAACAAGCAGTTGCAGCGCCTAAAACTTCAGCTAGATTTTCAACTAATCCCCAGTTTTCTGGACCTTTCAATCCGCGTCCGCCAGAAACTACGATATCCGCGTCAGCGATAGAAACTTTTCCAGAAACTTTTTCTACAGATTCTACTTTTACTCCGAAGTCATTGTCTCCAACAGTTGGGTTGAAATCTTCGGCAGCAGCAGCTCCCGCGCTTTCAAAAAGACCGTAAGAGTTTTTAGCTAAACCAAGAACTTTTACATCTGTATCGATTTGAGTAATGTTGAAAGCTTTGTTTGAGAAAGCATTTCTTTTTACTTGAAATGGAGAAGTGCTAACTGGCAATCCAACTACATTTGAAGCAAAACCGGCTTCTAAACCTACTGCAACAAGTGGAGAAAGGTAGATGCTGTCTGTTGTAGAAGAAAGTAAAACTACTTTTGTTCCTTCTTTTTGAGCGGCTTGTTTGATAACATCAGCGTAAGCTTTTGCATTAAAACCGGCTAATTTGTCGTTGCTTACTTTTAGAACTTTATCAACTCCGTATTTGCCTAATTCGCTAACATCACTGATGTTTACAGTCAAAGCTGTAACCGTAGTTCCTAATGATTCTGCCACTTTCTTAGCGTAAGAAGCTAATTCGAAAGCAACTTTTTTAAATTTTCCTTCTGCAGATTCTGCATATATTAATATTGACATAATAACTTTAGATTTTAGATTTTAGATTTCAGATTTTTGAAGCTGAAATCTAAAATGATTATTGATTTTAGATTTGAAGTGAATCAAATGTTGATTTAGATTTAGTTGCGGTCTGCAATCTAAAATCTAAACTCTACAATCTTAAATCACTTTAGCCTCGTTGTGTAATAGATTGATTAACTCATCTAAATTATCTGCAGAAACTAATTTCACTGCCGATTTTGGAGCTGGTTTTTCAAATTTCACCGCTTTTGTATTTACAGCAGCATCAACTGGCTCAAGAATAGTAAGAGCTTTAGTTCTTGCTGTCATAATTCCTCTCATGTTCGGGATACGTAAATCTTTTTCTTCAACAAGACCTTTTTGACCTCCAATGATTAAAGGAAGAGTAGTGCTAACAGTTTCTTTTCCACCATCGATTTCACGAACCGCTTTTACGTTGTTTCCGTCAACCGTTAACGCTGTACAAGAGTTTAAGAAGTTAGAACCTAAAATTCCAGCAATCATTCCAGGAACCATTCCTCCGTTATAATCCAAAGATTCTTTACCAGCAATTACTAAATCGTAACCACCATTTTTAATTACTTCTGCTAATTGTTTAGCAACAAAAAATCCGTCAGTAGGATTTGCATTAACACGAATTGCTTCGTTTGCACCAATAGCCAAAGCTTTACGCAATGTTGGTTCAGTATCAGGACCTCCAACGTTTACAACCGTTACATTTGCTCCTTGTTGTTCTTGGAACCAGATAGCGCGTGTAAGACCAAATTCGTCGTTAGGGTTAATTACATATTGTACACCGTTAGTGTCAAATTCAGAGTCACCGTTGGTAAAGTTAATTTTTGAAGTAGTATCAGGCACATGGCTGATGCAAACTAGTATTTTCATAAGTATATATTTTGAATTTATAATATGCTTCTACAAATTTAGAATTTAATTTGGAATAATTATACTATGCATGCATAATATTTTTTAAAACTATTACGATTTCGAAGATTCTGTAGTTTGAAATGAATTTCATCGGAATCTAAAAAATAAAAAACAGCTATTTAATCTGATTATTAGGAATTTTGTAATAATCGATTTCTCGTAGCTAAATTGTTTTTGTATGATAAATACTAATTTTTTAATTTTTGCGTTTTAGTGAATGAATTTTGGAGAAACAAGAATTAAACAAATAGATAAAACTTTGTCTGAAAAAATATTTTAGCAGGATTAAGTGTGAAATACACGTTATTATATCGATTTCGTAAATATCACAATAAAGATTAAAAAGTTAAAATGGCAGAACAGATTAAAGTTCGTACGATTTTAAATTCAATTTATGCTTTTAAGTTATTTAAAATATTTATTTTTGCTCTTCAGAAAATTCAACATACAATATAAAATATGAGAACAATACAATTTAGAGAGGCCATTTGCGAAGCGATGAGTGAAGAAATGCGTCGCGATGAATCCATATATTTAATGGGAGAAGAGGTTGCAGAATACAACGGAGCTTACAAAGCTTCTAAAGGAATGCTTGCTGAGTTTGGTGAAAAAAGAGTAATCGATACTCCAATTGCTGAGCTTGGATTTTCAGGAATTGCAGTAGGTTCTGCAATGAACGGAAACCGCCCGATTGTAGAATATATGACATTCAACTTCTGTTTAGTTGGTATTGATCAAATTATTAATAACGCTGCTAAAATGCGTCAAATGACAGGAGGACAATTTAATGTGCCTATCGTTTTCCGCGGACCAACAGCTTCTGCTGGTCAATTAGGAGCTACTCACTCACAAGCTTTAGAAAACTGGTTTGCTAACACTCCAGGTCTTAAAGTTATCGTTCCTTCAACTCCTTACGATGCAAAAGGACTTTTAAAATCTGCAATTCGCGATAATGACCCTGTAATCTTCATGGAGTCTGAGCAAATGTACGGTGATAAAGGTGAAGTGCCAGATGGAGAATACACAATTCCAATTGGTGTTGCTGATATCAAACGAGAAGGAACAGATGTAACTATCGTTTCTTTCGGAAAAATTATCAAAGAAGCTTTTATCGCTGCTGATGAATTAGCAAAAGAAGGAATCTCTTGTGAGATTATCGATTTAAGAACAGTACGTCCATTGGATAAAGATGCTATTCTTGCTTCTGTTAAAAAAACAAACCGTTTAGTAATTCTTGAAGAAGCTTGGCCAGTTGCAAGTATTTCTTCTGAGATTACATATATCGTTCAAGAGCAAGCATTTGATTTTCTTGATGCGCCAATTCAACGTATTACAACTGCAGATACTCCTGCACCTTATTCTCCAGTATTGCTTAAAGACTGGTTGCCAAATGCAGGTGATGTAGTAAAAGCAGTTAAAAAAGTATTATACAAATAATACAAATACATAATACTCATAAAACTTCATCAGACAACATGGATTGGTGAAGTTTTTTTTTACTTTATAATGAACAAATTAACTCTACTTCTCTTATATATTGTATTTGCTTTTGCAAATGTTGCTACTGCACAAACTAAGGTGAGTGGAATTGTTTTGGACAAATCCAATCAGCCGATACCTTTTGCAAATGTGGTATTTAAAGGGTCAAATATCGGAATCGTTTCTAATGAAGACGGCCGTTTTTATTTAGAATCACCAAATACTTATACGGCACTAATTGTTACTTCAGCAGGATTTTCAGATAAAGAAGTTCCTTTAGAAAAATTAGTCAATTACAATTTCAAAATTGTTTTAGGCGAAGCTGAAGCTCTAAATGAAGTGGTGATTTTTACAGGTAAAACTTCTAAAAAGAACAATCCCGCATTGGATATTTTGAGAAAAATCTGGGAAAGAAAACGTAAAAACGGACTTTACCTGTTTAATCAATATCAAATGCAGAAGTATGAAAAAGTTGAATTTGACATGAATACTATTGACAGTGCATTCATGAAAAATAAACTTTTTAAAGGAATGGAGTTTATCTTTAATCATGTTGATACTTCGGATGTTACAGGAAAAACATATTTGCCAATTTTTATTAACGAATCGGTTTATGATGTTTACGGTGACAACAAATTAAAGAAAGTAAAAGAAAATATAACAGGAAATAAAATGTCTGGTTTTAATGGAAATCAGCAGATTTTATCTTTTGTAAAAGACCTTTATTCTGATTATAATATTTACGATAATCACCTTAAATTTTTTGATAAAAGTTTTACAAGCCCGCTTTCAAGAACAGGAATTGATGTTTACAATTATGTGTTGAAAGACAGCGCATTTGTAGATAAAAAATGGTGTTATAATATCGTTTTTTACCCAAGACGTAAAAATGAATTAACCTTTAAAGGAGATTTTTGGGTTAACGATACGACTTTCGCAATCAAAAAAATTAATATGGGCGTAACTAAAAGTGCCAATATTAACTGGGTAAAAGATATTTATATCGAACAAGAATTTGATGTAGAAAATGATTCTGTTTTCCTTTTGACGCGTGATTACATGATGTCTGATTTTGCTTTAAATAAAAAAGAAAAATCAAAAGGGGTTTATGGTAAGAGAACAACTTTATACCGCAATCATAAATTCAATATTCAGAAACCAGAGAAGTTTTATAAAGAAGAAGTCAATTTTATTGATAATGCCGTTTATGATCGACCGCCTGAATTCTGGGAAGAAAATCGTTTTGAAAAACTAAATAAAGACGAACAAGGTATTTATAAAATGCTCGATACACTGCAGACGGTCAAAAGATTTAAGCAGTTGTATAATTTGGTCTCAATTTTAGGAAGTGGTTATGTTGAATTTAAAAACTTTGATTACGGGCCAATTTTTTCAACTTTTGGATATAATGAAGTTGAAGGTTTAAGGCTAAGAGTAGGAGGAAGAACCTATTTTGGGCCGAATGATCCTTGGCGTATTCAAGCCTACACCGCTTACGGATTTGATGATAATAAATTCAAATATGGAGTTTCTGGAAAATGGATGGTGGACAAGAAAAACCGTGTCATTATCTCTGGAGGAAATAGGCGAGACATTGAGCAAATTGGAGCAAGTTTAACCACTACGAATGATGTTCTTGGAAGAAGTTTTGCCTCTTCTGCTTTGTTTACAACAGGTAGTAATGGAAAATTGACCAATATTAATCTGAGTAATGTTTCTGTTGAAATGGAAGCTAAAAAGAATTTTATTGTTTCTGCAGGACTTTCGTATCGAACATTAGAATCGGCTTCGAAGACATTTAGTTTAGATTATTATACAACTTTACCAACTGCTGCAAATCCTGCGGGCGTTGTTGAAAGTACGGTAAAACAATCTGAAGCAAATATCCAATTTGAATATATGCCTAACCGTAAAACTATTGGTTATGGTGTTGAAAGAGATTTAGTTGATAGTCCTTTTAGTCATTTCTTTGTAAATTTCAGTTATGGTTTAAAAGGTGTTTTGGACAGTGATTTTGCTTACGAAAAAATTCAAGTTTTCTACAGACAGCCCATTATTATTGGACCTTTAGGAAGAACAAATATTACACTTGAAACAGGAAAAACGTTTGGTACGATTCCGTTAGGATTAATGAGCGTAATTCCGGGTAATCAGACTTATTTTACTATTGAGAATACATTTAGTAATTTGAATTTCTACGAATTTGTTACAGATCAATATACTACTTTGCAGTGGAATCATGATTTTGGAGGAAGATTGTTTGCAAGAGTTCCATTTATGAGAAAATTGAATTGGAGAGAATTTATTGGAGTTAGAGCAGTCCACGGAACTATATCTGATGCCAATCGCGCTATCAATGCTTCTGGACTGCCTTATAACGCTCCTGAAAAAGTATACTATGAATATCATGCAGGAATTGGTAATATCTTCAAAGTTTTCAGAATAGATTTCTCTTGGAGAGGAAATTATTTAGATATGCCAGATGCTCATAAATTTGCAATAAAAGGATCTTTCGGATTCTATTTTTAAAAGTTGCAAAGGCTCAAAGTTACAAAGTCGCAAAGGTTTTAAATCTTTGCGACTTTTTTTTTGATATTTTATTTCACGCAGATTTTAATTTCGATTTAAATAAAAAAACCGCTTGAATCTGCAAAATCTTCGTGAAACAAAACTTTGCGGCTTCATGTCTTTGCGAGATTATTTTTTATTTACTTTTGAGATTGGACTTAAAAGCATCATCATGCAAGAAGCTATAGATTTTCTTTCATCTAAAAATCCAATATTTCTTGAAATTATAGAAAAGTATGGATTGCCTCCAATTCCAAGACGACCGCCTGGTTTTGAAACTTTAGTTTTGCTTATACTCGAACAGCAAGTTTCTATTGATTCGGCGAAAGCCACATTTTTAAAAATAAAAGCTTATAAAACATGTAATCCTGAAAACATGTCTATTTTGTCTGATGAACAGTTTAGAAATTTGGGAGTAAGCCGTCAGAAAACAAAATACATCAAAATTTTAGCGGAAGCGGTAATAAACAAAGAATTAGATATTGAAAGTTTAGCTTCAAAATCGGCAAAACAAGTTCGCGAAGAACTGATTAAATTAAAAGGAATCGGAAATTGGACGATCGATATTTATTTAATGTTCTGTCTGGAAGAGCCCGATTTGATTCCGCTTGGGGATATTGCTGTAGTCAATACCATCAAAGAATTGCTCAATATTCACGATAAACAAGAGATGGAAATCCATGCTGAACAATGGAGTCCATATCGTTCTTATGCCACTTATTTGCTCTGGCATTATTACTTAAAGAAAAGAAATAGAAAAATTACCTATTAAATGCTTGTTTTTTAAACTCTAATGCGAATAATTTAACCTTGTTTTTTATTGTAAAACTAGATTCTTTAGTTATTTTTGCAACCGAAATTATAGAAACAATAAAAAACGAAAATGACCGCAGACAAATTAACGACTTTCGATGTGTTAATCGAAATACCAAGAGGAAGCAGAAATAAATACGAGTACGATTTTGAAATTAAAAGAATGCGTTTTGATAGAATGTTATTCTCTTCAATGATGTACCCAGCAGATTACGGATTTATTCCAGAAACTTTAGCTTTAGATGGTGATCCTCTTGACGTATTAGTTTTGGTAAACGAGCCAACTTTCCCTGGATGTGTTATGGAAGTTAAGCCAATCGGTGTATTCCACATGGCAGATGATAAAGGACCAGATGAGAAAATTATCTGTGTACCAGTTTCAGATCCAATCTGGAATTCATTAAATGATCTTTCTGATATGAACCCTCACTTAGTAAAAGAAATTGAACACTTCTTCCAAGTTTACAAAGATCTTGAAAACAAGAAAGTAGATGTTGAAGGATGGGGAGACGTTAAAGAAGCTTACGACATTATCGCTGAGTGTACAAAACGTTTTGATGACATTGAAAATAAACCAGCAGGATTATTTAGCATTAAATAATTTTAGCCTTCATAATTTATAAAAAAAGCAATACTCCGTTAAGAGTATTGCTTTTTTGTTTAAATTCGTTTTAGTTAGATTGTTGACTATTAACCAAAACCATTAAAATATTATGAATGCATTTATGATTTACCTGCCGATTATTATGGCAGTTTTAGGATTACTTTTCATGGGAATAAAAAGGACTTGGGTTTTAAAACAAGATGCTGGAGACGGTAAGATGAAAGAGATTTCAGATTACATCTACGAAGGAGCCTTAGCCTTTCTAAAAGCCGAATATAAACTATTAACCATCTTCGTAATTATTGCCAGTTTAGCTTTGGCGGGAATTACATTTATTCCAGGAGTAAAAACACATTTATTAATCGTAATAGCATTTATTTTTGGTGCATTCTTTTCTGCTTTAGCAGGAAATATGGGAATGAAAATAGCAACTAAAACTAACGTTAGAACCACTCAAGCTGCACGTACAAGTTTACCGCAGGCTTTAAAAGTTTCTTTTGGAGGTGGAACAGTAATGGGACTTGGCGTCGCAGGTTTAGCTGTCTTAGGTTTAACCTCTTTTTTTATCATTTTCTTTAATCTTTTTTCTGATGGAGTTTGGAAAGACACAGACACGATGACTGTTGTTTTAGAAACTCTTGCAGGATTTTCATTAGGAGCAGAATCAATTGCTTTATTTGCTCGTGTTGGAGGTGGAATTTACACTAAAGCTGCCGATGTTGGTGCTGACTTAGTTGGAAAAGTAGAAGCTGGAATTCCAGAAGATGATCCTCGTAATCCGGCAACAATTGCCGATAATGTTGGAGATAACGTAGGAGACGTTGCCGGAATGGGAGCCGATTTGTTTGGTTCTTATGTAGCAACAGTTTTGGCTGCAATGGTTCTTGGAAATTATGTGATTAAAGATATGGGCGGAAGTATCAATGATGCTTTTGGCGGAATTGGTCCAATTTTACTTCCGATGGCAATTGCCGGTTTCGGAATCTTATTTTCTATTATTGGAACAACTTTAGTAAAAATAACAGATGACAATGCTAAAGAAGCTCAAGTTCAGAAAGCATTAAATATAGGAAACTGGGTTTCTATTGTTTTAACTGCTGTAGCTTGTTTCTTTTTAGTACAACATATGTTGCCAGAAACAATGCAGATGAGCTTTTTTGGTGAAGGTTCTAAAGCCATTTCATCAATGCGTGTTTTCTATGCAACATTGGTCGGATTAATTGTGGGTGGAGCAATTTCATCAGTAACAGAATATTATACAGGATTAGGGACAAAACCAGTTTTGGCAATTGTTCAAAAATCGTCTACGGGAGCGGGAACAAACGTAATTGCAGGTTTGGCAACAGGAATGATTTCTACTTTCCCGACCGTTTTATTATTTGCAATTGCAATCTGGGTTTCTTATGCTTTGGCAGGATTCTACGGTGTTGCTTTGGCAGCTTCTGCAATGATGGCAACAACAGCCATGCAATTAGCAATCGATGCTTTTGGACCAATTTCTGATAACGCGGGCGGAATTGCAGAAATGAGTGAATTGCCGAAAGAAGTTCGTACTAGAACTGATATTTTAGATTCAGTAGGAAATACAACAGCAGCAACAGGAAAAGGATTTGCAATTGCTTCTGCAGCTTTGACTTCGTTAGCTTTATTTGCAGCTTATGTAACCTTTACAGGAATTGACGGAATTAATATTTTTAAAGCGCCAGTTTTAGCAATGTTGTTTGTCGGCGGAATGATTCCAGTAGTTTTCTCTGCTTTAGCAATGAATTCTGTTGGAAAAGCAGCAATGGATATGGTGTACGAAGTTCGTCGCCAGTTCAAAGAAATTCCTGGAATTATGGAAGGAACTGGAAAACCAGAATATGGAAAATGTGTTGAAATTTCTACAAAAGCCGCTTTACGCGAAATGATGCTTCCAGGAATTTTAACGATTGGGTTTCCTATTTTGATAGTTCTTTTAGGAAAATTAGTTTATTCAGACAACAATCAGTTAATTGCTGAAATGCTAGGAGGATATATGGCTGGAGTTACGGTTTCTGGAGTTCTTTGGGCAGTGTTCCAAAATAATGCAGGAGGTGCTTGGGATAATGCTAAAAAATCTTTTGAAGCTGGAGTTATGATCAACGGAGAAATGACATACAAAGGTTCAGATGCGCATAAAGCTGCTGTAACAGGAGATACGGTTGGAGATCCATTTAAAGACACTTCTGGGCCTTCAATGAACATCTTAATTAAATTAACTTGCTTAATTGGATTAGTGGTTGCCCCAATTTTAGGAGAAGGACACGCTCCATCAGATATTGCAGGAAAAGCATCTTGCTGTGCTAAAACAGAAATGCATGCGGGAATGTCTAAATGTGGAGATATGTCTGGAATGACAAAAGAAGAATGTATTAAAATGTGTAAAGAAAAAGGCTGTTCTGAAGAAGAAACTGCTAAATGCCTGGCTCATTTTGATGCAACTGGAAAGTACCAAAAAACAGATTGTTTTGATACTTCTAAATATGAAAAAAAATCGGTAAAGGTTGAAGTTAAAAATATAAACGGCAAAACTACAGGAACTGTTACTAAAACAGAAAATGGTAAAACAACAACAGAAGTTTTTGAAGGAACCGAAGAAGAAGTTTTAGCGAAAGTTGAAGCAGCTAAATAACAGCTTTGTAAAAGTTTAAACTTTGATAAAGCTCTTAAAAGAAAAGCCTCTAAAAATTATTTTAGAGGCTTTTTTATTTCGTGTAAATTCGTGAAATCGGTGTCTTAAAACAATCCGTTTAGTTCGGCATCAATTTTATTAATGATGTTTCCTAAATCTTCAGGATTGTCAACAAAATTGATGTTGTCAACGTCAATGATTAATAATTTTCCTTTAGTATAAGTCTGAATCCAAGCTTCGTATCTTTCGTTCAAACGGCTTAAATATTCGATCGAAATGGAGTTTTCATACTCGCGTCCGCGTTTGTGAATTTGTCCTACTAAATTCGGAATTGAACTTCTCAAATAAATCAACAAATCTGGAGCTTTAACTAAAGACTCCATCAATTCAAACAAAGACGTGTAATTTTCAAAATCACGGCTTGTCATTAAACCCATTGCATACAAGTTGGGAGCAAAAATATGTGCATCTTCATAAATCGTTCTATCCTGAATGATTTTCTTTCCGCTTTCGCGAATTTGTTGCACTTGACGAAAACGGCTATTAAGGAAATAAATCTGAAGATTAAATGACCAGCGTTCCATTTGATGGTAAAAATCATCCAAGTAGGGATTATCAACTACATCTTCATAATGAGGTTCCCATTTGAAGTGTTTCGCTAATAATTTGGTCAGAGTGGTTTTTCCTGCGCCTATATTTCCTGCTATTGCTATGTGCATTACGGTGTTACGATTTTATAATTTGTGATATCTGTAACTGTAAAAATAGATAAAATTTGGTCTTTGTAATAGAAATTATCAAAGGTTTTTTGTAAAATTTTAATCTCAGAAATTACATCGGAATTAGATTTATTAATCCCTTTAAAATGTAATAAATTATCCTTACTAAAAAGATATTGCGAAGAATTGACTATCGCAATTTTATCAAAATCGGCTACTTTTCCTAATGAAGTTATCTTTCCAAAAATGTCGCAAGAGTACCAATTGTTTTTTTTATCAATCCAATAGAAAGCATTAAAATCGGTTTGATAATATTGAATCTGTTCAGTCAACGGAATTGAAACTGTTTTATATTCATTTCTTAAATAATCAAAAAGTCCAATTTGTTGATTTAACGCATTGTAAATCCATAACTGATTTTGTGTTGACATACCGATTGCGCTTACCACAATTGGAGTTGCATTTTGTGAAAAGTTAATTTCAGTCATTTTATTCAATTGATTATCCAATAAAACAACGCTATTGAAATCTTCATAAAACAAAACAATTTTTAACGGATTCTGAAGGTCAACTTTCGTGATTTTTCCTAAAGAAACATTCTTATATTCGAAAATTTCCTTCCCTTTAATTTTACTAAAAACGTTATTTGTAATTTGATAGGAATATCCAAAAGAATCATATCCTAAAAATTCGTCGGAAGTATTTTTATACTGTGAGATTAAAGTCGGGTTTATGCTCAAATCCTGAGCTGAAAGTGCATGAAAAGTGCAGAAAAGAAATAGGAAGAATAAATTTTTTTGCACGGTTCTATACATTGGAAATTGTTTTACAAGAGCACCAAATTACGAAAAACTCTTCTTAAAATTTCAATTTTAGTCCTTAAACCTTTTCTAAACCTAATAGTCTAAAAAATAGGCGGTTTTGTCTATGCCATAATACAATTAATATATTTAGTTTTTCGAATTTTAAAATAAATAATACATTTGAGTGTAAGTTTTATCGGATTTACCCACTTTAAAAAAAATAAAATGAAAAAGATATTTTTATATATGACTCTGATGCTTGTTTCTATGCAAATTCAAGCGCAAAAAGATTTTCAAGGAATGGCTGTTTATGAGTCAAAAACCCAAGCGCCAAAGTTTGAAGGAATGCGAGGAAACAGAGACATTACGCCAGAAATGCAGAAAAGTATGGAAGAGCGTATGAAAAAAATGCTTGAAAAGACATTCATTTTAAATTTCGATAAATCGGCATCTATTTATAAAGAAGAAGAAAAATTAGAAGCGCCAGGCCAACAGCAAGGAGGTTTCCGTATGATGTTTGGTTCTCTAACTGGAGGAGGCGGAACTTTTTATAAAGATGTAAAAACAAAAACCTATACCATCGATAAAGAATTTATGGGTAAAGAATTTCTTGTTGTCGATTCTCTTCCAAAATTAAACTGGAAATTAGAACAAGAAACTAAACAAATTGGCGGTTACAATTGTTATAAAGCAACAGCAGTAAAAGAGGCAAGCAAAACCGATTTTAGAAATTTTAGACCTAAAAAAGAGGACAAAAAGGAGGAAGAAAAAAAGACTTCGGGAGATACCAAAACCAATTTTGCTGACAATTTTGAAATGCCAAAAGAAATTACAGTAACAGCTTGGTACACACCAGAAATCCCTATTAATCAGGGTCCAGAAAATTATTGGAGCCTTCCAGGTTTAATTTTAGAAATTAACGATGGGACTACGACTATTTTATGTTCGAAAATTGTTTTGAATGCAAAAGATAAAGTAGAAATAAAACCTTCTAAAAAAGGAAAAGTAATTTCTCAGAAAGAATATGACGAAACGGTAATTAAAAAAATGGAAGAATTTAGAGAGATGAATCGCGGTCGTGCGGGCGGACCTCCTCCGATGGGAAGATAATTCGAAGCCTTTATATTTACTCTAAGTATTCTTTTAATGAACAAATTATATTTTTTCGTCGCCTTTTTAATCACTTCTTTTTCTTTTGCGCAAAGTATTCGTTTTGATGGTTTTATTCAGGACGAACAGAAAAATCCGTTGGAAATGGCTAATATCATGGCTATAAATAATGGCACAAAAGCAATGGATTCGTATGGAATTACCAATGACAAAGGAAAGTTTCAGCTCACTTTAAAACCCAATACCGCTTATACGATTAAAGTTAGTTATTTGGGAATGAAATCTAAAGAAATTTCAGTAGCTACAAAGTCTGAAAACATGGCTCAAAATATTGTTTTAGATGGCAGCGGAATCGAATTGGAAGGGGTAGAAATTGTTCGCGAAATGCCTGTTTCTATAAAAGGAGATACCATTGTTTATAATGCCGATTCTTTTAAATCTGGAACTGAGAGAAAATTGGAAGATGTCTTGAAAAAACTTCCTGGAGTTGAGGTAAATGCAGACGGAGAAATTGAAGTGGAAGGAAAAAAAGTCAGTAAATTAATGGTTGAAGGAAAAGATTTTTTTGACGGAGACACTAAATTAGGCGTTAAAAATATTCCCGCCGATGCTATTGATAAAATTCAGGTTTTACGAAATTACAATGAAGTAAGTGCACTAAAAGGTCTTGAAAACGATCAGGATAATGTAGCAATGAATATCAAATTAAAAGACGGAAAAAAGAACTTTTGGTTTGGCGATGTTACAGCAGGAATTGGCGTTGCAGAACTAGATAGCCGTTATATTATTAATCCGAAATTATTCTATTATAGTCCAAAATACAGTATTAATTTAATTACCAATTTTAATAATATTGGAGAATTGCCACTTACCGCGCAAGATTATTTTAAGTTCACGGGCGGATTTAAAAATATGATGAAAAAAGGAGGAAGCAATTTTAATGTTTCTTCCAATGATTTAGGAATTTCATTATTGCGAAATAATCGTGCAAAAGAAATCGAAACCAAATTTGGAGCAACAAACTTTGCCTATTCTGTCAATAAAGCCTGGAATATTAGCGGTTTCGGAATTCTTTCGACATCAAAAACAGACTTAGAAACAAAATCTCAAACTACGATTTTAGATTCTGGCGATCAGCAGAAACGTGAAGAAGAGACGCATCAAAAGAATAATTTAGGACTTTTTAAACTGAGTTCGACTTACAAACCAAATGATAAATTTCAGTTTGATTATGATATTTTGACCAAATTATCAAAGCAGAATGAAGATACAGATTTGCTTCGTGAATCGGTTGTAAATAATATTTCAGCAACAGAAACGATTTTAACTCAAAAGAAACAAGATCCAACTTCTATCAATCAAAATTTGAATTTGTATTATACGCAAAGCAGTAAAAATATTTTTGCCTTCGAAATGCAGCATTTATATCAAGACGAAAATCCGTTTTACAATGCCAATTTAAGAACACAGCCTTTTGATTTGTCTGGATATATTTCTGGCCAGAATAGAAATGATTTGAACCAAGATCGTTTTGTAAAAACCAATAAACTAGACGCCAAATTGGATTACTATTATATGGTAACGCCAAAAAGCAATATCAATATTACATTCGGAAATACATATTCGTATCAAAATTTTAATTCGCACATTTTCCAAATGTTAGATAACGGCAATAAAAACGATTTGAATGATGCCGAAAATAATAATGACGTAGATTATAGTTTTAATGATGCTTTTCTAGGTTTTCATTATAAAATTCTAACAGGAAAATTCACTTTTACGCCGGGAGTAAGTTTGCACACTTATCAAATGACAAACGGACAGTTGGGAACCGATTATTCTCAAAATTTCGTAAAAGTGCTTCCAGATTTCTTTGCTTTATATCAAATTAAAAAAGCGGAAACCTTGACTTATAATTTCTCTCTAACAAACGATTTTACCGATATTAATCAGTTGGCTTCAGGTTATGTTTTGTCAGATTATAGCAGTTTATTCCGCGGAAATCGATTCTTAGAAAATGCCACTTCACAAGTGCATTCGCTTCGTTACTTTAAATATAATATGTTCAATTTTGAGAACATTTTTGCCAACGCAACTTACACGAGAAAAGTAGACGCCATTAAAACAAAAGCCAATTTCGACGGAATTAACCAATCTTCTGTTCCTTATAATTCCAATTTAGCCGATGAAACTTTTAGCGGAATGGGAAATTACGGGCGTTCGTTTTTAAAGAATTACAAAGCTTCTGCAAATGCTAGTTTTAATTGGTCGAAATTTAATAATATTCAAAACGATCAATTGGCTACAACAGAAAGTTTTGTTCAGAGTTATACGATAAGGGCTTCGACAAATTATAAAAACCTTCCAAATATTGAGTTTGGATATAATTTGCTGGTTAACAAATACAGCGGATCAACTTTTTATACTGATAAGCCATTCGCAAGATTAGATTATTATTTTTTGGATAGTTTTTCTTTTGTTTCGGAATATGAATTCTATCATTATTATAACGGAGATAAAACGGTTGACAATGAATATGATTTCTTAAGCGCGAGTTTGGTTTATCAAAAAAAGAACAGCAAATGGGAATATAAAGTTTCGGCAACTAACCTGTTGAACACTAAATATCTTAACGATGATAGCTTTTCGCAATTCTCAACGCGAGTTTCTCAATACACAGTTCAACCGCGCTACATCATATTTTCAATGAAATACAATTTGTAGTATTTTTGGTGCCAATATTGTGGTTTTTGTGATTTGTTTAATGAAGAATCAAATATCTTTGCGCTATATTATTAATGACTAAAAACGTAATCATGCGCAATTTTATATGGAGTTTTTCACTTCTATTTGCCGGAATGTTTGTTTCTTTCTCTCAAACAAATGGCATTGAAAAAGGAACCTATTTATCTACAAATAAAGGAGAAAAGATTAAATTAAATTTATTAGATGATAATAAATATGAATTGGTTTTTTATTCTGGAGGTTACGAAATTAAAGGCGATTCGCTAGTTTTCATCAAAAGCAAAAAGACAGAAAATAAATTTGACCTTTCTTTTGTTAAAGATAAAAATGCAAAAAAAGTTAAGATTAAATTTTTGAATCCTTCCTATTATTCTTTTTATATCGGAACTCAAAAAGGTTCATAATCGGTTCAATATCAGAAAATTGCAGATATTAAAACGAAAGTTGATCCTGAATGGAAAACGAACGATTTAGATTTCGAAATAGATAAAGCGGATTTCCTTTATTTAGTTTACGAAGAGTATGGTGGGAAAAGCAATGTTAGCAAATATGCCTTGCCAAAAGATGTTTCAGAAGTAATAATTAATTATGATTTGACAGTTATAAGTGATTTAAATCTTATTGGATCTTTCGATAAAAGAACAAAAGAGTTGAAAATTTCTGATCAATATGGAAAAGATCCTTTAGTATTTGTAAACGAAAAAGAGGAGAAGCCGGCTAAAGTTTCTACGGTTGTTCCGATAGAAAATCAATCCATAACAAATTGGACTTATCCAGGAAAAGAGAATACTTTGATCAATGATGATTTTGGTTCTGGAGTTGTAGTAGATAGTGCAGTGGCAGTAGTTGATGATATTTCGCCAGCGTATACGAGATATGACTTTAAATTAAAAGTCGAAAATAATCTTAAAAAAGCAATAGAAGCTACAAAAGCGGCTAGTAATAAGTTCTTGGTAGTTATTGTTGACAGCAAAAATAAAACAGCAAAAGAAAGTTTTGATACTTTTATAAAAGAGCAGGAAACGCAGACAGGATATAATATGTATGATGCGTACAATGCTCAATACGACACTTACAATTATTATTTGGCTGGAGAAGATGATAAAAAATGGCTTAAAAATAATAAAATCAGTAGCGATCCTAGTGTAATTATTTTAAACGGGGAAGGAAACCAATTGGCTGTGGCAAAATCAGATTTGGCTACGCAACAATATCAGTTTGGGTATTATGGAGATTTTTATAGAAAACTTCAGAGAGCAAATGCATTCCTTTCGATAGATAATGTTTTAAAGAACAAAAAAGCTTCAGATGCAGATTTAATTACCGCTTTTAATAAAGCAGCTTTATTAGAAACATCTTATGATTATGATTCAGCAACGGATCCTAATTCGACTGAATTTGTAATTGCAAAAACATCTTTGGACCAAAAAGTAGTGGCTCAAGCTTGGAAAAAATTGATTGAAGCGCATCAAAAAGATAAAGCTGTAAATATGTATTTGGCAGAAACGATTATTAAAGAAATCAAAAACCAAGGGTTTACAAAACAGCTTTTTAATACAGACCGAATTTTAAACGATACAGATTTCTTAGCAATCGATTATTTGCTAAAACATTCAGAGGATATTGAAAGTAAGCGAGCTGATTTTAATAGTAAACAAGGAGAACTTCATATTGTTGGAAATGTAGTTTCTGAAATTTCAGATGCCTTACAGCAAAATCTGTATCTTTCTCAAGATGGAGCTTCTGGAGAAATTAATAAAGAAAAAGTCAATTCACTTTACAAAAGAATCATTGAATCCGGAAAAGGCAATTTTGATGTTTATAGAAATTATTTTTACTACTTAGCTCAAATTAAAGAAAATGATGGGTCCAATATAACTTTCTTAAAAGAGTTTAATATTTATTTTGACAAGACTTTAGCAGGAGGAAGCCCAATTGAGAGATTAGATGCTATTTTTTCAGGATTAGATTCTAGTTCAAGCTATTCTTATGATGGATGGAATTCGTTTAAAGACTATCATTCAAATCTTTGCAATAATGCAGCTTGGACGGTAGTAGAGAATCCTCAAAATATAAATTTTATTAAAGATGCCATCAAATGGTCTGAATATAGTTTAGTAGTAACCAAAAACAATCCTTATTATTTAGATACTTTGGCTCAATTATATTATAAAGATGGGCAAAAGCAAAAAGCAATTGAAACGCAGACTTTAGCAGTAAAATTTATCACTAGCGATGTTGATGAAGAAACAGGAAGCCAAATGAAAGAAGTTTTAGCTAAAATGCAAAACGGAACATATTAATAAAGAATTATAAGTATAAAATAAAAGCCGATTTCTAATTTAGAAATCGGCTTTTTATGTTTAACTAACTGAGATTCTAGTAATCTAAGTCAGTCTATAAATCTAAATTTACAATCCGAATGCAGCTTTTACTTGGTCAACAAAATCAAGTTTTTCCCATGTAAACAACTCAACAGTAACTGTTTTTTCGTTTCCGCCTGGAGCAGAGAAAGTTTTAGTTACAGTTTCTGGCTGACGTCCCATGTGTCCGTAAGCAGCAGTTTCGCTGTAGATTGGGTTTCTTAATTTCAAACGCTGCTCGATAAAGTAAGGACGCATATCAAAGATAGCTTCTACTTTTTTAGCGATTTCACCGTTAGTTAAGTTTACTTTAGAAGTTCCGTAAGTTTCAATGAAAATTCCCATTGGTTGAGCAACTCCAATTGCGTAAGAAACTTGAACTAAGATTTCGTCAGCAACACCAGCAGCAACTAAGTTTTTAGCGATATGACGAGTTGCATAAGCAGCACTTCTATCTACTTTACTTGGATCTTTTCCAGAGAATGCACCACCACCGTGAGCACCTTTTCCACCATAAGTATCAACAATGATTTTTCTTCCTGTTAAACCAGTATCTCCGTGAGGTCCTCCAATAACGAATTTTCCTGTTGGGTTAATGTGGTAGTTGATTTTATCGTTGAATAAATGAGCGTGCTCTGGGTTTTTAGCGATAATTCTTGGAATCAAGATTTCAACAACATCTTTTTTGATTTTAGCTAGCATTGAAGCTTCTTCATCAAAATCATCGTGTTGAGTTGAGATAACAATTGCATCAATACGAGTTGGTTTGTTATCGTCGCTGTATTCTAAAGTTACTTGAGATTTAGCATCTGGACGTAAATACGTGATTTCTTTGTTTTCACGTCTTAAAATAGCTAACTCTTGTAATAATTTATGAGATAAATCAAGAGCCAACGGCATGTAGTTTGCAGTTTCGTTTGTAGCGTAACCAAACATCATTCCTTGGTCTCCAGCACCTTGCTCTTCTGGCTTAGCTCTGTCAACACCTTGATTAATATCTGCAGATTGCTCATGAATAGCTGAAAGAATTCCGCAAGAATTTGCTTCAAACATATATTCACTTTTAGTATATCCAATTTTACGGATTACTTCACGAGCGATTTGCTGAACATCAAGGTAAGTATTCGATTTTACTTCACCTGCTAAAATCACCTGACCAGTTGTAACTAACGTTTCGCAAGCTACTTTTGAATCAGCGTCAAATGCCAAAAAGTTGTCAATTAATGCATCCGAAATTTGATCTGCAACTTTGTCTGGATGCCCTTCACTAACAGATTCTGACGTAAATAAATAAGCCATAATAATGTAATAATAATATATTAGTTTTTAAAAATTCAGCAGGGAAAGTAATTGCTAAAAAGGGCTAAAGGAGAGTTCCTGCTTTAGCATTTTTTACTGCCGAAATTAATCTTTCAGCATTCATAACAAAACCATTTCATTATGAAGAGGTTGCAATCAGTTCAAATTTTTCCTCTGTTTCGGGTGCAAAGGTATGAAACCATTTTGATTTGCAAATTAAAGTTCAACTTTTTTTATTATTTATAGTAGAAATTTAACAATAACATACTATTTTGATAGGGTAATGGAAAATATTTTGTTTTTTGTTTGGCTGATTCAAAAATAGTTCGCAATTTTGCCCCGTTAAAACAAAAGAAATAAATGAAATTTACAGTTTGCAATATGATGTCTTGTAAGATGCCGGAGTTCTCCGCAGAGACGCTATTGTAATTATTTTTTCAATAAAAATATAAATAGAACCTCTGCCAAACCGCAGAGGTTTTTTTTATGCTAAAATTGAAATCTCTAAGATTTTTTTAAACCAAAAAACTAATTAATCAGTAAAAAAAAGAAATGAAGAAAAATGTACTAATCGTTTTAGGTCTTGTGACTTTTTCAGGACTTTATGCTCAGGACAATAAAAAAGAGCAGGATAGTTTAAAAAACAACGAATTGTCTGAAGTTACTATTATTGGATCAAGAAGCAAAAACAGAGTAAAAACAGATGTGCCAGTTCCGGTTGATGTTTTTAACGTATCAGAAATAACAAAAGGAGCGCCGCAAACAAGTGTAACTCAAATTTTAAATTATGTTGCGCCGTCGTTTACCAGTAACCCAACATCTACGGCAGATGCAACAGACCACGTTGATCCCGCGCAATTAAGAGGATTAGGGCCAGATCAGGTTTTAATTTTAGTAAACGGAAAAAGAAGGCATAACAGTGCTTTGGTAAACATAAACGGATCGCCAGGAAGAGGATCTGTGGGAACCGATTTAAATGCAATTCCATCTTTTGCTATCGAAAGAATTGAAGTTTTAAGAGACGGAGCGGCCGCGCAATACGGTTCTGATGCAATTGCCGGAGTAATTAATATCGTATTGAAAAAGAATGCTAATTATTTGACTGGAGGAATTCAGTACGGAGCGAATCTGTCTTCAGGATCAAACAATTTTGAAGGCGGAGCAGACGGACAAACCGCTCAGATTGATTTAAATTACGGAACTTCATTAGGTAAGCCAGGAAGTTTCTTGAATGTGACAGGAACTGCCGTGACAAGACAAGCAACTAGTAGAGCGGGAATTAGAAGCAACGGTATTTTTAATGCTTACAATGCGGTTGAAAACAGAGCGGCGCAAGATGGTGTAGAAATTAACTCTTTGTTTAGCAATATTAATACAACTGCAAATTCAGCTCAGATTTTGTCTTCTTTGAAACAATATGCGCCGCAAGTGGGGTATTTTACAACGGCACAGCAAAGTGCTATTGCATCAGCATCTACAATTGGACAGATGCAGACGGCTTTAAATTTTGATGTAACGAATAATGAATTAGCATACAGAGGTCAGCAGAGAAGCGATTATAATATGAGTGTTGGACAGTCAGAATTGGCTTCTGGGCAAGTGTATTTTAATGCTAAATATCCTTTAAGCGAAATCACTTCTTTATATTCTTTTGGTGGAGTTTCTTATAGAAGCGGTAAATCGTATGCGTTCAACAGATTGCCAAATGGTTCTAATACTTTCACGCAAGTGTATGAAAACGGATTTTTACCAGAAATTGAATCAAAAATACTAGATGCTTCAGGAGCAGTTGGAGTAAACACGCAATTATTTGGTTTTGATACTGATTTGAGCACCAACTTAGGGACAAACTCCTTTAATTATGATGTAAATAATACTATCAATGCGACTTTAGGAACGAATTCTCCTTTTAGTTTTGATGCAGGAAAAGTGTCGTTTTTACAAAGTACGACCAATTTAGATTTTAGCAGAAAATATGATGTTCTTTCAGGATTAAACGTGGCTTTTGGAGGTGAATTTAGATATGAAAACTACCAAATTAAAGCAGGAGAAGAAGCTTCTTACGGATTGTATGATGTAAACGGAAATTTAGTTCCGGGAATTCTTCCAAGCAATTCGCCATTAATCGTAACAGACTTTTATGGAAACAAACGTGGAGCAGGAGCGCAAGGATTTTCTGGGTTTCAGCCTTCAGATGCAAAAGAAAAAGATAGAAAAAGTGGAGCGGCTTATATAGATTTAGAATTGAATGCTACAGAAAAATGGTTGGTAAATGGAGCAGCTCGTTATGAAAACTATTCAGATTTTGGAAATACAGTGACTTTCAAATTGGCTTCTCTTTTAAAATTAACAGACAACATTAATTGGAGAATTTCTGGGCAAACAGGTTTTAGAGCGCCTTCTTTACAGCAAAGATATTTTGAAGCAAGTTCAACTCAGTTTATAAACGGTGCTCCATATCAAGTTGGATATTTTACAAATGATTCGCAGGCAGCAAAAAGTATTGGAATTGAGAGTTTAAAACCAGAAAAATCAAAAAGCATCAGTACAGGATTTACATTCAAAATTCCTGAAGCTAACATAACCATTGCAACTGATGCTTATTTTACAAGAATCAACGACAGAATTGTATTGTCTGGGCAATATTCTAGACCAACAGATGCACAAATTGGCGCTGCAACTTCGCCAGAACAAGCAGAAGCATTGACTTTGTTTCAACAAGCATTTGACTTGAAAGGTGTAGAAAGAGCTTCGTTCTGGACAAACGGTATCGATTCTGAAACCAAAGGAATTGATTTGGTGATTTCTCAGAAATATGATGTCATTCAAGATTTCGTAATCAGAAATGATTTTGCATTTAGTTTTAACGAAACCAAAAGGGTTGGCGATTTGCATGTGCCAAAATCTATTGTTGATGCAGGAGGTGATCCTTATATTTATTCATTCTTCCCAGAATCAAGCCGAGTATATTTAGAAGAAGCAATTCCGAAATTGAAAGCTAATTTGATGACGACTTTCAGTATTAAAAAACTGGACATTTATTTAAGAAACAGTTATTTCGGAAAAGTAACAGATCCAGGAGCAACAGATGTTAATCTAGACGGATTTTCTTCTGTATACGAACATCCAGAATACAGCGCAAAATTGGTGACCGATTTGTCTTTAGGATATCAGATCAATGAGCATTTTAGAGCAACAATTGGAGTTAATAATATAGGAGATGTTTATCCAGACAGAAATAATCCTTCAACTCCGGCATTTACAAACACAACTCCAACTTTGTCTCCAGCGCCAAGTACAGATTTGACAAATGCGAATCAGTTTGCGTATTCAAGAGCGGTTTCTCAATTTGGATTGAACGGAAGATTTGGATTTGCTCGTTTGAGCTTTAAATTCTAATTAAAATAATTTCTTTCAAGTCTTTATTTAAAAGGCTTGAAAGAGATTTCAAAAAAATAAAACACAAAAAATTTGATTTTAATTTGGTGGTTTAAAAATATTTACTACTTTTACTCTATAGAAATAGTCGAGTTTAAAAAATAAGATTAATTAATACAAAAATGAAAGCAATAGCAAAAAGAAATATGATGTGTTGTAAGATGATGCAAATGTGCATCCCAACTTGCTGTTGCCAAAAGTGAAAGAGAAAATCTTTGTTATAGTTAAACTATAAGCCCTTTTGGTCGCCATCCGAAAGGGCTTTTTTATTTCCAAATCATTTAAAATTAAAAAATCATGAAAACATTAAATTCAATCGCAATAGAATATTTATTAAGAAACAATTCTCAAAATAACGACAATACATCTGAAGAAGTAAAAAGAGAAATTTCAAGAATAAACGCAGAACAGAATAAAAGTCAAAAATCATTACTGTTTCAAATGTATGAACTAGAGGAAGAAGCAGATGAATTTTTCGCTTAATCTAAATTCAATAGCAATTTCTAAAAGCAAACTACAATATATACGTATTAACAATATTAAAAAAACTAAGAAATCATGAGTACACAAAAATTTGCAACAAACGCATTACACGCAGGCCACGACGTTACTAAAAATTCAGGAACAAGAGCTGTGCCAATTTATCAGACATCATCATATGTATTTAACAGCGCAGATCATGCAGCCAATTTGTTTGGTCTTGCCGAAGCTGGATTTATTTACACAAGATTAAATAACCCAACAAACGATATTTTAGAACAACGTTTGGCAGCATTAGAAGGCGGAATTGGAGCTGTTGTTACGGCTTCTGGAGCATCGGCAATTTCTACAACATTATTAACTTTATTAAAAGCAGGAGATCACATCGTAGCTTCAAACAGTTTGTATGGAGGAACTTATAATCTTCTTAAAGTTACGTTGCCAAGATTAGGAATCACAACAACTTTTGTTGATCCTTCAAAACCTGAAAATTTTACTAAAGCAGCTAAAGAAAATACACGAGCTTTCTTTGTAGAATCTCTTGGAAATCCAAAATTAGATGTGCTCGATTTAAAAGCAATTTCGGCAGAAGCCAAAGCCTTCAAAGTGCCATTTATAGTAGATAATACAGTTGCGACACCTTATTTATTAAACCCAATTAAATATGGTGCCGATATTGTTATTCATTCCTTAACTAAATATATCGCAGGAAACGGAACTTCATTAGGAGGCGTTATCATTGATGCTGGAAACTTTGACTGGGCAAACGGAAAATTTCCTGAATTTACCGAGCCATCTGCAGGATACCACGGATTAGTATATCATGAAGCCTTAGGAAATGCAGCTTTTATAGCAAAAGCTCGTATTGAAGGTCTACGTGATTTTGGTGCTGCTTTGAGTCCATTTAATGCTTTTCAGATTATTCAAGGGCTAGAAACGCTTCCAATTCGAATTAAGAAACATAGTGAAAATGCTTTGGCTCTGGCCGAATGGTTAGAAAAACAAGAAGAGGTGGTTTGGGTAAATTATCCAGGCTTAAAATCTAGTAAATACAACGCTTTAGCGAAAGAATATTTGCCAGAAGGACAAAGTGGCGTTATCACTTTTGGATTAAAAGGAGGTTTTGACGCTGCGAAAAAAGTAGTAGACGATACCAAATTATTCTCTCTGTTAGCCAATATTGGTGATACAAAATCACTAATTATTCACCCAGCGAGTACTACGCACCAGCAATTAACAGATGAAGAGCAAGTAGAAACAGGAGTTTCTAAAGACTTAATTCGTTTGTCTGTAGGAATTGAAGATATTGAAGATTTGATTGCAGATCTGCAAACTGTTTTTGAGAGCGTTTCGCTTTCTCAATACAGCATCAATAAAAATTAGGTTTTTTTGTTTTTTGTTTGAAAAATTGCCTTTAGCGAGTGGTTTTGCTAAAGGTAATTTTTTATGAAAAGCATCATTATAAAAAATTGAACCATATAAGTTATATAAGTTCATTTAAATAAAGACGAATTTCTTTGCATATAAATTGTAACGCAAGGAATTAAATGAACTTATATAACTTATATGGTTAAAAAAAAACAGAAATTATGTCAAAGCTTAAAATAAACATTATCCTTTTCGGAATTGGAAATATCGGAAGTACTTTGATTAATCAAATTGTTGAAAGTCAGGAGTTTTTTCTTGAAAGTAAAAATGTTGATTTTCATTTTCCGATAATAACCAATTCGACGGTTGCTTTTTTTGAAAAAGAAGGCGTTGGCTATGCTTGGGAAACCAATTTTAGACAATTGGCAGTTCCTTTTAAAGTAGAAGATATTGTTGAATTTGCACAAGAAAATGAATTCGAAAACTTGATTGCCGTAGATGCAACAGCCAGCGATGAATTGGTGAAGCATTACAACACGTTAGTCAAAAACGGATTTAATATTGTGGCGGTAAATAAAAAAGCTAATACGCTTCCAATCAATTTATACAAAGAACTTCGAGCCGATCTTAAAAAGTACGACAAAGAGTTTTTGTATGAAACCTCAGTAGAAACAGGAATTCCGGTTTTGCAGACCTTAAGAGATTTGTATTATTCGGGCGAAAAGATCACGAAGATTCGAGGTGTTTTCTCTGATAATCTGAGTTATGTCTTTAATCGATTTTCATCGGAAGACATTTCGTTTTCATCTGTTTTAAAAGATGCAAGCCTTTTAGGCTTAATGAAATCGAATTTTAAAGAAGATCTTTCAGGAAACGATACAGCGAGAAAGCTTTTGATATTGGCTAGAGAAATAGGAAAAGATTTTGAGCTTTCAGACATTAAAATCAAATCTTTTATAACCGAAGAACATTTAGAAAGAAACGGAGTATTAAATAAAGAGGCTGTAGATAAAGCTTTTAAAATCACCAAAATTACTCAAGCCGAAAATCATGTGCTAAGATATGTTGGCGAGTTTGATGTAGAAAAAGGCACTTTAGAAGTTAAATTGATTTCGGAACCAGTAGATTCTCCAATCGGCCAATTAAAAGGATCTGACACCATTTTTGAAATTTTTACAAAATCTTATGCAAATGTTCCGCTTGTAATTCAGAGTGCTCCAGCATGTAAGCAGGCAATTTCGAGAGGAATTATAACCGATATTCTAAAAGTTGCCGAAAGAATTAGAAATAAAGAGACTGTTTTGTCTTAATTCTCTCAAAAATAGAAAAATATAACTGATGTTCTTTGATAAACTGATTTGTTAAGGAAGTTTAGAAAGCAAAAAGCACTGATTTCTTGATTGTTTTAGTCATATTTATCTTTCAATTTGTTTTGTAAGATGTTTTTTGTCGTTAAAAAACACAATTTTAACGATTTTTGTAATTAAATTCTTGAATTTTATTTGTGTAATAAGAAAAATATTTGCATATTTGTTATACCCAAAAACTACTAGAAATAAATGAACTTAAAAGTCAACAAAATGTTTTGTGCCATTTCGGTTAAGACCGAGGCGGGGGTGTCTATTGCTTAAAAAATTGTAAGAATACAATAATAATATAGTAAAAGCCTCCTAAGAAATATTAGGAGGCTTTTTAATTTAACAGAAATGCAGAATTTTAAAATACAATATAAATCACAGATGAATAAATCCTTACAGATAAACAAGATGTTTACTGTCGCGCTTATTTGCGCGTACGTCTGTTGATACTAAAAGCATAAATGAGTTTGAAAAACTTAAACCCTTTTGGTATCTAAAAATCCAAAAGGGTTTTTTTATTCCAGAAAATGATTTAACAAAAAGATAAAAGAGAAATAAAGATTATAAAACACAACTTAACTAAAACTTAATATCATGAGCAAATTGAACTACTTCGCAGAAAAAATTTCTAAATTGAAAAACAGAAGGACAAAAAATAGTAATCCGCCGCCAACAAATGAATTGGCTCACCCAAGCTTTGGAATTACAGAAGATAAAGGTAGTGCCAAAAAAGCACCAAACTCTTTATTGTTTTTGATGTATTCAAAAGAAAATGAAACGCTTTTTATCTAAAGAAAAGTATCATATATTAGGGTAAAACCTGCTTAATTTTACTGTGCATTTTTGTTCGGTAATTTTTTGCGTATAATAGTTTTTCTAGATTTAGTCTCAGAAATTTAACAAACACTTTTAGATAAAATTTGTTTGTTAGAGAAAATAGTAGTTAATTTGCACTCGTTAAGTTCAAACAAATATTGAAATGTTATAAAGAAAGGACGAGGGATTAGACCCGATGAAGCCTTAGCAACCCTTCGGTAAAACGAAGAAGGTGCTACATTCTACCATGCCAAACATGGAAAGATAACAACAAGATTTTTTCTAGTTAAACCTAGTTTTTTCTTTCTAATATTTCCATATACAAATCAATAATACAACAGATTTGAAATTGGAAAATATACCAAATCCCATTATAATTCAAGATTTTATCACAGAAAGTGGTGCATCTTATCATTCTATACCGTTAAATTTTACGCTTGCAGGACAGCCGTTGCACAGCGCGCCTATTGTTTTGGTTAATCATGCCTTAACAGGGAACTCACAGGTAACTGGCGAAAATGGCTGGTGGAATGACTTAATTGGCGAAGGTAAAACCATCGATACTGCTGTTTATACCGTTTTAGCCTTTGATATTCCTGGAAACGGAAGCGATTCTTTCTTAATCAATAATTATTTAGATTTTACTACCAGAGACATTGCAAGAATATTTATTGAAGGTGTAAAGGCTTTAAATATCGAAAGGCTTTTTGCCATTATCGGAGGTTCTGTCGGAGGTGGAATTGCTTGGGAAATTTTAGCTTTAGCGCCAAACATCACAGAAAATCTTATTCCGATTGCGAGCGATTGGAAATCTACCGACTGGCTTATTGCAAATTGCTTTTTGCAAGAGCAAATTTTAAACAATTCTTCAAAACCAATCGAAGATGCAAGAATTCATGCGATGCTTTGTTATCGTTCGCCAGAATCATTCAAACAAAAATTCCAGCGTACCATCAATCAAGATCTTTTGATTTTTAATATTGAAAGCTGGTTGGAGCATCACGGAAAAAAATTGCAGAAAAGATTTCAATTATCTTCTTATAAATTAATGAATCAGTTGCTTAAAACAATTGATATCACTAGGAATAGTGAAAGTTTTGAAGAATTAATGTCTAAAACAGAAGCATCAATTCATATTGTCGGAATCAATTCGGATTTGTTTTTTACAGCAAAAGAAAACGTAGAAACCTACGAAGAATTGAAGAAGTTCAAAGACAATGTTTTCTATAGCGAAATTGATTCGGTTCACGGACATGACGCTTTTTTAATCGAGTACAAACAATTAGATCATTTACTTGCCGACATTTTTAAGGCAGAAACAATAAAGAAATAAAATGAAAGTATTAAAATTTGGAGGTAAATCGTTAGCAAACGGAGAAGGACTTAATAAAGTTGTTTCTATCATTTCAGATAAAGTAAATCAAGGTGAAAAAATTGCCGTTGTGGTTTCTGCGCGCGGAAATGCGACAGACGAATTGGAATTTATCTTAAGCATCGCTGTTAAAAATGGCAGTTATAAAGAATTATTAGAGAATTTTAAAAAATATCAGATATCAGATTACCCGAAAGTTGATTTGTCAGAAGAATTTAACGTCTTAGATAAACTTTTTGAAGGTGTAAGCTTAATTGGAGATTACAGCAAAAAAATCAAAGATCAGATTTTATCGAAAGGAGAATTGCTTTCGGCTAAATTATTAACGGCTATTTTATTGGAAAAAGGAATTCCAGCAAACTTCGTTGATACGAGAGAGTTATTGAAAACCGATTCTAAATTTGGCGATGCACAGCCTTTGGAGCAGCTTTCAAAGAAAAATGTAGTCAATTATTTTAAAGAACATAACGGAGAAACGGTTAATATAGTTACAGGTTTCATTGGATCTAACAACAACAACGACACAACTACTTTAGGTAGAAATGGCAGTAACTATACCGCTTCGTTAATCGCAAATTATTTAAATGCTGAAGAATTGCAAAACTTCACGCACGTAGACGGAATTTACACTGCAAATCCTGATTTGGTTGCAGATGCTAAGAAAATCGAATATTTATCGTTTAATGAAGCAAATGAGCTGGCAAATTTCGGCGCAACGATTCTTCATGCCAAAACGATTATTCCTTTGTTGGAAAAGAATATTCCGTTACGAATTTTAAATACTTTCAATCACGAAAACCGTGGAACTTTAATCACTTCAGATTCTTCTAAAGAAGGAATTAAAACGCTTTCAGTTTTAGAAAACGTATCATTAGTAAATCTTGAAGGACGAGGATTACTTGGAAAATCAGGAGTTGATGCCCGAATTTTTAAAGTAATGGGCGATCATAATATCAGTGTGAGTATCATTTCGCAAGGTTCTTCAGAAAGAGGAATCGGACTTGTGGTTGCAACTGAAAAAGCGACGCTTGCAATGGTCGAATTAGAAAAAGAATTCGAAAATGACTTTTATTCTAAAGATGTTAATCAGATTACGGTAACAGATAATGTATCGGTAATTTCGATTATTGGTCAGGATTTGAGCACTTTCCATAAACCTTACACCGCCTTAATCAAAAATAAAATTGTTCCGATTTTGTTCAACAATACGGTTACGGGTAAAAACGTGAGTTTGGTTGTGAAGAAAGAAGAATTGAACAAAGCTTTAAATGTAATTCATGGCGAAATTTTCGGTGTTTCTAAAAAGATCAACATTGCAATTTTCGGCCACGGATTAGTTGGAGGAACTTTGATCAATCAGATTTTAGAGTCGGCTTCAGCGATTGAAAAACGTAAAGATGTTAAGCTAAATGTTTTCGCTATAGCGAATTCAAAAAAGCTCCTTTTGAATAAATATGGCGTTACTAACAGTTGGAAAAATGATATTCAAACAAAAGGCGAGGCTTACACAATAAAAGATATTATTGCTTATGCAAATGAACATCATTTAGAAAACTTAATCGCAATTGATAATACGGCAAGTGCGACTTTCGTCGAAAACTATATTCCGCTTATAGAGAACAGTTTTGACTTGATTTCTTCTAATAAAGTAGCGAATACATTGAGCTATGGTTTCTATAAAGAACTAAGAAGCGCTTTAGAAGAAAATCAAAAGAATTATTTATATGAAACCAATGTTGGTGCAGGTTTGCCGTTAATTGATACGATCAAATTACTGCATCTTTCAGGAGAAAATATCACTAAAATTAAAGGAGTTTTCTCAGGAACATTAAGTTATTTATTCAATAATTTCTCTGCGAAAGATGCGCCTTTCAGCGAAATCTTGCAAGAAGCAATTGATAACGGATATACAGAACCAGATCCGCGTGAGGATTTAGGTGGAAATGATGTTGGAAGAAAATTATTAATTTTAGCTAGAGAATTGGATTTGCAAAATGAATTTGAAGAAATCTCAATTCAGAATTTAATTCCAGAACACTTGCGTGAAGGAAGTGCGGCAGATTTCTTAACGAAATTGAAAGAATTCGATTCAATTTATGCGAAAATAAAAGCAGAACAACAGCCAAATCACGTTTTAAGATATATTGGTGAATTGTCTGGAGATTTGCAGAATGACAAGGGAAATTTAGAAGTAAAATTAGTTTCAGTTCCATCAGACACAGCGCTTGGCGGATTAAAAGGCTCTGATTCTTTCTTTGAAATTTACACAGAATCTTATGGAGATCGTCCGATTGTTATTCAAGGTGCCGGTGCGGGTTCTGCGGTAACAGCGAGAGGAGTTTTTGGAGATATTTTAAGATTGTCTGATAAAGGATAAACCTTATTGCAACAAATAAGAAGAAAGAAAAATCTTAACTTTGTGTTTTAATAATTAAATATAAAGTATGAAAAAGATTTTCATTTTGCTATTGTTTTCAAACATTTTGACTGCTCAAATTTCCAATGTTGTTAGAAATAAAGACAGTTACACACAGGAAGTTTTTCCTTATAAAGGTGTTAGAGCAATTCAGATAGATGAAGTAAGTTCTGTTGGAAATGAGGATAATGTATTTATTTTTCGAAAATTGAAAAAGAATGCAATTCCCGACAAAATGTATTTTCAAAGATTTACAAAAGTTAATGATAAATGGATTGTAAAATCTATTTTAGAAGTAAATCATAAATGGAATTATTTCGGCGTGGGGAAGCAGAAAAGCTTTTTGGGATTGCAATAAAGATAAAAGCGTTGATGGTCTTTTTATTTACGGACTTTATGATGCAGATTTTAAACAACAGTCGGTTCATTTGATTTTTTCGCAAAAAGACCAATTTTATACGATAGAATCTAATGTTTCAGATGATTTCAAAAAAGATAAATTTTCTGATAATTTTAAATCTTTAGATGAAGAATCTAAAAAACAGATTTTAGAATATTGGAATAAATTAGATAAAAAAGACAAATAACTAGGAATAAATACCATGAAAGTAACTTTAAACAGAGTAAACGACGCATTTCATTTTAAAGTAAAAAATGAACGCGGACACATAGTTGACGTTGACAGCAGAGCCGAATTTGGTGGAAGCGATTTAGGTGCTAGTCCAATGGAATTAGTATTAATGGGAGTTGCAGGATGCAGCGCTATCGATATGATTTCAATTTTGAAAAAACAGCGTCAGGAAATCACTTCTTTTAATGCTGAGGTTGAAGGTACGCGCGTACAAATCGAAGAAGCTAAACCTTTTAAAGAAATCGATGTGGTTTTCTATTTAGAAGGAGAAATTAATCCAGAAAAAGCAAAAAAAGCAGCGCAACTTTCTTTTGAAAAATACTGCTCAGTTGCCAAAACGGTTGAACCAACAGCAACAATTAGTTATAAAGTGGTTTTAAATAACGAAGCTTTATAATAATAAGAAAATTAGTCAATTAGGGAATTAGATAATTTCTCTAAACCGTTTGAATTTTAAATTTGGTTATAACTTGAAACGTTAAACTTGAAACTTCAAACAAAACAAAAAACAACACAATGAATACAGAAGAATTTGGCTTTGAAACACAAGCCATTAGAACACATTTAGAAAAAACACAATTTCAGGAACATTCAACACCTTTGTACTTATCTTCAAGTTTTGTATTTGAAGATGCGGAGGATATGAGAGCTTCATTTACAGAAGAAAAAGTCCGCAATATTTATTCTCGTTTCAGCAATCCAAATACAACCGAATTTGTTGACAAAGTTTGTGCAATGGAAGGTGCAGAAGCTGGTTATGCTTTTGCAACCGGAATGGCTGCAATCTATTCTACTTTTGCTGCATTACTAGAATCGGGAGATCATATTGTTTCGGCAGGAAGTGTTTTCGGATCAACTCATGCACTTTTCATGACGTATTTCCCAAAATGGAAAATTGAAACTTCTTATTTTGATATCAACAAGCCGGAAACAATTGAAAGTTTTATTCAACCAAATACTAAAATTCTTTATGCTGAAACGCCAACAAATCCTGGTGTAGATGTAATTGATTTAGAATTGTTGGGGCAAATTGCAAAAAAACACAATCTGATTTTAATAATCGATAACTGTTTTGCGACTCCATATATTCAGCAACCAATTAAATACGGAGCTCATATCGTGGTTCATTCAGCAACAAAATTAATGGACGGACAAGGTCGTGTTTTAGGCGGAGTTGCAGTTGGAGAAGCAGAATTAATTCGTAAAATATATTTATTTTCAAGAAATACGGGGCCTGCAATGTCACCATTTAATGCCTGGGTTTTGTCAAAAAGTTTAGAGACTTTGGCTGTTCGTGTAGATAAACATTGTGAGAATGCTTTAAAAGTGGCAGAATTTTTAGAAAGCCATCCGAATGTAAACAGTGTAAAATATCCGTTCTTGAAATCTCATCCAAAATATGAAATTGCTAAAAAACAAATGCGTTTAGGCGGTAACATTATTGCGATCGAAATCAAAGGCGGTCTTGAAGCAGGAAGGAAATTTTTGGATAAAATTAAACTTTGTTCTCTTTCGGCAAATATTGGCGATGTAAAAACGATTGTTACGCATCCAGCTTCTACAACGCACAGCAAATTATCTGAAGAAGATCAATTGGCAGTTGGAATCACGCAAGGTTTGGTTCGTGTTTCTGTTGGTTTAGAAACGGTAGAAGATGTAATCGCTGATTTAAAACAAGCACTTTCTTAAATAAATTGTAGATTTAAGATTAAAAAAATCTTATTTATAGACGATTTTTGACAGTTTTGGCTGTTTGAAATCGTCTTTTTTATTTGGCAGAAACACTTCATTTTTTAAATAAGATAGATTAAGTAGAATATTAACAATATTCTAATTTAAAAAGCATATTTTTGTTTCCTAATAAAATTAGATTATTGATTTACAATTAAATCTAAAATCAGCAATCTAAAATCTAAAATTATAATTAGTGCTTTCAAAGAAAACAAAATACGGAATTAAAGCTTTAACCTATTTAGCCAGAAGAGAAAATAACGATCCTGTACAAATAGCAGAAATTGCAAAAAGTGAACATATTTCGATAAAATTTTTAGAAAGTATTTTATTGCTTTTAAGAAATTCTGGTTTTCTTGGAGCAAAGAAAGGAAAAGGTGGCGGTTACTATCTGATAAAAGATCCGAAAGACATTAGTATGGCGAAAGTCTATCGAATTCTGGAAGGGCCAATCGCATTATTGCCTTGTGCAAGTCATAATTTCTACGAAAGATGTGATGATTGCGATGATGAAACTACCTGTGCTGCAAGACGTTTAATGACCGAAGTGAGAGATAATACACTTAAAATATTAGAAAGTAATTCTTTAGCAGATATAGCTTTTTAATTTTTAAACCATATAAGTAATATAAGGACATTTAATCAAGCTATACACAAAGCCTAAACTGAACTTATATTACTTATATGGTGAAAAAAGTTTTAAAATATCAATTTATAACCTGCTAAGAAAAGCATTACTGCAATTGCATTTCTAAGAAATTGATCTGGTACTTTACCGCTTAGCATACTTCCCATGTAGATTCCCGGAAGTGATCCCATTAATAACTGACCAAGTAATCCAATATCTAAATTCCCCATAGAAGCATGGCCAATTCCTGCAACAAGAGTTAATGGAACAGCGTGTGCAATTTCAGTTCCAACCAAACGAGGAGTCGGTAAAAGTGGATAAAGAAAAAATAAAGTTACAGTTCCCAATGCTCCGGCACCAATAGAAGTCAACGTTACCGTTGCTCCTAATAGAACGCCAATTGCAATAGTTAGCATATTTTGAGTTGTGCTTTCATTGTGAAATTTATCACCAGCATGTTTTTGAGAAAAATTTAAAAGTTTCTTTTTAAATATAATCGCTATTGAAGTAAACAATAAAGCCCAGCCTAAACTGAGTTTAATGACTTTATTGATAGTTTCGATATCTGTTTTGATGCTATTTAAAATCCATAGTGTTAGTAATGCTGCAGGAACACTTCCTAAAGTTAACCAGCCGGTAATTTTCCAGTTGATATTTCCTTTTTTGTTGTGTACAAATACTCCTCCGGCTTTGGTGAATGCTGCGTAAAGTAAATCGGTTCCTACTGCTTTTGTTGGGGGAATTCCGAAATATAATAAAATTGGAGTCATAAGAGAACCTCCTCCAACACCTGTTAACCCAACAATAAATCCAACTACTAAACCTGCTATTACAAGACCAATCTGAAAATCCATGAAAAAATATTTGCCGCTAAAATAATAACAATTTTATAATTATCCTATGGATTTGGTAGAGATTAAATGCGTATTTTTGTGAATCACAAAATTTGAGACTGTTGTTAAAATAATAGTAAGCAACATTTAATTTGTTAAAATAATCACTAATTCTTTTTTAAATGTCTTTTATCTTGGTTTATAAGATGATAGCTGATGCAAAAAAGTAAATATATTGTTTTGATATTTCGAAATATATAGTACTTTTGCAAAGTAATCTACTAAGCCGATAGGGTAATGGATTTTTGAGAATAAAAAACAATTCTTAAAATATGGAAAATGAGCTTAAATTAAACAATGCGATAGTAAAGTCTGATTCTTTATTAAAAGAAAGATTGTGGGTCGCAATACCAGTTGTTTTGTTGTTAGGTTTGGCAGTTACATTAATTTATAATCATCACGCCGAATTTACATGGGATGGTTTTGTTCAGGGATTTGATGAAAACCTTTTGGTGTTTTTCTTAATTGGTGTTTTTGCACAATTAGTAGACGGCGCTTTAGGAATGGGATATGGAGCAACTTCTACGTCATTTTTATTAGCTTATGGAGTTTCGCCAGTTTTGAGTAGTACGGCAGTTCACGTTTCAGAGATGTTTACAACTGGGGCATCGGCGCTTTCGCACCACCGCTTTGGTAACATTAATAAAAAATTGGTAAAGCATCTATTGATTCCTGGAGTTTTAGGGTCAATTACAGGAGCTTATTTATTATCTGATGTGATTGATGGAGACATTATTAAACCATTTATTGCGGTTTACATGATTATTCTTGCGGCTGTAATCATCAGAAAGGCTCTTAGAAAAAGTGTTGTAAAAAAGAAAACTAAAAAACTAGGCGTTTTAGCAGTGTTTGGAGGTTTTATGGATTCTGTTGGAGGAGGAGGCTGGGGCCCGATCGTAACTTCAACATTATTAGGAAGAGGAAGAAATCCGAAATATACAATAGGATCTGTGAATGCGGCTGAGTTTGCGATTTCGTTTGCAAGCGGAATTACGTTCATGCTTTTTGGCGGAATTCATGGTTGGCAGATCATTATCGGATTGATCTTAGGAGGAGTTATTTCAGCGCCAATTGCGGCTTATTTGGTAAATAAAATCAAAAGAAAACCAATGATGGTTGCGGTTGGAGTTCTAATTATATTATTGAGTTTAAAAACATTATCTAAATTATTGTAAAAGATAATTTTAGAAAGGAAAAGATTATGAGTGCGAGCATTGTACAAGAATTATTAGAAAAAACAAAGGATCTTTCGCTTGACGAAACCTTAGTTTTTTTAGCAAAAGAATTTCCGGGAAAAGTAATTTTTTCTACGTCTTTCGGGCAGGAGGATCAGGTAATTACTGATTTTATTGCAAAAAGTAACACCGATATTACCGTTTTTACTTTAGATACCGGAAGATTATTTCAGGAAACTTACGATGTTTTTCATAAAACATTAAAAAAATACAAAAGACCAATCGAAGTCTTTTTTCCAGAAGCAACTGCGGTTGAAAATTTATTAAAAGAAAAAGGTCCGAATAGTTTTTATGATTCGGTTGAAAATAGAAAAGAATGTTGTTTCATTCGAAAAGTGGTTCCGTTAAGAAAAGCTTTGGCAGGAAATTCAGTTTGGATTACGGGTTTAAGAGCAGAACAATCAGAAAACAGACAAGATTTACATTTGTTTGAATACGATGGAGGTTTCGAAATCATCAAATTCAATCCGTTACTAAAATGGACTTTAGAAGAAGTTGAAACCTATCTTTCTGAAAACAATGTTCCTCAAAATGCTTTACACAAACAAGGTTTCGTAAGTATTGGATGTGCGCCTTGTACGAGAGCAATTTTTCCAGGTGAAGATATCAGAGCCGGAAGATGGTGGTGGGAATCTAGTCATAAAGAATGTGGTTTGCATAGCGCGAAAAAAGAATAAAGAGAATAGAATAAAGAGTGGAGATTTTAGATAAAGGGGAAAAACTTGAAACTTTAAACCTGAAACAAAATTTTTACAAACAAAAATATCAAACAAAAACACAATGAGTTCAGTATTAAAAACAAACGCTTTAGAGAGTGAAGCGATATACATTTTCAGAGAAGTAATTTCACAGTTTGACAAACCGGTTTTACTTTTCTCAGGAGGAAAAGATTCTATTACATTGGTGCGTTTAGCGCAAAAAGCATTTTTCCCTGCTAAAATTCCGTTTCCTCTTTTGCACGTAGATACGGGACACAATTTCCCTGAAACAATTGCTTTCAGAGATAAATTGGTAGAAGAACTAGGTTTAGAATTGATCGTTCGTAATGTACAGGATGCTATTGATGAAGGAAAAGTAGTTGAAGAAACTGGAAAATATTCAAGCCGTAACAGCTTGCAGACTACAACACTTTTGGATGCAATTGAAGAATTCAAATTTGATGCTTGTATTGGTGGTGCGCGTCGTGATGAAGAAAAAGCAAGAGCGAAAGAACGTATTTTCTCTGTTCGTGATGATTTCGGACAATGGGACGAAAAAAATCAGAGACCTGAATTGTTTGATATCTTAAATGGAAAAATTGAAAATGGTCAAAACGTTCGTGTTTTCCCAATTTCAAACTGGACAGAATTAGATGTTTGGAGTTATATCGAAAAAGAACAAATCGAGATTCCATCAATCTATTTCTCACATAAAAGAAAAGTTTTTTTGAGAGACGGTTTAATCTGGTCGCATTCTCCTTTTGTGTACCAAGAAGAAGACGAACAAATCGAAGAAAGAATTGTTCGCTTCAGAACCGTTGGAGATATGAGTTGTACAGCCGCTGTTGAGTCTTATGCAGCAACAATCGAAGAAGTAGTTGGAGAAATTAGATCATCAACTATTTCTGAAAGAGGTGCCAGAATCGATGACAAACGTTCCGAAGCTGCAATGGAGAAAAGAAAACAACAAGGATACTTTTAATAATTATGAGTTATGAATTGTGAATTATGAATGCAATTCGGAACCTTTAAAAGTAAAAATCAAGAAAACAAAAACATACAGATTTAAATTTTAGTGAAAGCATTTCAGCAACTTGAAACCTGAAACTTGAAACAAAAAATTAAACCTGAAACAAAATATTACAGAATGGACGTTTTAAAAATAGCAACAGCAGGAAGTGTAGATGACGGAAAAAGTACTTTGATCGGGAGATTATTGTACGATACAAAATCATTGACTACAGATAAAATTGAAGCAATCGAAAAAAGCAGTAAACAAAAAGGATATGATTATTTGGATTTCTCTTTGGCAACTGACGGATTAGTAGCAGAAAGAGAGCAAGGAATCACGATTGACGTTGCACATATTTATTTTTCGACAGCAAAGAAAAGTTACATTATTGCCGATACTCCAGGGCACGTAGAATATACGAGAAACATGGTTACGGGAGCTTCGACTTCTCAGGTTTCTATCATTTTGATTGATGCTAGAAAAGGAGTTATTGAGCAAACGTATCGTCACTTTTTCATCAATAATTTATTGAGAGTAAAAGAAGTAATCGTTGCCATCAATAAAATGGATTTAGTTGATTATTCAGAAGAAGTTTTCAATAAAATTAAAGCCGATTTTCAGGCATTAAATGCAAAAAGTACTTTCAAAGAACAAAACGTAAGTTACATTCCGTTAAGTGCAATCAACGGTGGAAACGTAGTTGATAAGTCTGAAAACATGACTTGGTACGACGGACAAACAGTTTTGGAACATTTAGAAGGATTACATTCTCATGATGTTTACGAAGCAGGAAAAGCACGTTTCCCAGTTCAGACCGTTATTCGTCCAAAAACAGAAGAATACCACGATTTCAGAGGTTACGCTGGAAAATTATACGGAAACTCAATTAAAGTTGGAGATGCTGTAACGGTTCTTCCTTCTTTAACAGAATCAAAAGTTACTAAAATCCATTTCTTCGATAAAACATTTGATGAAGCTTCAGCAGGTTCTTCAGTGACAATCGAATTAGAAAACGATATCAATGTTACGAGAGGTGATATGATTGTAAAATCAGACGAACTTCCAAGAATTGAAAAAGACATTACAACGACAGTTTGCTGGATGGACAGCAAGAAATTGGTTCCAGGAACTAAATATTTAGTACAGCACAATACGAACAGAGTTTTAGCAAAAGTAGAAAGCATTAAAAACACTATTGCAACTGATTATTCAGGAACAACTCCAGCTTCGCAATTAGCGATTAATGAAATTGGAGAAGTAAGTATCAAATTAAGCAAGCCTTTATATTTCGACGCTTACAACGAAAACAAATCAAATGGAGCTTTTATCCTAATTGATACAGCAACGAACACAACAGCAGGAGTAGGGTTTATTAGGTAAAAACCTGCCGTAAGCTTTAAGCAATAGGCTTTAAGCTTTTTGCAAAATGTATAACAAGCTACGCGAGAAAGCCTAAAGCCTATTGCTTATAGCCTAAAGCATTAAAAAACAAATGGAAAGTTTTAGAACAGAAATAGAAAATCCGATAGTTCAAAAAGAGATTATCGAATTAGAAAAAAAGATTCACTTATTCCGTGGAGGAAAAATTGATGATGAGCGTTTTCGTAGCCTTCGTTTAGCGCGTGGTATCTACGGTCAGCGTCAGGAAGGCGTTCAGATGATTCGTATCAAATTGCCTTATGGTAAAGTTACCAGCGAGCAATTGAGAAGAATTACTGAAGTTTCGGATAAATATTCTACAGGACGTTTGCACATTACAACACGTCAGGATATTCAAATTCACTATGTGAGTTTAGATAGAACGCCTGAACTTTGGTCAGAATTGGCAAAAGACGATATTACTTTGCGTGAGGCTTGTGGAAATACTGTTAGAAATATTACAGGAAGCGAATTAGCTGGTGTAGATGTAAACGAACCATTCGACGTTTCGCCTTACGCACACGGACTTTTTCAATACTTATTGAGAAATCCAATCTGTCAGGAAATGGGACGTAAATTCAAAATTTCGTTCTCTTCTTCAGACGAAGATACTGCTTTAAGTTATTTACACGATTTAGGATTTATTCCGAAAATAAAAGACGGACAAAAAGGATTTAAAATTATGTTCGGCGGAGGTTTAGGATCTCAGCCAGCGCATGCCGAATTGCTTTCTGAGTTTGTTCCGGTTAACGAAATCATTCCGACAGCAGAAGGAATTATCAGAATTTTTGACCGTTACGGTGAACGTGCAAAAAGAATGAAAGCGCGTATGAAATTCTTAATCAAAGAAATGGGGAAAGATGTTTTCCTTGATTTAGTTGAAAAAGAGAAAAAAGCAATTGCTTTTGAAACATACGAAATCGACACAACAGCTTTTGATGGTCCAATTCCAGAACCAGTTTTAGAAGTGCCACAAGTTACAATTGAAGATACAAAAGCTTTTGAAGCTTGGAAAAAATCGAATGTAATTGCACAAAAACAAGCAGGATATTATGCTATCGGAATCAAAGTTTTATTAGGAGATTTTTATACTGATAAAGCGAGATTATTAGCCGATTTAATTAAAAATTACGCAACAAATGAATTACGTTTTTCATTGCGTCAAAATATTGTAATACGTCACATAAAAGAGGAAAATCTTCCTTTCTTTTATCAAGAATTAGCCAAATTGGACTTTGTTCATTTAGGATATAATTCTACCGTAGATATTACGGCATGTCCAGGAACCGATACTTGTAATTTGGGGATTGCAAGCAGTACTGGTATTGCCGAAGAACTAGAAAGAGTTATAAGCGCAGAATATCCTCAGTATTTAAACAACCGCGAGATTGAAATTAAAATTTCGGGCTGTATGAATGCTTGCGGACAACATAATATGTCTGCGATTGGTTTCCAAGGAATGTCTATTAACTCAGGAAAATTAGTAGCTCCGGCTTTACAAGTTTTATTGGGTGGAGGAAGATTAGGAAACGGAGAAGGACGTTTTGCTGATAAAGTAATCAAAATTCCAAGCCGTAGAGGACCAGAAGCTTTGCGCACAATCTTAAATGATTTTGACGCTAATGCGAATGGAGAAAAATTCCTAAACTATTATGATGCAAAAGGAGAGAAATATTTCTACGAAATCTTAAAACCATTATCTGATGTAACGAATCTAACAGAAGCTGATTTTGTGGATTGGGGTAACGCAGATAACTACGTAAAAGCAGTTGGAGTTGGAGAATGTGCTGGTGTTGTGATTGATTTGGTTGCTACTTTATTATTAGAAGCAAAAGACAAATTGACTTTCGCACAAGAATCTTTTGACGAAGGAAAAGTAGCAGATGCTATTTATCACGCTTACGCTGGATTTGTAAACGGAGCAAAAGCATTGTTATTGGCAGAAAACCAAAAAACAAACCACCACGCAGGAATCGTTGATTTGTTTGACACTGTTTTTATCGATACCAATAAAATTGATTTGAATTCAACTTTTAAAGACTTGGTTTATCAAATCAATAAAAATGAACCATCTGAAGCTTTCGCTAAAGATTACATCGCGCAAGCCATTGTTTTCTTTGATAAAATCGAAACATTCAGAGCACAAGAATTAGCAAATGCTTAATATAAAACCAAAAATAACTTTAGTCGGTGCAGGTCCGGGCGATCCCGAATTATTGACGCTAAAAGCTGTAAAAGCACTGGCTGAAGCTAATGTGGTTTTATACGACGCCTTGGCCAACGAAGAAATTCTGGATTACACGCCAAAAAATGCCATCAAGATTTTTGTTGGAAAAAGAGTTGGTAATCACGCTTATACGCAGGATCAAATTAATCAATTGATTGTTGATAATGCATTAACGTACGGAAATGTAGTGCGTTTAAAAGGCGGAGATCCTTTTATTTTTGGAAGAGGAAGTGAAGAAATAGAATTTGCTGAAAGTTTCGGAATTGAAACGATTGTTGTTCCAGGAATTTCATCTGTAGTGGCAGTTCCAGCAAGTCAGGGAATTTCGATTACAAAAAGAGGAGTTTCAGAAAGCTTTTGGGCGATTACCGGCACAACATCAGATAGAAAATTATCTTCAGATGTAGCTTTGGCAGCGCAATCTTCTGCAACAGTTGTAATCCTGATGGGAATGCACAAACTGCCTCAGATTATCGATTTGTTTCAAAAAGAAAACAAAGGAAATCTGCCAGTTGCCATCATCCAAAACGGAACAACAGCTGAAGAAAAAGTTGGCGTAGGAACAGTCGATTCGATTTTAGAAATTGTAAAAGAAAAAGAATTAGGTTCTCCAGCCATTATCGTTTTAGGTGAAGTGGTTCGCGAAAGCCATGAATTAAAGGGATTTTACGAAGAATTTTGTCAAAAAAAGGAGTTGGATAAAATGTTTCGTCAAAACCAATTCGTTGCTAAAAAATAAACGGTTTGATGATAAAGTTCCGAAGGAACGATTCATATTGTAGCGTCGGGTTTCAACCCGATGTACGCAAAGAATTCGCAAGATAAAATTCATCATATATGAAAAACATAGCCCAAGGTTTCAACCTTGGGAAACGTGAGATTCATTAAATTTGATGAAACAAAAGATTAAAATGGAACAAAACGAATTATATCCAATATTTCTGAAGCTTCACAATTTAAATGTATTGATTGTAGGCGGAGGAAATGTAGGTCTGGAAAAGCTTTCTTTCTTGTTGAAATCAAGTCCGAATGCAAATGTTGAGGTAGTAGCAAAAGAATTTCATTTAGAAATAAAAATTCTGGCAGAGAAACATCCTTCGATCAAATTGACAAAATCGAAGTTCAAGAAGAAAATGCTTAAAAAGCGCCACATGGTAATTGCTTGTACAGACAATCTTGAAGTCAATAAAAGAGTGTACGATTTGGCCAGAAAACGCTATTTGATTTGCAATATCGCCGATACGCCAGATTTATGCGATTATTATTTGGGCGGAATCGTAACGAAGGGAAATGTAAAAATTGCCATTTCAACCAACGGAAAATCGCCAACAACAGCCAAAAGGCTTCGGGAGTTTTTTGAAGAAGTAATTCCAGAAGATATCAATCAAATGGTTGAGAATTTGAATGAATACCGAAAGACGCTAAAAGGCAATTTTGAAGAAAAGGTTAAAAGAATGAATGAGATCACTTCTTCATTAAAAAATAAAGAGTAAAAAGTTTCGGGAAGAAATAAATGATAAAAATCATTGAAAGTACAAGGATTTATTCGTTTCTTTGCGTTATTAAGAATGATTATAAACAACAACATAATGATTAAAACAGATATACTTATAATTGGAGCAGGACCAACAGGTTTATTTGCCGTATTCGAGGCAGGATTATTGAAATTAAAATGTCATATCTTAGATGCTTTACCGCAAGCAGGAGGACAGCTTTCAGAATTATATCCTAAGAAGCCAATTTATGATATTCCTGGATTCCCAGAAGTTTTAGCTGGAGATCTAATCGACGGTTTGCAAGAGCAAATTAAGCAGTTTGAGCCAGGTTTTACTTTAGGAGAGCGTGCAGAAACAATCGAAAAACAAGAAGACGGAACTTTCATTGTAACGTCTAATAAAGGAACTAAATTCCACGCGCCAGTTATCGCAATCGCTGGAGGTTTAGGAAGTTTCGAGCCTCGTAAACCACTTATCGAAGATATCGAGTTTTATGAAGATAAAGGAGTAAAATACTTTATCAAAAATCCGGAGAAATTCAGAGATAAAAGAGTTGTTATTGCAGGAGGAGGAGATTCAGCATTAGACTGGTCAATTTTCTTGGCAAACGTAGCTTCAGAAGTAACTTTAATTCACCGTAGAAACGAATTTAGAGGAGCTTTAGATTCTGTAGAAAAAGTACAGGAATTAAAAACAGCTGGAAAAATCAAATTAGTAACTCCAGCAGAAGTTATCGGAATCAACGGTGCTGAGCATGTTGAGTCTTTAGATATCGAAGAAAACGGAGCGCACCGTAAAATCGAGTGTGACTATTTCATCCCTCTTTTCGGATTAACACCAAAATTAGGACCAATCGCAGACTGGGGATTAGAAATCGAGAAAAATGCCATTAAAGTAAACAATGCATTAGATTACCAGACAAACATTCCTGGAATCTTCGCTATTGGAGACGTAAATACATACCCTGGAAAATTAAAATTAATTCTTTGTGGTTTCCACGAAGCAACTTTAATGTGTCAGGCTGCTTACCAAATCATCAACCCAGGTAAAAAATACGTATTGAAATATACAACAGTATCTGGAGTAGACGGTTTCGACGGAACTCGTAAAGAAGCGCCAAAAGCGGTTGTGAAAGCGATAGTTTAATCGAAGGTTCTGAGGTTCTAAGGGACTAAGGCGCTAAGGTTTTTAAATATTGTAAAGCCCAAACTTTTAAAGTTTGGGCTTTTTTTAGTTTAGTCCCTTAGTCCCGAAGCTTCGGGATAGCATCTCAGAACCTAAAAAAAACGTATCTTTGTATTTGTAAATTTTGATTATCATGAATTTAGAAGCTAGAAAATATCAGTTCATTCAAGAGTTAGTTAAGGTAGAAGATGAGCGCATTTTAGAAAAACTCGAATTGGTTTTAAAAGCAAATCAAAACGATTGGTATGATGATTTGTCAAAATCTGAAAAAGAAGAAATCCAAATTGGATTAAATCAGGCTGAAAAAGGCGAATTTGTAAACCACGAAGATGTTATGAAAAGATTTTCGAAATGGCATTAAAATTTGTTTGGACAGCACAAGCTGTAAAAGGTTTTAATAAAGTTGTAGATTATCTTGAAGAAAAATGGACAAAGAAAGAGATCTTAAACTTGGAGAATAAAATTCAACAGGTAATAAATCAAATCAGCCTTAATCCAGAACAATTTCCAAAGTCCAATAAAAGCGAATCTCTGCACAAAGCAATTGTAGATAAAAATAATTACTTAGTTTATAGACTAAGAAAGGAATTTGACACCATTGAAATTATCAATTTTAGAGGTACGAAACAAAAACCGAAACACTAAGAATTTCAAACTTAGAACCTCAGAACCTTAGTCTCTTAGAAACTTTAAAAAACACTTGCAATTGTTCAGCTTATGTCTTTACTTTGCACTGTTCTTAAAATTTATTGTTCGTTATCACGAAAGGCGGAGGGATAGACCCGATGAAACCTTAGCAACCCTTTACTATAAAGAAGGTGCTAAATTCTACTTTTTACTGTAAAAACGCAGTATTTAAGATAGATAACACAAATACATTCTCGTATTTCTCAAAACTTTTCAAAACAACTTACAAATAATTTACTGAAAGCAATTTCGGTAAGGAGCGAATCATTGGCGCATTTTTGCAGTCAATAGTTCCCGCTTTCGCCTACATCTCTTCTCCCGATAGTTATCGGGATGCGAGGATACCGGCTCAATCGGGGCTAATGAGCCAGCAATAGTGCACTTTTGGAATTAATAGGAATAAAAACTTAGCATCTTAGAACCTTAGTGTCTTAGAATCTAAAAGAAAAAATATATGTCAATTACAATTCAAGAAGCAATAAAAAAAAATATCCTTGTTCTAGACGGAGCAATGGGAACAATGTTACAGCGTTACAATTTTTCAGAAGAAGATTTTCGTAGTGAGCGTTTCAAAGATTTTCCGCATCCGTTAAAAGGGAACAACGATTTATTATCTCTGACACAGCCACATGCCATTCGTGCAGTGCACGCTGCCTATTTTGATGCGGGTGCAGATATCGTAGAAACCAATACATTCTCTGGAACTACAATCGGTATGGCCGATTATTTCATGGAAGATTTGGTTTACGAATTGAACTACGAATCGGCTAAACTGGCAAGAGAAGTTGCGGATGAATTCACAGCTAAAAATCCAAATAAACCACGTTTTGTAGCCGGTTCAATAGGACCTACAAACCGTACGGCAAGCATGTCGCCAGACGTAAACGATCCGGGCTACAGAGCCGTAACTTTCGACGATTTACGAATTGCTTACAAACAACAAGTCGAAGCTTTAATGGACGGCGGTTGCGATTTACTTTTAGTAGAAACGATTTTCGATACTTTAAATGCAAAAGCAGCACTTTTCGCAATTGAAGAAGTAAAAGACGAACGTAATTTGGATATTCCAATTATGGTTTCAGGAACGATTACCGATGCTTCAGGAAGAACACTTTCTGGACAAACTGTTGAAGCGTTTTTGATTTCAGTTTCACATATTCCGTTATTGAGTGTTGGTTTCAATTGTGCTTTAGGAGCCGATTTGTTGAAGCCGTATTTAAAAACATTATCACAACATACACAGTTTAACATTTCGGCGCATCCAAATGCTGGACTGCCAAATGCTTTCGGACAATACGATGAAACGCCAGAGCAAACTCAGGCGTTAATCAAAGAATATTTAGAAGATAATTTAATCAACATAATTGGAGGTTGTTGTGGTACAACTCCAGATCATATTAGATTGATTGCTGAAATTGCGAAGGATTATAAGCCACGTGTTGCGCCGGTTTTAGTGTAACGTTTCCTACAAGGTTTTCCAAACCTTGTAGGTATAATTATGGCATACGATAATGCAAACCTACAAGGTTTTAAAAACCTTGCAGGTTGAAATAAGAAAAATTCCATAGGAAGAATTCAGAGATATATAATATTAAAAATGGATACAAAACACCTTGTCTATTCAGAAGATGGAGAAGTTTTTAAAGCTTTTTTAGATTCAAATTTGTATGATACCGCAAGTCCTTATTTGTATTGCGTTTCTGAATTAAAAAGTATAAAAAGTAAGATTGATAATAATGAAAAATTCAAAATAGAAAGTAATGGTGAAATGTACCTTATTACAACAAATGGAGAATTTAAGATATGGATTGAAAAGGTATTTCATGGAGGTTTCGAAGAACATGTTTTTGATGATTAAAAAAAGTGTTATGGCAAGAGCGTGATCTCTGCTGGCGCGAGCTTCAAGTTCGTGCCCGAAAAGGATTAAAAAATAAGTTGGAGCGTGAACGAGCGTGACGCTCGCGCAAGCAGAAGGAATTCGTTAAAAATAGAAATGAATTTGAACTCGGAAAACATAAAACGTCTTATGAAACCGAGTCTGCGTGAGGGATAGAAGTGAAAAGCCCGCAGACCAATGTAGTGATAACGGAATTGGTCGAGGACTTGTAACGGATAGCCCGACCCGGAGGGACACGCCCAAAATAATAAACGTAAATACCTACAAGGTTTTAAAAACCTTGCAGGAAAGAAATAAAAATAAAAAACTTAGAACCTAAGCACCTCAGAAGCTTAGCAACTTTAAAGAAAATGACTGAAAAAAGAAGAGACCTTGTATTAGCAGGATTAGAACCTTTGATTATTACGCCAGAAAGCGTTTTTGTAAACGTTGGAGAGCGTACGAATGTAACGGGTTCGCGAAAATTTCTGCGTTTAATCAAGGAAGAGAAATACGACGAGGCACTTGATATTGCAAGACAGCAGGTAGAAGGAGGAGCACAAATCATCGATATTAATATGGATGAGGGAATGTTGGATGGTGTAACTGCCATGACCAAATTCTTAAACTTAATTGCTGCAGAACCAGATATTTCGAGAGTGCCTATTATGATCGACAGTTCGAAATGGGAAATCATCGAAGCAGGTCTGAAAGTAGTACAAGGAAAAAGTGTTGTAAACTCGATTTCGTTAAAAGAAGGAGAAGAAGCTTTTATTCACCACGCTAAGCTAATTAAGCGTTACGGTGCGGCTGCTATTGTTATGGCTTTTGACGAAGTAGGTCAGGCCGATAATTATGATCGTCGTGTGGAAATTTGTGCGCGTTCGTATGATATTTTGGTAAACAAAGTAGGTTTTCCTCCACAGGATATTATTTTCGATTTGAATATTTTTCCGGTTGCAACAGGAATGGAAGAACACCGCCTGAATGCATTGGACTTTTTTAGAGGAACAAAATGGGTTCGCGAGAACTTGCCACACGCACATATTAGCGGTGGTGTAAGTAACGTTTCGTTTTCTTTTAGAGGAAACGACCACGTTCGTGAAGCGATGCACTCTGTTTTCTTATATCATGCAATTAAAAACGGAATGACGATGGGAATCGTAAATCCGGAGATGTTGACAATATATGATGATATTGAAAAAGATTTATTAGAACACGTTGAAGACGTAATTCTTGACAGACGCGACGATGCTACAGAACGACTTTTAGATTTTGCAGAAAATGTAAAAGGGGAAGTGAAAAGCGACGAAAAAGCGGTTCAGGAATGGCGTTTTGGAACTGTTCAAGAACGTATTACGCATTCATTGGTAAAAGGAATTGATGCTTTTATTGAAGAAGATGTTGAAGAAGCACGTTTGGCGGCAACAAAACCAATTGAAGTTATCGAAATCAATTTGATGACAGGAATGAACGTTGTTGGAGATTTATTCGGAAGCGGAAAAATGTTCTTGCCTCAGGTTGTGAAATCGGCTCGTGTAATGAAAAAAGCGGTTGCTTATTTATTGCCATTTATTGAAGCGAGCAAACAAGCGGGAGACAAATCTGGAAACGGAAAAATCTTGATGGCGACTGTAAAAGGCGACGTTCACGATATTGGAAAAAATATCGTTTCGGTAGTTTTGGCTTGTAACAATTACGAGATTGTAGATTTGGGTGTAATGGTTCCTCCGGAGAAAATCATTGCAGCGGCAATCGAACATGAAGTAGATATTATCGGATTAAGCGGACTGATCACTCCTTCGCTTGACGAAATGGTTTATTTGGCCAAAGAACTAGACAAACAAGGAATTAAAATCCCGATTATGATTGGTGGGGCAACGACTTCGCGCGCGCATACAGCCGTGAAAATTGCGCCTCAATACAGAGAAACTGTAATTCACGTAAACGACGCTTCGAGAGCCGTTACTGTTGCAGGAAATCTGTTAGATCATAACCGTAAAATATATGCAAGCGATATTCGTGCAGAATATGATGCTTTTAGAGAAACATTCTTAAATCGTTCGAGAGATAAAAATTTCCTGACGATTGAGGAGGCTCGTAAAAACAAAATGCAATTGGATTGGTCTGAATATACTCCGACTAAGCCTAAAAAGATAGGCGCTCAAATTGTCGAGGTTGAATTGGATGTTTTGGTTCCGTATATCGATTGGACGCCATTTTTTCAAACTTGGGAATTGTACGGAAAATATCCAGCGATTTTGACTGATGAGGTTGTGGGCGAACAAGCAACTTCTGTTTTCGCAGATGCTCAGGCGATGTTGAAAGTTATTCTGGAAGAGAAAAAACTAAAAGCAAAAGGTATTTTCGGAATTTTTCCTTGTAACCAAGTTGATGATGATGATATCGAATTACGCGATGAAAACGGAAAAGTGTTAGAGAAATTCTTAACGCTTCGTGTGCAGTCACAAAAAACGAAAGGCGCGCCAAACATCGCTTTAGCGGATTTTATTCTTCCAAAAGAAAGCGGAATCGAAGATTACATGGGAGCTTTCTGTGTAACAACAGGTTTTGGTGTAGATGAATGGGCTGCAGAATACGAAAAGAATTTAGACGATTATAACTCGATTATGGTTAAAGCGCTTGCAGATCGTTTTGCTGAGGCTTTCGCCGAATATCTTCACGAGAGAGTTCGTAAAGATTTCTGGGGTTACGACTCAGAAGAAGCGTTAACAAACGAAGAATTAATTAAAGAAAATTATAAAGGAATCCGTCCAGCACCAGGATATCCGGCTTGTCCAGATCACTTGGAAAAACCAACAATCTGGAAGCTTTTGAATGTAGCAGAAGAAATTGGAGTGACTTTGACAGAAAGTATGGCAATGTGGCCAGCTTCTTCGGTTTCAGGATATTATTTTGGAAACCCAAAAAGCCGATATTTCGGACTAGGAAAAATAAAAGAAGATCAGGTGACAGATTACGCAAAACGCCGAAATGTACCGCTTGATTACGCAATGAAATGGTTAAATCCTAATATAGCAGATTAAAATATTAGTCATAAAGTCAAAAGTCAAAAGTCCGAAAGGAGAGACTTTATGACTTTAGACTTTCAAACTTTAAGACTTATAATGAAAGTAACAGAACATATAGAAAACGCCAAAGGAAAAACATTATTCTCATTTGAAATTATTCCACCTCAAAAGGGGAAAAGCATTCAGGAATTATACGATAATATTGATCCGTTGATGGAGTTTAATCCGCCGTTTATTGATGTGACGACTTCTCGTGAGGAGTATATTTACATCGATCGCGGTAACGGACTTTTGGATAAAAAATTGACTCGTATGCGTCCTGGAACGCTTGGAATTTGCGCTTCTATAAAACACAAATACAATGTCGATACGGTACCGCATTTGCTTTGCGGCGGATTCACACAAGAAGAAACAGAATACATGTTGGTAGATTGTCAATATTTGGGAATCAACAATGTAATGGCGCTTCGTGGAGATGCAATGAAAGACGAACAATCTTTTGTTCCAAAAGCTGGTGGAAATCATTATGCAATTGATTTAGTTCGTCAAATCAACGACTTGAATTGCGGAAAATATCTGCATGAAGTAATGGATATCGACAACAAAGCTAATTTCTGTATTGGAGTTGCAGGTTATCCGGAGAAACATTTAGAATCTCCTTCGTTACAATCTGATTTAAAAAGATTAAAAGAAAAAGTAGATGCTGGTGCTGATTATGTGGTTACACAAATGTTTTTTGATAACTCAAAATATTTTGCTTTCGTAGAAAAAGCAAGAGAAATGGGAATTACAATTCCGATTATTCCTGGAATTAAACCAATTGCGGTTCAAAGACATTTACAAGTTTTGCCACAAATTTTCAGAATCGATTTACCGGAAGATTTAATTGATGCGGTTGATAAATGCAAAAACAACTCTGAAATCAAACAAGTCGGAATCGAGTGGGCTATTCAGCAATCTTTAGAATTAAAAGCAGCTGGAGTTCCGTTTTTACACTATTATTCAATGGGTAAATCTGAGAATATTCGTCAGATTGCTAGTCAGGTTTTTTAATAAATATTAAGCCTAATTTGTCATTCCGAGGAACGAGGAATCACACTCGTATATCTACAAAGATTGAAGATGCTTTGTGGAGTTTCTAGTGTGATTTCTCCTCCGTCGAAATGACAAAAAAAATGGAATTTGGAATTTGGATTTTCAAAATTTGGAATTTGAATTAAGATATTGTTTAATTTAGAAGTTTAAAATTTTCGTATTATGAAAAATGAAGAATTACAAGCCATCGCTTCTCAGTTAAAACATCCATCGGGAGAAAAAGGAATCGAAATGGGAAATATGATGAACGAAACGAACATCTATATGACCAAACATTCCATTCAAAATCTAAATATTTCGGCAGCAAATAAAATTCTGGAATTGGGTCACGGAAACGCAGGCCACGTAGAGTTTCTTTTCGAACAAGCAGAAAACCTAAAATATTACGGACTTGAAATGTCTGAATTGATGTTTCAGGAAGCGCGCCAGATTAATAGAAATTTTGTTTCTCAAAAACAGGCCTTTTTTTCACTTTATGACGGAAATAAAATTCCGTTTGAAGATGAATCTTTTGATAAAATATTCACAGTAAACACTATTTATTTTTGGCAGAAGCCAGAAGAATTGCTTTCAGAAATCTATAGAGTTTTAAAACCAAATGGAAATTTCTGTTTGACATTTGCTGAAGAAGATTTCATGAAAACGTTACCCTTTACTCAATTTGAATTTGAGCTTTACAGCACAGAAAAAGCACAGAAATTAATTGAGAAAACAGCTTTTCAAATTGTTTACACCGAAACTCAGACTGAAAAAGTAAAAAGCAAAACTGGAGAACTTGTTGACAGGGCTTTTACTACGATAGTTCTGGAGAAATAACTATTATATTGCCACAGATTAACACAGATTAAAAATTCTTTGAAATCATTTTTAATCTGTGGCAAAAAATAATTCATTAATTTTCTTTGTTTTTTTGTTTCTCATTGTTATTCCTTAAAATTTATGGAGTTAAAAAAAATCAATTTTTTACAAAGCTACAGCAGTATTTTACTGCTTCTTGGAGGTATTATTATCGGAAGTGTTTTTGGGTTGGTTTTCGGAGAAAAAGTTTTGGTTATAAAACCGCTTGGGGATATTTTCTTGAATTTACTTTTTACCGCAATTATTCCGTTGATTTTCTTTACGATTGGTTCATCGATTGCTAATTTGGAGCGGTCAGAAAAATTAGGAAAACTATTTGTTGTCATGATTTTGGTTTTTCTCACCACAATTCTAATTTCTGGAATCGTAATGATTTTAGCAGTTTATCTTTTTCCGATTCACCAAGATATTGCGATTGCAAAAGTTGCATTTGAAAAGATAGAATCAGGATCTGTTGGCGATCAGATTGCGAAATTGGTTACTACGAATGATTTCTTCGAATTATTGTCAAGAAAAAGCATGCTGGCTCTGATAATATTTTCATTTTTAATTGGTTTTGCAACGCTACAATCTGGAGAAAAAGGAAATACTTTTAAGGGTTTCCTAGATTCTGGAAATGAAGTCATGAAGCAATTGCTGAACATCATTATGAAATTTGCACCAATAGGTTTAGGAGCTTATTTTGCTTATCAGGTTGGTATTTTTGGCCCACAATTGTTTGGGGTTTATGCAAAACCGATGGCAGTTTACTATGCAGCCTGTATTTTCTATTTCTTCACGTTTTTCAGTTTATATGCGATTGTAGCTGGCGGAAAAAGGGCTTTTAAAGTTTTTTGGAGCAATAATATTACGCCTTCATTAACCGCAATAGGAACTTGCAGTAGTATTGCAACTATTCCAGCCAATTTGGATGCCGCACAAAAAATGGGAATTCCTGCACATGTTCGAAATCTGGTTATTCCGCTTGGAGCTCCATTACATAAAGACGGTTCGAGTATGTCTTCCATCTTAAAAATAACTTTTCTTTTTGCGATGTTTGGAAAAGATTTCACCGAACCTTCAACCATTCTTTTAGCATTAGGAATTACAGTAATCGTTTCAATTGTTGAAGGCGGAATTCCGAATGGCGGTTATATTGGAGAAGTTCTGGCGATTACGGTTTACGGTTTCCCCATGGAGCAAGCTTTGCCGGTTGCCATGATTTTAGGAACTTTGGTTGATCCAATTGCGACTTTGTTAAATGCCAATGGTGATGTAATTTCGTCAATGCTAGTTTCTAAATTTTCGGAGAAAACCAAGTGGTAAAATACTCTTTTTAAACACAATTTTTATAAATCTAATGATATCCGCGCAATCTGCGCAACATAACTAATACAACAAACTTATGAATTCAATATTACAAAAAGATCTTAATGATTTCGATAATATTTTAGAAAAAACAAAACAACAAGGAATTGATTTTCTGAATGATATCGGAAATATTCCAACTTCAAATACATATAGTATTGATCCAAAAACGGCTTTAAACGAATTTGGATTAGGTTCTATTGATGCTTTAAAAGAGTTTAATGAAAGATTAGCGCCTTTAATGGTTTCTTCATCAGGGCCAAGATATTGGGGATTTGTAACAGGCGGTTCAACTCCAGCTTCGATTGTAGGCGATTGGCTGGCGGCCGTTTACGATCAAAACACGCAGGCTGTAAAAGCGCAAGGTGGAGCATCGGCATTAATAGAATTTGAAACAATCCATTTGTTGTTGCAATTGTTAGATCTTCCGGATGCATTTTTAGGCGGATTCGTTACAGGCGCTACGATGTCAAACTTTACTTCTCTTGGTGTCGCCAGACAATGGTTTGGGAAGCAATTTGGAAAAGATTTTGCTAAAAACGGAATTTCAGAAACTGTTAATATTCTGACTGCAACACCGCATTCTTCTTCTGTAAAATGTTTATCACTTTTAGGAATTGGAAGCCAGAATTATACCACGGTAAAAACAATTGATGGTAATCGCGAAGCTATTGATATTGTCGATTTGGAAGAAAACATCAAGAAGTTAAACGGAAAACCTTTTATCTTAATTTCAAGTGCAGGAACTGTAAATACTGCCGATTTTGATGATTTTGAAGCCATTGCAGCATTGAAAGAAAAATACAATTTCTGGTGGCATATTGATGGAGCTTTTGGCGGATTTGCAGCGGTTTCAGATAAATACAATCATTTGGTAAAAGGCTGGGAAGGGGCGGACAGTATTACAATTGATTGTCATAAATGGATGAATGTGCCTTACGAAAGCGCTTTCTTTTTAATTAAAAAAGAGCATGGTAATCTTCAGATTGAGACATTTCAGAATTCTAATGCGCCATATTTAGGGAATGCCTTGGAGAATTTTAATTATTTGAATGTACTTCCTGAAAATTCACGTCGTTTACGTGCGCTACCTGCTTGGTTTTCGCTTAAAGCGTATGGAAAAGAAGGTTTTAGAGACATCATCGAGAGCAGTACAGCATTGGCTTTGCATTTTGGAAATGCTTTAATAGAAAATGATTTTGAGCTGTTGGCTCCAATCCGTTTAAATAATGTTTGCTTTACGCTGAAAGGAGAGCACAATCAGGAAAAAGTAAGTCAGTTTTTGTCTGCTTTGAATGATACAGGAAAAGTATTTATGACACCAACAGTTTATCAAAACAAAAAAGGAATTAGAGCTTCTTTTGTGAATTGGAGAACTACAGAAGATGATGTAAAACTTGTAATTGAGGAAATGCGAGAAATCCTTTCTAATATATAAGTTTATAAATGTAGAAGAGCCTGTTTGAAGGAACAGGCTCTTGACTAACACAAAAAAAAACAAAAACAAGGTATTTAAAGAACGAATTTTATATGCGGTATGTAAATGCAATTGTCGCGATACGATTGTCCAGATCATATCTTTTATCAATAGTAGTTTGCGCAATGGCAGATTTAATGTAGAAATTATTGGTATTGAAAATATCAGTAAAGTTGAACTTGAGGCTTCCTTTTTTAGCTAAAACTTGTTTAGAAATTCCGATGCTGAAATCGAAGAAACCATCTCTATGGTAAATTCCAAGATTAGATTTGGACTGATATTGTGCGTTCCCTTCTGCTTTTAAGGTTTCGGTTATGGTAAAAGAATTTTGAACACTTACATTAACTGTCATAATAGGAGCAATTGTAGTGCTGTTTAAAATGTCTCCCATAAATTTATTTTCAAAAACATTGAATAAAGTATTTACAGACCACCATTTATTTAACTCAGAAGTGTTGGTGATATTGATTCCGTAATTGTATGATTTGTCAACGTTTATTTGAGTTGTTACTGTTGTATTCGTGTCTGGATTATAGTTGTACACTTCCGTGAAAACGTCTTTTGTGCTATTGAAATAAAGAGAAGCCATAAAATTACTTTTCCAAGCGTAACCAATTTCCATCGCGTGCGTAATCTCTGGAATCAAGTTTGGATTTCCCTGCGAATAATTGAATGAATCGTCGTAAAAACGAAACGGATTCAAATCAAACTGGCTTGGTCTGTTGATTCTTTTGCTGTAAGAGGCATGCGCAGAATGATTGCTCGTGAATTCATATTTTAAAGAAAGACTCGGAAACCATTTCAAATAATCATCTTTATGCTTTTCATTTAAAGTTTTCTGATCAATGTTTATGGCAGTGTATTCGCTTCTTAAACCAGCCTGAATATTTAATTTTTCTAACTGATATTTGTAATTCGCGTAAGCCGCATAAATCTGTTCGTTGTATTCAAAATGATTGGTCGAATTAAAATCGATAAGCCATTCGTTGTTTTCGTAATATTCATAAACAGATGGATTATCATTGTTTTTAATACTGGCTTTAAAACCCCATTCAATAGATTGTTTTTCCTTAAACGGATTTACAAAATCGATTTTTCCTGTAAATACTTTTAATTGAGACGGAATATAGCCGCGACGGTCGTTTACAACAGTTGCATTTGCGGTATTATCGGCACTCTGAAACTGATTAGATCTAAACTTCGACGTTTCGTATTCAAAATCAAAAGCCATATTTTTTCCTTCATCATTAAATTTATGCGTACCAGAAAAAGCATATGTATAGTCATTCCATTTTTCTTTACTATCATTATAAGTCAAAGCATCAAAAATGGGTTGATTTGAAGTATTAAAAACCGTATTTGTTCCGTCCGCCATATTTTGGTAGCGTCCGATTTTAGCATCAACATAAACCTCTAAATTAGTTTTAGGCGAAACTTCATATTGCGTTCCAATTTTGAAATTATTAGAAGTCAGAGGTTCATCTGTAATGGAAGTTTGGTGATTTGTAGAAGCAATTTCCTGATGCGTAAGATCAGTATATTGAGTTTGGTTGAACTTTTTGTGCTCTTCTTCGCCACGGAAAGTATAGCTGTAATTTCCGAAAACGCCCCATTTATCTTTATTATAATTTAAATTGAAGCCAGAATTCGTTCTATTTTTTCGGCCTCTTCCGTAACTCGCAAAAGCAGTTCCTTTTAAACCTTCAGAATTTGGTTTTTTAAGAATGATATTGATAATTCCGGCTTTTCCGGCTGCATCATATTTAGAAGAAGGATTTGTAATTACTTCAATTTGTTTAATGTTTGATGAAGTTGTTGCTTTCAAATAATTAGCCAATTCTTTCTGAGAAAGCTGCGTCAATTTACCATTTATCATTACCGCAACACCTTGTTGTCCGCGAATTGACAGATCGCCATCTTGCGAAACCACAACGCCAGGAGCGCGCGATAAAACGTCAAGAGCGGTTCCGCCTTCAGAAACGATGCTGTTTTCTACATTAAAAACAAGACGATCTGATTTTTGAGTGTAAAGGACTTTCTTTTTGCTAATCACAATTTCATCTAAAGCATTTATAGTGGTTTCAACAATACTGTCTGTTTCTTTTTCTATTTGAGAATATCCATCATATACCGAAAAAGCGAGCATAAGAGAGGTTATAATTTTTTTCATGTTGTTTTAATTTGGCAAATTCTAAATCGAGATTTAGAATATAATAATCTTTGTAATTTTTAAAATCAGAATTTATTGCAATACAATTTGTTCTAATTTGTCTGAAAACTTTTTTCGAAAAATTATTACTTGATTTAAAACAACAGAAATAGGTTTTTTAAGTATAAGGAGGATACGTAACATATCGTGGCATTTAAAATTTTATTTGCCAAATATAATACTATTTATAACAAGTCTAAATAAAAATAATAAATATTTTTTTAAAGAAAACCTTATTCTGTTGATTTGCAGAGAAAAGAAGAACAAATAAAAATAAAAAAGCGGTTTGTTTTATTTAAAACAAACCGCTTTTCAAACTGAAAACTGTGACTCTAACTGAAGTCTTATTTAGTAATTTCTCTAAAAACAGCTTCTAGATTTTTATTCTTCTGATTCAATTGTAATGTTTTTAATCCATTTTCGTTGGCGAAGTCAAAAATAGCTGGGCGCATATCTTTATCTGTAACAAAAGTAAGTTCCCATGTCATGTCATGAGTATTTACGTACGAAGAAATATTTTCTATTTTCGCCAAAAGTTGTTCTTCCACTTTGTAATCGAACTCAACTTCAATAACTTGCTCTTTATCGGCAGTAACCAAATGGTCTAATTTATTGTCTGCAACGATTTGTCCTTTGTCAATAATTATGACACGATCGCAAATTGCTTCGACTTCCTGCATGATGTGCGTCGATAAAAAAACAGTTTTATTTTTTCCTGCATTTTTAATCACATTACGAATTTCCATTAACTGGTTAGGATCCAGTCCAGTAGTTGGTTCATCCAAAATTAACACTTCTGGATCATGAAGCAGAGCATTTGCCAATCCAACGCGTTGACGGTATCCTTTAGAAAGCTGGCTGATCTTTTTATGGCTTTCAGGTGTCAGTCCTGTCAGCTGAATTACTTCTTCAATTCTTGATTTTGGCACGCTATAAACGTCGGCATTAAATGCCAAATACTCACGGACATACAAATCCAAATACAGCGGATTGTGTTCTGGTAAATATCCGATAGAGCGCTGAACAGCTTTAGCCTCCGTCATGACATCGTGGCTGTTTACAAGGGCTGTACCTTCATCTGCCAATAAATACGTGGTCAAAATCTTCATTAAAGTAGATTTTCCAGCTCCGTTTGGACCTAAAAAACCAACAATTTCTCCTTTTTCAATCGAAAAAGAAATTGAATTTAATGCTTTTTGTGTTCCGTAACTTTTTGATATGTTGTTTACTACTATCGACATGTATTTTTTATTTGCTACAAAAGTAACTAGAAATAATGTCGATTGCTACATTTTAGTTTCTTAAGTATTTCTTAAAAAAAATATAAAACCCTTAATTCACGGCACTGTTATTGTTAAAGGAAACATAAATTTTAAATTAAAAGCCAAAATGAAAAAAATGTTAGTGGTAGCTGCTTTAGCTATCTGCAGTTTTGCAAACGCACAAAAAGGAACAATTTTAGTAGGTGGAAACATCGGATACTCTTCTGAAAAATCAGAATTCAGATTTAGTGAAGATAAAGAAAGCACATTTACTTTTTCTCCTAAAGTAGGTTACCAATTTCACGAAAACTGGACAGTTGGAGGTGAACTTTCTTTAAGCACATCTGATGTTGATAATTCAGATGTAAAACGTAAAGACAACAAATTTAGAACTGGAGGTTTTGTACGTTATACAAGACCATTAAGCCAAACTTTCTCTGTTTTTGCAGATATGGGAGTTGGTTTCCAAACAGAGAAGAACAAAATTTACACGAATGCAAATAATTACGTAAAGTATAAAGGAGACGGTGCTTATGTAGATGTAACTCCAGCACTTTTCATCAACATGCAAAAAGGTTTTGGTCTTAACTTCAGCATTGGTGGTTTAGGATACGAAACATTAAGCTTTGATGATAATGGAGAAGATTACAGCCATTTCTACTTTAATTTCGGTAAAACAATCAATATCGGAATTTCTAAAAACTTCTAATCTAGTTTTTATATTCAATTTCAGAAAGCGCTCCAATTGGAGCGCTTTTTTTATTAACTAAAGTTCTGATGAAAACTAAACTTGTAAATTAGCCCCGATAGGAGCGGTATCCTTTTCTGGCTTCTTTAGCCAGGAAAAGATATAGCGGATAGCGGGACTAGATTTGTTTTGAAAACCAATGTTGTTTGCTCCTAAAAATAAAACCAACAAAACGAAGCCGAACCGAATCATAACTAATATTCGGCCTCATTTGCTGGCATAAAAAACAAAAACTATTTAAGGTGTTAATTCACAGCGTTTTCTATAGTTGTTCGCATTTCTTGGGCTGCGGCAACCATTTCGATTAGCGCTTTTTTGGTTTCATCCCAATGACGCGTTTTTAAACCACAATCTGGATTTACCCATAATTGATCTACCGGAATTACATTGGAAGCTTTTTCTAACAAGCGAACCATTTCGGCACTCGAAGGCACTCGAGGCGAGTGAATATCGTAAACTCCAGGGCCGATTTCGTTTGGATATTTGAAGTTGGCAAAAGCATCTAAAAGTTCCATTTGCGAACGCGAACATTCGATTGTAATAACGTCGGCATCCATATCGGCAATGTTTTGAATGATATCGTTGAATTCGCTGTAACACATGTGCGTGTGAATTTGAGTGTCATCGTTAACTCCGCTGGCAGAAATTCGGAACGCTTTTACAGCCCACTCCAAATATTTTGCCCATTCTTCTTTTCTTAACGGAAGACCTTCGCGAATGGCAGGTTCATCAATCTGAATGATTTTAATTCCTGCTTTTTCTAAATCGATAACTTCGTCACGAATTGCCAAAGCGATTTGTGTACAAGTTTCAGAACGAGGCTGATCGTTACGCACAAATGACCATTGTAAAATCGTTACAGGACCTGTCAACATTCCTTTTACCCATTTTGGAGTTAAAGATTGTGCATATTGAGACCATTTTACTGTCATTGGATTTGGTCGAGAAACGTCTCCGTAAATAACTGGCGGTTTCACGCAACGGCTTCCGTAACTCTGAACCCAACCGTTTTTAGTGAAGGTAAATCCAGCTAATTGTTCTCCGAAATATTCCACCATATCGTTGCGTTCAAACTCTCCATGAACTAAAACGTCGATTCCAGTTTCTTCTTGAAAACGAATGGTTGCTTCTGTTTCTTTTTCGATTAAATCATTGTATTCTTGAGCCGTTAATTCTCCTTTTTTGAATTTTGCTCTCCAGCTTCTCACTTCGGTTGTTTGAGGGAAAGATCCAATTGTTGTGGTTGGGAATAATGGCAATTTTAAAGCTTCAATTTGGCTTTTTCGTCTAACGGCAAAAGCACTTTTTTGTTGATCATCTGAAGTTGTGATTCCTGCAACGCGAGCTTTTACTTCGTTATTATGAATTAATTTTGAAGTTTTACGATTTTCATTTGCCAGAACATTTTCTTTGTATTCAGCTGAGTTTTCAATATTCACTCCGTTAAAAGCAAATTGTTTTAAAAGCACAATTTCGTTGATTTTCTGTTTAGCAAAAGCCAGCCATTGTTTGATTTCTGGAGTCAGCGTCTCATCGTTTGTTTCCAAATCTAAATCGCATGGACTGTGAATTAAAGAGCAAGAAGGCGCAATTAAAATTCGGCTTTCGCCTAAAGCATCAGTTGCTTTTTTGATGATTTCTAAAGATTTTTTAAAGTCATTTTTCCAGATGTTTCTTCCGTCAACAACTCCAAGAGAAAGATTTACGTTTGAAGCCAGTTTTCCAGATTCTAAAATATCATCCAATTGAAGCGGACAACGAACTAAATCTAAATGGAAAGTATCAACTGGCAAAGCCAGCGCCGTTTCTAAATTTTCGCCAAAACAATCGAAGTAATTCGCTAAAACAATTTTAAGTTTTGGGAAACGTTTGTTGATTTCATTGTACACTTTCGTGAAAGCGCTTCTGTCTTTATCAGTTAAATTTAAAGCCAAGAAAGGTTCGTCAAACTGAATGTATTCGGTATTTTCGTCTTGTAATTTTTCAAGAATTTCGAAATAAACAGGAAGTAAAGCGTCAATAAGATCAATTCTATTAAAGCCTTCTTCTTTTTCTTTTCCTAATAATAAATACGAAACAGGACCAATTAAAACAGGTTTTGTCTTGATTCCGATAGCATTTGCTTCCTTAAATTCATTGATTATTTTTTCAGAAAACAATTCAAACTTTTGGTTTTTTGTGAATTCAGGAACAATATAATGGTAATTGGTATCGAACCATTTTGTCATTTCCATTGCAACAACATCTTGCCCGTCTTTTTGAGATCCTCTTGCCATTGCAAAATACAAATCCAGAGACGAATTGCTTTTTGCCAATTCATGGTAACGTTCCGGAATTGCGCCAAGAGTCAAAGTCAAATCTAAAACTTGATCATAAAAAGAAAAATCATTAGAAGGAATTAAATCAACTCCTGCTTCGGCTTGTAATTTCCAGTTTTTAAGACGGATTTCTTTTCCAGCATCTGTAAGTTCATCTGCAGAAATTTTTCCAGCCCAATAAAGTTCGCTGGCTTTTTTCAGTTCTCTGTTGCTGCCAATTCTTGGGTAACCTAAGTTGTTTGTTTTCATTTTTGATTCAGTGTTTTTTACTGAACAAATTTACATTCTTAGTTTTTATAACTTATATTTGAGGTTTATTTTAGTAAAATGTATTTTTAAAAATGTTTTTATAAGATTTTATTACTGTAATAATCTTTTAAATGAACTTTTAGCCGTAAAAAAAACTATGGAAAACTTAGATAAAACGGATCTATTGATCTTAAAATACCTCCAGGAAGATTGCAATATCAATACAAAAGACCTTGCAAGTAAATTATTTCTAACGGTAACTCCCGTTTATGAGCGAATAAAAAGGTTAGAGAGAGATGGTTACATTACGAAATATGTCGCACTTTTAGATAAGAAGAAAATGAATCGCGGCATGACGGTTTTTTGCAATGTGCGTTTAAAAGAACACGCCAAAAATGTCGGAAGCAATTTTGTGAAAGATATTGTCGCGCTTCCAGAAATTATAGAATGCTATAATATTGCTGGAGATTACGATTTCATGCTTAAAATATTGGTGCAAGATATGGCTAGTTATCAGGATTTTGTAATGAATAAGCTTTCAACAATCGAAAATATCGGAAATACGAACAGTATTTTTGTGATGGGAGAAATCAAACACAGCACCGCTTTAGAATTTTAAAGCAGAAGAAAATTTTAAAATAAAACGTATTTTTGAAGTCTCGATGAGCAATATAAAATCATCAATCTAATATCTAAAATTGAAAAATGAACTGGGAACAACTTTTATCATTAAAACGTCAGGGCGATACAAGCAAAAGATTACGTGTAGAACAAGATGATACGCGTTTAGGATTTGAAGTTGATTATGATCGAATTATATTTTCTGCGGCTTTTAGAAGTTTACAAGATAAGACACAAGTTATTCCGCTTTCTAAAACAGATTTCGTACACACGCGTTTAACGCATAGTTTAGAAGTTTCTGTTGTCGGACGTTCGCTTGGACGTTTGGTTGGGAAAAAGATTATTGAAAAATATCCTTACCTGAAAGAAATTCACGGTTATCATATGAATGATTTCGGTGCTATTGTGGCTGCGGCTTCATTGGCACACGATATTGGGAATCCGCCATTTGGCCATTCTGGAGAAAAAGCAATTGGCGAATATTTTTCTATCGGAAATGGTCAGAAATATAGAAACCAGCTCACAGATAAACAATGGCAAGATTTAATTGATTTTGAAGGAAATGCCAACGGATTTTCGGTGCTAACAGCGAGCCGCCCAGGAATTGAAGGCGGACTACGTATTTCGTATGCTACTTTGGGCGCTTTTATGAAATATCCGAAAGAAAGTCTTCCGAAAAGGCCAACTAATAATATCGCTGATAAAAAATATGGTTTCTTTCAAACGGATAAATTATTCTTTGAAGAAGTAGCCAAAGACATGGGAATGATTGCCAATAAATCTGGAGACGATATTGGTTTTGAAAGACATCCTTTGGCTTATTTAGTTGAAGCGGCTGATGATATTTGCTACACAATTATTGACTTTGAAGATGGGATCAATTTAGGTTTGGTGTCTGAAGATTTCGCTTTAGAATATTTAATTAATCTGGTAAAAGATAATATTGGAGTTTCAAAATACAAATCGTTAACTACAAAAGAAGATCGTATTAGTTATTTGAGAGCCTTGGCAATCGGAACTTTAATTAATGACGCAGTAAATGTTTTTGTTGAAAATGAAGAAGCAATTCTTGCTGGAAACTTTCCGTATGCTTTGACAGACAAAAGCAAATACAAGGCACAGATGGATGATATTATCAAATTAAGCGTTGAGAAAATTTACCAAAGCAGAGAAGTGATTGAAAAAGAAATCGTTGGCTATCAGATCATTCAAACGTTATTAGACAAATTCATAACAGCATATAATAATAAATTTGAAGGAATTGCCTCAAATTACGATAAACTGATTTTAAAAATGCTGCCAGAAAAACATCATTTAGACAAAACCAATTTATATGAGCGTTTATTGCATATCTGCCATTATGTTTCGCTCTTAACAGATGGAAATGCGCTTGAGTTGTATGAAATGATTCAGGGACAAAAAAAGCGTTAAATAAAAAAAGCTTCTTTCAGAATATTCTAAAAGAAGCTTTTTTTATAATTGTATTTTTTTATTTGAAAGAATAAACTAAACCAACACCAAGAACTTGTCTTAATTGCATTCTTGGTCCTTCTGTAATTTGAGTTTTTGTTCCTGTAGTTGGATCTAGAACATCTTTTTTGTTTTTAATGTCATCATCATAAATTAAGTGAACACCGATATTGGCTTTTACATAAGCGTTTACTACCAAGTCTAAACGGGTGTCATAATCAATATCCACATTTCCGAATCGGTTTAAATAATCGGTATATAAACTTAGCCTGTTTTCATAAAAAACATTTTTATAGATTTCGCTTTTGTTGTAGGCAGTCAAAAGTATACCAAATTCGGCTTTGACCTTTTGACCTTCTTCAATTAAAATTTGCTGTGTTGGATCTAAAGGATCTGTTGCATAAACGGCTTTTTTAACACCAAAAGAACCTTGGTTTGCCAAATCTTGATCTAATACCAATGTGGTTTTTAACGTAATTGGTGAGAAGTAAAACGTTCTGTTTTTTTCTTTATTTGAATTCTCTGCTCCGGCTCCTAAAAACACATATGCTGGTGCAAATGGTCTAGAAATAGGAACGTCGCGATTAGGGTAATTATAACCGTTGGTAAACTGAGTATTGAAATTGAACTTAGCAGAATAGTACCAATTTGAAGCCGTGTCTTTCCTAAAACCATAAGTCGAGTTGAATTGAATCGCATCATCAGTTTTTCTAGTTTCAGTCTCTTCTTGCTTGTTCAGACCATACTTCACAATAAGTTCATTAAACCATTTATTATTTCCTTTTAAATAAGTTCTAGAAAATTCTCCTTTAAATAAACCAGAAATAGAACTCGTTCCCCCAGCGCTCCAGTTTACAAAAGCAATTTGTGAAAGGTCAAAACCAAGTTGGTTTTTCTCTGTCCAGTTTGAAGGAGGTTTAGGTGCTTGATTTGGGCTTAGAGTTGTTTGTATAATCTGGGCAAAGTTATTAGAAGTACACAGAAGCAATAGCAGCAAAAGGGTAGAACGCAATAATTTCATTTTGGTAATTTTTGTTTTGGTGTCGCAAAATAATTATTTTGAACCGTTAGAAAAAAGATTTATTAAACTTTTAACGTCAATATTACACAATTGTTGCAGTTGATTTACTGTTCCGTGTTCAATAAATTCGTCTGGAACACCTAAAATTTCAATAGAATTTTTAAAATTATTCGATGCTGCAAACTCTAAAACTGCACTTCCGAAACCACCATTTTTAACCCCATCTTCGATTGTAATAATACGATCAAAAGTTAAAAAAACAGTGGTTAATGTGTTGATGTCTAGCGGTTTGATAAAACTAAAATTATAGTGGGCAATTTCATTAGAATGGATTGATTCTTTGAGTGCTTCTATAACATTATTTCCAATTGTTCCGGCCGACAGTACAGCAAGTTTCGTACCAGCTTTTAAGCATTTTGCTTTGCCTAAATTTATTTTTTCGTAATGTCCGAAATTTTCTACTTCCCAATTTGGGAGGACTCCGCGACCTCTTGGATATCGAATTGCGATTGGATGATCTATTCCTAATTGAACGGTGTACAAAATATTTTGAAGTTCAATTTCGTTTAGCGGAGCATAGATAATCATATTCGGAATCGAACGTAAATATGCAATGTCAAAAACACCGTGATGCGTTGCGCCATCTTCGCCAACTAAACCCGCTCTGTCAAGACAAAAAATAACAGGAAGATTTTGTAGCGCCACATCATGAATCACCTGATCGTATGCGCGCTGTAAAAAAGTCGAATAAATATTGCAATAGACAATCATTCCTTGAGTTGCCATTCCTGCAGCCAATGTTACGGCATGCTGTTCTGCAATTCCAACATCAAAGGCACGATCAGGCAATTCGTCCATCATAAATTTTAACGAACTTCCTGATGGCATTGCGGGAGTAATTCCGATTATTTTTTCATTCTTTTTGGCTAAATCTAAAATGGTTAAACCAAAAACATCTTGATATTTTGGAGGAAGATTTTCTTCCGATTTTAAATGAATTTCGCCAGTCGAAGCATCAAATTTTCCAGGCGCATGATATTTCACCTGATTCTCTTCAGCTTGCTGTAATCCTTTTCCTTTCGTAGTTACAATATGAAGAAATTTGGGACCTTTAATCTTTTTTAAACGATTTAATTCTTTGATTAATTTGGGAAGATCATGACCATCAATTGGACCTGAATAATCAAAATTTAAAGACTTAATGATGTTATTCTGGCGTGGATTTTTTCCGTTTTTAACCGAAGTAAGATATTTTTTTAAAGCGCCAACACTTGGGTCAATTCCGATGGCGTTATCATTTAGAATAACCAAAATATTAGCATCAGTAACTCCAGCGTGGTTCAGGCCTTCAAATGCCATTCCGCTTGCGATTGAGGCATCGCCGATTACAGCAATATGTTCTTTATCAAAATCACCTTTTAATTTAGAAGCAATCGCCATTCCTAAAGCGGCAGAAATAGAAGTAGAAGAATGCCCAACGCCAAAAGTATCGTAAATGCTTTCGCTTCTTTTAGGAAAACCAGAAATACCGTCGATTTGTCTGTTAGTATGAAAAGTTTCTCTTCTTTCAGTCAGTATTTTATGCCCGTAAGCTTGATGTCCAACATCCCAAACCAATAAATCATCAGGAGTATTAAAAACATAATGGAGGGCAATTGTAAGTTCTACAACGCCTAAACTGGCTCCCAAATGGCCTTCTTTTACAGAAACTATATCAATAATAAACTGTCGAAGTTCTTGGGCAACTTGAGTAAGCTGTTCTTCTTTTAAAAGACGTAAATCAGCAGGATTATATATGTTGGAAAGTAAATCGCTTTTCATTGTAAGGTAAAAAACAAATTTACGGTTTTAAATTTAATTTTTTCTCAGACTATTTTTTTAAAGAAATAGGCACAGAATATTGCATTCTGGTTTTTTTTCCGTTCGATTCGCCCGGTTGCCATTTAGGGCATAAATTTAGAATTCTAATAATTTCCTGTTCTAAAGGTTCTTCAACTGCTGGAGAACATTCAAGAAATGAAACAGAACCATTTTTTTCTACCGCAAATGCAAGTGTGAAATTGAGTTTCCAATAATTTACGCTTTCAGGTTTTTTATATTCTTTCATAAAAAAACTATGAAATTGATCTATACCGCCTGGGAATTCGGCGTTTGTATTTGAAAGAGGTTTTAAAGTTGGTAATTGCTCATCTTTTTTGACTTTATCTGATTTTAAAGATTTTTCCTCATTAACTACTTTAGTTGCTATTGGGGTTGTTTGCTTCAATTCAGTTTGCTCTGCTTTTGATAAATCTGGCGGTGCTTGATCTAATTTTTTCGGACTTATTGCATTTGTATCTAAAGCAACAGATTTTTCTGCGGAAGTATCCGTAACAACTTTATTATTAACTTCCTGTGGTTTGTTTTCTTTGTTTTGACAACTGAAAAAAGTTATTCCCACAACGAAATACAGCACTGCTAAAAACAGTTTGCAACACTTTTTGTGAGCAGTTATTTGATGTTTTATTTCCATTTTTCGAGTGCTATAGGGAAGCTGATTTTTTCTCTTGTTCTCTTTCCATTTTGTTCACCAGGAATCCATTTAGGGCACAGATTTAAAACGCGTGTTATTTCTGATTCTAATTGAGGATCAATATCTTTTGGAAATTGAAATGCTGTTAACGAACCATCTCTTTCTACTACGAATGACACATTTATAGGATTGCTTAAATGCTCAATTGTTTCATGCATTTTAAATTCTTCTGCAAAAAACTTATAAAAAGCATTTATTCCATTTGGATAATCTGCTTTTGTTTCGATTGCCCCTCCCATGTAAATAATAGAATCATCTTCTGCTACAGAATCTTGAACAACTTTTTTTTCACATAAAGGCTGATTTTCATTATCTGCCAGTTTCTCATTTTTTTTGACGAGATTAATTGCAACTATTTTTGAAAGCTTTCTGTTTTTTCTTTCAACGTTTAGACTGTCTTTTTGTACAACAATATTCATCCTGATTGTATCAAGAACAGGTCTTCCGTTAATTATTCTTGGCATCCATTTCGTTTTCGATTTTTTTAAAACCCGAATTATTTCTTCTCCAGTTTCATGACCAATATTGTCAAAAACTTTAAATTGTTCTAAAGTTCCTTCTTTATTTACAACAAAAGAAACCTCAATTTCTCCTGTAATTCGTCTGGCTTTTTTAGGAATTTTAAATTCATTTTGAATGAATGTACTAAATCTGTCGAACCCGCCAGGATATTCTGGGGATATTTCAAAGTATTGAATAGCAGGAGTACCAGTGAGTGTTCCATAATAAGATTCATAAGGACCAAATCCTTCAGAAACAGCCATTATAGGCTCAACATTTGCAAATAAAGGAGGAGCGGGAGGTACTTTTTCAAATAAACTGTCTTTATTTTGCAGCTTGTAAGAAACATTTGCAGAATCTTCTGTTACCACTTCTATTTTATCAATTATCACCTTATTCCCTTCATTATCTGCGCAGCTGAATAAAGTGGTTCCCATGGCAATAAATAATGCCAGTAAAAACATCTTATGATAATGAGTTTGCGAATATAAAATACGATCAGGAATTTGAATGGTAATAGTATCCAATTGTGACTTTTTGAATCTGCCACAAATTTTTTCGTTTTTATTTTGAATGAAATACTGCTGAATTTCTTCTGGAAGCATAGAAGTAAAATCAATAACCGTTTTAGAACAGCTCATACAAAACCTTCCCATATCATTTGGAGTCATTTTATCCCAGTTTTCATGGCATGGTTCAGGTATTGTGATTTTATGTTTTCTTTCCATATTCAAATTTCAAAATTTAAATGTAGTAAAAATAATGAGTAAAGTTTTACTTTTGCAATTATGGAAAATCCTTTTACAGACGAATATTTTATGAAGAAAGCTTTGCAGGAAGCAGAAGAAGCCTACTTAAAAGGCGAAATTCCTGTTGGAGCTATTGTAGTTGTAGCCGATAAAGTTATTGCTAGAAGCCATAATTTGACCGAATTGCTAAATGATGTCACGGCTCATGCCGAAATGCAATCTATAACCGCAGCGGCCAATTTTCTTGGCGGAAAATATTTAAAAGATTGTACACTTTATGTAACGCTTGAACCTTGCCAAATGTGTGCAGGTGCTTTGTATTGGAGTCAGATTTCTAAAATCGTTTTTGGAGCACGCGACGAACAGCGCGGATTTATAAATATGGGAACAAAATTGCATCCTAAAACAACTGTTGTTTCTGGTGTAATGGCAAATGAAGCAGCCGATTTAATGAAACGTTTTTTTCTAGAAAGACGTAAATAATTCGAAATAACATGACAGATTTCTCTACAATAAAAAAACTATTCCATATCACAGAATCAAATGGTTTTACTAAGGATGAAATTCAAGTTGGAAAAGATATCTTCGGACAGCTTCCACAAGTTTTTGTAGATTATTATGCGGAATTGGGTAAAATTCAAAACTTAAATCATACTCAAGATTTATTGATTGTTCCAGAACGTTTTCAATATTACAAACACGATGATTATTTGATATTTTATTCTGAAAATCAAAAGGTTTGTGTTTGGGGAATTCATAAAGAAGATTTGTCAAAAAACAATCCGCCTGTTTATATGAGTTATGACGAAAAAGAATGGAATCTTGAAACAGAAACTTTGACGGATTTCTTTACTGCGATGGCGTATTTGCAAGCAGGTTTTGCATTAGATTTTACTTGTGATACATTTTATGAAATCGAACCACACGAATTAGATTTCATAACTCAGAATTTTTCAAATAAAGGCGTTTCTTTCAAGCAATGGGTTGAAGGAATAAAATTTTACGGAAATCATTCGGACGATGTAATTGTTATCATAAACGATAATCAAATGCATTATTCCTCAAATACAGAAAAACACTTTCTTGAAATGGATAAAGTTTTATCAAAACTAGGTTCTGAGCTTTGAGAATGATAATAAAACTTCAACAAAAGTTAAATAATCATATTAGAGAATTTTCTTCTTAAAGGATTCGGAAAATATTTTACTTTTATAATAATTTAATTGCGATTTTGCAGTTATGCCCTTAATAGTAATTCCTATTAAATTATTAGTTTATTAACCGATTAACTCTAGATAAAAGTGAAATCAAAAGGACTATTTCTCGCATTTTTTGTTTTTTTTATTTTTCAATCCTGCGGACGCAAATCAGCTGCAGATTTCAACTCCGATTTTTCATTATTTAAAGATTACATTACCAGTTTTACAGGCGGTATTGTTTCTGCAGATTCTGATATTCGTGTGGTTTTGGCATTCGATAAAAAAGATTGGAAACCCAATCAGGAATTAGATGACGATTTATTTGATATTTCGCCAAGTGTTCACGGAAAAGTCATAGCGCTTTCTACGAATACTTTAGCTTTTATTCCGGAGAAAAAACTCAAAATGGGAACAGAATATCAAGTTACTTTAAACTTAGATAAACTGACTGCCATTCCGAAAGAGAAAGAAAAGGAACTTTCTAAATTCAATTTTACAGTTAAAACCGTTAAACAGGATTTCACCATTAATACTGGCGATATTCAATCGTACAGTAAAGAATATCAATATTTAAACTGCACACTTAAAACGGCAGATAATATTGATTTGGAAACCGCTATTAAGTTGGTTCAAGCCAAACATAACGGAAACGATCTTAAGATTAAGTTTGATAAAAATGTATCTTCAGGAAAAGAATTTCATTTTATAATTGATAGTATTCAGCGTCAGTCAGAAGCTTCAAATTTAGAAATTATCTATGACGGAAATGATTCAGATATTGATCAAAAAGGGCAAATTGATTTCCCGATTACAAGCATCAACGAATTTAAAGTTATAAAAGTTGAAGTTCCAGATGGAAACAATCAGCAGGTTTTAATTAATTTTTCTGAGCCATTAGAAAAAGGACAGGATTTTGCCGGATTGGTTTCTATTCAAAATACTAATAATCTGAAATTTTCAACTCAAGGAAACTTACTAAAAGTATATTTTAGCAATCAAAACGCGCCTAAGAAAGAAGAGCCAATAGCTGTAGCTGTAGCAGAACCTGAAGCAGTTGCTGTAGATTCGGCAGCTGTTGTGGTTGATTCAGCCGCAGTTGCTGTAGATTCCACCGCAGCCGTTGTTGAAGAAGTCGTTGAATATGTGCCAGATGAAGAGCCAGAGCAAGTTGTTACGGGCGAATTATTATTGGAAGTCTTTCAAGGAATCGAAAGTCAATATGGCAAAAAATTGGAGAACAATTACAGCGAGAAAATCTCTTTCGATCAGATTAAACCTAATATTCGTTTTATTAAAAACGGGACGATTCTGCCAAGTTCAAATAATTTAAAATTGAATTTTGAAGCGGTGAATCTTAGTGCGGTAGATGTAAAGGTTTATAAAATTTACAAAAATAATATTCTGCAATTTCTTCAATACAATGAATTAAATGGTGGACAAAATCTCAAAAAAGTAGCACAGCCAATTGCCAAAACAACACTAAATTTAAGAGAAAGCACACTCGTAAATCTGGCAAAATGGAATACTTATGCTTTAGATTTATCGAAAATTATCAAACCAGAACCAGGTGCGATTTACAGAGTTGAGTTTGTTTACAAAAAGAAATATTCGTTATACAAATGTGAAACTTCAGAAGGAAATGATGATGAAACTGAGGAAGAAGAAGTTGATGAAAACGACGTAAACTACAGCGGAAATTCGTATGATGATTACTATTATTACGACGATTATGATTGGAGAGAAAGCCAAGATCCTTGTACAGGTTCTTATTTCTACAATGCTCGAATTGCAACCAATATTTTAGCTTCAGATTTAGGAGTTATTGCCAAACGAGGAGAAAATAAATCGTACTTGTTTGCTGTAAATAATATCGTTACAACGGAACCAGTTTCGAATGCGAGAGTAGACTTGTATAATTTCCAACAGCAACAAATTGCGACAGAAGCTACAAGCAGTGAAGGAATTGCATCTTTTCAATTGGATAAATTCGCTTATTTTGCGATTGTTACTTTAGGAGATCAATCGACTTATGTGAAGTTGGATGATGGACTTTCTTTATCGGTAAGTAATTTCGATGTTGCGGGAGAGACTTTACAAAAAGGCTTAAAAGGATTTATTTACGGAGAAAGAGGTGTTTGGCGTCCGGGAGATAATTTGTATTTGTCATTTATTTTGAATGATGCGGCTAATAAATTGCCAAAATCACATCCGATCAAATTCAGATTAAACGATCCGAATGGAAAAACAGTTTATCAAACGGTTCAAAAAACAAATGAACTGAACCATTATGCTTTTACAGTTCCAACAAATCAAGACGCGCCAACAGGAAACTGGGAAGCAATGGTAAGCGTTGGAGGGGCAAAATTCTATAAGAGTATTAAGATTGAAACGATTAAACCAAATCGTTTGAAAATCAAAAATACGTTTAGCAGAAAAACACTTTCAGCATCGTATCCAAATACAGATAATTTGGAAGTGACTTGGTTGCACGGGGCAATTGCTAAGAATTTGAATGTAGAAATGCAGGCTAAATTTTCTCAGCAAGCCACAACTTTCAAAGGATACGAAAAATATACTTTTGATGATTTAGCACGTCAATTTAGCACAGAAGAAATCAATGTTTTCTCAGGAAAATTAAACGAAAACGGAAAAGCTTCCGTAAACATTCAGCCAAGATTACAAGGTCAGGCACCGGGAATGCTTCGCGCTTCATTCATTACAAAAGTATATGAAGAAGGAGGAGATTTTAGTACAGATGTGATGTCAACCACTTATTCTCCATACAAAACGTATGTTGGAGTTAAAACGCCTGAACTGAATAAATACAGTATGCTTGAAACGAGAACAAACAATCGTTTTGAAGTGGTGACTGTTGATGAAAACGGAAGACCAAAATCGGTTCGTAATCTCGAAGTGCGAGTTTACAAAGTAGATTGGAGATGGTGGTGGGATTCTTCGAGCGATAATTTATCAAATTATAACTCTTCGAATGCAACGACTTCATACAAAACTTTTGTCATCAATACCGATTCAAGCGGAAAAGGAAGTTTTCAATTTGCCTTGACAGATGAAGAATGGGGACGTTACTTAATTCGTGTTGCCGATCAGGAAGATGGTCACGCGACATCTTTAACCGTAAATATCGACTGGCCAATCTGGTCTGGAAAAACGCGTAACAGAGATGCTTCAACAGCAAATATGTTGGTGTTTTCTACCGATAAGAAAAACTATGCAGTGGGAGAAAAAGCACAAATTTCTTTCCCGTCAAGCGAAGGTGGGCGCGCTTTAATTTCTGTAGAAAACGGATCAAGAGTAGTGCAGACTATTTGGGCAGAAACTAAAAAAGGAGAAACAAAAGTTGAAGTTCCAATTACGGGAGAAATGGCACCAAACGTATATTTCAATATTACGTTGTTGCAACCTCACGCTTCGACCAAAAATGATTCGCCAATTCGTATGTACGGAATTGTTCCAATTGAAGTGGTAGATAAAAACACCATTTTGACACCGACTCTTAATATGCCTGATGTTTTAAGACCAGAACAGCCGTTTACAGTAAAAGTGGGCGAAAAATCAGGTAAAGAAATTACCTATACAATCGCAGTTGTAGATGAAGGACTTTTGGATTTAACTCGTTTTAAAACACCAAACGCATGGGATAGTTTCTACGTTCGCGAAGCTTTAGGCGTAAAAACTTGGGACATTTATGATGATGTAATTGGCGCTTATGGCGGAAAAATAAACCAAATTTTCAGTATTGGTGGGGATCAGGATTTAGGCGGAGGGAAAGCTAAAAAAGCGAACCGTTTTAAGCCTGTTGTACTGTATTACGGACCATTTAAATTAGGAAAAGGAGAAACAAAATCGCATCAATTAAAATTGCCTAAATACATTGGTTCAGTTCGAACAATGGTTGTGGCAGGCGATGCGAATACAAGCGCTTATGGAAGTGTTGAAAAAGCAACTCAGGTTAAGAGTCCATTGATGGTTTTAGCTTCGTTGCCAAGAAAGATTTCGCCATCAGAAAAAGTAACGCTTCCGGTAACCGTTTTTGCTACTGAAAACAAAATTAAAAATGTTTCGATCCAAGTAAAAACAAGCAACGGATTGAAAGTAATGGGAAGTGCGGTTCAAAGATTGAATTTTGCACAGCCGGATGAAAAAATGGCATATTTCAATTTAGTTGTAGGATCTGCGACTGGAATTGCAAAAGTTCAGGTAATCGCAACATCTGGAAGCGAGAAATCGGTTTGCGATGTTGAAATCGATATGACAAACCCAAATCCAGTTACAAGTACTTTTACAGATGTTGTTTTAACGCCAAATAGTTCAAAAACAATTTCATGGAAAACCTTTGGAATTGCTGGAAGTAACAAAGCTAGATTGGAAGTTTCATCAATGCCATCAATGAATTTGAATGGAAGATTGCAATTCTTGATTCAGTATCCTCATGGATGTGTTGAACAAACAACTTCATCAGTTTTCCCGCAATTGTATTTAGGCGATGTAGCTGATATTGATGCGAAACGCAAAGATCTGATTCAGAAAAATATTGCTGCTGGAATTGCAAGATTGGGTAATTTACAATTATCAAACGGTGGTCTGCCTTATTGGCAAGGAAATGCAATTGCAGACGATTGGGGAACTTCTTACGCTGGACATTTCTTAATCGAAGCAGAGAAAAAAGGATATGTATTGCCGATTAATTTCAAATCAAAATGGTTGAATTATCAGCAGAAAGAAGCGAAGCAATGGCGTTTTGAACCTAAATACGGAAATGATTTAGCTCAGGCATATCGTTTGTATACTTTAGCTTTAGCTGGAAATGCCGATTTATCAGCAATGAACAGATTAAAAGAAACAAAAGGTATTTCTAACGAAAGTATGCTTCGTTTAGCAGCGGCTTATGTTTTAGCGGGTCAGAAATCGGCTGGACAAAGTTTGTTTTTGAAAACGACTATCGACGGAAGTTCAGATGGTTACAGCTATTACTATTATGGTTCAAGCGAAAGAAATAGAGCAATGGCTTTAGAAACGATGCTTTTATTAGATCAAAGACAAAAGGCATTTGTAACTGCTACAAAATTAGCCAAAGAAATGTCGGCAAATCAATGGATGAGTACGCAAACAACAGCTTATTGTTTATATGCAATGTCGAAATTTGCAGTAAGCAATGGTCCGAAAGGAATTAATATCCAGTTCAGTAAAAACGGAAAAGGAGAAACCATAAATACAGGTAAATCGGTTGCAGATCGTAGTTTGTCTGTTACTTCTGGAACAAATAGTATCACGCTGAAAAACAACAAAGCAAATACAGTTTATGTTCGTGTATTGAATACAGGAATTCTACCAATCGGACAAGAAAATGCGGTTCAAAGCGATGTTACAGCTTCTATTGTTTTCAAAAATAGAAAAGGAAGTGTAATTAATGTTTCAAGAATTAATCAGGGAACTGAATTTGTTGCTGAGGTTACAATTAAAAACCAAAGAGGAGAAAGCATTCAAAATGTTGCATTATCTCAGATTTTGCCTTCAGGATTTGAAATTGTAAATACCCGTTTTACCGATTACGGAGATGCAGTAAATAACCTTGCAGATTATATTGATATCCGAGACGACAGAACGAATTTCTATTTTGGAATGAAAGCGAGAGAAACCAAAGTTTTCCGTATTCTGTTAAACGCATCGTATTTAGGGAATTACTACCTGCCAGGATTGCAATGCGAAGCAATGTACGATAATACATTTTTAGCCAGAACAAAAGGCTTCTGGGTTGAGGTTGTGAAGTAAAATTATTAGCAACAGATTAAAAGGATTTTTTTAAATCTGTGACAAAAAAATATGATTAAAATGTCTCTCGCAGATTTTGCAGATCAAGCAGATAAAATAAATCTGTAAAATCTGCGCAATCTGCGAGAGAAAACTTTGCGAACTTTGCGTAAATCTTTGCGCCTTTGCGGTTAAAAAAAACAAGCATTGAAAAATAAATTAAAAGCATTTCTCCAGCGCATTATAAACTGGATTAAAAAAAACAAAATAAAATCAGCAATTGCATTTCTGCTCTTGCTGATTTACTATTTTTCGATACCTCGAACATTATTCAAAGAACCGTATTCGACCATAATAGAAAGCAAAGAAGGAGAGTTGCTCGGCGCTAAAATTGCCAGAGACGGACAATGGCGTTTTCCTGCGCAAGACAGTGTTCCTGATAAATTCAAAAAATGCATCGTTTATTTTGAAGACGAATATTTCTACAAACATCCAGGTTTCAATCCGGGTGCGATGATTAATGCTTTTAAACAAAATAGAAAAGCGGGAAAAGTTGTCAGAGGAGGAAGTACATTAACTCAACAAGTTATCCGATTATCCCGAAAAGGAAAAAACAGAACTTATTTCGAAAAAATAATAGAAATTATTCTCGCCACAAGACTAGAAATAGGTTATTCCAAAAATGAAATTCTCGAAATGTATGCGGCTCATGCTCCATTTGGAGGAAATGTAGTGGGATTAGAAATGGCTTCATGGAGATATTTTGGAGTTCAGTCCAATCAATTGTCATGGGCAGAAAATGCAGTTTTAGCTGTTTTACCGAATGCGCCGAGTTTGATTTATCCAGGGAAAAACCAAATAAAATTATTGAATAAACGTAATCGACTTTTATTGAAATTGCATCAAGAAGGCATAATCGATAAACAGACGTACGAACTTTCGATAGAAGAACCATTACCTCAAAAACCGTATGATTTGCCACAAATTGCTCCGCATTTGCTTCAAAGAGTCGCTAAAAACGAAGAAGGAACAAGAGTAAAAACCACAATTGATTATGCACTTCAAAATAGAGTCAATCAAATTGCTAGATATTATTATAATCAATACAAACAAAACGAAGTGCATAATCTGGCGATTTTGGTAATCGATGTTCAGAGCAGAAATGTAATGAGTTATGTTGGAAATTCTCTAGCCGATGCAGATTATCAAAAAGATGTAGATATTATCGATGCGCCCAGAAGTACAGGAAGTATTTTAAAGCCTCTTTTATACGGTGCAATGTTAGACGATGGGGAATTGCTTCCAAATACTTTAATTGCTGATATTCCAACGCAAATTTCGGGTTACACACCGCAGAATTTTAATTTAACTTTTGACGGAGCAGTTCCTGCACATCGCGCATTGTCACGTTCGTTAAATATTCCGGCAGTTTTGATGTTGCAGGATTTTGGTGTAAATAAGTTTTATGAAGAACTGCAGAAATTCAAATTAAGAAATATTAATAAAACGCCTGATCATTACGGGCTGTCATTAATTTTAGGAGGTGCAGAAAGTAATTTGTGGGATTTGTGTAGAACCTATGCAAATCTTTCGTCGACGGTGAATTATTATACAAAAAATAAAAGTCAATATAGAACTAACGAATTTACAGAACTGAATTATAAAAACGATTTTAAGCCTGATTTTGGGTCAGAAACCAATCAGAAAAATATTTTAGGTGCAGGTTCAATTTGGCTGACTTACAATGCAATGGAAGAAGTCAACAGACCCGAAGGAGATGAGGCTTGGAAATTTTATGACAGTTCGCTTAAAATTGCTTGGAAAACGGGAACGAGTTTCGGGAATAGAGATGCGTGGGCCATTGGAACAAATTCAAGATATGTAGTTGGAGTTTGGGTCGGAAATGCAACAGGAGAGGGAAGGCCAACTTTGACGGGTGTTACCAGTGCCGCACCAATTTTATTTGATATTTTTAATTTACTGCCAAGGCAAAGATGGTTTGATACACCATACAATGATTTGGCGGAAGTTGAGGTTTGTCGTTTAAGCGGTTATTTAGCAAAAGATAACTGTCCGAAAATCAAACAATGGGTTCCAAAAAAAGGAAAATCTACAAAGGTTTGTCCGTATCATAAAACTATTCACTTAGATAAAACAGAACAGTTTCAGGTCAATAGCAGCTGTGAAAGTATCGATAATATTGTGACTAAAAACTGGTTTGTATTACCTCCGGTTATGGCTTGGTACTATAAAAGTCAGCACATAGAATATTTGCCTTTGCCACCATTTAAAGAAGGTTGCGAAGGAACGCAGACCACAACAATGGATTTTATTTATCCGAAAGCAAACAGTAAAATCTATTTAACGAAGGATTTCAACAGTAACGTACAGCCTGTAATTTTGAAAGTAGCTTATTCAGAAAGAGATCAGGAATTATTCTGGTATATTGATGATTTGTACAAGGCAACAACTAAAACTTTTCATGAATTGCCGATTACGCCAACAACTGGTACACATTATATCACAGTTGTTGATGCATCAGGAAATGAAATCAGAAGAAAAATTGAGATTATAAGAGAATAAATTTTTCCGCCACGAATTCACGAATTATTATAAAAAAAATTCGTGAATTCGTGGCGGAAAAACTAAAAAAAAGACACAAAAAAACCGCCAATCTTTCAAAAGGCGGTTTTTGTTTTTATTCTGAAATAACATTTCCTTTTTTATCATAGAAATGGTATTCTAAGTACGTGTAAGCGTCACGAGGTATGATTTTCACCCATTTCTTATGTTCAAAAAACCATTTTGAACGTAATGATGGAAAACCTTTGCTGAGGTATGCAGCCACAAACGGATGTACATTAAGCACAACTTTACTGTGGGTTTTTAAAATTCTGTCCAGATCAGATGCGATTTTGTCAATGATTAAAATTGGCGCTTCAATTTCGCCATTTTCATTGTTTGGATCTTCTTCTCTAGTTTTAATATTGACTTCTGGTCTTACGCGCTGTCTTGTAATTTGGACCAAACCAAATTTACTTGGCGGTAATATTTTATGTTTTGCTTTATCGTCGCTCATTTCTTCTCGCAAGAAGTCGAACAAAACTTTCCTATTTTCGGGATTAGACATATCGATAAAATCAACTACGATTATTCCGCCCATATCTCGCAAACGTAGTTGTCTTGCGATTTCTGCTGCGGCAATCATATTCACTTCCATGGCTGTATCTTCTTGGTTGGTCGCCTTATTAGAACGATTTCCGCTGTTTACGTCTATAACGTGAAGAGCTTCGGTGTGTTCTATAATTAGATAAGCACCTTTACTCATGGAAACAGTTCGGCCAAAAGAAGTTTTGATTTGTCTCTCTATATTGTATTTCTCGAAAATTGGGGTGTCATTTGATTGATAAAACTTAACAATCGATTGTTTTGAAGGTGCAATTTCTTGCAGATATTCCTTCGTTTGATGGTACAACTCTTCATCATCTATTTGAATACCACTGAAGGTATCATTAAATACATCTCTTAATATTGAAGAAGCTCTATTAAGCTCTCCTAATACTTTTGATGGATGATGAGCAGTTGGTAATTTTTTACACATTGCAGACCATCTGCTAAGCAGGTTCTGCAAATCTTTTTCTAATTCGGCTACGTTTTTGCCTTCTGCTACTGTGCGAACAATAACACCAAATCCTTTAGGTTTGATCGATAGAACAAGTTTTTTCAGACGATCCTTTTCTTTTTTGTCTTCTATTTTTTGAGAAATAGAAACACGATCAGAGAAAGGAACTAGAACGATAAATCTTCCGGCAAGAGAAAGCTCAGCACTTATTCTTGGACCCTTGGTCGATATAGGTTCTTTAACTACTTGAACTAAAACAGATTGATTGGCACTTAAAATATCAGTAATGATGCCATCTTTGTCAATCTCTTTTTCAAACTGAAAGGTTTTTAGGGAGAAATCTTTTAATTTACCTGCGCTTACAAGTTTTATGAATTTCAGTTGGGAAGCTAAGTTTGGACCTAAATCGTGATAATGTAAAAAGGCATCTTTTTCGAAGCCAACATTTACAAAAGCAGCATTAAGTCCAGCAACTGGTTTTCTGATTTTAGCAATAAAAATATCACCAACCTGAAAGTTGCTTTTCTCTTCTTCCTTGTGTAATTCAATTAGTTTTCCATCTTTTAATAAGGCAAAATCTACGGCTTCAGAACTAGATCTAATGATTAATTCTTTATTCACACTGTAAATTTTTATCCGAACTTTTAGTTTCAGGTTTTAGGTTTCAAGTTTCAGCTTTTACAACTCATAACTCATAACTTAATAACTCATAACTGAATTGTAAGGATGGATTAAACAATATTTTTAACAGGTATTAACCCGGCGGAGTTAGTTGCCAGTTTTCAGTGTCAGTAAGCAGTTTTAGGCTGCGGACTGTAAACTGTGACTGAGACTATCAAACTCCAATTTCAATGAACTTTTAAAAAGAAAAAAGTAGTTTAAAACTACTTTTTCTTTTTGTGGCGGTTAGCTCTCGCTCTTTTTTTACGTTTGTGAGTCGCTACCTTATGTCTCTTTCTTTTTTTACCACTTGGCATATTGTGTCAGATTTATGTTAATTAATATTATTTTGCTTCGTTGTTAGTTTTAACTCCTTCTACAAATACTTTTGCAGGCTTAAACGCAGGAATGTTGTGTGCTGGAATTTTAATAGTAGTGTTCTTTGAAATGTTTCTTCCAGTCTTTTCAGCTCTAGTTTTTACGATAAAACTACCAAAACCTCTTAGGTAAACATTGTCTCCAGTCTCTAAAGAAGTCTTAACTTCTTCCATAAAGGTTTCTACTGTTGCTTGAACGTCTCCTTTTTCAAGACCTAGCTTCTCTGAAATCTTCGCTACGATGTCTGCTTTCGTCATTTTCTTTCCTATTTTATTTTATAAATGGTGTACTATTTTTTTGAGTTTGCAAATATAGGAATTAAAAAAATAATTAATCAAGCTAATTCGTTAAATTTTAATTACATAAACATTTACTTTTGCAATCTAAGTATTTTGCAATGGATTTTCATAACATATTGATAAAATGGTATTTACAGCACAAGCGTGATTTACCGTGGCGAAAAACGGTCGATCCGTACCAAATTTGGCTCTCAGAAATCATGCTTCAGCAAACGCGAGTTGCTCAAGGAATGCCTTATTTTTTTTCATTTACTCAGGAATTTCCTACTGTAAAACATTTAGCAGAAGCTTCAGAAGAGAAAGTTTTGAAACTTTGGCAAGGTTTGGGGTATTATTCTCGTGCTCGTAATCTTCATAAAACAGCTCAATATATAAGTAATGACTTAAATGGCATTTTTCCTGATTCTTATAAAGAACTTTTAAAACTTAAAGGTGTTGGTGAATATACAGCCGCCGCAATAGCTTCTTTCTCTTATAATGAATCGGTTCCTGTTGTAGACGGAAATGTTTTTCGAGTATTGGCACGTTATTTTGATATTGAATCGGATATTGCGCTTCCTGCAACTAAAAAAGAGTTTACAGCCTTGGCTCAGGAGTTAATGCCTAAAGATAGCCCAGCAATTTTTAATCAGGCCATAATGGAGTTCGGCGCACTGCAATGCGTTCCTAAAAGTCCTGACTGTACTATTTGTGTTTTTAATGATAGTTGCGCCGCCTTGCAAAAAGGAAAAGTAAATCTGCTTCCTGTAAAATCAAAAAAGGTAAAAGTGACTAATAGATACTTTAATTATTTGATTTTGGAAGATATTTCAGGAAACACTTTAATTCAGAAAAGAACCGAAAAAGGAATTTGGCATAATTTATACGAATTCCCTTTATTAGAAACACAATCTATTGTTGATTTTGATGTGGTTTCTAAAATGGTTAAGAATGAAATATTTTCAGGATATACTATTATAAGTATAGAAAATTATAGCGAATCAACTGTTATACATAAGCTTTCACATCAGCATTTGCACATTCAATTTTGGAAAATTAAAATAAAAGAAGAAATAGAAAACGGGGTAGATGCTCAGAAATTGAAAACTTTTCCTTTTCCCATAGCAATCTATAATTTTATAGAAAAGCAATAATTTCATTTGAAAAAATTGCCATTTCTTGTTTCGTATGCATAAAAAAGCATCTTTAAGAAGGCGAAAAACAAAATTCCTCCTATAGCCATCTCGCATGCGGAATGTGCTGCTTTGCGATGTGTGTCTCGTTTTATTCCATAAATCAAAAAGCCTATTATGGGAATTAAAAAAGAAACTATTTTTAAAATAAGATTTAAATCTCTGCCAGATTGTTGATCGTCAAGATTGTACTTCATTATGAAAAGCTAATTAAAATATTTTTTTACAAATGTAAGTTAAATATTACTTATTTGTTAAAAGGATTCAACTATCTTTTAAAAAAAATGTAAATATTTTACTAGAGAATTTATAAAAAGTTAATTATTGGTAATTTATACTAAAAAAATACATAGTCTATAATAAATTGAAAAACTAGATGTATAAATTATAGAAAAGCAAGAAATAAATTGCTAAAAAAATGTATCTTTGGGAGAAATACCACCAAAAACTATGAACGGAACATTAAATAAAGTGATGCTTATTGGCCATTTAGGCGATGATGTAAAGATGCATTATTTTGATGGAGGAAACTGCATCGGACGTTTTCAGCTGGCTACCAATGAGGTATATATCAATAAAACGACCAATGAAAAGATTACTTCAACAGAATGGCATAATTTGGTTGTGCGTAATAAAGCCGCAGAGATTTGCGAAAAATATCTTTCTAAAGGAGATAAAATTTATGTTGAAGGAAGAATAAAATCTCGTCAGTGGCAAACAGAAGACGGGACAACAAAATATACTACAGAAATTCAGGTTACTGAGTTTACTTTCCTAACAACCAAAAAAGAAACTGCGTACACTAAACAAAATCAGGATGCAGAGTCGCCAAAAAGCACTAACTTTGATGCTCCTGAAGGGCTTCCGATTAATGATCTGCCCTTCTAAGCGATGTTTAACTAATTTTACACGGTTTGGACCCAGAGCCCAGTTTACTTTTTTCTACAAATCTTGACGCTAATTTAATTATTGGTTTCGTCGGAATTTTTATTTTATTATTTCTTTCAGCAATCGTTTCTGGCGCTGAAGTTGCTCTTTTTTCTTTATCGCAACAAGACATCGATGACACTTTAAACGATAATCTTGCAAAAGGTAAAATTATTTCAAATTTATTAGACAAGCCTAAAAAGCTTTTGGCAACTTTATTGGTTGCAAATAACTTTTTTAATATTGGTGTAGTAATTCTTTTTGGTTATATCGGACAAAATATTTTTGCTAATGTAAGTTCGCCAGCCTTTAAATTTACTTTAGAGGTAATCTTAGTTACTTTTTTAATTTTATTATTTGGCGAAGTTCTGCCTAAGGTTTACGCAAGCAGAAACAGTATTCGTTTTGCTAAAGGTGTGGCTTACCCGTTAGCATTTTTAGATAAAGTACTTTCTCCTGTTAGTTTGCCAATGCGTGCCGTTACTATATATTTGCAGAATAAATTAGGCAAACAAAAAAATAATTTCTCAATCAATCAGCTTTCTCAGGCTTTAGAATTAACAGATTCTGAAGGAACTTCGACAGAAGAACAGAAAATACTTGAAGGAATTGTTTCTTTCGGAAATACCGACACAAAGCAGGTTATGAGTCCGAGAATTGATATTTTTGCATTGGAAATATCAGAAACATTCGCAGCTATTTATCCTAAAATAATTGAAACAGGATTTTCTAGAATTCCAATTTATCGCGATAATATTGATCAAATTGAAGGAGTGCTTTTCGTGAAAGATTTGCTTCCGCATATTGATAAAGAAGAATTTGATTGGACTTCTTTAATTCGTGAAGCTTTCTTTGTTCCTGAAAATAAAAAATTAGATAATCTTTTAAAGGATTTTCAGAGTCTAAAAAGCCACTTAGCCATTGTGGTTGATGAATATGGAGGAACATCTGGATTGGTTTCGTTAGAAGATGTTATCGAAGAAATAGTTGGAGATATTAGTGATGAGTTTGATGATGAAAATCTAAATTTTTCACAGATTGATGACAATAATTTTCTTTTTGAAGGAAAAATAAATTTAAAGGATTTCTACAGAATTGTAGATGTTGATGAAGATGTTTTTGAAGCTCATAAAGGAGAAGCGGAAACATTAGCGGGTTTTATTTTAGAAATTTTAGGTAATTTTCCGAAAAAAGATCAAAAAGTGCCTTTTGAAAACTGTATTTTCACCGTAGAAACAGTTGATAAAAAGCGTGTAAAACAAATAAAAGTAACAATAAATTAAAATGTTAAATAGAATACTTTCAATAACGGCAATTTTGCTTGCTCTAACGGTTATAAGCTGTAAAAATGATGTTTTGCCTAAACCGGCGAGTTACCTGCGATTGGATTATCCGGAAGCAAAATATGTGAATTTTGAAAACAATTGTCCATTTGCTTTTCAGATGAATGAAGAGGCAATTATCAAAGGAGAAAAAGAATGCGGATTTGCAATTACTTACCCAAAGATGAAAGCAACCATTTATTTGACCTACAAGCCTGTAAATGGCAATATCGATAAATTACTGCGTGATGCTCAAAAACTGACTTACGAGCACGTAATTAAAGCCGATGATATTTTAGAACAGCCGTATTTAAATCCAGAGAAAAAGGTTTTCGGAATGTTTTATCAAGTTGATGGAAACGCAGCGACAAATTCTCAGTTTTATGTTACAGACAGTACAAAACACTTTTTAATAGGTTCTGTATATTTCTACGCAAAACCAAACTTTGACTCCATTATGCCTGCTGCGAGTTACGTAAAAAATGATATGCAGCGTTTAATGGAAACATTAAAATGGAAATAAAATGAAAAGGATTCAATTTTGAACTGCCCCCAAAAAGTTAGATACTATTTGGGGGCATTTTTATGGAAAGAAAAGTCAAATACAGTTATGAATTTAAGCTTCTTTGTGTCAATGAAGTTTTAAAAAAGAATTATTCAATTAATTCAGTTGCAAAAGAGAAAAATTTAAGAATATCAAATCTCTGCAAATGGATTAGTTTTTACAAAAAGGTTGGTAAAGAAGGGCTTTTACCTAGAAAGAATCAACACTATTCTGTTGATTTCAAACAAAATGTATTGCAGGGAATTATAGATAAGTCACTATCTTTGGAAGAAGCTTGTGTTGAGTTTAATATTCCCAGTAGTTCCGTTATCATTCAATGGCAGAAGAATTATCAAAAACTAGGAGTTTTAGGCTTACAGAATAAACCTAAAGGAAGACCTAAGCCTATGACTTTCAAAAGAGCCAAAAAGAAATCCGCTAAACCTCTCACTAGAGAAGAAGAACTTTTACTTGAGATAGAATCATTAAGATGTGAAAATGCTCTTTTAAAAAAGTTCAATGCCTTAGTTCAAGCCGACGAAATCAAGAATTTAAAGCGCAAGCCATAATAGAATTAAGGCATGATTATGACCTGGGCATCATGCTGGGCCATATGAATATGGCACGAAGCAGTTATTATTACTATGAAAAAAAATATCATATAATTGATAAATATAGAGATATAAAATTACTCATTCAGCAGATTTACCATCAGCATAAAGGCAGGTTTGGCTACAGGCGCATTACTTTAGAAATAAAAAATAAAGGCGTTTTAATTAATCATAAAACTGTACTCAGATTAATGAAGCTTTTAGGCTTAAAAAGCTTAATAAGAGTTAAAAAATATAAATCATATAAAGGAGAGCATGGGAAAATAGCTCCAAATATATTAAAGCGTAATTTTAAGGCAGAAAAGCCTAATCAAAAATGGGCTACAGATGTCACAGAATTTAATGTATCCGGAAAAAAGTTATATCTCTCTCCAATAATTGATTTATTTAATGGAGAAATTATCAGTTATGATTTATCTGAAAGGCCAGTTTTTAATCAAATTGCATCCATGCTTGAAAAATCTTTTGAAAGAATACCCGATAAGACTAATTTAATATTGCATTCAGATCAGGGATGGCAGTACCAAATGAAACAATATCAGCACTTATTAAAACAAAAGGGAATTAAGCAAAGTATGTCTAGAAGAGGTAATTGTCTTGACAACGCAATAATTGAAAACTTCTTCGGAATATTGAAATCAGAACTTTTTTACCTTAAAAAATTCAATTCCGTTACTCAATTAAAACAGGAAATAATCGAATATATAGAATATTACAATAATGACAGAATAAAACTTAATCTAAAAGGAATGAGCCCGATACAATATCGAGCTCATTATTATCAAATTTAATTATAAATTCGTCTAAACTTTTGGGTGCAGTCTATTTAGAATCCTTTTTTCATTTTTAATATAGGGTCTCATTCCGTAGGAATGTTTCGTTGGTAGTAGTAGAAAAAAACCAACCAGATATTACGTTCCGTAGGAACGTTTGATATGCAGAATTGTCAAAAAAAATGTCAAAACCAGACGTTCCTACGGAACGTAAAAACCCATGATAATATAATTTTCTACCAACGAAATGTTCCTACGGAACAATGTGAAATTTACAAACATTGTTTATAAAACTTAAATTTATCATTATGCTGGTGAGAGCATTTCGCTCTTCCAGTCATTTGCTTCTTAACAAATATAAATTAAAAAAGGCGTTCAATTTGAACGCCTTTGCTAACTGTTGAATTTCGAATTCTAAGACTTAAAATTCGAAACTTTATATGTTTTTCCATCTCCAGTTTCTTGAACTACTTTCGTTAAAGATTCTGAATTTTGGATTGTTTTGTCAAAACTCACTGTTGCAGTTTTCTTGTCAAAATCAACAGTTGCTTTGTCAACACCGTCAAGATTTGCTAATTCTTCTTCGATTGTTTTTGCACACCCCATTGCGCAAGTCATTCCTTCAATTTGGAAACTTGCCGTTTGTAAATTTTCAGCAGCAATTGGTTTGTGTTCTTTTGGAGCAGTTTTTTCTGCATTTACAACTTCAAGACTTTTGTCTTCTGCTTTTTTACAACCAACAAATACTAATCCAGCGATTGTTGCGGCGATTAAGATTTTTGAAATTTTCATTATATATAAATTTAAAAATTGCGAATTACTTTCCTGCAAAATTAATAAAAAGAGCGCGCTCAGTTCGTAAAATAATTACAAATTTGCAGTAAATAACAATTTATGGATACAAAACAGTTAAAGTGGATATACTTGGGGATTCTTTCTCTTATTTGGGGAAGTTCTTTTATTTTAATAAAAAAGGGATTGATTGGACTAACGGCAATACAAGTTGGTTCTTTCCGAATTATTTTTGCTGCACTTTTTCTGTTGATTTTTGGTTTTAATAGTCTAAAGAAAATTTCAAAACGCCAGTGGAAATATATTGCCATAACTTCTCTTTTCGGAACTTTTATGCCAGCTTATCTTTTTGCGATTGCAGAAACTCAGGTAAATAGCTCTATTGTAGCAATTTTGAATTCGCTCACGCCTCTAAATACTTTGGTTCTAGGAATTATAGCTTTCGGAATTCAGTTTCAAAAACGACAAGTTTTAGGCGTTTTTGTTGGGCTTTTAGGTTGCTTGATTTTAGTTTTGAGCGGAGATTCTTCGAGCGGAACTCAAAATTATCTGTATGTTCTATTGGTCGTAATAGCGACGCTTAGTTATGCAATCAACGTAAATCTAATTAAGAAATATTTACACGATTTGAATTCGGTTAGTATCACTACAGGAAATTTTGCTATCTTGTTTTTGCCTGCTTTAATTATTTTGAGCATGACGGATATTGCCGATAAAGTGCATTTTGCAGAAACACAGCATTCTATATTTTTCGTAATGATTTTAGGTGTTTTAGGGACTGGAATTGCTAACATTCTTTTCTTTAAACTAATACAAATGTCGTCACCTGTATTCGCAACATCAGTAACCTATTTAATTCCGATCGTTGCCTTTTTTTGGGGATTATTAGATAACGAATTCTTAACGCCAATTCAATCTGTTGGAGCATTCATTATTTTGATCGGAGTTTATTTGTCGGCCAAGAAATGATTTTTTGAGTTATGAATTATGAGTGAAAAGTTATTTGTGAAAAGTTATTTGTGAAAAGTTATTTGTGAAATGTAAAATGGATTGAAGTTTTATCTGTCACTCTGAGCGGAGTCGAAGAGCGCAAAGGGCTTCGATGGAGTTTATCCTGAGAAACGAAGGGCTCAGCCTGACAAAAGTGATGTATAAAAAAAGCTTTGTCAAAGTTTCAAACTTTGACAAAGCCTATGAGTAGAAGAAACTTAGAATCTTAGTATCTCAGAATCTTAGTCTCTTAGATTAAAGAAAATCCTTCTCAGAAACTCCTTCATTTATTTTAATGTCAGACATTTTGATATCCAATTCGAAACCTACATTTTGAACTAAATTAAAAGGAACTTTAACGCCTTTTACTTCTTTATAATCGTTGAAATTAGTGATTTGCTCAACAGACTTCCCGCCTTGTTCACGAACTTTAGATTCAGCTATTTTCAAGCCAGATTTAACATCATAATAATACTTTGTTTTGCCGTCTTTAATTACGTAGGCATCATTTCCATTAATTGGTTCGATTCCTTCTACTTTTAAATCGGTTCTTTTTACAAGCTGTAATTCTTCAAAAGGAGCGGCGTTTGCTTTCATATCTGCTAAATCTTCGCCTTCAAGGTTTTTTCTTTGCCCTTGCTGTTCAACGTATGCGCCTTTTTCATTCACGACTTGTTTCATTAAATTCATTGTTCCCATTGAAAGCGAAACCATCATTTTTCCTTTCGAATCTAATTTAGAAGTAAAAGTTAATGGAGTAGGAGCTTGAGGAACAGTTGTTGAGCCATTCATGTATAATGTTTTTACTGCAGTAACAGCTTTTTCTCCGCCAATAGCTTTAATGTAGTTTTCAAAAACTGTTTTTGCGCTAACATCTTTAGGAGCCTCTTTTTTTGTAGCAGGTTTTTCAACTGGATTTCCGTATTTATCGAAATAATGAATTGGAATTTGTAATTTCTCTAAACCAGGAATTACATCAGTTCCTTTTCCGATAATTACGATACGCATATTGTCTAATAAAAAATACTTATTGGCAACACGGTAAATATCGTCTGCGGTAACATTATTGATGGTCTGAATGTATTTTTCGTAGAAATCAGCAGGAAGTTTTTCTGTTTCAATGTTCAAAGCGTAACGCGCTACAGCTTGCGGTTTTTCAACCTGCATAACAAATCTTCCAATATAGCCAGCTTTTACGTTTCTTAAAACTTCTGGATCAACTCTTTCTGTTCTAATTCTTTTGATTTCTTTTACAAATTGAACAACAGCGCTGTCTGTTACCGTATTTCTAACTGCAGATGAAGCTTTAAATTTAGTAACATATTTTCCGCTTCCAATGCTAGAATTTGCGCCATACGTCCAAGCGTGCTGTTCACGTAAATTCATGTTTAAATAACTATTGAAATCACCTCCAAGAATTTGATTCGCAATAACAGCAGGAAAAAAATCTGGATCGCTCATTCTTAAATTCACAGTATTTACCAATGAAATTTCAGATTGAACCGCATTTGGAACGTCAACAAAATCTATTTGTAAGTTAGAAACGTTTTCTGGACTTGGATAAGTGTTTTTTGGTGCGCTTTGTTTTTTCCATCCGCCAAATAATTTCTCAACAGCCGCTTTTACTTCTTTAAACTTAATGTCGCCAATAACTACTAAGTAAGCATTTTCTGGAACAAAATAAGTGCTGTAGTTGTTCTGAACATCTGTAAGTGTTACATTTTTTACAGTTTCTTCAGAAAGAAATTCTCCGTTAGGATGATTTTTTCCAAAAGCCAAAACATCGACTACTCGATTTGAAATAGCTGGAACGCTTTTTTCGTCTGCTTTAAGGCCTTCCAAAAGTTTTGCTTTTTCTTTATCAAATTCAGTTTGAGTAAAATTTGGCTGTAAAGTACCTTCTGCTAAAAGTTCTAAAACGCGTCCAGAATATTTTGATAATGAACTTGCATAAGCGCCTTGAGAAGTAAAATTGATATTAGCTCCGTAAAAATCAATTTCTTCATTGAATGCTTCTTTGGTTGTTTTTTTAGTTCCGTTTCCAATTAAACTGCTCGTCAATTCGTCAACTCCCTTTTTGTTGCCTTCAGTAAAAGGAGCATTGTCTAGCGTAAGTGTAAAACTAACTCTAGGTAATTTGTGGTTTTCAACAATTAAAACCTTCATTCCGTTTGCTAAAACAAAGGTCTGCGGTTTTTTGATGTTGACTACTGGGGCATTTCCTGGTTTGGGTTGTGGACGATCTTGTGCTTGCATAATTCCAGTTAGGAAAAAAAGGATTAAAAAAGGATATATTTTTTTCATGATTCGATATTCTTAGTTTTGAGATTTGGCAGTTGGAATATAATCTAAAGTCAAACGCTGATTCGGATTTAAATATTTCTTAGCAACTTCTCTTATTTCTTCTCTTGTAATAGAATGGTAAATGTCGATTTCTGTATTAATTAAATTCACGTCGTCATAAAGTAAATAATAAGAAGCAAGGTTTTCTGCAATTCCTTCTACGCTCGAATTCGCATTTACATAATTATTATCGAATTTGTTTTGTAATTTTTCATAGTCTTTTTCAGAAATTAGATCAGTTTGAATTTTTACAATTTCCTCATCCATTTCTTTTAAAATATCAGCTGTCGTGTATGGAGCCATTGGAAGACCGTAAAGAATGTACATTCCGTAATCTTCTTGGCTAAATCCTACAGCGCCAATTTGTAACGCCATTTTTTTGTCGTCAACAATTTTTTTATAAAGTTTAGAACTTTTTCCGTCACTTAAATAAGACGAAATCAAGTCTAAAACCCTTGCATCTCTAGTTTTCATTGAAGGCGTTCTGTATGAAGCCACAATCATCGGAATCTGAATGTTCGGATCTTCATAAGTTGCTTTAATCGGTTGAGTGATTGGATCTTCTGTATAAGTTTGTTTTTTAAGTTCTTCGCCTTTCGGAATTGGTCCAAAATATTTCTGAATCCATTCTTTTGTTTTTGTTTTTTCAAAATCTCCAGCCACCACCAAAACAGCGTTATTTGGAGTGTAGAATTTTTTATTGAAAGCTTGAAATTCTTCTAATGTTGCTGCATCCAAATCTTTCATAGAACCAATTGTAGTCCATCTATATGGATGTTTTTTAAACATATTCTTTTTAACCTCTGGAAGAATATTTCCGTATGGCTGATTGTCGTAACGCATTCTTTTTTCTTCTTTTACGACTTCATTTTGAGTGTCAACACCAATTTTATTAATAATAGGATGCATTAGTCTTTCAGACTCCATCCATAAACCGAGTTCTAAACTGTTAGAAGGAAAAACTTCATAATAATAAGTTCTGTCATCAGACGTGTTGGCATTGTTTACGCCTCCATTTGCAGTAACAATTTTCATCCATTCCCCACGTTTTATATTTTGAGTTCCTTCAAATAATAGATGTTCAAAGAAGTGTGCAAAGCCGGTTCTATCAGGACGTTCGTCTTTAGATCCAACATGATACATTACCGAAGTGATAACAACTGGAGCAGAAGGGTCATTGTGTAAAATGACATGAAGCCCATTCTCTAGATCGTATTCTTCGAAAGCTACTTTTTGGGCATGAGCCACTCCGCCAAGCATTAATGCAGCACTTAACATCATTATTGATTTTTTCATAAAGATTAATAATTTTAATATATCAACAAGAGTAGGTAGACAAGAGTTGATTTTGATTACATCAAAAGTAGTTTTTTTTATGCATGTTTTACAGATTTGTTTTTAAATAAACACTATTTTAACACTATTTTACTTTAAATTATTTTTGTTTTTGGTCTGAAACTGCTTGAAAAACAGGGTTTTTCTAAGTAAAAATATTTTTGCTTTTAAGGATTGCACAGTAAATTATTAATTGTATATTTGCAACCTTAAAAATCAATAAATCAATTTGGTATGTATGCAATCGTAGAGATAGCAGGGCAACAATTTAAAGTAAGCAAAGACTTAAAGGTTTATGTTCACCGTTTAGCTAACGAAGAAGGTTCAAAAGTTTCTTTTGACAAAGTTCTTTTATTAGATGATAACGGAAATGTAACTTTAGGCGCCCCAGCTATAGAAGGTGCTTCAGTAGAAGCTAAAGTGTTACAACACTTAAAAGGTGATAAAGTTATCGTTTTCAAAAAGAAAAGAAGAAAAGGATACAAAAAAAGAAATGGTCACAGACAATATCTTACACAAATTGTAATTGAAGGTATTACTGCAGCAGGTGGAACTAAAAAAGCAGCTTCTAAAAAAGCGGTAGTAGCAGAAGATGCAGCTACTGAAGAAGTGGAAGCTCCAAAAGTGAAAAAAGCAGCAGCTCCAAAAGCAAAAAAAGAAGCTACTAAAGAATAATAACAATATTTAAACTCATACGTCATGGCTCACAAGAAAGGTGTCGGTAGTTCGAAGAATGGTAGAGAATCAGAATCAAAACGTTTAGGCGTTAAGATTTATGGTGGACAAGCTGCTATTGCTGGGAACATCATCGTTAGACAAAGAGGTTCAAAACATAATCCAGGTGAAAACGTTTACATTAGTAAAGATCACACTCTTCACGCAAGAGTTGCTGGAGTTGTTAAGTTCCAAAAGAAAAGAGATAACAAATCTTATGTATCTATTATTCCATTCGAGGCATAATAATCATAGATTACTTATTATAAAAAACCCGTTCAGAAATGATCGGGTTTTTTGTTTTATATATTTTTATAAAGACTTTAAAACTTATATTTACTTTTAGATTTTGTTTTATTTCTTAAATATTAAAAGTTGAAAAAAATAATACTACTTATACTGCTGTCTTGTTTCAGTATGTATGCAAAAACTGCTTCAGATAGTATCAATGCTCAGTTGAATTCATTAAATAATGAACAGAAAAATGTTTTGTATGAATTGGCGGTTCTTAAAAAGAATGGCTTTGAAACAGAACAATTCTGGTTGAAACATAAAAATGAATTTCAGGAATTTGATAATAAAGTAAGGGATCAATTAGCGTCTGAAGTTTTTGCTAATTCTCAAATAGTTTATACTCCGCCAAAAGATTCGGCAATTCAATTTTGGATACAAGCCCAATCGCTGGCAAATTGGATGTTCTATCTTTCTGCATTTATTGCTATTTGTGCCATTATCGCTTTGTTTAAGAGGTATTGGAATTTGCTCATTGACTTTGTAATTAAACACTTGGCCCATTGTTTAGGTTTTTATTTTCACCCGTTTTACTGACTTATGAATTGCTGATAGCTGGGATTTTCTGTGTTTATTGTGGAGTTTCTATCGAAGAATTTGTGCTTCGCACAGTTGTTATTCATGTTGGATTGTGTTTATTGTGGAGTCAGACTACAGCTATCTTTACTAAAGAATATTTTATTAAGAAGTACATTTTTAAAGTAGGAAATAATTTTTGGGATGAAAGTCCATGGGAAGCGGTAAAAACGATTTCATTGCCTGGATTATGTCTTACACTTGTGCTTGTATATGTATTATGCAAAGTTCCTGAAGATGTATTTTATAATTACGAAATTGTATTGACGGGAATTGCAACAATTTATGCTTTACCTTTTTGGCGCACTTTAGAAAAATATTTATATCCTATTTTGTTTCCTTTTAAAAATGATAAAAGAGATCGAGAAATAAAATCTTTAGCAGGATGTGCTGTTATTGCGCTTGCTGCGGTTGTTATACTTATTCTTCAAGACAATTCTCTTTTTTATAATGTAATAGCAGCTTTAATAAGTTTACTGACAATATCATTTTTAATATTGTCTTTAAAAATGAATTACAGATATGATTTTAGAAATTATTACTATCTGCAATTTGTAACTGTACTTTTTTTAAGCTTAACTTTCTTGTGCGGCTTGAGTTATCATTTAAATGAAATTGTCTGGTTTTCGCTGATAGGAACAAGTGTTTATATCGTAATAAAATATTTTGAGATCTTTTCGTTTTTCTCCGATTGGAAAAGAAGTAAAGCTTGGGCTTGGAAACTATTAGGAGCGGCGGCTTTATTATGGTTGTTGGCTAAAGGAATTTTATATGTTTCTAAAATCTTGTATGGAGCGTAAAATAAAAAGAAAACCGAGGCATAAGCTTCGGTTTTCTTTTTATATAATTGGAATTTAATTATCCTTAGTTTCTTCAAGATCTTCGGTTTTCTTGCCGACTTTTACTTTTGGATTATCCTGTGTTCCGGTAACTGTCAGTGGAATTCCGAAAATACCAAAAGGAGGTAGTCCTAAGCGCATTTTTAAGTTCAATCTGCCGTCTAAGCTTGTTGTTCCTTCAATTCTAGGTCTGAATCCTGCAAACTTAAATTTAAAGCGTTCTACGGTTATGATATTGTTCTTAACCGTTGTTTTGATATCAACTTTGGAAACATCTGGATTCTTCATTGATTCAGAGCCTGTTTGTTTGCTTACGGCATTAAACATTTTCAAACCTCGTACTTTTACATCTTTCACAGAAAGTATTCCGCCGCCTGTAAGAGATGGATAAACAGGATTCATATTGCCGTTTAATCTGCCTCGAAGTTGATAATCAAGGGAAACAATTCCTTGTGCTTTTTCTGCGGCGCTTGCCATTTTTCTGAAGACCTCAATTTCATTGTATGCTCTTTTAATATCAAAATTTGATGCTTTAATTTTGTAATCAAAATTAGCATTTTGAGTATTAACAGCTTCATAAGTTCCGTTCATGAGAACACGGCAGCCAATTAAATTAAAGCCGGTTTGCTGCATTGTGAGTTTGTTGTTGTCTATCTTTAGATTCCCTCCAGCATTCTCAAGTGTCAATTTGTCAAAATAAACCTTTTGAGCATTCGCCTTAAGTTCCAAATCAAAATTATTAGGAATCATAACAACTCCAGTCTGATTAGTTTTACTCTTTGATTCAGAATTTTTTGGAGTATGATTGAACATAAATTCGTCTACATTAATATATCTCGAAGAGACAGTAAACGAACCTTTTAAAATTCCTTTTCTTCTTGTAGCATAGTTAATTGCATTTTGAAGATAGCCATTCATTTTAAAATCAGACTTTCCGTAAGATGCTAGGAAATTATTAAATAAGATTTTGTCTTGATTAATATTGAAAAGGCCGTCTCTTATAATGAACTTTTGAGGCAAAAATTCTGAAGTGATCCCAATGTTTCTAATCTCAAGAGTTCCTTTATTGTTTAATTTATTATAATTTCCGTTCAAGGCATCGCTTTGTTTTCCTTTTAAGGCCAAATCTGCTTTTATAAAACCATCTAACAGCAGTCCTTTATGAGAGAAAACTTTATATATTTTTTTTACATCAAGCTCGCCTTTTGCCGTAACATCATAATTTAAATCAGCAAAATTATGCAACAGTGCCTGAATAAAAACGGGCTTTCCTTCAAATGTAAATTGAGCTGGTTTAAGGTTAAGTTTTAGATCTTGAAAAGTTCCTTTTTTATCCTCGATTGTAGTTTTAAATTCAATATTGGTTATCGGATTAGGATAGTAGCTTGTTTTTACAAATCCATTTCTCAAATCGATTGTACCGTTTGCAATTGGGAAAAGTTTATTTTTTCTGTCAAATTTTCCTTTAGCCTTGACATCCCCAGTCAACATTCCTTTTAGAGTTAAACCTGGAACTCCTAATCCTTTGTTGAGTTTTGCAAGATCAATTTTGGCTTTAAATTCAGCATCTACATTAGGGGTATCTATTCCTTCCAAATAAAATTTTGATTTGAAATAATCGTCACCTACATTTAAAGATAAATTTGCAGCATTTACAATTAGTAAATTTGGCTTTAAAGAAGGAAGCTTGCTTTTAATTTCAATATTTAAGTCTGAAACCGGAAAATCGCTGTTATCATAATTTATAAAACCATCTTCTATTTTTAAATCGAAATTTAAATCTGGCGCAATGTTTTGTGATGCAATATACTTTCCTTTTAATGTTAAAAGCAGATTTGTATCTCCTTTTAATTCTGTTTTAGAAAGCCAAGTAACGTATTTTGGAGGGAAAGCAGTAAAAACATCATACAGTTCACTATCATCAGATTTAATGATAAAATCCATATTATAGCCGTCTTTCAAAAAATCAAATTTTCCTTTAAAATCAACAGACAGCTGATTGATTTTTAAATTGTTCTGCTGAAAAAAGAATGATAAAGAGTTCATGTTGACCTGAGTTATAAGATCAGCATCAACTTTTTTATTCATTAAGTAAGGTTCATTATCGTAAATAATATTCAGCTTCTCGATTTTCGCTTTTGAATGGAGGTCAAATACCGCTTTATTTATATCGCCTTTTCCTAGATAATCAAAGCCAAAAGCATCAAAATGTACTTTTGTCGATTGATCATCATAAATGATTTTACTATTTAAGATCTCTATTCGATCAAGTTTTAAAGCTGTTTCAGTGCTGTCTTTAGGCTTAGAATCCTCTGGTGTAGACTTGTAAACGTTGTAATTTGCTTCTCCGTTAGGGTTTACTTTTACATTGATAAAAGAGTCTAACAAATAGATTTCGTCAATTTTTGCTGACTTACTAAAAATTAAACTAAAAATATCAATACCAAAAGAAACCTCTTTTGCTGTGATAAATTTTTCATTTTTATAAGGTGCAGAACCATTTAATTGTAAGTCATTCAGAGTTAAGGTCAGCGATGGAAAGTGATGAAAAAATGAAACAGAAACATCCGAATAATTAAGTTCTGCAGTTAAGCTTTCGTTTGCTGTTTTTTTAATTTTTTCTTTAATCTGATCTGCAAAAAGAATAGGAGTTAAAAAAAGTAATGCTAAAATTATGGCAAGTGTAATTCCCGTGTATTTAGCAATTTTTAATAGAAAAGGTTTTGATGTAATTTTAGACATATAGGCTTAGATGCTGTATTTTAATTGATTGTGGGGTTGCAATAAAAAAAGTATAAGTTATCCGTGAACGGTTTCATTTTTGCCATAATTGGTAATGATAGAACCTTCATATTCGATCCATTCTTTCCATCGTTTGTCAATATCGATGTTGTCCTGATATTTTCTGGCAAATCCTAAAAATGTCGTGTAATGTCCTGCTTCAGAAATCATTAAATCGCGATAAAATTTGGCTAATTCTTCGTCTTTAATATTTTCCGAAAGAACTTTAAAACGCTCACAACTTCTGGCTTCGATCATTGCTGAGAACAATAAACGATCGCATAGCGCATCTCTTCGGCTTCCGTCTTTTTTCATGAATTTAAAAAGCTCATTTACATAGTGATCCTTTCTTTCGCGACCCAAAGTAAGTCCGCGTTTTTTAATCACATCATGAACCATTTGCAAATGCTCTAATTCTTCTCTAGCAATAACGAGCATTTCAGTTACTAATTCCTCTAATTCAGAGTTATAAGTAACAATGCTGATGGCATTTGAAGCGGCTTTCTGTTCGCACCAAGCATGATCCGTTAAAATTTCTTCGATGTTTGATTCGACTATGTTTACCCAGCGTGGGTCTGTGGCTAATTTTAATCCTAACATGACAGCGGTAATTTATTTTGCTGCAAAATTAGTCTTTTTTTACAACCAAAAGTCAGTAAATATGGTGCAAAAATGTGCAAAAAAGTATTATTTTGTAAAATGAAATCAAATAAAATGAAACAACTGAAAAAACTTCTGGTAATTGGATCTGTCTGGCCTGAGCCAAAGTCTTCTGCTGCAGGCGGAAGGATGATGCAATTGATTTCGATTTTTAAAGAAAACGGATTCGAAATTACTTTTGCCAGCGCCGCACAAGACAGTGATTTTATGATTAATTTATCTGAGTTTGGAGTAATCAAAAAAAGCATTGAACTTAATTCGTCAAGTTTTGATGATTTTGTGTTGGAATTAAATCCAGATGTAGTTTTATTTGATCGTTTTATGATTGAAGAACAATTTGGATGGCGAGTTGTTGAAAAATGTCCGAAAGCAATTCGAATTTTAGATACCGAAGATTTGCATTGTCTGAGAACTGCAAGGCAAAAAGCGTTTAAAGAAAATCGAACTTTTGAAATTCAAGATTTATTATCTGAAGAAGTCGCAAAACGAGAAATAGCAAGTATTTTAAGATGTGATTTGTCTTTAATTATTTCTGAATTTGAAATGAATGTTCTAAAAAATGTTTTTAAAATTAATGAAGATTTACTTTTTTACCTTCCGTTTTTGGTTGATGAAATCAAAGAAGAAGAACTTTTAAAATTGCCTTCTTTTAACGAAAGAAAAAACTTTGTTTTCATTGGTAATTTTCTTCATGAACCAAATTGGAATACCGTTCAATATTTAAAAGAAGCAATTTGGCCTTCTATAAAAAAAGATTTTCCAGAAGCTGTTTTGGAAGTTTATGGAGCTTATCCTTCGCAAAAAGTTTTGCAATTGCATCAGCCAAAAAACGGTTTTTTTATTATGGGAAGAGCTGCGGATGCCAATGAAGTAGTGAAAAATGCAAGAATAGTTTTGGCGCCAATTCGTTTTGGAGCTGGTTTAAAAGGCAAATTATTAGAAGCCATGCAATGCGGAACGCCAAGTGTAACCACAACAATTGGGTCTGAAGCAATGCATCAAGATTTGTTGTGGAATGGTTTTATTGAAGACAATCCAGCTGAATTTGCTAAAAAAGCAATCACACTTTATCAGGATGAAAATCTGTGGAAAAAATCTCAAAAAAATGGAATTGAAATCATCAATAAATGCTATCAAAAAAGTGATTATGCAGAGAAACTTATTTCATTGACAAATTCACTTTTAGCAGATTCAAAAAGCCATCGTCTCCACAACTTTATGGGTAATTTATTACAGCATCACGCGTTTAAAAGCACGATGTACATGTCAAAATGGATTGAAGAGAAAAATAAGTAAGCAGTCCCAGTTTACATTAATCGGCGACTGAGACTGCGACTGAAAACTGCGACTGAAAATTAAGCTTGCATTTTCCCAAAACCTACAGTTTCGCGATAAATTTGAGGCGAAACATCAGCATTGGTTTTAAAGAAACGGCTGAAATAATGTTCGTCATCATAGCCTAATTCGTAGGCGATTTCTTTGACCGTTTTGTTGAAATAATTCTTAGATAATTTAGCTAATGCTTTTGGAGAAATATTCAATAAATCTGCATAATTTCCAGCTGAATGTTTGGTTTTGAAATTCAGCTCAATAGCATCTTTTAAGTTTTGAAGAATAATTGGTTCTTTTGAATCTGGAACCGATTTCATTTCTTCTAATTGTTCCGTTTTTAATCTTGAAGCTGTAATTAAAAAGATTTTCAAATACGAAATAAGCAATTCATATTGCGCCAATTCAGCATTTTGAATCTCAGATTTCATTTGGTCAATGACCATATTAAAAGTTATTACGGCTTGTTCTGTAACTTTCACATAAGGAGGCTGATAAATATTATTGAACAAAACACCGTTGCAAGAAACCTCTTTTTGATGCATGTGAATGCAATAAAAATCAGGGTGAAAATGAATCGCAATTCCTTCAATTGGCTCATTTACACAAAGCATAAAAGGCTGATAAGGCGAAAAGGCGAGAAGTGAGTTTTCTTCAAAATAATGTTCAGCAAAATCGGCTTTTACTTTGCCTTTTCCTTTGGTTATCCAAATCAACGAATAATAATTATTTCGCTGTAAATGATCAAAATGGCTGTTATCATCAAAAGCAAGAATTTTGAAAGCTAAATTCCCATTTTGCGGATTTATTAAAGTGAAAACATTTTGAGAACTCATACTGTTTTGTTTTTGGAAATATAAAGATAGCTCTCAAATAAATTAGGAGCTATCTTTATACATTGTTTTTTGTTATTGCGAAAGTGCTGTTTAATTATACTGCAGGAAAATCAATTTCAGTATTCGCTAAATTGTTGAAGTAGTTTGTTAATACGTTCAAAGCTGTATGTGCGACCGTTTCGGCAATCTCTGCATCAGAAACTCCAGCGTTTTTGGCTTTATTTACATCTTCATCATTTACTAAACCATTTTTGCTGATCAAAGTTTTAGCCAATTGCAAAATAGCTTCTGTTTTAGTGTCTGTAGAATTTCCTGTTCTTGCTGCGTGTAAAACTGCTGGATCTGCTTTTACTAATTTCTCTCCAATGAAAGTGTGAGCTGCTAAGCAGTAATCGCAAGAATTGCTTTCTGAAACTGCCAAAGCGATTAATTCTCCTGTTTTAGCACTTAATTTTCCGTGACTCAAAGCGCCGCTTAAGTTCAAATATCCTTCCAAAACTGCTGGAGAATTTCCCATTGTTCTCATCATGTTCGGAACAACGCCTAATTTTGCTTGCACAGCGTTGAATAAATCTTTAGTTTTTCCTGTTACTTCTTCTGGGTTTAATGCTGTTAATCGTGTCATTTTATTTGATATTTAATTGTTATTATTTGTTGTTGTCTTTTGACATTACAAAGGTGCGACGATTACAGATCTTAGAACATGGAGGATTGACGCTATGTGATGGACAATTTTCCCTGATTGTTTTTTGAAGTAAAATGATATGATTTTTCAGGAGCTAATCCAGCTTTCCGCTTCAAGTCCTCACTCAAAAGCCTGATTTTTCTAAGCCATAAAACGAGCTTCCGTTGGTCGCTGTTTTCTGGCAAGAAAAATCAGCCTTTTGAGCTCCGGGCTTTCCACTTCAATCTGGGCTAATACAGGTTTCATAAGAATGTTTACGTTTGTTTTGTCATTTCGACCGAAGGGAGAAATCACACTCGTAATCACAAAGTGTGGTGACTTTCTTTGCGGAGTTCCTAGTGCGATTTCTCCCTTCGGTCGAAATGACAAATAGTACGCATAAAAAAATCCCCGATTACGAATGTAAACGAGGATTTTTTAAGTTTTCGGTCTCGGTATTCAGTCTCACTTTGCACTGAAAACCGCGACTGTGATTGAATACTATTTCAAAATACCTTCAACAGCAAGAATAGTTGTAGCATGATAGCCAGATTTTGCTTTTTCAAAAACCTGTTTTGCCCAAACTTTGCCTTCAGGAGTTTTTGCCATTTCTTTGTAAAGCATCATTACAGATCCAGTTCTGCTAATTCCGATTAAAAATTGTTCGATTGCAGGATTTGCTACTTTATATTGGTGACGAATTGCCTGAACAAACCATTGACGTTTGATAATGAAATTTCCGCCTTTTGTAAAGTTGAATTCTTTGTCAATAGCTTCCATTTCTGCAACTGTAATATCAGCTGGAAGATGGTCTATGAAATGTTGTTTTTCTGCAGTTGTAGTGATTTTTTTGCTTAAACCTGCAACACCAGTTTCTCTCCAACTTTTTTGGATGGCATCAATTGCATCAAAATCAGCAGAATTTACAGGAAGGATATTTGACGGAATTCCTGGTTTATAAATCCAATCGTCTAATTTGATTTTATCTGCTAAAGTTTTGTCTCCTTTAATTAAATTCTCCTTTAAATATTTCACAAAATCTTCTGTTGTGATTGATTGAAAAGCATGAGAATCAAAATAGTTTTTAATAAACGGATCGAATTTTTCTCTTCCAACAGCATTTTCGATAACTCTTAAAAACGCATATCCTTTTACATAAGGAATTTGGCTAATTCCGTCATCAGGATTTCTTCCAGTTAAACTCACTTTCAATCTTGTGTCAGGACTTGTATCGCCATATTCAGCAACGTTATCAGTCAATTCTTTGTTCGTGATAACATTTTGCATTTCAAACTCTTTCTTCCCGAAGATTGCTTCTCCAATTCTATGTTCCACGTAAGTGGTGAAACCTTCATTTAACCAAATATCATCCCAAGTTGCGTTGGTAACTAAGTTTCCGCTCCAGCTGTGTCCTAATTCGTGTGCCAATAAACTTGCCAACGAGCGATCTCCTGCAATTACACCCGGAGTTAAGAAAGTTAAGTTTGGATTTTCCATTCCTCCGTAAGGAAAACTTGGAGGCAAAACCAAAACGTCGTAACGTCCCCAACGGTATGGACCGTAAAGTTTTTCAGCAGCAACAACCATTTTTCCAAGTTCAGCAAATTCCCAAGCCGATTTTTTTAGTATTGATGGCTCTGCGTAAACTCCAGTTCTATTATCGATTGCTTGAAATTCAATATCTCCAACGGCAATCGCCATTAAATAAGACGGAATTGCTTTGTCTTGTTTAAAAGTATAAACTCCAGTATCGTTTTTCTTTTGCGGATTTACAGCGCTCATCACAGCTAATAAATCTTTAGGAACTGTAACTTTTGCATTGTAAGTAAAACGAATTCCAGGCGAATCCTGACACGGAATCCAGGTACGTGACCAAACGCTTTCTCCTTGAGAAAATAAGAATGGGTGTTTTTTATCTGCTGTTTGTTCTGGTTTTAACCATTGTAATGCTACAGCATCTTTAGTTGTACTGTAGTAAATATTTACTTTGGTTGTATTCGGTTCAATAGTTATATGAAGCGGCTTTCCGTGGAATTCAGTGTCTTTTCCAAGTTCGAATTTGGTTTCTTTTTCTTCATCACCTAAAGTTACTTTCGTAATATTTAAAGTATTTTCGTCAAAAATAATTTCGTTTCCTTTGCTGATATTATCAATAGTCCAAGATGCTTTTCCTGAAATAGTCTGAGTGTCAAAATCAACTTTGATGTCTAGGTCTAAATGTTTTCAACGGCAAGTTCTGGTTTCGAATAACTGTGTTCGTCAACAACAGCCGCATGTTTCTCGGTTTGATCTTTTTTCTGACAAGCAATGGCTGTCAAGAATAAAGTGGCAAGGATTAGTTTTTTCATATTATGAAGTATTGAATTTTTAGGATGAAAATTAAACAAAAAATCCCGTTTTGAATGAACAAAACGGGATTTAATTATAAAATTAACAAAGATTAAGCTAGCATAGTCACTGGGCTTTCGATGTATTGTTTTAATGTTTGTAAGAACTGAGCTCCAGTTGCTCCGTCAATAGTTCTGTGGTCACAAGCTAATGATAACATCATTGTGTTTCCAACTACGATTTGACCGTTTTTAACTACTGGTTTCTCAACAATTGCACCTACAGAAAGGATTGCAGAGTTTGGTTGGTTGATAATTGAATTGAATTCAGTAATACCAAACATTCCTAGGTTAGAAACTGTAAATGTACTTCCTTCCATTTCTTGTGGTCCAAGTTTTTTGTTTTTAGCTCTTCCAGCAAGATCTCTAACGCTTCCGCCAATTTGAGATAAACTCATAGCGTCAGTAAATTTCAATACAGGAACTACTAATCCGTCTTCAACAGCTACAGCAACACCAATATTTACATGGTGGTTGATGATGATAGCATCTTCTTTCCACTGAGAGTTGATTTTTGGATGTTTTTTCAATGCTAAAGCACAAGCTTTGATTACCATATCGTTGAAAGATACTTTTGTATCTGGAACGCTATTGATAGCAGCTCTTGCTTGCATAGCTTCATCCATACTAACTTCGATTACTAAGTTGTAATGAGGAGCAGTGAATAAAGATTCAGCAAGACGTTTAGCAATGATTTTACGCATTTGAGAGTTTTTGATCTCTTCTGTGTAAACTTCTCCAGCAGGAACAAATACTTTTGGCGCAGCAGGAGCAGAAGCTTCTTGTTTTGCAGCAGGAGCAGAAGCAGCAGTTTGTGCTTGAGCAGATGGAGTAAAGTTTTCGATATCGCTTTTTACGATACGTCCGTTTTCTCCAGAACCTTTAACCTGAGATAATTGGATTCCTTTATCAGAAGCAATTTTCTTAGCTAATGGTGAAGCTAAAACTCTTCCGTTTGAATTATCAGCTACAGTTTCTGTTGCTTTTTCAGCAGCAGGTGCAGCTTTTGTTTCTTCAGCAGCAGGAGCGCTTGCAGGTGCAGCACCTCCAGCAGTATAGTTTTCAGCAATTCCAGAAATATCAGTTCCTGCAGGTCCGATGATAGCTAATAAGCTGTCAACTGGAGCAGTGTTTCCTTCTTGAATTCCAATGTATAATAATGTACCAGCATTGAAAGACTCAAACTCCATAGTCGCTTTGTCTGTTTCAATTTCTGCCAATATATCACCTTCGGCAACAGCATCTCCAACTTTTTTCAACCAAGTTGCTACTGTACCTTCAGTCATAGTGTCGCTCAAACGAGGCATAGTTACAACGATAACACCTTTAGGTAATTCAGTTGCGGCTTTTGCAGGAGCAGGAGCTTCAGTTTTTGCTTCTGCAGCAGGAGCATCCGCTTTTGGAGCTTCGGCAGCAGGAGCATCACCACCAGCTAAAAGAGCAGAAATATCTTCTCCTTCGTTACCAATGATCGCTAATAATGAATCAACTGGAGCAGTTTCTCCAGCCTGAATTCCGATATGTAAAAGAGTTCCTTCGTTAAAAGATTCGAACTCCATTGTTGCTTTGTCTGTTTCAATTTCAGCTAAGATATCTCCTTCGCTAATTTTATCGCCTACTTTTTTTAACCAAGTCGCTACCGTTCCTTCCGTCATAGTATCGCTCAAACGAGGCATTGTTACTTTAATCGCCATGATGTTATAGTTTATGAGGTGTAAATGGATAGTCTTCTTGTGCGTATACTACGTCGTATAATTGCTGTAAGTCTGGATATGGAGATTCTTCAGCGAATTTTTGACATTCTTCAACTAAGTCTTTAACTCTTTGGTCAATTACTTCGATTTCTGCCTCTGTAGCATATTTTTGATCCAAGATTACATCAAGAACTTGAGTAATAGGGTCGATTTTTTTGTACTCTTCAACCTCTTCTTTAGAACGGTACAATTGTGCATCAGACATTGAGTGTCCTCTGTAACGGTACGTTTTCATTTCAAGGAAAGTTGGTCCGTCTCCGCGACGCGCTCTTTCGATAGCTTCGTGCATTGCTTCGGCAACTTTTACAGGATTCATTCCGTCAACTGGTCCGCAAGGCATTTCGTAACCTAAACCTAATTTCCAGATGTCAGTGTGGTTTGCAGTTCTTTCAACAGAAGTTCCCATTGCATAACCGTTGTTCTCAACGATAAATACAACTGGAAGTTTCCATAACATAGCCATATTAAAAGCTTCGTGAAGAGAACCTTGTCTAGCAGCACCATCACCAAAGTAAGTCATAGTAACACCGCCAGTATTAAAATATTTATCTGCGAAAGCAATACCAGCTCCCACAGGAATTTGAGCACCTACAATTCCATGTCCTCCGTAGAATCCATGTTCTTTAGAGAAAATGTGCATAGAACCTCCCATACCTTTAGAAGTTCCTGTTGCTTTTCCTAAAAGCTCTGCCATTACCTTTCTAGGATCAACTCCCATACCGATTGGTTGAACGTGGTTTCTGTAAGCAGTAATCATTTTATCTTTGGTCAAATCCATAGCGTGCAGAGCACCAGCTAATACAGCTTCCTGACCATTATATAAGTGTAGAAAACCTCTAACTTTTTGTTGGATGTATAACGCTGCAAGTTTGTCTTCAAACTTTCTCCAAAGTAGCATGTCTTCATACCACTTTAAATATACCTCTTTTGTAACTTCTTTCATCTGAATTCTTTCTTTTGCTAAAGTTGTTTGTGTTATCGATTATTGTGCCTGTAACGCAAAATAGTTTCCTCCCACAAATTTGCGCCCGAAAGGTCGGGATGCAAAAATAAGACATTACATTTAAGAACTAAAATTTAAACGCTACTTTTTGGCTTTTTTTTACAAGAACTTTTTATCAAACATCAATGGAAGCAAATTTTTCAATGAAGACGATTTATAAACTTCACCAATTTCTCCCATAAAATAGATTTCTATCGGTGTCTCTTGTTTTATCTCGTACTCTGCTATTGATTGACGGCAAGATCCGCAAGGAGGAATAGGAGCGGCGGTTTGATTGTTGTCTGAAGCTGCTGTAATTGCCATTTTTAAGATTTTTGCCTCTGGATATGTACTTCCAGCATAAAAAATAGCAGTTCTTTCAGCGCAAAGTCCTGATGGATATGCTGCATTTTCTTGATTGGAACCTAAAATAACTTTTCCGTTATCTAAAAGTAAAGCGGCTCCAACTTTAAATTTTGAATAGGGTGCGTAGGCTTTTTTTCTAACCTCAATAGCTTGATTCATTAAATCTTGAATGTCGGCTGGAAGTTCATTTAGATTGTCAAATATTGTAAATGAAGTTGTTATATTGATTTCTTTCATCTGTTTTTAAGGGAAAAAAAATCCAAATTCCTAAAATGCTGGAATTTGGATTGAATTGTTTTTATTGTAATATTTTCTCTTTAATAATTGTCGTATTTGTCTCCAAAGTTAAACGTTAAAGAGAAACGAAGTGTATTTTCTAAAGGATTTTTTATTTTAGATGCAGAGAATAAGTATGAAACGTCAATTTTCATGATGTTGTATTTAAATCCTGCTCCTAAAGAGAAAAATTGTTTAGCACCTTTTTCTGGGCTTTCATGATAGTACCCTAAACGCATTGCAAAAGCATCTTGGTACATATATTCAGCTGCAACACTATAGGTTACTTCTTTCATTTCTTCTTTAAATCCGCCTGGCGCATCGCCAAAAGATTTGAAGATTCCTTGAAACCAGCCAATATCGTTATAATTTCTATAACCAATGTCTGTTGCTTCTTGTTGCGATATGTCTTCAGGATCGTCAAAATCACCGTCGCCATTTACATCTACAGGTGTTCCGACTCCTGGAGGAGTTGGAACTAAAAGTTTAGTAAGCTCAGCACTTAAAGTAAGTTTATTGTAATCGTCGAAAATAAAATCAAATCCTCCTCCTAATCTTAAATTTGCAGGCATGAAGTTTGTGCTTACATCGTCGTTATCGTAACTGATTTTTGGTCCCATGTTTTGAAAGTTAACACCAGCTCTCCATCTACCATTGAAATCTTGATAAGCAATTTCTTCTGATTGATAAAAAGCAGCCACATCAACTGCAAAAGATTTGGCAGAAGTAGCATCAACTTCTTCTGAAGCAACTTTTAAGTTTGAGCTAATAAAACGTGCCGCAACTGCCATGGAGAATTGGTCGCTTAGTTTAAGTGAATATGACCCGTCTAAAGCAAACTCGTTTGGATTTACTTCTCGCACTGCTTCATTTGGATCTCCAGTATATCTTAATTCGATTCCTCCAAAACCAAAATAACGAAAGCTTCCCGCAAAGGCGCTTCGCTCGTTGATTTTGTTGTAATACGTAAGCTGGCCTAATGAAATATCATTGGCAAGATCTGTTAAATAAGGAGTGTAACTGATAGAAAGACCTTGAGCGTCTTCTGAAAACGCATACTTAGCAGGGTTCCATTGTTGAGAGAAAACGTCTGAAGAAGTAGCGACACCTTGGTCTGCTAAACCTGCTGCTCTAGCATCGGCAGCGACTAATAAAAAAGGTACTCCAGTAACAATAGGTCTTGATTCCTGAGCCTTTGAATTGTAAATGCTAAAAATACAAATTAATAGAAGTGATAGTTTTTTCATTTATGGGACTAATGTTTTGGTGGTGCAAATATATAATATTATAGGAATTATAAGATAACAAGCTTTTCGTATTTTTCTGCTTTTTTATTTGTTAAATTAGATTTTACAGTCAGTTTGTAAATATACACTCCTTTTCCGATTCTGTCGCCAAAATCGTCTCTTCCGTCCCATGTTATTTCTCTGGATAAAAATCCTTCTGTTGTAACAGTTTGATTTTTTGTCCAGACTACCTTTCCTGTAATGGTCATTACCTGCACTTGTACGTCTAATGGTTCGTAAGGGCGGTTGTGCGAAAACCAGAATTGTGTATAAGTCGAAAATGGATTTGGATAATTAAGAACGTGTGATAATGTCAGCGAATCGTCTCCTACAACTGTAAATTGGATTTCGCTTGTAACGGGATTGTTGTAAACATCCCATGCTGTAAAACTTATAGTATGTATTCCTGGAGCTAAATTTCGGAAAGGAAAACGTAAATTTCCGTTAGTGTAATCGTCTAATTTTGTTTGGTAATAATCATTCAAAATATAAGGATTACTCACATCTCCGTCTAAAATAGCGATAATATCATGTCCGATTCCGCTTGCTGTATTAATTCCGTTCTCATCTTCTAAAAATGCCAAAAGAAATGGCGATTCATTTGTAATTCCACCAGACACAAAAGTTTCATCGTTCATATATAACTTCACTTTTGGACTTATATTGTCCTGAGGTGCATTTTCGTTAATTCCCCCGATTTTAATGATGTTGTTATAGCCTGTTTGGTTTTCTAACGCCTCATTTTTCTTTGAATAAAAGCTAATTCTGCCATTGTCGACAGGAATTCTAATATCTCTAGGAACTACAAAGCTAAATTCGAATTGTCCATTTGTAACAGATGCATTTCCTCTAAAAATAGTTTCTCCGAGACTTTTAAATTGCATTGGAGGGCTAAAACCATCATTGTTTAAAGTTGTATTTGTAATTAATTTATCGAAAATAGCGGTAGCTAATTCTCCATTGTAATTGCTTAAAAGCGTGTTGTTTTCGTCTGTGATTTCTCCTGAAATTTTAATTTTCGATAACGATTTTAAGTCAGGAATTGCTTGCGAAATCACAATATCGTTTACTTTCGTTAAATTAATTCGTGGTTTCGGAATAGCAAGCATTAAAGCGGGATCTCCTAAATAAAATACAACATTGCTGGCAGAGCTCGGATTTTCGTTTTTTGAAATTCTTAGCGACTCTGCAATAGTATTGTATTGATTAGAGCCATATGAAAGAAGGTTTTTGCTAAGCGTTTTATTGAATTCTTCGGCATTTGTCTGGCCGATTTCGCGAATTGTGGTCAACATTGAAATAGCGCCACCTTTTGGATTCCAGAAAACATATTCTCCAGCAGTTGGTCTTGTAGGGTCATCAAAACGAGAAAATTCACAGGTAATGGTAATAAATAAAGGATATTTGTATTGATTGGTTAGATTTTGTCCGTCTGATTTCTCCCAAATTCTTTCGCTCGCCAGTCCATCTTCACCACCGTGTCCTAAATAATTAAATATTAGAGCGCCTTTTTCAAACGCATTAAAAAAATCGGTTCTTGCTTTAGGATATCGCGATCCTCCGGCAGAAGCTTCTTGTGTGTAAGCGTCTAAAAATATTTTATCGATATTGAAAAAAGGTTTTTCTGTGGCGATTTGGTCTGCAAGTGCATTTTGGTTTGCTTGTAAAGTCTGATCGCCAGCTTTGTCAGAATCGTCACTAATTAAAACAACATTGTTTCTCCAATTTCCATACGATTTTGCGTCATGGTATTCTAATACTTTGTTGACCATTTCTTGTGCTTGCGCATTGTCTGAAACTAACATTCTTCCCAGGGCTATATCAATTCCAGCAAGAGAAGGAATGACAACTCCTTCGTTAGAATCCATCAATCCGTAAAAATCATCAGAAGCAAATGAAGATTCGCCAACAGTATTGCTTATTAAAGATTGATATATAGGTACAATATTGGTATTGTTCGAAATTCGGTCTTTATAATCAAACGAAGCGTCTCCAAACAGATTTAAATAACGTACTCTTTTGTCTGAAGAGGAAGCATTATCGTAAATGTATTTCACGCAGTTTCTAATAGCAGCAATGTCTTGTTTGCCAGAAGAAAATTCTTGATAGATATTTTCTAAAGAAATAACTTTTACATTTAAATTAGAGTTTGTTCTGTGAAAACTCGCCAATCTTTCAGCTTGAGAAGCTAATGATTTTGGAGTTATGATGATATAATCAATATCTTGAAAAGAACTTTGATTGTTTCTGAAAATTGTTCCTTTTAAATTCTGATTGGCAATTTTTGACTGATTTTCTTTTAAAGGGGTATAATAATCAGAAGGATCAATTGCAATATATTTTCTAATTTCTCCCAAATTGGCTTTAAAGCTAAAAGAAGCTTGATTTGTATTTTCTATTTTGGATACATTATATAGGTCTGTAATGTCCCAAATCTGAGTTATTTTTGATGCATTGCTGATAGTGTAATTAACTATTCCTGCTGTAGAACCAGCTTCATTGTATTGAAAATGAAATTGTTTGTCTGTTCCTGAAAGTTTTCGTTTTGCAGTTAAATTGATGTAATCTAAGTAGCCTTTTGACCCAGGAACACCATTATTATTATAGGTAAGTTTTATTTTGATGTTATCTGTTCCGGTAAATTGAGCATTTGAAGGCAATTTTCCTGTAGTATATTTAGTGTCAGAATTTGCAATTAAAGGAGGGAAGCTTATTGAGCCAGCATTTTGTCCATTTGCTGCTATTGAAAAAGAAGTAGAAGTTAAGGATGCTGATGCAGCGCTGACTTCTATTTTTACAGGAACACTAGTGTCAAGGTTTGGAAAGCTAAATGAAAATTCCTGCTCTTGATTAATGTCAAATGATTCGCCCAGCCATTGACGGCCAAGATGTACAATATTAGTTTGGTCAATTTCATGATACTGATAGTCATCAAACGTGTTTAGCTCCAAAGAACTGTTTCCTGCTGGCTGATTTAAATTTTGAATTCTCTTTCCGTCTCCTCCAGAAGATGTGATATAATAATAGGACTTAGTATCGTATAAATTTAAATTGGTTTGGCTTTCTGAATTCCAATTATCTGTTCCTTCAGCATAAAAAAGAATGTAGTCTTCATTATTGAAAACACCGTCATTTTCGCCTGCAATTTGTATCGCATTTTCTGTTAAATCGTTAGGATAATAGGCGCTATTGGCAAGAGGGAGCATTCTTCCGCCATTTCCGTAGATTTTTATTTTTCTTGGATCAATTTTAGAAGCGTCAAATCCTAAACTTTGTAAAAAAGACCTGTCAATTCTATAAACACCTGATTTCTGAATGTAAAAGCGATACCAGTCTCCAGAAGCTAAAACAGAATTTGAAATTGCGGCTGTTTTTTGAAACGAAGAAGTAGCCGCAGTTCGTGCGTTTGCGTTGCTGATAAAGTAAGAAAAAGATTTTATGCGTTTATAGCTATTTCCTTCCTTAATTATAGGAGATAAATTGAGAAAAGAATACCTAATATCTCTTGCATTGGAGATTATTATAGATTCATTTGGTTTTTCAGAGATGTTTTCAATTGTTAAATCTCCTAAATCTGCTCTTGAAATTGTTTCGTAAATGACGTTGCTAATTTGTACAGAACTGCCGTTCGAAACGTTCGATTGATTTAGATTTTGAAGAAACGTTATGCTTTTTTTTGTAATGTCGAAGCGAAAACTGCTTCCTGTGAAGTATGGAATTGTGATTTTATTTTCGCCATAATTTATCTCTTTTTTGTTTTGCCAATCTATTGTTATAGCCCCATTTGTCTGAGAAAACAAGAGAATTGGAAATAGAAAAAGAGAGATAAGTATTACTTGTTTCATGAGTTTAAAAAGCGAAATTAAATTAAAAAATAATTAGTAAGTAAAAATATAGTATTTCATGTTACAGTAAATAATAAAAAGTATATTTTTGCGTTCGTAACTAAAGGTTATTTTCTGAAAAAAACAGCTAAATAAAATTATTAGAACAGATGTTGCCAATTAAATGTTAATTATTATATTGCAGCACCTAAATTTATCACCTAAGAATGAGTATGAAAGTAAACAAAATTGTAGTCTTGCAGTTAATGATGTCAATGGTATTGATGTTGGGCACGGCTAGTTGTAGCAAAAAATCGAGTTCGAGCCATGGTTCTAGAGCTACCGGCTGGGATGTAGATAGTCAGAATGGAACTTCTGCCAGAAATGCAGGTAAAAAACAACAGGCTGGTCCTGGTTTGGTTTTTGTTGAAGGAGGTACGTTTACTATGGGTAAAGTACAGGATGATGTTATGCATGATTGGAATAACACGCCAACCCAACAACACGTTCAATCATTCTATATGGATGAAACCGAAGTTACGAACGGTATGTACTTAGAATACCTTGAGTGGTTAAAGAAAGTTTTCCCACCAACAGAAGAAAATTACAAAAACATTTACGAAGGAGCATCTCCTGATACATTAGTGTGGAGAAATCGTTTAGGATACAACGAAACGATGACTAATAACTATTTGAGACACCCATCTTATGCTAACTATCCTGTAGTTGGTGTGAACTGGATTCAAGCTGTTGAATTTAGTAAATGGAGAACAGACCGTGTAAACGAGGCTGTTTTAGAAAAAAATGGTTATCTTAAAAAAGGCGCTAAAACGAATGATGTAAGTGCTGAAAGTTTATTTAATACTGAAGCTTACGTTGCATCTCCATCTACAACTTATGGTGGAAATGAAGAGTTAGTGTTAAAGAAAAATCCTAACGGAAGAAGACCAAAAGCTGGTAAAGATGGTGTAGTTCCTGAAGAGAAAAATGTATATGCTCAGCGTTCATCTGGTGTTATTTTACCAGAGTACAGACTTCCTACTGAAGCAGAATGGGAGTACGCAGCTGCTGCAGATGTTGGACAAAGAGAATATAACATCTACAAAGGACAAAAGAAATATCCTTGGTCTGGAGATTATACACGTTCTAACAAACGTAAAAACAAAGGTGATCAATTGGCTAACTTTAAACAAGGAAACGGTGATTACGGTGGAATTGCAGGTTGGTCAGATGATGGAGCTGATATTACAAATGAAGTAAAAAGTTATGCACCAAACGATTTCGGTCTTTATGATATGGCAGGAAACGTTGCAGAATGGGTAGCTGACGTTTACAGACCTATTATTGACAATGAAGCAAATGATTTCAACTACTACAGAGGAAACCAATATGCTAAAAACAAAATTGGTAAAGACGGTAAACTAGAAATTGTTTCTACTGCTACCATTAAGTATGATACTTTAAGTAACGGTAAAGTTGTTGCAAGAAACCTCCCTGGAGAAATTGCTCAGGTTCCGGTTGATGAACAAGAAACGTATTTAAGACAAAACTTCAGTACAAGCGACAATATCAACTACAGAGATGGTGATAAACAATCTTCTAGATATTTCGATTTTGGTGAATCAGAGTCTGGATCTAAAGCAGAACAGTCAATGTACAACTCTCCTAAACACAACGTTACAACTGACAGTTTAGGGAAAATGATCAGAAAATATGACAACTCTAGTAAGCGTACTACTTTAATCGATGATAAAGTAAGAGTTTATAAAGGAGGATCTTGGAGAGATAGAGCTTATTGGTTAGATCCAGCTCAAAGAAGATACTTCCCACAAGATATGGCAACTGACTACATTGGTTTCAGATGCGCAATGTCTAGAGTAGGTTCTAAAGCTGAAAAAAGAAAATCTCCTAGAAACTAAGATTTAGGAATTAAAAATACAGAAAATTCCAAATTCCAAAAGCTGAATATTCAGTCTGGAATTTGGAATTTTTTTATTGTTTTTTTTCTACTTTTATGACATATTAAAAAAAAAATTATAAATGAATATTCAAGACATTCATAACTTATTTTTACAGTGTAGCTCCCTGTCAATTGATACAAGAAAAATCGAAAAGAATTCGATGTTTTTTGCAATTAAAGGAGAGAATTTTGACGCTAATACATTTGCTAAACAGGCCTTAGATCTAGGAGCTTTGTTTGTTGTTATTGACAACGAATCTTATTTTATTGATGACAGAACTATTTTAGTAGAGAACAGTCTGCAGACGCTTCAAGAATTAGCAAAATTTCACAGAACTTATTTAGGTCTTCCAATAGTTGCTTTAACTGGCAGTAACGGAAAAACTACTACAAAAGAATTGATCAATGTTGTGTTGTCAAAAAAGTTTAAAACAAAAGCAACTATCGGCAATTTAAATAATCATATTGGCGTTCCATTGACGTTGCTTTCTTTTACAAAGGAAACAGAAATTGGAATTGTTGAAATGGGAGCCAATCATCAAAAAGAAATCGAATTTTTGTGTCAAATTGCACAACCTGATTTTGGATATATAACCAATTTTGGAAAAGCGCATTTAGAAGGTTTTGGCGGAGTTGAAGGTGTAATTGCTGGTAAAAGTGAAATGTATCAATACCTTTCAGCAAACCAGAAAACTGTTTTTGTAAATCTAGAAGATCCAATTCAGATTGAGAAATCAAAAGGGATTAAATCATTTACTTTTGGTGTTAAAAAGGAAAATGCAGATTTAAATATTCTGGATATTGCAGCAAATCCTTTTGTAGCTATTGATTACAATGATTTCTCAATTGAATCTCATTTAATCGGACTTTACAATGCCAATAATATTAATGCAGCTGCATCAATCGGAAAATATTTTGATGTAAAAGAAAGTGATATAAAGAGCGCTATTGAGAATTATATTCCTGCAAACAATAGATCTCAGATGATGCAAAAAGGTTCAAATGAGATTATTTTAGATGCTTACAATGCTAACCCAAGCAGTATGGCTGTTGCGATTGCTAACTTTCTTCAATTAGACAAGGAAAATAAAATTATGATTCTTGGAGATATGTTTGAATTAGGAGAGGAAAGTCTTTATGAACATAAAGTTATAATTGATTCTTTAGCAGATCAAAAACGGGCTTTATGTTTTTTAATTGGAAAAGCTTTTTTTGCTAATAAGATTTCGAATGAAAAAATTCAGTTTTTTGAAACATTCGATGCTTTTGCAGAGTTTTTAAAGACCTTTAAATTTGATTCTAATATGATATTAATAAAAGGTTCCAGAGGTATGGCTTTAGAGCGAACTTTAGATTATATTTTATAAAAGAAAGCCATTCAAATACTGAATGGCTTTTCTTTTAAATACTCATTAAAAATCCAATGAGATTTTCTTTTTTATTTAGTCCTAATTTCTTTCTTAGACGATAACGGGCTAATTCAACTCCGCCTGTTGAAATATTCATAATTTCGGCTATTTCTTTGGTAGACATATTCATTAATAAATAGGTCGATAAATCTAATTCTCGAGGAGAAATAGTTGGGTACTGTCCTTTAAGACGCTTTAAGAACTCAAAATGGACATTTTTGATGTGTTTTTCTAAGTCTTTCCAGCTCTTATCTGTATTTACTTCTTTTACGATACTTTTATGCAGTTTGCTAAATTCAGATTTAGTGGTTTCATCCAATATTCCCGTGTCAATATCTTTCAGTTTGTGAATGATACCGTTTAAAACTTTATTCTTTTTTACAACTTGTAAAGAGTTGTTAACTAATTCTTTGTCTTTTGCTAAGATTTTAATTTGAAGCTTGTCATTTTTCAATTTTTCAATTTCTTTTTCCAAATCGTGCTGTTCATGCCTAATTTTAGACTCCTTTTCTAGATATAATCGTCGTTGTTCTATGGTTTCATAATATCTATTTTTTCTAATTTTCAGTTTAACTCTAACGGAGATTATATAGGCACCTAGTAAAATGAGTACGAGATAAAATAAATAAGCCAAAAAGTGTCGATACCATGGAGGAGATACTGTAAATTCAACTTCTGTTATATTTGATTCTATTCCGTAGCTGTTTCTGGCTTTTAATTTCATTACATAATTGCCCTCTCTCAAATTGGTATATTCTTTTATTGCTGTTGACGACCAGCCGCGCCAATTTTCTTCAAAAGGCTCTAATTTATAAGAATACATTACATTTTCCTGATTCTCGTATGTTGGAGATGCAAAAGTAAATTTGACACGATTGTATTTGTAAGGAATGCTATATGAGTCTAGTTTACTGGCTAAATTACCCGTTAAAATAGTATCTCCAGGATTCGTAAAGCTTTCAATAAAAGCTTTCGGTTTTGTCATAAACGTGTTTGGTGTTGTCGAGTTATAATGCGCAAGACGATCTGTCAATCCGATGAAAATGTTTTGAGGATCTATGGTATTCACAGAAATATAATTGTTTACCAAGTTCCCGGTTAAGTTAGAGAAAATGGCTTGTTTCTTTGTAAAAGTTCCATTTTTATTCTTAACTAATACGCCGAGAGATTCATTAAATGCATACCAAAGATTCCCAGCAGAATCTTCAATTAAGGTATTAATAGTAGGAATTCCGTTGAATAAGGTTGTCATTTTTTTATCTTCAAAAAATGCTTCTTGTTCCACAGAATATCTGTAAAAATGATTTTTTACTTGAAAATAAACTTTATCATTAATGTTTTGTATGCTATTTATTCCTTTGTACTTCTCAGATATGTTGACATGTTTTTTTATAAAATCAAATCGTTGTAAATCTTCTGAGAGTTTCACTTGGTATAAAAAAGGATTTTTCTTTAGCCATAAATAGTTAGCATCTATTTCTACAGAAAAATTATTAGTGGTTTCATCAAACCCTTTTACTTGATGTAAGTAATCGTATCCCGTTGCAGATCGTTTGAAGACCGAAAATCCGTTATAACTTTCGCCTATTATATAGTTTTCGTGATCTGGTATTTTTTTGAATCCAAAATAACCTTTATTGTCTAGTATTTTAGACACTCTGTTGTTTTCAATAATTAATGCACCACTATTGCTGGCGCATATTAGCACATTATTTAGAACCTGAATATTCCAAACCTGAGAAATTGTCCCTTCAACTCTAGTAAACGGACTATCTCTGAAAGAACTTCCCCAAGGATGATAAAAGAGTCCTTGGTTTGTGGCCACGTAAAGATTTCCATTGTACATTGTAGAGGCATATACAGTGCCTATATTATAGCTGTAGTCAAAATAAGAAAAAGGAGAGTTTTCATTTATAAAGGTGATACCGTTATCTAATCCAAGCCAAATATTGTTTTTATTGTCTACAAATGAAGCTAATATTGTGTTGTTCTGAATTCCTTTTTGTCGATTTAAGTGCTGAATTATTTTTCCATTTAAATCACAGATAATCGCCCCATCTAATACAGAATTAAGTATTATAAATTTGTTTTTAATGATTGTTCCGCCTAGGGAAGTGTTTTTCTTGATAAATTCGTTGGCTTCTGTTGTCCACGGTTTAATAATGCCATTTTCTGAAACGTAAAGCCCCTTTTCTAAAGTTGCATATAATAGTCGGTTGTTCGGCAGTGGAAAAATAGACCATATTTCTTTATCATTAAAAACAGTAGTTCCTTTTATTGCTGTAAGTTTTCTGCTTTTATATTCAAGCACTCCTAGTGTTTTGTCCTGAAAATACAAGCGGTTATTGACTAAGAATGAAAATTGAAATTTGTGCGGAGCGGTAAGCGTAGTAACTTTTTCATTTTTTAGAAAAAACACTTTGCTGAAAGACTGAAAAATAACTTCTCCGTTAAAAATATGAATTCTCCAGATCAGATTGATGTTTTCTTTGTCTATTGGGCTTAAAAGATTATAGAGCGAATGATATTTTAATATTCCCTTCTCATTATTTTTAAAGTATCCAAATTCATTATTCCCTCCAACAAAGATCCTTCCTAAAGCATCAATTTTTAAACTTCTGATTTCAGATTTGTTTGGTAAGGAATATTTATGCCAGTTTGAACCATCAAATTGGATCAAACCGCTATTGTTTGCAAAATAAATATTTCCGTTTTTATCCTGATCAATACTCCAGTTTTGAGTTCCACCCCTATACTCTGATCTTTTATAATTTTTTATATCTGGAATACCAATTTCTTTTACTTGAGAAAAACCTTTTGTTTGTAAGAAAAATAATAAAATTAATGCAAAAGACCTTACTATGGATTTCATAAAATTTTAAATATATTTTTAATAGAAATGAGTTATTTTGATTTTAAATTGTTGATTTATCAATTGGAATAAATCGTCTTTTTTGATTTTTTTTTAAATTATAACGTAATAGTTGCTGTTATGCTTATGTAAGATACGTTTTTTTTAATTAACATTTTTATAACAAAATTTTATCAAAGGTAAATTGTTGTAAATAAATGAATTAAAAAATTAATGTTGTGTTTTTGTAGTGTGTTAATATTAAGTTTGAAGTGTTTTTGTAAAGAATTTTAATATGAATTTTTTCAGATTTAACATTATCATTGCATTAAATTACTAATTAATTAACCAAAATTTTTAGAAAAATGAAATTGACAAAATTATTTATTTTTTGTGTTTCGTCTTTACTATTTTCAGTTGTCGCATTGGCTCAGGATGTGACAATAAATGGAATCATTAATGACGAAAGTGGATTGCCCGTCCCAGGTGCGACGGTTTTAGTAAAGGGAACAACTAAAGCTACTGCTTCTGATTTTGATGGAAAATTTCAGATAAGCGCTCCCTCTAACGGAACATTGATAATCAGTTTCGTTGGTTTTGAAACTGTAAACGAGGCAATAGGCGGAAAAACAAAGCTTACTATTGTTCTGAAATCAGTATCTCAAAGTTTAAATGAAGTTGTAGTAATCGGTTACGGTACACAAAAGAAAGCTTTGATAACAGGTGCTTCAACAAACTTAAAAGGAGAAACGCTAAAAGAATTGAATACCGGATCTGCAATGGAAGCTCTGCAAGGTATTGCGCCAGGTATTAGTATTACAAGAAATAGTGGTTCACCGGGAGCAGGTACTAAAGTTGTCATTCGTGGTATCGGAACAATTGGAAATTCTAATCCGTTGTATATCGTAGATGGGGTTGCTGTGGGAGATATTGATTATTTGAGCCCTTCAGATATAGAATCTATAGACGTTCTTAAAGATGCTGCCTCTGCTGCGATCTATGGTTCTAGAGCAGCAAATGGAGTTGTTTTAGTAACTACTGTTAAAGGACGTAAAGGAAGACCAGCTAGAATTTCTTATGATAGTTATTTTGGAATTCAAAACATTTACAAAAATCTGGATCCTTTAAATGCACAAGAATATATGTACATCCAAGATGAAGGACGAGTTAACGATGGACTTGCGCCAAACGATTGGAAAACGATGTTAACAAGTAACGACTGGTTAGAGAGAAATTATCCTGGAGCAGGAACTCAACTTGGAAATGAGATATGGGATAAACTGCAAAAAGGATGGACAGGAACTAACTGGATAAATGAAATGTCTAAAAAAGACGCTCCAATAGTAAATCATTCTATTAATATCACAGGAGGATCTGAAGATATTACATATTCATTCGGAGTTTCATATTTCGATCAAGACGGTATTTTAGGCGGTAATATCGTAGATGCTGGATTTAAAAGATTAACTACAAGAATGAATACGCAAATGGTTTTGAAAAAGAATGAGAGCCATAACATCATTACGGTAGGAGAAAATTTAACGTATACGAATATTCAAAAAAGAGATGTTTCAAATGGAAATATTTACGGGAATGATTTGCATAATGCATTGACACAAAATCCATTACAACCTGCTTATTGGCAAACAGCGATTGACAGAAATATTAATGAATATGGATTTACACCAACATTAGACGGTTTAAATACAAACCAAACAAATCCTTTGGCGGTAATGTATTACAGAAGTAATTACAATTATCCAAAAGATCATAAAATTATTGGTAACGTATTTTTAGAGGTTGAGCCCATTTCTAACTTAAGATTTAAAACGGTTTATGGAATTGATTCATGGTTTGGTTACAATAGAACGATGAACCCGATGTACCATTTAGGAGTTCTTTACAATGATGCAGTTGATGGCGCAACGCAATCTCAGTATTTTGGTGCAAACTCAACTTGGACGAATACTCTTGCGTATCAAAAACAAATCGGAAATCATAATATTAACGCTGTAATTGGTACAGAGTTATGGCAAAGAATTGTTGAAAATAATATTTACGGTTCAAGAAATGGTTTGTCATTTCCTAATGATCCAAAATATGCTTATTTAGACAATACGAAAAGCCCAAGTTCTATAGCAGATATTAATACCACAGGTTTTGATAAAGCTGCTGGTGGAGGCGCAATTATGTCTTATTTTGCACGTGCGCAGTATGATTATAAAGAAAAATACCTTCTTTCTGCTGTTATACGTCGTGACGGATCTTCTAATTTTGCTAAAGATTATCAGTACGGTAACTTCCCGTCTGTGGCTGCTGGATGGGTTGTTAGCAAGGAGGATTTCATGGCAGGTACTTCAAAATACCTTAATTTCTTGAAGTTAAGAGCTAGCTGGGGACAAAATGGTAACCAATATACAGATTATGCTTTCTATTATACATCTAGTATCAAATATGCTTTCCCTGGTTACTTTTTTGGAGATACTAAACCGGTTTCTGGCCAGACTGCATATCCTGCATCAGTACCTAATCCATCAGTTAGCTGGGAAACATCTGAACAGTTAGATTTAGGATTAGACGTAAGTTTTTTCAATTCAAGATTAGGAGTAACATTTGACTGGTATAAGAAAACAACTAGAGACTGGCTGGTTAAAGCACAGTTACCAGGAACTGCAGGTGCTGATGATCCTTACAAAAATGGAGGGGATATCGAAAATAAAGGTTTTGAACTTTCTTTATCTTGGAAAGACAAAGTAGGAGATTTTAAATATGGTGTAACGGTAAGTGGTGCTTTCAACAAAAATTTAGTTACTAGGATTGACAATGGAAATGGTATAATTAATGGTTTGCCTCACGTTCTATCACAAGGAACATCAGAAATTTCTAGAGCGCAAGTAGGTTATCCAATTGGGTCTTTCTACGGTTTTAAAACAGCTGGAATTTTACAGAACCAACAAGAAGCAGATGCTTATGTAGGGCCTACAGGTCAGCCGTATTTTAGTGACCAACGTCCGGGAGATGTTCGCTTTGTGGATCAAAACAAGGATGGTGTTATTGATGAAAAAGACAAAGTAATTCTTGGAGACCCTAACGCAAATTTCCAATTAGGAATTCAGTTAAACTTCGAGTACAAAAACATTTATCTGAACTCAACACTGGCAGGTAAGTACGGAATGCAGGTGATGCAATCTTACAGATCATTTGCTGATAGTCCAAAACAAAACTATACTTCAGATGTATTTGATCGTTGGCACGGAGAGGGAACTTCAAACAGAATGCCTCGCTTAAGTTCTGTGTCAAATAGAAATACAAATTATATTTCTGACATCTACATGCACAATGCTGATTATTTAAGAATTAACAATTTAACGGTTGGTTATAATTTTAATGAATTATTGAAAGACATCAAATTTATGTCGAATCTTAAATTCTACGTTGCTGTAAATAACTTGTACACATTTACAAAGTATGATGGTATGGATCCAGAAGTGCGTTGGGGAGGAGATAATACAAACTATTCATGGGCTTCAGGAGTAGATTTAGGTTTATATCCACAATCTAGAACAGTAATGTTTGGATTAAGTGCAGATTTCTAATAATTAAAACATTGAAAATGAAAAAATTAAGATATATAGTAGCAATTTCAGCAATTTTTGCAGTGTATGGCTGTAATGATGAACTGGATACGGAGAACCTTTCAGAAAAGAGTTTAACTAGTTTTTATAAATCTCCTACTGATATAAACGAAGCAATGGCAGGTATTTACAATGCTATCTATACAGCGAATGTTCATAGTGAAGAACAAGTAGCTGCAAACCTGATGGATAATATGATGTTTGGTGGTGGAGGTCCAGATGATAAATCTGCAAAATGGGTAGATAATTTCGAAGATCCTGCTGAAGATACCTATCGCGATATGTGGAGACAATCATATAATGGGATTTCGAGAGCAAATGCCATTATTGAAAAAGTTCCAGATGCAGATTTTTCTAAGTATTTTGATACGCCACAACTAGCAGAAGAGTTTAAAAAACAAGCAATTGGAGAAGCTTTGTTTATGAGAGCTTTCTTCTATTTCAGATTAGCAAAATTCTTTGGAGGAGTGCCATTGGTTATAAAATATGATGGTGACAGATTAGTTGCGAGATCGACTTATAGTGAGACATTCGCACAAATCGCATCTGATTTAAAACTAGCTATTGAAACTATGCCTTCTACACCATTTACAAGTATTCCAACTGCAAGATATGGTCATGCTAATAAATGGGTTGCAGAAGCATATATGGGACGTGTGTTTTTGTTTTATACGGGTTACATGAGTAACATCGAAAAGCAAGCAACGACAGATTTGCCTCTTGTTGAAGGCGGTGCTTTAACGGCAACACAAGTTGGGGCTTATTTAGATGATTGTATCAATAACAGTGGTTATAAGCTTGCGTCTGATTTTAGAAATCTTTGGCCATATTCTTACGTAAATAAAAGTGCAAAAAGTGACACTGTACTGCCTTGGGCTGCAGCGGAAGGTTTATCATGGGTAGGTCAAGATGGTGCTACACCAACATTTGGAACAGGAAACTTTGAAACAATGTTTATGCAAAGATATTCTTTTGGTAACTGGGATTGGACAAATGGTCAGAGTTACACGAATAGACTTGCTCTATTTAATTCATTGCGTGGTAATTCTTTAGCACCTTTTGGAGAAGGCTGGGGATGGTGTACCGTAAACCCAAAATTATTTTCAGGATGGGATGATGCAGATCCAAGAAAGAGAGGGTCTATACTTGAAGTAGGTAAAGCTGAACAAGGGACAGGTAGTTATGCACCAGATAAAGGAGATCATGAAACAGGATATTTTAATAAAAAATATGTTTCATTACAGCACGATGATGGCAAAGGATCAAATGTAGGAATGTTTGTTCAGATGTATGATTGGAAAATTACAGATATGCAGTTGATGCATGCCCAAGATTTTATTTTCATGCGTTTTGCGGATGTGTTATTAATGCATTCTGAAATTACTAAAACGCCAGAAGGTATGAATGCAGTAAGACTAAGAGCAAATCTAGGACCAGTGGCATATTCTCTTGATAATATCAAAACAGAGCGTTTGCATGAATTAGCTTTCGAAGGATTGCATTGGTTTGATCTAGTTCGCTGGGGTGATGTTGATACTGCTTTTAATGATGTAATTCAAGTTAGAAACTCTGGTGTTGATGCCAGTTATAGTGTAAAATATAGAACAGAAACTAAAGGCTTAGTTCCGGTTCCAGAAACCGAAATCAGACTATTAAATGGAGTTTATAATCAAAATCCAGGTTGGTAATATTTAATAACTACTAATAATAAGAAAAGATGAAAATTCATAATATAAAATATTTACTAATTGCAGTCTTTATGCTGGTCTTTTCGGCATGTGACCCAATTGTAGACGAACAGCATTTAAGTAATTCAATAACTGTTGAGAATGTCGAGCTTAAAGCAACAAATACTACGGCTGGTGGTAATGAAATCAAACTTGAAATGCTTAGTCCGGGCGTTAGTGGTTATTGGGATTATATAATAAGCAAGGCATTAACAGATACTCATACTATTACAATGCCAGTGACTGGGACTTTTAATTTTGCATATAAAGGAACTTTAGGAGCAGAATTTTTTGAAAAAACAGTTCCTGTTACAATTAGTGTATTAGATCATCCTGTACCGCCAGAATGGGGATTTTTATTAGGCTCAAATGCTAAAGATGGTAAAACATGGGTTTTTGACGGCGCTGCAGGTTCAGGTGAATTATTTTGGTTTATGTCTCCTCCAGATGATCCTAATTCGGCGATGAGTGCATGGTGGAATGCAGGGGGAGAATGTTGTCCTCCACTAGATGTTGAAGGTAAGATGCACTTCGATTTGGATGGTGCACCAAATTACAATCATTATCAAACGGCATCTGCAGCTGCAGAAAAGGGAAGCTTTGTATTGGATGTTACTAACAAAAAGTTATTCATTAAAAATTCAAAAATTTTAGGTTATGAAGCTGGAAACGCTGAAAATGAGTATACTATTGTTACCCTTACACAAGATAAACTAGTATTATATGTACCAAGAAGTTTAAAAGACCCTAAAACAGGTTGGACATTCATTTTTAAACCTGAATAAAATATTTTGTGTTAGTTGTTTCGAAAAAGGAAGACTAAAAAATTCCTTTTTCGAATTTCAAACATTTTATGCTTCACTTTAAGGAAGCATATTTAAGATTTAAACTATGGTTAGTTTAAGTTAAGTTTATTGCCTGGTGGGCCCATAATTTCGATTATGGGCCTTTTTTTATTTTAAAAACTTGACCAAATTCAAATTAAGAGATTATAACTAACGAGGATGCATTCTTTAATTCGATTTCTAGATCAAATTCCAGTAATATTCTCTTTTGTTTTCATTTAAAGCAGTTTAAAGGATTTGAAACGTAAGCTAGGGTGGTTTTTAATGCTTTTAAAGGCTTATTTATTGTTTCTTCAATTCCTCTCCTTCTTTATAATTATATAAAGGCTCTTGTAAGGCTTTAAAGAATGCCAAATTTGAAATTAAGATTTCGATCAGAAAACTAGCCTTATTCCTCATTTTACATTAAAAATGGCGTTTTCTAGATTTTTGAAGGTGATCTTTCCGATTTTTTTCAACTCAAAATAACATATAAAGAAGGTAATTTCTTATATAATATTTAAAAATAAGCTTTTTCCTATAATAAAAATATTATTGATAATGTAAAAAAAGCAGGGTAAAAAAACGATATTCTTTAATTTTTCAGCATAAGTAAAAATAAAGATTTCAACCCTCTAATTGTTTATCTAATAGCTATTTACAACGTAATTGTAACGACTATCACGTTGTAGTTTTAATAATTTTGATGAATTATACTCCTGAAAATATACTGTAGTGTTATTTTTTAAAATTAACTTTTATTTAGTACTATTTTTTATTTTTTTAAATATTTGAAAATTAAATAATTATGTTTTTTTTGATGTGTTTTTATAATATTATTTTTCTCTTTTTGATGTGTTTTTGTAATGATTATGAAGTGTGAAAAGTGAAAATTTAGTTTTAGTATTGCATTAAATTACTAATTAATTAACCAAAATTTTTAGAAAAATGAAATTAACAAAATTACTTGTTTTTTGTATTTCATCTTTATTATTCTCGGTTATAGCTGTGGCTCAGGATGTCACAGTAAATGGAATAATCAATGATGAAAATGGTTTGCCTGTTCCAGGTGCGACAATCTTATTGAAAGGTACTACTAAATCTACTGCCTCAGACTTCGACGGAAAGTTTCAGATGCAAGTGCCTTCAAACGGATCATTAACAATTACGTTTATTGGTTACGCTACAGTAACAGAAGCAATAAATGGAAGAACAAAAATTACTATTCAATTAAAACCAGAATCACAATCTTTAAATGAGGTTGTAGTTGTTGGATATGGTACTCAAAAGAAATCTGTTGTAACTGGAGCCATTTCTAGTGTAAAGGCAGCTGATCTTGAAAAAGTGCCAAACGGACGAGTTGAACAGTCTTTACAAGGTAGAGTAGCAGGGGTTTCTGTTGCAGCTACTTCTGGAAGCCCTGGCGCAGCGTCTAAAGTTCGTGTAAGAGGTATTACTACCTTTAGAGAAGGTGGAAATGATCCTTTATGGGTAGTTGACGGAATTGCTGTAGATGCTGGTGCAGTTGGTTTCATCAATCAATCTGATATTGAATCTATCGAGGTATTAAAAGATGCTGCTTCAGCTGCAATTTATGGTACTCGTGCAGCAACTGGGGTTATTCTAGTTACCACTAAAAAAGGAAAGTCTGGAAAAATTTCTGTAAACTATAATGGTTTTGCAGGTATTTCTGCTCCAGCGAAAAGATTAGATATGTTGAATGCTACTCAGTACGCAACTATTATGAATGAAAAATCTTTGAATGACGGTGGTGGTATTAAATATGCAAATCCAGCTTCTTTCGGAAAAGGTACAGATTGGCAAGATGCAATCTTTAATGATTCGGCTTTCAGATACACGCATGAATTAAGTATTAGTGGAGGTAGTGAAAAATCTACTTTCTATGCTTCTTTCGGAATTCAAGATCAGGAAGGTATTGTTGCTACAGATATCTCTAATTATACAAAGAAAAACTTTAGATTAAATTCTACTCACAAAATTTCTGATTTCTTTACTTTCGGACAGACTTTTGGATACACACACCAAAAAACTAAAGGTATTGGTAATGTAAACAGTGAGTTCGGAGGTCCGTTAAGTTCTGCTGTTAACTTAGATCCGCTTACCCCGCTAGTGGTTACAGATCCAGCCGTAGCAAACTCAGGTTATTACACAAACCCAAATGTTGTTAGAGATGCAAATGGAAATCCTTACGGAATTTCTTCTTTAGTGCAACAAGAGATGACAAACCCTCTAGCGTATACTCAAACTAGATTAGGAGGATTTGACTGGTCAGACGATTTTGTTGGTAATGCTTATTTAGAGGCTAACATCACGAGTCATTTAAAATTTAGAACAACACTTGGCGGTAAGTTGGCTTACTGGGGGAATGAAATGTTTACTCCGGTTAACTTCTTAAACCCAAACATGAAAGCTGACAGAAATAACTACAATCAAAACAACGAAAAAGCTCTTTCTTGGACTCTAGAAAACACTTTGTCTTATGCGAACAAATTTGGAGATCATAATGTAAGTGTTTTAGCTGGACAAGGTGCTTATGTAGAAAATATTGGTAGCACTATCGGAACAACAATGTTTGGTCTTCCAATTACAAGTTACAAAGATGCTTCTTGGAATTTTGATATTCCTCAAGCTGATAGAACAACAAGAACAAGCGATAAAGTAGAACACAAATTGGCTTCATTGTTTTTACGTGCTAACTACGATTACATGGAGAAATATCTTTTTACAGGAATCGTTCGTCGTGACGGATCAACTCGTTTTGGTGAAAACAATAAATTTGGAGTTTTCCCTTCATTCTCATTAGGATGGGTAGTTTCTAAAGAAGGTTTCTGGAAAGAAAACAATGTGGTAAACACTTTAAAATTCCGTGGAGGTTATGGAGTTGTAGGTAATGATAATATCGAAGACTTTAAATATAGAGCTACGGTTGTAGGAGGTTACAATTATACTATTGGAAATGGTGGAAGTATTACAACAGGATACGGAAACTCTACTTTGCCAAATGCAAACTTAGGATGGGAAGAAACATCTCAAACTACTGTAGGTCTTGATGCAAAATTATTCAATGATTTTTCTCTTACACTTGATTATTTCAAAAAATCAACAAAAGGAATCTTAAGAAACATTGTAATTCCTGGATATGTTGGAGCAACTGATGCGCCTTCTGCTAACATTGCAGATATGGACAATAGCGGTTTGGAGGTTGAATTAGGTTACAAGAAAAGACTTGGGGATTTTAATTTAGGAGTTAATGCAAACTTTGCTTACTTGAAAAATGAAATCACTTATGTAGGATCATCTACTAATTTCATTGTTGGAGATGCAACTTTCCAATCTATGGGACCCGTAACTAGAACACAAGTTGGACATTCATTTAACGAGTTCTACGGATTTAAAACAGCCGGAATTTTCCAAAATGAAGCTGAAGTTGCAGCTTACAAAAATGCAAACGGAGGTTTAATTCAGCCAAATGCTAGACCAGGAGATTTCCGTTGGGTAGATTCTAATGGTGATGGAGCTATTACTGAGGATGATAAACAATTCTTAGGAACAAATATTCCGAAATATACTTTTGGTTTCACAGTAAACTTAGACTACAAAAACTTCGATTTTATGGCATTTACTCAAGGAGCTGCAGGAAGCAAAATTTTCCAAGGTTTAAGAAGATTAGATGTACTTAATGCAAACTACCAAACTAAAGCTTTAGAGCGTTGGGTTGGCGAGGGAACTTCAAACGATTACCCAAGATTGACAAATAATGACCCAAATAAAAACTACACTAACATGTCAGATTTTTACTTGGAAGATGGAAATTACTTCCGTTTAAAAGTGGTAACTCTTGGATACACAATGCCAGCTAGTTTATCATCTAAAATCGGAGCAGATAAACTACGTTTTTACGTAACTGGAGAAAACTTAATCACTTTTACAAAATATACTGGATTTGATCCAGAAATTGGAGGCCAAGTTTTTGGTATAGACAAAGGAGTTTATCCGCAAGCAAGATCTATTTTGTTTGGAGCTAACGTTCAATTTTAAAAATAAATAATCATGAAAACGATAAAATTTAAATATATATATGTGGCTGTAGCATTGGCTGTTCTAGGCTCTTGCTCTGAAGATTTTGTGACCACTAACCCTGAAGGAAAATTTGACACAAGTACATATTTTTCTAATGAACAGCAATGTTATGCTGCTTTAGTAGGAGTTTATGATCCATTGAGAAAAAATACAGGTGGTTTTGAAAACTTAGTGGCACTGCTAAATGCCGGTTCAGATGATTTTTATGCTGGAGGAGGTAGTTCTACAGATGGAACCGGAATTCAAAATTTCTCTACACACTCACTTTCTTCAATTACTATTCCGGCAAGTTACTGGAACGATCACTACCAAGGTATTTCTAGAGCAAATTTGTTGTTATCTAAGTTGCCAGCAGCTACAATGAATGATGTAGCTAGAAGGAGATTTGCAGCAGAAGCTAAAACATTACGTGCATTTTACTATTTTAATTTAGTAAGAATGTTTAAAAATATTGCTTTAGTTTTAGAGCCGTTAACTACAGAAACGATCTATAATCCTGAGCAAGTTGCACCAGAGGTAATTTATGCACAAATCGAAAAAGATATAACAGAAGCAATTGCTGATTTACCTAATACAGTTGATGCAAAAACAGAAGCTGGAAGATTTAACAAAGGAGCTGCTCAGGCACTTTTAGGGAAAGTACTTTTGTTTGAAGGTAAAAAAACTCAGGCGGCGACAGTTTTGGCGGAAGTAAATGGTACTCCAGGAGCAGTAAATCAATATGGCAATAAACTATTGGATGATTTTAGCGACTTATGGGTAACATCAAACAAATTCAACGAAGAATCATTAATCGAAGTATCTCACAGTAGCGCTGGTAACTCTGATTGGAGTTTCTGGGGACAAGGTAAAGATGAAGGAAACTCTTTAAACATCATGGTTGGACCTAGAGGATATTCTAGACCAAAAGGCTCTGATGCACCAGATCTTCCAGCAGGATGGGCTTTCAACGTTGCAACTCAAAAATTATATGATGCAATGCAAGGTGATCCCCGTTTAGAAGCTACAATTCTTGACTTAAAAGCATTAAAAGCAGCAGGTAAAGCAGATTATATCCCAGCTTACCAAGACACTGGATTTTTCTTAAACAAATATCTTCCAAGACAGTCAGATGTTAGTACAGGTGGTGGTAACTCAGAGTTGAACTACAAGCAAAACTCTTATGTGATCAGACTTGCAGATACTTACTTAATGGAAGCAGAAGCTTTAGGTTCTGGGCCAAGAGCACAAGCTTTACTTGATGCAGTTAGAGGAAGAGTTGGATTGGGTTCTGTTCCCGTAACATTAGAAGCGATCAAACATGAAAGAAGAATGGAATTAGCTGGTGAAGGACATAGATTCTTTGATTTAGTAAGATGGGGAGATGCAGCAGCAGCATTATCTGATAGAGGTTTTGATGCTGGAACAGATGAGATTTTGCCAATTCCGTACACAGAGCTTAACGGTACTAAATTGAAACAAAATCCGAATTACCAATAGTATTACTAATTAACCAAAACAAAAAGAAATGAACCTAAATATATATTTTAGAAAAAGTGTATACCTAATGCTGGCTTTAGCATTAGGAACACTAAGCAGCTGTAGCGAAGAAGTTAATGAAAATCCTCTTGTAGCTACAAATCTTGATGCCTCGTTTACTATCGCCCCAGTTGCAGGAGCTATGAATACTTATCTTCTAACAGCAACGCAACCAAAAGGAGTTATTCTTTCACAATGGGATACTGGTGATGGTGCAAGTCCAGGAAAAATGAATCAAGTGATTTCTCTACCTGATGCAGGAACATATACAGTTACTCATACAGCCGTTGGAGCTGGAGCAGCAATGGCAACTTCTTCTCAGCAGATCGTAGTAGCGCAAACAGATCCTGCAAAAGGAAACTTAGTGCAAGGTGGAAAGTTTGCAACTGCTGCAGATCAAGCTAAATGGATTAGTGCACAATTAAGCCCAACAGGTGCAGCGTTTTGGTCTTTCGCTAATAATAGCGCGACGATTCATCTACCAGGTGGAGGAGCTCAAGAAGGTATCTATCAAGCAATCGAAGTTGTAAAAGACAGAGAATATACAATCGACATGACAATTTCTTGCCCTAGCGGTTTAGACGAGACTTGGTTTGAAGTGTATGCTGGTAAATCAGCACCAGTTCTAGGTACTGAGTATAAAGAAAACAGAGTTATGGGAATAAGTACTTGGGATGGCTGCGGAACATCTAAATTTTCAGGAAAATTATCTGGAGTTGGATGTGTAAAAAACGATGTAACGAAAACAGTTTCCAATGTTGTTAAATTCCCTGAAAGCGGAACAATATATCTTGTAATTAGATCTGGAAGTAATAAAGCGGGTAATGAACCTATTACTATCACAAAAGTTGAATTCAGAGGAAAATAAAAAGTTAAGTTAAGTTTAAGTTTGGTTGTAAATAGCCCATAATCATTATGAGTATGGGCTATTTTTTAAATCCTTCAAAAGGGTAGAACTCATTTTTTTGATTTCTTCTAAACTTCAATTTAAAAACATAATAATTAGAAGCGAATGAAAAAAAATAGCCTAAAAATTATATGCCTTTTGTTTTCTGCTGCAGCTTTTGCACAACAGCCAAAAACAAAAAAAGAGTTTACAACCGACGGTAAAAAAATAACCGTTTATACCACAGCGGAAAACTCTAAATTGCGATTAACTACTACAGATAATTTGACTTTTTCTGCCGCAAAACAACCTCTAGAAACCGAAACTTCTATTTTTGTACAGCCAGCTAAAAAGTTTCAAACTTTTATGGGAATTGGAGGTGCTATTACAGATGCTAGCGCCGAAATATTTGCTAAACTTTCAAAAGAAAAACAAGCAGAATTTTTAAATGCTTACTACGATCAGCAAAAAGGTATCGGCTATTCTTTGCTAAGAACAACAATTCAAAGTTCTGATTTTAGCAGTGGAAGCTATTCTTACATCGAAGAAGGAGATAAAGATCTGAAGACTTTTTCTATTGATCATGATAGACAATATCGAATTCCATTAATCAAACAAGCCATTCAAAAAGCTGGCGGAAAATTGACAACTTATGTTGCGCCTTGGTCACCAAATGCTTTTATGAAAAGTAACAAGAATGTATTAAAAGGAGGAACTTTACTTCCTGAATACTACCAGACTTGGGCTAATTTTTACGTGAAATTTATTAAAGCATACGAAAAAGAAGGTATTCCGATTTGGGGAACTTCTACTCAAAATGAACCAATGGCGGTTCAGACTTGGGAATCTTGTATTTATACAGCTGAAGCAGAAAGAGATTTCATCAAAAATTATCTTGGTCCAACTTTGAAAAAAGAAAATCTTGGCGATAAAAAAATCATCGTTTGGGATCATAACCGCGATTTGATGAATTACCGCGCCAACGTAATTTACTCAGATCCTGAAGCATCAAAATATGTTTGGGGAATGGGATTTCACTGGTACGAAACTTGGTCAGGCGGTGCGCCGATGTTTGATAATGTTGGGAAAGTAAATGAAGCTTATCCAGATAAAAAACTCATGTTTACTGAAGGTTGCATCGAAAAATTTGATGCATCGAAATATCAATTTTGGGGTAATGCAGAACGTTACGGAATTAATATGATTAATGATTTTAACAACGGAACAGTGGCTTGGACAGATTGGAATATTCTTTTAGACCAAAATGGAGGCCCTAATCATGTTGGAAATTTCTGTTTCGCGCCAATTCATGCAGATACAACAACAGGAGAATTAATTTACACTCCATCTTATTATTACATTGGACACTTTTCAAAGTTCATTCGTTTAAATGCTGTTCGTGTAAGTACAGCTGCAAGCAAAAGCGCTTTATTAAGCACATCTTTTTTAAATGCTGACGGAACAATGGCAACTATTGTCATGAACCAATCAGCTAATGATCTTACATACAATTTAATTATTGGTGATAAAAAGGCAGAAGTCAAAATTCCGCCGCATGCTATACAAACACTTGTTTATTAATATTTTGTAGAAGTAATAAAGAAGGCTAATTTGAATTAGTTATTAGCCTTCTATTTACTTTACCTTAAACTGTTTATAGAACAATATGAAAGCGACAACTCAAATATTGCTATTAACCTTTGCCTTTATTCAATTAAGCTGTTTTAATTCAAAAATAATAGCTCAAAAAAATAATAAAATAAAGGTTTTTACTACTGCTGAAAACACAAACTGGAAATTATCATTATCAAATGATTTCATTTCAAGCAACAAACAAAAAACACCAACGGTATCAATTGCTGTAAATACTAAAAAAACAGACCAAACTTTCCTCGGAATCGGAGGGGCAATTACAGATGCAAGCGCAGAAGTTTTCGCAAAATTATCGCCAAAAAAACAGCAGGAATTCTTAACTGCTTATTACGATAAAAATAAAGGTATTGGTTATTCTTTGGCTAGAACAAACATTCACAGCTGTGATTTCAGCAGTGACAGCTATACTTATGTTTCTGAAGGAGACAAAGAATTAAAGACTTTTAATATAAACCACGATCGCAAATATAGAATTCCTTTAATTAAAAAAGCAATTGAAACAGCCGGCGGAAAACTAACTTTATTTGTGAGTCCTTGGAGTCCCCCAGCTTTCATGAAAGATAATAATGATATTTTGCACGGCGGCGTTTTATTGCCTGAATTTGCTTCAGCTTGGGCATTGTATTATACGAAGTTCATAAGGGAATACGAAAAAGAAGGAATTCCGATCTGGGGATTGACAGTTCAGAACGAACCAATGGCGAGACAGAGCTGGGAATCTTGCATTTATACTCCAGAAGCAGAAAGAGATTTTCTTAAAAATCATCTCGGCCCAACTTTAGAAAAAGAAGGTTTAGGCTCGAAAAACGTTATTATTTGGGATCATAATCGAGGAGATATGTTGACCAAAAGAGCCAATCTTGTTTTCTCAGATCCAGAAGTTTCTAAATATGCTTGGGGAATTGGATTTCACTGGTATGAAACTTGGAATGGAGGTTCACCTCAATTTGAATCTGTAGCACAAGTTCACGAAGCTTTTCCAAATAAAAATCTTCTTTTTACTGAAGGCTGTATCGAAAAATTTGATGCTTCTAAATATCAGTTTTGGGGAAATGCAGAACGTTATGGAATCAATATGATTAATGATTTTAATAACGGAACAGTAGGTTGGACAGACTGGAATATTCTTCTAGATCAGAACGGAGGTCCAAATCATGTTGGAAATTTCTGTTTCGCACCGATTCATGCTGATACAACAAAAGATGAATTAATCTATACGCCAATGTATTATTATATTGGACATTTCTCAAAATTCATTAGACCAAATGCAAAAAGAGTGCTTGAAACCATAAGCGACAAATCGTTGTTAAGCACTTCTTTTAAAAACTCTGATGGACAATTGATTACGGTAGTGATGAATCAATCTGAAAAAGAGATTGTTTATTCTCTAGAAAATCAAACGAAAACACACACAATTACAATTCCGGCACACGCTATACAGACAATTGTATACTAATTGTCAACTAACTAAATAACCACGAAAAATGAAGTTTAATTTTAAAAATACCATAAAAGCATTTTGCTTCTTGGCAGCTGTATTGGCTCAAGTAAAATGCTCTTCTTCAAGTGATCCAGTAGAAAACCCTCCAGTAGATCCTCCAGTTGTAAACCCTCCGGTAGTGGTTACAAACGATGTTGATTTCTGGCTAACAAAAGGCAACCAAAGCGTTTTATTGGCAAAACAATCAGGAATATTGGGTTTTGGCACAACAGCAAATGCTTATGCTAATATTGAAGTAAATGCTGCTCAAAAATATCAAACTATTGATGGTTTCGGATACACTTTAACAGGAGGAAGCGTTGATGTGATAAATCAATTAAATCCAACAAAAAGAACGGCTCTTTTGCAGGAATTATTTGGTTCTGGCGAAAATTCAATAGGAGTAAGTTATATCAGAATCAGTATTGGAGCTTCAGATTTAAGTGCAACGCCTTTTACGTATGATGATCTTGCAGCTGGAGAAACAGATTTGAATTTGGATAAATTTAGTTTAGAAAAAGATAAAAATCTAATCGCCATGCTAAAAGAAATTCTGGCAATTAACCCAAAGATTTTAATTCTAGCAACACCTTGGTCTGCACCAATTTGGATGAAAGATGTGGCTAGTTTTAAAGGAGGAAAACTGAAAACAGAATATTATGATGTTTACGCTAAATATTTTGTAAAGTACATTCAGCAAATGAAAGAAGAAGAAATTACAATCGATGCCGTAACACCTCAAAACGAACCTTTGCATGACGGAAATAATCCAAGTATGTATATGTCTTCTGCAGATCAGGGAGCTTTCATTAAAAAAAGTTTAGGGCCAGCATTTAAAGCAGCAAATCTAAACGTAAAAATTATCGCTTACGATCACAATTGCGATAATCCAAATTATCCCAAAGCAATTTTGGCAGATGCAGATGCATTTCCATTTGTAGACGGGTCGGCTTTCCATTTATATGCCGGAGATATTAGCGCTTTAACTAATGTTTTTAATTCTTATCCGACTAAAAACGTATATTTTACAGAACAATGGACTTCTTCTGAAGGTAGTTTTGATGGCGATTTAAAATGGCATCTTCGAAATATAATTATCGGATCGATGAGAAATTACAGTAGAAATGCTTTAGAATGGAATGTAGCCAATAACCAAAATTTCGGCCCACATACAGATGGCGGTTGTACGATGTGCAAAGGTGCTATTACGATAACTTCTGGAGATACTTTTCAGCGTAATGTTGCGTATTATATTATAGCTCATGCTTCAAAATTTGTTCCGATGGGATCAACTAGAATTGAAAGTAATTCTGGAGGCAATTTGCAAAATGTTGCTTTCATTACGCCGACAGGCTCTAAAGTATTGATTGTTGAAAATGATGGTTCTGCAACAGAAACTTTCAATATTAAATTCAATGGAAAATGGGTTACAACTTCGTTAGAAGCGGGATCAGTTGGTACTTATACTTGGAAATAATATTTCAATTTTAAAACTCATTTTTAACCTGAAATTTTTTGTTATTAACAAAAACAAAAAGTAGAAGAAATAATATTTATCTTGATATTCAATTTATTAACTAAACCATTTAAATAATAAAAAGATGAAAATGATTAATCTCGCAAATAGAGCAGGAGTTCTTACTTTAATCCTATTGTTCGTATTTCAGTCTTGTAGCAGTAACAACGATTCGACTGAAACTCCTCCGGTGGTAACTCCTGATAAAATTTCTGTACAAGTTGATGTAGTGGGTAAAACTGCCGAAATGCCAAATGGAGACGGAAGCGGAAAAATTAATTTAAAAATAGATGCTGCTGGTGCGAAGTCTTATAAAATTGTGGTAAACAACGAAACAAAAGAGTTTACAACCAGCAATTTTGCCTATGAATTTACCAAGCCAGGAACGCAAGCCTATACCATTGAGGTTACAGTATTTAATGGAATAAAATATACTAATGCCTCTACAACAGTAAATATTTTCGTAGCCAGAAAATTAATCTGGTCAGATGAATTTAATACAGATGGCGCTCCCGATTCTAATAAATGGGGTTACGATTTAGGAACTGGAAACGGTTTCGGAAATAACGAATTGCAATATTATACAAACCGTACAGAAAATGTAAAAATCGAAGGTGGCCTTTTGAAAATCACAGCAATCAGAGAAGATTATCAAGGAAGTAAATATACTTCAAGTAGAATGCTAACAAAAGGTAAATTTTCATTTAAATATGGAAGAGCAGAGGTTCGTGCAAAATTGCCAGTTGGCGGCGGTACTTGGCCAGCTTTCTGGTTGCTTGGAGATAATATCGATACTGCAGGTTGGCCATTATGTGGAGAAATCGACATTTTAGAATCAGTTGGAAACAATCCAAATGTAATTCATTCATCATTGCATTCTCCTGGACGTTCGGGAAATACGCCAGATACGAAAACAACAACTGCTGCAAATTCGACAACGGAGTTTCATATTTATGCTGCCGAATGGGATGCCGAAAACATCAAATTCTTTGTAGATGATAATTTGTTTTACACTTACAAAAACTCAAGTACAACTCCATTTAATGATAAATTCTTTGTGATTATAAACTTTGCAATGGGAGGAAATTTTGGAGGAGCAGTCGATCCAAATTTTCAAAAATCAACTTATGAAATCGATTATGTAAGAGTGTATAATTAACATAAGTTTTAAATAGATTTTTTTCTTTAAAGTCTTGCAAACACTAGCTTTACCAGATTAAAATTTTTTAACATGAAAAAGATAAACAAACTTGTTTTTGCAGTAATGCTGCTTTTAACCGTGAACTCATTTTATGGTCAGAATTTAAAAATAATGACTTATAATATCCGTTTGGATGTTGCTTCAGATGGAGAAAATGCATGGCCAAACCGAAAAGATTATTTTACATCTCAAATCGGTTTTTACAGTCCAGATATTTTCGGAGTTCAGGAAGCAACGCCAAATCAAGTGCTAAATATTGCGGCGGCTTTGCCAAATTACAACAAATTCGGAGTAGGAAGAGAAGAAGGAGGTTTAGGTGAAGCTTGCACGATTTATTACAAAAAAGACCGTTTTAAAGTGGAGCAATCAAATACTTTCTGGTTGTCTGAAACTCCAAACGTGGTTTCAAGAGGTTGGGATGCGGCTTGCAACAGAGTTTGCACATACGGACTTTTTAAAGATCTAAAAACTAAAAAAACATTTTGGGTTTTCAATTTGCATTTAGATCACATGGGCGAAGAGGCGAGAGTAAAAGGCGTACAGCTAGCTCTTTCTAAAATAGCAGCACTGAATACCAAAAATTATCCTGCTTTTTTAATGGGTGATTTCAATTCTGAACCAAACACAACGCAAATTGGCGAAATCAAAAAAGTGATGGACGATACGAAAGATGTTTCAATAGAAAAACCTTTTGGACCTTCAGGAACTTTCAACGATTTCAAACACAATGAACCTGTAACATTATTATTAGACTACATTTTTATTTCAAAAAATAGCGGTCTAAAAGTTCAAAAACACGCAGTGTTAAGTGATTCTAAAGATCTAAAATATCCGTCGGATCATTTGCCTGTCTTAATAGAAATAGATTAAAATGAAAAACATCAACAAAAAACTTCAAATCCTAGTTTTACTGCCATTAATTGCAATGCAGTTTAACTGTGGATCTTCAACAAATGCTGTAAAAAATACTGGAAAAGTTTCGTCTTGGATTACCACAACAGATGAAACGTCAAAACTTAAAAAACAAACTGATTTGGCTTTTGCTTCAGAAACAAATTCAAATCAAACCATTGAAATAAATCCAGCAGATAAATTTCAAACCGTAGAAGGTTTCGGATTTTCATTAACAGGAGGAAGTGCTCAGGCTATTAAAAAATTAGATAAGCCAAAAAGAGAAGCTTTACTTCAGGAATTATTTTCAAGAAAAGAAAATGCAATTGGTTTAAGTTATTTAAGAATAAGTATTGGAGCATCAGATTTGAATGAGAAAGTTTTTTCGTATGATGATATGCCAGAAGGACAAACCGATTTGAAACTGGAACACTTTAATCTTGGACCAGATTTAGACGATGTAATTCCGGTTTTAAAAGAAATTTTAGCTATAAATCCTAAAATAAAAATTATGGGTTCTCCGTGGTCTCCACCAGTTTGGATGAAAGACAACGGAAGCTCAAAAGGCGGAAGCTTACAGCCAAAATACTATCAAGTATACGCAGAATATTTCGTAAAATACATTCAAGCAATGAAATCTCACGGAATTATTATTGACGCGATTACGCCTCAAAACGAACCTTTGCACCCAGGAAACAATCCAAGTTTATTGATGTTGGCAGAACAGCAAGCAGATTTTGTTGGGAATAATTTAGGTCCCGCTTTCGCGAAAGCAGGAATCAAAACCAAAATCATTGTTTATGATCACAACTGTAACAAACCAGAATATCCTTTGACGATTTTAAGAGATCCAAAAGCAAATCCGTTTGTAGCAGGATCGGCTTTTCACTTGTACGAAGGTGACATTAGCGCTTTATCAACTGTTCATAATGAGTTTCCAAATAAAGATTTGTATTTTACAGAACAATACACAGGATCTGGAAGTAATTTTGAAAGCGACTTAAAATGGAGTGTAAAAAATGTAGTAATTGGTTCAATGAGAAATTGGAGTAAAAATGCACTTTCTTGGGGATTGGCAAACGATGAATTCTACAAACCTTTTACACCAGGCGGATGTTCAACTTGTAAAGGGGCTTTAATGATTGATCAAAATCAAAACATCAAAAGAGAAGTAGGATATTATATTATCGGACATGCTTCTAAATTTGTTCCAGAAGGTTCGGTAAGAATAGGTAGTAATATTGCAGGAAACTTATATAATGTAGCTTTTAAAACTCCATCAGGACAAACTGTTTTAATTGTAGAAAATGACGGAGCTTTGGCAGAAACATTTAATATTAAATACAACCAACAACAAACCACAACCACACTAAACGCTGGAGCGGTCGCTACTTACGTTTGGTAAAAACTTAAACTATGAAAAAAGTAACCACAATTACGCTGTTTATGCTGTCGCTTATGGCGTCGGCACAGCAGCAGTCAATAGATCAGAAAGTCAATGAGCTGTTGAAAAAAATGACAATTGAAGAAAAAGTCGGCCAGTTGAATCAGTACACTGGCGACAATCAGGCAACTGGACCAATTACGATTAATCCGAACAAACAAGCAGAAATCAAACAAGGTTTAATTGGTTCGATGCTAAATGTCATCGGAACAAAATATACCAGACAATATCAAGAATTGGCGATGCAGTCAAGACTTAAAATTCCGTTGTTGTTTGGACAAGATGTTATTCACGGTTATAAAACGACTTTTCCTCTTCCTTTAGCGGAAGCGGCATCTTGGGATTTAGCAGCAATCGAATTAGGCGCAAGAGTTGCAGCGACAGAAGCAGCAGCAAGCGGAATTCATTGGACATTTGCTCCCATGGTAGATATTGGTCGTGATCCGCGTTGGGGACGTGTAATGGAAGGTGCTGGAGAAGATACTTACTTGGGGTCTAAAATTGCTTACGCGAGAGTAAAAGGTTTTCAAGGAAACAAATTGGGTGAATTAAACTCGGTTATGGCCTGCGTAAAACACTTTGCAGCTTATGGAGCAGGAGTTGGAGGAAGAGATTACAACTCTGTAGACATGAGCGAAAGAATGCTTTTGGAGACCTATTTGCCTCCGTTTAAAGCAGCTTTAGACGCTGGTGCAGCAACCTTCATGAATTCATTTAATGATATTAACGGAATTCCAGCAACTGGAAATGCACATTTGCAAAGAGATATCTTAAAAGGAAAATGGAACTTTCAAGGTTTCGTAGTTTCAGATTGGGGGTCAATTGGCGAAATGGTGGCACACGGTTACTCAAAAGATCTAAAAGAAGCGGCCTATTCAGCCATTACCGCAGGAAGCGATATGGATATGGAAAGTAACGCGTATCGTAAACATTTAGCAGAATTAGTAAAAGAAGGCAGAGTTTCTATTGATTTGGTTGATGATGCGGTAAGACGTATTCTTCGCAAGAAATTCGAATTAGGATTATTTGATGATCCTTACAAATATTCGGATGGAAAACGTGAAGAAAAAGCGTTAAACAATCCAGAGCACAGAAAAGCAGCTCGCGAAATGGCGGAGAAAAGTATCGTTTTATTAAAGAACGAAAACCAAACTTTACCAATTTCTAAAAGTGTAAAAACAATTGCTTTCATCGGACCAATGGTAAAAGAGTACAAAGCCAATATGGGATTTTGGGCTGTTGAACTTCCAGAGGTAAAATACGATCAATGGGTAGTTTCGCAATGGGACGGTTTGCAAAATAAAGTAGGCAAAAACACTAAATTATTGTACGCAAAAGGATGCGATGTGACTGGCGACAATAAAGACGGTTTTGCAGAAGCAGTTGAAACAGCAAAACAAGCAGACGTTGTAATTTTGAGTATTGGTGAAAGACATGATATGAGCGGTGAAGCAAAAAGCCGAAGCGACATTCACTTGCCAGGTGTTCAAGAAGATTTGGTAAAAGCGGTAATGGCGACAGGAAAACCAGTTGTAGTTTTAATTAATGCTGGAAGACCTTTAGTTTTCAACTATACTGCAGATAATGTTCCTGCAATTCTATACACTTGGTGGTTAGGTACTGAAGCAGGAAATGCAATTGCAAATGTATTGTTTGGAGATTACAATCCGTCTGGGAAATTACCTATGACTTTCCCAAGAGAAGTAGGACAGGTGCCAATTTATTACAATCATTTCAGCACAGGAAGACCTGCAAAAGATGAAAATGCAACAAATTATGTTTCAGCTTATATCGACTTAAAAAACTCTCCAAAGTTTCCTTTTGGATATGGTTTAAGTTATACAACGTTTGATTATTCTGGTTTAAAATTATCTTCAACTAAAATAAAAAGCAACGAAACAATCAAAGTTTCTTTCCAATTGAAAAATACTGGAAAAGTAGCCGGAGAAGAAGTAGCTCAGTTGTATTTGAAAGATAAATTCGGATCTGTTGTAAGACCAGTTTTAGAATTAAGAGATTTCCAAAAAGTGAAATTAAACGCAGGAGAATCTAAAACAATCGAATTTACAATTGACAAAGAGAAACTTTCTTTCTATAATAATAAATTAGAATGGGGAACTGAACCAGGAGATTTCGAAGTAATGATCGGAACTTCATCAGCAGATATTAAATTAAAATCTGATTTTGAATTAGCAAATTAATCCATTGAGGAAATGGAATGAAATTTAATTTAACACATAGTCTATTTGTATTTAAATTAGTGAAACGCCTTTTTTTAAGTCTTTAGACTATATTTCTATGTGTTAAAATTAATTAAACGCAATACATTAAATAAAAAAAGCGAGGCTTCAAAAACCTCGCTTTTTCTATATTCAAAATTTATTTTAAACGTTTCTTGAAACTGTATTTCAGCATATTTAATATTCCCTGTTCTATAACATCAATTCCAATTCCGTAATTACTGTCGGCAATTGTGTGATGTGCATTTCTGAATTCTTCAAAATCCTCTTTCGGAATTTCAAGATTTACCAATGGTTTAAAGTCAATATAAATCGATGCACCATTTTTACTTACTTTTTTACGACTCGAATAATCAAAATATGGATTATTGATGTTACTTTCCTGAGTGGTAAATTTTTCTTCAGTATCTATTTTTTGATCAGTTGTTAGATGAATTTCATATTTCTCATTATCAAAATTGTGCCAGAAAGAAATGTCGGTATGCATAAAATCACGAGCACCATTTTTAACCAGATTGGCATCAAAATACATTAAGAAACGATTCTTTTGCTGATCTGTAAAATACGGATTTTCGATTGTCGAACTGTATTGAATTGTAAATTCATTCAACTTTTTATCGTCGCTGACAATTTCAATAACAGCATCTTTAAAAATAGTTCTAATATCTGTTCCGTTTCTGTCATTCGTATAATTCAAAGCGTAAAATAAGAAATTATTCCAGCTGTCGATGATTTCTCTTTTATTAGTGTTTTTAAAATATTTACGCATATAATTGGCGCGATTTCCTTTGTAAGTACTCACCAATTTTAATTGGCCAATATTATTTTGAGCACTGAAATCTACTTTTTCACTAATGCCATAATAATCAAATTTATGAGGCTCCTTAATTTGTAACCCTTGATTTGGTTTTACTTCAAGATAATGCAGAAAGTATATAAAACCGCGGTTCTCAATTAATCCGAATTCATCTCTAGAAGTCGCATCAACAAAGTAAGTTCCGTCTTTGTAATTGATTTTTACAATAACGTGATTAAAAGTCAATAGCGACGGAAGGTAATATTTAATGTAATGATCCGAATTGAAATTAACCAAAATTACAGAAGAATCAACATTAATATAATCTAAAACCACTTTCAGCAAAACCGATTTTGCCTTGCAATCTCCCTGTTTGTTTTCATAAGTTACCGATGGTTCTTGCGGTTTGTGGCCGTTCATTTCATCAGCATTATAAATGTAGTAAACGTGATTCTGCACATAATCAATGGCAAACTGTAATTTTTCGTCTTGATCTGCAATCGCATCCAATTTTTCTACCAATTTTGGAGCAAATTCAGTTAAAGAAGCTTTACTGTAAATTTCTTCGTAAAGAGGAGAAATGTAATTTGATAAATCAATCCAGTTACGATCTGTTGCAAAATCAATAAAAGGAGCAATTTCTCTATTTGAATCAAAAGAATTAATGTAGTTTTCATTTTCAATTACATATTGTTCCCCTTTTTTCAGATATTTAATTTCTGGTTCTAAAACCTTTCCTTCTTCATCTCTAAAAAATGTCTTTTTGTATGCAATTGCTTCTCTTCTGTCATTGATAAAAGAGAACTTGTATTTCCCGTAAGCCCAGTAAGTGCTTGGAGTTACATATACATACTTAAGAAATTCTTTTCGCATAAAATCACGATCCGTAAAAACCTTTGTACGCGAATCTTCTGTAATTAAAATATCATAAAGACGTAAATCTTTAATCGTAATATTTACTTTTTTATTACTGCTTAGAATGCCGCCTTCGCTCTGATTTTCGCTATCTAAAACTTTAATTTTGGTATCAGGAATTTTATCAATCAAAACACCATCTCTTAAAACACTGATTCTGTGTATGACGTAAGTTTCATTTTCTTCTACAACAACATCTTTTGCCGAAGCACTTTCAAGATTTGAAGGCTCATTAAGCGTATAGGCAACGCAAGCATATTCACTGTTTTCAGTATCGCTTGTGTAATAAATTTTATCTAAGAAATAGCAGAAATCGCGACCTTCTTCAACTTGTTTGTTTGAGAAATCGGATTCTTGTATATAGTCAATAAGTTGATCGTCATTAATTGTTGGCGCCCAGCTCTCTGGTTTTTGAATTTTGTAACTTTCTGATTCAATGATGTTTTCCATGTACTTTTTCTATAGGGGTATATTCTTACTTTTAAAGTAGCTAAAATAATTAATAAATGACCATTTTCTCTCATTTTAGTGTAAAATTTATAATAAAAAACCTCACCGAAGTGAGGCCTGCATTATAAATTATAAAAATGTGTAGGTATTTATTTTAAAACGATATTTATAAAATCCATTGCGCCAATTCCTTTATAAGATGCATACAACGCTTTTTCATAAGCTTCTCGCTTTGCTTTCTTATCTTTTGCATCAGTTTCGACGATCATTTCGTTGAAAATTCTCTCCTGTTCTTCGCTATATTTTAGAGATTCTTCCAGAAGATAGGTTTTAGAAACAAAACCAAATGAAGACCAGATTCTGGTTCTAATTTTTTTATTGATGTCTTTTAAAGGATTGGTAATCATAACTTCTGTGTTTAAATTTCTACGCTCACTTGAAGAAAAATGGGAACAGCTTGTATTATTTTTCTTTGTTTTTGATTGAATTATAACAGTTAAAATCATTAATGTGTTATAATGACGCAATGTACTTATTTTTTTCAAATTTGATTTTAAATTTTCGTTAAAATTGTAATTTCAACACTTCTAGTTTAATGAAAATCAGTCTTTGTTTTTAGAAAATATTTCAGTTCTATAAAAATGAAGTAAATTGCAGAGTTATTAAAGAAAGAATTTATATAAAATCTGATGTTAAAAGACATTTTAGATAATAACGAAAATTATCAGCCAGGACTTTCTATAGACTGTGTCATTTTTGGTTTTCACGATAATCAGTTAAAAGTTTTATTGATTAAAGTGGAACGTGCCAATAAATGGTCTTTACCCGGCGGTTTCATTCCGTTAGATCAGGATATTGATACGGCTGCAATCACGGTCTTGAATGGCAGAACAGGTGTTGATGGAGTATTTTTAAGGCAATTTGCAACCTTCGGAAAAGTAAATCGTAACCACCAGCATTTTGATAAAAAAACGCTCGAATATCTGCAAATTGATGAAGAAAAAGGAAAATGGCTTACCCGTCGTTTTGTTACGATTGGATATTATGCCTTGGTGGATTTTTCTAAAATTCTCCCAAATCCAACAGGAAGAAACGAGGTTGTAGAATGGATTGATCATAAAGAAGTTCCTGAACTTATTTTAGATCATAAAGAAATTCTAGACAAAGCATTGGACACTTTACGCACCGAATTGAATTTAATGCCAGTTGGTTACAATTTGTTGCCAGAGAAATTTACGATTCCAGAACTGCAAAAATTGTATGAAACGATTTTGGATAAAAAGCTCGACCGAAGAAATTTTTTGCGCAAAATTACCAATATCGGAATCCTAACGAAGCTTGATGAAAAGAAAAGTAACGTCGCACACAAAGCCCCAAACTTATATTCTTTTGATAAAGAAAAATACGATGAGGTACTCAAAAACGGACTGAATCAAGGCTGGTAAAAGTAAACTTTAATCTTTATATTATGGTTTCAATAGAAGACTTTAGAAAATTAGCAATGTCATTTCCAGATGCGACTGAAGAGCCTCATTTTGAGAAAACTTCCTTTAGAATCAAAAAGAAAATTTTTGCCACTTTTGACGAAAAAAATAATCATGCCGTTTTAAAATTAAACGAAATCGATCAGTCAGTTTTTTGTGCGTCAAGCGAAAAGATTTTCTATGAAGTTCCAAATAAATGGGGAAAACAAGGCTGGACAATTGTTGAACTTTCAAGAGTAAGACCAGAAATGTTTGAAGACGCTTTAATCCGTTCGTATGAAAATGTTGCGACAAAAAAGAAGTAACTTTTTTATCTCACAATAGTTCTGAAAGTCAAATTTACTCTTGGTTTTTGAGTAGTTTTTGTTGGAGGCAATCGATGGAGCCAATGTGTTTGCGTTTCATCTTTCATAACCAATAAACTTCCGTGTTCCAGAATTAGAGAAACTGTTTCTTTCGATTCTTTATGTTTGAAAGCAAACTTACGTTCGGCACCAAAACTTACCGATCCAATTGCTCCGTTTTTCTTTAAATCTTTTTCAGCATCGCTGTGCCACGCCATTCCTTCTTCGCCAGTGTGATATAAATTAAGCAAGCAAGAATTGAATGCTTCTCCTGTTTTTTCTTCAATAATTTTCTTTAATTCTAAAAGTTCAGGAGTCCAAGGCAACGCTTTTTTTGTTGTATTTGAGTACGTATATTCAAATTCCTGATCGCCGTACCAAGCAACTTTTCGTTTGGTTAAAATCAATTTTCCGAAGATAATCGCTTCATCATTTTTCCATTCGATTGTATTTAATAAAACATCACGATAGAAATCGGCTTCTTGCCGTGAGAAGCATTTTCCGTAATAATTCACCGTTCCCTCTTTCGGAAGCAGATTTGTTGTTTCGTCTATTTGAGGATTAAATAAGTCCATTTTTCCATATTTTATATTCGGGTTTCATACAATGCCCGCAAGGTCTGAAACCATTTTCTTTAGCTTCATTTTCAGATAAAAAGAAAACCCGATTTTCTCTTTTCATTCTTTTTCCCGAAGAACATTTCAGCGTTCCGTAGATTTTTAATTTTTGGTTGCCACCGAAACAAATTTCGCCTTTTTTAATTTTACGAAGCAATTCAGAATCGGTTATTTTTTGATGATTAATCATAAAGATTTACGTTTTGTTGTTTTTCGCCACGAATTCACGAATTATTCTTTTGCATACTTTATCTGGTATTATTCGAATTAATTCGAAATAAATGATCGCATAGATTTTAAAATAATAATTCGTGAATTTGTGGCGGAAAAAAAATATTTACGAAAGAGCGTCGTGAAAAATAATTCCCAAAGTATGTCGTTCGCCAGAAAGAATCTCGCTTACACCGTGTTTCATATTCACGCGATAATAACCTTTCGAACCTTTTACAGGTCTGAAATTGGTCGTAAAAACCAGAATATCTCCTTTCTTAGGTTTCAAAACGATAGCTTTGGATTGCGCTCTTGGCGTTTGCTGTGTCAAAACGAATTCTCCTCCAGTAAAATCTTCATCGGGTTCGTTTAAAAAAAGTACAATTTGAATAGGAAAATAAACATCTCCATACAAATCCTGATGTAAAGTATTGAATCCGCTTTTGCCATATTTTAGAATTAAAACGGTTGCTTTCAGCTGATTATTGTCGTGACATTGTTGTAGTAATTCTGAATGATTTATTGGAAAAGCGGTATTTATATTTAGCGCTTTCATCCAAGAATTGGCAATTGGAGCCAATTTAGGATAAATTGAAGTTCGAATGTCCTGAATCAAATTGGGAAGAGGATAATTAAAATATTTATATTCCCCTAAACCAAATCGATAGCGTTCCATGACAACGGTTTTTCGATATAAATTTGGATTATCATAATCGAATTTTAAGTCTTCACATTGTTCGTTATTCAAGACATTTGGGATAATAGCGAAGCCATTTTCGTGCATAGATTCGGTAATGCTTTCCCAGTTTTGAGAAGCAATTTTTGATTGTATATTTTGCATAAAGAAGTTTTAGATTGAGATTTTTTTCGCCACGAATTCACGAATTATTTTTAAAATCTATGCGCATAGATTTTGTTTAATTCGTGAATTGCTTCGCCTGTTCGCTATCGCTCGAGTCGTGGCGGAAAAAACTTAAAGATTTATTTGCGCGCCTTCCCAGCCGATTATCGCTGTTTTTCGGGTATTTCCCCACATGTAACCGCCAAATGTTCCTGAAGATTGGATAACACGGTGACACGGAATTAAAAACGCAACAGGATTACTCCCAATCGCTGTTCCAACGGCGCGGGATGCATTTGGCTTTTGAATTTGATTTGCAATGGAACCATACGTAGAAAGCTGTCCCATTGGGATTTTGAGTAAAGTTTCCCAAACTTTCAGCTGAAAATCGGTTCCTTTTAAATGTAGTTTTATTTCAGATAATTTGCTCCAATCGTTTTGGAAAATGAATAAAGCATTTTGTTGTGATAAATCTAGTTTTTTAGAAAATTGAGCATTTTGGAATTTGTCTTTCAAAGCAATAAATCCTGCCATTTCATCTTCGGCGAAAGCCATAAAACAAACGCCTTTTTGCGTTGAAGCAACAACAATATTCCCAAACGGACTTTCGGCAAAACTGTAATTTATTTCAAGGTTTTTTCCTCCGTTTTTATATTCCGCAGGCGTCATTCCTTCTATATTTACAAATAAATCATGAAGTCGGCTTGTTCCTGAAAGACCTGTTTCAAAAGCAGTTTCAGAGATTGTCGCCTGATTTTCTTTGAGTAATTTTTTGGCGTGTTCGATACTTGTATATTGTAAAAACTTCTTCGGACTCGTTCCTGCCCATTCGCTAAAAAGTCGTTGAAAGTGAAACGGACTCAAATGTACTTTTTCCGCAACCTCATCGAGATTGGGCTGATCTTTAAAATTAGCTTTGATATAATCTATGGCTTCAGCGATACGATTATAATTGATGGTTTCCTGTGTGTTCATCTTCTTTCCATTTTACAGTACAAATATCGATTGGTTTTAGAAGGTATAAAATCCGAAACTTGCGGAAATGCTTTTTTGTTTCAGGTTTAAAGTTTCACGTTCCAAGTTGTAACCTGAAACTTTAAACCTGAAACTCTTTTAATGTGCAGTTGTTTTAGAAAAAACATTAATAACTATAACACCAATTACAATTAATGCCAAACCAATAATTGCTGGTAAATCTGGAATTTCTTTGAAGAAAACAGCGCCAATAATTGTGATTAAAACGATCCCAACGCCAGACCAAATAGCATAAGCAAAACCAACAGGAATGGTTCTGATGGCAAAACTTAGAAAGTAAAATGCACCGCAATAGCCAATAACAGTAATAATGCTTGGAAGTAATTTGGTAAATTCTTCAGACTTTTTTAATGCCGATGTGGCAATGATTTCGAAGATTATAGCAAGGCCTAAAAATAGAAAATTCTTCATAGTTCACTTTTTTACAAAGGTAAACTTTAAAGCCAAAACAATTATTTTAGATTATCTTTTCTATCAGAAACAGAGATCAATTTATATCCATTTTCGGTTCGTAAAAACTGAATATGATCTTGTTTAAAATCGGATTTGTTTTTTGGATTTATTACAATGTTTTTAACCGGAAACATCCAATCTTTGGATTCATTACAATTATTGAAATAAATGTCGTATTCAGTAGATTCAAAAATAAACTGATTTAGCCCGTCAGTTGATACGAAATAATCGGTTTTTGGATTTTTGAGCTCCTGAAATTTTAATTTTAAATAAGAATAATTTTGTTCAATAAATTTAGTCTTTGGCGAATTTATCCAACCGTCTGGTTCTTTCCAGTAGGTGATGTTCTCAAAAGAATGTTTCTCCAAATTTGCTTTGGATAAATCTGCTAACAAGGTGTTTTTTAACCAATATTTAAATTCCTTATCATAATTAATGAATGAATAATATTGACCGTCTACACCAAGAAAGCTGTCTCTTGTTTCGTCTTTAGTTTGCGTTTTGGATTTTTCCAGAGAATGAAAATTCAAATCATCATTGTAGTGGAAATTTTCAATCAGGATTTTATTGTTGGTGTCAATTAGTAAATCATCTCCGCCAGTCCAGAAAAAATATTCGCCATCTTTTTTCTTTTCTGCATTTTTTAATGCGATTATCATTCCGTTTCTAACTTTGGTTAAATTGCTATATTCTGCTGGAATTACAATTTTTCCTTCTCCATTAAAAATTCCCATTTTATCGGTTTTAGGATCTCTAAATCTGATAAAACCTTCGTTTTCGCAATCTGGTCCGTTATCAAAAACATACAGACTGTCGCGGCCCACTATTTTTCCTTGTTTGGTTAAATAATAACTTTTCCAGTTGCCTTTTTCTTCTTCGGTAACCGCAATTATATTTTCAAATTCTCGTGCAATTGTATAGCCAGAAAATTTAGGTTCGATTTTTATGGCTCCATTTTTGTCTTTGAAACCTGTAAGTGTGGTGTCTTTGTTCCAAAATGAAGTCCAAATGTCTTTGTTTTGAGAAAATGCCGAAAAATTTAAACAGACAACTAAAGTGGTGATAATAACTTTTTTCATAAAAATATATTTATCTAATGTGAACTTCTGTTTCGTTGTTTTTTGCTTCGTCAAAACAATCGGAACATAACATTTTGAAATCGGCTAAGGTTTCAAAAGAATCGGTCCATTCTTCGCCATTATCCAAAATATATTGCTCGCAGGAACCACACCACGCAATTTGTGGAAGATCTCCTTCGGCTTCTGAATAGTAAAAGCCAACTTGATTTTTGGAATCTATTGCAGTTGCAATATGAATGCAGGCAAAAGACATTTCTTTGGAACCATGTATGTCACACAGAATTTCTTCAATCATTTTTAATGTTTTTTGAGTTTAAAAAGCAGAATTACATTACTTCAATTAACTTAAATCTTAAGTTATTATTGCAGAATTCGGTGTGTAAAGTCAGTTCGGTTTCTTTATTTTCAAGAGTGAAAATTTTTGCTTCGATGCCAAATCCTTCGATAGAATCGTATTTGAAAATGCTGAAATGGGTTTCTAGAATTTTCAATTTTGGTAAATTCTCAGTTTCAAAGTATTCAAACAATTCTTCTTTGATTTCTTCAAAAACAGCTGAATTAATTCCGAAGTCATTTTTTAAGTTTTCGAAATCCATAGAATTGATATTTTCTAATAATTCGGAATTTAATTTGAATGCAATTGGAGAGATGTTTTCTGCGGTCATTTTATGAATTTGAACTTCAAATTTAAAGTTATAAACCAATAAAGCTGTAAATGTCTTGTTAAATTAATCGGTTCTTGGCCTACGTGTGCGTGAGGGATAGGAGCAGTCCGCCGCGGCGGAGCGGATAGCCCGACAGCATGCCGATAAGAGGGCGAATAAATGCAAAGTATTTTGGCCCTCTTATCGGGATGGTGGCACGCCCTAATTATTTTAGATTATAGATTTCTGATTTTAGATTTAAAAATGGCTTCGATTTAATTTGTTTTACGGATTTAGTGACAATCCGACGCTGAAAAACAACCTTACCTTATCGATGTTGTTGATCCATGAAGTATCAAAATGAATTGGGCCTAAAATGGATTCATAAGAAACTGCGGCTCCTCCAGATATTACTAGGCTCGGTTCTATGTTTTCATCCCATTTTCCTTTTGGATTGAAGGCGTGATCAATATAATTGTTAAAAGTATCAAAGCCCACGGTGGCTATATTGAAATGAGGTGTCAGGTAAATTTTTCCGATAAGATTTACTTGAGAAGCAAGTTTGAGTCCCATGTATTGAGTAACATTAAGTTCGTCTTCATGAAGGCCTGGCAATAAAAAACGGTTACTGCCAGAGCTTGGAATTATTCCGCCTAAGAAATATTTTGAAGCATAGCCAAATTCTGAAAATGAAATCTGATCTTTGAGCTTATCCTGAAAAATAAAATAAGAATCAAATCCTACGATTCCTGTGATTTTCTTTTTTATAGTTAATCTTTTTTCAAAAGTAAAGCCAAATTTAGTGTAGTTATTTGTTGAGCCAGAAATGCTTGTTAAATTTGGGTCGGAGAAGGAAGCGTTAATATTGGCAAGGAAGGATCGCGCTATATTCGATTTTATAATGGTTCCGTTTGTTGCAAAATATACTTTATTCATATCATTGTAGGAATAATGCATATTGAATTCGATGTTGTTGAAATTGTAATCGTTTATGGAAATGGAATTAGGATTATATTCTCGATCGTATTTTGGTTTTACATGGGTATAATGATAGTTTAGACCAAAGCCAAAATAGCTTTTGAGGGAGTTTAAATTTCTATTTATTTCATTGTTGAACTCAAAAGTATTATAAAGCATATTATCTGAGGCCTTACCATTGATGTAAAATTCTTGTCTTAGAAAAGCTCCATAAGCTTCAGTTACCCACCACCATTCTCTGTGTCCTCCAAAATTTTTCTGATAATTGATTCTGGCTTTTGGCTGTTCTGCAATATCGGCAGTTATTAAAAGACGGGAAGCGTCTGCGAGAACATTTCTCCCAGTATAATTGAAAATAATTCCAACGCCTCTATAAGTGTCGTAATGGATTGATGTGTTCAGCTGATTTTTAGCGCGTTCAAATCCGAATAGGGTAATTCCGAGTTTGTCTTGGTCTTTTATGAAATAACTGTATGATATCTCTTCAAAAAGATTGGTGCCCATAGCTCTGTTAAGTCCTGCAATTAAATCTTTTGTGGTGTATTTTACATGTGTTTTAAGATTTGCTCTTCCAATTACTAGAGGAAGGTTTTCCGGACTTATTTTTTTATAAACGATGGTATCAAGAATAAAATCTTTGGGCATATCGGGCAGTTTGTGAATTCGCTGAGGAAATGCTTTTAGCTTTTCGGATAAGGCAATTAAAGCAGGAAGATTTTTATTTGTGGCTATTTTTCCGTCTTTGTAGATTTCGTAACTATCGGCAAAATCAGCGGTTGAGAAACGCAGATTGGGCAAGTGATCGACTAATATGGTACACAAATCACGATTTGCTGGGTTTTTAATATTACTCGGAAACATGCTGGTTTGCATTAATACGGTCATAATATTATTTAGTTTATCAACGGGTTCCATTCCGCCACCCACGTCACTGCCGATAATAATATCAGCGCCCATTTGTTTGGCAACGTCGGTTGGAAAATTATTTAGTACCCCGCCATCTACCAATACTGATTTTTCATAAGGCATTGGTTTGAAAATAGCGGGCAAAGACATACTCGCTCTCATGGCATAAGCCAAGCTTCCTCTGCTTAAAATAACTTCTTTTCCTTCGGCGAGATCAGTTGCCATTGCTCTAAAAGGTATCGGAAGACTGTCAAAATTTTTAATGTTATAAACTGGAAAGGTTAATTCAGAAAGATATTCTCTTAGATTTTGATCATTTAAAAGAGAACCGATACTGTTCAATTTTCCATCTTTAATGCCAATTCCGACTAAATATCTTTGAAATTCTCTTTTTTCTTCGGCACTTACAGATCGCAATGCTTGACCTCCGCCAAGGAGTTTGTCCCAATTGATGTTTTTGGTCATTGTTTCGATGCTATCTCCAGAATAACCCATGGCATACAAACCACCAATGATGCTTCCCATACTATTTCCGACAATAAGATCGGGTACAATGTGCAAAGAATCGAGTTTTTGTAAAAGCGGAATATGTGCAATTCCTTTTGCCCCGCCACCGCTTAAGACTAATACGACTTTAGGTTTTTTTTCCTGCGAAAAAATAATTTGTGGAAGAATTAGTGAAAACAGAAAGATGAATAAATAAGAAGTTTTTTTCAAGTTTACAGTGTTTATGTAGTTGAGAAATAGGAACTTATTTTAATTCTTAAAATTAAGTAGTTATTCTTTAAAAAGCATATTTTTTGGTAGAAATCTTTTTTACTCGAAATTGACATTCAGAAAAGCATATAAAAAACAAAACCCGACAGATTTTTTAAAATCTGTCGGGTTTGAATATGTAACTAAATCTAAGATCTACAATCTTAAATCTAAAATAGATTAGTATCTGTAGTATTCTGGTTTAAATGGACCTTGAACTTCAACACCAATGTAAGCAGCTTGATCTTCTCTTAAAACTTCAAGTTCAACGCCTAATTTAGCTAAGTGTAAAGCAGCAACTTTTTCATCTAAATGTTTTGGTAACATGTAAACATCATTGTTGTAAGCAGCGCTGTTATTCCATAATTCGATTTGAGCTAAAGTTTGGTTTGTAAATGAGTTACTCATTACAAAACTTGGGTGACCTGTAGCACAACCAAGGTTTACTAAACGACCTTCAGCAAGAATGATGATGTCTTTTCCAGCGATGTTGTATTTGTCAACTTGTGGTTTGATTTCGATTTTAGATGCACCGTGGTTTTTGTTCAACCAAGCCATATCAATTTCGTTATCGAAGTGACCAATGTTACAAACAACAGTTTTGTCTTTCATTTGCTCGAAGTGCTCTCCAAGAACGATATCTTTATTTCCTGTAGTTGTAATGATGATATCAGCATTAGCAATTACAGTGTTTAATTTTTTAACTTCATAACCGTCCATTGCAGCTTGTAAAGCACAAATTGGATCAATTTCAGTAACAGTTACGATAGAACCAGCACCTCTGAAAGAAGCAGCAGTTCCTTTTCCAACGTCACCGTATCCACAAACAACAACTCTTTTTCCAGCTAACATTAAGTCAGTTGCACGACGTACAGCGTCTACAGCAGATTCTTTACATCCGTATTTGTTATCAAATTTAGATTTAGTAACAGAATCGTTAATGTTGATTGCAGGCATTGGAAGAGTTCCAGCTTTTACTCTTTCGTAAAGTCTGTGAACACCAGTTGTAGTTTCTTCAGAAAGACCTTTAATTCCAGGAACCAATTCTGGGAAACGATCAATAACCATATTAGTTAAATCTCCACCATCATCCAAAATCATGTTCAATGGTTTTCTGTCTTCACCAAAGAATAAAGTTTGCTCAATACACCAGTCAAATGACTCTTCGTCAAGACCTTTCCAAGCGTAAACCTGAATTCCTGCAGCAGCAATAGCAGCAGCAGCCTGATCCTGAGTAGAGAAAATATTACAAGAAGACCAAGTAACTTCAGCACCAAGAGCGATTAAAGTTTCGATCAAAACAGCAGTTTGAATCGTCATGTGCAAACATCCAGCAATACGAGCACCTTTAAGAGGTTGTTCGTCTTTATATTCAGCACGAAGCGCCATTAAACCTGGCATTTCAGCTTCAGCTAGTTCAATTTCTTTTCTTCCCCAAGCCGCTAGAGAAATGTCTTTTACTTTGAAAGCCACATAAGGCGTAGTTGTAGTACTCATTTATATTATATTTGTATAAGTGTAATTTTTTTGCAAATTTAAGGAATAGCTTTTGAATTTTACTATTTTCTGTGAGATTTGTGAAATCTTTAATTTCTTAATCTCTAGAATGTTAGTTTGCAAAACGTTTTTGAACCATATAAGTTATATAAGTTCATTTAAAAAAGGTTTCTTACTATTTATTGCTAATTGCTTATATTTACTAATACATTTTTTGAACCAGTTTATATTTCCTTACATGACTTATATGGTTTAAAATTCAAAAGGAAACGATTTATAATTCACCATCCATAATTTACAATTTAAAAGAAATGCCTTTATTTCAGACCATACAATTCAACGAAACTACTAAAATTTTAATTTGGGAAATAACCGAACCTTTTGACGAGCTATTGAGAAAAGTGGCGTTAAAAGAAAAAACCCAAAAGAGATTGGACGGAATGAAGTCTCAAATGCATCAGCGTGCTTTTCTGAGTGTTCGTATGCTAATTCAGGAAATGGGTTTTACAGATAAAGATCTGCATTATGATGAATTCGGAAAACCGTATTTCGATTGTCACAATCATATTTCAATTACGCATTCGTACCATTTCGCAGCAATTATAATAAGCCACGAAAAGGTTGGAATTGACATGGAATTACAGCGAGAAAAGATTCAGAGAATTGCAGATAAGTTCACAGATTTTGAATGTGATTATTTAGATCCTTCAACAACAGAAGAATACGTAAAAAAACTTACCGTAATCTGGGGAGCCAAAGAGGCGATCTTTAAAATTAGAAATGAAAAAGGTATCAGTTTTAAAGATCATATTAATGTGAGCAACTTTTCTTTAGGAGAAGCCCAAACTCAGGCAAGTCTTCATTTTGATAATTTGATTAAGGACTTTGATGTACATTATCAGGAAGTCCAATCAGATAATTTTGAAGGGAAGTTTACTTTGGTCTATGCTTTTGAGAAATAATTTTTAGTCTCAGTCATAGTGGCAGTTTTCAGTTTTTAAACTTCACTTTCTTTTTGACGGTGCTGAAACATACTCATATACAAAAAAGTGCTCATTTTTCTGGCACGTCTTTTTAATGTTTCTGCGTTTTCACCTTCAAAATGTTCTTCTATGGTTTGAAACCAATGATTCAACCAAATTCCAAATTCGTTTGATGTGATTTTTTCATCAAAATGAGCATCAACTTCATTGTGCACTGCATGCGGATTTCCTTTGTATTTGCGAACACCGAATAAATTGGTTTCCCAAAAATCAGTTAGTTTTTCGAGATGCGCGTCCCAATCAGAAATCATTTCATTAAAATAAAAGCCGATTTCTTCATCGGCTCTTATTTTAGCATAAAACTGATGAACTAAAAAAGAAACATCAGCTCTATTTTCTATTTGTTTTTTCATAGAATAAAACTATTTAAAAGTATAAAGAACACACTTAAGAATCCGCTTAACATAATAAGGTTGAAAACTACTTTATGTTTCATTTGTGCTAAGATTGATGTATTTGCAAAAACACAAGCTAAAACAATAATTCCTAGTTGAATCATTTGCGGAATTGAAGTTCCGTTAGCTAAAACGTACATTGCAGCAGCGCCTCCTAAACAGCTTTGTCCAATTACTGCCATTGCAGCAGAACCCATATAATTTCTATTGAAAATGTTGAATGTTGTTTGATATAGTGTCATGATATTCAGTTTTATATCAACAAAATTACGCCGACAATAGAGCTGCATTTTATGACTTTAATCATAAAATGGGAATTTTTTTATCTGTATACTTTTCGGTTAATAATCTTTAATTCGCCTTTTTTTTCCAATGCTTTTATGGTTCTAATGACGGTTTCAACTCGTAAACCAGTTAAATCTCCAATTTGCTGTCTCGTAAAACTAATTAAATACCCGTTTTTGTCTTTCTGAAAATTGAAATACGCAATTCCGTGATCTATTAATTTTAAGACACGATGTTCTGGTTCGTGTGTTGATATTTCTGCCGCCATAACCGATTTATAATACAATCGTTGCGCAAGATTTTCAATCACTTTAATGCTGAATTTTGGGTTTTCTTCTAATAGCTTCATGAAGCTTTTCTTTGGGAGAATAAAAATCTCAGTGTTTTCTACAGCAACTGCATTTGCAGGATATTTTTGATTTAAGAATAGGGGAGGTTCGCCAAAAGATTGTTCTTTATAGAATATACCTTGGATGAATTCGCGTCCGTCATCATTATAATTGCTCATTTTTACTTCGCCAGAAATAATTTGATAATAATATAATGGAAGATTTCCTTCTTCGAAAATAATATCATTTTTGGCAAATGATTTTTTTAGAACACTATACTTTTCTAGTAATTCAACTGTAATCATAATATATTATTTACGTTATCAAAAAACGTTCAACAAATATAATTCATTCAAGATAGTTCTTCTGCATTAAAAAACTTTTACTTTTACACCTTGTATGCAAGAACAATTACTCACGATTAGACAACAGATTTTAGAAGCTAAAAGCAATGGCCAAAAATTATTGGCAGTGCTTTTGGATCCTGATAAGATTGTGTTGGAAAATTTAAATCATTTAATTGAAAAAATTAATCTATCTCCGGCAACACATATTTTTGTTGGGGGAAGTATTGTTCAGAACAATATTTTAGAAGAATTAATTACTGCATTAAAACAAAAAACAATTCTGCCAGTTATTTTGTTCCCTGGAGATCCTTCTCAAATTTCGCCAAAAGCAGATGGCATTTTGTTTTTATCTTTATTGTCTGGACGAAATCCAGATTATTTAATTGAGTATCAGGTTCAAGCGGCTCCAATTCTTAAAAAGACAAATCTTGAGGTTATTTCTACGGGTTATATTTTAATAGAAAGCGGTAATGAAACTGCAGTTGCCCGTGTAAGTAAAACAAAACCTTTAAGTAGAGAAAATCTTGATTTGGTTTTGGCAACAGCTCAAGCGGGAGAAATGTTGGGTAATCAATTGATTTATTTAGAAGCGGGAAGTGGCGCAAAACAGCCTGTTCCAGCAGAAATGATTGAGATGATTTCTCAAAATATTGAAATTCCTATTATTGTTGGTGGAGGAATTGTAGATTTGCAGGGAATTCAAAAAGCATATAAGGCTGGTGCAGATTTGGTTGTTATTGGAACTGCTTTTGAAAACAACAGTCATTTTTTTGAACAATAAACGCCAAATACCACATTCCAGATGATAGATTTTTTTCTAGAAAGTTACAAAAATGCACCGCTATGGCATATTGCTTTAGAGTTTTTAGTTTTTGTCTGCGGAATTTTGAGTGTTTGGTTTGCAAAAAAAGAAAATATTTGGGTATATCCGACAGGATTAATCGCCACAGTTATATCCGTTTATCTGCTTTATGTTGCAGGTTATATTGGAGACATGATTATTAATGCTTATTTCTCAATAATGAGCATTTACGGTTGGTATCTATGGGGAAAAGGAGCAACTGCTGAAGACAATTTGCCGATTAGCCGTACAAGTTTTAATGAAAAAATAATCGGAATCTTACTGTTTATTGTGACCGTTTTTGTAGTTTTCGGCATTTATAAATATTTTGATTATGAAATTCATAAAGACAATTATGTTGATATGATTTCGTCTGGAATATTTTTTGCTGGAATGTGGTACATGGCCAGAAAAAAAATAGAAAACTGGACACTTTGGATTATTGGTGATATTATTGTTGTGCCTCTTTATGCTTATCGCGGCTTAGGGATGCTGTCACTTCAGTATATAATTTTTACAATTTTAGCTATTTCAGCTTATTTAGAATGGAGAAAGATCTTAGACAGCAAAAAACAACAATCATAAAAATTGCTTTGTTTGGTCCTGAAAGTACAGGCAAAACAACGTTGGCAAAACAACTTGCAGATTACTACGAAACAGAATGGGTTCCTGAGTTTGCACGTGATTATTTGCAAGAAAAATGGGAGGAAAATAAGCATATTTGCGTGGCAGATGACATGATGCCTATCGCTTATGGGCAGACTGCATTAGAAAACGAAAAATTGGCAAACGCAAATAAATATTTGTTTTGTGATACCAACTTGATGGTTACTAAAGTATTTTCTGAAATGTATTACGGTTTTTGTGATCCGCTTTTGAATGAAGCGGCATTAAAACACGAATATGATTTGTTTTTCTTGACCGATATTGATGTGCCTTGGGAAAAAGATGATATTCGTGATACTGCTGAAGGACGTGAAACCGTTTTTTCTGCTTTTAAACAAACCTTAATAGATACAAAAAAGCCTTTCATAATCTTATCTGGTGATAAAGAAACGAGATTGGCAAAAGCAACCGCAATAATTGATAATTTAACTATTGCTAAAGAAAATGATTTCTCTCCAAATGATTTTGTGCAGATATACAATAGAGGAATTTCTTTTGATGCTATTTTAAAACAGCTAAAAAGTTTTAAAAAAGGTATCGCTAAAAGTAATCTTCTTAGACCCGCCACTATAAATGATGGTATTTTAAATTTATCGGATAACGAATTTCAGCAGAAAGCTTTGTTTTTTGACGAACAAAAAGATAATTTTAAAATTAAAAAATTTGTTCCTGCTTCTGGCGCTGCCACAAGAATGTATAAGTTTTTAACAGCGTTTCTGAATGATTTTGATATTAAAAAAGAAACTATAAATGCTTACGTCAACAGAAAAAACGATAAAGAGCTTGCTATTTTTATTGTTGGTATGGAGAAGTTTCCTTTTTTTGAAACAGTAGATAAAAAGCTAAGAGAAATTTATCCTGATTTTGAGACTTTAGAAAGAGATTATAAAAATTATTATTTTATAAAATTGCTTCTGTCTCCAGATTATTTTAATTCAGCAAATAAACCAAAAGCTGTTTTGCCTTTTCATCAATACAAAACTCATATTGCCAATCCGATTGAGGAACATTTGAACGAATGTGTGCATTATGCTTCATCTAAAAACATTTCTAACTTACATTTTACGGTTTCAGAAATACATCAGGATTTGTTTGAAAAAGCTGTTATTGAAGTAAAAGAAAAAATTGAAAAACCATCTGGAATTAAGATCAACATAGGATATTCTTATCAAAGCAAAAGCACAGATTCGATTACAATTGATACAAAAAACAAACTGGTAAAAGATAAAGAGGGTAATCTGATTTTTAGACCTGGAGGACATGGGGCTTTGATTGAGAACCTGAATAATCTTGATGCTGATGTCATTTTTATTAAAAACATAGACAATGTAATTCAAAATCATATTGATCAAATTACCTTATATAAAAAGTCTTTGGCAGGCATTTTAATCGAAATGCAACAAAAAGTTTTTGAAAATTTAAGATTAATCGACCAAGGGAAAATTAAAGAAGAGAATATTGAAGGAATACTTCGTTTTTTGGAGAAAGACTTTAATGTAGAAATGACTACAGACTTCAATAAATTTACTTTTGAAAATAAAATAAGCAAACTTAAAGAGCTTTTGAATAGACCAATTCGCGTTTGTGGAATGGTTAAGAATGAAGGAGAGCCTGGTGGAGGACCTTTTTGGGTTTTGAGTGGAAAAGGAATAAAGTCGCTTCAAATTGTTGAAACCTCACAAATAGATCTGCAAGATAAAAAACAAGAAAAAATCTTGGCAGAAGCAACGCATTTTAACCCAGTAGATTTAGTTTGCGGAATCAAGAATTACAAAAACGAAAGATTTGATCTATTAGAATTTGTTGATCAAAAAGCTGGTTTTATTGTAGAAAAAAGTGTTGAAGGTAAGCCTGTTAAAAATTATGAATTACCAGGTTTATGGAACGGTTCAATGTCAGATTGGCTGACTATTTTCGTGGCTGTTCCTTTGATTACTTTTAATCCAGTAAAAACAGTAAATGATTTATTGAAAGCGGCACATCAGCCACAATAATATGGATGCAGAAAAAATTATATCAGAATTAAATTTTAAAGCCGTTAGAAGCAGTGGTTCGGGCGGACAAAACGTAAATAAAGTTTCGTCAAAAGTAGTTTTGAATTTTGATTTGAATGCTTCTCAAGCTTTGTCTGATGAAGAAAAACTGCTTTTGCAAGACAACATATCGGCAAGATTAACTTCTGAAAATATTCTGATTTTAAATTGTGACGAAGACCGAAGTCAGCTTAAAAACAAAGAAATTGTAATTAAACGATTTCTGGAAATTATCAAAAAAGGTTTGTACGTTCCGAAAGTTAGAAAGGCTACAAAAATCCCCAAATCGGTAATTAAAAAGAGAATTAAAGACAAAAAGAATGTTTCTGATTTAAAACAATCCCGAAGAAAACCAAACTTGGAATAAATCCCAATTTTAAAAATTCCAAATTCAAAAACAATCTTAATAAGTCTGTTTTTGAATTTGGAATTTCTTTTTTGGAGTTTTAAATATTTTAACATTACCTTTGCACTGTCTCAAAGGGGTGCTCTAAATAACGAGCTGAGATCATACCCAAAGAACCTGAGCGAGTAATGTTGCTAAGGGAAAAAACGACACTATCGAGCGTGCACACTTTATTTTGTCGTGAAACAAATTTATTAATTTAACAAAAGAATAATTCCCCCTTTTATTCGTAATTCTTTACGAATGAAAACTATTTTTGAAGGTACTAAGGTACTAAGTTGCAAAGGTTCTAAGGTTGAAAATCTCAATAGAACCAAATCTGTTTTATTTCTTTCTTCTTTCTTCTTTACTCTATTATCTTTTGCGCAACAGCAGCAGAAAGATTCTACAAAAGTAAATTCTCTAGATGAGGTTTTGGTTTCTGCTGTTCGTGTTACTTCAAAGACTCCAGTGAGTTTTAGTAATATGGATAAAAAAGAAATTAAATTTAGAAATTTAGGTCAGGACATTCCTGTTTTGATGAATTATCTTCCTTCGGTTGTAACAACTTCAGATGCTGGAAACGGTGTTGGTTATACCGGAATTCGTGTGCGTGGAAGTGACGCCACACGTGTAAACGTTACCATTAACGGAATTCCGTACAATGATGCAGAAAGTCAGGGAACGTTTTGGGTTAATATGCCCGATTTTGCTTCTTCTGTAGAAAGTCTTCAATTGCAGCGTGGAGTTGGAACATCTACAAATGGTGCTGGTGCATTTGGTGCAAGTTTAAATTTACTAACAGACAGCTATGCTAATAAAGCTACGGGCGAAATTTCAAGTTCTGCAGGATCTTTCAATACATTTAAAAATACTGTGAAATTCAGCACAGGTTTAATGAATGATCATTTTGAAATTGCGGGGCGTTTGTCTACAATAAAAACAGATGGGTATATTGATCGCGGTAGTGCAGACTTAAAATCATATTTTCTTCAGGGAACTTATGTTGGCAAAACCACTTTGATTAAGGCGTTGGTTTTTGGAGGAACTCAAAAAACATATCAATCTTGGAACGGAATTGATGGAGAAACTTTAAACAGCGATCGTACTTTTAATTCTGCGGGAATGTATACGGATGAAGCTGGAAATGTTCGTTTTTACGATAATGAAACGGATAATTATAACCAAGATCATTATCAATTGCATTGGAGCGAATCTATTTCTGATAAATGGAGTACAAACTTTGCGCTTCATTATACAAAAGGAAAAGGTTATTTCGAAAATTATAAAGAAGATTCAGATATGGCGGAGTACGGTTTAAATCCTGTTGGAGCTGTAACAACGACAGATTTGATTCGCCAAAAATGGTTGGATAATGACTTCTACGGAACTACTTTTTCTGCTAAATATGTAACAGAAGATTTGAATGTTATTGTAGGCGGAGGCTGGAACAAATACGAAGGTGATCATTTCGGAAAAGTAATTTGGGCAAGATATGCTTCCCAATCTGAATTAGGAGATCATTATTACGATGATTACTCTGCAAAAACAGACGGAAATATTTTCGCGAAAGCAAATTATCAATTCACAGAAAAATTAAGTTTCTATGGAGATTTACAATATAGAAATGTAACCTATAAAGCCAATAGTGCAGAAACAGGTTTGGTAGATGATAATTTCAATTTCTTCAATCCGAAAGCAGGTTTGAATTATGCTTTTACTCAAAATAGCACTTTGTATTTTTCTTATGCTAGAGCGAATCGCGAGCCAAACAGAACCGATTATGAAGGCGGAAATGTAAAACCAGAAAAATTAAACGATTATGAGTTAGGATGGAGATTCAATACAGAGAAATTCCAACTAAATTCTAACGTTTATTATATGGCTTACAAAGATCAGTTAATTTTAACGGGAAGATTAGACGATGTTGGAAATCCGATTCGTGCGAATACGGAAAAAAGTTACCGTTTAGGTTTTGAGTTTGATGCAACAATTGCACTTTCTGAGAAATTTACTTTAAGACCAAACTTTACTTTAAGCTGCAACAAAAATGTTGATTTGGCAGTTGATGGAGAATATTACGGAACAACTAAAATCGCGTATTCTCCAGAAGTTATCGCAGGAAACGTTGTGGTTTATAAGCCAATTGAAGGATTGTACCTTTCGTTATTGCAAAAATATGTTGGTGAACAATACATGAATAATATTGAACTTCCGGCAGCAAAATTGGCAGATTACTTTGTAAATGATTTTAATGCTTCTTACGAAATAAAACCAAACAAGATATTTAAATCAATAACTATTACGGCTTTGGTTAATAATATTTTCGACAAAAAATATGTTTCAAACGGAGCAATGTATGATGTTTATCCTTATTACTATCCTCAAGCAGGAACAAACTTCTTAATTGGTTTGAATTTGAAATTCTAATTAAGTTAAAACATATAAAAAAGCCTGAAAATTTACTTTCAGGCTTTTTGTTTTAATTGTATACGTGAATGACAGTTCCAGAAGATTCTACACGATATTGTTTCATTGGATATTCTTTTTCTCCAAGTCCTGTAAATAAATTGTATTGAGCTTTATCGCAAGAGCAGACAGCATAAATTCCGTCTAATGTCATGGCTGTACAAGAAGTTAGCGCTTGATTTGGACAGGCTGCATCAAAAGCAGTATAGGTTCCTTCTCCGGTTTTCATTACTATAATTCCTTTTGCGCCATAATTGGAAACATAAACAGGGTTACTAGGATACAACAATTTGTTATATGTTGGCAAATTGGTGTCAAGATATGCGTTTATAGAATAATTAGGGATGTAAGGATTGCTGTTGCTTCTGTTGTTGTCACTGCAAGCGAATAAAACAGCAGTAAATGCGATAAAAAACCAGATTTTTTTCATTATTTGAATAAGAATTAGTTAAAAACAAAAATAATTTATTTAGATTTGAAATCTATATGATTAACATATAATTATGTACTATTAAAAATTATAGTATATTTGTGGTAAGAAAATCCCGTCGCGATGGGATTTTTTGTATTTATATAAACGATGAAGTTATGAGTAAAGTATCTTATTATACAGCTGAAGGATTAAAAAAATTAAAAGATGAATTGGAGCACCTGAAAAGTGTAATGCGTCCAAAGGCATCCCAAGATATTGCAGACGCAAGAGATAAAGGTGATTTGTCTGAAAATGCAGAATATGATGCGGCAAAAGAAGCACAAGGTTTATTAGAAATGAGAATTGCTAAACTGGAAGAAGTTTACTCAAACGCAAGATTAATTGACGAATCTCAATTAGACGTTTCTAAAGTTTTGGTTTTATCAAATGTAAAAATCAAAAATCAAAGCAATGGAATGGAGATGAAATATACGCTTGTTGCTGAAAGCGAAGCTGATTTAAAAACAGGAAAAATCTCTGTAACTTCTCCTATCGGGAAAGGTTTACTAGGGAAATCGGTTGGAGAAGTAGCTGAAATTACAGTTCCAAACGGAGTTTTAAAATTCGAAATCCTTGAAATTTCAAGAGACTAAATTTTAGTTTAACTGGTTAATCGTTTATTCGTTTAACCGATTAACGATTAAATAAATAAACAATGAGTTCAATATTCACTAAAATAGTAAACGGAGAAATTCCTGCATACAAAATTGCTGAAGACGAAAACTATTTAGCATTTTTAGATGTAAATCCAAATGCAAAAGGACACACACTTTGTATTCCAAAACAAGAAATCGATAAGATTTTTGATATGGATGAAGAACTGTATTTAGGTTTAATGAAGTTTTCTAAAAAGATTGCAGTAGCTTTAGAAAAAACAGTTCCATGCAAAAGAGTAGGAATTGCAGTTGTCGGACTTGAAGTGCCTCACGCGCACGTACATTTGATTCCGTTAAACGAAATGGATGAAATGCGTTTCATAAATAAAGTTTCGCTTTCTAAAGAAGAATTCGAAGCTTTAGCAAAAGATATTCAATCTAATTTGTAATGCAGAATTGTCAGGCTGAGCGAAGTCGAGCCTTAGTTATATTTAAAGTGCAGTAAAATCAATTACTGCACTTTTTTATTTAATGCTATTTGAAAAGTAGTTCCTTTTCCAATTTCAGAATGCAGCACTTTAATTTTTCCAGCGTGATATTCTTCGACTATCCTTTTCGTTAAAGAAAGACCAAGTCCCCAACCGCGTTTTTTGGTAGTGTATCCTGTTTCGAAAATAGTTTTAAACTGTTTTTTAGGAATTCCAGTTCCCGAATCTTTAATGTTGATTTTTATCTGATGGGCATCTTGTTCAATTTGAAGATCAAGAGTTCCTTTTCCTTTCATGGCATCAATTGCATTTTTAACCAGATTTTCTATAGTCCAACTGTGCAATGTTGGGTTTATCATTCCTAAAATAGGTTCGTTTGGCGCTTGAAGCGAAAATGCAACTTGTTTAGAAAAACGAGATTGCAAATATTCATAAGCCGTTTTTGTTTCTTCAACAATATCATGAAGTTCTAAGACAGGTACAGAACCAATTTTAGAAAAACGATCTGTAATAGTCTGCAGGCGTTCTATATCTTTTTCGATTTCAATGCTAATAGAAGGATCAATCTCTTCAGTTTTTAAAATTTCAACCCATCCAATTAATGAAGAAAGCGGAGTTCCTATTTGGTGTGCCGTTTCTTTTGCCATTCCTGCCCAAAGTTTGTTTTGTGTCGCCATTTTGGTGCTTTTGTAAAAATTGTAAATCAAAGCAATACACAAGAATATAATCAAAAGCAATGCGATCGGATAATATTTAAGTTTGTTTAACAGCGCAGAATTACCATAATATAAGGTTTGGTATTTTCCTGGTGCGTATTCAAAAGTAATAGGTTCGTTTTCGTTTTTTAGCTTATTTAAAAAAGCCGTTCTTTTTTTCTTATCATTAAGAATTTCATCAGGAACGTTTACAGAGCTCACGACGTTATCATAAAGCATTATAATACCCGGAATAGAAGTGTTATTGCTAAAAATCTGGAGAGGTAGCTCTACATCGGTATTTTCATTTGCATTTACAAGGGTAATCTGGGCATTTACAAAAAGGTTCATTTTTAAACGTTCCTCATTTTTAAAAATTTGGAAGAAAGAATAAGTGTTCCAAAGAATTAGAGAAATGATTATAAAACAAACAGAAATAATAATCCAGCGGATTGTATTTGTTCTTTCAGAAAAAGACATATCAGATATTTTGAGGTATAAATATAACGAAATATACACATTTTATATTTTGCGAAAGCCTAAAGATTTTTTGTTTTATCTACAAAACTATTTCTTCTAATTAAACGATTTCTATACTTTTGTAACAGAATAAAGTGAGATTCTGTTTAAATAAAAAAGTATGATTAGCATTAATCCAAAAGAAATTCCAACGGCCAAATTGCAAGGCTACCTGCAGAGTTCAATTGGGCCGAGACCGATTGCTTTTGCGAGCACAATTAGTGAAGCAGGAATTCCGAATTTATCTCCGTTCAGTTTCTTTAATGTGTTCAGTGCCAATCCGCCAATTTTGGTTTTTTCGCCATCAAGACGTGTTCGCGACAATACAATTAAACATACTTTAATTAATGCCGAAGCGACTCGCGAAGTAGTAATTAATGTTGTAAATTACGATATCGTACAGCAAACTTCTTTGGCAAGTACAGAATATGGAGATGGTGTAAACGAATTTATTAAAGCGGGACTAACGCAAATTCCTTCAGATTTGGTAAAACCATATCGAGTAAAAGAATCTCCAGTTCAGTTTGAATGCAAGATTACACAGATTATTCCGTTAGGAACAGAAGGAGGAGCAGGAAATTTGATTTTGTGCGAAGTAGTAAAAATTCATATCGCCGAATCTATTTTGGATGAAAACGGAGCTATCGACCAGCACAAAATTGATTTAGTCTCACGACTTGGAAATAACTGGTATTCAAGATCAAATCAAGGACTTTTTGAAGTAGCAAAACCCTTGACAACACTTGGAGTAGGGGTAGATGCGATACCTACTTTTGTAAAAGAAAGCGATGTTTTTGATGGGAATGATTTAGGAAAATTAGGCAATATAGAATCCTTGCCTACAAAAGAAGAAGTTACTATATTTGTGAAAGAAAATTTCGCGGTCAAAGGAGTTTTAAGCTCAGATGACCAGAAAAAAGTACACTTAGAAGCCAAAAAATATCTGGATAGTGGCGATGTAGAATCGGCTTGGAAAGTGCTTTTAGCTAAGAAATAAAGAAATAGAAACAATAATTAATATAGACGAAGATGGAAGTTACAGGAAAAGTAAAAGTGGTTAACCCAGAGCAGCAAGTTAGTGCCTCATTCAAAAAAAGAGAGTTAGTTGTTACTACTGAGGAGCAGTATCCACAACATATTTTAATCGAATTTACACAAGATAAATGCGATTTATTGAGTAGCTATAAACAAGGAGATGCAGTAAAAGTTTCTATCAATTTAAGAGGAAGAGAGTGGGTTAATCCACAAGGAGAAACTAGATATTTCAATAGTATTCAAGGTTGGAGAATCGAAAGATTAGCTCCAGAAGGACCTAGCCAAGGTGCACCAATGCCAGCAGCAGAAACTTTTGCGCCAGCAACAAGTATAAACGAAGATGAACCAGACGATTTACCGTTCTAAGAGTTTAGAAATCACAATATTTTAAATTCCAAATTCCAATTCATTCGACTGAATTTGGAGTTTGGAATTTTATTTTTGATCTAGTTTTGTCATTTTGACTAAAGGAGAAATGGTAAAACTAAAGAAAATTGGAATTTCAGCATTGAAATTTTGAGATTGGAATTTAAAATTTGATTATTTTAAAAGATGTATTATTTATTCAACGATTTATTTTTTCCGCCAGTTACCGAAGCAGATGAAGAAGGTATTTTGGCAATCGGTGGCGATTTAAGTACAGAACGTTTGTTGCTGGCTTACAAAAGCGGTATTTTTCCTTGGTTTAATGAAGGAGAACCTATTCTTTGGTGGGCTCCAGATCCGAGAATGGTATTGTTTTTTGATGAATTGGCGATCTCCAAAAGCATGAAAAAGATTCTCAATAAGAAAATCTTTAAGGTTACTTATAATAAAAACTTCAGAGAAGTAATTTCAAATTGCCAGAATATTAAACGAGAAGGTCAAGACGGAACGTGGATTTCTGACGAAATGATCGAAGCATACTGCAAATTAAATGCAGAAGGAATTGCTAAATCTGTTGAGGTTTGGCAAGACGATGTCTTGGTTGGCGGTTTGTACGGAATTGATTTGGGGAATATTTTTTGTGGAGAAAGTATGTTTTCTAAAGTTTCAAATGCTTCAAAAACGGCATTTATTGCTTTAGCCTTATATTTGAAAAAGGAAAATTATAAACTATTAGATTGTCAGGTTTATAATCCGCATTTAGAAAGTTTGGGTTGTCGCGAAATTGATCGTGAGGAATTTATGTCTATTTTAAAAAGTAAATAAAATGAGTGGAGTTCATGTTGTAAAGGAAATTTACATTTATCCGATAAAAAGTTTGGCCGGAATTAGCTTAAAAAGCGCTTCCGCAGAAGAAATGGGATTTGAAAATGACAGAAGATGGATGCTGATTAATGCTGAAAATGTTCATGTTACGCAAAGAGAATACCCAATAATGAGTCAGTTTTATCCGGAGATTTTAGGTGATAAAATCCAGATTAGTTTTGAAGGAGAAACGCATGAATTTTCTATAAAAGAACACTTAGAAAAAGCAATAGAATCTCAAGTTTGGGATGACAAAAGTGAGGTTTTCGAAGTAAATAAAAACTCTTCGAAATGGTTTAGCGATAAATTAGGTTTCGAATGCAGATTGGTAAAAATCAATAAAATTGGTGCCCGTAAACATGAAAGTTCGAGAACAAATGAAACGTATAATGTTAGTCTTGCCGATGGATACCCGTACTTATTAATTGGAACTGAAAGTCTTGATTTTTTAAATGGAAAATTAGAAGAAAAAATTACCATTAAAAGATTTCGTCCAAATATTGTTGTGAGTACAAAAAAAGCTCATGAAGAAGATGATTTTAAGTCTTTTACAATTGGAGAAGTTCAATTTAAAAATATAAAACCCTGCGGAAGATGCATCATGGTTAACAACGATCCGCAGAAAGGAATTGTAAAAAAAGAACCTCTAAAAACCTTGAGCAAATACAGAAACGTTGACAATTCTGTTTTATTCGGAACTAATCTTGTGAGTCTGAATTCGGGAATTATCAGCGTAGGAGATGAGGTTGTTTTTTAAAAATCCAACTTTGTCAAATTCCAGTTTATCGTATTAAAAATCAATATTTCATTTTTTAAAGTCGGCAATTCTAAAATCAATTTTAGCGTTTCGTGCGCCATCATATTTCCGATAATTCCGGGCAAGGTTCCTAAAACACCATTTAAGCTGCAATTCGGAACATCTTTTGGATCCGGAGATTCCGGAAATAAATCGCGTAAATTTTTGCTTCCCTCATGATTGAAAACAGCAATTTGTCCTTCAAATTTTAAAATACTTCCGTAAACTAAAGTCTTTTTTAATGCAACGCAAGTATCGTTTACCAAATAACGAGTAGAAAAATTGTCCGATCCATCGACAATAATATCATATTTTTCAATAATTTGAGATGCATTTTCAGCGGTCAATTTTTTATTAATCGCCACAGTTTCAATCAAAGGATTTAGTTCCGAAATTACTTTTTGAGCCACAATTGCTTTGTGCTGACCAATTTCTTTTTCGGTATATAAAATCTGTCGGTGAAGATTATGAATTTCGATAACATCAAAATCCATAATTCCAATAAATCCAACTCCAGCGGTTGCAATATATTGTAAAATCGGACAGCCCAAACCGCCCGCTCCAATTACTAAAACCCGTGCTTTTTTTAGTTTTTCCTGACCTTCGTCTCCAATTTCAGGAAGAATAGTTTGTCTGTTGTAACGAAGGAATTCTTTTATTATACTCATTTTGAAATTTTAGATTTCTGATTTTAGATTTTAGATTGATGTTGGATTTTGGAATTTGGAATTTGTCCCGAAGCTTCGGGATTGGAATTTAAACAAAAGCTTTTGTCCAATCTTTCCAAACTGGTTCGTAGCCAGCATTTTTTATAATTTTTGAAATTTCTTCTGCGGAGCGTTCATCACTGATTTCGAATTGTTCCAAAGATTGCGGATCAACAACATAACCACCCGGATTTGTTTTAGAGCCCGCACTCATACTCGTAACACCAATTGGGATAATATTGTTTCTGAATTTTTCATTTTCGCGCGTTGAAATGGAAATTTCTAAATCTTCGTTCCATAATCGGTAAGCACAAATTAGCTGTGTCAAATCTTTGTCGTCCATGATAAAATTAGGTTCGATAATTCCTTCAGCAGGACGAAGACGCGGAAAAGAAACCGAATACTTAGTCTTCCAATATTTCTTCTGCAAATAATCTAAATGCAAAGCATTGAAATAACTATCTGTACGCCAATCTTCCAAACCTAATAAAACGCCTAAACCAATTTTATGAATTCCGGCAGTTCCAATTCGGTCAGGAGTTTCCAAACGAAAATCGAAATTTGATTTTTTACCTTTTGTATGATATTTTTTGTAAACTTCCTGATGATACGTTTCCTGATAAACCAAAACAGAATATACTCCAGCATCGTGTAAACGCTCGTAATCCTCTGTAGAAAGTGGTTGCACTTCAACAGAAATAATCGAAAATTCTTCTTTGATTAAATTAATCGCATTGAGGAAATAATTAATGTTTACGGTATAATTTGCTTCGCCTGTTACCAGTAAAACGTGATCGAAACCAGTGTTTTTTAAGGCTTCAACTTCCAACTTAATTTCAGCATCTGAAAGTGTTTTTCGTTTGATTTTATTGTCCAGACTAAATCCACAATAGGTGCAAATGTTTTGGCATTCGTTGCTCAAATAAAGAGGCGCATACATCTGGATGGTTTTCCCGAAGCGTTTTTTTGTGATTTCATGGCATTTTTGCGCCATTTGTTCTAAATAATTTTGAGCAACAGGTGAAATCAAAATCAAAAAATCATCGAGATTGTATTTGGTTTTTGCCAAAGTTCGTTCGACATCTTTTGATGTGGCTTTGTATATCTTGGATTGGACTTCATCCCAATTATATTGCTCGAAAATGGATTTGAATGTTTTCATATTTTTATTTTGGTTTCACGCAGATTTTGCAGATTTAAGCAGATTAATAATGATTTTATTTTTATCATCTGCCGATTAGATTTTATTGGCGATTCTTTTAATATCATTAAGAATGTTTGTTGTATTGAAATTTACCAGCAAGCCTAATTTCTTTTGCGTTAATCTTAAATATGTTTCTAATTGTTTATAGTGAATTGGCGCTAAATCTTCTACTGATTTTAATTCAATTATTACTTTGTCTTCAACTAAAATATCAATCCTAAATGCTGGATCTAATGTTATTTCTTCATATGGAATTATAATTTCAACCTGTTTCTGAATTTCTAATTCCAGTTTCTCTAATTCATAAAACAAAGCACTTTCATAAACAGATTCAAATAAACCCGGTCCTAAATTGTTATATACTTTAAAAATTGCGCCTCTTATTAAATATGATATTTCATTCTCAGTCATAATTCTTTAATTTTTACTAATATCAAAAATAAAGAATTTTCTTTCTTTTCTAAGCTTTTGTTTTGCGCAGATTTAAGAGAAATAAAATCATTATTAATCTGCTTAAATCTGCCAAATCTGCGTGAAACAAAAAAATCACTCATAGAGAAAAGAAGTCAAAGGACTAGAAGCCGAAGCATAATTTTGCTGATTAGCAACTTTAGCTTCAAAAGCTTTTCTTCCTGCAATAACTGATTCTCTAAAAGCCTCAGCCATCAATTTCGGATTACCGGCAACGGCAATAGCAGTATTCACTAAAACAGCATCGGCACCAATTTCCATGGCTTTAGCGGCATCGGATGGAGCACCAATTCCGGCATCGATAATTACCGGAACATTACTTTGTTCGATAATAATTTCTAAGAAATCAATCGTTTTTAATCCTTTATTACTTCCAATTGGGGAACCTAACGGCATAACGGCTGAAGTTCCGGCGTTTTCTAAATGTTTGCACAAAACTGGATCAGCATGGATATACGGAAGTACAATAAAACCAAGTTTCGCCAATTCTTCCGTTGCTTTTAAAGTTTCAATCGGATCAGGCATCAAATATTTTGGATCAGGATGGATTTCGAGTTTTATCCAGTTGGTTCCTAATGCTTCGCGCGCTAGTTGTGCTGCAAAAACAGCTTCTTTCGCATTTCGCGCGCCCGAAGTATTGGGTAATAAATTGATATTCGGATGATTTAAGTGCGATAAAATGGCATCAGTATCGGTTTCGAGATCGATACGTTTTAGTGCTACAGTAACCAACTCACTTTCTGAAGCTAAAATGGCGCTTTCCATTTCTTCATTCGAACCAAATTTTCCCGTTCCAAGAAACAAACGGGATTTAAAGGTTTTATCTCCGATATTAAACAATGATGTTTGCATATAATTTTTCGTTTAGTTGTTGAATTAATTTTTCTTTTTCATCACTTTCCGTAATGATTCCAGAAACGGCAATTCCATGAATTCCAGTCTCCATTAACGAACTCACATCTCGTAATGTGATTCCTCCAATGGCATAAACAGGAATCTCTATTTTATTTTTTTTCAATTTTTGAAGTATGTCAAAATAGCCCGATAATCCTAAAATCGGACTTAGTTTTTCTTTTGTAGCAGTAAATCGAAAAGGCCCCAAACCAATATAATCACAGCCATTTTTAACATGATTTTGAATGTCTTCAAAAGTATTAGCGGTTCCTCCAATGATTTTTGAGGTTCCTAAAAAAGCTCTAGCTTTGTCGATTTTAGTATCGGTTAAACCTAAATGAACACCGTCAGCATCAATTTCTTTAGTAAGATGCAAATCATCATTTACAATAAAATGGGCATTGTACTTTTCGCATAACGGTTTTACCGCTTCCGCTAAAGTGAAGGTGTCTTTTTTTGTCTGATTTTTAAAACGCATTTGCACCCAATTACAGCCTGCGTCAAGCGCCTTATGAATGTTGTACAATTGTTTTTCGATAGTTTCGCCCTGCGAGATATATTGAAGTTTGCTATACATAATGATATCCGATTAAAGTTGATGTTGAACTCAGGTAATTTTCGATATAGATTTTGGCATTTTTGCAGGCTTCTTTAAGCGTTTGATTTAAAGCCAAATTAGAAGTAATTGCAGAAGAAAGCACACAACCTGAACCGTGTTTTTCGAAACATTTTTTTTCTGACGGAAGTAATTCTAAAACTTCATTTTTTAGAAATAAACGATCTGTTCCCAAGGCTTTTTCGTTATGTCCGCCTTTCAGCAAAATGTTCGTTGAAAAATCCTTTTCTTTCGAAATAAAATCTGGGAACAGAATTTTGGCCTCATGATAATTTGGCGTTATCAAATCGATTTTTGAAAGTATTTTATTTAAATCCAACCGATCTTCAATATTCATAAATTCAAATTTTGTGGTCGATTTCAAAACTGGATCCCAAACAATTTTAGTCGAAGGAGAAAGCATTTTTATAGTCGAAATAATTCGGTTTAAATCATATAAAGAAGAGACAATTCCAACTTTTACAACACTGATTTTATAGTTTAAAAACATTGTTTCGATAGAGCGAATTACAAAACTTAAATCTGTCCACTGAATCTCGTAAAACTGATTTTCAGTCTGAATCGTATTCGCTGTCGAAATAGCAAAACCAGTTACTTTGTGCTGTTCAAATGTTTTGACATCAGCTAAAATCCCAGCTCCACCTGATGGATCTAGACCTGCGATTGTGAGTACGAAAGGACGATCTTTTGACATAATTTAAATTGTTTTAATGGATTTTCATTCTTCCAAATACTGCCTAAAAGCGCGACATCATCAAAACCATTTTCAAGTGTTTTTTGAATGTTTTGAGAATCAATTCCGCCTAGAGCGACCATTTTTGTTTTATGATTTGTTCTTGATTTTATTTCTTTAAAAAGATCAATTTTAGGATGATAATTTTCTTTAGAAATGCTCGTATAAACTGGACTTAGAAACGCATAATCAAAATTTTCTAGAGAATTAAAATCTTCAATTGAATGTGTTGATGTTGATTTAGACTTACAAGGTTTTGAAAACCTTACAGGGAAATCATTCAGATTTTTTCTTTCTTTTTCAGAAAAATGAAATCTTTCAATTCCAAAATCTTCCGCTAATTGATGATGATTATGCAAAACCAGATTAGCTCGAAATTCTAATTTTGTTTGATGAATAAATTGCGCCATTTCCAACTCAGAAAAATCAGGTTTCCGAACATGAAGCAAAGACAATCCTTCCTCCAACAAAGAATGAAGGATATCTATTTCATCTTCAACAAAAAAAGGATTCGTAATCAAAATCATATCTTTCTTCTAGCTTCTTTGCTCTATTCTCTAAATATAAATCTCTTTCCCTTGTTCAATAAATTCCTCTGATTTCTCCTGCATTCCTTTTTCCGCGGCAGCGACATCTCTAATTTCCTGAGATATTTTCATAGAACAGAATTTTGGTCCGCACATCGAACAGAAATGAGCGACTTTTGCACCATCGGCTGGAAGTGTTTCATCATGGAATTCTCTTGCCGTATCTGGGTCTAAAGCCAAATTGAACTGATCTTCCCAACGGAATTCAAAACGTGCTTTACTCAATGCATTGTCGCGATATTGCGCTCCCGGATGACCTTTGGCCAAGTCGGCAGCGTGAGCAGAAATTTTATAGGTGATTACACCGTCCTTTACATCTTTTTTATTTGGCAAGCCAAGATGTTCTTTTGGAGTAACATAACACAACATCGCGCAACCGTACCAGCCAATCATAGCAGCACCAATCGCTGAAGTGATATGATCGTAACCCGGCGCAATATCAGTCGTTAAAGGGCCTAAAGTATAAAACGGAGCTTCATGGCAATGTTCTAATTGCTTGTCCATGTTTTCTTTAATCATGTGCATCGGAACGTGGCCTGGGCCTTCAATAAAAACCTGAACATCATGTTTCCAGGCAATTTTTGTCAATTCGCCTAAAGTTTCTAATTCGGCAAATTGAGCAGCATCATTAGCATCGGCAATCGAACCCGGACGCAAACCATCTCCAAGAGAAAAAGCAACATCGTATTGCTTCATGATTTCGCAGATTTCCTCAAAATGCGTGTACAAGAAATTTTCTTTATGATGAAATAAACACCATTTTGCCATGATCGATCCACCGCGTGAAACAATTCCTGTAACGCGGTTTGCTGTTAAATGAATGTAACGAAGCAAAACGCCAGCGTGAATTGTGAAATACGAAACGCCTTGTTCAGCCTGCTCGATTAGCGTATCGCGGAAAATTTCCCAAGTTAAATCTTCGGCGATTCCTTTTACTTTTTCCAGAGCTTGATAAATCGGTACGGTACCAATTGGAACAGGAGAATTTCGAATAATCCATTCTCTCGTTTCGTGAATGTTTTTCCCTGTTGATAAATCCATAATCGTGTCAGCTCCCCAACGGCAAGCCCAAACGGCTTTTTCAACTTCTTCTTCAATGCTCGAAGTCACAGCGCTGTTTCCAATATTAGCATTGATTTTCACCAAAAAATTACGTCCCACAATCATCGGTTCACTTTCCGGATGGTTGATGTTGTTGGGAATTATAGCTCTTCCGCAAGCAACTTCAGAGCGGACAAATTCTGGAGTAATTTTGCTTTTTGGAGTATTCGCGCCAAAACTATGTCCGCCATGTTGACATTGCATTGCTTTGGTTTGCTCGTTTAAAAGTTCAATTCTTTGATTTTCGCGAATTGCGATATATTCCATTTCAGGAGTGATAATTCCTTGCTTGGCGTAATATAATTGTGTTACGTTTGCACCATTTTTGGCTCTTTTTGGCTGATGTAAATATTCAAATCGAAGGTGATTTAAGCTTTCATCTTTCAATCGGCTTTGACCATAATCTGAGGTTATTTCGTCTAGAATTTCAACGTCATTTCGGTCTAGAATCCAACTTTCGCGTAAGCGTGGCAATCCTTTTCTAATATCAATTTCGATGTTTGGATCTGTATAAGCGCCCGAAGTATCGTAAACAGTTACAGGTGGATTTTTCTCAATTCCGCCATTAGAAAGTTTGGTATCGCTTAATGCAATTTCACGCATCGCTACTTTTATAGGGTGAATTTCTCCGTCGATATATACTTTTTTAGAATTCGGAAACGGGGTTCTGGATATTTGTTCTTCTTTCATTTTTTTGATTTTGTTTCAGGTTTCAAGTTTCAGGTTTCAAGTTTCAAGTTTCAGGTTTCAAGTTGATTTTTATTGTGTTTATTTGCAACGATAAATTGGAATTTGGAATTTTTATATTGGAATTTCAAATTGAAATTTTACCCGCCTTGAGTAGCAGAAATAATCAATATTTCGTCGGTTTCTTGTACGAAGAATTCGTTCCAAGTGGATTTTGGAACAACAGTATTGTTGATAGCAACGGCGATTCCGTTTTGTTTGTGCGGAATTTCGAGATCGAGCAATGACTGAACGCTAAGTGATTCAGCATTGAAATTTTTGATTTGTTGGTTGATTTTTAGTTCCATTCCTTTTAAGTTTAGTGTATAGTAACACCTTAGGAATGGCTACAAGAACGCATAAAAATGCGCGCAGAAGTCATCTTACTTTTCCCTACGCTAGTATGAACTAGATCAGGTTCAGAGGGTAAAATCTCAGCCTACAAGTTGTAGACACCCCTAAAGTGTGAAGCAAATATAGATAAATTTTTTAAAGTTTTCAGTCTCGGTTTTCAGTTTTCAGTTTTTAACTGGGTTTAAAAGACTGAAAACTGCGACTGCGACTGGCAACTATTTTTTACGGGTAAAGCAATCTTCCGCGTGATCATTGACCATTCCGGTGGCTTGCATGTGTGCGTAAATTACGGTTGAACCGACGAATTTAAAGCCTCTTTTTTTTAAATCTTTGCTGATTTCGTCTGAAAGTGGAGTAGTAGCAGGCACATCTTTTGACGTTTTCGGATTGTTTATGATTGGTTTTCCGTCAGTATATTTCCAAATATAATCAGAGAAACTTCCAAATTCGTCCTGAACTTTCATAAAAGCCTGAGCATTTGAAACGGCAGCTTTAATTTTTAATTTGTTCCGAATAATTCCGGTATTCTGCATTAAATCTTCGATTTTATCTTCCGAGTAATCGGCCACTTTTTTATAATCGAAATGATCAAAAGCATTTCTGAAATTTTCTCTTTTATTTAAAATAGTAATCCAGCTTAAACCAGCTTGAAAGGTTTCCAAAATTAAAAATTCAAAAAGCGTTGGGTCGTCATAAACGGGAACGCCCCATTCTTCGTCATGATATTTTTTATATAAATCGCTGGAAGTGCACCAACCGCATCTTATTTGTTCCATTTTTTTCAAAAATAAACCTCTAACTGTTTAGTTTGAGGTTTTATAAAATTATATTATTACTATTTTCCAATTTGCCAGCTATACCCTTTTACACTCGGAATATAAGCTGAACGCCCAACTATGACCAGATTATTATAGGTTTTTCTATTGTATTTAATTCCAATAGCATTTCCAGAAGTATACATTTTGTTGGCTTTAAACATTACTTTCATTTTGCCATCTTCAAGTTCCGCGTCAGATACTTTTTCGATAAGCCAAGTAGATTGCCATTTTACAGATATTTCATTTTCAGCAGTTTTGGTTATGCTTTTTACTAATTTTACAGCTTCTTCTGGTATTTCAAAATGTTCCGTTAATTGCTTTTGAGTCATAGTCTGGCCCATTTTGCACTTTGTCAATATTTTGCGAATATTGACAAAGTTTAATAATTCTTCATTGACTTCCTTTTTTACTGAAACTGACTGACTTGCAACATGATGCGTTATTTGAGGATTTAATGCATTAACATTTATCGGGTTTTTAACTGAAAAAGGATTTTTTTGAGCAACAGTTTTTTTTGAACCTAACTCTTTTGGAGCGGTAATGCTTTTTGAAGAAACTTTACGAGTTATCTTCACAGGAGCTGGTTTCAACTTATTGACAGGCTGAATGACCTTTTTTGGCTGTTTTTTTTCATCATTGCCACAGCTTAAAAAGAAATAGGTAACAGAGAATAAAATAAGCAAATATTTTTTTTTCATAACCTAAATATTTTTTATCCTTTATCAGCAGGATCTTCGTCTAAATATTTTTTAATCAAATAATGTCCTAAATAAATTGCTGGCGTTAATAAAATAGCTATTGCTAACTTAAAAGTATATCCTATTAAACCTGAAGATATAAAGGTGTCAAAATCTATTTTCCCTGGAAGCCAAAAAGCGATTCCTAAAACAATAAATGAATCAAATAATTGTGAAATCACGGTAGAACCAGTTGCTCTCAGCCATATTTTCTTTTCTCCAGTCCTATTTTTGAAAAACCAAAAAATCCAAACATCAATAAGTTGAGAAACCATAAAAGCAATTAAACTTCCAATTATAATCCACATACTTTGTCCAAATACCGCCTGAAATTGATCATCATTTACAGGACTGATTCCTTTCGCGGCCGGAATGGTAATGGCCATAAAAAGTATTAGAAAAGCATAAGCAATTAAGCATGCAGTTATGAAAGAGAGTTTTTTTACGCCTTTTTCGCCAAAATGGTCATTAATCAAATCGGTAGTTAGAAACACGATTGGCCAAGGCAGAATTCCTATACTCATTACAAAAGGGCCAATCTGAATTAGCTTTCCTCCAATTAACTCAGCAACAACGGCATTGGTTATAAATATCCCTGATAAAATTACAAAAACAATTTCTTTTCTGGTTTTAAACATTTGATTTTTAGTATTGATATTTCAAAAATAAACTATTTCTTTTAAATCTTAGAACCAGATTAATTTTATAATCTGTTAGAATATGAAGTTTGCTTTCGATTGGTTAATTTTGAGATTCTGTTCATTTTTTGCTAATCGAATTTTGTTCAGAATTAATTAATGTATTTGTTATGAAAACACCAATAGAGTTAGATAATCCATTGTTGAAAGATTGGACAGGTCCTTATGGAGGCGTACCGGACTTTACAACATATAAAGTGTCAGATTTTAAGCCTGCAATAGCATTTGCTATTAAAGAAAAATTAGAAGAAATTGATGCAATCACAAATAATCCAGAAAAGCCAACTTTTGAAAATACAATCAAAGCTTTGGAACTTTCTGGCGAAAAATTAGATCGAATTCATGCTGTTTATGGAATTTACAGATCCAATTTAAGCACTCCAGAATTTAATATCGTTGATACCGAAATGTCACCAAAACTGGCTGATATTAATGATAAACTGTATCAAAATGAGAAACTATTTTCTAGAATTGAAGCTTTGTATAAATCCGATGAAAAGAGTAGTTTAACGAAAGAACAGCAACGTTTGCTTTGGTTGTATTACACTGATTTTGTTAGAGAAGGCGCAGAGCTAAAGGAGTCTGACAAAGATAAAGTTGCTAAAATAAATCAGGAATTGGCGGGGCTTTTTACTTCTTTTAGTCAAAAATTGCTAGCAGAAGAAAACGATCAATTTATAGAATTAAAAACAGAAGCTGATTTTGACGGCTTGCCTGAAGAATTTAAGAATGCGGCTATAGCTGAAGCGAAAGAAAGAAATTTGAGTGTTATAGGGTGTATTGGAAACACAAGATCTTCGATAGAACCTTTTTTGACTTTCTCGAATCAAAGAAATTTAAGAGAAAAAGCATTCGATGTTTTTGTAAAACGAGGTGATAATAAGAACGAAAATGATACAAACGAAACTCTTGTTTCTATTTTAAAATTAAGAGCAGAAAAAGCGAAAATTCTGGGCTTTGCTAATTTTGCAGAGTGGAGTTTGTCCAACAAAATGGCTAAAGATCCGTTGAAAACGCTTGATTTAATGCATTCTGTATGGAAACCTGCAGTAGAGAAAGTAAAAAATGATGTTACAACGATGCAAGAAATGGTTAATAATGAAGGAGGAAATTTTAAAATTCAGCCTTGGGATTATCGTTTTTATGCAGAAAAAGTGAGAAAAGCAAAATACGATTTAGATCAGAATGAAATTAAGCAGTATTTGCAGCTAGAAAATTTACGTGAAGGAATGTTTTGGACAGCTGGCGAATTATTTAATTTAGGTTTCAAACAATTATTTGATGTTCCGGTGTATCACGCAGATGTTCGTGTCTGGGAAGTTAATAATAAAAATACAGGAGAACCAATTGGGTTGTGGTATTTTGACCCATACGCGCGCGTTGGAAAACGTTCAGGAGCATGGATGAATTCGCACAGAGACCAACAAAAAATAAAAGGAAATGTGCTTCCTATTGTGTCGAATAATTGCAATTTTATTAAAGGAAATAGTGATGAGCCAGTTTTAATTTCATGGGATGATGCCACAACTTTGTTTCATGAATTTGGTCACGCGCTGCACGGATTATGTTCTAATGTTACTTATCCAAGTCTTTCAGGAACTTCGGTTGCTAGAGATTATGTAGAGTTTCCATCGCAATTATTGGAGCATTGGTTGGCAACTCCAGAGGTTTTAAACAAGTTTGCGCTTCATTACAAAACAAATGAACCTTTGTCTCAATCATTAGTGGAAAGAATTGGAAAAGCGGCTAATTTTAATGAAGGTTTTGCTACAGTTGAAACGATTTCAAGTTCGTTTGTTGATATGAAACTGCATTTGACAACCGAAACTATCGATCCGCATGCATTTGAGTATAAGGTTTTAAGCGAAATTAATATGCCATCTGAAATTGTGATGCGACATAGAATTCCACAATTTGCTCATATTTTTTCAAGTGATGGGTACGCAGCAGGATATTATAGTTATTTGTGGGCAGATGTAATCAACGCAGATGCTTATGAAGCTTTTCTAGAAGCAGGCGGGCCATTTGATAAGAATATTTCAGAACGTCTTTTTAATACTGTTTTAAGTGTTGGGAATACTATTGATAATGAAGAAATGTATGAGAATTTCAGAGGACATGCTCCAAAATCAGATGCTTTGATGCGTGCGAGAAACTTTCCGGTTGAAAGCTAAGAGAAAATAAAAAAAGCCCGAATAAATAAATATTCGGGCTTTTTAATATTGAAAAATAATATATTAGCCTAAAGTAACTCTTTTGAAACCAGTGATTTCAACGTTGAATCCTTTAACGTAATCACCAACTTTTTTACTGTCATCTTTGATGAAGTTTTGATCTAATAACGCTTTTTCTTGATCTAAAGTTGTGTTATCAGAAATGAAACGTTGAACTTTTCCAGGAATAATTTTATCCCAAATTTGTTCTGGTTTACCTTCAGCTTTTAATTCAGCTTTAGCATCTTCTTCAGCTTGTTTGATAACTTCCTCAGTTAATTGAGAGAAAGAAATGTATTTAGGAACATTTTTTAAAGTTTTTCCTAAACGTTTTGCCTCTTCATTATCTTTTTCGATTACAGCAATACGAGCAGCAAGTTCAGATTCAACGAAAGCAGGATCAAAATCTTTGTAAGATAATGTATCAGCTCCCATAGAAGCAACTTGCATAGAAATGTCTTTAGTTAAAACATCAGCGTTTGCAACTGGAGAAGAAATAGCTGTTAAAGCAGCAATTTTGTTAACGTGAACGTAAGATCCAACGAAAGCACCTTCTAAAATTTCAAAACCACCGATTTCGATTTTTTCACCGATAACACCAGTTTGCTCGATTAATTTTTCAGCAACAGTAATTCCGTTGAAATCTGAAGCTAAGAATTCTTCTTTAGAAGAGAAGTTGATCGCTTTTTCAACTAATTGTTTAGCTAAAGTTACGAAAGCTTCATTTTTACCTACGAAATCTGTCTCACAGTTTAAAGTGATGATAGCTCCTTTAGTGTTGTCTGCGTTAATGAAAGAAACAGCAGCTCCTTCAGAAGACTCACGGTCAGAACGGTTAGCAGCAACTTTTTGTCCTTTTTCTCTAAGAACTTGAATTGCTTTATCGAAATCTCCATCAGCTTCAACTAAAGCTTTTTTACAGTCCATCATTCCGGCACCTGTAGATTGTCTTAATTTATTTACGTCTGCAGCAGTAATTGTTGCCATAATATTTTGAATTTTAATGTTAAAAGTAAAAATTCCATCTTCTAAATCCCAAACTCCAATTTTATTAAATTATCAACATAACGTTTTTAATTTTGTATTTGGAATTTGGAATTTAAAATTTGGAATTTAAAATTTGATTTATTCTTCAGTAGCAGGAGCAGCTTCAGCTTCAACAGCAGGAGCTTCTTCAGTAGCTTCAACTTCTTTTTCAGCACCTCTGTCAGAAAGACCTTCGATTACTGCAGAAGTCACTAAAGATAAAATTTTGTCAATTGATTTAGAAGCATCATCATTTGCAGGAATCACGTAATCAACCTCTCTTGGGTCAGAATTCGTATCAACCATCGCGAAAACTGGAATGTTTAATTTTTGAGCTTCTTTTATTGCGATGTGTTCAGCTTTGATATCTACTACGAACAATGCTGCAGGTAGTCTAGACATATCAGCAATTGAACCTAAGTTTTTCTCTAATTTAGCACGTAGACGATCAACTTGCAAACGCTCTTTTTTAGAAAGAGTCATGAAAGTACCATCTTTCTTCATTTTATCAATAGAAGACATTTTTTTAACTGCCTTTCTGATAGTTACGAAGTTAGTTAGCATTCCACCAGGCCATCTTTCAGTGATGTAAGGCATGTTTGCAGCTTTTGCTTTTTCAGCAACGATATCTTTTGCTTGTTTTTTGGTAGCTACGAATAAAATTTTTCTACCTGATGCAGCGATTTTTTTCAAAGCTTCGTTAGCTTCTTCAATTTTTGCTGCAGTTTTATATAGATTGATAATGTGAATACCATTACGCTCCATATAAATGTAAGGGGCCATATTTGGATCCCATTTTCTAGTCATGTGTCCAAAGTGAACACCTGCTTCTAGTAAGTCTTTAACTTCTATTTTGTTTGCCATTTTTGTACTAGTTTACGTTCTGTTGATTAGCAATGTATAAATGGCGGTTTCCCAGGCTTTATACATTTAGATGCTAAACTATATCCTACCTCGATAGGAGAGCAACAATAACTGTGTTTTTTAATTTCAATAAATAATTGATAATGTCTTGTCCCATTTGAACAAGACAGGTAATATTAACGTTTAGAGAATTGGAATCTCTTACGAGCTTTCTTCTGACCGAATTTCTTACGTTCAACCATTCTTGGGTCTCTTGTTAATAAACCTTCTGGCTTAAGGATTGCTCTGTTTTCAGCGTTAACTTCACACATTACACGTGCTAATGCCATTCTTACAGCTTCTGCCTGACCAGTTGTACCACCTCCGTAAACGTTTACTTTTACGTCAAAGTTACTAGCATTTTCTGTCATAGAAAGTGGTTGTAAAACTTTATACTGTAAAGTTGCAGTTGGAAAGTAAGTTGCGAATTCTTTTTTGTTTACAGTGATGTTTCCAGTTCCTTCAGAAACGTATACACGTGCAACAGCGGTTTTTCTTCTACCGATTTTGTGAATAACTCCCATTACTTAAGATCATTTAGGTTAACAGTTCTAGGTTTTTGAGCTCCGTGAGTGTGCTCTGATCCTACAACAACATTTAGATTTCTAAAAAGTTCTGCTCCTAATTTGTTTTTAGGTAACATACCTTTTACAGCTTTTTCTACTAATAATGCAGGGTTTTTTGCTTGCAATACTTTAGCAGTTAAAGTTCTTTGTCCTCCTGGGTAACCTGTATGACGCATGTAAATTTTGTCATTCAATTTTGTACCTGTAAGGTTAATTTTTTCTGAGTTGATAACAATTACGTTATCTCCACAGTCAACGTGAGGTGTGTAGCTTGGCTTGTACTTACCTCTTAAGATCATAGCAACCTTAGAAGCAAGACGTCCTAAGTTATGACCTTCAGCGTCAACAACAATCCACTCTTTAGTTACAGTGGCTTTACTTGCTGAAACTGTTTTGTAGCTTAATGCGTCCATAATATTATTTTAATTAAACATTCCATCCCCAATAAAGGGGATGCAAAAGTACAATTAATTATTTTAAAACCAAATACCTGAAAGAATATTTTATCTGCTGAAAATCAGGGCTTCAGTTTTTTAATTAATTAGTCAATAAAAAAACCGCCTCTACAATAAAGTAAAGACGGTTAAATATTTAGAAAAAAAATCGATTATACAATAAATATATTAGCAATATCAACTACTTGTTGTGTTGTAAGTGGTTCATCATAAGCTTCTGAGCCTGCGGCTGCGCCAAAAGCGGCTGCGGTATTAAAACCCGCTTGCGTCGTTACGCCTTCGCCATCATATACTGCTTGTGTTGCAGCTGGCATTCCCGCGCCTCGTTCTGCATTAGAAATCCATCCTTTTAAACCTCGTAACCTTCTTACTTCAGAAGCGTGTCTTGCTTCAACAGAATGGATCTGCAAGGCAGCCGTCAATAAATCGGGTGTAGTGATTAAATTAGCGGCTTGACCTTTATAAGCTCTTACGCCTGTATCTTCAAAGGCTTGTGCCAATGCCAAAAACGTTGGGTAATCATTAAAAGGATCAAAAGCGCCTCCAACTGTAAAATCGAAAGTTGGTTTAGCGACAAAGTTGGCACTCATCGTTCCTCCCAATCCTGCAATTAAGAATTTTACGTGATCGGCTTCATGATCGGCAATCTGTTGAAAAACTTTTAAATCGCGTCCGCCATTTTCAGAAGCTGGAATTACTCCAGAATCTAATGCCATGGCATAAAATTCGTTTTCAAGATATTCTAAGGTCAAAGCAAATTGCAAAGCACCGATTGGAGTTGCAGGTGTTGCCGTAATATCTTTGGCAAAAGCCTTATTAGTAAGAGCGGACAATCCAAAAGGAATGGAAGCTAAAGCTAAATTTTTCCCGATATTCCCAAACTGTGAAAAACTGTCTCTTCGAGAACCAGTACTATTCATTAAATTGTCATCAGTAAAGGATTCTATAAATTTTAAAATGTTCATAATTTCTAAGTTTTAGCAGTTAAGATTAAGGTAAGTATTTAGCTGTAAATTTCGTAGTGATAAAACCAGCAGCAATCGGCAGGATTTTAGAAGGATCTTTTGCATCATCTAAACCTGTTGACATATTTACGATATCATCTCCGGCAAAATCTTTAGAATTCGGATTAATCAAACTTCTTATAGCTGCGGCATGTCTTGCTTCAACAGAAACAATTTTTCCTGCTAATAATAAGTAATCTGCTGTTTTAATCAATTTACCCGCACCATTATAAGCGGCGACTCCGGTATCTTCTAAAGCTTTTGCAGTTGCTAAAACTTCGGTACGACTGTTGAAATTTAAAGAACCATAATTAAACGCTAGGGAAGGAAGTAATTGTGTGCTAGGATTGGGAAGCACTCCAGTTAAAGCAGCTTTGAAAAAATCTCTATGAACTACCTCATGATGATATAGATCGGTTAGAACTTCGCGCTCAACACTGCTAAATACGGTGTTAAAACCGCTAGAATTGACTACTTTAGTATAAAAGTCAGCTTCTAATTGTTCTAGAGCGTATGCGTAACTTAATACTCCAAAATCTCCAGAGCCTAAATCAAAAACGCCATTTCTTATTCCAGGTAAAGAATTGTCTGGCATGTCATTATCATTGTCATTGTCGCTGCAGCCAGCTAGAACTAAACCTGTGGTCACTAATGTTAATCCACTGAGCTTAAGAAAGCTCCTTCTGCTATTCAGTGAAGGGTCAACTTCATGAATTTTAACTTCGTTTTTCATAATCAAGTTTTTTATTAGGTTAACAACATTGGTTAGTTGATTGGTATTTAGATATTAACGAGATTTTAGTAAGAGCGGTTTTAAAATATCTGTTTAATTAATTATTATTTCGAAATGGCTTACATTTTTAAATACTAATAGCTTCTTTTTGTTTTATTTTCGGTAATTCTACTATATTTGTATTAATTACATAAAATTCAATTGGATGAAAGCTAAAGCAACTCTAAAACAAATTGCGAAGGAACTGGGCGTTTCTGTTTCGACTGTGTCTAAAGCATTGAATGACAGTCCAGAAATTAGTGAACAAACCAAGGTGAAGATTAAAGAGTATGCCAAACTCAAAAATTATAAGCCGAATGTTATTGGTTTGAATCTTAAGAATCGTAAGACAAAAACGATTGGGGTAATTATTCCTAATATTTTAAATTCTTTCTTTGCGAAAGTTTTTAGCGGTATTGAGAAAGTAGCTGATAAAAAAGGTTATAATGTAATTACCTGTATTTCTAATGAGTCTTTGGAAAAAGAAATTCATACACTTGAAATGCTGAGTAACGGAACTATTGACGGGTTTATCCTTTCGGTTTCACAAGAAGCTCAAAAGCTTCAAGACTATAATCATTTCTCTGAAATAATTAGCGACGGAACACCAATTGTGATGTTTGACCGTATTGCGGATGAAGTAGATTGTGATAAAGTTGTTGTAGATGATTTTGATTCGGCATTAAACTCAACACAGCATTTAATTGATTTAGGTTGTAAAAATATCGCACTAATTTCTTCTGTAGATAATATAAGTGTAGGAAAACTTAGAACAGAAGGATATTTAAAAGCTTTAAAAGACAATAATATTCCGGTTAACGAAAAAATTATTCTTCGTACTGATTCGGAAGAAGATATGAAAGCAAAAATCGAAGGAATTTTTGATCATAAAATTGACGGAATTTTTGCTTTGGATGAAAATGATTCGGTTGCGGCCTTAAGAGTAAGTTTGAAAAAAGGCTATAGAGTTCCAGAAGATATTTCGATTATTGGTTTTGCAGATGGTATCTTAGCTTCAAGACGTTTATCGCCAAGTTTGACTACAATCAGTCAGCATGGTGTTGAAATTGGAGAAGTGGCTGCAAAAAGATTGATCGAAAGATTGGAAGAGCCGGAAGGAACAGTTTCTGAATACGAAACAATCGTAATCAAAACAAAATTGAAAGAAAGAGAATCAACTCGAAAAAAATAAAACTGAAAAATCCCTTCCTAGCGAAGGGATTTTTTTATTTAAACTCATAAGGAAATTTCGAATTCTTGTAGTTTTTTAGCTTTTCAAACGGAACTAAAAAAGATTCTTCACAGGATCTTGCAGCTCTATAAAAGATAGGAGTAAATTCAATTCCTTTTTCTGTATAGTTCCAAGATGGAAAATCCCAATATTCTTCATTGGTGTAATCACAATAATCATCTTCATTTTTTGGCTTTTCAAAATGTTGCTGAGAATTAATTACAGCAAGTAATTTAGGCGCAAAATAATCACTTCGGTATTTAGAATAAGCATCAAAATTATTTTCGCTGTCTCCAGTTACACTTTTATCAAAAGCAAGAATATCATCAATTCCATATTTTTTTCCGTTATTCAAATCGATTAAATAGCCGCTGCTTCCAAAATCTGGATGCGCGCCTCCACAGTCCCAATAATCAGAAGTTTGAAAGCCTAACAAATTTGCATTTAAATAATTTATTGTGGTGTTGCTTTCTATTCCTTGCCCATTGCTATATTCAAAACTAGAAGAACAACCAAGCTGACTTAAGGTGTTTTCGATATGAATTTGCTCTAAAATCGGATTAATCAAGGTTTTGTTTTTCTCAGAAAAATTAGTTCCCAATCTAAAGAAATCTGAGGTACAATGTTTTTCAGAGTACCAAATAAATTCTTTGTTGTTGTAAAGTGTGGTCTTCTGTTTTTTAAATTCAAGAAATTTATATTTCACCAAATTTAAACGTTCGTCATCAAATCTAATTTTGATGTTCGATTTGTAATTGTCAAAATTTACAGGCTTAAGAGTAACAGCCAATTGTTTGTTTTTCGAATCATACCAGAAACCGTCAAAAGTATTGCCAGATTTTTTCAGATAAAATTTTTCACTAACAATATCTCCAGGCTTAAAATAGAAAGTAAAATTATTGCTGTCTTTTAGTTTCCCTTCCAGTTTAATGTCTTTCAGTGAGTTTTTATAGAAATAAACCGCATTTAAACTAGTTTCTCTATCCGATTTATAAACTTGCACTGTCATGAAAATAGTGCTTTTGCCTAGAGTTCCTTCCAAATAATAAATTTTCTCTTGACAAAATGAAATTGTCGAATAAAGTATAAATAGGTACAGCAACCTTTGTTTCATTTTGACTTCTTTTTAATTTAAGTCGCAAATGTAATAAAAGTAAAAATCTTACATATTTAAAAGGCACTTATTTTGTTGAATAAAAAAAACCATTCGAGTGGAATGGCTTTTTTATAATATTCAGGTAATTTAATTTTTAGTGCGCTTCTAACCAATCTTTACCAAGACCAATTTCAACTTCCAAAGGAACAGACATTTTAAATGCATTTTCCATTTCGTGTTTAATCATAGGCTGAATTTTTTCGAGTTCATCGTTGTGAACATCGAACACAAGCTCATCATGTACTTGAAGTAACATTTTAGACTTCCAGTTTTCGTCACGAAGTTTTTTATGGATATTGATCATTGCAATTTTAATCACATCGGCAGCACTTCCTTGAATTGGTGCGTTTACAGCATTTCGTTCCGCGGCGCTTCTTACAACGGCATTGGCAGAGTTAATATCTTTTAAATAACGGCGACGTCCTAAAATAGTTTGTACATAACCTTTTTCTCTTGCAAAATCTACTTGCTCTGAAATGTATGATTTAAGACGTGGATATGTTTTGTAATAAGCATCGATCAAAGCGGCGCTTTCGCTTCTAGAAAGCGAAGTCTGATTACTTAAACCAAAAGCAGAAACACCATAGATAATTCCGAAATTTACTGTTTTGGCATTGCTTCTTTGTTCGCGCGAAACTTCTTCTAAAGCTACGTCAAAAACTTTTGCTGCTGTAGCCCTGTGAATATCTTCTCCGTTTTGAAATGCGGCAATCATATTTTCTTCTCCGCTCAAAGCGGCAATAATTCGCAATTCAATTTGAGAATAATCGGCAGAGATTAAAGTATAATTTTCATCGCGAGCGACAAAAGCTTTACGAATCTGACGTCCTCTTTCGGTACGAATTGGAATATTCTGCAAGTTCGGATTATTAGAACTCAAACGTCCAGTTGCTGCAACCGCCTGCATATAATCGGTGTGAACGCGCAAAGTCTTTTTGTCAACCTGTTCTGGTAAAGCCAAAATATAAGTACTCTGAAGTTTTACCATTTGGCGCCAATCTAAAATCTCTTTTACAATTGGGTTGTCATTTGCCAAATAAGTCAAAACTTCCTCTCCAGTTGCATATTGCCCGGTTTTAGTTTTCTTTTGTTTTGCTCCGCCAATCTTCATTTTTTCAAATAAAATATCTCCTAATTGCTTTGGAGAAGCAAGATTAAATTTCTCACCAGCTGTTTCGTAAATTTTTTGTTCTAAAGATTTGATTTCAATGTCCATTTCAGAAGACATTGCTTTTAAGAATTCAACATCCAAACGAATTCCTTCTGTTTCCATGTCGGCTAAAACGCTTACTAGTGGAATTTCGATTTCGTCAAATAACTTTTTAGTTTCGGTTTTGTCTAATTCTGTGGTGAATATTTCTTTTAATTGTAAAGTAATATCGGCATCTTCGGCAGCATATTCTTTAATATCTTCTAAAGGAACATCACGCATGTTAAGCTGATTTTTTCCTTTTTTACCAATTAAAGTTTCTATAGATTTTGGAGAATATTTTAAATACGTTTCCGCCAAAATATCCATATTATGACGCATATCTGGATTAATCAGATAATGTGCAATCATGGTATCAAAAAGTTTTCCTTTTACAGTAACGCCATAATTAGAAAGGATTTTTAAATCATATTTTAAATTTTGTCCGATTTTCTCAATGCTTTCATTTTCAAAAAACGGAACAAATTTATCAACTAAAGCTTGAGCTTCTTCCTTGCTTTCAGGAAAGGGAACATAAAAGGCTTTTCCTTTTTCATAGGCAAAAGACATTCCGACCAATTCTGCATGAAGTGCGTCAATTCCTGTTGTTTCAGTATCGAAACAAACTGAAGTCTGTTTTTCTAAATTCTGCAAAAGCAATTTAATCCCTAAATCACCTTGAACGGTTTGATAAGAATGCTCCGTATTTTCTAGAGTGCTGTAAAATGAATTCCTTGCTGCTTCGGCACTTTCGTCAAGAGTTGTTCCTCCACCGCCAAAAAGATCAAATTGATCTTCATTTTTTGGTTGTGTTTTTTTATAGAGTTTGGCATCAGAAGCAGGATTATTGTTTGGTTCATTTCCTCCACCAACTTTAAATAAATTATCAAACTGCTCTGCCATTCTTCTAAATTCTAATTCTTGAAAGATAGCATCGGTTTTTTCGATGTCAGGACGTGTTAGTTCGTAATCGTCTTCATTAAAAGTAACATCACAATCGCACATAATAGCCGCCAGTTTTTTAGATAAAATACCTTTGTCTTTATTTGCCTCGATGTTCTCTTTCATTTTGCCTTTCAGCTTATCTGTATTGGCCAAAAGATTTTCCATTGAACCAAATTCTTTCAGGAATTTTTTAGCAGTAACTTCGCCAACTCCTGGTAATCCTGGGATATTATCTACGGCATCGCCCATCATTCCAAGAAAATCAATTACTTGCTCAGGTCTTTCAATTTCAAACTTTGCCAAAACTTCAGGAACGCCCCAAATTTCGATTCCGTTACCCATACGGGCAGGCTTGTACATAAAAATATTTTCAGAAACCAGTTGTGCAAAATCTTTATCTGGAGTTACCATGAAAACTTTGTAGTTTTGTTTTTCTGCTTGTTTAGCAATTGTTCCAATTAAGTCATCGGCTTCGCAGCCAGCAAGCTCAACAATCGGAATATGCATGGCTCTTAATAATTCTTGAATATAGGGAACAGCAATTTTAATTGCTTCTGGCGTTTCGTCACGGTTGGCTTTGTATTCAGCAAACATTTCTGTTCTTGCGTGGCTTCCTTCTTTATCGAAAGCAACGGCCAAATGATCTGGTTTTTCTCTTTTAATAACATCCAAAAGTGAGTTCATAAAACCCATAATTGCAGATGTATCCATTCCTTTTGAGTTGATTCTCGGGTTTTTTATAAAAGCATAATAACCACGAAAAATTAGTGCGTAAGCATCTAGAAGAAAAAGGCGTTTTTGAGTTGACATATTAAAAATATTAGTCTGTAAAAATAAACAATTGGGTTTTAAAAAACGATTTGGTTTTAGAAAATTAATTTTTTGAACCATATAAGTTATATAAGTTCATTTTAGTAGAGGCGCACTGCAGTGCGTCTAGATCTGTACCGTTTAATTTAAATGAACTTATATGGTAGAAAGCCAGCAAAGCGTTAATATCAAGTTAAAATTTTTTATTCAGTGATTTCTTCATTTTAGCTTCATTTTCAGAAGGTAATTTTGATCTGTAAAATAAAATTATTAATTCATAAATATTAGAAATCATGAGAAATTTATTAATGTTACTAGTAGCAGTTTTAGGAACAAGTGCAATGGTTCACGCATTTCCTGCAAAAGACGGAAAAATGGCTCCAGCAAAAGAAGTGAAAGCAACCAAACATCCTAAACACAAATCTGATAAAAAAACAAAATCAGTAAAAGCTGAAGCTGCAAAAACAGAAGCTGCAAAACCAGAAGCAACAAAAGCTAAAAAATAAGAATTGCTTCCGTTTTGTTTTCGAAGCATTGTAACGAAGGCAAAACAGGAATAATGATTATGAGAATGCGATTGAAAAGGGCTGATGAAGAAATTTGTCAGCTTTTTTGCATTCGTTAATTTTTTAATAATGCGCTACTCAATTTTTTACAATTGATTAATTTTAATTGCGCTTAAATGTTAGGTTTATGAATGTTTTAATTGTTGAAGATAATAAAGAGCTTGCTGTAGAAGTTTACGACTTTTTATGCAATGCAGGATATATTTGTAAAATTGCAAATAATTGTGCCGATGCTTTAGACGAATTTGGAAGTAATGATTATGATGTTATGCTTTTGGATCTTGGTTTGCCTGATGGCGATGGTTTTGAGGTTTTGCAGGCAATCAGAAAAACAAAATCGAAAATTGCGGTAATTGTGCTTACTGCGCGTGGAGAATTGGATGACAGGATTAACGGACTTCATTTGGGGGCCGATGATTATTTGACAAAACCTTTTGCTTTGACAGAATTAGCAGCTAGATTATTTGCGGTTATCCGCAGAATTCATGGTTTTACTTTAAATAATTTGAGTATTCACGGTTTTTTGTTGCAGCTTCAGGATTATAAAGTAAGTTTTAGCGATCAGCCGATCAATCTAACTAAAAAAGAATTTGATATTTTTCAGTATTTGGTTCTCAATAAAAATCGTGTTATTACAAGATTACAGTTAACAGAGCATATTTGGGGCGATATTTTGGAAGTTAATTCAGATTCCAATTTTATAGATGTGCATGTTCGTAATCTCCGAAAAAAACTGGATAAACATACGGCTATAGATTGGTTCGAAACTGTTCGAAATGTTGGGTATCGTATAAACGAATAAATCGATTCTTGTGAAAATAAAACATCAATTAGCCATTTTTAATGCCTTGACCAGATTATTGGTCATTTTGATTTTATGGCTGATGCTTCCTATTTTGGTAGAAAATGTGGTTTATCATCATATTAATAACACTTTATTAGAAAAAAAGAAAAAGTTTATTGAGCATCTTAATAAAGAAGAAATAAATGATTTTATAGAAGATCCAAACGATTCAACTGATGCTTTCTCTGAGTTTTCGACGCTTCACAGTGAGTTTTTGGTGTTGTCTAGAGTTTCAATACAACCACATCAGAAGAAAACAACCTTCAGTAATGAATACCGAAAAATAGAAGGAGAAGAAAGCGAGTATCGAATCTTGCAGCATCATTTTACGTACGAAGGCGAAGATTATCAGCTTGAAATAGGAAGCAGTTTGAGCGAGGTTAACGATTTGACTTTTGTTATCAAGCTCTTCATTATAATTGTTTTTGTGGTCATTCTTCTTTTTACTTTTTTGGCTGATACTTTTTATATCGAATATCTTTTAAAACCGTTTTATAAAATTATTGACACCAAAATCAGGCGTGTAAACGAACCCGAAACATTTGATCATACTCCGATAAAAGCAACTTCAAGAGATTTTAGAGAATTGGATTTTGTTTTAAACCAAATGATGGATCGAATTACGGAAGTTTTTAAAAAAGAAAAACAATTTATTTCGAATGTTTCACATGAGCTTTTAACGCCAATTGCACTCCTTAAAAACAAACTTGAAAATTTGTTGCAAAATGAATCTTTAGACGATAATGCAGTTGATAAAATTGCAGGTTCGCTGAAGACCTTAGACATGCTGAAAAAAATCATTAATAATTTGCTGTTGATTTCTAGAATAGATAACAATCAATATGAGGCAAATGAAGAAATTAATCTTAGAGAAATCGTTTCTGATTTGCATGAAGATCTTCAAGATCGAATTGAGGATAGAGATATTCAATTCATGAATGAAATGGAAAATGATTTTGTTTTTATAGGAAATAAAACCTTGGTTCACATTCTTATATATAATCTCGTGACGAATGCTATAAAATATAATAAGCCTAAAGGATGCATAATTATAGAGGACGGTTTTTCTGATGAGCATTATTTTATTTCGGTAAAAGATTCAGGAATAGGAATGGATGAGTCACAACTTGAGAAAATATTCAGTCGCTTTGCCAGAATCAGTTCAGATCAAGAAGGACAGGGGTTGGGGCTTGCCATTGCACAAAGTATTGCTGCTTTTCATCATATTCAAATCAAAGTTAAATCAGTTCTAAATCAAGGAACTACTTTTACATTGTTGTTTGAAAAAGCCAATTAAAAGTTAAAATTTCTTGTAAGACTTTATCTTCATTTCGTCTTCATTTTACCATTATACCTTTGACTTATAAATAATGAAAATAACAATCATAAAAATTTAAAGTCATGAAAAAATTAGCAATTTTAGCAGTAGCAGTTTTAGGAACATTTGCAATGGCAAACGCACAAACAACCCCAGCGCAAGCAAAAGAAACCAAAACTGAAAAACACGATAAAAAAGTAGAAAAGAAAGCAGAAAAAAAAGCTAAAGGTGAGAAAAAAGCAGAAACTGCAAAACCAGAAGCCCCAAAAGCAAAATAAAACAAGATTTTAAGTCTTAAGATTAAATAGTTTTAAAAGGTTGGTAGGTTAAAGCTGAAAGAGCCATCTTTCAGCTTTTTTATTTTACAGCGTTAAATTTTTTATAATAAAAAGAAATAGAATTCCCATTCTTTGTTACTTTGTTTAAAACTATAAATTAAATGATCTTTCGTTTTATAATTCTATGCGCTCTTTTATTATTTATTGAGTTCTATTCATATCAGGCTTTTCGAACTTTAATCAAAACACGCTGGGTTTTGATTAGCTATCAAGTTATAAGCTTACTTATTTTAATCTATATTATATATTCTTTTTCTCAAGTAGACCGATCTGTTGGTCAGACTAGACAATTTATGTTTACCACAGGTTTAATGCTGGCGGTATATGTGCCTAAAATTGTACTTACTTTGGTAATGTTTGGCGAAGATATTATTAGAATAGGAGCCAGTATACTAAATTATTTTGTGTACAATACTCGACGTAAGGAAATGATGCCAGATCGAAGAAAATTTGTTAGCCAAATCGCTTTAGGATTGGCTGCGATTCCGTTTCTGTCTATTATTTACGGAATTTTTGAAGGGAAATATAACTTCAAAGTAATCAAACAAACGGTATTTTTTCCAGATCTTCCAGATGCTTTTGATGGTTTTAAAATCACTCAGATTTCTGATGTTCATAGCGGAAGTTTTGATAATCCGGAGAAGATTAATTACGCAATTGATTTGATCAACGCGCAAGAAGCAGATTTGATTTTATTTACAGGAGATATTGTAAATACGCATGCCACAGAAATGCATCCTTGGTTGGAAACTTTCAAACGTATAAAGGATTATAAATATGGAAAATTTGCTGTTTTAGGAAATCATGATTATGGCGAATATGTGACATGGCCATCGGAGAAAGAAAAAGACGAAAATTTTCATCAAATTAAAAGTTTATACGGTCAGATTGGTTTTAATCTTATGCTGAATGAACACACTTATATTCAAAAAGGTGATGACAAAATTGCTTTAATAGGTGTAGAAAACTGGGGTGTGAATTTTAAGAAAGCGGGCGATTTAAACAAAGCATCTGAAAATGTGCATCAAGACGATTTTAAAATTTTAATGAGTCACGATCCAAGTCATTGGGATGCTGAAATTAAAGATCACCCAAAGAATTTTCATTTGACATTTGCGGGTCATACACATGGAATGCAATTCGGAATCGAAATTCCAGGATATTTTAAATGGAGCCTTGCACAATACATTTATAAACAATGGGCTGGATTATACGAAAACGTCGGAAGATACGTTTATGTTAACCGTGGATTTGGTTTTCATGCTTATCCAGGACGAGTTGGAATTATGCCTGAAATAACGGTTATTGAACTAAAAAAAGGCCGTAATGTCGCTTAATTCGTTAAAAATGCTAAATTTGTATTATATTTATTTCTTTTAATAGATTTAAAAAACTTAAATTTTTTGGTTTTATGTCAAAATTTGGAGAACTAATAAATGCCCAAGTTCCAGTGTTAATTGATTTTTACACAGATTGGAATGAATCTTCAGTTTCTATGCATCCTGTTATCAAGGATGTAGCTGCTGCCCTTGGCGATAAAGCCAAAGTAATCAAAATAGACGTAGATAAAAATCAGGAACTAGCAGAAGCACTTCGTATTAAAGGACTTCCAACTTTAATGATTTACAAAGAAGGACAAATGATCTGGAGACAATCTGGAGAACTTGATGCGAATACTATTATCGGAATTGTTCAGGAACAATTTAGCGTCTAAATAACTTCTTTTTATTGGTGTTATTTAGTGAATAATGTCAAATTTATATCCGTTTTCTTTTAAAAAATGCAGTGTTCTAGGCAAGGCAAATCTTAAGTTTGGAGAAGCCTTAATGCTGTCATGAAATACAATTACACTACCTGATTTCACATTCTTTGTTACATTTTCAAGACATTTTTCTGGCGTAATGCTTTGGTCAAAATCAGCGCTTAAAACATCCCACATAACAATTTTGTAGCCTAAACTTCTAAGGATTTTAGACTGTGCTTTTTTGATTTTCCCGTAAGGAGGACGAAATAATAGACGGTGAGAAGTCTTTTCTTGCTCGTCAAGAATAGCGGCGCAGTTTTTTACATTTTCGATATATTCGTTTGTGTGGCTTTTCCATCCATTAACATGGTTCATGGTATGGTTCCCAATAGAATGTCCATCTGTAATTAACTTTTCAAATAAAGCTAAGTTTGATTTAATGTTTTTTCCAATGCAGAAAAAAGTAGCTTTTGCATCAAATTTTTTTAATTCAGATAAAACCCAGTCTGTGATTTCTGGGGTAGGGCCATCATCAAAAGTGAGGTATATTTTCTTTTCGTTGTTAGGAATGTCCCAGCAATATTTAGAAAATACCTTTTTGATAAATGCGTTAGTTTTTACCCAATAGAAGCTCATTTGAATTAAGATTGTATTATATGTATAAAATTAAAAAATGCAGCGCTATTTATCAAACAGTGCTGCATTTTTTTAATAAGTAAGATTTTCGTATATTATTTATTCTTTTTCACGTCCAAAACGCTCAAAAACATTTACATAAGTATTAAATGTAGTTTTGTGCTGGTTGTAAAAAGAAGTGTCTTTATTTTCATCCATCACGTGTAACAAGCTTCTGTAACGCTCAATATCAGTAATAATATCTACTGCTAAATCTGTTTGATCAGAAGGAGTCAACGTGCTGTAATAGTTTAAATTCTCTTTATATTTCTGAACCAATTTGTTTAGAAGATCTTGCGCTTTAGCTTTTTCTCCAACTTTATAATAACCATCGGCAAAAGCTTCAACTAATGAGTAGTAACCATATTTGTCTAAAGGCAATTTGGTCATCGCTAAATTTATTACATTTTTAGCTTTGTCAATTTTACCTTCAGCAATAAGCTGATTCATTAATCTTGAAAGATTTGTACGGTAAGTAATGCTGTTTCTTCTTGTTTCAGGATCATGATAAATGTTTCCATTACTATTGCCCCAATCCCATTTCATTACAATATCATACATTTTCTCAGCATCAATTTGTCCCATATCTAATGGTCCGCCATTTTTAGAAGGAGCATTTTTTACGGGAACCAGTTTGTAAACCATTCCGTCTAATTGCAGATAATCTTTTAACCATAAATAATCTTCATCATCAAAAGCACCGCCACTAAAGTAGATTGGCCTTTTCCAGTTGTTATTTGCTAAGATATCAAGCATCATTAAACGATTTTTGTATAATGCGCTTCCTTTGATGTCAATGTCTAAATAAGGAACAATAGAATCGTAATATTTAGGATTAACGACTTTGTTTTGAATAATAACGTTTTTATCAACATTTACTCTAATCTTGTTTGTTGGGTAGAAATGAATAGTTTGTCCGTTTTGTAAACCAACAGTCGATTTAGGGTTTTTGATGAAATCGATGAAATCTTTAATGTTCCAGCGAGTATCAATTTTTTGAATATAAGCAGTGTAGTCCAAATTATCCCCCACATATTGGCTATGTTGGAACGAAATTGGCAACGGATTAGACTCATAAGATTTAGCCTTCATTTGATCGATGTACCAATCTGTCATAAATAAACTCGTATTTACAATCTTCACATCGGTTCTGAAATGCTCTATTTCTTGCGCATACCAAAGAGGGAAGGTGTCATTATCACCAATTGTAAATAAAATGGCATCTTTATCGCAAGAACTTAAATAAGCTTTTGCCATTGCAACTGCTGTATATTTTCCAGATCTATCGTGATCATCCCAGTTTTGAGCGGCCATTAATACAGGTGCAGCCAATAAACTTCCTGCAATAATTACTGGTCCAGCAATTTTTGGAGCTAGATATTTCTGTAAACTTTCATAGAGCGAATAAACACCAAATCCGATCCAGATGGCGAAGACATAGAACGAACCTACAAGAGCATAATCTCTTTCACGAGGTTCAAAAGGTCTTTCATTTAAATATATTTTTAGTGCAATTCCTGTAAATAAAAATAAAGCCAAAAGAACATAGAAGCTTTTTAAATCTTTATTAGCGTGGTACATTATACCAATTAATCCTAAAATGAATGGAAGGAAATAATAAGCATTGCGACCTTTGTTGTTTAATACATCAGAAGGCAAATTGTCTTGAGAACCTAAATGAACAGAATCTAAAGCTTTAATACCGCTAATCCAGTTTCCGTCAAGGTTATCATATTTACCTTGAACATCATTTTGGCGTCCAACAAAATTCCACATTAAATATCTCCAGTACATGTATCCGAATTGGTATTCAAACATAAAACTGAAGTTGTCAGCAGTAGTTGGTTTTTCGATAAGTAAATACTCGCCGTAGCTTCTTAAGAATTTTACGTAACCTTCGTTGTCAATTTGTTTTTGAGCATAAGCTTTTCTGAATTCAGAAACTGTTTTTTCAACTTCATTACGCAATTGAGCTGTAGCTTTATTGTATTCATCTTCACTTAATTGACTTGCATCAATTCCGTATTTTGCCAAATCGTCATCATAATTATGATTCGGATCTATTCTAAATTTCGGAGGATTTGTAAAGTTGATATAGTTTTGAATATGACCAGTTTCGGTACTCCACATTCTTGGTAGAACTGCTTTCTGATTGTCATCAGAATTTTGTTCCGCATTCTTATAATTATTGGTAATAATGTATTTACCAGTTTTATAGTCTCTTTCGTAGTTTGGTTTTTTGTCTAAATAAGGAGTTTTAGCATCAAGACCAGCAAAAAGTTCAGTGTATTGAGGTCCGTAAAACAAAGGATTCACGCCATATTGCTCACGATTATAGTAAGCCAAAACTTCGGTAGCATCTGATGGTTTGTTCTCGTTAATTACTGTATTTGCATTTGCACGAACAGGAAGCATTAACCAAGTTGAGAAACCAATCAGGATGAATAAAATACATAATATAATAGTGTTGTAAAATATAAAACCTTTTTGTCTAGTGTATTTTAATCCAAAATAGAAAAACGCAATAAATAATAATGCTACAAAGATAGTTCCCGAGTTGAATGGAAGTCCCATGCTGTTTACCATGAAGATTTCGGTTTTTCCGAAAAATGCCATAGTAAGAGGAAGAAGCAATTTGAAAATGAATAATAAAATCCCAATAACTACAACGTTAGCAATAATGAAATTCTTGATTGTAACTTTTTCGTAATGTTTGAAATAGTATAAAAACCCAATTGACGGAATAGTTAAAAGAGCCATAAAGTGAACTCCAAACGAAAGGCCAACAACCAAAGAAATGATTAAAAGCCATTTGTTTCCTTTAGGTTTGTCCATGTCTTGTTCCCAACGCAAACCAAGCCAGAAAAGCAATGCAATTAACAAAGAAGCCATTGCATAAACTTCAGCTTCTACTGCGTTAAACCAAAAACTATCAGAAAATGTATAAGCTAAGGCTCCTACAAGAGAACTTCCTAGAATAACGATCGAATTGTTTTGGTCAATTTCTGCAAAACGACCTACGATCTTTTTCAAAATCATAGACGATGACCAAAATAAAAATAATATGGTAAATGCGCTAGAGAAAACCGACATCATGTTAACCATTACAGCCACATGCTGGGCATCTATTGCAAACATTGCAAAAAATGCACCCATCATTTGGAAAAGCGGAGCTCCTGGTGGGTGACCTACTTCAAGTTTGGCTGCGGTAGCAATATATTCTCCGCAATCCCAAAAGCTCATTGTAGGTTCAACTGTTAATGTATAAGTTATTAAAGCGATTGCAAATGCAAACCAACCAATAATTGTATTCCATTTATTGAAATTGAATTGTGCCATATTTAGGTGTTAAAAATTTGAATGTTTTTCTATCCTACAAAGAAAATGTTTTTTTATGTAAAGAAACGAGCATTAACAAAAAATTCTACAAAACTATAAGTTGAAAGTAATGCATTGGCTATGAGATGTTTTCGGTAATGAAGCAGTTTTTAATGAGAAAAAAACAAAAAAAAATGATTTTTTTTGCCCAAAAAGTTTGCACAAACTAAATAAAGACTTAAATTTGCACTCGCTTAACAGCACTGCTGGTCTATGGTGTAATGGTAACACAACTGTTTTTGGTGCAGTCTTTCTAGGTTCGAGTCCTAGTAGACCAACATAAAGCCTCTCAGAAATGAGAGGCTTTTTTTATTTAAAAAAAAATGCATTTAAAGCTTGCGTAAGTGAAATAAAGTTTTAATTTTGCACCCGCTTAACAGCACTGCTGGTCTATGGTGTAATGGTAACACAACTGTTTTTGGTGCAGTCTTTCTAGGTTCGAGTCCTAGTAGACCAACATAAAAGCCTCTCAGAAATGAGAGGCTTTTTTTATTGAGAAAATTTATAGTAAGTTTTAGTTTTTTATTTGTGATTTAAAGATGAAGGAACGATTCCGAATTTCTTTTTAAATGAAAATGAAAAATGCGAAAGATCTTCAAATCCAACTCCTATATATACATCAGATGGTGGATTTCCTTGACTGATTAAATAATAAGCCTCTTGAAGTCTTTTGTTTAATAGCCATTTCCCAGGCGTTTGCTGAAATATTTTTTGAAAATCTCTTTTAAATGTAGCTAAACTTCTACCTGTGAGATAAGCAAAACGATGCATTTGAACATTAAAATGAAAGTTTTTATTCATAAAAGCTTCCAAATCGATTTTTCCGGGTTCGTTAAAATCAAATAAAATGTCTTTCAGTTCTGGATTTACTTTTAATAAGAGAAGAATAGCTTCTTTGATTTTTAAATTGAATAAGTCTTCGTTGTTTTCTTGTTCGACTTCAAGGTAAGATAGCAGTGAATCCATGAAGGATTTATAAAGTGGGTTAGTAGCCAATGAAAACATCGCTTCTGAATCAAATTTTTTGTCTGATTTTAAATTGTATTCTTTGCTGATTTCTCTCAAAATGTCCTGGTCGAGAAAAAGAGAAATCGTTTTGAATTCCCCTCCTTCGGGCGGAATTTTAGTAAATTTTGCCAAATGATTTTTTCTGCTGAAACGAAAATCTCCGGGTTTGCTGTGAAAAGTATTTTTGCTGTCAGAAGCTATCATTTCTCCAGATATCTGATAACTAAAAACATGTTCAGGTATAAAATGCTCGCCTTCGCGACTGCGTGAATAATAACACGAGTAGAGAATTTTGGGCTTTATATTTGGTTTAGTGTTCATAATTGTAAAAATACTAAAAGATCTGGAAATCTTTGTGTTTAAAGATTTCCAGATTGATGGGAATTATTTTTTCTGAATTAAGGTTCTAGGTTCTAAATAAGCTTCAAGTCCAATTGTTCCGAATTCACGCCCGATTCCAGATTGTTTAAATCCTCCAAAAGGAGCCATCGGGTCGTGGCTGATTCCATTTATCTGAATGCGCCCGGCATTAAGTTGTGAGGCTACATTGTATGCTCTTTCTGTATTTGAAGAGCTTACGTAAGCTTGTAATCCGTAAGTGGTGTTGTTGGCGATTTCAATTGCTTCTTCTTCTGTTTTATAAGTAATGACAGATAATACAGGTCCGAATATTTCTTCTTTTGCAATACGCATTTGGTTGTTTGCATGAATGAAAACAGTTGGCTTAACGAAATTTCCGTTTTCTAATCCTTCTGGTTTTCCTAATCCGCCAGTAAGTATTTCTGCGCCCTCGTTAATTCCTGTTTGAATGTAATTTTGAACTCGATTGTATTGTTTCGTACTGACCATTGGGCCGACAGAGGTATTTGGATTTTTAGGATCGCCAACAATAATATGTGAAACAGTTTCTTTAATTAGGAGTTTTGTTTCTTCTAATCTGTTTTCCGGAATCAATAATCTAGTTCCGGCGATGCAAGCTTGCCCGCTGTTCATAAACGCTGCGGCCATTGCAAGCGGAATGGCTTTTGAGAAATCGGCATCGTCTAAAATGATATTTGGTGATTTTCCTCCAAGTTCAAGAGTAACTCTCTTCATGGTGTTGACAGCTTCTTTTGCAATAATTTTTCCGACATTGGTTGATCCTGTAAAAGAGATTTTGGCAATGTCTGGATTTGTACTTATTTCTGCTCCGACAACTTCGCCTAATCCATTTACAATATTAAATACACCTTTTGGAAGATTTGCCTCGTGAAGACATTCTGTGATTAATTGTGTTTGCTGGGCGCTCATTTCACTTGGTTTTATTACCGTTGTGCATCCTGCTGCGATTGCGGTAGATAATTTGCTGCAGATAAATCCATTGCTTGAGTTCCAAGGGATGATAATTCCGACAACGCCAATTGGTGTCATTTGAACTTCAGATTCTCCCATTGTTTTGGTAAAAGCGTAACTGTTAAGCAGGTCGATTGCTGAATCAAAACTTTTTAGTATATAATCATAGCTTACGCTTGCAAATTGAAATGTTCCGCCGTATTCTTCAATCATTACATTGATAAAATCGTCTTTTCTTTTTTCGACAGAAGATTTAATGTTTTTAAGGTATTGAATTCTTTCTGAAGCTGTTGTTTTTGAAAAAGTTTTGAAAGCATTTTTAGCAGCTTCGATTGCTTTTTGAGTGTCTTCAGTATTTCCTAAAAGAACCTGTCCTAGTTTTTTGTTTGTTGTCGGGCTAATAAGGTCAAAATATTCTTTTCCTTGAGGAGTTACAAATTTGCCATTAATGTAAATTTTGTCTATTGTTTTCATATTGTTGTTTTTTAATGAATTTCTTTTGACAAATTTCTGCATTATATGCGCTGGCAGTTTTGTTGTGAAGCTCAGTTGTGCTTTGTTGAGAAGCTCATGTTTTTTGTATTTTTTGCAAAAAAAAAGCTTCTCATTTGAGAAGCTTTTGAAAATATTTTGAACTAGTTAGATTTTTAAAGTTATAACGGGTTTGACTGCGTGATTAACCAAGCCTTCGCTAATGCTTCCATTAAAGAAATGCGCGAAACCAGTTCTTCCATGTGTGCACATTCCGATAACATCTGCTTCTATTCTATTAGAGAAATTGATGATTCCTTTTTCAATATTGGTGTCGTTGTAAATTTGAGTAGTGTAATTGGTGATGTTGAATTCGGCTATAAAATCGTTCATTGCTTTTTCGCTAACGTGAGTTGGTTTGAAGCTGTTAGGTGTGCAGATGGTAACTAAGTGTAATTTAGAATCGAACGCTTTTGTGAAATTTAGAAGTTTTTCGAAAGGTTTTTTCGCTTCTTCTGAAAAATCTGAGGCAAAAACAATATTAGATGCGTTAAAATTTGGAATGTTTTTCTTGATAACTAAAACAGGGATTTCTGAGTTTCTAACTACTTTTTCTGTGTTAGAACCTATTAATAGTTCTTCAACGCCAGATGAGCCATGAGAGCCCATTATGATTAGATCGACATCGTAATCTTTGCTTATTTGTGTGATTCCGTGTATAGGCTTGTCCATTTTTACAACTTCTGTAACTGGAATTTCTTCTAGATAATCTCTAGAGGCAACTTCGTCAAGCGTTTCGTTTGCTTTTTTCATAAAAAGCATTGTCTCAGGAATGCTTGCTCCGCCCAATACAGCGTCGTTTGATTGCTGTGGCAATTCAAGCATGTGAAGAAGAATGATTTCTGAATTGTTTTTTTTTGCGATTTGAGCGGCAACTTTTAAAGCGTCTTCTGCATGTTCTGAGAAGTCGGTAGGTACTAAAATTCTTTTCATGATTTGAGGGTTAAAAATTATGAATAATTCTGTGTTTTAATGCTATTATAAAGATAAGAAATTATTTTAGAGCAATCTATTTATTTGATTTATAAAAAAAACACTATATTTGCACTGTTATTTATTAAAATCTAAATAATGAGGGGACTAAGTGTCCCCTCTTTTTATAAAATTATGACATTTAAAGAAAAAGTAAACGGATTAATTACAGAAGCTCTTCTGGAAAAACCATCAATCTTTTTGATTGATCTGGCTATTTCTGATTCTTTTAAAATTAGTGTTGGTTTAGACGGAGATAATGGAGTGGCGTTGCAGGATTGTATTGACATTAGTCGTGCAATCGAAAATAATCTAGATCGTGAAGAACAGGATTTTTCGCTTGAAGTAGCATCGGTTGGAGTAGGATCGCCTTTGAAATTGATAAGACAATACAAGAAAAATATTGGTAGAACGCTGATTATTACTACAAATACTGAAAAAATCGAAGCAGAATTGATAGAAGCTAACGATGTTTTTATAATTTTGTCTTGGAAAGCAAGGGAACCTAAAAAAGTAGGAAAAGGAAAAGAAACAGTTCAAAAAGAACAACAAATACCTTATGCAGAAATTAAGGAAGCAGTTGTTACAGTAACATTTTAATTTTAATTAAAGAATTCGCATGGAAAATTTAGCATTAATCGATTCATTCTCAGAGTTTAAAGACAATAAACTTATTGATCGTGTAACGCTTATGGCAATTTTAGAGGATGTGTTTAGAAATGCATTGAAGAAAAAATACGGATCTGATGATAACTTCGATATTATTATAAATCCTGATAAAGGAGATATGGAGATATGGAGAAGAAGAGTAATCGTTGCTGATGAGGATCTTGATTTTGAAAACGAAGAAATTACCTTGACGGAAGCAAGAATGATCGAAGCGGATTTTGAAATTGGTGAAGAGGTTTCTGAAGAAGTAAAATTGATCGATTTAGGAAGAAGAGCTATTTTAGCACTTCGTCAAAATCTTATATCTAAAATTCACGAACACGATAATACAAATCTTTACAAACAATTTAAAGATATTATTGGTGATATTTATACAGCTGAAGTACATCACGTACGTCCAAGAGTAGTTATCTTAGTTGATGACGAAGGAAATGAAATTGTGCTTCCAAAAGAAAAACAAATTCCATCTGACTTTTTCCGTAAAGGAGATAATGTTCGTGGAATTATTGAAAGCGTTGAATTAAAAGGAAATAAACCTCAAATTATTATGTCTAGAACATCAGAAAAGTTCTTAGAAAAATTATTTGAGCAAGAAATTCCAGAAGTTTTCGACGGATTGATTACTGTGAAAAATGTAGTTCGTATTCCTGGTGAAAAAGCAAAAGTGGCTGTTGATTCTTATGATGATAGAATTGATCCAGTTGGAGCTTGTGTGGGAATGAAAGGTTCTCGTATTCACGGAATTGTTCGCGAACTTGGAAATGAAAATATTGATGTAATCAATTATACAAACAATATTCAATTATTTATTACAAGAGCATTAAGCCCTGCAAAAGTTTCTTCTATCAAAATTGATGAAGAAAGTAAAAGAGCTGAAGTTTTCTTGAAATTGGAAGAAGTTTCTAAAGCGATTGGTAGAGGTGGTCACAACATCAAATTGGCAGGTCAATTGACAGGTTATGAATTAGATGTTATCCGTGAAGGAGATGTCGCTGGAACTGTTGCAGATGAAGACGATGTTGAATTGTCTGAGTTCTCAGATGAAATCGAAGAGTGGGTAATTGAAGAGTTTGCAAAAATAGGTTTGGATACTGCAAAAAGTATCTTGAAACATGACGTAGAAGATTTAGTAAGAAGAACAGACTTAGAAGAGGAAACTATTCTAGATGTTATGAAGATACTAAAAGAAGAGTTTGATAGCTAGGCGATAGCTGACCATCTGCTCTAACAACACAACTAAAAAAGGTAATAATAAAAAGGTTATATGTCTGAAGAGAGAGTAATAAGAATAAACAAGGTTTTAAGGGAGTTAAATATCTCGTTAGAAAGAGCTGTTGATTATCTAAAAGATAAGGGAATTGCTATTGATGCAAATCCAAACGCTAAAATTTCTGATAGTGAATTTAATATCCTACAAAGCCAATTTGCGGGCGATAAGGGGAATAAGGAAGCTTCTAAAGAGGTTGGAGAAGAAAAAAGAAAAGAAAAAGAAGCATTGCGTGTAGAACGTGAGAAAGAAATTGAAGACAAACGCAGACAAGAAGAAGAGCGTCAAAAACAGCAAGAAATAATTAAAGCTAGAGCGGTTGTTTCGGGACCTGTACAAGTCGGTAAAATTGACTTGAATCCTAAAAAACCTGCAGTTACTCCTTCTGAGGAACCAGCTAAGGTTGAAGAGCCAAAAGCTGTTGTTGCGCCTGCGCAACCAGAAAAACCTGTTCAAAAAGAAACAGTAAAATCTGAACCAGTTGTTTCAACTCCTGTTTCTGAAAATAAAAAAGAACAACCTATTATTACGGAGAAAAAAGAAGTTAAAGCAGAATCTAAAGTTGCTCAGGAGCCAATCGTGTCTACTGATCCAACAACTTCGGAGGAAACTATTACAACTCAATATCAAAAGCTTACAGGAACAACTCTTACAGGTCAGACAATTGATTTATCTCAATTTAATAAACCTAAGAAAAAGAAAGAAGATCCTAAAGCGACTCAGAATAAGCCTGGAGCTCCTGGAGTTGGTAATAACAACGCAAATAACAAAAATAAGCGTAAAAGAATTGCTCCAAAACCTGGTACGCCTGGTGCGCCAAAACCTGCTACTGGTGGTAATGCGCCTGGAACGCCAAATGCAAATCGACCTCAAAATAATAGTGGTGGAGGTTATAATGCTAACAGAAGTCAGAGACCTGGTTTCGTAAAAGGAAACCGTCCTGCAATTGTTGCTAAAGTTGAGCCAACAGAAGAAGAAGTAAAAAACCAAATTAGAGAAACTCTTGAAAAACTTCAAGGTAAAGGAGGGAAATCTAAAGCGGCTAAATATAGAAGAGATAAAAGAGAAACACACCGTCAGAAATCTGATGATGAGCAAAGAGCTCTTGATGAAGGAAGCAAAACTATTAAAGTTACGGAATTCGTTACTGTAGGTGAAATTGCAATCATGATGGATGTGCCGATTACTAAAGTAATTGGAACTTGTATGTCTCTTGGTATCATGGTTACAATGAACCAACGTCTAGATGCGGAAACATTAACTATTGTAGCAGATGAATTCGGTTATGATGTTGAATTCATTACAGTAGATATTGAAGAAGCAATAGAGGTTGTAGAAGATAAAGAAGAAGATTTAGTAACAAGAGCGCCAATTGTAACGGTAATGGGTCACGTTGACCACGGTAAAACATCTTTACTGGATTATATTCGTAAAGAAAATGTAATTGCTGGAGAGTCAGGAGGTATTACGCAGCACATTGGAGCCTATGGTGTTACTTTAGATAATGGACAAAAAATTGCATTCTTAGATACTCCGGGTCACGAGGCGTTTACCGCGATGCGTGCACGTGGAGCTCAAGTTACAGATATTGCAATTATCGTAATCGCTGCCGATGATGATATTATGCCACAAACAAAAGAGGCGATCAGTCACGCTCAAGCAGCAGGTGTTCCAATTATTTTTGCAATCAATAAAGTAGATAAGCAAAATGCTAACCCTGATAAGATTAAAGAAAGATTAGCAGGTATGAATTTACTTGTTGAAGATTGGGGAGGTAAAATTCAATCACATGATATTTCTGCAAAAACAGGTTTAGGTGTGAAGGAATTACTTGAAAAAGTATTATTAGAGGCAGAGATTTTGGATTTGAAATCTAACCCAAATAAAGCTGCTCAAGGAACTGTAGTTGAAGCTTTCTTAGATAAAGGTAAAGGATATGTGTCTACGATTTTAGTTCAACACGGAACTTTGAAAATTGGAGATTATATGCTAGCAGGAAAACATCATGGAAAAGTTAAAGCAATGCATGATGAAAGAGGGCACACAATTTTATCTGCTGGCCCTTCAACTCCTGTATCTGTTTTAGGTTTGGATGGAGCTCCAACAGCGGGAGATAAGTTTAATGTATTTGAAGATGAAAAAGAAGCAAAACAAATTGCATCAAAACGTTCTCAATTAATGCGTGAACAATCTGTACGTACACAAAGACATATTACACTTGATGAAATTGGACGTCGTATTGCTCTTGGTCAGTTTAAAGAATTAAATGTGATCCTTAAAGGAGACGTTGATGGTTCTGTAGAGGCATTATCAGATTCGTTCTCTAAACTTTCTACTGAAGAAGTTCAAATCAACATTATTCATAAAGGAGTTGGTGCAATTACAGAAACCGATGTTAACTTGGCTTCTGCATCAGATGCGATCATCATCGGATTTAATGTTCGTCCTGCTGGAAATGCGAGACAGCTTGCTGATAAAGAAGAAATTGATATCCGTTACTACTCTATTATTTATGCTGCTATCGATGACTTGAAAGATGCGATGGAAGGAATGCTTGCTCCAGAGATGAAAGAAGAAATTTTAGGAAATGCTGAAATTCGTGAGATATTCAAAATTTCTAAAGTTGGTTCAATCGCTGGTTGTATGGTGACAGATGGTAAAATCTTAAGGTCTTCTAGAATTAGAGTTATTAGAGATGGAGTTGTAGTTCATACAGGTGAATTAGTTGCTTTAAAGCGTTTCAAAGACGATGTTAAAGAAGTAACTAAAGGTTACGATTGTGGTATCCAGATAAAAGGATTCAACGATATCGAAATTAGTGATGTTATCGAGGCTTATCATGAAGTAGCGATCAAAAAGAAATTAAAATAATATTCAATTATATAATTAAAAGTCCCAATGCAAATTGGGACTTTTTTTATTTGTGGAATTTGAATTAAAATTGATAAGGAAAGATTCGGGGTAAATGTGTATTTTAGTTTTCAAATTGGATTGTGTTGAATAAAAATAATTAAATATGAAAAAAGGATTTTACTCGGTGATTTTATTTATGTGTTTTTCAGCTTTGTCTTTTGCTCAAGAGGCCGTTGAGAAACCTGCTCCGCCATCAGGAAATGCATTGGTTGGAGATTATTATGGAGAAGATGTTTCGAATGCTTTGATAAATAAGGCAATTTCGGTTGGTGAATTAGAGAAAGATCTAAAAGTTGCTAATAAAATAGAAAACGTTGCTGTAAAAGGAGAAGTGATGGACGTTTGTCCGAAAAAAGGTTGCTGGGTAAGCGTTAAAACTGAAGATGGAGCGTCTTTCTTCGTTAAAATGAAAGATTATGCTTTTTTTGTCCCAACAGCATTAAAAGGTAAAAACGTGGTTTTAGAAGGGAGTGTGGAAAGAAAAGTTACGTCTGTAGAGGAGTTAAAGCATTATGCAAAAGATGCTAAAAAAACCAAAACAGAAATAGAAGCTATTAATGCACCTAAAGAAGAGATTCATTTTTTAGCAAGCGGTATTAAAGTGGTAAACTGAAATTAAAATTGAATTGATTTTTAGCAAGTGAACTTTATTTAAACATTGGAGAAATAGTTGGAAATATCTTAAAAAAAACAAAAAAAGGCGAGATGTAAATCTCGCCTTTTTTTGTTTTTGGATGGATTATTTTCCGGGTTTAAGTAAGAAAACGCTTTTGTATTTTTTTTTGATTTCTGCCAAGTTTCTTTCGGCTTCTATTCTAGTTTTGAAGTTTCCAACAAGCACTTTGTAATTTGGAGTGCTAAAAATAATGGTTCCATCAATATTTGAATTTTCTCTTTTAAAATCCGATAAAGTTTTTTTGGCTTCGTCGCTTTTACCGCTAAAGATTTGGATTCTATAAGTATCGTTTGTATTTATTGACGTGTTAATTTTACGCTTCTCGTTTAGTAATTGCTCAAATTTAGGATCTTGATTCAATGTTAAATTTTGGTCTTGAGCATGAATGTTGTGTGCGAAAGCAATCGTTGCAATTGTTAAGAAAAGGTTTTTCGAAGGACTTAAAATTCTCATAATGTGATGGTTTTTATGCAAAAATACTATTTAAAGTTTGAGTGTAAAATTTTAATATTATTTAGAATTGATATAAATTGATAATTAAGACTATTTTAAGGTTTTGAGAATAGTTCATAAGTCGTATTTTTGTGCAAGTTTTAAAAGAAGGTGTAGATTTTTACTGGATTTAGTACAGAAAAAATCATACCAAAAATTAGTAGACAATTATTTATACTATATGAAAAAGGTGGGTAACCATAATTCGATCTCAAGAAAATTGCTGTTTGGCTTATCGCTAACGTTAATTTTCTCCCTAACTTCATTTGCTCAAGATGCTGCTGCTCCGGCGGCGCCTGAGGCTGCTGCTGCTCCAGCTGCTGGTGGCGGTGATCCAGTAAAAGGGAAGGAACTTTTTAATGCAAATTGCGCTGCATGTCACAAATTAGATGCTAAATCAACTGGTCCTGCTTTAAGGGGGGTTGCTTCTAAGCATGATATGGCTTGGATTTACAAGTGGGTGCATAACAGTTCTGACATGATTAAGTCAGGTGATCCTGTTGCTGTTAAACTTTTTGAGGAAAACAACAAAGCAGTTATGACTTCGTTTCCTCAGCTGTCTGAAGGAGATATTGATAATATTATAGCTTATACGTCTGAAGTAAAAGCTGAGCCTGCTCCAGGTGCAGCGGGTCCTGCAACTCCTCCTGGTACAAATGTTCAAGAAGGTGCTATTTCAAATAACATTATTTTAGGGGCTCTTGCTCTTGTAATGGCTATTTTGGTTGTGATGTTGTTTATGGTAAACAAGGTTTTGACTAAAGTTGCAAACAAAAACGGTATTGAGGTTGCTCCAAAAGAAGCAAGGGTTCCAATTTGGAAAGCTTTCGCTAAAAATCAATTCTTGGTTTTGGTAACTGCAATCTTCTTGCTTTTGGCTAGTGGTTATTTTGTTTATGGATACTTAATGCAAGTAGGTGTAGATCAGAATTATGAGCCAATTCAGCCAATTCACTACTCTCATAAAATTCACGCTGGTGATAATGAAATCAATTGTAAATATTGCCACTCTGCTGCTCGTGTAAGTAAAACAGCTGGTATTCCTTCATTAAATGTTTGTATGAACTGTCATAAAAATATTTCTGAAGTTGCTGAAACAACTGCTACTCCTGAATACAGCAAGGCATTCTATGATGCTCAAATTCAAAAATTATATGATGCGGTTGGATGGGATAAGACTAAACAAGCTTACACTGGAAAAACACAGCCTGTAAAATGGGTTCGTATTCATAACTTGCCTGACTTTGTTTACTTCAATCACTCTCAGCACGTTTCTGTTGCTGGTATTGAATGTCAAACTTGCCACGGTCCAGTACAGGAATTTGAAATCATGAAGCAATATTCTAAATTAACAATGGGATGGTGTATTGATTGCCATAGAAAAACTGATGTTAAGATGGAAGGTAATGCTTACTATGACAAAATTCATGCTGAACTTTCTAAAAAATACGGTGTAGAGAAATTAACTGCAGCGCAAATGGGAGGTTTAGAGTGTGGTAAATGCCACTATTAATCGATTTATTAAGATTTTAATATATATATACAATGTCATCAAACAAAAAATACTGGAAAAGTGTTGAAGAGCTAGAAAATAGCTCTATTGTTGAGGCGCTTAGAAATAACGAGTTTGTTGAAGAGATTCCTACTGATGAGTTTTTAGGTAACGCTGATGCTTTATCTACATCTGGGACTTCACGTCGTGACTTTTTAAAGTACGTAGGGTTTAGTACGGCGGCTGTAACGTTAGCTGCTTGCGAAGGTCCTGTTCACAAGTCTATACCTTATGTGTTACAACCAGAACAAATCATTCCTGGTGTTGCAGATTATTATGCAACTACAGTTTTTGATGGGTTTGATTTTGCTAATCTTTTGGTGAAAACTCGTGAGGGTCGTCCAATTAAAATTGAAAACAATACAATTGCGGGTGCTAAATTTTCTGCGAACGCTAGAATTCATGCATCTATCTTAGGATTGTATGATAGCGCTCGTTTAAAAGAGCCAAAAGTAGATGGTAAAGATTCTTCTTGGTCAGCTGTTGATTTAAAAATTAAATCAAGTTTAGCAGATGCAAAAGCTAAAGGTGGACAAGTAGTATTGTTGACTAATACTTTGGCAAGTCCTTCTACGGAGAAATTAATTGCCGATTTTATTGCAAAAAATCCAAATGCTAAGCATGTTGTATATGACGCGGTTTCATCATCAGAAGCTTTAGATGCTTTTGAAGCTGTTTATGGTCAAAGAGCTTTAGTTGATTATGATTTTTCAAAATCTTCTTTAATCGTATCTGTTGGTGCTGATTTCTTAGGAGACTGGCAAGGTGGAGGATATGATTCTGGATATGCGCAAGGACGTATTCCTCAAAATGGAAAAATGTCTCGTCACTTCCAGTTCGAATCAAATATGACATTATCTGGAGCTGCTGCTGATAAGCGTGTTCCAATGACTGGAGCTGATCAAAAACAAGCTTTAGTTCAAATATATAATATAGTTGTAGGTGCTTCTGTTCCTGTTACTTTGGATGGTAAGTTTAAAGCTGAAGTAGTAAAAGCTGCTCAGCAATTAAAAGCTGCTGGTTCAAAAGGAGTTTTGGTATCTGGAATTGAAGATAAAAATGCTCAATTATTAGTTTTGGCTATCAATCAAGTATTGGCAAGTGAAGCTTTTAATACTGCTGGAGCTAGACAAATTAGAAAAGGTTCTAATGCTGTAGTTGCACAGTTAATTAAAGATTTGAATGCAGGAAGTGTTCATACCTTAATTATGAGTGGAGTTAATCCTGTTTACACTTTAGCTGATTCAGCTTCTTTTGTATCTGGATTGAAAAAAGTTAAAACGTCTGTTGCTTTTTCATTAAAAGAAGACGAAACTGCATCAATTGTTTCAATTGCTGCTCCAGCTCCTCACTACTTAGAATCTTGGGGAGACCTTGAACTTACAAGTGGAACGTACAGCTTAACTCAGCCTACAATACGTCCTATCTTTAATACTAAACAATTTCAAGATGTTTTATTGTCGGTAAATGGTACAGCAGGTACTTTTTATGACTACTTAAAAGTAAATTCTGGAGCTTATACTGCAGGTGCTTCTTGGAATAAAGTATTACATGATGGTGTAGCTGTTCTTGGAGCTTCAGTATTATCTGGAGGTGCTATTGATGTAGCTACTGCTGCAAATGCACTTTCAAAATCTAAAGCTGCTGGTGATTTTGAATTAGTATTGTATACTAAAACAGGATTAGGTGATGGGCAACATGCTAATAACCCCTGGTTGCAAGAGTTTCCAGATCCAATCACAAGAGTTTCTTGGGATAACTATGTTACAGTTTCTAATGCAGATGCTAAAAAACTTGGATTATCAAACGAAATTGTTGCGAACGGAGGTTTGAACGGTAGTTATGCTACTATTACTGTTGATGGAGTTAAATTAGAGAATGTTCCAGTTATTGTTCAGCCTGGACAAGCAGTAGGAACTGTAGGTCTAGCTCTTGGATACGGACGTAAAGCAGCTCTAAAAGAAGAAATGCAAGTAGGTTTAAACGCTTACGCTTTATATAAAGGTTTCAATAATGTTCAATCGGTGTCTATCGTTAAAGCTGGTGGAGTTCATGAGTTTGCTTGTGTTCAGGGTCAGAAAACTTTAATGGGTAGAGGAGATATCATTAAAGAAACAACTTTAGAAATATTTAATACTAAAGATGCTGAACATTGGAACGAACAACCAATGGTATCTTTAGATCACCAAGAAGTTGAAGCTACTACCGTGGATCTTTGGGAATCATTTGATCGTACAACTGGTCATCACTTCAACCTTTCAATTGACTTAAATGCTTGTACTGGATGCGGAGCTTGCGTTATCGCTTGTCACGCCGAAAACAACGTTCCAGTTGTAGGTAAAGCAGAGGTAAGAAGAAGTCGTGATATGCACTGGTTACGTATAGATAGATATTATTCTTCTGAAAGTACTTTTGAAGGTGATAATGAAAGAAAAGAAGGAATTGCTGGTTTGTCTAGTTCATTATCTACATTTAATGAAATGGAAAAAGCAGGAGATAATCCTCAAGTTGCATTCCAACCTGTAATGTGTCAACACTGTAACCACGCACCATGTGAAACAGTTTGTCCAGTTGCTGCAACTTCTCACGGTCGTGAAGGTCAAAACCATATGGCTTACAACAGATGTGTTGGTACTCGTTACTGTGCTAACAACTGTCCATATAAAGTACGTCGTTTTAACTGGTTCTTATACAACAAAAACACTGAGTTCGATTATCATATGAACGATGATTTGGGCCGTATGGTATTAAATCCAGACGTTAATGTACGTTCTCGTGGTGTTATGGAGAAATGTTCTATGTGTATCCAAATGACGCAAGCGACTAAATTGAAAGCTAAAAACGAAGGTCGCCCAGTTAGAGATGGTGAATTCCAAACAGCTTGTTCAAGTGCTTGTTCTTCAGGAGCGATGATATTTGGTGATGTAAATGATAAAGACAGTAAAGTTGCTAAATTAGCTGCTGACGAAAGATCATACCACTTACTAGAGCATGTAGGTACAAAACCTAATGTGGTTTACCATGTTAAAGTTAGAAATACTTAGTAAAATTATTAATTAAGAAACAATATAAAGGATTATGTCGTCTCACTACGAAGCACCCATTAGAAAACCTTTAGTTATAGGTGATAAATCTTATCACGATGTAACTGTAGATGTAGCTGCACCTGTTGAGGGGCCTGCAAACAAGCAATGGTGGATTGTATTTTCAATCGCATTAATAGCCTTCCTTTGGGGGTTAGGTTGTATAATTTACACCGTATCTACCGGTATCGGAACATGGGGATTAAATAAAACAGTTGGCTGGGCTTGGGATATTACTAACTTCGTTTGGTGGGTTGGTATTGGTCACGCTGGAACATTAATTTCTGCGGTATTATTACTTTTCCGTCAACGTTGGAGAATGGCCATTAACCGTTCTGCAGAAGCTATGACTATCTTCTCAGTAGTTCAAGCAGGTTTATTTCCAATTATTCACATGGGTCGTCCATGGTTAGCATACTGGGTATTGCCTATTCCAAACCAATTTGGATCTCTATGGGTTAACTTTAACTCTCCATTACTTTGGGACGTATTCGCGATTTCAACGTACCTTTCAGTATCATTAGTTTTCTGGTGGACTGGTTTATTGCCTGACTTTGCAATGCTACGTGATAGAGCGATAACTCCTTTTAACAAAAGAGTTTATTCTATCTTAAGTTTCGGATGGAGTGGTAGAGCTAAAGATTGGCAACGTTTTGAGGAAGTATCTTTAGTATTAGCTGGTTTAGCTACTCCACTTGTACTTTCTGTACACACGATTGTATCTATGGACTTTGCTACTTCTGTAATTCCAGGATGGCATACAACAATTTTCCCTCCATACTTCGTTGCTGGAGCAGTTTTCTCAGGATTCGCGATGGTAAATACATTGTTGATCGTTATGAGAAAAGTATCTAATCTTGAAGCTTACATCACATTACAGCATATTGAGTTAATGAACATCATTATCATGATTACTGGATCTATTGTTGGTGTGGCTTACATCACTGAGTTGTTCGTAGCTTGGTATTCAGGTGTAGAGTATGAGCAATATGCATTCTTAAACAGAGCTACTGGACCTTACTGGTGGGCATATTGGTCAATGATGACATGTAACGTGTTCTCTCCTCAGTTCATGTGGTTCAAAAAACTAAGAACAAGTATCATGTTCTCATTCATCATTTCGATTGTTGTAAACATCGGTATGTGGTTTGAAAGATTCGTAATTATTGTTACTTCTTTACATAGAGATTACCTTCCATCTTCTTGGACAATGTTTTCACCAACATTTGTTGATATTGGAATTTTCATTGGAACAATTGGTTTCTTCTTCGTATTGTTTTTATTATACTCTAGAACATTCCCTGTAATTGCTCAGGCAGAGGTTAAAACAATTTTGAAAGGTACTGGAGATAATTACATTAGAGAAAGAGCAAATAGTAAAGATTCACATCATGAGTAATAAAGTAATATACGCCATTTATAATGACGATGACGTTTTGATGAATGCAGTAAAGAAAACTAGAGCTGCTCATCATCATATTGAAGAGGTTTTTACTCCATTCCCAGTTCACGGATTGGATAAAGCCATGGGTTTAGCACCAACAAGATTAGCGATATGTGCTTTTTTATATGGATGTGTTGGTATTTCTGTTGCAACAACTATGATGGGGTACATCATGATTCATGACTGGCCACAGGATATTGGAGGTAAACCAAGTTTTAGTTTCATCCAAAATATGCCATCTTTTGTGCCAATTATGTTTGAGATGACTGTATTCTTTGCAGCTCACTTAATGGTAATTACTTTTTATATGAGAAGTAGATTATGGCCTTTTAAAGAAGCTGAAAACCCTGATGTTAGAACAACTGATGACCACTTTTTAATGGAGGTCGCTGTAAATGATAACGAAGCTGAATTAGTTTCTTTCTTTGAAGGGACTGGGGCTGTCGAAGTTAAAGTAATAGAAAAGAATTAATTGTAGCTATGAAAAGGATATATAAAATAACACTTTTAGTTGGTATAACTATTTTAGTTTCATCTTGCCACAATAATTCGGCACCGAACTATCAATATTTCCCAAATATGTATGAGTCTGTAGCTTACGAGCCATATTCAGAAGCAAAAATATTTAAGGGAGGAAAAGAAGGACAGCTTCCTGTTGCAGGAACTATCAATAGAGGTTTTGAACCTTATGAATATGAAAATTCAACTGCTGGTTATGAATTAGCAAAATCTAATTTAAAATCACCTTTGACTGAAGAAGAAAAAAATTCTGGAAAAGGTAAAGAGCTTTTTGAAATTTACTGTATCAGCTGCCATGGTGCTACTGGTAATGGTAAAGGTAAATTGGTTGAAAGAGAAAAATTTCTTGGAGTACCTAGCTATAAAGACAGAGAAATCACAGAAGGAAGCATCTTTCATGTTGAGACTTATGGTTTAAATGCAATGGGTTCACATGCAAATCAATTAAGTTCTCACGAACGTTGGTTAGTTGCTGACTATGTTCTGAAACTAAGAAGCCAATTATAATTGTTGAACAAACTGATCGTAATAGATATGTATACATTTTCAAGTAAATTAAAAACTTTTTCTATCATCTTAATGGCTGTTGGTCTATTAGGAATTGGGTATGGTTTTTTAAGTGCACCAAAAGATATTAAAGAAGTTGAAAAAATACTAGCTGCAGATGAACATGGTTCTCATGGTGCGGCGCATGAAGAAAAAGCGGAGGCATCTCACAAAGAAGCAGGTCATCATGAAGCTGCTGAAGTTGCACATGACTCTCATAAAGGAGCTGAGCATGCAGAAGTTTCTGGTGCAAATGAGCACGAAAAACATTTAGAACATGTATTGCACCAATTGCAAAATAAGCCTTGGTCTGCTTTATATGTAGCTTGTATTTTCTTTTTACTGCTTTCTATGGGAGTTTTAGCTTTCTATGCTATTCAACAAGTTGCTCAGGCAGGTTGGTCTCCAGTTTTATTTAGAGTTATGCAAGGTATAACAGCTTACTTACCAGCTGGTTCTATCATCTTTTTCATAATCTTAGTTTTATGTGGATTGCACTTCAATCATATTTTTGTATGGTTAGGTGAAGGTGTAACAGATCCTAAAAGCCCTAATTATGATGCTATTATTGCTGGTAAATCGGGTTATTTAAACTTTCCTTTCTGGATTGTAAGAGCGGCTATCTTTTTATTAGGATGGAACTTATACCGTTATTATTCTAGAAAAAACTGTTTAGCTCAAGACGAAGCTAATGATGATCTTTACTACAAAAAGAACTTTAAAGCTTCTGCAGGATTCTTAGTATTCTTTATTGTTTCTGAATCTATTATGTCTTGGGACTGGATTATGTCTTTTGATCCTCATTGGTTCAGTACACTATTCGGATGGTATGTATTTGCTTCTTTCTTTGTAAGTGGTATTACATCTATCGCATTGGTAACTGTTTACCTAAAATCTAAAGGATATTTAGAGTATGTAAATACTAGCCATATCCACGATTTAGCAAAATTTATGTTTGGTATTAGTATTTTTTGGACTTATTTATGGTTCTCTCAGTTCATGTTGATCTGGTATGCTAATATCCCTGAAGAGGTTACTTATTTTATAACAAGAATTCAGTTATATAACCTTCCTTTCTTTGGAGCGGTTGTTATGAACTTTGTTTTTCCACTATTAATATTAATCAACACAGATTTCAAACGTCTTAACTGGATTATTGTTATGGCTGGTGTTGTGATATTACTAGGTCATTATGTTGATTTCTTTAATATGATTATGCCAGGTACTGTAGGAGACAAATGGTTTATTGGAGTTCCTGAAATTGCATCGATTCTTTTCTTCTTAGGTTTATTTATATTTGTTGTATTTACTGCATTAACTAAATCTCCTTTGCTTGCAAAAAGAAATCCTTTCATCGAAGAAAGTAAACATTTTCATTATTAATATTTAAAGAAGTAAACAGATGACAAGTTTGTTGGTAATTATAGTTGTAGTTTTATTAGCAGTTGCATTATGGCAATTGACGAAGATATTTGATCTTACTCAGGTTGGTGCTTCTTCGAACGATTCTCAGGTTGCGTCTGATAATGATAATAACATTCAAGGATATATTATGTTTGGCTTTTTAGCTTTCATTTATATATTCACTATCTACGGTCTATTAAAATGGGGTGGATTAGCTTTACATACTCCTGCATCAGAGCATGGACTTTTAGTAGACAATTTAATGAATATCACTTGGGTTTTAATTTTCCTAGTTCAATTTATTACACAAGGTTTATTATACTGGTTTTCTTTTAAGAATAGAGGTAATAAGGATAAAAAAGCATTGTTTTTTGCTGATAGTAATAAATTAGAAGCGATCTGGAGTATTATTCCATCGGTTGTTTTGGCTTGTTTAATTCTTTATGGATTATATGCTTGGAATAACATTATGTTCGTTGACAAAGATGAAGATGTAATTGAAATCGAATTATACGCTCAACAGTTTAAATGGACAGCAAGATATGCTGGACAAGATAATGTTTTAGGAAAAGCTAACGTACGTTTAATTGAGGGTATTAATACTTTAGGTGTTGATATGTCAGATAAAAACTCTCAAGATGATATCGTAGTTTCTGAATTGCATATTCCTAAAGGGAAAAAAGTTCACTTTAAAATGCGTTCTCAAGACGTATTACACTCAGCTTATTTTCCTCATTTTAGAGCACAAATGAACTGTGTTCCTGGTATGGTTACTGAATTTGCTTTTGTTCCAACTTATACTACTTCTGAATACAGAGAGTTACCTTTTATGGTTGAAAAAGTTGCAAACATCAACAAGCTTAGAGCTGAAAAAAGTGTTGAGTTAGTTGCAAAAGGAGGCACAGCTTTAGATCCTTATACATTTGATTATTTATTATTATGTAATAAAATCTGTGGAGCTTCTCACTATAACATGCAAATGAAAGTTGTGGTTGATACTCCAGAAGATTATAAAAAATGGTTAAGTGAAAAGACTACTTTAGCTCAAGACATTGCTACTGCAAAAGCTTCTGAGAAACCAGCTGAAGGAACTGCACCAGCAGGTGATAGTGCTTCTAAAGTTATTGATACCGTTAAGGCGGTAGTTGATACTGTAAAGGCAGCTGTAGCTAAAGTTGCAATGAAATAATATTATTAAGAAAATTTAAAGTACACATATATGTCAGCAGAAGCGCACGATCACGATCACGGACACGATCACGAGCACGAACATCATCATAAAGATACGTTCATTACTAAATATATTTTTAGTATTGATCATAAAATGATTGCTAAGCAATACTTGATTACTGGTATTATTATGGGGATCATTGGTATTGCAATGTCCTTGCTTTTCAGAATGCAATTAGCGTGGCCAGAAGAGTCTTTCAAGATATTCAATGTTTTATTAGGAGATAAATTTGCACCTGATGGTGTAATGGCAAATGATATTTATCTAGCTTTAGTTACAATTCACGGTACCATTATGGTATTCTTTGTACTGACGGCTGGTTTGAGTGGAACTTTTAGTAATTTACTTATTCCACTTCAAATTGGAGCAAGAGATATGGCTTCTGGATTCATGAATATGATTTCATACTGGTTATTTTTCTTATCAGCTGTTATAATGTTATGTTCTTTATTTGTTGAAGCTGGACCAGCATCTGCAGGTTGGACAATTTACCCTCCTTTAAGTGCATTGCCACAAGCAATTCCAGGATCAGGAACAGGTATGACATTATGGTTAGTATCTATGGCTATTTTCATCGCATCTTCTTTGATGGGATCTTTAAATTACATCGTTACTGTACTTAACTTAAGAACTAAAGGAATGTCTATGACTAGACTTCCTCTTACAATCTGGACGTTCTTCGTAACAGCTATTATTGGTGTTATCTCGTTTCCAGTTTTATTATCTGCAGCTTTATTATTGATTTTTGATAGAAGTTTTGGTACTTCATTCTTCTTATCTGATATTTATATAGCTGGTGAAGTTTTACATTACCAAGGAGGATCTCCAGTATTGTTTGAGCACTTATTCTGGTTCTTAGGACACCCTGAGGTTTACATCGTAATCTTGCCTGCAATGGGTCTTGTATCTGAAATTATGGCTACTAACTCTCGTAAACCAATCTTTGGTTACAGAGCGATGATTATGTCAGTTCTTGCAATTGCGTTCTTATCTACAATCGTTTGGGGTCACCACATGTTTATTTCAGGCATGAATCCTTTCTTAGGGTCTGTATTTACATTTACAACATTATTGATTGCAATTCCATCGGCTGTAAAAGCATTTAACTGGATTACAACTTTATGGAAAGGTAACTTACAGTTTAACCCTGCAATGTTATTCTCTATCGGAATGGTTTCTACTTTCATCACTGGAGGTTTAACAGGAATCATTTTAGGAGATAGTACTCTAGATATTAACGTTCACGATACTTACTTCGTAATTGCTCACTTTCACTTAGTAATGGGTATCTCTGCACTTTACGGAATGTTTGCTGGTATCTACCACTGGTTCCCTAAAATGTACGGAAGAATGTTGAATAAAAACTTAGGTTATATTCACTTTTGGATTACAGCAGTTTGTGCTTACGGAGTTTTCTTCCCAATGCACTTTATCGGATTAGCTGGTTTACCAAGACGTTATTATACAAATACAAACTTCCCATTATTTGATGATTTACAAAATGTGAATGTTTTAATTACAACATTTGCTCTTGTAGGAGGTGCGTTCCAATTAGTATTTTTATACAACTTCTTTAGTAGTATTTTCTACGGTAAGAAAGCAGTTCAAAACCCATGGAGATCTACAACTTTAGAGTGGACTACTCCAGTTGAGCATATCCACGGTAACTGGCCAGGAGAAATTCCTCATGTATATCGTTGGCCGTATGACTATAGTAACCCAAATCATGATGTAGATTTTGTTCCTCAAAATGTACCAATGAAAGAAGGTGAAGAAGTTCTACACCACTAGAAATATCAAAAGACTATCAGAAATGATAGTCTTTTTTTGTTTAGTTAAAGTTTTAAACGTTCAGTTTTACTATTTTACAAACTAATTACTTTCTATATCTTTGTAGGATGAATGAAAATCTTGATCCTACTACTAAAGGATATAACTCAGAAGAATTAGATCTTGAAAAAAAATTACGTCCACTGTCATTTGATGATTTTGCGGGCCAAGATCAAGTTTTGGAAAACTTAAAAGTTTTTGTTGCCGCTGCGAATCAGCGTGGCGAGGCACTTGATCATGCTCTTTTTCACGGACCTCCCGGTCTTGGTAAAACTACATTGGCAAATATATTAGCCAATGAGCTTGAAGTTGGGATAAAAATTACTTCAGGACCTGTATTGGACAAACCTGGAGATTTGGCTGGTTTACTTACTAATTTGGATGAACGTGATGTTTTATTCATTGATGAAATTCATCGACTGAGTCCGGTTGTTGAAGAATATTTATATTCAGCAATGGAAGATTTCAAGATTGATATTATGATTGAATCGGGACCGAATGCGAGAACTGTACAAATCAATTTGAATCCTTTTACTTTGATTGGAGCTACTACGCGATCAGGATTGTTGACGGCTCCTATGCGTGCTCGTTTTGGAATATCTTCACGCTTACAATATTACACTACTGAACTTTTAACTACTATTGTAGAAAGAAGTGCGTCTATATTAAAAATGCCTATTGATTTGGAAGCAGCAATAGAAATTGCGGGAAGAAGTCGTGGAACTCCTCGTATAGCAAATGCGTTATTAAGACGAGTTCGTGATTTTGCGCAAATTAAAGGAAATGGAAGAATTGATATAGAAATTTCAAGATATGCCTTAAAAGCATTAAATGTGGATGCTCATGGTTTGGATGAAATGGACAACAAAATATTGCTGACCATTATCAATAAATTTAAAGGAGGACCAGTTGGACTATCAACTTTGGCAACGGCAGTTAGCGAAAGTAGCGAAACAGTAGAAGAAGTATACGAACCCTTTTTAATTCAAGAAGGATTTATAATGAGAACACCCCGTGGAAGAGAGGTTACAGATAAAGCATATAAACATCTGGGGAAAGTGAATACTAATAATCAGGGAGAGTTATTTTAAGACTGATAGGAATATGTCTATAAGCAAAAAATATAATTACCCGCAAAGTCTCTCTATTTTTAGGTTTTTAGTTGATGCAGAAGGAGTTCGTAGAAATCCGATACCATATCATAAAAAATATTTTGAGTATTTTGGCGATTCTTTTTCCATAAAAATTGGTAAGTCAAAACACATTGTGCTATCAAGAGACAATGATGTTGCTCAATATATACTTCAGAAAAACCATAAAAATTACAATAAATCTAAGTTTCAGTCTGTTTATCTATCAAAATATTTAGGTAAAGGACTTCTAACTGTTGATGGAGAATATTGGCTAAAACAAAGAAGACTTATTCAACCTGCATTTCATAAACAAAAAATGAATCAGCTGGTTGAAAATATGAAAACTACAATTGTTTCTGAGTTGGATGGAATGGTTGTAAATGTAAGTGTTGATCTTTTTCCTTTAATGAGTGAATTGGCTTTTAATATAGTTGCTAAATCATTATTTCAATTTTCGATTGAAGAAAAGAAATTAGATCGAATTAAATATATTATTGAAGCGGTTCAGAATTTTCTAATTAAGGAAATTAGGCTTCCACATAAAGTGTGGTGGTTTTCTATTACTGGTCAAGTAAAGAAACATCTTGAACTAGCAGAAGAAAATAATGAAATCATTAGAGGAATTATTGAAGAAAGAACGGCTTCAAAAATTGAACTCAATGATTTGCTTAACATGCTTTTGGAAACTCGTTACGAAGACACTGGCGAGGGTATGTCTATTGAACAATTAATAGACGAAATCAAAATTCTTTTTATTGCAGGGCATGAAACAACTGCCAATGCTCTTACTTTTACATTGCATTTATTAGGAAATCATCAGGATGTTCAGCAAAGGGTGCTAGAAGAAATCCTTAGGGTTGAATCTGAGAGCAACGACATTGTTGAACAACTTCAAAAAATGACTTATATAAATGCAGTTTTGAATGAGTCAATGCGCTTGTACCCTCCAGCATGGATTACAGATAGACAAAATGTTGAAGATGATACTTTAGGAGATTTTAATATAAAAAAAGGTACTTTAATTGGTGTTTCTTTTTATGAATTACATCGAAATCCGAAATATTGGGAAAATCCAGATGATTTTAATCCAAATCGTTTTTTAGGAGAACAGAAAAAGCATTCTATGCAATATTTTTATCCTTTTGGAGCAGGGCCAAGAATGTGTATTGGAGCAGGTTTTGCTATCTATGAAATGTGTCTGGCAATTTCTTATATTGTCAAAAAATATAAGATTGTTTCAGTAAGGAATACTGTAAATTTTAATCCGTTGATTACCTTAAAACCTGTTGGCATTGAAGTTGTTTTTTCTGAAAGATAATGATTAATTCTAAAGAAAAATATTCGAAATTTATAAAAGAAGAAGCCAAAAGACTTGGCTTTCTTTCTTGTGGAATATCTAAAGCAGGTTTTTTAGAAAAGGAAGCTCCTCGGCTTGAAAACTGGTTAAAGAATAATCGAAATGGTCAAATGGCTTATATGGAAAACCATTTTGATAAACGTCTAAATCCAACTTTATTGGTTGATGATGGTAAAAGTGTGGTCTCACTTTTACTTAATTATTACCCAGATTCAATACAGAACGATGAAAGCTTTAAGATTTCTAAATATGCTTACGGACAAGACTACCATTTTGTAATTAAAGATAAACTAAAAGAATTTCTCCATTCGATTGAAGAAAATATTGGAGAAGTTTCGGGACGTGCTTTTGTTGATTCTGCACCTGTTTTAGACAAAGCTTGGGCTGCTAAAAGCGGTTTGGGCTGGATAGGAAAAAACAGCAATTTGATTACTCAAAAAGTCGGCTCTTTTTACTTCATTGCCGAACTTATTATTGATTTAGAATTGGAATACGATCATGCCGTTACAGATCATTGTGGGTCTTGCACAGCTTGTATCGATGCGTGTCCTACGCAAGCGATTGTGGCTCCTTATATTGTAGATGGTAGTAAATGTATTTCTTATTACACCATTGAATTAAAAGAAAATCTTCCTGAAGAAATGAAAGGGAAATTCGACGAATGGATGTTTGGTTGCGATACTTGCCAAGATGTTTGTCCATGGAATCGATTTTCTAAACCGCATTCAGAACCTTTGTTTAATCCTAATCCAGATTTACTTTCTTTTGCAAAAAAAGACTGGATAGAGATTACCGAAGAAACTTTTAAGCAAGTCTTTAAAAACTCTCCTATTAAAAGAACAAAATTTGATGGGTTAAAACGTAACATCAAGTTTTTGCAATAGTATACTTATTTTTTAATTGTTTATATTGTTGTCTATCAGTTGTTTGTGGTTTTTCTCATTCCCCGTATTTTAACTTCTTATATTTGTTATTTGTCAATAAATTCTGTAGGAATTTAAATTTACCGCAATTATTTAAGAAAATTCCCCTGTTTCTTTGTCAAATGTTTATACTTTTTTGATTTTCAATAGATAAACAGGTGTTAAAAACTGTTGTTTGACGAGTATATGTGCACTTCATCGGAATAATGACGCTCGTTTTCAATTCTCGATATACTTTCGCACTTTCCAAATCTGCTTAATTTAAAACCTGAGAGACTTTTATAGTCTTTACGTTACTATATGTCAATGGTCTGCATGATGTCTTTTTTATGTGTAAGTCTTGAAAAAACTTTTTTAAGTTTTTTAAAATCCAATATATATATTTTCACGTATCTCCTCAAGATGCTAAAAACGATCATCTGTTTTTTTGCATTCAAAATTTCTTTTCCACAAACCCAAGTTGTCTATGTGTAACTCTACTTTTTATAAGTCTGGATTTTCTAGGCTAATTTTTCTTATTGTTTTTTTCTTACTAAACTCTTACAGTGTTTCGGCTCAGTTTTATTCAAAACACTATATTGCGCCAGCTCCTTGGCAGTATTTTAGTAAAGCGAATGAAATTGTAATATCTACAAATTCGCTTGTAGATATTGATATTACAATCACAAAAAGTGATGGTACAGCTGTAACAACTTTGACGGCTAAAAAAGGAAAACCAGCAGTTTATAGGTTTACGCTTTTGGCAAGAAATCTTCCAATGAATGCTTTAAATACTGTTCTTAACGGAGCGGGACTAATCGTAACAAGTACTGGACCTACAGCAGTTAATTTGAGAAATATTGCTTCTGATGATTATAAGGATGATGAGAATAGAGACGCCAATATTAAAGGAAATGCCGCTCTAACAAGCTTTGGAGATGCTGGACTTGGAATAAGATTTAGAGTAGGTTATTACAGAGATGGATCATTGGGCAGTTTTAGCACTTTCGGTGAGCAAAGGCCAATATACAGTATTATGGCGACTGCTAATAATACTACTATAAAAATTAATAATGCAGTTGTAACGACATTAAATCAAGGGCAAAGTTATTTATTTAAAGCGAATATTGGAACCTTAGTAGAATCTTCAAATCCAATAGTTATGAATACGTCAGCAGCCATTGATATGCCTGGTGGTTGTGGAGATGGAGCTTTCAACCAAATTCCTCCAGAATCGGTTTTAGGAACAGAATATTTTCTTGAAAGAGGAACAGGAAATGATACTGCAGAACAAACTACTGTCGTGGCTACAAAAGATGATACAGCACTAACTGTACAAAGCTTTACAACTGCAGGAGTTTTAGTTCCTAGTTTGACTAAAACAGTAATTTTAAAAAAAGCAGGTGATTTTTTTACTTTTGTAAATGGAGTTTCAGTTACAAATTTTACAACATCTCGAATTTCTGCAGATAAAAGAGTTGCAGTCTACTCAGGGACTGCACAAAATTGTGAAGTTGATATTTCTAGTATTGCACCAGTATCAGAGTGTGGAGGATCAGAGTTTGTAGAAACTACTAAATTTAAGAGCTATAGCTCAGGCAATTTAGATTATTTTGGATATATTTTATTAAGAAGTGCATCTGAGGATGTAAAGATTAATGGCGTAAAAACCACGGATATATCTGGAATTGGAGCTCGTTTTCAAATTGGCTCAACTGGATGGTATATAATAAATTTTAATAGTGAGAAAATAGGAAGACCTGAGGTTCTTTCTATTGAAAGTAAAGCTAAACTAACGGTTTCGATAGTACAGCAAGCAGGAGGTTTCTCGATGGCTGGTTTTTTCTCAACTTTTGCCGCGTTACCAGGAGATCCAGGTTTGACTTATATTGAAGGAGGAGGTTGTACCAATAACTCAGCGGAATTAACGACGCCACCTGGTTTTGCGCCATATCAGTGGTATTACAATGGAACAGCAATTAGTGGTGCTAATTCTCCAACATATGTTGCAACAAAAACGGGTAATTATTCAGTTTCTTCGACATTAGTATGTGGGGCTCAGACTCCTTCTAAAACAGTTGCAGTAGCGTTATGTACTGATTTAGGAATTACTAAAACAGTGGATAATGCAACACCATGCGTTGGATCTAATGTAGAATTTACAGTTAAAGTTAGTAATTTGGGAGGAAACAATGTTTCTGGAATTTCAGTGACTGATTTACTTCCTTCAGGTTACACTTATGTAAGTTCAACACAATCAGTTGGAGTGTATAATTCTACAACAGGAGTTTGGACGATTGGTGATGTAGAAGCTCAAACATCAATGACATTAAAAATTGTTGCCACTGTAAATGCATCTGGAAATTATACCAATACAGCATCATTACCAAATGGAATAGATACAAACGCAGCAAACAATTCTGCAAGTGCAGCAGTAAGTCCAAAATCTCCGAATCTTGTGATAACAAATCCTGCTTCAGTTTGTGCACCTTCAACTATAGATTTGACAGCTTCTAGTATTACAGCAGGAAGCTCTTCTGGCTTGACACTTTCTTATTGGACAAATGCAGGAGCTACAACTGTGTTATCATCATCAAATGCTGTTGTAGCTTCTGGAACATATTACATAAAAGCAGTTTCATCTGATGGATGTTCAGTTGTAAAGGCAGTTGTAGTTACAGTAAATCCGCAACCTAATACGCCTAGTATTACTTCAAGAACTACCAATGCTACTATAGTCGATGGCTCAATCAGTTGTTTTGGAGGAAGTAGCATTACATTAAGAGCGCCTAGCAGCAGCGGATATTGGTGGTCAACAGGTGATACTACACGTGATATTACTGTTACTACAGATGGAACTTATTCAGTTAAAGTATCAAATAGTTCAAATTGCATAAGTGATAGCTCTTCTGCAGTTTCTGTTACATTTGCCCCAGCGCCAGTAGCTTCTGATCAATCATTCTGTGCTTCTGAAAACAAGAAAGTAAGTGATTTAGTCGCGACAGGAACCAATTTAAAATGGTATAGCGCTGCAACAAACGGAACGCAATATGCAGCAAATGCTTCATTGACTGCTGGAAATTATTTTGTTAGCCAAACTCCTGCAAATGGATGCGAAAGTACAAGAACCCAAGTAAAAGTTACAATAAGTTCTTCATCTGCACCAGTTGCTTCTGCACAAACATTTTGCTTTGCAGAAAATAAAAAAATAAGTGATTTGGTAGCGACAGGAACCAATTTGAAATGGTATAATGCTTCAACAAATGGAACACAATATTCAGGAACAGAAACATTAGTTACAGGAAATTATTACGTAAGCCAGACGGCTGGCACTTGTCAAGAAAGCGCTAGAACATTGGTTGCAGTAACAATAAATAATATTCCATCTCCACCAACTGCATCATCTCAGACTTTTTGTGGAACAGATTCGAAAACAGTAAATGATTTAATAGCTACTGGTACTAATTTAAAATGGTACAACGCTTCAACAAATGGAACACAATATTCAGGAACAGAAACACTATCGTCAGGCAATTATTATGTGAGTCAAACTAATAGTTGTGGAGAGAGTACAAGAAGAACTGTCTCTGTAACAGTAAATAATACAGCAGCCCCTACAGTTTCTGCTCAGACATTCTGTTCTGTAGAATTAAAGAGAGTAAGTGATTTATCTCCTTCAGGATCATCATATAAATGGTATAGTGCTAATACAGGTGGTACTTTATATATTGGAAATGAAATACTTGTGACAGGAAGTTATTATTTAAGCCAGACAGCAAACGGATGTGAAAGTTTAAGAAGAGCCGTAAGTGTAACGGTAAATGAAACTCCAGTAGCACCATCAGCAGTAAATCAAGTTTTCTGTTCAGGAGAAAATAAAATAGTAAATGACTTAAAAGTTACTTCAGGAAGTATTTTGAAGTGGTATAATGCCAGTACAGGTGGGACACAATATTTAGGAAGTGAAATTTTAACTTCGGGTAATTATTACGTAAGTCAAACAATTAATAATTGTGAAAGCGGAAGAACTTTGGTGGGAGTTACAGTAAACCCAACACCAGCAACACCAACAATATCAACAGAACAATCAACAACATTCTGTCAGGGAGAAAGTATAACTTTAAAGTCAAGCGGAGGAAGTGCTTATTTATGGTCAACAGGAGCGACAACAGAATCTATTATTGTATCAGCTTCAGGAAATTATAGTGTTCAGGTAACAAATGCTACTGGGTGTCCTAGTTCATTCTCATCTCCAATTACTATAACTGTAAATCCAATACCGACTCCACCAACTGCATCGACTCAGACATTCTGTTCATTAGAAAATAAAAAAGTAAGCGATTTGACGGTTACTTCAGGAAGCGATATAAAATGGTATGCAGCGTCGACAGGAGGAAGCGTATTGGATTTGACAGATGTTCTGACAACAAAAACTTATTATGTTAGCCAGACAACAAACGGATGCGAGAGTTCAAGGACTTCAGTATCGGTTACAGTAAATCAGACACCTACTTCGCCAGCATTGAGCGCTATTACGCAACCAACATGTTTAGCATCTACTGGAAGTTTTATTATTAATAATTATAACCCAGCTTATAATTATACAATAACTCCTTCAGCTGGAGTTAAAAATAATTCAGGAACAATTACTGCGCCTACAGGGAGTTATACTATTTCTGTATCGTCTAATGGATGTTCTTCTGATGATGTAAGTTTCGTTATTAATTCAATCTTATGTGCTAATGAAGATCAATTTGGAACAAAAGCTTCGGAATCTATTGCCGTAAATATTGGTAATGTTAAAACAAATGATACCTTAAACGGAGTAGCCGTTACAGACGCAAATACAGTTGTAAAGATGGGCAGTAATGGACCATTAAGCGTTGATACTAATGGTGATATAACCCTTGCTGCTAATACACCAAGTGGCACATACAGTATTATCTATGAGATCTGTGAAAAAGGAGCAAATCCTGCAAATTGTAAAACAGCAACTGCAGAGGTTAAAGTTGTAAATGCAATAGATGCAGTAATAGATAGTATTGATCCAATAAACGGAAACATAGGAGGAACTACAATATCATTAATATCAAACGATACTTTTAAAAATACTAAAGCTGTAATTGGAACTAATGCGGGAGAAGTAGCAATAAGTATTGTTGGAACTTTACCATCAGGATTGGCGTTAAATGCAAATGGTACTATTACAGTTAGTCCAAATACGCCAAAAGGAAATTACAGTATTGAATATAAGATATGTGAAGTAGGTGCAGTTCCTGCAAACTGTGACTCAGTAACTATTACTGTGCCAGTTACAGCAGGAAATCTAGTGGCAAACGCAGATGAGATTCCATCAGTTTTAGGTTCGGATGTTCCTCAGACTTTAGGAAAAAATGTTTTTGATAATGACACTAAAAACGCACAGCCGTTAAACCCATCAGATGTTACGCTGAAAACTACAACGTCAGATCCAAAAGGCTATCTGACATTGAAGCCAGACGGAAGCATTGTTTTAGGCGCTAATCCGCCAGCAGGAGAATATGAATTGACATATGAAATCTGCGAAAAATTAAATCTGGACAACTGCAGCTCGAATACTGTAAAAGTAACAGTTAGCTTGCCTGTAATCGATGCGGTTGAGGATGTGATTGCATCAATAAACGGAAATATCGGAGGAAAAACCATTTCATTAATTGGAAATGACACTTTAAACGGAAATCCAATTACAGTTGGAACAGCAGCAGGAGAAGTTAAGTTTGAAATTATCGGAACGCTTCCAACGGGACTTTCATTAAATTCAGATTACACAATAAGCGTTGCGCCAAATACGCCAAAAGGAGATTATGAAGTAGAATATAAAATCTGCGAAAACACCAATCCGTTAAACTGCGACTCAGTAACTATTACTGTGCCAGTTACAGCAGGAAATCTAGTGGCAAACGCAGATGAGATTCCATCAGTTTTAGGTTCGGATGTTCCTCAGACTTTAGGAAAAAATGTTTTTGATAATGACACTAAAAACGGACAGCCATTAGACCCAGCAGATGTTACGCTTAAAACTACGACGTCAGATCCAAAAGGATATCTGACATTGAAGCCAAACGGAAGCATTATTTTAGGCGCTAATCCGCCAGCTGGAGATTATGAACTGACTTACGAAATCTGCGAAAAATTAAATCTGGACAACTGCAGTTCAAATACTGTAAAAGTAACAGTGAGCATTCCTGTAATCGATGCGGTTGAAGATGTGATAGCTTCAATAAACGGAAATATCGGAGGAAAAACCATTTCATTAATTTCAAATGACACTTTAAACGGAAATCCAATTACAGTTGGAATAGCAGCAGGAGAAGTTAAGTTTGAAATTATTGGAACTCTTCCAACGGGACTTTCATTAAATTCAGATTACACAATAAGCGTTGCGCCAAATACGCCAAAAGGAGATTATGAAGTAGAATATAAAATCTGCGAAAACACCAATCCGTTAAACTGCGACTCAGTAACTATTACTGTGCCAGTTACAGCAGGAAATCTAGTAGCAAACGCAGATGAGATTCCATCAGTTTTAGGATCGGATGTTCCCCAGACTTTAGGAAAAAATGTTTTTGATAATGACACTAAAAACGCACAGCCGTTAAACCCGTCAGATGTTACGCTGAAAACTACAACATCAGATCCAAAAGGCTATCTGACATTGAAGCCAGACGGAAGCATTGTTTTAGGCGCTAATCCGCCAGCTGGAGATTATGAACTGACTTACGAAATCTGCGAAAAATTAAATCTGGACAACTGTAGTTCAAATACTGTAAAAGTAACAGTGAGTATACCTCTAATCGATGCGGTTGAAGATGTGATTGCATCAATCAATGGAAATATCGGAGGAAAAACCATTTCATTAATTTCTAATGACACTTTAAACGGAAATCCAATTACAGTTGGAACAGCAGCTGGAGAAGTTAAGTTTGAAATTATCGGAACGCTTCCAACGGGACTTTCATTAAATTCAGATTATACGATAACTGTTGCGCCAAATACGCCAGCAGCAAATTATAATGTAGAATACAAAATCTGTGAAAATACTAATCCGTTAAATTGTGATTCGGTAATTTCAGTTGTACCAGTTAAAGGAAGTAAACTTGTAGCAAACGAAGATCTTGTGCCAGCAGTTGGGGTAAATGTTCCTCAAGAAGTAATTAATGTTTTTGCAAATGATACAAAAGATGGAAATGCATTAGTGCCTTCAGATGTAAATCTGAATGTGACTAAAACAGATCCAAAAGGATATTTAACTGTAGATGCAAACGGAAATGTTACACTAGCACCTAACGCACCTGCAGGAGAATATGAACTAACTTATGAAATCTGCGAAAAATTAAATTCAAATAACTGTGATTCAAATGTTGTAAAAGTAACGGTAGCAGAACCAAAAATGACAGTTGTAGCAAACAGCTATTGTTCAAACAATGCTCCTTATGTTAATTACACCGTTACGCCAGATAATTTTACAACAAATAATTTACTAACGATTAAGTGGATTGATAGTAATAATAATGTTGTTGCGACTCAGACAAATCTGCAATTAAGCGGAAATATTTTATGGCCAGGAGCGCAAATTGATACCAATGGAAATGGAGTTGATTGGCCAGGATGGATTTTAAATAATGGCATATGGATAGAAGGTGTCGACGGATTTGAAGCTACCAGAAATGGAGTGAGAATGGAGTTTTCATTAAACCCTACTGTGACGGTTACTGTTGCTTATCCGCCTACTAAACCAGATTGTAATGCACGTCCAACATTTTCTATAAAAGCAAATAATGATGAGACAGGACCAATAAATGTGAAAAAAGGAGCAAATGCTACGGTTAATATTTTTGAAAACGACTTATTGAATGGAGCGGAAATTAAACCTTCAGATGTTATTTTATCTGTGCCAGTAGTAAATCCAAACTTCTCATTAAATGCAAATGGTTCAATCAACATTGCGACAAATACGCCAGATGGAGTTTACGAATTGACTTATCAGATTTGCGAAGCTGCAAACACATCAAATTGCAGTCAGGCGGTAATTAAAATTACAATTGATAATGTTGCAGATCCAGTTTCGCCAACGGCAAATGAGATTACTTTAAATAATGACAATGATGTAAGTGCCGACGGAATTAACGGTTCTTTAGAATTTATCAATGTTTTAGAAAATGATTTAATAAACGGACAGCCAATTAATCCAGCAGATGTTATTTTAAAACCATTAATACCTGACGCCTATTTTGAGTGGAATGCAGACGGAACAGTAAGCGTAAAACCAAACACACCAGGGAATACGTATACATTAACATATCAAGTTTGCGAAAAGGCAAATCCAACAAATTGTTCTACGGCGACATTAAATGTTTTTGTTGAAGTTCCAGCTATTTCTGTTGTTAAAACCGCAGTTTTCAATGACGAAAATAAGAGCGGTTTTGCAAATGCAGGAGAAACAATCACATACAAATTTACTGTAACAAATACAGGAAATGTGCCTCTTGTCGGAATCACAATAAACGATCCGTTGCCTGGAGTAGTTGTTTCAGGACAAGCAATCAATTTGGGAGTTAACGAATCTAACGAAACTAATTTTACAGCAGTTTACAAAATAACTCAGGAAGATATTAATCGAGGAAGCGTGAGTAATCAAGCAACTGTAAAAGGAAGCAGTGTGAGAGGAATTGTGGTTGAAGACAAGTCAGACGATGCAAGCAATAGCGGAGACAATCCAACAGTCTTAGACTTAAACGGATGTTCTATTAAAGTATTGAATGCTTTCTCTCCAAACGGAGACAGCAAGAATGCAAGGTTTTATATAAGAGGAATAGAATGTTATCCAGACAATACCGTTGAAATTTATAACCGTTGGGGAGTTCTGGTTTTCAACATAGATAAGTATAACAATAACGATCGAGTTTTTGTTGGATATTCTAACGGACGTTCTACAATCAAACAAACTGATGGTCTTCCGGTTGGAACGTATTTCTATGTTTTAAAATACAAAGACGGCACTCAAAACTCTCACCAAGAATCAGGGTATTTATATCTTAATAAATAAAATTGGACTACGGCTTAGTGCTAACTAGGCCGTTCTAAAGCTTAATAAATGAAAAAATTAATTTTAGTTTTTATGTTTTTTTCGATTGTGTCATATGCGCAGCAAGATGCACAGTATACACAATACATGTATAACACAATCGAAGTCAATCCAGCGTATGCAGGTTCGCGAGGAGCTTTAAGCGTTTTTGGGTTGTATCGTACACAATGGGTTGGGTTAGATGGAGCGCCAGAAACGAGTACATTTTCTGTTAATACACCTTTGAAAAATACTGATTTAGGACTTGGAGTTTCTTTGGTGAATGATAAAATCGGACCAACGGTAGAAAATACCTTATCGGCAGATTTGTCTTATACAATTCCGACTTCAGATACTTGGAATTTGTCTTTTGGAATTAAAGGGACAGCCAATCTTTTCAATATCGACATGAATAAATTGAGTTACGAAGATCAGGACGATCCGCAGTTTCAGAATCTTAAAAATAAATTTTCGCCAAATGTTGGAGCTGGACTTTACCTCCATTCAGATAGAGCATATGTTGGATTGTCAGTTCCAAATTTTATAGAAACAAACCGTTATGACTCAGACGATGTGGCTATTTTTAAAGAAAAAATCAATTATTATTTAATAGCAGGTTACGTATTTAATTTAGATCGATTAGAATACATAAAATTCAAACCAGCTTTAATGGCAAAAATGGTAGAAGGAGCACCTTTGCAGGTTGATGTTTCAGGAAATTTTATGTTCAATGACAAATTCGTTTTAGGGCTTGCTTACCGTTGGAGCGCATCTGTTAGTGCAATGGCAGGATTTCAAGTTACAAAAGGAATGTACGTAGGTTACGGTTACGATCATGAAACGACGCAATTGAGAAAATACAATTCTGGATCTCATGAGATTTTCCTAAGATTCGAATTCTTCAATAATTACAATAAAATGATATCTCCAAGATTCTTTTAAGACAACCTATGAAAGCTAGAAAATTAATTTTGATCGTTTTACTGTTTAGTTTTGTTTTCAATGTAAATGCGCAAAATCCATTTACTACAATGAACATAAAATATGCAGATAAAAAATACGAAGAGTACGCTTACGCGGATGCCATAAAAGTATACGAGACTTTAGTAAATGCTGAAACAACAAATGAAGGCGTAATTCAGCGTTTGGCAAATTCATATTATTTTAATGGAGAATTAAAAAATGCATTAAAATGGTACGAACAATTATTCGTGATAAACGAAAACCAAGATGCGGAATATTTATATCGATATGCACAATCATTAAAATCGGCGGGGAATTATCGTAAATCTGACGAGATTTTGCAGAAATTCAATCAAAAAGCAACTTCAGAAAAAAGAGCAGATCTTATTAGAAGTGACAAAAATTATTTAGAAGATATAAAAGAAAATTCAGGCCGATTCCAAATTGCCGATGCTGGAGTTAATTCTCGATATTCCGATTACGGAAGCGCTGTTTACAACAATAAAATCGTTTTTACTTCTGCGCGCGATACAGGCGGAGTTGTTAAAGCCAATTTTCAGTGGACAAACACATCTTTCTCTAGATTATATACAGCAGATTTACTTCCAGACGGAAGCGTTGGTAAACCTGAACTTTTAGTAAAAAGAAAAAAAGATAATTTCAATGAGTCAAGTCCGATTTTTACAAAAGACGGTCGAACAATGTATTTTACCCGAAACAACTTTACAGATGGTAAAAGACGCAGCAATGACAAAAAAGTAACATTATTAAAGTTATATAAAGCAGAATTTATCGATAACGAATGGAAAAATGTTGCAGAACTTCCTTTCAATAGCGATCAATACAGCACGGCACATCCAGCTTTAAGCGTAGACGAAAAAACGCTTTATTTTGCATCAGATATGCCAGGAACGTTGGGGCAGTCTGATATTTATAAAGTTACAATTAATAATGACGGAACTTTCGGTACGCCAGAAAATTTAGGTCCAGCTATTAATACAGAAGGAAGAGAAACTTTTCCTTTCATTTCTGGAGAAAACGAATTGTATTTTGCTTCTGACGGACGTCCAGGTTTAGGCGGGCTGGATATTTTCGCTTCGCGCATTAAAGCAAACGGAACTTACGATGACGTTCTAAATGTTGGAGAACCTGTAAATGGCAAGCAAGATGATTTTGCTTTCAGTATTGACAGTAAAAGCAGAAGCGGTTATTTTTCTTCAAATAGAGAAAACGGACTTGGGATGGATGATATTTACAGATTTGCAGAAACCAGAAGATTAATCTGTGAACAAAATTTATCAGGAACCGTTACCGATGCAGAATCAAACGCAATCTTGGCGAATACTTCTCTGACTTTATTCAATGAAAAATTTGATCCAGTTGGAACTATCACAACAGACGAAAAAGGAAATTATGTTTTTCCTGATTTAAGATGTGGTAAAAAGTATACGATTAGAACTGCGAAAGACGATTATAATGCAAAAGAAGTTGCAGTAACTATTAGCAGAGAAAAAGGAGAAACGACTCAAATGATTGGATTAAATAAAGTATTTAAACCGCTTGCAGCAAAAACGGTAGCGATCAAAAAAGTGGCAATTAGTCCAGTAAAATTGAGTTCAATGCGAGTAGGAGTAGATATTGCAAAATTGCTAAACCTTCCTATGAATTTCTTCGATTTGGGTAAAGCGACAATTAAAAAAACATCAGAACCGCAATTAATGAAAGTGGTAAATCTATTAAACGATTATCCAAACATGAAACTAGATATTCGTTCGCATACAGATAGCCGTTCTTCTTCAGAAAGCAATCAGATTCTTTCGGAGAAAAGAGCACAATCAACAAAAAACTGGCTGATTCAAAAAGGAATTACCGAAGACAGATTAACAGCCAAAGGTTACGGAGAAACGCAATTGGTTAACAAATGTGCTGACGGAGTAAAATGCTCAGAAAAAGAACACATGAAAAATAGACGAAGCGAATTTATTATTGTAGCAATGTAAAAAGACTTTAATTAAGATACACGAAAACCCTTTTCTAAATTTCAGAAAAGGGTTTTTTAATGTCTGCAAAATAACTCCGCTAGGAGTTAATCGTTGGTAGAAAAAAAATGTATCGTTTTGAGTCGTGTTCCAGAGGAACACCTGATTTTATGAAAATTGGATGTTTGCCGAATTAATCAAACGTTCCTCTGGAACGTATTGAATTGCAATTCAAATTCAATTCTACCGACCAGAAATTCCTACAGAATGAATTAAAGTTTTTTACTTATTCTTTAGTAATAGAATCTTGAGCAAGCAAATAATTAATTTCACTTAAAAACTCAAATTCATGTAAAGGAATTAGTTCAAGGATATTTTCCAAAATAAGACTCACATTTATTGCTCCATTTTTGTTAGTTTGTGAAGTTTTATGAGCGTCTTGCTCTAAAGCTAGAATGCAAAGTTTTAGCATATCAACAATAACGTAGCCCAATTCTGCATAGTTTAAAAAGCTTATTTGAGCAATATTAGTTTTTGTTTGATCATTCACAGGTTTTAAAGTTCGGAAATATAAAGATGTTAGTTTTTTCAGTTGATCTGAATTTTTGATTTCATTTGTATCCATTGTAAGATTTTTTTAGCAAATATAGCATTATTTCAAAACACGACATATATGTCGCTCGATTTTTTTCCTTACTTTAATAAATTTGATATGTGGAAAATAATAAATACGAGTTAGAGATTATCAAATTAGGTTTGCTCATCAAAGAACTCAGAAAAAAGGAAAAGATTACTCAAAAAAAATTGTCAACATTATGTAATGCTGATGTACGCACTATTCAACGAATTGAAAAAGGAGAACAAAATATTTCCATCAGTTTACTTTTTTCAATAGCAGATGCATTAAAAATAGAATCAGCAACTTTAGTAAGTAAAATATTTTCTGAAAAATAAATGCAATTATTACAGAACCCTTTTCTAAATTTTTAGAAAAGGTTTTTTTGATGTTTAAGAAATAACTCCGCTAGGAGTTTATGATTGGTAGAAAAATAATGTATGGTTTTGGGTTGTGTTCCAGAGGAACACCTGATTTTATGAAAATTGGATGTTTGCCGAATTAATCAAACGTTCCTCTGTAACATATTTAACCGCAATTCAAATTTAATTCTACCGACCCGTAACTCCTAGCAGAGTTTTCAGTACCATCTTTAATTTTTCCACGAAATAACTCCGTTAGGAGTTTATGGTTGGTAGCCCAATTGGACAAAATCGATATATATTTATGTCCCATAGGCACATTTGAATGTGCGCTAAACAATTTTTATTGCTTGTGCACAAACGTTAAAAAATCTAATTTTCTTCAAAAAAACATTCTAAACAATTTCATTCTTTACGTTATAATATTGGAAATTCAATTTTTGATTTATTATGTTTAAAATGAATAGGTTATGATTTTAATAAAACGTTTTCGTTGCAGATTGTGTTGGTTTTTATTATAACTTTATAAACCTAAAAATTTTTCATTATGACTGTAGATCAAATACTTAAAGCAAAAGGAAGAAATGTCTATTCGATTGTCTCCAATTTAACGGTTTATGATGCGTTAAAAGTTATGGGAGAAAAAAACATTGGAGCAATTTTAATTATTGATGATAATGTTTTAAAAGGAATATTATCGGAAAGAGATTATGCCAGAAAAATTGTTCTGAAGGATAAATCTTCTAAAGAAACTTTTGTTCATGAGATTATGGAAAGTAATGTTTTTACAGTAAAACTTTCAGATAATCTTGAAGATTGTATGGAACTTATGAGCGAAAAAAGAATAAGACATTTGCCTGTTCTCGAAGACGGAATCGTAGTTGGAATCATTTCAATCAGCGATGTAGTAAAGTCGATAATAGAAATTCAAAAAGACACAATCAACCATTTGAATTCTTATATTTCTCAATAAACGGTATCTAAAAACGATAAAAATTCAAACGAGTCCAATTTCTATTGGACTTTTTTTATTTATTCGAATGGATTTTAAAAAAAGAAAACGCTAAAAAGACTCCATTTTAAAACAAGACTTATATCTTTGTAAGCTAGAATAAATGCTAAAAAAATGAACAAAGAGAGTAAAAGAAGAGAAGCGTTACTGTATCACGCAGAACCAACTCCAGGAAAAATTCAGGTAGTTCCAACAAAAAAATATGCAACCCAGAGAGACTTGTCATTGGCTTATTCGCCAGGAGTTGCAGAACCATGTTTAGAAATCGCAGCAAACAAAGAAGACGTTTATAAATATACAGCAAAAGGTAATCTAGTAGCCGTAATTTCAAACGGTACAGCTGTTTTAGGACTTGGAGATATCGGTCCAGAAGCAGGGAAACCCGTAATGGAAGGAAAAGGATTGTTGTTTAAAATATTCTCTGACATTGACGTTTTTGATATCGAAGTTGATACAAAAAATGTTGAAGAATTTATTCAGACTGTAAAAAATATTGCTCCAACTTTTGGAGGTATTAACCTTGAAGATATCAAAGCTCCAGAATCTTTCGAAATCGAAAGAAGATTGATCGAAGAATTGGATATTCCAGTAATGCACGACGATCAGCACGGAACAGCAATTATCTCTTCTGCAGCTTTAATCAATGCTCTTGAATTGGCAGGAAAAAAAGCTGAAGATGTAAAAGTAGTAGTTTCTGGTGCAGGATCTGCAGCAATTGCTTGTACAGATTTATATGTTTTACTTGGAGTAAAAGTAGAAAATGTTTTAATGTACAACAGTAAAGGACTTTTAACAAAAGACAATCCTGCTTTATCAGATTTACAATTAAAATACGCTATTGACGGAGCTAAAATTCCTTTGGACGAAGCCGTAAAAGGTGCAGATGTTTTCATCGGATTATCTTCTGGAGACATTTTATCGCCAGAAATGTTATTGACAATGGCAAAAAATCCGATTGTATTTGCAATGGCAAATCCAAATCCGGAAATCGATTATAATTTAGCTGTAGAAACGAGAAAAGACGTTATTATGGCGACAGGACGTTCAGATTTTCCTAATCAGGTAAATAACGTTTTAGGTTTCCCTTATATTTTTAGAGGAGCACTAGATGTAAGAGCGACAAAAATTAATGAAGAAATGAAAATGGCGGCTGTAAAAGCTTTAGCTATTTTGGCAAAAGAACCAGTTCCAGAGCAAGTAAACGTTGCTTATGGTGAAACAAAAATTGGTTTTGGCCAAGAATATATCATTCCAAAACCATTCGATCCAAGATTGATTACAGTTGTAGCTCCAGCGGTTGCAAAAGCTGCAATGGATTCTGGAGTAGCAAAAAATCCAATTACTGATTGGGCAGCTTATGAAGATGCGCTTCGTGAGCGTATGGGTAACGACAATAAAATGGTGCGTTTAATTACAAACCGTGCTAAAGTAAATCCTAAACGCGTTGTTTTTGCAGAGGCAGATCAGTTAAATGTTTTAAAAGCAGCACAAATTGTTTACGAAGACGGAATCGGATTCCCTATTTTATTAGGAAACAAAGAACAGATTTTAGAATTGAAAAAAGAGCTTGGTTTTGATGCCGATCTTGAAATCATTGATCCTAAAATGGATGAAGAAGAAGAAAGACGTAACAAATTTGCAAAATCATTCTGGGAAACGAGAGGAAGAAGAGGAGTTTCTAAATTGGATGCTGAAAAATTCATGCGCGAAAGAAACTATTTTGCAGCAATGATGGTAAATGAAGGAGAAGCAGATGCTGTGGTAACAGGATATTCTAGAAGTTATCCATCAGTTGTAAAACCAATGTTACAGTTAATCGAGAAAGCGCCTAATGCTTCTTTGGTAGCAACTGCAAACATGATGCTTACTTCTCGCGGACCAATGTTCTTATCAGATACTGCAATAAACATTGATCCTTCTGCACAAGATTTGATCAATATCGCAATTATGACTGCAAAAACAGCTAGAATGTTTGGTGTTGAGCCGGTTATTGCAATGGTGTCATTCTCAAACTTTGGTTCTTCAACTAGCGAAAGTGCTGGAAAAGTAAGAGAAGCTGTAGCATATTTGCATAAAAACCACCCAGATTTAATTGTTGATGGAGAGATTCAAGCAGATTTTGCTTTAAATCCAGAAATGCTTCAAGAGAAATTTCCATTTTCAAAATTAGCAGGAAAAAAAGTAAATACATTGGTTTTCCCTAATTTAGAGTCAGCAAATATCACTTACAAATTATTAAAAGAATTGTATAAAGTGAATTCGATTGGACCAATCATGATGGGTATGGGTAAACCAGTTCACATTTTCCAATTGGGTGCTAGCGTTGAAGAGATGGTCAATATGGCTGCTATTGCTGTTATTGATGCACAAGAAAAAGAAATTAAAAAGAATAAAATAGCGCAATAAACGCTCTAACAAGGATTGAACAAATTTGTCGTAGTTTTATTGCATTTTTGTTATATTTGATACTAAGAAATTACATTTATGATAGCACATTTGCAGGGAAGATTAGTAGAAAAAAATCCTACAGAAGTTGTAATTGATTGCGGAGGGGTTGGTTATCAGGTGAATATATCGTTGCATACCTTCTCCTTAATTCCAAATTCTGAAAATATAAAATTGTATACGCATCTTCAAATTAAAGAAGATGCGCATACTTTATATGGTTTTGTTGAAAAATCGGAGCGCGAAATCTTTAGAATGCTGCTTTCTGTTTCAGGAATTGGAGCAGGAATCGCAAGAACAATGCTTTCGTCAATAGAACCAAAGCAAATTATAAATGCCATTGCATCGGGAGATGTAGGCGTAATCCAGTCTATCAAAGGGATTGGAAACAAAACAGCACAAAGAGTTATACTTGATTTAAAAGACAAAGTTGTTAAATTATATGATTTAGACGAAGTTTTTGCTGTTCATAACAATAGAAATCGAGATGAAGCGTTATCTGCTCTAGAAGTATTAGGTTTTGTCCGAAAAGCTTCCGAAAAAGTAATAGAAAAGATCGTTAAAGAAGATCCTGAAGCTACTGTAGAAACAATCATCAAAAAGGCTTTAAAAAGCTTATAAATTTCATTTTATATAAAAGAATTCTATGCGTAAAATTTGTATTTTGGTGCTGGTATTGCTCTGCGGTAATGTTTTGCGTGCACAGGTTGCACCGGCAGCACAAGATACAACTAAAACTCAATTTTCAGTCGGTAAGATAGAGATCGGAGATCCTCCGAGCGTACTTTCGGCATATAGATACGATCCTATTACAGATCGTTATATCTACACCAATTCAGTAGATGGTTTTTCTATTAATTACCCTTTAATTTTAACTCCAAAAGAATACGAAGATTTAGTTCTAAAAGAAGCCAGACGAGATTATTTTAGAAAAAAATCTGATGCCATTGACGGTAAAAAAGCAGGAGCTGAAGCTGCCAAAAAAGATTTATTGCCCAGATATTATATCAATTCGAGTTTATTCGAAAGTATTTTTGGAAGTAATACTATTGATGTAAAACCCACAGGATCAGTTGAAATGGACTTGGGGATGCGCTACACCAAACAAGACAACCCTTCATTTTCACCAAGAAACAGATCCAGCTTGACTTTCGATTTCGATCAAAGAATCAGTATGAGCTTGATGGGGAAAGTTGGAACTCGTTTGGAGGTAAATGCCAATTACGATACACAATCTACATTTGCTTTTCAGAATTTATTTAAATTGGCTTACACTCCTTCAGAAGACGATATTGTTCAGAAAGTTGAGGTAGGTAACGTAAGCATGCCTTTAAATAGTACTTTAATTAGAGGTGCTCAAAGTTTATTTGGGGTTAAGGCGCAGTTGCAATTTGGTAAGACAACTGTAACTGGAGTTTTCTCAGAACAAAAGTCCCAAACCAAAAGTATAGTCGCAGAAGGTGGAGGAACAGTGCAAAACTTTGATTTGTTCGCATTAGATTATGATAATGACCGACATTTTTTCTTATCACAATACTTTAGAAATAAGTACGATGCTTCTCTTAGAAATTATCCATTAATCGATAGCCGTGTTCAAGTTACAAGAATTGAGGTGTGGGTAACTAATAAACAGAATAGAGTAACTACATCAAATAATAACTTAAGAAACGTTATTGCGCTTCAAGATTTAGGAGAAGGGCAGGTTGCAGGCGTACCAGACAATCAAGTTGTTGTAATTACAGATCCAATAGGGTTTTTTAATAATCCTATAGATTCTCCGACTGATAATACAAATAACAAATATGATCCTGCAGCAATTGGTAAAGCAGGAAGTTATTTAAATTCTAATATTAGAGAAATTGTAACAGCAAAATCTGGATTTAATAATACCAACGTAAATGAAGGAACAGATTATTCTGTTCTGGAAAATGCTCGAAAATTAACAACAAACGAATTTACTTTCAATGCACAGTTAGGTTATATCTCGTTACAGCAACGTTTGGCTAATGATGAAATTCTAGCGGTTGCTTTTGAATATACAGTTGGAGGGAAAACATATCAAGTAGGGGAGTTTGGTAGTGATGGTGTGGACGCGACGGTAGTTACAGGAAATAACAATGCCAACCAGGCAATCGTTACGCAGAGTTTGGTTTTGAAAATGCTGAAGAGCAGTTTGACAAATGTGCAAAATCCAGTTTGGAACTTGATGATGAAAAACGTGTATCAGATTCCGCAGGCTTATCAGATTAAGCAAGAAGATTTCAGACTTAATATCCTTTATACAGATCCTTCGCCAATAAATTATATTACGCCAGTATCAGGAAGTACTTTCCCTGCAAACCCGTCAGCAGATGATAAAGTAGAGCAAACGCCTTTGTTAAATGTCTTTAATCTTGACCGCTTAAATTACAATAACGATCCGCAGACAGGAGGAGACGGATTCTTTGACTACGTTCCTGGAGTAACTGTTGATGTACAGAATGCACGAATTATTTTTACAACTAAAGAGCCTTTTGGAGAACTTTTATTTAGAAAATTAAACACCAATTCTGGAGAGAGCTATAATGATCCAACTACATACAACGCGAATCAGAGAAAGTATGTATTTAGAAACATGTATAAGAATACTCAGGCTGGAGCATTGCAGGATAGTGATAAAAACAAATTCTTGTTAAGAGGAAAATATAAATCTTCTGGAAGCAACGGTATTCCAATCGGTGCATTCAATGTTCCGCAGGGATCTGTTGTTGTGACAGCTGCAGGACGTGTTTTAGTAGAAGGTATTGATTATAGTGTAGATTATCAATTAGGAAGAGTACAGATATTAGACCCTTCACTTCAAGCTTCAAATACGCCGATTGAAGTTTCATTAGAAAATAATTCAATCTTCGGTCAGCAGACAAGAAGATTTATGGGATTTAATGTTGAACATAAAATTTCTGAAAAGTTTGTTGTTGGAGGTACATTCTTAAAAATGACTGAACGTCCTTTTACTCAAAAATCAAGTTACGGACAAGAATCTGTGAATAATACGATTTTTGGTTTTAACGGAAATTACTCAACAGAAGTTCCGTTTTTGACAAGATTAGCAAACAAATTGCCAAATATAGATACAGATGTTCCTTCTAATCTTTCGATTCGTGGAGAGGTTGCATTTTTGAAACCTGACGCTCCAAAAGCAAGTGATTTTGAAGGAGAAGCTACAATTTATATTGACGATTTTGAAGGTACTCAGACTACAATTGATATGAGATCTGCTTATGCATGGAGTTTGGCTTCAACACCATTTATTAATTCTGCTACAGATAACACTTTTAACGCAAGTGCAAATACATTAGAGTATGGTTATAAACGTGCTAAGTTATCTTGGTACACTATTGACCCAATTTTCTTTACTTCAAAACCATCTGGAATTTCAAATGATGATTTATCTTTAAATTCAACGAGAAGGGTTTATAGTAGAGAACTTTATCCAAATACAGATATTGCACAAGGACAGATTCAGGTTATTAATACGCTGGATTTAACCTATTATCCATCAGATAGAGGGCCTTATAATAATAATCCAAATTTTGCAGCTAGTAGTCCGTCAACAAATTTTGGCGGAATTATGCGTGCGCTTAACTCTACAAACTTTGAGCAAGGAAATGTCGAATACATTCAGTTTTGGGTGCTTGACCCATATGTTGGAACAGGTCAGGCTCAAGGGGCTAATAATGGAAAAATTTATTTCAATTTAGGAGAAGTTTCCGAAGACGTTCTTAAAGACGGAAGAAAACAATATGAAAACGGTTTAGGACCAGATCAAGTGATGGTAAATCCTCAGCCACTTTGGGGAGATGTGCCAGCTTCTCAGTCTTTAATTTATGCATTTGATACTAATGCTGATAATCGTAAAAATCAGGACGTTGGTTTAGATGGTTTGCCAGATGGAAAAGAGGGATCAATCTATACCAATTATGCAGGAGAGCCAGATCCTGCGGCGGATAACTATAAGTATTTCTTAAATACAGAAGGAGGCGTATTACAGCGTTATAAGCAATATAACGGAACAGAAGGAAACTCTGCTGTAAGCATAGATGATCCAAATCGAGGTTCTACAACTCTTCCAGACGTTGAAGATATTAATCGCGATAATACCATGAGTACAATCAATGCTTATTATGAATACAGTATTGATGTAAGGCCGGGTATGCAAGTTGGAGAAAATTATATTACTGATATTAGAGAAGTTCAAAATGTAGAACTTCCAAATGGAGCTTCAACTAATGCAAGATGGATTCAGTTTAAGATTCCTGTTTCGAAACCTCAAAATACGATTGGAAATATTAGCGATTTTAGATCAATTCGTTTCATGCGTATGTTCATGACTGGATTTAACGATCAGATGACAGTTCGTTTTGGAGCATTGGATTTAGTTAGAGGAGAATGGAGAAAATACACGGGAACATTAGATGCAAATGATACAAATCCTGATGATGACGGAACTCAATTTGATGTTGCGGCTGTAAACATTCAGGAAAACGGTACAAAATGTCCAGTAAATTATGTTATCCCGCCGGGAGTTCAAAGAGAGCAATTGTACAATAACAATACAATTATCAATCAAAATGAACAATCTTTAGCGTTGCGAATAGCAGGTTCTGGATTGGAATATCAAGATTCTAGAGCGGTTTTCAAAAATGTAAGTGTTGATATGCGTCAGTACAAAAAACTGAAAATGTTCCTTCACGCAGAATCACTTCCAAATGAAACTCAACTTTTAGACGATGAGATGGTCGGATTTATCCGTTTTGGTAATGACTTTACACAGAACTTTTATCAAATCGAAATTCCATTAAAAGTGACAAGAGCGGGTGGTACATGTACTATCAGTCCAGATCAAGTTTGGCTTGAAGAAAATAATATTGATGTCGCTCTGTCATTACTGACAAGAATGAAAATTTTAGGAATGAATATCGATATTAACTCACCGAAAAGAGATATAAATGGTATTTATTATCCAGACCGAGATCCTGATGTAGATGGTGGTGACCAGGACGGAAAATTAACTTTAGGTATTAAAGGAAATCCGAATTTTGGTTTAGTTCGAAATTTAATGGTTGGAGTAAAAAGTGCAGCAAATCATAAAGATATTATGGGTGAAGTTTGGTTTAACGAACTTCGTATGTCTGATTTGGAAAACAAAGGAGGTATGGCTGCATTATTAAATGTAGATACCAATATGGCCGATTTGATGACATTGTCTGCTTCTGGTAAAAAGAGTACAATTGGTTTTGGTTCTCTTGAACAAGGTGCTAACGAAAGAGATCGTGAAGATATCCAGCAATATAATATTGTTACAAATATTAATTTAGGAAAACTGCTTCCTCCAAAATGGGGAATTAATCTTCCATTCAATTATGCAATTGGAGAAGAAGTTATTACCCCAGAATATGATCCTTTTAATCAAGATATTAAATTAGATCAGTTAATAAGAGAAACTACAGATCCAGCAGAAAAAGAGAATATCAGAACGCGAGCAGTAGACTATACTAAGCGTAAAAGTATCAACTTTATTGGAGTAAGAAAAGATAGAGCGCCAGAGCAGAAACCTCATGTTTATGATGTAGAAAACTTTACATTCTCTCAATCATACAATCAAGTAGAAAGACACGATTATGAAGTTGAAAGCTATGATGACGAGCAATCAAATACTTCGGTTAACTATGCTTATACTTTCCAACCGAAAGAGGTAGTTCCGTTTAAACAGACCAAATTCATGAAAACAAGTGAATACTGGAAACTGTTAAGCGATTTTAATATCAACTATCTTCCTTCGAATGTTTCGTTTAATACAAATATTTTAAGACAAAGCAATCGCCAGCAATATAGACAAGTAGACGTTGAAGGTATTGGACTTGATCCTCTTTACAGAAGAAACTTTGCGTTTAATTATCAATATGGCTTTGGATTCAATTTGACAAAATCATTAAAACTAAATTATACAGCAGCGTCTAATAATATCGTAAGAAACTTTTTGAACGACGATAATACGCCAAAAGAAGATTTTAATATTTGGGATGATTATTTTGACACCGGTATACCAAACCAGCATTTGCAGCAATTGGTTTTAAATTATGATATTCCAATTAATAAGATTCCAATATTTAGTTTCGTAAAAGCTACCTATTCGTATACGGCAGATTACAATTGGCAAAGATCGTCAACGGCGCTTTCGCAATATGTAGATGAAAGTGGAGTATCATGGGATTTAGGAAATACGGTTCAAAATGCCAATTCGAATACTTTGTCGACGACATTAAATATGAATATGCTGTACAAGTATTTAGGACTGACACCAGGAGGAAAACCAGCAAAACCAAAACCGGCTGCACCGCCAAAACCAGGAGAAAAAATTGTAAATATAGCTAAACCAGTTACAAGCAGTAATCCTTTTTATGATGGTTTAATTGGAGTTTTGACAAGTATTAAAAATGTTCAGATTAACTATACCAAAAATAATGGTACAGTTTTACCGGGATATATTCCAGGGGTAGGTTTCTTCGGTACATCTAAGCCTTCGCTAGGATTTGTGTTCGGTAGCCAAGATGATGTGCGTTTTGAAGCAGCGAAGAACGGATGGTTGACTAGCTATCAGAATTTTAATCAAAACTTTACGCAAGTAAGCAACAAACTTTTGAAAGTGACAGCAAATGTAGATTTGTTGCCTGATTTGAAAATTGATCTGGCTATGGATCGCGCGTATTCTGAAAACTCATCTGAACAATATAGTGTGGACCAAAATACAGGCGAATATTTGCCATTGTCACCATACAGTTATGGAATGTTTTCTATTTCAACAGTATTAATTAAGACCAGTTTTTCAACAAGTTCAGAAACAGAGTCGGCTGCGTTTGATGATTTTAGAAGTAATCGTTTAGTTATTGCAAACCGTTTGGCAGAGCAACATTATGGCGGAGCGGAAATTCCTAGATATGGAGACGTGAATAATCCAATTCCGGCTGAAACAGATCCAAACTATAAAATTTATGTAGCCAATCAAGGATATCCAATCGGTTTTTCAAAAAGTAATCAAGCTGTACTGTTGCCTTCATTTATGGCAGCTTATACAGGAGGAGATGCTTCGAGTAGTTCAACAAGTATTTTTAGAAGTTTTCCTATTCCAAACTGGAATGTGAAATATAATGGTTTAATGCGTTATAAGTATTTCAAAGATCATTTTAGACGTTTTTCATTACAGCATAATTATAGAGCTTCTTACACAATTAGCCAGTTTAGATCGAACTTTGATTACTTTGAAAATCCAAATGGTCAGGACGTAAATACAAACTTCTTTAATAAAACGATTATGTCGAATGTTAACTTAGTGGAGCAGTTTAGTCCGCTTATAAGAGTTGATTTCGAATTAAAAAGCTCATTCCGTTTATTAACAGAGGTTAAAAAAGACCGTGCTTTGTCTATGAGTTTTGATAATAATTTATTGACAGAAGTAAGAGGGATGGAGTATGTTGTAGGATTAGGATATCGATTTAAAGATGTAATTATTTCGTCAAGATTGGCAGATAATCCAACGGGAATTATTAAAAGTGATATCAATATAAAAGCTGATTTTTCATATAGAAATAATGAGACTTTGGTTCGATATTTAGATTACGACAATAATCAGTTGGCAGCAGGTCAGAATATCTGGACTTTAAAATTAACGGCCGATTATGCTTTCAGTAAAAACTTAACAGCAATATTTTATTATGATCATTCGTTCTCGAAAGCAGTTATTTCAACTTCTTTCCCATTAACAAATATCAGATCAGGTTTCACACTTCGTTATAATTTCGGAAATTAAATTTAGGTTTCTAAACTAGATTTTATTAGAAGATTATTACATTTGTGACTTAAATATTAAACAATCAATTTTCAAACACAACGATTATGAGCATACCAGCAAATTTAAAGTACACAAAAGATCACGAATGGGTTAGCATCGAAGGAGATGTTGCGACTGTAGGAATTACTCATTTTGCACAAAAAGAGTTAGGAGATATCGTGTATGTTGAGGTAGAAACTTTAGATCAGACCCTTTCAAAAGATGAAGTTTTTGGAACTGTTGAGGCTGTAAAAACAGTTTCTGATTTATTTTTACCATTAACAGGTGAGATCATTGCTTTTAATGAAGATTTAGAAAGTGCTCCTGAAACTGTAAATTCAGATCCTTATGGAGCTGGGTGGATGATTAAATTAAAAATTGCCGATGCTTCAGAAATTGATACTTTATTGTCTGATCAAGCTTATAAAGAATTAATCGGTGCCTAAACAACTATTGTTAATTTGGGCAATTATCTGCTCCGGAATCATTACTTATTTTTGTCTGACAGATTCTAGTAATATACCGGTGGTTAGTTTTCCAAGTATTGATAAAATTGTACATTTCTGTTTTCATTTTGGATTTACAATTTCATGGATTTTGTTTTTCAAAAAAGAATTGAAAGGGAAAGATTCAGACGAATATAAAGCGTATTTAATTTCGTTTATATTTTCTGTTTTTTTTGGAATTACTATCGAAATTCTTCAAAATGCTCTTACAGTAACAAGAACTGCAGATGTCACAGATATTTTAGCAAATGCACTTGGAGCCTTTGTTGCGGTTTTTTCGGCAATCGGATTTAAAAAGCAAATCGATAAAATATAATTTAAGAAACCCACTTCGGTGGGTTTTTTATTACAAGAAAATCAAGCGTTTAAATACTATGTTTTATCAATTTAAAATGTACTTTTGTGCTGGTTTTCTGCAACTTCAAACAAAATGAATGTAAAGCAATATTTAGACTCCACGTATTTAAAAACTGCATCGCAAGCTGGTCTTTCGGAAGCAGAAAACGCTATTGTGGTTAAAAATGCAATTGCCGAGGCCATTCAAGAAGGTTTTAAATTGATCATGATTCGTCCAGAATATGTTTCTTTAGCAAAAAAAATGATTGTAGAAGCCAAGTCTGTTTTGTTAGTTGGCACTGTAATTGATTTTCCAGAAGGAAAGTCAAGTCTCGAAATCAAAATTAAGGAAGCAAACGAAGCTATTGCAAACGGAGCCGATGATTTAGATTTTGTTTGTAACTACGAAGCATTCAAGAATGGTGATCTAGATTTAGTAAAAAAGGAAATATTAATCGGAACACAGATAGGATTAGCAAATGATAAAACAGTAAAATGGATTATCGAAGTTGCGGCTTTAACAGATAAAGAAATTATTCAGCTGTCTGCTTTGATAAAACATGTTGTAGTTTCTAATTTTAAAGAAGATGAATTTGATTCTGTTTTTGTGAAATCTTCTACAGGTTTTTATAAAACAGATGATAACCAACCAAATGGCGCGACCGTTCCAACAATAATTATGATGCTCGAAAATGCTTCGCCGCTTTCAGTAAAAGCAGCTGGCGGAGTCCGTTCATTTGAAGAAGCTGAAGAAATGATTCGTTTAGGAGTAAAGCGCATCGGTACTTCAGCTGCAAAAGCAATTGCAAACGGAGAAATTTCCCCAAATCAATATTAAATAAATACCCCAATTTTAAGTGAATAAGTTTTTTTTATCCTTTGTTTTAATTTCTTCTTTCTTTATTGTTTCTGCTCAGCAAAATAGTAATTCTTCAGTTCAGCCAGGTTTTACGGCAGAAATGTTTCCGGTTTTTCCTAACTGTGAAAATTTAGAAGCTAAAAAATTAGAGAATTGTTTTTATAAAGAAGTTCAAGATTTTGTGTTTAACAATTTTCAAATCCCTCAAAGATTAAAAGAAAACAATTATAAAGGAGCGGTAAAAGTACTTTTTGAAGTAAATGCAGAAGGAGAATTTAAAGTGATTTATGTTTCTGCTGAAACCGAAGAATTGTCTGAAGAGGCAAAAAGAATATTTGGGGCATTTCCAAAAATTAAACCTTCAACTTATAATGGAAAGCCAACTTATTCAAAATATACTATTTCTATTGCTATTCCATTAAAAAGTGCTGCAGAACTTGAAGCAGAAGCTTTGGCAGCGGCAGAAATTTTAAAACCTGCTGAAAAGCCAATGACCGAACTGGATAGTATTGTGTATAAAAAATATAATAATCCAGAATTTGATAGTCATTTAAATATTCCATTTTCGCACAGTTATTATTCGCAATTTGATGCTGAAATGAATCAGGTTGGAAGTAATAATCATACGGCATCTAAGCCTTATACTTATGCTGAGGTTTCAAAATATTACAATTTAAGAGCAGTTAATGAATCACTGCAGAAAAAAACTTCAACTTGGTTGGGAAGAAAATGGTGGAATGAAAATCTAGTGCAGATTCAGGGAGAAGATTATTGGTTTGCCTTAAACCCGATTGTAGATTTACAATTAGGAAAAGCCTCAGATCTTGATGCTTCATACACTTATGTGAATACTAGAGCGCTGAACTTTAGAGGAGGTTTAGGGAAACAAATCAACTTTACGACAACATTTTTTGAAAGTCAAGGAAGATTTGCAGGATATTATAATGATTATGCAGAATCTCTTAAGCCATCTGGAGGAAATCCAGCAATAATTCCGGGAATTGGAATTGCTAAAAATTTCAAAACAGATGCTTATGATTTTCCTTTAGCAGAAGCAAATATTACTTTTGCTCCAGGTGAAATCTTTGATTTTCAATTAGGTTACGGACGAAATTTTATAGGTGATGGTTATCGCTCTTTATTAGAAAGTGATGGAGCAAGTCCGTACCCATATTTTAAAATTAACACCAAATTTTGGAAAATTAAGTATACCAACACTTATATGTGGATGAAAGATGTTCGTCCAGACGTGACTGCCGAAAGAACATATGCAACAAAATTCATGGCTAATCACTATTTGAGCTGGAACGTTTCAAATAGATTGAACTTAGGATTTTTCGAATCTGTAGTATGGACAGATACTAATAATAGAGGCTTTGATGCTAATTTTGTTAATCCGATTATTTTTTACAGAGCGGTAGAATTTGGTTCTTCTTCTAGAAGCGGTAATGCACTTTTAGGAATAACTGGTAAATACAAATGGAACAATAGCTTGAATCTTTATTCGCAATTTTTGATTGATGAATTTTCTGTTTCTGATGTAGGAGCTGGAAATCAAAGCTGGAAAAACAAATTCGGATTTCAATTAGGAGCGAAATACTTCAACGCGTTTAATGTTAAAGACCTTTTATTGCAGGTTGAATTGAACAGCGTGCGTCCTTATGTGTACTCGCACAGTGCTGTTATTACAAATTACGGGCATAACAATCAGAGCGTAGGACACCAATGGGGTGGGAATTTCAATGAACTTATTGCAATTGCGAGATATCATAAAGGACGTTGGCTTGCAGATGCGAAATTGACCGTTGGAAAAAGAGGTCTAGATTTTGATACAGCAGAAAATTCGTTTAATTACGGAGGGAATATTTATAAAAGTTATGATGTAAAACGCCCGTATGATACAGGAGTGAAAATTGGGCAAGGAAATAAGACCAATGTTTTTATTGCTGATGTGCAAGGAGGGTATTTGATTAACCCGATGACAAATCTAAAATTATTTGGAAGTTTAATCTATAGAAATTTTGATCCAACCCAAGAGACGGCAACAACTTTTAAGCAAAGCACCACTTGGTTTAGTGTTGGTTTACGTTCAGATATTTTCAATATGTATTTTGATTACTAGCTTTTAATAAGATTTTTCGAAATAATAGTGTTGAAGAATGCTGAGATCTTAATTTGTATAGGTTTTATTGAAAAAAATCTAAATTTATAGGCTTAAGTTCTACAATCTAATTTGTACATTTGCACCACTCAAAAAAAATACACAAAATACAACGGTATTGAACGCTGCAAAAAATACATTATCACTCAAATCAATATTTCTAGATTTTAAAGAGATTACTAAAGCTGGTTTAGCTATTAGTGTGTTGTTCTCTTCTATAGCTGGATATTTATTAGGAGTAGATTCAGAACATCCTTTTAAATGGAGTGTTTTGGCAGTTTTAGTAGTTGGAGGTTACTGTATGGTGGGAGCTTCAAATGCTTTTAATCAAGTAATAGAGAAAGATATTGATTCTTTAATGGATCGTACCAAAAACCGTCCAGTTCCTTCAGGACGTATGTCTCCTAGAATGGCATTATTGGTGGCGAGTCTGCTTACTATCATTGGTATTGCACTCCTTTATACTATAAACGCTAAGTCGGCAATGTTTGCTGCAATTTCTATATTCTTATATACAAGTGTTTATACGCCATTAAAAACAGTAACGTCATTGTCTGTTTTTGTTGGAGCTTTTCCTGGAGCGATTCCGTTTATGCTGGGCTGGGTAGCGGCTACAGGAGAATTTGGTATCGAAGCAGGGACATTATTTTTAATTCAATTTTTTTGGCAGTTTCCGCATTTTTGGTCTATTGGGTGGTTTTTGTATGAAGACTATGAGAAAGCGGGTATTTTTATGCTTCCTACAGGCAAAAAAGATAAAGGAACTGCATTACAGATCATATTGTACACAATTTGGCTTATAATAGCATCGTTATTACCTGTACTAGGTTTTACAGGCCAATTATTTATTTCTCCAATTGCGGCAGTTTTGGTGTTTCTATTAGGGATTTGGATGCTTTTTTATGCAGTTCGTTTGTATAAGCTAAGAACAGCAAAGGCAGCGAGAACATTAATGCTAGTGAGTGTTTCTTATATTTCGCTTTTACAAATTGTATTTATAGTAGATAAATTTTTAAGATAGTTATGGAAATGACATTGAAAACAAATGAAGAACAAGGAAGAAAATCAAAATCAGCAAAACTGATTCTGCTTTTCGCGATGGTTAGTATGACCATGATGTTCGCTGGATTAACAAGTGCTTTTGTAGTAAGTAAATCAAGAGCAGATTGGTTGAAGAACTTTGAGCTTCCTTCTGCATTTTACTGGAGTACTGCAGTGATTATTGCTTGCAGTGTTACTTTTCATTTGGCAAAAAAAGCAATTCAAAAAGACAACAGGAGCGCAGTTACTGGTTTGCTTCTTGGAACTTTGGCTTTAGGGATTTTATTTATAGTACTTCAATTTCAAGGATTTGGACAAATCGTTGCACAAGGGTATTATTTTACAGGAGAAGGTAGTTCAATTACTACAACTTTCCTTTATGTTGTGACAGTTACACACTTGTTACACTTAGCTGGCGGATTAATTTCACTTTTAATTATAATTTATAATCATTTTAAACAAAAATACAATTCGACTCAAACTCTTGGTATAGAACTAGGTGCGATGTATTGGCACTTTTTGGATTTATTATGGGTATATTTATTTTTATTTTTATATTTCTTTAAATAAGAAAAAAACGTAAATTTGGGAACTTTTTAACGAATATCTTTTATGGGAGCGACAGTTACTACTGCAAACAACGACGAAAAAACTTGGGGAGGCGGTCATGAGATCCAGCCATTAGGATCAAGTTATGGTAAAATGATGATGTGGTTTTTTATCGTATCAGATGCCTTAACATTCTCTGGATTTCTAGGAGCTTACGGTTTTTCTAGATTTAAATTTATTGAAACTTGGCCTTTGGCTGATGAAGTGTTTACTCACTTTCCATTTATGCATGGTGTTGCGGCTCCAATGTATTATGTAGCATTAATGACTTTTATTTTGATCTTTTCTTCTGTAACAATGGTTTTGGCTGTTGATGCAGGACACCAATTGAAAAAAGGAAAAGTTGCAGTCTACATGTTTTTAACTATTATTGGAGGTTTAATTTTCGTTGGTTCTCAAGCTTGGGAATGGAAAAACTTCATTAAAGGTGAATATGGAGCGGTTGAAACTGTTGGAGGTAGTTTACTTCAATTTGTTGACAAAGACGGCAAAAGAGTAGCTTTAGCTGATTTTGCTGTTAAATTGCCAGAACAAAGAGAAGCTTTAACAAGAAGCCATTCAACTTGGTTCATGGAAGATACAGAATCTCTTCCAACTTATACAGTTGCTGAAGTTCAGGCTGGTTTTAAAGCACATCCTGAAGTTTTAATCAGAACAGAAAAACTTACAGATAAAAAGAAAAAAACGATCTTATCAAGAGAAGAATCAGAAAAACATTTAGCTAGTGCTAAATATGTTGTAGAAGGAGCTAACTTGATCAGAAACGAGTACGGTAATAAATTATTTGCTGATTTCTTCTTCTTTATTACAGGTTTCCACGGATTCCACGTATTCTCTGGAGTTATTATCAATATCATTATTTTCTTTAATGTATTATTAGGTACTTACGAGAAGAGAAGAAGCTACGAAATGGTTGAAAAAGTTGGATTATACTGGCACTTCGTAGATTTAGTTTGGGTATTTGTATTTACAGTTTTCTACCTAGTTTAATTTTAGAATTTAATTATTATGTCACACGAGCACGTATCAAATACAAAAAGAATCTGGTTTGTTTTCGGATTACTTTCATTAGTAACTACAGTTGAAGTTATTTTAGGTATCTACAAACCTGCATCATTAGAATTTACTCATTTTGTTGGTTTAAATTTGTTAAACTGGATTTTCTATATCCTAACAGTTTTTAAAGCATATTATATTGTATGGGCATTTATGCACATGGAAGGTGAAAAAAGCAGCCTTAGATGGTCTGTTGTTTCTCCTGTTATCTTCCTAGTTTTATATTTATTGTTTATTCTGTTAACAGAAGGACATTATATTTATGGGGTTTTTAAAGATTCTACTATTAAATGGAATTTTTAACATGATATTAATTCGAAAAGAAGCTCCGATTTACGGAGCTTTTTTTATTTTTGTACCTCAATAATTTCCGTTATTACAATGAAAAAAAATATAGTTCTCTTTGTACTTTTTGTTTTGCCAATTGTTGCTTATTTATTTTTTGCTTCTGGTGTAAATAGTTTTACAACTCTTCCTGTAGTAACTCCTAAAGTGGCCGATTTTGGAAATTGGAATTCATTAAACGGAAAAAAAATTTCCCTTGATAAAAAGATTACTGTTCTTGGTTTTGCAGGAACTAATATTCTTGAAAATAGAGGAAATTATTTTAACTTAAACGAAAAGATCTATAAACGTTACAATGGTTTTGAAGATCTTCAGTTTGTAGTTCTTTGTCCAATCGGAACAGAAAAAGAAGCTCAGAAAATAGTTGACGCTTTATCTCCTTTTACAGATGTTAAAAACTGGAATTTTGTATTTGCTTCAAAAGAAGATATTCAGAAATTCTATGATGGACTGCATTTGAAAGAAAAACTAAATGAGAATCTTGGAACTTCTAATGTTTACATCATCGATAAAGAACGTAATCTAAGAGGAAGAAAAGATAAGAAAGAGTATAAAGAAGGTTATAATACTTTTCATCCGTCTGAGTTAAGCAATGAAATGCTGGATGACTTCAAGATCATTTTATACGAATACCGCGCAGCTTTAAAGAAGAATCATAACGCTACAAAGCAACTTTAAAAATCATTATAATGTTTAAAAATAAATCATACATCGGAATCTCTTTTATTATTCTGATTTTTGGGATTTACGCTATTCCTAAAATTGTTGATCGAATTAAAAATGGAGACGTTGTAAAAGGAAATCGTTTGGACAATGTTGGAACAAAAACTTCAAGAGATACTAAACTTTTGACAATTGGTCCAGCTCCAAAATTTGAATTAACAAATCAAGACAATGTCAAAGTTTCTAATGAAACGTATAAGGGAAAAGTGTATGTTCTGGAATTCTTTTTCACAACATGTCCTTCGATCTGTCCAAAGATGAACATGAGTATGTTGGAAATTGAAAAGACTTTTTTCGGAAACCCTAATTTTGGAATTGTTTCTATTACAATTGATCCGAAACATGATACACCACAGGTTTTGAAAGATCATGCAAAATTACTTGGGGTAAAATCTTCTAATTGGAATTTCCTGACTGGAGATAAAAACGTAATTATGGATTTGTCAAATAAAGGTTTTAATCTTTATGCAGGAGAAAATGATAAAGTAAGCGGCGGATTTGAACACTCTGGTTTATTTGCTTTAATTGATAAAGATGGAAATATTCGTTGCAGAAAAGACGAGTTCGGAAATCCGAGTATTTATTACGATGGTTTAGATAAAAAAGGAGTAAGAGATATTCAAGAAGACATTAAAATTTTATTAGCAGAATAAAAATGGAAGATAATACTTTAGAGAAAAAATATAATAAATTCATCATTGCAGTTTCAATTGTAATTCCAGTTGTTGTGGCAATTTTATTTGGAGTTAAGCTTAAAGATTTTGGTTTTAATGTTGAGCCATTGTCATTTTTGCCACCAATTTATGCAACTACAAACGGAATAACAGCTGTTGTTTTAGTTTGGGCTGTGTTGGCTATAAAAAACGGAAAACAGAAACTACATGAACGATTAATGACTTTTGCGATTGCTTTATCGGTTGCTTTTTTGGTTATGTATGTTGCATATCACATGACTTCGGATTCTACAAAATTTGGAGGAGAAGGAGCAATTCGTTACATCTATTTCTTTATTCTTGTAACACACATTTTACTGTCAATTGCTATCATTCCTCTTGTTTTAATAACGTATGTAAGGGCGCTTGCACAGCGTTTTGACAGACATAGAAAAATAGCTAAAATTACGTTTCCTCTGTGGCTGTATGTTGCTGTAACGGGAGTTGTAGTTTACTTAATGATTTCACCATATTATGTACACTAAAAATAAAATACAAAAGTCAAATTCCAAATTTCAAAGTTTTATTCTTGGAATTTGTATTTTTTTAATTGGGATTTCTGCCAATGCACAGTGCGCCATGTGTCGTGCGGCTTTGGGAGGGGATTCTAATACAAAAAAAGCTGAAGCTGTAAATGACGGAATTGTTTACTTAATGGTGATCCCGTATTTACTCGTATTAATAATAGGATATTTGATTTATCGAATGTATTCTAAAAAGAAAAAAGCAGTGTAATTTACACTGCTTTTCTTTTTTATTTAAGTCCGTTAACAGAAACATTTACCGTTCCGTTTATTTTGATGAAAGCTATAATCGCTTGATTGGTTAACTGTATTTTGTCAAACTGAATGTCTTCCATTTTTCCGTTGACAAATACGCCTGGCATTGGTGAGTAATTCTTTAAATAGCTCGCCATGCTTTTTTTACCTTCTTCTAAGTTCGGCTGAATTGAATAGCGGCAACTCTCTTCCATTTTTCTTAGAATGTATCCTTGGGCTAGCCAATTTGCAGTTCTCATTAATCTGCTTTTGGTGTCTAGGACATAATCTAGTTTTTCGAAATAAATTTCTTTTGTTTGTGCGTTGTATGAAGGAAATCCATTTAAATAAAGCGTTCCGTTTATAGATCCCAAAACGTCTAGCGCAATAACCATTTTTCCGTCTTTATGCCAGATTGAAACATTTTTTACGGTTACTTTTTTATTTCCAGTGCCAAATTCCTGACCTGCAAAATTCTGAGTCATAATCTTTGATGCATCTAAATAGCTTGAAATTGCAGCAATATTAGCAGTAATCTGATTTGGAATTTTAGCAACTGGCTTTATCGCAATTTTGCTAGCATTGTATTTTGATTGTGGCTGTTTGCCAACGATAGTTTCCATGTTGCATTTCATCCCCATATCAAGTAAGAAAGAATCATTTTTAAGTTTGGCATTTGTAGAATAAATTTCAATTGGTGCAATTCTCAGCCAGCTTTCGTATGTGTCGCTCATCTGAAAAGGAGTAGAGATTTTTTCAACAGCTTGAAGTACATTAGGCTTAAAATCCATTGATTGTTCAATTGCGTTGTCAATTTCCTTTTCTATTTTGCTTTTAAAAATAGAAACCGCTGGATTTATTAAATAAGTTATCGGCATGTTTTTGCCAAATATGCTCATTGTTGGGCTTTCATTCCAATTTAGAGACCTGAATTCCGTTTTTGTAGTTAGTTTCCAGTTGGTTAAGGTGGTTTCGCTTGATAAAGTTATAACACCATTTAAGTTAAATTCTCTAATATCGTAGAATTCTACTCCCATTTTTTTTGTTCCAATTCGATATTTGATATTCGCTTTAAGCGGTAAAATTGTTCTAATTTTTTTATCAGGATTTGATGGGTCATTTTGAATTTTAATAGGAGCCTGTTTCCAAATTTTCATTTCAATATCGTCATCTTCGATATTATTGTCTTCATAAATTAGTCCAGTAAGAAGAGTATTTGTTTGGTTTTCAATATCCTTTAACTTTATTGTAATTGGAAGATTGATAAATGAAGGACTGCTGTCATAAACTAATGGGCTAGCATCATCTGGTTCGGGTTTTAAGGTTTCTAATTTTTGAGTTGAAGAACAGCTTGTTAATACGGCAAGCACCGAAAACATTACAATAATGGAATTGAGTTTCATTTTAATATGAATTTTTAGACAAAGCAAAAGTATAAAAACAATCATATTTTATAAAAAAAAGTGTAACAATAACTAAAAAAGAAAGTCTAATAGAGAATAGAGAGCAAAATTATTAACTTTTTATTATCATAAATTACTTAATAAAAATGTTATTATTGTCAAAAAAAATTAACAATACTCATGATTGAAATTAAAGATTTACACAAATCCTATAAAATGGGAAGCTCACAATTACATGTATTAAAAGGTATTAATTTTAATATAGAAGAAGGAGAATTAGTTGCAATCATGGGTTCATCAGGGTCTGGTAAATCTACGCTTCTTAATATTTTAGGAATTTTGGACGAAGCTGATTCTGGAAGTTATATTTTAGATAAAACACCAATTAAAAAATTAAACGAAACCATTGCTTCAAAATATCGTAACAAATTTTTAGGTTTTGTTTTCCAGTCTTTTAACTTAATTAATTATAAGACAGCATTAGACAATGTTGCAATGCCATTGTATTATCAAGGCATCAAAAGAAAGGAACGTTACGAGATTGCAATGAGGTATTTGGAAAAAGTAGGATTAGGTTCTCATGCTCATCACTTGCCAAATGAGCTTTCTGGAGGTCAGAAACAACGTGTGGCTATTGCAAGAGCTTTGGCATCCAATCCGAAAGTACTACTTGCCGATGAACCGACAGGTGCATTAGATACCAAAACTTCTTATGAGGTGATGGAGCTTATTCAAGGAATTAATGACGAAGGAAAGACAATTTTAATTGTTACGCATGAACCTGATATTGCCGCAATGTGCAAAAGAAATGTAGTCCTAAAAGATGGATTAATTATCGATGATAAAAAAGTAGAACAAGTTAGAGCTTCGTCTTATGTTTAATATTGAACGTTGGCAGGAAATATTTGAAGCCATTTCTAAAAACCGCTTAAGAACCTTCTTAACAGGAATTTCTGTGGCTTCTGGAATTTTTATTTTGGTAATCCTGCTTGGTGCTGGTAAAGGACTTCAAAACGGAATTGAAAAACAATTTGAACGTGATGCTGCGGGCATTATTGAGGTTTGGTCTGGAGCAACTACTAAAGAATACAAAGGATTAAACCCTGGAAGGCAGATTCAATTTCGCAATAGCGATTATAATCAATCGGTACAGAAATTTGAAGACAAATTAGACCTGAGAGCTTCAACAAATAATTATTGGGGACAGTCTTTTGCTTATGGCAAGGAATCTGGGAGTTATCAGTTTAGAGGTGTTGATCCAGATTATGGAGGAATAGAAAATTTGACCATAGTGCAAGGGCGTTATATAAATGCTAGGGATATGGAGAGCAATGCAAAAGTTGCCGTGATTGGAATGAAATTAAAAACCGATCTTCTTAAGGATAAAAATGCAATTGGAGAGGAAATCTTAATTAATAAAATTAGTTTTAAAGTAGTCGGTGTTTTTACTGATCCAGGTGGAGAAAGAGAAGAAACACGTGCTTATCTGCCATTGACAACCGTTCAGAAAACATTTGGAGGCGGTGATAAAATTAGCAATTTGTTTTTTACACTAAAAAAGACAGACAATTATGATGAAGCATTGGCTCAGTCAGAAAAATTCACACAAGATTTAAAGGACTTATTAAAAAGTAAAAATGTGGTAGCCCCTGATGATGATGGTGGTATAGGTATTTATAATTCTGTTAAAGATGCTAAACAGGTTTACGATTTAAATTTATATATCAGGCTATTTTTTTGGTGGGTTGGTATTTGTACCATAATAGCGGGAGTAGTTGGAGTTAGTAATATTATGCTTATTATCGTAAAAGAAAGAACAAAAGAAATCGGAATTAGAAAAGCATTAGGAGCTTCTCCTATTTCGATTATCTCAATGATTTTGCATGAGTCTATTTTTATTACCACAATTGCTGGTTTTGTCGGATTATTGGCGAGTCTTCTTTTATTAGAATTTGTTGGTCCGATGGTGCAGAGCGAGTATTTTAGAAATCCCGAAGTAGATTTTAGTGTAGCTTTAACTACTTTAATATTACTTGTTTTTGCTGGAGCAATGGCTGGTTTTTTTCCAGCTTACCGAGCAGCCAAAATTAAACCTATTGTAGCACTTAGAGACGAATAACTATGTTTAGTAAAGATAATTGGGACGAAATATTACAAGCTTTAACAGCAAATGTCTTCAGAACAGTTCTGACTGCTTTTGGTGTGTTTTGGGGAATATTTATTTTGGTAATATTACTTGCTGCTGGTAAAGGATTGGAAAATGGCGTAAAAAAAGGGTTTGACGGAATTGCAACAAATACCATGTTTATGTGGAGTCAGACGACATCAAAAGCGTACAAGGGTTTGCCAAAAACGAGACGTTATGATTTTAGAAATAGTGACGTTGCAGCATTAAAACAAGCACTTCCGGATTTGTTGTACGTTTCTCCTAGAAACCAGCTTGGAGATTTTAACGGAACCAACAATGTTGTTAGAGGAACTAAAACTTCTGCATTTACAGTTTATGGAGATTATCCTGAGTTGATCAAACAACAGCCAATGGATATTATCAAAGGCCGTTTTGTAAATCAGCAGGATATTGAAGGAAGAAGAAAAGTTGCGGTAATTGGTAATGGTGTTATTAACGAACTTTATGGAAAAGCTGAAGAATGTATAGGAACGTACATTAAAATTAATGGCATCAACTTTATGGTGGTTGGAGTTTACAAATCCAAACAGCAAGGTGGAAATGCGGAACAGGATCAAAAAAATATTTTTATTCCGTTTACAACTTTTCAACAGGCTTTTAATTATGGAGATAAAGTGGGTTGGATGGCGCTTACAGCAAAAGATGGATCGTCTATAACGGATTTGAAACCTAAGATATTAGAAATAATTAAAGCACTGCATTATGTAAATCCTGCAGATGATCGTGCTGTTGGAAATTTTGACCTGTACGAACAGTATAATAAAGTACAAAGTTTGTTCAATATTCTGCAAGTGATCGCCTATTTTGTGGGAACATTGGTATTGATTTCGGGTGTAATTGGGATTTCTAATATCATGTTGATCGTAGTTAAAGAACGAACAAAAGAAATCGGAATCAGAAGGGCTTTAGGAGCAACGCCATCAGCAATTAGAGGGCAAATATTATCAGAATCTATATTTTTAACCATTATTTCAGGTATGTTTGGAATTGCTGTTGCAACCGGAATTATAGCGCTTTTAAATATGGCGTTAGATTCGATGCCGCCAGGTAGTGACACCATGTTTGCCAATCCGACTGTAGACTTAGGGGTAGTATTTGTGGCACTATTGATATTAGTTGGCTCAGGATTACTTGCAGGTTTTATTCCGGCACAGATTGCAATTAGCGTTAAGCCTGTAGATGCTTTAAGAACAGAATAAATTATCAATCAAAATAAATCGATTAAACCAAAAACAAAATGAAAAAAGGAGTAACCGTTACCATTTTAATATTTATCGCAATTGTTTTTTTTGGCGCGCTTTACTATTTGTATGCTAAAAATCAAGAATCGCCGATTGTATTTAAAACGGAAAAAGCAGAATTGAAGACTATCGTAAAAAATACTATTGCGACAGGTAATATTCAACCTGATGAAGAGGTTCTAATCAAACCAAATATTTCAGGTATTATTGAAGAAGTGTATATCAAAGCTGGAGAAAAAATCAAAGCGGGTGATATGATTGCAAAAATTAGAGTTGTAGCGAATGTTTCGAATGTAAGCAGTTCTCAAAATCAGGTTACGACAGCTAAAATTGCTTTGGATAATCAGGAAAAGCTTTATAAAAGACAAAAAACATTGTTTGAAAAAGATGTGATTTCTGCAAATGATTTTGATGCAGCTCAAGTAGCATACAATCAGGCTAAACAAACTTATATGGCAGCGAAACAAGGATTGGATATTGTTAAAACAGGAACAACTTCTTCTTTAGGTAATTATGCTAATACTTTAATTCGCTCTACAGTTAACGGAATGGTTTTAGACGTTCCTGTAAAAGTGGGTAACCAAGTTATTGAAAGTAATAACTTTAACGAAGGAACTACAATTGCTAGTGTTGCAGATGTTGGGAAAATGATTTTTATTGGAAAAATTGATGAATCTGAGGTTGGAAAAATTAAAGAAAAAATGCCAATTGAAATCACAGTTGGTGCTATCGAAAATAAAAAGTTTGATGCAGTTTTAAATTATATTGCGCCAAAAGGAGTTACAGAAAATGGTGCAATCCAATTTGAAATAAAAGCACAAATGATCAACAGAGACGATACTTTTATTAGAGCAGGTTTAAGTGCCAATGCTTCTATTATTTTGGAAAAAGCAGAGAAAGTGCTCGCAATAAAAGAATCTTTGGTTCAATTTGACAAAAAAACACAAAAGCCTTATGTAGAAGTTGAAAATGCTCCACAGAAATTTCAAAGAAGGGATTTGGTTCTTGGAGTTAGCGACGGAATCTACGTTCAAGTTAAAAGCGGTATAAATGATACAGATAAAATTAAAATCTGGAATCAGGGCTTGATTACTGAAGGGGAGAAAAAATAATTTAATTTGAGAGTTTAAGGATCTTTTTGGTTTTAAAAATGTTAAATTTGCGTAGTTCGGTTTACTGCGCTTTCATTAAAAGTATATGAAAATAAATAAATTTAGTAGTCTGGTTTTTGCAATGTTATTCGGTTTCGGATTAACTGGACAGGCGCAATCAAAACAATGGACTTTAGAAGAGTGTGTTAGATATGCACTCGAAAATAATATCACGGTAAAATTATCTGAATTAGATGTAAAAAATGCTGATATCGATAAAAGAGCAGCTTTAGGAAATTATCTTCCATCTGTAAACGGTACAGCTTCTCACTCTTGGAACATTGGTTTGAACCAGGATGTTACAACAGGTATTTTACGTAATCAAACTACACAATATTCTTCGATAGGGTTAAATGCTGGAGTAGACATCTACAAAGGTCTACAGAATCAGAATACTATGAGAAAAGCAAAATTAACAATCATTGCTTCTCAATATCAACTGTTAAAAATGCAGGAAGATATTTCTCTAAACGTGGCTAGCGCATTTTTACAAATTTTATCTAATAAAGAAGATTTAAAGGTAAAAAAAGAGCAATTGCTAATTGATGAAAAACGTTTTGCTCGTTCTGAAGAAATGGTAAATGCAGGAACTATTCCTCGTGGAGATTTGTTCGATTTGAAAGCAACTGTTGCAACAGACAAACAAAACATTGCAGTTTCTGAAAATAATTTATTGATTTCTAAATTGAGTTTAGCACAACTTTTACAATTAAAAGAATTTGCAGATTTTGATGTAATTGATGATACTAATGTAAAAGATGAACACAATATTCTGGCGCAAACTCCTGTTGAAATTTATAATAAAGCAAAAGAAACTAGAACAGAATTAAAATTAGCGCAAACAAATCTTGAGATTGCAGAAAAAAATGTAACTATTGCTAAAGGAGCTTATCAGCCAACACTTTCTGGTTTTTATGGATTTAATACTAGAGCAAGTTATAGTGATCAGATTAGGTTAGATGCAAGTGGAAATCCTTATACAGTAGGACCAGATCCAATATTTCAACAATTTAGTGACAATAAAGGACATAATTTTGGTTTACAATTGAATGTTCCTATATTCAACGGTTTCTCAGTTAAAAATAATGTAGAACGTAATAAAGTAAGTTTAGAAAAATCTAAAATAGATTTAGAGCAAAAAAGTTTAGATTTGCAACGTAACGTCTATACTGCTTTTACAGACGCAAGAGGAGCTTTAAATACATACGAATCTTCTACTGTGACTTTAGAAGCAAGACAGCAGGCTTACAATTATGCAAAAGAAAAATATGATGTTGGTTTAATGAATTCATTTGATTTCACTCAAGCTCAAACATTATTGACCAATGCACAGTCTGATGTTATCAGAACAAAGTACGATTACATGTTCAAAATTAAAATATTAGAATTTTATTTCGGAATTCCAATTGTTCCAATTATTACAAAATAATTTACTATGTCAAAAAAAACAGTTTATTTCTTATTAGGTGGTGCAATAGTTATTATTGCTGCTTTGGTTGGTCTTTCTAAGGCTGGAATAGTAGGAAATAAAGACGAAGGAAAAGAAGTGGAAATTACAACAGTAAAGGCTTCAACTATTGTTGAAACCGTTTCTGCAACAGGTAAAATTCAACCAGAAATAGAAGTGAAAATTTCTCCAGAAGTTTCTGGGGAAATTATTCTTCTTAATGTAAAAGAAGGACAAGTTGTAAAAAAAGGTGATTTATTAGTTAAAATTAATCCCGATTTATATACATCTAGTTATAATCGTTCTGTTTCAAATTTATCAGGTTCTAAAGCAGGTCTGACACAGTCGGAAGCTAGTTTTAAAGAAGCAAAAGCAAATTATGAAAGAAATAAAACTTTGTATGACAAAGGTGTAATATCAAGGTCAGATTGGGATAAAGCAATTGCTTCATTTGAAGTTGCTAAAGCTACCAAACAAAATTCTTATTATAATGTTCAAAGCGCATCGGCTTCTGTAAATGAAGCTCGAGACAATTTAGGACGTACTACAATCTATTCTCCAGCTGATGGAACTATTTCTGTACTAAATGTTGAATTGGGAGAAAGAGTTTTAGGAACACAACAAATGGCTGGAACAGAACTTTTGCGTGTTGCCAACCTAAACAATATGGAAGTTGAAGTTGATGTAAATGAAAATGACATCGTAAAAATTAAAATTGGAGACGAAGCAAATGTTGAAGTTGACGCTTATTTAAAAAAGAAATTTAAAGGGGTTGTAACAAGTATTTCTAACTCTGCAAGTACAACATTGACTTCAGATCAAGTAACGAATTTTAAAGTTAAAGTTCGTATTGTAAAAGAATCATATCAAGATTTATTAGAAGGAAAACCAAGTACCTATTCTCCTTTCAGACCTGGAATGACGGCTACAGTTGATATTATTACAACAACAAAAACAAACGTTTTGGCGGTGCCAATTAGTTCTGTTGTAGTAAAATCAGATACTACAGCTGTAAAAGATTTTAAGGTTGAAGATCCAAATGAAGACAAAAAAGCAACTCCAAAAAACGATAAAAAGTTCGAATGTGTTTTTGTTAAAGCTGGAGACAAAGCTAAAATTAGAGTTATTAAAACTGGAATTCAAGACGATACCAATATCGAAGTAATGTCTGGTCTAAAACCTGGAGATGTGGTTATAACAGGCCCATATACAACAGTTTCTAAAGATCTTAACTCTGGAGATAAAGTAAAGCTCAAAAAAGCCGAAGCTCCAAAGAAATAATATAATACCACAATCATTTAAAATTTAATATTTTGTCTTTTATTCTTAATATCGAAACGGCTACTAAAAATTGTTCTGTATCTATTGCAAAAGATGGTCAGACCATTGTTTGCAATGAATTGGCGGATGAAGGATATTCACATGCTGAAAAACTTCATGTTTTTATAGAAGAAGTAATATCAAAAGCAGGAATAGCGGCACGGGATTTAAATGCTGTTGCTGTTAGCCAAGGCCCCGGATCATATACAGGTTTGAGAATTGGCGTTTCGGCGGCAAAAGGCTTGTGTTATGCTTTAAATATTCCGTTAATTGCGGTAGATACATTGCAAACTCTAGCTTCTCAGGCAGGAGTTGCAGATGGGAGAATTATACCCATGTTAGATGCACGCCGTATGGAAGTTTACAGCGCCATTTTTAATTCAGATTTGACACTTGAAAGAGCTGTCCAAGCAGAAATTATTGATGAAAATTCGTTTCAAGAATATACTGACAAACTTTACTTTGTTGGCGATTGTGCAGAGAAATGCAAACCTGTTTTGACTAAAGACAATTTTGTATTTTTAGAAAATGTAAAATATCCTTCAGCACAAGCAATGAGTAAAATAAGTTTTGATAAGTATCAAAAAAGCGACACTGTTGATGTCGCTTATTTTGAACCTTATTATTTAAAAGATTTTATGATTGCTCCTCCAAAGAAACAATAATCTTATTTCTGAATAGTGTATGGTTGAATTGCAATTCCAGCTTTATCCAAAGCTATTTTGCAATCCTCTAATGTTTCAGAGAAAACAGCTCCGTAATTAGCATTTTTTGCCCACGGACGAACAGCAAAATCAATAGAACTTGCCGATAGGTTTTTTACAAAAACTTCAGGTGCAGGTTTTTTCAATACATTAGGATTGTTGTGCAATACTTCCAATAGAATTTCTTTTGCTTTTTTAATATCAGAATCATAAGAAATGGCAAAAGTCAAATCAGCTCTTCTTTCTCCTTGCATTGAGTAATTGATGATATTTCCGTTAGATAAAGAACCGTTAGGAACAAATACAGTCTGATTGTTTCCTGTAAGCATTTTGGTTACAAAAATCTGAATTTCAAGAACTGTTGCAACAACACCTTGCGCTTCTATTGTATCTCCAACTTTAAAAGGTTTAAAAACAATAATAAGCATTCCACCAGCAAAATTAGAAAGAGATCCTTGCAATGACAAACCAACAGCAAGACCCATTGCTCCTAAAATAGCTACGAATGAAGAAGTTTCTATTCCTAATTTAGAAATAAAGGTTACAAACAATAATATTCGCAGCGCCCATAATAAAATATCGGATAAGAATTTGGTTAATGTCGGATCTAGATTTCGCTTAATCATTACTTTTCTAATGATGCGATTAATCAATCTGATGGCGTATAAACCAACAAACAAGATTAAAAATGCAGAAATCAGTTTTGGTGAATAATCGACTAAAATATCAATAAATCGAGCAACGTATTTACTGACTTGTTCTGGGCTAATGTTCATGATTTTAAAATAAAAAAACCTTCTCAAAAGAGAAGGTATATTAGTGGTGCAAATATAAAAATATTTACATTATCAAGAAAGTTTGTTTATGCTTTGTCAGCAGCTTTGTCGGCTATTTCTTCTACTTCTGCAGCCGAATTTTCGCTTACATCAACAACAGTTTCAGAAATAGTTTCTGGCGTCTCTACACCCAAAGAAGCCATTTTTTCTTTAACAGAATCAACTACATCATTTACTACTTTAGCAGCTTTATCGGCATATTCGCTTACGGTATCTTTTGCTTTTTCAGCATAATCTGCAGCTTGGTCAATAATAGGCTCCGAAACTTCTTTTACTTTTTCAATTATTTCTTCTGCAAAAGCTTCAGCTTTCTCAATATATGGTACGGCAGCTTCTTTCGCCTGTTCAAAAGTACTTTCGGCATTAGTTGCCAATTCAGTTACAGACTCTTTGGTTGAGCCAAATAAATTTTTAAAAAATGAAGATAATCCCATGGTTGTTAATTAATTGGTTAAGGATACAATATTAATTAATTTTATAGAATTACTCGTTTTTTTAATGGTAAATAATTGATCACTAGTGGTTAATAATGAAAAAAGCGCCTCAGTGAGACGCTTTCTATAGAGTTTTTTGTGAAATTAAGCATTTACCGCTTCTACCTTAATAGCTTCATCGTTTAGCATGCTTTTCAGCATATTTTCGATACCGCTTTTTAAAGTAAATGTAGAGGAAGGACAACCGCTGCAAGCACCTTGCAATAATACTTTTACAGTTTTATCTTCTTCATTATAAGATTCAAAAGCAATATTTCCACCATCTGCAGCTACAGCTGGTTTTACATATTCTTCCAAGATATTTATGATTTGCTGTGAAGTAACATCCAATTTGTCAAAAGCTTCATCTTTTGTTGAATCATCTTTTTTGGCAGTTTGAATTAAACTTTCATCCAAAACGGTTCCGCCATTTTCAATAAATTGTTTAATGAATGTTCTTAATTCTAAAGTAATTTCATCCCAGTTATTGATTTCATATTTGGTAACAGAAATATAATTTTCATCGATAAAAATTTCTTTCACATAAGGGAATTTAAACAATTCCTGAGCCAATGGAGAAGAAGCAGTCTGATCAATGTTTTTATATTCTATAGCATTGCGAGTCAGCATTCTGCTCACAACAAATTTCAATGCAGAAGGATTTGGAGTTGTTTCTCCATAAACTGTAATAGGCTGTTTTTTTGGTTTTGTTTCATCAATGTTAATGATAACACCGCCTTTTTCAACAAATGCACTAATTTGCTCTGCAACAGCATCTTTAACATCATCCCAATCCACAATGCTGTATCTTTCGATAGCGATGAAGTTTCCAGAGATATAAACTGTTTTAACAAAAGGTAAATAGAATAATTGTTGTGCTAGAGGAGAAGCCTGAGCTTCATCAATATTTTTGAACTCAAAGTTTTGATTTTGAGTGATGAAATCCTCAAACTCAAACTTTAAAATAGTTGGGTTTTGGGTTTCTTTTATAGTGATTTTAGTCATGGTAATATATTTTTTGCAAATTTACTAAAGTTATTTTCTACTAATGGCTATATTTGATTTTTTAATAAAATAATTAAGACTCTTTTCAAATAAATCGTGTTAAATTGCGAGAGTGAAAATTATAGAGAAACAAAATTGTCTTTATGAAATTTAAAATCAAGGTTTTATTAATTTTTCTCATTACAACTTTTTACTCTTATTCCCAAGAGGGAATACCCGTTTATTCGGATTATTTGTCTGACAATTATTACTTAATTCACCCTTCAATGGCTGGCGCGGCTAACTGTGCCAAAATAAGATTGACAGCCAGAAAACAATGGTTTGGAGAAGAAGATGCTCCATCACTACAGACTTTAAGTTTTAACGGAAGAATCGGCGAACGTTCTGGAGCTGGTATCATTGTTTTTAATGATAAAAATGGATATCATTCTGAAAAAGGTGTTAAATTGACGTACGCACACCATATTATGTTTTCAAGAGATGAATTGGATTTAAATCAGTTGTCTTTTGGAATTAGCGGAGGTTTAATACAAAACCAATTAGACGAAACAAAATTTGGAGGAACTTTTGATCCAATTGTTTATGGCTCGATTCAGAAAGATTCTTATTTCAATGTTGACGTTGGAGCTTCTTATAATTATTTGAATTTCTATGCACATGCAACGGTTCAAGGATTATTAGAAACCAGAAGAGAGTTGTACACAGATTATGAAAGTGACAATCTTAGAAAGTTTTTATTGAGTGCAGGTTATGTATTTGGTAAAAACGATAATTGGACTTGGGAGCCTTCTATTCTTTTTCAGCTTTTTGATCAGACGAAAGAAAAAACACTTGACTTGAACATGAAAGCCTACAAAAATATGGATTTTGGAAGTCTATGGGCGGCTTTGTCCTATAGAAGAGGTTTTGATGGCGCGCAATATATTTCAGGAAGTGGCGTAGCCTCTCAAAAATTACAATATTTTACACCGATTGTTGGAATTAATTACAAGAATTTCATGTTCGCTTATACTTATTCTCAGGTAATGGGAGATGTTAAGTTTGACACAGGCGGTTACCATCAAATTACTTTAGGAATTAATTTATTCTGCAAAAAAGAACGCTACGACTGTAATTGTCCTGCAATAAACTAAATTTATTATTATGCTGATTAAATCTGTAAACGGAAAATCACCTCTTATTCCAGAGGATTGTTATGTTGCCGAAAATGCAACTATTGTAGGAGATGTTACTTTTGGAGAATCTTGCAGTGTTTGGTTTAATGCTGTTATTAGGGGAGATGTTCATTTCATTAAAATCGGAAACAAAGTAAACATTCAAGATGGTGCTGTAATTCACTGTACGTATCAAAAGCATCCTACAATTATAGGGAACAACGTTTCGATAGGGCATAACGCAATTGTGCACGGCTGTACAATTCACGATAATGTTTTAATCGGAATGGGAGCCATTGTAATGGATAACTGCGTAGTAGAAAGCAACGCGATTATTGCTGCTGGAGCTGTAGTAACTCAAAATACAGTTGTAGCTTCTGGAAGCATTTATGCTGGTGTTCCTGCCAAAAAAGTAAAAGATATTGACCAGTCTAATTTTGCTGGTGAAATCGAACGTATTTCAAATAATTACGTGATGTATTCTAGCTGGTTTAAAGAAGAAAAATAAAAATTCAAATAAATAAAAAAATCCAAATTCCAAGAGTTTGACCTTTTTGGAATTTGGATTTTTTTATTTGAATTTAAAAAACTAGAGGTTAATTTTTTCGAAGAAAGTATTTTTATAGCTTTCGCTGATTGGAATTCTTTTGTCACTAATTAAAACCTTATTTTTCTGAATTGATTTTACATGTTTGATATTGATAATATACGATCTGTGAACTCTCGCAAAACCTTTGCTAGAAAGAAGATTTTCAAGTTTGATTAAACTAATTAACGTCAACGTAAATTTATTGTCTGTGGTGTAGATTTTGACATAATCTTTCAATCCTTCAATAAAAAGAATATCGGCAAAATTCAATTTTACATTTTCATATTCAGCCCTGACGAACATAAAATCTTGCTCAATTTCAGGAGTATTATTGTTTTCTGCAATTGTTGGATTTGCTGCAGGCTGTAAAACTTGCTGTGCTCTTACAACAGCTTTTAAAAATCGATGAAACGGAATAGGTTTTACCAAATAATCAACAGCGCCAAGATTAAATCCTTCTACGGCATAATCAGAATAAGCGGTTGTAAATATAACCAAAGGCTTTTTTTCTATTGTATTTAAAAAATCAATTCCAGAAAAATGGGGCATCTGAATATCCAGAAAAACCAAATCAACATTATTCTGATTGATAAATGAAACAGCATCAATAGCATTGTTGAAAGTGTTTACTAGATCAAGAGTTTCTACTTTTTTGACAAAATCCTGTAATAAGTCTACTGCTAAAGGTTCGTCATCAATAATTACACACTTCATTTCTTCAGAATTAAATTTATAATTGTTTTGGTATTCAAAAGTAATTTTAAACCAGTAAATTAAGTTTTAAAATTTTCTTAAAATACTGGTTCCACCTAATCAAAAAAAGTTATGCGTTTACAGTGATGGTTTTTGTGAGTGTAAAACCATCTGTTAAATTACCAGTTATTGTGGCCAATTCATCGGCTAAACTATCAGCAAAAACATTGTCTTTTGTATTTGCCGTATCTGCTTGTCCGTGTGCTGCATAATTAGTGCTTGAATATACGTCACTTGAAATTGTTTCAGGAAAAGCAATCTGCGTTACCAATAAAGAACTTCCAGCACTTGATAAAACTTCTACATGCACGTGCGGCGCTCTTCCTTGGTACCAACCAGGATAAATGGAGATAAAAGAAACTTCTCCGCTGGTATTTGAAGTTTGTCTTCCTCGCAAGAAATGAACAGAAGTATAATCTGTCTGCTGCATTTGTGTGCCACCGTATTCCGAATAGTTTCCGTCTTTGTCGCAATGCCAAACGTCTACTAATGCTCCCGAAAGAGGTTCGCAATTGTTGTTTTTATTTTCAATTTTTAAATTAATCAATAAAGCAATTCCGACACGGTCAGATTTGATGTTTTCTAAAACCAGCTGACTTGGCGTTTTGATAGGAAACGGACCTTTTGTTTCTGAAGGAGAAACCGTGCAGCTTCCATCTCCAGAATTGCTAGTATCGGTATCATCATTGTCGCTTTTAGAACAAGATTCTAGTAATTTTGTAGCAGTTGCCAATGATGCAATGCCTAAAATGCCATTTCGGATGAATTTTTTTCTGTCCATAATCAGTTTTTGTTTAATGTGTTCCGGTTTTAATCTCGTCTAACTTTAAATTCAAATGAACTCGGTAATATTCATTATCCTGAGTAATGGTTAGTTCGTGTGCGTTAGGATATAAAAGATCAAGACGGCTTTGAATGTTTACTAATCCAATTCCTGAGTTTTCAGGGTCTTTTACATAATTCTCAATCGTGTTTTCAATCCAGAAATCCAGATTATGATCTGTAATTAGAATCTTAATTTTTACATGGGCTGCGCCTTTGTAATCTGTTCCGTACTTAAAGGCATTTTCAACAAAAGAAATCAACAATAAAGGCTCAATAAACTTGTTTTTGGTATCGCCATGAACATTAATGACGATGTCTTCGATATTGTTTAATCGAAGTTTTTGCAATTCGATATAATTCTGAATATAATTGACCTCTTTTTCTAAAGCCACCGTTTTGTTATCTGTTTCATACAGCATGTAGCGCATAAGTTCAGATAAGGTCACGATGGCATCAGGGACCAAATCAGATTTTTTGTGTGCCAAAGAATAAATACTGTTTAATGAATTAAATAAAAAATGCGGATTGGTTTGTTTGCGCAAATAGATTAATTCGGTATTTGTTCTATGTGTTTCGGCAATCAGTTTATTTTGCTGATTATTATAAAACTCAGTTAATGTTCTAATAATTGCAGAGATTGTGATAATCAAAATATAGAAAAATGATGGGCCAAGTTTAAAGAAAAGCGGCTGTCTCATTTCTATTCCGTGAGGCATCCTTTCTCTTCTTGGAAAAAAATTTGGATCATGCGGGATCATTCGCGCAGGAACTACATTTTCAGGTCTTAAATGTCTAAATTCAGGAATAAAATAATGTAACCTGATAATCATAAATATGGCAATTAGACCAACGGCAAATGAAAAGTAGAGCCAGTATTTCTTTTGAAGCAAATAATTAGGAACCAAATAAAAGTAATTCAGATAGAACAAAACAATTCCTGTTAACCATTGCGCATAGAAGTCATTATTCATCTTAAAAGGACTTTCGTAAAACTGAATTAGAGAAGTCAAAATAAAGAAAACCCATATTGCAAAATGGAATAATATTTTGTTGTAGCCGGTATTTTTAATGGTATCTATCTGCATTTACAATTTTATTTTTAATAAAATTAATTCATTTTTGGTTACCGCTGGAGATAAGTTTTGTTTGAGCTTTTGTTTAACAAGATCTGCAACCTTCATGGCGTCATCTTCTGTTTCGAAACTTTTGCTATTGCTTATCACGGGAATAATCGACTGTTTAATTAAAATTTTTTCTTTATAGGCAATTGTATATCCCCAACCAGAATTTGTCTTAAAAGAAGCCGTTGTTAATGTTTCTTTTTTTGCACAGGCAGCAAAAAGAAGAATTGCAAAAACTATCAAATACTTCTGGATGTTACTCCAGAAGTATTGTTTATTATTAATTATCATCGTCACTTTGTTCATCTAAAGGTCTAAATTCCCAAGCGTCATCAAAATAAGTAGAACCTAATCTTCCTAACATGTAGAATCCACGGTTATTGATAGCAAAACCAAGAGCATCTGTTCTTGTTGCACCTTCCATTGGAGTTCTTTCTGTCCATAAATCAGTAGTTGGATTGTATTCCCAAACTGTTTTTATGTTTTCACCTCCAACAACATATCCTAAACCATTCATAGCGAAGCTTGATGCATTAGAACGTACAATTGCATAATCGTCGTTGTAGCTGTAATCGTCGTCTGTATCTTTGTCGATGTCTCTTTTTCTGGTCCATACATCCGTTGAAGGATCAAATTCCCAGAAATCTTCCTGATAAACGCCATTATTTACGCCAGTTACTAAATACGCTTTGTCTGCAATTGTAAAAACAGTTGCATTACGTCTTTTGTTTCCACTGAAACCATTTACCAAAGTCCAAGTATTTGCTAGATCATCGTATTGATAAAAATCTTTTAAATAATTTCCGTCATAACCTGTTCCAAAATAAGCCTTGCCACCAACCTGAAAACCTACGGCTGCATAGCGTGCAGTTCCTGCAAAGTCTGCTTTTTGTGTCCAACTGTTTGCAGAAGGATCGTATTGATAAAAGTCTTTCAATTTGTTTGTTCCATCATAGCCAAGACCAACATAACCTTTTTCATTTAGTGCAAAACTAGAAGAAGAACTTCTTCCAATTCCTCCAAAATCTGCTTTTTGCTCCCAGTAATCTCCGTTTGAGTTGTAAACCCATAAATCTTTTAAATATACATCTCCAGTATAACCGCCAACTACATAAGCATAATCCCCGATAACGAAACTTGTAGCACTAGATCTTGCAGGACCGTCAAAAGCCGATTTTTTAATCCAGTTTCCTACTAAATCATCATCATCGTCATCATTACTGCAGCTTATGAAAAAGAGGCTTGAAAAAAGCGCTGTGAATAAAATTCCTTTTTTTAGATTAATCATAGTGTATTTAATATTTATTGTTTGTATTTGATCCCTATTCCTAAAACGTAACCATTTCCGCTATTGTAGTCGTATATTTTATGGTCACTGCTATCTAGTAAATTGTATTTTTTATTGAAATCATAACCCGCTTTAAAATTTAAAAACCAATTAGGAGCTACATTTCTTTCATATTCTAGAGCCGATGTCATTTGCGATAAAACTGCTTTCTCGGCATTTTTATCTGTATTAGTTGTTTCGTCTAAATGATAAAAATTTCCATTAAAACTATTCGTCAGACTGAATTTGTTTCTTTCATTATTTGAATAAGAAATTTTCGAATCTGGAAATCCAATTTTAAAATCGGTTTCATCATTCATTTTATAATCAAAAGCAACAATCGGCGTGATTTTTGGCGCTCCAAAAATTGTTGTTCTGCCAGCTCCGAGAATTACATTTAATTTCGAATTCAACTGCTGGTTAATCGCTAAACTTCCTAGAACTGTCACATCAGAAATATCCAATTTGCTTTGGAAATTTGCTGTAGGAACAATAGAAAGTTGCCATTTTGTTTTTTCTGTTATTTCAGATGAATATTCAAACTTGTTTTGAACTTGGTTGAATTTTTCTTGATCCGCATAAAAATTATAGGGATTGAAATCGTAATTCACCTTCAAATTAGAATATTCTAACGTGTTCACTATTTTGCTTTTTGTTCCTAGTTTCTTTTGATAAAAAATAGCAATGTTCGTTTCGCTAAAATTTATTTTATCTGTCGGCACAGTTTTGAAATTTACAGCAGCGCTAAAATTTTCCTGAGCTTTTAAACTTGAAAATGAAATCAAAAAAAGAGAACAAATTAAAAACCTTACTTTCATTATTTATTTTATTGGTTCAAAATTAGATGGATGACGCCCTTAAAAAAAAGAAGATATATATATGAGGTGTTTTGATAGACAAAATCGCTGTTTTTAAGGTCGAATTAGAATTTGAACACAGAATTCAGATTATAGATCGTATTGTACAATTTGTAGCTTAAAAAGGCGTGGTAGTATATGTTATAGTGTGTTGCCAAAGTGCGCAATTTATATTTGCTCAAAAATTAAATTATGCACAAGTTTATATTGCTATTGCTTTTTGTACTTACCTTATTTTCATGTGGTACAGATACAGACACTGGAGAATTTACTGTTGGGTCAGATTATCTGGCTTTAAGCAATAAAGTGATTATGATAGATACGGTGACAGTAGAAATGTCAACTATCAATTTTGACTCGCTGGTAACTTCAAACCGAAGTAGAATCTTAATTGGAAATTATGATGATCCTATTTTCGGAAAAGTAAAATCGGATAGCTATTTTCAACTTTCAGGTGGTAGTTATGCATTAAATAGTGCAGGTTCTGACACAGAATCTGTAAATTATGTTTTCGATTCTATCTCGATGATTCTTAAATATGATAAATATTATTATGGAGACACTACAAAAGTTCAAACATTTGATATCCATCGCTTGCTTCAAAAAGTTAAACCTAATACAGACGACAGTAACTTTTATAACAATTCTACTTTAAGTTATAGTTCTGAAAGCTTGGGAAAGATTTCTTTTATACCAAGACCAACCCAAAAGGACTCTATAAATATTAAAATGGATAAAGAATTTGGAGAAGCTCTTTTTCAGAAAATTAAGAAAAGAGAAATTACAGATTTTGACAGTTTTACAGAATATTTAAAAGGACTTGTTTTAGTTCCAGAAACATCTAATTCTTCTAATATTATAGGATTTAGTGCAGGAACCAGTAAAGTGAGATTGTATTATTCAAAATATATGGCCGACGAAGATGAGGTGTCTTATATTCTCGATTTCACAATTGTAGACAAAACAAAACAATTTAATTCTATTTCTTTAGACAAAACAGGAACACTGATTCAAAATCTTCCCATCTCTAGCAGTTATTTATCCAGTAATTTGACCAATAATCAAGGTTTTATTCAGTCAGGAACCGGAGTGGCTTGCAGAGTAGATTTTCCGAATATTAAACAGTTTAAAAACATCTCTACTAACGGAGCTATTGTAAACGCAGAACTAGTTTTAAAACCCGTCAATAATTCTTATTCGGAGAAATATCCACTGGCAGATTCTTTGGCAGTTTACATTGGAGATAATTTAAATCGAATAAGCGGAACTTTAGTAAATTCTGCAGGAACTACTGTTTACGGAATATTGAATAAAAAAAGCGATGAGTTTAATGAAAATATCGGATATACAATTCCGATCGGAACTTTTCTTCAAAAAGAAATGCTTAAGGCAGCCGATTCAAGATCATCTCTCATTTTAACATTACCTACAATTTCTAAAGCTGTTGATAGAATTGTTTTAGGGAATCAGAAAAATGCCGACAATAAAATTCAGCTGAAAATTTATTACATCTCTTACTAAATGAAAAATAAAATTGTTTTATGGAGTTGCTTCATTTTAATGTCGCTGACTTCCTTTTCTCAAAGCATCTCAAGTTCTCCATATTCGCTTTATGGCGTTGGAAGTTTGTATGAATCAGATTTTGGTTATTTGCCCTCAATTGGAGGTTCTGGAATTGCATTGCCTTCAGATACTTTTATTAATAATTTAAATCCAGCATCTTTAGGATTCATGTATCAGAATCATTTCCTTTTTGATATTGGAGGAAAAGCTATTGCTACAACTTATCAGAGCAGTACTCGTTCAGAAAAACGAAATAATTTTCAATTTTCTCACTTGGCTTTTGCTTTTCCAGTTACTAAAAATTCTGGTTTTAGTTTGGCACTTCGCCCGTATTCTAGTTCAGTTTTTAAAATCTCAAATTTAAAACTTCAAATCGCTGATAGTCAAGAATATTATTATGTAACGGCACAAGGATCTGGAGGTTTAAATAATTTGGATTTTTCATACGGTTATAGATTTGGGAAAAAGCTGACAATAGGGGCGACTGCCACGGTACTTTTTGGAAATACAGTTGATGATCGCGCTTTTTTAATTTCGAATGCAGTTACAACCATACACAAAAAAACAGATTATGGTGGAGTGCGTGCAACATTGGGAGCTCAATTCAAAATAGATTCAACGTTCACAATAGGAACTACTGTCAAAGTTCCATCTAAAATAAACGCTTCCAAAGTACAATCGGTAAACAGTATTGCAGATGAAGTCGTGTCTTCAATAGAAACCGACAAAGCTACAGCTACAGACGATTATTATATGCCTCTAGAAATTGGTTTTGGAGCTAGTAAGCGATTTAAAAATAATTTGAATATGACTTTAGATTACGAGAAAAGTTTCTGGAATAACACGAAACAGTCTGATTTATATGGCGAATTTGTAAATCAGGATCGTTTTGCACTTGGTTTCACTTATAGTTCAAAAAAGAATGTAAGAAGATATTGGGATAGAGTAGGATATGCGGCAGGTGTAAATTTTGATAACGGTTATCTTGAAGTCGATAAACAGCGTGTCAATAATGCATCTATTTCTATTGGGTTAAATCTGCCAATTGAAAATACATTTTCATCACTCAATATTTCATATTCTTACGGACAGAAAGGTAGAATTGCAAATGATTTGATAAAAGAAAATTACCATAAAATATCATTCAATTTATCGCTGGACGGAATTTGGTTCGTCAAGCGAAAGTTTGAATAATAATTTAAAAATCTTTTTTGATTACCGGATATTTATATTCTAAAATTGACTCTAAAACTTTTGGGTCTGAGTTAACATAGAATATAGGATCATGATCTGTATTTTCAGAAAAACCAACTTTATCGCGAAGCAGATTTTTAGTCTGACGCGCAACAGCTTCTCCTGAATCTATTATTTTAATATGATCTGGGAGAATTTTTTTTATCTGAGGAATAAGATAAGGGTAGTGGCTGCATCCTAAAACCAAATAATCAATATTAGCTTCAATCATAGGTTGAAGATACGATTCTAATAGCTGAGTCATTTCTGTTGAGTACAAATTACCGTCTTCAATAAGCTGTACAAGTCCGTGGCCAACCTGCTCAATGATTTTAGTATTCTGAAACATTTCGGCAGTCTTATTAAACAACTCGCTGTTAAGAGTTCCTTTTGTAGCTAGAATTCCGATTACTTGTGTTTGAGAGTTATTTGCTGCAGGTTTAATAGCAGGCTCAATTCCAACAAACGGAACATCATAATCTGCACGAAGTTCTAATATGGCATTTGTTGTAGCAGTATTGCAGGCAACAACGATTAATTTGCAATTATTCTCCAGTAAAAATTCTACGTTTTTTTTACTTAATGCAACAATCTCTTCTTTGCTTCTTTGACCGTAAGGCGCATTCTTGCTATCAGCCAGATAAATGGTTTTTTCATTTGGAAGAAGATCATGAATGGCGCTCCAAATGGAAGTTCCGCCAATACCAGAATCAAAAACGCCTACAGGATTATTGTTTGTCATAAAGCAAATTTAGTATTTTTTAGATATAATTCGTTATTCTAAGTTAAATCAAATTTGAAATAATTTCAAAGATTACCTTTAAATTTTTGTAAAAAAAAACTGCTCAAATTATACAAATTGAGCAGTTTAGTTATAGGGATTTAATTTCTTAGAATCCTAAATCTTTTTTAACGTCAGCAGTGATGTTTGGACCATCAGCTAATAATAAAGTAGAACCGTCTAAAATGTATTGGAATCCTTTAGCTTTTCCAACTTTTTGGATAGAAGCTCTAACTTTTTCCATTAAAGGTTTTACGATATCAGTTTCTTTTTGTTGTAATTCTTTTTGAGCATTGTCTCTGTAATCAACAATTCTCTTTTGCATATCTTGAACTTCTTTAGAACGCTCACCGTTTACAGCATCAGTTACAGTTGCAGCTTCAGCTTCGTACTTTTTGATTTTTACTTGATATTCGTCAACCATTTTTTTGTATTCAGCATCATATGTACCACTTAATTTTTGCAGTTGATTTTGAGCATCTAGCATAGCAGGCATTTTTCCCATGATCTCGCTTACATCAACATGTGCTACCTTCGCTTGTGCGTTCATTGTGTTACTTGCTCCTAAAATAAGAATTGCAGCAATTAGTAAAGTTTTGATTTGTTTCATCATTTTTAAAATATTAATTAATTATTGGTCGTATTTGTTTTTTGTGTTTCGGCTTCTTTTGCTTTTTTAGCCGCTTCTCTTTCTTCTATAATTTTCTTTCTTCTTTCTTCCAATTCTTTTTTACGTTGTTCGTAAAGTAATTGTCTTTCTTCTGCTTTTGTCATTTCTGGCTGTTCAGCAGCAGGAGTTTCTCCTGTAACAGGCGATGTGGTTTTAGCTGTAGAACCATTTGCAGCTGGACTCGCTGTTGTTGCGGCAGGAACGGCTGTTGATGTTGCTGTTCCAGAAACCGTGCCATTTTTTTTAGCGTCTCTTTCTTCTTGTAAAGCTTTTCTTCTGTCTTCGTATTCTTTTCTTTTAGCCTCTTGCTCTAATTTTCTATCCTGAATTAACTTTTCTCTAGCAGCTCTTTTTTCATCAAGTGCTTTCTGGCGATCGGCCATTGCTGGATTTTCATCAATTGCATTTTCAATATTCTCTTTAGCTTCCTGCTCTTTCAATTGTTTTTTGGTCAGCTGTTCACGTTTTTCAGTACGGTTTAAAATCCTTAAAACCTGATCGCTAATATCAAATCTTTTATTGCTAAAAAGCATTGTAAGATCTGATGATTTATCAAAAACAAAATCATAGTTTTTTGCTTCTGCTATATCTTGCACAGCAGTAAAAACCTGATCTTGTATAGGCTTCGCTAAAGCTGCTTTTTGTCTCATTAGATTTCCGTCAGAACCAAATTGTTTCTGCTGATAATCCATCATTTCTTGTTCAAGAAACTTAATTTCAGTTTCTCTTTCTTCTATTAATTCCTTTGTCAGTAAAGCTTTTTCTGTTTTTAAGCTTTCTTTTAAATTGTTAATATTTAATTTTTTAGCCTCAACTTCCTGTTTCCACTTTTGAGCTTTTTGCTCTAATTGTGATTTGGCTTCTTTATAATCGGAAACATTTTCTAAAATATATTCCATGTCGATGTAGCCAATTCGAGTAGTCCTTCCTTGTGCCTGACTTGTATTTGCTACAATCAAGGCTAAAAATATAAATAAAAATTGTTTTCTCATAACATAACTTTATTTGATGATTTTTAACCAAACGTAAATTCACTAAAATTGTTGTCCAATGATAAAGTGAGTTTCCCAACCATTAGCTTTTGTTTGTCCTGGAAGAGCATCGAAACCGTAACCAAAGTCGATACCCAATAATCCAAATGCAGGCATGAATACACGTAAACCAGCACCAGCAGAACGATTTAAGTCGAATGGGTTATAATCTTTGAACGTAGGGTATGATGAACCTGCTTCTAAGAACGTTAATGCAAAAATAGAAGCCGATGCTTTTAATGTAATCGGGTAACGTAATTCCATAGAGAATTTGTTGTAAATCGTTGCTCCAATTGCTTCACTATTTGCATTTACAGGAGTTAAAGAGTTGTTTGGATAACCTCTTAACTGAATAGTCTCTCTACCATCCATTGAATAGTTCGCCATACCATCACCCCCTAAGTAAAAACGCTCAAACGGAATTACACCTCTTTCTTGGTTGTAAGCTCCTAAGAAACCAAACTCAGTAAGTGTTCTTAATACTAATTTTCCATAAACTTTAGTGTACCAGTCTCCTTTAAATTTAACTTTATAGTACTCTAGCCAGTTGTATTTTTTCTGATCGACTTTTGCTACATCAGTATCAGCACTTGCATAGTCTGATCCAACACTTACATAACCAGTTGATCCATTTACAGTTTCTGTTTTAACATAATCGCCATTGTTAAGTGGTTTTCCGTCTATACCGCTTCCTGATGTTCCTGTATATTGTGATTTATATTCTTTTTGGTTTTGCAAATCACCATAATCAACTCCATTAAATAATGAGTAAGGAGGTGTAACTTTAGCAGTAATACTAAATTCAGAACCATAAGTAGGGAATATCGGGTTTACCCCTTTATTACTTCTTGAAAGTCCTATAGTATAAGCCAAGTTTCTTGATGCACCATTACCGAAAGTAAACAAACCGGTGTTATAATTATTCAAGTCATAGTGCTGATAACTTACAGATTGTGATAATACGAAGTAGTCATCTGGCACTGTTAATCTTTTTGCTAAACCAACTTGGATTGTAAAAATATTAAAACTTTTGCTTTTATCAACACTTCTAGTAATGTAATTGTTAAGAAATTGCTTACTGTATGAAATAGATGAACTAAACTGTACAGGTTTTTTTCCTCCAAACCAAGGTTCTGAGAAAGATAAACTATAAGTTTGGAAATAGGTACTTCCTTGTAAACGAAGAGCAACTTTTTGTCCGTCTCCCATTGGTAAAGGCTTGTATGCTTCTCTGTCGAAAATTTTACGTGCCGAGAAGTTGTTGAACGAAAGCCCTAATGTACCGATGAAACCTCCACCGCCATAACCTCCTTGAAGTTCGACCTGGCTAGATCCTTTTTCTACTACATTGTATTCAATATCAACAGTTCCAGCTCCAGCATCTACGTTTTTAAATTTAGGATCAATTGCCTCAGGATCGAAGAAACCTAATTGTCCAATCTCACGAATGGTTCTAACTAATTGTTCTTTACTATATTTTTCACCTGGTTTTGTTCTTAACTCACGGTAAATAACGTGGTCATTTGTTTTGTCGTTTCCAACAACAGTAATTTTGTTAAAATAGGCAATAGGACCTTCAGTAACTCTAATCTCAAAATCGATAGTGTCATTAACAGTTCTCACCTCTACAGCATTGATGTTTGAGAACAAATAGCCATTGTTTTGGTATAAATTCGTAATGTCTTCTGCGTCTGGTTTTGTCTTATCAGCTATCCTTTTTTCTAGTAAAACTCCATTGTAAGTTTCCCCTTTTTTGATTCCTAAATAACGGCTTAAAAGTTGATCTGAATAAACAGTATTACCCAAGAATTTAATATTTCCGAAGTAATATTTGTTTCCTTCTTCTACATCAATTTTAATGGCAAGAGTATTTTTTTGCTTGATATATTTTACAGAATCGTAAATAATACGTGCATCACGATATCCTTTTTCTTTATAGGCAGCGATTACTTTTTCTAAGTCAGCTTTGTATTTCTCAGGAATAAATTTAGAAGCTTTAAATACACGAATGAAATTTTTCTGTTTCGTGTCTTTCATTGCGGCGCGCAATTTATTGTCTGTGAGTTGTTTATTTCCAGTAAAATCAATGCTGCTGATTTTTACTTTATCTCCTTTATCGACCCTCACAAGCATGTTAACTTGATGTCCATTGATAGTATCAGGAGTATTGGTAATTGTAACTTTTGTGTTATAATAACCTTCTTTTTTGTATTTGTTTTCGATGTAATTTTTAGTGGTTGTAATTAAGTTTTCGTTGACAATTTTGTTCTTTGTCAAGTTGTTATCCTTAATTAATCCTTCGACTTTACCTTTCTTAATACCAACGAATTTAACCTCATTCAATTTAGGAAGTTCAACGATATCTAGATCTAAATAGATACTATCGTTTTCTACTTTATTAACGTAAAAAGCTATTTCGTCAAATAACCCCAGTTTACCTAATTTTTTAATAGCGCTACTAATTTCTTCTCCAGGCACAGTGATTTCCTGGCCTTTTTGAAGACCTGAAAAGGTTACAACAGTCTGCTCATTGAAGCTTATTTTACCAATGACAGAGACTTTAGCTAGAATATATTTTTTCCCTTGATCAAAAGGAACTCTTTCTTGTGCTTTAATTTGTGAAAAACTACCCAAAAGTAATAGGGTAAAGACTATTTGTATTTTTTTTTGCAACACTAAAAAATTATTTAATTTGTTCACTGGTTTTTCCAAATCTACGTTCTCTTTTTTGATAACTAATAATAGCCTCATATAAATCTTGGTCTTTAAAGTCTGGCCACAAGACATTAGTAAAATACAATTCTGCGTAGGCTATCTGCCATAGCAAAAAATTACTTATTCTATGTTCTCCACTTGTTCGTATTAATAAATCTACGTCAGGTAAATTTTGCGTGTAAAGATGCTCATTTATAATTGAATCGTCAATAGTGTCTATTGAAATTATATTATTTTTAACTTTATCACTAATTGACTTTACGGCATTTACCAATTCTTCTCTAGAGCCGTAGCTTAAAGCGAGAGTAAGAGTTAAGCGAGTATTATTTTTAGTTTTTTCAATAACGTCCAAAAGTTCTTTTTGGGCTGTTTTTGGTAATTTATCAAGATTTCCAATTGCATTTAGGCGTATATTGTTTTCTTGAAGAGTAACTAACTCTTTTTTTAATGAATTGATCAATATTTTCATTAACGCCTGAACCTCAAGTTTTGGGCGATTCCAGTTTTCTGTAGAAAATGCATATAAGGTTAGATACTCAATTCCAAGCCTAGCCGAGGTTTTGATTATATCTTTTACAGATTTTGTTCCATTTTCGTGGCCAAACGCGCGCAAAAAACCTTGTTGTTTTGCCCAGCGTCCGTTACCGTCCATAATAATGGCCAGATGTTTAGGTAAGTTTGTGTGATCTATTGATTCTAGTAAATTCATTTTTTAGTATGCGCAATAGCATGGTTTTTTTCCAAAGGTATATGTTAAAGTCATACCCGAAAAAATATACCAGTCATTATTATTTAAATTTCCAAATTTCATGATATTTGGATTGGTTGTATTTGGATTGCTTCCGTCAATGTTATCCGTAAAAGTATAGCGTGCGCCAACTTCGGCAGCTAAAACAAAACGCGGAGTTATATTAGATTTTATACCTAATATAATAGGTATAGCCATTGAGCTTCGATTTTTTAATTCGTATACGGTATTTGGGCTTGTAGTATATCGGTATAGATTATTGAATAAAAAGTAATTTAGGCCAGTAAACACATAAGGGGTGATTTTTGTGTGATAATCGTGAAGATTAAAATCAAAAAAATTGAATTCTAGACCGCCAGAAAGCTCTTTAATATCATTGTCAAAACGGTAACCTCTCTGATTTCTTCCAGTTTCATCTGATTTGAAGTCGTTTCCGCTAATATTTGATTGTGTGTATGAAAAGCGCCATGCATGTCTAGGACTTCTGTTCCATTTATAAAGAACACCAAAAGCTAGTTTTTCTGGAGCGATATATGCTGTTTTTCCAACATCACCTACAAAGTTGCTTCCGCCAAGAAAAACACCAATCTCATTGATTTGAGCATTAAGTGTAATAAAGGGGAAAAAACATAACAATAAATTAAAAATTTTCTTCATTTAATTAAAAATTGCGTGCAAATATAATAATTATCAATACGAATCAAAGTTCCTTTGGTTAAATGTGCTTTTTTTTCAATTTACATTATGATTTTGAGCCATTTAATGATGATTCACTACATGCAGAACGAGAAAATGTGGTATTATCGTATAGTGAAGAATCAGAAAAGAGTTTAATTTCTTTTATCTTCTCCCCAGAGCAGTTTATTTCTCAAGGTCTTTAAGAAAGTCTCGCCTGGTATTTCAACCATTTTAATTTTGTAATCTGTTTTTTTAATCTTTAAAATAGATTCGTTTTTTACAGAAGAAATTCGCGAATCAAGAGAAACCAAATATTGGTCTTCTCTTCCAGTTACGCGTAGTGTGATTTCTGTATCGTCTGGAATGACAAGTGGTCTGGCGGTTAAATTGTGTGGAGCAATAGGCGTAATTACTAAACTTTTGACATCTGGCGTTAAAATTGGTCCGCCACAGCTTAAAGAATATCCTGTAGAACCGGTTGGCGTAGAAATAATTAATCCGTCAGCCCAATAAGAATTTAAATATTCGTTGTTCAAATAGGTTTCAACGGTAATCATCGAGGTTGTATCTTTTCTACTCACTGTAACTTCGTTCATTGCGAAATTAAGTTCTTTGAAAGCTTCATTATAAGGTTCGCATGTAATTCCCAATAAAGTTCTTTCAGAAGTAGTGTAGTTTTGATCAATGACATATTCTAGTAAACTTTCGATATTTTCTTTCTGAACTTTAGCAAGAAATCCTAATCGTCCAGCATTTATTCCTAATAAAGGAACACCAGAATTACGAACAAAAGCAGCGGCTCTTAAAATCGTTCCGTCACCTCCAATACTAATCAGCATTTCGAAACTATCATCTAAAGCAGTACTTGGCGAAAAAGTTTTGTATTCTTTTTTTATAAGCTGTTTATCATAAAGCATGTTCAGGAAATTTTCTTCAATTACCATTTCAACGTTGTTGGAATTGAAAAATGCGAAAATGTCTTTTATAATAGGTTCAGTGCTATTCTGATAGTATTGTCCGTAAATGGCTATTTTCATTCTTTCTAATTAGAGAATTTGGCAATGAGAAAATTATCTAATTAACTAATTTTCTCATTGGCACATTCATAATTTATATGTTAAGATACTTGTCTAAATAATCTGATCGCTCTTTTAAGCTGTTTATATAGTTGTCTTCTTGATGTTCTGAAATAATTTCGTAACCATATCTTCTATAAGTCTGGATAATTTCATTGATTGCACCTAAGCCAATTTTTACAGTAATCTGAACATTTTCTAAGTCAGCTTCAGAAACAAAACAGCCTAAAACTTTGCCGTTATTGCTTTCTACAATCTGAGTTACCTCACTCATAGAATAATCCAAAAGTCCTTTTTGCACAATAATAATTGCGCCAGGTTCTTTTAAAAATGGAGTTTCCTGAAAAAACTTCATGATGTCTTCCATTTCATAGTATCCTATGTAATTATTGTTTTCATCAAGGATAGGGAGGATGTTAGTGTGATTTTTTGCAAAAACTTCTAAAACATCAAGCCAAATCATCGATTTTCGGGCAAAAAAACGTTCTAAAGTATATTTGTAATCAATCGCTTTTTTATCAATATCAAACGTTTCAACATCATCAGAAGAGATGCTTCCGATAAAAATACCATCTTCTAAAATCGGAAAATGAGAAAAATTTACATCGATAAAAAAGTCCTGAATCGAAGCAATCGTTTCCTGACTGTCAATCGCTCTGAAATCGTTTGTGATATAGTTTATAATTTCTGTCATAAATCAATTGCGGATATTTGATGCAAAATAATCAAAAAATACCGAAAACTGCTCTGTTTTACTTTGTATTTTTGTCGTAACAAATATAAGATTACTAGAATTAATATCTATTTATATGACAAAATTAAGTGTAAATATCAATAAAATAGCAACTCTTCGAAATGCACGAGGCGGAAATGTTCCTGATTTATTAAAAGTAGCCGCAGATATTCAGCGATTTGGAGGGCAAGGAATTACAATTCATCCACGTCCAGATGAGCGCCATATTCGTTACCAGGACGCGCGTGATTTGAAAGCAGTTGTTACCACAGAATATAATATTGAAGGAAATCCGCAACATAATTTTATTGATTTGGTTTTAGAATGTAAACCAGATCAGGTTACTTTGGTTCCAGATGCAATTGGTGCAATAACTTCGTCTGCAGGTTGGGATACCATCAAAAATCAAGAATATTTAACTGAAGTAATTCAGGAATTTCAAAAAAACGGAATTAGAACTTCCATTTTTGTTGATCCAATTTCAGAAATGATTGAAGGCGCTAAAAAAACAGGAACAGATAGGATCGAATTATACACAGAATCTTTTGCGCATCAATATAGTTTAGGAAACGAAAGAGGAATTGATCCTTATACAAAAGCTGCAATATTGGCAAATGAATTAGGTTTAGGAATCAATGCAGGACATGATTTGAGTTTAGATAATATTAAATTTTTCAAAGAAAATATACCAGGCTTATTAGAAGTTTCTATTGGCCATGCTTTAATTTCAGAGGCACTTTATCTAGGTTTGGATAATACTGTTAATATGTATTTAAATAAATTGAAATAATATTCAGCTTAAAAACAATTATAACCTATATAATTGGGTTATAATTGTTTATTTTCGCACTTTTCTTATTAAAACCAAGTGTCGAAAATAGTTACCTTCTTCTTCTGTTTTATCTGTTTTTCTGGTGTATTTGCGCAATCAAAGGCCACTATTTCGGGTAATATAAAATCTTCTGAAAATGAAAATTTAGTTGGCGCAACTTTAGTTTTTGCATCAAACGATTCTCAAGTTTTTTCCACAGCCGATTCTTTTGGCAATTTTTCGGAAACTATTCCTTTAGGGCAAGTAAAAATTAAAATCGATCAAACAGGATATATTCCACAAAACATTCAATTTGAAGTGAAGAAAGATACTTTCATTTCAATTATTTTAGAAAAAGACATAGCGCATTTAAAAGAAGTTGTGATTGCTAACAATAAAAAAAATGCAATAACAAATCTTTCTAACGGAAAACTTTCTTTTAATGTGAAAGAATTATCGGCTGTTCCAAGTGTTATGGGGACAACGGATATTCTGAAAATTTTGCAGTTAACTCCTGGCGTTCAAAATTCGGGTGACGCAAATGGCTATTTTTATGTGAGAGGAGGAGATCCTGGCCATAATGCAATCTTGTATAACGGAACTCCGATTTATGGAATGTCTCATTTGCTAGGAATTTTTCCTTTTTATAATGCAGATCATATAAAAGATGTGGAGTTTGATAAATCAAGTTCGAATGCAAAATATGGCGGAAGATTAAGCTCTACAACTTTGCTGAATTCAAATAGAAAAATGCCTTCAGAATTTGGCATTCAAGGAAACGTAGGTATTTTGGCTTCTCAATTAAGTCTTGCTGTTCCGTTAAATGATAAAAATGCATTTTATATTTCTGGAAGAAAAACATACATTGATGAAATCGTTGGGCCAATATTAAAATCAGGATCAAAAAACAAAGATGTTAAGGATATGAAATATGGTTTTTCTGATGCCAATTTTACTTTCCTTTCTCAATTGTCTAAAAATAATTCGTTTGTTGTTGAAGCATTTGCCAGTGGCGATGAATTAAAAATAAAAGATGATAATCTAGCACTTAGAACGAGTTTAAAATGGAGTAATTTTACCATATCTCCCTCTTTGAACACCACAATTTCGCCGAATGTCAGCATGTCAAATGCGGTTTATTTTAGCCAATATTCTAATGATTTGAACATGGAACAGGCTACAATTCAATTTGCAGTTTCTTCCTATGTGAAAGATTTCGGATTTTCCAATTCGGTGAAATATTCAATAAAAAACATTCCTGTAGAATCTGGTCTGCAATATGTTTATCATAATTTACAGCCGCAAAAAGTAAATGTTGACAATTTTGCAACAATCGATAATGAGTCTCCAAAAATTATTAATGCTAATGAAGCAGCTGTTTTTACTACATTAAAACCTAAATTATCAGAAAAGCTATATGCAGATTTAGGACTTAGAATTAATTATTATGCATCTGGAGCAGATTCTTATTTGCATTTTCAGCCGCGCTTAGTTTTGAATTATTTGCCAACTGAGAAATATTCTTTTTATGCTTCTTACAATAAGCAGTATCAGTATTTAAGTTTGGTCACTACTTCGAGTGTGGGAATTCCGACTGATTTTTGGATTGCAAGTTCTGATGGAATAAAACAGCAATCGTCAAATGAATTTTCTATCGGTTCCAATCAAAATTTATCAAAAAATTGGTCGTCTTCATTGGGAGGATTTTATCGTTTGATGAAAGATTTACTCGAATATCCTTATGGTGTTACGCAATTTAATGAAGTTACAACTTTCAAAAACGATTTGTATGTTGGAGAAGGAAAGGCTTACGGGTTTGAAACGATGGTTAAAAAAAGCAACGGAAAATTTACTGGTTGGCTGAGTTACACGTTAAGTTGGTCTGATCGAAATTTTGACGAATTGAATAATGGCAAAACTTATTTTGCGAAATACGATAGACGTCATAATCTCTCTTTGGTCGGAATGTATGATTTGAATTCAAAATGGAATTTTGGACTTACTCAAGTATTCAGTTCTGGAAATCGATTTACAATGCCTACTTCATGGTATTTCATCAACAATAATCCGGTTAAAGAATATTCAGGATATAATAATGCACAAATGCCTAATTATATTCGAACAGATATTTCGGCTAATTACTATTTTATCAAAACGGCTAAAAAAGAAAGCGCATTAAACTTTTCAATTTATAACACTTTTAATATTGGAAATCCGATTTACGTAGTTTTGGATGTTGAAGTAAATAAAAATAAAGATAAAGTAGTGGTGAAGCAGGAAGAAAAAGTATTATATCGAATATTGCCTTCAGTTAGCTGGAGATTTAAATTTTAAAAGCATGAAAAAGCATTTACTCTTTCTATTGGGTTTAATTTTAGTAAGCTGTTCAAATGATAATTTTAGCAGTGAGAAAAGCTTGGAATCTAAAATTGTTGTGGAAGGCTGGATTGAAGAAGGCGATTTTGCAAATGTTCTTTTGTCAAGCAGTATTCCAGTTACAGATGTAATTGATTCGACAAATGTATTGAATCGCGTAATTAGGTCCGCAAAAATCACAATTTCAGACGGGCAAAATTCAGAGGTTTTAAGGGTTAAAAATGATAAAAACCGAATACCGCCGTTTGTCTATTTTGGTTCTGTAATAAAAGGTGAGGCTGGAAAAGAATATTCATTAAAAATAGAATATTTAAATCGTGTTGTTACAGCGGTAACAAGAGTTCCAGAAACGGTAACGTTAAAAAGCGCGGAGTATATAAAAACAAATCCTTCTGATACGACTGGCTATGTGTTTGTGAAATTTGATGATCCGCCGAGCCAGAAAAACTATTACCAGCTAGCAACAAGAATTGAAAAAGAAGAACCTATTTTTGTACCTGCTTTTTATGGCAATTTGGATGATAAAAATTTTAAGGAATCTTCAGTTTCACTTCAAATTAATAGAGGCGTCTTACTTTTTCCTAAAACTAAATTTACACCCTATTTCTCTGACGGAGATTTGATTCATGTAAAATTAAGAACTCAAACCAAAGAATCTTTAGACTTTTGGAACAGTTGGCAAAATGAAATTGTGAATAGTCAGAATCCAATTTATCCAGCGAACATCAGTTTGAAATCAAATATAAATGGAGGAATAGGAATTTGGGCCGGATATGGGCAAAGCACTATAACTGTAGAAACTCCTCCTAAAAAACAAAAGCCGATTTGAATTACTCAAATCGGCTTTTAAATTTATTGTACTTTAAAAGTATTATTTATCGAAAGCTGCAATAAAATCCTCGAATTTAGCTTCAAATTTATCAAAACCTTCAGAGAAATACACGCTCATTTGAACTTCTGTATTATCGCTAAATTTTAAGTAATAAACTTCATCTAAATATGGTTGTGAAAATATCTCGCCTTCATTGCTCCATTGCCAATATTTGTATTCTGCGTCCCAAACTGGTAAATGTCTTTGGTAAGCTCCATCTTGCTCAGAATGTTGAACGATGTCAGCGATTTTAGTTCCATCTTTTTTAGAAACTAAACTTAATTTTAAGTTTTTGTTGAAATTAGCTGCAGTACCTTCAGAGATTTTTTTCTCATATGCATTTAAAGCAGTGTAGAATGCTTTAAAATCACTTTTAGCATCGTAATAACTTGGCTCAGTTGGGCGAACGTTACCTTTTTCTAAAGCAGCATCGTCAGTAGCTTCTGTAGCTAAATCCATATTAGCAACAATTACAAAATTGTCCATTAATTGGATTAATCCATTAGCTTTTCCTCTGTATTGAACAAGTTCATCGTTATCAATTAATTTGTCGATTTCAGCAGAGCTTCCAGCGTTAAATGTAATTAAATTTTTTCCATTGTAAGAAAGTGTAGCTTTTGAAGTATTTGTAGTCGCTTTTGCACCGCTCATTTCCCATGAATAACCATCATTTACGCTCATTTTGTATGAGAATTCAGTTGGCACTTCTTTTCCATTAGCATACTTTGCAGTTTGACTAATTACAGCAGCTTCTTTACTATCGATTGTTAAAGTTGCGTCTGAAGTATTAGGAAGGAAGAACCAATCGTTTACTTCTACAGTTCCGTTTCCACTATAAATATAACTGTCATTGTATTTTACTTTAATGTCAGAAGAAGTGCTTTTAGTAGATAAAATTGCATTGTTTGCAGTTTGAGATTCCTTAGCAGGGAAAACAAATTTCAATTCAGTTGTTGAAGCAGTTTTAATCCATTTTTTTCCAGCATTATCCCAAGTGTAAACACCGTAAACACCAGATACATTTAAGATATCTTCAACTTCATTGTCATTTTTTCCGTTAAAAATATCAATGCTGCTTACATCAAGTAGACGATTTAAATTCTCTAAAGCTTCGACTGCGCTAGAAGATTTAGATTTGTCTAATTGAACCAGCATTTCATTAGCTTCTGCTTCTAATTTAATCTTTTGCTCAGCAGGAGTCAATTTAGAATACGGCTGTTTTGCCAAGTTTGCAATTTGCTCTTCAAGAGTTAATTCTTTTTCTGGTTCTGTTGTTGGATCGTCATTGTCACTAGAACAAGAGATTGCTAGTTGTGAAACAACTAACGACATTAAAATAATTTTTTTAATCATGATTTTGGTATTAAAAAATTAAAGGTTGAAATTTTGGCGAAAGTACCGAATGTTTTCTACATAACTTTACGGCTTTCCGTAAAAAACTGTAAATTTTTCTTTATTAAATAAAATATAAAAAGATTTACCATTAGAACTCATTCACTTACGGATTAAAATGGATAAGTTAACTACATTTGTAATTATAATTTTTTTTAAAAGTAAATAGATGTTATACTCAAAAATAGAAGGCGAAGGAAAACCATTTGTCATAATGCACGGATTTCTAGGAATGTCTGATAACTGGAAAACTTTGGCAGGACAATATGTAGAAGCTGGATTTCAAGTTCATATTTTAGATTTAAGAAACCACGGACGCAGTTTTCATTCAGATGAATGGAGTTATGAAGCGATGGTTCAAGATGTGTACGAATATTGTCAGGCAAATAATCTGACTCGAATTGATATTCTTGGACATTCGATGGGAGGAAAAGTGGCTATGCTTTTTGCAACGACACACCCCGAGATTGTAGATAAGTTAATTGTGGCAGATATTGGACCGAGATTTTACAAACAGCATCATCAGGATATTTTGGCGGGATTAAATGCAGTTGATTTTTCTGTAAAACCAAGTAGAAATGATGTTGAGGCAATTTTAGCGGAATATGTTTCAGATTTTGGAACACGTCAGTTTTTATTGAAAAATCTATATTGGAAAGAACCAGGACAATTGGCTTTTAGATTTTATTTGGAAGCTTTTAATAATAACCTTGATGCAATTGGAAAACCTTTGGCAGAAGGTTTGGTTTTTGATAAACCTACATTGTTTATTCGCGGAGGAAATTCGGGTTACATTCAAGATGGAGATCTGGAGGAAATTCGTCTGCATTTTCCAGATTTAAAACTAGAAACAATTCCAAATGCAGGTCACTGGCTTCATGCCGAAAATCCGCAGCTATTTTTTGAATTTACAACGATGTTTTTAAAAGAATAAAAGAGTTTTGATAAAAAATTATTACTTTTAAATAAATTTTTAAACCTTAAAAACTATGAAATTATTACTTAGACTTCTTGTTACGGCTGCCTTGGTTTTGTTATTGTCTAACATTCTAACTGGTGTTACGGTTCCTAGTTTTGGAAAGGCAGTAATCGTTGCAATAGTTTTGGGTCTTCTAAATGTCTTTATAAAACCAATTTTAGTAGTTTTAACTTTGCCGGTAACAGTCGTTACGTTAGGCTTGTTTTTATTGGTTATAAATGCTTTAATGATTATATTTTGTACTTATATAGTAGGCGGTTTTAAAGTCGATTCATTTTTGACAGCATTAATATTCAGTGTAATTTTATCAATTCTGCAATCAATCACTTATAAAATACTCGGAGACGATAAATAAAACAAATTGAGCAGATTAAAACTGCTTCAAATACAATAGATTAAAAACTTGGTTGGGTTGCAAAAATTTTATAATTTTGCAACCCAATTTTATTATGTAAATTAAAGAAGAAGATGGATATTAAAAGAGTAGCAATAGACGCTGTTAACGAGACGATTGTTATGAACGTTGTTCATATGGATTATAAAGGTCAAGTAGCAAAAAGAATTAACGAAAAAATGCCTTTAGCGCAAGTAAAAGGATTTAGAAAAGGGGCAGTGCCTAAAGATCTTGTTGAAAAACAATACGGAAAAAGTATTAAACAAGAAGAGATTAAAAAAGTAGTTGATTTGGCTTTAGAGCGTTATATTCAATCTGAAAGATTGAATCTTTTAGGAACTCCTCTTGCTAAAGAAGACGCAAATATTAACTGGGATGCAGAAGAATTAACTTTTGAATTCGAAATTGGTTTAGTGCCAAACTTCGAAATTGATTTAGAAGCTAAAAATGATATCGTAAAATATATCGTTACTGCTGATGATAAATTAATCGACGGACAAGTAGAGCGTATCCAAAAACAATTTGGAAAAGCAATTCCTCAAGATAAAGTTGAAGCTGATTCAGATTTAACTGGAACTTTCTCAAACGAAGAAAACGGAATCAATAACACTACGACAATTTCAGTTGGAGCTTTCAGTAAAGAAGCTGGAAAAAAATTCGTAGGTAAAAAAGTTGGAGATGTTGTTACAGTAAGCACAAAAGGTTTATTTGATGACGATCACCAATTAATGGATTACTTAAAAGTAAGTCATGAAGGTGTTCACGGTTTAGATGTTGAAGTAAACTTCACAATCGAGGCAATCAACGGTTCTGAGCCAGCTGAATTAAACCAAGAATTATTTGATAAACTTTTTGGTGAAGGAAATGTAGCTTCTTTAGAAGACTTAAAAGCTAAAATTAAAGAAGATGCTGAGGCGCAATTTGCACAGCAAGCAGACCAAAAATTATTATTAGATGTTCAAGATTTCTTAATCGAGAACACTAAATTTGATTTACCAGCTTCATTCCTTAAAAAATGGTTGCAAACTGTTGGAGAGAAAAAATTAACTCCAGAAGAGGCTGAAGTAGAATATGCAAGATCTGAAAAAGGTTTGCGTTTCCAATTAATCGAAGGAAAAGCATTAGCTCAAAGTAATATCCAAATTAATTTTGAAGATTTGAAAGAGTTTACATCAAACGCTATCAGACAGCAAATGGCTCAATTTGGTCAAACAAACCCAACTGAGGAAGAAGTTCAAGGAATCGTGGCTAGAGTTTTATCTAACCAAGACGAAGTGAAAAGACTTTCTGAGCAAGTTGTAGCAGCTAAAATGTTAGATATCTTCAAAGAAAAAGCTAACCCAACAACTAAAGAGGTTACTTACGAAGAATTTATCGCTGCATCTTACGGAGAATAAATTTTAGACTGAAAGTAGAAAGTTATAAGGTCGAAAGTTAAGAAATATACTTTTTTAAAAATTAAGATTTTATTACAGAAACTGAAAGATAAAAATAATTATATTTGAACGTCAATGGAAGTTTTTCTTCTGTTGACGTTCTTTTTTTGTTTCAAGTTTCAGGTTGGTAAAAGTTTCTAAAAAAACTTAGAATCTTAGCGACTTAGAATCTTAGCATCTTAAAAAAGAAGACAAATTGGCATCCTTTATAAAAAGGTATGAACTTTGTTTTATCCGTTTAAGTCAGTTTCTGACTTTAGACTTTTCAACTTTAAACTAAAAATATGAACTACGGTAAAGAATTCAAAAAATTTGCTACAAAGCACCAAGGAGTAAACGCAATGTATTACGATAAAATCGTAGCAGCAATGACTCCAACAAACATGACTCCATATATTATCGAAGAGCGCCAATTGAATATTTCTCAATTAGATGTTTTCTCAAGATTAATGATGGACAGAATCATCTTTTTAGGAACAGGTATCGACGATCAAATCGCAAATATCGTTCAAGCTCAGCTATTATTCTTAGAAAGTGCTGATGCTTCAAAAGATATTCAAATTTATTTAAACTCTCCAGGAGGAAGTGTTTATGCAGGTTTAGGAATTTATGATACAATGCAATATATCAAACCAGATGTAGCCACAATCTGTACAGGAATGGCAGCTTCTATGGGAGCAGTTTTATTATGTGCAGGAGCAGCAGGAAAACGTTCTGCATTGCCTCACTCAAGAGTAATGATTCACCAGCCATCTGGAGGGGCACAAGGAGTTGCAACAGATATGGAAATCAACTTACGTGAGATGCTGAAATTAAAAGATGAATTGTACAACATTATTTCTCAACACTCTGGTCAGACTTTCGAAAGAGTTCACAAAGACAGCGAGCGTGATTACTGGATGAAAGCTGATGAAGCAAAAGAGTACGGAATGATCGATGAAGTGTTAAGAAGAGGATAATTCAATTCTTAAAGTTAAAGTTTGTTTCAGGTTTAAAGATTCAGGTTAATCAAGCAACTTGGAACTTTAAACCTGAAACTTTAAACAAAAAAATAAAAATATTAAGCTGTAAAGAGCTAAGTTTTTAAGTTTTAGGTCAAAAAGCTCAGAAACTTAGTATCTTTGCAGCTTAGTAACATAAATAGAATGGCAAAAGTAGTATTAGAATGTTCGTTTTGTGGAAGAAAAAAGCCAGAAACTAATTTATTAATTGCGGGTATCAATGCGCACATTTGTGATAAATGTATTGAACAAGCACACGGAATTGTTTTAGAAGAATTAAAATCTAGCGGAAGCGCAAAACTGGTTGGAGACTTAATTTTAAAGAAACCAAAAGAAATCAGAGCTTTCTTAGATCAATATGTTATTGGTCAAGATCAAACTAAAAAAGTAATGTCAGTTGCAGTTTACAATCACTACAAGCGTTTGATGCAGCAGCAATTAGACGATGAAGTTGAGATTGAAAAAAGTAACATCATCATGGTTGGTCAAACCGGAACAGGAAAAACATTAGTAGCAAAAACGATTGCTAAAATGTTAGACGTTCCGTTGGCAATTGTTGATGCAACTGTTTTAACAGAAGCTGGTTATGTTGGAGAAGACGTTGAAAGTATTTTGACGCGTTTACTTCAAGCTGCAGATTATGACGTAGCAAAAGCAGAAAGAGGAATCGTATTTATTGACGAAATTGATAAAATTGCTCGTAAAAGCGATAATCCGTCTATAACTCGTGACGTTTCTGGAGAAGGTGTTCAGCAAGCATTATTGAAATTATTGGAAGGAACAGTTGTAAACGTACCGCCAAAAGGAGGACGTAAACACCCAGACCAAAAATTTGTTGAGGTAAATACTCAAAACATCTTATTTATTGCTGGTGGAGCTTTTGATGGAGTAGAGCGTATTATTTCAAAACGTTTAAACCGTCAGGCAGTTGGTTACTCAACTTCTAAAAATGTAGACAATATTGATAAAGATAATTTGTTGCAATATATTATCCCCAAAGATATTAAAGACTTTGGTTTGATTCCTGAAATTATTGGTCGTCTGCCAGTTTTAACTCACATGGATCCTTTGGATAAAGAAACGCTTCGTGCAATTTTGACACAACCAAAAAATGCATTGATCAAACAATATCAGAAATTATTCGCAATGGATGATGTTGAATTTACGATTACAGACGAGGCTCTAGATTTTATTGTAGATAAAGCTTTAGAATATAAACTTGGTGCTCGTGGATTACGTTCTTTATGCGAGGCAATCTTAACAGATGCAATGTACGAACTGCCAACTTCAGACGATACAAGTTTGACAATCGACAAAGAATATGCAGAACATACATTAAGTAAAAACTTATTGAAGCGTATGGAAATTGCTTCTTAATTATTGAAAATATATTTTCTAAAACCTGTTCATTTTTTGGACAGGTTTTTTTATGTTTTGAAAAAAGAGTTTTGTCTGCAAAATTATTGAACTCTAAATTTTTCTCGATATTCAACAGGTTTCATGCCAACCATTTTATAAAATACTTTCCTGAAAGCTTTAGGATCATTATAACCTGTTTTTTCGATAATTTCCGAAATTGAAAGCTGGGTTTCTTCCAAATATTTCTTCGAACTTTCAACTCTAATATTTTGCAGGTATTCTATTGGAGGAATTCCAGTCACTTGTTTAAAACGTCGCGTCATATTTCTGGCGCTCGTCGGAATGTCTTTAGTAATTTCTTCGAGTTTTTCTATTGAATGATATTGGCTTTCGATTTTTTGCTGCAGCATGGCAACCAAAGTGTCATTGTGTAAATGATTGGGCCTGAAAGTGCTAAAATAGCTTTGTTTGTATCGGTTTAAATCGATAGAAAATATTTTGGCAATCTTGACAGCCATTTCATTTCCACAGAATTTCTGAACCAAAAGTATCAATAAATGAAAAGTTGAGGTCGATCCTCCACTTGTATATAAACTTCCGTCAGCGGTCAAAGTTTCTTCTGGTTTTAATTTTACCATCGGAAAAGCTTTTGTAAAAGCACTGCAAGCATCAACATGTGTTGTGGCTAATTTTTCGTTTAGTAAGCCTGATGCAGCAAACAAAAAAGCTCCAGTGCAAAAACTTGCTAGTTCAGCTCCAGTTTGATGCTGTTTTTTTAACCACGGAATAAAATTTTTATTCTTCTTAATCATCTCGCTCATATTCTCAGTTGTGAAAGCTGGAATTAAAATGAGGTCTAATACAATATCAGAAGTCTCAATTTCGTTTGAAGTATAACCAAAAATATTTCCCTGATCCGATTGTTCTTTGGATTGAAAAATCATGATTTCGAATGGTTTTTCTGTTCCCGAACTCAATTTGTTGGTCGTTTCAAATACTTCTAAAATTGCAGCAATACTCAATAATTTGTAGTCGTGAGGTACGATTAATCCTAATTTCTTGCTCATGGTATTATCGTTTTTTAGAGTTTCAGTTTAGACAAAAATAAGCAAATTGTCTTAAATGCCCCTAAACTTGACTTTTATTGTCATTTTAAACTAATCTTAAAATTTTACATTTGCTTTGATTAATTTGTAAATTTATAAACATGAAAACAAAGATATTCTTAAATCTTGCGGTAAAAGATTTAAATCGTGCAGTGAAATTTTTTAATGAACTTGGCTTTTCTACGAATCCAAAATTTACTAATGAACAAGGAGCTTGCATCGTAATTAGTGATGACATTTTTGTGATGCTTTTGGTTGAAGAGTTTTATCAAACCTTTACCAAAAAACAAATTTGCGATTCTACTACAACAAGCGAAGTTCTTATTTCTCTTTCTACAGAATCGCGTGAGAAAGTAGACGGAATAATGGAGAAAGCAATAAAAGCTGGAGGAACAGATTATCAAGAAGCGAAAGATTATGGTTGGATGTACCAAAGAACGTTTCTAGATTTAGACGGACATCATTGGGAAGTTTTCTTTATGGATGAAAGTCAGATTCCAAGTAATATGTAACAACTAATTTTAAAAAGATATAATGATCACAATAAAAAATACAGTAAAAGCATCTGCAGAGAAAGTTTGGCAGTTTTGGAACACGCCAGAACACATTACAAAATGGAGTTTTGCTTCTCCAGATTGGCATACGCCTTACGCTGAAGCGGATTTAAGAGAAGGAGGAAAATTTAAATCGACTATGGCTGCAAAAGATGGAAGCATGAGTTTTGACTTTGAAGGTGAATTTACTTTGGTAAAGTCAAACGAAGCGCTTTCTTATGTTATGGCAGACGGAAGAAAAGTCGAAATTACTTTTACAGAAACTCCAGACGGTGTAGAAATCGTAGAAAGTTTCGATCCAGAAACTCAAAATCCAGAAGAAATGCAACGCGCAGGGTGGCAGGCGATTTTGGATAATTTTAAAAACTACGTTGAGGCGAACTAGTTTTTAGGTTCAAAGGCTCAAAGTTACAGAGTGACAAAGGTTGAAAGATTTCGCATACTTAAATCTACTTACATTACTTATATGGTTTAAAAAGAAGAAAAAAATATCTAACCCAACAAAAAAACAAAAAATGACAAAACAAATATGGTTGAATCTTCCTGTAAAGGACGTAGCAAAAGCGAAAGATTTTTTCTGGAAAATAGGTTTTTCGTTTAATGAACAGCATGACACACCAAGTTCGACGTGTATGATTGTAGGTGAGGGACATTTTGTAGTGATGCTTTTTGAAGAAATGCTTTTTTCTAGTTTCTCTCAAAATAGTCTTACCGATACTAAATCGAGTTCAGAAATCTTGATTTCGATCGATGCAGAAAGCAGAGAAGAAGTTGATGAACTGGCTGAAAAAGTGAAAGAAGCTGGCGGAACTGTTTTTGCTCCTCCTGCAGAAAGCCAAGGATGGATGTATGGCTGTGGTTTTGCCGATTTGGATGGTCATCGTTGGAATGTTTTATTTATGGACTTTAGTAAATTACCAGATTAATATGGAAAAATTGATTTTTGATATCGATGTAAAGGCTTCCAAAGAAAAGATTTGGAGGGTCTTATGGGACGACGAAACATACAGAAAGTGGACAAGCTCTTTTTGTGGAGAAAGTTACGTGCAAACAAGTTGGAACGAAGGCGATAAAATTTATTTTTTAGGGTCAGGCGGAGAAGGAATGAATAGCATCATTGAAAGTAAAATTCCAAACGAATATATGGCGTTTAAGCATATGGGAGAACTAAAAGATTTTAAAGAAGTTCCGCCAAATGAAGAAACACAAAAATGGGTTGGAGCAATGGAAACCTATCGTTTAGATCAAAAAGGAGATGTGGTTAATCTTCATGTGGAAGTGGATGTGATCGAAAAACATATAGATTTTTTTAAAGAAGCTTTTCCAAAAGGATTGGATACGATTAAAGAGTTGTCTGAGAATTAGAGATAGAAGAAACAAGCAAGAATAAAGGGTAGATTTTGAATTGACAATTTATAATTAACAATTAATAATTTAAAAAATGGCAGCAATAAATCCATATTTAATGTTTAACGGAACTTGCGAAGAAGCGTTCCTGTTTTATAAATCGGTTTTTGGAGGAGATTTTCCGTATATCGGAAAATATAAAGATGCTCCAGCAGAAGAAGGAGAAGTACTTTCAGAAGAAGCATTGAATCGCATAATGCACGTTTCGCTTCCAATTGGAAATACTATTCTGATGGGAAGTGACAGTCATCCTAGATACGGAGATGTAGGTTTTGGAGATAATTTCTCGATTTCTATCAATGCAGAAAGCACAGAAGAAGCAGATAGAATTTTCAACGGACTTTCAGCTGGAGGGAATGTTGAAATGCCAATGGACAATACTTTCTGGGGATCTTATTTCGGAATGTTTAAAGATAAGTTTGGTGTAAACTGGATGGTGAGTTTTGATAAAAATGAACCAATGAAATAATCAAAAAGTTAAGTTATTTTAATAATAAAACAGAAATGTTAAATTACTTGAAAAAGCACATGAAAATGTGCTTTTTCATTTCAAAAAAACAAAGATTATTCTTTTTTATCAACGAGAGATTGCCGATTTTTGTCGCTTCAAAATCAAGAAAGAAAAATGGAAGCAGAAGATAAAGAAATAATTTTATTAAAAGTTTCAGGACACGATAAAATTGGGGTTACAGCAGGTTTAACAGCTGTTTTGGGAGCGTACGATGCTAATATATTAGATATCGGTCAAGCCGATATTCATGACACACTTTCTTTAGGAATTTTGTTCGAAATTGCTGCTGGTTCTTCATCAGCACCAGTTTTAAAAGATCTTCTTTTCAAAGCTTATGAATTAGAAATCAAAGTAAAATTTATTCCGATTTCTATTGAAGATTACGAAACTTGGGTAAAATCACAATCTAAACAACGTTATATTATCAATATTTTGGGCGAAAAACTAGCAGCTTCTCAATTGGCAGCAGTTACCAAAATCATGTCAGATCAAAACTTAAATATAGATTCTATTATCCGCTTGACGGGAAGAACCTCAATCGTTGAGAAAGAAGAATATCCGCGTTCTTGCATTCAATTGTCTGTAACAGGCGAGATTGTAAACAAGATTATCATGACAGCAAGTTTTATGGAAATCTCTAGAACGCTGAATGTTGATATCTCCTTCCAAGAAGATAATATTTATCGAAGAAACCGCCGTTTGGTTTGTTTCGATATGGATTCAACTTTAATCCAAACCGAAGTAATCGACGAATTAGCAGAATTAAATGGAGTTGGAGACCAAGTTCGCGCCATTACAGAATCGGCAATGAATGGAGAAATCGACTTTAACGAAAGTTTCAAAAAGCGTATGGCTCTTTTGGAAGGTTTAAGCGAAGAAGTTTTGCAAAAAGTTGCGGTTAATTTGCCAATAACGCAAGGAGCACATCGTCTGATGAAAGCCTTAAAATATTATGGTTACAAAACTGCAATTCTGTCTGGAGGATTCACTTATTTTGGAGAATATCTTCAAAAAGAATTAGGAATAGATTACGTTCACGCCAACCAACTGGAAATAAAAGATGGTAAACTGACAGGTAAATATTTAGGTGATATTGTTGACGGTCAGAAAAAAGCCGAACATTTAAAAGCAATTGCCGAAAAAGAAGGAATCCATATCAACCAAACTATCGCAGTGGGAGACGGAGCAAACGATTTGCCAATGCTAAACTTAGCAGGTTTAGGAATCGCTTTCCACGCGAAACCAAAAGTAAAAGAAAGCGCTTCAACATCAATCTCAAGTTTAGGCCTTGACGGTGTTTTGTATCTTTTAGGATATCACGACAGGTATATCGATATGATGTAATTAGCTTTGTCACCCTGAGCGAAGTCGAAGGGCTCAACTCAATTTTTGTTATTTCGACGAAGGAGAAATCTCCGCCAGTAGCTCGACAATCAAATAAAAAACAAAACCTCAGTTCTTCAAAAAAGAGCTGAGGTTTTTTTATATGGGCATGCCCCTCCGGGTCGGGCTATCCGTTCCAATCTTTTGTGCCGAACCCCGGCACAAAAGGATTTCCACTTCTATCCCTCATGCGGGTTTAGTGGAATTAACGTTCTATTCTCGAGATTCCAATTCTCGTTTAATCTCTTTTAAGTTTTTCAGATTTAAGTAAAGAATAGGCAATAAAGCAATAGGAATAATATTCATTGCGCTAAAACCTTTCATAAAAACAATAAATAAATTAAGAACGAATAACATAAAAAGCACAACACAAAAAATAGTGTTCACAGTTTTTAATGTTTTCTGATTCTTAATCAGTTCTTCAGTAGTCATATCGCTGAATTTCGTATCCTTCATTTTATAGTAATTATTTGTAATGAGTAATTTTTAAAACTTTAGCATTCCTTGCGTCAATTATAATTAAAAATGTTCCGCCTTGTTCTCCCACCAATAACGTTCCGTTAATAACATAATGATTATTAACTAGATGTACTTCGTAAGGCTTTTGATGTTTGATTTTATCCTCACCATAAATCTCAAAAAGAATAGGTTCTGCAATTTTAATAGCAGTTTGGCCGTCGTTAATGAGTAATTTTTTGTTATCAACTAAATTATCCCGACTTGGATTTTCAAGAGCACGTTTTAATTCAAATTCTGCTTGATCACTTCCAAACTTTGAATGAGAACAGCAACTGAAAATAAGAATTAAAAAAAGGCCAATTAAAATTTTAAACTCAATTTCTCTTTTGGATAAAACTTTCCTTATCAAATGACTAAGATATAAATTAACACATTTCCTTCAACTGCTCCAAATAATCTCTCTGATTCGATAATCTCGGAATCTTATGCTGACCGCCTAATTTGTCTCTTTCTTTCAACCAATCGTAAAAAAGATTCTCGCGAGCAACATTAATCACCAAAGGATTTAAAGTCATATTGTTGTAGCGTTTTGCTTCGTAATCTGAATTTAATGTTTGTAAAGTTTCATCTAACACTTTTTGGAAAAGACCAACGTCAGCTGGATGTTTCTTAAATTCGATCATCCATTCGTGAGCACCTTTTTCTTTGTCCTGCATAAAAATAGGAGCAACCGTATAATCGATAACTTCGGTTTGCGTAACTTGACAAGCTTTTGCAATCGCCTGATCGGTGTTTTCGACCATTAATTCTTCGCCAAAAACATTAATATGATGTTTGGTTCTTCCCGTAACTCTAATTCGATAGGGATTTAAAGAGGTAAATCGAACCGTATCTCCAATCAGATAACGCCACAAGCCAGAATTGGTAGTAATAACAATCGCGTAGTTTTTATTCAATTCGACATCTGCCAAACGAATTACTTTTTGGTTTGTAGTTCCAAAAGTGTCCATCGGAATAAATTCATAGAAAATTCCGTAATCAAGCATCAATAGTAAATCGTTTGAATTATTCAAATCCTGAATGGCAAAAAAGCCTTCAGAAGCGTTGTATATTTCGTAGTATCTAAAATCTTTGCGTGGAAGTATATTTTTATATTGGTCTTTATATGGAGAAAAACTCACTCCGCCGTGAAAGTAAACTTCCAAATTAGGCCAAAGTTCCAATAAGTTTTGTTTTCCAGTATTTTCCAAAACCTTATTCATCAAAACCAGCATCCAAGACGGAACTCCTGCAAAACTGGTTACGTTCTCATTTTTGGTTTCGTTGATAATCGCGGCCATTTTAGTTTCCCATTCGCTCATCAGTGAAGTTTTACTGCTTGGCGTACTGCTGAATTCTGCCCAAATTGGCATATTTTCAATCAAAATTGCTGATAAATCTCCGAAGAAAGTATTGTTGTTTTCATAAATCTGAGAGCTTCCGCCTAAGCGAAGGCTTTTTCCTAAGAACAATTCAGAATCTTCATTATTATTCAAATAAAGGCATAACAGATCTTTGCTTCCTTTATAATGGCAATCTTCCAGCGCTTCGTTACTTACCGGAATAAATTTGCTCTTAGCATTTGTAGTTCCACTTGATTTTGCAAACCACTTAATTGGCGTTTCCCAAAAAACATTTTGTTCGCCCAAACGCGTGCGTTCAATCAAAGGCTGCAATTCTTCGTAAGTTGCAATAGGAACTCTTTCTGCAAAAGTCTGATAGGAATTGATGCTTGAAAATTCGTATTTTTTTCCAATAACCGTATTTTCAGATGCCGTCAATAAGTTGTGCAATAATTCTTCCTGAACTTCATTTGGGTATTTTAAAAAAAGTTCTATTTGATGAATCCTTTGTTTTAGGACCCAAGATGCAAACGAATTGATAATTGATAAAGGCATGAATCTGGTTTTTGGTTAATTGATTTTAGGTTTTAAATCTCACAATCTATAGTAAAACTAAAAACTTAAAATTTGAATATCGAGAGACAAATAGTAACTTTGTCTTCATATCAAAAATAATATTTTTTTGCAAAAAACAATTCGATTTGAAGTAAAGATTCTACCTGATAAGTAGAATTTAACACAAAAAAATAATCTTTTGATAAATTTTAAATCAGCAATTATAAATAAAATACAAATGCAATATCAAGGCGTACTGACAAAAATGCAAACAGAACTTGGAAGTCCAATTCAATATTATTTGGTCTTTGAAGATAGTTTTCTAAATGTTAATCAATTATTAGATAAAGAAATTGAAATCAATTTTGTAGGCTGTCAATGTTTGAATTGCGGTAAAAAGAAAAAAATATACCGACAAGGTTTTTGTTACGAGTGTTTTTATTCAAGTCCCGCAGTTGGAGATTGGATTATGAGGCCAGAATTGAGCACAGCACATTTGGGTATTGCAGATAGAGATTTAGAATATGAATCAAAAGCTCAGTTGCAGCCACACATTGTATATTTGGCTTCGGCTTGTGAAATAAAAGTAGGAGTAACTCGTAAAACCCAGGTTCCAACTCGTTGGATTGATCAAGGTGCTTCTCAAGCCATTGCAATTGTTGAGGTTCCAAACCGATATTTGGCAGGAATAACTGAAGTTGCATTAAAAGATTACTATACAGACAAAACCAATTGGAGAAAAATGCTGCAGAATTCTGTTGAAAATTTTGATTTAATTGCAGAAAAAGCTAAAATTGAAAGTTTGATTCCGGCAGAAGCCAGAGATTATTTTTATGCTGAAAAAAATGATCTTTATGAACTTCAATATCCTGTTTTGAGCTATCCTGCAAAAGTGAATAGTTTGAATTTAGATAAAACACCTTCTTTCAGCGGAAAATTAACTGGAATTAAAGGGCAGTATTTATTGTTTGAAAACGGAACTGTCTTTAATATTCGTGGATCTGAAGGTTACGTGGTTTCAATAAATGTCTAGGTTATTCTAGGGTTAGTCGATATTTATTAGCTAACTATCTATTAATTTGTTAATTACATGATAATTTGTTGTAATTTTAACTCAATTCCAAAAACAGAAGGATGTAAATAATGATACATTTGATTACAATTTTGTAACAAATGCTTATTGGAAGAATTTATTTTTAGAATATAAAAGAAGGTACATTTGAAACTGCCACTATTTCTAAATTAATTAAGATTTATATAATCAGTAAATTATTCCATAAATGAGTGTTTTAAGTAAAATAAATGTACACAGACGTAGCATAATGCGTAATCTGACTAAGAATGTTGGAAAAGCAAATATGCAGGACGATTTTATTTTGGTCGATAAAAGCGAAATCAAAAGAGTTCTGATCTGTAGACCAAATGGAAGGCTAGGAAACCTTTTATTGATTACTCCGCTTGTTCAGGAAGTGTCTGAAATGTTTCCAAATTGTAAAATTGATTTATTTGTAAAGGGAACACTAGCTCCAATTATTTTTGAAAAATACGACGTTGTTGACAAAATAATTCATTTGCCTAAAAAGCCATTTAAAAGTTTGCTGGCTTATTCAAAAGTTTGGATTTCGTTAAAGAGAACGCCTTATGATTTAGCGATTAATGTAGATCAAAATTCATCTTCGGGGCGATTAGCGGTTCAATTTTCAAACGCCAAATACAAGTTTTTTGGTGATTCAAATGAAGAGACAACAGAACATAAAAGTGATTTTGAACATATTGCAAAGTATCCGGTTTATAATTTTCGAAATTATTTGTCAAAACTGAGAATGCCAACAAACAGCAATAAAATAATTGCTCCTTTAGACCTTAAATTAACTGCCTCTGAAATTGCAGAAGGAAGAAAAATATTAGGAGATCTTACAAATAACAATAAAAAAACGATTTGTATTTTCACTTATGCAACAGGTACAAAATGTCTTTCAGAAGAGTGGTGGGAAAAGTTCTATTCTCAACTTACTGCCGAATATAAAGATTATAATATTGTTGAGATTTTGCCTGTAGAAAATGTGTCGCAAATTGGATTTAAAGCACCGACATTTTACAGTAAAGATATTCGAGAAATAGGATCTGTTATTGCAAATGCCGATTTGTTTATTGGTGCCGATAGTGGAATTATGCATTTATCGAGTTCGGTACACACACCAACTTTTGGGCTGTTTTCAGTGTCTAATTTGAAAAAATACGAGCCTTACGATAACAGCAGCATTGGAATAGATGTGAATGTGTACAAGCAAAAAGAATACATAAAAACGATAAATTCTATTTTGAATAACGGTAGACTAAATAGTTATTCAAAAGCAATATAAAACAAAAAAATCCTGTTCTTTTCGAACAGGATTTTTTTGTTAAGTTTCTAAGTTTCTAAGTTTCTAAGTTTCTAAGTTTCTAAGTTTCTGAGATCCTAAGCTTTTAAATAACTCAGGATCTTAGCATCTTAGTCACTTAGTATCTTATTATGGATTCTTCTTCTTAAACAATCCATTCAACAAATCATTAGCTTTTTTAGTTACTTCTTGAGTTTTTTGCTCTTTCTCAGTTTTAGCAGCCTGAGTAGTATCTTTTGCTTTTGTGTTTTTGTTGATCAAATCAGTAAGTGCTGAAGTTCCTTTTTGAGTCAGTTTTTCTTTTTGCTGATTAACCAATTGTGTAGTTAAATTGCTTACAGCAGCTTTCATATCTGTACTGATTTTCGGATTTGAAAAGTTACCAGTCATTAAAGCATTAATTGGAATATTCTCCAATTTTGCAGCATCAGCAGGAGATAATTTTGCAATTAAATTGTTTGCTTCAGTTCCTAAATATTTAGCAGGAACATCAAGTTTAATTGTATAATTCATATTTTGGTCAAAACCGTGAGTTCCGCCAATTGTAGCTTTAATGTCTTGATATTTAATATCAAATGGTTTTACATTTACCTTTCCGTTGTCAAATGTCAATGCCATTTTCAAATCGTTTAGATTCAATTTGTTTAGATCAAGAAACTTAACATTTGAAGTAAGCGAATTTAAAACAGTAGAGTTTTTGGCATTTACAGTAGTCGATAGCAATTGTCCTAACAAATCTCCTGAAATTGATTTAAGATCTGGAGTCAATTCTTTAGCATCCAAATTACCATTCAATTTGATAGTCGAATTTAATTTTCCGTTAATGATTCCAGCAATTGGCGCAATTTTTTTCATCATTTCCAATTGGGTAAAAGTCTGTGCAATATCAACTTGATTGAAGCCTAAGTTCATATCAAAAGTTGGTACTTTTTCTTTTGTAGAAACAGCTCCATTAAGACCAATTGATCCGCCAAAAATATTTGTTTTAAAGTTTTGAAGAGTTGCTTTCTCGTCTTTAATAATCAATGTTCCAGCAACATCTTGAAGTTTTAAATTATCGTATAAAACTGTCGTTGCTTTAGCATTTAAAGTGCAGTTTAAGAAAGCTGGAATCTTCATTGCTTCCGCTGGCTTTGCTGCAGTTTTTGTTTCTGCTTTTGCAGGTTCGCCAGAAGTCATAAAATCATCAACCGCCAATTGTTTCGAGCTCATGTTGAAATTCCCTTTAAGTTCTTGTTTTTTAAACATAAAACCATAGAAATTCTCTAAAACTCCATTGATGCTTATATCACTTCTTCCAGTTGTAGCATCAAATTGTTTTAAGTTGATTTTACTCGGATTGAATTCAACCAACGCTGTGCTGATGTTCATCGATTTATTGTTTTCGTCAGTATATTTAAATCCAGACAGACTCATTGTACCAGCGTTTTTGATGTTTTGATATTCGCTTTTTTCTACAGAAGCCATATCAAAATTCGTTGTAACGTCAGCTTTTAAAATACCAGCCAAAGGCTTGTCCAATTTAATAGGATATGCTTTTGAAAGATTAGCCAAGTTGATTGTTCCTTTTAAAGCCGCATCGACAATCGGATTTACAGTTATGTTTTTAATATTCGCTTTAGCGCTAAAAACATCTTGATCAATTTTAAAAGATAACTTATCTAGATTTACATAAGTATCATTCAAGATTCCCGTTTCGTTGATGATTTTAGTATCAATGACAATATTCTGAACCGATTTTGGTAGGTTAGGATATTGGAAAGAAGAATTGTTTGATGCAATTTCGATTTTGAATTTAGGAACAGTTGTATCTGTCAGTTCCCCTTTTGCAAAACCATTTACCGTAAAATCTCCAGTCGTTTTTACGCCTTCTAGGCTAGATGCGTATGCCGAAGGAATTAAACCTAAGAAATTGGTAAACGATGAAGTAGGAGTTTTGAATTTCAAATCGTAAATCTGAGCTTTTTCAGCCATTTGAATAAATCCGTCAAACTCCAAAGGCAATTGATTGATTAAAGCTTTGTTCTCTTTGAAAGTATATTTGCTCTTCTCTAAATCAATTCCAAGAACTGCGTCTAAAGTTAGTTTTACATTTTTCATGTAATTCATTTTATCCATGTCTAATGAAACTTTTGCAGTAGATTTTGTTGTCAAATCTAATTTTGAGTTGGTAAAATCTCCAGTTCCTTCGTGGTTTAAACTGTCAATTACCATTTTAATTTTAGAACCTTGATCGATGTATCTAAAAGTAAAATTCTCAATTTTATATTTTTGGATTTTCAACGCAAGTGGTTTGCTTGCTTCGTCTTTCTTGTCTTCTTTTTTGTCTTTTAAAGCAATATCGAAGTTTCCGACACCATCTTTATTGAAAATAATATTGATTAATCCGTTTGTAGAACTAATTCCTTGAATGCTTAAAGGCTCATCTTTTCCTTTGAAAAGTTCTTTTACACTCATTTTTAAATTCAATTCACCTAAAGAAACTAATGTATCGCCTTCAAAGGGAGCTTTGTTGATGATAACCAATTTCTCGATTCCAACCGTTGCATTCGGAAAATTTTTAAATAAACTTAAATCGGCATCTGCAAAACTTACTTTGGCATCAACACTTTCATTGATAGCTTCGACGATTTTAGCCTTAATTTGGTCTTTAAATAAAAACGGAATGGCAAATAATGCCGCAACAAACACCACAAGAACTATGGCGCTTATTTTTAAAACTTTTTTTAGCATATATTAATAGATTTGAGGGTTTAAGGTTTAAAAATCAACTCTTGCAAAAATAGTTTTTTTTACTACAGCTTGCATATAAAGTTTTCTTAATTTTGTAAGAATTTTATTAAAACTATTAAATAGAAAAAATCCGTTGTGAAATACTTTCAAAACGGATTTTTAACTGAATTTATTTTATTATTTCTGAATAAATGATATTATTTTCTCAACCATAACTTCTGAAATAGGAAGTGTTTCATTACTGTAACTCGCTAAATTAGCTTCTGGATTGCCGTCGATAATTTTCATAATATGATTCATCTTGTCGATAATCTGCAAATCTGCATTTTTATTCGCTTGTTTTAAATTCTCGGCATCTTTTACAGCAATCTGAATATCATTGTTTCCTTGCAATATTAAAACAGGAATAGTAAGCTTTTGTATTTCTGTCTGCGGATTGTATTTGAACCAAGAAATTAAATAAGGCTGAATGCTTGGTCTGAAAAGAGAGTTCAGCATTGGATCAACTTTTTTAACCTGGAATCCGTTTTTTAAACTATCAATAATCGGAAAAGTCAGATCGTTAAGCTGTTTCATCGATTTTGCGCCGATCTGTGTTTTTAGGATCTGATCTGCTGGTTCGCCTGCACCTGCAATAGAAACGAATTTGTCTGCTTTTGTACTGGCAACCATTCCGATCAAAGAACCTTCGCTGTGGCCGATAATGATTATTTTAGAAAAATGTTTGTCTTGTTTCAAGTAATTAATCCAGCTTTTGGCATCTTGAATATAATTTTCAAAAACCAGACTGCTTTCAGATCCGCCTGCGGCTTTGCTTTCTCCAATAGCTCTTTTATCATATCGTAAAGATGCAATTCCGTGTTTTGCCAAAGCTTCAGCCAACATTTTTAATGAATTGTTTTTCATCATCGGATTATTTCCGTTTCTATCCGTTGGGCCAGAACCTGCAATAATTAAAGCAACCGGAAATTTTTTGGTCAAATCTGGAGTTGTCAGCGTGCCAAAAATTTGATCGTTGTTTATCTTTAATGTAGCTGGAGTTTCCTTAAAAGTGATTTCTTTTGTAGTTTGAGCATTTATAAAGCTCCAAAACAAAACCGTTAAAAAAAGAATTACTTTGTTCATCTTGATTCAATTAATAAATATTGATTCCGTAAGGCAATATTGCTTGCACTCCTTTTTGTTTCTGGAATTTTTTAACCTGTTCGATAAGAAGATAATTTTCTTCACCGATTTCTTCTTTTATGAAAGCTTCTTTTGATTTTGCAAAAGGAAGATTTCCAAGCAAGTCATTTAACGTTTTTTCGTATTCAGGATAATTTTGAGTGCTGTATTTTTTTAGTTTAGCAATTTTAGCCGCTTCAGCAATGGCATCATTCAATCCTCCGATTTTATCGACTAAACCAATTTTTAAAGCTTCAGTTCCAGACCAAACTCTACCTTGTGCGATTGAATCGACTTGTGCGAAAGTCATTTTACGGCCTTCCGCAACGTGAGTTACAAAAGTGTTGTAGATTGTTTCAACTCCTTCTAAAGTAAAAGCTTTGAATTTTTCATCAACAGGCAAAAATGGACTGTAATTTGCTGAATTCTCGTGAGTTTTAACTTGTTCAGAATTAATTCCTAATTTGTTAGCCAATGGACTGAAATTTGGCAACAGTCCGAAAACTCCAATAGATCCTGTAATAGTGTTGTTTTCAGCAAAAATTTTATTAGCGTTGCAAGCAATATAATAACCGCCAGAAGCTGCGTAATTCCCCATAGAAACTACTACAGGTTTAACTTTTTTAGTAATTTCGATTTCTCTCCAGATTAAATCAGAAGTCAGCGCGCTTCCGCCAGGACTGTCAATTCTAAGAACGATAGCTTTTACATCTTCATTTTTTCTAGCTTCTTGCAAAGAACGTCGCATAGAGCCTTCTCCAATCGTATTTACGTCGCCTTCACCGCTTCCAATTTCGCCTTGAGCGTAAATAATAGCAATCTGATCGCTTGAAGTATCGGCTAAAGCTGTTGTAACATGATTTTGAGTATAATCTGAAATCGAAATTTTGTTGTAATCTTCGTCTTTATCTACTTTTAGCACTTTTCTAATGGCATCGTGATAAACGTCTTCGTATGCCACAATATCTACTAAATGCTGTTGTTTCGCCATTTCTGGAGTTCTTGCTAAAAGACCGTTTGCAATTTCGTTCAATTTAGGAAGAGGAATATTTCTGCTTTTTGAAATATCTGCAGAAACAGTTGCCCAAATAGAATTTAAAAGTGCTGTAATCTGTTCTCTATTAGCATCGCTCATTTTATTTTCTAAGAAAGGCTCAACGGCACTTTTATATTTTCCGTGTCGAATTACTTCCATATGAATTCCAGATTTATCTTGAAAATCTTTGAAAAACATGATTTCAGAAGAAAGACCTTTAAAATCTAAATCTCCAGCAGGGTTCAGATAAATAGTATTGGCAACAGAATTTAAATAATATTCTTTTTGAGAATACGTATTGGCATAAGCCCAAATATATTTTCCTGATTTTTTGAAGCTTTCCAAAGCGTTTCTCAAATCTTTATACTGCGCCAAACCAAGAGAAGATTGATCATTTAAGATCGAAATTCCTTTGATGTTATCGTCTGTTTTTGCCGCTTCAATAGCATTAATTACATCAGTTAAACCAATGCCTTTTTGGTCAGAAAAACGAGTTACCCAAGGATCTTTATATTTCCCTGCATAATCATTTTTAATTTCTTTTAAATTCAATTCAATAACCGAATCAGATTTAACAGAAACGCTATCGTCTCCGCCAAAAACAACTCCGATAAAGATAACTCCAAAAAAGAAGAGCATGATAAAAACAAAAATACCGATTACTGTGGCAATTACATTTCCTAAAAACTTCATATGTATATTTTTTTAATAAGTAGCGAAAAAGGGCAAAATGTTACAAACTAGACATCTAAATTTAGGATTGGATTTGAGACGTCGTTTCACAAATATATTGGTTAATTCTAAAATAGTTTTAGTTAATTTGCATTAATTATGAAATTACAGCATCAAGTCGTTTTATCGATAGGCAGCAACCAAGGCAGCAGACTAGAAAACATTCAAAATTGTATTGATTTAATACACCAAAATGTTGGGACTGTTATTCAGGTTTCAAAACTTTACGAAACTCCGGCTTGGGGTTTTGAGAGTGATGCTTTTTATAATTGTGCGCTTCTTTTGCACACCAATTCATCTGCACCGAAAATACTCAGTCAAATTTTAAAAGTCGAAAAAGAATTAGGAAGAATCCGCTTGAACCAAGAAGGATATCAATCTAGAATTATTGACGTTGATTTGATTGCTTTTGATAATGAAATAATCAATACCGAAAAACTGCAAGTTCCGCATCCGCTAATGCAAAACAGGAATTTTGTATTGCTTCCAATGAAGGATTTAAAGTTAAATTGGAAACATCCGATTCTACAAAAGACAATTCCGGAACTAATTGCAGTTACTCCTGACGAAAGTATATGTACGATTGTGCAAGATTTGAAAAGTCCAATTAGTGAAATTTCGCTGAATCAATTTAATTATGTTGCTTTTGAAGGCAATATTGGAGCTGGAAAAACTACTTTAGTACATAAAATAGCGGAAGATTTTAACGGAAAAACAATTTTAGAAAGATTTGCAGATAATCCGTTTCTGCCAAAGTTTTACAAAGATCAAAACCGATATGCGTTTCCGTTGGAAATGTCTTTTTTAGCCGATCGTTATCAGCAATTGGCGGATGATTTGGCGCAATTTGATTTGTTTAAAGATTTTATAGTTGCCGATTATCATATCTTTAAATCGCTGATTTTTGCAAAAATAACGCTTGCAGAAGATGAATATCGTTTGTACAGAAATCTATTTGATATTATTTACAAAGAGATGCCAAAACCAGATTTGTATATTTATTTGTATCAGAATACCGAAAGGCTTTTGCAAAACATTAAAAAGCGCGGACGTATTTATGAACAGAATATTGAATCGGATTATTTAGAAAAAATCAATAACGGCTATTTGGAATATATTAAAACTCAAACCGATTTAAATGTTTTAATAATTGACGTTTCTGATCGCGATTTTGTAAAAAAACACGAAGATTATCTTTATATAATGAATGAGATCAAGAAGAAGCTTGGTTGATGTGATAATGAGAAAATATGCCAATTAGAGAATTCTCTAAATACGTTGTTTAGGATTATCTAATTATCAAATTGGCATATTGACATATTGACACATTAAGATTTATCTTTTTAATGTAAAATGCCCTCTTAAAACTGGCATTGAGTCATCTACTTTTAAAGCATACCAATAATCTGAAGCAGGAAGCGGAACTTGATTTAAAGTGCCATCCCAACTCATTTTGAAGCGACTTAATTGAGCAATAAGTTTTCCGTAACGATCAAAAATGGTAACTACTGCTTGAGGATAATTTTCCATTCCGGTTACTTCCCAGACATCGTTGTAAGTATCATTGTTTGGAGTAAAAAAGGCCGGAAAAACAAGGACTACAAATTGTTTGGCTGTACCTCCGCATCCGTTTTTTTCTCGTGCATAAGCTGTCTGCAATCCTCCAGGAACATTGTAAAATGTCGTAGAATCTTGAAAATTAACGCCATCTACAGAATATTCAAAATAATCTTCCGCTTTTACGGGATAAATTATAGCTCTCGTTCCTTCCACATCAATGCGTTCAATCTGCGGAACTTTGTGCTCTTCGACAATGATTGTTTTTATGCTTGTGCAATTTTCAGGTGACGGACTCGTAACAGCAACGGTATAGGTGCCGCTTTTGTTAACTGTAATAGTCTGAGTGTTTTCATTGTTATTTGACCATAGATAAGTCATGCCAGATATTCCTGCATCCAATGTTATATTCTGAAATTGGCACAAAGGTAAAGTCTCGTCAGTAACAGCTGGAGGCGTATAGATTACAATATTTATTGGAGTTCTAGTTGGGTTTACACATCTATCATTTGATGCCTCGGCATAATAAGTTGTATTTGAAGAAATTGTTGGAGTTGTAAAAGCCGATCCCATAAAAAGGCTTTGTCCTCCTGCTGATGAAGCATACCAGTTAATAGAGCCAATATTTGAAGAGGCTTTAATGGTTAAAGTTCCTGAACCACATTTAGTATAAGTAGTTTGTTCTGCAATAGGAGTTGAGGGAGTTGTGTTTACAGTTGCAGTTACTGATTTACGGTTTGATTCGCAACCGGCATCTGCATAATAAGTTGTAGTTGCAGTTAATATTGGTGTAGTATACGATGTGCCAGTTCCTAATTGATTACCGCCAACTGCAGCATCAAACCATCTAATTGTTGCCCCAACTGTTGCTATTGCATTCAGAGTAAAACTTCCAGAATCACAAACGGGAGTCGGGTTAATAGCTGGTATTGCCACAGGAATTGTGATTTTAGTGCTGGTAGCAATTTCTAACGGAGCCTCACCAGGCATTCCTCCATATTCAACAATATATCCTTTTGGCTGATAATTACCTGTAGCATCTCCAGTGTTTGATAAATCATTCCAAGAACCTCTTATTCCAGCACCTGGTTGAGTAATGTGTGCATAATCTTCATCGCCTTGCTGATTAGGTTCGTTTGTATTCCAAAAAGCAAAATTTGGCGTCGAGCCATTTGCGTTTCCGTTCCAAAAAATTCTTCCTGCTTCAGGACCAGTAACCCATTTCCAAATACCTTCTGTTTCGGCATCACTTCCTCCAATCCATCCAGTTCCTGATGCTTGTTCGCCAATTAATTTTGCTTCATCGGCAGATAGAATTGTTGCTAAATATCCTTTAAGACCGTAATAAGTACGAGCGGCTGCAGCATCTCGCGCGGCTGTCCACGTAATGGCAATGCTTGGAACGTATTCATAGTAATGCTGCGTAGAAGGTAAATAATTGGCCTTGCCCATTGTTATAGAAAATGTTCTGATGCCAAAAGCTGTAGCAGAGGAATTTGAAAAAACAACATCCTTAACGGCGTCAACAAGTTCAGAATATGAAACATTGGCTCCTGTTGGATTATATAATGTTAGTTTTCCAGCCGTAACATCCCAATTTTTGGTAATAGTTGGGTGTGAGGTGGTATTTAAGAGTTCGAGTTTGTCAAAACCATTTGAATATCCTGAAGAAATCTGAATATGAATTGCCTCAGTTCCGTTTTCGGCAAGGTCATGATCAATAGTAAAATCAGTTACAATATTGAGTGATGTTTGCGGACAGTAAAGCTGATCTCCTTTTGCAGCAAGTTTTGGTGGATCAATTACAAAATTAGTTTTGTTTTCTTTTTTGGCTTTTTGCTTTATAGATGGCTTTGAGATGTATGTGTTTTTTTTGTTAAAAGTTTTTAAATTTTCATTTGCATTAGAAAAATTAAAACTTAAAACGAAAAATAAAAGAGAAATAGTTGTTAAATTGATATTTTTCATTTGCTAAAAATATCAATTAATTGATAATAAAAAAATTAATTTTTATTCAGGCCAGTTTAATTTCTGAAATAAATCCCAAACTACAATTCCGGCGCTTACAGAAATGTTAAGCGAGTGCTTTGTTCCGAGTTGAGGAATTTCGATGCATCCATCACAAATTGCAACGGCTTCTTGCGAGACTCCGTAAACTTCATTTCCAAAAACCAAAGCATATTTCTGGTCTTTTTCAATCTTAAAATCTTGAAGAAAAACGGAACTTTCAACTTGTTCAATGGCCATTGTAAGAACATTTTCTTTCTTTAGGTTTTCGATAACTTCTAAAACACTTTCGTGATGTTCCCAAGCAACAGTTTCAGTTGCGCCAAGAGCAGTTTTATGAATTTCTTTGTTTGGAGGAGTTGCAGTAATACCGCATAAAATTATTTTTTCAATCAAAAACGCATCAGCAGTTCTAAAAACAGAACCAATATTGTGCAGACTTCTAATATCGTCTAAAACTAATATTAAAGGTGTTTTCTCCGATTTTTTAAAATCTTCAATTGATTTGCGGTCTAGTTCGCTGTTTTCGAGTTTTCTCATTGTTTTTGAATTGTAGTCATAAAAAAAGCTTCCAAAGATAAGGAAGCTTTTTGATTATTTTAAATGTTTTTCAGATTAGCTTTTTACTGGATCTGGTAAAACAGTACCTTTAATAGTAAGGATTTTTGTTGGTTGCCCTTCAGCATTAGAAGTTACAGTTACAGTTTTTGTAAAAGCACCAACTCTGTCTGTAGCATATTTTACACCAATAACACCTTTAGCTCCTGGAGCGATTGGCTCTTTTGGAGTAGTTGGAACAGTACATCCGCAAGATCCTTGAGTGTTTGTAATGATTAATGGTTTAGTTCCGTTGTTTACAAAAACGAACTCACGTTTACCGTCAGCATTGTGAGCGATAGTTCCGTAATCAATAGTTTCAGTTTCAAAAGCCATTCCAGCTCCTTCAACTTTAGCAACTTTAGTTGCTTTAGCTTTTTTAGTTGTTTGTGCATTAGTAGCCGTGATACCAGCAACAGCTAACATAGCGAATAAAATTATTTTTTTCATCTTAAGGGTCTTTTTTTAAATGATAAACAAAGCTATGTAAAAATCTTAAATCACAACCTAAAAATATCTTAAAAATATTTTAATTTTTGAAGCTTTCGATATTCTTTCAAAAAATCATAAATTCGCTGTCTTAATTTTTCATTTAAAACATATCAATTTGGCAGCTAAAGAGAAAGTGGTGAAGGAAACACCTTTAATGAAACAGTACAACGAGATCAAGGCTAAGTATCCTGATGCATGTCTGCTTTTCAGAGTAGGAGATTTTTATGAAACTTTTGGAGAAGACGCCATTAGAGCTTCAAAAATTTTAGGGATAACGTTAACTAAAAGAGGGGCAGGGTCTGAAACCGAAACGGCTTTAGCTGGATTTCCGCATCATTCTGTAAATACTTATTTGCCAAAATTGGTAAAAGCCGGGCTTCGTGTAGCGATCTGCGATCAGCTGGAAGATCCGAAAATGACAAAAACAATCGTAAAAAGAGGAGTGACTGAGCTTGTGACTCCTGGAGTTTCTTTAAACGATGAGGTTTTGCATTCAAAATCAAATAACTTCCTAGCATCTATTTACTTTGCTAACAAAAATATTGGAGTTTCTTTTTTAGACGTTTCGACTGGTGAGTTTTTAACGGCTCAGGGAAATGCAGAATATATCGACAAATTATTGCAGAACTTTAATCCAAGTGAGGTTTTAGTTCCAAAGAATAATAAGAATGATTTTAAAGCAGCTTTTGGAGAAGATTTTCATAGTTTTTACTTAGAAGATTGGATTTATAAAGAAGATTATGCTTTAGAAACTTTGACAAAACATTTTCAAACTAATTCTTTAAAAGGATTTGGTATTGAAGAGCTGAAAGAAGGAATTATAGCTTCTGGTGCAATTTTGTACTATTTGTCAGAAACGCAACATAATCGGGTACAGCATATTACGGCAATTCAACGTATTGCAGAAGACGCTTACGTTTGGATGGATCGTTTTACCATTCGTAACTTAGAATTATATCATAGCTATAATCCAAATGCTGTAACGCTTTTAGATGTTATCGATAAGACGCTTTCTCCAATGGGAGGGCGTTTGTTGAAGCGTTGGTTGGCTTTGCCTTTAAAAGATGCTAATGAAGTAAAAGGCCGTCATGAAGTTGTGGCTTATTTAAAATCGAATCCTGAAATTCTGCATAATATTCAATATCAGATCAAACAGATTTCAGATTTAGAGCGTTTAATTTCTAAAATCGCTGCAGGAAAAGTTTCGCCAAGAGAAATTGTTTACTTAAAAGAATCTTTAGATGCCATTATTCCAATTAAAACATTGGCGCTTGAAAGTCCGCAGGAAGCGGTGAAAGTAATTGGAGATAGTTTGCATGCTTGTGATTTGCTTCGCGAAAAAATTAAAACTACTTTAAATCAAGATGCTCCTGTTGCTATTTCAAAAGGAAATGCGATTGCAAAAGGGATTAACGAAGAGTTGGATGAATTGCGAGCTATTTCAACTTCTGGAAAAGAATTTTTAGAAGGAATTGAAAAAAGAGAATCGGAAAGAACAGGAATTTCTTCATTGAAAATCTCTTTTAATAATGTTTTCGGATATTATATCGAAGTTAGAAACACGCACAAAGATAAAGTTCCAGAAGAATGGATTCGTAAACAGACTTTGGTAAATGCAGAGCGTTATATTACGGAAGAATTAAAAGAATACGAAACTAAAATCTTAGGTGCAGAAGAAAAGATTTATAAAATAGAAAGCGAACTTTTCGAACAATTAGTAGCTTGGATTGGAACTTACATTAAACCAGTTCAAATGAACGCGTATTTGATTGCGCAATTGGATTGTTTATGTTCGTTTACGCAAATGGCTGTCGAAAATCAATATGTATGTCCGGAAATTGATGATACATTTGAATTAGATATTAAAAATGGAAGACACCCTGTAATTGAAAAACAATTGCCTGTTGGAACTCCGTATATTGCAAATGATGTTTACTTAGACAGAGAAACACAGCAGATTATTATGATTACTGGACCCAACATGTCGGGTAAGTCGGCAATTTTAAGGCAAACGGCTCTAATTGTGCTTTTGGCTCAAATGGGAAGTTTTGTTCCTGCGGATAGCGTTAGAATGGGAATTGTAGATAAGATTTTTACCAGAGTAGGAGCTTCAGATAATATCTCGATGGGCGAATCTACTTTTATGGTCGAAATGAACGAAACGGCTTCGATTTTGAACAATCTCTCAGACAGAAGTTTGGTGTTGTTGGATGAAATTGGAAGAGGAACAAGTACCTATGACGGAATCTCGATTGCTTGGGCAATTGCTGAGTTCTTACATGAGCATCCAGGAAGAGCAAAAACGCTTTTTGCAACGCATTATCACGAATTGAATGAAATGACAGAATCGATGCCTAGAATTCAGAATTTCAATGTTGCAGTGAAAGAACTTAAAGACACTGTTTTATTTGTTAGAAAACTGGTTAAAGGAGGAAGCGCGCATAGTTTTGGAATTCACGTAGCTAAAATGGCTGGAATGCCGCAATTGGTTGTTTCGAAAGCGCAAAAGCTTTTGAAGAAATTAGAAAAGAATCATTCGAGCGATGCTTTAAACGGAATTAAATCTACTAATGAAGAAATGCAGATGAGTTTCTTTAATTTGGATGATCCTTTGTTGGAAGAGATAAAAGAAGAGATTCTAAATCTCGACATTAATGCAATTACACCAGTTGAAGCATTGATGAAGCTGAATGAGATTAAAAGAATGCTGGTTAAAAAATAATTTTAAATAAATTTCAAATTTAAAGTTTAGGTTATCAGAATGTTATAAAATAAGTAGATTTTTTTTTGAAAAAACGCTTGTGTAATTGAATAAATGTCCTAAATTTGCACTCGCAATACGAAACAAATAAGTGTTGCGGTTCTTAATAAATTTGAAAATGCGAAAATAGCTCAGTTGGTAGAGCGCGACCTTGCCAAGGTCGAGGTCGCGGGTTCGAGCCCCGTTTTTCGCTCAAAACCATACAATGCTCGGATGGTGAAATTGGTAGACACGCTGGACTTAAAATCCAGTGAACAGCAATGTTCGTGCGGGTTCAAGTCCCGCTCTGAGTACTAAAGCCTCTTCTTTTGAAGAGGCTTTTTTTTATGGAAGAAATTCAAGTTTCTAAGTTTCTGAGCTTCTGAGTATTTTTGGGAAGTTGAACTTTTTGGGAAAATTTACTATCTTAGAATTTAAGAAAATCTAAAATCAACAATCTAAAATTTATAAATGGGTGCTTTTGTAATTAGCAAGCGATTTAATGATGAATATAAATTTACTTTTACTTCTAGAAGAGGGAAGGTTATTTTTACGAGTTTGAGTTATGAGTTGAGGTTTGAGTGTGAAGAAGATATTGAAAAATTTAAAGCAAATATTGATCTTGCGAAGTTTTTGAAATTTAAAGGCTCTGGAGGGAAGTATTTTTTTAAGTTGATGCTTGGGGAAGTTCATTTTGCAACGAGTCGTAAATACAGTACTGAATTGCTTTTACAAAAGGGAATAAAAGAAATTGTAACATATGCTTCTAGGTCGGAGATTTTGGATTTCTCTTCAAGTGAATCGATTTTTGGTGATGAAGAGGTTGAAGAAGAATTGGAAGAGGTAGCTGAATAAAAAAAAGCGTTCGCAATTGCGGACGCTTTTTTTTGTGTGTGTATTAATGGAAAATTAATCACAAAAAAAAACCATCTAAAAAGATGGTTTTAAAATCGTTAGAACTTGGTTCTAATTATTTTTTTACTTCTTCTACTTTAGCAGCAGCAGAATCAACTTTAGCAGCAGCAGAATCAACAGTTGCAGCAGCAGAATCAACAACAGCAGCAGCTGAATCAACAGCAACAGCAGTAGAATCTACAGCAGGAGCTTCAGCAGCAGCGTCAGCTTTTTTACAAGATACAACAGTTAAAACAGCAACAACAGCTAAACTTAAAAATACTTTTTTCATCTTACTTTATTATAAAAGGTTAATTATTAATTCGTGGCAAAGATATAAATTTTTTAATATGTAAAATATTTTTTCACTTTTTTTTTAAAATATTTTCCTTACTCACGTTTATCTTATTTATCAAAGAATATGCCAAAAATACAAAATTTTCTTAAATTATCTAATTTCTATACTAAATAATTTTTTGTTGAATATTCTTTATAAAAATTGGCTATTTTATTTCTCTGATTTATGTTTTATCTTGTTTTTTAAGACTATTTATTCAAGTGTCTCGAGAGAAAAATGCTCTTATTTGTGTCCTTTTTTTGAATTTAACGCTTTTTTATTGTTACAAAGGTTACGAAACGAGCTTTATAATGGTTTCGGTTGCTCCTTTGTTATCTTGAATAAATGATCTGCAGATTTGGCTTTTTTCTTCTAGGAACTTTTTTTCGTTTAATAATTTATCAAAAATCTCTTTTAGTTCTGTATTCGTTGCTATTGGCATGCAACCGCCAATTTCAACTAATGCAATTGCTTCCGCAAAATTCGAATAATTAGGTCCAATCACAATTGGCATTCCGAAGGTTGCTGGTTCTAAAATGTTATGTATTCCAGGATTCCCAAATCCGCCACCAACGTACGCAATCGTTCCGTAGCTATAAATTTTGGTTAGAATCCCGACTATGTCAATTATAAAAACAGTGTAGCCAGATAAATCTTTATTTTCTTTTTCTGAAAATAAAACTGTTGCTTTTGTAATTTTTGATTGTAGATCTGAAATCTGATCCGGTTTTATATTATGAGGCGCAATGATGAATTTTACATTTTCAGGCGCCTGATTGATGTATTCTGCTATCAAAGCTTCATCTTTAGGCCATGAACTTCCAATAACAATCGTTGGCTGGTTGTTTTTGAAGTTTTCAATATAATCTAAACTATTGTCTCTTTCTAAAATAGCATTTACACGATCAAAACGAGTGTCGCCTGAAACAATTACGTTTTTAAAGCCAAGACTTTCTATTTTTTCTTTTGATTTTTCGTTTTGAAGAAAGAAATAAGTAAAAGCTTTTAAGGTTTTTCTATAAAATCCGCCATACCATTTAAAGAACATTTGATTGTCTCTAAAAATTCCTGAAATTAAATAAGTTGGAGTTTTGTGGTTTTCTAGCTCTTTTAAATAGTTTAGCCAAAATTCATACTTAATAAAGAAAGCTTGTTCTGGATGGACTAATTTGATGAATTTTTTCGCGTTACTTTTAGTGTCCAAAGGGAGGTAAACAGTAACATCGGCTACTGTGTTATTTTTACGCACTTCGTATCCAGATGGTGAAAAAAAGGTTACAATGATTTTATGCGAGGGATATTTCTCTTTGATTTTTTCAATGACAGGAAGTCCCTGCTCGTATTCGCCCAAAGAAGCAGAATGAAACCAGATAGTCTTGTCTTCAGGTTTTATTTTTTCTTTTAGTGTGCTGAAAACACTCTTTCGGCCTTCCATAAAAAGTTTAATTTTTGGACTAAATAAGGCTATGATTCTTAGGGAAAATCCTGTGATGTATATGGCTAAATTATATAAAAAAAGCATGTATTTTTTTTTGCAGCTAAATTACATTTCTTTCGACTATTTTCATTGGTTTGAAGGTATTAATAACTATTTTTGTTCCTGCTTTTAGAGATTTCTGTCTAAAAAACAGTGTCTTTGATTTTTAAATACATTCAAAAATGAAAAAAATTCAAATGGTTGACTTAAAAAGTCAATATGAAAAAATAAAATCTACTGTAGATGCTTCAATTCAGGAAGTTTTAGATACTAATACTTATATCAACGGACCTTTAGTTCATCAGTTTCAAAAGAATCTTGAAGATTATTTAGGTGCAAAACACGTTATTCCTTGTGCAAACGGTACAGATGCTTTGCAGATTGCTATGATGGGATTGGGTCTTCAACCAGGAGATGAAGTAATTACCGCTGATTTTACTTTTGCAGCAACTGTTGAGGTTATCGCTTTATTGCAATTAACACCAGTTTTGGTTGATGTTGATATGGTAAATATGAACATCGATATCGATGCTGTTAAAAAGGCGATCACTCCAAAAACAAAAGCAATTGTTCCGGTTCACTTATTTGGACGTGCTTCTAATATGGATGCGATTATGGAAATTGCGGCTCAATATAATTTATATGTAATTGAAGATAATGCTCAAGCAATTGGAGCTGATTATATTTCGAAATCTGGTGCAAAATCTAAAGTCGGAACTATTGGGCACATAGCAGCAACTTCTTTCTTCCCATCTAAAAACTTAGGATGCTACGGAGACGGAGGAGCAATTTTTACAAATGATGATAATTTGGCTCATATCATCCGCGGAATCGTAAATCACGGAATGTACGAGCGTTACCATCATGATGTTGTGGGTGTTAATTCACGTTTAGATAGTATTCAGGCTGGGGTTTTAAATGCAAAATTGCCTTTGTTGGATGAATATAACGCAGCTCGTCGTTTGGCGGCAACAAAATATAATGCTGCTTTCGCTGGAAATGCACATATTATTACGCCAGATTTTAATGCAAACGAAAATGATCACGTTTTTCATCAATATGTTTTAAGAATTATTGATGCAGATCGTAATGCTTTGATGCAGCATTTATTGGATAAAGGAATTCCATGTGCAATTTATTATCCAATTCCGCTTCACTCTCAAAAAGCATATTTAGATCCTCGTTATAAGGAAGAGCAATTTCCTGTAACTAATCAATTGGTTCAAGAAGTTATCGCATTGCCAATGCATACAGAACTTGATGATGAGCAAATTAAATATATTACAGATAGCGTAATTGAATTTTTAAAATAAGACAGCTTAAATATTAGCTATAATTTAACTACAAACAACCACAAAATGAAAGTATTAGTAACGGGAGGATTAGGGTTTATCGGTTCTCACACCGTAGTCGAGTTGCAAAATGAAGGCTTCGAAGTAGTGATCATTGATAATCTTTCAAATTCTTCAGAAGATGTTTTAAAAGGAATTACAACGATTACAGGAAAAACGCCTTTATTCGAAAAATTAGATTTAAGAGAAAAAGCGTCAGTTAGGGATTTCTTTAAAAAACACAGCGATGTTACAGGAGTAATTCATTTTGCGGCTTCAAAAGCAGTTGGTGAAAGTGTTGAACAGCCTTTGTTGTATTATGAAAACAACATTAGCAGTTTAATTTATCTTTTGCAAGAATTACAGCAAAAAACAGAAGCAAGTTTTATTTTCAGCTCTTCTTGTACGGTTTACGGTCAGGCCGAAAAAATGCCGATTACAGAAGATGCACCGGTTCAAACGGCAATGTCTCCTTACGGAAATACAAAGCAAATTGGCGAAGAAATTATTACAGATACAGCTAAAGTGACTAATATAAATGCTATTTTATTACGTTATTTCAATCCAGTTGGAGCGCACGAATCGGTAGAAATTGGAGAATTGCCTTTAGGAGTTCCTCAAAATTTAGTTCCATTTATTACACAAACAGGAATGGGATTACGTCAGGAATTGTCTGTTTTTGGAGATGATTATCCAACTCCAGACGGAACTGCAGTTCGTGATTATATTCATGTTGTTGATTTAGCAAAAGCGCACGTAATTGCCTTACAGCGTTTATTCAATAAAAAGAATTTAGCGAAAGTTGAAACTTTTAACCTTGGAACTGGAAAAGGAAGTTCGGTTTTAGAAGTCATTCATAGTTTCGAAAAAGTAAGTGAGAAAAAATTACCATACGTCATTAAGCCTCGCCGTGAAGGTGATATTACTGAAGCTTACGCGAATACTGATAAGGCAAATAATGTCTTAGGATGGAAGGCTGAACTAAGTCTGGATGAAGCAATGGCAAGTGCATGGAAATGGGAACAAAAAGTGAGGAATAAATAGTTTTTTAAATAAAATTATAAATTTTTAAAGTCCCAGATTATAGCAATATAGTTTGGGACTTTTCTTTTAATGACATTTAATTTTTATGAAAAAAGATTTAGATTATAAATTAATTTTTGCCCTTACAGCAGTTGGAATTATCTGGGGCACAACGTTTTTAGGAATTAGAGTTGCGGTAGAAACGATTCCGCCTTGGTTTGTGACCTCAATTCGTCAGGGACTGGCGGGTTTAATTATGATGACTATTTTGCTGTTCAAGAAAGAATTAAAATGGATTGGCTGGGGAAATTTCAAACAGCAACTTATTCCTTCAATTTTAATGATTGTAATAGCAAATGGTTTTACAACAATTGCAGAAAAGACTTTACCAAGTGGATTAGCATCTGTAATAAGTGCCTTGTCTCCAATTCTAATTTTTCTAGGAAGTATTTTAGTTGGTTTGCAAAAAATGAGTTTAAGAGGGTTTATTGGAGTGATTATAGGATTTTCGGGAGTTGTTTTTATATTTAAAGACGGACTCGGATCATTTCTTGATGCCGATTATAGGAGCGGAATGATATTTATGGGATTTGCTATTTTGGCTTGGGCGGCAGGAACAATTTATACCAAAACGCACGCTAACAAATCGAATAATATTGTACTCAACTTGTTTTATCAATTTACGATGGCATCTATTATTCAGCTGGTTTTAGCGTCTATTTTTTCTCCAAATCCTGATTTTAGCACTTGGAGTTCAAGAAGTATTTTTGCTGCCTTGTATTTATCTATTTTTGGCTCGGTGATTGCTTTTTTTAGTTACAATTATGCATTGAAACGCGTGTCGGCTGTACAGGTTTCCATTTTGTCTTACGTTAATACAATAATTGCGGTATTTCTGGGCTGGTTGCTTTTAGATGAAGTGATTACATTTGATTTTATAATTGCAACTGCGCTTATTATTCTTGGGGTTTTTATTGTGAATTACAAAAAGAAGGAGAAGAAAGCTTAGAGAATATAATATTTTTTGATTTGATTTATTTTGTAAATTTGTAAGAATTAAAAGTAGGAATTATGAGTTCGGATAAAGAAAATAAGAAGAAAGATAAGGTGGAAGAGCCTGCAACTGAATATCAAATTCAAAAACCGAAAATTCAAGGTATAGATCGCGAGACTTTTGATTTTGATGCAGAGTTTGCAAAAGGATTGAACGTTGAAGAAGCAAAAAAAGAATCAATTAGAAGAATTCGAAAATGGTGGCCAGATAATTTTGATTGTGAGTTTGAAAATGGCTTAACACCGGAACAATTTAAGATTGAAATGTCTAAAAGAATTAAAAGTTATCCTTGGAAAAAATAACTTAGTACATAAAAAAACAAAATCCTCATAAACTGATTAAAGTTTATGAGGATTTTTTGTTTTTTGTTGTCCTGCAAGGTTTACAAAACCTTGTAGGTCTGTATTTTTAAAGCTTAAATACCTACAAGGTTTTGGAAACCTTGCAGGAGTTGCGACTGAAAACTTAAAAATTAAGCATTAGCAGTAGCCGCTTCTTTATCAATTTTATTAATCAATCCAGCTAAAACTTTTCCAGGGCCAACTTCAGTAAACAAAGTAGCGCCGTCAGCGATCATTTGTTGTACAGATTGCGTCCATTTTACAGGAGCAGTTAATTGAATGATTAAGTTCTTTTTAATTTCGTTTGCATCAGAAACCGCATTTGCAGTAACGTTTTGATACACTGGGCAACTTGGAGTTGAGAATGTAGTTGCTTCAATTGCAGCAGCCAATTCTTCTCTTGCCGGTTCCATCATTGGTGAGTGAAATGCTCCTCCAACAGGTAAAATTAAAGCACGTTTTGCTCCGGCAGCTTTCATTGCTTCACAAGCTTTTTCAACAGCAGTAGTTTCTCCAGAAATTACCAATTGACCTGGGCAATTGTAGTTTGCAGCAACCACAATACCGTCGATAGAAGCGCAAACTTCTTCCACAATATTATCCGCTAAACCTAAAACAGCAGCCATTGTAGATGGAGTAATTTCGCATGCTTTTTGCATTGCTAAAGCACGTTGAGAAACCAATTTAAGTCCGTCTTCAAAAGATAAAACTCCATTTGCAACCAAAGCAGAGAATTCTCCTAATGAGTGTCCTGCAACCATTTCCGGTTTGAAATCTTCTAAAGTTTTGGCCAAAATAACAGAATGTAAAAATACAGCTGGCTGTGTAACTTTAGTTTCTTTTAGTTCTTCGGCAGTACCTTCAAACATAATATCTGTAATTCTGAAACCTAATATTTCATTAGCTTTTTCGAATAATTCTTTGGCTAAAGCCGAATTTTCATACAGGTCTTTGCCCATTCCTGTGAATTGTGCACCCTGACCCGGAAATACGTATGCTTTCATTTGTCTAATTTTATTTTTATTTTTTTTGGAATTGAATTAGTTTCAATTGAAAGGCAAAAATAACACTTTTTTATTTCGTATAATCCTTAAACATGTAAATCCATGCTAATCTGGAAAATCGGAGATTAAAAGAAGTCATTAAAGTAATCACAACAGCGATAATAGGAATAATTCTCAAATCGAAATTTTTCTCAAAGAAAAACTGTGCAATACAATATGTTGCAATTCCCTGAGCGACTGTTAATCCGTAGTTTACGTACATGGCTCCAAAGAAATAGCCAGGTTCTTTTTGGAATTTATAATTACAATGACTACAATACTCATTCATTTTTGGTAAACCAAAATTGAAGAAAATATTTTTGTCTGTAAAAACTTTTCCTTTATGACAAATAGGACATTCGTTGCTTAAAATATGAGTTAATGCGCTTGACATGACTTTGTTGTTTTTTATTTATACAAAGGTAATTTGTAACCTATTAAAAGTCTTTTTTATATCTTCGCTTATTATAGCACAATAAAGACATTTTTATGAAAAGATATCCCATTTATAGTGTTCAGAATTTTAGCTGTAACGATATTCACCGCGATTTTTACGTCAATACTTTTAAAGAACATTTAAAAAATCACAGTTTTGTCGAAGAACCGCACCGTCACGACTCGTATTTAATGGTCTTTTTTACCAAAGGTTCGGGATTGCATGAAGTCGATTTTGATCAGTTTGAAATAAAAAGAGGAAGTCTTTTTGTGCTACAGCCGGGACAAATGCACCATTGGAATTTATCCGAAGACATCGAAGGCTTCGTCATTATCTTTTCTCAGGAAATGTATAATCTGTATTTCGGACAGAAAAAAATCAACGATTATAATTTTTATCATTCTATTCATAACCGACCAGAAATGGTTTTTGAAGAAAATGAAATTCCGAAAATCCTTCCGTATTTTAATTTATTAATTCAGGAAAATAGTCAAGATAACAAATATCAATTAGATAAATTGCTGAATTTATTAGATTGCATTCACATTGAAGTAGCGAGAAAATACAACGAAACCTATTCGCATCAAGCGCATTCATACAACATCAAAATCAATACATTCGAATCGCTTTTAGAGGAATATTTCAAAACCGAAAAACTGCCTTCTTTCTACGCAGAAAAACTAAATATTACACTAAAACATTTAAACAGAATCTGCAACGAAATCCTCCAAAAAACAGCAACTGAAGTAATCACTGACCGCGTAATCCTCGAAATCAAAAGAATGTTGATGGACAAACAATTAGCCATAAACGAAGTAGCGTTAAAAGTCGGCTATGAAGATTACTCGTACTTCTCCCGCTTCTTCAAAAAACAAACCGGAATGTCGCCAACAGAATTTAGAAATACTGTACGTTGAGTTTTTTTGTTTGCCACGAATTGCACGAATTTTCACGAATTATTTTTTATAGCCACAGATTAAAGGATTATATGGATTAAAAAATCTGTGAAAATCTTTTTAATCTGTGGCAAAAAATATTTAGCGTTTTTGAGAAAAAAAATTAGTGGAAATTCGTGGCAACATAAAAAAAAAGCCCTGCGAGTAAACGCAGAGCTTTCAATCAACCAATTAAATCTAATCTAAACCAAAGATTAAGCTTGTTTTACGAATTGTAATTCGATATTTAATTTTACTTCTTCACCAACTAAAACACCTCCTGTTTCAAGAGCTGAGTTCCAGTTTAAACCCCAATCTTTACGATTGATTTTTCCTTCTATGCTTAAACCAACTTTAGTATTTCCCCAAGGATCAGTCATTGTTCCGCTAAATTCTACTGGGAATTTTACTGTTTTAGAAATTCCTTTAATGTTTAAATCTCCAGTTAATTCGTAATCTCCGTCATCGATTTTTTTGAAAGAAGAAGCTTTGAAAGATAATTTTGGATGATTTTCAGCATCAAAAAAGTCACCGCTTCTTAAATGTCCGTCTCTGTCTGCATTTGCAGTATCGATTGATGAAATATCGCCAGAAAATTCAATTGCAGCGTTCTCGAAGTTTTCTCCGTCTGTAGTGATTGTAGCGTCGTAAGTTCCAAATTTTCCTGAAACGTTTGTAAACATCATGTGTTTAACTTTAAAACCAATTTCAGAGTGTGTTGGGTCAATTGACCATTTTGTAGTTGCCATAATTTTATTTTTTTAAATAATTAATTTGTTTCATTTTGATAGGACAAAGTTACGGTGATAGTTGTCTTGAAGCACTTAACCTAGATTAAGAAATGAAAAATGTGATAAATAATGTGATTTATTTTTCCCGCAGATTTTGCAGATAAAGCAGATTTTTGTTTTTATAATCTCCTGAATCTGCAAAATCTGCGGGAGACTTTTAAAACTTCCAATAATTTAAGTTTTTTTTAAAAAAAAAGAAACGATAACAATCTGATCTACAGAATTATTATCGTTTCAAAGTACAGGTATTAATTGTTTTTGTTTGAATTAATAATTCATCGGAATATCCATCAATAAAAATTCAGCGTCAGTATTTGCTGTAATGTTTAAAGTATCAGTTCCTGAAATTCCAACTGCATCACGAGTGTTCAATTCCTGACCGTTGATCGTTACATTTCCTTTTAAAATGAAAGCATAAACTCCGTTTCCTTCTTTTTTGATTTTGTATTCAGTTGACACACCTGAGTCAAAATTACCCATATTGAACCAAGCGTCCTGGTGAATCCAAACTCCGCTATCATCAGCATTTGGAGATAAAACTTGCGACAATTTATTGTGTCTGTCCGCAACATCCAAAGTAATTTGTTGGTAACGCGGCGTAACATTTCTTTTATTTGGAAACAACCAAATCTGCAACAATTTAGTCTGCTGATCAGCATTCGGATTAAACTCACTATGCTGAATTCCAGTTCCAGCACTCATCACCTGAATGTCACCATTTTTAATGATTTCCGTATTTCCCATGCTGTCTTTATGAGCCAAATCACCTTCAAGAGGAATCGTAATAATTTCCATATTATCGTGAGGGTGAGTTCCAAAACCCATTCCAGCAGCAATTGTATCATCGTTCAAAACACGAAGCGCCCCAAACTGAACTCTATCCGGATTATACCAGCTCGCAAAACTAAAGCTATGGTAAGCGTTTAGCCAACCGTGATTTGCATTTCCTCTTGTTTCTGCTTTGTGCAATACTATATTTTCCATGATTTTGTCCTTTTGTTATTTTATAGTACAAAGATACGGTCAACGTGAAGGAAAAGCACTTAATCTAGATTAAGAAAGGTTCTAAGGTTCTAATATGCTAAGTTTCTAAGGTATTCCTAGTGTGATTTAATTTTCTAATTGGCATATTCCCAAATTATCTAATTGATTTTTTTTGAAGCAGAAATTTAAGTTTTCAAAAGACGTCTAGTCCCGCTATCCGTTTCAATCTTTTGTGCCGAACCCCGGCACAAAAGGATTTCCACTTCTATCGGGGCTAATTTAGAAGTTTTTGTTTTCAGAAGAATATGTGTTTTAACACAAAGTAAGCGCCCAGTTTGTCATCTCGACGAAGGAGAGATCACACGCGAAATTCCGCAAAAATTGGCGATCCACTTTGTAGAACTACTAGTGTGATCTCTCCTTCGTCGAGATGACAAGTTTGCGAGGAATATTGTCAATGAAATTCAAGAAAAATAAAACTATTTAATTCTAATCAATTTCCCTTTTCCAGTCACTATATCCAGGTAATTAGCATCATTCTTATCATGCATATAAAATTGAATAGTATCCTTTTGAATCTGATCTTTCGGAATAGTTATAACTAAATCAGTATTGATGAAATTATCCAATATGATTTTATTTCCGTAAGAAACCTTTCCTTTCGGCATAAACTTGTTATCAAAAACAAAAACACTATCCTTAAAAGTAATTTTATCTTTCTGAATATATTGATTGTCGTTTTCAATTAAATAATTGTAACGACCAGTTAGTTTATCTGTTTGCTGAATTAAGCTAACAGAAAGTATAGTGAATAGCAAAGCAAAGTATTTCATAATTCTAACTGTATTGATTTATAAACTGTTGTACAACCGCATCGGTGTTCTCATGGCGTTTCTTTTTCTCCAAAGCAATAGGAGGAGAAGCGCGCTCCAGACAATCCTGAACGGAACAAGTTTCGCAAGTTACACCTACAATTCTTTTCACCAAAGGTTTTCCTTCAATGAATTTAAATTTCTTTTTCATTGCCGAATTTATTAAAATTCCAACTGAAATACTTCGGATATAATTTTCCGCAAAAGGATCTTTTGTAGCCGATGAAAAAACTAAATATTCGTTCCCGCTGTTGGCATAACTCGAAATTTGAGCATCAAAAAAATGCGGTTTATTTTGTTTGATGGCTTCGTCAATGGTTTTTACCGAAACCCATCTTCTGCAATAATGTTCATTAGTTTCGTTGGCATGCGGTTCCTGTTGATTGGTAATGTGTAATTCTTTGTTTATCTGATAAAAATCACTTCCGGGACGATGTGATAATCTTAAAAAGAATAAGTTTTTCAGATGAAAATCTTTTGGTAATAAATTGGTTAATCGCTGATAAAAAGATTCAGGTGAAACTTCAAAGCTTTCAATTAATGAAACAAATTCTTCCGGTTTCGGATTTTCGTTTTCCAAGAAATTATTGATTTTATCTACAACTAATTTTCGTGGCAACAATAAAGCGCCAGCAAAATATGAAGCATAAAAATTGTTCAAAACCTGATCAAAATTTTCAAACTTAATCCAGCTGAAAGTCAATAAACGTTCAGAAATTTTCAAATAATTGTATGCAATTTCTTTAGCTAAAATAAAAGCTTTTTGTGGTGCATCAATTTCAGTTGAAAGCAATAAAGTTTTACTTTTCGGAACATAAATCGAACGCAAATCGTCTAAAGCTTCCTGATCTATAAAAGCAATTTCTTTGATGTTGTATTCGTATTCTTCTTTTAAAATCGCTTCCAATTCTTCAATGCTAATTTTAGAATCTAAATTGATTTGAAATGACTTCGAAAAAGCGATTACTTTGTCTTCTAAATCTTCAAAATAATTGCTGTGTGCTTCCTGATACGAACGCAAAGCGGCAAGGAAAAAACTTTCCCGACTTAAATTATAATGCTGTGCAATTTCGATAATCGTACTGATAAATGCATTGACTTTAGCCGGAGCATTAGCAATAATATCAATTAAATCGGCTTCCTGAATTCCGAAAAGTTCCAGCGGAATTTCTTTTAAAATTCCAGATTTCAAGATTTCGCCAATCGGAGCGAGGTTGTTATCGAGTTTTAAAGACACCATTTGGTCGTAAGTCACGTCCAAATGTTCGCATAAAAGTAAAATTTTATCTGTTTTTGGATATTTTTTTCCCTTTTCAATTTCGTTTAAATACGATTTTGAAAGATTGGTCAGTTTGGCCAAACCAAAAAGTGACAAGTTTTTTTGTGTACGAACTTGCTTGAGTTTTAGCCCAAAAATCAGCTTTATATAGTCTTTTTCGATATCCATAATTCAAATATAAGTATTCTAAAAAACAATCGCAAAATAAATATTTTTTAAATTTAGCGAACGTTCGCTTGTTTTGTAAAAAACTTTTTTATAACATTGTACTGTTGAAACGAATTAATTATGAGTTAGTTATGATTTATTGGTTTTGATCAAAAGAAAAATGATTGAGAAGAAAAGCTTTTCAATTAAATAAAAAATAAAATCTGCAGCTATGAAAAACCAATTAGAGATCACTGAAATGGCTTTAGAAATTCTGGCCGACAAGAAGCTTTCTTATCCAACAATCTGGACAGAAGAAGCGATTGCATTCATCACCGAATTGCACAAAAAATTCAAATCACAACGAAAATTATTGCTTTTGCAAAGAGATCAAAAACAAGTCGCTTTTGATCAGGGTGTCATGCCGGTTTTTACTCCAGAAACAAAAAGCATCAGAGAAGGTAATTGGACGGCTGGAGAAATTCCGAAAGATTTGCTGGATCGAAGAGTAGAAATTACCGGACCAGTTGACCGCAAAATGATTATCAATGCTTTGAATTCGGGTGCCAAAACTTTCATGGCCGATTTTGAAGACAGTACTTCGCCAACCTGGAAAAACCTAATGGACGGACAAGTGAATTTGATCGATGCAGTTAATAAAACTATTTCGCACAGAGATGAAATTAAGGATAAAACCTATCAGTTAAATGAAAAAATAGCCACTTTAATTGTGCGTCCGAGAGGGTTGCATTTGCCAGAAAAACATCTTTTGATTGATGGAAATGAAGTTTCTGGATCGTTGGTCGATTTTGGATTGTATGTTTTTCACAATCATAAAAATCTTTTAGAAAACAATTCAGGACCTTATTTCTACATTCCGAAATTAGAACATTATTTAGAGGCAAGATGGTGGAACAGCGTAATTGATTTTACCGAAGATTATTTGAAATTGAAACGCGGAACCATAAAAGTGACGGCTTTAATCGAAACGATTACGGCAAGTTTTCAGTTGGATGAAATCATTTTCGAATTAAAAGAACATATCGTTGGCTTGAACTGCGGACGCTGGGATTATATTTTCTCTTACATCAAAAAGTTTAGAAAAAATCCAAAATTCATTGTTCCGGATCGCGATCAGGTAAATATGACTTCGCCTTTTATGAATGCATATTCGAATTTGGTAATTCAGAGATGTCACAAACGCGGAATTCATGCGATTGGCGGAATGGCAGCTCAAATTCCGATCCGAAATAATGATGAAGCCAATGCAGTCGCTTTCGCGAAAGTAAAAACCGATAAAGAACGCGAAGTTAAAAACGGTCACGACGGAACTTGGGTAGCGCATCCGGATTTGGTTGTTTTGGCCAAAGAAATTTTTGATAAAGTAATGCCAACTCCAAATCAAATTCATATAAAAAGAGAACATCAAAAAATTACGGAAGCAGATTTGATTGAACCACCAATTGGATTGATTACAGAAAATGGTGTTCGAAAAAATATCAATGTTGGAGTTCTATATTTAGCTTCATGGCTGAATGGGCAAGGTGCTGCTGCTTTGCATAATTTAATGGAAGATGCAGCAACTGCCGAAATTTCAAGATCGCAATTGTGGCAGTGGCTTCAAAACAAAGTGGTTTTAGATAATGGACGAAAATTAGATTTGGCTTATTATCACGAATTGGCTTTGGATGAATTCCAGAAAATCAAAACGGAATTAGGGGAAGAAAATCACGAAAAACAGCAATTTCCATTAGCAGAAAAAGTTTTGGAAAGATTAGTTGTAAATCCAGATTTTGTTGATTTTTTAACGATTCCGTGCTACAAATATTTATAAAATCAATTTTAAACACACAGAAACATAGATTTTAGTTTTAATAAAAAAGGTAAGAAAAAACTAGTTTTCACACATAGCTATGTGAATTGAAACAAGTGAAACGCCTTTATGCATAAAGTAAAGCTATGATTCTATGTGTTTGGAAAAATTGCGTCCAGTTAAAAACTGAACACCATTACTAACAAACCACTTAACTATACATTTATGAAAACAACAGAAGACAGAATTCAGGAATTGATTAATGATTGGATTTCGAACCCAAGATGGAAAGGTGTTGAACGTCCTTATACTGCGAGTGAAGTTGTGACGCTTCAGGGTTCGTATCAAATTGAGCATTCTATTGCAAAAATGGGAGCGCAAAAATTATGGAGAAAGTTAAAAAGTCAGGATTATGTAGCGGGTTTGGGGGCGTTGACTGGTAATCAGGCTATTCAGGAAGTGGATGCCGGTTTAGAAGCGATTTATTTGAGCGGATGGCAAGTTGCGGCAGATGCAAATTTGGCAGGCGAAATGTATCCAGATCAATCGCTATATCCGGTAAACAGTGTGCCGATGGTGGTAAAAAAGATCAACAATGCTTTATTGCGAGCTGATCAGATTCAGACTGTAAATGAAGTGAAAGATAAAAAAGATTATTTGGTTCCGATTGTGGCTGATGCCGAAGCTGGTTTTGGCGGAAACCTAAATGCTTTCGAATTAATGAAATCGATGATTGAAGCCGGAGCTTCTGGAGTTCATTTTGAAGATCAGTTGAGTTCTGCTAAAAAATGTGGGCATTTGGGCGGAAAAGTTTTGGTACCGACGCAAGAAGCGATTAATAAATTGATTGCAGCTCGTTTGGCTTCGGATGTTATGGGAGTTCCGACTTTAATTGTTGCCCGTACAGATGCAGATGCGGCGAATTTGCTAACAAGCGATGCTGATCCGAGGGATGCAAAATTTATTACGGGAGAAAAAACTAATGAAGGTTTCTTTTATGTAAAAAACGGAATTGAGCAAGGAATTGCGCGAGGACTAAGTTACGCTCCGTATGCCGATTTAATTTGGATGGAAACCAGTAACCCTGATTTGGCTTTCGCTAAAAAATTTGCGGATGCCATGAAAAAGGAATTTCCGGATAAAATGTTGGCTTACAATTGTTCGCCTTCTTTCAACTGGGCTGCAAAATTATCAGTTGCCGAAATGGAAACGTTTAGAGAAGATTTGGCTGCAATGGGTTATAAATTCCAATTTATCACTTTGGCAGGATTCCATGCTTTGAATACAAGTATGTTCGAATTGTCTAAAGCCTACAAAGAACGCGGAATGGCAGGTTATTCTGAATTGCAGGAAAGAGAATTCGCTTTACAAAAAAATGGATTTAGAGCTGTAAAACATCAGGCTTTCGTGGGAACTTCTTATTTCGATGCTGTTCAAAATACGGTTACAATCGGAAGATCTTCAACAACCGCAATGAAGCATTCTACGGAGGTGGAGCAGTTTTAATTCACAAAAAAACACGGTTCGATTTGCGGGCCGTGTTTTTGTTTTTTTTGCCACAGATTTCAGAGATTAAAAAGATTTAAAAAATGTTGCCACGAATTTCACAAATTCGCACGAATTTTTATTCAAATTTAATTCGTGGAAATTTGTGAAATTCGTGGCTAAAAAAAAAAATCCTTTTAATATCTGAAATCTGTGGCTAGAAAATTATTTCTTCAAAAGCCTAGCTTTCATTTTGCTGAAAAATTCAGGTGTTACGCCAATGAAAGAAGCGATTTGTTTTTGAGGAACTTTATGAACTAATGTTCCGTATTTTTTAGTGAATTTCTCAAAACGTTCTTCGGCAGGTAAACTTAAATTGTCCATTAATCTTTGTTGATTTGCAATTAAAGAATTTTCAATTAAAATTCTGAAAAAACGCTCTAGTTTTGGAATTTCAAGATACAATTGTTCTTGATTTTCTTTGGATAACGAAACTACTTCTGCTTCTTCTAAAACCTCAATAAAAAGTTGTCCCGGTTTTTGAGAAAAGTAACTGTACATATCGCTCATCCACCAACCTTCGCAGGCAAACGAAAGCACATGTTCGACAATATTGTCGTTTATGTTGAAACTTCGTAAAATACCAGAATTTACAAAATACGAATGTGTACAAACTTCGCCCGCATTCAATAAAATGGTTTTAGGTTTGTACGTATTAGTTTCCAGTTTAGATAAAAAAAGCGCCTGTTCCTCTGGCGTCAGCGAAACATGTTTGGCAATATTTTCAAGAATTAATGCCATTATTTTTTATCTTCAATTAGTGCAAATGAAGTTGCTTTAAATCGGTCACCAACAATTTCTCCGGTAACAGTAGCTTTACTGATGGCGTTGCAAAAACCTTTTTCAGCGTGTGCATCTCCGTGATCATGAATTGTTGTTCCATCAACAAAATAAGATTTTCCGTCAATGCGGACAGCCAAATCACAGCTTTTTCCTTTCATCCCGAATTGACATTCTCCGCATGAAGCTTCTACGATTGTTGGTTTATCGAATTTCTTTTTGCTCTGAGCTTGAACTGCGATTCCAATAAAAAGGAAAGTCGCCAATAATATATTTTTCATAGTTAAGAATTTACAGTTAATCTGTTGTGTGTATCATTTAAACACATAGAAACATAGTTCTGCTTTGTATATAAAGGCGTTTCACTTGTTTCAATGCACATAGCTATGTGTGAAAACTTGTTTTTTCTTTTCCCTTTTTATTAGAATTAAAATCTATATTTCTATGTGTTAAAGATTTTTTATATTTAATTCTACGAATTTACAGTTATTAATTTTGCGGTTTCTTTGGCGCGTTCTGTTACTTCGTTGATTGGAGTTGAAAGTGTATCGTGACTTAAAACGACACCCATTCTTCGGTGAGGTCTTGAAGTTGGTTTCCCGAAAATTCTGAAATCGGTTTTTGGTAATGCCGCTACTTTTTCGATTCCGGTAAAAGTTGGATTTGTTGAGTCTTCTGAAGCTAAAATTACAGCGCTTGCTCCAGCTTTTTCTAAAGTGATTTCGAAAATGGGAAGACTTAAAATAGCTCGTAAATGCAATTCGAATTCGTTGAAATTCTGTGTTCCAGCCAAAGTTACCATTCCCGTATCGTGTGGACGCGGAGAAAGTTCAGAGAAATAAACGCCTTCGTTAGTCAGGAAAAATTCAACACCAAAAAGTCCTGCACCTCCAAGTGCTTCGGTAATTTTTTCAGCCATATCTTGCGCTTCGTACAAATCTTTGTCTGAAACTAAAGCAGGCTGCCAACTTTCCTGATAATCGCCTCTTTCTTGTCTGTGGCCAATTGGTGCGCAGAATAAAGTCGGATTATTATTTTGAGTAATCGTCAAAAGCGTAATTTCAGAATTGAAATCTACAAAAGCTTCTACTATCACTTCGATAACGTCTCCACGTGAACCTGCGACAGCGTATTGCCACGCTTTTTCAATATCACTTTCGGTTTTGATTGTCGATTGTCCTTTTCCGGAAGAAGACATTAATGGTTTTACAACGCACGGAATTCCGACTTCCTGAACTGCTTTTTGAAGCTCCTCTGCCGATGTCGCGTATTGGTATTTTGCGGTTTTTAATCCAAGTTCTTTCGAAGCTAAATCGCGGATTGCTTTACGATTCATGGTAAAGTTGGCCGCTTTCGCAGAAGGAACAACGGTAATGCCTTGCTTTTCGTAATCGTAAAAACGTTCGGTGCGAATGGCTTCTATTTCGGGAACGATAAAATCTGGTTGGTGTTTGGCTACGATTCGGTCAAGTGCTTCGCCGTCAAGCATGTTGATGACTTCAAAGCCATGAGCGACTTGCATTGCCGGTGCGTTTTCGTAACTGTCAACTGCAATTATGGTTTGTCCGATTCGTTGTGCTGCAATGACAAATTCTTTGCCTAATTCGCCTGAACCTAGAAGTAATATTTTCATTTTGGAGTAGTGTATTGTTGAGTAGTAAAAGTAAAGAAAAAGCTTCTTTTAACCGCAAAGTTCGCAAAGATTTACGCAAAGAACGCTAAGCTTTTGTTTTTAAGTTAAAAGGAAGAACGCGGAGAGTTTTCTCGCAGATTTGCTTCGCCTGTTCGCTGTCGCTCGGGTTGCAGATTCGGCGGATTTTTTTTGCGATGAATTGCCTCAAGCTTTAGCTGGAGGAACTTTAATGAGAATATTTGGGGCTTTAGCCAAACTTGATTTTTTGGCTAAAGCCTTCTTGTGGACTATTGTTTTACCTCCAGCTAAAGCTGGAGGCAATTGATGTTTTTTCTTTTGAAAATGACATTTTCTTGTTAACCGGTTTGCGTGAGGGATAGAAGTGGAAAGCCCACAGCCGTGAGGAACGAACAGGCGAGGACTTGTAACGGATAGCCCGACCCGGAGGGGCACGCCCAAATTTTGATGTTCTTACTTATTAATGACCTCTACAGGTATGTGTAGTAAATTCAGGTTAAATTTATTCGGAATTTCTATGTGAGCTTTACTATATTTCTATATTTTCGCGCAAAACAAATATAATCATAGGATGAGAATAAATTTTATTTTAATACTGATTGCTTTATGCATTACATCTTTAGTTCATTCACAATCAGCTGGAATTACTTTTAAATTTGGAATGGGAGAACAAAAAGCTAATGCTGTAATTTTTAAAAAAGACCAACAAAAAATTAGTGGAATAGTTAATTTTCCTTCGTTTACCGATAAAAAAGTAAAAATTAAAGTTGGCGAGGAGAATGAAAAGTACGCTAGCGCCGATATCGATTCGATTCAGATTTTTGATGATAATAAAAAACTGTCTTATACTTTTGTTAGAACCAAAACAAAGGTTTATAAAAAGAAGGGAACGGAATTTAAAGTTATTGATGAAAACTGGATCTGCAAAATTATTACAGGCAAAGCTTCTCTGTATTTAGGCGGTGAAGAATACGGAATAAAAGAGGTTAAGGTTGAGGATGAAAAATCGCAAGATAAGAGTAAAGTAAAGAAAATGCAGGTGGTTTCGAAAGATGTAAATCATTATTTAAAAAGAAGTAATGAAGATTATCCTGTTTTGGTTTCTTTGAGTTCCAATGCTCTTTCTGCTGGATATAATGCTTTTTTTAAAGAGTACGGAGTCTACTATTTTAGCGACAATACCGAAATTGCTAAAAAAATTGAAGATAAAGAATATAAATATGATGATATTGAGAAGGTTGTGAATTTGTATAATGCTAAAAAAGAGAAAAAAGCGGAGTCAAAATCAACATTAAAGGCTACAAAAATAAAGATTACGCCACACAAAAACTACAAAGAAGAAATAATAAAAAAGCGATACTTAATTGAGTATCGCTTTTTTTATATTAATGATATTGATCTTCTTCGATTTCGAATTCAGCATCTTTTTCCCAGATTTCCATTTCGCAGGGTTTGCAGTTGAATTTAAGTTTGTATTCTAGCTCGCCCTGTTTTAAAACCAAAGGTTCTTTTACTTTGACACCAACAATGTCTTTTTGGTGTATTGGACATTTTTTTAATTCGTATTTGATGCAATATTTGGTTGTCATTACACGAGATTTTCCTGGATCCCATTGTAATTCGAATGCTTTTTCGATTTCGGTAACACCGTGGCGTTCGTAGAATTTACGAGCGGTTTTGTTGGAAACGTTGTACATGAAATCCAGCTTGGTTTCTGGGTAAGGATGTGACGTTTTTACCAATTGGTGTTCTTCGCGTTTGTAATTTGCTAGACGAATTTCTGATAATTGTTCGAAAACATTTCTTCTCATTTCGTTGATTTTTGAAATAGGAAGGAACCAGTTTTGAGAAAATACAACATTAATTTCATCGGCGCTGTAAGGTGTGAAACCTGTTTTTGCCAATTGAACTTTAATGTTTTCTTCTATCGATTCGCCAGTTTTTGTCTGCTCTTTTGCGTGCTCTAATGTTACTGTACTTACGTTTCCGTCTTCGTCGGTTGCGATTAATTCGAAACCATTTTCGTTTTCGGTAAGCAATAAAGTCGTTCCGATTTTACGGATCGCACTGTCTTCTCTTTCAACAATTTTGATGAAAGCAATATCGTTGTTGCGGTAAATGAAAGTTCCGTCTTTTACTTCTTTTAGAACGTTTGGATAAACTTTTCCGTTTTCGGCTTTGTTAACGTAGATTCCGTCGGCTTCGTTGTTTTCGTTGATGAAACAAAGTCCGTCACCGTTGTTTAGCAATTCGCCGTTTTCGATTTCGTAAGCGTCTCCGATTGTACGGATTAATTTACCAATATATTGACCTTTTGATTTTGGACTTTCCCAAGAACCAATACTAGCGTGTCTTTCGTTTACGAAATAATCGGTATAACCACGATTGAAGGTTCTGTTTAAAGTAGAATCGAAAGTATAGGTACATTTTCCAGAAGAAGCTTTTGTGTATTTATCGCTACCTTCTAAATAACTGTCTAATTTTTGACGTAAATATGAAACGTTGTTTTTAACGTAAGCCACATCTTTTAGACGGCCTTCAATTTTGAAAGAAACGATTCCCGCTTCGATCAAATTCGGAATTTGGTCTGAAACGTCTAAATCTTTAATCGAAAGCAAGTGACTGTTTTTGATTAAAGTTTCTCCGTTTCCGTCGATTAAGTTATAAGGTAAACGACAGTTTTGAGCGCAAGAACCACGGTTGGCGCTACGTTCTCCGTTTGCTACACTCATATAACAGTTTCCGCTGAAGGATACGCAAAGTGCACCCGTTACGAAAAATTCTAATTCAACATCAGCTTCGTCGTAGATAGTTTTAATTTGATGCAAGTTCAATTCACGCGCTAAAACAACACGTTTGATTCCGGCATCTTTTAAGAATTTAATTTTGTCTGCATCACGATTATTGGCTTGCGTGCTTGCGTGAAGTACGATAGGAGGCAAGTCCATTTCCATAATCGCCATATCCTGAATAATCAAGGCATCGACACCAATGCCGTATAATTCCCAAATCATGGCACGACACGTATCTAATTCGTTATCGTATAAAATGGTATTCATTACCACAAAAACCTGAGCGTTAAATAAGTGCGCGTATTTTACTAATGCAGCAACATCTTCAATTGAGTTGTTGGCATTAGAACGGGCACCAAATTGTGGTGCTCCAATATATACTGCATCTGCACCGCTGTTAATAGCTGCCATTCCACCGATTAAATCTCTTGCTGGAGCTAATATTTCTATTTTCTTCTTCATTTCTAAAACTTTAGCCTTTTGTGGTATTCACGGAAAAAAGTGTGCAAAGGTCTAATAAATTATTTGAGTTTGCTAGAGATGAAGCGATTTTTTTGAAATTGTTAACTTAATATGGAATAATGATGGTTAAGATTTTTGTTTATTGATGTAACCTATTATATATGTTTCTTTCTTTTTCAGAGAAATAAAATTTAAATCCGGTTTGTTTTATCTCAATATCAAAATCTCGTTTGATAGAAAAACTGGTTTCAAAAACTATTGCAAATGATACTTCAATTGCGAATAGTACTATTGCTGTTATATAAATGGTTATGAGTAGTTTTTTATTTAGTTTTATTTTGAGTCCAAATTTATCTGTCAAAAATAACAATGTAAAGGCGATTAAAAAATAGGTAAGAAAATCAATAAAGAATTCCATTATAAAAAATTGCTGCGCTAGGGAAGTATGAAATGCTGGCGCTTTGTATATTAAAGGAAATCCATATGTGACACAATCAGAACCGTCAATAACATCAACAATCCACCATTTTGTGAAAAGTATAAATAAGATAACAGTTAAAGGCAAAGCCAAACTTAGCAATCTTTTTTTGTTTGTCATTTTTATTCTATTGAATTAAATAGCTTCTAAAGTAATAAAAATTTTATTAAATTGATATGTTTAGTTTTTGGTGAAAAGACTTGCTTTGGTAAGCATGTTTTAAACAAAAAAACCGCCCGATCCGAAGACCGAGCAGTTTTCAAAAAAAAAGCATGAATCGATCGATCGACTAATTTGCTCTCATTTTAATTTGTGATAAAGTATTTTGAATACTATTCAATTGTTTTGAAACGATATAAATTTGATCATGTTCCAAATGATTTTCTTCGAGTGCCATTTTGTATTTTTCAATTGCGGCTTCTTCACCAGTAATGCACGCATTTATAATGGCTTCGGTATCGCCTCCTGTAAAAGCTGATTTGATATCTATCCAAGTTCGGTGTAAAGCTCCAAGTGGGCCACCGCCAGAAGTATCTGTCGATTTTCCTAGTTTATTGATTTGGTTTTGCAACTCTACAATAAACAAAGCTCGTTCGCGGGAATACTCAAGGAAATCAGTTTTCATTGCTGGATTTTCTACATGCTCTGCTGCATTTGTATATCCTAATTTTCCATCTTCAAGAATTGAAATTAATCCTTCTAAAGTTTTAATTGTTTCTGTGGTGGTTTCTTCTGCATGTGTCATGACATATAATTTTTTGAAATTAATATGTTACAAAGTTTGCAATTATAAAATGCTTTGTTTTACAGGATTACATATGATGTTTTATAATATTGTAGAATGGGAATTTTGAAACTAAGAAAAAAGTTTCACGCAGATTTAAATTGATTTGAGCAGATTTTTGTTTTTGAAAATGATACTTCTCGTTTGCCGATTTGCGTGAGGGATAGGAGCGATATCCTTTTATGGTGGGGTTCACCATAAAAGATATAGCGGATAGCCCGGCCCTTGGGACACGCCCATAAAAAAACAGCTTAAAGTATAAAAGTGATGAAACTTTTGAACCTTAAGCCGTTTTAGTAAAACTTAAAATATTGTTATGCAGTCAAAGCTTCTTTGATTCTGCGTAATGCTTCTTTTAAAATATCGTTGCTTGTTGCGTAAGAAAAACGGATACAGTTTGGATTTCCGAAAGCATCTCCAGTTACTGTAGCAACGTTTGCTTCAGCTAAAAGATACATCGAAACGTCGTTTGCATCTTTAATTTCTGTTCCTTTTAATGTTTTTCCGAAGTAAGAAGAAACGTCTGGGAATACGTAGAATGCACCTTCTGGAACGTTGATTTTTACGCCTGGAATTTCTTTTAATAATCCAACAACTAAATCTCTACGTCCGTGGAAAGCTTGAACCATTTCGTTTAATACGCTTGGATCTGCATCTACAGCTGTGATTGTAGCTCTTTGTGCCACAGAATTTGCACCAGAAGTTACTTGTCCTTGAATTTTTGTACACGCTTTTGCGATGAATTCTGGAGCTCCGATGTAACCAATTCTGTATCCTGTCATTGCAAATGCTTTTGCAACTCCGTTTACAGTGATTGTTTTTTCTAACATTCCTGGGATAGAACCGATACTGCAGAAAGTTCCAGAGAAATTGATGTGCTCATAGATTTCGTCTGCAACTACGTAAATATTTGGGTGTTTTTCTAAAACTTTAGCTAAAGCTGTTAATTCTTCTCTGCTGTAAACAGATCCTGAAGGATTACATGGAGAAGAGAACCACATCATTTTTGTTTTTGGTGTAATTGCAGCTTCTAATTGCTCTGGAGTGATTTTGAAATCTGTTTCTACAGAAGTTGGAACTTCTACAGGAACTCCGCCAGAAAGTTTTACGATTTCGAAATAAGAAACCCAGTAAGGTGCTGGTAAAATAACTTCGTCACCGTCGTTTAACATTACCTGTGCAATGTTGTATAAAGATTGTTTTGCTCCTGTAGAAACTACAATTTGAGATGGTTTGTACTCTAAATTATTGTCTCTTTTGAATTTTCTGCAGATTGCTTCTCTTAGTTCAAGATAACCTTCTACTGGAGAATATGTGCTGTAATTTTCGTCAATTGCTCTCTTTGCAGCTTCTTTGATAAAATCAGGTGTATTGAAATCTGGTTCACCTAAACTTAAGCTGATAATGTCTTTTCCTTGTGCTTTTAATTCGCGTGCTAAAGCAGCCATTGCTAATGTTTGCGAAGTCGCTAATTTGTTGATTCTGTCCGAAAGAATATGATTCATTATAAAAATTTTGAATGTCCTTAAATTTGCTGTGTTGTTTAAGGATTGGTTAATTATTAATAGATTTTTTTAGTTTTTTAAACTGCTAATTCTGGTTTCATTCCTAAATCACGTAAATGCTTAAAGTGAGCAATAATAGCACTTCGCATTGTTTTGTATTCGTAATAGGGCAGATTGCATTCTTTTGCTGTTTCTTTTACAATTTTTGCGATTTTACCGTAGTGAATATGACTGATATTTGGAAAAATATGATGTTCGATTTGATGATTCAACCCGCCTGTATACCAATTTACAATTGCATTTTTTGGAGCAAAATTAGTTGTAGTGTACAGTTGGTGCACAGCCCAAGTGTTGTCCATTTCTCCTAATTCATTTGGAGTTGGATTTGTAGTATGATCTACAACGTGTGCTAATTGGAACACAATGCTTAGAATTAATCCAGCGGTATAATGCATTACGAAAAATCCTAAAAGCACTTTCCACCATGTAATTCCGATTAAAATAGGAAGAACAATCCAGATTGAAAGATAAATAATTTTTGTGATGATCAAAGTTGTCCAAAGAATCTTAGGATTTTTTGCTTCACCATATGATAATTTTCTTTTCAAGTAATTGCGCATTTGCTTAAAATCGGTTGTAATTGCCCAATTGAAAGTTAGTAAACCATATAAGAATACAGAATAATAATGTTGAAAACGGTGAAAACTATGCCATTCAGCATGTTCTGTAAAACGAATAATTCGACCAGCATCAAGATCTTCATCATGTCCAGGAATGTTGGTATAAGTATGGTGAAGTACATTATGCTGCACTTGCCAGTTATAAACATTTCCAGCTAGAATATAAATCGTTCCGCCCATAAATTTATTAATCCAGTTTTTTGTAGAATAAGATCCGTGATTTCCGTCGTGCATTACGTTCATTCCAATACCGGCCATTCCAATTCCGATTACGATAGATAATAGAAGCATTACCCAAAACGGCATGTTAAGTGTAAGGATTAAAAAGTAAGGAGTTAAAAATACAGCAAACAGAATCACAGCTTTTAAATGTAATTGCCAGTTTCCGGTTTTTTTGATATTATTTTCTTTGAAATAATTGTTTACCCGAGAGTTAAGTGTTCTAAAGAACTTCAAATTGTCTTGCCTTGCAAAAGTTGGAGCAGTGTTATTCATACTTAATTTAAATAGTTTTCAAAGATAATTATTATAAATTTTCAATTTGCAAAATTGAGTTAAATATTTCAATCGTAAAGTAGTACTTTTGTTAAAAAATTATAGCAATGGATGAGATATTGAAATATTTTCCCAATTTGACCGATCTTCAAATCGAACAATTTCAAAAATTAAACTTTTTATACCACGATTGGAATGAAAAAATCAATGTTATTTCACGTAAAGACATTGATTCATTATATACAAAACATATTTTACATTCATTAGGAATTGCTAAAGTGATGAAGTTTGAACCTGGAACAATGGTTTTAGATGTTGGAACAGGGGGAGGTTTTCCTGGAATTCCGTTAGCGATTCTTTTTCCTGAAACCCGTTTTTATTTGATCGATGTTATCGCAAAAAAAATAAAAGTAGTTCAAGGAGTTGTAGATGGATTAGAATTAAAGAACGTAAAAGCAGAGCAAAAACGTGCAGAACTGGTAAAAGGTGATTTCGATTTTATTGTAAGTAGAGCTGTAACGAATATGCCAGATTTTGTTTCATGGATTAAAGATAAAATCAAGAAACAGAACAAACACACTCTGAAAAATGGAATTCTTTATTTAAAAGGAGGTGATTTGACTGAAGAATTGAAAGATTTTCCAAATGCCACTTTATATGACCTTGCAGATTTTTTTGAAGATGAATTTTTTGAAACAAAAAAAGTAGTACATCTGCCTTTGAAGTTTAAGGCTTAATTAAAAAAATAACCCGTTAAAAAAATAATTTTAACGGGTTGTTTTTTTTGATTTAGCTTATGAAGCTTTTTGGGACAAAACCAAAAACGGATTTGCTTTATGATTTAAATTCTCAATAAATTCCTGCATTGCATTTTCTGATGCCTCGGCTGAGTATTTAAATTCTGAATCAAAGAAAAACGCTCTGCAAATCACAGGTTCTTTTGATGAATCGTAAACAGCTTCATCCGTTTCGTCAATTTCTTTATTTTGATATTGGCAAGGATATAAACGGACTAAATCTTTTATAACAAAATGAATCCATTTATCGAAAACCTTTTTTTTAGGAGTAATATGTCTTGCAAGTAATACAAGTCCAAGAATTTCATTTTGCAAAAAATAAGATCCTTTGCGATATCTAATGTCAATCATTCTGATATTCATAAGAGCAATCCATAAAACACCATCAATTGGGCCTGAAGCTGGTATTTCAAGGTTAGTATCAAACAATAACGGATTAGTTTGTTCGCAATTGTTTATAGAACACCATAAAGCTTCGATTCGTTTTTGTGTATCGTGTGTCGCTTGTGTGTGACCTGTAAAACGCCAGTAAATCCATTCTAAGAGTACTGCGCTTAATCCTACAGTTGCCTTATGATTTATTTGCAGCAAATAATTTTCTAAATTGTCATTTGCTCCTAAAGGGTCTAAAAATAAATTTATTTTTTTTTTGTTCCATTTAAAGTCAATTGGGTGACCGATGCTTTTAGATTCCATTATAACTTTTGGAACGTTGTTTAAATTTCTCATACTTATGCTGTTAATTTTATTAGATTTATTAAAGTTGTTTAATATGATGCAAAATTATAAGGATGAGTCTTTTTGAAAAAGAACAAGAAGTCTTTAAACTATCAAAATAAGTCATTTCTAATAATTAATGAGTTGATATTTAAATAACTAAGAAAAGTATTACAAAAAAAACAAACATTTAGCTAGGAAAATAATAAAGCCGATTCTTTTTTAAGAATCGGCTTTATTTATATAATTCAGATTTACAAAAGAAAACCTGAAACTTGAGTCTAATTAACCTAAGAAAGGATATCTGTAATCTTCTGGAGTTACAAATGTCTCTTTTATAGTTCTTGGAGAAGCCCAACGTAATAAGTTTAATGCAGAACCTGCTTTATCGTTAGTTCCAGAAGCTCTTGCTCCACCAAATGGTTGCATTCCTACAACAGCTCCAGTTGGTTTGTCATTAATGTAGAAGTTACCCGCAGCATTTTGTAATTTAGTTGTAGCTACTTCAATAGCGTAGCGATCCTGGCTAAATACAGCTCCTGTCAAAGCGTACTCAGAAGTAGTATCAACTAATTCAAGAGTTTCTTCCCACTTAGCATCTTCATAAACATAAATAGTGATAACTGGTCCGAACAACTCAGTTTCCATTGTAGTATATTTTGGATTTGTAGTTACAATAACCGTTGGCTCGATAAAGTATCCTACAGATTTATCGTAATTTCCTCCAACGATGATTTCAGCGTCAGCATCTTTTTTAGCTTGGTCGATATAACTAGCTAATTTATCAAAAGAGCCTTCGTGAATAACTGCTGTAATAAAGTTTCCAAAATCTTCTGGAGAACCCATTTTCATAGATTTCACATCAGCAATTAATTGTTCTTTTACAGCTGGCCATAAACTTTGAGGAATATAAGCTCTTGATGCTGCAGAACATTTTTGTCCTTGGAATTCAAATGCTCCACGAGTAATACCAGTAACTACTTGTTTTACATTTGCGCTTGGGTGAGCAATTATAAAATCTTTACCTCCAGTTTCTCCAACGATTCTTGGATACGTTTTATAATTGTGGATGTTTGCACCAATTTTTGCCCAGATATCTTTAAATACGTGAGTTGATCCTGTAAAGTGAACTCCAGCAAAATCACGACTTGCTAAAACAGTATCTGTAATCATTAAAGCATCTCCAAAAACTACATTGATAACTCCGTCAGGAACACCAGCTTCTTTGAAAACATCAAGAATAATTTTTGTAGAGAAAACCTGGCTATCACTTGGTTTCCAAACTACAACGTTACCCATCATTGCAGCACTTGCAGGAAGATTTGCAGCAATTGCAGTAAAGTTAAATGGAGTAATTGCGTAAACAAATCCTTCAAGAGGTCTGTATTCTAAGCGATTCCAAACAGATGAATCTGATTTTGGCTGATCGTTGTAAATTTGAGTCATGAATTCTACGTTGTAACGTAAAAAGTCAATTAATTCACAAGAAGCATCAATTTCTGCTTGGTGAATATTTTTTGATTGACCAATCATTGTTGCTGCATTAATACGGGCTCTGTAAGGACCAGCAATAAGTTCAGCAGCTTTTAAGAAAATAGCAGCACGTTGTTCCCATGCCATATTTGCCCATGCTTTTCTTGATTCAAGTGCATTTGCAATTGCTTTTTCAATATGTTGTTTTTCAGCTAAATGATATTTTCCAACTACGTGTTGGTGATCATGAGGTGCTGTAATGTTTCTAGTGTTTCCAGTTCTGATTTCTTCGCTTCCAATATGCAAAGGAACGTCAATTTGAGAATTCCACATTGTGGTGTAAGCTGCCTGAACAGCTGCTTTTTCTGGTGAGTTTGGTGCGTAGCTTTTTACTGGCTCGTTTACCGCTTTTGGTACATGAAAAAATCCTTTAAGCATGTTATAAAAATTAGATTATTAGATAATTTAATAGTTAGATAATTTGATTTGTTACGAATAATCTAACGTTGCACAAAAGTACAAAGGATAAATTAATAAATTGACAAATTTATGATTAAGATAACGATAAAAGCTATAGATGTAAACTATACCTTAATTTAATGCAAAAGGAGCGCACATTCTAAAAGTAGGAACAATTACTTTGAATGTTTTGGTTGTAGTAAAATTGATCATATTAAAATGACCTTTCATAGCACCATAAGGAGAAGATAATAAACAGCCAGAACTATAAGTGTGGTTTTCGCCAGGCTTTAGAACTGGTTTTTTTCCGATTACGCCTTCACCGTCTACTACTTCTAAATCATTTAAAGAATCAAAAATTTCCCAATGACGAGAAGTTAATTGTACAGAATCTTTGCTATGATTTTCGATGGTAACTACGTAACTAAAAGCAAAATGAATCTTGTAGTTTTTGAAGTATGTACCTTCAAAACTAGTTAAAACAGATATTTTTATGCCTCGTGTAATTTGAGAAACCATACTAACGCCGTATATATGTGAGTGTTATAGAGGCAAAGCTACGAAAAAAAATCGTTTAACCTAAAACCTTAACATTGTTTTAATTGACTATATTGATAGAGTTTGCATTTCCTTTTCCAATTACGCGCTGATATCGGTCGGTTGCTTCTTTGTAATATACTAAGATGGTGTACTCGTTTTCAGTCTGATAAAAGTTTCCGTCAATGGCATTTTCAAAATCAATAACCCCTTTTTTGTCTGCCACAGTATACTGAAAATTAGTAAAACCTTGCTTGATCATAATGGCTTTTTCAAAAACACCTTTGTCATTGTTGTAGTCCATTTTGTATTCTGGCGAAAGGCTGTAATTATTGAACATTCCCGTAATATAAATGTCTTTGTTCATTCTAAAAGCAGGTGCAGAAAGCGTAAAATAAACCCAAGCATAATCAGCTTCAATATCGTTGTTAGAACCATTAATATTCTTTACGACAAAGTTTCCGTTTACATCTTCATAATTAGTATAAATCTGATTTCCTCTTGCCGCATTGGTGTATAAAAACGCATTATAAATATCATTATTAGAGCCTATTTTAGCAACATTGTTACTAGCCGCACGAATGTCTTTATTTTCAAAATACAAATATTCGTTTCCGCCCCAAAACTGAGTTTCTTTATCGTATTTATAAATCAGTTGATTGCCGATAGTATATTGAGGAACAATGTTTTTTATCTCAGTATGAAAGTTTCCATTTTGCAATAAAAGCACTTTTACATTTTGCAATGGCGTTTGAAAAGCAATATCATTAGATAAAATCGTGAATTCTAGATTTTGTTTATAGTCAATGTTGCTCAAATTACGGCTTCTTTTTACTAGAGCGCCAACGGTACAGTGGCTTTCATACAAAATAAATTTTCTGGAAAAAACGGGTTCTCTGTCTTCATTAAGAATTCTCAGCATATAATTTCCCGAAAGGCGTATTAGCTGTGTAAACTGATTTGGAAAAGTAAGTCGGTAATGCGTATATACCTGAAGCGTATTAAACGAATTGGAAAAGTCTGTAATTCTCTGATTATCCATTCCGACAACATAATCTGTTTTTGGAATAGCCGTTGGAATCCAATTGTAATCGCAATGAATGATTTCAAAATAATAGTTGGCTTCGTTGCCAAACAAATCATCAAATTGAAATGTAAATCCAGAACCTAATTCAAAAATAGGCGGAACATTACTGCCATTTTGAATAAAAGAAACCGTTTTAATATTATATGGAGGATCAATTTCTTTTTCTTGAGCTTTCGCTAAAGTGAAAATAAAAAGGAAAATAAAGCTTGTATATAAAAATTTTGGCATCGTATTTCGTTGTAAGATTTGTAAATATAACAATTTTATACAACGAAAAAGATGCCAATCTATTGGGTTTAATAATTAAGAGCCCAAAATATATTCTAAGTTGCCTTCAATTTCATCATTGATGTAACTTTCCTCTAAAAGAGAATCAGACAATAATTTTTTGTTTTCTTGCAGTTTGATGATTTTCTCTTCAACCGTGTTTTTCGAAATAAATCGAATCACGTTTACTTTATTCATTTGCCCGATTCTGTGCGCTCGTCCAACGCCTTGTTTTTCTGCGAAAGGATTCCACCAAGGATCTAAAAATAAAACATAAGAAGCTTTTGTAATATTCAAACCAACTCCGCCGGCTTTTAGCGAAATAAAGAATAACAGCGGATTTTCTTTTTCCTGAAATATTTTTACTTGTTGTTCTCTTTTGTCTGAAGGTGTTCCTCCAGTAATTTCACAAAACTCTATTTTGTTTTCTTTACACCAATCAGTATAGAAATTCAAGTTGGTAACAAACGAACTGAAAATGATCACTTTTTGTTTTGCCTTTACTAAGTTTTCCAAATAATTCGTAACGGCAATAAATTTTCCAGAATCAATTTCTGAATCTGCATCGACCATTTTCGGGTGATTACTCAACTGGCGCAACTTCATCAAAGTGTTGATAATGCTAATTTTATCAGGAGATCCGTCTGTTTTAAGCAAGAAATTACGAGCTTTAGATTTTTCTTTTTCGTATAATTTTTCCTGTTCAGGATCCATGTCGCAGTAATAAATCTGCTCGGTTAATTCTGGTAAATCTTTTAAAACTTGTTCTTTAGTTCGTCTTAAAATATAAGGCTGAATAAGATTTTTTAATTCTGCTAAAACTTCCTCATTCTGCTTTTTCTCAATCGGATTTTTGAAATTTTCCATAAAGAAAGCATAACTTCCTAAAATCTCCGGATTGATAAACTGCATTTGTGACCATAAATCGTCAAGCGAATTTTCGATCGGTGTTCCACTCAAAGCAATTTTATGCCCCGTACTGATTTTATTTATCGCTTTAAAAATCTTAGAATTTTTGTTTTTGATGTATTGACTTTCGTCCAAAATCAAATAACGGAAATCGTATTTTTCTAAAATTGAAATATCTCTATGAATGATGCTGTAACTGGTAAAAATCAAATCGGTCGAATCGATTCTACTCGCTAAAGACTTTCTGTCATTCCCAACATATTGTATTTTCGAAAAGTGTGGCGTAAACTTTCCAGCTTCATTAAACCAGTTAAAAACCAATGAAGACGGTAAAACGATTAAAGCTTTTAATGGTTCTCTTTCAATCGTAGTTTCGTTGGCGAACAAATCAAAATTGGTAGTTTTCGTTGTAAAACCCAACTGTTCTTGCACCGAAACCAAAACAGACAAAGTTTGCAACGTTTTTCCAAGTCCCATATCATCTGCTAAACAAGCTCCCATATTAGAATTGAAGTGTCCTAAAAGCCATTTTACTCCATCAACTTGATAAGGTCTTAAAGTTGCTTTGATTAAACCTGAACCTGTAAATTCGGCTTGATGAATTTGGTCTAAATCATTATCTATTTCTGAAATTCCGTCTAGAGCCGTAAAATTGCTTTTTCTTAAAAGTAAAGCACCATTTTCGGTTTTCGCCAATTTTGCCAAAGAACCATATTTGCTAAACCATTCTAACGGAATCAAAAAGTAGTTTCCGTCAGGCAAAGTGAAAAGCCTTTCTTTGCTTTTTATATTTGGAATAATTTCGCTGAAATTAATCTTATAATTTCCAACTGTAATGATGATTTTAATGTCAAACCAATCTCCAGTTGTTTCTTTAGATGCAGAAATAGTATGACTTTCAGTAATGATTTCTTTACTGTCCAGTTTCAGGTTTTCAATGTTAAAACCTAAATCTTTCAGTTTTTCTTTATTGTCAATAATCAATTGAATGTTGATGTAAGGATCTGAACTTTCAACATCAGAATTTAATCCAAACAATTCATTTTTGATTTTTTCTAAACCAATTTCGGATAGCTTTTCGATATATAAATTTTCGTCAGCGCTTCGTTTAAACTGAATTATTTTAGGCTCATTAGCTACGCTGAAATCTACAAAAGAATGTGTTTTTTTAGTTTTGCTTCCGTCAAAAATATATCCGTTATAATCAAAATAAAGATTGAGATAATAACAGTTTTTAAAGAAATCAAAAACAGGCTGAATTGTACAAGAAGCAATTTCGTCACGAAGTTCAATTTCAAAACCATTAGCTTCAATGTCAATTTTTTTAGCTATTTCGGGAATGAAATTCTTAAAATAATCATCTACTAATTTTGACGGAATTTCGATTGATTTTTTCTTTAAAAACGGAGTCAGTTTTTTACCATTAAGTTCTTTTAATTGTCCTAATTTTTTATTGACAATCAACCAACCCGGTTCATCAGAAAGAATGACTACTTTATTGTCCATTGGCAAAAAAGTAGTTTCGTTTTCTTTTAAAGAAAGGGTATAAGTGATTCCTTCTGAATGCTTATCGAAGTGAATCTGAGGTTCAAAATCCAATGGATCAATGCTGACTCTCGAACGATAAAAATCTTTTTCTGGTCCTAAATCAATAGATAATGGATATTGTTCCTGAACAATTAAACTATAAAACGGACTCAAATTGATTTTTAAATGCTGACGAATCGCAAAATCAATTTTAGAATCTTTCTGTAAATCGGCAATTGTTTTAGCTGATTTTACTTTTGCGCTGAACTTTTTAAATACAAATTCAGGTTTTAAAGATTCGCAAATGGTAAGAATCTTTTTTGAATTATGATCTAAAGTTTCATAATCAATTCCGAAACTTTCAATTATAGTTTTGGTTGCTTTTTTATCAAGATATTTGATTTCGATGGTGTTTTCAACAATATACGCTGTTGGGATATAGGCATTCAGATTTTTTTCAAAACTGATGTCAAAACAGAACTGAAATGGTTTTGTAGGCTGCAAAATATTGGGATTTGGTTAGGCTTGTATTCTGAGATTTGGGCTTAAAAAAAGCGTTCCCAAATTATTTCTATTTTGAAAACGCTTTTTAAATGAACTTATATCACTTATATGGTGAAAAAAAATTAGTTTTCCTGTTTAAAGCAAAGCGGAATAATTTCGCCTTTTGCCAAACAGTATTTTTCAACCAATTCTGGTGCAATTTTATTGGTGTAATCTTCTTCGATAACTATAAAACCAATGCTTCTTAATTTATCGAAATAATCGCGGCCGTAAACACGTACGTGATCGTATTGTCCGAAGATTTTAGCACGTTCTTTTTGATCTGTAATCGAATCGTCTGCAAAAGTAATTTCACGAGATAAATCCTGAGGAATCTGTAAAATCGCCATTCCGCCTGGTTTTAAAACTCGGTATAATTCCTGCATCGCTTTAGTATCGTCTGGAATATGTTCTAAAACGTGATTACATAAAATAACGTCATATTCATTGTCTTTGAAAGGTAAATTACAGATATCTGCTTTCACATCTGCCAAAGGCGAAAGTAAGTCAGTTGTAGTGTAATCAAGGTTTTTCTGCTTGCGGAATCTTTTGTAAAAAGCTTGTTCCGGAGCAAAATGCAATACTTTTTTAGGCGCTGTAAAAAAATCAGTTTGATCGTTTAAATACAGCCAAAGCAAGCGATGTCTTTCTAAAGAAAGCGTACTTGGCGAAAGCACATTGTTACGCTGTTTTCCGTATCCATAAGGAAGAAAAGATTTAAAGCTTCTCCCATCAATAGGATCTGTAAATTTATCTCCTTTTAATGAGAAAGCTAAAATCGGGCGAGCCACATAACTTAAACGAATTAATAATGGGCGTGGGATTGTATTTAAAACTAATTTGAAAAGTTTTTTCATGGGGTTATTCCAAAATATTTTTTGTTCTCCTGCAAGGTTTTCAAAACCTTGTAGGTATTTAAGTTTGAAAAAAGATACCTACAAGGTTTTGAAAATCTTGCAGGAGTTTGAATGTTTTATCTCGGAGGAATAACTCTTACAACACTAAAGGAACTTGTCTGAATTCGTCTTCTTCGTTGCTTTCGATTCCTAAAGCTTTGTAGATGTATTGGAACGTCGACAACAATTCCGGTTTTCCATCAACTAAAGCTACATCGTGCTCAAAATGCGCACTAGGTTTTCCGTCAGCAGTCAAGATTGTCCAGCCGTCTTTCAGTTGTTTGATGTTTTTAGTTCCCATGTTGATCATTGGTTCGATTGCTACAACCATTCCTTCAACAAAAAGTTTTCCACGTCCGCGTTTTCCGTAGTTTGGCATTTCTGGTTCTTCGTGCATTTTTTGCCCAACACCATGTCCAACCAATTCACGAACTACACCGTAACCGTGAGCTTCAGTATATTTTTGAATCGCGTTTCCAACATCTTCCACACGATTTCCTGCTTTAAATTCTCTAATTCCAACGTAAAGAGATTCTTTCGTTACCTGTAAAAGTTTTTTAACTTCCGGCGCAACTTCTCCAATTTCGAAACTATAAGCGTGATCTCCATGATAGCCATTTTTGAACGCACCACAATCAACCGAAATAACGTCGCCATTTTTAAGAGGAACATTATTAGGAATACCGTGAACAACTTGAGCATTTGGACTCATGCAAAGCGAATTCGGGAAATCGTACAATCCAAGGAAACTTGGAACCGCACCGTGATCACGAATAAATTCTTCTGCTAATTTGTCAAGATATAATGTAGTCACTCCTTCTTTAATTTCAGAAGCAATCATTCCTAATGTTTTTGATACGATTAAAGCACTTTCGCGCATTAATTCGATTTCCTCTCTAGTTTTTTGGATAATCATATTTTTCCCATTTTCAGTTCGCAAAAGTACAATTTTTATCTCAATTTTTATGTGATTTTTTTTCGCCACGAATTCACGAATTTACTCAATTAAAAAAACTTAAAAATCAAATTTCACAAACTTCAATATTGAAGATTTTGAGATAAAGTTTTAATATAATTCGTGAATTCGTGGCGATTAAACATTCAATAGAGTTAATATGTTTCCGAAAAAAGCCATAAATTAGTAGTAAAAACGTTTTGAATCATGGAAACTATTACGGATCAGGATATATCCAAAGTAAAAGCTTTGAAGAAAATGAAGAGAAGTGCTTTGGCTCTTTTGGGTTTTGCAGTATTACTTTTTATAATTGCGATTTACTTTAAAATCCCAATTTTGCAGGCTTTTAGTGAAGCGGCAATGGTAGGTGGAATTGCTGATTGGTTTGCTGTTGTTGCATTATTTCGTCATCCGATGGGAATTCCGATTTGGCATACTGCGATTATTCCAACCAAAAAAAATGAGATTGGAGAAAATCTTGGAAATTTTGTTTCAGAAGAATTTCTAAATCGGGAGAAATTAGAAATTAAATTAGATGAATTCAATTTTGCAACTAAAGCTTCGGATTGGCTTTCGCAGGAAGAAAATGCCAACAAAATAGCAAATGTTGTTGCAATAAATATCATTCCTGGAATTTTAAGAACCATTAAAGATGAAGATGTTAAAAGATTTATTCAGGTTCAATTTGCGGCAAAAATGGAAGGGATAAATTTCGGGAACTGGGTTGCAGTTGCTTTAGAACCTTTGCAGAAGGGAAATTTGAAAAATGAAATGTTGACAAATCTTCTCGAAGTTATGAGCAGCGAATTGACTAATAATAAAGATTTAATCAGGCAAAAAGTAAAAGCTTCGACTCCGCTTTTAAGTTTTGGATTGGCTGATAAAAGCATTACGGAAGGTGTTTTTAATGGCTTGCAGGATTTTCTAAATGAGGCCAAAAAACCAGAAAGTGCCGTTCGTTTAAAAATTGACGAATACATTTTTAATTTCTTAGAAAAAGTAAAAAACTCAGAAGAAATGCGAATTAAAATCAACGATATGATTTTAGGATTTGTCGGAAAAAAAGAAGTGCAAGATTACATCAACGGAATTTGGGATGAAATAAAATTGTCCATTACAAACGATTTGGATAAAGGCGACGATTCTTCGATAAAGAATAGTATCGCTGGATTAATTCAGACTTTTGGAAACGGATTGAAAGAAGATTCAATTATGATTGATAAAATTAATAATTTCATCAAGAATGATTTATTGTCGATGCTTTTGAATAACAAAAAAGTAATAGGAGATTTAATTTCTTCAACCGTAAAAAGTTGGGATGGAAAAGAAGTTTCAGAGAAATTAGAATTAGAAATTGGGAAAGATCTTCAATACATTAGAATCAACGGAACCTTAGTTGGCGGTTTTATTGGACTTGTGATTTATGGGGTTGAACAACTTTATCATTATTTATTGGTCTAAAAAAATAATCTCGCAAAGTCGCAGAGACGCAAAGTTTATAATTTCTTTCGACTTAGCGTCTTTGCGAGATTTTTTTAAGTTCTGCTTTTAAATGAACTTATATCACTTATATGGTTTCAAAACTTTTACAAAAGCGAATGACAAGTCATTGCATTTGGCTGTTGAACGCCCATTAATTCTAAAATTGTTGGAGCGATATCACCTAAAACACCATCTTGAATACTTTTCAATTGTTTGTCAACTAAAATAATCGGTACTGGGTTTGTTGTGTGAGCCGTATTTGGAGAACCATCAGGATTAATCATTGTTTCGCAGTTTCCGTGATCAGCAATTACGATTGTAGTGTAATCATTTGCAAGAGCTGCTTCGATAACTTGTTTTACGCAAACGTCAACCGCTTCACAAGCTTTAATTGCTGCTTCCATAATTCCAGTATGACCAACCATGTCTCCATTTGCGAAGTTTAAACAAACAAAATCAACTTCACCTTTATTCAATTCAGGAACAAGAGCATCAGTAAGCTCAAAAGCACTCATTTCTGGTTTTAAATCGTAAGTGGCTACTTTTGGAGAGTTTCTCAAAATTCTTGATTCACCTTCAAAAGGAACTTCTCTTCCTCCAGAAAAGAAAAAAGTTACGTGAGGATATTTCTCAGTCTCAGCAATTCTGATTTGTTTTTTACCAGCTTTTTCTAAAACTTCGCCAAGAGTTTCCGTGATATTATCTTTATTGTAAACTACTTTTACGTTTTGATACGTTTCGTCGTAGTTTGTCAATGTTACATAATACAAGTTCAGTTTGTGCATGTTTTGCTCGTGGAAATCTTGCTGAGAAAGGGCCTCAGTTAGTTCGCGACCTCTGTCTGTTCTAAAGTTAAAGAAAATTACCACATCACCTTCAACAATTGTAGCAAGCGGTTTTGCATTTTCATCAACGATAACAACTGGCTCAATAAATTCATCTGTTACATCTTTTGCGTAGCTGTCTAAAACACTTGCAACAGCATTTTTAGATGGAGTTCCAACACCGTTTACAACTAAGTCGTAAGCTAATTTTACGCGCTCCCAACGTTTGTCACGGTCCATTGCGTAGTAACGTCCGATAACAGAAGCGATTTTTACAGGAGTATCTTTAATATAATCTTCTAAATCGTGAATGTATTTTCCTCCAGATTTAGGGTCAACGTCACGTCCGTCTGTAAAAGCGTGAACATAAACTTGATCCAAACCGTATTCTTGAGAAGCATCAATTAATCCGCGAAGGTGTGAAGTATGTGAGTGAACACCACCATCTGAAACTAATCCTAAAAAGTGTACTTTTTTATTGTTGTCTTTAGCGTAAGTAAAAGCGTCAATTAAAACTTGCTCTTTTGCTAAAGTTTTGTGCTCTACAGCTAAATTTATTTTGGCTAAATCTTGATATACAATTCTTCCCGCACCAAGATTCATGTGTCCAACTTCGCTATTTCCCATTTGTCCTTCTGGCAAACCAACATTTAATCCGTCAGTTCTAAGTTGAGCGCTTGGGTAATTTTTGTATAGACTGTTTATAAAAGGAACATTTGCATTGTCTATTGCAGATACTTTAGGGTCAGGAGATTTTCCCCAACCATCTAAAATCATAAGGATAACTTTTTTGTTCATTACTTTTTGTTTTCTACAAAGATAAGTCATTTCTAAAATAGGCAAGAAACGATTGTTACATTTATATTTAATAAAATGAAGCTTGACAAAAAATATTGATTTAATTAAAGAACCCTTTATTTTTTAAAATTAATTCACGCTAAGCTCTCTTTCTGACTTTATTTTTGACGGCATTATAGTCAATAAAATATTTGACGCTAATAGAAAATATATGTTTTAAGGCGTCATTATTTAATAATCCCGCCACATTGTGTCTGTAATTTTTATCAATAACTCGTTCAAAATTAGCAGCATTATTTCGATACAAAGCAGAAAGCTGGCTTCCAGGCGCAAACCACCAAGAATATGATAAATCGGCATTCCAAGAATAAAAACTCGAATTTTTATTGTCAGTATACTGTGGATAAGGACTAAAATTTCCGTTTGACTCTAAAGCCAAAATATCTTTATTATCTGCATAAGACCAATATTGACGAACAGCAAGATTGATAGTCATTGCGCTGTTTATCGCATATTTACCTCCTAAAGTATTAGAATAAGTAATGACATTTCGATTTGCAAAAATGAGATCATTCGGAGTACTTTCATTATCGTCGCCATCAATCTGATCGATGTAACCTTTATTGTTGTTTTTTCTGATATAACTAAAGAAATAAGTCAGCAAAAGTTTATCGCTGAAACGATATCTCGGACCAATATCAAATCCGTATGTCAAACGATCAGATTCATCAAATACATTAAAAGTACCATTTAAATCTATCGCAAACTTATGATTGTAGTTTGTCGAAATACTTCCCCAAGTTTCTATTTTTCTCGGAATTGTAACATATCTGTTTTCAGCACGCGGCTCGTAATAATCGTTAATTTCTAAAGGATAAAAAGTGATTCCGCCTCCATAATAATTGTTTTTTACGGTAGTCAGATTTAAATTAGCATTAATGCTGTTGTCCTGCAATTTTCCAGATTCTTTGTTGAATTCTGTATACACATTATAGTTAATCCTAAAAGTGTTGAAACGCTTGGTTGGATTTAGAATTCTATAATTGGCATTTCCATAAAAATTATAATAATTAGTGTAGAAATTAATTCCTAAATCATTTGGATCATAATCTTTTGTAACAAAATCAGAGCCTATGCTATATCTGTAATTTCCGCTTGTTTCCGCTAAACTTAGTGTAGAATAAAAACCGTTTTTATCTTCAAAATCATTAATATGACTGTATTTTACATTTCCAAATAAACTATAAGTATTTGCTTTTGTGTTTAAATCCCAAGCAAGACCCGTTACATTTGCATCTCTTGTATGGCCATTTCGAGTTACATTGGTATTAATAAAGGTAACAGACGAGTTTTTTCTAAAACGCTGATCCAAAACCAAAACATTATAATTGGTAAGCGGTTCAACAATTATTTGTCTCGTTTCGCCACTTTCGGTATTTTTTATGGTAGCAAAAGTTTTTTCTGTAACCGCATTTAGAACCCCAATTCCTAGTCCATCTTTTGTTCTTCCTGATAATTTTAAGGCATTAACCAAATTTACAGCTGCTGGCAATTCTGTAATTTCTTCATTTTCATTTAATGAAGAATCGATCGATGGAGTGCCACCAATTCTGCGTGAATAGAAAATTCCACCCTTACTGAACAAATCTGTTCCTTCAGTAAAAAAGGCTCTATTTTCGTTAAACTGCTGTTCAAAAGGGCCAAGATTTAAAATTTGATCGTCATATTTTGTCTGTCCAAAGTCAGGAACCAAAATGGCATCAACTGTAAAAGCATCTGTTATACCATATTTAATATCCATTCCGCCTTTTATCGTTCCGTATGTTTTTTGTCCTTCGGAAGCATTTAGATAATACGATGCATAAGGCATAAAAAACAATCGAGTAGGAGGTTTGATGTTTTCGATTCCGTCTAAAGTTCCTGCTTGTTGCGTAAAAGTTCCTATTTTTCTATCGATAAAATTCCAAGTGTATTTGTAGCGATCACGCTTAATTTCTCTAAAGAAATTGATTCCCCAAATTTGTTTGTTTTCTCCAGAAAAACGTAGCGCAGAGTACGGAATTTTCATCTCCACAATCCATCCATTTTCTGTCAAAGTAGCTTTACTGATCCAAACGGCATCCCAAGAATAATCTTCGCCATTAGCATCGGTCATAATACAATCGCCCTGGACATCAGCTGCAGAAACATAAAACATAAAATCCTGCTGGCCATCATTAAAACCATTTATGAAAACGCCAAAGAGATCTGCTGTTCCAAAATTATCACGCTGAGAGATTTCTTTTAAGATTTTAGAAGGCTCATTGTCATACATCATTGCGCCAATGTAAACGGCATCATTATTATAGACGACTTTAACTTCGGTTCGCTTTTCATACGGAATAGCTTTGCCATTGTCTGGTTCTAACATGATAAAATCTCTGGCAATTGGTACATTTTCCCAAGCTGGTTCGTCTAGTTTTCCATCAATAGAAATGGCATGAGAAGTTACTTGTGCCTGAATTGATTTTTTCTGGCCGTAACTCCACATAGAGAATAATAATAGACTAAAGAAAATGATTTTTTTCATTTATTTTTTGATGCGAAATAAATTACAAATGTATTTTTTATAGAAACAATAGACTCAATTTTGTTCGATTTGTTACAGTTTTAAAATCAAGATTTATATTTTGTTCATGTTTTTTTAAGAAAAAAGGCCAAAATGTTATGACTTTTAGCGTAAGATAAAATCTTACAGAAATAGCTGAATTATGTTAATAATGTTAAAGTTTAAGCAAAAAAAGCCTGAAAATCAGGCTTGTATTTTGCAAGGAGTGAATTTTTTATACTTTTGTGATACCCAAATTTTTTGTTTAACCTAAAGAAATTCAATGATTTACAAAATTTATCCATTATTTGTGTTTTTGCTGTTGTCTTTTGGAAAAGATTCAAAAAACACTACCGATCTTAAAAAAAATGCCACTGTAAAGTCGATTGCTAAAGTCGAAAAGTTTACAGTAGATTCTAGAATCGAGAGCGTTTATAACTCATTAAATTCAAACAATTTTAAAATGCCTGAGCTTAAAACTTTTTCGGAAGCTTTAAAAGGATTTTACTTGTTGAAAGACAGAGGAGTGATCAAGAAAAATATTCTAACACTAATTGATTTTAGTTTGTCATCAAACACTAAACGTTTGTGGGTGATTGATTTAACTAGTAATACAATTTTGTTTAATTCACTTGTAGCTCACGGAAGAAATACTGGAGAAGAATTTGCTTCAGCATTCTCAAATCTTAATTCATCATTTAAAAGCAGTTTAGGATTTTATTCAACTGGTGAAATTTATCAAGGAAAACATGGCGCTTCTTTACGTTTAGATGGCTTAGAAAATGGCGTAAATGACAATGCTCGCGAAAGAGGCGTTGTAATGCACGGTGCAGACTACGTATCTGAATCTTTTATTAGAAATCACAAAAGATTAGGTAGAAGTCAAGGCTGTCCTGCAGTTCCAGTTGAATTGACAAATGAAATTATTCAATTAATAAAAGACAAATCGTGTTTATATATCTATCATCCGTCAAGAAGTTTTACGATGGAGGAAAGGCTAATTTCTTAATTGCGCATATAAATCCGAATCTAAATCATAAATATCAGCTCTGAAAATGAGCTGATTTTTTTTGCTCCATGCTGTCCAATACCACTGATATAAAGCATACTTTTTCTTAATCTTGAAACTCATTGTAGTTTTGCTTGCGATAATAGTGTCAATTCTATCTTGAGGCCAGTTTCCGTCAACATCTAAAATATGCTGTGCAAGTTCCAATGGGTTTTCGACGCGAACACATCCAGAACTCATAGATCGATTGCTTAATCCAAAAATATTACGGTGATTTGTGTCGTGTAGATAAACGCTATGATGATTTGGAAATAAGATTTTCATTAAGCCCAATGAATTGTTATAGCCAGGACTTTGTACATAACGATAATTATTTGGCTTCTTTTCATTCCAATCCGCTGGAGAAACTACTTTTCCTGTAGTATCATAAATAGTGATGTTTTTCTTAGCTAAATAATTTCGATTTCTCTTCAGTGCTGGAACAACATCTTCTTTTAATATAGTTGGAGGAACAGTCCAAGTTGGATTAAAAACAACTGTTTTTAAGAAAGAAGTAATTATAGGAGTTCTTCTTTTACTAGTTCCCACAACGACATTTCGAACTAAAGTAGTGTCTTGGTTTTCAACAACATTTAAGCTGTAATCAGGAATGTTAATAATGAAATAGTTTTCTGCCAATTCTGACGGATACCATCTCCAACGTTCCAAATTAGCAATTATCTGTTTTTTTCTACTTTCTTTTGAATAGTTTAAAGCGCGAATAGTCCCGATTCCGATAACTCCATCTGCCGCTAAACCATGTCTTTCTTGGAAAATTTTAACCGATTCAAAAGTTTTTTTGTCGTAAATTTTTGAAAGATTCTCTTTTCCAGCCATGTCATTCCAATACAAAAGCCTTTTTTTTATGTTTACTAAAGCAGGATTTGTATCGTTTAAAACAATCTTTTCCGCAGATTCAATAATATCTATACTATCATTTGGAAAAGTATTTATGAGTTCAAGTGCCTTTAGTAGCTCTTTATAAATTTGTGTTTTAGGCTGAATATTTTCGACAATGCTGTCTAATTTATTTTTATTGAAACCTTTAATTAAGACAGAATTTACATCAAATGTTTTTTCGTCCAAATCCCAATTGCGATATAGTTTTTTAGGATCTAGTTTTCCTTTATAGATATGATTTAGATATTTTTCAAAATTATAAGTCAATAAAATATCATAAGCAGCCAAGTCTTTATCGCTAAGCGAAGCGACCTTGTTTTCGAATTTTTTTAATTGAGATATTTTGTAATCTTCTGGTTCTAAGCCTAATTCATCTGAATTTTCTAAATGAGATAAAACAAAAGTTCTTTTTTCAAGATTTCCCCAAACCGTTTGATTTTCAGATGCAATGTAAAACTGTTTTAGGGTTTCGCTTTTAAAAACGCCTATTGCCGCAGTATCTATTTCAACTTTTCTCTCGTCTGAAAGTATAATTGCTGGCACCTTTTTTTTGACAAGAGGTGTCAGTTTCGGACTTTCTTTTTTACACCCCACAAGAATGCATAGTACTACTAAAAAGTAGATTTTTTTCATATTATAAATTTTTAAACATCAAATAATGTTCGCCAACATCTTTAATATCAAATGCTTCACCTTGGGGCTGGTAATTCATTTTTTTATAAAAGCCTACAGCGGCTATTCTGGCATTAAACCAAATCAAATCAACTTGATTATCATTGCAGTAGGTTTCGCAATGTTTAACCAAAGCTTCTCCAAATCCCTTTTTTTGATGGGTGTCTAAAACAGCCATCCCTCGAATTTGGGCTTGATTTTTTTCGGCAAATATAGTATTGATTTTATCAAATAACGAAATAATTCCTATTAATTCTTCTCCATCAAATAAACCAAAGTGATGAGTAGACTCTAAATCATCGCCTTCAAATACGCAACTTTCTATAGGTTTTCCTTTTCTTAAAACAGGTTGGCGAACAGTATAAGTTTCTTTTGACGTAATTTCTCTAATTGTGATCATAATTTTTTTAAAAATATTGCATTTATAACTTTTTAATTTTAAATCAGTTATAAAAAAATGTTGTTTTTTATTAATTTTTTTTGCCGAAAAGCTTGTTTTTAACTGAACTTTCTTTCTATCTTTGCCGAACCAATGCGAAAGTAGCTCAGTTGGTAGAGCTCCAGCCTTCCAAGCTGGTTGTCGCGAGTTCGAGCCTCGTCTTTCGCTCTAAAAACAAACTTTTTAGTTTTGTTTTTGTGAAAATAAAATTTTTGATTTTTATTTGTTTTTAAAATTAAAATTTTTAAATTTGCACCCGGTTAATGCGAAAGTAGCTCAGTTGGTAGAGCTCCAGCCTTCCAAGCTGGTTGTCGCGAGTTCGAGCCTCGTCTTTCGCTCTTCAAAAGCCTCAAACATTGTGTTTGAGGCTTTTTTGTTTTTATTCGTTTTTTAAGCCATATAAGTGATATAAGAAATTGTAAGTTTTTTAATTTTAGCTTTTAAAATGAACTTATATCACTTATATGGTTCAAAAATTACTTCAGATTACTTAAGTCGCTTTCTGTTTCTAACTCCGTCGGAATTTCGTTTTGTTTGAACAAACGAGCAGACAGGTCTCCTTTTAAAGTAATTTTTTGACCTTTAACTTCCAGCCAGCTTCCTTCTCTCAAACCTAAAACCGGAATAGAATTGAATGCGTGAAATTCTTTTATTCTTGTTTCGCGAGTTTCTCCCATGTGTTTAGATTGCAAATCGGCATCTAAATAATGCGGATTTAAATTGAACGGAATTAATCCTAAAGTTTGAAAACTTGGAGGATAGATAATAGGCATATCGTTTGTAGTTTGCATAGATAATCCGCAAATATTGCTTCCTGCACTTGACCCAAGATAAGGAGTGCCATTTTTCACAGTTTCAGAAAGTAATTGCATAACATTGTTTTTGTAAAGCTGAGTAACCAATAAAAAAGTATTCCCTCCGCCTGTAAAAATTCCTTCAGCATTTTTTAGTGCATCTTGTGCATTTTCAAATTCATGAATTCCTTTAACATCAATATTAATTGTTGCAAAAGCCTCTGCCGCTTTTTTGGTATACTCGTCATGCGAAATTCCGCCAGGTCGCGCATACGGAATAAATAAGATTGTTTTACAGTTTTTAAAATGTGTTTTTAAAGTAGGTAAAAGATATTCTAAGTAGTTGCCTCCGTGCAAAGTAGAGGTGCTTGCAATGATAACGCTTTTCATGATTTTTAAACTCAAAATTTGTTTGTTAAAGGTATTAAAACTCTGTTTTCGTTGAGTTTTTAATTAACATATTTTTACCATGTCATTAATATTAAATTTGGAACGACTTGAGATATTTTTACCGTTTTAAGAATATTTTTAAATTATTTCATTTTGTTTCAGAAAATTACTTGTTTTTTAATTGTTGTGGCGGGTCAAGCATGCTGGTCTCAAAGTCAGGATCGATCTGTTTTTAATGCTAAAGTGGTTTCGAATACCTCTGATCTAGAAGGTGTTTATGTAATCAATGCGCAAACAGAAGAAACGGTCTCAACAAATGCATCGGGATCTTTTTCGATTTCAGCAAAAGCAGATGATGTTCTGGTATTTTCTTCGATAAGCTTCAAAGAAAAAAGAGTTATGCTGAAACAAGAAGATTTTTCAAATCTTAATTTTATCGTCAATCTTACTATGGTCATGTACCAATTGCAGGAAGTTGTGATAAGACGGTATGATAATATTAATGCCGAAAGTTTGGGTGTGATTCCGATGGGGCAAAAAAAATATACTGCAGCAGAACGTAAATTACAAACAGCCACGGCATTAAACGCAACAGCAAATGGAGGTTCAATGGCAGGAGGTTCTATTTCGGCAGATCCTTTGTTGAATTTTTTCTCAGGAAGAACAGCGATGCTTAAGAAAGAAGTTGCGGTAGAGAAAAAAGAATTTTTCATGAGACTTTTGGAAAATATGTTTAGTCTGGAACATTTTATCGACCGATTAAAAATTCCGGCAGATTACGTAAAGGGTTTTGAGTATTATGCTGTAGAGAATGAGAAGTTTACTGTGATTTTGAATTCTAAAAATAAGACTTCTACAGAATTTCTTTTAGGAGAATTGGCTGTAAAATATAAAGAAATGATTGCTGGTGAGGGTAAGTAGAATTATATCAATTTTTGTTTTTCTTTTTTTTGTTCAGATTGGTTTTGGGCAAAAAACTGATATGAAGCTATTGATGGGGAAAGTCCAGGAACAGTCAACTTTTGTGGAAGGAGTAAATATTATTAATAATGCCACACAAGTTGCTACGGTTTCAGATTCTGACGGTAATTTTTCTATTGCTGTAAGAGAAGGAGATGTTTTGGTTTTTTCTGCTGTAAACTTAGACCCCGTTAATCGTCGAATATCAGCAGAAGATCTGGCTGTAAATTCTTTAGTTGTGAAAATGACTGCTAAAGAAGTGGAATTAAAAGAAGTTGTTGTAAATGAAAACGCCAATATAACGGCTGAAAATTTAGGAATAATTCCATACGGGCAAAAAAAATATACGCCTGCAGAGCGAAAGGTTTATACAGCTACTTCAACATCGATTGACAAGCTGTTGAATAAAATTTCGGGACGAACAGCGATGCTGAAAAAAGAAGTGAATGTAGAGAAAAAGGAAGCTCTTTTTAGAAAACTAGAATATCTTTTCGACGAGAATTATTACACAGAACGATTGAGAATACCTGTAGATTATATAAAAGGATTTCAATTATTTTGTGTAGATGATGCTGAATTTGCTGTATCTTTGAATACTAAGAACAAAACAATGAGTATGTTTTTAATCACAGATCTAGCAAGAAAATATCTAACAATTCTCGAAAATGAAAAATAAATTAGGAGTACTCGTTGTATGCTTATTTTGTCAAATTATATTAGGGCAAAACGGTTTTAGGAAACCATTACACGGTCAGGTTATAAATGATTTTTTAGCCATAGAAAGTGGTTATGTGATGAATGTCAATGCTAATGTTAGAACCTTTATTGGCGCTGGCGGTTTGTTTGATATTGCTGCACAGCCAAAAGACACTTTGCTATTCTCTGGCCTGACATTTCAATCAAAAAAAATAGTTTTAACTGAGCAAGATTGTGCTCAGATTCTTTTAAAAGTAAAATTGGATTTGGTTAACAATCAGCTTAAAGAAGTTGTTGTTCATAAAGATTTAAAAGTGAAATCTTTACAAGGTGGTTCTCAGAAATATGTAGACACGCAGTTTGAAGACGACAAACAATCTGTTGCGAAAAATAATGCAATGATGTCGGATCAGACTATAAAATACGGAACCGATTTTGTTCGAATCTTTAAAGATGTCAAAAAACTTTTGAGTAAAAAAGACGAGGTAAGAGAGGAAGAAGTTACAGATATTGCTTTTGTAGAATATGCTAAGGACAATTTTACAAAAGATTTTTATTCTAAAACGCTTAATCTTAAAGACGACGAAATTGAGCTTTTCCTGATGTACTGCTCAAACGATCCGCATTCTAAACAATTAGTAGATCCAGATCAGAAATTCCAGTTAATGGACTTTATGATCAATAAGAATAAAGAATTTAAGAAAGCTGAGGCTGCTCAAAAATGAAAAAAGAGTTAGTTTATCCTTTGCTGGGAATTTTCTTTGTATTGTCTTCAGCATTTGCTTTTCATAAATTTTATGTGGGTGTTTTTCAAGTAAATTATGCTGCCGAAAAGAAGATGCTGCAAATTACTTCCCGCATTTTTATTGATGATTTGAATAATGCAATGGAGAAAAAGTATCACAAAAAAACGTTTGTTGGTACAAGCAATGAAACCCCGGCAGATGTTGAATTATTAAAAAAATATTTATCAGAACACTTTTTAATTAAAGTAAATGGGCAGTCGAAAGCCATAACTTTTTTATCGAAAGAAGTAGAAGCTGATGATGTTTTGGTTTGTTATTCAAGAATTAAAGATGTAGATAAATTCAAAACCATTGAGATTTCAAACGCAATTTTGGTAGATTGGAATTCAGAACAGCAAAACATTACACATATTTCAGCATTTGATACTAAAAGAAGTGTTCTTTTTACAGAATCTTCAAGGAAAGAATTGTTAAAATATTAATGTATGGATAAAATTAATGTTTTAATTACTATTTTCACAGCCTAAAGAAATTACCATTAAATTTTTATGAAAAAACTTTCATTATTATTACTTTTTCCTGCAATGTTAGTGGCACAGGATAAAGCAACAACCGCACCTGCTAAACAACAAGGAAAGTACGATACTAATAAGTTTAGCCAAATGTATGACTTGCTGGCGACGCCAAATATGTTTCGTACTGCTTCTGGAGCTCCAGGACCAGCTTATTACCAACAGCAAGCAGATTACAAAATTGATATTGAATTGGATGATAAAAATTCAAAATTAAGCGGATCTGAAACTATTACCTACACAAATAATTCGCCAGACAGTCTGGAATATTTATGGATACAGCTAGATCAAAATCAGGCAAAAGCTAATACGCAGAGTACATTGGCAGAAAGTGATAAGATTAGTCAAGTTCTTCCATTGGATGGTTTTTCTTCTAAATATTTGAAAAAAGATTTGGAGCGCGGTTTTAATATTGAACAAGTTAAGGATGCTAAAGGAAGCGAATTGTCTTATACGATCAATGAAACAATGATGCGTATTAATTTGACTTCACCATTAAAGCCTGGAGAAAAAATTTCTTTTTCAATCAAATGGTGGTACAATATCAATAACTACAGAAAAGAAGGCGGCCGTTCTGGATATGAATTATTCGAGAAAGACGGAAATAAATTATATGTAATTGCACAATTCTACCCAAGAATGGCAGTTTACAACGATGTTGAAGGATGGCAAAATATGCAATTCTGGGGAAGCGGAGAGTTTGCTCTTCCTTTCGGAAACTTTGACGTAAACATTACAGTTCCTGCAGATCATGTTATCGATGCGACAGGAGAATTAACAAATAGAAGCGAAGTATTTACTGCTGAACAAGTAAAAAGATATGAGCAAGCTCAAAAATCATTTGAGAAACCTGTTGTTATTGTAACTCAGGCAGAAGCAGAAGCAGCAGAAAAAGGTTTCTCTGAAAAGAAAAAAACTTGGAAATTCAGTGCTAAAAATGTTCGTGATTTCGGAATTGCTTCTTCTAGAAAATTCATTTACGATGCAATGGCAGTGAAAATTGGAAATAGAACTGTTATGGCAGAATCTGTTTATCCGAAAGAAGCAAATCCACTTTGGGGAGAAACTTCTACAATGGTTGTAGCACATACTTTAAAAAGCTATTCTGCACATACTTTTGATTATCCTTATCCGAAAGCAGTTTCTGTTTCAGCTGAAGATCAAGGTATGGAATATCCAATGATTTGTTGGAATTTTGGTCGTCCTGACGAAAACGGAGTGACAAGCAAAGAAGTTAAAAACGGTATGATTGGTGTTGTTATCCACGAAGTTGGGCACACTTTCTTCCCTATGATTGTGAATTCAGATGAGCGCCAATGGACTTGGATGGATGAAGGTTTGAATTCATTTTTAGAATATCTAGCAGAGCAAGAATTAGATCCAAATTTCCCTTCAAGAAGAGGGCCTGCAAAAAATATTGTTCCTTATATGAGTGGTGATCAAAAGTTCTTAGAGCCAATTATGTCAAACTCTGAGACAATTCATCAATTTGGAAATAACGCTTATGGAAAACCAGCTACAGGTCTTAATATTCTAAGAGAAGTAGTTATGGGAAGAGAATTATTCGATCACGCATTCAGAACGTATGCAAACAGATGGAAATTTAAGCACCCGACTCCAGAAGATTTCTTTAGAACAATGGAAGATGCTTCTGCAGTAGATTTAGATTGGTTTTTTAGAGGTTGGTTCTACTCAACAGATTTCGTAGATATCGGAATTAAAGAGGTAAAACAATACTACGTTTCAGATACTCCAACTGCAGATATTAAAGATGTTAAAGTAAGAAAAGGACGTTTTGGATATGATAAAGGACCTTTTGTTTACTTAGTTGCTGGAGATAATGCAGAAGTTAACAGTTCTAAGAAAAAAGCTTTAAAAGTAGAAGATTTCAAACCTTTGGCTGATTATGTAGATCAGACTTTCACTGCTGAAGAAAAAGCTTCTATTAAATCTCCTAAATATTTCTACGAAGTAGAATTTAATAAACCAGGCGGAATGATTATGCCTATTTTAGTGGAGATTACTTACGAAGACGGATCTAAAGACAATTACAAATACCCAGCGCAAATCTGGAGAAAAAGTAATGAAACCGCTAAAAAAGTTTACGCTACAACTAAAGCAATTAAAAGCATTCAAATTGACCCACAATTGCTAACGGCAGATATTGATGTGACAAACAACTCTTGGCCAAAAGTAGAAACAAAGTCAAAATTTGACTAAATAAAATAAAGATAGAATGAAAAGTTCATCAGGTTTAAAAGCTTGATGGACTTTTTCTTTTTAGGAAATGTATTTTAAAGGACTTTTTAAGTTAATTTTAAAACTCTAAGCTGAAAAGTTTAATATCTTTGCGACAACAAAAATAAAAGTTATGTTTGGTATAGGAGGAGGAGAACTAGTTTTCATACTGTTTATAGTGCTAATGCTTTTTGGTTCTGATAAAGTGCCAGAAATCGCTCGTACAATGGGGAAAGCTATGGCTCAATTAAAAAATGCAACTAATGATATTAAAAGTGAAATTCAGAAAGGGGCAGAGGCTAATGGTCTTGATTCTAAGTCTTTGAATGATATTACAGGAAATATTAATGCAGAAATTAATAATGCAAAATCTAATTTACTTGGAGATACAGGAAATCTTTTAGGAGATACTGCAACTGAAATTGAAAAAGTAAAAGAAGACATTGATACTCTTTCTGGACCTATAAAACGCCAAATGTAATATGCTTGAAAAAATAAAGGAATTAGATAAAGATCTTTTAATCTTTCTTAACGGATTAGGTTCTGAAACATACGATAAATTATGGCTTATTATTACCAATCAATTGTATTGGACGCCATTTTTCTTACTTGTATTCTATTTTATTTATAAAAAAATAGGAGGAAAACAAACCTTGTATTTATTGCTTTTTATAGCCATTCTGATTGCTTTTACAGATCAGACTTGTAACTTATTCAAACACACTTTTCAGCGTTTGCGCCCTTGTAATGATCCTGAGGTTAACTCAATTATTAGGGTGGTTCAGGTTAGAAAATCTTTTAGTTTTTTCTCTGGGCATGCGGCAAATACTATGGCGGTGGCAACATTCTTGTTCTTAGTTTTAAAACGCCACTTTAAATATTTAGGATTTTTATTCCTTTGGCCTTTAATTTTTGCTTACAGCCGAATTTATTTAGGATTGCATTTTCCAGGCGATATTCTTGCTGGATATTTCTTCGGAGCAATTTTCGGATCACTTCTTTATTTGGTGTATCGTAAACTGAAACCGCAGTATTTTCCAGGGTAAATTTTAAAGATGCTAAGGTTCTGAGATACTAAGATTCTAAGTTTTTCCTTTATAATACTAAAAGGCTTTAGTCAAAATACAAATGTATTTCGCTAAAGCCTTTTCTTTTTAAGCTTTTAATAACCTTCAGCTAAAGCTGAAGGCAACTCAAAATATACTTTAATTCAATTCAAAAAACTTAGAATCTTAGTATCTCAGAACCTTCGCATCTTTAAAAAAACTAATTCAGAATTGTTTTTTCGCTCCATTCTAAACCATTTGGGAGTTGCTGTCTGCTAAATTCAATATGGATTACTCTTCTGCGTTCGTTATTTGTGGTTTTATTTGATGCATGAAATAATAAAGGTTTCATAATCATGATGCCACCTTTTTCGATTTCACAAATTGTTTCTTTTTCAGTTTCAAAATCAAGGTTCTCAATTCTCAAAATTCCTTTTGAATGCGAGTTATTGATCACTTTTAAAGCACCATTGTCTTTAGTAGTTTTGTCAATATGAATTCTGATAGTGAAATTATTCTCTAATATTTCTGTTGGAGGTTGAACTGCAAATTGATTTTGTTTTACTGTCCAATTTTCGAAATTTTCTATTTCAGCTTTTCGATCAACAGAAATCGTTAAATCCTGATGATAAGCCACAAACCAATTCGATTTTTCTGGTTTATCAAAATAAATTGACTTCGTTATGAAAAATCCTTCTCCAAAAGTAGATTTTATAATTTCCTGCAGATTTTTATTAAAAACAAAAGGAAGAGTTTCTGGAATTTCTTTATGAAATTGCCTAATCGCAAATAAATCTTGAGACTTTCTGAAAGTCGCATGTTCTTGATTATCTGTAGTTTTGTTTTCAATCAACGAAATTATATTTTCAATTTCAGTTTCTGTAAAAACATTATTTATAATTGAAAAACCTTCAGTATCAATCTGATTTGAATGAATCATTTTAATTGCTTTTAAAAAGAAAAACTTAAAATCTTAGCGCCTTAGCAACTTAGAATCTCAAAAATCTATAATACTCTAGAAACCGTCAATCCATCACGAATTGGCAATAAAACCGTTTCAACTCTTGGGTCGTCTTTTAATAATTGATTGTATTCTAAAAGTACTTTTGTACTCACATCGTTTGGGTGAACTGGATCAAGGATTTTTCCGCTCCATAGAACATTATCAGATAAAATAATACCGCCTTTATTCATTTTTGGAACAATCATTTCCCAGTAGTTTAAGTAATTTTCTTTGTCGGCATCAATAAAAACCAAATCAAATTTTAGGTTTAAATCGGGAATAATGTTTACGGCTTCTCCTAAATGCTGAAAAATTTGTTTTCCCCAAGGAGACATATCAAAATATTTTCGCTGAAAATCGACCAATTCTTCTTTAATATCAATAGTATGTAATTGCCCATTTTCTTGCATTCCTTCGCATAAACACAAAGCTGCATAACCTGTATAAGTTCCTATTTCAAGAATATTTACAGGACGAATCAATTTAGAGAGCATACTTAAAACGCGACCTTGAAAATGACCGCTTAGCATTCTTGGTAAAAGTATTTTTTGGTAAGTTTCTTTATTGAGTTTTGCCAACAATTCTGGTTCTTTTTCAGAATGCTGTTCAATATAATCTTCTAATTCTTGAGATATAAAATGCATGTTGTAGTATCTTGTAATTTAGCTACAAAAATACAAAAATATACCCTTAGTATTGGGCATAAAAAAACCATTCGTTTTGCGAATGGTTTCTGTTTAGATTTAGATGAAATTTATTTTTTCAAAGCTGCATCTACATCTTTAGCAGTTTTTACAGTTCCGTCTTTAGCAGCTTTGGCAGCATTTTCTACTTTTTCTGCTCCTTTTTTAGTTGCGTCTTTCACGTCAGTTGCTGTTTTTTTAGCTGCATTTTCAACGTCATTTGCAGCTTTTTTAGTTGCATCTTTTACATCGTTAGCCGCATTTTCTGTAGCATCTTTTGCTTTTGCAGCAACATTTTCCGCTTTGTTTACCACGGTGTCTTTTACTTCTTCGATATCAGAAGTAAGCGTATCCACTTTGTTTCCAAGAGTTAATTCGTCTTCTGCAGTTTTGTTCTCTTTTTTCTCACATGATTGAACAGCGAATGCTAATAAAGCAATTACAGCTAAACTCAAAATCTGTTTTTTCATAATTTAATTTTTTTAGGTTGATAAAACTTAAAGGTTAAATGGCTGAAAAATAAAGTTACAAATTTTAAAATGATTGAGCTCTTTGTAAGGTTATGTTTTCTTTTGAGAGCAAAACAATTCTTGTGCCAAATTTTGATTTTTGTGTTCTTGCTGTTTATTTTTTTTAATGCGGAAAATTAGTTTTTATATAAGCTGAAATTAATTACAATATCGTCTTTAACTTTAATTAATCCCGCCATCTTTACGGGAGCTTCTAATTCAATATCAGAGAATTTTAAACTTAGAGTTCCTTGAATTTTTTCGTCAGTATTATATAAGATGAAATCTTTGTATTTAAGTGTTTTATCGGTGATGTAAAAGTTTAGTCTGCATTTGTAATTTTTTCCAACAGGTTTTATGTCACTAATAGAAACAGTGCTGTTAGGAAATTTTTTAGCCTTTACGGTTCCTTGTAAATCTTTGGTCATTACTTTATTGCCACAATCAAAGTTTGACATTTTGATTTCGGTATTAAACGTGTTTTTTTTAACTGAATTTACAAAGACAGTATCTTTTATAGGAAAGGTATTAGAGCAATTGTATTTGCCAACAGTTGATAGTCCTGTGATTTCTATTTTTATTTTATTTATTACCACAGCCGTATCTTCTGCAAAAAAAGTGGGTTTAGCACTTCCTAAGAAAAAGAAAACTACTAAACCCATAATTAATATTGAAAATCTTGTTTTCATTTTTTCTTATATTAGAAAGCAATTGTTGCTTCGAATACTAAACCTTCAAATTTACCACCGTAGAAGTTGTTTACATTACCAGTAGCAGGATCCCCTACAAATTGTGAATAATCTTTATATTTTTGATTAACGTAGTTTAATTTAGCTAAAATGTTTTTGGTCATAAACCAACCAGCGCTTGCTTCAAATTTATCTACGGTAACCTTTTTAGCATCAGCATTAGATAATTTTCCAGATACTGTATTGTATTTTCCTCCAATATAGAATTGTTCGGTTCCTCCAAATCTGTAAATAAGTTCTGAAGCATATTGATTAGCAGTACGTTTGTCGTCTGTGCCAGCTTTATCTCCTCCTGAAGCTAATTCGATAGTTCCAAAGAATTCAAGTCCTTTATATTTTACAAAAGGGTTAATCATGTATGTTGTAGCCCAATTTTTGAAATTAGGGTTGAACGTTGCCTCTGGAGTAGATGTTTTACTGAAACTAGTAGCTACATCAGTAGTAGTTGTAGTAACATTGCCGTTAGCATCGGTCTTAGTGATAGTATTTTTATAAGGGTTATTATTCAATATGCCCCAGTAACCAAATCCTGATCTATTAGCAGAATATATGTTTGCGTTACCAAGATTTGCATTATGGTAATAAGAACCAGTTAATCGTACTCTTAAATCGTCATTAAGCTGTTTATCATAACCAAATTTAGCTAAGACTGAAGGACTATGTGTTGTGTTAGTGTTTGGTCCAGTAGTGTAAAAAACTTCTTCATTACTTTGATTTAAATTACCATTTGTAACACCTAACATGCTTACCCATCCGCTTCTGTTGTAGTAAACCTCCATACCCATTTCTGTAGTGAAAGAATACATGATGTTGTTTCCAACAAATGCGTTTCTGATTGTATTACCATTATCAGATCCTCTGAAGTGGGCATCACCAAAATTGTTTTCCATTTGTCCAATTTTAATTGTAGCATATTTCATTACATCAGCCAAGAAATCTTTTTTGATGAAGTCTAACTTGTCGATTTGCAAGTATCCACCTTTCACATAAGAATCATTGTGGTGTCTAGAAGCTAAATAAATATCTAAATTTACTCTTACTCCGTCAAACAATTGAGCACCAATATACATATCAGCTCCAGGAAGAGTAAAATTGTTTTCAGTATTCATTAAACGATATCCAGTAATTGTTCTAACAGTTGTTGTACCTGCATTAGTCATTGTGGTAGTAGAATTAGCAGCTTGGTCGTTGAATGAATTTGTTGCTTGAAAATCCATGTTGAAAGCTCCACCAAGGTCAATGCTTAAACCTTTAAATTCTCTATCATCTTTTTGAACATCGAAAACGTTGATACCGTCTTTTCCTCGAGAGATTTGGTTTTGCATATTTCCAAAGCTAACTTGTGCCTGAACTGTAAATGTGCTAATTACTGTAATAAGTAGGATATAAATCTTCTTCATGGCTTATAAATTAAAGGTTAAATTAAATTTTATAGTTAGGTCCTGACCTGTTTTTATGGTTCCAAGCATTGCTGTTGGAGATTTCATTCCGAAGTCTGCAAAAGTGATTTTATTAGACCCTTGAAGGTTTAATCCGTCTTTTGTAACCGTTGTTTTTACAGAAGTTTTGTAAGCTTTGCTAACTCCGGCAATGGTATAAGTTCCAGTTAATTCCCAAGTCGTTTCGTTTACTTTTTCAGCAGATTTCAAAACATATTTAATTTGTTTGTTTTTATCTGTTTTTAAAGTCTCATAAGCCACTTTATCCATGCTTTTTTTCTCGCTTTTTACGCTTTCCGCTAAAAGAGTAATTGTCAAAGTTTCAATATCAGTTAGCTTTCCATTAGCGATGTTCAATGAGGCAGTTCCCGTTCCAGACGCTGATTTCATTTCCCAGTCATGAAGCGTAGATGTACCTGCTACAGAAAAAGTTGATTTGTTATCTAAAGTGTATGATTTTTGTGCTGTCGCAAGTGACGTAATTCCAAAAATTGCAAACACAAGGGCGAATAATTTAATTTTATTAGGTTTCATTTTAATTGTGATTTTGATTAAAAAAAATAGATAAACTCGGCCAATTCTATCTCTAAGTATTTATTGTTTACTTTTAACTTGTATCAAAGATCTACTTATAAACCAGCTTGGTACATGATAAAAATCATTGTTAAAATTTTATTAAATTGGTATTTAATAACTACAACGTTTTCATTTTTTGCAAAATCAGTAAACTGGGGATTGAATTTTATTAAATTGATAATTTTAACACTTGCTTGAATATGAGAAAATTTTAAAAGAATGTTATTTTTAACATTAGATAGAATTTTTTTAGCTTAAAATGATATTGAAGATTAGAGTTAAATCTTTTCCAGCTCTTACAACCCCAAGAGCAGCTTTAGGAGGTGTCATTTCAAAATCTCCAAAAGTAATTTGGTTAGAACCTTGCAGAATAATACTTCCTTTATTGGCAGTTACTTTTACCTGAGTTTTATATTCTTTGCTTACACCTGCAATGGTGTAAACTCCAGTTAGGTTCCAAGTGTTCTCGTCAATTTTTTCAGCAGATTTTAAAACGTATTCAATATGTTTATGAGTTTCGGTATCTAAAGCTTCATAAGCCACTTGGTCCATACTAGTTTTGTAGCTTTTTAAACTTTCTGCCAATAATGAAACTCTTAAGCTATTTATGCTAGAAATTTTAGAATCCTTAATGATTAAATTGGCCATGCCTGTTCCTTCTGTAGATTTCATTACCCAGTCGTGTACTGTAGAAGTTCCTGCTACTTCAAAAGTTGAGTTTGCAGCTACGATATAATTTTTTTGTGCATTTGCCTGTAATGCCATTGTTGTGAAAATTACTGTTAGTAAAAATGATTGAATTGCTTTCATGTTGATAAGTATAGGTTAGTCATTCAAATAAGGAAGATTAAAAATTCAATTAGTGGTTAAAGAATCAAAAGCTATCCGTATTTCTTAGACCAAAATTATCGCGCGCGCGAATAAAAAGGAATGATAAAAATCATGGCTAAAGTTTTATTAAATTCTTATTGTAAAGACAGCGAAGCCTTATTAATGCCGTGATTGTATCTTTGAGTAAAATAATTTGAAGCGTAAGTAATTGCTTGATAGTTTGTTGTGTGTCTTTAATTGAAACACGGAGTATTGTTTTTTTGAGCCCATTTTTTTCGGAAGAAATCAAGAAAAAAAGCTGTAAAGTGTTTTAAGTTTTAGAAAACACTGGAAATAAATTAACTTTGCAGCATGCAAATGGAGAAAAAAGACATACGAGCCTTATCAAAAGATCAGCTTCGCGATTTTTTTGTTGAAAATGGCGATAAAGCTTTTCGCGGAAATCAGGTTTATGAATGGTTATGGAGCAAAGGCGCTCATAGTTTTGAAGACATGACAAATGTGGCAAAAGCCACAAGGTCTATGCTTGAAAATAATTTTGTAATCAATCATATTAAGGTTGATACAATGCAGAAAAGTAGCGACGGAACAGTAAAAAATGCAGTGAGGCTTCATGATGGACTTGTGGTTGAATCTGTTTTGATTCCTACAGATACCAGAACTACTGCTTGTGTTTCTAGTCAAGTTGGCTGTAGTTTAGATTGTAATTTCTGTGCGACAGCAAGATTAAAGAGAATGCGTAATCTGGAACCAGGAGAAATTTACGACCAGGTTTTGGCTATCGATAAAGAAAGCCGTTTGTATTACAATCATCCGCTTTCAAATATCGTTTTTATGGGAATGGGAGAACCTTTAATGAACTATAATAATGTCATTAAAGCAATCGACATGATTACTTCAGAGGAAGGTTTAGGAATGTCTCCAAAACGAATCATGGTTTCGACTTCAGGAATTCCGAAAATTATTAAAAAAATGGCAGATGATGATGTTAAGTTTAAACTCGCAGTTTCTTTGCATTCGGCTATAGATGAGACTCGTGCGCGCATTATGCCTTTTAGTAAAAATTTCCCTTTAAAAGATTTGCGAGAAGCTTTAGAATATTGGTATAGAAAAACGAAAAGTAAAATCTCTTACGAATATGTAGTTTGGAAAGGAATTAATGATGATAAAGCTTCGGTTGATGCTTTAGTTAAATTCTGTAAATATGTACCATGCAAAGTCAATTTAATTGAATACAACCCAATTGATGACGGCGAATTCCAACAAGCTTCAGAAGAATCAATTATGGCTTACATAAAAGCGCTTGAAAATATTGGAATAGTAGTAAAAGTGAGAAGAAGTCGAGGAAAAGACATCGACGCCGCTTGCGGACAACTAGCGAACAAAGAAGCATAAAATATACTACTGAAGTTCTCATCACCAGATTTGCTTCGCTAGAAGCATTTCATCGGTAGGAAAAAAATGGAATGTATTTATAAAATGTTCCAGCGGAACATCTGATTTAATTGGTCTCAGATTCGGGTTTAAAACCCTGCAATTTATTGCAGTACTTTAGTAATGCGAAAAAATAAAATCTTTGAGTTTTTTTATCATTGCTAATAAGTTTTCGAAATTGAGAGACTTTCAGTCTCTCGTCAAACAAACCTCTGCACTTTCAGTGCAGAGTGATTTAGTTAATAAAAAAGCATTAAGAACAAGATTTTCATGTTCTTAATGCTTTTTTGTTAGGCAAAAAGGGTTTTTATTAATGCTTTTTTGCATTTTTTTTCAGTTAAAGGCATAAATTATTTAAATCCTAACCTAAAATACACAACGTATTTTTATTTAAAATAGTATATTTGGTGATTAAATGAATATTACGTCACAAATAAAGCAGCCTATTTTTAACGAGATGGAACTTTTCGAAAAAAAGTTCCATGAGTCGATGACTTCTAAGGTTGCATTACTAAATCGAATCACATATTATATTGTAAACCGCAAAGGAAAACAAATGCGTCCGATGTTTGTTTTTCTTACTGCAAAAATGGTTTCAGGCGGTACTGTGAACGAAAGAACCTATCGCGGAGCTTCAGTAATTGAATTAATTCACACGGCAACTTTAGTACACGATGATGTTGTAGATGATAGTAATCGCCGTCGCGGATTTTTCTCAATCAATGCGCTTTGGAAAAATAAAATCGCCGTTTTGGTTGGAGATTATTTATTGTCTAAAGGTTTATTGCTTTCTATTGATAATGGCGATTTCGATTTGTTGAGAATTATTTCCGTAGCTGTTCGCGAAATGAGCGAAGGCGAATTGCTTCAAATAGAAAAAGCAAGAAGACTTGATATTACCGAAGACGTTTACTACGAAATCATCAGAAAAAAAACCGCAACTCTTATTGCAGCGTGTTGTGCGCTTGGCGCGAAAGCCGTAATCGAAGATGATGCTAAGGTAGAAAACATGCGCAAATTCGGCGAATTGATCGGAATGGCTTTTCAAATCAAAGATGATTTATTTGATTATAGCGACGAAGCGATCGGAAAACCAACTGGAATAGATATTAAAGAGCAAAAAATGACTTTGCCTTTAATTCATGTTTTAAATACTTGCACTCCACAAGAAAAAAAGTGGCTGATAAATTCTATCAAAAACCACAACAAAGACAAAAAACGCGTAAAAGAAGTGATTGCCTTTGTGAAAAATAATAATGGTTTGGCTTACGCCGAAAACAAAATGGTAGAATTCCAGCAGGAAGCACTTGCATTACTTCAAAATTTTGACGATTCAGAATACAAAGACGCTTTGACTTTGATGGTGAATTATGTTATTGAAAGAAAGAAATAATTCTTGATTTATTAATATTTTTATTGTTAAATTTGGACTCCGAATTTAATTCTAAACTATGACTACCTTAATTATTACAGTTTCTTTTCTACTTATCATTATTTTCATTATTGTGCTTTACAACGGTTTTGTTTCCAAAAGAAATCGTGTAGAAGAAGCTTTTAGCGGCATCGACATTATCTTAAAAAAGCGATTCGATCTAATTCCGAATCTTTTAGAAACTGTAAAAGGGTATATGGAACATGAAAAGGAAACGCTCATGTCTATTGTAAACCTTCGAAATCAGGCTTTGAACACTAATAATTCAGACGAAAAATTAAAACTGGATCAACGGCTTAATAATGCTGTGGGATCAGTTTTCGCATTGGCAGAAAACTATCCTGACCTAAAAGCAAATACTAATTTTTTAAATCTCCAGTCAGATTTAGGAGAAATAGAAACTGAAATAGAACGCTCAAAAAGATATTATAACGGGACAGTAAGAGAATATAATATTGCAGTTGAATCTTTTCCAGGTAATCTGATTGCTGGAATCTTTGGTTTTTCGAAAAAAGATTACCTCGAATTAGAAGAGCAAAATCAAAGAGAAACACCAAAAGTTCAGTTTTAATTCCTTAATTATATGCAACTAAAAAATATATTTTTAGTATTATTTTCTGTTTTATTTTATCAGATTCAGGCGCAGGAGCGAATTTTAGATTTTGACGTTAAAGTTCAAATCGAAAAATCAGGAACCATTCAGGTTATCGAAAATATTACGATAAAAGCAGAAGGAAATGTTTTTAAACACGGACTTTTAAGAACTTTTCCATTAACCCGAAAAGATAAAGACGGGAATGATATCGATGTGAAATATTCGATAAACTCCATTAAAAAAGACGGATATACCGAAGATTATTTTACAGAAGAAGATGAAGATTATTGGAAAGTTTACATTGGAAGCGCAGCCGTTGAATTAGAAAACGGAACATATAAATACCAGATCAGTTATAACGTTCCGTTTCAGATTGGCTCTTTTGACAATTATGATGAACTGTATTGGAATGTAACTGGAAATGGCTGGAATTTTCCTATTGATAAAGCAACCTGCCAAATTTATCTCCCATCTGAAGAGAATAAATTTGAAAACTTACATTGTTATACCGGTAGTCAAGGGTCTTCTGATTCAAATTGTATTAGTTCCTTAAATGACAGTAAAACAATTGTTAGTTTTTCGGCACTCCAACTTAAAGCAAATGAAGGGTTAACAGTCGCGGCTTCATTTTCTAAAGGAATTGTTGATCCCTCAGCTCATGTTCAAAAATCAAGTTTTTTTTATAAACTAATAAAAACCTATTTCTGGTCTGTTGTTTTTGTAACTGGAATGTTTCTTTTTTTCTTTTTTAGTTGGAGAGAACATGGAAAAGATCCCGTTCAAACAGTGATACCCGAATTTTTGCCTCCTTTTGATTGGTCTCCTGCACTTGTAGGGTATGTTTATCATAGAAAGCTCAATTCAAAAATACATATGGCCTCAATTATAAATAGTGCAGTAAAAGGCGCTATCAAAATTTGTTCTACCATAGAAAGCGGCATTTTTGTAAAAGAAAACAAATACGAAATTGAAGTTTTAGAAAAAGAATCGAAATATTTAAGTTCTGAAGAATCAGCTATAGTAGATAGTTTTTCTAAAAAAGCAAAAATAAAAGTGCAGGATTCTAACTATAGGATTTTTGAGAAAGCTTATTCTAAATGGACTACGGCGATAAAAGATCAAATTGATTTAGAGGAAATTTACCAAAACAATACGCGACTAAAGTGGATTGGTTTTGTGATTTTTGTAATTGGAGGATTGATTTATGAGATATTGTCCAAAGATAAAGGATTCGTAAATCATGGTTTTTATACAGTATTAATTTGTGCTGTGGCAGGATTAACCTATTGGTTTTCAGAAGGAGAAAAGAGAGTTGGTTTGCAGATTTTAAGATTCGTTTTAGCTTTCTTTATTTATTCACTGGCAATCGGAATATTTTTAATGACAATTCCTTTTTTAGGCGCAATAGAAATTATAATAATTGGTGTCGTTTTTTTAATGTATATCATCTACGTAATGACATTGGGGAAATTTACAGAAAAAGGAGCGGAAGAATTTAATCGATTAGAAGGATTTAAGTTATATCTCGAAACTGCGGAGAAAGACAGAATGAATATGTTGAATCCGCCTGAGCTGACACCTCAATTATTTGAAAAATTACTTCCGTACGCAATTGCATTGGGAGTCGAAATAAAATGGGGAAAACAATTTGAAGAAATTTTAGAACTCGCAAAATTTAATCCAGATTGGTATCAAGGAACCGATACTTTTTACAAGCAGCCAACACTATTTTTATCTGGTTTTGGAAATTCTGTAAGTTCAGCAGGAACCGATCCAACTCCCCCTAGATCATCGAGCTCTTCATCAAGTTCTTCATCAGGAAGCAGTGGTAGTTGGAGCAGCGGCAGCTCTGGTGGCGGCAGTTCCGGCGGAGGTGGCGGAGGTGGCGGAGGCGGAGGTTGGTAAAACCAGTTCCGAAGCTATTATTTAAAGGAAATTTGCATACAGAGAACTTCCAGTAGTTGGATTTTGATTAGAAATAATAAAGCCTCTTTTAGATTTAAAAGAGGCTTTATCCATATAATAATGTAGCAAATTACTCTGCAGTTTGTACTTCAGGTTCTGGTTTGTCTTTTTTCTTAAATTCATCAATAATTCCCAGAAGCATTAATAAGGCAAATATACCCCATCCAATTGCCCAGTATAAACTACTGTTTGAAGTGTTTTTTTCTTTTTCTGCTTCTAATTTTGCTTTCGGATCCTCAATATTAAAGTTTGGATCATCTTTTAAATAATAAACCTTTAATGCATTTGATGTTGGCAATTTAGAGGTAAACGTATGCTCTCCTTCATATTTGTTTCCGTTAACTTCAAAATGATATCTGAAATCATAAGTTTTCATAGGCAATCCAGCAATTTTAACCGTAGTTTCTTTGTATTCAGGATACAATTGCGCTTCTGCTGTAGAATTGTCAAAAATCATTTTTTCATAGTTAGAAATAGCTTTATTGTCACCGCCTTTAATGTACTCAGATGTACATTGTTTACAGCATGCAATTGCTACAATAAGGATTATTATTCCTCCAATTTTGTCTTTTAAGTTTTTCATTTTAAATTAAGATTATGAGTTTGTTTTGGGAACTTGAGGTTATAAATATAATCTTTTTAACAAATAATTAAGTTTTTATTTTAATAATCAGCAGAGAAAATAAATGCTTGTACACCGATTTTGTCAGAGTTTCTTAAGTTTACATTAGATAAAATCAAGATTCGAAATCAGTTTTGGAATTTATTTTTTTGAAAATTTTAAAACCTCATGCAACCATTTCAAATCGACAATCGTCTATGCTAATAGAAGTCTGTTTCTAAACCAAAACCGAAAAGCTTATTAATGAAAATTATAGCATTACATCAAGAAGAAACCAAAATCATAAAGCTGGCTGCCGAGAACAATCGTCAGGCACAGCAACAGATTTATAGTAAGTTTTCTTCGAAAATGTTAAGTGTGTGCCGTCAATATATAAAGGACATACAATTGGCAGAAGATGTAATGATTACGGCTTTTATGAAAGTGTTCACCAATTTAAGCAAGTTTGAACATAAAGGAAGTTTTGAAGGCTGGATCCGCCGAATTATGGTTAACGAATGCATTTCTTACTTAAGAGTTCAGAAAAAAGTAAAATTTGCCGAAGATGAATTTTTTGTTGAAGAAAGCTTTAATGAAATCGACAGCCAATTTACAGTAGAACAGATTCAGTATTTAATTGATGCTTTACCAGATGGCTACAAAATGGTTTTCAATTTATATGCGATTGAAGGTTACAAACACAATGAAATTGCCAAGATGTTAGGAATTAATGAAGGAACATCAAAATCGCAATTATCACACGCTAGAAAAATGCTGCAAACACAAATTACAATTTTAAAAAAACAAGATAATGGAACCGAATAATTTTGAAAAGGATTTCCGTGAGAAACTAAACCAACGCGAAATTGAACCAAGCAGCAAAGCCTGGGATCGATTGGATGCCATGTTGAGTGTAGCAGAAGAGAATAAGCCGATTAAATTGGATTCAAAAAAATCAAAAAGGAAATGGTTATTTATAGCAGCGAGTTTCATTGGGTTTTTATTGGTTGGAACGTTGTTTTTCAATCAAAATCAAAATACGTCTGAAACGCCAAAACCTATTGTAGTTGAAAAAGAAATCGAAAAAGAATCGGTTTCAGAACCTGTTATTCATAATGTTAATTCAGTAAAAACAGAAACTGCGATTGCTGTAAAATCTTCAGTGGAACCTCCAAAAAAACAAGAAAAAAGTAATTCCGAAGCTTCACGACAAATTTCAAATAAAATCATTAAAAATGAAGTAAATCAAATAGCGGAGTCTTCAATCATCATCAAAAACAATCAAGAAAAACAATCAGCAGAGAATCAGGTTTTAATTGCAGAAACTTCAAAGAAAGAAAATGTCGATCAGTTGTTAGAAACGGCTGAAAACAAGATTTTAGCACAAAATGCAGTTAAAACAAAATCAAAAATCAAAATTAATTCTAACGATTTATTAGATCAGGTAGACGGTGAACTGGAACTTTCTTTTAGAGAAAAAATGATTGCAAAAATCAATAAAAGTTACCGCACGGTTAAAGTCGCTGTTGAAAATCGAAACATTAAAAATTAAATCATCAATCAAATCAATCAAAAAAAGTAATCATGAAAAATTTTACAATTTATCTATTTCTCTTAGTATTCCTATTTGTTACAAAAATGGTAGGACAAGAAACTTTTGAGAACAAAGCAAAAGCAATTGCGGTTAATATCGAAAAAATAACGAATGAAGAGAAAGCTGCTTTAAAAAAAGAAGTCGATGAGGTTAATAATCAGTTAGTCGAAGGAACAATTTCTAGAGAAGAAGCAGAGAAAAAGAAAAAAGATTTTGCCGAAAAAAGAGCTCGTAACATCGAAAACAGAGTGGCAATTGAGCAAGAAAAATTGCAAGAATTAGTTCAAGAAAAAGTAGATGGAAAAGTAAATTACACTAAAGAAAAAGGCGGGACGGTATTGTTAATTGGAAGCAAGGATTCAATCAGGCCAAATCAGACTGAAATAAAAATTCCAGCAATGAAAGTGTACGAAGGACAAGATGAAAAAGTAAGAAGAGAATCTAAAAGAACAACTTCTCAGTTTGTATTTGCAATGGGGTTGAACAGTGCAATGGTTGATGGGAAACTTCAGGATTCGAATTATGATTTTATCGGGTCGCATTTTTACGAATGGGGTTTGACTTTAAATTCCAGAATTCTAAACGACAACAATTTGTTGCATGCTAAATACGGACTTTCATTAATGTATAATAATCTTCGCCCAACAGACAATCGTAGTTTTATAGTAAATGGCAATCAGACAGATTTGGTAACAAATCCGATACACTTAAAAGAATCTCGTTTTAGAAATGTGTATTTGGCAGTTCCTGTTCATTTAGAATTTGATTTTTCGAAAGATGGAAACCATGACGGGAAAAGTTACTTCAGAACACACAAAGGATTCAGAATGGGATTTGGAGGATATGCTGGAATCAATGTAAAATCGAAACAGATTTTAAAATTTGAAGACAATGATTATAAAACCACTCAAAAAACAAAAGGCGATTATAATGTAAATAATTTTGTTTACGGATTAAGTACTTATATAGGATATAAAGCGACAAGCCTGTATTTAAAATATGATTTAAATCCAATATTTAAGAATAATACAGTAGACGAAAACAATATTTCATTAGGTATTCGCTTCGATTTCAATTAAGAAGAAAATTAAGTTTAGTTAGTAAAAAGGGCATCTCGAAAGAGGTGCTTTTTTTTGGTTTAAAATCATAAAAATTCCAACAAGATTTACGTATTTTTGCAAGCTCTAAACTTTTAAAATTTAATACATTTTGATTTCACAAGCCACCATTGATTCTGTTTTTGAAACTGCTCGAGTAGAGGAGGTTATTGGTGATTTTGTGAACTTGAAACGAGCAGGAAGTAATTTTAAAGGTCTGAGTCCATTCTCAGACGAGCGTTCACCTTCGTTTATGGTGTCACCTGCAAAAGGAATCTGGAAAGATTTTAGTACAGGAAAAGGCGGGAATTCTGTTAAATTCTTAATGGAGCATTCGCAATTTACCTATCCGGAAGCCATCCGATATTTAGCTAAAAAATATAATATCGAAATTGAAGAAACCGAACAGACAGAAGCCGAAAAAGCAAACACAGATCTTCGCGAAAGTATGTATTTGGTTTCCGAATTTGCAGCCAAATATTTCCAGGATGTTTTGGTTAATTCTGAAGAAGGAAAAGCAATAGGTTTATCGTATTTTAAAGAAAGAGGATTTACGAATGAAACCATTAAAAAATTCAATTTAGGATATTCTCCAGAAACTTGGGATGCTTTGACGAAAGAAGCCTTAGGGAAAGGTTATAAATTAGAGTTTTTAGAAAGTACAGGATTAACAATTCCGAGAGAAGACCGTCCGTTTGATAGATTTAAAGGACGTGTAATGTTCCCGATTCAAAGTATGTCGGGACGTGTTTTAGGTTTTGGAGGGCGTATTTTAACCAATGATAAAAAAGCAGCAAAATACCTAAACTCGCCAGAAAGTGATATTTACCATAAAAGTAAAGTCCTTTACGGAATTTATCATGCAAAACAATCTATAGCGAAACAAAACAATTGTTATTTGGTTGAAGGGTATACCGATGTAATTCAGTTTAGCCAAGCTGGAATCGAGAATGTTGTGGCATCGTCTGGAACTGCATTAACGCCAGATCAGATTCGTTTAATAAATCGTCTTACTCGAAATATCACCGTTCTTTTTGATGGAGATGCGGCTGGTTTACGAGCGGCCATTCGTGGAATTGATTTGATTTTGGAAGAAGGTATGAATGTTCGTGTTTGTTCTTTTCCTCAAGGAGAAGATCCAGACAGTTTTGCACGAAAAAATTCGCATGATGATTTAGTTGCTTATCTAGAAAACAACAGTAAAGATTTTATACAGTTTAAGGCTTCGATTTTAATGGGCGAAGCTAAAAATGATCCGATAAAAAAGGCCGATTTGATTCGCGATATGGTTACGAGTATTTCCAAAATTCCAGATCGTATTCAGCGTGAAGTGTATATTCAGGAATGTGCCCGAATCATGGATATTTCGGAGCAGGTTTTGACAAGCACTTTGGCGCAGCTGATTCAGAAAGATATTGCTGACGCGAATAAAAAACAGAAACAGGATCAAAGACCTTTTGAGGTGGTTAGAAATCAGCCTACGCAAGCAGGGACGTTTTCAGGAGGAGATCCGGATGATCCAAGAACAGGCCCTCCTGAAGGTTACGATTATCCTGGAGATATGGGGAATTATCCGCAAGAGCAAAATCAAAAAGTAGATATTTTATATGGTTTCGAAAGGAAAATTATTGAGGTTTTACTTTTGTACGGAAGTGTCGTAGAAAATTTTGAAGATGTTTTTTTGAAGGCAGATGAAGAAGGAAATGTAAAGGAAGTTTCAGAAAAAAGACAATATAAAGTATTTGAAAAAATATATTTAAGTCTACAGGAAGATGAAGTAGAACTGTCAAATGCGTTATTTCAAAATATTTATAAGAACATTATTGATTTTTACAATCAGAATGAAACATTTAGTTTAGATAAATATTTGATGCATTTAGAACCTGAATTTGCTCAGGAAGTAACCAATATTTTGATGGAAGACGAAAGATTGACCATTCATAATTGGGAAGGACAGAATATTTTTCCGAAACAAAAAAGTGAAACTATCGAACAGAATGTTTCTGAAACGATATTTTCTATGAGATGGTATTTGGTGTCTGGAATTATTGCAGAATTAAAGAATTCTCTTTTAACCGATCCGCAAGAAGATAATTCAGAAATTTTGAGTATGGTTATCGATTATTCTAAATTGCTGAATAACTTTTCGAAGAAATTAGGCCGTGTAGTAGTGCCTTATCACTAAAAAGAAAAAACTCTATCTAATTTGATAAATCAAAGTAGATAGAGTTTTTATAATTTTTTTCGATTCTCTTAAAGGTTAAGATTTTCGATTTTGATTAAATAATTTCTAAAGTCTTAGCTTTGTTCACTAAGTCAACCAAATTAGTAACGTTTAATTTAGTCAATAATCTTAGTTTGTAAGTACTGATCGTTTTTTCGTTCAGATTTAAGATTTTAGAGATTTCGTTGTTTTTCTTACCATCACTTAAATAACGTAAAACCTCAATCTCGCGGTTAGAAAGTTTTCTGTACAGACGCTCACTTTTGCTTTGTTTAGCAATAAGTGCCATGTTTTTACGTACTGTTTCGTTGATGATAATTTTTCCTTCGTGTACTTTAATAATAGAATGACCTAATGTTTCAAGTTTTTCTGTTTTGTGTACATACCCAGAAACTCCTGCTTTAATTGCGTTTGGAGCGTACATTTGCTCAGCAAGATCACTGAAAATAACAATTTTTGTTTTTGGGAAATTTTTCAGGATTGATTTAATTTCAAAAATGCTTGAAAGACCTTCTAACTCTAAATCTAGAATTAAAATGTCGATTTCCTTTGTTTGAAGGATATCTCTAACCATTGAAAAATTGCCGACATTGGCAACAATTGAAATTTGATCGTGGTCTTTGAAATAAGACTTAACGCCAAAGTGCGTAACAGGATGATTGTCTGCTAGACATACTTTAATCATAATTTTTACCTTTTTTAGAATTGTTCATGTTTTTGGAACTGTAAAATTAATAAATAAATTCTGTAATATCCAGCAGAGAATGTTAAAATGTATTATTTTAACGTTTTTGGTATTAAACAAACCGGAATTGGATCCATTTTATGCTTGTTGTTGGTGTTTAGTCGTTTATAAATTTCAAAGACAGATTTTTCTCTCCCTTCGAAGTCAGATGCCGTCTTTCCTGACTCCGCGGCTAACATTGCCCACTCCAATTCGTCATAGCTTGCGCCTAATTGGTCTTCATCTGTACGGTTGTCTCCAAACAATCCATCTGTAGGTGCTGCTGTTAAAATTGACTGTGGAATTTGTAAAAATTCTCCTAAAGCATATACATCAGATTTCATTAAATCAGCAATCGGACTTAAATCTACGCCGCCATCTCCATATTTTGTGTAAAAACCTACACCAAAATCTTCAACTTTGTTTCCTGTTCCGGCAACAAGCAAGCCATGAACTCCTGCTAAATAATATAAAGAAGTCATTCTGATGCGTGCACGTGTATTAGCTAGAGCTAAATTTACTTTCGCTGCATCATCTGTAGAAGGTACGGCATTTTTAAACGATTCAAAAGTTTCTGTTAAATCGGTCTTAACATCAGAAACATTTGGGAAACGTTTTTTTAATTGTTCAATATGTTCTCTTCCTCTTGAAACTTGGCTTTCTGCCTGATGAATTGGCATTTCTACACATAAAACATTCAGTCCTGTCTGCGCGCATAAAGTTGAAGTTACTGCAGAATCTACACCTCCTGAGATTCCAATTACGAAACCATTTACTTTTGCATTAGCAGCGTAATTTTTTAACCACTCTACAATGTGCGTATTTACTTTTTCTGTCTGAATTGTGCTTTTTTTAGCCATAATAGTTTAAGTTTTAAGATGTAGGGATGTATATTTGCAGAATTATTTTGAGTATATAATTACTTGAAAATTCTGATAACACAAATCTAATTAAAATAAAATGAAAATATATCGCTTTGCAGTGGTTCTATCCCTGATTTTTTTGTCTTGCAACCAAAAAAGCAAGGTTGAAAAAGAAGTAGAAGAAATTCCTGTTGATATTAAAGTAGAACGATTCGACAAGGTGTTTTTTGAAACCAAACCGCAAGATCTTGCGAAAGTAAAAAAGCAGTATCCATTTTTCTTTCCTGGCAACGATGATAATATCTGGATTCAGAAAATGAATGATCCAATTTGGAGAGAAGTTTATGATGAAGTTCAGAAAAAATACAGCGATTTTGAACCTGTTCGCAAAGAGTTTAATGAGCTTTTTCAGCATGTAAAATATTATTTTCCTAAAACTAAAATTCCGAAAGTAATTACTGTTATTGGAGAAATGGACTATAACGCAAAATCAATTTATGCGGACAGTCTTGTAGTAGTTTCATTGGAATTATATTTAGGAAAAAATCATAAGTTTTATGAGTTTCCAAATTACTTAAAAGAGAATTTTGAAGAAAGACAAATTATGCCAGACGTGGTTTCTAGTTTTTCGTATCGAAATATTCCAAACTCTATGGACAAGAGTTTGGTTGCTCAAATGGTTTTTGAAGGAAAACAGCTTTACGCAAAAGATTTGCTGATTCCTGAATATACAGATGCAGAAAAAATGGGGTATACTCCTGAGCAGATAAAATGGTGCGAAGAAAACGAAGCGTATATGTGGCGTTACTTCATAGAAAATGAAATGCTTTACAGCGACGATCCGAAATTGAGAGCACGATTTATAGCTCCAGCACCTTTTTCTAAATTCTTTTTAGAAATAGATAACGATTCTCCAGGGCGAGTGGGAGCTTGGATTGGCTGGCAGATGGTACGTTCTTACATGAAAAACAATAGTGATGTTTCTTTGGCAGAGTTGTTTAAGATTCAGCCAAAAGAAATCTTCGAAAAATCAAAATATAAACCTAAGAAATAATGGCAAATATAAATTCAGAGATTAAATTTAATATAGAATTGGACGAAAACCGTGTTCCTGAAAAATTAACATGGAGTGCTCAAGACGGTGGGGTAAAGGCTGAAGAAGCTAAAGCGATTATGTTGTCTATCTGGGACAGCAAAGTAAAAGAAACAATGCGTATTGACTTGTGGACAAAAGACATGCCAGTAGACGAAATGAAGATTTTCTTTCACCAAACTTTAGTAGCAATGTCAGATACTTTTAGACGTGCAACAGACGACGAAAAAATGTCTGATACCATGAAGGATTTTTGTGATTATTTTGCAGAAAAATTAGAGCTTACAAAATAGTCAAATTTCAAATAAACAAAATCCCAGATTCCAATCTTAAATATTGGGTTTGGGATTTTTTTTGTTTTTTATTTGTACATTGTCTGAGTAAAACAAATTATATGTTGTTTCCTTTTCTAGTAAGCCTTGTCGGATTGTTTTTTTTGCTTGCTAATGCGATACGGTTTTACACGACCTGCAAAAACAGAGATGTATTATACCGTATTATTACGGCCTATTTGGTTCTTCTTTTTTGCGTAGAATTACTTTGCAATATTATCGGATTTCTTTATCCTAATTCAAATTTTTTTCTTTCACATTATTACTTCATTTTTCAGTTTGTAGCACTAAACTTATTCTTTTATAAGAGTTTTTCAAACGAGATGCTAAAGAAAATTATGGTAATTGTGTTTGTTTCAGTGTTACTTTTTTTAGGATTTCAATATTATGACAGGCCTTCGCTTTATTGGGAATTTAATCTAGTTGAAGTGGCCATAACATCTACTCCATTACTATTTTATGCTTTTTATTTTATTATATCAAATCTAAAAAGTGACAGGCATAATTATTTCTATTTCTGTAACGGACTTATTATTTATGTAACAAGCAGCGCTGGGATATTTTTAAGTGGTAACACCGAATCGATATTGTTTACAGAACCATTTATACTTGATTTATGGTTTTTCAATTCACTCTTTTACATCCTCTATCAATTTTTGATTTATAAAGAATGGAAGGCTTTGAATTTTAGAAGAACAAAGAAGAAGAATGTTCAATAAAAATCAAAACCCAAATTTTAAAGCATTATTTTATTGATCTTTTCTTTAGATCTTTCAAAATACGTTTTAGAGCGCCAATCATTAAAGCGTTTGAGTTTTTATAAAGCGTTATATTATCTATAAGCTTATCCGATTTTTGAGTTTCCCACATTGATTTGGTATTTCCTTTATTGGTTATACCAACAACATTTTGCGAATAGATAATTTGCTGTAGATTTAAATCGTAGATTTCTAAAATTACCGAAGCTTCGTTTCTTTCAGATCCATATTCATTTTGATACAGTTCAATTGAAGATAAATCGCTTTTGTTTTTTCTGGTCGAAATATTGATAAAAAAATCAAAACCAGTTCCGTCTTTCAGTTCTTTTAATTTTACACTGTTCGGATTTAAGCTGATTTTTCTCGGAACAAGTAATCCATTAACATCATTTATGTAAAATATTCGATCGCCTAAATTCTTTCTAAAGAATTTTAAAGACTCTTCAGTTAGTTTTTCTTTAGAATTTTTTGGGCAGTCCAATTCATTTAAAAGCCATTTTCCAGAAGAGAAATCAACTCCAGTTCGCTGTCCTGTCATTAACATATAGTGTGAGGATTGACAAGAAGAGAAAAATAACAGGAAAGAAATGCAAACAAGAAAACAAGTTGATTTAAAATTGCTCATGAATTAAATTTGGTTTGCTCCAAATATAGATCAAAAAAAATTTCTTTAAGATTATTCTGTAAAATAAAAATTCCAATCGTTAAGATTGGAATTTTTAATATTGTGTGTTTTTAAATTTGAAATATTTATTAGAATCCTGAGTTATTTTTAAAAACTTCCTGATTCACTTCGTCTATATAAGATAAAAGTTCCTCTTTACCTATTGATTCTGTAGATGAGGTTACAAAGTATTGTGGCATTTCTGCCCAATTGTTAGCGTACATTTGTTTTTTGTAAGCTGCAATATGTGAATCAACCTTTACTTTACTGATTTTGTCTGCTTTGGTAAAAATGATGCAAAACGGAATTTCGCTTTCTCCCATATAAGACATGAATTCAATATCGATTTTTTGAGCTTCATGACGAATATCAATTAAAACAAAAGCACAAACTAATTGCTCTCTGTTTTCGAAGTAATCGGTTATAAATTGCTGAAAAACAGATTTTGTTTTTTTAGAAACTTTAGCGTAGCCATAACCTGGTAAATCGACCAAAAACCAGTTATTATTGATTTTAAAGTGATTTATTAATTGTGTTTTACCTGGTCTTCCAGATGTTTTTGCTAAGTTTTTATGATTGGTAATCATGTTGATCAAAGATGATTTCCCAACGTTTGATCGACCTATAAACGCATATTCGGGCAAAAATTCTGACGGACATTTTGATGCGTCAGAATTGCTGATAATAAATTCGGCGGTGTTAATTTTCATATTCCTTCGTTTTACAACCTCCTTAAAAAATTAAAATTATATTGGCTAAAAATTCTTTTCGGTAAGCCATTTTTCAAGAATTTCGTTGAATTCTTGTGGGTGTTCCATCATTGCTGCGTGTCCGCATTTGTCAATCCAGTATAAAGTTGAATTGGGTAATAATTTATTAAATTCTTCAGCTACATTTGGCGGTGTTACAGAGTCATTTCGACCCCAAATAATACACGTTTCAACGTCCATTTTTGGCAAATCTTTAGCCATATTATGACGAATTGCACTCTTTGCTATGGTTAAGGTTTTGATTAATTTGATGCGGTCGTTAGCTGTTGCGTAAACTTCATCAATCAAATCAGGAGTAGCAATTTTTGGGTCATAAAATACAGCTTCAGCTTTTGTTTTGATGTATTCGTAATCGCCTCTTCTTGGGTAACTGTCTCCCATTGCGCTTTCGTAAAGTCCAGAACTACCAGTAATTACAAGTCCGGCAACTTTTTCAGGATAAAGTTTCGTGTGGTACAAAGCAATGTGTCCTCCTAGAGAATTTCCTAGAAGAATAACTTTGTCAAACCCTTTAAAAGTGATAAAGTCTTTTACGTATTTCGCAAAACTTTTTACGTTTGTTTTTAAAATGCTTTGGGTGTATATTGGCAAATCTGGGATAACAACTTTATATCCTTTCGTTGGGAAATATTGTGCTACACCATCAAAGTTACTTAGACCTCCCATTAAACCATGCAGAATAACGATCGGAGTTCCTTCTCCAGCTTCAAAATAGCTGTATTTGCCTTCTTTTTTATAGTGTTTGTCCATCTAATCTAATGCCAATTTCAATTTCGACAAATATAGGGTTAATTACACAAAAATGAATTTTTGATGCTGTTTTTTAACTAGATAATTTAAGTAGAACTTCTAATTGATTAAAAATCAGTAACTAAACCTGTATTTGTTGGAATCTTTAAATGTTAAGAAATCTGCATTATAATCAATTTTTTAAGAAAATTAGCGCATTATTTTTTTGAATGAATAACGTATTTAAGAATCTGCTAATTAATAGTTAAGGTATTGATTGCATGTGAATTACGGAAAGTGGTAGTAAAGTGGTTAAACTTATTAACAAAGTGGTATAAAGTGGTAGAATGTGGTAATATTTTTTATATTTTTGCTGTATAACATGTTAACTAGTTTTTTTGAACACAATTGTTGGAACATATGAATGTAAAGTCGACGCTAAAGGAAGGCTAATGATGCCTGCCCCTTTAAAAAAGCAGTTGACGGCTTCTCTTCAAGACGGATTTGTTTTGAAGCGTTCTGTTTTTCAGCCGTGTTTGGAGTTGTATCCTATGGAAGAATGGGATTTAATGATGAAAAAAATCAACAAGCTTAATCGCTTTGTAAAAAAGAATAACGATTTCATTAGAAGGTTTACTGCTGGTGTTAAAGTAGTTGAGGTTGATGCATTGGGGAGATTGCTTGTTCCAAAAGATTTGGTAACGTTTGCAAGTATTTCTAAAGATGTAGTTTTTTCATCAGCGGTTAATATAGTAGAGATCTGGGATAAGGATTTATACGAAAAATCAATAAGTGGCGAAGATATGGATTTTGCAGATCTAGCCGAAGAAGTAATGGGAAATATTAATGACGACGAAGATGGAATATCATAATCCGGTTTTGCTTCATCCAACAGTAGATGGCTTAAATATTAAGCCTGATGGTGTGTATGTAGATGTTACGTTTGGAGGCGGCGGTCATTCAAAAGAGATTTTAAAAAGATTAGGGCCAAACGGAAGGCTGTTTGCATTTGACCAAGACGAAGATGCGCTTGCCAATGCACTGCCAGATGAAAGGTTTACTCTGATAAACGAGAATTTTAGGTTCATAAAAAGATTTTTACGTTTTCACGGTGTAAAAGAGGTAGATGGAATCTTGGCAGATTTGGGAGTTTCATCACATCAGTTTGATGTTCCTGAAAGAGGTTTTTCTACAAGATTTGATGCCGAACTAGATATGCGGATGAGTCAAAAAAATGATTTGAATGCTTATCGGGTGGTTAACGAATATGAAGAACAGGATTTACGTCGTGTTTTTTTTGATTATGGGGAGTTGAAAAACGCACCAGTTTTGGCAAGAACAATCGTAGAGGCAAGAAAAGATTATCCGATCAAAACGACTGAAGAATTGAAAGAAATTTTGAAAAAGTTTTTGCCAGAGAAAGTTCGAAACAAAGTTTTGGCTCAGATTTATCAAGCAATTCGAATCGAGGTAAATCAGGAAATGGACGTTCTAAAAGAATTCATCGAGCAGTCTTTAGAAATTTTAAAGCCTGGAGGAAGATTCTCGGTAATCTCTTATCATTCTTTAGAAGATCGTTTGGTGAAAAGATTCATTAAAAACGGAATGTTTGAAGGAGAACCAGAAAGAGATTTTTACGGAAACTTTTCAGTTCCATTTAAAACTATCGGAAAACTGATTGTTCCAGACAACGAAGAAATCAAAATTAATAATAGAGCAAGAAGTGCCAAATTAAGAGTAGCAGAAAAGCTATAATATATATTTAAGGTAGGAAATAATGAAAAGTGGTGTATTTAGCATATTAAAAGCAAGATTCCTGATTCATGAAGATGCAGTAAAAAATTGGCGATTTATCGTTTTTATAATTCTGCTGGCCATTTTGATGATTGCCAATACACAGCGATACGAACAAAAGGTTTTTGAAATCGCGAAATTAAATAATGAAGCAAAAGAATTGCGATCAGAATTTGTAGATCGTCGTTCAGAATTAATGAAGTTAAAAATGGAATCAACGATTTCGGATAAAATGTTAGAAAAACAAATTTTTCCGTCGACAGTTCCTCCAGTGAAAATAGAAGTTAAAAAAGAAGAAGAAAAAAGTTTCTTTAAAAGAATATGGCAGTAGAAGATAAACATATATCCTACAGAATTTACCTCGTAGCAGTTTTCATCTTTGTGATGGCAATTGCTATTGTCGTTAAATTAACCAATATTCAATGGGTTGAAGGCGATTATTATAGAAAACTGGCGAAACAGCGTACAGTTAGAAATTTTGTAATTCCAGCCAACAAAGGAAATATTTATTCTGCTGACGGAAGTTTATTAGCGACATCAATTCCAAATTATGAAATTCGTTTTGATGCAAAAGCTCCAAAAACAGAAACTTTTGAAAAACATATAAAGTCTTTGTCAGATTCTCTGGCAACTATTTTAGAGAGACCAAGCGGTTATTTTGAAAAAGAATTAAGAAAAGCGCGCGAGAATAAAAATCGTTATTATTTGATTGCCCGTAATTTAAGTTATACAGAATATGTGAAAATTAAAGGTTTTCCATTATTCAATTTAGGAGCTTTCAAAGGCGGAATTATCGTTGAGCAAGAAACGGTTAGAAAACATCCGATAGGTAAAATTGCAGAAAGAACGATTGGTTATGACAGAATTGATCCAGCAACTGGAGTAGAAGTAGGAAAAGGAATCGAATGGGCTTTTAAAAACTATTTGAACGGAAAAGATGGTAAAATTCTGAAGCAAAAAATCGCAAAAGGGCAGTGGAAACCGATTCGCGACGTTAATGAAGTAGATCCAATTGATGGTTACGATGTTATTTCGACTATTGATGTTTTTATTCAAGATATTGCACACCATGCTTTATTGAAACAACTTGAAGATTATCAAGCAGATCATGGTTGTGTTGTGGTAATGGAGACGGAGACAGGTTATGTAAAGGCGATTTCAAATTTAGGAAGAGCTGAAGATGGATCGTATTACGAAACAACAAATTATGCAATTGCAGAATCTCACGAACCAGGATCAACTTTTAAGTTAGTTGATTTAATAGCAATTTTAGAAGATAAAGTAGCGGATACAAGTACTGTTTATGATAGCCACAATGGTGTGGTTAAGTATTATGGAAGATCTGTACGTGATTCGCATCATGGCGGTTATGGAAAAATTTCGTTAGCCCGCGGATTTGAACTTTCATCAAATACAGTAATGGTTCAGGCGGTTTATGATAATTATAAAAACAATCCGTCAAAGTTTGTAAATCACATCAAAGACCTTGGTTTAGATAAAACTTTAGGATTGCATTTTAAAGGAGAGGGAAGGCCAATTGTTCCGCATCCTGGAGATAAAAGCTGGTCGGGAATTTCCCTTCCGTGGATGGCTTTTGGATATTCAGTATCAGTTACGCCAATGCAGACTTTGACACTGTATAATTCAGTTGCGAATAATGGTGTGATGGTAAAACCGCAGTTTGTTTCAGAAATTAAAGAATGGAATAAAACCATTAAAAAGTTCGATACAGAAGTTATAAATCCTAAAATTTGCTCGCCTGAAACGCTTAAAAAAGTAAAAGCAGTTTTAGGGAATGTGGTCAAAAAGGGAACAGGTTCTAAGCTGTACTCAAAAGATTTTTCGATGGCAGGAAAAACGGGAACAGCTATGGTAAATTACGGCAAAGCAGGTAGAGAAGGAATGTATTATGCTTCTTCTTTTGCAGGATATTTTCCAGCTGATCATCCAAAATATTCTTGTATTGTAGTGGTTCATAAACCAAATACAGCTAAGAATAATTATTACGGAGCAGACGTTGCGGGACCGGTTTTCAAAAGAATCGCACAAAAGATTTTTACTGATGCGCCTTCGACAAATAAGATTAAAAAATTAGACACTAGAATTCCAAAACAGGACGCTAGTTATGATAAATATACTGCTGAGGCCAATAAAAAAAGCAGTCAGATTCCAAATTTAAAAGGAATGCCTGGAATGGACGCAATTGCTTTACTGGAGAATTTAGGTTTAAAAGTAAAAGTAAATGGAATGGGGAAAGTAAAGAATCAATCGATTCAAGCAGGAACCAGTATTAGCAAGAACACAACAATTGTATTAGAATTATCGTGAAAGTATTAAAAGACATATTATATAAAGTAGCAATTGAATCTGTAAAAGGTTCAACAGATGTTGCTGTTCATAAAATTGAATTTGATTCTCGAAAAGTGGAAGCAAATGACATTTTTGTGGCAATTCGCGGTTCACTTTCTGATGGACACGATTATATAGAAAAAGCAATTCAGCTAGGTGCAAAGGCAATTATTTGCGATACACTTCCTGAAAATGCAATTGATGGCGTAACATATATTCAAGTAAAAGATACGAATACAGCTTTGGCTTTTATGGCGGCTAATTATTTTGAAGATCCTTCTTCAAAATTAAAATTAGTAGGTGTAACAGGTACAAATGGAAAAACAACAATTGCCTCTTTATTGTTTCAATTGTTTCAAAAAGCAGGTTTTAAAGTTGGTTTATTATCGACTGTAAAAATTGTAGTTGATGAAAAAGAATATCCAGCAACGCATACAACACCAGATTCTTTAACAATTAATGATTATTTAAATGAAATGGTTGAAGCAGGAGTTACGCATTGTTTTATGGAAGTAAGTTCGCACGGTATTCATCAAAAACGTACTGAAGCTTTGCATTTTGTGGGTGGAATTTTTACGAATCTTTCTCACGATCACTTGGATTATCATCCAACATTTGCAGAATATAGAGACGTTAAGAAATCATTTTTTGATTCGCTTCCAAAATCAGCATTTGTTTTATCAAATATTGATGATAAAAACGGAGCGGTAATGTTGCAAAATACTGTTGCTAAAAAACTGACTTATGCTTTAAAATCGTATGCAGATTATAGAGCACAGATTTTAGAAAGTCAATTATCGGGTTTATTGTTGAAAGTTAACGACAATGAAGTTTGGGTGAAACTGATTGGTACTTTCAACGCTTACAATGTTTTAGCTATTTACGGAACAGCTGTCGAGCTAGGAATTGATAGTCTAGAAGCGTTGCGTTTATTGTCTGATTTAGAAAGTGTTTCGGGTCGTTTTCAATATATCGTATCAGACGGAGGGATTACGGCTGTTGTAGATTATGCGCACACACCAGATGCACTAGAAAATGTTTTGAAAACGATAAATGACATTCGTACCAAAAACGAGCAATTAATTACTGTTGTTGGATGCGGAGGAAATCGAGATAAAACAAAACGTCCGATTATGGCAAAAATCGCTTCAGATCTAAGTGATAAAGCTATTTTGACTTCGGATAACCCAAGAAATGAAGATCCAGAAGTTATTTTAGACGAAATGGAGCAGGGTGTTGAGCCTCAGAACTATAAAAAAATGATGCGAATTACGGATAGAAAACAAGCAATTAAAACGGCTTGCCAATTGGCTCAGCCAAAAGACATCATCTTAATTGCAGGAAAAGGACACGAAACATATCAGGAAATAAATGGGGTTCGCCATCATTTTGATGACATGGAAACGATAAAAGAGATTTTAGAGCTACTAAAAAAATAATAATAAAATTTTAAGTTCAAATGCCACCATTGGATTTGGAGTTTCAAACTGGAATTTAAAAAATAGAAAAATATGCTGTACTATTTATTCGAATATTTTGATAAAACATTGGACATTCCTGGAACAGGAGTTTTCCAGTACATCACATTTAGATCAGCTTTGGCGTTTATGCTTTCGTTGCTTTTGTCGACTATTTATGGTAAAAGAGTAATCAACTTTTTACGCCGTCAGCAAGTTGGAGAAACAGTTCGAGAGCTTGGTCTTGCTGGTCAGAATGAAAAAGCTGGTACGCCAACAATGGGTGGATTAATTATCATTTTTGCTACTCTTATTCCTGTTTTATTATTCGCAAGATTGCATAACATTTATATTGTTTTGCTGATTGTAACGACTTTATGGATGGGAACAATTGGTTTTGTTGACGATTATATCAAGATATTCAAAAAAGATAAACAAGGATTAAAAGGTATTTTTAAAGTAATTGGTCAAGTTGGTCTCGGAATCATCGTTGGAGCAGTTCTTTATTTTAATCCAGCTGTGACAGTAAGAACAGATACAGGTCGTGCAGATATTTTTAAAGCAGCTACAAATTCAACAATTATTGTTCCTGCAGGTATCGAAGAAAAATCTACAGCGACGACAATTCCTTTCGTAAAAAACAACGAATTTGATTATGCTGAAGTATTGTCTTTTATGGGTGATGGATATGAGAAATGGGCTTGGTTAATTTTTATTCCAGTTGTAATTTTCATTATCACGGCGGTTTCAAACGGAGCAAATTTAACAGACGGAATAGATGGACTCGCGGCAGGAACCTCCGCAATATCGGTTCTCGCGCTCGGAATATTTACGTTCGTTTCAGGGAATATCATTTTCTCAAATTATTTGAACATAATGTATATCCCCAATTCGGGAGAAATGACGGTCTTTATTTCAGCTTTTGTTGGAGCTCTTATCGGATTTCTTTGGTATAATTCATTCCCAGCATCTGTATTTATGGGAGATACGGGAAGTTTGACCATCGGAGGAATCATTGCGGTATTGGCAATTGCAGTTCGTAAAGAAATATTAATTGTTTTATTCTGCGGAATTTTCTTAGCAGAAAGTGCTTCAGTAATTATTCAGGTAACTTATTTTAAATATACCAAAAAGCGTTTCGGTGAAGGTCGAAGAATTTTCCTAATGTCGCCTTTGCATCATCATTATCAGAAAAAAGGATATCACGAAAGTAAAATCGTAACTCGTTTCTGGATTGTTGCCGTAATGTTAGCCATATTATCAATCATTACTTTAAAACTAAGATAGATGAGATTGGTAGTTTTAGGAGGAGGAGAAAGCGGTGTAGGAACCGCAATCCTCGGGAAGAAACAAGGATATGATGTTTTTGTGTCCGATTTCGGAAAAATAAAAGAGAGTTATAAAGAAGTTCTTATCATTAATAAAATAGACTGGGAAGAAGAGCAGCATACAGAAGGTTTGATTCTAAATGCTGATGTGGTGATGAAAAGCCCAGGAATTCCAGACAAATCTCCGATAGTAAAAAAGCTGATTGCGGCAGGAATAAAAGTGATTTCGGAAATTGAATTTGCGATGCCTTACACAGAAGCATTGACCATCGGGATTACGGGAAGTAACGGTAAAACCACCACTACAATGCTGACCCATCACTTGCTGAAATATGCAGGATTGAATGTAGGATTGGGAGGGAATATTGGAAAGAGTTTTGCTTGGCAAGTAGCAGAAAACAAATACGATGCATACGTTCTTGAATTAAGCAGTTTTCAGTTAGACGGAATAATAAATTACAGACCAGATATTGCGATAATAACCAATATTAGTCCGGATCATTTAGATCGATACGAATATAAATATGAAAATTATATCAATTCGAAGTTCCGAATAACGATGAACCAGACGGAAAGTGATTATCTGATTTACGATGCAGATGATGAAGCAAGTACAGAATGGTTAAAAAAGAACAAAACAAAAGCAAAACTAATTCCTTTTTCATTGACGAAAAAATTTGATGAAGGGGCTTCTATAAATAACAACAAAATGGAAATTAAGATCAACCAAGAAGAGTTTACAATGGATACAGAACACATTGCGTTAGAAGGAAAACATAATATGAAAAACGCCATGGCAGCAAGCTCTGTAGCTAAATTGATGCAAATCAGAAATGCAACGATTCGTGAAAGTTTATCTAATTTCCAAGGTGTTGAGCACCGTTTAGAGAAAGTATTAAAAATACAAAACGTTCAATATATCAACGATTCAAAAGCAACAAATGTAAATGCTACCTTTTTTGCTTTAGACAGTATGAACGCTCCAACAGTATGGATTGTGGGAGGTGTTGATAAAGGAAATGATTACAACGAATTGATGTCATTAGTACGCGAAAAAGTAAAAGCAATTATTTGCCTTGGAATCGATAACCGTAAAATTATCGATGCTTTTGGAAACGTAGTTGACATCATGGTTGAAGTAAACAATATGAATGATGCAGTAAAAACTGCTCAAAGATTAACAGAAAAAGGTGATACTGTTTTATTGTCTCCAGCTTGCGCAAGTTTCGATTTATTTGAAAACTACGAAGACAGAGGAAAGCAATTTAAACAAGCAGTGCACAATTTATAATTTTAGAGTTCAGATTTTAGATTGTTTCCAATCTTTGAATTCAAATAAGTTCTTTTGATTATGACGACGAATGAAATGAAGATGAGAACAAAGAAGTTTTCTTTGATGGTAATTGATTTAGCAGAAAAACTTCCAAACACCAATGTGGTGAGATCTATCGCAAGTCAAATTGTAAGGAGCGGAACGTCTGTTGGAGCGAATTATCGAGCCGTATGCAGAGCTCGAAGTGATCGAGAATTTATTGCCAAAATGAATATAGTTTTAGAGGAAGCTGATGAAACTTTATTTTGGATTGAAATCATAAAAGAAAAAATGTGGTTAGCCAAAGAAGAATTGGAAATAGCATTTAAAGAAGCAAATGAATTAACTGCAATTTTTGTAAGCAGTCTAAAAACAGTAAACAGTAGAATCAATAAATAAAAAAATCGAAGATTTTAAAAATAATCTAAAATCTAAAATCAGAAATCTAAAATGAAGGAACTCGTTAACAAATTAAAAGGAGATAGAGTAATATGGTCATTCGTGGCTTTATTGGCTTTGTTTTCGTTTATGCCTGTTTTTAGTGCGAGTAGTAATTTGGCTTATATAGGGCACGGAACAGGAAATACATTAGGGTATTTGGTAAAACACTTGGCGCATATTTGTATCGGGTTTTTAATCATTTACTGGGTGCATAGAGTTCCCTATCATTATTTTAGAGCGATTTCTAAGATTGCGCTTCCAGTGGTTTGGATTCTGTTAACTTATACGCTTTTAAAAGGAACTGTAATTGCAGGAGCAAATGCAAGCCGTTGGATTCAGGTGCCTTTTATCGGAATCACATTTCAGACATCAACATTAGCAGCAATTGTTTTGTTTATTTATGTGGCAAGATATTTATCTAAAACGAAAGAAGAAAATGAGCCTTTTCAAACCTCATTCATTCAGCTTTGGGTTCCGGTATTTATTACATTAATATTGATTTTACCAGCGAATTTTTCAACCACAGCATTAATCTTTTCAATGGTTTTAATGTTGACATTTATTGGAAAGTATCCGTTAAAATATATTGCTTTTATCATTGGTTCAGGAATTGCAATGTTGGCATTTTTCCTTTTGGTGGCAAAAGCTTTTCCAGAGTCAAGATTCTTTAGTAGGGTTTCAACTTGGGAAAGTCGTATTTCGAACTTTACCACAGATAAGCCAGACGAAGACGATTATCAGATCGAAAAAGCAAAAATCGCAATCGCTTCTGGAAAATTAGGAGGATTAGGCCCTGGGAAAAGTGTTCAAAAGAACTTTTTACCACAATCTTCTTCCGATTTTATTTATGCCATTATTGTTGAAGAATATGGTTTGGTAGGAGGAGTTTCAATCGTGATTTTGTATTTATTGCTTTTGTTCCGATTTGTAATTGCTTCTCATAAAGCGCCTACTTTGTTTGGGAAATTAGTCGTCGTCGGTGTCGGATTTCCGATGATATTTCAAGCAATGATTAACATGGCAGTTGCCGTAGAATTATTACCAGTTACAGGACAAACTCTTCCGTTGATTAGTAGTGGAGGAAGTTCAATCTGGATGACTTGTCTTGGACTTGGAATCATCATTAGTGTGACCAAAAAAGAAGATGAGATTGCTGAAGAGAAATTAGAAAAAGAAAAAAGAAAAGAAGCCTTACAGCGATTAATTGATAAAGAATTGGCAGAAGACGATCTAATTCCTGAAGGAATTTATGATGAAGAGCCAGCTTATTCGATAGAAGATAATTCAAGAAACCCAATGAATGCGGTTTTAAACAAATAAAATTCAAAATATAATAATTTTTAAAAAGTTGTAATTTTTAGAAAGATGACAAAGTATAAATTCATACTTAGCGGAGGAGGAACAGGAGGACATATCTATCCTGCGATTGCAATTGCAAATGAATTAAAATTACAATTTCCTGATGCAGAATTTCTTTTTGTAGGTGCCAAAGATAAAATGGAAATGCAGAAAGTGCCTCAGGCAGGTTACGAAATTAAAGGTCTTTGGATTGCAGGTTTACAGCGAAAACTGACTTTACAAAATATGATGTTTCCTCTTAAGTTAGCAAGCAGCTTATTGGAATCAAAAAGAATAATTAAAAAGTTCAAACCAAATGTGGTAATCGGAACGGGTGGTTTTGCCAGCGGGCCTTTATTGCAGGCGGCGGGTTCTGCAGGAATTCCAACAGTTGTTCAAGAGCAGAATTCTTATCCAGGAATTACAAACAAATTGTTGAGCAAGAAAGCAAGTGCAATTTGTGTGGCATATCAAAATTTAGAGCGCTTTTTTCCAAAAGAGAAAATCGTTTTGACTGGAAATCCAGTTCGTCAGGATTTGATTGATATTGACAGCAAACGTGATGAAGCTATTTCATTCTATGGTTTAGATCCGAATAAGAAGACATTGTTGGTTCTTGGAGGAAGTTTAGGCGCAAGAAGAATTAATCAGTTAATTGAAAAAGAACTTCAAAATTTTCTTTCTCAGGAAGTGCAAGTAATCTGGCAATGCGGGAAATTATATTTTGAAGACTATAAAAAATACAATCAGCCAAATGTCAAAGTGGTTGATTTTATTGAAAGAATGGATTTTGTTTACGCAGCGGCAGATGTCATAATTTCAAGAGCAGGCGCTTCATCAGTGTCAGAATTATGCATTGTTGGAAAACCAGTGATTTTTATCCCATCACCCAATGTGGCTGAGGATCACCAAACTAAAAATGCGCAAGCAATTGTAGATGCAAAAGGTGCTATTTTGTTGAAAGAATTTGAGCTTGACAGTCAGTTTAGCATTGTTTTTGAAGCGCTGCTGAAAGATCACGGAAAACAAAAACAGTTGAGTGATAATATTAAAAAATTGGCGAGGCCAGATGCAACAAAGCAGATTGTTGAAGAAATTAAAAAGTTGTTATAATGTAATTTTAATCGAAAATTATACAACTTTAAATATAAAGCAGAACGTTATTTTAGTCAGTTTAGACTGAAATAATCGTCGTAATCGCAAAGGTTTAATTGCTAGAATCTTACAATAAGGATAAAAGTAATATAGTCTAAAAAACATATTTTAAAATGAATTTAAATCAAATACAAAACGTTTATTTTATTGGTATCGGAGGAATCGGAATGAGTGCTCTGGCTCGTTATTTCAAGTTTATTGGAAAACAAGTTTCAGGCTACGATAAAACGCCTTCTATGCTAACTAATGAATTGATTGAGAGTGGTATTGATATTCATTTTGAAGACAATATTAATTTAATTCCAAGTAGTTATTATGTGGAGAATACCTTGGTAATTTATACGCCAGCGGTTCCAAAAACACATTCGGAGTGGAATTATTTTATTGAAAGAAATTACGAGGTTAAAAAGCGTGCTGAAGTTCTTGGAATTATAAGTAAAGATACTTTCTGCTTTGCGGTTGCAGGAACGCATGGAAAAACTACAACGTCAAGTATTTTAGGACATATTTTATTTCAAAGTGGAGCTGATGTAACTGCTTTTATAGGTGGAATTGTAGAAAATTATAATTCAAATTTAATTGGAAGCGGTAAAACTGTGACTGTTGTAGAAGCAGATGAATTTGACAGATCATTTTTGCATTTGCGTCCAGATATCGCTTGTGTGACGTCTATGGATGCAGATCATTTGGATATCTATGGAACTAGTGATGCCATTCAGGCTTCGTTTAGAGAATTTGCTTCTAAAGTTGAAGATAAAAATAATCTCTTTATAACCAAAGAATTGCCTTTGGATGGTGTTCAATGTGCTATAAATGAGGATGCTGTATACAAGGCTTATAATGTTCGAATTGATGATGGGGCTTATGTTTTTGATGTGCAGACGCCATCAGAAATTATGAAAGATTTACGTTTCGGATTGCCTGGAAAGCATAATTTAATGAATGTATTAATGGCTATTGCGATGGCTAAAACTTATGGCACCCCAACTGATTCTATTGCAAAAGCCATTGCATCATTCAGCGGGATTAGAAGACGTTTTTCATATCAGATTAAGACTGAAAATTTAGTATATATTGATGATTATGCACATCATCCGACAGAAATAAACGCTGTTCATCAAGCAGTTAGCGAATTGTATCCAGGACGTAAAGTTTTGGCAATTTTCCAGCCGCATTTGTTTAGCAGAACAAGAGATTTTATCGACGGATTTGCTGAAAGCTTATCAAAGTTTGATGAAGTGTTTTTGATGGATATTTACCCTGCAAGAGAGCTTCCGATGGAAGGTGTGACTTCTGAGTGGCTTTTGGGTAAAATGACAAATTCGAACAAAAAAATTGTTGCAAAAGAAGATTTATTAGGTGAAATCAAATCCAGTGATGCACCTATTATTGTAACAATTGGAGCTGGTGATCTGGGAGAAATGGTTCCGTCAATTAAAAAGATTTTAAATGAAAATATTTAATTGGGCAAACGTAAGATTAGTACTTATTTTCGGACTGGTTTTGTTTCTGTATTCTTTCGCACAGCATCGAAATGGCGATCGAAAATTGAAAAAATCTATGGTTGTTTTTGTAGGAGAAAATACTCTTTTTGTAAAGCCAGAAACGGTTAATAAATTGTTGATAGAAAATAAAAGAGACGCTTCCAGTATTAGAAAAGATGAACTAGATTTGAATAAGATAGAGAAAACCCTAGATACGCAAGACATGATTGAGAAGTCAAATGTTTTTGTAAGTATCGATGGCGTTCTAAAAGCAGTAATAAAACAGAAGACGCCCATAGCAAGAGTTTATGATGGCGCTACTTCTTTTTATATTGACTATGAGGGTGATAAAATGCCCTTGTCAGACAATTTCACTGCGAGAGTTCCTCTTGTTTCAGGGGCAATAAATGCAAAAAATAACGAAGATTTAGCAGCTTTATTTCGCACAATTTACGACGATGCGTTTTTGAAAAAAAACATCATTGCTATAGAGATTATGCCGAATGGAAGCTTAAAAATGTTTAATCGTAACTATGATTACTTCATAGATTTCGGAAGAACGATGAATGTTGATAAGAAATTTAGAAACTATAAAGCTTTCTTTCAAAAAGCAGTTTTAGATAGTTCGTTATACAAATACAAAAAAATTGACCTTAGGTTTACGGAACAAGTAGTTTGCACTAAATAATAGAAAATGGAAAAAGATAATATTGCAGTAGGTCTAGATATTGGAACAACCAAAATCGTTGCCATGATTGGCAAAAAAAATGAATATGGTAAGTTGGAGATTTTGGGCATTGGCAAATCCAAAAGTTTGGGTGTTGCCAGAGGAGTAGTAAACAACATTACGCAGACTATTCAATCGATACAGCAAGCGATAGTCGAAGCAGAAAATAATTCAGGATATAAAATTAAAGATGTAGTTGTGGGTATTGCCGGACAGCACATCAGAAGCATTCAGCATACCGATTACATCAGCAGAAATAACCCTGAAGAAGTAATTGGAGAAAAAGATATTCAGCTCCTAATCGATCAGGTAAATAAACTTGCCATGTTACCAGGAGAGGAAATTATTCACGTTTTACCGCAAGAGTTTAAAATCGACGGGCAATCTGAGATTAAAGAGCCAATTGGTATGTACGGTGGAAGATTAGAATCTAGTTTTCACGTTGTGGTTGGACAAGCGTCTTCAATCAGAAATGTTGGAAGATGTATTCAAAGTTCAGGAATTGAATTGTCTGGTTTGACATTGGAACCATTAGCTTCTGCTGATGCTGTTTTAAGTCAGGAAGAAAAAGAAGCTGGTGTTGCGCTTATCGATATCGGTGGTGGAACAACAGATTTAGCGATTTTCAAAGATGGTATCATTCGCCACACAGCGGTAATTCCTTTCGGAGGAAATGTAATTACAGATGATATCAAAGAAGGCTGTTCGATTATTGAAAAACAAGCGGAGCTTTTAAAAATCAAATTCGGTTCTGCTTGGCCAGGCGAAAATAAAGACAACGAGATCGTTTCTATTCCTGGTTTAAGAGGAAGAGAGCCAAAAGAAATTTCGCTTAAAAATTTATCTAAAATTATCCACGCTAGAGTTGTGGAAATTGTAGAACAAGTTTTTGCGGAAATTAAAGCATACGGCCATGAAGATCCTCGTAAAAAGCTAATTGCTGGAATTGTATTAACAGGTGGAGGTGCGCAATTAAAGCACATTAAACAACTTGTAGAATACATTACAGGAATGGATACAAGAATTGGTTATCCTAATGAGCATTTGGCAGGAAACTCAGGAGAAGAAATCTCTAGTCCGTTATTTGCAACGGCCGTAGGATTAGTAATGAATAGTATCGAAAACAGTTCGCAAAGTGCAGTTAGAATGGAAATGGTAAATGAACAACCAAAAATTGTTTACAGAACCGCTCCGCCAGTGCAACGATACGAAGTTGAAGAAAACTACGTTGAAAGAGTAGAAACTATTGATGAACCTGAAGAAATTGTAAATCAGAGGGTGCCTAAAAATGAATCTACAGAAACAAAAATAAGAAGATCATTTTTTGATCGATATGTCGACAAAATCAAAGAATTTTTAGACAACGCAGAATAATAAACAGAGAAGGATTATTTCTTGCCCCAAGTCAAGAAGTAAAAAATGTACTAATAAGAATTTCAAAAAACCAAAAAGATGATGAGCAACTCAGAATTTGGAAGTATTTCATTTGATTTACCAAAAAATCAATCAAATGTAATCAAAGTAATAGGTGTAGGTGGAGGCGGAAGTAACGCTATTAACCACATGTTTAAGCAAGGTATTAAAGGCGTAGATTTTATCGTTTGTAATACCGATTCGCAAGCACTTCAAAATAGTTCGGTGCCCAATAAAATTCAGTTAGGAGTTAACTTAACAGAAGGATTAGGAGCAGGAGCAAACCCAGACGTTGGACAGCAGTCGGCAATCGAAAGTATTTCTGAGATTGAAAAAATGTTGGAACGTGGTACTAAGATGGTATTTATTACTGCTGGTATGGGTGGAGGAACTGGAACTGGTGCAGCTCCGGTAATTGCGCAATTAGCAAAAGAAAGAGAAATATTAACAGTTGGTATCGTGACGATTCCGTTTCAGTTTGAAGGGAAAGTACGTCAGGAGCAAGCTATTATTGGAATCGAGAAATTGCGTAAGCAAGTCGATTCTTTAATTGTAATCAACAATAATAAATTAAGAGAAGTATACGGAAATCTAGGTTTTAAAGCTGGATTCTCGAAAGCAGATGAAGTTTTGGCAACAGCCTCTAGAGGTATTGCTGAAGTAATTACGCACCACTATACTCAAAATATCGATTTACGTGACGCTAGAACTGTTTTGGCAAACAGCGGGACTGCAATTATGGGGTCTTCTGTGGCTGAAGGTGAAAACAGAGCTAAGGATGCTATCGTTTCAGCTTTGGATTCTCCATTGTTGAATGATAATAAAATTACTGGTGCCAAAAATGTATTGTTGCTTATCGTTTCTGGAACTAATGAGATTACTCTTGACGAAATCGGAGAAATCAATGATCACATTCAAGCAGAAGCAGGTTACAACGCAAACATTATCATGGGAGTTGGTGAAGACGAAAGTCTTGGCGAAGCTATTGCAGTAACTATTATTGCTACAGGTTTTGATGTTGAACAGCAAAACGAAATTGTAAATACCGAACCAAAGAAAATCATTCATACGTTAGAAGACGAGCAAAGAAGTGTTCATAATCTAACAAATAAACCGTTGGCATCTTTCGATTTAACTGTTGATACGCCAACAGCAAAAGTTGAAGATAAAGTTGTTTTTGATTTAATCGATGATGATGAAACATTTGCTCCAACTGCTCCAAAAGCTGTTGCTCCAGCTATCAATCAAGATGAGTTAGTTGTTATGTCTGAGTTTATCAAAAACTTAGATGTTACTTTCGAAATTGTTTCTCCAATTACAGATATTGATTTTACAATTTCTGCTCCTGAAGTTCCAGTAGCAAGAGAAGTGCAACAGCCTCCGGTACAACAGCAAAGAGTTTTTGAAAGAGAAGAACAAACAGCTTTCTCTTTTGATCTTCCTTTGTTCAAACAAGAGCCTGTAAAAAGAGAACCAGTTATTGAAGACAACAGAGTTTTATTTGAATTGACAAACGAAACTCGTGATATTAAAGTAAACGATCCAGTACAATTTGTTCCTGTAACTGAAGTTTCAGACAGCGGAATTATTAAATATTCTCTAGAAGAATATATGGAAGTTGAAAATGATTTATTGTCTTCTAAACCAGTTGAAAAAGTAGTTGAAGATACAATTCCAGAGGAATTAAACATTACGTTGAAACCAAGAGTTGATTTCGCTAGTCAGCCAGATTTAGCTACAACGTCTGAAGTTTCTCCTTTAGAATTAACTATCGAAGAAACATTACGTTTAAGAGCTGAAGAAAGAAGAAAGAAACTAAAAGAGTTTAACTATAAATTTCATAATAACGTTTCTAGAATTGATGAGTTGGAAAAAGAACCAGCTTACAAAAGATTAGGAATAGATTTATCTAATTCTCAATCTAACAATACAAATTCTAGAATTTCTGTAGGAACAGACAGTAACAATGATTTGCAATTACGTTCAAACAATTCTTTTTTGCACGATAATGTAGATTAATTTTAGAATCATAATATTTGGTAACCCGAAAATTGGATTTAATTTTCGGGTTATTTTTTTTATCTTCGCACAGAATTTCAAAATTTGACTTTTAAATAGTATTTTGAAAAAAAATATTGTCACTCTGAGTGAAGTCGAAGGGCTAAATTAATATATCAATTATAAGCGTAGCTTATTTTAAATAAAGCATAAACATGAGTTTACAAACACAAATCATGGACGAAATTAAAATCGCCATGAAAGCAAAAGATACTGTAGCTTTAGAATCATTAAGAGCTATTAAATCTGAATTATTATTGGCGTCTACAGCTTCTGGGTCTAAAGAAGATTTATCAGAAGAAGACGAAATTAAATTACTTCAAAGATTGGTTAAAACTCGTAAAGAAAGCGCAAGAATCTTTACAGAGCAAAACCGTCCTGATTTAGCAGAACCAGAATTGGCTCAAGTTGCTGTAATCGAGAAGTTTTTACCAGCTCAGTTAAGCGAAGAAGAAGTAGAAGCTGTAATAGCAAAAATCATTGCTGAAACAGGTGCTTCAGGAATTGCTTCAATGGGTAAAGTAATGGGATTAGCATCTGCACAATTGGGCGGAACTGCTGAAGGAAAAACCATTTCTACAATTGTAAAGAAATTATTATCATAAATAATTTTATATTGCAGATTTTAGATTTCAATAAGCAATCTAAAATCTGCAATATAAATTAACTGACCTCGTAGTTCAACTGGATAGAATATCAGATTTCGGCTCTGAGGGTTGGGGGTTCGAACCCCTCCGGGGTCACAATAAAATTTAAAAAGCCTGCAAAGTATATATTTTGCAGGCTTTTTTGTGGTTCGAAAATCTAGATGATCTTTTCTCTAGTTTTGAAAATGCCTATATTTAAAGGGAATTTTGGTTCGAAGCCCATCAAGGATTTATTTTTTACATTAATTATGCGGATAATATAATTTAAATTCACCTCCAGCTTATTTCAAATTCAAAATCATGATTAACGTTATAATAGTTGTTTTGGTGTGTAGTTATGTAGTTCTTTCTTTTAATATTTTGTCGAAATTTGTTCCCACTTTCTCAATCAGCCCCGAAAAATGGCAAAAATAAAGTTCGCCGTTTTTATCATTTTCTTTTATGGCAATTACACCATCGCCAAATTCCGCTAAATGAAAATAATCTCCATCATCTAATCCTGTTCTCTGTATTTCAGAGATTCCTGAAATTCGAAATTCCTGAAATTCCAAGCCCTCGGTTTGCTCAATGATTTGTATATAACCATGTGGAAGGAATGAGTCAATTTTCCGTTTAAATATCTCTATTTGCTGTGGAATTAACGGATTATACGCAGTTTTAATTGGTTTCACTTTTGCAATTTCTCTAATCACGCCATCAAAATTTGGAATCGTCTTGAATTTTGTTTTTTCGATACTAATTACAACTTTCTCATTTGGATCATTGTTAATCTTTTTACTTATTACTTCAATATTGTCTGTTTTTTGAATTCGCTTGGGATTGGGTCTTATTTTCCATCCCCAAATCCTACCGTCATAACTATCAAATTCAATGCTGTATTTTTCTTCGTTTACTTTAAATCTAATCGTTGCAATTTTACTTTCATCTTGTCTTGAGTATTTTAAGCCATGCGACATTTTTTTATCTCCATATAGTTCTATTGACATACTCTTCTCCCAGTACTGCCTCCATTTACGCTTATTTTCGAAGTATTCAATTTGCTTCTTGATTTTTTCAGCTAAATCAGTATCAAACATAGATGTAAAAATATCCAAAAGTTTTTTTTCGAGTTTCGTATAACCTTTTTTATTGAATTTTGGTCTGCGGATTTGAATTAAAATAAATGCTAATCCAAAATACAAAATTATTAATCCTATAATTATACTTAATAATATTATGAGTATTTTCATTGTTTAGTGTTTCAGTTATTTACTGTGCACTTCAAGCACTACAGAGGTTTTGAACTAAATTAAGCCTAATTCTTGAAATTTTTTGAATCATCCAAATACAAAACTAATTTCTATCAATTTTGATAATCATATTGTTAGATTCGGTATTAACGTTAACTTTTTTGTTTTTCATAGGTATTCAATATGGTTTCCATTATATTGTAAAATCCCTCCTTATTAAAATCCTTTGGCTTTCTTTTTAAGTCGTCATAATCGTTTATGCCTTCGAGTATTTTTGCTTTCAATAATCGATATTGTTGCTGTTCATCAAGTTTTTTTATTTCCGAATAATCAAAGTGTTTTACTACAAGATAGTTTTTGTATTTAGTTCCGTATCTTTTATAGTTCTCTGTTTGTTTCAAAAATGTTGCAAAGCCACCATTGAAGTCATAAAGTTCAAAACCAAAATCTACGGTAGTAACAGATTTACCGAATGTTTTGCCAGCAATCTTATTATTTATATAATCTTGGACTTCGTTAAGGTCAAAATAGATTTTGCTTTTGTCAACTTCGATTGTTTCTGTTCTTCTAAAAATAAATCGAGTGGAGTCAAAAAATTTGATAACAGCTCGATCGGTTTCATTTTGGTCTAATAGCAAAGATTGGCTTTTTAAATATTGTTTGTAGCTCGCATACAAATTTTCTGCATTAAAATCTTTTGGCAAAGGAACTCTTTGTTCTAAGTATTTCACTAGAATTAAAGATGCATTAAGGACTAACTTCAATTTTTCGTCATCACTTACTTTGTCAAAAAGTTGTTTGTCAATATGGGCAGACAAGTGAGCACAAGCGGAATAAAGATTATCAGTTTGTCGTCCAAAATTTATATTAGGTTCAACATAAATATCAAAACGAAAAAGATTAATACCTAAACCATAGTTTTTATCGGAAATAAAATCAAGAAAAATATTTATAGCTTTTTGTTGAATTGCCTCAAATTCTTTTTCAAAAATATGCTGGTTGATTAAAAACCAACATTCATATTTCTTTGTATTATCATTTTTCATTTTAGAGTCTAGGTTCTGTTGATACTGTTCTTCATAGAGTTGCAATTAATTTGTATGTACATCTGACATATCTTACATATAGTAGTTAGATCTGATAAATGGCAGTGGATTTTATTTTCAAAAATAGGATTTTATTTCGTAAACGATCAAAATGGAATTAGACATCATTTAAAATCTTTAAGTCTTCAAATAATTGGTTGGAATTCTGTACCGTAAAGGTCACAATAAAATTTAAAAAGCCCGAGAATGTAAATTCTCAGGCTTTTTTTATAGTTAGAAAATTATCTTCTAGGTATACTTTTCTTAAAGAAACATATAAAAAATTTACAAAGATTTCGTCGAAGGTAAAAACAAACTATTATCTCGAAGATATGCTGTGATCCAAATTAAAACTAAAGGCATTCCTGGATTAATCATAGAACCATCATGTGACAGCTCTGTTGCCATTGCTCCTGAAAAATAACAGGAGAGGAGAATAAAACCAATACGCATTGTTTTTGGAAAAATAAATAAGATTGCTGAAGTTACCTCGATTAAGCCCAATACTGTTGCAGAATGTGGCAGATTAAATTTGACCAATCCATTTACAGACCAAGGTAACTGAATAACTTTCATCAAACCACTTGCTATTACTATCACAATGGTTAACCATGTAAATAAAACAGTAACTATCTTTGTTATTTTCATTGAAATTTTAATTTAAAGTTTTTGTTTCAATAATTAAGAAATGACCTGTTCGCTCTTTTATCAGCCATTTTCCATCTTGAAAAACATACTTATCTTCATATTTTACACTGTAATCAGTTAGGATATTTTTTCCTTCATTTTCTCTAACCATTTTTAGTTGAGAAAAAGAAACACCTGTCGCAGAACTTCCGTCAATGCTTACTTTGTGTTGCCCATTTAATGTAAAATAAGTTTTCACTTCTGCGGCGTGCTTATTAAATTCGTTTTCCATATTTTCTCTTCCAGAAACAGATGATATTAACGAGTTGTTCATATAAACGTCGTATTTTACATCTGGACTGAATAAATCCATTACTTGAGCAATTTTTTTCTCGTCTCCTAACGTGGCATAATCATCGATTAAGGCTCTTAATTCTTCTTTGATTTTTAAAATTTCTAATGTCATGATTTTATTTTTTTAAATTATTTAGAGCAAAATTATCTTATATTCGCTTACAATTTATTAGTCGTTACCTAAAGGTTAGCGAGTTACAAAAACGTATTATGAAAGAATCTTCAAAAAAAGAAATTGACAATAAGGCATTTAGCGACGAATGTAATACAGTTTTAATGGCTGTTTCAGATGCTCTTTATGCAATTGGAGGTAAGTGGAAATTAATGATTATAATTTCAATGGCTAGAGGAAATAAAAGATTTACCGAGATTCAGCGACAAGTTGCCGGTATTTCAGCAAGAGTTCTTTCTAGTGAATTAAAAGAGCTAGAAATTAATGGTTTCATTGTAAAAAAAGTGGCTGTTGGATATCCCGTTAGTATTGAATATGAGCTACTTCCTTATAGTCAAACATTGCAAGAGGTTGTGGAGGCAATGACTAAATGGGGAATGCAGCATCGCCAAAAAATAAAAACTGAGAGGTCATCTGTAAACTTAAAAAAAGAACAATAATATCTCTTTAAAAAATCTCAAAGCCTTCTAATGCATGATTTAAATTGTTTGCCACAGCGGTCATAAAAAAAGTCTATTTCATATCGAAATAGACTTTTTTTATCTCAGAATTTTGCAAAAGAAACAGGAAATTCTCAAGGTTTTTTTCTAGAGTTTTTTATTAAATAATAAACCGAAAACACAAAGACAATAATATAAACAACGGCTAATGCTGGTTTCTCAAATTTTAAGTTTTGAAAATCGAATTGCTTGTATAAGGTTACGCCCAAAATAATAGCAATAATCCAAAAGACAAATGTGATTGGGTTTTTATTTTCCATGGTTTTAAGTTTTTAATTAATAATCTTCAAACGACTTGTCATCGTCCCATTTCTTTTGACTTAAATATTTTCCGCAAAAGTCATAGCACTTTATTATTCCTTTTTCTGAATTTCTATTGTATTGAAAAATCCATATTTCGTTTTCAATAATTCTAATTCTGCGAAAATTTCTGTTGTCGCAGGCATCCATTGAACAAATATGTACAGATTTTTTCTTGAAAACTGTATGACCATTTTCGTCAATTACTCGATCAATGATAATGATTTTTTTATGACGTAGCTTCCAAAAAATAAATTTTCGATCTTTCTCTGTTCTTTCAGTTTTAAGCACTGCGTTCTTAATAGAACATTTGTGTATTTTGAAATTGACACTTTCATCTTCATTAGATAATCCATTGGCATTTATTGCTTGAAGCGAAATAAAACTAAATAAAATTAATGTTCTAAGCATTGTTACAATTTATTCTGTTCAGCTCTTAAAATATCAAAAATACTCTCACTCTTAAAGTTCTCCATAAACAAATTGACTAAAGGAACAGTTGGACTATTTGGATACTTTTTCAAGAAACGATTAAACTCTTGAATATTTTCTGGATAAATATATTTTTCGTCTGAAGATCTTTCGGCAGTTGGCGTATTGTCTTGGCCAACTAAGTAATCCATTTGATAATTTTTGTATTCTTCTTTTACAGATGCAATTAGTTTTGAATTCGGATATTTAGTCATAAAATTTTCCCACGAAATTACTCTATCACCCAAATCTTTAAATGAGATTACAAGTCCAGCATCTGCAGAATATAGCGATTTATTTTCTTCGCTTTTTAAGTATAAATAATCTTTATAGTCATCTGTTACATAGTTTTTAAAAATCTTATAATAGAAATCAGGAAGGGGATCTATTTCAACATATCCTTCCCCAATTTCAGAAAATTCTAATTGATGTTGAGAAAGTCTTTCGCCTAAAAGTTTTACCGCTTTTTTGCTTGATTCATCTTCATTATAAAACTTATCCAATACTCCAGATTCTTTTCCAGCTATTTCTTGCAATAAAGAACTGCTTTCTTCAAAATATTTCTCATACAATGCATTGGCAGCTTCTTTATTTTGTATTGATTTTAATTGGAGAATAACTTCATTTTTGTTTTTAGAAAATTGTTCTAATAATCCAGCATTTAATGTTTCAGTTGTTGCCGATTGTACTTTAATGCTGTCATTTTTTACTTTATCGGAGTTGGAAATCGTTTTGTCATCATTTTTCTTGCAGGCAGAAAATAGAATTCCGAATGCTAACAGGGCAGATAATTTTCTCATGTTTTGAATTAATTCATTAGGCTAATATAAAAAATATTTGGAGCAGATTTTAATCGTAAAAAAAGGACAAAATAAGATTTTGCCCTTTTAACATTGTTATTTTAGATTTGGAAAAATATAACTGTCTTTGTTCGGAATCATGATTCTGCTGATAAATTCATCGGTTCGTAAAGGTTGTTGCATAAACCAGCCAGATCCCATAATGGTATTTATCTCAAGTCCGTTTTTATCTACTTTTGAAAATCTTGGTACCGAACCATGCCAATTTCTACAGCCCAATATGTTTCCTAAACGCGTGTTGTTATCGCAAGTGTTAAGATCAGATAAATCGGCTTGAATGAAAGTATAGTCTTTTAATTTGGCACTGAAAGCTTTGTCTTCCTTAAGCTTTTTTTTGAATTGGACACAAGGCCCGCACCAAGTTGCGCTAAAATATAAGATAGGGATTTTTCCGTTTTGAATTTCTTTGGTTACAATGCTTTCATATTGTTTAAGCGTTAAACTATCATTTAAAATAATTAGTTTGGCTTCTTTGTTTTTACTGGTTTGAGCATGTAAAGTAATGGTGCTTAATAGAAAAAAGAAAAAAATGTAAAAGTGCTTCATTGATTTTTTAATTGATTGATAATTTTTAATATTTAAGAAATAGGTAAATGTTATCTCTTCGAAAATAAATTCTCTACAACCCAAGCAGGACCAATCAATAAAAACTGAAGATCTTTAAGGAAAGAAGGTTTTTTACCCTCAATATTATGTCCGTAAAATTGTCCAACCCACGCCAAAGCGAAAACACCAAGCGAGAACATCCATAACGGAACAAATTGCGAGATATAATAATTTAGAATCAGGCAAAGAACAGAGAAAATAGCGATTTTAATAGCCATCGCAATTGACAATCTAATATAGAAAACTAGAACAAAAAGTAAAACTAAAAATGCCCAATTCTCGATAATTGGCATATTTAATTGTAGCGTATTAGCAATTATCGCACTCGGAATACTCATAAGCAATCCAACGATTGAAAAGTAAATAGCAGGGACACAAATATAATGTATCGCTTTATTTTTTGGGTTTTGATGACTTACGGCATATTCTGCAAACCATTGATCTAATGTTCTCATTTTTGTGGTTTTAAGGTTAGATGCGTAAATCTAATGAAATTTCTTTTAGGTTTTACCGTGCTGTATTTTCATTATTTGATCCACAATCGAAATTGCTTTTTCCAATGTAATTCCGTTTTCTTGATCTATGGTTAAAGGATGATTTTCTTCGGTCAATTTTATTTCTGGAATTAAGCCTAATTCTTGTTCAATAGCAATTGATTTAAGCGAAATAGTTTTGCCATAAGTTGGCACATCTGTCTGCATCCATCCAAAATAAGGTTCTTGATTTACTCGGTTTGGATCTTCCCATAAATCCATTCGAAGGCAGAAATTATCTTCGCTTATTGTAGTCCATACATTAAAAGCTAAATCTTCATGATAATCAATAATAGGAATGGTTAATCTGCCGCGATGAAAAAAATGCTCTTCATCTACATAACACCAACTTCCTCCATATTCAATTCTTTGTTCTCGTTCTTCGGGTGGAATGGCAAAATAATACGCAGGAAATTCATTTCCAAAACACAACGGCATTTGGTCAAAAACTTCTCCGCAACAAGAACATTTGTAAGTATACATTTTTAATTTTTTAAAGAATCAACTTTCTGATTGTACTGAAAAACATTATCCCACAATTCATCAATGGCAACAAGAGCTTCATTCACCGGAATCACATTCCATTTTCCGTTAATTTCTGTTCCTAAACCAATGCTTTTTAATTTTATTAAAGCATCATTTACGTCAAAATCCAAATCGGTATCGAATTTGGTTTGAAACCAAAGTTCAATTTGGTTGTCGAGTTCTTCAGCGGTTAAAGATTCTTCACTTTCGTGTAAAAAAGTATAGGCGAGAATAGTTTCTTTTAAAGCTTCTTCTTCGGAAGAATTCAATAAAGAATAAAATGCCCCACTATTGTTTCCGACATTTTTGAAATACAAACTATCTGAAAGTGTTTTAGAATATCTAATTTTTTTGTTGATGAAATTATTGTATTGGCGAAAACAATATGCTCCCAAAATTCCGAGTGCAATTAAACCTTGATTTAAGGAAGTCTTACTGTTTAATAAATCGATTGTTTCACCTGTTTGATAAGCATCGTACATATTGATCAAGGCCGGAATTACTTTAGCGCTTAATAACGAAAGTCCGCCAAAAACACCAGGAACCCAAAGCAGTAATTTATCCTTCAAAGACATTTTCGGAATCGCATTTGGGAAAGTTGTTTCAAGATCATTTTTAGGCACACGCTTAAAGATTTTCAATGCAATAGAACCAGGATCAATTGGCATTTTGCCTAATTTGACTTTCTTTTCTTTTAAATAATCTGCATCGCTGTAATTCAGATAAATCAAAACACGATCATAATATTCAATCTCGACTTCTTTGGTCCAGAAAAAGTATTTTTTGACTTTTTCTTTTGCTTTATGATGTCCGCGCGCGTAGAGTTCGAAATCTTTAAAAGCATTAAAATCAATAGAAAGATTCAGACCAATCAAATCAGATTCGTTAAACGCGTCATTTAAAGCTTTCTGGTTGATTCTATAGTAGTTACCACGTTCTAAAACTTTCAATAGTGTTTCCTTAAAAACAGGGAAGTTGCTTTTATTGATAAATTGCTCACGTTCTTTTTCACTTAAATCTGGATCGTAGAGCGCATAATGCTGTTTTAGATTTCGATTGAGATTAAAAGATTCGTAATGATAATAATGTTCGATAATTTCGAATAATTTCTTAAAATTATTAACCTTTTCAGGATTCTCAGCAAAAGCTAAAATTTGCTGTTCCAGCAAAAATTCTTTATTAAACGGAATATAATGTTCTCTAGTCATTTGGACTTAAATTTCATGGCATTTACAGAAAGCAAAAATACTGCCTGAAATTTGATTTTGAAAAGTTTTTGATTTAATAGTGATGATTTTTTAACGCAAAGAACGCAAGTTTTTTTTTCAATCGGATTGTATTACAATCGCAAAGTTCACAAAGCTTTGCGGTAAAATAGTTTCACGCAGATTTTGCAGATTAAGCATATAAAAATAAAATCTGTTAGATCTGCTAAATCTGCGAGAGAAAAAACTTAGCGAACTTTGCGTACTTCGTTGCGCCTTTGCGATTAAACAAAAAACAAAAAAAGTGAAATTTCCAATCGGTACCAGCGATTTGAAATCTCACTTCATGTTTCAAAAAAAAAGTGACAAAAAATTAAGAAGCTTTCTATTGGAAAATTTTATAGAAACTAAAAATTATTCGCAACAATATTAACACTAAATAAAATGGTGGCTATAGGTATTTTTACCTGTTTTTTGAATTATTTTTTTTGGACATAATATTTTACAGAAACGATTTTCACAGATTTTATAAATCCGTAATTTAATGAAGTTTCTTGGTCGAATTTAAAAATGCAACTTGATTTTGCCTCGATTCCATAACATGGTGAAGTGGCATTTGAAGCAAAATTTCCGTTAGATTCTGTTCCATCAACATTTAAAGTAATAAATGGAGAACCAACAATATTAAAATTATTAAGATTGTTTAATTTTATTTCCATCTGAAGTCGATTCGTATTCTTACCTGTGTCTGGAGTATAGACGAAATTTAAAATTTCATAAGAAAAATTTTCAAGTTCTTTAGTAGTTTCCTCGACAGGCTTAATTTCAAAATCACAAGGAACTTCTCTTTCATATGCTGGCATAGAAGATGATCCAGAAGGTGATTGAATAATCACTGCAGGTATGGTAATTATTTTAGTACAGTCTCCAGAAGAGCATCCCAAAAGGAATAAAAAAGATGTTGCTAAAAAAGTAAATTTTAAAGTTTTAATCATATGGTTTATTATTTGCGAATTATGTGCGCAAAATAAATCAAATAATATTTATTCTATTATTGAAAAATGATAATAATGTAGAAATTTTGCTTTACTGTAACACCGATTTCTTTAGTTCGATAACGCCTCGAATGTATTTTATTAATTCTTCTCTGGTTACAGCAAAAGGAGCTTTTTCGGCTTCGAATTTTAAATACAGATTGGCAATACTTTCGGCATCAAGATTTTGAGTGAGGAAATGATGTTCTGAATATTCTATAAGATGATCTACAAAAAGTTCACGTTGTTTTCCTTTTTCGACCGTTTCAGGATCGCCACCTTTTATTTTTTCGATAACAGATTCTGGCAAATCGATTGTGAGATACATGCAGTCAACGGCAACTTTAGAAAGTATGTCCTTGGAGACTCTTCCCGTTGCATCGCAGTAGGCGCATGGTGCAGGAACCCATTTTAATTGGCGGTTTAAACGGCGTATATCATCCCAATCAACAAATCTTTTTCCGAGGCATCTGGGGCATTTTGTTGTAGATCTTTTGAAAATATTAAAAATGGACATTGGTTTATAAGTAGGTTAGGGGATTGGCTGGGGGCGAATTTAAATAATTAAGTAGGAAAAATAACGAGATTTGTCATTTTTTTTAAGAAAAGAATTAACAAAATTGCAAATTTGTGTATTTTGAAAGAGGATTAGATGTAGGAAAAAAAATGATTTTCATAGCAATATTAATCGATCACATACAGCCAAAGGAATCTTTTGTGTTTCTATATAAAATTATAAGTAGATGGATATTAAACAAAAGAGCTATTAAAAATATACAAAAAATCTCACTTTAGTTGTTGTAATTTTGTTAGAAAGTTCATTTAAAAATTAATCTTTACATTATGGAAAATATAAAAACTTCAAAGCTTCAAAATTTTGTTCGAATAATTTTGGGATTATTTATGATAACAGCTGCAATCGGACATTTTACTTTTCAGAGAACAGATTTTCAGGCGCAGGTTCCCAATTGGATTCCTTTAGACAAAGATTTGATTGTTATTCTTTCTGGAATTGTCGAAATAAGTTTAGGTTTGGCAATGCTATTTTTAACGAAATATAGAGTTAAAGTCGGAATTGCGCTGGCAATATTTTACGTTTTAATTTTCCCAGGAAATATAGCACAATACCTAAACGGAACTTCTGCCTTTGGACTCGACACAGATCAGGCGCGTTTAATACGATTGTTTTTTCAACCCGTTTTAATTTTTCTGGCTTTGTGGTCAACTGGGGCGCTTGCTGTCTTGTTTAGAAATAAGAAATACAGAGATTGAATCTTATGATGAAAATAAAAAGCTTGATGAGCGTTTATTAGAATCTGAAAAGAGAAGATTTCTTATTTGGAGAAGTTGCTTAAAGCTAAATAACGACTTATAAAATATTATAAAAATGGAAAAAGAGACTTTTGTGAAGAAGTCTCTTTTTTATTATAATTTTTAACTTTAACGCCTTTCAACTAGAGCTTGATACATTAAAAATCGAAGGTATTCAGTGGTTTCAATATCTTCATTTGCTAATAGTTCTATTTTTTTAAATACATTTAAAAGCTCAATTAAATTTGAAACATTATGATTGAGTTCTCGTAAGATCTCTGCTCTGTATCTTTTTATTTCTTCACTTTTAGCTTTTTCAACTTTTCGTTTGACCAAAAATTTTATTTGTTCAGGTTCTTTTATAGTTGCAATTTTTGAAATGTCTTCAAATAAATTTTTATGTACTTTTTCTGAATTTTCAATGTTGCCTAGCTCTTCAATTGCTGTTTTAGGAATTTGATTATGCTTAATGGATAAGATTTTTGATTTTATTTCTTGTGGTTTTATAAATAATTCTTTCTCAATATCTTTATGTTTAAAAATTATTGAGCATATTCCTGAAAACTTTAAAGCTTCTCTTTTTATTTCATCATTAGATACTTCAATAATATTTTTAACATTGCCAACTTTCTCTAATTTATTAACTTCAGAACTTTCAAAAAACATTCTTATAAATGATTCATTATATTCACATAATTGTAAACCATAAGTTATTTTACTTTTCTTCATTTCATTGTGAAGTGTTAGTAAGCCAACAACAATTGCAATATTGTTATCGTAGTTAAAATAATTATTTAATGAAATAATTGCTCTTAAATAAAAGAGGTTTTCTACTTTATCATGTAAAATTCTATATTTCTTAATTGTTTGAGTAATACCTTTTAATAACTGAAGGTTAGTTTCTACAATCTCTTTGTATCCTTTATTTATAAGTCTTGTTGCATATTTATCCATCTGAAATAGTCCCGAGAAAAAATCTCTTTGGGCAGAATAAATAGGTGTCGTTGAAATTTTATTAAGTTTCAAATCACTGAAATACTCGTTGTCATTTATATTGTAAAAATTAATTGAAAAATCTTTATTATTAAATAGTGATATATTATTTAATTCGCTTTTCAGATCTTCTTTTTTATATCTCGTGTTAATGGAATTTTGAATATTAAATAATGTTGTAGCTCCTTTAATTTCAATAAACTCATCTTTTATAGATTCAAAATCTAAAAGATTTAATAATTTATTTGTGAATTCATTTCTTTCTACAAGTTTTATTAAATCTTGCACTTTTATTCCTTTATCAGTAGAAGGAATATTTTCTTTTTTAATAGTTTTTTTTCTAAATTTTTCCATTTTATATTGAATTGATTTTTATCGAAATTACTTACAAATATTACCACTTTTAAATAGTTTTTTTTACGGAAATCCGTAATCCAATAAATTTATTTTCAAGCAATTATACCAATTAATATAAACTCACCACCAAGTACTTCTACGCATTTTATAATCACAAAAAAAAACAAAAAAGCCCAACTTAAAAAAGTTGAGCTTTTCAAAAATTATCTAATTATCTAATTGACAAATTATCTCAATTACTTAACAGGCAGATTGGTTAAAAGAATCTGATATTTCCTTCCCACAGGAATTATTTCGTTATTGCACATCGTTAAAGTTTTCGAAGTTACACTTGTAATCTTTTCTTTATTTACAATATACGAGCGATGTACTTGAACGAAATTAGCGCTGTCAATTTCTGACGCAATACTCGAAAGTGAGCCGTAAATAATATGCGGTAAATTGAGTTTGGTGCTGTACAATTTCATGTAGTTTCCTAAACTTTCAATGTAAAGAATATCGCAAAGAGGCATTTCTATATTTTGTCCGTTAAGGCGATACGAAAATACTTTTGCGTTGGTTTGAACTTCTTTTTTAAGACTGTTTCCAGAAAAATAAGTTTTGGCTTTTTCTACTGCTTTGGCAAATTTATCTGGCGAAATCGGTTTTAAAAGATAATCAATCGCATCGTTTTGGTAAGCCGAAAGAGCATAATTAGAATAAGCCGTTGTTACAATCGTAAGCGGGCGATTGGGTTGTAATTCCATTAATTCTACACCCGAAATTACAGGCATATTAATGTCGAGAAAAATAATATCGTATTGGTTTTCGTTGAGCAGTTTTATGGCTTCCATACCATTAAAAGCACTTCCAGAATGTTCCAGTTCATCAAATTTGGAGATGTGCGAAATCAAGGCTTTGTGCGCCGGCGATTCGTCATCAATTATCAGACAGCGGTAGGTAAGTGCCATATGGTCAATTTTACGATAAACATGTTTTTTTCTTTTTTACAGCTCAAATTATGTTTTAAGCCGTAAACTTCCAAACGTCTTTTTAGATTTTCAATTCCGATTCCTGTGCTCGAAAGTCGGGAACCCGAATCGAGATAATTGTTTTTCAATGTAAAAATAACGCCTCGGCATCGTACTTTCAAATCCAAATTAATAAACGGTTCTGGAGTTTCGGCAGAAAATTTTACAGCGTTTTCAACCAAAGGAAGAAAAAATAAAGGCGGAATCTCAAGTTGATCGTCTAAACCTTCAATATTCTGTGTTACAGCGAGTCTTTCGTTTCTAAACGTATAATATTCGATATATTTTTTAATAAAGGCGATTTCTTCTTCCATTAAAACAAAATCCTTTTTAGAAGCTTCAATTTGATAGCGCAACATGTCTGAAAGATTCAGGATCCTGTCGGGAACTTTATCGGGTTCTGCAAGTGCTTCTCCATAAAGATTATTCATAGCATTCAATAAAAAATGCGGATTTAGCTGTTGTTTTAAAAATGAAAGTTCAGACTTAAAATTCATAATGTCTTTATCGGCCTGACTCATTTTTTTGGTAATCACAATGTGAAGAAAATAAAAGAACGAACCGTTTATAATAAGCGATAAAATCTGAAGTGTCTTGAGATTTCCCAGTCCGACAAGCGGGAAAAACCAATTCATAAAAAAATAAAAGCAAGTCCAATAAACGGCAAGAAGCGTAAAGAATATTTTAAACTTTTTATGAAATAAAAAAGGATTGATAATGCAGATGTTAAAAATTGTAATCCAGACAATACAAGGAAAATAGCCTACAGCAATTTTGCTTAGAATGTACGACCAGCTATGTCCATCGAGTTTTACTTCGTCGTAAACACAAGCCAGAATGACTAAGTAAACAAGAGCATTTACGAGAATATTTCGTAGAAAAAAGTTTTGGTAGATTTTTGCGATTGTCATAACGGCAAAAATACTATAATCGTATAGTTTATAATCATTTGAAAGCGATAATTTATACCAACGCCATTCGTATAAATCATACGCCATTGGTATAAAATTGCTATTAAAAGAGAGACATGTCAACTACTTTTGATTCAAGTTTTATTTATATCCCGAAATAATTTATTCTGACTTATGAAATCTAAAATCATGTCATTTTTGTTCATTTTTTCCACTTTTCAAATAATAGCTCAAGAAAAAGAGCCAGGTGTAAAAACCTTTGCAAAAGCCGTGGTTGACAAATTCCCGAACACACGAACTTTTGATGTGCAATATGAAGGTTTAGGGCCATCAAATTACGATTCAAGATTATTTGGAAATAAATTCGAAAGAGGAAGAATCGAGGATCATAATCGTTTTAAAGCAGCTTTTAATCTTCCGTTTTATGCTTCAAAATCTAAAAGGCTAGTTTTAACGACTTCACTTCGTTATAAATATGAAAATTTTGGATTTGGAGAGGTTCATAATTATCAAACGAATCAAACGTATACGAAAGAAAATCGAGAATTTCATTATTGGGCAGGGGCATTGACAGCAACTTATATGTCGACACTTTTTAAGAAACCAGTTATTTACAACGCAACGGCAACGATTGATGGCGACGAAGAAAAGTTGCAGCGTTTAAAAGGTTTTGCATCGGCAGTTTTAGTGCTTAAAAGAACACCTTCTACCACCATTACCGCTGGGGCTTTAGTATTGCTTGATCCATCATCGATTGTACCTGTTACGCCACTTTTTTCTATAAACCATAAATTCAAACAATCGAAATGGGATATGGACTTTATTTTGCCTCAGCGTATATTGTTTAGAAGAGAATTGTTAGAAAACGGAAGAATTTCGTTAGGAACAGAATTAAATACAGAAAGTTTTTACTTGAATTTAGATACTCCAACTTTAAAAGGCGTTTACGAATTGAACCAGTTAGAATTAAAATCTGGAATTACTTATGAATACAGTTTTACTCCAAAACTGATTGCGTTTGCAAAAGGCGGTTTTAACAATGTGGTAAGTGCTCGACTTACAGAAAAAGGAGAGCGAACAAACCGATATGTTTACGATCAGAAAGAAGATACGCAAGGGTATTTTAGATTTGGAGTTTCGTATAATCTTTTTAATCGAAAGTAAAATGTATAAGGTAAAAGAATTAAAAGAAGAAGAAATGGTAGTTGAAATTTTTAAAACCAACGTTCAGAAAAAATCTGATGGAGATTATGTAATTGCAGTCATGCAAAACCATTTTCCAAATTATAAAATTAATTTTGATTTGGAAGATTGTGATAAAATATTAAGAGTTGAAGGTTTTGATTTGCAGTGTAATAATGTGATGAGCCAAGTAAGCGGTTTAGGATATATTTGCGTGCGATTGGAATAATTTTACATTTTAAATCAGGTGTAAATACGCTAACATATTTGCTTTTTTTGTAAGTGTTTTGCGTGATATTCTAATTCTAAAAATAATACTTAAATGATAGATTTTATACTTTCACTTTTTCTCTTTCTTCTCGAACAGCTAGCCTGATTTAGCTGTTTATGTCTCGTAGAGGCTTCATGTTACTTTTATACTATAAAAGGTTTGTTCTTTTTTGCGTATTATTTGTTTAATTTTGCGCCATGAAAAAAGCATTCCAACTCTTTGATTTTAGCCAAAAAGTCAATTACAAAAACGAAATTTTAGCAGGTTTAACTGTAGCCATGACCATGATTCCAGAATCGTTGTCTTTTGCTATTTTAGCAGGATTTCCTCCTTTAGTTGGATTGTATGCCGCGTTTATTGCAGGTTTAGTTACGGCTATTTTTGGTGGAAGACCAGGAATGATTTCTGGTGGAGCAGGAGCAACCGTGATTGTTTTAATCGCCTTGATGAAATCGCACGGAATAGAATATGTTTTTGCTGCCGTGGCTCTCGGCGGTGTTGTCCAGATCTGCATCGGACTTTTTAAATTGGGAAAATTCATTCGATTAGTTCCGCAACCTGTAATGTTTGGTTTTGTAAACGGTTTGGCGGTTGTGATTTTTATGTCGCAATTGGAACAGTTTAAAACCGTTATTAATGGTCAGGTTTTTTGGCTTCAGGGAACTCCGTTGTATATAATGTTAGCCTTGGTTGCCTTAACAATTGCGATAGTTTTAATTTTTCCGAAGATTACAAAAGCGGTTCCTGCTTCTTTGGTTGCAATTATGGTCGTTTTTGCTTTGGTAATTGTTTTTAATATTGAAACCAAAACGGTAGAAGATATCGCTTCAGTTCAGGGCGGATTTCCTCCATTTCATATTCCGAATATTCCATTTTCTTTTGATACTTTAAAAGTGATTTTTCCGTATTCGGTAATTGTTGCCGCGGTTGGTTTGACGGAAGGTTTGCTTACGCTGAATTTAGTCGACGAAATTACTGGAACAAGAGGAAACAGTAACAGAGAATGCATTGCGCAAGGAAGTTCAAATATCTTAAATGGTTTTTTCTACGGAATGGGAGGCTGTCCAATGATTGCTCAAACATTAGTAAATCTTGGAGCAGGTTCTAGAGCAAGACTTTCTGGAATTATTGGTGCTTTGACGATTTTAATGATTATTCTTTTTGGAGCTCCAGTAATTGGAAAATTGCCAATGGCGGCTTTGGTTGGTGTTATGATGATGGTTGCGATTACCACTTTCGAATGGGCAAGTTTTAAGATTATTAATAAAATGCCTCGACATGATATTTTTGTTGGAATTCTAGTCGCTTTAATCACAATTGTTTTGCACAATTTGGCTTTGGCGGTTTTAATTGGTGTAATCATCTCAGCTTTAGTTTTTGCTTGGGAAAGTGCTAAAAGAATTCGAGCAAAACATTATATCGACGAAAATGGCGTAAAAAATTATGAAATTTACGGACCGTTATTCTTTGGTTCAATTGCTACTTTTCTAGAAAAATTTGATATCCAGAACGATCCAAATCACATTATAGTCGATTTTAAAGAAAGCCGTGTTTCAGATATGTCTGCGATCGAAGCCTTGAATAATCTAACCAAGAAATACAATCAGTTAAATAAAGTAGTTGAGTTAAAACATCTAAGTGAAGATTGCAGACAATTACTAAAAAATGCTAATGCAGTTATTAATGTAAATATAATTGAAGATCCAACGTACAAAGTGGTGTCCTAATTAGAGAATGTGTCAATTTGATAATTAGAAAATTATCTTAACAAACGTATATTATTTGCTGATAAACCCGACAGGTTTTTAAAATCTGTCGGGTTTATTATTTTATAAAGTATTAAGTTTTGTCAGGCTGAGCGTCCCGAGACTTCGGGAGAAGCCCGCGTTTCAATTGGAACGCCCTTCGACTCTGCTCAGGGTGACAAGTACATTGTCTAATTATCTAATTGACACATTTCCAAATTATCTAATTAAAATAATTTGATTTTCGTAACTTTGTAAAATGAAGCTAACAGAAACATTAGAAGATTTTTACACAGTTAAAATCAATGGAATGCCTGAGAATCTTAAAAAAGAAATCGGACATTTTAATGTTTTTAAACTGGATGAATACGTTGGAAGCACTTGCAACCCATTGCCTTATACTAGAAAAGACTTTTATAAGATAAGTTTAATCATTGGCAAAAATAAGGTGCATTATGCGGATAAAGTCGTAACGATTGAAGATCAGGCTTTATTCTTTGCAAATCCGCAAATTCCGTATAGTTGGGAACATATCGATGAAAATCAAACTGGGTTTTTCTGCATTTTTACAGACGCATTTTTTAGTCAGTTTGGGAATTTAAAAGAATATCCTTTGTTTCAGCCAGGCGGCAATCCTGTGGTTCCTGTTTCTACAGAATTAGCAGAATCTTTAAAGACAGTTTATTTAAAAATGTTAGAAGAAATCAATTCTGATTATGCTTTTAAATATGATGTGCTTCGAAATCTAGTTTTTGAAATCATTCATTTAGCATTAAAAACACAAACTGTAACTGCTTCATTATACAGTAAATCGAATGCTACAATTCGAGTTTCTTCTTTGTTTTTAGAATTGCTGGAAAGACAATTCCCTGTTGAATCTATTTCGCAGCAAATTAATTTTCGTTCACCTTCAGAATATGCGAGTCAGTTAAATGTGCATGTAAATCATTTGAACAAAGCATTAAAAGAAACGACTGGAAAGACAACTTCTCAGATCATTTCAGAAAGAATAATTCAAGAATCAATGATTCTTTTGAAACAAACCAATTGGAATATTAATGAAATTGCTTGGTGTTTAGGTTTCGAAGAATTGTCTCATTTTATTAATTTCTTCAAGAAAAATGTTCAAGTTTCACCCAAAAACTATCGTTTAGTGGAAATTGATTGATTTTTGCAACTTCTTGCTTGATTGCTTTAATTTTTAAGAAACACTTTGCCAATACCTTTGTCGTGTAATTATAAACGTAAAAATTTAAAGTCATGGGAAATAACAAAGTTTGGTTTGTCACAGGTGCTTCAAAAGGACTTGGATTAGAATTAGCTAAGAAATTATTAGCAGAAGGTTTTAAAGTTGCAGCAACATCAAGAAATGAAGCTACGTTAGTTAAAGAATTAGGAAATGCATCAGAAAATTTCCTTCCTCTTGAAATGGATTTAGTCAATGAAAAAAGTGTAAAAACAGCTATTGATAAAACCATAAATCATTTTAAAACAATCGATGTTTTAGTAAATAACGCTGGTTACGGATTATTAGGTGCTTTAGAAGAACTAACAGATGCGGAAGCCAGAAAAAATTACGAAGTAAATGTTTTCGGATTATTGAATGTAATCAGAAATACAATGCCAATTCTTCGTGCGAATCAATCGGGTCATATTTTTAATATTTCTTCTGTTGGAGGATATTATGGAGAATTTCCAGGTTGGGGAATTTACTGCTCAACAAAATTTGCAGTTGCAGGTTTAACGGAATCTTTAGCGGCAGAAATTAAACCTTTTGGAGTTCACGCTACAATCGTTTATCCAGGTTATTTCAGAACCGATTTCTTAAAAGAGAGTTCACTTTTAGTGCCAGAAAATCCAATTGAGGAGTATAAAGAAGTAAGACAATCTCAAAGTGCTCACAAAGATGATATCAACGAAAATCAACCAGGAGATCCAGTAAAATTGGCTGAAGCTTTAATTAAAATAAGTCAAGATCAAAATCCGCCTTTGCATTTGTTTTTAGGTGAAGATGCTTTTAATATGGCAAATCAGAAAATTGCAAGTGTTCAAAATGAATTAGGGAAATGGAAAGAGGTTTCTGTTGGAACTAATTTTTAATTAGAGAATTTGGCAATGTGGTAATGTGTCAATTTGAAAATTAGAAAATAATTTCACATATCGTATATCTGTAGAGATGCACTGAAGTGCGTCTAACGTTTGCAAATATAAACCTGACAGTTTTTTTAAACTTGTCGGGTTTATTGTTTTATAAAGTATCAAGTTTTTGTCAGGCTGAGCGGAGTCGAAGCCCACGTACCAATTGGAACGCCCTTCGACTTCGCTCAGGGTGACAAGTACGCTGTCTAATTATCTAATTGACACATTATCTAATTGACACATTATCAAATTGCCACATTATTTCAGCATTGCATCAACATCGCTCAATTTTCCGTCAATCTCTCCAATTTGTAAACCTAAAATATGAGCGATTAGTGGATAAACGGAAACATTTTGAAATGTTTTGACTCTTTTATTTACTTTAAAAGCCGGTCCTTTAGCATAAAAAATGGCGTGCATATCTTTCTCGTTATTGTCGTAGCCGTGAGTTCCGCCATTTATATGGGTGCTTTCTTTGCTTACTAAACTCCATCCTTTTTCTGCTTCGATAACAAAATCATGTACACGCGGATTGGTTCCGTAATGCAATCTTTCAGGAACTTCTGTCGATTTCCAGAATTTAATATGAGGCACTTTTTTCAACGCATTGGCAATAGAATCTTGATAGCCAGGTTTTGCCTGTAAACTCATAATAGGGTTAACAACATCTTTATAACCTAGCCATTCTGGTTTTAAATAATCTAAAACGGCTACTTTTTTGTCATTGCTAATATCAGCCATTCCGTGATCTGAAACGATGATTAGATTGATTTGTTTTCCGATAGGCAATTGATCTAATCTTCTTGAAATTTCGCCTATAATCGAATCCATTTTGATTACCGTTTTTCTGGGTTCTGGCGAAAGCGGACCAAAATTATGTCCTGTATGATCTGGTTCGTCAAAATATAAAGTGACTAAATGAGGTCTTTGTTTTTCAGGAAGCTGTAGCCATTTCATAACCGTATCAATTCTGGCGCCGTATGGAACTTTTCCATCATAATTTTTGAAGTAACTCGGATTTCTTTTATCAATATCAGAACCTGGCCAAAAGAAAGAAGCTGTTTTAACGCCTTGTTCTTCGGCTAGATTCCAAATCGGGTTTCCTCCATAAAATCTGGAATCGTTTTTAGCATTGCTTGACAATGAAAATGATTGGTTTAAAGAAGCGTCATAAAAAACATTATTGATGATTCCGTGATGATCGGGATAAAGTCCAGTAACTATAGAATAATGATTCGGGAAAGTTTTACTTGGATAAGACGGTTTCATTGATTTGGCATGAACGCCTTCTTTTTCAATCTGCTTCAAATTCGGAAGATTGAATTGTTTGCCGTAATCCCAGCGAAATCCATCCATCGAAATTAAAACTACATAATTGTCTTTGTTATTTTGGGCTTCTAAAAAAGTTGTAAGAAGTAAGAATGTAAAAGATAAAAGGTGAGTAGTGAATTTTCTCATTTTGCAATTTTAAATAGAAATGCAAAGATAGAGATAAGAGATTTTTTAAAGAAAAAGAGAATGTTAAATAAAAAAGTTAGCCACGAATTCACGAATTATTTATTCTAATCTTTGTGTTTAAAAATCACTGTCTTTAATTACGCGAATGCTTTGTGTGAAAAAAGTTTTCCACAGATTTAATTCTTTTAATTCGTGTAATCTGAACTAAAATATTCGCAAACATTTGGATAAATAATTCGTGAATTACTTCGTCTGTTCGCTATCGCTCGAGTCGTGGCTAAAAAAAACGCCAGACAATTTATCTGGCGTTTTAAGTTTTAAGAAGAGAATGAATTACATCATTCCTGGCATACCGCCACCCATTGGCATTCCGCCAGCGCTTTCTTCTTTAATATCAATTAATGCACATTCTGTAGTTAAGATCATTCCAGAAACAGATGCAGCGTTTTCAAGAGCTACACGAGTTACTTTTTTAGGATCGATAATTCCAGCAGAAAGCATGTCTACATATTCGTCAGTTTTTGCGTTGTATCCAAAATCACCTGAACCTTCAGATACTTTAGAAACAACTACAGAACCTTCAAGACCTGCATTTTCAACAATAGTTCTTAACGGAGATTCAACAGCGCGAGAAACAATTTGAATTCCTGTTGCTTCATCAGCATTGTCTGCTTTTAAGTCTGCTAAAGCAAGTTTAGCTCTTAATAAAGCAACACCACCACCAGCAACGATTCCTTCTTCAACAGCAGCACGAGTTGCGTGTAACGCATCATCAACTCTGTCTTTTTTCTCTTTCATTTCAACTTCAGAAGCTGCACCAACGTAAAGAACTGCAACACCTCCAGCTAATTTAGCCAAACGTTCTTGCAATTTTTCTTTGTCATAATCAGAAGTCGTAGTTTCCATTTGACCTTTGATTTGGTTCACACGGTTTTTGATGATATCAGCTTCACCAGCACCGCTTACGATAGTTGTATTGTCTTTATCGATCGAAACTCTTTTTGCGTTTCCTAACATTTCGATAGTTGTATTTTCAAGAGTATAACCTCTTTCTTCAGAAATTACAGTTCCACCAGTTAAGATTGCGATATCTTCTAACATTGCTTTTCTTCTGTCTCCAAAACCTGGAGCTTTTACAGCAGCAATTTTAAGAGCTCCTCTTAATTTGTTTACTACTAAAGTAGAAAGTGCTTCACCGTCAACATCTTCAGCAATAATTAATAATGGTTTTCCTGATTGAGCAACTGGCTCCAAAACTGGAAGTAATTCTTTTAAAGAAGAAACTTTTTTGTCGTATAATAAGATGTATGGAGAGTCTAATTCAACTTCCATTTTCTCTGGATTTGTTACGAAGTAAGGAGAAAGATATCCTCTGTCAAACTGCATTCCTTCAACAACGTCAACGAAAGTATCAGTTCCTTTAGCTTCTTCAACAGTGATTACACCTTCTTTTCCAACTTTAGCGAAAGCTGTAGCGATTAATTCACCAATAACTTCGTCATTATTTGCAGAGATAGAAGCAATTTGTTTGATTTTGTCAGAATCACTTCCAACAACTTTAGCTTGTTTTGCTAAGTCAGCAACGATAGTTTCAACCGCTTTGTCGATACCACGTTTCAAGTCCATTGGATTTGCACCTGCAGCAACGTTTTTCAAACCTTCTTTTACTATCGCTTGTGCTAAAACTGTAGCCGTTGTAGTTCCGTCTCCAGCTAAATCATTAGTTTTAGAAGCAACTTCTTTTACCATTTGTGCGCCCATATTTTCTAATGGGTCTTTCAATTCGATTTCTTTTGCAACAGAAACACCATCTTTAGTAACAGTTGGTCCACCAAATGATTTTCCGATAATTACGTTACGACCTTTTGGTCCAAGAGTTACTTTTACAGCATTTGCCAATGCATCAACACCACGTTTTAAACCGTCACGTGCTTCAATATCAAATTTTATATCTTTTGCCATTTTTTTTATTGCTTTAGGCAGTAGGCTTTAAGCTTTATGCTTTTCTACTGCTGATTAGTAATTTTATTTGCTTTAGGCTTTAAGCAATAGTCTTTAGGCTTTGTTGAAAAGCTTAAAGCTTATAGCATATTGCTTACAGCTTTATTAATACTTGTTTTAACTTGTAAATTTTGCTTTTTATACTATTAATTTTTTCTAGTTGATTTTCAGCAATCTCATTATTTAGATATTGCAAATCTTTAGCTAAAATCATTAAATATTCGGTTTCATTCGCAGAACCCAAAGCTATGTTGAGAAATTGATTGAACTCTTTGTCACTGTTTCTTCCGCATCCTTCACTTATATTAGTTGGAATTGAGGAAGAAGCCCTTCTAATCTGACTTGTTAATCCATATAATTCTTCTTTTGGAAATGAAGAAGTCAATTTATAGATTTCTAAAGTTAAAGAATGACTAAGCTGCCAAATATCGTATTTTTTAAAATCTCTCATTATTTTTTGGCTTTACGCTTTAGGCAATAGGCTTTATGCTTTTTTACGTTTTTAGAAAAAGCTTATAGCTTAAAGCTTACGGCTTATAGCGAAATTAAATAATTGCTAAGATGTCGTCTTCGCGCATAATCAAATAATCAGTACCTTCTAATTTTAATTCTGTACCAGCATATTTTCCGTAAAGTACAGTATCTCCAACCTTAACAGTCATTGTGTGATCTTTAGATCCGTTTCCTACTGCAACTACAGTTCCTTTTTGTGGTTTTTCTTTGGCAGTATCAGGAATAAAAATACCTGAGGCAGTTTTAGTTTCAGCTGCAACAGGCTCAATAAGTACGCGGTCTGAAAGCGGTTTAATGTTTAATGCCATGATTTTATGTTATTATAAGTTATACGTTTTTTTATGTTCTATAAACTTTCAGAAATTATGCCATGCTAGAAAAACTGACATTATTTCTTAAAAAAAATGCCAGCTTTGACAGGCTGGCATTAGATTTTTATATCGAGCTAAAATTATTTTGTAGCTGGTGCTGCTGGAGCAGGAGTATTTCCTTGTGCTGGAGCTGCAGGTGCATTTACAGGAGCTTCAGTTTTGTCAATGATTTTAGATTCTGTATCGCTTAAAGATCCAGAGAAGCTTAAGCTTGAAAGTAAAATTAGCACAATTAAAACAGTAGCTAAAGTCCAAGTACTTTTATCTAAAAAGTCAGTTGTTTTTTGTACTCCACCTAACATCTGCGTTCCGCTGATAGTAGAAGACAATCCGCCTCCTTTAGGGTTTTGTACCATAATAACTACGATCAATAGAAAACAAACTATTGTGATTAAAACTAAAAAAATTGAAAATGTGCTCATTACTTAATTATTGTTATTGTTATTTTGTTGTAAAATCTTAATATCCGATATGCGGTCTGCAAAGAAAGTAATTTTTTCTGGATATTTCAAAATTAATATTTCATATGCCTGAATTGCCTTTGTATATTTCTTTTGTTCCAGATAAACTCTAGCCAAAGTCTCTGTCATTAGGTATGAATTGTCCTCAGGACCGCTCTCAATTTGCACTGCTGGAGCATTGTTTCCAGGTTTTATTGGAGAGATTTTCGGGTTGCTTACGATAAACTTATCGATAATTTCAGCTTTTTTTTGTTTCTCTTCAATAATTAATTGCTCTTGTCGGGCTCTTCCTGCTTCCTGTTCTTCTGGAGAAAGTTCGCTTGAACGGTCAATAGGTTCTGTTCTAGATAATTGCAGCCATTCTTGAAAAGAGTGTTTTTCACTTAAAGAAAAATCCAAAGGTTTTCCGATTTCTAAATGTTCTGCAGCTGTTTTTGCAGGTTCATTAGATTCTTCTTCTTCGATTATTTCTTCAATCGTGTCTTCGTTTTCCTCTTTTATTTCTTCTTCCTTATCCTCAGATTTAATAACTTCTTGAATTTCTTCTTTTGGCTCTGTAGGTGCTTTTGTCTCAGATTCTTTAATTGAAGAAAGAATAGATCGTTCAACGGTATTCATTTTAAACTCCGGAATAATCATTTCTTCAATAACACTGTCATCTTCCTCTTCTTCAACCGAGTTTAGAGAAGGCTCTTCTACAGCAGGTTCTTCTATAATAGGATCAGCTTTTGCTTCTTCAGTTTTTACAGGCTGCTCGATAGTCGCTTCTGCTTCTTTGATAGAACTTAAAATTGAGTTTTCGATTCGCTCATTTTTTGGTTCTTCCTTGAGTTCTTTGGTTTCTACAGGTTCTGGTGCAGAAAGTGTTTCAGAAACTTTAATAGAGTTTAAAATTGAATTTTCTACGCGATCAATTTTAGGTTCTTCAGTTTGTGTTGGTTCTGAAAAGGAAGCTCTTTCAGCTTCTTCTGCATCATGCGAATTACTAAGTTCAACAGAATCAACTTTCTTTTCTTCCTCTATTACCGGTTTTTCAAAAGTTACGTTTTGGGCAGCTTTTATTGCGGTTAAAGTAGATAAATCTATTTCAGGAAGCAGTTCTGGTTTTTCAAAAGTTACAGTTTGCGCTTCTTTTATTGCGGCAAAAATGGAAAAATCTATTTCAGGAATTGGTTTTAGCTCTTCCTCTTTTATTATTGGTTTTTCAAAAGTTACAGTTTGCGCTTCTTTTATTGCAAGAAAAATAGAAGGATCTATTTCTGGCAGTTTTTTAGGCTCTTCTATAATTATTGGTTCTTGAGCCTTTATTTCCTCGGCTTGTACGAGTTCTTCGGTTTTTACAGAATCTTCAATTTGTACAGACTGTACAACTGAAGGCGTTTCAATAACAGAAATTTGAGCTTCTTTAATTGCTTCTAAAAAAGGCTGTTTTTCAATGTCGGCTTTTACTTCAATTGCTTTTTGAATCTGCTCTGGCGATATTATTTCACTATCAAAAACAGTAATTTCAAGAAGATCTCTCAATTTTTGTTCGTAAAAATCATTTTGAATAGAAGTAAAGGCCTCAGAAGTTATAAAATCAAACAAAACAGAACGATCAGACGTATATGCAGCCGTAACTTTTAAAGCATAATTATACTTAAAACTGTTCTGATTGTAAAGCCCTTTTAATCGCAATGCGCGTGCACTTTGGAAATATGGGAATTCATTCAGAACACTTCCTAATGCGTCCGCCTGCTTCTCTGTAATAGCATCGGGTTTGTTCATTAAGTAGATATAATCGCTAACGTTCATTGTTTTTTGTTTAATCGTTTATTTGTTTAATCGCTTATTTATTTTGTCTAACTTTTAATCGATTAAACGGTTAGACGATTAAACGATTTAACAAGTTGAACTACCATTTTGCTAATGAAGCGTTAAAGATATCTTGGGTAATTCTTTCAAAAATAACTCTGATTGCTTCATTTAAAACAGAACCTGTAGGAAGATCTCGTCCAGGGAAATCATAATAGAATTCAAAAGATCTTTCAAAATCATCTGTTTCTTTCTTTTTATTCATGAATCGCACATTGACACGAATAGACAAACGGTTTTGTGCCGCTTGCTGATCTGCAGTTGCAGTCATTGGCGTTATTCTATAATCTGTAATTTCACCTTCATAAACCAAATCACCACCATTGCTAACTAAGTTTAAGTTGGTTTGATTCATAATCAAATCCTGTAAAGTCAAAGTAAAAGTTCTATCAATTCCAGGTTCAATTAAGTCTGCATTATTCTGGAAAAAGTTAACTTGAAATGTTTTAGCATCAATTTTTCCAGTTCCAGTAAAGTTGTAAACAGAACAGCCACTTAGCATGAAAAGACTTAATAAGGCAAAAAGAGAATATATTTTTTTCATAATGTTTATTGGTAAAATTCCAATCCCGAAGTGTCGGGATAAAATCCCAAATTCCAATTGCGTTCAAATATAGTAATTGGATTTTTTAAAATTGAAATTTAATTATTTTTATAAATCGAATTGTTTGATTTTGCGGTATAGAGTTCGTTCAGAAATACCCAATTCGTCTGCCGCGGCTTTACGTTTTCCTTTATTTTTTTCTAATGATTTTTTGATCATTTCGATTTCTTTTTGTTCCAAACGTAAAATTTCTTCCTCTTCGATGGTTTCAGCAAACAAATAATTGTCGTCTTGAATTTGATAATTATCTTCACGAACAACAGGAGTTGTTACAACAGCAGTTCTTGGTTCTTCTTCAAAATCAATTTCGCTGTCATTTTGCTGATTTCCGTATATTTTCTGAATCAAATTCGGATTAATATCTTGTACTTTCGAAGTGCCATTTTTCATCAACTCGAGAGTCAGTTTTTTCAAATCGTTCAAATCACTTCTCATGTCAAAAAGCACTTTGTACAAAATGTCTCTTTCAGTGCTAAAGTCACTTTCTTTTTTGCTATCGCTAATAACAGAAGGCAGATTGCTTCCTTCGGCTGGCAAATAAGATTTAAGAATTGATAATGTTATATCACGATTAGTTTCTAAAACAGAAATTTGTTCCGCCACATTTCGAAGCTGACGAATATTTCCGCTCCATCTAAATTTCTGTAATAGCTGAACAGCGTCATCATCCAGTCTTAAAGGTGGCATTTTGTATTTATGAGCAAAATCGGCCACAAACTTTCTGAACAACAGATGAATATCGTCATTTCTTTCGCGTAAAGGCGGTAACGTGATTTCGACTGTACTTAAACGATAGTACAAATCTTCACGGAATTTTCCTTTTTCGATGGCGTTAAATAAATTCACATTTGTTGCAGCAACAATACGAACATTTGTTTTTTGAACTTGAGACGAACCTACTTTTATAAATTCACCATTTTCCAAAACACGAAGTAATCTCACCTGAGTTGTTAATGGTAATTCTCCAACTTCATCAAGAAAAATTGTTCCGCCGTCTGCCACTTCAAAATAACCTTCACGCGTACTTGTAGCTCCTGTAAAAGCGCCTTTTTCGTGACCAAAAAGTTCACTGTCAATGGTTCCCTCCGGAATCGCTCCGCAGTTTACGGCGATATATTTACCATGCTTTCTGTGCGAAAGCGAATGTATAATTCTTGGAATATTTTCTTTACCAACACCACTTTCCCCAGTTACCATAACCGAAATATCAGTTGGAGCAACCTGAATGGCCTTTTCGATAGCACGATTTAATTTCGGATCATTTCCAATAATCTCAAATCGTTGTTTTATTGCTTGAACTGTTTCCATGTTAGATTTTGTTTCAAGTTTCTATTTGTTTTAGGTTTTGCCTAAAACTTTGGCTTGTATTTTTTTTGTTTTGCCACAGATTAAAAGGATTAAAAAGATTTTTTTAAATTTAAATAATATATCTTTTATGTTGAAGAGATTTTGTTTGAAAATTGACTAACAAACCAACTTCTGAATTTGATAATTTTATATAATTTAAAATTTGCGCAATATGCTCACTTGAAAATTCTTTAATAGCCTTTACTTCTAAAATTATGTCTTCATTAATTACAAAATCAGCATAAAATCTATGAGGCAACACTTTTCCTTTGTACTCAATTGAATATTCTTTTTCTCTTTCAAATGGAATATTATTTTCTTTAAATTCTACTTCAAGAGCATCTTTGTAAACCACTTCTAATAAACCTGGACCAAGATTTCGATGCACTTCCATGCAAATTCCGATAATCTTATAAGTTTCTTCTTTTCTATAATATTGCATAAATTTTAATTTTTCATCACGATTTAAAAGTAAGAAAAATATTAAAAAAATCCTTCTAATCCTTTTAATCTGTGGCTAAAAAAAATTAATTCATGCTGCTCAAACCAACAGCTTCACCTTTTAAAGTTCCGCTTGTACAGCTTGTGATTTTTACGTTTACGAAATCTCCAATTTTGTAGTTTTCTTTTGGGAAAACCACTGTAATACTTTGCGAGTTTCTTCCAGAGAATTCTTCTTTTGATTTTTTCGAAACTTTCTCCACTAAAACTTCAACAACTTGACCAACGAATTCTTCGCTTCTAAGCCAAGCGTGTTTTTGTTGCAAATCGACAATTTCCTGTAATCTTCTGGCTTTTGTTTCCTCTTCAACATCATCTTCCATTTTTCTTCCAGCCAAAGTTCCAGGGCGTTCCGAATACGAATACATATAACCGAAATTATATTTTACGTATTCCATCAAACTCATGGTGTCTTGGTGATCTTCTTCAGTTTCAGTTGGGAAACCGGCAATCATATCTTGCGAAATCGAAGCATCAGGAATAATTGCTTTAATTTTATCAATCAAAGCCATATATTCTTCACGAGAATGCAGACGATTCATTTCTTTCAAAATTCTGTTACTTCCAGATTGAACTGGCAAGTGAATGTGTTTACAGATATTCGGGTATTTCGCAATAACATGCAAAATACTTTCGTGCATATCCTGCGGATTAGAAGTCGAAAAACGAATACGCATTTTAGGAAAACCAACTGCAACCATTTCAAGCAATTGATCAAAATCAACCGCAGTTGCTTTTTGCATTTCAGAAGCATTTACAAAATCCTTTTTCAAACCGCCTCCGTACCAAAGGTAACTGTCAACGTTTTGTCCAAGAAGTGTAATTTCTTTAAAACCTTTGTTCCATAAATCCTGAATTTCAGCCATAATACTTTGTGGTTCACGACTTCTTTCGCGTCCGCGTGTAAAAGGCACAACGCAAAAAGTACACATATTATCGCAACCACGAGTGATTGAAACTAATGCAGTGATTCCGTTACTCATCAAACGAACAGGCGAAATATCTCCGTACGTTTCCTCTTTCGATAAAATTACGTTGATGGCGTCGCGTCCTTCTTCAACTTCAGCCAATAAATTTGGAAGATCTTTGTACGCATCTGGACCAACAACAAGATCAACTATTTTTTCTTCTTCCAAAAACTGACTCTTTAAACGTTCGGCCATACAGCCTAAAACGCCTACTTTCATTTTAGGATTAATACGTTTTACAGCGTTGTATTTTTCAAGACGTTTGCGAATAGTTTGTTCCGCTTTATCACGGATTGAGCAAGTGTTTACCAAAACCAAATCGGCTTCTTCTAAAACTGAAGTTGTGTTATATCCTCCGTCAGATAAAATGGAAGCTACGACTTCGCTGTCCGAAAAATTCATCGCACAGCCGTAACTTTCTATAAATAGTTTTTTAGTATTCTCAGGTTTATTTTCCAGAACAAGACTTTCGCCCTGTTTGCTTTCTTCAATAATCTTTTCCATTATAAAAATTCAAAGTGCAAAGATAGGTTAATTGTATCTAATATGACAAGATGGCAGAAAAAGAATTTTAGATTTCTGATTTTAGATTTTAGATTGGTCACAATCAAAAAAAGCGAAGCTTTTTAACAGAAAATCTAAAATCTAAAATCTAAAATCTAAAATCTAAAATCTAAAATCTAAAATCTAAAATCTAAAATCTAAAATCTAAAATCTAAAATCTAAAATCTAAAATCTAAAATCTAAAATCTAAAATCTATTAAGGAGCTATTTCCAGCTTTCCGTTTCAAGTCCTCATAAAAAAGCAAAGTTTCTAATGTTTAAAAAAGAGCTTCCGTTGGTCGCTTTTTTTAAACAAGAAACTTTTGCTTTTTTTACTCCGGGCTTTTCACTTCAATCTGGGCTAGGGAGAATCGGTTTCAAAAAGCACATTTCTCGGTCAGAAATCATTAAAAGTTATACCTATATATATAATAGAGAATATTACAGATAAATCTGCAATTTTAAGTTTCATAATATCAAAATACTTCAAAAATGCATTCGTAAGGTCAATATTTAAAAAAAATAGATACTTTTGTTGCAGAAAATAAGAGCAATGGCAAAGAATTTAGTAATAGTGGAGTCACCTGCAAAGGCGAAAACGATCGAGAAATTTCTCGGAAGTGATTTTCAGGTGGAGTCGAGTTATGGTCACATAGCCGATTTACCATCAAAGGAAATAGGAGTAGATGTAGAAAATGGTTTTAAACCTAAATATGAAGTTTCTCCGGATAAAAAAGCCTTGGTAACGAAACTAAAGTCACTTTCTAAGAATGCCGAAATGGTTTGGTTAGCGAGCGATGAGGACCGCGAGGGAGAGGCTATTTCATGGCACTTGGCGGAAGAATTGAAGCTAGATACAAAAAAAACCAAACGAATCGTTTTTCATGAGATTACAAAAACTGCGATTCTAAAAGCAATCGATAATCCAAGAGAAATTGATTATAATTTAGTAAACGCACAACAAGCACGTCGTGTTTTAGATCGTTTAGTAGGTTACGAATTATCTCCTGTTTTATGGAGAAAAATCAAAGGCGGACTTTCTGCTGGTCGTGTACAATCTGTTTCTGTACGTTTAATTGTAGAAAGAGAACGTGAAATTCAAAATTTTAATGCAGTTGCAACCTATTCAATTGTTGCAGAATTTGTAAACGAAACGGGAAAAGCTTTTAAAGCAAAACTTCCAAAAAATTTCAATACTAAAAAAGAGGCCGAAGATTTTTTAAATCAAAACATCGGTTCTAAATATAAGGTAGGAGATTTAGAAACTAAACCTACCAAAAAATCGCCAACAGCACCTTTTACAACTTCTACGTTGCAACAAGAGGCTGCAAGAAAATTGTACTTGCCAGTTGGTATCACAATGCAGTTAGCACAGCGTTTATACGAAGCGGGACTTATTACTTATATGAGAACTGACTCTGTGAATCTTTCTTCGGAGGCGATGAACGCGGCTGAGGCAGAAATCATAAAATCTTACGGAAAAGAATATTCTAAGCCTAGAACTTTTGCTAATAAAAACAAAGGAGCTCAAGAAGCGCACGAAGCAATTCGTCCGACAGATATGTCGCGACACACTGTAAATATTGATCGTGACCAAGCGCGTTTGTACGATTTGATCTGGAAAAGAACGTTGGCTTCTCAAATGAGCGATGCGCAATTGGAAAGAACAAACGTAAAAATCGAAGCAGATAATCATAGTGAAATTTTTACAGCTTCTGGAGAAGTATTGCTTTTTGAAGGTTTCTTAAAAGTATACTTAGAAGGTCATGATGACGATGAAGAAGAGCAAGAAGGAATGCTTCCTGCTTTAAAAGTAAATGAAAAATTGGCCAACAATTATATTACAGCCACAGAACGATATTCAAGACCGCCTGCACGTTATACAGAGGCATCTTTAGTTAAGAAATTAGAGGAACTTGGAATTGGTCGTCCTTCTACTTATGCACCAACTATTTCGACAATTATTAATAGAAATTATGTTGAAAAAGGAACATTGGAAGGTGTAGAACGTAATTATACTCAGCTGACTTTGCAAAATAGTAAAGTAGGAGAAAAAGTTCTTAAAGAAAATACAGGTTCTGATAAAGGAAAATTAGTTCCAACAGATATCGGAACTATCGTTACAGATTTCTTAGTAAAGAATTTTGGAAACATTTTAGATTATAATTTCACGGCAAAAGTAGAGCAAGACTTTGACGAAATTGCTGAAGGAAATATTGATTGGGCTAAAATGATGCAGGATTTCTACAATAAATTTCACCCAAATGTTAAAGAAGTTGAAGCAAATGCTGAACGCGAAAGCGGTGAGAGAATTCTAGGAAAAGATGCAGACGGAAGACAAGTTTCTGTTCGTTTAGGAAAATTTGGACCAATGGCTCAAATTGGAGAAGCAGATGATGAAGATAAAAAGTTTGCAAGTTTAATGGCAGACCAAAATATAGGAAACATTACACTTGAGGAAGCTTTGAATTTATTTTTACTTCCAAAGAGTTTAGGTGAATATAAAGGAGAAGAGGTTGAAGTAAGTAATGGACGTTATGGTCCGTATGTTCGCCACGGAAGTGTATTTATTTCATTGCCAAGAGGAGAAGATCCGCTTAATGTTTCTAAAGAAAGAGCTCAGGAATTAATTGACGAAAAAGCACTTGCAGATGCGCCAATTGCAGTTTATAAAGGAGAAGCAGTTCAAAAAGGAGTGGGACGTTTTGGGCCATTCATTAAATGGAACGGACTTTTTGTAAATGTAAGCAAGAAATACAATTTTGATGATTTATCTCAGGCTGATGTTGAGGAATTAATTGAAGATAAACTTCAGAAAAACATTGACAAAGTTCTTCATAATTGGGAAGAAGAAGGAATTGTAGTAGAAAAAGCCCGTTGGGGACGTTCTGTGATTCTGAAAGGAAAAATCAAAATTGAATTAAGTAAAGATGTTGATGCAACAAAATTAACATTAGCTCAGGTTCAAGAAATGATTGCCGCAAAAACACCAGCAAAGAAAACTGCTGCTAAAAAAACAACAACAGCTAAAAAAGCACCAGCTAAAAAAACAGCTGCTAAAAAGAAATAAGTATATAAATGGAATTTGATTTTCTAGAACCAGTTAATGACGGAATTGTAAAATTCGTCGGAGCACTGTCTTCACAAGAGCTTGGAAGCAAAGTTGTCTTCCATACCCAAGATCAGTTTCCTGATATTGCACAGATTAATATTGCTATAATTGGTGTTTTAGAAGACCGTACAAATATTAATATAATTAACGAAGTTAATCTTTCTGCTGTACGTAAAAAGTTATATGGTATGTTTCCAGGTAACTGGGATGCTTCAATTGCCGACTTAGGAGATATTCTTGCAGGTGATTCTGTAGAGGATACATATTATGCATTAAAGAAAGTAACTTCTGCATTAATTAAGAATAAAGTCATTCCTATAGTCCTGGGAGGTTCTCAAGATTTGACCTATGCATTATACCGTGCTTACGATGATTTGGAGCAGATGGTAAATCTGGTTGCGGTCGATAATAGATTTGATTTTGGTAAAGAAAATGAGTCAGTTTCTGCTAATTCATATCTGACAAAAATCATTATTGATGAGCCAAATAACCTTTTCAATTACTGTAATATAGGATATCAAACCTATTATAATTCACAAGAAGAAATCGACTTGATCGAAAAGTTGTTTTTTGATGCTTATCGTTTGGGTGAAATTTCGAATAAAATTACTTTGGCTGAACCTGTTTTTAGAGATGCAGACTTGGTAAGTATAGATTTGAATTCTGTAAAATCCTCTGCTTCAGCAAATATGGTTACTTTCGAACCAAATGGGTTTAATGGAAAAGAAATTTGTGCTTTGGCTAGATATGCTGGTATTAGCGATAAAGTTTCTTCTTTTGGAATATTTAATCATAATAGCACAACGGCCGAATCGGCTATTATTGCTCAGATTGTATGGTATTTTATCGAAGGATACCACTACCGCTCAAAAGAATATCCATTTGGAAGTCGCGCAAACTATTTAAAGTATATAATTCCGCTTGATGATGAAGAATTAATATTTTATAAAAGTGATAAAACGGATCGTTGGTGGATAGAAATTCCATTTGAATCAAACGGCAACAATAAATTGAAAAGAAATACGTTATTACCATGTTCTTACGACGAATATTTGTCGGCTTGCAATCAAGAATTGCCAGAAAGATGGTGGAAAGCACAACGAAAAAACGCTTTATAGATCAAAAATTTAAGAGAAATTTTAAATTTTAAAAATATGTCTAAAAATGTTAAAATAAATTAGTAGGAAAAAATATATAATATATAAAATTTAACGTTTTACATCGGTTTTTTGTCACAGTTTATCGATCAAATATTTTTTTTTTATTTTTTTTAACATTATTTTTGAACGGTAAAATAAATTCGCAAGTAGTATTGTTTTTTAGATAAATAATAAATACGTTTACGGACTTTTAATAATGAATAGATAATCCCAAATTTATATGAAGAAGTTTATTGCATTTGCAGCAATGTTAACACTAGTAATCGGCTGTGGTAAGTCAGGTGACAAAGGTGAATTAGTTGGTGTTACAGGAGGGAAATGGCATCCCGAGAAGCCTTATGGAATGACATTAGTTCCGGGCGGGTCTTTTATTATGGGTAAATCAGATGCTGATTTAGCTAATGTAGAAGATGCTCCAACTAAAACCGTAACTGTTCGTTCATTCTATATGGATGAAACTGAAATTACAAATAGTGAGTATCGTCAATTTGTAGAATGGGTAAAAGATTCTACAATGAGAGTTCGTTTAGCAATCTTAGCTGACGAAACAGGGCAGAAACCCGCTGAAGGAAAAGGAAATAAAGCTGGAAGTATTTCTGACTACGCTTTTAATGATTCTGATCCAGAAAAAATGACAGCTTATGATAAGTATATGTATGACAACTACTATAGTGTTGGTACAAAAGATGATCCGTATGCTGGAAGAAAATTAAACAAAAAAGTTAAATTAATTAAGGATACAAAAGCATACCCAGATGAGTATTACACTGAAGTAATGGATTCTATGTATTTGCCAATTGAAGAATCATACAATGGTTTAAGAACAATTGACGTAAATAAATTGAAATTCCGTTATTCTTGGATGGATATTCAAGCTGCTGCAAAAGCAAAAGTTGGAAAAAGAAGTGACTTCGTAAAAACTGAGCAGGTAAATGTTTATCCTGATACTGCAGTTTGGATTAAAGATTTTGCTTACTCATATAATGAGCCAATGCATAACGATTATTTCTGGCACAAAGCTTATGGAGATTATCCTGTGGTAGGTGTTACTTGGAAACAAGCTAAAGCATTCTGTGCTTGGAGAACTTTAAACAAAAACAGTTATATTAAATCTAAGAAAAAAGGACGTGACTTAGTAAACTCTTTCAGATTACCAACAGAGGCAGAGTGGGAGTACGCTGCTAGAGGAGGTCTGGAGTCTGCTACTTACCCATGGGGAGGTCCTTACACTAAGAGTGATAGAGGTTGTTTCTTAGCAAACTTTAAGCCAAGTAGAGGAGATTATGCTGCTGACGAAGCTTTATATACTGTTGAAGCTAAATCTTACGACGTAAACGGTTACGGATTATATAACATGGCAGGAAACGTTTCTGAGTGGACAGATTCAGCTTATAATCCAAATGCTTACGAATATGTATCAACAATGAATCCAAACGTAATTGACGGTAAAAACCAAAGAAAAGTAGTTCGCGGAGGTTCTTGGAAAGACGTTGCTTATTTCCTACAGGTAAGTACTCGTGACCACGAATATGCAGATTCTGCTAGAAGTTATATCGGATTCAGAACAGTACAAGATTACATGGGAACGCAAGTTACCGGAAACAGAAAAAAGTAATTTTATAATTTTATCAATATCCAACAAATCTATTTTAAACCTAAAAAAAAAGTATTATGGCATTATTAAGTAAAAAAGCAATGAATTTCGCTTATGGTATGGGAGCGGCAGTGGTAATCGTTGGAGCGTTATTCAAAATTACTCACTTTGAGATTGGACCATTAACAGGTACAGTTATGCTTTCAGTAGGATTACTTACTGAGGCGTTAATTTTTGCGCTTTCTGCTTTCGAACCAGTTGAAGACGAACTAGATTGGACTCTAGTTTACCCAGAATTAGCTAACGGACAAGCTAGAGAGAAAAAAGCTAAAGTTGAGAACTCAACAGAAGCTCAAGGATTATTGTCTCAAAAATTAGACGCAATGTTGAAAGAAGCTAAAATTGATGGTGAATTAATGTCAAGCTTAGGAAACTCAATCAAAAACTTCGAAGGAGCTGCAAAAGCGATTTCTCCAACTGTAGATTCAATCGCAGGACAAAAGAAATATGCTGAAGAAATGTCTACAGCAGCTGCACAAATGGAATCATTAAACAGTTTATATAAAGTTCAATTAGAAAGTGCTTCAAGAAATGCACAAGCAAACAGCGAAATTGCTGAAAACGCTTCTAAATTAAAAGAACAAATGGCATCTATGACTGCAAATATCGCTTCATTAAACAGCGTTTACGGTGGTATGCTTTCTGCAATGAGTAACAAAGGATAATTAGTTTTCAACTAATATTAAATTTATTAATAAAGAACTAATTAAAAAAAAATGGCAGGAGGAAAATTAACCCCTAGACAGAAGATGATCAACCTGATGTATCTGGTTTTCATCGCAATGTTAGCAATGAACGTATCAAAAGAAGTTATTTCTGCTTTTGGTTTGATGAATGAAAAATTCGAAGCTGCAAATACTTCATCGGTTACAACAAATACTTCTTTACTTCAATCATTAGATCAGAAGGCTAGTGAAGCAAAAGGTGAGTTCGCAATTGCTGCAGTTACTGCTCACAAAGTTGAAACTATCTCAAAAGAATTTTATGATTATATCGGAAGCTTAAAAGCTCAGTCTATCAAAGGTTTTGAAGTAGAAAAAGAAACTGGAAAATTACCTTACGAGGCAATGGATAGAGGTGATAATATCGACGACTGGTTCACAGGAGACGGTTACACTAAAAAAGGTAACGAAATTATCGCTAAAATCGAAAAATATAAAGCGGACATGAAAGCTGCTTTATCGGATAAAAAATATGGTCCAATTATCGCAGAGATTGAAAAGAAATTTGATGTTTCTGACGTAAAAAACAAAGAAGGTATAAAAGAAAAATACTTAGCTTACCACTTTAAAGGATTTCCTGCAATTGCATCGGCTGCAAAACTTTCAGCTTGGCAAAATGACGTTAAAAAAGCAGAAACTGATGTTTACAACAGTGCTTTAGGAAAAGCTGCAGTTGCTGCTGCTTCTTATAGCAACTATCAAGCGATTGTTGTTTTAGATAAGAACGCTTATTTCCAAGGTGAAAAAGTTACAGGTAAAGTTGTTTTAGGTCGTTATGATGAAAACACTACACCTACTTCATTCCAAGGTCCTGGACAAATTGTTAACGGACAAGCTGTTATCTCTTTAACTGCTGGTGGAGTTGGAGAACAAGACATCAACGGACAATTTACTTTCTTAGAGGATGGGAAAAACATTCCTTTAAAATTCTCTGGAAAATATGTTGTAGTTCCAAGACCAAACGCTGCTACAATCTCTGCAGACAAAATGAACGTTGTATATAGAGGAGTTGTTAACCCAATCTCTGTATCTTTCGCAGGTGTTGATGCAAACAAAATTGTTGCTAGTGCTCCAGGTTTAGCTTCTGCTGGAAAACCAGGAAAATATAACATGAGCCCAGGTCAAGGTACTGAAGCTACAATTTCTGTAACAGGTACTTTACCAAACGGTGATAAAGTAACAGATAAGAAAACATTCAGAATTAAAGGTATTCCTGGTCCAACAGGAACAATTAGAGGTGAAATGGGTGTTGTAAAAGGACCTAAATCTAACCTTGAAATTGCTACTATTGGGGCTAAACTTCTTGATTTTGATTTTGAAGTTGGTTTAGATGTTGTTGGATTCAATATGAAAATTGCTGGACAGCCTACAGTTGTTGTTACAGGAAACAAAATGAATGCACAATGTAAACAAGTACTTGCAAGAGCAGGAAAAGGAGACCAAGTTACTATTTCTGAAATTAAAACTAAACTTGTTGGAGCTGGTAGTTATTTATTACCAAGAACTGCTCCTGTAATTTACGAAATACAATAATAAAGTAGTGTAAACTACGATTCAATATCTTATAACGATACAAGATGAAAGTAAGAAATTTATTAATAGCTATTGTTTCTATCGCTGGAGGTTTTGCTTCTAATGCGCAATCTAATTTGCTAAACGCTAAAACTCCTGCTCAGATTGGACTTAAAACTCCTGCTCAATTAATATCTGATAATGATAAGCCTTTGGCTTATGGTTATGTAGATGATAGAGATGTCTTGATGGGAAAAACAACATGGGAAATTATTGATTTAAATGAAAAAATTAACTTTCCAATGTATTTTCCGGTAGATACAGCTAATATTGGTCCTAACAGACGTTCTCTTTATGACGTTTTAACTAAAGCTATTAAAAGTGGGAAAGTTACTGAAGTGTATACTGACAGTTATTTCAACACTAAAAAATCTATGAAAGACATCGAAGGATCATTATCTCGTATTGATACAACAGATGCAGGTAGAGAGTTGATTAACCAGTATCCTGATGACTACAAATCACGTGTTGTGAAGAAAAAAGTAGTTTCTGGTAAAGGTAAAAATAAGTCAGTTTCTTATGTTGAAGAGACAGTTGGACCAACAAGAACGGTTCCTGCTGAGTATATCTTAAAACAAGATTTAACTGCTGCAGATGTTACACAGTATAAAATTAAAGGATACTGGTATTTTGATAAACGTCAAAGTGAATTGAAATATCGTTTACTTGGACTTTGTCCAGTAACTCCAGACGTTTATACTATGAATAGTGATGAAAAGGATTATATTGAATTGTTTTGGATATTCTTCCCAAATGCCAGAGAAGCATTGCATGAAGCAAAAGCTTTCAATGACAACAACTCAGCTCTTCCAATTTCATTTGATCAGATTTTAAATTCTAGACGCTTTAATGCTGTGGTTTACAAAGAGGAAAACCTTTATGGTGACAGAGCAATTAGCGATTATATGAAAGACAACGCACAAAATCAGTTGTTAGAATCTGAAAGAGTGAAAGAAAAAATTCGCAACTTTGAACAAGATATGTGGAACTACTAAGTTGATACATAGCACAATAATTGAAAAACTCTTACTACATTTGTAGTAAGAGTTTTTTTTATGTCAATAAATTTGTGAAAGATGACTAGATAGCTACTAGCTGCATTATTTTTATTTATGTAAGAAAAATAACAATATTTATAATAAAATTTCGTTTAATGACTTGTAAAAATTATAATGATGAAAGTAGAAAATTTATTAATTGCTATTGTTACTGTTCTTGGGAGCTTATCTTCCAGTGCTCAGCCTAATTTGCTTAATGCCAAAACTGCTGATCAGATAGGGATTAAGACGCCTGCTCAAATGATATCTGATAACGACAAACCTTTAGCGTATGGTTATGTTGATGATCGAGATGTTTTGATGGGAAAAATGGTTTGGGAGATTATCGATTTAAATGAAAAAATTAATTTCCCGCTGTATTTTCCTGTTGATACTGCTAATATTGGACCAGATAGGCGTTCGCTTTATGACGTTTTGACGAAAGCGATCAGAAATGGAAAGATTACTGAGGTTTACGCAGACAGTTATTTTAATACTAAAAAGTCTTTAAAGGATATTCAAGGAGCATTATCCCGTGTAGATACTACCGATGCAGGTCGAGAGCTTATTAATCAATATCCTGATGATTACAAAACACGTGTTGTGAAGAAAAAAGTAGTTTCTGGTAAAGGTAAAAATAAGTCAGTTTCTTATGTTGAAGAAACGGTTGGTCCAACTAGAACAGTTCCTGCTGAATATATTTTAAAACAAGATTTGACTGCTGCAGATGTTAGTATGTATAAAATTAAAGGTTTTTGGTATTTTGATAAAAGAGAAAGTGATTTAAAATATCGTTTGCTCGGAATTTGTCCGGTAACTCCTGATGTTTATACAATGAATAGTGATGAAAAAGATTATATCGAACTCTTTTGGGTTTTCTTCCCAAATGCTCGGAATGTCTTGCATGAAGCAAAAGCTTTTAATGATCAAAATTCAGCGTTGCCTATTTCATTCGATCAGATCTTAAACTCGCGACGTTTTAATTCTATAATATATAAAGAAGAAAATGTATATGGTGATCGCGAGATTAAGGATTATATTAGGGATGATGCACAAAGCCAATTGTTAGAATCGGAAAGAGTAAAAGAGAAGATTCGTAATTTTGAACAAGATATGTGGAATTACTAAGGTTTTAAACCAGATAATAAGGAAAACTCTTGCTACCTTTGTAGTAAGAGTTTTTATTTTATCTATATTGCCAATGCTTGATTATTTAATCGTCGGATCTGGGCTTGCCGGTATTTCCTTTGCAGAAATAGCCTTAAAGAACAATAAATCTATTTTAGTTGTTGATGACAAATCGCAAAATTCTTCGCGAATTGCGGGAGGTTTGTATAATCCAGTAATTTTGAAACGTTTCAGTGAAGTTTGGAATGCAAAAGAGCATTTGGTTTTAATGAACGAGTTTTATGATCAGATTGAAGGCAAACTACAGGAAAAATTCAACTTTAAAATGCCTATTTTGAGAAAGTTTTTTTCGATTGAAGAACAGAACAATTGGTTTGCTGCCTCTGACAAAATTAATTTAGCTCCTTTTTTGTCTACAAAACTAATCACAAAAAAATATAATAGTATTCATTCTCCTTACGATTATGGAGAAGTTTTGCATACTGGTTATGTTAAAACGGGTCAATTATTAGAAAGCTACAGAGAATATTTAAAAGAAAATAATTTACTTTTGGAAGAATCTTTTCATAGCTCTTTTCTGGATATTCTTGATTCAGGAATTCAATATAAAAGTATTAAAGCCCGCAATATTATTTTTGCAGAAGGTTTTGGATTGCATAAAAATCCATATTTTAATTATCTGCCTTTGGATGGCACAAAAGGGGAGCTGTTTTTAATAAAAGCACCTAATTTGAAATTAGATGTTATTGTCAATACAAGTGTTTTTATTCTGCCAATAGGAGGTAATTTGTTTAAAGTTGGAGCAACCTACAATTGGCATGACAAAACAGATCTTCCGACCGAAGAGGGTAAACAAGAGCTTTTAGATCGTATAAAAGAGATTATTACCTGTGATTTTGAAATAGTAAAACATTTTGCTGGCGTTCGTCCAACAGTTGCCGATAGGCGGCCTTTAGTAGGAACTCATGAAGCATACAAAAGTATTCATCTTCTTAATGGATTAGGAACACGTGGTGTGATGTTGGGACCTGCTTTGGCAAAAATGCTATATGATAAAATCGAAACAGGAGCTCCAATAGATAAAGAAGCAGATATAAAACGTTTCCACAAAAGATATTTAAAATCTCTTAATTTTGACCAGCGTTAGGATCATAAGAAACAAACATATTAATGTATAGGTTTCTTGAAAGACGTAATACGAACGGAAATAAAACAACCAATGTGACGATAATTGAAATGAAAGCCTGTTCTATTGTTGCTCCAAAAAAGACAAAAGAAACAATAAAAGCTGCAATTCCGACTGCAACATTTAGCCCGTAACTAACATACATAGCGCCATAAAAAAACGAAGGTTCGATTTGATATTTGAATCCGCAGTGGCTGCAATTTTCATTCATTTTGAGCACTTTACTCAAATGAAGTGGATTCTTGTCTTCATACATACTTTCTTTTTGGCATTTTGGACAACTTCCTGTTATTATGCTATTTAGTTTGGAGCCTCTTTTGAACATTTTAAGTAATTTTTTTTAGTCTTTTAATTCGCCTCAATTGTATTGGAATGCCAGTATGAATAGGAGAATTTATTTGAGCAAATATAAGGTATTTTCAAGCTTTAAGCTATTTAAATCAGGATAAAAACTTACAGCTTATCTTGATTTGACTCAATGCAGAAAATTAAAAAATTAGACAAGGTTTTTGGTTTTTGAATTTTCCAAAAGCTATTGTTTTTCAGTATAAATACTTCAATTAAAAGTCATACTTTTGCACTTTCAAAATTGTAAATTATAATAGTTTATTTGCAGTTTGTTTTTTATTAATGAAATAAAGGTTTTTTAATCTTTAGTTTTTGATCAAATTATGCTTAATATACACAATCTTTCTGTTTCTTTTGGAGGAACCTATTTATTTGAAGAAGTAACGTTCCGTTTAGGTGCTGGCGACCGCGTAGGTCTTGTTGGTAAAAATGGAGCAGGTAAATCTACAATGCTGAAGATGCTGGCAGGAGATTTCAAACCAGATTCAGGAGTTATTTCTCAAGAGAAAGATATTAGAATGGGATTCCTTCGTCAGGATATTGATTTTGAACAAGGAAGAACTGTTTTGGAAGAAGCGTATGAAGCCTTTACAGAAATTAAAATTGTAGAGAAAAAATTAGAAGAAATCAATCATCAATTGGTTACCAGAACCGATTATGAAAGTGAAGAATATGGACAAATTATAGAAGATTTGTCTGATTACACGCATCGTTTTGATCTTCTTGGAGGATATAATTATGTTGGAGATACAGAGAAAATTCTTTTAGGTCTTGGTTTCAAAAGAGACGTTTTTAATAACCAAACAGAAACGTTTTCTGGAGGGTGGAGAATGCGTATCGAGCTTGCAAAACTTTTATTGCAGGCAAATGATGTGTTGCTTCTGGATGAGCCAACCAACCACTTAGATATTGAAAGTATTATTTGGTTAGAGAATTTCCTTCGCAACTATCCTGGAGTTGTGGTGATCGTATCGCACGATAAAATGTTCTTGGACAATGTTACCAATAGAACAATCGAAATTTCTTTAGGAAAGGCTTACGATTTTAATAAACCATATTCTCAATATTTAGAATTGCGTCATGAGATTCGTGAGAAGCAATTAGCAACTCAAAAGAATCAGCAAAAAAAGATTGAAGAAACAGAAAAATTAATCGAGAAATTCCGTGCAAAAGCTTCTAAAGCTTCGATGGCACAATCGTTAATTAAAAAGTTAGATAAAGTAGAAAGAATCGAAGTTGACGAAGATGATAATTCGGTAATGAATATCTCTTTTCCAGTTTCTAAAGAACCAGGAAAAGTTGTTATTGAAGCTGAACATGTAACGAAAGCTTATGGAGACAAAACGATTCTTAAAGATATTAATCTGCTTGTAGAAAGAGGAAGTAAAATTGCTTTCGTTGGACAAAATGGACAAGGAAAATCGACTTTCATCAAAGCTCTTGTAAATGAGTTTGAATACGATGGAACTATTAAATTAGGACACAATGTTCAATTAGGATATTTTGCTCAAAATCAAGCTGAATATTTAGACGGAGAAATTACTTTGCTTCAAACAATGGAAGATGCGGCAACAGATACAAACCGCATGAAAGTTAGAGATATGTTAGGTTCTTTCCTTTTTCGTGGAGATGATGTCGAGAAAAAAGTAAAAGTGCTTTCTGGAGGTGAACGTAACCGTTTGGCGCTTTGTAAATTGTTATTGCAACCAATCAATGTGTTGCTGATGGATGAGCCTACGAACCACTTAGATATTAAATCTAAAAACGTTTTAAAAGCGGCACTTCAAAAATTTGGCGGGACTTTATTATTAGTTTCTCACGACAGGGATTTTCTTCAAGGAATGTCAAATATCGTTTACGAATTTAAAGATCAAAAAATTAAACAATATCTTGGAGACATCAACTTTTTCTTAGAACAGCGTAATTTGGAAAATATGCGTGAGGTTGAGAAAAAAGATGTTGTTAAAAAAGAGGCTCCAAAAGAGAAAGAAGTTAGCAAAGTATCTTACGAGGATCAAAAGAAAACAAAAGCGCTTCAGAATAAATTAAGCAAAATCGAAAGTCAGATTCAGCAGTTAGAAAAAGAGATTCAACAAAATGATAAAATGCTAGAATCGAATTATGACAAACATATTGAAGATGCGTCATTCTTTACTGCGTACAACAAAAAGAAAGCGGATTTAGATCAATTGTTGATTGACTGGGAAGTTGTTCAAGAAGAAATTGATAGCTTTAACTTATAGTTTTCAGTCGCAGTCTCGGTTTTCAGTCACAGTGAAATATTAAAAAACCTTTGTCAGAGTTCTAAACTTTGACAAAGGTTTTTAAGTTTAAGATTATCCAAAATAAAGTCCATCAAGAGACTGAAAACCGAGACTGCGACCGATAACTAAAAAAAATCTATTTAATAATCCCAATAGATCTAGAATGTTCAATCGCTTTGCTGCTTTCTTTAAAATAGCAAACGGAAACATTTAGGCTTTCTAAATTATTTAAAATTCTCTTTACTTCTTTTTTCTGAGTTTTGCCTGTTTGCCTAATATAAACTGCAATGACTGTAACGGGGAATATTTTGCAGATTCTTTCATAAAGCATTGGATCATGTTGGGAATCGTCTCCCATTAAAACATATTTTAGGGTAGGATAAAATTCAACGACATGTTTGATTTTTTCGAATTTATGATCATGATTTCCTCGACCGCTCATAAAGAAATCGGTAATTCCCCTTTTGATGTCTTTTAGCAAAAAAACTGCTTTTGGCAATTTGTTAATTCGAGTGAATTTAGCAATAAATCGGTACAAGTTCCATTCGCTGCTTGAAATGAAAAAAAAGGCATTCACTTCTTCTGCGTTATCTCTTCCTGCAGAACTTAAAGCTTGATAGTGAGGTACAACGTCTTTAAAGACTTTTCGATCATTTACATTTTTAAACAATAAAATATAAATTTTCCGAAAGAAATTATTTGTGTGCGAGATCAGAAAAGTGTCGTCAATGTCAGATATAATTCCGAGTTTTCCTTTGTGAGGCCGAATAAAACTGCCTTTGCAGGTTACATTTTCATTTTGATATTTTAAGCTGACTTCGTAAGGCATCCATCCAAAATGGGTTTCTTTTTCTACCGGAATACAAAACTTAAAATAACCATCATCTAACGTTTTGGTATGAATTATTGCGCCATTATAATGAAGATAAACATCAAAATTTTTAATGGTTTTTATTCGGAACAATTTAAGGATAGAAGTGGCATTTTTTAATTTCCTTTTTTCGAAATTATAGTTCTGTTCTCTTTTTAAAACGTGCCCCATTACAATTAACTCTTGCTGATTTGCATAACCGCGATATAATTGTAAAATTGGTTTCATTAATTACGTATATTTATGTAACTGTAATTTACTTATTTTAATTGGTTTTAAAAATAAAATTTTGAAAAAGAATATCATATTCATCGTAAACCCTATATCGGGAGACCTTGATAAATCTGAATTAATTGAAGCTGTAGAAGAATTTGCAACTACAAATCATTTTGATCTGCAAGTTTATGAAACCACAGGTAAAAGCGATTCTAAAGCGATACAAACATTGTACAATCAATATAATCCAGAGCGAATAATTGTTGCTGGAGGAGATGGAACCATAAAGATGGTGGCCGAGGCAATGGAGGAACACGATGTAATAATCGGGATTTTGCCTGCGGGTTCTGCAAACGGACTTTCGGTTGACTTAAATCTTCCCAACGGAATCGAGGAGAATCTTAAAATAGCGTTTTTGCACCATTATATCGAAATGGATATGATTTGCATCAACGGTAAAAAAAGCATTCATTTAAGCGATCTTGGTTTGAATGCAAATCTGGTTAAAAACTACGAGCAAAGCGATGTTCGAGGTTTTTGGGGATATGCATTGCAGGCTTTTACAACGCTCAAAGAATCAGAAGAACCTTTTGTGGCAACAATTTCAGCAAATAATAAAACGGTAGAGCATGTTGCAAGAATGATTGTAATTGCCAATTCGCAAAAATATGGAACAGGCGTAGTTATTAATCCAAATGGTGCTATGAATGACGGAAAGTTTGAGCTTGTAATTTTGAAAAGTCTTGATCTGCTTTTAATTGGCAAAATTATTACCGGAAATATGCCAATCGATTCTGATGATATTGTGATTATTTCAACTGACAAAGCAGAAATAAAAACAGATTATCCCGTTAATTTTCAAATTGATGGAGAATATTGCGGAGCACAAACTTCATTAGAAATTAAAATTCTTCACAAACAAATGAAAATTGCTGTTCCTTGATTTTATTTAAACGGATTACGTTCTTGCCATTCCGTTTTTGGTTCCAAATAATTAAAAAACCTTGAAATGTTATGGTTGATTAATGCATTGCTATGCGTAATTAAACCATACATTTTTACAGGTTTTGCCCCAACAGAACTTTTGATTTCGAGAGCTGTTCTTGCAAAAACAATTTCTTTGAAACCTTTTTTAATAGAATAAGCAATCATATCGTAGAGCATGTTTAAATACAACATTTTTTCGCGCTGTATACTTTCGTCATAACCGAGAAAATAGGTATCCATTACCTCTCCATTTTTGATTAAGGTATTGAATCCAATTAGTTTTTCGTCTAAGAAATAGCCATACAGAAGAAAGTTTTCGCCCATGATTTCTTTGAAAAAGCTGAAATGATTTCTTGCTAGAAAAAAGGTATTGAAAGGCGCATTTTTTGCAACATGAAAATACAAATCGTAAATCACATCTTCATATTGTTTAATGTCAGAAAGCGACATTTGCTGTTTTACAATTCCTTCCGATTTTTTGCGCGCTCGTTTGAATTGATCACGATATTTTTTGGATAACGCATCAATATAATCTTGTTCTGTTTTCCAGTTTTCATTGATTTCAAAAATCATATTTGGCTGTGTAGAAAACGTATAATTGTTTTTGAATTCAGCCTGAAGAGGTTCGATTTCTTTTGCTGTAAAATCTTTTATGCTGGTAATATGAACTTTCTTTCCGTTTTCTTTTAAATCCTTTTTTAACTGATTAATCGCTTTGTGAAGTGTTTTTATTGCTTTCGATTCTTTTATTTTTTTATCAAAAATAAAAGCATTCTGTCCTGTAAGCATATTGTTTCCAACGAATAAAACGTGCGAAGCAAAATTCTTTAAAGCAAAATTACGAACAGAAGTTTTTAAGCATTTATCACGTTCTCCGAAAGATTCTAGTTTTTCTGCAAATAGGAATTGCGTTAATACAATTCCGATTAGTTTTTTTTCTTCAAAAAGACCGATAAAATGACAAGTCATATTTACTGGACAAGAATTTTCCAGTACTTCGAGATATTCTCGTGTCAAAAAAATATTATTTACTGCGAGCGAGTTCCATTCTAAAGGCAATAACGATGCGCTTTTGTAAATCTGGAAAGAATAAGTTGTATTCAAAAGAGAGAGCTAATTTCTTCAAAATTAGATAATATTTATAATAACTACCCTGCTTTAAGTTATTATTAATAAAATCCCGTTTGAAAAGAGTTTTTCAAACGGGATTTTATATGTTGTTTTTTAAGCAAATCCGCAAATGATTCCGCCCATAAGAGTTAAGGTAAGAATCCAATATCCAGCGTGAATGAAAATATATTTCCAAGATTTTCTTTCGAATAAACCGTTAATTCCAATTAGCGGAAACGCGAAAAATAATCCAGACATAAAACCGTGAAGTGCACCATGTTTAAAGGTTCTGTAGGCCATGCCGTAATCTGCCATAAAAGCAGTAAATGAAGGTTTTGCACTGTCGATCAACGGTGGTCCGCCAACCATTCCGATTGCTCCAGACTGATGAATAGTTAGCGACATTAAAGTTGTCGTAATCATTAGCGAAAAAACATACGTCAATCCGAAGATTTTAAGCATATTTCCCTTTTTTAACTCTTCTTGAGTCAGATTGTTTTCTTTCATCCAGATCGTTCCGAATACTTTTGGGCTGTACCAGATAAAACCGGTTACAAGGGTGACAATTGCTGCGACAAACAAAGTAATGAAGTTAATTTGCATGATATGAGGTTTTTAGGGTTAGTTCTTCAAATGTAATAAAAATATTAAGCACTAAATTGTTTTGATATTTATTAAACGAAATCTTGATTGACACAATCCAAATTTGAGAATGTTCTAAGCTAGGTTTAAGAAAAGTGTTAAGATAGTTGTGAAAAGATTGTTTATTTGTTGGTATTTTGTGGATGTTTTTGTGAATTATGTCAAACGAATTATATAATTTTACACACGTAACAAATCCCAAATCTGTTATGAAAATTTTAATTACATTTTCTTTATTATTTGCTTTTTCGCAAAGCATTTTGGCAAATACCGTTTCGGATAAAGAAAAAGAGGCGCTTATAAAATTGTATCATGCAACAAACGGTTTGCAATGGAAAAAACAGTGGAATTTAAGTCTGTCTGTTTCGACTTGGTACGGTGTTAAAGCTGAAAATGGAAAAGTAGTAGCACTCAATTTAGCAGATAATAATCTGCAAGGAGAATTGCCTGATGCGCTTTACGATCTTGTAAATTTAGAATCGCTCAATTTGGAAAAGAATAAAATTGAAGGAAGCTTGTCTTCTTCTATTTTTAATCTGAAAGAATTAGAGTTGCTCAATATTGCGGACAATAAATTATCTGGTGCAATTCCGGCATCAATTTGTCAATTAGCGAAATTGAAAGATTTAGAGCTTTTTATGAATAATATTTCTGGAGAGCTTCCGTCGGATATTGGAAAGCTGAATCAGTTGGAAATTTTAGCTGTTTTTAGCAACAAAATTACCGGGAAACTGCCTGTTTCTATTTATAAAATTTCTGGGCTGAAAGTGCTGCTGTTGAACAACAATAAGTTGTCAGGAAGTTTGGCTAATGAAATCATAAATTGGAACGCACTCGAGAATTTTAGTTTGTTTGATAATGATTTTACGGGCGAGATTCCTTTGGAAATTGAAAAGCTTGCCAATTTGGAAGAATTAAATCTTTCGTACAATAAATTTACAGGCGAGGTTTCAAAAAAGATAGCGCTGTTAGACGCTTTAAATATGACAATGATGGATGAGAAAGGAAATCCATTTTTATTAGAAATAAACCAAGAAAATAAATTACAATAGTTCACCCAAAATTAATCGATGCTTATGAATGAATTTTACATTTAGTTAATTGTTAAAACCGTAATTTCTTACGGTTTTTCGTTTTTTTAAACTTAAAGGTTTCTTGAAAAAATAACATATAATTTAGAAAGGATTTTTTATGTTTGTCTAAAATTTTTATAACTTTAATTAAAGTATTAAAAACACAAAAGCTGATTATTAAGCGTTAGTCCTAACCAATTAAAAAAGAAAATTATGACACTTCAATATCAAGGTGAACAATACGGAAAACCAACAACTTTTACAATTAGAATTATTGGTAATAACTTGTCAAAAAGCAGTTCAAACTATCAGATTGATCTTTTGGTTGGAGATAAAAAACTGCCAACTTTTACAAGTGAAATTCACCAAAGCCTTTCTAATTGCTTAAAAGAAATCTACTTGTTTAGAAAACACAACGGGATCAAATTTGAAGAATCAACAGAAAAAATTGTTTCGCTTTATGTTCCTTATGATGAAGTTTTGTACAATCACAATAAATATGCTTTGTTTAGAGCATAAATTTTTCTCAAAATAGAATAGAATAGCAAAAAAGACCAATTGTATTGGTCTTTTTTATTTTATTACAATAAAAAAAAGAGAAGTGATTTCAGATGAAAAAACTTCTCTTTTTTGTTTATCGGATTATCTTCAAATAAGCGCTATAAGGATTGTCTGCAATTGAGGTACGCATATAATATACATTTTCGTCTTTTTCTTTTAAATCGAACTGAATTAAGCCTGCGTCGCAATAATAGTAAAGCAAGTTGTCATCATTTGGAAATTCAATATTTGAAATTGGAAGTGTTGTTAGTTTTTCTTCAAAAGCTATTTCGCCGTTTGATAAGTCCAGTTCAAAAAGTTTCTTATTGCGAGTGTATCCCCAAAGATTATCAACTTCTTTAATGATATATTCTACGTTATCGCCTTTAAAATCCGTTTTCCAAAGCTGAGTTCCTGTTTTGGAATCAACAGCATAAATAGATGAAACTTCTGAGCCTTGTGCTGCAAAATATAGTTTTTTGTCGTGACAAACTATACGTTCCTTCACGTTATTTTGATTTTCGTCTATTTTAAACTGCCACAGAACATCTAGGCTATTTGGTTTTAAAGCGTACAGCCAGTTTTTGTCGCCAGCTATAAAAATATTTTCGCCATCCGTAACAGGTTTTCCAGTCATGGTTTCGTCAAAACTTTTTTGGTTTAGCAGTTTTCCTGTGCTGGCTTCAAAACAATACACATTGTTTCCGCTTTGGGTGAAAATCTTATTATCGAAAAATAATGGCTCAATGTCGTTGTTTGGAGTGTCTAATTTGTAGTTCCAAGCCAAGCTTCCGTCTTTTAAATCCAAAGCATACAAATTACTGCTCTGATTTTGATTTTGAGCAGTTATAAAAAGTTTTCCATTAGCTATAATTGGAGTTTGGTCTTTCAAAACAACCTGATCTTTGATGTTGCCTAATCTAGATTTCCAAAAAATAGTTCCAGTTCCGTTGTCAGCTGCATAAATTTCACCATTTATGAACGGAATATACACAACTCCATCATGAATAGTTATTTTGTTAGCGCACATTTCAGCATGAGCATCAGAAGCTTTTACAGTCCAAACAATGCTTTCTACTTCCAAATCCCAAGAAAAAAGTGAACCGTCATAATCGTAAATTAAAATGGAAGTATCGTCTAAAGAGATCTTTTTTAGCGGTTTTAAAGACTTGTTAGTCACAGCTTCCTCGGCAGGTAATTTGCTGTTAGTATAATTAGTTTTGCTGGCAGGGGCTTGTCCAGACATATTTGCAAAGGCGAATACAAATAAAAGGGCAATAAGATTTTGTTTCATTTTAAGATCTGGGTTGATTTTCTGATTGTTTTTTAGTAACCTGAAATTACTCATTCATAACTTTTTGTTTACTCAGTTATTGTGTTTGCTGTGTTATGTTTAATATTTAGGACATATTTGTAGGTTTTGTAGGTTCTCAATATTATTCTCAAAACGTTCAAACATTTAACGAAGTAAATATAAACAAAAAAAGCTCCAGATTTCTCTGAAGCTTTTGTCTTAGTAAGTAGTCCGTGGGGGAATCGAACCCCCCTTACCAGGATGAAAACCTGGCGTCCTAACCGATAGACGAACGGACCTGCTTTGCTATTGCGGGTGCAAAAGTGCAACTATTTTTGGATTGTACAAAGCTTTTTTGAAAAAACTTTTTGAGCAATTTTGAAAAAAGACCCCCTTTGATCAATTTTTGTTTGTTGGTAATCGAGGTTAATGGTTTTGTATTTATTTGATTAATAATTATTTGTTTTGAGTGTAAAGGTTGAAAAAAGGCAGTTTTGCGATTTTTTTTGAGGAGGAAATATTTTTTAAAAAACATTGTTTTTTTTATAATTGAAAGAATATATTTACTTGTTTTTTCATGTTGCAAATTGAAAGTTCTAGATTTCTCAGAAGCTTTTGTCTAGATTTTATCTTTTTTGAAAAAATAATTATGAATTTATGCAAATAAGAAGAACGTACTTAAAATTAACACTAATAAAAAAAGAGACAGTAGAGTCTCTTTTTAATCAATTATTTTTTCTTTTAGTAATTTCTCTAAAGCCTGAATTTGTTCGTCTTTTGCTTTCAAAAGCTCCAAATTTAATCTTTTAATTTCTTCTAAAGCTTCAAGCCATTTTTCAACAGGATTTATGTTGAAAGTTGAATTAGGATTTCCAACACATGCATTATCTCCAAAAGTATTAGAAATAATATTTATCGCCTGTTCTTCATCAAAATTCTGAAAAGCTTCAACAGGAATTCTTAAAGAGTTCGAGATTTGTTTAAGCAGAGAATCTTCAATAACATCTTTTTGCTCCAGCATAGAAATTTTCTTCTGGTTCCAATCTTCGCCTAGATCATAAGCCAATGCTTCTTGTTTGATGCCAAGCATTTCTCTGAATCGTTTTACGTTTCTTCCCTGGTGAATTTTCTGTTCCATAAATGAATCTTGATTTTCTGATGGCTCAAAGATAAAGCCATTTCGATTAAAAAAACCTGAATTTCAAAGATAAAAAAATATCCCGTAAAATATTATTTTGTCAGATATTATATCGAAATTTGAAATGGTTTATCCTTTTGGAAGAATATAATTTTTTCCTCGCTTCATTTAATTTGAAATTTGTGAAATGTCTAATTAACAACGAGATAATATGGAAGTAAAGATCATAGAGCTAGAAAAAAAATACTGGCACGGAGTTGAAAAAAATGATTATGAAACGGTAAAAAATCTGACGCTGTTTCCTTGTATAGTTGCCGGAAAAAACGGTGTTCAAAGTATCAGCGAGGATGAGTTCAAAAAAATGTTCGACTCTGGGCAGACCAATAAAATAAAAGTGCTTAACATCTACGATGTAAAAGAAAAGATAATTGCCGAAAATACTGCTGTAATAGGATATCTTTTGGATTTTACAATATTAGATGACAGTCAAACACCTATAAAATGTGCCTGCACTTCGACTTGGATTAAAGAAAATAACAAATGGGCGTGTGTGCAGCATACTGAAACAGAACTAGAAAAATAATAATATAAAGTCTCGACAAAAGTCTAGAAAATAAAAAAGCTTCAGATTTCTCTGAAGCTTTTTTTTGAATTATTAAGTTTTTAGAAAAAGAAATAACCAACAGAAACTTGAAACACTCCGTTTTTATTTTTGATAGAAGAGCCTTCTACATTATTAATATCGGTTAAACCTAGATTGTATCTTACGCCAAAATTAAGTCCGTTTTCCAATTTATAGCCTACGCCAAAATTAACTCCAAAATCGACAGTATTAAATGCATCTTTTACATTGACACTTTCATTTTTAGCAGAAACTAAGAAACCTATTTGCGGTCCAGCTTCAAGACTCAATCCTTTTGTTACATAATATTTTCCCATTAAAGGAATGTTCAAATAATTTAAAGCAACAATATCATTATCGAAACTATATCCCTGACGAGAATACATCAACTCGGGTTGAAAAGAAAATTTTTCAGAAATTGGAATTTCTGATACAGCACCAAAATGATATGATGTTACAGAATCAACATTTTCGGTATTATCTCCGCCAACAATTGCAAAGTTTAAACCTGCTTTTGCTCCAAATTTAATTTTTTGGGCATTTACATTCACAAATCCTAAAACTGTAAAAACAGCTAGTAATAAAATTTTTTTCATAAAAGTTAATTTGAATTATTTGAAGCCAAAATTCGAATAAGAAAAAATAGAAAAGGTTTCAAAAGCTTAAAATTGTATAAATCGGGACTTATTTGCGTGTGTTTTTATATTCATTTGGCGTCTGGCCAGTTGCTTTTTTAAAGGCTTTGTAAAAAGTTGTTTTTGAAGTAAATCCAGATTCCAATCCCATTGCCAGCAAATTATAGTTTTCATATTCAGAATTTGAAATCATTTCCTTGACGGCTTCAATTCGATAGTTATTGATGTAATTGGCAAAGTTATCTCCAGTTATTGTGTTCACAATTTGAGAAACATATCCAGGGCTTATGCCTAACTGTTCTGCTATTTTTTCTCTGTTTAATGTACTGTCAGTATAAATGTGATGTTCTTTGCAAAGAAGTTCTAATTTTTGGAAATAGAGATTATCGGCAGTTATGGTTTCTCTATATTCTTCTTGACTGCTGTCTTCCGTAATATGCAAATCGGCAGATGAAATCGCCAAATCGCTGTTTAGAAAATTGTATACAGCATCTTTGTTTTTAGCCAATCTATATCTGTAAATGCCTACATAAGCGGTCCAATGAATTATGAATGTTGCAGATAAAGCCAAAACATTCATAGTAGGAGAAATATCAAATTGAAGAAATAAGCCAGCAAGAGCAGTAATTAGAAAAGCAAATAGCAATGAAATAATAATTGTTAATAAGGTAATTATCCATTTCTTTTCCTCAGAATCTTTTATGTGTCTTACCTTAAAATAAGAGTAAATTGGAAGGATTGGCAGGAATGTAACGGCTAATGCGAGATGAATCAGCCCAAGTATATTAAGAAGAGTGTTGTATGAATCGGGAATGGTATAAAGTCCTGTAACATGATCAAGATCTTGTGAAATGCAAAGGACAGCGGAATAAATAAATGGAATAAAACACCAATACTGTTTTTGTTTGCTTTTTTGGGTGTCATCAATCCGGTTGATAATAAACAAGAACAGGAAAGCAGGTATTAGAAATGTCCACTCGATGTGTTCAATAAAGTGTAAAATAGGATAGGAAGTTGCCACTTTTTCAACTTCAAAAACATGATTTAGTAAAATGATTGAAAATGTAAATAGCAAATAGGCTAGGTATTTATTTGATTTACTATTGAAAAGTGAAGACTTTAAAATGACTAAGCCTAAAACGATTCCCTGAAAAATTGCAATATTTAAAAGTGTGGTATAAATCAAGTTTTTAAAATAAAAGTTCTATAAGATTTTGTTCTTTGGGATTGTAAAATATAGCTTATTTCATACGAATTAACAGAACGAATTTAGAGTAATGCGAATGATTTTCTTAACGGATTAAGAAATGATTAACTAAAATGTTAAAGTGTTCTTGGTCTTTCAATTAAGGAAAAAGAAGATGCGAGCCAGAGAATTCGGCTATGATTATTTATAAATCGGCTCATATTAATTGTTTTTTTATTTGGTTTTAATTGTAAATCCTTTAACAGTAAATGAAATGAATTAACTATAGTTTCGTCCAATAAAATAATAGGAAATAGACTAAAAACAATTTTATACTGTAGCCCAATACTTATAGTATATTAAAAAAACTGCTTATAGATTGATCTTTACACTTTTCTTTAACACAGCCATTTTTCAAGGTATAGTTCTTGGAACCATTATCTTAAAATCACCATTATTTAAGAGCAATGCCAATAAATATCTGGCTTATGCAATATTTGCACTTTCCATTCTTATTGCCAATCTCGTTTTCGAAATAATTGATGTTTACACCAGTATGCCTTTTCTACGATTTCTGGATGATGTTGAATGGGCTTTTATCTTTCCGGTTTTCATCTTTATGTTTGTAATACATCAGGTGAATCATCCCATCAGAAATTCGAAAAAGATTCGATGGCTTTATGTGCCATTTTTGTATTCGGCTTTTTCAAATATTTTTTATGATTGTGATGCTGTTGCGCACATTTTTACTATTCCTGTTTCTCTTAAAAGCTTTTTAGAAACGCTAGGTAATTTTGATTTTTTTATAATTCTTGTGTTTATGCCTTTTATGGCTGTTTTTACTTTCAGTTTTATTAAATTTTCAAAGGACAAACAAGAAAAAAAATGGATCACTTTTTTATGGTTTCTGGTTTATGCATTAATGCTGTCTTGGATAATGGCAATTTTTATAGCACTGTTTTTTCAGTATGATGTTTCCTATACCATGAAAATTCTCGCTCTTTTTGCTACGTTTTTAATTCATTGCACAGCATATTACGGCGTGTTTAGATATAGGCTGGCTGATAATAAGGAAGGAATAGAAAAGTTGCTGTATCAAGAAATATCCTCAGAGAATTTTGCATCTGTTGAAGAGGTTATTCTTAAAAAAGAAAACGAGGTAAATGCATTGGATTTGTTTACAAAAGAAAATCCTTATTTCAAAAGACTGCAGTCACTTTGTGAAGAACATGAAATTTACAGAGACAGCAGTCTAAACAGAGAAAAAGTAGCAGAAGAGTTAGGAATAAGTGCAGGGTATGTTTCGCAACTTGTAAATGCCATTACCGAAGACAACTTTGCCAATTACATTAATAACTATAGAGTGGAAGCAGTTAAGAAAATGATTCTCGATTCGGACTATGAAAACTACAGTTTGTTGGCTATAGGTTTGGAATCAGGTTTCACTTCAAAAACTACATTTCACAACGCATTCAAAAAGGCTACAGGAATGACGCCAAACAGTTTTCGCAACAGCAATAAATAAGTTCGGATTTCTCCAGTTTTAAGATATTCGGACTTTGGCATTTTTTAATTCATATAGTTTTGGCCATGATAATCAACTTAATCATTTCAAAACTATATGAAATTAAATCGGCTTCTGTTTAGTGCGGCTATTTTGTCTGCAGTATCTGTTCAATCCCAAACTACTCCCAAAAAGAATCAGCTCGAGTTTTCTGTTGGAAACAATTTTGGGTATTTGAAAAATCTTGAATTTGCTCCCGTAGCATTGTATGAGTATGAAGGGCTGGTCTATAAATTAAATTATACCCGAACCAGTAAAAGAGAGAATCTTTTTGAAGTAAAACTGGACTACCTTTCAGCGGGACTGAAGACCGATAAGCTTTCCAATCTTAATACAGATTTTGCAAAATTCGGCTTAGGCTTTTCCTATCTGAAAAAGATTTACAGTACCGATAAATTTACAGTACAAGCAGGAATTCAGTCGCAGACCAATATTTCTATTTATGATAATCCGGATCAGTCTGTTTTTAGCAATGGGGACTACTATACATTACATCAAGAATTAGGAATAGCAGGCAAATTGAGATACCAATTTGCTAAAAAACACTATCTATCTTCAAAATTAACTCTTCCTCTTGTTCTGCTTAGAGTTACCAATGCCGAAGGTAAATTTTATACTTTAGATAATTATCAGAGTGTTTTATGGAATTTAGAATATGGATATGAAATTTCCAATCATTTTGATGTAAAGGCAACTTACAACTTTAATTATTCCCGACTTCAAATTCCGAGCGCTTATAGAGAATTACAGCATCAATTAAACCTTGGCATTAACTATAAATTCTAATCATGAAATATATCAAATCTACAGTTTACGCATTTATTTTTCTGTCTGCTTTTCTGTTAACGTCTTGCGCCGATATGCTAGTGGGAGATGAAGGGAAATATGACGAAGATGTCTATTTAAATTACAAAACAAAAACAGTGCTGGAATTGCCTTTTGAAGAGGACTGGTACATCGTTGCGGGCGGAAAATCGCTAGAAAAAAATCATCATTTTATGCCTAGTCGCCACCAGAGATATGCGCTCGACATGGTCCAAATAGTAAACAGAAGCAACAAAACAGGAGACGGAACCAAAAATGAAGATTATTATTGTTTTGGCAAACGATTAAACGCACCTGGCGACGGAAAAATTATTGCAATGGAAAATGCCATAGAAGACAATGTTCTTGGAGTTAAAAACAGCAAACAGCCATTAGGCAATTATATTATAATTGATCATTTGAATGGAGAATATTCCTTTATGATTCATTTTAAAAAGAATTCCATTATCGTTGCAGTAGGAGATACTGTCGTGAGAGGGCAGCAAGTAGGTTTGGCAGGAAATAGCGGTTATTCTACTGGCCCGCATTTGCATTATCATTTACAGACAACTCCGTTGCTAGATACTGGCGTTGGTATTCCCATACAATTTGTAAACTATTATACCGACGATGTTTTTACACAAAGAGGAGAACCTGTTACTTCTCAAACAGTGAGGAAAAATTGAGAATTTATACAAACAAAAAAAAGCTTCAGAGAAATCTGAAGCTTTTTCTTAGTAGCGGGAACAGGACTCGAACCTGTGACCTTCGGGTTATGAGCCCGACGAGCTGCCTACTGCTCTATCCCGCGATGTTTCGGGTGCAAAGATACACACTAAATACGGTTATGCAAATAATTTCGGCACTTTATTTTTTATAATTTAAAAAAAGGATGTCTTTTTTTATAATTTATAAGCTAGTAATTCTTCGTAAATATTTCCTTTTAAGCCTAATAGCAAGCCAAATGCAGGTTCGGTTTTTAGACCTTTTTCTTTTAATTTTATGATTTCTAATCGGAAGTTTTCGTCTCTAGAACATAGAATTTGATGTTCAATAAGCATATGTCTATACCCATTTTGAAGTTCGGTTGGCGTATTTTGTCCAAAGATTTCGATTTCAAAAGCGTCAATAAAGAAGTTGGCAATAATAGATTCTCGGTTATTTATAAGATCTTCTCGAATGGTAAAATGGTTTTCTTTTCCGAAAAGCAGTTTTGTTTTTTCTAAGAAATCAGATTTGTTTTTCCAATAGCAGATAATATCCAAATCGCTGTTTTCGATATCAATGTTTATCGGAATTGTACCAACCAAAATAGAATCAAATTCGGCAAGATTTTCCAAAACTTTATATTTGGTTAAAATAGTGAATGCGGCTTGCTGTTTAAGATTTCCGGTTTGTAAATATGATAAGTCCTTGAAATTAATCATTTATGATGTCGCTTTTTTCTTCGTTGATTTCCTGTTCTAATCTTTTATTGATGTCGATTTTGGCATTCGTGAAAACAAAAATCGTAGCGCCGTATTCTCTCGCATACTGATTGGTGATTTGACCGCCAATTGCTGCCGATTCAAAATACGGACTTGTTTCTTTTAATTCTTCATTGTTTTCGTCAAATTCCTTAACGCGAATAAGGTTTTTATAGCGAATGCTGAGATCAAACCAATTCACATAATCTGCGTTGAAAGAAACCGCTTTGATTCCTTTTTTAGAATAAAAATTAATGGCTCCAGCTTGTCCGTAATTATCGCAAAGCACAATAGTTTCTTTCTGATTTGGGAGTAAAGCATATACCGAATCTGTTTTTCTAGCCAATTCTTTCCAACCCAACATATCGGCAAAATCTTGAGGCAGATGATGATCTTTTCCATCTTCCCAGCGAAGCATTCCTAGTTTTTTGTATGGCTCTGGATGTGCAACCATATATTCAGGACTTTTATTTGGAAAAGCAACATTGTAAATCGGAATAAAAAGCAATAACGGAATCAGAATAAAAACAGGTTTTAGAAAACGTTTCCATCCATTATTAAGAATTTCTGAAATATAAACAGCTCCAAAAGCGAGATAAATAGGATATAATCCAATGGCATAATACGCTTTTGCTTTGAAGTAAATAAAAATTAAAAGCGTGAAAATAAATGAGGCAAAAAAGAGCTGATATTTTCTGAAAGGCTGATAGAATAAAACGGCGTAAAGTCCAGCTAAAATCACTAATAATCCGCCAATGAAAAACAGAATTTGTTCTTTTAAAAAATCACCTAAATCAACATTCACCAATTGCGTTTCTGCTAATTCCTTCATGTGATGCACAATCGGAAAATGATTGCTGTACTGCCAATATAGATTTGGTAAAATAAGAATGAGTCCGAGAATCAAAGCAAAATAAAATTCTTTTTTTGCTAGTATTTTGCGCTGTTTAGAAAGTAAAATAGCAGGAATTAATCCGAGTAATAAAAACACGATATTGTACTTGTTCAAGAAACCGAAGGCAAAAACTACTGCGCCAAAATAAAGCCATTTTGTATTTTCTGAAGACAGATATTGTATTAAAACATAATAAAGTGCTGTCCAGCATAAAATATCAAAAGAGTTCGGCTGATAAAGCATGTTTAAACGCAACAAACACGAAAACAAAACGCACAATCCACCTAAAATTAAAGCGTAAAGATTGCCTTTTAAAAGCTCGATAGCTTTCCAAACAATCAAAAGTGTCAAGGCGCCAAATAGGGCAGGGAAGAACTTAACCCAGAAAATCGAATTTCCAAACAGTAGAATAATATATGAAAACCAAGACGTAACTGGCGGAACAGATAAATAACCCCAAGCCAAATGATGGGCTTGATCTAAATGCAGATATTCGTCGCGCTGTAAATCGTATTCGGGACTAATTAATACATATTGAAGTATGAATTTTAGAATTATAAATCCGAATAAAATCAGGTTTTTTTGGGTCATGTGATTTTGGTTTTTGGTCTTCGATTGATAATCTACAGCTAATATATTATTTATTTTGAATTAAAGTTAAACAGATGAATTTTAGGGAAATAAAAAAAGCTCCAGATAATTCTGAAGCTCTTTATTTTTTTATGCATTTAGGATATTATTCCTCTGAAGCAGTTTCAAATTCCATGTGATCGACAATTTCAACCTCTGGTTTTTCTGGCTTAGAAGCTTTTAATGTATTGAATCTTTCTAACATTTCTGTTTCTCCTTCTTCACCGCTGAAATAAGGAAAAACATCCATAATTGCTGTTTCTGTAATAGCCGGAATAGAATATTCTCCCATTGTACTTTTCATTACATGAAGCGTGTTGTCAAAAGCTTCGCGAACATCATTTGCCTGAATCAGCATATACATGCTCGTTTTTCTCTCTTTTCCGCTTTCTTCATCATAAGCAATTAAAGTGATTTTAGATTTAAACCATCTGTCTGCATTTTCAAAAGGATGAATTTCGGCATAATTTGCCACTTTAATAGCCGTGATTTTAAATTCTTCACTAGTATAAGCGGCCATTTCTTCGGTCATTCTTTTTTCAGCTTCTGTATAAGACAAAGCGTCAACCAAATAAGGCTCGGTTAAAACTTTTTGCCCTCCAGTTTCATCTGTTTTTCTATATTTTACTTTGCATTCGTACCAAATTGCGCTCATCTGTTTTAAAATTTTAAGGATGTCAAAGATAGATTATACTGCAAAATAAACAGTTAAATCTTCAAATAGATATTCACAATTTTGCTTCGTTTTGGTAACATTTTGATGTTCTGAAAGTTGTGTTTTTAATACGCAATTTATCTTCATTACAAAAAAATAAAAATTTTCTGATTTCTTTTTTTGGGGCTAAAGTGATGGAAAACAGGTGTTTTTTTGTTTTGAAATAACAATTGAAAAAAATCTGAAAATTTCTTAAATCCAAAGAATCGATTTGTACGTAAGTGTCCATAACAATAGCTAGAAATAAGGTAAATTCAAGTGATATTGGTTTTTGGAACATATTGAATCTTACCGCATTTCTAGCTATTGTTATTTTATGAATTATTAAAAATAATAGGTTGGGGAAATTAGACGTTCTTAAGTTGAAAGAGACTTTGAAATATTTGGAAAGCAAACAGGGTGAATTAAAAAGACAGAATCAGAACGATACGAGAAGTCTAGAATCAATGATTAAATATTTGAAAAAAGATATGATGGAACAGTATAATTTGTCCGATCATCATCAGCTGATAAAACAAGAAATAAAAGACACCGAAACTTTTATCGAGAACGTAAAAAACATCATAATAATCAATTCGTTAACATAGTTTAGTATTGTAAAATTTTACTTTTATTCTAACTTAAATTTTTCGTTTTTGCAATCCAGAATTAATTTGTGATTGAGGAAAAGTTTGTTGCCAATCATTCCCTGCATTCCAGAACGCTTCATTAAAAACTTTTGAAGGTCTGAAGTGCCTTCTATATACGTAACTTCAGAAAGATCTAAAGTCAATTTCTTAAATTTTATTTTCCTTTTCGCGGAAGCGGAATATACGCTCAATGTATTTCCCCAAGAATTACCTTTTTCGGTTTTTACAGCGCTGTTTTTAATTCTGTATTTCTGCCAAATTTCTTTTGTTGTTATAAGTTCATAACCGCTTGATCCAGAATCGTACAGCAATTTTAGATTTTCATTTTCGATATTTGAAGGAATTAAAATTTTACGTTTTTTGAATTCAAAATTGGTAAAATCAGTTTCTTCAATTTTTTCAATAAAAGAGCATTGATTGTTTTTAAAATCTAAAATGGTAATTCGTTTTTCTAATAAATCGGTTCCGATTGTGCCAATTATGTTCTTCGCTTTTGAATCATGAAAATTGATTTTTTTGCCATAATCTAAAACTTCAAAAGTATTTGAAATAACCTTCATATTTCCGATTGTAAAAGCTGTTGAAATTTTATTGTTTTTAATATCAATTTCTGACTGATTTTGAAATTTTTCAGCGATCGATTCCAATGATTTTTTGTAGAAAACCGTAGAATGTGAACCCGAATCAAACTGCATGAAAAACGTTTGATCGATTCCTTCAATTTTTATTGGCAGAAGCAAAGCAGAATGAGAATTTTCGTCGCTAGAAATCCATTTTATCGGAATGTTTTCGGCAATTCCAGAAACCTTTAAATAGTTATCTGGTGGAGTAAATTTCTTCTGAAAATAAAAATATCCTCCGAACAAGAATAAAACGATGCTGGCTAAAAATACGAGTGCAATTTTCTTAAATAATTTCATGGTCTATTTTTTCTGCAAGATTCGGGTTTCGATTCCGATTTCTGTGCAAAACCCATACGACAGTTTTACGCCATTTTTATGACTTTTGTTATAAGAAGTTGTTTTTCAATTTTATAGATAATTCTTGTTTTTGGTTTAAACTGATTCCGTTTACAATAACGATTAAAAGTTTTAAGCTGAGAAATGCAATTAAAGGAATAATAAAAAGGGGAAATTTTAAAGAAAATGCACTTTGGATAAAAGGACACGCAATCATCAAAACGGAAAGAATAAGGCTTAAAACAATTTGAAGACTTACAATTTGTTTTCCCAATTCTTTGTTTGTAATATCTTGCGTTTTGTAAGTTAAGATTAAAGGAAAAATAACGCTTCCAAACGGAATAAAAAGTCCAGATAAAACAGAAAAATTAATGAGTTTGGCTCTTTCGATTTGAATATTTTCCTTTTTAATAATGAGATTTTCAGGATTTGTTTCTAGAGCTTCAGAAATGGTTTTTAAGGTGAAGCCTTTCAGAATATTTCCAGCTTCAATTCTTTGAATAGTCCGCAAAGAAAGACCCGATTTTTCGGCAAGTTCGTTTTGAGTCATGTTTTTTTCTTCTCTCAAAAATTTGACTTTATTCTTCATTGTTTTAGGTTGAGGTCTAGAGACGAAATTATGAAAAAAACTTTTGATGAAAGCAGCATTTAAAAACCTTGAATTATAGGCAAATTCGAAGTTTTAATAAAAAATTAAGTTTTTTTCTTTAACAAAAATTACTAACTTGTTGTGTAATAAAAGATTTCTTAATGTTATTGTTATAAAATTTTCCAGTTATGCGAGTATCCGTTGTTCGAAAAAATATAAAATTATTACCAGATTCAAAAAGAGTTGTTGCCCGATATTTTATGAATGGGCAGGAAAGAACCCAGCAAATGGTGCTTCGGATTATGATGTTGGATGAAAAACAAGTTCTGCAAACTTTAGAGCAGACACTTCGTGAATTTGCAAGAAGGCATCGAAATATTTCGGCAGTATTTTTTAGACACTGCGAACGAATTCGCCCTATAATTGAAGGAATGCAAATTGATTATGAAGGCATGTCACTTGACAGAAAAATGCTGATTGGATCGTATTGCACAATGGAATACGCCATAGAATCGGCTGCAATTTTTAATCCATCAATTGTAGAAGATTCTGACCAGACAGGATTAGAGATTGGTGAAAAACGCGTTATTATTTCTTTTCGTGCAACTGGAGAAGGTCATATCTCTTCAATTGTATTTAGAAGAGCAATCTTAGATCGAGATAATAATCTGCAAATCATGAAAATTGGAAGTCATATTGACAAGGCAGAAATTGAGCATAAAACGTTATTTAATAAAGAACGATTTTTGAGTAAGTTATATGAAATGCATACTACAGACAAGTATATTGCTCAAATTATGCAGGATTTACCAGAAGAGTTTGAATTTGCAGTTCTCAAAAATACTTTGCTTGAGGCTTTGCAAGATCCTTTAATTCGTGAGGAAAGAAAAGTGGCACTGCAAGAAATATTATGGCTGGCCAATTCTTTTTACGATTTACAGTTCAAACATGATTCTGATATAACAGAACGTGTCATATTTCCGATTTCCGATTCTGAAAGCCGCGGAATAGAAGATGCGCGTTTTGTGCGTTTTTATGATGATGATGGTTCTACTCGAGTGATGGCAACTTATACGGCTTATAATGGACATACAATTTTGCCTAAATTAATTTCGACAGAAGATTTTTATAGTTTTAGAGTTATGCCCCTGCATGGAGAAGGAGCGCAGAATAAAAATCTAGCTTTGTTTCCTCGAAAAATAAAAGGGAAATATGCCATGCTTGCCAGAATTGATGGCGTTAATAATTATATCATGTATTCGGACCGTGTGACACAATGGAATACGCCTGTCTTACTGCAAGAACCTCGTTATCCTTGGGAATTTACGCAAATAGGAAATTGCGGTTCACCACTTTGGACAGAAGAAGGCTGGCTTGTTATCACACATGGAGTTGGTACAATGAGACGCTATTGCATTGGAGCTTCACTATTTGATTTAGATGATCCTTCAAAAGAAATAGGAAGACTTACAGAGCCATTGCTTTCTCCTTTAGAAGATGAGCGAGAAGGTTATGTCCCAAATGTCGTGTATTCTTGCGGAGCGATTATTCATAACAACAGTTTGATTTTGCCTTATGCGGTGTCAGATTATTGTTCAACTTATGCTGTGGTAGATATGGTTGAGTTGCTAGATGCGCTTAAGAAAAGCAAATAATAATCTTGATTTAATTTAAGTCAACAGTTTTATTTAATCTGTATAATCTGCTTTAATTTTTTTTAATCTGCGTGAAATACTTTTGCACATTGATTTTTCACGCAGATTTGAAAAGATTAAAGCAGATCAAATTAGATTTTTATCTTTTATTGAGGTTTGGGATTTTCTCCGTTAGATTTTTCCAATATCGTTTTGGCATGTGTTTGATATGAAGCTTCGTGTTTTTTCTCGATTCTATATTGACACTTCTGAAATAATTACGCCATAAATTCTGGAAAAACTCTTCGTTTTCATCATTGATTTCGGCTAAAAAACTCGACGAAGAATTCGATTCAAATTGCATTTCTACAGTCGAGACATTTTCAAGATCATAGTAAATTCCGTACTTGCGTTTTGAATCGTAAATGAGCCAGCGCTGGTCTGCATAGCGGTTTTTAAAATGCTGTTCAATAAGCGGTAAAACATCACAATCTGGTTCTACAATCGCATAATACAATTCATCTTTTGTTAGTTTAAAACGAACAAAGGCTTTCATTCTATGACTTTCTTTTCCAGTTAAATGTGCTGCTTTTTTTACATTCAAAACTTCACTTCGGCTTAAATCTCCTTCGATATTAATCGGACTTGCAAAAACATATTCAACAAATCGAAACAAGGTTTCTTCTATCTGTTCCAATTCAGATAAAAAAGCAAAATAAAGATTGTTGAAACCTTGATGCGAAAGGCGTTGCTGTAAACCATTTAAAACTCGATTTGCTTTTTCATTATCTGTTATTACAAAATGGGTATTGGAGAAAAGCAACGTATTTGAAATCTCTTCTTTAGCAAAAACAATGTCTTTTAGTTTGTATTCGTAGATTTCAAAAACAGCTGTTAACCAACCTTCATAACTTCCATCATAAATTATTTGTGTCATTTGAATTAAAATAAAGCAAGCTGATTCGAAAAATTATTCTTGTATTTACTGTTTTGCAAATTCAAAATCTGATTTTTTATTTGAGTGGAAGTCAGGTCTTTCTGCATATAAAAAGGCGAAGAAAAAGCCAAGAAAAACTTCGATCGGTTATAGGCAATTCCTAGTTTCTTTAAATCTTCGGGCTGTAATTTTTTGAAAGTTCTAGCAGCAACAATTTTTTTAGCGCTCAAAAATCCTATTCCAGGAATTCGCTGAATTAATTCTAAATCTGCAGTATTAATATCAACTGGAAACTGATGCATATTTCGCAAAGCCCATCCTAATTTCGGATCAATATCCAAGTCAAGATTGGGCTGGTCAAAACCAACAATTTCATTGACATTAAATCCGTAATAACGAATTAGCCAATCGGCTTGATACAATCGGTTTTCGCGAATCATCGGAACAGGAGTTCCAATCGCTGGAAGCCTGTTGTCGTAGCTTATCGGCACATAACCCGAATAATAGACGCGGCGCATTTTCATTTGTTCGTAAAAATAATTGGCCATTCCGAGAATTTCCATGTCATTTTCTTTTGTTGCGCCAATCACCATTTGCGTGCTTTGTCCGGCAGGAGCAAAAAGCGGTGTTTTGTAATTGGATTTTTTCTCTTCTTGATAACCGATAATTTCATTTTTAAGATATTCCATCGGTTTAATTACATCTTTATGATTTTTGTCTGGAGCCAGCAATTTAAGACTTTGTTCTGTCGGCATTTCGACATTTACACTCAAACGGTCGGCATATAATCCCGCTTCTTTTAACAATTCTTCGCTGGCACCTGGAATCGCTTTTAGGTGAATGTAACCATTAAAATTTTCTTCAAGCCTTAGTTTTTTGACGATTTTTACCAGACGTTCCATAGTATAATCGGGATTATCAAAGATTCCTGAACTTAGAAATAAGCCTTCAATGTAATTTCTTCGATAAAAACCAATCGTTAAATCGACAACTTCCTGAACAGTAAAAGCAGCACGCTTGATATCGTTGCTTTTTCGACTCACACAATAGGCGCAGTCAAAAATGCAATGATTGGTTAGCAGGATTTTAAGAAGAGAAACACAGCGTCCGTCTTCTGTATAGGCATGGCAAATCCCGCTTCCAGTATCACCTAATCCCTTGTTTTTGTTTTTACGGGTACTTTGTCCCGATGAGCAAGAAACATCATATTTGGCTGCATCTGCTAAAATTGCTAATTTTTCCATCACTCTTTCCTGTACCATTTTGCTCTTTTTTTAGTTGTTTTTGGAATAAAAATTCATCCTTTCAAAACTAAGAATTCATCTTAAAAAAGGTGTAAAAGAGGCTGTTCTAAATTGTATCAATTTTTTTTTGAAAGGTTATTTTTACATTAAAAAAATAACTATATTTAAAACTCAAAAAACAGGTATAAATACGGTATTATAAATTGTTGAAACTTTATATATTCGTCGAAATTGAAAAACTGATTTCCCCCCTTAACATTAGTTTTTCAGATTTAGAAGTATTAGCAAATATTAGAAACAAACGGCTAAAACAATGAAATTTGTAAAAGGACAAGATGTTTCCTACACAGCATTGAGTGGGATATCTTATAAGGGAACCATTATCGAAAGAAAAATGGATTTTAAAAAGGGGTTTATAATAAAATCGACTTCGAAAGAAAGAGATTTTCATTATCTTATTGAAATACAAAAAAATGGCACGACTGAGAAAATCCTATGTGCCGAAAATCATCTTAAATTATTGGAAAAGAAAAAACGCACGGCAAAAAAAGCAGCTTAGTTTTTTTTCCGAGTTGAGAGAAAGACTCAATTTCGAGAATTTCTCTTTGTAACCGAATTAGTTTTTTATGTTTTGTAAAGAATCAAATTTCGTCTTTCAGTCCGATTCTTTTTAAACTGTTTACCATTCTAAAAACAACCTCATCAGAAAGTATAAAACTAGAAAGTATTTCTTTAATTTCTGTTGCAGTTTGAGTTTGTAGTTCTAGAAGGTTATTTAAGTGGTTTTTTGCTTTTGCATCTTCATTTAAGAGAGAAAACGAAACAGCTTTCAGCAAAGAATCCCAGATTGTCTCGCTAAAATCCATTTTCTCTGCCCAATAGAGCGATTTTTGATATTCTTTTTTGTGAATGTAATAGCAGCAATATCCAATATTAATCCACCAAGGATGCGAAGGATTTATACGTGTTGCATTTTCCAATAAATTAAATCCTTTTTCATAATAGCCAGCAAAAATTAGCATGCAGCCAATTCCAGAAGCAATTCCAGACGAATTAGGATTTATTTTGATGCATTGTTCTGCAGCAGAAAGACAGTTGTCCTGATCTTTTTTAAAGCAGTTTATAAGCGTCTGTGCGTACCAAGCCTGCTGGCAACTTGGATCTGTTTTTAAAGCTTTTGAAATGCAATGACTGCTCTTATCAATTGTTTTTTTGCAATTATCTATTCCAAGAGCGATAGAAGCCAGATGCATTTCGCCGAGCATTGCCCAAACAATAGCGTGGTTTGGATCTAATTCTACGGCTTCATTTAAGTTCGATAAAGCATTTGCATAATTCTCGACTGTGTAAGAACATTGATATTCATGATAGCTGCAGATCGCCTTTAAAATACTCGAATTATTGGCTATTTTAGAAGGCGCTGTTTTTACCATTTCTTTAAAAATAATGCCGTAATAGCCGCCCATTGTAGAAACGATATCTTTTACAATTTCATTTTGAATTTTAATTCCGTCATCGATCGTAGCAGGCGTAAACACTTTAGTTAATATAAACTTTCCAGAAGATGAGTCTACTAAATTGATTCTGATTTGCAGTTTATTATCGATAATTTGAATGTGTCCTGTAATGATAAAATCGGCTCCAACGAGACTGGCAGCTTCCAAAATATTTTCATTAATTTTTGAAATTACACCAGGAGGAAAATGACCTATAACAGAAATATCTTGAAAACGCGAAAGTTCCGCGCTTATTTCTTCGGAAAGAATTTGCGAAAAAGCTTCTAAATCTGGTCTTTGAGTGATTGATTTGAAAGGAAAAACCGTAATCACCGGATTTGTTTTACTGGTACTGATAGGGAGATCAATGTGTCTCATTTTGTTGTTATGAATAAATTCAGGAACGTAACCACCTTTTGGGACATGAATAATCACCGAATTGTCTTTTCCGTCGGTAGAATAATATTCATTGAGTAATTTTCTTAATCTTCCTGCATGAATGCGCACCATTGCATCGTCATGAGGATTAAAATGAGAAGGTCTGCTTAAAGCATTTACAGCTATAGAATATTCTTTAATGAATTGCTGCCTTTCATCAATAGTTTCTGTCACGATATAGCGCAGAAAATTACTCAACAGCATCGAGTTTTTGAAAGAATAAAACTTTAAAACATTTTCCAGTTCATTATAAATGGTATCCGTGGGGATTTTTTTTATAGACTCCATAATAAATTATTTAAAATTATTAATGGCGAAAAAAAAAGTCTCAGGCGTATAAAATGTTAAATATGATGTACTTACAAATTTATAAAATTATGTGAATATTTAACATATTAATATTATTAATCTGATGTTTTAACGGTTAAATGTAACGGTTAATAACTCTAATGGTGCATTAGCATTGATTATATTTGTTTGATAATCAGCTGGTGTAGGTTTGTTTTTTTGCTTTTTTAACAAAAAAACAAGCGGCATTTATGAAGTTTTTGATTTTTTGTCTACCCAAAAAACGAAATCTCAGGAATATTGAAAAAAACTTTAGGAGCCAAAACCAGTGCTGAGAAATACAGATTTTTAAAATGAAGTGACTTTTATTTTAAGCCCAGATTGTAAAAAACAAATGAATAGTTAAGTAGTATCCCACAATAAACAAACTATAATCATTATGAAAAAAAGGTTTTTACAAATGGTAGCGATGAGACATCGAGCCATTATAATTTGTTTTCTCATTTCCACTTTTGCTCAGGCTCAAGATGAAGGGTCTAAAAGCATGGAAATCTACGGTTTTATTATGACCGACATTGGTTATAATTTTAATCAAATTCAATCCGATTGGTATGATGTGGTAAGACCGACTAAATTGCCTTCATACAAAAATGAGTACGGCCCAGATGGAAGTTATTACGCTTCTGTCCGCCAGACGAGATTAGGTTTTAAAAATTACTTTGATACTGGACTTGGAGAATTAAAAACACAATTCGAATTTGAATTATTTGGAACAGGTGTAGACGCCGGACAAACTACCTTTCGTTTGCGTCATGCGTATGCCGAATTAGGAAAATTTGGAGCAGGGCAAACTTGGAGCCCATTTATGGATATTGGTGTATTTCCGAATTCATTAGAATATTGGGGACCAACCGGAATGGTTTTCTTCCGTAACATTCAAATTCGCTACATGCCAATTCAAGGCGATACTCGTTTAACCATTGCATTAGAAAGACCTGGAGCAAGTGCCGATCAAGGAGATTATGGTAATCGTGTTGAACTGCAAGGTGTAAAAGCCAGATTTCCGTTGCCAGATCTTTCAGCAGAATATCACGTTGGAACGAAATGGGGATATGTGGAGTTAGCTGGTATCTTAAGAAAGATTGAGTGGAAAGACCAAAATAATGATCAGTTCGATTTATCTGGAGATGCTGTAGGATGGGGACTTAACTTAAGTACCAATATCAACTTTAGTAAAAATGATGTTTTTAGAGGGCAAGTGGTATATGGGGAAGGAATTCAGAACTACATGAATGACGCTCCCGTAGACGTGGCAATTGAAAATACTCCTGGTAATATAACAAGACCTGTAAAAGGTGTTGCGCTTCCTTTGGTGGGTGTTGTAGCCTTTTTAGATCATACTTGGAGTGATAAATTCAGCACCGCAATTGGATATTCTATGATTGACATAGATAACTCAGATGGACAAACAGACGACGCTTTTAAAAAGGGACAATACGCTCTGGTAAATGTCTTGTATACTCCTGTAAAAAATTGTACGGTTGGAGCAGAATTTCAGTGGGGTGACCGCGAAAATTTCAACGACGGATGGAGCACTTCTATAAGCAAGTTGCAGTTTTCTTTTAAATATAACTTCTCAGAAGCATTTTATAAAAAGAACCAATAAGGCTTCCTGTTTTTAATCAATAAAAAAGAAAAAATATGTATAAAACTGTACAATATCTGATGTTGTTCGGATTGTCTATAAGTGCTCTTAATGCTCAGACCCGAACAGAAAAAGATCTTCTAGGAGAAAAACAGATTCCTGCAAACGCATACTACGGAGTGCAGACAGCCCGCGCATTAGAAAATTTTCAGATAAGCGGAATGACAACGCAATTTTACCCTGATTATGTAAGAGCCTTTGCCATAGTAAAATTGGCTGCAGCGCGTGCCAATGCCGATGTGGGTCGACTTAAAAAAGACAGATTGGCTGCCATTGAAAAAGCTTGCCAAGCAGTAATCGACGGAAAATATCACGATCAATTTTTGGTTGATTTGTATCAAGGTGGCGCGGGTACTTCTGCGAATATGAATGTGAATGAAGTTCTTGCGAATATTGCATTGGAACTAAGCGGACATAAAAAAGGTGAATATCAATTTATCGAGCCTCACGATGATTTGAATATGGGACAATCAACAAATGATGTCTACCCAACAGCCATAAAAGTAGCCTTATTGCTTCATAACGATAAACTGGTTAAAGAAGCTGATCTTTTAGCGAAAGCATTTCATAAAAAAGGAGATGAATTTAAAGACATCATAAAAATGGGACGAACTGAAGGTCAGGATGCTGTACCAATGACAGTGGGGCAGGAATTTCATGCCTTTGGAAATCAGCTTGATGCGGAGATTGGCGCTTTAAAGAAATCTGAAGTTTTTTTATGTGAACAAAATATGGGCGCTACTGCCATCGGAACAGGAATTACGGCCTCTCCAGGATATGCTGAAAAAGTAGCGACACATCTTGCTAAAATTACAGGAAAACCAATTGTAATGAGCAAAGACCTCATCGCCGCAACAACTAGTCAGCAGGGATTTGTAATGTATTCTTCTACGCTAAAAAGTATGGCGGTTGCCTTGTCAAAAATAAGCAGTGATTTAATCATTTTGGCTTCTGGTCCGCGTACAGGACTTTTCGAAATCAATTTGCCAGCACTTCAGCCAGGATCTTCTATCATGCCAGGAAAAGTAAATCCGGTTATGCCAGAACTTATGAATCAATTGTGTTTTAAAGTAATCGGAAATGATCTTACCGTTACCCTCGCGGCGCATTCTGGTTTATTACAGTTAAATGCTTTCGAACCTGTTGAAGCCATTGCTATGATGGAATCTCAAGGATTATTTTTTAAAGCGATGCCTCTTTTTAGAAAAAATTGTATAGACGGAATTACAGTTAACAAAGACATTTTAGCGCATTACATGGATAGAAGTGTGGGAGTTGTAACGGCTCTGAATCCGATTTTGGGTTACGAAAAAACAACTGAATTGGCAAAAGAAGCACTTGCAACCAATAAAGGAATTTTGGAGCTTATTCGTGAGAAGAAATTATTGACAGAAGATCAAATTAAAAAACTTCTTGATCCAGCGACTTTGACAGGCCAAAAATAAACTCAAACCAAAAAGAAAAAATCATGAAATCAAATATAAACTTTTGCAATAAGATGTTCTTACTGATGATGCTTTCGCTAAGTGTCGGCATGTTTGGACAGGCTAAGCCTAAAGTATTAATCTTAGCAACAGGTGGAACAATTGCAGGTTCTGCGAAAAGCGGAGTGCAATCTGGATATACTTCGGGACAAGTAACTATTGATGCGATGGTAAATGCGGTTCCCGATGCTATGAAATTGGCGGATATTAAAGGTGAACAAATCTCAAATGTAGGATCTCAGGACATGTCATTTGAAATTATGCTAAAAGTTGCCAACAGAATTAACGAATTAGCTTCTAGTAAAGACGTTGATGGTTTTGTAATTACACACGGAACGGATACTATGGAAGAAACAGCTTATTTCTTAAATCTAGTGGCTAAAACAGATAAACCAGTAGTGCTTGTAGGTTCAATGCGTCCATCGACAGCCATTAGCGCAGACGGACCTTTAAATCTTTATAACGCTATTGCAGTCGCTGCAGATCCTAAAGCTAAAGGATACGGAGTGCTTTTGGTAATGAACGATTGGATTCATTCGGCACAATCTTTAACAAAAGTGAGTACTACAGCGGTGCAAACTTTTATGTCTCCAATTCGCGGACTTATCGGAACTACTTCTTATGGAGTAAATGATTTCTTCCACCATCCTGATCAAAAATTTGGAAAAACGTCAGAATTTGATGTTAAAGGTGTAAGCGCTTTTCCTCGTGTAGATATTATTTACGCTGATGCGGATATGAAAGCAGACTTAATTGATGCTTCGATTGAAAAAGGAGCAAAAGGAATTGTAATTGCCGGAGTTGGAAACGGAAATATGAATAAAGCTTCTCTTGATGCTTGCGCGAAAGCGAGTAAAAAAGGAATTATAGTGGTAAGAAGTACACGTGTTGCTACAGGAATTGTAGGGCGCAATGTAGAATGCAATGATGACGAATTAGGTCTTATTGCGTCTTACGGATTGAATCCGCAGAAGTCTAGAATTCTATTGTCTGTTGCTTTGCTTAAACAGAGAAGTTTGGCAGAACTTCAAAAGATATTCGAAGAGTATTAGACTTTTTATACAGTCCAATTGAAAAAATAAACGCAAACCAATCAAAAAAAAGCAAAATGAAAACAAATCTAAAATTCATAATCTTACTTCTATTGATGCTTGTAAATCCATTGATTAATAAAGTATCAGCTCAAAAAGAATTGGCTTATCAAGCTGCTATCGATCGCGCTTATGATAAATATAAAGATCTGAAAGAAGGTAAAAATGCAGATTACATAAAAGAATTGGCCAATGTTGATCCGAATATTTTCGGAATTGCCATTGTAACAGCTGATGGGAAAGTTTACAGCAAAGGAGATCTAAATCAGCGTGTTTCTATTCAATCCATTTCAAAAGTTTTTACACTGGCGCGCGTTATCGAAGAACAAGGGCCAAGAGTGGTGGCAGATAAAATTGGCGTAGATGCAACAGGTCTTCGCTTTAATTCGATTGTGGCTGTTGAACTTCAAAAAGGAAAAGAAATCAATCCGTTGGTAAATCCAGGAGCAATTGCAGCTGTGAGTTTGATAAAAGGAAATGATTCTGTAGCAAAATGGAAAAGTATTCAAGATACTCACAATGCTTTTGCAGGAACTAAATTGAAATTAAATATGCCAGTTTATATAAGCGAAGCAGGAGATAATTTAAGAAATCAGGCAATTGCACATTTGCTTTTAGCATATGGACGTATGTATTTTGATCCAGTTCAATCTACAGATGTATATACCAAACAATGTGCAATTAATGTAAATGCAAAAGAGCTTGCGGTTATGGCATCGACTTTGGCAAACGGAGGCGTAAATCCAATTACAAAAGAAAAAGTGGTTTCGCCAGAAACTTGCGCCTTCACAATGGGAATTATGTCTACAGCGGGACTTTATGATGATTCTGGACAATGGCTGTACGCTGTTGGTCTTCCTGCAAAAAGTGGTGTCGGAGGAGGTCTAATCGCTGTTTGTCCGGGCAAATTTGGAATCGCGGTTATTTCGCCTCCGCTAAATGCAGCTGGAAATAGCGTAAAAGCCCAAAAAGCCATTTTTGATATTGCAAAAGAACTTGGCGTAAACCCTTATATCGTTACACCAAAAAAATAAGCTTTTTGACTTTCAAAAGTAATAAACGAAGTTTAATCTAAGCCTGTAAGCGTATGCAGAGAAAAATAAAAATAAGTGCGATACTGTTTCTTTTATGCATACAGTCTATTGTTTTATTTGGACAGAAAAAAGATGATTATTTATTTAATGACAGTCATTTTCATCTGACCAATTATATACAGGAGGGAATCTCCATCGATAAGTTCTTAGAAATTATGGGGAATAAGGCAGGACGTTCCACCTTATTCGGAATTCCGTTGCAACAGCAATGGTCGTATCAAAACTCGGGCAATTATAGTCCGACGTATTATCTCCAGACTGATGCTCCTTTGTACTATTACTCTTTTACCGATGCTTTTATTGCCATGCAGTATAAATCGCTTAGCAAAGAGAAACAAGCGAGATTAGATCCTATGATTACAGGATTCAATCCGTCAGACATGTATGCGTACAAACACATTGAACGCGTGTTGCGAACTTTTCCTGGAGTTTTTACAGGAATTGGAGAGTTTTCGATACACAAAGAATTCGTATCCTCAAAAGTAGCAGGCGAGGTGGCCAGTTTGACTAATCCGGCTTTAGACAGCATTATGGATTTTGCTGGAAAAGCAGGTTTGCTGGTTATCCTTCATAATGATATGGATATGCCAATGGCCAAACAAAAAACAGAACCGGTGTATTTGAATGATATGAGAGAGTTGCTAAAACGTCATTCCAAAACAACTATAATCTGGGCTCATATCGGACTTGGAAGAATTGTATATCCTGCAGGTTACGGAAACGATTCTTCAACCGATAGACCACCAAATCATGTTGATATTGTAGAAAATATCTTGAATGATCCAGCTTATGCAAATGTCTATTTTGATATTTCTTGGGATGAAGTGGCGAAATACATTGTCTCATCGCCAGAAATTATTAAAAAATGCGCCGAATTAATGGATAAATATCCCGACAGATTTTTGTTCGGAACAGATGTAGTAGCTCCTCCAGATCAGAAATTTTATATGGCTGTTTACGAAAAGTATCAGCCACTTTGGAAAGCCCTCAAGCCTGAAACAAGCGAAAAAATTAGAAAACAGAATTATATTAAGCTTTTTGACGAAGCCCGCAAAAAAGTGCGAGCATGGGAAAAAGCCAATGTAAAACAGTGATTTTTTATTTGTTGAGGTAAGTATTTGCAAATTTTTTAAAAGCCATTTTATATGAAAATAAGATATCTCTTTTTAGTATTTGTGTGCCATTTTTCTTGGGGACAGATAATGAATACAACCATGCCAGACAGCACTTTCGTTAAAGAAACAGAAGACGAAGGTCATCGCGGAGGAACTGGCTTTAAGCTGGCCGACGGCAAATATGGTTCAATGACACTTTCTTTTTATGTTTTAGCTCGATATTTAAACCAGATGGGTATAGATGACAGTTATACCAATTATAAAGGAGAAGTTATTCCGATCGATAGAAGACAAGATCTTCAGTTTCAAAAAGCTAACCTTTATTTTAGAGGATGGGTTGCTGACCCAAAAATAAGATATACTGTTTTCGTTTGGACTTCAAATGCCACTTTAGGACAAGGTGCGCAAATTGTGGTAGCAGGAAATCTACAGTATAAGTTTAATAAATATTTTGAATTAGGAATCGGCATTAATGGTCTGCCATCTGTACGTTCTATTTTAGGCCAGTGGCCAGAATGGCTCCGATCAGACGCCAGACCAATTGCTGATGAATATTTCAGAGGTTCTTTTACCACTGGTATTTACGCACAGGGACAAATTGCAGACAATGTTTATTATAAAACAATGCTTGGTAACAATCTTAGTCAGTTAGGAGTAGATGCTGGTCAATTAGACAATACAATGGACACTTGGAGCGGTGCCATTTGGTGGGTAACCAACAATTTTGGAAGAATTCCAACTTATGGCGATTACGAAAAACATGCTAAACCAGCTACAATTTTAGGAGGAGCTTTTACACGAAGCACCGAGAATCGCCAATCTCAGCCAGATACAAATGCTCCAGAAAACTCTCAAATTCGATTGTCTGATGGTACGGGGATTTTTGCTTTAAATGCTTTTGCTCCAAATACGCAGGTTATCAATGCAAAATATGAAATGGCAGCTTTTAATACTGGTGTAAAGTACAACGGTTATTCGCTAGATGCTGAGGTATTTATGCGTTGGCTTTCAAAATTTGAAACATCAGGAGAAATTCCAGTAAACAAACTTTTTGATTCAGGATTTACAGTTCAAGGTTCTGCAATGCTAGTAGATAAAAAACTACAGGCATACAGCACGTATTCTTATATAAATGGAGATTACGGAAAACCTTGGGAAGTGACCTTGGGAGTAAACTGGTTTCCGTTTAAAACCAAATTTTTTCGCATAAACCCAGAGGTAATGTACGAAAGCCATACGCCAGTTGGATATTTAAGTTATCCGACACAAGTTGGATCAAAAGGTGTAATTGGTATGTTAAACGTTGAATTGAATTACTAAAAAGACCTGTATTTACAAACATATTTTAAGCCTGTTTGTAAAAGGAAATAATCTTATAACAAATCGAAAATTAAATGCGTATGAAAAATAAAATAACTACAAGAGCGGTTCTAGCAGGGTTCTGTGTTTTATTGGTTTCCTGCAATACAAAAAAGGAAGAAAATGCAGTGATTGACTTAAAGCAAGTCAAGAAAGATATTCAGGCAAAAGAAAATGAATATGCTGCAACATACAATGCTGGCCAGTTGAAAGAGATCGGGTATTATGCTGATGACGCGATTACTTTTTATCAAAACAGACCGCCAATTATTGGTAAAGATGCTAGATATGAATTTTTAAAATCAGATTTAGAAAATAATACGAATGTGATATCATTCGAAACCAAAGAAGTTTTTGTTTCTCATGATGGCAATCAGGTTGTAGAAGTAGGATATTATAAAGTAACCGACTCTACAAATGTTCCAATTAATACAGGAAACTATATGAGCCTTTTCGAAAAAAGAGATGGCAAATATGTGTGCTTAAGAGACATGAGTGCTTCTGATGGATTGACAGAATAAAGCAACATTCGAAAAGTATAAACATTTTATTCCAAAAAAATAATAATTTAAAAAATACAGTTATGAAAAACTTACACTTATTATTCGCTATTTTTTTACTAACAGCAGGAGCGGCAAATGCTCAAACTGCCAATTCATTTTTGCTTAATTTGTATGGAGGTTATACCTTTTCTGATAAGGTAGATTTTGATTCTTCATATGCAAAAATAGAAGATGGTTTTGAATATGGATTAGGTCTGGAATATTTTATAATGGATAACGCTTCTATTGAATTAAAGTATAACAGACTTGATACAAATATGCCTTTGTATACGAAAGCTACTATACCTAATAATGGTAATCCTATTCCGCCAGGAACTCAGGTTAATGCAGGAGATGACAAAGGCGCTATTAATTACATATTAGCAGATTACACGTATTACTTCGGTTCAAGTTCTCAAAAGGCGCTTCCATTTTTGGGTGCAGGCTTAGGGGTGGCTATTCTCGAAACGCCAAAGAGCGGCAGCGGAACTTATTTTGCATGGGAAATTAAGGCTGGTGTAAAAGTAAAAACTAATTCGCCATTATCGATTAATCTTCATGCTTATCTGCAGTCTATGTCGGCAGCTGTAGGATATGATTATTATTGGGATTACTATTGGGGTCCAGTAGCAGTTACTGATTATGCCTCAACATTTCAATTTGGACTTGGCGCTTCTTTAAGCTATGACTTTAGCAAATAATTAAAAACTTAAAAAACTTAAAATTATGAAAAAGATACTATTTATACTTTCATTAGCTTTTGGATTGAATGTAACTGCACAGGGTTCTATGAATGAAATTAAGATGATCCAAGATCTTTATGGAAAATCAAAGACAGATGTTGTACATGAATATTTAGGTTTAACCGAAGCTCAAGAAACAGCATTTACGCCTATTTATGATAAATACGAAGCAGAACGAAAAGCTTTAAGTCAGCAGAAGATTAGAATTCTAGAAGACTATGCAAATAATTATGCAACCTTGAGCGAAGCTAAAGCGACAGAATTAACCGCAGCAAACTTAAAATACAATCAAGATTCTGATAAATTGCTTTCTAAAACACATTCTAAATTGGCAAAAGCCATTGGCGGAATCAACGCGGCAAAATTTGTACAGTTAGAGTTGTATTTGCAAGTAACGATACGTGCCGAAATTCAGGATGCCATTCCTTTTATTGGCGAATTGGATAAAACCAAAAAGCACTAGACGATTTCTGGGTACAGAGTAGAAAGTATAGAAAGAATCATTTTCTACTCCGCTTATTAATATTTTATACTCTTACTATGATAAAGAAATTCACAAAATATTTGACAGTTGCATTAATCATGTTTGCCCAGCTAATTTTTAGCCAGTCTGATGGCGAAGCAAAAGAACTTGGACTTCCTGGGGATAATCTTGATTTGTATGCTGTGATGACTCTGTTTCAGAAATCAAAAACCATTGAGGAGTTTGAAAAAAACCTGAATCTGGAGAAAACAGGAATTAATAACTTGGACTTGAATCTGGATAAAAAAGTAGACTTCATAAAAGTAAACACCAAGAAAAATGGTGACTCGTTTACATTTGTCCTTCAAGTTGCGGTAAACAAAAAAGAGAATCAAGACGTTGCCGTTATTTTGGTTGATAAAGACAAAAGTGGCAAAGTAAAAATGCAGATTGTGGGCGATGAGCTATTATACGGAAAAGATTATGTTATAGAACCCGTAAGCAAATCGACTCCTGCAAAAACAGCAAATCCTGGGTATACAGGAAACGAACCTGTAGCTAGCGCGCCAGCTGTAACAGCAGTTGTGGTAGAAACGGTGCCAATTGTACAATATGTGTATTCACCGGCTTATGTGCCGTATTATCCGCCTTATTACTACGGATTTTACCCTCCTTACTTTGCAGCTTTTACAGTAATGGCAGTAGGTATTTATCGTCATAACCATTATTACCATCATCATGGTTATCACGGTGGGCATTATCATGGAGGAAATAACGTATATATTAATAACAGAAGCAATTTTAATAACTACAACAATAATAAAATGCGGTCTAATACGGTGCGAAATAATACTACCAATAATCGATACAATACCAATCGAGGAGGAGCATCTGCAAGCACACGACCATCAGCAGGAAATACTGGCACATCAGGAAGAACACGCCAAAGTTCATTGCCAAGTGCAGGGACTTCAAACCTTAATAATAATAGAGGAAGTTCTTCAAATTTTAATAATAATAGAAGTAGTTCTTCCAATTCCAATTTTAATCGAGGAGGATCTTCATCAAGAGCAAGCGCAGGACAAATGGGCGGAGGCTCTCGAAGTATGGGAGGCGGAGGCTTCGGTGGAGGTGGAAGAAGAAGATAACTGTAGTTTAAAGCAAATGATATAAAATAGGTCGAATTTTATATGGCGTTTTAAAATGCTTCATCAAAAAAATGCGTAAGTTCTTTTGGGTTTACGCATTTTTGGTTTTTAAATACAACTTATTTTATTTTCTTTTAGACAAGTTTCAATATTGGTTAAGGTTCCACTTTTTCTTTTTTCGTTGGAGTTTATATCGTGCGCCAAAAAGTGAGTACACATATTTATGGCTGCAGAATCTCTTTCTAAATCCGATTCAAATCCTCCAATAAAATTCCATTGACTTGCTTTTGTTTTGTATTTATCTGGTGCATACCTTGGTCTTTCTCCCATATGCAGAACAGTAACATTTGGTGTTGCACACTTAAGAACTTCCATTGTTAAAGTATCTACGCCTTTAAAATCACAAACTATAAAATGTACATTTTCAGATTCTAATAATTTATCTATAGCGTTTTTGTAATGATGTATATAATCACTAAAGCTGAGGTTGCCATTGCCGAAGATGTAGACTTTTTGAGACATATTTTATAAAAGAAATTAGAATCTAAATAATTCGATATAATCTATTTGCAATGCATCACAAACTTTTTCTAATGTTGAAAGTGTCGCATTAGAATTTCCTTTTTCCAATCGAGACATATTGCTTTTTTCGAAATTACATTTCGAAGCTAAATCTTGTTGAGAAATGTTTTTCTGAATTCTAATTTCTTGAATTCGTTTTCCGACTTTCTGTTGAATGGTTTCTTTCAAAATAAATTATCTTTTATGATAATTCAAATTTTGTTATATATTTGCCTAAATAGGTTATCATAAAAGATAACTTAAAAAATAATTATATGGAAACTAAAGAATTAAAAGACTTAGAATACATCAAAAAACAATCGGCTCAATATTTAAATATTCTAAAACCAACAGGTAATAAAAGCTGTAATGCTGAGGTAAAAGTTTTAAATTATTCTGAATTAGGCTGTTTGATCACAAACACATTAAAGCTTTGTATTTTGGCTTTAGAAAATGAGAATTATAAAAACCCTCCAATAGATGTAGGATTGGTTTTAGAACAAGCGCTTCATTTATTTCCTACAGACGAAATGGAATTGCTGGATATTATTAATGAAAGACTCATAAAATCAAGGTTGAGGTGAATTAAAGTTTTTTGCATTCATCTTATTTTCTACATTTATCAAAAATTGTATAATGTATAAAATGAAAAAAAGTAGACTCTTATTTTTTGCTGTTTTCTTCGTAGCTTTTTTTAATTGTTTTGGGCAATCAAAAGAAACAAAACTGGATAGTTTATTTGGTGAAGCGCATAAACAGAAAGTGTTTAACGGAAATGTTTTAATTGTTCAAAAAGGCAAAAAAATATACGAAAAAGCTTTTGGACAAGCAGATGCTAGTGGTGCAATTCAGTTAAATACAAAATACCGTTTTCATATTGGTTCAATTGCCAAAGAGTTTAATGCAGTTGGTATTATGATGCTTAAAGAAGAAGGAAAATTGAAGCTTGACGATCCGATTTCTAAGTTTTTGCCAGAGCTTCCTTCTTGGGCAGAAAAAATTAAAATCATTAATTTGCTTCAATACACAAGCGGACTTCCTCAAATAAAATGGAGTCAGGTTAATCAGGATTCTGATAATATGGCCGATTTGCAAAAGGCAACAGCTCTTGATTTTGAACCAGGAACGCAATATGATTACAATAATAACAATGTATTCTTGCAAAGAAGAATTATAGAAAAAATAACCAAAATGCCTTTTAATTCTTTTGTAACAAAAAAAATGCTTCAGCCATTCGGAATAAAAAACGGAGTTGTTGATCCAGCCGAAAACGAAAAGCTTTTTGCAAAGTCTTACAATAGCAGCGGAAAACAAGATGCAATTAAATACAATATTTCGGGCTGGACGGCATTAAATGTTGAAGATTTCTACAAATGGTCTGAAGCAATAAATACTTTTAAACTGATTTCGCCAGAATCGACAAACGAACTTTTTGTTGCTTTTTCTAACGAAAGCCAAACTGGTCTTGGAGAAGGAAGTATGCAATCTGGAAAAGTAGTCAATCATATACACGACGGAGCGGCTTTCAATTATCAAGCTTTATTGATTAGTAATCCAAACTTCACCATTATTTTGACAACCAATAATAAGCAGAATAATTTGTACCCAATTAGTGCCTCAGTGCAATCTATACTTGAAGGAAAACCTTATAAGTTTATCGGAAAATCTAAAGAAAACTAAATCTAAATATCAAAAAAGCTCCAGATTTCTCTGAAGCTTTTTTGATATTTAGTCTAAGGATTATTTTACTTTTTCTGGCTGTGGCATTTTCCAGACATTATTAATTACATCTGGCTGTGGACCATAAATTCTTAAAACGAAATTGAAATTTTGGTTTTTAGGAGTTGGCAGCCAATTGCTTTCTTTCTCTTTTCCTGGCGATTCAGAGTACAAATAAATAATCAAATCTCCATTAGACTCATATTTCAGGCCTTTTGTTTTGGCTCCAATAGAATATCTGTTTATCGGATTTGGAACCAAAAATCGTTTAGGCAGATTGTACATGGTTATGCTCCAAAAATATTTAGCCTCAGGAAGCTGACCTTTTGGAAATTTCAAAATGTATTTGTTATTGCCCGACAACGGCTGGTTGTCTTTATCGGTAGCGCTACCTGTATAGACAGCCTCTTCTTTAGTATTTCCGTAAAGTCCAGTAGCTGCTGCAATTGCACGGTTGGTGTAATTGTTTTTCAGAGCGGCTCGTGTACCAAATAAACTGCCAGAATCTGTAATCTCTTTTGTTTTAGAATCTAATTCTAGTTTTGCTTCGGCAATTCCTTTTTCGATGGCTTTTAATGTTTCTGGTGCTAATTTAGAACTGTCAAAAGGCACGCCTGGTACAATTCCAATTTTTGCAAAATTAGCTCGAAGTTCTTTCTCGCTACTGTCTTCGCTTGTATATTGAAGTAAAGCATTCAAAACATTGATAAACTCTACCGAACTATAATCGGCTTCTTTCCATTCGGGAAGGGGCATATTGTATTTTTTTGCAGGAGGAGCTGCTTGTTTGGTATATTCATGTAACGGAATCAATTTATATTGTTCCTGTATTTTTTTTAAATTAGGAACATCGCTTGGACTATCAAGCTCGGTACGTCCAATTAAAAAGATTAAATTAGTTTCTGAACGAAGAACTTTGTCGATGCCTTTTGGAGTTTCGCCTTTCCAATCTGGACCCGCAACGAGATATTTTCCACCTTGATTTCCTGTGGCTCGCGAGCCAACGTATTCAAAATTAAAAGTATAAAGATCTGTAAACTGCATTACAAAATACCTGTCGCCTTCAATTTTTGGAATTTGAAGAATAACAGGTTCGTCAGAAACATCAATTGCTGCAGTAGAATAAGGTGTGTCATTATTTATTGTTACAACCAAAGTATCTGATGGTGTGGCACTGTTCGAATAACTTTTAAATTTATTAAAACCAACATATGTTTTCGCTCCCTTAGCAATAGCGCTGGCATACATGGTTTTGTAATTATAGAACATTGGATATCCATAAATCCAAGCTTGCTTTGCAATTGCAGTGATGGAGTCAGAAGAAGTGGCAGAATCTGCACTGTTTTTATTATCTGTAGCAGAATTTTTTTTGCAAGCTGTTACACTCAAGAATAAGACAATTAAAAGTAAGACTGAATTTTTCATAATTCAAAAAGAGTTAGATTTTGTAAAAGAATCAAGATTATTATCAAGTCTTAAAGTTAGATTTTATGAAGGAATCTCAGTTTTTTTTCGAGTCAAAGATGGTTTCAACTTATAATTTGCAACCATTTTATGTTTTATAAATTGAAAACAAAAAAGCTTCAGATTTCTCTGAAGCTTTTTTGATATTTTGGGAAAAGGAAAATACTTAGAAATTAGTATTGATCTTTTTTGAACGATCAGCAATATAAGAAATCAACCAGATAACTTGACCTTCTTTTACAAAGTAAATTTTCTTTGTTGCATAGTCTGGAATACTTTCAAGACAAGTTACAAGAATGTTGTTTGCCGAAATCAGGTATTTTTGGTCGTATGTGCTTAAAACTCTCGCAGCTTCTTTGTTTGTTTTTGCAAGAGTTGTAAACTTACTGAAGTTGTTTTTAAGGATAGCATCATAATCGATAACATCCTGAAGAGTTAACGGAACGTAATGTTCTTTATTAGCATTTTCATCATAAAAAAGAGTAGAAAATGCCCAAACCGCACCACCAGATAAGTATAATTTATCCTTTTTTGCCAAAGGAGGATTAGCATTAAATAATTCTTTGGTTTTTTTACGTAGAATTACATTATAATCAAAAGATTTTTCCTGATAAGTTGACATATCGTTTACCTGACTTTTATTTACCACTGTTTTTTCTACAGCATCAGTAAGCGTCATTGTTCCGAAACTAAGTTCTAAAGGAATAAACTCTAATTTACCGTCTTTAAGTTCGTCGATATAACCACCTTTAGTAGTTTGAGCGCCAATATCAAGAAGGAAAGCAGTAGCAAAATCAACAGGAGGTATAGCACCTTTAACAAGTGTTTTTGCCTCTTCGTTAACCTCTAAAACCTCTAATTGTTTTCCAGTTAAAAGAGCAATTTTGTTTTTAAGAACATCTAAGTTGCGTGCACCCGAAAAAACTGGAGCTGCTACAACAAAAATATTTTCTTCAAGAAGTTTATTCTCAGATCTAATTTTCTGCAATTGATTGGTAACCGTAACAGTAGTTCTAGTAATATCTTCTGCAGTAAGTTCTCCATTAGCAGTAATATGGTCAGCAAATGGAATTCTCTCAGTCCAGAAAGAAAGAATTTTATAATCAGCTTTTCTGATATTGCTTACATCAATAACAGAAACTTTTATAGCTCTACGTCCGATTTCGATTCCGGCATAGACACTTTTTTGAGCGAATAAATTACCAGAAAAAAATAAAGTTAAAAGGGTAAAGAATAGGATTAGGGGGTTGTGTTTGTTTTGCATTGTGTTGATTTGCGGTTATAATATAATTAAAGTTTGTTCTAATGTTTTAGTGGGCTTAAATGAAATCTGCAATCAAACCTAGAATAACGAGGAACAAAACCTACGAATTTTAAAGCTGCAAATTTATGAAAAACATCTGCTAATAGAAAGCCAAGAATTAAGAAAATATTATTTTAACAGAGTAAAAAGCTGTTAAAGATGCTGAATATTGAAAATTATAGTCGGAAATCGAAGATTTGTAGTGTAAAATTTCCGTTGAGGACGATTTTCTCGGAATGAGAAAAGGAATGATCAAGATAAATTTATTGTAGTAATAATATTTCATTATTTTCGTTGTGAAAATCAATCAATTAATCAATCAAAATGAACAAACAATTATTTCTTTATTTTACGGCTTTGCTTTTTACAAGCACAATCTCTGGACAAGAGATAAAAGATTTCTTTTCAACACTTGCTAAAAACAATGTTTTTTATGGCAGTGTTTTAATTTCTAAATCGGAACAAAAAGTTTTTTCTAATTTTTACGGATATTCTAATGTCGAAAAGAAAGAAAAAATCAATGAACAATCTCAATTTCCAATTGCATCGGTCTCAAAAACGTTTACCGCGACAGCAATTCTGCAACTCAAACAAAAAGGGAAATTGAATATTGATGATCCAGTTCAAAAATATCTTCTAGATTTTCCGTATCCAAATGTCAGCATCAGGCACCTCCTAAACCATACTTCTGGATTAGTACAATATTATCGTCTATTTGATAATTTGATAAAAGAAAAACCAGAAAAAGTTCTTTCTAACGAAGATATTATACCAGCATTAATAGATAATAAAGTGCAACTTTTATCTTCGCCAGGAAGTAAATGGGAATACAATAATGTGAATTTTTGTCTTGCGGCATTAATAGTAGAAAAAATAGCTGGAATTAGTTTTAGAGATTATCTGGAAAAAAATATTTTCGGACCTGTTAACATGAAAGATTCTTTTCTCCCAAAGGATAGAAGACTTAAAGCGGCGAATCAAGTAGAATTGTATACTTATCCAAACTTTTATTCGATGGATGTAGTGAATGTTCAAACTTTAAAAGAAACTTTTTTAATAGATGAGAAAAGTAATTTTTATGGAAGCGGCGGAATTGTTAGTACAGCTTTAGATTTGCAGAAGTACCAAAAAGCATTGTTCAGCTATCAGATTTTAGGCAAGCAAGAATTAGAAGAAGCTTTAACACCAGCCAAGCTTAATGATGGAAAAACGGCTTCTTATCGCTCAGAAGAGAAAGAGATAGCTTATTGTTTGGGTTGGCAAACATACACAAATGAGAGTAACGAAAAAATAGTTTTTCATGATGGATTAAATACTGGACTTACTTCTCTTTTGATGCATAATATTACTAAAAACGAAACGGTTATTTTAATATCCAATACGGCTAGTCCAGTTTTTGCAACAGCCAATGAAGTTTTAAAATTAATTGATAACAAGCCTTATAAAATGCCACTTCAGAATCTTTCAAGAGTTTACGGGAATTTGCTTGAAAGTGGAAATAAAGAAAAAGCAAATCAGTTAATTGACGAATGTTTAAAAAACCCAAACAGTTACGAAGCAACAGAAAGAGATTTTAATAGACTGGGTTATCAATTTCTGAGACTTCAAAAAACAGAAAATTCTCTGTTGACATTTGCTTCGGCGGCATTACTTTTTCCAAAGAGCTCCAATATATACGATAGCTACGGCGAGGCATTGCTTCAAAGCGGCAAAAAAGATGACGCAATTAAGATGTATCAAAAATCTGTTGAGCTAAATCCAGATAATGAAAATGGTAAGAAGGTATTAAAAGAATTGCTTTGATGTAGAGAATATAAAAGTCACGATAAAAATTTAGAAAATAAAAAGCTTTAGAGAAATCTGAAGCTTTTTCTCTTAGTAGTGGAAAAGTTATCCTAAACATTCAATAAATTAGAAGTCTTTTTAATGAAGTGATATAGAATTATCAATATATTTGATTTAGGAAGTATGGCACGGGCAATGCAGATATAATTGTAATATGGATATATGGTAATTAATGAAGATGAATTTACTCGGGCAAAAATATTAGAGAATTCAATTCTTTTGTTTTCCGATTTTTTGAATGTATTGTCAGATGGATATAATCCAACAATTCTCGACATAAAAATTAGCATCGACAAAAGATTGAACGATCGAGATCGATTTATATTTCCTTCACCAAACAATAGCGGTACAGAATTTTTTTTCATAGAAAAGATTCAACCCACAAGAAAAGATGTTGATAAGATCAAAGAGAGAATAAATGAGAATTTTTCTTGGTGCCTTGACCATTTATCTGCATTTAATATAGCTCCTGATGTATTCAAAAGTAATTATCATCTTGAAAACCTAAATCAATTAGTAGAAAAAATAAAAAAGAGTATTTTTGATTTGACTGACTTATGGAACGTAACTAGTTACGAATACTTGATTGATAATAAAGACGGAAGTTTAGTCAGAGTTCTTTTTATTCATTCAGACAATAAATCATTGATTTTGGACTTTGGAAATTATATTCACTAAAAAATCCTTTACACAAATTGTAGATCTATCAGTAGCCATTTAGTACGGGATTGAATGAGAACAGAATAAGTTGAAAGTAATAATTTGGAATTTTTGAGCGGAATTTATAAATCTTAAAATTATTTATCTTAGCAAGTAAAATAAAATTAGTTTCTGTTTTCACATGACAATAAACCTTTGTCAATAAATTCTTGCGGATAAGCTATCTTAGTCCCAGGTAAGTTTGAATTATCAAGCCATATATCTTGAATGTCACTTATATGAGAGTTATTTCTTGAAGCTCCTTTTGCAGCGCCATTTAAAGGATAGATTTTTCCATTATCTGCTTTGAAATAAAGTTCATCATAACCATTACAATAAACTTCAATTTCGTTTACTGAATATGGCCATTTGTCTCCATAATCACTTTTTTTAAATTTAATACCTTCTTTTTTATTGCATGACGCAACGATAATTGCTAATACCAGAAAAATTATTTTTTTCATAATTCTCAAATTAATTTACATTTTGGAAAAACTTCCTGAACATTGTTGTTTGTTCAAAAATATATGTTATTGATATTTTTTTGTTATGGTTATCCGTAATTACTATTGTTTTTCCTTTATTTTTTAAATTTATTTCATAAAAAAAAGCTTCAGATTTCTCTGAAGCTTTTGTCTTAGTAGCGGGAACAGGACTCGAACCTGTGACCTTCGGGTTATGAGCCCGACGAGCTGCCTACTGCTCTATCCCGCGATGTTTCGGGTGCAAAGATACGCCGATTTTTTACATTTCCAACGAAAACTTAAAAAAATGTTTTATTTTCTGTATTGACTTGATATGACTACCTTTGCAAAATAAATAAAACAAAAAATGTCACATAAAGCAGGTTTCGTAAACATTATCGGAAATCCAAATGTTGGAAAATCAACATTAATGAACGCTTTCGTTGGAGAACGATTGTCGATCATTACATCAAAAGCCCAAACTACACGTCATAGGATTTTAGGAATCGTAAACGGAGAAGACTTTCAATTGGTCTTGTCTGATACTCCCGGAATCATAAAACCAGCATACGAAATGCAGGAATCGATGATGAACTTCGTAAAGTCGGCTTTTGAAGACGCTGACATTTTAATCTACATGGTCGAAATAGGAGAGCAGGATTTAAAAGACGAAGCTTTTTTTAATAAAATCATCCACGCTAAGATTCCGGTTTTATTACTTTTAAATAAAATCGATAACTCAAATCAGGAGCAATTAGAAGAACAAGTTTCTTTTTGGAAAGAAAAAGTGCCAAATGCAGAAATTTTCCCAATTTCGGCTTTGCAGAATTTCAACGTTCCGGAAGTTTTTGGAAGAATTATCGAATTATTGCCAGAATCTCCAGCTTATTATCCTAAAGATCAATTAACAGACAAACCAGAGCGTTTCTTTGTTAACGAAACTATTCGTGAGAAAATCTTGTTGAATTACAGCAAAGAGATTCCATACGCAGTTGAAATCGTAACAGAAGAATTCTTCGAAGATGAAAAAATTATCAGAATCCGTTCGGTAATTATGGTAGAACGCGAAACTCAAAAAGGAATTATTATTGGTCATAAAGGTGCAGCTTTGAAAAAAGTTGGAACAGATGCTCGTGCTGATTTAGAGAAATTCTTTGGAAAACAAATTCATATTGAACTTTATGTTAAAGTGAACAAAAACTGGAGAAGCAATGCTAATATGTTGAAGAGATTCGGATATAATCAATAAAAAAGAGTTTTTAGTCGCAGTCTCAGTCTGAAAACTGCGACTGCGACTAAAAAATATAAAAAACTTAGGTACTTAGAAACTTAGCGTCTCAGCAACTTTTTTTAACTACCTTTGCAAAAAATTTAAAAACAGCATTTTGGATTACAAGTGTTTGGGTTTTTAAGTAATTAAAAATCTAAAATCTAAAATCTAAAATCTAAAATTAACAAAAATGAATAATAACATTGTTGCGATAGTAGGAAGACCTAACGTGGGGAAATCGACCCTGTTTAATAGGCTGATACAAAGAAGAGAAGCTATTGTAGATTCAGTATCTGGGGTTACCCGTGATAGAAACTATGGTAAAAGCGAGTGGAACGGAAAAGAGTTTTCTGTCATTGATACAGGTGGATACGTTCGAGGGTCTGATGACGTTTTCGAAGGTGAAATTCGTAAGCAGGTTGAACTTGCTATCGATGAAGCCGATGTTATTATTTTTGTGGTTGATGTTGAAGAAGGAATTACGCCAATGGATGAAACCGTTGCAAAATTGCTTCGTAAAGTAACAAAACCAGTTTTATTGGCTGTAAATAAGGTTGATAACGCAATGCGTGAAAAAGATGCGATTGAGTTTTATAATCTTGGTTTAGGAGATTATTATACTTTCGCAAGTATTTCAGGAAGTGGAACAGGAGATTTATTAGATGCTTTAATTGATGCTTTTCCTGAAAAACCAGAAGTTGAAGTTAAAGAAGATTTGCCACGTTTTGCAGTTGTAGGACGCCCGAATGCTGGAAAATCTAGTTTTATCAATGCTTTGATTGGTAAAGATCGTTATATTGTAACAGATATTGCTGGAACAACTCGGGATGCAATTGATACGAAATTTGACCGTTTTGGTTTCGAATTTAATTTGGTTGATACTGCGGGAATTCGTCGTAAAGCAAAAGTAAAAGAAGATTTAGAGTTTTATTCTGTAATGCGTTCTGTTAGAGCAATTGAGCATGCAGATATTTGTATATTGGTTATCGATGCAACCCGCGGATTTGAAGGTCAGGATCAGAGTATTTTCTGGTTGGCTGAGAAAAACCGAAAAGGTGTTGTAATCTTGGTAAACAAATGGGATTTGGTTGAAAAAGATACGATGTCAACTCGTGATTACGAAGAGAAAATCAAAAAAGAATTGATGCCTTTTACAGATGTGCCAATTTTATTCGTTTCGGCTTTAACAAAACAACGTTTATTAAAAGCTCTTGAAGCTACAGTTCAGGTTTTCGAAAATAGAAAACAAAGAATTGCAACTTCAAAATTCAACGAGTATATGTTGAAAGTGATTGAAGCCTATCCGCCACCAGCGACAAAAGGTAAATATGTGAAAATTAAATATTGCATGCAATTGCCAACTCAAACGCCTCAGTTTGTGTTTTTTGCTAATATGCCGCAATATGTTAAAGAGCCATATAAAAGATATCTTGAAAATAAAATCAGAGAGAAATGGGATTTTGCCGGAGTTCCAATCGATATTTATATTAGAGAAAAATAAAAAAAGAATCCCCTCAAATAGGGGATTTTTTTATGTTTTACGTCTACATAATTAAAAGATCAAGCTTTTTATTGGCATTATATTTGAATAAATGTAAAAAATACAATTAAACCTTTTGCCTTTTTTTTAGTCTTACTGATCTAACTAACCCAATTTTATGACCAAGATTTATTCATTTCTATTGTTTTTAGCTTTTATTTATTCGGCGAATGCCCAAAATAATATTGTTATTAAAGGAACTGTAGTAGATATTAATTCGCAGCTTCCGCTGGAGCTCGCCACCGTTTATTTTACAGCTGTAAAAGATTCTACGATTATCGAATATGCTACTACCGATAAAAACGGAAATTTTATTATCAATACTAAAAAGTATGACAAACCCGTTTTCTTAAAAGTAAATTATACTGGCTATCAAGCTTATTACGAAGAACAAAAAGGACTTACAGAAAGTAAAGACTTTGGAAAATTGTATATGCTTGAAAATGCAAATGTTTTAAATGAAGTAGTAATTAAAAGTGAAGCACCGCCAATTACAATTAAAAAAGATACTTTAGAATTTAATGCAGGTTCTTATAAAGTGCGTCCAGATGCAAATGTGGAGACTTTACTGAAACAACTTCCTGGCTTTGATGTCGATAATACAGGAAAAATTACCGTAAACGGGCGAGAAGTCAATCAGGTTTTAGTCAACGGAAAAGCATTTTTTGACAAAGATGGAGCGATTGCCATTAAAAATCTCCCTGCTGATATTATTAAAAAAGTTCAGGTTTCTGATTTTAAAACCAAAAAAGAAGAACTTGCTAAACAAGAATCGACTTCAGATTATTCGAGTATAAATATTACAATTGATGAAAAGAAAAACAAGGGATATTTTGGAAAAGTCCTTGGCGGATATGGTTCAGACGAACGCTACGAAAGCAGTTTGATGATGAACTTCTTCAAAAACAAACAAAAAATTAGTGTTTTAGCTTCTTCAAATAACATCAACTCAACCGGATTTTCTATGGATGAAGTTTTTGATAATATGGGAGGCGGAAGAAATGCAAAAGGAGGCAATCAAGGCGCAAGCAGTGGCGGAAAAGGAATTACGCAGTCTACTTTGGCCGGAATTAATTATTCTGACGATTGGTCAAAAGATTTGGAGTTTATGAGCAGTTATAACTTTACAAATGCTGTGACTAAAAACGAAAGCAAATCGAATCAGCTTAGTTTATTGCCGACAGGAAATATTTTGACCGAAGCAGATTCTAAAACGAGAAATGAAAATACTGGAAACAACGTCAATTTTGAATTAGAATACAAATTAAATCCTACGATGCAGATTGTTTTTGCTCCTAGATTGAATTTGTCGGAATCAAATAGTAATTCTTCTTCTTCAAGTTTTTCTGAAAATGAAAATGGCGATGCATTGAACGAAAGTACAGCAACATCGCATACGGAAAGTTCAAATACGAGTTTTGCGAATAGCATCAATTTCAATAAAACTTTTGAAAAGAAATCTCGAAATTTAAGTGTAGTTTTCAATAACAATAACACTAAAAATGATTCGAACGGAATTAATATTTCTGAGACTATTTTTTATCAGGATGCAAAACCAAATGATGAAAGAAATCAGAATGCAAAAAATACTTCTAAAAGTGATGCTTATTCGTTTGATGTAGAATATACGGAGCCAATTACAGATTCACTTCGAGTTCGTTTTGGAACCGATTTTGACTGGCAGAGTTCTATGAACGATCAAAAGACATTTAATTTTGACGATGCCTCACAAGATTATTCAGATTTGAATTTGGCATTGACCAATTATACAACATCAGAACAAAATTCGATTACTCCAAAAGTGGGTATTACTTGGCAGAAAAGCAAGTTTTCGCTTAACATCGATTCGAGAACATCAATTGTAGAGTTTGATAATCATTCGTTTTACTTAAATCAAGCAACCGATTTAAATAAAAGATACATGCTTCCATACGGAAGGGCTCAGCTTCGATACAAATTTGACCGTTCTAAAAATTTAACTTTTAAATACGATTATTCTAATGCGCTTCCGTCTGCGACTCAATTAATGCCGGTTGCAGATTTAAATAATCCACTGAATAGTGTAATTGGTAACCCGAACTTAAATCCGATTGAAAAAAATACTGCAGGTATAGATTTTAAAAATTTTGATTTTAGAACGCGTTCTGGCTACAGTTTATTTCTTAAAGGAGATTATTATAATAATGATATAGTTTCGACTTCTATTTATGATGAAAGCGGAAAAAGAAACACAACTTATGTGAATATTTCAGGAACTTATTCGGCTTCGGTTGGAGGAAACTGGAATCAGCAGATTAAAAAAGATGCGCATACAGTTCGATACGGTTTGCGTTTAAGCGGTAATTATAATTTTGATAAAGGATTTACAAATGCTGTTATGTATAATGCAAAATCGGTTGTAATTACGCCAAGCGTTTATGCTTCTTACGATTATGGAGAAGTTCTTTCGATTGCGCCATCTTATAGTTTGTCGTACAACGAAACACGTTATGAAAATTTTTCAAGAGACGCGACTTCAAATGTAATTCATAGAATTAATATGCAGACAACTTCGTATTGGCCGGCTAATTTAATTTTCGGAAATGATTTTGGATATACTTATAATTCAAACATTTCAGACGATTTTAAAAAGGATTTTTTCCTTTGGAATACAAGTTTGTCTTATGGATTTTTGGATAAAAAGCTTTACGCGAAAGTGAAGGTTTATGATGTTTTGAATCAGAATCAAAGTGCGACAAGAACTATTTCGCCAACGTCTATTCGTGATGAAGAAAACACGGTTTTAAAACGATACGTGATATTTTCTCTAGCTTATAAAATTGGAAACTTTGCCGAAAGCAAAAAAGGAAGAAAGCAAAGAGGATCATAGTTTTTTTGAGGTTCAAAGGCTTAGAGGAACAAAGTTACGAAGGTTGTAAAAATGCCGATCAAATTTAATTTGATCGGCATTTTTTGTATAACTCATAACTCATAACTCATAACTCATAACTCATAACTCATAACTCATAACTCATAACTCATAACTCATAACTCATAACTCATAATTTATAATTTATAATTTTTTACGATTAATTCGATGATAAACCGTAAGTCTGAAAATATCACGATCGTAAAAATCTACACCGCTAGCGCGTCTTTGAAAGTTCTTTAAATAACCCAATTCCAAACCAAGATTTGGATTGAAATGATAACGTAAAGCAACGTAAATACGGTTTTGGTCAAATGTATTTCTGCGATTGTCTTTTCCAAAATTGAATAAAATCTCGTCAGAAATAGTTCCTTTTATACTTTTGCCTTCTTTTTCCCAAAGGGTAAACATGGATTGCAAACGATATCTAAATCGAAAGGCATAAGAGAAGTCGTTCAGAAGACCGCTTTTATCTGCTTTTTGAATGAAACGTTCTTCTAGCTGAAAACGATTATGGAAAGTAATTTTAGCAATATCATTAATCAGAGTTACGTCTTGCTGTCCTCTATATTCGGGAACAGAATAATCAGGATCAATATATGGATTTTGAGTATTTACACTAAAAAAAGCAAATCCAGCTCCTAACTCAACCATTTTATTTGCTCTAAAACGAGCTTGAGATCTTATAACAAAAAGGTTTTCATGAACAGGATTTACAAAACTTCGATTGTCAAACTCAGAATGTAGTGCCCATTTCTCAGTCAAAGGGAAAATATTATAATATCGAATCCAAGTCAGAGTCTGCTGGTCGATATTTCTTTGATTTTGCCCTGTAATTATTTGATTAATAAAGAGTAAAGCGAATGTAAGTTTAAAAATCCGGTTCAATTGCTATAAATTCAGGCTGCGAATTTATACAAATGATCTCATTCCTAATTAATTTAAAATCTGTTTTGTAATTTTTTTTGTGAAAATAAAAAAACGAGACACATTCTAAAATGCATCTCGTTTTTAATACTAAAACTAACTAACCGCTTACAGTGAATACTTAAAAGTAACTCCGTAAGTTCTTTGATCTCCAAGTACTCCAGCATATTGACCTGTGTTTCCACCTGCAGGCAATAATTGCTCATAGTAATCTTTATTAAAAAGGTTTCTTCCCCAAATTTGAATAGATAATCCTTGAGTAGCGCGGAAACCTAAACGAGCATTGAAGATTGCATAACCTTGAACTACTAAATATTTTGAAGCCGAAGGGCTTGAAGAAAATTCAGAACGAGCATATCCATCAGCAGCGAAGTAAATTTTCCCTGCATTTCCAAAGAATTTTGCACGATCAGATAGTTCGCCTCCAAGAGAACCAGCCCATCTTGAAGCTCCTGGCAATTCAGTTCCAGAAACATCTTTGAAGGCTACAGGAGCTCCAGTTTCTTCTAAAGGAAGTGGTGCATTTGTAAACTTTACATATTTACCATCTGTGTAAGTTGCAGCACCATTAATCGTTACATGAGAATTGATAACAAAACTTGCATCCAATTCGGCACCTCTTACGCGTACTTTATCTGCATTGGCAAGATAACCACGATTTACACCAAGCTCAGCTGCCTGAACATTAGTTTGGAAATCTTTGATATCAGTATTAAAGAACGTTAAGTTGAAGATTGAATTTTTAAATGGAGACGTTTTTACTCCAATTTCATAATGATTTACTTTTTCAGGTTTAACTACAGCAAGTTCTGTTAATGGTTGTCCTGCTGCGTTTGATGGAAGTCCAGCTACGTTAACTCCAACTGGTTTGTAACTTTTAGCATAAGTTGCGTAAGCGTTGATTTTGTCTGATGCTTTATATGTAAGCGTCAAGTTTCCAGAAAAGTCTGTGTTATCTGTGTCAGAATCAAAGGCTTGGTCAGAGTAAACTGATTTCTTTAAAGCTAATAAGGCAGGATCTGTAGTTTGAAGACCTCCGTAAGTTTTACGAGAATAACTTGCATCTTTTTTATCAAAATTATATCTCAAACCTGGTAAAATATGGAATCTCTCTGTAACTGCCCAATCAAGCTGACCAAATACTGCAGCACTCGAAGCTCTAATTCTCGCGTCCGTTTTGATTCCGTATCCTTCAAAAAGACCAGGAGTTTTCCATAATGCACTTGTCGAGCTTTGAGAGAATCTCCATTGTGCATTTCCAGATTCTTCTGTACCATCTGTTTGAGAAGTTTGATCAATAAAAAATACTCCCCCAACACCGCTAATTTTTGATGTTAATTGTCCTGCGTAGCGAATCTCTTGTGTAATCTGTGTTTGTCTTGTTGGATTTTGAGATTTAGCTAAAACTTGTAATCCTGTGAAATCTCTGTCATTAGACGGATCCCAGTTCCAGAAACGCCAAGCAGTTGTAGAAGTTAGTGTTCCTCCTCCAATTTTGGTGTCAATATTTAATGAAACCCCTCCTAAATCTTGTCCAGAACGCCAAGGAGTATCGTGATCTATTTTACGGTCAAAAGCATTTAAACTTGGCAATTGGTAATTTAAATCGGCAATAATAGCATCAAACTGACGGTATGCAGCCCTTTGAGTAGGGGCAACACCAGCAACAACCTGTGCATATCCGTCAGGACGCTGTGTTGTAAGATCTCCTGCAAAAGTAACATTTGTATTTTCTGTAGGAGTCCATAATAATTGTCCTCTAAAACCTTGATTATTCAAAGTATTGGTTGCTCTTCCTGTAGCAACGTTATCGATTAAACCATCGCGTTGTGTACCTGAGAAAGATAAACGGCCTGCCACTTTTTTTCCTAAAGCTCCTGTGATAGACGCTTTGGCTTGTAAAAAGGCATAATTTCCATAACTAAGCTCAAAATCGGCACCTGATGTAAAACTTGGTTTGCGAGAAGTGATGTTAAAAGCTCCAGAAGTAGTATTTTTTCCAAATAAAGAACCTTGTGGCCCACGTAATACTTCGATTTGTTCTACATCGATAAAATCTAATGTAGTCGCTGCCGGACGTGCATAGTAAACACCATCAACGTAGAAACCAACTCCAGGATCGATACCATCATTTGTAAGTCCGAAAGGTGAACCTAAACTTCTAATGTTGATTCCGGTATTTCTTGGATTAGAAGAATACAATTGAACAGAAGGAACTAATTCTTTAATTCGGTTTACGTTAAATGCACCAGCTTGTTCTGCTTGTTTTCCTGTAACAACAGAAACCGCGATCGGCACATCTTGTACTTTTTCGATTCTTCTTCTTGAAGAAACTACAACTTCTACAAGTTTATTTTCTTCACGTAAAGTGACCAATAACGGCGAAGCTGGTATAGCTGTAATTTCAAGTTCAGCAGTATTATAACCAATATATTGAACTAAAAGTGTAAGCGGTAATTTTCCTTGTGATTCTATAGAAAACCTTCCCTCAGAATCTGTTATTGTGCTAAAAGTTGTTCCTTTAATTACCACATTGGCTGCTTCTAAAGGAATATTTTGATCTGTTGTAATAACCCCTTCAATTTTTTGTGCGAATGAGATTGAGAACGTTAAAACTGCAAGTATTGTAAATATATTTTTTAAAGATGTTTTCATTTTTATATTAAGTATATGTGATTAGTAGAATTTAAATTTAAATTTTTTTTACCAACACATACACATCATAAATGAAGCAGTATTTAAACTTGTGAATTTATAATTATGGTTTTTTTGCAAAAGATTTTTTCCACCTGATTTACTAGAATGTACTTTCATGAGTTAAAATTTTGTAAATGATTAGTTAATTATTTTTGGCAAATATATAATTAATTCTATCGATTTACTAGGATTTAGAAAATATTTTTTTATTTCTTGACCAATGAAGCGATTGTAATGCCTTCCATAGCCTTCAAAGTTTTGTCTCTGATAAGCATAAGACCGTGACGCAGACTGCATTCAGACTCGGTTTTACAATCAGCGCAAGGCTCGTAAAAATTTAAAGAAGCGCATGGCAAAAGAGCAATTGCACCGTCAAATAATCGGTGAATTTCTGCCAAAGTAATATCGTTTTTAGACTTTATCAGATAATATCCACCAAATTTTCCTTGCTTACTGCTCACAAAACGACCGCGTTTTAAATCTAACAAAATCTGTTCTAGGAACTTTTTAGGAATATTTGCCCCTTCAGCAATTTCCACTGTTCTAGAAATGTGATTTTCGTCTTGTTCTGCTAAATAAAGTAAGGCCTTAAGGGCGTATTTTGCTTTATGTGATAACATCTATATTTTTAATTATGAATTGTGAATTATAAATTATGAATTAAATTTTGAAACTAAAATATTTTCAAAGATAACTTGAAACTTTAAACAAAACTTAAAATAGGAAGCAAAATTTAATTACCAGCCTCCGCTAGATCCTCCTCCAGAGAAACCTCCACCGCCAAATCCGCCGCCGAAGCCACCGCCACCGCCAGATGATCCGCCACCGAAGCCTCCAAATCCACCTCCGCCACTTCTTCCAAGATTACTCAGAATAATAACGTCAAGCAGGCTAGGACCGCCGCCCCCATTGTTACCCGAATTGCCTCCACCGCCTCTTTTGTTTCGAGAAAGTAAAATTAAAACTATTACAACAATTACAATAAAGGGTAGGAAAGGAAAGTCTTGTCCTTTAATTTGTTTGCGTTCGCCTTTAAATTTTCCTTTAAAAACATCAATAATAGCATCAGTTCCTTTATCAAGACCGTTGTAAAAACTGCCTGCTTTAAATTCTGGAATAATAATGTTTCTGATGATTGTTCCGCCAATACCAGCCGTTAAACGATCTTCAAGACCGTAACCCGGATTGATGGCAATTTTCTTCTCATTTTTAGCTAAAAGAATGACAACGCCATTATCGTCTTCCTTAGTTCCTCCAATTCCCCAAGTTTGTCCCCATTTTGTTGCTAACTGGCTTACATCTTCTCCTTTTAAACTTTCAATTGTAATAACAACAATTTGAGTGGTAGTCGAATCAGAGTAGCGGATTAGCTTTTCTTCTAATTGCGCTTTCTCCGTAGAGCTTAAAACGTTAGCATAATCGTAAACAGAAGTCTGAAAACTTGGCTTTGGCGGAATCTCAAATTGCGCAAAAATAGCATTGCTAATAAATAATGCGATAAACAAAAAGGTAATCTGAAAAATTCTATTAGAATTTGGGATTTTAATTTTGGAATTTTTCATTATTTATCCTTTTGAGATTTCGTTAGATAATTCGTTTACATCATCTTCCTGAGAAGGAAAATATTTTTTAAGCTGTTCTCCGGCATTCAAAATACCATCAACAATTCCTTGTTTGAAGTTTCCAGCTTTAAAATGATTGATCATAATGTCTTTGGTGCAATCCCAAAAATCATTGGCTACCAAATCATTAATTCCTTTGTCTCCACAAATTACAAAGTTTTTGTCTTCAACTGCAAAATAGAGCAATACGCCATTTTTCAGTTTAGTTTCATCCATTCGCAATTCATGAAAAACTTCTAAAGCCCTATCAAAATGGACTTTAGAAGTTGTTTTTTCTATATGTACTCTAATTTCGCCAGAAGTATTATTTTCAGCCATGCGAATAGCTTCAACAATTTCTTTCTCCTCTTCTTTGGTTAAAAAATCTTCTACTTTTGACATGAAAATGATTTTAGAGTTTGATTTACTTACAGTCTGAAATTTTAGTCAGATTAATTATTTATTAAAATCAATATCAACTGGTTTATCTGCGCCAGCAACTGATTTAAAATATGGTTTCTCTTTATATTCTCCTAAAAACCATTTGTTTGGTATAGATAAGATGTATCCATTATATTCTTGTACAGCTTCATTAAAACGAGTTCTTGCTGTTAAGATCTGGTTTTCAGTACTTGGTAATTCATCCTGTAATTTTTGGAAACTTTCTGTAGCTTTTAATTCAGGATATTTTTCAACGGTAACCAATAATCTAGATAAAGATGAAGAAACACCACTCTGTGCCTGATTGAATTGTTCTAATTGTTCTGGTGTAACATTGCTTGGATCAATTGTTACAGAAGTAGCTTTAGCACGAGCTTCAATTACCGCAGTTAGAGTCCCTTTTTCAAAATCAGCAGTTGCTTTTACTGTTTTCACTAAATTTGGAATAAGGTCATTACGTCTTTGGTAAGCTGTTTCAACATTTCCCCACTCTTTATTAACTGCTTGATTATATTTTAACCCAGTATTTTTTATACCAATCGACCAAAATGCGATAATAGCAATAAATACTACAATAATTCCTACAGGGATTAACCACTTTTTCATATTTGTTTTGATTTTAGTTTATTTCTATTTTTAATTACAATTCGTTTTTTATGTCGTTCAGCTGCGTTTTAATCGACTCTAATTTACGTATTATTTCGAATTTATCTAACGTTTTCTTCTGACCCTCTTTTAAGTGTGTTTTAGCGCCTTCAAGCGTAAATCCTCTTTCTTTTACCAAGTGATAGATCAATTGAAGATTGGTAATGTCTTCTGGTGTGAACATTCTATTTCCTTTGGCATTTTTTTTAGGTTTTAGAATGTCAAATTCACTGTCCCAAAATCGTATCAACGAAGCATTGACATTAAAAGCTTTGGCAACTTCGCCAATACTGTAATATCTTTTGTCTTTAGAAAGTTCAATATGCATGGTTCGTTTTTTCTATTTTACTTCAAAAATAGTATTTTTTGTACTATTAATCTAATGATTGGTTTTCTTGGTTTGCCATTTGCGAAATCGCGATATATTCTACAGCCGAAATATTTCCATAATAAAAATTCAGCGGATTTACCACTTTTCCGTCTTTATGAACTTCATAATGACAGTGCGGACCTTCAGATCTTCCTGTGCTTCCAACAAAACCAATAACATCACCACGTTTTACATGCTGTCCTGGGCGACAGTTGTATTTGCTTAAATGCGCATACAAACTTTCATATCCAAAACCATGCCTGATCACAACATGATTTCCATATCCCGAGGCAGTGTTGTCAGCTCTGTCTACAACGCCGTCTCCTGTTGCATATATCGGAGCGCCTGTATTGGCGGTAAAGTCCATTCCGTTGTGCATTTTTCGCACTTTCGTGAAAGGGTCGATACGGTATCCAAAACCTGACGCGACACGTTTTAAATTTTCATTTCGGACTGGCTGAATGGCAGGAATTGCCAACAATAAATTTTCTTTAGCTCCAGCTAATTTCAAAATATCATCGAGAGATTTCGATTGAATTGCCAATTCCTTTGAAAGTTTATCAATTCTTTTTGTGGTGTTTAAAACCAGTTGAGAATTATTGTATCCTTCTAAAACTTTATATTTGTCAGAATTTTTAAAACCAGCTTTTCTAATAGAATCTGGAATTTCAGTTTTGTTAAAATAAACGCGATAAATATTATTGTCACGTTCTTCTAGCGCATCTGCTGCTTCATCAATTTCGTCCAATTTTTTATTCAAAATAGCATATTGCAGTTTTAAATTTTCGATTTCGCGCGCTTGTAAACGGTCTTTTGGGGTTTCAAAATAAGGAGTGTTTATTAAAAGGACAAAAACTAAAAATCCAAATAGAGCTGAAGCCAACAAAAACAGGAATGCATAACCAATTTTTATTCTTTTTCTGGTTTTTATTTTCGTATAAGCCAGATTTTCTGAGTCGTAATAATATTTTACTTTCGCCATATTTTAAAATACGCTATTTTTGCAGCTTGTAAAATAAGTTAGACGAACAATATTGTAAAATGTTTCAGTAGTCCGACGTTATTTTTACAAGAATTAATGATTAGATATTGGGGCTATTTTATCATTAGATAATGCGCAAAATAGACAATTTATTGTTTATAATATAAGTTTTTTGATTTCATTTTAAAAACTTAACGTATTATCAAATGAAACAATTATCTAATTGTCTAATTTTCAAATTGACACATTAAACTGATACATTTTCTAATTAAAATATGAAATCACAAGACGTACGTAAACAATTTTTAGATTTTTTTGAGAGTAAAGGGCATACAATTGTCCCATCGGCTCCTATTGTCCTTAAAGACGACCCAACCTTAATGTTCAATAACTCGGGAATGGCCCAGTTTAAAGAATTTTTCTTAGGGAACGGAACTCCAAAAAGTAAAAGAATAGCCGATACGCAAAAATGTCTTCGTGTTTCAGGAAAACATAATGATCTTGAAGAGGTTGGTATTGATACTTACCACCATACTATGTTTGAAATGTTAGGAAACTGGTCTTTTGGTGATTATTTCAAAAAAGAAGCTATCAGCTGGGCTTGGGAATTATTGACGGAAGTTTATAAAATTCCAAAAGAGAATCTTTATGTTTCTGTTTTTGAAGGAAGTAAAGAAGATAATGTTCCGTTTGACCAAGAAGCTTGGGATTTATGGAAAGAATTAATAGACGAAGACCGAATTATTTTAGGAAATAAAAAAGATAATTTCTGGGAAATGGGAGATCAAGGACCATGCGGACCTTGTTCTGAAATTCACGTTGATTTACGTTCTGCAGAAGAAAAAGCTTTAGTTTCAGGAAAAAGCTTAGTGAATAATGATCACCCTCAAGTTGTTGAAATCTGGAATAATGTATTCATGGAATTCAACCGTAAAGCGGATGGTTCTCTAGAAAAACTTCCTGCACAGCACGTAGATACCGGAATGGGATTTGAGCGTTTGTGTATGGCATTGCAAGGAAAAACATCAAACTATGATACCGATGTTTTCATGCCATTGATTAGAGAGATCGAAACGATTACGGGTGCAAAGTATACTGTAAAAGCTTCAAACGAAGAGGAAGAAAAAATAAATATTGCGATTCGTGTTATTGCAGATCACGTTCGTGCGGTAGCTTTTGCTATTGCAGATGGTCAGTTGCCATCTAATACTGGTGCTGGATATGTAATCAGAAGAATTTTGCGTCGTGCAATTCGTTACGGATTCACTTTCTTAAATACTAAAGAAGCTTTTATCTATAAATTGGTAGAAACTTTAAGCGAGCAAATGGGAGATTCTTTCCCAGAAATCAGAACGCAGAAAGCGCTTTGTTCAAATGTCATTCGTGAAGAAGAAAATTCTTTCTTAAGAACATTAGATCAGGGATTAATTCTTTTGGATGCTGTAATTTTAAATAATACAGGAGATACAATCGATGGTAAAAAAGCTTTCGAATTGTATGACACTTACGGATTCCCAATCGATTTAACCGCTTTGATTCTTTCAGAAAAAGGATTGAAATTGGATGAAAAAGGATTCCAAGAACAATTGCAATTGCAAAAAGAAAGATCTCGTGCAGCTTCTAAGGTAACTGCTGGAGATTGGCATGTAATTGTTGAAGATGATGTTCAGGAATTTGTTGGTTATGATAGATTATCACAACAAGTTAAAATCACGAAATACAGAAGAGTTGAAAGTGTAAAAGATGGAGAGATTTTCCAATTGGTTTTCAATGCAACCCCATTTTATGGAGAAAGCGGAGGACAAACTGGAGATAAAGGATATTTAGAAGCGCAAAACGGAGATATTATTTATATCATCGATACTAAAAAAGAAAACAACCAAACGGTACATTTGGCAAAATCATTGCCAGAGAATCTTACAGGAACGTTTAATGCTGTTGTTGATGCGATTCAAAGAGCTAAAACTTCTTCAAACCACTCGGCTACGCACTTGTTACACCAAGGTTTACGTAAGATTTTAGGAACGCATATCGAGCAAAAAGGTTCGATGGTTCGTAATGCCTCACTTCGTTTTGACTTTTCTCATTTTGCTAAAGTTACGGATGAGGAGTTATTAGAGGTTGAAAACTTTGTAAATGCAAGGATTCGTGAGAGTTTGCCATTAATTGAGAAAAGAGCAATTCCAAAAGATCAAGCTCTTGAAGATGGTGCAATTGCTTTGTTCGGCGAAAAATACGGCGATTTAGTTCGTACCATTAAATTCGGAGATTCTGTCGAATTATGCGGAGGAACTCACGTTGCTAATACATCTGACATTTGGCACTTTAAAATCATTTCTGAAGGAGCTGTTGCGGCTGGAATTAGAAGAATTGAAGCAATTACGAGCGAAGCAGCAAAAGAATATTTTGAGTCTCAGGCAATTTCTTTCGGAGAAATCAAAGAAGTGCTAAAAAATGCTCCAGATCCAGTAAAAGCGATTCAAGCATTGCAAGACGAAAATGCTCAATTGAAAAAACAATTAGAAGTTTTATTGAAAGATAAAGCTAAAAATATGAAAGCTGATTTGGCTAAAGAATTACAAGAAATTAACGGAGTTCGATTCTTAGCTAAACAAGTTGATTTAAATCCTGAGGGAGCAAAAGATTTAGCTTACGAGTTAGGAAATTCATATAACGATTTATTTGTTGTTTTGGCTACAGCTCACGAAGGAAAACCAATGTTGACTTGCTATGTTTCTAAAGAAATTGTAGCAAGCAAAAACTTAAACGCTGGACAAGTAGTTCGCGAATTAGGGAAATATATCCAAGGTGGAGGAGGAGGACAACCTTTCTTCGCAACCGCAGGAGGTAAAAATGTTGACGGAATTGGTGAGGCGCTTGCTAAAGCAGTTGAGTTTGTGAAGTAAGAAGATAAATATAAATTATTTTCAACCCTTTTAAAGTTCTAAATTTAAAAGGGTTTTTTTGTGTTCTTTTCGTAGTACAAAAACTACCTTTATCAAAGGTTTTAATCTACAGTGTGTTTTGGTTTGGACATTTATTTTTGGTTAAAATTTAATTAGAAATAACCATGAAAAAATTACTTTATTTATTTACAGCCATTTCGTTTGTTTTTACTTCTTGCAGTTCTGATGAAAAATCTTCTGATGATTCTAAGCAAAAAGTTCTTATTTTACCAAAAAGTTTAACTTCAGCCGACCATACTAGTGATGATATTTTTGCAGAAATTGTTGCATATGTTTATGACGGCAATAAAATTGTAAGTGCTACATCTACTACTAATGGTTCAAAAACGGAATACATTTATGAAGGGAATGTAATTGTTAAAGAAAAGGGTAGCCATCTTGATCCTATAAATGGAAAAAGCACTGATGTATATGAAATTAATTATACATATGTTGATAACAAATTAGCTTCTTCCACTTTTATACCTCATACAGTAGGGCCTAATGGCGTAACAATGAAAATAATTAAATATTCATATAATTCTGATGGAACAGTTTTTGAAGAAATAAAAACGTCAAAGGGAAATGGGTTAAGTGCTAGGGACGAATATGAATATTTTATTTGCTATTATAAAAATGGAAATCTGATCAAAAAAGAAAGCGAACCAATAGTTTATCCAAATGGAACAGTTAGTTCTAACCTGCTATATTTATATGAGTATGATTCTAAAAATAACCCTTTTAAAGATGTTTTAGGATTTAATTTATTACTTAACCATGAAGGGTTTTCAACTTCGAATAATGTTATAAATACGACAATAGATTATGGAAATAATATAAAAAATTATTTACCAGTAGAATATATTTATGATTCGAATGGGTATCCTATAAGTTCACGTGAATTTTTGGAATATGAAGGAGGCCAAAAAGTTCTTCATAAAATGCAAGAAATAAAATATTAATTACATTCAATTTGTAGTCACAGATTATAATAATCATTAAAAGTCAAATATATATATTGTATTTGGCTTTTTTGTTTTTCCTCATTTTATATCACTTAACAAAGGAGAAATCTTCACAAGTAGCTCTATAAAGATTGGCTTTTTGTCGTGGAGTTACTTGAGAAGATTTCTCCTTAGTCGATATGACAAATATTGAAATTCAATTGCGTCTAGCTTTAACTGGATGAAAAGTATAATTTAAGAATAAGGCTTTAGCCAAACATAACAGTTTGGCTAAAGCCTTTATTTATAAAACTTTTATCCTCCAGCTAAAGCAGGAGGCAATTCAAAAACTTAGCAACTTAAGGCCTTAGCATCTTAGTAGCTTAAAAAAAACTATTTACGTTCCCCAATTTGCTGGCGCCACATAGCATAATACAATCCTTTCTCCACAATTAAATCTTCGTGTTTGCCTTGTTCGATGATTTTACCTTGCTCCAAAACAAAAATTATGTCGGCATGCATTACGGTTGACAAGCGGTGTGCAATTAAAACTGTAATTCTGTTTTTGTCTGAGATATTTCTAATCGTATCATTAATTTCTTCTTCGGTAATCGAATCCAAAGCAGAAGTTGCTTCGTCAAAAATCAATAAATTCGGATTTCTTAAGATTGCTCTGGCTATAGATAAACGTTGCTTTTCACCGCCAGAAACTTTGATTCCGCCTTCTCCGATTGTAGTGTTTAAACCATCTTCTGCACGTCTTAAAAGCTTATCACAGCTGGCTCTTTTTAGGGCATCATATAAATCTTCGTCGGTTGCATTTGGTTTAACGAATAATAAGTTTTCGCGAATGGTTCCTGAGAATAATTGAGCATCCTGTGTTACAAATCCAAGCTGTTTTCTTAAATCTAATAAATCAACATCTGTAGAATCAATATCGTTATATAAAACCTGACCTTCAGCGGGAGTGTATAATCCGACTAACAATTTTACCAAAGTTGTTTTTCCAGATCCTGATGGACCAACAAAGGCGACTGTTTGTCCTTGTTTGATTTCGAAATTAATATTTTCAACCGCTTTAAATTTGGCTGTTTTGTGTTGAAAACTAACATTCTCAAAAAGCAGTTTCTGAATTGCACCGATATGTTTAGGACTTTTTGGGCGAAATTCTTTTGGAGCATTCAATAAATTTTTGAAGTTTTCCATAGAAACTTTTGTTTCGTTCAGAGCAATGATGAAGTTTCCTAATTCCTGTAAAGGGCCAAAAATAAAGAAAGTAAAAAATACCATTGTCAATAAATCACCAACAATAATTTTTCCTCCGAATAAGAAATAATAAAGCGAAAAAACAACACAAGTTCTCAAGAAATGAACGGTTGTTCCTTGAATAAAACTCAAACTTCTGATAAAACGGATTTTTTCCAATTCTAATTGAAGAATTTTAAAAGTGTTTAAATTCAGACGTTTTTCCTCTTGATATGTTAAACCAAGACTTTTTACTAACTCGATGTTTCGTAAACTTTCAGTCGTAGAACCTGCAAGAGCATTAGTTTGATTCACAATCTTTCTAGAAACGATTTTGATTTTTTTACCTAAATACAAACTAATCAAAGCAATAATAGGTGCTGTAACTAAAAAGATAAGAGAGATTCTAAAATCGATTCTGGCAACATAAACTATTACGAAAATGAAACCAATGATAGTTTGAAAAATTAACGAAATGGAGAGTGTAATCAGTTTTTCGGAATCAATTCTAACTTTTGTCAGTTTGCTCAAAGTTTCACCGCTTCGCTGATCTTCAAATTCAGCATACGGAAGATCAAGTGATTTTTTAATTCCGTCTGTATACATTTGAGCTCCAGTGCGCTGAATGACAACATTGGTAAAATAATCTTGAAAATTTTTGGTGATTCTCGAAATCATCGCTGCGCCAAGCGAAAGCCCAAGCCAGAAAGATAATGATTTGATAAATCCGATTTCGTTTCCTTTATATTTTGCCAGACCAACCCCGCAATCCTGCATCAATTTTCCGGTAATTACTGAGTCTGACAAACTGAAACAAATGTTGATAGTAGCCATAATCAAAGCAAAAAACAATAACAATTTATGCTTGACAATGTAAGTATATAATAATTTCATATAAGATTTTAAAAAAATGGAAGATGCAAAAATAAGGAATTGTTTTAGTTTGTAGAGATGGTTTTTGTTATTAAAAATGTAAATTTTTTACAGGTGAATCATTAGTGCTTTAAGCAATATATGTCTTAGCTAAATTTCTTATTCGGTTTATATTATTTAGTTAGTTTGAAATTTGAGGATTAATAAATTAATCGTAACAATTTGCATTAGATGTGGAATCCCGTAAGGTTTTGATTTTTAGCTGTACTACGTTTGCAACATTAAAAACTTTTAACCAAATCAAAATGAAAAAATTATTATGCCTTTTTGGTGCTTTAGCACTAATTTTAACATCTTGTTCAAGCGATGATTCAAATTCGTCAGATCTTGTTTTACTTAAGAAAACCATTATCACAAGCCCAGATGGTGATAAAGCTACTGTTGATTATAAGTACGACGGTAACAAAATAGTAAGTGTAACAGATAATACCGGATTTTTCAATCTGCATTATACTTATACAGGAGATTTAATTACAAAAATTGATTTCAAGCTTCCTAATGGAAAATCAGAACAAGTAAATACTTTTACTTATGCTACTGATGGAAAGTTATCAACTTTCGTAAGAGTTGAATATGAAGATGAGGATGGAGAACCGGTACTAAGAGGATATAAAGAAGTTTATACTTATAATACAGATGGTACAATTTCAGTAAAAGGATATTCAGGAAACGATGTTTCTCAAACTGTTCAATCAGGAACAGCTACAATTAAATTTGTAAATGGTGAGATAAGCGAAATTATAAGCTCTAACTCACCAAATCACAAATATACTTATGACGATAAAAATAATCCAACAAAGAATATTTTAGGAATGGATAAAATAGCATTTGTTGATGGAGAAGGAAATGGTGTTAAATTCAATATATTAACAGACAATTCAGATGGTGATTTGTGGACAAAAAGCACTTTTACTTACAATGAAGCTGGATACCCAACAAAAGAGGTTGATACAGGATCTGATAGTTTAGGGAATACTGAATATTTTTATTAAAATTGGAACAAATCTATTAAATATTATAAAAGCCAGTTGCAAATGCTTCTGGCTTTCTTAATTTTGAAAAAAAATAACTTAATCTCTCAATTTTGAAAAAACAATTATGGCTTTTTGGTGCTCTAGCATTACTGCTATCATCATGTTCTAGTGATGAAAAACCTTCTACTGAAGAAATTGATTCGACACTCCCTAAAACCCTCTCGCACATTTATCCTTCTCCACAATTAGGAACAAATGTTACTCAAACGGCTTCCTATAATGGAAATAAAATAGTTAGCCTTGTAAGTAATGGTTCAAAAGCAGTATTTACTTATGATGGAAATACAATTGTTAAGCAAGAAGTTTTTGATGTAGATCAGAGCGGGAAAGAAACAAAAAATGAAGAAGTTTCATATTCGTATGAAAACGGAAAGCTTAAAACGAAAGTAATAAGAGAAGATTTCACTGCAGAATATCCAAGTGGGTATTACATTGAGAAAGTAGTCTTTACTCATACTTCAAACGAAGTTATTTCTTATGTAGACTATTCAGTTGATAAAGACACTAAAGCAGAAACTAAAAACAGTGAAGGAAAGCTGACATATAAAGAGGGAAATCTGGTTAAGGATGAGCAAAAATTCAGTTCTGTAACAGAAAGATGGGTTTATGAATATGATGCTAAAAACAATCCTTTAAAAAATATAGCAGGATTCAATTTATTATTAAATGAAGTTGATGGTTTTGCAAAGAATAATATTGTAAAAACAATAAAGACTTCATCTGAGTTTCCTAACGCAGCTGTTTATGTGACAACATACATTTATAACGAGAATAATTATCCAACAAGAAATACTTCATTTGATGGAGGAGGTAAGAATATTGAATATGAAATTGAATATACTTATTAATTCCAACTGATATTTAAATTTAGATAAACCAAATGCTTTTAGTATTTGGTTTTTTTATTGCTGAAAATAAAAAATATGGAAAAAGCTTTTTGATATTTTTTTTTTTAATTACAGTTTGCATATTGCTTGTTATTAGTATTTTAAAAAATGTTTGCGTTGTTTGGTATATTTTAATGTGGAATCCCGTAAGGTTTTGGCTTTTAAATGTAGTACGTTTGCGCCAATAATAAATTTAACCAAGTCAAAATGAAAAAAATTTTATGCCTTTTTAGTGCTTTAGTACTAGTTTTAACATCTTGTTCAAGTGATGATAATCAAGAGGGAACTGCTATTTTGCCAAAAACAATTAAATATTCTAGTGTAGCATATCCTTCAGACAATTCTACGTATGTAGCAACTTACAATGGTACTAAAATTGTAAGCATGAAAGATGAGGCAGGAAGATCTGACTATACTTATGAGGGTAATCTTGTGGTAAAAGAAATTAATTATGATACAGAAAGTGGTAAAGATATCATTAGTGATATAACGACTTATAAATATACTAACGGAAAGCTTACAGAATCTACATATGCAGAAGGCTTTTCAACGGCATTTCCTAATGGTCAATATAAAAGTAGAATAGTATTTACACATAACGCAGATGGAACAGTAAAAAGAGAGCGTTATTCAATAGATGGCACTACAGGAGCAGAAACAAAAAGTATTTATTCTGAGGTGTTAACTTTTGCGAACGGAAATCTAGTTAAAAGTGTTCAAACAGAGTCAGAAACGGGTAGTGTATTTACAGCTGAATATGAATATGATAATAAAAACAATCCATACAAAAATATTACAGGATTCAATTTGCTAATAGACCATAGTGAAGGTGAAGGTTCTATATATAGCTCAGTGAACAATATTGTTAAGTATACAGCATCTTATTTAAATCAAACAGCAAATGTATACAAAAGCGAAATTGTATATGATGTAAATAATTTTCCGACAAAAATCACGAATTTCAAAAAAGACGGAACAACACCGGCAGAATCAAATGAGTATTTTTACTAAGTAAAGACATGCTTTTAAATAAAAAACCAAATACTTTTGTATTTGGTTTTTTTATTGGTTAAAATTGATGAAATTCGTGTGTAAATTAGAAAAAGCCATGCAATTCAGAACCCAAATTCCAATTTCAAAAAGTAACAATCCGATTGATTATAATTCGAAAGTACTTTCTATTGGTTCTTGTTTTGCAGAAAATATGGCAGAGAAATTCGATTATTTTAAGTTTCAAAATGAAACCAATCCGTTTGGGATAATTTTTAATCCAGTTTCGATTGAAAAATTATTTGATAGAATTTCTAAACAAGAAATGTTCGAGGAGAAAGACGTTTTCTTTCATAACGAGCGCTGGAACAGTTACGAAGTACATTCCGACTTGAGTAATTCAGATCGCCAAGAATTACTGGAAACACTTAATAAGGCAATTACTGAAACGCACAAACAAATAAAAGAAGCGACACATATTATTATCACTTTCGGAACATCTTGGATTTACAGAAATTTAGAAAAAGATGAAATTGTAGCCAATTGCCATAAAGTTCCTCAAAAGCAATTTTCAAAAGAATTATTATCAGCAGAAGTAATTCAGAAAAGTATTCAAAATACAATTGAAGCGATTCACACTTTAAATTCAAATACAAATTTCATTTTTACGATTTCTCCAGTTCGCCACATTAAAGATGGTTTTGTAGAAAACCAATTAAGTAAATCACATTTATTTACGGCTTTGCACGGTATTCTAAAATCTGAAATCTACAATCTAAAATTAGAATATTTCCCTTCTTACGAAATCATGATGGACGAGCTTCGTGATTATCGTTTTTATAACGAAGATATGCTTCATCCTAACCAAATTGCGATAGATTATATTTGGAAGCTTTTCAGCGAAAATTACGTTGCAGAAAATGATTTTTCGATAGTGAATGAAGTAGACGAAATCCAAAAAAGTCTGCGCCACAGAAGTTTCAATCCAGAATCAGACCAGCATCAAAAATTTCTAGCAAAACTGCAGCAGAAAATTGAAGCCCTAGGACAAAAACAGCCACACATTAAATTCTAATTTTGTTTTAAAAGCAACGCAGAATTAAAAAAGAAACTTCGTGTCTTAGAGCCATCCTGGCAAGAAAAAACTCATTTAGCAATAAAATTTTAGAATAATTCCTCATAATTATGTAAATTGTTAAGATTAAAATTTTACATTTTTGTAAAATGTCTAATCCTGCTTTTTCCAGAAGCAATTTAATCTTAAATGATTTTATTGAGGTATGAATAAGAAAACCACTCATTATTTAAAAAAAACGCTTCGAATACTGCTTTGGTGCGTGGTTTCTATAGTTGCACTTTTATTACTTCTAATTGTTTTAATTCAGGTTCCATCAGTCCAGAATTTCGTTAAGGATAAAGCGATAACATATCTTCAAGGCAAGATAAAAACCAAAGTTTCTTTAGATAAAATATTAATTAAATTTCCAAAAGATGTAGTGCTGGAAGGTTTTTATTTTGAAGATCAAAAAAAAGATACTTTGTTGGCTGGTAAACGATTAGAAGTTGATGTTGATCTTTTTAAATTGGTAAGCAGCGAATTGGAAATCAATTCTGTTTCCTTGGAAAATGTGAAAGCGAATATTTCAAGAAACAAAGATGGCGTTTTCAATTTCGATTATATCATAAAAGCATTCGAATCGAAAGAACCAAAAGTTGAAGATCCAAATGCTAAACCTTTCAAAATTTCTGTTGTAAAGGTAAATCTCGATCAAGTTAAATTTAATTTTAAAGATGATTTTTCGAAAAATGATATTCGAGTAAATCTGACACATTTTGATACCAAATTCAAGAAATTCGATTTAGATCAAATGGATTTTAATATTCCAAACATCAATTTAAACGGACTAAAAGTCGTTTTAGATCAAGATGTTGTGGAGAAAATCGCAGAAGTTTCGGTTAAAACGGTCGATACCATTTCGAAAAGCCCAGATTTTAAATTGAAATTGGATAAAATAGCTTTGTCTAAAATTGATATTTTATATGATAATAAAGACTCGAAATTAAATTCGGGCATTAGTTTAGGAAATTTAAATTTATTAGTAAATGAGATTGATCTTAATAAACAGTTTTTGGATTTTGATACTTTTGAAGTTAAAAATCTTAAAGGAAATTTACGTCTGGGTGCAAAAGATAAGCAGATCCAGACACCAAATTTAGATACAACTGCCATAAAAAAAGCAGGTTGGAAAGTAAAACTTAACGAAACCAATTTAGAAAATATCGCTTTCAAATTTGAAGATATGCAGTCGAAACCGAAAACTAAAGGTTTAGATTATGCACATTTAGATTTGAGTAAATTCAATTTTAAAGCCGAGAAATTGTATTACGCAAATGATACGATTTCTGGAAATATAAAAACTTTGACCGTCAACGAAAAAAGCGGTTTGCAAATTCAGGCTTTAAAAACAGATTTCTTTTATGGACCGAAAAATGCTTCTTTAGAAAATCTGTATTTAAAAACACCACAAACGCTTGTACAAGATAAAGTTAAAGCTCAATACAAATCATTAGAATCGCTTCAAAAAGATTTAGGAAATCTTGCGATTGATGCCAATTTAAAACAATCAAAAATTGGTTTTAAAGACATTTTATTGTTCGTTCCAGATTTGCAGAAAACGAATCCGTTTAAAAGTAATCCAAATGCGATTTTGTATGTGGACAGCCGTGTGAGCGGAAAAGTAAAAGATTTGAATATTTCGAAATTTGAAATGAGCGGAATTGGTTCTACAAAAGTTTCCCTTTCGGGGAAAATCGCCGGGCTTCCTGATGCTCAAAAAGCTTATTATGATCTGAATATCAAAAAGATTTCGAGTACTTCAAAAGATATCAATATGTTTGTGCCTGCGGGAACAATTCCGAAGAATATTCAATTGCCTTCGCAGTTGAGTTTGCAAGGAAAATTTAAAGGTTCCGTGCAGAATTTCAAAACCAATCTGGCTTTAAACAGTAGTTTTGGAAATGCAAAAATAGACGCTCTTTTTAATCAGCGAATTAAGAAAAAAGAAAAATACGATGCAGATGTTTCGTTGCAGGAATTCGATTTAGGCCGATTAATTAAAAACGATTCGATCGGAAAAATTACGCTTAAAGCGAAAGTCAAAGGGAATGGATTAGACCCAAAAACGGCAAATGCAGCGATTGATGGTTTAGTGCAGAAAGCAGTTTTTAATCGATACACTTATCGAGATTTGGCTTTAAAAGGAAATATAGAAAATGGCTCTTTTGCCGTAAAATCTGGAATGAAAGATCCGAACTTGAATTTTGATTTAGTTGCAAGCGGAGACACAAAAGAAAAATATCCGACAGTAAAATTAAAACTGAATTTGGATATCGCCGATTTAGAAAAATTGAATCTTCATGCAGGCCCAATGAAACTTCGCGGAAATGTTGATGCCGATATTGCAAACAGTAATCCTGATTTTCTAAACGGAAAAGTGTTTTTGTCTAACATTCAGATTTTGCAAGATGCTGAGCCAATTGTATTGGATTCGATTCGTGTTTTGGCTTTCGCGGATAAAGACAGCAATTCGATTAAAATTTCGTCTCAATTTCTAAAAGCTGAAGTGACTGGAAAATACAAATTGACGACTTTAGCAAATTCAATTCAAAAATCATTATCGAAATATATTGATCTTAAAAATCCGAAAGTTAACGCAGAATCAGACGAGCAAAGATTGGCGTTTACACTTAAAGTAGATAATGATCCAGTACTTTTTAAATTACTTCCAAAACTGACAGGTTTAGAGCCTTTTACGATTAATGGGAAATACAATAATAAGACAGATTCTTTGGAAGTAAAAGGAACGATTCCGAGAATTGTTTATGCAGACAATACTATTTCTGATGGGAAAATTAATATTGAAGCCAAAGAAAATGCTTTAGAATATTCTGTTTCTGTTGCAACAATTGAAAGCGGTTCTTTAAAAATTCCGTTTACAAGTTTAAGCGGAGAAATTCAAAACAATATTTTGACTTATGCGCTTGAAGTTCAAGATGCAAAACAAAAACAGCAGTATTTTATTGCGGGCGAATTTAAAGCAGAAGATTCTAAAAATATAGTAAAACTGGATTCTGAAAACTTCATTTTAAATTATGATAAATGGAATGTTGATCCAGAAAATTCAATTGAAATTGGAGAAAAAAGATTGTATATCAATAAATTCAATTTGAATAATAACGGAAATGAATTAAAAATACAATCGCAAGGAAATCAAGACAATGCGCCGTTGCAAGTCGATTTTGTAAACTTCAAAATTGAGACCATTATGAATATGGTTAAAAAAGACGAATTGTTGATGCAAGGTTTGATAAACGGAAATGCTTTGGTTGAAAACGTGATGACCAATCCGACTTTTACATCAGATTTAAAAATAGATGATTTTACTTTTAAAGGATCAAAAGTTGGTGATTTAGAAATAAAAGTAGATAATAAAACTGCTAATACGCTTGCCGCGAATGTAACGCTGAGTGATGAAGGAAACGATCTGAAACTAACGGGAGATTACAAATTAGACGCTGGAAATTTTGATTTTGATGTTGCAATTAACAAATTGTACATCAAAAGTATTCAAGGTTTTAGTATGGGAAATATTACGGAAGGACAAGGCTTTTTATCTGGAAATTTTAAGTTGAAAGGAAATACTTCGGCTCCAAAAATTAACGGAGAATTGAACTTTAATGATGCTGGTTTTAGAGTAACGCAACTCAATTCGTATTTCAAGACTAAAAACGAAAAAATCACTTTCAGCAATGAAACCATTTCATTTGATAAATTTTCTCTTTTCGACGAAAATGATAATGAATTATATTTAAACGGAACTATTCAATCTCCTGATTTTATCAAATATAAATTCAATTTGGTTGTTGAAGCAAACGATTTTAGAGCAATAAATTCAAAAGCAAAAGACAATGATTTGTTCTATGGCGATTTGTTTTTAGACACCAAACTTAATATTAAAGGAGATCTTGATAGTCCTGTTATTGATGGAACGATTAAAATTAATAAAGAAACCAAATTTACGGTCGTAATGCCACAATCTGATCCTTCAATTGCAGATCGAGAAGGAATTGTAGAATTTGTTGATGAAGATAATGCGTATCTCAAACAAACTGTTGAGTTGCAGAATAAACTGAATCAATCAGAATTGAAAGGAATGAACGTAAATGTGGGAATTTCGATCAATAAAGAAGCAGAATTAACATTGCTGATTGATAAAGCAAATGGCGATTACTTGAATTTGAAAGGTGAAGCTGAATTAGTTGGTGGAATCGATCAATCTGGAAAAACAACCTTGACAGGAAAATATGAGTTTTCAGATGGTTCTTATCAAATGAATTTCAACGGAATAAAAAGAAAATTTGATATTCAGAAAGGCAGTTTTATTACTTGGAATGGCGAGCCGACAATGGCTACTTTAAATATTACAGCTATTTATAAAGTAAACACAGCGCCGATTGATTTATTAGGTAATCAGTTGAAAAGTCAGCCTCAATCAGTTCAAAATACCTACAAACAAAAACTTCCTTTTCAGACTTTGCTGAAAATGAATGGAGAGTTGCTGAAACCAGAAATTTCATTTGGAATTGTGCTTCCTGAAGGAAATTATAATGTTTCTACAGATGTTGTAGAAATGACGCAGACAAAACTGAAACAATTAGAACAAGATCCTGCGGAATTGAACAAACAGGTTTTTGCACTTTTAATATTGAATCGATTTGTGGGCGAAAATCCGTTTGCAAGTGAAAGCGGCGGAACCAATGCGGAATCTTTTGCTAGACAAAGTGTGAGTAAAATCCTTTCGCAGCAATTAAATAATCTGGCAGGAGATCTTATCGAAGGATTTGAAGTGAATTTTGACTTAGAATCAACGGAAGATTATACTACAGGAACGATGCAAAACAGAACCGATTTGAATGTCGAAGTTTCTAAAAAATTGCTTGACGATCGATTGAAAGTTACTGTTGGAAGCAGTTTCGGAGTAGAAGGACAGGAACGTGCCAACGAAGAAACTACTAATATCGCTGGCGATGTTGCTTTAGATTATCAATTGACAAAAGATGGCCGCTATATGATTCGTGCGTATCGTAAAAATCAATATCAGGTTGCAGTTGAAGGTCAGGTAATTGAGACTGGAGTTGCATTTGTTATCACGATGAGTTACAATAAATTCAGAGAACTTTTTCATCGTTCGGAAGAAGAAAAAGAATTAATTAAAGAAGAAAAAATTCGCAAGGAAAAAGAAAAACAGAAAAAGAAAGAGCAGAAGGAAAAAGAAAAATTGCAAGACAACGAAGACGAAAAAACAATTGAAGGAAATGAGCAGAAAACATAATCATATAAACCCATTTTATATAAAGTGTATCGCACTGCTTTCCTTGTTTTTTGTAGTAGGATGCAGTAATACAAAATATCTTCCAGAAGGCGATTTGCTTTACACAGGCGGTTCTGTGACCATAAAAGATTCGATTATGAAAAAGAAAAATCGAAAAGCTTTGGAAAAAGAACTCGAAGGTTTATTGCGTCCAAAACCAAACAAACAAATCTTTGGCTTGCGTCCAAAACTATTAATTTATAATCTTGCTGGCGAACCCAAAAAAGATAAAGGAACAAGATATTGGCTGCGCAATAAAGTTGGAGAAGCGCCAGTGCTTTTTAGTCAGGTTGATTTGGATTATAATGCTTCTGTTCTTCGAAATTTCACAGAAAACAGAGGTTATTTTAAAACCCGTGTCAGCGCCGACTCGACTGTTCGAAATAAAAGAGTTACGGCAGAATATATCGTTATGCCAAGACAGCAATACATTATAAAAAGCGTCACGTTTCCGGATGATTCCTTAAAAATGTCAAAGATTATCGCAAAAAGCCACAGAAGAAGTTTGCTTAAAGTTGGTGCGCCTTATGATCTAGATTTAATAAAAGCAGAAAGAGAAAGAATCGATGCGAGATTGAAGGAAAAAGGTTATTTCTATTTTAATCCAGATTATATTTTGGCGAAAGTAGACAGCAGTAAAGGCGATCACGAAGTAAAAATCAGATTGGTTATAAAAGACGATACGCCAGTAAAAGCTTTGACAGCATACAAGATTGATAAGATTTTTGTGTATCCGAATTATTCGCTAACGAATGATAGTACAGTTTATCGAAAAAGAAATGTTACACAATACAAAGATTTTACGATTATTTATACGACAGATACTTTTAAACCAAGAATTTACGATCGAACGATTTATTTCAAAAAAGGAGATGTTTACAACAGAAAAGATCATAATCTGACTTTAAATCGATTTGTAAATCTGGGCACTTTCAGTTTTGTGAAGAATGAATTTAAGCCGTCAGATTCAATTCCCAATGCATTAGATTCTTATTATTATTTGACTCTTTTGCCTAAAAAATTTATTCGTGTTGAAGTTATCGGCAAAACAAATTCTGCGAGTTATACAGGTACAGAATTGAATTTAAATTGGAACAACCGAAATTTTTTAAAAGGAGCAGAATTATTTACCGCTTCTGTTTTTGGAGGAGCTGATTTTCAGCTTGGCGGAACAAATAAAGGAAAGAATATTTATAAACTTGGAGGTGAAGTTAGTTTGACTTGGCCACGATTTATAACGCCTTTCAATATTGAAGGAAACAGCGAATATGTGCCGAGAACCAAAGCAACGTTACGTTATGAATATCAGAAAAGAACACAGCTTTATGCCTTGAATTCTTTTAATACTTCTTTTGGATATATGTGGAAGGAAAATATTCGTAAAGAACATCAATTGAATGTTATTGATATAACTTATGTGAGTCCAAATCATGTTACGCCAGAATATTTAGCCGATATAGAACAAGATGAAGCGCTTGGAAAAGTGATTGAAAAACAATTGATTTTTGGTCCGACATACAATTATACGTACACCAATACGATGCAAAAACGTAAAAAGCATACGATATATTTTAATGGAGAATTGGATTTGGCAGGAAATCTAACAGGGGCGATTACTGGAGCCAATATCAAGAAAAATGATACGATAAAAATCTTTGATGTTCCGTTTAGCCAATATGTAAAAATCAAATCTGATTTTAGGCATTATTTAAAACTAGGAAAAGAAAGCGAATTAGCCAGCAGATTGATTGTTGGTGCTGGTTTTGCTTACGGAAATTCGAGAACACTTCCAGCATCTAAGCAGTTTGTGGTAGGAGGAACCAATAGTATTCGAGCTTTTAGGGCAAGAACTTTAGGACCAGGTAGCTATGTTATTCCGCCGACAACAAATGATAATTATACGCCAGATCAATCAGCTGATTTGAAATTAGAGTTCAATACAGAATATCGCGCTAAGTTATTTAGTATTGTGAGAGGAGCCGTATTTCTAGACGCAGGAAATATTTGGCTTCTTCATGCCGATCCTAATAAACCTGGAGCTGAAATTTCAAAAGATTTTATGAAAGAAATAGCGATTGGAGCGGGAGCAGGTTTGCGTTTTGACTTATCATTTTTGGTTTTAAGAACCGATTTAGCTATTCCGCTTCGAAATCCTGCCTTGCCAGACGGTCAAAGATGGGTAATTGACGACATTAATTTTGGAAGCAGTTCTTGGCGAAAAGACAACCTAATTCTGAATATCGCAATCGGATATCCATTCTAGTTTTTTGCTGGGGTCGATTCGCCACGAATTCACGAATTAGTTCTAATTTACTAACGTTAAGTTCAAATTATTGGAATTTTAATTCGAGGAATAGAAACATTAGTTTTCTCAAAGAGATTAGCGAAAATTCGTGAATTCGTGGCGAAAAAAAGAAACAATTTCGTGGCGAAAAAAACAATAAAAAGAAGTAAATTGGTCTAAAATATTTTAAGAGAATGCAAAACTTGATCAAAAGAATTATAGGTGTCGGAGCTATTGTTTTACTTATTGTCTTGGCTTTTAAATACTGCCAATTCAAAAAAGAAGACGATTCAGATATAAACTACAATACCAATTTAATTCAGCAGCAGATTCTTAACGTTGGAAAACTGGTTGTAACCGAAGGACATTTCTCTGAAGTGATTACTTATAAAAATCAGCAGAAATATTTAATGGATATGGTTTCTTTCGAAAAGAAAGCATTAGTTGTGGTAAATGCAAATGTTACTGTTGCTTACGATTTGCATCAAATGAAATATGATATTGATGAAAAAAACAAGACCATCACGATTTTAAATATTCCAAAAGAAGAAATTACTATAAATCCAGATATTCAGTTTTACGATGTTGAACAAAGCAAACTGAATCCGTTTACGGGAGACGATTACAATAAAATCAATAAATCGGTTAAAGCAAATCTGGCTAAAAAAATCGAAAAATCTACACTTAAAACGAACGCCCAAAATAGACTAATAAGTGAATTGTCTAAGATTTTAATCATGACCAATTCAATGGGTTGGAAATTGCAGTATGAAGGGAAGACGATTGAATCAGAGACTGAATTGACTCAGGATTTGAAATTGTAGGGTTTTGCCACGAAGACACCAAGACGCTAAGTTTTTTATTTTTAAATTTCCTCCAGCTAAAGCTGGAGGAAATTTAAAAAATCCAATAGAAATTCCGCGATCTAGCTCCCGATAGCTATCGGATTGCGAGATTAAAAAAATCAGCACAATCAGCTTAAATCAACAATAATCTGCGTGAAATAAATAAAAAGAAATACTTCGCGTCTTAGTGTCTTTGTGGCAAATTAGGCAAAGAATCAAAAATCAAATCCAATCCGCCAGAAATTAAATGCGCAATTTCAGGACGTCTTTCTTTCAATTGATCTAGATAAACTAAAACTTCTTGTAAAAGCTGTTTTTCGTTGGAATCTTTTAAAACCTCAGCAATTTCAATTGTTAAAAGCCAATCATTTGAATGATTACTTTTAACTTTTTCAAAAACTGATTTTAACTCCGCTTTGGAATCTTTATTATTTCTGATGTTTCGAACTGTAGCGTACAAAATTTCCAATTCGTCACGTTCGTCAGTATGTTTTGCTTTAATGGTTTTAGTCGAAGGAACGATATTAATTAGGTCAAAACTATTGGCATCGGCTGGACCAGAAAAAGCAGAAATTACTTTTTTACCAATTGCCATATCGTAATTTCCCCATTCTGGCTGAAACAAAATCATTTCGCCATGCGTTACGGTACAATTTCTAAAACTAATTAAGATGATTTCTCCATGTAAATTTCGAGAACCCGTAATAATTTCTCCTTGAACAATAATATTGCCTTCAAACTCCAGTTTTACCGTTTCGTTTTCTACAATTCGGTAAGCTTGCAAGTCCTTCGGGCTCATGTCTTCAATCGCAAGATTAAAGCCTTTCAGTTTCCCAATCGGACTTCCAAATCCCTGTGGATGAGTCAAAGTTCCGTGTCCAACTAATTCTTTTTCTCGGTAAGAAAGAGCAGTTTTTCCAGTAGTTTGAATATAAACAGGTTTTCCTTCTTCTTCAATAACATTAGTGAAAACTCCTGAAATTTGTAAACCTGTACTCAATTCTATTGTGCCTAAAGCATTCGATTGAATCAGTTTTTTAATGCCCGATAAACCTCCAGTTCGCAAAGCCATTTTATTGGCAAATTCTTCCAAAATCAAACTCAAATGAGAGAAAGTAGGTGTTACATAAAGCTGTGGCTGTAACTGCGTAATATCAAAATTCTGATTGGCAGCAGAAATATCATAAGGGATTTTCTTCACATTATCGGTCATACAGTGTGCACTTTCACCAATTGAAGAAAGCAATCCCGCACCATAAATTTTCGGGTTTTCAACAGTTCCAATCAAACCGTATTCTACTGTCCACCAATGCAAATTTCTAATTTGAGCCATTTCAGACAATTCGCCCATATCATTTTGTAAATCGGCAACGGCTTTTTCAGCTTCGTCGATTTTTTCCTGCGGCGTATCTTCTGCTTCTTTTAAAATAGAAAGCAAACGAATCGCTTCGTACATCTGGTAATCTTTATGAGAAGAAATCGCTTTACAGCCAATTTCACCAAAACGTCTTAAATATTCAGCATATTCAGGATTGGCAATAATAGGAGCGTGGCCTGCACCTTCGTGAATGATATCAGGAGCAGGAGTATATTCAATATGTTCTAATTGTCTAATGTCTGAAGCAATAACCAAAACGTTATATGCCTGAAATTCCATAAAAGCATTTGGCGGAATAAATCCGTCAACGGCAACGGCTGCCCAGCCAATTTCGCTTAGAATTCGGTTCATTCCATACATACTCGGAATAGAATCAACTTCAATTCCGGTTTTTCTTAAACCTTCCAAATAAGAATGATGTGCCACCTTAGAAAGATAATCTACATTCTTGCGCATAACATATCGCCAAACTGCTTGATTGATAGGAGTATAATCGCTATAATCTTGTGGTTTGATAAATTGCTGTAAATGCTTCGGCAATCGCTCTAATAACGGGTTGGTTTCAATATTTGGATTCATTTCGAAAACGATGTAGATTAGATTGTAAAATTACGAATTTACAGCTCGATTTTTTACCATCCATCATAAAATTTTTATTCGAAACAAAGTTTTATTGCGGTTTTATTGATTTTGAAGTCTTGAGAGGAAAAGTGTTTTTAGCAATCGTTATTTTCAAAACTCACTCTTTCCATTGTGCTTTCGTAGCTTTCAATCTCTTTTTTTGTCATTGAAGCTTCTTTAATTTCTACTTTTAGCTGTTTTTTAGTATCAGGGCTAATCCATAAACCAGAAAAAGTATTTCCTATTTTCTTCAAAATTAAAACGCCACTAAAACCATGTTCAACCATGACAAATTCATTTTTAACCTTTTCACTTTGGGTTGGATAAAGTTGAATCCATTTTTCTGATTTATAACGATACATTGCTACATATTCTAAATCGGCATTGCATTGATTTTCTCGAGTCATAATATAAAAGGTTACGGGAATTTTTCCGTCGACAGTTCCTTTGTATAAATTAGAAACCGACTCTTGAGATTGTGCTGATAATTGATTGAAGAACGAGAAACAGATTGCAATAAAGAAAAGTACTTTTTTCATAAATAAAAGAATATAGATTTGGGTTTAATTCATTTTAATCAAATATAAAACGCTACTTTTTATTTGAAAGAATTTCTTTAAGATTTTTTTGTTGCGTTTCTCATTTCGTTTTCTGCATTTCTAAAATATTCAATTTTATGGCTGAACATAAGAGCCATATTGGTAGCACGCATTTTCGCTTCTTCGGTTATTGGCCCTGCAAATTGAGCATCTATTGTCGAATTAAAAATGGCAATCCAACGGTCAAAATGTGTTTTATCTACAGGCAATTGCTTGTGTGGAGGGAAAGGAGTTCCAGAATATGCGCGAACATCAAATAGAATTGTCTGCCAAAAATTGTACATTTTTTGCAAATGCGGCTCCCAGCGATCTTGGAGTTTATCATTAAAGATTGGGCCAATTAAATCGTCTTTTCGGACATTAGCATAAAAGCTGTTAACCATTTGCTGAATGTCTTCTATAGTGGAAATATCTTTAAGGGCTGTCATTTTTTTATATTTAAATTGGAAAGCAAAAATACGATAAGTTCTTTTTTGTTTAATGATATTTATCAGTATCAGAAATCACTAACCAATCAATTGTGTAAACAGATCTTGATTATCATTTAGATATTGAAATTCAAAACCATTTTCGGTCATTTTCAATTTAATTGGCATAATATCATTTTTGTTTTTCAATTCTAAACCAACGACAACAGAACCAACTTCACGGCTATTTTTCTTCGCAAACTGGAAATAAGTGATGTCATCATCTGGACCTAAAATATTATTGACAAATTCTTTCAGTGCTCCAGGACGTTGGGGAAACTGAATCATAAAATAATGCATTAAACCTTCATAAAGTAGAGAACGCTCTTTTATTTCGGCAGTTCTTTCAATGTCATTGTTGCTTCCGCTAACAATGCAAACTACATTTTTGCCTTTAATTTTTTCTTTATAAAAATCCAAAGCAGCAATTGTTAAAGCGCCAGCAGGTTCTACAACCATTGCTTCTTCATTATACAATCTTAGAATTGTGGTGCAGACTTTTCCTTCAGGTACCAGAATTATATCTTCTAAATTATATCGGCAGATTTCAAAAGTTTTATCGCCGACTTGTTTTACCGCAGCACCATCTACAAATTTGTCAATTGTTTTTAGCGGTGTGTTTTTGTTTTCTTCAATAGAAGTTTTCATCGAAGGGGCACCTTTTGGCTCAACTCCAATGATTTTAGTATGCGGACTCAAATGTTTAAAAACTTCGGATAATCCAGATGCTAGTCCTCCGCCGCCAATTGGAACAAAAACATAATCGATTGGTTCTTTAAAGCTTTCTAGGATTTCTAAACCAACAGTTCCTTGTCCAGCGATTACTTTTTCATCATCAAAAGGATGAATAAATGTTTTGTGGTTTTTGATGGCATCAGCAGTTGCAGAAGCATAAGCGTCATCAAAAGTATCCCCTGTTAAAACAATTTCTACAAACGATTTTCCGAATAGCTGAACTTGTTTTACTTTCTGTTTTGGAGTGGTTTTTGGCATGTAAATTTTACCATGAATCTTCAGAAGATTACAAGAATAAGCAACGCCTTGCGCGTGATTTCCAGCACTGGCACATACAGTTCCGTTTGCTTTTTCTTTTTCACTTAACGAAGAAATCTTATTGTACGCGCCCCGAATTTTATACGAGCGAACAATTTGTAAATCTTCTCTTTTTAATAAAATAGTAGATTCAAATTCGTCTGAAAGATTTAAATTTTGTGTAAGGGGAGTGGCAGCAACGACATCTTCGAGTTGCTTTTTTGCATTAAGTACTTCGTTAAATAAATTCATAATAAGTTGTTTTTTTGCCACGAATTATACGAATGAGCACGAATTGATTTTTTTAAATAAAAATTAGTGTCAATTGGTGTAATTCGTGGCGATATTAAAAAATAAAAAACCTCCCAATTGGGAGGTTCTTATAAATTATATTTTACAAACTTATATAACACCTCGCCACTATTGCTGAATTGCAATAATGCTAATAATAGCGATAATAATGTTATTAAGGTTTTTCATTTTTTAGTTGATTGAATAACAAAAGTAAAAAATATATTTAAGTAGCCAACTTCAATTTTAAAGTTTTACATGAAAACTGGAAACTGAGACTGAAAACTATTTTTTTACTGGCGGATATTGAGCTAAAATTTTAGCTACGAATTCAGCAATTTTCTCATCTTTTTTATCGATGTTTCTTGTCAAAGTTCCGACTCCTTCACCTTGCCAAATCATTTCTTTCTTTTTAGCATCGATTAAATCAATGTACAAAGTGCCTTGAGTAGAAGTCGAAACTGTAGTTTGATTTCCATACATCATATAAGGATTCCAACCCCAGCCCCAGCCGTAACCCCAGCCAGCACTAAATTGGTTTACATCTACTTGCTCTCTTGATTTTGTGAAAATATTTATTAGCAAATCTGGATTGTCACTTTTTGTAAATCCTTTCGCTTGCATTTGATCATCGATAGCGCGTAAAATTCTTCTTTTGTCTAAATCTGATATTTCAACCTTGTCAATTCCGGGCTTAAAGTAAGCGTATGTTTTATAAGGCGCAAAATCGACAGTTTTGTCATAGTCAGAATAAACAGTCACACTGCTACATGAATTGACAAGCATCAAGAGCAGGAAAAACGGAATTAACTTTAGTGTTTTCATATATTCAAAAATTAAATGTTCAGTTTTAGTTAAAGCAAACTTTCGTCAACTAGATTTGGCAAAGTCACTTTTAATAGAGGCTCAACTTCCATTGCTCTTTTTATAGCAAAAACAGCACCTTCATTTCGAGCCCAGCTTCTTCTTGAAATTCCGTTGTTAACATCCCAGAAAAGCATTGATGCTAAACGTTTTGAAGCCTCAGTAGAACCATCAAGAACCATACCAAATCCCCCATTTATAACCTCTCCCCAGCCAACGCCTCCACCATTATGAATAGAAACCCAAGTGGCACCTCTAAAGCTGTCTCCAATCACGTTATGAATCGCCATATCAGCCGTAAAACGAGATCCGTCGTAGATATTTGAAGTTTCTCTGTAAGGTGAATCAGTTCCAGAAACGTCATGATGATCGCGTCCTAAAACCACAGCGCCAATTTCGCCTTTTGCAATTGCCTGATTAAAAGCTTCAGCAATTTTGATTCTTCCTTCTGCATCAGCATACAAAATACGCGCTTGTGAACCTACAACCAGTTTATTTTCTTGTGCGCCTTTGATCCATTTAATGTTATCCTGCATTTGCTGCTGAATTTCATTTGGAGCAGTTTCAGCCATTTTCTCTAAAACTTCGCAAGCAATCGCATCGGTTTTTAATAAATCTTCCGGTTTTCCAGAAGTACAAACCCAACGGAAAGGTCCAAATCCGTAATCGAAACACATTGGTCCCATAATATCCTGAACGTAACTTGGATATTTAAAATCGATATTATTTTCTGCCATAACATCTGCTCCTGCGCGAGAAGCTTCTAATAAAAAGGCATTTCCGTAATCGAAAAAGTAAGTTCCTTTTGCAGTATGTTTATTGATAGCATCCGCGTGACGGCGTAAAGTTTCTTTAACTTTTTCTTTGAATAATTCCGGATTTTCAGCCATCATTTTATTAGCTTCTTCAAACGGAATTCCAACCGGATAATAACCTCCAGCCCAAGGATTATGTAGTGAAGTCTGATCTGAACCTAAATCAATTTTAATATTTTCTTGATCGAAACGTTCCCAAACATCAACCACATTTCCTAAATAAGCGATCGAAACGGTTTCTTTTTTGGCTTTCGCCGAATTTACTCTGGCAACCAATTCGTCTGTGGAAGTTACGACTTCATTAATCCATCGTTGTTCGTGACGAATTTTAGTAATCTTCGGATTTACTTCAGCACAAACCGTAATACATCCTGCAATATTTCCTGCTTTTGGCTGCGCGCCAGACATTCCGCCAAGACCAGAAGTTACAAATAAATTCCCTTCTGGATTTTGTTTTATTTTTCTAAAACCGTTTAAAACCGTAATCGTAGTTCCGTGAACAATTCCTTGCGGACCAATATACATATAACTTCCTGCAGTCATTTGTCCGTATTGAGAAACTCCAAGAGCATTCATTTTTTCCCAATCGTCAGGTTTAGAATAATTTGGAATCACCATTCCGTTTGTAACCACAACTCTCGGCGCTTCTTTATGCGAAGGGAATAATCCCATCGGATGTCCAGAATACATTGTTAAAGTTTGCTCATCTGTCATTTCAGACAAATATTGCATCGTCAATAAGTATTGTGCCCAGTTTTGGAAAACCGCTCCATTTCCGCCATAAGTAATCAATTCGTGCGGGTGTTGCGCCACAGCATAATCCAAATTGTTCTGAATCATGTGCATAATCGCTTTTGCCTGCAATGATTTCCCTGGATATTCATCAATTGGTCTTGCGTACATTTTATATTCTGGACGAAGACGATACATATAAATACGCCCGTAAGTCTCTAATTCTTCTGAAAATTCAGGAAGTAATTCAGCGTGATGTTTTGGATCAAAATAACGCAAAGCATTTTTCAACGCCAGCTTTTTTTCTTCTGCCGAAAGAATTTCTTTTCTTTTCGGAGCATGATTAATAGCGATGTCGTATGCTTGTTTTGGAGGCAATATAGAAGGTATTCCTTGTTGTATTTGGTCTTTGAAAGTCATTTATTTTTAAGATGCTGAGTTGCTAAGATTCTAAGCTACTAAGTTGCTAAAGTAGTTTTGTTAGATTAACAACAGATTAATTTTTGTTTTTTAATTATCTAATTCACAAATTGTCACATTTTCTAACTAAAAAACTAGGGATAACGGATATCCGACCTGTGATACGATTTATAAATCGTAATCTTAAACTTTCTTGAACGAATATCCATCTTTAAATTTTAGATTTTAGATTGTTGATTTTAGAATTATCTAATTTTCAAATTGCCACATTTTCTAATTGTAAACCTCTTCATTAACACAAAACGGCATTTTTTTATCTTCAAAAAGCGCGATTATATTTTGTGCAGCGCAAACCGCCATTCCGTTTCGAGCTTCGTAAGTTGCGGAACCAATGTGCGGTAAAACACAGCAATTTGGAAGCGACAATAACGGATTATCAAATTTCATAGGTTCTGGATTCGTTACATCCAATCCAGCGCCCCAGATTATATTATTCGTTAAAGCATCAAACAAATCATTTTCATTTTGAAATTTCCCTCTTGCGGTGTTGATGAAAATTGCATTCTTTTTCATTTTCGAAAAAGTGTTTTTATTGAAAAGTTCATTGTTTTCTTCGCTGTAATTCGAATGAATACTTAAAACATCACTTTCTGCAAGTAAGGTTTCAAAATCTACATATTTTGCATCCAATTCTTTTTCGGCTGCTTCATTATGAGAACGATTGTGGTAAATAATATTCATTCCGAAAGCGGCTTTACATTTTTTAGCCATTTCAATGCCAATTCTTCCCAAACCGAAAATCCCTAAAGTTTTACCATAAAGTTCCTGACCTAAATTGGCTAACGGATCAAAACTTCCCCAATCATCGTTTAAAATTCTTTTGTGATTGAAAAATGATTTTCTCGCAACACTTTGCATCAATAAAAAAGCAACATCAGATGTAGCTCGGCTTAAAACATCTGGCGTATTTCCAACGGGAATTTTTCTGCTATTTGCTGATGAAATATTCACAGCATCAAATCCGACAGAAAATAAAGCGATACCTTTTAAATTTGGACATTGCTGAAAAAAATCTTCGTCTAATTTATTTGTTCCAACATTCAAAAGCGCATCATGTTCTTGACAGATTTTTATAAACTCATCTCTGGATAATACATTTTCAGTTGGATTTATTGTAAAGTTAATTCCTTTATCTTGAAGCAGTTTAATGCCAGCTTCGGGTATATTTTTATTTATAAAAACTTTCATGTTGTGGTATTCTAATTTTTATTTATTCGTCCTGTTTTTTTATCATATCCGTATGGACAGTGGCGACAACCGCTTTTGCAGCAATAACCACGTTTTAAATGATGTTTTTCAGTAAAGCATTTGTAACCTTCGGGCGTATAGTAAAAATCTTCGCCTTCGATTAATTTATTTTCATTACTTTGCTCTTTCATAAATCTGTTTCGGGTTCAATTTCGAGTGAACTTAAAATCAAAAATAATAATATTTGATTATGATTTTATCGAAATTGAATAATTCTATAGCTACAAATTTATAAATTTTACAGCCAATGTTTCTGATTGTTGCTAAATATTTAATTCCGAAAGGATATCGAGGAATGGCTTTATTTCCTTTCGTTTTAGTTAAATATGATTTTGATAAAACAAACGGAACTTTCGTAAATCATGAAAAAATACATTTGCGCCAACAATTAGAATTACTAATTCTTCCGTTTTTTATTTGGTACGTTTTGGAGTTTTTTATTCGTTTAATTCAATACAAAAACAAAGATTTAGCGTATCGAAATATTAGTTTTGAAAGAGAAGCTTACGAAAAAGAAATGGACTTAAACTATTTAAAAAGCCGATCTTTTTTTCAGTTTTTAAATTACATCAAATTAAAATGAATCCTGTTTTTAACCAAAATATAAATATTCAATTTCCGAATGATATTTCGCTGAAAATTAAGCGTGAAGATTTAATTCATCCTTTTGTTTCAGGAAATAAATTCAGAAAACTGAAATACAATTTACTTCAGGCGAAAGCCGAAAACAAAACGACTTTATTGACTTTTGGCGGAGCATTTTCCAATCATATTGCAGCAGTTGCTTATGCAGGAAAGGAGCAAGGTTTTAAAACCATAGGCATCATTCGCGGAGACGAACTTTTAGATAAAATTGAAGAAAATCCAACCTTGAAATTCGCTCAAGAAAACGGGATGCAATTTGAATTTGTTTCGAGAGAAGAGTATCGTTTAAAAAATGAAACTTCATTTATAGAAAAGCTAAAGGATAAGTTTGGTGATTTTTATTTGGTTCCAGAAGGCGGTACAAACGAATTGGCGGTAAAAGGCTGCGAAGAGATTTTGACAGATGAAGATTCGGTTTTTAATTACGTTTGCTGCGCGGTTGGAACAGGTGGTACGATTTCGGGATTAATTAATAGTTCGCTGCAAAATCAGAAAATTTTGGGCTTTCCAGCGTTAAAAGGTGACTTTTTAAAGGATGAAATTCGTATTTTTGCAAAAAAAGATAACTGGAATTTAATTTCTGACTATCATTTTGGAGGTTATGGAAAGATAAATTTAGAATTAATCGAATTTATTAATGCTTTTTTTGAAGAAACAAAAGTGTCCTTAGATCCAATTTATACAGGAAAGATGGTTTTTGGCGTTATAGATTTAATTAGCAAAAATTATTTTCCTGCACATTCCAAAATTTTACTCATTCACACAGGCGGATTGCAGGGAATTGACGGAATGAATATAAAGTTGAAGCAGAAGAAATTACCAATACTCAAAACCAATGATTAAAAAAATTGTATTACTTCTCGTAATATTAGCTTTAGCAAGTTGCTCTTCTAGTAAGCCTGCCATCGCGACGACTAAAAAAGCGGCAGCAGTTCAATCTCGAACGGCCGCAACAAAAAGAAGTACTCCTGCTAAACCAATCGGAAAAAATTACCCTTCTACAAATAATACAACTGAGGTTATTCAATCTACTTCCAAAACAGTTGTTACCAGTGATTTAATTAATAATTATGTGTTGCAATTCAAAGATATTGCAATGGGAAACATGAAAACTTACGGAATCCCGGCGAGTATTATTTTGGCGCAAGGAATTTTAGAATCGGGTGCAGGTAGAGGAGATTTAGCTGTAGATGCTAATAATCATTTTGGAATAAAATGTCATAATGATTGGTTGGGAGAAAGTGTTCGCCATGACGATGACTCGGCTCAGGAATGTTTTAGAAAATATCCTCAAGCATCAGAATCGTATAGAGATCACGCTTTGTTTTTGGTTGGAAAAAAACGATATGCTACTTTATTTACTTATGAAAAAGACGATTATAAAGCTTGGGCAAAAGGACTGAGAGCTGCTGGCTATGCAACAGATCCGAAATATCCAGACAAATTAATTAGTTATATCGAGCGTTACAATTTGCATCAATACGATTGTCAGGTTACGGGAAGGAATTATGAACCGATAAACAAATCACTTCCTACAAGAAGTTCATCTTCGGTTGCAAACTCTGATCCAAAGATAAATATGAATCCATACGATTCGAATTTGTACGAAGTTCAAAAAGGAGATACATTGTATTCCATTTCAAAGAAATTCAATTTATTAGTTGAGGATTTAAAGAGAAAAAATAATCTGACTGATAATGCGATTTCGATAGGACAGAGGTTAAAAGTTAAGTAAGTTTTCAGTCTCAGTCTCAGTTTTCAGTTTGGATAATGAAGAAGAAAATTTCAGTTTTGATTTTAATTTCTGGGATAGGTTTTTTAACGATCAGACTTTTTTGTGGAGTTTATGAACATGATGAGTTTGCAGAAACAAATGTTTTCATAAAACATCGGCCAACTTGGAAATGGAGATTTTATTCTCCAATAGGTATGTCTGATATGAAAATGGAAGAACTTTCAAGAGAAAAACAAATAGAACAACAATATTTCAATGAGTTTATAACAGACCAAGGTTTAAGTAGATAGTTTAAATCTAAAATCTGAACTCAAAAATCTAAAATTAAATGTTATATAAAAGAAGTAGTCAGCTTTTTGCTGAAGCAGAAAAAGTAATTCCGGGAGGAGTAAATTCACCAGTAAGAGCATTTAAAGCCGTTGGCGGAACTCCGATTTTTGTAAAAAGCGCAAAAGGTGCTTATTTATATGATGAAGACGGAAATAAATTAATAGATTATATTAACTCTTGGGGACCAATGGTTTTGGGTCATGCGTATCAGCCGGTTGTTGATGCTGTGATTGAAAAAGCTAAACTAGGAACTTCATTTGGTATGCCAACAGAATTGGAAACAGAAATAGCAGCTTTGGCTGTTTCGATGGTTCCAAATATTGATAAAATACGTTTTGTAAATTCTGGTACAGAAGCTTGTATGAGCGCGATTCGTCTGGCTCGTGGATTTACAAAAAGAGATAAAATTGTAAAATTTGCGGGTTGTTACCACGGACATTCAGATTCATTTTTGATTCAAGCAGGAAGTGGAGCGGTTACTTTTGGTTCGCCAAACAGTCCTGGAGTTACAGAAGGAACGGCAAAAGATACTTTGTTAGCAAAATACAATGATTTAGAAAATGTAAAAACTCTAGTTGAAGCTAATAAAGGAGAAATCGCTGCAATTATTATTGAAGCGGTTGCAGGAAACATGGGATGTATTGTTCCTAAAGAAGGTTTCTTGCAAGGATTAAGAGACTTGTGTACAGCAAACGGAATCTTATTGATTTTTGACGAAGTAATGACAGGTTTCCGTTTGGCTCGCGGTGGAGTTCAGGAATTGTATGGAATTGATGCTGATATCGTGACTTTCGGAAAAGTTATTGGTGGAGGACTTCCAGTTGGAGCTTTTGCTGCACGCGAAGAAATCATGAATTATTTAGCGCCTCTTGGACCAGTTTATCAAGCAGGAACATTATCTGGAAATCCGTTGGCAATGGCTGCTGGATTGGCGATGTTAAAAGCGCTTGATAATGACAGAGAAATTTTTACTCGTTTAGAAGAAAAAACAGCATATTTGGAAGTAGGAATCGACAGAGTTTTAAAAGCAAATAATGTTGTTTTCACAATCAATAGAGTAGGTTCTATGATTTCGGTTCACTTTGATGCAAATCCAGTTACCGATTTCCAAACTGCTGCAAAAGGAGATAACGAAACATTCAAGAAATTCTTCCACGGATTATTGCAAGAAGGCGTTTACATCGCGCCATCTGCTTACGAAACGTGGTTTATTACAGATGCATTGACTTACGAAGATTTAGATTTTACAATCAATGCGATTGACAAAGTATCAAAATCATTTTAATACAAAAGGAGGCTTTAAGCCTCCTTTTCTTTTTTAGAACCAAGATTATTTTTTGTCTTTTTTGTGTTCTTTCATTTTGTCTTTATACTCTTTTTGAATTGAAGTCCATTTTTTATATTGGTCAGCATTCAAAATCGATTTCATTTTGGCATCATAAGCTTTATGATCTTCTTCCATTTGTTTTTTCATGGCTTTCTTTTCAGCTTCAGTTGGCTGAACACCAGAATCTCTTCGGCTTTTTTTAAGCATTGCCATTTTTGTGCTTCTGTCAGATAAAAGCTCGCTAACTTGTTTTTGCTGATCTGCGTTTAAGTTCAAATCAGTTGTTAGTTTTTGCAAATGCGCTTGATCACGTTCTTGAGGAGATTTATGGTCTTTTCCTCTATGATGATCTTTATGCTCTTTTTTTAGTGCCGTCCATTTTGTGTATTGATCAGCATTTAAAATTGATTTCATTTTAGCGTCAGTTGCTGCTTTGTCTGCATCCATTTGTTTCTTGAAAGCGGCTTTTTCTTCGGCAGTTGGAGGCGTTTTACTGTCTTTTCTACTTTCTTTGAATTTCTCCGCTTTGGCACTTTTTTCCGCGATAAGCTGTTTTACCTGATCTTGCTGTTTTATATCTAAATTCAAATCAGAAGTTAATTTTTGTAAATGCTTTTCGTTACGCTGTTCTGGAGTTAATTTTTCTCGTTGATCACGTGTCGGCTTCTGATTGATGTCTTGCGCAAAACTTACTATTCCAACGAATAATAAAGCTGCAATAAATAATTTTTTCATTTTTCGTTTCTTTAAAGGTTTATAGCAATTAGACTTCAAGAGAATTATTAAGTTTAATGGCATTTTCAGGTTTATCTTTTATTTAACAGAAACTATTAAAAAAGGTTTAAAGAACGCTTAGAAGCAAAAAAGAGGCTTAATTGCCTCTTTTATTTAGTTTTTATCTTTTCTGTTTTCTTTCATTTTTTCTCTTGCTTTGTCTTTGTTTTCTTCTTGAATGGTTTTCCATTTAGTGTATTGGTCAGCATTCAAAATCGATTTCATTTTAGCATCGTTTGCTTCTTTCTCCGCTATCATTTCTTTTTTAAAGGCTTCTTTTTCTGCAGCAGTAAGTTTAGTGCCGTTTTCTTTTTGTTCTTGGCGAGCGTCTCTTAATTTTTCAACTTTTGCACTCCTGTCTGCCAAAAGCTGTTTTACTTGAGTTTGCTGATTAGCATCAAGATTTAATTCTGCAGTTAATTTTTGTAAATGTTTTTCGTTACGCTGTTCTGGCGTTAATTTTTCTTTTTGTGTTTGAGCAAAACTTGCTATTCCAACAAATAACATAGCAGCAATTAATAATTTTTTCATGTTAGAGTTTTTTAATTGTTATAAGAGATTAGACTTTTTTTAAGGAAACTGGTTTAATTGAAATCTAAAAATTATATTTAATTTAACATGTTGATTTGTAATTTATTAAGAAGTATAAACAAACGAAATGTGAAAATATTTTCTTATTTTAGTGAAAAAACAAATTGTAATTTCCAATTTATATTTTATGAATTCAACCATTGAAAACAAAATTGCTTTTTTCTCGACTCAGCCTTACGATAAAACCTTTTTTAATAAATACAATGAAGATTTTGGCTATCAATTGGATTTTTTTGAAACCCAGCTAAATCCACAAACAGTTGCATTAATTGAAGCTTGTGAAATTGTTTGTGTTTTTGTAAATGATATTGTAAACGAAACAGTTATTAAACAATTAGCAGAAAAAAACGTCAAAATAATTGCACTACGCTGTGCCGGATTCAACAATGTAGATTTAGAAGCCGCTAAAAAATATAATATCAAAGTTTGTCGTGTTCCAGCTTATTCTCCGCAAGCCGTTGCAGAACATGCCATGGCAATGATTTTGACTTTAAATAGAAAAACTCATAAAGCATACAATAGAGTTCGTGAACAGAATTTCTCTTTAAATGGATTGTTAGGTTTTGATTTATTCGGAAAAACAATCGGAATTATCGGAACGGGTAACATAGGAAAAGCATTTTCTAAAATTGCATTAGGTTTTGGCTGTAAAGTTTTGGCGTATGATATTGTGGAAAGCGAAGAAATGAAAAAGGACGGCGTTTCTTTTGTGGTTTTAGAAGAGATTTTGAAATCGAGTGATATTATTTCATTGCATTGTCCGCTAAACGATCAGACGAAACACGTTATCAATAAAACTTCGCTGACTTTTATGAAAGACAGCGTTATGATTATCAACACAAGTCGTGGCGGATTAATAGAAACATCATCAGTTATTGAAGGGTTGAAAGAAGGAAAAATTGGCTATTTAGGAATTGACGTTTACGAACAGGAAGAAAAACTGTTCTTTAGAGATCTTTCTGCAGATATTATTCAAGATGATGCCATTCAGCGTTTAATGAGTTTTCCGAATGTTTTGGTAACAGCGCATCAGGCATTTTTTACCAACGAAGCTTTAACGCAGATTGCATTGGTTACGTTCAATAATATAAAATCATTATTGGCGAAGAATGATATTGAAAATAAAACAGCATTATTAGTGTAAACTATTGTGAATTTAAAGCATATGATTATGAAAAATAAAATTCTGATTTTAGTTGCAATTTTGGCATTATCTTCTTGTCAAAACAAAGACAATTCGAAGAATATTGTAAAAACAATTGTTCAAGATACATTGTCTAAAACCCTTGGTGGGACAGCAGATTTAAGTGATGTCTCTGAGAAAAATAATAAAGAAGTAGAACTCATCGAAAAACAATTGTTGGTTTTATTGAAGAAAGATTTGGTAGCAATGACCAAAGAAGATAGATCGTTCTATTATGAAGCTTTCGATTTGGATAATGACAAGAAAGACGAATACTTTGTAGGTTTTTCTAATTCGTATTTCTGCGGAAGCGGAGGCTGTTCAGGTTATATTTTAAATAATGACGGAAGCGTAATCAATCATTTCTCAGTAACCAATTTTCCGATTTTAGTAACAACAGATTCTTCAGAGAAATTCTATAATCTTCTAATGAAAAGTGGAGGCGCATTTCATCTCATGAAAATGAAAAACGGAAAGTATCCATCAAATCCTTCGGTAGAAGAAAAATGGAAAGGAGAAGTTCCAAAAGAAACTACATCTGTTTTGGATATTCAAGGAAAGCAATTGGAGAAGTATTCGTTTTAAATTATACTTAAATAAAAAAATAAACCCGACAGATTTTAAAATTTGTCGGGTTTAATATTTAGTAAAAGCTGTAATTTCTAAAATTCAAATTCTCCAATTAGAATTTTACTGTCACTTTCGCGTTTGTTTTCTTTTTGACTTTGGAAAACCGCAATTTTTCTTTCCTGTCTACCATCAGAATAATAAAGGTAAACTTCTGCCATCACCGTTGTTGGTCCAGAAAGAATATTTTGTCTTTCACCAAAGAAATTAGTTTTGATTTTATATTTTCCTTTAATTGCTTTTTTTAGTAAAAACTGTTCAGGACCAAAACCTTGAGTGAAATCATTGCTTAATCTTCCTCCAATTTCTGTCGATTTATGTGAGTACGAACAATCTTCTCCTCTTGGATCTGTAACCCAAAGATCAATATCTGTATTGTCTTTATTCCAGTTAATAACTACACGAATATCAACAGGAAGATTTGCTTTTAAACGATCATCTACTTTGCTTGCATCAACATTTTTGTTTTGGCTCAAAATATTATTGATTTCCATAATCAAAATCTCCTCAATGCCATTGTCTCTTACAGAAATCTCATCGGTATATTCTTGATAAAGCATTCCTCTATAGATGTTAAGAGCTTCTTGAGGTTTTTTATTGTCAACCAAAGCCAATGCATAATCTCTATGACTTTGAGCATCAAAAGGTCTCCATTCTAGAATTTTTTGGGTAATCCACAATTCTTTTTCATAATTTCCTCTCTGTTTCAATAGATAAGAGATCGTTTTGTACAACTCTTCATTTTCTAAATCAAGTTCTGCTAATGTGCTTAAAACCTTTAAAGAAAGTACTTTGTCTCCTTTTTTGAATAGCAGTTTAGAAACATCAAAATAATACGTTACTTGTTTCTCGTATTTTGAACGATTTTCAAGATACTTTTGGTAAATCAATTCAGCAGACTGTAAAGATTGAAAATCTTTCATGTACTCTTGAGTGCTTTCTACATCTACCAAAGTTATTTTTCCAGAAGATGTTTTTTTATCGCTTGCTCTGCTTTCTGCAGAAGATACGGCGTTATCGCTAACAACACTTTCTTCTGAAGACAATTTTTGTGATTGCTTAGAAATTTTAGGATACAGTTTTTTTTCTGTAGGCTTAAATTCACTATTCCACCAAGTTGTCAGTTCACGTGTTTTATCAAAAGCTTTAGATAGAAGATTTCTTCTTTTTTCTAAAACTTCTCTCTTGTTTTGCGAAACGATTTTGTTGTATTCTGATAATAATTCCTCTGGAGGAGTAATGCCAAAACGAACATAATCATTTACATCTTCCAATACGATAAGACTGGTGTTCTTGCTTACAACTCCAAACTGCTCGCTCAGATTTCTAATTTCATCACTATTTTGTGTTGAATTAAGTTCCAGATCATTAATTTTTCGTTGTGCCCAAAATTGCGCAAGAGGCCAATTATCTACTTGTACAGCGTTATTGAAATCTACTGGCACTTCAAATTTCTTATTTCCTACTGAAAAAACAGCAGTAAGTTTGCTCAAGTTTGAAGATGAAATTCCGAATATATTTACTGGTTCGTTTACCGCAGTTCCAACATTTGGAAACAATTCTTGAAGCGTATTCGTTTCTTTAAAACCTAAAAATACAATAGGAAGTCTTTTATATGTTTTTAGAGCAGATTGCGTATCTAATTCGTTAAGATTGATAAAATTCCCTCCTGATTGTGAAGCTAAAAGTTTCAGCAAATTAAAATCAGAAGTTGGCGTGCTCGTTATGCTGTTAACTGGTTTTTTGAATTTTAGAGTTAAATCTCCAAAATTTGAAATTCCGTCAGAAAAAAAAAGATATTCGTCTATTGATGAAATTTCTTTTAAAGCACTAAAATCAGTTCCACCATCGTATTTTAGATTAAGGATTCTTTCTTTTAATGCATTCCAATTTCCTCCAGAAACAGTAAATTCTTCTGTTTTTTCAAGGATATTATTTAAAAGAATAAAAGAGACTGCGACATTCTTGTTATCTAAGAAATAAGCATTAAGAAAGTCCAGTTCTTTTTGACGATCTCTCTTTGATCCGCTGAATGAATTGTCCCAAATAATAGCAATTTTTTGAGATTTTGCTTTTTCTTGTACAGGGAAATTCATCGAAACGCTTGCCGCAAAATACGACTTATCGTCAGAAGCTTTTTGAAGCATTACATTCGAAGACTCATTTACTTTTGGAATGCTTATTTTTAGGCTTTCAATCGGCGTAAAATTCGTTTTCTTAATTTCAGCAACCCATTGATTTCCTTTTTTCTCAAAAGTAAAACTTCCATCTGGATTTTCAGTAATTTTTGGAGTTGTCAGGCCTTCATTAACCAATACTTTCAGATTAAATTTCGGAATACTAAACGCATTAGCAAAACTTAAAAAATACTGATAATCAGTAGCCGAATTTTTTAATTCCTGATTGTAAGTAATTCTAATGATTCTGCTGCCTCTAGCTGTAATTGGATAAATTCTGGTTCTGAAATTATTTCCAGCTACTTTTTCAATAATACCTGGATCTACATTTCTTTTTTCAATACTTTCAAATACTTCTTTAGCTCGTTCTTTTGGAACAGGAACAGCGTCTCTTAAACTTCCGTTAATGTCTAAAGCATAACCGCTTACACTTACTCCTTCTGGTAATGGAAGTGTAAAATTTGCTTCTAAGATTCTGTCGCCAGGATTGTAAAATGTATAAGTTGCTGTAGTCGATGCAAGATTTCCTAAAATCTTGGTTTCAATTTGTACTTCTTGTAAGATTACTGAATTTTTTTTCTGATTTTCGACATCCAAAGATGGAATCTGTGAAAAAGCGGCACTAAAGAATAGTAGTGCACAGATAGTAAAAAATTTATTCATAATTAATAAGCGCAATTTTATTTGATTTGAAATGTGAAAATCCGATTAGCTTTAAAGTCTTTATTTTTTGAATTTTTTCAAATTAAAGGGATAGAATATGCTTAGCTACAATTCCAAAATTGAAACCCTGAACCTGATCAAATCCACTGAAATTAACCGCGATTAGTTGGCCACATTCATTAAAAACCGGCGAACCACTAGCACCGTGTGTAGAAGTTATACTGTATTGAATTTTATTTCCATCAGATTCTTTACTTATTTGACCATCATAAAGTTGTACTTTAATGCCTGAATTTGTCTGTGCCAAATCTATTCCCATCGGATAACCCACCATTATCGCTTTTTGCCCAGGAGCTAAAGAAGCATCATTGTCAACGATATTATCGAGACTAATGATATTGGTAACAGTTGACGGAGTTTTATGATTGGCTACTTGTAAAAGACCTAAATCAATATTGCTGTCATCAGAAACTTTTTTCATTTCACAATTAATCCATTCGCTATCAGAGTTATGAAGAGCAACCTGAATGTCTACAGTTTTTATAAATACTTCAATGTTTTCTATAGAAACATATTCTTTCACCGGAATAGACGCTGCTAAATCAGTTGTTACTTGAGATGTATCTGCTTCTGTTTCATTAGAACTAACAAATTCTTCACCTGCAGACTCACTAGTTTCTTCACTAGATTCCTCATAATCTCCCTCTTCTTCACCTTCACTATATGAAACGGAAGCATGTGACCAGTTGTTATTAATAAAACTTTCATATTCATCTTCAGAAACATCGGTCGTTAAAATAGAAGCAACTTTCATTCTTAGATTTCGTATGTTAGCATTTACTTTTTCGCTCTCTTCTTCTGTTGAATTCCATGGCTGTAAAACATGTCTATTGGTGATCATGTCTCCTTCTGTATCTACAAAAAAGCCAGTTCCGTAAATTGTTTCTTCCTTTGCGTCTTCAGCAGTAAGTTGAAATTCTTTTCCATTAATTTTAACAAAATAGCCATATCTATGTTTTACAAGCACAACTGCATTTTTATAAGTATCATAGATTTTGGTGTCTGTGCCTAAGCAAACACTTTCTTTTTTTGGTTTAAAATATTTAAATCCTAAAAAGCCTGCAGCCGAGAGAACGATAATAGCGATAAGAACAAACTTGTAACGGTTTCTTTTTTTGTTGACTGTTGTTTCTAAATCTTCGTTGGGAGAGATTTTTCTAATTTTCATTTAGAGTATTGGTTGAAAAATGTTAATTGAATTGGGTTTTTGGGTGAAAAATAGATTTTTATAAAAAGCCTATTTTCCGTGCCAAATGTAGTAATTTATTTCCCAAAAAAAACGAATGAAAAATCAATTTTATGTTCAATTGATTGAGATTTTTTTTTGTTTTTTAATGTTAAAAAGAAAAACCCGACAGGTTTTTAAAACCTGTCGGGTTTGAATTTATATACTGTTAAGCCATTCAAGATCTTCTTTATCCAAATCTTCTTGAGAAATGACTCTTCCGTATTTTATATCATCTTCACTTTGTTTAAGGATGTCTATTTCTTGTTCATCAAGGTGATAAAATTCTTGATTGCTCATTTGACTTAGGCTGATTTGAAATATTTAAAATTTTATAAAATTACCTTCTGAAAATTCCGAATTATATTGTTTAAATAAAACTTTACGGGCTTGATCTCCAGCTTTAATTACTCTTGATTTGGATTGAAAACAAATTTGAGAAAAAATCGAAACTGAACTTAGGTCAATTTTTGAATTATAAAATTTAATTGTAGCAATTAATTGTTCAGTTGCATCATTTCTTTCTTTTCTTCTATTTCGTGGTTTGACATCTTTGGATTCAACGAAATAAATGTTTTTGTTTTCATAAACTGCCCAGTCACATTTTTTTGAATTTTCATTCTTCATGACTGAATATTCATTTTCGAGAAACAAAATTTCTTTCGAATTTTCGTTTTCTAAACATAGATTCCAATATTCTTCTTCCGATTTAAATGTAACGACTGAATCTTTTATTTCTTCAAGAAAGTAAAGAGGATCTATTAAAATTTTGTAGCAAACATCTTTTTCTAAATCAGGAAAATTAGCTAATAAATCTTCAAAACTCATAAATCTAGTAGTTTATCAAATTCATCAACAAAAGTATCAGAAACACCATCAATCATATTTTCAGAAATCTGCCCTAATTTATCATTCATTATTTTTTTTGCTTTACCATTTTTCAATTCGTAAGCAATAAAGTTTTTAGGATTTAGCCAAGATTCTTTTTTTATAATTTTATTTACTTCTTTTGGAAATTTTTGCCCTTTCTCATAAGCTAATAATAAATTATTTATAGATGCTAAAACAAATGGGCTATGTGTCGTAAGAATTAAATTTTTTCTATCAAATAAACAGTTTTCAACTAGATACTTAATTAATTCATGTTGTGCTTTTGGATATAAATTTAGTTCTGGTTCTTCCACAACAAAATTAAAATTGTATTCTTCTTTTAGTGATTTGGAATATTCAACTAAAAGCAAAATTGGAATAATTGATTGTAATCCAGATGCGGATTCTAATAAATCTACTTTTTCATTATCATTATGATATATATAAGAAGTTTTTCCTTCTCGTTTATATTTGACTTTTTTATCAATAATTTTTAATGGTAATTCTTTTATTGTTTGAACTGCTTTTTCATAATCCTGTCCACTATTTAGCAAGTGTTTAGGTATTTGAACGTTGTTATTTATTAAACCCAATGTATTCTCTGCTATCAAGTGCAGAAAATTTCGTTCAGAAGGTATGTATATAGAATCAAATAAATATAAATTTGGAAAAAGATTAATTAATTGCTCAAGTATCCAAATGTAATTTTCGATGCTTTTATCTCTTTCAAGAATTTCAAGAATTTCATCAGAACATTTTTCTTTGATATCTTGATGGATTTTAGTACTAATGAACTTTTGAAATTTTATCTTTTGAGGTTTAGTACTAAAAATTTTAAGTGTTTTTTCGAAATCATTTAGTAAGCAATCGATTATTTCGGAGTTTAAATTTTTTTTTAAAATTTCAGCCGCCTTTTTTTGATTTGAATTAGGATTTTTGCTTATTTCTTTAATCACTGATAAAAATCTATAAGCAGTTGCTTTAGAAAAAACACCCTCTACATATTTTAGTTTAAAAGGGCTTTTTTCACCATAATCTATATTATCGTAAGATATAAAAGTGTCTTTTTTTAAGTAATTGAAGATATTATATTTTTTTAATTCTTCTTCAAAAGAAATATTATCATCTCTTCTAAATTTTTCATCTTCAAATATTGAAAGAAGTTTAGCTAAGGTACTTTTGCCTGAAGCTTGCGCACCAATAAAAGTAACCATTTCTCTAACTTCGATATCAATATCTTTTAGAGGTCCGAAATTTTTAACAATAAGTTTTGCTCTTTCCATGTTTCCAAAATTAAGGAAAATATTTATATATGAAAAAGGAGCTTAAATAAAAGCCCCTTTTTAAATTTTATATGATTTTAAAGGAATTTACCCCACCAATTCCACAAATTTAAATTCACCTTCAACAGCAACTTTAGTCAAACCGTATTTAGATAAGTTTTTCATCGAAGCATCCCATTTTTTACCGCTTAAATTTGCGGTAATTTTTAATTGCTGAAGATCCATTTTATTTTCATTTCCTTTCAATAAATCAACGATAAATTTCTCTTCATCAGATAATTCAACAGTTTGTTTTTTCTCAGGACGCATTTGCGGGAACAATAAAACCTCTTGAATCGAAGCATTATTTGTCAAATACATAATCAAACGATCCATTCCAATTCCCATTCCAGAAGTAGGAGGCATACCGTACTCAAGCGCTCTTAAGAAATCTTCGTCGATAATTCCGTTTGCTTCATCATCACCTTTTGCTGCCAAACGCATTTGATCTTCAAAACGCTCTCTTTGGTCAATAGGGTCATTTAATTCAGAATAAGCATTTGCGATTTCTTTTCCGCAAACCATTAATTCAAAACGCTCAGTCAAATCTGGATTATCGCGGTGCTCTTTACAAAGCGGAGACATTTCTTTTGGATAATCTGTAATGAAAGTTGGCTGAATATAATTTCCTTCACATTTCGCTCCAAAAATCTCATCAATCAGTTTTCCTTTACCCATTGTGTTGTCAACCTCGATTCCCATTCCTCTTGCAGCTTCGAACAATTCCTGTTCTGTTTTTCCAGAAATATCAAAACCAGTAAAATGTTTGATAGAATCGGTCATTGTAACACGAGCGTAAGGCGCTTTAAAGTTGATTGTGTGCTCGCCAAAAGTAACTTCGCTAGTTCCATTTACAGCGATAGCACAATGCTCAAGTAAACCTTCAGCAAATTCCATCATCCAATTGTAGTCTTTGTAAGCTACATATATTTCCATTGCAGTAAACTCAGGATTATGCGTTCTGTCCATTCCTTCGTTACGGAAGTTTCTAGAGAACTCATAAACACCTTCAAATCCACCAACAATTAATCTTTTCAAATACAATTCGTTCGCAATACGCATGTAAAGCGGAATGTCAAGCGAGTTATGGTGCGTAATAAATGGTCTTGCCGAAGCGCCACCAGGAATCGATTGCAAAACTGGAGTATCAACTTCAAGATATCCTGCATCGTTAAAATAACCACGCATTGCAGTAAACAACTTTGTACGTTTAATAAAAGTTTCTTTAACCTGCGGATTTACAGTTAAATCAACATAACGCATTCTGTAGCGCAATTCAGCGTCTTTAAAAGCATCATGAACGTTTCCGTCTGTATCAACTCTTGGCAACGGAAGCGGACGTAACGTTTTACTTAAGAAAGTAAGACCAGTTACACGAACACATTGTGCGCCAACTTGTGTAGTAAACAACTCACCTTCAATTCCAATAAAATCACCTAAATCAGTTAATTTTTTGAAAACTGTGTTGTACAAAGTTTTATCATCACCTTCACACAAAACATCGCGATTCACGTACAATTGAATACGTCCTTCGCTATCCTGCAATTCAGCAAAACAAGCTTTACCTTGATCACGAACACTCATTAAACGTCCAGCAACGATAACCTTCTTACCTTCCTCAAAAGTTTCTTTTATCTGCTTCGAAGTATGATTTACAGGAAAAAGATTAGCCGGATAAGGATTGATTCCTAAGTTGCGTAAGTTCTGAAGTTTTTCTCTTCTAATGATTTCTTGTTCTGATAATGCCATTTTTGCTTTATTTTTTAAGTCTGCAAAGATAAAAAAAAGAATGTAGATTTTAGAATGCAGATTTTAGATTTTTTGCAGCATCAAATTATTGGGTTTCAATCAACTTTAGTCCCGCTATCCATTTCAATCTTTTATGCCGAACACCGGCACAAAAGGATTTCCATTTCTATCGGGGCTAGATTAGAAATTTTTGTTTTCATAAGAGTTTTTAGTTGGAACGTAGCGACTAAAAAAACTTAGTATCTTAGCCACTATGAACCTTAGAATCTTTAAAATAATGAAATATTTAGCTGTTTTTCTTGTACTAATTTTTTTTGCAAGCTGTCAAATTACAGAAACGCTAGTCCTAAATTCAGATGGAAGCGGTACAATAGAAATGGAACAACTTCGAGAAGAAAATAGCTATATGCAATTGGCTGGAGAAGAATATTCTAAAGAAAATGTTTTTAAGGATACAACTTATATCTTCAAAGATTATATCAATAAATACAGCGAGAACTTTGAAAAATATAAACTAGAAGAACAACAGTTATTTCAAAAATATGCCAATGTAGAAGTAAAAATAAAAAGAAGCTCTTTCGAAAAAGAATTTAGAACGCTTTTTACGCTTCATTTTGATAAAGCCTCAGAAATTCCAGATTTATTTAAAACAGAAGATTATGCTTCAGATATTCAGCATAATTATGCTTTAACGGCAGAAAACCATTATTTCAGAATTTCATATGCTTTTGATGGTAAAATTTTTAAACGTTCTGTAACCATTATAAACACAGCTGAATTAGAAAAAGTAAGAGAAGAATCGCAAAAATTCAAAGCAAATTATGGTTCTTCAAAATTGATTCAGTCGTATACTTTAAAATATCATTTTCCAAAAAAGATCAAATCAGTTTCAAATTCAAAAGCGGTTATAGGGGCAGACAAAAAATCTCTAACCTTAGAATTTCAGCTTTCAGATTTTCTTTATGATCCTGAAATTAGTAATCTCAATGTTGTTTTAGAATAAAATTAAAATAATTCAGAAAAGAAAGTATCTTCGCTCATATAACTTAATTAGCCTAAAATAATGAAAAGAATTCTACTTTGCTTTTTTATAATGTTTTGTATTACAAGCTGTACGCTTAAGGAAAAAGTGGTCATGAACGAAGATGGATCAGGAACTTTCTCTTACGGATTTGACATGTCACCTATGTATAAACTCGGAATGAAAAAAGCAGATTCTACAAAAGTCAGTAAGGTAGTGGATACCACTTTTACTTTCAAAGAGGTATTTGACAAAGTCAAAGACAGTATTTCTAAATTGCCAAATGGTGACAAAGAAAAATTGGAGCTGTTAGAAAAAGAAAAGGAGAAACTTGAAATTCTACAGGATTTTAAAGTGAGCATAAAAATCAACGAAGAAAAAAAGGAATTTGAATATAGTATGATATTTGATTTCCCTAGCGGAACAGGATATAAAACTATTGCAACACCTGCCGAAAGTTTAGAAGGATTGGCTGCAGCAGATAAAAAAAATCTTGGACTCTTAAGTGCTATGCCCAAACCAGAAGAAAAATCGGCTACAACTATTTTTTATGATGGTAAGGTTTTTATTAAGGCTGTAACACTTGGTAAAGACGATAAAAAAGGTAAAAAGAAAAAAGAAGCCAAGAAAGAAAAAAACGATGATCCGTTCTCTAAAAAAATGGAAGAAATGATGAAAGAATGCAAGTATATTGCCGAATATCATTTTCCTAAAAAGATCAAAACTGTTTCGCTTAAAAACGCGGTTCTAACGCAAGATAGAAAAGGTTTTACTCTTGAAATTCCTTTAGACAACGCGCAGGAAAGCAGTGTCGATTTTGGTTTTAAAGTAGAATTTGAGCAATAATTTGAGGTTTCCAACAAAATGTATTTTTAAGAATAGTCTTTGTATCTTTGATAAAAATATAACTACGATGAAATTATATAAACTACTTAGTTTTTCTTTTTTAATAGCGACGTTAACCAGCTGTACTTTCACTGAAAACATTTACATAAACGATAACGGAACCGGAAAATTCGCTGTAGATATGGATGGTTCCGCTTTAATGGAAATGGCTGGCGATCAAATTGCAGGTCAAATGGGAGAGGCTAAAAAAGATATTGATACTACTTTTACTTTCAAACAAATGTTTGAAGAGAAAAAAGACAGTATCGCTAAGTTGTCGCCAGAAACGCAAAAGGAGCTTAAGAAATTGGAAAATTTCGTTGTGTCAACAAAAATGAGTTCAGAGAAAAAACAGTTTCAAATGATAATGAAAACTGATTTTAAAAATGTAAATGAACTTCAAGATATTTTGCAGACATTAGGCACACTTCAGAAATTAGAAGGAGGCTCAAATCCTATGGGAAGCGGTTTTGGAGATAACGGCAGTAAATTGAGTTACACTTATGATGGGAAAAAATTTACGAGAAAGGCGGTTGTCGATTTGCAAAAAAAGGCAGCAAAAGCAAAAGACTCTGCAGGAGATATGTCAAAAATGATGTTTGCTTCATCTAGCTATATCGTAAATTATCATTTTCCAAAAAAAATAAAGAAAGTTTCAAATCCAACTGCTTTATTTAGCGATGATCGCAAATCAATTACAATTCAATACACTTTTACGGATTATATGGAGAATCCTGACAAACTGAACTTTGACGTTGAGTTTGAAAAATAATTAAAATGAATAAAAAAATCCAACTTCAGGATCTGGGCAAAAAAGATTACAAATCGACTTGGGAATATCAGGAAGAAATCTTTAAAGACATTGTCGATTTAAAAATCAAGAACAGAAGAGAAGAACTAGATCTGCCAACGCCAAATTATTTATTATTAGTTGAGCATCCGCATGTTTACACTTTAGGAAAAAGCGGCGATCTGGAGAACTTATTATTAAACGAAAAACAGCTCGAAGCCAAAGGGGCAACTTTTTATAAAATCAACCGTGGTGGCGATATTACCTATCACGGACCTGGACAAATTGTAGGTTATCCTATTTTGGATTTAGAAAATTTCTTTACGGATATTCATAAATACTTACGTTTGCTAGAAGAATCAATTATTCTGACTTTGGCAGAATATGGTTTAGAATCGGGCAGAAGCGAAGGAGAAACAGGAGTTTGGCTTGGTGTAGGAACTCCATTTGCACGCAAAATCTGCGCAATGGGTGTTCGCGCTTCAAGATGGGTAACTATGCACGGATTTGCCTTAAACGCAAATGTCGATTTAGGATATTTTGATAATATTATTCCGTGTGGAATTCGCGGAAAAGGCGTTACTTCTCTCAATCTAGAACTTGGTGTAGAAAAAGTAGACGAAGAAGAAGTAAAAGCTAAAATTATAAAACATTTCAAAGAGCTCTTCGAAGCTGAATTTGTTTAAAAATAGCGCTAAAAAAGTAAACCGTTTCAAGTATTTTATTTGAAACGGTTTTTTGTTTCGTCTCATTTTTTAGATAGAAAGCTGTTTTTTTCTAAAAATATATTGAAAAAAGGGAAAAACCATTTCGCAAAAGTTAAGATTTTGAAGGAAAGACAAATTATGCGTTACACGTCATTCTCATTGGTATTTGTGCTAAATTTGAGTACTTACTATTAAAATTTTAATCCTGATGGCTTATGAGAAAAATCTACTTATTCTGTTTCCTTTTTGTGCTTAATGGTCTTTTTGCCCAAAAGAAAGATAAATTATATCCCGTTGCAGTTTATGAAAAAGTGTGGCAGGAAAAAAATAGCGATACCAGATTAAAAATGATTAAATCGATTTGGTTGGAAGATAGTACTTTCGAAGATCCTTCGGCTTCAATAAAGGGAACCGTGGCATTTAATAACGTGATCAACGAATTCTACAAGAAAAACCCAGATGCAGTATTAACTTCGGGAGCCAAAATCGTAAAAGACAATTATGTAACCTGGGAATGGAAAGTTCTAGATTCTAAAAATAATCTTATAATGGCTGGGCGCGACTTTGCGCGTTTAAATGGCAAAGGACAGGTAAGTAAAATTATTGGTTTCTGGGATAAAGGAGCAACTTTATCTGAAGCGGATATTTTGAAAAATCTAGAAGCTGATAATCTAAAAGTAGTGGCTAAATACTACGAAAGCCTTTTTAAAACAAGAGATTTTGATGCTTTAGGAGCTTTAATTGCAGACGGAGCGGTTTACAATCAAGCTGCGGGTTTGCCTTACGGAGGAAATTATATCGGTTTTGGCGAATGGACCAAAATGTTTACAAAATCAACAGAATTTTTTGATTTACAGATAGAGAAAGAACCGGTTTATTTTAGCGATGCTTCTAAAAATGAAGTGATCATTTATTTTACAATAAACTGTAAATCTAAAAAATCGGGTAAAACAATGTCGGTTCCAATTTCAGAGCATTTAGATTTGAAGGACGGAAAAATTACTGCTGTTAGATCTTTTTATTATGATACAAAAACATTTGCAGAATTTTTGAAAAGTAAAAAATAAAAAAACGACCTGATTAGGTCGTTTTTTTATTCAAAAACAAGTTCTAATTGTTCTGGCAAAAGCCTAAAACTCATTCTGTGGTATTTTGTGGTTCCGAATTCTTTAATGGCTTCTCGGTGTTCTTTGGTTGGATATCCTTTGTTTTGCTTCCAATTGTACATTGGGAATTCTTCATGAATTTGATCCATATATTCGTCACGATACGTTTTTGCTAAAACAGATGCGGCGGCAATACTCAGATATTTTCCATCTCCTTTAATAATACTTTGGTTTGGAATAGATTTTAAAAGTGTAATCTCATCTTCAGAAAACTGTTTTCCGAAAGTGTTTTTGAGTCCGAGTTTTGCATTTAAAGAACGATTTCCGTCAACAATAATATATTCCGGAACATGTTTTAGCTTTAAAATACATTCCTGCATTCCTTTCATAGAAGCATTTAAAATATTTATTTCATCAATTTCATCTGGAAATAAATGCGTAACGGCAAAACATAAAGCTTCTTTTTCTATGATAGGTCTTAAAAGCGCTCTCGTTTTTTCAGACAATTGTTTACTGTCATTGAGAATCGTATTTTCAAAATGTTCGGGTAAAATTATAGCCGCTGCAGTAACTGGCCCAGCAAGACATCCTCTGCCAGCCTCGTCGGTTCCAGTTTCTAAAACAAATCCTGAGAAATTTTTTTCGAGCATTTTTTAGGTTTTAAATAACAAATTAGATGAAATTTTCAGCAAAAATATTCGTTTTCGTACTGTCAGCCAAGGCAATTGTATAAAATGAAGTGTTTTTTTATTTATTTGTTTTTTAATTTACCTTTGCTTAGCAAATTTTGTCAAAATAAATTTATACAAAGCCATCAAATGAGAATATTCATTTTTCTATATCTATTAGTTATTCCAACTTTATTGTTTTCGCAAGAAAAAAAAACTGCTTCTAAAAATAATTTAGATATGAATACGGAATATTCTAGTATTACAGATAGCGTAAAAAAGAAAAAACAAAAAATAGCCAAAATAGACCAGTACAAAATTGTCACTTTAGAACATGATACAATTTATGCTGATACTTCGCTAACGCTTAAAAGTGCATACAAACAAAATCATCTCAGAAAGGATCTTTTTGGACTTATGGAGTTTTCTAATATTGGGCAGCCTATAAGTACACTGCAATACAGTTTGACAAGTTTTTCTCCATATCCTGAAATTGGTTTCAGCGGAAAACATTCTCTTTATATGCAAGCGGATCAAATTAGATATTACTCTGTTGCAACGCCTCTTACTGAGTTGTTTTTTAATACGACTATAAAAAAAGGTCAGAACGTAGATTCTTTTATCACATTAAACGCTTCTAAAAACCTTAATTTCTCAATTGCTTATAAAGGACTAAGATCTGAAGGAGATTATAATAATCAATTAGTTAGTGCCGGTAATTTAAGGATAACAACTAGTTATGCAACAACTGAGAAAAGATATGCAATAAATGCGCATTTTACGAATCAGGATATTATGAATGAGGAAAATGGCGGTATAACGAACGATGCTGATTTTGAAAGCGATAATAATGATTATAAAAATAGACAAAGATTACAGGTTTATCTAACCGATGCCGAATCATTTTTAAAAGGAAGAAGATTGTTTTTTGATCATGCTTTTAGAATAAATCCAAGTGAAGGAAGCAATAATCTATATATAACGCATCAATTTAATTACGAGTATAAAGCTTATGAATATAAACAGCCAACTGTAATTTCGACCATAACCGACAACAATGGATCTTCAACACGTGTACAGCGATTTGGAGAGTCTTATGCGGCAAGTAATATTAATGATCAGACTAAATATGAAAGGCTTTATAACAAAGTTGGAGCGGCTTATGAAAATTCGCTTTTAGGTAAATTCATATTTTTTGTTGATGATTATAGATCTAATTATAAATATAATAGAGTTATTGTTGATACAGATGGAAGTGCAATTCCAGACAATTTGTACTTGCAGTTTAATAATTTTGGCGCTCAATACGAATATCAAAAAAACAAATGGAATGGTAGATTTTTGTATTCAAGATCAATTACCAATCAGTCGCTTTCAGATTTAGATGCTAAACTGCGATATGATATGAGCGAAAAAATTAAGTTTGACTTTAGATATCGTAACATCAATAAACTGCCTAATAACAATTATAATTTGTACCAAAGCAGCTGGATTTCGTACAATTGGTCTAATGATTTTAAAAACGAAAAAATTAATACGCTAAGTGCAGAAATCACAACTCCTTGGCTGACAGGACAAGTTCAATATACAGTATTGAACGATCATTTGTATTTTAAAGATGATGCTTCAATTGAACAAAAAGCAGCAGGCCAGCAGATCGTTAAACCATTGCAGTACGGAAACGCAATTAATTATTTAGAGATAAAAGTAAGCAGAGAGTTCAAATTCGGACCTTTTGCGTTAGATAACACACTTTTGTATCAAAAAGTAGATCAATCAGATTTAATTTTAAATGTGCCTGATTTTGTAACTAGAAATACATTTTATTATTCTAATCACTTGTTCAAAAAAGCGTTATTTCTTCAAACAGGTATTGTATTTAATTATCTTACTAAATATTACGGAGATGATTATAACCCTGTTATTTCTGAATTCTTTGTGCAGCAGGATAAAAAAATAGGTGGTTTTGCAACATTCGATTTCTTCGTAAATGCTAGAATACGCCAGACACGTTTTTATTTAAGAGCAGAGCACTTTAATGCGGCTTTTACACAAAGCAATTATTACTCGGCGCCTCATAATCCGTATCGTGATTTTGTATTGCGTTTTGGTCTGGTTTGGAATTTCTTCCAATAAAAACCGGCTTATTTTTTTATTTAGAACCACTAATAAAACTTAAATAAAAATGGACTTTTCAAATAATATTTTAGAAACAATTGGTAACACACCATTGGTAAAACTCAACAAAATTGTTGCTGAAATTGATGCATTAGTATTGGCAAAAGTCGAAACCTTTAATCCTGGTAATTCTGTAAAAGACAGAATGGCTGTAAAAATGATTGAAGATGCAGAGGCAGATGGCCGACTAAAACCTGGAGGAACTATTATTGAAGGAACTTCTGGAAATACAGGAATGGGACTTGCACTTGTGGCAATCGTAAAAGGCTACAAATTAATTTGTGTAATCTCAGACAAACAGTCTAAAGAAAAAATGGATATTCTTCGTGCTGTTGGTGCAAAAGTTGTTGTTTGCCCTACAGATGTTGAGCCTACAGATCCACGTTCATATTACTCGGTTTCAAGGCGTTTGGCAGAAGAAACGCCAAATTCTTGGTACGTAAACCAGTACGATAATATGTCAAATTCATTGGCGCATTATGAGCAGACTGGGCCAGAAATCTGGAAACAGACTGAAGGAAAAATTACACACTTTGTTGTTGGTGTTGGAACAGGAGGAACTATTTCTGGAGTTGGAAAATACTTGAAAGAACAAAATCCGAATATTAAAATCTGGGGAATTGATACTTATGGTTCTGTTTTTAAGAAATACCACGAAACAGGAATTTTTGACGAAAATGAAATCTACTCCTATATTACAGAAGGTATTGGAGAAGATATTCTGCCTAAAAATGTTGATTTTTCTCTAATTGATGGTTTCACAAAAGTAACCGATAAAGACGCAGCTGTCTATACTAGAAAGATTGCGCTTGAAGAAGGTATTTTTGTTGGGAATTCTGCAGGAGCTTGTCTAAAAGGCTTGTTACAGCTGAAAGAACATTTTAAACCGGAAGATGTTGTTGTGGTATTATTTCACGATTCTGGAAGCCGTTATGTTGGAAAAATGTTTAACGACGACTGGATGCGCGAGCGCGGATTCTTAGAAGAAAACGTAACAAAAGCAGAAGATGTCATCAAAGATCATATTGATAAAGAGTTAATCGTTGTTCGTACAGAAGAATTGGTTTCACACGCTATTGAGCGTATGCGTAAATATAAAATTTCGCAAATTCCAGTTGTAGACATCAATGGATTTGTTGGTTCTGTAGATGAAACAGATTTATTTAGAAGCTATGTGGCGGATAAAAATGTTGCAGAAAAACCAATAAAAGAGGTGATGGGCAAACCTTTCCCAATTGTAAAATTAGGAACACCAATTGAGGAAGTTTCAAAACTTTTTAGCAAAGAAAATGATGCTGTTTTGGTTGATTTAGGAAATGGAAATCACCATATCATTACTAAATATGATATTATTGGCTCAATAAAATAAGCCTTTGTAAATAATAAATAATCCATAAATCTTATTGTAAAACAATTAGGTTTATGGATTTGTCTTTTAAAAATATAAAATGAATTTTACTGCTATTGATTTTGAAACTGCAACAGGATATCATCCCTGTTCGGTAGGTATTGTGACCGTTGAAAACGGAATTATCGTTGATGAATATGTGACTTTAATAAAGCCACCAAATAACGTTTACAATCCTTTTACGATTCGTGTTCATGGCATTTATCCAAAAGATACCATCAACGCAAAATCTTTCTTTCAAATCTATCCCGAAATTGAAAAGAGACTAAAAAATAGAGTTGTAGTTGCGCACAATGAAAGTTTTGACCGCAACGTTTTAATGAAAACAATGTTGCTTCATGGTTTAAATTATGAGGATTTGAATATTGCCACAAAATGGGAATGTACGGTAAAAATCTACAAGGCAAAAGGTGTAAAGCCTACAAAATTAAGTGATTGCTGTCGCGAAATGGATATTCAGCTAAATCACCACGAAGCTTTGTCAGACGCAAGAGCTTGTGCTAAGTTATATATGCTCCGTTAAATATTTTATTTTGTAAGAATAATATTAAAAAATGAATTACTTTTAGATTTTGTAATTATACTATAAAATCTAAAATGAAAGAAGACTTCCTTCATTATCTCTGGAAATTCAAGAAATTTGATAGCTTGAATTTAAGATCGGCTCAAGGCGAATTGATAACTATTCTTAAGTTTGGGGATTATCTGGAACTTGCAGGGCCTGATTTTTTTAATGCTCATATTGAAATTGGAAATCAAAAATGGGCAGGCAATGTAGAAATCCATTTAAAATCGTCAGACTGGTATTTGCACAATCATGAGAAAGATCCTGCTTATAAAAATGTAATTCTTCATGTTGTTTGGGAGAATGATACCGCTATTTTCAGAGAGGATAATACTGAGATTCCTGTTTTAGTTCTTAAAGATTATGTTTCAAAAGAAATAATCGAAAACTACAATGCATTAATTGCTCCAAAAACTTGGATTTCTTGCGAAAGGCAATTAAAAGAAATCGACAGCTTTGTTTTTAAAAACTGGCAGGAAAGATTATTTTTTGAACGCTTAGAGCGAAAATCAAAGTTTATATATCAATTATTAGAAGATACCAATCAAGATTGGGAAGCCGTCTTATTTTGCCTTTTAGCGAAGAATTTTGGTTTGAATACAAATGGGAATTCCTTTCTTCAAATCTCTAAGGCTATTCCGTTTTCAATAATCAGAAAAGAAAGTTTTGAAGTCGAAAATTTAGAAGCCCTCCTTTTTGGAACTTCAAATTTATTAGAAGTAGAAAAAGAAGATGTTTATTATAAAGATCTTAAGTTTCGCTATTTTTATTTGTTGCATAAATATCAAATAGAAAAAACATATACAGAACCGCTTCAGTTTTTTAAACTTCGTCCAGATAATTTCCCTACAATTAGACTTTCCCAATTAGCAGGTTTGTATCATAAACATCAAAATCTATTTTCAAAAATTATTGATTTAAAATCTGCTGATGCTGTATGTCATTTGCTAAATGTATCTGCAAGCTCGTATTGGCGAAATCATTATCAGTTTGATAAGGAAAGTCCAAAGAAATCTAAAATGCTTTCTAAATCATTTATAGATCTACTAATTATAAATACGATTATACCGCTTCAATTTGCTTATTCAAGTATTATGGGCGAGTCAATTGCTGAAGATTTAATTGATTTTATGAATGAAGTCATTTCAGAGAAAAATGCTATTATTGATAAGTTTAATTCGTTTGGTGTCAAGTCAAAAACAGCATTTGAAAGTCAGACATTATTAGAACTTAAAAATGAATATTGTGAACACAAAGCTTGCCTAAAATGTGGAATAGGAATAGAATTGCTTAAAAATAATTAGTGAATTAGAAAATTTGATAATTAGATAATTCTTATTTTTGTAAATCTAAAATCTAAAAAAGAAATGTCAGCAATTTTAAAACTTAAATTCTTTTTTGAAAAATATGGTTTTCATGTTTCTTCAAGACTAGCAGATAAACTCGGAATGCGTGTAACAAGTGTGCGATTGTTTTTTATCTATATTTCTTTTGTTACAGCCGGTTTAGGATTTGGAGTTTATTTAACTCTTGCTTTTTGGATCAGGCTAAAAGATTTAATTCGCTCAAAAAGAACATCAGTATTTGATTTATAAAAAAGCTCCAAATTTAATTTGGAGCTTTTTTTATGAAGTTGTATTCAATTATTCTTCTGTTGTATTGTTAAGTCTAGATCTTTTCTTACTATATCCAAAGTATACAATTATACCAATAAGAAGCCATCCAAAAGATAATAACTGTGCATCTTTACTTAGATTAAAAATCAAATAAGAATTGATTGCAATTCCTAAAACTGCAATTACTGGTAAAGCAGGAACTTTAAAAGTTCTTGTTAAGCCTGGTTGTTTTACTCTTAAAATCCAAACAGCGATACACACCATCGTAAAGGCAAACAAAGTACCAAAACTTGTCATATCAGCCAATTTGTTGATTGGAGTAAAAGCAGCAACAGTTGCGATAACACCACCAAGAATCATTAAGTTCGTTTTTGGAGTTCCAGAAATAGGGTTTACTTTAGAGAAAACCTGCGGAATTAAGCCATCTTTAGACATTCCAAGGAAAATTCTAGATTGTCCCATAATCATTACCATTAATACAGAAACCAAACCGATAGTTGCTGCAACAGTAATAATAGAACCAGCCCAGCCTTGTCCTGCAATATCAAACGCATAAGCAACAGGAGCTTTGATAGCTTCAGGATATTTTCCTAGTGGGTTAAAGTCTTGGTAATTCATCATTCCTGTTAATACTAAAGAAACTAGAATGTATAAAGTAGTACAAATTAATAAAGAAGCGATAATTGCAAAAGGAACATCTTTTTTAGGATTAATAGCTTCTCCTGCTTGTGTAGAAACAGCATCAAAACCAACATATGCGAAGAAAATAGCAGCTGCTCCAGAAACAATACCTCCAATTCCGTAAGCATTGTGAGTGGTCTCTTTTTCAATAATTTGAGTTGCTTCAGGAATAAACGGACTCCAGTTTGCTGTATTAATAAAGAAAAGACCAGCAATAATTACAAAGATTACAGCAGCTACTTTAAGAATAACAATTGCATTATTTGCTTTTGCTGCACTTTTTGTTCCTTTAATAAGTAATGAAATAACTAAAATGACGATCAAGAAAGCTGGAAGATTCATAGAAAAACCTTCTCCCGTATAACTTGCAGGATCTGTAGTTAACCAATCAGGAAGGTGAATATGAAATATTTTGAGCAATTTATTAAAGTATCCGGACCAGGAAACCGCAACAGTCATCGATCCCATTGCATACTCGAGAATTAGTCCCCATCCGATAATCCAGGCGAAAACTTCTCCAATAGTACCGTAAGCATATGCGTAAGCAGATCCTTCAACAGGTAAAATGGAAGCAAATTCAGAATAGCAAAGAGCCGCAAAAACACAAGCAATACCTGCGATGATAAACGAAATTGCTAATGCTGGACCTGCATGATAATAAGCCCCAGTACCTGTAAGTACAAAAATTCCTCCACCGATAATGGCACCAACACCAATGGCAGTAAGGCTCCATTTTCCTAGGACTCTCTTTAAATCACTTTTTTTCATATCGGCCTCAAAGGCTGATATAGGTTTAACTCTCCAAATTGACATATTATTTTATTGGTTTATTTGTTATTAAGCTCCAAATGTATTGTTTTTTGTAAAAAATAAAAACAATTATCATGTTTTAAGTTATAAAATCTTTGTTTTTTTTACAGTAGTCGTAAGAAAGCTTCTGTAAGTATTGATATTCATTAAATTAATTGGTCATTTATGAAAGATTCGATAATTTTTTAAAAGATATTTTTCTTACTAATTTTCTTAATAAATTTGAAAGATTTTTCTTTCTTTAATTTTAAAAAGTAATTCCTATTATGAATTTTAAATCTTTAAATAAATACTTTCATTTTACAAAACAACAGCGTGTAGGTCTTTTTATGCTTTTTGTTGTAATGATTATATTGCAGTTGTTTTATTTTTTGTCTGATTTTAGTACCTCTCAAACGAAGAGTACAGAGAAAGAGCAATGGCTAGCTCTGCAATCAGAAATTGATCAGGAGAAATTGGCCAATAAAAGTACAAAGCCGGTTAATTATCCTTTCAATCCAAATTTTATTTCTGATTATAAAGGATACAAGCTTGGAATGTCGGTAGAAGAGATTGATCGTTTAATGGCATTTCGTAAAGAAAATAAATATGTAAACTCAGCAGAAGAATTTCAAAAAATCACTGGTGTTTCTGATTCATTATTAAATAAAATTTCTCCTCTATTTAAATTTCCAGATTGGAAACAGAATAAAAATAATTATGGTACTGAGAAAAAAGTATTTAATGTAATGAATTTTCCTAAAAAAGAAAAGCTTGTAATATTGGATATTAATGAGGCAACTCAAGAAGACTTGATGAAAGTTTACGGAATAGGAGAAGGGCTGTCTTCTAGAATTCTAAAACAAAAAGAAATTCTGGGCTCGTTTGTATCAATGGAACAGATGAAAGATATTTGGGGGCTTTCGCCAGAAGTTATTAATGAATTAAATATTCATTTTAAAGCTGTGCCTCCTTCAAATTTGAAGAAAATAAATGTAAACGAGGCGTCATTAAAAGAATTAGCACAATTTTCATACTTTAAATATGGACTTGCAAAACAAATAGTAACATATAGAAGTATGAACGGAAATTTTAATAATATTGAGGATTTAGCAAAAATTAAAGATTTTCCTGTTGAAAAAGCAAAAATAATTAGTTTATATTTGGAGTTCTAAAAGAAACTAACTCATGAACTTTGATTACAACGAAACACAACTAATGATTGCGCAGTCTATAAAAGACTTTGCAGAAAAAAATATTAGACCTTATATAATGGAATGGGATGAAACGCAGATTTTTCCAATTCCGTTGTTTAAGCAACTTGGCGAGATGGGCTTCATGGGCGTTTTAGTTCCAGAAGAATATGGCGGTTCAGGTTTAGGTTATCACGAATATATTACAGTTATAGAAGAGATTTCAAAAGTAGATCCTTCAATTGGTTTGTCTGTTGCGGCGCATAATTCTTTGTGTACCAATCATATTTTAACTTTTGGAAACGAAGAGCAAAAGAAAAAATGGCTTCCAAAACTAGCTAGTGCCGAATTTATTGGCGCTTGGGGATTAACAGAGCACAATACCGGTTCTGATGCTGGTGGAATGAATACAACAGCCGTTAAAGATGGAGACCACTGGATTGTAAACGGAGCCAAAAACTTTATTACACACGCAATCTCTGGTGATATTGCTGTCGTTATAGTGCGAACTGGCGAAAAAGGTGATTCTAAAGGAATGACGGCTTTTGTTTTTGAAAAGGGAATGAAAGGTTTTTCATCAGGTAAAAAAGAAAATAAATTAGGAATGAGAGCAAGCGAAACCGCTGAATTGGTTTTTGATAATTGCCGCGTTCCAGATGAAAATAGATTAGGAGAAGTTGGTCAAGGTTTTGTTCAGGCTATGAAAATTCTAGACGGAGGAAGAATCTCTATCGGAGCTTTGTCCTTAGGAATTGCAAAAGGAGCGTATGAAGCCGCATTGAAATATTCAAAAGAAAGACATCAATTTGGACAGCCAATTAGCAATTTTCAAGGAATTTCTTTTAAGTTGGCAGATATGGCAACAGAAATTGAAGCTTCAGAATTATTGCTTCATAAAGCGGCTTTCTTAAAACAAAAACATAAACCCGTAACAACATTAGGTGCTATGGCAAAAATGTATGCTTCAGAAGCATGTGTTAAAATCGCAAATGATGCCGTTCAAATTCATGGAGGTTATGGTTACACTAAAGATTTTCCTGTAGAAAAATTCTATAGAGATTCTAAATTATGTACCATAGGAGAGGGAACAACTGAAATTCAAAAGCTTGTTATCTCTAGAAATTTATTAAAATAAAGAGTTTAATAATTGGTTTTGTTTTTCTGTTTTCATCCTAGAAAAAATAATTCATAATTTATAACTCATAATTCATAATTAATACATACCTTTGCACCCTTAACGAGAGGAGGTGTCTATATTATGTTAATTATACCAATTAAAGACGGAGAAAATATCGATAGAGCATTAAAGCGCTATAAAAGAAAATTTGATAAAACAGGAACTGTTCGTCAATTAAGAGCACGTACTGCTTTTATTAAGCCTTCTGTTATCAAAAGAGCTCAAATTCAAAAAGCTGCTTACATCCAAGGCTTGAAAGATAGTTTAGAGAGTTAGTATTAGCTTTTCAAAAACAATTACCGTTAGTGGTCAAAATGTTTTAATTTTGATGCTAACGGTTTTTTTATGCCTAATATTTAGATTTTATGAAAACGAATAAAGAAGCTTTCTCTGATTATCTTTTGTTGGAAAAAAAATATTCTTCGCATACTGTTGGGGCTTATTTGAGTGATATAATTTCTTTTGAGTCTTTTGTGAAAGAATCTTTTGATCAGGAAAGTATTGATTTGGTAAATTATAGTCAGGTCAGAAGTTGGATTGTTTCTTTGGTTGATCAGGATATTTCAAATGTTTCTGTTAATAGAAAAATGGCGTCTTTAAAAGCTTTTTATAAATTTCTTTTAAAGACAAAGCAGATAGAGGTTAGTCCGATGCTGAAGCATAAATCTTTAAAAACTCCTAACGTAGTTCAGATTCCTTTTTCAGAAAAAGAATTGAGCGATTTGCTTACTGTAATAGATGCTCCTGTTGATTTTGAAGAAATTCGAGATAAGCTTATTGTGGAAATGTTTTATGTGACAGGAATGCGTCGAGCGGAATTAATTCATTTAATGATAAAAAATGTTGATTGTTCAGGCAATACGATTAAAGTTTTAGGAAAAAGAAATAAAGAACGCATTATTCCAATTTTGCCAATTATTGCGGGTCAAATTGATTTGTATATAAAGGAGAGAGAGGGTTTGGAGAGTTTGGTGGATTATGACTATTTTTTTGTTTCGAAAAAAGGGTTAAAATTGAGTGAATCTTTTGTTTATCGTTTAATAAATTCATACTTTAGTAGGGTCTCAGAAAAGGTGAAAAAAAGTCCGCATGTGCTTCGTCATACTTTTGCAACTCATCTGTTAAATAATGGGGCGGATTTGAATTCAGTTAAAGAATTGCTAGGGCATTCTAGTTTGGCGTCTACGCAGGTTTATACGCATAACAGTTTGGCGGAACTTAAAAAAGTGTATATAGGTGCGCATCCAAGAAGTGAATAGTGATTCTAAATGTTAAACCTAAAATTTTTATTATGAAGGTAGATGTTCATGCAGTTAATTTTACTGTCGACAGAAAATTGGTCGATTTTATCCAAGAAAGAATGGGTAAGCTAGAGAAATACTACGATCGAGTGGTTTCATCAGATGTTTTTTTAAAAGTTGAAAGAACAAGTGATAAAGAGAATAAGATGGTGGAAATAAAGATTAATGTTCCTGGTGACGATTTTTTGGTAAAAAAACAGTGTAAAACATTTGAGGAAGCTGTTGAGCTTTCGGCAGAATCTTTAGAACGTTTGCTTGTAAAAAGGAAAGAAAAAATAAGAGCGCATATTTAATTGAAATTTTTTTCAAAAAATGTTTTGATTAAAAGATAAAATAGCTACATTTGCAGTCCGTTAGAAATAGCGGACTTTTTTAATGTAATTGCCAGCGTAGCTCAGTTGGCTAGAGCAGCTGATTTGTAATCAGCAGGTCGTGGGTTCGAGTCCCTCCGCCGGCTCTAAAATTTCAAATGCGATTTGAAATAGTTCATGCAATTATTGATGAAAAATTAGGGGAGATACTCAAGCGGCCAACGAGGGCAGACTGTAAATCTGCTGTGTGAACTTCGCAGGTTCGAATCCTGCTCTCCCCACAAATTTTGATTTCGGATTGTATGATTTTAGAGTTTAGATATGATTCAATCTAAAATCAGAAGTCAGAAATCTAAAATTGAAAGCTCTGCCGGTGTAGCTCAGGGGTAGAGTGCTTCCTTGGTAAGGAAGAGGTCTCGGGTTCAATTCCCGACATTGGCTCAAGTAAGTAGGAAATTGAAAATTAATATATAACTAAGATTAAAAATTAAGTAAAATGGCAAAGGAGAATTTTAATCGTTCCAAACCGCACTTAAACATAGGTACAATTGGACACGTGGATCACGGAAAAACTACATTAACTGCTGCAATTACAAAAGTATTGTCAGATGCTGGTTACTGTCAAGCAAAATCGTTTGATCAAATCGATAACGCTCCAGAGGAGAAAGAAAGAGGTATTACTATTAATACATCACACGTAGAGTATGAAACTGCTAACCGTCACTACGCACACGTTGACTGTCCAGGTCACGCGGATTACGTTAAGAACATGGTTACTGGTGCTGCTCAAATGGACGGAGCTATCTTAGTAGTTGCTGCTACAGATGGTCCAATGCCACAAACTCGTGAGCACATCCTTTTAGGACGTCAGGTTGGTATTCCAAGAATCGTTGTTTTCATGAACAAAGTGGATATGGTTGATGATGCTGAGTTATTAGAGCTTGTTGAAATGGAAATTAGAGATTTATTATCTTTCTACGAATATGATGGAGATAATGGTCCTGTTGTTCAAGGTTCTGCTTTAGGAGGATTGAATAATGATCCTGCTTGGGTACCAAAAATCATTGAATTAATGGAAGCTGTTGATGCTTGGATCGAAGAGCCAGTGCGTGACGTAGCTAAACCATTCTTGATGCCGGTTGAGGATGTATTTACAATTACAGGTCGTGGAACTGTTGCTACAGGTCGTATCGAAACTGGTATTGCTAATACAGGTGATGCTGTTGAAATCATTGGTATGGGAGCTGATAAATTAACTTCTACTATTACAGGAGTTGAGATGTTCCGTAAAATCCTTGATAGAGGTGAAGCTGGAGATAACGTAGGTTTATTGTTAAGAGGTATTGATAAAGAATCTATCAAAAGAGGAATGGTTATCATTAAGCCAGGATCAGTAAAACCACACGCTACTTTCAAAGCTGAGGTTTATATCTTGAAAAAAGAAGAAGGTGGACGTCATACTCCATTCCATAATAACTACCGTCCACAGTTCTACGTACGTACAACTGACGTAACAGGAGTTATTACTTTACCAGAAGGAGTAGAGATGGTAATGCCAGGAGATAACTTGACAATTAATGTTGCTTTATTAAGCCCAATCGCAATGAGCGTTGGTTTACGTTTCGCTATCCGTGAAGGTGGTAGAACTGTAGGAGCAGGTCAGGTGACTGAAATCGTAGGATAATCCTATAAAAAACTATAAAAAGCCAGTTGATTTTCATAACTGAAATCACTGGCTTTTAATTACGGGCGTAGTTCAAGGGTAGAATAGCGGTCTCCAAAACCGTTGATGGGGGTTCGAATCCCTCCGCCCGTGCAATAAAAAATATATCAAATGACAAAAGTTACTAATTATTTATCAGAGGCTTTCGAAGAGTTAAAGTCAAATGTTACTTGGCCAGCTTGGGCTGAAGTTCAGAAATTGACAATTGTTGTGGCTGTATTTTCGATCTTATTCGCTTTGGCAACATGGGGAGTAGACGAGTTTTTTGCAAAAGCTTTAGCTGGATTTTTTAACTGGTTAAAAGGATAATTTTTTTGTGATGGCAGATAATAATGTGAAAAAATGGTACGTAGTTAGAGCTGTAAGTGGCCAAGAAAATAAGGTTAAAGCTTACATTGAAACTGAGATTGCCAGATTAGGGATGGAGGATTATGTTTCTCAAGTTTTAGTTCCTACGGAAAAAGTAGTGACTGTAAAAGAGGGAAAGAAAATGTCTAAGGATAAAGTTTACTTTCCTGGATATGTTATGATCGAAGCTAACTTGGTTGGTGAGATTCCTCATATTATTAAGTCAATTACTAGTGTTATTGGATTTTTAGGAGAGATTAAAGGTGGGGAACCTGTTCCTTTGAGACTTTCTGAAGTAAACCGTATGTTAGGTAAAGTAGATGAGTTGGCTGTTAATACAGATACTCGTTCTATTCCGTTTAGTGTTGGAGAGACTGTGAAAGTAATTGACGGTCCTTTCAACGGATTTAATGGATCGGTTGAAAAAATCAATGAAGAAAAGCGTAAGCTTGAGGTAATGGTTAAGATTTTCGGAAGAAAAACTCCATTAGAGTTAAGTTTTATGCAAGTAGAAAAAGTATAATTTTTGTTACACTATAATAAACCATTGTAATCGCTTCCACTGATTACGATGTTAAATTTTTTAAAAATGGCTAAAGAAATTAGTAAGGTAGTTAAACTACAAGTTAAGGGAGGTGCTGCGAACCCGTCGCCACCGGTTGGACCTGCTTTAGGAGCTGCTGGGGTTAATATCATGGAGTTTTGTAAGCAATTTAATGCTAGAACTCAAGATAAACCTGGCAAAATTTGTCCAGTGCAAATCACTGTGTACAAAGACAAATCATTTGATTTTGTTGTTAAGACTCCTCCAGCGGCAGTTCAGTTAATGGAAGCTGCAAAGCTAAAATCTGGTTCTGGTGAGCCTAATCGTAAAAAAGTAGCTAGCGTTACTTGGGAACAAATTAGAACTATTGCTGAAGACAAAATGCCAGACTTAAACGCTTTCACAATTGAGAAAGCTATGAGTATGGTTGCTGGAACAGCTAGATCTATGGGTATAACTGTATCAGGAGATGCTCCTTTTTAATTAAGAAAAAGAAATGGCAAAATTAACAAAAAAGCAAAAAGAGGCTGCTTCAAAAATTGAAAAGAACAAATTATACTCTCTTAAAGATGCTGCGGCATTATTAAAAGTAGTTGCTTCTGCAAAATTTGATGAGTCTGTTGATATCGCAGTTCGTTTGGGTGTAGATCCAAGAAAAGCGAATCAAATGGTAAGAGGTGTGGTTACATTACCTCACGGAACAGGTAAAGATGTTAAAGTTTTAGCATTAGTTACTCCAGATAAAGAAGCGGAAGCTAAAGAAGCTGGTGCAGACTATGTAGGTCTTGATGACTATTTACAAAAAATTAAAGATGGTTGGACAGATGTTGATGTTATCATCACTATGCCAGCTGTTATGGGTAAATTAGGTCCATTAGGTCGTATTTTAGGACCTAGAGGTTTAATGCCAAACCCTAAAACAGGTACTGTAACTATGGATGTTGCAAAAGCTGTTGCAGAGGTAAAAGCTGGTAAAATTGACTTTAAAGTTGATAAAACTGGTATCGTTCACGCAGGAATTGGTAAAGTTTCTTTTGGAGCTGAGCAAATTGTTGACAACGCACACGAAATTATTCAAACATTAATAAAACTTAAACCAACTGCTGCTAAAGGTACATACATTAAAGGTATCCACCTTACAAGCACTATGAGTCCTGCTATTGCATTAGACCCAAAAGCAGTATAATTGGTAGTTAAAAATTTTTAGTATGACTAGAGAAGAAAAATCAATCGCGATTGAAAATTTAACTGCGCAGTTAGCTGGTACAAATATCATTTATGTATCTGATATTTCTGGTTTAAACGCAGAGACAACTTCAAACTTACGTAGAGCTTGTTTTAAAGCAGGTATCAAATTAGAGGTTGTAAAGAACACTTTGCTTGCAAAAGCAATGGAAGCTTCTGCTAATGATTATGGTGATTTGCCTACTGTTTTAACAGGGAATAGTGCTATCTTCATTTCTGATGTAGCTAATGCTCCTGGAAAAATTATCAAAGATTTCCGTAAGAAATCTGATAAACCAGTTTTAAAAGGTGCTTTCATTAACAATGAAATTTACATTGGAGATAATCAATTAGATGCATTAGCAACTATTAAATCTAAAGAAGAGCTTCTTGGAGAACTTATTGGATTATTACAATCTCCAGCTCAAAGAATTATTTCTGCTTTACAAAACAAATTCGCAGGTAGCGAAGAAGAAACTGAAGCATAATAATTATTGCAAGGAAATTTTCCTTGTAGCTTAAATAGCGCACAATAAACAAAATATAATTTTTACAAATCATTTTAAACGATAGAAAAAATGGCAGATTTGAAACAATTCGCAGAACAATTAGTTAACTTAACAGTTAAAGAAGTTAACGAATTAGCAACAATATTAAAAGACGAGTATGGTATCGAGCCTGCTGCTGCAGCTGTAGTAGTTGCTGCTGGTGGTGGAGAAGGTGCTGCTGAAGAAGCACAAACTGAATTTACAGTTGTATTAAAAGAGGCTGGAGCTTCTAAATTAGCAGTTGTGAAATTAGTAAAAGAACTTACAGGTTTAGGTTTGAAAGAAGCTAAAGATGTAGTTGACGGTGCTCCAAGTAACGTTAAAGAAGGTGTTTCTAAAGAAGAGGCTGAAGGTCTTAAAAAATCATTAGAAGAAGCTGGAGCTGTAGTTGAATTAAAATAATTCAACTCGGTTTTAAGAACTAGGTTTAGGTCCTGAGTTAACACTCAAAGGCCTAAACCATTTTTCGTATAATAAAATACATTAAATTTTATTATCAAATAGTTTAAAATACGAAAAAGTTTTTGATCAATACGAAGAAAAAAATTAAACTGAATTTTTATCTGTTTATTTTTAAAGATGTATTGATTTTAAAAAGAAAGTATAAACTAAGCAGTGTGTTTTTACACAAAATAAATTACTTTTTTTTAATCAAAATTTTGTCCATTGATGATAACAAATCAGACTGAAAGATTGAATTTTGCCTCTACAAAAAATATTCCTGACTATCCAGATTTCTTGGATGTTCAGGTTAAATCTTTTAAAGATTTCTTCCAATTAGAAACGAAATCTGACGAAAGAGGCAACGAAGGGTTATACAATACCTTCATGGAAAACTTCCCAATTACAGATACGAGAAACAACTTCGTATTGGAGTTCCTAGATTATTTTGTTGATCCACCACGTTATACAATTCAAGAATGTATAGAGAGAGGTCTTACTTATAGTGTGCCTTTAAAAGCTAGGTTAAAACTATACTGTACAGATCCAGAACACGAAGATTTTGAAACAATTGTGCAAGATGTTTATCTTGGTACAATACCTTATATGACTCCAAGTGGTACTTTTGTAATCAATGGTGCCGAGCGTGTTGTAGTATCTCAATTACACCGTTCTCCAGGAGTTTTCTTTGGACAGTCATTCCACGCAAATGGAACTAAACTTTATTCTGCGAGAGTAATTCCTTTTAAAGGTTCTTGGATAGAGTTCTCTACAGATATCAACAGCGTAATGTACGCATATATCGATAGAAAGAAAAAATTACCTGTAACAACTTTATTCCGTGCTATTGGATTCGAAAGAGACAAAGATATCCTTGAGATTTTCGACTTAGCGGAAGAAATTAAAGTTTCTAAAACTGGTATTAAAAAATATATTGGAAGAAGACTTGCTGCACGTGTATTGAACACATGGCACGAGGATTTCGTAGATGAGGATACTGGTGAAGTTGTTTCTATCGAACGTAACGAAATCATCCTTGATCGTGATACTATTATCGATAAAGATAATGTTGAAGAAATCATTGATTCTAATGTTAAATCTATTTTGTTGCATAAAGAGGATAATAACCAAGCAGATTATGCTATTATCCACAATACGTTACAAAAAGATCCAACAAACTCTGAAAAAGAAGCTGTAGAGCACATTTACCGTCAGTTGCGTAACGCTGAACCGCCTGATGAGGAAACTGCTCGTGGTATTATAGATAAATTGTTCTTCTCTGACCAACGTTACAACTTAGGTGAAGTAGGTCGTTACAGAATGAACAAAAAATTGAATTTAGATATCCCTATGGATAAGCAAGTGCTTACCAAAGAAGATATTATTACAATTGTAAAATATTTGATCGAATTGATCAACTCTAAAGCAGAGATTGATGATATTGATCACTTATCAAACCGTCGTGTTAGAACAGTTGGTGAACAATTGTCTCAACAATTCGGTGTTGGTTTAGCACGTATGGCTAGAACTATTCGTGAGAGAATGAACGTTAGAGATAACGAGGTGTTTACACCAATTGATTTGATTAATGCTAAAACATTATCATCAGTTATCAACTCTTTCTTTGGTACTAACCAGTTATCTCAATTTATGGATCAAACGAATCCATTGGCTGAGATTACGCACAAAAGAAGACTTTCTGCACTTGGACCAGGTGGACTTTCGAGAGAGAGAGCTGGTTTCGAGGTTCGTGACGTTCACTATACTCATTATGGTCGTTTGTGTCCGATTGAAACTCCTGAGGGACCAAACATTGGTTTGATTTCATCTCTTGGTGTTTATGCAAAAGTTAACGGAATGGGATTCATTGAAACTCCATACCGTAAAGTAACTAATGGTGTAGTTGATTTAGAAAGTACTCCAATTTACTTAAGTGCTGAAGAAGAAGAAGGAAAAATGATTGCTCAGGCAAACATTGAAATGGATGCTTCTGGTAAAATTACAGCTAGCAATGTTATTGCTCGTGAGGAAGGTGACTTCCCGGTTGTTGAGCCATCAGTAGTTCATTATACAGACGTTGCTCCTAACCAGATCGCTTCGATTTCTGCATCTTTGATTCCTTTCTTGGAGCATGATGATGCGAACCGTGCGTTGATGGGATCGAACATGATGCGTCAGGCAGTTCCTTTGATCCGTCCTGAAGCACCAATTGTAGGTACAGGTTTAGAGCGTCAGGTAGCTTCAGATTCTAGAGTATTAATCAATGCTGAAGGGCATGGAACTGTAGAATATGTTGATGCTAACATTATTACTATTAAATACGATCGTACAGAAGACGAAAGAATGGTTAGTTTTGATGCTGATGAGAAAACGTACAACCTTATTAAATTTAGAAAAACCAATCAAGGTACAAGTATCAACTTGAAGCCAATCGTAAGAAGAGGTGACAGAGTTGTTCCTGGACAAGTATTGTCTGAAGGATATGCTACTCAAAATGGAGAATTAGCTTTAGGTAGAAACTTAAAAGTTGCGTTCATGCCATGGAAAGGGTATAACTTCGAGGATGCGATTGTAATTTCTGAGAAAGTAGTTCGTGATGATATTTTTACTTCTATCCACGTTGATGATTATTCATTAGAGGTTAGAGATACTAAGTTAGGAAACGAAGAGTTAACAAACGATATTCCTAACGTTTCTGAAGAAGCTACTAAAGATTTAGATGAAAACGGTATGATTAGAATTGGAGCAGAGGTTAAACCTGGCGACATTTTGATCGGAAAAATTACACCAAAAGGAGAATCAGATCCAACTCCAGAGGAGAAATTGCTTCGTGCAATCTTCGGGGATAAAGCTGGTGATGTAAAAGATGCTTCATTAAAAGCATCTCCATCTTTACATGGTGTAGTTCTTGACAAAAAATTATTTGCAAGAGCCGTAAAAGATAAACGTAAACGTACACAGGATAAAGATGCTTTAGGCGCTTTAGAAATGGAGTTTGAAACTAAATTTGTTGAATTAAAAGACAGATTGGTTGAAAAATTATTCTTGATCGTTAACGGAAAAACATCTCAGGGTGTAATGAATGATTTGGGTGAAGAAGTTTTACCAAAAGGTAAAAAATATACTCAAAAAATGCTTTACGCAGTAGAAGATTTCGCCCACTTAAGCAAAGGTCAATGGGTTGCTGATGATGCAACTAATAAAATGGTTAATGATTTGATTCATAACTATAAAATTAAGTTGAACGACTTACAAGGATCTTTAAGAAGAGAGAAATTCACTATTACAGTTGGAGATGAATTACCATCTGGAATCTTGAAATTAGCTAAGATTTATATTGCTAAGAAACGTAAGTTGAAAGTAGGGGATAAAATGGCGGGACGTCACGGTAACAAAGGTATTGTTGCAAGAATCGTTCGTCATGAAGATATGCCTTTCCTTGAAGACGGAACACCAGTTGATATCGTATTGAATCCACTTGGGGTACCTTCACGTATGAACATTGGTCAGATTTATGAAACTGTTCTTGGATGGGCTGGTATGAACTTGGGTAGAAAATTTGCTACTCCAATTTTTGACGGTGCTTCTTTAGATCAAATCAATGCCTTGACTGATGAAGCTGGAGTACCACGTTTCGGACATACGCACCTTTATGATGGTGGTACTGGAGAGCGTTTCCATCAAGCAGCAACTGTGGGAGTAATTTACATGCTTAAATTAGGACACATGGTTGATGATAAGATGCACGCACGTTCTATCGGACCATACTCGTTGATCACTCAACAGCCACTTGGAGGTAAAGCTCAATTTGGAGGTCAGCGTTTTGGAGAGATGGAGGTTTGGGCACTTGAAGCTTATGGAGCATCAAGTACACTTCGTGAAATCTTGACAGTTAAATCGGATGACGTTATTGGTAGAGCTAAAACTTACGAAGCTATCGTTAAGGGTGAGTCTATGCCAGAACCAGGATTGCCTGAATCATTCAATGTATTGATGCATGAATTGAAAGGTCTTGGACTTGACATTCGTTTAGAAGAATAATAAAAGTTTTGTAATCAGTCTCATTTTTTAATGGGGCTGATTACTCATTTATAAAAGTTTTTAAGGATTTATACCCGTAACCCGTTCCGATTTTTTATAATAATGCAAGCATTTTATAACTAGCGCTTCAATTTAATTTTGAAGTTTAGAGAAGTAATCCGAGGTAGTATTTTAGTCCAAAGTCTAATGTCTCAAAGTCTTAAAGTCCAGAAATGGCTTTCGACTTTCGACTTTAAAACTTTCGACTTAAATGAAAATCAATTTTTTAATTGCAAATAAATCAATAGTAAAAACTATGATGAATAATAGAAACAATAATAAAGATAAGAATCCAGTAAAAAGATTTAACAAAATCTCTATTGGATTGGCTTCACCAGAATCTATCCTAAAAGAATCAAGAGGAGAGGTTTTAAAGCCAGAAACAATTAACTATAGAACTCACAAACCAGAGCGTGACGGACTTTTCTGCGAAAGAATCTTCGGACCAGTAAAAGATTTCGAATGTGCTTGTGGTAAGTATAAAAGAATTCGTTACAAAGGTATCATCTGTGACCGTTGTGGTGTTGAAGTTACTGAAAAAAAAGTACGTAGAGATAGAGTAGGACACATCAACCTTGTTGTGCCAATTGCTCACATCTGGTACTTCCGTTCTCTTCCAAACAAAATTGGTTATATCCTTGGTCTTCCATCTAAGAAATTAGATATGATCATTTACTACGAAAGATATGTAGTAATTCAAGCTGGTATCGCTAAAAATGCAGATGGAGAATCATTACAAAGATTAGATTTCTTAACTGAAGAAGAATATTTGAATATTTTAGATACTCTTCCTCAGGAAAATCAATATTTAGATGATATGGATCCTAATAAATTTGTTGCCAAAATGGGAGCAGAGTGTATTATGGATTTATTAGCTCGTATTGACTTAGATGAGTTGTCTTACCAATTGAGACACAGCGCTAACAATGAGACTTCTAAACAAAGAAAAACTGAAGCTTTAAAAAGATTGCAAGTTGTTGAGTCTTTCCGTGAGTCTAACTTAAACCGTGAAAATCGTCCAGAATGGATGATTATGAAAGTGGTTCCAGTTATTCCACCAGAATTACGTCCGCTTGTTCCACTTGATGGAGGTCGTTTTGCAACTTCAGATTTGAACGATTTATATCGTCGTGTAATCATCCGTAACAACCGTTTGAAAAGATTAATGGAGATTAAAGCTCCAGAAGTTATCTTAAGAAACGAGAAACGTATGTTACAAGAATCTGTAGACTCATTATTCGATAACACACGTAAAGCTTCTGCTGTTAAAACAGAATCTAACAGACCATTAAAATCATTATCTGACTCATTAAAAGGTAAGCAAGGACGTTTCCGTCAAAACTTACTTGGAAAACGTGTGGATTATTCTGCTCGTTCGGTAATTGTTGTTGGTCCTGAGTTAAAATTATTCGAATGCGGATTGCCAAAAGATATGGCATCTGAGTTATACAAACCTTTCGTTATCCGTAAATTGATTGAAAGAGGTATTGTAAAAACAGTAAAATCTGCTAAGAAAATTATTGACAAAAAAGAGCCAGTAGTTTGGGATATCCTTGAAAACGTAATTAAAGGACACCCAGTATTACTTAACCGTGCTCCTACTTTGCACAGACTTGGTATTCAGGCATTCCAACCTAAATTAATTGAAGGAAAAGCGATCCAGTTACACCCATTAGTATGTACGGCTTTCAACGCCGATTTCGATGGTGACCAGATGGCGGTTCACTTACCATTAGGACCAGAAGCTATTTTAGAGGCACAATTATTAATGTTGGCTTCTCACAATATCTTGAACCCTGCAAATGGTGCTCCAATTACTGTACCTTCTCAGGATATGGTCTTGGGTCTATATTATATGACCAAAGAGCGTATTTCTACAGAAGATCACATTATTTTAGGTCAGGATTTGACTTTCTATTCTGCTGAAGAAGTAAACATTGCATTAAACGAAGGAAGATTAGAATTGAATGCTCGTGTGAAAATCCGTGCAAAAGATTTTAATGACGCTGGAGAATTAGTATACCAAATTATTCAAACAACTGCAGGACGTGTATTATTTAACGAAGTAGTACCTGAAGCAGCTGGATATATCAATGACGTATTGACTAAGAAAAACCTTAGAGATATTATCGGACACATTTTAAGTGTGACTGATGTACCTACAACTGCAGCTTTCTTGGATAATATGAAAGATATGGGTTATAAATTCGCATTTAGAGGAGGTTTATCATTCTCTTTAGGTGATATTAGAATTCCAGAACAAAAAACTAAGTTAATTGCTGATGCCAGAGAGCAAGTTGAAGGTATCTCAACTAACTATAACATGGGTCTTATCACAAATAACGAGCGTTACAACCAAGTTATTGACGTATGGACTTCTGCGAATGCTCAGTTAACAGAGTTAGCAATGAAAAATATTAGAGAAGACCAACAAGGTTTCAACTCTGTATATATGATGCTTGACTCTGGGGCGAGGGGTTCTAAGGAGCAGATTCGTCAGTTAACTGGTATGCGTGGTTTGATGGCTAAGCCTAAAAAATCTACTGCTGGTGGTGGTGAGATTATTGAAAACCCGATTCTTTCTAACTTTAAGGAAGGTCTTTCGATCCTTGAGTACTTCATTTCTACTCACGGTGCTCGTAAAGGTCTTGCGGATACGGCTCTTAAAACAGCCGATGCTGGTTACTTGACAAGAAGACTTCATGACGTTTCTCAAGATGTTATTGTTAATATCGAAGATTGTGGAACTTTAAGAGGTGTTGAAGTTGCTGCATTGAAGAAAAATGAGGAAATCGTTGAATCTTTAGGAGAGAGAATTTTAGGACGTGTTGCATTGCAGGACGTAATTAATCCTCTTACTAATGAAGTAATGGTTCAATCAGGTCAACAAATTACTGAAGCAATTATGAGAACTATCGAAGCTTCTCCAATTGAAAAAGTAGAGGTTAGATCTCCATTAACTTGTGAAGCTACAAAAGGTATTTGTGCGAAATGTTACGGTAGAAACTTAGCTACTGGTAAGATGACACAAAGAGGTGAAGCTGTCGGAGTTATTGCAGCTCAGTCTATTGGAGAGCCAGGTACACAGTTGACACTTCGTACGTTCCACGTTGGAGGGGTTGCTGGAGGTATCTCTGAAGAGTCTAGTATTGTTACAAGATTCGCAGGTAGACTTGAAATTGAAGATTTAAAAACAGTTAAAGGTGAAGACGGAGAAGGAAACTCTGTTGATATCGTAGTTTCACGTTCAACGGAATTAAAATTAGTTGACGAAAAAACTGGAATTGTTTTGAATACACATAACATTCCTTACGGATCTAGTATTTTTGTTAATGATGGAGATACTGTTGCAAAAGGAACTGTAATCTGTAAATGGGATCCATATAATGGTGTAATTGTTTCTGAATTTACTGGTAAGATTGCTTACGAAGATTTAGAGCAAGGACAATCGTTCATGGTTGAGATCGATGAGCAGACTGGTTTCCAGGAAAAAGTAATTTCTGAGGCTAGAAACAAAAAACTAATCCCAACTTTATTGGTTTACGGTAAAGAAGGTGAATTAATTCGTTCTTACAACTTACCAGTAGGTGCACACTTAATGGTTGAAAATGGTGAGAAAATTAAAGCAGGTAAGGTATTAGTTAAGATTCCTCGTCGTTCTTCTAAAGCAGGCGATATCACGGGAGGTCTTCCAAGAATTACTGAGTTGCTTGAGGCTCGTAACCCTTCAAACCCAGCGGTTGTATCTGAAATTGATGGTGTTGTATCTTTTGGGAAAATTAAGAGAGGTAACCGTGAGATCGTTATTGAGTCTAAATTTGGTGAGATTAAAAAGTATTTAGTTAAACTTTCTAGCCAAATCTTAGTACAAGAAAATGACTTCGTAAGAGCGGGAGTTCCATTGTCCGATGGTGCAATTACACCAGATGACATCTTAAGAATTCAAGGACCAGCTGCTGTTCAACAGTACTTGGTAAATGAAATTCAAGAGGTTTACCGTTTACAAGGGGTAAAAATCAATGACAAGCACTTTGAGGTAGTTATTCGTCAAATGATGCGTAAAGTAAGAGTTCAGGATCCAGGTGATACTTTATTCTTAGAGGATCAATTAATTCACACTAAAGATTTCATCGTTCAAAACGATAAATTATATGGTATGAAAGTAGTTGAAGATGCTGGAGATTCTTCAGTATTGAAACCAGGTCAGATTATTACACCTCGTGAATTACGTGATGAGAATTCATTATTGAAACGAAATGATAAAAATCTTGTTGTAGCAAGAGACGTAATTACTGCAACTGCAACGCCAGTTCTTCAAGGTATTACAAGAGCTTCGTTACAAACTAAATCATTCATTTCTGCGGCTTCATTCCAGGAGACAACGAAAGTACTTAACGAAGCTGCAGTAGCTGGTAAAGTAGATGATCTAGAAGGATTAAAAGAAAATGTAATTGTTGGACACAGAATTCCTGCGGGAACTGGTATGAGAGAATATGATAACACTATCGTAGGATCTAAAGACGATTACAACGAAATGATGGCTAATAAAGAAGAATACATTTATTAATTAGGAAACTATGAGTAATCCGAAACAACAACAAGAGCAAATTAATATAGAGTTAGACGAAACTATTGCAGAAGGAATTTATTCTAATCTTGCGATAATTAATCACTCATCATCAGAGTTTGTTTTAGATTTTGTGAGCATTATGCCGGGTATTCCTAAAGCCAAGGTAAAGTCAAGAATTGTCTTGACACCACAACATGCTAAAAGATTATTAAAAGCAATTGGCGAAAACATCCACAGATTTGAAGCCGCTCATGGCGAAATCAAAGAAACGGAACAAGCACCAATTCCGCTTAATTTTGGTCCAACTGGACAAGCATAAATTTTAAAGCCCCTTTTTTAAGGGGCTTTTTTTTGAATACTGTAAAAGAATGTAGTTTGTCTGATTTAATTTACTTTAGTCGACTAAATTTCTTTTCAATTATGTATTGTTTTAAATTGGTATTACCTAAAAAGATTGAATTTTGAAATATAATGACTTAGTAAAGGTTGATTAATTCAAATTATAAAAAAGCGCTAATACATTTAGTGCTTTTTTTATGCTGAAAATTTAGTGTGATTTTTTTTGTTTTCTTCCCAACCTTTTCATGCAAAATCTACTCTATATAATTGAGAGGTCTAATGAAAGATTTCTAAATTTTAAATAGAAGCATCATGAAAAAGAAATTCACCTTAGAAATAGCAAGTCCATGTTCTGAAAATTTTGAAAAAATGATTCCTAATGCAAATGGGTCATTTTGCGATTCTTGCATGAAAAATGTAATTGACTTAAGTAAAAAAACGAACTCTGAAGTCGCTAGATTTATTTCAGAAAGCAAAGACAGAAATATTTGTGCAAGATTAAAAACAACACAATTAGAGGAAGAATTTCAATTCAATGAAACTTCGAAAATAAATAATTTAAAATATGCAGCCGTTGCAGCTTCTCTTTTGCTTGCTTCGAATGTTGCAGGACAAGAAAAAACGACTGTTGAAACAGAAATACACTGTGAAAAACCAAATGATAACATTGTTGGTAAGATTGCTTATAACATTTCGGTAGAGCAGGAAATTTCGATAATAATAAAAGGTAAGTTATTAGAAGCTAAAACAAATAAGCCCTTTAATAGAAAGGAGTATTCTAATTTAGTGCTATCCATAAATAATTCAGAAAGTGTAGCAAAAATAAATGCTAAAACAGGCGAATTTTCAATCCCTGTAAAAGTTTTAAAAAATAGCACAACACTTGCTTTAACCATTATGGGGAATGATTATTATTTTTCAAAAACAATTTCTTTTGATGTCAATTCAGTGAAAGATAATGTATTGCATCAAAATATAGTTGTCCCAGCTGATGAGCTTTCTAGAATTTACATTGCAGGCGGATTAGGAATTAATTATATTCCTTAAAAAAGAACAAAGGAAATTTAAAATACAAAAGGCTGTTTAAATTTTTAAACAGCCTTTTGTATTTTAATAATAATATTTTTAATCAAACTCTGATGTAAAGAATAATTTCACTGATGGATATTTGCTTTGCGTCATTTGAATTGTAAAATCAGAATCTGCTAAGAATACCAATTGACCGTATTTATCGTGAGCAAGAAATTTTTGTTTGATACGTTTAAATTCTTTAAACTCTTCATTTTTAGCATCATCTGGTTTAACCCAACAAGCTTTGTGTACAGGGAAGTTCTCGTAAGTACATTTAGCTCCATATTCGTGCTCTAAACGGTATTGAATTACCTCATATTGAAGTGCTCCAACCGTTCCGATAACTTTACGATTATTCATTTCTAAAGTAAACAACTGTGCAACTCCTTCATCCATTAACTGATCAACTCCTTTTTCTAATTGCTTAGCTTTCATTGGATCAGCATTATTAATATATCTAAAGTGTTCTGGAGAGAAACTTGGAATACCTTTGAAGCTCATAATTTCACCTTCAGTTAAAGTATCTCCAATTTTAAAGTTTCCTGTATCGTGTAAACCAACAATGTCACCAGGATAAGAAATATCTACAATTTCTTTTTTCTCAGCGAAAAAGGCGTTCGGACTTGAGAATTTTAAATTTTTCTTCTGACGAACGTGGTAATACGGTTTATTTCTTTCAAAAGTTCCAGAAACGATTTTGATAAAGGCTAAACGGTCACGGTGTTTTGGATCCATATTCGCGTGGATTTTGAAAACAAATCCAGACATTTTTTCTTCAGCCGGATCAACTAAACGTGTCTCTGAATCTTTCGGTCTTGGAGATGGAGCGATAGTAATGAAACAATCTAACAATTCGCGAACCCCAAAATTATTTAAAGCTGAACCAAAGAATACTGGCTGAATTTTTCCATCCAAATAATCTTGACGCTCAAATTTTGGATAAACCTCATCAATCAATTCTAATTCTTCACGTAGTTTATTGGCTGCTTTTTCGCCTACAATTTTATCTAATTCTGGATTGTTTTGAACATCAGAAAAAGCAATTGTTTCTTCAATATTTTTACGACTGTCTCCGCTGAAAAGGTTAATGTTTTCTTCCCATAAGTTGTAAATTCCTTGGAAATCATAACCCATTCCGATCGGGAAACTTAATGGAGTAACTTTCAAGCCTAATTTCTGTTCTACCTCATCCATTAGATCGAAAGCATCTTTACCTTCACGGTCTAATTTATTGATGAAAACAATCATCGGAATGTTACGCATTCTACAAACTGCAACCAATTTTTCAGTCTGTTCCTCAACCCCTTTTGCAACGTCAATCACAACGATTACGCTATCAACAGCAGTTAAAGTTCTAAATGTATCTTCAGCAAAATCCTTGTGTCCAGGAGTATCAAGGATATTGATTTTTTTATCTTTATAATTAAAAGCAAGTACAGAAGTCGAAACCGAGATACCTCTTTGGCGTTCGATTTCCATAAAGTCACTCGTTGCTCCTTTTTTAATTTTGTTATTTTTTACAGCTCCTGCTTCTTGAATTGCACCTCCAAATAAAAGTAATTTCTCTGTTAGTGTCGTTTTACCAGCATCGGGATGCGAGATAATTCCAAATGTTCTTCTGCGTTGTATTTCTTTTAAAAAGCTCATATTTCGTATAAATAGGTTGCAAAAGTACTATTAAATTACGGCTTTATAAAAATATTCAGTTCTTAAATTTGGAAGTCTTTTTCTAAATGGATTTTCAAAAAAAAAATAAGGCTGTTTTGCAACAGCCTTAAATAGTCATTTTAAATTACTGATTAATTGACCAAATTGAATATCCTTTTGGAGGACATTGTATTTTTACCCATTTGTCTGCCTGTGTAGTTGGGAACCAAGTTGAGTTTTCTGTGAAATCTTTAATTTGAGTATTAGCCCAATTGGTTTGAATCCATCTCTCTTGCCAAACGTCTGAGTTGTTAATGTAAACTACTAATCCTGGGTTTCCATTATATCCGTTTCTTCTCGCAACATATTCGTCATTGTCAGAATATAAAATAGAAGTTGTTCCTGTTGCTTTATTATTGTGGATCCAGATTAGGTTGTTCAATTTGTTTTTGTCAAGCCATTCTTCATAATCTCTGTAGAAAATAGTCGGATAACCTTCATGAGTTAATATATAGGAGTAAGCTAACATTTTGCTCCAAATTTCATCGGTGTCATGATTGGTTACAAAAGTCACCGCCTTATATGGATTACGTTTCCACATCATGTCATCATTCAAAAGTGCCAAATTATTTCCGTCAAAAGCATCATTCATTTTGTAATAACAAGCAAAGTCAAAAACAGAACTGTTGGCATTATTTGCCCAGTCATTTAATACATTAACATTAGAATCCCATAATTCTCCGACAGAAAATCCGCCAACATTGGCATTCCAAGCATTTACAACCCACGCGCCAAAACCTTTTACATAATCAAATCTCCAACCATCAAATTTCATGGTGTTTTTATAATATTTACCAACTCCGTCAGTTCTAAGCCAAAGCCAGTTTTGAACATTTGGTGCGGCATGACATAAATCTGGAAAACCTCCAAAAGCACCTTCATCATTATTCCCGTAACTGTTTTTATAAAAATCATTATAATTGCGTGGAAATTTCCCAGAAGCAACTCCTGTAAAATTGGTCCAAGTATTTGTTCCCGTAAATGGATTAGCTTCAGATTGCCCGCCACTATTATGATTAATTACAATGTCTGCATACACTTTTATATTTTCGTTGTGAGCAGCAGTAATTAAGTTTACTAATTCAGTTTTAGATCCGAATCTCGTTTCGGTACTTCCGTTCTGATTGTAATCCCCAAAATCAAAATAATCTGTTGGGTCATATCCCATAGAAAATGCGCCATTTTGAGCTTTAGAAGCAGGTGGTAGCCAAATTGAACCAATTCCTGCATTTCCCCATGCAGTAACTTTACCGCTTACGGTATTCCACCAATTCCCACCAGCAGGAACATCCCAATAGAAAGCCTGCATCATAACCCCTCCGCCAGGATTGTCGACATATTTTCCTGTTGTGGAAGAATTTGAAACCCCTGTGCTAAAAGGTTTGCCATCGTGATGCGTAACATCAATAACTTTAAATTTTTGACTTTCGGCTTTTGAATCAGACTCGTTAATTTCGTTTTGAGAACACGAATACATAAGTCCAGTAAATGCTGTGATGAGGCATAATTTTAAAATAGGTTTTTTCATAATAGATGTGGTTAAGTTAAATAGTAAGTTTGCAATTATTTAATTTTTAGCTTTAAAAAAGTAAATATTGTTATTTTTAGACGCTGTAAATTGATAATTACACATCTAAAGTAAAGGTTTTTTGATTTAATTTTAATCTGTAAGAAAATAACTTATCACGAAAACGTTGTAGTGTTAAGAACTTTTTGATATGATGCTTATAATTAGGTATTTATTTATTTGTGAATACTAAAAATCGGTAGCAATGATAAAAATGTATTTAGCTGAATTTGAAAAATCGAAATGGACTATCCTATAATTTTTTGTTAATAGTATATCGGATAGTTGGATTATGTAATTGAATTGTTATTTTTGTTCGTTATATGTTACGAAAGAACTATACTTTAATTATTTATGTTTAAGTTCAACATCAATAATTTGAGGGGGATTATCTAAAACAGGCTTACATTCAAATAAAAATTAAAATAATGCTATTAAAAAAATTACAGCTAAAAACAATTGATTACAAGTTTGCACTAACAATTTGTTTTTTTCTTTTTTTTGCTCCAATTATCACAGCGCAAGAAATTATTCCTGATGTTGTTGCTCAAAAACCAGTTGAAGCTCCTTCTGGTGGGAAATTGAAAATCGACGGAATCATTGCGACAGTAGGAGATTATATCGTTTTAGATTCAGATATCGATAAAGGATTTTTGGAAATTACTGCTCAAGGCGGATCTGTAAAAGATATTACTAGATGCCAGATGCTAGGTAAGCTTTTAGAAGATAAATTATATGCTCACCAAGCAATTCAGGATAGTATTATTGTTAGTGATGCAGAGGTTAGAAGTATGATGGATGAGCGTCTTAACTATATGACACAGCAAGTTGGTGATATCAATAAAGTAGTCGAATACTATAAGAAAAGTTCTGTTGAAGAATTTAAAACTTATTTTGCCGATATCTTAAAAGAGCAAAAATTAGCTTCTGAAATGAGAGATAAGATCATTAAAGATGTTGAAATTACTCCAGAAGAAGTTCGTAATTTCTTTAAAAAAATCCCAAAAGACGAATTGCCAACTTTTGGCGCTGAAATGGAAGTAGCGCAAATTGTTGTTGAACCTAAAATTTCTAAAGAAGACAAGCAAAAGGTTATAGATAGATTAAATGCTATAAGACAAGACGTTCTTGAAGGTTCTAGTTTTGCAACAAAAGCAGTTTTATACTCTCAGGATCCAGGATCTTCGCCAAACGGAGGATATTACAAAATGACAAGAAAAACTCCTTTCGTTAAAGAGTTTAAAGATGTTGCTTTTAGTTTGCAGGCAGGTGAGATTTCTCAGCCATTTGAAACTACTTTTGGATTCCATATTATTATGGTAGAAAAAATTAAAGGACAAGAAGTTGAACTTCGTCATATTTTGATTTCTCCAACAGTTTCGGAAGCTGCTTTAAAAGAAGCTAAAGAGAGAATTACAAATGTTAGAAATAAAATAATCAATAAAGAAGTGACTTTTGCTGAAGCGGCAAGAACAGAGTCTGATGAAAAAGAGACTAGAACAAATGGAGGAACATTAGTAAATCCAACAACACAAGATACTCGATTTGAGTTGACTAAAATGGATCCAACATTGTACAGTCAAGTTTCAAATTTAAAAGGAAATGAGGTTTCTCAACCGCTTTTAAATACTGATGATAAAGGTAAAAAAACATACAAACTAATTACAGTTACCAACAGAATTGACGAGCACACTGCAGACTATGCTAAAGATTATACTAAGATTAAAGAATTAGCATTAAAAGAAAAGCAAATCAATGCAATTGCAAAATGGTTTGATACTAAAATTAAAGATACTTACATCAAAATTATTGGAGAGTATAAAGACTGTACTTTCGCAAACAATTGGTTGAAAAAATAAGTTTTAATAAATAAATAAAAAGAGTTAGTTTTATGAATTCATAGAATTAACTCTTTTTAATTTTAAATACATTCATAAATGTCTGACGTAACAGCAATTCACAATTTAGTTCAAAAAAGAAACGAATTAAAAAAAGAAATAGCGAAGATCATTGTAGGGCAAGACGCCGTTGTAGATCAAATTTTACTTTGTATATTTTCCGGAGGGCATGCACTTTTAATAGGAGTTCCAGGTTTAGCAAAAACCTTAATGATAAATACTTTGTCTCAGGCTTTGGGTCTAGATTTTAAAAGAATTCAGTTTACGCCAGATTTGATGCCTTCTGATATTTTAGGAAGTGAAATTTTGGATGAAAACAGAAATTTCAAATTCATTAAAGGGCCAATTTTCTCTAATATTATTTTGGCTGATGAGATAAACAGAACACCGCCAAAAACACAAGCAGCTTTGTTAGAGGCGATGCAGGAAAGGTCGGTTACCATTGCAGGACAGCATCATAAATTAGATTTGCCTTATTTTGTTTTGGCAACTCAAAACCCTATTGAGCAGGAGGGAACCTATCCTTTGCCAGAAGCTCAATTAGACCGTTTTATGTTTGCTATTAAATTGGAATATCCAACTTTTGAAGAAGAAGTTCAAGTAGTAAAAAGAACAACTTCTGATGTTAAAACAGAAATTAATCCGTTGTTTACTGCTCAGGAAATTATCGATTTTCAGCACTTAATCCGTAGAATTCCTGTTGCAGATAATGTTATTGAATACGCAGTAACTTTAGTAAGCAAAACTCGTCCTGATAATAGTTTGACTAACGATTTTGTAAAAAACTATTTAGATTGGGGAGCAGGGCCTAGAGCATCACAAAACTTGATTCTGGCAGCAAAAGCACATGCGGCTTTTAATGGAAAGTTTTCACCAGATATTGAAGATGTTCAAGCAGTTGCGACGGGTATTTTAAGACACAGAATTATTAAAAACTATAAAGCCGATGCTGAAGGAATAACTGAAGAAGTTATTATTAAAAAATTGATGTAAAATCATAAATACATTTACTAGGATCCTGATAATTTATTGTCAGGATTTTTTACTTTTAGCAAGTCTGAAAACTCTTCTCAAACGACGTTTAAAATTCCAACTATAACGTTATAATTGCTTATTTAGAAAGATTCTTCTTGAAAATAGATGTAAAAACCTACTTGTTTTGCAACAACCAATTTCGACTTTGTTAAAGAAAAGATCTTTAAATGTTAATAATTCATTATTTTGATGTAAAATTGAGTTTTTGGTAAAAACAAGCAGTGAAAATCGTTTTTTAGCAATAATAATTTTTGAAAAGGCTTGTTCTATTAAATTTTTTTTAATTATCGTCATTAATGCTTAAATTTGCCTCAAAAAAATAAATCCGCTTTTATTATGAATATTTATCAGGATTACATTCAAGAAATTGAAGAAAGAAAAAGTCAAGGGTTACACCCTAAACCAATCGATGGAGCTGAATTATTAAGCGAAATCATTGCTCAAATTAAAGATGTTGATAACGCATACCGCGCAGACTCTCTTAAGTTTTTTATTTACAATACATTACCTGGTACTACTAGTGCTGCAGGTGAAAAAGCAAAGTTTTTAAAAGAAATTATTTTAGGACAATCAATTGTAGCGGAAATCACTCCAGATTTTGCTTTTGAATTGTTATCGCACATGAAGGGTGGACCTTCAATCGAGGTGTTATTAGACTTAGCTTTAGGAAATGATACTGCAATTGCTAAACAAGCAGGAGATGTTCTTAGAACTCAAGTTTTCCTTTACGATGCTGATACAGATCGTTTAAAAGAAGCGTTCAAAAACGGTAATGCAATTGCTAAAGAAGTTATTGAAAGTTATGCTCAAGCTGAATTCTTCACTAAACTTCCAGAAATAGCTGAAGAAATTAAGGTTGTTACTTATATCGCTGGTGAAGGAGATATCTCTACAGATTTACTTTCTCCAGGAAACCAAGCGCACTCTCGTTCTGACCGTGAACTTCACGGAAAATGTATGATTACTCCTGAAGCGCAAAAAGAAATTCAGGCGCTTCAGGCAAAACATCCAGATGCAAGTGTGATGTTAATTGCTGAAAAAGGAACAATGGGAGTTGGTTCTTCTAGAATGTCAGGTGTAAACAACGTGGCACTTTGGACAGGAAAACAAGCTAGTCCTTATGTTCCATTCGTAAATATTGCTCCAATTGTTGGAGGAACAAATGGTATTTCTCCAATTTTCTTAACTACAGTTGACGTAACTGGAGGTATTGGAGTTGACCTTAAAAACTGGGTTAAAAAAGTTGACGCAGAAGGAAATGTTGTTCGTAACGAAAATAACGAGCCAATTCTAGAAGAAGCATATTCTGTTGCTACAGGAACTGTTTTGACAATCAATACGCAGACTAAAAAATTATATAATGGTGATCAGGAATTAATTGATATTTCTAGATCATTCACTCCTCAAAAGAAAGAATTCATTAGAGCTGGAGGTTCTTATGCAATTGTTTTCGGTAAAAAATTACAAACTTTTGCGGCTAAATTATTAGATATTCAGGCGCCTGCTGTATTTGCTCCGTCTAAAGAAATTTCTAATGAAGGACAAGGTTTAACAGCGGTTGAAAAAATCTTCAATAAAAATGCTGTTGGTATCGCTCCAGGAAAAGTTTTACATGCTGGTTCTGACGTTCGTGTAGAGGTAAACATTGTAGGTTCTCAGGATACTACAGGTCTTATGACTGCTCAGGAATTAGAGTCAATGGCTGCTACAGTTATTTCTCCAATTGTTGATGGTGCTTACCAATCAGGTTGTCATACTGCTTCAGTTTGGGATAAAAAAGCGCAGGCAAACATTCCTAAATTGATGAAATTCATGAACAACTTTGGTTTGATCACGGCTCGTGACCCTAAAGGTGTTTACCATTCAATGACAGACGTTATCCATAAAGTGCTTAACGATATTACTATCGATGAGTGGGCTATCATTATCGGTGGTGACTCTCATACAAGAATGTCTAAAGGTGTTGCTTTTGGTGCTGACTCAGGAACTGTTGCTCTTGCTCTTGCTACTGGAGAGGCTTCTATGCCAATTCCAGAATCTGTAAAAGTGACTTTCAAAGGAGATATGAAGGGTTATATGGATTTCCGTGATGTGGTTCACGCTACTCAGGCTCAAATGCTTCAAAAATTTGGTGGTGAGAACGTATTCCAAGGTAGAATCATTGAGGTTCACATTGGAACTTTAAATGCCGATCAAGCCTTCACATTTACTGACTGGACTGCAGAAATGAAAGCTAAAGCTTCTATCTGTATTTCTGAAGATGATACATTAATTGAATCTTTAGAAATTGCAAAAGGCAGAATCCAGATCATGATCGACAAAGGAATGGACAATGAAAAACAAGTTCTTCAAGGATTGATCAATAAAGCAGATAAAAGAATTGCAGAGATTAAATCGGCTGAAAAACCAGCTCTTACTCCAGATGCAAATGCTAAATATTATGCTGAAGTTGTAGTTGATTTGGATCAGATTGCTGAACCAATGATTGCAGATCCAGACGTAAATAATAAAGACGTTTCGAAACGTTATACTCACGATACTATCCGACCATTATCTTTCTATGGTGGTGTGAAAAAAGTAGATCTTGGATTTATCGGTTCTTGTATGGTTCATAAAGGAGATATGAAAATCCTTGCTCAAATGTTGAAAAATGTTGAAGCACAAAAAGGAAAAGTTGAATTTAATGCTCCGCTTGTAGTTGCTCCTCCAACTTACAACATCGTAGATGAATTAAAAGCTGAAGGAGATTGGGAAGTTCTTCAAAAATACTCAGGTTTCGAATTCGACGATAATGCTCCAAAAGGTGCAGCGCGTACAGAATATGAAAACATGTTGTATTTAGAGCGTCCAGGATGTAATCTTTGTATGGGTAATCAGGAAAAAGCGGCTAAAGGAGATACTGTGATGGCAACTTCTACACGTCTTTTCCAAGGAAGAGTTGTAGAAGATACAGAAGGTAAAAAAGGAGAATCATTGCTTTCTTCTACACCAGTTGTGGTTCTTTCTACAATTCTTGGAAGAACTCCAACTATTGAAGAATATACAGCTGCAGTAGATGGTATCAATTTAACTAAGTTTGCGCCATCAAACAAGCAGTTAGTGATGTAATCAAGACTAATTATAAATCAAAAGCCCGAGCCATAAAACTCGGGCTTTTTTTGTAATAATTGCTCTATTTTTTGTAACTTGTCATGTTCAAAAAAGAATAATAAAAACAAAAAATCTATGGCTTTTGATATCGAAATGATTAAAAAAGTGTACGAAAACATGCCAGGTCGCGTTGATAAAGCTCGCGAGATTGTTGGTCGTCCGCTTACTTTAACAGAGAAAATTTTATACAATCACCTTTGGGATGGAAATCCAACTAAGGCGTTTGGAAGAGGAGTTGATTACGTTGATTTTGCACCAGATCGCGTAGCTTGTCAAGATGCAACCGCACAAATGGCATTATTACAATTTATGCATGCTGGTAAATCTAAAGTAGCAGTTCCAACAACTGTTCACTGTGATCACTTAATTCAGGCAAAAGTGGATGCTGCAACCGATTTAGCAAGAGCAAAAACACAAAGTAATGAGGTTTTTGATTTTTTATCATCAGTTTCTAATAAATACGGAATCGGTTTCTGGAAACCAGGAGCTGGAATTATTCACCAAGTTGTACTTGAAAATTATGCTTTCCCTGGCGGAATGATGATTGGTACCGATTCTCACACTGTAAATGCAGGTGGTTTAGGAATGGTAGCAATTGGTGTTGGTGGAGCCGATGCTGTAGACGTTATGTCTGGAATGGCTTGGGAACTTAAGTTTCCTAAATTAATTGGAGTAAAATTGACTGGTAAATTATCAGGATGGACAGCTCCTAAAGATGTTATTCTTAAAGTTGCGGGAATTTTGACTGTAAAAGGAGGAACGGGTGCAATCGTTGAATATTTTGGTGAAGGTGCAACTGCGATGTCTTGTACAGGTAAAGGAACAATTTGTAATATGGGTGCTGAAATTGGAGCAACAACTTCAACTTTTGGTTATGATGATTCAATGAGTCGTTACCTTCGTTCTACAAACAGAGCCGATGTTGCTGATGCTGCTGATAAAGTAGCTTCTTATTTAACAGGAGATCCTGAAGTATATGCAAATCCAGAGCAGTATTTTGATCAAGTAATCGAAATCAATTTATCTACATTAGAACCACATTTAAATGGTCCTTTTACACCAGATTTAGCAACGCCAATTTCTAAAATGAAAGAAGAAGCAATCAAAAATAACTGGCCATTGCAAATTCAGGTTGGTTTAATTGGTTCTTGTACAAACTCTTCTTATGAAGATATTTCTCGTGCAGCTTCGTTGGCAAAACAAGTTGCTGATAAGAATTTAAAAACGAAATCACAATTTACAATCACTCCGGGTTCTGAAGTAGTTCGTTCTACAATCGAAAGAGACGGATTTATTGATACTTTTCATAAAATTGGAGCAACTGTTTTTGCTAATGCTTGCGGACCATGTATAGGTATGTGGGATAGAGAAGGAGCAGAAAAAGAAGAAAGAAACACAATCGTACACTCTTTCAACCGTAACTTCTCAAAACGTGCAGATGGTAACCCAAATACTTTAGCTTTCGTTGGTTCTCCAGAATTGGTAACGGCTTTAGCTATTGCGGGTGATTTAAGTTTTAATCCATTAACAGACACATTAATCAACGAAGATGGAGAAGAAGTAAAACTTGATGCTCCAACAGGAGACGAACTTCCTTCTAAAGGTTTCTACGCTGAAGATCCAGGATTTCAAGCTCCAGCTGCGGATGGTTCAGGAGTTCAGGTTGTAGTTAGTCCAACTTCTGAGCGTTTGCAATTATTGGCTCCATTTAATGCTTGGGATGGAAAAAATATCACTGGTGCTAAATTGTTAATTAAAGCATTCGGAAAATGTACTACAGACCACATTTCTATGGCTGGACCTTGGTTGCGCTTCCGCGGACATTTGGATAATATTTCTAACAATATGTTGATTGGAGCTGTAAATGCATTCAATCAAAAAACAAATTCGGTTAAAAATCAATTAACTGGGGAATATGATGCTGTACCGGCTGTAGCTCGTGCATATAAAGCGGCTGGAGTTCCTTCTATTGTAGTTGGAGATCATAATTATGGAGAAGGGTCTTCTCGTGAGCATGCGGCAATGGAGCCACGTTTCTTAGGTGTTAAAGCAGTTTTAGTAAAATCTTTTGCTCGTATCCACGAAACAAACCTTAAAAAACAAGGTCTTTTAGGATTGACTTTTGCAAACGAAGCAGATTACGATAAAATTCAGGAAAATGATACAATCAATTTCTTAGATTTAACTGAGTTTGCTCCAGGTAAACCGTTGACATTGGAATTTGTTCACGCAGATGGTTCAAAAGATATAATCTTGGCAAATCATACTTATAATGAAGGACAGATTGGATGGTTTGTTGCAGGTTCTGCTTTAAACTTAATTGCAGCTGGAAAAGCTTAATACTTAGATTAGATATATTTCAAAAATGCCCTGTTCTTACAGGGCATTTTATTTTGATGATTATTTGTTGAAAATTAGTCTGCTTTGGCTAAATTATTTGTGGTTAAAACTCTAATTAGATTGGGTCTTGTATTGTCAAATTCGTCCAGAGAAACGCTGTATGTTTTTGATGACGGAGAAGTGCTATAGTTAGTGAAATCATAACCTCCAATGATATATAATTTGTTATTAATGAAATGCATTGCGGCAGATTTTATCTCGAGATTGATAAGGTATTCTTTAATTACTTTCGATTTTGTATCGTAAACAAACAGTTTCCCATTTTCAAACATGTATATAATATCTTCATTGTAGGTAATTGCAGGATTTTCGAGTCGGCAAAGCAGAGTCGCTTCATGTTTCCAGCTTTCATTTGTTAAATCAAAACTTTGGATTTCAGAAAAACTTTTCTTGTTAGCATTGCCAATTGTAAAGATTTTATCGCCAACCAAAACTCCATTTACTTCTTGAGCTACTGGCATTTTGGCTAACTCATACCATAGTCCAGAAGTTAAATTATACAAATGAACCTTGTTGGTAAAAGTTTTTATTCCACTTTCAGTTGATTTTATTGAACCGCCCATGACAATAATATTATCATGATAAACGAAAGAAGCAAAGTTTACAGCTTGGTGCGGATTGGTTTTGTCAAATACAAGTTTATTTGTGTTAAGATCGAAAACTTCAATTATGTTATTCAGATATTCACGTCTTTTGTTGAGTGGCGTGCTTTTTCCGCCTAAAACATACAGTGTGTTGTTGTAAAAATTCAAACTATGATAAGCTCTTTTTTTAAAGTTTTGATTCGATTTCTCCCACAAATCTGTTTTTGGATCATACATAAATAGATTACCCTCGAAAAAAATTCTTTCAGCAGGATCGCCACCCAGTTCTTGCAGGTATCTGTTTGTAAATCCAGGGTCGTTAAATCTAGTAGGGTCGCCGCCTATGTTTTTTGATTTAATAGTGGTTAAAATGTTCCATTGATCGCTGGCATCACCTCCAACGACATAAATTTTACCATTAGCAGCTACAGAACCAAAAGAATAAATGCCATATTCTAAAGATGATAGTTTGGTAAAATCAAGTTTGGATTTTAATTTTGTCCATCGATTATCGGTGATATTAACGTTTTTTAAAGCCTCAATGTCTTCTTCAAGTGATATGATAAAATTTAATTTTTTTAAATCTATAATTGCGATTTTTGTTGTAGTATATCCAACATGAGAAATCTCAAGAGTATCATTTAGCTTTATTTTTTTGTTCAATGAAAATTCTCCTTTCTCATTGGTTAAAGTACCAATTTTAGTGCTCACTGCATATATATTAGCATCTTCTACAGGTAAATTACTAATTTTAGATGTAACAATTCCTTTGATTATTTGTGCGTTTGTAATAAAGGGCACTAAAATGATAATGAACAGTAATTTTTTCACAATATAATACAGTTGAGTTTTGTTTGGAAATCTTTATAAAAATAAGAAAAGTTTGCTAAATTTCTTTGGTAAGCTGGTTAATTTTGAAATAAATCTATTATTAAATTGTTTAAATAGAAATGAAAAATGCCCTGTTTTTACAGGGCATTTCGTACTTTATAATTGTTTATTGCTTAAGATTAATTTCTCTGCGCTAGCTTATCTTGGGATAAAATTCTAATACGATTTGGTCTTGTGGTATCAAATTCGTCAACAGAAATACTATATACTTTTTTTGAAGGAGTCATGATATATTGAGTAAATGTATGTCCTCCAATTATGTATAGTTTGTTATTTAAAAAATGCATTGAGGCAGCTTTTAATTCAAGTTGAACCAAATATTCTTTGATTTGCTTCGATTTTGTATTGTAAACTAACAGCTTTCCATCTTCAAATAAGTATATGGTATCATCGTTATAAGCAACAGCAGGATTTTCTAGACGAGAAAATAAGGTAGTTTCATTTTTCCAGCTTTCGTTTGTTAAATCAAAACTATGAATTTCTGAAAGGCTTTTGCTGTCAGTATTACCAATAGTGAAAATTTTGTCGCCAATTAAAGCGCCTTTTATTTCTTGGGCTACAGGCATTTTTGCTAACTCGTACCATAATCCAGAAGTAATATTGTACATATGGACTTGATCAGTAAAAATTTTTTGATTTTTTTCGTTTGATTTTATCGAACCACCCATAACAATAATATTGTCTTTGCATACGAAAGACAAAAAATCAGCTGCCTTATGAGGATTGGTTTTGTCAATTGCAATTGTATTTTTATTCATGTCAAAGACTTCAATCTCATTATCTAAATATTCCAACTTTTTACTTGTAGATAATCTTTTGCCTCCTAAGACATAAAGTGTGTTGTCGTAATAATTTAGACTATGATAAGCTCTTTTTTTAAATTTTTCACTCAATTTCTGCCATGCATCCGTTTTCGGATCGTAAACTAATAAATCTCCATTGTAAAAATTTTTGCTGCCTTGAAAGGCAACTAATTGTAGGTATTTTTGTTCAAATTTAGGATCTTCACTGTCTATTCCTTTTTCTTTTAAAGTATGTAATGCATTTGATTCTTCGCTGCTATCACCTCCCATTACATAAATTTTATCATTTACAACTGTGGAACCAAAAGAATAAATGCTTTTTTCTAGAGACGCCAGTTCAGTAAAATCAAGTTTAGATTTTAATTTTACCTTACGATTTGTGATGTTTATATTGTTTAGTGTTTCGATATCTTCTTCGAGTGAAATGATGAAATTAGATTTCTTTAAATCTCTAATTGCAATTTTTATTGTGATGTATCCAATATGAGAAACCTGAAGAGTATCATTTGATTTTGCTTTATTATTTAGTGTAAATTCTCCATTCTCGTTAGTTAATGTTCCGACTTGAGTATGCAACGCGTATACATTAGCATCTTCTATCGGTAAATTACCAATTTGAGATTGAACAATTCCGTTTATTGTTTGCGCATTTGCAATAAAAGGCAGAAAAATGATAAGGTAGAGTAGTTTTTTCATGGTACATAAATCTGTTTTGGCTAGAATTAGTGTAAAAATAAGTCTTTTATGTAAAAAACTGCATTTCAAAAAGTTGGCTCAATTTTTATGCCGAGACTGTTAATCTGAGGTAAAATAATTGTTAAAAAAGCCATTTTTTATACTTTAAAAAGTTAAATTCGCATTTGACATAATATATTTGTAATTTTTAAGTTTAATTCTGTAATTGAGCTTAAAAAAAGAGTGCTAACTTAAAAGATAGATATGGTTTTTAGATTCATAATAGTTTTGATTTTTTTCAGCGTTGGAGCTTTCGCTCAGGATAATTTTGTTAAACACAAGATTTCACAAGGAGAAAATCTTTCTGTTATTGCTAAAAAATATGGAGTAAAAGTTAAAGATATTGCAGATGCAAATCCAAATGCTCCTAAAATTCTAAAACTAAATTCGACTCTCTTAATTCCAAACAAAAATAAAAGCACTGCAAAAGCAAAAACTAAAAATGTTGAAGTTGCAGTAAATGATACCCCTCCTAATACTTCTGGAACTCACGAAGTAGCCTCAAAAGAAACACTTTGGGGAATTTCTAAAAAATACAATGTTTCTGTTGATGATTTAAAGAAAGCAAATCCGCTTTTGGAGACAGAAGGATTGAAAATAGGGCAACAAATTATTATTCCTTCTGATGTAGCTTTGATAAATGAAAAACCGATAGAAACTAGTGCTGAAGTGGTTTCAACAGATGTTGAGTTTATCAGAGAAGTCAAATCCAAAGAAACAAAATATGGTATTTCTAAGGAATATGGTATTACAGTTGCAGAACTAGAGCGCCAGAATCCTTCAATTAAAGGGAAAGTGCCGGTTGGATACTTATTGAAAATTCGTCTTCCAAAAGAAAAAGCGGATGCAATTCAGGCAGCAAATGCATTGCAGGAAGCAAACGCACAGACAGATGCTTCTTCTAATCAAGTAGCTGAAACTGCTCCAGAAATCAAAAAAGATTCTTCTTTTGTAAGGCCAATAATTGGCAATCAATCTGAGTTAATAGAGCAACTTATAGCTAATGCTACCGAAAATATCGGAACAAGATACAGGTCTGGAGGTACAACTAAAGCAGGTTTCGATTGTTCAGGTTTAATGATTTGTACATTTAACAGCTTTGATATTAAATTGCCAAGAAGTTCTATAGAACAATCGCGTTTCGGAACAAAAGTAAGTGCTGACGAAGCTCAAAAAGGAGATTTGATTTTCTTTAGAACTAATGGACGACGCCATATAAATCATGTTGGAATGATTGTGGAAGTGGCTGAAAGCGGAGAAATTAAATTTGTTCATTCATCTACACATGGCGGAGTAATTATTTCTTCTACAAAAGAACCTTATTATACAAGAGCTTTTTCTCAAGTAAACCGTGTTTTGAATTAAAATTGAATAAAAGTACTTTTCAATATCTCTAATCGAAAAGGTTTGTTCCAGAAATCAGAAACATACTTGTTTTCTTTAACTTTTTTGATTTCATCACTATCTAAAGTGGAAGAAAGTACAAAAATTTCAATTCTTTCTTTTACATTTTCAGGAAGTCTGTCAAATTCTTCCAAAAATTCAAACCCATTCATAATAGGCATTTGAATGTCTAAAAGAATAACCAACGGATTTGAGTTCTGATTTTTTAGCAGCCAGTTTATTCCCTCTTTTCCATTGTTAGCAATGTAGACAGGATTAATATCAAGCCCTTTTTTCAACAACTTTTTAGTGACAAATTGATCGATCAAATTGTCTTCTATGATTATAAATTGAGATCTATACGGCATAAGAATTTGGTATTGTTACTATAAATTTACTTCCAACGCTACTTTCTGAAAAAACAGAAATATCACCTCTAATATTTTCAACAGCTTCTTTTACAATATATAAGCCTAATCCAGAACCTTTGTTTTTATTTGTCCCAAAATACATGTCAAAAATATTGGCTTTGTGATCTTCATGAATTCCGATTCCATTATCTGTTACTTCAATTTTATTTAAACCTTCAATAAAATAAGTTCGAATTGTAATAAACATTTCTTGTTTGTTGCAATCGGCATATTTTATGGCATTAGAAAGCAAGTTGTTAATTATGATTTTTAAACGAAGCCCATCGCTTTCAATCTCGTCAACCAAAAGTTCCTGCGTGAATTTAATTCTATTTGCATTTTCAATATGCATTAGTTGTAAAATAGCTTCATTGCACAACTCTTTCAGACTCACAGGTTCCATTATTACTTCTTTCCTTTTGTTCTTAGAATAATCAATAATGTCACTAATAAACTGATCTTGTCTGGCAAGACTTTGATGCATCATTTGAAGATAAGTTCTAACTTGCTGTACGTCATCTTCTAATGCTGTTATTTCAATAAGTCCTTTTAATGAAGTAATTGGCGATCTCAAATCGTGCGATGCACTGTAGACAAATCGGTCCAACTCGCGATTTACTATAATGAGATTTTCATTTTTCACATCTGTTTCTTTCTTCGATACTAACAGCCTTTTTACCATGATAGAATAGTAAAGACAAACACTGCAGATGATAATCAGAATAAAAAAGATGTTTGTTATAATTAGCAAATCTTTTATTTTTCGGGTTCCTTCTCCTAATGTATTAGAAAAATTGCGCTCATTTATAGTCAATCGGTCGCTTATAAAACTTATTTCTTTTAAATATTTTTTTTGATCTTCGGCGGTTAATATATTATGCTGTATTTTGGCATTAATCTGTTGGCCAATAACAAATAAATCAAAAATTAATTTATCTCCTTGTCCCCATTCGTTTATGGCTTTAGATAAGAAGTTTACATTTTTGAAGTTTTCAAACAGCCAGATAATGTCGTCTAAATCATCTTCGTTATTTCTACCGATAAGAAATCCTTTTCTGGCAACTTTATTGTCTCCTGCTTTTAAAAGTGTAATTCTCGCAATACCATCGCCCTGTGGAACTTTTAGTTCTTCAAGATATAATTTCCACTGTATGGGATTTTTTGTAAATAAATAGGTAATCAAATGTCTCGATGCATCTTTTTGTCCTTTTGAATAATGTGATTCTCCGTTTACATATGCTCTATTGGCAGATAAAATCTTAATAGTAAAAAAATTAATGCAGATTAGTAATGCGCATGAAATAAAAACTACTAAAATAAGTATGAAAACATTTGGAAAACGAAAGTTTTTTAAAGCTTGCAATTTAGACATGATTTTAAAATTAGTAGGTTAATGAAAAAGTGCCTTTTGCGCGTTTTTTGGATGTGTGAATAAATAGTATGGGGAAAATTAATTCATTGACAAACATTAAACACTTGTTAACTTATTTCGTTGTTTTTAAATGCTATTGAAATGATTCTCTCAAATGTAATAAAATTTATCTTATAGTTTTCGCAAAAATAATCATCCGGATATAAAATATTTTTAATTGAAATATTTTTATTTAATTATTTTAAAATCAATTAGTTAAATTGTTTTGTGGTGTTGTTTTTTTGAAGTTTTGGAATTGAAAAAGCTAATTTTTAATCAGAATTCCAAATTCAAAAAGAAAATAAGGAGGTATGGAATATAAAAAACACAGCTTATTTTTGTTTAAGTATTGTGGTCAGCTTTGTTGAGGTGTTTTTATCAAAATTGAGCATAAATAATCAATCGTCTAAATGCATAGATTGATGGAACTTCAGGAAAATAAGTATCTATTCTTTTTTTAAATTCGGTTGCTAATGCTGCAAATTCCTGTTCTTTTAATCTTTCTTGATAAACAGTCAAAGCAGAGCCAGAAATGAAGTCGAAAAAGTCGTCTTTTTTAGTAGAAATTAAAGGATAAACTTTCTCATACAAAACGAGATCTTTGCCACCATTTTCGAACAAGATTTTAGCGTATTCGTCTAATGTTAATACCGGCGAAGGACGTGTCCAGTTTTTAAGATAAGATGTAAAAGGTTCTTCCTGTACTAATTGCAAAAGTATTTTGTTAAGAATGTTTTCATTTTGCTGTGGCATCTGAACAGCCAGCTGTCCACCTGAGTTTATACGAGAAATAATTTTTGGAAAAAGTTCGTTATGATTATCAATCCACTGCAATGCGGCGTTCGAAAAAATCAAATCCCACTTATTTTCTTCGTTAATCTGCTCTAAAATGGTTTTTTCATTAAACTCAAGATTTTCATGTGAAGGAGCTTTTACAAGAATTTCCGGAGAATTATCAATACCAAGAACAAATGGATCAGTAAGTTTTTGATACAACTTTTTAGTGAGTTCACCTGTTCCGCATCCGAGATCAATAACTTTCAGATTTGGTTTGTCAATAATATGACTCGTAAGATCGTAAAATGGTTTAGAACGTTCTTCTTTAAACTCATTGTATTTTTTAGGATCCCAAGTCATAATGGAAGATTATTTAAAGTTATTCTAATTCGTGCCAAAAGTGACCGCAGCCATTTTTGCATTCTGTATTTCTTCTTTCAGTATCTGTAACTTTGAAAATCCAAAGTAAAGAGGTTATTACTTTTTTACTTTCATTTTCTGGTAATGAAGCTAACTTTTTGAAAGCAATTTTGCTTGAAAAATTTTTTAAGATTACAATTGGAGTATAAGTTGGTCTTAATGGAAGGCTATTTATAGCTTTTTGATAGGCTTCTGAATTGTAGTCTGTTTTGTTTGGAATAGAATTAAAAATATAGTTGTGAAGAGTATTAAAAAGTTCTTTGAAACTATAATTTTCTTCTACCAGAATATGTAATCCAAGATGAAAATCTATTTTATCTTGAGCAATTTTATTGATTATTTCCTCTGTCCTCTTCAATGTATTTATTCTTTAAAGCTAATTTAGCAGATTTTTGAATATGGATCTGAAAGTTATTATACTTTTTTTGCCGTTTGCGTAAGAGATAGAATTTATGGAATCTATAAATTGAAGATTAAGATTTCCAAAAAAAGTATATCTTTAGCCTACTTAAACCAATAAAAATGCAAGAAAACGACCAAGAAAATTTTAAAAGAGAACTCGGCCTCTTAGATGGAACCATGCTTGTGGTTGGCTCTATGATCGGATCCGGGATATTTATTGTAAGCGCCGATATTGCCAGACAAGTGGGCTCGGCAGGATGGCTTACATTGATCTGGCTTCTGTCTGGATTTATTACTGTTGTCGCAGCAGTTAGTTACGGCGAATTGAGCGCGATGTTTCCTAAAGCTGGAGGGCAATATGTTTACTTGAAAGAAGCTTACAACAAACTGATTGCCTTTTTGTATGGCTGGAGTTTTTTTGCAGTTATTCAAACTGGAACTATCGCAGCGGTAGGAGTTGCTTTTTCAAAATTTGCAGCTTATTTGTATGAGCCGTTAAGTGACGAAAATATTCTTTACGAATTAGGTGCTTCTAAATTGAATGCGGCTCAGTTAGTTTCGATTTTAACCATTATTATACTGACTTTTATTAATAGTCGCGGTGTGAAAAACGGAAAAATTCTGCAAACTGTTTTAACAATAATTAAAATTCTATCGCTTCTTGGATTAGTCATTTTTGGATTAACGCTTGCCGCTAAAGCTTCTGTTTGGGATGCCAATTGGGCAGACGGATGGAGCACAAAAACATTTGACAAAGAAAGCGGGTCTTGGCTTCCAATTAGCGGAACGGCTTTGATTTCTGGAATTTCAGCAGCAATGGTTGGATCATTATTCTCTAGTGATGCTTGGAATGGTGTAACTTTTATTGCGGGTGAAATTAAAAATCCGAAACGAAATGTTGGACTTAGTCTGTTTCTAGGAACTTTTATTGTGACATGTCTTTATGTTGTAACAAATCTAATGTATTTGGCTGTAGTTCCGTTTGATGAGATTGCAACAGCAAAATTTGATCGAGTGGCGGTTGTAGCTTCAGATTATATTTTTGGAAATATAGGCGCCTTGATTATCGCAATTATGATTATGATTTCGACTTTTGCCTGCAACAACGGATTAATCATGGCTGGAGCAAGAGTGTATTACACGATGGCAAAAGACGGTTTGTTTTTCAAAAAAGCAGCTGTTTTAAATAGTTCAAGCGTTCCTGCATGGGCACTATGGGCGCAATGTTTTTGGGCTTCGGCTTTGTGTTTGACGGGGAAATATGGCGATTTGCTGGATTTTGTAATTATCATTGTATTGATTTTTTACATCCTGACTATCTATGGAATTTTTATTCTAAGAAAAAAGATGCCAGATGCAGAAAGACCTTATAAAGCATTCGGGTATCCGTTTTTGCCAATGGTGTATATTATTGTTGCAACAGCAATTTGTGTTTCGTTATTAATTACAAAATTCTCAACTTGCGGGTGGGGAGTGCTAATTATGTTAACTGGAATTCCAGTTTACTATTTAACAAAACCAAGCGAATAAAGTTCTATTATAAGTTGAAAATCGACTTAATAAAAGCATCTTGATTTTTCAAGATGCTTTTTTATTTTGAATATTAATCAGATAAATCGTTGGTAATTCTGTCTTCTGTTGGTCTTAGAAAAATAAGATAAACAATAAGAAGGATTCCAAATAATATAAATTCAGGTTTTATGAATAGTATTAAAAAAGCCGCACCTTCTAGAACTGCCCATCGCATGATAGAAGCCGCTTGATAAACAGGCAGTTTGTCTTCGAGTTTCAGTTTAGGATTAATCTGTTTTAACTGCGCTTTAAACAATATGCTGCTTAAAACTAACGAAAGAATTGGAATTGCAAGATATAGTGCTGAATTAGAATCAATAATAGGAATTTTAAATGTTTTTAATGAAATATCGCCCACAATAAAATAAGCGACAATTGTTCCAGCACAAATGGCAAGATGGATAATTTGCAAAGCTTTGATTTTTTCGGTCATGATTTGGTTAGATTTGAGGTTGATAATGCAAGTTAAGATTAATTGTCTTTAAATGAATAGTTTATGTTTGTGTTTTACTGATCAGAATAGTCTCTAAACAAAAAAAGACACTATAATTAGTGTCTTTTAAATGTAAATAATCGTTGAAAACTCTAGTTATATTGCAACTGGTTCGTCAACAGATTTTATAGTTGAATTAATAATAGACAAAGTAAGAGGATCGGTTTCTCCAGAGAAGAAAGCGTCCAAAATTTCTTGAAACACAGGATTTGCATTTTCAACCAAAGAAAACAAAGTCATGCATGAACGCAATTTTCGAGCATCTAAATCTCCAAAAATCCCATCAGCCGATTTCATTTTGAAAGTTAAAAGTAATTCTGAAATCTCAATTAAATGTTTTCCTAAAATTGGATGTTCCAAATAATCAGTAGCTTCTTTTAAATCATTAATGGCATAAAGATTTGCAGTATCGCTTTTTCCTAAGCCTTTTATTTGCGGAAAAATGAACCACATCCAGTGTGTTTCTTTTTTCCCTTTACTGATTTCAGAAAGAGCGGTAAGATAAAGTTTGTTCTGTGCGTCTAAAAAACGCGCTAAATCATTGTTCGAATAAGCCATTACGGTATTGTATTTTAAAAAAGGTTGCAAAAATAGTAAAAAAGATAGGTTCTGCCTAGTAAAAGGTTCATAGAGTGTGTGTTTTAACTTTTTAAAGAAGGAATATCCTACGCTGTTTAAGTTGAAAAACACTGCTTTTTTGGAGTTCAATTCTATAAAAATCAAAGATTTCGATTGGTTCTTCTAAAGGTAAGATTGATCCTTGGCAAAACATCTCGAGCTGTTTTTGGAACTTGATGTTGCCAAAAACTATTAGTTGTTCCAGCCATCAATAAGAAAGATCCATGATGCAAAGGAATCTCAATTGGCGGAATTTCTTTTCTGAATTTATGTCGAAGTTTAAACATTCTCGTTTCTCCAAAAGTAACGGAAGCAATAATAGGATCGGGTCCTGTATTATCTTCTCTGTCGCTATGCCAGCCCACGCCATCATTTCCGTCGCGATATAAATTGAGCAGTACAGCATTAAAATCAAGCTGTGTTTCTTTTTCAACACGGCCTCTTATTTTTAGCAATTCGTATGTCCAGTCTGGACCTTTTGGATCTGCTCCTTCGTTATCTTTGTCTTCGTACCAAGCAATCATTCTAGGAACAGTATAAGTTTTATCATAAATTTCCATTTCATGTTCTCTCCATTTAGTTTTGCGAAGTATTCTTTCATAAAAACTATCAGACTCTTCTTTGGTGAAGAAGTTATCAATCAAAATCAATTCAGAATCTGGAATGTCAAATATTTTTTTCCCTTCCAAACCTGTGGTAAATAATTCGGTATCGCTAAATAGTGTCATAATTCAGATTTTAGTTTTACAGCTCTATTTTATTTGTATTTGGTTTAGGAAATGAAAAGTTGTTTGTTAAAGAATATTTTTCGTGGATGTTTTTCTGCGTAAGCAAAAATTAACTGTTCGATATATTGATTGCTTTTATAAGGCGTAACATAATTTTTAACCTCATCAGAATCGTTGATAGCAACATCTCTCGGAATGTAGCCCATGCCATAAAAATGCCCATTTTCAATCCAGATACAGCTTCTTTCATCAGAAGATCTTCCTTTGTCTATAATGGCAAAACTTGGTCTGTTGTTCAATAAAAAATCAATTGCATTATCGACTTGTTTGTTGTGAAGTATCGGATCTGGTAATTCTTTTATTTCATTATTGTAGAAAAATTCGCCTTCCTCAGGTCTTGAATATTTACAGAAACGATGGTCGATTTCGAATTGTTCTGCAAGATTTCGCAATAAATGAATACCAGTATGTTGGTTATTGAATTCGTGAATACAAGTTTGGAATTTGCTCATTTTTCCGATTGCTAGATATTTATAGCCATTTCGAGCTTCGTATTGATAAATGCCAAACTTAGCTTCAAAACGTTTTAAAGCTCTGTTATAAGCTGGCCAAAGTTTTTTTATTTCGGTACATTCTAAAAGAAGCGCCATAAGTTCGGTTGCACAGATTTCGAAAGAAATTCCGTGAATGTCTCTTAAAAAATGCTGTCTTTGCTGATTAATGTTATTTCCTGTAAAGTGAGATGTAACTCGCTTTTTTAAATTTATAGCCTTTCCAACATAAATCACTTTTTTCTGCTGATTATAGAAATAATAGATTCCAGGTTTAGCGGGTAAATTATTAAAATCGTCTGCAGGAAGATTTGGGGGCAATCGCTGATCTTCTGATGTTTTCTTAATCATTTTATCAATTTCTCCGGCATCGTCCCATTCTAATAAAAGAGAAAATAATAGAGCAGTTGCATCTGCATCTCCGCCAGCACGGTGTCGGTTTTCTAAAGATATATTTAAAGAATTGCACAGATTTCCCAAACTATAAGAACCTAATCCGGGTTTGATTTTTCTCGCAGCACGAACGGTGCAAAGTTTTCTCGCAGACCATTTAAAACCAGCTTGCTCCAATTGATGATGCACAAACGAATAATCGAAGTTGACATTGTGCGCAACAAAAATTCTATCCGTTAGCATTTCTAAAACTTTCTCTGAAATATCATCGAAGATTGGCGCATTGGCTACCATTTCATTATCAATACCTGTCAATCCAAAGATAGAAGGAGGGATGTCCTGTTCAGGATTTACAAGTGTTTCGTAACGATCCAACACATCTGTACCGTCATGAATAATAATGGCAATTTCTGTAATACGGCTTCCACTGGCATTACCGCCTGTGGTTTCAATATCGACTATGGCATATTCTTGCTTCTTCATTTTTATATAACGTAAAATGTTCTTTTTCTGTTGTTTAAGCTTTAACCGTAATAACATCTTTAAGAGATGTAGAAAATTTTGGAGATAATCTGTTTTGCTTCATTTTCCATTGCCTTCCTAAAGATTGCACTCCGAATTTAATTTTATTATTCCCGTAGTTTTGGTTCATTTTATCTATCACACTCATTAATGGCTGATGTTTTGGATTTGAAGTTTCGAATAAATTCAGTTGTGTTTCACTGTTTGGGGTTAGTCCCATTACAATTACACCAGCTTTTTTATAACGATATCCTTCTTTGAAAATAGTTTTAAATCCTTTTTGTGCAGCGGCATTAAGTTCTATGGTTGAGTTAGTTGGGAAATCAGTTGTAATCGTTATGCTTCTTGAATATTTAGAATTTTCGTCGCCCAAGAAATCAGTTTGGATAAAAACGGTTACCATATTGCAATGACAATTTTGGCGTCTTAATTTTTCGGCACAAGAAGCTGTAAACGTGCTAATTCGTTCTGATATTTCTTCATAAGTTGTATATCTTTTTTCGAAAGATCTTGTAGTAGCAATCATTTTTCGATCTGCAGCTTCTTCTAAATCCAAAGTTGGTTTTCCTTCTAATTCATGTTTTAATCTAAGTCCGACTACAGACATTTCTTTTCTTACCCAAGCATCTGGAAGCTGAGTAAATTCATAAGCTGTATTGATTTTTCTTGACTTAAGTCGTTTGGCAAGTTTTCTTCCAATTCCCCAGACGTCTTCAATCTTAGTCCATTTTAAAGCTTTAATTCTTTTTTCTTCAGAATCAATACAATAAACATTTTGAGTGCGATCGGCGAATTTTCGAGCAATTTTATTCGCCATTTTAGCCAAAGCTTTAGTAGGAGCAATACCTACACTAACAGGAATTCCCGTTCCTTGTGTTACTTCTTTTCGCATTTTTAAACCCAATATATTTAGGTCAAATAAATCGTAACCTGAAAATTTTAGGAAAGCTTCATCAATACTATATATTTCAATTTCGGGAGTGTAAGCTCGAAGAAGGTTCATTACCCTATTACTCATATCGCCATAAAGAGGATAATTAGAAGAATAAACAAAAATATTTTTTTCTTTAAAAATAGCTTCATATTTAAAAGCCGGAATAGCCATAGGTATTCCTAGAGCTTTAGCTTCATCAGAACGAGAAATAACACAACCATCATTATTAGAGAGAATTACAATAGGTTTTTCTCTTAAATGTGGTTCAAATACTCTTTGGCAAGAAGCATAAAAATTGTTACAATCGACTAAAGCAAACATTTCTAAATTTAAAAAGATTTAATACAATGAATTACAATTCCCCAAATCACAAAATTATTTTCTGGAGTTACTTTTATAGGCTGATAATCTTCATTTTCGGCAATAAGCCAAATAATGTCTTTTTCTATTCTGATGCGTTTTACAGTAAATTCGCCATCGATTTGACAAACAGCAATTTTATTGTTTTGAGGCTCCAAGCTTTTATCAATAATTAATAAATCGCCGTCATTGATGCCAACGTTTTTCATAGAATGTCCTTTTACTCTAGCAAAATAAGTCGTGTATTTATGTTTGACGAATTCTTTGTTGAGATCAATCGTTAATTCTATAAAATCATCAGCAGGCGAAGGAAAACCAGCACTGATACCCACATCAAAAAAAGGCAGTTTTATTTCCGAACTTATATCGGGAATATAGAATTCTATTGATTTTGTGGTATTTATATTTTTCAATTTCATGATCACTTCAAAAAAGAGTATTTTTTCATATTACAAAATTAGTACAGGTGGTAACATTTTTTCGTATATTTGCTGTTCCAAATTATAACAAATTAATTATGTCCTTATTTTCAGACAACATCCGAGCATTAAGGGTTAAGCATAAAATATCTCAAGAGAAATTAGCTGAAAACCTTAGCATTACCAGAGGCAGATACGTAAAATATGAAGACGGAACTTCAGAAGCTCCGTATGATATCTTGAAAAAGATTGCCTTGTATTTTCATATGAGTATCGATTTGATATTATCTGTCGATATACGTAAAATTGATGTGCAAAATTTGATAAAACTGGAAGGTAACCGACTTATTTTGCCAATTCAAGTGGATAGTTTTGGAGAAAATTTTATTGAAATTGTATCTCAAAAAGCAAAAGCAGGTTATCTAAACGGCTATGCTGACCCAGAATATATTGAAAGTTTACAGCAGATTACACTTCCGTTTTTAGGACCTGGAAAACATCGCGGATTTCCCGTTGAGGGCGATTCAATGCCTCCGCACGAAGACGGTTCTATTATTATTGGTCGTTATGTAGAAAAGCTAGGAGAGGTCATGGACGGCAAAACTTATATTCTCATTACTAAAAATGAAGGAATGGTGTATAAGCGTCTCAATAAAAACAAAAAGAACTCTTTGGTTTTAGAATCTGACAACAGTTTTTACCCGAATTATGAAGTGAAAGCTTCTGATATTTTGGAGATTTGGGAATACGAATGCAACATCGGACGCTCGGATAAAAAACAAGAAATGACAGAAACTGGAGCAATGAAAGATTTGCTTTTGGAATTGAAACGTGAAGTTCGAGAGATTAAGAATAATACTTCGAATGCTTAAATTCATTAAAAAAAATTAAATTAAGAATTAATGATATTTATTGTTTATACAGGCACTGTGAGTTTTATAACAAGAACAGAATTAACACTTGCAGAGTGGGATAAAAGATTTGATAAGCTTCTAAGAGTTATTGGTTTTATTAGTGATGAAGAATTCCTTGATGAGCTTCGGTTTTCATATCGTGTTGATGACAAAACTGTTGAGGAGATTACTGAAATAATCAGCAAAAAGAATTTTGTCAGTATCAGAATTAAAAGCAACGTTTTTAAAGGTTTTGAATACGCTGAAAATTATTTAAACTTTATGAATGTCGAAGGGCAAATTTTGTATTTCGAAGATTGGAATTTTATATTTCGAGTGTTTAATGAAGAATATTTTCTTTGGTGCTTTTTAGGCGGAATAGCAGATGCCCAAAGAGAAATCAAGTTAAGCGAAGAGGATATAAAAAAATATAAAGAAATTGGCTTAGCGCAAATAGATTATTTGATTGATAATTTACAGAAAATAGATTCAATCGAATATGAAAAAGCAATTGCCGAAAATAGAAAATTACTTTAAACAGAGAACTTTAATGAACATCCAAAAAGCCAAAATCGAAGATCATATCCGTTTAACGGAAATCACCAAAAAGTCAAAAGCCTATTGGGGATATTCGGAAGAGCAAATGGAGAAATGGAGTAATAATCTAACGATCACGATAGATTATATCAAAACAAATCCTGTTTTTAATTTAATTGATGAAAATCAAATCATTGGTTATTATTCTTATTTAAAAGAAGAGGATAATCAGGTAAAATTGGACAACTTATTTATTTTACCCGAATGCATCGGAAAAGGATTTGGTTCTTTTTTAATGAATGATTTTTTAGAAAGAATGAGAAACGAAAAATTCAAGAAAATCATTTTAGATTCAGAACCCAATGCCGAACGATTTTATCAAAAAATCGGATTTACAAAAATCGGCGAATTTGAAACTTCCATAAAAAATAGATTTATGCCGATTATGGAAATGAAGCTATAAAGGTTCTAAGGTGCTGAAATGCTGAGGTTTTTAGTGTGGAAAATTCGCCACGAATTGCACCAATTTCCACGAATTATATTAGTTTAATTGTGCCATTTAAATAAAAATTTGTGCTAATTTGTGTAATTCGTGGCAAAAAAACTTTAAAAAACCTTCACAAATCCCAAACCATATTGTTGCCCATTATAAAAAGGCATAATCATCGAAGTCGATTTATTTTCTGCGGAAGATTTAAAAAGCTTTTTAGTGATATACGGATTAATCCAATACGCAATTTTCGTACTCATAATTCCGATTCCGGCTCCGGCAGCAACATCAGTCAGCCAATGACGATTGTTGTAAATTCTGAAAAGTCCGGTTCCGGTTGCAACGGCGTAACCCGCAATTCCGTACCAAATCGACTTGTCTTTATATTCCTGCCATAGAAATTCGGCTCCGGCAAAAGCAGTGGCAGTATGTCCGGAAGGGAAGGAGTTGTTAGAACTTCCATCAGGTCTTTCTTCATGCACAATCGATTTTAAACTCAAAACCGTTGTCGCCATAATCGCGTACGACGTCGCAAATATGACAGAGCGATCACGCATATTATTTTTTCCTTTTACGCCAAAACCATTCAACGCATAAACAGCTGCCGCGGGTGCGTATTGTGAGAAATCATCAATAGTGATTTTCTCGTCAATGTCTTCCGTAACTTCTGCCTTGATTTGATGGTTGAAACTTAAAAGCTGATCATTTCCAATTCCAATTACGCCGTAACCTATTAATACAGTCGGAATAATTAACTGTTTGTAATTGAATTTTAATTGATTTGAAGTGCTATCAATTTTTACAATCGAATCATTTTGTTGTGCATTCGCAGAAAATAATCCGAAGAGAAATACCAGAGAAATCGTTTTGTGGAACATTTTTCGTTGTCGTTATATAGTACAAAATTAACGAATGTTCGACCCAAGTATTTTACGCTTAATTGAACCTTAAGTGAATATTAACCAACGCAATGGAAATGGCAATTAAATGAATAAAGTTGATTATTTTAAACTTTCAACTTAAACCAAAAAGTACTCCCCAATCCTAAATTACTTTCTACGCCGACGCTTCCGTTTTGGGCTTCAATAAATTCTTTGCTAATCGCCAAACCTAATCCCGTTCCTGATTTCTGACTTCCTGGAATCTGGAAATATTTATCGAAAACTTTGTCTTTGTATCGCGGTTCAATTCCTTTTCCGGTATCGATAACCTGAAATACGATCTGATGGTTTTCTTCTTTTAATTTAATATGAATTGTACTTTTTTCAGATGAATATCGGATAGCATTTGATAAATAATTAATCAAAACCCAGCCTGTTTTTTCGGCATCGGCTTTTACGCTTTTCAGATTTTCATCAGCATTAATAATTAACTGAATTTGTTTTTGATCGGCTTGAACTTTTACTGCTTCTACAGCATATTTTACGATTTCAAGTGGATTGCTTTTTTCTATATTCAGCTGGATATTTCCCGTTTCCAATTGTGATAAATTCAGTAATTCGCCCGTGATTTTCAACAAACGCTGACTGTCATCTTTAATGCTTTCTACCAATTGTTTTTGGTCGTCGTTCATATCGCCCGTTTTGGAATTTTCAAGCAATTGAAGACTTAATTTTATAGATGCAATTGGCGTTTTTAATTCGTGCGAAACGGTGGCAATAAAATTGGTTTTGGCAAAATCCAATTCTTTAAAAAGCGTAATGTTTCTCAGAATAATCACATCGCCAATATTGATTTCTTTTTCCTCGCCTGTTGGCGTTATCGTGATACTGTGAATTTCTTTTTCGAAATAACTTTCTTTCCCATGAGCAAAAATTTTGAGAGGTTGTTTTTTCGGAGTTTCAGTTTCTTTCAGAAGTAAAGAACGAATTAAATCATTCGAAAGTGCTAATTCAGAAGCTGATTTTCCAATCATATCTTCCGATTTCAAACCAATAATTTTCAGCGCTTCATCATTCGCAAACAAAACAATTCCTTCATTATCCAAACCAATAATAGGATCGTTCATATTATTGATAAGCGTTTCCAGTCGTTTTTTCTCAAAAAGAAGTTTATAAACATTGCTATCATGATATTCTTCGAGTTTTTGCGCCATCGTATTAAACGATTTGGCAAGATCTCCAAATTCGCTATGACTCGTAAAATGAACACGTTCTGAATAGTTTTTATTCGCAATTTCCTTGATACTCAGCGTTAATTCCTTAATCGGATTTGCAATATTATTAGGTAGATTTACCAGTAAATTAAAAGCAATTAAAAAACACAAACTCCCCACAATGGCGATCCATAAATTGGCAGTTTCGGCAGTATGTTTGGCGATATCGCTCTTTTGTTTGATGGCACCAAGATTGAGTTTCATGATAGCAAAAATATCTTGACGAATTTGTGCTTTTGCTATTTCATCAGCGTTATTTTTTTCTAGAAGAGTGAAACTTTCTTTCAGCTTTTCGGTCGCCTGTTTCTCGCCAGGCTCCGTAATATTCTGCGTTTGCTTCTCAAGATTTTGTTCAAAATTTTGAATCGTTTCTTTTGAATTTGCTTTAATTTCATCCAAAGCAGAAATCATATTTCGCGAATATTCCAACGTATTGTAATTCGATTTCAGAATATTTTCAGTGTCCTGCTTAATCAAAAAAACAGAATAAGCACTCACTAAGGAGAGAATGATGATCATTAAAAATAACAATCCAACACCCAGATTCAATTTGGTTTTAATTCTCATTTTATAAAACAATTTTTTGAACCATATAAGTGATATAAGAAAATATTAGAAGCTTTTTTATCGCAAAGGCGCAAAGCACGCAAAGATTAAATAAAAAAAAACTCTAGCGAACTTTGCGTAAAACCTTGCGTTCTTTGCGGTTAAACTTCACATCCTAATTTAAATGAACTTATATTACTTATATGGTTTAATATTTTTTCATGACAAGATTACAAGGTCAACATTTGATAACGACAATTTATTTAGCAAACGCCTGAAAATTGTTGTAGACAAAATTACTTTAAATAAATTCAAATGCGGTTTTCCGATGCAGACAGTTGTAATTTGTTTTTCTTCGACCGTTGCCAAAATCGCATTGGCAATATTTGAATGTTCTACTTTAATAACTTCTGCGCCGAGTTGAACGGCGAGTTTAAAGTTATTAATTAAATAGCGTTGTTTGTCAAGCGCAATTCTTGTACTGCTTTCCTGCGGAGTTTCGACATACAAAACATACCATATTCCGTTATAATAACTTGCCAAACGCGCTGCTTTCCGAATTACGATTTTAGCTGTTTTTTCATTACTGCTAATGCAAGCCAACAATTTTTCATGTCGTAAAGCATGCAAATTCGGAACTTCATTTTCTACTTTTCGAACGACTTGACTTGCGACTTCCTTCAAAGCCAATTCACGCAATTGCAGAATTTGTTCCGATTTAAAGAAGTTCTGCAAAGCCATCTGAATTTTATCTGGCGTATAAATTTTCCCTTCCTTCAAACGCGTAATCAAATCTTCGGAAGTCAAATCGATATTCACGACTTCATCCGCTAGACGGAGAACATTATCCGGAATTCTTTCCTGAACATCAATTCCAGTTATACGTTTTACATCTTCATTTAAACTCTCAATATGCTGAATATTAACTGCCGAAATCACATTAATTCCAGCTTCCAAAATCTCCAAAACATCTTGCCAGCGTTTTTCGTTTTTGCTTCCCTCAATATTTGTATGCGCCAATTCATCAACGATAACCACTTCAGGTCTAAGGTTGATGATTGCCTGAACATCGAGTTCTTCGAGTTCTTTTCCTCTATAAAAAATTGTCCGCCGCGGAATAACCGGCAGACCAGACAATAACTCATGCGTTTCCTTCCGCATGTGCGTTTCGATGTAGCCAATTTTTACATCGATTCCGTTTTTTAATAACGAATGCGCTTCCTGAAGCATACGGAAAGTCTTGCCCACACCGGCGCTCATCCCAATGTAGATTTTAAATTTCCCTTTCCGGGATTTCTGAATCAAATCCAGAAAATGCTGTGCGTTATTTTCGTTTTCCATGTTTTAGGTTTTTGCCACGAAGGCGCTAAGACACTAAGTTTTTTTGTTTCACGCAGATTTAAAAGAATTTAAGCAGATATTCGCAGATTATTTAAATTAAAAATCCCATTAAATCTGCTGTAATCTGTAAAATCTGCGTGAAATAATTTTTTAGAAACTAATCGCCAAAGCAGTCGTTACAAAAGTATTCGTATCTGTTGGCAGATTGTTTTTGGTAAAAATTTCATCTTTGCTAGAAAGATTTCTCGCTTCAATTCTAAACATAACATTATCCGTAATTAAGTAATCAAAGTTAGCTGAAAATCCGTAAGTTTTGAATCCGTTTGGCGTTGAGGTTGCGATAATTACACCTTTTTCGTCGCTGTAATATTCCCCTCGTGCTGCCAACTGAATTTTATCTGTTGGTTTGTATTGCAGAATCAAAACTGGCGAAAACCAAGTATCATACTTATTACTATTTTTAGCCGATTGTTGCGAACCAATATCAAAACCAGCCGTTACATTTGTTTTATCCGTTACTTTAAATTGTCCGTAAAAGTTGTTGAAATAACGCCATTTTTTGTCAATATCCGGTTGTTCGTTTCCTGCGTATGTGCTCCAATTTAAAACAATTTCGTCCGAAGGTTTATACGTAACCTGTGTTCCAAAAGCTGGAGTCTGATTTCCGTCTATTTTTTGAATTCTTTGCCAGCCGTTCAAATACATCGCGGCCAAATACCATTCTCCCGATTCAGAAGTGTAACCAATTTTTACGCCCGCTTCATAATAAGGCGAATTCTCAGCCAGAATACTACGGGTCAAAGTCTGGCAATCTTTTCCAATTGCACTTTCAAAACCAATGTGCGCAGGCATAATTCCCGCATCAATCCATAAATTATGGTTTTGTGAAATCTTCACACCAACATTCGCTTCATAAATATTTTTCAGTAAATCCTGCTCAGCCGACATATTATATTGTGCATAAGTTCCCGCCATCAAAGCAAAATTTCCTCGGACATTTCCTTTTGAATAATTCACTTTCGCCAAACCCAAATTCAGGTTTACTTCATTGCTTCGGTTATAATTATAAAAAAATCCCGGGCGCGTATGATTTTCCGGTTTCCCGAAATCATAACTATAATAAACATCTACATATCCCGAAAACGTAAACGGACTTTTAGATTCTTCTTGTGCGTGTAAATTGCCAAAACCAAAAGCGATTAAAGCAGTAAGTATTATTTTTTTCATTGTTAATTGTCATTGCGAGGAACGAAGCAATCTCATCCTCTTTAGTTATTTATTAAGTAGATTTTTTAGGAGCTGTTTCCCGCTATCCGTTTCAATCTTTTTCTGGCTAAAGAAGCCAGAAAAAGGATTTCCACTACTATCGGGGCTAGGGCATTTGGGGTAAAAAAGGCGTCTAGTATCCTAACAGGTTTCCAAAACCTGTTAGGTATTTAATTTTAAAAGTTTAGTTTCTGCGTTAAGTTTGTCATTTCGACTGAAAGGAGAAATCGCACTAAAACTTCCACATAGAGAATCGACAATACTTTGTCGAGCTACTTGCGGAGATCCCTCGTTCCTCGGGATGACAAACGCTGTGGTTACTGTGCTTCTAAAGGGAAATCATACCTAACAGGTTTTCAAAACCTGTTAGGAGAGAAACCTTAGAAACTTAGTATCTCAGAACCTTAGCATCGTTTAGCGCAACGCATCTAAAGCCATATTCAACTCCAAAACATTCACAGTTTCAGGACCAACAACAGCCGTATTAATTTTAGATTCCACCAAAGCTTTTACTTTAGCTTCAGCTAAATGACGTTCTTTCGCAACGCGTTTAATTTGAACCAAAGCGCCTTGCGGAGAAATATTCGGATCTAAACCACTTCCTGAAGCCGTAACCATATCAGCAGGAATTTCAGCTTTTTTCAAGTACGGATGAACTACTAAAAAAGTATCGATTCTCTTTTGAACCAAAGCCAAATATTCAGCATTGCTTGGACCTTTATTGCTTCCGGCACTTCCTGCAGCATTATAATCAACTGCCGAAGGTCTTCCCCAGAAATAATTTGATTTATCGAACTTTTGTCCGATTTTTTGATAACCAACCACTTTTCCGTTAACCGAAAGTGTTTCTCCTTTTCCTTGATTAGGAGCAATTTGTGCGATTCCGTAAATCGCAAGAGGATAAATAACTGCGAACAAGATTAAAGTAACCGCAGTAAGTTTTAATAGTGAAAATATTGTTTTCATTTTTGTTGAGGTTCTAAGGTTCTGAGATGCTGAGGTTCCAAGGTTCTTCTCAGAACTAACAATTCAGAACCAATGTTTTTTATTTAAATTTTGATAGATTCTATTTTTTCCGATTCTAAGAGAAAACCTTAGTTCCTTAGAAGCTTAGCATCTTAGAACCTTACATAAAGATTGCAACGATCAAATCAATTAATTTTATTCCAATGAAAGGAACAATCAAACCGCCTAAACCATAAATCAAAAGATTACGTTTTAAAATGGCGCTCGCACCAATCGGACGATATTCAACACCTTTCAGCGCAAGTGGAATTAAAATCGGAATGATAATCGCATTGAAAATTACAGCCGATAAAATCGCACTTTCAGGACTGTGCAAATGCATAATATTCAAACCTTGCAATGCAGGAATCGCCGTAATAAAAAGGGCCGGAACAATTGCAAAATATTTAGCAACGTCATTGGCAATAGAGAAAGTAGTCAAAGTTCCACGAGTCATTAAAAGCTGTTTCCCGATTTCGACAATCTCGATAAGTTTCGTTGGGTCATTGTCAAGATCGACCATATTTCCAGCTTCTTTAGCAGCTTGAGTTCCGCTGTTCATGGCAACTCCTACGTTGGCTTGCGCAAGGGCAGGAGCGTCATTTGTTCCATCTCCCATCATGGCAACCAAACGACCTTCAGCTTGTTCTTTTCGGATGTAATTCATTTTATCCTCAGGTTTCGCTTCGGCGATAAAATCGTCAACTCCAGCTTTTTCAGCGATAAATTTAGCCGTCAGCGGATTATCACCCGTAACCATAACCGTTTTGATTCCCATTCTGCGTAAGCGTTCAAAACGTTCTTTCATTCCGGTTTTAATGATATCTTGTAATTCGATAACACCTTGAATTTCGTTGTTTTTGATGACTACCAAAGGCGTTCCTCCGTTAGAAGAAATTGTAATAACTTGTTGCAAAGTATCTTCAGGAAAAGCATTTCCAGCTTGTTCTGCGATTTTTTTAGCAGCGTCTTGCGCACCTTTTCGAATATTTGTTCCATCTTTTAAAATCACACCCGAAGTTCTGGTTTCAGCAGTAAATTTTATTGTATGTGAAATATCAGAAGTTGTTTGTAAAAAACTTGCTTTCGCTTCATTTTTTACATCAATCATTTCACTTAATTCCAAGATGCTTTTTCCTTCGGGAGTATCATCAGCAAGTGAACTCAATACAGCAGATTTAACGAAATCTTCAAAAGAAATGCCTTTTGTTGGATAGAAATTAGTTGCTTTTCTGTTTCCAATTGTGATTGTTCCTGTTTTATCCAAAAGTAAAACGTCAATATCTCCAGCAGTTTCAACCGCTTTCCCTGATTTTGTAATTACGTTGGCACGCAAAGCTCTGTCCATTCCCGCAATTCCAATTGCAGAAAGCAAACCTCCAATTGTCGTTGGAATCAAACAAACGAACAACGCAATAAAAGCAGCAATTGTAATAGGAGCGTTGGCGTAATCGGCAAAAGGTTTCAAGGTAACGCAGACAATTACAAAGATTAAGGTAAAAGCAGCTAACAAAATCGTCAAGGCAATTTCGTTTGGCGTTTTCTGACGGCTTGCGCCTTCCACCAAAGCAATCATTTTATCCAAAAAGCTTTCGCCAGGTTCTGAGGTTACTTTTACTTTGATTTTATCAGACAACACTTTTGTTCCTCCAGTAACAGACGATTTGTCTCCGCCTGATTCACGAATTACTGGAGCACTTTCTCCTGTAATCGCACTTTCGTCGATTGTTGCCAGACCTTCGATAATTTCTCCGTCGGCAGCAATTAAATCGCCGGCTTCGCAAATAAAAATATCATCTTTTTTAAGTTGTGAAGAACTGATGTTTCTGATTTCTCCATTTGGCAGAATTTGTCTTGCTGGAGTTTCTTCACGGGTTTTTCTTAAACTGTCGGCTTGTGCTTTTCCTCTGGCTTCGGCAATTGCTTCAGCGAAATTGGCAAACAAAAGCGTTACCAATAAGATTAGAAAAACAATTAAATTATAAATAAAACTGCCCTGATCGGTTGCGCCCATTAAGATCGAAACGCAAACGGCAAACATAATGGCAGTCCCTATTTCTACGGTAAACATTACCGGATTTTTAATCATCATTTTTGGATTCAGCTTCACGAAAGACTGCAATAAAGCTTCTTTTACCTGTTTACTTTCAAACAATGATGTGGATTTTGTATTAGTCATTTCTTTATATTATTTAGTTGACTGTTTTCTAACACATAGAAACATAGATTTTACTTTGAGATTAAGTCGTTTCACTCGCATACATTCATCCCGAAGCTTCGGGACTATGTGTGAAAAACGAGTTTTTCTTAATCATCTTTTTTTAAATTTTCATTCTATGTTTCTATGTGTTAAAATTTATTGTTAAGCATTATGTGTTATAGTGAAAAATATTCTGCCAATGGTCCTAGAGCTAATGCAGGAAAGAAAGATAAAGCAGCAATAATAGCAATCACAGCAAAAATCATAATTCCGAAAATCGTCGTATCGGTTTTTAAAGTTCCTGCACTTTCCGGAATGTATTTTTTATTAGCCAATAAACCTGCAATCGCCAAAGGCCCAATGATCGGAATAAAACGGCTTAACAATAAAACAATTCCTGTAGTGATATTCCAAAACGGATTATTATCTCCCAAACCTTCAAAGCCAGAACCGTTGTTGGCAACGCTCGAAGTATATTCGTATAACATTTCAGAGAATCCGTGATTTCCAGGATTGTTTAGCCAGCCTGTTGCATTTCCGCTGAACCAATAACCCATTGCCGTATCATTCGCAGCAAAATAAGAAGCCAAAGCTGTTCCTGCCAAAATTAATAAAGGGTGAAGAATAGCAATAAAAGCAGCGATTTTTACTTCTCGGGCTTCGATTTTCTTCCCTAAAAATTCAGGAGTTCGACCAACCATTAATCCAGAAATAAAAACCGCCAGAATAATGAAAATATAAAAGTTGAGGTAACCAACGCCGCATCCGCCATAAAAAGCATTAACCATCATGGCCAATAATTGCATAGCACCTGAAATTGGCATTGAACTGTCGTGCATACTGTTTACTGATCCTGTAGAAATTACAGTTGTAGCAATACTCCAAAAACCTGAAATCGCTGGACCAAAACGGACTTCTTTTCCTTCCATCGCTCCGTTTAATTGAGAAATTCCCATTTTTTCGATAGCAGGATTTCCGCTGATTTCGCTTGACATTGTCGGAATTACCAAGAGTAAAAAGCCAACGGTCATTACACCAAAAATGATGTAAGCGAATTTTTGTTTTTTAAGAAAGAAACCAAGCGCGAAAATCATTGCAAACGGAACAATCAGCTGTGCCCAAAGTTCAACTGCATTCGTAAAATAAGTTGGATTTTCTAAAGGATGAGCTGAGTTGGCTCCGAAGAATCCACCGCCGTTTGTACCAATATGTTTAATGGCGATAAAAGCAGCAGCTGGTCCGCGAGAAACTTCAACGTGATCGCCTTGCAAAGTAGTAATCGCATCTTTTCCTTCAAAAGTCATAGGAGTTCCGCTAAAAACTAATGCAATTGCTACAATTGCGGAAAGCGGTAATAATATACGAGTACAGCTTTTTACAAAATAGTTGTAGAAATTCCCCAATTTGTCTGTTGTTCTTTCGCGCATAGCGGTAAAAACCATTGCAGCAGCTGCAATTCCGACACCAGCCGAAACAAATTGTAAAAACATTAAGACAATTTGCGATAAGTAAGAAACGCCACTTTCGCCAGAATAATGTTGTAAATCACAATTGACTAAAAACGAAATAGCCGTATTAAAAGCCAAATCTGGAGTCATTGACGGATTGTTATCCGGATTTAATGGTAACGAACCTTGGAACATGAGAACAAAAAAGCAAAGAAAGAACCAAACCATATTGATGCTTAAAAGGGCTTTTAAATGTTGTTTCCAGTTCATTTCTTCAGCTGGATTGATACCGCTGATTTTAAAAATAAATTTTTCAATTGGATTGAAAATTGGGTCAAGAAGTGTTTTATCTCCTAAAAAAACTTTAGCAATATATTTTCCAAAAGGAATTGCTAAAACAATGGTTAGGAGAAAAATACTGATGACACCTAATAATTCTGTATTCATAATGAGTGAGTTGTTGATTGTAAAAAGTGAGATGTTATTTGTATGAAAGACATCTAACATTTCACTTTTGACTTTTACATGATTTAAAATTTTTCAGGTTTGATTAATACATAAATCAAATACACGAAAACGGCGATTGAAATAATAAAGAGTGCTGTCATGATTTAGATTTTTTCAAAGAATTCAACAGAGAGAAAACAAATAGCGAATAATAAAACGGCTAAACCGAGTAAAAGAAAAGTGATCATAAGAGGAATTTTAGATTTAAGATTGTAGATTATTGTGAGCAACGATTAAACAATTAAACAGTTAACCGATTAAACTTTTTAGACTCCCGAAGCGTTAACCTGCTTGATATATTCTGTCTTAAGCGTTTGCGGGAAAAGATGCGAGATATTACAATGGCGCATTTCCATGAAAGACGAAACTGAAAAAACATACACGTTTGAAATGGCATTTTTAGTTTCGATGCTTCCAGTAATAAATAACCGTTCAGCAAGTGCTAAACACTTTTTAGCCCGAACGATATTGCCAGATATAATTGATTTTTTTGTAATCTCAGCAAACCGTTCGGCCTGTTTGTAGATTGAGGTGACTTGATTTTTCATCAGAAGGAATTTTAATGTTCTTCCTCCTTATGCCAAAATATATTCCGAAAATGTAGAGTAGAGTGTAAGGTGTTGTACAATAATAGATTATTGTTTTGTGCCAAAAATCAGGCATAAAAAAAGCCTATCATTTTGATAAGCTTTTATTAAAATGATAGGCTTTTTTTGTCGTTCCTGCAAGGTTTCCAAAACCTTGTAGGTATTCTAGGTTTATCTAATACTTTAAAATTTAAACCTATAAGGTTTTGGAAACCTTGCAGGATTGCAGATTATAAGTTGTACTCTTCAATTTTTCGATACAAAGTCGCAATCCCAATTTCCAACAATCTAGCTGTTTCAGCTTTATTTCCTTTAGTATAATTCAAAACTTTTTGAATATGCAGTTTCTCAATACTCTGCATTGAAAAAGCAGACATCGGTTTTGTGCTTTTTTCCGTTTGATGTTGCATTTCATAAGGCAAAACATCCGAAGTCAAAATATCTCCATTGCTCAAAATAACCGATCTTTCGATTACATTTTTTAACTCTCGAATATTTCCCGGCCAGGAATAGTTTTCTAGTTTTTCCAGAAAATCAGGAGCAACATTTAAAGTTTTTTTATTCGTTTTTTCAGAAAACTGTTTCACATAAAAATTAGCTAGCAACGGAATATCTTTTGCTCTTTCGCGAAGCGAAGGCAGTTTGATTTCGAAAATATTCAAACGGAAATACAAATCAGAACGAAAACGATGCGCTTCACTTTCTTCCTTTAAATCGCGATTTGTCGCAGCAATTAATCTGAAATTTGATTTTTTAGGAGTTGTGTCTCCAACGGGAATATATTCACTGGTTTCTAAAACGCGCAATAATTTCGCCTGAAGTTCGATTGGCATTTCTCCAATTTCATCCAAAAACAAAGTTCCACCGTTTGCTTCTTCAATAAAACCTTTTTTATCTTTTAAAGCTCCCGTAAAAGCGCCCTGTTTGTGTCCGAAAAGTTCACTTTCTAAAATTTCTTTACTAAACGTACTACAATTCAAAGCCACAAAAGATTTTCCTACTCGATTACTATTTTCGTGAATTGCTTGCGCGAAAACCTCTTTTCCGGTTCCTGTTTCTCCAGTCAATAAAACGGTCGAATCGGTTTTGGCAACTTTTTGAGCCAAATCAATAACCTGTTCAATTCCTTTTGATTTTCCAATTATGGTATTGAAGGAATATTTATCACCAATACGTTTTTCGAGTTGTTGTACCTTTTTCTGCAAATGCACTTTTTCGACCGCTTTATAAAGAAGCGGAATAATTTTGTCGTTATCATCACCTTTTACAATATAATCGAAAGCGCCATTTTTCATTGCCTGCACACCATCTGGAATATTTCCAAAAGCGGTCAGCAGAATAACTTCCGTCAACGGAAAACTTCCTTTTATATTTTGAAGAAAATCAACGCCGTTTCCGTCAGGAAGTTTTACATCACACAAAACAACATCAATATCGGTTTGTTCCAGTTTTTTAAAACCGGACTTTAAATCTTTCGCTTCAAAAACTTCAAATCCTTCCGATTTAATAATGCGAACCAACAGACTTCTCAGTTTTTCTTCGTCGTCTATAATTAAAATTTTGTGTGTCATTTGCAGATATGCTAAAACCAAGTTTGGTATTTGATGTACAAATTTAGGTTTAAAATCAGTTCACTTTTTTGATTCCGCCTAAATTATTTTTAAGAGAATAATCCGTTTTAAAATATTTGTTTCAAAAAGAAATGTACTTTTAGTTCGAAAATGAACCACTAAAAATTTATGCCAAAACGAATTCTCCTTATAATAATTGCGGTAATATTTTGTACTTCTAATGTTTTTTCAAATGGAATTATTGAAAAAGATTCTTCAAAACCGAAAACCATTTCATTCAAAATAAAATTAAAATCGGCTGATAAAATCAAAGTAGAGGTTTCTCCCTTAAAATATAATAAACATTTTGCGTACAGTTTTACGTTAGATGACGGATATCGCTCAGCATATTTAACGGCTTTTCCATTATTGAATGGAGGAAAAATAAGTCCAAAAATGATTAATGAGTGGAAAATTGATCAAGGCGGAGACGGAACAACTTCAGAAGGACTTTTTTATTCTGACGGAATGGGGAATAAAATTCCGTTTAAATTAGCATTGGCAATTAATGGAGGAGTAATTCGGGATTTACCAGAAAAAGGAGGACATCTTTCATGGACTGAAGTAAAAGAAATGTACGATGCTGGTTGGGATATTTTAAATCACGGTTTTCATCACGCAACCAAACACGGAACAAATTTTCTAAATGAAGTAACCGAAAATACAACTTCAATCAAACAAAATCTGGATTTCAGAATGTCTCATTTTGTTGTTCCCGGCGGAGAGGGCGATGAGAAATACTATTTAGAGTATGAAAAAGAGGCGCTTAATAACGGACATTTTTCGGTAGCCTCTTATTATGGTGTCGGTCCAGTTTTTAAAGCGGATTCAAAAGTAGATCTAGATAAAATGATTTCTGCTAGAACTTTTGTGCAGAGTTCAAAAGATACAATCACTTTTAAAATGATGGATCGTTATCTAAAAACTTTAGATTCAATAGTGAAACAGCCCAATACTGTTTGGTTTAACGAATTCACACACGGAACAGGAAATACAAATCTGTGGAATCTTAGCATGCGTTTTTCAGATTTCAAATATTATATGACTGCGCTTGCCAATAAATACGGATCAAAAGGTAATGATTCAATCTGGATGGCGCCGTGGCAGGAAGTTTATGAATACATTTGGTTGCGCGACCGAATAAAAATTAATTCGGAACAAGAAAATAAAGAGGTTACAGTAACAATTAATCTTCCTAAAATTTCTGAAACTTTCAGGCATCGCGCAATTTCATTGAAAATTAATACTTCTTCAAAGTTTGAAGTAGAATCAAATTCACCTGATTTTATTATTTCTTCCGATGGAAAAACGACACACAAACTAGTAAATGTTGAATTGAGATAACACATTTGTAGCTACAAATATTATAATTCTATTAACAGTCAAAAATAAGCGACATCTGTAGAAATGAATTAATTTTGCCTTTTAGCATTATTTTATATGAAAAAACCAATTTCAGTCTCAATATTAGAACTAGCTATCATCACTCAGGATAGCAACGCAACCGAAACATTTCAGAAAACAAAAGAAATTGCTCAATTAGCCGATAAATTAGGATATAATAGAATTTGGCTTGCCGAACATCACAATATGGCGCACGTTGCAAGTACGGCAACTGTCGTGTTAATTGGTTTTATAGCTGGTGCAACTCAAAATATCCGTGTTGGTTCTGGCGGAATCATGTTGCCAAATCATTCTCCCTTGGTAGTTGCGGAGCAATTTGGGACACTCGAAACCTTATATCCTAACCGAATTGATTTAGGTTTAGGAAGAGCACCAGGAACAGATCAGCCAACGGCCGAAGCAATTCGAAAAGACTTTTTTGAGCAGGCGCAGCGATTTCCCCAAAACGTAACGAAACTTCAAGACTATTTTTCTGCAGACAATGCAACGGCAAAAGTGCGTGCTTTTCCCGCAGAAGGGCTTAATGTTCCCATCTGGATTTTAGGTTCAAGTATGGAAAGCGCAGCTTTAGCCGCCGCTTACGGATTGCCTTATGCTTTCGCCGGGCATTTTGCGCCGCGTTTAATGATACAGGCATTTGAGTTTTATCGCGAAAATTTTCAATCTTCGGCAGTTTTAGACAAACCAAAAACAATGGCATGTGTAAATATCATTGCAGCAGACACAAATGAAGAAGCCGAATTGCTTTCAACAAGTTTGTATCAAATGTTCCTGAACTTAATTCGCAACGATCGTAAAGGTTTACAGCCACCGGTTCCGTCTTTAGATGATATTATGAGCGAAGAAGAGCGTTTTCACGTCAATCAAATGACAGCCGGAACATTTACCGGAAACAAAGAACAGTTAACAATAGATATTAAAAAGTTTGTTGACTACGCCAGAATCGATGAACTAATGGTTACAAGTCCAATTTTCGATCATCAGGCAAAACTAAAAAGCATTCAGATCACCAAAGAAGTAATAGATGCGCTGAATTAAGTTTTATACTTATATATAGGTATGGTTTTTTACTATAATATATATAAGAGTAATTCGTATTCTCAACCCGACAGTTTTTCCAAACCTGTCGGGTTTATTATTTGTACATATATATAAATACAAAGTTTGTCCAGCTGAGCGAAGCCGAAGCCTTTTGGAGTTTGGGATTTGAACATTGGTTTTAATGAGGAGCTTAATCCCGCTATCCGCTGCAATCTTTTGTGCCGAACCCCGGCACAAAAGGATTTTCGCTACTATCGGGGCTAGGGCATCGGTTTTCAGAAGAAGATAAAGGTAAATTTGGCACCTTGGCGACTCCGCGAGATTCAAAAAAACACCGAAAAACAGAAAAAAGGTTAAAAAACCAATAATTGAAACCCGGGAAAACGAGGTAAAAATGCCAAAACCATACCTAAAACAAGAAAAACCCTACGCAGGACCAAAAAAAGATGAAATGTAAAGCGGGAGTTGTCAGCGAGTTAAGAAAAAGAGTGGAAAAACATTGAAAAAAGGGGTAAAAAAGGCTTGTATAAGTGGAAAGATGTGCTACTTTTGCACCCGCAACAGCGAAAGACGTTCACTGAAATACTGGCAAGAAGATTTAAACCGGGTTGAAAATTTATTTTCAAAAAAGGTTAAAAAAAGCTTGTGAGATTCGGAAATGCTTTTTACATTTGCACCCCGCAAAACGCGTAAAGTTCCTTGAGAGATTGGTAAGAAAAATGAGAGAATGGAAACGAAAAAAAGTTTCAAAATTTTTTCAAATTTTTCTTGCGAGAAACAAAAAGAATTTTTAGTTTTGCATCCGCTTTGAGATACAGGCGAAAAGACAGAAATACACGTTCGTAGACATATTGAATTGACAGCCGTTCCGATGAAAATCGGAACAAAAGAAATAAGAGCAGTAGAATCGGAAGATTTTAAAAGAACCTGAATAAGGCATCGAGATATAATATTAAAATATACGATGAAGAGTTTGATCCTGGCTCAGGATGAACGCTAGCGGCAGGCTTAACACATGCAAGTCGAGGGGTATATGTCTTCGGATGTAGAGACCGGCGCACGGGTGCGTAACGCGTATGCAATCTGCCTTTCACAGAGGGATAGCCCAGAGAAATTTGGATTAATACCTCATAGCATTATAGGATGGCATCATTTTATAATTAAAGTCACAACGGTGAAAGATGAGCATGCGTCCCATTAGCTAGTTGGTAAGGTAACGGCTTACCAAGGCTACGATGGGTAGGGGTCCTGAGAGGGAGATCCCCCACACTGGTACTGAGACACGGACCAGACTCCTACGGGAGGCAGCAGTGAGGAATATTGGTCAATGGGCGCAAGCCTGAACCAGCCATGCCGCGTGCAGGATGACGGTCCTATGGATTGTAAACTGCTTTTGCACAGGAAGAAACACTTGCTCGTGAGCAAGCTTGACGGTACTGTGAGAATAAGGATCGGCTAACTCCGTGCCAGCAGCCGCGGTAATACGGAGGATCCAAGCGTTATCCGGAATCATTGGGTTTAAAGGGTCCGTAGGCGGTCTTGTAAGTCAGTGGTGAAAGCCCATCGCTCAACGGTGGAACGGCCATTGATACTGCAGGACTTGAATTATTGGGAAGTAACTAGAATATGTAGTGTAGCGGTGAAATGCTTAGAGATTACATGGAATACCAATTGCGAAGGCAGGTTACTACCAATTGATTGACGCTGATGGACGAAAGCGTGGGTAGCGAACAGGATTAGATACCCTGGTAGTCCACGCCGTAAACGATGGATACTAGCTGTTGGGCGCAAGTTCAGTGGCTAAGCGAAAGTGATAAGTATCCCACCTGGGGAGTACGTTCGCAAGAATGAAACTCAAAGGAATTGACGGGGGCCCGCACAAGCGGTGGAGCATGTGGTTTAATTCGATGATACGCGAGGAACCTTACCAAGGCTTAAATGTAGATTGACCGGTTTGGAAACAGACCTTTCGCAAGACAATTTACAAGGTGCTGCATGGTTGTCGTCAGCTCGTGCCGTGAGGTGTCAGGTTAAGTCCTATAACGAGCGCAACCCCTGTTGTTAGTTGCCAGCGAGTCAAGTCGGGAACTCTAACAAGACTGCCAGTGCAAACTGTGAGGAAGGTGGGGATG
>NZ_CP124859.1:2215000-5180000 GCF_056824315.1 Flavobacterium sp. B167r
AAAATAAACATGTAACGATTTACGATATTGCTGAAAGACTTAATTTAGCAACATCGACCATCTCACGAGCTTTAAAAGATCATCACACAATTAGTGATAAAACGATAAAGAAAGTGAAAAAGACTGCTGAAGAAATGGGGTTTGTGCCCAATACTTTAGCTGCAGGTTTGCGTGGCAACAAAACTAAAACGATTGGAGTTTTGATCCCCACCGTTACACAGCCTTTTTTATCGTCATTAATCAGTGGAATCGAGATCACTGCTCAAAAGTCAGATTATACGGTAATTATTATGCAGTCACACGATTCATATGAAGAGGAAGTTAATATGGCAAAATCCCTTTACAGTAACCGTGTAAGCGGTGTAATTTGTTCGCTGGCAATGGAAACGCGTGACACATCACATTTTCATCAATTTTCAAACAATAATATTCCTTTAGTTTTTGTCGACAGGGTTCCGAAAGATTATAATACTTTCAGAGTAGTAATCGATAATTATACGGCAGGATATAAGGCTACCAAGCATCTTATAGAGCAGGGCTGTATTCGCATTGCCCACATCACGGCAGGATCAGAATTAGGAAATCTGTATAATGAACGAAAAAGAGGCTACATAGAAGCTTTAAAAGATCATAATGTTGATATAGACGAAAACCTAATTATCAATTTAAATTCAGTTACTTATGAGGACGGTGTTAAAGCCAGCAATGCTTTATTTGATTTAAAACCAATGCCAGATGGATTATTTGCTCCTGGAGATATTTTAGCAGTAAGTGCTGTGCAGACGGCTAAAAAACGAGGGATAAAAGTACCTGAAGAATTTAAAGTAATTGGTTTTAATAATGACCCGATTTCGCAGATAATTGATCCTAATTTATCCACGATAACACATCCAGCAGAAAAAATGGGAAAAGCGGCGGCAGAAATCATTATTAAGAATTTGAAGTCAGCTAAAAATGACGATGCCAAAGAAATCACTTTTTTGAACACAGAAGTACTCGCAAGAGAATCTACACAAAAATAAATACAGCTTTAGCACACTATAGGCAGGATAGTTTTTTAAATTATCCTGCCTTTATTTGTTAATAAAACTATTTTATTTGAAAAAAAAGAAGCTAAAATTTTTTTCTTAAACTACAATCTTATATTTTTACGCAACCGATTGCAATTATTGTTTTATTTTGAATAATGTATTTTTTGAATTAAAATTTTATCAAATGCTTTTAATAAGAAGTGAAATATTAACTCTTTCTAGATAGAGATTGTAAAGAATAAATTAAAACAAATGACTTCATTAAGATTTATTTTCCTATTCCTTTTGATTTCCTTTTCTGCTTCGGCACAAAAGGATTATAAATTATGGCTTCAATATAATGCCGTAGGCAATTCTGTGTTAGCGTTAGAATATAAATACAATTTTAAAGGAATTGTTGTTTTAGGAAATTCAGAAACCATTAAAATTGGAGAGAGAGAACTTAAAACAGGTTTTCACGATATGCTGGGTTTTATTCCAGAAATCAAATCAGATTTAAAAGGAGAAAATATTTTAATTATTGGTTCACAATCAAACTTAAATTCTGAAATCAAAAACGAACTAAAATCTGATTTTGAAAAAATAAATGAAGAAGGTTTTATCATTAAATCGGTTTCTATTAAAAACAAAAAACAAATCATTATTTCGGGAAAAAATGATGTTGCCGTTTTATACGGGGTTTTTAATTTTCTGAGAATAATTCAAACAAATAAATCGATTAAAAATTTAAATATTGCTGATTCTCCGAAAACAAATATCAGAATTTTAAACCATTGGGATAATTTAGACAGAACAGTGGAAAGAGGCTATGCTGGCTTTTCGCTATGGAACTGGCAGAAACTTCCTGATTTTATAGATCAGCGATATATAGATTACGCTCGTGCGAATGCCTCAATCGGAATCAACGGAACGGTTTTGACCAACGTAAACGCCAATGCTTTAATTCTGACTCCGCAATATTTAGAAAAGGTGGAAGCTTTAGCTAACGTTTTTAGACCTTACGGAATAAAAGTCTATTTAACAGCAAGATTTTCGGCACCAATTGAAATCGGAAACTTAAAAACAGCCGATCCAAAAGATGCTGAAGTAATTAATTGGTGGAAAAATAAAGCAGCAGAAATCAATAAACGAATTCCAGATTTTGGCGGATTTTTGGTAAAAGCCAATTCAGAAGGTCAGCCAGGACCGCAAAATTATGGAAGAGATCACGTCGATGGGGCGAATATGCTTGCCGATGCTGTTGCGCCTTTTGGCGGAATAATTATGTGGCGAGCGTTTGTGTATTCAGAACATGATGCAAATGATCGCGCCAAACAAGCTTACGCGGAATTTCAGCCTTATGATGGAAAATTCAAAGAGAATGTAATAGTTCAGGTAAAAAATGGAGCGATTGATTTTCAGCCAAGAGAGCCATTTCATCCTTTGTTTGGAGCAATGCCAAAAACGCCTTTAATGATGGAATTTCAAATTACGCAGGAATATTTAGGATTCAGCACGCATTTGGTTTTTCTTCCTAAATTATTTCAAGAGATCTTAGAATCAGATACCTATCAAAAAGGGAATGGCTCGACCGTTGCCAAAGTTGTTGATGGCACTTTATATCAAAATAAATTAACAGGAATTGCAGGTGTTGCCAATATTGGTAACGATTTGAACTGGACAGGACATCCTTTCGCACAGGCGAATTGGTACGGTTTCGGAAGACTGGCTTGGAATCCGTATTTAGATTCTGAAATTATTGCTGATGAATGGTTAAGAAGCTCTTTTTCTAACGATGAAAATTTCATTAAACCTGTAAAAAATATGATGATCAAATCTCGAGAAGCTGTTGTAAATTACATGACACCACTTGGATTGCATCACATCATGGACACGGGCCACCATTACGGACCAGGACCTTGGGTTTCTAATTTGTCCAGACCAGAGTGGAATCCGACGTATTATCATAAAGCAGACAAAAACGGAATTGGTTTCGACCGATCTAAATCAGGAACAAATGCTACAGCACAATATGCGCCTGAGGCTGAAAAACTTTTTGATAATTTAGAAACTTGTCCAGAAAAAGATCTTTTATGGTTTCATCACGTTTCATGGGATTATAAGTTGAAAAATGGTCAGACGCTTTGGAATGGTATGGCGCTGAAATATCAGGAAGGCGTAAATCAGGTAGTGGAAATGCAAAATGTTTGGAAAAAAACTGAAAAATATATCGACAATGAACGTTTTAACGAAGTCGAAATGTTATTAGAAATTCAGCAAAAAGAAGCAAAATGGTGGCGTGATGCTTGTCTGCTATATTTTCAGCAGTTTTCAGGAAAAGAACTTCCTGAGGGGGTAGAAAAACCAACGCAAACTTTAGACTATTTTAAATCATTAAAATTCCCATTTGCACCGGGAAATGGATAAATATATTTTTAAAAATTATGAGCAATAAAACAGCAATTGTAACTGGAGGCAACTCGGGATTAGGTTTTGCAACAGCAAAAAAACTTTGTGACAACGGAATCAAAACTTACATAATCGGAAGATCAAAAGAAAAAACAGAAGATGCCTGCAAGGAAATTGGAGAAAATGCCATTCCTGTAATCTTTGATTTAAATAATCTTGCTGGAATTCCAGAAATGATTGAGAGCATAACGAAGAACGGACCGGTAGATATTTTGGTGAACAATGCAGGAATTAACATGAAAAAAGAAATTCCAGATGTAACAGATGAAGATTTTCTGTCTATAATTCATACCAATTTACTCAGTGTTTTTGCGGTAAGCCGAGAAGTTATAAAAAACATGAAAATTAGCGGAAGCGGTAGCATTATCAATATCAGTTCGATGGCATCTCAATACGGAATCCCAAAAGTAATAGCCTATTCGGCAAGTAAAGGTGCAATTGAGTCAATGACACGTGCCATGGCAACAGAATTGGCTCCTGCAGGAATTCGAGTAAATTGCATTGCTCCTGGATTTATTAAAACCAAAATGTCTGCAACAGCTTTAGATAACGACCCAGAAAGAAAAAATAAAGTTTTAGGAAGAACGCCAATGGGCTTTTTGGGCGAACCTTCAGACATTGCAGATGCTGTTTATTATTTCGCTTTAAGCGAATCAAAATATACTACAGGTACAGTATTGCCAGTTGATGGAGGAAATAGTATTGGGTTTTAATTTAAAGTTGCTAAGTGGCAGAGGTTCAAAGGTTCAAAGGTTTTTTAAAACCACAGATTAGTCACTTGCGAGATTAAAAAAAATAAGTATGATAAAAATGCAACAAACCATGCGTTGGTTTGGACCTCAAGACAATGTAAAACTAATCGATATTAAGCAAGCTGGAGCAACGGGAATTGTAACCGCTTTGCATCAAATTCCTGTTGGCGAAATCTGGTCTGTTCAGGATATTCAGGAAAGACAGCAGATTATCAGAAATGCTGGTTTGGAATGGACGGTTGTTGAAAGTCTTCCGGTTCACGAAGAAATCAAACGCGCTTCTGGAAATTATCTGCAATACATTGAAAATTATAAAATCAGTTTAAAGAATCTAGCGAATTGCGGAATCAAAATCATAACGTACAATTTCATGCCGATTCTGGATTGGGTGAGAACTAATCATAATTTTATAAACGAAGATGGAAGCAAAGCTTTGCTGTACAATCAAGATGCGTTTACTTATTTTGATTTATTTCTTTTGAAAAGGCCAAATTCAGAAAATGATTATTCAGATGCTGAAAAAGAAAAAGCGTTGCAATTTGGAAATCAATTATCGGAAGATGAAAAAGCGTTATTGTTTAAAAATGTTTTATTAGGATTGCCGGGAAGCAAAATCAATTTTACGGCAGAACAGATTTTGGCTCTTTTAGAAAATTATGCTGACATCAATAATGAAAAATTAAGAGAAAATCTGATTTATTTTTTATCAGAAGTAACGCCAATTGCCGAAGAAAACGGACAAAAATTAGCGATTCATCCAGACGATCCGCCTTTTTCGGTTTTGGGTCTTCCAAGAATCGTTTCAACAGAAGCTGATTTGGAAGAGATTTTTACCGCCGTTCCTTCAACAGCCAACGGATTGTGTTATTGCACAGGTTCGCTAAGCGCTGATCCAAAAAATAATTTGGAAAAAATAATCGACGATCACGAAAACCGAATTCATTTTTTACACTTGAGAAATACCATCCGCGAAAGCGAAACTATTTTTAGGGAATCGGAACATTTGAATGGTGATGCAAATATGGGTGCAATTGTAGAAAAATTATTGCTGGTAATGAATAAAACTAAAGTAAGTCTGCCAATGCGTCCCGATCACGGATATTTGCATGGAGTTGATGAAAAAACAGAAACGTATCCGGGTTATTCGTTGACAGGAAGATTGAAAGGTCTTGCTGAATTGAGAGGTTTGGAAATGGGAATTGCTTATAAATTGAATTTGTAAATAAAGAAATAATACGCACTATTTGTCATTTCGACGAAGGAGAAATCTCCACGAGAAACTCTACAAAGATTGGAATTATGTTGCGGACCTACCTGCGAAGATTTCTCGTTCCTCGAAATGACAAAACAGGCGAAAACTATGTGCATTTAAAAAAGTGAAACGCCTTTACAGACAAAGAAAATCTATGATTCTATGTGTTTAAAAATCAAAACATCCTATATAATTCTACTGCTTTTTCTAATCGGATTAAGCACAAAATCGCACGCCATAAATCCAGAGAAATATGTAGTTAATCAATCTTCAAACGAAAATTTCCCTTTGGTTTCAAAAGGAAAAATAGCCTCGATTTTGGTGAGCGATAAAGATTATTCAGGAGTTTTGAAAGTTGCGGGGCATTTAGAAAATGATATTTTAAAAGTTTCAGATTTACATCCAAAAAGAATTAAAAAAATTTCCGAAGCTGAAGATTTTGTTATCATAATTGGAACTTTAGGAAAAAGCGAAATCATCGATCAATTAGCTAAAAGAGGAAAAATTGATAGAAAGGAACTTCAAGGAAAATGGGAAAAATTTACTACGCAGATTGTCGAAAATCCGTTTAAAGGAATTAAAAAAGCATTGGTAATTGCAGGTTCAGATAAAAGGGGAACGATTTACGGAATTTACGATTTGTCGAGTCAAATTGGAATTTCGCCTTGGTATTTCTGGGCTGATGTTCCTGTGAAAAAACAATCCGAATTACACATTTTGCCTGGAATTCATACTCGGGGAGAACCAAAGATAAAATATAGAGGTATTTTTATTAATGACGAAGCTCCTGCATTGTCGGGTTGGGCTTTTGAAAAATATGGCGGATTTAATTCGAAATTTTACGATACAGTTTTTGAATTGATTCTGCGAATGAAAGGTAATTATTTATGGCCTGCAATGTGGGGCAGAATGTTTTATGTTGAAGATCCGCAGAATGCTGTTTTGGCCGATGAATACGGAATTGTGATGGGAACTTCGCATCATGAACCGCTAACGCGAGCGCATGCAGAATGGGGAAAATCAAACGGAAAATGGGATTTTAGTACCAATTCGAAAGCCTTGATTAATTTCTGGAAAGATGGAATTAAAAGAATGGGAAATAAAGAAACCCTTGTCACAATTGGAATGCGTGGCGATGGTGACGAACCAATGACGGAAGGTACAGCAATTGATTTGTTAGAAAATATTGTCAAGACCCAGCGTAATATTATTCAGGAAGTAACGAAGAAACCGATTGAAGAAACGCCTCAAATGTGGGCACTTTACAAAGAAGTTCAGGATTATTACGACAAAGGAATGCGAGTTCCTGATGATGTAACGCTTTTATTGTGTGATGATAATTGGGGAAATATTCGGAAACTGCCAGAACTAAACGCAAAATCAAGAAAAGGAGGTTACGGAATTTATTATCATTTTGATTATGTTGGCGGTCCGCGAAATTACAAATGGATCAACACAAACCAAATCGAACGAACTTGGGAGCAAATGGATTTGGCGTATCAATACGGAGTTGATAAAATCTGGATTGTTAATGTGGGAGACATTAAACCTATGGAATTTCCGATCGAGTTTTTCTTGGACATGGCTTGGAATCCTGAAAAGTTTAATGCAGGAAATTTGCAAGATTATTATGTGAATTGGGCAAAAGAAAATTTCGGAAATCAGTTTACAGAAAAGATTGCAGATATTTTAAGATTGTATACTAAATACAACGCGCGAAGAAAACCAGAATTATTAGATGCTAAAACGTACAGTTTAACCAATTATAACGAAGCAAATCGAGTAGTTGAAGATTATCAGAAATTGGCTGAAAAAGCCAATGCAATAAACGAAAAAATACAGCCAGGATATAAAGATACATTTTATCAGCTGGTTTTATTTCCAGTTTTGGCGAGTTCGAATTTGAATGAATTGTATGTCGCAACTGCTAAAAATCATTTGTATGCAGAACAGGGAAATGCTATTGCAAATGAGTATGCTAAAAAAGTAAAAGAGTTGTTTGAAAAAGACAGTGAGCTTACGAATTATTATCACACAAAATTAGCAAACGGCAAATGGAATCATATGATGTCTCAGACGCATATTGGTTACGATAATTGGCAACAGCCAGATAAAGATGTGATCCCGAAAACAAGGAAAATTGCGCCTGAAGTTCAAGCGATAAAAGTTATAAGTGCTGAAGAGATGGCAAAAAAGGAAACATCAATTAGCAAAAATCAGGATTTTGCTCAAGTTCATGGTTTTGTAGAGAATGACGGTTATATTTCGATAGAAAGTAAAAATTATTCTAAAGCCATAAATTCAGGTTCAGTGAAATGGACTGTAATCCCGAATCTCGGTAAAACAGATTCTGGAATAACGATAAAGCCTTCAAATATTCAACCTATCGAAATTTCTGAACAATCGCCGAGATTAGAATATGATGTTTATTTTTTTAATAAAGGAAAGATAAAAGTGAAAGCATATTTTTCGCCAACCATTAATTTTAAAATTGGTGACGGATTGAAATACGGAATTGCTTTCGACTCAGAAAAACCTCAAATAATGAACCTCAACGCTAATTCTTCTGAGAAAAATTGGGCAGGATCGGTTGCAAATAATATTAAAATTATAACCTCAACGCATCAAATAGAAAATTCAGGAAATCATGTTTTGAAAATTTATGCGATTGATTCGGCTTTGGTACTTCAGAAAATTGTAATTGAAACAGAAGAAGGAAAAGTTTTGGAGTCGTATTTAGGACCGCCGGAAAGTTTTAGAAAGGAGTAATAACATAACGTAACACGTTCTATTTTGTCAATTTCGACGTAAGGAGAAATCGCACACGGGATTCGACAAAGATTGGAGATATTCTATGCGGAATTTCTAGTGTGATTTCTCGTTCCTCGAAATGACAAATGAAGCGAAAAAAACTATTAACTATTAAACCACAAATATGAAATTTATTAACCCTTATTTATTTGCCGTCACAACTTTGTTGGCTGTGAGTTGTACATTACAGAAAGAAACGCTTACGCTAAAAGATGCTTATAAACACGATTTCTATATCGGAACTGCTTTAAGTGCTGATCAAATCGAAATAAAAAACACGAAAGAGGATTCGCTTATTCGAAAAGAATTCAATGCAATTACAGCCGAAAATATCATGAAATCGATGTATGTGCATCCGCAAAAAGACAAATACGATTTTACTTTGTCTGATAAATTTGTGGCTTATGGAGAAAAGAATAAAATGTTTGTTCACGGACATACTTTGATATGGCATAGTCAGTTAGCCCCTTGGATGGAAAAAATCGCTGACAGTACAGAAATGAAAGCTTTTATGCAAGATCATATCAATACCATTGTTTCAAAATACAAAGGAAGAATTGGCTCTTGGGATGTTGTGAACGAAGCTTTAAATGAAGACGGAACTTTACGACAATCGGTTTTTCTAAAAACACTTGGAGACAAATATTTAGTTGATGCTTTTAAATTAGTTGCAAAAGCAGACCCAAACACAGAATTGTATTATAACGATTATAATATCGAAGAACCTGCAAAAAGAGCAGGAGCAATTGCTTTAATCAAAAAAATAAAAGCGGAAGGCGGAAAAGTAGATGGAGTCGGAATTCAAGGGCACTGGAGATTAGGAAGTCCGTCATTAGAAGAAATTGAAAAAAGTATTTTAGAATATTCTGCTTTAGGAATTAAAGTAGCGTTTACCGAATTGGATATTACAGTATTGCCAAATCCATGGGATTTGAAAGGAGCAGAGATTAGCCAAAATTTTGAGGGAAGCGCGAAAATGAATCCGTATCCAAAAGCATTGCCGGATTCTATTCAAAACAAACTTGCAGAGCGTTACGCTTCGATTTTTAAATTATTTTTGAAACATAAAGACAAGATCAGCAGAGTAACTTTTTGGGGCGTTCACGATGGACAATCTTGGTTAAACGACTGGCCAATAAAAGGAAGAACAAATTATCCGTTGCCTTTTGATGCCGCTTTAAGACATAAAAAAGCTTACGACAGCATTTTAAAACTAAAAGAAACTAAAGAATAAATGCTAAAAAAATCTGAATTGCTATAAAGTAATTAACAATCGGTTGTGGTTTGAAAAATAACTTAAATAAAGTAAAGTAAATTTGCATAATATGTTTTTTTGTCTAATTTTACACAACCGATTGTTTTTTTTATGTAATTCACGCTCCTGCAAGGTTTTTCAAATCTTGTGGGTATGATTGAAGAGCAGTTTGAACAAAAGAGGGAACCTACAAGGTTTGAAAAACCTTACAGGAGAAGAAACTAACTGACCAACAAAATGACCACAAACCCACGAATGACTAACATTTCACAAAAACTATCCATCAAAGAAAAAATTGGATATAGCTTAGGAGACTTAGCTGCCAATTTAGTTTTTCAGACTTTGATGACGTATCTGGCGTATTTTTACACTGATATTTACGGTTTATTGCCAACTGATTCTTCTATCATTATGCTGACAGTTGGTTTGATTGCTGCCTTTATTTTTAATCCAATTATTGGGGTTTTGGCAGACAGAACAAGTACCAAATGGGGGAAATTCAGACCGTGGATTTTAATAACTGCGATTCCGCTTGGCATTTTGGCTTTGTTAGCTTTTTCAACTCCCGATTTCTCTTATAAAGGAAAAGTAATTTATGCCGTTGTAACGTATACTTTATTGTTGCTTTTTTATGCTGGAAATAATCTACCGTATTCTGCTTTAAGCGGTGTGATTACAGGCGATATGAAAGAGAGAAACAGTATGTCATCGTACCGTTTTGTAGCGGTTATGTTTGCTCAGTTTTTTGTTCAAGTTTTCATGCTCGGAATTATAAAAAGCGCTGGAAACGGCGATAAAGCAATAGGAATTGAGAAAGTAATGACCGCTTTGGCTATTATTGGAACGATTATGCTTTTGATTACTTTTTTAACGACGAAAGAAAGAATAATTCCTAAACCAGAACAAAAGTCAAGCATTAAAGAAGATTTGAGCGATTTAATCAAAAATAGACCTTGGATAATTATGCTAACGCTGACAACTTTGGTTTTTGTGACTTTGGCGATGAAAGGCGGTTCGTATGTATATTACTTTGAAAACTATGTTAATAAGGAACAATTAGCTGTTTTTATTCAGCCTATTTTAGATTTTTTATCGAATGTTGGATTAAATCATTTTGGTAATGATCCTGTTTCTGCAGGCTTCGGTTTATTCAATGCAGGAGGAATTATTTTTATGATTGTCGGAATTACGTTGTCTAAAAATCTGGCTGACAAATACGGAAAAAGAAATGTTTTTGGAGTGTTTTTATTCATTTCCACTTTATTCATTATTGCTTTTTATTTCTTCCCGCCAACGGCAATCGGATTGATGTTTTTCTCTCAAATCTTACACGGATTTTTCTACGGAATCACAATCCCAATTCTTTGGGCAATGATTGCCGATGTTGCCGATTATTCAGAATGGTTGAACAATCGTCGTGCAACTGCGATTATTTTTTCTGCAATGATGGTTGGGCTAAAAACAGGATTAAGCGTTGGAGGAGCTTTAACAACTTTGTTTTTGGGTTATTTCCATTATGTCCCAAATGCTTCTCAGCAGTCAGAAACAGCCATAAACGGAATCAAATTACTAGTGAGTATTTTCCCTGCAATTCCTTTTTTAATTGGAGCCGGATTGCTGTTTTTCTATAAAATTAATAAAGAAATGGAAGTGCAGATCGAAAGAGAACTAAAAGAAAGAAGAACTTAATTATTTAAACAAAATATCATTTATGCCTGAAGATAGCATTGAACACATTAATTTTGAGCAAATTAATGAACTGGCGATTTCAAAGCCTTTAGTATCACATATTTATACAGCCGATCCTTCGGCGCATGTATTCAATGGTAAAATTTATATTTATCCGTCGCATGACATCGATGCAGGAATTCCGTTTAATGACAATGGAGATCATTTTGGGATGGAAGATTATCACGTTTTTTCGATGGAAGATATTTCATCAGAGGTGGTCGATAATGGCGTTGCGCTACACGTAGACGATGTTGCTTGGGCGGAAAAGCAAATGTGGGCGCCAGATGCGGCACACAAAAATGGAAAATATTATTTGTATTTCCCTGCTAAACGTGCCAACGGAATTTTCCAGATTGGAGTTGCAATAAGTGATTCTCCAGCTGGGCCTTTTATTCCAGAAAAAGAAGCGATAAAAGGAAGTTACAGTATTGATCCAGCGGTTTTTGAAGACGAAGATGGCAAACATTATATTTATTTTGGAGGAATTTGGGGCGGACAGCTTCAGAAATACCGCAATAACAAATACGATCAGAATAACGAAGAACCGACAGCAGATGAAAAAGAGTTAGGGCCTATTGTGGCTAGACTTCGAGAAGATATGTTAGAATTTGATGAAGAGCCTAAAGAGATTTTAATTCTGGATGAAAATGGAGAAGTTATAAAAGCAGGCGACAACGACCGTCGTTTTTTTGAAGCTTCTTGGGTTCATAAATATAACGAAAAATATTATTTCTCTTATTCAACGGGAGACACACATTTTATCTGTTATGCAATTGGAGACAATCCGTATGGGCCATTTACGTATCAGGGAAGAATTTTGAATCCGGTTGTGGGATGGACATCGCATCATTCGATTTGTGAAGTGGAAGGCGAATGGTATTTGTTTTATCACGATTCAAGTTTGTCAAAAGGCGTAACGCATTTGCGAAGCATGAAAGTAACTAAAATCGATTATTTGGAAGACGGCTCGATTATCACGATTGATCCTTATGGAATAAGAAGATTGATTGATTAAGGTTTTTTGAGTAAAAAAATTTAGAAAAATTTACAATCGGTTGTGTTGTTTAGTTTCTTTACGTTTCAACCTTGGGGACGCAGCAAATGGAGCACATTGTGTACCCAAGGTTGAAACCTTGGGCTATGTTTTTAATACTGTTGAGAATCTTCGTGGAGTTACTTGCAAAGATTTCTACTTACGCCGAAATGACAAAACTGTGGGAAAACTCTTTGCGTTCTTTGCGGTTAAATTATGTGCTTAAGATTTAGAAAAATAAATGTTACGTTCACTTCTTTTGAAACCGTATGCGTGAGGGATAGAAGTGGAAAGCCCACAGCCGCGAGGAACGAGCAGGCGAGGACTTGAAACGTATAGCCCGACCCGGAGGGACACGCCCAAATTATGAAGATTAGCACATTAAAAAAATAACAATTTTAATCTAAAAAATAATTTTTTGTAAAAGATTTTTATCTACTTTAGCATAACAGAACGGAACAGAACGGTATGCCAAAAGAAGAAGAAAAATTTGAGTTTATAATGAATCACGAAAGTGATATTCCGAAGTACCAGCAATTGGTTGACGGGATTACAAACGCTATCTCGGAGAATATTTTGCAAAAGGGAGATTTGCTGCCGTCTGTAAATGTGATTTGCAAAACGTATCAGCTTTCAAGAGACACCGTTTTTAAGGCATATTCGATTTTAAAAGATCAAAATGTAATTGATTCTGTGCCGAATAAAGGCTATTATGTAGCGGGCGAAACGAGAAAAGTGCTTTTGGTTTTAGATACATTTAAGGCTTATAAAGAGGTTTTGTATCATTCGGTTGTGAATAATTTGCCTGATAATGTGATTATTGATGTGCAATTTCATCATTATAATATTGATGTTTTTAAAACGATCATTAATAACGGAATCGGGAAGTATTACAAATATGTGGTAATGAATTTTGACCACAAGGAAATTCCTCCAGCATTATCGGCGATTTCAAAAGAGAAATTGCTTTTGATTGACTGGAATATTAGGGCTGATAAAGCGAATAATTATGTGTTTCAAGATTTTGGAAAAGCATTTTATGAGGCTTTAAAAGAAGCGGCAGACTTGTTCAAAAAGTATAAAAAAATAGATTTTGTATATCCGGATTTCACGAATCATCCGTGGGAAACGGTAGAGTTTTTTAAGAAATTCTGTGCTGATTTTGGTTTTCAATATGACATTCTCACAGATCCGAAAAAGTTTAATATTGAGAAAGGAATTGCTTATATCAGTGTAAGCGACAGGATTTTGGGGTACTTTTTAGAACAGTGCAAAGAGAAAGATTTTGAACCTGGAAAAGATGTTGGTTTTCTTTCGTACAACGAAACGCCAATGAAGAAATTTATATATAAAGGAATTTCAGTTGTTTCGACTGACTTTAAGGAATTAGGAACCAAAGCAGCGGCATTTATTACGCATGACGAAGAGACGAAGTGTTATGTGCCGACTAAATTAATAATAAGAGAATCATTGTAAGTTATGTATTATATCGGTTATGATATTGGAAGTTCTTCTGTCAAGGCAGCCTTGGTGGAAGCAGAAACAGGCAAAAAAATCATTGTTCTGAATGAGCCTCAAAACGAAATGGAAATCCTTTCGGTTCATCCAGATTGGGCGGAGCAAGATCCTGAAATTTGGTGGCAGCACATTTGTACAGCGACTAAAAGAGCAATTAAGGAAGCAAATATCGACGCTTCTAAAATTCAGGGAATTGGTATTTCTTACCAAATGCATGGATTGGTAATTGTTGACAAAGAAGGAGTTCCGTTGAGAAATTCAATTATTTGGTGCGATAGCCGTGCGGTTGAAATTGGAAATAAGGCTTTCGCCGAAATTGGAGAAGAAAAATGTATGTCGCATTTATTGAATTCGCCAGGAAATTTTACTGCTTCAAAACTAAAATGGGTTAAAGAAAACGAACCTCAGCTTTACAGCAAAATAGATAAATACATGCTTCCGGGAGATTATATCGCTTTGAAATTGACAGGCGAAGTAACGACAACTAAAAATGGTTTGTCAGAAGGAATGCTTTGGGATTATAAAGAAAATAAAGTAGCAGATTGGCTTTTGGATTATTACGGAATCGATCAGTCGCTGACGCCAAAAATTGTAGAGAATTTCACGAATCAAGGAGTTGTCACAGAAAAAGCTTCGCAAGAATCTGGTCTTCCTGCAGGAATTCCGATAGTGTACAGAGCGGGAGATCAGCCGAATAATGCTTTGTCATTAAATGTCCTGCGTTCAGGAGAAGTTGCAGCAACGGGTGGAACTTCAGGCGTTTTCTATGCCGTTACCGAAACAAATTCAGGTAAAAGTACTCGCGTAAACAACTTCGTTCATGTAAATTATACAGAGACAAATCCGAGAGTTGGGAAATTACTGAATATAAACGGAGCTGGAATTCAATACCGATGGATGCGAAACAATATCGGAAATGAGTCTTATGAAGAAATGAATGAAAAAGCATCTCAGATTAATGTAGGTTCGCAAGGATTAGTTGTGATTCCGTTTGGAAATGGAGCTGAAAGAATGTTCAATAACAAAAATATCGGCTCTCATATTTTAAACCTGAATTTTAATATTCATACCAATGCGCATTTATTCAGAGCATCTTTGGAAGCCATTGCGTTTTCTTTTGTGTACGGAATGGAATGCTTAAAAGATGATAATGCCACGATTAATGTAATTAGAGCTGGAAATGATAATCTTTTCCGTTCTGAAATTTTCTCAAATACTGTGGCGACATTAATTGGTCACGAAATAGAAATTTACAATACAACTGGAGCAGTAGGAGCAGCAAGAGCAGTAGGTTTGACAGACGGTGACTTTGAAAAATTTGGATCAGGAATTACAACAAACGATCACGTAATGACTTTTCTTCCTTTAAAAAATAAAGAGGAATACGAAACGGCATATAACAAATGGAAACAAGAATTAGAATTAATATTAACAAAATAAATAAAAGAACAAATGATAGTTTTAGGAGATAAAGAATACTACAAAGGTATTGGTCAAATTAAATTTGAAGGAAAAGAGTCTGACAATCCGTTGGCATTTAAATATTACAATCCAGACCAAATCGTGGCTGGAAAAACAATGCGTGAGCACTTTAAATTTGCAATCGCTTACTGGCATACTTTCTGCGGACAAGGTAGCGATCCATTCGGACCTGGGACTCAAAATTTTGCTTGGGATGCTTCATCAGATCCATATCAAGCGGCTAAGGATAAAGCAGATGCTGCTTTTGAATTTATCAGCAAAATGGGATTCGATTATTTCTGTTTCCATGATTACGATTTGATTGCTGAAGGAGCAACTTTCGCAGAATCAGAAAAACGTTTAGCATTTATTACGGATTATTTAAAACAGAAAAAAGCAGAATCTGGAATTAAATTACTTTGGGGAACTTCAAACTGTTTCTCAAACCCAAGATTCATGAACGGAGCGGCTACAAATCCTGATTTTAATGTTGTGGCAAGAGCCGGAGGACAAGTAAAATTAGCTTTGGATGCAACTATCGCTTTAGGCGGAGAAAACTACGTATTCTGGGGTGGTAGAGAAGGTTATATGTCTTTACTAAACACCGATATGGGAAGAGAATTAGACCACATGGCGCAATTCTTAGCAATGTCTAGAGACTACGCAAGAGCACAAGGTTTCAAAGGAACTTTCTTCATCGAGCCAAAACCAATGGAGCCGTCTAAACACCAATACGATTTTGACTCTGCAACTGCAATTGGATTCTTAAAACAATACGGTTTAGACAAAGATTTCAAAATCAATATTGAGGTAAACCACGCTACTTTAGCACAACATACTTTCCAACACGAATTAGAAGTGGCTGCAAAAGCGGGAATGTTAGGAAGCATCGATGCAAACAGAGGAGATTATCAAAACGGATGGGATACAGATCAATTTCCAAATAACATTCAAGAAACTACTGAAGCAATGTTAGTTTTCTTAAAAGCTGGTGGATTACAAGGTGGTGGAGTTAATTTTGATGCTAAAATCAGAAGAAATTCAACTGATTTAGAAGATGTTTTCTTGGCGCATATTGGTGGTGCTGATACTTTCGCAAGAGCTTTATTGACTGCTGATAAAATCATCACTTCTTCTCCTTACGAAAAATTAAGAACAGAAAGATACAGTTCATTCGATTCTGGAAAAGGAAAAGATTTCGCTGATGGAAAATTAGGTTTAAAAGATCTTTACACTATCGCTCACGAGAATGGAGAATTAAATCTTCAAAGCGGTAAACAAGAATTGTTTGAAAACATCATCAACCAATATATTTAATTGGGTTAGATTTTTGCAGATACCAAATAAACCTGACGTATTTTTAAAACACGTCAGGTTTATTATAAAAAACATTTAGCGAGACAAAATCTAAAAAGATTTGAGTCTTTCAATGTGATAGCCGTAAAAAGCAACATTTTTAAAACTACTTTTTATTTGAAAGATTAAAACAGAAGTCTATTTCAGATTCTCCACCAATATTTTCAAGAAAGCGGTAACCGCTTTTTTCTCATAAACTTCCTTTAAAGAAATAAGCATTGCGGTGCGCGTCATGTTTTTGCCGCTTATTGGAATTGCGTGTAAATCGTTTTCGTTTTCGATTGTAGTTTTCGTTAAGATTGTATGCCATTTTCCCGTTTTAATTAATTCCAACAAAGTCGGAATATCATTTATTTCAATCGTAATTTTTGGATGCAAATTGCTTTTCTCAAAAGCTTTGCTGATAAATTGAGTCGTACTGAAACCACCTGCAGGCATAGCAAGAGGAAGCGTGCTGATTTCTTCAAGCGAAATGGTCTTTTTGTTTTTTAAAGAAGTTTCAGATGAAGTCACCAAAGCCATTGGCGAAGTAAACAATTCCAAATATTTAAAATGTGCTTCAGAAGCAATTTCTTCGAAAGTCAGAATCACATCAAGCTGAAAATGATTTAGTTTATGAATTAATTCTTGCGAAGTTCCAAAGATAATTTCGAACTGGATTTTCGGATATTCAGAGCTGAATAAAATCAATGCTTTTGTAACTACATGACGCAGCGCATACGTTACGCCAATTGCTACTTTTCCAGTTTCGAGTTTATTTAAATCTTTTAATAATTCCAGTCCGTCAGAAGCTTTGTTGACCGATTGTTGCGCATAAACGGCAAATAAATCTCCAGCTTCAGTGAGTGTAATTCTTTTCCCGATTCGGTTAAAAAGCGGAACTTGTAGTTCATCTTCCAGCTGTTTTATTTGCTGAGATAACGTACTTTGACTGATGAAAAGTGCCGAAGCAGCTTCGGTAAAATTCAGTAATTCTTTTGCTTTTAGAAAATATTTTAGTTGACGAAGTTCCATTTCTAAATCGGTTTTATCGATTGATTATATCGAAAAATAAGGTTTTACAAATATATAAATTCTTAAGAACTTTGCTTTGTTGTAAAATTAGAAGTAAAACAAAATGAAAATTATAGCTTTACAAGAAGGAAATTATATTGTAAATTCTCAAAAAGAATTTCAACTTTTAACAGAGAATACAACCGAAATGGGTTTAAAAATGGCCATTCAGCCTTTTCTTGTTATTACAGATAATGATGTTATTTTAATAGATTTCGGTTTAGGATTTCTCAATAACGGCGTTCCGTTTATTCATGAAATGCTAAGAAAAAATAATATAGAACCTCAACAGATTACTAAAATTCTGGTTTCGCATCTGCATAAAGATCATATTGAAGGAATCGGTTATTTCGAAAATAATCAATTCGTTCAAAATTTTTCAAATGCGAGAATTTATATTCAAGAACGAGAAATAGATTTGGCTTTAGAACAATTGCAAAATCCGTCTTACGTTCCAGAAATATTGAATGAACTGAAAAATTTACCAAATGTTGAATTATTAAATGAGGACAGCGGTAATATAACTGATGAAATTTACTTTGAAGTTACAGCAGGACATACCAAATTTCAACAAGTATTTTGGATTAAGGCTGATGACGAAATTGTTTTTTACGGAGCTGATGATTTGCCGCAAAAAAGATATTTAAAATTCCCTGTTGCTTACAAAACAGATTTCGATGGAAAACGAGCAATGGAATCAAGAAAAAAATGGGAGCAACAAGCTAAAGAAGAAAATTGGAAAGTGCTTTTGTATCATGATATGAAGACGCCTATTTTAGATTTTGCCGAAGAAAGAAGCGAGTTGGAAGAAGCGAGTTGATAAAAAAAGAAGAAAGAAGCAAGAGGCAAGATTTCTATTTTTGAATTGAAAAATAGAAGCAAGAAGAAAGAAGAAAGATACTTGTTTATGCTTTAAATAATAAAAGGAAAATTCAGATTAAATTATTTAGTCTGAATTTTTTTTTAGCAGAAAATAGAAGAAACAAAACGCTTTTTACTTTTTCTTCCAAAGAAGTTCGCAAAATAGAGAACGCTTTGGTAATCTGCGCTTCAACCGTTTTGATAGAAACATCCAAATGCTCTGCAATTTCGATATTCGTTAAACCTTCTTTTTTACTTAGAATAAAAACTTCTTTGCATTTTGGCGGTAAGTTTTGAATTTCTTTGTTCACTGCATTCAAAACCCTTTGAAAAGCTTCAGAATCTTCTTCCTGAACAATTCCGTTTAAAGCATCGTAATATGATTTTTCTAGCGAAAATAAAGACTGGTTTTTTCGATACAAATCGATAAATTCATTGTAAATCAGTTTGTAAAGAAAACTTTTTAAAGAATGATCTATTTTTAATCTTGTACGCTGTTCCCAAACTTTAATAAAAACATTCTGCACGATATCTTCGGCGCTGTAAACATTCTTAACCAGGCTGTTAGCATACACACAAAGTTTATGATGATACGTGTCGATAAGATACGTGTAAGCGCTTTCATCTCCATTTCGTAGAGACTCAATTAGAGTAATATTATCGCTGTAATCATCAATCTTCATAAAAACAAATATATAAATTAATAGTTTTTGAGGTCAAAAAGTAAACTGAATTTGATCAAATTGACCTTTTTTTTGCCTTTCTATTTGAAAATTATTACAAATAAAAAAGGTAGAAAATGCAAATATAAATCTTTTATCTTATAATTTCTACTGAATTAGTCGAGTTTTATTGAGAGAAAAGACTTGTCAAAAATAAAATATTCATGAAAATGAAAAAAACTTTATCAAATTGTTAGGGTTTTGTTTTTTGGCTTCGTAATAATATTAAAAACGACTAAAATGACAGTGAAAAAGTCAGAGAGACTAATTGTTAAATTTATCACAAATCAGGCTTCTCAGGAAGAAATTGAGGAGTTAACAGCGTGGTTAAAAGACGAAGAGAATCAAATTGTATTTAAGGATTTTGTGCAAACCAATTATGCAATTGACTCAACTTTGAACACTTTTGATTCGACTGAAGTTAGAAAACAGCTTTCGGAACGAATCAACAAAGAAAATAATGTTTTTTATAAAAAGAGATTTTCATCTTATTATAAATATGCTGCGATTTTAATTGTGGCTTTGGGAGGTTTTTATTTCTATAAAAATTCTAGTTCAGAACAAGTTAAACAAAATGTTATCGTGCCAAGAGTTGATGAGATTGTTTTACAATTTGGTAACGGAGCATCTGAAAATATTGATATTTCTGAAGAAAAAAATGTTACGGATAAAGACGGAAAAATTATTGGAAAACAAGAAAAAAACAGATTAGTTTATAATAAAGCTTTCGTTGAAGGAGAATTGGTTTACAACACTTTGAAAATTCCGTATGGGAAAAAATTTGATGTACAATTATCAGATGGAACTTTAGTGCATTTAAATTCTGGAACTTCATTTAAATATCCAGTTCAGTTTGTCAAAAACAAAAACAGACAAGTGTATTTAACTGGTGAGGCTTATTTTGAAGTTAGCAAAGATAAAAATCATCCATTTACCGTAAATGCACAGGAAGTTAATGTTGAGGTTTTAGGAACTAAGTTCAATGTAGACTCGTATACTAATAATAGCAGTACCGATATTGTGCTGGTTGAAGGTAAAGTTTCGCTTTATAAAGATCAAAAAACAACTGAAAATCAGGTGTATTTAACGCCAGGTTTTAAAGGTTCGGCTGAAAAAGGGCAGAATGAAATTAAAACCGAACAGGTCAATACAGATTATTATACGGATTGGGTAAAAGGAAGTTTGGTTTTTAAAAATGCTTCGTTTGATGATATTATCAAAAAACTAGAGCGCCAATACAATGTGACTTTCATCAATAAAAATAAAACACTCGGAAGAGAAATTTTCAACGCCCGTTTTGATAACGAACCGATTGAAGTGGTTTTAAAATATTTTAGCGACAGTTATGCGATAGATTACAACATTGACCGAGATAAGATTACAATTAAATAAGGAAAAAGAAGAAAAAAGAAGAAAGAAGAAAGATTGGGAAATCTAAAATCTACAATCATAAATATAAAATAAATCTGCTTATGTAACAAAAATCCGAAAAGAAAAGGATCGTTATAAAAAAACCGGAAAATGCGCCAACATTTCCCGGTGGAGTATCGGTCAGTTAATTAACCAACCAACATTAAAAAAACATTTTAAAAGTATGAAAAAACTCTTGAACAGAATCAGGTTTGATAAGCCTTTTTTGAAATTTGATTTGAAAATGAAATTGACCACATTATTTCTGCTAACTGCCTTAACGGTAATGCACGCCGGAACCACTTATTCTCAAAAAAATAAGATTTCTTTTAATGCCAGCAATATGACTGTTGCAAAAGTGATTGAAAGACTTGAATATACTACAGATTACAGATTTGTATACAATGTAAGATCTGTAGATTTGAACAGAATAATCGACGTAAATGCATATGAAGCTTCGATAGAAGTTATTTTAAATAAGATTTTTAATAATACGAGTACCGATTTTAAAGTATCTGGAAATCATATTGTTCTGACGCCAAGAAAAGTCTCTGCAGAAAAACCTGAAGAGAAAAAAACTGTTGCCGATTTTATCGTAAAAGGTAGAGTAACAGATGAAAAAGGAATGCCTTTAGTTGGTGCTGCGATTTCTGATAATGGCTCTGGAAGAGGTGTAAATACCGATTTTAATGGTGAATATCAAATTATTGCGGTAAGCAGCGAAACGACTTTGGCTTTTGCATATTTAGGATATGTAAGACAAGAAATTAAAGTTGAAGGCAGAAGCGTAATCAATGTTGTTTTAAAAGAAGATGTTCTGGAACTTGAAGGACTGGTTCTAAAGACTGGTTATCAGGATATTTCTGCAGAAAAAGCAACGGGATCTTTCTCAAGTTTAAAAGCAAAAGAGTTTCAAGAACAACGTTTAAGCGGTTTAGATAAAATTTTAGAAGGGCGTATTGTTGGATATCAGGATGGAAGAATTCGTGGAACGACATCTATGAATACTAATGCTATGGCTCCGTTATATGTTATTGACGGTTTTCCAGTTGAAAATACAAGATTAACGCCTTACGCAAATATAGAAGAAAATCTTCCTAGTTTGAACTTAGAAGATATTGAAACTATTACGGTTTTAAAAGATGCTGCAGCTTCGTCTATTTATGGAGCTCGTGCCGCAAATGGTGTTGTGGTTATTACAACAAAAAAAGCGAAAGCAGGTAAAACAAATATTTCATTTTCAAGTAATTTAACCGTTACTCCTTACCGAAATTATACTGGCAACCTTACCAGTTCTGCTGATATTATTGGTTTAGAAAGAGGATGGGCAGATGGAAATCCTAATTTGAAAACCGCTAATGCATCGACTTATTCGCAGTCTTTATTGAATAATGCTGTGTTTACAAGTTTAGGAATGCAGACTATTTTAAATGGCTATGCAGGAAATATTTCGCAGGCTGATATGAATAATCGCTTAAATCAATTAGGTTCTCAAGGTTACAAATATTATGATGATGTCGCAAAATATGCAAAACGCGATCAGTATTTTATGCAGCACAACCTTAGTTTAGGTAAAGCTAGCGAAAACAATACTTTTAATGCGTCGATTACTTACAAAGACAATCAGCTAGAAGACCGATATTCTGAAAACCAGACGGTTGGGATTAATTTGAAAAACTCAACACAAATAAACGACTGGCTTTCTTTAGATTTAGGAACTTATTTAAATTATGGAATAGGAGATACTCAGTATTATAATCCTCTAAATCCAACTACAATAGCAGGTAATCCAGGTTATAAATGGCAACCATATAATCAGTTAGTGAATAACGACGGAACTAATTTTGTTTCTACTGCTGCTTCTCGCTACAACAATTTCACGCTTAATTCTATGCAGACTTACGGTCTTTACAACATGGATATTACACCAATGGATGAGTTGGGGAGAAATTTAACTGAAAACAAAAACTTCTTAAACAGAACGTTTGCCAAGTTTAATGTGAAGTTCAGCCATGCGTTTACTTATAATGCGATGTTCCAATATGAGTTTGCTTCAGATCGCGCAAGCCAATTATTTGACAGAGAATCGTACTATGTAAGAAGTAAAGTAAATGGTCTGGTGACAGTTGTAAATAACAAAGCGGTTTATAACTTGCCTTATGGAGATATCGTTAAAGAAACCAATCAGTTTTCTAATGCTTATAATTTCCGTCAGCAGTTAAATTTCAATCAGACTTTTGCTGAAAAGCATGATTTTTCTGCGATTGCAGGTATGGAAATCCGTCATTCTAAACAAGAATATAATGACAACACACGCTATGGTTACGATGCGCAAGCTTTATCTTTTACAGCAATAAATCAGGCCGATTTATTAAAAGTATATGGATCTGTTTTTAGCGGTTATATGTCTCAAAACGATTTTGGATTAGAAAAAGAATTGCAAAACCGTTACGTTTCTGTTTACTCAACAGGAGGTTATACGTATGACAAAAGATACTCGCTTTCAGGAAGTATCCGTTGGGATCGTTCTAACCTTTGGGGAACAGACAGTAAGTACCAAAACAAACCAATTTGGTCTGTAGGTGCGGGTTGGAATATTAACAACGAATCATTTTTTGATGTTGCTTGGATTGATGCTCTTAAACTGCGTGGTTCTTATGGTATTGCAGGAAATATTGCCAAAGATTCTGCGCCTTATTTAACCGCTTTTTATTATGCTAATGCTAATGTTGGAGGAACTTATGGAAGTGTTGGTAAACGACCAAATCCTGAATTATCTTGGGAAAAAACAACAACAACCAATATCGGTTTAGATTTTTCATTCTTTAAAAGCAGATTAAGCGGAACCTTAGATTTTTATAATAAAAAAGGTCAGGATTTATTAGCAAGCAGTCAAGGAATTCCAACGGAAGGATTTGGTTATTCTACCTATTATCTCAACAACGGAGAAATGACCAACAGAGGTATCGAAGCTACTTTAAGAGGAACAATTGTAAAAACGCCTTCTTTCTCTTGGGATGCAGCTGTTTTGTATGCCTATAATAAAAATAGAGTAGATTTTGTAAATGTAAAAGCTCCTGTGTACTATTTGCAATTAGATTATCCACAGGCTTATCCTAGAGTTGGAACAAGTTTTAATAGCATTTATGGCTACCAATGGGCTGGTCTAAGCGATACAGGACTGCCTCAAGTTTATGATGCTTCAGGAACTGCAGTAAAATACAATCCTGGACAATTGGATGCAATTAAAGATTATGGATCAACAGTTCCTTTACACAGCGGTTCTTTCCATACCTCAGCAAATTATAAAAACTTTTCGTTATCGGCTCTTTTCATTTATGAATTAGGACATAAAGTAAAAAACACATTCCTGCCAATGTTGGCAAACAATTACAATGGCGCACTTGGAGGTTATGTAACAGATATTACAGTGGTAAACAACAATATTGCAAATCGTTGGATGAAGCCAGGAGACGAAGCTTTTACAAATGTTCCGAGAGCGGTTTACGAATATGAAGCAGATTTTAATTCAGAATCTCGCACTATTTATTCTTATGCAGATATCAATATTTTGGATGCTTCAAATCTGAGGTTAAGCAACATTTCGTTAGCGTATCAAATGCCAAAAGGCATTATTAAAAGAGTAAAACTAGACGGAGTACGATTCAATTTGAACGCAGAAAACGTATACACTTTTGCAAAAAGTAGAGATGCCAAATACATGTTAGGCGGTTTCATATCTCCAAGTTTTGTGATGGGCGTAAATGTTAATTTCTAATTTATAAAGACTAGACGATGAAAAATATATATAAAAAAGTAGCGTGCTTATTGGCTTTAGGATTGACTTTTGCATCTTGTGATGATTACTTGAGCGATGTTCCAAAAGGAGCAAAATCACCAGAAACATTAGCCGATTATGAAGCTTTTTTGCGTGACGAATACAACACAAGATTAGATATTTTGCCAGCTACACATGTACTGAACGACCAATTCGTAACAGCTGCTTCATTAACAAGCAATAGATTGTATAATGCCAATTATATGTGGGACGAAAGTGCAGATCGTATTGCATTGAAAGTATCAGACGAATCGTTCTATTATACAACTTATAGCGGAATTTCGGCTTTTAATTTAATTATTGAAAATGCGTTTTCGACAACCAAAGCGACTGAGCAAGAACAGAGAATCGTTTGGGCAGAAGCAAAAATAATGCGCGCCATGAACTTTTTTTATGTGACTAATTTTTATGCAGATACTTATGTAGCTTCTACAGCGGCAACAAAATTATCGGTTCCGTTAATTACAAGTGCCAATATCAATGCGCCAAGTAAACAAGTAACCATTCAGGAAATGTATGATTTTATTCTGAATGATATTAAAGAAGCATTGCCTTATTTGCCTAAGGTTTCTCAAACCGCTTTGCACCCAAATTTAGGAGCTGGTTATGCTTTCTATTCAAAGGTTTATCTGCAAATGAATAACTATACAGAGGCTTTAAAATATGCTGATTTGGCATTAGCAGAAAATAATAAATTGTTTGATTGGGTAGCTTTTTACGAAGCAAATAAAGCGATTATAGATGTGCCAAATTCATACACAACTGCCGTATCGCCAATGGGCTATAACAATGTCGAAAATTATGTTTTTAGACACGGTTCAAACCGTTCATTAGCAAGAGAACCAAGTATACCGGTAGAAAGAGCAGCACGTTTTGAAACGGGAGATTTACGTTTAAAATCTCGTTGGAAAATAAGAACTGTGGGCGCTGACACTTATTATTATTCAATATTATCAGGAATGTACAATTTCGGCGGACTTACAACTGTTGAGGTTTATTTAATAAAAGCGGAGTGTTTGGCACGTGATAATAAAATCAGTGAAGCATTAGCAATTTTAAATGCAATTCGTAAAACACGTATTCTTCCAGCATCGTATCAGGATATTGCAACTACAGATAAAACAACTGCTTTGAATGCTATTTTCAAAACAAAAAATAATGAACTTTTGCAAACACTTACTCCTTACGCAGATGCACGTCGTTTGAATGCAGAAGGCATTTACAAAGTTAGTTTTACTAAAGTGGTAGACGGAAAAACATACACATTGTCTTCTGATTCTCATTTATGGACATCGCCTTTTCCGCAAGGAGCAACGGAAAATCCAGGAAACGGTACAATTACACAAAACGTAGACAAATAATACTCTAAAAGCTTCCCGATTAGATTTCCCCGAAAGGGAAGCTTTTTCTAAAATATCAATCAAAAAATGAAAGCAATTCAAAACAAAATATTAGGATTCTGCTTGTGTTTGTGTATGGTTTCGATAAACATTCAGGCACAAAAGAAAAAAACAACGGCAACAGCAGCTTCTTCTTATACAATTGAAGGAAACATAACCGGTTTGGCCGATGGAACAGCTGTAAAATTAATTCCGGGCGCAACGCATTCATCTGAACTTCCAGTTGCTGAAACGACATTAAAAGACGGGAAATTTACTTTCACAGGAAAATTAAAAGAACCTCGTTTTTTCTATGTTGTCTTTGGTAAAAGCAAAGGAAATATTTCTGTAATGGTCGAAAATTCAAAAATACAAATTACAGCGACTGGTAAAGTTTCAGATCAAGAAGGAGAATGGATTAGTTTTAAAGATGTAGCAATTACGGGTTCTAAAACTCATGATTATTACGCGAAAGAAACTGCTTTTAAACAAGAATTAGAAGCTGATTATGTAGCCTATCATAAAGGAACTGAAAAAATATCTGAATTGTATGGTAAGGCAAGAGTTTCTGGAAATAAAAAAGCGATGGATTCAATCGGAAATTCTCCAGAATGGAAAGCATTCGAAGCAAAAGAAAAAGCATTTTTCACGAAAGTAGAAACAAAAACTTCTGAGTTAATTGCAAAACATAAAACAAATTGGTGGGGACCATTTTTTATGATAACTTCCTACAGCTATTTTACGCCAGAACAAAAACCGATTTACGAGCAATTTTCTGAAGTAGCGAAGAAAAGTTACTACGGACAAGTTGTAGACAAAGATTTGAATCCGAAATCTTTAGTAGGAACAAGCATTGCCAATTTCGGATTAAAAGATAAAGACGGAAAAACGTTTAATGCAAAAGATATCGTATCAGGAAAAAAATACATTTTGGTAGATTTTTGGGCTTCTTGGTGCGGGCCTTGCCGAAAAGAAATTCCGAACTTAAAAACGGCTTATGCAGAATATGCTCCAAAAGGATTTGAAATTTTAAGCGTTTCTATTGATAAAGACGAAAAAGCTTGGCAGAAAGCACTTGGACAAGAAAATATGCAATGGCACAATCTTCTTGACGACGATAAAGTGAGTAAATCATTTAATGTAAAAGCTATTCCAGCAACGTATTTAGTAGACGGTAAAGGTGTAATTATCGGAGAAAACTTGAGAGGTGCAGAATTGGAAGCTAAGTTGAAAGAACTTATGAAATCTTAAGTTTTTAGTCTCGGTTTTCAGTCGCAGTCTCAGTGAAAACTGTAAACCGTAAACTGTGACTGCGCTGAAAACTCAAAAAAACATCGCGAATTATTAAGTCAAAGTCTCAGTCTAGTTGATCACTGAAAACTGCGACTGTGACTGAAAACTCAAAAAAAGCAACTGAAAACTCAAAAAAACATCGCAAATTATTAAGTCAAAGTCTCAGTCTAGTTGATCACTGAAAACTGCGACTGTGACTGAAAACTCAAAAAAAGCGACTGAAAACTTAAAAAAATATAACAAACAAAAAAATATAACATGAAAAGTACAATTTTAAAATCTAGCCTATTCGCATTAGCAATTGCGACGGCATTTACTTCTTGCACGAAGAAAGAAGGATATACAATTAACGGGAAAATTGCAGGATTAGATAAAGGAACAGTTTATCTGGAATATGCAGACGAAAAAGGAGATAAAAAAATAATCGATTCTGCTGAGGTAAAAGAAGGTGCATTTTCTTTTACAGGAAAAACGGGAGAACCTTTATTTCATACCATTAAAATAAAAGGGCAGGAATACGGAGCGAATTTTCTTTTAGATAATGAAGAAATTACAGTTGAAGCAAAAAAAGACTCCGTTTTTAAAGCGAAAGTAACAGGAGCTACACAAAACGGATTTTACAAATCATACTACGATAACGAATTCAAAAAAATACAAGCCGTTGCTGGACCGATTTATAAATTATCTGATTCGTTGACACAAGGCGGAAAAGTAAAATTGACTCCAGAACAGCAAACAATGATGGATAAAAAATGGAAAGACCTTGGCGCGTTCGCGGATGATTTGACAGACAAATTCATCAAAAAAAACAAAGACAATTTAGGAGGAGCTTTAGTAATTGAAGACCGAATTGTGTCTTACGGAACTCCAGAAAAAGTAAAAGAATATTACGCAGTTTTATCTCCAGAAATTCAGAAATCATTTTATGGAAAAAAATTAAAAGCATCAATTGATCTTAATGACAAAACAGCTATTGGCGCTCCGGCTTTAGATTTTTCTCAAACTGATATCAACGGAAAAGTAGTGAAATTATCAGACTACAAAGGGAAATATGTTTTAGTAGATTTCTGGGCATCTTGGTGCGGTCCATGCCGAAAAGAAAATCCGAATGTGGTTGTGGCTTACAAAACGTATCACGACAAAGGATTTGATGTTTTGGGAGTTTCATTAGACGATAAAAAGAAACTTTGGGAAAAAGCAGTAGAAAAAGACGGTTTAACTTGGACGCATGTTTCTGATTTAAAAGGTTGGCAAAATGAAGCTGCAGTTTTATACGGAGTAAAAATGGTTCCAACAAACTACTTAATTGGACCTGACGGAAAAATCGTAGCTAAAAACCTTAGAGAAGCTGAATTGCAATCTAAATTAAAAGAAATTTTCAGCAAATCGTAAATCAGTTCTCAGTCGCAGTCTCAGTTTTCAGTTAAACTGAGACTGAAAACTGCGACTGCGACTAAAAAAAAATCTCTCAAAAAATGAAAAAATACATCTTTCTGGGCTATTGCTCACTAGCTTTCTGCGCGCTTATGTCAGCGCAGGGAAAATCAGTCAATTTTAAGAAAATAAAAGAACTAGGCGGAATCGAAGAATATTTATACCAGCCAAACGGAATGAATGTTTTGCTTTTGCAAGACAATGCTTCACCAGTTGCAACGGTACAAATTGTATATCGCGTAGGTTCTAAACACGAAGTTTTAGGAAATACTGGATCAACGCACCTTTTAGAACATTTAATGTTTAAGGGAACTCCAAGTTTCAACAAGAAAAACGGAAATACGATTACTGATGTTTTGCAAAATACAGGAGCACAGTTAAATGCGACAACTTGGTACGATCGTACAAATTATTTTGAAACGCTTCCGAGCGATAAAATCGAATTGGCAATCCAAATTGAAGCCGACAGAATGCGTAATTCTTTATTATTGAAAGAAGATAAAGAAGCAGAAATGACGGTTGTTCGTAACGAATTTGAGCGTGGAGAAAACAACCCGAATAGTTTATTAGATAAAGAAATTTGGGCTGCGGCGTATATTGCACATCCATATCATCATTCGACAATTGGGTGGAAATCGGATATTGAAAAAGCTCCGATTGAAGTTCTGAAAAATTTCTACAATACGTATTATTGGCCTGATAATGCGACTTTAACCATTATTGGAGATTTCAAAAAAGAGAATGTTTTTGAATTGATCGAAAAGTATTTCGGGAAAATTACAAAAGCGCCAAACGTAATGCCTCAGCCATACACGGAAGAACCTCAGCAATATGGCGCGCGTAAAATCATAGTGAAAAAACCTGGAGAATTGGGCGTTGTAAACAAAGCATATAAAATTCCGGGAGCTTTACACGAAGATCTTCCTGCATTGAATATTTTGGCTCAAATTATTGGCGTTGGCCCTTCAGCAATTTTAAATAAAACTTTTGTTGACACGCGTTTAGGAATTTACTCGTATGCCGAAGCGACCAATTTTAAAGAAGTTGGACTTTTCACGATTGGTGTTGGTTTTCCAACGACTTCAAAACATGAAGATATCGATGCTAAAATCAGCGAAGTTGTAGCTAAAATTCAGAAAGAAGGTGTAACTCAGGATGAAGTAAATAGAGTTGTGGCAAAAATTAGCGCGCAGACTATTTTGGCTCGTGATGGTTCTGGTGTAATTGCTTCTCAATTAAACGAATCCATCGCTGCTGGCGACTGGACAGATTACATTACAGGAGTTGACCGATTGAAAAAAGTAACTCCAGCAGATGTTTTACGCGTTGCAAATAAATATTTGGTTGAAGATCAAAGTACAACAGGATATTTTATTCCGAAACAAGCTGGAAACCAGAATAATGATTCAGCGAAAGCGAATAATTATATGCCAGAAAATGGTCCGTTTTATTACAGACATTCAGAAGAAGGACATATTCACGAAGAAACGGCATCTGCTTCAGTTTCAACAAATAATATAAAAGAAGAAATTGCTGCTGCAGAAACTTTAATCGAGAAATCAGCTTCGGCTTTTAAAAGAGAAAAAGTATCTGGAATTGATGTGGTTTCGGTAAAAACTTCAGCAAAAGATTTCGTTACGGTTGCAGCAAGTATTTCGTTAGGAAATTATTCAAGCGAAACTAAAAATGATGTAATTCCAGCCTTAACAGCATCAATGTTGTCAAAAGGAACGACATTAAATGACAAGTTTAAATTCTCAGAAAAACTTCAAAAATTAGGAGTTACATTAAACGTAAATGCTTCAACTTTTAAAATCAATATCGGATTTAAATGTTTGAAAAAAGACCTAGATCAAGTAATTACCTTATTGGCAGAAGAATTGAGAAATCCGTTATTTGATGCGAAGGAATTCGAAAATCTGAAACAACAGTTTATTGGAAATACAAAGCAAGATTTGAATGATCCAGGCGAAAGAGGGAGCATTGCTTTATCTCAGGCTATTTATCCAAAAGGAAATCCAAATTACAGTTTAAGCGTAGAAGACAATATTGCAAATATCAAAAATGCAACTTTGGATGAAGTGAGAGCTTTCCATAAAAAATATTTCGGAACCGCTTCAATGCGTTTGGTAATTGTGGGCGATACTGATGGAGCAAACTTAAACGCTTCATTAAAAAAATCATTCAAAAATTGGAATGTTGGCGTTACTGAAAAATTAAAATTTGAAGAAGCTACAAAAGCTGCAGCAAAAACAGAAGTTGTAATTATTCCTGAAAAACCAAGCGCAGAATTATACATCGGACAGTTTACAGGTTTAAAAAGAGCCGATGCCGATTATATTCCGTTTTACATTGGAAACTATACTTTAGGAGCTGGTTTTGCAGGACGTTTAATGCAGACTGTTCGTGATAATGACGGTTTAACTTATAGTATTTCTTCTGGTTTAGGAGGAAATATCGAAACGGGCGGTTATTGGTTTGTGAATGCTTCTTTCAATCCGAATTTATTTCAAAAAGGTCTGGATGCGACAATGGTTCAGGTTGATAAATGGGTAAAAAACGGAATCACAGCTGAAGAATTAGAAAATAAGAAAACCAACTTAATCGGAAGTTTTAAAGTTGGAATGTCAACGACAAACGGAATGGCGAGAACGATTTTAAGTTTTATCGAAAGAGGTTTAGAACCAAGTTACATCGATCAGTATCCAAAAGATATAGAAAAAGCGACTTTACAGCAGGTTAACGATGCGATTAAGAAATACATTCAGCTGGATAAAATGATCATTATCAAATCTGGTTCGCTTGAGAAATAGTTTTTAGTTTTCAGTCTCAGTCACAGTTTTCAGTCTTGAAACGTCAACTTTGTCAAAGTTTCAAACTTTGACAAAGTTTGCGACTGCGACTGCGACTGCGACTGCGACTGCGACTGCGACTGCGACTGCGACTGCGACTGCGACTGCGACTGCGACTGCGACTGCGACTGCGACTGCGACTGCGACTGCGACTGCGACTGCGACTGCGACTGCGACTGCGACTGCGACTGCGACTGCGACTGCGACTGCGACTGCGACTGCGACTGCGACTGCGACTGCGACTGCGACTGCGACTGCGACTGCGACTGCGACTGCGACTGAAAACCGAGACTGAAAACTAAATTTTAATAGTCGTCTTTCATTATTTCATTTTAGAATCTGAATTAGTAAGCCATTTTCTGTGAAAGACAAAAAGAGCTGTTTTGCCGACAGCTCTTTTTTTTCAAAAATCTAATCCAAAAACAATGAGAAATACCATAATTACATTCCTGTTATTGATTTCGTTTTCCATGTTCGGACAAATGTACAATCCCGTAAAATGGACGACAACGGTAGAGAAAATTTCAGATAAAGAATATATTTTAAAAGCAAAAGCCGTGATACAATCCGGCTGGCATTTGTACGGACAATATATCGAAGAAGGCGGACCTTCGCCAACGGCTTTCACTTTTAAAAATCAGTCGAAAAAATTCGAATTAATCGGAAAAACGACAGAAGATAAAGGACACGAAACGGTCGATAAAATCTTCGATATGAAAATTAAATATTTCGAAGATAAAGCACTTTTTACACAAAAAATCAAATTCATTTCAGATGATATTTCGAATATTTCTGCAGAAGTAGATTTTATGGTTTGCGACGACAGCAACTGTTTGCCGCCTTCTACAGAAGAATTGAGTTTTAAAATTCCGAGTGAAAAGAAATTGGCTTCCGCCGAAGAAACTGCAATCTTAGAAAAAGATGCTGCAATTTCTGAAGAAAAATTTGTTTCTCAGATCGAAGAAAAAAAATCAAAAGTAGAAATTTCAACTTCATCAAAAAAAAACGAATCTAGAGGATTGCTAACGATTTTTATTTTAGCTTTTTTATCGGGATTTGCTGCATTGTTGACACCTTGCGTTTTCCCAATGATTCCGATGACGGTAAGTTTTTTTACAAAACAAAGTAAAACGAGAGCTGCCGGAATCAGAAATGCTATGATTTACGGAATTTCAATCGTAATTATTTATGTTTTATTGGGTTCAATTGTAACCGCAGTTTTTGGTGCCGATTCATTGAATGCACTTTCAACTAACGTTTGGTTCAACTTGATTTTCTTTATTTTATTAGTTGTTTTTGCTTGTTCATTTTTGGGCGCTTTCGAAATTGTACTCCCAAGTTCATTAGCCAACAAAGTCGATTCGCAAGCCGATAGAGGAGGGCTAATTGGGATTTTCTTTATGGCTTTAGCTTTAGCGATTGTATCATTTTCATGCACAGGCCCAATCGTAGGGACTTTATTGGTTGAAGCAGCTTCAAAAGGCGGAATCGCGCCAATTGTTGGAATGTTAGGATTTTCGATTGCCATTGCGTTGCCGTTTTCCTTATTTGCCGCTTTCCCAGGTTGGTTAAATGCGTTGCCAAAATCGGGCGGATGGTTGAATACGGTAAAAGTTGTTTTAGGATTTTTGGAATTGGCTTTGGCTTTTAAATTTTTATCTAATGCCGATTTAGTTCTGCAATTGCATTGGTTGGAAAGAGAAGTTTTCCTCGCGATTTGGATTGCCGTTTTCGGAATACTGGCTTTTTATTTATTTGGAAAAATTACGTTGCCGCATGATTCTCCATTAAATCATATTTCAGTTGGAAGATTAGGTTTCGGATTGATCGTTTTAAGTTTTACGATTTATTTGATTCCCGGACTTTGGGGTGCGCCGTTAAAATTAATCAGTGGATTTCCACCGCCAATGCAATACAGCGAATCTCCAAACGGACTTGGAGTTTCGGGCAATTCTGAATTAAAAATAACAGGTTCACTGCCAGAAGGAGCAGAACATGGACCGCAAAATATTATTACTTTTCACGATTATGAAAAAGGAATGGAATATGCGAAAAAAGTTGGAAAACCAGTTTTATTAGATTTCACAGGATATGCTTGTGTGAACTGCAGAAAAATGGAAGAATTAGTTTGGTCAGATCCGAAAGTTTTAGGCGTTTTAAACAACGATGTGGTTTTGATTTCCCTTTATGTAGATGATAAAAAGGAACTCCCAGAAAACGAACAATATGTTTCTGAAACCACTGGAAAAAAGATTAAAACCGTTGGAAACAAATGGAGCGATTTACAGATTAAAACTTACAAAGCAAATGCACAGCCTTTTTATGTAATTGTAGATCATAACAGTTCCAACTTGACAGAACCTTCAGCTTATAATCCGGATATTGAGGAATATTTCAATTGGCTTCAAAGCGGGATTAAGAACTTTAGGAAATAGGTTTTTGGGAAAAATTGTTTTAGATAATCTTCTATTTATTTTCTAATAAAAAAACAGTATCAGAAGACAAGAAGTCTGCCGATGCTGTTTTTTTAGTTTGATTTATTAAGTTTAAAAAAGGTGTTTAATCTACCAAGCTGTTAATGCACTTCTTTTCCAAATGTTTGTATCTACGCAGATATAAAAATAATCATTATCCATTCTAATTTCTCCTTTTACACCAGTAGCTGTAGCTGTAGTTGGAGCCAATTTTGCAGTTGTCATTGAAGGCAAACTCGTAACTAAATATTCTTTAGTGATTACCGCTTTTCCTGTTGTATCAGCTGTTATTATAGCATTAGTCTGCCTAGGAACTCGTGTTAAGCCTGTGTTGTCACTAATAAATCCTGTAGTTCCAGTTCCTGTAGCAATAATTATATGATCACTGACATCAGCTACACCAAGTAATCCTCCTATCAAAGTATTATTGTTTCCGGCGTGAATACCAGTAACACCTCCACTAAGAGGATTTAATATTATGTTTTTGTTTCCAGTTGTCACACCGTCATTGATTGTATTTTCTATCAATAAATTATTAGCTCCAGTAGTAATAGCTCTACCAGCTTGAAAGCCAAGTAAAATATTATTTCCTCCTGTAGTTATAGCTCCCCCAGTATTATATCCTAGCGCTGTATTAAATGAGGCAGTCGTATTGCTATTTAATGAATATGAACCTATCGCAGTATTTCTTGAGCCTGTAGTATTAAATGCTAAAGAATTGAATCCCATGGCGCAGTTATAGGAACCGCCAGTGTTAGAATATAAAGAATTTCTTGCTACAGCAGTATTATACGCTCCCGTAGTATTCGTAAGTAAAGCACTTCTGCCGATTGCTGTATTGGTTGCTACATCTCCACTACCTTTACCAACTCTAACACCATTAATTGACTTGTCAACTCCCCCGAGTTCTTGCAATGATGTATTATCAACAATCCCATGAGTTGTTGCAGAAACTGGTGCAGAAATATCATCTAAAGTTGCCAAAATATGATTCCCAGTTTCCTTTGCAGGTATGTGAAATGTAGCAGCATCTCCTGAAAAGGGAGCTATTGGCCTGTCAAATACTAGCTTAGACCATGTATCATCTGCTCCATCAATCCTCCCTCTTTCCGCTAGTTCTAATTTATTATTTTGAAAAGTTATGGTGCTTATTGCATCTAATCCGCCAGAAGCTAAAGCTATACCTGTAGAAGCACCTAAAGCAAAAGTAGCGACTTTCTCCGGACTAGTATAAATAAAGTTTATATCATCAGGAGCTAATTCAGAAAAAATGGAAATTAATCTAGATTCCCCTGCATTTTTCCATATAGGACCATTATCCAAAGTCTGTTGTAAATTCTGAGATTTTTCTTCTCCTCCAAATTCACTTCGCGGTACAAATTTCACAGTTTTATCATCCCCACGCACAAGTACATCGTCTTCACTGCCACCTTCGTATACCGTTTCTAATTTTAGTGGCTTACTGACTATTTGTTTTTCAATGTCTTGGTTTTGTTTAGATTCTTTTACAAGATCTTTATTGTTATTGTTTTCTATCATGTTTAATGTTGTTTTGGATTGAATATGTATGTGTTTGTTGTTTTTGAGGAAGCAAATAGTTTACAGAATTAGTTTGATAAATTTCATTTGGGACTATTTTTCCATATGATATTTAGGATCAATTGTAATTAGAAGTCTTTTAAAAAGCATTATTAAACGATTACGAATTGATTTTAGAATCAATGTCATAGCGTCAAAATTTTCGACTTCTTTTCTTGTCTTTATGGCAATGATGTTACTGATTATAGAAATTCCGTCACTAACGATAAGTAAATCCATCACAACAGTAACAAACCAGTTAAAGTCGTAATTCAATCCTTTACTCATAAGTGCTAAAGCAGTTGGAATTAATAAAACAGCTAATTTAGATACAAATCCAACCGCTAATTTTTTAAAAGTAAAATGATTATTTAGGACAATGGTTTTGGTAACGCCTAAAAAAGTATCCATTATCATTAGATAAAATAATACTTTGACAATTCCTGTATCCATTTCTAAGTAAATAAAAACTGCGTAGAATAGCAATTTCAATTGATCTGTATATTCTGAAATTTTTTGAAACATTTTTTTGTTTTTAGAAGGTTGTTTTTTGGGGATGATAAAATAATCTTTTGGGGCATATAATGCCCCAAAAGAGATTATAGAATATATGTTTTTATCGGTTTAATCACAAATTATTTTATGAAAGTAGATAGTGTTAGAATTATTGAAAACTCTAGTTATTTATTGGTTGATCAATTTAATTAAGCACTAAAAAAATGTAAATATTTTATTTACCTACATATTTTATAAAATGAACAACTCTATATGGATTAAGATTGTTGGTAGTAAAATCAATGGATCCAGAATCTGCTATCGTCCCAATTGATCCGAATACGGATGCAGGAAGGTTAAGCTGATTATGTTCGCTAAAGCCAGTTGAAACTATTATTTTTCCCGGAGGTGTTAGAACACTACCCACGAATCCTCCTCTATTAAAGGTACCGCCTACATTAAAAGAACCATTTGAGGTTTTAGAGCCATCAGCTTTATTGATAGTATTGAATTCAGGGACAGAATTGTCAAATCCTACAGGCATTCTTCCTCTCAAAGGTATATATTCTTCCCAACCTTCAGGAAATGGAGCGGGTTGCCCCCAAAGAGCAATCATTCCAATTGGTATTGATGTTGTTGGTGTTGCTGATTTGCCTTCTAAAGTTTCAATACGCTGAATTAATGAAGAAAGCAAAGTACTATTTTTAACAACTTGATTTTGATTGTTTACTGCTAATAAATAATCATTTGAAGATCCTGCGTTTAAATTGTTCAAATATAAATAGTTTGTCCCAAGATTCAAATTTCCTTTCATGGCTTTTGAACCATCTAAGGGAAGATAGGATTCTAGATCAGTTTTAATTGTATCAATTCTATCATTTACTGTAGGAATAGCGACTTCAACAGTTTTAACCCTATTATCTATTGCAGGTAAAGCCGTTTCAATAGTTTTAACTCTATTGTCTATTGCTGGAATAGCAGCTTCAATAGTTTTAGTTCTATTTTCTATCCCTGCAATGATTTCTTCAATTGCCTGCATGCTTTTTACAATTTTAAAATCTTTTAAATCATAATAGATTACAGTTTCCTTATCATTTGCTGTTGGAGCTCCCATAGCATCTGCATATTCTGCATTATAATCAGTATAAGCAGTTTGTGAGGTTCCATCACCATAAATTAACTTGGTGGTTGTTTTGGTTGTTTTTAAATAATTTGTCACATTACCAGTGATAGGATATAAAATTCCTTCTCCATCTTGATGAATAACAGCCCAGCCTTGTTGACCAGTTTGAGCATGCGCTATGATATAATTTGTATTTGGAACAATACTTAAATGACTTTTTACCGCTTCATACAATTCAGATCTATAAGCTGTTTGAAGTCTTTCTAAAGTTTCTTGCTCGAGAGGAAAACCTCCAGGATGAGTAAAATTTACTTGTTTCATTTTTACTATTTATTGTAAAGTGTTATGTTTTATTTCTAATGATTTTATGCTGAGTAACAATAGCTTTGATAACTTTTTCCAGCTAGTTTGTAAAAGTTAAGAAGATTGTGATATTCAGCAGTAATGATATTGATTGCTTCAGTTTGCTGGCTGAGGGAATTTGCATTTATTTCAGCAACTATAGTCTGAGTTGCAATTAAATGTTCAGGAATAAAAATTCTAAAATTGGCATAAGAAATTTTGGTATAATCTTCTCGATGAGCTAAATAAATAGGTTTTTTATCCTTGTTATTGTACTCGTAATTTCTGAAAATTTCAAATAACGGGAGTCTTATGTCTCCTCGAACTTTGTTTCCATTTGGTAAAGTTTTATCTGGATTATAGTATTCTTTATGAAGATAAAGATTTTGTAATGAGGGCTTTACAGATTCGTCAATGTAAATTAATTTTTCTTGACGTTTTTGCTCTATACTGAAATTAGGATTATAATTTTGAGTAATATTAAAAGCTTCATTTAATACCTTTTCCAAGTAAATGATTTGTCCAGTATGCTGCATTTTATAAAGAATATCTTCATAAAGAGAATGAAGTGGCGTAAGTAAAACATCAAGCCAGTCAACATGCGTTTTTTTTCTTAGGATAGGAGGAATGAGCCAAAGTAGAAGCTTTTCCCATTTTAAAATAGTGTATTTATTCATTGTAAAAGTATTAGACTATTGTTTATCTCTGTAAAATGTGTAAGGAATGTAGTTGACTTCGATTTCAAGTGTTTCTAAATCAAAATATCCAGCCTTTGGAATGAAATATTCTATTGGAGTAACATTGGCCAAATCGGGATTTTCAATATCATTTGGATTTTTTGCAACAGAAGTTTGAACATTAGTTAAGATTGGAATTTTAATTCCTTCAGCTTTTTGAATAGCATCGATTAAGTAAGTCTTAACAAAAGCGCCATTGAATTCAATATTTTTTAGATGATCTTTTATCGAATCAAGAACAGGAAATATACTTCCGTTTAAGATTAATGAACCATTTAAGTCTGAAACCGATCCGTGGTTATTTATTTTGTCGATTTCTTCAGCTGTTAGTTCTCGACTCAAGCTTTTTAACTGATAATATTCAATATCTTTTGGATCAATATAAATACTCAAAGGATCTACATAGACGTTTAAGTTTAGTTTTAAGATATCGCCATCCTCGGAAGTGATATAAACCTGATTTCCTGCATCTTTAATCTTTGCAATGTATTCCTTGAAAGCAAAAAGTTCGTTTGGAACATCAATTCTAGAAATAGAATCTCCTTTTTGAGTAGCTACTTTTATAAAAACAACACCAACTTTATTGTGGAAATAATCAGAAAAAATTTCTTTTACTTCTTTGTCAGGATTAAGCACCGTTTCCAAATCAATTTCGCTTACGGCACAGTGTTTTATAATTTTAGATTCTTCAATTTGTGCTTCAGAAAGATTTGTAGTATCAAATTGGTACAAGCCATCTTTCCAAATTAGCGACATTCCGTTACTCGAGTTTGGATCTAGGGGAGAACCATAATGAAAATTTAAAGCCTGTTCTCGATACCAGTTTAAAGTATGCGGTCTTGAGATTAAGGCATTTTTTTCTACTATTTTTTCATGAACCCAAATAGCGGTAGCCACGATATTGACCCATAATCCCCAAATACTTGTTTTTGAGTTGCTATTCAAGCCATTGAGGGAGCTTTGTTTCTTTTTTTCATCCAGAATTTCGTTCTGAATTTCAGCAATTGTACGTGCCATATTTTATTTTTAGATATAGTTTAGCCTGTAAGACATGTTTAATATGCTTATAGATAATTGTTTATGGTTTTTGATAAATACTACAGAAACGTAGTTTTCTTTTTAGAGATTTCTAAAAGAGAGGATTTGAAATGATGTAATTCTGAATAAGTTTAATTCAGAAGCTTTTTAGTAAATGATAAAATCATCCTCGATAATCATATAGTCAATTCCAGAGAAATTATCCATTAAAAATTGTTCCTCTTCGGTAATGTCCGTTGCAGGTTTTAGGTTTCTTGAATTGTAGTATTCTACAATATCTTTTTTAAAAGCTTCTCTTCCTGTTTTTAATTCTTTATAAACAGAAAGATCTTCTGTAATATCAAATTTGTCATTGTCTTCTAAAATGTCAAATACTTTTTCAATACTTCCGTATTCTTGCAGTGATAAATCAAAAATATTTTGATTTTCTTGTGGTTTAATAGTTTCCATCGATTTTAATGTTTTGTAAATCGTTGACATCTAGTGTTTTTACATGAAATTTGTCATACGATAATTGTTTGTCTATTTCGTTTTCTAATCGCAGTCTGGATGTCGCATCCGGACTATTGATGTATTTTTTAATTCCTACACCAAGAATTGGAAATTCTTTATAACTTCCTTTTTGGCTTAGCAGTAAATGTTCTATGTTTTGCTGATCTGAATCTTTAATTGCGAAGTCTCCGCCTTGTATTAGTAGATCTTCATCTATGATAAAATCTGTCATATATTGTTACTGTTTAAGAAATGATTTATTAAAAATGTTTGAGGTTTTTCCTTTGAATTTGCGCGCTATATCCATCGGATTTGATACTGTAAAAATACATCATCATTACGCCTTAATCAAGATTTTTAGGCTGATGATTCTGTAGTTTCAGTAAGTTGTTTTTGTTGATTTTTAATCTGTTAAGAACGTTTTGAAATCAAGCCAATAATGATTTCAAAAATTAATTTTATGATATTATTTTTAAGGGTATTTAATTTAATTTTTGATATTCCAGCAGATTGTAAAGCTTGAAGAGAAACTAGGTCTAGCTGACTTTTAAGTAACCATTCTAATTCTTCTTCGTTGATTTTTTCATTGGTATAAAGAACCGTCCAACGCTCGAGCTTTTCTCCGGATTTTTCTATGAAAGTTTTTAAATCCTTTTCTAGTCCTGGTTTAAAATCACTATAACTTTTAGCAATAAGATCTTTTAGTTTTGATTTTATTTCTTGTAATAAATTATCGTTGTTCATTTTTAGGATTTAAGATTAATTAATTCTAAAAGCTGTTCTTTAGATTCTTTGTCTTTGTTAATTTCATATTGAATAAGTAAATCGAAAGCACTTAAAATCTGTTTTTTAGATTCATCTATAAAATACGGAGACAAAGTTTTTTGAGCTTCCCAGCGTTTAAAGAAACCAGCTAAAAGATTTTTTTCTTGATCATTAAGCGTTTGCCACATCGCAAAAGTGATTTCGTTATGAGGCTTGTTTTTTTCGTATTCAATTAATTTTTCAATTTCCAAAAGCAATGCTTCGATTTCTGGTTTCTGATTCTGGAAAGGAGTAGTTGCATTTTCCATAATTTTAAGTGTTTCCACTTTAATTTCTGTTGTTTTTTGATACGAATAAGAATCAAATAAAGCAGTTCTGGTTGAATCACAAGAGATTGTGGTAAAAGAAAAAGCAATTAAAAAAGCGATTAGTTTAAAAAGTTTCATATGATTATTTGTATAAGATTACATAATTTTTTTTGTCACGTTTCAATCTACTTAGCAGCTTCCAATCATCGTATCCTTTTTTATCAAAGTGCGGAAGATCCTTAAAAGTCTTCCAGTCTCCGCCCCAGTTCCAGCCATTTTTTTTGAAGATATTTACACATTCCTGCCAATCCGAAACTTGATCGCCGTCCCAATCTTTTGCGGTATCCCAAGAAGCTGTTTTTCCATCGATGATTAAACAGATATCTACTGCAAATCCGTAATTATGAATAGATTGTCCACCTTTAGCGTTGGTTATTTTTTTTCCTGGTTTAGTTCTCCCAAAAGCATAAAGATCTTCCTGTTCTTGAAAAGTTCTAAGACCTTGTGTAATGCGAACTTTAGCTCTTCCAGTCAATGCCAAATCGCATTCTTCGATGATTTTGGTGACTTCTTCCCTGACGGAAGGGTGAAGCAAATCAATGTGTTTTTTTGTCGTTTGATCCATATTATGTGTATTAATGATTTAAGAATAAAAAGCCTTTCCCGATTGTTTGAAAACAATCACGGCATTAAATTGGCGATAAGATTTTTGTGTGTGTTTGAGTTTTTTACAATTGAAAAACTCTGTTTGATTATCTCATTTTGAGATGAAAATTTGGTTTTGTTTAGACTGTAAAAATACGGCTAAATGTAATGTTTTTAAAATATTATGGCTTTGTAAAACAATAGTTTCAGTAGATGTGAAAAGTCTTTTTTTAAAGTTTTAAGTAGTTTGAAATTGAGGGAAAATTATAAAAAAAATCCGTTTTTCAATTATAGAAAAACGGACGTTAAGTATAATGATCAGTATTTAAATTCTACTTTATAGTTTCCATCATGCCACTCTTTTTTCAGCATTTTTATCATGATGTCAATAACATGGATCATGTCATCTGTATAAAGCGGTCCTGTCCATTCAACTATTGTGTGTGGCCAATCTTTTATATTTTGCATCTTATTTAGTTTTTCAGGAAGTAATTTTTCTCCTTCTTCCTGAATTAACTTTTTCGCTAATTCAAAAACTTCAATAATTTCTAATTCTCTTTCCTTATTAAAAGCTAGATGTTGATCAAATAAACAACCATCATTCTTTGTAAATGTCCTTTTGCGATTTCATCAAAATCCTCAAATGTTTCTAAATACCATTCCGGTTTACCTTTCAGTCCAATTTGTTCGAAAGCATTAACAATAAAAGCACTGATGATTTCAAAATCACCTTCTGTAATCCAAAAACCTTTGTTTTCTTCGTAGTCAATATATGTTGTACTTGGCATTTTATTTAAATAACTCCCAATTCCATTTCTCCAATCGAACTATGCCAGAAGTCGGTATTAATATCGTCTTTGTCTATTAGCATCAATCTATTTTTTAATTCTAGAGCATATTTTTCATGATGTAAGTGGTATTCACCCAAAATTTGAGGGATTTTTATTTCACGGTGAAAGCGAGTAAATATATATATATATTCAAGATAGGTTTTTAAATCTTTATTGATGGTATATGTTCTTATTCCTTCAGTACGATAATGGGTCCTCCCAATTATTGCTTGAGTTTCAATGTCAATACATAACCCGAATGGTTCATTAATGAAAGTATTTTTAGTGCCTATTTTTAAATATTTTTCATCTAATAATTCGACATTTTCAAGGAATTCATAGTCTCCACCAAAAGTATTATGATTTGGTAATCCAATTTTGTATAAAATATTTACCGTTTCTTTTGGTAAATATTTATTTATGAGGTCATTGTTAGCAAATATTATCAAACTACCTGAATAATATTCCTGAATTTCTGTTAAGTCCATTTAGTTAATCTTTAATTAATTTGCGTAAGTCTTCTTGCCTTTGTTCTCTTGAAATTTTCCTAGACAAATTTATTTCCGGGGTATCTTCAATTCCACCTGTTCCTTTGTATTTATAACTATACTCAACTTCTATATGTGGAAAATGTTCTTCTAAAACTTTTTTACAGTTAGATTGTCCTAAACTACATGGTTCTAATTCTGAATATATCTTTTTTACATTTTCAAAAGGGATTTTATTATCACTTAACCATTTCATTCCTAACATCTCTGCATGTGTATTAATATTCATTTCTGTAGAAAAAGGTTTATATTGTGTTATGCTATTATTATCAATAAATTCAAAAACAGCTACATTTCCTGCATGTCTCGGAACTTCTAAAGTTTTACGATGTGTAATGGCTAATTTACTCATTTTTGATTCTCCTAAAGGAATTTCTGTAAATTTAGTTTCTAATATTCCTTTCTTTATTGAAATATTTTCAGGAGTATCAATAAATTCTGCGTACTGTTCGGGATCACCCTTTTGCTTCTCTTTTAAAAATTTTTCAAATTCTTTCTCAGACATCTTAGAAACATCCTTCCCTGTTTCTGCTTTTACAAGTCTATTTGCTTCATCAGTAACCTTTTTTATTTTTTTTGCGTCTTCTCCCGTTTTTGCAAGTTCAGTAGCAGAATTCCCTTCTCTAGCGATTTTAGATAAATTGGGTAATCCTAAAGAGGCAAGATCTACGGTAACACTAAATGCAATCCAAAGATTAGCCAGCCATCCATAACCGTTTTCATGCCATTTTTCTAAAGTTTCGTTACTTAATATGACATAATGTGTTGCATCTTTTGCTAAAGTAAGTCCAGCTAAACCTCTAAAAGCTATTGGAGCACCTTTTGCCAATACAACGCGTAAAGCTCCAACAGCAGATATAAAACTCAATAAATCTGTAGCAATATTAAACAGATCCCAGTTTGATTGTTTAGTTGCCATATCGTGCAGTTTTAAAGCAATAACAAAAGTGTTTTCATCCCCTGTTTGTTCACCTGATTTGCCTAATTTTGTTCCGAAATTTAGTTTTGCTAGTGGGTTAAAAGGTTTCCAATCAATATAATGTTCAAAAACTGGTACTTCGTAGACTCCAGCAGGATTTATTCTATCAAGTTCTTTTGCACTAACCGAAACTTTTGCTTTTCCAATTTTTTCAGTCTTATCTGTCTTTCTGCAATTATCAATTAAAATGTTCTCTCCTGACCAGAATGTTTTTATATGAGTATCTCTAAATAAATAATAACTGTTGTCAAAATATACAGTATCTGTTGGTTTTGTATTGTCAAATTCTTCAACCAAACGAGTTAAGAAACGCAGTAAATCCTGTACTTCTTCGCCATGAAGCGTTGAATAGATTCCGTATAATAAATTAGTATTTCGAAGTTTTATATATAAACGCTGTCTGTCTTTTATTGCGTACAGAATTTGTAAAATAGCTTTGTCTTCATTTGTATCAAGGTTTGTAGGTGTTACAATTCCTTCAAATAGAGAATTGCTTTTTAAAATAAGATTAAGATGATCGTATAACTCATCATCGCTATCCATTTGTCCAAATAAAATCTTTGGCAGTGATTCATAAATTACATCTAATTTATTTGGATTGTTTTTGGCTTCTTTTATCTTTTTTCGATACAAATTAATAATGATTTGGTCATCACTTGTAATTTCAACTCCTAATGATTCTAGTAAGGTAAGGAAGAGGTCAAAATCGAAAACTGTAAATTTGAAAGCAATTTTTTCAAGATTATGATCAAAAATTGCTAAAGTAAATTCAGTATGATATTTTCCGATTTTTATGTTGGGTTTAAAAGTTTTTGCAATTAGATTTAGTCCTAAAAAGTAGTTCCACTCTAAATCTATTGCGCCTGTTTTTTGTGCTCCTTGACTATCATTATAATTCATAATTCCCGTTTTCTCAGGAGTGCTATTTGGGAGCCCTATAAAATCACTGAAAAGCATTTTTGTATAGACTTGCCCTATGTTCTTTTTAATGCATTCTATAACATCTGTGATAAAAATAGAATATGTGTTAGTATTAATTAGTGAATTTCTTAAAGCATCATGCATTTCTTTAGCATTCCTATCATCCTCAATCTGCTGTCGCCAAATGTTGAGCATAATTTGTCTAAACCTTGCCATTTCAGAAGCGCTGGTGTCATTTAGTTCGATGTTATGGTTTTTAATAATCATGATTTTGGTTTTTACAGAAAGGGATAAAAGAGGCTTTTAAAGAATTTCTACTTTTACAGGTTTTGGCTGAATATGGTCTGAAAATGCAGTGGTAATGTTAAGGCGTAAATCGTCTTCTTGTTCAATTTTGCCATCACCGCCTAGATAACAATTTTTAAAAAGGACTTCAAGCGCTTTAAATTCATCCATTTTTGAAGCTTGTAATACAGCCGAACGAATGCTGATGTCTGGTTTTTTGAAATAGGCAAAAAGAGTAGTGTCGTCATCATCTTTGATGGTGAGTTTGACTACTTTTTTATGTTTGTATTTCCATTGATTTAATTGCGCTTGAGTAATATTTCCGTCAAGAACTTCGGCTTTCTCTGGAGCTGTTTTTTTCATGTTGAAAATGGATTTTATTTAAAAAATAGGCTGCCTGAGCTGTATTTCAGGACGAAATGCTCAGGGCAGCCTTCTGAAGAAATTAAACAGTTTTAAACGAACTGCTAAAAGAGCAGATAAAATAGTTTGCTTGCAAAAATCATGTTGCTCAGAACTTCTTTTTTGCGTAACGCAATGAGATTTGGTTTTCTCTTTTGAGTCGGTTTTTAAACTGTTTTATAGTTTAAGGAAGTATTTTAGTAGATTAGTTCCACTCAATGTGAGAACAGATTAAGTCGAAAGAAACAGCAATTTTAGTATCTCCCTGGCTGATTCCTCTACTGTTTGAGTTGAATTCGCAGTTTCTTACAGTATGTGTAATTACTTCATTGCTATCATCTAAATAGCTTACAATGATGCTAAAAGGGTTAATGTCTTGTAATCTTTGTCCTTTTGGTAAAGCAGCCAAGATCGCTTCAACTTCGTAATTGTATAAAGTGATCGAAGCTTTTGCTTCATATTTTCCTCTACCTCTGTGTACTGGCATATCTCCAGCTCCATAATGGTTTTCTTTAGAAACTGAATCGCTGTAGTTTACAGCTGTAATACCAGTAACAATGTTACCTGCAATACTTACTTCAATTGATGACCAGCTGTGTTGTTGTCCGTTAATTAATGGCAATTTATTCATAGTGTAGCTTTTGTTTGTTTTAATGTTTTTGATAACGTCTAGTGGCTATCACTTTTAGATGTCGGTTTGAATTTTAATTTTGAGAAACTCTAATTGTAAAAATTATGCTTTGTCGATTCCAAAAGGATTTTTGAATCCAAGATCAACCATAATTTTACGAGCAGTTCCAACTGGCGTGATTTCAGCTTTTACTTTTAATTCAGAAGTTGCTAGAATGTTTTGTTTAGGATCTACATAAACATCGAAAGCAGATACTTCCTGATTAGCAATCATTCCTTCTAAAGCATTTCTGCATAAATCTTCGAAACTTTTAGATACAGATTGAGGCAATTTTCCGTCAATGTCTACTAAAACCGGAGAAGCCAATTTTGGCAATAAAGCAGTGCGTAACAAACGAGTTGCTTTATTTATAGTACGGTTATTTTCGATGTAAGCGTAATCAGAAGTTCCTGTTGTACAAGTGTGGCTATCGTTAAAATAAACACCGGCAAGACCTGTGTGTGTTTGTGTAAAAATGTATCTTTTCTCATTTAGAATTCTCAAATCTCCAAGAGATTTAATTTCTTTTCCACCAACAAAACCTGGTTTAGCGAAACCATTGCCAGTAAGATTGAATTTTTCAATCCAAGCAATGTTTTCAGATACCTTTGCTTTAGATAAAGCTCCTAAAGCCAAACCTACTGCTGCAGTATTAGTGTATGATTCTTTAAAAATAAATTCAAGAACAACCTCATTTTCTTTTTTTAGTAAACCATTGGCATCTTTTACATTGTAGACACCTGTTCCGCTTTGTGCAGGAACTACTTCTTCATTTGAAGTCAATGTATAAGCTTTGTTGGTATCTTTTTGAATTAATTTTTGTTCGAATGCTTTTTCAACATCCATAGCAACTACAACAGATACATTTGAGCTTGTACCGACTAATGATGATGAAGTTGCTTCTGTTGCAGTATCAAAACCTTTTCCTTCTAAGATGATTTCAAAAGGCATATAATCTACATATGCAAGATCTGCCTGTTCTTGAGCAATACCAACTGCAACTTTAGTTTGAGCAAATGTTGTAGCTTTTGAGCAGATTACTGCCATTTGGCGAATGTTTCCATTTGCTTCTTGCTGCATATCCATTGCTTTTTTTACTGTATCAGCATAAGATGCTGCGTCTACAAGCATAACATATAAATCGCCAGAAGGATTCATTCTGAAAAACTGCTGAATTTGGTAATAAGCCGATTGTCCGTTAATGTCGTAACTTTCTGTGATGCCAAGAGCTTCAGCATCTTCTAAAGAAGCCAAACGCTTGATTTTGTCGAATTTTAGATCTGAAGTTTCTTCACCGCTAAAAAGTAACCCCGAAACCATATCTTGTTCTGGGCTTCTTCTTCCTAATCCGCCTGATAATTTGGTAATTACTACATCGTTTAATGTACTCATAATATAAATTGTTTTAAATGTTTAAAAATGTGTTTTTGGTTTTGCTCGAAAAAAAAGCAAAAGTGTGGCTATAGCAAGTAGTTAAACTTGTTAATATGAATAGTTATGGCTTGAAAATGTGATTGTAATTCTTAATCCAAAGTTGTTGGATTTTAGTTTCGAACCTTTTTTATGTGAGGTTCTTTAGGTCGATTTTACCTTAGAAAAATGCGGTAAAAATTATCTTTTGTTTGTGAGAACAAATTTAAGGACGAATACTTGTTTTTCCAATTTTTTGAGGTTGTAAAGCCAGTAGTTTCAGTTTTTTAAGCTTTGGCTTCTGTGGTAAGTCCTTCGTTGATAATAGTGTAAATTGTGCGTTCTGTAAGGAATAAAGTGTCTGAAAGTTCTGCAACTACAACTTTCATTTGTTTGGCTTGATTAGTGTTAATATAGTTCATAACATAATCTCTCCTTTTGTCTAATAATGTTCTGCTTCTTTTCATGATTTTTCGGTTTAGAATGTATGCTTTTTTTTGTTTTAAATCGCGTTGTAAAGTTGTGCTGCAGTTCTTTCAGATTATGCTTTGCTTAGATCAACATTTCCTTCCACTTGATTCGGATTTATTTCGATTATTCCTGAAGCTAAATTATATCCAAGCTCTTCCAATTCATCGTTGCTTAATCCATTATTGAAAAGAATGTATTTCTTTTTTAAGTTGTTTTCGATTAAAGTGGTTTTATAGGTGACTTCCCAGATTAAATAATCATTTTTGGCCCAATAATCATATTCATTGACACATTGTTTTTCTTTTACTTTAAAAATCGAATTAGTATCAATAAGTGTGTTATCGTTGTTTGCTGACAATACAGATTTATCAATACGCTGAGCAATTTGAAAGACTTCTTCGTAATTAGTTGTAATTTCATTTGGCATTACAATGTAAATGCAAAAAGTGACGTCAGCCTTATAGCTTTTTTCAGATGAAGTTTCCCAAGATATATTGTCATACTTAAACATTATTACTGGTTTTTCAATTGGATTTTTAAAAACAGCATCACTAAATAAGCGAACTGTTAACGCATCTGAATAAAACTCTCTATAGATGGCGTTTTGCTTTTCGTTATAAAATTCTTTTAAAATCATATGTTGGATTATTTTTAAGCAAATATAAAACATATGTTTTATATTTGCAAACATATTACGTGTAAATATGCAGTAATTTCAGTAATATGATTTAACTGTTTGAGTGCTAATGTGTATGATAAATCATATTTTTGTTCAAATTTAAGTATTGATAATCAGATATTTGTGAAATATTTTACTTAATATTGTGATTATTAACCATATATTGTGTAGTTTTGCAACATATACTTGAAGTTTAGCTTTAAGTAAAACATATTACATAATGTTATAAACGAGCTGCAACATGGAAATACATGATAAAATTAAACGTATTATAGACGAAATGAAGTTGAACAATAACTCATTTGCAAAGTTAATTGGAGTTACAAGTACAACTATAGATAGTATCACGATTGGAAGATTACAAGTCGATGGAGAAAGAAAAAGAACCAAACCAGGTTTTGATCTGCTTCAAAGTATTATTACACATTGTCAAGTAAATCCAGAATATTTTTTTGGAGACAGTGAAGAAATTTTTTCTAACAAATCAAATAATGCGGTTAGTTTGCATGTGCCAAAAATTATAACCGTAAATGAAGAAGGAGATGAGAATATCAATTTTGTGGGAGTAAAAGCCAGAGCAGGATATTTGGATGGTTACGCCGATCCGGAATACATGGAAAGTCTTCCTTCTTTTAGTATGCCGATGCTTAAAAATGGTACCTACAGATGTTTTGAAATTAAGGGAAATTCAATGTCTACCACAATACATGACGGAGATTACCTTTTCGGAAAATATGTAGATAATTTCGATGATATTCTTGATGGAAGAATTTATGTAATTGTCAGCAAGAATGATGGAGTAGTGGTAAAAAGGGTTTTAAACAGAATTAGAGAAAGCGGAAAATTAATTCTGAAATCAGACAACCGAGATGGAAATTATCCAATGTATTCTATTTATGCTGAAGATATTCTAGAAGTTTGGTACGCAAGTATGTACGCTTCCAGACAAATGCCCGATCCAATTAATATTTATGAAAAGCTCCATGCTCTGGAAAGTAAGTATTATGAATTGGAAGAAAGTTTAAAAAAGAAATTGAATTAATACAGTAAAAGTTAGATGTATAATATAATAAAAAAGAGAAAGCCTTATTTGTTAAGGCTTTCTCTTTTTTATTTGTTAAACGGTTTTTAATGTTTTTCTATTTTATTTTCCCTCTCAAGTGCACTAGTTTGACAGGAACTCTATTTGAATATATTTTGCCATCAAACAAAACATATCCATTTTCTTTAATTTCTTTTTTCTGATCTTCAGTTATTTTAGATTTTGTGAATATAGAATCATTCTTTAAAGAAATTGATCCCTGATTTGGTTTTAGCTTGTCTGTATTTGAAAACCATCTTTGGTCGTCTCTATAAGGCAAATTAATTGTTGAGGTAAAATATTTAGTTTGTCGAGGATAGAGTATAAAACTTTGTAAAGATCCATCTAGTAAACCAATTTCTTTAAGAGTGTAATTTCTGTCAAGTTTATTCTGTTTAAGAAAGTTGTCAATAAGAGCTTCTCTTTGTTGGATTTCAAAACCCGGAGAAACACAGTTTCCCATTTCTGCTTTTGTAGAACGACCATCTAATACTGAATCATTTTTATACAAAGTAAAATCTAATGAATTTAATGGAGAAAAGTCTTTTTTTCCTAAAGCTTCACGATATAAATCTCTTTCTAATGTTCCGATAGAATTTTCATTAAACATGATGAAATATTTTTTATCAGAATTGTTAGTTATCTTGTAGTGCAAGATATTTTTTGATAAACTATCGTATTCTTTATTTGGCTGATAACGAGTTTCGATAAAATCATATCTGCTTAAGTCGTCTATACAAATTATTTCATTAGTTAATAACTCTATTTTTAAGTCTTTTTTATCCTTGTTACAGGATAAGAGAATTAAAAAAGTAGATATCAAAGAAAGCGATTTTTTCATTTGTGACTTTTAAAACTGTTTTATGATGGTAGATTTTAATTTTCTTTATACTCATCATTTAATATGCCATCTTCATCCCTTTCTATCATGTCTCCATAAGGTTCTTCTAAATTTACGCCAAACATTTCCATAATCAGTTTTTCTTTTTCGGCAGAAAGATCTAAGCCTTCTAATTCTTTATCGCTAAAACTTGTTCTTCGAAATATTTGACTAGGAAATGCGATATAATCTTTAGGTTTTCCATTTTTTACAAAAAGAAGAATAATTTTAGGATAAGTATCTTCGATGCCATCACAGCTTGTTATTTTATATTTTAATTCGACGATATTATTGTCTTTAATTTCATAGTAATTAAAAAAGATATCAGAAATTTTATCTAATTGTTCTTTTGTAACCAAGTTTTTTGAATCATGAAATTTTGGTTTAATATAATTTCGTGGTTCTTTATCTTCATAATATTTTGGTGTTACAACATATACAGTATCATATTTAGAAAAAGGAAATATTTTTCTTCTTTCATCTAATGGGATCTTGAAAAATGCGACAAGTGTATCATTATAGGTACCAAAAAAAGGGGTAGGTGGTTTATTTAATAGTGATTTACGGAAGTTTAGATTTTCGTGATACAATTCACAGTTGGTTTCACAATGAATATCGCGTAATTCTATTAATTTCTTTTGTTGTCCAAATATTGGAGATAATAGTAATGAAAAAATGAGAATTGTTATTTTTTTTAATTCCATAATTTATTTTTGATTATTCAAAGGCTTATAATTTAAGATTTTATTTATACTCATCATTTAATATGCCATCTTCATCCCTTTCTATCATGTCTCCATAAGGTTCTTCTAAATTTACGCCAAACATTTCCATAATAAGTTTTTCTTTTTCGGCACAAAGATCTAAGCTTTCTAATTCTTTATCGCTAAAACTTGTTCTTCGAAATATTAGACTAGGAAATGCGATATAATCTTTAGGTTTTCCATTTTTTACAAAAAGAAGAATAATTTTAGGATAAGTATCTTCGATGCCATCACAGCCTGTTATTGAATATCTGCGGGTAATAAATTTATTATGTATTATTTCATAATTGTTAAAAAGAATATCTGAAATTTTATTCATTTTTTCCTCTGTAACCAAAGTTTTTGAGTCATGAAATTTTGGCTTGAGGTAATTTCGAGGTTCTTTATCGTAATAGTATTTTGGTGTCACAATATATACTGAATCATATTTAGAAAAAGGAAACAGTTTTTTTCTTTCTTGTAACGGAATCTTGAAGAAAGGCATTAGAGTGTCTTTTTCATGACTTATTTCTAGAGGAGATGGAGGCCAGCTTGGAAGTTTCGAAAGATAGTCTAAGTGTTTGTGGTAGAAATCACAATTTGCTTCGCAATATATGTCTCGAACTTCAGTAAGTTTTTTTATCTGAGCATTGCAAGCAAAAGTAAATAAGATAGTTAATGTAAATAAGATTGTTTCCTTTTTCATAGATATTTTATTTGAGTTCAGGGTATATGGCTTCAGTATCTGACTTCCATTTTTTATATTTTGCCAATCCCCAATTTCTGATATAAAACTTTTCATAGTTTTTTGAAAAATATAATTGAGCATAATATTCTTTATCGCTTTGGCTTTTTGTTAATTCGCTTTTTCTGTCTAGCAAGGTGTATATTTTCTTACCCATGCTATGAAGCCACAGGTCTTTTTTTGTGATTATTAGTTTTTTTAGTTTAGTGTCATAATATTTCCAACCATTTTTATCCTTCCAAGCAGATGTTATGTAACAATTTAAAATGGAACGATAATCATCAAAGGATAAATTGTAATCTTTATATTTATAATCAGTTCCATCATCTATAAGAGAGAAATTAGTATTTCCAAATATCTTAATATTTTTGTCCGTAAAATCTCCAAGTTCAATTAAAAAGTCTGGATCACCCGCTTCTTTACATGCAACAGAGATAAAAGCCCCTTCATCTAACAAATTGCTTATTAACAATTTTAAACCTAAACAGGTTTTTATTTTTTGTTCATTAGGTGCGTCTTTGCTATACAGAGTCTTTGCTTTTTCCACTACTTTAGTTACATATGTATTATCAATTTCTGTCGGAGTATCTAATCTGGAAAGTACTTGTTTTATTTCGCGAATTTTATTTGCAAACAAAATAGCCCAGCTATTTTTGCCTTTCGAAGTGTCAGAAAATATATTTCCGTGATGAACAAGGCAAATGTTTTTATATTCATATTCTGCATTTAATTTATTTATTGCTTCAATATCGGCTATACTGTCTAATTTAATACATTTCCAAATATCATTATAAGTCCTGTTAAATTGTGACATCCCTCCCAATTCCAAAACTATCAGGAGGTTTATCTTTTTCTTATTTACAATTAACGTCTTATCTTGAAAACTAGTATCTCCGTTTACTTCTTTTATTCTAAATATTCTTTCCATTTGTAGTAACTAATTTTCATTTTCAATTGAGATTTCTTCTTTTAAAATGGCAAAACCATCTGCATTGACCTCTCCACTAAATTTTACCAGTTTGGTATTTGATTTAATGTTCTTGCCGTTTGCTTCATCTATTACAATGACGATTGTTTCTCCTTCATTGTAATTTTTTGTTTCTACAATTAGGCTTACTTTATCACCAATGTTTGCTGAATCTATCTCATTTTCCAAATCATTATTTTTCCAGTTAACATTTATAATTTCTTTAGTTAATGGCGTTACTACTGGCGGAGAATAATTGTCAAATATAACTATTTTAGGATCTGTTTGAAGAGGATTTGTAATATTAATCTTTCCGCCAACATTACAAGCGAGTTTTGAGTTTTCTAATAAAACTTTTTTGTTTCCACCAAATGTTTTATCAGTAGGATATTCCCATTTCGTTATTATTACGGGACTACATGGATTATTATTTTTTAATTTGCAAGTTCCAAAAGGATTTTTAAAAGTGATATCATTTTCAGTTGCCATCAATTTTTCTTGGATAAAAATTGTATTTTGGGATTTAACATCTAAAGTACTAGACGCAGTACCTTGGTCACACATGCATAAAGCACCGTTGCAAACATATTTTACTGCCATAATTAGTTAATTTTTACATTATTTCCTGTAATTATAGTATCTCCAGAGGCATTAATATTGATCTTTTCTGTAGATTTCATATTGATATTTTTTGCCTCTATATTAAGATCGCCTTCAGTTTTTATGTTAATAGCAGTTTTGCCTTTTAGTTCGAGTAAATTTTGATCGTCTTTTTTTAAGCGTATGCTGTCGCTTTCTCCGTTTAATTCAAGAGATAATTTTTTAAGTTCATCTTCTTCAAATAAATAACCAGCTATTTTATTTTTTTCAATTGTTAAAGATGATTGTTTTTTATCGTCATCGTTTTTTATTAAAAAGCTAGATTTATCTGGAGTTATCAGCACAGAATTTAATTCTTTGCCTTTATTATTTTTAAAGTTAAGAGAAACGATGTCTTTAGAAACATTTAAGGTTAAACGTTCTTTAGTTTCTTTATTTTCAATTGAATTAAAAGTCGTTGTAAGACTATCAGCAGTAAAATGAGTAGTTGCCAAAGGTTTTTCATCTTCATCAAAATAGCTGATTTTAAAGTTTTGATCTTTATCGAACTCAATTTTAGCAACATCAATAATTTTAGCCTCATTAGTTTCAGTTTCGTTATCTGCTTTAATGTAGCGAATATGAAGCTTATTTCCATCTGCACTATAATCAAAAAACAATTTTGGATCATTTACAGCCTGGATTCTTCCCATTATTCGGTCTACTTCGGCATATTGCGAAATAAAAGCTCTCGTTTCAACTCCATCAATAATGGAAGCCAAAACCCAGCTGTCTTTTTTCGGAATGGTAATAATTCCTTGTTCCAAATCCTGAATAGAAGCTTTTAGACGCACATTTTTAATGATGGCGCCATCAGCTCGCATGATGTTTACGCTGTAAGCATCTTCGGGATTATGAAGTGATTCTTCTTCTTTATTTATTTCGATGACTTTTGCAGCAAAAGTTTCAATATTCTGATTACCGCTTGCGACATTTTTTATTAAATCTTTTATATTTCCCATTTCCTTATTTCTAAACTGATTCGACTCTTCTTCCTAAATAAATTTTTTGTCTATAGCCACTTTCTCCAAAACTTCGTTCTACTTTTTCGACCTGAAAAGTTCCGTTTTTCTCTTTGTCTTTTGCATTTTCAAGAATTACTTGATCCGTTGGACGTACAAAAGGTTCTCCAAAAGTCAGAATATAACCTTCAAATCCGTTTGGTTTTGATTGCATTGCTCTTAAAGCGGCATATTGATACAATTCTGAAGCAATTTCTGTTGTTGCCTTTTTGAAAGCTGCAGGATCTTTAGGCAGATTTTGGTTATCGCTGTGTAAAACATGTGTTTTTAAAAGTTGGCCATTCGGATCTCCTAATTCAATATAAATTGGAGTGTTCGAATTTTTAAAATATTTTTCAACTCTTGTTCGTGTATTTTTACTTGATTCGTTAACAACGACCAATTTATCTTCAATAATATTATGGCGAAATCTAAAATTGACTCTTCCGGTAAAACTTCCTGCAATAGATTGAACAGCTTTATTTAATTTAGAAGCAAGAAGGTTAAGTCCTTCATTAATCAGTTTTTTTACAAGTGTTCCAGCCAATGGACTTTTAATAAAATTGCGATCAATAAAACCTGATAATTCATTAGGAGTATGTTGTTGCGGATTATTGGTAATTGTAAGAACAGGACCAGTTGCTTCGGTTTTAAAATAGGTATAGATTCCTTTGTCCTTTAACATTTCAAAAACTTGAGCTAAACTATGATTTCTGCTAACGACAATATTTCCTAAATTTTCATCAAGAGCATTTACTTTGAAAGGTAGTTTTAGTTCTTTGATTCTTTTTTCAAAAAAAGTTTTAGGATTAAAATCGTCAACATTTGTAGCTGGATTAACAGCAACAACATTTAGATTGTCTTTTTTATCTTGGACATCATTGTCTTTTACCGCTTTTACTTTTTTAAAGGCGTACATAGCATCTTCACAGGTTATTACAGCATTGGTGTCGGATTGAACTCCTGTGATGTAACCTCTAAAAGCAGGTTTGTAATCGCCATCGTAACCTAAAGAGATTTCGATGTAATTTTCAAGTTTAAAGAAATCATGAATTGTTTTTTCTTCTCCGCTGGCATTCGTAAAAATGCTTTGATCAAATCCTTTTGTGTCTGTATATACCTTTTGAGGCATTACGATAGTTGCCGTATCGGTAAGGGATTTATAAGAGCTGTTTATGCTTACATTTTTGACATAATTGAATTCATAAAACTTGGGCGAGGGGATAAGGCTTACAGTTTCGTAAACTTTAATTTTGGCATTGAGTTTAAGCATTATCTCTAATTATTAGTTCGACAGTTTCATCTGATGTTGCACTGGCAGTAAATTTTTGAATATTTTTTGTTCCAGAAATTGAAGGAATAGAATAAGAATCGATGACTAATTCATAAATGCCAAATCGGTTCAAAATGGCGTGCGTTACTCGTAAGGAATACGGAGCATTGAGAAATTGTTTCAATAAGAAAAGCTTTTCTTTTGGATATTCATCTCCAGTTTCATTGGCAATAAGGCCTTCAATAGAAATGCTAAAGTCGCCATTTGTAATATGTTCTTTAATTGTTGAATCTCTTCCTTCAACGCCTTCTTTTTTAATAATTTTAGAACGACTTAGATTCACTGTAACGGCATCAACTCTTAAACTTGGAAGATTAAGATCGGTCTTTACAAGAGGTTCAAAAACCAAAGGAGCAAAAACTCGAAGATTAAATTCACCTCCAGTTTTATCAATAATAAAATCTTTAGATTCAGATTCGTTATAATTAATACCGCTGTATTCTATGCCTTTGGTTTCTAAAATTTCGTTTACATTAAAATTGAATTTCATAATAATTTTGTTTTTATTTTTTAATTTGAAAATGTTTTAGCAAAAGCTGTCATCATAGTGTTTTCCATTCTGTTGTCATTATGTTTTTGGAGCCAGAGAGCTTCCTCAAGAAGTTTATAAAATTCATCCATTGGAAGTTTGTACGGATCGACTTGAAAAGCATATCGAATAAGAGCTGCCGATTTTTTAAATTCATCTTTTTGCGGAGTTGAATTAATTGTAAATTCACTATCTTTTTTGATTATTTCGATGATTGAGTTTCCTGAAGAAAGCATGAACTCATCATTATAATTTTCTTTCTCAAGTAAACATTCTTTAAATAAAAATAGAATCGCTTCATGTGGATTGTCTTTATATAAATTTTGATAATTAAGGTAAATTTCGAAAGTTGGCTTTTTGCAATAAACCGTTATTGATTGGTCATCAGAAGTAAGTTTGAGAATTTTACCGTATTTTTCTTTTAGGTTCTTAATGGATATTTCGTCTGTCATTTTTTTGTTTTTTAAGAGATTAAATACAGCTGTCTTTGCTTTCTTTTTTTATGATTTCAGCCAAACTTTCACTTTTTTCAGTTGAAGTTAAAGGCGTAATATTGAAGCTCTCTATAAAAATGCTTGCTCCAGATTGTTGTTTCAAAGGATTTTTAAAATTGGTCATGTCTGGTATTTTAGGTACTTCGCCTAAATCTTTAGGTGTATAATCCATAATTGGTAATTGTTTAACGGGTGATATAATTATTTGAATGATTTATGCAATTGAAGTCCTTACTTTCTAAATTATTCAGAAAGTTAAAATGCAATGTTTTATGTTTGTTTTGTGAGCTCTAATAGATGAATTAGAGTATGTAAAAGTAGCGTATGTAAAGTTGAAAAAAGAATAATTGAGTACTGGTTTTCAGTAGTTTCAGTAGAAAATAATTTGCTAAAAAACTCATCAAAAAAACACCCAGAATCATTAGAGAATTTGTCTTTTTCTAATGATTCTGGGATATTTTGTATAAGAGAATAATTTAAATCTCTATGAATTTCTTTTACATTTCTTGTTTAGAAAATAGAGGAACAATGCTAGACAACGCAGCCAATAAAAACAAACCAAACAATTTGATTCTGTAGATTGTAATCAATGATAATCCTGCTTCTTGTAAAAGATCAAATTTTGTGTCAATTAAGCCTGTCAATACAATTATCAAGCAATAATTGCTGTGATTTTTGCTTTGTTCATATAATTTAGTTTAAGATAAATCTTAATGATTAATCAATTGTCGCATTTGCTGATTAATTATTTTTCGATCCATGAAGACCAAGCTCCTGCTGTTAATGTTCTTATGAAAAATCGACCACTTGAAGCTGTAGATGTAAATGTAATTCTCTGCATTCCATAATCAGAAGCATTATATCTGAATGTTTCTAAAAAATAGTCTCCTGTAGCTCCTGCTATTTCTATCGTATTTCCAGCTATTGTTCTTTGTGAACCAACAGGAGTATTGGTGAATATAGTATCTGAGGATTCTGTATTTGCTACCCCGATTTTGATTCCATTAGTTGAAATAGTTCCGTTAACCTCTAGTTTGTTTCCGCTGCTGGTCGATGAACCTATTATTAAATTATAAAATTGCCCTGTATCAGAAATTATGGATTGACCAATGAAGTTTTTAGCTGTAAGATCTCCATTTTTATCAAGAATTATATTGGTTTGTGGAGGAAGAGGAAATGTATCTAGGTCGGTTATTTCAATATTTCCAGTTAGACCAAGATATTGAGATACACTAAGATTGCCTGATATATAAAGATCACCCTCTTTGGATTCGTTTCCAGTTTTATGCAATGCGTTGTTGTCCGATAGATATATATTTCCTGTACCAACAATCGATTCTCCATTAATAGTTTTAAAATCAGATGTAGTTGCTAATGTTAATGTGTTAGTGCCTTCTTTGGAAGGAAAAAGAATACTTGTGTGCGAATTTGTTTTTAACTTTTCAAAACTAACAGTGTTAGATGCATTTTCGTATGTGTCATGTTGCATAAATCTGATAGTACCAGTATCACAATATAATTTAGCATAACTTCCATTATCAAATTCATTCTGTAATTTTATTAAAGTAGGATCTAATATAAGTTCAGAAGTATTACCAAAAGAATCTCTTGATCTTAGTCCCAGAGTACCTTCAAATTCAGCATCTTTTCCGCCATCTATGGCTTTTTGTAGTGTTATGTTTTCGCTAAAATCTTTTTTATCTAATCCAATTACTTTTCCCTGATCGTCTAAAGCAAGAAGATAATTTTTTTCAGAATAAACAAATTTTGTCCATTGGCTACTAGACCAACTTACGCCATACAAATTGTTATCAGAATCCTTGTATATGCCTCTAAAATTAGTGCCCACTCCGTTTGCTAAAACTTTTGACTCTCCAGAAGGGGTAATTAGAGTAAATTGTGATATAAACATTGGAGAGTAATTACTATATACAAGTATATTATCTGAATTGTCAAAAATAATATCCTGAGGCCATTTGCCTGTAGTTTCTTCAAGAATAACAGATCCATTGGAATCTAAGCCTATCAGTTTATTATTAGTGTAATCTAGTATAAATACAATACCGTTTTTATAGGCTATACCGCTTAATGTAATTGATTCTGTTAAATAAAACGGTGTCATTATATTGCCTTCTGATTTATATACCCCTTCATTATTTGCACAGTAAAATTCGTGATTATCACCTTCAGTAAAATAGGAGTAAGGTTTTATGTTGCAATATGGGGTAGTTTCACCTGTATTGGTATTGATTGTAATTACCGCACCTGTAGATCTATTAATACAAAACATTATTCCTTTTGAAAAAAACAATGTTGTATTTCCTTTATTGTTTAAAAAATTTTCTGTTATGCTAAAATCAGCATCGATTTTGATTATATTATTATCTGCTTGTGACAAATACAAATTATTAATTTCATCATATTCAATACTAACTGGTGTATTGGATAAAATGGTTGTGAACTTAGTAATTCCATTCTTATCTAGAATATCAATCTTGTTTCCAGATTGATATGTAATAGCAATATCTCCATTATTTTTATTTTGAGCTGTTAAATTTGGAAATGACTGAGAAGTTGAAACTATTGTTTTTGTGTATGAAGCAGAACTTTTTAAATCAGCAAATTTTAAACCAGAGTCATTTAAAATACCAGATGTAATAACTGCTGTAGTTCTATCAATTGATATTGGTGAATTTTCAAACCCATTACCATTCCAGCCAAATTTAGGAACAACATTTGGAGTTCCTGAAAAGCTATTTGATAAATCAATATTTCCTTCTCCATCAGCATATTGTCCATTTACGGATAAAGGCATAGTAACTGAAAAATCCTCATCACTATCTCTTAAATACGGATAATCAATAGTAAGGTGTTGATTTTCCCCATTTTGAGAATCACGAAAATAAAGCCCGCGGAATTCAAATAACATTTTTGAATTAAAGTCTCCGTCTACACTGTCCATCCCTAAGCTAATACCTTCACCTTGTATTTGAGAATGAAAAATTCCAGAGCCCAGTCTCCCAGAATAATCAGCATTTAATCGTTCTGTTGTAGTTGTTATTCCCAAAGCATTAAATTGGGAGTCAAATGAGTTTTCTAGATTTTCATTGTATTTACCGCCAACACCTCTAATTTCAGCATCATTAGTAGCAGTTAAATAAGCAATTTGTTTTGAATCAGAAGTGCTGAAATCAATAATTTCTTGAAATGTTTTATCAGTGTCATAGTTGCCTGCAATAACATTTCCATCTGAATCAAGACCTAAACTTTTGTCAAATATACCTAGTGGTGTTGTTTTTATGTTTAATTTATCAACATAAATTGTATTGTCTTGTTCTCCTGTAATATCTTTACCAAAAACAACTGTGTTTTTTCCATTAGCCTGTGAATTTTCACCATGAACAAAAGAGTTGGTTCCATTTGCTGAAGAATACGCACCTCCTGCATGACTAGCGTCACCATCTGCAATATTGCTATGGCCTTCAGTATGGCTAGATTGTCCATTTGCTTTCGTACCTAATCCTTCGGCATGAGAATAACTTCCCTTAGCGATTGTTGAATATCCTTCAGCATGAGAGGCATTTCCTAAGGCCTGATTATTATTGCCTTCCGCATGACTCGCTAGTCCTTCTGCTAATGCATTAGCTCCTTCCGCATGCGATGCAAATCCTGTAGCAACTGGATATCTTCCTTCTGCATGACTAGCATAGCCGTTTGCAATAGCGCCATCTCCTTCAGCGTGACTAGCACTTCCTTCTGCCTTACTATTAAATCCTGTGGCTACACTAAAAGTTCCAGAAGCTATATTATCTCCTCCTTTTGCTTGCATTGAGTTCTCTCCAGCACCTTTTTTCCATAAGAGATCCTCATTTTTTATGATTGCAATATTTCCAGTTCCTGTTAAAGTCTCTCCATTAATTGTTTTAAATTCAGGTTTGTTAAGTAATTGGCTAAAGCCAGATTCACTATTCCAATCTGTGTTTGCCTGAGGAGCATGTGCATCTACATCTGAAATGTGATTATTTAAAGAATTTTTGTCTGCTTTTGTATTTAGTAATTCATCTAGACCATCAACTTCTTTTAGAGGAACTTTCTCTAATTTATGCCTAAACGAATCCCAAGTGTCCCAGAATTGTTGTTGTGAAGGTTTTAAGCTGGTTTTAAACCAGTTTTTTATGGTATTTAATGTCTGTATTGCCATGATAATAATATCTAATTGATTTGTTGTTGTTGTGATTTTTTAAGGAGGTTGTTTTTAGATTTAAAAGATTTTTTAAATGGCTTTTATCTGGGATTTTAGGCATTGTTCTAATGCCTTTTGATAATAAATAATTCATTGTGGTATTTGGTGTAAGTGGATAAATAATATATTGCTTTGGAAATGCATTTAAGAATAGAGAGTAGATCTGTATTGCATAAAACAATATTGCAATTAAAATTTGAGGGTGTAAAAGTAGATTAGAACAGCACTTAAAAAGGAAAAAAGAGACCTCAGTTTTCGGTAGTTTCAGTGAAAATAAATGGATAATTTAGTTTTAAATGTTTATAAAATTCCCAAAAGTATTAGATGAATTATATTTTCCTAATGACTCTCGGATATTTCTATTAATTGTTTTGATTATCGAGACGTATTTATTTCGCTATAGAATTCTTTTAAATTTCGTCTTTAGAAAATAATGGACTAATGCTTGATAATGTAGCTGACAAAAATAAACCGATCAATTTGATTCTATTGATTGTTATCAATGACAAACCAGCATCTTGCAAAAGATCTAATTTTGTGTCAATTAAGCCTGTTAAAACAATTAATAAGCTTATGATTACTGTAATTTTTGATTTGTTCATATAATTAATTTGTAGTTTTTTTTGAGATATTTCTTGTAGTTTTTATCTATTCTTTCCTGTAAACTATTACACTTATATTAATTTGGAAATTTCGTTTTTGGAGTAGATTTTAGCTTTAATGATTTATTGATACATTGTTAGATTTCTTTAGAAACGGTATTTTTCATTTATTAGACTTTGGTAAATATTAATACTCTAAATTGTTTGAAAATTTTTACGATAACTGAAAAAAAGTTTTTTTCTAAGGAATTATAAATTCTTTCGAGTCATCGAAATCGCCAAGGTCATCTGCTAATTTAATGATCGTGCCTGAAGTAAATTTTGATCAAGTTACCCATGATTGCGGATAGTAGCCACTAGGCCAAATATTTGAGAATTCAGATTCGCTAGGTATTTTGTATTTGAGAAAAATTCCATTATATGCACTGCAGGTATAAGACCTTAAGAGTATTTCATCATTAAGTTCATAAGTAGTTGTATCGCCGTACGTGCAGTTATAATTAAATTATATGATTTTTCCCACTATGTCATTCAGGTTAGTAAAACTGCTCATCAAACTTGTATCTCCACCGTAATAAGTTGCTTCTGCAAGAAAATTACCTTGACAATAACCAATTACGCTATCCCCAATTTCTAATTCATCGGCTGTATTGGGAGCAACTTTAAAAATTAAAAACTGCCCAGATGGGATAATTTTTTGTCCGTTTACTAATTGTTCAATGTCTTCAATATCTCGTACCGGAATTTTTTCATATTTATGTCTAAACGAATCCCAAGTGTCCCAGAATTGTTCTTGTGAAGGCTTTAAGCTGGTTCTAAACCAATTTTTAATGGTATTTAATGATTGTATTGCCATGATTTTAATCTAATTAAAAGGTTGTTTTTGTAAATTCTGATAAATTGTTAATGTTGTTTTGTGGTATTTTTTAGTCTTTGTGTCAAAAACTTTGGAATGAAGACCAAAATTGTGATTGAGTAGGTTTACTGCCAGTCTTAAACCAGCCCAAAATCGTGTTGATGTTTGTTGCCATAATTGTATTAGGATTAAATTGTTTATTAGATAATAAAATGTGGGGAGTCAAATTTTACTTGGTATGAAGCGTAAGTGGTAAAATTTGAGAATGCAAAAATAAGATGTAAAAAAACAAAAAAAGAAAGTAAAGCTCAAGCTTTCAGTGGTTTCAGTCGAAAATTATTCTACTTCCACTTGTTTTTTTTTCAGTGTTTTGTGGTGTAATTGCTGAGTCAGGATCTGATCCTATTTAGTTTTGTTTTTTATGAAAAGGCTTTATTGATTAGCTTTATTTTCATAAAATTGAGTTACAGTCGGTAGAATGGCAGAAATGACCAAACCGACTAATTTGATTCTGTTAATTGTTAGTAATGATAATCCGGCGTCTTGTAAAAGATCAAATTTCGTATCGATAAAACCTGTTAATACGATTAATGCGCTTAGAATAATTGTAATTTTTTGCTTGTTCATAAAAGTTTAATTTTTGAATTATAATTAATTGCTTAATGATTTGTTCTTGAAGCATGAAGAAGATTCAGAACCTTAAAAAGTAATGCTGTTAAAATTTGAGGATGTAAAAGTAGATTAGAAGAGTAGTAAAAAACGAAAAAAACAACCTCGTTTTTCGGTAGTTTCAGTAGAATAAAAGTGATGTTTAGTTATCTTTATTTTACGGTTAATTACATTAAGATCACTCTATGATTTGAAGATAATAAAAATCGCCAGCAAGAAGGAAATATGTTCCTGTTGCTGGCGGATTTAAAAGTTTTTTTATGATAGTGATTTGATATTATCTAATTTTTTGGACATAAATCGCCTTATTTGAATTTGTAATTTTCCATGATACGTTTTGACCATTAGCATTAGTACTATCAGAATATCCCAAGCTCATAGTGAATATGAAATTGAAAGAAGCTTGTGATACTGGTAACGGAGCATCATTATTCGAATTAGTAATCGAATAGTCAATGTATTCTGTTATTACACTAGAACCATTGTCAATTTTTAATGGAAGAGTTATACCTGACCAAGATTGTAAACTAGTTTCTATAATTTCTGAAAAAACATTGTCATAATAGGTTGTGTTATTGCTTCCATTAGGAATAGTTAAATTGCTTTTTTCATATATCTTTAATTGACTCCATCTTGGTCCTCCTATGGTTTTATAGAAAAAACCATTATTTATCTGCATTGAAACCTCTAATTTTACTCCGTTTGGCATTACAGTGCCAGAAGAATTTTTACTTAAATTAATGCGGTTAAACATATTGATAGATAATAAGCCAGAATTAGGAAAAGCGCCAATTTGACTTACTGCTGTTTGTGCTGCATTTGAAGCATTTATTCCAGAATATACTTCAGACACAATATTGGAAGGAGAATTGTAAACCATTAATAATACTCTCCCATCATCTTCTAAAAGACTATATTTTTTTCCATTATGTGTTGACCATAATTTTCCATTAACGTCACGTTCGATTGCACCATCTTGGTATGTAGCAGTTAAAGAGCCTGTCGGAACAATAATAGGATCATTTGTTAATGCAATTGTACCAGATTTATTAGGCCATTTCAAAGTGTTATTTTGCGTTATGCTTGAGCTAGGATAAATACATGTATAATATCCGTTAGGCATAAACCATTTAATGTATTCCCATGACAATTCTGTCTTATAATTGCCTAATCCAGCGCTTGTTAATTGAGTAATAATTTTATCTTCTAAAATTTGTGTTGTAAAAATGTAATTTCCAGTACTATTGTTTACTTTTATTCCAAGTTTAAAATTCCAAACAGCAGAAATTGTTTGAACTTTAGTCTTTAAGTTTTCCCACCAATTAAACAACTTAGAACGGCTAACAACTTTATTATCTTCTGTAACCATTGATGTTATTTGAGTTTCAGTATCAGTTGCAATTGTGGCACTCAGCTTAATTTCATTCAGTTTTTTTCCCATTTCTGAGGTTAAGGCTTTGGTTGTTCCGCCAGTAGTAAGATCATTCACTAAAATAGTATTTAGCGAAATTTGCACTTGCTCAATAGCATCTACAATTTCCTGAATAGTGTCAAGGTCTACATTATCAGATTGAAGTATAGTATTAATTCCGTTTATCTGATCTTGTAAAATTTTACCTTGTTCAGCGCTTAGAATAGATTCGGTTCCGCCTGTTATTAAATCATTTACTAGTGATAAATATTGGCTTGTAATTTTTGCCACGTCATTTAATGGAACGTAGCCTCCGCTGACACCTTTTTGCGATTTGTCTTCTTTTTTCGTTTCTAACAGTTTCCCCATTTCTGCGGTTAAAGCTTTGGTTGTTCCGCCAGTAGTAAGATTATTTATTAAAATGGTGTTTAATGATATTTGTATCAGCTTAATAACGTCTGCAATTTTCTGAAGAGTATTCATCTCAACATTGTCAGATGACAATAATGAGACGATATGGTCTATTTGGTTTTGTAAAACAAGTCCCTGTTCGGCTGATAATAAAGAAGTTGAGCCTCCTGCTTTCAGGTTATTGATTATGTCTAAATATTGATGTGCAATTTTCGAAAATTCATCTAACGGAACATAACCTTCAGCTAAACCTTTTTGAGATTTATCTTCTTTATTGGCAAGAATTTCAGAGTGAGCATTTTTATCATTTTTATGTTTGTCTAACTCTGATTTTTCAGCTTTTGCATCTAGTGTCGATTCAAGTTCTTCAATATCTTCTAAAGGAACTTTTTCCCATTTATGTCTGAAAGAATCCCAAGTGTTCCAAAATTGATTTTGTGAAGGTTTTAAACCGGTTTTAAACCAGCTTTTTATAGTATTTAATGTTTGAATTGCCATGTTTTTTGTTTTTAGTGAAGTTTAAAAAAAAAATAGTTTTCATTTAGAATAGCGTAAAAACTTCTAGATGAAAGATTAAATGAAACTATAAAAGGAGAATTACCCTTGTCGGGAATTTTAGGCATTTTTCGAATGCCTTTTGAGAATAAAAAATCCATAACGGCTATTTTAAATTGATTAATAATAAAAGGCGAGTGGTATTTTTTATGTAAAGGGAGAACTGCAATAAAAAGCAGTGGACTATTCGTTTTTCGGAAGAAGCAAAAGTAAGAAAAGGAGCATGTTTTTGATTAAAAAAGACTAACCTGTTTCTGTAGTTTCAGTAGAAAGATAATTTGCTGAAACTACTGAATCCAAAGGGTTTGAATTTTTAAAATGATAAATAGTGAATGTATTTTTGCCATCAGAAAAACAGCTTCATCATGAATAAAAATACAGTTCACAATTTCAATCTTTTAATAAAAAATAGTACTTCTAATGAAACGCCAGAAGGTTTAACTAAAGCTATTATAAAAGAGCTGGCTGAGGTTTCAAAAGAAATGAACCAGCAAAAAGATATCGTACAAATTTGGCAAGAGCAGAAAACTGCCAATAATAGTATAGACTCGGCCGAAGAAGGCGTTTTCGATAACAATGTTGCAATTAAAACGGCTAAATCGTTTGACACTACTTCTTCGGCTCCAGAGGCTTATTTACTAAAATCATCAACATTGAATGCTTCAATCGGAGGAGGCATTACTGATATAACTGAAGGCACAATTATGAGTTCTTTCACTTCAGGAAACAATACTCTTCCGGTTTCGAAAGCAGACAACAATATTCTGGATAGTTCTCTAAGTAAGATCTATGAAAGTGTAGATGCAAAGCAAATGTTGTCTGTGCCGCAAATATTTCAAAATGAGTATAATGAGCCTTCTGTTGAGCTTGTAAAAGCTGAAATTAAAAAGAAATTAGATCAGGCAAAAGAAGCAAAGAATGTTGAGGCTATTCAATATTGGACACGTATTAGTAAAGCTTTTGATGAAGGAGCAACGGCAGCAGATTTTGATGGGAAATCAAATGAAATGTTATTTACGCAAATGTATTTTGAACTTCAAAAATGGCATCTTCCTACAATGGGAGAATCTGAATTGAATAATGTAAACTGGGAAGAGATTAAGGAATTAATGATTTTAAAATTATTAGAATTATCAAAAGAAAATGACAATCTCCGTATTAAAGATTATTGTAAAAAAATGATTTCGGAGATTAAAAAGATGGATATCGATATCAATAAGCTTTTTGTAGAACACGATGAGCTTTTCGTATTGCTAAAATCAGTTTTTCCTGATCTTCCTGCTAAAATTACGATCCAGACAAAAAAAGTTATATATCCAAATTTGACTCCTCAAAAAATGTATCCAAATCTTGGGGTAGAAGACATTTATTATATATGGTCAGGAACATTGCTAAATGAAATTAAAATTAAATATGCGAAAGGCGAAAAAAGTAGCGATTGGCTAGGGAATTATCCAGTTTTAAAAGAGGGTGAATGGTATGATTATGATCGAATTAAAAATGCTGATAAAGAAGGTTCTACCTTTTGGAAAGCTTCAATATATAATACCCTGAACGCACAACATTATTTTTATAATACAATTGCACAACGCCATGCCTACTACCAATTTGTCGATGCTTATTTAAAAACCAAGGAAATTATATCAGAATGGTTTGATGCTGCAGCCCAAGTAACGATAGGATCTATCAAAAGCGCATTAGATGGCGAATTAGCACTAGGATCGGCCGAAATGCCTAATGTTTGGTTTTTATCTGATGAGAGTGATGAATTTTTGAAAGGAGGTAATAGATATTTGTTTGCTGATAACATGAATAATGTAAAGTTACTTTTAGAAGGGGAGGGAAAATTGAGCGGTGAGTTTATTGATGCAAAAGGAAATAAACAAAGTTTTAAAAATTTATCTAAACAAGAACTGGATTTCAAATTAGTAGAGTTTGAACAATCTATGGTACAGGATTATATAAATTCGTCCTTTAGAGATTTGGATATTGATCTAATGAAAAAATCATTGCAAGAAGCATCGGGCCTTACGGGTAATGAAGAGCTAGATAAAATTATAAAAGAAATCAATAATAACTTTACTCTCTGGATGGCTCCTGATATTATGGAAGATATCATGCAGAAATATTTTACTATAAATGGAAAAATAACCTTCAATTTCGCTCAATACGAGGACAGAGTGAAATTGGGTCAAGTCATGGTAAAAGAGTTGTATTATCTAAAACTCAGCGATACTTTTAAAGCCGAAAATTTTGATAAAATCATCAAACATCCTCAAAGTTATAATGCAGAAACAGTAGAGTACTTTAAAATTAATCAGGAAAATGCCACAAAGGAAAAAGCAAAACATCTAAAAGAGTATAAATTACTAGAACGATTAGAGAGAATAAAGAGAAATATTAATAATGGTACAGCCAATAATAAAGAACTTGATAAAGTTAAAAATGATGTAAAAGAATCTGTTAAAGAAGAAATTGAAAAATCTATAAATGTTATAAAGAGACAGATCAAAAAATCATTATCAGACATTGGAGAACAAGTTTCAGAATCAGCGTTTGCTATTGATAAAATACTTTATAAAGATTTGAAAGAACTTTATGAGTTCCTAAAAAATGAATTAGAAATAACAAAAAGTAAAGAAAAAGAGGATCAAGATTATGCTGATTTAGTGGAAAACTTATTTAATGATATGATTGAAATTCATGAAATAAGTGAAAAATTAAGAAAAAAGATGGCGAAAGAGATTCAAAAAACAGTAGAAGTAGTGAAAGAAGAAGGCAAAGGATTGCCAGATAAAATTGCTGTAAATGCTTTGGTTAAAACGGCAGAACGCATTTATCCTGGAGTTGGAAAACTTAAAGATGGCAAAAAAGAGATGTCATTTGAAAAAAGTTACGAAGAAACAGTCGCGATTCTCTTGTATGAATTCGCAATGGGTGAGGGACCAGAAATCCGTAATTTTGATTACCATCAGCATAAATTTGCGCAACAGCTCTTAAAAGGGAGAATGATGGAAGAAATTATGGATGAGACTCTAAAATTATTGCGACAAACCAATTATAATTTTGAAAATAAACCTGATAGTAAAGATTTGAAAATTGATTTAGAGTTCAGTCCAACTTTAAAATATGCTATTGAATCTATAGATAAACATTTAGACTCGAATTTAGCACAAATATTTATTGGTGGAGCTTTTGCCTTAGTACGTATTCGAAACAAAAAAATTGAAGGATATGTCTTTAACCAAACAGGAAGAAGATCCTTTATACTTCATTTGGCAGGTGATATAAAAAGGAACAATGAAGGAGGAGCAGAAGCCAAACTGTCAACGATCAAACAAAGGATTTATTTTACTTTTGAGCTTCCATAAAAGTAGTATATTGCAGGAAAATTAAAACAAATGAAAATAAGAATAGCCCTGTTTTTTTTAGTTATAGTTTACGGATTTACTTCTTGCCAAAAAGAAGTTTTAGGGAAATACTATAATATCGAAGATGATAAAGCGGTACATTATGTAGATTTTAAAGCTGACGGTACTTTTTATCATTATTATAAAAAGGATACAGTCGAAAGAAGTCATTCAGGTAACTGGACAAGAGAAGACAATAAAATTCATATTCTAAACTGGGAAGAATACAGTCAGGAATATTTAGAAATTATATCTGGTATGGGAAAAGTAGAATTTGGCAGTACACTTGGTAATCAGATTTTTTGGATATGTGGGTCAAGACTTGATATTACCCCAGACGGAAGTAATAATGCAGATTATATAAAAGAAGAAGATGTAGAAGAAGTAAGAACGGAAAGGAAGAAAATAGAAGCAGAAAGGAAAGCCTATCTAAAAGATAAAGACACTTTTTATTATCCTAATAACAAGATCATCAAAGCGATTGGAATCATAGAAGATGAGGCTAAGAATTATGATTGGAAACATTTTTATCCTACAGGAGAGTTAGAATCGGAAGGAGGGTATTCATCGAATAAAAAGATAGGTATTTGGAAAAATTATTACAAGAATGGCCATTTGAAAGAATTAGGAGCATTTCAGGACAGTTTAAAAGTGGGAACGTGGGAATATTATCATGAGAATGGAAAATTAAAAGAGCAAGGAATTCAGATCAATATAGAAAAAGCAGGATTAAATGAAATATCTCAAAATTTTAGTTCTAAATATTATATAACCCAAAAAAGAGGAATCTGGAAATACTATGATGTTGATGGAAAACTAATTCGGACTAAAGAATTTCCTTCTAGAGAAAAGGCATATGACAGTATATATTTAACATGGAGTGAAAATAAGGATAAGCAAAGTGTTATTTCTCAACGTGAAGAACTTATTAAAAAAGAAGATAAGTACTATAATGACCATAAGGCTTCATTAAAGAACAAAAGAGAAGTAGTAGCCAGGAGCTCTGTAAAATAAAATCATAAAGGCCAAATAGTGATAACCTCCAAAATCCACCAGATTTTGGAGGTTTATTTTTTTAATTCAATTTAAGATCATACCTCTCCTCATAAAAAATCTTCCCCCATTCCTCAACTTCTTCAGATTTCGTCAGTTCAAATCCCATCATTTTATACATCTGAAGCGCTTTATCTTGCAAGTTTGTAGTAAGCAGATAAACATTTTTGAACTTCTTTTCTTTACAGAAATCTAACGCACCAGTTAAGAGTTTTTTACCAATTCCTAATCCTCTAAAAGCGGGGTCGAGAAGAAACCATCTTAGTTGTGCTTCTTCGTTAGGCTGGTGGATAATCGCAACACAACCCACAATTTTATTATTGTATTCTGCCATCCAGATTCGGTCATTTTCTAGGGAATATTTTTCTAAGAAATCGTAAAAAGTCTTGATGACATATTTTTCAAAATCAGTGGAGAAATTATACTCTTTTCCGTAGATCGCGCCGTGCAGATGGATAATGTAACCGATATCACCTGGCGTAATTTCATGGCGATACGTAATATCTTCTCGCGCTATTTTATTTTCTGTCAGCAGATTTCTAACCGTGTTCATCGAATCGACTAAAATCTCTTTTTCAGCAGAATTCAGTTTTTCGATTTTACCTTCAATTTTGTTTTCAGATTTATCATTTAAAACACTTAACAATTCGTTTCCATAATTTGTCAGTTTAATGTTGAAAGCGCGTTTATCTTCTGTAGAAGTTACTTTTTCGATTAAATTTTCCTTTAAAAAACGCTTTAAAATTCGGCTTAAATAGCCTTTATCCAGATTTAAAATTTCTGTGATTTTCTGAGCCGTTATTATTTTGCTTTCGCTGATTTCATATAAGATTCGTATCTCCGTTAAAGAATATTCACTATCCAAATAATGCTGACTTAAAATATCTAAATGCGCTGTATAAAATCTGTTGAAACTTCTAATTTTTGAAGTTGTAGTATTCATAATTGGAAATATTGTATTGTTGAGGTACAAATATATAAAATTAGTTGCTTTTGTCAACTAGTTTTTGAAATTTTATTTTTTCAATAAAGAATTTTGACGAGATTAAAACTCATGTCGAGGCATTTTTATTAATTATTTGTTAAGCGATTTTTCGGCTTAATTCTACTTTTTATAAGATAAAGATTGTTATATGAAACTGCGGTTTTCATTTTTGACTCCAAATACTCCAAAGTTCTATTTTACAGCTTTTTTTGACTTCAAATGTTAATAATATGTTTCGTTTTAGAGGGAGTTTATTAATGTAAACGTAACCTGATCGACCTACCCTCAGTTTTAATTTTGGAGACATATAAGAAGAACCCAATACTTTGTATATGCTATTTTTAAAACAGCAAGATCATTATCAAAACAAAATCAGAAAAAGTGCTTTGGCTCACACTTTTCATTTGATTAATCATAAAATAATGAATCATGTATAAGAAGTTTACAGACGAAGAACTTGTCGAATTATTAAAATCTGGCAAGGATAAAGCTTTTGATGAACTTTATTTCCGATATCGAGATCTGCTTGTTCGATTTGTATATCTCCGAATGAAATCAATCGCTATTTCAGAAGAAATTGTGCAGGAAGTTTTTACCTCTATTTGGGAAAGACGCAAAACAATTGTAATCCAGAAAAGTTTTGCGGCTTATATCTACACTTCGGTTCGCTACATGACTTTAGATTATATCAAATCGCATGAAGTTACGGATCAATACATTCAAGAAGTTTTAGAAAAAAATACGGTTTCGCAACCCAGTTATAATGCAATCGAAGATTCTATTTATTACGATGAATTGCAAAAAGCGGTTGACAAAGCTGCAGATTTACTTCCAAAAAAATCAAAAGAGGTTTTTATTCTGAGCCGAGTAAAACATTACACCAATAAAGAAATCGCCGAAGAATTGAATGTTTCGATCGAAACCGTAAAATATCATATTACGTATTCGCTGAAATTCATGCGCACGTATTTGGGCGAATTCAATTAAAAGTAAACTTCAGATTAAGAATTCAGCTTTTTTCTTAACAGAAGCGTAACCTTTTGCGCCTACCTAAAATTACAATTCCCAAGACATACTATTAAAGACATAAAGAAATTATAATGCCTGAAAATTCAAATAACGAAATCAAAAATTTTTTAGAAGGAAAGTATTCTCCGAAAGGACAAGAAATGTGGAATAAATGGTACGATCTTACAGATGATTTTTTTGATAATATGGAAGTCGTTCAATCGGACCGATCAAAACTGAAAAAAGAATTAAGACAAATAAAGAATACTAATAAAGTTATTTCTCTTCCATATAAAAATTGGGCTGTGGCGGCTTCTTTGGTTTTCTTGATCGGATTATCGGTGTTTTTTTATCAAAGATCAAATACGGTTGAAAGCAAACAGTTTGCAGTAAAACTAGGCGAACATGCTCAGATTAAACTAAGTGACGGAACACAAATATGGTTAAATGCAGGAAGTGTTCTTAAATATCCAAAAGAGTTTAAAGGAGATACTAGAGAAGTGTATTTAAGCGGAGAAGCTTTTTTTGATGTAGCCAAAGACAAAAAACATCCATTTATCATTCATACCAATAAAATGGATACCAAAGTTCTTGGAACCAGTTTTAATGTTCAAGCATATCCGGATCAAACCACACAAGAAGTTTCGGTGGCAACCGGAAGAGTAAACGTAAAATCGACCGTTACAGATGAAAATGTGTATGTAACTCCAGGACAAAAAGCGGTTTTTAAATCTCATGATAATAAACTTCAGGCTTTTAAGGACGTTCCAGTAAACACAATTTCGCTATGGCGAAAAAATATTATGGTTTTTGAAGAAACGCCTCTGCCAGAAGTTGTCGCCACAATCAACCGCAATTATAATGTTTCGATTGAAGTCAGAAACAAGAATTTAAACGATTTAAAGATTAGCGCCTATTTTAAAGAATTGCCTGCTGATCAGGTAATTGGTTTGGTGTGCAATATCATCAACGCTCAATACAAAATGGATTCTGGAGTTTACAAAATCGAATAATTCTTTAAACAATAAAAATAAAAACTACGTAGCAAACTATAAACAAAACAATTACACTAAATCTAAAAACTATGAATGAAAAACAAATGCGGTATGCCGCAAAAAGTCAGAGCATAAGGACAATGGGAACAAAATTATTCCTGTTTATGACTTTGTTTTTTGCTGCATTAACAGTACAAGCCGGGAATGTTGACATTAACAAAAGAGTGACTTTAAAAGTTGATAATGAAAGTATAAAAAATATATTTCAAAAAATTGAAAATCAGGTTGATGTGCATTTTATGTATGAAAGCAACCAAGTAAACGCCAATCAAAAATTAAGTTTAAAATTGAGTAATGTACCGCTAGAACAAGCGTTGGATAAAATTTGCGGGAACGCTCTTAAATATGAGATCGTTAGCAACAATATCGTAATCAAGAAAAATCAGAAACTTGCAGAGAACAAAATTACTATTTCGGGAACTGTTTTTGGCGGAGATGATAATATGCCTTTGCCAGGTGTCGGAATTAAAGATAAATTCTCTGATGCAGCAACAGCAACAGATTTTGACGGAACATTTAAATTAGAAGTAAATGCTTCTGAAGCGACGCTTATTTTTTCTTACGTAGGTTATATAACGCAAGAAGTAAAAGTAACAAGTTCGCAAAACATTATAGTAAAATTAGCTGCCGATGTAAAACAGCTTCAGGAAGTTGTGGTAATGGGGTACGGAAGTGTGAAAAAGAATGAAGTTTTAGGAGCGGTTGGTTCTGTTTCTATGAAAGAAACTTCAAGCAGAACATACAACAATGCTGCTGAATTATTGCAAGGAACTGTTGCCGGAGTTACGGTAATCAACGATGGTGGTGATCCAACTGCTTCTCCTACAATCAACATTCGTGGTATTGGATCTTTGAATGCTGAAACGCCTTTAATCGTTTTAGACGGAATTATTTACAGCGGTTCTTTAAATACAATAAATCCAAATGATATTGCTTCGATTAACGTTTTGAAAGACGCGGCTTCTGCGGCAATTTATGGTGCGAGAGCTTCTGGTGGGGTAATTTTAATTACGTCTAAAAAAGGAGTTTCGGATAAAATTAATGTGAATGTAAACTATCAAGGAGGTTTTCAAAATGTAGCCAAAAAATTAGAAGTTTTAAACGCCGCAGAATATGCTGATGCAATGAATATTGCAAGAGATAACGCTGGTTTGCCAAGAATTCCTGCTTTTGATCCTGCTTATGAACCAACAGCAAGAACAACAAAAACAAACTGGATGGATGAAATTTTCCGTACAGGAGAAATTCAAGATTTATCACTTTCGATAAACGGAAAAACAGAAAAATCTAATTTCTTTCTTTCTGGAAGTTATAGAAAAAACGAAGGTATTTTGTTAAATACGTATGGAGAACGTTATACAGTAAGAGCAAATTCTTCTTTCAAATTAGCTGATAATTTTACAATTGGAGAAAATATTTCGTACTCCTTAACAAATGGTCAAACGGCTAACACTTCAAGTTCGTACACAGGAGCAATTCAAGCGGCAATTTTGTATCCGCCAAATGCTACGATTTATAGAGAAGATGGTTCTGGACAATTTGGTGGAGTTCCAGAAAAATATATTGGTTCTTACGGAGACGTTATAAATCCGGTGGCGTATTTGAAAAGATTAGATAATGAAAATCCAATTTCTACGATTTTGATCAATCCTTACGCAGAATGGGAAATTGTTCCAGGTTTAAAAGTGAAATCTAACTGGGGTTACACTAGAATTCAGGATAATGCAAATGATTTTACGGTAAAAGTTACAGAGCCTGGAAAAATCTTCGATTTCAACAGATTGACTCTTAAAAATATAACAACTACAGATTTATTAAGCGAACAGACTATTTCTTATGAGAAATCATTAGGGAAACACAATCTGAAAGCTTTGGCTGGATATACGTACCAAGAAACTAAAAGAGATTTCTACACCATTGAAGGAACTGGTTTTGATAACGAAGATCCATCGCAGCGTTATTTGTTGAATGCAAAATTGATTCAGCAAACGGCAGCGGGAAAATCAGATGAAATTATTTCGTCTTATGTGGGAAGAATCAATTACGATTTCAATCAGAAATATTTAATCTCAGGAATTGTTCGTCGTGACGGAACTTCAAAATTATTAGAAAATAACCGTTGGAAAGTATATCCTTCAGTTTCTGCAGGTTGGTTGATTTCTGAAGAAAATTTCATGAAAGGAATCGAGCCAATCATCAGCAATTTAAAACTTCGCGCAAGCTGGGGACAAATTGGAAACTTAGGAAACCTTGGGCCATACCAATTTAGTGTGCCTTTGGTTCAAACTCAAGCTTTAATTGGAGCAGTGCCATCAATCAATTATGGTTATGCGGAAAGCGAATTGTCAAACCCAAATTTAAAATGGGAAAGTTCTGAACAGACTAATATTGGTTTAGATTTTTCAATGCTAAACAATACTTTGGTAGGATCTGTTGATGCTTACGTGAAGAAAAACAAAGACATGTTGGTTCGTGATCAATTGCCTGGAGTTTCAGGAACACCGCAAGGAAGAATCGTTAACTCTGGAGATGTTGAAAACAAAGGAATCGAGGTAAGTTTAACGTACCAAAAAACTCGTGGTGAATTTAAATTTGATGTAACGGCAAATGCTGGGTTTTTAAGCAATAAAATTGTTTCTATTAAAGACGATTTAAATTCATTAGAACCTCTAGGCTTAAGCCGAGTTCGTAGTTTGCCTTTAGCGAATATTTACCAAGTTGGAAGCCCAGTTGGTGCTTTCTACGGATACCAGACAGACGGATTATTTCAAAGCAATGATGAGGTGAAAGCTTTTGTAAATAAAGATGGTGTTATGTATCAGCCAAATGCGGTTGCTGGTGATATTAAATTTAAAGATGAAAACGGAGATGGAGTTATCAATAACAGCGATAGAGTAGTTTTAGGAAGTCCTTTCCCAAAAACAACGTATAGTTTGAATGCTAATTTCAGATACAAAGGATTTGATATGAATATTTTCTTCACGGGTGCTGCAGGAAATAGCGTTTTCAACGCTGTAAAACATACAGGTTTAAATGCTTCTTTCCCAGGTTACAACTTGTTGGCTGAATCAAAAGATGCTTGGACTCCAACAAATACGGATACAAATGTTCCAGTTCTTTCATCAACAGATAACAATAATAATTTCGGACGCATTTCGAATCTTTTTATCGAAGACGCTTCTTTCTTAAGATTGAAAAACGTTTCGATTGGATATACAGTTAAAGAAAGCTGGTTGAACGGAAAAGCGAAATTGAGATTCTTTATTTCGGGACAAAACTTATTTACAATCACGAAATATTCTGGAATGGATCCTGAAGTTGGACTTAGAAATTTCGGAATGGATTTAGGTCGTTATCCGCTTTCTCGTATTTATATGACAGGTATTAACGCAACTTTTTAAAAAATAAAAAACAATTAAAATGAAAAAAATAAGTCTTTTATTATTGAGTTTCGTGCTTTTAGCTGGATTTTCAGCTTGTGAAAGCGAACTTGATGTGATTCCGCAGGGAGCTCCTTCAAGCGGTAATTTCTGGAAAACGCCAGCAGATGCAAAAGCAGGAGTAAATGCAATTTATGCGTTATATTCTGATGATAATATGTACGGTCGCGGTTTCTTTTGGCTAAATAATGCCAGCGATGATATTGGAACAAAACCAAGACAAAACGCAGAAAGAATCAAAAATTTTATTGTGGATGGATCAGAATCAGATACAAAAGATATCTGGAGAATTCACTACGAAATTATGAAACGTTGTAATGACGTAATTCGTAATATTCCAAATATTAAATTAGACGAAAGCACAAAAAACGGAATGTTGGGAGAAGCTTATTTTAATCATGCAGTAATGCACTTAGAATTGGCTTACCATTATGGAGATGATCGTGCGGGAATTCCGATTCAAGACAGAGAAAATCCAACAAATGTGTATGTGCCTCGCGCTAAAAATGTAGCGGAGAATTATGCTTACATCGCAGCAGATTTAATCAAAGCGGCAGATTTATTGCCATACTTTGATCAGCTTACTCCAGACAATTACGGACGCGCTCACAAAACTGCAGCTTGGGCTTATTTGGTGCGTACTTATTTGTATGCAAAAGATTGGGACAATGCCATTAAATATGCCAATATGATTGTGGCTAGCGGAAAACACAAATTATTAGAAAATTTTGAAGATGTATTTAAAATCAGCAATAATTGGTCTTCAGAATATATTTGGGCTGTAACTTCTAGTGCAGAAAATACTTCTTTAGGTTCTATTTTTCCAGGAGTTTGTTTAGAAGATAAAGGTTGGGGAGTTTACAATGGTTGGGGAAATTTTTATCCGACAAAAGAATTATTTGATACTTACGCTGCAAATGATAAAAGGCGAAGCGCTACGATTTTACAAAAAGGAGACAAATTTGTTTATTTTGGAGAAACAGCAACTTTTAACGAAGGAAATCACGTAGTAAGTTCAAGTAACAGAACAGGTTATCAGTTTAAAAAATATATGGAGCCGTTCAGTTATCCAAAAACTGGTTCTGGCGGAGTTGATATTCGTTATGTAAATGCAAACGGAGACAAACCTTCAACAGCTTTAAATGTTCCTCTTTTAAGATATGCAGATGTCATTTTAATGTTAGCGGAAGCGAAATTAATGAAAGGTCAAAATGCAGATGCTGAAATCAATATGATTCGCCACCGTGCAGGTCTTACCGATATTTCTGGAGCAACAATAGCCGATTTGAAAAGAGAAAGAAGATGCGAGTTAGCAGGAGAGTGGACCGACCGTCATTTTGATTTAGTGCGTTGGGGAGATGCAAAAGAAACGTACGCAAAACCATTGCACCATTATGATGGAAGCGTAATTTATCCTGCTCGTAATTTTAATCCTGCTATTCACCATGTTTGGCCAATACCGCCAGATGAAATCGCAGTAAGCAAAGGAGCTTTGACTCAAAACCAAGGCTGGTAATAAATAATTTTATTGTGTTTTTTTAGTTTTTTACGCTGCAGTCTCGGTCAGGGGACTGCAGTTGTAAAAAAGCAAAGTTTGTCATTCCGAGGAGCGAGGAATCACAGATAGAACTTAATAAATTACAGAACCTCATTTTTAATAAAGTTACCTACAGCTTTAAAAGAATAAAAATCATTTTCGATGAAAAAAATAATCACCCTTTTTTGCCTTCAATTTTGCCTATTCGCACAAGCGCAAGAATACACTTCGTCTAATATTCATTCGCATAACGATTACGAAAGCAAACTGCCATTTTACGGAGCTTATTCTAACGAAACAGGCGTGATAGAAGCCGATGTTTTTTTAGTGAATAACGAATTATTTGTGGCACATACTTCTAAAGAAATTGCTGTTCACAATACGCTTAAAAGCATGTATTTAGAGCCGCTTTCAAATAAATTAAAAACGTTGGAAGGAAAGGCTTATCCGAGCAATAAACCTTTGATTTTAATGATTGATATTAAGTCAGATGCCGATTCTACTTTGAAAGCGATTACGCAACAATTAAAGGCTTTTCCAGATATTATTTCGAATAAAAATATAAAAGTGGTTATTTCTGGAAACAGACCTTTGCCATCACTTTGGGCAGCTTATCCAGACTTTATTTATTTTGATGGAAGGTTGAATGAAAACTATACTCCAGATCAATTGGCGAGAGTTGAAATGATTAGTGAAGATTTGCACGAAATCACGGTTTGGAATGGAAAAGGTGTCTTGACGCAGCCAGATATTGAAAAAATTCAGGCAATTATAAAAAAAGTCCACGATCAAAAGAAAAAAATAAGATTCTGGGCTACGCAAGACAACGTGAATACGTATATGACTTTAATGAACTTAAAAGTTGATTTTATCGGAACGGATAAAGTGGCCGAATTGACTCAATTTATCAATAGCATTAAAACGACATTTTACCAGAATACAGAATTTCACCAAGCGTATGTTCCTAAAAATGGTTTCAAGAATAAACGTCCAAAAAATGTTATTCTTTTAATTGGAGACGGAATGGGATTAACGCAAATCTATTCTGGTTACACCGCAAACAAAGGACAATTGAGTTTGTTTAATATTCCAACTCAAGGATTTTCAATTACAAAAGCTTCAGATAGTTATATCACAGATTCTGCCGCGGGAGGAACGGCAATGGCAACGGGACATAAAACCAATAATCGTTTTATAAGTGTCGATGAACAAGGAAAACCGCTTGCAACAATTGCAGAACAATTGGCGAAGAAAAACTATAAAACAGCAATTATTTCTGCTGGAAATATTACAGATGCAACTCCAGCTGCGTTTTATGCGCATCAGTCTGATAGAAGTTACAGCGAACCAATTGCGAACGACTTTCTCTCGAATCCGTCAGATATTTTAATTGGAGGCGGAGAAAAAGAATTTACAACTCGAAAAGATGGTAAAGATTTATCTAAAGCTTTAATCGAAAAAGGGTATACTTTCTCGGATAAATTCTCAAGTTTAGATACGATTAAAAATAGCAAATTTGTAGTTTTAGAAGATGCAGCTGTGGTTTCTATGAAAAATGGGAGAGGAGATTTCTTAGCTAAATCTTTTGCGAAAGCAACAAACACTTTTGCAAAAACTAAAAATCCGTTTTTTATTATGGCAGAAGGTGCTCAAATCGATTACGGTGGGCACCAAACCAATGTAGAATATGTTGTGAGAGAAATGCTTGATTTTGATAAATTAGTTGGTCAGGCAATGGAATTTGTAGATAAAAATCCAGAAACCCTTTTAGTTGTAACCGCAGACCACGAAACGGGCGGATTATCTTTAATTGACGGAAGTATTGAAAAAGGTTACGTTCATGGAAGTTTCAGCACGAACGATCATACTTCAATTCCAGTTCCAGTTTTTGCTTACGGTCCAGGTTCTGAAAAATTTATGGGAGTTTATCAGAATACAGCGATTTATGATAAAATTATGGAGTTGATTGGAGGGAAATAATTTCTTTTTAATGGATTAAAAATTTAAAAAAGGAGTGTCTCAATATGAACTGCCCCCAAAAAGTTAGATACTATTTGGGGGCATTTTTATGGAAAGAAAAGTCAAATACAGTTATGAATTTAAGCTTCTTTGTGTCAATGAAGTTTTAAAAAAGAATTATTCAATTAATTCAGTTGCAAAAGAGAAAAATTTAAGAATATCAAATCTCTGCAAATGGATTAGTTTTTACAAAAAGGTTGGTAAAGAAGGGCTTTTACCTAGAAAGAATCAACACTATTCTGTTGATTTCAAACAAAATGTATTGCAGGGAATTATAGATAAGTCACTATCTTTGGAAGAAGCTTGTGTTGAGTTTAATATTCCCAGTAGTTCCGTTATCATTCAATGGCAGAAGAATTATCAAAAACTAGGAGTTTTAGGCTTACAGAATAAACCTAAAGGAAGACCTAAGCCTATGACTTTCAAAAGAGCCAAAAAGAAATCCGCTAAACCTCTCACTAGAGAAGAAGAACTTTTACTTGAGATAGAATCATTAAGATGTGAAAATGCTCTTTTAAAAAAGTTCAATGCCTTAGTTCAAGCCGACGAAATCAAGAATTTAAAGCGCAAGCCATAATAGAATTAAGGCATGATTATGACCTGGGCATCATGCTGGGCCATATGAATATGGCACGAAGCAGTTATTATTACTATGAAAAAAAATATCATATAATTGATAAATATAGAGATATAAAATTACTCATTCAGCAGATTTACCATCAGCATAAAGGCAGGTTTGGCTACAGGCGCATTACTTTAGAAATAAAAAATAAAGGCGTTTTAATTAATCATAAAACTGTACTCAGATTAATGAAGCTTTTAGGCTTAAAAAGCTTAATAAGAGTTAAAAAATATAAATCATATAAAGGAGAGCATGGGAAAATAGCTCCAAATATATTAAAGCGTAATTTTAAGGCAGAAAAGCCTAATCAAAAATGGGCTACAGATGTCACAGAATTTAATGTATCCGGAAAAAAGTTATATCTCTCTCCAATAATTGATTTATTTAATGGAGAAATTATCAGTTATGATTTATCTGAAAGGCCAGTTTTTAATCAAATTGCATCCATGCTTGAAAAATCTTTTGAAAGAATACCCGATAAGACTAATTTAATATTGCATTCAGATCAGGGATGGCAGTACCAAATGAAACAATATCAGCACTTATTAAAACAAAAGGGAATTAAGCAAAGTATGTCTAGAAGAGGTAATTGTCTTGACAACGCAATAATTGAAAACTTCTTCGGAATATTGAAATCAGAACTTTTTTACCTTAAAAAATTCAATTCCGTTACTCAATTAAAACAGGAAATAATCGAATATATAGAATATTACAATAATGACAGAATAAAACTTAATCTAAAAGGAATGAGCCCGATACAATATCGAGCTCATTATTATCAAATTTAATTATAAATTCGTCTAAACTTTTGGGTGCAGTCTAATAGGCAGCTCCTTTTTTAGTTTTAGAAATAAATTTTACAATTCATTAATTTTTTAGATAATCTTATTCAAGATAGCCCAAGGTTTCAACCTTGGGAAACGTATAGAAATTAAAATTATCTATTTTCCTTTCAATAAATTAATGCTAACCGTCGCGGTATCAGCATCGGGAAATCTTTTAAAAATTGCTTTATCCGGAAATAATCCTGCTTCTGCTGCAATTGCATTAAAAACATCAATTTCAACAATATATTGATCCGAAAAACCATGAGTAGCATCGTAAGCTGTTGCGGGAGTTCGTCCTAAATTATTGGCTGTAAGTTTCGGATTTATTGTATGAAGTTCAATTAAAAGCAAGCCAAATTTATGTACGTATGGCGACCATTTTTGTAAATGTTCTAAAAGATTATCTTCAACCAAATTATTACTAATTCTTTTTCCTCTGTAAGCAAATGCGCCAGTTGAGGTACTGACTCTGTTTTCGTTAATTTGATTCGGATCTTGCCAAATTCGATTGTGATCTAAAAAAGTTCTCACATTCAGAAGATCTTTCAAATCGATATTATAATTTTCTTTCAGATCATCTGCCAGTAAATCAGGACGTCCGATATCGCCCCAAATTACTTTTGCCCAAATATCTGCGTTTATAAGATTGGCTCTGGTTACCTTCAAAGCCGTTTGATTGTAATCGGCACCAACCAAAAATAACGGATATTCGTCAAGCATTTTTCCGCGTAAAGTTTGTCTGTCAATTACTTCAAAAATATGTTGTAGAAATGCGCCATTTCCGCACCCCATATCAAGAATTCCTTTTGGCTGTTCTTCAATCGGAAGATTAAAAAGTTTGATTAGAATTTCATCAACTACTTTAAAATAAGTATCGTGTGCGCCGCCGCTTCCCCAAACATTCATTTCTCGATCCACATGGATTTCGTTTTTACCCTCAGCAATTCTTAAAGCATCAGGATTTGCAAAAATTAATTCTTCAATTTTGGCAAATGTTGGCAGATAAGAAACTGTAACGCCATAAGCGCTAGCTCTTTTAGCAAAAAATAAACCAGCTTCGGTAAATTGATAATTTCCATTTTTTTCCAGAAACCAGTCCAAATGCACAAAAAAGTCTAATATCTTTTTAAAATTTTCGGGCGATTTATGAAATTCTTCGGGTCTGAAAGAAGTTTCCATAAAATACTTATGAAACATTCCGTTCATCGCCAAACGCACAATAGTTGGACCGATGAGGTAGCCTTCAATATGTTTTAAAATTTGTTCTTGAATGCTATTCGTTAAAGGGTCGTTGGAAGGTTCAATTCCGTATCTTTTTTTATATTTTTCAAAAATAACATGGAGCTTTTCAAACGGCGTATCTTCAAACAAACGCGGATGAAAATGTATGGATAATTGAAGCAATTCGACAACATCGTCGTAGAGATGAAACAGCGAAACAGCGGTTTCAGTTTTCTCGTTTACAGAAATTGCAATTATCTGTGTTTTGTTATCGATTTCATATTCTAAAAATCCTTGAGAAGCCAGAACTCTCAACGCGACATTCAGATATCCTTCGTTGGCATTAAAAGCATTTGTAAGTTCAGATAATGTGGTTTGTCTTTTATTTAAAATAAATTCTAAAACAGATTTATTTTTGAGTGCTACTGCTACTGGAGCAGTAACCAATCCGTCAAGATGCCTGAAAATGGAACTTAAAAGTTGTGATTTATCGGTCATAATGCAAAAAATGAAGGTTAGTTAAAAATAAGGATTTTTTTCTTATTTCCTGCATGTTGTTTTTGAATGTGGAGTTTTTTAGAAAAGGCTTTTTTAAATAATTTTGGATTTTTCTAAAATTTTTTCCGAAAAATAGCGTTAAAGAATGATTAAGAATTAGTTTAAAACATAATTAAATCGCTATAAAATTCGCAAAATCAATATAAAAAGTCAAAATGACAATAACAGGGTAAAATGCTTTATTTACTGAATATTCTGTTTTATTTTATTGATAAAAAAGAGATTTATTGAAAAAAAATTTTACTAAAACGTTTTTGTAAGTCGGACTTACATATATTTGTGATGTACTAAAATATTCACAATAAATTTTTTATCAGATGAAAAAGATTACAATTAGAGATATTGCTAAGCAAGCACAAGTTTCTATTTCTACTGTGTCTTTTGTTATCAATGGGAAAGGCGAAAAAATGGCCATTAGTCCGGCAGTGATCAAAAAGGTTCAAGATGTAGCGCAAAAACTGCAGTATAAACCCAGCATGATTGCAAGCAGTTTGCGAACTGGAAAAACGAGGTCAATCGGACTTATTGTAGAAGATATATCCAATCAGTTTTTTGCAGATTTGGCAAGAGTAATCGAAGATGAAGCAAAAAATATAAACTATAGAGTTTTTTATTGCAGCACAGGAGATGATAACAATCGTTCAGAAGAATTGATACAGAGTCTTTTGCAGGCAAATGTGGAAGGTTTTATTATTACGCCAACCCAAAATCTGGAAAAAACAATCGGCCAGCTGTTAAAAATGCAAAAACCTGTTGTGTTAATTGACCGATATTTTACAAATCAGAAGGTGAGCCATGTTGTAATGGACAATTACGAAGGATCTTATCTAGCTGCTAAATTTTTGATTGATAAAGGAAGAAAAAATATTGCAGTGGTCAACAATAGAACAGGAATGATCCAGATGAAATTAAGAGAAAAAGGATATGTTGAAGCGTTAAAAGAAGAAGGAATTTACGACGAAAAGTATACGCTTCATTTAGATTACCATTCCAGTGAACAAAGCCGAATTGAAGCAATTGTAGATTTCTTTAGTGAAAATAAAGAGATAGATGCGGTTCTTTTTTTAGCAAATTACCTTGGACTTGCGGGACTTCAGGCTTTCAGGACTTTAAAATATAAAATTCCAGATGACATCTCGGTTATCAGTTTTGATGATCACGATAGTTTCAAACTGCATACGCCCACAATATCTGTAATTTCCCAGCCCATCGAAGACATAGCAGTTAAATCCATACAATTGCTAATGAGTCAGATGACAAACTTTGAGGATTATAAAATTGAAAAAATACTCAAGAAAGGCTCTTTAATTATAAGAGAATCAGTTTAAAAATTTTTTAACCATTCCACTAAAACGTTTTAGTGAAAACCAAAACAGCAAGACCAGCAAAGGTTTTTGTTGCCATAATTGAAAATCGAGTACAAATTTTTTATTAATTATTTAAAAACAAACACGAAACAACAAACACAAACGAAATCAAAACCAATAACCAAAAGAAAAGCTTATGAGACGAATATTAGCAGTGTTAGGAGTGATATTGCTTAGCAGTTTGAGTGCTGCTGCGCAAAATCGATTAATAACCGGCATAGTTACAGATGCAGAAAACAAGGGAGTTGTCGCTGCATCAATCGAAGTTCAAGGAAAACCATTTAGCGCTGTTACAGATGCTGAAGGCCGATTTAAAATGAATGTTCCAGAAGGTAAAATTACCCTTAATGTTTCCTCTATAGGATTTCAGTCAAAGCAAGTTGTATTACAGGAAAACGAAACAAAAGTTGCTGTTACACTGGTTGAAAATACTCAGGAATTAAAGGATGTTGTGGTAACTTCATTTGGAGTTAAAAAACAAAAGAAAAGTTTAGGTTACGCCGTTGGAGAGCTAAAAGGCGAGGATCTGACAAAAAATAAAGAAATCAATTTAGGAAATGCTTTGCAGGGTAAAATTGCCGGTGTAAACGTTTCGGCTCCAGTTACAGGACCATCAGGATCAAGCCGCGTTGTTATTCGTGGTGCAACTTCAGCATCAGGATTGAACCAGCCTTTGTATGTGGTAGACGGAATTCCGATTGACAATACACAACAAGGAAATGCTGGAATGTGGGGTGGTGCTGATAAAGGAGACGGTATGTCTTCTTTCAATCCAGATGATATTGCTTCGATGTCTGTGTTAAAAGGTAGTGCTGCTTCTGCTCTTTACGGGTATAGAGGTTCAAATGGTGTTATCTTAATTACAACAAAAAAAGGGAAAAGCGGAACTGGAATAGGGGTAGATTTTAGTACAAATTCTACTTTTAATACGCCTGCAAGTCTTTTAAAATGGCAAGATCAATATGGTGCTGGAGCGCCAGATGCGAACGGTGTGCCAACTAGATTTACTAATTTACAAGAACTTAGAGATTCATACTATTTTGCATGGGGAGATAAATATGACGGAACACCATCTTTGTCTCTTGACGGTAAAACTAGACCTTACCAAGCGTATGGAAAAGATAACGTGGAAAATTTCTACAGAACTGGATATTCTTTCAGCAATACTTTAGCGATTTCTGGAGGAAATGAATCAACAAATTTTAGATTATCTTTTGGAAATACGAAAGACGAATCTATTTTGCCAGAAACTACTTTTGGCAGAAATAACGTTGCTTTGAGTTTAAATTCTGCTCCAAATAAAAGAATCAGTGTAGAAACAAATGCGCAGTATATGTCTGAGAAAAGTCATAACCGTCCGTACTTAAATGATTCGCCAAGAAATCCATCTTTCCCAACAACTTTTATGACTCCGGGAACAGATATCAGATGGTTAAGTAATCCTTATGATGCGAACGGCGGAGAAGAAGACTTTTTAGGAGCAAACGTATATCATACAAACCCTTATTTTGCTACAAAATCTCCTTTAAATGACGATCTTAGAAAGCGTTTTATCGGATCAGCAAAAGTGAATTACAACATTACAGATAAAATTTATGCTAAAGCTGTTATTGGTATTGATGATATTAATTATGAATATACTGAAGTTGAGCCTACTGGAATAAATTACAGCCCAGGCGGATCTATCGAAAACAGAGTTGAAACGCGTTCTGAAGTAAATGCTTCTGGTTTCTTGGGTTACAAAGGAGATATTGCTAAAGATCTTTCATTAGATGCTTTTATAGGTGCAAACCGTCAGCATAACAGATACAGCGGTATTAAAATGAAAGGAAACAACTTTATTGTTCCGTTCAAATATTTCTACGCAAATACGCAGCCAGATAAAACAGAAAAATTATTCTCTGAAAGCGAAGTAAACTCTCTTTTCTATTCAGCAGATTTAGGATACAAAGATTACTTATTTCTTAGTTTAACAGGTCGTGAAGATTGGTTTTCAACTTTAGATCCGTCAAGTAATAGCACTTTTTATCCTTCTGTAAGTTCAAGTTTCATTTATTCAGAAGTTATCGGTCTTCCAGAATGGATTTCTTATGGTAAAATTAGAGCAGGTTGGGGTAACGTAGGAGGTGCATTGCCAGAAGCTTACGCTTTAGCTTTAACTTATATAACGCCAGACGGACAAACAGATTCGTTAGGACAGCCAATTTTGGGTGTAAATGGTGAAACAATTCCGAACAGAACTTTAAAACCATACAACGTAAGCACAATTGAGTTTGGTTTTGAAAACACATTTTTCAATAATAGAGTAAGTACAGATTTAACCTTCTACAGCAAAAAAACAACGAACGATATTACAGATGCGGATGTTTCTCAAGCTTCTGGATATAGAACTACAAAAATTAACGTTGGAGAAATCTTAAATAAAGGGGTGGAGTTTGCGATTAATGTGAAAGCCGTTAAAACGCCTAGTTTTTCTTGGAATGTAAGTTATAATTTTGCTTACAACGATAGTGAAGTTTTAAATCTTTCTGATAAAATTACAACAAAAACATTAGAAGGAAACAGAGATGGAAGAGCTAATGTAGTTTTAGAAAAAGGACAACCTTTTGGAGTTATTAAAGCATACGATTATTTAAGAGATGCAAACGGAAATGTTGTATTAGATGCAGATGGAAAATTCTTAAGAGGAAACCTAGTTATTGCAGGACAAGGTGTTGCGCCTACTTCTATGGGACTTTCAAATGATTTTTCATATAAAAATTTCACTCTTTCTGTTTTTGTTGATGCTAAATTTGGAGGAGAAATCTATTCTGCTACAAATCAGTTAGGAACACGTTACGGATTATCTGAAATCACACTTCCTGGTCGTGAAACTGGAGTTGCAGTAAGCGGAACAGATGTTAACGGAAATCCTGTAAACAAAACAGTTTCGGCTTACGATTACTGGAGAAGTTACAGTGATGTAACCTCAAACTTTGTTTACGATGCAGATTTCGTGAAACTTAGAGCAATTTCATTCGCTTATAATTTTCCAAAAGAGTATTTAAAAAGAACACCATTTCAGTCTGTTAGTTTAGCATTTTCAGCACATAATTTATGGACTATTTATGACAAAGTTCCAAACATCGATCCTGAGTCAAATTACTCAAACAGTAATGCCCAAGGTATGGAGAGAGCTTCAATGCCTTTGACAAGAAATTATGGTTTTGCACTTAATGTCAAATTCTAATACTAAAAAAGATGAAAAATAGATATATCAAAATATTTTGTGTCGCAATTGTTGGTGTTTTGACATTGGCTTCATGCGATAAAGGATTCGAAGAAATGAATACGAATCCAAATGCCTTAACAGATCCAGCTGTAAAATCGATGTTTACACTTGCTGAGATTTATGTAGACGGACAGGATTTTTCTAACACAAGAGGGAATAACATTTACGCAGCGCAGATTGTGCAGCAATTCTCGTCACCAACAGGAGCAGGCTCGAAATACTCGTATTCTTCTGAATATTCGGCAGCGCTTTTTGGTGAAACTTATGGTAAAGGATTAAATCAGATTTTCCAGTTATTATCTGTAGTAGAAAATACGCCTGAAAATTCAAACATGATTCAGGCTTGTAGAATCATGAAAGTATTTTTGTTTCAAAAACTGACAGATACTTATGGTGAAGTTCCTTATTTCGAAGCTGGAAAAGGATACAACGGAGGTGTTTATTCTCCAAAATACGATACGCAAGAAGCTATTTACAATGACCTTTTAAAAGAATTGGATGAAGCTGGAACAGCTTTAGACGCTGGAAAACCTTTCGTAGGAAATGTAGATTTATATTACCAAAGTGATGTTGCAAGATGGAAAAAATTGGCAAACTCTTTAATGTTGAGAGTAGCAATGCGTTTGTCTAAAGTAAATCCTGCAAAAGCAAAAGAATTTGTAGAAAAAGCATATACTAAAGGTGTGTTTACTTCAAATGATGACAGTTTGGTTTTACGCCATGATGCAGGGCCTCCGGGAGTTAAAACAAATCCTATCACTTCTGCATGGGTTAGAAATGATTTGAACGGTGGTGAAGCGAATATCAAATTCAGTAAAACTTTTATCGATTTATTGAAAAATACAAACGATCCGCGTTTAAGAATTTATGCAAAAATAGAAGCAACTGGAGATAACAGTCCAGCAAGTCAGCTAGGTTTGGCAAATGATGCAAAAGATTTTCCAGGTGGAGATAAAAAACTTTTCTCAGATCCAAATACTTCAACAGTATTGCGTTACGATGCTCCAACATTAATTATGTCATATGCTGAGGTTCAGTTTTTATTAGCGGAAGCTGCAGTAAAAGGATGGAATGTTGGCGGATCTGATCAGACTTATTATGAAAACGGGGTAAGAGCAGCCATGAATATTTTAACGATTTTTGGAGATAAAGTGCCTGCAGTTTCATTAACAGAATACAACACTTACATTACCACTTATCCGTTTAAATCTGGAGGAACAGAAGCAGAAAAAATCGAGCAGATTATCACTCAAAAATGGATTTTATTATTGTTTAATGGTTTTGAAGCATTCTCAGAATACAGAAGAACAGGTTATCCAGTTTTAGTTCCAGTTAATGATCCGACAGGAGAAACAAAAGGGACAATTCCGAGAAGATTAATTTATGATCAGTCAGAACTTATTACAAACGAGGCTAATTATAAAGAAGCAATTCAACGTCAAGGTTTAGATTTAATGACCACAAGAATCTGGTGGGATAAATAATTTTTAAAAATTTGGTTGGTTAAAATAAGTCGGGTAGTGAGCATACCCGGCTTATTTTTAAATCATGTAATGAATTGATCTAAAAGTAAGCAATTTGAAAAGTTACTTTGCAGATTCAAATACCTTTTTTTCGCAGTAAACTGAGAGAAATTCTGCTGAAAAAGATGGATTTATTTTCTGCATTTTAAAAATTTCAAAAAATATACTTTGAAGTTTATTCAATTATTAGAATTTAAAGTGATCCATATCAAAACCAAAATAAAGCATTAGGCAGTGGTAAAGAAGATATTTCTAGTTGTATTTTAGAGTTACTAACAAAGAATAAATTCTAAAGAGAAGGAATACTAGGTCAGTTCTTTCCTTCTCTAAACTGCCAAATTACCTGCCTTTTTACTAATTTTAGAAGGTATTAATATATTACTCCAAAAAATGAATTATCAAATAAAACTTCATTGGCTAATAAGTCTATTTATGACAGGTTTTGGATCAATTGCTTTTGCGCAAAGTATTGATTTAAAAAGCAATTGGACTTACCGTGAAGAGAAAACACAAAAATGGTATCCAGCTACAGTTCCCGGTGAAATTCACACCGATTTATTAAACAGCAAATTAATACCAGATCCGTTTTACAGAAATAATGAAGAAAAACTGCAATGGATAGAACGCAAAAACTGGGAATACAAAACGAATTTTCAGGTTACAGCAAGTATGCTGAAAAAGAAAAACACAGAATTAGTTTTTGACGGACTTGATACTTATGCATCAGTTTATGTAAATAATAAGCTGGTTTTAAAAGCCGATAATATGTTCCGTCAATGGCGTGTTGAGGTTAAAAAAGTCTTGAAATCAGGAAATAACGAGTTGAGAATCGTATTTCAATCCGCACAAAATGTTGTTGATTCGCTGGCTAAAAAAGATTATCCGTTTGTAATTCCAGACAATCCGCGTGCTTATGTTCGCAAAGCGCAATATCATTTCGGTTGGGATTGGGGACCAAAATTTACAACCTGCGGAATTTGGAAAACCCCAAGATTAGAAGCTTATGACGAAAAAACTCCTGAGAAACCATACGTTTTAAATCGAAAAATTGAATTAATACAAGAACCAGATAGCTTAGGCAGCTCTTTTTATTTTAAAATTGATGGAAAACCAGTTTACATGAAAGGAGCCAATTATATTCCGTCTGATGCTTTTCTTTCGCGAGTAACCAAAAAAGAATATGAAAAAATAGTTTTATCTGCGAAAGAAGCCAACATGAATATGCTTCGCGTTTGGGGTGGCGGTATTTATGAAGACGATTATTTCTACGATTTATGCGATAAATACGGAATAAACGTTTGGCAGGATTTCATGTTTGCAGGTACAATGGTTCCTGGAGATGATGCTTTTTTTGATAATGTAAAAAAAGAAGTTCAGTACCAAGTAAAAAGATTGCGTCATCACCCAAGTATCGTTTTATGGTGCGGAAATAATGAAGCAGACGAAGCTTTTAAAAATTGGGGCTGGATGAAAAGTTTCAAAATCTCCAAACAAGATTCTACTCGTTTGTGGAAAGATTACACGCGTTTATTTCACGACAGTATTCCGAAATGGGTAAAAGAAGTCGATGATAAACGTCCGTATTTAAGTTCTTCGCCTTTACACCATTGGTCAAAAGCTAAAAGCATAACCGAAGGAGATAGTCATTATTGGGGAATCTGGTGGGGATTGGAAGATATTGAAAACGCTAAAACCAAAACAGGACGTTTTGTGAGCGAATACGGAATGCTTTCTTTACCGAATTATTCGTCAGTCGAAAATTTCACTTCAGAAGAAGATCGTCATTTATATTCTGATGTACTAAAAGTACATTTAAAAGCGGGAAAAGGTTTTGAAAAATTAGATTCTTATCTCGGAAAATATTTCATTGATGCATCTAAAATAAAAAAGATGAATTTGGAAGATTACACATACTTGAGTCAGTGTATGCATTATTATTCCATTAAAAATATTGTTGGCATTCAACGTTCGAAAGCGCCTTACAACATGGGAACTTTAGTTTGGCAAGTAAACGATTGTTGGCCAGTTGCAAGTTGGAGTATTACCGATTACGAGAACCGACAGCCAAAAGCGGCATGGTATGCTATAAAAGAAGCGTATCGAGATGATATAAAACCAGAAATCGATTTGACGCGTCCGATAAATTTAAAATTGGAAGATCCAAAAATGACTTGGCAGATAAAAGGAAATTCATTTATCATAAAAGCAGAGAAAGCGGCCAAATATGTTTCCATTTCAGCCAAAGGATATACAGGAAAATGGAGCGACAATTATTTTGATTTAGCTGCAGGAGAAGAAAAAATAATTTCGTTTGAAGGAAAAATAATAAAACCTGAGGTTAAGATTTATTCTTTATTTGAGGTTTTAAAAAAGTATGAATAAAGATGCTAAGACACTAAGTTTCTATGTTGCTAAGTTTTTTAAACTGGAATGCAAACTTAGAATCTTAGTATCTCAGAATCTTAGAATCTAAAAAAAATGAATAAAAAACTAATTTTTAGCGGAGTTTTAATTTTTAATCTGTTTTGTGGTGTTGCATTTTCTCAAAAAAAGAAAATAGAGAATACGGTTAATTACACGCAATATGTCGATCCAATTATCGGATCTGCTGGCCATGGTCATGTTTTTGTGGGGGCTAATGTTCCTTTTGGAGCGGTTCAGCTAGGTCCGGTAAATATTTTTGAAGGTTGGGATTGGTGTAGCGGTTACAATTACGCCAGCAATACCATTTTAGGTTTCACGCACACGCATTTAAGCGGAACTGGAATTGGAGATTTAAATGATATTCTGGTGCTTCCTGTAAGCGGAAAAGTGGGTTTGACCAAAGGAAAAAAAGAAGACATGATAAACGGCTACGGTTCGTATTTCTCTCATAAAAACGAAGTTGTCAAACCTGGATATTACAGCGTTTTATTAGATAAATATAAAATCAAAGCCGAATTGACGGCCAGCGAAAGAGTTGGTTTTCATAAATATACTTTCGAAAACACAAACGATTCACACATTTTAATAGATCTTGCTGACGGAATTGGCTGGGACAGACCAGTAAAAACTTTCATTAAAAAAATCAATGGAAATAAAATAGAAGGATATCGTTATTCGACAGGCTGGGCTTCAGATCAGCGCATTTATTTTGCTATGGAATTTTCAGAACCAATTACCAATATGGCGGTTTATGATAGTACGGCTGTGGTAAAAGGGACAGAAGGAGAAGGCTTAAAAATAAAAGCGGTTTTAGATTTTAAAACCTTAAAAAATAAACAGATTCTGGTAAAAGTTGGAATTTCTCCAGTAAGTACAGAAAATGCTTCTGCAAATATAAAAGCAGAAATTCCAGATTGGAATTTTGAAGCCATTGTAAAATTAGCAGATTCAAAATGGAACAAAGAACTGAATAAAGTTCAGATAAAAGCAGATGAAAAAACAATGAAAGTTTTCTATACTTCATTGTATCACACCATGTTTGCGCCATCTATTTTTAATGATTCCAATGGAGACTACAGAGGAACGGACAAAAAAGTCTATGAAAAAGCTAATTTTACCAATTACACGACTTTTTCACTTTGGGACACTTATAGAGGATTGCATCCATTATACACGATTACACAACCAGAAAAAATCAATGATATTGTAAAATCGTTCTTAGCAATTTATCAGCAGCAAGGAAGATTGCCAGTCTGGCATTTAATGGGCAACGAAACCAATACCATGAATGGGAACCATTCTATAGCCGTTATCGTCGATGCTTATTTAAAAGGTTATCGTGATTACGACACCAATTTAGCTTACGAAGCAATCAAAAAAACAGCAATGCAAACGCGAGACGGAATGGATTATGTTCAAAAATTAGAATATATCCCAGCCGATAAAGTATTAGAATCGGTTGGAAATGCTTTAGAATATGCAATCGATGATTATTGTATTGCTTTGATGGCGAAATCTTTAAACAAAACAGACGACTATAATTATTTTACCAAAAGGGCCAATTTGTATAAAGAGTATTTCGATAAAGAAACCACTTTTATGCGCGGAAAATTGGCAAACGGAAATTGGAGAACGCCATTTAATCCGCTTTCTTCAGCGCACCGTAAAGACGATTATGTTGAAGGAAATGCTTGGCAATACACTTGGTTGGTGCCTCAAGATCCGTACGGTTTGATTGATTTATTTGGTAGCGAAGAAAAATTTATTGCTAAACTAGATTCTTTATTTTTAATAACTGACAAAGTAGAAGGCGAGGATATTTCACCAGACATCAGCGGTTTAATTGGTCAATATGCTCACGGAAACGAGCCAAATCATCATATTCAGTATTTATATGCGTATGTGGGACAGCCTTGGAAGACAGCAAAATTAATTCGTGAAATCGACGATAAATTCTACTCAACAAAGCCAGACGGATTATGCGGTAACGAAGATTTAGGGCAAATGTCGGCATGGTATATTTTATCTTCAATGGGATTCTATTCCGTTAACCCAGCAAATGGAGTTTACGTTTTAGGAAGTCCGCTAGTAAATACAGCCGTGATTCATCATACAAAAAATGTCTCTTTTATGATAAATGCAGTTAATAACAGCGCTTCAAATATCTATATCCAAAAAGCAGAATACAATGGAAAACCGTACACAAAATCATATATCACACAAGAAATGATTGTAAAAGGCGGGGAACTAAAATTATATATGGGAAACAAACCATCAGCAACTTGGGGAGTTAAGAAAGAAGATAGACCTTTTTAGTTTTTAGTCACAGTTTTCAGTCGCAGTCACAGTCCTGCAAGGTTTTCAAAACCTTGTAGGTATAAATATAAAGTCATTTCGCAATTCACAACTTACAATTCACAAGTATGAAAATAAAAAGTTTAATTTTTCTGGTAATATTACAAAGCTGCCTTTTTTTAAATGCACAGATGAAAACTTTAGATCCTGTAGAATATGTAAATCCTTTAATGGGAACACAATCGTTACATAATCTTTCAAACGGAAATACGTATCCCGCAATTTGCAGACCTTGGGGAATGAATTTTTGGACGCCTCAAACAGGAAAAATGGGAGATGGCTGGGCTTACACTTATACGGCAGAAAAAATTAAAGGATTCAAACAAACGCATCAGCCTTCGCCTTGGATGAACGATTACGGTCAGTTTTCGATTATGCCTGTTACGGATAAATTGGCTTTCGCCGAGGATGAACGCGCGAGTTGGTTCAGTCATAAAGCTGAGGTTTCAAAACCCTATTATTACAGCGTTTATTTGGCTGATCATGACGTTACAACCGAAATTACAACAACCGAAAGAGCAGCGCATTTTCAGATTACATTTCCTGAAAACGAAAAATCTTCTATTGTAATCGATGCATTCGATAAAGGTTCTTATATCAAAATAATTCCTTCAGAAAATAAGATAATTGGTTATACAACTCGAAATAGTGGAGGAGTTCCTCAAAACTTCAAAAACTATTTTGTTTTGGTGTTTGATAAAAAGTTTGCAACTAATTCAACTTGGTTGGATAAAGTTTTAACCGCTGATAAATTAGAATCAGAAGGAAATCATGTAGGCGCAGTGGTTGGATTTAAAACTAAAAAAGGAGAAAAAGTAAATGTTAAAGTTGCATCGTCTTTTATAAGTCCAGAACAAGCTGAATTGAATTTGAAAAACGAATTAGGTACGTCGACTTTTGAAGAAACTGTTGCGCAATCTAAAGCAGAATGGAATAAAGTTCTCGGAAAAATCACTGTAGAAGATACAAATGTAGATCAGTTAAAGACTTTTTATTCTTGTCTATATCGCACAGTTTGTTTTCCTCAAAAACAATATGAAATTGATAAAGAAGGAAAAATTGTGCACTACAGTCCGTACAATGGAAAAGTACTTCCTGGATACATGTACGCAGGAACTGGATTTTGGGATACTTTCCGCGCTTTATATCCTTTGTTAAATCTGGTTTATCCTTCGATAAATAAAGAAATGCAGGAAGGTTTAATAAACGATTACAAAGAAGGCGGATTTCTGCCAGAATGGTCAAGTCCAGGTTTTAGAAATGTAATGGTAGGAAATAATTCTGCCTCTGTAGTTTCTGATGCGTATATGAAAGGTTTACGTGGTTATGATATCAATACTTTATACGAAGCTTTATTGCACGGAGCCAACAATGAAGGTCCGTTGGAAGCTGTTGGAAGAAAAGGAGTTCAGTATTACAACACTTTAGGCTATGTTCCGTATGATGTAAATATCAACGAAAATGCGGCACGAACTTTAGAATATGCTTATGATGATTTTACGATTTGGAAATTGGCGAAAGCATTAAATCGTCCGAAAAAGGAAATCAGTTTGTATGAAAAACGAATGATGAATTATAAAAACCTCTATAATCCTTCTGTTGGTTTAATGAGCGGACGAAATAAAGATGGAAGTTTTCCAGCCAATTTTAATCCGTTTAAATGGGGAGATGCTTTTACCGAAGGGAATAGCTGGCATTACAGTTGGAGCGTTTTTCATGACATTCAAGGTTTAATTGATTTGATGGGAGGCGAGAAAAACTTCACAGCAAAATTAGATGCCGTATTTAGCACACCGCCAATTTTTGACGACAGTTATTATGGAGCCGTTATTCACGAAATCCGTGAAATGCAAATCATGAATATGGGACAATACGCTCACGGAAACCAGCCAATTCAGCACATGATTTATTTGTACAATTATGCTGGAGAACCTTGGAAAACGCAATATTGGTCAAGAGAAGTCATGAACCGTTTGTACAAACCAACTCCAGATGGCTATTGCGGAGACGAAGATAACGGACAGACTTCCGCATGGTATATTTTCTCTGCTATGGGATTTTATCCTGTTTGTCCAGGAACAGACGAATATGTTTTGGGAGCACCATTATTTAAGAAAACAACCTTGCAGTTAGAAAACGGAAAACAGCTTGTTCTCAATGCATCAAATAATTCAGAAACCAACAAATATGTAAACGGATTAAAATGGAATAATGTTCTTCATACCAAAAATTATATCAATCATTTTGATGTATTAAAAGGCGGAGAATTAAATTTTGATATGACAAATTCTCCAAATTTTAAAAGAGGAACATCAAAAGAAGCATTCCCATATTCTTATTCAACTTCAAAATAAAAAAATATGCAGTCACGTAGAAAATTTATAAAAAACGCAGGCATTTTTTCAGCAGGATTATTGGCCATTCAAACAGAAGCTTTCGGATTTAATTCAGATACTTTTCAGTTTCCTTTAAAAGATTTTATTTCGAAAAGACCTCCAATTGCCGAAAGAAAATTTACAAGTAAAGCAATTGAAGCTGCAATTGTACGCGTTAAAAAACAAATCGCTAATCCAGAATTGGCTTGGATATTTGAAAACTGTTTTCCAAATACATTAGACACGACAGTCGATTTTGAAATTATTGAAGGAAAACCAGATACATACGTAATTACAGGAGATATTGATGCCATGTGGTTGAGAGACAGTACAGCGCAAATATGGCCTTATATTCCGTTTGTAAAAGAAGATCCAAAATTGGCAGAATTGGTAAAAGGAGTAATTAATCGTCAAGCGAAATGTATTCTGCTGGATCCGTATGCGAATGCTTTTTATAAAGATTTTACAAAGGAAAGCGAATGGAAAAATGATCTTACCAAAATGCAACCCGGAATTCATGAAAGAAAATGGGAAATCGACAGTTTGTGTTATCCAGTTCGATTAGCGCACGGCTATTGGAAAGAAACAGGAGATATTAGTCTATTCGATGCAAAATGGAAAGAAGCCATGCTTTTAGTTTTGCAAACTTTTAAAGAACAGCAAAGATTAGATGGAAAAGGCGGACCTTATAGTTTTCAGCGTCAAACAGCTTGGGCGACAGATGGAGTTCCATTAGGCGGTTACGGTTATCCTGTAAAACCTTGCGGATTAATTGTTTCGACTTTCAGACCAAGCGACGATTCTACTTTATTCGGTTATCTGATTCCGAGTAATATGTTCGCAATTGAAATTTTAGGTTATTTGATCGAAATCTTCTCTCTTCCAGCTTTAAAAGACAATGATTTGGTTGCAAAAGCGACAGAATTAAGAGATCAGGTGCAAAAAGGTTTAAACGAACACGGAATTATTAATCATCCTAAATTCGGAAAAATTATCGCTTTTGAAGTAAACGGTTACGGCAGTTTCCACATGATGGACGATGCCAATGTGCCGTCTTTATTATCATTGCCATATTTAGGCGCGATTAAGCCAAACGATCCTTTGTATTTGAATACAAGAAAAGTAGTTTTATCAGAGAACAATCCGTTTTTCTACAAAGGAAAAGCTGGAGAAGGAATCGGTGGTCCGCATACAGGAGTCGACACAATCTGGCCTATGAGTATTGTTTTAAGAGCGATAACAAGTGTCGATGAAAATGAAATAAAGGCTTGCATTAGCAATTTAATTAAAACCAATGCCGATACTGGATTTATGCACGAATCCTTTCATAAAGACGATGTAAACAAATTTACCCGAAAATGGTTTGCTTGGGCGAATACCTTATTTGGCGAAATGATTGTGCATACAAGTATTAATTATCCTCAAATTTTAAAAGATAAAAATATCTAGTACTAAAGCTAAAAAAGTAAAAATGAATACATCACACTCCATTGGGCTGGATATAGGAGGAACACATATTACTGCTGCAGTTATTAATAAAACAGAGATGAAAGTTCTTGATTTTTCGCTCTGTAAAGAATCTTTTGATTCGAATTTACCAGCAGATGAGGTTATGAATATCTGGAAAAAAGTAATTTGCACCGCAATCGAAAATTCTAAAATAAAAGATATTACAGGAATAGCCATTTGCATGCCAGGACCATTTGATTATAAAAATGGCATTTGTTGGATTAAAGATCAGTCTAAATATGAATATTTTTACGGATTAAACATAAGAAAACTACTTTTGGAAACTCTTGGTTTTCCTACGGATTTTCCGGTTCTTTTTGAAAATGACGCTGTTTGTTTTGGAAAAGGAGAAGTTTTTAAACAGCAGGAAAATCTTTCTAAAAAAGTAATGGCCGTAACATTAGGCACAGGATTAGGAGCTTGTTTTATTGATAAAGGAGTATCAATCAGTTCAGGAAATACTGTTCCAGCTGATGGAGAAATTTACAATTTGCCTTATAAAGATGGTATTGCAGAAGATTATGTTTCTGCTAGAGGTCTTTTATCACATTACAAATCTTTAAACGGTATTGAACTTAATAATAGTTTAGAATTGTATAAGTTAGCGAAAAGCGGAGATCAGTCGGCAATTAAAATATATGAAAGAATGGGAGAGGATTTAGCGAAAGTCGTTATTCCGTGGATTACAAACTTTACAGCAGATCATATTGTTATTGGCGGGAAAATTGCCAATGCGAGCGATTTGTTTTTATCTTCATTTAATAAAACAATTCAGGAATCCGGCTTAGAAGTTGAGGTTTCCATTTCAAATGACAATGAAATTGCAGCCTTGTTAGGAGCGGTCAGCTTTCTTTGCGATTAAACAAAAACGGATGAGTATAAAGCTCATCCGTTTTTACATTTAGCTATAAAACCAATCTCATTATGAAAGATTAATTTTCTATTTCTATAATTTGGGTCACCACATTATTTTTTACTTGATTTTTTTCATCAGGCTGACAGCCTCCAATTGCAATTTTAATCTTGCCTGAATACTGTTTTAAGCTTCCGTCTTCTGTTACAAAAGAGAGGTCTTCGGGAGAGAGATTAAAGCTGATAATGGTATTTTCGCCAGGCTTCAAGTTAAATCTTTCAAATCCTTTAAGGCTTTTTAATGGTGTTTTTATTGCCGAATTTTGATTAATCAAATACAGTTGTGCGACCTCTTCTCCCTCCATTTTTCCTGTATTTGTAACTTTAACGGCGATAGTGATTGGTTTTCCTTTCTTTATTTTAAGCGGAGCTTTTAGTCCACTGTATTTGAATTCACTATAACTTAAGCCATAGCCAAATCCATATAACGGAGTGCCTTCAAAGTAACGATAAGTCTTATTATCCATTTTATAATCAGTAAATGAAGGTAAATCAGCGTCGCTTTTGTAAAATGTAACAGGAAGTCTTCCTGCAGGATTATAATCTCCAAAAAGAACATCTGCAGAGGCTGTTCCAGCAGATTGTCCTCCATACCAAGTGTTGAGTATTGCTGGAATGTTTTCTGCCTCCCAAGGTATAGCTATTGCGCTGCCTGTCATCATAAGAAAAACTACTGATTTTCCGGAAGACTTTAGTGCTTTCAAAAGTTTAGTCTGTACTTCTGGGAGTAAAATAGAAGTACGGTCTCCGCCTTTAAAACCGGGCGCATCTACTGGCATTTCTTCTCCTTCAAGTTGAGGTGAAATACCACCTGCAAAAATAAAGGCATCTGCATTTTTATGGCGCTCGATTAAATTATTGAAGTCAGTTTTTGCAAAATTCCCTGTTTGCAAGGACACTTCCGCTTTTCCTTCTCCTTGCCAATATTCCAGCACTACTTTATAAACGGCATCTTTTTTGGTTTGCAATTTATATGTTTTTTCTCCCCAGCGGTTTTTCTTCCACGCATTTATAACTTCTTTTCCATCAATTATAAATCTGTAACCGTCATCTGCGAGAATTTCGAAAGTTATAAAACCATTTTCATCAGCTTTAAAATTAGTAGTGTAGCGTGCCGAAAAATGATTTGCTTTTATATTTTGAGCAACCATTTCGCCTTCCTGCCAGAAATTATTAATTTCAGATTCTGTTCTTACAGATTCAGGTTTGCCAGATAATGTGGCATTGTTAAAATATTCTGCCTTAAAACCTTGTTTTCCTTCGTAAGAATAGTGGTTCTTTAGATCTTTATAAACCAGTAAGGTATCATTAGTAAAATTGATTGCTTTTTCATAAACTACTTCAGTTTCGGGGCTTACTTTTTCTTTAATTCCCTGTAAAACCGTCGTTAATTTTGATGGGGTTCCGTTATAATTTCCAAGTATCGAAATTGAATTATCAGCGTTTGGCCCCAATACAACAATCTTTTTCAGTTTTTTGCTCAATGGCAGCGTGTTTTTATCGTTTTTAAGTAATACAATAGATTGTCTGGCCATTTTCAAAGCATGATTTTTGTGTGCGCCAGATTCTAGAACCGAATAAGGGGTTTGTGCATATTTGACCATTGAAACAGGATCAAACATTCCCAGTCTGAAGCGGATCATGAAAAGACGCTTTACAGAAACATTAATTTGTTCTTCAGTAATTTTTCCGTTTTTAACAGCGGCCACAAGAGATTTGTAGGCATCAGTTCCGCAATCTATATCCGTTCCATGATAAACAGCATCTGCAGATGCCGATTCTGCATCAGGATGTGTCTTATGGTTTTTAAAAAAATCATCTATGGCCCAGCAGTCGGAAGTGACATATCCGTTAAATTTCCATTGTTTTCTCAGGACATCATTCATTAAGATATCGCTGGCACAGCAAGGTTGAGTTCTAAATGCATTGTATGCACACATAACCCCTGCAACGTTAGAACTTGTTACTAATTTTTTAAAAGCGGGAAGGTAAGTATCCCACAATTCGTATGGTGTAACATCAACGTCAAAAGTGTGGCGTAAAGATTCTGGTCCGCTATGAACGGCATAGTGTTTTGCACAGGCTGCCGCTTTTAAATATTTAGGATCGTCACCTTGAAGGCCTCTTACAAAAGCATCACCTAAAACCGCTGTAAGATATGGATCTTCGCCATACGTTTCCTGTCCGCGTCCCCATCTTGGATCTCGAAAAATATTAATATTTGGAGTCCAGTAAGTAAGTCCAAGATAACGTTCATTTGTTCTATTGAGCTCCACAGCCTTATTGTAAATTGCCCTGCCTTCTAGAGCAGAATAATCGGCCATTTTAAAAAGCGAATTTTTATCAAAAGTTGCGGCCATTGCAATGGCTTGTGGAAAAACTGTTGTTTTAAACGGGGTTCTTGCTACGCCATGTAAAGTTTCATTCCACCAGTCATAAGCAGGAATTCCAAGGCGGGGTATTGCGGGCGCAGTGTTTAACATTTGCGCTACTTTTTCTTCTAATGTTAATTGGCTGACTAGATTTTCTACACGTTCTTCAAAAGTGAGATCAGTATTCTGGAATGGATGTTTTGGCGTTTTATTTTGTGCTAAAGACCAAAATGAGATTAGAATTAGAATTGAATATTTTAATTTCATAACAATGATTTTTATTTGATTTCCAAATTTATAACTGCTTGTAAAAAACAATACAACCGATTGCGTAAAGAAAAGAAAAATATATGTTATTTGAATAATTAATCATAAAAAAATAATTCCCGCATTGATTTATTTGTTGTTTTTTATAATAAAAATTATTATTTATGTTGTTAACTTGTAGATTTTATGCATAATTGAAAAAGAATATCGATAATTGCATTTTGTCAGTTTTTAAAAATATAATATTTACACCTAATTAATAAGTAATGGAAGAACATAGACCTGTAACTATTTATGATATTGCGGAGAGACTTAATCTAGCTACATCTACTATTTCAAGAGCATTGAAAGACCACCATAGTCTTAGTGACAAAACCATTAAAAAAGTTAAAAAAACCGCTGAGGAAATGGGGTTTGTTCCAAATACTTTGGCAGCAGGATTAAGAGGAAATAAATCTAAAACAATTGGTGTTTTAATTCCGACTATAGCGCAGCCTTTTTTATCATCATTAATTAGCGGCATTGAGGTAGCGTCTAGAAAATCAAACTTTTCTGTTATTATTATGCAGTCGCATGATTCATATGCGGAAGAAGTTAAAATGGCTAAATCGCTTTATAGCAGTAGAGTAAGTGGTGTTGTTTGTTCGCTTGCAATGGAGACAAAAGACACTTCTCATTTTGAACAGTTTTTAAATAATAATATTCCTGTCGTATTTGTTGACCGTGTTCCGAAGGGTTTTAATGCATTTAGAGTTGTAATTGATAATTATACTGCAGCTTATAAAGCCACGAAACATCTTATCGATCAAGGGTGCAAGAGAATCGCACACATGACTGCTGGTGCTGAGTTTGGTAATCTTTATAATGAGAGAAAAAGAGGTTATCTTGATGCTTTAGCAGAGCATGGCCTGCCCTTAAAAGAAGAATTGATTATAAATATGAAAGCCATGACATATGACGATGGTGTTGAAGCTAGCCGTAAGTTGTTTGACTTAAAAATGCCGCCGGATGGACTTTTTGCGCCTGGGGATATTCTTGCGGTTAGTGCTGTGCAGACAGCAAAAAAGAGAGGTATTAAAGTGCCTCAGGATTTTGCCGTAATTGGTTTTAATAATGACCCTATTTCAGAAATAATTGAACCCAATATTTCAACAATTACACATCCTGCTGAGAAAATGGGAAAAGCTGCTGCAAACATTGTTATTGACAATATAGGGTCTTCGAAAGATGAAGAAGTAAAAGAAATAACTTTTCTTAATACAGAAGTTCTGGTTCGTGAATCATCAAAAAAGATTTAAATTTCTTGTCCTTTAAAAAAACTGCTCTTGCATTTAATGTAAGAGCAATTTTTTGTAGACTCATTTCCAAACTTAGGAATTATACAGAAAAATACAAGTTTTGATTAATAGTAATACAATCGGTTGTTGTTTTTAAGTATGCTTAAATTAAGTAAGTTAAATTTGCATAATATGTTTTTTTATATAACTTTACACAACCGATTGTTTTTAGAATTAATAAAAACCTTCTAAATCATCATGATGATGCTCTAGTAATGATGATTTATTGATTTTAAAGTATTTTATTTCTATGAAAAAAGAAGCTTCAGAAGAGAGAATGTGCCGTAATTCATGTCTTGAAAATAAGATAGAAATAAGCTGTGTAATATTCTGTTTTGAGGAAAGAAAGCTAAAAGTTTTGCTAGCTAAAAATGATAGCGAGGCCAGGGAGTTTAAATGGAAATTGCCTAATGCTAGCTTAGAAGCTGTACCAATGTGGCAAACTGCGCAAGAAATACTGGAGAAGTATATTCCTTCAGATGATTTCTTCTTAGATCAATTAAAAGCATATGATAATCGTTCTTCATTATCATCAGAAAATATCTCAATTGTATATTATGCAATGATAAGGAAAAAAAAAGCGGTCGAGAATGAAGAGCCAAATTCAGATATAATTTGGCTTGAAACCGATAATATAGCCCATTTATGTGAGAAAGATATGGTGATGCTAGATTTTAGCCTTAAAGAGCTGAAAAAGAATATTTGCTGCAGTGCTGTAGGTTTTAATCTTTTAGGAGAAAAATTTACTTTACTTCAAGTTGTCCAGTTGTATGAGGAAATTTTAGGGATTAAAATAAATAAGGTAAATTTCAGAAGAAAGATTTTGCAGAGAAGATTGGTTTATAGTTTAGATGAAAAGGAAGATGGAGTTTCTTATCGAGCTGCTAAATTTTACAGTTTAAATGTGCCAAAAAATGAAGTCAGCTGGAATGTAAAATTCAATTTTATTTTTGAGCATTAGTTTTAGATCAAAATTTCTCCCCAAATTTAATTATGATAGTTCAAGAACGTTTTACTCCAAATTTTACTTTCATTTTTTTTTTTTTTTGTGTGTGAATCATTTATTGAGCTTTTTCAAAAAATAAAAAACTTCATTCAATTTTTCTCTTGTCCTTAACTAAAACTCTATTTTCATCTTTTTCAATTATTTGAGCAATCGATTGTTTGAGGTTTTTTATCTAATTGAATTGACTGAATCTAAAAATATACTTTTTAAGTAGAAATTTTTTCTAAATCGTATAAATTGCTGCGACTCCCATGTTTTAAATTATTCATAAAAGTATAAATACCTCAATTTTATGTTTTATTTAAGAATCTTGAACAATCCTTTTATTATTCCTAAATATTACTACAACGTTTTAGTTGAATTTGCTGTATTTATAATATTATGTATTTAATTATATGATAAACATCTTTTTTTTGGTATTTTTTTTATTATTTGGCAAAAAATAAATTACACAACCGATTGTGTTTGAAATATATTTTTTTATATTTGTAATAAATAAACTTATAAGGTTGCATTTTTTAAAACCTATATAATGTTGAAAAAAGCTTACTAACAAACCAATTAATTATTAAATCAATTTTTATGACTAACCTCTTTAATGCAAGTAAACAAAGACATTTAAAATGCTTTTGTTTTTTTATGCTGCTGTTTGCGTTTTCATTTCAATCTAAAGCACAGACAACTGTAACTGGAACTGTAACCGATGACACTGGACCGATTCCTGGAGCTAACGTTAATTTAAAAGGAGCTAAAAACGGAGTGAGTACTAGTTTTGATGGTACTTATTCTATTAGTGTACCGGCCAACGGTGTTCTTATTTTTAGTTTCATCGGATTAAAAAGTAAAGAAGTGGCGGTAAACAGCCAGACAAATATTAATGTAAAGCTTGAAGAAGACGCCAATAATTTGAAAGAAGTTGTGGTAATCGGATACGGGACACAAGTTAAAGAAGCTGTTACAGGATCTGTTTCTTCTCTTGGCGGCAAGGAATTAAACGAAGTTCCTGCAGCCAATATTACTCAAGCACTTCAGGGCAGGCTTCCCGGAGTTGATCTGACCCAAACTTCTTCTAAGCCAGGAGCAGCAATGCAGATCAGAATACGAGGAACGAGATCGCTTACAGGAAGTAATGATCCGCTAGTAGTACTTGACGGAGTTCCTTTTGCAGGATCTATTGGAGATATAAATCCGTCTGATATTAAGTCGATAGATATTCTAAAAGATGCTTCAGCAACTGCAATTTACGGTTCACGAGGAGCAAATGGTGTGATTCTGGTAACTACTTTAAAAGGGCGTAAAAATCAGAAAGCAACATTTAATTACAATGGTTTCAGCGGAATCAAACAGGCATGGTCTAAATACCCTATGATGGACGGACAGAAGTTTGCGGCATTGCGTGATTATACTGGTCTTTATGTAGATGGTGTAGATGAATCTCGTAATACAAATACCGACTGGCAGAACCTTCTTTACGGTTCTGGAGAAATGATCAGTCATGATGTTAGTGTTTCTGGTGGAAGCGAAGGCGGAGCTTACAATGCAGGTTTGGGATATTATAAAGAGGAGTCTGTTCTTCCAGGTCAGAGCTATGAGCGTTTCAGTTTGAGAGCAGGTTTAGACCAGCAAATTAACAGGTCTATCCGTATGGGATTCAATACAAACAGTAATTACAGTATTACAAATGGGGATAACATAGGAACAGGAACTATTTTAGCAACTTCACCTCTTGCAAACCCTTATAATGCTGATGGAACCCTTAAAAGAACGGTAAGCATGGCTGCAGATGATCAGTGGGTATATACAAGAAAGTCTATTAAAAATTTAGGAGATGCGTATGTCAATTTAAATAGGGCTTTTAGTTCTTATAATAATATTTTTGCGGAAGTAAAAATTCCGGGTATTGACGGTTTAAAATACAGACTCAATACAGGTTTGAATTTCCGTACTTCTAATGCAGGATATTATGAAGGGCAAGGAGTCTTTGATGTAAATCCGACAACGCTTTCGAATGCCGCAATCACTAACGGTTGGTCTACGCAATGGCTTTTGGAAAACTTACTGACTTATGATAAGACTTTTGCTGAAAAGCACACTATCAATTTTGTTGGATTATATTCAAATGAACAATACACAGGACAGAGTTCAAGAGTGACAAGAAACGGTATTACTTCAGATGCTTTCCAGTTTTACAATTTAGGACAGAGTGAGGAAGAAGCGGTTATTAATCCAGCTGATCAGGATTATACGCAGTGGGGATTAACATCTTACATGGCAAGGTTAATGTATTCTTATGATGGACGTTATTTCATATCAGGAACAGTGCGTTCTGATGGTTCATCGAGACTTTCTCCAGGAAACAAATGGGTTACTTATCCAGCAGTTTCAGCAGGATGGACGCTTTCAAATGAGTCTTTTCTTAAAAACGTTAAACCAATTAATTTATTGAAACTGAGAGCCGGATATGGAGAAACTTCTAATCAGGCAGTAGATCCTTATAAAACTTTAGGAGCTTTAAGCACAAGACCATACAATTTTGGAAGCACAAATTCAACGGGTGTATATGTTACAGAACTACCAAATCCTGATTTAGGATGGGAATTCTCAACAACATGGAACTACGGACTGGATTTCGGATTATTCAACAACCGTTTATCTGGTACGGTTGAATATTATAAAACCAATACAAAGAATTTGCTTCAGCGCGTGGGACTTCCTCCAACTTCTGGTGTAAGCGGTTATGTTGCGAATGTTGGAGAAACAGAAAATAAAGGGTATGAAATATCATTAAACGGAGTTATTTTGGATAATCCTAATGGCCTGACTTGGAGTGTGGGGGTTAATTTCTACAAAAATGAAAACAAACTTGTGGCTTTAGCTTCTGGAGCTAGCCGTGACGAAGCCAATAACTGGTTTGTAGGATATAATATAAATTCTATTTACGATTACAAAAAAGTAGGAATCTGGCAGGAGGGAGATCCATATATGTCAATTTATGAGCCAGGCCCTACAGGCATTAACCAACAGGGAACAGTTGTCGGATCTATCAAAGTGAAATATACAGGAGAATATAACGCAGACGGTTCGCCAACACGCGCTATAAATGCAAGCGACCGCCAGATTATCGAAACGGATCCAGATTTTCAGGGAGGTTTCAATACCAATTTAACTTACAAAGGGTTTGATTTCAATATGGTAGGAGCATTTAAAAGTGGCGGAGTGTTAATTAGCACGCTTTATGGAGGAGCAAGTTACATGAACTTATTAAACGGAAGAAGAAGTAATGTCGATGTAGATTATTGGACTCCAGATAACAGAGATGGAGAATTTCCAAATCCGAGAGGAATCAGAAGCGGTGATAATCCTAAATACATGTCAACTATGGGATATTTTGATGCTTCTTATGTAAAAATCAGAGCGCTTACTTTTGGATACACTATTGATCAGAATTTTACAAGAAATTTAGGCATTGACAGATTACGATTGTATTTCACGGCACAGAATCCGTTTGTTTTATTCTCTCCATATCATGATAAATCGGGAATGGATCCTGAAACAAATTCAGTTGGAGACGAAAATCAGGCTGTTGCCTCTTATCAGAAAAGATTTTCTATTATCGGAACCAACACTCCTACGACCAGAAATTATTTATTTGGGCTTAACTTAACATTTTAATCAGACGCAGACATGAAAAGATATATTTTTAAAAACTTAATTATAGGGTCAGCGGTTTTATTCTCCTTAGCTGGCTGTTCTGATATATTAGAAGAAAAACCTCATGATTTCTACGAGCCAAGCTATTTTAAAACAGAACAAGGTGTTATACAAGGATTAACGTCGCATTATGCACACTTGCGCTGGATTTACGGTCAGGCTTATTTTTACAATTCTTGCCAGACTGGTACAGATGAGTCGACTTATGCACAGAGCGCAGATGGAAACTTTAAAGATCATGATTTATCTGGTGTAGGGATTATTAATCCTGCTTCAAGCCGTTCAGATGTTTTGTGGAATAATTCTTATTCAGATATTAATACAGCGAGCGGTATTATAGAAAATGGAGCAGCTGTAGGAATTGCAGCTAATCTAATCGCAGAATCTAAGTTTTTCAGAGGTTTTGATTACTTTTTATTGGTGCAGACATTCGGTGGCGTTCCTTTGGATTTAGGAGCTGGAGACTTAAAGTTTAACAGTAAGCCTTCAAGATCTTCTAAACGTAATACGGTTACAGAAGTATACACCAAAGCTGTTTTTCCAGATCTTCTGGCTGCAGTAAATGAGCTTCCTGATGCACCTCGTTTAACAGGTACGGTAACCAAAACGGTAGCACGTTTGTTTTTAGCGAAAGCGTACCTAACTTATGCATGGTGGCTTGAAAATCCTAATAATATTCCAACGTATCCAGAAACACCAAGAACAGATCCAGACGGACATGATTCGCAATGGTATTTTCAGAAAGCTTATGATTTAGCTGTAGAAGGAATAAATAATCCAGGTTCTTATGGACTGCTGGATTCTTACTATGATGTAAATTTAGGCTCAAACGACAGAAACAAAGAAGTAATGCTTTATGCCGACCATACAGAAACCAGTGAATATTACAACGGAGCAAGCCTTACCTATGGAGGCGGAGGCGGAGGTACTCCAGACAACTTTGCAGGATGGATGGTAACTTGGAATTATACGTCTATCAGAAGTAAAAACGGAACAACTGCGGTTTCTTCAGTTCAGAGAGAGGCAAATCAGTTTTTAGGTCGTCCATGGACAAGAATGGCACCGACTATCGAAGTGGTAAAAAATACCTTTGCTGATAAAACTAATGACTCAAGATACGATGGAACATTTGCAACAGTTTTTCGTGGCAACTGGAATCTGCTAGGTACTGGTCTTACAGGTGTGGCTACACTAACCAATGCTAATGGATTGACAATTAAACCTGGAGATGCCGTTTTGACATTTCTTGATGAAGAGCCAGCAACACCAATAGAATATCCTTCAGGACAGGGAGACAGCGGAGTTGGAGCTGGGGTTCTGCCAGGAAGAGCTGACTATGTGATATCTCCGAACGGGATTAGCAGAATTGTATATCCAGGTTTTTGGAAATTAGGTCCATACAGAACAGATAATGCGGGCGGACTTGGGCAGCCTAATGCAGGAAGCACAAGACCGTTTCCAGTAGCAAAATTCTCTGAACTGTATCTTGTTGCTGCAGAAGCAGCGGTAAAAGGCGCTACAGGGACTTTAAGTGCAAGATCTCTTGTAAATGTGCTAAGAGCTAGAGCTGGAAAATGGAAATGGGACAATAATGGTAATACCGCTAAAATACAGGATAATAGTGCTGCAATGACAAGTGCAACTCCAGCAATAATTGATATTAATTACATTCTTGCAGAACGCTCACGTGAATTTTTTGGAGAAGGATACCGCTGGTATGATTTAGTACGAACTCAAAAATGGAATGAGCTGGCAGGTAAATATTCTATTGGAGGATCTAATTACGGACAGCATACGCCTGAAGTAGTGACTAGAACAATTGATCCGCATCATTATCTAAGACCGATTCCGCAAGGGCAGATGGACGGAATGGAAATGTCGGCAGAGGAAAAAAAGGCTTATCAGAATCCAGGATATTAATTTTTTTTTAAACTAACATTCGTAATAGTGTTAATCTTACAAATGACTTCTATTAAGATTTAAGTTAGTTTGGTTAGAGCCGAGAGTATTGCTCTCGGCTTTTTAATATATTTTTAAAATAACGATATAATGAACAAGAAAAAGATATTTTTATTAATGGCATCTTTGATGTTAAGTATTGTGCATTTACAAGCCCAAGAAAATAATCCGAAAAAGAAAAGCGGGAAGGCTCCAATTTTTTCGAACGTTTTATACAAAGGAGAAGATGAGATTTATACAAACAATCCATTAAAAGAAAACGAATTTTATTCACCGATTCTTCAGGGATGTTATCCTGATCCCGCAATTACCAGAAAAGGGGACGATTATTATATGGTGTGCTCTTCATTTGCGATGTTTCCAGGAGTTCCAATTTTTCATTCTAAAGATTTAGTAAACTGGACTGACCTAGGAGGAGTGCTGAATAATGTTTCAGAATTTAACCCTCATGACACAGGTATTAGTGCAGGAGTTTATGCACCTGGAATTACCTATAACCCTCATAATGATACTTTCTATATGATTGTAACTGCATTTACTGGGAACATGGGAAATATTATTGTGAAGACTAAAGACCCGAAAAAAGGATGGGGAAGCCCAATTAAATTAGCTTTTAACGGAATCGATCCTTCTATTTTCTTTGATGATAATGGAAAAGGTTATGTCGTACACAATGATGCTCCTGATAAAGGAAAAGAATTATACACCGGACATCGTGTGATCAAGGTATGGGAATATGATTTAGAAAAAGATCAGGTAATTCCCGGTACAGATAAAATTATAGTGGATGGCGGTGTTGATCTTTCTAAAAAACCAATATGGATAGAAGCTCCTCATTTGTATAAAAAAGACAATCATTATTATTTGATGTGCGCCGAAGGTGGTACAGGAGGAAACCATAGCGAGGTTGTTTTTATTAGTGATAATCCAAAAGGGCCTTTTAAACCATCATCTAATAATCCGATTTTGACTCAAAGATATTTTCCTCAAAACAGACCAAATAAGGTAGATTGGGCAGGGCATGCCGATTTGGTACTTGGACCAGATAATAAATATTATGGTGTGTTTTTAGGAATTCGTCCAAATGAAAAAGACAGAGTAAATGCTGGACGTGAAACTTTTATACTTCCTGTAGACTGGTCAGGTACTTTTCCTGTTTTTGAAAACGGACTGGTGCCAATGGGACCAAAATTAAAAATGCCAGGCGGTGTGGCAAACAAAACGGGAAAAGATGGTTTTTTTCCTAATGGCAATTTTACTTTCACAGAAAATTTTACTTCAGAAAAATTAGATTACAGATGGATCGGGCTTAGAGGGCCTAGAGAAAAATTCATTTCTGTTGTAAAAAAAGGTTTGCAGATTAATCCGTTTTCGGTAAATATCAAAGAAATGAAACCAACGTCTACCTTATTTTACAGACAGCAGCACAATACTTTTTCTTTTTCGACATCATTAGAATACAAACCAAAATCTGAGAAAGATTTGGCAGGAATTGTATGCTTGCAGAACGAACATTTTAATTATGTTTTTGGAATAACGAAAAAAGGAAAAGACACTTATATATTGTTAGAAAGAACAGAAGATGGAAAATCAGAAATTATTTCAAGTGCAAAAATAGAAATCAAAGGGGCATTAAGTCTTCAAGTAAAAGCTGTTGGAGATAATTATCAGTTTAGTTATGCTTTAAACGGAGGTAATTTTGAAAATTTAGGAATTCCAGTTTCAGGAGATATTCTTTCGACAAATGTAGCTGGTGGATTCACGGGAGCATTGATAGGTCTTTATGCGACAGCATCTAATAATTCAAATGTGAATAGTATTAGCCAATAAAGAAGTACTTTATTAATGTGCTTTTAAATAGAATTAAATGTTTTAAATTTTAAAGGGAATATGAAAAGATATTTAAAATATACACTGATTTTACCACTTTTTATTTTAATAATAGAATGTAAAACCAATCAGACATTAGTAAATTCTTCTGCAAAAGCCACTCCTGAAAACTGGGTAGGATCTTGGGCCTGCGCGCAAATGCTTGTAGAGCCGAACAATATGCCTCCCGCTCCGGGTTTGTCCCAAAATACACTTCGACAAATTGTAAAAGTTTCAATAGGAGGAGAAAATATTCGGCTGCGTTTTTCAAATTTATTTAGTGATCAGCCTACAGTTTTAAAAAAGGTCAGCATCGCCAATGTACTTGAAGCTCCTGCAATTGATAAAAAGACGCAAAAAAATCTCAGTTTTAAAGGAAATCAAGAAATAACATTAAATCCAGGAGAAGAAGTATTTTCAGATGAGGTAAATTTTCAATTGCAGCAAGGTCAATTGCTCGCGATTACGATTTATTATGGAACTGCATCAGAAAAAACATCTGGACATCCTGGCTCAAGAACAACATCATATATTTTGTCCGGCGATCATCTTAACAATAACATTTTTTCGGGTGCTATAAAAACAGATCATTGGTACACCATTATGGGACTAGATGTTGTGGCATCAAAAAACACCTCCAATATTATCTGTCTAGGAAACTCAATTACAGATGGACGCGGCTCTGGAACAAACAAGCAAAACCGTTGGACAGATATTTTGGCAGCTCGGCTTGCTGGAGATAAAACAACCAAAAATATTGGAGTTTTGAATTTAGGTATAGGAGGAAATTGTGTTGTAAAAGGCGGACTAGGCCCTACTGCATTAGAACGTTTTGATCGTGATGTGCTATCACAATCAGGAACAAAATGGCTCGTAATTTTAGAAGGAATAAATGATATCGGAGGGGTTAAACGACCAGAAGATGCTCCTGCAAAAGCACAGGAAATTATAGAAGTTTATAAAATTATGATAGAAAAAGCACACGCAAAAGGCATAAAAGTTTATGGCTGTACGATTCTGCCTTTTCAAAAATCATTTTATGATGCCCCTTTTAAACAAGAAGCAAGAGCTATTGTAAATGCATGGATTCGAAATAACAATTTTGATGCAGTAATAGATTTTGATAAAGAAATGTCTTCAAAGGAAAATCCTAAAACCATTTTATCAAATATGCATGATGGTGATTTTTTGCATCCTAATGAATTAGGCTATCAGAGAATGGGGGAAATAATAGAATTAAATTTATTTAAATAAAATAGAATTTCATTTTGGAAGTATTCTAACTTCTATTAGTAAAAAGATATAGTGTCCAGTTGTTCTGGCAGTAAAATAATTTAAAAGATATCATGAAATCAATAATTAAATTTTTCTCACTAGCTGTTCTTTTTTTTGCAGCACAGGATGGATATTCTCAAGATCCAAATTTTCATGTTTATTTAAGTTTTGGGCAATCCAATATGGAAGGCGCCGCGCCAATTGAAGCAGAAGATAAAATAAATATCGATCCTCGTTTTCAGGTTTTGGAAGCAGTAAATTGTCCGGATCTGAATCGGGAAATGGGGAAATGGTACACGGCAATACCACCCTTATGCCGATGTAAAACCGGATTATCACCGACAGATTATTTTGGAAGAACAATGGTTGCCAGTCTTCCCAAAAACATAAAAGTGGGTGTGGTAAATGTTGCTATAGGAGGCTGTAAAATTGAACTTTTTGATAAAGATAATTTTGAAAATTATATGAAAACAGCACCAGATTGGATGCTGGGAATGATCAAAGAATATAATGGCAGTCCATACGCAAGATTGGTGGAAATGGCAAAAATTGCACAAAAGAAAGGCGTTATAAAAGGCATTTTACTGCATCAGGGAGAATCGAACACAGGCGATACGTTATGGCCAAAAAAGGTCAAAATAGTATATGATAACCTTATGAAAGATTTGAATTTGGATCCTAAAAAAGTACCGCTGCTTTCTGGAGAAACTGTTCATGAAGACCAAAACGGCAAATGTGCCAGCATGAATAAAATCATTGCAACGTTGCCAAAAACCATTCCGACTGCTTATGTAATTTCTTCAAAAGGCTGTGCAGTTGCTTCAGATTTACTGCATTTTAATGCGGCAGGATACAGACAATTAGGAATGCGTTACGCCGAAAAAATGCTTTCACTTTTAGGCTATAAATCAAATAACCCAAATGATCCTTTTATAGTTCAGGCACCAATCGGATTTGACCAATTGAATACCGCAGTTCCAGCTGGAAAAGTGGAAACGGTTAGTTATAATTCGAAAACTATTGGAACCATTAGAAGAGCTACTATTTACACACCGCCGAGTTTCAATAAAAGCAAAAAATATTCGGTTTTATATCTTTTGCACGGAATTGGCGGTGATGAAAAAGAATGGCTTAACGGAGGAACTCCCCAGATTATATTGGACAATCTTTATGCAGAAGGAAAATTAGAACCTATGATTGTGGTCATGCCAAACGGTAGAGCAATGAAAGATGATAGCGCTTCTGGAAATATAATGGCGCCAGATAAAGTACAAGCATTTGCAGATTTTGAAAAGGATTTATTGAAGGATTTAATTCCTTTTATCGAAAAAAAATATCCTGTTTTTAAAGACAGAGAACATCGTGCCATCGCAGGTTTATCTATGGGAGGCGGACAATCTCTAAATTTCGGATTAACAAACTTGGATAAATTTGCTTGGATTGGTGGATTTTCATCAGCACCAAATACAAAGAAAATGGAAGAATTAGTACCCAATCCAGAAGAAACAAAAAAGAAACTGAAATTGCTTTGGATTTCCTGCGGAGATAATGACTGGTTGCTTGAAAATAGCAGACGAACACACGATTACTTATTTAAAAATAATGTGCCGCATATTTATTATATCGAGCCAGGGGTTCATGATTTTAAAGTCTGGAAAAACAGTTTGTATATGTTTTCGCAACTATTGTTTAAACCTATTGATGAATCAAGTTTTGCAAAATACACGGTTTTAGGAAGCATAGCCCAAACGAACATTCGCAATGCCAAATATCCTCAAATATTGCCAGATAATAGAGTGATTTTTAAAGTTAACGCGCCAGAAGCATCGAAAGTACAGATAGATTTGGGACGAAAATACGATATGCAGAAAGATGCGCAAGGAGTATGGAATGTTACAACTGATGTAATAAATGGAGGATTTAATTATTACTCACTCCTAATTGACGGCGTAGCAGTGGCAGACCCTTCAAGTGAAACCTTTTATGGTATGGGCCGTATGGCAAGCGGAATTGAAATTCCGAAAAAAGATGGTGATTTTTACGAATTGAAAACAGTTCCGCATGGTGAGGTAAGAAGAATGAATTACTATTCTAAAGGAACCAATTCATGGCGCGAAATGTATGTGTACACACCGCCGGGTTACGAAACTTCAACTGAGAAATTTCCTGTTTTATACCTCTTGCATGGAGGTGGGGAAGACCAGCGAGGATGGAGCAATCAAGGAAAAACAAACTTAATTCTAGATAATTTAATTGCAGAAAATAAAGCGAAAAAAATGGTTATCGTAATGCTTGACGGCAATATGGCAAGTACAGGAGGTATTGCAGGTTTTAGTGAAGAAACCTTAAAAGCATTTGAAAATGAATTAAAAAATGGAGCAATTCCTTATGTCGAAAGCAATTTTAAAGTAGCAACAGACAGTAAAAACAGAGCTTTAGCAGGTTTATCAATGGGAGGTTTACAGACACTTTATGCCGGAATTAAAAATTCGAATATGTTTTCAAGTCTGGGTGTCTTTAGTTCAGGCTGGTGGGCAAACAACCCAAAATTAGCAGAACCTCAATATGAATTTATGAAAAACAATGCACAGACTATTAATGCAAACCTGAAAACTTTTTGGATTTCGATGGGAGGAAAGGAAGATATAGCATACGAAAACTGTAAAATAATGATGAAAAAGTTCGATCAATTGGGCATTAAATATAATTACAGTGAATATTCTGGAGGACACAGCTGGCCAGTATGGAGACATGATTTATTTCTTTACTCTCAATTATTGTTTAAATAATAAAGTTTAGCTAATTGATTATTTCTGTCCGATATTTTTCTAGAAATAATGAAAATTGAAACCACGATGAAAACAAAAAGGTTTATATATACTTTTCTAGCAATTACATTGATCATTTTGACAGGTCAGGCTCAAAAGGGCAAAGCTCAAAATCCCATTATTTTTGCAGATGTGCCTGATTTATCTATAATCAGGGTTAACGACACGTATTATATGAGCAGTACAACAATGCACATGAATCCGGGCGTGCCAATTATGAAATCCAATGACTTGGTAAATTGGCATCTTGTCAATTATGCCTATCAAACCTTAGAAGATAATGATGACCGGCTGAATTTAGATCATGGAAAAAATGATTACGGAAGAGGTTCATGGGCAAGCAGTCTCCGTTACCATAATGGTGTATATTATGTGAGTACTTTTTCAGGAACAACGGGTAAAACCTATATTTTTTCAACAAAAGACATTGAAAAAGGGTCTTGCAAAAGAATTGTTTTAAAGAATTCCTATCACGATCATTCCCTTTTTTTTGATGATAATGGGAAGGTCTATCTTGTTTGGGGAGGCGGAAAACTTCAAATTGTGGAATTAAAAGAAGATTTGTCGGAAGTTAAAGAAGAAACTAAGAAAGTTTTAATCGAAAACGCCAATGCGCCTGCACAAAGCGATATTATGTTGCCAGCAGAAGGATCACAGCTATTTAAAATTAAAGGCAAATATTATCTATTTAATATCTGCTGGCCAGAAAATGGTATGCGTACGGTAATTATCCATAGAGCAGACTCTATTGAAGGACCATGGGAGGGCAAGATTGGACTTCAGGATTTGGGTGTTGCGCAAGGCGGACTTATTGATACTCCAGATGGCAGATGGTTTTCTTATTTATTTAGAGATGCAGGAGGCGTAGGACGAATTCCGTATCTAGTTCCTGTAAATTGGGAAAACGGCTGGCCAATCTTAGGAGAAAATGGAAAAGTACCTCAAGATTTAGACCTTACAGCCAATAAAAGCTTAATTCCCGGAATTGTAAACTCGGATGAATTTACCCGTAAAAATGGAGAAAACGATCTTCCTTTAGTTTGGCAGTGGAATCATAATCCAGATCATGCAAATTGGTCTGTCAAAGAAAGAAAAGGATATTTGAGATTAAAAACATCCAGAATAGATAGCAGTTTTACGCAGGTAAAAAATATTTTGACTCAGAGAACTTTTGGTCCCGTATGTTCTGGAACGACGATGCTGGAGCTTTCAAACATGAAAGAAGGCGATTTTGCCGGTCTTTCGCTGTTGCAAAAGGATTTTGGACTGGTCGGAGTAAAAGTTGATCAGGGAGCGAAAAGGATAATCATGATGGATGCTGAAAAAGGAAATCCGAAAGAAATTGAAAGTGTTTTATTCCATCAGAACAAAATATATTTTAAGGCAGAATGCGACTTTAAAAACCAAGCAGATCAAGGAAGATTTTATTACAGTTTAGACGGAAAAAAATGGATTAGTATAGGAAAACCTATCAAAATGCCATATACCATTCCTCATTTTATGGGCTACCGATTTGGCTTGTTTAATTACGCTTCCAAAACGATAGGAGGCTTTGCAGATTTTGATTATTTCCGAATAGATGATAAAATTTCGGAAAAGAATTAATCGCTATAAAAGGTTTTAAATACAATTTAAAATAGAAAAAATGAAAATAAGATGTTTGTTGGCCATAAGTTTTTTTTCAGCAGTTAGTGCAAGTGCGCAGTTGTTGCCTTATAAGAATCCTTCGTTAAGTTCTTCCGATCGGGCAAAAGATTTAATTTCAAGGTTGACACTCGAAGAAAAGGCGACGTTAATGTGCGATCAGTCTGATGCTATCCCGAGACTTGGAATTAAAAAATTTAATTGGTGGAGTGAAGCTTTACACGGTTATGCAAACAATGATAACGTGACTGTTTTTCCCGAACCTATAGGTATGGCTGCGTCATTTGACGACCAATTGCTTTATCGCGTTTTTGATGCTGTTTCCGATGAAGCTAGAGCCAAATACAACCAATGGATTAAAGATGGAAACGAGAACAAACGTTTTTTAAGCTTATCAGTTTGGACACCAAATGTCAATATTTTTAGGGATCCAAGATGGGGGCGCGGACAGGAAACGTATGGTGAAGATCCTTATCTGACCTCTAGAATGGGAGTTTCGGTTGTAAAAGGATTGCAAGGTCCTGCAGACGCCAAATACCGGAAACTTCTAGCCTGTGCCAAGCATTTTGCTGTACATTCTGGTCCTGAATGGAGCAGACACGAATTGAATTTGAATAATGTAAATCCGCGTGAGCTTTACGAAACTTATCTTCCTGCCTTCAAAGCATTGGTGCAAGAAGCCGATGTACGAGAAGTGATGTGTGCCTATCAGCGTTTGGATGATGAGCCTTGCTGCAGCAATACGCGATTATTACAGCGGATTCTTAGAGAAGATTGGGGGTACAAATATATGGTCGTTTCAGACTGCGGTGCAGTAACCGATTTTTACACCACACACAAAGTCTCTTCAGATGCGGTACATGCTGCTTCTAAAGCGGTATTGGCAGGAACAGATGTAGAATGTGTTTGGGAAAATTACCCTTTTAAAAATCTTCCCGAAGCTGTTGAAAAAGATTTAATTAAAGAAACAGACATCAATAAAAGTTTACAGCGGGTCTTGGAAGGACGTTTTGAAATAGGAGAAATGGATGACGACGCGATAGTGCCATGGGCTCAAATTCCAGCTTCGGTGCTTAATAGTAAAGAACATCAGCAGCTTGCGTTAGAAATGGCACAGAAATCTATGACATTACTTCAAAATAAAAACAACATTCTTCCTTTAGCGAAAGCAAAAAAGATTGCCGTTATAGGGCCCAATGCAGCAAATGAACCGATGTTATGGGGAAATTATAACGGAACACCAGTTAAAACCATTACCATTAAAGAAGGAATAGAATCTAAAATAGGAGCAGATAAAATCTATTATGATAAAACCTGTGATCTGGTAGAAGATAAAGTAACTCAGACTTATTTTGATCAGATTTCTTTTGAAGGTAAAAAAGGAATGAAAGCCACCTATTGGAACAATTCAAATAGAGAGGGAAATAGCGTTATTTCAACCCAGATTACAAATCCGATAAAAATGACAACAGCTGGACAGCACGAATTTGCTTCTGGAGTTAAATTGGAAGGCTTTTCTGCAAGATACGAAACCGTATTTACTGCAAAAACAACCGAAACACTTGTTTTTAAAACTGGTGCTACAGGTTTTTTTGAGTTATTCGTTAACGGAAAATCAATTGCAAAATATACAAATTGGAGAACAGTACCCGCAAATATTTCGTTTCCTGTAGAATCGGGCAAAACCTATAAAATTGAAATTCATTTTGCGCAGTCAAACAATTGGCAAGCGAATCTTGAATTTGATTTTGGGAAAGAATTTGACATCAATTTCAGCGCTATAATTCAAAAGTTAAAAGGTATCGATACGGTTGTGTTCGTGGGTGGTCTTTCTACTTTACTGGAAGGAGAAGAAATGCCAGTTTCTTATTCTGGTTTTAAAGGAGGTGACAGAACTAATATTGAACTGCCAGCCGTGCAGCGAAAATGTTTGAAAGAATTAAAAGAAGCAGGAAAAAAAGTGATTTTTGTAAACTGCTCTGGTTCTGCAATAGCTTTAACGCCCGAAACGTCAAGTTGCGATGCTATTTTGCAGGCATGGTATCCGGGAGAATCTGGTGGGCAGGCCGTTGCCGATGTGCTTTTTGGCGATTATAATCCAGCAGGAAAACTGCCAGTTTCATTCTACAAAAATTCGGAAATATTAGGCGATTTTGAAAATTATTCCATGAAAGGGCGCACTTACAGATATACTACAGATGTATTATTTCCTTTTGGTTTTGGATTAAGCTATTCTAAATTTGTTGTTGGCGAAGGTAAATTGAGCAAAACTAAAATAAAAGCAGATGAAAATATTCAGTTGAAAATTCCAGTGCAAAATGCCAGTAAGCGCAACGGAACCGAGATAATTCAGGTATATGTTAAAAAAGTAAATGATGCAGACGGGCCTTTAAAAACATTAAAAGCGTTTAAACGAGTGAATGTAAAAGCAGGAAATAAAGAAAACGTTCTGATTGATTTGCCCGCTTCTTCATTTGAATTTTTTGATGCTGCAACGATGGCTCTCAAAGTAAATTCTGGCGAATATGAAGTTTATTACGGCACTAGTTCGGCAGCAAAAGACCTTAAAACACTTAAAGTAGTGGTACAGTAAAACAACGCACAGAAAAAAAGCAGAACTTAAAATTGATTTTTTATCTTACCGAAGAATAATGAGAAGCTTCAGCAAGAAAAATAATCATTAGTAAAGCGATAAACAGTAAAAGGTTATGAATTTTAAAAGTCTAGTATTTTTATGTTTAGTTAGTTTCTTCAAACTAAACGCCCAATCTATAGTAAAAAGTCCAGATGGGAAGTTGGCAGTATCCGTTTCTGTAGAAAACGGAATCCCAAAATATAGTGTTTCATACAATGAAAAAACGTTTATTGAAAAATCGCCTCTTGGTTTAAAAACAAATGCAGGAGATTTTAGCTCTGGATTAATTTTAGAAACAAATGTCAGCCAGAATAAAATCGACGAATCATATCAGTTGCTCAACATAAAAAAAAGCAATGTTCAATATACTGCAAATGAAGCCGCTTTTTCATTTACAAAAGGTGGCAATTCTGCCTTTGATGTAATATTTAGAGTAAGCAATAATAATTTAGGATTTAAATATAAAGTATATCCGCAAAAAGAAACTCTCTCTTGTGTGGTTCAGGAAGAAGTTTCAGGTTTTTTACTGCCTAAAGGAACCACTACATTTTTGTGTCCGCAAAGTAATCCGATGACAGGATTTGCTAGAACGGCTCCCAGTTATGAAACCTCATATACCCTCGATGATGCAATCGGAAAAAATGGTTTAGGAAATGGATACACATTTCCATGTTTATTTAAAGTAAATAACAGCGGATGGGTTCTAATTTCTGAAACAGGTGTTGACAGTGGTTATTGTGCCAGCAGATTAATAGGGCATGATAACGGATTATATACGATTGGATTTCCGATGCAGGGAGAAAATAACGGAAACGGAACAACTTCTCCAGGAATCCCGCTTGCAGGAGAAACCCCATGGCGTACTATTACTATTGGAGAAACATTAGCCCCGATTGTGGAAACTACTGTTCCATTCGATTTGGTTAAACAAAAATACCAAGCTTCGAAAGAATATCAATATACAAAAGGCACTTGGAGCTGGATTATGAAAATGGATAATAACACCACTTTTCCAGTACAAAAGCAGTATATTGATTTCAGTGCTTCGATGGGATATGAAACCATTTTGGTTGATGCGCTTTGGGACACCCAGATTGGCCGTGATAAAATAGCAGAATTAGCAACATACGGCTCCCAGAAAGGCGTGGGGCTTTATTTATGGTATAATTCAAATGGATATTGGAATGACGCTCCGCAGGGACCAAAAGGATTGATGGATAATGCGGGTATTCGACGCAAAGAAATGGCATGGATGAAAAGTATCGGAGTAAAAGGAATAAAAGTTGATTTTTTTGGCGGTGATAAACAAGTTACCATGAAATTATACGAAGATATTTTAACAGATGCCAATGACTACGGAATAATGGTTATTTTTCACGGTTGCACACTGCCAAGAGGTTGGGAGCGAATGTATCCAAATTTCGCATCAAGTGAAGCTGTTTTGGCAAGCGAAAATTTGCATTTTGGACAGCAAAGCTGCGATAACGAAGCTATAAATGCTGCAACGCATACTTTTATTAGAAATACTGTGGGAAGTATGGATTTTGGAGGAAGTGCTTTAAATAAATTCTACAACAGCGACAATATTCCTAATAAAGGTTCAAAAAGAATGACTTCTGATGTTTTTGCTTTAGCGACTGCGGTGCTTTTTCAAAGTGGTGTGCAGCATTTTGCTTTAGCTCTAAATAATTTAAATGATGCTCCCGATTGGGCCATAAAATTTATGAAAGAAGTACCAACCATCTGGGATGAGGTTCGCTTTCTAGAAGGATACCCAGGGAAATATGTAATATTGGCGAGAAGAATAGGAGTAAAGTGGTATATCGTCGGAATTAATGCTGAAAATAAAACATTGAAAACAAAAATAAAATTGGATATGCTTATTGCCAACACCACAGTTAATTGTATTTATGATGATGAGCAGTTAAACGGAAAAATTAATTCTCTCAAAATAAATAAAAACAAAGAATTAGAAATAATAATACCTCATAACGGAGGAATTGTAATTACAAATTAAAAATTCTACTTAATTAGATTTTAAAGATTCAAAACATAAGCCAGCCCAATTTCGGGGCTGGCTTTTTATTTTATAAATAAAAGTAAAATAATAGAATTTTGGAATTTTTTTGTAGCAACCGATTGCTATTTGAACTTTTTTTACATAGTTATGGTCTATTTTACCATAAGTTATCGCCTAAAACTTACGTTAAAAAGACTTATTTAATAGTTCTTAACTTGTTAATTTTTATTTTTTTAAGGATTTTACCACAATTTTTAATATTATATTTTATTTAGAAAATTAATTAGTTAGCTAATAAATCTATAAATTTTATTTTTAAAATTATTTTCAAAATGAATAATCAATAATTATTTGCTTTTAAATTTATTTTTTATGTTTTTATTATAGAGTTTTTTTGCTTTATGTTTAACATAAATAAAATGCAACCGATTGTTTATGAAAGTTGTTTTTTTATATTTGTTTAGAGAGATGTAATACATTTTAATAGATTCAAATCGAGATCGTTTTAGTCGATCCAAAATTTTTTCAGCTAGTAAATAACCACAATAATATAATACAAACTTTTTCATGAATTAACAAAAACAACCATTAACTATTTAAACCAAACAAAAAACCATTATGAAGTTAAAATTCAAAATTGCAATAATCGGATTGCTACTTAGCAGTCATAGTATAATGGCACAATCGAAGACTATTCACGGCGTGATAACCGATCCGTCAGGTTTTCCTTTGCCAGGTGCCAGTATTAATGTAGACGGTACGCAGAATAGCGCATCAACAGATTTTGACGGTAAATACACTTTGCAAGGAGTTAATCCTACCGATAAAATAACATTTTCGTTTGTAGGCTTAATTTCGCAGACTATTACTGTGGGAGAAAGAAATTCTATTAATGTTGCTCTTGCTCAATCTACTCAAAATTTAAATGAAGTTGTAGTAGCCTATGGAACTCAAAAGAGAACTAAGGTTACAGGTGCGGTCTCGACAGTAAGTTCAAAAGATATTGCAGCTGTGCCTGTTACAAATGCTGAATCTGCTCTGCAAGGACGTGCGGCAGGGGTTACAGTCGTAAATGGTGCGCCAGGCTCTAATCCTACAGTTAGTATTCGTGGTTTAGCAACAATGGGAAACAGCACGCCTCTATACGTTATCGATGGGGTTTTAACCGGAAACCTTTCTGGCATAAGTCCTAATGATATTGAGAGTATTTCTGTTTTAAAAGACGCTTCAACAACTGCTTTGTACGGATCGAAAGCTTTTAACGGGGTAATAGTTGTTACAACGAAAAAAGGGAAGAAAGGTCCAGGTCAGTTAAGTTTCAGTACTTATGTTGGAGGACAAGAAGTGACTAAAAGATATAATGTTTTAAATACACAGCAATATCTTCAATACGCTAAAGATTTGGGAAGTGATTTGACGGCAAGAGCAGCAGAGTTTGGAAATGTAAATACGAACTGGCAGGATCAGATTTTTCAAACGGGAGTTATGCAGGATTATAATTTGAGCTTTTCAAATGGTACAGAAAATTCAACAGCACGTTATTCTGCAGAATACATGAAACAAGATGGAGCTATTGTAAATACGGGTTTCGAACGTTATTCTTTTAGAGCAAATAACACTCAGGATATTGGTAAACTTAAAATAGGAAGCAACATAGGAGTTTCTTTCAGCACCATTAATCCAGAACGCAGCGCAGGAGGAAGAACTTTATTGGAACATGCGATTAAAATGGCACCATACTTTCCTATCTACAATGAAGATAATGTAGGAGGATATCAAGGACCAAGCGCTATCGACAGTAATGATGCAGAAAATCCTGTTCGTGTTGCTAATTTAGGATTTCAAAAGATTAATAATTTATCTATAATTGGAAACATCTTTGCTGAAATAGAAATTTACAAAGGATTAAAATTCAGATCACAAGTTTCATTAGATTATTATACAGGAAAAGATCATACGTTTGTTCCTAGCTTTCAAGATGGTTCGGCGCATAAACAAGCTTTCTCTGCTACAAATGAAACCAATACCCAAGGACAGACCATTGTATTTGATAATAGTTTGAACTATAAAACAACTATTGCCGAAAAACACAACATTGAAGTCTTAGGAGTTATAACTAAAATTGATGGAAAAGGACAAAGTTTAGCTGCTGGAAGCCGTTATTATATTTCAAATGATATTGACCAATTGAGATATAACGAAGGAAGTTTAAGTTCTTCGAATTTCGTAGAAAAAAACATTGGTTATATCGCTCGTATCAATTATGATTATAACGAAAAATACCTGCTAGCCCTTTCAGGACGCCGTGATGCCTCTTCTCGTTTTGGAGGTAACAATCGCTGGGGGAATTTCTACTCAGTGGCTGTAGGATGGAATATAGCCAAAGAGAGTTTTATGGCAAATACTATTTTCAGTACACTAAAACTTAGAGCAAGTACCGGAACAACAGGAAATGACAGAATAAATAACTATCAGTACAGTGCTTCATTATTAGCAGATTATAATTATCCAATTGGAGGAGCTAACGCACAGGGAGTTTCGCTTAATAATGCGGCTAATCCAGATTTGAAATGGGAATCAAAACAAGATAGAAACATAGGTTTAGATTTTGGTTTATTTGATGAAAAATTCACTGGTTCTTTCGAATACTTCAACAATAAAAGTACAGATGTTCTTTTTGCAGTGCCTCTTGCCGCTTCTGTTGGATCTGCCGGTGGAACTCAGATTCAGAATGTTGCCGACGTAAAAGTTAGCGGATTTGAATTGTCATTGGGTTATAATGACAGAAAAGGAGATTTTACATGGTCTGCCATAGCAAATTTAGGAACGAGTAAAAACGAAGTTGTTGGTTTGGCTCCGGGAGTCTCAGGTGTTTTGGGCGGACCGTCTGCAAGAGCAGGTTTAGAAAATTTCTCAAGACTTGAAGTAGGTCAGCCGATGTTTTATTTTTATGGATATCAAACCAACGGAATTTATCAGAATCAAGCAGAAGTAGATGCTGTTTTCGGTCCTGGTCAGACAGCAATAAAACCAGGAGATCTTAAACTTGTTGACCGTGATGGCAATAAAATAATCAATGCTGAAGACAAAACAAATATCGGAAATCCATATCCTGACTTTACGTACGGTTTAAATCTTAATGCAGCGTACAAAAATTTCGATTTCAACTGTTTTATTTCAGGTGTACAAGGAAACGACATTTACAATGCAAATAAATTTGATTTAACAGGTATGAATCGATTATTTAATGTTGGAACAGAAGTTTTAGACAGGGCCATTGTAGTCAATGGAGTCGTGACCAATCCTTCTGCAACTTTACCAAGAGCACAAGGGGCAGATATTAACTGGTCATCTGCAAATCAGCGTTATATTGAAGACGGATCTTATACTAGATTAAAAAATATAGCTATAGGATATACATTAACGGGTGATGCGTTTAAAAGTTATTTTTCGAAAGCAAGATTCTATCTGAGCGGACAAAACCTTATTACAATTACAGATTATTCTGGTTTAGATCCTGAAATTGCTCGTGCAGATGCAAATGCAAATTCAGCCGGAATTGATTTAGGAAGGTATCCGCAGCCAAAATCAGTTATTTTCGGATTAGAGGTAACATTTTAATATTTAAAGATTAAAGATGATGAAAAAAATCAAATATATATTTATAGTATTGTCGGGAGTTTTAACAATGACTTCTTGTGACACTGGCGAATTAGAATTAACCAACCCCAATGCTTTATCTCCTGATACTTTCTTTCAGAATGAAACACAGGTGCAGTCTGCCGTAAATGCCTCGTATGCAAATCTTCAGACAAGAGGTTTGTATGGAAGAAATTTTTCTTTCGCTATGGATCTTATGGCGCATGACGCTTTAGGAAATCCGCAATTGGAAGGAAATAAGAAACCTTTTCAAGATTTTTCTTTTAACGCTGGAAATGATATTATTCAATTCTACTGGGAATCTTGTTACCTAGGAATTTCCAGAGCAAACTTTGTATTGGACAATGAAGCTAAAATCAATGCTTTGCCAACTTTTGTTTTATCTCAGGAAAGAAAAAATAAATATTTAGGAGAAGCTCATTTTTTAAGAGCATATTACTATTTTCTATTAGTGAAACGTTTTGGGGACATCCCAATTTATAAAACAAATACGATTATCGGTAATGCAAGAAGCCCGAAAGCTGAAGTATATGCCCTAATTGAAGAAGATCTTACATTTGCAAGTCAGAATTTGTTAGAAAAAGGATCAGAAGCAGCTGGAAGAGCTAATAAAGGAGCTGCATTTGCTTATCTGGGGAAAGTGTTGCTTTACCAAAAGAAATACGATCAAGCTTTGGCAGCTCTTAATCAGGTAGCAGGTTACAGTCTTGAAGATAAAGGCAATTTCTACAACAACTTTATGGAAGAAACCGAGCATGGTAAAGAATCGATTTTTGAAATCGAGTTTGACGAAAAAAATGGAACAGGAGATCAATGGGGAGCTGTGGGTGATAGTCAAGGAACTGGTTTTGAGGAGTCAACACTTAGAGGTCAAGAATATGGAAATCTTAGCTGGTACAATGTTTATCCTTCAGATGATCTTCTAGATTCGTATGAAGTAGGTGATAACCGCTTTGGTGATACTTTTTATGTACCTGGTTCTAGCTATTTAAAGGGGACTAAGGTAATGGTTGCAAGTAATTTTACCACCTCTGCAGGTATCAGAAGATCAGGCTGGAAAAAATATCAAAACTATTACACAAGAGAGGATGAGGCAACTCGATCAAGCATTAACTTTAAAGTAATGCGTTATGCTGATGTATTGCTTATGAAAGCAGAATGTGAAAACCAAAGAGATGGCGGTTCTCAAACAGCGGCGATAGCATATATTAAAGAAGTCCGTGACAGAGCAAATTTAACCACTGCAATTACTCCAACAAAAGAAGCTGTTTTTGCTGCAATTGTACACGAGCGCCAAGTAGAATTTGCTGGAGAACAATCTCGTTTTGATGATATCATACGTTGGGGTATAGCGAGTACTGCACTACAAGGTACAGGGTTTACTGCTGGTAAAAGTGAACTTTGGCCAATACCAAATAGAGAAACATCTTCAAATCCTAAAATAAAACCAAGCGATAACAATCCTGGTTATTAAGACAAATAAATTTTGGTTAGTTTAAGTTAAGTTAGTTTTTTTATAAACAGCGCAGTGATGCGCTGTTTATTGTTTAAGACAATTCGATTCGATATTTTGTACATTATAAATAAAGACGGAACCATTAATATAAGTTGTTGAAAGTGTTGGTTCTATAAATAATAATCTCATTTTTTTTTTTTTTTTCTGATGAATAATTAATATTTAAACAGACAAATATGATTTCATATAAAAAAAACTCAAACAGGCATGTCATTAAAATTTCCGTTTTGGCAACAATCTTGATGCTCACTGCTCCAATTTTAGTGATAGGGCAGAATAAAAAGAAGGCAGAAAAAACAGAATTTAAAAGGCCTCAATACCGAAATCTTTTTAAAGAAGCAGGCTACAGCCAAGGTGAAATAGACAAAAAAGTAGCCAAGGCTTATTATGATATTTTTGAAGGACCAAATAAGGTATATTTTGAAGAAGGAGATTCTCTCGGATACGTTTCTGATGTAAAAAATAAAGACGCCCGTACAGAAGGTATGTCGTACGGAATGATGATTGCTGTTCAGCTCAATAAAAAAGAAGTTTTTGATCGTATTTGGCGATGGTCTGTGAAATATATGCAACATCAAGAAGGGCCTAGAGAAGGTTATTTTGCATGGAGCGTTGATCCTCTTACTAAAAAGCAGAATTCTCCAGGTTCTGCTTCAGATGGAGAACTGTATTATATAACCAGTCTTCTTTTTGCTTCCAACAGATGGGGAAATGATACAGGAATAGACTACTATAAAGAAGCAAGAAAAATACTGGATGCCATGTGGAAAAAAGATGGCACTGGCAATGTGCATAATATTATAAATACAGAACACAAGCAGATTTCATTTGTACCTGAAGGCGGAGGCTACAATTGGACAGATCCCTCTTATCATGTTCCTGCATTCTACGAAATATGGGCATTATACGCCAAAGACGGCCATGAGGAGTTTTATAGAGAATGTGCAGAAGTTTCGCGTAATTTTTTGCATAAAGCCTGCCATCCCGTAACGGGTCTAACTTCAGATTATGCCGAGTTTACGGGTGAACCGCACCCGACTCCTTGGATGCCTCCAGGATTTCGATATGATTCTTGGCGTGTTCCTATGAATGTGGCAATGGATTATACTTGGTACGGGAAAGATAAAAAGTGGCAAGAAGAATATGCGAAGCGATTTCAAAATTTTCTCAGATCTAAGGGTTTGGACAAATTTGATGATCAGTTTAACCTAGATGGCTCTACTCCAGATTTCATACTTCAGGCTGGTCCGGTGAAAAAATTAAGGCATTCAATTGGGTTAGTTGCGACTTCGGCAACCGCATCATTAGTTAATCACGATAAAGAAAGTACGGATTTTGTTCATGCGGTCTGGAATGCAAAACTAGAGCCTTATGAAGACGGTTACTTTGACCCTTACTATGACGGGCTTATGTACTTTTTCAGTCTAATGCATCTAAGCGGAAAATATCAAATTATTGTTCCAAAAGTAAAATAACTTTTTAAGCAAAAAATTATGAAACAGTAAGGAAAAGAAAACTTAATTTTAGACAATCTGATTGTTTTAAAAAAGCGGTTCCAATGATTGTTGTGATGGACAATGTTAGACCAGCAGGGCATCAAATATGAATATTACGAATCGCAATAAACAGCCCATGAGTAGCTTACATGTAGAACATGTTTAAATGAGTTTATTTCTAAGTTATTCAAGTAGAAAAGCGATAAAACTAGGTGTATTTCTAAGATTTAAGGCATAAAAAAGCCTTTAAGCAATAACGCTTAAAGGCTGTTAATTTTAAAAAGTCACTTTTTCAGACTTTATCTGGCGGAGAAAGAGGCTCCGCCACCTGTATCGTAAGCACCAGCAAACACTGGGTGTCATGTTATGTCAAAAAAAGCAGGGCACTAATAGGGCACTCTTAAAATTTCTGGGTATATTAACCTTTGTAAATGTAGGGAAAAAAATCGAGAAATGGCTGGAGAATTTCAAGAAAATAGGATGTGATTTTTAGAGTTTGGAAAAAAATGTGCGTTTTGTTATTGATTCGCGGTGGTTTACTTTTAAATCTTCTACCAAAAAAGAATGCAATAAGCTTGATAGCTTTTTGTAAAAATATACTTAAAGATTAAAATATATCTTTATATAAAATTAAAGATTATTGACAATTATTTTTAATATGTTTCTGTAAAGATTTCATACAAATTTAAAGCTATGGTTCGAGTCTTGTTCCCGCTCAATTGGCTTGGAAATCTTCATTGCTATTACAGTAACATATGTCTCCTACAATTATGCGTGAGGCAGATTGGGGAACTTTACATCATTCCGTATTACATAGCCCTAAAATTTTCTATGTGGGGCAAGATTATGGAGATTCCGCAACCTGATGACAATCTTGTTTATCCAAATGTAATCGTGCATTACGCAAAAGGAATGGCTTATCTAGGAAAAAATGATATTGCCAATGCCGAAAAACAGCTTGCTTCTCTTAATGAATTAGCCAAAGACAAAACCTTAAAAGACGTTACGATTTGGAATATCAATAAAACGTATGATTTGGTTCAGATTACCAATAACGTCCTTTCAGCTAGAGTTGAAGCGAAAAAAAACAATTTATATAAAGCATTCGTACTTTTAAATAAAGCCATAGAAATCGAAGATCACTTAAACTACAATGAATCTCCTGATTAGTTTTTCTCTGTTAGACATTATTTAGGTGCTGTTTTACTTAAAGCATGAAAATATGTCGAAGCAGAAAAGATATACAGACAAGATTTGCAAACGCTCCCTAAAAACGGCATCGCCTTAATCGGACTTTATAATGCTTTAACACTACAGAAAAAAAAGAGGTCTTAAAATCAAAACCTCTTTTGATGATACTTGAAAATATGCAATGAGAAGATTACGGCTTCTTCTAGTATTTTGGAGTGAGTTTAGTTTTTAAGAAATTGATAATACATTTGCGCTTAATTTTATTTTTAAGAAACATTACTAAAAACGACAAACTTTTTATCAGGTTTATTTACAAATTTGTTTAAACTTTTGGGTGAAATCTAGAATGTTTGCGTAACTTTTGAGTTCTGACAATTCTCGCAAAGCTTGGAATCGTCAAATGATTTCTTTTTTTACATTCTAAAGTTAATAAAATCACTCAATGATCTAGTTTGTACTAAGTCACTCTGCATAAAATGTTCTACGCTTTCTGCTTTTTTTCTATCAGACTTTTTAAGTCTAGGTTCAATTATTTCATAATTAAACTTTGCGATTTCATTCCTTAATTTCTCAACCTCAAACCTATCAACTTCGTCTCCTGATAAAATCTTATCCAACTCTAATAATTTGCCTTGACAATAGCATCTTTCACCTAAACTTAAAAATGCTTGTCTTTTGAAAACAACTAAAAATCTGTTTTGTAGTAAAGTGATAAAGCTACTGCTAAATTCTGAATCAAATTCATAGTTTTCACAACATTTGACATCCATACATAGATATTCTGCAACTTTTCGAGGTTCAATATGTGTTTTATAAAAAGAAACCAGCTCCCTTAGGGAAACATATTTGCTTCTATCTAAAGATAAATCAGCTTGTCTCAAATAGGCATAGATAAAAACCAAGAAACTATATTTTATTTTATTTTTTTTCATCTCCACCAACGTATTACAAATTTGGGATTCGTATTCTTTAAACCAAAAGAGGCTCCATTAGTTATTATTTCACCATAATTACCTAACCCTTTATATACTTCTGGATAGTAAATACTAGATTTTAGAACTGAAAATTCAATGTAAGCACCTCTTTCCATTTGTCCAAAATGAGCTCTAGAAGGATTCATAAAGGGCTCAACTTCAAAATGAACACTTCCGTTTCTTGCCGGCCAAATAGACATCGTTCTTTTTATCCCCTTTGCACCAAGTGGACCAGTGTGATGACGCACTCTAACCATATCACCTGCTAAAGCCACTTCTTCATTAACTACGGAAAAATCAAAAGATTTTACTACTTTATTTGTTGCAAGACTTCTAGTATTAGATATTCCTACACCTGTGGCTCCAAAACCCAATTCATACAATTCTTTAATAGGTTCCATTTGTCTAGCCCAAATTTTTCCAGCTCCTATACTTGCATGAGCTGTACTATAGTCAGTTGCCCATTGGCTGGTAACGCCAACTATTTGTCTAGCATCGTTTCCAAAGGCATTATCTACCCATTTACTAGCAGAATCAGCCATCTGTCTAAAATTAGAGCCAATATTGTGAGTACTCATATTAGGAGCAGGGCTCTCACTTTTTTTGCCTCCAAACCTATTCCTCAGATTGAAGGTGTCCTTGGTCCATCGGCTTAGTTTATCGCCATTAATATTTTTGTTTGCCCAATCTTTAATTCCCCAGTTATCCCAATTTTGAGCGATGGTACTAATTCCGCTTCCAATAGCTGCCCCCCATCCGCAATCTACACAATCTTGTCCGGGCCCCTGAGCCGTATTCCCGCTTGGATCAGTATATTTCAAAGGATTGTTAAGAACGTAGCCATATTGGCTGTAATTTTGGGTATTTGTCGGATCCTGTATAAAATTATCGGTCTGCAAAAATCTATGAAGCATAGGATCATACAATCTTGCATTCATATTGATCAGCCCCACACTCTGCAAATGCTCATGTCCAGTGTAGCCTCTATCTAAGACCGTTAAACCGTTCAGTATATTTCCTGCACCATCCTGAACTTTTATAATGCTCCCCCAGGCATCAAACAATCTTTTTTCAACCAGATCACCATTGTCATTTGTTACCGCTAAAATAGTCCCCTGATAATCTCTGTGTAAATATAAATAATTTTGGAATGTTCCATTATATTTTGATACTATTGGAGCAGAATAACCGTCTCCGCCAATATACGTAATGAATTCAATAGAGCCTGTTTTGGTATTCTGTTTTACCTCCATGCTTCCATCTGCAGAATAGTATTTTCGAAGAGGGCGTTCGAATTTAACCGTCTGAAAACCTCCATAATACATTACGCTTCGCTGGTTGTCATCGTTATATGAGAAACTTACTTTATCAACATTCGTCTCCTCAATTTCAATTGGACTTTTAAATGCATTGTAAGTGATGTTCAATTTTCTTTCTAATGAAGCTGGGTCATTTGTTTTACGAATTTCCACATCATCAAACCAGACATTCCCCAACCCGTTATTGTCCAAACGCATACGCAGCTTTTTGATTCCAGCAGGAACCGTTACCGTCTTAGTGATAAAAGTCCAGCTCCCTTTCGCATCTGAAACCGCATTATCTGCTGACAGATTACCAGCACTGTCCTTCATGAATAAAAATACCTGAGACTGCGGATTGTCGCTAAATACCCATGCAGAATAAGTGTAATCTGTTGGCACAGCATTATCAATATCAATCCATTTGTCTAAAAAGACATACTGCTCTTCTGCACTTCCATTAGCCAATTTTAACGTGTGGTTCCCTGAAGCATGCCCTGCCTTTTGATCATCATAGCTGAAAAAGTCAGTATTTGGATATTTCTCAATTCCCCATCCTGTTTTATCCTCCATACTGTCATTAAAAATCCCTTCTCTGTTGGAGTAATACCCAGCAGTTTCTGGAGTCATGGTAATAGCAGTATTCTGATATTTTTTTTGAGGATCGTACTCATAGATGCCTAAACTATTGCTCAAGATTTTTCCCGATGCATCATAAGCTTGAACTTCTTGGATTCCTGATTTATTAGTAAAGGATATTAATCGGTCTAAATCATCGTACTCAAATGTTTCAGTATAATTTCCAAATGCGCTGTTTGTTCTATTTTTTAAATTATCTGTATTTTTATCAAATTTTGTGTCAAGTGTTAGCAGATTAGCGCCTGATGAAATTTTAGCATATTTTATCGCAGACAGATAGCCATCATCAGGATTGTAAACATTAGACATCTTGATTCCATTGCCGGTAATAGCTTCCTTAAGCAGTCCTTTCTCATTTAATTCATTGGTCTGCCATAAAACTTTATTGTTGGCATCAACTATCTGGTAAAGGTCTCCATTTTTATATACATAGCTTGTAAATACAGAACTTCTGGCCCCGCCAATTTCTGCTGTTTTCGTTTCTGTTGCTATGCGGTCAAGACCGTCATAAGTAAAAGTTTGGGTGAATTTATAGACATTAAACTTTTCTTCGACGATATCTGATATTCTTTTATAAGCGTCATATGATATAGTAGTGAGAGTTCTATTGCTCCCTGCCGGTTCAGTATTATCCGTAAAATCTATCGTAAGCGGCAGAGAATCTTCGTATGCATAACTAGTCTTACTGTCAGTACCTGAACCTTTAATTGTTTTTGTCACAGGTCTGCCTGTTTTAGGATCGCGTGTTATTGTGGTTGCAATTCCAGAGTTTTCCTTTGTTTCGGAAATAAGTTCCTGAAGATCGTTATAGCCATAATTGTAAGTCCCAGCAGATGGATCCTGCAGTCTGGTTTTATTTCCCCACCCGTTCTGCTCCATAGTTATAGCTATTCCATTATAAGCTGTTTTCCGCATATTGCCGTCAGCGAAATACTGGTAATCAATATTCCCTCCGGTGTTTTCTGTTGTTAAAATGGTATTTCCAGCAGCATTTTGCGTGTTCGTTTTTGATCTTTGCCCATCAGTAAATGTAGAGGTTAAGCTAGATGGATTATACGACATTGAAAAAGACCTTCCATTGTATAAAATGCCATCCGTATTTCTGCCATAAATATCATATTTAACTTCATTCCATTTTGAAGCGGAAGCTCCAAAATAAGGCTCGCTCGTTTTGTAGTTTCTATCATAAAGATCATAAAGATAAGATACATAAGACATGTTCCCGTTTAAGTCTTTCGTTCCTGATTTTATTTTTCTTCCCAAATCATCAAAAGTATCCTCGCTCACACTAGCATCCAAACCTGGCGAGGTTACTCTCGAAGTTAGAATTATCTTTTCACCGATAACTTTGTATGAAATAGAATCAATTCTGTTGATCTGATCATCGGTAGCTGTTGTATTCTTAAACCATGAGTCGTAAGTATACGATCGAGACACGCTATATGGATTTGTCTGTTTCTTCAGCAAACCGTTTGGGTAATATTCAAAAGCGGAAACTTTGTCATCATTGTCCTTAACTTTACTGACAAACCTGCCGGACGGTTCATATTCGTATTCCGTAACTCTTGGCTGCAAAGGCAGAGGCGGTTTTACTGTAGTTTTGGTCACATTCCCATAAGAATCGTAATCAGTTTTCTCTGATATTACCGCTGTGCCCGAAGCGCTTTTATCTAAATTGGAAAGCAGCTGGCTGCCATTGTAAGTATACTCTTCCTTATTGGCCATTGTATGTCCAGAGACAGATACGCTCTCATTTTTGCTGGCAGGCCTGCCCACTATATATGGTGATGAAATAGGAGATTGATAGACAATATCAGTTGTGGCCGTTTGGACAACTGCCGTGCCTTCTTTCTTTACTACTTTAGAGCTTACTATATCATTATTTTCATTAAATGCATTGATGTTCTGCACACTCGTGCCGTCAAGAGTATTAAATTGATTTGCCTCTGTATTCTGCAGTTTAAAGACTTTATTCGCGAGCAGCTCACTTTCGTAAGTTGAGATTGTTTTGGTTATAAAATCTGTTGGCGTATTGCTTGATTTATTTGCTTCCGGGTTTATTTTTGCAGAAAAAGTGCTTCCCGCTTTTATCCATGCCCCAGGCTGTAAAACAATGCGCTGCGTTGCGGTCAGATTATCAGAAGCTGTAACCGTATAATTTTCCCCTTTAGTAATTATCCTGTCAATTGGGTTTGGAGAAGCATATAATGGAGTGGATTGCCCCAGAACATTATAATTCTCTGTCACTGCACCACGCTGGTCCAGGTCAAACTTTCGAACATTTGAGATCATTTGAGAATCATTCTCGTGCCAGTTAGTCTCACTTATTGAGCGGAATCCCATAAAGCCGAGCCCTTCGAGGTTTGATACTGCTCCATAGTAGCCAAACAGCTTTTTTTTGTAAACGTCTTTGCTTTTCTGCTCAATTTTCGATACCACATATAGATTTGGGCCAGTCTGAATATCTAAATTAGGATACTTTGCAATGTACTGGCTTGGATTATAGATGGAATTGTATGCGTTTTTATAACTAGAGTTTAGAGGAATATAGCTTATGGCCTGTTCAACACCATTTCCTAAAGTAATATTGGTAAGCAGATTATTCCTCAAGTAATCGTTTTCATATGAAAAATAGTAAATTTTATTGTTATTGAGAAAAGCAACCTGAAGAGTAGAATCAGCTGTATAAACTCCTTTTTTTAAGGTCGGATGAGATGTAGGCAGATGCACTGGCTGGGCATATATATTGATGTCAGCCTGATTTCCCGTACTTGCCTCTCGCACGCTAGAAGGAAAATATCCACCATAATTGAGAAAACAATTAAGGGTAATGCTGTTGTATCCATTGGAGCTATAAGTGGTGGAAAAGATTACATCTGTTTTATTGTCATTATTTATATCAATTGATATATAGTCGAACGTTGTGTATGGACTATTTGTCCTGAAAAGAATACCGGAAGCCACTTCTTCTTTTAGCAATTTAATACCCGTAGAAGCAAACCTATACCACTTGGACGAATTCAATGCCTTTGGAGCCATAAAATCAGTTTTCCCATCTCCATTAAAATCCCCCATCAGAATGGGGCGATCCAGAATAATGCTTGGATCTGCCTTCTCATCCAGCAGTACAAAATGCAAAGTGTCATCGAGTCCAAAGATTTTAACCGATCCTTCGTTAAAGACAAACACATCAGATTTCCCGTCTCCGTTAAAATCACCAATTCTTATATCGCTGGCATCATTAGATTGAATGCTGCCCGCTCCGCTTAAACCAACACTGGCTCTTTTATCCAAATTTATAAAAAATGTTTTTCCTCCCTGATAAGTTTGAGTATAAGTTGTACATCCAATGCGATAAGGATAAGTAAAAGATTTTTCAACAGCAACCACATCTGTAATTCCATCTCCATTAAAATCTCCGCTTATAAACCTTCTGGGAATATCACTTTCATAATGTTCATAGGTTGGATTGTTAGGATCTTCTGGCGGCGGCCTTAAAGTACTGGTTTCTATCTCTTTTTCAGAACTAGATGCCTCTACGTCACTATTAAGGGAAGAGCTGACCCCTGCACATTCATACTGATAATCCAAAACAAATCTCGGAAAACTAAACCATTTTTGATCATTTTGTAAAATTCCCCATATGGGATGAAGATAAAAGGTGGTAAAAGTATTGCCCTTAACCACAGTCCACCCTTGCTTTGGCTCCATTTGCCCTTGACTATTAATGTATGTAGTCGGAAAAATTTCATCAAATGCCCCAACGTCGTGCGGTTTATTCATGTTAAATGGCCTAGTAGGGTCTACATCAGCAAATAGCCAATATTTTGCTTTTGCTGACGGTCCCGTAGTTGGATATAAAATGAAATCCATGTTCCCATCTCCATCAAAATCACCTGATACTGTTGCTGTATTTCTTCTTGTAATATTCTTGACATCAATCTCAATATCCTTCTCAGTATAACTAACATCCCTTGTGAGTTCACCATATTCAAAACTGGTTGGATTAAAACTCTTTGTATTATCGCCGTTTTTTTCAGTTACCGTACTAATTTTATCTCCGTAACGATATCCAAACACATAGTTTCTAAAACCTATGCCTTCGCTTTTTACATTAACATTTGTTAACTTTTTGTCTCGTTTATAATAAAGTCCTCCTATATGTCCCCACTCAGATGTTTCTCTTGCATCATAAACAAATTGGATTTCATTGATAGACGGCTCGGCTCCTAATGAGCCATATTTTATCGAATCAATAAAAAGAATGTTATCAGATGACGTATATGTATAATTGATTCTCACGCCTTGCGGATTTTCAATATGGGTCATTGACCATTCCATCACTGATCTGGAATCAGTAGAATTGCCATAATACGCTTTTGTTCCGTTTGGATATTCTACTATAAAATATTCCGGTCCAAAATTAGCTCCATTTGGATGGACGCCGCGAGAAGTAACTTTTACATTTGAAAAATATTCCGTTTCATATATTGCACCATCTGCACCATAATTTTTTGAAGTTCCATTTTTTAATATAAGGCGCTGTCCGTCTAAGGCAAACCGGTCAAAACTGTTAAAATCTACAGGATCAATTTTCCCGTCATGAAATTTTGTAGAAGGAATTCTGGTAATTGCAGACACTCCTGATATATCCCACCCATTTGCGGCATTACCTCCCAAACCTCTCTGGCTGTTATAGGTTATACTAATCTGCGGCTCAAAGCCATTAATCCCGGGGAGTGTCAATATCGGTATTGAATAGCTTGCATTACCTGTCAAAGAAACATTTAGAGATCCTTCTGTAACACCAGCTTCTGCTGAATTTCCAGTTGTTGAAGTAGATGCGCTGATAGGTCTGGCAGTTATCTCTGTCTTGGCGGGTAAATTTTCATTTTGAGCAGTAAGCATAATTGCAAAAAATGAAAATAAAAAAGTAAAGTAAAATTGCTTCATATAAATTTACTGCTTGATAATTTTAATTGTTTTCTGTTCTCCGTCTCTGTAATTAAGAACTACTAAATAGACTCCTCTCGGATATTCCCCAAAAGAAATAATCTGATTGTCAATGCTCTCTGTTCTTGAAAAATTCTGCAGAACCTGCCCCGATATTCCATATACTGCAATAGAGGCAACCTTGTTGTCGTTTATCAATTCCCATTTCAGATAAAGCTGTTCTTTTACGGGATTGGGATAATAGGAAATCACATCTTCATTCGAAAATTTAAGCAGATCGTCTTGGGTCACCGCTTCCATTTCTTTAAGCTCTTCAGCTGGCTTTCCTGTGGCATTGCAGCCTGAAATGCATAAGCTCCTAAGAATCTGGTTTCCTGCCGAATCATAATTGAAAGTGATTTTCTGCTGGGCATTTGAAAAAGCACTGATTCCAAGCAATAAAAGTGTAATTAGTTTTCTCATAGTTTATTTTCAAGTTTTTCTAAACGCTTGCTCTGTTCTGATATAATCATTTTTAGGCTTTCAGTTCTCTTTTCCTGTTCAATCATATATAGTGTTAGCTCTTCAATCTTCTGAAGAAGCTTGGCATTCATTTCGCCAAGATTGATTCCATTTTTTAAAACCTCTTCTTCACTTGGGATATTTTCCAAATGCCCTTTTTCAGCAATGTGCTTTTCAACTTCTCCAAGTGCAGGAAGAGCATAATCCTTTTTGAATACAAAATCTGGCCAGCTCCAGTTCATATCCACCTTTACTTCTTGCGAATGTATCGTTCCTTTGACATCTAATTTATTGGTTGGGTTAGATTTTCCAATCCCTACATTTCCATCTCCAGATATCTCCATCGCGATGGCTCCTGAAAAAACCTGATTCTCTGTAACTGGAGCAGGAATAGAAGTGTAGAAAAGAATCTTTCCTTGATTAGGTCGGCCATTTCCAGGCAACATAATTGCTCCTCCAGACAGAGACGGATGTGTATTTGCAGTTTTTAAATCTTCATTATTAGAAAAATATAGATTCGATGATATTAGAACACTTCCATGATTATTAGTGCTGAAATTTGCATAGTTTTTAGTACTTGTTTCTATATCCGACTGGCCAAATGCCGCATTGAAACTATTAATCTGCCCCGCAACCTCCAGTTTTGATTTTGGACTTAACGTACCAATGCCTACATTTCCATTTTCTATTAGCCTTATAAAAGCGCTATTCGGATTTTTGCCAACAACTCTTAATTCAGTGAAATCGCCAATTCCTGATGTCCAGCCGGTGTGAAGAATATTTTTATTTGCCCATCCTGTACCTCCTACAGACAATTTTATCCCGTGAAACTCTCCGACCGTCAATGGAGACGTTAGCTGATTAGTGCCTATCCCGATATTGCTGAAAATGACATCTCCATTGTCATTTAAAGCGTTACTAGTCAAATCTTGCGAAAAACATAGTGCATTAGAAAAGAAAAGCAATAAATAAAGTATTCTTTGTTTCATTTTTAAGATGATATAATTAATTATTCAATTGATTCTGTAATCCTGAGATCCTTTCTTGCATCGATTTTATAGCTCGATTTTCTTTTTTGAGAGTATCTATTTCGTCACTTTGCTTTTTGTTTATCTTTTGCTGTTCGATCATATATAAAGTCAGCTCTTCAATTTTCTGTAAAAGTTTGGCATTCATGCCCCCTAGACTGATTCCGTTTTTTAAAACCTCCGCTTCACTTGGAATGTTTTCTAAATGACCTTTTTCAGCAATATGTTTTTCAACTTCTTCGAGAGTTGGCAGTTTATAATCCTTTTTGAAAACAAAATCCGACCAGCCGTCTAAAGTAACCTTAACTTCTGTAGATCGTATTGTCCCATTTACATCTAATTTATTTGATGGCTTTAGAGTGCCAATACCGACATTACCATTTTGCTGAATACGGATCAAACCGTTGCTATATCCATAACTGGCTACTTTCAAATCTGTAAAATCACCCGTTTCAGCAGTATATCCGGTTTCAATTATCGCTGTATTACTCCAAACATTATTTCCAATTGACAGCTTTACTCCATGATTATTGCCTACTGAAAAGGGCGATGTAGATTGATATACGCCTACCGATAGCGTTCCTGCAATATTTTGGTTTCCAGCAAAGTAATTATCCCCAAGAGAAGTCACAATTTCATTCCATGGATTCCAGTATCTTTGATCCCCGTTTCTAGTTCTAAACGAGATGCGATTTTTTCCGTAATCAGAGCTAATCTGTGTATCGTAACCATTATCAGCAGCTCCGCCATAACTGATTAGCGAGCCAACCCAAGGCGCACCAGACGTGGCATGGGCAAGAGTATAACCTCCTCTAAAATTATCAGCACTTCCTGGCGCTGAAATGCTAGAAGTTGGATTTAAAGTTTGTGCCTGTACGGTCAAAAATAACAGCATGCATGGCAAAATAAATTTCATTTTTTTCATTACTTGTTTTTAAGATTTTTTATTTCTTTTTTTAGATCCCCAATAGACTTGTTCTGTTCAATCATATATAAAGTCAATTCTTCAATTTTCTGTAGAAGCTTGGCATTCATTTCTCCCAAATTAATTCCTTTTTTTTAAACTTCTTCTTCACTCGGAATGTTTTCTAAATGACCTGTTTCAGTAATATATTTTTCTACCTTTTCAAGAGTCGGCAGATTGTATTCCTTTTTAAAGACAAAATCTGGCCAGCTCCAGTCCATATCCACTTTTATTTCTTGTGAATGTATGGTGCCTTTAACATCAAGTTTATTCTTTGGGTTTGTCGTACCTATACCACCATAACCATTTGACTCAAAAGTCATTTTTGCTTCACTCTCCATTAAACCATCTGAACCTTCAAAACTTAATAATAATTTCCCTTGATCTAATGAGCTGTTAGGAATCCATTCAAATCCAGCATTCTGGATACCATATCCTCCAAAGCAAAGTTTTGAGGAAGGCTGTCCCGATACCGCAGCAGGATCTACAAAATAAATATGAGAATTATTTATTCCAGGATTTTTTCTAATAATCATACTGCCTATTCCCCTGTTGCCATTTGCATCTGTCATTAATAATTGTCCCCATCCTCCCCATTGTGAATCTAACGGATAAGCATTTCTGTAATAGATGCCGTCATTATTGAAATTCAATTGGTGATTTTTTTCACCACTGTTATCCGTCCCTACCCATTGGCCGATGCTAAGTGTAGTAGAATATCTGCCGTTGCCTGATAAGCCTGTAACGCTTCGATCTTTAAAGTCTGCTCTAATTGCATGTGCAATAAAATTGGGAGCATCATTATTATCTCTAGTATCATTGACAAGCAAAGATGTCGAACTTTGAGCGTAAAATAAATTAGACAGGCAAAATGCCAATAGAAGAAATGTCTTATTTTTTTTCATTAGAATATTGTTTATTTGAATTATTATTTAACAAATGAAAATCTATTAAATATAGAAACAGACAAAATAGAAAAGTGATTATACTACAAGCCTCGGTAAGGCTTCATTATGTATAATTCTCAAGGAAATGCAAAAAGGAAACAGTAAGTAAAGTTGTCGCACACACTTTAAAATTTAAGGTTGTTGTTCAAAATCCGGCGAAAGTAATCTAGTGGCATCAAAATTCCTTACGGTTTCCCGTAAAACCTTAACTTTTGTTCATCTTTATTTTCTGAATAGCTTATTCCTTACTGGAACAAAAGCATTATCCCAAACGAATTAGGCATTTGGGAAAATAAAAAATCTCTGATCAGAAAAATAGACAATTTCAGCGGTTTCCGAAGGCAATTGTAGGTGTAATAAGTGCTTTAATAGAAGCCAATATTCATGAAAGCGAGTTTGCCGTTAAGAACAAATTTTATAAATAATTGCATCTGTTTTTGCTTATAGAACTAGCAATAAAATATTATACGAGAAGAATTGAAAAAATCAATCTTGAATTAAATCTAATTTTGTCAAATCAGCTTGAAAATGGTTCGAGAATTGTCCCGTTAGGGCTACTAAGGTAAAAAGCTTTAGATTTCTCTAAAGCTTTTTAAATTTTAACTATTTATGGCTTTTTGGTATGTTCCCAAGACCTTCTAATTAGCTAAGATTAAGGAACATTTTACAAAACTCAAAAAAAGAACAACGTAGGTTTTTAATTTGCATTATTCCAGTTTGTAATTATCCAATCTGCAATTTTCTTATGAGTTCTTATCTCCGGAGGGACTGCATAACGTATCATTCTTTCGATTTTATTGTATGTAGACGTATTCGCAGGGGCACTTGTCCAATGTTTTTTACCAATATGATTTATAAAATAAAGAACCTCATAACCTTCAGTTCTGTTTAATTGCGAATAATCAGTTCCTTTTGTGTAATAAGGATCGTCTTCATCCGCTTTTGCAGTCCATTTATAATGCTTCCCATCATCATAAAGCATTTGTGATTTTAAATAACTCATAGTTTAATTTAATTAATTATTAATAATAACTTTCCAACCAAGAAAAGTATTAAAAACAAATAACATTAATAAAAACACAACTTTATTACGGAAAACCATAATGTTAAATAAAAACATTCAAAGCTATGAAGTATTGATACTCAAATTAAACTTTTCCTGCTAGAGTGCCTCTTTCTTTTATACATATACACGAAGAATCAATTAGCATAAGTTTCTAAAACAATTTTGCGTAAATATTTTAAACTTTTTAGAATAAGACATTTTTACGTTCACTAGTGTCTGAAGCTTTTTCTTAGTAGCGGGAAGCATCGAAATATCTAACCAGTTTTTTGAAGATTATTATAACATTATTGGATATGCATCTTGATGATTTAAAAAGAGAAAGATAAATTTTTCATAAGATATATCTGTTTAAGATTCATGAACTGGCTTTTGGTTTTTCAAGCCTTTCTAAAAAGTGGCTCATCAATTTCTTTATTATCTTCAGCAAATACTGAAAAGAATTTAGGATTATTTTTTATTAATCCGTCGAATTTACAATATTTCAATATTAGAGTTGTCACTAGAAAATGTAATTTGTACGTTATAAACTTTAGTTCATGATTTTGTTTTACACCTTCCTCATCTTCGAATGGAATTCTTCCATGCAAGAAATCATTTCTTTTGAGTAGTGCCAGTTCATCAATATCTGTTAATGAAAAGTCGCATAAAGAAAATGCAATTTTAAAACTATCTTTGTTTGTAACTTGATTAATTTGCTCAAGTTTATTAAGTATTGTTTCTTTACTGTTGAAATAAGAAATATCTATAGGTATAATAACTTCTTTTAAACTTTTAATTGCTTTACTAGCAACTTTTTTATCCTTAAAGGGATTGATCTTTTCACTGTGTTCTTCTAAAACGATATTTTTTACAGTTTCCAAAGCAATTGAATATGCTGATGCTCTTATTTCTAATGGATATTCATTGGCTTCAGAAATTATTTTTAATGCTCTTAAAAAACGTTTATCCTCGAACGCTTTAGTGACAAAATTTGAGAAAACCTCCAAATTAATATATCCTTTTGAATTATTTACTTTTGTAATCTCCCAAATTAAGTTAGGGGATACAACTTCCATCCCAGAGGATAGACTGTCTTCAATTCTTCTGAATTGAAAACCTGTAATCAATTTAAAGTCATTATTTGATGATTGTAGAATGTACATTTCATCTCTTATTACTTCACCAGTAATAGCACCTAAACTATAAAAGATAGCACCAATTGATTTTTCAAATTCATCATATTTTAGAGGAGTCATAGAATCAATAAATAAAAAATGTTGATCATTTTCGTCATAATCAAACAAATGAAATAAGTTAAGAGTACAATTAAATTCCGTAAGTCCTCTAAATTTTAATGATTCCTCTACATTAAAACTTTCACTTTGGATAAAGTTATAATGATCTTTAAGTGGATTGTGTTTTTTTGGTAGTGCTAATCTAAAATATTGTATTTCAGAAGTGTTAAATGAATTTTCTAAATGCCAAAGTTCTCCCTCTGTAGTTAATTTATCATTCATTTCCATGGAAAAATTAGCTACTCCGTTTGGAACTAACCAGCGAATTTTATCATTTTGAATTGAGAATGGCTTTGCTAATCCATAGCTGTCTCTTTGATATTTTGCAATGTCCGATACTAAATTAAGATAAGGGACTTTAAAGTTAAAACATCTTTCTCCTTTCTGAACTTCAAATTTAACCTTGTTAACAGGAGAGAAGTCAGAAAAACTTATAAATTTTTTAGGTTTACCTATTTCAATTATATAATCAAAAGTTTCTTTTAGGTACTTTCTTTTAGAATTTAGTCGAGCTTCTTGTAGATAATCAATCATTAGATCAGAAATTATTTTATAAGTTTAACAAGTTATCGATAAATTATTAATTAGCCCTATCTTCATTTACAGTTTAATTTGTGGTTAAATAACCGATTAAATTGTTTACTTATTTTTAAAATAAAATTATAAATCTTTGTAGTAATCGTAATCTTCGAATTTTTTAATTAGATAATCTTCAATTAGCAGGATTTCTTCAACATGATCTACCTGTTTTCTTATGTAAGATAATCTAAATTCGATTGATTTATTTGAGCCCCATTGTCGGCTTATTCTATTTCCATTCTCTTTTTGTTCAGAATAGTCAAGTTTTGACTCACGACAAATAATAAAGATATCATTCTCACGTTCAACAGGCTCATCCCATACGCCATGAATAAATAAATTTCTTATCTTTTTTATACTTGATATTTTTTGAATTAGTTTTTTTACAGTTTCATTCTCAAAATCTTTAAGATCATTTATGTTTTTAAGCATTTCAATATTAGATGCTAAAGTGTTTCTTTCAAAAAGAGTATTGGCTAAGACAAAATCAGAAGTAATATGTTTTCCTACTATTATTAGTAATTTTGATTCCATCTTGGCAAAAAGAGTAGATAATAAACCAAGATAAAAATAAACTTCTTTTTTATTTTCATCAGTATTTTTGAATTTGTATGTCATGTAAGTTTTTTTTAATTTCAATAAATGCAATATAAAGATTATAATCACTTCTTTGGTAAGTCAATTTCTTCAAATTCATTTTTTGATAGTTATTCATTTTTTCGTTTTATGATAGTCTTTTTAATTTAGATTATTAATCAAAAGTAAAAACACACTACGCAAAGATTTTGCGTAGTATCTGACGAATGGAGCAATTACAAAAAATAAATGCTCCAATTCCATTGTTTATAGTTTTTATGATTAGTGTCAAATGAAAAGAAGTTAAGAAATTACGATTGGATTATTTTACAATTCTTCTTCACGTACATAATCTATATAGGGCTTCATCCATTCTTGCTCATTTTCATTTGGGATATATTCCAAATGCATACTAATCAAAGCATAAATGGATAAAGTTTTAAATTCACTTTTAGTATTTACACTTCTATTTAAGTTTTTTTGCCATTTATCTAGATGATAGAAATCATTTGGATTATTTAATACTCGATATGTCCAAAACTTGTATGCAAATGGATATAGAACAAATAAATGAGCTCCTTTAGAAATCCCTTTAACAACCTTTTCTAAATATGGCATTACTGCAAGATGTAATTTCAGAGCATAATTTGTCGATAAATTTAAAGAACAGATTAAATAACAAATAATTTGGATAGTCCTTTTGTTTTCAGATTCTATGTCATTTACCCACCTAATTAATTTGTGACATGCATGATAATTTAGTGGAAAATTCTCTAAGATATATAGTATATGTTTTATTGCTTGTTTATCTAAATATAAAAAATCAGTATCACTTAAATGTTTTTTTAAATTAGCAAATATTATCTTTTCATTAGTTTTATTTTCAAACCAATGTGTTAATTCTTGTAGAAGAATTGGGATTAAATTATGTGTGAAATAATATTCATCTTTACCATTTAATTGAGGTAATTTATTAAGCAAAGCAAGAAACATTTTTCTTTGTAGTTTATTAATAATGTCATCGGCCATTTCAATATTAATGATATTTTCATACTCATTAAGTTCTTCTTCAACTTCAATTGTTTCTTGATATTTATTTTGTAAAACTTTATATACACCAATACTTCTTAATGTATTTTTAAAAGTTAAGAGATTTATTTTTTTATTTAATTCAAAAGAAACATTAGCCCATTTTATGGCGCTTTCTTTATCATTAAAATACTCAAATGATTGAACCAATAAATAACTATTCATATACTTTCTTTCTTCATAATACCACTCATTAAGAAGTTTTGAATCATAATTACTGTTAAAAACTCCTCTTGCGGGAACAAGATATGCTCCTCCATCTTCCGTTTCTGTGGGTGGATTTCCATAATATAATGTTTGATAAATGTAGTTTAAAGTACTCCCTATTTGAATAACAATTACATTGTAATCATCTACTGTACTAAAAGTGTCAATCTCGTCGTATGAACTTAATAATATTTCATAAGATTCAGCCAATTTATAAATTGCAGTTTTAGAATCTCTTAAAAGCCAAAATGAAATAGCATATTCACCTATTATTTTTGAGCGTGAAAGTTTTGTTGTTTTAAGTTTATCCTGCAGAAAATCAACAGCTTTTTTTGTGTAAAAATGCGCTATATTCTTGTCTTTGTCACCAAATATTTTTGCAATAGTAAGTAGACTATCAACTTTTGCGATTGTAAAAATCTCGACATCTAAAACATCTAATAAATTTATTAATGCTTCTTCTTTTTTTTCTTTATAAAATTGTTGTCTCCCAAATTCATCTTTTATTATAAACTGTGCTGAGGTTTTTATAAAAGAATTTTTAATAGAATTAAAATATAGTTCTGCTTCGGGCAAATTATTTAATTTTTCAGAAAGAATAAAAATTTTAGATTTTACCGCATAAGCTCCTAACAACTCTAGGTTATTAAGGATAGATTTATCAACAATAAGATCTAAAGTGACTATAATCTCGTCCCAATCTTTTTTACATTCAAGGATATTATCAAAAAGCCTTCTTGAAAATATATGTATTATATCTTCTCCATAAAAATCTTCAGGTTTCGCAATTTTGGCAAAGCTTTCAAACCATTTTTCAATTTCTGATTTTTCGGATATTTTATCTAATGTTAACCATAAATTATTAAGTACTGTTTTATCTGGCTCCTTATAATCGATTTCATTATATTCATTTAAGGAATTAAAATAATCTAGTGAACGAATAATGTTATCTTCTGTATAACTTTTAAACAGTATTAGACTAGCTAATTTTTTAAATTCAATTGGTTGAACATCTTCCAATTGAATTATATTTTCTAAATCCTCTCTAATAAAAAACTTATTTTTTTTATCAAACTTTTCATATTTTTTAAATTCCAAATCAACCAAAATATGCAATTGTAAAACCCTTATAGCCAATCTTAAAGTGAAACTCATCTCTTTTGGCAAATGCGTGTTCATCCATAATTTTGAAAATAATGTTTCAATAAAAGTCTCCGGATGATTAAAATAAAATTGTAAACCCATCGCCATTACCATTCCAGCATCATCAAAAGATTCTCCTTCTATAAAATGATTTATCGCAAACTGGGCATCATATTGTGAAATGTTTTTTTTAGATAATATGTTATGAGCTAGACTATTATTTATTTCTTTTTTTGTTTTTAGCAATAAGTTATTACTTCCTAATCTTTTTATTAAGGGAGAAACAGAATATGTCTGATCACTGTTTTTTTGTAACCATGTTCCAGATAAGTTGCTAATTTTTTCAAAAGAATGCTTGATAGGAGGTTCAACATTACAAACAATTTCAATTTTTTCATTCGATATTGTACCATTAATGATATTTAATCGATATAAAATTTCTCTTGCAGTATCATCTTGGGTCGTGTTAAGTAATTTTTGATATATATCATCGTCAAACTCATTAAATGCTTTTCCTGAAATAAACAAAGCGAATTTGTCTTCGGATAAACTCCAGTTTACACTTTCTAAGTATTTACAAATAATTTGAACATAGAGAGGAAACCCTAATGAAATTGCTTCAATAATTGTAGAATAAGAAGTTTTTGATTTGTCATCAGTATAAGTTAATATTATTTCCCCAATTTCTTCTTTATTCAATAGAGGAACTTGTAATTCTTTAAAACCATCAGTTATTTGTTCATGAATTTTGAAATGAATCTTATAATTAGAAGTTGAAAGTATTTTAATATTATTAGAGTTGCAATGTTCAAAAAGTTGTATAAAAAGTTGATTAATACTGTCATCAAATCCTAATTGAGGAATATCATCAAATATTATTAGTGGATTCGTTATTTTACTGAAATCATAAGAAATGATTTGCTTCGTTATTATTAAGAATATTTTTTTGAATTCTTCTTTAGATAAATCTTTAAAACTAAAGCTTAAATAATGGCAGTTTAAATAATTACTTAATAATAATGATATATGTGATTTCCCAGTATCATAACCTCCATAGATATTTAACCAAGTTTTCTCCTCCCATTTTTTTATAATATCAAGAATTGTTTTGTTCCTATAACTAATATTCTTTGATAAGATAGTTAAGGATCCATTATAAGAATTAGGGTCTTCAATAACTATATCAGTATAACGATTATTAAGAAAAAGGGAAGAAATATCTTTTAAATGTGTCTTAGAATCAATTTGTAAAATAAGAACATTAGAGTTCTTCAAATGACTGATCTCATAGCTTTCTGTTTTCTTTTTGGTATTAAATATTTTATCAAAAACCCCCACTAATTATTTGTTTTTTTTAATTTTTATATTTGAATTATTTCTTATATCAGAGATATCAAAATCCGAAGTATCATCTTTTGATGTGTCGATATCTACAGTAGAACTGAATACTTTTTTAATAGAAAATTTACTTTGTAAAGTATCTCCAAATACTAAAACTATTAAAGATAGTAATTGTCCTAAAAAAACAGTTATTGGTTCAATTTCAAAATTAGATTTCTTAATCCAAAAAATTGATAAAATAAAAATTGAAAAATTTACTACTACAGCTATATTTTTAATGCTTTTGCTCATATCCATAATTTATTACAAAGATTAAAAACAAATATAAACCATTGTGGGGAACTTAATCATGTAGATGATTATTATTTAATTTTCGAATGTAAAGGTTTTTGTAGTAAGAAATATAGAGTTAACTCTGACATAGATAGGAAGGAAATTGGTCATGCTTTAAATTATGAAATAGTTAAAGAGGTTAAATGTAATAATTTGATAATACTGTTGAAGAGGTTGATGAAAATTATAACAGTGAAGTTTGTTTTGAATATCAAATAATTATTGCCTTAAAATGAAACAGTATAAAATCTCTTATTCATTCTTCAGAAATTAAACTATAGAAATAGTAAGCTATATATTTTCACTTGATTATAATATTTTCGCAAATTGTAGTAAAAATATTTATATATTTAGCAAAAGATTAAGGTAATTAAAGTCGAAAATTGCTACTTAAATCTGTATGTTAATTAATTTTCACAACTTAATTTAAGCGTAAAAATGCATCACTAGACGGCATGACTCGATAACAAATTGGTTGGATCTTATATATACAAATAATAGAAAAAGATTAAGAAAAACGTAAGACCTTAAACAAATTTTAATTTTTAAAACCGAAGTTTTATAACGATTCGAAAGGGTAAAAAATAATTAATAATCCAATCCAGTATGTCAAATAAAGAGCCATTCTCTAATAATAACACAAAGAAAGGAATTGGGTTAGACTATCAGAAATTAATTGCATTAAGTTATTGTATTAATGCCAAAAAAAATGAGTCAATTTGGATTGAATGTTTTGGAGATATAGCTACTGATAGTGAGAGTTTAGAAGTTAAGCATCATTTAGGGGATCATAACTTAACTAGTAATTCCACTGATGCTTGGAAAACACTAAAAAATTATTTTGTTGAATTTAGTAAAATTATTGATAATGATAAATTGATTTTATTCACAACTTCTTCAATAAACTCTGACTCTATTTTTTATGACTGGAATAGAAAAACAGCTACTCAGAAATACTCAATTCTGAATAAGCATGATCCAGCTGAAGGAGTCAAATCATATAAGGATGATTTTTTTAAATTAGCGAAGAATGATGCTTTAAAAGTACTTGGTAAATTTACCATTAATTCAGATCAGCTAGGTATCATAGAATTAAAGAACGAGATATTAGACAATCCTTTTTTTGCTTTAATCAACGATGAATTTAAGGTTAGTGCTTTACAAAGTGCATATGGGTATATAAGTTTAAAAGCGTTGGACGATCTTGATAGATGGGAAATAAATTCCAATGATTTTATTAGAGATATGAAATTTCTATTAAGAAAATTTACTCAAAATAATATACCTTTTCCAATAGTAGAAAAAGATGAATTAAAAAAAGATGAGTTGGAAGATAGAAATTTTCTGTTTATTGAGAAAATAAAAAAAATTGGACTAAAGGATAAAGATCAAGCTAGTGCAGTAGAGGATTACATAAAAGCAAATTTAAGTGCTGAGAAGCTTTTAGCTATAACACCTATAATTTTTAAAGAGTTAAAAATATATGATTCTAATATTGAAAGAAGTTTAAATGACGAAAAGAGTAGAAAATCTTATAATTTAAAAAAAGATGATATTAGTACAGATAAAGCCATTTCAGAATCAAGGGAGGTTTTTTTTGAGTGCATAAATAAAGAGCATCCACAAATTATTAATGTGTCAAATACACAACGTTATTACAGAAATGGACGGATTCATAGTTTACTTGAGAATACATTATTTGATTGGGAATATAAAGAAAATGATTTATGAAAATAGACAATATAAATACTATTATTTTTAATCCAATATTAACAGCAAATTTTATCTTGTATTTTTTAAGCGGAACAAAAAATAATAAGATTAAAACTGAACTAATATATTTTGTATTGCCTATTTTGTATAATAATAAATTAAGATTAAAGCTGTCCACTTGTAAATCATCATCAAGCTTTAAAACTTTTCTGAGTGATGAAATAAAAATTGAACTAATTGATTTATCAAGGCAAGCAAGCGATTTTTTTACTTTAACAAATGAGTCATTAATAACTCTTTCAGGTTATTCAAATATGGAGTTGATGATTTCTGATTTTATAAAACTATCGCAAAAAAGCACTCTAAACTACAAAAATGAAAAAAATGAAATATTGAGAGAATATTATAAATCAGCTTTTTATTTAGGATTAATTTTTTCTAAAGAAAATTATAAATCAATATTTTACAAATTTTAATTAACGAATCATGGATATATATATATCTAGAATATTTCTTTTTAATTCTTCAGGAGAAATTAAAACAGTAAAATTAAATGATGGCTTAAATATTATAACTGGTGATTCGAAAACTGGTAAGAGCGCAATAATTGAAATAATAGATTATTGTCTCTTTTCAAGTCGTTCTACTATACCTAAAGGAATTATTAATAATTGGGTAGAACTATTCTGTATAGTTTTAAAAAACAAGGACAAAAATATTTTAATTGCGAGACCAAAAAGCAATTCAATAAACAGCAATAAAACATATTTTAGTATAGAAACGGATGAAGAATTTCTTGAAGATTTTGGCATTAGTTATTTTGACAATATTGAATTAAAAGATATTAAAGAAAATCAATCTGAATTTGAAAGACATTTAGGTATATCCGCATTAGATACTAGAATTGATGATGATGTTGATAAAAGAAAAACAGGATCAAAAGTGACCATGAGGAGTTTTATTCCATTTTTATTTCAACATCAAAACTTAATAGCCAATAAACATAGCTTATTTTACAGATTTGATGATCATTATAAAAGAAAGAAGACAATCGAGGATTTTTCTGTTTTAATGGGATGGGAGAACAGTAAGTATTTTATGCTCAAACGAGAATTAGAAGAAAAAACCAAAAAACTGCAGGCAGAGAAAAAAATTGTTGAAAAAACGAAAATTGATAATAATCAATTACAATCTCAATTATATCCTTTAGTAAAAGCTTATTATGGATTTATTGGGCAAGAATTAGAACAAAATCTTATTTTAAAAGATTTAAAGAGAATAGCTATAAACTTACCAGACGTAACTAGAAAATCATTTAGTAATTCTGAAATTAAATTAATCCATAGCAAATATGTTATAGAACGCAATGAATTGAAGGATAAATTAGATGGAGTACTTGAACTTATAGAAAAACTCAAATCAAACAGTGATCTTTCAAACGATTATAATGGTAGTTTAGAAAGGTTAAAATCATTTGTTTCGTTAAAAAATAATATTAGTGATTTACATTGTCCGCTCTGTAATCATGAAGTAACTGAAATTAAGGAAAAGATTAGTAAAGTCAATGAGTCAAAAGATAAATTACTTGAAGAATTTGGTAAAATAGGTAATTATACTAATGACTCAAGCAAACAGGTAGAAAATTTAATTAAAGAAAGAGATGAATTAAAAAAAAGTATTAATTCAATATCAGGAGAAATTTCTAATATTGAGAAACAACTAGGTGAAATTGACAACGATAACTCATTTTTTGAAAGAGCTTACATTTTAAAAGGTGCTACAAAAGCGAATGTTGAAAATTTGATTGAGCGTAGTATTTTAGCAAACTCTAATCCTCTTTTAATAGTTGAGCTTGAAGCTGAAATAAAAAGAATAAAAGGTGAATTGAGTGGATATAATATTGAAGAAGTAATAAGAGAAGCGGAAATTAAGTTAAATAATAAAATGACAGAGATTTGCGGTAAATTAGACTTTGAAAACGAGTTAAGACCAGGGAAATTGATTTTTTCATTCAAAGATTTCGCCTTTAAATATAAGTTTAATGGCAAAGAAAATATACTTCTGACTGAAATGGGAAGTGGATCTAACTGGTTGGCAGTTCATTTATCAGTATTTTTAGGATTTCTTAATTTAATTAGTACGTCTGAGAAATCGACCATCCCATCGATTTTAATTTTAGATCAACCTAGTCAAGTTTACTTCCCTTCTCAATATGGTAAATTACGAAAGGAAGAATTAGAGGAGGAAATTGATGATACATCTGAATTAGAAGTTAAAATTGATGAAAATATTGAACAGGTAAAGAACATCTTTCGAGTTTTACTTGAAGAAATAGAAAGTATATTTAGTTTAACTAATTACAAACCACAAATCATTGTTCTCGAACATGCTGATGAAGAAGAGTTCAAAGACTTTGTAAATTATAGATGGAAAAAAAATGGTGAGAAATTGATTTAAAACAGAAAAGGATAATTTCAGTCCGGATTATTTTAATATTTCATCTAAAAAATCTAATATCTCCAGACATTTAGAGTAATCATTATGATTTTCATCTTTATTGGATAAACTTTCATTAAAAATAGAACTAATTGAACTGTGAATAAAGTCGATCTTATTTCGATAATCATTGAGAGGCTCAAATTTATTTTTAGCTTGAATAGGGCTCCATTTTTTTTCAAGTAATAATACAGCATATACTTGTAAGCTAAGGCTTATTTTTCCAGTAAAACGATTTATTAGGGGGTTATTTGGTGCTAATTTTATTTTGCCAGCCTCATAATAATTATTGGAAGGATTATATTTTATTCCTACTTCAATATATCCTTCATTTTTACCCATATTCATCGTGATTAAGTCTTCTATAAAAATTGATCTGTTTTTTAAGACCCATCTATTATCGTTCATTTTGCCTTCATTTGTACCACTTTTAATCCAATTATCATTAAATGAATCTTTCACAATTTCTTCTAAAATTGACCAAAATACAATGAATGATATAATTTGATTGTTAAAAATTAAGTTTTCATTCTCAATAGCTGAAGTTTTTCTGAATAAGAGTCCGTAACCAATTTTAAGTTTTTCTTCAATTCTGGATTTAATATTTAAATTATCTATTATGGATAATTTTTCTTGAATTTTTTTAATCTTAAACCAGACCTCTCGTCTTCTAATTCCTAGCTTAATTAAGTCAGAAACAGTTAATTTTAATCTTTTGAAATTTTCTATTGAATATTCGGAATCAGAACTATAATCAGGATGTTCTTTGATGTAGTAATTGTCTGCTCCATAATGAATCATTGTATCAATATTCCATATTTTATTTGTTGCCGAAAATATAATTACAGGTGATGGGAAATTAATTGAATTGAAATTTTTTCTAATACATTCATTCATTATTTTAAATCCATTAAAATTCCTTATAGAGGTATGATTATGATCATCTTCATCTAATCTCAAATCTAAAAAAATTAGATCATAAATATTATTTTCAAGTTTTTCTTTAGCTGATCTAAAGTTTTCTGCAAATTCAATTACGTTATTTTCAAATAAGCTTATTTCAAGAATTTGTTTCCATCCTTTTTGAGCCTGATCATCAATTAATAAAACTTTCATCTCTTATTTTTTTTAAATTTACTTAAATCGATAATTGGAGCATTTTTAATTTTCTTTTCTAATTCTCGAAATTCATTACGATATTCTTTATTAATTTCTTCTACTTCATCATTTTTATTTTCTGGCTTATTATTTTTTGCATGCAGCCATTTGAAATATATGTTTTTTAAATCGTCAATATTTAAAGTCTTTATTTTTTGTATATCTATTTCAGCGATCTCTAAAAGTCGGAATGCTCCCCAAAGATTTGCGATACTGTGATTGTCAAAATAATTAGTTGGAATATTTAAATTTATTTTAGCTATTTCTTTTGGTAGATCAAATTTTTCAAGTTGAGTAATAAAGACTTCTGTTGATTCTTCAATATCAAATAAATTATAATCAATTAATGAGACGCCTTTAGTTTTAAGAATTAAGAAAAAATCATTATGAATTAGATTGTTTAAGCCTGTAAAACCATAAATAAATATATTTTTATTTTGGTTAATTGTTACAGTTGTTCTAATATGAACAGCTAATCTTAATCCTAAATAATCACTAAGAATATCACCAAAACATAAGGGTATAATTATATTTTGATATTCCTCTTCAGATAATAAATGCGTTATAATTCGATCAAATTCGATATCTACGTTTACATTTTTATCATACGATAGCGTTTTGCAAACAGATGATTTAAAATCATAAGGAGAAATATTAGAATTTTGAGAATATAAAATTAGACTTTTCATGTGCTTAAATGTCTTTTAATACCGATTTTAAAAATTCTAAATCTTGTATTTTAGTAATGTCAAGATTAGGATTTAGTGCCAATAACAAAGCGCTAAACTCCATGTTTTTTTTAGGAATTTCCTTTAGATCATAAACTAAATTCCATATTTTTTGTTTAATAAGTAAATTTTCTTCCTTCCTGAAGTTATTACCAAAAACTAAATATTTAATATTTACATCTTCTTTAGAAAATGAATCTAAAAACACTTTAAGATTAGAATATAGTATGTTGGTTGGTATATATGCAATATTATCGTTTACAGTTCTATTCCCTATAGAGCCACTAAAGAAGACCAAAATAGATTTACTTTTATTTGCATTATTAATTAAATCTTGTCTAATTCTATTAACCTCTTTTGAATGTTTGTTTTCTGGATTATCAAAAAAAGATTCGTGAAATAAAATAATTTTTGCATTTGAAAAAATATTATTCTTAACCTCGTCAGTTAATTCACTAACTGAGTAAATTGGGCATAAAATTTCTTTGTAATTTTCAAACTTTTCTAAAGTCCAACCATTGTCTTTTTGCCTTATCTTTTTGTCGTCTATTAAGTATATCATATTTACCTATAAAATATTAAATCATATTGAACTCCTTCAAAAGTATCTAATTTTTTTATCTCTTTTTCCTTTTCATTCCATAAGTTAATTTCTGCATAATCATTATTTCCAAAATCCGCTTTTAATATGAAATCACAAACTCCATTAATTTGATTTTCAATTATTTGTGTTATTTTTTCTCCTTGTCTTATTAAAATTGTTGTTGGTGTTTTACCAAAAATACTATTTAAGTGGTGAATTGAAAATACGATGGTTTCATTATGTTCGATTAATGAAAGTTTATAAAGGGGTTTATTTACGTGTGTTAAACTGTTATGGGATTCGTTACACATTTCAATGATCTTCTTATAAGCTTGTTTAACTTTGTCCATGTCTGTAAAAAATTCAATATTATCTCTAATATTAGTAGTGTCAATGATACTTATATTAGAAAAACTATAATTGTTTATTAATTCTATAGATTTTTTTAAAGAGTTGTCTCTTCTTACATGATAAAGGGATTTAAAATGAAGGACTAAGGCATCGAAATTTTGAACTCTTGTTTGTTGATTATTTATTTTAAAAGGTGGAAAATTAAATGGAATTGCATTTAATGTAGGATCAGGGTTAGGGCATTTTCCAGGATTAAGCTTTGCCCACTCTAATAGTTCTGGAGATGACCAAGTAATTTTAATTTTATCAGAAGACCATCCGATCGTCGAATAGTTATTGAGATAATTTCCCATAAGACCATGTATGTTTTTATTTATTTTTTCTTTGTATTTTTTTGTAAGTTTAAAAAATTCCTTTTTTATTATTTTTAGATGTTTTTGAAAATCGTACTCACTTGTTTTTGTTAAAATATTAATTTTTAATAATGCATCACCGTCTATTAAATGACAAGTATATTTTAAAATGTCATTCTGGTTGAATTCGATTAAAAAGTTTTTTAAGTCTTTTGGGGATATATATGTTGTTTTTTTCTTATCAAAGTTTTCAAAATTAGTATTTATTGTTTTTGCTTTTTGAAATTGTTGATTTGCATTTTCATCTTTTATTGTTGCGTCTGATGTATTTAGATTTTTACTGTTGGTGAACTTGTCATTATCGGCTATTTGATCAATTTTATTTTCAGAAATTTCAGCTTTTATAGTATTTAATTCAGGAGCGGTATTATTAGATATGCCATTTAGATTATTCTTGAAATATTGGTCAATTTTAATAGTAAATTCATCATCGGAAATTAGATGAGAGGATTGCAAAAAATCTATTTTTTTTTCTATTTCAGAAATTTTCATGTTTAAGAGATCATTTGAATCTCCTAATAAATTCAATTCTTTTTTTGTCAAAAGTAAAATTCTTTCTCGATGAGAATCGTTTAGTTTATTAGAATTTAATAATTCATATATAAAAGATATTTTGTTTTTCATGTGTAAATTATTTGAAACTACTGATTTCTTCTATTTCTTTCTTAATAGTGGTTTTGTTCATTAGGTTATTCGGTTTTTGTGAATAAAAGACATCCATTGCTTTTTCAATACCTTCGTTCTCCCAAATGTTAAGTATTTCTAATATCGAAGCTTTTGAATCAACTAGCTTTTCAAATCTGTCTCTTAGCTTAATATAAGTGGTGTCATTTACTCCTTTAACCATTTTTAAATAAAGTAATTTGCCACTAATAACCATTATCATATTTGGCTTTCCTTTTAATAAAGACCCCTTTTCTAATAAATAATTTTGAAGAAATATTATGTATGCCTTATCATATCCATAAGTCTCCCAGTAATATATCCATTGTCGCAATTGTTTAATATATCGACGAGGAACATTTACTTTATTATTTACAATTAGACCTGTTACTTCTTGGCGAAACCCTTCTTTTTGAAAACGTACTTTACTTTCATTTACATTAAAATTTTGATCTTCGATAATTCGTCGTACTTCTTTGTCAAATGTACTATCAGCAACAAATATTTTTTCGAAAACATTTGGTTTGATTTCATAAGTATTGTGTTTACCGCTAAAAGTAATATCATCTGCATATCGAGTGTAATTGATGCCAAAACGTTTGGAAACGCCCGTTAATTGTTTGTCTAGTTTTTCGCAAATGGCATTTGTTAAAATAGGAGAAGTGGGGGCTCCTTGAGGAAGAACAGAGCTGATTGTTTTTATCCAAATATCATCCACATGCCTCTCGACTTCTTTTAAAGTACAAGATAATCCGGATATCATATTGGCTATTTTTTTACGCTCTGGAGTTGTGCCTAGATTAAAGGGAGGAATTAAGAGTCTTCCCCAAATACGTGATTTGTCCACACTTGAGAAAAAATCTTTTAAGTCCAAGTTATAAACGTAAATTTGGCCTACATGCACTTTTGAATTATCTACAATGGATTTGCCTATAACAAACCCATTAGCATTAATATGGGGGTGATAAATACATTGTAGTATTACATTTAAAGCTTTTTGAAGTTCTTTTAAACCTTTAGTTGGTGAATGAATAATTCGATCTTCACCAGACTTCTTTTTTATATTAAATGTAATATAGGATGGTTTACCTAGATTATTAAGATCTATATTGTCTTCATTTAAAATAGATAATATTTTCTTTTGTGATTTTATACTTTTGAAATCATTTGCATAATTGTTTATATGGTAATTTAATTGCTTTTCTTCAAAAGGAATAGACTTTTCACCATATTCAATCTTCTTTGCTTCGTTTAGTAAAGCAAGAAAATCTATTTTACTATTCATGTTTTTGAATAGTTCTTGAATGTTTTTTGTTTGAGCAGGGGTAATTTTCATTTTACATAAATTTAGTTCTTATGATAACCGTAGCATATTCTTTCTTTATGTATTCTGAAAACTTAAATTGAATTAAAACTTAAATTGAATTAAAACTCAAATTGAAATAATATTAAAGCTAAAATTAAATTAAAACTCAAATTAAATAATATTAAAACTTAATAATTATAAAAAGATTTTTAAAAAGTAAAGATTGAAAAAGATATGTGTTCCAAAAATTACTCTAATAACATTCAGTTCTAGATTGCTCTAGAACCACCAGCCGATTTGAGATATTAATTAAATATTTCCAGCTGGCAAGCCAATCTTACGATTGGCATTTCAATATTTTTGCTACGGTTTTCAAAGAACTTCATTTTATTTTACAAACTTATAATTAAGGAAGTACTGGAGTTTATGGATTAGTTACATCTATTAGCCATAATTTATGAGGTAAATATATATAAAATCTAATGATGACAATTAGAAAAAAAATCTCTTTTCGTATTAATATATAATTTTATACCCATCAACTAAGTAATAATGACAAAAGCGTGTTGATCACCAAGAAAAAAAGAAAAAATAATGAGGTGTATAAAGGCAAGTTTTAATTTTCAAATTCGTTTACTAATTTTTCTTTTCTTCTTTGCTTTAATTGGTTTTGGCACATAATCTGTTGTATTTTCTATAATTAATAAAGTGTCGATCAGATTAATTTTTAAATCACTTGTTTCTAAATTTTGCATGTTTTCGGGAAAAATTAAAGCAGAATTTTTATAGTAGTGCTTTTCATTATTAGGATTGCTTGCTTCACAACGGTCCAAAATTCCTTTTGCACTGTACTGTTTTCCCAGAGTGCTACCATTAAAGACAGATTTAGTTTTATGATCTACAAAGGTAATTCCGTAAAGTTGTCCGTCCTTGCTCTTTCTCAAAACCGTATAAATTCCTTGCTTTTTTAATTTTTCTGCTAATTGCTCAGGAGAGTTAAATGTTTCATTGATGAATGTCTCTCTAATATTAGATCTCACATGTCTTTCATGAGACATTTTTTTTGTAGTATTAATTTTAAATCTTTCTTCTAGAAATTTCAAAGTAGGTTTGCTGTAAAAGTCACTTGCCTTAATTGGTACTCCAACTGGTTTACAATCTTTGTCAAGTATTTTATAAAGAAGTCCGTTATTTTTAAAAACTCTAGAATCTTCAGTTCCTCTGTCAGCATGAACATTGTACTGGTTTAAAACTACATTCAACTCTGGAAGGCTTGAATATTTATATTCCAATAAAACTTTGTTTAAAACTCCATTGATAGCCTTTTTGGACTCTGCTTTTCCATATTCTACTTTACGGTTTGCAATTGGCTGTAAAGAAAATTGCTCTTTCGTTTTTCTTCCATCCGCTTTTACAAGCCCAAAAGTTTCTTCAATTTGTTTCCTTGCAGGTTCTGATTTTCTAATCCCTAACAAATGAAGATCAATCCTTTTGCCGTCTCTCTGAATATTATTTGTAATCACATGCAAATGAGGATGTCCTGCATCATAATGCTGATAAACCAGATAAGGTTGTTTGCCAAAACCAATTTTCTCCATGTAAACCTTTGCAATCTCATTAAGCTTCTCTTTGGAATGGTTTTCCGAAGGATCAAAATTCAATGAGATATGTACAGCGTTTCGCTTAACGTTTTCGTTAAGCGAAGCCTGTTTTGTAAAACGATGAAGTTTTAAAGTAAAATTAAGCCTGTCGAGTTCCAGAGGAAAGTTAATAGCACTTATGCATTCAGCCTTTCCTTCTTTTACTTTTATCTCATTGTAGTTTAAAATTCGCTGTACTGAATTACTGGTTTTTATAATTGCAACCATTGCTCTGAGAATTTTTGAGAGTGGGTTTTAATTTCCTCTATTTTTTCTAATAGCTTCTTTTTATCTACTTCAAACCAGAATACCTGTGTTTTAAATTCGGATATAGTCTTAAATGAATTCATCCTTTTAGCAATCTGGTTGATGTTATTTCCTATTGAATTAAGCTCACTGTTGAGAGTCATTGTTTCTTCTATATAATCATCAAAAGAAGCATTGCGGTAAGTTGTTACAATAGGTTTGTTAAATAAGTGCCTTCTTATATGGTCACTTAATTTTCGACAGGTACTTGCTCTAAATCTTTTTTCCAGTTCGGCATACTCCAAAGGAGTTAATCGCAGTCCTACGATTCGTGTTCTGTTTGAATTTTCTCTTTTCATCATCTTTCATTTTCATTATTTTCAAACTCTTTTCTTTCTAGTGTCTCCACCACCGAGTTCCGAGGTAAAGGGTGGCAAGATATGCGGTTGTTTAACAACCGTTCATCTTGCCGACTGCAGGAACGTGGCAGTCTTTGGAGATTTTAAAAGTTAGAAACTAATTTAATGAGAATCTTCGAAATTTTGACAAGTAAAATTTACCTGTGATGACTTTAGACTATTACGATGAATAATACTTAAAAAAAGAAAAAGAGAAAAAAGAAAGCAGTCTTCAAATTGGATAAGCAGACAGTTGAAGTGCTATAAGTCCCGAAGGGTGACTTTTTGGAGGAACGAGAAAAGGTCATTATGCGCACTTCTCTGACTGTGTCCAATATTTTGCTTTGCTTTTTTTCTGATTTAAACAATGATTAGAGTTTCATTTTATTTAAGGACTGGTTATCATTTCAAAAACTTTAACTAAAAAAGCGTGTTTTAGAAAAATCTTGGCCTGTTTTTGATAACAAGCAGCTAAAAAGTGTATTGTAATTTTGTTGTAGCATTGATTAAAATAGCAAATTTTTAAAACTCGAAAAAAGCTCTTTAAAATCAGTGTTTATATGTGAAATAAAAACAAAACAAGAAAAACGCTACTTTATTTATAAAAAAAGCACGTTTTTGAATGTTTTTGGCTTGATTTTGATAGCAAGCGTTCAAATCAACAGCGGTAAATTTGTATCAACAGAAATCTTAACTACATAAACTTACCAAATTTGAATCACTTTCGTAATAGTCTACAGCATTTAATATTATATAAATAATGTTTAAAATGAAACTGGTATGTTTTTGATGTTTTTTGGTTTGTTTTTGATGTGTCTTTGTTAATAAGGCCGTTGTAATTTTGATACAGGTTATTGTCTGTATATCAATTTTAATTTATTGGTTATGTATTGTGAACAATTGAAAATAAAATTAAAGTCTCCATAAACAGGAAGGATTAAATCATTAACTAAAAATGAGAAATAATGAAACTTAATGCAGCTATTAAAAGTAAGATTCTCGATGCAATTAGTTTATTGTATGTGATTCTATTTGTATACGCAGCAGTAAGTAAATTGCTTGATTTTGAAAATTTTCGTGTGCAATTGGGACAGTCGCCTTTATTAAGTGCTTTTGCAGGATCAATTGCGTGGATTGTACCAATATTCGAATTACTAATAGCATTATTTATTGTTTTAAAAAGATGGAGATTAATCAGTCTTTTTGCATCTTTTAGCTTGATGGTTATGTTTACATCATACATCTATATTATATTAAATTATAGTTCTTTTATTCCTTGTTCATGTGGAGGCATCCTAGAAAAAATGGGATGGAAGGAACATTTCTTTTTTAATTTGGTTTTCATAATGCTGGCAGCAGCGGGTATCCTGATATCGGCCGGTAGGGTGTCCAAGACATCTTTTATTTCAAAACCCGCTGTTCTTGCCAGTTCTTTTGCACTTTCGATCTTTTTTAGTGTTGGTCTAGTGACTGTTTTATTTATTTCATCTGAAAATATCATACATCATCGGAATAATTTTGTACGCCGTTTTCCTCATCATCAGGCCGTAAAAAGGAGTGAAGTTGATCTGCTTTATAATTCGTATTATTTTGCTGGAACAGCAAATGGAAATTTATATTTAGGAAATAATACTGCGCCGTTACATCTCTTGTCATTCGATAGTGTTTTGCAAAAGAAAACATCATTTAAAATAGAATTGGATAGTAGCAATTTTGAATTTAAAGCTGTCAAAATTAATGTTTCAGCACCTTACTTTTTTGTTGCGGATGGAAATGTCCCTTGTTTGTTTAGAGGAAAAATCTCAGATTGGAAAGCATCGTTATTTATGAATCAAAAAGCGTTTTTTTCACTAATTACACCGGTCGATTCTCTTAATGTTGCCTTTAGAGGGCAGGCTGTAAAGAATAATGAAAATATAATTGGATCCATCTTTCTCGGAAAGACTCAAAAAGTAAAGCTAAATCCAAAACTGTTACAAAAACAAATTGATGGAATTTTTGATACAGACGGAATGCTGCATTACAGTCCAAAGATAAAATGTATTGTTTATGTTTATTTATATCGAAATGAGTTCGTTGTAGCTAATGATTCTCTTGACTTAAAGTATATAGGAAAAACTATAGATACTACAAGCCAGGCAAAAATTAAAATTTCCAACATTTCAAGCAGGAATCAAAAGAAAATGTCTGCACCACCGCTTATTGTTAACAAAGCCAGTACAGTATATAAAAACCTTCTTTTTATTTATTCGCCAGTTCATGGATTATATGAATCGAAAGATTTATGGAGCCAGGCAAGTACTGTTGATGTTTATGATTTGAATGATGCTTCTTATGTCTCAAGCTTTTATGTTTATAATATCGGAGACCAAAAAATAAAAAATATGATTGTTCATGAGAATTACCTCTATGCCCTTATTGGTAATTATATAGTTTGTTATCAACTTAGTAATTCACTCTTACAACATTACAAAAGTGAATTATGATTATCATATACTTAGCGCTCAGTATCAGGAATGTAGTCGAACACCTGTAAAAAAAGTAGATATTTTTTTAATTTAATTTTTATTATCATGGAAACATTAAATGTGAAAAAGCTTTTGCCTGTGGCAGCGTTTGCCTTTGCAATTGCAGGTGCTTTTGCCTCAAGTCCAAATGGCAAAGCAACTAATGTAAGTGCGCCTGAACAAGGATACATCAATAATCCGAATCCATGTTCTGAATCGATTGATTGTAACAATCAAGGGAGTGAAATTTGTACCATTGAGAACACAAATCAACAAGTTTTTGGTTTAAATGCCAGTGGTACTACTTGTAACAAAGTTTTATACAAATTAAACTAATCTTTAAAGGGCCTGACTAGAATGTTAGGTTCATTTACAATGCAGTTCTATTTTTATTAAGAACTGCATTGTTTTTATTTATAGCTAACCCAAGATGGAAGGCTTTTATTTTGAAGATAATAATCAAACCATTGTTTAATATGATTGCTGAGATCTTCCTGATCTTTTGGATTCATTACAACATGCTTTTCCTGAGGATACACTAATAAAATATGCTCTTTTTGCAGTCTTCGCAATGCTAAGTAAAATTCTATGCTTTGATACCAATGCACTTGCCGATCCTGCTTGCCTGTCCACGAGAGTAATGGAGTTTGAATGTTTTGTACGAATTCCAATGGAGAGTTGCGGTTGTATGCCTGCTTATCTTCAAAAAGTGATTTACCCATACGCCATTGCTGATTTTCAAAACGCCATATCTCTGGAGTACCAGTATTCCATCCCATTGTTAAATACCAGCTTGTTAAATCTGCTACACCTGCACCAGATACCGCAGCTGCAAATAAATTGGTTTGGGTAATTATAAAATTAGTTTCATAACCTCCAAAAGAGTGGCCTATCAAACCTATCTTATCTTTTTGAATAAAACCTTTGTCGATTACAGACTGAGTTGCTGAAACAACACAATCTAGTGCAGAAATGCCGGGATTCCCAATTTCGTATATAATATCAGGACATAAAACAAAATAGTCTTGAGCGGTATAATTCGTTACATTAAATCCCGTGTCAGAATACAGAGTGGGATTAACATATTGATACAATTCATGAGATTTTAGTTCATAGATGCTGACGATTAAAGGGTATTTGTTAGAGGGATTATAATTAGCAGGATAAAAAAGCGCTCCATTTAAAGATGTTCCATTTTTGTTAGAATAATGAATTTTTTCAGTTTTACCCCAATAATAATCTTTCTGCTGTCTGTTGCTTTGAACAATTAACTCGGCTTTGCTTTTTTTATTTTTTTTAAACCAGATTGATGGAGCATTTTGATAGTTCTGCTGCTGAAAAACATATCTTTCTCCTTTTGAAGATTTCATCAGATAGCTATTTTTCATTTCATTAAAAACCAGAGGCTTTTCTGCGTCGGTTTTATTCCAAATATAATAACCGCTTTTTTCATTGTTTTTTGCCTGAAGAATTAATGCATGATCGAGATCAATTTCTAAAGCATAGAAACCATTGTAGTTTTCCGTTCTAAAGTTTTCATACTGCTGTTTTGCTATCCTGAATTGTATGTTTTTTTCTCTTCCGTGTGTTAATCTTTTTGCTGAATTTCCTTCAGGAGAAACTTCCCAAATATCAAATTGATCATAAATTAATAATGAAGAGTCATTTTTTGTCCAGCCTAAAATCCCATATGCCGGAATTTCACCTGCTGAGTTATAGTTTTGATCAAATAGAGGCTGGCTAATATTTGCTGAACAGTTAATGTGAATCTTTTTCGATATATCATATACCCACCAATTCTGACCTTTAAAATATGTTATGAAATTACCTTCTGGGGATATAATAGTGTGATTTTTATTTCCAGAATGTTTGGTTAATATTAGACTTGAATCCCCTGATGTAAGATTTATTAAGCTGAGGTCGATATCTCCCTGCTGTTTGTATTGGGTTTCATATTGCCACGGATTAAATGTGATGGCAAACTTTTGGTTCCCAGCCAGGATTACTTTAGGAAGTTGATTGCTCGTTATTTGTTTAAATTTATTTTCATAAGGGAACCAAACACCTAGTTTGGCTACTTTATCCCATTGCCCAATTTCTTCTCGCTGCGAATATAATAACTTATCAGAGGCATTCCATATTTGTACTTGTGTTGAATCAATTACGGAATAATTATAGTCCCGTTTTTTTATTCCAAAGAAAACATGCTGTCCATCATCAGATATGGTCAATTTAGTCGTCACGGTAGGATTAATTGTGAAATCATCTTTAGGGTTTAAAAACTTTTCAGAATCGAATTCAAAAAGCTTATTATTTTTAAGGCTAAAGAAAAATAAATTGTTTTCACCGAGATCATCTTTTTTTTGTAAAAAGGCAACAGCATTTCCATTGCTTTGCCACGTTAAATTAAAAAATGGATTTTCGGATTTTTCAACAATTATAGTCTTTTCCAGTTTGTCAGTTAAAGTTATAAATCCGATGCAACGGCCATCAGTAAACATAACAGCATTTTCTTGTGGAGCTATTTTATATTCGCGAACATTATCAATTTTCATTATTGTTAATCCTGAGGATTTTTTTATTTCCAGAGAAGGATCTCCTGCTTTGCTGTATGTAATAATATATTTTTTATTTTTTGTGTATTTGTATTGGGTTATTCCAGCATAAGTATGCGATTTGCCAGTTTTTAAATTAAGTATTTGTAGTCCTGCTATTGGAGTAATGCAAGCGAAGCTTTCTTCCATATTGAAACTTCCATTAAACGAATTTGGAAAAACATACTGTATGTCCAGTTTTGTATTTCTAACAAAAAGAGTGTCTTTACCATTTGGATAAACAAGTTTGTAACTTATCCAGTTTCCATTTTCAGAAATATTTTCAGATTGCAGTGTGTGCCACAGATGATAGTCGGATTCCTGAAGCATCTTTTTTTGTTTTACCTGCCCCAATAAGGGGCAGGTTACTAAAACAAAAAATAAAAATGTAATACGGGATAAAAATGACTCAACCTGTACTAGTCTTTTGTTATTGATTTTCATTGGATGTGTAAATGTTTTTAATATCCGTCATTTTGAGGAAGCAGATTTGGATTTACCCTCAACTCAGAATCAGGGATTGGAAAGAGTCTGTCAGTAGTATTCCATCCAGGTTTTGTTCCAGAGAGAAAATTATCCAGGTTTGCTGTTCTTTTAAGATCGAAAAATCGATGTCCGAGCTCAGTAAATAACTCAAGCTTTCTTTCGTTGAGAATAGCCTGCAGAAGATTTTCAGTTGTCGTTGTCGTTGTGTTTTGAAGACCTGCACGATTTCTAATCTTATTTAAGTCTTCTTTGGCTTCTTCCAATTTATTGAGATGTACTCTTGCTTCCGCACGCATGAGATACTGTTCTTCTAAACGCATTATAATTGAATATTCAACTGAGGTTCCCGTTGGACTTTTTTGTTTGTATTTATTAGCGTGATACCAAGTTAAGGTTCCGTTGGTGACTGATTTTATCCAATGGGTTTTTCTTAAATCATCAGAACTAAAGGCTTTAAATAGTTCATTATTTAAAGCAACAAGTGGCGGCGGTCCACTGGTAAATACAAAAAGATTTCCTTCATCTGTATTTTTACCAGCTGTTGAGGGCATCAGCTGCCAAATGGTTGAGGTGCTTTCTTTTATAAATACTTTATCAATATTGCTTTCCCAAGGGTATAGATTCGTGTTATTAATTAGCAGAGAAGCGGTTTGTTCGGCCAATTCCCATCGATTATCGTACAAATATACTCTTGCTAACAACGCTTGTGCTGCTGATTTATTTGGACGAACACGACCCGAAGTAATATAATTAGACGGTAATAATGATATTGCTTTTTGTAAATCATTTATAACCTCAGAATATATCTCAGAGACAGGTTTCTTAGAAACGACAGCATTTGTTTGGTAAGAAGTGATTGTAATGTATGGTATATTCCCATAAATATTAGCAAGATAAAAATGAAGCAGTGCTCTGATAAAAAGAGCCTCGCCTAATAATTGATTTTTGTCTGATTCAATAAGTTTTGTATTATTAGATACTCCTTCAACTACAGCATTTGCAGCATATATTTGTTTGTATGTATTATTCCACCATCCTGCGATAGTAGTATTTGATGCTATGATAGTATTATTATAGAAATCTTTAGCAGCATTGCTGTCTGTTCCATAAAACGTTAATTCATCCGAGTAGTTTCCTAAAAGATTAGAAATTCCTGTCGGTTTTCCTGTTATTAATCCGTTGTCTCTTATCTGGGCGTAAACATTTACCAAAGCAGCATTGGCGGTATTTTTATTTTCAAATACTGTATTTCCCGTTAATTGAGAAGTCGGAAGATCCACATCTACAAAACTGTCACAGGAATAGAGTAAAGAGCAAAATATTGATACCCAGATGAAATAAATTGATAATTTTATATTATTACCATTAAAGAAAATTAGCTGTCTTTGTTGTATATAATTTTTCATAGTCGTTTCGTGTTAGAAAATAAGCTGTAATCCCAATGCATATATTTTAAGAGGAGGTAAAAAGCCAGATACTATAAACTCAGGATCAGCTCCTTTATATGAGGTGAAGGTTAGTATATTCTGGCCTTGAAGAGAAATACGGCATTTTAAATTTTTTAGACTGTTTTCAGGTAAATTGTAGGATAATGAGATGTTTTTAAGCCTAAGATATGACGCATCGGTTATAGCGGCATTACTGTTAGTGTACAGGTTATTTGTAGCTGTTACCAGTGAATTTGTTCCTGAACTATACATTTGATATGGACCAGTATCTCCAGGATTCTGCCAGCGGTTTAATACTTCTTCAGTTTTATTAGACATACCCCCAGGCAGGCCTAACATGCTTATTGAATTCCAATTTTCCTGTTTAACGTATTGAAATAGAAAATCAAGTTGCCATCTTTTTAAGTTGAACTGATTTTGCAAGCCTCCATAATATTTTGGACTGAAATCTTTAACCGTTTGCCTATCATCAGGGGATGAAATTTTTCCGTCTTTGTTGATATCTTCAAATTGATAAATTCCCGTTTGGGTATTGAGGCCTATATAATTGTAAACCTTTTGAATGTTGATGGATTTTCCAATTACATACTGATTAACATAAGTAGAGTTTTCCAATTGAGGGAACGCTATTAAATTATTTTTTGGAACGGTTAAATTCAGATTTGTTGTCCATTTGAAATTTTGTTTTTCAATATTTACTGTTCGAATAGTCAGTTCTAGTCCTGTATTTTCAACCGTTGCATTTAGGTTTGCTAATATTGAATTGAATCCTGTAGTTCCGGGCAGTGGAACTCCAACTAATTGGTTGGATGAACGATTGCGGTAAAAGGCAGTCGTTAAAAAAATACGATCTTGAATAAAGCCTAGATCTAAAGCTATTTCCATTTTTTTGTTGGTTTCCCATCCAAAGTTCGCATTATATAAACGATTGGGCTGCAGACCAACTGTTCCTTGATAATTGTTGCCTGCAGAGCTGTAGGTATCTAAGAAATTATAATCTCCGATTTGGTCATTACCAGTAGTTCCATAACTGGCTCTCAATTTCCCAAAGCTTATAATTTTATTTTCTAGCAATGGTTCTCTTGAAAATAACCAGGCTGCTCCAACGGCACCAAAATTGGCAAATTGATTACCCGGACCAAATCGACTTGAGCCGTCTCTTCGTCCTGTGAAATTTACAATGTAACGATCTTTCCAATTAAAATTTACTCTGCCAAAAAAAGCTTGATATTTATATTGTGTCTGCTGATTTGTAAACACATATAGGTATGTGGCTGAAGCAAGATCATAAATTAAGCTGTTACTTGCAAAACCATCTGCTTCTTGTACAAGCTGCGAAGTTTTTTGCTGTTGAAAAGTAGCGCCAGCCAAAAGTTCTATTTTGCCATTACTAATTTTTTTACTCCAGTTCAATTGAGGTTCAATAATCCACGATTCTCTTGTGCTGTTATTGACAAATAATGATGAAGATTCGCTTCCCAAGCCCAGTGAAGGATTATATATTGTGGATGGTGAAGTCCTGGTTTCATCATAATGCAGATTACTAAATCCAATGTTTGTTTTTATTTCTAGCTCTGGGATTATCTGGTATGATAAAATTGTATTTGCAATAAGATTAGCTGTATTGGCTTTGTATACTGCTTCGAGATTACGTAGGGGATTATTAAACGTTCCGTTTTCCCAATTGAGATTTCCAAAATTATCGTAGAGGGCGGGGGCATTTGGAGACAATGATCTTGCCTCTCTTGTAAAGTCGGTTGCGGGTAAATTGTTATTTTGTGAAGAATATGAGGCAGACAAATTTATCTTAAACTTATTATCTGCTGATTGATGATTTAGATTAAAGTTTGCTCCACCTCTTTTATATTTATAATCACCAGGAAAAACGGTTGTTTCATTATGATAATTCCCACTAAGAAGAAATTGCGTCTGAGCAGATCCGCTATTTATTGATATCTGACCATCATTTATTTGAGCCGTTCCTCCAATAAGTTCTTTCTGCCAGTCAGTATAGCGACTTTGATCCCAAGTGCCATTTATATCATAGGCTGCTGCTGGATATTTTACAATTCCATCATTTGCAAATGCTTCTTTTCGCATTTCCAAGTATTGATCCGTATGCATTAAATTCATGTAGCGAGTTACATTTCCTACGGCTGTGTTTGTATTGATTGTGAATCTAGTTTTTCCTTCTTTGCCTTTTTTTGTGTTGATTAAAATAACTCCATTAGCACCACGGGATCCGTAAATTGCAGTGGCATCTGCATCTTTTAAAACTTCAATGCTTTCAATATCAGAAGGATTAATTGTGCTTAGTGGACTGACATTAGAACTTGGAATTATAATTGACGAAATATTATTATTTGATATAGAATTCGACGCATAAGGTACTCCATCAATTATGTAAAGAGGCTGGTTTCCATCAGTACGTAAACTATTAGTCCCTCTTATCTGTACATCAAATCCACCTCCCGGTGTTCCGGTTGTTTGTGTAATTGTAACTCCTGCCATACGACCTTGCATTGCAGAAAGTATATTGGTAACAGGCTGTTTATCTATATCCTTTGCTGTTATTTTTGCTATACTGCCAGTACGTTCACTTTGTTTTACAGAATAATAACCAGCATTGATTTTTACTTCCTGAAGTGTTGTGGTATCTTCTTGCATCTGCACATTGACCATCAAGCGTTTAGCTACAGGGATTTCTATTGTTTTGTAGCCGATATATGTAAAAATAAGAATATCATTTGCGGACACTGTTATGACAAATTTGCCATCAAAGTCAGTAACAGTAATGTTTTTCTGGTTTTTCACAGAAATACTAACGCCTGAAAGAGGAAGAGCACCATCGGTAACAATACCAGAGATCTGTGTTTGTTGTTGGGAAAGCGGAGAATGCAAGGTATTCCTTGCTAAGGCTGGTGTGCAAAAGAGGTAGAATCCGAAAATAAACGGATACCAAAGTGCTGCCAACCCTTTTTTCAATGAATAAGTTTTCATAATTTTGGGTTAGTTAATTTGAAACGAAAGTTTTTATTAATTCGGCTCTCTAAACTTGTTTGATCGCGGGTTAGAGGGCTTTTTTTATAGTATTAGAAATAAGAAGTGCTTCTATACTATATTTAATTCTGCCTTTTTTTAATTCATAAGCATGTAGGTTGATTTGTTAGACAATAAATCTAAAAGCGAGACAATAAAAATAAAAGCGGTGCTAAGAATTTAGGTTAAGTAGTACGAATCTCTAAAAAAATAAAAGAGGCGCGGAACTCAACATATCCGCTTCCGAGGTACTGCTAAGAACCTTTTCACACGAATAAGTGAGCCCACGCCAATTATTAGAGGCGTGAGCATTTACACTTAGTCATCTCGCGTGATTAAAAATTAGCAGTTTTCGGAAACGAGACTCCAAGCGAATGCTTCATATGTTTTAAATGAAGAATCGCAAATATATTAATTCAGTGACAAATATAACAAAATAATCTATAATTCGGATTTTAATCCGAATTATTTTAAGCTTTAAAAAGTTACTTTGTTAATTATGAAGGATAAGAATCGTATAATCGTTGATTACATAGCAGTGGAGTGGGCTTCAAAAGCCAAATCTCAAAGCTCATTTGCTAGGGAACACAATATTGACGAAAAAACTGTTCGAGAAATAAAATATAATAAAGATTACACCATAAGTTTAAATACTATAATTAGAATTTGTGAAGCGAAAGAAATGAAGTTGTGTGATTTTTTTAAATTACTAGATATTTAATTAATCATTACAAAAGATTATCATCTAATTCTTTGATTACAGTTTTTTCAATTACAAATCACCCCCCTCCTTTTGGTCCTTTCCTCCGATTTGATTAGTAATATTTTATCGAAAAAAAATATTTTAAAAAAATATCTAAATGCTTTTTATGGCGCATTTGATGCATAGTTTTATTTCAGTCTTTTAATTAAATAAAGGGGTACAACTGGGGTACAACAAAAGTTGTACTTGTGGATAAATTTGTTTAATTGTTACTTTGATTTTTGTTGAATTCAAAGAGAAATAGGATGGATGAGTCAAAACCTTTATCAGATTTTTTTCTAGCTATTGAAAAAGATTTTCGAATCAATACTACTCATATTGCAATATTTGTAGCACTTATTCAATTTCGAAAAAATTGTGGTTCAATAAACCCTATACAAGCATACAGTTTTGAAATTCAGAAAATAGCTAAAATTGCTTCACCCAAGACTTATTATAAATGTATAGGAGAATTGCATGCATACGGTTACTTAACTTATGTTCCAACTAAAAATAAGCAAAAGCGTAGTACGATATATTTTCATTTCAAATAGGCGAGTAAAATGAAAAAAGTTAAAACATATGATATTATAGATAATTTTTTTAAACTCGATACGAGATTAAAAAATATAGAAAGCCTAGTACAAACTAATAGATTTAGTAATGTTCAGAGCGAAGCTTTCTCTTGTTCTAATAAATGTAGAAGCTCTTATACTAAAATTGAGCTTGCAAATCTTTTCTATATTTTAATGGATGAGGGAATTTTATATTTTGACTCAAATGATACGAAAAAAAACCGAAGCAGTTTTCAGAAATTTATGAGTGAAAATTTCACTTATAATGATAATGAGGGCAGCCAGAAAATAATAAGTACAATAAGCAGGCAGTTTTCCGAGTGTAAAGGCTACACCTATAAGGTGAAACAGATTAGATTTTTAGATGAATTTATTTCAGTAATGCAGGAACGTAAGAAAAGGCTAGAGAGCTGGTAGAATGGATTAGAGAGAAGATTAATAATATGTAAAAGACTCAATGATGATGAAGAAGGAAAAGTGGTTGTCCTATATGATGGAAATGAAGGAGTTGATAGGGCCTATAGTGGCAAAAGTGGAAAGGATTGATTCAAAAATCAGCCAGGGAAAAGTCTTGAGACCTGAATATTACCGTAATGAAGATTTAAAAAAGATATTCGGGCTGTCCAATAATACTATTATAAAATACAGGCAGACCGGAATTCTGCCCTACACTAAGCTTGGAGATATTTTTTTGTATGACAGCGGCAAGATCGATAAGATACTGAGAAGCAATGAATCATAATTCAGCATTTAGTTTGTTCCCCAGATTTTTAAAAAACAGTCTAAAATAAAGAGGGTAACTGGAATGAGGGCTGTTTTTCAAGCAGGGTTCGATACCATTCCAAATGAAAAAGCCTTTAAACACTGATGTTTAAAGGCTTTTAATTTTTAAAAGTCACTTTTCGGACTTTATTTGGCGGAGGAAGAGGGATTCGAACCCCCGGACCTGTTACAGTCAACAGTTTTCAAGACTGCCGCATTCGACCGCTCTGCCATTCCTCCAGTAAGATGCAATCATTTTCTCATTGCGGGTGCAAAGATAAAATCTTTTTTCGATTGTAGAAATTTTTTGGACACTATTTATAAAGAAAGATGTTATCCACATCAAAAGTGGAAGAAAGGATAAATGAATTGCAGTAGGAAGGAAATAAACCAATTTTTGTTCTCACTTGAACAACAAGCAATTTTGCAGATTTACGATGTGTTTAGTGAAAAAACAATTTAAAATGAGAAAATATTAAACATGAGTATCAGATCTGAATGTAGCTCTTGTCAATTCATAAAATAGGGCTAGAACCTTAAAAAGAAAAGATAACTTAAAGTGTTTTTTAAATATTCGAGACTAAGTGTTTAAGTGAATTTTTTTTATGATTTTTTATTCTAAATTATTGCTAAGAAGCTCTATGAGTTTTTAGTTTTTTATAAATTTAATCCAGTGAAAAAATTATGCACTGGATTAAACTTTTATTTTAAATTTTAATAATCTAAGCGGTCTCGTTTAGCCTGCTCGTCCTGTATTTTTGCTTCATGGAGATATTCAGATGCAATTCTGATAAAAATTTCACACAGGTTGGGATGTTTGAATTTATGTATATCAGCAAGCTTTTGGAAATGTGCAGCATTCTCTCTTTCAATATTCCCACCGTCAAATGGTCCTCTTGATGTAAATCCTCTTTTATTGGTTACGGTAATGGCAAAATTATTCTTAAGACTTTCAGTATTAATTCTTTCAACAATGGAGCTGATCTCGTCAGGGGGCCAATAATCCTTATTTTCTTCAGAATAGTGGGCAAGAACCTTGCCGATCTGCATATCAGCTATCTCAAGGCGGTCTTCTTTCTCAGCTAATGATCTCACTCGATTTACCCAGTCATTTAAATGCTCTTCATCAATTTTTCCGTCTTCCTGTTGGCCGGGTATAGTTTTAAAATTATATAATAATTTAAATCCCTGTTCAGCGTAAGTTTTTAAAGCGTCAGAAGACAATTTTTTCCTTTCCTCTTCCTTGCGCTTCTCATCTTTGGGCATATATACCCATTTTAGTATTTCAATGAAAAATTCCGGGTTTTTAGCTAGCTCTTCATTCAGATGTTTTGCCTTATAGGCAGAACTGTGCGATTCTAAAATATTGAGGTACTTCCATTCCAGAGGGATTAATGTGTCTTTAGGAAGGTCTGGTCTTTCTGATAGCTCTTTGAATAGACTCGAAACCTCATGTGTCCTCAAAGCATATTTTTCAGATGATTCCTCCGTAGCAGTTTTCTCCAGCATTACAATTAAAAGAGTAGTTGGGATATCTTTTTTAAACCTGTAGGCACTGTGAACGGCTGAAACAAAGCGTTTATGCTCTATTAAATAATTGATTCCCCTAATTTTTTCCTCCTCAGTGTTTCTAAAAAATTGTGGATTAGTATTCTGCCAGTATGTATTCTGTAATGCAATATCGGTATTGTCAATGAAATTCCAGAGACTTTCTGAATGGTCTAGGGGAATAAATAGCTGCGCGGCCTCTTCCTGAGAAAATCCTTTTTTAAGAATTGTATTATATGTTTCATATACCCAATCCAGACCATCTTTTACGCTTTTAATCTGTACATAACGATGTCCTAAAACCAAATTGGGTTTTTCCTTTTTTAGACTGTCCAGAACTTCAAGTGTTTCCTGTTCGTTCAGAGAAATCCTTGCCAGTGTTTCTCCAATTGCATCTGCACTGTCATAGGTATCTGCCAGAGCAATAGTCTCTGAAAGGCCAATTTCACCGATAATACTCCTTAATGCTGCTGTCCTAGTATCATCCAGCCGTTTAACGCTCTTTTGATAGTTATGCTCATCATCGTCGGGATATTTGCCATCAGGGAATGGAACATATGCAGATTCAAATAACCATATATGCTTTAGAACAATATTATCCGGATCCAAAGCGTCATAAAGCTTCTGATATCTCTCTAATATATTATCTGGAAGCGCCCAGTCCGCATCCGGATATGATCTGTGATGATTGAGTAGCTTACGGGTTTCATTTCGTGCTAGGATGCTGTCTGGCGGTAAACTGATGTAGGATTTCTCGATAAAAGAAAGTAATTTTTCACTGTCCTCCGCTGTAGCCATTCCTGGTGAGTTTTCAATGAGCTCTGCCATCTTGATGTCGGTATTATCGTAAAGCTCAAGTAGCAGCTCAAGTATAAAGGTATAGGTTTCGTATAATTCTTTTTTGGTATGGACTACGTTGGTATTTTTTTCAAAGAGCCTCCATCTCATCTTATGAGTAGGAGATGCAATAGAATGAGCCTGAGGCAGAAGCCTGATCAGGAGTTTCCAGCCTTCTTCTTTCTCAATTGATACAGCTTTTTTAAGTATTTCCATGCGCTCCGGCAGTTCTGTTAGCGTTTGAAAATGCCATGGTTTATAAATTTCAGTAAGGCTATTTTCAGGCCTGTTTACAGTATTACCACCTGGATCCAATCTTGATAGTCTTAATAAAATAAGCGTTGAATCATAGAGATATTCAGGTAGCCACGCAAGGCCTTCCAGCGCCCAAAGGAGTCCTGTATGATTAGTGCTTTCACCCAGAAAGCCTGACTGGCTTTTGAACATTTCCATTATCGTAGGCTCTTTCGTAGATAATGAAGCAGAAACAGCCTTCAAAAAACTTTTAGGAGATGCTTCTGCAATCAAAGGCAGTTTCTGGTCCAAACTTGTCCATAAACGGCCGTCTGCATTATGTAGAAGTTTTTCAACTAAATTATCTACCCATATGGCTGGCTGACTTAAACGCGGTATTCTAAGTCCTTGCCCGTAATGGCTAACTAAAATCAAGGACTGGACCAGACCTTCTTTGGCCCAGCCCGAATATTTTGAAGGTTTGCTGAATGACGATCTCAATGAAACCGTGTTGTCACGTATTTCATCCATTTCTGCAGATTCTGTAAATACAGTATGAACACATTCTTCTAGCATGGTAAAATCGCTTTCTTGTAGTGAATTTGCCAAGCTTCCCCAGAGGTCTAACGGAGACGCCAATCTCCAAGTATCGCCGATCTGCAGTAATGGAGAATCCTCAAAATCCCTCCACTTAGCAGCAATTTCCATATAGTCATCGTAAGATTTTCCAGATAGTTTTTCCAGCATTTCGCGGTCTCCCTCATTATATTTATTCCACCTTCCCAGAAAAAGAGCCGGTACAATTTCGCGAAGATTTTCGCTCTTATACCATTCCGCTTTATTGTCCCAAAACTTCAAAAGCCTTCTAAGTATGGTAATGTCATTTGCAGCCTCTTTGCAATATTTTTGCGCCTCTTCGCGGTTGTAGCCCATTTCATTAAGTGCTTTTAAAAGCCCGTCCTTTGAAATAGAGGGAAGTGTAATAACGTCCTGCGGAAATGGATCATCTCCGCCTAACGGGACAATTACGTGATGCCCTTTCGATACTGCATTATATAATATAGATTTTTCTTCAAATTTTGGAATTAAATTTAATGCACTTCGCTGGCTGTTTATAGAAATTGAACGATAGCTGTGTTCAAGTTCCACCAAAAGTGTTTTTGAGAAGAAACGATCTCTATAAAGCTCAGAAAATTGCTTAGCTGCAGCCACAATAAATGCCACGGCTTCATTTTTTGTACCCGCTTTAAAAGCCTTAATCCCAGGCGCGTCGTTTAAAAAATGAAAAAGCTGTTCCATTTCATTTTCTCTTCCCGCAGTGACCGTTTCAGGAAGCAGGGTACACATCTCGCTCTTCGACCATTCATCCCAAAACTGCTCTGGATCTAATATGCCGTTTGGCGGTACTACTGCCAAATGCACAGCAAACCATGATGCGACGGCAACTGAATTTTCGAGCCACTGGGAAATGTTGGTAGAGTCATATACAATAACATCTTTCCATATTCCTTCTTTTTTTCTATCCTGTTCCCAAGTGGTTTTGTTGGTCCATAATCTTGGGGTAACAAAAATATAAGTGCATTCCGATGGAGTATAGCCAAGAGGATCCTTTACCCTCTTTTCATAGTCTTCATCTGCTTTTCCCTTGACTGCGGAGTTCGTGCCAAATTCCCAAAGGGATATTCCTTCTGGAATAAATCTGGAAGCTTTCTCTGATTTGACGACTCCATCCCAGCCCCCAAGTGAGATGGCACTGCCAAGTGCAATATCAATGCTGGATGTTGGATGTGCAGTTGAATGTATTAGCTTGGAAATTAAATGAGGGAAATACTCATTAGAGGAATAGGTTTTAGCCCAGTTTTCAATGTGAGCTCTGTCAATATATATCATAAACTTTTCGACTCTTTTTGGTGTAGTTAATTTCTAGTAACCAAATTTAAAAAATTATCTCAGTGTTTGATGCAAACTATTAAAACATTTGCAAGTTAATTCTGTACTAGCACAATACAAACGAAGTCATAAGCTATGCATCTGGAACGGGTATGAGTACAGCCTGACATTTTTTAATACAGTAAAATTACTAGCTTATTATTTGCTGTACTTTGGCTAATGCCTCACTAAAGGTAAAAGTTTTGGACTGAGAATTCAAGTAACCTTTTTTAGATTCTTCGACAAGATGATTAATATAAAATAGTTCATTGTCCAATGAAGAATTCTTTAGGTTATCCTTTATCAATGATAATTCGCTTTGTACAGTATTGAAGCTTGTTCTCCCTGAAGATAAATTCGATACATAAGTTGACATAAAACTTTTCATATCAGACAGTCTAAATTTATCTTGATTTTCTAAATAGATTTTTTGGTATAGTTTAGATAAAACATTATAATCCTCTATTGCATTATAGTTTTTAAATGAGGTCTGATTTAATGCTGGAATATTTTCTAGATCCATAAAAGAAATAAGGTGATATACTGCATTTTTTGAATTTAATTCAAATTGAATGGATAAGGCAGACGAAAGATAATGCTTATCATCGTAATTTAAATTATTAAGGTATATGTTCGCTTTCTCAAGACAAAAATCAGGCTCTGCTTTTAATTGCATCATTATTTTTAGTGCTGTCCAGCATTTATGAGAATTTAAGTCGTCACAAAGTTTCTTCAGCAGTTCAGTATCGTTTGTTTGTTCAATATATTGGTTAAGGATTTTTTCTATATTGTAATTATAATTTTTACTGATGAGATGTTCGCCAATTTTCTTATAAGATTCTTGAAGGTTATGATCAAGGGCATATTGAATATGAGAACTTAAGGACAAAGAATATAGATTTTTAGCTGTTAAATTTTCAAGAATTCTACTCGTAACTGCTTCTCTATTTCTAATTCTACTCAGAAGTTGATTTAGCGTACCTTCCTGACCGGCAGTTCTGTTTATGTCTATGAACTCAATACTGTTTAAAAGAAACTCCTCAGGAAAATCAAATCTGAATTTAATAACGAAATACAATGTGGCTTTCAGTTTTTCGTAGTGGTCAAGCAGATTTAAAGAGTTATGATTAATTAATCTTATAATTTTTGTAAAATCAATTTCATCTTTGGTTTTATGGCACCATTTGTAAATTTCACGAAGATGGTCACTGTTAATTTCAAATAAAACGTTTGAATTGCTTAATTGCTGGATTTGTGCTTTTATTTCCTTAATTAGAAGTAAATCATCCTCTGTAATAATATGCTCAATCTGATCATAATTCAATGGAGTTTTCATTTTATGGACGATTCTGTTCAATAAAGAATGGGAAATTTCCATCGTGCCTGAACGACCATTTTCGTTGTACCAGTCCATTGTGATCTGACGAATCATTGTAGGATCGATATTTTTGCCGTATCGATCAAATATGGATTTAATTTTGGAGAGCAAGAGATGTTTATCGAAAAGAAAATCAAAGTTTTCTTGAGGTCTCTTTCTGTAATTTGCTGTTAAATTTAGATACTCAAGTTCATCTAGATAGATTTCCTCAAACTCAAAACCTTTCGCAATCATTACAGAATTAAAGTATTCCGCCAACTTTCGATCTTGTGTATAACCCAGAACATTTCTATACAGATCAATATTATTCGCATCTATGCTACCATCTTCAAATTTTTTGATGACTATTCCAATAGTTTCCTCATCTGTAACCGAGGCAAGAAAATATCCAAATGTCTTAAAGTCTGTGTTTGACGTAACATATTCAAAAAGGTTCAGTTTACTAATTCTGCTGCTTTTTGAGATTAAATCTTTTAACGCCGTTTCTCTGAAATGGCAGTCTTTTATTTCTTGAAAGGATTTAAATAGGTTTACCAAAAAGTTGGAATCCAAGCTTTCAAAATAGGAGCAGCGGTTGATAATTTCCTCAATATATTTACTGTCTATATAGTTGTCTTCATCTTCATCAAAGCAGTGCCTCGCCAGATCTATAAAATGGGAAGGTACATTAAATCTTAATATTAAACGGTCTAGAGCAAAACTGGTTCCTCGAATTACTTCATCTGCTGTTTCTCTTTTGCTAAACCCTCGTTCCCGGAAAAATTCAGACTTTACATACCAAAAAAAGCGATCAATATTCTCGTATACCTCAAGTAATGACAAGAGCGCTCGGTTGAGCTGCTTGTTGGTTTCGTTCTTAAATAAGTAAAATATGTCATCTAAAAGTTTTTCGTCATTGATACACAGCTTGAGATCATGAATACAATCTATAATATGAGATTTCACCATGGCGCCGTTTTCAGAGTTTTGCAGTAAGTAATAGAAAGTGTTTTTAAGTTCTTGCTTTTTATTTGGCGGAACTGAAAAATAACTTAGGAGTTCTAATGCTGAAACTTTAACTCTAAAATGGGTATCTGTATCATTTATAAAAGTCAGAAGGTACTCAAAGTTTGTTTCGCAGTTTGCAAATTCTGCTATTTCTTTAGTGGTAAAAGTTTTATTACTATTAATCCAAAAGGTTTTTTCTACACATTCTGAATGGAAATAGTGCTGAAAAACAGTCACTTTATAGCTATCGGTTCTATTGGAATCAGCTTTAAAAAGTAATTCGGGCTCGTGTTCTATTAGCCAGTTTACTAATTCATTATGTTTATCCTTATCAACAATATTAATTAAAAATGTTATGGTATTGAATAGGGAAGGATGCGTGTTATTTATTTCATTACCAATGAGTATAAAACTTTTGATTTTCTCATAAGATAATTTACTTAATGCAGTAGCTGCAAAATACTCCTGTAGATTTCGATGCTCAAAAGAATATTTATCTTGGTTAATCAGTTTAGTAATAAGCGGATTTTTCTTAAAATTTTCATATTCTTTACCACTGCTGTCAAGGGTTTCATAGAGATCATCTTCGTTGATGACGTTGCTTTTCATTAGTTCGTTGATCAATGAAACTTTCATTGACCATTTTTTAAGAGCAGGTACGTTTAGGGGAATTTTTTTTAGTTTTTCGTCCTTGTCATGTGAAAGTCTATTTTGAATGTACTGCTCCCAAAGGATATTTGTGTTCTGCGGCATTCGCCCATTGTTTTTAATGAACTCTGCTAAAATTTCTAACTGAAAAGGTGTTTTTAGAAAATTTATAAATGAGTTGTCGAAAGATAAAGTTTCAATTACATTGCCACACTTTCTCTTTAAGATTTCAAAACTTTCATTTGAATATAGATCCCTCAGATAAAATACCTTGAACTCTGGTATTCCTTTTACAATACTTTCGTAAACATTCGAACGGCAACTAATTATATACTTAATTTTTTTAGGTCCATTGGAGCTGTGAGCGATAAAGTTTTCTAATTTGGATTTGAAATATTCTATATCTGAGATTTCATCTATGCCGTCGAGTATAAAGATAATTTTATTTAAGGTTTCCCATCCGGATGGAAAGTAGTCGGCAATAGAATCAGTATTTGTAAAGTTTTTTAAAGTTTTAAAAATCGGTATAAAATTTTCATTCTCACCTGTTTTCCAGTTTTGAAGCGCAAATTTTTTTAGCTCGGTGGATTTGCCGATTCCAGGATTGCCAATAACAAAAAATTTATTTTCTTTATCCAAAATCTGTGAAAGAGTTAGATTCTCTTTTTTCTCTTTTTTAAATAGAATGTTATCATAATGAGGTTCTTGTGTAAAATATCGTTCTATATTGTCCTTATTTACATTTATTTCACCAATAAACTTATTTTTTTCGGTATTTGTTAATATTATTTTTTTGAAAGGTTTTCTAGAAAAAATAATGGCTTTAAATCGTTCTATTTCTTTTTCTTTATTTACGACAAAATCTACGTCTTTTCCATAAACAGACCTGTAGAAATTGTTATTTAATGCAAATAATTCCTTGATACCATTTGAAAGATCAAGTGCGTAGTAACTGAATTTAAACTTTTGGCTGAGAATTGGCGATAATTTTTCAGAATTATCTTCATTGCTGAAGTTTGATTTGGGATTTATTGCTATAAAAAGATCATTTTCATCAAGTTCATAATTTGATTCTAAGTTCAACCCTTTCTTGATGATATTCCCAATAGATAAATCAGTTTCATAATTTTTACATTCAATGAAAATCTTCTTTTCAGTGTAATCCTTGGATACGATAGCTAAAATGTCAAAACCATTTTGATTTCCTGATTTTTGGGACCTTGCTTTGATTACAGTCAAATCAATTTCCTCCAGTAGCCACACGAAAAAGTCTTTCGTTATAAGTTCGAAACTGCTTCCTAATTCCTGGCTTGTCATAAGATTGATCCTTTTTCCAAATATAGAGAAATATTTTTTATATGGAAATACATCAATAAATCTATATAACATGCCTTGCCAGGAATTCTATGAATCAGCACAAGGCAGCTGTAGGTGGGAATTCAGGAAGCGTAAATTTTTAAAATCAATTTAATGGAAGTCAAAGAAACAATTAACTTTTCAAAAAATATGTATAAAGAAAAACTGCACTGTAATAAAAATGAAAAGTTGCTTTGATCTGATAAATCTTATAAATTTATAGCATAAACAAAAAATTAGACAAATGCAATTAGGACTTAGACCTTCGTCATTTAATTTCGCCTATAACGCTGTTAATCTGTTAAAGAGAGACTTGCTTTACTTTGAGCAGGTGCATATCTGCAGCTTTAATAATTTTACAATTTTTGATGAGCTCGACACCAGTGATCCTCACTATCTTGAAAAGCTGCGCAAAGAGCTACAGCCCGCTTATGACGCAAATTTGCTGCACCATTTCAATTTGTCAGAAATGATAAATTTCGTTGTAAAAGAATTTAAGGGCGGAATAGTTCCGGAACTGTTGCCTTTGGTTAAGAAGGTATCAAAAATCAATAAACCGATGGACGTCAAAGATTTTCCAAAAAATCCTTCAAAAAAAATGATGGAAGAAATAATTAATCAGTACATGGAATCGGTTGATGCTTCTGAGAATGATGCTACCCGTATTTCTTCGATTTTTTTAAATAGTTTTTCCAGAGATCAAACGGCCGCTCTTTTGGATTACGGACTTGGGGAATCAGAAAAAAACGCATCGAAGGTTTTAGAAGTCGTGCTTTCTAAGCTGCCAGTTCCAGATGAGAATGTTTCCTGGCAGCAGATTCTAGATTACCGGTCTGATCCAGATTCAGCCGCGAGATTTACAGCGTTAAGGGTATGGATGCAGGATATCAGTAGACAGGATTATACCAAAAATGAAATTAGCGAAAGAATTGATCATCTTCTGCATGAATATGAAATGCACTTAAAATTTCACAAGTTGAAATACGCCCATAGCGGCATGCGTATTTTTGTAACTGCAGCAGCTGATATTATAGAGAATGTGGTTAAACTTAATTTTGGTAAAATTGCAGAAACAATGTTTTCGCTTAATGAAAAAAAAATCGAACTTTACGAAGCGGAATTGCAAGCACCGGGAAGGGAAATAGCTTATCTTTCTGCACCTAAAAAATTGTAAAGAAAATACAGCCTCTGCTGCTAGAATTTTATTGTTTGTTAATAGTGAAAGTAATTATTTGATGATTTTAAACCCCAACGAATTAAGTATCAGTTTTTTTGATGCACACGGAGGAGATGCGATATGGATAAGATATCTTGGAAATGACCAATTATGGCATAATATCTTGATAGACGGAGGTTATATAGGATCTTACGATCAGATATTTAAGCCAGTCCTCGATTCTATCTCTAAATCGGGAGAGTTTGTTGATTTATGGATAATTACCCATATTGATCTGGATCACATCGGCGCAGTTATGAGTTTTCTTACCGATAAAACTCATAATGAAAATGAAAAATTGATAAAGTTATTCTGGTTTAATCACGCAGAGTTTAAATTGCCTTCAACAGCCAGTAAAGTAGGTTACAAGCAAGGAATCGCACTTCGAACCTATTTAGAAAATACAGGCAAACTTCTCAAGGAAAAAATTACCATTGAAACGGGAACACTGGACTTTTACGGACTGGAACTAACACTTTTGGGACCGACCGTAGAAAAGATTGCAGCTGCCGATGTGGATTGGATCAAAAGAGAAGTAAGGGGAACAGCAAAAATTTCTCGCCGACAAAGTGACCATCATAAGAAAATTGAGGAGTTTTCCCTAACCGAATTTACAGAAAATGCAGATATTGTAAACGGATCTTCCATCATATTTTTACTGAAATTCAAATCAGTCCGTGGCTTATTCCTTGCAGACGGACATCCTTCAGACGCAGTAAGCGGACTTAAAGCCTTAGGCTATACAAAAAAGAATCCCATAAAAGTAAATTTTGTAAAAGTTTCGCATCATGGAAGCAAGAACAATACAAGTCCCGAGCTGTTAACTTTGATTGATACAGCTGTATACGTAATTTCTGCAAACGGAATAAGCAATAAGCATCCAGATAAAGAAACGATGGCAAGAATTTTACATCATCATCAGCAAAACGGGCGCGAACTTGAATTTAAGTATACCTCCGGAACTAAGCAGATCAGATCAATATTTGATTCAGATGAAAATCCCGAGCAGCGCTTTAATTTCATCCAGACCTTTATTGAAGAAGAGCATCCGGCAATCATTTTAAATTATCCCTCTTTAAATAACAGCATATGAAAAAGGAGTTATTTCAGTATGCTGCGGTAAAAATCAGGTGCAAAGAGGAAACGGGTACAGCCCTTCTGTATTCCCCAGGCGAGTCCTTTGACTATATTTATGCTTTTACGGCCAAACATTGTCTTGTCGGGCAAAATTTTGATCAGGATTACGTTAATGAGGATATAACATTAGAAAAGATTTTTAATCCTTCCGACAACACCTGGCATTCTTACACTGTTTCTCAAACCGATAAAGTAGTCTGCACCAGCAGCAATGAACTTGATCTTGCTTTAATCATAATCTCTAAAAGACATATTGAAGAATTGTCGGGGGTTAAGTATTTTTTTCCGATAATTGACAGAGCATCTTTAACAAGGGAATGTGTAATAAGAGGATTTGCAGATTTCAACAGCGGAGAAGAAGATCGTCCATACGAGCTGAATTTCGAAGAGCATTCTAAAGAGAATAAAAATCTATTCAGTCTAAATTTCGACGGGTCTCTTGATACACGATATCAGTCAGCGGTTTCAAATGTTCAGGGACTATCAGGAAGCGGAGTGTTTACTTTGATCAAAGATAACCTTTATTTGATGGGCATACTTCATACTTATGAAGAAAAAAGCAGGTTTTTTGCAACAGCAATTATGACCTACAATCATCTTGTGCCTGAAGGTTTTGTAAAATTGATGACTGTAAATCCTGAGGAAGATGATGCGGTAATTGCTGCGTTTGATAGAATAGAATTAAACAGATCTGCAGTAGATATTAAAACGCGCAACACGATTGGCGAAGTGCATATTGCAAGAGATATGAAAAGACCGTTGCAAATTCTTGCAGAGAGCAGTATGCTGGTGCTGCACGGCAAGGCCGGTACGGGAAAATCGGCGATGGCTAAAAGTTTAATCCATGAATTAGAAAAAAGCACCGACACCGTAGTTATTGCTTTTACTTCCGAGCAGCTTGCTTCGCCCTCGCTTCATGAAGCTCTCGATAAGGCAGGTTATGGCGTCAGCATCCAACAGATATTAGAGAGTCCCTTGGCAGGGAAAAAAGTTGTTTTTTGGATTGAAAGTTTTGAAAAACTTGCAGAAAGTGGATTTGGAGGAGCGTTTACAGAACTTTTGGCCCTGGTCAAAAAGAGTTCGAACATTGGAATGGTTGTGACGATTCGCGATTACATGCTTCAGAAGTTTAAAATTTTTTACAACCACGAATTCCCTGGGTCAGATCTATTTTACAAAATCAGTGAATTTAATGAGCAGGAAATGAAGCAGATTGAAGAATCATTGCCGCAAATCCGCCTGCTGCTTAAAAATCAAAAGCTGACCCATCTTCTTCGCACGCCATACTATCTTGATAAAGCCCTGCGAATCTACCCAATGGTTAAGGATGCGGAAAGCCTTGATGAAGCAGGCTTTAAAAAACTAATGTGGGAGGAGATTATAGAGGCAGGCGACAGCAAAAGAGGAGCCGCGTTTGCTGCTATCGCTCTGAAAAGGGCGAAGGCCATGGAGCTCTATACTTTTTATGAGGCTGACCACAACACTCAGGCACTTGTGCAAGATAATATAATCTATTCAGAGCCGGGAGAGCTGCAAAATAGGTTTTCTCCTTCGCATGATATATTGGAGGATTGGGCGCTGGTGCGTTACATTAAGCAGCAGCGGCAGAATGCCGAATCAGAAGAGCATTTTCTTTCGGGACTTGACAGCAGTCCGGCTGTCCGCCGGGCATTCCGATTGTGGCTTGAAGATTTTTATACCGAGCATCCCTCAGATGCCGATGATTTCAGCCGAGGTGTACTTCTCAGTGTTACTGTTGGAGATTCGTGGAAAAACGAATTGACAGTTTATATATTGCGTTCGGGAAATGCTTCCGGTCTTTTTTATTCTTTAAAGGAGTATTTTCTCGCGGATAATGCCAGTCAGCTCCTTCATGTTGTTTACTTTTTGCGAACGTGCTGTAAGAGCATCAGAGAGGCAGGCGATCTTGAAGACCTTATCCCTCTGGGCGCCGGATGGGATGCAGCAATTGATTTTGCGGCTAACAATAAAGAAGTCCTTTACGCAATTCCGCAAATGCAAGAAGCAGTTTTGGAGCTCATTTTTGACTGGGCTCTTCAGCTTGCTGAATTTAACACTGTGCTGCTGCCTATCGGTTCAAAAAGTGCGGCGGTTCTTCTAGAGGATTATCTAATAAAACATCAGGATGTATTTTCTGATTATTCAAGAAAAACAATTCCCAAAAACGACTTTAAAAAAGCGCTTAAAATTTTTCTAAAGTTGACCTCCAAGGCCCAACCAGCGGTAAAAAAACTGCTTGATGCAATTGTGGATCTCCAAAACAAAGGAAGTGAGTGGCATCATAAGGGCTTGCTCGAATATGTAAAAGAACTGATTATTGAGGATGTAAGCGGTGAGCAGATCTGCAGGTTTTATCCTGATATTATATTAACTCAGGCGATGCAGACTTGGATTGAAAAGAAAAGGGAACATCGTCCTGGCAGCCTGATCAGCAAGTTGGAAATCGAACCAGGACCTGATTATTATGGTTTGAGCGATGATATTGATTATGATTCGCCCAGTGCATACCGAACATTTTTTTACTGGATGTTTCTCCATCACCCTGATAAGGCGGTTTTATTTCTGACAAGCTTTTTAAACGATGCCTTTAAGAAAAATTATGAAGCCAGGCAACGGGATTTTGACCAGAGGAAGAAGATTGAGCTGCAATTTAAAGAACATGGAAGCAGAAGTTATTACGGAAGCTTGGAATACTGGACCCTTTATAGGGAAGCTAATGCTTCTAATATGCTGATAAGTTCGCTTCTAATGGGACTTGAAAAGGGTCTTCTCGATTTGGCTGCAAATGGAACTGAAGGCTTCAAAAAGGTTATGGAACTCAATGAGCAGCTGGTGCTTAATTCAAACAATGTTGCGGTTCTGGCTGTGGTAAGCAGCGTGGTACAGGCATACCCTAATCTTCTTGATTCGACTACTGCGCGGCTGCTTGGGAATCGCCAGCTGCTGGAATGGGATTCCTCCCGATACACCTCGGACTTTATGGGGCATAATTTTTATTATGGTGCGGATCTGTTTTTGAAAAAAGAGAGGATTGCTGCCGATAGAGAACTGCACCGCACGGCTTACCGCCGTGGCTTAATTGGTTTTGCAGCGAATTATATTTTTAGCTGCCGAACCATGAACCTTCAAATTTTTGAACAGCTGGATGTATTATGGCAGGAAGTTCCGGAGTCGGATTCTTCATGGCGCAAAGCTTTATTTGAAATGGACTTGAGGAAATATAAATTCAATGCTGTTGATGTTCCGGGAGCAAAAGGAGTGATTGAAATAAGCCCGGGATATGACACAGAAATTGAAGCGTCAATTAATGATATTCAAAGTATGTCATTTCCAGAGATTGGCACGGTTTGGGCTTCACAAGCTTTCAATAGGGAACAAGGGGGGGATATTTCATATGCCTCATGGAAAAAAGGCTACAGTTACCTGCAGGGTAAAGATGCGGAATTTGACATCATGACTGCACCGGGTAAAATGGCATGTTTGGGACTGCGTGATTATTTCGATGAGCTCAGTGAGGACGAGAAAGGCTGGTGCCACGAAAAGCTTATTTCACTTGGCAGTGAACTAGCGCGTAATATAACAGGATTTGCTACGGATCTTACAACCAGTTTCATCGACAAGGAGGCCGTATTGTACGGCATACCTCTTCTCTTTAAACTAGATTTGGATAAAGGTGCTGAGATGCAAGCCAGAGCGCTGGTTTTTCAGCTCCTTACAGCACGCATTGAGAACAGGTTTAAACACTATTTATACATCAGCATAAGTGAAAATTTATGGAAATTGAGAACGGAGTTTTCTTTAAACTGCTGGTATGGGCTTTTTGAATACCTAGAGAAAAGCAATGCGGATTATAACAGCAGGAGCGGTCACTTTTTTGCACCTCCAGAAGATAAAAATCCACTTTGGAAAGAGCACCTTCAGAAAGCTGTAGTTGCAGATGAACCTTTTATAACTTCCTCTGTAATCCCAGAGCTTGATCATGGTTCCCGCTGGCATCTTGACGGTATACTCGAAATGATTTCCACCGATACAGAGATTGAGGACCAGAAACGTTTTATTGCCGGGATGCTTTCCCTGCATCTTTCGCAACTGAAGTTACAGCAACGTAATTACGACGAGTATAATGAATGCAGGGAAGTATTTAAAAAGTTTTATTCCAAGTATCTCCTGGGGTGCCCCGGACAATATGCAGAAGAGCTTCTGGTCCAGCTTTTGGACATTACCCTTATAGGACCTGAGAGAAAAGACGGCCTTAAGGATCTGCTTTATATCAAAGATATACTAAAACAGTTGGTGCTGGATGTGATCTTCGCAGATTCCGAATCGCAGACGGTGAAGCAATTCTGGGTTTTATGGCGTAAGCTTCGAGACTGGATTTTATCAAGCGGCCGTATATTCCTCATTTCAGTTCTCCTCCTGGATATAGAGTGGAACGAAAATAGGGAGAAGTGGGACAATCTTAAAGGGGAAGAGCAGTTCTACAAAGATTTCATAACAAAATACGGCAGTTATGCCGTTAACGAATGTATGGATCTACTTGCCGGGGCGGGTTTCAGGAATTTTATGCCGAATTCAGTTTCATGGCTGGCTGCTCTTTTGAAAACTGATTTGAATGATGCGCCAACATACAGGAAACTTGAACGTTTTGTCCACAGGGCATTTTTCAATTATGCCGCCAGGATAAAAGGAAGCACTGTTTTGAATAGGGATTTTCTTTACCTGCTTGATCTGCTTATAGTCAAAGGTTCTCCTAAAGGATACATTCTCAAAGAAGAAATGATCCAGTTCAAGTAATTAAATGAAAAGCTTGAGCAGTTGCAAGCTGTAAGTCACACCACCTTGAGGTCTTCGGGAAAGATATTGAAGACCTCTTTGAAGTTCTTCCTTATCCAGTTTTTCATATCCTCTTCGCTGTGTTCATTTGTAAGCCACTGGTAATCGTATTTAAATTCCCCGTTTTCTTTTATCCATTTGAAGATCATATCGTGCATTGTATTGTGGGCATAGAATAGCTGGAAAGTAGCATCGATGTTTTCCTCTGTGCAGTTTTCAAACAGAATTGGTTTTATTATACCGTCCGATTCATCAATAAAAAGCGCCTGATGTTTATTGAAAATAGATTCCACCATTTCAAAATTCAATTCCTGGTCTGCTTCCACGGTCATTGATTTGCCAGTCCAGCAGAATATTTGAGGGTAACGCAGCTTGTCCTGCTGAAAACGTATATATTTGGAAACAAAGAGTCTGATTTCCATATTCTCGGGTTTATACTTCATTTCATTTTCTTCTCTTAGCAGCTCCTTCACAGATTCGTGGTTGTCTTCCCATTCAGCAACTATAACACTGCCATAAATGGGAGGCGGGCATACAATTAGGGCACATAGTTTCTCTGTAAGGTCGATATATTCATCCCGTGAATAGTTTTGGACCGCTGCGGCCCATTTGTTCTTATCCTGGCTAACAGCTCTGCAAAGAAGACTGAACCTTATGCCTGGATCATTGGAAATAATGAAGCTTTCATAATGGGTAATGTCGAATGGAAATCCATCAACGGGGTTAATAGCGATGTCGCAAAGCAGAAGAAAAAGACCAATTACAGGATTATTAAAATCCGCAGGGCGCTCTATTTCGGTAATTTGCAGGAAGAAGTCAAAGGCCTCTATATAAATACCGTGCAGCATTCCAAGTTTTCTAAAATCTTCATATACATATTGATTGTCAAAAGCTATCGCAAGGTACTGAAGCTGATTGAATCTGGCCTGACCTTCATATATCGCTTTGGTTCCGAGAGTCGAAGCCGGATTTGGAGAGTCAATATCAAAACCTAAGGCCTTTTCATCAGCCAGTTTTTTAAAATTTTCAGGCCACTGGTTGACTTTTGGAAGAAATGAATAGTCAGGGTCAATGGAAAGAGAAACAACGTGGATAGATGTGGACCATAAGATATGAAAACAGTGCCCGATGCAAAGAAAAAATCGGTTGTCTTGGCTAATCTTTTCGATGTATTTGTTATCTAAAATAAATAATTTAGCGTATTGTATATCATAATAGTAATTAAGGATAGTGTTGAGCTCGATGTTGCCAGTATTTCCATTCTCACTAAACGCAATCCGGTCATAATTGATCAATGGCTTAACTTTGTCACCTTTTTCTATCATTATCTTTAAGTCTCTGTGCGCTGAATGAGCCATTGCTGGATAACTCAGGCTCGTCAAAAATCCCAAATGCGAGCCTACATGCTGCCACCAATGGATGGTTTCATGCATATAGGTTGAAAAAGCCTGAATTTTTTCCGCGCTCATCCCTTCACTTTTTAATGCATCATTGATGTCGTCACGAAGCCTTATTACAAATTGCATTGGATTGTACACACCTTTGGCACCGGTGCCGTTTAAAGAAGATTCTAGTTCTTGGAAGGCAGTTTCCTCGGAAGTTAAAAGATTTGGATTTAATTTCATTTTGGAATGGATTACTATCTAATTAATATTTCTAAATTATTATACTGTTTAGTTCATTTGATAACTATTTATTTTATTCACCGAAGACTTTTTTGTTTTCATAATACTTAAAATAATTTTTTAAGTCGTCATCATGTTTGTTAATATTTTTTAGAAGGGCATACTTTTCTAAGAGAGGTTTGAATTTTACGCCGAATTCAGACAGACCGTCTAAAAATAGCCATTTTAATTCATAATCGGAAAATTGCGCACGGACGATAGAGGTATAAAAATATCTTTTTTGATGATCCTGCTCGGGGTCTTTTATTTTAAAATCGTATTGATCAATTATTTTAATAAGCCTGTAAAGGTTTCTGAAATAATTTCCAAATTGGTTATCGATCTCGTCGCGGTAATGCGCAGTATAAGCTTTTCTAAAATAAGAATACCGCGTTTCATTTGCTTCAAAATACCCAGGTTCAAATTCTTTAAGATATCTTTTTTTCTGATAGTAGGACTCCTCAATTAAGTCGCTAAATTGCTCGTATTCGATTTCAAAAACCTGCTTTCCTTTTGCAATAAATTCCGTTTTATTGTCAGAGTTGTATATCTTGCTGATGGGACTAACTTCACTTCTAATGTAGGTCTTTTCAATGCTGTTGACTATGTTGAGATGAAAATTTATTAGGTTGAAAAATGAATTTTCAAAGTTTTGAATGTTTTCTTTCTGCTGCTGCAACGAAAACTGATCGGTAATAATAGTGTTAGCATTTATCTGTGCTTTAAGTGCCATATAAACTAAAACGGATCCAAAAAAGCTTAAAAAAGGTGCAGTAGTTCCTCCTATGGCATCTCCGCTGGCAGAGGGTTGCGCAGCAAACTGAAAAAAAAGTATGGGCACTGAAACAAGTATAAGCCCCAAGCCGCCCATCCATATTTTTTCCTTTTTGGAAAGCTGAAAAATACTGTTTTTTTGTTTGTTGTCTTCCATAGATAAAAGTTAATCCTTTTCGGTTTTATACAGACTCTTTACACATTTCCCGCAGACGGTTCTTCCCAAATGAGCGGCCGTGTATCTTGCCTGGCTTTCATTAAGGCATTCTGTATCTGGAATTCTTTCTGCCTTAACGGCATCTTTTTTTTTGCATATGCTTTTAGTGTCCTGCCTGTAGGTTACTTTTAGCTTTGAATAGGTGCCTTGGAAGATGTGTATCTCATCGGTGTCTTTGCTTTTTTCAAAATTGTAAGCTATATCCATTTGTTTTTAGTTGAGATTAGTAAGTGGTGTAAAGGTCGCTCACGCAGGTAGCGCATACCAGTCGGCCCAGTTCCGCAGCTTTAAGCCTTGCCTGCTTTTCATCAAGACAGGTTTTAATCCAATCATTGTCTTTATTTTCATATTTTTGGCAAATTGAATTTGAGGATTCTGGATAAGGCAGAGTAGAATTGAGCTCTCTTTCAAAGATATGATGCTCCCCATCTTTTTTGTTTTCTGAGAAACTGTATGTTTTTGTCATAGATTCTATTAAATGGTTATACCATTATTAATGATTTTGTGTACTGCAAAAATCAAGTTTATAGTACACAAATTACTACGTAAAAACACCTGATTTTAGTAGTTGAACTTGATATTTTTTTAATCAGACCATTTCATGCAATGGCGGAGCATATCGCGAAGGACGATAATTTACTTTGGGGGCATAATATTATACTCAGTTAAAAAAAAGATTATATTTGGTTATATTAAAATGCAAATTAATATAGATCTTTCACAATTAAAAAAGAGATACAACAACGGAGTGAGAAAAGATTTGGATGCCTGCTAGCAGTACAGTATCCTAATAAACGGACTAAATCGGGAGGGCTTAATGCAGAGGACAAAACCACAGCTCAGGATGCGTGTGGGAGACAAATTTGTTTATGGACTGGTGAATGTGCGTACGGATGGCAGCAAAATATTATGTGCTGTTTTAAATGAAGGAAACAGCAGCTGGGAAATTAAGCCTTTTGAATCAAGATTTTAGGCAGGGTTCTCATTTTTTAGTTTTCAACATTTGTCAAAAACAGGTGTAAATACCTGCGGTTTTTCTTTTAATTCTCTTTATTTTGGTTTTATTTTATCAAGATTTTTTAAAACTATTCACCAAAAAATATGAGCTTAATGTTTGAGAATAAGACCGAAGGGCCTAAAATGCACGTGCTGTTAATAGGGATCGGAGGCTACAGATATCTTAAAGAAGGAATGCAGCCTATTGATCAGAAGTTTGATGTCGCAAAGGATCTTGAACAGCTGACCTCACCTCCTGTGTCTGTCGAGGCTTTATACAAATGCATAAAAGAGCTGGATGAAACTCAAAAATGGATAACACCATTGGGAAGTGTCCAAATATTATTATCCAAGGCTCCCGCTGGAAAAGAGGTGTTTCCGGGGGAGGATATAATTCCTGCGACAATTGATAATATTCAGCAGGAATACGAAAAGTGGAAAGAACGCTGCAGTGAAAATCCGGATAATGTTGCTTTTTTCTTTTTCTGCGGCCATGGATATGAGAAAGATTCCATGCACTACCTCTTAGCAGAGGACTTCGCTAAATCTACCCTAAAACCCTTTGCTGGAGCTTTTTGTTTTACGGAAACAAGGGTGGGTTTTCAGTCCTGTCAGGCAAAAACGCAGTTGTTTTTTATTGATTCCTGCAGAGGTCTTACAGAAGATATGCTGTTCAATAGATTAGCAGCACTTCCTTTGGATCCTCCTTCGCATGTCCAGACAAACTGTCTCTATGATCTTACCCAGCATTCCGTTGCCAGGAATAAGAGAGCCCAGGGTAAAAAGGATAGTGTCTCGCATTACACGAGATCACTTATTAAAGCGCTTAACGGCGGCATATCAAAAAAGAAAAACAAGGGCTGGGTTGTTTCAACCGAGGGGATCTGCGGGCAGATGAATACTCTTATGGGTATAGAAAACCCCGGAAATGACGGCATTGAGAAATGCAGCACTTCGTATAGTGACAGCACTGACCTGCTTCATCACCCGGATGCTCCAATGGCTTGGATAAATATAACATGCTCTCCTGATGAGGCGCATTCTGCTGCAGGTTTATCGTGCAATAATCTTGATACGCTGGAAGAGTTCAGCAGAGTGCCGCGTCCTGAGCCCTGGATATTTCCAGCCATGGCCGGAATGTATAGAATAAGTGCTGATTTCAGTGACGCGTCATTCTCAAATCATGTAGATTATTATCCGGTTGAACCGCCTTTAATGCAAACGAAACTTCCTATAAAATGAGCATGTCTTCCGTAAATATTCGTATGAATTTCCAAAATGATCGGGAATTAAAACAATTGGAGATTCTGGATTCCAATCTAAACATTGTGGCAACTGAATGGATTTCGGCAGCTGAATATAATATTCCTGTACAGGAAGGAGTATATGCTGTGAGGGTTACTGATCTCAGAGGAGTAAAATATCTGAGAAGCTTTACTGCTGGCAAAGAGCCAAATATTATTGTAAATATTGAAAATGAAGGCATTGAAAATGAAGAAAGATATAAAATTAAAACACATGGACGAGAACTGCTTGAAATAAAGAATTTAATGTATTTTCCGTATCCCTATGATGGAAAATTTAACTATGATGAGAAATTTATAGATGAATTTTTAATTGGTGAAAAATTTTTAAATATTTTTCCGGTAAGCATTTTCAATGAGGGAAATATAAACCAGGCGTATCAAATTAATACTGATGATAAGCCCAATTCCAGATTTTATCTGAAATATGGCACTATCAATTTCCTTGTTAAACTTCCTATAAATGAGCATTTGATTGTTGTTGCTTCTAAAAACCGCGGCATACAATCAACTCATGAACTCTGCTTCACAATCGAGCTTGAATCAAAAGAGACCGAAACACTCTTAAGAATGCTTTCAGCTGGGGAAGTGGAAAAAGCAAAAAGTCTTTTTGAACATATTAATTTTGCGGAAAAGCTTCTTTACGATAAAATTGAAAACCCTTCCTACGCTTCCTTAGGTGGCTATTTTCTTCTGCGTACCAATTCAATGGAAAATCTGCACCACTGGCCGAAAAATCTTGCAGATTGGTTTGACTGGCTTCCAGACGGATGCATTATACATGCAACTCAGTTGATGCGCGGGCTGAATCCCGATCTTGATGAAGTCCGGAAATATCTGCTGAAAGCTTATTACAGGGGTATTCCTCAGTTTACAGACGGTTTAAAGCTGCTGCATGAAGGTTTAATGAGGCTACACTATATAAACGATAAGGAGGAGGAAATTGCCGATGCGTATAAGGAAGTTCGAAACTGGCTTTCCTGTGCTGATCCTTCCAGTGCATTTACGGTTTTGCGAAGCAGACAGAAATTATAAATAAAAAAAGTAGTATGAAAAATGTTTTCAATGTTAATGCGCTTCCTGCCACATTTGGCGATTGTCTTCTTGTTGAATATGGAGACGAAAAGAAATTACACCGTATTCTCATAGATGGCGGGACAGGCGGGACAAAGGCTTCCATCAAAAAAATCTTCAGTCTTCTTCCAGAGCAAGATAAAGAATTGGAACTGCTTGTGGTAACGCATATCGACAAGGATCATATAGAAGGAATTTTATCCATTCTTGAAGAGGAGACCCTGCCTTTCAAAATCAAATCCATCTGGTATAACGGCTATCTGCATCTTCCCAGCGACGATACCGAAAGTTTCGGCCCGGGACAGGGTGAGCGTCTGACAGCGGCAATACTTAGGCATTCGCTCAAGTGGAACACTGAATTTAATGGAGAAGCGGTTGTAGTTCCTGATAATGGAGAGCTGCCGGCTGTAATATTGGACGGGGGGATGAAATTAACCCTTTTATCACCAACGAATGAAAAGCTCCGCCTTCTGCGCCCTGTATGGGAGAAAGAACTGGAAGAACATGGATTGAAAGCAGGTTTTGGATATAATATGGACACTAAAGACGAAGCGGATGATACTGAAAGTTTTGGTGCAGGCCTTCCTAATGTCAAAGCGCTTGCGGCCCATCCTTTTAAAGAAGATAGAAAGGAAGGAAATGGAAGCAGCATTGCCTTCAAAGCGGAATATTGCGGAAAATCAGTACTTTTTTGCGCAGATGCCCACCCTTCAGTATTAATTGAATCATTAGATAAATTGAAAAAAGAAGTTCATGAATTTGATTTGGTAAAAGTTTCACATCATGGGAGCCACAGTAATACCGGACCTGATTTTCTAAAAAAGATTTCCAGCCCCAGATTTCTTGTTTCAACTGATGGCAGCAGATACAAGCATCCTCATGCTGAAGCCATCGCACAGATAATTATTTCTGATAAAAATCAGAAGGAAATAATTTTTAACTATACAACTAGTTTCAATTCAATGTGGAATAAAGAGAGTCTGAAAAGCAGATATAATTACAAAACTGAATTTTCTGAAAACGGCAGCAACACCCTGATAGAATTATTTCCTAAGGACTAAAAAAGATTATAGGCCCCAGCAGTTTATCAAACTCTCAGATTTGAACTTTCAGATGCATGATTATTGCTGTTTTAATGTTCAAGTCTGACGGGGCTGTATGAAATTCGGGTTATTATAATTCGACGAAAAAATGATTTTTGTAATAATCAAAAATCAGAAATAGTCGGTTTTGAATTTAGGAACCTTTGCTATTGCTATTCTGGTCTGGACCCATTTCCGGAAGGATGGAAAAGTCAAGCTTAAAAAAGTCTTTTATAGACCACTCTGTTTTAGAATCCATCTGCTGGTCACTAAGCATCCGGTAGCAGTCAATCTTATTTTTTGCCATAAAATCCTGAATGCTGTTCATATGAAGGGTATATCTTCTGATAAATTCTTCATGCGGGGTGCCGCTGCTAAAGACAGGTTCATATTCTTTTTTTAATCCTTCGAATCCGTACAGATTTATGACCTCCAATATTTTTTCTTTCATGAGCTGGGCGGCCTGGTAATGTCTTGAGAAATGAAGAATCTCAAATTTAAGGACCATGCTTGAAATCATATTTTCCTTATATTCCATCGCTTCGTATAATTGGGCCAGCTGATCAAGCGAGCTGCATAATTTTTCCAGCATCTGCACCATCTTCTCATCAACAGACTGCAGCAGGTCAAAACTTCTGCCTTTCCAGCACGTTAAATAATGGTGGTGAAAAGCTTTTTGATAATTCCATTTTATGGATGTCAGCGTCAGGTTCCCAACACCTATATGATTGCCGCATTTATCGGCGTATGCGGCAATGCCATTAAGTCTTTCCACAAATTTTTTTTCGAGTTCCAGCCATTCCCTGTACGCCCTGCTTTGAAGCGGCTGTTTTACGCGGCCGATAAAATAGGCAAAATTCATTGCCAGATCATGGAAGAGAACTACAGATTCGGCATCAACAATTTTATTATAGGCCACAACACGTATAACACCGCTTTTTTCATTTTCAATGATCTTCGTCATTGAATCGTAAAACTCCCTTATGGAAACAGCGGGTTTTGTCTTGTTTAATGAAAGTTCTTCAAAAGCTTTTTCAATTTGAAAAAATGATCCTGCCTGTTCAAGACTGTTTATTTTTTTCATTTCCAAATCGTATACTTCCTTGGTTATCATGTCCAGGAGATATCTGGCGCTTAATATGGTGTGCGCAATAATAGCCTGGCCCTGGAGGTCGAACTCTGCGGAGTGTTTCTTTGCCTCGTTCAGCAGTTCCAAAGCCCTGTAAAGATTTCCCCGCTGAAAATACGCAATGCCGCAGAAAAGATAAAAGCGGGGCGTTGCATTGTTGCGCGGCCAGCTTCTTTTCTCAATTTCTATGACTGTATTAAAATAATGCCTATTTACCAGATCTGCCCCAAACTGGTCAATAAATTCTATGTTTTCCGAGACACTGTAGATCTCATGATCAGCATCAATGAGCAGTCTTTGGGGGTTTTGCTGGGCAGTATTAAATTTAAGGCGCTGATTGATTCTTTTCAGGATATTGCCGCTGGTATATATTTCTTGGTAAATTCCCTCAATTGCCTGCTGATCCAGTGTCTTTTTGAAATGGATTTTATGTTTTTCTTTATTATGCCACTGCGGGTTTTTGTGCTGCAGCTGCAACACAAAATTTTTGACATTTTCATAGTAAAAAGACTTGGTGGGATGGTGATAAAAGACATAATAAGCTGGCATGGCGTTATTTAGCAGATAGGTAATATTTGAAGAGAAAATCTGTATGCCGAAGCTTCCGTCAGCTGATGGCCGGATCGTATTGGTTGCTTTTAACTGTATCGCTGATCTGTAATTGGTGTACCGAAGGTCGCCGGAGGCCACTTCTTTTTTGAGTTCAATATGGAAATCAATTCCTTTGTCCCTGTATGTTTCAGCCCTGATCTCAAACTTTTCAACAGGAAACAGTGATCTGAACATATTAGCGGAAATTGTTTCAAGGCTTTCATTTGGGTTTGCTTTTGGAAGGTCAGCATCTTCAAAATTATTGAATACCATAATACGAGGATTTGATAGTAAAGTTAAATAAAATGGTAGGAAATTTTCTAATGAAAAAAGAAATGTTTCAACATTCATAAGAAGCTAAGAGTATCTAAAAGGTAGTTGGAGTTGCTGCACTTCTTTATGTAATGGGATTGGTTTTAATGGTGAATAGTACGGTTTTATAATAAGGCATCTAATGAGCGTTTAAAGATTTATTTTTGAGATTACATTCTATAATTAGTAATTTAGTGGTAAAGTAAGAGGTGGATAAATGAGAATCCATTTCCAATTTCTAATAAGAATCCCTGAAGATGAGTGATAATTGCCTTTTTCAGATCTTTTTCATAGTATGCAGCTTCGCGTTTTAAGCCTAAGAATTCTAAATAAATGGATCCTTTGTAGTTTCTCGGACATCTGAAGGTAGTTTTTCATTTTGTGCGACTGTCAGTATACTTTCTTGATCACTGCTTATTAGGAGTCGTTCAAATAAACTGCTGTTTATCTGGCGCTCCAGCTGGCGAACTGTCTAATTATTTTTTACTGTTTCTGCAATGTAAAATTCTCTTTTGCTTTGATTATAAATTGCTAATAGTAATTTGTACTGGCTCCAGCTCAATTGTGTCCACAGTGTAGACACAATTGGAAAAGTCCTGTAAGACTGTAGGTACGTATTTAACTGTCGGCATGAACAGCCGCTGCCATATTCAGGTTGCAACTGCTTTGCAAGATATTTGATTAAGTAACTTCTGTAATAAGCTCTTTCTTTCCCCTTTTGTTCTTCCTCAAAAATGCGCTTTCCGATGGATAAGTGTATCGCAGTTCTTTCATTATCGACAGCTCTAATTGCACGCTCTTTTGAAGTCTAAATTATTGCTTTTATATAAGGAATTAAGGATTGGTTTTGAAGCATTTTTTTTAAATTTAATAGTTAGGCGTAGTTGATTAAAGTATTTTATCTGAATTTAGATTTCAGTTTCTCCATGTCTTCCATTATGTTAACATCTAAAACTTTTGCATAATGCTGAGTTTGTTTAGTATTGGTATGCCCCATCATCGCAGATACATTTTCCAGTCTTACTCCGTTTCCTAAGGTTACGGTGGTGGCAAAGGTGTGTCTGGCAACATACCAAGTAAGGTGTTTATTTATGCTACACACATCAGCGATTTCCTTAAGGTAGGCATTCATTTTCTGATTAGAAATTTTCGGAATAAGACCTTTCTGCTGGTTTTTATATTTAGAAATAATTTTCTCAACGGTAGGCAGTACCGGAACATTAGCTCTGATGGCAGTTTTAGCTCTGCTGGTCATAATCCATAAATTTCCGGTAGAATCTTCGGATAAATTTCTTTCAGTCAGCTCCAGGGCATCAACAGGTGCGTATCCTGTGTAGCAGCTAAAGAGAAATATATCCTTAACTTTTTCCAGACGTGGCGTTGGAAATATTTTATTCTCAATTGTGTTCAGTTCCTGCTGTGTCAGGAAAACAGCATCTTTTACACTCAGCCTGCCGTCATAAATGTTGAATGGATTTTTTATGATTAAATCCATCTTGATGGCGTAATTGCAGGCAGTTTTGTACATTTTCATATATTTTACTACAGAATTGTTTTTGATGCCTGTCTGATCTTTAAAACTGCTCTCATATTTAAGATATTGCTCAAGTTTGAACACAAACGAGCTTGATATTCCAGACGCTGGCATATCTTCCTTCTTATAGTTGCTAGAGATGAAACTCAAAAGCAGGTCTTTTGCCCTTTTGTACTTCTGCAGTGAAGCAGATGCGCGCTCTCCAGTATCTACTCTTTTGGTGAAGAATTCATTGTATGTATCCATAATCTGAATTATGGTTGGGCCCTCAGGCTGGTCGATTTTGGCTTTTCCTGTGAGTTCAGCTTTTAATAATTGAAGGTCAACCTCTGGATCGATTCTGAAGAGTTCAGTAAATTTTTTGGCTGCATTGAGATGGAAAAGATCAAGCAGGTTTTTGATTACTATTTCCTTTTCAATTTTAAGCTGGTTTCTAAGGTTATTAGTGCTGGCCCATCTTTCTTTTGAAATGCTTTGTCCGGTTGACATGGAAATTTGTTTGTCATTGTAGCTAAAACGGGCATAGATCGGAGATTCGCCGTTCTTGTTTGCTCTGTCGGATTTCTGGTAAAAAATTACTTTTAACATGTTATCTAGTTTTTAAAATTAATAATCAAATTGAATTAAAAATTTTAAGAGAGCCTAGTGACAGCAGGGAATTCCCGGGGAATTCTTTCTTTTTAGTTACCCTTTTTTGAGAAAAAAGATTCAAAAAAAGATAGGGTAACTAATAGGGTAACCATTCTTTGATAAAACATGTGCTTTTTGAAAAGTGTGTAAAAACGAAAAAGCCTTTAAACACTAGTGTTTAAAGGCTTTTGACTTTTAAAGTTTCTTCTGAAACTTCTACTGGCGGAGAAAGAGGGATTCGAACCCCCGGACCTGTTACAGTCAACAGTTTTCAAGACTGCCGCATTCGACCGCTCTGCCATTTCTCCAGTATGTCGCTCTCATTGTTGATTGCGGGTGCAAATATAAGACGGTTTTTCGGTTCTGAAAACTTTTTTTGGACTTTTTTTTGAAGTTTTTTAAAATAATTCTCAAGTGTCTTATTATCAGTATTTCCGAAAATGATATTTTTTCAAAAATTAATCCAAATCGTCTGAAATTGGTGTTGGTTTTTTGTTTTCATCAACAGCAACAAATGAAAAAGTTCCTGAAACTACTGTTTCGCGAAGCTCAGAATACATTTGTTCCATAAAAATATCGACATGAATTTTGCAACTTGTTTTTCCAACACTGTCTACTTTTGCTACTAATTCGATTAATGTTCCTGCTGGAATTGCTTTTTTAAAGTCAATTTGTCCTGTAGAAATTGTTACAACTTTTTTACGGCTGAAACGCGTAGCACAGATAAAAGCAACTTCATCCATTAGATGTAATGCTGTCCCTCCAAATAAAGTATCGTAATGATTGGTTGTGCTAGGGAAAACTGCTTTAAAAATTCGAGTTTCTGATTTTTGAATTCTTTCTTCTATTGTTCCCATATTAATAATTAACGTATTCTGTTATTTCAAGTCCGTATCCAATCATACCAACTCGTTTTGTTTGCTCTGTATTCGAAACCAATCTAATTTTAGAAATATCTAAATCATGAAGAATTTGAGCTCCAATACCATAATCCTTACTATCAATAATAACTTTTGGAGCTTTTAAAGTTCCGGTTGCTTGTAATGATTTAAGTTCAGAAATTCTGTTTAAAAGATTAACAGCTGTCATGTCTTGATTAACGAAGATTACGGCGCCTTTTCCATTCTCATTAATAACTTTAAACATGTCGTCTAATTGCTGTTCAGCATTATTAGTCAGCGTACCTAATAAATCATTATTTACTTGAGAAGAGTGAATTCTCGTTAAAATAGGCTCACCAAGATTCCAAGTTCCTTTTGTTAAAGCAATATGGATTTGTTTATTCGTAGTCTGTTCGTAAGCTCTTAATCTGAAAATCCCAAAACGAGTTTCAATATCAAAATCTTCTTTTTTAACAATCAAGCTATCATGCTGCATTCTGTAGGCAACTAAATCTTCGATAGAAACTAATTTTAAATCGAATTTTTTAGCCACTTTAATCAATTCTGGCAAACGCGACATTGTTCCGTCTTCATTTAAGATTTCGCAGATTACACCTGCAGGTTTAAATCCTGCTAGACGCGCAAAATCAATTGCAGCTTCAGTATGTCCAGTTCTTCTAAGAACACCGCCTTGCTTTGCAATTAAAGGAAAAATATGACCAGGACGAGCTAAATCATGAGGCTTTGTATTGGGATCAACTAATGATTGAACTGTTTTTGATCTGTCAGCGGCAGAAATACCAGTCGTAACACCATTTCCTTTTAAATCAACAGAAACTGTAAATGCGGTTTCCATATGATCTGTATTGTTGGTCACCATTGCGCGAAGATCTAATTCCTTGCAACGGCTTTCTGTAAGTGGCGTACAGATTAATCCGCGCCCATGAGTTGCCATAAAGTTGATCATTTCTGGTGTTACTTTTTCGGCAGCAGCCAAAAAATCACCTTCATTTTCGCGATCTTCATCATCGACTACAATGATTACTTTACCTTGACGAATGTCTTCTATAGCTTCTTCAATGGTATTCAGTTGTATTTTTGTTGTTGACATAATTATTTTTGCTTTTGAGCAGATAAAAACCGCTCAGAGATTTTCTGAAATAGTTGTGAAATCGGAGTTGTAATTGCATCAAAATTAATTAATCCATTGTCATTTGTTGCGCGATAGGTTAATAATACTGCGAGTGGCGACAAGATGAAAGACGACATCCATGATCCTATAAAAGGAGTCATTCCGCCTTCTTGAGACAGCCTTTTTCCGAATGTATTGATGAAATGGAAAGTAATAAAGATTAAAACTGCGAATACAATAGGAAGTCCAAGTCCTCCTTTTCTAATAATAGCACCAAGCGGAGCTCCAATAAAAAACATTAAGAAGCACGCAAAAGCAATAACGAATTTCTCGTATAACGCATTATAATGTTTGTTGATTTCTCGCTGTTTTTCTTTTAAGTCCTTCTGAGTAGTTTCTATAGAATAGATGTTGCTAGTGATATTGCTTCCAGCCATTTTAAAAATATCTACTTTGTCTTTATTGGAATAAATAGATAAGACATCATTAGGAAGCGGTTTTTTCTTGATGTCTTTTTGTGAATTAGCAAATCTTTTAATTCCAACTCGCTGATTTATGTTTTCAGAAAAAGAAACAATTTCGTTATCTAAATTTTTGCTCAATGAGTCTAAAGTGTAACGTAATTCATTAACATTCAGCATTGCATTTGTTCCTGCAATACTTTCTTTACTTTCGTCTACTTTGTTAAGTTCAGATAAGTCGATGTTGATGATCTGCTTTTTAAATTTTCCTTTTATAAAAGGCACTTTTGCACGATCTTCATATTTTTTAGGGGTAACATCCTGATAGTAATAACCATCATTTAAAACCAGTTTTAAAATACTAGATTTTTCGTTGCTTACTAATTCACCAGTTTTAGCTTTAATTACGGTTTTGTTTTCACCCATATTATTCGCTTTTTCGTGAATAGTTACGCCAGTTAAGTGATTACCGTTTTCGCCAGATTTTTTATTTACTTTAATGTTATAAGTGCCGACATCGTTAAACTGACCTTCAGCAATAGCCATCGCTGGTTTAGCTTGAGCAATATTTTTTCTAAAGTTCACAAATTTATATTCGGCATAAGGAATAACATTGTTTGCAAACCAAAATGCGACAATACTTAAAACGAAAATAAAAATAATCAAAACTCTCATTGCTCTTTGCAGTGAGATTCCTGAAGATTTCATGGCTGCGAACTCATAATTTTCGGCTAGATTTCCGAAAGTCATAATCGATGCTAATAATACCGATAATGGCAAAACTAGCGGTATAATTCGTGGCATAGAAAAAAGCAGGAATTTCACGACCAATAATAAGTCGAGATCTTTACCTGCTAGTTCTGAAATAAATAGCCATACTGTTTGAAGTATGAATATGAAAAATAAGATTACAAATACAGTAGTAAATGTAATTAAGAATGTTTTTAATAAGTATTTGTCTAGTATTTTCAACCTTCTGATTAATCTAATTTATTGATGTAGTATTTCGGGTATTTACTCGCTACAAAGGTAAATTGATTTTTTGATAATGGCTGATTGGTTTTAAAAGAATTAACGGTTAAAGTTGTTTTTGTTCCGTTTTTTCCAGTTTCAATCAAATTGTAGATGTGTTTTGTCTGAACGTCAATGCCTAACAAAATTTCTTTTCTTTGGTCTTTTCCGCTTGTAGGAACTAATTTGATGTATTGAATTTTTCTTCCTTTTACATTCTGAACAATGTCCATATTGTATTTGTAACCAGAATTGAAGAAAGTAAGCATTTTAGAAGGAGTGATAGCGTTATCATCTTTCTCATTCACTTTAGAAATAGTAACTTCTTCGTCTTCAGGAACAATAGTGTATGTTTTTTGACCGTCGAAAATTTTAGTAACGCCCATGAAGTTCAAAACATATTGATTTCCTTTCATGGTTACGTTTCCTTTGCTGTCTTGATTGATGTTTTCTTTGGCATTATTCAAAGAATATTTAAAGTCGATAACAATATTGTCGTAGCTTTTTATTTTAGAAGTTACTTCGTTCAATAAATCTTTCGCTTTTTTATCTTGAGCCTGAATTGAAGTGAAGCTCAAAAGCAATATAACTGCCATTTGAAAACACTTTTTAGTCATTTTTGTGATAGAATTGTTATTGATTTCTTGAATTTTTGCTTTCATGATTGGATTAATTTTGTTCATTATTAAAAAATTGATCAAGAGCACTTAAATCTAAAATATTTACACTTCTGGCTTTACTGCCTTCAAACGGACCAACAATTCCGGCTGCTTCCAATTGATCGATCAATCGTCCGGCTCTGTTGTAACCTAGTTTTAATTTTCTTTGCAATAATGAGGCAGAACCTTGCTGTGCGTTGACAATTATCTCTGCTGCTTCTCTAAATAAAGTATCTCTTTCGGAAATATCTATATCAAGATTAATGCCACTTTCTTCACCAACAAACTCCGGAAGCAAATAAGCGGTGGCATAAGCTTTTTGACCTCCAATAAAATCTGTAATTTTTTCGACTTCTGGCGTGTCAATAAAAGCGCATTGAACACGAGTCACGTCGTTTCCATTTGTGTATAATAAATCTCCTCGTCCAATAAGCTGATCTGCACCTTGAGTATCCAAAATTGTTCTTGAGTCAATTTTAGAAGTTACTCTAAAGGCAATTCTGGCAGGGAAATTGGCTTTAATTAAACCAGTAATTACGTTTACAGAAGGTCTTTGTGTTGCGATAATCAAGTGAATACCAATAGCACGTGCTAACTGAGCCAAACGCGCAATCGGAACTTCGACTTCTTTTCCTGCAGTCATAATCAAATCGGCAAACTCATCGACAACCAAAACAATATATGGTAAAAATCGGTGACCCGCTTCTGGGTTTAATTTTCTAGACTTAAATTTTTCGTTGTATTCTTTAATATTACGAACCATCGCATCTTTTAATAAAGAATAACGATTGTCCATTTCTGTACAAAGTGAATTCAAAGTATTTACAACTTTTGCATTATCTGTAATAATAGCGTCTTCTGTATCAGGAAGTTTGGCTAAATAATGTCTTTCGATTTTGTTGAAAAGCGTAAGCTCTACTTTTTTCGGGTCAACCAAAACGAATTTTACTTCTGCTGGATGTTTTTTGTATAAAAGCGAAGTTAAAACGGCATTCAATCCAACAGATTTTCCTTGCCCAGTTGCTCCAGCCATCAATAAGTGAGGCATTTTTGCTAAATCGACAACAAAAGTTTCATTAGAAATAGTTTTTCCTAATGCAATTGGCAATTCCATTTCGGCTTCTTGGAACTTCGCAGCTCCAATAACGCTCTTCATAGAAACCATAGTTGGGTTTTTGTTCGGAACCTCAATACCGATAGTACCTTTTCCAGGAATTGGCGCAATTATACGGATTCCTAGCGCTGATAATGATAAAGCGATATCATCTTCTAAACTCTTAATTTTAGAAATTCTAATGCCTGCTTCTGGCACAATTTCATATAAAGTAACTGATGGTCCAACGGTTGCTTTGATCTGTGCGATTTCAATTTTGTAGTTACGAAGCGTGTCTACAATTCTGTTTTTATTTTCTTCTAATTCTTCCTGATTAATTGTAATTCCGCCAGTCGAATATTCTTTTAATAAATCGATGGTTGGGAATTTGTAATTTGATAAATCCAAAGTTGGATCAAACAAGCCGAAATCTGCAACTAGGCGAGAAGCTAAGTTTTCTTCGATAATGTCCTCTTCTTCCGATTTTTCTATTACAAATGCTTCCTCTGGTGTGGCTGTAATTTGTGTAGGCGGTTGAATTGGCTTTAAAGTTGGAGTTAACTCGATTTCTGATGAATGAGAAATGGTCGGTTTTAAAGCTTCTTTGTTGATTTCGAATTGAGAATCGACAGTTTTGAGATGAATATTATCCAATTCAGGATCATTTTCTTCTTCTGCTTCTTCTTTAATAGAAAATTCTTCGAGATTATAAGCGCTTTCAGGCTGTTGAACAGCTGGTTTTAAAGTGTCTAATTCTGATTTTAGTTCTTTTTTTGTAGAATCAAAATACGACTGAATTTTTTCTGGAGATAATTTGATTTTGAAAATCAGATAAACAATTAAACCAAAAAGCAGCGTAAGCAAAGTACCTGTTTTTCCAATGTAATCTTGAAGGAATAAATTTAGTTCATAACCGATTGTTCCTCCTAATTCTGGTGCAGAAGTAGCAAAGAAACCAAATAGTACAGAAACGATAATAATGGCGAAAATATCCCAAAACCAAGTGTTTTTTAGTTTATGGGTCGAAAGCTCCAAAGCTAAAAACATTCCCGTAAGGAAAAATAAACGTACAAAAATGAAAGAAGCAAGTCCGAAACCTCTGTAGATAATCAAATCGGCAAGATAAGCTCCGAATTTACCTAGCCAGTTTTCAGCCACTTCAGTGCGATCTCCAAGCTGATTTACAACACTTTGATCATTTTGCCATTGTCCGTTAACATAAAAAGAAATAAATGCGACCAATAGTGCAATAGAAAAAAGAACCAAAAGACATCCTAGAACAAATTTTTGCTGTTTGGATATCTTAAATGATCTTTTATTTCCTTCTTGTTTGTCGTTTTTTTTTTCTACAGTTTCTTTTTTACTTTTTGCCATTCTTGCGTTTTCCTTTGCCTAAATAAATTTTGGAATATAAATAATCAAGCCTATTGCTATTGCAGTCATTGCAGCAAAAAATACTGCCCCTGCAGCAATATCTTTAATAAAACCGATTCGTTTGCTGTAGTCAGGATGGATAAAATCGGCAATTTTTTCAACTGCGGTATTTAATCCCTCGATAGCTAAAACTAAACCGATTGCCAATGTTTGACAAAGCCATTCGGTTTGTGAAATATGAAAATAAAAACCTAAAATAGTCATTATGATTCCCAATGAAAATTGAACCATAATACTATGTTCGGTCTTAATTAATTTTACAGCGCCGTTAAAAGCATAAGTCATGCTTTTTAAACGGCCTGTAACAAAAGTATTGTCTTTTTGAAATTCCATAAAGGGTATTATAGTGCAGCTAAAGCAGCTTCGTAATTTGGTTCGTTTGCAATTTCTGCAACTTGTTCTGTGTGAAGAACTTTTCCGTCAGCATCAACAACAATGATTGCTCTTGAATGTAAACCTGCTAAAGGTCCGTCAACGATTTCTAATCCGTTTGCTTTTCCGAAAGCACCTGTTTGAAAATCTGATAAGTTTACTACATTTTCTAAACCTTCAGCACCACAAAAACGTTTTTGAGCGAAAGGTAAATCTCTAGAAATACATAAAACAGTAGTGTTTTCTAAATTGCTTGCGCTTGCGTTGAAAGTTCTAACAGATGTTGCGCAAGTTCCAGTATCAACACTTGGGAAGATGTTTAAAACTAATTTTTTACCAGCGAAAGTGCTTAATGAAGCAACTGATAAATCGTTTTGAACTAATTTGAAGTCAGCTAATTGTGATCCAACTGCTGGCAATTCGCCTGACGTATGAACTGGATTTCCTCCTAATGTGATAGATGCCATGATTTTTGTTTAAAATTAATGAGGTTCAAAAGTAAGGATTAATATTTGAATCTAAAAGTATTTGTTAACGGTTTAAGGAGAGATTAAGGACTCTGTTTTGATAGTCATGAATTCACGAATTTGGGATTTATTTTAGCAGATTATCTCTAGATAGTAACTTTTATTTTAGGAGAATATTGTTCTTCTGGTTTTTGCACTCTTTGAGTTCAACTTTGATAAAGTTTTTAGACTTTGACAAAGTTTATTTTTCAATTGCCTCCTGCTTTAGCTGGAGGTTTTGTAGGTGAAAGAAATGGCTTTAGCCAAAAAATGCGCATTTCGGCTAAAGCCATTTCGTGACTTATTTGTCTACCTCCAGCTAAAGCTGGAGGCAATTGATTGTTTTTTCTTTGTTAGGAAACGTTAGACCAGAGATTTCAATTGAAACCGTTTGCTCGCGAGAGGGATAGGAGCTAGCTACCGAAGTAGCGCGGATAGCCCGACAGCATTAGGAAAAGGGGCTGATGTAGACAAAGTGTGTTTGGCCCCTTTTCCTAATGGTGGCTCGCCCTAATGATTTTAGATTTTAGAATGTAGATTTTAGATTTATGTTGATAGTGGGTTTAGCTTTGTCAAAGTTTTAATTCAGATTGTGGAGCTACTCGCGTGGGCTTCGACTTCGCTCAGCCTGACAATGCGTGAAGACTGAGACTGAAAACCGCGACTGCGACTAAAAAAAAAGCGTCCCTAAAATAGAAACGCTTTCTCAGTCATGTTTTTTTGTTTTTTCTTTGAAAAAGAGATCGATTTATTTATCGATAGAACCTAAAACACGTTTCATGAACGTATTTAAAGCTTCTTTTTTATCAGTTCCTTGCGCGATAAGTTTTTGCACTTCAAGGGCACCGTACATATTTGAAATCAATTCGCCGATTACGTCTAATTCTTCGTCTTTAAGAGAAGAAATTTCAGTCATCGCTTCAAGGACTTCGATCGTTTCAATGATATAATCCTGATCGTTTTCTTCAATGAATTGCGTTAAGTGCTTAATTACTGGTAATTTCATGTTTAGATTTCTTAGATTTTTAGACATTTTAGACTTCTTAGACCTAATTAAATTTCATAGACAGCATCTGAAGTCTAAAAATCTAAGTCAGTCTAACCAATCTAATTAAGCAATTGCGTTTACTAAGTCGATTAAAACTTCTTGTTTGTTAGTTTGCGTTTCGCCAACTAATTGTCCGTTTACGAAAGTAGCGAAAGTAGGCAAGTTGCTCACATTAGCTAATTTTCTTGATTCAGGAGAATTTTCTGCATCAACCAAAACAAAAGTGATAGCTTCATTTTCTGTTGCTAATTTTTTGAATTTTGGTTTCATAATACGGCAATTTCCACACCATGAAGCTGAATATTGTACTACTACTTTTTCGTTTTTAGCAACTAAATCTGCTAACGTATCTTCGTTTAAGTCGATTAACATTTGTTTATTTTTTTTAGGTTCAAAGTGGCAAAGGTTCAAAGGGACAAAGTTTTTAGAAACTTTGCCTTTAAGTATTCTGCAAAACCAGGTTGTTTTGCATTTTGACCTTTGTTGTATTTAATCAGAAAGGATTTTAAAGTAACAAAAGTTCAGGGGCAAAGTCTTAGACTTTGTTATTCGCAGCAAAAAAGCCTTTGCCACTTTGTACCTCTGAACCTTTGTACCTCTATAAAAAATTAGTTTGCGCTTAAGTATTCAGCAGTACTAACTCTGTCAGCAGACATTGCTTCTTTACCAGCTTCCCAGTTTGCTGGACAAACTTCACCTTTAGTTTGGATGTGTGTGTAAGCGTCAACCATTCTTAAGTATTCGTTTACGTTACGTCCTAATGGCATATCGTTTACACTTTCGTGGAAAATTTTTCCAGTTTCATCAATTAGGTAAGTAGCTCTGTAAGTTACGTTTGAACCTTCGATGATAACTGAATCAGTATCTTCGCTATAGCTTGTAGATTCGATATCCAAAATACCTAAGATGTTAGCTAAGTTACGGTTTGTATCCGCTAAGATTGGGTAAGTAACACCTTCGATTCCACCATTGTTTTTTGCAGTGTTTAACCAAGCAAAGTGAACTTCGTTAGTATCGCAAGAAGCACCAATTACGATAGTATTTCTTTTTTCGAATTCTGGTAATGCAGCTTGAAAGGCGTGTAATTCAGTTGGACATACAAAAGTAAAATCTTTTGGGTACCAAAATAAAAGTACTTTTTTATTGTTGTTTACTGCTTCTTCAAAAATGTTGATTTTTAAATTGTCACCCATTTCTGAGATAGCATCTACTGCAATACTTGGGAATTTTTTTCCTACTAAAGACATAATATTCGTTTTACGTTAAAAATTTATTTCTGGTGCAAAAGTAGGGCATAAGTGCAGGTACTTACAATAAGATGTGATTATAAAAATTTATAAGTTGATAAGTTTTGACTATTTTAAATTGTAATTTATTGAATATCAATATTTACGGGTAAAACACCGTTCCAGCTATTTTTGTCTAAAAATTGAATTCCTGCTGTTTTTTGAAATTCTTCAAAATCTTGATACGCCTGAATTAATCCAGAAGCCTTTTTCAGATTCGGAATAAGTGGTAAAACATATGGATTTCCGAAAACGTAAACAATGCATTTTTTTGTTTGAAGTAAATCAGAAAGCAGTTTTAAAACTTCATCGTTTACTTCGAAATTATTCAAAGGTTTTGCTTTCGGAACAAATAATGAAATGATAAGCGTTTCGAATTTTTCTAATTCATTTTTAATTGATGAAATATCCGAAGCTTCTAAACTTTCAAAAGCAAATTCTGGTGAAGATAATTTGGTATTTAAGGTTTTGAAGAATGTATTCTCAGTATTTTTATACAAACTCAGTTTAGCTAATTTATTGTTTTTGTGAGCTTCTAAAGCTAAATCTGAAATTCCATTATCGATTATTTTGGTAATTGCATTTTGAGCAATTTCAAGATTTAAATCGGAAGTTTTTTCGAAATTTAATTCGCCCGAAACGGCCGTATTTCCAGAAAGAATTCCAGCTTTTTCTTTAGCTTTCATAATTCTGTTATAACTTTCAAAAATACGATCTGGCGATGCATTTTTATATATAGCTTCAATTCCTTCTGGAACATTTTCGGCGAAACATAAAACATCATTTCCAGCGTTGAAAGCTTCCCATTCTAATTGACCTTTTGTTTCGTACAATTTAGAAACGCTGTGCATGTTTAAAGCATCAGAAATTACCAAACCGTCATAACCCAATTTGTCGCGCAAAAGATCTTGAATCACTGCTTTTGATAAAGTTGCCGAAGTATCTTTTCCGTCATTTAAACTCGGAACAGCCAAATGTCCGATCATAATCGAATCGACATTATTTTCTATTCCTTTAATGAAAGGATATAATTCGTTTTCTAATAATTCTTCTAAAGTTTCTTTTAAAACCGGTAATCCTAAGTGTGAATCGACATTCGTATTTCCGTGTCCGGGAAAGTGTTTTAGGCAACCTAAAATTCCAACTTCCGACATTCCGTTTAAATATTCAACTGCAAAATCGGCTACTTTTTCTTTGTTTTCACCAAAAGAACGATAGCCAATTACAGGATTATTCGGATTGTTATTGATGTCTGCCAAAGGCGATAAATTATATTGAATCCCAGCTGCTTTTAAATCTAAACCAATCTGTTTTCCAACTTCATAAACCAATCTTGATTTATTTTCTGGTAAAGCGCCAAGCGTAATTGCATACGGATATTGCGGTGTTTTTTCGATTCGCATTGCCAAACCCCATTCGGCATCAATACTAATTAAAAGTGGAGTAGGAGCGGCTTTTTGATAACGAACAATTAAGGCTTTGATTTTTTCGTAACTATCATCATTAAAAACAACTTTTTTCTTGCTTTCGTAATTTGTCGCAGCGCTCGCACGACTGTGAAAAAAGGTCAATCCACCAATATTATGTTCTGCAATAAGGCGTTCTGTTTCCTGAATATTTTCTTCGGTATCGTTCATGAATACTGCAGGAAAGAAAAATTGTCCTACTTTTTGTCGTAATGCTTCGGCTGTAATTTTCATTATTATAAAGTCTTTTTCATGCATATACTATTATCCATTTCCTCGTAAGGCGGATAATTCGGTATTTATAGTATAGTTGTTTTTTACCATTAAGGCATTAAGTAATTTAAGCCAAGCTTCATCAACTTAATCTCTTAATGGTAAAAGAAAATTAGCTTAATTTAGTTATTTCAACTTAGCTTTCTTTTGTTTTGCTAATTGTTTTTTGGTTTCAATTGCTTTTTCCAATCTGTTTTTGAAACGGAAAAGTTTTGGCAACCCTTCTAATCGGTCTTCAATGGTGATAATTTCGTAAACCACAATTGCTTTTTCTAAAACGCGGATTTCATTGTCCAGATCGTTTTCGTTTTTGTAGATCGTTGCTAATCGATCGTAAGGATGATTTCCTTTAAAGCCTTCCGCAACATTTTCTTCATACAACTCAATTGCTTTTTCAAGATTTCCATTTTTCTCGAACTCAGATCCTTTCAGATTGCGTTCGTTCTGCAAATTTTCATTGATTTCCATAGGTAAAGTTTGATTTGGGGTTTAAACTTCTTCTGATTTTTTCCCAAAATCTTTCGGGAAAATTAAAAAACGTGATAAAATAAGACCTGGAATTGTAGCTAAGAAAACCCAAATAAAGAAATTTTGATAGCCTAAATATTTTTGTATAAAACCGCTTAACATTCCCGGAAGCATCATTCCTAATGCCATAAAACCAGTTGCCAGTGCATAATGTGCTGTTTTTGATTCTCCTTCGGCAACATGAATTAAAAACATCATGAAGGCCGTAAAACCAAAACCGTAACCGAATTGCTCTACAATTACAACGGCATAAATATAATAAATTGATGTAGGATGAAAGAAAGCCAATAATATAAATCCTAAAATTGGAAGGTGCATTGCTAAAAACATTGGAAACATCCATTTGGTCAAGCCTTGTTTTGAGATTGCGATTCCGCCTAAAATACCTCCGATAGTTAAGGCTGCAACACCGCAAGTTCCGTAGATAATTCCTACGGCTTCAGTATCTAATCCCATTCCGCCTAATTCTTTCGAATCTAATAAAAACGGACTTAACATTTTAAGCAATTGAGATTCTCCTAATCTGAAAACCAAGATAAAAGCCAGAATTAAGCCAATTTGCTTTTTCTTGAAGAAACTGATGAAAATTGTTCCAAAATCCTGATGGTGTACGGTTTCTTTATTTGCTACAGTATTGATTTCGTTTTTTGGTGTGAAAATGAAATTATAAATTGTTATAAATGTCATTAATAAACCAACGCAAATCATGGTGTAAGACCAAGCTTTGGTATTGTCTCCAAATTTATGTTCTAAATAACCTGCAAAAAGCACAACCAATCCGTTTCCTGCAAGCATCGAAAGTCTGTAAAAAGTACTTCTGATACCAATAAAGAAAGATTGTTTGTCTTCTGGCAAAACCAATAAATAGAAACCATCGCTTGCAATATCGTTAGAAGCCGAAGCAAAAGCTGCGACCCAGAATATAGACAAAGTCATAATGAAGAACCCATTTGTCGGAATAGTGACACCGACCAGTATGAAAGCAATTGAAATGATGAATTGCATTAACAAAAACCATTTTCTTTTGGTTCCGATTAATTCAATAAGCGGACTCCAAAGCGGTTTAATAACCCAAGGCAGATAAAGCAAACTGGTGTAGACACCAATATCTTCATTAGAAATCCCTAGATTTTTATACATAATTACCGAAACGGAAATAATTATGGCATACGGCAATCCAGAAGCGAAGTTAAGAAGCGGAATCCAAAACCAAGGTTTGTTATCTATTTTCATTTGGTTGAGCTGGTATATAGTTTTTTAATGGCTTTTTTAAATCTATTGCAATTGGAGAACTTTCGTTGGCATAATAATCAATAAAAGTTACCGCACAGGCTTTATAAAGATTCAGTTTTCCGGCCGCTATTGCGAAATAGATTTTTCCGTCAACTTCTTTAACCGTTACTTTTTCGATGATTTTTGTCGCGTCGTTAACGTCAATTTTCGAAATATGTTCGCCTCCATAAACCACCATATAACGAACTTTTGTATTCAGCGGACTTTTGAATGTAAAGTTATATTTAATGCTGTCTTTATTGTACTCCAATACTTTTGGCGTATCAATAATGACATGTCTTAAATTTGGAACTGCAGCGGGAAGCGCAGGATATTTATATTGATTTTCTTCTAAATGGCGAACAACATCAAAGTTTTTGCCCATAAACCATTTTGAACTGAAATAAGCGCTTCCAGATACATTTTTGAAACTTCTTAAATAATCAATTTGGGTTGGAATTTCAGTCATATAATTCCAGTTTTTATCTCCGTCAGCTCTAATTTTGTATGTAGCGTGACCAATATAAACCGCTGTATTATTGGAGTTTTCAGACCACCATTTCACTAATTTTGAATACGAAGCCCTCGGATTATTCATGCTCCAATACAATTGCGGCAGAATATAATCGATCCATTTTTGGTCCATCCACAACATAGGATCTGCGTATAAATCGTCGTAATTTGAAGTCGACTGCGTTTCAGAACCTCTAGGATCTTGAGATTTATTTCGCCAAACCCCAAACGGACTGATTCCGAATTGAACCCACGGTTTACTTTCTTTAATGGTGTTTGAAATAGCATGTACAAAGTTGCTCACATTCGCACGGCGCCAATCGGCACGGCTTAAACCTGAACCAAATTTTTGGTAAGAAGCATTGTCGTTAAATGTTTTTCCTGGAACGGCATAAGGATAAAAATAATCGTCAAAATGAATCGCGTCGATATCATATTTGTCAACTACTTCTTTTACGACTTTAGTTAAATGCGCTTGAACTTCAGGAAGAGCGGGATCATAATAGTATTTTCCGCCGTATTCAATCATCCATTCTGGATGTTTAAAAAGATCGTGATTTGGACTTAAAAGGTTTTTATTTAAATCGAAAGTCGCGCGATAAGGATTCAGCCAAGCGTGAAATTCAAAACCTCTGTTGTGAGCCTGTTCAATCATCCAAGCCAATGTATCGTAATACGGGTTTGGAGCTACGCCTTCTTTTCCTGTCAAAAATCGAGACCAAGGCGCAAAATCTGAAGGATAAACCGCATCACCAACGCTTCGAACCTGAACAATTACAGCATTAAAATTTAGTTTTTTATAAGTTTCTAAAATTTCAAGGTAATCAGCTTTCTCTTTTTCAACATTGTCAATTGCTGTTTTAGGCCAGTCAATATTAACAACCGTTGCAATCCAGACACCTCTAAATTCATTTTTAGGATACATTATTTTTTCCTGCGCATGTGTAATCGAAGTAATGAAAAATGAAAATAAAAGAAAATATATTAAGTGCTGATTTTTATGCATTTCAATGTTTTTTAACAGGAATCAAAAATAGTTTGTTTTTGCCACGAATTACACTAATTGCACTAATTTTTGTTCTTAATTATTCTTTTAAAAAATAATTCGTGAAAATTCGAGTAATTCGTGGCCATTTTTTAGCCACAGATTAGAAGATTAAAATGATTAATCCTTAAAATCCGTTAAGCTGTGGCAAAAAAATAATTCGTGCCAATTTGTGTAATTCGTGGCAGTTTTTCTTAATCAGGAAACGAAATTTTTCCCATTGTGACCGATGGAATTCCTTTGCTGTTTCCGAAATTATAATCGCCTCCAGAAACGGTTTCATTCGCTAAAAGCGCAAATAAAACAGCTTCTTTGGCATCGCTTAAAATACCCAAATCGTCGCTGGTGTGAAACTGACAAGGCAATAATTCCTTTAACCATTTTACCAACAACGGATTATTTGTTCCGCCGCCAGACATATAAATATGAAAATCTTCTGCTGGAATTGGAGTATTTTTTATGCTGTAATAAATTGCTTCTGCAATCGTTTCTGCACTTAAACGTGTTAAAGTCGCCAGCAAATCTGATGCCGAAATGTTTTCTAAATTCAATTTTGCCAAAGCCGATTGCACAAAATCGAAATTAAACAACTCTTGTCCAATCGTTTTTGGAAAGCTTTTCTGGAAGAAATCATCATTTTTAAGTTCGCTTAAAAGTTCTTGATTTACAGTTCCTTGTTGCGCGATTTGGGCATCTTTATCGTAACTTTTTTCAGGGAAATAATGTTTAGTGAAAATATCGATTAACGTATTTGCCGTTCCAGTATCGGTTACAAAAACTTCCTCGGCGTTTAGAGAGGCTGGGAGATAAGTATAATTCCCGATTCCGCCCATGTTGAGCATGATTCGGTTTTCGCCTTTTTTTCCAAACAATAAATAATCGCCGTAAACTGCAAGAGGCGCGCCTTCGCCACCCGCCGCAACGTGTTTTTGTCTGAAATCTGAAAGCGTGATAATTCCCGTTTTAACCGCAATATGATCACCGTCTCCAATTTGTAAAGTCGCATTTGGAAATTTTTCCTGCTGATGCAAAAACTTCGGCGCGTGCAAAACCGTTTGTCCGTGCGAAGCAATTAAATCTACTTCGCTTGACGAAATATTCCATTTTTTTAAACAATCGTTAATCATGCCGCTGTGCAATATTCCGATCCACTCATTTAATAAAGCCAAATGCTGAAAATCGATTGTTTTCTTGGCAAATACTTTTCTGATTTCATTTTTAATGTCTTCAGAATAAGAAATCGTTTCAAATTCTAGGATTTTTACCTCTGTGTTTTCGCCAGAACCAGAAACAGCGCACAAAGCAATATCAAGTCCGTCGAGAGAAGTTCCAGACATTAAACCGAGTATTTTTCGGGTTTCTTTTTGAGCTATATTGTAAAGTGCAGATATATTTTTATTCATTTAAAATGATGGTTTTTAATAGTCAGTATATTGATAACGCTAAAATGGGATTATTTCGGATATAAATTTAGAAAAAAGAGAAATTTTTGTTGGTTTTGATTGTTTGGAGATAATTTTTTAAGATTGTTTAATTTATTTGATTTTTTAATGGATAAACAGGTATATGTACCTGTTTTTTTAGAATTGATAATTTATATTTTTGATGAATTACAGATTTTGATAGTAGATAATATAAATTAAATTTAATAGATACATGGGGTTTCAAGTAAATGTGGCAATTGGTTATAAAGATATTTTTGATGATTATGAAACGATTGATATCACCGAGTTATTGAAAGATATCCCAACAAAAAATTCATTACAGATTTTGGGCTATTTTATGGCTCAATTGCATTCACAAGAAAGGGAGCGAGATTTACAAATTGAATTCTTAAATATGTGGGTAAAACGGTTACCACTTAATGTGCATCAATATATTGAAAAATTTATGCAAAGAGTAAAAACTAAGAATTCAACTTATTCATTTCTTGATAACGCTTCACTTTTAATTTTTGTTGAAAAAATTTTATCAAATGGCAATGATTTAGAAATTGTTGAAGATTTAACACCAATACAAGAATTACAACTTTTTAAGGCTTATTTACTATGCTGTCAGGAATGGATTAATAAACAATCTCCAAGCTTTGAACTTTCAGAAATTAAAAATGAATTAGATCTTATAAAAGTTCTATTACCTTCTCAAATACCATATCAAGAAGTTCAAGAATTAAAAGATTTTAGAATTCAATTTATTAAAGCCATATATTTTTTTAAATTTTGCGAAAAAAATGCTGATTTTGAACAATATTTGAAAATATTTCTAAATGAGTATAATCTTCCTTCATGGCAGGAATACTTAAAAAAGCTATTAACTTTATATGTGCGAAGATTTGAAGAATTAAAAACTCCTTCTGTTATAAACGTACCTGAAGAATTCCCAGAAGTTATTAATTTTTTGAAAGATTTGAGTATTGATCCTATAAATTATGAGCCAAAAATAGACTTTTTGAATTTAAGGGAAAAACCTGTCTATCAAATTGACGAAACTAATTTTGCATTTTTAAATTTAAATTTTTTAGTAGATAAAATATATCAAGGAATACAATTTGATTTTGCAAAAGTTCTTTTAAAAAATTCCGCTACATATAAAGGAAAGTTAATAAGGAGCACAGGAGATTTTTTAGGAATTTTCGGAAATGAATTTTCAGAAAATGGTTTGTTCTATAGTGTAATGAATTTTGCATTTGAAAAATCAGGCTATGTAAAATTTGAAGGTGAATTTATGAAGCAATATATAAAAGCTGAGCCTGATTACTATATTCGGGATAAAGGAAAAATATATCTTTTTGAATTCAAGAATGTTTATTTAGCTGCTGGTGCAAAACATAGTTATGATTTAGAACTAATAAAATCTGAAATTTTTAAAAAATTTGTTCAAAACGAACAGGGGAAGCCTAAAGGAATTACTCAATTAGTAAACTCAATTGATTTAATTAGAAATGGTGAATTCGAAAAAGTTGATTCTTTTGATTATCAAAATGCAATTATATATCCAATTATTGTTTACGTAGATTTTTCATTTAACTTGGCTGGTATTAATTATATGCTTAATAAAGAATTTAAAAAACAATTAGAAGACAAGGGAGTAGATCATCTTAAAAATGTTGAAAATCTTACGATGATAGATTTAGATTCTTTTATTAAATTTCAAGACCTATTTAGAGATAAAAGATTGAAATTGAATAATTGTCTTAACGAATACTTTAATACACTTACAAATCATAAAGATATTTTTGATAGGATAGGAACATTTAATGTTTTTATCCATTGGAAAACAAATAAAATAAAATACAGTTCACCTTTAATGTTGATGGAGGAAATTGGTAAAATTATGCCTGAAGAATAAAGATGGGTTTGTTTTATGGATTTCCGTAAAATAATAAAACTATAGCGTGTTAACTTTCTCGATATTAATTTTAAAACATAATATTATGGCGAAAGTAGCTCCATTTTACAGCGTAAAACAAGCTGTGCATCACAACAACAGTAGTTGTACTGAGGGTAACAACATTGAGAAAGAGAATCTTCGATCAGGAACTGGAGGAAAACCTCTTTGTAGTCGTTGCAGTAAGCTTTAATTTTTAAAGCCGCTTTTAAATAAAGCGGCTTTTTTATTGGTTTTAACATTTTAAATCACTCCACCTCCAAATAAGGATTTAAAGTTTCTGCTAATTCATTGAGCCAGAAAAAGCTGTCTCTTAGTTTGAAGATTTCGCTTTGAAATGTTTCATGTTCGCTCAAAACGCATAATGCCAGTGTAAAATTTACTTGCCTTAATGTTTTAGCCATGTCTAAAGGATCGATTCTGTCGTTGAAGAAATTCAAAAGCTTGATTTCGATTTCTTTTGAAACTGTGTTGGTACTCATAAATGTTGTAGTTTAAGAATAAAAAACCCTTGTAAATTAGTGTTTCTAACGCCTACAACAGCGCTTACGGTCGTTTCCGATACCGCACACATAATACAAGGGCAAATCTTATTTCGTTCTTAATGTTGTAGTTTAAGAGTTGTAAATGTATCAAAAAAAAACAATAAAAAGTAAGAAAAATATTATATTCATTTAGAAAGAACAATTTTATTTCCAGCAGTAAATCATCTCTGCGCGGTAAATATAAAACGTTATTTTGAGAAAAGATAAATGGAGGTAAATTTCCAGATAGTTTGTCATTTCGAGGAACGAGAAATTTCCGCAAGAAGCTCGACAAAGATTTGCGATTTTGCTTGCGGAGATTTCTCTCTTCGTTCGAAATGACAAGATTGTGAAAAATAACCCTAACAAAAACAAAAAAAGCACAAGATTTAAAACCTTGTGCTCTTATCGCAATTAATTCCTAAAAAAATATTATTCGTAGACTAAAACACACTGACTACTTGTAAATCGAGTTGTGTTATTAAACCTAGCAGATAGACCTGTTCCCCAACCGCATCTCATATCAACTATAATATAATCATTTGCATTAACATTTCCTGTATGAAGAGGAAGATTAAACGTTATATTACCTCCGCTTCCAGGTATATCTGTTGTAGGGCAATACATCTCGAATTCATCTTTTACTACTCCATTAACTACTACACGCATATGAAAAGGTAGTGTTCTTGAAGAATTAGCTGCCAAACCAACTACTAAAAACCACAATCGCGTTTCCACTCTGAATCGACCTGTTGCTGGAGCTCGAAAACCAAAGATGCCTAGTGTACTGTTATTGCTAAGATTCAGTAGTGCAGGAGGAGCAGTAAAGGTATCTGCTAGTCCCCCAGCAATGCCATTCCAAGTTCCTACTCCATTGGCATCACTCATTAATACTTTACCTGCTCCTTGCGTCCCATCAACAATTTTAATAGCTCCAGAAGTTGCACCGTTATTAACTTCAAATCTTGCGCTTGGTGCTCCAGTACCTACACCAACATTTCCATTCGAAGCAATAGCAAAAGCATGAAGATTAACATGTTGACCATCTTTATCGTATACTGAAAAAGCAAGATTAGAATTGTCGTTAGTAATCTGATAAGCTGGACTTGTTTTATCAAAAATAGCCTCATTTGCTACGTCACGATTAAAACCCATAGCGCCTGCACCAAGTGAAGTAAAAGAACCTCCTCTGGCAATTCCTATCTGAGCCGCTAAATCTTTTGGATACATACCAAAACCAATATTACCGTTTTCTCCGATAGACATAGCATTCCAAGCAACATTGCTTCCGTCGCCTTTGTACACTTGAAAATCAAGTCTGTTATTAAATTTATTTATTTGAAAGGCAGATTGTGTTGGGTCAAAAATATGTCCATCATAAGCTTCACGGTTAAAAGCAATATTTCCACCATCAATAGTTACAGCCGTATTTCCGTTCCAAATACCTAATCTCGATTTTGTTGCTTTCATACCAATACCAATATTTCCCATTTGATAAATATCCTGTGTATTGCTAGTTGCTGCAATATCTGTAGCTGAATTGTACCAAGGCTCTGTGTTGCTTGCCCCACTTCCTTCGGCTGCAATGCGCACCCATTTTGTGCCATCGTAGTAATATTCCCCAGGTGAAACGGCTGTTGCGCCAGTTCCTGCGGTAGCGAGATTATAGACTTTCATACCAGAAAGAACAGTTCCTATAAGTGGCGCTACATTATCGGTGGAAACCAAAGAAACTCTTGGCAATAGTAAACCTTTGTTGTTTTGACTATTGGCACCATTCAAATCCAATTGTGCATTTCTTTGAGGGTTGTTGGTTGGCATTCCAACTTGTGCAATGGTGTTTTCTGCGCTTAAGGCGAGGAGTATGGTTAGTACTCCAATAAATGTATTGATTTTAGTATTCATTTTGGTTATTATTATTGCTTGTTAAAAATCATTATATCAATTTGTTACTTCTAATTTTTTAAAAATGAGCATAGAAATGCCCGATGAAAAAAGCTTCTTTTTTCACTTTAAAAATGTATTTTTTGAGAATTCGAAAACAATCGCGCCCAATAAGTAGCTGAGAAGAATCTCATTGCTTTATTGCATGATCTGGTTAGGTTGATTTTGCAATAATTAATTGGGCGGTAATTGTTTTCTCAATAGTTAAACACGAATTTGTATAGACTCCCCTCTAAATTTTGCTTTAAAACTATTGTTGCTTTTGAAAAGATTGAAATATTGCTTTCTAATATTGAAAGTTTCCCTGATGTGTTTTTGGAAGGTTTAATAAAAAGGAGGTAACAATTGCGGAGTGGTATTTGTCAATTGTCCTGATAACCTTTTTAAAAATGGCATTATTAAGCTGTTCAAAGCCTGCTAAACGTAAATTCTTTAAGTTAATTCAAAAAATATTTACTTTATTTAGCTACTTTTAAACCTTTTTCTTGTCTTATATACTTACAGAAATTCAAAAATCGGCAGGTTTTTTCTGCGGGATATTTTTATACTGTAAGTTTATCGTGACAAATATAATACACAATATTGTGTATTTGCAAATTTTTTGTAATAAATTTTACACAATACTGTGTTTTTATGATTTTAAAAGATAAATGGATTCTGTAGAGTTAAGAGAAAAACGCAAGTTGTTAGGGCTTACGCAGAAAGAATTTGCGGCCTTAATTGGTGTCTCAGGTAATACAATTATAAACTGGGAGCAGGGAAAAAAAATACCTGCTTCAAAACACCCAATATTGTGTTCTGTTTTTGATAAATATATAGATAACACAAAAAATGAAATTGGAAATTTGAGTTCAGAAAAACTCACAGGCTATTATTATCCTGATGTTTCTGTAAAATCAGGTCTTGAAAAAAGCCTAAAAAAAGACAAACTAAAACGCTTGCCCGTAAGTCTTCCTGATTGGGACGAAGAGATAGAATTTATCAATGTCTATGGTGACAGCATGTATCCTGAGTTTTGCCCCGGACAAATTATCGGGATTAAGGAAGTCAACACAGAATATATGAATTACGGTTATGCTTATGTCGTGGTTTTAGGCGACGATCAGGTTTTCCTTAATTATATCAAAAAAGGCAGTAGCGATGAATATTGGCTTCTTTCATCAGAAAACCCAAAATATGAAGAAAGAGAGTTTCATAAATCTCTGATCAAAAAAATATTTATCATAAAAGGGGTAATTACTAAAACTACGATGTGATTAAAAATATTTTAGCAAAAGATCTTTAGATTTCTTGATTTCGTTTAGAATTTTACGTCTCGTTCCTCGAAATGACAAAATTGTGAAAATTCGTTGCGAAAATTTTAAGTTTCACAAGCCTTCTCCCGAAGCTTCGGGATCGCACAGGATGACAATTAAGAGAAAAACCTTTGTCACTTTGTAACTCTGAACCTTTGCCCCTTATTTAAGCACAAAGCCATTCTCTTTCAACTTCTTCAAAACCACAGCAATAATTTTAGAACGGCATTCTGAATTTTCAGTCGTTGAAGCGGTTTTAACCCAATACCGAATATTAAGCTGAATAATACCGCCAGCAATAACATCGGTAATTACGGCGGCGTTTTCGTGGTCTTTTTCGGTTACGTCTTCGCTGTTTCCTAGAATTTCTTTTACGAGTTCGATGGCGCGAGTATAATCAGAACCATATTCAAGTCCGACCGTAAAAGTCTGGAGCAGAAAACCTTCGCTGTTATAATTGATAAGCGTGTTTTTTATAAGAAGCGCATTTGGAATATAAATGATTTTAGAATCGCTTTTGACTTCGGTATCGCGAAGGTTGAGGTTGATGACTTCGCCTTTTACGCCGTTGCTTTCAATAATATCGCCAATAGAAAAAGGTCTTTTAAAAGCCAGCAGAATTCCGGCAAGGAAATTTTCGCCAATATCTTTCAGCGCAAAACCAATTACAAAAGCCGAAATTCCCGCACCTGCAAGCATACTTTGCGCAACGCCTTCAAGACCAATAATTCGGAACATAAACAAGATTCCGATAATAATCAAAATAGATTTAATTAGACGGGCAATAAAAACCGCCAGAAGACGATCGTGCATTTTCGCTTTGAGTCGGTTTCCTGCAAAAATACCCACACGGCTTGCGATAAACCACGAAACGAGAATGACCAAAATCGCCAGAATAAATTTTGGCGTAAGATCGACAATGCTATTGTAATACCCTTCGAGGTGATTGATGACGTCCTGAAAGAAATTTTCCATAATAATGAGGCGTAAAATATTTAAAACTCTGAGTTGATTTTTTTAACACATAGAGACATAGTTTTTCTTTGCGTTTAAAGGCATTTCATTTATTTAAAAGCACATAGCTTAACGTAAAATGCTATGTGTTAAAATCTAGATTTTTTAAACTATTCTCAGAATTTAAAGAAATAAATCTATGTTTCTATGTGTTTAAATTTTCATCCAACTTTGCAAAATCTTAAAATTACCTTTTTAGTAACTGGAATGCCTTACAGTATTCTCTCAGAATTTTATAAAATATGACGAAGTTGTTAGATAAATTCACAAAATAGAATCATTTTGCCCTGCTATATTTTTATCTTTGCGGTCTGAGTTTTTTCAGGAAATATTTTTATAAAAAGCACGATTTACATGTTGACGCAATCTCATTTAGAGCAATTAGCCAGTACGCTCGAAGGCACACTTTTATTCGATGAGCTTCATAAAACCCTTTATTCTACAGATGCTTCGGTGTATAGGATAAAACCAAATGCGGTGGCAATTCCTAAAACAACAGAAGATATTGCAAAACTGATTCGGTTTGCGGCGCAGCACAATATTTCGATTACGCCAAGAACTGCTGGAACTTCATTGGCAGGACAAGCGGTTGGCGACGGATTGGTGATCGATGTTTCGAAGCATTTTACTAAAATTATTTCGTTTGATGCCGAAAAGAAAACCGTTACGGTTCAGCCGGGCGTAATTCGCGATGAGCTGAATTTGTTTTTAAAACCTCACGGCGTATTTTTTGCGCCTATTACATCGACTTCAAATCGTGCGATGATTGGCGGAATGGTGGGAAATAACTCTTCGGGAACAACTTCGATTCGATATGGTGTTACGCGTGATAAAATTGCTGAGGTAAAAGCAATTCTAAGCGATGGTTCTGAAGTGGTTTTTAAAGACCTGACTTCGGATGAATTTATCGAAAAAACAAAAGGCGATTCTTTAGAAAATAAAATATACAAAACGATTTACGACGAGCTTTCAATAAAAGAAGCGCAGGAAGAAATCGTAAAACAGTTTCCGAAACCCGAAATTCACAGAAGAAATACAGGGTATGCCGTTGATATTTTGCTAAAATCGGAATTATTTGGAGGAACTGAACCAACCATAAATCTTGGAAAATTGCTTTGCGGAAGCGAAGGAACTTTGGCTTTTACAACCGAAGTTACACTGAAAGTCGACGATTTGCCTCCGCCGCATAGTATTATGGTTGTGGGGCATTATCACACGATTCAGGAATCGTTAGAGTCGGTTGTGGTGGCGATGAAACATCATTTGTACACTTGCGAAATGATCGACGACACGATTTTAGATTGTACCAAAACCAATCGGGAACACGTAAAAAACAGATTTTTTCTCGTTGGAGAACCAAAAGCAATTATGTTGTTTGAAGTCGCTTCACACACTTTAGAAGATGCCGAAAAACAAGCCAATGCTTTAATTGCAGATTTAGAAAAACATAATTTTGGATACGCGCAAGTAAAGATTTACGGCGCAGATATTGACAAAGCAAACGAACTTAGAAAAGCCGGTCTTGGACTTTTGGGAAGTATTGTAGGCGACAACAAAGCAGCCGATTCCATTGAAGATACGGCGGTTGAGTTGAGTGATTTGCCTGCTTATATTGCAGAATTTTCAGCGATGATGTTAAGTCACGGGCAAGAAGCGATTTATTACGCGCATGCTGGAGCGGGAGAATTGCACCTTCGTCCGGTTTTGAATTTGAAGAAAACAGAAGATTTAAAATTATTCAGAACCATTGCGACGGATGTGGCGCATTTGGTTAAAAAATACAAAGGTTCATTAAGCGGTGAACACGGCGACGGAATCGTGCGCGGTGAGTTTATTCCGTTTATGATTGGCGACAAGAATTATGAGTTGCTGAAAAGACTGAAATTGGCTTTCGATCCGAATTCGGTTTTGAATATCGGGAAGATTGTAAACGCCTTGAAAATGGACGAAAATCATCGTGTAATTTCGGGAAGAGTTGAACCAGATATTAAAACATTTCAGGATTTCTCTGATAGTTTGGGAATTCTGCGCGCTGCCGAAAAATGCAACGGTTCAGGCGATTGTCGAAAATTACCTTCGGCGGGAGGCGCAATGTGTCCGAGTTATCGTGCGACCAAAAATGAAAAAGAAACGACGCGTGCGAGAGCAAACGCGTTACGAGAATATTTAACGTATTCTGAAAAGGAAAATAAATTCGATCAAAAAGAATTATACGAAGTTTTTGAATTATGCGTAAGCTGTAAAGCCTGCGCAAGCGAATGTCCGAGTAATGTTGACGTTGCGACTTTAAAAGCCGAATTTTTATACCAATATCAAAAAGCAAACGGATTCTCAACCCGAAATAAGATTTTTGCCAACAACGCCAAATTGAATAAAATGGGAAGTAAATTCCCAGCGATTACGAATTTTATTTCGAATCAGTCTTTGGTGAAAAAGACAATGGGAATTGCGCCGGAAAGACAAGTTCCGTTATTGGCAAAAAAGACGTTTAGAAAATGGTTTTCAAACCGAAAATCGACAACGACTGATTTTCCAAACGGAAGATTGTATCTTTTTGTAGATGAATTTACCAATTATTACGATGTGAATATCGGAATCGATGCTTTCGAATTGTTGACTAAATTAGGTTATCAGGTTTTGATTGTCGATCACGAAGAAAGTGGAAGAACGTATCTTTCAAAAGGATTTTTGGAAGAAGCGAAAAAAATCGCGAATCATAATGTAACGGTTTTCAAAGATTTGGTTTCAGGAAATTCACCTTTAATCGGAATTGAGCCTTCGGCGATTTTGACTTTTAGAGATGAATATTTGCGTCTGGCCGATGATAATGAAGCGGCGGAAAAATTATCTGGAAATGCTTTTACAATTGAAGAATTTTTCAAAAAAGAAATCATCGACGGTAAAATTACAGCCGATTCTTTTTCGGAAGAAACCAAAGAAATTAAAATCCACGGGCATTGCCACCAGAAATCATTGAGTTCAGTTGAAGCGACTTTCGCCATGCTGAATCTTCCAAAAAATAATACAGTTACGATTTACAATTCGGGTTGTTGCGGTATGGCGGGATCTTTTGGTTATGAAAAAGAACATTATAATGTCAGCATGCAAATGGGCGAGGACACATTATTTCCTAAAGTTCGAAACACAGCTGAAAATGTAAAAATCGCCGCAGCAGGAACAAGCTGTCGTCATCAAATTTACGACGGAACAAAAAGAGAAGCGCAACATCCAGTTAGTATTTTGAGAAGCTGTCTTAAAATTTAGATTTTTTTGTCTCTCGCAGATTTGGCAGATTGAGCAGATTTATTTTTTATTTCACGCAGATTCTACAGATTTAAGCCGATTTTGCCGATTTAATTTTAAATAAATCTGCAAAAATCTTTATCACAATGAAAATCCGCTAGATCTGCTAAATCTGCGAGAGAAAAAAATAGCCATAGATTCGAAAAAATAATTCGTGAATTCGTGGCAGAAAAAAACTATTTCAAACTAACTTTCTTCCCTGTTTCAGCAGCTTTATAGATCGCGTTAATGACTTTTATATCTTTGAGGCCTTCTTCGCCAGTAATGTGATTTGGAAGTTTTTTGTTTTCTAATAACAATTTAGCAATTTCATCCATTTGGGTTTGTTGCTGGTTAATTGGAGGAAATTTTATAGGTCCGCTTGATGATTTTCCGTCATAAGGGCCATAACTTAATGCGGGACTTAATTGAAAAAAACCTTTATCGGCTGTGGCATAAATTCGATCAATATTATAACCGCAGGAAGTATTGCAGTTTGCCATTGCACCACTCGGAAATTCCATTTGCCATGAAATACTTTCCTCTGTTTCTGAAAATCTATCTTTATTATTTACAGTGCCAAATTGTGCAGTAACAGAAATTGGTTCTTCTCCTAAAATATATCGGCTTGCCTGAATGCAATAAATCCCTAAATCCATTAAAGGTCCGCCACCAGATAATTTTTTATTAAGTCGCCATTCAGTCGGATTGTTTTTGTCAACTATTGATTTGGTATCAAGAGTGTCGTATGTTTTATATCCCAATGAAGTTTCGATGTAACGAATTTTTCCAAAAACTTTATCCTGCCCCAAACGTTTAATTTCTAAATGTGTCGGTTCGTAATGTAAACGATAACCAAGCGCTAACTGTACTTTATTGTCTTCACAAGCCTTAATCATTTCTTCGCATTCTTTGACCGTTATAGCCATAGGTTTTTCAGTAATGACGTGTTTGCCAGCTTTTGCAGCACGAATTACAAACTCTTTGTGCATGCTGTTTGGCAATACAACATACACTAAATCAATATCTTTATTATGAATAATTTCGTCGAAGTTTTGGTAATTGTAAATGTTTTTTTCGGGAATATTATATTGTTTTTTCCATTTTGTTGCTTTTGCTGGTGTTCCAGTAACAATTCCTGCAAGAGTGCAATATTCTGAAATTGCAATTCCCTCAGCTAGCAACGAAGCGTAAATTCCTAAACCGCAAAGCGCAACATTTAATTTTTTTCCGCTATACGTAAATTGTTTTTCTGGTGCTTCTAAAAAGGAGGGAAGCGTTGTCATAACTATTGAAGCTCCAACTCCAATACCAAATTTGTTTACAAAAGAACGTCTTGAAATTTTTTCCATAAAATGATTCTATAAAATTAAATATGTTTGTTAGTAAGCTGATTTTTAGAAATGTTACATTTGCGTTTGAAACAATAGTTCAACCTAAAGATAAGTAAAAAGTTACGCAAGATGTGCGAAGATTTTTAGTTTCTTACAGATTTAATTTTTTAAAAATCTGTATTATCTGCCATTCTGATAGCTATCGGGAGCGATAGAAGATTATTAACAAGATTTGAAAAAATAATTCGTGAATTCGTGGCGAAAAAAACGCTAGAAAAACAAAATCGTTTTATATATTTGAAATCAGGATAATTTTTGCATTATTTGCAAAATAAAACCACAAGGACTGAATTAAATCAATTTATAATAGCAAAACATATATGGCATTTTCAAGTTTATTCCGAAAAAAAACAGTGCAGGATATTCTGAAACAGGTTGCAAAAAATGAGGCAGACGGACATGGAGCATTAGGAAAGCACCTTACAACCAAAGATTTAACTGCTTTCGGAATTGCTGCGATTGTTGGTGCGGGAATTTTTAGCACCATAGGAAAAGCGAGTGCAGACGGAGGACCAGCCGTAATATTTTTGTTCCTTTTTACCGCTCTTGCGTGTAGTTTTGCTGCTTTTGCTTACGCAGAATTTGCATCGATGGTGCCAGTTTCAGGAAGCGCTTACACCTATTCGTATGTAGCTTTTGGAGAAATTATAGCCTGGATTATCGGATGGGCTTTAATCATGGAATATGCCGTTGGAAACATAACCGTCGCCATATCGTGGAGCGATTATTTTACCGGACTTCTCCAGAGTGGCGGAATTCATTTACCGCAATGGATTCAAATGGATTACCTAACTGCTTCAAGCGGTTTTAAAGATGCCGAGGCTTTAATGCGCGGCGGAAAATCATTCGACAATTTAAGTGTTGCTTTACAACAGGCGCACACGGCATGGACAACAGCTCCAACTATAGGATCTTTTCATTTTGTAACTGATATTCCAGCTTTGTTTATCATTATTTTGATTACCGCTTTGGTTTATAGAGGGATGAAAGAATCTCGTAATGCAAGTAACTTAATGGTTGTTGTAAAACTTTGCGTAGTACTTTTAGTAATTGCGGTTGGAGTATTTTATGTAGATACAGCAAATTGGGATCCGTTTGCTCCAAATGGAGTTGGCGGTGTTTTAAAAGGAGTATCGGCTGTTTTCTTTGCTTATATTGGTTTTGATGCGATTTCAACAACAGCAGAAGAGTGTAAAAATCCGCAAAGAGATTTACCTCGCGGTATGATGTGGGCGATTATCATTTGTACCATTTTATATATTGCTATTGCTCTGGTTTTAACAGGAATGGTGAAATATCACGAACTAAATGTTGGAGATCCTCTTGCATTTGTTTTCGATAAATTAAATTTAAAATGGATGTCTGGAATTATTGCCGTGAGTGCGGTTGTGGCAATGGCGAGCGTTTTATTGGTTTTCCAAATGGGACAACCTCGTATCTGGATGAGTATGAGCCGTGACGGTTTATTGCCAAAGAAATTCTCAACGGTTCATCCAAAATTCAAAACACCTTCTTTTGCAACGATTGTAACAGGCTTTGTAGTAGCGATTCCAGCATTATTCTTAAACTTGACAATGGTTACAGATTTGTGTAGTATTGGGACATTATTTGCCTTTGTATTGGTTTGTGCAGGAGTTTTAGTTTTACAGAATAAACCTGAAATTCCAAGAGGAAAATTCAAAACGCCATATATCAATTCAAAATATATTTTACCGCTTTTAATCATTGCTGGATTGTATTATGCTTTTGCTTTCAATAGCAAAGCGACAATGGCTTTTATTAATAATGAAGCGCAAACGTATGATGCTACAACAATTGTAACATCATTAGATAAAGAAGAATCAACAAAAGTTTTTAATTATTTAAAAAGCATCGATGCAACAAATAAAACTTCTGAAACTTCAGATTTAGAGCATTTATTGAGCCAATATCAAGATGATGAGGTTAAATATGCTGAGGTTGTAAAAGGACTTCCAATAAGTGATTCTTTAAAATACGAAACAGGTTTTCAATTATTCAAACACAAAATTCCGATGTGGATTTTCTTATTTGTTTTAGTTGGATTAACGGTTTGGGCTTTCAGAAAAAATCTTTCTTTGATTCCGCTTTTAGGATTAATTTGCTGCTTGTACATGATGGCCGAATTAAGCGTTTGGAACTGGATTTATTTCACAGTTTGGTTAATAATCGGATTGCTGATTTACTTTGGCTACAGCCGAAAAAATAGTAAACTGAATTTTGTCGAAAAAATATAAGTTTAAATTTATATGTTAAACGAAAGCCGTTTTGAGAATTCTCAGAACGGCTTTTTTGTTTCACGCAGTTTATAAATGTTTATAAAAGATTTAGTTTGGATTTTTATATAAAATAATCCTGTGAGAATGTGTCTTAATCTCTTTAAATCTGCGTGAAATAAACTTTCAAACTTTAACTCATTCGCACTGAGAGTGTTTTGAAATGTTTTGATTTTTATACAAATATTCTTAAGTTTTAAAGAGGCTTTTCCTTAAGTTTGTTTTTCGCAAAATTTTAAATTTATTTTTTAATACATGAGTTTTCTTGATAAAATATTGGGACAAAATGACGTTCCAATACAATCTTATAATGATTTCTGGAATTGGTTTTTAGCAAATGAAAAAGAGTTTTTTAAAACCGTTCAAAACGGAGAAAATATACACCAGGGCTTTTTTGATCAACTAGCTCCAAAGTTGGATGAAATTCACGAAGGAATTTATTTTCTTACTGGAATGTTCGACGATCAAACTGCCGAATTAGTCTTAACGCCCGACGGTGCAATTAGAAATATTTATGTTATTGAAGAATTGGTCAATGCCGCTCCTCAAATTGACGGATGGAAATTTACCGCTCTAAAACCAGCTTCGGATATTAATGGTATAGGCATTACTTATCAGGGGTTTGAATTCAGTAAAGAAAATTTAAAATTTTATCCTTGTGTTCATGAAGGTTATCCAGACGAAATTGATTTGGTAATTGTTTACGATCATTTTGTTGAAGAGAAAAAAGCTAATGTAACCAATGGAGTATATATTTTTCTGGACAATTATTTGGGTGAACTGCATTCTGTTACCTTAATTGATAATTTGGTTGTTATAGGTCCAGAAGATGTTTCTGAAGAATTAATTCCGATCGAAAAATTAAAAGATTATTTAATTTGGAGAGAAAAAGAATTTGTTGAGAAATATGAAGGGACACGACATAATACAGAAAATGATGGTTACGCCAATTTCGAAGGCAAAAAACAGGATGGCTCAATTGTTCTGGCTTTAATAAATACCACTATTATAGAATGGGATAAAAAAGCATCGCATCCTTGGGTTTTTATAGTCTCAGTTCCTTTTGACGACTGTGATAACGGCGGATTGCCAGATGAAAAAACGTACAAGCTCTTAGACGAAATAGAAGAAGAAATCATCTTAAGTTTGCCAGATTCAGAAGGTTATTTAAACGTAGGTAGAGAAACTGCAAACAACAAGAGAGAAATCTTCTTCACATGCAAAGACTTTCGTAAGCCCGCTAAAGTTGCTGACGAATTAATTAAAAAATACAGCGGAGCTTTTGAAATAGGCTACGAACTTTATAAAGATAAATATTGGCAGTCGTTTAGACATTTTGAGCCTAAATAAATTGCAAAGCCGTTCCGGATTATTCAGAACGGTTTTTTTATTGAAATTTCACAAAAAAAATCCGCTTAGAGAAAAGATCTCCAGCGGATTTAAACAAACTAAAAAAAATCGTGCAAATTTATTTATAGAGTAATGTTTCCTATTATTAGGGTAATTTTTTCTCTCGCAGATTGAGCAGATTATTTTGTTAAGGAAAAGATCAATCCGATCTGCTAAATCTGAAGTGAAAAAACTTAGAATCTTAGCAACTCAGAACCTTAGAATCTTTTTTCAAAACTCCAAGCTCTTTCATGCAAGCTTTCATCATTTCGTAAGTGCGTTCAATATCGTTATCCAAACCAATAGAAAAACGAATTAAACCATCAGTCAATCCCATTTTTTTTTGCTCTTCTAACGGAATCTCACTCGAAGTCGAAGTTCCCGGCGCGCTGAATAATGTTTTGTAAAAACCTAAACTAACTGCTAGATAACCTAAGTTTCGCTCTTGCATTAATTCCATTAACTCATTGGCTTTTTCTAAAGTTCCAACATCAATCGTCAGCATTCCGCCAAAACCATATTCAGGATTAATCATCGTTTTGTACAATTCATGACTCGGGTGACTTTTCAATCCTGGATAGACCGTTTTCAATCCATCTTTTTCAAATTGATCGGCCAAAAAATGTGCATTATGGCTGTGCTGTTTAATTCTAATATGAAGTGTTCTCAGATTTTTCATCACGCTTGCAGAACGTAAACTGTCCATTGCTGGACCTAAAAGCATGCTCGCGCCAGAGTTTACATTTTTCAAAGAATTAATAAATTCTTTAGATGCGCAAGTCACGCCGCCAACCGTATCGCTGCTTCCGTTGATGTATTTTGTCAAACTGTGAATCACAATATCAGCACCCAGTTTTGCTGGAGAAACAGACAAAGGCGAAAACGTATTATCGACAACTAATTTCAAATTGTGTTTTTTAGCAATTGCTGCCAAACCACTAATATCAGCCACTTCCAATAAAGGATTACTCACCGTTTCGCAATACAAAACTTTTGTTTTAGAAGTAATCGCGGCTTCTACAATGTCCAATTTTGTAATGTCAACAAACGTAGTTTCAATACCAAAACGAGGCGTAAAATTCTTTAAAAATGCATAAGTTCCACCGTAAATAGTTCGACTTGAAACAATGTGGTCGCCCGCACCGCACAATTGCAATAGAGTAGGCGTAATCGCTCCCATTCCCGAAGCCGAAACATTTGCCGTTTCTGTTCCTTCCATCGCTGCCAAAGCCTGATCCAAATACAAATTACTTGGCGAAGAATGGCGCGAATATAAATAACAGCCTTCCATGTTTCCTTCAAAAGTATCGAACATGGTTTTCGCCGATAAAAAAGTATAAGTCGAAGAATCAGAAATCGATGGATTCACACCGCCAAATTCCCCAAAGTATTGCAAATCCTGAATTTTGTCTGCTGGATTAAAGTCTTTCATATGTTTTAGTTTTTTTTGTTTCAAGTTTCAGGTTTCAAGTTCCAACAACCTGAAACTTGAAACAAAATTATCAGGAGCTATTTCCTGCTATCCGTTTCAATCTTTTGTGCCGAACCCCGGCACAAAAGGATTTCCACTTCTATCAGGGCTAGGGCACTCGTTTTCAAAAGAAATTCATGTCAAAGAAAAGTTTAATTAGAAAAAATGTCAATAAGAGATTGTTTTTATAGAATTTAAAACTAGTAAAGTGTCTTTTGAATGATTTTTAATCTAATTTTGTTACAGAAAATATGTTTCAATAGATTTTCTTTCGTTTTAATAAAACCATCAACGATCAACCAAAAACAATCAACCAAAATGACTCTAGACGAAATCGATAAAAAACTCCTCGTTTTACTCCAAACGGATAGTAAAAAGACAAATAAGGAATTGTCTCTAAAATTGAATCTTTCAGTAACAGCAGTTTACGAACGAATAAAAAAATTAGAGCGCGAAGGCATTATAAAAAGCTACGCGGCTTTAGTTGATAAATCCAAAATCGAAAAAGGATTTGTGGTTTTCTGTCATTTAAAACTCATTCAGCATACCAAAGAATTTCTAACCAAATTTGAAAGCGAAGTCATCAAACTAAACGAAGTTTTAGAATGTCATCACGTAAGTGGCGATTACGATTATATTCTGAAAGTTCTAGTAAAAGACATGGAAGCCTATCGCGAATTTTTAGTAACCAAACTAACTTCGCTACAGCACATTGGAAGTACACAAAGTATGTTTATGATAAGCGAAGTGAAGAATTCAACGGTGATTTCTTTTTAAAGATGCTAAGGTTCTGAGATACTAAGATTCTAAGTTTTCTTTTCTTTATCTTGAATTGCTAAACGCATTTTTTTCTAAATGGCATACTTTGAAACGGAAAAAAAACAAAAACACTTAACATATTCCAATTATTAAAAACCTTAAATTTGAGTTCAAATAAAAATCAAAATGGAAACTAAGGAATTAAGACGTAAGCTTATAAATGATTTTGGTAAATTCATAGAGGATGATTCTAAATTAGAAATTTTGGAAAGTGTTTTCGATGCCATTAATCAAGATGAAAAGGAGTCAATTATCTCAGATTCACATTACAATTTAGTTGCTGAAGAAAGAGAAAAATATCTGTCTGGAGAAAGACAAGCGAGTTCTTGGGAAGAAGCGGAGCAACGTTTGAATGCGAAATATGGTTTTTAAAATCAAAATTTTACCATTAGCAGAAAAAGAAATTGATGAATCTATCGAATTTTACGAAAGTAGAAATAAGGGTTTAGGTAAGCAATTTCTAACCTATTTAAAATCTTATCTAAAAGTTTTAAAAACAAATCCAGAATTATATAAAATAAAAAAGGAACCAAGTTATCGAGAAATGACTTTGGTTAAATTTCCTTTTGTTATTATTTATGAGATTATCGGAACAGAAATAATTATTTATTCTGTGTTTCATACTTCAAGAAATCCTGACAAGAAGCCTTGAGTTTTTTAAAAAGTGCTAAGATTTTAACGATTTGAGTTTTTTTTAATATGAGAATCATTGATTTGCGTCCAGCTTTAGCTGGATGTAAAAATAATTCCTATGAAAAAGGCTTTAGCCCAACTTTGAGAGTTTTGGCTAAAGCCTTTTTTGTATTTCAATATTGGACCTCCAGCTAAAGCTGGAGGCAATTCAAAAATATTTTGCGACTTAACGCCTTTGCAAGATTAAAAACAAAACTTAGCGAACCTTGCGTAAAATCTTAGCGCCCTTTGCGGTTAATAAAAACCCCACATTTCACACAAAAAAACATTGAAATTTAAACTTTAAAAAGAACTTTATTCCTTAAATTTGTGACGCTTAAAATAAAAAAGACAAAACTATGAGTTCATTTGACGTAGTCATTATAGGTTCAGGTCCTGGCGGATATGTATCAGCAATTCGTTGCGCACAATTAGGTTTCAAAACTGCTATTGTAGAAAAGTATAATTCATTAGGAGGAACTTGCCTTAACGTAGGTTGTATTCCTTCAAAAGCATTATTATCATCTTCTCACCACTATGCAGAAATTGCTCATTTTGCAGATCACGGAATCGAAGTTTCTGGTGATGTAAAAATCAATTTAGAGAAAATGATCGCGCGCAAACAAGCAGTTGTAGATCAAACCGTAGGTGGAATCAACTACTTAATGGATAAAAATAAAATTACAGTTTTCAACGGTTTAGGTTCTTTCGTAGATGCAACTCATATTGCTGTTGCAAAAGCTGACGGAACTTCAGAAACTATCGAAGCAAAATATACTGTAATTGCTACAGGATCAAAACCATCTTCTTTACCATTCATCAAAATTGATAAAGAAAGAATCATCACTTCTACTGAAGCTTTAGCTTTAAAAGAAGTTCCAAAACACTTAGTTATTATTGGTGGTGGAGTTATCGGAATCGAGCTTGGACAAGTTTACCTTCGCTTAGGCGCTCAGGTTTCTGTGGTTGAATTCATGGACAGAATTATTCCAGGAATGGACAGTTCTCTTTCTAAAGAATTAACTAAAGTGTTGAAAAAACAAGGAATGAAATTCTACGTTTCTCACAAAGTAAAATCAGTTGAAAGAAACGGTGACGCTGTTACGGTTCAGGCTGAAAACGCAAAAGGAGAAACAATCACGCTTGAAGGAGATTATTCATTAGTTTCTGTTGGTCGTCGTCCTTACACAGACGGTCTAAACGCTGACAAAGCTGGAGTTAAAATTTCAGACAGAGGACAAGTTGAAGTAAACGATCATTTACAAACTAGCGTTCCAAATATTTACGCAATTGGTGACGTTGTTCGTGGAGCAATGTTAGCGCACAAAGCGGAAGAAGAAGGAGTAATGGTTGCTGAAATTTTAGCAGGTCAAAAACCACATATCGATTATAATTTAATTCCTGGTGTAGTGTACACTTGGCCAGAAGTTGCTGCAGTTGGCCAAACTGAGGAGCAATTGAAAGCTGCGGGAGTGAAATACAAATCTGGAAGTTTTCCATTCAAAGCTCTAGGGCGTGCGAGAGCAAGTGCTGACTTAGATGGATTTGTGAAAATCTTGGCGGATGAGAAAACAGATGAGGTTTTAGGAGTTCACATGATTGGTGCTCGTACAGCAGATTTAATTGCTGAAGCGGTTACTGCAATGGAATTTAAAGCTTCTGCTGAAGATATTTCAAGAATGAGCCACGCGCACCCAACTTTCGCGGAAGCCGTAAAAGAAGCAGCATTGGCAGCTACAGAAAACAGAGCTTTACACGTGTAATTTACGTTCAAAGATATTTAAACCGTCAGATTTCGAGACTTCGGAACTGACGGTTTTTTTATGCAATAATTTAAGCTTTAGATAATATAAAAATCAAAAATAATTTTGTAAATTAGATGTGTATTTCAGGTGCTATCTTTATGATAATTAAAAAGATAGTATTATGAAAAGTAAATATATAGCTCCGATTTTAATTGGAGCAGGAATTGGAATCGCATTGTACTCTTGTGGAGGCGGAATTCCAAAAAATGCAAAAGCTGTAACAAACTTTGACGGCAATAAATATCTCGGAAAATGGTACGAAATTGCCAGATTAGATTACAAATGGGAAAGAGATTTGAACAATGTAACTGCCGAATATTCTTTAAACGAAGATAAAACTATAAAAGTCGATAATAAGGGCTATAATGTCAAAAAAGACAAGTGGGAACAAAGTGTCGGGAAAGCTAGATTTGTCAAAAAAGACAATATTGGTATGCTGAAAGTCTCATTTTTTGGTCCTTTTTATTCTGGTTACAACGTCGTAGCAATCGATCCGGATTATAAATACGCGCTTGTGGCTGGAGAAAGTTTAAAATACATGTGGATACTTTCGAGAGAAAAAACAATTCCAGAAAGCATAAAAGCAGATTTTCTTATTAAAGCTCAGGAAATTGGATATAATGTAACCGATTTGGTTTGGGTAAAACACGATAAAGCAAATTAAACAAAAAGCCCGTCGGATTTAATCTGACGGGCTTTTTGGTCTTATTTAAAAAGGATTTACGCAGTAAAAATACTTTTATAATTATCCCAGTATCTGTAAATCAAAAATAAGTTTCCTATAAAAAGAAGCACCGCAATTGGCAAGCCTTCGGGAGCTAAAAAATAATTGATAAACAAAATATTTACCGTAATGGGTAAGATCAAGATGTTTGCTAAAGTGACGTAACGCCCAGTTACAAATGCAATTCCACACAGTAATTCGATAGATTTTGCCAGTGGCATTAAATACGTCGAGGCCATTAAGCCTACATTGAATGCTTTGAAGTTTCCTGTAGTTTCAGGCTCTGGCATTAGATGGAAAAAATAACTGATTGAGGCAAAAAGCAGCAAAAGGCCAATTAAAACGCGGACAATAATTGTGGCAATTTTCATAATACTTAGGATTTTTTAAGGTTAAAAAATATAATTAAGTCATTGGAAAAGATGCAATCTAAAGCTCAAATGAGAATCACAAATTATTTTTTTTGAGGTTCTTTTTTAAGGATTTTGCAATCAAATTAGTACTGTTTTAGGATTAATCTAATTGTATATCAAATATAACGAATTTTTTCTTATAAAAAGAATGTCTTTTTAACAGTTTTACAAATGTAATTCAAATCAATTGATTATTTTTTTTGCTTTCCGCTAATGAAAGATTTTTGTCGTAATTTTGACTTTTAAAATTACCATTTTTGAGAATTTCCATCCATAAAAATATTGCCAATCCGAAACTGTTTAAGGAGCAACTTTTAAGTTGGGCGCAACAATTTCGCGAAGTCGTTTTTTTAGACAGCAATTCTTATCCGCAGCAGTATTCAAATTTCGACTGCATATTAGCAGTAGATGCCTTTACTTCTTTACAAACAGATTATTTCAATGCTTTTGAAGATTTAAAACAATATCAGCAAAATACAAAAGACTGGCTTTTTGGATATCTTTCGTATGATTTAAAGAATGATACAGAAAAGCTTCAATCTAATAATTTTGATGGATTGCATTTTCCAGATTTGTTTTTCTTTCAACCCAAAAAGATTTTTATTTTAAAAGGGAATGAACTTGAAATCCAATATTTAATGCTTTGTGACGATGAAATTAATGAGGATCTTAATGAAATTGAAAAAACGCAAACAGAAACATTTGTCACACTGATCGGAGTCGAAGTGCAACAGCGTATTCCTAAAGATTTATATGTTCAAAAAGTAAACAAAATACTGGAACATATTCATGTTGGAGATATGTATGAAGGCAATTTTTGTATGGAATTTTATGCTGAAAATGCTGTTATAAATCCGCTAGAAAAATTCCAGAAGTTGAATGAGATTTCGCGGCCTCCTTTTTCAGTTTTCTTTAAAAATCACAAGCAATATCTGCTTTCTGCTTCGCCAGAACGTTATTTGAAAAAAGAAGGAGAGAAGATTATTTCGCAGCCAATTAAAGGAACTTCCAAGCGTTTTTCTGATCCGATTGAAGATGAAAAATCGAAAAATATTCTAGTTTCAGATGCGAAAGAAAGAGCTGAAAACATCATGATAACCGATTTGGTTCGAAATGATTTATCGTACACCGCACAAAAAGGTTCGGTTGAGGTTGAAGAACTTTGCGGAATCTATTCTTTTCTGCAAGTGCACCAAATGATTTCGACGATAATTTCAAAATTAGATCCGCAATATTCTGCCGTAGATGTTTTAAAAACAACCTTTCCGATGGGAAGTATGACTGGCGCGCCAAAGATTTCTGTAATGGAAATTATTGAAAATCTCGAAGAAACCAAAAGAGGATTATACAGTGGAGCAGTTGGTTATTTTACGCCTGAAGGCGATTTTGATTTCAATGTCGTAATCAGAAGTATTTTATACAATCAAGAGAATAAATACGTTTCTTTTTCAGTCGGAAGTGCCATTACATCGCAATCTATCCCAGAAAAAGAATACGAAGAATGCCTGTTGAAAGCAAAAGCAATGCACGAAGTTTTGCAATAAAAAAAATAGCCACGAATTTGCTTCGCCTGTTCGCTATCGCTCGAGCCACGAATTATTATTATCAATTTGATATGAAAATAATGCCACAGATTAGAGGATTAAAAAAAATCTGTGTAAATCTTTTTAATCTGTGGCTATTTAGTTGAAGAAAATAATTCGTGGAAATTTGTCTAATTTGTGGCAAAAGAAAATATGCGCCATCATTATAAAGAATAATTCGTGAATTCGTGGCGAAAAAAAATAATCCAACGCTTAACATTTCATTTAAAAATAGATAGCGTTTAATTTTTTACATTTATCAAATGTTTTCAAAATTTCAAAATCATATCGTTTCAAGATTTCCTTTTTTAGCCGAAAAAAAGCTTTTTCTAGCTGTAAGCGGCGGATTAGATAGTATGGTTTTGTTGCATTTATTGCACAAACTGCCTTATGAAATTGCTGTTTTGCATTGTAATTTTCAACTCCGCGGATTAGAAAGTTTTGGAGATCAGGAATTTATTCAGAACTATTGCGATCAAAATAATATCCCGATTTTTACGACTCATTTTGATACCGAAGCTTTCGCTAAAGATTATAAATTGTCGACTCAAGTTGCTGCAAGAGAACTTCGCTACAGTTGGTTTTATGAACTTTTAGAAGAAGAAAACTTTGATTATATCTTAACAGCACATCATGCCGATGATAATCTGGAAACTTTCATTATCAATCTAACGCGCGGAACAGGACTAGAAGGTTTAACTGGAATTCCGGAACAAAACGATAAAATTATCCGTCCGCTTTTGCCTTTTTCTAGAGAAGAAATTTTGAAATATGCAGAAGAGCATAAAATAGAATGGCGAGAAGATAGCAGTAATGCTTCAACGAAATATTTGCGAAATAAAATCCGCCATAATTTGGTTCCTGTTTTAAAAGAAATCAATCCTAATTTTTTGGATGCTTTTCAGAAAACGCAGTCGTTTCTTCAAGAATCAAAAGAAATGGTTGAAGACGCTTCGATTATGATTTATCAGCAAGTGGCTAAAGAAGCAGGTGACGATATTCATTTCGATTTAAATCAATTAAAAAAACTTCCAAATTATAAATCGTATTTGTATCAATGGCTGAATGAATTTGGCTTTTCGGCATGGAATGATATTTACGATCTAGTTGAAGGACAATCGGGGAAACAAGTACTTTCAGAGGAATTTAGATTGCTGAAAAATAGAGAAACGCTTATTTTGAGTCCGTTTTCAGGAATGCCAGAAAACGAAGAATATGAAATTAGTGAACAGGATACAGAAGTTAATTTTCCCTTAAAAATGAGTCTTTGTAACGTAGGTCACACAACATTCGGTTCAAATAGGGTTATATTTGTCGATTCGGAAAAAATCCGCTTTCCTTTAGTTTTACGTAAATGGAAAGAAGGAGATGTTTTTCAGCCTTTTGGAATGAGAGGAAAATCTAAAAAAGTCAGCAAACTCTTTAAAGACGAAAAATTATCATTGATCGAAAAAGAAAAAACATGGATTTTATGTTCTGAAAATGAAATCGTCTGGGTTGTCGGAATACGACAGGACGAGCGTTTTAAAATAGAGAAAACCACAAATCAAATACTAAAAATAGAATTACAATAATGAACTTTACTCGAAATCTTCAGACAAATTTGTCAAAAAATGTTTGGACTAAAACCATTTTAATTTTCGTGTTTTTCTTTGCTTTTGCAAAAGGTAATGCACAAATATTAGAGCCAGTAAAATGGACTTCTAAAATTGAGAAAAAAGGAAACAATGCCGTTTTAATTTTTGATGGAACGATCGAAAAAGACTGGCATATGTATTCGCAGTTTACTCCAGACGGCGGACCTTTGGCTTTAGAAATAGCTTTTAAAAATCAGAAAGGGAACTACGAATTAGTTGGAAAAGCAAAGGAAGGTAAAACCAGAACTGCTTTCAACGATGTTTTCGGTGTAGATGAAACTTTCTTTGAAGGAAAAGCACATATTGAACAGGAAATTAAAATCATCAATCCAAACTTAAAAACGGTTGATGTAGATTTTGATTTTCAGGTTTGTAAAGAGGTTTGTATCAATTCGAGTAAGAAATTCTCGATTGCAGTTCCTTCAACTTTCAAAATGGACGAAGTTCCTGTTGTAGCAGAAGTAAAAGCTGATGAAACAAAAGTAGTTGGACTAGCTGTTGATACAGTTAAAAAAGAAGAAGCAACTCAGGCAAAAATTGAAAAAACAGCAGAAACAGCAAAAGAAGAAGTTCCTGTTCCGGCGGCTTCAAGAAGTTTATGGTCAATCTTTTTTCTTGCTTTCTTAGGGGGTTTTGCGGCGTTATTTACACCTTGCGTTTTTCCAATGATTCCAATGACGGTAAGTTTCTTTACCAAACAAAGTAAAAGCCGTGCAAAAGGAATTAGAAATGCGATTATCTACGGACTTTCTATTATTGCAATTTATGTGATTTTAGGACTTGCAGTCACTAAAATATTTGGTGCTGATGCGTTAAATGCTTTATCTACAGATGTTTGGTTTAATCTTGTTTTCTTTGTGATTTTAGTTGTTTTTGCAACATCATTTTTAGGCGCATTTGAAATTATGCTTCCAAATTCTTGGGCAAACAAAGCCGATCAACAGGCAGACAAAGGCGGTTTAATCGGAATATTATTTATGGCTTTGGCTTTGGCAATTGTATCATTTTCTTGTACAGGACCAATTGTTGGAACTTTATTGGTTGATGCAGCTTCAAATGGAGGAATCGCTCCAATTGTCGGAATGTTAGGATTCTCATTGGCATTAGCGCTTCCGTTTATGTTATTTGCGATGTTTCCAGGTTGGTTAAATTCATTACCAAAATCTGGAGGCTGGTTAAATACGGTTAAAGTTGTTTTAGGATTTTTAGAATTAGCATTAGCATTCAAATTCTTATCAAATGCAGATTTAGTTTTACAATTGCATTTCTTAGAAAGAGAAGTTTTCATCGCAATCTGGATTGCCATTTTCGGAGCTTTGACTTTATATTTATTCGGAAAAATTACATTGCCTCACGATAGTCCGACAAACCATATTTCTGTTGGAAGATTGTATTTAGGGTTATTAACTTTTGTATTTACAATGTATTTAATTCCTGGACTTTGGGGAGCACCTTTAAAATTAATCAGTGCATTCCCGCCACCTCCAACATATAGCGAAAGTCCGTTTGGAGTTGGAGGATCTGGAAATGGAGCAGTTTCTGCAGAAGCAGGAAAAGGTTTGCCAGCAGGAGCAGAATTAGGTCCGCACGGAATTATGGTTTTCCACGATTACGAAGATGGTTTAGCGTATGCGAAACAAATTAACAAACCAATCATGTTAGACTTTACAGGTTATGCTTGCGTAAACTGTAGAAAAATGGAAAACAACGTTTGGTCTGAACCGACAATTTTACCAATTCTAAAAAATGATGTGGTTTTGATTTCTCTTTATGTTGATGATAAGCGTGAATTGCCAAAAGAGCAACAGTTTACAACTACTGCCGGAGATAAAATCATTACAGTCGGTGACAAATGGACTGACTTTATGATCTCAAAATATAAAACGAATACACAGCCTTTATATGTTATTACAGATTTGGAAGGAAAAAATATAAATACTTCTAAACCGACAATTAGCTACGTAAGCGCTGATGAATATTTAGAATGGCTGAAAGAAGGAATTGCTAATTTTAAATAGAGAGATAATAGAAGCAAGAAGCAAGATGAAAGAAAATAGAAAATAGATGAAAGGTATGTGCCAGAGTCTAAATCTAAAATCTGCAATCTAAAATCTAAAATAAATAAAAGGGAAGTTAATTCAAGCAAAAAGCACTCTAAGTCAAATTTAGAGTGCTTTTTTATTTATCAAGTAATGTGAGAAAGGGAATTTATTTTTATAAGAATTCTCCGTGTTGAGAGATGTCTAATCCTAGTTCTTCTTTTTCTTCAGTAACTCTTAAAGGAGTAATTTTATTTACAATGAAGAATAAAGCATAAGAAGCTACAAAAGCAAAGATTGAAACGATAACCAAAGCAGTTAATTGGTTGATGAATAAAGTTGGAGTTCCGAAGATTAAACCTTGATTATCACCAACTGCAGGGTTGATTGCTTTTGAAGCGAAAACACCAGTTAAAAGCATACCTACCATACCACCAACACCGTGACAAGCGAATACATCTAGCGCATCGTCGATTTTTCCTTTAGGGAATTTGCTAACTACAATGTTACTTACAATTGCAGAAAATAAACCGATGAAGATTGCGTGAGGAATACTTACGAATCCCGCAGCAGGCGTGATTGCAACAAGACCTACAACAGCTCCAATACAAGCTCCAAGGGCAGATAATTTGTGTCCTAAGATTTTGTCAAGGAAAACCCAAGCCATTGCAGCAGCAGCGGCAGCAACAGTAGTTGTCCCTAAAGCTTGAGTTGCAAGACCATTTGCACCTAAAGCAGAACCCGCATTGAAACCAAACCATCCGAACCAAAGTAGACCTGTTCCTAATAATACATAAGTAATTCTTGCGGGATTTGCTTTTTGAATTTTTCTTTTTCCTAAGAACATAGCTCCAGCCAATGCAGCCCATCCAGCACTCATGTGTACTACAGTTCCTCCAGCGAAGTCAAGAACTCCCATTTTGAAGAAAACTCCATCAGGATGCCAAGTCATGTGAGCAAGCGGAGCGTATATTAAAATGATGAATAAAACCATGAATAATAAATATGCCCAGAAACGTATACGTTCTGCAAAAGCACCTGTAATTAATGCAGGTGTAATGATAGCAAATTTTGCCTGAAATAATGCGAATAACATAAAAGGAATAGTTGGGGCAAGGCTCCAAGCTGTATTTGTTCCAACACCTTCAAAGAATAAATTAGAAGATGGATTACCAATTATACCGCCAATTGTTGGTCCAAAAGCTAATCCGAAAGCAACAACAACCCATAAGATAGTAACAATTACCATCGCCATAAAGCTTTGCAGCATAGTACTAATTACGTTCTTCTTACCTACCATACCTCCGTAGAAAAATCCTAATCCTGGTGTCATTAGCAAAACAAAAGCAGTTGCAACGATCATCCAAGCAGTATCTCCTGTATCAAACTTTACAGCTTCTGCAGGAATTGGGTTGTCTGCAATAATAAAGTTTGAAATAAAGGTTAGCACTAAAATCGTGATAAGAATCACACTTAAAATAATTTTTCGCATAGTTATTTAGTTTTAAATTTTTTATAAAAGTATAAAATCATTTAATACCCCCTAAAAAAATAGGGTTATGTGCTTGATTTTTGTTAAATTTAAAATTTAACCCCTTTCATTTTGCGTGAATTTCTTAAAACAAACTTAAAATTTACAATTTGGCAACATTTTTTTTTCACTTACCAACATTTTTGATAATTTTTGGGGTAATTGATTGCTATTTTTTGTAGGATAATAGATATTTGTTGTTTAAAAAACGTCTAGAGTTAATTGTAAAGGATGTTTTTTTAACCTTTTAACAATTTTGATGATTATAATTTAAAGATGGAAAATAGAAAAATTAAGTGGGGAATCGTAGGACTGGGAAATATTGCAAGTCAGTTTGCTTCAGATTTATTATTAGTTGAAAATGCTGAGCTTACGGCAGTTGCATCCAGAGATTTTTCTAAAGCAGAACAGTTTGGCGGAAAATTTAATGCTTTAAGAATGTATAATTCCTATGATTTACTTTTCGAAGATCCAGAAGTTGAGATCATCTACATTGCAACTCCTCATAATTCGCATACCGAATTGTCTATAAAAGCATTAGAACACGGTAAACATGTTTTATGCGAAAAACCAATGGCATTATCGTATAAAGATGCCGAAAGAATGATTGAAGCTTCTAAAAAATACAATAAATTTTTTATGGAAGCATTTTGGACGCGATTTATTCCATCAGTTCAAGATGTTTTGCAGAAAATAAATAATGGAGCAATTGGAAACGTAAATTATATAAAAGCTGATTTTGCCTTTCACGGAAGTGAAACAGAAAACAAAAGACTTTTTGATAAAGAACTTGGGGGCGGAGCATTATTTGATATTGGCGTTTATCCTTTATTTCTGTCCTATATACTATTAGGATACCCAAAAGAGATTTTAGCGAAAGCAATTAAACACAAAAATGATATAGATTTGCAAACTTCTATGATTTTGCAATACGAATCAGGACAATCTGTTTTACATGCTTCTATAGTTTCAGAATCTGATATGAAAGCTGTTATTTCCGGAACAGAAGGAAGAGTAGAATTAAATGCGCCGTGGTTTGTTGCAGATGGTTATTCTTTATTTAAAAATGAAGAAAAAGAAGCAACGTTTACTTTGGCAACTCTTGGAAAAGGATATTCTCACGAAATTATCGAATGCCAAAATTCTATTTTGAATAATGAAATCGAAAGCAAACTTTGGTCACATCAGAATTGTTTAGATTTGAGTAGAATAGTGGAGGAGATTAAAACTCAGATTGGGTTAAATTTTTAAGCGAATTTTTTTACTCATATCCAAAACCAACATAATCTATTTGCTTCTCTTTAAAGAATTTTTTGAAAATATTGATTTCATTATTGATGTTATTCAAATCTTCCTCAATTGTCTTTCTATCAAAATTCCATGTTCGATTATGATCAGAATCAATCCATTTAATAGTATTATTTTCATGGATAACTTCTATTCCATTATTCCATCCGCTACATTGGGGAAGACCGCAGCAACAAGAGAATATGAAATGTTTTCCGTTTGATTCTAAGCTTTTTAACAGAACGTCAGAATCAACAATGTCACTATTGCTGTATGGTTTTTCTCCATTGATAATAATCTCAATATCGCCCTGCATCCAGATATCTGAGTCTACTTGTATAGCTGTAACTTTTAGTTCAATTAATATATTATCCAATAGGTTTATTTTAAAGTAGTAAAATATTTACAAAAATAACGATTTTTCATATTTAATTAAATACTTTTACTTTTTTATAAGAATTTATTTATGTTAGTAAAAGTTTACGGAAGTGCCGTTTTTGGAGTTGAGGCCACAACAATTACAGTTGAGGTTCATATGGATAAAGGAATTGGTTATCATTTAGTTGGACTTCCAGATAATGCGATAAAAGAAAGCAGTTATAGAATTGCTGCAGCTCTCAAAAATAACGGATTCAATCTTCCAGGAAAGAAAATCACAATCAATATGGCGCCTGCCGATCTTCGAAAAGAAGGTTCATCGTATGATTTGACTTTAGCGATGGGAATTTTGGTTGGTTCTGATCAGATTAAAGCTCCTGAAATTGAACGATATATTATTATGGGAGAACTTTCTTTAGACGGAAGTCTGCAACCTATTCGAGGAGCATTACCCATTGCAATCAAAGCGAAAGAAGAAGGTTATAAAGGTTTTTTTCTTCCGATTCAAAATGTAAAAGAAGCGGCAATTGTAGCGGGATTAGATGTTTATGGAGTAGAAAATTTAAAAGAAATCATTGATTTTTTCTCAGGAAAAGGAACGAAACAGCCAACCATTATTGATACAAGAGCAGAATTCTACAAAACATTAGATTTTCCAGAACATGATTTTTCAGACGTGCGCGGACAAGAAAGTATCAAACGCTGTATGGAAATCGCAGCAGCTGGTGGACATAATATTATTTTGATTGGTCCGCCTGGAGCGGGAAAAACAATGTTGGCAAAACGTGTTCCGAGTATTTTACCACCAATGACTTTGCGCGAAGCTTTGGAAACTACTAAAATTCATAGTGTTGCAGGGAAATTAAAAGAAGTTGGATTAATGAATCAAAGACCATTTAGAAGTCCGCATCATACTATTTCTAATGTTGCACTTGTCGGCGGAGGAAGTTATCCGCAACCGGGCGAAATTTCGATGGCACATAATGGCGTTTTGTTTTTGGATGAATTGCCAGAATTTAAACGAGACGTTTTAGAAGTAATGCGTCAACCTTTAGAAGATCGAGAAGTTACTATTTCGCGAGCTAAATTTACGATAACATATCCTTCGTCTTTTATGCTTGTGGCAAGTATGAACCCAAGTCCAAGCGGATTTTTTAACGATCCGAGTATGCCCAATACTTCTTCGCCACACGAAATGCAACGTTATATGAGCAAAATCTCGGGGCCATTGTTAGATAGAATTGATATTCATATCGAAGTTACTCCCGTTCCATTTGATAAACTCTCAGATGAACGAAAAGCAGAAAGCAGTGTAGAAATTCGCAAACGAGTTACAGCGGCGAGAGAAATTCAGACCAAAAGATTTGAAACGGTTGAAAATGTCCATTACAACGCTCAAATGAGCAGCAAACTAATTCGAGAATATTGTGTTTTGGACGAACCTTCAAAAGAATTATTAAAAACCGCAATGGAGCGATTGAATCTTTCAGCAAGAGCTTACGACCGAATTTTGAAAGTTTCGAGAACGATCGCCGATTTAGATCATTCCGAAAATATTGTTTCTTCTCATATTGCTGAAGCGATTCAATATAGAAGTCTGGATAGAGAAGGGTGGTTGGGATGATTTTCTTTCATCTTGATATATGCTAATTGACAGAATCGTAAATTAGCATATATCAAGCATATGCTTAAAATTTTGCAACATTCCAAAAGCTTATTTTTCTTCTAGTAGTAAAACCTAGTTTTTCATAAAGTTTTATGGCACCAATATTATTTTCTACAACATGCAAAAATGGAATTCTTTCCTCATCAAAAATTTTGTTCACTACATGCGCAACCAGCTGTTTAGCGTAACCTTTTCCAGTATGTTCAGGATGAGTTATTATCGCGCTTACTTCTGTGAAATGATCCATTTTCATACGTTCTCCCGCAATGGCAATTAATTGTCTATTTTTAAAAATGCCAAAATAATCACCTAATAAAAATGTTTTAGGTTTAAAATATCCCGGTTGTACTAAATTGACTAAATCGAATAATTCATCACTATGTTGCTCCGTCAATTTTATTATTTCATTTTCTGCCGTTACTTGAATTTTATCTCGAAGAATCATTTGAAGACAAACCAATTCTTTAACAATTTGAAGAGAATCAGAAACTTTAGGATTTTCCCCAACAATAAAGAAATTATCACAAAGTTGTGCATATTGACTAGTTGCTTCTAAAGTATTGCCATTTGCAGCAAATCCTCCAAACGGACAGTAATCAGGATTGTAAAACTTCGTTCCATCGTAATTTAAAGTGAACTTCTCATGACTTTCCGACAAAGAATGCCAAACAGGATTATCTAGTTTATTTTCGTCAGGAGTTTTCATATTTATTGTTTATTTTTAGAATAAAAAAATTTGAAAGCATTGCCAACAGCAGTATGTAAAATCGATCCGTGAGTTTCTTCAGGGAAATAATCGAAAAAGACTTTTACATTTTTACTTTTAGATTCTTTTAATTTTTCGGCTAGTAAATTAGCATCGACTTCCATTACGTGCGGAATTTCTGTTGGAGCTAATCCTTCTTTTCCAACTGCAATGTAAATTTCGGTTTGCTGGTTGAAATTTTCTTTTAGCATTTCAGAATCTAAATTCAGCAAAGAACCATTATTCCACCATAAACTTGGACTTACAATAACATATTTATTAAAAAGAAATGGTTTTTTAAGCAAGATTTCTGTTCCTAACAATCCCCCTAAAGACTGGCCAATGATAGTTTTAGACTCGTTGGTTTTGTATTTTTTTTCAATGAAAGGCTGTAATTCTTTTTCGATAAAAGCAATAAATTGATCAGAATGTCCGGTTGTCGGAAAACGAGTTTTATCTTTTTCGATTGTTGTTGGAGAAGTAAAATCTCTTTTTCGGTCAACTGTCGCAATTCCAACCACGATTGATTTCGGAACCTGATTAATCCATTCAAAACTGTTGAATTGAACCAATCCAGAAATATGAATAAAATCTTCATCGGCAGAACCGTCAAGTAAGTAGATAACAGGATATTTTGTTACTTCAGCAGGATTGTAACCTTCAGGAAGATAAATGTTTAGAATTCGTGTTTCGTTTAATTCTTTAGATTGAATTTCGTCAATCACGCCCAATACAAAAGGCTTAGAATTTTCTGTGGTTTTAGTTTTGTTTTTTTGGCTGAATACTGCGGTAAAAAAGAAAAAAGAAAAGGCTAGAGCAAAAAGTTTGTTCATTAAATTAGAAGTAAATGGTTTTTAGATAAACGAAAATACAAATTTAATGTCAGTTAATTTTTTGTTCTGGCCTTTATTTATGATTGATTAAATTTAAGCTTTCTCAGCAAAAATAGCATCTAAGCCTTCCATAGCAATGGTGAAACCTTCTTTGAATCCCATTTGAATAATCATTTCTAAATCTGATAGTTTTTCATGTTTAATTTCAACATCAACAAAAGTAGAACCGTCTTTTTCAGAGAAAGTAACGTCCCAGTCAGAGCGCGGAAATTCGTCGTTTAAATTTCCTTCGCTATCGCAAAAAGCGTCAAGCCATTTTACATTCGTTTTCGGATTTATGGAAGTATAATCTGCAAGTGCCCAATGCTCTTCACCTTCTGGACCAACCATTGCGTATAATCTTCGTCCGCCTTCTTCAAATTTCATTCTTTTCGTTCGTGATTTCCACGGAGCTGGCGCCCACCACAAATCTAGAATTTGAGGTTCTGTCCAAGCCGACCAAACTTGAGCAAGCGAAGCATTAAATTCACGTTTTACATTTACAGTATTATTTTCTTTATCTACAGTAAAATTCATTAAAAGATTTGAATTCATTTTCTTTAGATTTTTAGTTCGTTAATAGTTCATTGGATACAATTAAAACACATAGAAACATAGATTTTCTGCCATAAAAAAGGAAATAAAAGAAACTAGTTTCCACACATAGCTAAACTATGTGCATTTAGATTAGTGAAACGCCTTTTCTAGATATTTAAAAGGCTATGTTTCTATGTGTTTAAAAATTAAATAATTCAGTTAAACAGATTTTACTTTTCGGCTAAGATTTTATCCAAACCTTGCATTGCAGAAGTAAATCCTTCTCTAAAGCCCATTTCGATAATTTTTTGCAACTCTTCAAAACTGTCACGTTTGATTACAATATCAACAATTGTAGAATTGCCTTCTTCAGAAAAAGAAATATCCCAATACGAGCTTCCAAATTCAGAATTTGGATTTCCTTCTCCGTCAGAAAACGTTGCCGAGTGCTTAAAGTTTGTTTTAGGAGAAATCGAAGAATACTCAAAATAGCTCCAGCGCTCTGTGCCGTCTGGTCCGACCATGGCATATAATCTTCTTCCGCCTTCTTTAAACTCCATGGTTTTGGTTTTAGATACAAACGGAGCCGGTGCCCACCACAAATCTAGAATTTCAGGTTCTGTCCATGCAGACCAAACATTAGACAATGGCGCGTCGAATTCGCGTTTTACATTTACCGTTTTATTTTCCTTGTCTACAGAAAAATTCATTAATAAATCAGTTCTCATTTTCTTTAGCTTTTAAGTTTAGTAATACTTGATCCAATTGACTAAAGCGCTGTTCCCAAATTGCTTTAAACTGCTCCAGCCATTCATCAACTTCTTTCATTTTTTCAATTTTGAGCTGATAATAGATTTCTCTGCCCAATTTCTTTTCTTCCAATAAATCACATTCATTCAGTATTTTAATGTGTTTAGAAACCGCCTGTCTTGTAGTTTGAAACTGCTCTGCAATTGCATTTGGTGTTAATGCAGTAGAAGAAATCAAAACTAATATTGCTCTTCTCGTCGGATCGGCAATAGCTTGAAAAATATCTCTTTTCATTTTTTTGAATATAAATTAGCAACTAATCAGTTGCAAATATACGCAACTTTTTGGTTGCGCAATTAAAAACATGATTTTTTTTGAATGAAAAGAACCTAAACAAAAAAAGACGCATCAAAAATGCGTCTTTTCCTCTATAATCGTGTTGTATAATTATCGTCTAAATTTATTCTTTACAATAATGTCTTTTAGCTTGGCTTTCAGGTCTTCACCTGTATCATAAACCATCTGTTCGTTATTTGGAAACGCAACGGCACGTCTGTCAAAATAAGACAGATAATTATCATCGCAAGCACCTCTATTTCCTTTATAAGTCGAATAAATATTTTCAAAAATATACTCGCTACTTATCGGGAAAGTCTGAACCAGCTGATTCGTTTTCAAATCTAAATAATCAACTTTTGCAGTTACCAAACAAGATTTAAACTGTCTGGATTCGTAAACTGTTGCACGAAGTGTTTTGTAATTATCGACTTTAATTTCTTTGCCCAAGCTATCTTTTACAGGTCTTCCGCGGCTGTCCAAAAGTGTTTTTACGCCATCTTTAACTTGCTTTTCTTTTATAAATTCTTTCTCCTTAATCTGTTCTGGCGAAATGGCAATCTGTCTGAAACTAAGAATCAAACTATAATCATACAACACATTTTTTTGTCTTGCACTATGATAAACGGTCCATTTATCATTTAATCCGTAAGTTTTAAAATCCAATAAATCGTCCTGAAGCGTTTTCGGAATCACCATATTCGTTTCGTTTTTTGCATAAACATCTACGAAATCAGTTCCTTTAAAAAGGGCATCATCCATTAACTTTTTAGTGTTTTTATAATTTGGATTAATGCTTTCCAAATAAACAAAATCATCGTATGCTTTTCTAAAATCTAATTTATTATTCGATTTCAAAAGGGCAGAAGCATTTTCATACAAATATTTAGAAAGTGCATTTTTACTGTTTGCAAGCTCATCAGAATAATTATCAAAAGGGAAATAAGCATTTTTTCCCAACTTCAATAAAGGCAACGGCAAAAGCGGTCTAATTTTTTCCTGACGGTTATTTAGCTGTAAATAAGTGTTATAGATGCGTTCCGCATTTGCAGGATTATTCTCTTTATTCATCATTTCCAAATTACGGAGATCTCGGTCTTTAGCTTTTGCAAAGGCTTCTTCTAGCAAATAAACGTAGTCTTGTTTGCCTTTAGAATCTTTTTTTGTTCGCAATGCTTCAACAGCGCGATCGATTGCACCATCATAATTTCCGTCGCTAAGCATTGATTGTGTTGTCTTTACGCCGCAAGAAGAAAAGGCTAAAAACAATATAGAAAATAGAAAAGTAATTTTTTGCATCGTATGTTTTTGAAGGTGTAAATATATCTTTTTAAACTTTCAACAACTATGCCTTCTTTATTTTTTTATTTGAGGAGCAGAAAAGCTATTCAAAGACTTCTTTTTGCATATTCCATTTATAGATTTTTTTTCTAAAATTGAGATACTTTCCATATTCTTTTTCAAAGTATTCAGGAGAAGACATTGGGTTTTCTTCAAATGAAACGGTCATATTTTTTCCATTTCGAGGAAGTTCTATTGTAAATTGAGATTGAGTTAAATTCTCTTTGATGGATTGTTTTGTATTAGTCTTTGTAAATTCACTAACAAGATTATTTATAAAAACATCAAAATTTGAGGTATAGCTTTTTAGGTATCCTGTTCTAACTTCAGTTAAATTATCATTTTTGTATTCAAAAAGTTTAAAATTTCGCTGATGAAATCCGCCATTACTTCCAGAAACTGCTGAAAGAGCAATTAATTTTTTACCTTTTAAATTCCAATACGCCATTTCATAAATTGCATATCCAGAAGTACCGTCTATATAATCTTGGCTTAATCGCAGATACCCATTTTTAGTATCGATTTCTACATTATATTGATTATCACCATATTTTGTAAGCGTTTTGTTTTTTACCAATTTTTTCTTTTCGAGATAGCTTAATTCATCAACATAAGATGACGGAATCGAATAGAAAAAGTCAATAATATTTTGCGCGCTTATATTTTGAATCGATAAAATCAGTATTGCGAAATAAAGTATTTTCTTCATATTTAATTATAGATAATGTTTAATCTATTTTGATTAGGTTGAATTTTTTAGTTAAGGGATTAAATTCATAGTTCAATGTATTCCCTTTAAAACAATCTTTATTTTCATCTAAATACGAATTGCTCATTTTTATCTTTTTTGTACCGATATAGGAATATTCAAATAGAATTCTGTTATCGTCAAAGATTTCCATACATTTTTCATCGTTCGGATCAATTACCAACGCGGTTATAAAATGATCAAATAAATCTCTGAACGGAATATTGGTAAGTTGGCCATCTTCATATTCAAATGCATGAAAATCATTGCCGTCTCCCACAATATCGTCTGTAATTACAATGTAATTGTTGGGTTTTATTTTATAAATAGATAAAATCCAATATCCGTCAACGACTTGAATTCCAATTGTGTTAGGTTGCAATAGTTCTATGTGAGAAAAATGTTCGCGCGAAGCAGTTGCATAATTATTTAATTTGATTTTTTTTACAAATTCTAATCGGTCATTTTTGGGCCAACCCCAGCTTGCCATTGTGCTATCTGGTAAAATAGTCAAAATATCAAACAGATTTTTATGATCTTGATAAGTGATCTTTAATGTATCGGTCTTTGTTTCATTATCGGCTTCTGTTATAGTTTCAGGACCATTTGAGACTTCTTTCTTTACAATTATGGTTTGTTCATTCTTTTTACAAGAAAAGAATGTAAGGATTATCAGGAGTAAGATTGTTTTTTTCATTTTAAGCTTTTAGTGCTTTTGCAAGTTTAGTTTTCCCATGTTTCGATTAAATTCTCAGACCATAATTTTTGGGCAAATTCTTTAAAAACTTTTTGACCTTTTTTAAAGTTTTCATCAAACTTGAATTCACCTCCTAAAAATTGTTTTTCACCATTATCCAGAACTCCAACTTGAACTTTATTTTCTCCACGCATAGCATATTTTTTACTTCCTTCGTACATAATAATTTTCATATCCGACGGACTTACATCTCCATGACAAACCGTTTTATACATCAGCCAAACTTCGGCAATTCCGTTGTTGTTTAGATCTGTAACTTGAAAAGTGTTTTTGACAAATGAAGCAACAAGATCGACAGGACAATCTGAAATAAAATCGTAAACTTGCCAAGTTCGTTTTACCTTATTTCCTGAAATGATATAATGATAAGCAAATAATTCAGCATCAGAACCATCAGATTCGTGTTTGAATTTTTCGTTGATGTGATAACCTGTTTCAGTAGTAATTACAATATTGTCTCCCAATTTGTCCTTCCATCGAACGGCATTTTTTACAAAGCCTTCATATTTTATTGACTTAGGAAATTGAGTAGAATCGATTTTTTCAACCGTTAAAACAAATGGCTTTTCTGTTGATTTCTCACTTGAAACATCAGTTTTGATTTCTTCTTTTTTATCTGATTTGCAACTTGAAAACAGAACGATAAACAATAACAGGATTGTAATTTTTTTCATGAAAGGCATTTATATAATTTAATAGGAGAGTTGTTTTTTTATTAAAGAAAATTAATCGAACTGCATTCCACTTTCTTGATCAAATTGTTTTCTTTCCTCATCATTCATTCGGTCTCTTAAAACTCGAATTGTATAACCTCCATATAATTTTCCATTTACGAGATACATCCAGTCACTAATTTTAGAAGCGTCAATATCTATTTTGTCTCCTGCTTTATATTCTGTAATGTATTCAGGATCATTATTTAAAATTCCAGAATAATTTCCATCTTTATAATGAATAGCTCCAATCCACATATGCTCCGCACCTTTCGAATTAGAAAACTTAACTTTTAAAGCATGGTTATCAGCATTAACATCAGATAATCCTTTATTGAAATCATTTAATGTTTTGGTTGCTTCTAAAATTGCAGCATTCATTTCTGGGTCTTCTTTTTCGACGCCGTAAATTGTTGGTTCATTTTCTCTTTCTATTTTATTAGATTCTTTACAACTAACTAAAAAGGAAATGCTGATTAAGATTAAAAAAAAATTTTTCATTATTATACTACTGTTTGATTTTGGTTTGTTATTTGTTTTTTAATCAGGACAACCTGCCCCAAATGATAATAACTATGTTCAATCATAGCTTCGATATTTCTTTTATAAGTTCCGTATTTGACATCTACAAAACCTTCATTGAGTTTTTCGTCGGGCATTTGTTCTACTGACAAAGCAAATTGCTCGGCATCATTCCAAAATTTATTTAGAAAAATATTCCATTGTTCTTGCGATTGAATGGGTGGAAAATCGAAACTAAATTTGTCTTTTATATCTAAAGTTCCACCTTCAAAAACTTGATTGATTCCGTTGATGTAATAATGAATATGTTGCGCCAGAACTGCAATTGTATTTAAGTTCTGAACCGGACTAACGGCAATTTTCCAATCCAGATTTTCGAGCTGATCTTTAAAATTGGTGTTCGCAATCCAAGTTCCGTTTAAAATGACTTCTCTAAAACGATTTGCAATTTCAGTTGTACTTTTCATATTCAAAATAATTTAGAAGTTAAATCACATCAATTTATTCCCGCTGAATCCATTCGTATTTGCCATTTTTGAGATAAATGACACCGCCACCACAGCTTTCATAAGCGTGGATGAAGATTCCATCATTTGGGAGTTTTATTTTGTTTTCTTCTTTTATATCTTCCTCGCCAATAATTTCGCCGTCTTCATTTACATTTTCAAAATAAATTTCATTTTTTGGTGCTTTTTTAAAAATGCCAACCCAGTCAATTTCATCAAAACCTTGATTTAGAACATTATTTCCAAAACCGAAATAATCTGTTCGATTTCCATTTCCAAAAATTATTCGTAAACCGCTTTTATCATTTTTTGTGCTTCTTGCAATTTCAACGGTTTCATTTTTTCCGTCGCCATCCAAATCACATAAAATTGTATTGGTTTTATGTTTTGTCGAAAGCACAATTGTATCTACTTTTTGTGTTTCGGGTTCTTTTTTAGCAGTAACTTCTAAAGAATCTTTTGGAGTAATTTTTGGAGTTTCGGCTTCGGTTTTCGTTTCTTTTTTGCAAGAAATAGCAAGTACAGATAAAAGGAGTAGAGTTCTAATTTTCATATTAGGCTTAGACAAAATTTTAAAACGCTAATATAAAAAAATACGTACGAAAATCATTATTTTTTATTCTGCTCTAGAACATGCTGAAATGCATTTTTCAAAGAATTTCTAAATAATCTTAAATATATTTCAGCCACCAATATTGATTTTCAGCTTTATATTTTCCAAACCATTGGCAAGGTTTGTAAAGAATTGCTACAACAAAAATCCAGATTAAATAGATTGTCCAAAGTGGCAGACCGCTTTCTAAGTTTTTTGGTCTTCCGAAGGTTCCTGTAGCAAATTCAAATTGTGACCAATTAAAACCTTGTATAAAAAGCATGATTAGAGTAAGAATATGAATAACATAAAAATGAACAACGAAGTAAAACAAAGGCACTTTCCCATAAACTAAAGTTACTTTTTTGATGCCGTTTTGGAATTTTTCCGCGAAAGCGAGAAACAAAAATAAAATCCCTAAAGTTGCCAGACAAAATAGGAGTGAAGGCGGATATTTGGTGATATTCATGAAGGACAAAAATGTAAAAACAGCATCTTTCTGTGAAGTCCATAATGCGGGATCTCCGTAAATATTAATGGAGCGGAGGATGACAAATAAGATTATAGAATTTAAACCAATTTTGACGAATAGTTTTTTTCTTTTTTCTGCTTCTAATGAAAAGAATTTTCCTGTTGCAAAACCAACAAGCATGATACCTAACCATGGTATTGGAGGATAGCCCATAACAAATGCTCTTCCCGAAAATGGAATTACAATTGGACTAAAAAATGGCGCTAAAACGGTTTTTAAAACCGAGTTTTCTTCAAAGGGAATAAGCGGTAAAAGATTGTGACAAATTATAATGGTTAATCCGATAATTCCCAGTGTTTTGGGTCTGATTTTTAGCAATAATCCTAAAATGATGAAACCGAAACCTATTGCGGCTATGACTTCGAATAGAAGCGTGTGAAAACCAATATCGAAAAACAATCCGAAGTTGACAATGGTAAATTCTAGAACGATGAGCCAAAATCCTCTTTTGATTAAAAGCGCTCTTTTTTCGGCGATATTATTTTTGTTTTGAAGCGAAAGATAAACCGAAGTTCCTGCCAGAAAAACAAAGATTGGCGCACACAAATGCGTAATCCATCGTGTGAAAAACAGCAAAGGCGAAGTGGTCGACAAATCGGTTGGACTTTCTGTAATCGAATCAATATGCATCAAATCTCGAACATGATCGAGCGCCATAATAATCATTACAATTCCGCGGACTATGTCGATTGATAGCTGTCGTTTCATGAGTTTGATTTTTAAATACTTAAGAGTAAATCTAATGAATTATTTTTTAAGTTTTTGTAATCAATGCCTTGGTTTTAAGAATATTAAATCTTGTAAAGTAAAAATGAATTAACTGGAGAATAAAATGAAACAAAAATAAAAGGCTTTAGCCAAAATTTATTCATTTGACTAAAGCCTTTTGAGACTTTTATAAACCTCTAGCTAAAGCTAAAGGCAATTGAAATTTATTTTTGTTTTCTAATTTTCACCTGATACACAATCTCCCAAAAAATAATAGAGAAAATAGCATTAGCAAATATGGCGGTTTTAACCTGATACGGATCGTAATTGACAAACAAATGTAAATTGGTAAACTGTAAAGCCAAAAACATAGCTAGAGCTGCAATTGCAACAGCGCAAAGTGCATTAAGCAAAGGTTTCCATTTTAGCGTTGTAAAAGCATAAATAAGATTTAGAACGCCAAAACCAACTCCTAAAGTTACAAACGGATCACCTTTAAATTTCTCATTTAATTCAAGCAGAAAATGCGTGGATGTAAGGTATAAAAAGAAGAGTATGGAATAAATCAGGATTCTTATTTGTGGTTTCATTTTGTATTTTTTTTATCGCGCAAAATTACTCATTTAAAATGAAGTTGCCATTAGGATTTTATTCTAAAATTGCCTCGACTTTAGTTTCCGATTTTTCTTTTAACGGACTATCTGGCTGTAAGCTCCAAATAACCAAGAATCTTCCTTTTGCAATATATTCTTCTGGATGTTCTGCTGTTGGTTCTCCTGCTTTTCCCCACAACAAACCTTGAAGAAAACGATCGCCTTTAAAAACATGATCAAATTCAAAATACATTATAGAACCGCGATCGGCTTTACTTTTAAAACTCTGAATTGCTTTGCTTTTTACAGTTCCAACAATGTTGCTGTAAGTTGCAATATCTTCATAAAAAGAGCAGGCTTGAGGCGTTATACAAACATTACCGTCACTTACAATATAACCGCCTTTCGGAATTTCTTTTGGTTTTAGTTTTAAATCAGCGAGAGTTTGGCTGAATAAATTGGTTGTAAGGAGTAGGAGTAGGGTTGATAGGGTAATTGTGAATTTCATTTGTTTTGGGGATTATAGTATTAGATTTGGTTTTACAAAAAAAGCACAAAATCATTAGATATTTGTGCTTTTGCAGAATTTTATTATTGAAGAGTTATTTTTCTTATTGTTGGCTATTGCTAGAAGCAGGATCCCGTTAGTAACTGCGAAATTTTGTTTTTTGCTCGGCTGTCTTGTCCTAAAATAGGTTTACACAAAAGTGTAAAAATATGGAAAGATATTCAAGGACATCACCTTCAAAATGGCAGTCTCAATATAGCGAAGAATTTAAAGGATTTGTCTGTAATGATTTTTTAACCGGAACTTTGACAAAAAGAGAAATTGAGAATAAATATAATATTGGACATTCAAGATTAACTTACTGGCTCAAAGAAATAGGTTTTGATTATTCTAAACCCAGTATTGTATCTTTACCTAGGATGGAAGACTACACTAAAAAAATAGGAAATAAGGAAGGTGAAGAATCTGTATCTCAGTTAAAAAAAGAACTGCAGGAAGCTCGACTTTTAGCAGAAGCTTATCGCAAAATGATTGAAATTGCTGAGCAGGAATTCAAGATTAAAATTGTAAAAAAGTCCAATACCAAGTAATTCAGGAGATGAAACACAATTATCCCAGAATTGGTTTAGGCAAATTTTGTCAATTACTTGGCGTAACCAGACAGGCATATTATCAGCACTTTTGGTATCAGCAGCAGCTTGCTTTTGAAGATGAACTAATTGTTTTTGAGGTATTGAAAATTAGAAAAAAACATCGTCATATGGGAGGAAGAAAGTTATATGAACTTTTACAGCCTTTCTTATTAGAGCATCAGATAAAAATGGGCAGAGATAGACTTTTTGATATTTTGTCTGCTAATTTTTTATTAGTCAGGCGTAAGAAAAAGCCAAATATCACTACTGATTCGTTGCATAGATTTAAGAAATACCCCAATCTTATCAAAGAATTTGCACCGATTTGCCCTAATCAATTATGGGTAAGTGATATAACATATTGGAGAATAAAGGATAGTTTTATGTACATAAGTTTTGTCACTGATGCTTATTCTAGAAAAATTATCGGTTATCATTTGGCGAATAATTTACAAACCTCAGAAACGATTCAAGCTTTAAAAATGGCAATATCAAATCTTTCAGAAGAATCTAAAGATGAATTACAACTGATACATCATTCAGATAGAGGGCACAATATTGCAGTAATGAATATGTGAGGCTCTTAGAAGCCAATAAAATTGGCATTAGCATGACAGAAAATGGAGATCCTTTAGAAAATGCAATAGCAGAACGGGTTAATGGCATTATAAAAGAAGAATATTTAGATGATTATCAAGTTGATAATGCGCAAGAGGCTAAAGAATTATTAGACGCGGTTATTAAGTTATATAATAACGAAAGGCCTCATATGAGCATAGGAAACCTTACACCAAACTATGTGCATCAAAACAATATAAAAATTGAAAAATTATGGAAGAATTATTATGTAAAAAGTCCTACTATTGTAAACAAATAGCAGGACTAAAATATAGTTGTAAATCTATTTTAGGATTAAGTGTAAATATGTAAACTTTTTTCAGGACGAGACAGGCTTTTGTTCACGAGCGGGACGCTCGCGCTAGCTGGTGAAACAAAAAAAGCTACTCAATTTAAGAGCAGCTTTTAAAGAATAAAATGAAAAATTATTTTACTTATTTTACACCTACAATGAATTAAATCTGATGTTAATTGCAGATCCTTGATTTACAATTGAGTAATTAACTGAACCTGGCTCATCCGAATAAATTTTAAAATTATAAGTACCAGGTGTAAGATATAATACCTCCGTTACTACTTTTCGAGTATTTGAATCTATAGAAGCAACAGGTCCCATTAATATTCGACCATTAATACTTGGTCCAGTCATCTCATAATAAAACCTTCCAGTAACTTTTGCCAATACATAATTATCAATTTCAATTCTGTAAAAACCAGCTTGAGTTATTACAGGAGGTACAAAGCCATTATTTATATCATAAGTTAGTCCATAACCAGGGAAAAATATCGTAACAGCTTTGGTAATAGTGGTTCTTGACCAAATAAATTGAGGGCTACTAGGTCTTAAATATGTCGAGGGTTGCCATGTACCAACTCCGTTTGCATCAGATGTTAATACTTTTCCGGCGCCTTGTGTTCCATCAACAATTTTAATAGCTCCTGGTGTTGCACCAGTAGTAACCTCTAATTTAGCGCTTGGTCTATCAGTACCAATTCCTATATTACCTGCTCCACCTCCTGTCATACCTGTACCAAACATAACATTGCCAATATTCATTTGGTTGGAACCATTATTATCTGCAACACCAGTATTTGTACCAATAAAAATATTATTGCTTCCTTGAATTTGGTTTGAACCAGCACCACTTCCGAGAGCTGTGTTGTTGCTTCCTGTGACATTGATAAGTGCACTTATACCCACTGCTGAATTATAAGAACCTGTAGTGTTATTTAAAAGTGAATTAACCCCCATTGATGAATTATAACTCCCCGTTGTGGCATTCGCAAGCGAACCTGTACCCACTGCTGAATTCCAAGTACCTACAGTATTTGCTACAAGCGCATCAGCACCTACTGCGGTATTGAAATCGGCTGTTGTGTTTGCTTGAAGCGCTCTAATACCGACTGCTGTATTCTTTTTTCCTGTTGAGTTTCCTGCAAGCGCTGCATAACCCAAGGCTGAATTCTCTTCCCCTGTTGAATTATGTTGCATAGCAGCAGCACCCATTGCTGAATTTCGGGCTCCTGTTGTGTTTTCATTAAGTGAATTACCTCCCGTTGCTGTATTTTCTGATGCAGTATTATTTGCTAATGCAGCATAACCTACAGATGAATTCCAATTCCCAACCCTGTTAGTTTGTAGAGAGCCATTACCCAATGCTGTATTCTGGTTTCCTGTTGTGTTTGAAGTAAGTGAATTAACTCCAAATGCTGAATTATTTTGCCCTATGGTGTTATTTAGAAGTGAATTAACCCCCATTGATGAATTATAATTCCCTGTTGTATTATGCGCAAGCGCACCCGTACCCACCGCTGAATTCAAAGTTCCTATAGTGTTTGCTACAAGCGCATCTGCACCAATGGCTGTATTGAAATCGGCTGTTGTGTTTGCTTGAAGTGCTCTGATTCCTACTGCAGTATTCTTGTACCCTGTTGTGTTTTGATTAAGCGCATTGACACCCAAGGCTGAATTCTCGTTTCCTGTAGTGTTTGATCCAAGCGCAACATTCCCCATTGCAATATTAGACCCGCCTGATGTGTTTAGTTGAAGCGCCGATTCACCTACTGCTGCATTAGAATTTCCTATCGTGTTATTAATAAGTGCACGTGAACCTATTGCAGTATTCCAACTCCCTCCCTGATTTGCAGAAAGTGCATTAGAGCCTGTTGCTGTATTATAGCTTCCTCCGGTATTTAGCTTAAGTGCATTGTTTCCCACTGCCGTATTAGTAGCTATTTGTCCACCCGCCAAACCAACAGTAATACCATTAATCAAAGCATCTTTATTTACATCTAATTGTGCCTGAGGATTGTTTTTTCCAATACCTACTTTTCCCATTTGGTAAATATTCTGAGTATTGGCTGTTGCTCCTGCTTGAGTTGCTACATCGTACCAAGGTTCTGCGCCTCCTGATGATCCTGATCCTTCGGCTGCAATGCGAACCCATTTTGTGCCATCGTAGTAATATTCTCCAGGTGTTACGGCGGTTGCGCCGGTTCCTGCGGTAGCAAGATTGTAAACTTTCATACCAGACAAAACGGTTCCTATAAGTGGCGCTACATTATCGATCGCGACCAAAGAAACTCTTGGCAATAATAAACCTTTGTTGTTTTGACTATTGGCACCATTCAAATCTAATTGTGCATTTCTTTGAGGATTGTTGGTTGGCATTCCAACTTGCGCGTAGGTATTTCCTGCGCTTAAGGCAAGGAGTAAGGTTACGGCTCCGACAATTTTATTCATTTTGTTTTTCATTTTTTATTGCCTGTTAAAAATCATTATATCAATTTGTTATTTCCAATTTGTTGAAAAACGGGCATAGAAATGCCTTGCAAAAAGGTTTCTTTTTCACCGTTTGTAATTAAAAAATGTTTTTTTGGGATTTTGAAAACAACAGCGCCCAATAAAATAGCCACAAGTAAAAGCCTCGATGGTATTGATGCATCAAGTTGCTTTTGTAATGATTAAAATTGGGCGGCTAATTGTTTTCTTTAATAGTTAATGCGTCATAATAATTGAATCCCATTCTAAACTTTTGCGTTTAACTATTAATGTTTTGGAAAGATTGTGATCTGCTTTACAGCAAAAAATGATAAGTACTTCTAAAGCTTATTTACGTTCGGTATCAACGTTAAGGACGCGTATAGATTATATTTTAGCAAACATAAATATATTATGATTACTTTTGCATTTACCACTAATAATAACTTCTGCAAATATATAGGATATTATTTATATATACAAATTTATTGTAGGATATTTTTTATAATGCTAAAATTTTACATGGAAACTACTCTTCAGAGAATAAAGAAATACATTGATAGTAAGGGTATTAGCACACGTGCTTTTGAAATGAAAATTGGTTTTTCAAATGGCGCTTTTGCAAGTCAATTGAAAAACAACAAAACAATAGGCGTTGATAAATTAGAAAATATTCTAAATTCTTTCCCTGATTTAAACCCCGTTTGGGTTTTGACCGGTCAAGGAGAAATGTTGGCAGATCATGATGGGAGCTTACAGTTGCCCGAAAACGAAAAACAATTGTTTAAAGATCTTGTCGAATCTCAAAAAGGCGAAATCAAATCTCTAAGACTTAACGTTAAACTTTTGCAAGAGAGCTTAAATGATAAACTTCTTACGATAGGAGAGTTGCGTAAGGGGAAGGGGGAATAGGGTTTTTAATTTTTCTGCAATCTTTTTTTCATTGCCTTGCCATCGTTTCGCTCTCTAATTCCTCATAATATTGTCATTTCGACGTAAGGAGAAATCTCCGCAAGAAGCTCGACAAAGATTGACGATTTTGATTGCGGAGTTACTTGCGGAGATTTCTCTCTTCGTTCGAAATGACAAAAAATAAACTAAATAGAAAATCTTTGCGGAGCTACTTGTGGAAATTTGCTTCGCCTTTTGGCTATCGCTCGGGTCTCCTTACGTCGAAATGACAATATTGGAGATAATTCGGAACCAAAGAAATCTCCGCAAGAAACTTTACAAAGATTGGAAGACTAAGTTTGAAATCATGTAAATAAATAATTCAGAAAATTAAGATCTGGATTAATAGTTTTTATCAATTCAATTTTCTTTTCTCTTCGCCAGTCTTTTATTTCTTTTTCTCGAGCTATTGCTTCTTGAATCCACGTGAATTTTTCATAGTACAATAAAAATGTGGTATTGTATTTTGCTGTGAAAGTTTTGTTTCCGTTTGTATTGTTATCCTTATGCTGAGTTAGACGAATTCTTAAATTGTTTGTAACTCCAGTGTAAAAGACTGTTTTAGCTTTGTTTGTTAGAATGTAGATGTAATAGGTGTGATAGCCTTCTTGTAATTGCATTTGAGTTTTTTTTACAAAGTTAAAAAAAATAAAGAATTTTCTTTCTTTTTTATGTAATAGATGTTTCAAACGTTACGGAGTTGCTTGTGGAGATTTGCTTAGCCTGTTCGCTATCGCTCGGTCTCCTTACAACGAAATGACAAGATTGTGGGGGATAAAATCTTAACTCTAAAATCAAAAACAAAAAAAATCCCGCCTCAATTAAGAAACGGGATCAATATAGATATTCTCTTTTTTTTTTTATTTTAAACTGTTGCTGCAATTTCTTGTGGCAACGGAATTTGATTTTTAAGTAGATCTTCAAATGTTTCAGCTTGACGAATTAAGATTCCCTGACCGTTCATCCATAAAACTTCGGCTGGTTTGTATCTTGAGTTGTAGTTCGAAGACATTGAGAAACAATATGCTCCTGCATTTCTGAAAGATAAAATATCTCCTTCTGTAATTTCCTGAATTCTGCGGTTGTTTGCAAATGTATCAGTTTCGCAGATGTATCCTACAACAGAGTAAAAACGCTCTTTTCCTTTAGGGTTTGAGATGTTTTCAATATGGTGTGAAGATCCGTATAACATTGGACGAATTAAATGGTTGAAACCACTGTCAACTCCAGCAAATACTGTAGAAGTCGTTTGTTTTACTACGTTTACTTTTACTAAGAAATGACCTGCTTCGCTCACCAAGAATTTTCCTGGTTCGAAAATCAATGTTAAATCTCTTCCGTATTCTGTACAGAAAGCGTTGAATCTTTTAGATAATTTTTTACCTAATTCTTCAATATCAGTTTCGATATCGTCTTTTTTGTAAGGAACTTTGAATCCGCTTCCGAAATCTAAGAATTGTAAATCTTTGAAATGTTTAGCCGTATCAAACAGGATTTCAGCAGCATACAAGAATACTTCGATATCTAAAATATCAGATCCTGTGTGCATGTGAATTCCAACAATGCTCATTTTTGTGTTCTCCACAATTCGCAAGATATGCGGAATTTGGTGAACAGAAATTCCGAATTTACTATCGATATGTCCAACAGAAATATTAGCATTTCCACCCGCCATTACGTGCGGATTGATACGAATACAAACTGGAATATGTGGATGTTTTGTTCCGAATTGCTCCAGAATAGATAAATTGTCAATATTGATTTGTACACCCATTGCAGCAACTTCTTCAATTTCTTCTAAAGAAACTCCGTTTGGTGTAAAGAAAATTCTTTCGGGTTCATAGCCAGCGTGAAGCCCTAACTGAACTTCCTGAATTGATACAGTATCTAAGCCAGACCCCATGTTCTTTAATAACTGAAGAATTGCAACGTTAGACAATGCCTTCATGGCATAATTAACTCTTAAGTTTTCTACCTTAGAGAAAGCTTTAGTTAACCTGTTGTACTGAGATTGGATTTTTTCGGCATCGTAAACATACAATGGACTTCCAAATTGGTCTGCTAACTGCAGTAAATCTTTTGCTTGCATTTTTCAAATTATTTTGAGCAAAGTTATTACTCTTTTGAGTAACTGCAAATTAATTGCAGAAAAATAACAAATTATAACAAATTGTTTAATTTTAAACAAAAAGTTGCTGTTTTTGGAATTCTATAACTCTTTTTGAGATGCTAAGGTTCTAAGATGCTAAGATACTAAGTTTTTTTGCTGCGAATTCACGAATTTTTCTAATTTATATAGGGACGTATAGATAATTTTAAACAATTCTTTCGCAATCATTGTAAAACATAGCCCACGGTTTCAACCGTGGGAAACTTATTGTTTCACATCGTTGAGGATTTGCATTGCGTCCCCACGGTTGAAACCGTGGGCTATGTTTGAAATTGATTGAATAAATAAATTAGTTAAAATTAGTGCAATTAGTGGCAAATAAAAAAATCCATTTTAATCTGTGAAATCTGTGGCATAAAAAACAAAACCCCTGAATGGAAATTCAGGGGTTTGTCAATAGTATGTGTTGTGTTTTTATAGTTTCAATTTTTAGTTCTCTAGATGAAGCATATAAGAAAACCTTAGTCCCTTAGAATCTTAGCATCTCAGAACCTTAAAAATTACAAGCTAGGAAGATCTCCTTTTCCTTTAGTAGGCAAGTTTGTAGATCCCATTAGGAATAAATCTACTTCTCTTGCTGCTTCGCGACCTTCTGAAATAGCCCATACAATTAATGATTGTCCTCTTCTCATATCACCAGCAGTGAAAATGTGAGGAACATTTGTCTGATAGTTGTGCGCTTTATAGTTGCTTCTCATATCAGTTTCGATGCCTAACTGCTCGCTTAACGTTTTCTCCGGACCTGTAAATCCAAGAGCTAATAAAGCTAAGTCGCAAGGCCAGATTTTCTCAGAACCTTCTTTTTCAATCAATTCTGGTCTTTGGCCTGGAGTCATTTTCCATTGCACTTCAACCGTTTTTAATCCAGTTAATTCACCTTTTTCGTTAGAGATGAATTCTTTAGTATTGATTAACCAGTTTCTGTCGCAACCTTCTTCGTGAGAAGATGAAGTTTTCAACTGTAACGGCCAGAAAGGCCATGGAGTTGACTCGCTTCTTCCAACTGGAGGTTTTGGCAAAATCTCAAAGTTAGTTACCGATTTAGCTCCGTGTCTGTTAGAAGTTCCAATACAGTCAGAACCTGTATCTCCACCACCAATAACGATTACGTCTTTACCAGTAGCTTTAACTTGATCAGGAATAGATTCTCCAAATAAAACTTTAGTTTGTTGAGTCAAGAAATCCATTGCTTGAACAACGCCTTTGCTTTCGATTCCTTTAGTTGGCAGGCTTCTTCTTTCAGTTGCTCCTCCGCATAAAACAATAGAATCAAATGCATTTAATTCTTCAACGCTAAAGTTAACCCCAACATTTACATTTGTTTTGAAAGTAACTCCTTCTGCTTCAAGAACCACTACACGACGGTCGATAATTCCTTTTTCTAATTTGAAATTTGGAATTCCGTAACGTAATAAACCTCCAATTGCATTGTCTCTTTCAAAAACAGTAACCGTGTGACCCGCTCTGTTTAATTGTTGAGCAGCAGCAAGTCCCGCAGGTCCTGAACCAATAACTGCAATAGTTTTTCCAGTTCTAGTTTTTGGTGGCTGAGGTTTGATCCATCCTTCTGCAAAACCTCTTTCAACGATGTTTTTCTCGATGTTTTCGATCGCTACAGGATCTTTGATGATTCCTAGTACACATGATTTCTCACATGGAGCAGGGCATAAGCGGCCTGTGAATTCTGGAAAGTTGTTTGTAGATTGTAAAATCTCCAATGCACTTTGCCATTCTTCCTGATGTACCATGTCGTTGAAGTCAGGAATTAAATTTCCTAACGGACAACTGCTGTGGCAAAAAGGAATACCACAATCCATACATCTTGATCCTTGTTCTTTTATTTTTTCTTTTGATACCGGAATAGTAAATTCATTATAGTTGGAAACACGTTCTGCAACTGCTAAATTACTTTCGTCGGCTCTATTATATTCTTTAAATCCGCCTATTTTACCCATGACATTTTTAATAAATTTAGTTGTGAGTTGTAAAATGTAAAATGTGAGAGGTGAGTTGAAAGCTCAAACTTAGCACCTCTGCACCTTTGTACCTCAGAACCTATTAATTAGCTATTAATTCTTCTATTTGTTTTTCTTCTGCAATTCGTTTTAATGCTTTTTTGTAATCAATTGGCATTACTTTTACGAAGTGCTGTTGTTGATTTTCCCAGTCTGCTAAAATTCTTTTTGCTAATGGACTGCTGGTGTACAACGAATGGTTTTTGATCAGTTTTCTTAGTTTAGTAACGTCCTCTTCTTCCAACGGATCGAATGCAACCATTTCCATGTTACAAACTGTCGAATCGAATTTCTTGTTCGGATCGTAAATGTAAGCTACACCACCGCTCATACCAGCAGCGAAGTTTCTTCCAGTTTTTCCTAAAACTACAACTGTACCACCTGTCATGTACTCGCATCCGTGATCTCCAATTCCTTCTACAACTGCTGTTGCTCCAGAGTTTCTCACACAGAAACGCTCTCCTGCGATACCATTAATATAAGCCTCTCCGGTAATAGCTCCGTAAAGGGCAACGTTCCCAATAATGATGTTGTCTTCAGGTTTGAAAGTCGCAGTAGGAGGTACTTTTACAATTAGTTTTCCTCCAGAAAGACCTTTTCCTAAATAGTCATTACAGTTTCCGTGAATTTTAAATGACAATCCGTTTGTTGCAAATGCACCAAAACTTTGTCCGGCAGAACCTTCAAAATCAACTAAAATAGTGTCATCCGGTAATCCTTGTGCGCCATAAATTTTTGAGATTTCGTTACTCAAAATCGCACCTACAGAACGGTCTGTATTTTTGATTTTGAAAGTAACTCTCGTTTTCTCTTTTCTATAAATAGATGGAATAGCTTCTTTGATGATGTCAAAATCCAATACATTTTCAAGTTGGTGATCTTGTTCTGTAGTATTGTGAATTGGTACATGTTTCGCTTTTTCCGGTTTGTATAGAATAGTTGATAAGTCTAAACCATTAGCTTTATAATGTTTGATCGCTTTGTTCACATTTAATTTTTGTGACTGACCAACCATTTCTTTTAAAGTTCTGAAACCTAATTGCGCCATGATTTCTCTTAACTCTTCAGCAATAAAATACATGAAGTTGATTACGTGCTCTGGAGTTCCTTTGAAATTTTTTCTCAATTCAGGATCCTGAGTTGCAATACCAACCGGACAAGTATTTAAGTGACAAGCTCTCATCATGATACATCCAGAAGCTACAAGCGGAGCCGTAGCAAATCCGAATTCTTCTGCACCTAATAAAGCTGCGATCGCAACGTCACGTCCAGTTTTCAATTGTCCGTCACATTCTAAAACTACACGACTTCTTAAGTCATTCAGGATTAAAGTTTGTTGTGCTTCAGCTAAACCAAGTTCCCACGGAATACCTGTGTGTTGCAATGAAGTTAATGGTGCAGCACCAGTTCCTCCGTCATAACCAGAGATTAAGATCACGTCAGCTTTTGCTTTGGCAACACCGGCAGCGATGGTTCCAACTCCAACTTCAGAAACTAATTTTACGTTTACACGCGCTTCACGGTTTGCATTTTTCAAATCATAAATCAACTGAGATAAATCCTCAATAGAGTAAATATCGTGGTGAGGCGGAGGCGAAATCAAACCTACATAAGGAGTAGAGTTTCTAGTTTCAGCAATCCAAGGCACTACTTTTTCTCCAGGTAACTGTCCACCTTCTCCAGGTTTTGCTCCCTGAGCCATTTTGATTTGGATCTCTTTAGCGTTTGTCAAATAGTTGATCGAAACCCCAAAACGTCCTGAAGCAACTTGTTTGATTGCAGAGTTTCTAGAATCTCCGTTAATTTCTTTCTGGAAACGTTTTGGATCTTCTCCACCTTCTCCAGAATTACTTTTTCCTCCAATTCTGTTCATTGCAATTGCTAAGTTCTCATGCGCTTCTCTAGAGATAGACCCGTAAGACATTGCTCCAGTTTTGAATTTCTTCACAATTTCTGTCCAAGGCTCAACTTCATCAATAGAAATTGGATCTAAATTATTGAATTCAAATAAACCTCTAATCGTCATTAAATTAGAACTTTGCTCGTTTACGGCATTAGAGTATTCTTTGTAACTTTCAGGGCTATTTAAACGAACCGCTTGTTGTAATTTAGAAATAGTGGTTGGATTAAACATGTGTTTTTCGCCACCACGTCTCCATCTGTAAATACCTCCAATTTCAAGAGAAAGCAAACTTGCAATTTTTGAATTTGGGAAAGCTTTTTGGAAACGTTTTTTCACTTCTTTTTCAACTTCCATTAAACCAATTCCTTCAATTCTAGAAGGTGTGTAAGGGAAATATTTAGATGTAAATGTTTTGTTTAATCCTAAAATCTCGAAAATCTGAGCAGCTCTGTACGAATGTAAAGTAGAGATACCAATTTTGTTCATGATTTTTACGATTCCTTTTGCGATCGCTTTGTTGTAGTTTACAACAGCATAATCCGCTTTTACTTTTGTAATGAAACCTTTTTCAACTTGATCGTGAATGATTTCGTTTACCATGTAAGGGTTGATCGCACTTGCGCCATATCCGAACAATAAAGCAAAATGATGCGGTTCGCGTGGTTCAGCAGATTCGATGATGATTCCGAATTTAGAACGAACTTGTAAAATGTTCAAAGAGTGGTGAATGTAAGAACAAGCCAATAACATAGGAATTGGAGCTAATTCTTCGCTTACGCCTCTATCTGATAAGATAATGATGTTGCATCCTTCTTCAACTGCTTTAAAAGTTGCCTGAACGCATTTTTCAAGTGCTCTTTCCAAACCGTTAACTCCTTTTTCTATTTTATATAAAGTAGAAATGGTAGCCGATTTGAAATCTGCGTGATCGATATTTCTAATTTTATCCAAATCCTCATTAGAAATAACTGGATTTTGGATTTTTAATTTTTTACATTGTTTAGATTCAATTTCGAAAATATTGAAATCTCCTCCAATTGCTAAACTGATATCAGTAATGATTTCTTCACGAATACCATCCAACGGCGGGTTAGTAACCTGAGCAAACAATTGTTTGAAGTAGTTGTACAACAACTGTGGCTGGTCTGATAAAACAGCTAAAGGCGTATCGTTACCCATAGAACTGATTGCTTCAGCTCCGTCGCTACCCATCGGGTTGATGATTGTCTTTAAATCTTCAATAGTGTAGCCAAACAATTTTTGTCTTGTTAAGAAATCTAATTTTTCAACAGGAGTAGGGTTGTTTGTGTAAGGAACTTTAGCAAGTGGCAATAAGTTTTCCTGAACCCATTGCTGGTAAGGACGTTTTGTTACAATCGCTTTTTTAACTTCCTCGTCTTCGATGATACGACCTTCATTCATATCAACCAAAAACATTTTTCCTGGCTCTAAACGACCGTGCTGAATTACATCTTCTGGATCGATGTCTAATACACCAATTTCAGATGACATAATTACGAATCCACTATGCGTTAAAGTATAACGAGAAGGACGAAGACCATTTCTGTCCAATAAAGCACCAATTACGTTACCATCAGTAAACGGAATAGAAGCAGGACCATCCCAAGGTTCCATGATACAAGCGTTGAACTCATAGAAAGCTCTTTTTTCGTCAGACATAGTTTGGTGTTTTTCCCAAGCTTCAGGAACTACCATCATCATTGCCTCAGGAAGAGAACGACCAGTCATTAATAAAAGTTCAACCACCATATCCATAGAAGCAGAATCTGATTTTCCTTCTAATATAATTGGGAATAATTTTTTAATATCATCGCCAAAAACCTTGCTTTGCATAAGCTCTTCACGAGCACGCATACGGCTTACGTTTCCACGAAGTGTATTGATCTCACCATTATGACACATGTATCTAAACGGTTGAGCTAAGTCCCAAGAAGGGAATGTATTTGTTGAGAAACGTTGGTGTACAAGCGCTAAACGCGTCACCAAGTCCGGGTCTTTCAAATCGATATAATAACGGCTGATGTCTTCCGGCATCAATAAACCTTTATATATGATGGTAGTTGTCGATAAACTAGTAAAATAAAACATGTGGCTTTCAGAAGTTTTAGATCCTCTTACGGCATGTTCAGCAATTTTTCTAGCTGCAAAAAGTTTTGCATTAAATTCTTGTTCAGTTAAATCTTGCCCATTTTTAGAAACGAAAACTTGTTTAACTGTTGGTTCTTTTTCTGCGGCGATTTCACCTAAATTTTCAACGTCAACAGGCACATCTCTCCAACCTAAAACTTTTAAGTTTTGGTCTTTAATAGTTGCCTCAAATGCATTAATACAGAAAGAAACCTGGTTTTTGCTTTTTGGTAAAAAAACCATTCCTACTGCATATTCACGCGTTTCAGGGATTTCAAAGTCACAAACTTTCTTAAAAAAATCATGAGGAATGTCGAATAAAATTCCGGCACCGTCTCCAGTTCTTCCATCAGAACTAACTGCACCACGATGTTCTAATTTAATTAAGATGTCTAATGCTTTGTGAATAATATCATTTGACTTAATACCATTCAAATTACAAATAAATCCTGCACCACAATTGTCGTGTTCAAATTCAGGCAGATAAAGCCCTTGTTCTTTAACTCTCATTCTTGATATTTTTTCTACAAAAATAAAGATTTCGTTAAACATAATGTAGTGAATTTATGTATTCGCTTTCATTTTTATAGTAATATTAGAAAAAGGGTTCTTAAATGATAAAATTATCATATTAAGCATTGCGAATTATCAAAATCATAATTGCGATTAAAATATATTAAGAAAAATCGTCGCTAAGGTATTGATATCAGTGAAGTTTTTGTTAAATATCAAACGTTTTGGCGGTTTTGTGTTAACTTTCTAGATACAATTGTTTAATGATTTTTTTTCTTTGAGATTAAATAGTTGCGAGAACGATAAAGAAGGGATTATTAATTTAAAAAAGATTTTACTATTAAGTTGAATTTTGCTACTTTTGTCGCACTTTTATTCTGAAATAAATTCAGAACCAGACAAATTCTATATTATGAACATACACGAATATCAAGGAAAAGAAATTTTAGCGAGTTACGGAGTACGCATTCAACGCGGGATCGTGGCTAATAATGCAGTTGAAGCTGTGGCTGCTGCAAAACAATTAACTGCCGAAACTGGAACAGGATGGCACGTAATTAAAGCACAAATTCACGCAGGTGGTCGTGGAAAAGGTGGTGGAGTTAAATTGGCTAAAAATTTACAACAAGTTGAAGAAATTGCAGGACAAATTATCGGAATGCAATTAATCACTCCTCAAACTTCTGCTGAAGGTAAAAAAGTAAACAAGGTTTTAGTTGCAGAAGATGTATACTATCCTGGAGAAAGTGAAACTTCTGAATTTTATGTTTCTGTTTTATTGAATAGAGCTACTGGACGTAACATGATCATGTATTCTACTGAAGGTGGAATGGATATCGAAGAAGTTGCTGAACATACTCCACACTTAATCTTTACTGAAGAAGTTGATCCTTCTGTAGGTTTACAAGGTTTTCAAGCTAGAAGAATTGCTTTTAACTTAGGACTTTCTGGAAATGCTTTCAAAGAAATGGTGAAATTCATCGATGCATTATACAATGCTTACATTGGTTCTGATGCTTCTATGTTTGAAATCAACCCAGTTTTGAAAACTTCAGACAACAAAATTATGGCTGTTGATGCTAAAGTAAATATCGATGATAACGCTTTATACAGACAACCTAAATATGCTGAAATGAGAGATGTCCGTGAGGAGAATCCAATCGAAGTTGAAGCTAAAGAAGTTGGTCTTAACTATGTTGACCTTGACGGTACTGTAGGATGTATGGTAAACGGAGCAGGTCTTGCAATGGCAACCATGGATTTAATTAAATACGCTGGTTTTGAGCCTGCTAACTTCCTTGACGTTGGTGGAACTGCTGATGCTAAACGTGTTGAAACTGCTTTCAGAATTATCTTAAAAGATCCAAACGTAAAAGCTATCTTAATTAACATCTTCGGAGGAATCGTTCGTTGTGACCGTGTTGCTCAAGGTGTTGTTGATGCTTACAAAAACATGGGAGACGCTATCAATGTGCCAATTATCGTTCGTTTGCAAGGAACAAATGCTGAAATTGCAAAAGAATTAATTGACAACTCTGGTATGCCAATCTTATCTGCAGTTCAATTCCAAGAAGCTGCTGACCAAGTTAAAGCTGCTCTTTCTTAATTAAATAAGAAATCAAATTATATAGAAAATCCATTCCGTTTTCGGAGTGGATTTTTTTTTAACCGCAAAGGGCGCAAAGTTTTTTACCTGCAAGATTTAATATAAACGCAAAGTTCGCAAAGCTATGCGCATAAAAAAAATAGCCACAGATTAAACGAATTATCAGATTTCTAAAACCCTTCTAATCAGTGTAATCTGTGGCTAAATATCTTTGCGAACTTTGTGTAATTCTTCGCGTGCTTTGTGGTTAAAACTTTAAGATTTTTTCTTATTGCCGTTTTTGAAAACCACTTTTTCTATAATAGATGGTTTTCCATTTCCTTTCGGGAATGCTTTCTTTTTAGGTTTTCCAGCTGATGAACCTGATTTTGATGAACTTTGATCACCTCTATATTTTTCAGAATCTTTTGGAGTCGCTTTAAATTCAGCTCTTTCTTTAGTGTTTTCTTTCTTTGGAATTTCGGCTTTATGTTTAGCCAAAACATCATTTGGGTTTTTAGGATTTTCTTTAGTTCCTCTCAAATGAATAACCAATCCGTTTAAGAAATTACGTAGAATCTGATCACCGCATTCCATGTAATTTGGATGATCTTCGGCTCTAAAAAAAGCACCCAATTCTGACTTTGTAATTTTAAAGTCTACTAATTCTAAAATCTCAACTATTTGGTCATCACGGAGCATCAAAGCCACGCGAAGTTTTTTAAGTATATCGTTATTTGTCATAATTTTTTGTTTCAGGTTTTTTTGTTTCAAGTTTCAAGTTTTTCCAATTTTGTCGGAAAATAAAACCATACATATTTTCTACAAAGGTACGGTTTAAAAACAATTACGAAGATTTATTTTTAACCACAAATTACACAAATTTGCACAAATTCAATAAGTTTAAAGAAAAAGTAATTTGCGAAAATTTGTGTAATTTGTGGTTAATAAATTTAATTGTTTAAAACGTTTATCAGTTTGTCTAAATCTTCTTTCAAATGATTTGCGGTTATCACAATACGATTCAAAGGTTCAGCTTCTTTGGTATATTTAAAACTGGCAATAATAATATTTTCTTCTTTTAATTTATGGACTAACTTATTCGATAACAAATAAATTAACGGATAGTTTTTATCAAACTTAATATTGTCATTCTTAATTAAAATCGAATCAATATAGCTTAAATTGTCAAGCAATTTTTGATGTTGAACTTTATAGATTTCCGAAGCATCTGAAATTGTTTGTACAAAAGCTGGATTCATTCCTGCAGCACTTGTAAAAGTCTCGATTTCTTTTATTTCTTGAATAAATTCAGAATCTGATGCAATTACGCCCCCTGTTAATCCGAAAGCTTTTCCTAGAGACGAAACCAAGATTTTTCTTTTTACTGGAAAATCAATTGATAAATAAATTCCAGAACCATTTTCGCCAATAATTCCTAACGAATGGGATTCATCCACAACCAATGTAATTTTTTTATGATTTGAAATTTCGTTTAAAAAAGACAAATCAGCAGGTTTGGTTTGAAACGAAGAAACTCCATCAGTCAAAATCGTTATTTTTTCAGGTTTTGAATCTAATAAACGATCGTTCAATTTTTCATTTATAAAAACAGGAAAACTATTTTCAATTTGGATTGCTGAATGGATTTCATTCAAATGATAAAAACAATCGGTTTGTTTTTTTAATTTTTCTAAAACTAATTTTCCAGCCAACATTCCAGAAGAAATCGTAACAGTCTCTTCAGAACCAATATGTTGAGCTAAGAACTTTTCTCCCGCAGTGTAAGCGCTTAATTTGATGTTTGCAGTTCTGGAACTTCCGTAAGTGGTTCCCCATTGTAAAATGTTCTGCACCACTAAATTTTGAAATTTTTGGTTTGTTGGAAGTCCTAAATAGGCAGTTCCTCCAAAATACAAATATTGTTTTTGGTCAATTTCAATGATTCGATCTGGAAATTTTTCGACTATCATTTTAAAGCAGAGTAACTCCCGTTCCGTTAAGATTGGAGTAATTGATAATACCGTTTTCAATGGTTACGCCTGTCGCAATGTCTTCTGCCAAAAGCAATGCGCCGTCCATGTCAACATAATCCAATTGCGGAAGTAAATGCGCAATCGCAGAAATTCCAACCGTTGATTCGGTCATACATCCAACCATTGTTCTTAAACCTAATTTTTTAGCTTCTTCAATCATGCGTTTTCCAGGGGTTAAACCGCCGCATTTTACGAGTTTCACATTCACGCCATGAAAATTATTGAAACATTTTGCTACATCTTCTTCGATAATACAGCTTTCGTCAGCAATTACAGGAAGGACAGAATGTTTGGAAACTTCTTTATGACCTTCCCAATTGTCAGCTTTCATAGGCTGTTCTAGAAATTCAACGCCTAGTTTTTTTAATTCGACTGCATTATTTATGGTTTCGTCAACTGTCCATCCACAATTGGCATCAATTCTAAAAATAGCGTTGGTATGTTTTCTGAGTTCTTTTACAATGGCAATATCTTCCTTTGTTCCCAATTTAATTTTATAAATAGGCCAAGGCAGTTCTTGCATTTTAAAAACCATTTTTTCAATAGTATCAATTCCGATTGTATAATCAGTTAACGGATTATGATCGGTTTTGTAATTCCATAATTCGTATAATTTTTTGCCTTTTTTACGAGCATACAAATCATTATAAGCCAAATCTAAAGCGCATAAAGCAAACATATCGTCTTTTAAATACGGATGCATTTTTGACCAAAATTCCTCCGGAGTTTCATTTTCCGTATTTTCAATAATCGATCTAATTTTCTCCAAATCAGCAATCATCATCGGAACCGTAATATGGTAATACGGATTTGAAGTAGCTTCTCCGAAACCAGAAAAACCATCGCTTTGCAATTCTACGATTAATGAAGGCTGAAAATCAATAGATTCTCTAGAAATCGTAAAAGTGTGTTTTAGTTTTAGATTGTATTCTCTTAAAATAAGTTTCATTTTTATAGGAGTATTTTTTTATTTTTTGGTTAATAGCCCAGCCAAAGTAGCGTTTCAACAAAGTGATCACGCCAAAGTTTTTCATTATGTTCTCCGCCTTTTACAATTTTCGTTTTATCAAGGTGAAGACAATAACAACGTTTGGAATCTAATAAACGTTTCATTTTAGTTAAATCGTTTACCATGTCCTCACTTTCGTTATCGCCGCACAGAAAATAGATTTTAGTCTTGATTTTGGATTGCTTTTCGGTGAAAGCATAAATGTCATTAGAAAACCAAAAAGAAGGCGAAAAAGCACCTGTTTTGCCAAAAACATCAGGGTATTTTAAAGCACCGTAATACGAAACCAATCCGCCAAGCGAACTTCCAAACAGAATCGTATTTTTAGCTTTTGTTTTGGTTCTGTAATTTTTGTCGATATGCGGTTTTAGTGTTTTTACAATAAAATCTAAGTAATTGTCAGCATTTCCTCCGCCGTATTTTTCGTTTTTGAAAGGCGTATGTTCGTCAATTCGTTTTTCATTTCCATGCTCTATTCCCACGACAATTACGGGAGCTTTTAAACTGTCTAATTTTTCATCGACATTCCATTCTCCAGAAAAAGAAGTTTTTGCATCAAACAGATTCTGAGCATCGTGCATATAAATAACGCTGTATTTTTTCTTGATGTCTTTGGAATAATTTTCAGGAAGATAAATCCAGATTTTTTTTGTGGTATGAAGTTGAGGAGCTTCAATTGTAAAAGTAGAAACGTTTTTTGAAGCCGTACTTTGTGCTTTTCCAATTAGAGTAAATAGAAGTAAAACTGCCAAAAAGATCCTCTTCATTATCCGTATTTTGTATTTTTATTTAAAAGCAATATTTTAGCTAAAAATAAGAAATTGATGAATACAGAAGCAGAAAAAAGAAGTTTACTTTTAGAAATGATTATGTTCGCCACAGTTGACGGACATTTGCACAAACGTGAGCTTGATTTTTTAAGACTCGTCGCTTTGGAATTGAGTATTAGTGAAGAAGAATTTAAGGATTTATTTCATCAAGAAAACAAAACAATTCCAATAAAATCAGAATTGCAGCGTATTAATCAGTTTTACAGATTGGCTTTATTGATGCATATTGACGGCGTTTTGCACGAAAGAGAACATAATTCCATTCAGCAGATTGCCTTAAAAATGGGATTAAATCTTTCGGCTGTAAAACGTGTTTTGGCAATGATGAAAAAAGCACCAAATACAATGATTAATCCAATTGTATTATTGGAAATTTTTCAGGAACAGCATAATTAAGCAAGCTGTTCCTGTAGTTTTTTAATTTCGTCACGAAGTTTAGCCGCTTGAAGGAAATCTAATTCTTTAGCTGCTTTTTCCATTGTTTTGCGCTTTTCGCGAATCATTTTCTCTAATTCTGATTTAGATAAATAAGCCGTATTTGGTTCAGCAGCCACAGGAATAGGATGCCCTAATTCATATTCAACCAATGGATTTTTAGTGAATGCGCTTTCGATTTTCTTGTTTAAAGGCTGCGGAACAATATTGTTTTCTACATTGTAGTTGATTTGTTTGGTTCTTCTATAATTGGTTTCATCAATTGTTCTCTGCATACTTTCTGTAATTTTGTCCGCATACATAATCGCTTTTCCATTGACGTTTCTAGCCGCACGACCAATGGTTTGTGTTAAAGATTTTCTGTTACGCAGAAATCCTTCTTTGTCAGCATCCAGAATGGCAACAAGAGAAACCTCGGGTAAATCTAAACCTTCACGAAGCAAGTTTACTCCAATTAAAACATCAAAAATACCTTTACGCAAATCTTGCATGATCTCGATACGTTCTAAAGTGTCGACTTCAGAATGTATGTAACGGCATCTAATATTTACTTTTGTTAAGTATTTGGCCAATTCTTCTGCCATTCTTTTGGTTAAAGTTGTAACTAAAACTCTCTCATCCAATTCGCAGCGTACTTGAATTTCTTCAATTAAATCATCAATCTGATTCAAACTTGGACGTACTTCAATAACAGGATCTAATAATCCAGTCGGACGAATAATCTGTTCGACATAAATACCATCCGATTTTTGAAGTTCATAATCTGCTGGCGTTGCAGAAACATAAATTACCTGATTTTGTAAAGCTTCAAACTCTTCAAATTTCAAAGGACGGTTATCCATCGCAGCAGGCAAACGGAAACCATATTCAACCAAATTTTCTTTTCGGCTTCGGTCACCTCCGTACATGGCGTGAACTTGCGAAACCGTTACGTGACTTTCGTCAACAACCATTAAAAAATCACTTGGAAAATAATCTAATAAACAGAAAGGTCTTGTTCCTGCTTCACGACCGTCCAAATACCTTGAGTAATTTTCAATTCCAGAACAATATCCTAATTCGCGGATCATTTCTAAATCGAAATTGGTTCTTTCTTCCAAACGTTTGGCTTCCAGATGTTTTCCGATTTCTTTAAAATAGTCAACTTGTTTGACCAAATCCTGTTGAATTTGCCAAATTGCACCTTGTAAAACTTCTGGAGAAGTTACAAACATGTTGGCAGGGTAAATGGTTAAACGTTTGAATTTCTCTATTACGTGAGATGTCTTCACATCAAACGATTCTATTTCTTCGATTTCATCTCCAAAAAAGTGAATTCTGTAAGCATCGTCTGCATAACTTGGATAAACTTCAACTGTATCTCCTTTAATTCTGAAAGTTCCCGGATTAAAATCGGCTTCTGTTCTGGCATATAAACTCTGAACTAAACTATGTAATAATTTAGTTCTCGAAATAACCTGATCTCTTTGGATTTCGATTACGTTTTTCTGAAATTCGACAGGATTTCCAATACCATATAAACACGAAACAGATGCCACAACCAAAACGTCACGTCTTCCTGAAAGTAGGGAAGAAGTAGTGCTTAAACGCATTTTCTCGAGTTCTTCATTGATAGATAAATCTTTCTCAATAAAAACTCCAGTAACAGGCATAAAAGCTTCTGGCTGATAATAGTCGTAGTACGAAACGAAATATTCAACGGCATTGTTTGGAAAGAATTGCTTGAACTCTGAATACAATTGCGCGGCTAAGGTTTTATTGTGTGCCAAAACAATAGTAGGCCTTTGGACTTCTTCAATTACATTGGCAACAGTAAAGGTTTTACCAGAGCCCGTAACTCCTAATAATGTTTGGTATTTCTCTCCGTCAACCACACCCTGAGCCAATTTTTGTATGGCTTGCGGCTGATCTCCTTTAGGACTATATTCTGAAGAAACTTGAAATTTCATTTTTGTATACTGAAAATTTGGTTTTGTAAAGATACGAAGTTTGAATGCTAATCTAAAAAATTAATAACCGCGTCATTTACAACTTTTGGCTGATCAATGGTTAGAAAATGTCCAGCATCTTTTATCATTTTAGTTTTACTGTTAGCTAAATGTTTCTTTGCTGTTTCTAGACTTTCTTCCGAATTAATAACGTCTTTATCTCCAATTAAAACTAAAACAGGATTTTGAATAGATTCTAATTCTTTGTTCGAAAACGGCATCATTTTTAGCATGCTTGAATTTGATTTTGCATATTTATTGGCCAAATAAAATTGCCTTTTGTAAATACGGCTTATGTTTTCTGGGTGAGTTGAAAAAGTGGTTAATGTTTTGGTGAATTTCTTTTCGCTTGGAAAAAGTTTCAGCATCAAAGCAGAAGTTGTTTTCCCGACTTTATCGATAAATTTAAACGTTTGTGCCGGACTTAATAAAACTATTTTATCAATCGAATTTGGTTTTTGTATGGCTAGTAATGTCGCAATCCATCCACCTCGCGAAGCGCCGATTACATCAAATTTCTTTAATTTATAATGATCAAAAATTTCGTTGTAATAAATAACAATATCATCTGATGAAAGCGGTTTTGCAGCTAAATTTGATTTATTCGGTTCCATTATAAAATCGATGGCGTAAATACGGTGATTTTGGCTTAATGCTTTTATATTAGGATACCACATGGTTGAACTGGCGTCCATTCCGTGGAGTAAAACCAAACTTTTTCCTTTTTTTGGACCTGCGATTACAATATGTGCCGTTCCAAAACTAGTCTTGACGTCTTCTTCGGTATAGGGAATATTCCAAAGTTTTAAGGCTTTATCGTAAGCAGTTTGGTATTTTGTCTCTTCGCTTCGAGTTTTAAAAACATAGTCTTCAAATTTTGCTTTTTTTGAAGCGCAACCCGAAGCTAAAAATAGTACAATTAAAAGTTTGGAATAATGTTTTAACATGGTCATAAAATTCAATTTTCAGCTTAAAGTTACGATTAGAGTAGGTGAAAAACGTATCAGAATTTTATTTTAAAATATCATAATTTTAAGATTTGTCATTTTTTGAGGTCAGATAATAAATCTGTACAAACGCCAAAATCGCATTCGGAATGATTACAGGCCAAAGCCATTGATTGAAATCGTGATAATCATTTAGAAAAATGCCATAAATGACAAAGCAGATGCAGCCAAACATATTAATAAATCGAATTGTTCTGAGGTTTTTCAGTAAGAAACCGCCAACAATAAAAACAGATGCGAGATAACCAATGTATTCTGCCATAATCTTGATTTTAAAATGTTTACAATAAATGTACTTAAAGTAAATTGTAAAATCAAAGTTTTGGTTTGGAAATCAGTTGTTTAAAGTTATTTGGTTATAGTTTTTTAGGATTTCGACTCGTATGTCGAATTCTTAGAATATGAATTTCAGAAGTTACTTTGTATGAAATACGATAACTGTAAATCTCAAAAGCACGATAATTTTTATTATTTGGAATTTTCATCTCGTCCAATTCATAAATTTCCCAATTCGTTTGTAAAATTGAAACAGAATTATAAATGGCATCAATTACTTTATTTGAAAGGGTTTTACTTTTAGATTCTTTAAAAATATGGAGATAGATTTTTTCAAGTTGATTTTGAGCAGTTTTTGACCAGATTATTTCTTTTTCCATTGCTCAATTTTGTCTCTCATTTCACTATGAGAATAGGAATAACCATCTCTAATATCTTCTTCTGCTACTTTTAAATCATTATTGTATTCTTCAGAATAGTCTTTAGGAGAAGCTTTCCTGCTGTCTAAAATCGTTTTTAATGCTGATAAAAAAGTATCATCATCAATTTTTTCAATTTCAGAAATCAAAATATTTTTAAGTTGAAGAGTGTTCATAATGCTATAATTTAATCGAAGTTACGAAACAAAATTTAATATTGAGACTTAAGAAATCTTAAAATTTCCAAGAATTTTGCTGAACATTATTTAAAAAACTCCAAGCCACAATACGGCTGTTTTTCTGTCCTTGTGCCATATCGATTGTTTTGACAGAAATAGCATTTACTTTCTTCAAAGTTTTATAAATCGATGGAAGATTTTCTTTTTTAGAAACTAAAGTCGTGAACCACAAAACCTGCGAAGCATATTTAGCGCTTTCGTAAATCATTTGGGTTATGAATCCGATTTCGCCGCCGTTGCACCATAATTCGGCATTTTGTCCTCCGAAGTTTAAAACGGGATTTGCATTTCTTTTTTCTTTCGGATTAAGATTGGAAACCTTTCTCGAAGCACTTTTATTGGCTTCTTCCGCAGAGGCATGAAAAGGCGGATTGCACATCGTAAAAGTAAAACGTTCTTCTGGCGTAATTATGTTTTTGAAAATAAAGCGAGATTCGGTTTGCTGCTGTAAACTAATAGCTTCGATTAATTTAGGATTGGCTTCAATAATTTTGCTGCAGTTTTCAATTGCTTTTTTGTCAATATCGGTTGCGACGAAACTCCAATTGTAAATAGCATTTGCTAAAATAGGATAAATGCAATTGGCTCCTGTTCCGATATCTAAACCTAAAACGTCTGAATTGTTTGGAATTTTGCTTTCCGCTAATAAATCGGCGATATAATGAATGTAATCGGCACGGCCAGGAATTGGCGGACAAAGGTAATTTTTTGGAATATCCCAATTTTGAATTCCGTAATACATTTGAAGTAAAGCGCTATTTAAAGTTTTTACAGCGTTTGGATTACTGAAATCAATTGTTTCGATTCCGTGTTTGTTTACTGAAACAAAAGCTTTTAATTCAGGACAATTTGAAATTAGTTTTTCGAAATCGTATCGCTCTCGATGAAGATTTCTTGGGTGTAAAATATTTTTTTCAGAATTGTCGTTTGCTTTCATTTTCTTTTATTTCGTATGCAAAGATAGGTAAGAAAGTCTTGTTTTGAAAATGAGTTCCCTAGCCCTGATGGAAGCGGCATCCTTTTGTGGTGGGGTTCACCACAAAAGATACAGCGGACAGTAGGAAATAGCTTCTAATCAAAACACTCCATTAAAAGAAGATCTCCTTCACGATGTGTAATGGTTACAATGCCGTCTTTTTCGACAGAATTACTGCTTCCGGTTCTGTAGCCCATTGTGAGGATGTCGTCGTTTAATTCGTATTTTAAATTTGTTGAATTAATTCCGTTTACAACTCCAATTGGAATAAGAGAAATTGGAGTATTTGCGGTGTACCATTTCTCAAATTTTGTAGGCAGAAGAAATATTTTAGAATGATCGTCTAGAATTACAATTTTTAATAAATTTCTATAATGAACAATTTGTGTGAGGTTTGTAATCGTATGATCGGCACGTTTTCCTGTTGCCCAAACGACATTTACGGCAGGAATTTTTCTTTCGATAAGATAATCAAAAGCTTTTTCCAAATCGGTTTTGTCTTGATCTGGAGTATGAACGATTTCGATTGGGAATTGCGTTGTTTTATAAATTTCAGGATCAAAACCATGGTCAAAATCGCCTAGTAAAACATCGACTTTTATGCCTAATTCAATCACTCTTTCCATAGCCGAATCTAAAACAATAACCAAAGGAGACCACTCTAGCAATTGACCTAATAATTCTGGATCGCAAGAAGCGCCATTTGCAATTATTAAAGCGGGTTCTTGATCGTCGCGAACTATATGATGTGATGACATAGGCATTTTTTTAAATGTAGTGCAAATGTACGGTTTACCATTGTAGATTTTAGATTTCTGATTTTAGATTTTTTTGGAATCTTTAAAATAAAAATCCAAAATGTCTTATTTAATTGGCTTTAAAGGCAACTGCATCAACTTCGATCTGCATTCCGTCGAGTGCTAATTTTGGAACAGGAATTAATGTGCTGGCAGGAAAAGGTTTGTTTTTCCATACTTTACTGATTTCTTCTTCCCAGATTTTTAGTTTTTCTGAGGAATGGTCAACAATTAGAATTGTGATTTTCATTACATTTTCTGGTTTTAGTTCGTAGCTTTTTAGAATAACGGTTAGATTTTCAAGCGCAGTTTTGACTTGTGTTCTAAAATCGGGACTTAAAATATGCTGTTTTCCTAAACCACCGCTTTGACCTGAAATATAAATAAATTCGCCAGGTGTTTTTACCGAAGAAGCATGGCTGAAACCATAAGGCGCAGGGTTGAATAAAGATTCGGGATTTTTAAAAGATTGCGCTTTTGCTTGAAACGCAAAAATAAGTAGTAAAAAGGAAAATAAATGTTTCATGTTTTTAAAATTAGAATTGATGGGACAAAGGTTTATCAATTCTAATTTTAAAACATTTACATATGTTGAGAAGTTATCTTTTAATAATCTAAAACCTTCTGTGGTAATTAATTTGCCCTAAATGATACGCTAAATGCGTTGAAAGATGAATTAAAAAGAATCCCGTTGTCATTTCTTTTTCAAAAACAATTTGAGGATAAATCTGTTCTAAATCTGTTTCGGTTAAAGAATCTAAACTATTGTTTACGACTTCGATTGTGTTTTCAATTTTAGAAATCAGTTCTGATTTTGAAATGTCTTTTAATGAAAATTCTAAAGGACGATTTCGCACATAACCCGTTTTGCCTATTTCTGCGCCAATATACGTGTTCAGATTTCCAATTAAATGAAGGCATAAGTTTCCTGCTGAATTTGAAATGTTTTTGTCAATTGCCCAAAGTTGTTTTTCAAATTCGTAAGATTCGATTTCGAATTTTAGTTTGTCTAAATCCCTATTGAAAAGTGTTTTTAAAGTTTGTAGAATCATAATTAATTTCTGCTTTTTATCGGAATCCAGATTTCTTCTTCAGAATCAGGATCGTCTTTTTTATATTTTTCATTCATAACAGCAAAATGCGGTCTGTTGTCTACTGTATATTCTGAATTTGGAAGCCATTCTGCAAAAATATAGTGATACGTTTTGTGTGCTTCTATGGCTGGACCTAAATGAAGAAAAACAGCATATAGACCATCAGGAACAATTAAGGTTTCCATTCCTTCTGGAATAGTTACATAATCGGAAACCTCAACGGTAGCCCATTTTTTGAAGCTTTCATTAGGATCAAAATTATCAAAATGGTTTTCTTTATAAACTTCTAAAGAATACAAATTGGCGTCAATTGCATTTTTTATTTCTTTTCGATTTGGCATAAAACCACTCCATAATTGAAAAGTTTTGTTCTCGATAAATGACATTTCTATAGAATGTCCAACGAGTTTTTTTTCGGTTAAGGTTTTGATTGTCGGTTGCATAATTACTCAATTTTGTACTTTTTTGTACTGGTTTCGCTTAAAGAGAAATAACCCAGCGGATAATCATTCTTGTCTGTTGTATTGATGATATTCCCTTTTACGGTTGCAGGCGGAGATTGAAAAGGGCCTCCAAGATTGCTTCCGGCGATACTGACTAAGATATTCATATAATTGTAATATTGCTTAGAAATTCCGAAATGTGTCACCTCAACTTCGTCTCCAGCTTTTAAATCTTCATCAATAGCACTGCTGAAAATTTCATTCCCCTGATAGAATTTATCTTCAGAAACATAATAATTTGAAGTTATTTTATTCGAATAAACATATTTAAACAAATAGAAATTGTCTTCATCTGCGGGATCTATAAAGTAAGCTTTTATTTCGATATCTTCTCCCGTAAAACCGCCGTCGTTTTTTTGTTCGATTCGTGTAATCGGAGCAACTGATTTTAAAACTTCTGAAGCGGTATAAGTATTTCCTTTGCTAACAACAGTCAAAGTATATTCTTCATTAAGTTCAGGCTTGAAATCATTACAAAGATAACGGCCCGATTTATTAAATTCAGTAAAATTAAATTTTTGGCTTTTGCTGTTTGTTACATAAACCACAGCATTTGACACTACAGGAACTTGAGTCTCAAAATAACCTGTTGTGGTAGAAAGTTTGATAACCTGCTGTTTTCCTGTACTGCCTTTTTCCCAATTTAGAGAAGCTTCAATTACCAATTTTGGTGGGGCAGTATCTAAATCTACATCAACCACTTCTTCACAGCTTGTAAAAAATAGCGAGGCAAAAAATGCGATTAAAAAAACTAATTTTCTCATAATTATATCTTTAGTTTTTGAACTGATTTTTTAGAATTTGAAATTATAGCTTACCGCAGGAACGATTCCGAAAATGGATAATCGCACCGCTTCGTTTGCACCTGTATCGACATTTTGCCTGAAATTGATTGAAGCCGCATTCATACGATTGTAAAGATTGTAAATGCTGAAAACCCATTCGCCTTTCCAATTTCTGTCTTTATTTTTGCGTGGCGTTAAAGTCGCTGAAACATCCAAATGATTGTAAGAAGGAAGTCGGTTTTCATTTCGCAAACCATAACTTGGAACTACAATTCCTAAATATTCGTACTGCCCATTCGGATACGTTACCGGCTGTCCCGACTGCAATACAAAGTTAGCGCCAAATGACCATTTTTCGTTTAGATTATAAGCAGAAGTAATCGCTAAATTATGGGTTTTATCGTAAGCCGATGCGTACCATTTTCCATTGTTAATTCCGATTTCTTCAGGCGTTCTTCCGGGAGTTTGCTGTTCAGATCTTGAAAGCGTGTACGAAATCCAGCCATTAAATCGGCCTTTGTTTTTCTTTACCATAAGCTCTAAGCCATACGAACGCATGCGACCATTTAAAATAACCTGTTCTATGGCATTGTTAGCAATTAAATCGGCGCCGTCTATGTAGTCTAATCTGTTTTGAATCTTTTTATAATAAGTTTCTACTTCTAAAGAATAAGCGTCATTATAAAAATTTCTAAAATAACCAACGGCAACCTGATCTGCAAGTTGAGGTTTAATATAATTGTCACTTGGCATCCAAACATCAAGTGGAGTAGGAGATGAGGTGTTAGAAATTAATTGAAGATATTGTGCCATTCTATTGTAACTCGCTTTCAAAGATTGATCTTCATTTAATTGATAAGAAATGGAAAAACGCGGTTCAAGATTATTATAGTTCTGAATGACTTTGTTTTTGCTAAAATATTGTGTTGAAGTTGGTGTGCCTTTTTCGTAAATCTGCATGTCGGTATTAAAAACTACGGCTTCATTATTAGCGTAATAATTAACAGTAGAAGAACCCAGTCGGTAAAATAAACTGTAGCGTAATCCGTAGGCAATAGTGATTTTTTTAGAAAGCTGACTTTCGGCATCTAAATAAACAGAAGGTTCAAAAGCATATTTTTTATCCAATTGATCCGGATTGATGCCAGAATCGTCGCCAGTTGGTTTTATAGTCCCAGGATTAAAATCATAATAGATTCCGTTTACGCCATAATTCAGTTTTAGTTTATCTGAAATGTAATGTTTGAAATCGTATTTTAAGTTATAATTTTTGATTCCTGAATCCCAATTGAATCCCACAAAATCAAGATCTAAACCGTAATAATAATCGCTGTAGATTAAAGAAAGATTGGAGAATAATTTATTAGAATACAAATGATTCCATCTCAAGTTTAAAGTTGAATTTCCGTAAGTGTTTGTGAAACTTTTGTTTAATCTAAAAACGTCTCGTCCAAAATAGCCAGACAAATATAAACTGTTGTTGTCATTGAGTTTGTAATTTAATTTGGTATTTAAATCGTAAAAGTAAGCGGCATTGTCTTTATTGTCTTCAGAAAGCTTCAGAAAAAGATGTGCGTAAGAAGCTCTTCCGCCAATTAAAAACGAACCTTTGTCTTTTACAATCGGACCTTCAGCCAAAAGACGGCTTGAAATTAATCCGATTCCGCCACTCATATGAAAATCTTTACTGCTTCCGTCTTTTTGGTAAATTTCTAAAACAGAAGAAGCTCTTCCGCCATAACGTGCAGGAATTCCGCCTTTGTATAATTTTAAATCTTTAATCGCATCAGGATTAAAAACAGAAAAGAATCCGAAAACGTGAGACGAATTGAAAATTGTGGCCTCATCTAAAAGAATCAAGTTTTGATCGGCACCGCCTCCGCGAACATTAAATCCAGAAGCGCCTTCACCTGCATTGGTAACGCCTGGAAGTAATAAAATAGATTTTAAAACATCAACTTCTCCTAAAACAACTGGCATTTTTTTTATCGTTGAAATAGAGAGTTTGTTCACGCTCATTTCGGGAGTTTTAATGTTTGATTTGCCTTTGTTTTCTGTAATGATAACTTCTTGCAATTCTTCGCCACCTTCTTTAATAGAGAAATTGCTTTTTGTATTCTGATTTAAAACAATATTTTTCTGAATGGTTTGATAGCCAATGTAACTGATTTCGATTTCGTATTCTCCTTTTGGCGCAGAAAGAGAATAAAAGCCGTATTCGTTGGTTGTAGTCCCTATTTTTAAGGCTGGAATAAAGATGTTAACTCCAATTAAAGTTTCATTGTTTTTGCTGTCGCTAATGATTCCGCTTAAAGTAAATTTTTCTTGTGAGAATGAAGTATATACAGTTAAGATTAATACAGCTATTAGATTAATTTTTTTTGAAATCATTATTGTGGTATTTTGATTTGCTTGGCTAAAATCCTTACTAATCTATTAAAACAAGTTTATATAAACAAAAAAGACAGTCTTTTTGGGACTGTCTTCTTTTTATCTTGAGCAAAATAAATATTGCTTATTTGATTTTAGCAACAATAGCGTTGAAAGTTTCACTTGGACGCATTGCTTTGCTTACTAATTCAGAGGTTGGTTGGTAGTAACCACCAATGTTCTGAGCTTTTCCTTGAGCAGCAATTAATTCTGCATCGATTTTAGCCTCATTAGCTTCAAATTCAGCAGCAATTGGAGTAAAGATCGCTTTCAATTCAGCATCTTTAGTTTGAGCAGCCAAGGCTTCAGCCCAGTAGAATGCTAAATAGAAGTGAGAACCACGGTTGTCAATTTGACCTACTTTACGAGCTGGAGATTTATCATTAGCCAAGAATTTATCATTAGCTTGATCTAAAGTCTCAGATAAAACAATTGCTTTAGAGTTGTCTAAAGTTTGTCCTAAATGCTCTAAAGAAGCACCAAGAGCTAAAAACTCTCCTAATGAATCCCAACGTAAATATCCTTCTTCTGTAAATTGCTCAACGTGTTTAGGAGCAGATCCACCAGCACCAGTTTCGAACAATCCGCCACCGTTCATTAAAGGAACGATAGAAAGCATTTTAGCAGAAGTTCCTAATTCTAAAATTGGGAATAAATCTGTTAAGTAGTCACGTAAAACGTTTCCAGTTACAGAAATAGTATCTAAACCTTTAATGATTCTGTCTAAAGTAAATTCTGTAGCAGCAATTGGGTTTAAAATACGGATATCTAAGTTTGTAGTATCGTAGTCTTTAAGATATTTTTGAACTTTTACGATCAATTCTCTATCGTGCGCTCTGTTTTCGTCTAACCAGAAAACAGCAGGAGTACTAGATAAACGAGCTCTGTTTACAGCCAATTTAACCCAGTCCTGAATTGGAGCGTCTTTTGCTTGACACATTCTGAAAATGTCATTAGCTTCAACGTTTTGTTCCATTAAAACAGTTCCGTTTGCATCAACAACACGAACAACTCCGTCAGCTTTCATTTGGAAAGTTTTGTCGTGAGATCCGTATTCTTCAGCTTTTTGAGCCATTAATCCAACGTTAGGAACACTTCCCATTGTTTTAGGATCAAAAGCACCGTGTTTTTTACAGAAATCGATAGTTGCAGTATAAACTCCAGCGTAAGAACGATCAGGAATAACAGCGAATGTATCTTGTGCTTTTCCTTCTTTGTTCCACATTTGTCCAGAAGTACGGATCATTGCTGGCATAGAAGCATCAACAATTACGTCAGATGGAACGTGTAAGTTTGTAATTCCTTTATCAGAATTAACCATTGCTAAAGCTGGACCGTTTTCGATTGCTTGTGCGATAGCAGCTTCAACTTCAGCTTGCTCAGGTTTTCCAGCGATTTTTGCGTAGATATCACCTAAACCGTTTCTTGTATCAACGTTTAATTCAGCGAATAAAGTAGCGTATTTTTTGAAAACATCTGCAAAATATACTTCAACAATAGCGCCAAAGATAATTGGATCAGAAACTTTCATCATTGTAGCTTTCAAGTGTACAGAAAGTAAAACTCCTGCAGCTTTAGCATCAGCAATTGCATCAGCAGCAAAGGCTTTTAATTTGCTTACGCTTAAAACAGAGCTGTCAATAATTTCGCCAGCTTTTAATGGAGTACTTGCTTTAAGAACAGTTGAAATTCCGTCTTTAGCAACAAATTCGATTTTTACATCGTTTGCTTCGTTTACAGTTAATGATTTTTCACTTCCGTAAAAATCACCGCTTGTCATAGAAGCAACTTTAGTTTTTGAGTCAGCAGACCAAGCACCCATTGAGTGAGGGTTTGCTTTTGCAAAGTTTTTAACGGCTCTTGGAGCTCTACGGTCAGAGTTTCCTTCACGTAAAACTGGGTTTACAGCAGAACCTAATACTTTTGCATATTTTGCTTTAATTTCCTTTTCAGCATCGTTTTGTGGATCTTCTGGGAAATTTGGTACGTTGTATCCGTGTGATTGTAATTCAGCAATAGCCGCTTTTAATTGCGGTACAGATGCCGAAATGTTTGGTAATTTGATAATGTTAGCTTCTGGCTGAGTTGCTAATTGACCTAATTCTGCCAATGCATCTCCAGTTTTTTGAGCATCAGTCAAAGATTCTGGGAAGTTTGATAAAATTCTTCCTGCCAGCGAAATATCTCTGGTTTCGATTTCAATTCCAGCTGTCGCTGTAAAAGCTTGTACAATTGGTAAAAGAGAGTAAGTTGCCAATAACGGCGCCTCATCAGTTAAGGTGTAAAAAATTTTTGATTTATTCATTTTCTTTTTTTTTTATAATCGTATCGTCAGGAGTTAACGATGTCAAAGATATATTCGGCTCAAAATGAGCGGAGCAAATATAATAAAATCACAACGAAATCGGTTGAGTTTTGGAGAGAAAAGATGAAATTAACAGATTGTTATTTCGAGCTCATAATATTGCTAAATCGATGATTTTGATATTAAAAAATTACGGTTTTGTTAGTGATGAAAATAGAACATAAAAAAAAACTCGTTTCAAATAATATGAAACGAGTTTTTTATAACATTTAGATAAATGATTATCTTCTTTTGTCTTTAATCTTAGCTTTTTTACCAGTAAGTTGTCTGAAGTAGAAAATTCTAGCTCTACGAACAGCTCCTTTTTTGTTGATTTCAATTTTTTGTAAAGCTGGTAAGTTTACTGGGAAGATACGCTCAACTCCAATAGCTCCTGACATTTTACGGATAGTAAAAGTTTCTGTGTTACCAGAACCTCTTCTTTGAATAACAACTCCTTTAAAAAACTGAGTTCTTGTTTTTTCACCCTCTTTAATTTCGTAGAAAACAGTAATTGTGTCTCCAGCTCCGAAATCTGGGAAATCTTTTCTAGTAACGAATTCGTCTTGAACGAATTTTAATAAATCTGCCATGATAATTTAAATTATGGTTTTTATATTAGAGCAACATTCACGGATCTCGCCAGAGGTTGGTCAAATTCGGGTGCAAATGTAAAAAATAATTATGAATTATGAATTGTAAATTGTGAATTATTTTTTGAGTCATAAAGCCTAAAGTTGTAAAGTTATAAAGGTTTCAAAATGAAGACTCTAAATGATGGGCTTTAGGACTTTAGACTGTACAACTTTATGACTTATTCCAATAAATCAGGTCGTCTGTTTTTAGTATGTTCGTACGCCATATCTTCGCGCCATTTATCAATTTTAGCAAAATGTCCGCTGGTTAAAACTTCTGGCACTTTCCATCCTTTATAATCTGCAGGTCTTGTATAAATCGGACCTGATAATAAATTGTCCTGAAAGCTATCGGTTAGAGCTGAGGTCTCGTCGCTTAAAACACCTGGAATTAATCGGATTAACGCATCAGACAAAACCAAAGCGCCTAATTCTCCTCCAGATAAAACATAATCGCCAATTGAAATTTCTTTCGTAATAAAATGATCTCTAACTCTTTGATCGACACCTTTATAATGTCCGCATAAAATAATGATGTTTTCATACATTGACATTTTATTGGCCATTTTTTGGTCTAAAGTTTCGCCATCTGGCGACATGTAAATGATTTCGTCATATTCACGCTGACTTTTCAAATGCGTAATACAATCATCAATTGGCTGAATCGTCATTACCATTCCTGCGCCTCCTCCGAAAGGATAATCATCTACACTTTTTTGTCTGTTGGTGCTATAATCTCGTAGGTTATGAAAATGCACTTCCACCAAACCTTTGTCAATGGCACGTTTCATAATTGAGGCCTCAAACGGACTTCTTAATAATTCAGGTAAAAGTGTAATAATATCAATTCGCATCTTTATTCGATAATTTTTCTTGTCTGCAAAGATACAAATAAAGCCATTGAGTCTTTTCGTAATAATTATATAACATAGATATTAAATTATGTAAAGTTATATAGTTTAACTTTATTTATTATTACAGTGTTAATAATCAGTTAAATAGCAATCAAAATCCGAACATAAATTCAATACTTAGTTATGAAAAAAGCAATATTAATTCCTGCTGTACTTGCGTTCTTTATGTCTTGTGCAAGTACCAATTCAGCGACCGTCGCTGCAGGAGAAACCAAAACAAAAGTGCTTAAAACTTTAGGGAGTCCAATAAGAACCTTGGACAATAAAGAGAATGGAGAAATTCTTGTTTATGCAGATCAAGTGTTTGTTAAAGATGGATCTCAAACTGCAGAGTCAAATTACTGGAACTACAACTATGTATATATAAGTAAAGAAGGCAAAGTCACCTCAACAAGACAAGAAAAACAGAATTATCCGCCACAAGCTATTGATTCTGTAAAAATGGAAGGACTGCATCTATTGACTTCTAAATAATTTTTTTTCTTTTATTTTTTAAACAATTCGTATTTTTAGATTTATTTAGAAATACGAATTGTTTGTTTAATGGCTTCAACAAAATCGTATCAAAACAAACTGCAGAAGCACTTCAAAATTTCACAGAAAACTTTAAGAATCAATTTTTATAATATATTTACTTTCTGAAATTTATTTATCATAAAAATGATTAGCAGAAGAAATTTTATCGTAACCACAGGTTTGGTCACTACAGCAGTTTTGGCTTCACCATCATTTGCACTTTCTATGAATAAAAAAGAAATAGGTTTACAATTGTATACGCTTCGTGAAGAACTTCCGAAAGATGTAAAAGGAACTTTAGAAAAAGTAGCTAAAGCGGGCTATACAACAGTTGAGACATACGGTTTTTCGACTAAAGATCAATTTTGGGGATTAACACCTCATGAATTGAAAAAGATTTTGGATGAAAATGGCTTGAAGGCAGTCAGCGGACATTACAATTTAGGAAGCTTTTTATATGACGGAAATACAACAGAATTAATTGCTTCGATTGAAGCAGCGAAAATTCTAAAAAGCGAATTTCTAACCGTTCCGTGGATCGATGAACCCTTTAGAAGAAATATAGAAGATTATAAAAAGATTGCGGCTCGTGTAAATGAAGCTGCAAAAATGTGTAAAAAAGCAGGTTTAAAACTGGCGTATCACAATCATGATTTTGAATTTCAGAAATACAATGGAGTTACGGGTTTTGAAATTTTATTAAAGGAAACGGATAAAGATTTGGTCTTTTTTGAATTGGATTTGTATTGGGTAATTCATTCAGGAAATGATCCTTTACAATTATTTAAAGAAAATCCTGAGCGTTTTAAAATGTGGCACGTAAAAGACAAGGATAAAAACAATAATGATTTAAATACTGAAGTTGGTTCTGGAACAATAGATTTTAAACCTTTATTTGCTGCAGCAAAACAATCGGGAATGATTCATTTTTTTGTGGAGCAGGAAAACAATTTTGCTTCCAATTCTTATGATTCCATCAAATCGAGTTGTGATTTTATTTCGAAAAACTTAATCTGGTAAATTCAATTTATGAAGAAATTTCTTTTGTTGTTATTGGTAATTCTTTGTTCTTGTGAATCAAATAAAAAAGAAAAATCAAATTCAAATCCGGAGCCAAAACAGGAGTTTAATTTAAAACTAGATCCATATTTTGTCGCTATCAAAAATAATGATGTTAAGCTTGGTGAGCCTGTTTTTGGTGATTGGCTTTATTCTCGCAATGAAAAAGGACAGACTTTTGAGAAGTTCATCAAAACAAAACATGTTATTCCAACCAAATAAGAAAACATCGTTTATTTGCAACCTATAGGAACGTTTAATTCGTTGCAGATCAAACAAATTGAATTAGTTCGTCAATATTTGGAAATATTTTTTCAGTTAGAAACCAGAGTTTTAAAGGGCGTCTCAAATGATATTATTCCGAACAATGCTAGAAGAATTGGCGATGTAGGACAGGAGCAATTTTTAGCGGGTTATATTTTAACTGATGTATTGAAGGAAGAAAAACCTGAAAAAGGTGTAGCTTTAATGGCAATAACAGAAAAGGATTTGTATCCAAAGCCAGAATGGAATTATGTTTTTGGATTAGCGTCTTATAGAGATAAAATTGCGGTAAGTTCCATGTACAGAATGCAAAAAGAAGCCGATTTTAATTTATGTTTAGAGCGATTATTGAAGATTTGTTCTCATGAAATCGGACATATGTTTGGGCTTCATCATTGTATTGATGCAAATTGTGTAATGAATGGAACAAATAGCATGATTGAAACCGATAAACATACATTGAGATTATGTTCAAATTGTCAGAGAAAATTAAATTCAGGTATAAAATACGACAATACAAAAAGATTAAAAGAACTAGAAAAATACTTTAAGGATAACAAATTAACCAACGGTGTTGAGTTAATGGAAAAAGACCTTAAAAGCATTCAATAAAATAAAAAAGATTATGAGTTTAGGAACAAGCAAAGAATTTATAAAAGGAGACGAAATCGAGTGGGAAGTAGTCGGCGAAGGAATCAAAAGAAAAATTTTAGCTTTTGATGAAAGAGTGATGCTCGTAAATGTACACTTTGAAAAGGGTGGAATAGGCACTTTACACGACCATTACCATTCGCAAGTTACATACATCGCAAGCGGAAAATTTGACGTAACGATTAGCGGCGTAACACAAACTTTAAAAGAAGGTGATAGCTTTTATATCCCGCCGCACGCTGTACATGGAGTTGTTTGTTTAGAAACAGGTATGCTGACAGATGTTTTTAGCCCTGCAAGAGAAGACTTTTTGAACTATTAAAACTTAAAAAAAATAACCATATAAGTGATATAAGAAATTTAAGTTTTCTGATACTTTAAATTCGTCAAGCTATTTTAAATGAACTTATATGACTTATATGGTTTATAAAAATCTTAAAAAATTATATTTTTTTTAAAGTTCTGCTAAAGATAAGAGTGGTATTTTTGCAACATGAATTTATCAAAAACTAATGTACTGTTTATGGCAGTTTGCACTGGTCTTATAGTTGCAAATCTTTATTACTGCCAGCCTTTGATTGTTTTAATTGCCAACGAATTTAAAATTCCTGAAGCCAGCGCCGGAACAATAACCTATCTAACTCAAGCTGGTTATGCCATCGGACTATTTTTTATGGTGCCGCTTGGCGATAAATTAGAACGAAAAAAGCAAATTTTAATGACCACTATTGCAACTGTAATTGCCTTATTAATTGCAGCAACAGCCAAAAGTTTTCTTGTTTTGCAAATTGCTTCATTGCTAATCGGAATTACGTCGATTGTACCTCAGCTTATTCTTCCTTTAGCCGCTTCTTTAAGTGCGCCCGAACAGCGAGGAAAAGTTGTAGGAACGATTATGAGCGGACTTTTAGTCGGAATTTTGCTTTCGCGAACTTTAAGCGGATTTATTGGTCAAGTTTTTGGTTGGAGATCAATGTTTTATATCGCAGCTGGAATTTGTCTTTTGATCTTTTTTGTAATGCAAAGTAAATTTCCGCAAAACAAACCGCAGTTTCAAGGAACTTATGGACAGTTAATCAAATCGCTTTTCACACTTATAAAAACACAGCCTGTTTTGCGTGAGGCAACAGCAATCAATGTTTTCAGTTTTGCTCAGTTTGGAGCTTTCTGGACGACAATGGTTTTATTGCTTTCTGGAGAACCTTTCCATTTTAATAGCGCAACAATCGGATTGTTTGGAATTGTTGGAGCGTCTGGAGCATTAGCAGCGCCTTTAGTTGGAAAACTGGGAGATAAAGGGAACTCGAGAATTGCAGTTGGTTATGGCTGTTTATTAATTTTAATCAGTTTTATAACATTCTATTTTGCTATTGAAAGCGTAGTCGGAATTGCAATCGGAATTGTCTTTATTGATATAGGAATTCAAGGAGTTCACATTTCAAACCAGACACGCGTTTATTCGTTATTGCCAGAAGCAAGAAACAGATTAAATACGGTATTTATGTCGCTTACCTTTTTAGGAACAGCCGCAGGATCTGCTTATGGTTTATTGCTATGGAAATTGGGCGGATGGCCAGCCGTAACAATCGGATGTATGGTTCTATCTTTAATTTCATTGACTATTTACGGACTTACTTATAAATCAAAATCTAAAAAAGCAAAAGCGCAAATTGATTAAAAAATTAATTTGTAAATTTGCGTTCAAATTAAAAATAACAACATGGAAAACGGAATATACGCTAAATTCAATACTAGCAAAGGTTCAATTTTAGTAAAATTGACACACGATTTGACACCGGGAACTGTAGGTAACTTTGTTGCTCTTGCAGAAGGAAATATGGAAAATAAAGTGAAGCCTCAAGGACAAAAATTCTATGACGGATTAACCTTCCATAGAGTAATTGCGGATTTCATGATTCAAGGTGGTTGTCCAAAAGGAACAGGAACTGGAGATCCAGGTTACAAATTTGATGATGAATTTCACCCAACTTTAAAACACGATCGTCCAGGAGTTTTATCTATGGCAAACTCTGGTCCTGGAAGTAACGGTTCTCAATTTTTTATCACTCACGTTCCAACTCCTTGGTTAGACGGAAAGCATAGTGTTTTTGGATATGTTGTTGAAGGACAAGATATCGTTGATGCTGTTGCTCAAGGTGATAACTTAGAGTCTGTAGAAATTATCAGAGTTGGAGAAGAAGCTGAAAAGTTTAATGCTATCGAATCTTTCATTGGTTTAAAAGGTGCTCGTCTAAAAAGAGAAGCGGCTTTAAAAGCTGATTCTGAAGCAAAAATGGAACAATTAGCTGCTGGTTTTGATAAAACTGAAAGCGGTTTACGTTATAAAATGATTCAAAAAGGAGAAGGAAAAAGAGCTGAAGCAGGAAAAACAGTTTCTGTTCACTACGAAGGTTCTTTAGAAAATGGAAAAGTTTTTGATTCTTCTTACCCACGTAAAAAACCAATCGAATTCAAATTAGGAATTGGACAAGTTATCGAAGGATGGGACGAAGGTATCGCTTTATTGCAAGTTGGAGACAAAGCTCGTTTTGTAATTCCATCTGATTTAGGATACGGACCATCTGGTGCTGGAGGAGTTATTCCTCCAAACGCAACTTTGATTTTTGACGTTGAATTAATGGACGTAAAATAAGACTTTAGAAGCAATTTAGTATTGTTATAAATAGAAATCCGATATGCCTCAGCATATCGGATTTTTTTATATTTACTAAAAAATAAAGCCAATGAAAAACATTTTAATCCTTGCGGGACTTGCATTATTTGTGGTTTCTTGCGGAACTCAAAAAACAACTGCAGTTGCTTCAACTCCAGTTACAGAAACTGCAAAAGTAGCATTGACACCTGAATTAGAAGCGGGTAAAAATTTATACGATAATAATTGTGCAAAATGTCACAAATTGTATGAACCAAAAAAGTTTACAAAGGAAGAATGGAAACCTATATTGGTAAGAATGGGTAAAAAGGCGAAGTTAGATGATACTCAGATGGCTTCGATTACGAATTACATCGATTCTCAGCTATAAAACGATAAAAAAGCATTTCATAATTGGGATGCTTTTTTTTTGGATGAGGTATAAAAAAAACACCGTCACAGAATGAGGTGTTTAAAAAATTTTATGAATGATGCTGTACTTCAGTATTATCGACTGCAACTATTTTTAAAGTTTTGATTCCGGCAGGAAGTTCCCAATCAACCTGATCATTTTCTTTAAAACCAATTATAGCAACGCTTAATGGTGCTAAAATTGAAATTTTTGATTGTTTTAAGTCTGCTGCTGAAGGCAAAACAATTTGAATTTTCATTTGTTTATTGGCTTTTACGTCTTCAATAGTAACAAACGAATTGATGCGAATAACCGAGTCTAATTCGCTTTCCTTGCTTATTACGGCGCGGTCTAATTCTTGCGAAAGCAAATTGGCTTCTTTTGTATTTGTTTCGTTTTTACTTTTTAAAATCAATTCTCTTAGAAATTGATAGTCTGCTTTACAGAAAGTAGGTATTGGTTTCATAATCGTATTCATTTATATTATTAAAAAATTATTTATTCATTATATACTGTTTCAAATCTTGAAAGGAATTTTAAACTGATAGAAAAGCGAAAATCATCTGAAAGAGCAATGCTTTTTCAAATAAAAAAACGAATTAAAAAATCTGATAAAAATCCTCCGTCAAAAAGAAGAAAAAATGAAGTAGACGGAGGCCTAAAAAATAAAGGCCTTATTATGCGAAATAATTACAGCAGGAAGAGGTTTTGCAACGCAAAACGACTTTGAAGAGGCTGTAAATGGTATTATATTTCCCATAAGGATGATTAAATTGATCTGCAAAGATAGTTAATATTTTTGAATTTAGTGAGGATTTACCTCCATTTAATGCCACAGCCCAAACTTGGCTTCTGTAGTTCTTTAAGACTTCTGTTGTAAATTAAAGCATCTATGGCGCCTCTAAGATCGCTTCCACTAAGAGGAATTCCGTTTCCTGGCCTAGAATCATCCAATTGTCCGCGATAGAATAATTTGTCTTGACTGTCAAATAAATAGAAATCAGGAGTACAAGCTGCTTGATAAGCTTTGGCCGTTTCCTGACTTTCATCGTACAGGTAAGGAAAATCAATTTTGTTTTCGATTGCAAATTCTGTCATTAATTCTGGACCATCTTGTGGATATTTTACAGCATCGTTGCTAGAAATAGCAATAACTCCAAGTCCTTGAACACGATAATCATTCGCAATCATTACAATTTCATTAATAACATGATGCACAAACGGACAATGGTTACAGATAAATAGTACCAAAGTACCTTTTGAACCCTTTAAATCTTCAAAAGAAAAAGTGTCATTAGAATTGGTGTCTTTTAAATAAAAATCAGGAGCAATAGTTCCTAATGGAAGCATTGTAGATTCTGTTCGTGCCATTTTATTTGAAATTTGATTTTCAAAAATAGCTTTAAAAATCTGTAAATAAAAGAGCACAAGAATAAAAAATATCCAAAGAAAGCAGTTAGTTGCGAGAATTTGCTTCTTTGGATACTCTTTTAAAATTTTATGAGTTTAAAAAAGCTAATAAATCTTCATTTAACTTTTCTCTGTCGGTATAAAAAAGTCCGTGTGGTGCACCTTCATATTCAATATAAGTATTGTTTGCTATAGATTTTGCCGCTTTTCTTGAAGTAAGATCAATAGGTACAATTTTATCGTCGTCTCCGTGAATAATCAAAGTTGGTACTTTTATAAAATCTACTTCATCCCTAAAATCGGTATATGAAAAAGATTCAGCACATTTTAAAGTAGCTCTTGGAGAAGCAGCAGAACATAGATTTCGATAATATTCTAATAAAGGCGTGCTTAAAGGTTTATTGATAATATTAACTCCAAAAAACGTTTTTCCAAAATTATCAATAAATGCGATTCTATCTTCTTTTATTGCCATAGCAGTATTATCGCTTTTTTCTTTCGGATGACCATCTGGATTGTCATGAGTTTTTAGAAGAAAAGGAATTATCGACGAGATCAAAGCGGCTTTGGTAACGCTTTTTCCTCCATGACGGCTAAAATAACGAACCACTTCGCCGCCACCCATTGAGAAACCAACAAGTGTTACATTTTCTAATTCTAATTGTTCGATAATTTCTTTAAGATCATCTGCCAAAGTATCATAATCATAACCATCCCAAGGCTGAGAAGATTTTCCGAAACCACGGCGATCGTAAGCAATAACGCGATAATTATTTTGTACTAAATGATCAATTTGATATTCCCACATTTCATTGGAAAGTGGCCAACCGTGAATTAAGATAACAGGTTTTCCTTGACCATAATCTTTAACGTACAGTCTTACATTTTGGGCAGTTTCTATATATTTATCAGTATGAATCTGTTTTAAATTAGATTCAAAATCTTTAATTGACATGCATGCATTTGGTTCTGTATGTTCCATGTTATATGTTTTTTGCGTGAGTTTAATTCTTTATTCAGGTAAAATTAGACTCTTAATCAAAGAAATAGGTTATAGAATTAGGTACATTAATTACAAAATTTATAGGTTTGTAAATCTAATACTTGAAAAATGGATTTAACTTGGAATGAATTTGAAAGAACTGACATGCGCGTCGGAACTATTATAGAAGTAAATGATTTTCCTGAAGCGAGAAAACCAGCCTTTCAGCTGACAATTGATTTTGGTTCGGAAATAGGAATTAGAAAATCATCAGCACAAATCACAAAAAGATATCAGAAAGAAGATTTAGTAAATCGTCAGATTGTAGCGGTTGTCAATTTCCCAAAAAAACAAATTGGAAAATTTATGAGTGAATGCCTTGTTTTAGGAGCTGTAGGCGAGGAGGGAGATGTAATTTTATTAGCTCCCGATTTTAAAATAGAAAATGGATTGCGAATTGGATAGTTTTTAGTCGCAGTATTCAGTCTCAGTTTCAGTCTCAGTTTCAGTCACAGTTTTACACTGAAAACTGCGACTGAAAACTTATTTTATTTTTTCAATAAACTGTTGCAAAATCAACTGTCCCTCTTCCCAATATTTCAAATCAGAATCAGAGTTGATGTGACCTTGTTCTCCGATATTTACAAAATTGCTTCCCCATTTTTCTGCGAAGTATTTTTTTCTTTCAAATAACGAATAAGGATCATTTTCGCTTGCTACAACAACCGATGGAAAAGGCAGTTGGTAAAGAGGCATTGGCGAAAAATTTCTAATGCATTCGGGTGTGTGTTCTGGCGAATCTACATCCGCAGGAGCGACCAAAAAGGCACCAATAATATTGGGATTGCTATATTTTCCTGCCCAATGCAAAACCAATGAAACAGCTAAACTATGCGCTACTAAAATAGTTGGTTTATCTAATTTTAAAATGTTCTCGTTTAGTCTCTCAAGCCATTCTTCTCGAATTGGCTCATCCCAATTGTCTTGTACAACACGAATAGAATTTTCGAATTTTTTATGCCAAAAAGTTTGCCAGTGTTTTTCTCCAGAATCTCCAAGTCCTGGTATAATTAATAGTTGTGTCTCCATTGCCGTGGAATTTTATTTAGGGATTATTTTTTACGTTCTTTTAAAATTCGGTTTACTTCATTAACCAAAAGCGGAAAACCAGGTTCTGTCATTCCGTGGCCGTAACCGTCTAATTCGTATAACTTAGTTTGCGTATGTCCAACCAATTTCATCATTCTAGCCATGTATGCGTTTTCTTCGTAACGTCCCAACATTTCTAATTCGCGATCTCCAGTAATTAATAATAAAGGCGGAGCATCGGCACGAACGTGGTACAAAGGAGCGAATTCATCAACTGTTGGCTGTTTTTTAGGAATTCCGTTTTCTCTTCTAATTTCGAAATGCGTAATGCATTGACTGCTAAACGGAATAAGTCCAGCAATTTGATTCGCATCAATGTTTTCTTTTTGGAGCCATTTTTTGTCTAAACCAATCATCAGACCTAAATATGCTCCCGCAGAATGTCCAGAAACAAAAATCTGGGTTTTATCGCCTCCATAATTGGTAATATGGTTAAAAGCCCATGCAACGGCTGCAGCAGCATCTTCAATACATTTGACAGCTTTAACTTTTGGTGACAATCTGTAGTTTACTCCAATAATGGCAAAACCTTTATTTTTTAAAGCTTCAGGAATTTCTTTATTTCCGCCAGTTAATCCGCCGCCGTGAAACCAAACGATTGTAGCAAATCCAGTTTTGTTTTTTGGATAGTAAATGTCTAAAACACATCTTTCGCTAATATACTTATCTGATTTATTTGCAGCAGCATTATAATATTGAATATTATTTTTCGTTTCATATTCTATATTCTGTGCAGAAGTAGAAATTCCGAAAAAGATGAAACTGAAAAGAAGAATTAATTTTTTCATTAGAAGTAAAATGTAATTTGTGAAATGTTAGAAGTGAGTTGAAGAAATATGAATTGCAAATCTCAAATTTTTACAAATCACATCTCACAAACATAAATATATAAAAAAAGTCCAAAATGCAGAACAAATTGGACTTCTATTTATATCGATGATTTTGATTAAATATCATCAAAATCAATATCTGTAAAACTAGATCTCTCAGATTTTTCAGAACTGTATTCTTTCTTAAAATCTTTTTGGTGTCTTTCAGAAATTACTTCTTCGCCCTTGTGGTTCAGAACATAAGAAGTCATTTCTTCTAATATTTCGGCGAAAGCACTAAAATCTTCTTTATATAAGTAAATTTTGTGTTTTTTGAAGTGAAAAGAACCATCTTCCTCAGTAAATTTTTTGCTTTCGGTAATAGTAATGTAATAATCATCAGCTTTGGTTGCTCTCACATCAAAGAAATAAGTTCTTCTTCCTGCGCGTAATACTTTAGAAAAAATCTCTTCTTTTTCTAACATGTCATTTTCTCTCATAATACGTTCTATCATTTTTGGAATTAATAGTACTCAAAAATCATAAAAAATTATCTATTACGCAACAATTAAAGTAATTCTTTTTCCGAAAGTTGTTTTAAATATAACGCCGAATAATATCCTTCTTGATTTATTAATTGATTATGAGAGCCTTGTTGAATTATCCTACCATCTTCTAGGATAATAATTTTGTCTGCATTCTTTGCAGATGAAACGCGATGACTTACAATTATGGTTGTTTTATTTTTAGAAATTTCAAATAAATTATTCAAAATCAACTCTTCAGTTTCGGTATCAACCGCAGAAAGACAGTCGTCAAAAAGTAAGAATGCGGGATTTTTTATAATTGCTCTTGCAATAGAAACACGCTGTTTTTGTCCGCCCGAAAGTGTAATTCCTCTTTCTCCTAAAATGGTGTCATATTGTTTATTAAAAGCAATAATATTGTCATGAACAACAGCATTTTTTGCAGCTTCAATTACCTCTTCATCTGTTGCATTTTGATTTCCGAATTTGATATTATTTTTAATCGTATCTGAAAACAAGAAAGCATCTTGAGGAACAATTCCGATATTATTTCGAAGATCATTTAAATTTAAAGTACTGATTTCGTTTTTATCAATTTTGACTTCGCCTTCTGTTGTATCATACAGTCTCGAGATTAAAGAAAGAATAGTCGATTTTCCAGAACCTGTTTTTCCTAAAATGGCTAATGTTTCTCCTTTTTTTACTGTGAAAGAAACATTTTTTAACGCTTCAATATTGGTGTCTTTATAAGTAAAAGAAACATTTTCGAAAGCAATATTTCCTTGAATGTCTGATGAGTTTTCGTTGTTGTTTTTAATTTCAGGTTCAATTTTCAAAAATTCGTTCAAACGCTTTTGCGAAGCTTCTGCTTCCTGGACCATCGAAGAAACCCATCCTAAAGAAGCAACTGGCCAAGTTAGCATGTTTACATATAATATAAATTCGGCAATGGTTCCAATGTTTGAAATAGTTCCATTAATGTACATAACGCCTCCGAAATAAATCACAACCAAATTACTGATTCCAATAAGCGCAATCATTAAAGGGCCAAATAAAGATTGAACTCTTGCAAGGCTTAAACTTTTGCGTTTGCTTTCTTCAGCCAAATCAACCATGTTATTTTGATGCTGATTTTCTAATGAATACGCTTTGATAACGCGAATTCCAGAAAAGATTTCCTGAGTAAAACTTGATACTTTAGAAAGATATTGCTGAAAAGTCGTACTTCGTTTGTTGATTTCAGAACTTAGTTTAAAAATACAATAAGAAAGAATTGGCAACGGTAGTATAGTGTATAAGGTAAGTAACGGCGATACATTATACATATATATAATAACGATTGCAAAACGAATAAATGTATTAATAGTATACATTACCGCTGGACCTACATACATTCGAACTTTAGAAACGTCTTCGCTAATACGATTCATCAAGTCACCGGTACGGTTTTGTTTGTAAAAAGTCTGAGAAAGATTCTCGTATTGTCTGAAAACTTCATTTTTTAAATCAAACTCTATATGACGCGACATAACAATTAAAGTCTGGCGCATTAAAAATGTCAAAAATCCAGCAACAATCGTAGTTCCTATGATAAGTAGCACATTATGAATGAGATCCTGACGAAAAGTGGAGATTATTGCTTCAGAATTTTGGTCCGCTATTGAAAGTTTATCAAAATTTTCAATAGCATTTAAAGACTTACTGATAAGCTTTGGAGTAAATAAAGAAAATATTTGTGCGATTATGGTGATTAAAATACCTAGCGAAAAACTATATTTATATTTAACGAAATATTTATTTAAATAGCTTAATTCTTTCATTTTTTTAAGAAATCTGATATTGAATTGATTTGTATTTAAGAATTATTATTAAATAAAATTATAATAATTTGCGATTTAATCAAAACAATTATATTGTAAAATTGTTATTTTAAAGATAAAAAATTAGCACATGTGTATTTTTTAATTATGTTTGAGAAGTCTTTTTGACGAATTCATAATTTAACCTAATTAATACTAGCGCTATGGATGCAACTTTCGCAACTGGAAAGGAACTTCAAAAAATGGATCCTGTTTTTGGTCAATTATCTTTTGACGATCACGAACAAATTGTATTTTGCAATGACAAAGATACAGGTTTAAAAGCAATTATTGGTATTCATAATTCAGTTATGGGACCAGCTTTGGGAGGAACCAGAATGTGGAATTACAACACAGAATGGGAGGCTTTAAATGATGTTTTACGTCTTTCAAGAGGTATGACTTTTAAATCAGCTATTACTGGACTGAATATTGGTGGTGGTAAAGCGGTTATTATTGGTGATGCTAAAACGCAAAAAACACCTGAATTAATGCGTAAGTTCGGAGAGTTTGTTCACTCTTTAAGCGGAAGATATATTACTGCAGAAGATGTCGGAATGGAAACTAAAGACATGGATACAGTAAGAGACGTAACGCCTTACGTTACTGGTATTTCTGAAGAAAGAGGTGGTTCTGGAAACCCTTCTCCTGTAACAGCTTACGGTGTTTATTTAGGTATGAAAGCTGCTGCTAAAAGTCAGTTTGGTTCTGATGTTTTAGATGGTAAAAAAGTTTTGGTACAAGGAATTGGTCACGTGGGTGAAACTTTGGTTGAATATTTAACTAAAGAAGGAGCACAGGTAACTATTTCTGATATTAACGAAGAAAAATTATACCAAGTTGCTTCAAAATACAATGCAACAATTTATACTGGTGAAGATTTGTATACTGCAGATGTTGATATCTACGCGCCATGTGCGATGGGAGCAACAATCAACGATAATACAGTAGATAAAATTAAGGCTAAAGTGATTGCTGGTGCTGCCAACAATCAATTAGCTGATGAAAATGTTCACGGTGCAAGATTACAAGAAAGAGGAATTTTGTATGCTCCAGATTTCTTAATCAACGCAGGTGGAATTATCAATGTTTACGCTGAATTAGCTAACTACGGTAAAGCTGAAATCATGACTAAAACAGAGAATATTTATAATACAACTTTAGAAATTATTGATTTCGCTGCTAAAAACGGAATCACAACGCATAAAGCGGCTCTAACTATTGCTCAAAATCGTATTGATCAAAGAAGAATCGAGAACGCTGCTAAATAATTTTTTTAGTTTAAAGTCTCAGTCTCAGTTTTCAGATCTACTTGAAGCTGGGACTTTTTTTTTAGTGTGCAGTCACAGTCGCAGTTCTCAGTATTTGCGAAAACGGAGAACTGCGACTGTGACTGAATACTGTGACTAAAAACCGCGATTGCGACTAAAAAAATGAATTAAACGGAAAACTGCGACTAAAAACTGTCACTTTTTTACGAAATAATTTTAAAATACGCATCAAAAGTTTTACTTTTGCAGACTAATTTTTAAATGTTCTTACACGGTGGTAAATAGAAGACACATACGCGTTAAAGTAATGCAATCCATTTATGCAATGCATCAAAGCGGTTCTGATAACATGGAAAAAGAGGAGAAATTCCTTTTTTACAGCATTGATAATATTCAGGACTTATACCTTATAATGCTTTCTTCATTGATAGAAATTTGTAAAAAAGAATCTGTTTTTTTACATCTGTCAAGTAAAAAACACCTTGCTACTGCAGCAGAACGTAACCCGAACGAAAAATTTATCAAGAACAAAATTTTTCAACTTCTTGCCGAAAGCAATTCTCTTAGCATCGCTTTAGAAAATCGTAAAATCAATAATTGGTCTTTAAACGACGATTATATTATTTTGCTTTTAAATGATGTGAAAGCTAGCGATTTGTACAAAAAATACATGAGCAACAATACAAATACATTTGAAGAAGACAGACAATTTGTAATTGATTTGTTTGAAAATGTTATTGTTCCAAATGAAAAATTATACGAATATTTAGAAGACGATAAATTGACTTGGGTTGATGATATTCCGGTTGTAAATACTCATATTGTAAAACAATTGAAAGCAATCAAAACTGAAGATTCAGACGATTTTAGAGTGCCTAAATTGTATAAAGACGTTGAAGATAAAGATTTTGCAAAAGATTTGTTTAGAAGAACGATTTTAAATGAAACGGCTTTTGCAAAAGAATATGAAGATAAAACACCAAATTGGGATAGCGATCGTATTGCTGAAATCGATACTATTATCTTAAAAATGGCAATTTGCGAGTTTGTAAAATTCCCTTCAATTCCAGTAAAAGTAACTCTTAACGAATATTTAGAAATTGCAAAAGAGTATTCTACACCAAAAAGTAGTATTTTTATCAACGGAATTTTAGATAATCTTGTTAAAGAACTGACTGCCAATAAAAAGATGGTAAAAGTTGGAAGAGGGTTAATGTAAGATATTTAAATATCAATTTTTTTGAATTCCAAATACCAATAACTTTGTCACTCTGAGCGGAGTCGAAGAGCAAAAAAGAATATTAAATATAAATCAAAAACAAATTTAAATTATGGGACAATTAACTCAATTTGCGCCATTTCTTCTAATGTTCGTGGTAATCTATTTCTTCATGATTAGACCACAACAAAAAAGAGCTAAAAACGAAAAAGAATTTGAAAGCAGCCTTAAAGTAGGTGACAAAATAGTAACAAAAAGTGGTTTCCACGGTAAAGTTGTTGAATTAGCAGAAACTACTGTTGTAATTGAAACAATGTCAGGAAAATTAAAATTAGAGCGTTCTGCAATTTCTTTGGAAATGAGCGCGGCTTTGAATAAAAAGGCTTAAGTTTTTAAAATTCCAATAAAAATTTAAAATCCCAAATTCCAATTTTACAACTTGGAGTTTGGGATTTTTTCTATTTTATATTTGACTTAAAGCTTAATGACAAATTAATAGTATGAAATCTCTCGTTCAAAGTAGCTTCCTGTACCATTGTCATTTATAATTTTTTTAATTATCCAATTTCCGTATCCATCATATTCATATTGATATTTTGTTACAGATTCATATTTTTTTGTTTTGTAAAGAGATTTTATAATATCATTATGATTATTGTATTCGATATCATCTGAGGATTTTTCTTCTTCTTGAAATCTTCGCTCCACAAAAGCGCTATTAATGCGATTATTGTTTTTGTCATATTGATGATATTCTTCTCGATATATTTTTTCGTCAATATCTTTATAAATGGTCTCTAAGATATTGTTGTTTTTGTCTTTTTTAATTAATTCATAATGATTAACTACATACTTTTTTGTGATGGTGTCCAATGTAAAGTCTGTCATTAGAATTGGATTTTTATCGTATATATAAACCTGTAAAGAACTTTGAAAGCCTGCTGAGTTTTTATTTACTATATATTCTGCTTTTTCTAGTCTGCTTTGCTTGTCATATTCATATGTAGTAGTGGAAAAAATAGTGTTTCTGTCTGTATAACGAACTTCTGATAAAAGTTGATTTTTTTTATTATATTCATTTTTAGATCTTAAAACAAACTTGAGTTCAGGTGATAAATTAGATATGCTGTAAGTTTCTTTTAAATTTCCAGAAGGATCAAAATTCTCAATGTGATCCTGACCAAAACCGGTTAAACTTATTCGATCCCCTTTTGAATAGCTTATAAGGGAATTATTTAGATTGTATTCAATTTGTTTTGTGGATTTTATATGTCTTTTTTCTGTTTTTTCTTGTGAGTTGCAACCCGCTAAAAAAATTAAAAATAAAAGACTAAAGAGGTATTTTTTTTCATTTCACTCGTGTTGATTTAAAATTATGATAATCAGGTTTTTTGTTTTTAAATAAAGATTAAAATTCTATGTTATTGTTTTTTTCTTACAACATAAGTAACAAATGAGAAAAATAATGTAAAGACACCAAGTACTAAAGTTGGTAACCACAAACTTGAAAAATCGTTTATTTGTGCATCGCTACTATCATCAGGACTGTACATGATTTCAATTTGTTCACCAATATTATAGGCAGGAGAATTTCCTTTGCCGGCGTTTGATTTTATATTTACTAACTGTCCTGTTTTATCTTTAAATTCAAATTCAGGATAATAAAAGGTTGTTCTTTTTGTACGCTTTTTTTCTCTCTTTTCTTCAATTTTTTTTTGTAAAACCTACAATTTTACCAGTAGTAAAAACTGCTCTTTGGATTTTAGCATATCTGTAATAAGTGACATACAAGGTTATTGCTAAAAAAACGATACTTATTATTAGAAGTATTCTTGCGGCTTTACTTTTTTCTCTTTTCATTGTATTATTATTTGGTTTTAGGTTTATGATTATTTTTTATTTAGTCTATGTATTTTACAAGTATTATTAGCTTGAAGTGGCTGTAAATTCTCTTTTAAATTTTATAAAGGAAAGATTATATGGGTATTTTAGATAATAATTCTTTATCGGGAATAATGCTTTTGAAGATATGTCAAGCATTTGTTCTACGAGCAAATTGTATTCTTGCTACTTAAATAGATTTGTTTTCTATATTATCTCAAAAAAAAGACTATTATAAGTATTACGAGATGTAAAGTTTATTGGAACTTGATAATGAGCTTCTTTGTTAAATATTTCACTCTCAAAATCCCGATAATTGTATCCGTATTTTCTTGTTTCATGAAAATTGCTATGTATTAATTGGCGATCATTATAAAAATTATTTTTTTCTATATTGAACATATACTAAGAAAAGGCTTGTTATTTTTTGAACGCAAATGTAGGATTTTGTTTTCAAAGAAAACTAGTGTTTGGTTTGAATTTGATAATAATTTTATAAAAAAAAACCTTTGTCAAAGTTTAAAACTTTGACAAAGGTTTTCATATAGCTTGGAATTTGGAATTTTTGAAAAAACTACCTGTATTTATCATTCAACCCAAAATTCGCTAAAATCATCGGAAGCACTTTTTCAATTCTCGAGAGCTTCGTTTTTTCCTGTTTTGCCGATTCAATATATTCTAAAAACTCATATTGTTTATAAGGAGAAAATTTTGCGAAAGCTTCTTTTAAAGCAGGATTTTGAGCCATTTCTTTTTCTAAAAGCTCAGAAACAATCGCTTCTTTTTTAGAAGGTTTAATTACTTTTCCCTGTTTTTCGTTTTCAATTGCTTCGTAAATATATTCTAAAACGTCCTTTTCATTTACTTCTTCTTTCGAAGTAAAACGCCATTGTCTCAAAGATTTTGTAACTTCTTCTTGAGCATTTATGAGTTTCTTTTTTTCGTCTTTTAAGAAAACGCCATTAAAAAACCATATTGCAAAATAATCTTTAAATCCGCCAAGGCCAACTACGTTTTTCTTTTCACAAACATAAACTGGACCGCCCCATTTTGTGGTTTCTGCCAGTTCGGTTTTGTCAAGAATCGATTTTAGAAAAAGTAATTCCTCTTCCCATTTATCGCCATATTTCCAAATGCCTTTATTTTCGGATTTTGTTTCCAATTATTTGCCTTTTTTAGATTCTGCTGCATCAAAAACACCAGGAATCGCAGTTAATTCAGCAATTTTCACAATAACATCAGTTGCTTTTTGGATGCTTTCTGCTGGAACATATTCGTATTTTCCGTGGAAATTATGTCCGCCCGCAAAAATGTTCGGACAAGGTAATCCCATAAACGATAATTGAGAACCGTCAGTTCCGCCGCGAATTGGTTTAATGATCGGTTTGATGTTTAATTCTCTCATTGCTTTTTCAGCAATATCTACAATATATTTTACAGGAAGAACCTTTTCTTTCATATTGTAATATTGATCTTTAACTTCAGCAGTTACAATATCTTCACCGAATTTCTTCGCGAATTTTTTATTGAATTGTTTCGCCAATTTATGGATCAATTCTTTTCTTTTTTCGAATTTCTTTCTGTTGTGATCACGAATAATCAATTCTAAAACAGTTTCTTCGATATTTCCTTTTATGTGATGTACGTGAAAGAAACCTTCGTAACCTCTTGTTTCCTGCGGAGTTTCGCCTTTCGGAAGTTCGTTGATGAAATCATTTGCTAAAAGCATTGAATTGATCATTTTTCCTTTTGCATAACCGGGGTGAACGCTTTTTCCTTTAAAAGTAATTTTAGCTCCAGCGGCATTGAAATTTTCATATTCTAATTCACCAATCTGACTTCCGTCCATTGTATATGCCCATTGTGCCCCGAATTTTTCAACATCAAAATGATGTGCTCCACGTCCGATTTCTTCATCAGGAGTAAAACCAATTCTAATTTTTCCGTGTTTGATTTCTGGATGCTGAATTAGATATTCCATTGCCGAAACAATTTCTGTAATTCCAGCTTTATCATCAGCACCTAAAAGAGTCGTTCCGTCAGTTGTGATGATCGTTTGACCTTTATAAAGCAATAAATCTTTAAAGTAATCTGGAGATAAAATAATATTTTTCTCGGCATTCAAAACGATATCTTTTCCGTCGTAATTTTCAATAATCTGAGGTTTGACATTGGCTCCGCTAAAATCTGGAGAAGTATCAAAGTGAGAAACAAAACCAATTGTTGGAACTTCATGATCAACATTGCTAGGAAGCGTTGCCATGATATAGGCTTTGTCATCAATAGTTACATCTTCTAAGCCGATTGCTTTCAGTTCGTCAACTAATTTATTAGCAAGATTCCATTGTTTTTGCGTACTTGGAGTTGTTTGTGAATTTGGATCCGATTCCGTATCAATCGTTACATAACTGATAAAGCGATCTATGATATGTTGCATTTTTTTGAATTTTTAGCAAATATAGAAAATTTTTTCTGGGTGAAAATTTAGCTTTCAATATCTGAATTAATAAAAAAGGGATTCTAAATTGAATCCCTTTTTGGTATTTTTAATTTGTTATTTACTTTTTACGCATCTAAAACCAACGTGGTTAGCCGCAGATCTGATTTCTCCTTTTCCTCTTGTTCCCACCATATATCGAGTACAATATTGATCAGTACATAGAAAAGAACCGCCACGATGTACGCGTTTTATTTCAGAAGGATCGTTAGGATCATAATAAGCATCTGGCCCCTGCGGATTTTTTGTTACTTTTCCGCTTTCCGCTAATGATTTGTAATACTCTACACTGTACCAATCGTGTACCCATTCCCAAACATTTCCAGCAATATCGTACAAACCGTAAGCATTTGGAGCAAATTGTTTTGTTGGAGCAATTCCTTTAAATCCGTCTTCTCCTGTATCTCCATCTTTTATTGGAAAATGTCCTTGATAAATATTAGCCTGAAATTTTCCTTTAGGTTTTAAATCATTTCCCCAAGCATAAAGATTTCCAGTTTTACCGCCTCTTGCTGCAAATTCCCATTCTGCTTCAGTTGGAAGTCTTTTTCCAGCCCATTTTGCATAAGCTTCAGCATCTTCGTAAACAACATGAACAACAGGATATTTTTCTTTTCCTATAATGGTGCTTTGCGGACCTTCAGGATGTCTCCAATCTGCACCTGGTTCGTAACGCCACCATTGCAAGAAATTATTCAAATTTACTGCTGAAGGTGTAGGAGTGAAGACCACAGAACCTGTTATTAAATCTTCCTCATTTGCTGTAGGAAATTCTTCTTTAGTTGGTTTTTGCTCTGCAACCGTAACATAACCAGTTGCTTTTACAAATTTTTCGAATTCTTCGTTGGTTACTTCAGTTTCATCCATATAATAACCGTCAACATAAACTCTATGAATCGGAGCTGCGTCTTTTGTAACTCCTTTTATACTGCACAGACTTTCGTCTTCAACATTTGTTCCCATTGAGAATTCTCCGCCAGGAATCCAAACCATTCCTTTTGGTACTTTTGCATTTGGCTTGAATTTGTTTTCGACAGTCGGCTTGAATTCAGATTCTAGGTTACTAGGTGTTTCATGACATTCAGCAATTGTTTTTTCTTCTTTATTATTTGTAAATCTAGTATAACTGTAAGCAATTGAAATGATGGATAATGTGAGAAGCACAAAGATCCAAAAGGTTTTCTTTTTCATGGTTTATTATTTGAGCTTATATGGTTTTTAATAGCAGGGATAAATTTAGATAAAATAATTTTATAATTATATTAGTTTTATAGAATTAATAAACATTACTTGTCTTCTTCAACAAAAACAACTTCATATTTGTCTTTTCCATCTACTTGGACAGGTTGGTAATACGTTTCTCCAAATTTGATGTATTTTACATCTCCAATAGTAACTTCTTCGCCACCTTCAGGTAAATTTTCTACGATTGTTCCAGCCGTAGGGGCTACAACTTTGTAGTTATTTCCGTCTTTTTCGTAATAAGTTCCTCCGTAATAATAATTATTGACAGTTCCCGTATTGACGGTTTGTGCTCCACTCGGAATATTGTTTACCGTACCGCCAACTGGTGCAGGTACAGCGGTATAACCTCCGCTTGACGGCGCATACCAAACGCCTTGATCATAATGATATTGAGTGCTTTCTACGCTCACAACAATTGCTGTAACAGCCAAAGTTGCAACGAAAAAGCCCCAAGGATGCCAAACTGGTCCCCAATAAAAAGGTCTATACGGATGGTAATAATATGGATGATAGCCATAATATCGGTATCCGCCATATCTGTAAGGAGGACGTGTGTAAATTACTGTATTTCTTCTTACTACAGTATTTCGGTTATTGTTGATGGTGATATCTCGGCTTCTGTCAACATTGATGTTGTTTCTGTTTACAGTATTACCGTTATTTCTGTTGCCAGTATTATTTCGATTGACTGTATTATTCCTGTTTCCAGAGTTGTTTCTATTTACAGTATTATTTCTGTTGGAATTGTTTGCAGGTCTGGTTACTTGAGTTCCAGAATTGTTTGCTCCAGGTCTCGTTGTCGCTGGCCTTGTGTTACTAGGTCTAGTTACATTTGGTCTGGATTGCGTAGCAGGTCTTGCTTGTCTAGTATGAGTTGCTCCACCGCCACGAGTTCCGCCACCGCGAACTCCACCGCCATGACGTTGCGCTAAACTATCAATTGAAATAAAGAAAAGAGTTCCAATTAAGAATATTAAAAGCGCTGGACTTTTTATTATTTTGGCTATGTTTTTCATATTCAATAATTTATGTGATTTAAAGTTATGAAAAAAAATGTAGGATTTGTGTTAAGGAATTAAAAGTTTGGTTTATAGTGAAATATCCCATTGTATTCTAAATCGCCATCCTCCTTGTAACGGAAGTGTTTTGTCCTGAAAACTAAAATAGCTTACTTCTGAAGTTAGTTTGTTTTTATGTCCTTTAAAAAACCAATTGAAAGCTATTGTTGATTCCTCTTGTCTATTTTCTCTTATCGAATTATCGGGTCTGTATGCGGCGTGTCTTCCTGCCATTTCAAGATGTTGTGGCCACCATTCAAAAACATTATGAAAAAAATATCCAGCCTGAATGTAATATCCTTTCATTACAGTAGTGTCATCGTTGTTTATTTTATCGATGATTTGTTTGTTGTGCAATTCACTTTGCCATGAAAAACCTCGGTACATAAAAGCGGTTTCAAAATTCCATTGATTGACTCTGTATTGCCCTGGAAGTCCGTCTTCAAATCCGTCAAGCGAACCTCCTCCAGCTTGTGAAAAGCGTGTATATGGGCTACGGTTTGTTATAGCGGAGAAAGCTATAATTGGCGTCAGTTTTTCGTGAAATTCCAAATCGCAACCTTCAAAGTCGAGAGTTCTTCCTAAAAAATTCCATTGGGCTCTTCCAAAATACATTAAATGATTGTCATCGTTGGAACTATTTCCTCGTCCAGTTCCTGTTAAAGCGGCTGCCCAATAATTGAAATCGGCAATTCCGGCGCCTTTTAAATGACCGTAAACTTCAACTCCCAATTGTCTGTCTACTGTAAAAGGCCGATTGATTAAAGAGCGATCTACCATTTGCTGTTCGCCACTGCTAATGTAACGTTCACGAGTAAATTCGGTTTTCCATTGTCCTACTTTAAAACTTAGCCAATCCCATTTTTCAATCATAATCCTAAAATCAAGCAAATTGGACTGACTTAATTCGTATTCCCAATAATATTTAAGCCAAGGTTCAAAAGCATGACCGCCAATTTTAAGTCTTGCACGGTTTATTTTAAAAGTGGTTTGAGCATCTCTGCTATAATCGTCATAAGTTAAAGGATCTGTATCATTTGGTGTAGAAAAACGAAACTGCAAACGGCTTGCTAATTGAAATAGAAATTTTTTGTCTCGAGTTTCCAGTTCAATTCCTTTACTGCCATAATGAACATTCATTAATTTTGTAGTGTCTTTTTCTTGTTGAGAAAGTCCTTTAAAACCAATTAATAAAATAAAAATAAAGAATAGATTTTTAAAAATACGATTTGCGCTATACATAAGATTAATAGGTTTGTATGCATTCTTAAAACATTTATTTAAGAAGAAAAAGAGGCATTCTGATCACAAAATAGAATCGGGAATACCTCTTTTTAATATTTTAATCTCTTCCTAAAGCCCTTTTTGCTTCATTGTTTAAGTCAGAATATTCAATTTTTCCAACGTTTACACCAACGCCATAAATTTCTCCACCTTTAAATTCGCCAGGAGTTTTGTATTCTTTACTAACGGCATCACCGCTATCAAAACCAACACAAAGTCCGTCGCCAGAAAGAGTGAATTTACCAGTCTGCGTTCTCATTGGGCCAGAAGCGACTTCTTTACCGTCGATGTATAATTTCATTGTTCCGATAGATTCACCGTTTGGCCCCTGTTTTTCGCGATTAAATTCCATTCCGAAAACGTGTTTTCCAGGAGTTATAGCCACATTAGAAGTGAATTTCTGTTCTGGTTGAATTCCTAAGAAATTGTACACATAGTTTAGTTTTTTATCTTTAAGGAATAAAGTATGACCTCCAAAACGAGAACCGTGAGCAAATAAAACTCCCGAAGCATTGGCATCTTTTACATCTACGTCTGCAACTATTTTATAAGAACGTCCGCGAACATTTACCGCAACTCCTTCTGGTACAGGCGAAGTTCCCGGATAATAGATATATTGATCGCGAGGCTCTTCAGAAGAAGGTCTTTCTGTTCCTAATATTTCAATTGCAGAACGGTCGTCCAACGGAAGAACTAAGTTTTTGGCCGCTTCGCTATTCCAATCGGCTATTAATTCTTTTAATTTATCTGGATTTTTTTTAGCCAAATTATTAGACTCTGAACGGTCAACATCTGTATTGTATAATTCCCAAACGTCTTTGTCAAAATTTCCTTTTCCTGATAATGGTGCGTGCAATGCAACAGCTTTCCAGCCATCTTTCCATAAAGCACGGCTTCCCAACATAGCAAAATATTGGATGTGTTTTTGAGTTTTTGTATTAGGAGCAGCATCAAAAGTATATTTCATTGAAACACCAGACAAAGGATACTGAGGCGTACCGCGATATTCCTTCGGCATTTCTAATCCGCAGATGTCTAAAATTGTAGGCACAATGTCTGTTGAATGATGAAATTGATCGCGAACAACACCTTTTGATTTAATTCCTTTTGGCCAAGAAATTACCAAAGGATCGCAAGTTCCTCCAGCATATTGGCTGTATCTTTTAAACATTTTAAAAGGAGTAGAAAACGCTGCGGCCCATCCAGTTGGATAATGCTCGTAAGTATCTGGACTTCCTAATTTATCTAAATATTTCAAGTTTTCTTTTAATTCATCTGGATAACCGTTAAAGAATTTATTTTCGTTTACAGAACCAGATTCAGATCCTTCTCCAGAAGCACCATTATCAGCAGCATAAATAACTACTGTATTTTCAAGTTGCCCTGATTTTTCTAAATAATCGATAATTCGTCCCACTTGAACATCTGTATATTCTGAAAATCCAGCATATACTTCAGCCAATCTAGAAAACAGTTTTTTCTCTTCAGGTTTCAGTTTATTCCAATCGAGTACATTATCTGCTGGATTAGCAACTCCGGGAGGCATTGGATTGAAATTGTCCAATTTTGTTCCAGCTGGAATAACGCCTTTGGCAATCATTCGAGGCAAAACCCATTTGCGGTAAGCATCGTAACCATCGTCAAATTTCCCTTTGTATTTAGCAATATATTCTTCTGGAGCATGGTGTGGAGCATGATTTGCTCCAGGACAATACCACATGTACCAAGGTTTTGACGGATTTGTTGCTTGCTGATCTTTAATATAAGCTAAAGCATGATCGGCCAAATCTTTAGATAAATGGTAACCTTCTTCTGGAGTTGCAGGTGGTTCAACAAAATGATTGTCTTCAACTAAATCTGGATACCATTGGTTGGTTTCTCCTCCAAGAAAACCGTAAAAACGGTCAAATCCCATTTGAAGTGGCCAAGTAGCTCTTGGTCCGCCAGAAGCAATATCTTGTTCAGGAACGTTGTGGTTTTTTCCAATCCAAAAAGTGCTATATCCGTTGTCTTGAAGAATTTGTCCAATTGTAGCGGCTTGTTTTGGAATTCTTCCGCTCGCGCCTGGAAAACCATCGGCAGTTTCTGTAATAGCAGCCATTCCATTGAGATGATGATTTCGCCCTGTAAGCAATGTAGAACGAGTTGGAGAACATAATGCAGTAGTATGCCATTGAGAATAAGTGATTCCATTGTTGGCTAATCGCTGCATTGTTGGCATATTAATGGCACCTCCATAAGGTGACCAAGCGGCTAATCCAGTATCATCATATAAAATGAATAAAATATTCGGATAACCTTTAGGGGCTTTTTTAGGCAAGTACGGAGCCCAGTCACTTTTCGAATCTCTAATGTCTAGAGCCATTTTTCCTTTAAAAGTTTCTTTGGTAACTTGTTGAGGATCTGCCTGAGCAACTATTTTCGAAGTAATTCCCAATGAAAGAAAAGACAGGAATGCGAAAATACTTTTCAGAATGTGTGATTTGCTAACTTTCATAATTTATTTGATTAATTAATATTGATCGTATGAGGGTTTCTCGTGAACTTTTGTCTAAAAAATAATCTAAAAAATGCAGTAATCTGAAATGGAAATACTTAAAGTCGAGTAGGGCTATAAGTTTGAAACGAAAATTTTGAAACGGAACTTCTCAAAATTAGCGATATATAATAGCAAAGAGTTTTTTAATAGGACAGAACATGTTTCATATTATAACTTGCAACACAAAAACAGGCTTTTGAACAGATTTTTTAGCTTTTACAAAAAGCAGACATTTTTTATAGCAGCGTATATTTTTAGAAATTTTTAAACTGAAAAGAATAATTAAACAAAATTGAAATTATTTGTTTTCGTAAAAAAGTACCTTTTTAAACTATAATATTTAAATTTGCATCCGAAAAAACAACAACACACAACTCTTATGTATAAATTTATAATTCGTCCGATACTTTTTTGTTTTGATCCTGAAAAAGTGCATTATTTTACCTTTTCATTCGTTAAATTCATTTCAAAAATACCTGGAGTTTCGGCAATTATAAGATCGATTTATGAAGTAAAAGATGCTCGATTAGAAAGAGAAGTTTTCGGAATTAAATTTAAAAACCCAGTTGGACTTGCAGCTGGTTTTGATAAAGATGCGAAGCTTTACAAAGAACTTGGTGATTTTGGTTTTGGTTTTATTGAAATCGGAACTGTAACGCCAGTAGGACAAGAAGGAAATCCAAAAAAACGTTTATTCCGATTAAAAGAAGACCAAGCAATTATTAACCGAATGGGATTTAATAACGGCGGTGTTCTAGAAGCTGTAGAGCGTTTGAAAAAGAATACAGGCGTTTTAATTGGTGGAAACATCGGAAAAAATAAAGTTACCGATAACGAAGATGCGGTTAAAGATTACATCATTTGCTTTGATGCACTTTTTAATCATGTAGATTATTTTGTGGTGAATGTGAGTTCGCCAAACACGCCAAATCTAAGAGCTTTACAAGATAAAGAACCATTAACGGCATTATTGCAGACTTTGCAAAATAGAAATGTCGAAAAGCAAAAAACAAGTACTCAAAAAGTAAAACCAATTCTTTTAAAAATTGCTCCAGACTTAACAGATGAGCAATTGTTAGATATTATTGATATTGTGAAAACAACTCAAATTGCGGGTGTTATTGCAACAAATACCACGATTTCTAGAGAAGGCTTGCAATCTGCAAACCAAACAGAAATGGGAGGGTTGTCTGGAAAACCATTAGCAAAACGTTCTACTGAAGTAATTCGTTTTCTTTCGGAAAAAAGTAACAAAGCATTTCCAATTATTGGAGTGGGAGGAATTCATTCTGCAGATGATGCAATTGAAAAATTAAATGCGGGAGCAAGTCTAGTGCAATTGTACACAGGTTTTATTTATGAAGGTCCAGCTTTAATTAAAGCAATTAACAAAAAGGTTTTAGGGCAATTGTAAAAGCAATGCTTGAACCAAAAGGCCAGCAATTATTGCAATTCCAAAACTGATTAAAGTTCCGATCATTACATATTCTGTCAATTTTCGGTCTTTGGCTTCCTTTAAATCTCCGAATCTAAAAATAGATTTAGCGGCAAGCAGAAAACCAATCGCTTCAAAATGTCCGGTTAAGATAAATCCGAAAACAAACAAGCGTTCTAAAATACCAATATAATTTCCAGCAGCTATCAGAGAATTATCCTGATGGCTGTTTTGGCTTTCAGGAGCCCACATCGAAATTATAGTTTTTATGAAAATAGAAGTTGGTTTCGTTATCAGGATTAGTCCAGTAATTAGAATCCAGAATGTATTATCCTGCCAAAAATTGATTATTGTTTTGCTTTCGTACAGAAGGACAACACCAATTAAAATAAGAATGTGTGCAATTTGATCGACTACAAACCAAGTGCGTTTGGTATTGTTTTTCTGGAAATTCAATTTGATTAAATCGATAATTCCGTGCGTAACTGCAATTAAAACAGCATATGGTATAAAATTGATTTCTCCCGCTAGAATTGCAGCTAAAACTCCATGAAGCAAAATATGAGCATATAAGTAAATGCTTTTATGTTTTTTAACTTCTTTATCAGCGACCCAAGAATTTGGCTGCCAGATAAAATCTCCTAATAAATGAGCAAGAAACAGTTTTATAAATAAAATCATGAGGCTGTAAATTGTTTTATTTGTTTTCTAAAATATCGATCTAAATTCATAACCAAATCAAACTGAGCTCGTTTTTGTCTTCGGCTTACCGCAGCTTGGTTAATCCCTAGTTTTTGCCCTAATTCTTCCTGAGATAATGTCGGATTTTCGATGGCAACTGCAACAAATTCTGCTGATTGTACCAGCCAGCTATCCATAAAAGTCAAAGCCAACTGGAGCATTAAATTCAGTTTTTCGTCGAAATCAATATCGCCTGTTCGCAAAGCTAAAGTCACTTTCTGCTTTTTTAAAGTTTCAAAAAGTTCTCCAGAATTGATAAATGCAGAACCATTGCTTTCAGATATTCTTTCGGCATTGTGTGTTTTATCTCCAAAACCAATACTCATTCGGGCATCAGATTTTATGGCTCTCAAATGTGCTTTCACCAAAATTGCGGTTAACAAAGCCTCCTCCGGATTGCGGACTTCAATTTGAAATTCGTCTCCTCGATATATTTCCCACTGATTTGGCGTTTTGCCAAATGGAGTCAAGATTTTCTTTAAACCCTCCACCCAATGGTCTGATTGCTGCTGTCTTGAACCAATTATGTCGCCCGTAATTACACTAGTCATAACTCAAATATAATTAAAAAAATTATAAACTTTCTATTACAAATATACGTAATAAAATTTAGTATTACGTTTTTTGGTAATAATTAAAATTATTACATTTTTTGGTAATAATGAAAGATATGATTGTTTTTTGTAATAATAGAGTTCAATTAAAATTATCTTTTATTTGTTTAAAAAAGAAACTAACTTAGCCTTTAGAAAAGAATACACTTTGAACAAAGAAATCAAAATCATCGAATGCCCTCGAGATGCCATGCAAGGCATTAAGGATTTTATTCCGACAAAAAATAAAGTTACTTACATACAAGCTTTGTTGCGAGTTGGCTTTGATACCATTGATTTTGGAAGTTTTGTTTCTCCAAAAGCGATTCCGCAGATGCAGGATACCGCTGCCGTTTTAGAACAGCTTGATTTGTCTCAAACAACAAGCAAACTACTTTCTATTATTGCCAATACGCAAGGAGCTGTTACCGCTGCAGAATACGAACAAATTCAATATTTAGGTTTTCCTTTTTCTATTTCTGAGAACTTTCAGATGCGTAATACGCACAAAACAATTGCAGAATCTTTGGTTACGCTCGAAGAAATTCTAGAAGTCGCCGATAAGAAAAAGAAAGAAGTAGTAACTTATCTTTCAATGGGTTTCGGAAACCCTTACGGAGATCCCTGGAATATTGAAATTGTATCAGAATGGACCGAAAAACTGGCAGGAATGGGCGTGAAAATTCTATCGCTTTCCGATACTGTTGGAACTTCAACACCAGAAGTTATTACTTATTTATTTTCAGATTTAATTCCTAAATATCCTGAAATTGAGTTTGGAGCACATCTTCATACAACACCCGAAAGCTGGTTCGAAAAAATCGACGCTGCAGCAAAAGCGGGTTGTACTCGTTTTGACGGCGCAATTCAAGGTTTTGGAGGCTGTCCAATGGCAACCGATAAACTGACAGGAAACATGCCGACAGAAAAATTGGTTTCTTATTTCACTGCCAATAAAAAAATAACGGGCCTTAATTCGCTTAGTTTTGAAAGCGCTTACAACGAAACTTCAAAATTGTTTGGAAAGTTTCATTAAAAAATAGTTATATTTTCTTACCTTAGATAATGATTGTAAGTATATTACGTTACATTTATTATTTACATATAACTATTTGCCATGAAATTAAGATCGATTAGAAAAATATCAAGCATAGTATTTTCACTGTTTCTATTGTTTTCCTGTTCAAGCGATTTGAATTTTGATCAGGTAAATGATTTTAAGATAGAACCCGTTTTTGTAGCTAACCTTGCTTATTTTAATATTCCTGCCAATAGACTTTTAGACGATGGCGGAAATAATATTACTTATGATGTTAGAGATTTTGATATTTTTAAAGATAAATTCTTTAGGGAAAATCTTGCAAAAGCCGAGTTTGATTTTGAAGTAGAAAATAACATAGATCGCGATTTCGTGTTAAATATACTTTTGATTAACGATAAAAACAGGGTTTTAGAAACAATATCATTTACAGTCCCTTCCTACAAAGGAACACCAAATGTTATAAAATACCCTACAGAAGTTTTTGAAAACGTGCGATTAAATCGTTTAAAACATACAGAAAGAATTGGTTTTGGGGTATTAATAGCAGCCGGACCTCCATTAAATAGTGAGAGTCAAGGAAATTTAAAGTTAAGATCAAGTGCAACAGCTTATTTAGTAATCGAATGAGAAAAGCGCTAATTTTTTACTTGTTTTTTCATCTTTCTTGTTTTGCACAAAACAGGGAGCTGTTATATAATTTTACTTCAATTCCGCAGTCTTCACTTGTAAATCCAGGAGCTGATGTTTCATATAAATATTATTTTGGATTTCCGGTTTTGTCTGGAGTTTCAGCTAATATTGGCTCTAGCAGTTTTTCGGCTTATGATTTGTTTTCAAATGATGGAGTCGATTTTAATCAAAAAGTTAGAGACGTTGTCAATAAATCTTCAAGCAGAGATAAAATAGTAACCAATCAGCAGTTGGAAATATTTTCTGGCGGATTTAGAATTGGAGGAAAAGAAAGCCGTTCTTATGTTTCGTTTGGATTGTATCAAGAATTCGATTTCTTTATGTTTGTTCCAAAAGATTTGGCTTTGCTGGCTTTAAACGGAAATCGAGATTATATTGGAAAATACTTTAATCTGGGTGATTTAAATATTAAAGCCGAAGTGCTTTCTGTTTTTCATGTCGGTTTTCATAAAAAGCTCAATGATAAATTTGTTTTCGGAGGACGCGCTAAAATCTACTCAAGCGGTGCAAATGCAACTTCCACAAAAAACTCAGGTTACATTTTTACTGGCGAGGAGGCAGGAACTCCCAATCTTTATAATCAAATCATTTCTTCCAATTTAGAATTAAGAACCTCTGGACTTTCCCGTTTTACGAAAGATGAATACGAAGGAAATATTGTTAATGATATTGCCCATAACACCTTTTTTAATGGAAGTTTAGGTTTAGGAATAGATGCTGGAATTACCTATTATATAAAAGATAATTTACAAGTTACCGCAAGTGTTATAGATTTAGGTTTTGTAAGGCAAACCAAAGACATCGAAACCCTTACTTATAAAGGAAATTACCGATACAACGGTGCAAATCCTGATTTCTTAGGTTCAGATGATCCTGAAAATGTCTTTGACGAATTTGATAAAGCAATACCAAGAGATACACTATATAATAAATACACAACTTGGCGTCCGACAAAAATTTATACGTCCGTTCAATATTCTTTTGGAGAAGCTCGTCCTGATGATGAATGTAGTTGCAGAGGTAAAATAGATAAATATTATAAAAATGCTGTTGGACTTCAGGTTTTCGGAATGTCTGCTCCGCGTGAACCTTTAGTCGCTTTGACTGCTTTTTATAGAAGAAACATTTTTAGAAAATTGGATCTTAAAGCAACTTATACCGTCGATAGTTTTTCGAATACAAACATTGGTTTAGGACTCGCAGGAACAATTGGTCCAGTAAATGTTTATGCTCTGGTCAATAATGTTTTAGAATATAAAGACATTTCCAAAGCAAGTAGCGCGGCCTTCCAACTCGGAATCAATTTTGTTTTTCAAGATAAAGACGATTAATTTCTCAATATTTAGAAGCTATTTCCAGCTGTCCATTCCAAGCACTCGAGCCAAAACACTTTTTTTCAAGATTTAAAAAGAGCTTCCGTTGGTCGCTTTTTTAAATCAGAAAAAAATGATTTTTGGCTTTTCGTGGCTTTTCATTTCCATCTGGGCTAGGGAATTTTTTTTATAAGATTATTCGTGTAAATATAAATTTATGAATAAGTTAGTATTCAAGTTAGCAATTAATTCACTATATTTGCACGCAATTCAACTAGAAATTGCAACATGATAGCACACAACTCCAAGATTATCGGCGAAGGTTTAACTTACGACGATGTATTATTAGTACCTAACTACTCGAATGTGCTTCCTCGCGAAGTGAGCATTAAATCAAAATTCTCAAGAAACATTACATTAAACGTTCCGATTGTATCTGCTGCTATGGATACAGTTACAGAAAGTGCAATGGCAATTGCTATGGCGCAAGAAGGCGGAATAGGTGTTTTACATAAAAATATGACGATCGAACAACAAGCAGGAAAAGTTCGAAAAGTAAAACGTGCAGAAGCAGGTATGATTATCGATCCGGTAACTTTACCAATGAACTCTACTATTGCAGACGCAAAAAACGCAATGAAAGAATTCGGTATCGGTGGTATTCCAATCGTTGACGAAAACAGAATCTTAAAAGGTATCGTTACAAACCGTGATTTACGTTTTGAGAAAAACGGTGCAAAACCAATCGTTGAGGTTATGACAAGCGAAAACTTAGTAACTGTTGCTGAAGGAACTTCTTTAGAGCAGGCAGAAGTAGTTTTACAAGGTCATAAAATCGAAAAATTACCAGTTGTAAATGCAAATAACGAATTAGTTGGTTTAATTACTTTTAGAGACATTACAAAACTAACTCAAAAACCAATTGCAAATAAAGATTCATTTGGACGATTGAGGGTTGCTGCTGCTATTGGAGTTACTGGAGACGCAGTTCAAAGAGCTGAAGCTTTGGTTGCTGCAGGTGTAGATGCAATTATTATCGATACAGCTCACGGACATACAGAAGGTGTGGTAAATGTATTGAAAGAAGTAAAATCAAAATTCCCTCAAATAGATGTTATCGTTGGAAACATCGCAACACCAGAAGCGGCTAAATATTTAGTAGAAAATGGAGCTGACGGAGTGAAAGTAGGAATCGGTCCTGGTTCTATCTGTACTACGCGTATCGTTGCAGGTGTTGGTTTTCCTCAATTCTCAGCAGTTTTAGAAGTTGCTGCAGCAATTAAAGGAAGCGGAGTTCCAGTTATTGCTGATGGTGGAATTCGTTATACAGGAGATATTCCTAAAGCAATTGCTGCAGGTGCAGACTGTGTAATGTTAGGTTCATTATTAGCAGGAACAAAAGAATCTCCTGGAGAAACGATTATTTTTGAAGGAAGAAAATTCAAATCTTACCGTGGAATGGGATCTGTTGAAGCAATGCAAACAGGTTCTAAAGACCGTTATTTCCAAGATGTTGAAGACGATGTTAAAAAATTAGTTCCAGAAGGAATCGTTGGACGCGTTCCTTACAAAGGAGAATTAAACGAAAGTATGCTTCAATTTATAGGAGGTCTTCGTGCAGGTATGGGATACTGTGGTTCAAAAGATATTCCTACTTTGCAAGAGTCTGGACGTTTTGTTAGAATCACTTCTAGCGGGATTACTGAAAGTCACCCACACAACGTAACTATTACAAAAGAAGCTCCAAATTATTCTAGATAATTTTGAGATTTCAACATAAAACAAAAGGCGTAAGATTTATTTCTTACGCCTTTTTTAGTTGATTTTTAACTGTTTAAAAACGACTATTTAAAATATCTTCAGCAACGATATTCGAATGCAATAGATCTTCCATTTTTTTAGTCATACGCTGCGCTTCTAGAGCATAACCAAACATCTTTTTCTCGTAATCTTTTATTGCTTCATTAATAGTATTAAATTTTCCATTCGTAAGATTTTCAGTTAAATGAAAAGCATCGTAAAGCCCCATATTTACACCTTCACCTGCAAAGGGAGGCATTAAATGCGCAGCATCTCCAACAAGAGTAATATTTGAATGTTCTTTCCAAGGTTCTTCTAAAGAAAACAAACGCAAAGGCAAACCAGAAAATTCAGTTGAGGCGGCGAAGAATTTTTTGTAATCATCGCTCCAATTATTAAATTTTTCATTTAAAAAAGAAATAACAGACTGATCGTCTTCGAAGTTGATTCCGTGATTAGAAATCCAATCTTTATCGGCTTTAAAAGAAACTCCGAAATGAACAGAACCATCGCGCATAGTATGAGTGTAAAACATTTTTTGTTCTCCCATTGCCATTACATTTCCGTTTCCGTATTTTGGTTTAAATTCAGGATAATCCAAGTCTGGATTTACAATTTCGCCTTGAATAATATAAGTTCCAGAAAGTTGAGGTTCTTGATCGCTCACAAATTTTCTTGCATTCGATCTTCCGCCGTTTGCCACAATTACAAAATCGGCAGTTACTTTATTACCGTTTTTAAAATCTAAAATATATTGATTTTCAGATTTTTCAATATTAATTAACTGACTGTCCCAAACAACGGTGTTTTCTTTAAGATTCTCCAGCATTATTTTTCTCAAATCATTACGATCTATTTCTGGACGAGAAAAAGCACTGCTTTCATTAGGCATTTCGTCAGAAGTAATATTACCGTCCATATCAGCCATTTTTTCTCCAGTCGGTCGCGCATATTTATAAAACTCATCCATTAATTCCGCTTTCTGAATTGCATATTGCCCCGAATCGGAATGAATATCCAAAGTTCCGCCAGAAGTTCTTGCTTCTGCGTTAATATCTCTTTCGTAAACCGTAACATCGGCACCATTAATTTGTAAAATTCTTGCAGTTGTTAATCCAACGGGCCCGCCGCCAATAATGGCAATTTTTTTATTTTCTATAATTGAAGTTTTCATTTTATTGAAATTATATTGTACTTGAATTTTGTTATTAATTTCTGTAATTGAATCACGGAGTAAGTGCTTTTAAAACAAGATTGAAAGCTTCGTCTTTCAGTTTGTCACTAAGTGTAAAAGGTTTTCCAGACATTGATTTTCCTTCTCGATGAAACTCCAAAAGAGAGTAAAGTGGTCCATAGGCTATGCTCCAGAATATTTCATAAGGAATTGAAATAAGTTCTTTTCTATCAATTGCGGCAAGCATAAATTCTGTCATCATTTGTTTATAATCGCCTGTTATTTCTGCTACAATCGCATCGCCATAAGTAGAATGTTTTAAAAGCTCAAAACAAGTCGCTTGCAGTGTGAAATTTAAATTGAAATAAATACGATTCTCCCATTGATTTCTCAATCCAGCTTTGAAAGACATATCAGTAGAAAATCCATCAAACATTTTTTCAAAGAAATTCTTGCCGATTTCGATTCCGATTTTTTTGATCAAATCTTCTTTATCTGAATAATAAATATAAAGAGTTGCAACAGAAATACCGCATTCTTTAGCGAGCCGATTCATTCCAAAACCTTCTATGCCCTGTGTAACGATCATTTCAATTGCTTTTTGCTTTACAATTTCTTCTTTATTGATATCTCGTGTTCTCATCTTTCTAACTAATTATGATACAAAGATATAAATAATAAATGAACGATCGCTTATTTATGGATTGTTTTTTTAAGATGCTAAGATTCTAAGGTGCTGAGGTGCTAAGTTTTTTTTTTAAGGTTCAAAGTGACAAAGGAACAAAGGGAAAAAGATTCAAAGGTTTGAAAATCTGAATTGCCTCCAGCTTTAGCTGGAGGTTTTTTGATAGGAGTGTGGTGGGGGCTTTAGCCAAAAAAAATCAGCTGAAACAATATTTAACTGCTTCAGCTGATTCTATATTTATAGTAAAATATTTTACAAAGTTTTTGTTGGTTCGGCTTCTCTTAGGTTTTGGTTTTCTAAAATTTCTTTTAAAAACGGTTTTACCTGATTTTCAATTTCAGATACCGAAATATTTAAAGCTTCTGGATCCGAAGCTAATTTTAACCAAGGTTTTGGAGCCTCAAAATCATAACTTCCAAAAACAATTACTGGAGTACCTTTTACCTTTACATTTTCTTTGTCTTTTAGAATCCATTCGTCGGCAAATTTGTAAAGATATTTGGCATCTTTTTCTAATAATCTTAAGCAAGAATGTGAGGCTGGATATCCAGGCAAATCATATTCATGAAAACCAACGCCTAATTTATTTTCGATATTGAAATTCCATTTTAAGTCCCATTCGTCATTAAAAGTACTTGTTGTTTTTTCTGCTTTCCAATTCGTAAAAAACAATCCAGTTGGCGTACGATCTTTTTTTCTTCCCATGTTTGTTGGGCCAGTATGAACCAATTCGCCGTTTTCATAAGCCGCAAATGTTTGTGTCGGATAAGAAAAAAGAATAATTTTTGAAACTTCTTCTAAAGCCGAAACATGAACTGGAAACGGCATATAATAAACCAAATCCCCACTAAAATCTGCTGGAATTACAACGGAGTCTAATTTTTTGAAATTAGCTTTATCTGTTCGGTTTAAAGCGTAAACAATTTCTGTTTTTGAACTGTCGGTTTCATTGAGCTTCAGCCATTCTTTGGTTTTTTCTATTTGGTACGAAACTGTTTTGGGTTTTTTATATTCAATTACTTCTTTTTTTTCTTTTTTATTTTCTGTCAATGTTATCGTATCGGTCTTTTTACAAGAGCCTAATAAAACTAATGTCAATAAAAGTAATCCGTTTGCTGTGTAATATAACTTTTTCATAGGTGGTATTTTTATGAAGATAAAGTTATAAATCTGATAGCTCAAAAGGGTTACATAATTTTTTGAATTGGTTTCGGGATTTTCATTTATTTAAAACAAAGCGACATAATTAAATCAATCCTTTTATTTTCGCATGCTGTAATAACATAATAGTTTTAGCATCTGTAATTTCTCTAGATTCAATCATGGCATAAGCTTCGTCAAAAGTAAATTCTAAAACTTCAATATTTTCTTGTTCTGCATCTAATCCGCCGCCTTCGCTAACTTTTAGGCTTTCGTCATATTCACCAACGAAAAGATATAGAATTTCAGTTACAGAACCTGGAGACATATACGTTTCAAGAACTTTCTCGACTTTGCTTAAACGATAACCTGTTTCTTCTTCTGTTTCGCGGATAATAGCTTGTTCTGCGTTTTCTTTATCTAAAAGTCCTGCGCAAGCCTCAATCATCATTCCTGTTTTATTCCCATTCAAATAAGTTGGTAAACGAAATTGGCGGGTCAGGATAACTGTTTTTTTAGCAGAATTATATAATAGAATTGCAGCGCCGTTTCCACGATCATAAACTTCACGAATATGTGATTCAACAGGCTGATTTTCTTTCTTATAATTAAAAGTTACTTTGTTCAGTACGTACCAATTATCAGACAATAATTTGGTTTCTTTTATTTCGATTTCAGGATTTTTTCTCATAAAATTATGTTTCAAAAAAAAACGCTCTGATTATCAGAGCGTTTAAAATGTATTATTTTGTTATTGTTTGTTTTCTATCTGGCCCAACCGATACAATTTTGATTGGCACTTCGATTTCTTTTTCAATAAACTCAATATATTCTTTTAGCTCAATTGGCAACTGATCGTAAGTTGTTAATCCAGTTAAATCTTGTTTCCATCCTTTAAATTCTTTATAAACGGGAGTAACGTTTTCTGGCTCAATGTTGTAAGGGAAGTGAGCAATGTTTTGTCCTTTGTAGTTATACTCAGTACAAACTTTTAAAGTTTCAAAACCAGAAAGTACATCGCCTTTCATCATCATTAATTGAGTAACTCCATTTACTTGAACTGCATATTTTAGAGCTACTAAGTCTAACCATCCGCAACGTCTTTGTCTTCCTGTTACAGAACCAAATTCGTTACCCACTTTTGCCATTGTAGCACCAACTTCGTCAAAAAGTTCAGTTGGGAAAGGCCCGCTACCTACACGTGTAACGTAAGCTTTGAAAATTCCGTAAACTTCTTTGATTTTGTTAGGAGCAATTCCTAAACCAGTACAAGCTCCAGCAGCAGTCGTGTTTGATGAAGTTACGAAAGGATAAGTTCCGAAATCAACATCAAGTAAAGATCCTTGAGCACCTTCGCAAAGAATAGATTTTCCTGCTTTTTGAGCTTGGTGAATGTATTCTTCACTGTCAATGAAATCTAATTTTTTAAGTTCTTCAATAGCTTCAAAGAATTCTTTTTCTAATTCCGCTAAATTATATTGAATAGCAACATCGTAAAAAGCAATCATTGCCTCATGTTTGTCAGCTAAAGCTCTGTAACGCTCTTTGAAATCTTCTAATTCGATATCACCAACACGTAAACCATTTCTACCCGTTTTGTCCATGTAAGTTGGTCCAATTCCTTTAAGAGTAGAACCAATTTTTGCTTTTCCTTTAGAAGCTTCAGAAGCTGCATCAAGCAAACGGTGAGTTGGTAAAATTAAGTGTGCTTTTCTAGAAATGATTAATTTACTTTTGATATCAAGGTTAAATTTCTCTAAACCTTCGATTTCTTTTTGGAAAACTACAGGATCAATTACAACACCATTTCCGATGATATTAATTGAATTTTTATGAAAAATTCCAGAAGGAATCGTTCTTAGTACGTGTTTAATTCCGTCAAATTCTAATGTATGTCCTGCATTTGGTCCTCCTTGGAAACGTGCAATAATATCATAGTTTGAGGTAAGTACGTCAACAATTTTTCCTTTACCTTCATCTCCCCATTGTAATCCTAGTAATAAATCTACGGTCATTCTGTTTTTAATTTGCGTTGGGACAGTCTAAGCTGTCCTACTGATTATGTAGTTAATTTTCTTTTTTTTAATTTTTTTTCGAAAAGTCTAATTTGAAAAGACTATGAATTTGAATTTTGCTTTTTGTTTCCGTAGAAATAAAGCGAGTGATTTGTAATTTCGATATCAAAAATTTCTTCGATAGTTTTTTTGATGGTTTGAATTCTTGGATCACAAAATTCGATTACCTCACCAGAATCTGTCATAATGATATGATCGTGCTGTTTATCAAAATATGATTTCTCGTAGTAAGCCTGATTTTGTCCAAATTGATGTTTTCTAACCAAAGCGCAGTCCAACAATAACTCGATCGTGTTGTATAAAGTAGCTCTACTCACACGATAGTTTTTGTTTTTCATTTTGATATAAAGGTTTTCTATATCAAAATGCTCTTCGCTATCGTAAATTTCCTGAAGTATAGCATAACGCTCAGGAGTTTTGCGATGCCCTTTTTGTTCAAGATATAGTGTAAAAACATTTTTTACAATTTCTTGATTCTTAGTGTTGTCAGTTGAAATAAGTGTCATATCCGGCAAAGATAATTTTTTATTTTTAATGAATAAAAGTTTCGGGTTTAAAGTTTCGTTACAAAATTCTTATAGTTTCCCTAAAAAGTTAGGTTCTATACTCTCTAGTAACCTTATCAACCCCGTCAATTTTCTTAATTGCGCTTATCATTTTTTTCAAAATTGTATTGTTTTTAACAATTACAGCAATTTGGCCATGAAAAATTCCAGCATCGGTACTAAGCGAAATACTTTGGATATTTACGCTCATATTGTTTGAAATTACTTTTGTCAATTGGTTCGTAAGTCCTAAAACATCCATTCCAGTAATATTAATGATGGCTTTAAATTCCTCTTGAGAAGAATCAATCCATTTGGCGCTCATGATTCTGTACGCGTAATTAGACTGCATTCCAATTGCATTCGGACAATCTTTTTTATGCACTTTTATTCCTTCATTAATCGTTACAAAACCAAAAACATCATCACCAGGAATTGGGTTACAGCATTGTGAAAGTTTATAATCTAATTTGTCATGTTCAGTTCCAAAAACCAGCATGTCATAGTTGCTGCTGATAACTTGTTTGTGAATGTCTTCATCTGCAGTATCTTTAGTTCGTTTAATTTTATTTTTGAAGAAATTAATAAACGAGTTGCTTTTTTGTGCCGCAAAATCTTTTAGCTGCTGATTTTCGATTGCACCAATTCCGACTCTATAAAATAAATCTAAACTTGTTTTTAGTTTGAAGAAGTTAACTAACTCGTTTGTAACTTGTTCATTAAAAGTAACTTTTAAATGTTTTAGTTTTCTAACAAGTAATTCTTTTCCTTCTTCTGCAATTTTTTTAGTGTTCTCATTAAGAACGTTTTTAATTTTATTTTTAGCTCGCGAAGTGGTTACATATTCTAACCAGTTTATCGTTGGTTTCTGGTTTGCAGAGGTTATAACTTCAACCTGATCACCACTTTTTAATTCATAATTTAAAGGAACTAATCTTCCGTTTACACGAGTTCCGCGAGTTTTAATTCCGATTTCAGAGTGAATACTGAAGGCAAAATCCAGAGATGTTGCACCTTTTGGCAGTGATTTGATTTCTCCTTTTGGCGTAAATATGAAGATTTCTTTTGAATATAAATTCATTTTGAAATCTTCTACAAAATCAACTGCATTAGTTTCAGGATTTTCTAACGCTTCGCGAAGAAGATTCAGCCAAACATCTAGGCCGCTTTCTTCTGTTGCTCCATTTTTATATTTGTAATGTGCAGCGTAACCTTTCTCTGCGATTTCGTCCATACGTTCGCTTCGAACCTGAACTTCAACCCAGCGTCCTTTTGGTCCCATTACGGTAATGTGAAGTGCTTCATAACCAGTTGATTTAGGTGATGAAATCCAATCACGTAAACGGCTGGGACTCGGTCTGTAGTGATCTGTTACGATAGAATATATTTTCCAAGCGATGAATTTTTCTTCATGGGTATCAGCTTTATACACAATTCTAAGAGCGAATTTATCGTAAACTTCATCAAAAGTTACGTTTTGCGCACGCATTTTTCGACGAATCGAATAAATAGATTTTGGTCTTCCTTTAATTATATAATCTACACCTTCAGTATCTAAAGATTTCTTTAAAACATCTGAAATATCTTTGATGTAAGCGTCTTGCTCTTCTTTGGTTTCACGAATTTTACTTACAATGTCGTTGTAAACTGCCGGCTCCGTATATTTTAATCCTAAATCTTCTAGTTTAGTTTTAATATTATAAAGTCCCAAACGGTGGGCTAGAGGAGCATAAATGTATAGCGTTTCAGAAGCGATTTTGGTTTGTTTGTATTCCGCCATCGAATCCATGGTTTGCATGTTGTGCAAACGATCGGCCAATTTGATTAAAATTACACGAACGTCATCATTTAATGTCAGAATCATTTTTCTGAAATTCTCAGCCTGCATTGAAGCATTCAAATCTTTTTGAACTAATGAAATCTTGGTTAAACCTTCAACAAGCTGCGCCACTTTCGGATTGAACAAACGTTCAATTTCTTCAACAGTTATAGGAGTGTCTTCAACAACATCGTGCAATAAAGCCGCGGCGATAGATGTCGCTCCCAGACCAATTTCTGAGGCAACAATTTTTGCAACTGCAATAGGATGAAAGATATACGCCTCGCCTGATTTACGTCTCTGTTCTTTGTGAGCGTCGACAGCGACATCAAAAGCTTTTCGAATTAATTTTTTGTCTGCTGGGCTTAAAGTTTGGTAACTTATTCGTAGTAATTCCTTGTATTCCTGTGCAATAGCTTTGTTTTCTTTTTCAATATCTATTTCTGTCATAACGGCATAGTTCAAGTACTAAAAATAAGAATTAGTTTGAACATACGCAAGGGGGAAGATTGTTGATTTTAGATTGTTGATTGCAGATTTTAGATTGGTTTTACTGAGGTGTAAATCAAGGTTCTATTTTAATTTGGCGTAGCCAAATTAAAATCTAAAATCTAAAATCAGAACCCTCGTTGTCTTTTCGCTTCAAAAATTAAAATCGCAGCAGCAACAGAAACATTCATGCTGTCGATTTCTCCTTGCATCGGAATTATGATATTTTGAGTTGCAGCATCACGCCATTCTTGTGTTAAACCAGTTGCTTCTGTACCTACAACCAAAGCAGTTGGAGTAGTGAAGTTTTGTGTGTGATAGGAAGTCGAATTTTGCAAAGTAGCGCTGTAGAAATTGATCTTTTTTTCTTTTAAAAACGAAATGATTTCAGTAGTTGTTCCAGTCGCAATTTGGTTTGTAAACAAACAGCCGACGCTAGAACGCACAATATTCGGATTGTATAAATCACTTTTCGGGTTAGCAATTATAACTGCATCCAAATTCGCAGCATCTGCAGTACGCAAAACAGCGCCAATATTCCCTGGTTTTTCAAGAGATTCAACAACCATTATCAATGGATTGTCAGATAATTTTAAATCGGATAATTGTAAAGATTTGCTTTTCGCTACCGCTAAAATTCCTTCTGTAGTATCGCGATAGGCTAGTTTTTGGTAAACTTCCTTATTAATTTCTATAATTTGAAACGGATTTTGAATCATTTTATTGATTTCCGATTCAGAAACTAATTCAGGTAAAAATAAAACCGTTTCAATTTCGTAACCGCCTTTTATGGCTAACGAAATTTCTCTTAAACCTTCAATCAAAAATGTTCCGGTTTGTTTTCTGGCCTTGGATTTTTCTTGAAGTAAAACCAAAGATTTGATAAACGGATTTTGAATTGAAGTGATTTGTTTCATTTTTTTAAGGCTCAAAGTTGCAAAGGGACAAAGTTACAGAGTTTTTTTCTTCCTGCAAGGTTTTTAAAACCTTGTAGGTTTGCTTTAAAAGTTTTTTCGCCACGAATTCACAAATTCTGGTTTTAAATTAATTCGTGAATTCGTGGCAGAAAAAAACTATTTCTCAAAAACTTCTTTTACCTCTTCATTAACAGGATGATCTGTTTTGAATGTGTAGCCTAGAAATTTTGCTATTGTTTGGGCAAATTGTTTTTGGTAGAATTGAGCATTTGATTTGATTTCGCCTTTTGGAGCAATTTCAGGTCCCATTGCGGCGAACCAAATTTCAGACGCTCCTGGAACATCAGCACCGTGATCTGTCCATTGCGATTTTACTTTGTCGCCGCGTCCGTGATCTACAGTTATAAATAAGGTTGTTTTGTTTTTGTATTGCGGATCATTTTGAACAAAATTCCAGATTTCCTGAATCCATTTATCAACCTGATTTGCAGCATCCAAATACGAACGATACTGTGCATGATGCGCCCATTCGTCGGTTTCGCCGTATGCGATGTAAAGTACTTTTGGTTTTTTAGTTTTTAATTCGTCTAATGCTTGATAATGTGTAAAGACATCTAAACATTCATCTTCATGAAAAGGTTTAAACGAATTATCACGCATTTCATTAAGTAATTTTTGAGAAGCTGTTGGTTTGTTTCCTCCCACTTTATCAAAAGCAGAAATCACAGGAAAACCGCTTCTTTCTTCGTTTAAAATTCTATCGAAAGCATCCCAAGCTCCAAATGCAGCAACCTTTCCTTTTAGTTTAGGCTGTTGATTTAAAAACTCTAAAACATTCACATTCGGATTGGCTTTGTAGCTATTTGAATTGACTTTTACATCCACATTTCCAGTCATGATTTCGCTATATCCAGGATAGCTAAACCAATAAGGATTGGTAACATCGACTTTGTTTCCTAAATCTCGATTTCCGTAAATTTGGCCTTTTGTTGCAATTTCAGACCAGAAAAAAGGCATTAGTTTTTTTCGTGATTCCTTGATGTCTGGACTGCTGTATTTTTTGTAAATATATGTGCTGTCTCCCTGATTGAATTTTTTATCATTTGCAATTGCTGCATCTACTCCTTTAAAAACTTCCTGCCATCTAAAACCATCAGTTGTAATGATAATGATGTTTTCTGTTTTTTGAGCTTTAGATTGAATGCTTAGTACGATGAACAGAAATAGAATTGCTTTTTTCATTTGGATCTGTTTTTAAATTATAATCAGATTGTTATTTCTTTCAAAACTAATTTAATAATAGCGATAACAGCGAAGCCAATCTATAAAATAACCATAAGTTAACAGATTAAGGTTGCTACAAAATTCCTCTAGATTTAATTTCTAAATATTTATTGATAGCATCTAAAGTCAGATTTTCGGGCTGAGTTAGAACCGAATGAATTCCGTATTTCTTCAATTCGTTTACGATTAATCGTTTTTCGAACATGAATTTTTCGGCGATAACTTTGTCGTAAACTTCTTGAATTGTAGTTGTTTTTTTATTGATGATGCTGTTTAATTCTGTATTACTAAAGAAAACAACGACCAATAAATGACTCTTCGCAATTCCTTTTAAATAAGGCAATTGACGATTTAAACCATCCATTGTTTCGAAATTCGTGTACAGAATAATTAAACTTCTTTGATTGATGTTTTTCTTAATATCGACGTACAATCTGCTGTAATCACTTTCGAAGAAATCTGTTCTTACGTTATACAAAGCTTCCAAGATTTTCTGCATTTGAGAACCTCTTCTTTCTGCAAAAACTCGGTTTTCTACTTTTTTAGAAAAAGAAAAAAGACCGGCTTTGTCTTGTTTTTTCAAAATGACATTCGACAGAACCAAAGCCGAATTAATAGCATAATCCAATAAGCTTAATCCGTCAAAAGGCATTTGCATTACGCGACCTTTGTCGATTGCCATATAAACCGATTGCGATTTTTCGTCCTGAAACTGATTCACCATCAAAGAGTTTCTTTTTGCAGTCGCTTTCCAGTTCAGCGTTCTTAAATCGTCGCCTTGAACATATTCTTTAATCTGCTCGAATTCCATTGTATGGCCAATTCGGCGTATTTTTTTGATTCCGTATTGAAATAAATTATTAGAAAAAGCAATCAAATCATACTTTCTTAATTGAATGTAAGAAGGATAGGTTGGCACCATTTGATTGTTATCAAAAGAAAATCTTCTCGAAATAAGTCTTAAAGGTGAAGAAACATAAATATTTAAAGAACCAAAATGATATTCTCCACGTTCTGTCGGGCGAAGGTCGTAACCAACTTCTTTTTGCGAAGCTGCTTTTATCGTCTTTACAATTTTAAAATCGCGAACTTGAAATTGAAACGGAATTTCATCAATAATCTTAACCGAAATAGGAAAAGTATAATGATTTTTTAGATTGATTGTAACAGGATTTAAATCTCCGTTTGATAATTTTTCAGGTGTAATTCTTTCTGCTTCAAGACCTGTTCTGGCCAAATATAAAAGCAAAATGTCAAGACCTAAAAAAGTGCCTAAACCTAAAACCAGCAGCCAAACCGCATTATACATATTTGGAAAAATAAAGGCACAGATAAACAATCCTATAATGCCGATAAGCATATAGAAAAAGAAATTGTTGAGATATAGACTTTTTATAAATTTCAAGTTTTCTTAGTTTTATATTTTCTAATAAATTTTAGTGAAGTCATTAAAATCAAAGCCTTCGAGAGATGCTATTTTCCAAATCCCATTTTCTTTAACTGTTTTCACCTTATATTTAAAATCACCTTTCCACGACCAAGTCCAATCAAAAGAAGCAGTATTGTTTTCAACTTTGAAATGGTTTAAAGTCATTGTTTTCCAATAATTATCTGGATTGTCTTGGCAATTGCACCACGGATTAGCATCATTTCCAAAAGGAGGCAAATATCCTTCAAACCATTCTATTTTCTTAGTTTTAAGATTAGAATCTATTCTTAAAGCAATTTTATCGTAATTGTATAAAAATTGTTGTGAAAAGAAATTGGTTTTCTTTAGTTCTTCCAGCCTTTTTTTATGTGCATTTAAATCTAAACCAATGTATTTGTCTCCCTTTTTGTTTGCAAGCGGTTTGAAATCATTGTTGCTGTTTTTGGTTTCAACCCATTCGTACAATTTCTTCACTAAAATTTCAATTTCCTGTTTGTCACTTTGAAAATAAAAAGATTCTTTTTTGCCTTTTATGATACCAGCATTTGCAGATTGAAAAGCAATCAACAATAGGAGAGAGAATGATATAAGAAGTTTAGACAGTATCAATTTTTTATATTTTAATTGTTTCAGGTTTTATTTTTTTGTCTCGAAACTTGGGTTTTCCTGCAAGGTTTTTTAAAACCTTGTAGGTATAATATTGAAAATTTTGGAGGATAGAAAAATAATACCTACGAGGTTTTGAAAACCTCGCAGGAATATAAGTGTTACCTCGGAATTTCTACCGTTTCAATAATCTGTTTTATGATTTCAGAACTTGTAATTCCTTCCATTTCGCGTTCTGGCGCAACAATTACACGATGCTGTAAAACTGGAATTGCAGCTTCTTTAATATCTTCTGGCGTAACAAAATCACGTCCGCGGATTGCGGCAAAACCTTTCGAAGCATTCAAAATAGCAATCGAAGCACGAGGCGAAGCTCCTAAATATAAAAGGGCATTTTCGCGAGTGTTTACTACGATTCTAGCAATGTATTCCAATAAGTTTTGTTCTACTCTAATTTGTTTTACCAAACCTTGGTATTGTTTGATTTCTTCAGAAGAAAGAATCATTTTAATGGCATCTAATTTTCCGTGATCTTGTAATGTATGCTCTCTCTGGATAATTAAAATCTCTTCATTCAATTTTGGATAATCGATTGTGATTTTAAAAAGAAAACGGTCCAATTGCGCTTCAGGCAAACGATACGTTCCTTCTTGTTCTACAGGGTTTTGGGTCGCAATTACCAAAAACGGAGCTTCTAATTGATAAGCAGAACCATCAATCGTAATTTGGCGTTCTTCCATAACTTCAAAAAGAGCAGCTTGAGTTTTTGCAGGAGCACGGTTGATCTCATCAATTAAAATCAAATTAGAGAAAATTGGTCCTTTTTTGAATTCAAATTCTGAGTTTTTCAGATTAAAAATAGAAGTTCCTAAAATATCAGAAGGCATTAAATCTGGTGTAAATTGGATTCTGCTGAAACCAATATTTAAAGTTTTAGCCAGTAATTTAGCCGTAATTGTTTTGGCAACTCCAGGAACACCTTCCAAAAGAACGTGACCGTTTGATAAAATAGCTACCAAAAGCTGGTCAACCATTTTGTGCTGACCTACAATTACCGTTTCGATTTCTTTTTTAATCGTGTTTACGTGTTCTAAAAGAGGCGTTAAATTAATTCTCGTTTCAAAATTCACATTTTCGTTTGTGATTTCGTTTGATGTTGTATTGATGTCGTCCATAATTTGGTCTATTTTTTCTTTTTTAGCCACTGATTTCAAGTATTAAAAGGATTTTTTAAGTTAATCTGTGGAAATTTTTTAATCTGTGGCAAAATATTTAGTTAATGTAAAATCTTTTCTATTGCTGTGTTTATTTTTAGAAGATCTTCTTCAAGACTTCCATGATAACTATTTCGATGGTCATTAATTAATTGAATCAATTCTCGAATATCTTTTTCGTCTTTACCTGTTTTATAATGCAATTTGGTGATAAAATCGTCATCTAATTTAGTTGTATCAATCAAATAATCGTTTCTTATTTTTTCTAAAAAGTAAATAATTTTTTTATCGATTATATTGGTATGATCGCCTTCTTGATAATATAAATTCCCGACCGTTTTGGTAAATTCAACGGTTAAATTCTGCAACGGTTTTATGATTGGCACAATACGCTGTTTACGTTTTGCATTAAAAAGCATAAAAATCAGAATTCCGATTAAGCCTAAATACCAAGCCGATTTTAAAGCAGGCTGACTCCAAATATAGCGCAATGGAGAACTTGAAATTCGCTGGTCATTAAAGCTTTTATTGTACCAATAGATATTTCCTTTTGGAATATACGAAACCAAATTTTCAGTATACTGATGTTGATTTTTTTTCAGTAAATTATAGTTGGTAAAAGCCACGGGCTGCGTGTGCAGATAGAGATAACCGTTTTTATAAGGAACTTCAATAAAATTAATTTGTCTTTTGTTTTTAGCGCTGTTTTGATAGCCTAAAACGGTGGTGTTTAAAGTGTCTATTTTCGAAAAATAATCACTTAGTCCTGTATTCAGAGTATATTTTTTTGAACTTACTTTTTTATTTGCCATCCAAACAGACGCGCTGTCAGCAGGCATAAAATCTGTTTTTAACTCAATCTTTAAAGAATCCATTAATACTTTCGGAAATACTTTCATACTTAAAAAAGCATTATTTCCGTGAGAAACAAAATATAAAATCTCTTTCATCGACTGTTCGTCAATATTGTTGGCTTCAGAAATATTAACGAAAGTGCCTTTAATTTTATAAGTTTCTACATTCTCTCTTGCATCATACTGAGAATCCAGATATTCGTAAGGAGTTTGTGTCGAAATTCGTTCTACTTTTTGCTTAAAAAGAGCATCCGCTTCATGATCAAAAACGTATAATCCGAAGGGGATTTTATCCTCGACAGAATACGTAGGATTCCAGTCAATAGGTTTTGGCTGTCCTTTGTCTACCAATAATGTTATTCCGAAAATTAAAAACAGAATAGCAATGTATATTTTAACTTTATTATCCATTGCCAAAGGTTTTTAATGCTTTTTTAAATCTGTTTTCAGTTTTTCTGAATGTTGCATCATCAATTTCAAATTCGCCGTACCAAATATAATTGTACAAATAAGAAAGATAGGTAAACTCTTCTTTATGAGCAGGATTATACAATTCGTACAAATAATCGGAATTTGTTTTTTCGATATCCCATTCAATATAATTGTTCTGCGCCATTACCTTTAAAAGCCATAAATAATAATATCGAATTGCAATTCTTCTTTCTCCAGATTCAATGCTTTCTTTAATAAGTTTTTCAAAATCTAAAAGATGAATGTTTTTCTCAGCATCAGAATAAAACAGGGTTCTCTTGGCATTTTTTCCAAAAATCCATCTTCCTTCTTGTTTGACTAAAGCTTTTACAATAAAATAAATCAGAACAATAACGACCAAAACAGCAATTACTCGAAACAAAATAGCGACAAAATTCAACGACGTTTTTACACTGCTGAAATTAAATAAATTAAAAATTTGTCTTGCCAGCCAATGCTTAAAATGATCCCACCAGTTTTTTTCTGGAGCTTTATATTCGTAGACGAACTCTTTATCGGTATATTTTTTCTTGAAATTCTTTTCAAAATGTTTTGCTTCAACAGTTCCAGAATCTACTTGAATGTCTTTTTCTGTATATTTAATTGAGGTAATTTTTGGAGGATCTTCGGTAAAAGAAATAGTGTCCTGAGCCTGAGAAATACCGCAGCACAAAAGAAAAGATAAAATAAATAATAATCTTGTCATTACTTGGTCTTAAAGGTTTTCGGCGGTTAAAGAATGAAATTTTTTGTGCACAATAAAAGGGTAAAACAAGTAATAAAACGAAATTATTGCAAGTGTAAATAAGATAATAAAACTGCTTAGCCAATTGGGCATATCAATAGAATATCGTGTTATAAAACCTTCTAAAAATCCGGCACTTATCGTGAAAGGAAAAGTACTTAAGAATATTTTGAAACTGTTTTTAAAACCAATTTTAAACGAATTTAATCTTGAAAAAGTTTTAGGGAATAGGATAGAAGCTCCTAAAATAAATCCAGCAGTTGTTTCGATTACAATCGCGAAAATTTCCATCGAACCATGAATCCAGATTCCTCGGACGCTTTTCCAGAAAACACCTTGTTCGTAGAAAAAATACTGAAAAGAACCCAACATAATGCAGTTTTGAAGAAAGACATTGAAAGTTCCGATTCCGGCAAAAATTCCGTAGAAATAACATTTAGCACCCACAAAAAGGTTATTTACAGTAATGCCAATAAAACTTCCCCAATTGCTACCCGAACCATACACAGCCATTGGATTGCCTTTTTTGATGTTTTCTAAAGTCATATTTACGTATTCGTCACCCAAAATCAGACGCACGAAATCCCGATCGTAGCGAGCAGAAAGAACTCCAATTGAAACCGTAATAAAAAACAAAACAAAAGCATAAGCTAAATACCTTTTGTATTCATAAACCAACAAAGGCACTTCAATTTTAAAGAAATCTATAATTCGATTCTTATCTGTGCGTTTGGTTTTGTAAATCTTTTGATAAATCTGAGAAGCAAGATGATTCAAATACACAACCGTTTTACTTTTAGGATAATACGTTTGGGCGTAAGATAAATCATTCATCATTTGAATGTACAAATTAGCTAATTCATCAGGATTTTTTTTAGCTTTACCAAAAATTGCCAGCTCAAACTCGAGCCATTTTTCTCTGTTTTGTTTTATAAAGGCGATTTCTCTCATTGTAGGCTAAAATATGAAATATGTCAGAATTATCTATTAATACGACACAAAATGTCAAAATAAATTTTATTGCCGCTTCTGTAGGCGAAAGACTCGGAGCTTTTTTTATTGATTTGTTTATAATAATCTGTTATATAACAGCACTTTCGATTGTACTTTTTGATTGGTTGCAACTGGATCGGTTGATGGTTAATTTGGACGGTTGGTCTCGCGGCGCGATTTTCTTAATGCTCTATTCGCCAGTAATAATTTACTCGCTAGTTTTAGAAAGTGTTTTTGAAGGACAGTCACTTGGAAAAAAACTATTGAAAATTAAAGTCGTAAAAATTGATGGCTATCAAGCCGGTTTTGGAGATTATTTGATTCGCTGGTTTTTTAGAGTAATTGATTTTTTTACTTTCTTCGGACTTCCAGGACTTATTTCGGTTATTACGAGTCAGAAATCACAGCGATTGGGAGATATGGCTGCGGGAACAGCAGTAATTACTTTAAAGAATAAAATTAATATCAGTCATACCATTTTAGAAGAAATTGGAGAATCTTACGTGCCGACTTATCCGTTGGTCATTAAGCTTTCAGACAATGATATGCGTATTATAAAAGAAACTTTTCAAAAGGCTGCGGCTAAAAACGATCACGAAGTTATTTACAAATTAGTGGCAAAAATTGAGAGTGTAACGGGCATCAAAAATCAATCTGGAAACAACAGTGATTTTATACGGGTAATTTTAAAAGATTATAATTTCTATACCCAAAATATGTAATTTTTTTCTGTAACGATTAATAGTGATTTTTGGTTTTTAATGATAATTTTTTAAAATTTATTCGTAAGTTTATTCATATAAAATTAAATCGTAAACTTCCAAACAAATGAAAATTACAAAGCCTTTACTCGTATTGTTACTATTATTGTCTGCTTGTGTTAGTTTTGCTCAAAGCGGAAAAAAATTAGATAAAATTATAAAAAGAGACTATCAGATTATAGAATGTACAATTTCAAAAATGTCTGATAAAACCGTAGAATATTCACTTCCTGGCGAGACGATGCAAATTTCATTAGATGTATCGCAAATTGCGAGAATCGATTTTGCAAGCGGAAGATCTCAAACTTTTGATGTTTCTCCAAGCACAGGCGCAACAGATCAAAATGTATCATCGCCAAACATTGTAAGTGCAGATATGCACCATAATACAATTGCAGTTTTGCCAATTCCTTACATAAATGCAGATAATCAGCAAGGTTCTGAAGATATGGCAAAATTTGCTCAAAACGATTTGTACAACAAGTTGTTGGATAAATCGGCTAATATTTTTCCGTTGACAGTTCAGGACTTAAGAATAACAAACAGCTTATTGCACAAAGCGGGAATTGACCACACTAATATAGACGAAACACCAATACAAGATCTTGAAAAAATATTAGGCGTTGATAATATTGTTGCAGCAAAAGTTTCGTACACAATTGGAACTGCGACTACAGCAACCACTTATAACAGCGGAAATGCAAAAGTGAGCAATAACAATAAAAAAGTTACAACAAGCGACATCTCGACCACAACCGCAAACAATCAGACGTATTACTACTATACAGTTTATTTTGATATGTACAGAAACACAGATAAAATCTATTCTCAAACTCGTAAACCTTTTTTGGCAGTAAAAGACAGCTGGATGGAATCTATCACATATTTGCTGAAAAGAAGTCCGATTTACGTGAAAAAATAATAACTATTTCATGAGCCAGATTTGCTAAGATTATTCCTTACAACTTTGTAACTTTGCCCCTTTGCATCTTTGTAACTCAAAAAAAATGTTTCACCTACTTGATATTATTGGTACAATGGCGTTTGCTATGTCTGGCGCCTTAACAGCAATGCACAAAAAACTAGATCCGTTTGGGGTTTTTATCATTGCATTTGTTACTGCGGTTGGAGGCGGAACGCTTCGTGATGTCTTAATCGGAAGAACTCCTGTAGGCTGGATGCGCGACATGCAATACGTGTATGTGATCATTTTAGGATTTTTTCTCGCGATTCTTTTCAGAAAAAGCTTTGATAAACTTCGAACCTCATTGTTTCTTTTTGATACAATCGGGCTTGGAGTTTTTACATTAATAGGACTTGAAAGAGGAATTTTAACCGGACTTCACCCAGCAATTTGTATCGCTTTAGGAACAATGACAGCTTGTTTTGGAGGTGTAATTCGTGATATTTTGTGCAACGAAATTCCAAATGTTTTTAGAGAAGAAATCTATGCGACAATCTGCATTTTTGGCGGAATCGTATTTTTTGGATTGCGACAATTAAATTTAAACGACGACATTTTATATTTAGTCACTTCTCTTATAATTATTACGATTCGATTAATGGCAGTTAAATACAAATGGCATTTAAAGGCATTTGATCATATGTAGCATGAAATATACTATTAGAAAATACACTCAAGAAGATTATTCGGTTTGGAACGATTTTGTCGCTCAGGCCAAAAATGCTACTTTTTTATTTCATCGCGATTTTATGGAATACCATAAAGACCGTTTTGAAGATTTTTCACTTTTAATTTTTGAAGGAGAAAAACTGCGCGCCATTCTTCCAGCCAATAAAAAAGGGAATTCACTTTATTCTCATCAAGGTCTGACTTATGGCGGATTGGTTTTTTTATCCAAATTGAAAGCAGAAAGTATAGAATCGATTTTGGATGAAATTTTGCTTTTTTTGAAAGAAAATAAATTCGAAACTTTTTATTATAAGCCAATTCCAAATTTTTATTTTTCGGAAGGTAATGCTACAACGGACTTTTTTCTAATGAAAAGAGGAGCAGTTTTAGAACGAAAAGAAATGAATCTGGCGGTTAATCTGACGGTTCCTTTGAAGATTTCAAAAAGTAAGATGAAACACTTCAGACGAATTGAAAATCTTGATTTAGATATTTTTGAAGAAGAAAACTTCGATCCGTTTTGGGATAAAGTTTTAGAGCCAAGACTATTAGAAAAATTTGATGTAAAACCCGTTCATTCCAAAGAAGAAATGGCGTTTTTGAAATCTAAATTCCCTCAAAATATCAAACAATATTCGGCCTACAGAAACGACGAAATTATCGCCGGAATAACCATTTTTGAAACCAAAAATCTAATTAAATCACAATACGGAGCAACTTCCAAGACAGGAGAAGAATTTCGAGCTTTGGACTTTTTATTCATTAATCTGATTCATAAATACAAAAGAAAAGGAAAACATTTCTTTGATATGGGGACAGTTAATGAAGAAAATGAGTCAGGTTATAATAAAGGACTTTTGAGTCAAAAAGAAGAGTTAGGTTGTTCTGTCTACAATCAGGATTTTTATAAAATTGAAATAAAGTGATACCATTTTTAGATCTAAAAAAAATAAACGAACCGTATGAAATTGATTTTCAGGAGAAACTGAAATTGGTTTTAGAAAACGGCTGGTATATTTTAGGGAAAGAAGTGGAAACATTTGAAAAGGCTTTCGCCGAATATTGTCATTCTAAATATTGCATTGGAGTAGGAAATGGTTTTGATGCTTTGGTTCTTATTTTTAAAGGATATATAGAACTCGGAAAACTCAAAAAAGGTGATGAGGTAATTGTTCCTGCAAATACTTATATTGCGAGTATTTTAGCCATTTTACAAGCCGATTTAGTTCCAATTTTGGTAGAACCAAGATTAGAAACCTACAATATAAATCCAGATTTAATTCAGGAGAAAATTACTCTAAAAACAAAAGCCATTTTAGCTGTCCATTTATACGGACAATTAGCTGAAATGGAAAAAATAAATGAAATTGCCACACAAAATGATTTAATAATTGTAGAAGACGCAGCGCAATCTCACGGAGCTGAAAATCTATCCCGACGCTTCGGGACTAAAATCGATAATATAAAATCAGCAATCGCTTACAGCTTTTACCCAGGAAAAAATCTTGGTTGTTTGGGCGATGGCGGTGCAATTACTACAAACGATTCTGAATTGGCAAAAGTGCTTTTTTCGCTTCGGAATTATGGGTCAGAAAAGAAATATTATAACGAATATATTGGTGTAAATTCAAGACTGGACGAATTGCAAGCAGGTTTTTTAAATCTGAAACTTCCCAATTTGGATTCAGATAATGAGAAAAGAAGAGCCGTTGCAAAACGATATTTAGCAGAAATCAAAAATGATAAAATAGTGCTTCCATTTTGGGATTTATCTAATAATCACGTTTTCCATTTATTTGTTATTCGAACAGAAAATAGAGCGCATTTTCAAGAATATTTAGCTCAAAATAATATTCAAACGGTTATACATTATCCAATTCCTCCGCACAAACAAAAAGCTTTTTTGGATTGGAATAATTTATCATTTCCTATTACAGAGAAAATTCATCGGGAAGTTTTGAGTTTGCCGATGAGTCCGGTTTTAACGGAATCTGAAGTTGATTTTATTATCGAAACTATTAATCATTTTTAATGTCTGATAGTAAAGTTTCATATCGGCAAATTTTAAAATCCACTTCTATTTTTGGGAGTGTACAGTTTTTAACCATTTTATTTTCTGTTATCAGAACAAAACTAATTGCGGTTTTTGTTGGTGCAGAAGGAATGGGAATTATTGCAATGCTGAATTCGATATTGAATCTCATTGGCACGGCCACAGGTTTGGGAGTTGAAACAAGTGCCATAAAAAGTATTTCAGAAAATTATAAAGATGACGATGTTAGATCGGTTTCAAAGATTGCGACGATCATAAAACAAATAATGCTGTTTACAGGTGCTTTAGGCGCTGTTGTGACTATTCTTTTTTCAAAATGGATTAGTATTTTTAGTTTCGGAAATGATAGTCAAACTACTTCTCTTGTTTTTTTAGCTGTAACATTGGTTTTTAAACAATTAACATCAAGTCAGTTGGTTGTTCTTCAAGGATTGCGAAAATTGAATTTACTAGCAAAAGCCAATCTATACGGAAATCTCTTCGGATTACTATTCTCTATTCCGCTTTATTACTATTTAAAAATTGATGCCATTGTTCCGACTATTATTTTAAGTTTTTTTGGAGCGCTCATTTTTTCATTTTATTATGCATCAAAAGTAAAATTGCAAAAAGTAAATATTTGCAAACAGGAACTTTTAAGTGAAGGAAAAAGCATCGTAAAGCTTGGGGTAATGCTAACCGTAAGCTCATTATTGACTTTTCTTTCCGCGTATTTTACCCAAATTTATATCAGCAATGCAGGAAATACCGAGCAAGTCGGACTCTATAGTGCAGGTTTTACGCTGTTGAATTCGTACGTCGGATTAATCTTTACGGTTATGAGCACAGATTATTATCCGAGATTAGCGGCAATAAACGCAGACAATGCTAGAGTAAGAATCAGTGTTTTGCAGCAATCTTATATTTCAATATTAATCATCACGCCAATAATAGTCTTATTTCTAACGTTCATACCAATTATAATTAAAGTGCTCTATACTTCTAAATTTTTAGAAGTAATTCCGATGGTTTGTTTTGGAATTATTGGAATGCTTTTTAAAGCGGCCTCATTCTCGATGGGCTATATTTTAATTGCTAAAGGAGATTCTAAAATCTTTACAAAAACAGCTATAATATTTAATATTTTAGCCATTTTGCTGAATATTACTGGGTATTATTTTTATGGTTTAGAAGGGCTTGGAATTAGCTTTTTGATTTATTCTATCATTCATTTTTTTGCAATGAAAGTAATTACCAAAAAACGATATAATTTTTATTTTGATAGAAAAGTCTACATAACTTTTTCGACATCTTTTTTATTATGTATGGTGAGTTTTTTCTTTAGATATATTGAATTAGAGATAGTAAGATCTATATTGATGGGATTGCTTTGCGTGCTGTCAATTGCTTATTTTTTGTATGAAATTAATCGAGAAATAAACTTGAAAGAAATTGTAATTTCGACGTTCAGAAACAACAAAAATTAATTATGAAAGCCAGATTGAGATTTTTGTATAATCAATTGAAATTCTATTATTCAGTAAACTGGATTAAAACTTTATATTTTAATTTCAAGAAATTCCCATTTCAGACTGCAAAAAAGCTTCCTGTTTTCTTTTATGGGCCAGTTAAATTTGGCTCTTTATCAGGTCAAATCTTGATTAATGCACCTATTCGTAAAGCTATGATCGGCTTTGGACAACCTTATGAAATGAATACCGTTCATAAAGGAATTGCAGAAATTAATTTATCGGGAACATTGGCTTTTAATGGCCACGTGCAATTCGGAAAAGATTATTTTGTTTATATAAAAGAAGGTGCATTTTGTGAATTCGGGCATATGGCATCTTTAGCATCCAATGGAAAAGTAATTTGTGTAGAAAAAATAAGCCTTGGAAATTATGCCAGATTAGGTTCTGAGTGCCAGATAATAGATACCAATTTTCATACAATGATTGATACTGAAAATGGTAAGAGTTTTAAAATGACTGCGCCGATCCAAATAGGAAATTACAACTTTATAAGCAATAGGGTTTCGATCATGAAAGGAACTGTAACGCCAGATTATTGTACAATTGCTTCCAATAGTTTGTGTACTAAAAATTATTCTTCTTTAGGAGAAAATGTTCTGATTGGCGGAATACCAGCCAAATTGCTTAAGAACAATATTTCGAGAGATTGGAAAGGAGAAATGGAAAATATGGACAAATGGTTAATAATTTAATTGCTTAATTTTCATTCCATTTCTGAATATACTTTTCTGCAATTTTTATATAATGATGATGTTCTTCAATAAAAGCTCGTGCACGTTTTCCGATTGCCGTAATTTCATTTGGATTTTCAATTAAAAAAGACAGTTCATTTACCAGATAATCAACGTTTGGAATGGCGTTTATGCAGCCTTTTTCAGTGAGATTATAATAATCTGTAAATTCTGTTTCGGCACCTGTAAAAACTACTTTTCCTTTAGCCATTGCTTCCAGAGCGTTGTAACCTTGATCGTAGGCATAAACCATATCCAGCAAAATATGACAGCTGTTGTACAAATTGATGTATTCAGCATAAGGAACGCTGCGAACCGTTATTATTTCAATTTTTGAAGCATATTTTTTCTCAATTATTTCTAAAGCTTTTTCAAAATAATCATTTCCTTTTTTAAAATAATTATCATTGTTGATGCCATGAAAAATGATGATTTTATCGGTAATATCTATCGGCTGAAAAGGAAGTTTTTCAATATTAATCGGATTTGGAATCAAGCCTAAATATTTTTCATTTCCTTGCAGCGGAAGGTGATAATCCAAATCGGAAGCAATTATCCCTCTACTATTTTTATAAATAAATTGATGTAATTTGAAAAACGATTTTTCTTGAAATTTCAAAACATTTCCTAATGACTTTTTGTCAATTTTATGATTTAGATATAACGGAAAAACCGATTTAAAAGAGCGATTTTCAAGACAATATTTCACATTTAAATAATCGTAGCCACAACTCAATAAATAAAGCTTCTGATTGTTCTTTAAAAGATGCGAAATAATCTTTTTTTCGAAGTAAGGCTGACATTCAAAACTGTTTTCGTTGATCAATTGTACAACATCAAAACCAGAACATTGTTTTTTGAATTTTGAAAACTGGCGATACGTTAAAAATGAACTAACGTCAAATCCTGATAATTTATAGATGGCGACTTTTATTTTTTTAAGTAAACCCGAATCCCATTTTTTTTGGATAGGAAAATCAACAGGAAAATTTTTAAAGCCATCTTTTCGACCAACAATAAAAACTTCATGTCCTAAAGACTGTAAACCATCTTTTAAAGAATTGTGCAAATGGCTGTATTCGCCTACCAATAATACTTTCATTAATGTGTATATTTGACAAATATATTTACTTTTTTGGTTAAAACATGAGTAAAAAGAAAGTTGCTATTGTTTCACGTTCATTGGGCGAGGGAGGGGCAGAACGTTTTGGAGGTTTGCTTACTTTTATGCTAGAAGATTCTGGTTTTGAAGTTCATTCAATTATTGTCAATGATTGTGTAGATTATTCGTATACAGGAACTTTATTCAACTTAGAAAAAGAAAATTCAGGTTCGTTTTCTTTTTTTAGAAAACTGAAAAAAGGAAAATTATTGAGAAATTATCTGGTTCAAAATAATATAGAAATTGTTATCGATGGAAGAGCAAGAAATGTCTTATTGCGAGAATTAATTACCAGATTCATTTACCGTGATTTAAAAGTTTATTATATCGTTCACAGTTATAATTTTCAGATTTATTTTCCGTCTTCAAAGTTTTGGTCAAGAATGCTTTACAAGAATATTGAAGCTTTAATCTGTGTTTCAAAGGCTATTGAAGAAAAAGCGAAAAAGCTTTATGAATTCAAAAATACGATTACAATTTATAATCCTTTTTCCATTGCCGAAGAAGAATTAAAAAAAGAAGTTTTGGAAACCAAAAAAGTGATTTTATTTTTTGGAAGATTTGATGAAAAAGCAAAAAATTTCACCTTAATGTTAGAAGCTTTTTCACAATCTAAAATATATGAGAAAGGATATCATTTGCATTTGATGGGAGCAGGAAACGATTTAGATTTTATTAAGAAGAAAATTGCAACTTTAAATTTGAATGAATTTGTCGAAATTCTTCCTTTTCAAGAAAACCCTTTTGATGAGGTTCGAGAAGCAAAATTTACCGTTTTGACCAGTAATTATGAGGGTTTTCCGTTATCTATTGTAGAATCATTAGCTTTGGGAACACCTGTTATTGCTGTAGATTGTAATTCTGGACCGCGAGAAGTTATTCAAAATGAGTTCAATGGTTTATTGGTCGAAAATCGTAATACAAAAGCCTTTGCAGAAGCAATGAATCGATTTGCAGATGACAGCGAATTGTATAATTTTTGCAAAAGGAATGCTGCTGAAAGCGTAAAACATTTGTCTTTAAAAAATATTTCAGAACAATGGAAGAATCTTTTAAATCATCAATAATGGCGAATATTTCAGATATTCAACTCATTGAAATTCCTAAAATTCAGGATCGAAGAGGAAACCTTTCGGTTGTAGAAGGAGATACAATTCCATTTGCTTCTAAAAGAGTATATTATTTGTATGATATTCCAAGCGGAAGCAAAAGAGGAGGACATGCTCATGTTGAACAACAGGAATTTTTAATTGCTCTAAGTGGTAGCTTTGATGTGGTTTTGAAAGATGGAAAAAACATAAAAACAGTTACTCTGAATAAACCCAATATGGGACTGCTTATTGTTTCGGGAATTTGGCGAGAACTTAAAAACTTCTCTTCGGGAAGTGTTTGTCTGGTTTTGTCTTCGGGTGAATTCAGTGAAGAAGATTATATTCGAGAATATAAAAAATTCAGGCTATTTAAAGACCGATGAACCAATTCCTGAATTTGCTAAAAAGGTTTTAAAGGAAATTAAAAAACGCAATACAAATGCAGGAAGACGCAGTAAAAATCTTTTTTTCGGACTTAAATTTTCCAAATCTATTGCGTTGTAATAATTATAGAAAAGCGCGTTCTCGCCAGCTAATTTGCTTTTTATAGCAAGTGAAAACCGATTTAAATCTAAAATTTTTTTTAAATCTGAATTTGTCTTTTCTGCTGTTTCAAACTTCGAAAAATCTAATTTTTCTTTAATTAGTTTATTGTTTTTCGAAAGGCTTCTAGGATCGTAAACATAACGAGCCAATATTTTCCAAGAAAACACAACTGGATAAACAAGTCCGATTCTGATCCATAAATCGGTATCTTCATTACTTTTAAGTTTGGTGTCAAAATTTCCAATTTCTTCAAAAATCGACTTATGAAAAACGGCGCAAGATGTACAAATCGCAGATTCTTTTATACTCGATTTAAAATAATTTACAATTTCAAAATCCTCATTGGTTTTTGGAATAGAATATTCTGAGGGAATTGTCTTTCTTGAAGTCTCAAATTCAATCGCAGCCGAAAATACTTTTTGATTTGGAACTTTCGAAATATTCGTAAACATGGTTTCTAAAAACGTAGGATACCAATAATCGTCTGCATCAAGAAAAGTAATAAAATCGGCATTTGCTTTTTCTATTCCGTAATTTCTTGCTGCCGAAACCCCTTCATTTTTTTTATAGAAATAATGGATTCTAGAATCTTTAAACTGCAATAATTTCTCTTCGCTTTTATCTGTAGATCCGTCATTTATTACAATAATTTCAAAGTCCTTTAAAGTTTGATCCAAAACACTTTGCATCGTATTTTCGATAAAATTTTCTTTATTGTAAAGCGGAATTATGATAGAGAAAAAAGCCATTTATTTTGTTTTAAGAAAACAGTAATAACCCAAACGATACATATCAAAAAGAAGAAGAGAAGGTTTTTTACTTAGAAATTGTTTTATCATCAGCGGTTTTAAAATTTTGAATCCGAAAGCAGTGATTCCTTGCAAATGATACTTTTTTATAATCTGAAAATAGTGGGATAGCCTAGTATATTCTGAAGGAATCAAATTCGAATCGACTAAGTTTTTTAAGCTAAGAACGGCATCTTCAGATTTACGCAGAAAGGTTTTGCTGTCTTCCAGTCCCAAATGAAAAATAGGATTCTCAATGTGAACAACCTCAATTTGATTTTCTTTTAAATCAAATGAAAACAAGGTGTCTTCATGCCTTAAATTTGGTATATTTTCGTTAAATCTAACTTTAGAAAAAATACTTTTTTTAATCAGAAAGTTTAAAGTCAAAAAAGAAAGATGCGGATTTTTACTGCGTTCAGAAACTGGTAAAGCTTCTCTTTCTTTACCATAAATCCATCTTAAAAGCTCATTGTTTTTAGGTCTAGAACTTTCATACAAAATACCTCCATAAATTACTTTTTCATTATCGCTTATCTCTGTAATATAGGTAGAAAGGAAATTTGAACTAACAGGAATAGCATCCGCATCCAAAAACAGCAAATTTTCATAAACAGCTTTTTCAGCCAATAAATTTCTGACAGCGCTTCGCCCAATATTTTTTTCTAAAACAAGAAAAGAGCAATTTTGAAATTGATTAATCGTTTGATTTTCAGTTGTTAAAATATTTGAAGCATCATCAAAACAAACGATTTCAAAAATAATTCCACAAGAATTGCATTGCTTTAGGAGTTCGCTTACAAGCGGTAAAACATTGTAATTATAAACCGGAATTAAAATGGAAAGCATTACACGCTTCTTTGCACTACTTCGAAGATTCTTTCGTCTTCACATTTTAAAGTTTTAGAAGGGAATTTCATCAATAAGGCATAATCGTGAGTTGCCATAATGATAGTTTTACCTGCAGCATTGATTGCTTTTAAAACTTCTAAAACCTCAGAACTAGTTTGCGGATCAAGGTTTCCTGTTGGCTCATCGGCTAAGATAAATTCTGGGTCGTTTAGAAGTGCTCTTGCAATGGCAACACGCTGCTGTTCTCCCCCAGAAAGCTGGTGAGGCATTTTATTTACAAAGTCTTTCATGCCTACTTTATCCAAAACTTCATCAATTTTGTGATACATGGCATCTTTTTCGATCCATCCCGTTGCTCTTAAAACAAACAGCATATTGTCTTTGATTGAACGGTCTGGAAGCAGTTTAAAGTCTTGAAATACGATTCCGATTTTACGTCTTAAATACGGAATGTCTTTTTCTTTTAAATTTGCCAAATCAAATTCAACAATATGTCCTTCGCCTTCAACTAGCGGTAAATCAGCATATAAAGTTTTTAGAAAACTACTTTTTCCAGAACCAGTTTTCCCGATAATGTAAATAAACTCACCGTGATTAACATCTAGGTTAATGTGAGATATAATTTTTCTTCCTTCTTGATATATAGTGACTTCTTTAAGAGATAGTACGGTTTGTGACATAATAAAATTGGTTTGAATGGTAAAAGTAATAAGATAACGGTTGTATTCAAAATAAATTTCGCTGATTTCTGAATAAAATTGCTAAAAAAGACAATAATAAAAATAACCATTTAAGCAATATAACCGCATTTTTGCGGCATGTGTGAGAAGGTTCTTGCTTATAATAACTTACATGGCTAGAATGGTTTGAAATTATAAGTATTAGAAATTTTGAGAATCAATAAATTGAAGTTTTAGAAAGCGTAAAATAGTTGTAGTTTCATAATTTGTTCATAATAAAACGGCAAAACGTTTCGTTATAACCCTTATAAAATGATACATTTGAATACTAAATATTATTAAAATGCGTAAACTTTCCAGGTTCTTTTTATTCCAAATTTTCCTTGCTTCGTCTATAGCTTCAGCACAAAAATCGGCTATTTATACGTACGAATTAAAGGATTTTGACAAAGCACTGGCTTTATATAACGACAAACAATATGCTTCGGCACAATTGATTTTTGAAAAAGTAAAAAACAATACTACAAATGAAGAAGTGCAGTCTGACTGTGCTTTCTACATTGCAAATTCTGCCATTAGAACCAATAAAGCAAATGCCGATGCTTTGGTGGAGCAATTTGTGAATGATTATCCAACAAGTACTAAACAGAATCAAGCTTACATTGAAGCGGCGCAATTTTTCTTCGAACAAGGAAATTATCCAAAAGCTTTGCAATGGTTTGATAAAGTTGACGAAAGCTATATGAGTAAATCTGAGGCTGATAAGTTAAACTTCATGAAAGGCTACAGCTATTTTAATGCTAAAAAGAAAAAAGAAGCAACCAATTATTTTAACAAAGTGGTAAATTCTAAAGAATATGGTTCTCAAGCCAAATATTACTTAGGATTTATGGCTTATGAAGGCGACGATTATAAAGAAGCTACAAAGTATTTTGATGAGGTTTCGGGCGAAGAAAAATACAAAGAAAAACTGTCGTATTATCAAGCTGATATGAATTTCAAATTAGGAAACTTTCAAAAAGCGATTGATTTAGGGCAAGTCGCGATGAGTAAATCAAACGAAATTGAAAAATCGGAACTGAATAAAATTATTGGAGAAAGTTATTTTAACTTGAAGCAATACGGAAAAGCGATTCCGTATTTAGAGCAATATGCTGGTAAAAAAGGAAAATGGAATAACACCGATTTTTATCAGTTAGGTTATGCATATTATGAGCAAAAAGAGTACGAAAAAGCGATTTCTCAGTTCAATAAAATTATTGAAGGAAAAGATTTTGTGGCTCAAAATGCTTATTATCATTTAGGTTTAAGTTATTTAAACACAGGTAAAAAGCAAGAAGCTTTAAACGCTTTTAAGAATGCTTCTGAAATGGATTTTAATGCTCAGATTCAAGAAGATGCGGCTTTAAATTATGCTAAATTGAGTTACGATATCGGAAATGCTTATCAAGCTGTTCCTGGTATTTTATTGGATTTCCTTAAAAAATATCCAAACAATTCAAGCCGTGCAGAAGTAGAAAAACTTTTGGTTGATTCTTATATTTCTTCTAAAAACTACAAAGAAGCTTTAGTTTTATTAGAAAAAAATAGAACGGCTGAAAACAAAGCAGCTTACCAAAAAGTGCTTTTTTACCGCGGATTGGAATTGTACAATGAAAACAATTATCAAGAAGCAGGTAAAATGTTCAAAAGCGCTATCAGCGAACAAAAAACTCCTGAATTTACAGCGCGTGCAACTTTCTGGAAAGCAGAAACAGAATATTTGAATGATGATATGCAAAATGCGCTGCTGACTTACAAACAGTTTGCAGGAATGGCTGCGGCAAAGTCTACAGACGAATATAAAAACATTAATTATAATATTGGTTACACGTATTTTAAACTGAAAGATTATGATCAGGCGGCAAATTCTTTTCAAGCTCAGATTGATAATTCGCCTTCAGATAAAAACCGTTTAAACGATTCTTATTTGCGTTTGGGAGATTGCCGTTTTGTAACTTCAAAATATAGCGCAGCAAACGAAGCTTATGCAAAAGCAATTGCAGCAAAAGGGGTAGATGCAGATTATGCCCAATTTCAAAAAGCGCTTTCTTACGGATTCATGTCAAATAATGCTAAGAAAGTAGACGAGTTGAACAATTTCCTTCAGATGTATAAAAAGTCATCTTACCGTGATGATGCTTTGTTTGAATTAGGAAATACTTACGTTGCAGAAAAGAAAAATGATCAAGCGATTAAAACGTACGATCAATTGATTTCTGAATTTAATAACGGATCGTTTACTTCAAAAGCGATTTTAAAACAAGGTTTGATTTACTATAATTCAGATCGTGACCAACAAGCTTTAACGAAATTTAAAAAAGTAGCGGCTGAATTCCCGAAAACTCCAGAAGCTTTAGAAGCAGTTGCAACAGCAAGATTGATTTATGTAGACTCTGGAAAAGTAGACGAATATGCAACTTGGGTTCGTACGTTAGATTTCGTTGCCGTTACAGATGCAGAATTGGATAACGATACTTACGATGCGGCTTTCAAACAATACAGCCAAAACAATTCTAAGCAAGCGATTACGGGTTTTGCAGGTTACGTTTCTAAATTCCCTAACGGATTGCACGCTGTTGAAGCTAATTTCTATCTAGCGCAACTTACTTACGCAGATGGATCTGAAACAAAATCTATAGCAAATTATCAGTTTGTAATCGATCAGCCTAGAAATGAGTTTACAGAGCAAGCTTTAAACAGATTGGCTCAGATTTATTTGAAAACAAAAGATTGCGATAAAGCGATTCCTGTTCTAACAAGATTAGAAAGTGAAGCCGATTATCCGCAGAATAAAACTTTCGCGCAAGCCAACTTGATGAAATGTTATTACGACAAAAAAGATTATGACCGTTCTGTAGTGGCTGCTGAAAAAGTATTAGAAAATCCAAAATCAGACGCAGGTGTAAAAGCAGATGCACAGATTATTGTGGCACGCGCGGCTATGCAGACAGGAAATGAAGATAAAGCAAAAACAGCTTACGCAAAACTTTCAGCTACTTCAAAAGGAGAATTGGCGGCAGAAGCTTTGTATTATGATGCCTATTTTAAAACAAAAGAAGGAAAATTTGAGGCTTCGAATACTGCTGTTCAAAAACTAGCAAAAAGCTATTCTGCTTATAAATATTACGGAGCAAAAGGTTTAGTTTTAATGGCGAAAAACTTCTACGGATTGAAAGATAGCTATCAAGCAACTTATATTTTGGATAACGTAATTAACAATTTTACAGATTATCCAGATGTGGTTGAAGAAGCGAAAAAAGAATTAAGCGCTATCAAATCGGAAGAGTCAAAAACAAATTCGTCAATTAACCGATAAAGACAAAGTAGATGAAAGAAGCAAGAAGCAAGATTTCTTAGAAAGTCTTTTCTCTTGCTTCTTGCCTCTAAAAGAAAAAAGAAAGAAATGAGTTTACCTTTTTACATAGTTGATGTTTTTGCTGATAAAAAATATGCTGGAAATCAGCTGGCGGTTTTTTTAGATGCTGGAAATTTGAGTTCACAAGAAATGCAGCAAATAGCGCACGAGATTAATTTCTCAGAAAGCACATTTGTGACCAAACTAGATAAAGAAAATAATAAAGCGGAGATCAGAATTTTTACTCCGTCTCAAGAAATGCAGTTTGCGGGCCATCCGATTATTGGAACTTCTTGGGTTTTAATGAATAAAGTTTTTGATCATTCGCCAAGCGAAATAAAATTAGAAGTCCCGATTGGGCCAATCGCCATCAGTAAAACCGAAGATTTGATTTGGTTAAAAGCGGCTCAGCCAAAGTTTTGGGATACTTTTTCTAAAATAGATTTTACGTTTTTCAGCAATCTGCAAGTAAGCGATTTCGAAAATCAGTTTCCGATTCAGGAAGTGACAACAGGAAGCGCTTTTGTTATGGTGGGATTAAGTAGTAAAAGAGCTTTAGGAAATTTGGTTTTAGATAAAGATAAAACAGATGAATGGCTAAAGAATCATTGTAAAACAACTCACAGAGGTCTTTATTTTTATTATTTGGAAGGATCAAAATTGTTTAGCCGAATGTTGTGCATCGAACATAATCAATTGGTAGAAGATGCGGCGACAGGAAGCGCGAGCACTTGTTTGCAAGCCTTTTTATTAAAATATCATTTGCCTGAATTTGAACTAACGAATTATCAGGGAGATTATATTAATCGTCCATCTGAGATTTATTTCAAAGGAAAATTAACTGGAGAGCATTACGATATTAATATTGGAGGAAAAGCTCAGTTTGTAGCTAAAGGCGAGTGGGGAGCTTGATCGATTTTAGATTTTAGAATGTAGATTTTAGATTTAAGAAGGAACAAAGAAGAAAGAAGCGAGAGCCAAGAATAAAGAAGAAAGAGTTAGAATTTAAAAGAATAAAGAGTCAAAAAAAAAAGAGAAATAAAGAAGAAGAATAAGAGAGTCTTTTCTCTTGCTTCTTTCCTCTATTCTCTTAAAAAGAAAGAAATATGAAATTAAACTGCCGACATAAAATCATCATTTTGTTAGTATTATTTGCTGCTCAGTTTTCGTTTGCACAGAAGAAAAATGAAACTATCGGAACCGAGACAGTAAATGTTGTAAAACCGTATTCGCCAACTATTTCAGATGCTTTTAAAGTGAAAGAAACACCTTCGCTTGACGATAGCGGAAATCAGCCGAAAGAAGTAATTAAATTCAGTATTTTGTCTGTTCCTGTGGCATCGACTTTTACTCCTTCTAAAGGAAAAGCAGAAGGTGTGGAGAAAGCGAAAAAAGAAAGATTATTTAATAATTATGCGACTGTAGGTGTTGGTAATTACGGTACTTTAAATGGTGAATTATTTGTAAACCAAGATTTAGGAAATAACGATTATGTGGCAGGAATGTTTCGTCACCATTCTTCTCAAGGTGGAATTAAAGATGTAGAATTAAATGATGAATTCTACGATACTGCAATAAATGTTGGCTATGGTCAAAACAATAGAGATGCTACTTGGGGAGTAGATTTAGGATATCAAAATCAGATTTATAATTGGTACGGGCTTCCTTCGACTTTTGGTTCTACGATTCCAGATCAGCGTTATGATTTAGTGAATAGCATCAATCCAGATCATTCTTATAATACTATTTCGCTTGGCGGAAATGCAGAATTTAATGAAAGTATTTTTAGTAAACTTTCAGCAAGATTTACGCATTTTTCAGATAGTTATTCTTCATCAGAAAATAGATTTTATGTAAAGCCGACTTTTACCGTTGATGTAATGGATCAGGCAATTAAAACAAATGTTATTGTAGATCACGTAAGCGGTTCTTTCAAGAATAATTATTTGCAGGACAATACGGAAGCTTTAAAATATAGCTTCACAAATGTTGGAATCGAGCCAAGTTTTGTAATCAACGAAAATGATTGGACACTAGAATTAGGAGCTGGAATTTATTACAGTGGAGATTCTGAAAACAGCGGAAACAAATTTTATTTTTATCCAAAAGTAAATGCTTCTTATAAATTAGTCGGTGATTTAATGATTTTCTATACGGGAGTAAATGGAGCTTTAAATCAAAATTCTTATGCAGATTTTGTAACTGATAATCCGTTTTTATCTCCAACTTTAAACATGCGTCCGTCAAGCACGCAATACAATGTTTTTGCTGGTTTAAAAGGAAAATTGGCTAGTAATGTAAATTATAATTTGACCGCTTCTTATTTGAATGAAAAAGATAAGGCTTTGTTCAAAGCAAATGATTATACAGAAATTGTTACAAATGAAGATTATGCTTTCGGAAATTCATTTGGAGTGGTTTATGAAGATATTAGAACTTTCCGTTTCTACGGAGAATTAAAAGCGGATATCTCTCAAAATGTAACTTTCGGAATCAACGGAACTTTTAATAGTTATAATACGGATAATGATGTTCAAGCATGGAATTTGCCTTCAATGAAATTAAGTTCAACTTTAGACGTTAATATTACGAAGCAGTGGTATGCAGGTTTGAATGTATTTTATGTTGGCGAAAGAAAAGACATGCAGACCAATACTTCTTTAGGATTAAATCCTGAGACAATAACTTTAAAAAGTTATTTTGATGCCAATGCTCATTTAGGTTATAAATTCAGCGAACGTTTGACATTTTTCTTGAAATTGAATAATATTGGAAATCAAGCTTACGAAAAATGGTTGAATTATCCTGTACAAGGATTCCAAGTTTTAGGAGGCGCAAATTATAAATTTGATTTTTAAGGCTTAATGCCGAAAAGATACCAGGGCACTAAAACATTTTAAATGAATGTGCCTTTTTTTTCAGCCATGAACTCATGAATTTTTTGGAGTAGATTCGTGAATTCGTGGCTGTTTTTTTAAATAAAGAAAAAACCTTTGCATCTTTGCACCTTAGAACCTCAGTACCTCAAAAGAAATGACTTTTAAAGAAAAAATATACTCTCACTATACTCAAATGGTTCAAGACAGAATGGATGTTTTTAAAGACATGATTTCTGGATTGACCGAAGATTCAAAAAACGACGCCAAAGGTTCTGCTGGCGACAAACACGAAACTGCTTTGTCGATGATGCATATTGAGCAAGAAAAATTGACAAATAAACTCAAAGAAGCAATTGAGCAAAAAGGAATTTTGGATAAAATTGATCCGCTTAAAACGACTGAAAATATAGTTTTAGGAAGCTTAGTAAAAGCCAACGGAATTTATTTATATGTAAGTGTTGCGCTTCCAAAAATTGCTATAGACGGAATCAATATTATTGCACTTTCTCCGCAATCTCCTTTAGGAAACCATTTAATGGGAAATAAAGCTGGATTTCAATTTGAAATTAATAAAACGCATTATACTATAGAAAGTGTAGAGTAGTTTCTTCTACGCCATTAACTTTGTAAAAGTTTCAAAGTTTGACAAGTTAACACACAAAAAGCTATTCGCAATCTTGTAATCCTTGACGAAGTATATAGCTAACGATTATACAAAACACAATTCCAGAACAGCTTTTCCTCTGCTCTTTACGGATCTTTCATTTGTAATGGAAAAACTCAAAATTTAATTCAAAAAAGTAAATTAAAGTTTGAATTTTAAAGCGTTTTTGTGCTCAAAATTAAAAATTTCAAGTTTCAGACTTTTTTTGATATGAAATTTTTACAATTAGTATGTAAATTGTTTATTTTGGTTTATAATTGTAATTGATTTTGTGTAATGTGTTTTTCAATTGTAACTAATACTGCATCTTTGCCCTATCAAAATAAAATTTAAAACTTAAAATATAGAATTATGTGTGGAATTGTATGTGCCTTTGATCTTAAACAAAAAGCCGAAGCGTTAAGACCTCAAGTATTAGAAATGTCAAAAATCATTCGTCACCGTGGACCAGACTGGAGCGGAATTTTCAGCAATGATAAAGCGATTCTTTCTCATGAGCGTTTGGCAATTGTAGATCCAGCGTCAGGAAAACAACCTTTATTTACAGAAGATAAAAAATTGGTTTTGGCTGCAAATGGGGAAATTTACAATCACAGAGAGCTTCGTAAACAATTTGCTGGTAAATATAATTTTCAAACTGAAAGTGACTGTGAAGTTATTTTAGCTTTATATAAAGAAAAAGGAGTAAACTTCGTTGATGAATTAAACGGAATCTTCGGATTTGCAATCTACGATGTTGATAAAGATGAATATTTTGTTGCTCGTGACCATATGGGAATCATTCCATTGTATATTGGATGGGATCAACACGGAACTTTTTATGTTGCTTCTGAGTTAAAGGCTCTTGAAGGATATTGCACAAAAATTGAATTGTTTCCTCCAGGACACTATTTATCAAGCAAAGACGGAGAATTTGTGCAATGGTATAAAAGAGACTGGACTGATTATGATGCTGTTAAGGATAATGAAACAAGTATCCCAGAAATCAAAAAAGCGCTTGAAGCCGCGGTTCACAGACAATTAATGAGTGATGTTCCTTATGGAGTTTTACTTTCTGGAGGTTTAGATTCGTCTATTACTTCGGCTGTAGCCAAAAAATTTGCGCAAAAACGTATCGAATCTGATGATACTACAGATGCTTGGTATCCACAATTGCACTCGTTTTCAGTTGGTTTAGAAGGTTCGCCTGATTTAGCTGCTGCGCAAGTTGTTGCAAAACATATCGGAACAATTCACCACGAAATTAAATTTACAATCCAAGAAGGTTTAGATGCAGTTCGTGATGTGATTTACAACCTTGAGACTTATGATGTAACAACGGTAAGAGCTTCAACTCCAATGTGGTTAATGGCTAGAGTTATTAAATCAATGGGAATCAAAATGGTTCTTTCAGGTGAAGGTGCAGATGAGTTATTCGGAGGATATTTGTACTTCCACAAAGCGCCAAACGCAAGAGAATTCCACGAAGAAAACGTTCGTAAATTAAGTAAGCTTCACATGTATGACTGTTTACGTGCAAACAAAAGTTTGGCTGCGTGGGGAATCGAGGGTCGAGTACCATTCTTAGATAAAGAATTTATGGATGTTGCAATGCGCATCAACCCGCAAGATAAAATGATCAACAAAGAACATCCGATGGAAAAATGGGTTGTTCGTAAAGCTTTCGAAGACATGCTTCCGGAAAGCGTTGCATGGAGACAAAAAGAGCAATTTTCTGATGGAGTAGGATACAGCTGGATTGATACTTTGAAAGAAGTTGTGGCAAAAGAAGTTTCGGATGAGCAATTGGCAAATGCGAGATTTAAATTCCCATTGCAAACTCCAACTTCAAAAGAAGAATATTACTATCGTTCTATCTTTACAGAACATTTTCCAAGCGATGCAGCGGCGTTATGTGTGCCTCAAGAAGCAAGTGTGGCTTGTAGTACAAAAATCGCTTTGGAGTGGGATGAAGCCTTCAAAAACATGAACGATCCATCTGGTAGAGCAGTAGCAAGTGTTCACGATGATGCTTATGTTAAGGCATAATTAAGAGTTTAATTTTTAGAATTAGTATATATTTTTTAGGAAAAACGTTCTCAATCGAGAGCGTTTTTCTTGTCTAGACTTCTTTAATTCTCTAAATTTCTGATTCACTGTAGATAAGCAATGACGTTAATTGGTTTTCTTTTAATATATTTGACTTCTGCAGTATTAACGTTAAACACTAAATATTTTAACGGATTTAATAATGGAAAGCGAAAATTAATATTTAGTTTTGCTTTCAGTCAAAATTTTAATGATTTTTTAATGTTCGCTTCACCGCTGAGCAATACTGAAAAATAAAATAAAAAATAGAATATTATGTCTGGATTGTTAGCCGTAATTGGTAAAGGAAAAGACCCAAAGCTTGTAAAAGAACTTTCTGAAAGAATGTCACATCGTGGCCCTGATGAAAGTGATGTTCACATTATGGAAAATGGCAGTATACTTTGTCATGAAAGTTTGTCTATTATTGATCTTAATTCGGGTAGGCAGCCAATTCAAGGAACAGATAATGCGTGGATGGTGCATGACGGCGAAATCTACAATTATGAAGAGCTTAAAAATACAGTTTTAAAAAATCATGCTTTCAGAACCGAATCAGATTCAGAAGTGATTGTGCATCTTTACGAAGAATTTGGTTATGATTTTTGTAATAAACTAGACGGAGATTTTGCCTTTGTGGTTGTTGACGGCGATAAATATATTGCAGGCCGCGATCCGATTGGAGTAAAACCTTTATATTATGGTTTGGATGAAAGAGGGCGAATCTATTTTTCTTCAGAGATGAAATCTATTGCCGACCAATGCAAATCGTTTTCTACTTTTCCTCCTGGACATTATTATACTGCAAAAACAGGTTTTGTAAAATATTATCATCCAGAATACGAAGATCATAAAAATGCAACTCACGGATTAGATTTGCAATTAATTCGTGAAAGTCTAATTCAGGCTACACGCAAACGTTTATTGGCAGAAGTGCCTTTGGGAGTTGTGATGTCAGGAGGTTTGGATACTTCTTTGATTTCGGCTATCACTTCAAGATTATTAAAAGAAAAAGGAGAGAAACTGCATTCATTTTCTATCGGATTGGATGCTGATGCTCCAGATAATGTCGCGGCTAGAAAAGCTGCGGAATTTTTAGGAACAGAACATCACGAAATACACTTTTCTGTTGAAGAAGGAGTGAAAGTTTTAGAAAAAGTAATTTATCATATTGAAACGTACGATATTATTTCTGTACGTTCTGGCGTTCCAATGTATTTGCTTTCTAAAGCAATTGCAGATCAAGGCATAAAAGTAATTTTGTCGGGTGAAGGGGCAGATGAGGTTTTTGGAGGACATTTATATTTTAGAAATGCGCCTTCAGAAGAAGAATTTCAAGACGAAACAATAGAAAGGGTCCAGAAGCTATTTACGGCCGATTTGCTTCGCGCAGATAAAACGACAATGGCAAATGGTTTAGAAGTTCGAATTCCGTTTTTGGATACAGAATTTTTAGACGTTGCAATTCGAATTAAAACAGAAGAAAAACAGCCAAAAACCTATGAAGGCGTTGAAAAATATATTTTAAGAAAAGCGTTCGATACTCCGGAAGATCCTTATTTGCCTTCGGAAATTTTATGGAGACAGAAAGAACAATTTTCTGATGGAGTTGGGTACAATTGGGTGGACGAATTAATTGAATATTGTGCTTCGCAAGTGACAGACGAACAGTTGACAGGAGCAAGTGCAGAATTTCCGTATAATTCGCCAACGACAAAAGAAGCGTACCTATACAGATCGATTTTTCATAAATTCTATCCACAGGTCAGCGCGGCCCAAACTGTTCGTAAATGGATTCCGAAATGGCAAGAAAACCAAGATCCAAGCGGAAGAGCAAATGCGGCCCATTTAAATGGGAGTTTTCAAGCTGTAAAAACTACTGTTATTGCTTAAAAAAAATCCAATTATAGACAAATTCCAAATTCCAATTTGTTGGATCCCATATAGAAAACCGAAATGCATAAAATGTCATTTCGGTTTTTTTGATTTAATATATGTTCGAGTTTTGGAATTTAGAATTTTATAAAGAGTACATTTTTTACGTTATTTCCATTTTTTAGAATTTTGAATTAAAGAAAATTAGAAATTAAATTCATTTTTGGGTTTATTTTTTAGTTTTTCAGACAATTGTGTTGATAACTTAAGTGCTTTAAGTCGTATTTTACTGGGTATATAGCCCGCGTTTTTATATATTTGCGTGTTAGACATTAATTACATTTTTTTAGGATAAATTATATGAGCGAAGAAATCAAGAAGAACAATTATTCAGCAGATAGTATTCAGGCATTAGAAGGGATGGAGCACGTAAGAATGCGTCCGTCGATGTATATTGGTGATGTAGGAGTTCGAGGACTGCACCATTTAGTTTACGAGGTTGTTGATAACTCTATTGATGAGGCGATGGGAGGACATTGTGATACTATTGGTGTCTCAATAAACGAAGACGGTTCTGTGACAGTGGAGGATAATGGTCGTGGTATTCCAGTTGATTTACATAAAAAAGAGGGTGTTTCTGCACTTGAAGTTGTAATGACTAAAATTGGAGCCGGAGGTAAATTCGATAAAGACTCTTATAAAGTTTCTGGGGGACTTCACGGTGTTGGGGTTTCTGTAGTAAATGCACTTTCGGTTCATATGAAATCGACTGTTTTTAGAGAAGGAAAAATCTACGAGCAAGAATACGAAAGAGGAAAATCATTATATCCTGTTAAACAAATTGGAGAAACAGATAAAAGAGGTACTCGCCAAACTTTCTATCCTGATGATACAATCTTTACTCAGACTACTGAATTTTCATACGATACGCTTTCAGCACGTATGCGTGAACTTTCTTTCTTAAATAAAGGAATTACAATCACATTTACAGATAAGAGAGAGGTTGATGATAAAGGCGAATTCAGAAGTGAAGTTTTTCATTCTACTGAAGGATTAAAAGAATATATCCGTTACTTGGACGGAAACCGTGAGCCAATTGTTTCTCATGTAATCAGCATGGATCACGATAAAGGTGAAATTCCAGTTGAGGTTGCCTTGATTTACAATACAAGTTATACGGAGAATATTTTTTCTTACGTAAATAATATTAATACTCACGAAGGGGGAACGCACTTACAAGGTTTTAGAAGTGGTTTGACAAGAACGCTTAAAAAATATGCAGATGCTTCTGGTTTATTAGATAAATTAAAATTCGAAATTGCTGGAGATGACTTCCGTGAAGGATTAACAGCGATTATTTCGGTAAAAGTATCTGAGCCTCAATTCGAAGGACAGACAAAAACTAAACTTGGAAATAGAGAAGTAGTTTCTCCAGTTTCTCAAGCAGTTGGAGAAATGTTAGAGAATTATTTGGAAGAAAATCCAAATGATGCGAAATTGATTATCCAAAAAGTAATCCTAGCGGCTCAAGCACGTCACGCAGCGAAAAAAGCGCGTGAAATGGTACAGCGTAAAACCGTTATGGGCGGAGGTGGATTGCCAGGAAAATTATCTGACTGTTCTGAGCAAGATCCAGCAAGATGTGAGGTTTACCTTGTCGAGGGAGACTCGGCTGGTGGAACAGCAAAACAAGGACGTGATCGTAACTTTCAAGCGATTCTTCCATTACGTGGTAAGATCTTGAACGTTGAAAAAGCGATGCATCATAAAGTATTCGAAAACGAAGAGATTAGAAATATCTTTACTGCTCTTGGAGTAACAGTTGGAACTGCGGAAGATAGTAAAGCATTAAATCTTGAAAAATTAAGATATCATAAGGTAATCATCATGTGTGATGCCGATGTCGATGGTAGTCACATTTCTACCTTAATATTAACGTTCTTTTTCCGTTTCATGAAAGAGCTAATTGAAGAAGGTCACGTGTATATTGCAGCGCCGCCTTTATATATGGTCAAAAAAGGAAACAAAAAAGAATATGCTTGGAATGATGTTCAGCGTGATCAAGCTAACGAAAGAATGGGTGGAAGCGCTAATATTCAACGTTATAAAGGTCTTGGAGAGATGAACGCGGAGCAATTATGGGAAACTACAATGGATCCAAGTTTTAGAACTTTACGTCAAGTAAACATTGACAGTCTTGCAGAAGCAGATCAGGTTTTCTCTATGTTGATGGGTGATGAAGTACCGCCTCGTAGAGAGTTTATTGAGAAAAATGCAGTTTATGCAAATATTGACGCATAAAATGAAAAATTAATAATTTCAATTCGTTTAATTGTTTAAATTTACTAGACAATTAAACGAATTGTCTTTTTAAGGAATAGACAAATAAATTAATAACCGATAAAGTAAAAAATATGAAAGTTACCATTGTAGGAGCAGGAAATGTTGGAGCTACATGTGCAGATGTTATTTCTTATAGAGGAATTGCAAGCGAAGTAGTATTGTTGGATATTAAAGAAGGTTTTGCCGAAGGTAAGGCATTGGATATTATGCAATGTGCTACAAACACAGGTTTTAATACCAAAGTTTCTGGAGTTACCAACGATTATTCTAAAACTGCTGGAAGTGATGTAGTTGTGATTACATCAGGAATTCCGAGAAAACCAGGAATGACAAGAGAAGAATTAATCGGCATCAATGCGGGAATTGTTAAAACAGTTGCTGAAAATGTATTGAAATATTCTCCAGATACAATTATTGTGGTAGTTTCCAATCCAATGGATACTATGACGTATTTAGCTTTAAAAGCTACAGGTCTTCCAAAAAATAGAATTATAGGTATGGGTGGTGCTTTAGATAGTTCTCGTTTTAGAACATATCTTTCATTAGCATTAGATAAACCTGCAAATGATATTTCAGCAATGGTAATAGGGGGGCATGGAGATACAACTATGATTCCGTTAACTCGTTTGGCGTCTTATAACGGAATTCCAGTAAATCAATTCCTTTCAGAAGAAGTATTGCAGAAAGTTGCAGCAGATACGATGGTAGGAGGAGCGACGCTTACGGGGCTTCTTGGAACTTCAGCTTGGTATGCTCCAGGAGCTTCTGTAGCATATTTAGTAGACAGTATTTTGAATGATCAGAAGAAAATGATTGCTTGTTCTGTATTTGTGGAGGGCGAATATGGGCAGAACGATATCTGTATAGGTGTACCATGTATAATTGGAAAAAATGGAGTAGAAGAAATAGTTGATATTGACTTAAACGATCAGGAAAAAGTTTTATTTGCGAAAAGTGCAGATGCAGTTCGTAGTATGAATGATGCCCTAAAAGCTATTTTAGTATAATAAAAACGGCAAAAAATAAAAAAAGCTGCACTTTTGCAGCTTTTTTTTTAAGATTAATTAATAAATAAATTGGTTAATATTTTCGTTAATTATATATTTGCTCGGTTTAAAAAAAAATTGGTAATTCGTGATCTCGTATTTTTGTTTTAAAAAATCATGTCAGGGCTTATTTATGGGACTTTAAAACAAAATCAAAAATAAAACATAATTAATTTTTAGTAATAATGCAGAATAAAGGACTTATTAAATTTTTCGCAATTCTATTTGCATTGGTAAGTATTTACCAACTATCATTCACTTTTGTGGCAAATAGCGTCAAAAGTGAAGCTAAAGCTTTCGCAGGTGATAATCCTGATAAAGAGCTGAAATATTTAGATTCTATTGGTAAAGAAAAAGTATTAAATCTTGGTTTTACTAATTTCACTTACAATGAAGTGAAAAACAAACAGCTTAATAAAGGTCTTGACTTAGAAGGAGGAATCAACGTTATTCTTCAAATTTCTATCAAAGACGTATTAAAAGGTTTGGCTAATAATTCTAAAAATCCAGTTTTTAATAAATCATTAGCTGATGCTTCTGCAAACTTAGAAGGAAACAAAACGTATTTAAATAAGTTTTTTGAAGCTTTTGATGCAAATTCAAAAGGTTCTGTAAGATTAGCATCTCCAGATATTTTTGCTAACAGAAGTCTTCAAGGAGAAGGTGGTGTAGATTTTCAAATGTCTGACGCGCAAGTTCAAAAAGTTATCAAAAGAAAAGTTGATGAGTCTGTAGAAAGTGCTTTTAAAGTATTAAGAGAGCGTATCGACAAATTTGGTGTTACACAGCCAAACATCCAAAAATTAGGAGAAACAGGAAGAATCTTAGTTGAGCTTCCAGGTGCTAAGGATGTTGATAGAATTAAAAAATTATTAGGTGGAAAAGCTCAATTAGAGTTTTGGGAAACTTTCAAAATTGAAGAAATTGGTAATTTCTTAGTATCGGCAAACGAAGCTTTAAAGAAAACTGAAGTTAAAACAGAAGTTAAAACTGTTGCTAAAGATTCATTAAATGCATTATTAACTGATGCTAAAGATTCTTCAGAAGTTAAAAAAGGAAACAATCCTTTATTTGATAAAATGATCGTTCAAGGTGGTGGACCAGTTTTAGGATACTTTGCACCTAAAGATACTGCTGCTATCAATGATTATTTAAAAAGACCAGAAATTAGAGTTTTATTGGGTGCAGATCAACACTATGCGAAATTTGTGTGGAGTAAGCCAACTACTTTAAAAGATCCAAAAGCAAAAGATTTAAAAAGTGCAAAAGATATTGAGGCTGTTGAATTATACGCTTTAAAAGGAAACAGAGACAATAACCCAGCAATGAGCGGTGGTGTTGTAACTGATGCTAAAGATACATTTGATCAAATGGGTAAACCTGCTGTTTCTATGCAAATGAACAGCCAAGGAGCTAAAGTTTGGGAAGAGTTAACAGGAAGAGCTTTTTCTCAAAAAAGCTACATTGCTATTGTATTAGATGATATCGTATATTCTGCTCCAGGTGTAACAAGCGGTCCTATTGCTGGAGGAAGATCTGAGATTACGGGTTCATTTGACGTAGCTGAAACTAAAGATTTAGCTAACGTATTAAATGCAGGTAAATTACCAGCTTCTGCAGATATTATCCAATCAACTGTTGTTGGTCCATCTTTAGGGCAAGCAGCTATTGATGCAGGTACAATCTCTTCTGTATTAGGTTTCTTATTAGTTTGTGTTTGGATGGTATTCTATTATGGTAAAGCTGGTTGGTATGCTAACCTTGCTTTATTATTAAACTTACTATTCTTGTTTGGAATTATGGCAAGTTTTGGTTTTGTATTAACATTACCAGGTATTGCAGGTATCGTACTTACATTGGGTACAGCAGTAGATGCTAACATTATTATCTACGAAAGAGCAAAAGAGGAATTACGTGAAGGTAAGTCACTTTCTGAGGCAGTTCAAGCTTCTTACGGATGGCATGGTGCAATGCGTTCAATCATTGACGCTAACGTTACTCACGTTTTAACTGGAGCTATCTTATTCATTTTTGGAACAGGTCCTATTAAAGGTTTCGCATTAACATTATTAATTGGTATCGTAACGTCATTGTTTACATCAATCTTTATTGCGAGAATCTTTATTGACAGAAATATTTTAGGAAAAGCTGATTTAACTTTCTCTACAAATATTACTAAAAACTGGTTTACAAACTTCCATTTTGATTTCATTAAAGTTAAGAAATTCACTTATATCTTCTCTTCTATTGTAACAGTAGTAAGTTTAGTTTCTATCTTCTTTGTTAATGGTTTAGATGAAGGTGTTGATTTTGTTGGAGGAAGAACTTTCCAAGTTAAATTCGAAAAGCCAGTTGATGCAACTGCAGTTTCAGATGAATTATCTGCTGCTTTCGGTACTCCGGTTGAAGCTAAAATTTTAGGTGATGATGATCAATTGAAAATCACAACTAAATATAAAATTAAAGAAGATGGTGTAGCTATTGATGAGGAAGTTAACCAAAAGTTATATGCTTCATTACAGAAATATTTCCCAAATACAACTTACGATAAATTTATTAACTCGTATAATGGTAAAACGGTTGGGGTATTGCAAGCTTCTAAAGTAGGTGCTTCTATTTCTGAAGATATTAAAACTAACTCTTACTGGGCGGTTCTTGGTGCGATGGCAGTTATTTTCTTATACTTAATGATATCTTTCCGTAAATGGCAATATTCATTAGGTGCGATTGCGGCTGTTGCTCACGACGTTGTATTCGTATTAGGAATCTACTCATTATGTTACAAATTCATGCCATTCCACATGGAAATGGATCAGCACTTTATCGCTGCGATCTTAACTGTAATTGGTTACTCTATGAACGATACGGTAATTGTATTTGACAGGGTAAGAGAGTTTATCATTGGAAACCGTAAAGGAAGTTTCGAAGATATTGTAAACGCTTCTATTAATACTACATTATCAAGAACATTGAATACTTCATTAATGATGATCATCGTGTTATTAACGATGTTTATTTTCGGTGGAGAATCTATCAGAGGATTTATCTTCGCAATGTTAATTGGTATTATCGTAGGTACTTACTCTTCATTATTTATTGCAACTCCAGTATTGGTAGATACAATCTCTAAAGATGAGAAACACACAATCGAAGACAAACATAATAAAGGATAATTACTACTGTTTTAATTATATAAAAAGATCCAGCGAAAGCTGGATCTTTTTTTTGTGCTATATTTAAATGGAATTTTAAAACGATTTATGACAAGAAAATTACTTTTATGCCTGCTATTTCTTTTAGCTATAAAAACAATCGCGCAGGAGCGTAATTCGCGTTTTTCTTTAGGTTTTAACTATGGTTTTGGAAGTGAATTTAATAATAGAAACTATACGTTTACAAATCATTTTTATAAAGTTCAATTATATTATAAAATAAAAGAAACAAAGCATTTCCAGTATCAGATTTTAGTTCAGCCTGAGATTAATTTTGCAGAACATCAATTATTGAATTTTTATTTTGTTAAACCTGATGCGCCAAATTACCAGCAAAAAAGAGATGAGTATACGCGATTAAAAGAGGTTCGTGAATATGTGCTTAATTGTGGTTTTTTAATTCGGAAACCTGTTGCTAAAGTTTGTTCGTTTTATGTTTTGGGAAGTATTGGTCCGATGATTACAGATACAGAAACCGAGCGAATGTCTAAAGGTTTTGCTTTTGCTGATGTTTTAGCGGTTGGCTTTACTGTAAATTACAATAAGCTTCAGTTTGATATTCGTCCAAGCATAAGACATGTTTCGAATGCAGGTTTAGGAAGTAGTAATGCGGGATATAATACAAAGAATATTGAATTTGGGATTTCGCATCGCTTATAAAAAGAAAACGCCCAATATGCGAAATGTTGGGCGTTTTTTATTTGTGTTGGATAATTTTTATGATTCAGCTAAAGGATTTCTCTGAGCTCTTATGATAAAGAAAAGTCCAATAATGATAAATGGTATGCTTAGCCATTGTCCTGTTGAAAATAAACCTAATTCGCTTTCAAAACCACCTTGGCTTTCTTTTACAAATTCTACAACGAAACGAACAAAGAATAGAAGCACTAAAAATAATCCGAATAAAAGACCAGATTTAAGTCTTGCGTTTGTTCTCCAATATAAAAAGAATAAAATTGCAAAAACAAAAATATAGCAGAATGCTTCGTACAATTGTGTAGGATGTCTCGAAGGAACTTCTGCTAATAATGTTGCAAATTTTGGATCTGTTGCAATTGCAGTATAAGCTTCTTTTGGGTCTGCAATTCCAGTTTTCTGTACTGCTTCAGCTTTACTGAAAGTATCGTGAAGAAAACGGATTCCGAAAGCAGATGAAGTTTCGTGACCAATAATTTCAGAATTGAAGAAATTTCCTAGACGAACGAAAATCGCACCGCTAGCGACAGGAATTACAACACGATCTAAAATCCATAATAACGAACGTTTTAGTATCTTTTTACTGTAATAGTACATTGCAATAATAATCGCAATAGCTGCTCCGTGACTTGCTAATCCTTGGAAACCTGTAAATTGAAACTCAGGTTCGAATTTAAATGGAAGGAAAATTTCTAAGATATGATTTCTGAAATATTCCCAATCGTAAAAGAAAACATGACCCAAACGCGCTCCAATCAAAGTTGCCAAAACAGTCCAAACGAATAAAGAATCTAGTTTTTCAATTGATTCATTTTCTCTTTCGAAAATCTTTTTCATTAGGAACCATCCTAATCCAAAAGCAATTACAAACATTAAGCTGTAAAAGCGAATCATAAAAAATCCTAAGTTGATTCCCTCAGAAGGATTCCAAACTAAATTTAAGGCGTGTGTCATGTATAAAATTTTTATATCTGTAAAAATAAATATTTAATGTAAAGTACCGCTTTCTAAAAGGTTAATGTTTATGGTTACATTTCTTTTCAGGCACAGGATCGTAACCGGTTCTTCCCCAAGGATGACAACTTAAAATACGTTTAATGCCTAAATATCCGCCATAAAACAATCCGTGAATTTGCAGTGCCTGAATCATGTAAGTCGAACAAGTCGGCTCAAATCTGCAGGAAGCAGGTGTAAATGGCGAAATGGCAGTTTGATAAAAACGAACCAATAGCACAAACGGATATATTAGAATTTTCTTCATTTAAAAATCGGTAATTTGCATTCAGTAAAAGGTACTATTTTTTTAGTAAAAACTGAATCCAAAAACGTTTTACTGAATGCTAAATGTAGTTCCTTCTTTTCCGTCTTTAAGCTGGATTCCTAATGCAATTAATTGATCGCGAATCTGGTCAGAAAGTGCAAAGTTTTTATCTGCTCTGGCTTGATTTCTCATTCCGATAAGCATGTTTACTACACCATCAAGTTTGTCACTATCGGCATCAGCAGCTTTATCGTCATTCAGACCTAAGACATCATATACGAAAGCATTTACTGCTGTTTTAAAATCAGCTAAATCATCAGCAGAAATCGTTCCTTTGCCATCTTTTAATAAGTTGATATAACGAACAGCTTCAAACAAATGTGCAATTAAAATTGGCGTATTGAAATCATCGTTCATGGCATCATAGCAAAGTTGTTTCCATGCTGCAAAATCTATCGAGCTAGAACTTCCTGCAATAATATTTGGTAAAGCATCAAGTGCTTCCATCAATCTTTTGTATCCTTTTTCGGCAGCAACAATGGCATCATCAGAGAAATCTAAAATACTTCTGTAATGTGCTTGAAGCATGAAAAAACGAGTTACTGAAGCAGAAAATGGTTTGCTTAAGATGTTGTTGTCTCCGCTAAGAATTTCGCCTGGAAGAATATTATTTCCAGTCGATTTTGCCATTTTCTTTCCGTTTAAGGTAAGCATATTGGCATGCATCCAGTAATTTACAGGAGACTGACCTGTGCAAGCTTCATTTTGAGCGATTTCGCACTCGTGGTGTGGGAACTTTAAATCCATTCCGCCTCCGTGAATGTCAAAATGATTGCCTAAATATTTGGTACTCATTGCAGTACATTCAAGATGCCATCCTGGGAAACCATCGCTCCAAGGTGAAGGCCATCTCATGATATGTTGTGGTTCAGCCTTTTTCCAAAGTGCAAAATCCTGCGGATTTCTTTTGTCAGACTGTCCGTCAAGATCACGAGTATTGGCTAACATATCATCGATATTTCTACCGCTTAGGATGCCGTAATTATTGGTTTCGTTATATTTTACAACATCAAAATATACAGAACCATTAGCAACATAAGCAATGCCTTTATCAATGATTTTTTTAATAATTTCAATTTGCTCAATAATATGTCCTGTCGCTGTTGGCTCAATGCTTGGAGGTAAAAAATTGAAAGCTTTTAAAATATTATGAAAATCTACAGTATATCGCTGTACGACTTCCATAGGTTCCAATTGCTCCAAACGTGCTTTTTTAGCAATTTTATCTTCACCTTCATCTACATCATCTACGATGTGCCCAACGTCGGTAATATTTCTAACATAACGAACTTTATAATCCAAATGCAGAAAATATCTGAAGATTACGTCAAAAGACATAAAAGTTCTCACATTGCCTAAGTGAACATTGCTATATACCGTAGGTCCACAAACATACATTCCAACGTTTCCTTCATGGATTGGTTTGAAATCTTCTTTTTCGCCTGAAAGCGAATTGTATATTTTTAAAGGCTGACTTGTATATAGAGGCATAGTTTTGCTTGTTGTAATTTGTTTAAATTTTGATTTTAAAAAACATTAATCTATTTAATGATTAATCAAATTTTAAAATTGAGTATCTAATTTGATATAGTCAAGAAATTCTCTCTTCGTTTGTGGATCTTTGAATTTTCCTCCGAATTCAGAAGTTACAGTGCTGCTTTCGATATCTTTAATTCCACGAGAATTTACGCAAAGGTGTTTTGCGTCGATAACACAAGCAACATCTTCAGTTCCTAAAGCTTTTTGTAATTCTTGAACAATCTGCATAGTTAGACGCTCTTGTACTTGAGGTCTTTTTGCATAATACTCAACGATGCGATTCATTTTTGATAAACCGATAACGCGTCCGCTTGAGATATAAGCTACGTGAGCACGTCCGATAATTGGCAGTAAGTGGTGTTCGCAAGTAGAATAAACTGTAATGTTTTTTTCTACAAGCATTTCGCCATATTTGTAATTATTGTCAAAAGTAGAAGCTTTTGGCTGTTTTGCAGGGTTAAGACCTCCAAAAATTTCTTTTACAAACATTTTTGCAACTCGGTTTGGAGTTCCTTTGATGCTGTCATCTGTCAAATCCATTCCAAGAGTTTGCAGAATGCTTTCAACATCTTTTTTAATTTTTTCTATTTTTTCTTCATCAGTTATATCAAAAGCATCATCTCTTAGAGGATTTTTTGCATTACTGCTAAAGTGATTATCACCTATTTCGTCTAAAAATTCTTCGTTGTTTATCATTAAAAACTACTATTAGTAAATGTATTCCTTTTTTTAAGAGGGTAAAGATAATTAATAAATAGGAAACCTTTTCTATCGTTTTTAGGATTTAATTACACCTTTTTTGATATAATTTAAATTTTAAAGATTTATACTGTTATTAAAAACAAAAAAGACAACAACGAAAAACGTTATTGTCTTTTTAAAGCTATTATAATGAATTGATTATCTGTTGTTGTAAACGAATAAAGCTTCCTTTAAAATGTTTACGGCTGTAGTCAAATCTTTTTTATTTAAAACATAAGCAATACGAACTTGATTTAGTCCCATTCCAGGTGTCGAATAAAAACCTTTTGCTGGAGCAATCATTACCGTTTCACCGTTTAAATCGTAACTTTCAAGAAGCCATTGTGCAAAATCGTCTGAATCTTCTATAGGAAGTTCTGCAATACAATAAAATGCTCCTTTTGGTTTTGTTACAATAACACCATCAATCTTGTTTAATTCGGCAATTAAAGTATTGCGACGTTCTTTGTATTCTCCAATTACTTCGTCAAAATAACTTTGTGGCGTATCAATTGCAGCCTCACAAGCAATCTGCTCAATAGTTGGCGGACTCAAACGTGCTTGAGCAAATTTCATTACAGTTGCCAAAACATCTTTGTTTTTTGTCACCAAACAGCCAATTCGTGCTCCGCACATGCTGTAACGTTTAGAAACAGAATCTACCATGATTACATTTTGCTCTACACCTTCTAAATTCATTACAGAAAAATGCACATCGTCACCATCGTATAAAAACTCACGATATACTTCATCTGCGATTAAATACAAATCGTGTTTTTTAATTAAACTGGCAAGCTGTTTAATTTCTGCTTCAGAATATAAATATCCAGTCGGATTTCCAGGATTGCAAATCAGAATGGCTTTTGTTTTTGGTGTTATTAATTTTTCAACTTCATCAATGCTTGGCAAAGCAAATCCTGTTTCGATAGTAGAAACAAGAGGCACTACAGTTGCACTTGTAGAAGAAGCAAACGCGTGATAATTAGCATAAAAAGGTTCTGGGATAATAATTTCATCTCCCGGATCTGTAATTGTGGCCAGTGCAAAAAGTAAGGCTTCAGAACCACCAGTTGTAACAATGATGTCTTCTGTGTTAACGTTTACATTTTGGCGCTGGTAAAATTTTGCTAATTTTTTTCTATAGCTTTCATATCCGGCAGACGGACTGTATTCTATAAGTGTCAAATCAATATTTTTTACCGCCTCGATGGCCACTTCCGGTGTCTTGATATCCGGTTGGCCAATGTTTAAGTGATACACCTTGTGTCCTTTTTTCTTTGCTAAATCAGCAAAAGGAGCCAGCTTGCGTATCGGAGATTCGGGCATGTTTTTTCCCTTGAGTGAAATTGTCGGCATGAGTATAAATTATTGAAGTGCAAATTTGCATTTTTTTTTCGTATTTAACGTAAATAATGAGGGTACTTCCAAAAATGTAACAATAATAAATATATTTACTAATTTTATAATAAAATATTGTCAATGAAAAAATATATAGTATTGTTTTTTGGGTTATTCTTACCTTTTTTGCTTTTTGGGCAAGGCGATTTCATATTGGAAAACAATGCAACAAAGGCTACAATTCCTTTTAAATTGATAAATAACCTTATTTTTATTCCAATAAAAGTCAATGGAGTGGAGCTAAATTTTCTGCTGGATTCTGGTGTTGAAGAAACAATTCTCTTTAGTATGGAAGAAAAGCAGGAAGTCAGCTTTAATAATGTTGTAAAAATCAAACTCCGCGGTTTAGGAAGCGAAGAAGAAATAGAAGGCCTAAAATCGACAAAAAATATTCTAGAGACTCATGGTCTGAAATCTAGCGACCATATGGTTTTTATTATCTTAGATCAAACCTTTAATTTGTCTTCACATATCGGAATTCCTGTCAACGGAATTATCGGCCATAAATTCTTTAGAAATAATCTTGTTGAAGTTAATTATCAGAAAAAGAAAATAATAGTTCATGCAAAGAACGATAAGTTTCAAGGAAAACTAAACAAACAGTTTAGAATGGTTCCGATAACTGTAGAAAAGGCTAAACCTTATATAATGACTACGGCTACAGTTAATGATCAAGAAATTCCAGCGAAACTTTTGATTGATATAGGAAATAGTGATGCTTTTTGGGTTTTTGAAAATGATAAAATAAAGATTCCAAATAAAAATTTCCCTGATTTTTTAGGAAAAGGATTTAGCGGTGATATTGAAGGGCATCGTGCCAAAATTGATAAATTTTCGATTGACGAATTTGATTTTAAAAAACCAATCGTCTCTTTTCCTGATTCTGCTTCGATTCGTAACGTTAAAATGGTTCCAGGACGTATTGGGTCTGTTGGGGGAGAAGTCTTGAAAAGATTTACTCTAGTTTTAGATTATGGAGAAAAAAAAATCTACTTAAAAAGAAATAGCAAATTTGGAGAACCGTTTACCTATAATAAAAGCGGAATCACAGTTCAGCATAACGGACTTCAGTGGGTGCAGGAAACCGTGCATTTAGAAACGGTGAGAGTGGCCTCTACCATGGATGAATTGCAGGAAAAAGATAAATATGACAATAATTTCAAATACAAATTTGCTCTTAAACCTGTTTACGAAATAGTTAATGTGCGTAAGAATTCTGCAGCCGAAAAATGCGGATTGCAAAAAGGAGATATTATTGTCAGCATTAATAAGAATCAACCTTATAAATATAGTCTTCAGCAAATAAATAGCCTTTTAAAGTCGGAAGATGATGTATGGATTAATATGGAAGTAGAACGAAATAGTTTGGTGCTGAAATTTAGATTTAAACTAGAAGACGAATTGTAAAAAATATTCACTTATAGTTTTATTGAAAAGCCTTGATTCATAATGCTGTATAGTAAAAATGTCTTTGTTTTGTGAAAATAAGTTTATTAAAAATTAGTTTTTTAGTTAAATATTTTCTTATGTTTAGTAAAAATTTAATTTATGGCAAAAAACTACATTAGTTACCTACATATTGTATTATTTTTTATTTTTTTTACGCCACTTTCTTCAAAAATATATGCCCAATGTGCTGGAAACGACAATATAAACGAATTAATTTGTGATGTTTCTAATCCGATTTATCAATCTGTAAATTTATTTTCTCTATTGGGAGGTTCTCCAGTTCCTGGTGGAACATGGACAGATGATAATAATCTACAAGGCCTAAATCCTTCAACGGGTATTTTAAATGCTCAATTCATCCTTAGTGGAGGAGAATATCACTATACCTATACAGCTCCAGCAACTTCGGGCTGTATAGATAACAAATCTGTAGTCACTATTACGATAGGTGCATACGTTGGAGTGGGGTCTCAGGCAACAGTTTGTAACGAAAACCAAAAGTTTAATCTTTTTACAGCATTTGACAGTAAAGTAATGGGACCGCATATAAACGGAAAATTTACTACTAGTACAGGGCTACCCGTAGATCCTATAATAGATATTGGGAATTATACAGTCAAAACTACACTTGATTTTATTTATACTGTGCCACCTGTACTTGCGTGTTCTCCTAACTCACAATCGACCAATGTACAAGTCACCATTTATATAGCTCCGAAAATTGGTCAGCCACAAGATTTGGAGTTATGCGGAACCACGGATTTGGCTGGCTATACTGATTTAGATTTATTTGATCAGTTAAGTGGAGGCGACAAAGGAGGGACTTGGACAGGTATAGGACTAACTTCTCCTACAGATCATAATATTAATCTTCAGCAATTATTTGACACAAATGGACCTGGCATATACTCTTATACCTATACTGTTTTAGCAGTTCCTGGTAATAGTATATGTGCTAATAAAGAAGTTACGGTACATATAAGTCTAGAAAAAAGACTTGATTTTTCAGGGTCTAAAATTGAAGTTAGTAAAGATATCTGCGAGTCTGAAATTGCAACGGCGACTTATTCGGCAAAAATTACTCAAGGGCCAGATAATATTCCTAATGGAACTTATGATGTTAATTTTAGTGTTGTAGGGCCAGGAGTATCAGCATCTGAGAATGTAAGGGCAAATTTTATAAATGGACAATTTAACTTTGGAATACGTTCCTCTTATTTTAGGCAAGTAGGGCAGTATACCATTACAGTTACGAGCATAGCGCCTACGACGGGAAAAGGAAAATGTGTCAATATTTTTAGTCCGTTTTCAAACGTTTTAAACATTTATCCGTTGCCACTTTTAACTAATGCAACATTGACTTCGCTTCCGATTTGTCAAAATGATGCGGGATTAATCCAGCTTACAACACCTCAATTGGTTGACGGGACTTATAGTATTTTATACAACATCAATGGAGACAATCTTGTTCTGGGAGAAACTGCCGTAATGCAAGCTGTTGGCGGAAAAGCATCTTTTACGATTCCAGGAAACTTGAATAGAAGAAGCGGCCTATCGGTAATTACCATTTATAGTATAACGAATATAACAAATCCTTCACCTCAATGTACCAATAGAGCAAATGTTGCAGGAAATCTGTATATAAATCCGTTGCCAAACGCTGCAACCGTAACTGCCGCAGTTAAAGATTTTTGTTTGAATGCACCAGTCACTGTAGCGGTTTCAGGTTTAGGGAATTTAACAAATGCCAGTATTTCTTATGCATTATCAGATAGTAATATTTCTGCTGTGCAAACCATAACTAAAGCAGTAACAAATGGAAAATTAGATTTTATTATTCCTGCCGAATTGCTTTTAAATACAGGTTCGACAAAAATCACATTATTAAATTTAACCAATACAGTCACAAATTGTGCTGTAAGTCTGATTAATGTTACAGATGATTTTATAATAAATCCGATTCCGCCTGCGCCAATTGTGATAGATCAGAAATTTTGTAAAGTTGATGAAGCGGTAATTGCCAATTTAGAACCAAAAGGAACTCAATACAAATGGTATAACTCGGCAACAGCAACAACGGCTCTAGCGTTTGATTATGTTTTAAAAACAGAAGATTATTATGTTAGAGAAACCTCTGCTGAAGGCTGTACTTCAGAACCGGCAAAAGTTTCGGTTTTAATATACGATACGCCAGCACCGGAAATGAATGAAGCTGCAGATTTTTGCGGATTGGCAAATCCGAAAATAAGCGATTTGTCTAATAAAACAAACGTTCCTTCAACGGTAGCTTGGTACGATGCAGTCGACGGAAATCTACTGCCCTCAACCACATTATTAGTGCATAATGCAATTTATTATGGATATGATTTAAATGAGACAACAAGATGTATGTCTGAAAGTTACAAAGAAGTAAAAGTTTCACTCCAGGATTGTGAGGTTGCTCAGTACGAGTTCTTTATTCCAGACGGATTTTCTCCAAACGGAGACGGTGTAAACGATTCATTTGTGATAAAAGACATTGAATTTTTATATCCAAATTATGTGCTTGAAATTTATAACAGATACGGAAATGGAATGTATAAAGGAGATAATAGTAAACCAGCTTGGGATGGCAAAAATTATGAGAAAAGCGGTATCGCTGGAGGTGTTGCGCCCAACGGAGTTTATTTTTATGTGCTTCATTTTAATAAAGACAACAGACCTCCAAAACAAGGTCGTCTTTATTTAAATCGATAAATCTCTTTTACATTTTTAATATAATTTTCAAATGAAAAAAATAATAGTCCTTATAAATTTCCTTTTCTGTTTATCCGTTTCTGCCCAGCAAGATCCAGAATTTACACATTATATGTATAATATGAGCGTTGTCAATCCTGCTTATGCAACGGGAGTTCCTGCAATGATGAATTTTGGTGGATTGTACAGAACTCAGTGGGTTGGCGCTTACGGTGCTCCAAAAACATTTACATTTTTTGGACATACAGCGATTAATGATAAAATAGAAGCTGGAATCTCATTCATTTCTGATGACATTGGTGACGGCGCAAAAAAAGAAAATAACGTTTATGCCGATTTTGCTTATGTTTTAAAATTAGGCGGAAAAAATAAATTATCTCTTGGTTTAAAAGCTGGATTTTCGTCTATGCAAACCAATTTTAACGGATTTAGATTTACAGATCCTGAAACAGATTTTGCTTTTTCAGAAAACATAAATGCAACCAAACCTAATATTGGAGTTGGAGCTTACTATTTTAGAGATAATTTATATGTTGGATTGTCTGCGCCGAATTTGCTGAAGTCAAAATACATTGAAGAAAAATCAGGAGTGAATGCTTTTGGTTCTGAAGAAATACATACTTTTTTGACAGCAGGTTATGTTTTTCAGGTTAGCGATAATTTGAAACTGAAACCCGCTTTTATGTCAAAATTTGTGAAAGGCGCGCCCATAACTTTAGATGTAAGTGCGAATGTTTTGTACAATGAAAAATTCGAATTTGGAGCCGCATACAGAATTGACGATTCAGTAAGTGCGCTTTTCAATATCAATGTAACTCCGACATTGAGAGTAGGCTACGCTTACGATTATACGCTTACAAACTTCGGACAGTTTAATTCTGGAACACATGAAATTATGCTTTTGTTTGATTTGGACTTATTAGGAAAAGGATTTGATAAATCTCCAAGATTCTTCTAAAATGAAAAATATGAAAAAATTACTCGTTATTATATTCGTATTTTCAATACAGTTTATAAATGCACAAGATCTCGAATTGGCCAGAGCAAAACGTTTTTTTGATAAAACGTATTATAGTGAAGCTATTGTTTTATACCAAAAATTAGCAGACGAAAGACCTTCTCAAGAAGTCATTAAAAATCTAGCCGATTCTTATTTCTATACTAATGATTTGGTAAAAGCACAGCGTTATTACCGTCTTTTGGTTTCAAATTACAGTAATAGTTTAGACCGAGAATATTATTTTAGATACGCTCAGACTTTAAAAGCAACCAATAGCAATGACGATGCAAATGCCAATTTAAAAGAATATTATTCTAAATCTGCCAATTCAGAAGATATTGTCAATTTCGAAAAGGAATTAAAAACCTTAGAAAATGTTACCGCAATTGGTAAACGTTTCGAAATTAAAAATCTAGCGATAAATACGCCAAATTCAGAGTTTGGAGCTGTAAAATATAAAGAAGATTTAGTTTTTGCAGGAGTAAAATTGAAGCCAGGTTTGTTTGATAAAAAATACAAATGGGATAATGAAACATATCTAAATTTAGTTTCGATTCCACTTAAGAATATTAATTCGGCAGATTCTATCGTTCATTATTTTGCTAAAGAATTAAAAACTGGAATGCACGAATCGAATGCTGTTTTTACAAAAGACGGCAAAACGATGTATTTTACGAGAAATAATTCTAAAAACGGAAAGAAGAAAAAAGACGACAATAAAATCTCCAATCTTCAAATTTTTAAAGCAGAATTGGTAGAAGGAAAGTGGACGAATATTACATCGCTTCCATTCAATAGTCCGAATTATTCTATTGAGCATCCTGCTTTGAGCGCCGATGAAAAAGTATTGTATTTTGCTTCAGATATGCCAGGATCTTTGGGTTCTTTCGATATTTATTCAGTAAACATAAATAAAGGAGCGTTTGATACTCCGAAAAATTTAGGATCAGAAATTAATACTGATAAAAGAGAACAGTTTCCTTTTGCTCCCGCAGATAACAAACTGTATTTTTCATCAAATGGCCATTTGGGTTACGGATCTTTAGATGTTTTTGTTTCTGAAATAAATGGGAATGAATATTCAAAACCTGTAAATGTCGGACTTCCGCTAAATTCTAATTTAGATGATTTTGCTTTTAATATTGATTCAAATACCAAAGAAGGATTTTTTGCTTCGAATAGAGAAGGAGGAAAAGGAAACGACGATATTTATCAATTCAAAGAAATAAAAGATTTAATTGTAGAAGATTGCAAACAGTTTATTGCGGGAACAATTACAGATATTGATACGCAATTGGCTTTAGAAAATGCAACAGTATTATTGCAGGATTCAGAAAACAATACCTTAAATACGATTACAACTTCTGCTGACGGGAAATTCAGTTTTACAGTTGCTTGCGAGACTTCGTATAAAATTTCTGCTTCCAAAGAAAATTATTCCAATGCTTCAAAAATGCTGACTTTAGATAAAACAAGAGATAAAGTTAACGACGGTTCTTTAGCATTAAAATCTTTGGAAGTTATCAAACAAGAAGAAAAACAAATTGCTGAAAATAAAAGGAAACAGGAAATTATTATTGAAGAAGAGAACAAGAAAAAAGAAGTTTTAGCAGCAATCGAATTAAAAGATAAGGAGAAAAAAGCGAAAGAAGCAGCAATCGTTGCAGCTGGAATTAAAAGAAATGAAAGAGAAAAAGAAATTTTAGCGAAGGAAAAAGATATTGTAAGAGATAAGGACCGTTTGATCATCAAAACAGATCCGATTTACTTTGATTACAATATGTGGTACATCCGAAAAGAATCAAAAGTGGTTTTAGGAAGAGTTGTAGAACTGATGAAGAAATATCCGGATATGAAAATCGAGATTGGTTCGCATACCGATTCTAGAGGGAATGATAAATTTAATGAAAATCTATCCCAAAAAAGAGCTGATTCTACTCGAGAGTTTATAATTCAGTCGGGTATAGATTCTAAACGACTTACGTCAAAAGGTTACGGAGAATATGTGCCAATTATAAAATGTAAAACTGATGAATCGTGCTCTGAAGAAGAACACGAATTAAACAGAAGATCTGAATTTGTAATCAAAAATTTATAAAATTATTGTAAGGAGAAAGTCTTTTTTCTTTAAATTTATAATATCAACGAAATAAAAATAATTATGAGAAATCTAACCTTGTCATGTTTGCTTATATCCTTAATCGGATTGCAAAGCTGTAAAAATGAAGAAAAACAAAAAGCCGCTGAAGCTACAAAATCAGAAGGGGAAGCAGTAGTAAGCACTGAATGCTACAAAGCAATTTATGAAAAGGATACAGTAGATTTAAAATTAAATACTTTAAAAAACGGAAAACTAGCTGGAGATATGGTTATGAAGGTCGCGCCTTCAACTGTTAGAACAGGAGAAGTGACGGGCGAGTTTCATGGTGATACTTTGTTTGTAGATTATACTTTTAAAGACAATGTGAATGGAGATAAAACATTTAAAAACCCGATGGCACTTTTAAAACGCAATAATCAGCTTGTTTTAGGAAACGGAGTAATGCAGACTACAATGGGAGTTACGTATTTGGTAAAAGATCAGCCAATTGATTTTGAAAGCGTAAAGTATAAATTTGATTCTGTTGAATGCGCTGAGAAATAAAAAGAAGCAAGATTTGAGAAGCAAGATTTCTGACTTATCTATAAAAAAAGCCGTTTCTAATTAAAGAAACGGCTTTTTTTATTTTAAGTTTTTATTTTTTTACAAAACTTCACCTTTAATTTTTAAGGCTACTCTTCCGTCAGGATAATTTACCGCATTTGTTTCAACAGTAATTGTTTTACGAATAGGTCCTGCGGCCATATTATATTTTACATCTATTTTTCCTTTTTTGCCTGGCATGATTGCTGCCGCAGGTTTGGTTACAACGATCGAACTTAGAGTAGATTCTGCACCTGTAATTAATAAAGGGGCATCACCAGTGTTTGTAAATTCAAAAGAACGAAGTCCGGTGTCACTCTTAGAAATTTTTCCATAATCAATTGTATTGTCTGGGGCTGCAAATTCAATTTTCGGGCCGTTTTGTGCATAACTTACTGCGCTAAACAATAAGACTGCAATAAAAGAGGCTGCATTTTTCATATGAAATCGGTTTTAAATTGTAAGTAAATATACATTCTTTTAATTAACACACAAATTATTATTTCTCTTTTTATAGTCTACTTAATTATTTACTTTTGCTGTCAGTTATAATTACAAAAATTGAACCATTTTTTTGTTTAACTGTTTAATCGTTTATTTGTTTAATCGTATGATTGATTTGTAAATGATAGTATTAAGACAGGAACAATTAGATGGTCAATTAGCATTTCAATAATCGAGAACGATTAAACAATTAAACAAATAAACGATTAAACAACCTAAGTAAATGACAATTCCAGCACAATTTGACGCTAAGACGATTGAGAGTAAATGGTATGATTACTGGATGAAAAATAACTATTTTCATTCAGAACCAGATCATAGAACACCGTACACTATTGTAATCCCGCCGCCAAACGTCACTGGAGTCCTTCACATGGGACATATGTTGAATAATACGATTCAAGATGTTTTAATTCGTAGAGCGCGTCTTAAAGGATTTAATGCTTGTTGGGTTCCGGGAACAGATCACGCTTCTATTGCAACTGAAGCAAAAGTTGTAGCGAAATTAAAAGCGGAAGGAATCAATAAAAATGATTTAACTCGTGAAGAATTCCTAAAACATGCTTGGGAATGGACAGATAAATACGGCGGAACAATCTTAGAGCAACTTAAGAAATTAGGAGCTTCTTGCGATTGGGAACGCACTAAATTTACAATGGATCCAGATATGTCTGCTTCTGTAATTAAATCGTTTGTTGATTTATACAACAAAGGATTAATTTACAGAGGATACCGAATGGTAAACTGGGATCCGGAAGCAAAAACGACTTTATCTGACGAAGAAGTTATTTACGAAGAACAACAAGGGAAATTATTTTTCTTAAAATATAAAATCGAAGGTTCAGAAGATTTCTTAACTATCGCTACAACACGTCCTGAAACTATTTTTGGAGATACTGCAATCTGTATCAATCCAAATGATGAGCGTTTTACACATTTAAAAGGTAAAAAAGCAATTGTTCCAATTTGCGGTAGAGTAATTCCAATTATTGAAGACGAATATGTTGATGTAGAATTCGGGACAGGATGTTTGAAAGTAACGCCTGCGCACGACATGAACGATAAAACGTTAGGAGAGAAGCACAATCTTGAAATCGTTGATATTTTTAATGAAGATGCGACTTTAAACAGTTTCGGATTACACTATCAAGGAAAAGATCGTTTTGTTGTTCGTACTGAAATTGCAAAGGAATTAGAAGAAATTGGAGCTTTGGCGAAGACCGAAATCCACCTAAATAAAGTTGGAACTTCTGAAAGAACAAAAGCGGTAATCGAACCAAGATTATCAGACCAATGGTTCTTGAAAATGGAAGATTTAGTAAAACCAGCAATTAAATCGGTTTTAGAAACTGGAGATATTAAATTACATCCAAAACGTTTCGAAAACACTTATGCACACTGGTTAAACAATATTCGCGATTGGAATATTTCTCGTCAATTATGGTGGGGACAACAAATTCCTGCGTATTATTATGGTGACGGAAAAGAAGATTTTGTGGTAGCTGAAAACATCGAAGACGCTTTAAAATTAGCAAAAGAAAGAACCAACAACCAACAACTAACAACCGACAACCTTAAACAGGATGTTGACGCCTTAGATACATGGTTTTCTTCTTGGTTATGGCCAATGTCTGTTTTCGGAGGAATCATGGATCCAGAAAGTGCTGATTTCAAATATTATTATCCGACAAATGATTTAGTAACAGGTCCGGACATTTTGTTTTTCTGGGTGGCGAGAATGATCATTGCAGGTTATGAATACGCAGGCGAAAAACCATTTACAAATGTATATTTAACAGGTTTGGTTCGTGATAAACAACGTCGTAAAATGTCTAAATCATTAGGAAATTCTCCTGATCCTTTAGACTTGATCGAAAAATTCAGCGCAGACGGTGTTCGTGTAGGATTGCTTTTAAGTGCTTCTGCAGGAAACGATATCATGTTTGATGAAGAATTATGCAGTCAAGGAAAAGCGTTTTCAAACAAAATTTGGAATGCATTTAAACTGATTAAAGGTTGGGAAGTTTCAGAAACTATTCCTCAGCCAGAATCATCAAAAGTAGCAATCGAATGGTACGAAGCGAAATTGCAGCAAACTTTAGTTGACATCGAAGATAATTTTGAGAAATACAGAATTTCAGATTCTCTTATGGCAATTTATAAATTGGTTTGGGATGATTTCTGTTCTTGGTTCTTAGAAATGATCAAACCGGCTTACCAACAGCCAATTGACAGCACAACTTTCGCGAAAGCGATCGAAATGTTAGAAAGTAACTTGAAATTATTACATCCTTTCATGCCTTTCTTAACGGAGGAAATCTGGCAGTTAATCGCAGAAAGAACTCCGGAAGAAGCGTTAATTGTTTCAACTTGGCCAGAATTAAAATCTTTTGACGCAAAATTAATTGCTGATTTTGAAAACTCAATTGAAGTAATTTCAGGAATTAGAACGATTCGTAAAGACAAAAATATTCCGTTTAAAGATGCAATCGAATTAAAAGGAATCAACAGCGAAAATCTTTCTACTTATTTTGATTCAATTATAACGAAATTAGGAAACGTTTCTGCTTTCGAATATGTTTCTGAAAAAGTAGACGGCGCATTGTCTTTCCGTGTAAAATCAAATGAATATTTCATTCCGATTACAGGAAATATCGACGTTGAAGCTGAAATCGCAAAACTGACAGAAGAATTGAATTACACAAAAGGATTCTTGAAATCTGTTGAAGCAAAACTTTCAAACGAGAAATTCGTAAACGGAGCTCCAGAAAAAGTTTTAAATATTGAAAAACAAAAACAAGCCGATGCTTTAGCAAAAATTGCTACAATCGAGCAAAGTTTGGCTGGTTTGAAATAAGAAATCAGACTTAGTTTTATACTAAACCCGACAGGTTTTTGAAACCTGTCGGGTTTGTTGTTTTTTTCCGCCACGAATTCACGAATTATTTATTTTTAAGAGAGATTATAAAAATAAAATTTGTGAATTTATGGCTATTTTTTTACTAAATAAAGCTGTTTTTATTCGAAAAAATATATTAAAATTTTATGATTTTGTATTTAAAAATGATGTAGATTTAATACGATTTTACTTTAAAATAAAAATCATTTGAGAATGAAAAAAATAGTGTTATTTGTGTTTGTTTCTTTTCTCTTTTTGGGATGTTCCAATAAAGTAGAAAAGGTCGAAAAATCTTTTTATTACTGGAAAAACGACTCTTGGGGTTTATCTGAAAAAGAAAAAATAACAATGAAGAATTTGAATGTAAGAAAATTATATATCAAGTTTTTTGAAGTTGATCATAATGAAACTTTTGGTGATTTTCCCATAGCCAAAACTTCAGTTACTATTTATGACCAAGATTCTCTAAATATTGTTCCGACAGTGTATATAAAAAATGAAATTTTTAAAAATACGAATGCCAAAAGAATGGACAGTCTGGCAGACAATATTAATTTCTTGATTACAAAGTATGTTAAAAACAAATACAGCAGAGCCAATCCTGTTTCAGAATTTCAAATGGATTGCGACTGGACATTAAATACTAAAGACAATTATTTTTACTTTTTAAAGAAATTAAAAGCGATTTCTAAAAAACAAATCAGTTGCACGTTGCGATTGTATCCTTATAAATATCCTGAAAAGATGGGGATACCGCCAGTAGATAAAGCAACATTGATGTGTTATAATTTAATAAATCCGCTTGAAAATCATTCCAAGAATTCAATTCTGGGTGTGAAAGAATTAGAATTATATTTAAATACGAGAAGGAAATATCCTGTTCATTTAGATATTGCGCTCCCAATTTATTCATGGATGCAGGTGTACCAGAACAACAAGTTTTCTAAAGTTATTTACAGTGGTCATGAAAAAATATTAGGTACGTTGAAAGAAATAAAACCCATGTGGTACGAAGCGAAAGCAGATTTGGTTCACGACGATTTTTATCTAAGAGTAGGAGATAAGATTAAATATGAAAAAATGACTCCGGCAAAGATTAATGAAGCAATAGAGGTCATTAAAAAAAATGTCGTTTTTGATGCCAATACAACAGTCACATTATTTCATTTAGACGAAGAACAATTAAGCAATTATAAAGATGAAGAACTTTCTGGTTTTTATACTAATTTTAGTAAGTAACGCCATTTTTGCCTGCGGTTTTTATCCGTATGGAGAGGAGCTTCGTTTTTCTTTTTTTAATCCGTTGAATTTTAAATATTCGTCTTATTCAGAGTTTAATTATTCGTCAAATTTGTTTAGTCCAAATGAAGATGTAATTGATAAAAACGCAATTGATGGAAATGAGGAACTGTGGCTACAATATTGTAAAAACAAAGTTTCTGTTGAAGCGATAAGAGAAGTTTTGTTTAATCTCGGTACTGAAAATATTACAGATAAAAGTACCAATGAAATGCTTCGCTATCTTTATAAAACCAGAGATTTGGAAGCAATAAATTATCTGAAGTTTGCTAAAACCTGTGAATTTTTCAATTCATTTTATGATGATCCCTGGGAACGAAATGAAATCGCAACATCACCAAAAAGAGCAAAACTTATTAATGAGGCAATTTTGCTTTCGCGTAAAGTTTCTAAAGAAGATCTTAAGTTGCGTTATACTTTTTTAGCTATACGATTGTCTTATTATAATGGTGATAAAGCAAAAATTGTCGCTTTGTATGATACTGTTTTTGGCAATCAAAAAAAGAGTTCGATTCTAAAATACTGGAGTTTGTATTTTAGGGCTTTTGCGGAAAAAAACAATGCATTGTCTAATTTTTACGCTGCGCAAGTTTTCGTAAATGCCCCAGACAAACGTTTTATGATTTCTGGGGTATTCAAAAGTAAAGTACCGTTAGATTCTGTTTTACTTTATGCAAAAACCAATCAGGAAAAAGCAAATGTTTATTTTTTGGCAGGAATAAAAAAAAGTGACCGCGCTCTGGATTGTTTAAAACAAATTTATAAATACAATCCAAAGTTTGACGGGTTATCATTTTTGCTGTTGCGAGAAATTAATAAGATCGAAGATTGGGTTTTTACGCCTTATTATTCACTTTTTAATCCGACCGTATCATCATATGAGGAACATGAAAATGATTCTACAAAAGATATTTTGCAAAGAGTTGAAAAAGACCGAGTTTATGCTAAAAAAGTATTGGAATTTCTTAGTAGCGTTAATTTAAATAAAATACACGATCCGATTTTCTGGAAAACAAGTAAAGCTTATTTGTCATTTGTAACAAAGGATAATCAAAATTGTTTGAACCAAATTTCGAAATTAGAGAAAAGTGTTTCAAAAAAAGATTCACTTTATAATCAGATGAAGATTATAAAAGCATTGGCTTTAACTGCAAATCAGGCTTCTGGAAAAGCAATTATAGAAGATGAAGTAAAATCAATTTTATTAAAAAATAAAGACAAGAAAAAATTCATATTTGCTGTAGGCAGGGAATTAGAGTACAAAGGAAACCTTACAGATGCAGCTTTTTTATATTCAAAACTATTAAATACAGCTGATGGTTATAATTATAATGATCAGGCATATTGGCAAAGTTCTAAAGAAAGAAAAGGATATTATTCCGATTTTTATTCTGATTATTTTGATTATGTGAACATGTTTTATACGCCAAAACAAGTAGAAAATATTGTTTCAGAAACTCTTAAAAATGAAAAAAAATCAAGCGAGTTTTCAAATTGGAAGTATAGTTATATTAAGAATCAAGTGTCTTTGCTTTATGATTTAATTGGAACAAAATACATTCGTCAAAATAAATTAGAACTAGCGTTGATTTATTTCGGGAAAAGTGATGATGAGAAGCAAGATAAAATTAATAAGACAGATTGTTTATGGGAAAAGCAAGATTGCAGTTATGTTTTTAAAGACCCTTTTCTTGTTTTAAAATATACTACAGCATTTGTTCCTCAAGATGATTTGCTTAAATTGAATAAATATGTAATTACTAAAAAGCTAATTTCTTTATTAAAGAAAGCGGCAAATCCAGCAGAAAATAATAAAGATTACTATAATTTTTTGATTGCTAATTGTTATTATAATATGACGCAGTATGGTAGTTTACAAGATATGCGACGTTATGGATGGACCAGTTCTATAATTGATTATCCAGTGGAAGACAATGATGAGTTTTACGAATGCAACTTAGCAAAGAAATATTATCTTTTAGCTTTAAAAAATGCCAAAACAGATAAATTCAAAGCATTGTGTTTGAGAATGATAGGAAAGTGTGAAAAGAACAGATTACTACATCAATATCCCGATGATTATAATAATAGAATTAAAAACTACGATGACTTTATTTTAAGTAAAAATAAATATTATCAGGATTTGAAATCTAATTATGCTGATGATTATGAAAATCTAATGTCCGATTGCGATTCTTTTGAAGAGTATTTTAAGTCTAGAAGATAAGGATGTTTTTCGCCAAGAATTCACGAATTATTTATTTTTCATAAAGAGATAAAAATAAATAATTCGTGAATTCTTGGCTATTTTTTTTTCTTTAAAATCAAAAACAAAGGATAAGAAATCAAGGTAATTCCAACAATAATTGCAAAACTTTTCGGGTCACTGTAAATAAATCCTCCAAGTAATGCGATTGAAAATATAATAGCAAATATAGTCGTCCAAGGATACCAAAACGAATGGTAAGGTCTTGGTAAATCTGGTTCTTTTGTTCTTAATTTTAAAAGAGAATAATAGGCAAGTCCCCAAACGATTATGGAGATAAAAGCGGCGAAAGAAAACAATACTTCAAACGAACCAATACAAATTAAAAATAAACTGAAAAGTGACGAAACTAATAGCGCTACAATTGGAGTTCCGCCTTTATTTACGGTTGTTCCTTTTTCGATAAAGAAACCGTCGCGGCTTAATCCGTAAAGGATTCTTGGCGGAATCATCATAAAAGCATTCAAAATACTGATTAAAGAAAAAATAGAGATTACGGTAACGATTTTAGCACCGCTTTCTCCAAAAAGAACTTTGGCAACATCGGCGGCAGCCAGATTAGATTTCGCTAAAGTTTCGATTGGCAGAACATGAAAAAATGCAGCATTAACCAAAATATAAATGGCTACTACAAGCAAAACACCGCTATATAAAGATTTCGGAATGTTTTTGCTTGGATTTTCATTTTCTTCTGCGAAAAAGCAAACGGCATTCCAACCATTATAAGTTCCGATAATTAATTGTAAGGATTTAAAAAAACCAAAAATAAGCCCAATTTGAAAGATAGAATTATCTGTTTGGATTGGCGGAATCTCAACTCCAGAATACATGAAACAAGCCACAACCAAAGCCACAAAACAAATCACTTTTAGTAAACTCGTAATATGCTGAATCAAACTTCCGTTTTTAACTCCGCTTAAGTGAAGCAAAACAAATCCAACCAATAAAGAAATCGATAAAACTGTTGAGTAATTGGCCAATTGCGGAAATAAAATAATCGTGTATTCGCTAATTACAATGCAATAAAATGCAGGCGGAATTGCGTTGACAATATAATCGTACCAGCCAGAAAGAAATCCAGCATAATCGCCCAAAGCTCTTTTAATGTAATTATAAGATCCTCCGGCTTTTGGCAACATTGTCGCTAATTCAGAATACGAATTTGCGCCTAATAAAACATACAATCCTCCAAAAAGCCACGATGCCAAAATAAGCCAGTAATTGTTTAGCATTTCTGCAATAGTTCCTGGTGTTCTTAAAATTCCGACACCGATTGTTCCTCCAATTAAAACGGCGATATTAAAACTAAGGCCTAAACTTTTTTGCAATTGGTTTTTTGTGGAATCTGACATTCTTGAATTTATTTTTAAGGATTATTTTCAAACAAAAATAGTGTTAATTGAATTAGGATTGGACTAAAAATAAAAATCCCAAGACTTTCAAGTGAAACTGAAAATCTTGGGATAAAATCAAAACTCTAATTCAATATTTAAAATTTGTAACGCAAGCTTGTCATAACCTGACGAGGCGCGATTGGGTTCACACTATAATTCTCGTGAACAGTATAATTTAATGTGTTTGTGATGTTTGATAATTTGCAAAGAATCGAGAATTTTCTCCAAGTATATCCAACAGATGCATCAATTGTAACATAACCTTCTAATGGAATTTCTCTGTGGTAAATACCATCAGGATATTTAACAAGATCTGTGCTGTATTGGTCGTTCCAACCGCCCATACGATCACCGATATAATTTCCAACCGCTCCAACAGACAATCCTTTTATGAAGCCTTCTTGAACAGTATAATAGAAACTTAAGTTTGCTGTATTTGCTGGAGTTCTAACTAGACGATCACCTTCAATAAAACTTCCGTTTAAACCAGATGTTTTAGTATAACGCATATCGTTGTAGCTGTAACCTGTAATAATGCTAAGTCCGTCAATTGGTCTTGCCGTAACGTCAACTTCAACACCTTTACTTTTAGTTTCACCACTTAAAACTTTTACATTTGTGTCAGTGTTTAAACTTCCATCAGCTTTAAATTCTGCTGTTTGAGCCAAGTTGCTGTTTGTAATTTGATAAACAGTAAAATTTGTGCTTAATAATCCTTTTAAGAAATCAGTTTTAATACCAGCTTCATATTGATCAATAATAGAGGGTTCAATTGGTTTTAAATCTGCTGTAGTTCCTGTGTTTGGAGTAAACGAAGTAGAGTAGCTACCAAAGATAGAAACCTCTTTTCTAGGTTGGTAAATTAATCCAAATTTTGGAGAAAATGCGTTATCCAATTTTTTAGTTCCTACTGTAGGCACTGCATTTTCAGGCTTAACAGTTTGTATTCCGCCAGCATAAGTTTCTTTGTAAGTTGTAACTTCAGCTTCTTGCCATGACCAACGTACACCTGCTAATACTTTAAATTGCTCTGTAATTGAGATTAAATCTTGAAAATATGCACCAAAACGATTCGTTTCTGTTTTTGCAATCTGAGTTGCTCTAGCATCAGGAATATCATTTCTTTGAGTTGACGGATCAAAGTTGAAAAGATTGATCGTATCGTAGTTAGCAGGATTAAATGCAAAAGTATAAGCTGTTGCAAATGAGTTTTCCCAGTCTGCACCTGTAAATATTTGATGTTTTATAGATCCTGTATTAAAGTTTCCTTGAAGACTTAATTGATCACCTAAAATTTGTTCTAAATTTTCATTTTGAACCAAAGGTCTTGTCCAGTCTCCATTCTCTTTTACAGTAGATAACTGTGCTGTAGATTTTGAAGCTCTGTTATAAGTTTGATATGAGCTATTGAAATTAAGCTTCCAGTTTTTATTGAAATCGTGATTTAATAAAACAGATGCACTGGCAGATTTTGTGTTTCCATTAGACCACAGCGCTCCGAAAAAGGCATTTCTAGGCAAGTCAAGAATTTGTGTTCCAACAATTCCAGTTCCAAAATCAGGTGTCCAATCTGCACTTAAATAATCTCCTTGCAATGTAATTTGAGTTTTAGGATTAATTACAAAAAGCAACGATGGATTTACATATACACGTTTGTTTTTTACAACATCTCTAAAGCTTTCAGAGTTTTCGTAAGAACCGTTAATTCTAAAAGCGATTGATTTAGTAAGACCTCCATACAAATCAAATGCTGGTTTGTAATAAGAGTAGCTTCCTATTTGCATTGAAACTTCTCCACCGCTTTTAAATTGAGGTGTTTTGGTAACTAAATTAAGAATTCCTCCAGGCGCTACGTTTCCGAATAATAGGGCAGAACCACCTTTAAGAAATTCCACTTTATCTAGACCAGAAACATCAGGAATTGACCCTGCGTTGTAACGGAATCCGTTTTTAAACATATTGTTTGCAGACATGTCATAACCTCTAGAAAAGAAAGATTCCTGAGCACCACCACGAGCAGAACCAACGTAAACACCGTTAGCGTTTTTAAGAACCTCGCTTAATCTGATAGCTTGTTGTTGTTCTATAACTTCAGAACCAATAACTTGTATGCTTTGTGGATTATCCATTGGTTTTAATCCAGAGCGAACAGCTGTTACCGGTTTTGGTTCTTTAGTTTTAGTAACAACTACTTCATTTAAAATTTCTCCCTTTTTATTCTTAACAGTATCGTTTACTGAAGAAGTAGACTCGGTGCTTGAATAGTCTTGCGCATAAGAGGCAAAACTCAATAATCCTAACGTAAATAGTAAATTATATTTCATGTTCTTTATTTAGATTCAATAAAAATAGATCGCCGCAAATATACAATTGACTAAATGTGTTAACGAAATTTTAAGATCGTTTTCTTACTTAAACCTTACTTATTGTTTTCTTAAGATTGTCTTAAGAATTTTCTAATATTATTTTAATTTAGTATTAATAGGAACAAAAAAACCTTGCCGTTAAGCAAGGTTTTTAAATTGAAATTAAATCTAAGAATGAAGTTTTCTAAATTTATTTTACTGCAATTTGGTAAGTAGCCATTTTCCAGATTTCATCGTATTTTTTTCCATTGTGTTCACCAGCAGATTTCTCTGTATAAGCGAATTCAACCATATAATTTCCTGACCAGATAGGAGTAAAAGAGATTTCTCCTTTATCATTTGTCCATAATTCTTTTTCCCATCCGTTTGGAGCGATTACCTTAATTTTTTGAGATTTTGCAATAGCACCTTCATACAAAGCAGAAACATTAATTACTGTATTCTTTTTAGCTACATCTGCATTTTCAGAGAAAACGCTAATTTTATTATTGTTCGCTGCAGCTACATTTCCAGCCGATTTGTTTCCAACAACAACTGTTGCGCTTGAGTTATAATCTAATTTCATCGTTCCGTAAACATCTCCAACTGTGTGGTGCATTACAATTGTGTAAACTCCATCTTCGTCTGGTGTAAAGAACGCTTGGTATTTATTATCTAAAGCTTTCGCCGTAAGTTTTGTTTCTTTTTTTGAAGGAGAAATTACTACTAGCGAAAAATCTTTTAAATCAGAAAACCATTTATCAGCTTTTGTAATGTCGTTATCAGAGAATTCTCCAAAGTAAACAGAAATTTCCTGAGCTTTTCCTTTTGTTCCTGTAGCTTTTGTATCAATCCAAAGTGCGTGAGCAAAAAGTTGAGGTGCAGCGAAAAGCATTAGAAACAAAAAGCTTAATGTTTTTAAAATATTTGATTTCATAAGATCAAGTTTAAATGATTAGATATTTTTTACAAACATAAGTCTTATTTAGAATAATTAAAAATAAAAACTATAAAAAAGCGCAATAAATAGGGGAAAAACATTTAGGAAACCGTTTTTTTCTTCTTATTATTTCGTCCCCACCAAATTAAGAAACCCGTTATGGGCAAACTTGCAGCAACCAGACTGGTAAAAAAAGCAAGAACCTTTCCTGGAAAGCCAAGAATGCTGCCAACGTGCAAATCGTAATTTATGAATCTGAATTTCTCACCGTTGTTTTTATCATTGTAAGTTGTAATTCGGAGTGATTTGGCTGTCGATCGGTCAAATTCCATTGATACATCATCAAAACGGTTTTTGTATCGCACAAAGGTTTGAAAAGTGGCCAAAGAATCTTCTGCTTTTGGAACAAACAAATAATAACTTTTGGCGTTAGGATTTGCTTTTTTCGTCGCAGCGAATATTTTATCTGTGGCTGTAATTTTAGAATATTGAGTAGTGTCAGAAACTAGTTTTTCTTTTTTGAATGTTTTTCCTCCATTAAATAACCATTGAACGCCTTTATCGTAAGATTCAAAAGCCCATACCAATCCGGTAAGTGCAATAATCAAAGCGAAAATCATCGTGTAATATCCCAAAATATTATGTAGATCATAGTTTTTTCGTTTCCACTTTGTGGTGTTTTTCCATTGAAACCAAAAGCGCTGTTTTGCTGCACTTTTATTTTTTGGCCACCATAGAATTAAACCTGTAATTAATGAAATAATAAAGATTATGGTTGCCGTTCCTGTAATAGGATCTCCAATTTCGCTTCTAAAACAAAGCGTCTGATGCAGCATTCGCACAAAAACAAAAAATTCAGAATTATATTCTTCCAGTTTTTGCACATTTCCGGTATATGGATTTACGTAAGCGTATGTATTTTGATAACGGTTCCAATACCAAATTGCATCTTGATCTAATTCTTCAAAAAACCAGACAATAACCGTACGTTTATCATCATTTATAATTCTCGCGCCAGAAAGCTTTTGGTTAGGATGAACTTTTGCATTTGCTTCTTCGGCAATGTGTATGAGTTGGCTAATGGGCAGTTTTTTGCTTTCGACTTTATCTACATAATAATATTCATAAATTAAAGGTCGCAATTCTTCTTCAAAAACATACAGACAGCCCGTAATTCCGAGGATAATAACAATTAGACCAGAAGATAATCCTAGCCATAAATGGGCCTTCTTTATAAAATTTTTAAATGTCATGTTTCTATATACGCTTTTATCAAAAAAGCACCTCATAACTTTTGCTGAGGTGCTTTTTTATATTTAAATTTTTAATTTGGTTTTAAAACTTTATGGTTAAACTAGCCAAAATATTGGTTGGAGCTTGAGAAGTTCCCCAGAAATCCCAGTATCTTTCGTTCGTTATATTATTAAATTTCAAACCAACTCTCCAAGATGTCTGATCATAATATACAGATCCATTAAGAGTAGTGTAAGAAGGCATATAAAAAGTATTATCGGCAGTAAAGAAATTTTTGTCAACATAATTTGCACCCAAACCTACACCAAGACCTTTTAGCTTGTTTTGGAAAGTGTACGAAGTCCAGAAGTTCACTACGTTTTCAGGAGAAGCCGTAGCTTTATTTCCTTCTATAGTCGCATCAGAAGCTTTTACAATTCGGTTATCATTATAACCATATCCAGCAATAATGTTTAATCCGTTAATTGGAGTTGCCATTACTTCAAAATCAAAACCTTTACTCACTTGTTTTCCATCTTGTTCTGTAAAACCAGTTGCATTTACTCTTGTAGCATTATCGATTGTAATATTGTAATAACTTGCAGAAGCCGTTACTTTTTTATTGAATGCCTCAGCTTTAATTCCACCTTCATATTGTACAGCATAAATAGGATCTAAAACGAATTGCGTTGCATCTGGCTGTGTTACCGGCTGCATATTTTGGAAACCATTCATGTAATTTCCGAATACAGAAACTTGGTCTTTCACTACTTCATAAACCAATCCAAGTTTTGGTGCTAAAGCAGTTTGGCTATATCCTTCAACAGTTCCGACTTTTTCACGATCAAAATTATCCAAACGTAAACTTAGCATAGCCGAAAGACGATCTGTAAAGTTAATTACGTCAGAAGCATAAACACTAAATGTTTTTTGATCTGCAACTGGAGATGTCGTAAGAACAAGACCAGCATCAACAGCTTTTCTTCTGATAGGAGAGAACGGAGTTGTAATATCAATATTATCAAGCGTAAAAGTACTTCCTCCAGAAAAAGCTCCGCTGAAAAGTCTGTAATTGATCCCTGCAAGGAATTTATGTTTGATGCTTCCAGTTGAAAATTTTCCATTCAAGTTTTCCTGAATGTTAGTGTAGTTGTTATAAATTGGTCCCCAAAGTCCAACTCTTCTAGCTACTTGGGTTGGAGAACTCCAAACAGCATAACTTTGGTAACTGCGTTCTACATCTTCGCCAACAAAAGAAAATATGGTTGTAGATTTCCAGTTTTCTGATATTTCATATTCTGCTTGCGCGAAAACTTTAGTTGCTTTTGTCTTCGCATCATTATCATCATGAAACATAGATTTTCTGTAATCTATTTTCAAATCATTCGGATTTGTAATTCCAGAAGTTGCAGCATATGTATTGTAAGTACGTCTTGTATTATTTACATTATAAAGTTCAGCATCAATGTTGAAAGTTAATTTTTCAGATGCTTTGTAAGTAAGACTTGGCGCAAAAAGTAAAGCATTATTGAAGCCATAATCTAGAAAACTTTTCTCTCTGTTAACCGCCATATTTATTCTGAATAAAACACTTTTGTCTTTGTTTAATGGAGTATTCACATCAGCAGTAAGTCGGTTTAAACCATAGCTTCCAGTAGTGTATGAAACTTCGGCAGCAGTAGTTTCATGAGGTTTTTTGGTCACTAAATTTACAACTCCTCCAAAAGAAGAAACCGTAGAACCAAATAAAGTTCCAGATGGACCTTTCAATACTTCAATTCGTTCTACGTTTCCAAGATCAACAGAAGAACGTCCAGAAACCGTTTCCATTCCGTTACGAGCATTTACTCCCGTAGAGAATCCTCTAAAAATTACTCCAACACCTCCAGATGGATAACTAATTGAAACGACACCAGGAGAGTTTTGAACCGCGCTTCTAATATCTACAACAACCTGCTCTTGCAATAATTCTTTGTGAATAACGCTGTAAACCTGTGGATTTTCAAGATTCTTAAGAGGCATTCTCGCAACGTAATCTGTTTTTTTAGATACAATGCTTTTTGGACTGTTTATGATAACTTCTTTTAATTCTTTATTCGAAACTTTCAGTTGTAAATTAACTGTTGTAGTCTCGGTTTCTGTAACTGTAACTTCAGTTTCTGCGGTTTCATAACCTGCTAAAGATACTTGAAGGGTATAAGAATTGGCTCTTACTTTATTAAAATCGAAAGTACCATCGTCATTAGAAATAGTACCATATTTAGAGTTTTTAAGAATAATATTTACTCCCGCAGCAGCATCGCCGTCCGAAGTAGTTATGGTTCCTTTAATTTTTCCATGATTTTGTTGTGCAAAAATTGATAAGAACGAAAATAAAAAACTGATTGAAAATAGAAAACGTGAAGTCTTAAGGCTGAGATAATTCATTGCTAATTTTATTTGGTTTATAAATTGTTTTTATTTAGAATTAATAAAAACAATGCAAATGTAAAAATTAAAATAACTTTAACAATTTTTATTTTTACCATTTGCAACTTAAATTGTTAAATGTTGATTCTGGAGCGATTAATCAAAATTCTTATTCCAAATTGTAGTGTGATAAACTTTAAAAAGGCTTAATTTTGCGGTCTGAAAAATGACTTCATGATTTTACCATTCTTTAAAAAGATTCAAAATACGCCTAGAGGATATCGTATTGCCAACACTGTTTTTTTCTTCCTTTCAGGTTTCGGTTATTCTTCTTGGGTTTCAAGAATTCCACATATACAAGCCCAATTACATTTGTCTGAAGCCGAATTTGGAGCCGTTTTATTTGCCTTTCCGATCGGTTTAATGTTGACAATGCCTTTTACAGGAAAGCTGTTAAATAAATACAGCAGCCGTTACATAATGCTTCTTGGAGCGGTAATGTTTAATGTGGCGCTGTCTTTGCCTGGTTTGGCAGCATTTGTTTGGCAGTTGGTCATAATACTTTTATTTTTTGGAGCTTCTCGTAATATTTTCAATTTATCGATAAATGCGCAGTCTCTTGAAGTGCAGAAATTGTATCCAAAATCTATTATTACGCGTTTTCATGCCGTTTGGAGTATCGCCGTTTTCTCGGGAGCTGGTTTAGGATATGTAATGGTAACGCAGAAAATTGCGCCATCACACCATTTATTGGGAGTAAGTATTTTTATGCTTGCGCTAACGGCTTGTTTTTATCCTATGAGTATTCATAATGAGCCTGTTCCGGTTAAGAAGAAGTTCTTTTCTATGCCAGAAAAAAATCTAGTGAAGTTTTCTCTGATTTGTTTCGTTTCTATGGCTTGCGAAAACACGATGTACGACTGGAGCGGAATTTATTTTGAAAACATCTTAAAAGCTTCTCCAAAATTAACGAGCGCAGCATTTGTATTTTTCGCTTCGGCAGTAACGTTAGGACGTATTTTTGGTGATTATGGTGTAATGAAATTTGGAACTAAAAAAATCCTGCTTTACAGCGGAATATTAATCACATTAGGTTTTGGCGTTTGTTTTGTTCTGCCGTATGCGTATCCAACTATTTTTGGTTACGTTTTAATCGGATTTGGGGTTTCTTGCGTAGTTCCGTTAGTATTTAGTATTGCTGGAAGATCATCAAAATTAAGCAGCGGTTCTGCCTTAACTTCTATATCTACAATTGGTTATTTAGGATTCCTGTTAGTTCCGCCAATGGTTGGTTTTATCTCTGAATATTTAAGTATGAAATGGGCGTTTCTCGTAATGGCACTTCTAGGAATTCTGATGATTTTTATGGTGAATAAGATCGGGGAGAATGAGTAGAGTTTTTTTAAGATTCTAAGATTCTAAGATTCTGAGGTTCTGAGTTTTTAATCTAGACATTAAAATTAGCTTAATCATTTTATCAGTTGTCTTTTTTCAGTTTAATTCCCTTCAGATTAAGTTTTTTGTTTTTGTCCTTATCTAAATCATATGACTCAAGAAAAAGATTATTTGTTTGTGGAAAATTATCTACTAATAAATAAACTTGGTTCAAATTCATAAGTTCTTTTGTGCTATCACGCTCAGTAATTTGATACAAGATGCCATTTAACTTTGAGTTTTTATGATTTTCAAATTCAAAATTTAATGTTGCAGAATTTTTTGATGTAATGTACTTTAAATATAAACTATCTTTATTTTGATTGCAATAGCCGAACTCTATTGTACGTCTGTTCTTCTTATTTAGTTTTAAATTTTCATATTTTGTGTGAAGAGTTATTTTCCCTTTATAAAAATTCGGTTTATCTGTTTTAGATATTTCTAAATCATAATAAGAACTTTCAAGAGTATCTATTTTGTTGTTTCTTATTAATTTATATTGATTTGAAATAGTATCATTTTTTTTGATGAGATATATTTCTATTTCTTCCGTACGATCTGGAAAATTAAGTCTCATGATGCTTCTTACATATTTTTTACTTTTATCTAATTTTTGAGAATTGGAATTTTTTGATAGATATTTTTTTTCTTCCTTTTGACAAGAAATAGTGAAGAAACAGATAATAAAGATTAGAAATAAATTTCTCATTATTACTTCTTCGTCATTACAAACTTCTCAGAACTAGATTTTCCGTTCAAATTCCCAGAAATTTCAGCAGTTAAAGTATTATTTGCACCTTTTGTATAAGTGATTTTTTGAGGATAATCGTGTTTTGCATTTTCAAAAACCAATTGTTTATCTGTTTCTGAAGTAGAAGGGAAGAAGACCGGTTTGTCCTCGTTTTGTCCTTTAACAGTTGCTTTGTAAGTCAATGTTTCGCCCAATTGCGCTAGAATAATAGTTTCGAAATGAAGCGTGTCTTTTCCTTTTATAAAATAAGACGAAGCACTGAAAGTACTATCGTTTAATTTTTGCCAATTCTCAGATAAAACGCCTTCTGGAGTTTTGTTTTCCCAGTTTCCAATTAACCAATCTGCTTTTTTGATTTTGTCTTTTTCAACGGTTTCTTTTTTCTGGCAAGAAACAAAAGCTATGATAAGAGCGATAAGAGTAATTTTCTGAAACATATTGATGAGATTTTGGGTTTGTTATAGTGCTACTAAAGTATGAAAAAAAAGTAGTTTGCCACGAATTCCACGAATTTTCACGAATTAATTATTACAATATTTTAAAGGAAAAAAGTTGCCACAGATTACAGGATTAAAAAAGAATTTATTCTTTCACGCAGATTTAAAATGATTTAAGCAGATTTTAATTTAGATTTTCAATTATATAAAATCTGCGCACATCTGCTTAAATCATTTTAAATCTGCGTGAAATATGAACTCATAACTCATAATTCATAACTCATAATTTTCCACATAAAATCGAGTAAACCAATTCTTTTGTTGGTTTTTGATCTTTTAGTTTTTCGCGTACTTCATCAAAAGTCACTTTAAAATCACATCCCGATTTATATTCGGCGCAGCCATAAGCGGTTTTGCCTTTTAAGATCGTTCCTTTTTTACATTTCGGACAAGCTAATGCATCTGGGTTTTCTTTTGGTTCTGCTTTTTTCTCGGTTTTCTTAGGTTCTAGTTTTAGCTTGTAATTTTCTTCAAAACGAATTAAACCTTCAACAGTTCCAGATTCGGTTTTAAAACCTTTTATGTTTACAGTTGAACCTTTTTGAATCAATCGTAAATATTGGCTTTCCGTGATTTTTTTATCATGAAAAACAAAAGGCAAAACAAAATCGCAACCCGATTTGTATTCGCTACATCCAAAAGCTGATTTTCCTTTAATCAGATTTCCTTTTTTACATTTTGGACAAGTTTCTGCCGAAATTCCGCTAACTTTCTTTTTCTCTTTTTCGGGTTTTACAGCTGGTTTCTGAATCGTTGCGACATGCGAAATATTAGCATGTTTGGTTTCGCTTCGGACTTCATAAACTAAAGCTTCAACCATGCGTTTCATGTTTCTAATGAATGCTGCAGCGGTAAAAGTTCCTTTTTCAATATCTTTTAATTGCTTTTCCCAAGTTCCTGTAAGTTCGGCAGATTTTACCAATTCGTTCTGAATCGTATCAATCAATTGAATTCCAGTTAAAGTAGGCAAAACCTGTTTTTTATTTCGAACAATATATTGGCGTTTGAAAAGCGTTTCGATAATATTTGCACGCGTTGACGGACGACCGATTCCGTTTTCTTTCATCAATTCACGTAAATCTTCGTCATCAACTTGTTTTCCTGCGGTTTCCATCGCGCGCAGTAAAGTCGCTTCGGTAAACTGATTGGGCGGTTTAGTTTCTTTCTGAAGAAATGAAGGTTCGTGCGGACCTCTTTCTCCCACCACAAAATTTGGCAGCAAATCGGGTTCTTTTTCTTTAGCGTTTGGATCTTCAAACACAACACGAAAACCTTTCTTTAAGATTACTTTTCCAGTTGTTTTAAAAGTCACATCAGCAGCTTTTCCAATAACTGTGGTATTCGCAACCAAACAATCATCATAAAAAACAGCAATAAAACGTCTGGTAATAATATCATAAACTTGCTGTTGATTGTGTGCAAGATTATTTTGAACTCCAGTTGGAATAATCGCGTGGTGATCGGTCACTTTTTTATCGTTGAAAACTTTTGGCGATTTTTTGATTTTTTTCTCCAAAATAGGCTGAGTCAATTCGGCATAATTGGTTAATTTCTGCAGAATTCCTGGCACTTTAGGATAAATATCTCCGGGTAAAAAAGTCGTATCAACTCTGGGATAGGTGATTACTTTCTGCTCATACAAAGTCTGCGCAATCTTCAATGTTTCCTCAGCCGAAAAACCAAATTTTTGGTTGCAATAAACCTGTAAGCCAGTCAAGTCAAAAAGTTTTGGAGCATATTCGTTTCCGTTTTTCTTTTCAACAGAAACAATTTCGAAATCACTTTCTTTAACCTTTGCAGCGATACTTTCTCCGTCTTCTTTGTTTAAAAAACGACCTTCTTCATAACTGAAAAGCGTTTCTCTATATAAAGTTTGCAATTCCCAATAAGGTTGAGGTTTGAAGTTTTCGATTTCTCTAAAACGCTCTACAACCATTGCTAAAGTTGGTGTCTGCACGCGTCCGATAGACAAAACTTGTTTGTAGCCGCCATGTTTTACGGTGTACAAACGCGTTGCATTCATTCCTAAAAGCCAATCTCCGATTGCTCTAGAAAATCCAGCGTAAAATAAATTATCGTAATTGGCTGAAGGTTTTAAGTTTTCAAAACCTTCTTTAATAGCTTCGGTAGTAAGTGACGAAATCCATAAACGCTGAATTTCGCCTTTGTAATGCGCCTCGTTCATTACCCAACGCTGAATCAATTCTCCTTCTTGTCCAGCATCCCCGCAGTTTATAACCACTTCGGCTTTGTCAAAAAGACTTTTAATGATTTTAAACTGTTTTTGAATTCCTGAATTTTGAACGACCTTAGTTTCGAACTTTTCAGGAAGCATCGGCAGATTGTTCAAATCCCAGCTTTTCCAGTGCGGTTTATAATCGTTGGGTTCTTTTAAGGTGCATAAATGCCCGAAAGTGTAGGTCACCGCATAGCCATTTCCTTCGTAATAGCCATCGTGCTTGGTATTGGCACCTAAAACAGATGCGATTTCACGTGCTACACTTGGTTTCTCGGCAATACAGACCTTCATTTTCTCCTTTCTTGATTAATAGGCGAAATTAGGGAATTTTGAAGAAAGGGGCAAAGGTTGTTAGGAACAAAGAGGCAAAGGTTTTTATAAAATGAAAGTTTAATATTCAAACATTTTGTAATATCCCTCCAGTTCAACCGCTCTCGATTTCACAATTTCTTTCTTTCTGTTTTCGGCAACAGCATACCACATCGTGCCTTGCTGCACTTCGTAAAAGTATTTCGAAATAAAAGCATATTCTTTATCACGATAAACAATCCATTGTTTTTGAGATTCTTTCAAAGTTTCAAAAGCTTCTTTAGGGAGTTTTGTTTTCAGTAAATTGTAATATTTGTTCAATTCTTTGTCCCAAGACTCGCGAGCTTTTATGGTGCAATTGCACATGTCTGCGTTAGAAAGATTTTCTTTATTTAGACATTTGGATTCTAAAACATCAATTGGATACTCTTTTTTGGTTTGTGAAAATGCTACGATTGATAAAAACAGAAAAGTTAAAAGAAGTACTTTTTTCATTATAGTTATGATTTGAATATATCAATTCCTTTCATCCAGAAAATTTGCGATTCTAAAAATTGAAGTTTGGTTTTAACCACTTTGTCGCTTTTATCTCTCGGATTTTTGGTTACAAATCTAGCCGATGAATTATTAAAATCTAAAGTATATTTTGAGTCAAAATCTTCTTTTTTATTTGCAGAAAAAGTAATCAAATTGTCTTTTGCGCTCCATTTTCCTTTTCCGTATTTATTGTCTTCTGCTGGATTTCCGCCTTGAATTTTCGAATAGGAATGAAATTCAAAAGTTCCGTCTGGATTTAAAGTCAGTTTATATTCAACGGTGTGTTTTTCTTTCTCAGAAAGTGAACGAGAATAGTTGCCTGCAAATTGATTCGATTGCGCAGATAGTGTGACGCTAGAAATAAAAAGTAAAGTCGCAATTAGTAATTTCATTGGTTTGGTTTTATTGGTTGTTATTTTTAAATAGTATTCTAATTATTAATCATAGGATCCAAATTACTATCCTTATTTCTCAAATCCAATCCGCCTTCATAAACCGATTTAAGATTAGTGAGATAAAAATGCCAGCCATTCGAACAGCCCAATCTAATATATTGTTTCGAATAATCATCTGTTGGAATATTATAATGGCGTAGTTCTACAATCGTGTAATCGTCTTTTTGGCTTAGCTTTATATCAACAAGACAGCTTCCTTCAAAAGTAAATTGCAATTGGTCTGTTCCATTCGCAGAAACGATTTTTCCTAACATCGAATCATCATACAAATACCAAAGCCAATCATACGTATTATCTTTTTCTGCATTTTTGTCTTTACTTATAGATTCTTGATTAGCACCAAAAAAAGACACTTTTTCAAGAAACCATTTTTCTAACTCATTTGCTTTGGTCCAAGCGTCATAAATATCTGAAAGCTTAGCTTTAACGGCTATTTTTTTGGTGAAAGAAGTCCAATCGAAGTTTTCCATGACAGCTTATATTATTTTCAAGTTAAAGAAAAGAGAGAATCAATTAAAAGATTGTCTGAAAACAAATATAAGATATTTCGTCTAACTTTTTATTTTACAAAAAAGCCACGGAAAAAAATCTCCGCAGCTTTTTAAATTAGGTTTGATAGTATTTATTTCTTCTGTTTCAAATGTTTATCTAGAAATTTTTCCATTGCGCCATAAAAATCAAAACGATTATCCTGATTATGAAATCCGTGGCCTTCGTCATTTTTGACCATGTATTCTACAACCACTCCGCGTTTTTCAAGGCTTCAACCATTTGGTCGCTTTCTGCTTTGTTAACTCTTGGGTCATTTGCTCCTTGTGCTATAAATAAAGGCGTTTTTATTTTGTCAGCATGTAAAGCAGGAGAAGCAGAAGCCAACAACAAACTGTCTTTTTTAGGATCGCCCACCATTTCGTGAAACTGATCAAGATAAGGTTTCCAGTAAGGCGGAATCGTATTCATAAACGTAAACAAATTGCTCACACCCACATAATCTACTGCAGCGGCGTATAAATCTGGAGTAAAAGTAATTCCAGCCAGCGTTGCATAACCGCCATAACTTCCGCCATAAATAGCAATTCTATTTGGGTCTGCAATGCCTTCTTTTTTCAACCATTCAACACCATCGGTAACATCGTCTTGCATGGTTTTTCCCCATTGTTTGAAACTAGATTGCCAAAATTTCTTTCCGTAACCTGTACTTCCTCTATAATTCATTTGCAAAACAGCATAACCGCGATTCGCCAAAAACTGAACCTCTGGATTATATTGCCAGCCATCTCTTGCCCAAGGCCCGCCGTGAGGATTAATAATAACAGGAAGATTTTTTGGGTCAATTCCTATCGGAAGCGTTAAGTAGCCATGAATTTCCAAACCATCTCTCGATTTATACGTAATAGGTTTCATGTAACTCATGTGTTTTTCTTCAATCCATGGAAACGGATTAGCAACTTCTTTAACTTTTGTAGTTTTAAAATCGTATAGATAATATTTTCCTGGAGTTCTATCGTTGCCCGCCCAAACAATAGCTTTCGTTCTTGCATCGTCGTAGCTAACAATTTGGGTTTCGTAACCTTCAATTTGTTTCTTCAAATTGTTTTTGATTTCCTCCCATTCTTTATCAAAAAAATGTTCTTCCTGTTTTTCAGCTTCCCAAGATACAGAAGTCAAAGATTGTTTTTTTCGATCGTAATTAATGGCGTCCAAATCGTAGTTGTTGTCGGCAAACAATTCTTTTACATTTTTTTTGCCAATTGGGTCATATTCAACCAAACCTATTTTGTCCTTGTTAATATTACTCAACGCATAAATATTTTTATTGTCTTTGTCAAAAGACGAAGGCGTAAAAACATCTTTGAAAGTTGTGGTAATAAAAGGCGCAAATGGCTCTTTATCTGAACTTCTATAATTCCAAGTAACGTTTACGCCATCGGTTTTTGAAGCAAGACGAATCACACCATTATTGTCTGTAACCCATCCGTCAAAATTTTCTTTATTGTTGTAAAGCAAGGTCAAACTTCCTGTTTCGACATTCAAAAGATACGGATCAAAATATTCTTTAACCCTTTTGTTAATTTGTACAATCAGTTCTTTTTCTTTGCCTTGCACATCAAGCAAATCATCTATAATATCACTTCTAACACCAGGAAAAGGCGTTAATGCTTTTAAATCGGTTCCATCTGCTTTTACCGAAAAAAGCTGAAAGTTTTCGTCTCCGCCCACGTCCTGAGCATATATAATTCGGTCACCTTTCCAGAAATAACTGAAAATGCTTCTTAAGGTGTCATTAGTTACACGAACAGCTTTAGTGTCGTTTATTTTTTGAACAAAAACATTGGTCTTTCCTTTATAATCGGCACGATAGCTGAAATAATTTCCATCTGGTGAAATTCTAAAAGAGCTTTTTTCTCCATTCTTGAAGAAAGTCTTTACATCGATTACTGGCGCAGGCGCTTCTTTTGGTTCCTGTTTGCAAGAATTTAAAGCCAATGCCAAAATAACTAAAACGGATAAAACGGATTTTTTAATCATATTTTGCTTGTTTTTGGGATGATTGATGAATTGTAAACTAATCTTGTAAATATATTGATAATCTGTTTTTTATCATCTCAAAAATAGGAAAAAGATTTCAAGATGATAAAGGCTGAATTATTTTGTGGATTTACAAGGATTGTATCAAGTTCTTCATTTTTTTTGTAAGATAAAAAAGTCGTTTATTCCAAAAAACAACGTTAATCGAAAGCTTAAAATAAGTATATTCGTTTCTCTCAATTTAATCATAACCAATTAGAAATGAGTATGAAACAAGCGGAAAATATAAACGAAGTAATTCTGTTTTTGGATGAAATAATAGAAAGATCAAAAATAGAGCAGAGCAATTTAGGTTTATTTGCGATTCTATATCGTGAAGTTACGGTAAGAGTGAAAGAAGGCATTCTTGCAGGTGCTTTTCAGAATGGGGAGCGAATGGAAAAACTAGACGTCATTTTTGCCAATCGGTATTTGAAGGCTTATTATCAGTATCAAGCCAAAGAAAAACCTTCTGAATGTTGGGGATTTGCCTTTGAACAAGCCGAAAAGTTCTGGCCAATTGTCTTGCAACATTTACTCCTCGGAATTAACGCTCACATCAACCTAGATTTAGGAATAGCCTCGGCCGAGGTTAGCACCGTAGAAGATATCGAAGATTTAAAACATGATTTTGACCAAATAAATTTCATTCTTAGCAATTTGGTAGGCGGTGTCGAAAAATGCTTAATCAAAATCTGGCCAACGCTCACGTGGATTCTAAAATTTACAGGTAAAATAGACACTTTCTTTATCGATTTTAGCATGGAAACCGCACGAAACGGCGCGTGGAAATTTGCCAACGAATTTGTAGCCGTTCCAGAAAACGAAAGAGAAGCCTGCACGCAGTTACGTGACCAAAGAATAACCGAAATTGCCCGATTGGTTTCTAACCCAGGATATTTTGTTAGCGCCGTTTTCAAATTCATTCGCCTGTTCGAAAGAGGAACGATCGCTCAAAAAATAATCGATATGCAGATCATGGAAGAAAAAAATATGGAATGTGTTGTGGCGTGATTTGTTTACATTTAATTGTCGTTTTTTATTATTCTATATCTTACTCTCTCAAATTCGTCTTCCATTTCATGTGTTTCGTAAATTTTAATGATTTCGAGTTTTCCTTGTTTTACTAAAATCTCTAAGTCATCGCTTGAAATATCATTAGCAGAAAAATTTAAAGAATTTCGATCAATCATTATAAACCAAGGTGTCCACATTACACCCCACATTTCCCAAAAATATTCAAATTCATCACTATTGAGTTCTGCGCATTGTTTTTCCAATTCGAACCAAATTAGATTTAACCTTTCAGTCATTTGACTGTTTGTGTAATTCTTTCTAAACATTTTTTTTCACATTTTCCAAACATTATACATTATTGTGTGTATAATGTTAATAGTATTAAACACAAATGAAATGATAAAGTTAAAAAATGAAATAAACGAGATTAATAAAAAGATTAATAGCTTAATAAATAAAGGACAATATTGGAAAATTGAAGAATTAAAAAAAGAGCGAATTCCTAAAGAAGCTGAATTGCATAGGAATCAGACGATCAAGGATATTTTAGACTTTTAAGAATACACAATTTTAAATGTTGATTTTTCTACAAATCCTTAATCAATTCGCTTGGATGAATTTTTAAGGCTTGGGCAATTTTAAACAAAGTGCTGATTTTCATTTCTTGTGAGCCTTTAACATATTTTCTAAGGTTTTCTACATCCATTCCAGCATCATGAGCAACCTCGCGTCGCTTGAATTTATTTTCTTCAATTATATCTTTAATCTTGACTCCTAGATCTTTTACAACTTCTGGAATTTCATTTTTTCTTTCTCTTTTCATAGAAATGAAATTACAAGTAATGTATTGTTTAGATATGATTGAAAAAAATCGATTGTTTTCAACCGAAATTTTATATATTTGTTTAAATTATAAATAAAATCTTACTTAAAAATGAAAAATCAAGATAAGAAAAGAGCCGAAAATCTGTTAGCATTGCTGTGTAAAGGAAATTATTTTGATAAGCAAAATAAAGAATGCGAAGAGGATGATTCTTGTACTATGCCATTTAAGGCATTTTCTCAAAATGAATTGGATCTAGTGGTCATAGATTTATTAAATGCAGGCAATCTTCTCCTTCATCATAATGCTAAAGGTTTGTTAGACCTTAAAAAAGATAATTATGTTAGTGTAATAGCTTTACTTAAAATTGCTTTGAAATCGTTGCAAGAGGATGAAATGAAATTATAAATAATAGTAAAATACAAAATTAAATCTTACCCAAAAATGAAAATACAAAACAAAGAAAGAGCCGAAGAATTGTTAGAATTAATAAATAAAGGAAGATATTTCACCAAACTAAAACCAGAGCCTAAAGAAAACAATTCGTTTACGATACCGCTAAAAGTATCTTCTTATAACGAATTAAATCTAATGGTTTCAGATTTGCTAAAAGCCAGTATTATTCTACTTAATCCAGAAGCTAAAAGTCTATCGAGTTTTACAAAAGACAATGATCTCAATGTAATGACGCTTCTTGAAATTGCTTTGCAGTTATTGCCAGAGGAGGAAATGGAGTTGTTGGATGAGGTTTATAAGATTCATTTATAATTTTTTGTTTTACAAGAGGCAAAAAAAAACGCAAAGTCAGAGACATTTGCGTAGCGTGGGGTATAGCGGGTTGGATTTGATACTTCGTGGAGCGGGTTAGATTACTCTAATCTTAGGTGTTCCATAAATGTATGAACTTAATTTTTTTCCAATTTCGCACCATTTTTTGGAAATATTATCTTGATCAACGAATTTAAAAACTTCTGTTTTTTCAAAGGAAAGAAAATCAACAACTATTTTCTCACCATATCCTTTGAAATAGCCATAGTCTCCGTCTCCAAAATCTACAGTTATAGGCTGTAATCCTAATGATAGTTTACTCCAATATTTTTTGAAATTATCATCTTTGTAATTGTCCATTTTTTTCAAGCCTATTTTAAAATCAACATGAAAAAACGAACGATCATCAATTTTTTCAAATAATTCAATTCTCTTTAATATACCTTTCTTATTTATATCTTTTTTTTCATAATTTTCTAGGTAAAAGATTCTTGGTAATAAATTCTCAATTTCGAGAACATCAACTACATGATAATTGCATTTGAAATTTGAGTTAAAATTTAAATTATGATGTTTAGCCACTTTTTTTGCTGTGTCACCAATCGAATTAGAAGGAGTTCTTTTGTCGCTATCTAGGAGACAAAAACAAAATTCCTCACCAGCGGAAAAAATTGTTTGATATTCATTTACAGTTGTACTTCCTCCACCTGTTTGAGATTTAAAACTTAGAATAAAACTTTCTTTATTACTTAGTTTTCTATAATATTCAGCCATCATTGCATAAACTTGAATATCATTTCCATTTTCCCCAAGTAAAATTGTTTTTTGAAAATTGGCAGTATCTAAAAATCTTTCTATTTTAATATTATTATACTGTTTTTTAGTATCAATATCTGAATAGATAGTTTCTTTTTGTGAAGTGGGAATTATTCTTATTATTTTATCAAATAAATTTAATATTTCTAAAGAGGCTTTATTATGTGAAGAATAGTGACGTAAAACAATTTCTGAATGTGCATCCAAAATTTTTGCATCCAAAATTTTTTTTACATTCAAAGGAGAAATTATAATGATATGTTTTCCCTCAGTGTATGATACCATTAGTTTTTGAAAAAAAACATTAAAATTTGGTTCAGTTTTGATAGAATTAACCAAAGAATCATCAATAAATAAAATCATAAATATTAAATTAATGAAGGTTGAAAAAATCCTAATGGCCAATTCTTTAAATTCCCATCATCATCGAAATACGAGTTTGTTATTTCTGTAGGACTTACTTCATTCTTTTTGTTGAAAATTACAATATTCACATCCTTATTTGAAATTTCATTGTTTAGAATATTATCACCAAATCTATTAATAATCACATCGCTATGTGTTTCTATAATAAGTTTTAAAGCTATATTATTCTTTTTTGATGATGTAATTATTTTGGAAATGGCATCAGCAAATTTGGCTTGAAAATCAGGGTGTAAGTGAAGTTCGGGTTGTTCAATTACTATTATTTTTTCAATATCTTCATTATATAAAAAACTATTTCTCTTAGTTCTTTTTTTTGTTGAAGAATGCCATATTTGAGTTAAAATTGGAAGAATTTGTGAATATCCAAATCCCATATCGGATAGATTGATTTCATATTTATCCTCATGTTCAATTTTTATGGAATAATGCCCTTCAATTTTTGAAATTTTAGTTTTAAATCCAAAATTTTCAAAAGTCCAAGATTGAAAGTTTACTAGTTGAGAATCACTTAAACTACCTAAAAAAACAGGAAGATTTTTTCCATTTTGATCTACTTCATCAACTGCTAAATGTTGAATTCTATAATATCTTTCTGCTGTAGCTCTTAAAGGTGCTATGTAATTAATATTTAAGAATAAATTTTTAAGATATAAATTCGTTATATTAAAATAAAAAGTAAAAAAATCATATAAAAAGAAATAGTTTTTAAGTTCTATAAATTCTTTCGAATCAGAGGTCCAGTTTTCTGTTCTTTTTTTCCAAGATGAAGGGGTTGCTATTGACTTAATATTTTTTAACATTATTTCATCATCATCGGAAAATCCAATTTTTCTAATTATATCAACTTTTGCATCATCTTCTGTGCCCCCATGAACATATTTTGAAATGATTTTTACAAGTTTTCGCCTTAAAGTATGATGTAATTGCTCAAACTTCTTAGTATCTACATTTTTTCTCTCTTCGTAAATTTCGACGCCAAATTCTCCTTCATCCAAAAACAATAAATTATCATCTATTCCAAATATTTTTTTTTCATTAAGATTAATTTCTACTATTTTTTTATTTTCTTGATCTAGTAAAATATTAATTTTAAGTTCTGATACTTCAAATTTAATTTTAACAATTTGAATAAGTTGCTTTTTATTTTCGCTAAAAATTAAGCTGTATCTAAAATCAAATTCTTTTTTTATATCATGTATTCTTAATCTTGAATATCTATACTGTTGCCTAAAAGAATCTAAAGAACTTGTATTAATGGTGAATCCTAACTCATAAAGTGTTTCTTTGTTTTTAGAAAAGTGAGGTTTAATATCTGCATAAGAACCAAAATCAACATAATCTCCAAATAACAATATTGGTGAAATTGTTTTTTCTTGTGTACTTTGCTTAAGCATGGGAAATGTTCTTAAAAATGAACTTTTTCCAGAGCTATTCTTTCCTATTAGAACTGTAATGGGTTTTATTTCAACATCTCCAGTGTCAGCTAGACTTCTGAAGTTTTGAATTCTTAATTTCATAAGATAATATTTTTTATAAAAATACATATTTGATTGCGATAAACAACTTTGAAAATTCGGATTTGAACAGTATCTGGGAGATTTATACACGTATAGCAATTACATAATTGTTAGATAAATGTTAATCACTATTAAAAAACAAACATCGTATTAAATTTGAATTCACAACCACGTAAAAACACCTGATTTACTTTGATAAAAGTAATTGTAGAAAAATTGAATTAATTACTGAAATCCGTAAACGCCAAAAATAAAACCAAAACCCTAGCCATGATAGAAGCGGCATCCTTTTTAGGCAAACGATAACTTCTTAATTAACCGAAGACTTTCTGCCTAAAAAGATATAGCGGATAGCAGGAAATAGCTCCAAAAAACAATCCTAACTCCACTAAATTTTTGCCTGAAAAAACACAAAAAATCAATTCTAGAATTTTCCACAAAAATTTTGTAATTTTGCAGTCCAAATAAAGGAAAAAGAAAATGTTAGATAGACTTCAATATGTAAAGCAGCGATTTGATGAGATTTCGGATTTGATTATTCAGCCGGATGTTATTTCTGATCAAAAGCGTTATAAGCAACTGAACCAAGAATACAAAAGTATTAAGGCTTTGGTTGAAAAGAGAGAAGAATACATTGTAGTTTTGGCAAATATCGATGAGGCTAACGAAATTATTGCTGACGGTAGTGATGCTGAAATGGTGGAAATGGCCAAAATGCAGTTGGATGAAGCTAAGGACCGTTTGCCAGAATTGGAAGAGGAAATCAAATTTATGTTGATTCCGAAAGATCCTGAAGATGCTAAAAACGTTATGGTGGAGATTCGCGCGGGAACGGGTGGAGATGAAGCGAGTATTTTTGCAGGTGACTTATTCAGAATGTATACTAAATATTGCGAAAGCATGGGGTGGAGAACCTCTGTTGTAGATATGAACGAAGGTACTTCGGGAGGTTTCAAAGAGGTTATTTTTGAGGTTTCTGGAGAAGATGTATACGGAACTTTGAAGTTTGAAGCTGGTGTTCACCGTGTTCAGCGTGTTCCGCAGACTGAAACTCAAGGTCGTGTGCATACATCGGCGGCTACGGTTATGGTTTTACCAGAAGCGGAGGAGTTTGATGTTCAAATCGATATGAATGAAGTTCGTGTAGATTTCTTCTGTTCATCAGGACCTGGAGGACAATCGGTAAATACAACGAAATCGGCTGTACGTTTAACGCACGTTCCAACAGGATTGGTGGCGCAATGCCAGGATCAGAAATCGCAACACAAAAATAAAGACAAAGCCTTAATCGTATTACGTTCTCGTTTGTACGAAATGGAATTGGCGAAAAAACAAGAAGAAGATGCTTCTAAACGTAGTTCTCAGGTAAGTTCTGGAGACCGTTCGGCAAAAATCCGTACGTACAACTACGCTCAAGGTCGTGTAACAGATCACAGAGTTGGTCTTACACTTTACGATCTAGGAAACATCATGAATGGTGATATTCAGAAAATCGTTGCCGAGCTTCAGTTGGTAAATAATATGGAGAAATTGAAAGAAGCTTCTGAAGTTTACTAACGTAAACTTTTTAGATGCTAAGATACTAAGTTGCTAAGGTTCTGAGTTTTTCTCTTGGAACTTATAAATAAAAAAAGCCGAACAAAATGTTCGGCTTTTTTTATGACAGCAACTTAAGATTCGAAGAATCGAAAAAACTTAGAACCTTAGCAACTTAGCATCTTAGAACCTCAAAAAAAAAAAGTAAAACCAACTCCCCAAAGTTGGTTTTACTTTTTTGTAAAAATATATAGTGAAGGTCTTATTTATCAACCGTTTCCCCAAAAACGTATGATAAAATTAGACACCTAGAAATACTCTCGTATATTCAAAACATTTATATAGATTCGAGTAAACGTATACACCATTTTTTATCATTATTTCGCTAAACTTTTCCATAATAATTTAAATTAAGTTAGAACAAATTACTCTCTAGATGGTTCATATTGTGATGATTCTTCGTCTTCTTCAGAATCATGATGAGGTTTCGAAACCAGATTTGTTACGATAAGCTGAACAAGAGATCCTAAAACACCTTTAAACATCGAATCGCCTTTTCCGACAATAAATCTCTTTGCGAGATAACCAATTCCGATACTAATTGCAGATTGTGCCATATGGCTTTTAAATCCAACCGTTTCGTTGATTTCTTCGACCGTATTTCGAATTAAGTTAATCGGTTTTAGATTGTCTTTAAGTTCGTCGATATGATCTTTTATAGCACACCATTCTGTATCTTGGCGAACTTCTAATTCCTCAATTTTTCGATTTAATTGATCAATATTGTAAATAGCCTCCATAGTCTTTTTATGTTTATTAATAATTAAATCTAGTTTTTAGTTTCTTTTAGAATACTTGAAATAATAGTATTTCCAATTGGAGTTTTTATCAGTTTATGATGCGATTTTACAACCACAATCACTACAATAAGATAAAATAGCGCCATGATAAAAAAGCCGTAGTAATACTCTCCAAGTTCTTTTCCAATCCATAAGCTGATCCCAATATTTAGGAACAAGGTAAAAAATGCAACAACAATACCAATCGCTATCTTTGAAGCTAATGATGAAGCACCATCAGCCACTGAACATACCGTTTTTAGTTTTAATAATTCTAAACTTGTTTTAGCATAGTTTTCAGCTTTTTCATAAAGATTTAAGTCTTCGTTTGTTGTTGCATTTGGTTCCATGATATAGGGTTTTATGGTTTGAAAATTTCACTAATTAATACTGCTGATTAATAGTTTGATTTTACTGTTTTAACATCGTCTTTCAGCGTGTTGTAGTCCTCTTTAACTTGGTTAAGTTTAGATTTTCCTTCTTCGATAATTTCTTTACCGTTAGAGCTGATTGTACTTACGATTCCGTCAAACTTAGTTTTCAAGTTATCTCCGTAATCTTTTGATTTATCTTTGATTTTTTTTCTTGTGTTTGACCCTTTGTCTGGTGCAAATAAAACACCTATGAATGCTCCCGCCGCTGCGGCTCCTAAAATTCCTAAAATTGTGCTACTAGTTTTCATAATAAATTAATTTAATGGATTAATATTTAATAATTTGTTGATTTAATAAATGTGATTTTTAAATTTCTCGACCTTTAATTAGTCGAAGCAATACTGCAATGATGGCAATTACCAATAGAATATGGATAATGCTTCCGAAACTGTAAACAAAGAACCCAAGAGCCCAAAGTATCACCAGAATCACTGCGATTGTATATAATAAATTTGACATGGTTTTTTTATTTTAGTGGTTAATGATTATTTTCTTGCTTAATTTAACTTATACGAAAGGTATAATGTCAAATTGCTATTTTTTGCGTCTGGAACCGTAACTGTTGTTCCTCCTACAGTTCTTTCTTTTCCAACAGTTGTTAAACCGTAGTTGTAACGAACACCAATACTGATTGGGTCAAAATCAACTCCAACACCTGCAGCGATACCTGCGTCAAATTTTGCAAGATCATCTCTGTCAATTTCTTGATCAAAATCGAAAGATCCGTCTCCTGTTACTTTAGAACTTACTAAGTACGATGCATAACCACCGGCGTGAATATTAAAGTTCTTTGTTACATTTACCCTAACTAGCAATGGAACTTCAATATAGTTCAGTTTGAATTTTGTACTTCCACTTGCAAAAGCATTATTGTATTCAAATTCTGCTCCTTTTGTAGTAAACAAAACCTCTGGCTGGATGGCAACGAAATCGGAGATAGGAAGTGTCGCATAAACCCCGGCATTGAATCCGTATAGAATATTATTGTCATCTACGTCATCTCCACTACCGTATAGGTTAGACATGTTGAATCCTCCTTTTACACCGAACTCGGTATTAACATTATTGTCCTGAGCGTGCAGCATTCCAAATGAAGCTGATAAAAAAAGTGTTAAGGCGCATAAAAAATTGGCTTGTAATTTCATAGTTGTTAAAATTTTAGTTAATTAAATACTTGGCTTTTATTTGTCTCGTTTTTTTATTTGTTCAGTTTCTCTTAAGAGTTTATATTGTTCTGGCAAAAATTTAAGAACCAGTTCTAAAATGTCTTTGTCGTTTGTTTCTTTAGAAATAGTCTCAAGTAACTCAATCTGGTCACACATAGCTTCTGTCATCGCATCTAAATAGATGCTGTTAAAATCATTATTGCTAGCATCAATGAGGTTGTACAGGTCTCGTTTGTGCGTAGCATTTATTTCAGTAATGACAATGAGCTTTGATGTAGCCAAGTTGGTTATTTCTTCTAACAATTGATTTTCTTGAACTTCAATTCTTTTACTTAATTCCTGAACAATAACATCTGAACTTTTTTGTTGTGCAATTTGACTTTTAGAAATAATAGATTTGCTAATATTCGCCGTTGAAATAAAAAAGAAGACTTCTGTTTCTTCTCTGTCATTTTTTGCAAAAGCCTGATTCTTCAAAGTATTTTCAATCGGATTAATCTTTCTGCACGACGTGATGCAGATAATCAATACAGATAAGAAAAAGACTTTAAAATATACAGCCTTTATTAGGGGAATTGCTTTCATTATTACTTCCTGAAGTATTACATTACAAAGATGCTAACGAATGAAAGATTTTCCTTTACAGCATAAAAATGAATCGTTATATAATTCCCATAGTAGAATGATTTTTAAAGTTTATCCTTTTAAAATCAATGGTTTGTGAAGTTTTAGTTTGATGCAAAAAAAAAGAAATTATAGGTTTTCTATAATTTCTTTTTCTATTCTTGGTAAAATGTGGTAATTTTTTTTCTTACAAATAATCTGAGAAACAATCTCTTTGCAATTTTTTTTGGTTTTTGAATTTAAATAAAATTTAATCAGGCAGAAAAACCGTAAAAACAGAGCCTTTGCCTAAAGTGCTATCTGCTGTAATGTGTCCTTTGTGATTTTCTACAATTTTCTTGCAGATCGCCAATCCGATTCCGGTTCCTGGATAATCTGTTTTGGAATGAAGACGCTGAAAGAGAATAAAAATGGTTTCTTTAAACTGCGGGTCAAATCCCATTCCGTTATCTGTAAAAGTTATTTTATGGAATTTCTTTACAGACTGTTCCAAAATTTCTGGATAATCGGCAGAATTAATTCTTTCACTAGAAATTGATATTTCAGGTTGAATATCGGGCTGACTGTATTTTAATGAGTTTCCAATTAAATTAATAAACAATTGCTCGACCTGATAAGGAATTACAGAAAGTTTTGGAAGTTTTGCAGCCTTAATCACGGCTTTCTTTTCTTCAATTATTTCAGCCAATTCAGATTCTGCATTGTCTAAAAGTTCGTTCAAGTTTACTTTAATGAATTCTTTTTTCGTGGTATTAGTTCTAGAAAACAGCAGAAGATCGTCTATCAAAACGCGCATTCTTTTTGCTGAACTTTCAATTTTAGTGATGTAATTTTTACCGCTTTCAGACATTTTTTCTTTATCGGCATCCGTAACTCTCGAAATAAATGTCTGTATTTTTCGAAGTGGTTCCTGTAAATCGTGGCTCGCAACGTGGTTAAAGGAAGCCAATTCTTTATTGCTTTTTTCTAATTCTTTATTTCGTTCCTGCAATTCGATATTAAGAAGATGTTCGTCTGTGATATCAAAATTGATTCCAAGCAAAATTTTACTGCCTTGCTGATCGGTTACTAATTTTCCAGTTGTTTTAAAATAACGGACTTCAAAATCTGGACGTATAATTTTATAGTATACAAACGGAAGATCCTTTTTATCTACAATTCCGTCGATCGCTTTTGCAACGGCTTCTTTGTCGTCTGGATGAACATATTTTATAAGTGTTGCTTTATTGGGAGCGAAAGATTTTGGCTCAAGGCCTAATAATCGAAATTGATTGTCTGAAAAATCTATTTTATCAGAATCTAAATCCCATTGCCAAGTACTGAATTTACCTATGTTTTCCGATTCAGAAATTAATCCGCTGGAGATTAAAAGCCTTTTGTTGAATACTTTCAAACGCTCAAAATCACGGCTAATTTGTCTGTAAGATAATAAGATGAAACTTAAGGCAACCAAGAATAGCGAAATAGAAAAAAGCGGACTTAATGAAATTTCGGCATCGTAAATTTTAAGTCTTTTTTTAAGATACGTTTTTTCAATATCGTTCATTTCGTCGACCTTAAAACGGATATTTTCCATTAAGATTCTGCCGCCAAACATGTGGTTGTCCAGCTTTCTTTTATCATATGTTTTTGGGTCGCTGTACTTTAAGCAATTTTCAAAAGAAACAAAGCGTTGCGTAATGAGTTTAAAAAGTTTTTGAAGGTTTTTCTGTTGCGGCTCATTATCGGCAGTTAGTTTTTTTAAGGCAATAAAGGAAGTATTTACCTTGTCGCGCGAATAGATATAAGGTGTTAAAAAACGGGCGTTGCGAGTGATGATGTATCCTCGCTGGCCCGTTTCTGCATCTTTTATAGCCGACATTAATCGTTCGAGCTGTATGTTAATTTCGTAGGTATGCATAACCAATTTACTTGATTCGTTCAAGTCTTGATTATGTTTGTAAGCGATTGAAGAGAGAAATAACAGAATGAAAACTGCGATTACAAAAATAACTCTCAAAGAGTTTGAAGAATTAAAATTTGGTATCCACTTCATTGGTATGCTCTTATTTTAGTCGCAGCAAGAAATTATCACGGTTTAACCCAGAGGTATGATAGTGCCAGTTTACAGTTACGACTTCATTAATTATTTTTTTCAGTGTATTGAAATCGCTTGGCTTTTTGATGTAAATATTTGCTCCTTGAATAAAAGTATCTTCAATATCTTCTTCAGAAGAAGAAGTAGAATAAATGGCAATAATTATATCTTTTAAGTGGTCCGTTTTTTTGATTTCAATCAAACACTCTTTACCTGTTTTCTTAGGCATGTTCAAATCTAGAAACAAAATATCAGGAAGTTTATTGTCTGGGTTCATCAAATGATCCATCAACTGCATTCCGTCATGAACAAAACTTACATTTGTCTGTATTTTTATTTCTTCGAACGCATCTTTAAAGAAAAGACGGTCATCTTCATCATCATCGGCCAATAAAATGTGTAATGCGTTTTTTTGCATTTTGAATGTGGTATTTGGGTTTTATTTTAAATTTTCTCTTCGTTTCTTAATAATTCTCTGAAAAGCAGATGGAGTAATTCCAGTTGTATTTTTAAACTGTGTACTCAAATGCGCAACACTCGAATAATTGAGTAAAAAAGCAATTTCTGTCAGACTCATTTCGTTGATAATGATCAGCTGTTTTGCTCTTTCAATTTTCTGCAAAATAATAAAATTTTCAATAGAAGAATATGTTACTTCTGAGAAAACATTAGATAAATAGCCATAACTGTGATTTAGCTTTTCTGCCAAAAATACAGAACTTTTATAATTATTGCTATCGTCCATAAATACAAGTTCGATAATCGCATCTTTTATTTTTTGAACTAATACGCTTTTTTGATTTTCAACTACTTCAAAACCACATGGAGCCAATTTTGTTTTTAAATTTTCCAATGCTTCGGCATCCATATTGTCTTCAATCTCAATTTCACCAAATCCCAGAGTTGTAAAATTTACATTGTTTTGTTCCAGGTTTTGTTTTAAATAAAGAGAACAAATTGTGTTAATGTCGAACTTTATAAATAGTTTCATTTTATAGAAATTTGGTTAAAGATAATTATTTTATTTGGTGTTTTTGCTTTTAAATGATATTGAATTACAAGTAAATGTGATTTTAAAATAAATTTTTCAAAAAAATACCGTCTAATATTTTTTACTAGACGGTATTTCCTTGATTGAGTTTCAAGGATTTACAAATCAGACAGGATTTGATGGAACTCCTCTTTTGTTTTTCCAAGTTTTTGCTGAAGTTTTCCGTACATTTCATCTTCTTTTCCTTCAGCAAACATCAAATCGTCATCTGTTAATTCAGCATATTTTTGCTTCAATTTTCCTTTCAACTCATTCCAGTTTCCTTTTATTTCTGTAGTATTCATGATCGTGTTTTTTTATTGTTTTATGTATTGTAAAATTGCAAAATATCGGCCAGCCTTTTGTTACATTTATTTTTGCGACTGTTTCATAATTTTCATTTTTTTGCTTTTTTTATTCTTGATATCTTCTCAGAATCCAAGCCATTTTTTCGTGTTCCTGCAGTAATCCTGTTACAAAATCGGCAGAACCTATATCATTGTTTTCATCCTCAAATACAGGAATATAATTTCTGAATTCAGTTACCAATTGTTCATGGTTTTCTAAAAGCTCAGATAGCATGTTTTTTTGTGAAGCATATTCTTTTGGAGATTCTTTCAAAGTAGAGTTGTCTATAAACTCTTTCATTGTTCCAATTGTTTTTTCTCCCAATTGATTGATGCGTTCTGCAACTTCATCAATATTAGCTTCAAGAACACGATACTGTTCTTCAAACAATTTATGCAGTTCCATAAAGCTGTTTCCCGAAATATTCCAGTGAAATTTTCTCGTTTTCACATATAATGTCATCTCGTTTGATAAAATTGTTGCTAAAATTGAAGCGCTTTTTTTTAAATTCTTTGTTGTAATTCCGATATTTGGGATCATAAATGCCTGTATATTAAGTTGTTCCCAAAGATACTTTTGACCCCACTTTTTTTATTACATAATTCATCAAAGAAGTTACATGAATTCAATGTTTTCTTAACCTTTTTAGGTTTTAATTGTTGTAGTTTTGCGCGCAACTAAAACTAAATTTAATGAGAAAACAATTACCTATTTTATTACTTTTAATTATTTCTTTTAGCGCAAAGGCACAATCCTATTTAGGCTATTTTCATGATAACTATGCGGGAGTGCAAAGCGTTTTATTCAATCCAGCTTCTATTGCAGATTCAAGATTTAAAACAGATATAAATCTGTTTTCTATTAGTGGTGCTGTAGAAAATGACTTATATGGCGTTAAATTATTTGATGTTTATAAAGACGGATATGATTTCGAAAGCCAGTCAAAAGTATCTCCAAAAAATGCTAACAACGGATTAGCGAATTTTGATATCATGGGACCATCTTTCATGTTCAATATTGCGCCAAAACATACTTTGGCTGTTTTTACAAGAGCAAGATCTGTTTCTAACATCAATAAACTTAACGGTTACCTTGTAGATCAGGTAAAAGACGGACTAGATCAGTCTGAGAGCTTTAATTACAATTTAGGAAGTCCAAATGCATCATCTCATTCTTGGGGAGAGGTTGGAATTTCGTATGCAGCTGTTTTATTCCAAAAAGAGCAGCACTTTTTAAAAGGAGGTTTAACGGCTAAATATCTTCAAGGTGGTGTAAATGGATATGTTCACGGAAAAGATGTGAGGGTTGCTTATGTTGAAAACGCAGCAGATCCGAAAGAAGGATCTTTAGTTTCAAATGGTCAAGTTACCGTTGGAGGAAGTCAAGATTGGGAAGCAAATGATGATTACGAATTTGATTCGAAATCACGCGGATTTGGTTTTGATTTTGGTTTGGTGTACGAATGGAGACCAGATTACGATAAATATGATGTTAAAAAAGCAAAACCAGCAGACAATAATTTTAGAGATTTAAATAAATATAAAGTACGTTTTGGTTTATCGGTAACAGATATCGGATCTATCAATTATAAAAACTCAAAAGTTGACACTTATAATGCAAACGGAGTTATTACACAAGAGATGATCGACGAGGCATCAGATTTATATGATTTCTTAAACGAACATTATACTAAAATTTCAAGTTCAAAAGGTGTAAAAACAAATTTGCCAACCGCGATTCGTGCAGATGTAGATTGGAATATGTACAATAAATTCTATTTGAATCTTAACGGAGACATTAATATGGTTTCTAGCAGCAAATTAAACGGTTACGGAATCGCTGATAGAGTTACATTGACACCACGTTATGAAAGCAGATGGTTTAGTTTCTATTTGCCAGTGACATACATGGACTACAGCGGTATGCAGGCTGGAGCAGGTTTACGTGCAGGAGTATTCTTCATTGGTTCAGGTTCTATTTTGAGTAATTTGGCTTCTAGTAATTCTAAAGGGGCTGACTTTCACTTAGGAATGAAAATTCCAGTTTACGAAAAACAATTTAAAGATACAGACGGAGACGGTGTAATTGATAAAGAAGATGCTTGTAGAAAAGTTGCTGGTCCAGCTGAAAATGGCGGTTGTCCTTGGCCAGATACAGACAAAGACGGTGTTTTTGATAAAGATGATGCTTGTATAGACGTTGCAGGACCAAAAGAAAACAAAGGTTGTCCTTGGAAAGATAGTGACGGAGATACTTTATTGGATAATGTAGATGGGTGTCCAGCAGTTGCAGGTCCAGTTGAAAATAAAGGATGTCCATGGCCAGATACAGACGGAGATGGAGTTTTAGATAAAGATGATGCATGTCCAAGTGAAGCAGGTCCAGCAGAAAATAAAGGTTGTCCAGAATTGGATGCGGATAAAGACGGAGTTTTAGACAAAGATGATGCTTGTCCAACAGTTGCTGGTCCAGCAGACAATAAAGGTTGTCCAAAAGTGACTAAAGAAACTTTAGCACAATTGAAAGTAGAAGCAAGATCTATTTTCTTTACAACTGGAAAAGCTACTTTAAACACTGCTAAAATGGGAGAAACTTCAGGAAGATTAGATGCAATCAAAGAAATCTTGAGAAATTATCCAAATGCAAAATTTGCGGTTAACGGACACACTGATAATATTGGAAATGCAAAAGCAAATCAAAAATTATCTGAAGCTAGAGCAAAAGCAGTAATGAATCTTTTGATCGAAAAAGGTGTAAATCCTGCTAATTTAACTTCTAACGGTTATGGTTCGACAAAACCTGTGAAATCTAACAAAACAGCTGCAGGAAGAGCAGAAAACAGAAGAACTGAAATTGTTTATTTAGGCAATTTGTAAGCACTGCTGAATATAAAAGTAAAAAGCCATTCTTAATTGAGTGGCTTTTTTTATTTTTGCATACTTTTTAAAAAGAATTAATTCTTTGAAATAGAAGAACTAAAAATACAATATGACAACACAACAACTACTCGAACAAATTCTTCAAAAAAAATCATTTTTATGCGTTGGCTTAGATCCTGATTTGACCAAAATTCCGCAGCATTTATTAGAAACCGAAGATCCTATTTTCGAATTTAATAAAGTGATAATCGATGCAACGCACGATTTGACTGTTGGTTACAAACCAAATACTGCTTTTTTTGAGGCATACGGAATAAAAGGATGGATGTCTTTACAGAAAACAATCAATTATATCAACGAAAATTATCCTGATATTTTTACGATTGCAGATGCAAAACGAGGCGATATCGGAAATACTTCTAGCATGTATGCAAAAGCCTTTTTTGAAGATTTAAATTTTGATAGTGTAACTGTTGCGCCATATATGGGAAAAGATTCTGTAGAGCCTTTTCTTGCATTCGAAAACAAACATACCATTATGTTGGCTTTAACTTCTAATGAAGGCGCGTTCGATTTTCAGACTTTAAATACTAACGGAAAAGAGTTATACAAACAAGTTCTAGAAACTTCTAAAACTTGGAAAAACAGCGAAAATTTAATGTACGTTGTGGGCGCTACAAAAGCAGAATATTTTACAGAAATTAGAAAAATTGTTCCTGATAGTTTCTTGCTAGTTCCTGGAATTGGTGCTCAAGGCGGAAGCTTATCTGAAGTATGCAAATACGGAATGAATGATAAAGTTGGTCTTTTAGTAAATTCTGCAAGAGCGATTATTTACGCTTCAAAAGGAGCTGATTTTGCTGAAAAGGCTAGAGAAGAAGCCTTGAAAGTGCAAAAGGAAATGGAAGAGATAATTATTGCTAATAAATAAAGTTTTCAGTCGCAGCTTTCAGTCGCAGTTTAAGCTGTGACTGAAAACTGCGACTGCGACTAAAAAACATGAAACAAATAATAGACCAGCTTGGTACCGTTCATTCCTTTGAAACCGCTCCAAACCGCATTATTTCGCTTGTTCCTTCGCAAACAGAATTGTTATATGATTTAGGTTTAGAAGACAAAATTATCGGAATAACGAAGTTCTGTGTGCATCCGTTTCATTTTAAATCAACTAAAAAGATTGTTGGAGGTACCAAGAAAATTCATTTCGAAAAAATCAAGCTTCTTGAACCAGATATTATTATTTGCAATAAAGAAGAAAATACACAGGAAATTGTCGAACAGTTAAGTGCAATTTGTCCAGTTTGGGTTACTAATATTGTTTCTGTTGAAGATAATTTTCAAATGATTTCAGATTTTGGACAATTATTCAATTGCAGAACCGAAGCGCAAAAGTGGAACAACAAATTGGCTTTCGCTTTAAGCGATTTTAAAAATTATATTCAGAATATAAAAGAAAAGAAAGCGGCGTACTTTATTTGGAAAAATCCTTATATGGTTGCAGGAAATGATACCTATATAAATGAATTGCTAAAACTGAATCATTTTAAAAACATCTACGAAGACAAAGGCCGTTATCCTGAAATTGAGTTAAAGAAAATGCGTTTAGAAGGCGATCCTGATCTAGTTTTCCTTTCTTCAGAACCTTATCCTTTCAAAGAAGAAGATGCTTTTGAAATCGGAAGGTTTACACATCATGCTAAAACCGTTTTCGTAGATGGCGAAATGTTCTCTTGGCACGGAAGCCGGTTATTAAAGGCTTTTAGTTATTTTAAATTACTTCACGAAAGACTTAAAAATTAGTTTTTTGTTTCAAGTTTCAGGTTTCAAGTTGTTTGGGCGTTAATTAACCGCAAAGCACATTAGGATTTATGCAAAGTTCGCAAAGTTTTTTACATAAAGCTTTGCGAACTTTGCGTTTAAAATTATGTTAAAAGTAAAGCAATTTGAAACCAAAATAGTTATAAAAAAGAATGCCGACATCTCGAAGACGCCGGCATTATTTAACTAACCAAAACCAAAATAATAAATAACCAGTTTATTACATTACAAATGTCCGACATATATCAATCTTATGCTGTTAAGATCTTGTTATTACTTTGTTGCATATAAGTTAATGTTATATTGAAATTTTTAGCTTTCAAGTTACTGAGCGGTCTTTGCGTTTATATTCATATAGTTTGGCAAAAAAACTTAGCGTGCTTTGCGTTTAAAATTATGCTCAAAGTAAACCAACTTGAAACAAATAAAACTTTAAACTTGAAACCAAAATAGTTATAAAAAAGAATGCCGGCATCTCGAAGACGCCGGCATCATTTAACTAACCAAAACCAAAATAATAAATAACCAGTTTATTACATTACAAATGTCCGACATATATCAATCTCATGCTGTTAAGGTTTTGTTATTACTTTGTTGGTCATAAGTTAAGATTTTTACGTCGCTTGTTTTGCGCTTTCTGTAACGTTAAATAATCTTTGACTATTAAAATTTAATAATAATAAATTTTAATTATGAATGCATTAAAGATGATTCATTATGTTTGATAAATTGTTTAGAATCAGTAGTATGAAAATGGAAAATAAATTAACAATTTTAATATAAAATCCAATTTTTAGACTTTTAAGCTGTTGACTTTCTGATATAATAACAAACCCGACAGATTTCAAAAATCTGTCGGGTTTGTTATTGTGTTTAAAGATTAGAAACTTAGTATCTTATAATCTTAGCATCTCAGCATCTAAGAAAAAACAACCGTCTTATTGCTATACACCATAGTTTTTCTTTCAGCGTGCAATTTAATTGCTCTTGCTAAAACGATACGTTCCAGATCACGACCTTTCATGATGAAATCCTCTACCGAGTGAATATGAGAAACTCTAGCAATATCTTGTTCGATAATCGGACCTTCGTCTAATTCTTCTGTAACGTAATGACTCGTTGCACCAATAATTTTAACACCACGTTTAAAAGCCGAATGATACGGTTTTGCACCTGGAAAAGCAGGTAGAAACGAATGGTGAATATTGATGATTTTATTTTCGTAAAGCGAAATCAATTTTGGAGTAACAATTTGCATGTAACGAGCCAAAACAATAAAATTGATTTGATATCTTTTTAAAAGCTCGATTTGTCTTGCTTCGCCTTCTTCTTTGTTATCTTTTGTGAAAGGAACATAATGAAACGGAATGTCAAAACGCTCTGCAATTGAACGCAAATCATTATGATTGCTTATAATCATAGGAATTTCAACACCTAATTCATCAGCGCTGTAACGACCTAAAATGTCAAACAAACAATGATCATATTTAGAAACAAACAAAGCCATTTTTGGTTTTTGTTCCTGATTGTACAAATCCCAAGACATATTAAAATCGGCAGCAATTGTCTTGCTGAATTCTTCTTTTATCTTTTCAATATTGCTGCTTTGATTCGTAAATTCACATTCTAAACGCATAAAAAACACATTTTGCTCTACATCAACATGCTGGTCAATATAAGTAATGTTTCCTTCTACCTTAGCAATAAAAGTAGTCACTGCGGCGATAATTCCTTTTTGATCTTTGCAATGAATGAGTATGGTGATCTTTTGCATTTTGGTCGTTTGTTTTTTGATTTAATCGGTTAATCGTTTATCTGTTTAATCGTTTATCCGATTAAACAGATAAACAATAAATTTATTTTCCGTCTTGCATTGCAAAAACACTTTTTAATAAAGGTGTTGTTCTTGCAGAAATATCATTTCGGATTACTTTTTCTTCAACGGCAATCATTTTAAAAACGCCAGACAAAGCTTGATTAGTTGTATAATCAGTTAAATCTGGATTTACTTTTTTTACTAGCGGAATAGTATTATATTTCGTAATTATGTTTTTCCAAACTTCATCTGCGCCAACTTTTGCAAAAGAGTTTTTAATTACTGGATTAAATTTGGCGTATAATGCAGTTGTTGTACTTCCTTGCAAATAATTTGTTGCGGCATTATCGCTTCCTAAAAGAATGTTTTTTGCATCTGTAAAAGTCATGTTTTTTACAGCCGTAACAAAAATAGGAGTTGCTTCTTTTACAGCATCTTCGGCAGCTCGGTTCAGCATTTTGATTCCTTCATCTGCAAGAGAGCTTAAACCTACTTTACGCAGGGTTGCATCTACTTTTTGCAATTCTTCGGGCATTAAAATTTTTACAGCTTGGTTTTTATAAAAGCCGTCTACTGCAGTTAATTTACTTACTTGTACTGTAATTCCTTTGTTTAGCGCTTCTTTTAAACCTGAAGCAATATCAACACCGCCAACTCCTGGAATCTGAGAAGATATTTGAGGCAATTGACTTAAAGTTTGCTGTACCTGTGCGCAAGAAGTAAGCGAAAATGTAACGGCTAATAGTAAAATCTTTTTCATTATGGGGTTTTATTTAAGTTTCAAAAATACTACTTATTCAAAAATAACGCCACAAATTTATTTAAAGAGAAGTAACATTTTGTTGTAAACTTAACATATAGTGATTTTATATTATAAATCGCGGTTAAGAAAGCAATATAATTAAGGCCAAGACATTCGAATATTTTGCTCCCAATACGTTTTAGACGAAATATAGCTTGGATGCAACTGTGCTATGGGCAGATAATTGGAGTCAAAAAGACGCACGCGGATAATTTTCTCATTAGAGTCATCTTTCATATCAATATTCCCTTCAGCATCGTCAATTAATTTCTTCTTTTCCAGATACAATTCAGGTTTTTCAATGATGTATTCAATGATAGCTTCTCCTTGTAGTTTTAAATTACATCCAATTAATTTTCCATTGCTGTCAAACGATTCGATTTTTTTCAAATAGTTATTTTCGTAATAATATATCTCAAAAGCAATACGGCAGGAACCAGGTTGAACTTTATGATTATTTAATCGAAAGCGGAGTATCTGTTTATTATTATTTGTAAATTCAATAAAGCCGTTTCCTTTCGAATCGACATTGTTATGCAGTATTCTAGAAGGTTTAGAAAATTGTGAGATTTGGGTTGTATAGGCTTGATAATTTCTGTTTGGTTGAGCAAATAAAGCAGTACATAAAGCAAGTCCGAAGAGCAGACTAAAAAAAGATTTCATTAAGATTTTCATTATTATATTTTACTTCTGCAATAAATCGATTTTTTCATTTGTATTCTCAATATAAACAGACATTTCACTGTATTTCCATGTTCCTCTTTTTTCGCCCACAACAAATAAAGTTCCTTTTCCTTTAGGACCTTTTATTGGAACTTCCACATCACAAGCTCGTACGCTATTGTGCGAAGTAATAACTCCAGAAACGATTCCGTCAGTTTCAATCGGAGATCCCAGTTTTTCCATAACTGTTTTATTGTTTTGAAGCTTTGCCAGAGATTCTTTGTATGCATCTGAATCTTTTATGATTGAAGTAGCTTCATAGAAAATACCTCCAATAAATAAAGCAACCAACACTAAAAGAGTTAAGCATCCGCTGGGAACAAACCATTTCCAGTTTCTATTCCACCAGCTTTCTTTTTGAATTAACTCATTAGAATCTTCCATAAATAAAATTTTAGGTGATAAGATAGAGCTAAAATAAGGATAAATTTCTTATTTATTACGTGTTTTTTTTTTTGAAAAGAGTGAGGTTCAATTTTTAAAAACGGTTGATGGGCATAAATAATAAAATGGTTTTTGGTTAAAGTTTTAAAACTATTCAAATGCTATTTTTGATTGCTGAGCATAAGTAAGATTATTGCTGTTTAAATCTTTTAATATAGTGTCAGTATAATCTTTTCCGCCTTTTATTAGATAAAACAATGATTTTATCATATAAATCGGCCCATACGGAAAAATGCGCCAGCTTATTGATAAATTCAAGAAAAAGTGTTTCAAGGCATATTTGAACGTACCTTCATTTGGACGAATAAAATAAATGTTAGGCTCTTTAATTCTTTTTACCATTTCTGAAATGATATAAGGGAATTTTACAAATTTTCCGCCTTGCTGAATTAAAACATTAATTTCAAATAAAGATAATCCTTCAATGTTGTTTGTTTTCATAGCTTTTTAATTTTATGAATTATTAAAACAGTGATTTGGTTTGCAAATATATTTTGTCTTAAAAATATTTTTCGGTGTTAAAAGACTTATTTTTAGTGTTTTAAGGTTTTTTGGATAGATAATACAAATAAAAAAAGAGAATTTATCAAACTAGATTTGATAAATTCTCTCTAAATTATTGGCGTAAATTATTGATTTACAACTGCATTTACGGGAAGTGATTCGCCATTTGGATTGGCATCTTTTTCATAAACATCTTGAAAGAAACCAACTTCTCCTTTTTCATTTACTAAAGAAGTAAAATAAGTAATGTAAATCGGAACTTTTTTCGTCAGTTTAAAACTGTTTTCTACTTTACCATCCATAGCTTTGTCAATTTTGGACTCGTTCCATTCTGGATAATCTTTCAACATCGCAACAGCTAATTCTTTAGCCATTTTTACGTTAATACATCCGTGGCTGAAAGTTCTTTTTTCAAAATCGAACAAAGTTTTAGAAGGCGTATCGTGCATATAAATATCCTCTTTATTTGGGAACATAAATTTCACCAAACCTAAAGAGTTGTCTGGTCCTGGTTTTTGTCTTACTTGACCGTTAACCATCTCCATATTTTTCTCTGCAAGATAATTTGGATCTGCAGCGATTTTAGATTTTAATTCGTTTTGCACAATACTTTGCGGTACTGTCCAATACGGACTAAAAACGATTCTGTCAATTTCACCATTAAAAATGGTTGTTTTAGTTAAAGGCGCTCCAACGAATACAGGTGAAGTCAATTGAATTTTTCCGTTTTTCACATAAATCAATTCGTAAGAAGGAACATTTACCAAAACGTACTCATCGCTAGCGGCAATTTGAGCCGAAATTTCACGGCATCTTTCCATGTTAAGTTTTAAAGTAGCAACCTTATCTTCTAGTGGAATATTCATTTCATTAATATGTTCTTCTGATAAAATATAATTAGGTTTAAAACCGTTACGAACTTTATATTTCATTACAGCATCCATCAATTCACGATCATAAACATCGCTTTTAGAATCAGCTTTTAAATCACCTAACAAATACAAACGAGTTCTAACTTGAGCAATAGTACTCGAAACAGCATCTGGACGTAAATCTTTGTATGGAGTTTCTGCCGGAACAATTGGTTTCCATTTGCTAGATTTTTCTAATCTTTTGTATTTTTTAAGAACGTCTTGCAATTTGTAATATTGGTCATATTCTACTTTTGCATTTGCATCAACAGTTGCTGTATTTTCTTCTAGCGTACTGTAATTTAAGAAATCTTTCAGCATTACATCATAAGCTAGTCTTTTCTTATCAGCATTGCTTTTTTTAGTATATACGACATACAAAGAACTTAAAAGCATGTCTGCATCAGTTTGAGAAAGAGCACTTTTGTCTGATGAAGAACTAAATAATTGGTCAATTTCTTTTTGATAAGGAATTACCAAATCATTTGTTTTTTTTGCTTTTTCATACAAAACAGAACCAAATTCGTTGATTTCTTGCTCATCAAACCAAATTGATCCAAGCGTTCTGTTTTTATATAACGACATAACTTCTGATTTATATTTTTTCAAATCAGAATATCTTTTAAAGAAGTCGTTTGAAATTTTGTCTACATCATTTGAATTATTGCTGTAAACAGTTACATGGTTTGAAGTCTTGTATTCAAGTTTATTGTTTTCAATTTTATTAAAAGAAAATACAAAAAAACTCAAACCTAAAATTAGGGTGAATGAATAAAATGTTTTCATTTTTTTTAATTTTTACGTTATTACTTTTTTGTGTAAGTCGTTGGTAAAAATTTGGGGCGTTTCTACAATGCTAAATTACTTTAGGAGTACTCAAAACACGTTTTCATATTTTATTTAAATGTTGCGAAATTGCCATGTTTTTAGGCTTTCTTTAACAATATCAATGAGTTAGGGGATTTAGCGCTCTTTTTGGTCACGAAATCGATTTATTTTTGTTAACATAAAGCTAGAACGTTAATCAAATATTAAAATATTTTGTACATTGGTCGCCTAAAATTATCATATTCATAAAATGGAACAACAAATACCATATATTCCTAAAAATAAAGTAAGAATTGTTACAGCTGCTTCGCTTTTTGACGGACATGATGCTGCCATCAATATCATGCGTCGTATAATACAGTCTACGGGTGTTGAGGTAATTCACCTAGGCCATGACAGAAGTGTTGAAGAAGTGGTAAATACCGCAATTCAAGAAGATGCCAATGCGATTGCTATGACATCTTATCAAGGCGGGCACAATGAATACTTTAAATATATGTATGATTTGCTTCACGAAAAAGGAGCAGGACACATTAAAATCTTCGGAGGCGGAGGTGGAGTTATTCTTCCAAGTGAAATTTCAGAATTACACGAATATGGTATTACCCGAATTTATTCTCCAGATGACGGCCGTTCTTTAGGTTTGCAAGGAATGATTAATGATTTGGTTCAACGTGCCGATTTTCCTATCGGAGATAAATTGAACGGAGAAATCGATCATATCGAAAATAAAGTTCCAACAGCGATTGCACGATTAATTTCGGCAGCTGAAAACTTTCCAGAAATTGCAAAACCAGTTTTTGATAAAATTCACGATGTAAATACCACTTCTAAAATTCCAGTTTTAGGAATTACAGGAACGGGTGGAGCAGGAAAATCTTCTTTGGTTGACGAATTGGTTCGTCGTTTCTTAATTGATTTCCCAGAAAAAACAATCGGATTGGTTTCTGTCGATCCTTCGAAAAGAAAAACGGGTGGAGCGCTTTTAGGAGACAGAATCCGTATGAATGCGATTAATAATCCGAGAGTTTATATGCGTTCGTTGGCAACACGTCAGTCGAATTTGGCTTTATCTAAATATGTAGCCGAAGCAATTCAGGTTTTGAAAGCCGCAAAATACGATTTGATTATTTTAGAAACTTCAGGAATCGGACAGTCTGATACCGAAATTATGGATCATTCAGACGTTTCTTTATATGTAATGACACCAGAATTTGGAGCGGCAACGCAATTGGAGAAAATCGACATGCTTGATTTTGCTGATTTGGTAGCTTTAAATAAATTTGATAAACGCGGCGCACTTGATGCTCTTCGCGATGTAAAAAAACAATACCAGCGCAATCACAATCTTTGGGATAAAAATCCTGATGAAATGCCAGTTTTCGGAACAATTGCTTCGCAGTTCAATGATCCGGGAATGAACACGCTATACAAAGCGATCATGGATAAAGTGGCTGAAAAAACGAATTCTGACTTGAAATCGACTTTTCAAATCACTAAAGAAATGAGCGAGAAAATATTCGTGATTCCGCCAGGAAGAACACGTTATTTGTCTGAAATCGCTGAGAATAACAGAAATTATGATGAGTCTGCAGTTGCACAGCAAAAAGTAGCTCAGAAATTATACGGAATTTTCAAAACGATAGAATCTGTTTCTGGAAAAATTCCTCAAATAAATAAATCAGGAATTGACGATTCAACTGTTTTACCAAGTGGAATTGCAGAACACGATGAAAACAGAATCTTTTTAAACCTTTTACTGAATCAATTTGATAAAGTAAAAATGGATTTAGATCCATACAATTGGGAAATTATCCTGAATTGGGCGGATAAAGTAGCGAAATACAAAAATCCAGTTTACAGCTTCAAGGTTCGTGATAAAGAAATTAAAATCGCGACACATTCTGAAAGTTTATCGCATTTGCAAATTCCAAAAATTGCTTTACCTAAATATGAAGGTTGGGGCGATATTTTGCGTTGGAATTTACAGGAAAATGTTCCTGGAGAATTTCCTTTCGCATCAGGATTGTATCCTTTTAAGCGTGAAGGCGAAGATCCGTCGAGAATGTTTGCGGGCGAGGGCGGACCAGAAAGAACCAATAAACGTTTCCATTATGTAAGTGCGGGAATGCCTGCAAAACGTCTTTCGACAGCTTTTGATAGTGTGACTTTGTACGGAAACGATCCAGATTTGCGTCCGGATATTTATGGGAAAATTGGAAATGCAGGAGTTTCAATCTGCTGTTTAGACGATGCTAAAAAACTATATTCAGGTTTCGATTTAGTTCATGCTTTGACTTCGGTAAGTATGACGATCAACGGACCTGCGCCAATGCTTTTAGGTTTCTTTATGAATGCCGCGATCGATCAGCAATGTGAGATTTACATCAAAGAAAATGGTTTAGAAAAAGAAGTTGAGTCTAAAATCAACAAATTATATAAAGAAAAAGGAATCGAAAGACCGAAATATCAAGGTGAACTTCCAGCAGGAAACAACGGTTTGGGATTAATGCTTTTGGGTGTTACAGGAGATCAGGTTTTGCCTTTGGAGGTTTATAACGAAATTAAAGTAAAAACGTTAGCACAAGTTCGTGGAACGGTTCAAGCCGATATTTTAAAAGAAGATCAGGCGCAGAATACGTGTATTTTCTCAACTGAATTTGCGTTGCGATTAATGGGAGACGTTCAGGAATATTTTATTACTAAAAACGTTCGTAATTTCTATTCGGTTTCGATTTCAGGATATCATATTGCCGAGGCGGGAGCGAACCCAATTACGCAATTGGCGTTTACGCTTTCAAATGGTTTCACTTACGTGGAATATTATTTGAGCCGTGGCATGAACATCAACGATTTTGGACCAAACTTGTCGTTCTTCTTCTCAAACGGAGTAGATCCAGAATATTCGGTTATTGGTCGTGTGGCGCGTAAAATTTGGGCAAAAGCCATGAAATTGAAATACGGAGCCAACGAAAGAGCGCAAATGCTGAAATATCATATTCAGACTTCTGGACGTTCGTTGCACGCACAGGAAATTGATTTCAACGATATTAGAACGACTTTGCAAGCTTTGTATGCGATTTACGACAACTGTAATTCATTGCACACCAACGCTTACGACGAAGCGATTACAACACCAACAGAAGAATCGGTGCGTCGTGCGATGGCGATTCAGTTGATTATCAATAAAGAATTAGGTTTAGCGAAAAACGAAAATCCAATTCAGGGTTCATTCATCATCGAAGAATTAACCGATTTAGTTGAAGCTGCCGTTTTACAAGAATTCGACAGAATTACAGAAAGAGGAGGAGTTTTGGGTGCAATGGAAACAATGTACCAACGTTCTAAAATTCAGGAAGAAAGTTTGTATTACGAAACCTTAAAACACAACGGAGATTTCCCAATTGTGGGTGTAAATACATTCTTGAGTTCAAAAGGTTCACCAACAATAATTCCGGCTGAGGTAATTCGTGCCACAGAAGAAGAAAAACAATACCAGATTACGATGCTGGACAACTTGCATAATTTCCACGAAGCAAAAGTAAACGAGCATTTAAGCCAGTTACAAGAAGCCGCCATTAAAAACGAAAACTTATTCGATTATTTAATGGAAGCTACAAAAGTTTGTTCGTTAGGGCAGATTACTTCGGCATTGTTTGAAGTTGGTGGGCAGTATAGAAGGAATATGTAATTTTTTTTATTAATGATATTGGAAAACCTCTCATTTGTATGAGAGGTTTTTTTGTTTTGTAATAAGAGGTTGTCATATTAAATAAAAAAAATGCTAGACAGTAGATATTTTTAATTTTCTTAAAGCTTGTTTTTTTAAAATAAAAAAACCGAATCATATGATTCGGTTTAGTAATCTTTCTCTAAAAAAATTATGTGGCGTCCCACATTTTTTTAACTTCTTCGCATATTACTTCCATATCTTTTATTTTATTGGAAATATTTACTGGAGAAGTTACAATTCCTTCACCAAAAATGTCTATTGAAAGGCATAGTTCCGGCAAAACAATTTCTTCATTTTTGGCAATTTCTGATTCCAAATATTTATGGAGGGCAGTTGCAACATACAACTGTTGCGTTCTGTCAAATTTTTTCCCTTTTGAAATATGGGTTTTGAGTGCTCCTAAATATTTTTTGCCATCAATGTCAATTTCAATAATTAAATCTGGCGATACTATTACTTCTACACCTTTTATAAAAATTGATTTTGATTCAACATTTTTCAAAACTTTATACTCATAATTTTTCAATAAACTAGGTATTTGAAAACTGACAAATCTTTGTAAAGCGTCTAAAGAAACAATCCTATCATTTATCTGTCTCTTTTTTGTGACCGTTCTACGTTTCAACTCTTCAATGCCATCCAAAACAGGTTTGATATCTCCCTTATTGGCTATTACTTTTTTTATTCTAGCTTTAGCCAACTGATACCAAGCTGTCTTAAAAGTGTTAGGCGTTTTTTGCTGATTTATTATATTTCTCTTATTAGCAAGTGTGCTTTTAGAAAAATCGGCTAACTGATTGATTGAAATATTACATCCTCTCATTTCTATTAACCTTTTGGTGGATAACTGTCGTTACCGTAACTATTTTTATCCCTTATTTTACCATTAACACCGTGTATTAATAGTTCAGAACTATTGTTCTTGGCAACATTTTTTCCAATTTCAATTGCTTCTTGTTGCGTACTTACATTTCTATAAGCTTTTTGGCTGTTTTCTGTCTTTACTGACCAACTATCACCATTCTTCGATTTAACCACATGTACGTTCTTGTTTGCCATGTCTTTTTTAAATTTATAAATTAACAAAATATTTTTTTGAAAAAATTTTGATTTATAAAAATTAAATGTACTTTTGCACCCTCCCAAAGGCTCTAAATTTATATTAATTTTTGAAATCAAATCTTTTCATTTAATCTTAGAGAAAGATTAGCATTTCATTAACACAAAAATTAAGCCAGATTTATTATATTATAAAATTAAAGCAATGTGGCTGTCTTTTTGACAGCTTTTTTAGTTTTCAGAACTAGATGTCACTGTCAAATAATATTCATTGGGATATTTCTCCTTACGTCGAAATGACAATATTGTGCAAAAAAAAACTTTGCGACTTAGCGTCTTTGCGAGATTTTTTGAAATTAAACTTTAAATAAAATCATTCGTAAACAACCTCCCCAAGATACCCCAAAAACTCCATTTCATCCAAAGGAAAAATAGAAAGAACCGTTTCCAGAACTAGACTCACATCTATAGATTCAGATTTCTTATTTTCGGGATTATGCATATCATTGTTGAGTGCTAGAATGCAGAGTTTTAGTAAATCGGTAATAAGACAGCCGAGTTCGAAATAATTTAAAACTTTGATTTGGGCGATTTGTTTTTGTGAATTGTCTTCGGCGGGTTTTAGCGTTGTGAAATACAAAGCAGTTAATTCTTTTAGACGATTTAGATTTTTAGTTTCGGTAGTTTCCATAATTTTTTAAATTGGCTTATAAGTTAATCGCTTTACAATTTGACTTTTAAAAATTAATTATAAGAAAAATTATACTTTTGTTTGACTCGGCGAAGAAAGAAATAGATTTTGCTGTAGCAAATCAAATTTTTGTGTTTGGTACAGGAATAAATATGTTTTTTACATTTCGCGAGTTGTTATACTTAATTATTATCTTTGAATTATGAGCACACTAACAAAACCAAATCATATAGGGCGAAAAATAAGCCGTATTCGTGAACTTCGTGATATGAAACAGGAAGCTTTGGCGCAGGCTTTAGGAACAAACCAGCAAGCGATTTCTATTTTAGAGAATAGCGAAACGATCGATGAAGATAAACTTATCGCAATTGCGAAAGCGCTTGGGGTAACAGCAGAGGCAATTAAAAACTTTTCAGAAGAAGGAATGATTAATTATTTCAATACTTTTAATGAATCAGTATCAGATAGTAGTTTTGGAAGTATTCATAATAATAAATGCACTTTCAATCCATTAGACAAATTAGTAGAATCTTTCGAAGAAAATAAAAAGCTTTACGAGCGTTTGCTTCAGGCAGAAAAAGAGAAAATAGAATATTTAGAGAAATTGCTAAATCAGAAATAGTAATTTTAGAATAATAAAAAAGCACTCGTCAAATGAGTGCTTTTCTTAATTTTAATTGCCTTCCATTTCGCTTATATCGCAACGCATGGTTGTCAGTATTGGTTCAAATCCGGCTTTTTTATAAGCGTTGACTGCTGCTTCATTTTCAGAATAAACCTGTAATCTAACTTCGGTTATTCCTTTAGATAAAACCCATTTTTTAAGTTCGTCAATTAATAGACTATTAAGACCTTTTCCTCTAAATTCTGGATCAACATACATAAAACCAAGATAACCAAATAATTCATGGGTTTGATAGGGTAGAGCAGATCGAATTTGGGCATATCCGCAACCAACAATTTGATTGTTATAACATATAACCAAAACTTCTGTTTTGCTGTCTAAAATAAGCTCCTGTAAATCATAATAAAAAATGGCTCCCTCTTTTAAGGTTACGTCGAAAGGTCTTTCTGCATTTACTAAAAATTGTAGAAATTCGGCAAGTTTAGGTAAGTCTGAATTTACAGCTCGCCTGATCGTTATATCTTTTGTGTTTTCATTCATATTTCAAATATATTGAAAATAAATTCTGACTGAATAAGAATTCCTGCTAAAATCTTTACCGAATGTTCTGTGAAAAGTAGAGCTTATAACTCTGTTGAAAATTAGGGTTGTGGGAAATTATAAGATATAAAAACTGTTCTATTAAACTTTATTTTTTATAGCTGTTTTCGGTTTACGTTTTAATTTTTCGATAAGAGCATCGGCTTTTTCATTTTCAGAAATAAAACGTAACGATTCTGCGTAGCGGTAATAATAAACAGGATCTAAATCTGTGGTTAGGGCGAAGAGTTCGCGATACCATTCGGCAGCTTTTTCTAGTTCGCAGTTAGAATAAGAAGAATTTCCTAGTTTTTGAAATAAGTCGACAGATTTGTAACCTTTTGCAGCAACTTTTTCGTAGGTTCTTATAACATCGACATACGCGTACTTTTCTCCGACTTTTTCAGTTTTATAAAAGGTTTCCTTTTGTGCTGTTGCGTGAAAAGAAAATACGATTAACGGTACTAAAATAACTAGTTTTTTCTGCATAGGTTTTTAGTTTTGGTTGTGGTTTTTAATCGTATTCTTCATTGTTTTTGAAAATCTTTTTCACTGCAAATAACAGCTTTTAGCAACTATAAACTTCAAAAGAATGTTTTTAGTATGTTCTTAATGTGATTTTTTATATGCAAATATATGGATATCAATGATATGAGTTGCTTTTTAATGATGCCTTTTTGATTTATCGATTATTTTTAGTTATTTCAAATTGTTGATTTTAAGAGTTTTATGGTTTTTTGTATAATTTAAAAACGGCTTATAAACTCTATTTTATTTATAAAGAAATATAATTTAAATTTATATGACTGAAGATTTTTTAAGATGACAATACAGGAATATTTAGAAAAAATAGAGGCTCTGCAAAGCGAAAAAACTAAGATTATATTTTCTAATAATACTAATCTAGAGCTTTATATTCAAAAAATAAAAAGTAAAACTATCGACCTGTCTTTGACTCTTAATGAAATATTAGAAAAATCTGATTCTAAAATGACGACTGTAAATAAAGATGCAATAAAACAATTTTCAAATCATTTAGGTTTGTTATTTATGGAAGAACAAGAATATGGAAATGTTTGTTTTGCCAATAGCGATGAGGTTAGGGCAGAATATAGGCAGAGTTTCAGATTGATAGATTTACTGGATTATCTTTATGCTTTTGCGCATTCATCTGTTTTTAAAGCATCTCAAAAAATAATACTGACAACAGAAACTGATCTTTTTTGGAAATTGGTAAAAATTGGTTTTGGCTTTAGAAATGACAATAAATAAAAAAAGCAGCTCCTGGTACGGGCTGCTTTTAATTCTTTGGGGGCAAAAAATTAACGACGGAAAGAAGGACTCTGGTTAACAGATTGGTCTAACTTTACAGTCTTTACTTTTTTAGCAGCGACTTTAATTTCGTGTTTCGCAACTTTGTCGTTTGCTTTCACTTCAAGAACATAAGTTCCAGCAGGAAAACTTTCTAAACTAATTGTTTTTGAAACTTCTAATTTGTCTGCTGCAGATTCTCCCGCATAAAGTAAGTTGTGACTTTCGTCATAGATAGAGAAAGATGCATTTTCTACAGTGTCTAAAGTAAAGCTAACTACTTTTCCGTTTCCTGTTTTGATGTTTAAAATGTAATCACCTTTTCCGTCAATGGCGTAGGTAAACACAGTCGCTAAAAAAAAGGCAGCAACTAAACCAGCTTTGGTAAATTTTGTCATGTTTTTTTTAAATTGTTAATTACTAAATGTGGAACGTGTAAAACTACAAATACAAATTTAATTTTTAGCAATAAATGGGTATTTTTAAATGCTTAAGTTGTTGAATTGTAATTATTTCTGTATTTTGTTTGAACTATGTACGTAAATACTGGGCTTGTGGATTTGTTTTTGCAAATATTTTTTAGCACTTAAAAATCAAAGAGTTGGAATTAATAAGAATAATTTTTCAGAAAATTTATTGTTTTACTATTTCGACTCCATTCTTAAACAAAAAAACAGCTCTAAACCACAAAGAGCTGTTTCTTAAAACATATTTTTTTAATTTTTCTAACCTTGATTTATACTTTATATGTGCGCATGGAATCTTAGCGCGCAACAACAGTTGAGTTTTTAGCAAAACCTGATTTGTAAGCATAAGAAACTGCATTTTTAGATAAAACAGCGTTATCAGTTATTGTAATTTCATATTTTGCTTTTTTTACATTGTCTTCTACTTCTAAGAAATAAGTTCCTTTAGGAAATTCTTCTAGACTGAAAGTTCTTAAGATACCCTCTTTTCCAGAAGCACTTTCAGAATAAATTAAAGTTCCGTCCTTATCATAAATAGCTAAATCAGCTTTCTGTACTTTGTTAAGTGCGAAAGTGATCAGTTTTCCATTAGCTTTTAATACATGAAGATTAAATTCTCCATTTCCATCAATTGCGTATGTGCTTATTCCTGTGAAAAGCAACGCTGCTACTAAACTCAATTTTGCAATATTTTTCATGTTACTAGTTTTTTAAAAATAATAGTTCTAATTCTCTGATGCTAAATTAGTTATATAGTGGAGTGAAAAGAGCAACTGTGTTTTCATATTTCTATGCTATATTCTCATTTACGAAACCGTTATAGGTTAAAACATGAATTATATTTAGTGTTTTTGTTAATTAAGTTGTTATTTTTTAATGTTTTGCTTGATTTTAACTTTGCACTGAGTTAAGGATTTCTTTGCAAAATTCTGTATCGAATTTAACCGCAAAGTGCACTAAGATCTACACAAGCACGCGAAATTGTTTTAAAATAAAAAAGTTCGTAAAGCTTAAAAAATAAACTTTGCGAACTTTGCGTAACCTTAGCGTCTTTGCGGTTAAAAAAAGCAAAAAAAAAAACAGCTCTATAACCACAAAGAGCTGTTTTTAAAACTTTTGAAAGTTTTTAAACTTACTAACTATCTAACCTCACTTTTATACTTTATGAAAGCATAAACTTTTTAGCGTGTTGCCACACTTGTATTTTTATCGAAACCTGGTTTGTAAACTGAAGAAACTGCTTTTTGAGTTAAAACAGAAACATCATCGCTTACTATTATTTCGTATTTTGCTTTTTTTGTATTGTCTTCTACTTCTAAGAAGTAAGTTCCTTCTGGAAATTCTTCTAGACTAAAAGTTCTTAAAATTCCATCTTTACCTGAAGCGCTTTCAGAATAAATTAGAGATCCATTTTTGTCGTAAATAGCTAAGTTAGCTTTTTGCGTTTGGTTAAGACCAAAAGTGATCATTTTGCCATTAGCTTTAATAACGTGCAGATTAAAATCTGCTGTTCCATCAATTGCATATGTACTTATTCCTGTGAAAAGCAATGCTGCTACTAAACTCAATCTAACAATCTTTTTCATGGTATTTAGTTTTTAAATTAATAGTTCTAATTCTCTGATGCTAAATTACTTCTGTTGTAAGTGAAAAAGCACAACTGTATTTTCTTATTTCTATGCTGTATTCTCATTTACGAAACCGTTATAGGTTAAAATATGAATTATATTTATCTTTTTTGCTAAAACGCTTATTATTTTTCAATGTTTTTGATGGTTTTTAATTTACATTGAGTTAAGGATTTCTTTAAAAAATGTAGGAATTATTTATAGGTTCTAAGGTGCTGAGATACTAAGGTTCTGAGTTTTTCTTTTAGGGTTTAATTATAGAGGCGCACAGTAGTGCTTCTTATGGCTGATTTGCTAACAATGGATAAAAAGAACTTAGAGCCTTAGTATCTCAGCATCTTAGCATCTTTGAAAAAAGTATAGAGCAAAAAAAAACAGCTCAGTAACCACAAAGAGCTGTTTTTAAAACTTTTGAAAGTTTTTAACTTACTAACTATCTAACCTCACTTTTTATACTGTATTAGAGTATAAAATTTTAAGTGCCGTGAAGAATTGACACTTAACCTTAATATTTTCTTAGTTAACTGAAGTTCCTTTTGAAGACAAAACAGAACTGTTAGCATTTACAGTGATATCGTATTGTACTTTTTTGAAATTGTCAGCAACTTCTAAAATGTATTTTCCTTGTGGAAATTCTTCTAAACTAAAAGTTCTTAAGATTCCAGTTTTACCAGAAGCATTTTCAGTATAGATTAAATTACCATTTGTATCATATATACTAAGTACTGCTTTTTGTAATTGATTAATTCCAAAAGCAATTACCTTGCCATTTCCTTTTAATACATGAAGATTTAATGCTTCATTTCCATCAATTGCATAAGTGCTCATTCCTGTTAAAAGTACTGCACATACTAAACTTAATTTCATAACCTTTTTCATATTCTATAGTATTAAATTTTTTTTGTTCATTTCTCTGATGCAAAGTTATAGCAGCATGTGTGGTATTTTAACATCTATATTTTCCAATTTCTATGCTATATTCTCATTTACGAAACCGTTATATGTTAAAATTTGACTTTAATGTTGTGTTTTTGTTAATTTGATTGTTTTTATTCAAAGTTTTTGAAAAACCGCATACATCATAAAATTTCTATTTTTCCTACAATTTTTAACATATTTGTATAAAATCAAGTTTAAAATAGGATAAATAGAAAAAAAGTAGAGAAAAAAAATAAGACCCTAAAAAAAATCCTGTTTTGATGTAAATATCTCAGCGTTAAGTACGTTATTTTAATGTAAAATTCGCATTTACGAAACCGTTGTAGGTTAAAATTTAAATTATTTTAGGTGTTTTTGTTAAATTTGCTATTATTTTTTAAAGAAATTATCATGAAGACTATTGCCCCAGCTCTTGAAGTGATAACTAACTCATACGGAAGTTCTTTTACCTACACTAAACACGCCGAAAAGACCAATAGCAAAGCTCATTTATGGCACTATCATCCAGAGATTGAGTTGGTTTATATTAATGGTGGGGCTGGAAAAAGACAAATAGGAAGCCATGTTTCTTATTATACCAATGGTAGTTTACTTTTAATAGGAGCTAATTTGCCTCATTGCGGTTTTACAAATGAACAAACAGGAAATACAACTGAAACCGTAATTCATATAAAACCTGAATTTTTAGGAAGCGATTTTTTTATTGCTCCCGAAATGAAAAAGGTGCAAAATATTTTGAAGCAAGCTAAAGGCGGAATCGCTTTTGGCGGTGAAGCGAAAAAACGTATCGGAAAGAAAATTGAAATGATGGAAAACGAACCGCCGTTTCAAAGACTTATGACACTTTTGAGTGTTTTGGACGAATTGGAATCAGTGGAGGAATACACTATTTTAAATGCAGACGGATTTTCGATGGAGCTTCAGACTCAGGATAACGATCGTATGAATGTGGTTTTCAATTTTGTAAAAGATCATTTTCAGGAATCTATTTCTATAGATGAAGTTTCGAGCCTTGTAAGTATGACTACGCCTTCATTTTGTCGTTATTTTAAAAAGATTTCAAACAAAACATTTACTGAGTTTGTGAACGAATACCGTTTGGTACACGCTTCGAAGCTTTTGGCAGAACAGCCCATAAGTATTAATGAAGTTTGTTATGAAAGTGGTTTTAATAATTTCAGTCATTTTAGTAAATCATTCAAACAATATACAGGTAAAAGCGCTTCGCAATACCGTCACGAACATAAGATTATAATCAGCTAATTTTTTTAGCGAATGGTTTTTAGCCACGAATTCACGATTTTTTTTAAATATTATTCGTGAATTCGTGGCTTTTTAATTTTTAATTTCCACGAATTTTAGCTCTTAAATTAATTAGTGAAATTCATAGCATCGAGTTATTTAAAAATTCTTCAAAATAAAATTCGTGAATTCGTGACTATTTTTTTAGCGCAAAGGCCAGTGAGATTTTTCATATATTTTATTCTGAAAAAAAAGTATATTTACAAAACCTAATCAGAAAAAGAATATAAAAAAATGAAAAAAATGAAAATGCTTTTGTCTGCATTTTTGCTTTGTCTTGCCACCATGACATACGCTGCAAAAGTAGACACCTTACAAGTTGCCAGCACGGCTATGGGAAAAACCTATAAAGCTGCGGTGGTTTTACCCAATTCTTATGCAAAAAGTAAATCGGCTTTTCCTGTAATGTATCTCTTGCATGGCGCGTACGGACATTTTAGCGATTGGCTTAAAAATACTCCAAACAAAAAATTGGTTCATAATCTGGCAGACCAATACAATATGATTATTGTAATGCCAGAGGGTGAGACGTTTAGTTTTTATTTAGATAGTCCTGTAAGCAAAGAAAGCCAGTTTGAAACTTTTATTACTCAAGAAGTTTTACAGAAAGTAGACAAAACATACCGAACGATTGCAAATAAAAGCGGAAGAGTAATTACAGGTCTTTCAATGGGAGGGCACGGTGCGTTATATTTATCGGCAAAACATCCTGATTTATTTTGTGCGGCCGGAAGTATGAGCGGTGCGGTAGATATGAGTTCGATGCTGAACAGAGATTCTTCAGCACAGATTGTAAAATTAATGCAACCAGTTTTTGGAGATAAAAGCGGTAATACAGATTTGTACGAACAGCACGCAGTTTTAAGAATGGTTGATAAAATAAAAACAAATAAGCTTCCTTTAATTATAGACTGCGGTGTTGACGATTTTTTAATCGAACCGAACAGAGAATTGCACAGAAGATTAGTTTATTCAAAAGTAGACCACGATTATACAGAAAGGCCAGGAGCACATACTTGGGATTATTGGGAAAATTCACTTCCTTATCATGCATTATTTTTTAATAAAATATTGGCTAAGAATCAGCTTACTACAAAAAAATAAAGGTGTTTTTATTCTAAATTAAACCAAATCGTTTTTTTTGGTTTAATTTTTGGAATACCTTTATAATATAATCCTTAAAAAAAATAATTATGAAAAAGATACTTACCTTATTTGCAGTTATCGGTTTAATCGCATTTTCTAGCTGCGAAGGACCAGAAGGACCTCAGGGAGTTCCGGGACAAGATGGTCCAATTGCTGACGTTATTGATGTGAATAATGTTTCGTTTGATGCAAACGGAAACGGTGGAGTTAGACCTTTTGGATTTACACTTTTCTCTGGCGATGCAGTTGTGGCTTATAGAGCAGATGGAGTGTCTGGAGGGCGTACTGTTTGGGTTCAGATTCCAGAATCCCATTATTACGATGATGGGACTTTGTTTTTTACATACAAATTTAATTTTACTCAAGTTGATTTTGAGCTTTACTTGGAAGGTTTTGAATTAAATACTGTACCAACAAATTTAAGAACTGGACAAAAATTCCGTATCGTAGTTATTCCAGGAAATGATCCTGTAAATACTAATAAATCAGTTAATAAGCCTGACTACTCTGATTACTACGCTGTAATTAAAAAATATAACATTGATGATAGTAATGTTAAACAAGTAAATTAATTTTGAATTAATGATACAAAAAAAGGAAATCGCAATGAACTGCCCCCAAAAAGTTAGATACTATTTGGGGGCATTTTTATGGAAAGAAAAGTCAAATACAGTTATGAATTTAAGCTTCTTTGTGTCAATGAAGTTTTAAAAAAGAATTATTCAATTAATTCAGTTGCAAAAGAGAAAAATTTAAGAATATCAAATCTCTGCAAATGGATTAGTTTTTACAAAAAGGTTGGTAAAGAAGGGCTTTTACCTAGAAAGAATCAACACTATTCTGTTGATTTCAAACAAAATGTATTGCAGGGAATTATAGATAAGTCACTATCTTTGGAAGAAGCTTGTGTTGAGTTTAATATTCCCAGTAGTTCCGTTATCATTCAATGGCAGAAGAATTATCAAAAACTAGGAGTTTTAGGCTTACAGAATAAACCTAAAGGAAGACCTAAGCCTATGACTTTCAAAAGAGCCAAAAAGAAATCCGCTAAACCTCTCACTAGAGAAGAAGAACTTTTACTTGAGATAGAATCATTAAGATGTGAAAATGCTCTTTTAAAAAAGTTCAATGCCTTAGTTCAAGCCGACGAAATCAAGAATTTAAAGCGCAAGCCATAATAGAATTAAGGCATGATTATGACCTGGGCATCATGCTGGGCCATATGAATATGGCACGAAGCAGTTATTATTACTATGAAAAAAAATATCATATAATTGATAAATATAGAGATATAAAATTACTCATTCAGCAGATTTACCATCAGCATAAAGGCAGGTTTGGCTACAGGCGCATTACTTTAGAAATAAAAAATAAAGGCGTTTTAATTAATCATAAAACTGTACTCAGATTAATGAAGCTTTTAGGCTTAAAAAGCTTAATAAGAGTTAAAAAATATAAATCATATAAAGGAGAGCATGGGAAAATAGCTCCAAATATATTAAAGCGTAATTTTAAGGCAGAAAAGCCTAATCAAAAATGGGCTACAGATGTCACAGAATTTAATGTATCCGGAAAAAAGTTATATCTCTCTCCAATAATTGATTTATTTAATGGAGAAATTATCAGTTATGATTTATCTGAAAGGCCAGTTTTTAATCAAATTGCATCCATGCTTGAAAAATCTTTTGAAAGAATACCCGATAAGACTAATTTAATATTGCATTCAGATCAGGGATGGCAGTACCAAATGAAACAATATCAGCACTTATTAAAACAAAAGGGAATTAAGCAAAGTATGTCTAGAAGAGGTAATTGTCTTGACAACGCAATAATTGAAAACTTCTTCGGAATATTGAAATCAGAACTTTTTTACCTTAAAAAATTCAATTCCGTTACTCAATTAAAACAGGAAATAATCGAATATATAGAATATTACAATAATGACAGAATAAAACTTAATCTAAAAGGAATGAGCCCGATACAATATCGAGCTCATTATTATCAAATTTAATTATAAATTCGTCTAAACTTTTGGGTGCAGTCTACAAGATTTTCTTTTTTTTATCTATTGTTTTTTTAGAATTATTCTTTCTCAGAATCTGTCAATACTTTTTCTTGTCCGAACTTAAGTGAAACCAAAATTCCAATTAAAAGAGATAAAGCTATAAATCCTAAAGAAGCCCATTCTGGTACGTGAAACCAATCGTGAAGCAACATTTTTAATCCAACGAAAGCTAAAATAGCAACTAAACTGTATTCTAAATAACTGAATTTTGCCAGCATATTTGCCAAGAAGAAATACATAGAACGTAAACCAAGAATAGCAAAAATATTAGAACTAAATACTAAAAATGGATCTTTAGTAATCGCTAAAATTGCAGGGACACTATCTACTGCAAAAAGAACATCCATAACTTCAATAACAATTAAAGCAACAAATAACGGAGTAGCCGCTTTTTTTCCTTTTTCGGTTAAAATGAAAAATTTCTCATGCTCCATGTGCGAAGTAATCGGCATAATTTTTCCTAAAGCTTTATAAACAAAAGAATCTTTTGGGTGAAAATCTTCTTCTTCTCCAGAAAAAAGCATTTTTATAGCTGTGAAAATTAAGAATACTCCAAAGACATAAGTCGTCCAAGTAAATTTGTTGATCAGCATTACACCGAAGAAAATCATTAATCCGCGGAAAACTATTGCTCCTAGAATTCCCCAAAATAAAACACGGTGCTGGTATTTTTGCGGAATTTTGAATGAAGCAAAAATAATAGCGATAACAAAAATGTTGTCAACACTTAACGAAAGTTCAATTAAGTAACCTGTTATGAACTTCATCGCGGCAACCGAAGGTTTCAGATTATCAGGGTTATCAATATAATTTGTGGTATACAACCAATAAATTACTCCCGAAAATAGAAAAGACAAAGTAACCCAAACTAATGTCCATTTGCTGGCTTCTTTAGTGCTGATAATATGGGGTGTTTTGTTAAAGACACCCAAGTCTAAAGCAAGAATAAAAACTACAGCAAGTAAAAAAAGAGTCCAGACTATCATAATGATTTTGTTTAAATGATTTACAAAGATAAGTTTTGAAGCTTAACTTAAAAATTAAATTTAGCTCTAAAATTAAGTAATATTTGTTATTTGTAAAATGCTAAGTGTTATAAAGTTATAAGGTTTTTTGATTTTGAAACAACAGCTTTAAGTTTAAAATATGAATTTTTAAACTTCTCAAAATTTAAAACTTTGCCAAAGTTTCACTCGCAAGGATTGGGCATAAAAAAAGTGCCAACAAATAAATGCTGGCACTTTTAGAATATAATTTAAGCTTAGAATTATAGCGCTGAGTTAACAGTTTTGATAATTCTTGCAGCAATTTTGTATGGATCTCCGTTTGAAGCTGGTCTTCTGTCTTCTAACCAACCTTTCCATCCTTTTTGAACTGTCATCAAAGGAATTCTGATAGAACATCCTCTGTCTGAAACTCCATAAGAGAAATCGTGGATAGAAGCAGTTTCGTGCTTACCAGTTAAACGTTGGTCGTTGTAAGCTCCGTAAACCGCGATGTGCTCAGCAGTAACAGGACGGAAAGCCTCACAGATTTTTTCGTAAGTAGCTTGGTCTCCACATGTTCTTAATACTTCGTTAGAGAAGTTAGCGTGCATTCCAGAACCATTCCAGTCTGTATCTCCTAGAGGTTTTGGGTGATATTCAATATAGTAGCCATATTTCTCAGTCAAACGATCTAATAGGTAACGTGCAACCCAGATTTCATCTCCAGCTTTTTTAGCACCTTTAGCGAATAATTGGAATTCCCATTGTCCGCAAGCAACCTCTTGGTTAATACCTTCAAAGTTGATTCCAGCAGCGATACACAAGTCAGCATGTTCTTCTACTAATTTTCTTCCGTGAGTGTTTTTTCCACCAACTGAACAGTAGTACATACCTTGTGGAGCAGGATAACCTCCAACAGGGAATCCTAATGGCAATAAAGTTTTAGTATCCATGATGAAATACTCTTGTTCGAAACCAAACCAAAAATCATCATTATCATCATCAATTGTAGCTCTACCGTTAGAAGGGTGAGGAGTTCCGTCAGCATACATAACTTCTGACATAACCAACCATCCATTAATACGAGTTGGATCTGGATAAATTGCAACAGGAACTAAAAGACAGTCAGAAGAACCACCTTCAGCTTGTTTAGTTGACGAACCATCAAATGACCAGTTTCCAAGTTCTTCTAATGTCCCTTTGAAGTTTTCATGCTCTTCAACTTTAGTTTTACTTCTAAGATTTTGAGTTGGTTCATATCCATCTAACCAAATGTACTCTAACTTAATTTTAGCCATAATAATATAAATTAATTTTTTTGTTTTTTTTCGTTGGGTCAAAGATAGATTTATTTTCTTAGTCCTAAAAATTAGGGGGCTATTTTGTTTTATGAAGTATAATTTTTCGGATAAGCATAATTTTGATAGGGGTATATTTCAAAAAAAGCAATTTTAATAACCTTAAAAAAACAAATTCGTAATAATTACGGCACATTTTTGAATTTATGAGTTAAGAAATTATGAAAAAATGTTTATTTAATCAATATTCCCGTACAGTTTTGTTATATTTCTGTGATTTGAATTCATTATTCTTTGAAAAAAGCATTTTCTGTTGAGGAATTCTATTTCAAAAATCTAAAATTTATATGCAAAATGGGTTTTTTAATTGTTTATATTTGCTGATCATTTTTCAGTGAAAATTATTACGAATTTAAAAAATATATATAACCATGTCAACATTACGTTTCCAAGCTTTACAACAAGCTGCTAACAGAAAGCCGGTGCCTTTTGAAGAAATAGGCAGAAAATCAAATATTTTCGGATTAAATGTATTTAATGACAAAGCAATGAAGCAATATTTGACTTCGGATGCTTTTAGAGGAGTAAGAGATGCTATTCAGCATGGTACAAAAATAGACAGAAAGCTTGCAGATTATATTGCAATGGGAATGAAAGAATGGGCTCTTGCAAAAGGAGTTACACATTATACGCACTGGTTTCAGCCTCTTACAGGAACAACTGCAGAAAAGCATGATGCTTTTTTTGAAACTTCTTATGATGGAAGCGATCCTGTAGAAAAATTTGGAGGAGCGCAATTAGTTCAGCAAGAACCAGATGCATCAAGTTTTCCGAACGGCGGAATCAGAAATACTTTTGAAGCAAGAGGTTACACGGCTTGGGATCCGACTTCTCCAGCTTTTATATATGGTACAACTTTATGTATTCCTACAGTATTTATTGCTTACACAGGTGAAGCTTTAGATAATAAAATACCTTTATTAAGAGCATTATCTGCAATTGATGAAGCTGCTACGGAAGTTTGTAAATATTTTGACAAAAACGTAAAAAAAGTAACGGCTACTTTAGGATGGGAGCAAGAATATTTCTTGATTGACAAAGCTTTGGCAAATTCTCGTCCAGACTTAATGATGACAGGAAGAACCTTATTAGGACACACTTCTGCAAAAGGACAACAGTTAGACGATCACTATTTTGGATCAATTCCGACTCGCGCTCTTACTTATATGAGGGATTTGGAACAAGAATGCATGTTGTTAGGAATTCCAGTAAAAACGCGTCATAATGAGGTTGCGCCAAATCAGTTTGAGTTGGCTCCAATTTTTGAAGAGACAAATTTAGCGGTTGACCATAACTCTTTATTAATGGATGTAATGCAGAGAGTTGCAGAACGTCATGATTTTAAAGTTTTATTTCACGAAAAACCATTTAAAGGAGTAAACGGTTCAGGAAAGCACAATAACTGGTCGTTGGCTACAGATACTGGAGTTAATTTGTTGAGTCCAAGCAAAACGCCAATGAGTAATTTACAGTTTTTGACTTTCTTTATTAATACCATCAAAGCAGTAAACGATAATGAAACTTTATTAAGAGCTTCTATCGCAACAGCAAGTAACGACCACAGGTTAGGAGCAAACGAAGCGCCGCCAGCAATTATGTCGGTATTTATTGGAGCTCAATTAACTAAAGTTTTATCTGAATTAGAAAGCGTAACAACAGGAAAACTTTCGCCAGAAGAAAAAACAGATTTAAAATTGAATGTTGTTGGTAAAATTCCAGATGTATTATTAGACAACACAGATCGTAACAGAACTTCGCCTTTTGCCTTTACAGGAAATAAATTTGAATTTAGAGCAGTTGGTTCAAATTCAAACTGTTCAAATTCAATGACAACTTTGAATGCGATTGTAGCAAAACAGCTATTTGACTTTAAAAAAGAGGTAGAAAACCTAATCGAGTCGAAAGACATGAAAAAGGACGATGCTATTTTTAATGTTTTAAGAGAATATATTAAACAATCTAAAAAGATCCTTTTTGAAGGCGATGGTTACAGCGAAGCTTGGGAAAAAGAAGCAGCAAAAAGAGGTTTAAGCAATTTCAAAACTACTCCAGAAGCTATTAAAGCAAAAGTTTCTAAACAAGCTTTAGACTTATTTGAACAATTAGGAATCTTCAATCACGTAGAAGCTGAAGCGCGTTACGAAATTGAATTGGAAGAATACACTAAGAAAATCCAAATTGAAGGAAGAGTTTTAGGAGATATTGCTAGAAATCATGTTATTCCGACTGCAATTCGTTACCAAAATACTTTAATAGACAATGTAAAAGGATTAAAAGAAATTTTTGCAAAAGAGTTTGAAGCTTTAGCTAAAGAACAAATTGTTTTAATTAAAGAAATTTCAGGTCATATTGAAGGGATTAATTCTAAAGTATTGGCAATGACTAATGAAAGAAAGAAAGCAAATCAATTGACTGATGCTCAAAAAATGGCAGAAGCGTATTGCAATAATGTAAAGCCATATTTTGATGAGATCCGTAATCACTGTGATAAATTAGAATTATTAGTAGATGACGAAAGTTGGACACTAACTAAATACAGAGAATTATTATTTACGAAGTAATAGTATCGTAACAATTTGTTAAAGCCTGTCTTTTTGAGACAGGCTTTTTTTATTTAAATACTAAAAAAAAACGATGTTTAATTGATATTTTCTTTGTTACAGATACCTTAAACGTAAGTAAAATGTAATAAGTAGCTTTTTTCTTGTGAAAATTTTTCAAGATTGAAGTAGTTCATCGAGATAGTTTTGCATTTCATCGAAAAGAGGTTAACGTATTGTAAAATAGGTAATTATACATAGACTGTTTTTGGATAAGTTTTCTAATTTTGGTCATGAAGTTGAAAAAGCAGTTAAAAAACTCTTTTTCAAAATGATAAAAACCCCTTCTTTTTTCCTCCCCCGGAAACCAACCTACAGAACCTACATAATAATTTGTATTAATAACCAATTAAATATATTTATTATGAAAAAAGTAATTTTAAGCATCTCAGCGATGCTGTTTGTAGGAGTTGCAGCAATTGCACAAGGCAATATCTCTTCTGTAAATCAAGTGGGATCTTCTCAAGAGGGGATTGTTAATCAAAACGGATTAACCAACAATTCTGACATTGACCAATTAGGTAATTCAAACAAATCAGAGGTTTATCAAGGAATTCAGCCAGGAATTTATAATGCTGTATTAAACAAAGCCGAAGTAAAACAAAAAGGAGACGGTAACGGTGCGTTTATTTCTCAAAGCAATCATGATAATAAAGCATGGCAAACTCAAACAGGAAATGGTAATCGTGCAACAATTTGGCAAGATCAAATCGTAGAGTCAGTTGTATTATCGGCATTAGGAGGAAACGATAAAGCGTGGCAAACTCAAACAGGAAATAGCAACACGGCTACCATTGATCAGGGAACAACTGGAAATGAAAAACCAACAGGCGCTCCTTTTACAGCTGCTCAGTTAGGAATGGGAACTGGTGTTGGTGGTGTAGCAGTACCTTTTGGACCTCATAATGGAAATGAAGCAACTCAAACTCAAAATGGAGCTCATAATACTGCATATGCAAGTCAAGGAGGGGTAACTAATAAATCTTGGCAAACACAAACTTCTGGAAGCGGTAACTCTGTAGAAAACTATTCAAACCACTATCAATACGGAACTAAAAACGAAGCTACACTTGTTCAAAAAGGTTATAAATTGACTGAGAATACATTACAAATTGGAACAACTAATAATTCAAAAGTAAACCAAACAGGTAATTCACACAGCAGTGTTGGATTCTCAAGCGGAACTTCAAATATTATAAATGTTACTCAATCTGGAGGACTTACTGGTTTGTAAGTAATAATAAAATGAGATAGTCTCAAAAGGGCTATCTCATTTTTTTAACTTTAAATAATTTAGGATGAAAACTTTACTTCTGAATATAATATTAATTTTTCTTTTTTGTCCAATTTTTTATGGACAGCAAAAAGAGGATAATTCTCAATTCAAACCATACAGTTCATCTGTTTTTAATATAAAAGAAACAGCTATGAGCATAGTTTCTGTTTTGGATAAAAAAGCCCAAAATGATTTGAATTTGAAACTTCAATCCGGAATACAAATACAGCAGATTGGAGATTTAAATAGAGTGAATGCAATTTTGAAAACGACCGAATCAAAAGTTTCTGTAGAGCAAAACGGAAACCGAAATGATTTACTGTTAGATAAAAATGCAAAATCGATTACTCAAAGTGTTCTTCAGCAGGGAAATAACAATAAGATTTTGGATTACACAGTAAAAACAAATTATGATATAAATATGCAAATTACGCAAAAAGGCGATAATCAGAATATTCAAAATATTGGAACCAATTCTTTATCAAAAAACATGAAAATTACACAAACAGGAAATGGAGCTTCAGTAATTCTTATAAATAAATTATAAACGTATTTATGTATTATTTCGACAGATATTACACCATTCTGCTTCTATTTTTCGCTCTAACATTTTATGGACAAGTTCCTCAAGATAAGGTAAAAGCAAAAATAGAAATTGAGAAAGTGGAGGGTAACGTAAAAATCACTGGAACAGCTGAGAATATGACAGATGTAATCAGAAGTGCGGCCTATAAATTATCTGTTATAAAAAATAATAATGGCAATAATAATCAGTCTAAAAATGAACAAGTTGGTGTTTTTACCTTACAGCCAAACGAAAAACAAAAATTATCAACATCGCAGATCAATTTACTTGATACAGATGAAGTAGTTATTATGCTTTTATTTTATGATGAAGATAAACAAATAATAGCAAAAGATCGTGTGGTTTTAGGGGAAGAAAAAAAAAAGGATGAACCAGTAAAAATACTTCCAGACGAAGGCTTCGAATTAAGGGGAATCATTACTGATGATACTAAAACCAAAATGGGTAAAGATTTTTATGACCGATATTATTATAAATACAATGAGATTGGAATAAATGCTAAGAAGATCGTAACCATAGGTGAAGAATATAGTTTTGCAAGAAATACAGCAATTACAATAACCATTGAAAACGAAGTTATTTATGATTTTCTGGTACGGCCAGATGACGAATTTTTAGACGCAGTGGCTGAAGATGCTGTAAACGCAACGTTTGCCTATTTGAAACAAAAAGAAAACGAACGCAAATATTTCACTCAGTATTAATTTATTTATAAAAGATATGAAACTTATAGCAATCTCAATATTGTGTCTGCTTTTTTCGTCATTTGTAAATGCTCAGGCTTTTGTTTATAAACCTGTAAATCCTGCATTTGGAGGAGATACGTTTAATTATCAATGGCTTTTGAACAGTGCAGAAGCTCAGAATAAACAAAAAGATAAAGCACTTGAGGCCACTACAAAAACACAAACAGAACTAGAGCGATTTAAAGCCAATCTAAATTCGCAATTATTAAGTCAGATTTCCAACTCGCTTTATCGACAGCAATTTGGAACTGATGGTATAAGAGAAGGCTCTTATACTTTCGGGAGTTATTCTGTCGATGTTTTCCCATCGGCAGATGGTCTAACGCTGAATATTCTAGATACTAACACAGGACAACAAACCCAAGTAATCATCCCAAATCAATAATATGAGAATCCATTACTACCTTATAGTTGTATTTGGATTTCTTTTAAATGGTTGCGGCGCTTATTATAATCAACCCACAGGAGTACAAAAAGCTGTGTTGGGAGAAGGTACGCCTGCGACTTCATTACTAAAAGATTTACCAAAACCCAAAGAGCAAGTTGTTGTTGGTGTCTATAAATTTAGAGATCAGACGGGGCAATACAAACCGCAGGAAAACGGAAGCAGTTTTAGTACTGCAGTGACCCAAGGGGCGACTTCTATTCTGATAAAAGCACTAGAAGATTCCAAATGGTTTATACCGATTGAGCGTGAAAATATTGGAAATTTACTTCAAGAACGAAACCTTATTCGTGCAACTCGCCAAGAGTATGTAAAAAATGCAAATATTAACGAACCTCAGATTTCACCTCTGTTATATGCAGGTGTTTTATTAGAAGGAGGAATTGTTTCTTATGATTCTAATATCATCACAGGCGGATTTGGAGCTCGATATTTCGGAGCTGGGGCTTCTGTAAAATACCGTCAGGATCGTGTGACTATTTATCTGCGAATGATTTCGACTTCAAACGGAAAAATTTTAAAATCTGTTTATATCTCCAAAACCATTTTATCTCAGGCAATTGACGAAAGCCTCTTTAGATATGTCAATTTTAAAAGACTTCTTGAAGTAGAAACAGGATATACTACTAATGAGCCTGTACATATGGCGGTGACAGAAGCGATAGAAAAAGCAGTTGAATCATTAGTTTTAGAAGGAATAAAAGATAATGTTTGGGAAGCTGATGCGCCAAAATGGCAAGTTGATAATTTGCTAAAAGCCTATGCAGAAGAAACCAAAACGGCAGATGTTACAGGTCTTTATGACAGAGTTTTGGAAAACAGAAGAAGCAAATTTGCCATCGAACTTTCTGGCGGTGCAACTTTAATGGATGGTGATTATCAAGACCCGCTTCTAAGACCCTTAGGCCGCGGTGCTTTAAAATTCTTTATTTCTCCTAGTTTCAATTTTAGTGCTTCCACAAACGTAATAAATCTGGCCAACAAAAATCTACTTGATGTTGGGTATATTACATATGATCTTAATATGGAGTGGGTTATACTTCCTAAAGATCGCCTTACTCCATATTTATACATTGGTGGAGGATACGGAATGAACAGTAAATTCGAAAACACACACAGCAAAATCCAATATGGAGGAGGTCTAGAATACATGGCCTCCGATCAAATAGGTATAAAATTATTTGCTGAACAAAATATCAATTTCAGTGATAATGTCGATTATATCGTTGCAGGAACCCGAGATGATTACTATTACAAATTTGGTTTAGGGCTGACTTATTATTTCAAAAAAAAGAAAAAATAATTGCAATAGCTAATTATCTGAAATTAAAACATTAAAGTTTAAAATTTAAAAACAAATCAAAATGAAGTATTTATACAAAATTACCCGTGTACTTTTTTTATTGTTTTTGGTTTCATGCAGTGAAGAAAAAATAGGAGAACAGATAGATGCATATGGTACAGTAACAGGAAAAGTTGTTTTTGCCGATACTTTTGAGCCAATGGAAAACGTAAAAATACTTACAAGCCCAGTATCAAGTACAGTATTTACTGATGCAGAAGGAAAGTTTACGCTTTCTAATATAAAGGCGGGAGAATATTCGATTCAAGCTCAAAAAGATGGTTATGTTGCCAAATTTGAAGCCGTTACTGTAAGTAAAAATGCTACATCAGAAGTAGTTTTCGAACTGAAGAAAGCAACAGCAAACAATAAGCCTCCAACCGTTCCAGTGCTGGTTAGTCCGGTAGATAATAGTACAGGCCAGGCGGTTTCGTTAGATTTAACTTGGACTGCTACAGATCCTGACAATGATGCACTTATTTTTAAAGTTACACTTAGAAATGATAGTAACGCAGAGGTAAAGACTTTTGATGGCATAAAGGAGAAAAAGCTTTCGTTGACTGACCTTGTTTATGGTATAAAATACTATTGGCAGGTAGAAGTAACAGATGGAGTTAATACGCCTATATTAAGTACGGTTAGTGCCTTCTCAACACTTGCTTTTCCAGCAACAAGATATTTATTTGTCAAAGAAATTGGCGGTAACAATGTGATTTTTACTGCTGATGATGCAGGAAAACAATATCAATTAACAGCCTTAGATAAAAATTCTTGGCGTCCTCGCAGAAATAATCAGGTTAAAAAAATTGCATTTATAGCCACAAATGGTTCCAAAAATGATATTTACACCATGAATTCTGATGGAACTGGAGTAAAAAAAATTACAAATTCTGTTTCCATTGCTGGGTTTAATTCAGATTATATAGGATATTCATGGAATGCCTCAGGAAGCGCATTAATCTATCCTAATTTTGATAAGCTTTACAAAATCAATAATGATGGAAGCGGTTTGACAAAAATATTCCAGACTCCAAATGGCAAATTTATTTCTGAATGTGATTGGAGTGCCGACGAATCAAAAATTGCAGTAAAAGTTAATGATGCAAATGGATATAATGTTGAGATTTATATAATTAATATGTCTGGTACAGTAACGGAAAATGTTGTTTCTGGACAAAATGGTGCTTACAGCGGATTAAATTTTTCTATTACAGGACAAAAATTAGTTTATTCTTGGGATATTACAGGCTATGAAAGTACAAGTTATCGACAGCTAGATTCAAGAATTTTCGAATATAATTTCGGAACCAACATTTCTACACAAATTTTAATCGATAAAAACGTAGGAACAAATGATTTTGATGTTAGATATTCACCAAATGAAGCAGAAGTTATCTTTGTAAATACTTCTAATGATGGGGTGTCTGAGAAAAAGATTTTTAAAGCATTAGTTAAAAATACCAATGAAAGTGCAAGAACAGTATTGTTTTCGGGAACATCGATGCCAGACTGGGAATAAAAGTGCAAGCCAAAGCTTCATAACCAATTTTATTCGGAAGATCGGCAGGAGAAAAACTTCTGCCGATTTTTTTATCAATCAAATAATCGAATAAGGCAAAGAATTAAAAAAAGGGATTATCTTTGCTGAACATCAACACAAACTAATTTTCATGAGTTCAGATTCTAGCAAAAGATATGCACAAAGGGGTGTTTCGGCATCAAAAGAAGACGTACATAACGCTATAAAAAATATTGACAAAGGTTTATTTCCGCAGGCATTCTGTAAAATTGTTCCTGATTATTTAACTCAAGACGATGAACACTGCCTTATTATGCATGCTGACGGAGCGGGTACAAAGTCATCTTTGGCATACATGTATTGGAAAGAAACTGGTGATCTTTCTGTTTGGAAAGGAATTGCTCAAGATGCTCTAATCATGAATATTGACGATTTATTATGCGTTGGTGCAACAGACAATATTTTACTTTCTTCAACTATTGGAAGAAATAAAAACTTAATTCCAGCGGATGTAATTTCTGCAATCATCAACGGAACTGAAGAATTAATCAACGAATTAAAATCTTTTGGAGTTACAATTCACTCAACTGGCGGAGAAACGGCAGATGTTGGAGACGTAGTCCGTACAATTATTGTAGATTCGACAGTAACGGCTCGTATGAAACGCAGCGATGTTGTAGATAATGCAAATATCAAAGCTGGAGACGTAATTGTTGGTTTGGCTTCTTTCGGACAAGCAACTTATGAAAAAGGCTATAATGGAGGAATGGGTAGTAACGGACTTACTTCTGCACGTCATGACGTTTTTGGAAAATATTTAGCTAAGAAATACCCAGAAAGTTACGATGCTGCAGTTCCAGAAGAATTAATTTATTCAGGACAAGTAAATTTAACTGACGAAGTAGAAAATAGTCCAATCAATGCAGGGCAATTAGTGCTTTCTCCAACAAGAACTTACGCGCCAATTATCAAGAAAATTTTAGATAAATACACTCCAGAAGAGATTCACGGAATGGTACACTGCAGTGGTGGTGCGCAAACTAAAATTTTACATTTCGTAAAAGATTTACACGTTATAAAAGACAATTTATTTCCAGTGCCACCATTGTTCAAATTAATTCAAGAACAATCAAAAACAGATTGGAAAGAAATGTATCAAGTTTTCAACTGTGGACACAGAATGGAGCTTTACGTTCCAGAAAATATTGCGCAAGATATTATTGAAATTTCGAAATCATTTAATGTTGATGCACAGATCGTAGGTAGAGTAGAAGCTTCAGATTCTAAAAAGCTAACTATTACAAGCGAATACGGAACATTTAATTATTAAAAAATATTTAAACCCTATAAGTTATATAAGTTCATTTTAATTTGACAGATCAGATTTGTCAGGCTGAGCGAAGTCGAAGCTCTATTTTGATTTGACTGTCTTCCATTTTCATTCAGAGAGAATTTATATTTACTTATATAACTTATATGGTTTCAAAAACATACCTATTATGTACGAATTACTTTTTTGGAAATATCTAGACGAAATCTACCTTAATAATCAAGAAGTTTATGAAGCGCTGCTTGAAAAAGAAGAAGTAGAAGGTCTTGCTATTCTTCAAGTTGAAGTAATCGTAAATAGAATTAATTCAGTCTTTTCAGAATGGGAAAGAGTGGATGAAAACAGCTGGCAAAATCCAAAAGGGAAAGGCGCATTTCAAGTTATTACCACACCTCAAAGCGTAAAAATTGACTGCTACGGAACAGAAGGAAAAACCATGAACAAATTAGTAGAGATCATGGAAGAATTCAAATGTCCGCTTTATGACCCGCAAGTTCCAGAACGTTATGATGAAATGAACGAGTAGTTTTTTGTTTCAAGTTTAAATCATTATCAATTATGTTTTTTAAAAATAGATTTTGTTGTATTTTTCTACATTAAAACAACAAGGGAAATTTCTAAGAAAAACTAAAAAAATGATTAAAACAAAATGCAGTCATAATTTTCTTTTCGGAATATTAGTTTTAGTACTTTTTGCTAATAAGACATTCGGTCAGAAGAAGTTGAACGAAAAACAAAACCTTATTCAATATGTCGATCCAATGATTGGAACGGCCAAGATGGGACATACGCATCCAGGTGCAACAGTTCCTTTTGGAAGCGTGCAGTTAAGTCCAGAAACCGATACCATTGCATACAGCTTAAACGGAAAATACAATGGCGAAGTTTATAAATACTGCGCAGGTTATCAATACGAAGACAAAACTATTGTAGGTTTCAGCCACACGCATTTCAGCGGCACAGGACATTCCGATTTAGGCGATTTTTTAATTATGCCAACAACGGGAAAGTTGCAGCTGAATCCCGGTGTAGCATCAAAACCTTTGTCGGGTTATAGATCGGCATTTTCGCATTCTACAGAAAAAGCAGAGCCAGCTTATTACACCGTTTTTCTAGAAGATCATAAAATTAAAGCAGAATTGACGGCAACAACCCGCGTGGGAATGCATCAATACACTTTTCCAAAATCGGATCAAGCGCATATTATTTTGGATCTGACTTCAGGAATTTATAATTATGATAAAAAGAATGTTTGGACATTTGTTCGTGTAGAAAACGATACTTTAATAACGGGATATCGTCAGACAAATGGCTGGGCGAGAACTAGAACAGTTTATTTTGCGATGTCTTTCAGTAAACCAATTAAAAGCTACGGACAAGCCGCTCAAGATAAAAGTGTTTACAGAGGTTTTTGGGGAAGATTCGATCAAACGAAAAATTTCCCAGAAATGGCAGGACAAAACCTAAAATTGTTCTTTGATTTTGATACGAATGAAGGAGAGAAAATCAAAATTAAAATGGCATTATCGCCAGTAAGTTCTGCCGGTGCATTAGAAAACATGAAAAAAGAAATTCCAAATTGGGATTTCGAAAAAGTAAAAAAACAAAGTCAGGACGTTTGGAACAAAGAGTTGAATAAAGTACAAGTTGAAACGATTCAAAAAGAAGATTTGGTTAATTTTTACACCGCAATGTATCATGCATTTTTGGGTCCGACAGAATACATGGATTTAGACCGAAATTATAAAGGTCTTGATATGAATGTGCATAAAGCTGAGAATTTTACAAATTACACCAGTTATTCGCTTTGGGATACCTATCGTGCTTTGCATCCATTGTTTAATATTGTTCAGCCCAAAAGAAATGCCGACATGGTAAGTTCAATGTTGGCACATTCGGATCAGAGTGTTCATAAAATGTTGCCAATCTGGTCGCATTATGCCAATGAAAATTGGTGTATGATTGGCTATCACTCGGTTTCAGTTGTCGCAGATGCAATTGTAAAAGGCAATATCAGTTTTGATGCTGAAAAAGCGCTTCAAGCCTGCGTGAATACTGCGAAAGTGCCATATTATGACGGACTTGAATTTTATATGAATAAAGGATATGTTCCAGAAGATAAAAATGGCGCTTCGGTTTCTAAAACTTTAGAATATGCTTATGATGATTGGGCAATCGCACAGGCTGCAAAGAAATTAGGAAAGACTGAAATTTATAATGAATTCATCAGCAGATCGAAGAATTATAAAAATGTGTATGATGAAAAAACAGGTTTTATGCGTCCGAAATTAAATGACGGAACATTCAAGAAAGAATTTGATCCGCTGGACACGCACGGGCAAGGTTTTATTGAAGGAAATTCTTGGAATTACAGTTTATACGTTCCGCATGATCCTGCTGACATGATTAGGTTGATGGGAGGAAACGAGAAATTTAAAGTCCGTTTAGATTCGTTGTTCAATATGCATCTTCCAGATAAATATTTTGAAAATACAGAAGATATTACAAGAGACGGAATCATCGGAAATTATGTTCATGGAAACGAACCTTCGCATCATGTTGTCTATCTGTACAATTGGACCGATTCGCCTTGGAAAGCGCAAGATAAAATCAGAATGATCTTGAAGAAAATGTACAGAAATGGCGCTGACGGTTTAGGTGGAAATGACGATTTCGGGCAAATGAGCGCTTGGTATATTTTCAGCAGTTTAGGATTTTATCCTGTCGCTCCAGGTTCTGACGAATATGCTTTAGGAAGTCCGTTAATGAAAAATGCTGTTTTAAATTTAGAAAATGGGAAGACATTTGAAGTAGCAACAGTTAATCAATCCGATAAAAATGTATTTGTTTCAAAAGTGCTTTTGAACGGAAAAGAACTTTCGAGACCTTTCTTAAAACATGAAGATGTAATGAATGGCGGAAAAATTACTTTTTATATGACAAATAAACCGAATAAAAAGAGTTTTAAAAATTAAACTTATGCCAATTTGAGCGAAGTCGAAAGGTTTTTTAGATACCAAAAAACTTCGACTTCGTTCAGCCAGATAGAAACAAGTATTTAAATTCGAGAAAATTTGTGCAAATAGTGGTAAAACAATAAAAAACTTCACGAAATTTGCATTTCAAATAAAGACGATTAGATATGAAAATAAATTTAAAATCAGGAATTGACAAACTGCTTTTTGGAATGAAGCAGAATGATGTAACCGCTGTTTTAGGAAAACCTGATAAAAATTATAAAGACGAAGATGACAATGTTATTTTTGTTTACAATGCGTACAAAACTAGATTGACTTTTTACCAAGAAGAAGATCTTAAACTTGGATATATTGTAGCTTCAAGCAATAATCTAGAAGTTTTCGGATTCAATTTAATTGGAAGAAAAATTGCTGATGTAAAGAAAGATTTCGCTACAAAAGGAATAACAAAATACACTCAGGAAACTTTTGATACTTTCGAAAATTACTTCAATGAAGACAACTGGTTTATCCTTCAAACAGAATTTGATGAGGTAGTAAAGTTTGAAATTGGAGCAATCATCAACAGTAAAGATGAGTTTGACTGGAAATTTCCTGTAAAAAAATAAAGACTTAAATCAAGATAAAGTTTGTCAGGCTGAGCTGAGTCGAAGCCCTGCAAAGTAATACCAACAAATCATAAAAAAACCGACAATCACTTGTCGGTTTTTTTATATCGTAAAAAGAAATTATCCTTTTAACCATGCATTTTTAAGTTTCTCTTTTGAAGCGTCTGTTGCTTTAAAAGTCTCAGTTTCTTCGAATGGTAACTTTACGGTTCCTTTAATCGTTTCTTCTTTTGTGCCACGTTTTACTTTAAGTGTAATTGGGTCATTTTCTTTCCAGCTTTCACTTTCAGTAATTAAATCATAAATATTATCCAAATTGTATGATTTGTTGTTTACAGCTAAAATTTTATCGCCACCTTTTAAATTCAGGTTTTTAAAGAACGCTTTTGATTCTGACTCAGGACGTACAGTGATTTCTTTCGTAGCTTTGTCAACAGAAATATTTGGAGTTTGTCCTTTAATAAACGGATTTCCAGATTTTTTCTCTGTTGCTTTTGTAACACCAACTTTAGCTAAATAAAAATCGTAAGGAATCGGAGTAGTTCCTTTAACATATTTATTCAAAAAGTCACCAACTTCAGGATATGTTAATGAAGTTATTTTTGCGAATAATTCATCATCATTAAAAGGTTTTTCAATACCATATTCATCAGATAGTTTATGCATTAAATTAAGAATTCCTCTTTCTCCATTGCTTTTTTCTCTAATGATAATATCGATACACATACCAATTAAAGCTCCTTTTTGGTACACATTTAAGTACTGATCTTTATAAGGCTGTTCTAATACATTTTTACTCATTACTGTAAACGACATTGTATCGTCTAAACTTTTAGACTGTTCAATTTTATCAGCAATACGAGTGTAGAATTCAGCTTCGTCAATCAAACCTTGGTTGATTTGGAAAAGATTGGCAAAATATTCAGTTACACCTTCATACATCCATAAATGCTCAGACATTTGTGGTGCATTGTAATCAAAATACTGAATTTCTTTTGAGTGAACAGTTAATGGCGTAACGATATGGAAGAATTCGTGAGAAACTACATCTTTCATAGATTCTACCAATTTTTCTTTTGGCATTGATTCTGGTAAAACTACAGTTGTAGCCGTTGGATGTTCTAAAGCACCAAAACCGTGCGCGTCATCTTTTGCCATGCTTGATAAATACAATAAGACAGTATATTTTTTAGTAGAATTTACTTTTCCTAAAAAGTTTTTCTGTGCTGTCATCATGGTTTTCATTTCTGGAGTAATGCTTTCGGCAGTATATTTTCCAGTAGGAGAGTAAACCGCGATTAAGATATCCATTCCGTTTACATTAAAAGTAGTGTAATCAGGTTTAGAATACATAATCGGATTTTCTACTAAAATAGCGTAACGAGAAGTTGCAAATACATCAGAAGTGTTGCTAGCGTCTTGATCTGTCATAGAAGTAGCTCCCCAAAGCGTTTCAGGATGCGTGATCGTAACTTTGTACGGAACATCTAATTTATCTTTAAAATACCCTACAAAACCATGAGTGTTGACCATGAAATTTTTTCCAGCATCGATGTTTGTTCCAGCAGGAGAGAAAACGTCATCATTTCCAAATCCAGTTCCTTTTTCAGTATCAAAAGTATCGTTCACCAGATAAGTGATTTTCGCTAATGCTTTAGCGTTTGAAATAGACCAAGAATTATCATCTAATCTTTTTACAGTAAGAGGATTTCCTTTAACATCAAATGCTTTAAAGTCTTCGGAATATTTTCCGTAATTATCAGTTGAATAAGTTCCTGGGACAGTTTTCGGAATACTGTAAACGATTTCTTCAGTTTTAATGGCTGGTGGCGTAACTGTTACTAAGACTTTGTCATCTTTAACATCAGTTAGATTGATATTAACTTCAACAATATTGCTTTTTGCAGCTCCGGTGCTCCCTGTTTTACAGCTCCAAAAAGTTACCGCTAGAGCTAAGGTGTAAAGTATTTTTTTCATTTCTATATGTTTAGTTAATTGTATTTGACACAAAAAATATTAAAAAGTTACTAAAAAATAACATTTAATTTAAAGGTAAAAAAAAACTCCTGAAAAAACAGGAGCTTTATGTTAGTCTAATTTATTTTTGATATAATATTTTCCATCCAAATCTTCATCAAAATCATCTATTTTTACAGGCTTTGGCTTTGGTTTATTTGCAATTGCCTTCTTTTTCCACATCTCAAATTTTTCAAGAGGCATTTTCTTTTTCATGATGTCCAGGACTTCCTTTTCTGCCAATCCAAAATCTTTCTTTATAATTTCGAATGGATTTTTTTCTTCTAAAGCTAACGAAACAAGTTTTTCAGTTTGTTCCCAGGTTAATTCTTTGCGGCTACTCTTTTTCATCTCGTGAAAATTAATTCAAAATAGGGTTTTAATTATTAATAGATTGATTTTCAATTTCTGTATCAATATTAAAAAAAAAAATAATACGTTGGTTCAGTAGAGCACACTTTTTTTAATGATTTTAACTGTTTTTGAAGGATCGTGATTTTTGAAATGGAATTTTTAGCAGATTCTTCAATTCGTTGTTTTCATCAGGCTGCATATGCGTGTCTACACCATATATGAGCTGATCTTTGGGTAAATAGGTAAAGGTTCCAAAAAGTCTGTCCCAAATAGAAAAAATATTTCCATAATTGCTATCAGTGTAAGGCAAAACATAATGATGATGCACTTTATGCATATTCGGAGAAACAATAAAGTAGCTTAAGAAAAGATCTGTTTTTTCTGGAAGCGAAATGTTGGCATGATTAAATTGCGACGCAACAACAGATAATGACTGATAAAGAAAAACCATCCACATTGGAGTTCCAACAATTAAAACGCCCAAAGTGGTAAAAACAAAACGCACCACACTTTCTCCAGGATGATGTCTGTTTGCCGTTGTGGTATCGATCCACGTGTCTGTGTGATGCACTAAATGAAATTGCCATAGAATTTTTACTTTATGCTCTACCAAATGAGCTAAATAAGCGCCAATTAAATCCAAAAGCAATAAACCAATTATAGTGTAAAGCCACATTGGCATTTGAGGAAGCCATTGCAGGATTCCAAAATTATGATCGATTGTCCATGCAGCAGTTGTTATTAATATAAATGCTAGAATAAAATTGACGATAATTGTTGTGAATGTAAAGAAGAAATTTATTCCTGCATGAGGCCATTTTTTGTATGGCATTTTAAATAACGGAAAACTATTTTCAATAAGCCAGAATAGGGTAATGCCGCCAACCAGAATCAAACTTCTGTGCGAAGAAGGAATCGTAGAGAAATATGTGATAATATCATTCATAATAATGTTATCTTTTTGTTCAAATATAAACAATTTGATAAAGTATAATTATTTTGAATGTTGAATTTTTAAATAGGAGTATGTTTTTTTACGATTAATTGTTTTGTTGAAATGAAAAAACGGAGAAAATAATATAACCTTCTCTGTTTTTCTATTTCTATCGAAGTTTATTACACTTCAGCATTATTTTGCAGTAAGGTTTTATAAAGGAAACCGCCCGCAACTGCACCAAGAATAGGAGCGGCCCAAAAGAGCCAAACCTGAGACAATTGTTCTCCGCCAACAAAAATAGCTTGCGATAAAGATCTTGCGGGATTTACAGATGTATTTGTTATTGGAATACTAATTAAATGGATTAAAGTTAACGCCAAACCGATTGCAATTCCACAGAAAGGTGTATTTGATAATTTATCCGTTGCGCCTAAAATGATTAGTATAAAGAATAAGGTAAGTACAAATTCAGCAATAAAACAAGCTTGTAACGAATAACCATCTGGAGAAAAAGCTCCAAAACCATTAGATGCAAAGGCTCCAGCTTTTGTGTTGTCAATTGCAAAACCAGCCTTTCCAGAAGCTATTGTGTATAAAGTTCCTGCAGCGGCCGCAGCTCCAACGCATTGAGCAATGATATACGGAATAAGATCTTTGGCAGAAAATCTTCCTCCAGCCCATAAACCAAAAGAAACCGCCGGATTAAAATGACCGCCAGAAATGTGGCCAACAGCGTATGCCATTGTAAGTACCGTTAAACCAAAAGCTAGCGCAACGCCTGCAAATCCAATTCCTAAATTTGGAATTCCTGCCGCAAATATGGCGCTTCCGCATCCTCCAAAAACAAGCCAATAAGTTCCGAAAAACTCTGCAAATAATTTCTTCATAATAAATAATTTAATGGTTAATGTTAGAATGTATATTGGTAAGCCCAATATATTAAAACAATTTGTAAGAGCAAACGTACAAATAAAATCCATTTTGGTAAGCCAAAGCCTGCTTTTTTATTTTGAAACATGTACAAATTGGCAGGAAAAATAGCAATTAATAGCATTATAATTCCCCAGGCGGCAAAATGTGTTGCAAAAGGCAGGATTAGAAAGATGCCTAGAATAATTTCGACGGCACCACTTAAAGTATTTATTAATTTGGGGTTTTTAAAGGCGGGCGGAATGATCTTAATATACATTCCAGGTTTTCGAAAATGATTTATTCCTGCAAGAATATATAAGGAAGCCATTAAATACAAATGCCAAGGTAAAATCATGATATGTAGTTGTTTATAGCTAAATTATAAAAAAATTAACAATTATTGCACTACACATCTTGTTTTTTTAATGATGCACATTTCTCCTTATTTTTTTGACTTGAAATTTACATTCATAATAACTATAGCAAGTATAATTAATACAATACCAATCCATTGAGAAAGAATTACTTTTTCGTTTAATAAAACATAAGCCATTGTTACAGAAACTGGAAGTTCAAGAGCAGAAACAATACTTCCAAGTCCGATTCCTGTTAAAGGAAAACCTGCCGTCATTAAAAGTGGCGGAATTATTGTTCCAAACAAAGACAAAACGATTCCCCACTTTAAGAAAATTTCAAGATTGAAAGCGGTTACTTGTGTAGCAAAAGCAAAAGAGAAAACAATAATAGCACCTCCTAAAAGCATATAAAGGCTTCTTTGCGCTGAAGAAATTTCGGTAGCAACACGATTGGCAGTAAACATAGTTGTTGTAAAAGAAGCTGCAGCGAGCATTCCCCAAACTAAACCTCTCCAGTCTAGTTCGATATCATTATTGATAAGATTTGTAGCTAAAACGGTTCCGAAAAGCACTATAAATACAGCAATTACTTTTTGTTTTGAAGGAAGTTTTTTTTCTAAAATCATTTCAAGTAAAACTCCCATCCAAACGGTTTGCATCAATAAAACGATTCCGATAGAAACAGGAATATATTTTACAGCCAAGTAATAAAATAAGCTTGTCATTCCTAATGAGGTTCCTGCAAGCATTAAACTGAAAATATTTTTTGGAGAAGCTTTTACAGCCGTATTTTTGTTTTTAACACGTTGAAAAAGATTGATTATAAGAATACCAAGAATTCCGTATATAAACTGTGATGTCGTTACTTCTGCAGTTGTGTATCCTTCAGTATAGGCCATTTTTACAAAAGTAGCTAGCATTCCGTAAGTAGTTGCTCCCAAAGCAACAAAAAATACACCCTTTAATACATTATTTTGCGACGTCATAAATTATCTGTTTAAAAAAATTAGCCGGCAAAGGTAAGCTATTTTGTTTAGGATTCTATCGTACTATGTTGAAAATAGTGATTAAATCATAATAAAATTTATTTTTAAAGCTTTGAATTGTGAATTCTTTAAAAACGAAAACGTTAGAAAAAAGAAAAGCCATCAAAAATAATTCTGATGGCTTTTTTATTTGAAAGAATAAATGTTTCTCTTTAATGATTACTTAGTTTGATTTTGATATGTTTCAATTTCGAAAATCAAAGTTGCATTTGCTGGAATTACACCGCCAGCACCTTTTTCGCCATAAGCTAAATTTGAAGGCAAGAAGAAAGTTGCTTTTTCTCCATCTGTCATCATATCAAGAGCTTCAAGAAACCCAGGAATCATTCCGTCTTTTTTACCAACTGTAAAAGGAAAAGCTTTGTAACCTCCTTGAGCATCTCTGTTAGCATCATATTTCCCATATGCTTTTGCTACAGAAGGCATGCTGCTGTCAAATAAAGTACCATCTTCAAAATATCCCGCGTAATGGAAATAGATTGTAGAACCTTCAGCACCTTTTACGCCAGTACCTTTTTTAGTGATTACATATTTTAAGCCTGTAGAAGTTGCTGTTGCTTTCGCTTTTAAGTCTTTAAAATAAGCCGCTTTAGCAGTTACTGCTTTTTTAGCCTCTTCTTTTTTTGCAGCTTCTTTTTTAACATCGTCGCTTAAAACTTTTAAAGCATCAAATTTCTTTGCTGCAGCGCCTTTGCGGGTAATAACAATTTTTGTCATTACATCATCCTGAACAATTTTATTTACATTATCCATTCCAGAAACTACGTGACCAAAAATAGTGTGTTTTCCGTTTAACCAAGGAGTATCTTTATGAGTAATGAAAAATTGGCTACCGTTTGTTGCTGGGCCAGAATTTGCCATTGCAAGAACACCGCCTTTTTCGAATTTTAAATCGTCTACAAATTCATCTTTAAATGAATAACCTGGGCCTCCAGAACCATTTCCGTCAGGATCACCACCTTGAATCATGAAATCATTGATAACTCTGTGGAATTTTAATCCGTTATAAAATGGTTTTCCTTTAAGTGATGCTTTCACATTAGGATTTGTACCTTCTGCCAAAGAAATAAAGTTTGCTACCGTTACAGGAGCTTTTACATATTCTAAAGAAAGAACAATATCTCCTTTTGTAGTAGAAATTGTAGCGAAAATTCCATCACCTGGATTTGCTGCCGCTGCTGCTGTAGTTGTAGGTTTAGCTGCTGGTTTTGCAGCAGGTTTTTTAGTTTGAGCTTGTATATTTACTATTGCTAAGCAAAATAAAAATAGAAATTTAAATTTCATTGCTTTTTAAATTTTAGGTCTGTAATTCGATTATTGTTTATCTGAAATCTGGATTTCGAAAATAATGTTTGCGTTTGGCGGAATCACACCTCCAGCGCCAGTTGCTCCATAAGCTAAGTGCGATGGAATAAAAAGAACTGCTTTATCTCCGTAAGACAATTGCTCAACTCCTTCAATAAAACCAGGGATTAAACCGTCTTTTTTACCAGCTTGAAATTGAATTGGCTGATATCCGTGCTGTTGTGCTCTTGCAGGATCAAATTTTCCGAATTGTTGTGCAACTTCTTCAATGCTAGTATCAAATAAAGTTCCGTTTTCAAGGAAACCAGCATAGTGAATGTAAATTTGATTTCCAGCAACAGGTTTTTTACCGCTTCCTTTTTCAGTAATTACGTACTCTAAACCGCTAGCAGTTTTAGTAGCTTTTGCTTTTAAAGCGACATAAGAATCTACTTTTTCTTTTTGAATTCCAGCAGATTTTTGTTGTTCTTTTGCGATATCAGCAAAATAATCGTGGAATACTTTTACAGCATCAAATTTTTTCGCTGCTTCACCATTTCTGATAATCGTTACAGCAACAATATTATCTCCTTGAACTACTTTATTTACAACCTCTTGATCTTTTGCATCTACAACATGACCAAAAATAGTATGTAAATTATCCAACCAAGGAGTTTCTACGTGAGTGATAAAAAACTGGCTGCTGTTTGTTCCTGGGCCATTGTTTGCCATTGCTAAAACTCCAGCTTTATCAAATTTTAAATCTGAGAATTCGTCTTTAAATTTATATCCAGTATCTCCAGAACCAGTTCCTAATGGATCACCAGTCTGAATCATGAAACTTTCTATCACTCTATGAAATTTCAAACCGTCAAAAAATGGTTTGTTTTTAAGGTTTTCGTGTGTTACAAACTCATTTTTACCTTCAGCTAGAGTAACGAAATTAGCCACTGTTATAGGCGCTTTTTTGTAATCAAGCTCTACAATGATGTGACCTTTGTTTGTCTCGATATCGGCATATAAACCATCAGGTAGATTACTGTGGTCGTCTTTACAAGAATAAAATGAGCTTACGGCTATTAGTAATAATAAAATACTCTTTTTCATTTTAAGATATTGTTTTATTGAGTTAATGTAATGTGTCTTTTTTGGCTGGCGCAGCAGGTTTTGCCACTGCAGGTTTTGGCGTTACGGCTGATGGTTGAGCAGCAGCAGGTTTTGCTATTGGTGCAGCAGGATCTGGAACAAAATTTCTAAGCGTTACCGTAACCATTAAAGATTCGTTTGGACCAATTTTTTTGTTATCTCCGTGATATCCGTATGCCATGTGTGATGGAAATAAAAACGTAACCGTTTCATTTTTGTGCATTCTTTTAATTCCGTCACGTAAACCCATCATAATATCTTGTTTGTCTACATAATAAGTTTGCGGACCAAGATCTGAATCTGAATAGATTGTAGCGCCTTTAATATCTTTTACTTCCATATTAAAGTAAGCGATATCGCCTTTTCTTGGAGCTGCAGTTTCATTTACGTTTTTTTCATCGTAACAAAACCAATAGCCTTTTGGAGTGGCATAATACTTTACTTTCGGATTGTTTTTGATTATTTTTTTAATGACATCTTCTTCATTTGCCACTAATTTTTTGTTTCGGTCGGCTGATTTTTTCATGAATGTTCCCGAAGTTCTAGAAATAGGTCTTCTGGCTTCTTCATGATGCTTACAGCTGCTTAATAAAACTGTAAAAAGCAAAGTGTAAATGCTAAGTTTTAGGTAGTTCATGATTTGGACTATAATTTTAGTTTTTTTACTAAATCTTCAAATTTATTAACCGTTTCTTCCATCGAAACTTCAGATCTTCCGCCTGCTGCATTGCTATGCCCACCACCGTTGAAATGATCTCGTGCAAACTGATTTACATCAAAACCTCCTTGCGAACGGAATGAAATCTTGATAATGCCTTCGTCTTTATTTTCGATAAAAATAGCAGTAAAAAGAATATCTTTTATACTTAAGCCATAATTAACAATTCCTTCAGTATCACCTTTAACATAATTAAAAGAATCTAGCTCTTCTTGTGTTAACGTCATATATGAAGTTTTATGATCTTCAAGAATCTTCATATTTTGCAAAGCACGCCCTAATAATTGTAATCTGCTGAAAGAACTATTGTCGAAAAGCAATACCGGAATCTGAGTGTTTTCAACTCCTAAATCAATTAATTCAGCTATGATTCTATGTGTGTTTCCGGTTGTTCCAGGAAAGCGGAAAGAACCAGAATCAGTTAAAATTCCTGTGTAAATGCAAGTTGCAATATCTTTGTCAATATCTTCTTTTTTATTTAAGAAGCTAATGAAGTTGTAAACCATTTCACAAGTTGACCCGTATGAAGTGTCTGAATAAGTAAATGCAGCATAATCATCAGGTTTTTGATGATGATCGATCATAATGAAAGTCGCTTTCAATTTTTGTAAAGCTTTCTCCATCATTTCGCCTGTGCGGTGAAAAGCATTGAAATCAAGTGTGAAAATGATTTCAGCTTCTTCTAAAATCTGTGTACAGATTTCGGTTTCTTTTTCGAATATTTTTACCGTTTCAGATCCTGGAAGCCAAGCTAAAAAGTTAGGGAAATCATTCGGAGCAATTACTGTTGCCTGATGATTGTTTTTAATTAAAAAATGGTATAAACCCAACGTAGATCCCATCGCATCGCCATCTGGTCCTCTGTGCGGAATAATAACGATTTTCTTTGGGCTAGCGAGTAACAATTGAATCGCTTGAATATCTTGTATTTTCATAGTGTGCGAATTTACATTTTTTTCATGTAATGCTGAAAATAATTTTAGTTTTCAGTCGCAGTCGCAGTCTCAGTTCTCAAACCAGTTTGGAATTTTACTTTATAAATTCTGTAGTTCTTTCTTTTGAAACTTTTGATACAATTTGTATTTCGCACCTTTTACAATCTGAGATTTGTAAATTCCGACAGAACCAGAAGAAAAATATGCAATTGTACAGGCAATTGCGATGAAAATTCCTGGAGCAATTCCGAATAATTCCATTCCCATAATCGTACAGGCGATAGGAGTGTGGGTTGCGCCTGAGAAAACGGCAACAAATCCGATTCCTGCTAAAAGAGCGATTGGCATCGGAATAACAGTCGAAAGAGCACTTCCCAAAGTTGCTCCGATAAAGAACAATGGCGTCACTTCGCCACCTTTGAAACCAGCTCCTAAAGTAAATCCGGTAAACAAAATTTTAAGCAGAAAATCATACCATTGATTCGGATTTGAAAAGGATTCGACAATAACAGGAACGCCCAAACCAGAGAATTTAGTAAATCCTAAACCTGCAATTGCAATAGCTAAAACAATTCCACCAATTACAGGGCGAAGCGGCGGATATTTTATGTTTTTTGAAAAAAGAGAACCCCAAAAATGAGTGCTTCTAGAAAATAATAAAGCAGCAAAACCTGATAAAACTCCAACAATTATAGTATATAAAATGTTGTTTAAACTAAGTTCTGGAATTGTTGGAATACTGTAATGCGTATGTTTTATTTCCCAAAACTCAACTGTGAAATAGGCAGCATAAGCAACCAAGAAAGAAAGTAAAGTGCTTTTAAAATTAATTTTACTGAAATATAAAACCTCCAAAGCGAAGATTGCACCAGCCATAGGAGTTCCGAAAACAGAAGCAAAACCCGCGCTGATTCCGAGAATGATTAAAATTTTGCGTTCTGAATTATCTAGTTTAAAGAGTTTTGTAAACTGATCGGCAATTGCGCCTCCCATTTGTACTGCAGTTCCTTCTCGTCCTGCAGATCCTCCAAATAAATGAGTTAATAAAGTTCCTAAAAGAACCAAAGGCGCCATTTTAAACGGAATCACTTTTTTAGGATTTTCGTATTCTTCCAATAAAAGATTGTTTCCTTTTACAACAGATTCTCCCCAATAATAATAATAACTCAAACCAACCAGAAATCCGCCGAAAGGCAAAAGCCAAATAATCCAATCATGCTGAATTCTAAACTGCGTAACCCATTCTAAAGAAACTAAGAAAAATGCAGAAGCTGATCCTGATAAAATGCCGATTAAGGCACAAATAACAATCCATTTTGGAAGATCAAGAAGTAATTGTTTTGGATTTGGAGTATTCATTAAAATCTGCGTGACTTTTTTGCCACGAATTCACAAATTTAAAAAATTACTATAGAATATAATAATTCGTGAATTCGTGGCTATAAAAACTACTGAACCACAGCAGTAAATTCTATTTCAACCAAATATTCTGGAGCAACCAGTTTACTGATTTCATAAAATCCTGTTGTTGGTTTTATATCTTTAAAGAAAGCAGAATGCGCTCTCGCCACTTCTTCGAAAGTAGAAACATTTGTAGTGAAAATTCTAGTTCTAATAACATCTTTCATTCCCACATTTAAATCTTCTAAAACCTTTTCAACTCGTTCCAAAATATTATACGTTTGAGCATAAGCGTCATCAGCTTTTACTTTTTCGCCGTCAACAATGGCTACAGTTCCAGAAACTTCAACGATGTTGCCAATTCTTACAGCTCGGCAATATCCCATTTTGTCTTCCCACGGAGATCCAGTTAAGATGTTTTCTCTTTTCATTTTTTATAATTTTTGCGAATTTGTCTGTATGGTTTTAAAAGCAAATTCAGGTTAATTAAAGATGCTGCAATTTAAGGATAATGCTTTTTGCGTGTATTAAAAAAAGCTTGAAATCAATTCAGAAATCAAGCTTTTTTGTGATATTTAATTGTCATTCGGTTTCTCTTTCTTCGTAAAGGCGAAGCTTATTTTGGACTATATTTAAATTTTGCTGTAAGGCTTCAATTTTATTTAGAAGATTTGAGATTGCATCAATTCCTTCTAAATTAATTTTGAGGTCATAATGCATTCGAATCATTTTTTCTACCGTTGGAAGCTGTTCTGGTTCTAGAAATTCATCATTTTCTTCTGTTATAATATGAATGAGACCGTAATTATGAAGTTCGGTTATAAACGTGTTTTCAATTTCGTGATAAATACAAAACTGTTTGATCTGGATTAAGTTTTTATTTTTCATGACTTTCTTAGTTTTGCTAATTCTTCAAATAACTCTTTTTCTTTGTCCGACAGTTTTGTTGGAATTTTTATCGTGTACGTGATGTATAAATCGCCAAATTGATTCTCTTTTTTGTAAACTGGAAAACCTTTTCCTTTTAATTTTACTTTTGTTCCCGGCTGTGTTTCTGCGGGAACTTTAATTTTTACTTTTCCATCAAAAGTATTGATGTACGTTTCTCCGCCTAAAACTGCAGTGTACAAATCAATCGGTGCTTCTGCATAAAGATTATTTCCTTCGCGTTTAAAATCTGAATTATTAGAAATTATAAAAGTGATGAACAAATCACCATTTGGGCCGCCATTTACACCAGCTCCGCCATGATTTGGAATTTTGATAATTTGTCCGTTTTCTACACCAGCAGGAATCGTAATTCGGATATTTTTTCCGTTTACAGACAAGTTTCGTTTATGCGTTGTGTAAGCTTCTGCTAAATCTAATTCTAGTTCGGCATTAAAATCCTGACCTCTGTATTTAGATTGCGATCTGCTTCTTCCGCCACCGCCATACATCGAATTGAAAAATTCAGAGAAATCACTTCCAGAAAAGTCTCCGCCAAAACCAGAAAAATCACCTTCAGAATATTGAGAACCGCTTTGTTGTCTGCTTTGTTGCTGATTCGGATTATATCCTGCTTTTTCAAATTCGTCGGCATGTTGCCAGTCTTTTCCGTACTTGTCGTATTTTTTTCGATTTTCTGGATTGCTTAAAACTTCATTGGCTTCATTTATTTCTTTGAACTTTTTTTCGGCTTCCTTGTCATTCGGATTTAAATCAGGATGATATTTTCTCGCCAGTTTTCGATATGCCTTTTTGATGTCCGCCTCAGTAGCAGATTTTGTAACGTCTAAAACTTTGTAGTAATCTATATAATCCATTTCTTTTGAGTTTTATAAATGGTTAAATAAAGTCTTGAAGTTAAGAATAAGTTGTTAATAATCAAAACGGTAGTTTGTTTTTTGAAGTAAAAAGAATATTTTTTGTGATAGTTTTTGAAATTTGATCCCGACACTTCGGGATCGAAAATTGAAATTTATTTTTTGTAAAGCAAAAAAGCAGTTTGGCAGGTTTTTTGATTCCAAAAAATAGCTTAATTTAATGTTATAAAACTCCTAAAGTTGTAGAGGCTAACTAAATTATACTATTTTTGTGATGCTAGACTTTTGGTTTATATTAATTATAAAAGCCGATTCGATAATACTTTTTCAATGAAGCACATTTTATTTTTCATATTATTTTTTACTGCAATGTCAGTATCTGCCCAAGTCGAATTTAATTCTAAATTCAAAGCTATTCCTGGGGGAAAGTTTACGGCAAAGCCTAAAAAAACTCCGATTCCTGACGTAAAAGATCCGCAGGCAAATACGCTTGATGTTCCAAGTATTAAAACGCCAAATGTTTTTGAAAATACGACTATAACTCCAAAATCAAAATTTCAGATTGGAGAAGAAAAAAGCAAATTTACCATGTCTACAGAAACTGATTTTGCCAATCCTGGCGATCGATATGTAGCAAAAATGGAAAAAGACTTGGATAAAAGTTTAAAAGATGCTGGTTTACGAGAAGGACGCGGTGTATTGGTAAAGAAAAATATTTCGTTGGGTGATTTTAAAACGAAATCAGAATATTTTATCGTAAAGTTTCGAGATTTCGGAGCAATTGATGGCGATTTAGTAAAAGTATCCTGCAATGAAACAGTAATAAGAGACCGAATTTTACTAGATGCTAGTTTCCAACAAGTTAAAATCAATCTTGGACAAGGTTTTAATAAATTAGATTTTGAAGCTCTAAATATAGGAACTCTAGGAGGTAACACTGCAGAAATACAAGTCTACGACGATAAGGGCAATCTAGTTACCAATGATTACTGGGATAATCTTGCAGCAGGTTTTAAAGCTTCGATTGTTGTTACGAAAGAGGAATAAAAAAAGAGAAGACCGTTTTTCGGTCTTCTCTTTTTTTATATAATGACTTTACCTGAATTTGCTGGTTTTCCTTCGCCTGTTTCTTTCAGCAGAAAACTAATTAAAACTGCTATCGTAATACCAACAATCCAAAATAAGCCAGCTTGCTGAAAATGAACTGTTTTATCAAGAGAATCATTTAAAGTCTGGCCAAATAAACGACTGAATAACGGACTTAAAAGCGTTGTTACTCCAAAAGTTATAAAATTAATTGCTCCTGTGGCACTTCCTTTTACTTTATCAGGATTCGCTTCTTTAATTATGGAGTAAGGAATCATTGCCGCTCCAGAAGCAACACCCAATAAAAACATACTATATTTTGTAGTAAGGATATCGGGAAAGTATAATAATTGAATTAAGGTTATGATCATTAATAAAGCGCCAGTTACTAAAACTGGTTTTCGCTTTTTTAGCTTATCTGTAATATATCCTAAAAGCGGACATCCGAATACCCAACCAAAAGCGACCATTGCGCTTGATATAGTTGCGGTATGAAAATCTAAAGCACGATCTTTTTGAAAAAAATCAACAGCCCAAGTCATTGCAAATATAGTGGTTGGAGCAAATAACAATCCAGATATTATACCGCAAAACCAAGATTGAGGATTACTAAAAACGATTTTGTAAGGTTCTAGAATACCTTGCTTTTTGACTATACTTTCTTCTTTTTTTTCGGCTAAATCAGCTGGAGTTATAAACCAAAGGCCAAAAGCAACGATTATGGTGAAAATTCCGATTGAAAGCCAAAAAGTATCGATATGCATTCCTTCTTCGATCCAAGGCCCAACCACAAATTGTCCTGCAGAACCGCCAAGCATTCCGAGACATTGTGTAAATCCAATTGCTGTTGCCAATGATTTTGCTGAGAATCCTTTACTGGCAAGATATACACAGCCTGGAAAAGCAAAAGCGCATCCAGCACCTTGAAATAATCGACCTGTTACGCCGCTAAACTGACTCGAAATCATAAATAATAAACAGCCAATTCCCAAAATAAATGCGCCTGCAAAGAGCGAATATTTGGCTCCAAATCGATCGAGTGCGATTCCGGCAATTAAACTGCAAGTCGAATACGTATAATAATAGGTACCGATAATAGTAACTAATCTAATTTCGTTTACCGAAAAAGTTTGAGAAAGTTCAGGAAGCATTACCGCAGGAGCAGAGCGAATAACATAATCTAAAAAATAAAATAAAAGTCCAAATACCCAAGCAATGACGTAATATTTGGTATACGATTTAGTACTGTTTATGTCCATAGGATTACTCTGTTTTTAATTTGCAACTAATTTTATAAACCTTATTTTGGGTCTAAATGAGGGGGTATAAAATTAAGGAAAAGATTTGGTTTTCTTTAAAAGGTACTGAGAAACTAAGCTACTAAGAGGCTAAGTTGTTCATTCTGTGAAAATAAAAAAGAGAGATTCTAAAAATAGTAGAACCTCTCTTTTAGATCTAATTAAAAGCTTAGTTTATTAGAACCTTAGATTAAAATGGATCTGCAGTAACTTTAAATTTCATGTCTGCCTTAACCGTTACATCTTTCGTTAAAGTCTCTTTCAGAGTTACTTTAGTTCTAATTTTATAACTATCTGCTTTTATATATTCATCTAGTTTTTTATCCGTACAAATCAAATCGATTGTGTTGCTTGACACGTTTATATTATCTGCGTAAGCTAATTCGATTTCTTCTGAATTGGCTGTAGAAATATACAAATGAACCGATTTTAGAAACGTAAAAGTCTTATCAGACGGATCTGTAATCGATAATTTCAATGATCTGATTTTAATATCTTTTACTAAACTAGCCTTTGTTTTATTGTTTTCAAATTCAGATGAAGAATTGGTTGTTACTTCTGGTGTAATAATCTCAGAAGGCAGATTAATTGGCGAAGTGCTTTGAATTTTAATCGAAGCATTATTCGAAATAGTAAAAGTCAATAAATCATCTACAGCATTACAAGAAGAAAAAAAGATCGACAGAAAAGCGGTCAAGGCAATAAGTTTTGATTTCATAGTTAATTTAAATGGGTTTTTCTGTAGATACGAGTTTTTGGATGGTTTGGATTTTTCGTGGAGATACTAAGTTGCTAAGTCGCTAAGTTTTTTCTTTATGATGTTGAAAAAACTCAGAATCTTAGCGTCTTAGTATCTTAGAACCTTTTGAATAAAAAAAAATCAAAAATCAATTTTTCAATTTCAAATATAAAAAGTACTTTTGCGCATGCAACACAACGTACTTATTTTAGATTTCGGATCGCAATATACTCAGCTTATTGCGCGTAGAGTTCGCGAATTAAATATATTCTGCGAAATTTTTCCTTACAATCACATTCCAAGTGATTTATCAAGTTATAAAGCCGTAATTTTAGGAGGAAGCCCTTTCTCTGTTAGAGGAGAAGATGCGCCGCATCCTGATTTATCACAAATTAGAGGTAAAATGCCTTTGCTTGCCGTTTGTTACGGAGCTCAATATTTAGCTCATTTCAGTGGTGGCGAAGTAGCAGCTTCAAACACAAGAGAATACGGAAGAGCAAACTTATCTTATATTAAAGAAGGTGAAACTTTCTTTGAAGGAGTTTCAGAAAACAGCCAAGTTTGGATGAGCCATAGCGATAGTATCAAAGCGCTTCCAACAAATGCTGTAAAATTGGCAAGTACACATGATGTAGAATACGCAGCTTATAAAATTGAAGGCGAAACTACTTATGCAATTCAATACCATCCAGAAGTTTATCATTCAACAGACGGAGCAAAAATGCTGGAGAATTTCTTAGTGAAAATTGCTGAAGTTCCTCAAAACTTTACGCCAAATGCTTTCGTAGAAGAAATGGTAGCAGAATTGAAAGAAAAATTAGGAAACGACAAAGTTGTTCTTGGTTTATCTGGAGGAGTAGATTCTACTGTAGCGGCAGTTTTATTAAACAAAGCAATCGGAGATAATTTATATTGCATCTTCGTAAATAACGGACTTTTACGTAAAAACGAATTCCAAAATGTATTAGATCAATACAAAGGAATGGGATTGAATGTAAAAGGTGTTGATGCTGGAGATCGTTTTCTTGGCGAATTGGCTGGAATTAGTGATCCTGAAACAAAACGTAAAACAATTGGTCGTGTATTTATCGAAGTTTTTGATGATGAATCACACTTATTAGAAAATGTAAAATGGTTAGCGCAAGGAACAATTTACCCAGACGTTATCGAATCTGTTTCTGTAAAAGGACCATCTGCTACAATTAAATCACACCACAACGTTGGTGGATTGCCAGATTATATGAAATTGAAAATTGTAGAACCACTTAGAATGCTTTTTAAAGATGAAGTAAGACGAGTTGGAGCTTCATTAGGAATAGATCCAGAATTATTAGGAAGACATCCTTTTCCAGGACCTGGATTATCAATTAGAATTTTAGGAGATATTACTCCAGAGAAAGTTCAGATTTTACAAGATGTAGATTCTGTTTTCATTGAAGGATTAAAATCTTGGGGATTATACGATAAAGTTTGGCAGGCTGGAGCAATTCTGCTTCCTGTAAACAGTGTTGGCGTTATGGGCGATGAGCGTACTTACGAAAAAGTAGTAGCGCTTAGAGCTGTAGAATCAACAGATGGTATGACTGCTGACTGGGTTCATTTACCGTACGATTTCTTGATGAAAGTGTCAAACGACATTATTAATAAAGTAAAAGGCGTGAACCGTGTAGTTTACGATATTAGTTCAAAACCACCAGCAACAATTGAGTGGGAATAGTAGCATAATTTAAAATTAAGGTCTTACATTTGTAAGGCCTTAATTTTTTATAACCTACTATTTATGAGAGAACTTTTAACGATTTCTCTTGTGTTTATTTTGTCTTTTAACAGAATAACTGCGCAAGATGCAATAATTGAACACAAAATTCAAAAAGGAGAAACCGCTTATTTCATTGCCCAAAAATACAAAGTTTCTGTAGACGAGATTTACAAACTCAACCCAGAATCGCAAAACGGAATCAAGGATAATCAAATTATAAAGATTCCAGTACACCCCACAGAAAATAAAAATTCAAAGCAACAAACTCATATTGTTGCTCCTAAAGAAACGTTGTTTGGTTTGTCTAAACAATATCATGTTTCAGTAGAAGCTATTCAGAATGCCAATCACGAAATTCTTGCTGGCGGACTTCAAATCGGTCAAGAATTAGTAATTCCTCAAAATTCAGATATTTCTAAATCAGAAGTTGCTGTTTCTTTAAAAACTACGCATCAAGTTGTTGTCAAAGAATCGTTATTCAGCATTGCCAGACAGTACAATGTTTCGGTTCAGGACTTAGAAAATTTGAATAAAGATATTCTAATTAATGGATTACAGATTGGTCAGACGATTTCAATTCCCAACAAAAGAAAAACTTTAGACGGAAGAGTTCGTGTAATTAATCAGGAAACCGTTTTTCATGTTGTAGAACCAAAAGAAACTAAGTTTTCGATTGCAAAGAAATACAGAATTTCAATTGATCAATTAGAATCTCAAAACCCTGAAATCGTAAACGGATTAATTGTTGGGAACAAATTAGCTATCAATACAAAAGAAATAAAACCATCAAACGAAAGCGAAGAATTGATGTTGGCTTTGGCCGAAAAACAAGTTGTAGTTGAAAAAACAAAAGCCAAAACGGTTGAGATTGAAGATTTGAAAGATCGTTTGGTTGTTCAGAAAGAAATGAATCAGAAAATTATAAAGATTAATGATTTGAAAGTGAATCTGAATGATATGAATGGTTCTAAAGAAAACTCGGTAGAAAAACTTCGTTTGGTTTTAGAAGCCAATAAAAATGTTCAGGATATTTTAATGGCAAAATTAGATTCGCTTGTCGTTGCCATGAACAATGATTTGAAAGAATTAAAGCGAATGGATATTTTGAATGTTGAAGAATCGAAAAGACTTGAAAAACAATCTTCTGAAGGAATCAATAAAACAAATGAATTATCGTCTCAATTGAAAAAAGAATTGGCAGAAAACAGAAAAGTTTACGCTGGTTTAATGAATAAAGTCGAAAAAATTGCTGTTGAAGAAAATCAGGAATACAAGAAGAAAATCCGCGAAAGCGAAAAAAATAAGAATACAGCGTCTTTGCAGCAGCGTTTGTCTTTAGAAGAAATTAAAAAATATAAAATCGAGCAGGAGCAAGGAGATAAACAAAATCAGCTTTTGATTGCAAAAATTGATTCGCTAGATACTCAGAAAAAAATTGAAGTAAAAAGACACATCAGCAAAGCTTCTTATTATAGTATGGAAGCTAGAAAATTTGACGACAAACTGGCTTTGGTTAAATTGAAGAAATATCAGGATGAAGCCTTAAAAAAGCAGAAAAAGATTGATACAGCAGAAAATTCAAAAACAATTTCGCTGGAAGAAATGAAACAAGAATTGAAAGACAATCCGTTGAGACGTGATAAAACAGTAAAAGTAGAAGTTTATGATAATCTTAGAGAAGTTTCAAACGGGTATTACTTAGTTTTAGGTATATTTACGGACGCGGTTGACCGAGATAAGCTCATTATGAAACTCATTGATTCTGGCGAATTTAACGCTAGCTTCTTTTTCAACATCAATAGCCTTTCGTACTATGTTTATGCCGATAAGTTCAAAAATATGGAAGAAGTGCTTTACAAATGCAAGAAAAAAGAAGAAGTTGAGTTATATAAAGAAATTATTATTGCTAAAGTAGAAATCGATTTGAGGTGATTTTTACAGCGATAAAACAAACGGCGCGAATTTTGCTTTTAGTAAAATTGTAACTTATTTTAGAATTAGAAATTAAATTGTTTTAAGCCTTATTATGAAATATTATTTAACAGTATTGTCCTTCGTATTTTTTATAACTTCAAGCGCATTTTCGCAAGAAAAAGTAGTGAAGTATAAAGTAACGAGCGGTGAGACGATTAATCAGATTGCACAAAAATTTAAGGTAACTCCTTATGATATTTACCAGCTTAATCCAGATGCAAGAGCAGGATTGGTGCCAAACTCTGTGCTTTTAATTCCGACAAAAACGGGAGAAGCAAAAAAAGAAGTTTCTGAAACTAAAACCGCTTCAGCTTCAGGAAAAGAGATTATTCATGAAGTACAGCCAAAAGAAACTTTTTATAGCATCGAAAAGAAATACGGAATTTCAGATGAAGCTTTGAAAGCTGCCAATCCGACATTAGAAAAAACTGGTGTTCAAATTGGACAAAAATTGGTCATTCCTGCAAAAGGTTCTACTCCTAAAGCAGCAAAACCTGCAAAAGAAAAAGGTGCTGAAAAATATGTGTATCATGATGTTCAGCCAAAAGAAACAAAATTTGGTATTGCAAAACAGTATAATATGACTGTTGATGAATTGGAAAAAAGAAATCCAGATATCGTTAACAGTTTGCCAGTTGGTCATAGATTGACTATTAAAGGAACGGCTCCAAAAGTAGAATCTGCTCCTGTAGAAACTGCAAAAACTGTAGAAAGTAAAAAACCTGCTGAAACTTCTAAAAAAGCAGTTACTTATATGGAGTATCAGGTGAAACCAAAAGAAACTTTTTATAGCTTAGGAAGAGTTTTTCATTTAACGCAAGACGAATTGGTGGCTTTAAATCCGTCACTTTCTGAAGGTGTAAAAGAAGGAATGGTTTTGAAAGTTCCTGCTGGATATGTGGCTCCGGCTCCAATTGTTGCAGCGCAGGTACCAGACAAACCAGCAGACTCTTCAGTAAGCAAAACTGTTGAAAATACTGGTGGAGGTATTAAGATTGTTGATAAAGTAAAATCGACTGAAAACGAAGACGCAGAAATTGTAGAATTAACCAAAAAGAAAGGCGTCAATGAGCGCAAAAAAGTAGTTTTATTGCTTCCTTTTAATATGGCAAAAGTGCAGAGCGATACTACTGGAACGGCTAACAGAATCAAAAACGATAAGTTTTTAAATATGACTTTAGATTTTTATGCTGGAGCTATGATGGCAATTGATTCTGCAAAAGTTTTAAAACTGCCAATTGATGTAGTTATTTATGATTCTCAAGAAACTAAAACAACTTCTAATATTGTAGGTTTAACTCCAAAACTTCAAGATGCAGATGCTGTAATTGGGCCATTTTACCAAACAAATGCTGAAACGACAGCAAACATGCTACGTTCGTATAATGTTCCTGTAATTTCGCCTTTATCAAAAGATAGCGCCAATCCGATTGACAATTTATATCAAACGATACCTTCAAATGACGTAATCAGAAATTCGGTTTTTGATTATATGCGTTCTAAAAACGGAAATATTGTAGCAGTTGTTGATAAGAAAAAAGAATCGGTTATTAATTATATCAAGCAAAACCAAAAAGGTGTTGCATTTGCTACTTTAACAGAAACAGGAGGTTTGGATGTGGCTAATTTAAAAAGCTTATTGATTCCAAATCGTTTGAATTATGTGGTGATGGAAACTGGTAATACGGCGATGGTTAAAGCTACAATTAAAGCTTTATTGGATTCTCAGAAAACATGTCAGGTTCAATTAGTGATCCTAGAGCCAAACAGCACATTAGATACAGACGAAATCAGTTTTGAGAATTTAGTGAAATTGAAATTAATGTATCCTTCTGTAATACGTGAAAGTGACGAACAGCCTGTTTTAATTTATGAAAAACAATACCGTTTGAAAAATAAAGCAAATCCGACAACTTATGCAACTAGGGGATTTGACGTGACTTTTGACACAATGATGCGCTTATCGCAAGGGAAAACATTTCAAGAAACTGCTGATATGATTACCACTCAGCAAGTAGATAATAAATTTCAGTATTATAGAAAAGAAGATGGAGGACACGCAAATAAAGGTGTTTATATCTTGTATTATGATAGTGACTTAACTTTAAAAGTAGCAAATTAATGACATCAAAAGTAACCTATTTAGGAGATTTAAGAACAAGTTCAATTCATGTGCAATCTGGAAGCGAAATCATTTCTGACGCACCATTAGATAATAACGGAAAAGGCGAGGCATTTTCTCCAACAGATACTGTAGCAAACGCATTAGCAAGCTGCATGATGACGATTATGGGAATTAAAGCTCGCGATATGGAAGTAGATTTTGTTGGATCTACTGCAGAAGTAACAAAAATCATGAACGCTGAGCCAAGAAGAATTGGTGCAATCGAAATCGTGTTTGAAATGCAAGGTGTAGCTGACGAAAAAAGCAGAACTATCTTAGAACGCGCCGCAATGACTTGTCCGGTATTCTTAAGTTTAAGCAGTGAAATTGAAAAGAAAATCACTTTCAACTGGAAGTAATTTTTTCATCAAAATAATTAAGCCATCTGAGAAATCAGATGGCTTTTTTGTTTATAAGGTGTTGATGGAAAGATTATAATAAAGTGTTCAGAGCGGTGTGAAAAGGAACTTCCAACAGTTTAAGCTCTATAAAAGAAAATCCGCATACGACTGTCGGAATTTCGCTTTTTGAGCACATTCCAGGTCTAACATCAAAAGAAGATGTTGCTGATGTAAAAACACATTTGGTAAAATATTACGCTGATTTAAACTGGAATAGCAAAAATTAACAAAACTTTGATAGCTAAATTATAAAATAAGGAAATTTAATGTAGTACTTTTGTTTTGCAAAAAAAATGCAGATATTTGCATAAATTACGCAATCAATAATGTGAGAGTTGGTTCTAATTTAGATTTTGAATTAAATAAATCTATAAACTAATCAACCAAAAATTATGACAAACATTCAAAGTACATTACAGGCAGAGAAAAAAAGTGCCATTGTTCCGATGGTAATTTTAACCTTATTGTTTTTTATTCTAGGATTCGTAACCTGGCTTAACGGACCACTAATTCCGTTTTTTGAATTAGCTTGCGAATTGACTTCTTCACAGGCTTATTTTGTGACTTTCGCCTTTTATATTGCCTATTTCGTAATGGCAATTCCTTCTTCGTATATCATTGAAAAAGTAGGATATAAAAACGGAATTTCTCTAGGATTATTGATTATTGCTGCTGGAGCTTTTATGTTTTATCCAGCGGCATCAAGCCGTACATTTCTATTGTTTTTATTAGCATTATTTATGATGGGTACCGGTTTGGCAGTTTTGCAAACAGCATCAAATCCGTATGTTGTGGTAATTGGTCCAAGAGAAAGTGCTGCTGCAAGAATAAGTGTTTTAGGAATTGCCAATAAATTAGCTGGATTTGTAGCCCCAATTGTGCTTACGGTTTTGGTTTTGTCTAACATGCAGGACTTTACATCAGACAAAATTGCCCTGATGGATGAAGCTGCAAAAAATAGCGCATTAAATTCTCTTGCTTTGCAATTGCAAACACCGTATCTTTATATGGGGTTGATTATTATGGTTTTAGCTTTGTTGGTTAAGTTTTCTCCTCTGCCAGAAATTGATCTGGATGAAGAAGGAAATGTATCGAATTTAAATGTTTTTCAACAGATTAAAAATGCTTTTAAATATCCGCAGTTGGTTTTAGGAGTAATTACATTAATGCTGTATTTATCTGCTGAAGTTTTGGCAGGCGATTCTATCGGAGCTTTTGGAAAACAACTTGGAGTTTACGGTGAAGATGGAAATTTCTACTTAAAATTAACCTCATTTACCATGTCAGCAATGGTTATCGGATACGTTCTTGGAATAGTGCTGATTCCTAAATATGTTTCGCAAGTGACAGCTTTAAAAGTGTCTGGAATGTTAGGTTTGATATTGGTTTTGTCAATTGTTTTGATTTCGCCAAAAATAACGATCGCATTGCCTGGAACTCCAAATATACCATTAGTGATTTTGTTGGTAGCACTTTTAGGATTGGCAAATGCATTATGCTGGCCAGCGATCTGGCCAATGGCTTTACAAGATTTGGGAGGTTACACAAAGATTGGAAGCGCTATTTTGATTATGGGAATTATTGGTGGTGCCGTTTTTCCACTTTTTTACGGAATGATTACAGAAAGTATCAATTCTGCAAATATTGCAAAAAATCTGCAAGACGTTTCTAAAAGCGGAAATCAACTGGCATATTTAATGTTGTTGCCGTCTTACATAATGATTTTGTTTTATGCTGTAAAAGGGCATAAATACAGAAAATGGAATTAATTGAACAAAAATAAAAAAATAATATATCATGTTAAAAAGTAAAATCGACAAAGCAACAGGTTTCGAAAAACGATTCGAAAACATTAATACAGTTGTTTTTGAAAACTCTACTGATGCTTCAAAAGAAGTGGCGCAGGAAATTGCAGCTTTAATCAGAGAAAAACAAAAGGAAGGAAAACCATGTATTCTTGGTTTGGCAACTGGTTCTTCTCCAAAAGGATTGTATGCTGAATTAGTGCGTTTGCATAAAGAAGACGGTTTGAGTTTTAAAAATGTAATCAGTTTTAACTTGGATGAATACTATCCAATGGAACCAAATTCAATCAACAGTTATGTTCGTTTCATGAAAGAACTTTTGTTTGATCATGTCGATATTTTACCTGAAAACGCTCACGTTCCAGACGGACTTTTGACAAAAGAGCAAATTGCAGATTATTGCCACGAATATGAAGCTAAAATCGAAGCTTTAGGCGGAATCGATCTTCAGATTCTTGGAATTGGAGGTAATGGTCACATTGGTTTTAACGAATCTGGTTCGCTTCAAAACTCTAAAACACGTTTGGTGGCTTTAGATCACATTACAAGAGTTGCTGCAAGTAAAGATTTTTATGGTTTAAATAATACGCCAAGAACAGCAATTACACTTGGAGTTAAAAAAATCATGGAAGCAAAAAGGGTTATTTTGTTAGCTTGGGGAGAAGGAAAAGCAAATGTTGTGAAAAGATCTGTTGAGGATGAAGTTACAAACAGAGTTCCAGCTTCATTTTTGCAAGAGCACAACAATGCAGTTTTTATTTTAGATAAAGAAGCCTCTTCAAAATTGACAAGAATCAATAAGCCTTGGTTGGTTGAGAAAATTGTTTGGACAGATAAATTAACTCGTAAAGCGGTTTTAGGATTGGCATTAGATCTTAAAAAACCAATTTTAATGCTTACAGATGCAGATTATATCGAAAACGGTATGAGCGATTTGTTGGCTGATTCAGGTCCAGCTTACGATATCAACATTAAAATTTTCAATAAATTACAAAATACAATTACAGGTTGGCCAGGTGGAAAACCAAATTCAGACGATTCAAACCGTCCAGAAAGAGCAGAGCCAGCTAAAAAGCGTGTATTGATTTTCTCTCCGCACCCAGATGACGATATTATCAGTATGGGAGGAACTTTCATGCGTTTGCAAGAGCAAGGACATGAGGTGCACGTTGCTTACCAAACTTCTGGAAACATTGCAGTTGCAGATGATGAAGCGTTGCGTTTTGCAAGATTCGTAATTGATTACAACGAGAAATTCGGAATCAAAAGCCCTGAGGCAGATAATATTTACAAAAAAGCTGAAGCTTTCTTAGAGAATAAAAAGAATAGCGAAATTGATATTCCCGAGGTGCGTTACATCAAAGGTTTGATTAGAAAAGGAGAGGCGAGAGCGACAAGTCATTTTGTTGGTCTTCCTGATGAGCAAATTCACTTTATGGAATTGCCTTTCTACGAAACAGGAACAATTGAGAAAAAACCAATCGGACCAGAAGATGTTCAGTTGACAGTTGATTTAATTGAGAAAATTAAACCGCACCAGATTTATGCTGCTGGAGATTTAGCAGATCCGCACGGTACGCACAAAGTGTGTTTGGATGCTATTTTTGAAGCAGTTAGAATTTTAAAACCAAAAGAATTCATGAACGATTGTTGGTTATGGTTGTACCGTGGTGCTTGGCAAGAATGGGGAATTGATGAAGTTGAAATGGCAGTTCCAATGAGTCCAGATCAGGTTTTAGAAAAACGTCACGGAATCTTCAAACACCAATCTCAGAAAGATGGTGTTGTTTTCCAAGGAACAGACGCAAGAGAGTTCTGGCAAAGAGCAGAAGACAGAAACCGTGAAACAGCTGCATTATACCACCAATTAGGTTTAGCGACTTATGCGGCAATGGAGGCATTTGTGAGATGGCATTACTAAAAAGGTTCTAAGGCGCTGAGGAACAAAGGTGCAAAGGTTTCTAATCTTTGTGTATATCTTTAGCTTTTTGGTGAGTTATAATCTTAAAATATATTTTTGAAGCAGGAAGAGGGGACGAAAATCGGTTCTTTTTTCTTGCTTCTTTTTTTGTTTTGGTTCTAAGTTGCTGAGATACTGAGTTGCTGAATTTTCTTGTTTATTCTCGGAAACTGTAAACTGTGACTGAGACTGAAAACTATTTTTTAATCTCTGGCAAAAGAAAAAATAAACAGTAGTTTTGCATAAAAAGGAGAGAAGAAAGGCTAAGTCTTTCATCCTGCTTCTTTCTTCTTAAAAAAATGGAACAAGACAAAAAACAACTCATAAAGCTAGCTCACACCAAAATGCCTTTCGGGAAATATGAAGGTAAATATTTAATTGATCTTCCAGAATACTATGTCGTTTGGTATCATAATAAAGGTTTTCCAAAAGGAGAACTTGGGCAACAGCTTCAGCTTATTTACGAACTTAAACTAAACGGTTTGGAAGAACTGATTCGGAATATTAAAAAGCAATATCCGAAACCTTAAAATAAAATATTAGTTTAGCAGACGAATTAAGCACAACAAATGCTTTGAATAACTTCCAAATCTAAATGAGTGATAAAACAGATTCTTCAAACGTAGGAATAGGCTGGGGAACAGCTTCTTTGATATTCGGAATTACAGCTTTAATTCTTTCATTTATTCCCTGTGTTGGTTTTTTAGCAATAATTTTAGATGCGCCTGCAATCATTTTTGCCATAATTGGTCTTTCAAAGGCGAAAGCAGAAAATGCACCAACCGGTGTGGTTAAAACAGCTTTAGTAGTTGCTATAGCTGCGGCAGTGATAATTATGATTAATATACTATTAGTGTTTGGCATTTATGGACTTTTAGTATTTTGGGATTAAAAGAGTCATATGATTTAAGTTCATACAAAACAATCAATTTTGTATTTGCGATTCTAATCAGTAGCATTTTTGTTTATTGCTATTTTTCTGTTTACTTGAATTTCGGATTTCCTTCTGCTTGCGAGGGGATGCCTTTACAATACTGTAAAAGCCGTGGATTAACGCGTGCTTTTTCGCAGATTCTTCGGTTTAATTTTAAAGAAGCCTTGGTATTAAATCCATACAGTATAAAGATTTTTTTATTCTTTTTTCTACAACTGTTCGCGCGTCTGATAATCAATAAGTTTATTCTAGTTTCTAATTTTAGGAAAGTAGTAAATCTGGATGTTGCATTGAGTTCCGTTTTCTTTCTCTTTTCGTTTTATAATTTGATTTATAGTTTTTGATGTTTGAGAATTAAAAATCTAAATGCACTCAAAAAAATAATATTTACTCTTTAAAAACAGATTTTTAAATTATTAGGTTTGTGATTTATTAGCTGCGGATTTTTAATATAAAATCTAAAAAACTTTCATTTTATAGGGATAGAATTTAAAACCTCTATTTAAATTCAAATAAGTCTTTAAGTTTGAAAAATTATCTCATTCTCGAATTGATAAATTGTCTAATTAAATTTGTACTTTTGCCAAGTTTTTTACACAACTACTTACAAACAACAACAGAATGAATCAAACAAAATATATTTTTGTTACAGGAGGAGTGACCTCTTCATTAGGAAAAGGAATTATCGCGGCATCTTTGGCAAAATTGTTACAAGGAAGAGGATACCGCACGACTATTCAGAAATTTGATCCGTATATTAACGTTGATCCGGGGACACTAAACCCGTATGAGCACGGAGAATGTTACGTGACAGATGATGGAGCTGAAACTGACTTAGACTTAGGGCATTACGAGCGTTTCTTAAACGTTCCTACTTCTCAGGCTAATAATGTTACCACAGGAAGGGTTTATCTTTCTGTTATTGAAAAGGAAAGAAGAGGAGAATTTTTAGGAAAAACAGTTCAAGTTGTTCCTCATATCACAAACGAAATCAAAGACAGAATGCAATTGCTAGGTAAATCTGGCGATTATGATATTGTAATTACTGAAATTGGTGGAACAGTTGGTGATATTGAATCTCTACCTTATATAGAATCTGTTCGTCAATTGGTTTGGGAATTAGGTGAAAATAACGGAATTGTTATTCACTTGACCTTGGTTCCATTTTTGGCTGCAGCCGGAGAATTAAAAACAAAACCGACACAACACTCTGTTAAAACTTTAATGGAAAGCGGTATCAAAGCAGATATTTTGGTTTGTAGAACTGAGCACGAATTGTCTCAGGAATTGCGCCAAAAATTAGCTTTATTCTGTAATGTGAAGAAAGAAGCGGTTATTCAATCTATTGATGCTTCTACGATATATGAAGTTCCAAATTTAATGCTTGAAGAAGGATTAGATGTTGTGGCTTTAAAGAAATTAGATCTTCCTAAAAAAGCATCTCCGGATCTTAAAAACTGGAATACTTTCTTAAAAAGATTAAAAAATCCGAAACAAACTGTAAACATTGGTTTAGTTGGAAAATATGTAGAAATGCAAGATTGTTACAAATCTATTTTAGAGGCGTTCATTCATGCAGGTGCTGCAAATGAGACTAAAGTAAATGTAATTTCTATTCACTCAGAGCATATTAATGCCGAAAACGTCGAAGAGAAATTAGGTTCTCTAGATGGAGTTTTAGTTGCTCCAGGTTTTGGAGAAAGAGGTATTGAAGGAAAAATTGAGGCTGTTCGTTACGTTCGTGAAAACAATATTCCTTTCTTCGGAATTTGTTTAGGAATGCAGATGTCTGTTATCGAATATTCTAGAAATATTTTAGGTTATGCTGAAGCAAATTCAACAGAGATGAACGATAAAACGTCTCATCCGGTGGTGAGTTTAATGGAAGAGCAAAAAACAATAACTGACAAAGGAGGAACAATGCGTTTAGGTGCTTGGAAATGTGATATTAAACCAGATACTTTAGCGTATAAAATTTACGGAGAAAAAACTATTTCGGAGCGTCACCGTCACCGTTATGAGTACAACAACAAATATGCTGATGAATTGCAAAAAGCTGGTTTAAAAGCTTCTGGTGTTAACCCTGATACAGGTTTAGTAGAAATAGTAGAGCTAGAAAATCACCCATTTTTCATTGGTGTACAATACCATCCAGAATACAAAAGTACAGTTGCAAATCCGCACCCTATCTTTGTTAACTTTGTGGCAGCTGCTGTAAATGCGCATAAAAAATAATAATTATATTCTAAGAGGTTGTAACTTTTAAATAAAACTAACAACTAATAGCCTCAAACGAATAACTTTTTTTAATAATAATGGAAGAAAAAAAATTAGACCTCAATTCGATCATTGGTTTTGTATTGATATTCGGAATTTTGATTTGGATTATGTACCAAAATCAGCCTTCTGATAAAGAAATTGCTGCTGAAAAAGCCAAGAAAGAATTAGTTGCTAAACAAGAAGCACAAGCAAAAGCAGATAAAACTAAAACTGCGTCATTACCAGCTGCGGCTGTAACTCCTGGAGATACAGTTCAATTGGCTCAATTGCAAAAAACTTTAGGAGGATTTGCTTATTCTGCAACACTTCCTTCTGCAAAAGAAGCTTTTACTACAATCGAAAACGAAAAGTTAAGACTAAAGATTGCTAATAAAGGAGGTTATATTGTTGAAGCTACTTTAAAAGAATTCGAAAGATTAAAAAAAGGTTCTGGGCAATTGGTTGAGTTGATCAAAAATAACAACTCAAACTTAAATTTACAGCTTCTTACTACAGATAATAGAGCATTAAATTCTAAAGATTTGTATTTCGAACCAACATTGGAAAAAATTGGTGCAGACCAAGTTTTATCTATGCGTTTGAAGGCTGGGGCTAATGAATTTTTAGAATACAAATATATACTTAAACCAAACGATTATTTAGTTGGTTTTGATATTCGTTCTCAAGGTTTGAACAGAGTTTTAAATTCTGCGAAACCTGTTGATTTGCAATGGGATTTGAAAACTTATAGAAACGAAAAAAGTGTTTCTTATGAAAATCGTTATGCACAAATTGATTACAAATACGAAGAATCAAAATACAATAACGTTAGCTCGCACGGACAAGGAAAAGAAGAAACTCCTGCAAAAGTTAGTTATGTTGCATTTAAACAGCATTTCTTTACAACTATTTTATCTACAGAAAAACCTTTTGAAACTTCAAAACTGCAATCTGATGATTTAGTTAAAGATGAAAAAATAGATACTGTTTTTACAAAACAATTTAAAGCTAATTTGCCTTTAGCGTTTTCAAATGGAGAGATCGATTACAAAATGAATTTGTATATGGGTCCTGCAGATTACAAAACATTAAAAGCTTATGATAAAAACTTCGAAAAAATTATTCCGTTAGGATGGGGAATCTTTGGATGGATTAACAAATTAATCTTCATTCCATTATTCGGATTCTTGAGTTCAACAATTGGATTATCTTTAGGAATAGCGATTATCATTTTTACGATTATTATCAAATTGGCTATGTCGCCAATTACGTATAAGTCATTCTTGTCTCAGGCAAAAATGAAAGTTTTACGACCTGATATTGCAGAATTGGGAGAGAAATTCAAAAAAGACCCAATGAAGAAACAACAGGAAACAATGAAACTGTACAACAAAGCAGGTGTAAATCCAATGGCGGGATGTATTCCGGCATTGATTCAGTTGCCTTTTATGTATGCATCGTTCCAGTTTTTCCCTGCAGCATTTGAATTAAGACAAAAAAGCTTCCTTTGGGCAGATGATTTATCTTCTTTTGACTCAGTTATAAAACTACCATTTACTATTCCAATGTACGGAGATCATATCAGTTTGTTTCCAATTTTGGCAGCAATTGCGATTTTCTTCTATATGAAAATGACTTCTGGAGATCAGCAAATGGCAGCGCCTCAGCAAGAAGGTATGCCAGATATGGCAAAAATGATGAAAATCATGATTTATGTTTCGCCATTGATGATGTTAATTTTCTTCAACAGTTACGGAGCAGGATTGAGTTTGTATAACTTTATTTCAAACTTAATTACAATCGGAATTATGTTTGTAATCAAAAATTATATTGTTGATAGCGAGAAAATTCACGCTCAGATTCAAGAAAATAAATTAAAAGAGCCTAAAAAGCCAAGCAAGTTTCAGCAGCGTCTTCAGGATGTGATGGAACAACAAGAAGCGGCAAAAGCTCAGAATAAGAAAAAATAATTTTCAATAAAAAAATCTCGATTTAATCGGGATTTTTTTATACCATTATACTTTATAATTAAGATTTTCGTTAAGCTTAAAAATAGAATTTACTATGATCTCAAAAAAAATCATATTTGGATTATTATTCCTAACAACATTAGTTTCGAATGCACAAACAGATATAAACAAAGTTGACGCAGCAGGGAAAAAAGACGGAGTTTGGAAAGGAACTTATGCCGAATCTAAACGTCCTCGTTACGAAGGAACTTTTGATCACGGAAAAGAAACGGGTGTTTTTAAATTTTTTGATGATACAAAGAAAGGAGATGTTATCGCTACAAGAGATTTTAGCGCAAATGATGGAAGTTCATATACCATATTTTTCGACCAGAATAAAAACAAGGTAAGTGAAGGAAAAGAGATTGGAAAATCACGTGAAGGAGAATGGAAATATTATCATAAAGCTTCTAAAGTTGTAATGACGGTTGAGAATTACAAAAAAGGAAAATTAGAAGGTTTAAAAACTATTTATTATCCAAATGCTCAAATCGCTGAAGAGATGACCTATAAAAATGGTTTGCAAGAAGGTCCATATAAAAAAATAGGCATTGACGGAACACTTTTGGAGGAATCAAACTTTAGAAATAACGAATATAATGGAGATGCGGTTTTTTATGATTCAGATAAATCGGTTGCTTCTAAAGGGAAATTTGTAAATGGTAAAAAAGCAGGGATCTGGCAATTTTATCAAAAAGGAAAACTGGTAAAAGAAGTAAATATGAGTGATCCTAAAAACACAAATAAAGCATCTGAAAAAGTAGGATCGACAAAAAAACAGTAGTTTAAAAAGTTCAGAATTCATCCGTTAAAAAAAATAAATGGTTTAAGCATAAATTGTTTACATTTGATTAACCAATTATGCTAACCAATGGATTTAAAAGAGCTTTTAGGACGATTTTTATTGTTGTTTATCTCGATTTTAATTCTCTATTTTTTCTCCAACAGAAAAGATAACGCCACCATAAATCCTTTAATGGTTATTGTTGGGCTTTGCACTTTTTCTCTTTGTTATCTTTTTACGAAAATAGAAATAGGGGTCGGAATTGGTTTTGGGCTTTTTGCTATTTTTTCGATACTTCGATTTAGAACACAATCTTTTACGGTAAATGCTATAATCTTTCTTTTTGCGACGATTACCTTGTCGATTTTAGATATTATGTATCCGTTTGAAAAGATTGAATTGCTGTTGTTTTTTCAAATTATCATCATCGGATTTTATATTGTAGCGTCAATTATAGTCAATAAAAAAGCTTCTAAATATCTCAATTCTGTAGATTTGAAAATTCCGCTTGACGATAAATTTTCTTTAAATTCAGAAGTAATTCGAAAATCAATTCAAGAGAAAATTAAAATTGAAGATTTTGATTTTAGAATTGTCTTAATTAATACTGCGAACAACGAAATAGATTTATTAGTTTTCTATTAATCGTTGAACGGGCGAACTTGTTTGATGTATAAATCTCTTTTTTCGCCCACAATTTTAAATTCAATATCTACAGGATGAAATTGGTTTTTGCGCCAATATCGATACATTTTTTTTTCAATTTTTTTGCTGACATCATAAAGATTACTCATTTCTTTTCGAGTCAAAAGCGGTTCATTATCGTTCAAATTTGAATTGGAAGTATAATCAATATCAAAATCAGTTTCATCTTTTCCGTCATTGAAATGATAGGCGACAAACTGTTCGCAGATTTCTCCTTTTTCTGGCTTTACAACTGAGTTTTCACCTTTTTGAACATTGACTGTAATGCCTGGAAAATTCGTTCTAAATATATTTTTTGTGATGATTACGCCATTTGCTAATTCGTCAGGAAAAGAGCGATGAACCAAAACTCCCATCGCTATATTTTGCTGGTCAATTCCAAAAAGCTCTCTTTCATTATACGAAGCTTCGTTCCAAACACTTGCCCAAACTTGTTTTATGGCTTTTTCAAAAGTTTTGATACTGTCTCCTAAAATTCCAGTTTTAGAATCATATAATCCAGCGCCGTTAAAATCATCCAAATCTTCTGCATTCGTTGACGAACGAAATCGGAAGTTTTTGAATTTCGCATTTTTAAAAGTTTCGTTAAGTTTGGCTATTAAAGAAGTATCAACGTTTTCTTTTTTAATGGCATCTCTAATTTTTTTCAGTTGTTTATTGATCCAAACTGTTGAATCTTTATGCGGATAAGCCAAAAGTTCTGCAATTAAAGAAGAAATAGAAGTTTTCTGAATATGTTGAGTATAAAAATAGAATGGAATCGCATGTGCATCTTCTGGAGTTCTAAATGAATTTTCTTTAGAAATTGCAATTAGATACGCCATGTTTTGCGCTTTCGAACCAATATAATTTACTCCTTTTTTAGGAATTTCAGATAAAGAAACTAATTCAGTTACAGAATTGTCAACCGTGAGTTTTTTCTTTTTACCAACTGATTTTACAGGGATTTTCTTGGTTGTTTCTTTAATGAAAAAAGTATCGACTTCGATTTTTAATTCGACTTTTTTAGAAAGTAATCTCTTGATATTGTTATCTTTTTCAATATCAGTGTAAGCCATAATCGGAATCTTTCTGTTTTTTCCTAAAAGAACCAAATGGCTTAAAGGAGTTTGAAGTTCATTCACAATAATTCCTCGAACATTTGGGAGAATATCTGGTGTTCCATCCAAAATAATAATTTCGTCAGAACTAGGTTTTATGGTTTCTAATTCTTTGATTTTATATTTTTTTAAAATTCCAATATTACTACCACGGACAACTTCCTGATATTTCAATTCGCCAAAAATATAATCCGATTTTACACAAGGAATTTTGAATTCCTCGCGCTGAAACCATTCCATCATTTGAGGATTGTTTAGATAAAATTTTAGTTTTTCGCCAATGAATGTGGATTTTTTGACCAAATTGAAGAATCGCTCAATTAATGGAAGTGGCATATGGTCGGATGCAGCGAGTTCAAAAATCCATTTATCGGTTCCTTTAATGTGATTTAAATTTCCGAGAAGAAAATCTCGATTCTTTTCGGTATCGCTATAATTTTCATTGTTGAATATTTCTAGATCATGGCCATAACCCAAATAATTGACCACGAAATCGTAATGAAGTAAAATTACACCGCTGTTGAAATAATACATTTTCTGTTTTCGAAGATCGTAAATCACTTTTACCGATTCGATATTCGAAAATTTATCAGACAAAGGTTTTCCTTTAAATACCTTGTATGCTTCATAATTTGGCAAAGACGCACTAAATCGCTGCGCACTAAGCGAGGTTAAAACGAATAGGAAAAACAAGCTGTAAATGTATTTTTTCATGCTGTAAAAATGGATGATTAAATGTACTTAAAAAAGCAATAAGTTTTATCTACCGCGGGATTACTTAAAGTAATGCAAACCTTTGTGAAATTTTCTATTATTTGGCGTACCTTTGCAACCTTAAAAAATTAAACATTTCAAAATGAAACGAGTAGTTGTTGGACTTTCAGGTGGAGTAGATTCTAGTGTTGCGGCTTATTTATTGCAGCAACAGGGGTACGAAGTAATTGGCCTTTTTATGAAAAATTGGCACGATGATTCGGTTACTATTTCTAACGAATGTCCTTGGCTTGAAGACAGTAACGATGCTTTGCTTGTTGCTGAAAAACTAGGAATACCGTTTCAAACTGTTGATTTAAGCGAAGAATACAAAGAGAAAATCGTTGATTACATGTTCAACGAATACGAAAAAGGTAGAACTCCAAATCCTGACGTGCTTTGTAATCGCGAAATCAAATTTGATGTGTTTATGAAAATTGCTTTAAGTCTTGGAGCAGATTACGTCGCAACAGGACATTATTGTCAAAAAAGCGAAATTGAAGTAGACGGAAAACCTGTTTACCAATTAGTTGCTGGAGTTGACAATAATAAAGATCAATCTTATTTCTTATGTCAATTGTCGCAAGAGCAATTGTCCAAAGCTTTGTTTCCAATTGGTGCTTTAACAAAGCCAGAAGTTCGTGAAATCGCAACTGAAATGGAATTGGTTACAGCAGGAAAGAAAGATTCTCAAGGTTTATGTTTTATTGGAAAAGTTCGCCTTCCAGAATTTTTACAGCAAAAATTACAGCCAAAAGAGGGGAAAATTGTTCAAGTGGATAAAAATGATCCGATTTATACTGCTGAAAAATCAGAAGAACTTTCTTTAGAAGAGCGTTTAAAATTAGAATCTAAAAAGTTAGAATATCTTCCAACAATGGGAAAAGTAGTTGGAAAACATCAAGGGGCTCATTATTTTACAGTTGGACAAAGAAAAGGTCTGAATGTAGGAGGAACAACAGATCCTTTATTTGTAATTGCGACTGATGTAGAAACGAATACGATTTATACAGGTTTGTCAAGCCAACACCCAGGTTTGTTTAAAAAAGCGCTTTTTGTTGAAAAATCTGAAGTACATTGGATTAGAGAAGACATGACGCTAAAAATTGGAGAAAAGATGGAGGTAATGGCGAGAATTCGTTACCGTCAACCTTTGCAAAAAGCCGTTTTACATCAATTTGAGGATGGGATGTATGTGGAGTTTGAAGAACCACAGTCTGCTATTACAGAAGGACAATTTGTTGCTTGGTATTTAGAAAATGAATTAGTTGGTTCGGGAGTAATTTCTTAGCTTTATACTTTATTTGGAAGAAATTCCTAAAAGGTATAAATTGATGAGACAAAACTTTACTTTTCTTTTATTACTTCTTTCGTTTACGGTATTTGCACAAGAAGATGCATGGGTTTATTTTAATGGAAAACCTAATGCACAGTCTTTTTATGATAATCCGTTAACCGAACTTTCGCAAAGGGCTTTGGATCGAAGAACCAATCAGAATATTCCTTTGGATATTACAGATGCTCCTTTAGAAACTTCTTATATAAATCAAATTTCAGCAAGTACAGGAATCACGGTAAAAGCGCAGTCGAAATGGCTGAATGCGCTTCATATTCAGGGAACTCAGGCTAATATTAATGCTTTAAAAGCATTGGCTTTTGTTCAGAAAGTAGAATTTGCAGATAGAACTTTAAATACGACGGGGAAAAAAGTTTCTGAAACTGCAACCAGTAATACAAAAAAACAATCACAAACCACTATTGATTATGCTTACGGTAATTCTGCTAATCAAATTCAGATGTTGAACGGACAGGTTTTACATCAGCAGAATTATACTGGAGAAGGTAAAATTATTGCTGTTTTAGATGCTGGATTTCCGGGTGTCAATACTGCTCTGCCTTTTGCAAATCTTAGAAATAATAATAAAATTCTAGGAGGTTACGATTACACCACTCGAAATGCTAATTTCTATGCTGGAGGAGATCATGGAACGAAAGTGCTTTCCACAATGGGGGGCTACAAAGAAAATGCTTTAATAGGAACGGCTCCAAATGCTTCCTATTATCTTTTTATAACTGAAATTGTTGCTGATGAGAATCCTCTTGAAGAATCACTTTGGGTTGAAGCGGCGGAGAAAGCGGACGCCTTAGGAGTCGATATTATCACAACTTCCCTCGGATATTTCCTTGATCGCGATGAAGTTAGGTACAATCATACTTACAGCGATATGAACGGAATTACCAATTTTATTTCGCGTGGTGCTGAAATCGCTTTTAGTAAAGGAATATTAGTTTTGGCTTCTGCTGGAAATGAAGGAACTCAAACTGAAAAGCACGTTGGTGCTCCAGCAGATGCGGTTTCTGTTTTAGCCATTGGTTCTGTTACTGCATCTAAAAGCAAAGCGGCTTCCAGTTCAATAGGACCGACTTATGATGGTAGAATTAAGCCAGATGTGATGGCACAAGGAGCGTCGGCTGTAGTTTCTGATGCAAATGGAAATATTGGTACAGCAAGCGGAACTTCATTTTCTTGTCCGATTATGGCGGGAATGGCAGCTTCATTATGGCAGGCTTTTCCATCAAAAACAAATAAAGAAATCAGACAAATGATTTTGGTTTCAGCCGATCGATATGCTAATCCAGATAATAATTACGGATACGGAATTCCGAATTTTGGTAATGCATTAAGTGTTGATAGTTTTATCTCAGACGCATCATTTGCGGTGTATCCAAATCCTGCTAAGAGTGAAGTTTGGTTTTCTTATTTAAATGAAAACAACACAGCTTCGGTAACGATTTACTCTATTTTAGGACAAAAATTAATCGAAGAAAAAATCAATAATTTAAATCCAGTTCTTTCCTTGCAATCGCTTCAAAGCGGACTGTATATTTATAGTTTTGATGCTGATAATCTGCATAAAACTGGAAAAATAATCAAGCAATAATTTTAATGAATAAAATCACCCAACTCTTCAATATAAAATATCCAATCATTCAAGGAGGAATGATCTGGAACAGCGGTTATAAATTGGCTTCGGCGGTAAGCAATGCAGGAGGTTTAGGACTTATAGGTGCAGGTTCGATGTATCCAGAAGTTTTAAGAGAACACATTCAGAAATGTAAAAAAGCAACTGATAAACCTTTTGGTGTCAACATTCCGATGTTATATCCCAACATTGAAGAAATCATGAATATTGTGGTTGATGAAGGAGTGAAAATTGTTTTTACTTCAGCAGGAAATCCGAAAACTTGGACATCTTTTCTGAAAGAAAAAGGTATTACAGTTGTTCATGTGGTGAGTAGTAGTGTTTTTGCTTTAAAAGCACAAGATGCTGGAGTTGATGCCGTCGTAGCGGAAGGTTTTGAAGCAGGTGGACACAATGGGCGAGAAGAAACTACTACTTTGACTTTGATTCCGATGGTAAAGGAAAAAATAAAAATTCCTTTAATCGCGGCTGGTGGAATTGCAACAGGAAGAGGAATGCTGGCGGCAATGATTTTAGGTGCAGATGGTGTGCAAGTTGGAAGTCGTTTTGCAGCGTCCTTTGAATCTTCGGCACACAATAATTTTAAAGACACGATAGTTAATACTTTAGAAGGAGGTACGCAATTGACATTGAAAGAATTAGCACCTGTTAGATTAGTGAAAAACAAATTCTATCAAGATGTTCAGGATTTGTACCAAAAATGTCCTTCTAAGGAAGAATTGGTTCAGCTTTTAGGGCGCGCAAGAGCTAAAAAAGGAATGTTTGAAGGAGATTTGGATGAAGGAGAATTGGAAATTGGCCAAGTCGCAGGTTTGATTAACGAAATTTTACCAGTTGAAGAAATTGTTCAACAAATGATAGCCGAATTTGAAGTCGCATCCAAAGAAAAGACTACATTTGAGTTTTAATTGACTGCAAGAAATAATTTATGAATTCTATACGCACATACCTACTATTACTTTTTTTAGGATTTGGTTTTCAACAAGTTCAAAGTCAGTCTTATCATTTCAAAACTTCGGGTTTTAGCGTTCTACAAAAAAATGAAAGAGGAAAATGGGGCGAGTGGTCCAATCTTGATTTAGTTAATCTTTCCGTTGTTTTAGATACCAATAAGCATAGAATTGTAGTTTACTCTCAAGAAATTCAACTTTTTAATATTACAAATTATATTGAAAGAGAAGAGAATGATACTGATATAGTTTATTCTTTCATGTGTAAGGACAACGACGGAAAAGAATGTAAACTCTCAATTATTACCAGAAAAAAACAAGACTACAGAAAACAGCTTTATATCAATTACGACGATCGTATTATATTGTATAATATTATTACTGTGTAGTTAAGATGCTAAGTTTCTAAGATACTGAGATTCTAAGTTTTTTTAGAGCTCAAACTAAATAATAAACCCTACAGGTTTTTAAAACCTGTAGGGTTTGCTATATAAAATCAGAACTTTGAAGCTTAGTATCTTAGAAACTCAATTTTCCACATCCTTAATAAACTCGTCATATTCTAAATAAAACATTTCTAGAGCGTGCATATTTTCATTGAAAAAATCAAAAATAATATCCCAAGTATTTTTGTTACTAAAACCAATGCCAAGTTTTTCAACCCAAATTCGACTAATGTTTTTACCGCTTTCTAGAGTGTGATTTTTTTCAAAAACCAGATCTTTAATAAATTCTTCTTCCAGAATATTTTTTAAAGCTTCAAGCTTTTCAAAGTAAGCAATACGTTTTTCATCGCTTCGGTGTTCAATATCAATTAAAACTTGAGCCTTTTTATTATCAACATAAAATTTAAAAGAAAAGTCTTTAATCTTTGTATCATAAAGTACCCATTTACGAGGATGTTTTTCGGCGAAAGCTACCCAAAATTCTCTTTTTATTCTTTGTGATTCTTCTCTGCTGTACATTTTTTTAGGCTTTAAGATTAGAAAACTTGCGGTACTGCGTTTTCTGAAGTATATTTATGTTTTATTTGAAAGTACAAAAATAAGCTTTGATTATGAATTTTCAAGACTTTTTGAAATATGTTCCCAATATAATTCCTGTAGAACTGCCAGCTGTAACATCACACTTAAAAATGGCTCCAAAAGAGCGTATAGAGGGATTAAAAAATCTTGATATTGATGCGTTAAACGCCAGAATGGCGGGGGTAATGATGCTGTTTTATCCAAAACAGGAAAAAACACATTTGGTTTTGATTGTTAGAAATACTTATGATGGAGTTCATTCTGCTCAGATAGCATTTCCTGGAGGAAAATATGAAAAGGAAGATTTAAATTTTGAAACCACAGCACTTAGAGAAACACAAGAAGAGGTCGGCGTTACGAGAGATAAAATTAAAATAATTAAAAATTTCTCTCCAATGTATATTCCGCCAAGTAACTTTTTGGTGCATCCTTTTTTAGGAATTGCCACAGAAGAACTCTCCTTTTATCCCGATATAAGAGAAGTTGCTGGAATCATTGAGTTGCCTTTATCTACTTTTCTGAATGATGATATAGTTGTTGAGGCCAGATTATCAACTTCTTATGGTGCAAATATTTTGGTTCCTGCCTTTAATATTCAAAACCATATTGTTTGGGGTGCCACAGCAATGATTTTGAGTGAATTGCGTGATGTTTTGAATACCGCTATTGCAAAAGAAATTTCGTAAACATTATTTAACGATTTGATATTCATTTGGATAACTATTAATTGGAGAAATTGTTTTATAGTTTTGCTAAAAGAATAATTTTTGTATGTTTGCGACTTGACAAAAAAATAAGATAAATTAGTTATGGGATTGTTTAAACGAAATCCTTTTGGACATATATTATTCATCAAGAAATGGTTAATCCGAGTTCTAGGTGCGATGACTCATAAGCGATATAGAGGTTTTAATGAATTGCAGATTGAAGGATCTGAAATTATTAAAACGCTTCCAGATACTAATGTTTTGTTTATTTCCAATCACCAAACTTATTTTGCTGACGTTGTAGCAATGTTTCATGTCTTTAACGCCAGTTTATCAGGACGTCAAGACACGATTAAGAATATTGGTTATTTGTGGCAGCCTAAAATGAATATTTATTACGTTGCCGCCAAAGAAACCATGCAATCTGGATTACTTCCAAGAATTTTGGCTTATGTTGGCGCAATTACTGTAGAAAGAACTTGGCGCGCAAAAGGTGTTGATGTAACTGAAAAACGCGATGTTAATCCAAATGACACTGAAAATATCAGAATAGCATTAGAAGATGGCTGGGTTATTACTTTTCCACAAGGAACAACAAAATCATTTAAACCCGTTCGTAAAGGAACTGCTCATATTATCAAACAACACAAACCAATCGTTATTCCGATTGTGATTGATGGATTCCGTCGTTCTTTTGACAAGAAAGGACTTCGAATGAAGAAAAAAGGAATCCTCCAATCTTTTATAATCAAAGAACCTCTTGATATTGATTATGAAAATGATACTATCGATCAAATAGTAGAAAAAGTAGAATATGCAATCGAACAACATCCTTCATTTTTAAAAGTTATTCCTGCTGAAGAAATCAAAGCACAAGAAGAACTTAACAAAATGAGACAATGGGATTATTAAAATTTTAGATTTTAGATTACTGATTTTAGATTTTTGATTCTCTTGATTTAAAGTCTGCTTTGTCTGGCTGAGCGAAGTCGAAGCCCGCACCAAACTTTGCGCCCTTCGACTTCGCTCAGGGTGACAGATAAGCTTATTTAAGTTTCAGTTGAGAAAACCTTTGTTCCTTTGCGCCTCTGCCCCTTAAAAGAAAAAACTTAGAACCTTAGCATCTCAGAATCTTAGTATCTTAAATTTAGAAATCTATCTTCTTCAACTCTTTATAATTAGCATATAATCTGCGTAAAAGCGTTCCGTAGATAATTCTGTAGAAACACCAGAACAATCCGAAGAAACCTAAAATTACTAGGAACAGTATTCCGATCGTAACGAACATCGCTTTTCCGTTAATGGCTAATTTTTCTCTAAGAAACTCCATATCAGGATTGTAAACGAAAGCAATAAAGAAACTTAGAATTGCTGTAATGACGATCATTCCTAGATTATACCAAACATAATACTGAACAGTTTTGCGAGTTTTCAAAATAGCGCCCATCAATGATTTTGTGGCTATTGTGGTCGAAATTGTTCTGTAGTTTTTGTAGAAAATGTAAACAAAAATCAATACTACAACGTAATTGAAATAGGTAAGAAACTCTAAAGCCGCTACAATCTCAGGATGATTCATTTTTCGCAACACATCATCTGTATTGATAAACAAGTTCGAAAAAGTCCAAAACGAAATCTCCAAAATACTGATAATTAAAATCCATTTTACAATTGAAGATGATTTTCTGTGAATCATCTTATAGATTTCATTTTCAGAAATTTGTTGAAAAGAATCAGCGTTCTTTTGCCAGTCTTTTTTTAGTAAATCCAGTTCTTTCATAATAATTTTTAAGGATTTAGTATTTTTTTAAGTTTCCCTTTGATTCTGTTCATTTTCACGCGCGCATTCACTTCGCTGATTCCTAATGTTTCAGCTATTTCTTGATAATCTTTGTCTTCTAAATACATAAAAACTAATGCCTTTTCGATGTCATTCAATTGATAAACTGCTTTATACATCAGTTTAATCTGTTCTTCTTCTTCATAATTGTAGTCAACATCTTTTACAAAATGCTGATGATTTTCATAATCTACGGTCGATATAGTTCTTTTGGTTTTTCGGTATAAGGTAATTGCTGTGTTTAAGGCAACACGATACGTCCAAGTCGAAAATTTACTGTCTCCTCTAAATTTTGGATAAGCCTTCCAAAGTTGAATAGTAATTTCCTGAAACAGATCTTTGTGAGCGTCTTCGCCAGCAGTATATAATCTACAAATCTTGTGGATTATATTCTGATTTGCCTGCAATTGCGCAACAAATGACTGTTCTAGATTTTCGCTCATATTTATATTAGTAGTTATGAAATCATTTTTGTTACAGTTGAATTATAATTTTCTCGTTTTATAATAATTAATAGTCAAATCTATAAACTTGCTGTAACTTTCCATTCCATCTTTTTGGTTGTTGGTTTTTAAGAAATTATCCCATAGAAAGTGAAAACCTTCATCTATAAAGGTGTCATGTTTTTTCCAGAAATCTTGATTTTCTTGATAGTTTTTTAGAATTCCAACGTGAACGGTTTTCTTTAATTCATTAAAAATCTTTTCATTTTTGTACTTCCAGATTCCTAGGCAATAACTTAAAGTAAAACTGTATCCAGAATATTGATAATAAAGATTATCATTTTTTAGCGAAGCTAAAACTCCAATAAAATTACATTCACTTTCGCTGGCAAAACCGATCTGATGTGCCATTTCGTGCGACGTGGTGAGAGGGAAGTTATACATCGGTAATAGATAATTAATCTGAGCTTCATTCGTAAATGGATTCAAATAACCGCCAAATCCCATATAGGTTAAAGGGACGCTAAATAAAGACTTCTTAACGCTTAGAGTTTTATATTTAAAAAATGGATGCTCTTTCGCTAAATTATCATAACCGTTTAAAATCATTTGAAACGATTTCTCCTGAGAATAAGGAAATTCAACTTTTGCGCTGTCGTTTTTTGTAATTTGAAATTGAACTTCGTTTGTTTTTGCAATTAATCGTTTAGTGAAAGCCAAAAGATCAGCATCGGTATATTCTCTTTTGATTTCCATTTTTTGGAAAAGAGGCTCGCGATAATAATTGAATGCCCAAAACAAATGAAAGAAAAAGTAAAACAAAGAGATCTTGCCCAACATTTTTAATAGATGATCTTTCCAATCTGTTTTCCAAGTTTTTCTAATTTTCCAAAACCAACTAATTATAGAAATTAGTAAAAGAGCATAAATAATATCGCCAACAGAAAACGGAATTCTACCTAAAACTGTTCTTGAAAATTGAGAGATTCTAACGAATAAATTTTTGCTGTAAAAGCCTTCCACAAAGTCTGGAAAGAGAGGTAGGATTTTATAAAATATAATTTGAACTAAGAGAAATAAAGGTAAAACGTATTTTGATTTCACAGCGTAATTTTTAGATAAGTAAATATAAATACAATTATTAACGGATAAAAAGAGTTTGCTAGAAATTCTGAGAATTTTCGCTAATTAATGGTTTTTTAATTAGATAAAATGAGAATGCAATTGTGAAAATGTATTTTAATTTCAATAAGATTAGTGCTAATTCGTGGAATTCGTGGCGAAAAAGACTTTGAAACTTTGTAACTTTGGGGACTCTTAATTGTTAAACATCAAACAAAATATAATGAGTCAAGAAATAAGAAATCTGGAACCAAAAGCACTTTGGAACAAATTCGCGGATTTAAACGAAGTTCCTCGTCCATCTAAGAAAGAAGAGCGTGTAATTGAGTTTATGAAAAACTTTGGAAACAGTTTAGGTTTGGAAACTTTTGAAGATGAAATCAGAAACGTAATCATCAGAAAACCTGCAACTCCTGGAATGGAAAACCGTAAACCGATCGTAATGCAAGGGCATTTAGATATGGTGCATCAAAAAAATGCAGATACTGTTTTTGATTTTGATACCCAAGGAATCGATATGTATGTAGATGGTGACTGGGTTCGCGCGCGTGGTACAACACTTGGAGCTGATAATGGGCTAGGAGTGGCGACTATTATGGCTATTTTGGAAAGTAAAGATATTCCGCATCCTGCAATTGAAGCTTTGTTTACAGTTGATGAAGAAACAGGAATGACTGGAGCTTTAAACTTAAAAGGAGGTATTTTACAAGGTCAGATTTTATTAAACTTGGATACAGAAGAAGACGATGAAATTGATATCGGATGTGCTGGAGGAATTGATGTAACGGCAACTAGAACGTATCACGAAGAAGAAGTTCCAGAAGGCTCTGTTGCTTATACAATCACAGTAAAAGGCTTAAACGGTGGGCATTCAGGAATGGATATTCATAAAGGTTTAGGAAATGCTAATAAGATCATGAACCGTTTGTTATTTGATGCGTTTGAAAACTTTGGTTTGCAGATTGTAGAAATTAATGGAGGAAGTTTGAGAAATGCAATTCCGAGAGAAAGTGTTGCTAAAGTGATTATTTCTGAAATGTTTGATGAAGCTTATGTGTATGATATGCAGGAAGTTATTTCTGATATCAAAGCAGAATACAAAACAACTGAGCCGAATTTATCTATTGAAATCGTAAAAGGTGATTTACCTGAAAAAGTGATGGATTTAGGTGTTCAAGAAGGAATTATCAGAGCGATTTATGCGGCTCAGAATGGAGTTTACAGAATGAGTGCTGATATGGCCGATTTGGTTGAAACTTCAAATAATATTGCTCGTGTAGTGATTAAAGATGGAGAAATATTAGTAGGATGTTTGACGCGTTCTTCTGTTGAATCTTCAAAATTTGATTTGGCTAATTCTTTACGTTCTACTTTTGAATTGGTTGGATGCGAAGTAGAACTGACAGGTTCTTACCCAGGATGGACTCCAAACGTAAGCTCTGAGATTTTGGAAGTTTTAAAAGAAATTTATGAAAAGCAAAATGGAGAACAGCCTAAAGTTGTAGCTTGTCATGCTGGTTTAGAATGTGGAATATTAGGAACAAATTATCCAGATATGGATATGATTTCTTTTGGACCAACAATTCACGGAGCGCACTCTCCAGACGAAAGAGCAAGCATTTCATCTGCACAAAAATATTGGAAATTTGTATTGGAAATTCTTTCTAATATACCAGTCAAATAATAGTTTTCAGTCGCAGTCGCAGTTTTCAGGCTGAAGACTGTGACCGAAAACTGAGACTAAAAAAATCCCCAATTGAAAAATTGGGGATTTTTTGTTTAAAATTAATTTCGTTTCAAAACTTTATATTGTTCGTAACAAGCGCTAATTGCATCCATAATTTGAAGATCGTTTGCAGTTTGAATGAAAGAATCTGAATAGTTGCAACGTTGCATAATTTCGGGTATTTCATCCTTGCTTATTCCTAATAGTACAGCAACTGTTTCTCGATCGTATTTTGATTCTAAAAGATTTCTTACGGTATCATCTTTTCTCATTTCTTTCAATTTCTTGAGCTCTTTACCATTCTTTCCGAAGAAATTATATAACATATCGGCGGGGTTAAAGATCGAACCGAGCACTTTTCCAAAAGCATTTGGAGCATATTCTCCAGCTTCATAACCTTGCGTAAGTCCAGAAATGCTATAACGATAGTTTTCTTTTGTTGGAATTAATTTAGAATCGATTTCAAGATATCCAGTTAGTGAAAAAGGGGCAATAACAACTTCCTCCAAGGCAATTGCTTTTTCAGTAAGCTGAATTCTTGTGATTTTATTTTTAATCCAGTCATTTGTAACTCTGATTCTTAGTGATTGGAATCCTAGAATAGAAAAATGAAGTGTATCATTGACTTGCACGTCAATTTCAAAATACCCTTTCTCGTCAGATTTCGCACCACGTACTTTATTGGTGTTAATGATATTTACGCCAGCAAGCGGTTGTTTGCTGTTGTCATTAATAACATAACCTGAAACTCTTTGTGGAACTGTTGGCTGTGCATCTTGCGTGTCTTGAGCAAAACCAATGTTGGCGAGAAGTGTAAAAAAGAAAACTGCGAAATATTTCATATCCTGATTTAAAGCTCTAAAAGTAGTAAATCGGGATTAAATATCTCGCAGTCTTGGAATTTAATTATAAGAAAATTAACAAAGCAAAAAGTATTGCTTTTTAGAGTTTGTGAAAAAGAGGTAGCGATGAAAAAAGGTTTCTATAAAAAAATCCCAAATTCCATTATGTTTGGAATTTGGGATTTATATTTTAAGAAATTAAATTATTAATCTCTTCTAGTTCTTCTTGGTCTTGAGCTGTCGCCGAAGTTTTCTGAACGTCTTGGAGCTCTATCTGAACCTCCATTTTCGCCTCTAGGAGCAGAACTTCTAAAACCACCTTCTCTTCTTGGAGATGATGAATTTCTGTCGCTTCTAAAACCTCCATCACGTGATCCGCCTTCGCGTGAACCTCCGTCTCTTGAAGAATTTCTATCACCTCTGAATCCGCCTTCGCGTCTTGGAGCAAAGTTTCCTTCTCTTCTAGATCCTCCAGAGCTTCTTCCGCCACCACGATTGTTGTGATCACGTCTTCCGCCACCGTCATTTTTAGAAATCTCAACATTAATACGACGACCTTCTAATTGAACGTTGTTTAAAACATCCATTACTTTTTCTGTAAATTGAGGATCAGTATTAAAGAAAGAGAATCCTTCTTTTACATCTACTTTAAAGATATCATCACGACCTAAATCTAATGTTTCTTTTAAGTAATCTTTTAATGACATCCAGTCAAAGTTGTCTCTAGAACCAATATTCACAAAATAACGAACAGCTCCGTTATTATTGAATTCTCTTGGCTCAGAATCACTTCTCTCACGTCTATCTGAAGATTGAGCAGAAATATCTCTGTTCTTTTTATAGTAATTAATAAAACGGTTAAATTCAACTGAAACCATTTTCTTAATTAATTCTTCTTTAGATAAGCCTTCAAGAACTGTATTGATAGCTGGAAGATAGTTGTCAATTTCGTGATCAACCTCAGTATCTTTAATTTTTGTAGCTAAGTGCAATAACTGAATTTCGCAGATTTCGATTCCTGAAGGAATAGATTTCTCTTCAAATTTCTGTTTGATAATTCTTTCGATAGAAGAAATTTTACGTAATTCACTTTTAGTAACAATTACAATAGAAGTTCCTAATCTTCCTGCTCTACCAGTACGTCCTGAACGGTGATTGTATGTTTCAATCTCGTCAGGTAATTGATAGTTTACTACGTGAGTAATGTTATCAACGTCTATACCACGTGCAGCAACGTCAGTAGCAACAAGCATCTGAATTTGTCTTCCACGGAATGATTTCATTACACCATCACGTTGTGCTTGAGATAAATCTCCGTGCAACGCGGCAGCGCTATATCCATCTTCAATTAATTTTTCAGCTACAGCTTGTGTATCACGTTTTGTTCTACAGAAAACTACAGAGAAAATATCTGGATTAGCATCGGCGATACGTTTCAAAGCTTCGTAACGATCGCGTGCATTAACCAAGTAAAATTCGTGAGAAACTGTTGCTGAACCTGAGTTCTTAGCTCCTACAGTAATTTCTAGTGGTTCGGTCATGAATTGTTTTGCAATTCTAGCAACCTCTTGTGGCATAGTTGCAGAAAACAACCATGTACTTTTTTCGTCTGGAGTATCTGATAAGATAGATACGATGTCTTCATAGAATCCCATGTTTAACATCTCATCAGCCTCATCAAGAATACAGTAATCTATATTTTTAATGTTAACTAACCCTCTGTTAATCATGTCTTGCATTCTCCCTGGAGTAGCCACAATAATTTGTGCGCCTCTTTTAATCTCTCTGGCCTGCTCTGTAATACTAGCCCCGCCGTAAACTGCTACCACATTAATACCTTTTTCGTATTTTGAGTAGTTTTTAAGTTCGTTGGTAATCTGTAAACAAAGTTCTCGTGTTGGCGATAAAACTAATGCTTGTGTGTTTCTATTGTCAGCATCAATTTTTTGAATTAGCGGAAAACCGAAAGCTGCCGTTTTCCCTGTCCCTGTCTGAGCCAACGCAACCATATCTGTGTCTTTTTCCAATAATAGGGGAATCGCCTTTTCCTGTACCTCTGACGGATTTTCAAATCCTAGATCTAAAATCGCCTTCAGTAACGATTCATTCAATCCTAATTGTTCAAATTTATTCATATATGTATTTAAAATAGGGTGCAAAATTACAGTTAATTATTCAGATAAACTAATGCAAATTTAAGATTTATGTATTTGTTATGATTTGATTATCAAAAAGTTACAATTTCATTAAAATGATTTTTTATCTTAAACCTTCAAAATCAACAAAAAATACGTCTTGAAATGTAAAATTTAGAACTTAAAATGTTGTATTTGAAACAATTATTTTGTGGTGTTCAGAAAATCAATCAGTTGCTTTACTGCTTTTCCGCGATGACCGATAGTGTTTTTGGTTTCTAATGGCAGTTCTGCAAAGGTTTTATCAAAATTTTCAGGTTTAAAAATAGGATCGTAACCAAATCCGTTTGTTCCAGTTTTTGTATGTGTAATATCTCCTTTTGCAATTCCAGTAAATGAAAACTGTTTTCCGTTTAGGTTTAAAGTTATTACGGTTTTGAACTGCGCGCTGCGATTTTCTTCATCTTTTAAAGCCGCTAAAAGCTTATCCATGTTGTCATCTGCATTTTTTTGCTCGCCAGCATATCGTGCCGAATATACTCCAGGTTCTCCATTTAAGGCATGGACTTCTAGACCTGTATCATCTGCAAAGCAATCGTAACCATATTTTTGAGTTACATAATCGGCTTTTAAAATGGCATTTCCTTCAATAGTATCAGCAGTTTCTGGAATGTCTTCCAAACAATTAATGTCTTCCAAACTTAATATTTTGATGCTTTCAGGAAGCATGCTTTGAATTTCTGCAATTTTATTTTTGTTGTTTGATGCGAAAACGAGATTCATGATTATAATATTTTAAAAATGATTTTTCAATAATAAAGGCAATTGCAATTCCGAATGTGTAAGCAAGAATGTCAGACCATAAAAAGCCTTGTCCTAATACATATTTGCCAAAAAGCGTTTTTCTAAGTTCAAGAATCCATTTGCCTTGATAAAGCTGCAAAAACTCAATACAATAACAAATAAAAAGAGAAAGTAGTATAATGATGATAAACTTTTTTGCAGGAAAAAAAACGCGAACCAGAAAGTAAATCATTACCGCATAAAGAAAATCACCAATCCATAAAGGTATAAAAGAGATTTTTCTTGAAAGTATTCCTAAGAAAATAATGCTGAGAAAAATTAAGAAATAGTATATTCTTGCTTTGTTCAAAATAGTTTTTTGCTGTAACAATTGTACATTTTTAGTCCAACAAAAATACAAAGATTCAAATACATTTGGTTTATTTTATAAATTTATCAGTTCAATTAACTATCTATCAAAATAACCCATGAAGGCAAAATTTTTCACACTGATTGCTGCTTTGTTTTTTTTAGGAAACCAAAGCTATTCTCAAAAAGGCAATTCGTTTAATATTAAAAAGCAATTGGATTATTGCGCAGAACAAGCTTCAAAAACGCTAGAAGTAATTCCGAACGACGGAACTTCTCCAAGAACAGTTCCAAACGGAAGCAAAGAATGGAAATTTGTTGGTTACAAAGATTGGACAAGCGGATTTTGGCCAGGTGAATTGTGGTTTTTGTATGAAGCAACCAAAGATAAAAAATGGGAAAAAGAAGCGGATAAATTCAGTCGTTTTTTAACTCCTTTATCAGTTAGCAAAGCTGGAGATCATGATTTAGGATTTCAAGTTTTTAATAGTTTTGGAAACGGATATCGTTTAACAAAAAATCCAGAATACAAAGAAATCATTCTAAAAACTGCCGATACACTTGCAACGCTTTTTAACCCGAAAGTCGGAACAATTCAATCTTGGCCTCACAATAAAATGGGCGGTCACAATACGATTATTGATAATATGATGAATTTGGAGCTTTTGTTTTGGGCTTCAAAAAACGGAGGAAATAAAAAACTATATGATATTGCTGTAAAACATGCCGAAACTACAATGGCAAATCATTTTAGACCAGACAATACTTCTTATCACGTAATTATTTACGATTTTGAGACTGGGAAAAAGATAAAAGGAAGAACAGCGCAAGGTTATAGCGATGATAGTATGTGGGCGCGCGGACAAGCGTGGGCTATTTATGGTTTTACAATGACTTACAGAGAAACAAAAGACATTAAGTTTTTAGATTTTGCTCATAAATTAGCTCGTGTTTATTTGGATAAATTGACGACAGAAGATTTGATTCCGTATTGGGATTTTAATGCTCCAAATATTCCAAATGAACCCAGAGATGCTTCTGCGGCGGCAATTGTTTCTTCGGCACTTTTAGAATTAAGTTCTTATACGAAAGACAAGAATTTAAAAGCTGAATATTTGGCAAAAGCCAAAAAGATGATTGTTTCGCTTTCAGATCATTATCAAAGTCACGATGTGAATTCGGCGTTTTTGTTGCATTCAACAGGACATAAACCTGCAGGAAGTGAGATCGATTGTTCTATAAATTACGCAGATTATTACTACCTTGAAGCACTTTTAAGACTTCAAAAACTAAAATAAAAGATTATGCTAAAGAAAATAACCCAAATCGCCTTTGCAATAATGATGATGTTAATGCTTGCGAGCTGTAAAAATACCAAACAAAAACTTCAAGAGTATGTTGTTACGTACAATAAGACTATTGCGCCGAGCTTTAGAGCTGAAAATGTAACGCTTACAACGGCAAGAGGTTATATTAATGATAATAAAATAGAATTGCGTTTTGAAACTCATTTAGATCAAAACGAAGGCAATAAATTAGCTTCTTCTATATCATTTGTAAGGATGATTAGATCGATGATTGAAAAAGATCAGATTCCAAGACAGTTAATAGAAGAAGGAGTTCAATTTGATGTTTACTTTTTAGCTGATGACAATACTGTTTTAGATAAGGAGGTACTCACGGGAGAATCTCTTAAATATATTTTAAAACAATAAATTGGGTTTTATTTGACTAGTCCTAAATAATCGATACAGATTATTAGACAAATATATTTAATTAAACACCTGTAATATTTTTTATTGCGGGTGTTTTTCTTTTATAAGTTCTCATCTTTACTACACTTTGTTGATGCATTTGACTTGGAGTGAGCATATAATTGGAATAATGTGGTCTTTTGTTATTATAAATGTCAATTGCATTTTTTACTAAAACCTTTATTACATCAAGTTTTAGATTAAACTTGTCAATATTAAATTCTTGTTTTAAAATTCCATTTATTCTCTCAGCTACTGCATTCTCATAGGGATCGGAATTTTCTGTCATACTGCATTTTATATTGTTTTTATGTAATAGTTTTTGATATTGATCAGAACAATATTGTATTCCTCTATCTGAATGATGTATTAATGTTTTGCCTCTATCTCTGCGTTTTTTTATTGCATTTTTTAAAGCTGTTAAACTACTATGAGCATTCATATTATCTGCGACATTAAAACCCATTATTCGTTTAGAGTAAGCATCAGTTATTAGACTTAAATAACATGGATTCTCTTTTTTTCCAATATAGGTTATGTCTGATACCCAGACTTGCTCCGGCCTGCAGATCTGTAGCTCTAATATTTGATTTTGATGTTTTCTAAATCTATGATGAGAGTTTGTTGTTATATGATAAGAACGTTTTGGCATTATCAGTAAATGATTTGCTCTAAGTATATCTATAAATTTATCTCGGCCTATTTTAAGTTGATTCAACTCGCTTTTTAAAAGGTAATACAGTTTTCTTGCTCCAATTCGAGGCATTGTATTTCTAATTTTCAAAACCATATTAACAACTTCTGAAGCCAAAAGCTTCCTGGAGTTACTTTTTTTTACTCGACGATAATAAACCTGCCGGTCAATCCCGAACAAAGTACAGGCAAACATTATTGTTTGTTGGTGTTCTTTTTTAAAATGGTCGATTGTTCGGGTGGTGAGTTTTTTCGAATGTCAATTTGATATTCTTTTTCTGCTATATCAATCATCATATCGAAAATAATAGCTTTTTTATCAGCGACGAAAGCCTGCTGTTCTAAAAATGCTTTTTGTTTTTCTAACAACTTCACTTTGGCTTCAAGTTCCATTATTTTCTGTTCAGGAGATTTTTGCATAATAGAAGGTGTTTGATTGTCCCAATCAAAGTTACCAAATTTTCGCAGCCACTGAACAATTGTTGAACGGGATTGAATAGCATAATCTTTTTTAACTTGAGTAATTGAGGTTCTTCCTTGTTCTATTTCTTGAACAATTTGAAGTTTAAAAGACATACTGTAATCTTTCTGGGTGCGCTTAATATATCGCAATTCTTGATCTTTTTCCATAATGATACTTTTTGTGTATCGCTATTTCAGGACAAGACAATTCTTAGATAAAAAAAATCCTCTTCATCTGAAGAGGATTTTTTTTATGAAAACTGAGTAACGTTTTTCAAATTATCTGGGAAATACTGATCAGATAAATTGGCAAATTCGTCACCACGCATAAAAATATTGATATCGACATCAGCAAAACTGCTTTTTCCTGCGGCGGCCAATAATTCATTTGCAGCATGAAGCGTGTTTTTATGGAAGTGATAAACTCTTTCAGACTTATCTGTAACTACCAAGCCTTTCATCAGCATTTTATTTTGGGTAGCTACTCCAGTCGGACATTCGTTATTATGACAGCGTAAAGCCTGAATACAACCTAAAGAAAACATAAATCCTCTCGCGCTGTTACACATATCTGCACCCAATGCAATCGCGTGCAAGATAGAATAGCCAGAAATAATTTTTCCGCTTCCGATAATGCGCATTTTATCGCGAATGCCTAAACGAACCAAAGTTTGATTCACAAAAATTAAAGCTGGCTCAAACGGCATTCCGACACCATCAGCAAATTCTAGCGGAGCGGCTCCAGTTCCTCCTTCAGCACCATCAACGGTAATGAAATCTGGATAAATATCTTCATTAATCATTTCTTGACAGATAGCTTCAAATTCTGCGGTATTTCCAATGCATAATTTAAATCCAATTGGTTTTCCGTTAGATAAATCGCGTAATTGTTTTATAAAACGAATTAATCCTTTCCCATCAGAAAAAGCATGATGTCCAGGAGGAGAAAGAATCATAGTATGCGGTACAACACCTCTAATTTTAGCAATCTGTTCTGTATTTTTCTTAGCTGGAAGAACACCTCCATGACCAGGTTTTGCCCCTTGAGAAAGTTTAATTTCGATCATTTTTACATTTGGAAGATTGGCTTTTTCTTTGAAGTTTTCAGGACTGAAATTTCCTTCTGCATCACGGCATCCAAAATATCCCGTTCCAATTTGCCACGTAATATCACCGCCGCCAGCAAGATGATATTCTGTCAAGCCACCTTCTCCTGTATTTTGATAAAAATTTCCTTTTTGTGCTCCAATGTTAATCGCACGAACCGCATTCTCGCTTAAAGAACCAAAACTCATTGCCGAAACATTAAATAAAGAAGCAGAATAAGGCTGTTTGCAATCTTTTCCGCCCACTAAAACGCGAGGCAATTCTTCGTTTACTTTTGCTGGAAAAATAGAATGTTTTATTCCTTCGTAACTTTCTGTATTTAAGTTTAATTGTGTTCCGAAAGGCGTGCTCGAATCAATATTTTTCGCTCTTTGATAAACTAATGAGCGCTGATTTCTAGAAAAAGGTTTTCCGTCTGTCGATTTTTCAATAAAATATTGCTGGATTTCTGGAGCAATCATTTCAAATAAATATCTGAAATAACCCAAAACAGGAAAGTTTCGTAAAATAGCATGTTTTTCTTGAATGGCATTATAGATTCCAACAACCAACAATATAGGTAGAATAATAACTAATAAAAATCCGCGTTCGGTGTAATAATAGATTGCGGCAACAAGCAGAAACACTAAGAATCCGTATATAAAGAATTTTTTTCTCATGTTTTAAAAAAATTAAATAGGTAATAAATGCGATAATTAGTTGAATCTTAGACGAACATAAACGTGTTTGATTCCTTTTTTATCTGACTCTCTTTCATCAATTTCCAAAATATCAGTCAATGATTTTAGCATCGGAGTAAGTTTAGAATAACCATAATTTCGAGGATCGAATTCTGGTTTTTTCTTTACAATTAAATTTCCGACATCTCCAAGAAATGCCCATCCATCATCATCTTCAATGTCTTCGATTGTAGCTTCAATTAGTTCGATAGTTTGTTTGTCAATTTTATGGAGTGCTTTTTCTGCAGGTTTTTCAACCGGTTTTTTGGTATCGGCTGCAACAGTTTTTGGTTTTTTCTTCTGAGTTGCTCCATCCAAAACCTCAATATAAATGAAACGGTCGCAGGCTACAATAAATGAGTTTGGTGTTTTCTTTTCTCCAATTCCAATCACTTTCATCCCTGATTCGCGAAGTCTTATGGCAAGTCTGGTAAAATCGCTATCGCTAGAAACAATGCAAAATCCGTCTAGTTTTCCAGAATAAAGTAAATCCATTGCATCGATAATCAAAGCTGAGTCTGAGGAATTTTTTCCAACGGTATAACTATATTGCTGAATAGGAGTAATAGCATGTTCCAATAAAACACCTTTCCAGCCATTTGCATTTGGTTTTGTCCAGTCGGCATAAATCCTTTTCGTGGTTGGCGTTCCCAGTTTAGCGATTTCTTCCATCATGCCTTTTACATTGCTGTAGGGCACGTTATCCGCATCAATAAGAACTGCCAGTTTTAAATCTTTTGAATTGCTTAAAGGCATTATTTTAATATTTGAAATTAAATACTCTCAAAGTTAAAATTAAAATTGGTTTTTCTGAGAATCGAACGATGAATAAGTGTTTTAACGAACATTAATTAGTTTCATTATAAATAAGATTCTACGCTTTAAAAATTAATTAAAGATAAATTTGTCTTTTATGTAAAGTCTCTATATCTTTGTATGGAATTAATAAAGGATCTATGTTTTCAAAAGCGTGCGAATACGGAATAAGAGCTTCAATATTTATTGCGACCAAATCTTCTAAAGGAATTAGAGTCGGAATAAAAGATGTTGCGAAAGAAATTGATTCGCCAGAACCATTTACAGCCAAGATTATGCAGATTTTAACCAAAAATGGAATCATACATTCAGCAAAAGGAGTAGGAGGCGGTTTTGAAGTTTCTCCAGAAGCATCCAAATCCATAAAATTGATTCAGATTGTCGATGCAATTGACGGAAACAAAATTTACAGCGGCTGCGGAATCGGATTAAAAGAATGCTCAGAAGCGCATCCTTGTCCAGTTCATCACGAGTTTAAGAAAATACGAGGACTGCTTTTAGAAATGTTAACTAAAACAACTTTAGAACAGCTTGCTTCAGACGTAAAATCGGGCGATTTCTTTTTAAAAACATTAAACATAAACGATTAACAAATAATAAATTATCTAAAAAATGAATACAAAAACCAAATTTTCAATACTAATCCTAATGGGATTTTTAGCAGTCACTTCTTGCGGTAAAAAAGAAACAGCTCCTGCTGATCAAACAGAAACTACTGAGCCATCTACAGAAGGAGAAGCAGCGCCAGTTACACCAGCAGCTGAAGAAAATGTACTAGTTATTGAAGGAAATGACCAAATGCAGTTTAGTGCAAATGAGTTGAAAGCTGTTGCAGGAAAACCAATCAAATTGACTTTGAAACACGTTGGTAAAATTCCGAAAGAAGCAATGGGACACAATTTAGTGATTTTACAAGAAGGAACAGATCAAGCGGCTTTCGCTTTAAAAGCAAATGACGCAAAAGCAACTGATTATATTCCAGAATCTGAAAAAGCTTCAATTATAGCACACACTAAATTAATTGGTGGCGGAGAAGAAGATACAATCGAGTTTACAATTGATAAAAAAGGATCTTACCATTTTATTTGCTCTTTCCCTGGTCACGTTGCCATGATGAAAGGTGTATTAATTGTTGAGTAAATAATTCAAAAGCTCCAAATGCTGTAATTAGATTTGGAGTTTTTTTAAAAACTAATAAAAGATAAAATTATCTTTTATTAAATGAAAAAAAAATGAAAAGAGAGAAAAAATTATGGATAGTTTTTGCATTGGTAATGAGTATATCATTTGCAGTGCTTGGTTATTATGGTTACGAGATCTATCAGCAGGCACCACCAGTTCCGAAAGAAATTGTAACCGATTCTGGAAAAGTTGTTTTTAGCGAAAGCGAAATAAAAGACGGACAAAACATCTGGCAAAGTATAGGAGGCCAGGAAGTAGGATCTATCTGGGGACACGGCGCCTATGTGGCCCCAGACTGGACCGCAGATTGGTTGCACAGAGAGGCAGTTTTTATACTGGATATTTATGCCCAAAAAGATTTTAATAAAAAATATGAAGAATTAGATGCTGAGAAACAATCAGCATTGAAGATTCGTTTGCAAAACGACGTTAGAACCAATCGGTACGATGCAGATAATGGAGTTCTTACCATTTCTGAAAACCGTTTGGCGGCGATTGAACATTTAAGTGAATATTATAAAGGTCTTTTTACGAATGATCCGAAATTTGATAAACTGAGAGAAGAATATGCCATTCCGAAAAACTCTATTACAGATGTTGAAAGAATGCATAAAATGAATGCCTTTTTCTTCTGGGCGACTTGGGCGACAGTAACCAATCGTCCTGACGGAAATATTTCATACACGCACAACTGGCCTTCAGATGAATTGGTTGGAAATGTAGCGACAACAGAACTTTTAGCTTGGTCTGGAGTTAGTATTATTTTATTGATTTTAAGTGTTGGAATCTTAGTTTTCTATCACGCAAAATCGGGTGAGGAAGAAGAATTTCCGCTTCCAAAAGAAGATCCGATTATCAAGCAAGGAAAAACCAAATCTATGGGATTGGTAACCAAATATTTCTGGATTGTGAGTTTGCTGATGATTTTACAAATGGTTTTCGGAATCATCACAGCGCATTATGGAGTAGAAGGAAATGGTTTGTATGGAATTCCAATTGATAAAATTCTGCCTTACGCCGTAACACGTACATGGCACACACAGTTAGCGATTTTCTGGATTGCAACAGCTTGGCTGGCAACAGGATTGTATATTGCTCCTGCGGTTTCAGGTAAAGATCCTAAATTCCAACGCTTTGGTATCAACTTCTTGTTTGTTGCGCTTTTGATTATCGTTTTAGGATCAATGGTTGGACAATGGTTCGGAGTAATGCAAAAACTGAATTTAGTGCAAAACTTCTGGTTTGGACATCAAGGTTATGAATACGTTGATTTAGGTCGTTTCTGGCAGATTTTCCTTTTAGTTGGACTGTTTTTATGGTTGGCTTTAATGATTCGTCCGTTACTTCCAGTTTTAAAGAAAAAAACAGAAGAGAAAAACCTAATCATTTTGTTCCTAGTTTCTTGTACTGCAATTGCAATGTTCTACGGAGCAGGATTAATGTGGGGAAGACAAACCAATTTAGCAATCGCCGAATATTGGAGATGGTGGGTAGTTCACCTTTGGGTTGAAGGTTTCTTCGAAGTATTTGCAACAGTTGTAATTGCGTTCTTATTTGTTCGTTTGGGATTATTAAAAACGAAAACAGCGACTTTAAATGTGCTTTTTGCTACAATTATATTCATGGCTGGAGGTATTTTAGGAACGTTTCACCACTTGTATTTCTCTGGAACACCAACAGCAATTATGGCTTTGGGAGCAACGTTCAGTGCATTAGAAGTTGTGCCTTTAACTTTAATCGGATTTGAAGCGTATCAAAACTATAAAATCTCAAAATCAACGCAATGGATTGCCGATTACAAATGGCCGATTTATTTCATGATTTCTGTTGCTTTTTGGAATTTTCTTGGAGCCGGAATCTTCGGATTCATCATTAATCCGCCAATTGCGCTTTATTATGTGCAAGGTTTAAATACAACACCTTTACACGGACACACGGCTTTATTTGGAGTTTACGGAATGTTAGGAATTGGTTTGGTGTTGTTTGTTCTAAGAAGTTTATATCGAAATGTAAGCTGGAATAACAAACTGCTTAAAATCACTTTCTGGTCTTTAAATATTGGTTTATTTCTAATGGCAATTCTAAGCCTTCTTCCAATTGGAGTTTGGCAAGCAATTGAAAGCATCAATCACGGAATGTGGTACGCTCGTTCATCAGAATTAATGCAACAGCCAACGATGATTACTTTAAAATGGCTTCGTGCAATCGGAGATTCAATTTTCGGAATCGGATTTATAACAATGGCTTGGTTTGTATTTGAACTGACATTAAAAAACAAAAAATAAAACACACAAAATATAAAATAGATTATCATGGAAAATTTAAAAAACAAAACAATCGGATCTTTTGTAGCTGAGGATTTTAGAACAGCTGCGGTATTCTCAAAATATAGAATTGATTTTTGCTGTAAAGGAAACCGAACAGTTACTGAAGTTTGCGATAAACAAAATATTGATGCCGATATTTTATTAGAAAATGTGCTTCAGGTTGTACAATCAGAAAATGGAGGAACGATCGATTTTAATTCTTGGCCTTTAGATTTATTGGCAGATTATATTGAGAAAACACATCACCGTTATGTAGAGGAAAAAACAAATGTTTTGCTTCCGTTTTTGGATAAATTATGCAAAGTGCATGGAGCAAATCATCCAGAATTATTTAAAATAAACGAATTGTTTATTGGCTGTGCAGGCGAATTGTCTCAGCACATGAAAAAAGAAGAATTGGTTTTATTTCCTTTTGTAAAAAGAATGGTAAAAACGAAAGAATCTGACGGAATTTTATCTCAACCCTCTTTCGGAACGGTTTCAAATCCGATTGCGATGATGATGCACGAGCATGATAATGAAGGCGAACGCTTTAGAGAAATTGCTGCTTTGACCGATAATTATACTCCGCCAGCAGATGCTTGTACAACGTACAGAGTGACTTTTGCGATGCTGAAAGAGTTTGAAGCAGATTTGCACAAACACATTCATTTGGAAAACAATATTTTATTTCCAAAAGCTGTGATTTTAGAAAAAGACTTTGTTGAAGTAGAATAAAGGTTAATTTTAATAGTGGAAAAAGCACCGATAAAATATCTAAACATGATAATTATCGGTGTTTTTTATATGATTCAAATTTTAAAACCATATGAGTTATATAAGTTCATTTAAATCAAACTTATAATTTGTTATATGACTTATATGGTTTAATTTTTCTATATCTTTAAAATATGAATTCACAAAAAAGCTGGATACTTTGCTGTTTTTTTAATTTTCTGATTGCCTGTGTTTTCGGATTGTTAATGCGGTTTATGTATCTCTTTCCTTTAGATTTTCTAAACTACAGTTTTCTGCTTCATGCGCACTCGCACGTGGCTATGTTAGGTTGGGTTTATATGATCGTTTTTGTTTTGATTGTTCATTTTTTTATTCCAAAAGAGAAAAGCCAGAAACCTATTTACAACCGTTTGTTTTGGCTGACAGAGTTTTCGGTAATCGGAATGATGATTGCTTTCCCAATTCAAGGATATGCTTTGTTTTCGATTGTTTTCTCAACGATGCATATTTTACTGAGCTATGTTTTTTGCCGTTTGGTTTGGAAAGACGGTTTAAGAGATCAATCTCCTTCGCAAAGACTTTTGTTGGTTTCAATTCTGTTTATGATTTTATCGACTTTCGGAGTTTGGTGTCTTGGCCCAGCCGTAAGCACTTTAGGAAAACAAAGTGCTTTCTATCAAATTGCGATTCAGTTTTTTCTTCATTTTCAATTTAATGGCTGGTTTATCTTGGCGATTTTGGCTTTGTTTTTAAAACAATTTCAAGATAAAATTGATGAGGTAAAGTTTAAGAAGTTTTACTTTTTGATGATTGTTTCTACGCTTTTAACGGTTTGTTTTCCAGTTCGCTGGTTCATCGAAAAAGATATTTTAAGCTATATTAATGCTTTGGGAGTTTTGCTTCAATTGGGCGCTTTTATTTATTTCTATAAAATGCTAAAGCCTCAAATTCATCATTTCAAAAGCACTTTAGATAAAACAACAAAAATAGTTTACAGTTTGGCTTTGTGTTCTTTATTTTTGAAAGTCGGAATTCAATTACTAACCATTTTTCCAAATTTAGCTGAAGTTTCACATCAAATCAGAAATTTTGTAATCGGATTTATTCATTTAACGACTTTAGGAATCATAACCGGATTTTTGTTTGGAATTCTACTTCAAAATAAAATGCTTTCTGCCAATTCTTCAACATTAAAAATAGGAGTGAAGTGTTTTATTTCAGGATATATTTTGACGGAAGTTTTGTTGTTTCTACAAGGTTGGTTTTTCTTTTTTGGAGAAGGAAGTATTCCAGGATATTTTCAAAGCATTTTGATTTTTAGTTTGTTTTTAATTTTGGGATTGATTTTAATTATGTTATCAATGATAAAATTAAAGTTTGATGATTTAGAAAATAAATTAATGATTAAGTAAAAAGTCCCAGAGGGACGGCATATTTATAGAAAAATAAGATAAGTAGAAACAAAGCTCCAGCGGAGCGAAATATTTATAGAAAATGTTTTAATAAAGAGTAAAGAGCCCCAGCGGGGTGAAATATTTATCAATTTATGATGTTTTTTAATATGTCGATCCGCTTGAGCTTTAAAACTTCACGTATAATGTTATCTATAAATATTTCGCTTCTCCGAAGCTTTACAATGTTTCTTTTTAACTTATTATAAATAAAAAAAACAAGAGTCGATCATAAATCTGCTCTTGTTTCTTACTAATTAACCTATTTAAAATATCTATATTTTCCCTGCTTCCATATTTATTGTTTCAATTGTTTTATCATTATTTACACCAAGACCTTCCTGTTGAAAAACTAGTTCGCCTTCAGGATTGAAAACACTGATTATGTTCGAATGTGAAAAATCTATCGGAGAGATTTTTTTATAATTTACCGCTAAAACTGCTGCAAATTCACGAGTGTTTTCTTCTGTTGAACGAAGGAAAATCCAAGGATCTTGATTCATTTTATTTTCAATGGCGAATGATTTTAATCTTTCAGGTGTGTCTGTATTCGGATCTATACTGACCAAAATCAACTTGACATGTTGTTTTGTTTGTTTCTCCAATTTTAATTCAATATCACGCATATCGGCAACCAATCTCGGGCAAGCCGATTTACAACTGGTATAAATCATAACCATTACCAGAACATTACCTCTTAGGCTTTTCAATTCAATGTCTTTGCCATCCTGATTTGTCCATTTTGAAGGAAGATTGTAAATCGATAAATCGCTGATTTCCTTTTTTGTTTCTGCTTTGACTTCTTTTTTATCTGCTTCTTTACAGCTGTAAAATGAGAATAAGAGAAGAAAAGCAATTGCTATTTTTTTCATTGTAAACTAATTTAAATTAGATTTTTGGTTTTGTTGTGCTGGCGCATCTAAATCCAAGATTTCTTGTAGAATATTGTGCTTTCAAACTTCCGCGAAAAGCGTAACGCATAAAAGCGGCATAATCCATCAGGTCAGATGCATTTACTGATCCGCTTCCGCAAAAGAGGTTTTTATCAGTGCTTTTGTCTTTTCTAGATTCTCCCGATAAAAAAATGCTGTTAAAGTCAGAAGTCCATTCCCAAACTAAACCGTGCATGTCATAAACTCCCCAATAATTCTTGAAAGTTTTTCCAATTTCATTTTCGTACGTTTTCGATTTCTCGTACCAAGACAAAATGTATTCGTTGAATTCTTTCTTGGTTCTAGCGTCAATTTTTTTGGTATCTGCCATTGCTACATATTCCCATTCCTCCATTGTTGCTAACCGTTTTCCTTCGCATTCGCAATATTTTTTTGCGGCAAACCAGGAAACGCTTGTAACTGGCGAATTGGGTTTTGCATTTCCAAAATCAAAATCAGTTGACCAATATGACAAATAGCTTTTATCAGCAAAAATTCCCTTAATTTTTGATTTTTGATAGGAAGGATTTTTTTTGACAAATTCTAAAAATTCACGATTTGTAACGGGATAAATATCAATGTAAAAGGAATTTACTTCAACAGGTTTTTTAGAAACGGCTCCATAAAGAGGGACAAAAGATCCCTCTTTTATGAAAACCATTCCTTTTTCTTGAGCTTTCATGACACTAACCGCAGAGAAAAAGAGAATTGTAAGTATGAAAATGTATTTTTTCATGCTAGAAGTTTTGCTGTTATCTTAATGCTTTAACCATTTCTGGTGTAATTTCTGTTTTATTATTTCCCCAACTGTTATAAATGTAGGTTAGAACATTCGCGATTTCATCATCAGATAAATTCTGAGCTGGCATTACGTTGTTGTATTTTTTTCCGTTAACGGTTACTTCTCCAGTTAAACCATGAAGGATCGTATTAATAGCACGTTTAGAATCTGCGTTTAAATAATCTGATTTTGCCAAAGGAGGGAAAGTGCTCGGAATTCCTTGCCCTTCAGATTGGTGGCAAGCAAAACAAGTTGTTCCGAAAATTTCTTTACCAATTTTAACTTTCTCTTCAACAGTACGTTTTGGGACTGCAACTTTTGCCGTTGAAGTTCCAGGCATTTTCTGGATTGTACCACCTTCGGGCAAATAAATACCTTCCTGAATAGTTCCTGAGTAAATGTTTTTATTTTCTTTTCCTTCAACTTTAAGCATTCCCAAAGCTCCTTTATTGAATGCTCTAAAAATAGAGTGATCCACCAAAATGAAAGTCCCAGGAGTTTCAACTTTAAAATCTACAATAGCAGCGCCACCAGCAGGAATTAAAGTAGTTTGAACATTTTTATTTACAGTGCTTCCGCCTTCAACATGTACGCTGTCAAAAATTTCTCCAATAACGTGGAAAGAAGAAACCAAATTTGGTCCACCATTTCCAACATACAAACGAACCGTTTCACCTACTTTTGCTGTTAATTCGCCACCATTTGTTAAAGAGCCAACTTTTCCATTAAAAACAACATAATCAGGAGTTTCTTTTACCGCTTTATTCATATCAAACGGCTGTAAACCTTTTGCTCCATATTCACCTTGAGTGTAAAAATCACCCTGCATTACGTAGTATTCTTTGTCAACAGGAGGAAGTCCGCCTTCTGGTTCAACCAAAATCAATCCGTACATACCGTTTGCAATGTGCATTCCGACAGGCGCAGTAGCACAGTGATAGACGTACAATCCAGGATTTATAACTTTAAAGCTGAAAACTTTTTCATGCCCAGGAGCTACAAGAGATGAGGTTGCACCACCTCCTGGACCAGTTACGGCATGCAAATCGATATTATGTGGTAATTTGTTATCGGGATGGTTTTTTAAGTGAAATTCTACTTCATCACCAACACGAGTTCTGATAAAACTTCCCGGAACAGAACCTCCAAATGTCCAATACGTATATTTTACACCATCAGTCATTGTGCCTTCTTGCTCTTTGATTTCCATGTTGAGCTTCAGTTTCATAGCTGTTCTGTTTCCAACTGGTTTTGGAACATGAGGAGGTGATGTAAGTTCTGCATTCATTTCACCTTCAGTCATGATGTCTGCATAATCTTTCGCTTCATTTTTTTTACAGCTTCCCAAGATGAGGAGCATGCAAAATGCACATAAAAGAGCATTTAGTTTGCTTGTAATTTTGTTGATCTTTTTCATAATTCATTGATTTTGTTTTAGTTGTAATCTATTTAAAAGGGATTTAAATTATTATTCAAATATAAAAGACAATGTTGTCTTTTATTATGATAAAAATCATGTTAGATATTGAAATAGAGGATTAAATTGCATTTTGTAAGATTATTTTAAGAGTTATAGCCTATTAAAAATAATCTTTGGAATATTTTTCAATAAAAATAATTGAGGCTCTTCATTTTAAATTAATAATGATTATTTTTGCTCGCTGATAAAGTAAAAATAATTACTACAATATATTATGGTAAAAGATTTATTCGAAAGAATCCAGAACAATAAAGGGCCATTAGGAAAATGGGCTTCTCAAGCTGAGGGGTATTTTGTATTCCCGAAATTAGAAGGAGAACTTGGTCCAAGAATGCAATTTGGCGGGAAAAATATTTTAAACTGGAGTATTAATGACTATTTAGGTCTTGCAAATCATCCAGAAGTGCGTAAGGCAGATATTGAAGCAGCAGAACAATACGGTGCAGCTTATCCGATGGGAGCTCGTATGATGTCTGGTCACACAAAATATCATGAGCAATTAGAAAATGAATTGGCTGCTTTTGTAATGAAAGAATCTGCTTATTTGTTAAATTTTGGTTATCAGGGAATGGTTTCTACGATCGATGCCTTAGTAACAAAAAATGATATAATTGTTTACGACGTTGATTCACATGCTTGTATCATTGATGGAGTTCGTTTGCACATGGGTAAACGTTTTACTTACAAACACAATGACCTTGAAAGTATGGAGAAAAACCTGCAGCGTGCTACAAAAATGGCACTTGAAACTGGAGGAGGAATCTTGTTTATTACTGAAGGTGTTTTTGGAATGCGCGGTCAACAAGGGAAATTAAAAGAAATTGTTGCTCTTAAAGAAAAATACAACTTTAGACTATTAGTTGATGATGCGCACGGTTTTGGTACTCTTGGAAAAACAGGAGCTGGAGCAGGTGAGGAGCAAGGAGTTCAGGACGGTATTGATGTATACTTTTCTACTTTTGCTAAATCAATGGCGAATATCGGAGCGTTTTTAGCAGGAGATAAAGATATTATTGATTATTTGAAATACAATTTACGTTCACAAATGTTTGCAAAAGCATTACCGATGATTCAAACAATTGGATCTTTAAAACGTTTAGAATTGTTGCGTAATAACCCAGGATTGAAAGATAAACTTTGGGAAAATGTAAATGCTTTACAAAATGGTTTGCGTGAGAGAAATTTCAATATTGGAGATACAAATACTTGTGTAACACCAGTTTATTTAGAAGGAAGTGTTCCAGAAGCGATGGTTATGGTAAATGATTTAAGAGAAAACTACGGTATTTTCTTGTCTATTGTAATTTATCCAGTAATTCCAAAAGGAATTATTTTGCTAAGAATGATTCCAACTACATCTCATACTATTGCTGACATTGACGAAACATTAATTGCTTTTGAAGCTATTCGTGAGAAATTAGAAAACGGAACTTACAAAGAAATTGCAAGCAGAACTAAAGTAGATTTAGATGCTTAATTGCTTATAAAATAAAGCCCTTTAATATGGGAATTATGTAAAAAAATCCATTCGTTATGCGAATGGATTTTTTTTTATTTGAAGTAACTTTATTTCATAATCACAAAATAAAAATAAAGAATTATGAAAAAAATACTAACACTAACAGCGGTGCTTGCATTGTCTATTTTTACATCTTGTAAAAAAGAAACAACGACAACAGAGCCGGTACAGATTACACCAAGTCCGCCAAAAGAAGCTGAAATTGTAGAACCTGCAGGAGATCAATGTTATGCTTGGAAATCAAACGGAAGTGTGATCGAAATGAGTTTTAACGTTAATTCTCACCAAGAAGTAAACGGAAAACTAAGCTACAATTTGGTAGGAAAAGATAAAAATGAAGGAACCTTAATCGGAAACATGAAAGGCGATACTTTAATTGCTGATTATACTTTTAATTCAGAAGGAGTTTCATCTGTTAGAGAGGTTGCCTTTCTGCAAAAAGACGGAACTTTTATTGAAGGATACGGCGATGTAGTAACTGCAAATGATAAAGCTTCTTTTAAAGATAAATCAAAATTAAAATTTGATCAAAAAAATACTTTGGTAAAAGTAGATTGTAAAGTAGAGTAATATCTGTTTTATATAAATGAAAAATCCATTCGTTTTGGGGGCGAATGGATTTTTTTATGGATTATTTTTAATTTAAGTTCAAACAGTTAACCGTTTCACATTGAAAACTGAGACTGCGACTGAAAACTTAAACTTAAAGATTCTTCAAATAAGTCTTTCTTTGACAGTGAATAATTGGATCAAAGTTTTTCCAAAGCAAATGGATCGCATTATTTTCCAATAATTCTGGAGTTCTAATGCAATTTCTAATTCCTTTTTCTGTGAAAGTTTTGTAATATTCATCAAAAATAAGTGCTGTCACACCTTTGTTTTGATAATCAGGATGAACTCCGATAAGGTAAAAAACGACATCCTTGCTATGTTTTTTAGCCTTTAATAATTGCAGAAAACCAAAAGGAAATAATTTCCCTTTTATTTTTTGCAATGCTTCAGTAAAACTTGGCATTACAATACTAAAAGCTACTAAATTATCATCTTTATCAACTACAAACTTTATATATTCAGGATTTATAAAACTGATGTATTTCTTTTTAAAATATTCTTTCTGAACATCTGAAATTGCTACAAACGAAGCTAATTTTTCGTAAGATTCATTAAACAAATCGAACATTTTGTCTACGTGAGGCATAATGTCTTTTGTTTTTGTAAAATTCAGTGACTTAAGTTCGTAACGTTTTTTAATTAAAGTCACGGCCTTTTGAAAAAATTCTGGCTTTACGTTTGAAAAAGGAAATATACTTTCGATATATTGTTTTTCTACCTGAAAGCCTAATTCTTCAAAATGTCTTACATAATATTCGTGGTTGTACCAAGTGATCATTGTACCAACTTGATCAAAACCTTCGGTAAGAACGCCAACTTTATCTAAATTCGAAAATCCCATTGGACCTTCAGCATGCTCTAAATTGTGTTTTCTTCCTAATTCATAAACTTTTTTAAGCAGTGCTTTCGTAACTTCAATATCATCAATTACATCAAACCATCCAAAACGTACTTTTCTCTTGTGCTGATTGTTAACTTCAGACCAATTGATAATGGCAGTAATTCGCCCAACAATTTTATTGTCTCTATAAGCTAAATAGAAATAAGCTTCTGCATTGTCAAACGCAGGATTTTTGGTTTTGTCAAAAGATTCCAATTCGTCTGAAATAATTGGTGGCACCCAATACGGATTATCCTTATATAATGAAAAAGGAAATTTGATGTATTCGGTTAATTCTTTCTTGCTTTTGGCTTCTTTAATTGTAATCATTAAGGTGGTATTGAGAGTCTTAAGGCTCTGGTTATTTATGCGTTATTCGTATTTAGCTTTACGTTTTCTTTCTTTTTCCTGATAATCAACTTTTGGATCCTTGTTGTCATCATTCTTTTTTGCTCTGTCTGCTGTTTTATTGGCAACTTGTTTTTCTTTGTACCATCCGTCATAACGCCATGATACTCCAACTCCGCCATATAAAACAGAAGGTGTGTTTTTGAAATTCGTACTTATAGAAGCGTCAACTTGCATGTTGGAAGACAGCAAAAAAGCAGCTCCAGTACGAAGAATCGAATCGCTATAAAAATCGCTTTTATATCCTTGATTTTCAATAAAACCAGACCATCTATCATTAAATCCGTGCGTCAAAGTTAATACATATCCGTAACTTGGATAGTCAGTTCCAATATAATCTGCAATAATATTGGTTACAAATACCCAAGATCCACCTCCTAAAAGGTTTTGTGTGATCAACGAAACTTTAGGAGAAATTGCTCCATCGGGAGAAAAATAATAAGGATTATTTGCTCCAACAAAATTAGCTCCTGCAAAAACAGAAACAGCCGGAATCAATTCGCGCCATTGAAAGTTACGATTGGCTTTATAGCTATAAATGTTTACTTCTCTTTTATAATTTTTATAAGGATCGTAAATAAGATATTTTGCTCCTAAGACTGTTTGCCTGAAATTGTTCTTTTTGTAACTTGTGTACGGAGTGTCAAAATTCTCTGTTTGATATTGTAAATCTAGAACAAATTCTAATTGTTCTAGAAAAGCTCCGTATCTAACGGTTAAATCTGTACCAAATCCGGTGGCATCATAATCTAATAAATCGTGTTTTTCTTTAATACCATATACACCTAATTCGGCTTGAATTACAGATTTTCCGACAGCATAAGCTGACATGGTTTCTCCAGGGCGGTTGGAATTAATAACGTCGGTATATTGCGCAAAAAACAGTTGTGGAATAAAAAAAAGTACTGGGGCAAGTAAGTTTTTAATTTTGAACATATAATTTTTATTGGGGTTAAAAAATAATAACGCATTTCAAATGTACATATTTTATTATTTATTTAAGATTCATATTTTATTTTTAAAGAATGGATTTATTAATTTTGGAAAAAAATATATAGTTATGCAAGAAGCATCATTTTCAGGTTTGTTTAAGACCATCATGTGGGTTATAGCTTTTTATTACATTTTTAAATTTTTAGCTAGAATCTTTTTGCCAGTATTGGTTAAAAAGGCGGTAGAAAATGCTAGTGAAAATTTTCAAAGACAACAACAGCAATATAATCAAGGCAATACGTATAAGAACAATCGCAATACAAATAATAATGATGAAATAATCATTAATACTGCTAATGCTAAAAATCCGCGCGAAACCAAAAAAGTGGGAGAGTATGTCGATTACGAAGAAATAGATTAGATTTGTGTCCTGAAAATTTAGGATTCATTTTAACCCAAACTAGCCAAAATTGAAAATAGTAAATAAGTTCTATCCGCATGCCCTTGTTATCTTGGGCTTTATTTTTGTTTCATTAATTTATTTTTATCCAGTTCTACAAGGAAAACAAATTTTCCAGTCTGATATTGCTCAATACACCGGAATGGCAAAAGAGCAAAATGACTTTAGAGCAGTAGAAAATGCTGAGCCTTATTGGACAAACTCTGCTTTTGGAGGGATGCCAACGTATCAGTTAGGAGCAAATTATCCGAACGATTTTATTGGGAAAGTAGATGACGTATTGCGTTTTCTTCCGCGTCCTGCAGATTACTTATTTTTATATTTCCTTGGTTTTTACGGCTTATTATTGGTTTTAAAAACAGATCCGTTAAAAGCTTTTATCGGTTCGATTGCGTTTGGTTTTTCAACTTACATGATTATCATTTTAGGAGTTGGTCATAACGCCAAAGCACACGCCATTGCCTATATGCCTTTGGTAATTGCTGGTTTTATACTCGTTTTTCAGAAGAAATACATTAAAGGAGGTTTGCTCACAATGTTTGCAGTAGCATTAGAAATTGGTGCAAATCACTTCCAAATGACCTATTATTTATTGATTTTCTTATTGATACTTTCGGGTTATTACGCTTATAATTTTATCAAAGAAAAAGATTTTAAAGGACTTTTAATTTCTTGTGGAGTTTTATTAGTTGCTGGAATTTTTGCTTTAGGTGCCAATGCTGGTAATTTAATGGCAACAAATGAATATGCTAAATACAGTATCAGAGATAAAAGCGAGCTGACTTTTAACCCAGACGGATCTAAAAATGAAACGACTGCATCGATGACTACAGACTATATTACAGAATATAGTTATGGTATTGCAGAAAGTTTGAATTTAATTGCTCCAAGAATATTTGGAGGTTCAAGCCACGAGAATGTTGGTCCAGACAGCCGTATGTATGCGTTTATGGTTGAGCAGGGAGTTCCTGAATCTCAAGCTCAGGATTTTGTTTCCGGAATGCCAACTTATTGGGGAGATCAGCCAATTGTTTCGGCGCCAGCTTATATTGGAGCCGTAGTTTTCTTCTTGGCAGTTTTAGCTTTATTTATAGACGAAAGAAAAATCAAATATGTTTTCCTTGGAGGAGCGCTTTTCACTTTAGTGCTTTCTTGGGGTAAAAACTTCTCCTTGTTGACAAACTTTTTTATCGAATATGTTCCTTTATACGATAAATTTAGAGCCGTTTCTTCGATTCAGGTAATTTTAGAATTATGTTTTCCTGTCTTAGCTGTTATGGGATTACAGTCATTCTTTAAAGCTAAAGACGAACCAAAATTACAGCAGAAAGCTTTAGTGCAAACAGGAATATTTGGTTTAGGAGTTCTTGTTATTTTATTAATAGCAAAAAGCTTCTTCCATTTTACAGGAACAAGCGATCAATATTTCTTAGAAAGTTACGGGCCAGGTTTCGTTGATGCTTTAAAAGAAGATAGAATGACGATGTATTACGCTGATATATTGCGATCTGGATTCTTAATTGTAGTGACTTTTGTTATATTATGGCTTTTTATTAAAAGCAAATTATCTCAAACTACAACATTAATCATTATTGGAATTGTAATGATTTTTGATTTGTTTTTTGTGGATAAAAAATACGTTTCTGCTAAAGATTTCGTTAGTCCAGTTCAAATTGCTGCGCCTTTCCAAGAAACGCAAGCAGATACTCAGATATTGAAAGATACTTCAGTTTACCGTGTATTTGATCTTCAAGGACAATTGCAAGGAAGATCTTCATATTTTCATAAAACTATTGGTGGTTATAGTGCTGTAAGACCTAGAAGAATGCAGCAATTGTATGATTATCAAATTGCTAAAAACAATTTAGAAGTGCTTAATATGCTTAATGTTAAGTATGTAATTCAAGTGGATAAAGACGGAAACCAAATTCCTGCTGTTAATCCAGATGCAAACGGTAATGCTTGGTTTGTAAGCTCTGTAAAACTGGTAAATAAACCAGATGATGTAATGAAAGCGTTGAATACTTTAGATACTAAAAAGGTTGCAGTTTTCAATGTTCATGAGCATGAAACTAAATTTCAAAATGCTCGAATGAAGAAAGCTTTTGATACAACAGGAACGATTAAAGTTGTTACGTATAAGCCAAATTACATCAAATACAAATCAGAAAACAAAGGAGACGGTTTAGCAGTTTTCTCTGAAATGTATTATAAAAATGGTTGGAACGCTTATATAGACGGTAAATTAACAGATCATTTCCCTGTTGATTATGTTTTAAGGGCAATGGAAGTTCCTGCTGGAAAACATACTATTGAATTTAAATTCGAACCTCAAATTATCAAGACTGGAGGAACAATTACTTTAATAAGTTCAATTGGAATGTTATTGCTTTTAGCTGGAGGAATTTATTTTGAAAGTAAAAATTCTAGTAAGAAAAAAGAAGCCTAGAATTTCAAAATTAAATTTGCACTTTAAAAATAGTAAACTCATTTTCGTTGGAACAAAAAAAACTTTTAATAATTACCTATTATTTTCCGCCTGCGGGTGGGCCGGGAGTGCAGCGTTGGCTGAAATTTGTAAAATATCTGCCAGAATTTGATGTACAGCCCATTGTTTATGTTCCAGAAAATCCCACTTATCCAATTGTTGATGAAGGATTGATAAGTGAAATATCAGATAAAGTAATTGTTTTAAAAAATAAAATTTGGGAGCCTTATCAGTTGGCTTCCATTTTTTCGAAAAATAAAACCAAGAAAATCAGTTCGGGGATTTTTCCGCAAAAGAAAAAACAGACCTTTTTGGACAAAACGTTTCTTTGGGTTCGAGGAAATCTTTTTATTCCAGATGCTCGAGTTTTTTGGGTAAAACCATCAGTTTTGTATTTAGAAAAATACATTCAAGAAAACAATATCGATACGATTGTAACTTCAGGACCACCGCACAGTTTACACTTAATTGGTTTCGAATTGCAACAAAAATTAAAAGTGAAGTGGTTTGCCGATTTTCGTGATCCTTGGACAACAATTGGTTATCATAAAGCACTTCGTTTATCTTCTTATGCTGAAAAAAAGCACAAAAATTTAGAACATAAAGTACTGAATTCTGCGGACGAAATTATTGTAACGAGTAAAACTACTAAAACTGAATTTGAGGCAATTACTAATAAACCAATCACAGTAATTACGAACGGTTACGATGTTGAAACGGTAGAAAAACAAACTTTAGACACTAAATTTACTTTAGCCCATATTGGTTCTTTCTTATCAGATAGAAACCCGCCGTTTTTATGGGAAGTTTTAGTTGAATTACTACAAGAAGTTCCAGAATTTAAATCTCATTTAGAAATTAAATTGATTGGAGCGGTAAGCCAGGAAGTCTTAGATGCCATACAAGAGCATCGATTAAATGATTATTTGAATTTAGTAGGTTACGTTTCTCATAAAGAAGCTGTTGCACACCAGAGAAAATCTCAGGTTTTGCTTTTAATAGAGATTAATTCTGAAGATACAAAAAGCATTATTCCAGGAAAATTGTTCGAATACATGGTTTCAAACCGTCCGATAATTGCCATTGGACCCGAAGGTTCTGACTTTGCCGATATTGTTAGACAGACCAATACAGGTGTATTTTTTGATTATACTGAAAAAACGAAGCTAAAAAGTGTAATTTTGGACTTTTTTAATCAGTTTTTGGAAGGGAAATTGCAATCGCATGGAATTGGTTTACAGCAATATTCAAGAAAAAGTCTAACCAAACAATTAGCACAGCTGATTAAAGGATAATCATAAAAATAAATACAATCTAAACTCAAAAAATGGGTATTGTCTTAAATCAGTCTTTTAAAAACACTATAATTACATATATTGGTTTTGGTATCGGAGCCATTAATACACTCTATTTATATCCGATTTTTCTTGGGGCAACATTTTATGGCTTGACTAATTATATCACATCAAGTGCAAATGTTATCATGCCACTTTTTGCTATTGGAATGCAAAATACTTTAGTAAAATTTTATTCTCAATATAAAACCGAAGAAGAAAAATCTCAATTTTTATCTTTTACGGTTTTGTTTCCCATTTTATTGATAATTCCTTTGTTGTTAATTGGGCTTTGTTTTTATGATGAAATCTTATTCTTTTTATCAAAAAAGAATGCAATCGTTAAAAGTTATGTTTGGCTGATACCTTTTATCGGGTTGACTATGGCTTATTTCGAAATTTTTTATGCTTGGGCACGGGTTCATATGCATTCAGTTTTTGGTAATTTTATTAAAGAAATAGGCTTACGTTTGTTTTCTCTTTTTTTATTAATAGCTGTTTATTATGATGTGCTTAGTGTTGAAGGGTTTGTTTATGCAACTGCAGGACTGTATCTATTAGCATTTTTAGTTACGATGTTTTATGCATTTAGTGTTCAGAAGCCACATTTTCAGCTTACAAAACCAAAAAACAGTAAAGATATATTAGTTTATACATTTTATATTATTTTATCGGGAAGTGTAGCTAATTTACTTTTAGATGGAGATAAAATGATATTGAATCAATATATGATTATTGATAACATTGCATTTTATTCTGTTGCCACTTACATCGCTTTAGTAATTTCGGTTCCAAGTCGTGCTATGCATCAGATTGTGTATCCAATTACTGCAAAATTAATGCATGAAAATAAGCATGACGAACTCAATATGCTTTACAAAAAGACATCAATTAACCTTCAGGTAGTTGGCGGATTTGTAATGCTTTGTATTTTTGTAAATATTCATCAATTGTATGAATTGGTTCCAAAAGAATATAGCGGAGGAATTGCCGTAGTATTTATGATTGGGCTTTCTAAATATTTTGATTTGATCTTAGGGAATAATAACGCCATCATTTTTAATACAAAATATTACCGAATGGTTTTGTATTTAGGATTAATGTTGGTGGTTTTGACTGTAGTTTTAAACATGATTTTTATTCCTAAGTTTGGAATCTTTGGTTCTGCTTTTGCAACTCTTTTATCGATTACTTTATACAGTTTGGCGAAATTGCTTTTTGTGGTTAAAAAGCTTGATTTGTATCCATTTACAAAGCAAACCATTCATTCAATGGTTCTTACTTTCATATTGTTTTTATTGTTTTATTTTTGGGAGTTTCCATTTTTTCAGTTGATTAGTATCGCTTTGAAATCAATTCTAGTGACTATTTTATATGTTTACTTGAATTACAAATTTAAAATTTCAGTAGATATCAATAATGTAATTGATTCACTTTTGAAAAAGATAGGAATTAAGATTTGATCTGATTTTTCTGTAAAAAAGAATAGCCTTTAAAAAATCGTAACTTTTTTGTTTTTATATTTGTTAGAAAGGATAACTAACTTATTTCTAATTCAATATGAAAATAAAAGTACTAAGGTTATTAGCTTTCTTTTTTGTTTTGTTCTCTTTTTCAGTATTTGCGCAGACTCCTAATCTGAAAAATTCTGATAAAGAAACTTCAACAATAAAACTAAAAGGTTATCCAGTCAAACCTTTTAAAGACACCCTTTTCTTGGTTTATAATAATGTTGGTTCTTTTTCTGCAAAAGAAAGGGCGGAATACATAACCAATAAAATTAAAAGGCTTTATAACGAGTCTTTCTTTGAGAAAGATTCTGTTAAAGTTGTTCCTTCAGATGCTTCAATTGATATTGTTTATCAAAGTGATTTAGTTATAATGTCTGTTTTTGATGCCGATGCAAAAGCAGAAAACAGTACAATAATCAAGATAGCTAATCGAAATCTGGCTAAGATTAAAAGCGCGATTTTATATCAGAATGAGAATTATTCGCAATTGCCAAAACGAATAGGATACACCGCGTTGTTAGTTCTTATAATTGGCTTGGTTTTGTTTTTGGCCAGTAAAGTTTTTAATCTGATTAAAAATTATATTGTAAAGAAGAAGAACAGATATTTTAAAGGAGTTAATTATGATACGATAAAAATATTATCGCCAGAAAAACAGCAATTTTTGTTTCTTCGGTTTTTCGGTTTTATAAAAATAGTAACACTTATTTTAATAGTTTACTTGTCGCTGCCTGTTTTATTCAGCATTTTTCCAGCAACAAAAGACTATACTACAATGCTTCTCAGATGGATTTTAACGCCTGCAAAATCTGCTTTAATGGGATTTCTTGGTTTCCTCCCGAGTTTATTTACTATTATTGTGATTGTAATTATTTTTAAATATTCAATCAAAATAATTAAGTTTTTCTTTTATGAAATAAAATCAGAAAACATAAAAATTGACGGATTTTACAGTGATTGGGCACTTCCAACATTTAATATAATACGACTGCTGATGTACGCTTTTATGCTGGTAATTATTTTCCCGTATTTACCAGGGTCGGATTCTCCAATTTTTAAAGGAGTTTCGGTTTTTGTTGGAGTTTTATTTTCATTAGGATCTTCCAATGCTATTGCTAATATGGTAGCAGGTTTGGTTATTACATATATGCGTCCGTTTAAAATTGGTGATTATATAAAAATTGGAGATGTAAGTGGTGAAGTAATCGAAAAAACGGCATTGGTTACTCGAATTAGAACGCCAAAATTTGAAGATATTACGATTCCAAACGCAACTGTTTTGTCCAGTACTTCAACCAATTATTCTGCAAACACAAATCATTCAACTACAGGATTACTGATTCATACTACTGTTTCTATTGGTTACGATGTGCCATGGGCAGCCATTCATGCCGCTTTGATCAAAGCGGCTCTAAAAACCGAATTGACTGAAAAAGAACCTAAACCGTTTGTGTTGCAAACAAGTTTAGATGATTTTTATGTTTCGTATCAAATTAATGTTTACACCAAAGAGCCAACAAAACAGCCGAGGATTTATTCGTCACTTCATCAAAACATTCAAGATTCTTTTAATGAAGCTGGTATAGAGATTATGTCTCCGCATTACAGCGCTTTAAGGGATGGAAATGCTACTACAATTCATTCTGTGGATGATAAAAAAGAATAGCTAAAATTGTGTTTTGAATGTTATTTATAAAGTTAAGTAATTGAAAATTAGTTATTAAAAAATAAACTTTAACACGTGTATATTTTGTAATTAGTGTAATAAAAATTAACTTTATCATGAAAGTTTAGCACTACTTTGAAGAAATTGCAGAATTATTTCTAATAAAATCCCCCAGATCTAGGTGTTGTTTTCTTTTTTTTGGGTTGGATAATTTTGCAAGAAATTGTAGACGAAAGAAAGTTATTGAATTAAATGTTGATTAAAATGAATTATGAAAAACAATCATCTCAGCCAGGAACAAAGTATGCAAGTATTCTCTAATATGATTTCAAACAAAGTTCATAACGGATTTACTTTAGAAGAAAGAAATGATGAATTGCTTTTCGCGGTTTTATCGAAAGGAGGAAAAGTGGTTAATCACAGTTTGAATTTTCTGATTTTTTGTTTAACTCTAGGTTTATGGTCATTTGCTTGGCTTTATCTTACCTTTGAGGCTTCAAAACAGAAAAAAATTTTAGTAGCTATCGATGAAGATGGTCTTCCTTTTGAAGAAAGATGCTTGGTAGCTTAATAACCTTAAAAAAGAGAAATTAAATATAAAGCCATAAATACAAACTAATAAATTGTATTTATGGCTTTGTTATTTTGAAAATATATGATATTACAATTTGTCCTTTAAGTAAATTCCAGTTACAGATTCTTTTACTTTTACAATATCTTCAGGAGTTCCAGATGCAAGCAGATGACCTCCGTTTTCTCCGCCTTCAGGACCTAAATCAAGTATCCAATCGGCACATTTTATTAAATCAAGATTATGTTCGATTACAATTATCGAATGTCCTTTTTCGATTAAAGCATCAAACGAAGCTAAAAGTTTTTTGATATCATGGAAATGAAGCCCAGTTGTAGGTTCGTCAAAAACAAATAAAGCTTTATCTTTTGTTGCTCCTTTAACTAGAAAAGAAGCCAATTTAATACGCTGTGCCTCTCCACCAGAAAGTGTAGAAGAAGATTGTCCTAATTGAACATATCCTAAACCAACATCTTGCAGAGGTTGTAATTTCTGAGTGATTTTTGCCTGCTTATTTTTTTCGAAAAAAGCAATCGCATCATCAATTGTCATCGTAAGAATGTCATTGATGTTCTGATTGTCAAAAGTAACCTCTAAAATTTCTTTTTTGAATCGTTTTCCTCCACAAGTTTCACACGGAAGGGAAACATCGGCCATAAAGACCATTTCAACATTAATAGAGCCTTCCCCTTTACAAGTTTCGCAACGTCCTCCATCAACATTAAAAGAGAAATGTTTGGCTTGATAACCTCTTATTTTGGATAGTTTTTCTTTGGCATACAAATCACGAATGTCGTCGTAAGCTTTGATATATGTTACAGGATTCGATCGTGAGCTTCTTCCAATCGGATTTTGGTCTACGTATTCAATATGTTTAATTTGCGAGAAAGATCCGGAAATTTCACTAAACTGTCCTGCTTTTTCGGCGGCGCTTTCTAGCTTTTTCTGAACAGCAGGAAATAAAATTTTCTTGATCAAAGTACTTTTTCCACTTCCAGAAACTCCCGTTACAACGGTTAAAACATCTAAAGGAAAAGTAACATTAATATTTTTTAAGTTGTTTTCGCGTGCGCCAATAATATCAATATGATTTTTGAATTTTCTTCTTTTCTTGGGTACAGAAATTTCTAAATCTCCATTTAAATATTTAGCTGTTAAAGAATCAGATTGTAATATTTCGTCATAAGTTCCTTGCGCAACCAGTTTTCCTCCAAAAGTTCCGGCTTCGGGACCAATATCAATAATCATATCGGCAGCTTTCATGATATCTTCATCATGTTCTACAACAATTACAGTGTTGCCTAAATCACGAAGAGAAAGCAGTACTTTTATTAATCTTTCAGAATCTTTAGGATGCAGACCAATACTTGGTTCATCAAGAATATACATCGATCCCACCAAGCTGCTTCCAAGAGAAGTTGCTAGATTAATACGTTGTGATTCACCTCCAGAAAGAGTAGCAGAATTTCGATTTAAAGTAAGATAATCTAAACCAACTTCAGTTAAAAAAGACAAACGATTATTGATTTCGACCATCACACGTTTGGCAATCTGCTGTTCGTATTTGTTTAATTCTACATCTTTGAAAAAAGTAACCAAATGCTTAATTGGTAAATCAACCAGATCAGAAACTGTTTTTCCATTTATTTTTACGTAAGATGCTTCTTCGCGCAAGCGTTTTCCTTTACAAGCATGACATTTTGTTTTGCCACGGTAACGGGAAAGCATTACACGATTTTGAATCTTATAATTTTTTTCTTCTAATTCTCTAAAGAAATCATTAAGACCTTGAAAATACTGATTTCCAGTCCAAATTAAATCTTTCTGTTCGTCAGTTAATTGAAAATAAGGTTTATGAATAGGGAAATCAAATTTGTAGGCATGTTTTATCAATTCATCTTTATACCAGCTCATGCTGTCGCCACGCCAGGGATAAATAGCACTTTCATAAATTGACAAAGAAGTATTCGGAACAACCAAATCAGCATCAATGCCAATTATATTTCCGTAGCCTTCGCAAACAGGACAAGCCCCATACGGATTATTAAAACTGAATAAATGAACATTTGGCTCTAGAAAAGTTATTCCGTCAAGCTCAAAATTGTTAGAATATGAAAACCTCTTTTCTGCATTTAATTCTTGCAGGTAACAAATTCCTTTTCCTTCAAAAAAAGCAGTTTGAACAGCATCAGCCAAACGGTTGTAAAATTCCTCTTCCTCTTTTACAACAATACGATCAATAATTAGTAAAATGTCTTTATTGTCTAATTTATGTAAATCTGAAGCAGAAAATTCATCTAAACGAACCATTTCGTTATCAACCAAAATACGTGCAAAACCTTGCTGTAAAAGTACTTTTAGTTTATCTTCAAGTTGTCTGCCTTCTTCAAGATGTATTGGGGCAAGCAATAGCCATCTGCTGTCAAGAGGAAGACTTTTAACATCAGCCACAACGTCTGTAACGGTATTTTTTTTGACTTCCTGTCCAGAAATAGGAGAGTAGGTGCGCCCAATTCTCGCAAACAAAAGCTTGATGTAGTCGTAGATTTCGGTAGAAGTTCCAACAGTCGAACGGGCGTTGGTTGTGTTTACTTTTTGCTCGATGGCAATCGCCGGAGCAATACCTTTAATATATTCTACCTTAGGTTTATCTAAACGGCCCAAAAACTGACGCGCGTAAGAAGATAAACTTTCTACGTAACGTCTTTGTCCTTCGGCATATAAAGTATCAAAAGCCAAACTCGATTTTCCTGATCCTGAAAGACCTGTAATGACAACCAGTTTATTTCTAGGAATAACCACATCTACATTTTTTAAATTATGTACCTGCGCTCCTTTAATTATAATATTTGATTTTGGATCTATTTTAGAAAGGTCAATTTGCATAAAAAAGTCAATTTTTACAAAAGTAATCAATTTTGAATTGGATTTAGTTAAGGATTTAGTTCCAAATCTTAACTATTTTAGTCTAATTAAGATGCCTTTCTGACTCGGTTTTAGGTTAAAGTATGTGCTTTTTTAAATTTGAAAAGCCTAATATTTTATTTTACTGAGAAAAAAATATTAGATAATTGTGGGTTTGTTTCAAAGAAAAATTGTAATTTGAATTTATATTTAAAAGAGATAAAAAATGTTACTTACTTAATTGTAAGGTATTTATGTTTAATTTTTAAAGCTTTATCCGTTAATGGTTTTACGGATTTTTAGTTCTTTGTGCGTAAATTTTATGTTTATTGTACATTAATAAAAGTTTTACTAATAATAATTAATGATTTTATTTGCTTTTTAAAACTAAAATTTGTTAAATTTGGTCACAATATTAACATAACTCAAAAAAAAAGAAACGCCTATATAATAAAACTACTTTTTAGAAAATACTCCAATTTTAAAAATAAAACTAAAAAAAGTAGTTATTATGGCTGATCTGCATACTCCAGACGCTCTATTAGTAAAAAATTATGTTGACGGTAGTGAAGCTGCACTTGCAACATTAATAAAAAGGCACGAGTCTAAGATATATGGATTTATATATTCGAAGATTGCTGATAGAGATATTTCAAATGATATTTTTCAAGATACTTTTATTAAAGTAATTAAAACTTTAAAAAGCAATTCCTATAACGAAGAAGGTAAATTTTTGCCTTGGGTAATGCGTATTTCTCATAACTTAATTGTAGATCATTTTCGCAAAACGAAAAAGATGCCTATGTACAGAGAAACAGAAGAATTTTCTATTTTCTCTATCATGTCAGACGATGCGATGACGATTGAGGGCAAAATGATAGTTGATCAAGTCGAACTTGATTTAAAAAAGTTAATAGGAGAACTGCCAGAAGACCAAAAAGAAGTATTGGTGATGCGTATGTACCAAGATATGAGTTTCAAAGAAATCTCAGAAGTAACAGGCGTTAGCATTAATACAGCACTAGGAAGAATGCGTTATGCGCTAATGAATTTGAGAAAAATAATAGATAAACATCAAATTATTTTAACCAACTAATACTATTTTGATAATAAGCCCGTTATATTAGTATAAAACATTCTGATAGTATGGGGAAAATTTACTCAAAAAAAGCATTAGCTTCTAAAAATCTTAAACCTAAAAAAGAAGTAGTTTCTTTTTTATTGAATTATTCTAAAGCCTTGACAGTAGTTAAGATTGACGATAAAAATTTTGAGATTATAGCTAACTAAACAGCCCACTGTTCCTGTCGGATGTTTATCAAAATTAAACCAAATGGTCGTTTTGGTTTAAGAGCTCACTGTTTGTATATTTAATTATACAAGTAGTGAGTTTTTTTATTTCTCTTTTTTAACAAGAAAAACATAAGGTTTTTACAGCATTTTTCTTTCTAATTTGTTAAAATTTAATATTTTGATTGGGATTTATGTGTTTATTTGGTTTTTAATTCTATTTTAGTTAAAAACTAATATTTTATTCGTTAAAAATGCTTTTACAAAGTATTATTCGTATAAAAGAGTTAATTTAATTTAATAATTTGAAAATAAGATATTAAGAACTAAATATTTAACCCCTAAACCAAATCGTTTATGAAGAAAAACTACCCTGCTTTATTTTGTTAAGTTTTTTGCTCATTTGATTTTTGAGACAATATTTGGACCAGCAAATGTTGACTAAAAATATAGTGATAAAGATAATTTTAAAACCAGATCATTATCTCTTTTACTGTGCCTCAAAAGAAACCAAGAAAATCATTTAATTACCAAAACTTAACCGAATATGAAAGAAAATATCAAAATGTTGTCCTGCTTATTGATGATAAGTATTGGCGCATTTGCCCAAAAAGACAAAATTAAAGAAGCACAATCTTTATTTGATAAAGGAAATAGCCAAGATGCTTTGGCAACTTTAACTAAAACAGAATACCTTATTCTTAACGCACCTGATGAAGATAAAACCGATTATTACTTCTTAAAAGGTAATGTATTAAAAGATTTGGCTGTTAAAAATATAGATGCAGCAAATAATTTTACATTGGCATCGCAATGCTACCAAGATGTATTTTTATACGAGAATGAATCAGGAAAATTTAAATGGACCGTTAAAGCGAATATGGCTTTAAAAGACATGAAAGGTAGTCTTGTAAATGGCGCGATGGAAGATTTTAAAGCTGAAAAATTTAAAGAAAGCGCAGAGAAAAGTTATAAGGTGTATTTATTCGATAAAAAAGATACAATAAACTTATGCAATGCAGCTGCGTCATCTATAAACGCAAAAGATTATAATGCTGCAGTTACGTATTACGAACTTTTGAAAAAGATTAACTTTTCTGGAAAAGGAGTTCGATATTTAGCTACCAACAAAAAAACAAAAGAAGAAGATTCGTTTATTTCTCCAAAAGCGAGAGAATCGGCTATACAGCAAGGTCTTTACGAAAAACCAAGAACAGAATCTGTACCTTCTAAGAAAATAGAAATAAACAATAATTTGGCTTATGCATATCTTGAAAAAAAGGATTATCCTAAAGCAGAATCTATTTATAACTATGTTTTAGAATTAGATCCGAATTATGTAGATGCCTATGTTAATTTGGCTTATTTGAAATTACAGATGAAGAAAGATCTAACCGATGAAATTTCGTCACTAGGAACTACTCCATCTGAAATGAAGAAATACGATAAACTAAATGCTCAAAAAGATGATATTGCTAGAAGCGCAATTCCATATCTGAAAAAAGTGCTTACGCTTGAACCAAAAAATCCAGATGCAACAAAAACATTATTAGGAGTTTATAGATCGCTTGATATGAATGCAGAATACAATGCTTTAAAAGCAGGAATGTAAATAAATTACACAATGAGAAAATTTGATAATTAGAAAATTTCTTTAGACTCTGAACACATTATCGAATTTTCTAATTGGGAGATAAAAGCATAAAGATTAAAAATCTTTGTGCTTTATTTTTTAGAAGTTGACATTGATTTCTGTATCTCTTCAATAAGCGATTTTTTGCCAACAGTTTTTGTTATAATATCCTTCTCAAGATTCCAACCTCTAGCAGGTGAGTATTCTCGGCCATACCAAATAATCTGCAAGTGTAAATCGTTCCATAATTCTCTCGGAAATAATCTTTTAGCATCTTTTTCAGTCTGCGCCACATTTTTCCCATTAGATAAATTCCATCTGTACATCAAACGGTGAATATGGGTATCAACAGGAAAAGCAGGAACTCCAAAGGCTTGTGACATTACTACGCTCGCCGTTTTGTGTCCAACAGCCGGTAATGCTTCAAGAGCTTCAAAACTCTGCGGAACTTCTCCGTTGTGCTTTTCAATTAAAATTTCAGATAAACCATGAATTCCTTTAGATTTCATTGGAGACAAACCACACGGACGAATAATTTCTTTAATTTCTTCAACAGACATTTTAACCATGTCATACGGATTGTCAGCCTTAGCAAACAAAAGTGGCGTAATCTGGTTCACACGAACATCAGTACATTGCGCAGACAATAAAACGGCAATTAAAAGCGTATACGGATCTTTATGATCAAGCGGAACAGGTATAGTAGGGTAGAGTTCTTTTAATTTATCAATAACAAATTGTACGCGAGCTTCTTTATTCATTTCCGTAATTTTAATGTTGTAAAAATAGTATAATTTTAATGATGTGCCTAATCCAGCTTTCCGTTTCAACTCCTCATTATGCTAGTAACATTTTTAAGTATTTAAAAGAGCTTCCGTTGGTCGCTTTTTAAATACAAAAAATGTAAACTATCATAATTCCGGGGTTTTCACTGCAATCTGGGGCAAAAAGAAATTACCGGTTATAAGTTATAAATTATGAATTATATTTGTTAGGGGTTACAATCTAAAAGTACAAATACCTACAAGGTTTTGAAAACCTTGAAGGAATCTAAAATCTAAAATTAGAAATCTAAAATAAAAAATTATGACAACATTAAAAGCAGGAGATAAAGCGCCTAACTTTTCAGGAACAGATCAAGACGGAAAAACACATAAACTAGCAGATTACGCTGGAAAAAAACTGGTTGTTTTCTTTTATCCAAAAGCAAGCACGCCAGGCTGTACGGCTGAAGCTTGTGATTTAAGAGATAATTTTCACCGTTTTCAAGCCAATAATTATGAACTTTTAGGCGTTAGTGCCGACAGTGCGAAAGCGCAAATAAAATTCAAAGAAAAATATGAATTACCTTTTCCTTTATTAGCTGATGAAGATAAATCGGTTATAAACGCATTTGGAGTTTGGGGACCAAAGAAATTCATGGGTAAAGAATACGACGGAATTCACAGAACAACTTTTGTAATTAACGAAAAAGGAATCATCGAAGAAGTAATCGAAAAAGTAAAAACAAAAGAACACGCAGAGCAGATTTTGAAGTAGTGTTCAGTCGTAGTCTTAGTTTTCAGTAATTGCTGAGATTGTTAACTGTGACTCATAAAAAAAGTCCCGAAAATATTTCGGGACTTTTTTATTATGAATTTTGTTCTAATTCTTTCTGCGGATGATATCCAAAAAGGTGATGTTCTTTTATGATTTCTGGAATTCCAGGAGGAAGCATTGGTTCCCATCCAGGTTGTCCTTGATTAATCATTTTTAAGATTTCTCTAGAGAAAACATCTAGAATATTTGGATCATAATCTTCAATATCAACCACTTTTCCGTTGAATTTAAAGAATTTGTACAATTCTTTCATTCTAGGATGAACTTTCAAGTTGTTTGAATTCATTAATGAACCATCTTCGTCTAACATCGGATACAAGAATACTTTCATATCGCGATAGAATAATTTCCCGAAAGCTTCTAGAATTCCACCACTTAAATGACGGTAGTATTTCTCATCAAAAATATCAACAAGGTTATTTACACCCATTGCCAATCCCATACGAGCTTTGGTGTAATTTGCGAAGTATTCTACCACTTTATAATATTCTTGGAAGTTCGAAATCATAACCGTTTGACCAAGAGAACACAGCAATTCGGCTCGGTCCATAAAGTCACGTTCGTCAATTTCTCCATCAGAGCGTAAATTCGAAAGTGTGATTTCAAAAACTACAAGAGTATTGTTTTTTTCAACCTTATTTTCTTTGAGAAACATTTCTAATGACTTCTCATACATGTCCATATTTACTTTCGTAACCGGACGGAAACTTCCTCTTAAAGCTAAAAGGTTCTTTTTGTATAAAATTGCAGCCGGAAGAATGTTTTTCCCTTCAGGGTTAAACATTACGGCATCTGTCATTCCGTTTTTAACCAATTGTAAACTTATCAAACGATTGTCTACATCGGCAAAACGAGGCCCAGAAAAATTGATGGTGTCAATCTCTAATTGATCTTTGTCTAAGTGATCGTATAAATAACGAAGTAATCGTTTTGGATCGTTGTATTTATAAAAAGCACCATAAATTAAGTTAACCCCTAAAATACCAAGCGTTTCTTGTTGTAATCTGGCGTCAGTCTCTTTAAAACGAATATGCAGGATAATTTCGTTGTAAGCTTCGTCTGGTTCAATTTGGTATCTAATTCCGACCCAGCCGTGACCTTTAAATTGTTTTGCAAAATCTATTGTCGCAACGGTATTTGCGTAACTGAAGAAAAGTTTTGTAGGGTGTTTTTCGCGGCTTAAACGCTCTTCGATGATTTGCCCTTCATGAGTAAGCATTTTTTTTAAACGCTCTTCAGTAACATATCTTCCGTCATTTTCAGTTCCATAAATGGCATCACTAAAATCTTTATCATAGGCAGACATCGCTTTTGCAATAGTTCCCGACGAACCTCCAGATCTGAAAAAGTGTCTAACTGTCTCTTGTCCAGCGCCAATCTCAGCAAATGTTCCGTAAATATTTTCGTTTAAATTAATGCGTAACGCTTTGTCTTTTATAGAAGGAATCTGTTCGATGACCTTGTCACCCTTGAGTTTTATTTCTGTACCCATTTTATTTTAAATAGATTTGTTACAAAGTTAGCAAATTAGGCTTCTAATGAAAGAGAAATAATCCTATTTTTGTAAAAAAATTAAGTTCAATTGAAGGTTTATTTTTTAGGTACAGGTACTTCCCAAGGCATTCCAATTATCGGAATCGATCATCCCGTTTGCAAAAGCACTGATGCTAAGGACAAAAGGCTTCGTGTGTCCATCTGGATCACATGGGACGAGCATTCGTATGTAATAGATTGCGGCCCCGATTTTAGACAGCAAATGCTTTCTTGCGGATGCCGAAAACTCGATGCAATCCTTTTTACGCATGAACATGCAGATCATACTGCCGGTTTAGATGATATACGCCCGTTTAATTTTAGGCAGGGAGAAATTCCAATTTACGGACATAAACGTGTTCTAGATAATCTGAGACGTCGTTTTGATTATGTTTTTGAGACAGTAAACAAATATCCAGGTGCTCCAAGCGTAAAAACTATCGAGGTAGAGAATAATGCTACTTTTGCTGTTGGAGACAAAATAGCAATTCCAATTAATGCCATGCACGGCGATCTACAGGTTTTTGGATACCGAATAGATGATTTTGCTTATTTAACAGATGTAAAAACAATAGAACAAGCTGAAATTGAAAAATTGAAAGGGTTAAAAGTTTTGGTTGTCAATGCCTTGCGTGTTGAGCCTCACGATACTCATTTTAATCTACAAGAAGCGCTTGATTTTATTGATCTTGTTAAACCCGAAAGAGCTTATTTAACTCACATTAGCCACGTTTTAGGCTTTCATGAAGAAGTACAGCAAAAACTTCCTGAAAATGTTTTCTTAGCTTACGACAATTTAGAAATTACACTTTAATTATACCACACAATGAAAAAATCCTTAATGCTTTATCTTTTTATTCTTGCCATTTTAATGAATGTATTTACTTATGCATTCTATAGTGGAGAAGTAAAATTTGCGCAGAATAGATATGATAAAACAACTAAGAAACTTAGAGATAGTATCAATCTAGTTAAAACACAACTGGCAGAAGCTGATTATTTTTCGTTAGAACATAACGAAAATGCACAAAATTATTTTGATAACAGCGCCTCTGGAGGAAAAGTTATTTTATACGAAAAACTGATTCCGGCTGTAACGGAAAAGCTTTTAGATTTAAATGCAAATCCAAAAGGGAATCCATATACAGGGCAAGACCAGATTGGACCGAATAAGTTTATCATCAATAAAGTTAAAATTTTGAACCACAGATGGATTATTGCAGATTACAGCAACGGGGAGTTATGGGGAGAAGTCTTGTTAAAATACTTTGTAGATAACGATGATAATATTACATTTGAAGTAAATCAAACTTGGTTATATCAAAAATAGGATTTTTTAATCCTATTTTTTTTTGCTGTAAAATTTTAGGATTATGAAAAAAGTGATTTTGATTGCAATGATTGTAAGCACTATAGTATCTTGTGCAAAGAAACCTTCTGTAGAAAAAGCTAATTCGCAAGAACCGAAAAAAGATGGTGTCGAAGTATCTTTAAAAGACACTGTAAGAGAAGTTAAAGTAGGAGCAGATGCTGATTCACATGGCTGTAAAGCTTCGGCAGGTTATACTTGGTCAGAACTTAAAAAAGAATGTATTAGAGTTTTTGAAGGAACAAAACTGTCGCATTACGATGATGGAAAAAAGTATACAACTGCATCTTACGTAATTTTTGATGGAAACAAAGCAGAGCTTTTCTTAGATACTCAAAAAGAATCTATCATTTTAGAAAGAAAATCTGAAGGTGATTCTTGGGTTAACGGCGATTGGCAGTTAATTCCGTGGAGAGGATATGTTTTGAAAAAAGGAAATGATATTCTTTATACGGGACAATAATTAGTAATCAGTCGCAGTCGCAGTTTACAGTTTTAAACATAGTCTGAAAACCGCGACTGTGACTGAAAACTTAAATGTTCTCTTTTATAAACTCAGAAGTTACTACTTGAGCAAATTCTTCATTTAAACTAGCTAAAGCAGTTTGATGTATGATTTCTGCAGAGAATTCTTCTCCGTTTATGCCTTTTTTATTGAAAGTCGCTGTTGCGTCGGAAACTAGATAAACATTATAACCAAAATTTCCTGCCATTCTTGTTGTGGTAGAAACGCAATGATCAGTTGTTAAACCGACAATTACAAGATTTGTGATTTTAGCATTGTCAATTAGCTCTTTTAAATTTGTTCCTATAAAAGCACTGTTGACATTCTTTTTGATAATTGTTTCTCCTTCAAAAGGTTTTACAATATCTTGAAATTCATTTCCCGGATTTACTTCGTTTAAAATCGAATTTGGATTTGAAGAACAATGCTGAATATGAAAAATAGGTAGATTTTTAGTTCTCCAAATTTCTAAAAGTTCGCCAGCTTTTTGTTCTGCATCAATATTATTTCGATCTCCGCCCCAATAAGCAACATCATGAAAACCTTTTTGGATATCAATTAAAATTAAAGCTGGATTATCAAGTTTTGAGATGCTCATTTTATAAAAGATTTAGTGTAAACTGCGACTTAAAACTAGCTCAAAAGCCAATTTTTAAAATCAAAGAAATTTTGTGGGGCAACTCCATGTCCAACAGGATATTCTTTGTAAACCACATGAATATTTAATTTCTCTAAGATAGCAGGTGTTTTTCTAGCCCATTCAATTGGAATAACCTGATCTACAGTTCCGTGTGAAGCGAATATTTTTAGGTTTTTGAAGTCATTTTTTTCAAATCCTTCTTTGATAATTTCTTCATTGAAATAACCGCTCATAGCAACTACTCGCTGAATTTTTTCTGGATAAGAAAGTGCTGTAGCATAACTTAAAATCGATCCTTGGCTAAATCCGATTAAAGTAACATCATTAGCATTAACTGGATAATTTGCTACTAATTCATCAATAAAAGAAGCAATTCTGTCTCTTGAAGTTTTAGCTTGTTCGTTATCCGAAAATTTATTTTGATCTGCATCGAAATTAATTGCGTACCAAGCATAAGCTCCGTATTGCAAATCGTAAGGCGCTCTTGCAGAAATGATATAATAGTTATCTGGAAGTTCAGAAGCAAAAGAAAATAAATCTTCTTCATTACTTCCATATCCGTGCAATAAAAGCAATAATGGATTTTTATCTAAAATTACTTTTGGTTCTCTTATTTTATATTCTAAAGATAGATTCATTTTAATTGTAAATTGTGAGTTGTGAATTTTAGTCGCAGTCGCAGTCTCGGTTTTCAGATTTCAACTTTGGCAGTAATTTAGTTTCAAGTTTCAGGTTCCAAGTTTGGAATTCTAAAATTTACCCAATCTTTTTAAACCATTTTTGAAACAATTCCCCAACTAAAGGAATTGGTCTCATTTGACCTTGAATAGCATTAAAAATACCGAAAGTCCATAGAATTGAAATACAGATCCACATTGGGAAAGTGATAAAAAAACTATCGAAATTACTGATGATTGCTCCAAAGGAGATAAAAGTTAAAGACAAACCTAAAGCTTGACGGATATGAAAAGAAGCAAAACTGTTTTTGTTTTCAGAATTCATGCTCATGGCAATCAAAACGCCAATGATTAGAATGTAACTCGTAATTGCAATTGATTTTCCTTCTTCGACTGAATTATTATTCATTGTATTATTTTGTAACTAGTTGATTTTGATTTAAAATTCCGTACACAGAACCTTTAACTTCAGTTCCTAAGAAAGCAGAATTTTTAGATTTTGAAAGAATATTTTCTTTCGTAAAAGTTGATTTTCCTTCTGTTGAAAATAAAGTGATATTTGCTTTTGCGCCTTCTTCAATTGTGCTGTTTTCTAATCCGAAAACAGTTCTTGCTGCAGTTAATTTTGCCACAATTGTTTCTACAGGTAAAACCGTTAATAAAGCTCCGAAAGCACTTTCTAGACCGATAGTTCCGTTTTTAGCCGTATCAAATTCCATTTTTTTGAATTCGATATCAATCGGATTATGGTCTGAAGTAATCATGTCAATAGTTCCATCAGCAATTCCGTTAAGCAAAGCTTGTCTGTCAACTTCTGTTCTTAATGGCGGTGTAACTTTAAAACGAGTATCAAATCCGTCTAGTTTTTCATCCGTTAAAACCAAATGATGTACAGATGCGCTGCAAGTTACGTGTAAACCTTTCGCTTTAGCTTCTCTAATTAATTCCACCGATTTTGCAGTTGAAATAGTTGGAATATGAAGTTTTCCGCCTGTATATTCTAATAAAAATAAGTTTCTAGAAATCTGCAATTCTTCCGCTAGATTCGGAATTCCTTTTAATCCTAATCTTGTCGAAACAATTCCTTCGTTTGCAACGCCATTTCCTTTTATGTTTGGATCTTGCGAATAAGCGATTACCAATCCGTCAAAATCTTGAACGTATTGTAAAGCAATTTTCAAAATATTGGCGTTGTCGATACTTTTGTTGTAATCTCCAAAAGCGATTGCTCCAGAATTTTTCATATCAAAAAGTTCTGCCATATCTTTTCCTTCACTAGCTTTTGTCAAAGCGCCGATTGGGAAAATTTCTGTTGCAAAACCATTTGCTTTATTTTTTACAAAATTTACCTGAGATTGATTGTCAATAATTGGCAGAGAATTTGGTTGCAATGCAATCGCCGTAAATCCGCTTTTTGCTGCAACACTCAATCCGTTTGCGATAGTTTCTCTGTCTTCGTAACCTGGTTCTCCAAGAGAAACGCTGCTGTCAAACCAACCTTGAGAAACATGAAGATCGTCAAATCTCACAACCGTTTCATCATTGTCGTGAGGAAGAGAAATTCCTATTTTTTCTATTACACCATCTGCAATTAAAAGATCAACGGTCTGATTGTGAAACGGACTTTTTGAGTCGATAATTTTGGCGCTTTTGATGATTAGTTTCATATGTAGATTATTTTTTATCGTAAAAAGATATTTGCAAAATGTGAGATGTTTTAGAAATCACCATAACTCTATTTTACAAATTTTATAATTGCCATTTCTAATGCTAAAAATAACAGTGCAAAGATAACAAACCATTTCCAAATTTGGCTGTCTGTTCGTTCTGTTTGTAACGTATTGAAAATGGTCGAAATTGTATCAGCGGTTTTAAAATCGGAAACAATATTTGTGTTTACCTGACTCAAATCGCTTTCGGTTCTTTTGTAATTAAAACTAATATTTTCAACCCATTCTTTTTTATCAAAAACACTATAATTTCCAGCAGTTTCAGGAAAATCATTGAATGTTAATTTGACTTTATTGTTTAAAATTTGTTGAATCGGAATAAAAGAATCTTCAGTTCCTTTTACTTCTAAAATTGCATCTTTCGTCAATAAAACATCAACAAAATAAGGTTGATTGTTTCCAATTGTCAAAGAATTTACGCCAGTTTTCTGATTGTTCTGAGCAATTTTATAAAATAAAGGAACAATTAAAGGCGATTGCTGGAAGTTTGAATTAGCACTATTTATTGGTGCTGTAAAAACTGTTATTCCAGAAACTTGATTTTGAACAGAAGTCACAAAAGCCGTTTGATCTTCAAAAGAAAGTACAGCCGGATACGGACTAGAAACGGCAAATGCATTGTTTACTTTTGGATATTGGAAATTCGTTATTTTGTTTTCGAAAACTCCTGAAAATAAAGGATGATCGAAATTAATTTTAGTGATTAATTTATTGTTAGTTTGTAAATTCCCGAATTGAATTTTTCCGAAATTCCCCAACAATGCATTTAAACTCGAAAGAGAAGTTTTCTCAGAAGGAATCACAACCAAATTTCCACCTTTAGAAACAAAAGCTTTTAAAGTCGTTTGTAATGCCTGCGGAATATCAATTAATTCGTTTAAAATGATAGTATTCTGTTTTTCTAAACTATTATAGTCTAAAGCACTAATCGAATAATTGTGGTAATTGAATTCGCCCGAAGTATAAATTCTCGATAAGAAATTGCTTTTTTCAGGTTCGCCAATGCTAATTACGTTTGTTTTTTTGTTTTTAGAAATGCTGAAAAATAATTTGTTATCATAAGTTAAACCATTGTCTTCAATTGCAACATATCCGTGAAAAGCTTCTTTTGGAATCGTGAAGTTGATTTTCTTTTTCTTCGCATCAAAATTGACGATTGTTTTGGCAATCAGTTTGTTTTGATTGTAAAGGGCCGTTGAAACAGGTTTGAAATCTTCGCCATAAGCTGATAAATTAATGCCGATTTCGTAGAAGTTTTCTAAAGTCTGATTGATGTAAACGCTGTCAATCGAAACATTATTTTTTTGTTCTGCTTCTGGAACTATGAAATAAGGCTTTTCGTCAAAATCTATAGATGTAATAGCTGCCTCTTTTAAGCCAACAGCATCTGTAATAATTACAATATCTTTTTTATGAGCAGATTTATGTGCTTTTATTTTTGCTGTAATGGCAGAAAGATCAAATGAAGAAGCGCTGTATTTTAAGTTTTGTAAAGCACTTTTAGAAGATTTAATATCAGTATTCCAGAAATTTTCAGTGTTCGTTAAAAGTGAAAATTGAGTGTTTTCCGGAGTGTTTTCAAGCAATTCCTGAACGGCTCTTTTTAATAATTCACCCTTTTTGCCTTTTGCCTGCATACTAAATGAATTGTCCAACACAATATACATTTCGTTTGATGCGTTTTTGCTATCAGCAGCTTCAAAAAAAGGCTGCGCAAACGCGATAATCGCACAACTAAGCAATAATAAACGTGTCGCTAATAAAAGACGTTTTTTGATTTTGGAACTCTTACGAGTCTGAACAGCAAGCTCTTTTAAGAATCGAACATTGGTAAAATAGGAAGTTTTAAATCGTCTTAATTGAAATAAGTGAACCAAAATTGGAACGATCAATAAAAACAGAAAGTATAGAATTTCGGGATGTTTAAAATGCATTCTGGCTTCGATTTACTTCACTACGTTTTGTTTTTCGCGAAGATGCTGGTCAAAAATACAAATTAAAAACTTATTAAACCATATAAGTTCATTTAAGAGATTATAAGTAAAGCCAAAAGTCGAAAATCAAAAAGTGAGATGGCTTATATAACTTACATGAACTTATATGGTGAAAAAAAATGTAACTTTTGTAATTTCTTGTCACGAAGAAACTGTTTCAAATAGATATATTGCTTATTTTAGCTAATACAAAAAAAAATAAATTATGAAAAAAATATATCTAGTCTTGTTTTCTGCTTTATCAATAACCGCAGTTAAAGCTCAAAATAAATTCAATTTATTAGTTGGAACTTATACTAATACGTGCCAAAGCAATGGTATTTATGTATATGAATTCGACACAAATACAGGGGAGTATAAATTAAAGAGTTCTTCTGAAAATGTTGTAAGTCCGAGTTACTTATCTGTTTCTGCGGATAATAAATTTCTTTATGCTGTAAACGAAAATGGGACACAGAGTACTGTGAGTTCTTTTTCGTATGATTCGCAAACTGGAAAAATCAATCTTTTAAATAAAAATGATGCTTTAGGAGCAGATCCGTGTCATTTGATAAATGATGATAAACATGTAATTGCAGCTAATTATTCTGGCGGAAGCATTGCGGTTTTTAAGAAAAATACAGACGGAAGCATCACAGAAGTACAGCAGTTAATTCAGCACGAAGGAAAAGGACCAAATGCAGCGCGTCAGGAAAAAGCGCACGTGCACATGGTAGTTTTTTCTCCAGATAAAAAGTTTGTGCTTTCCAACGATTTAGGTTTGGATAAAGTTTTTATTTATAAATACAATCCAGCAGCGAAAAATGATATTTTGACGTTAAAAGGAAGTATTGATGTAAAACGAGGAAGTGGGCCAAGACATTTGACTTTCAGTAAAGACGGGAAATTTGTGTATTTGGTTCAAGAGTTGGATGGAACTTTGACGACTTTAAGCTGGGATAAAACAGGAAGCTTAAAAGTAATTGCAGAAACAAGCATTCTTCCAAAAGATTTCAAAGGAGGCACAGGAGCAGCAGCAATAAAACTTTCGCCTGACGGAAACTTTTTGTACGTTACAGATCGTGTAGATGCCAATGCAATTTCAGTTTACAAAATTCTTAAAACAGGAGCTTTAGAATTAGTTGAACAGCAAAGTACATTAGGAAAAGGGCCAAGAGATTTTGCTATTGACCCAACAGGAAATTACGTTTTAGTCGGCCATCAATATACTAACGATATTGTTATTTTTAAAAGAGATATCGCAACAGGAAAACTTACAGATACTGGAAGAAGAATTCAGATGTGTTCGCCCGTGGGGCTTTTGTTTACGAAAATTTAGTAAAAAAGATGCTAAGGTTCTAAGTTGCTAAGATACTGAGATTCTAAGCTACTAAGCTTTAAGCTTGAAAATAAAAAGGGTAAAGATTTTTAAATCTTTACCCTTTTTATTTTATGTGAAAAAACTTAGAACCTTAGCAACTTAGTGTCTTAGAATCTAAAAAAAAACTTTTTATTTTTTCTTCTTCTTCTCGTTTCTTGTCTTCAACATATTTCTGTTGACAGAACCGTGGGTTTTCTTTTTGGTTTTTGAAGGACCGCCAAGATTGACTTTTTTGTTCTTTTTAGATTTTTCATGAAAAGCGCCATCACCTTCTAGTTTTACCTTTTTCATTAAAAACTTTCTTGGCAATTTGTCTTTCTCAGGTTCGATTAATTTTACTGAAATTTCAACTTCTTCAGGGAAATCAACAACTTTAAGTTCTGTCTCCATTAAAAGTTCTGTTTCAATTTTGAATTCTTCCTCTCTTGGAGTAACAAAACTAATTGCTGTTCCCGTTGCGTCTGCACGACCTGTACGACCAATTCTGTGCATGTACAATTCTGGTTCTTCTGGAAGCTCGAAGTTAATTACGTGCGTAATATTCGAAATATCCAAACCTCTCGCCATAACGTCGGTTGTAATTAAACCGCGAAGATTTCCTTCTTGGAATTCTGCCATTGTGCTCAAACGGTAGTTTTGAGATTTGTTCGAGTGAATAACACCAAATTGTCCTTCAAAAAGCTCATCAATACGATTGAAAAGCATATCTGAAATCTTTTTGTTATTTACGAAAACCAAAATACGACTCATGCTTTCGTCATTTTCCAGTAAATGTTTTAAAAGATTTACTTTAGTATTGAAATTCGGAACGTTATAAGTAAGCTGTGTAATTTTTTCTAGTGGAGTTCCCGATGGAGCCAAAGTAACTTCTTCTGGAAATTCAAAATAATCATTTAACAAATCATCAACTTCATCAGTCATCGTTGCAGAGAACAGAATATTTTGACGTTTAGTTTTCATCATAGCAAAAAGAGCAGTCAGCTGTGGTCTGAAACCTAGATTCAGCATCTCATCAAACTCGTCGATTACTAATTTTTGTGTTTCGTCAAAACGAACAACAGCGTCAAGCGCTAAATCCATTGTACGTCCAGGCGTTCCGACTAAAATGTCAACACCTTCGTAAACGGCTTTCTTTTGTGTATTGATGTTTACACCTCCATAAATACCCAAAGTTTTAACTGACATATATGTAGTCAGTTTTTCAACTTCTTCTACAACCTGAACTACTAATTCACGAGTTGGAACTAGGATTACGATTTTTGGCGTATTGGTGTGAGTAAATTTGTAAAGCTTTAAAAGAGGCAGTAAATAAGCAAAAGTTTTACCAGTTCCGGTTTGTGCAATTCCCATCATATCACGTCCAGACATGATTACAGAAAAAGATTTTTCTTGAATAGGAGTAGGCGTAACAAATCCTAATTCGTCAACTGCTTTTTGTAATGATTTTGGAAGATTAAATTTTTCGAAAGTGCTCATTTGCTTTAAATTTTGTGCAAATGTACATTAAATTCATGGTTAGAGCACTAATTTTTTCGAATCATCTAATAATTTAGAGATATAATTGATTGATTTTCAGTTTTTATAGAGCTTCAGATTCCTCTTATTTATTTTTTTAAAAGTGTTTTGCCAAACAAAAAGCTATTTAGAAATTTTGAATATTTTTGAAGTGTAAAGAACAGATCGTAAATAAGATGGGAACATTTTCGCAAACCAATATTAAATGTAAAGATTTAGATGTTGTAATTAATTTAGTAAAGAAGTATTTGCCCATTGGCAGAGAAATTTGGCTAGATAACAGAAAGGAATGGTTTTATAATTTGCCTCATGATGAAAATCAGTCTGAAGAGAGAAATGGAACTATTATATTGTCTCAAAATCAAAGTAATAATTGGGTTGAGATTGAGTTTGATTTTAATGGTAATTTGTATTTTTATGATGAAATTTTAAGGCGTATTTCAAAAGATTTAGAAACCTTAATTTTATTAGTTTATTATCAATCGACAATTGGAGAAGGAAGGTTGGCGAAATTTGAAAAAGGGCAATTAGATTTATCCTTTTATGAAAGATATTTTTACTATAAATTTCATGGAGATGATTCACCTCCAATAGATAGAATTTATGTAGCGGATAATTTTGGAATTGCAAGTTCAACTATCGAATCACTAAAGAAAATGAAGTTAGGAGAAGATTCGTATTTAATTGACCATGAATTTATATATGAATTTTTATACTCTGAAGGCTGGGGCGGGGGAGTTAATTCGGAGAAAGATTTTTTTTCAGACGAGAAGTATTTGCATTTAGAGCAATTAAAATAATTATTAAAATTAAATCTAAAACCCTTCAAAAACCCCTAATCCAAACAAAGCGAAATCATATTTTACAGGATCTAAAGCGTCCATTTTTCTTAATTTGGTATCTAATTCTAGTAAAGCTTTGGCATCGTTTTGCTTTCGCGAAAGGATTCCAAGTTTGCGGGCTACATTTCCAGAATGAACGTCTAGCGGACAAGATAAAACTGCAGGAGAGATGCTTTTCCAAATTCCTAAATCGACTCCTTTTGCATCTTGACGAACCATCCAACGCAGGTACATATTGATTCTTTTTGCAGCAGAATTATTTAACGGATCTGAAATATGTTTTTGAGTTCGTGCTAAATGATCGGTTTCGAAGAATATTTTTTTGAATTCGCTGATGCTTTTCTGCAAACTGTCTTTTTCTTGATTTTTAGCAAAAACAGATTCTAATCCGTTGTGGTTTTTGTAGATATGTTGCAAACCTTTTATGAAGCCTGCAAAATCATGCCCGTTGAAAGTTCTGTGAACGAAAGTTTCTAGTTTTGCCAAGTCTTCATCAGAATGCGACATAACGAAATCGTAAGGCGTGTTGCCCATTAATTCCATCATTTTATGAGAATTCTTGATAATCATTTTACGGTTTCCCCAGGCAATTGAAGCGCTTAAAAAACCTGCGATTTCGATATCTTCTTTTTGAGTAAAAAGATGCGGAATCTGTACAGGGTCGCTTTCTATAAAATCCTGATTGTTATATTGAATGACTTTTTCGTCTAGAAATTCTTTGAGTTCTTTTTGGTTCATTTTCAATGAAATCTTCTTATGAATTTGAGTGCCCTAGCCCTGATGGGAGCGGCATCCTTTTGTGGCGGGGTTCGCCGCAAAAGATATAGCGGACAGCAGGAAATAGCTCCTGATTATCCTAATTGCTGATTTGCCCGTCGACCATCACTAATTTTCTGTCAGCCATATTTGCCAATTCTTCATTGTGTGTTACAATGACAAAAGTTTGTCCAAACTCATCTCGAAGCTGAAAAAATAGTTGATGCAGGTTTTCGGCAGAATGTGTGTCTAAGTTTCCAGAAGGTTCATCGGCAAAAATGACATCTGGTTTATTGATTAAAGCTCTCGCAACGGCAACGCGCTGCTGTTCACCGCCTGAAAGTTCGCTCGGTTTATGATTGATTCTGTGCGAAAGTCCAAGATAGTTTAAAAGTTTTTTTGCTTCTTCTTCTGTTTCGGCGGTTTTTTTGCCTGCAATATGTGCTGGAATACAAACGTTTTCTAGCGCTGTAAATTCAGGTAAAAGCTGGTGAAATTGAAAAATGAATCCCAAATTTAAGTTTCTAAAATCGGATAATGTTTTATCATGTTTGCTTTTCTTTTTGAAATAACGATTATAATAAATCAGCATTAAAAAAAGTGGCATTATTAATATTCCCCAATTGATATATCCAAAAATATCATTTTCTATTTTATTTCTAAAAAGCAAAACAAACACTGCGAGTACAACAAAATAAAGAGCTCCGAGCCAAGTAATGATTTTGAACGCTTTTTCTTGGTTTGATTTGTCGTTTTTGATGTTTTGCAACTCCAAAACGTTCCTGCCATTAATTGTAAGAGATGAATCTGGATTGTGATCAGGCTTATCTAAAGTTCCTAAAATTTGCAGTAAAGTTGTTTTTCCAGCACCCGAAGCGCCTACGATAGAAACAATTTCACCTTTTTTAATATGTAAATCGACTCCTTTTAAAACTTCAAGTTTGTCGTAGAATTTATGTATGTTTTTTGCGTGTATCATGTAATGAAACTGTTTTTACAAAGAAACGAAGATTATAATCAATATCAAAAAGTCGAAAGTCGAAAGTCAAAAGTTGAAAGTCAATTCTAGAAATACCAATTTATGAATTCTAAATTCCAAAAAAGAGCGAGGCGATTTTTAAAATCTAAAATCTAAAATCTAAAATCTAAAATCTAAAATCTAAAATCTAAAATCTAAAATCTAAAATCTAAAATCTAAAATCTAAAATCTAAAATCTAAAATCTAAAATCTAAAATCTAAAATCGGTACGTAAATTGATATGGGAATATTGGAAATTAAATTTAGAAAAGAAATAATATAGTTTCATGAATTATTTTTAATTTCGATTAACTTAAAAATGAATGTGTTATGCAAGATTTAGAAATTGCTGAAGATAACAGAATGTCAAAATTAATTATAGGATTAGTTTTGGACGCAATTGGTATGATTTCGTTTTCGATTCCTTTTTTGGGTGAGTTTTCAGATGTGGTCTGGGCGCCTATTGCAGCTATAATTATGGCAAGAATGTATAAAGGAAGAGTAGGGAAGGTCGCAGGAGTATTGACTTTTCTGGAAGAGATATTGCCTTTTACAGATGTGATTCCGTCTTTTACCTTGACTTGGATTTATACTTATTTCTTTAAGAGAAATAGAGAAATTTAGTCTTTAAATAAAAAACCAAGTCCCATATTTTTAAGCATTTTCTTTTCGAAGTTCCAAAAGAATTTAAATTGCCCAAAAATAGTTCCGATCGCGACTAGTAAAACCTGATATATAGGAAAGATAACAATAAGGCGAATAAGTGTAAACCAGCCTCCGAAATCTTCTTTAGTAATGCCCAGCCAAACGCAGAATGGTTTAGACAGCCACGCAGATGCCGATCCTGTGATGGCAAAAACGATAAATATAATTACGGCTTGTAAATTTGAGGTAATTCCCCAGCGTTTTTTTAATCTGTCCATTGCTATTTGTAATGATTACAAATATAGCATATTATCTTGATGGAACATAACCCCAAAGCTTTTGTTTGTAAGTATTTTGAAAATAAATCATGTAGTTGTAAATTAAGTAATTTACTTCGTAACCATAATGAATGTCTGGGCGGTAGTCAATTGACATTTCGTACAGATTTGGATTATAACGCTGTGGTTGTAAAACACGACTATTCCATTCTGTTACATACAGGGAGTTTTTGTTTTCAAGATATTGCAATGAATAATAGTTTCTTGGATAAGCTCGAGAAGCAAGCCAGGTTGAGAATCCGTTGTCGATAATAATGACTTCATATTCTAATGAATCGTTTGCAATTCTAATGGTATCGTTTATCTTTTTATTTGATGAAGTATCAGTACTAGCGATATTCTGAGAGGTTGAAGAACACGCAATAATCGTAAATAAAACAATTAATATGGAAATGCATTTTTTCATAAATTAAATTTACGAATAAATGCCGAGAAGAGGATGGAGTTTAACATTCTTTTGAAGGTTCTAAGATGCTGAGGTGCTGAGATTCTAAGTTTCTAAGTCTTTGTTTTTCTTGCGAAAAAAAAGTGGTATGCTGTGCAAACCACTTTAGAATGTCTATATAAAAACTTAGAATCTCAGCACCTTAGCATCTTCTTTACTTGCTCCCAAACAATTTTCCAATAAATCCGGCGATTCCTCCTTTGCTTTTGGTAACTACTAAAACATCTGCAACATCAACTTTTCCGTCGTTGTTTTGGTCAAGTCCGAATTGCATTCCGTATTTAGAAATGGTATCCATTATTCCTGAAGCTTGTCCGCTGTTTCCAGAAATGGAATTTATGATATCTGAAATTTGAAAACTGCTATCGTTTGGATCTTTTGCTTTATTTACTAAAGAACCTAAAATCTGCGGAATCAAATTTGAAGCAACTCCGTTTGAATCAGCACTGCTTAATCCGAATTTTTCACCAAGATTGCCGCTTAATTGCTGTTGAATTTGCTGGACAACAGGATTTGAGTTATCAATGGCTGTACTTCCGTTAAATAATCCGGCAATTTGATCGGTTCCGCCTTCAGAAACAATCTTCTTTAATCCTTCAAAAATAGAATTGCTTGTTTCGCTTATTACGGCTTCATTATGTTCGTTTGGAACAGCGTTATTGTTTACCACAGCATCGCCTCCGTATTGCTGTACTAGTTGGGTTAATTGTTCAAACATGATCTTTAGGGTTTAGATAATTCAATCAAATTTAAACAAAAAAAGAAAGGGATTTATTAAACTGTGTTAATAAATCCCTTCTAAGTGATTTAATTATAGTTAATTAGCTTAACAAAGTAATGATTTGTGATGCTAATTCAGTACCAATTCTGTCTTGTGCTTCTCCAGTTGCAGCTCCGATGTGAGGAGTCAAAGAGATTTTAGAGTGCATTAAGATTGCCATTTCTGGTTTTGGTTCGCTTTCGAAAACATCTAAACCTGCAAAAGCAACTTTTCCTGAATCTAAAGCTTTAACTAAAGCTACTTCATCAATAACTCCTCCACGAGCACAGTTTACGATTCCAACACCGTCTTTCATGATTGCAAGTTCTTTTTCTCCGATGATGTAACCATCTTGAGCAGGAACGTGTAATGTGATGAAATCAGCTTCTTTAAATAAAGATTCTAAAGATTGAGAAACAATTGTAGTTGTGATTGATTGTCCGTCGAAAAATTCAACTTTTACATCAACTTGTGGGATGAAACTATCTGCAGCGATAACTTTCATTCCTAAACCAAGAGCCATTTTTGCTGTAGCTTGTCCGATACGACCAATACCAACAATACCTAAAGTTTTACCTCTTAATTCAGTTCCGTTTGCGTAAGCTTTTTTCAAACCGTCAAAGTTTGAATCTCCTTCAAGAGGCATATTTCTGTTAGAATCATGTAAAAAACGCACACCAGAAAATAAGTGTCCGAAAACCAATTCAGCAACAGATTCTGAAGATGAAGCAGGAGTGTTAATTACATGGATTCCTTTGCTTTTAGCATAATCCACATCGATATTGTCCATACCAACACCACCACGACCGATGATTTTGATACCAGGGCAAGCATCGATAATATCTTTACGAACTTTAGTTGCACTACGAACTAAAATTACGTCAACATTATTTTCATTTATAAAATTAGCTACTTGTTCTTGAGCAACTTTTGTAGTGATAACTTCAAATCCACCTTTTTCTAAGGCTAGAATTCCGCTTTTAGAAATTCCGTCATTTGCTAATACTTTCATTGTGTATGTTGTTTATTTGGTTAATCGTTTATTTGTTTAATCGATAAACCAACTATTTGATTTTTCTTTTTTGTAAACTGTGACTGCGACTGAAAACTAAACTTTACTTTCTAAAGCTTTCATTACATCAACCAAAACCTGAACGCTTTCAATTGGCATAGCGTTGTAGATAGAAGCTCTGTAGCCACCAACTGAACGGTGTCCTGGTAATCCAGAAATGTTTGCAGCTTTCCATAAAGCGTCAAAAGTTTCAGTGTGTTCAGGATTGTTCAATAAGAAAGTTACATTCATGTTAGAACGATCTTCTAGTTTCGCTGCACCTTTAAATAATGGGTTTCTGTCGATTTCAGTGTAAAGTAATTCCGCTTTAGCGTTGTTTAATTTTTCAACAGCAGCGATTCCGCCTTTTTCTTTAATCCATTGTAAAGTTAAAAGAGAAACGTAAACAGCAAATACAGGTGGAGTATTGTACATGCTTTCTCCTTTAATGTGTTTAGCGTAATCTAGCATACTAGGAATTGTTTTTCCATTTTTGCCTAAGATTTCTTCTTTTACCACTACCAAAGTAGTTCCTGCAGGTCCCATATTTTTTTGAGCTCCAGCATAGATTAAGTCAAATTTAGAAAAATCTAATTGACGAGAAAAAATATCAGAACTCATATCGCATACAACAGGTACATTTGTTGATGGGAATTCTTTCATTTGAGTTCCAAAAATAGTATTGTTGCTTGTGCAGTGGAAATAATCAGCATCAGCTGGAATTTCGTAACCTTTTGGAACATAATTATAATTGTCTTCTTTTGAAGAAGCTACGACAACAGTCTCTCCGAAAAGTTTTGCTTCTTTGATAGCTGCAGTTGCCCACGTTCCTGAATCTAAATAAGCTGCTTTTCCGTTTTCTTTCATTAAGTTGTATGGAGCCATTAAGAATGCTGTGCTGGCACCACCTTGTAAAAATAAAGCCTGATAACCTTTTCCTTGAAGTCCTAATAATTCTAAAGCAAGGGAACGAGCTTCCTCCATAACTGCAACGAAATCTTTACTTCGGTGCGAGATTTCAAGGATAGACAATCCTGAATCATTAAAATTTAAAATTGCTTTTGATGCCTTCTCAAAAACTTCCTGAGGTAAAATACTTGGTCCTGCGCTGTAGTTGTGTTTTTTCATGGTTGCTGTTAATAGTCGAAAATTTTAAAAACGCAAATTTCGGCAATAAGAGGCGAAAAAGAGTTAAAATATTCGAAATAATTAAACAAATTATTACTTTGTTGTTAACAAAAACGTTATAGTATCAACATTATCTGCGTAATCCCACAATTGAGGTTTTTGGGTTTCGCCAAATGCTATACTATTTGTGGTTAAATTATCGCTAACAATACATTGAATTTGATCTGCGTCCTCCTGAAGGCGTTTTTTAAGTTCTTCAAGGTTTTCGTAGTATTCGTAAAAAACACTCGAAATTGGAGAGGCGTAGCTTGAATCTTCTTTTAAAGTCAAAAATCCGTTATCTAATAATTTGAAATTACTCATTAAAAATACAGCCTTATTGTAATCATAATTATTAGCGTATTTTTCATAATGAATAACGTCTTGGTATTTAAATATGGCTTGGAAAAATGTTTCAAAAGAATAGCCTTTAGGAACAAAAATTTTCGAAACATTTCGGCATCCTAAGCCAAAATATCTAAAAATATCTTCTCCAAGTCCTTCCAGTTCTTCGTTGGTTTCTTTTCCAGTTAAAACGGCTGCCGAATTTCTGTTTTTACGAATAATCGATGGTTTGTCTTTAAAATAATATTCAAAATAACGGGAAGTATTATTGCTTCCAGTGGCGATTACGGCATCGAAGTTTTCTAGTTTTCCTTCCACGAAAGTGATGCTGTCTTTCAAGTTTTCATCAACAGCAATTAAATATTTAGCTAAAAATGGCAATAAATGCTGATCGTTTGATGAAGTTTTAATTAAAGCTTTGTTGCCTGTAATTAGAACAGATAAAAAATCATGAAAGCCTACTAACGGAATATTTCCAGCTAAAATCAAAGCAACGCTTTTCGAATTATTGCCATCCTGAGCGGAGTCTAAGGAGTAAGCTGAAAGCCATTTGTCTATGTTTTCAACTGTCAAAGCTTCTGCCCATGATTGTATGGAGAAATAAACCTGCTCGGGAGTATACCATCCGTTATGAGATTGCGATAAATGTATCAGATTTTTGAAATCATCAAAAAAGATATCATTATATAAGACGTCAGATTTTTGCACAGAAGCGCTTTCAGAAAACTGACTTAAAAATTTTCCTAATTCAACAAAAACACTTTTTTTTGTTTCTAATGTCATAATGTTTGCTTATGAATTGTTTTGATTGTAATTTTGCACAAAAATAAGCATAATTAAGTCGAAAGTCAAAAGTCATAAAGTCAAAAGCGATGCTTGACTTTATTTTGACTTTAGAACTTTAAGATTTTTAACTTTAAGACTAATAAACGATGGCAATAATTATAACTGACGAATGCATCAATTGCGGGGCTTGCGAACCAGAGTGCCCAAATACAGCAATATATGAAGGAGCAGATGATTGGAGATATAAAGACGGAACAAGTCTTTCTGGAAAAATTGTATTACCTGACGGAACTCAAGTTGACGCTGAAGATGCGCAAACTCCAATTTCTGACGAAATCTACTATATAGTGCCAGGAAAATGTACAGAATGTAAAGGTTTTCACGATGAGCCGCAATGTGCTGCCGTTTGTCCAGTTGACTGTTGTGTGCCAGATGATAACCATGTTGAAGACGAAGAAACTTTGTTAGAAAGACAAGCGTTTTTACATGCTGAATAATCATTTCTGAGCATTAAAAAAATATATAATCCTGAGCTTTATTGATCAGGATTTTTTTTTACCCTGATATCAGGTATTTTTAAAAGTTAGTTTGTTGATAGTTAATGTTTTATTTTTTTTGGTGTTGCGTAATTGTTAAAAAAAGAATACTTTAGTTGAAAAAATAACAATGCAATATGAAGAAATTACTACTCTTATTTGTCGTATTTTTTAATTTGAGTGTTTCTGCACAAAGTGATGAATATTCTATCTATGTAAAAGACATTGAAACATTGCAACCGATCGAAAATGCTACCGTGCAGGTCTTAAAAACTAAACAAGTTTTAATGACTAATGAAGACGGTAAAGTAACTTTTGTTTTGAGTGGAGGATCTAACGTAGAGGTTTCTGAGATGAATTATGAAAATCTGACTCTTCGTTGGGCTTCTTTAAAAGAAAACGGATTTGTTGTTTACCTTAAAAATAAAAAGGAAAACTTAGATGAAGTTGTGGTCTCAAACGAAAATCCTCAAAAGATACTTCAAAAAGTAGTTGCAAATTCTAAACATAAGATAGGTGTTGCGCATAGATTGAAAGTATATGTTCGTGAATTCTTCATGTTAGACAATCAATATTCTTATTATAATGACGGATTAGTTAATTTTCAATTCAATAAAAATAATACAACTACATTATTAGTAGAGCAGAATCGCTCGTACGGATTAATAGAAACAGATGTAAGCACTGATCTGAAAGGCTATAATTTGAATGATATAATGGAAAATTATTCGAATTTTAAATACTTAGATCCGTTATTAGGTCCGAATGCGAAAAAGGAATATGATTTTACAACAAAAGGTCATGCAAAAAATGCAGCTTATTATATAATGTCGGTTGTTCCTTTAGATAAAGCAAAAGAGGCAATAGATAATTTCGAAATCATTTACGATCCTGAGAAAAAAATTATTGTAGAATTTACGATTTCAGTTACGCCTGCGACTCTTGACAAAGTGGTAGAAAAGACAAAGGAAGGCGACAAAAATATTACAAAATCGTTTGTCAAAGTAAATTATAGATTCGATGGAGATGATTATTATTTGTTGAGTTCGAATGAAGAAATTGCTTATGATGTTGTTTTAAAAGATAAAACTAAAAATGTTCAAATAAGAAATAGTTTTGTTACGACAGGTTTCAACAAACAAAATTTCACTTATAGTGAAAGTGATGTATTTAAAGAAAAATCACTTTTTAATAAGAAAAACAAAATCCTGACCAATTATTGGGATATTTCAGGATTTACAGCAACCGATGAAGAAAAAGCTATCATCGCATCGTTAGAGTTTAAATTGTAATTAATAAATTGAAAGAAATATCCTGAACTTAATTGTTCAGGATATTTTTTTTGCTACTATAACATAAGTGTCATAAGCATAAGTCTTTCGATCGATAGTTTTAAGTATTTCAAAATTATTTAGATATAAAAACAGCTGTATTTCATTGAGTGTAAAAACACGAACTGTTGAAAAATCATTTTCAATAACTTCTTTTTTTCCATTTATAAGAGTGTAATATTGCGCAGTCCATTCCAGCATAATATTCTCCAAAGAAGTATTAGTATCCCAATGACTTTCTCTGATGTAATTATTGTTCTCATGTTCCGCTTGATGAATAATTACAGGGTTTTCTTTTGTAAACGGAATAAATCTATTAGCATCAATAAAATCAAAAATTAGAACTCCGTCCTTTTTTAGGTTTTTATAAATAGAATCAAAAGTACTGTTTATATCATCGTTTGTAATAAGATAACTTGTAGATCTTCCGGTAATTAAAATAGAATCTACAGGTTTTTCTAGTTTAAAATCACGCATATCGCCTTGTGTAAAAGAGCTGTTTTTATTTCGTTCTTTGGCGATTGCGATCATGTCGTCACTGTAGTCAAGTCCTTGATATTTTTGATTGTGTGCTGCAAATCGTTTTGCAAGGTTTCCTGTTCCGCTTCCAATTTCTAGAATATCCGAACCGTTATTTTCTTGGATCAAATTGCTGTAAAAAGCGTATTCTTCGTCATAATTGACAAAAGTCTGATACATCGCATCATAAATAGCGGCCATTTTACCATCGTATAAATTTGCCATAATCTATTGGATTTAAATATAAAAGTATAAAAAAATGGGTTATCCGTAGACAACCCATTTCGTTTTGTTTAAATAAAATGTTATGCTTTAGAATTTATAATTTAAAGATAAATTAAACATAGTTCCTAATTGACTAAAATGGAAACCATCGTAAGTCATTCTAGAATAACGTTGGTTAAAAGTAATCAAGTTTGATTGTGTTTTAGTCTCTGTTGGATCTGCTAATATTGCGGCACCAGCAGCATTTTCAGCTACAAATTTCCATTCTGGCAACACATTGAATAAGTTGTTTACATTGAATGAAAAAGTAAGTTTTTCAGTAGCGTTAAAATTAATGCCTAAGTCAGTAACAATTTTAGGTATAAATTCTGTTTTAAGATTTTCATCTAATCCATCTTGGTTAAAAGTTGTTTTACCAAAATAAGTATTGTTTAGAGAGAAACCAAATTTACCAATATCGTAATTAATTCCTAAAATCCATTTTGTGTCTGGTCTTGAAGTAAACGTTAAAGAGTTTAAAATATCACCAAATGAATTGTTTCTTACATCAGAAATTCTTTCATTTTCTAAAGTAATATTTCCAGAAACATTAAACCCTAATTTACCTTCCCCAATTCCGATATTACTATAGTTTGCTACAACATCTAAACCTGATGTTCTTGAATCAAATGAATTAGAAAACCAAGCTACATTCCCAAATTGAGTATCTTGTCTGTCTCCTAAAACGATTCTGTCTTCTACTTTAATATTGTAATAATCGACTGTAAAGTTGAAGTTTGCAAAAGGTTTAGCTCCAACACCAACAGTTACGTTAGTTGATTTTTCAGGAGATAAAGAAGGAATTCCTAATTGACGCGCCTGAGGAGAAACGTTATTGATAATTCCACTAATTTGAATTCCTTGACCGGCTACAAATGAATATTGTGATTTTTGAGTATAAATTTGGTGTAGAGTTGGAGCTCTGAAACCAGTTGAAACAGATCCTCTTAAAGTAATTTTATCTTCAAGAAATTTATATCTTGTACTTGCTTTCCATACAGTTGCTCCTCCAAAATCGCTATATTCTTCATGACGAACTGTTCCGTTTATTAAAAAGTCTTTCGTGATATCAAAAGCAACATCAAGATAAACTCCGACATTATATCTGTTCCATTTTCCAGAATTTTCAGGTCTGTTTCCAGCAAAAGAGTCAGCACCAGTACCTTCCCAAGAAGCTTTGTCGCCTTCAATTACAGAAAAATTCTCAGATCTAAATTCTGTTCCAAAACCAATGCTTATTTGATCTGAAACAATTTTTGAAACATCTATATTTCCAACAACATGATTGAAAGAAGTTCCGCCTGGTTTAAATGAAATAGGGCTATTTTCTCTGTAAACATTATTTCCGTTTTCATCCAAAATATCCGATCTGTTTACAGAATTGTTTACAGTGTAAATTTGCTTATTTCCGCCAACTGTAATACTTGCGTCAGTATTCCATCCATTTTTAATGGTTTTAAAACCAAGAGTAGCATTATAGTCATTTAAATCTCCTTCAAAAGTAGGACCATACCCTGCATAAGAAGGATTAGCAGGATCACCATTGCCAAAGAAGTTATTAAGGTATGGGTCGTCAGCCAATGGTCTCCAATATGGTGTTCTGAAGTTAGCAAACGAATTTACTTTCTTATAAACATAAGCAGCATTATAATATAGATTGGTAGTTTCGCTTATAGAATTACCTCCATTAATTAAGAATTTGGCAGCTGCAGTTTCTGGTGATCCATTCACATTTCGCGCATCAGGATATTTGCTAAGGAATTCATTTACTGTTGCAACATCCGCAGCTGTACCGCCTAGGAAGTCATTGGCTTCACCTTGAGCATCAACAGTTCCAGGTCTGTTTGCTAAATTTACTTTAGAAAAATCAATAGTATAGTTTAAGAAACCTTTTTCGCCAACTGTTGTTCCATCATTTAAACTAATGCCAAACATTTCTCCATCACCTTCAGAAGTAACGCCACTTCTTAAAGTTATAGACCCAGCGTTGCTGTTTTTCTTTAAAATAATATTCATAACCCCAGCAATAGCATCAGAACCGTATTGGGCAGAAGCACCGTCACGAAGAATTTCAACTCTTTCGATCGCATCTGTTGGAATGGCAGAAATATCTGCTCCCGTTTCCCCACGTCCTGGAGAGGTTTGTACATAAAGTAAAGAACTTAAGTTTTTACGTTTACCATTAATAAGGATTAAAGTTCTGCTTGGTCCCATATTTCTAATCTCGTATGGATCCAGCAATGAAGTTGCATCATTTACAGGAGTTTGCACTGTATTAAAAGATGGAATTTTGTACTGCAAAGCTTTATCAAATGTAGCTTGTCCCGTGGAAGTTAAATCTTTCGAGGAGAGAACATCAATAGGTAAAGCACTGGTTGTATTGCTTCGAGCTGCTGCTCTTGAACCTGTAACTACTACTTCATCAAGGTTTTGACCGCCTTCTTCAGATAAAGAAACATCAATTTGAGATGCATTTGCTAATTTAGTTGTACTTATATATCCGACATACGTAAAGATTAATGAAGCACCTTCTTTTACTGTTATCTTATAAGATCCATCCACATCGGTTGAAACACCGTTATTTGTTCCTTTTTCTATAATGTTAACACCTGGAAGCGGAGTTCCAGTATTGTCCTTGACGACACCTGTAACTTGCCGTTGCGCAAAAATAATTAAGGTGTTAAATAAAAATAATAGTACTGCAATTTTTTTCATGGTAAGCTTTTTTGGTTAAAAAAATGATTATTGGTTTGTTAAATCTTGAGATAAAAATATGTTTTTTTAACAAAATATTATTAAAAAGTTTGTTTTTTTTTAAGAAAAGTTGTAAAAAAATATATATCGTCATTTTTTGTTCTATTACGAGGTATTAAATCTTATATTTGCAAAATTTTAATGCCAAAAACTATCATTTTGTCAAAAAAAAAGAAAATTGGAAAAGTAATAAAAAGACGACTTATCAGAAGCTAAGTAATTGATGTATAGTCTACTATTTATGGGGGCTGAGGAGGTTAATTAAATAAAAAAACAAATATTATCTACAGATGAAAGCAGGAATTGTAGGATTGCCAAATGTTGGAAAATCGACGTTATTTAATTGTTTATCGAATGCAAAAGCGCAAAGTGCTAACTTTCCGTTTTGTACAATCGAACCTAATATTGGTGTTGTAAACGTTCCAGATCCAAGAATCAATAAATTAGAAGAATTGGTAAAACCAGAACGCGTTCAGATGGCAACTGTAGATATTGTAGATATTGCAGGTTTGGTAAAAGGAGCAAGTAAAGGTGAAGGTCTTGGAAACCAGTTTTTAGGAAACATTAGAGAGTGTAATGCTATCATTCACGTTTTACGTTGTTTTGACAATGATAATATTGTACACGTTGACGGAAACGTAAACCCAATTCGTGATAAAGAAACTATCGATATCGAATTGCAGTTAAAAGATTTAGAAACTGTTGAAAAACGTTTGGAAAAAGTAAAACGTGCTGCAAAAACAGGAAATAAAGAAGCTCAGACAGAAGAAGCTTTATTAAATAGAATTAGAGAAGCTTTATTGCAAGCAAAATCTGCAAGAACAATTGTTCCTCAAAGCAATGATGAAGAAGTTCTTATGGAAGGTTTCCAATTAATTACTGCAAAACCAGTTTTATATGTTTGTAACGTTGACGAAAGTTCTGCTGTAAACGGAAACAAATATGTAGATCAAGTTCGTGAATTAGTAAAAGACGAAGAAGCTGAAGTTATCATTCTTTCTGTAGGGGCAGAAGCAGATATTACAGAATTAGAAAGCTACGAAGAGCGTCAGGTTTTCTTAGAAGATATGGGATTAACTGAGCCAGGAGCTTCTGTTTTAATTCGTGCGGCTTACAAATTATTAAAACAACAGACTTACTTTACAGCTGGTGTAAAAGAAGTTCGCGCTTGGACAATAAATATTGGAGCAACTGCACCGCAAGCGGCTGGAGTTATCCATACCGATTTCGAAAAAGGATTTATTCGTGCAGAAGTAATTTCATACGAAGATTATGTTCAATACGGTTCTGAAGCAAAAGCAAAAGAAGCTGGGAAATTTAAAGTTGAAGGAAAAGAATACGTAGTAAAAGATGGTGATGTAATGCACTTCCGTTTTAACGTTTAATTTTTTTTTTGAGAAAATAGAAGAAAGAAGAAAGAAAATAGATAAAACTGCTGGAGAGATTCAGCAGTTTTTTTATGCTTTGAAGTTTGGTTATAACGTTTGTCAGGCTGAGCGTCCCGATCCCGAAGCTTCGGGACGGGAGAAGCCCGCGCAAAGATTGTCGATTCTCTTTGGGGAGTTCTTCGCGCGTCCTTCTTCCGAAGCTTCTGGACGCTCGGGAAGACAAAAATTGAGAACAAAAAAGGAATAAAAAGCCATCTAAATTTGCGCTTTCGCGAAAGCGAATCAGTAAAATCTGCGTTCAATTTTTAGCAAATAAAAATTTTGGCTTAAAAATTGGTTAGAGAAAAAATAACCAATTACTAATCTAAAATCAATCAATCAAAATGCTAAAAAAATCTTTCAAATTTTTGGGCTGGACACTTTTCGGAATTTTTGCTTTCCTCGCCCTTTACATTTCATCTGTTTTAATTATTTCGAAAATCACAGTGAATTCAGATATAGCGCAAGTCGAAGAACAAAATGCTATTCCGATTTACATTCTTTCAAACGGAGTCCATACTGATATTGTAGTTCCTGTTAAAAATGAAATTAAAGATTGGAGGAATGAAATTCAATTCAGTCAAACGCAATCAAAAGATTCTTTAATGAATTATATAGGATTCGGTTGGGGAGACAAAGGGTTTTATCTAGACACTCCTGAATGGTCAGATTTAAAAGCAAGTACAGCTTTCAAAGCCGCTTTCGGAATCAGTTCTTCCGCTGTTCATGCCACATTTTTCAAACAACTGCGAGAAGGCGATGACTGCAAACGTATTTTGATTTCAAAAGAAAATTATGAAAAGCTAGTAACTTATATTTCTGAGAGTTTTAGTGATCCTCTTCATCCACAATGGATTGAAGGTCATAGTTATGGAAAAAAAGATGCTTTTTATGAAGCAAAAGGAAGTTATAGTCTTTTTTATACTTGCAATACTTGGGCAAACAATGCTTTAAAAGCAGCAAATCAAAAAGCAAGTTTGTGGACAGTCTACGACAAAGGGATTTTTTGTCATTATAAATAAACATGGAAAAAATGTAAAATTCGTTTTAAATCGGAGAAGTCAAAAATTTTCATTAATGCTTAAATTTGAGAGCATATCAAAAAATCAGCAAAATGAAAGCCAAAAATATTTTTTCAAAAACATGGTTTCTGTTAAAGAATACTTTCTTAGAATTTAATGATGACAATGCCATCAAACTTAGTGCGGCTTTATCTTATTACACCATATTTGCGTTGCCTCCTTTATTGATTATTATAATTACAATTTGTGGTTTTTTCTTTGGAGAAGAAGCAGTAACGGGTCAATTATATGGGCAAATAAATGGGTTAGTAGGTAATGGGGCAGCGTCACAAATTCAGGAAGCGATAAAAAATGTGCAATTATCTGGAAATAATGTTTTTGCAACTGTATTTGGCGTGGTCATGCTCTTAATTGGTGCCTCGGGAGTTTTTGCAGAAATTCAGAGTTCAATTAATTTTATTTGGGGACTTCGCGCCAAACCTGATAAAGGGGTTAGAAAGTTTATACAAAACAGGTTGATGTCGTTTTCTATGATTGCATCTGTTGGTTTCTTAATGATTGTCAGCTTGTTTATCAATACGATATTAGACCTGCTTAGTGCGCGTTTAAAAATATATTTCCCTGAAAGTACCGTTTATCTATTTTATGTAGTAAATGTTGTGATTGTACTGGCGAGTATTACACTTTTATTTACCATAATATTCAGGACTTTACCCGATGGAAAAATCAGATGGAAAGATGCTATTATAGGATCCAGCGTTACGGCAGTACTTTTTATGATTGGTAAATTTGCCATTGGATTATATTTAGGAAGCTCTACAGTAGCTTCAGTTTATGGTGCTGCGGGATCTGTAATCATTATTCTGGTTTGGGTTTATTATTCGGCAATTATTCTTTACTTTGGAGCAGAATTTACTAAAGTCTATGCAAAATCTTATGGAGGAAAAATTTATCCTAATGAATATTCAGTAGAGATTGCAAAAGAAGTTTATGAGATCGAAGATGTAACACCAAAATCAACATAAAATAGTTTAACAAACGATAAGCCATGAAAATTATAGCCTTTGGAGGAAGTAACAGTACACAATCAATCAATAAACATTTAGCGGCTTATGCAGCTAGTTTATTCGAAAATGCTGATGTTGAGGTTTTAGACCTTAATGATTTTGCAATGCCAGTCTTTAGCGTAGATTTAGAAAAAGAAATAGGTCAGCACGAAGTGGCTCATTCATTCTTAAATAAATTGAAAGAAGCTGATATTTTAGTGGTTTCAATGGCAGAAAATAACGGAAACTATTCTGTTGCTTTCAAGAATGTTTTCGATTGGAGTTCTCGCATTGAGAAAGATGTTTTTCAGCAGAAACCAATGTTATTGTTGGCAACTTCACCAGGAGGAAGAGGAGGTGCATCAGTTCTAGGAATTGCCCAAAATCTTTTTCCGCGTTATGGAGCCGATATTAAAGGAACTTTTTCACTTCCTGCTTTCAATTCAAACTTTGACTTGCAAGAAAATAAAATTTCAAATCCAGAATTAGATCAAGAATTAAAAGATATTATCAAATTAAGTTTTTAAATACATGCCAATAAAAAAGATTGCTTTTCTATTTCTTTTTTTGAACACTTTTTTTATGAACTTTACTTTTGCTCAAAAGATAAATGAAGTTGATAAAATTGTTGCAAAATACCCGAAAAGCTTTAATACCACCGAACAATTAGCAGAAAGAATTAAAAAAGATTTTGATTCTGATGCGGAGCAAGCGAGAGCAATTTACAGTTGGATTGCTTTCAATATAAAATACGATTACAATGCATTTCTGAATCCGCCGAAAGTGCAGGGATTCAGCTATTCTTCTGAAGCTGAAAAACAACGAAAAATAAAACAGCTGAACGACAATCTTATCCAAAAAGCATTTAAATCTCAAAAAGCGGTTTGTGAAGGTTTTACCGCTTTGTACCAGAATTTGGCGGAACAAGTTGGTTTGAAATGCGAAGTAGTTAAGGGAGATTCTAAAACAAGGCCAGCTGATATTGGAAGAAAAAATACTTCTTCAAACCATGCTTGGAATATGGTTTTGATAAACAAAAAATGGCGTTTGATTGATGTAACTTGGGGTCAAGGCTATTATGACAGCAACAAAGGAAGAATGGTCAATGATTTTAATCCAATTTATTTTGATACGGATCCTGACTATTTTTTCGCAAAACATTTTCCAGATTCTGGATCGTTTTTAGGAGATCGATTAAATAAAGAAGATTTCTTAAATGGTCCTTTGATCTACAATAAAACCATCGAAAACGATTATAAAATCAAAACTCCAAGTTCAGGAATAATCGAAGTGAAAAACGGAGATAAAATTACTGTAGAAATTAAAAATGTTTCTAAAACCAATCAGGTTTTCTATTTAAATAAAAAGAATCAGCCCGTTAAAGTTCTTAATCCGAAAGAGAAACGTGGAGGATTAGAATTTCAAATTCTTATTGACAGTAATATTGGAAATTATATTACCATTTTTGTTGATGGCGATAGTACTGTTTCTTTTAAAGTTGTCTAAAAAAATAAGAGATCTTTCATCTTTTATGTTTTCTGAAATTGCCGTATCTTAGCGGTAAATGAAAAGAATTTGATGCTATGGAAACTACTTTTTTGAAATCAATTTTAGATAATGATTTCTACAAATTTACAATGCAGCATGCTGTAATAAAGCTTTTTCCAAAGGCAAAAGTCCGTTACGGATTTATAAATCGTGGAAAACATATTTTTCCGCCAGGTTTTGCAGATTTGCTTCGTCATTCTGTAGATGCCATGGCGGATTTGCGTTTAACGAAAGACGAAAAAAATTATCTAGCACATTATTGCCCTTATCTCGATCCAACTTATTTAGATTTTCTGCAAGGATATAGTTTTGATCCGTCTGAAGTGCATATTAGTCAAGAGGGGTCAGAAATTTCAGTTACGGTTGAAGGATTTTGGTACCGAACCATTTTATGGGAAGTTCCTCTGATGGCATTGATTTCTGAACTGTTTTATAAAGCGAGCCATTTAATTCGTTTAAATGATGAAGCAATAAAAAAGATTACTCAGGAAAAAATTGAAAATTACAATAATCTAGGGGTTTCGGTCTTGGAATTTGGTACTAGACGCCGCCATTCTTATGAAGTTCATGATTTGGTAAATAAAACCTTGAGTACTTATGGCGGACAAAGTTTTATTGGAACAAGTAATGTTCATTTTGCAATGGTTAACAATAAACGTCCGTTGGGGACACATGCGCACGAATGGTTTATGTTTCATGCCGCGCAATATGGTTTTAAAATGGCGAATTCGATAAGCCTTGAACATTGGACGCAGGTTTACAGCGGAGATCTCGGAATTGCTTTAACAGACACCTATACAACGGATATATTTTTCAATCAATTTGATAAAAAATATTCGAAACTTTTTGATGGCGTTAGACATGATAGCGGTGACCCGATAGAATTTGCTCAAAAAGTAATTTCACATTATACCAAAATGGGAATTGACCCAAAATCAAAGGCAATTGTTTTTTCTGATTCCTTAAATTTTGAAAAGGTAAAAAGAATAGTTGATTTCTGTCAAGATAAAATAAAAATGTCATTCGGAATTGGAACAAATTTTACAAATGACGTTGGACTTCCAGCAATGAATATGGTTATAAAATTAACCGATACAAAACCTGATAATACACATTGGCAGGGAGTTGTGAAATTGTCTGACGAAAAAAACAAAAACACGGGAACTCCCGAAATGATTGCGCTGGCAAAAGAAGTACTCGGAATCAAATAATGTTTTTTGTTGAAAAAGCAGTTTTTTTATTAATTTTAATGTCCGTTTTATTTTAAAATCAATTTTAATAGATTTTAAACTGTTATTATTCATAACAAAAAAGAAATACGCTTTTATTTTTTACCGATAAATGGTACATTAGCCAAAAATCCTAAATTCATTTATGCTAGAGCAAAATCAATACAACGAAGATAATATTCGTTCACTCGATTGGAAGGAACATATTCGTATGCGTCCTGGTATGTACATCGGGAAATTAGGGGACGGATCATCACCGGATGATGGTATTTATATTCTTTTAAAAGAGGTTTTAGACAACTGTATCGATGAGTTCGTTATGGGGGCCGGAAAAACTATTGAGGTAAGTATTAAAGATAAAACAGTTTCTGTTCGTGATTACGGTCGTGGAATACCGTTAGGAAAAGTGGTCGATGTAGTTTCGAAAATGAATACTGGAGGAAAGTACGATTCTAAAGCATTCCAGAAATCAGTTGGTTTGAATGGTGTTGGAACAAAAGCGGTAAATGCTTTATCTAATTATTTTCGAGTAGAATCTGTTCGTGATGATAAACAAAAAGGAGCGGAGTTTTCGGCAGGAAATTTGGTGCTTGAAGAAGACGTTATCGATACCACAAAACGTAAAGGAACAAAAGTAGTTTTTACGCCAGACGAATCGATTTTCAAAAACTATAAATTCCGTTTAGAATATGTAATCAAAATGGTCAAAAACTATTGTTATCTAAACAATGGTTTGACGATTATTTTTAATGGTGAAAAATATTACTCAGAAAATGGACTTCGTGATTTATTAGAAGAAACGATCAGTGAAGATGATTTAGAATATCCAATTATTCACCTCAAAGATCATGATATTGAGGTAGCTTTAACGCATAGTAAAACGCAGTATAGCGAAGAATACCACTCTTTCGTAAATGGTCAAAATACAACGCAGGGAGGAACGCACTTAGCCGCTTATCGTGAGGCAGTTGTAAAAACAATTCGTGAATTTTACAATAAGAATTTCGAAGCATCAGACGTTCGTAAATCGATCGTAAGTGCGATTAGTATTAAAGTTATGGAACCTGTTTTTGAGTCTCAGACCAAAACTAAATTAGGTTCTACAGATATGGGTTCTGATGACGGAACTCCGGCAGTTTCTGTTCGTACTTTCGTTAACGATTTCATCAAAACGAAATTGGATAATTACTTGCATAAAAATCCAACGACTGCCGAAGCTTTATTGCGTAAAATTCTTCAGGCAGAACGCGAGCGTAAAGAATTGTCAGGAATTAGAAAACTGGCAACAGATCGTGCTAAAAAAGCCAATCTTCACAATAAAAAATTAAGAGATTGCCGTGCGCATCTTCCAGATACTAAAAACCCACGAAACTTAGAAAGCACGCTTTTTATTACCGAGGGAGATTCGGCTTCTGGATCGATTACAAAATCGCGTGATGTGAATACTCAAGCGGTTTTCAGTTTGCGTGGTAAGCCTTTGAATTCATACGGAATGTCGAAAAAAATCGTGTATGAAAACGAAGAATTCAACTTACTTCAAGCAGCTCTTGATATCGAAGATGGATTAGAGAAATTGCGTTACAATAACATCGTAATTGCAACCGATGCCGATGTCGATGGAATGCACATTCGTTTACTTTTGATTACGTTCTTTTTACAGTTTTTCCCTGAATTAATCAAAGAAGGGCATCTATATATTTTACAAACACCACTTTTCAGGGTTCGTAACAAGAAAGAAACAATTTACTGTTATTCTGAAGAAGAAAGAAAAGACGCGATTGAAAAGCTAAAACCAAAACCAGAAATCACACGATTTAAAGGTTTAGGAGAGATTTCGCCAGACGAGTTCAAAAATTTTATTGGAGATACGATTCGGTTAGATCCAGTTATGATGGATAAACACACTTCGATTGAGCAATTATTGTCTTTCTATATGGGGAAAAATACTCCTGATAGACAAGAGTTTATTATCAAGAATTTGAAGGTAGAGATTGATGAGCTTGAGGAGGCTTAAAATTAAGGAAGAAGAATTTTTAGTATTTATACTGAACAAAATATATGAAAGACGAAGAAGACGATAACATAATTCCAAACGACGACGAGAATAATCAGGATGAAAACCAGATTGAAGACAATCAAAATGGGGATGATGATGAGATTATCGACGTAGATGCTAAACAATTTGAAGGACAGCATTTTTACGAAAATCAGGATGAAGAAGGCGAAGACGTTATTACGAAAGTAACCGGAATGTACAAAGACTGGTTCTTGGATTACGCTTCGTATGTAATTCTGGAGCGTGCTGTTCCTGCTATCGAAGACGGATTCAAACCTGTTCAGCGTCGTATTATGCACTCTTTGAAAGAGTTGGATGATGGTCGTTATAATAAAGTTGCCAATGTAGTAGGACACACCATGCAGTATCATCCACACGGAGATGCGAGTATTGGTGATGCGATGGTACAGATTGGTCAGAAAGATTTATTGATTGACTGCCAAGGAAACTGGGGAAATATATTGACGGGTGACGGAGCAGCAGCTTCGCGTTACATCGAGGCACGTTTATCTAAATTTGCTTTGGAGGTTTTGTATTCTCCAAAAATTACTGATTGGGGAGTTTCGTACGATGGTCGTCGTGCAGAACCAAACAATCTTCCAGTTAAATTCCCATTGCTTTTGGCGCAAGGAGCTGAAGGTATTGCGGTTGGTTTATCGACAAAAGTTTTACCGCACAACTTCAACGAATTAATTGATGCTTCGATTAAAATCTTAAAAGGAAAACCGTTTACGCTTTATCCTGATTTTATGACACAAGGTATCGCTGATGTTTCGAATTACAATGACGGAATGAGAGGCGGACGTGTACGTGTACGTGCTAAAATTGCTCAGTTAGATAAAAATACATTAGTAATTACGCAAATACCGTTTTCGACAAATACAACAACTTTAATTGACAGTATTTTGAAAGCCAATGAAAAAGGTAAAATCAAAATCAAGAAAATTGAAGATAATACAGCAGCCGATGTTGAGATTTTAATTCATCTTTTCCCAGGTGTTTCACCAGATAAAACAATTGATGCGTTATTTGCTTTTACGGCTTGTGAAACATCTGTAGCGCCTTTAGGTTGTGTTATTGAAGATAATAAGCCTCTGTTTATTGGTGTTTCTCAGATGTTGAAAATTTCAACAGAAAGAACAGTTGATTTGCTTCGTCAGGAATTAGAAATTCAATTAGAAGAATTAAAAAATAAATGGCATTTTTCTACTTTGGAGAAAATCTTCATTCGTGAAGAAATGTACATTGACTTCAAATTATACGGAGACAGAGAATCATTATACAAATACTTGTATGATAGATTTGAGCCTTTCAAAAAATCATTCGTAAGAGAAATTACAGATGAAGATTTGCAAAGATTGACTCAGATTCCGATGATTCGTATCACTCGTTTTGACTCTGATAAAGCCGACGAATTGATCTCGAGATTGGAGGAAGAAATGAAAGAGGTAGAATACAATTTAGAACATCTTACGGATTTTGCGATTGCCTATTTTACCAAATTAAAAGAGAAATATGGGAAAGGCCGTCAGCGTCAGACAGAACTTCGTGTTTTTGATAACGTTGAGGCGACAAAAGTAGTTTTAAGAAATACAAAGCTATATGTAAACCGCGAAGAAGGTTTCGTTGGAACTAGCTTGAAGAAAGACGAATATGTAGGCGATTGTTCTGACATTGACGATGTTATTGTGTTTTTACGAGACGGAACATTAATGATAACAAAAGTCGATGCCAAAACTTTCATCGGGAAAGATATTATTCACGTTGCTATTTTTGATAAGAGTGATAAACGTACGATTTACAACATGATGTATCGCGATGGAAAATCGGGACCATCTTACATCAAACGTTTCAATGTTTCAGGAGTTACGCGTGATAAAGCATATGATTTGACCAATGGAACTAACGGCTCGCAAGTAGTTTATTTTTCGCATAATCCGAATGGTGAAGCTGAAGTTGTTACAATTTTGTTACGTCAAATAGGAACGATTAAAAAACTGAAATTCGATATTGATTTTGCTAATTTAGCAATTAAAGGTCGTGGTTCTAAAGGAAATTTGGTGACAAAATATCCTATCAAGAAAATCGAATTGAAAGAAAAAGGGATCTCGACTTTACTTCCAAGAAAAGTTTGGTTTGATGATACTGTAAAACGTTTAAATGTTGATGGAAGAGGCGAACTTCTAGGAGAATTTAAGCCAACAGATAAAATCTTAGTAATAAGTCAGTCAGGTAAATTAAAGGTAATTATCCCAGAGTTATCAACTCACTTTGAGGAAGATATGATTATTTTAGAGAAATGGAAACCGAAAAAACCTATTTCTGCGATTTATTATGATGGAGAAAAAGAGCGATATTTCTTGAAACGTTTTCTTGTTGAAAACGAAGGCAAAGAAGAAAGCTTCATTACAGATCACCCAAATTCGCAGTTAGAAATCGTCTCTACCGATTATCGTCCGGTGGCACAATTGATTTTTGCAAAAGTAAAAGGAGTTCAAAAAGACGATCTTCATATAGATGTTGAGGACTTTATAGCCGTAAAAGGTTTTAAAGCTTTAGGAAATCAATTAACAACAGATAAATTAAGACAAGTTAATTTATTAGAACCGCTTCCATACGAAGAACCGGTTGAAGAAGTTCCTGAAAAGCTAGAAATTTCAGAAGATGATCCTGTTGAAACAGAATTAGATGACGATGGCCAGATAGGCTTGGTTTTAGAATAAAATAAAAACGCTAAGATTAATTTCTTAGCGTTTTTTTTGGTTGATGTTTCAATTAATTTCCAACTGAAACAACTTCTTCTTTAATCCATTTGACTTCGTTATTCTCAATAATTACCGTAACAATATCGCCATCTTTAACTTCTCCAGAAATTAATTTCTTTGCCAAAGGTCTTCTCAAATGGCTTCTAATAATACTTTTAATAGGTCTTGCACCATATTTAGCATTAAATCCATTTTCGGCAAGATAAGTTTTAGTTTCAATCGGAATTTCTACTTCTATATTGATGTTTTTCAATAAGTCTGTAAATTCTTTTTTAAGATGAATTTCGAATATTTTAAGGGCATTTTCGATATTAAGTGGAGCAAAAGGCACTATTTCGGTTAACCTTCCTAAAAACTCAGGTCTGAAATAGTTTGCCATAATTTCCATTAAAGAAGTCGAACTCGGTATTTGACCGCTGTTAAAAGTTTCCACAATATGATCTGCACCAATATTTGATGTAAAAAGAATAATTGCATTCGAAAAATCACCTTCTTTTCCTAAACGATCGTGTAGTTTACCTTCGTCCATAACTTGCAGGAAAACATCAAAAACGGATGGGTGAGCTTTTTCAATTTCATCAAATAAAACAATAGAGTAGGGCTTTTGTCTAATTTTATTTACTAACAAACCTCCTTCTTCGTACCCCACATATCCTGGAGGCGCACCATAAAGTAAAGCTGCTGAATGCTCCTCTTTAAATTCAGACATATCAAATCTAATGATTGCATTTTCATCTTGAAAAAGGAATTCGGCCAAACTTTTTGCTAATTCTGTTTTTCCAGTTCCAGTTGGACCAAGGAAGAAAAATGACGCAATTGGCTGACCTGCTTTGCTTAAACCTGATCTTGATTCTAAAATAGAACCTGCAACCGTTGCAATACAGTGATCTTGTCCAATAACTCTTTTGCCTAAAACATCTTCAATTGTATTAAGCTTGTTTTTTTCTTCTTCGTTTAACTTGCCCGCAGGAATTCCCGTTTTTTGAGCAATTATAAGAGACAAATCGAACGCTTCAATGTGAACACGTTTGTCTAAAGATCTCTTTTCAATTATTTCTAAAAGATTTTCAATATGACTAATGATGGAGTCAGAGGATTCAAATGTTTTTTGATTATTATCTTCATCAGCAATCATTAAAAAAGTAGTTTTATTTGCCAAATCAGTTAAAAACCAATTGCTTTCTTTAATTAATTGTTCTTCTGATAAACCTGCTTCATTTTGCTTTAATACTTCAAGTTTATTAATAAGCGCAGGTTTTTCTTTTAAAAAAGTTTCACCAGAAGTCTTTAGAACAGACATTGTATGATCTATCAGATTTATAGCTGATTCTGGCAGACTTTTTTCTTTTAGATATCTTTTAGATAATCGGATAGATTCAGAAATTGTTTCATCATCAATTTGTATTTTATGATGTTCCTGATATGTTTTTATTGATTCACGGATCATTCGAAACAACGTTTCATCATCTGATTCTTCCAGTTTTACAATTTCAAACATTCCAGAAAGTCCTTGCTCTTTTTCAATCCTTTTTGAATATTCATCAATTGTCGAGGTGGCAATAATGTTTAAACCTTTTGCTAACTCACCTTTTAAGACATTCGAAACTCCAGAATCACCACCATTTTTATCTAAAAGCGTATGAATTTCTTCGATAATCAAAATAGCTTTTGGGTACTGTTTTAATTCTTGAATGCAGTTTTTTAAGCGGTCTTCAATTTCTCCTTTATAAGATGCACCAGCAATTAAAGAAGATAAATCTAGCTCAAATAACTGGACTTTGTTTAATACATCTGGAATTTTATTACTTATGACATTTTCAACCAGAGCATCAATTAAAATAGTTTTTCCAATACCTCGATCACCAATTAGCAATACATTTGGTTTAGAAAAACGGCATAGAATTTCCTTGATGGTGTTCAATTCAGCTTCACGACCAATTGCAGGAATTCTTTTTTTATTCTTTTCAAGATTTTTATGAATGCAGTATTTGCCTAAAAAACCTTTTTTTACTTCTTGTTTAACTCCGCCATCATTTTGAGGTATACCAATCTGATCTTCCAGCAATTCATTTCTGGAAATAGGATAAGATTTCATTTGATCAAAATTGAAACCTACACCTGGCGAACTTATGGCAATTATAACAGCATAAAGGCTAATTTCATCCTCGTTTAATGCTATTCGTACAGATTCGGCCTCTTTTATAATTTCATCAATCAGATCGCTTGGTTCAGCGTCAAGGACATTGGTGGTTTTTGGTTCTTCTTCAATTCGTACTTCAGCCCATTCATCCAGATAATAAACATCTTTCCCCATGGCTTCAAGTCGTTTCAAAAGAGATAAATCCCTGTTTAAAATAGCTTTTAGCAAATGAGGCGCCGAATAAAATTTGTGTGAATTGGTTTTAGCAATTTTCTTAGCAATTTCTAATGCGCTTAACAGCTCTATACTGAAAACATTTTTTTCTTCTTCCATACCCAATTTAATCTTTAGACCATATCAGATACTTTTTTACTTTGTAGCTGATATTTAATCCTTTAATGCAGTTAGTTTGTTTGTCTTTGTTTAAGCGTATTGATTCAATTTTAATTTTCTTTCCTTTTACAGAGGCACATAATTGAGAAAAAGTCACTAAATCTTCATCGTTTTTTACGACTGGAATATCAAGATCATCACACATAAATTCGGCAAAATCATCTTTTACTTTGCTTCCTTCTGCAACTTTTTTAAATAAAATTTCAAACTGATCTTCAGACATTTTAGGTGCTTTTTTGATTACAGCTGTACTGTCTTTTGTTGTTTTTGCTCTAGGGGCAACGGGTACATATTGCAACATTTCTTCTAAAGGATCTTTTTTCACAGAACCTCGAGGAAGAGCAAAAGCTTCGGCCTTCTTTTCAAATTCATAAGAGCTGACATCCAACGGATTGGTTTTTTTTATAACTCTTGGATGTACATAAATAGTCTTTTTTGCTACACGGCTGAAATCGCCGTTTATAACTAGCGTAATTGTCTTTTCTCCTGGAGTGATAAAATTGTAAACAGGGTTTGAAGAAGTTTCATCAATCCCCTTATTTTCACCAAATGCCCATTCCCAAGTTTTGGCATCTTGTGAGATTGATTTGAAATAAGCAGGCTGTCCAACAGTTATAGTTTTAGGCACAATAATTTTTGGAGTGCCTCTTTTATCAGCAGCATATTTATCTTTTATGATGATCTCTTTTGTATGCGTGCAACCACCGTTTATTGTCAAGGTAACATAGTATTTGCCTGGCTTTTTATAGATGTGGAAAGTGTGCTTTCTGACATCTTTTTCTGACCCGTCTCCAAAGTCCCAAATCCACGATTTAGCATTAGGAGTTTTATCATAAAACTCAATAGATTCCTCGGATTGCGAATAGTCTGAAAAGATATAAAATTTTGCGTCTTCACAATCAACATGATTAAAAAATTGAACTATAAAAGCAATGATTCCAGCTAATAGCAGAATCGCGAAAAAGAACACAATTCTGATATCGAAATTTTTTTGATTCATTTTTAAAATTTGAATATTTTACTATGTAAGATAATTTTAACAAAAAACGGAAGCAAATGTAGTTTTAATTATTTTAAAAAACTTATATTTTATACTATAAATTTTACAAAAAAGATTTGTATTCTTACAAAATATTTTGTTAGGTTTGTAACCACCTCGTTTTGAAATGTAAATAAATTCATAATAAAGGAGTTACGTTTAAAAACGAGAATTTTCTCAAGCTTAAAAAAAGAAAAATGAGCAGAAAGTTTGTTTTTGATGTTGTTAAAATTTAAAAAAAAGACCCATTTTGGGAAAAAATTAATTTTTTTATTATTTAAAAAGAGTACTAATTATTATTTTTTATGAGGCAGATTGTTATAATGATTCTTATGATGCATTTATTTACAGAATGCCATGCTCAAAAATATATTTCTCAGATTCCCTTCAAATATGATTATTCTTTGGAGCTGTTAAAAAAGCAGTCTCAAATGAAAGATACAGGTTTGAAAAATAAAACTGTTGTTAATGACAATTCAGAGAATTTGAGCGACGAAGTTCTTGCTCTCAAAGAAAAATATTCTATTATTTTGGCTGTAATGCCAAACAAAATAACCAACTACAAATTATATTCATACATAGATCCATGGCTTAACACGCCTTATAAAGAGAAAAGTTTCTCCAAAAAAGGAATTGATTGCTCTTATTTACTGCAGTCTCTATACAGTGATGTTTACAAAGTTACTCTCCCTAAAGACCCCGCTGGAATGTGGAAATCTAAATCGATTCAGATTTTTACAGGAAGAAGTTTTCTTGCAGAAGGAGATCTGGTTTTCTTTAGATACGATAAAGATCATCCAATATCTGATGTTGGCTTGTATCTGCATAACGACCGAATTCTGGCTTGTACAGATAAAGGTTTAGCAGTATATAATTTCAATGATGAATACTTTCAGTTACGATATATAGGCGCAGGACGAATCAACGAAGATGGAAAGAAAAAGTAAAAAAAGTCTTGAGGATCTTGCATACGAAATAGAAAGTATTTCCTATGATATAAGAGCAGAAGTTATTGCTAATGAACTTCTTGAAAACAAAGCTGTTTTCCATGATGAAATCACAATTTCTAACCATGGGCAGTTTTCACGAGCGTACAGAAGTGATATTCTGGGAGCTGGAATTCAGGACGATAATTATGACAAGCAAGAATATCTTAATATAAGACTGTCGCGAGACAGTATGTATGATGCGCTTCCTGAGGGTTTTGTTCATAGTTTGACTGAAAATAATGCTGATAAATCTGTAAAGCAGATGATTAGGGAGCATAAACAACAGAAAAAGCAAGAAGCGGAAGCTCGTGTTTTTTTTACTCCTTTTGAAAATGAGATTTTTCATTATCGAACTAAGATTGAAAGCGTTGAAAGGAATTTTTTGTATCAGCTGAACGGAATTAAACCGTTGAGTTTTTTCTACGATTTTTGGGGACTGTCGCACATTTACCCAGAAATTTTAGTATCAAAGTTTATTCAGCTTTTGCCTTATGCCTATAAAATAGTGGGAGATATAGACTTAGCTTGCCATTGTTTGTCAAGTATTATTGAAGAAAAAGTTACGTATACAACAACAACTTCAAAGGAATACAGTGAAGAGACAGAACAGATTAAGTTAGGTGAAAACAGATTAGGAGTTGATTTTATTACTGGAAAAAATTACATGGATTATTCTATGAATTTGACCATAAAAATAGGGCCAATAGTTAATAACCCCTATCACCATTATCTAAAAAACGGCGATATAAAAATATTCATAGATTGTTTTTGCGAACATTTCTTTCCGATGGAAGTAGAAGTAAAAACAGTTTTATTGATTAAAGAAGAAACGGAAGAGTTTAATTTTAGTAAAGAACCTGTGTTAGGGTACACAACACGAATTTAGTAATGGTAAAAAAGCATTTATTAGCCCTTATTGATATTAGGCTTATTGTATTTTTAGTAGTGATTATTGCGGTAAGTTTTATACTTACGATGGTATTCAGCGATAAAATAAAAGAATTTGCAGTACAGTATAAAAGAAAATTTTACATCTATGTTTTCTCATTTGTATTGATATATGCCCTTGTTGGTTTTTTAGGGTATAACAAATTATTTACAGAGTTATCAGACGAATTTCGATTCTATCAAATAGCATCGCTTTTATTCGGAATTCTTAATGTTTACCTCTACAGATGGTACTTCAATGAGTTTAATAAAAAAGGATCTGTTGGCATAGAATTGTTGTTTTCTTTACTGATAACACTTTATTCAAGCGTGCTCTTTGTAATTATCTACACAGCATTAAACGGAATTGCATTGACCTTTTTGATGTGTTCTCATTTCTTGGTATTTATTGTACCGGCGGGAGTTTATGCTGTATTTAATTATATGATGCAGATACCTCCTAAAGAGTATGTTACATGGAAAATACCAGACAGAAAAAATCCTTTTCCTGAGATAGAAAACGTTCAAATGAAGGATTTATTGCTGATAACATTATTAATTCAGAAAAAAGAAAGCGATACAAAATATACTTCTATAAGATCAAAAGGTCCAGTTAGAATTGATTTTGGAGCTCTTTTTTATCATACCGTTAAAGGATATAATGAACATAATGTTGACAGTAAAATAGACTTAAAACATAATGGTGAGAACTGTAATTGGGTATTCTTTTTACAGCCTAAATGGTATCAGCCTGCAAAATATGTAGATGCAAAATATACTTTAGGAATGAATGGCATCACTGAAAATTCAGTAATTATTTGTAAAAGACAAAATGTAAAAGAAATTGCTCAAACAAAAAAAGAAGGAAAAGATCCAGATTTTATGTTTGAACCTAAGGTTGAGAAGAAAGAAAAAGAGGTTGAAGTTTAATGTTGCTGAGAGAATATGTATTACGAAGACAAACCTGAAGAATCGCCATACAATAAGTTCCGTACTTATAAAATCCAGAAAGGAGACACGCTTGCGAGTGTAGCTCTAGATCTTGGTGTTGAGGCTGATGAGCTTAGATGGTATCATAATATGTATTGTGAGATTCCTGATTTAATAGAAGCAGATTTCAAAAGCTATTCTAAGTTTTTGATTCTGGCACCAGAAAAATATATTGAAGAAAGAAAAGAAAAGGAAGAGAAAAAAGGTCAAAATGTAAGTTTAGCGAGTAATTCGATACTTCCTTTTGTTGCAGACAGAATTAATAAAGATTATAAAGTTCAGTATACAACTGTTGTTGGAGATGAAGTTGATACACTGGAAATGGAAATAGGTGTAAAATGGCTTGCAACGGATAAAAACAGTTTTCATCTATTTGAGATAAATAGAAAATCTCTTTTTGTAAACAATAAAGCCCCAGATACGGTTATGGAGCAATTGGCAGCAAAAACTGCGGAAGTGCTTTATCCGTTAAAAATTGTGGTTGACGACTCAGGTAAATGGATTGCTGTTTACAATTTTAATGAAATTGAAGATCGTTGGAAAGATACAAAGAAGGCGATTTTAGATTATTATGAAGGAGACGTTGTCGAAAACTATATTGATCATACAGATTATGCATTAGAAAGTTCAGATTCATTATTTAAGCTTTTGGCTTCGGATTATTTTTTAAGAACTTTTTTTAACGGAATTCATGTTGGTTATACAGCCAATTTTTCATTCAAAAATGAAGTTTTCTTTCCGATAGAAAAAGATGAAGAATCGAAGTTTGAAGTTGAGCAGAAAATTAGCCCTCTTTTGGATGAATTTAATCTCATAAAGGTGGAGCAAACTGGTCATTTTGTAGATGATGGAACTGAAGCCAGTTTTGGATTTGATCCTTGGGAAGGAAATTATAAAGCTTCTTATTTTTTAGATGAACATACTTATTGTATTGAAAAGGTGAATTTAGAATGCAATATAGAGTATGATGAAGCAATAAAAGTGATTATACAAATTGAATCTTTTGAAAAAGAAGAGAATTAGATTTTAAGGAATAGAACGGAGTAGTAAAGAGATTGTAGTATTCAAAAATGATAAGGCAATGAGTGAGAAACATGTAGTAGTACAAGGAGCCACGCTAAAATGTAAATTTAGTGTAGAACCTAAAACAGATGTATTAAAAGTAAAATCGCAGGAGAAACATTATGCGAATGATAAAGATTCCGAAAAAAAACTCATTGCTACCGACAAAGAAATTGGACAAACTTTAGAGAAAAACACCTTTGGTAAATGTAAAATGCAACCTAACGGAAGCGGTGATTATTTGCCATGTCAGGCTACAATTACAAAGTGGAGCGCCTTTTATGAAAAAGTAACTTTAAGCAATCAAGGGAAGATTTTAGTAGAAGATAGTAAAGGAACCTGTCCAATTGGAGGTCCAGATTGTATAGAAGTGGATAAACATGGACAGAAAGCAGAACTGGGAAAACAGAATGCCAAGAATGCCAAACCTCAAGTAAGCAATCAGTTAAATCCTTTGGTGGATATGGGGCAATTTCAAGCAAGTTTGGATGATAACGATGTTATTTGATAATTAATATATAGAATATGTCAAATTTTAAAATAATTGGAACACCAAATCCAGAGATAGGAAAAGAAGTAATTTATAAAATAGGTACTTCAAATTTGCCAGTGGGTGTATTGCCTAGGCAAACAAATCCTTTTGGAAGTAACCCTTTTACGGAAGAGGTCAAATGGTCTATATATATCTTAGAATCTGGAAAGTGGATTCTAAAAGAAAAAAATAACAAAACAGGGCCTACAGCCAACTACACTTTTACCGAGATAAGCTTAAAAAGAAGAGGAATTCGTATAGTTGCTCGTTTAGGTGAAGAAAAAGCGACACTAGATATTAAACCTCATGATACAATTGAACGTAAAATAGTAAAAGTAGAATTGTGTGATGCATTAGGAAATTTGCAGACCAAACCTTTTGGTTACAGCCAAACGGTATTAGCAAAAGTACATTGCTTAAATCTTGACAATTGTACTGTGCATGTTACTTTATGGGAAGATGATGCTCCAGGTAAAGGACATAATGAAATAAATAAAAACAATAAAGCAATAACAAAAGCAGAAAAAGTATCTAATGGTATTGCTGAAGTTAAGTTTAGACTTGCACCAGATTTTGCAAAAATAGCAGATGCAAAACTTGCTGCAGGAGATAAAAGTGAAGGGAAAATGCATGAATATTATGTTACTGCAGAGGTTTTTAGACAGGAAACTAAGAGCAGTAACAATATTAATGTAATTAATCCTAATGATAATAAAACGGCTGATAACAAAGCCTTACCAACGCCGGTATCTAAAAAGCCAGTTTCTCAGCAGAAACCAGCACCAAAATCTAATGCACCTGCTGCTAAAAAAGGACCATCTAAAAAAGAAGAAAAGAAAGTAAAAGAAACATCAAGCGGTTCATTGTTTGATTGGGGGGAATCTATGCTTAAAGCTGTACCTGATATATTGCCAAGCCCAAGTGAAATGCTAAATAGTGTTTTGAAACTTTTTACACCTGATACAAAAGAAGAGAAGAATGGTGTTTGTCAAAATTGTATTAATCCAGTAACGGTAAAACAACTTGAAGAGTTATTTCCAAAGGCTGATCAAGATACTTTAAAAAAGGTTGCAGCGACTTATACCAAATATATGGGAGAATTAGGTATGAACACTTGCTGGAATAAAGCTCATTTTTTTGCGCAAGCTATGGTGGAAAGTGGAAGTAAATTAATATTACATGAAGGAGAAAGTATGAATTATTTAGCTGATGATTTGTATTTAGGTAGATGGGATCCAAAAGAGGGAAAACGTAAAATTATATTATCGTACTTTAAGACTCATAGAGATGATGCATATAAATATGGAAGACTTGAAGAGATAAAAAATAATAAGAAAGTAGTAACTCAAAAAGCTAATTTTGAAATGATTGCCAATTTGGGTTATGGTCCTAATTCTAATAAAGGAAAAGAACTTGGAAATACCCAATCTACTGATGGTTGGAATTTTAGAGGGAAAGGCCTAATTCAGTTGACAGGTAGGTCAGCTTATGAATTTGCAAACAATTATACAAAGAAAGAAGGTGCAGATGTAATTTCAAATTCTGACCTTGTATCTAAAAATGTTTCTATAGCTGTTCTCTCATCTATGGCATTTTGGAAGTGGAAAAATATAGCTCCGTTGGCAAATGGAAGCAAGAATACTAAAAAGGTTTGCAAAAAAGTTGGGAACAATGTAACTCTTGCAAATGGAAAAACCAATCATGATGAAAAACAAAGTGCGTTTACTGATAGTACTTCTGTAACGTTTAACGTAGATGATTGTAAGTACGGCAAAGTACAAAATACTCCCATATCAGGAAAAGCACCTTGGATGCCATTTGCATTAAAAGAAATTGGACAAAAAGCTATTTTGGGAAATGCTAATAATCCGAGGATTACGGAATATTTTAACGCTTCAACAAATGGAAAAGGCCTCAATGAAGGTACAAATTGGTGCGGAGCTTTTGCTGGTTGGTGTTTTGCTCAAGCAGGATATACGCCGCCGCCATTGTCATGTAGAGCAGCGATGTGGCAATTTTGGAAAAAAGATAAACCAATTTATGGCTCGGCAGCTGTAATAGATTGGGAAAGTAATGAACTAGCTAAAGAAAATGGAAAAGATGGTGCTGTTGGAGGAGCTGGTCATATTACTTTCGTGGTAGGTATAAGTGCAGATGGTAATCATTATTATTGTGTTGGAGGAAATCAAGGAGGCGTTAAAGGGGCGAGAACAGTGAAAATTTCTAAATATTCAAAAAATGATATAGATTGGTTTGTTATACCTCCTAACTACTCTCCTTCCAAAGAAGAATATAAATTAAATATTATGAACAGTGAAGCAGATGTTGATACAGCTAGCACCACAAGAACTTAAAAGTGAAAAAATGAATTTATTAAAAATTGCCCCTATTTTATTATTATTTAGTATTTGTTCATGCCAAAATAAAGAAAAGGATAAAACGGAAAGAATGGAAAACAACGATTTAAAATCATTATTAGAAAAGCAAATTAAAGCAGGTTATGCTGCTGAAAAGAATGAAACTGATTATCCTAATTATAATTTATCAGAAAATGATTTGAATTCATCAAATCAAATATTAAAAGATTATCTAATTAAAAATGGATATAAAATCCCTGATAATAAAACGTTTAATGATTTAGTGAACAAAACTTTTCAAAGGAGTTTAGATTATAATTCTGCAAAGAAAAATGTTTACTTAGATTTTACTAATCCATGTGATAGAGAAATAAAATTCTTGAAAAATAGTTCAGAGGAGCAACAAGATTTGTCATTCTACATTAGTAAGGAGGGTAATTTTATTACTGAGTTATTTTCAATTCCTGAGATTTTAGATTATGAAAAAGTTTATCCAGAAATTAAATTATTAGAAGAGAAACTACCGCTAATCACTAATGATATTAAAATATATAAATGGAATTCATTAGAAAATTTATCTAGAATTAGAGAACAAAATTTGAAAACTCTTTTATCTAGAAATAAGTTTTTATTTAATGGTAGTAAAGTTGATTTAGTGTGGCTTCTTGCTAATGATAAAAAATTTTTAATTGATCTCGTTGTCAAATTTGGTTTTGATAAAGAGAAACAAATTAATCAAATAGCTTTAGAAGAACTGTATAAAAAATACAAAAATGAAAATCCAATTCAGGTAGAAAAAATGGGAGATTTATTTTTTTCTAACAATTGTGATAACTCTCTTTCTATTCGATATGGTTTGCTTGAATATGTAAACGAAACAACAAATGAAAAGGACAACAGATTTATTTATGCTTTGTCGGATTACGCTTCAATATTATATGATGGAGATATAGATAAAGTATTTGAAAAAGATCCATCAAAAAAATTTAATGATGTACAAAAAGCAAATATAATTGCATTGATTGCATCAATAGAAAATCCAGCAAAAAATAAATTTAAATATAAAAATGCGGACTTATGGAGTAATGAATCAACAGCAATTGAAGATTTATCAGTTTCCCACCCTGAAATAATAGATATAATAGTTAAGAATAAATATTTTGGAATAGAAAATTTAAAAGAAATGATTGATAATCTAGGAAGCGATGAATAGATATTTGTCCTAACAGAGTTGAAAAAAAAATATTGATATATAACAAGGTTCCTTGACATATTGAAAAGAAAAGCCCCAGCTAGCAAGAGTTTTTTGCTTTTGTTAGCTGAGGGAATTCAAAAGAAGTTAATAATGAAAAAAATGAGACTAATAATTTTTGTTTTTTTGCCAATCATAATATTGAGTTGTGAAAATAAAAAAGGTAAAACTGAATTAAAAAATAAAATTTCTTTAACCTCTACCAAACAAGATTCAGACTGTGAAAAAAAACTTTTTCAGCTTTTTTATACCAGTGATTTTGAAAAAAAAGAAAAGTATGAGGTTAGAATTGATGATATCAGAAATGATACTATTATAATAAAAGCTTTTACCAGAAACAACTTATCAGATAATCCTAAAACTCAAGAAATCGTAGAAAGTGTTGTCGGTTGGTTCATCATTCCTCCAAAAAGAGACGCACTATATTTATCATTAAATGCTTTAGATCCGATTGAACCTAGTTTTAAAAGAATAAAAACTAGACAAGACTGTTTTAGAGATTTTTTAAAGTGTAATAATCAAAAACAAACAAATGAGATTAAAAATGAAATAAAATTCACGGATTTATTTAATGAAGGTACTAATATTGATTTTGCCCCTAAGGATTTAAATAAGGATACTCCAGAAATTAAAGATTTCAAGAAAAAGCTTGAAATATATTTTGATGAGATTCCTTTGCCAGAAGATTTTGATAGTGAAAATTTATCATACTTAGTAAATAATGAAACTTTTTTTGATTTACAATATTATGCAAACAGTGCTTGGCTACAGTATTTTATTACTAAATATAAGATAGATGTTACCCTGCTAAATGATTTAATGAGTCAAGCAATAAAGCAAGAAGATTATAACGCTGTTAAAACATTAATAAATAATCATTATGCTGTTTCGGAAATAGATTTACAAGTTTCTTCTGAAACTAAACAAGAATCGGAAAATAAAATTCAGGAAAATAAAAAAGATGGTTATGAAAGTTATATTGTTTCAAATTCTAAAATTGATGAAATAATAAATTTGCTTCATGAAAAATTTAATTTAAACAAAATAAGTGACCCTGATGGTTTTACAAATTTGAGAAAAGAGAAAAATACATCTTCTGAAATTCTTCAAAAAATTACTACAGGAACTAAAATTCAAATTTTAGATAATTCAGGCGAATGGTGGTTAGTACAAACGAAAGAGGGTAAAAAAGGATATGTATATAAAACTAAGATAAAAGCGGAATAATATAAATAACATAAATGCTCCTTGACATATTGAAAAGAAAAGCCCCAGCTAGCAAGAGTTTTTTGCTTTTGTTAGCTGAGGGTATTTAAAAATAAAAATTATGAAAATTTTACAAATATTAACTTTAATAGTTTCTATTATAAATTTTAGCTCTTGCAATTCCCAGGCAAAAGAAACGAGAATAGAAGCTGATCAATCAATAAAAAAAAATGAGGATAAGTTATATGCTGAATATATGCCATTAATGAAAGATTTACTAAAAAATAATAATTACAAATTCTTAGAACATATTGCATTTAAGAATAAAGTTATTGAATATTTTGGAGTTGATATTGATAATGCAAAATTTAATGATGTGTATTTAGAAAGTGGTCTTGGATACACAGCTTTAAGTAATGAAGGGTTTATAGATACTTATGAAGTTGATAGAGGTGTAATTGATGGAGCTGTAGATGCTTTTGCAGATATTTTAAAAGATGGATTAAATAATGATTATAATATTGATTTTATAAACTACAATAAGGTTTTATTTAATGATGATTTATCTGCAATATCAAAAGTAAACGTAGATAAACATAAAGTTGAAGATATCGTTGTCTATTTAAATTATGAAAAAAACAGTATTTTGAATAATTCATTTGTAAAGAATATAAAGAAGGTTGACAATTATAATGAAAGTTTTAAATGGCATTTATTATGGTATAATAATAAAACAAAACCAGATGTAATTAGAAAAAAAATATTACAAGATATAGCTAATAAAAAGCCTGATTTTATTTTTGATCTAGCTTATTTTCTGAATAATAATTCTAATAAAATTAAAGAGAAAACAGATGGTGCATTGATTGATGGCACACTAGCTTTTTTAATGGAAGTTGAATTACAGCATTATGATGATAAGGATTTGAATGATAATAAAGGTTACAGTTTACTTAATAATTTTTACATTCAAAATCCTAAGATGTTAGATAGATTTAAATCTCAAAAATTTTATGGGTATCCTCTAATTGAAAGTTATACTAAAAAGTATTTATTAATGTCAGAAGAAAATGAAATTTCTTATGGTAAAGTTATAGATCCTGATGGTTATACTAATTTGAGAAAAGATAAAAGCAGTACATCAGTTGTAATTGAAAAAATTAAATCAGGAGAAAGAGTCGAAATATTAAATAACTCAGAAAATTGGTGGTTAATAAAAACAAATTCTGGAAACAAAGGATATGTTTATAAAACCAAGATAAAAGCGGAATAATAAAATAGCATACATGCTCCTTAACATATTGAAAAGAAAAGCCCCAGCTAGCAAAAATGTAATGTTTTTGTTAGCTGAGGGAATTTATAAAATAATATAAGAATGAAAAAAATAAACTTATTACTTATATCAATATTGTTTTTAAACTTTATTAATTGTCAGAAAAAGGACAGTAATAGTAAAACAATTATAAATATTGATAAGATAGAACAGAAATCAGTTGGTTTCTCTGATAAATATGAGGCTCTCCCAAAATTAGATATTGAGGAAATTTCTGTGAGTGAATACAAAAGATTAAGTGTAACAAAAAAATCTCTTATCGAAGTTCCTGTAAATTATGATGCAAACTATTATGATGTAGAAACGAATGATAAAATTATTCAATTAAAAAGAGAAAAGGAAGTAGAATCAAATGGTAGTGCAGCTAGCTGGTATGAGTTTTTAGGATTTTATCCAACTTTAAATATGTATGCTTTTTCTAGAAATTCGGTTAGTGAAAGTTTAGATTTCAGTGAATTTATGTTAATGAATAAATCAAACGGAGAAATAGTAAATATAATTTCTTCTGGTGACGATAGAATAGAAAACCCAATACCTTCTTCAAAAAAGCAATATTTAGCATATTTTGATAATCAAGTTTATACAGCTAATAATAGCTTTTTAGGAATATTGAAGTTTGATGAAAAGAATAAATTAAAAGAATACAGAAGTCTGATTTCCGAAAATTTCAATATTTATCAAATCGCGTGGAGCGAAAATGATGTTCTTCTAATTAAAACTTCTTCAGATAATGGGAAAAATTTCAAATACTATAAGAGTAATGTTTTGTCTCAAAATACAAACGAAAAATCTTTAGATGATGAATCTGAACAAGTGAATGTTTTTTTTGGAGATTCAACAATAGGTTTGGGTAAGGAAAAATATTTTAAAGCAATTACTAAACAGAATGGTTTTTTAATACTAGAAAAGCAAAATAATTTATATAAAAATCGATTTTCATCTTTTGAAAATTCCAATTTAATCAATGCAAAATATCAGTTTGTAAAACAAATTTTAAAAAATAAAAATGATTATAGAATAATTCTATATACTTTATTAAATGGTAAAAAGAAAGATTCTATTGAATTTTACAGAAATGTAGATGGTCTAAAATATGAACCAAGTCATTATGCATCACTTTCTTATTTAGATTTAAAAAATAAAAAAATTTGGCAAATTAAATATTTTTCTTCTCCAGTAGATAATTCTGTTGGTTATGTTTTATATGAAAGGAATAAAGTAATGGAAAATGGAAAAATTGAAACAGATTCACTTTTTTATCTTGATGAATCTCTAGACGTTGAAATGGAAAAAAATAAACTTTACTATTAATAAAATTAGAGACACAATAAGCTCCTTGACATATTGAAAAGAAAAGCCCCAGCTAGCAAGAATTGTAGACTTTTGTTAGCTCAGGGATTAAATGAAAAAATTATAAAAATTTAACAAATAGTATTCGTAGCGGTATTTATTGTAAAGCTTTAGTTTGTACAATTCTCAAGCAAAAGAAATGAAATTAGAAGTTAATCCAATCAATAAAAAAATGAAAATAAGTAAAAATCTGGTATTTAGTGTCTTATTGATGTTAATTATAGGATGTAGAGAGAATACTTTAAAACACGATTCTAGAAATTTAAAGGATACTCTTAAGGTTAACAACTCTAAAATCCCATCAGCCACAAAAGAAATAAAGAATATCATAAATAAATCTTTTGTTATAAGTTGTGGATCAGGATGTGCCATGACTTATACAGCAGAAAGTATTTTATCAGAAGCTCCTACAATAAAAGTAAAGTTCAAGGTAGAGATGTATTTAGATGAAAAAGTATCTGACATATATTATGAAGTTTATATTTTTAAATATGATACTTCAAATAATATAATAAAAATACAACCTCAAGGCAAAAATGAAAATATTTTAGAGAATCTTTTGCCCGATGCACAAGAATCGTTTAAAAAATTTAGCATTGATTTAATTAAGGATAAAAATTTAGGGGGTAAAATATTGAAAAATAGTTTTTTAGGTTGTAGTTCTATAAGCGGAATTAAGAAAGTATAATTGTAATTCTTAAAAAACTTAGATTAATATCACTTTCATTTAGGTTTAAGATAATTATGAAAAAAATAAATTTACAATACCTTGTTTTGTTTTTAATGCTATCGATGAATTGTATTTCACAGAGCAAAATAAATTTGGAATATCAAAATGATAATCTAATAAAAGAAATAGGGATAGGGATAATTCAGCAAATTGATGTTACCGAAAAAGTTACAATATATAGCGATGTTGATTGTAAAAAGGTAAAATCTAAAGACGCTAGAATTGGAAAGGATATTATTCCACTATTAAACAAAATGGATTATGGTATACTATTTTTTGTATGTACTGAAAAAAATAACAAATCCTATAAAATTGCAACCTCTACAGGAAAATATGCATATATAAAACCATCAGATAAATTTATATTTTATAGTTGGGATGAGTTTTTAAAAAAACAAGTAACAAGTGTAGAAAGTAAAAACGTAAGCACATTTTTTGATAAAATTAATGGTAAATCGGTTAGTTTCAAAAATATGCAATCTGATGATGAAATCGAAATAATCAACGTGAAGGATAATTGGTTGAATATGAAAAATGTAAGTATTAATAAGACTTACTGGTTGAAATGGAAAGAAGGAAACAAATTATTAGTTTATTTAAATTTATTAATATAGAAATGAGAAATTCGATAAGTTCATTCTTTTGCTTTTTAGTGATTGTTTCTTGAATTGGTCAAATAAAATAGAATAATATGAAAAAAATAGTTTTTGGTCTATCAATATTAAGTGTATTGTTATCGTGTAACTCTCAGGATAGTAAAGAAGATTATAAAGGTACATGGGTGGAGGTACAAAAAAGAGGTAATGAATTTTTGATAATTGATTGTGGATATAAAGGAGAAGATATAAAAATCATCAATGACTCAATCTTTGAAAATGGTATAATGGAAAGTACGAAAGAAAAGATTGATCATATAAAAGAAGATGAAACTGGAATATCATTTTTTATAGATAAAACTGAAAAATCATATTATAAATTTTTATTTGTAGATAAAGAAAAAGGTCTCGCCAAATGCGAAATTAAATTTAACGATTTGCCAATTATTGTTCGATATTATGTGAATGAGCTTAATGCTGACAAAATAAAAAAAATAAAAGGTACAAATGATGATTGTATCTCTAGCGATGATGTTGGTGATTCTGTCAATGATTCAATTACTCTTACTGATGGAAATGTCCTGTTAGTAGAAGATGATAATTGCATATCATTACAAGACAAAAAAGAAAATTTAATCTTTGAAAGATGTTTTGATAATTGTAATGTAAAAATTAATCATATCAAAACCAAAGGTTTGCCATTAACGATCATAAGTGGACAGAATTCAATTGATATAGAATTTTATAAAAAAGGGGAAGATTGGGTCTCTAACTCTGTTACATATTTTAAAAGTCTACCGACTGGAGAAGAAAAAAGTACTAAACAAATTGAAATATCTCTTAAAGAATTCAATTTTGATAGCGTTATTGAACAGTTTGGATATAATGAAAAATAATGATTTAAGTAACCAATAATATTGGATATATATTATAGCCTTTAAATTTTAAAACTAAAATAAAAAACTAAGAAAGAACTTTAAGATCAGGCTCAGTGCGCGAATTTGTACCTATTTAACCCGAAAAGGCTTGTTATTATTGTTCGCAATAGGATTAGATAATAACAATATTAGCTAGAAACTAAAAACAGAGAAGAACAAAACATTCTCATTTCAAATAAAAAATATAGAATTATGATAGAAAAATTAAGCCATTTTCCCGTAAACTGGATTGATGGGATGAAGATAAATAAGAGTCATTTTTTATCGATTCAGGATAACGTTTCTGAATTGGTAAATGATGCAATTGGCATTCATACCACACCTATAAGTTATGGATTGTTGGATTCAGGAAACCAAAATAAAGAAACCACAAAAATTACTTTAGGTATCGATAACCACAAACTACTTCGCGTACGTGTAGAGGAATGTCACGCTATAACGCCAAACGGATCACGAATCGAAATCAGTAAAAGCAATACCGATACATTAGATCTTCAGGTTCCATATCCAGAAGATACTTATGAAATAAAAGACGGAGAACAATTGGTTTTATTAGCCTGTATATCGGTTAATTCTAAAAAGAGAATTCCTTTTGGAGAACCAGATCCAGATGAGGTTCCGCCAAGATATCCATACACACAGCCAGAATACAAACTTCATTTAATTAAAGCAGAAGAATTCCGCTCAGGAATTGGATATGGAGGGTTTTACCTGGCAATTGGTAAAGTGCTTATTGGAGACACAACCGTTTTAGATGAAGATTATATTCCGCCATCAGTAACAGTGGCTTGTCATCCTAAGTTGGTTGATATGCAGGCACAGATTGCCCGTTCGTTTGGTCAGATTGAAATTTATGCTGTTCAGATTTCTCAGAAAATTAACCGTGCTCAGCAAACAGGAGTTTTATCACAAACCGTAATGCAGTTAGCGGACAATACTGGGTATTATTTAGGAAGTACTCTAACACAGTTTCGTTGGTTTTCACTGCACCAGCCTCCATCTTCAATGCTAGGTTCTGTAGTGTCGTTTGCTAGAGTAATGAAGAATTTTATTGATTCAAAATCTGGAGCAGGTAAAGAAGAGTTACTGAATTATTTTGCCGAGTGGTGTGATATCTCACAAGGAGACTTAGAGATCATGTTTACGACGCTTATTAATGCTGGTTACGATCACGTACATATTGATAAAACAGCTTCATTGGTAATGAATGCTTTAGCGAAAATTGAGAAATTGTTCGAAACATTAAACAAACTGGATTACATAGGCAAGAAAAAAGAAAATATCGAATTGTTTGTGGCTGAAACAGATAAAAAAGATATTGTTCATAATCCAAAACGTCACGGTTTCTTCATCAAAGATTAAAAAGTAAAATAGTAATATAAATTATGGAAGTATTAAATAAACAAGAACGCCAGAAAGCTTTTATCGCTTTTTTAATTGCCTTTATTCTAACTTTTTGCGTTATGCTGCTTGCAGTTTCGTTCAATTTTTACATGCCGGTAGCAGAAAATAAAATGCTGAAAGCAGAGAATGAAATGATGAAAAGAGAGTATGATTATCAAACTAACTTTTCGGTTAAAATTGATAGTATTAGAATGACAGTCGATTCGATCAATTCGCCAAAAGTAGATAACGATTTTCAACAGCGTCTGGCAAATGTTATGATTGCAAATATTTATCAGAAAGTGCCAAAAGATACTACTGAGAATAAAAAATTATACAATAATGTCATTCTGGCTTACAAGAATATCATTGATTACAAAAAGCAGATTAGAAGTCTTACGCACAATTCTCATCTGATAGATAGTTTGAACCAATCGGCTAAGACATATAAAGAAGAATTAGAAAAAGTAAGTAGAGATTTAGATGTATGCCGTCAGGTTTATCAAAATCAATAAATAATAATAAGAGTAAAAAAATAATAAACCAATCATTTAAAAAATTGAAATTATGTTGTCAAATTATGGAATTGGAGGTAACGAAGTAAAAATAGATGCAGATGAATCAATCACTGCAATCCCTCAAAACAGAACACTTGTTGCTCAAAAATTAACAGTAGATGCTCCTGTAAAACCAGAACTGGTTGAAGGAATTACAAGTATCGAAAAAGCATTTGAACACTTTAAGCCAGAAGTTAAAGTGAATTTTGAAACTGCTGACGGAGCTACTAAAGTTGAAGCTTTAAACTTTAAAAATTTAGGAGATTTTGGAATAAAAGGAATCACTACACAAAGTAGTTTTTTATCTGATCTTGAGACAGAAAAGGATCAATATCAAAAAATTATCCGCCAGTTAAAATCAAATAAGATTTTAAAAGCGGCTTTAGAAGACGGAGAAGCAAAACAAGCTTTATTGGAAAGTCTTGGAGCATTGATCAATGAGTTAAAAGAGAACAAATAAGAATCTTAAAATATTTTAGATATGTCAAATAAAGAAGCATATAAAGGAGATCTTGATACAGCGGTATTAGAACCTAAAGCAGTAAAAGGAATTTCGATTGAAAAAAATGTTGAAAAACTAGCTAAATATGGTGGTTTTGATTTGCTGGAAATGGCAATTGAAGGAGTTCAAAATCTTAATCCAGAAAGAAAAGCTAGAAGAAAAATCTTTTTAGGAGAAGTAAACAAAGCAAAAGAAAGAGAAACACTTTTAAAAACATTGGAGCTTTGGACTTCAGTTTTAAGCAGCAATGAAGCTTTGACTGATATGGTGGCACAAAGTGAGGATAAATGTAAAGAATCTGAAGCTTTATTGCAAAAAAACCTTGTAAAAGCTGTTGAAGATACAAGAGAAATTGAAGCAGCTTACAGAACATTAGCTTTATTCTATAAAAATACAGAAACAGACAAAGTAAAAAATGTTACGATTGTAAATGCTGAACTTGATCAGTTAAAAGATCTTGACAATACACGTTTCATTGATGCAATTCACTCAGAATTAGTGGATAATTACGATCGTTTAGATCTTAAAAATAACTACGGTATTTTGGTAATTCCAGGATATTTAGGTTCTAATAAAGTAATTGAAAAATGGGCAAAAATCGCGCATGAAAATAAAGTAATGCTGGTTACAGATTTCGAACATTTAGATGAACCAGATGATGTAATGGAAATGTTTGACGCTGCTTCTTTAACAGGAGGAGATGTTTACCGTTCTAACGTAATCATGACTTGCAACTGGCTTGTTGGACGTGGTAGATTTGATCAAATCGGAGAAAACGAAGATTTACACGTTGCACCTTCTGCAGCATTAGCAGGAAAAATTTACAAAACATTAATGTCTCAAGTTACTGCAGGTAAGAAATTTGGTGGAATTAATGAAGTAGACGGAGTGAAATTTGATCTTAAGAAAAGCGAAATCGCAAATCTTGAGAACTTAGGTTTAGTTCCAATGGTTAACGAATACGGAAAAGTTATGGCTTTTTCTGCTAAAACATTATTCAGCGGAGATAACTTAGGTTTACAGACTTACTCTGTAGTTCGTGTTTTTGATTATGTGACTAAAGTATTAATGGATTTCCTTAATCGTCGTGCTTTCGAAAACTTTACAGCTAAAACTCGTAAAGAGATTATGAATCAGATTGTTGCTTTCCTTGACGGAATCACTGGTCCAGATAAATTAATCGAGAATTTTGAAATTCGCAGATTCGAACAAGATCCAATTCAAAAAGACAGAATTTATATGGATATCCATATGAAACCATATTTCCCTGCGAAAAACTTCCTTATCAAAATGGATGGACACAAAGGAGATGATGGAACAGAATGGGATACAGATTACGAGCAAAAATAATTGTACAGTAAATAAAAAAAGGAAGCACATAAAATTGTGCTTCCTTTTTCAACAAATCATTGATCTTTTGAATGATCAAACCAAATAATTCAAATTCATGAACGTACTTAAAATTTTACTTTTAGTCGGTTTGTTTTCAATATCAAATTCGATTAAAGCACAAAAAGTAAAACAAATTGATACTTTAAGTTGCCCTATTACGCAAAACGATTTATTGCTTTCAGGAAAGTTATTTGCAAGTGCGACACCAATTTTACTTCGTGTTTACAACGAAGATTATGAATATGCTGTTTTTCAGTTAGGAAAAAGAAAGGGCAGCATTTATTTATATTTTAAAATATTCACAGATAATGTCTGTGTAAAACAAGAGCAGCCACTGGAACTCTATTTTAAAAATGGAGAAATGTATATTCTTAAAAATACCTTCAAGGTAAATTGCGATGGGACGGCAGCACTTGAACTCTCACGAAGAGACATAAAGAAATTAATGTCAAACAGTATCAATACTATTAAATTCTTCACGCTTAAAAAAGACTATGAATTTAGTCCAACAGAAAATGATAATCAAAACATAAGGTTTTATTTGCACTGTTTAAAGCTCTATAAAGTGAGAAAGAAAAAATAAAATTTAATTGAAAAAAAAACTGAAACTAAAACGAATCTAATCTCTAAAAAAATCAAGATATGCCATTTCCAGAATTGAACCTTTCATTAGGACTTACAGATAACGACGGTTCTGTTTTCTATGCAGGAAGCGGAGAAGGAAAAGTGATTGTTAGAACAGATTCTGCTTTAAAAAAGCATAGTATCAATATTACAATTTCAGAACAAGAGGTTGGTTCAGTTTATTTGAATACACATTTAGGAGGGGCAGAAATTCCTGCGGAAATTGAAGTGCCTGTTTATCAAATGATTGTTACAGATGATAAAACAAACGAAAGAGAAATATACAAAGTTACTCGTGATACTTTTTTCTATAAACAGCAGGCAAAGAAAAAAGGATTATGGAGTTTTTTAGGTTTGAAATTCTTAGCGCCAAATAATTTTCTTTTTGAAAATATTCCTTTCGAGCCTTTAAAAGAAGAAATGGAAACGTATGATATTTCTAGATATAGAAAATTAAATGAAGATAAACTTACCTATACTTTTCAAAAAGGCGAGCAAAATATCCAGCTTTTTGCTGGTGATATTAATACGCTAAAAGTAGAGAAGGGAATAAGCTACTTTGTTATTGTTGATGAGAAAAAAGGACAGAGATTTATAGGTGATATATTATACAGAGAAAAATTTCTAAAACTGACACCTTCAGTTAAGCTACATATCATTAAACGCAGGCAGGTTTCTAAAGAAATGGAAACAGATAAAAAAGGCCGATCGAACAAGTTGATTTATATTTAAGAAACAAAAATATGAAAGGAGCATTTTACAAACTTCCAATAGATTTTAACAGCGTAATGCAAAAGAAAGAGTTGGAGAAAACTTCGATTGAACATTCTATTGCGCAACAGGTCATTTTACTGGCCACAACTACATTTGGCGAGTGTAAGTTTGATGAAACTTTTGGTTCAAAAATCTGGGAAATCGATTTTGATTTGCTAATGAATGAAAATACACTAAAAGAAATCATTTCAAAGACGATGAAACAGTCTCTGACTTTTCATGAAAAGAGAATAAAAGTAAACGAACTTAAAGTTGAATTGTCCGAAACAATGTATTTTGTTGATGACGTCAGCAGGTCAAAAAAGAAAGTTGATATCATAATTGAAGCTACAATTAAAAGTACAAATCGTGATTTTGACTTTAGAGGGTACTTTTTTGTTGGACCACTGTCTTATAAATAGCTTTTTTTAGTACTATTTTTATTTCAATAAGCTAAAAAAGCATGGTTTTGTATTTTTAAATAGTTGATAATTTGATACTTATATATTGTAAATAAAGTTTTATTAAAATAATTATTATAATAAGATTTTATTTATATATTTACAGCATAAATAAATAAATTAATAATTAAAAATTTTTCATTATGTCGTTTTTAACATCATTAACAGTAGCAGGAAAAGATTACAAAGTATTAAACGTTAGTTATGATCTAGCTCAAGAAACAGATGCTTCTGGGCGTCCATCTACGGTAACTCGTGGAGGAAGAATCATGATCGAGGTTGAATCAACTGGAAGTACTGAATTATTCGAGTGGATGACCAATAATTTCGAAAGAAAAGACGGGACAGTAAAATTCATTAAGCGTGATTCTAATGCTACTTTAAAAGAGCTAAAGTTTACAGAAGCTTACATGGTTAAGTACAAAGAAAACTTTGATCATAACAGTGAAAATCCATTAACTGAAACTTTTATGATTTCTGCTCGTAAAATTTCGATGGGTGGAGGAGAATTTGATAATGCTTGGGTATAATCCTTTGGACTTTATCAATCTTAATTAAACAAAGGGAAGTCCGTTAACTGGACTTCCTTTTTTGTTTTCTATTTTGAAATATCTCGTTTTTCAATTCGGAAAACTGGAGTTTCGCACTTCCTAGAATTAATCATCTAAACAAATCTACAAATGAGTTTTTTATCTAAATTACATATAGACGGCGAAGAATTTAATGTTCTTGAATTTAATATTGGTTTTAAACAAGAAATTGATACAACAAGCAAACCTACAGGAAACGCTAAAGGCGGAGTTATAAAAATGATAATCGAAGCAAGTCAAAACAGTCACTTTTTAGCTTGGATGCTAAATGGTGATTTAACCAAAGACGGCAAAATTGTTTTTTACAGAAGAGATGCCTTAAGTAAAATGAAAGAACTTTCGTTTACAAAAGCATTTTGTGTTGGTTACGATGAGCAATTTACAAGCACTAACGAAATTCCAATGAGAATCACTATGGAATTAGTGGCGAAAGAATTGACTTTTGGAGACGCTAAATTCTCAAATAATTGGATTGCTTTAGATTAATTGTTTACAACCCAAATTAAAAACAAGGACGCATAATTATGGCACATTTTTCAGAACAAGTACATATAACTATAGGAGGTTTTACCCAAAACGTTGTTTATTATGATTTAAAGCTATCTCAAAAAATGGCCGATCATCATCATTTTTCATTTGTTTGGCAATATACAGGTAAAGCAGTAATTAATCCAGCAGATCAGGCCAAAGCGCTTAGAACCTATCTTGGCGATGAAGTGATTTTTACTTTTAAAAGTCTTACTGGAATTAGATTAATGAGCAAAGGAATTATTACAGAACTTTCTTCTATTGATCTTGATGGAAGTCCGGCTGGATTACACGTTTCTGGTGTAAGCCACAGTATTGTAATTGATGATATGAAGAAGTCAAGGACATTTAAAGACCGTAGTATGGATGATGTTGTACTCGGAATTTTGGGTGAAGGACCAGGCGAATTTTATCAAAGAGATTCTATTAAATCTAGTTATCTAAAAGAATTTAGCAATCTTTTGCAATACAACGAAACGAGCTTTGAATTTTTAAAGAGAATAGCTACCCGTTATGGGCAATGGTTTTATTTTGACGGAATGCGTATGCAGTTCGGACAAACAAAAAATAGCCAAACCAAGCTTATTAATGGAGCTTCACTGCATAGCTTTAAGATACAAGCTAATATGAGCTCGCATAAAATTTCGCTGAATGGTTATGATTATAAAAACGTAGCTACGTTTCGCGATTCTGCAGCTAAGACTTCATCTGGTAGTAAAGATAGTTTTGCTGCTATTGTAGGTTACAATCAGGGAACTGTAGCAAATTCTGATTTAAATAATGGCACTTATACTGCAAATGCTACAAGTAAAGAAGAATTAGAGGACATGATAAAACTGCAAACTGCGGGTAGCGATGCCAACAGTGTGTATTACAGCGGTATTTCTTATTTTCCTATTGGTCTTGGACAGGTATTTACAATCGTAAACCAAACTGTGTCACATGAATTAATTGCTATTGAAGTTGTACACCACTCTCAGGTTCACGGAAATTATTCTTGCGAATTTAAAGCAATTCCTGCAGATGTAGCAGCTCCACATTATACAGATGTATTTGTTTTCGGTAAAGCAGAAACACAGCCTGCACAGGTAAAAGATAATAATGATCCTGAAGGATTGGGACGTGTAAGAGTAGAGTTTTACGGTGCAAGCGGTACAGCAGTTACAGATTGGATAAGAATGGTGCAGCCTTATTCTGGTTCTGGAAAAGGATTTTACTTTGTTCCTGAAATCGGAGAAGAAGTTTTAATTGGCTTTGAAGGTAATAACGTTCAAAATCCGTACGTAATTGGCGCGCAATATAACGGACAAGATTCAAGTGGTTATGCTGATGCACAAAATAATGTAAAAGCGATTCATACCAGAAGCGGACACGTTATAAAATTTACCGAAGACGAAAGTATCATAATTGCTGATAAAAATGGTAACGAAATTGTATTGGATACTGTTGGAGGCAATATCAGTATTACAGCAAACAACACGATTGATCTTAATGCACAAAATATTAATTTTAATGCTTCGCAAAATATTAGTGTTAATGCAGGAATGAGTATAGCAGAAACTGCTGGAGGCGACAAGACAACTATTGTGGGTATGATGCTTAATACAACGGTTGGTGGTGACAGCATGTTGTCAGTTACTGGAAACTTCATGGAAAATATTGAGGGTAATTTGGAATCGCATACTGAAAAAGAAAGACAGGAAGTTTCTAAAGAAAAATATACAGTTCATAGTGTTGAAGAAGATGTAGATGTAAAGGCAAGCAAAAACCTAAATAAGTTTAGTGGTGAAAAATCTAAAGCTAGTTAGTCATGAGACATAGATACGTAGGTGGAAGTATTGTTAAGACGAGTAAAGGGAAAGCAACTTTTGAGGTGACTAATGGAGATTTTAATTCATACGCAGCTAAGCAGAACAATTGGTCTGGCCAAGATGAGACCAAAGAACATATTTATCAGCAAGGAGAAGAAGGAGATGCCAAAAAAGTTTGTGTTTGTAAAATTTCTAAAAAAGCTACTAACTTTAAAACTTTAATTGAATTAGTTAAGCAGGCAGAGGAAATGCTTATTCAAAACGGCCAAAAAGATATGGGAGTTAGGATAAATACTTTAAGAGGTATTTATTATGGAACTCTTTGGAGTATGGATTATAATGGTGAACAAAGTACAAATAGAAATACTGCATTTACAGTTTATACTGGTTGCGGAGTGAAATATGACGCACGTGTAGTTCTAAAATGTTCAAAAGATTGTAAATCTAATTTATTTGAATCTTTGTTAGCATCTCCTGAAGTTTTTGATAGTCCCTATAAAGCTGTTGATTTTGGACATCTCATAATAGGTTTGGACTCGCGTAGAAGTTGGAGGTCTATAAATGTTAAAATACCAACCCAAGGAGGTACTGGACTCGAATTAAATACATGGGTAGGAGATTTAGGAGGGGGGGCAGGAACCTTATCAAAACAAAGAATATTAAATCCAAAAAAGCGTGCTAAAACTATTTATATGGATAAGCATAGTTATGGATCAATGGTAAATTTAGAAGGAGATATAGCTGCATATGTTGTTGGTATGGATGAAAAAAAAGCAGACAAAATAGTTGATCCGACCGACAACTTTAGCAATATATATGAAGCTCTACAAGATTATTTTGACAAAAAATGGGATAAGAGAACATTTTATTTTATGGCGATGTTAGGTGCAGATGTTTCTGGAAACGTCATAACATATGATAAAGACGAATTAATCCAAAATTGTGCTGAAAAATTTAATGACTTTGCAAGATGGTATCTTGGAAATAGAATGAGAGATAGAAGTTCTGGTGGAATTGAAGACTTTGCAAAAGCAAGTAACTATTTCAAACCTGTTTCAGAAGAGATTTCGTCAATTTTCATAGAAGCATTAAGGCATGTTATAAAGAAGCCGGAAGATATGATAACCCACAGAACCGACCCAGATCCAAAACCGATGGAAGAAAGTACTACAAACAAAGTATACAAAAAAGGCAGAGAATTAACTAAAAAAGCAAAAGACGTTTTTGATAAAATTAAACAAGAGATACCATGAAATTATTTTGGAAAATTAATCTATATATAAACTTAATAGTATTTATTTTGTTTTTTCTTTATGTTGTTTCTATCAAGTTTGAAATAATAAATTTCTCCATAAGCAATTTTATTGCTGATCTAAGTTTTATATTTTTTATATACGGAGCTTTTTTAGAAATAATTCAAATACCTATTTGTGTAATAGGATTATTCTTTAAAAATAAACCCAAAAGAGTTTGGTTATTTTTTTTAATGATGATTGTGTTTCTCATTACTAAAATAACGCTTTACATATATATATTAGGTAGTGGATTGTAAAAGATAAAGTGAGTAATTAATCATTTTAATGTGAAAAATTAGATGTATTCCTCTCGCAGGATAGAGTATCTCGCTCGTGATATTTATTAAGAATAACTAAATTGGATGCACGAGCGAGACGCTCGCGCGAGCAGGAGTAGAGATTTCCTCGCTATAAAACTATTATGCTGTAGTAGATTGGGTAACTAATGAGAATACCCGTAAAAGGAGTGAAAAAATCTGGTATTTCAATCGAACAAAATGCAGGATAGTCAGGAGTGAATGGCTGGACAAATAGTACGGGTGTTTTTAAGAGAATAACGGATTTGAAAAATGAAACTTTGGAAGCGATAGGTGAATATGACAAAAAAGTATATTCAGGCAAACAACAAACTGAAGCTATTAATAAAACCTTGTTTTATAAATTAAACAATGAATATCTTATTTTTAACTGTCCTCCAATTATTAAAATAAAATAAATTCAGAATGAGAGATAAACTTAAAATATTACTTGTTTTTTTATCTCTATCTGTAATAGGATTTCTTTTGTATGCTAATCTGATGACTTATGGGAATCAAAGAGAACCAAAACGGGAACTATCTAGAGAATTAAAAAAAATTGAAAATATTTTAATTAAAGAGACCGAAGGAGGAAGTTATACCTATATAGAATTAATTTCAAGTGATAAATTTGAAAATTGTCAAAATTTAAAAATTTCGCAGAGAGTTACATTGAATATTTGTAGTGAAAACATTGAAACACAAGAAAAAATTCAAAATTATTCTCGTACAGTTTAGACTCGATTAGAAAAAATATTACCATATAAAGAATGTATAGATAGTATCATTATTAATGCATACAGTCTAAAACAAGATAAAACTTTTAAATTTTCTTACAAAATAAAATAAAACATCACGTGCTATGTATACAAATATTGTCAGCATCTGGCGATCTCTCGCTCGCAGCAGCAGGGAAAAATATGTGAAAGGGATAAAAACATAAAACCTAACAAAGTAAGATGTGGTGATAAATATGCTCATTTGTTGAATGCAAAGTATAAATTAACAGCAGAAGAAACAAAAAGATGGAATGATTGGAAAGGCATAGAATCGAATATGGAAAAAGTTGATGGCGCACTTTTTGATCCAGATGGGGCAAGACACAATGTTAAAGCCGCACCATCGCCAAAAGGGGTGCCACCTGAAATGCAAACTTTTAAGCCAATGTAACCATGAAAAAAGTAATTGTTTTAATTATTATTATCATTTTGGGGTACTTTTTGCTCAACGAGTGCTATCTTAAAAATATGCCATGCAGAACAGAAAATGGTACTTATGAAATTTGGGGAAATACCCCCGTTCAAATAAATGATAAAATTAAAAATGAGGATTGTGAGTGTATCAGCGAAACATTGATAAAGGAAAAGTTGCCACTTGCATTAACTGATAATCAAATAGAAAGTATAAAAAAAGAACTTCCTAAATGGGCAGTTAAAAATGTAAAAGGTTTTACAGAAAATGAGAGGGTAAATTTATCAGATCAATTTAAAAACCTTACAAATAAAGAGTTTCTGGAAAAATTAGAGTATGAATATACCTTCGTAGATTCTAGTTATCTGACTTGTTTTGTGCCTGTTTACACTTTTACATTTGGATCAACAAAAGCTTATATACCAAACTATCAGTGTGTGTATAATAATTACAAAAAAGCTAAAAAGAATAACAATTCATTAAAAATAAAAACACCAAATTTTCCAGTTATAGAATCTAAATTCTGGGCAGCAAATCTTGGTGATAAAGCCATTTAATTATCGATTGAGAACATGAAGAAAATAATTATAATCTCCATTAGTGTATTAATTCTTATATATGCTGTGGTAGTCATTATAAAAAAGATCAACTGGAATTCGAATCATTTTATTGGTGAAAAAATTGATAGTCTAAACGGTGTAGATGTATATTACAATGGAGGTGTAGGTAACTCGACAGGTAGAAATCTGACTGATGATGGCTATAATTTGGGAATGAAATACCAATGCGTGGAGTTTATTAAAAGATATTATTATCAATATCTAAAACATAAAATGCCTGATTCTTATGGAAATGCTGTCGATTTTTATGATAAAACGGTTGAAGATGGAAAAATGAATGAAAAAAGAAACTTGATTCAATTTTCAAATCCAAGTAAAGAAAAACCAAAAGAAAATGACATTATAATTTATAATAAATCATTGCTTAATCCTTATGGTCACGTTGCAATTATTTCTAAGGTTGAAGAAAATTCCATCGAAATAATTCAACAAAATTCAGGACCATTTTCGAGTTCTAGAGAGCACATAAAACTTCAGAATTTTAATAACCAATGGTTCTTAGATAATAATAGGATTGTTGGAAGATTAGCAAAGAAAAACTAGTAAAGAGGATTTGTATTGAAAACTAAATTTAAACGTTTCCTCGTTGGCGCGAGCTTACCGCTCGTGAACCCAGTAATTTATATGGTTCAAGATTCATATTAATTATCACATTTTACAGAAATAGTAACAATAGAATAATTCAGTTTTAAGGATATGAAGATCAAGATCAACATAAAGACAAACATGGTACACCCAGATAAAGATGATGGTGCAAAAGGAGTTCAGAATGTATTTGTAGCTTCAACGTCGATATTAAGTTCTTATAAGCAAACAAAAAGCTATACTCATATTAAACCAGAAGTCTTTCTCCCTGTTTAGAGAAGTATTTGCGTACTGAGGTATATGTTTTAGCTACAAACCGAAAGTTAAGGCTGGAGGCTCATTAGATGCATATAAAAAGAAATAAAAAGTAATAGTTCCTAAAAGTAAGGAGAAGTCTATAGACAAATCGGAGTAGACCCAAGTGTAAAAAGTATATTTTTATTATACTATTAAATAGATTAAAAGATTGAATAAATTAATGTTTTTTCCAATAATTATAACAGTAATTCAATTAATAAGCTTCGAGCATTTGTATTATATTCATAAGCACGGAAGTGGGCAATTTCCAGCTGATTTTATTGAATTGAATATTTTGGCCATTTGTAATATAGCCGTGTTAATTTTAGCTTATTTTTTATATTTTAAACCAGATATTAAGATAAATATCTGGTTAGTCCCTATTCTGTTAGCTAATATTACAATTTTACTTTTGCTTTTTATTTATGTAATAATGTGGGTTAATAAGTAAAATAATTTAAATGCCGATTTGTGTGACAGGGTTATGTTTTAAAAATAAACCCAAAAGAGTTTGGTTATTTTTTTAATGATGATTGTCTTTTTCGTTAAGAAAATAGTACTTAATATGTGAGCGTATTGTTGCTTCAGAAAATGATTTATTAGGAATTAATTTGGTTAACAAAAATTGAAGTAAAATGACATTGCTTTTTTTCGTACTTACTACTTTGCTCTTTTTTATTTATAAAAAAAAGAATAAGACTTATTATATTTCTCTTTTTTTCATTAATTTATTCGTTTTAATTTTAGTAACAATTAATCCAGATTTAAATGAAAAATATAATTTAAAACAAATTTTATATTTTTTTGATCATGCTAATGTATTTGTCATATTATGTATTATAAATCTGATACTGCTAATATTTATAATTTTTGATAGAGTTGAAAAAAGAACTTATCGTATTATGTACTGTGTTTTTGCTATTGTAGCAACATTTATTATTTGTCTAATTTTATTAGCTATAAACATTTTTCTAATTAAAGAACCTTTAAAAAATAATTTTGAAGGATACGTTTTCAATGATTCAAAAAATCCTTTAGAAAGTGTTAAAGTTATTGACAGAAATTCAAATACTTCTGTTTTGACTGATAAAAAAGGTTTTTTTAAATTGAAAAGAAAAGATGAAATTGATAATGAATCAAATCTTTTTTTTACAAAAAAAGGATATAAAGATAGCCTCATTTTAATAAAAGCAAATAGTTATCATCCTCCTAGTTCTTCTTTTATTTTTTTAAGAAACGAATCTGATACATTAAAAATGGTGGAAAAAGAATAATAAAGGTAAAAATTGCCTTACTGCAATTCTAAATATAAGGTAAAAGGTGTAAAAGGCTAACTCTTAATTTATCATGAAGGAAGCAAAGCATGATGATGCGTCAAATGATAATATTATTTTAATATGATTTATTTATTCAATAAAAAAAGAATGGTGAATTAGGTGTAAAAAGCAAATAGAATAAGAGTATGGGAATTAAAATGATTAAATCAATTTTATACATATGGATGACTTTGCTTAGTATAATGAGCTATGGTCAATCAGTTAGTGATAAATTAAAATATTTCAAGCAATATGCCTATTGTGATTGTGTTTTTTTGAATAATGGTAGACTTGATTCAACATATTTAAATGATAAATTTCAGATAAGTGATAAGTCTACAAATAGGTTTGTGAGTTTAGGAAAAATAACTGAAGAGCAAGGTCAGTTAGTTAGAGATTTTACAGAAAAAATGACTGGAAATTTTTACTCTATCGAAAGTCCTTACTACTCAGAAACCGGTAGAAGTAACACAATTACAAGTATGTGTCTTGAATTTTACGAATCTAAAGAGTTGGATGATTTTACAAGAAAATTATTAGGACTTAAAATAAATTAGAAAAGATAAAACTATGGGAATTAAAATAGAAAAGGTAAAATGCATCTTAATAGTGTTGTTAATTTCCCTCAAAAGTCTGGGACAGAATAAGGTTGTAGAATTAAAAAAATATGCCTTTAGTAAATGTTTAGATTATAATTATCAAAAAATTGATTCAACTTTTCATCAAATTTATAAAGATGCTTCAGCGGTTCAGATATCAATTGATGGTAATTTTTTACAAAATGATGAATTAAAGAAAAGAGTAATAGATTATACTATTTCTGTAACGGAGAAATATTACTCACAAAAGAATAATTTACACTTTGAAACAGGGGATAAAAACATTGTTTTTTGCAATTGTATTAATTTTTATGAATCAAAAGAACTAGATGAGTTTATAAAAAAAGCATTAAATAGCAATCTAAAATAGATCATAAAACGTCATTGATAGTTATTCTAATGAAATAAAGATTTCACAATGAGAAGGAAAATTTTAATTGCACTGTTGTTAATAAGTTCAATGGCTATAATACTGTTTTTAATTTTTTACTATAGTTTTTTCTTGAAACCGATAACAAAAGAAGAAGCACTTTATAATTTATACTGATCTAAAGATAATTTTCTCTTAACCTAATAGTTGTACCGCTTGGAATTGAAAACTTTTAAGCAATGTAAAAAAAGAAAAAAGCAATTGGTTTAATTATAATTATCGTTTTGGGGTACTTAGTATATTTAGCAAAAGATCGATTCTAAAACAGGAAGAATTTATATTATAAAAAACTAAATGGAATTGAAAAGGAACTTGTGAAAATTATTTTGATCAAAATTAAAAGAGAATGTTAAAATTGTTTTATAAATACAATAACGGATTTTATTTTAATGTAGAGATTTATGATGATTTTTCAAAATCAAATCTTGTTATCAATATAGAGAATTTGAAACTTTATTTTATTGACAAGATAAGTATGTCAAATAATTTTAAATTAAATCTCAATAGAATAACTGAAAAATTATGCTATATAGAGTTTTTTACAGACGATAAAAATATAAATGATCGATTAATAGATTTTTTTAGTTCTGAAAAAGAGCTGTTACCTCCTTGGATTGTTTTTTCAAATATTTTTGTTGGAAGCCCTAGATGGAATCAAGGTGTAGAGGAAGATTACTCAATTAAACATTGGATTCCTTATTGGAAAACTTTGGACACGCTGGCAAAAGATAAATATTTAGAAAAATACAATTGTAATATTGAATGGAAAGAGTGGCTTTCAAATAATGAAAATCATTTTTTAATTAATTCCTCGCTAGCGCTAGCGTCTCGATCTTGATATTTTTATTAAAAATAATATGCTCCAGCAGAGATGTGAAGTTTACTTCTCACCTTTATAAGACCGGTAATATCATTGATTAATGCCCATTAGATAAAAGTAAAAACAGGAAAACAAAATGAACAAAAAAATGTAGAATGAAGAATATAAAACAAATTATTTTTATTTTCATTGTATTTAGCCTATTTAATTGCAAAGGGCAAACCGAAGAAGGTGTGCAATACCCTAAAGAAAAGATTATGACAACAGATAGATTTGATATTGAAAGGTTTAAAAATTACCCAAAAGTTTTGAAATTAGGGGAAGAAAAAAAAATGCCTTCAACAAAAGATACTTTGACAGATGGGACAGTTATTGACTTTTCTTGGGGAAAGGGATTAGACAAGAAAAAATATTATTCTAAGAAAACTATTCCTCCTGTTCCTGCAGTCTACTTCATTGACAAAGAATATTACGAAAATGGTATTTTGAAACAAGAAAGGGAAATTTTTTTAGGCCAGTCAATAAATAGTGACCAGATAAAATTTGGAATATCAAAATATTATGATGAAACAGGTCAGTTAATTAAAACTGTTGATGAATCGATAAGATATGATAAAATCAAAGTCAAGCCTTCTAACTTAATTGAAATCATAAAAAGAGAGCCACTTTTTGTAAGTTTTACTAAGGAGGAACGAAAACACTTTATAGATATATTTCAAATAAATAAAAAAGAGGATGAGGTTACTCCAGATATTGTCAATAAAGCTTTAAAAAAGTATGTTATTCTTGATCCAGATAGCAGACCGGATGTTGAAAATGTTTTTTTAAAACTATCGGAGGATGAAAAAAGTTGGAATGTTACTAAAGATATTTATCCTTTTGGTCTTATTGAATTAAATATAGATGCTAACTCTGGTAAAATAATAAGCAGAACATATACAGAAGAAACGAGGCCATAAATATTTATGACACGCTGGCAAAGGTGAAATGATTAAAATTCATGCTTTTTCTAATAAGATTGGGGATGGATTTGATCAAAGTCATAGAAAAATTCGGGTTTGTCGTTATTGTAGTTCAACAATCAATAACAAAAAATAGAAGATCAGGGTAATAAAATCATTGTAGTTGATTTTGATAAGTTGATTTCAAAAAACAGATAAATATGAAACTATTTTGGAAAATTAATATATATGTAAACATAGTAGTATTTATTTTATTTTCACTTTATCTTGTTTCTATCAAATTTGAAGTAATAAATTTTTCCGTGAGCAATTTTATTGCTGATGGAGCTTTTTTTTTCTTTATTTATGGAGCTTTTTTAGAAATAATTCAAATTTGTGTAATAGGGATATTCTTTAAAGATAAACCTAAAAGAATTTGGTTGTTTTTTTTAATGATGATTGCCTTTTTCATTACGAAAATAGCACTCTATGTATATGTATTAGGTAGTGCATTCTAAAAAACAAAATGGAATATCAGTTATAAAAGACATTAAGTATTCTATTGATTTGTATTAATGATAAAAATGAAAAAGACATTTTATGAAATTCTAGAAATTGATCTTGAAAAATGTCATGCGAAACAAGAAATGACTATTCGTATTTCGAAAGATTCAATTACACGATCAAAAAAAATATTAGACAGATATATAAATTCAATCAATAAAACGATTAATAAAAAATTGAAAAGCAAAGAATGTATTGATAGTCTCAATATAGAAGTATTTTCATATTACAGCAAGGAAAGAATTGACAGTTTAAAATTTAAACACTATAAATATTCATTTTTTATTAAATAGAATAACACAATGAGACAAGATCGAATAAAAGACAGAGTGCTAAAAAGAGCAGCTAGGTCATGGGGCTTTTCAGACGTTGAGATGGAAACATCTTTTGATCCTGTCGTATCAATGATGCTTAATGCATTGTCTTACGAGTTGGAAAAAGTAGCTCATGAGCTTGAAGACTCAAAAACCCGTGTGGTAGAAAGAGTTTTGGAAATTATGTTTCCAGAAGTTACAGCGGGCGTAAAGCCGGCAAGAGCCATTTTACATGCTTTGCCAATAGATAATAATATGAAAGTTTCATTGCAGAATCAAATGTCGGCAAGTCGAAGAATTCATAATATTTACAATCCTTTGGCTCCAATAACTAAAGAAATTGCGCTTTCCCCGACATTAGAAGTAAAGTTATCTTCTGCTGAGGTAAAATATATAGCGTACGAGAGAAACTTATTCGAAATTTCGAATCTTTTTTATAAAGATGCAATTCGTGATTATAAACATTCTCTTCCTTCTGGTACTGTGTTTATGGGAATTGAGTTGAAGAATCCTAAAGTATTGGAATTAGAAGATTTAATGCTGTATATCGATATTAAAAACACACATCAGAAAGAAATGTTCCATTATTACCTGAAACAAATGAAGTGTTTTCAGGATGATGTACAAATCACGATAGAAGAAGGGTATAATGTTCCTATAAATAATATAGATATAGAAAGCATTATAAATCGTAATTACACGCATTTGAGTGAGATCATGCAGGACGTAAATGAGTTTTATTTTGATAACTTTTATACGCTAAAAGGTGCATTAAAACACAAACCTATTAGTGAATATGGCGAAGAATACAAATGTTTTGAAGCGATAACCAATAGAAATGATAATCCTATTATTTGGGTAAAAATGGTTTTCCCAGAATCTTTAATTCCTCAGATATTGGACAATGTTTCTTTTACAGCAAATTGCTTTCCGGTAATTAATAAAAAGAAGCATATTATAAATAAAACGCTTGGTAATTTCTTGTCGTACATTGCATTAGAAACAGATAATAATATCTATTTGGATGTTGATACTGTGATCGATGGATTTAATAATCACTACGAAATAAAGGAATTTAAAGACGGTGTTATTGAAGAAGGAAATGCTGTATTAAGAACGGGTGGAGTTTCCAGATTCGATTCTAGAAGCGCATCAGAGCTGCTTCAAAATGTATTAGACTTATTAAAAGACGAAAGTTCTTCTTTTGCAGGTTTAGGGAAAGATTTTATGAATAGCTCTTTGGTTGAAATTAACCAGCTTTTAGCTTCTGTAGAGCAGCAGGCTAAAGAAAGCAGTTTTTCTAAAAATAATGATCCTTATTTAATGATTAAACCAAAGATTGATGAATCTCTAGGCAAATCATTTTCAATACATTATTGGTCGACTTGTGCAGAAGAAGGAAATGATATAAAGGCGGGAACTGTTTTAGAAAATAAAGAGGATATGCAGTTTGTAAGTAAAGAAGCCATATTGATTACTAATACTGTTGGCGGAATGAACAAACAAAATAATAAAGACCGAATTTTAGCTTATCGAAACGCTTTACTTACTCGTGGTAGAATTGTAACTTTTGCAGATATAAAAGCATTTGGATTTAATCATTTTAAAAGTTGCATAACAGATATTAAAATAGAAAAAGGAACGCGAAAGGAAATCTCCGTAAAAGCAGGTTTTAGCCGAACTGTAGATATTCATTTAAAAGTAAATCCGATTGAAAAAGATTATTTATCGGCAACAGAATGGGATTATTTGTGTGAGAGTTTTATGAAAAACTTAAAAAACAGATCGTCAAATGTATTTCCGTACCGTCTTTTTATAGAAAACTAAATTAAATACAAACGCCAGAAACTTAAAGTTCTGGCGTTTTTGATTTACTGAAATCTATTTTGGTTTTTATTGGTATTTTTTATCCGTCAGTGTTTTCATAAAAGCAACCAAAGCTTTTTCTTCATTTTTTGTAAGTTTTAGTTCATCGAAAGGAAGCGTTTGGTTTTCGACTTCGTAACCTAAACCTTGTCCGCCGCCTTTGTTGTAAAAATCAACAACTTCTTCCAAAGTTTTAAAAACTCCGTTGTGCATGTAAGGAGGCGTCACTGCTGCGTTTCTAACTGTAGGTGTTTTGAATGCACCAACTAATTGAGGCATTTGATTGTATAAATAACGTCCCTTATCTGGACTTAATTTTTTGCCAGAAGCATCCTCAGGAGTTCCAATAACTTCATGTTCGCTTTTAGAATAGCTCGGTGGAACAGTTCCATTAAAAAGAGGAGTGAAGTGGCAAGTTGCACATTTTGCTTTTCCCATAAAAAGATTCATTCCTTCTATTTCCTGATTGTTCAGAGCATTTTTATTGCCTCTCATATATTCATCAAATAGTGAATTGAAAGCATTTAAAGAACGTACATAACTGGCAATTGCGTTTTGAATCTGCCAAGCCTCAGGTTTTGCAGTTTTTGGATATGCTTTTTTGAAAAGGCTGATATATTCTTTGTTCAATAAAATTTTAGCGTGAATATCGTCCATTGAGCCGTGCATTTCATCTTTATTTTGAATAACATCTACGCTCTGCTTTTCTAAATCTAATTGGCGCATATCCCAAAATTGAGCATTTTGCAAAGAAGCATATGTTAGAGTAGGAGTATTTCTCAAAAGATTAGACCCTGTTAAGGAAACATTTGTCTTTAAACCATCAGTAAATGCTTTTTCAGGATGATGGCAACTGGCGCAACTTCGATTATTATTTTTTGAAAGACTAGTGTCATAGAATAATTTTTCTCCCAATTTTGCTTTATCAGTTGTAAAATTATATTCTTTAGAAAGTACAAATGCATTTACATCAAAAGCATCTTTATCAAATAAAGTTTCAATTTCAGGCTTTAGCGGACTTGTTTTCTTTACGTTTTTGATATTCTCATCTTTCTGAAAAGTTTTGATTTTTCTCGAAATAGGATTCAAATATTCGGTAATAAAAAATGCTCTGTCAAAAGAATTGAAATTGTTGTTCTTTTTGCAATATTCGCTTGCTTTTACGATCAGTTTTTTTAAATCTGCTAATGCTTTATTATTGGAATTAATGATTTCAAGAGGCTCAGAAATAGAAATTAAACTTTCTCCCGCTTCAGGAATGGAAGATTGTAAAATCGGACTGTCAAAACCTGTAATTCCTAATGAAATGACGCGAAAGACATTTTGTTCGACTGCGTCTAAAACATAATCATCAGAAATAGCGATTACTTCAAATGTACTTTTAACCTGCTTTATATTTGATTGAAAAATATTCAATTCTCTCACTACATTTTCTTTATCCTCGATTTTATATTCAGGATAAATCAGTTCTTCGATCACCTGAAAACCATGGGGTTCAAAAGATCTGTTTTCTTCCAATTCCATTTCATCCAAAGCTGGGCCATTCATAAAACGAGCTGTTTCAGGAATGAAATATTCAATTGCCCATTCGACTTTTTTATAAAATAGGCGAGACTTTTTAAACTGTTCTACAATTTCTTTTGGAGCAGCATTATTATTGACAAGCTTTTGAAATTGGACAATTTCATTGTTTAATTTGGTTAAATCAACAAGAAGATTCTGCTTGATTGTAGTTTTAGATGTTTCGTTTTTTTGGCACGAAAAGAACAAACAAAGTGCTAAAAACAGAAATAAAAAATATTTTAATTTCATAATAGTGTATTAATAGAAACAACCCTTATCGAAAAATAAGGGCTGTTAAATAGATTTTGGCTGAAATTATTATCTCTGTACGTTTCTGATAATTACAGTTTGTCCTCCCTCTTTGTTAGTATTGATTCCTGAACCGTCAGCATTTTTAAATGCATCACTTTGCCAAGTATGCGGGTGAATGTTTACTGTAAAAGTATCTGGAACACCAATAATATCTGAGATATCTTCCATTGCACCAAACTCCCAGCTTCCAAATCTCATTTCGCCAGTTTGGTTATATAAAGTATTCCATGCAACATCAGTTCTTTTATGGTTCATGTTTAACCATGCTTTGTTTTGTTTTGAAGCAATGCCGTACTGCCAGATGTAAGAATCGTGCTTAGCATCAGCGTAGTAGCTATCACCATCTTCTTGGATATAAACGTAGTTTTCAGTTACACATAAGTTATCTGGATTAATGATTCCTGTTCCAGGTGTACTGTCACCTTCAACAGCTAATTCAAGAGTTCCTTTTAACGGATTCGTGGCATCAAGTTTCACTTTGTAAACTCTTCCCCACATGGTATAACCCTCAACAGGAGCATTATTAGTCGCCTGACCTGTAGCTGTAAAATAAACTTCTCTATTGTTACTTGCGCTTCCTTTTCTGTAATCTACGTCTTCAACTCTAGAAAAACGAATCGCTTTCAAATCATTAACAGTTGTATTGATAACAGCACCTGTTAAGTTTTTTGCATTCGGAATTTCAACAAATTCAACAGGATAGCTGTTGTTTAATTTGATATCTGTTTCAACCTGATTTCCATCAGTTCTTTTTAAAGCATATAATTTTCCGTTTGACAAATCGCCAACCGTACTCACATACATAATTAATTGTCCAGCACTTACGTGTGATGTAGCGTAAGATTGATCCTCACCGATTAGAATAACAGTTTTCCCTGGATAAGCATCTTTAGGAAGCGGAACAGCATTTTCCATACTTGCTTTTCCTAAAGCTGGTAAAACCCTATCTGTACTTGCTTTATCTGAAGATTGCCCTAACGGATTGATTCCGTGAACCATACTTTCTTGTCCGCTTTCTCCTGCAGTTAAGAAGATTGGTCCAAATCCGTGAATTTCTGGAGTTGCCAAAGTAGCAGAACATAAACGAGTTAAACCTCCAACACCATCAACGATATAATCTCCTTTTACAGGTTTGAAAGTTTTGTCTAAATAAACTCTTGATACAGATTGAAGAATTTCATGGTTGGTAATCATAATGTATCCATCACCAGTTGGATTTTTCATTAATCCGGCTCCGTCAGGCTGTGCGCCATAAACAAAAGAAGGAGATTCTGGAAGAACATCTGTACTAGCAATTAAAGTACTGATTTTTAAGCTTTCAAAACCTGTCATTGGATAAACAAAAGCAGGTACTTTTGAATGTGAAGTAAAATCGATGCTAGCATTTACGCTATTCGAATCTTTGTCGTCATTTTGACAGCTTATTACAGAAAGACCTGCAATTCCAAGCAAGGTAATTGATTTTAAAAAGTTAGCTTTCATAATTGTTTTTGTGTTTTTTTTGATTAGAACAAAGCTATCTTTCAAAAACAAAATACATGTTACGGCTATTTTTCCTTTTTGCTAATTTTTATAAGTCTTGTATTACTAAATAGTAAATTATTGATTCGAAATGTAAATTTAAGATTCATAAAAAAAATCTTAATATTTAAAAAGTTGGTTCAAATTAACTGCTTTTTTCTCTCTTAATTTCTTTACAATTTTTAGAAATGCAATGGCAGTAATGTACGCGTCGCCCAATGCGGTATGACGATCTTTCTTAGAAATATCAAATTTGTCAGCAAGATCATCTAAAGTATAATGATCTTTTCGTTCAAATAAATGAGATTGAATTAAAGTCTTTTTATATAAATAAGCAGTGTCTAAGGTTTTATTCATTAGATGAGGAAGTCCATTTCTTTCTAAAGCTTTATTGATCATCGTAACATCAAAAATAGTATGATGCGCAATGATAATCGAATCTCCCAAAAAATCTAGGAATTGTTGTAAAGCTTCCATTTCTGTCGGACGTTTAATAAGAAGATCTCTTAGAATGCCGTGAATTTGCGCTGTCGATTTATCGTAATGATCTTGTTCCAGATATACTTCAAAACTCTCCTGAACAGAAATAATTCCGTTTTGAAGAACTAATGCGCCAATGCATAAAATACGATCATTTTCGTAATCAAAACCAGTTGTTTCGGTATCTAAAACCACAAAACGAGTTTCTTCAATCGTGATGTTTTCTTCAAACAGATTGTTTTCCTCTTTTTTCCAAAAATTGAATAAACTCATTAGACTAGATTTGAGATATTAAAACGTACTGAAATAAGTTCCTGAAGTTCTTTAATGGTTTTAAAAGTACGTTTCAGTTTAATTTTTTCCATTTTGGTTAAAGATTCCAATTCGATAAACTGACCAGAATCATGATGCAAAAGACCTTGTTTAGTTCTGAATTTCAGTAAAGCTTTAAACGAATATGAACACGATAGATACAATTCGCTATTGTTAGGTTCCAATTCAGCTAATTTTTCAAAACGCTCAGCTGTATTGCTAATCGATTTTACTGAATGTGATAAAATTAAAACGCGTGCAGCATCTGTTAAAGGCATTAGAGCTCTTCTTTTAATGTCAAAATTATCTTTGTTTGCACCATCTTGTTCTACCAAAAACTGTCTAAAGAACCCCGTAGGAGAAGGGCTTTGCAACGCACCACTCACCAAATGCATATAAAAAATCGGATTTGCATTGACATCTTCAAGAATATAATCAGACAACTGATTTACAATTTCAGCATCGCCATAAGTCAAACTGTAATCAAAGAAAATGAACGATAATAAAACCTCATTCTTACCAGGATTTGTTATCCAATGATGTACCTGATTTTTCCATTCGTCCAAACTCATACACCATTTTGGGTTTGAAGCCATCATTTCCGCAGGGCAATAATCGTAGCCAATTTCAAAAAGACCTTTATTTACAAGACCGGCAAATTTTTGAAAATATACTTTGGTTTCATCTCTAAAAACTTCATTCACATTTTCGTATACAATTGCATTATCCTGATCGGTGTGTAGCATTTGCTCACCACGACCTTGGCTTCCAAGTGCAAGCCAAGCAAATTTCGCAGGCGGCGGACTGCTCATTTTTTCTAAACAAATTTCAATCACACGATTGGTGCAGGCTTCATTAAGCTCGGTGATGATTTTCGTAATCAAAGTCATCGGAATATTTTGGTCCAGATAACCTTGCAACAATTGCATAATTCGATTGCGAATTGGTTTTATTTCCTTAATTTTTTTAGTTCTTTTTAAAGCCTTTATTAAAACCGCAGGATTATTTCCAAGCGCCACCATTACATCGTGTTTGGACAAAATTCCGACTGCTTTGGTGTTTACTGTTCCATCTTTTGTTAGGCATAAATGACTGATATTACTTTTCATCATTGCCATTTGCGCCTCTGTAACCGTCATTTTTTTAGAATACGTAATAACAGGTTTCGTCATTATCGTTTCGGCAGTTGTTTCGATAGGAAAATCTCCCGTTACGATTTTGTTTCGAAGATCTTTATCGGTCAAAATACCAATCGGAAGCATTTCATCAACGATTAAAATCGCGCCGACTTTCTTCTTACTCATGATTTTTGCAATATCTTTTACCGTAGTTGACGGACTGCAGGTAACAATTTTCTTCGAATATTTTATAGGAGCCAAATCAAAAGAATGATGGCTGGAATGCAGATTTTCATTCAGTTGATCATCATCTCCATACAATTTATCTTTGTGAATATCCGAATACGGATTTCGAGTATTAGAAGCATAACTTTCAATTAAAAAAGTGCCAACATTTCTATTTTCAAGCGCATAAGGTTTAAAAACCGCAATTGGAATAGCGTATAAAATACTTTCTTCATGAGCCACTGCTTCCATGATATAATTCTCCTGCGCCAATAACGGACGCAATCCAAAAATATCGCCTTCATCGCACATGTCTAAAACCGTATTTTTAGTGCTTTTTTTCAAGGCAATAGCGCCTTTATGAACCACATAGAAAGAATCGTGCGTTTTATCGTTTTCAGCAAAAATTACAGCATCTTTTTCTTTATAAATAATAGAAATCTGCTCAGACAGTTTTTCCAAGTCTCTCTGATGAAGAAAATTAAACGGCGGATAATTCTTTAAAAAATCAGCAACTCTCTGCGAAATGGTATTTTTCATTTGGTTAGATTAGATTCTAAAAATACTATTTAAAATAGAAATGTAAAAGAAACACCTTTAAGTTTTTTTGTGTTGATATTCAAAGTGGCAAAGAAACAAAGGGACAAAGGTTTTTCTAAAAAATAAGTATAATAAAAAAAGCCCCTAAAAGGAGCTTTATATTTTTTCGAATAGCTTTTTAATCAACTTTATAAACCGTTCCGCGTTGTTTTTCTTCAGAACCAACCAAGCCAAATTCAAAAGTATAAGAATCTTTAGAAGTCGTTAAAATCTTCATGCTGATCGCTTTTTCTTCAGCCATATTTTTTGGATGTTTCTTTTGCAGCACATATTCGCAGTCGCTTACCCAGCGAATTGTTGCAGTATCGGTTTTTCCTTCATAAGTTTCAATTTCGATATCATCTTTGCGTTCAAAGTACGTTGTTTTTTTTACTCCGTTTACTTCCGTTTCAAATTTGAATTTCCCAGTTTTAAAGTCCTTGCAATTGTGTTCTGCATTATAGCAAGACGCTAAAACCAAAATAGGAAATAAGAATAGTATTTTTTTCATTTTAAATAAGTTGTTTTTTAAGAAGCTAATCCTGCTGTCCGCTGTATCTTTTGTGGTGAACCCCACCACAAAAGGATGCCGCTTCCATCAGGGCTAGGACTTTGGTTTTCAGAAGGACTTTTTTTAATTAAAGAATAAAAAGAAAATTACAAGAGTTATAAAAGCTACAAAAAGTAAATTCCGTTTTTTGTTTTTAGAACTCTGTTCTTCAGTTAAATTTGTTCTGCAGGATTTGATTAAGATCCACCAACATGTCCCGCCAAAATTTGCATAATATTCTATCATTTCAATCTCTTTAATTCATCATCGGTAAAGTTCTTGATTTCTTTTTCTTTGGCAAACTTTTCGGCATTATAATTTCCCGATTTATTCTTCGGAATTGACAAGCTATTCCATTCACTGTTTTTGAGCTGTTTGGCATAAAAAACAATCTGTCCGATATGATAAGGATAATGTGCCAATTGACGATTTATGGCTTCAATAACCGTATGCCCTTCATTTCTGATGTAAATAATATCAGAAAGCTGATCTGGTTTTAAGCTTTCAAGAGCATTTTGTAAACAATTCCATCCTTTATTCCAAAGTTTCAGGACTTCCTCTTTAGATTGCAAATCATTTTCAAATTCAGCATCTCGATTTCGCCATTCTTTTTCACCATCAGTTGTGAGAAAATCGGTCCATCGCGAAAGCATATTACCAGAAATGTGCTTTACAATTGTAGCAATACTATTGGTGTCTTCGTTAACAGAAATAAAAAGCTGATCTGGTTCAAGCTGATCCATTGCTTTTTCGCCAAGCATTTTATAATATAAAAACTGCTTTTTTACGCTTTCAAGATAAGATTGATTAGTACTCATAATCAAACGATTTTAATATCATATTTGTCTAATAATCCGACAATTCCGTCAGTAGAAAATTGCGCTTTTTTCATCGGATTAAATTCTGGGTCTATTTTATAGTTGTAAGCCGTTCTAAAATTAACCGAAGCCAATTGAGTTTCATTAAAAATAGCTCCGTCAAGATTGCAATTGTCAAAAACAGAACTCGTTAAATTGGTTCCGATAAAAGTTACTTCGCGAACAGAAGAATTAATGAACTTCGTTTTTGGCATTTTTTTATTCGAAAACAAAGCGTAATCCAAAACACATTCATCAAAATAAACTTGAAATAAAAAGTCATCACATTCGTTAAAAGCAATTCCTAAAAGTTTACAGTTTTTAAAAGTGACGTTTTTTAAACTTGTTCCTGCCAAACTTGTCATAGAAAGGTTGCAATCAATAAATTCGCAGTCAAGAAAAGTATTAGAATTGAAATTGCTATTAGAAAAATCACAGTTTTTAAAAACACAATCTTCAAACTCTCGATTGTTTATTTTTTTGTCGATATAAACAACTTTCTCAAATGTTTTCTGAATGTGAATTAAAGCTTCCATGAATGTTTTTTAGTTTTTTGAGCATTGTGGCGTACTCGGAGAATATAGATAACTTCTTCTGTTACTTGGTAAGAGATTCCATAATCATAAACAGAATAAACTCTAAACATGCCATCATTGTTGGCTTTTTGTTTATCGAGTTTATAAATTTCAGGTTTTGTTTTTAAAATCTCGGTGCTATCAAAAATTGTATTAACGACTTTGTCAGCGATTTTAAGTGATTTGCTTTCAAAGAAAATGTAAAAATGAATGTCTTCTAATTGGTCTAAAGCATTTTTTGACCAGATTATTTTCTTCCCCATTTTTTTGCTATTTCTTTCGCTTCATCTTCAGTATAGAAATTGCCTTTTTTAATATTTTCTAAAGCATTTTCGATATCTAAATTATAAGTTGCATCCGAGTCAATAGCGGTATTATTGATAGATTGTAAAAGATGTTTTAACTTTTCTACAAAAGAAGGATCTTTTACTTTATCAATTTCTTGATGAATCCAATTTATTTCTGCTTGTAAATCCATGACAAAGAGTTTTAGTAAAGATACGAATTAGTCGTTAAATATACCTTTCATAATAAATCTCAGTCCTAAAAAACTCAAAAGCATAGAGCTTAAGCAAGCTGTAATTCCAATTCCTAAAACCAGATAATGCCAATTGGTGTGCTGGTTCATAAATGCATTATATATTAAAGTCGGCCCAATAAACATTAAAGGGAGAGCACCAGTTAGATATTTAATTCCTTTTCCTAATAATTGTTTGTTTGTTGCCATGGTTTATTATTTCAGGTTTTCTTTTGTTTCAAGTTTCACGTTTGAAATCTGTGTCACATCTCACATTTCACAGAAAACCTTTTACTTATTATAATTGTCGACAGCATTTCTTACGCTGCCATATTTTTTTAATAATTCAGAAGCTTCGTCGTACGAAACTGGAATTTCCTCCATAATCATTTTTACACCACGATCAACCAATTTTACATTGCTTAACTGCATATCGACCATTTTGTTTCCTCTTACTTTTCCTAACTGAATCATTGCTGCAGTCGAAATCATGTTTAAAACCAATTTCTGTGCAGTTCCAGCTTTCATTCTCGAACTTCCAGTTACAAACTCAGGTCCCACAACAACTTCAATAGGAAATTGTGCTGTCAACGCCAACGGACTTCCTGCATTACAAGTAATACATCCGGTAACAATATTGTTTTGGTTACAAGTTTCTAATCCGCCAATAACATACGGAGTTGTTCCTGAAGCGGCAATTCCGATTACAACATCATTAGAATCGATTTTATGGTTTTGAAGATCAACCCAAGCTTGTGTCGGATTATCTTCAGCGTTTTCTACTGCACGTCTGATTGCTGTGTCGCCACCAGCAATAATGCCATTTACTAAATCAAACGGAACCCCGAAAGTTGGCGGACATTCAGAAGCATCAACAACACCAAGTCGGCCAGAAGTTCCTGCTCCAATATAAAACAATCTGCCGCCTAGCTTTAATTTTGCAACTATTTGCGGAATCAAAGCTTCTATTTGTGGCAAAGCTTTCTCCACTGCATAAGGCACAGTTTTATCTTCTTGGTTTATATTGGATAACAATTCATGAACAGACATCTTCTCTAAATGTTCATATTTGGAGGCTTGTTCAGTGGTTTTTGTAAATGTCATTTTATCGTTATTTAGACTCGTCAAAATTAATATATTTTATTTCAATCTTGCAAAGTCTCAGAGATTTAAAATTATTTTTTTTCTTCTATTTTTTCTCTTTAAAGGTGGTTTTAATCAGGCTTTGTTACAAAAACGAAAATATTATATTTGTTACATATAAAAAGATAGATGGATCAATTAGTTTTATTAGAAGGAATCGCCCGAATTTCTGTTTTCGTTTCTTTGCTAATGGCATTTTTTCTGCTTACCGTTAAAACAGAAAATAAACTGGCAAATCGCTTATTTGCTTTCTTTTTTATCTTTTCCGCGATCGATCTCAGCGGATTTTTTATGTATATGTATACTGAAAATCATCAAAATTTAGAGATTTTTAGATCGACATTTTGTTTGTTAGGAATGCCTTCGTTCTATCTTTATGTATTGGCAGTCTGCTATTCTGATTTTAGATTAAAGTGGAAACATACGGTTCATCTTCTTCCTTTCATAGTTGTAAACCTGCTTTTTATTCCAAGAATTTATAAAAGTATTGACGAAGGAAATTTTATAGGGTCACTCAATCAAATGTCTGAGATTTATTTTATTCAGATTTTAATTGAATTTCAATATATTTTCTATATCGTAAGTGTATTTTTAATTTTGAAAAAATACAAGGAAATTTATCTAGAAAATTACGCCAATCCAAGCGTTTCGACGTATAAATGGCTTTTTCAAATGACATGTGTATTTCTAATTGCACATTCTATTGTGGCTTTAAAAAATATATTGAGATACAGCGGTTTTAAAGAAGTTTTTCTTTGGGCAAATGTATTGGTAGGAACCATAGCTTTATTTATAACATGCTGGTTTATAATGAAAGCTTTAAAATATCCAGAACTTTTTAGAGGCGTAAATTCTAAATTAGTATTAACGAAAGATATTCTGCCTGAAGTTAATCAAAAAGAAGAAGAAGCTAGGGAAGAAAATAATCATATAAACTCTCAAATAACTGATTTAAAGGAATATATGGTTGAAAAAGAACCATTTCTTGATCCGTCGCTTACCATTCAAGAATTGGCGAATCAAATTAATACTCCGGTTCGCGATTTATCTATTTTAATTAATCATCATATCGATCAGCATTTTTTTGATTTTGTTAATGAATATCGCATCCAAAAAGCCATGCATATTTTAAAAGACCCATCGAAAAGTCAGCTTACGGTTTTAGAAATATTGTACGAAGTTGGTTTTAATTCGAAATCTTCTTTTAATACTTCATTTAAAAAACACACCAATTTAACGCCAACAGCTTACAGAAATAGTTGAAAATAAAGGTTTTGTAAAAAGTCGAACGCCTGTCGTGATAAAGTCGAACCAATTTCTATTTGAGAAAATGGTTCGACTTTTTTTTGTCGGTCGCATACGGAGATTTTCTAAGGCAACTTTGCTTCAAATTAATCGAACAAGTTAAAATTAGAAATCATGAAAAAATTAAATCTCCTAATCTTTTTACTATTGCCTTTATTTTGTTTAGCACAATTAACATTCAAAGGAAAAGTAGCTAGCGAAACTAAATCTTTAGAATGGGCAGAAATTTCAATATTAAATGAAGAAGGAAAAATTGTTGACGGAACTACAACTAAAGAAGACGGTTCTTTTGAAATAAATCTTAAAAATGGGTTTTATAAAATTGAAATCAGTTTTTTGGGTTTTGCCAATTATGAAAAGGAAATTTCGATAGAAAAAAATACTGATTTAGGAATTATTATTCTCAAAGAAAATGAAACCAAATTAGTTGAAGTTGTCGTTCAGTCTAAAAAGAAAACTATCGAACAGAAAATAGATCGTTTGGTTTATAATCTAGAAAATAATGTTACAACAACTGGAGGTGATGCTCTGAGCGCCATTAACACGGCGCCTGGTGTTGTAGTGAAGAATGACGTAATTACGATTTTAGGAAAAGGAACTTCGCGTGTCATGATCGACGGACGTTTGATTGAATTGACTGGCGAAGAATTGAACAATTTCTTGAAATCAATTTCGGCTGCAGATATTAAAAATATTGAAGTGATCAGCAATCCGCCTGCAAAATACGAAGCTGATGGAACTGGAGGACTTATTAATATTATTATGAAAAAAGGTGTTCGCGATTCTTGGAAAAATTCGACTACAGTTTCTTACGATCAGAATAAATACGGAATTTATACTTTGAGAGATAATTTCTTCTACAGTAAAAATAAATTCAGATTTTCGGCAAGTGTGAATGGTAAAACCGGTTATAAAAATGCTACTGAGAATTTAGATATGTATTTTCCTGACGGACTTTCTATAATGAACGCCGAGACAAAAGTTAAAAATGAGAATTTTTCAGGTAAATTGGCTTTAGATTATGATTTGTCAGACCGTACAACAATTGGTTTTCAGTTTATGAACGACAAAAATAATCCTGATTTTGGATCGGATATAAAAATCGAAAAGTATAATATACAAAATGAATTGCAGAATGTAACTCTAAATAAAAGTTTTACAGATAAAGGTTCTAAAAATCAGACTTATAATGTGCATTTGATTACCAAAATAGATTCTTTAAATCGAAAATTGTCTTTTGATGCAGATTATTTCAATTATAATTCAAAATTCAATAGAAACTTCATTGCGAACAATTATAATCCGGATATGGAATTTGTCGATGTCAATCAGGCAGGAAGAAATATCTCTAACCAAGATATTGATAACTGGAGTTTTAAGGCAGATATGGAACATCCGTTTCAGACTTTTAATTTGTCTTATGGAGCGAAAATAAGTTTTACAAACAGCTTAAGCGATGTCGTTTTTTACAACACAATTACAGGAACTCCAGAATTAGATCCGAATCAGTCAAATCTATTTAAATACACTGAAAATAACCAGGCGATTTACATTAACGGAGACAAGAAAATAAATGAAAAGTGGAATCTGCAAGCGGGTTTACGACTTGAAAACACACAGACAAACGGATTTTCTGAAACTATCAACCAAGAGAATGTGAATGATTATCTGAAGTTGTTTCCAACATTTTATGCTTCATACAAGAAAAACGATAATAATACTTTTAGTTTGAATTATGGAAAGAGAATCAACAGACCGCGTTTTGACTTACTAAATCCGTTTCGTATTTATATTAACAGTAACAGTTATTCGGAAGGAAATCCGTTTTTAAAACCTTCATTTAGTGATAATTTTGAATTGGCACATTCTTATAAAGAAGTTTTGAGAACAAGCGTTTTTGTCAATGCGATTACAAACGGATATGGAGTTGTTTTTACTTCAAACCCTGAAACGAATACACAGATTGTAACGCGTGAGAATTATTATAAAGGTTTGAATTATGGTTTAGGCGAAACTTATTCTGCGAGTTTTGCAGATTGGTGGCAAAGTGAAAATACGTTGTATTTTTTAGGTTCGGAAACGAAGTTTATAAAAGACATAAATGCAACGCCATCAAACAGTTTACAGATTGATTTTACGACAAATAATACTTTTGTTTTAGGGAAAAATACGAAACTACAAATTGATTTTAATTACAGTTCGCCTTTTAAAAGCGGTTTGTATGAAATAGGATATACTTCAAGTTTTGATATCGGTTTCAAACAGGATTTGTTGAATAAAACGCTTCAGATTGCATTTTTAGCGAATGATGTTTTTAATACTTCTTATTTAAAAGATTTCACTTCGGTTGTAAATGGCGTGAAACAGGTTTATAATCAAAATGAAAGTAATCGTTTTGTGCGTTTGTCTGTAATTTACAATTTTGGAAATAAAAAGATTAATGTGAAAGAACGTAATTTTGGAAATCAAGAGGAGAGAAAGCGTGTTAATTAGATAATTAGAAAATGTGCCAATTAGAAAATTATCTCATTGTCTAATTGGCACATTGTTTCATTATAAAAAGAATGCTAATAGTATTCCTAGAACAATCATAGATACTTTGGCAACATTGAATTTATGTCCTTCGCTGCTTTCAAAAATGATTGTTGAGGAGATGTGGAATAAAATTCCGATTACGATTGCTGTTATTTCGGTGTAATATTTACTTAAAAAGGGTAAATATTCAGAAGCTACAGTTCCAAGCGGCGTCATGATGGCAAAAGTCAGCATGAAGGCGAAAATGGCTTTTTTGTTTAAATCGGCATTAATGAAAAATGTCGTTAAAATAACCGCAATAGGCAAGTGGTGAATGGCAATTCCGACTGCTAAACCGTGATGATGACTTACTGGAAAACCTTCTAAAAATGCATGAATGCAAAGGCTGATAAACAAAAGCCAAGGAATCTGAGACATTTTTGCATGTCCGTGAACGTGTCCGTGTTCTGCACCTTTTGAGAAAAATTCAAGTACGATCTGGAATAAAATCCCGACCATTATAAAGATTCCGATACTGTGATTATGCGATTCGTAAACTTCAGGAAGAAGGTGCATTACGGTTAACGACAATAAAAAAGAACCGCTAAATGCGAGTAGTAATTTTAAATTATTTTTGTTTTCTGGTTTTATAAATAAAGCCGCGCCATATCCTAAAAGTACAGAAAATAAGGGTAGTAAATAGTTCATCTTTTTGTTTAATCGTTTTTTGTTTAATCGTTTAATCGAATTTCTGTTAGTTTGTTTAGCGATTAAACAAATTAACGGTTTAACGATAAACCTATTTAAAAATCATGATTAATCTTTCGCTTTCGGTTTTATGGAATTTTTTGAGTTTGTAGTCTCCAAAAATGTCTAGAAGGAAAATTCCAGCTTCGTCCATTAAATCCTGAAAGTCTTTCAAAGTTAGTGCTTTTACTTTTTCTGTAAAATGATATTTTCTGCCTTGGTCTTCAAAATCAATTTCTTTAAAAATATGTCCGTCTTCAAGATATCTTTTGATGTGAAAATCAATTTCTTCAACCGTTTTTACTTCTTCAGGAACAAGATTTTCTATAACATTTGGCACGTTCATGAAATCGATAACGGCAAAACCATATTCAGATAAACTTTCTTTAATTGCTTTTAAAGTTGTCAGGTTGTCTTCGTCGCTTTCGAAGTAGCCAAAACTGGTAAAAAGATTGAAGATAGCATCAAACTTTTCTTCAAAAGGTTCGCGCATGTCGTGCACTTTAAAATGAAGTGTTTCGTTGCTGTTTTTGCTGGCCTCGGCAATGCTATTTTCGGACAAATCTGCACCTAAAACATCATAGCCCAATTGATTTAAATAAATAGAATGGCGTCCTTTTCCGCACGCTAAATCCAATACTTTAGCTTTCTCAGGCAAGTTCAGATAATGCGTTAAATTGTCCATGAAAACCTGAGCTTCACGATAATTACGATCCTTATAAAGAATGTGATAATATGGCGTGTCGAACCATGAAGAATACCAGTTTTGATTGTCATCTTCTTGATTCTGGATTGGTGCGTTATGTTTTTCAGACATTTATTCTATTTCAATTAATTCAAAAGTCCGGCAAATTTAGTGTATTTTTGCCGAAAAATAACTATATCGCTCCGATACGTATTTATATCAGTATAATAAAACCTTATAGCGATTGGCTTTTTTTAATTGAAAAAGAAATGGAAGAAAATTTTAAAATGATTGCCAAATGTTTTTTTGGCTTTGAAGAGATATTAGAAAATGAATTACGCACGCTTGGCGCTCAGGATGTTGAAAAAGGCGTGAGAATGGTGAGCTTTAAAGGAGACAAAGGTTTTATGTATAAAGCCAATTTGTCTTTGCGTACGGCGCTAAAAGTCTTAAAACCAATTTATTTTTTTAGAGCCAATAATGAGCAGGCTTTATACAAAGGTATTTCAGGCTTAAATTGGTCTAAATATTTAAATGCGAATCAGACATTTGTGATCGATGCGACGGTGCATTCTACTTATTTCAATCATTCTGAATTTGTTTCTCAGAAATGTAAAGATGCAATTGTAGATCAGTTTAGAGAAAGAACGGGACAACGTCCAAGTATTGATAAGCAGTATCCCGATTTGCGTATCAATATTCATATTGATAGAGATCAAGTTTCTGTAGCTTTAGATACTTCTGGCGCTTCGCTTCATCAGCGTGGTTATAGAACGGCTACAAATATTGCTCCGATTAATGAGGTTTTGGCAGCTGGAATTCTATTATTATCAGGTTGGGACGGGCAAACTCATTTCTTAGATCCGATGTGTGGTTCTGGAACTTTCTTGGCAGAAGCGGCTATGATTGCCTGCAATATTCCTGCAAATATCAACAGAAAAGAGTTCGCTTTTGAAAAATGGAAAGATTGGGATAACGATCTTTTTGATAGGATTGTGGATAGTTTAATGAAAAAGACAAGAGAATTTCATTACACTATAAAAGGTTTTGATAAAGCGCCAAGTGCGGTTAGCAAAGCAAAAGATAATATTAGAAATGCGAATCTTGATGATTATATAACGATCAGTGAAGATAACTTTTTTGATACTGAAAAAGAAGTGGAAGGAAAGCTTCACATGGTTTTCAATCCGCCTTATGATGAGCGTTTAGACATTCACATGGAAAAATTCTATGCTAGTATTGGTGATACTTTAAAGAAAAATTATCCAGGAACAAATGCTTGGTTTATTACTGCCAATCTAGAAGCCTTGAAATTCGTAGGATTAAAACCTTCAAGAAAAATCAAACTTTTCAACGGAAGCCTTGAAGCGCGTTTGGTAAAATATGAAATGTACGAAGGAAGTAAGAGAACGAAATTTCAGGTATAAGATACTAAGTTGCTAAGATTCTAAGGTTCTAAGTTTTTAATTTTAGGACGAAAAAAGCTCTTAGCAATTGAAAAAAATAATTTAAGATTTAAGAATTTTAAGCAGTTAAGAAAAACTTAGCATCTGAGAACCTTAGAATCTTAGCAACTCAAAAAAAACATGTCAAAACTACAATTACGAGGTTTTTTATATCAATTAGCTGCTTTTGCAATCCTTTTTCTTTTATTTAGATATTTGATTGCTGCTTACACCGGATTAACAGGAATCTGGATTCCGATGACGGCGTTTGTAATTGGAACTATTGTTGGGCCTAAATTTCAAGCTGTAAGAACCAAAGACGGTGAAAAGCTTTTTATGAAATGGCTTTTTATAAAAGGAATCAAAGAAATTCAATAATGTAAAAATTATATATGAGGAAAATTGGACTTATTGGAGGAATCAGCTGGGTTTCTACTTCGGATTATTATACTTTAATTAATAAAGGAATTAATGAAAAACTCGGCGGACTAAATTTCTCTGAGTGTTTGATTTACTCATTTAACTATGCCGATATTAAAAAGAATAACGATGCCAACGATTGGGATTCTACGTTTAATATGCTTTTAAAAGCCGCAGAAGTTTTACAATCGGGCGGGGCAGAAGCGATTCTTTTATGCGCTAATACCATGCATTTAATTGCTGATAGATTGCAACAAGCTATTGGTATTCCTATTATTCATATTGCAGAAGAAACAGCAATTGAAATTCAAAAAAAGGAAATTAGAAAAGTAGGTTTGCTAGGAACAAAATTCACAATGGAATTAGATTTCTTCAAAGACAAACTTGCAGAAAAAGGAATTGAAGCCATAATTCCTGCGAGTGAAGAAGTTAAAGATTTTATTCATTATACTATTTTCGAAGAATTAGGAAGAGGAATTGCAACGGAAGAAACAAAAAAGCGCTATCTGGAAATTGCAAATGAATTAATTAAAAACGGAGCAGAAGGGATTATTTTAGGATGTACTGAAATTCCGATGGTAATAAAAGAGGGCGATTTAAGTGTTCCTATTTTTGATACCGCTTTAATACATACACAAGCAGCAATTAATTTTCAATTGTTATAAAAAAGATGCTAAGATACTGAGATGCTAAGGTTCTAAGTTTTTCTCAGTGTCATAAAAATAAAAAAGCCTAAAATTCATTCTTGAATTTTAGGCTTTTTTTAAACTTAGTATCTTAGAGTCTTAGCATCTTAGCAACTTTAAGAAAAATCTATTTTTTCTTCTTAGGTTCTTCTTGTTTTACCATTTCAGAGGCCATTGTTTTTTTCTTGTAAATCGGAATAAAGTAAGAAACCGTGTAGTTAAAACCGATTCCAAAATTTCCATCATAAGTTCTGTTAAAGCCTGGAATATAAAGGTTTTCGAAATTAGTTGGCTCTTTATTAGTCGTCAAAAGTTTGAGCTGAACACCAAATCCAACAAATACGTTTTTAACCACTTGGGCTTTTAATCCTAATGCAACTTCAATCCAAGTTGCTGTAAGACCGCTGTATTTTTCGTTTGCAGTTATTGGAGGTAATTCTCCCCAATACGGGTTCGGATTGTAGATTTTATAATTATGCAATTCTTGAGCAAAATTACTAAATCCGCCACGCATTCCTATTGTGATAAGATTTTCCATATCAAGCCAGTTTTGATAAAAGTTATAATCAAAACCTGCTTTTATGTACGTTCCATTAGCAGTAGAGGTTAAACGGTCGTCCTCTGTAGTTTTATCTTCGTAGCCTAATTCTGCTGCTATATAATATTTTTTTGTTAGTCGCCAGTCTCCAACAATTTCGATTCCTTTATAATCTTTATCATAAAGTCCGCGAGTAAGTTTGTACAAATCAACACCGACACGAAGTCCGTAGCGATCTGTTTTTACAACGCTGTCTTTTAGAGTTTCTTGAATTTCTGGTTTTGCAGCTACAGGTTTAACTTTTTCTGTTTTTGGCTTTTTAGGCACTATTGTATCCTTATTTTTAGAAATCTCCGGCACATCCTGAGCATAACCTAAAAACATTGAAAACAATAATGAAAGACTAGAAATAAACTTTAATGTGTGTTTCATCTTCAGATTCAATGTTAGGGTTTTCTAAATCAACTTCGGTCATCCAGAAAGTATCTCCATCTGGATCAGTATGTACAAAAGGGAGAACGTTTCTTAGCTGAAAAATGGTTTTAAAGCCGCAAGCTCTCGAAACATATACATTTTGTGTGGTATAGTTAAATTTAATAACATCGGTATTGATTGATGTAGGATTTAACGAATTATTGATAAACTTGAAAGTAGATGTACTGTCAGTTATCTTTAATGGAATTGATATCTTACTACCACTAGTTACATACCTTAATGAATCGTCTTCTGCAAGGCTCTCGTTAAAAACAATTCCCTCTTCCATATCGTCACCAATAACTTTTAGATTGGTGACATTTTTTGTTTTCGTCGGATTAGAAATATCATAAAATGTCATAACCAATCTTGGTGTAGTTGGAGTATTGGCATCGCAAATATCATCTTTCTCGCAGCTAGACAAGCCGAAAGTAAAGAGTAGTAAAAGAGAGATTATTTTTTTCATTTATTTTTTATCGAAGTTCTAAAAGTACAACATTTTCAACATGATGAGTCTGCGGGAACATATCTACAGGTCTCACTCGTGTAACTTTATATTTTTCATCCATTAAAGCCAAATCACGCGCCTGAGTTGCAGAATTACAGCTTACATAAACGACTCTCTTTGGTGCAATTTTTAAGATTTGTTCTACCACATCTTTGTGCATTCCGTCACGAGGCGGATCTGTAATAATAACGTCTGGTTTTCCGTGCTGTGCAATAAAAGCTTCATTGAAAACTACTTTCATATCACCAACAAAAAACTCACAATTTGTAATATTATTGCGTTCTGCATTGGCTTTAGCATCAATAATGGCTTCTGGAACACTTTCTACTCCAATTACTTTTTTTGCTTTTTTAGAAACGAACTGAGCAATTGTTCCAGTTCCTGTGTACAAGTCATAAACTACTTCATTTCCTGTAAGATCAGCAAAATCGCGTGTTATTTTATACAATTCGTAAGCTTGGTCAGAGTTGGTTTGGTAAAAAGATTTAGCGTTAATGCTAAATTTCAAACCTTCCATTTCTTCAAGAATATAATTTCTTCCTTTATAAAGAACAACGTCCTGATCGTAAATAGTATCATTAGCTTTTCCGTTTACTACATATTGAAGAGAGGTAATTTCTGGAAATTTCTCGTATAAATGATCTAGAATTAACTCTCTGTTTTCTTTATCTTCTTCGAAAAACTGAATTAAAACCATGATTTCTCCAGTAGAAACGGTACGAACCATTACCGTTCTTAATAACCCAGAGTGTTCTCTAGGATTGAAAAAAGCTAAATTATGCTCGTTTGCAAAAGCTCTGATTTCGTTACGAATGGCATTTGAAGGATCTTCTTGTAAATGACATTTATTGATGTCAAGAATTTTATCCCACATTTTAGGAATATGAAATCCTAAGGCATTTCTGTTTCCTAAATCTTCAGTACTTCCAATTTCTTTTTCTGTAAGCCATCTGCTGTTAGAAAATGAAAATTCCATTTTATTTCTATAGAAAAACTGTTTCTCAGAACCTAAAATGTCTTCAAATTCTGGAAGTTCAATTTTTCCTATTCTTTGCAAGTGATTTTTAACTTCATTTTGTTTAAATGCAAGCTGCTGGCTGTATTTCATATTCTGCCATTTGCAACCTCCGCATATTCCAAAATGCTCGCAGATTGGCTCTACTCTATATTCAGATAATTCGTGAAATTTTACTGCTTTACCTTCGTAATAAGCTTTTCTTTTCTTTAATGTCTGTACGTCTACAACATCTCCAGGTACCACATTCGGAATAAAGATAACTTTTCCGTCAGGTGCTTTTGCTACCGAAACTCCTTTTGCACCAGCATCAAGAACTTGAATTTGATGAAAGACAATTTTGTCTGTATTTTTTCTTCCCATAGCGCAAAAATAAGCCTTTGAAAACTTTTACAAATTTAATTTTAGAAAAAATTTAGAAATTCTTCAAAATATTAGTTTAATAAAGGATAAAAGCTAATTTTGTTTGCGTAATAAACCCAGTAAAATTACACATTAACCTACTCTTATTAGATCTTTTTATGAAGTTGTATCATAAGCTCTCAAAAATCAGCTTTCTTAAAAAAAGTTATGCATTTAAATTTTTATTTGTTGCTTTTATCGGTATTCATATTCCCTTAATTGGAATCTTGTTTTTCGTTTTATTTTTCGAACATAAAGTATCATCTGCCTCAATTCTTATTTTTTCTTTAATTATGACATTGCTGGCAACAGCAATAACGCTTTTGGTTTTGAACAAGCTGATAAAGCCAATTGCAACGGCTTCTAAAGCTTTAGATGACTACAGAGCTTCAAGAAAATTGTCTGATTTGCCAACAGAATATACAGATGAAGCAGGATTGCTTTTGTGCAACATTCAGGAATCTATTAATGAAGCCGAGAATTTTATTAATGAAAAACAGGATCTTATCTACATGCTTTCGCACGATTTGAAGAATTTTGCAGGAAATCCGCAAGGTTTGGCGAAACTGATTATAAGTGAAAATCCATCAGAATCTGTTACAAGTTTGGCCGAATTGATTTGCGAATCGACTGATCTTCAATTTAGATATATCGAAAATTTCATCAAACTGCTAAAAGAACAAGATGAAGTCGCAAAAGTAAACCAAGAGATTAAAACGGTTTCATTTTCGAATATTCTTCCTTTTATCAATGAGCAAGTAGAACAGCGATTGTTAGATAAAAATATAAGAATGAATTTGGTTATGGAATGTGCCGAAGCTAATTTGAGAATTGACGAAGGGCTTTTGGTTCAGGTTTTGGTAAATCTAATCAGTAATGCAGTTAAGTTTTCTTATTTTGACAGCGAAATTAAAGTCAGAATTTTTTCTGAAAAATCAAAATTGATTTTGACTGTGAAAGATAGTGGGATGGGATTTGATAAAAACCAGATTGAAGAACTATTTAAAAAATTCACTAAAATGAGCCGATTAGGAACTGCAAGTGAAGGTTCTACCGGAATCGGATTGTATTTGTGCAAGAAAATCATTGAAAGAAATAAAGGTCAATTGACTGCATCGAGTGATGGAAAAAATAAAGGTGCTGAATTTAGAATTGAATTTGATGTCTAAATTCTGAACAAAAAAAAACAAGGCTGTAAAGATTTTATTCTTGACAGCCTTTTGTGTTTTCAAAGATTTACCAAACCTGATGAACAGAAGGTTTGATAAGATCGCTGTATATTTTGTTTATTCCACTAATCTGCTCTGCAGTTAATTTTGGAGTGTCATAAACCGATAAATTCGATAAAACATGCTCTGTTTTTGATGCGCCTGGAATAATGCAACTTATTTCATTAAAACTCAAAATCCATTGAAGCGCAATTGATGCTAAATTTTTTGATTCTGGAAATAGAGCTTTTAATTCTTCAACAGCTTTTAATCCCAATTCATAATCTATTCCAGAAAAAGTTTCTCCTTTATCGAAAGCTTCTCCGTTACGATTAAAATTTCGGTGATCCTGAGGTTCAAAAGTTGTTTTTGAATCAAATTTGCCTGTTAAAAGTCCGCTTGCTAATGGAACTCGCGCGATGATTCCGATATCTTTCTTTTTTGCTTCTGAGAAAAACAATTCTGACGGACGCTGACGAAACAAATTGAAGATAATCTGAACCGTAGTTACATTAGAATATTCAATAGCTTTTAAAGCTTCTTCAACTTTTTCAACGCTTACGCCAAGATTAAGAATTTTCCCTTGTTCTTTTAATCGATCAAAAAGTTCAAATATTTCCGGACGATAATACACCTCAGTCGGCGGACAATGCAGCTGGATCAAATCAAGTGTTTCTAATCCAGTTCTTTTTAAACTGTCTTCAACAAATTTCTGAAGCACTTTAGGCGTATATCCATCATTAACATGCGGATTAATCTGGCGTCCGCATTTTGTAGCAACAAAAATGCGTTCAGAACGAGAACGAACTACTCTTCCGACAGCAGTTTCGCTTAATCCGTTTTCATAAACATCGGCAGTATCGATAAAGTTTACACCATTATCAATAGCAGTATTCAAAAGTTCATCAGCTGTTTTATCATCAAAACCCGATCCCCATTTTCCTCCAACCTGCCAAGTCCCAAGTGAAATTTCAGATATATTAAAGTTTGTTTTTCCTAGTTTTCTGTAGTTCATTTTTTTAAGTTGCTAAGGTTCTGAGTTTCTAAGATGCTAAGTCTCTAGGTTTTTAAGGCTTTTCAAAACTTAGAATCTTAGAACCTTAGCCTCTTAGTATCTTTTTTTTAATCAAACAAATCCGAAGACAAATAGCGATCGCCTCTATCGCAGATAACGGCAACGACAACTCCAGATTCTAATTGTTCTGCAATTTTTAGGGCAACAGCAACAGAACCTCCGCTGCTCATACCTGCAAAAACGCCTTCTTCAAGAGCCAATCTTTTTGTCATGGCACGCGCTTCTTCTTCGCTCACATCAACAACCGTATCAACTTTAGAAGCATCGAAAATTTTAGGAAGATATTCTTGTGGCCATTTGCGGATTCCTGGAATCTGAGATCCGTCGCTTGGCTGTGCGCCAACAATCTGAACGTTTGGATTTTTTTCTTTTAAATAAGTGGAAGTCCCGATAATGGTTCCCGTTGTTCCCATTGCCGAAACGAAATGCGTTACAGTTCCGTCAGTATCATTCCATATTTCTGGGCCAGTTGTTTTATAGTGCGCTTTCCAGTTATCATCATTCGCAAACTGATTTAGCATTAAATAACCGCCTTGTGCTACTTTTTTATCGGCATAATCTCTAGAACCGATAATTCCTTCGGTTGCAGGCGTAAGAATCACTGTTGCGCCGTAAGCACGCATGGTTTGAGTACGCTCTTTTGTAGAATCTTCTGGTAAAACCAATTCGATTTCGATCCCAAATAATTGAGCAATCATAGCAAGAGCGATACCAGTGTTTCCGCTGGTTGCTTCGATTAATTTATCTCCTTTCTTGATGTCGCCTCTTTCTAATGCTGCAGCAATCATATTGTATGCAGCTCTGTCTTTTACACTTCCTCCAGGATTATTTCCTTCCAGTTTCAGTAAAAGTTTTACATTTTTATTTTTAACTAGATTGACTGTTTCCATTAATGGAGTGTTGCCAATTAGGTTTAATAATTTATGTGAATTCATTATTTTTTTTCTTTTATTTTAACTTCAGTTGTAGTGGTGTTTAAAACGATAGAATCTTCTGGAATAGATTTGGTAATCCAAGCATTTCCTCCAACAATACTGTTTTTTCCAATTACAGTTTCTCCGCCAAGAATTGTTGCGTTGGCATAAATACAGACATTCGCCTCAACAGTTGGGTGTCGTTTTGCGTTTTTCATTTCTTTGCTTACGCTCAAAGCACCAAGCGTAACACCCTGATAAATTTTCACATGTTTTTTGATAACTGTAGTTTCACCAATTACGATACCTGTTGCGTGATCGATAAAAAACGGCGATGCAATATCAGCTCCAGCATGAATATCTGTACCTGTAATTCTATGTGCATATTCGCTCATTAATCGAGAAAATAGCAATAAGTCAAGATGATACAATTCGTGGCTTAGTCTGTAAATTGCGATGGCATAAAACCCAGGATATCCCAGATATACTTCATCAATACTGTTTGAAGCGGGGTCGTTTTCAAGAATATATTCGGCATCTTGATTTAGCTTTTCTAAAACCCCTGGAAGTTTTTCTAAAAAGCGATCCCAAATCGATTCGCATAAATTTTGAGGCTTTTTGCAGGCCAAAACAGCAATTTCTTTAAAACGAAACTCCAATTCATCAATGCTTTCGTGTAGCGCCGCATTCGAGTCAAATAGAGTATAAAAAAGCTTTTCTGTAAAATCTTCTGTTTTGGTTTTAATGCCGTAATTTATGTGTGAGTGGCTTTTTAAAGCTTTTATATTTTGTATGATATTTTCTTTTGTCACAATGGTAAAAATGAATGAATAATTTTGGAACGTTAAAAGTAAGGCGTTTTTTGGAAATAAAATCACGATTTAACTAAAGATATTTTCTTTGCTAAGTGAGATTTGTGATAAAAAGCAAATTGTCAACTGTTGTTTTTTATGTAATTCTTAAGAAGTTAATTGCGTAAATTAGCTTTCAAAATATATTAGAAATGGAAAATAAAAAAACATTCAAAAGCTCTATTTCAGGGCTTTCTTTTGATGAAAAGGAGAAAATTTCCGGTAAGGAAATACACGATCCTATTTTGGGATTAATTAAAAAAGAATACCCAAATTTCAGCATAGAAGATTGCATTGCTGTGAATGAACTCAATGTTTACCGCCAAAAATATATTTCAAATTATCTTTCTACCGAAATTGGAGCAATTTCTGCAATGGAGCAGAATGTTATTTCTTCATTAAAAGAAGATAAATCGATTGTAAGCATTGTTGAAGATGAAGAAGAAGTTAGAAATTTAGGACAAAAAGTAGCCGATAAAGTGGCAGATTTTGGAGGAAGTTGGACTTTTATTATTTCTTTTGTCGTTTTTATTACGATTTGGATTGCTTCGAATGTTTATATTTTTCTAAATAAAGGTTTTGATCCGTATCCGTTTATTCTCCTAAACTTAATTCTTTCTTGCGTTGCAGCTTTACAAGCACCAGTTATTATGATGAGTCAAAATCGTCAGGAAGAAAAAGACCGTAATCGTGCTAAAAAAGATTATATGATTAACCTGAAATCGGAATTGGAAATCAGATTAATTCATGACAAAATAGATCATTTAATTATGCACCAACAGCAAGAATTAATCGAAATACAGAAAGTGCAAATCGAAATGATGAATGATATTTTGAATCAGATTAAAAAATAAATGTTGTTTGAAATTACAAATTCTAAAAAAGAGCGAAGCGATTTTTAAAATCTAAAATCTAAAATCTAAAATCTAAAATCTAAAATCTAAAATCTAAAATCTAAAATCTAAAATCTAAAATCTAAAATCTAAAATCTAAAATCTAAAATCTAAAATCTAAAATCTAAAATCTAAAATCTAAAAGTGTTTGAAATAATAGCCGACAAGCATAAAAACGAAATTCACGACGGCAATGTTCCAAATGATTTTTTTGTAATTTCTAGATTTATCCAAGAAATGAAATGCTATAAAAACGAAGAGTATAAGGCAAGTATAAATAGCTGGATACATTTTAAAAGCGGCTGAAAAATCACCCTGAAAAAGTAAGAATAAAGACCGCTGAAATCCGCACCCCAAACAGTCGTAACCAAAGAAGGTTTTGAACAGGCAAGGAATCATATATTTCTCTAAACTCATGGCAGATGTTTTTTGCAATTTTACTAAAAAAATATGACAAACCTTTGGTGTAGTATAGAAGTAGTACTTGAAAGTTTTATACTTTTGAAATCTTAAAGTAGAGAATAGATGAAAACTTTTAAAATTATAATAATGATTCTTGCGATTTCGGTTGCGTTTTACGAGCAGGTTTCAGAGGAAAAAAACATCTATATCATGATTGCTGCAATTGTAGTTTTCATGTTCGGAATGATGCAGCTTAGTGCTAAAACACCAAGTAAAAATAACGATAAAGAAGAGTAGGATGCTTGCAAAAGGAGATAAGGTTTCTGTATTGGATGAAGCCATTAACGGAACTGTGGTTTCGGTTAAAAACAATGAAGTTTTGATTGAAAGTGAAGATGGATTTATGATGACATTTTTAGTCAATGAATTAATTAAGATTCAAGAAACCAATGATTTAATGAATTCTATTAAAAGAATTAATTTAGATGAAGTTGTAAAAGAGAAAACGGAGCCAAAACCAAGAAGTTTTGTTAAAGAAAAGAAAGACAAACGTGAGGTTGGTGTTCCGGAATTTGATTTGCACATCGAAAAATTGGTTCCAAATAAACGCGGAATGTCAAATTATGATATTTTGACTTTGCAGACCGAAACGGCAAAAAGACACATCGAATTTGCAATACGAAATCGCATTCCGAAAATTGTTTTTATTCATGGTGTTGGTGAAGGGATTTTAAAAGCCGAACTTGATTTTTTATTGGGACGTTATGACGGAATTGATTTTCAAGATGCCAATTATCAAAAATATGGTCTAGGAGCGACCGAAGTTTATATAAAACAAAACAATAAATAATAAGGCTTATTTCAAGTAATAAAACTTCATTAGAAAGCATAAAAAAACGTCCGTTTTTTGTTCTGATTTATTCTTAAAATCATTTCAAAAAAGGACGTTTTTTTTTGTAAGAATTATTTCTTGTAAAAAGGATACTTTTAGTTGGTTGTTTGTCGGTCAATTTTTCCTAGAACGAAACTGCTTCCAAGTTTAAAACTACTATTTCCTTTTGCTAAAATTACATTTTTAAGTACAATTGTGTGCGTGTAAACTTGTCCTATTGCATTAGTTGATACAGTAGTTGTTACTTCTATAATTCCACTTGTATTGGCTACACCCAGTTGCCCTGTCCATGTTTCATCAATTGCAGGAGAACTTGGTTGTACTTTAGCACAAATAAAAGCAGGTGTAATAGATCCAGTTTCTGCTAATGCAGTTCTGTAAAATACTTTGTTTTGTGTTGCTGTTATTAAACTTGTACGAGGCTGGTTACTAGCCGTTACTTCATTGACAAGTAATGCAGGGTCGATATCATCAATTGATAAATAGAAGGTGTTATTGTAATTGTATACTCTAGCGACTTCATCACACTCATAAGCCGAGCCGTTTGGATTAGTTTTAAACGTTAAATTGGCAGGTGTTACGGTAGTTTTATAAGTTCCAAATACAAATTCTGTGTCTGTCTGTTTTCCCGCTGGTTTTGCAAATGTTATATTTTTGAAAATAATGCTGTGCTCATAACCAGAGATTCTTGTTCCGTCATCGGTAGTATTGTTTGGCTCTATTTGCTTAGTTGTAATTTCTATGGTTCCATCAATACCAAGCCATTCTTCAGTTACTTTTGGTGTGCTTGGGGGAATAATACCACAGATATTTTCTTTGGCAACAGTTCCATCGTAAGCTCTATAAACAACACGATATAATCCGTTTCCATTTGCGTCTATTGTATAAGTGTAAGTCCCCTCATCATTTATAATTGCTCCTTCAGGCATTTGAAGCAAAAGCGCTTCTTGAGATTTTATTTTATAAATCAAGGCATTTGTTAAAGGATCACAGGCTGTTGATTCCTGTACATCAGCAAAATCTATTTTATCTACAGTTAAATCTCCATCATCACATCCATTCAAAAAAAGAGCAAACAATAGGAGGGCAGCATATTTTTTCATCGTAAAATTTTATTTGGGTCAAAAATAGTGAAAAAATTGCCAGATTATATTTAAGTTTTCACAATTGATATTTCTTAACTTTGCTGCAATGAAAAAAGTATACCTAGATAATGCCTCAACAACAGCAATTCGTCCTGAAGTAATTCAGGAAATGACGAAAGTGATGCTTGAGGATTACGGAAATCCATCGTCTACGCATAGTTTTGGGCGAAACGGTAAAACAATATTAGAACTTTCAAGAAAGAGCATTGCAAAGCATTTAAATTGCACAGCTCAAGAAATTATTTTTACTTCTGGCGGAACTGAAGCTGACAATTGGATTCTGCGCTCTGCTGTTGAAGATTTAAAAGTAGAGAGAATCATTACTTCAAAAATTGAACATCATGCTGTTTTACATACTGTTTGGGTGCTTCAGGAAGAATACAATATCCAAGTTGATTACGTAAAAGTAAACCCAGATGGGAGTTTAGATTTAACGCATCTTTCTAATTTATTGTCCGAAGAAAAAAAGACTTTAGTTAGTTTGATGCATGTTAACAACGAAACGGGAACTATTTTAGATTTAGATCGTGTTAGCTTGATTTGTAAGCAATACAATGCATTGTTTCATTCAGATACAGTTCAGTCTATCGGAAAAACTGAAATAGATCTTCAAAAGACTCCTGTTGATTTTATTTTAGCAAGTGCGCATAAATTTCACGGACCAAAAGGTATCGGATTTGCTTTTATTCGAAAAAATTCTGGTTTACAGCCATTGCTTTTTGGAGGAGAACAAGAAAAAGGTCTTCGTGCAGGAACCGAAGCAGTGCATCAAATCGCCGGAATGGCAAAAGCTTTGTCTGTTTCATACGAGAAATTAGAGGAAGAAAGAGCTTATATTTTAGGGTTGAAAAATTATTTGATAGAACAACTAGAAATCCATTTTCCAGATTTTAGAATTAACGGAAAAAAAGATGATTTCTATAATATCATCAATATCATTCTGCCATTTTCATCATACAAAACTTCGATGTTGCTTTTTAGTTTAGATATGAAAGGAATTGCGGTTTCTAGAGGAAGCGCTTGCCAATCTGGAAGCATTAAGCCTTCTCATGTTTTAAATGAAATGCTTTCGGAGGCTGATTTAAAATTACCAAATCTCCGAATTTCATTTAGTCATTACAACACCAAAGAAGATATCGATTGGCTGGTTGAAAGTCTTAAGATTGTTTAAAGTTTCAGGTTTGAAACCTGAAACAAAAAAAACTATTTTCTAATAACCTTTACCTGCGAATCGTTTGTTAATTTGATTATCGTAGAAGATTTTCCGTTGATTTTATCTTGGTTTAATTTCACTACGTAATCAACTCCATTAATAATCTCTGGACTAATATCTTTGAAAGCAATTGGTGTAGGCTGTCCTGAAATATTTGCAGAAGTTGAGACCAAAGGTTTTTTCATTCTCTCCATCAATTTGTAGCAGAAAGGCTCTTTTACCAATCTAACTCCTAGAGATTTATCTGCAGCAATAATATTTGGAGCAACATTTCTAGCATCATCAAGAATTAAAGTGGTTGGTTTATCTGATAAATCCCAGATTTGCCACGCAACTTCAGGAATGTTTTTAAATACGTTGTACATCATCTTTTCGCCATTCATTAAAACAATCATGCTTTGTGTTTCTGCACGCTGTTTTAATTTGTAGATTTTAGCAACAGCTTCAGCATTGGTGGCATCACAGCCAATTCCCCAAACCGTATCGGTCGGATATAAGATTATGCCTCCGTTTTTAATTACTTCGTATGCGTTGATGATTTCCTCGTTCATTTTACAAATTATATTTTAAGATTACAAAGTTATAAATTTTACTTGTAATTCTTTTTTATACTGTTTGTAAAAGCGAAATGCTTATGATTTTACCAATGATGGTCTTAATTTCAGTTTTGCGAATTCCATTAATGGCTGTTCAATGTATTTGAATGTTAATTGACTAATGAATATTAATGGAAAAACAGATAAGGCAATAATCGACCAAAATTCAAAATCAGTCAATTTCTTGGCTTCTTGAAATCCGATGATGAAATAGAAAAGGATAAATAATAAAGTTCCATGCAATAAATAAATACTGTAGGTTATTTGTCCAAATTTTCTAGAAAAAGCACTTGATAAAAGTCCAAAAAAGCTATTTCCAGAAGCAATTATTATAAAGACGATTGAAGTAATAATGACTGGTATCGGTTTTCTTCCGCTATTGAAAAAATAAATGGAGCATGCAATTAGTAAAATAGCTAAAACTGTATATTTTTTTTGTTTTAAAATAGTGCCAAATATATTTTTACTTACGACTAAAGCAGCAATAATACCTCCAATAAAAGGAAGAAAGTGTCTCAAGGATGCGCCATTGATGATCATTATAAGGGTTGCTGTAATGGTAAATAACACAATCACTTTGTAGTTTGCTTTAATCTTAAAAAATAGTGCAATAAGAGGGAGTAAAAAATAGAAAGCCCATTCATATGGCAATGTCCAAGTTATGCCAGCATTTAGCAAGAAGCTGTCTTCTAATCCGTTGATGTTTAATCCTTTTTTTACATTGAAAAATATCCATGAAAGTATCGTTAATATATTTTCTGAAAATGGAACTTTTGATTTGAAATTGGTTAAATAACCAGCAATAAAAAATATAATTCCAACAGAAAAAAGATACATAGGAAAGAGTCTGTAAACGCGAGCATTGATGTACGCAGACCAATTAATTTCTTTGTTTTTGCTGTTTATTAATTTTAAAGTGAATAAAAAAGCCGTAATCACAAAGAAAAAAGCAACCGTGGTTTGTCCGAAATGGTTAAATAAATTGGAGGCTGGCTCGTTCCATTCACCGTTTTGAAGAAAAAACCTCCAGATATAACTATGATGCAAGAAAACAAAAAATGCTAAATAACCTCTTAATCCGTCAATTTCTGGATAACGAACATTCGCTACATCTATCTTTACTAATTTATTTGTTGCTAATACGGAAATAACTAAAGCTAATACTATGAAAACTAAATAAATACTGAAAGTAAATGTCATTTTTTTGAAGAAACAGATTTTTATTAACTTATTTTAACTGATTTTTTAAACTTTTTGCAAACATAGCGAACCAGTTTTGAATGCAAAAATATTATGGTTAAAATTTTCTTAAAAAAAACAACGTTTTGATTTCGAATTTACTAAGAATTCTCTTTTAGGATAACATTATTCGTCCAGCCCTTTAGAGTGTACTTGTTGTAAATAGAATCTGGAATTTTTTGATATTCATTTTCGAAAAAAGCCATCGGTATAATTGGATTTTTTTCGTCAATAATTAAAATGTTATTAGGATTGTAAAAATCGTAATTTTTAATGTCCGCATTTGTGGTGATAAGTTTCTTCTCTAAGCCTAAACTTTCAAAAACTCTAAATGTTAGTCCGCTTTGGCCAAGTCGATTGATGTCTAAAAGTACTTTTGAGCGGTTAATGTAATCGTTAACTTCACTTAAAGGCATGTGGCTTCTTATATATGTAATGTTTTCATCATTGTCTTTCTGTTTTTTATCATAAACAATGAATTTAAATTTTGAATTCTGAGAAGCTAAATTGGCCGCGATTTTTTTCAAGATAGGCAATCTCTTGTCAATTGAGCTAATATTGAAAACATCATATTCGAATTCATTTGAAGCTATCGAATTTTCTGAATTGTATATCCAATTTGATGCGAATTTTAAATTGAAATTTGTGCAATCTTCTTTTTCAAACGAAAAAACTTCATCAAAGCAATGAAGTACTCGTTTGATTTTTGGACAGCGATAAATATTGTCGTTAAAGAATCCGATTGATTTTTTAGTGTAATTTTTAAATTCTAAAATGCTTTCTGGAGTTATAAAGTCTCCTTTGATTGTCAAAATTACATCTTGAATCTGATTGTTCTTTTTTAATTCGTTGATGATTTCTTTTCCGTAATGCTGATGCTTCAAATTAGTTTTAAAGAACGCTTTCAATATAACATTATAGGCTTTATGAAATACCGAAGGATATTTGTATTTAAAAGTATTAAAGTCGATATGACGAACAGTATGACCTTGTTTTTTTAAGTCTACAGCGATGTGTTTGTTGAGTCCCCAGTTGTCTAAACTTATAAGAGTAATATGCATTATCTTCGAAATAGTTTTTATTAGTTGGTAAAACTAGCTAAATTTGCTGAAACAATTTTTATGATTTTAAGATTAAATCGCGGATATGAAAAATTTGAAAATATTCTTCTTGAATATATTCGTTTTTTTAATACAAAAGGAGAGGACTTTGTAATTGGCCAGCGCAATCAGATAAAACTTTTTGATTTAGACGACAAGAAAATAAATATAAAATCGTTTAAAGTTCCGCACTTTATCAATAAAATCGCTTATAAATACTTCAGAAAATCGAAAGCAAAACGCTCTTTTGAGTTTGCAAATAGATTGCTAGAATTAGGTGTTGGAACTCCAAAACCTATCGCATTTGCTGAATTTTCATCGATAATAGGTTTAGAGAAAAGCTTTTATGTAAGCGAACAGCTAGAATGTGATCTTACGTATAGAGAATTGGTGGAAATACCTGATTTTCCTGATCGCGAAAACATCTTAAGACAGTTTACTAAATTTAGTTTTGACCTTCACGAAAAAGGAATTGAATTTTTAGACCATTCGCCAGGAAATACTTTAATTAAAAAGAATGCTGGCGGAAATTATGATTTCTTTCTGGTAGATTTGAATAGAATGGAATTTCATGATTCTATGTCTTTTGAAATGCGTATGAAAAACTTGTGCCGTTTAACGCCTTTAAAAGAAATGGTAGCGGTAATGAGTAATGAATATGCTAAATACTATAATCAACCTGAAGAAAAGATTTTTGATACTTTATGGAAATTTACTTCAGATTTTCAAGAGAAATTCTATCGAAAAAAACGCTTGAAAAAGAAGCTTAAATTCTGGAAGAAGTAAGCCTTCTTAATTCTTTATAGCGAATAAAAACGCTGTAAGCATTCAGATAACAAATCGTTACGCCTTTTCCTCCGTCAAGAAAACCAAAACGGATCATAAATTGGTACAAGAAAGTATATAAAGGATGAAGCAATTGCAGTAAAAAATAAGGTTTTATTGCTTTTGCTAGTTTTTCATTTGCTTTAAGGATTCCATAATTATACATTTTCGATTTGTAATCCTCATAAGAAGAGTACGAAAAATGTATTATTTTGTTTTTTAAAGTAGAAATTGACCCCTCTACAATTAGTTTTTCATGAACGGTTCTTTCTTCGTTATATCTGCACTTTGATTTATTAAAAAGCCTGAAAATTTTATCTGTTTGCCAACCGCTAAAATTCAGTCTTCGATTTTTAAACATAAAAATGCGATAGATAAAATAAGCACTTGCAGCATTTTCAGAATTAATTGCGGTAACGATTTCAGATTTTAATTCAGATGTCAATCTTTCGTCAGCATCAATAAATAAAACCCATGAGTTTTTGGCTTGATCTAAGGCGAAATTTCGCTGAGAAGTATAATCGGTAAAAGGGTTCTGAATTAATTTTACGTTTTTAAAAGACTCAACAATACTTACCGTTTTGTCGGTGCTAAAAGAATCAACAACGATTATTTCGTCAGCAAAATCGATGTCTTCAAGAAGCGATTTTATATGCTGTTCTTCATTAAGCGTAATAATCAATACTGATAATTTTTGCTTTTCACTATTCATTGGTGATGCTTTTACTTTTTCAATTTTTATATTCTTGAAAGTAAGTCTCTAGCTTTTTGAGCATAAGTTCCAATGGATATTCAGCGTAATATTCAAAAGTGTGTTCTTTGATGTATTGTTCTGTGTGTTTCTCGTAGATTTCTGGTTTTAAATCTTTTAAGTGAACAGAAACATTTTTTGCTTCATTTTCAAACAGCTGCCATGTTTCTTTTCTAACAGAAGGAGTGAAAATAGAGAAAGTTGGAATTTCTAAAGCTTTTGCCATATTTACAGCGCCTCCTTCATTTCCAATCAACATTTCGCATTGAGAAAGTATTGCTAAAAACTGACGTAAATCTGTAGCATACAAATCAAAAATAATATATTTTTTTGTTTCCTCAGAGCAATTGTTGTAAACCTCCAAAGCTTGCTCTTTCTGGTTCGGAATATAATTAAAGAGAATAGTCGCGTTTGTTTTTGCTACCGTAAAATCAATGATTTTTGCCATTCCGTCAAGCGGATAAGTTTTGTAATGCTCACTTCCTAAAATTCCAAACATGATAAACGGTTTTTCAGGATCGATATTGTGTTTTTTTAAAATGTTTTTTGCTTCTGTAATTTCAGATTCTTTTAAAAAGATTTTCGGTTTTACATTCGTTATCTTTTCAGTAAAAAAAGGTTTAAGAAGCAATAATCTATTTTCAATTGCCAAACCATATTCTGATTTTATGGCATCAAAACGTTCGTAGCTATAATTGTAAAATATGTTAGAATACCATTTGTGGTACGAAACTTTATATTTTGCTCCAGAAAAAAACGTAATTAAGTTCGTTCCCAATTTGCTGTACACATCGATTACAGCATCATATTTTTTTCTTCGAATTTCAAAAATGAATTTAAGAAATCCAAAAGTCGATTTTCTAATTTTATTAGTTACTGGAATAATGTTATCAATATTCGGATTTTCTAAAAGAACATCAACTGAATTTGGATAACACATATAGTCAATTGTAGAATCTGGAAACTTGCTTTTCAAGTTGTTACAAATAATTGTGCTCGTTAAAACATCTCCGATTCTTTTTTGCTGAATGACTAATATTCTCATTTGGTTTTTTATTCAATTTGGAAGCTAAAATACAAACTATTTTATGAAGTCTACAAGTGATGGCGGTAATAAGATTAAACTAAATTAAAAAGTTATATTTTTGTGCTCAACAAATTAAAATTTACAATGGGAATTAGCGGTTTGGTAATTACTTTCAATGAAGAAAAAAACATTGGAAAATGTATTGATGCCTTATTTAAAGTTTGTGATGAAGTTATAATTGTAGATTCTTTCAGTAAAGATCGTACAGTAGAAATAGCTAAAGAAAAAGGAGCGCAGGTTGTTCAGCAGTCATTTTTAGGAGATGGCCCGCAGCGTACGCACGGATTGCCTTTTTGCAAAAACGACTGGATTTTGAATCTCGATGCAGATGAATTTCTAGATAAAGATGCTGAGGAATTTATTCTAAAGAAAAAATATTTAGAAGGAAACTATGATGCTATGAGCTTTAGAGTTAAAAACTTTTTAGCTGATAAATTGATTGATTTCTCAGGCTGGTATCCAGATCATAAAGTTCGTTTCTTTAATAAACAAACAGCGCATCCTTCAGATTCTAAAGTGCATCAGAAAATTATTGCTCAAAACGAGAAAAAGGTTGCCGTGCACATTTTACATTACGGATGGGATTCTTTCGATCAGATTATTGCGAAAAAGAATCAATATTCTGGATGGCACGCCCAACAATTATTTGATCAAGGAAAAAGAGTAAATGCTTTTAAACCTGTTCTTAACGGAACTGTAGCTTTTATTCGTTGCTATTTCTTTAAAAAAGGAATTTTCAATGGTCTTGACGGATTGTCGATTGCAATGATTCAGGCATTTTTCTCTTATATGAAATATGCGAAGCTTATAAAACTTCAAAAAAAGAATAGATAAAAGTAAACTTCAAATAAAAAATTCCAAATCCCAATTACTAAAATTGGAGTTTGGAATTTTTTTATGATTGATTTTTAAAATCTATACAGCCACATCGTACTCACGAAGCGCATTGTTTAAAGAAGTTTTTAGATCTGTAGATGGTTTACGAGTTCCAATAATTAATGCACAAGGAACTTGGTATTCTCCAGCAGCAAATTTCTTAGTGTAGCTTCCTGGGATAACTACAGAACGAGCAGGAACATAACCTTTCATTTCAACTGGCTCATCACCTGTAACATCGATAATTTTTGTAGATGCTGTCAAACATACGTTAGCTCCAAGAACTGCTTCTTTACCAACGTGAACGCCTTCGACAACAATACAACGAGAACCAACAAAAGCACCGTCTTCGATAATAACTGGAGCAGCTTGTAATGGCTCAAGAACACCGCCAATACCAACACCACCGCTTAAGTGTACATTTTTACCAATTTGAGCACAGCTTCCAACAGTTGCCCAAGTATCAACCATTGTTCCTTCGTCAACATAAGCACCAATGTTTACGTAACTTGGCATTAAGATTACACCGCTTGAAATATAAGCACCGTAACGAGCAACAGCATTAGGCACCACACGGATTCCTTTTTCAGCATAATTTCTTTTTAGCAACATTTTATCGTGGTATTCAAAAATACCAGATTCCCATGTTTCCATTTTTTGAATCGGAAAATACATTACAACTGCTTTCTTAACCCATTCGTTTACTTGCCATTTGTCACCAACTGGTTCAGCGCAACGTAATTTTCCTGCGTCAACCAATTCGATTACTTCTCTTATGGCATCTGTAGTTGTAGTTTCTTGCAATAAAGCTCTGTTTTCCCAAGCTTGTTCAATTATAGTCTGTAAAGAATTCATACGTTTAATTTTTTGGCAAAGATAACGTATTTGTAGAAATGCAGAAAAGCAAAACGGTTCGAAAATGTTACAGATTTAACTTTTTGTTTCTTATTTGTAAAACATGAAAGAATCAATAGTGATTTATTTTTTATTTAAATGTCCCTAGAAGTTTTTTTTATGTCAAAATATGACAAAAGTCAGGCTTTCTCTTTTTTCTTCACTTTAATTTCGCAGTGTTGATCAGCATTCCATTCCATAAATAATCATATAAGCAGTAAAATATGAATCAAGAAAATCACCTTCAAAACAGAGTAATCATTGACAAAGAAGTAAGCTGGGATAAAACTCAGGTTATTATGAGTAAAACAAATGCGTATGGCATTATAGAATATGCAAACGAAGTGTTTGTAGATGTTTGTGGTTACGAAGACTATGAATTAATGGGCCAGCCTCATAACATCATACGTCACCCAGATATGCCAAAAGTAATTTTTAAAGTGCTTTGGGAAAATCTTAAAAACGGGAAAAACTTTCACGCTATTGTAAAAAATCTTGCAAAGTCTGGAAGATACTATTGGGTAATTACAGATTTTGAAATCGCCCGCGACGAAAACGACGTTATAGTCAATTATTTCGGAAGAAGACAAGCCGTACCGCAAGAAGTAATTGCGATGCATATTGAACCTCTTTATAAAAAGTTATTGCAGATTGAAGCTGCAAGCGGTGTTGAATTTAGCGAAAAGTACTTAATCGGTTTCTTAGAAGAGAAGAAAAGAACTTACGTTGAGTATATTAAGGAGTTGATTTACGAACATGAAAAATCTCAAGCAAAGTTCGCTAACTACTCAGAAGAAGAGGATGCAGGAGAAGAGGAAGAACACAGAGGTTTTTTCGGCAGATTGTTCGGAAGATAAATTGAGTTATTTTTTAGGTTTGAATATTTGGATAAAGTCCGTCTTGAGTTTTTTCAGGGCGGATTTTTTTGTGTAAATTTGAACTAGATAAAAGATATATAATATGGGTTTCGGGGAAATTTATTTTTATGTTTTAACAGGTTTAGTTTTGTCTTGTGGCTTTTTTATTTGGTTGATGGTTGAGGATGTTAAATTGTGGAAATTCTTTAGAAACATGGTTGTTGTTTCTTCTCTAATACTTCTCTTAGGTTTGTTTTTAGTGAAATTTAGTTTAACTTTTCTTTCGGCTTACAAAACTATTTACATCTATTCATTGCCAATGATTTTGCTTTTAATGAATAGAATATTGTTTCTTGTTCATAATAAATTGTTTGGAGAACCATTTATCCGTGCTAGAACAGGTTATTTGAAAGGATTTTGGTACACAGAAACGGTAGATGAAAAAAAAATAACCATCGTAAATAAGATTTATTATTTTTATTATTCATTTTTGCATATCCTAAAAATGGGCTTAATTATTAGTTTTTTTATAAAATAAAACAATGCCAAGAATCCTCTCTATAGATTACGGACAAAAACGCACAGGAATTGCGGTTACAGACGAAATGCAAATTATAGCTTCGGGGTTAACAACGATTCCGACACATACTTTGATTGACTTTTTGAAAGATTATTTTGCTAAAGAAAAAGTCGAAGCGGTTTTGATTGGTGAGCCAAAGCAAATGAACGGAATGCCGTCTGAAAGCGCTTCTGTTATTAATGGTTTTGCAACACACTTTTCGAATATTTTTCCAGATATGAAAGTAATTCGTGTTGACGAGCGTTTTACTTCAAAAATGGCATTTCAAACCATGATCGACAGTGGCTTGAATAAAAAACAACGTCAGAATAAAGGATTAATAGACGAAATTTCTGCTACAATTCTGCTTCAAGATTATCTTTCCGCAAAAAAATAACGCTGTTCGTCGTATTTTTTATTTATAATTTAATGGTTTTTAGAAAATCCTAACTTTTATCATCTAAAAATTAGTTTTTTTTTGCAATTAAAAAAGTACCTTTGCACTTTAAATAAAAATACTGTTATGCCCGACGAAACCATACGTTCAAATAGTGATGTAGTACTCATTGGCGCTGGAATAATGAGTGCCACTCTTGGAGTAATTTTGAAAGAATTACAACCAGATATTAAAATTGAAATTTACGAAAGATTAGATGTTGCCGCAGCCGAAAGCTCTGATGCTTGGAATAATGCTGGAACGGGACACTCTGCTTTTTGTGAATTAAATTATACTCCAGAAAAGGCTGACGGAAGCATAGATCCTAAAAAAGCGATAAGCATTGCAGAATCGTTTGAGATTTCTCGCCAGTTTTGGTCTTACTTAGTGCAGCAAAATAAAGTGCCGTCTCCGGATAATTTTATTAAAAGCGTACCTCATATGAGTTTTGTGTGGGGAGATAAAAACGTAGATTATTTAAAAAAGAGATTCGAGGCGCTTCAAAGCAACCCGATTTTCTCTGAAATGACTTTCAGTACCGATTTTGAGCAACTTCAGAAATGGATGCCATTGGTAATGGAAGGAAGAAATGCTGAGGAAAAATTAGCGGCAACACATATGGAAATTGGTACCGATGTTAATTTTGGTGCTTTAACAAGAAGTATGTTCACTTACTTAGAAAAATTAGACGGTGTTTCTTTATTCTTTAATCATGAGGTTAAAAAACTAAGACAGCGTGAAGATAAATCTTGGAGAATTAAAATTAAAGATTTGTCTACAGGAAATACTCGTAAAGCATACACTAAATTTGTATTTATCGGTGCCGGAGGAGGTTCTCTTCCTTTATTGGAAAAAGCAAATGTACCAGAAGGAAATGGTTACGGAGGTTTTCCAGTAAGCGGACAATGGTTAAAATGTACAAATCCTGAAGTAATTGCTAAACACCAAGCAAAAGTATACGGAAAAGCAAGTGTTGGAGCTCCTCCAATGTCTGTTCCTCATATTGATACTCGTGTAATTGATGGCGAAAAAGCACTTCTTTTTGGTCCATTTGCAGGATTCTCAACTCGTTTCTTAAAAAATGGTTCTTATTTAGATTTGCCACTTTCAATTAAAGCGAATAATTTAATTCCGATGTTGGCTGCTGGATATCACAATATTCCATTAACGAAATATTTGATTGAGCAGGTACGTCAATCGCCAAAAGATAGAATGAAAGCTTTGCGCGAATATCTTCCAACAGCACGTTCAAAAGATTGGAAATTAGAAAAAGCAGGACAGCGTGTTCAGGTAATCAAAAAAGATGAAAAAGAAGGTGGAGTTTTAGAATTTGGTACAGAAGTAATCAATACGAAGGATGGAAGTTTAGCGGTTTTATTAGGTGCTTCTCCAGGTGCTTCTACAGCTGTAGCAATTATGATAGATTTGATCGGCAGATGTTTTACACATCAAATCAAAACACCAGAATGGCAAGCAAAATTAAAAACAATGATTCCTTCTTACGGTCAGACTTTAAATGATAAGCCAGAACTTTTAGAAGAGCTTAGAAAACAAACAGCAGAGGTTTTAAAATTAAATTAAGCTTCTCCTTATTTGATATAAAAAACAAATCCAGATGAATTAATCTGGATTTGTTGCTTTTAAGTCGGTTGTGTTTTTTAGAATTTTTTCTGCTAGATTGCTCATCCAGATTAATTGCTCAATAACCATTTGTGCTTCCTGCATTTTCGCTTGACGCGTTTCCTTATCCAAATCATCATCTTCGGCTAGGCGTGTAAAGTGTTTTCGCTTTAGTTCTTCAAACTGCAAAGTCACATCTTCTTTTTCGAAAAATGTATCTTTTATAATTACTTCATTCCTTAAAACAGAAATAGAATGATCCAGATTGGCTAAAATTGTTTTAATGATATAATTAAAAGAATCTGATGCAGAAGTAGTTTGATGCGATTGAATATAAGTTGACAAAGATGCTAAAGCAGACAATAAGGAGTGGTTTAAAACAACTAGTTTATTAACCAGCGGCATTGTTTTCTGCTTCGATTTAGGCTCTTGCATCATACGCTGAAAAGAAGTCATTAAATTTCCTATTTCAACAAAGGCATTTTTTCGCGCAAGACGATAAGAAGTAGGAACTTCTCCTTTTTTATTATAAAAATCTGCAATTTCTTTGAGGTAATTTCTATTGGCTCGAATGGTATTTTCGATATGAATTGGAGTATTTATGAACTCCCACGCAGGCCATAAAAACTGATTGGCAATAAAAGCCAAAATAGCTCCGGCAAGCGAATCTAATATTCTGTATTGAATTACTTCATTGATATCTGGTGTTAGAATCCCGTAAATAAAAACCACGTACATAGTTACAAATGTGGCACTTACTTTATAGTTTATTTGCGTAAACGAAATCCCCAAAAGCATACAGATAATAGAGAAAATGCTTAGAGCAACGTGATTTTGAATAACAGAAACAATTCCGAAGGCTAAAATCCCTCCCAAAACAGTGCCGAACATTCTATTGTATGAGCGTTCTTTTGTCAGGCCATATCCAGGACGCATGATTACAACGATTGTAAGCAGAATCCAATAGACGTTTTGAAAAGGAAGAACCTGTCCGAGAAAGAAACCAATCAAAATAGTAATGGTTAGCCTTATCGAATGCCTGAAAATGGAAGAAGAATAACTTAAATTTTCAATTAAAGTTCGAATTGGGTAATATTGTGGTGTAAGGAATTTTTCAAGCTCCTTGTCCTTGTCCTTTAATTTGTACGATTGCATTGCTAAAGAAAGCGCACGTTGAATCGTTTTAATTTTTCCAACCTGATTTTTAGCATATTTCAGCATATTGGTCAGCATCAAAACGCCTTCTGCAGCTTCTTCTTTTCCTAAAGATTTTTCGTAGTCAAAAATGGCGAATTCAAGAGCATCTAATTCATTTTTTAAATCATGTTTATCTACATAAACACCAATATGGCTGACATTTTTTGAGAGCTTTTTAAGAGTTGAAGCCAGTTTGTAAGCAACATTTTGATATGTTCTTAAAACATCAGGATGTTTGGCGAATTTCTCATGAAGTTTACTATGATCAAAAGAAGTGTATAGCGCCAATTCTTGAATTTCGACTAAAGTAATAAAAACCAAAAGCATTTTTCGGTTTTGGCTTGTAATTCCAGAAGTGTTCTGATTCCCAATCAGTAATTTTCTTAAATCTTCATGAATGAGATTTAATTCGACCTGAACGGCTAGTTGTTTTTCAATAATTGAAGTTCTTTTCGCTTCTGGACTCCATAAATCACCTCTTAGCTTCAGATATTTAGCGGTAAGCTTTATTCCTTCGGCAATTTGTAATTCTACATATTTATAAGGTTGTACAAAATGAAATACAAGCGATACTATTAAATAAAGGATTCCGCCAATAAAGATAAAACCCGAATATTCAAAAGCTTCCCAGCCTTCATGCAAATGTCCAAAAGAAAGAGAAATTGATAATAAAGCCGAGAAAGAGATTAAAGTTGCTCGCTGTCCGTAAACCGAAATCATAGAACACAAAAAGAGCAGAAATCCTAAAAAGATATAAAATAGAAAAGGATACGGATAAACGAGATTTACCAAAAGATTAACTCCGGAAACAATAAAAGAAGCCGCAATTAATCCTTTTATTTTATGGCTTAGAGAACTCGGGATATCGCTGGGATAGGTATAAAAAGCTCCAAGGGCAATGGTAAAACCAATTTCAAAATGACCTAAAAAATTTAAAACTAAAACAGGAACAACAGAAGCGATAGTTACTTTAGAGGCATTGAAAAACGAAGTGCTGTTTGTGAATTTTGAAATCTTATCAATCATAAAGGCAGGTTTACTAGCAAAGGTAAGAATTGTAGGAGTGATTTTGGCATAATTATGGATGAGATTTATAACAGCTTGGGAAAAATATGATATACTTGTAAAAAATATGATATAATAGAGTATTACAATTATTCATTGACTATTTTTTACTATTTTTGCCAGCTGAAATATCAGAACTTTAATTCTGTTTTTACAGCACATAAAACATAAATAAAAACAAATGATTTTACCAATTGTAGGATACGGTGATCCTGTTTTAAGAAAAGTAGGACAAGATGTTACACCAGAATATCCAAATCTAAAAGAAACGATCGCAAATATGTATGAGACTATGTATAATGCGTATGGAGTTGGACTTGCGGCACCGCAGGTTGGACTACCAATTCGTTTGTTTGTTATAGACACAACGCCTTTTAGTGATGATGAGGATCTTCCTTCAGAGGAACAAAAAGATTTGAAAGGCTTCAAAAAGACTTTTATCAATGCTAAAATCGTTAAGGAAGAAGGAGAAGAGTGGGGATTTAATGAAGGTTGTTTGAGTATTCCTGATGTGCGTGAAGACGTTTACAGAAAACCAACTGTTACAATCGAATATTGTGAAGAAGATTTCGTTATGAAAACGGAAGTATTTGACGGATTAATTGCAAGAGTTATCCAGCATGAATACGACCATATTGAAGGAATCTTGTTTACAGATAAAATTTCATCTCTAAAAAAACGATTAATCCAAAAGAAATTGAAAAATATTACTGAAGGAAAAACGTTTCAGGAATATAGAATGAAATTTTTTGCAGCTAAAAAAGCAAGATAAGTTTTCTAAATATTTAGAAACAAAAAATAAATCAAATTCTTAATACTAATTTTAATAAAAATGAATTTAACGAAAATTTTAGCCATTTCAGGGAAACCAGGTTTATACGAATTAAAAGTACAAACTCGTACAGGTTTTGTGGCGGAATCATTAATTGATGGGAAGAAGATTACTGTAAATCTAAAAAGCAATGTAAGTTTATTGTCTGAAATTTCGATTTATACTTATGAAGGTGAAAAACCATTAACTGAAGTAATGCAGCAGATTGCCGTTAAAGAAAATAAAGGACAAGCTATCTCTCATAAAGAAGATAATGCTACTTTGACTGCTTATTTTAAACAAATTCTTCCAGATTACGATGAAGAAAGAGTTTATCCATCAGATATCAAAAAAGTATTAAACTGGTATAATACGCTTCAGGCAAAAGGTTTAGTAACTGATTTGGCTCCAGCTGTGGAAGAAGCAAAAGAAGAAGTTCCTGTTGCTGAAGAAAAACCAAAAAAAGCTGCAGCAGCAAAAAAAGCAAAAGCTAAAAAAGAAGAATAGTAGTTTTTCTTTAAACATAAAATAATCCTGTTAAGATGTTTTCTTAGCAGGATTTTTTAATTTTACAGAATAGACGTTTTAAAATCAAATAACTTCAAGATGAGCAGAGAAAACCAGTTAAAAGCATTTGAAAGATTATTAAATATCATGGATGAACTTCGTGAGCAATGTCCGTGGGATAAAAAGCAAACGTTGCAGACATTAAGACATTTAACAATCGAAGAAACATACGAATTGGGAGATGCTATTTTAGATAATGATTTAAATGAAGTTAAAAAAGAACTTGGAGATCTATTGCTTCATATTGTTTTTTACGCCAAAATAGGCAGCGAAACCAATGACTTTGATATTGCTGATGTTTGTAATGAAATCTGCGAAAAACTAATTCACCGTCATCCTCATATTTACGGAGATGTAAAAGTTGAAAATGAAGAAGAAGTAAAACAAAACTGGGAAAAACTGAAACTGAAAGAAGGGAAAAAATCTGTTTTGGAAGGAGTTCCTAGAAGTCTTCCAGCATTGGTTAAAGCAAGCAGAATTCAAGATAAAGTAAAAGGCGTAGGGTTTGACTGGGAAGAACCTCATCAGGTTTGGGATAAAGTGCAAGAAGAACTGCAAGAACTTCAAGACGAAGTAAAATCAGGAAATCAAGACAAAATCGAAGATGAATTTGGAGATGTTTTGTTTTCTATGATTAACTACGCGAGATTCTTAAATGTAAATCCAGAAGATGCTTTAGAAAGAACCAATAAAAAGTTCATTAAACGTTTTCAGTATTTAGAAAGTAAAGCAAGCGAATTAGGAAAACCATTAATGGATATGACGCTTACAGAAATGGATGTTTTCTGGAACGAAGCTAAAAAACTCTAGTTTTCGGCTAATTTCTTTAAAGCTCGAACGTCTTTAAGCATAATTTTTTTACCAACTAATTCGATTAATCCCAATTTATTAAAATCAGACAATAGACGGATACAGCTTTCTGTAGCAGTACCAATAATGCCTGCAAGTTCTTCTCTTGTTAATTGGACTCTCAGCGTTTTGTCTGTGTCTTCTCCAAATTCATCATGTAGATGCAATAAAGTTTCTGCAAGTCTTTGTTTAACAGTTTTTTGAACTAAGGCAATTTTTTCGTTTTCAGATTCTTTCAAATCTTCGCATACAGATTGCATCAGATTTAAAGAAAACTGATTGTTATTATTAAAGAAATTGATGATTTCAGTTTTAGGAATAAAACAAACCTCCATGTCGGCAATCGCTTTTGCGGTCAAGTTTGCCGGTTCATTACTAATCATAGAACGCTGTCCAAGAAGTTCGCCAGATTTTACCAATTTTACAATTTGGTCTTTTCCGTTTGCACTCAATTTAGAAAGTTTACCAACACCATCTTTTATACAAAAAACGCCATTGGTTACTTCACCTTCTTCAAAAATGGCTTCACCTTTTTTAATCTTGTAAGAGGTTTTGCTACTGGCTAGTTTAATAACTTCGTCTTTGTTAAGGGCTTTTAATGAACTTAGCTGGCGTACAATGCATTGATCACATTTATTCATGACAATATGTTTGCTGCAAAAATAAGGATAATTAAGGGTTTTAAGGCCATTAATTGGTAAAATTATAATAAATTAGATTTGGTCTTAATTTGGGCTGTTATATTTTATTAAATTAGAATTCAATTTCAATATAACATGACAATTATCATCTTAATAATTGTGCTTTAATTGGAAATTTGCGACATATAAAAACAAGTTTATGAGGGAGCAAAGTTGTTTTCATTGTGGTTTAACTATTGAACAAAATGAAGAAATTGATTTTGATGATAAAAAGTTTTGTTGCACTGGCTGTAAAACAGTTTACGAAATTTTCAGCATCAACGATCTAACATCTTATTATGATTTTGAAAAGTCTCCAGGAGCGACACCGCAAGACATCAAAGGAAAATATGATTTTTTAGAAAATGAAACCATTCTTGCAAAGGTTTTAGAATTTCAGGAAGGAAACACGTCAATTGTTTCGTTGAGTATTCCGCATATTCATTGCAGTTCGTGTATTTGGATTTTAGAAAATCTAAATCGACTTCAGCCGGGAATTAGTATTTCTCAGGTTAATTTTCATGAAAAGAAAGTTAGAATTACCTTTAATTCTGATGTGGTTTCTTTAAAAGAAATTGCTTATCTCTTAAATTCGATAGGCTATGAACCTTACATTAGTTTAGAAAATTACGGAACGACAAAAACTAAAATAGACAGAAGTTTAACCTATAAATTGGGTGTTGCTTTTTTCTGTTTTGGAAATATCATGCTGCTTTCGTTTCCAGAATATTTTGAAATGAAAGAATTCTGGCTCGATAGCTATAAACCGTTTTTTAGATTATTGATTTTTGTTTTGGCATTGCCAAGTTTCTTATATTCAGCAAGCGGATATTATATTTCTGCTTACCACAGTATTAGAACGAGAATGCTCAATATTGATATTCCGATTGCTTTAGGGATTATCGTGATGTTTATTCGTAGTACTTACGATATGCTAATGGATCACGGTCCAGGTTTTTTTGACAGTTTAGCCAGTTTAGTATTTTTTATGCTTTTGGGTAAAATGTTTCAAACCAAAACCTATAGTTTCTTAAGTTTTGAAAGAGATTTTAAATCGTATTTTCCAATTGCTGTCACCAAAATTAATAAAGATGCTTCTGAAGATAATGTAGCTATTTATGATGTTTTAAAAGGAGACAGATTGTTGATTAGAAACCAAGAACTTATTCCTGTAGATGGAATTTTAATCAGCGAAAGCGCAGAAATAGATTATAGTTTCGTTACAGGTGAAGCGGTTCCAATTACTAAAAAATCTGGTGATAAAGTATTTGCAGGAGGAAAACAGATTGGAAAAGTAATCGAAATGGAAGTTTTGCATTCTGTTTCACAAAGTTATTTGACGCAGCTATGGAGTAACGAAATTTTTCAGAAAAAAGTAGATCAGAAACACAAAACCATAACAGATGCAATAAGCCGATATTTTACCCCTATCTTATTACTAATTGCGTTTGTTGGTTTTGGATATTGGATTTTTATTGATGCCAATACTGCTTTTAATGTTTTTACAGCAGTTTTAATTGTGGCTTGTCCTTGCGCATTAGCTCTTACGGCTCCGTTTACTTTTGGGAACATTCTGAGAATTTTAGGCAAAAAGAAATTTTACTTAAAAAATGCCATTGTAATCGAACAGCTTGCTAAAGTTAATACGATTGTTTTTGATAAAACAGGAACAATTACAACCAATAAGAAATCGAATATAATGTATGAAGGAAATTCTATTTCAGATTCAGATATTGTATTGATAAAAAATGTATTACGAGGATCGAACCATCCTTTAAGCCGAATGCTTTATGATTTTTTACCTGAAGTGAAACGAATCAGTATAGAAGATTTTCAAGAAATTACAGGAAAAGGAATTTTGGCTTCTCTTGAGGGGAAAGAAATTAAAATTGGTTCAGGGCAATTTGTAAATGATATAGTTGCAGATGGTTCAGAAATTGAAAAAACGGCATTGCATATAAAAATAGGAGAGGTTTATTTTGGAAAATATACTTTTCAGAATCAATATCGTGAAGGTTTAGAAAAGCTTTTTGCTAATCTGAGCAAAGATTATGAAATTAAAGTGCTTTCTGGTGACAATGATGGTGAAAGAGCAAATTTAGAAGCGATACTGCCAAAAGGTACCGAATTGATATTCAATCAAAAACCAGAGCAAAAGCTCGAATACATAAAGAAACTTCAAGAAAAAGGACAAAATGTAATGATGGTCGGCGACGGACTGAACGATGCTGGTGCGCTCGCACAAAGCAATGTTGGAATTTCGATTTCAGAGAACGTAAATGTCTTTTCGCCTGCGTGTGATGCGATTCTAGATGCAACAGAATTTTCACGACTAAACTACTTTTTAAAGCTTTCGCATAAAGCCATTTCGATCATTAAAATGAGCTTCGGACTTTCATTGCTTTACAACGTTGTTGGACTTGCATTTGCGGTTACAGGAAACCTACTTCCGTTAGTGGCTGCGATCATCATGCCGTTGAGCACAATTACGATTGTGAGCTTTGTAACTTTTATGTCTAACTATTTCAGCAACAGAAATTTAGAATAATTATAAATTGTTCAAAAAGATATTTTTATAAGGTATTTTTTATAAATTTAACTATCTTTTTGTTCATGATAATTATCATATTTTATGCGCCTTTAACGAAGTAATTTTGTTAATATAAATCTAAGGTATGAGTGTTATTTATCTATTAATTTCAGTAAGTATTTTTGTGGCAATCTGTTTCTTTATTGCCTTTATCGCGGCTGTCAAATCTGGTCAGTACGATGATGATTATACCCCTTCAGTCAGAATACTTTTTGATGACGAAACCAAAATTAATTCCCAAAATAATAATTCACCAATCGAAGAAAAACAAGTATAATTATGGAAATGGAACAGTTTTATTACGACAACAAAATTGTAAAAAAATTCATTTACGCCACAATACTCTTTGGGGTTGTGGGTATGTTAGTGGGGCTTACCTTAGCGGTAATGTACCTTTTTCCCAACATCACAGATGGGATTTCGTGGCTTAGTTACGGCCGTTTAAGACCGTTACACACCAATGCAGTTATTTTTGCCTTTGTGGGTAATGCCTTCTTTGCTGGTATGTACTACTCGCTGCAAAGATTGCTAAAAGCCAGAATGTTTAGTGATTTTTTAAGTAACCTTCATTTCTGGGGATGGCAGCTAATTATTGTAGCGGCCGCAATTACACTTCCGTTAGGTTATACTTCTTCTAAAGAATATGCAGAGCTAGAGTGGCCAATTGACATTGCAATCGCTTTAATTTGGGTTGTAATGGGGATTAACATGATTGGTACAATGCTTCGTCGTAGAGAACGTCACCTATATGTTGCAATTTGGTTTTACCTAGCAACATTTGTAACGGTAGCAGTATTGCACATTTTCAATAATATTGAAATTCCAGTTTCTGCTTTTAAAAGCTACTCTGTTTATGCTGGTGTTCAAGATGCGCTTGTACAATGGTGGTACGGGCACAATGCGGTGGCATTCTTCTTGACGACTCCATTCTTGGGATTAATGTATTACTTCGTTCCAAAGATTGCAAATAGACCTGTTTACTCTTATAGATTATCTATTATTCACTTTTGGTCTTTAATCTTTATATACATCTGGGCAGGACCACACCACTTATTATATTCTGCATTGCCAAACTGGGCACAGAATCTTGGGGTTGCATTCTCAGTAATGTTAATTGCTCCATCTTGGGGAGGTATGATCAATGGTCTTCTTACATTAAGAGGAGCTTGGGATAAAGTTCGTGAAGAACCAGTTTTAAAATTCTTCGTGGTAGCGATTACAGGTTACGGTATGGCAACTTTTGAAGGTCCGATGTTATCTTTAAAAAATGTAAATGCTATTGCGCACTATACAGACTGGATCGTAGCACACGTACACGTAGGAGCTTTAGCTTGGAATGGTTTCATGTCATTTGGTATTATCTATTGGTTGATTCCAAGAATGACAAAGTCGGATTTGTTCTCTAAGAAATTGGCAAACTTCCATTTCTGGATTGGTACTTTAGGTATTATCGTTTATACAATTCCGTTATATGTAGCTGGTTTTCAACAAGCATCTATGTGGAAACAATTTAATCCAGACGGAACTTTAACATACGGTAACTTCCTTGAAACGGTAACAGCGATTATGCCAATGTATTGGATGAGAGCTATCGGAGGATCTCTGTACTTAATAGGTATGTTGACATTAGTTTACAACATTATTATGACAGTTAAAGCTGGTAATACAATTGAAGACGAATTGGCTCAGGCTCCAGCTTTACAAACCATAAAAAGCAGCAGATTAAGTGGAGAGAAATTCCACTCATGGTTAGAAAGAAAACCAATTCAGTTAACCATTTTAGCAACTATTGCAATTTTAATTGGAGGTATCATTCAGATTGTGCCAACGATTATGGTGAAATCAAATATTCCAACTATTTCAAGTGTAAAACCATATACACCGTTAGAGCTTGAAGGACGTGATTTATATATTAGAGAAGGTTGTGTTGGATGTCACTCTCAGTCAGTTCGTCCATTCAGAAGTGAAGTTGAACGTTACGGAGTTCAGGCAAAAGCTGGAGAGTTTGTTTACGACCATCCATTCTTATGGGGATCAAAACGTACAGGTCCAGATTTATTGAGAGTAGGTGGTAAATACAATGATAACTGGCACTTTAACCACATGTGGAATCCGCAAAGTACATCAGCAGGATCAATTATGCCAGGTTACAAATGGCTGTTTGATAATGAACCAATGGATATTTCATTGACACAAAAGAAAATGCAGGCAATGATTTCATTAGGTGTGCCATATTCTCCAGAGGATGTTGAGAATGCTCAAAGAACTTTAAGAGAACAGGCAGTTAAGATAGAGAAAAGCTTAGAAAGCGATCCTGATTTCGTTAAAAGTTACGAAGACAGCCGCAAAAAAGCTGAAGCAAAAGGTGAGAAATTTATTCCGATGAATGAAAGAGAAATCGTTGCATTGATCGCTTATATTCAAAGACTTGGTACTGATATTAAAGTAAAAGAAACTAAATAACAGCATTATGTTCGAACAAATAAAACACAATATGGAAACAATATCGGGTATAGAAATTTACCCGATTATTTCCCTCTTAATTTTCTTCTTATTCTTTGTAGGATTAGGTATTTGGGTATTCTCATATAGAAAAGAAAAAATTCAAGAAATGAGTAGTATTCCTTTAGATGAAGGACTTATTATAACTTCAAAAGATAGATAAAAATGAAAAAGTTTTTCCCAGTATATGTTAGAGTACCGTTGATTTTCTTCATCGTATTCGCTTTGATGGAATATTTTATAGACTCGGGCGATAAACCGGCTTTTATAAAATTCCCTATGGTTTCGCTCTTTTTATTTGTCTTTTTGTTTATTCTGATTGCAATCGAAATTACGCTTAGTGCAGTAAATAGAGTAATGTATCAATTACTAACGCCAGAAGAAAAAGCGCAAAAAGAACTTGAAGAAAGTTTAAGTTTCAAAGAAAGCACTTGGTTTAAAAACCTAATGCATAAATTGACTCAAACAGCGCCAATTGAAAAAGAAGGCGATTTGTTGATGGATCATGATTATGATGGAATCAAAGAGTTGGATAATAATTTACCGCCATGGTGGGTATATTTATTCTATATCTGTATCCTTTTCGGAGTAATTTATGTAGTTCGTTACGATGTTTTAGGAGCTGATGATCAGGAAATGGAGTTGAAAAAAGAATTAGCTCAAGCTAAGATTGACGTTGCGGAATACATGAAAACTGCTCCAGATTTGATGGACGAAAAAACGGTTGTTCTGCTTACAGATGAACCAAGTTTGGCAGCAGGAAAAGAGATCTTTACAATGAATTGTGCAGCTTGTCACCGTGCCGATGCAGGAGGACAAATTGGACCAAACCTTACAGATGATAAATGGATTTTAGGAGGAGGAATTAAAAATCTTTTCCACACCATTACAAATGGAGGTAGAGATGGTAAAGGGATGATTGCTTGGAAAGGAACTCTTAAACCAAAAGAAATACAAAAAGTTGCAAGTTATATTCTGTCTTTACAAGGAAGTAATCCTAAAGACCCGAAAGAAGCAGAAGGAGAAGTTTGGGTAGACGATAGCGCTCCTAAAACTGATGCCGCTGCAGCAACTACAAAAGATACCACTGAAGTTAAAAAATAATTAGAATACCATGTCAAATTTACCAGACGAAGCTTTTAGAGATACCATTGGAACAATAGATGAAGGTGGGAAACGAAAATTTATATTTCCTAAAAAACCGTCTGGTAAATTTTACGATTATAGGAAAATTGTCAGCTATGTTTTATTGGCAATTTTAATCGTAAATCCGTTTATCAAAATAAATGGAAACCAATTTATGATGTTCAACATTATCGAACGTCGTTTTAATATTTTTGGATTCCCTTTTTGGCCACAGGATTTTTATCTCTTTGTAATTTCAATGCTAATCGGCGTTGTATTTATACTCTTATTTACTGTTGTATTTGGAAGAATCTTTTGTGGATGGATTTGTCCACAGACTATTTTTCTAGAAATGGTTTTTCGTCGAATAGAATATTGGATTGATGGAGACAGGGGTTCTCAGAGTCGTTTAGCTAGGCAAGAATGGAATGGTGAGAAAATTAGAAAAAGACTTATAAAATGGACCATTTTCTTCTTGATTTCTTTCTTGATTGCAAATGTCTTTTTGGCTTACTTGGTAGGAAGTGACACATTGTTCTTAATGATTGAGCAAGGTCCAATTGCACAAGCAAGTAATTTTATTGCACTGTTAATATTTACTGGAGTTTTCTATTTTGTTTTTGTTTGGTTTCGTGAACAGGTTTGTATTATTGCTTGTCCGTACGGAAGGTTGCAAGGCGTTCTTTTAGACAATAAATCTATAAATGTTGCCTACGATTTTGTTCGTGGTGAAAAGGAAGAAGGTCGTGCTAAATTCAATAAAAAAGAAGATCGAGCATTAACAGGAAAAGGAGATTGCATTGATTGCCTGCAATGTGTGAATGTTTGCCCGATGGGAATTGACATCAGAAACGGAACGCAGTTAGAATGTACAAACTGTACAGCTTGTATCGATGAATGTGATCATATTATGGAATCTGTTGGATTGCCAAAAGGGTTAATTCGTTATGCTTCTGAAGATGAAATTGCCAAAAAAGAGCCTTTCAAATTTACAGCAAGAATGAAAGGTTATTCAGCAGTTCTCTTTATTTTATTGAGTATTTTTGTTGGGATGCTGTTTTTAAGAACAAATGTTGAAGCAGTAATTTTACGTTTGCCAGGCCAATTGTTCCAGCATAATGGGGAAAAAATCAGTAACGTTTACACGTATAAAATTGTAAACAAAACGATGAAAGATTACAGCGATATTCATTTCGAATTAATCGATCAGAAAGGAGAAATTAAAAATGTTGGAAAAAGACATTTTAAAGTAGCTAAAGAAGGAATTTCTCAAGGAACATTATTCATTGAAATCGATGAAGTTTTATTAGAAAGTGATAAAACAAAAGTAAAAATAGGAGTTTATAATGGTTCTCAACTCCTGGAAACAACAACTACAAATTTCTTAGGACCACGAAGTTTTAATTAAAAATATACTATTATGAAATTTAATTGGGGAACTGGAATTGTCATTGCATTCGGATTGTTTATGACATTTATTTTATACTTTGTTTTTGAAGTGCAATCAAATTCTAAATACGACAATGATTTGGTTGTCGAAGAATATTACAAACACGATACGCACTTTCAGGAAGAAATGGCTAGAATTCAAAACGCTCACGATTTACAGCATAAACCATCAATCAAATACACAGAAAATGGTGTAGCTGTAATTTTTCCTGTAGGATTTGAAAGTGATAAGATTAAAGGAAATATACAATTGTATCGACCTTCAAATAAAAAATTCGATTTTAATACTCAAATTGCTTTAACCAATTCAGAAATTATTATTCCACAGAAAAAATTATTGAAAGGACGTTGGGATGTAAATATGGAATGGCAATATGAAGGCAAAAAATATCTCACTAAAGAAGTTATTTACGTAAATTAAACATCATGTTATTCTCAGCTTTCTTTTTAGGTTTAATCAGTAGTTTGCATTGTGTTGGAATGTGCGGGCCAATTGCCATGATGCTTCCCGTAGACAGGCAAAATGAAGCTAAAAGGGTAACGCAGATTATGACGTATCATTTTGGCCGATTAACAGCTTATGCAACAATCGGATTGATTTTTGGTTTACTTGGAAGAGGTTTTTTCTTAGCAGGATTACAGCAAAAAATGTCAATAATTATTGGAGTAATAATGATTATTGTAGTTTTTATTCCAGAGAAAAAATTTGCGCAATACAATTTTTCAAAACCAGTTTATAAAATCATTTCAAAAGTTAAAGCCAATCTTGGAAGTCAATTTAAAAATAAGAGTTACAAATCTCTTTTTACAATTGGTCTTCTAAATGGTTTTCTGCCTTGCGGAATGGTTTATGTTGCTTTATTTGGCGCAATTGCAATGCAAAGTGCCACTTATGGCGTTCTGTACATGCTTTTGTTTGGAATAGGAACAATTCCGTTAATGACAATTGTAGTTTATGTCAATACATTATTGAAATTGCCATTTCGAAATAAAATTCAAAAGGCAATTCCTTATGTAGCCGTTATAATTGGAGTTTTATTTATTCTTAGAGGATTAGGATTAGGAATTCCGTATGTTTCTCCTTCAAACATGAGTTTATTTGTACAGCAGACACCTAACTGCCATTAAAATATTATTTAAACTAACTAACTAGTTTTAGACAGTCATCGAAAACAGATTTGTTTCCGGTGACTTTCTTTTTAGATGCAAATCAAAAGCCATACAAATATTACGCACAAAAGGTCTTCCTTCTTCTGTAATCTTGATTTTATTATTTTCAATAACAATTAAATTATCGTTTTCGATTTCTTTTAAAGTAATTAAAACTTCAGGAAGTTCAGCAAAATTTAAAGAATCTGCAGTCCAGGATGTTTCTAATTCACACGTTAAATTCAAAATGTGTTTTCTGATGATTAAATCTTCATCGTTCAAAATGTGACCTTTTACAACAGGAAGTTGATCAGATTCTAAAATCTCATAATACTCATCAAGATTTTTAGTGTTTTGAGCAAAACTATACCAGCTATCGCTAATAGAAGATACGCCAAGACCAATCATAACTTGAGTTTTAGAAGCGCTATAACCCATAAAATTTCTATGCAGTTTTCCGTTATGAGCAGCTTTGTATAAACTGTCATCTGCTAAAGCAAAATGATCCATGCCGATTTCATGATAACCATTTTGAAGCAACATTTTTTTACCTATTTCGTATAATTTTCTTTTTTCAGCATCTTTAGGAAGGTTTTCTTCATTAAAGCCACGCTGTCCGTTTCCTTTTATCCAAGGCACGTGCGCGTAGCTGTAAAATGCTAATCTGTCTGGTTTTAGCGAGTTTGTTTTTTCAACCGTATCAATTACATCTTCAATAGTTTGAAACGGAAGACCAAAGATAATATCGTGTCCAATTGAAGTATAACCAATTTCTTTTGCCCAAAAAGTTACTTTAGCAACATTATGAAATGGCTGAATTCTATTAATAGCTTTTTGAACAGTTGCAGAGTAATCTTGAACCCCAAAGCTTACTCGACGAAAACCTAAATCATATAATTTTTTAAGCTGTTCGTGAGTGGTATTATTAGGATGCCCTTCAAAACTAAATTCATGATTTTCTGCTTTTATAGCATGATCAAAAATTCCGTTAATTAGGTTTTCTAAGTTTTCTTTTGAAAAAAATGTAGGAGTTCCTCCGCCTAAATGTATTTCTTTGATTACTGGTTTTTCTGGCAGTAAATTGCAGTACATTTTCCATTCTTTAAGAACGGCCTGAATGTATTTTTCTTCTACTGAATGATTTTTTGTAATACGTTTATTGCATCCGCAGAAAGTGCACATGCTCTCGCAAAATGGCAAGTGAATGTATAAACTAATTCCGTTTTTTGAATTGCTTTCTGAAAACGATTGCCTTAAAGTAGTAATCCATTTTTCTGATGTAAAGTCGGCTTCATTCCAATACGGAACTGTCGGATAGCTAGTATATCTAGGACCTGGGACATTGTACTTTTGAGTCAAAGAAATTTTCATAACGACGGATTTAGTTTTCCTCAAAATTAAAACTTCAGGCTAAGAGATAAAATGACAAATATCATGTAAGCTGTAAAAAAAAAGAGACTCAAAATTGAGCCTCTTTAGGTGAATTAAATAACTAACGTGATATAGAATCTTGGATGATTTTAAGCCATTTTTTCGCAAACTGATGATCTTGGTAGACACTAATCTGTTTGATGCGGTCGTCATCAAAATCATAGAATGGAATTAATATTTTTTTAGATGTTTCTTTTTCTTGAAATTCAAAATCAATTTTGATGATAGTATCTGAACCAGCATCTGTTGTCGGAATTAATTTGCTTGAAGCAATTGTGTTTAAATCGACATATGTTGATTCTTGCTGATTTGGATTGAAATTCATCAAAATGAATTTATTATTTTTCTGATCAATCGTTAAAGTCTTATTATTAATTGATTCGGTCAAATCAAAATCTTCTGGATGAGTTGGATTGAATCTTTTCTTAATATTTAGAATTCTCGATTTACTTGCTGCCGATGAACGAGCAGAAAAATATACAGGGATAGCGACAATAATTAGAATCACAATACCCATAATTGTGGTAGTAGTTTCCATGATGTTTTTAATGAAATAAATAAATGATGTGCAAAACAGTTCTCAAATTGAAAACGGTTTTCTTAAAGATGAAGAATAAATCTTCAGTTGAAAATCAAGTATTTATTTACCAGAAAAAATGGAAAGCATAGAGTATGACTAAAACCTTTTTACTTTGAGTTGTAAAGAGTTTAGTATATGCAGTAATATAAGTAACGGTTTGATGCTGTGGAATTAGCGGTAAAAGCGTGTCAAAACATTTAATTATTCCGATAGGATTTGTTTTGATGTTTGCTGCAAACTGATAACTTCCCTGAGGCTGTATAAATGCAGACGAATCAGGAATGTCTTTGCAGAAGTTGGTATCCGATTTTTCCGTTTCGATTATGCGTGCAGAAGCTTGGTCTGCTTGGTAAGCAAACATTCCTACGAGCAAAAGCGTAATAAAAACAACGGTTTTACGAATCCAATTCATGTCGGCGAATTTAAGTCATAAAACGCAATTAAAGAAATTTTATAGAATTAATTAACACTCATAAAAAAGTCCTCAATAAAATGAGGACTTAAGAGGTTATTGTTGCATTTTAAAATAATAATCTGCTGAGTGTTTACCGCTTCCATAAAATAAGAAGAAGATGCAGACCAATAAAACGATTAAGGCTAAAACTAAACTTTCTGAGTGCATTTTTCCCATAAAGTTAATGAGAACTGCACCAAATAGAACAGGCAATTGAGCTGCAATCGCCCATCTGGTCAAGAGTCCGAAAATAATCATTATACCACCAATCATGTGGGCAGGAGCAATGTAATGTAGCATAAACATCCCTCCGCCATACTTGTCAATAGGGGAAATCAAATCATGCAGGTATTGAACATTGGTAACGAAAGAGACTCCTTTCATAAATAAAAATCCACCCAAAACAATACGTACTAAATCAACTGGTAAATAAGTGTGCGAATTTGCCCATTTATTCAAACTTTTTACATTTTCCATGATGTTGTGTGATTAAAAATTATATACTAAGTTACTAATTTTTAATCAGATATTCATTTTAACGTATTGAAAATAAGTGTTTTGATTTTTATTTAACGTATTGTTGAGAATTCTTAAATTGCTAAACCTGAATAACTCCTAAATTAAATAGTTTTTCAATAGGAGCGTGATTTGCAGCTTCGATTCCCATCGAAATCCAATTACGGGTTTCTAATGGATCGATGATCGCATCTGTCCATAATCTTGAAGCGGCATAATAAGGAGAAGTTTGCTCATCATAACGCGCTTTTATTTTATTGAATAATTCAGTTTCTTTTGCTTCATCGACCATTTCTCCTTTCGCTTTAAGCGAAGAAGCTTCAATTTGCGCTAATACTTTTGCGGCTTGAGTTCCGCCCATAACGGCAAGTTCCGCGCTTGGCCAAGCAAATATTAATCGAGGATCATACGCTTTTCCGCACATAGCGTAATTTCCTGCTCCGTATGAATTTCCAACAATTACCGTAAATTTTGGAACAACCGAATTACTCACAGCATTTACCATTTTAGCGCCATCCTTAATAATTCCGCCATGTTCAGATTTTGAACCAACCATAAAACCAGTAACGTCTTGTAAAAACACCAAAGGAATTTTTTTCTGATTGCAATTGGCAATAAAACGAGTAGCTTTATCAGCGCTATCCGAATAAATTACGCCACCAAATTGCATTTCGCCTTTTTTGGTTTTTACCACTTTTCTTTGGTTTGCAACAATTCCAACAGCCCAACCGTCAATTCTGGCATAACCCGTGATCAGAGATTGTCCGTAGCCTTCTTTATAAGCTTCAAATTCTGAATTGTCAACCAAACGATTAATGATTTCCATCATATCGTATTGTTCAGTTCTAGCTTTTGGAAGGATTCCGTAAATATCATTTGGTTCTAAAGCTGGTTTTTCTGATTTAATTCGGCTATAGCCTGCTTTATCAAAATCACCAATTTTATCTACAATATTTTTTATTTTGTCTAAAGCATCTTTGTCATCTTTAGCTTTGTAATCGGTAACACCAGAAATTTCACAATGTGTTGTCGCGCCTCCTAAAGTTTCATTATCGATTGTTTCTCCAATTGCAGCTTTTACTAAATAACTTCCCGCAAGGAAAATACTTCCTGTTTTATCAACGATTAAGGCTTCGTCACTCATGATAGGAAGATAAGCGCCACCGGCAACGCAGCTTCCCATTACGGCAGCGATTTGGGTAATTCCCATGCTGCTCATTTGAGCGTTGTTTCTAAAAATGCGTCCAAAATGTTCTTTGTCTGGAAAAATTTCATCTTGCATTGGCAAATAAACTCCTGCGCTGTCGACCAGATAAATAATTGGGAGTCTGTTTTCCATCGCAATTTCCTGCGCGCGAAGATTTTTCTTTCCCGTTATTGGAAACCAAGCTCCAGCTTTTACAGTAGCATCGTTGGCCACAACTATACATTGTTTTCCTTTGATGTAACCAATTTTTACCACAACACCTCCCGAAGGACAACCGCCATGTTCTGGATACATTCCTTCACCGGCAAAACCTCCGATTTCAATATTTTTCGAATTTTCATCCAATAAATAAGCAATTCTTTCACGAGCAGTCATTTTGCCTTCAGAATGCAGTTTTTCAATTCTTTTTTCGCCTCCGCCTAGTTTAACTTTGGCAAATTTCTGTTTTAGTTCTGAAAGGAGTAATTTATTGTGATCTTCGTTTTTATTGAAGTTTAAATCCATATGATAGTATTGATTTTGTAAAATAGTGTTGGCTAATTTACAAAATCCATTGAAATAATGAATTTATAATTAAAGAGAAGATTTTAAAATTTAGAAAGTTTTTGAATTTATTTATAAAAAAAGCAGAAGGAAAAACTTCTGCTTTTAATAATTGTATTTAAACTATTTTTTAGAGCTGCAAACCATTCGTTTTAAAATTGCCCATTGTTTTAATGCATCCCGAGCTTCAACGGCTGGATAACCCAACATTGTTTTTCCTGCAGGAACATCTCCGGTAACACCAGACCCAGCGCCAATTACGGCGCCATCACCAATAGAGGTATGGTCTTTTATAGATGCGCTTCCGCCAATTATAACCCCGTTTCCTAAAGTGACAGAACCTGCTAATCCACTATTTCCGGCCATGATGCAAAATTTACCTAATTTACTATTGTGTCCAATTTGTACTAAATTGTCAATTTTACAGCCGTCTCCAACAATAGTTGAACTAAATTTTCCTCGGTCAACACAGGTATTTGCACCAATTTCAACTCCGTTTCCAATTATCACATTACCGATTTGCGGAATTTTTACCAGTCCATTTTCTTTGCATGGACGAAATCCGAAACCATCGGCTCCAATTGTAGCATTTGGATGAATAATGCAGTGCATTCCAATATGACAACGTTCGCGTATAACGGTTCCTGACCAAATGGTAGTATTTTCTCCAATTGTGCATTCATCCAAAACAGTAACATTCGGATATAGCGTTGCGTTTGCACCAATTTTAACTTTTGGTCCAACGTAACAGCCAGCACCGATTCGTGCACCTTCGCCAATAATTGCTGTTTCGTCAACAGTTGCTGTTTTGTGAATGTTAACATGAAATATTGGAGCAGGAGGCGCAAAAAGAGCCAAAATTTGAGACATTGCTAAATCGGCATTTTTTACTTTGATAAATGCTCGATTTTCTCCAGGTTCGATCGAAATATCTTCATTTACAATTGCAATAGAAGCATTAGAAGTGCACCAATGTTTTTCGTATTTTTTATTTCCTATAAATGAAATTTCTGTAGATGTTGCTTTTTCAAGCTGTTCAGTTGCAGTAATGTTGTGTGAAGTTGTTCCGTAAATTTCACCATTGATAACTTCGTTAATCTCTTGAATTGAATAGGATCTCATTAATATGTATTAGGATATTTGGGTTTAATTTTTGCCAAATAAAATAAATTAGAATTTAACTACCTAATATTTTTTGTTCTATTTCTTGTTGAAAATTCAAAGAAATAATCCTAATATTACAAAATTAACATTTTCTATATTAAAAAAGTAATTGTTCGTTAATAGTGTTAATTTTTAAAATTGAGGTTATGAGATGTCTGTATAGCCTTTATGCCTTAACAAATGGATATTCTAAATGATTTTATTGCTTGATAATTAAAAACTTAGGAGGTTTTCTGTTAAACTTTCAAAATAAAAAAAGCGATTCACTTTTTTATAGGAATCGCTTTATATTTTAATCTTTTACTTTATTTAAAGAGAGCGCATTAACGCAATATCGAAGACCGCCTGGAGGTGGGCCATCAGGAAAAATATGTCCTAAATGCGCATCGCAAACATTGCAAGTCACTTCAACGCGAATCATTCCATGCGATTTATCGGCATGATAACCAATTGCATTTTCTTTTACTGGCTGAGTAAAAGATGGCCATCCTGTTCCAGATTCGAATTTTTCGCTTGCATCAAACAATAAAGTGCCACAGCATTTACATTCATAAATTCCTGGTTCAAATAAACTGCACATTTCTGAGCTAAAAGATCTTTCGGTTCCTTTTAAACGGGTAACCTGAAATTCTTCTGGAGTTAGAATTTGTTTCCATTCTTTCTCTGTTTTTTCTACTCTTTTATCTGGAGTTGGATTTCCTTTATTTGTAAAATGAATTACATCTGCCCATTTTATCATAACTATTTTTTTAAGTTTTCAGTCTCAGTCTCAGTCTCAGTTTCTAGTCACAGTCACGGTATTCAGTTTTATTGGCTGAAAACTGTGACTGCGACTGAATACTATTCCTCCTCTTTTTGTCCCATCATCATTAGATAGGCTTTAAGGAAGGCATCAATATTTCCGTTCATAACGCCGTCAACATCGCTTGTTTCGTAACCTGTACGAACATCTTTTACTAATTTATAAGGTTGCATTACGTAATTACGAATCTGCGAACCCCATTCGATTTTCATTTTTCCAGCTTCGATGTCAGCTCGTTGCGCTTGCTGTTTCTTTAATTCGATTTCATATAATTGAGAACGAAGCATTTGCATAGCACGCTGTCTGTTATCTTGCTGAGATCTCGTTTCAGAACATTGAATCTGAATTCCAGTTGGCTTGTGAACTAACTGTACTTTAGTTTCAACCTTATTTACGTTTTGTCCACCCGCACCACTCGAACGAGAAGTCGTGATTTCGATATCGGCAGGATTAATGTCGATTTCGATACTGTCATCAACCAAAGGATAAACGTAAACAGATACGAAAGAAGTATGACGCTTGGCGTTACTGTCAAATGGTGAAATACGAACTAGACGATGTACTCCGTTTTCTCCTTTTAGATATCCGAAAGAATAATCTCCTTCGAATTCTAAAGTTACGGTTTTAATTCCAGCAACATCACCTTCTTGAAAGTTAAGTTCTTTAATTTTATAACCATAACTTTCTCCCCACATCATGTACATACGCATCAGCATTCCTGCCCAGTCACAGCTTTCAGTTCCTCCAGCTCCAGCAGTAATTTGAACTACGGCGCTTAAACTGTCACCTTCATCAGAAAGCATGTTTTTAAATTCGATGTTTTCAATGTGCGATTGCGCTCCATTATACTGTTCGTCTAATTCTTCTACAGTAAGTTCTCCTTCTTTGTAAAAATCATAAGCGAGCTGTAATTCATCTGTAAGAGAGACAGCCTTATCATAATCTTCAATCCATTTTTTTTTGTTTCGAAGGTTTTTTACGATGTTTTCTGCTTCTTTTGGGTTGTTCCAAAAATCAGGAGCGAAAGTTTTTTCTTCTTCGTTGGCAATTTCGATAAGCTTGGCATCAACGTCAAAGATACCTCCTCAACGCACCAAGGCGCTCCACAATACCTTTTACTTGTTCGGCTGTTGTCATAAATTAATTAATAGGTTTTTATATGTTTTTTAGAATTATTACGTTAATTTGGTCTATAGAAACGAGCGAGTTAAATTTTATTTAACTTGCCGAGAATAACTATTTGTAATACGTAATTTTGCATACAAAAATAAGATATAGTTTTTAGAATATGGAAATAAATTTAATCAGCGATACCATAACAAAGCCTACTTATGAGATGCTTCAGTATATGTTTAACGCTCATGTCGGCGATGATGTATACAAACAGGACCCAACGGTGATTGAATTAGAAAACAGAACAGCAGAGTTTTTTGGAATGGAAGCTGGTCTTTTTTTTCCGTCTGGAACTATGGCAAACCAGACTGCAATTAAACTGCACACGCAGCCTGGAGAGCAATTAATTGCTGATAAATATGCTCATGTTTACCATTATGAAGGAGGAGGAGTTTCTTTTAACAGCGGGGTTTCTTGCTGTTTAGTAGATGGGAATCGTGGAATGATAACTGCTGCACAGGTAAAAGCTGCAATAAATGATCCAGAATTTTATCATAGTCCGTTAACGAGTTTGGTTTGTGTAGAAAATACAACCAATAAAGGTGGCGGAGCTTGTTATGAATTAGAAGATTTAAGAGAAATAAAAAAGGTCTGCGATGCTCATAATTTGAAGTTCCATTTAGATGGTGCTAGAATTTGGAATGCCTTAGTAGCTAAAAGACAGAATCCTAGAGAATTTGGTGCTATTTTCGATACTATTTCGGTTTGTTTATCTAAAGGATTAGGCGCTCCGATTGGTTCTGTGTTGCTTGGAAGTAAAGCTGATATTCACAGGGCGTTGAGAATCAGGAAGATATTAGGTGGTGGAATGCGTCAAGTTGGGTATTTAGCAGCAGCGGGATTGTATGCTTTGGCCCATAATATCGAAAGATTGGCAGAAGATCACCGCAGAGCAAAAGAAATTGCAAAAATCCTAAGTACAAAACCGTGGATTTCAGCTATAGAACCTGTAGAAACTAATATTTTGATTTTTTCGCTAGCTGAAGGTTATAGCGACCAATTATTAATCGAAAAATTAAAACAGAAAAATATCCTAATAAGTTCTTTAGGGCATAATAAACTTCGTATTGTAACACATTTAGATTATAAAGAAGTGATGCATACTTATGTGTTGGAAACGCTTTCGAAGTTCTAAAAAAAGGTTCAAAGTTGCAGAGGTTCAAAGGCACAAAGTTTTAAAAGCTTTGAGAGAAAACTTTAAACCTCTGCACCTTTGAGCCTTTGTCCCTTATTTAAACAAATTATCCATTCCTGGAATAGATGGCATGTCCATTCTAGCAACAGCATCTAATTCTCTTTCGTTTACACTTGTAGCTTTTTCTATAGCTTTATTTAACGTTACAATTAAGTAATCTTCTAATTGCTCTTTATCTTCAAGTAAAGAATCGTCAACAGAAATTGTTTTTATTTTTCGGCTTGCTGTAATTGTAACTTTCAATAATGCGTCAGCGCTTTGTTCATCAATCAAAACAGTATCTAGACGCTTTTTTGTATCTTCAATTTTTTGTTGGGTTTCTTTAAGTTTGCCCATCATTCCCATTAAATCCATTTTTGTTGATTTTTTAAATTATTTCAGACAAAATTAGTATATTGCTTTGTGAATTCAATAGAATAATTTAAGAAAATATTAATTCTGTTCTGTTGGGTTTGTGCTATTTTTGCGACTTCATATTAAAAATTAATGCTTAATAAATGCAAAATGATATATCGGCCCCAAAGGCTAACGTAATACCAAAGACATTAAAAAAACATAAAGAAACTAGGGTTGACAACTACTTCTGGCTTAACGACAGAGAAAATTCAGAGGTAATTGATTATCTAAATAAGGAGAATGCTTATTATGAAAGCATGACTGCTCATACCCAAAACTTAAAGGATAGTTTGTTTGAAGAAATGAAAGGAAGAATTAAAGAAGATGATTCTTCTGTTCCTTATTTCTATAACGGATATTTTTATATTACGCGTTTCGAAACAGGTCAGGATTATCCGATTTTCGCAAGAAAAAAAGGAAGCCTTTCTGCAGAAGAAGAAATTCTTTTTAATTGTAACGAAATGGCAAAAGGTCATGCTTATTTCAAACTTGGAGGTTTAAGCATTAGTCCGGATAATAAATTCGCCAGTTTTGGAGTGGATATTGTGGGAAGAAGAATCTACACAATTCAAATTAAAAACTTAGAAACAGGAGAAATCTTAACCGATAAAATAGAGAATGTTACAGGAGCTTCTGTTTGGGCAAATGACAACAACACTATTTTTTATGTAAGACAGGACGAAAAAACGCTAAGAGCAGATAAAGTTTTTAAGCATAAATTAAATACTTCGTCAGAAAAAGATATTTTAGTTTTTAATGAAACTGATGATACTTTTAATATCTCAATTAGCAAAGAAAAATCAAGAAAGTATATTGTTATTGGCTCTGGAAGCACTTTAACAACCGAATATAGAATTTTGAATTCTAACAATCCAGACGGAGAATTTGCTGTTTTTCAGCCACGCGTCCGCGGATTAGAATATAGCATTTCTCACTACGAAGATTCTTTTTACATTTTAACGAATAAAGATAAGGCGACGAATTTTAAATTAATGAAAACGCCAGAAGACAAAACAGGGAAGAAAAACTGGGTAGATCTTATTCCGCACAGAGAAGATGTTTTGTTGGAAGATATTGAAATCTTTAAAAACTATTTAGTTGTAGAAGAACGTTCAAACGGATTAAATCATATTAGAATCATGCCTTGGGGTGATGAGCCAGATTATTATCTTCCTTTTGGTAGCGAGACTTATAATGCCTATACAACAACCAATGTTGATTTTGATACGGATATTTTGCGTTACAGCTATCAATCATTGGCAACACCTTCGTCTATAATTGATTTTAATATGAAGACTAAAACCAAAGAAATCTTAAAAGAGCAAGAGGTTTTAGGCGGAAAATTTGATAAAAACAATTATGTAGAAGAACGAGTTTGGGCAACGGCAAGAGATGGAGTGAAAGTGCCAATTTCTATGGTTTATAGAAAAGGATTGGAGAAAAATGCTAAAAATCCGTTGTTGTTGTACGCGTATGGTTCGTACGGAATTACGATGGACACTTATTTTTCTTCAACGAGATTATCGCTCTTAGATCGCGGATTTATTTATGCCATTGCTCATATTAGAGGAGGAGAAGACTTAGGAAGACAATGGTATGAGGATGGAAAACTGTTAAAAAAGAAAAATACCTTTACAGATTTCATCGATTGCTCTAAATTTGTAATAGATCAGAAGTATACTTCTCCGGAGCATTTATATGCAGAGGGAGGATCTGCCGGAGGACTTTTAATGGGAGTAATTGTTAATGAAGCTCCTGAATTATATAATGGAGTCATTGCTCAGGTGCCTTTTGTAGACGTAATTACCACAATGTTGGATGACAGCATTCCGCTTACAACTGGAGAATATGACGAATGGGGAAACCCAAACAATAAAAAATATTACGATTATATGTTATCGTATTCACCTTATGATAACGTAAAAGCACAGGAATATCCTAATATGTATGTTTCTACCGGATTACACGATTCGCAGGTACAGTACTGGGAGCCAGCAAAATGGGTTGCAAAATTGCGAAATTTAAAAACAAATAATAATCTTTTGTTTTTAGATACAAACATGGATGCGGGTCATGGTGGGGCTTCGGGACGTTTCGAAGCTTTAAAAGACTTAGCAAAGGAATTTAGTTTTTTATTAGATTTAGAAAAAATTAAAAGCTAATTAGAAATTTTTTGTTAAATTTGCAACCTATCAAGGTTAATTTGAAAATGCCTTTGATTAACTATTTTTTTATGAAAGAAGAAATAACTGCTTATAATAATGTTTTAGAGTTAATAGGAAACACCCCCCTTATTAAGCTAAATAAAATTACCGAAGAGTTAGAAGGAAATTTCTACGCAAAAGTAGAAGCTTTCAACCCAGGTCATTCCTCAAAAGATAGAATAGCATTATATATTATTGAAGAAGCCGAAAGAAAAGGAATTCTATCTCCAGGAGATACCATTATCGAAACTACATCTGGTAATACAGGATTTAGTTTGGCAATGGTAAGCATTATTAAAGGCTACAATTGTATTTTAGCGGTAAGCTCAAAATCATCTAAAGACAAAATTGACATGTTGAGAAGTTTGGGCGCCAAAGTGTATGTCTGTCCGGCTCACGTTTCTGCAGATGATGAAAGATCTTATTATAATGTAGCAAAACGTTTGCACGAAGAGACAAAAGGGTCAGTCTATATCAATCAATATATCAATCAATTAAATATTGATGCTCACTACAACTCTACAGGTCCAGAGATTTGGGAACAAACAAAAGGACAAATCACGCACTTAGTTGCTTGCAGCGGAACAGGAGGAACTATCTCTGGAACTGCAAAATTCTTAAAAGAAAAAAATCCAAATATTAGAATCTTAGGAGTTGATGCTTTTGGATCTGTATTGAAAAAATACCACGAGACAAAAGAATTTGACAATAAAGAAATTTACCCTTATCGTATAGAAGGTCTTGGTAAAAACTTAATTCCGTCTGCTACAGATTTTGATATTATTGATAAATTCATGAAAGTAACCGACGAAGAAAGTGCTCACTCTGCAAGAGAAATCACTAGAAAAGAAGGTTTATTTGTTGGATATACTTCTGGAGCAGTAATGCAAGCTATTAAACAATATGCCGAAGAAGGAGAGTTTACAAAAGACAGTAATATTATTGCTATTTTCCCTGACCATGGTTCTCGTTACATGAGTAAAGTATTCAGCGATGACTGGATGAACGAGCAAGGTTTCTTTGATAGTGTTAATGAAGAAGAAGCTCAAAAAATTGAATTCGTAAAGTAATTTAGTACTTTTCAAAATATTTAAACTCCATTCGTTTCGAATGGAGTTTTTTTTTTTATTTCAGATTTTTTCGCATTCAGATAAAAAATCAAAAGTTAAAATTTATTGTTTTACTGATTATACCGTATTTATACGTAGGAAATTATTAGTTGTACTGATTTTAATTTAATGTTTTGGCAATATTTGTAAATATTATAAAATAGCTTTTCAGCGATAAAATACGTAAAAAACGTTATTTTAACGAGTATTTAGGTAAGTTGTCGGAAATATTTTACCTCTATATCGTAATAATATAGTTTAGCAGTATTAAAATAACATAGTTGTTTAATCCCTAAAATCTATTATTATGAAAAAATTACTACTAACAGCAGTGTTTGTAAGTTTTTTGAATGTGAATGCTCAAACGCCGATTCAGGAATTTAACTTTAATGGTACTTTAAACAATACGGCAAACACAACTTCATTTATTGGCACCTATAATTTCGTAGCCGACAGAGCAGGAAACATAAAAGGAGCGCAACGATTAAATAATAAAGCTCTGGAAGCTGTAATTGATAATCTGCCTCAAGGAAAAACTTCAAGAACAATTAGCATTTGGGTGAAATTCAATGATATTTCAAATGCGAACTATATTTGGGGTTATGGAAATCCGCAAAATGCTCAATATTGTGGCTTATTACAACAAGGAACGACAACTTCTAACTCTGACTTGAGTTTAGCAGCTTGGGGAGCTTCTAATGATGTTATTGTTTCTACATCTCTTGAAAAGAGTATTTGGTACAATTACACCATTACATACGAAGGAACCACTTCTAAGATCTATCGCGATGGTAGATTATTAAAATACTTAGAAGGTATGGCTAGATCAACTAATGGAAATATTTTTAGATTGGGTGAAATCAATACTATGGTTGGAATTAATGCCGATATAGATGATTTAAAGATTTATAATGTAGCATTGTCTTCCGATCAGGTAAAAGAGCTATTCGAGAGCGAAAACACGGCTAATTTATTGGCTACAGCACCTGTAGGAGCTAAAATGGTAAAAACTGTTGCAAAAGCAAAAACAGCAAATGAAACAATTATATCTTCAAGCGATGTACCAAAAATCGTTGAGGTTTACTCTCAAGGGCAAAAAGTAATAGGAAGTAATGCGGCAAATATAAGCGATCTTCCAGAAGGGACCTATTTGTTGAAAATTACCAGTACTCCGTCAAAAAAAATTACGTCTAAATAAAGGTTTTTTAGTTTTTAAATGTTAGTTAGTTTTTTTTATTGCGTAAGCAATTTTGAGTTTTTTTGGAATAGTAAGGAAAGCTTTCTGTGTTCAGAAGGCTTTTTTTTAATCTAATTTCCAGCCAAAAGTAGTCTGGAAAACATAGTCATCCTTTGAAGCGCCTTCTTTTGGTTTGTTATCGTAGTTGTAAACAAAGGACAATTTGATAAAAAAGTCTAATGGTAAATCGTATTTGGTATCTACAGAAAAATCGGTACGAATCCTTTTACTTTCTGTTAAACTTGGAAAAACAGTCACTTTCGATTGAATGCTAAAATCACCGATGTCATATAAATTAAGATCACTTCCTAAGAATAACTCCAAACTTTTATTGGCTTTACTAGTTCCTGTAAAACGTTCGTTGTTAAAAGATAATCCCGCAGCAAGACCCCAATATTTTTTGTTGCTGTGCATAAGATATTTTCCGTAACCTGCTTTTGAAACCACACGAAGATCAATGTCCTGTTCGGTGTTTTTTAAAGTTACAATAGAAAGCGGAATAAAATAATCTCTAGGAAGTAAATGCACATAACTTAAATCGGTATCGATCCTGCGTATAGGTTCGCTATCATCTTGTATCGACTGAATTTGTTTGAAAACGGCAGTTCCGTACCATTTTTTTGCCGTGTATCCTAAATTTACATTTACTGTTAATTGCTGTAAACTTTGGGCTTTTGTCAATTTGATTCCCGCATCAAAACTTGCATCAAGTCTGTCCCAGAAACTTTCATCAACTGGTTTTATGCGTACAATATCGGTAAGATCAATAATGCTTTTGGTTTGCGTTTCGATATTGGTGATTTCGCATTTGTTTGGAGTTTTGATTTTGGTAATTTTTCCGTTTAATAGATTTCCGTTAGAAAGATTAATAATGTGAATTCTTTCGGAGCCAATACTTTTAACGTATTTCCATTCTAGTTTAAAATCATCTTTGCTATAGTCGGTTTCTATTTGTACAATACCTTTATTCATTGTTTTTATTTCGCCTACAATGATATCATTGTTTTTAAGTACAAGAGTATCGCAAATTTGTGCACTGATTTTTAAGAAAAATAAAAGAAAAAATAAGAGTAAAGTTTTCTTCATACTAGAGTCTATTTCTTTGATTGCCAGCTTGTAATGTTAAAGTTAGAAATAAAAACGTAATATAAGGCAGAATCATAAAAAAATCCTGTTTTGATAGAGACATAATAAATTAAATAAGGGAAGTTAAACTTAAAATATTATTTAAAAGAATGACATTTAAGACGGAATAATGTTTTTGTGAGAATTCTATATTTTTATGTAGGAATTGTTTGGATAAGCTGAATTTTAATTATAGTTTTAACAAATTTTATAAAAATATTGAATGAAATTCTGATTTGTAAAATCTATAAGATTTAAATTTTGCAATCAATTGCTATTTGCCTTAAAATAAAACTATTCTGATAAAAGTTATAACTATGAAAAAAATATTACTCACTTTAATGTTTGTAAATTTTTTAACTGCGAATGCGCAAAATCCGATTCAGGAATTTAATTTCAATGGAAATTTAAGCAGTACTGATAATTCTATTTCATTTTTAGGTGCTCCAATTTTTGTAAACGACAGAATGGGAAGCCCTAGAAGCGCTTTGCGACTTACAAATAAAGCTTATCAGGCCGTAGTTGGCGAGCTTCCGCAGGATAATAAACCGAAAACAATGTCAGTTTGGGTAAAATTTAATGCGGTAAATGTTCCAAATTATATTTTTGGTTATGGAGCTGCTGTAAATGGACAATATTTCGGATTAATACAACAGCCGGTAGTAGGAAGTAGTTCAGATTTGAGCTTGGTAGGATGGGGAGATACAAATAATGTCATAGTTTCAGTTCCGCTGATAAAAGATACCTGGTATTTCTACAGTGTGACTTATGATGGAAATGTTTCAAAAATTTATCGTAATGGCGAATTATTAAAATCTGCAGACGGAATTCAGCGCTTGTCAAAAGGTTATATTTTAAATTTAGGAAAACTAAATACCTCAACGAGTATCAATGCAGATATTGATGAATTAAGATTATATAGTGTTGCCATGACAGACGAACAGGTTTTAGAGGCTTATATTAGTTCGAAAGCAAATGGCATGACTGCTACAGAAACAGCATCTGTTTCAAACTCTGCGGCTCCAAATGTTTCAAAAAAAGCTGTTGCTCCAATTGCAAAAACTTCTGCCCCTGTAGCTGCCCCTGAAACTAGTAAAAACAACGGCAAAACTATTGAAGTTTTTTCTCAAGGGAAACAGATAATGAGTGCCAATGCCTCTAATATTGGTGATTTGCCTGAAGGCACTTATTTGATTAAGGTGATCAATACAAGTCCGAAAAAGTAAAATTTTCATGTTGTTGTGATATTAAAAAAGCCTTTTGAAATTTTCAGAAGGCTTTTGTTTTTAGTTTAGTAAATTGCTAGAACTTAAACAGACTACAATAATTTTTACTTTTTAAAGATGTGTAACTTTCATTTTGCTAAAGCGTTTTCTTTTTAAAAACCAAGTTCTTTAAGGGGAGTATTAAAATGTGGATTATTATCAGGATTTGGACTTAAGCAAATTTCTATTGCAACACTTAAATTATAAATCATTTCATCGTAGGTGTAATGTTGTATTTCATCTTCTCTATACAACTCTAAATCACAATATAATCCTGGCACTATCATCATCAAATAATACAAAATATCTTTGGGCACCTCTTTTTTATTTTTCCAATCCTTTTTTAATTCTTCCAAAATCTCATATAATTCATCTAATAGTATAAGATCTATACCTTCTTTATTGTGATATTTTATTAAAAAGCCATTGTTTTTAAAAAGAAATTGATTGATTCTTTCTGCTGTTATTTCATGCATGTTATTTAGTTTATGGTTGAGATTTGTAGTTGGAATTTCTTTAGAAATAATGCTTAATTTATTTTTTTATAAGGTCTTTAGAACTAAATAATTTAGAGATTTTTTTTCCTTTCAGGTCGTTTATTACATACTTAAAGTCTTCATCTTTACCATGCCATATTATTTCGTTTATGTGCCCTTTTCTAATAGTTTTGTTTGTAGACTCAACTAATTCGCTAAAAATAAAATCTGGACATGTACTGTAAACAGAGTTTATACCAGATATTTTGCCTGTAAGTACGCCTTTTTTAACTATAAGCTCGAGTTCTTCATCATTTAGTAATTTATTGCAATAAGCATTAAATCCAGTTGAGTTATAATCTATATTGTCTTTATTTTGAATGATATTATTAGATCCTTCATTAGAAATAGGCTGAAAGTTCAAAATTCTCCCAATCAAGTAATTGTGATGTTCAACATAATTATCTTCTTGAAAAGGAATTATTTTAATTTTTAAGTCTGATATTCTCATTTTGCTTAGTTAGTGGGGTTCTCCTGAATGCTAAGTTAAAATTATATTTATTGCAAAAGAAAAAGCCTTCCGAATTTCAGAAGGCTTTTTGGTTTTATCTCTTTTTCTGCTGACCGGGAGCGTAAGCTTTTGCACTTTTGTCTCCATTCATTTTTTTGGCTTGTCCTGGCGGTATTTTTTTACCAGAAGGCGCAGGTGCATGGCTGTGGTTATGTGTATGCGTACTGCAGCTAATTACACTTAAGACTAAGAATAAAAGAACAAGTACTATTACAGCAATTCGTGTGATTTTTGATGTTTGCATTTTTAGTTTAAATTTTATTTGAGGTGTTGCAAATATAATCGAAATGATATCTTTTAAGGCGTTCAGACTTAGTTTAAAATGAGTTAAAATAGTTGCATAGAACCTTGCTGTTTTTCGTAAACACCATAAATAAAAATGCTTTCAGGTCCATAACTACCCAGAGTGCAGTAAATGACAATTAGCTCATCATTTTCAGAAATTTCAAATTGGCTTGTGTTGTGTATTTCCGTGCAAGAATAATAAACTCCATTTTCTTCTTTGATTTGAAGATTGTATTTTGAAGATAATGATTCGAGTTCTTCTTTGCTATAGAATTTGAAAGTAGATAAAACCTTCACATTTTCCTTTATAATATAAATTCGTTTAGTGTTTACTTCTACAAAAGCATTGTTCCATATAGCATAATCTGAGGAAGGTAACCAATCAAAATATTGATCAATTACCTGATGCAATTTTAAGCCATCAAAAAAAAAATAATTGAAGAATTTTAAATTATTTTCAAATTCAATATCAATCAGTGTCATTACAATTCTATGTTTTTCGAATACCAATTTTTTGGTATCATTTTGCGATATAAAACTACTTCAAATTTTTCGCAATGAGTACATTTTATATAACGTTCGCCTCCATTAAGGATGTTCTTTTCATCAAAAGCAATATCTACGGCAAAGAAACTTCCTTTTTTGCAATTTGGGCAAGAAATCAGAGAATTGATGTCGTTTCTGAAATTTTCCTCAGCCTTTATCCAAAGCTTTCGCTCTTCCATAATTAAAGATTATTCGGTTTTTTAAAACACCAATTTTTATTGCGCATATTACTTAATTTTTAGCCAACAATACCAAATTCAATATCTTCTATTAATGATGTCCACAATCCGTTGTCGCTTTTTAAAATATTTTCATCTATTTTTAGCAATTCTGTTTCTAAAAATTTTGCATACTTCTTATGGTTTTTATCTTCTCGATAGTTGCCAAACTTTTGTTGCGGAATATCAATTTCCCATAAAGAATCATAAATGTATAGTTGCAAGAGCAAATTTTTAAGCGATTTCGAAATAAAAAGCTGGTCGTCTCTTCTTATTTCTCTCGACTTTAAGTTTAAGATCAGATTGTTATTAGAAATTGTCTTTCCAATTATAATTTCTGATTCTGATAAAGCATAAAGATCGTCAGTAAATTGGAAATCCAAAATACCATTTGGCAATCCGATTTGCGAGATAATTAAAATTTCTTCATCAGTAAGTTTTTGGCTTATTTGAGCGTCAATTCTTCTCTTAATTAGATTAGAATTGAAATGAGATGTTATTTTTTCTAATTGATCAATCATTTTTAAAATAAGTGCTAATAAAATTATCTTCTTTTTTCTGAATCAGTTCCATTTGCAATTGATTAGATTGATATTCTTGTCCCCTGTAAATCCATCTAAAGATGTCTGGATAAAGCGATTCGTCGACAATATTTCTTTTTTCAATAATCTTTTGCTCTTGTAAATCATATATAAAATAGCTGTTGGAATAAGCCTGAATAACTTGAATTTGATTCGGATTAATCAAAAAAGCCCATTCAATGCTTATATCTTCATCAAATTTTATTTTTTTGTTTTCTAAAGTTCGAAGATCGGTCCAAACCAAACTCCTTTTATTGATCAATAAGTGATTTTCTGGATAAAAGAAACTTCCAACCAAACTGTCTTGAAATGTATTTTTGTTTTCTCGAAAATATACTTTTAAGCTAGTTTTGATAAAGTCTAGAGTATTCATCAAAAGGAAATCCTTGTTAGGAATGAATGCAAAATTTTTGGTAGGATGTTTCGTTTCAATTTTTTCATTTATAACACATTGAATTGTGTTTTCTAAAAACAATTCTTTGGTTTTATCAATTCCATCAATTTTCAAACTATAATAAGCAATTTCCTGTCCTCTATTAGGTTCTTCCCAACCCATAGAAACAAATTCTATTTTTTTGTTTAGAATTTTATGAGGTTCTAATTTTTCTATTTTCTTTAGTTGAATCATGGATTTTAAAATTCATTTAAATAATTATTAGCCCCAAGGATTATCTTCAAACAATGGATTAATAGGTAAAGGATGAGGTAATTCTTTTCCAACTGGAGGCATCCATTTCATGGTGTGTTCATTTAAAATGTACATATACGCTGAGCCTACTACTATTTTGGTAAGAGCATCAAAAACAGTATTTGAAACCCAAGTAAATTGTGGTATAAAATCGATGATATAAAAATTGCCATTTTCATCCATAAGAACTGTATTATTTTCGATTAATCCTGCTATTTCATACAATTGAGTGCCAATTAATGTTGAATAATAATAATCAAGATAATCATTTTTGAAATCAATTTCATCTCCTATCTTATAAGTGTTTGGCACGTAATATTCTATTGCTTTAGGATTGTTAAAAAATTTGACATGGATCTTCATCGTTTCTAGTTTGTTTTCAGCATGAAGTGTCAGACCGCCAAATTCACAATAAAAATCTTGAACCTTTGGTGGAAGCATTTTATAAAGAGGAGTATTTTCAATTTCACTCTTTATACTTCTCCCTTCATACCATCCAGCATTGATAAGTGTAGTTTTAAATAATTCTTTTTTGTCCATAAAATTCAATATTGCTTTTCAATCTGTAAAACGCCATATACAAAAATGCTATAATAATCACGATATTCATTAATATCAAAAATTATAAGATAATCGTTATTGCATTCTTTAGAATTATAGAATTGATATCTGTATGAAAAAACTCTGCCTTGATCTTCCAAATTTTGAAATTTATCCACATTATTTTGAGCCAAATCAAGATTTGACAGCTCGCCATTTTGAATTAGCGAACTTAATAAATGGGAGTTTTCTAATGAAATAAAAACCTGATGTTTGATCTCTCCATTTCCGCAATAAAAATTAAAGCTTAATTCAGAATTAGGATTTTCAATAGGAAATGAATGTGTTCCTAATTGTATTTTTTTTATAATTGAAATTTTGGTCATAATTGGCAATAAAGAATAGAAGTGTTAGAGTCTATTACGATTATTTTATTAAAGGGTTATTTCCTTATAATATGTTCCTCTAGATGTTTTTAGTTTTGCTACTATTTCATCAGTCAACAATGGAGATTCCCAAATGCCGAGAATATAATTAACATCTTCTCCCAACATATCTTCTCCCGCTCCTCTTGGTTGGCAATCAAATTGCCAGCGAAGAAATTCAATTCTTAAATATTCTTTTCCATCTAGCTCCATTAAAGTTATATAACCATGACCGTCATAGAGTTTGTGGATTTTTAAAATGCTCCGATAATAGCCTTTAGAATTCGATTGCTCTTCAATTTCGAATCCGTATGTTCGAGATAAAAACATTAATTCGTCCAAAGTGAAATATTCATCAGAAGGAGGAGTCGAATAACCGACTAAGTCTCTTGTATAAGTTTTTTTCTCAGAATATTCTATATCTAATATTTTTATTGAAGGTCTTACCAATTCAGTTTTAATTGAACATATTCCCTCTACATCTGCCTCAAAATTTACAGATTGGATGCAGTAGAAGTTTTCTATTCGTTTCATTTGGAAGATTTGATTGTCATTAGCTATAGAAACAAATATAATTTTTTATTCGAAACTAAAACTAAAAACAAATTGAAACAGCAAAAGTTTGGAAATCCCAACTGAACAAGATTTGTGAATTTTGCTTTTTTTGCTTTGATTCAGAATGGATTTTAAAAACTTTAATTTTTATATTTTCCAATACCTACAGTTTTCAGGAATTAATTCTAAAAACTGAGTTTGGTTTTCTATAAAAATACCTTTCCAACCTTCAATAATTCTGTTTTCTAGAGCTTGATCAAAAAAGTTGCTATAAAGTTCTTTTTTGTCAAAATCAATATACAAATTCGGAAGATAATTATTATAAGTGCTTTTGTCTAAATTGGAGTTTTTAGTTTTAAATGCATTATGTAAACTTTCAAATTCAATTTTCAAAGGTTCTATTTCTTGCAAGTACTTATTGTAGCGGATTTCATTTTCCCAATCGTCTAAAAGCCACCAAGAATTTTCTCCAAAATAAATAGATAGGTTGTTATGTGATTTAAGGATTACAAATATTCCACTCTGAAATCTGTTAAAGTAAGAATCCATCATTTTTATGAATTTGTGTTATGATAAAAAAAAGCTCCAGAAAAATCCAGAGCTTTTAAAAATATATTTTATCGAAAGACTATTCTTCTTTCATTGTATGATAAACGTTCATTACGTCATCATCTTCTTCGATTTTTTCGATTAATTTTTCAACGTCAGCAATTTGAGCTTCAGTTAATTCTTTTGTGATTTGAGGAATACGCTCAAAACCAGAAGATAAAATTTCAAGACCTCTATTCTCTAATTCTTTTTGTAAAGCACCAAAGCTTCCAAAAGGAGCGTAGATTAAGATTCCGTCTTCATCTTCAAAAACCTCTTCAGCACCAAAATCAATTAATTCTAATTCTAATTCCTCAGCATCAAGACCGTTATTGGCAATTCTGAAGTTACAAGTGTGGTCAAACATAAACTCAACAGAACCTTGAGTTCCCATTGTTCCATTGCATTTGTTAAAATAACTGCGAATGTTAGCTACAGTTCTGTTGTTGTTATCAGAAGCAGTTTCAATTAAGATTGCAATTCCGTGAGGAGCGTATCCTTCAAACAAAATTTCTTTATAGTTAGCAGTATCTTTGTTACTTGCATTTTTGATTGCGCGCTCCACATTATCCTTAGGCATGTTTGCAGCTTTCGCATTTTGTATAACGGCTCTTAATCTAGAATTGGCATCTGGGTTTGGCCCACCTTCTTTAACAGCCATTACGATATCTTTACCAATTCTGGTAAATGTTTTGGCCATCGCAGACCAACGTTTCATTTTTCTTCCTTTTCTAAATTCGAACGCTCTTCCCATTTCTAATTTTTAGTTTTGTGATGCAAAAATACGGTTTTCCTAATTTTTACAAAAACAAAACAATTGTTTTTTATAGAATGTTTTTTGAGTTTTTTTAAGTTTCAAGTTTCAGGTTTCAAGTTGGTTTGCCTTGACTTTTACTGCGAAGTTCGCAAAGATTTTATTTAGCCACAGATTATATTGATTAACACAGATAAAAAAAGCTTTAAATGCAATCATTTCAGAATTTATTCAGAACATAGCCCAAGGTTTCAACCTTGGGTACACAAAGATTGAAATACGATACGTCCCCAAGGTTGAAACCTTGGGCTATGTTTTAAAACAAAGTTTGTAAAGCTAGATTTTAAATAAACTAAACTCCAAAAAGAACCAAGCGATTTTTGAAACTTCAAAATCTTTTTACATAATCCTTTCTCAATTTATTCAGAACATAGCCCAAGGTTTCAACCTTGGGTACACAAAGATTGAAATACGATACGTCCCCAAGGTTGAAACCTTGGGCTATGTTTTAAAACAAAGTTCGCAAGCTACATTTTAAATAAACCAAACTACAAAAAGAACAAAGTGATTTTTGAAAAATCTAAAATCTAAAATCACTTACTCCCTCCATTAAATTCGTTAATGATATTTACGGCTTCGTTGAGGTACGGATTTGTTTTAAGATTATCCATTTGATATTGATTAATCGTTTTGTCATTCGGATAAGCGCCTAGAAGAAACTGATTAACACTAGAGTTATAAACGTCAAGCGGATTATTTTCGTCATTAAAAGTATTGATCTCTTTCCAAAGCGCACTTAGTGTTTTTTTCTGATTGAAAACAGAATCTAATGTTAGTGGAATCTCCGCTTTCGGAGTATTTACAAGTTGATCAATTTTAAGATTGATTTTTTTAATATTGTCAAAAAAGTAATTGTCCGATAATCTAGCCGAACTGTTTTTGGCAATTTTATCAATTAAATTTCGCTTGACATAAGTTTTATATTTTAAGAAAGGCTCTATGCTGTCATTTTTCATCGCCGTCGGAAAATCACTTTCTTTTTGATAAATGTCTTCGTAAAATTCAGGAAGCACAACATCTGGTTTTACTCCAATATATTGATGGCTTTTGCCCGTTATTCTGTAAAATTTATTGATTGTAATTTTTAAGAAATCAGTGCTTTTTTCGTCTTCCAGCGGAAGAATTGTCTGCATAGTGGCTTTTCCAAGTGTATTGCTTCCCAACAAAAGTGCCCGGTTGTAATCTTGCATGATAGAAGCAAAAAACTCACTTGCAGAAGCTGTATTACTGTTTACCAATACCACAATCGGTCCTCTGTAGATAACACCTTTAAAAGGATCATTAATTACAGATTTCTCTTTTTTGTTATCAACAACAATCGAAAGCGGACCATAATCAACAAACATTCCTGCCAATTTTATAGCCTCTTCCATAGAACCGCCGCCATTGTCAATAAGATCAATTACAAGTCCTTTTATACTGTCTCTTTGCAGTTTAATAACTTCGCGGCCAACATCATCTGCACAACCTTTTCTGCTGGTGCCGTCAAGGTCTGCATAAAAACTCGGAATTTTTACGTAGCCAATTTTGCTGTCTTTGCCAATAATGAAACTGAAAACGGAATTTTCTTCATCTTTCATCATTTGCTTTTCGATATAAACATCAAAACTTTTGCCTGAATTGCGTTTTAAAGTAAGCGTAATATGCTTATTATTTTCAGATAAAATCATAGATGATATTGATTCTAACGAAGCGCAAGAAACCTGAAGCGTTTCTTTCTGATTAGAAATTGAAATAATCTGATCGCCTTTTTTTATTTGTCCAGTTTGATAAGCAGGTCCGTTTGGATCTACCTCATCAATAATAATTTCATTTTTATCATTCAAATTAACCGTCATACCAAGCGACAAGTGTTCTTTAGATAACGAAGCAACAAAACTTGTTTTAGAATCATCGCTAAAATAAGCCGTATGCGGATCAAAATACGTGCAGAAGAAATTATATAGTTTTTCCTCCTGTTTCGTATTAGAATCTATAAGCGTACTAAAACGACAGATTTCATTTGTAAGGATTCGATTTTTTGAAGCCTGTTCAAGAGACTTAAAATTGGTTTTTAAAGAATCTAAATTTTCGCTCGTTTCAGCAATATCATCTAAGATTTGGTAACGCAGTTTTTTCATCCAAACCTTTTCCATATCTTCTTTTTTTAAATAGAAGGCAAAAGATTTTTTATAAAAACGAATGGTGTCTTTCTTATTGTAATCAATCGGAATGGTCTGAATTTTTTCTAAAACTTTTTTAGTGCGTATAAGTCCATTTACGTATTTGGAATTAATGTCGGTAAGGAAACTGCAGTCTTTTTTTAGGATCAAATTATCCAAATTATAACGATATTTCTGAGCCATTTCTTCATATTCGCTTTTAAAAAAGATATTGCGAGAAGGATCTAGTTCATTTATGAGATTGTCAAAAACAAACACTGAAAGGCTGTCATCAACAGGTTTTGGCCTCAAGTGTTCTTCTTGAATAAGCGCATTTATTTTGTTTAATATTTCACAAGTTTTTGCGCTGTTCTGACCAAAAGATATAGTTGATGTCAGCAAAAAAAGGAGTAGTGAAATCTTTTTCATAAATGGAAATTCATGGTTCATGATTAAAGTTACACTAATTTTTTTACAAATTGTAGTATTTTTTTCAAAAAATCGACGACAAAAAGTATTTAACCGTTAAACGAACAAACCTCAAAAAAAATCGCCAAAAGTAGATTTCTCTAAAAACAAAAAATGCGTTACCAACGTAACGCATTTTCTAATTTATTTCTATAAAAATTATTTCTTGTAGAATGGCAGTTTTACCACTTTCGCAGGAACATCATTTTTTCTGATTCTAATAAAAACATCGCTATCAACCGCGCTGTTGGCAGTTGTAACATATCCTAAACCAATTCCTTTATTCATAGAAGGCGACATTGTTCCAGAAGTTACAATTCCGATTACCGCTCCAGAACCATCAACAATTTCGTAATCGTGTCTTGGCACTGCACGCTCTTGCATTTCAAAAGCAACTAATTTTTTTGTAACACCAGCTTCTTTTTGTTTTTTAAACGCTTCAGAATTAGTAAAATCCTTTGTAAATTTTGTAATCCATCCTAAACCAGCTTCAAGCGGAGAAGTAGTATCGTTAATATCATTTCCGTAAAGGCAGAATCCCATCTCCAAACGTAAAGTGTCACGCGCCGCAAGACCAATAGGTTTAATTCCGTAAGAAGCTCCAGCTTCAAAAACTTTATTCCAAATTGCTTCAGCATCTGCATTTTTGCAGTAAATTTCAAATCCGCCAGAACCTGTATAACCAGTAGCAGAAATAATAACATCACTGAATCCAGCAAAATCCGCAACTTCAAAATGGTAGTATGTAATTGCAGACAAATCAACAGAAGTCAAAGACTGCATAGCTTCAACCGCTTTTGGCCCTTGAATCGCTAATAAAGAATATTCGTCAGAAAGATTCTTCATATCAACTCCCAAATCATTGTGAGAAGAAATCCAGTTCCAGTCTTTTTCAATATTCGAAGCATTTACAACTAGTAAATACTCTTCTTCTTTCATTTTATAAATAATCAAATCGTCCACAATTCCGCCTTCATTATTAGGAAGACAAGAATATTGTGCTCTTCCAATTGTCAAAGTCGACGCATCATTTGAAGTCACTTTCTGAATCAAAGCCAAAGCATTTGGACCCGTAAACAAAAATTCGCCCATGTGCGAAACATCAAAAACTCCTACGCTGTTACGAACTGTTTCGTGTTCAGCATTAACCCCTTCATAAGTAATAGGCATATTATAACCCGCAAAAGGAAGCATTTTCGCTCCTAAACCTTCATGTATGTGCGTAAGCGCAGTATTTTTCATTGTGTTGTTTTATAAAATTGTTTTGCAAATCTATTCAAAAAATATCGAATTTGAATGTCTTAAATTATAAATTTCGCAATAATTAGGAGCTATTTCCTGCTATCCGCTATATCTTTTGTCCGCCGCGGCGGACAAAAAGGATGCCGCTACTATCAGGGCTAGAGAGACAGTTTCAAAAGAAAATTCAGGTTTTCAATTTTTTATGTAATTTTATTGTATAAAATCGTTCAGATGAAATCAACGTATTTAATCAATAAAGAAGAAATTCAGAAATTATACAAACCTATAAATCCTAAAACCCATAAAGGAACACAAGGTCATGCGGTGATTATTGCTGGAAGCTACGGAAAAATTGGTGCAGGAGTTCTAGCTTCAAAATCCTGTCTAAAATCAGGTTGCGGACTCGTAACGACTTTTATTCCCAAATGCGGTTATCAAATACTTCAAATCTCCATTCCAGAAGTAATGACGGTAACCGACGAAAATACCAATTTCATTACCAATATACATCTGCCCATAATTCCGCAAGCCGTCGGAATAGGACCAGGAATAGGAAAGGAGCTCGGAACACAAAAAGCCTTATTTGAATTTCTAAGAATAAATAAAGCGCCTTTAGTGATCGATGCCGATGCTTTAAATATAATTTCAGAAAACTTATCTTGGTTAGAATTAGTTCCAGAAGACACAATTTTAACACCTCATCCAAAAGAACTAGAACGCCTAATCGGAAAATGGAATTCAGAAGCTGAGAAATTCCAGAAAACAATTGCTTTTTCAGAAAAATACAAAGTTATTATCGTCATGAAAGGCGCACCGACATTCATTATAAACAGAACTTCAGTTTACGAAAATACAAGCGGAAATGCTGCACTTGCAACAGCAGGAAGCGGCGACGTCCTAACTGGAATCCTGACAAGTTTTTTAGCGCAAGGCTACGAACCAAAATATGCCTCCAAACTAGGCGTCTACCTCCACGGATTAACAGCAGATTTGGCTCTCCCAAAAACAGGCTACGAATCTTTTACAGCTTCAACTATTATTAAATATCTTGGAAAAGCTTTTCTTGAATTAGATAATTAGAAAATGTGTCAATTAGGCAATTAGAAAATTAGAAAATTTTTCAACTAACCGTTTGTCCTCTGAGCGAAGTCGAAGGATTATAAGTAGCTCGACAAAGAAATTAACTTTTGCAGAAAAACTTTGCGATCCTTCGACTTCGCTCAGGAAGACATAAAACAAGAATAAATCTGCTGAATCTGCAAAATCTGCGTGGAAAAAAATTAAGAATAAAAAATCATCTTAAATCATTTTTAATCTGCGTGAAATAATTTTGCAATTAGAAAAAAAATCTAAATCTATTCTGAAGTTTTGGGACTAAAATCTAAAATCAAAAAAACGTAAGTTTGTATTCTCAAAGATTAGAAACTTAGCAACTCAGTTCCTTAGCATCTTTGAATCTTTAAAAAATGAAAAACAACTTCGATCTCAGAACGGTAAACGTTACCCGTTATATAACCCCACTACGCGAAGGCGGTTCTTTGCCAGCCCTAGCAGAAGCCGATGATGATTTTAAATACGTTTTAAAATTTAGAGGTGCCGGACACGGCGTAAAAGCCCTAATCGCCGAACTTGTAGGTGGACAAATCGCAAAAGCTTTAAAACTACAATTGCCAGAACTAGTTTTCGCCAATCTTGACGAAGCTTTCGGAAGAACGGAAGGTGACGAAGAAATTCAGGATTTATTGCAAGGAAGTCAGGGATTAAACTTGGCGCTTCACTTTTTATCAGGTGCAATCACTTTTGATCCTGCTGTAACAACTGTAGATGCGAAACTGGCTTCACAGATTGTTTGGTTAGATGCGTATATTACTAATGTTGACCGAACTTTTAGAAATACCAACATGCTAATCTGGCATAAAGAATTATGGCTGATTGACCACGGAGCTTGTTTATACTTTCACCATTCTTGGAACAACTGGGAACAGCATGCCAAAAGTCCGTTTGCATTAATAAAGGATCATGTTTTATTGCCTCAGGCTTCACTTTTAGCAGAAGTTGATGCCGAATTTAAAACGATTTTAACGCTAGAAGTATTAGAACAAATTGTAAATACAATTCCGTTAGATTGGTTACAATGGGAAGATGCAGATGAAACTCCAGAAGGATTGCGAAACGTGTATTTGCAGTTTTTAAAGACAAGATTAGAGAATTCAGAAATTTTTGTAAACCAGGCTCAAAATGCAAGATAATCACTTATACGAATATGCTGTGATTCGTGTTGTGCCAAGGGTAGAGCGCGAAGAATTCCTGAATATCGGAATCATTTTGTTTTGTAAAAAAGCTAAATTTATAAAGGTTCTTTTTCATTTGAATAAAGAAAAAATACAAGCCCTTTCTGCCGATTTCGATATCGAACAGCTAGAATGTAATTTAACTTCACTGGTAAAAATTGCCAACGGAGCAAAAGATGGCGGTCCAATTGCAGAATTTGAGATTCCAGAACGATTTAGATGGTTAACAGCTATTAGAAGTTCTGCGATTCAAACTTCCAGACCTCATCCGGGTTTGTGTGAAGATTTAGAGAAAACCATTCAGCGTTTATTTGAAGAATTAGTTCTTTAATAAGTTTCAAAGGGATATAGGAGCAAAGGTTCAGAGGTTTATAAGCTCAAGTAACTGGCCAAAGAAACTACAACTTGAAACTTTAAACAAAACAAAAACTAAAAAACCACGAATTACATTTCTGCAATCCGTGGTTTTAAAACTAAACTAACTCATTCTTTTTCTTGCAGTTCAATTAAAATGAACCACAAACATTACCTCCTAAAGTAGGTCCTGCATTTGCAGAAATATCAGCTTTAACTGCAGTTTTAGCCAATTTTACAATAGAATAAGGAGGTGTAAAAGCCGTTCCGCTTCCTGCTTGATTTCCTGATGTGTTTGTAAAAACGTTATCTGTTGCTGTAACAGCAGTATAACCACTCATTAAATCAATTGGTGTTTTTACACCTTCAAAAACGTTGCTTTCAACAAAAATATTTGCTTCAAAACCTGCTGCAACACATTTGTTACTTACTGTACTGTTAAATAAACTATTAACAATATGCACTTTTCCAAAACGAACTCTAGGCATTCTTTCTTTACAACCTGGAGCCCACCAGCATCTTGCAAAAGTGATTCTCAATTTACCACGGTCAGCAGTTGCACCGTCGCTTGAACCAATTAAGTTAGAATATCTGTGATCGTCTGATCCTCCTGAACCTCCAGCTTTTGGTGGTTTTAAATAGTGGAATTTAGAATAGGTAACAGAAATATAATCTGATTTATTTTTGATGTCGAAGTTTCCGTCAACACCATCTCTAAATTCGCAGTGATCCACCCATACGTTTGTACATTCGTCTAGAATAGCATTATCCCATCCGTCTGTGTCGTAAGCACCTGGACCTTCAAAAATCAAGTTTCTGATGATGATGTTTTTACATCTTTTAATATTGATGATTCCAGAAGCATCTTTTGTTTGGTTAGTAGAAACCAATTTTGCTCCGTTAGCACCATAAATTGTTTTTCCAGTTTGATCTTGAAAAGACAATCTTGTAGTAACAGTGATTGTTCCAGAAACTTTAATCACTTTTACTGAAGAGCTTTCGATAGCCGATTTCAACTGAGCGTAAGTTGTAACTGTAGTTTCAGCAGCAGAACCACCACCAGTTGTACCGCCGTTTTGTGAAGCCCATCCTGGAACCTCAGCACAGTTTCCGATTTTAGCTGTCGGGTTAGTAATTGAAGCATCAATAGCAACTTCGTTTGCTGGTTGAGTGCTTGCTTCTGTGTTCGAAGCGATTTCTTCAGAATTACATGCTGTAAATCCTAAAATCAATGTTGCCGCGAACATTGAAAGTTTTGTTTTTAAGTTCATAATAAATTTGGGTTTTTATAAATGTTTAACAGCGCAAAACTCAATATTATTTGTAGGAAAAAAGTTGAACAAGTTCAAACTTTTGAAAAAAAATATACGAAATGTGTTTTTTTAACAGTTCTAAATTTACAAAAAACCACAAATAGAGTACTTTTACGTAATCGATTACATTGTTTAAGCCCCTAACAAATAATGTATTGATAACCAAACTTATGCCCAAACAAAAAACCACAAGGAATGTACAACCTACTAAGAAAAAACATTGAGCGAAAAATTCCGCTCACAGATGAAGAATGGGAAACCATTTTATCAAAAGCAGAACTTATTAAGCTGAAAAAGAATCAGTTTCTGCAAATTCAAAATTCGAATCACAGTTATGAGGGATTCATTTTGAAAGGATCATTTAAGACCTATATTTTAAATGAAAACGGTACGGAAACCGTTATATTTTTCTCATTCGAAAATGAATGGATGTGTGATCTGGAAAGTTTTTACCATCAAAAACCAACCACCTACAACATTAAAGCCATTGAAGACAGCGAAATTGTGGTTATCACTAAAATGCAGAAAGCGTATTTATTTGCTGTAATTCCGAAACTCATTAAGTTTCATGTTCTAATGATTGAGCGTGCAAATGTTGCCATCCAGCGGAGACTCCTCGATGTTCTCCAAAAAACTTCCAAACAGCGATATCTAGATTTTAAAGAACGATATCCGCAAAAAGTAAGTTCGATAAACAACAAGAATCTCTCATCGTATTTGGGCGTTTCTCATGAGTTTCTATCGAAAATAAAGAGAACAGTTTCTTAATTTCAAAGGGACAGAGAAACAAAGGAGCAAAGGTTAATAAAATCCCGCAATTCCGATAACTATCGAGATTGCGGGATTAAAAAATAGTGTCTTCGTGCCTTAGAAGCAAAAAAAACTTAAATATTTTTCTCCAAATAAATAAACTCCAAAGGAATTTCAGAAACCGTAACATGAACGCCGCTTTCTGGAAAAGCTTCACGTTTGCCTGTATCTGCATAACCGTGACGTTTGTACCAAGCTATAAGTTCTTCACGAACCGAAATAACCGTCATAATAATACTTGATAAACCTAAAAATTTAGCATGATTTTCGGCTTCAGCCAAAAGCTTTTTCCCGATTCCGCTGTTTTGAAGTTCTGGCGAAACGGTCAGCATTCCTAAATACAATTGATGCCCTTTCTCTACCAATAAAACCGAACCAATAATTTTATCATTTTCTGTAAATTTCAGAATTGTGTTTTTTGGATCAAGAAAAATTTCGGTCATTTCTTGTTCATCAGTTCTTTTTCCTTCTAGTAAATGCGCTTCGGTTGTCCAGCCTTTTTTAGACGTTTCGCCTCTGTAAGCCGAGTTGATTAAAATGGTTAATGCTGGAATATCTTCGAGTAATGCTTTTGTTATCATGTTATTTAATAAAAAAAAATGAATTGCCGACAGCTTTAGCTGTAGGGAACAAAGTTATAGTAGAAAATGGCTTTAGCCAAATTTTTTAGTTTTTGGTTAAAGCCATTTCTTATGTTTATTTCGAATGTTCTGTCAAATTGCAACCATTCGTCTTTATGTGAAAATCATTATTCGTAGGTAAAATCTAATCTTCTGATCATTTGTTTGCCACCATATGTGTTTGTGAATGTTTGAGTCATTACTGTCAAATATCCGTTACTGTCATAGTTGTAATCATAATCATATTTATAATCATATTTGGCTACGCCATCAACAGCAGTTTTAATTTTCCATTCTGTCACATGAAGCCAATCTCCGAAATTTTCTCTAAAAATAGGTTCACTGGAATAGATTCCCGCCTTACTATAATCTACAGTAATTTCGAAATTAGTTACTGTAATCCTATCTTCAATAGTCTTAACAAGTTTATTGTCGATATAGGTAATTTTGACATAGTCTTTTTCGTTATCTATTGTCTCCACAAAAATTTTATCACCAACATAATTGTATGTAGTTTTAGTTTCTTTTTTTCCTACACGATCTTCAACACTAGCGTCAGGCGAATCAGAGGTTCTCACTGATTGATTATATGGAAAACTTCCCTCTTGCTTTATTAAACGACCAATTTCGTCATAAGACAGATTTAATATTTTTCCATATTTATCCGTTATTTTAGTGATGTACCCTTTACTATCTAATTGATAAACATCAGTGGGATGAGTCTTAGCAATTAAACCGTCAGAGTCGTTGTAATTGAAATTACTTGTAATAATAAAATTATTAGTGCTACTGCTTTTACTATCTATAGAGCTTAATCTTCCTTTAGAGTTGTATGAAAACTTTATTTCTGTAATGTCACTTTTCAATTCATTCCCAGTAGCATCTTTAGTTATTGTAGCCGCATCGATCTTTAGAATACTTTTTAAGTTATCTTTATTAGGAAAAAGCTTCACAGCTGGTCTAAAGAGTTTTTGATTTGGCAATCTTGGATCGTCAATTTCTGGTGTAGTTGGTGAAGGATCTTGTGGATCGACAACTTCAGGTTTTGTCGGTGCAGGATCCTGTGGACTTGAATCTTCATCGGAAGAGCAGCTAATAAACAGTGTTGATGTAATAAATAGAAGTAGGGCGGTAATTTTTTTCATTCTTGTTTTAATCTATTTTGAGTTATTAGTTATTTAATGATGAGATTATAAAAATGTAAAAATAAGTTACATTTTCAACTTTTTTTTACGTAAACCCGTAAAATTAGATTTTTTGCAAAACCTTTTCTAAAACAATTTTTAATTCTTCTTAGGAGTTTGTTTTTAATGGGAATATACATTTGTTCTGTAAAGAGAGAAGTAAAAAAAGAAGAGATTTTAAATTTCGGTAAGTAAATATTTAAATAAAATTGTTCAAATTTGTATAAAAACCAAAAACAATAAAGCATGAGCAGAATTCATTTGTTCGAATTTGAAGATCAGCATTGGCTTCCAGAATTTATTAGAAATTATATCACTGATTTTTTGCAGTTTCTTTCGAACAAAACTGCGATGTACAAAGGCATAGTTCCCGTAATCGAAAAAGGATTAAAAGAAAGCCAAACCAATCAAATTATTGATCTTGCATCGGGTGGCGGAGGCGGATTAATCTGGCTCAATACCGAATTGCGAAAAAACAATCCCGATTTGAAAATTCTGCTCACGGATTATTTTCCTAATATTCCTGCATTCGAACATACACAAAAACAAGCCGATAATTTCGATTTTGTAAAAACACCAATCAACGCCAAAAACGTTCCCGAAAACTTAAAAGGACTTCGAACGCAATTTCTATCTTTTCATCATTTTAAACCGAAAGATGCGCAGCAGATTCTGCAAAATGCTATTGATACTAACAGTTCGATTGCCATTTTTGAAGGACAGGAGAGAAGTTTTCAGAGTATTATGGCCATGATCTTTTCGCCAATTAGTGTTTTAGCGACAACGCCTTTTATAAGACCGTTTCACATTGGCAGAATTATTTTCACTTATTTTATTCCGATTGTGCCGATTTTGATTCTCTGGGACGGCGTAGTTTCGTCTTTAAGAACGTATTCTGTTGAAGAAATGAATGCTTTGGTTTCTAACTTAAAAAATAAAGAAAACTTTAATTGGGAAATAAAGAAAGTAAAGTCCGGACCAACAAAGATTTTGTATTTGTTGGGCACAAAGAAGTAATCTGCGTTCAAATATAGAATTGAAAAGCGTATCTTACAAAAGTAGCTTTGTTTTTTACAGCAATCTCTTTTCGTTTAAGAATTTTAAATATCTTTGAATTATGAGTACAGCAATAAAACCAAAACATATCGGCAGAAACATAAGCCGTATTAGAGAGCTTAAAGATATGAAACAGGAAGCACTAGCACAGGCTTTGGGTACAAATCAACAGTCTATCTCTATTATTGAAAACAGCGAAACGGTTGACGAACAAAAACTAATTGAGATTGCAAAAGCTCTTGAGGTTTCTGTTGAAGGAATTAAAAACTTTTCGGAAGAAGCGGTTTTAAATATTATTGGTAATACTTATCACGATAATGGTATTGTGAATGCCGGTCTTAATTACGGTTGTACTTTTAATCCTTTAGATAAAGTAGTTGAACTTTACGAACGTTTGGTGCAAGCTGAAAAAGATAAAGTGGAGTATTTGGAGAAGTTATTGAATGGGAAATAATTGTTTTTTGAAGATATATTAAATTAAAAAAGAGACCTTTGGTGAGGTCTCTTTTTTTGTTTAAACACTAATATGGAAATTCACTTTCACCATTTATCCATTCGAAACAATCAAATACATTTTGGACATAATATTCTGCTCGCCTAAATGTATGTTTGCCAATTGTAATAGATTGGGTTGTTCCATCGGCTATTGTGTAAGTTAAATCATCATTAAATAGAGAAGATAGTATTAGTAAATTAGTTTGTAAATCCCTTTCATTTTGCCCTTTTCCTCTCATTCTGTCTTCTATGTGTTGCCATGAATGTCTAATATCTCTAACATTTGGAAACTCAACATCAAATTCCTCTTTAAGTAGATTTAACTTTGTTCTAAAAGATTCAGGGATTAAAGGTGTTTTATTTTCTCTAGTCATAACAAACATAGTATTTGCTATTTTAACAATAGAATCAAGAAAAGAATGAGCATAAATCATTGGCAATTTCTGAAATTGGTCAAAAGGTATATTGTCAATAGGTTTTCTATGCATTTGATCTTCAATACTTATTTCTGAAATATATTTTTTACTATTCAAGTACAAACTTAAAGCTAAAGCTAAATCGTTTAAAAAATTAAGTAAATGCGTTAAAATATCACAATTTATAATTAGGCCTTGGTTGAAATATTGATCTAAAGTATCTTTATTAGTTTCTGATTTAATTAGTTCAAATAACATCTGTTCATCTTGACGAGATATTTTTACTTCATCTGTTCCGTAATGCTTCTTTAAAATGTCTTTTATTTCATCTGTTTTAAGAATTATTGTTTGTGCTGTTAGGGCTGGGGAGATTTTTAGATTTGTATTGAGATAGATATTAAATTCCATAATTTTTTATTTAAGGTTATTTGAATTAAAAAAAACTCATATTTCTTCTGTCTATTTCTCTTTTACAACTTTGAAAAATTGCTGCACCAAGTAAACGTTTTCACGAGGGTGACGTTTGCTATCTGTCATAATGGAATGCTATTATTTCAAGTAAAACTTTTTTATTTTCCCCTTGCTAGCGCGAGCGTCCCGCTCGTGCACGTTCCAATTGGTTTTTGAATTCTTTGTGTTCTCGATCAGGATGCTCGCACTAGCGTGGGGAAGTTTATTTTTTTAAACTGCTTTTAAAATTATTTACTTTCTCCAATTCGGGAATATGTAATGACGAATTGAACGCATTTATAATAGCGTTAACCGTAGCCATATAAAAATCATTGTAAGTTGTTTCCGCGGGTTTAAATACAGCATCAGTAATTTCAAATTTAAAGTTCGCAATTTCTCCAGTCCAAAATGTGTATATAAGTGCGAATGCATCTACGACTTCAGTAATTTCAGTTTTATAAGACTCTGGAAATTCGATTGTATTTTCCAAAAATGTTACCATATGATATCGAGATTCAGAAGGACTTATTCTAATAGCAACATAGGCCCATTTTGATGGGCTAGTGTTCGTTCGTATACAAGTTCCTTGTCCGACAAATGAACTATCAAAAAGTTTTAAGTCTTCTTTAATTTTTGAAAGATACTTTATTGATATTAATAATACTGGCTTCATTTTTTATCAAATTGGGTTTTGAATTTCTGCTAACTCATTTATCTGCGAAGCAAACTTTCGCATGCGTACCTAAAATCGTGCAGTTAATCGAAAGTGCGTTTCGTTTTCTTATTTTCAAATATAAGTATTTTTCATTGCTAATTTATACGGATTTCCGTAGTCGATATACTTATTAGGCTTATGCAAATAAAAAAGCGAGTAAAAAAAATTACTCGCTTTAATCATTTATTATATTTTTTTTACCCCAAGAAACTCTTCAACTCCTCATAAGTTCCAATCTTCACACTAACTTTCTCCTCATTAATAACACTTTCAATTTGTGTTGGAATAGGAAGCGTAATTCCCAGCGCCGGTTCAACCACATCTAAGAATTTAATTGGGTGAGCGGTTTCTAAGAAAATACCAATCGCGTTCGGGTATTTTTCAAGTTCTTTTTTCAAACCTAAATAACCAACAGCGCCGTGAGGTTCTGCGATGTAACCGTCGGTGTTGTAAATTTGTTTCATGGCTTTTAGCGTTTCTTCGTCGGTGTAGCTGTACGAAGAAAAATCTTTTTCAAAAGCCTTTAAATCATTATTGTATAATTCCTGAATTCTAATAAAGTTACTTGGGTTTCCAACGTCCATTGCGTTAGAAATCGTCGCTTTAGAAGGTTTCGGGTCGTATTTTCCGTTTTCTAAGAATCTTGGTACGGTGTCGTTTACGTTTGTCGAAGCAACAAAATGCTCAATTGGCAAACCTAATTTTTTTGCCATAATTCCAGCACAGATATTTCCGAAGTTTCCGCTTGGGCAAGAGAAAACCAATGGTTTGTTTTGGCTCTTGAATGCTTTGTAAGCAAAGAAGAAATAAAACATCTGTGGCAACCAGCGCGCAATATTGATAGAATTCGCCGAAGTCAGGTTTTTGTGCGCTAAAGTTTCATCTAAAAACGCTTTTTTCACCATATCCTGACAATCGTCAAAAACACCATCAACTTCAAGCGCTTTAATATTTTGTCCTAAAGTAGTCAATTGTTTTTCCTGAATATCGCTCACTTTTCCAGACGGATATAAAATGACAACATCAACACCATCAACACCTAAAAATCCGCTTGCAACTGCGCCTCCTGTATCTCCAGAAGTCGCAACTAAAACTGTGTTTTTAGCGTCTTTTTTGTCTTTATTGAAATAACCCAAACAACGTGACATAAATCGCGCTCCAACGTCTTTAAACGCCATTGTCGGTCCGTGGAATAACTCTAGCGAATAGATTCCGTTTTCTACTTTTACAACAGGGAAATCAAAGACTAAAGTATCGGCAATAATTTCTTTTAATTTTTCTGCTTGTATTTCGTCACCAACGAATTGTTTAATCGCTTCATAAGCAATTTCTTCGTGGCTTAAACTTTCGATTTTATCAAAAAATGAAGGATCAAGAGGCGTAATGTTTTCCGGGAAATATAATCCTTTGTCACTCGCCAATCCTTGTATTACAGCTTCCTGAAAAGAAACTTTTGGGGCATTATGGTTTAAACTGTAGTATTTCATTATTTTATTGCTTTAGGCTTTAAGCTGTATGCTTTAGGCTTTTCCTAAAATGTGTTTAGCTTAATGCTTTTTCATTTTTTTGTTTACTATTTTTCCGCAAAGATTTTAAGCTTAATGCCTAAAGCCTATTGCTTACAGCGACTCATCCTAAAGGATGCGGACACCATCGGGGTTAATCTTCGAAACGTGAACTTCATACGGTAAATTCATTTTTTCGTAAACCTCACTCATGGCTTTTGCGATTTGCTCTGCGGTTTCTTTTCCTCGGCTTAAAGCAAAAATCGACGGACCAGAACCTGAAATTCCAGAACCTAAAGCGCCGTTTTCGTAAGCCGTTTGTTTGATTTGGTCGAAACCAGGAATTAAAACACTTCTTAAAGGCTCTACGATTTCGTCATGAAGCGATCTTCCGATTAACTCATAATCTTTGGTGTAAAGACCTGCTACAAGTCCGCCTACATTTCCCCATTGCATGATGGCGCTTTTTAGAGAAACGTTTTGTTTTAAAACGGAACGAGCGTCAGAAGTTTTTAATTCAATTTGAGGATGAACCACCGTTGCGTACAATTCTTCCGGACTATCAATTCTGATAATATCAAGCGGCGCGTAACTTCTTACCAAAGTAAATCCGCCTAAAAGGGCAGGAGCAACGTTGTCGGCATGCGCGTTTCCGCTCGCTAATTTTTCGCCCTGCATCGCAAACTGAACCAAATCTTTACGAGAATAAGGTCTTCCTAATAATTCATTGATTCCGAAAACCGCTCCGGCAGAACTTGCAGCACTGCTTCCGATTCCGCTTCCCGCTTTGATATGTTTATAGATTTCAATTTCAAATCCAAAATCCAATTCGTCCAAAGTTTCCAACATCACCAAAGCCGCCACACCCGAAACGTTTTTCTCTGTTTCAAGAGGCAAATCAGCACCAACGATTTTAGTAATTCGAACTCCTTTTTGATCTGATTTTCGAACAATCATTTCATCACCCGCATTGTCTAAGCAAAGTCCCAAAACGTCAAATCCGCATGAGAGGTTGGCGATAGTTGCTGGGCAAAATAGTTTTATTTCCATTTTTTTTAAGGTTCAAAGTAACAAAGTGACAAAGTGACAAAGGCTTTACTACTTATTATTTTTTAAATTTTAAAGGAACAAACTGATAAAGCAACTAAAGGAAAAACTTTGAACCTTTGTTGCTTTGTCACTTTGTTACTCACTAAACATTACCTATTCTAATAACGTCAGCAAAAATTCCTGAAGCTGTAACAGCTGCACCAGCACCGGCTCCTTTGATCAATAAAGGCTGATCTACATAACGATCGGTGTAGAAAAGCACGATATTATCTTTTCCTTCTAAATTATAGAAAGGATGATCTTTCGGAATAAATTGAAGACCTACGCTTGCTTTTCCGTTTTCGAATTGCGCTACGTATTTCAATCTTGAATCTTTTGCTAAAGCTTCTTTGTAAATGTTCTCAAAATGAGCTGCATGTTTAATTAGCGAAGCAAAGAAATCATCGTTGTTTGTTGTTGCCAGACATTCTGCAGGTAAGAACGATTCGTTTGCAATAGCGTCGATGTCCATTTCGTAACCGCTTTCGCGAATTAGAATCAGGATTTTACGAGCAACGTCGATTCCGCTTAAGTCGATTTTTGGATCTGGTTCTGTGAAACCTTGAACTCCAGCTTCTTTAACCACATCGTGGAAAGAATTATTCTCATCAAAATTGTTGAAAATAAAGTTCAAACTTCCCGATAAAACCGCTTGAATTTTATGCACTTTATCGCCCGAAGCAATCAAGTTTTTTACAGTATCGATAATTGGCAATCCCGCACCAACATTCGTTTCGAATAAAAACGGAGCGTTGTATTGACGTGATAAGTTTTTTAGTTTTTTATAGTTGTCGTAAGCAGAAGAACAGGCAATTTTGTTACAAGTTACAACGGCAATACTTTCTTTTAAGAATTTCTCGTAAGCTTCAGAAACCGTTGCATTTGCTGTAATATCAACGAAAATACTGTTTCGTAAATTCAGTTCTTTTGCTTTTTTGATGAATTCTTCAATGCTTGCTGGTTCACCTTCGCTTAAAGCGGCATCCCAACTTTTTAAAGAAATTCCGTCTTCATCAAAAATCATTTTTCTTGAATTTGATAAAGCAATTACACGAACATTAATCTTTAAAACATCTTTTAAGAATTTTCTTTGGCTGTGAATTTGTTCGATGAATTTCTCACCCACATTTCCAACTCCCATTACAAATAAATTCAGCTGTTTTGTGTTTTCTTCGAAAAAGTTTTCGTGTAAAGTATTCAACGCTTTTTTAACGTCTCTTTCGTTAATTACAGTCGAAATATTTCTTTCAGAAGCACCTTGTGCAATCGCACGAATGTTTACGTTGTTTTTTCCTAAAGTACTGAACATTCTTCCGCTCAAACCTTGGTGATTTTTCATGTTTTCACCAACCAAAGCAATAATACAAAGGTCTTTTTCTACATAACAAGGATCGATTTTGTTTTGTGAAATTTCAATTTCAAAAGCTTTATTGATGGCAGCTTCGGCATTATCAGCATCAGAATTTAAAATTCCAATACAAATTGAATGCTCAGAAGAAGCCTGAGTAATAAAAATTACGTTGATTTTTTCTTGAGACAATACTTCAAACAAACGTGTAGAAGAACCCGCAACTCCAATCATTCCTGGACCTTCAAGCGTTAAAAGTGAAATATTATCGATATGGCTAATTCCTTTTACAACAGTATCTTTTGATAAAACAACATCAGAAATTAAAGTTCCTTCTGCTTCTGGCTCAAAAGTATTTTTGATTAAAATCGGAATGTTTTTTCTTAAAACAGGTTGAATTGTTGGCGGATACAAAACTTTTGCTCCAAAGTGCGACAATTCCATTGCTTCTTGGTACGAGATATTTGCAATTGGCTGCGCTTGTTTTACAATTTTAGGATTCGCAGTAAACATTCCGTTTACGTCCGTCCAAATTTCTAGTTGTTCAGCGTCAACTGCTCCCGCGATAATTGCAGCAGTATAATCAGATCCGCCACGCCCTAAAGTAGAAGTGATTCCGTCAATAGTCTGCGCGATAAATCCAGGCACAATATTGATTTTTACTTTGTTATCGGCAAAATAATCTTTTATCAATTGATTCGAAACTTCGAAGTTAACCGCAGCTTTTCCGAAGTTATTATCAGTTTTAATCAATTCGCGACTGTCTTTATAAATAGCATCTTTGTCAATTTGCTGATACGCTTGAGCAATGATAAATGAAGAAAGTAATTCTCCAAAACTTAAAATAGTATCAGCAGTTCTTGGAGACAATTCGCCTAAAAGAAAACAGCCGTCCAATAAAGTTTCTAAATGATTGATAATTCTTTTTACATGACTTAAAAGACTGCTTTGTTCACTTACAGGAATCAGCTCTTTTAAAGTGTCAAGGTGTTTTTTCTCGATTTCCGCAACAACTTCTCTAAAGCTTTCGTCGTTTGCCGCTGCTTTTGCCGCTGCAGATTGCAATAAATCGGTTACTTTGCTAAGAGCAGAAACTACAACAACTAGTTGGTCTTGTTTTGCTTTTTGGTTAACAATTTCGAGAACGAGTTTTATATTTTGAGCATTGGCTACAGAAGTTCCGCCAAATTTTAATACTTTCATTTTGTTATTTCTTAGGTGCAAAGGTTTTGAGTAACAAAGGTTCAAAGGTTGTCAACTGTGAACTGTAACTTAAAACTGTGACTGCTGTTTTTTTTTCTTTTGATGCAATAGTTTTTATGTATCCAATGACTCTCTTCTTTCAAGAAAAAAGTATAGATAACCTGTGTTTATATGTAAAAATGTATACCCCTATGGGGTAGTAGTTGTTGTAGTAGAAATAGTGGTAGCAGCAATTGCAACTCTTGTTTGAGCTGTAATAATTGTAGATTGATATTTTATGCTGTTACTTTTCATTTTTGATTTTTCAAAAGTACGGCTTTTTATATGAGTTAAAAATTTAAAAAGCTTTTTTGCGAATATTTTAATAATTCAAATCTCTATAATTCAATATTGAGTAATTGCTAAAATTGGATATGTTAAATTGATGTTTTGATATATTTTAGAATACGTTTTTTTGGGATTTAATCTATGCAAGAGATTGAATTTTAATCTGAAAAGAGCTTAAAAACGGGTCTAAACAGGATATTCTGATTTAAAAAGATGTTTAAAGCTGGCAAACAATTTTTATTGAAACTTTAATTATTGTGATAATTTTTTGCTTTTTAATATTGATTTGTTGAATTTTGGCGTTCAAAATTTGAAATCATCATGAGAGAGATCCATTATATAAGTACGGAAACGATCACTTTAGAAACATTGCAAGAAATTTTAGGGCAGAATAAAATTCTAGAATTATCTGAAGAGGCTAAAGTAAATGTTCAAAAATGCCGCGATTATTTAGATAAGAAAATGGCATCACACACAGAGCCAATCTACGGAATCAACACAGGTTTTGGTTCATTATATAGTGTGAAAATCTCAAATGAAAATTTATCTAAACTTCAGGAGAATTTAGTAAAATCGCATTCTTGCGGAACAGGCGAGGAAGTTCCTGCTGAAATAGTGAAGATGATGCTTTTACTAAAAATCCAATCGTTGAGTTATGGGCATTCTGGGATTCAGTTGGTGACATTACAGCGATTAGTTGATTTCTTTAATAATGATATTCTTCCAATAATATATACTCAAGGTTCACTTGGAGCTTCTGGAGATTTGGCACCTCTGGCGCATATGTCTTTGCCTTTAATAGGTGAGGGAGTTGTGCTTTTTGAAGGGAAAAAAGTAGCTTCGGCAGAAGTTTTAAAACATTTTAATTGGGAACCAATTGTTTTACAGTCAAAAGAAGGTTTGGCTTTGTTAAACGGAACTCAGTTTATGAGTGCTTATGGAGCGCATATTTTAATTAAAGCTTACAAATATTCATACTTAGCCGATTTAATCGGAACAATTTCTCTAGAAGGTTTTGATGGAAGAATCGAACCTTTTAACGAATTGATACATTATATTCGTCCGCACAAAGGACAAATTGTAACGGCACAACGAATTACTGAATTCTTAGACGGAAGCGAAATTATTACTCAAGAAAAGAAACACGTTCAGGATCCTTATTCTTTCCGTTGCATGCCGCAGGTTCACGGAGCTTCAAAGGATGCGATTGATTATGTTAGAAAAGTATTCAAAACAGAAATTAATTCGGTTACAGATAATCCGAATATTTTTATTGAAGCAGATCAGATTATTTCGGGAGGAAATTTCCATGGACAGCCTTTAGCTTTAGCGCTTGATTTTATGGCAATTGCTTTAGCAGAATTAGGAAGCATTTCTGAAAGAAGAACGTATCAGTTAATTTCGGGATTAAGAAATCTTCCAGCATTTTTAGTGGACAATCCAGGATTAAATTCAGGATTTATGATTCCACAATATACCGCAGCAAGTATTGCTAGCCAGAATAAACAATTGGCAACTCCAGCAAGTATTGACAGTATTGTTTCGAGTAACGGTCAAGAAGATCACGTGAGCATGGGAGCAAATGGAGCTACAAAAGCCTTGCGAATTTTAGATAATTTGGAGCGTATTTTAGCGATCGAATTGTTAAATGCTTCACAAGCAATTGCATATATAGAGCCTTTAAAATCAAGCGATTTCATTGAAATGTTCTTAAGCAGTTACAGAGAAATAGTGCCTTTAGTAAAAGAAGACAGAATCTTGCATAATGACATAGAAAACACGGTTTTATTTCTTTCGAGTTTTCAAATTGAAAACGATTTGTTAACAATGGCTTAACACTGAAACGTGTTATTGAAGGTAATTTTGCGCTATCAAAAATAAACAAATGTCAATAAACAGTATTTTCCAATTTTTAGTGCCGAAAGACAAGAAATTCTTTCCACTTTTTGAAGAAGCTTCAAGCAATTTAATTGAATTAGCTTCTAACTTACACGAAGCTGTAAATTTACCATTAAAAGAAAGAGAGATTCTTTTTCAAAAAATTGACGAATTAGAACAAAAAGGAGAAGACATTACACGTCAGACCAATTTAGAATTGAGTAGAAATTTTATTACTCCATTTGATAGAGAAGATATTCACACCTTAATTACTTCAATTGATAACGTAGCAGATTATCTTCATGGTGCTGCAAGCCGTATGAGATTGTATCAGGTTGATAAGATTACAAAATCTATCAGAAAAATGACAGAAATCAATCTTGAAGCTTGTCAAAATATTGATAGTGCTGTAAAAGAGTTGAGAAACTTGAAGAACTTTAAGATTATTAAAGACGCTTGTTCTAGAATTAATAAATTAGAAAACAAGTCTGATAACGTATATAACAAAGCAGTTTTTGAAATTTTTGAAAACGAAACAGATGCTAAAAACATTATCAAATACAAAGAAGTGTTATCTGTTTTAGAATCAGCAACAGACAAATGTAAGAGTGTTGCGAATATACTAGAATCTATTTCTGTAAAACATTCTTAATTCAATTTTTCAATCTGAAGTTATAATTTTATGACGCTACTTATATTAATTATAGTATTAGCCTTAATTTTTGATTACATCAATGGTTTTCATGATGCGGCAAATGCTATAGCGACTGTTGTTGCTACAAAGGTTCTGACGCCTTTTCAGGCCGTTCTTTGGGCAGCATTTTTTAACTTTCTGGCGTATTGGGTTTTCGGTTTTGGTGTTGCAGATACTGTTGCAAAAACCGCCGATACAATGCAGATTGACCTAGTTGTAATTTTGGCTGGTGTTATCGCCGCAATTTGCTGGAATTTATTGACTTGGTGGTTAGGAATTCCTTCAAGTTCTTCTCATACACTTATTGGAGGTTTTGCTGGTGCAGCCATTGCGCATGCAATTGCAGTTCACGGATTTTCAGGTTATGTAGACGCAGAAGGAGTGACACATCATTGGTATGATATTGTAAGTTGGTATAAGGCTGGAAAAGATGGCGGAATGCCCTCGGGAGTTCTTATTATCATTGCATTTATTGTTTTAGCACCTCTACTAGGAGCTTTAGCATCTTATATAATTTCGATTTGGTTATTAAACGCTTCTCGTAAAAGTATTGGCCCTAAAATTTTTACTGTAGCTTTAATGCTTGCAACTATCTGGTTCGTTTATGTACAAATGATTCCTTATGAAGAAATTATAAAAGATGGGCATAAACCTCGTTTCGCTTCTTCAGTTTTTTGGAGTGTTGCATTTGAACCGCACAATATTAAATGGTTTTTAGTCGCTTTTATTGTGTTAACTGTTAGTGGGTTTTGTTTGATTTTTAGTAGTTTGAATCTTCATCAAGCGGATGCGGCTTTAAAGAAAATGCAGCTTCTATCTTCTGCGGCTTTTAGTTTAGGTCACGGAGGAAACGATTCTCAAAAAGTAATGGGTATTATTGCTGCGGCAGTTGTTGTTTATGTCAATACAAATCCAGGTGTTCATATGGATTCTTGGTTAGATGTTGCCCTTCCTTCTGAAGATGGAGCTTTTAAAATGCCAAGCTGGATTCCGTTAGCATGTTATTCTGCAATTGCTGCAGGAACTTTAAGTGGTGGATGGAAAATTGTAAAAACAATGGGTTCTAAAATCACTAAAGTAAGTTCGTTTGAAGGTGTTGCGGCAGAAACTGCAGGAGCTTTAACGCTTTACTTTACGGAGCACTTAAAAATTCCAGTAAGTACAACGCACACTATTACAGGATCTATTATTGGAGTTGGATTAACAAAACGTGTATCTGCAGTTCGCTGGGGAGTAACGGTAAGTTTAATCTGGGCTTGGATCTTAACTATTCCAATTTCAGCTATATTGGCAGGTTTAGTTTACTTTATTTTAAGCGTGTTTATTTAATCTGTAAAAGATGAATTTTGTAAAATGTGAGAAATAATCATTTTTTATTGATATACAAAACCGGTTTCAATTTGAAATCGGTTTTTTTTTGTTTTAAAGTGAAAGAATAAAGGCTTTTAATAGCTGCGATTACGTCAGATTTTATCTATTTTTATCAGCATTAATATTTTAAATATGAAGAAAATAATTCTACTGGTTGTAAAAGCTAGTTTTGCTCAATTAAATAATAAATTTTTTAAATATGGCTTTATTGATAAAGAAGGAAAAGAAATTGTAGTTCCAAAATATGAAAAAGCAGATAATTTTGTTGATGGAGCAGTAATTGTAGGGATTCCTGTGGGAAAATAAGTTGGATTAAAAAATGTTGTTAAAATGAAATGTTATAATGAATAAAGAGACTTTAAATCAAATTGAAAGAATAAAAATAAAGTTGCTTTTAGCAAAAGATGCTGATGAAAATTTTAAGGTTTTTGGAGCTAATAACCATAAATATATTTTAGGAGAAACAGCAAATGAAGAAGATATTTTAAAATTTGAAAAAGAGTATAGCGTTTCTCTGCCAGAGTCTTATAAAGCTTTTTTGACGCATCTTGGAAATGGTGGAAATTCATATCAAAATTCTGCCGCTGGACCTGATTACGGAATATTCCCTTTTGGGAAAAATCTGGAAGAATTTGTTTATGAAAATCCTGAAAATGCTCTAAAACAAGATTGCAAGATATACCCGAATATGAGTGACGAATTCTGGGAAAAATTAACAGAAAAGATTGATGAGAATATTTCTGATGAGGATTATGATGTCGAGTTAGGAAAAATATTTGGAGGAATTCTGCCTATTGCTACACAAGGTTGTACGTACTATTATGGACTTATTTTAAATGGGCAATTTAAAGGAAGAGTTGTTAATATTGATATCGACAGGAAAAAACCATTCTTTGCTTACGAATCGAATTTTTTGGAGTGGTACGAAAGATGGCTCGACGGAATTATACCAGAAAAGATAATGAAAAATGATATTCTACTGTATACATTTACGCTAAGTGGTTCTGTAAATTATATCTTGGAAGTTTATTTATCTTCAGATAAATTTGAAGATAAATATGAGTGTTTAAGAAGTTTGCTTAAGAAAGATAATCTTGATTCGGAGACTTTAGATGTTTTATTGAAACAGTTTTATTTAACATCTGGAAGAGAAAAAGAAACGCTGCTTCAAGTCCTCACTAAATTTGATTATAATTGCGCTTATGATAATCTTTTAGCATATTCGAAAGAAAATTTACTTGTTGTTTTTCAATTTGTATTTTGGTATGCAAAAGATAAAAGCGCTGATTGGCTAGAAGTAATTAAAGAAAATGTTTCAAAAATAAATGATGATGAGACTTTTCGTTTTTGTACTTATTTATTGAAAGAAATGAATATAGATTACGGTTCTATAATTATTCCGTTTACTGCTCATTTAAATAAAGAGATAAGAGTGACGGCTTATTATACTCTTGGGCAATTAGAAAATAAAGCAGATTATCTGGAAACTTTTATTGTAGGTTTGAATGATAAAACAAATAGAATTGTACACACTACTTTACAAGCTTTAGATGGCGTAAAAGAAGAAAAACTTTTAAAACATTATAAAAATATTGCAGAAAGGTTTCCGGTGGAGGAGGATTATATTTTAGTCAATTTAAATCATAGGCTTAAAGCTTTTGATCTAACCAATGAAACTATAAAAGAGATTCAATATTAAATAAAAAGACCGATTTCAATTTTGAAATCGGTCTTTTTTAAATCAAAATTTCTGAAGGTTTTTGTGATTATGTTTGCGTTTGTAATGCGTTTGTTTTAGTTTCTTTTCATCTTCAGAGATGATGCTAATTGTGCCATCAATTTCTAGCATTGCGAGTTTTACGTTTTTGAAAAATTCAATTCCGTGTTCTCTCATAGCTTCTTTTAATTCTTCGTCAGAAATATCAAGTTTGCTTAATGTTTTAAAATCTAATTTTCCATCGTGAATAAGGATTTGTGGTTTGTCTAACAATAAATCTTCAAGAACTTTAGAATGATGTATTAGCTTTTTAATGATATAATTAATTATGAATAAAACCAAAGCGGCGATTAATCCGCCAGTTAAGCTTGTGTCTGGACCAACCATTGCATTTTGAACCGAATTACTGATTAGTAAAATCAAAATTACATCGGCAGTGTTTAATTGCGAAAGTTCTTTCTTGCCGAATATTCGTAAAGCGATCGTCATAAAAAAATAAACAGCAATACTTCTTAAAACGATATCTAGATATGGAAAAGACATTTTTTTTATTTTAAAGTTAAATAAAAAAGCTTTGCCAAAGTTTTAAAATTTTGACAAAGCTTTATAAGTAATTAATGTTTTTTTTAGCCAGAGCATTTGGCCCAAGTGCTTTTTGTGTCAATGATTTTCCAAATAGTATCTTTTTTTCTAAATAGACTGATATTCCATATGGTAATTCTTTTCGATAACAGTTAATTTCCATATAGGCTTTTTTGTTGTCTTGAGAAAATATAGGTATTGATAATATCATGCATTCTTCAGCTTTATCAATTTTTGATACTGAAATTGTTTTTAGCTTTTTTGATATTTTTTCTGGTATTGTGTATTTTAAAAAACAATTGTTTTGTTCTACAAAGTTTATAGAATCCTTGCTGTTAAATATTTTTTCTCCTTTTAAGTTAGCATTCAAAAGTCCTTCAATATAAATTTCTGTGTTTTCAAATATTCGTGGTAAACGAGGAGGGAGTTTTACAATTGCTATCTTTTTTGATGGTTGAGCATATATACTCTCAGTATTAATTTTGAGTTTTTTGAAACTGCTGCAAACGGGGTAAGAATCTTTAGAATTCTCAATGTGGTTTTGTTTGATAAAAGTCTCGATGATTTTATCAGTTTCAATCTTTCTAATCTTTTCATTAGTAGAGCAATCATTTTTACTGCATCCGGTTATGATTAAAATTAGAAAGATTACTACTTTTCTCATTTATAATATTCTAAAATAATTAGAAATGTAACTGTTATAATTTGAAGTTCTTTTCAATTGCTCTAATCATTTCTCCAGCGACATCCTTATTTGTCGCACCTTCAATTCCTTCCAAACCAGGAGAAGAGTTTACCTCTAGTAATAAAGGTCCTTTAGAAGAACGAATAATATCTACGCCAGCAACTTTTAAGTCCATTGCTTTTGCGGCTTTTATAGCAATCTTTTTCTCTTCTGCGGTTACTTTGATAACAGAAGCTGTTCCGCCAAGGTGAATATTAGCTCTAAATTCGCCAGGCATAGCTTCACGCTGAATTGCCGCAACCACTTTACCGTCAATTACAAAACAGCGAATATCTTTTCCATTAGCTTCTTTAATAAATTCCTGAACTAAGATATTGGCATTTAAACTTTTGAAAGCGTTGATAACACTTTCTGCTGCTTTTTTTGTTTCGGCTAAAACAACCCCTTTTCCTTGCGTTCCTTCCAATAATTTTACAATTAGAGGTGAGCCGCCAACCATTTTAATTAAGTTGTCTGTATCAAGCGGAGAATTGGCAAATCCAGTTGTTGGAATGTCAATTCCGCTATTTAAAAGTAATTGTAATGAATATAATTTGTCTCGAGATTGTGTTATCGCTGTAGCTGAATTTAAAACAAAAACCTTCAAAGCCTCAAACTGACGTGTTAAAGCACATCCGTAAAAAGTAATGCTAGGACGAATTCTCGGAATGATAGCATCAAATTGATTTAATATTTTTCCGCCTCTATAATGGATTTCAGGTGTCTTGGCGTCCAATTTCATATAACATTCCTTGATATTCAAAAAATGCATCTCGTGGCCGCGCATTTCACCCGCTTCCATGATACGTTTATTGCTGTACAATTCCGGATTGCTTGCTAAAACACCGATTCGTAAACCTGAACTTGCTTTTTCAGAGTTTAGGTATAATTCTTTTAAGGCTTCCGCTGTTGGCTGCCCTAATAAATATTTTTCTTCAGGATCAACTAAAACGCGTCCGCTCATGGCTTCACGTCCCAGTAACATACGAAATCCCATTGAGTCACGATTCGTTAAAGTCATTTCGATTGGCCATTTTGTATCGCCAATTTTTAAACTTGTTTGAATTACATAACGGTGTTCTCTAAAACCGCTTGAACTTTTTACGATTCTTTTATCAACTAAAGGGGCTTCACAATGAATAATAGTTTTAATATTATTCTGAATCGGATTAATATCAAATTTAACCCAATTGGCATCATTTTTTATAAAAGGAGCTATGTTTATTGCATGCATTGCCGAAGTTTTGGCGCCAGAATCCACACGAGCTTTTATTGTTGGGATTCCGAGTTCTGGAAATGAGCACCATTCTTCACTGCCTAAAATGACTTTTTCTTGAAGCATATATTGTTTTTATTATGTAATTTAAATTCAAAAATAGTTATTTGCTTTTACTAAAGATAGTGATTTTTAATAAAAAAAATACCCGTTATGTTATGAAAACGTAACGGGCATATTATATGTGTTATAATTTTTGACTAATTTACTGATTTGTCGGCTCTTCTGCTTTGTGAATCTCAACTGATAATTCTTGTGAATCATCTTTTAAATCCATCATGATTTCATCACCAGAATGTATTTTTGAAGTGATGATTTCTTCAGCTAACAAATCTTCAACATATTTTTGAATTGCTCTTTTTAAAGGACGCGCTCCAAATTGTTTGTCGAAACCTTTTTCAGCGATAAATGCTTTTGCTTTATCAGTTAAGCTCAGTTTATAGCCTAACTCTGCAATGCGAGAGTAAAGTTTTTTCAATTCGATTTCGATAATCAAATCAATATCAGCTTTTTCTAATGCATTAAACACAATTACATCATCAATTCTGTTTAAGAATTCAGGAGCAAAAGTTTTCTTCAAAGCGTTCTCAATAATGCTTTTTGAGTTTTCGTCAGCTTGAGCTGTTCTTGCTGCAGTTCCGAATCCAACACCTTGTCCAAAATCTTTCAACTGACGAGCACCAACGTTAGAAGTCATGATAATGATAGTATTTTTAAAGTCAATTTTACGACCTAAACTATCTGTCAAATATCCATCATCTAATACTTGAAGCATCATATTGAATACATCTGGATGCGCTTTTTCGATCTCATCTAAAAGAACTACACAATATGGTTTTCTACGAACTTTTTCTGTCAATTGACCACCTTCTTCGTATCCAACGTATCCCGGAGGCGCTCCAACTAAACGAGAAATTGCAAATTTCTCCATGTATTCGCTCATGTCGATACGAACTAAAGCATCTTCAGAATCAAATAATTCTTTAGCTAAAACTTTAGCCAATTGTGTTTTACCAACACCAGTCTGACCTAAGAATATAAATGAACCAATTGGTTTGTTGGGATCTTTAAGTCCAGCTCTGTTACGTTGTATAGAACGTGCAATTTTAAGAACAGCTTCGTTTTGACCAATTACTTTATTCTGAATCAATTCAGGTAATTGAGCTAATTTGTTGCTTTCTGTTTGTGCAATTCTATTAACAGGAATTCCAGTCATCATAGAAACAACATCGGCTACATTATCTTCTGTAACTTCAATTCTGTTGTTTTTAGAATCTTCTTCCCATTGTTCTTGTGCTATTACAAGATCTTTTTCGATACGTTTTTCATCATCGCGAAGTTTGGCTGCTTCTTCATATTTTTGTTTTTTAACAACCATATTTTTCATTTCGCGAACTTCTTCTAACTGACGTTCTAGATCCAAAATTTGTTTCGGAACATCAATGTTGGTAATATGCACGCGTGAACCAGCTTCATCCATTGCATCAATCGCCTTGTCTGGTAGGAAACGCTCAGACATATATCTGTTCGTTAATTTAACGCAGGCTTCAATAGCTTCTGGAGTATAAGTCACATTGTGGTGATCTTCGTATTTGTCTTTTACATTGTTCAAGATTGCGATTGTTTCTTCAACAGAAGTTGGTTCTACAATTACTTTCTGGAAACGTCTTTCTAAAGCACCGTCTTTCTCAATATATTGTCTGTACTCATCAAGAGTAGTAGCTCCAATACATTGGATTTCTCCACGTGCTAAAGCAGGTTTGAACATGTTTGAAGCGTCAAGCGAACCTGTTGCTCCACCAGCTCCTACAATAGTGTGGATTTCGTCAATAAAAAGAATAATATCGTCGTTTTTCTCAAGCTCGTTCATTACAGCTTTCATTCTTTCTTCAAATTGTCCTCTGTATTTTGTTCCTGCAACTAAACTAGCAAGATCAAGAGTTACAACACGTTTGTTGAAAAGAATACGAGATACTTTCTTTTGGATTATACGTAAAGCAAGTCCTTCTGCAATAGCAGATTTACCAACTCCAGGCTCTCCAATAAGAAGCGGGTTGTTCTTTTTTCTACGGCTTAAAATTTGGGATACACGCTCAATTTCTTTTTCGCGTCCTACAACAGGGTCTAGTTTTCCTTCTTCGGCCATTTCTGTTAAATCTCTCCCAAAATTATCTAAAACTGGAGTCTTAGATTTTTTGTTTGACTTATTGGCTGGATTATTAAAACTACTTTCCTTTAGACTGTCATCTTGTCCTGAATCATCATTGTATGATTCGTTTCTTGGCAAGTTTTCTAAGAATTCTTCTTCGTTTGGAGTCATATTTAAATACTGTTCTTTAGCTACGTCATAATCTATTTTTAGTTTATTCAATAGCTTGGTTGTTGGATCGTTTTCGTTTCTCAAGATACATAACAGCAGATGGGCCGTACTAATTGATGAACTTTGAAATACCTTCGCTTCGAGAAAAGTGGTCTTCAGGGCTCTTTCGGCCTGTCGGGTAAGATGAAGGTTTTTCTTTTCTGCATTTACTTCAACGCTCAGGTTAGCAGGGCTAAGTACTTCTACTTTTCTGCGTAAATGATCTAAATCGACTGCTAGATTATTAAGTATATGAATAGCTTTTCCGTTACCATCTCTTAAAATACCTAGCATAAGATGTTCTGTACCAATAAAGTCGTGGCCCAAACGAAGAGCCTCTTCCTTACTGTACGTAATTACATCTTTTACTCTTGGTGAAAAATTATCATCCATAATATATAATTGGTATTGTAAATTTAGTGAATTACAGTTTTAAAAACAAAAACCATACCTTCAAGAACTACTGTCAGCTAATAGACGAAAAAAAAGACAATAAAAGAGTTAAAAAACGCTTAATTTATTAACTAAAAGCGAAAATAAAGTTGTTAATAAATCATTTAAATAAGTGTAAGGAAATAGCTGAAAAAATTTTTAAAAAACGTATCTTGGCACGCTTTGAAAACTAATATAATTATTTAATATAACAACTTATGTCTGAAGGAGAAAAGTTAATTCCTATTAACATAGAGGATGAAATGAAGTCAGCTTACATCGATTATTCGATGTCAGTAATTGTATCGAGAGCACTTCCTGATGTTAGAGATGGCTTGAAACCCGTGCACCGAAGAGTTCTTTACGGAATGTATGATTTAGGTGTAACATCAAGATCTGCCCACAAAAAGTCTGCGAGAATTGTAGGGGAGGTTCTAGGTAAGTATCACCCACACGGTGACACCTCTGTTTATGATGCAATGGTACGTATGGCGCAAGAATGGAGTATGCGTTATTTATTAGTTGACGGACAAGGTAACTTTGGTTCTGTCGATGGAGACAGTCCAGCGGCAATGCGTTATACTGAGGCCAGAATGCGTAAAATCTCTGAAGAGATTATGGCCGATATCGAAAAAGAAACAGTTGATTTCCAATTGAACTTTGATGATACTATTTACGAACCTAAAGTAATGCCGACAAGAGTTCCTACTTTATTAGTAAACGGAGCAACAGGTATTGCAGTTGGTATGGCGACAAACATGCCGCCACACAATTTAACTGAGGTTATCAATGGTACGTTAGCATACCTTGATAATAACGATATTGAAGTAGATGAGTTAATGACTCATATTAAAGCACCTGATTTTCCTACGGGAGGTATTATCTACGGATATGAAGGTGTTCGTGAAGCTTTTAAAACAGGTAGAGGACGTATTGTAATGCGTGCGAAAGTTGGTTTTGAAGAAGTTGACGGAAGAGAATGTATTATCGTTACTGAGATTCCATATCAAGTTAACAAAGCAGAAATGATCAAGCGTACTGCTGATTTAGTTAACGAGAAAAAAATTGAAGGTATTGCCAATATCCGTGACGAGTCGGATAGAAATGGTATGCGTATCGTTTACATCTTAAAACGTGACGCTACTCCAAACGTAGTTTTAAATACTTTATATAAATATACTTCACTGCAATCTTCTTTTAGTGTAAATAATATTGCGCTAGTAAAAGGCCGTCCTCAAATGCTGAATCTAAAAGACATGATTCATTATTTTATTGAGCACCGTCATGAGGTAGTAGTAAGAAGAACGCAGTTTGAATTACGCAAAGCAGAAGAAAGAGCTCATATTTTAGAAGGGTTAATTATTGCTTCTGACAATATTGATGAAGTAATTGCGTTAATTAGAGGATCTAAAAACACAGACGAAGCTAGGGAAAAATTAATCGAAAGATTTAAATTATCTGATATTCAAGCTCGTGCAATTGTTGAGATGCGTTTACGTCAATTAACAGGACTGGAGCAAGATAAATTAAGAGCTGAGTATGATGAATTAATGAAGTTAATTGAGCATTTGAAAGCTTTATTGGCAGATGTTAATTTAAGAACTAATGTGATTAAGGAAGAATTAGTTGAAATTCGCGATAAATATGGCGATGAGCGTCGTTCTCAAATCGAATATTCTGGTGGAGATGTAAGTATTGAAGATTTAATTGCAGATGAAAATGTAGTAATTACAATTTCGCATGCAGGATATATCAAACGTACAAATCTTACCGAATACAAAACACAAAATAGAGGTGGAGTTGGACAGAAGAGTGCAGGAACAAGAGATCAGGATTTCTTAGAGCACATGTTCGTGGCGACAAACCACCAATACATGATGTTCTTTACCCAAAAAGGAAAATGTTTCTGGATGCGTGTTTATGAAATTCCAGAAGGAAGCAAAACTGCAAAAGGTAGAGCAATTCAGAACTTGGTAAATATTGAAAGTGATGATAAAGTAAAAGCTTTCATTTGTACGCAAGACTTAAAAGACAAAGATTATATCAATACGCATAATCTTGTGATGGTAACGAAAAAAGGTCAGGTTAAGAAAACTTCTTTAGAGAAATATTCTAAACCAAGAGCTAATGGAGTTGCTGCTATTACAATTAAAGAAGGTGATGAGTTAATTGGAGCTCAATTAACAAATGGAGAAAGCCAAATTATTTTAGCAGTTAAATCTGGTAAATTAGTTCGTTTTGAAGAAACTAAAACACGTCCGATGGGAAGAACAGCTTCTGGAGTTCGTGGAATTACCTTAAAAGACGAAACGGATGAAGTAATCGGAATGGTTACTGTGGATAAAAATGATATTTCTGAATCTCAGATCTTAGTTGTAACTGAAAACGGGTATGGTAAACGTACTAAATTGGTTGATGAAGATGGAGAAGATGTTTACAGAATTACAAACCGTGGAGGTAAAGGAGTTAAAACTCTTAATATCACAGATAAAACAGGTAAATTGATATCAATTAATGCTGTTACAGATGCAGATGATTTAATGATTATTAATAAATCTGGATTGACTATCAGAATGGCAATTGAAGATTTACGTGTTATGGGACGTGCAACTCAAGGTGTTAGATTGATTAATCTTAAAGGAAAAGATTCTATCGCTGCTGTAACAACTGTAATGAAAGATGATGCAGAAGAAGTAGAGTTGGATGAAGACGGTAATGTAATTGAGTCTGCTATTGAAAGAATTAAACCAGACATGGAGGTTCTTGAAGATGATGGAACTGCAGAAGAAGATGATGACTCTGACGATGAAGCAACAGAAGATGAAGACGATGCAGATGCAGAAGACGAGGAATCTGAAGAATAGTTAAAACAAAAATTAAATACAAACAAATATCATTATGAAAAGTAAATATGTAATACTTGCATCAGCATTACTGATCTCAGTAGCTACGTTTGCTCAAAAAGATCAAATTAAAGACGCTGAAAAAGCATTAAAAAGTGGTGATGCTCAAGGAGCAATTACAATACTGAAAGATGCTGAAAACTTAGTTGTAAATGCTAAAGATACTGAGCAGGCACAATTTTATTTCGTTCAAGGAAATGCTTTTCTTGACCTTGCAAATAAAAAAGTTGAAGAGGGTAAAAACTTATTAGCAGCTGCAAACAGTTACAAAAAATTAATTGAAGTAGAAAAAGCTTCTGGAAAACAAAAATATTCTACACAAGCTGCTACATCAATTACTAACATTAAAGGTTTATTAATTAATTCTGCAATTGCTGATACGCAAGCAAATAAACATGCTGATGGTGCAAAAAAATTGTACGAAGCATATGAATTAGATAAAAAAGATACGATCAACTTGTACTATGCAGCTTCTACAGCTGTGAATTCACAAGATTTTGATGTTGCTTTGCCAATGTATGAAGAGTTGAAAAAATTAAACTTTTCTGGAAAAGGAACTTTGTACTTAGCTGTAAACAAAGCTAACGGGAATGAAGATAACTTTGCTAATGCTAAAGAAAGAGATTTAGCTATTAAATTAGGAACTCACGAAAAACCTAAAACTGAAGCTATTCCTTCAAAAAGAGGTGAAGTCTACAAAAACTTAGCATTAATCTTAGTTCAAAAAGGACGTACAGAAGATGCTAAAAAAGCAATCGCTGATGCTAGAAAAGCAAATCCAGATGATAGTTCTTTAATCTTAACTGAGGCTAATTTATACCTTGAGACTAAAGACTTCGATATGTACAAAAAATTAGTTGGTGAGGCTTTACAGAAAGATCCAAACAATGCTGATTTAGTGTTCAATTTAGGAGTAATTAGCGCTGGAGCTAAGAATAATGCTGACGCAGAGAAATATTACTTAAAAGCGATTGAAATCAATCCTGATTATACAAATGCTTACTTAAATCTTGCTGCTTTAAAATTAGAAGCTGAAAAACCAATCATTGATGAAATGAATAAATTAGGTACTTCTGCAAAAGATATGAAACGTTACGATGTTTTAAAAGCACAAAGAGAAAGTGTTTTCAAAGGTGTGATTCCTTACCTTAAAAAAGCTAATGAGTTAGATCCTAAAAATGATGATGTTGCTAAAACATTGTTAGGAGTTTACAAAGCTTTAGAGATGACTGCTGAAGCAAAAGCACTAAAAGCTACAATGAACTAATTATTTAGTACATAAAAATAAAAAAAAACCATCTGCCCCGCGGATGGTTTTTTTATGCATCAATCTGAAACTTAAAGTAATGTTGCAGATAAAGTAATAGTCGTATTTAATAATTTAGAAATCGGACAGATTTCTTTCGCTTTAGCAGCTGTTTTTTCAAATTCTTCAGCAGAAATTGAAGGAACTTTTCCTTTTAAATCTAAATGAATTAAAGTGATTGTTCCATCTTCAAAAGTTACTGTAGCTTCTGTCGTTAAATCATCTGCTGTAAAACCACCTTCGTTAAGCAAAAAGCTTAATTGCATTGTAAAACAGCCAGAATGTGCTGCAGCAACTAATTCTTCTGGATTTGTTCCGACTCCATCTGCAAATCTTGTTTTAAAAGATAGTTGTGCGTTATCTAAAGTTGTGCTTTGTGTGCTGATTGTTCCTGTACCTTCCATACCGGTTCCTTTCCAGTTAGCGTGTGCTTTTCTTGTAAATTTCATCTTTTAGTTATTAAAATTAATAATTTGGATTGTTATTGGGGTGATTATCAAATTGTAGTAATCTATCAAATATACCGAAAATTTTGCATTCCTGCTTTATCAATTTGTTAGCTGAAAGTAAATTCGTAAAAAAAAATCCAAATTCCAATTGCGTTTATTCAATTGGAATTTGGAATTTATCCCGAAGCTTCGGGATTGGAATTTTTATGTTTATTCCTGACCTAAGTTTCTTAATTGCTTCAATTTATCTTTCCACACATCAAGGCTTTCTTTGTGAATCGCAATATTTTTACGAACTTCTGTAACTATTGAATTCTCTTTTTTAGCATTTTTAGTGTTGGCAAAGAACTGAATGTTGTTTTCTAACTGGAAAATTTCATTTTGAACTTCCTCAATTTTACGCATAATAAAGATTTTTTCATTGTCTAATTTGCGCGTGTCATGGCTGTCAGTTAAAGAATCAATGCGGTTTGCAAAACGCATCATTTCAGATTCTTTTTTGCTTAAGCTTAATTTTTCAAAAAGAGCATCTAATATTTTATTGAATTTCCCTTCAATGTGTCTTCTTGAAAAAGGAACTTTTCCAAAGCCTTTCCAAGTTTCAATATGAGCTTTTATGGCATCTAAATCTGTTTTGTGATCTCCAGTAAGTTGGAAAGCTCTCAAAGTGTCCAAATAAACTTTTTTGTTGTCAAAAGCGACAACTTCTTCGCTATTTTCTTCAGATTTGTGCTCTTTTAATTTATCAAAATAATGGTTGCAGGCATCCTTAAATTCTTTCCAGATTTTATCTGAATATTTCTTAGGAACATGACCAATTTGTTTCCATTCTTCCTGGATCTGTTTCATTATAGGAGTTGTAGCCGAGAAATCAGTACTTTCCTGTAATTCTTTTGCTTTTGCAACAAGAGCCATTTTTTTATTTAGATTATCGTTTTGGTCTTTTTTGATATCCTTATAAAACGAATTTTTAAAAGCGTTGAAATTTCTAACCGCAGTTTTAAATGCTGCCCATGTTTCTTCATTTACTTCAGACGGGACTTTCCCTGCTGCGAAAAACTCATTTCTTAAATCTTCTACCTTTTGAATCTGAACGAGCCACTGCGAATGAGAATTTACTTTTTCGCTTCCAAGCACGTCGATTTTAGCAATAATCTCTTTTTTAATTTCAAGATTTTTTTGCTCATTTGCTCTTTGACTTTCAAATAAAAGTTCTCTCTTGTCGTGTATTTTTTTAGTTAGTTCACTAAATTGATTCCAGATGGCATCGCGATGTTCTTTAGAAACTGGTCCGATTTCTTCTTTCCAGATTCGGTGTAAATCCTGTAATTCACGAAAAGATTTGCTTACATCAGCATCGTTTGTCAATTCTTCAACGCGCGCTATAATTTTTTGTTTTAATTCTAAATTGTGTTTAAAATCTAAATCTCTAGCTTCACGGTCTAAATGAAGATAATCGTAGAAGTTTTCTACATGAAAATGATAATTATTCCAAACGTGATTGTATTTGTCTTTCGGAATTGCTCCAGCGTTTTTCCATCTTTCTCTCAATTCATTAAAATGCTTAAGAGTGTCTTTGATGTTTTCTTGCGGATTAATCAATTCCTTTAATTCTTCGACAATAGCCAGCCGAGTATCTAAATTGGTTTTTAGATTGGTCTGTAAATGTTTAAAATGATCATTTCTTTTCTCTCTAAAAACGTTATAGTATTCGTCAAATTTTGATTTTAAAGGAAGATGATATTCAAATTCTTCATTCGGGTCTGGATTAGAAGCTAAAAATTCTTCTTTTTTCTCCTCTATAAGATGATGATATTGTAGTAAAAAAGCCTTTTTGATTTCTTCAATATGATCTTTTACAGACATTACTTTGTCTATATTAGCCAATTTTTTAAGTTCATCTACAAGAGCATCAAGAGAAAACGTATTGTAATCTTGCATAGGAATGTCGTGGCGTTCCTTTAAAGTTTCGTCTTCGCTTTCAGCAGCATTTGAATTTGTAATGACATCTAATGCCTCTTGATGAGCACTTTCTTGATTTTCGAATTCATTTTCAGTTTCTGAGACTAATTCTTCAGTCAAAGTTTCAGAATCTGATACTTCAATTGCATCATTTGTTACAGAATCATTTATCTCGATTCCAGATTTTCCGTCTGCTTCCTGCAGGTTATCATTCTTTTCTTCTAACATCTTTAAAATGTATAAGGTTTCTATTCTAAACAGAGCGAAAGATAGTAAAGGTGTTCCTAAATACAAAATAAATCGCTTGTTTATACGGTATTTCACGATAAAATTCCTATTCTTTCAGAAAGTTTTCTAGTATGTTGAATATATTTTTGCTGAATTGTTGAAGTATATATAAATTCGAAATCAGTATTGTATTTGAAAAAGACTCTCAATAATCTACTTTTTTGAGGCTTATATTGCTATTCTTTTAAATTAAAAAAGAATAAGCACTCCAACTTCCATACCCCAATTATAAGTTCTATTGGGACCAAAACCAGCGCTAGGATGTATGTAAACAAGATTTGATGGAGTTATTTTTCGTCCGAATTCGACAAAAGCATTATTTTGAAAGCCTTCCAAAACAGCGTTATAACGAAAAGCAACGTCTCCAGAAACCCAGTTTTTTCCAAAAAAATGCATTAAAAGATTTTCAATGAGAAAGATACTAATGTCAGAACGATCGCTGTTTCCAGCAAAACTCTGCTGATATTCTGCTGTTGTTAAGGATAAAAACTTTTTTTTATTGAAATATCTTCCGTAAACCATAGCAGGCATGACAACCCATTTTCCTGTTCCGAAATTGGGATCTGCGGCTGTGTTAGAATAAACGCGGGTTCTTAGTGCAATACCATTATTGTTTCTTAGATAAGGAATAAAACTTATTCCGCCCCCAACATCGCCAATGGCTGTTTTGTTGGTAGAATCCGTGTTGGTTGAAACTAGCGGAAGATCAAAACGTAAATTCCATGCTTTATTTCCAATTGGCACCAAAAAACGAACTTGCGTAGTGTTAAACGAGCCTTTGTCAGTATCTAGATATTCATTATAAAACAAAATTGTCTTTAGAAAATAATGGTATCTAGGCTCAGATAACGGACTCTGTATAGTGTCTGTATTTTGAGCTGAAAGTAGATTGTTAAATAAAAAAAATAAAATGCTAAGTAATTGTATTTTTTCCATAACCACCTGTTATTTAGTGGATTAAAAATACAAAAAATACGTTAACATTTTATTTTTTGATATTTATTTTATTTGTTCCAGATTTTCCAAGCTTTCTCAGCCTGAAAAATAAGCATATCGTGTCCGTTTTTTATCACAGCTCCCATTTCTTTTGCTTTTCGTAAGAAAGTAGTTTCTGCCGGATTGTAGATTAGGTCATAAGCAATATGTTTTTCTGTAAAAAACTCGTACGGCAAATTTGGACAAGCTTCAATATTCGGACTTGTTCCAACTGGTGTACAGTTAATTATAATTTGAAAATTGTCAAAAGTAGTGGCATTGATCAAATCATAATCAATGATATTTTCTTTTGCTTCTCTAGAAACAAAAGTGTACGGAATATTCAATTCATCCAAGGCAAAAGCAACACCTTTAGAAGCTCCGCCTGTTCCTAGAATAAGAGCTTTTTTGTGATGTGGCTCTAATAAAGGCTTAAGCGACTTTTTGAATCCGTAATAATCGGTATTGTAGCCTTTTAATTTACCGCTTTTAGTAAATTTAATAGTATTGACAGCGCCAATTAAAGTTGCTTTTCGTGATATTTTATCTAAGAAAGGAATAACTTGTTCTTTGTACGGAATTGTAACATTTAAACCCTTTAAATCAGGATTGTTTTTAATTAATTCTATGAAGTAATTAATCTCAGAAATGTCAAAATTCTCGTAGCTGTTGCCAGCAAAAACTTCATTATTAAATTTTTCTGTAAAATAACCTTTTGAAAAAGAGTAGCTTATGTTGCGTCCTAATAATCCAAAACGTCTTCTTAATAAAATATCAACCATTCTTATTTACGATGTTTTTCTATGTAATTTTTCACTGTTTTTTTTGCCCAAACAACAGGGAATAAATCTTCAATTAAAATATAATTATCAAAGTTTAAACGTAAACCATTGCTTAAGTGAAACTTAGCTTTTGTGTTGTCTTGAATCATGAAATACAATCCAGCCAAACGATATTCAATTTCATTTTCTTCAGGGAAATATTCTGAAGCTTGCAATAAAGTTTGAACTGCCGTTTCAAATTCTCCTAAAAATTGAAGAATATCAACCCAATATAACCAAGTGTCTAATGCATAATCTCCAAACTCAACTGCTTTTCTAAAACCAAATTCGGCTTCTTCAAAGAAATTCATTTGTTTGTTGATAGTCGCATATCTTTTCCAATACAAACGATTTTGATTGTCGATTGCTAAAGCTTTATTCACAAAAAATAATGCTTTTTGATAGTTTTTTTGGCGAAGGTGAAAATCTGTAATAGCAATCCAACCTTTGTCTAAAAGCGGATCTTCATGTACAGTTTGGTTATAATATTGAATTGCTTTCGCTAAATTTCCAAGTTTTTCATAACATTTTCCAATTCGAAGAAGAGCGTACGAAGTCGCATCGTCCAATTCGATTGTTCTGTTATAACTTTCAATTGCTTCAGTGTATTTTTTCAGACGCTCGTAAGCTTTTGCTTTTTCCATAAAAGCGCCCAAAAATTCATCATCAATCAGTGTTGCATAATCAAATGCACGTATTGCTGCTTCGTATTCTTTTACGCCATAATGAAGACGTCCAAGTTGATGCCAAGCAATTTCACTATAAGGATTTCTGTTGATGTATTCGTTTAAATAAACAATAGCTTCTTGATTTTGGTCTAAAAACTCAAAACAATATACTACATTGTACAGAGCAGATTGATCTTCTAAATCTTCTTCAAGGCATTTGATGAAATTCTCTTTTGCGAGTTCGAGATTATCCATAAAAAGATATTCCATTCCGATCAAATTGTATACATCAGCATAATCGTCAGTGTATTGAAGCGCGATTTTTAACAGTTCCACTGCTTTTTCGTGCTGGTCTCTTTTTGAGCAGATATTGGCTTTCTGGATATAAATTTCCTCGTTGTTAGGTTCAATTGCGTACAACTCATTCAAAAGCTTTTCAGCGATGTCGAGTTTGTCATCATAAACCAGCATTTCTACTTGTACTAATTTTAAGCCTGTAGATTTTGGATGCTGATCTAATGCAAGTTTTAAGGCTTTTTTTGCTAAATTAGCCTTACCTATATCTAAATAATGAAGAATTATTTCTTCGAATTCCTCAGAATCAAAAAAGAGTACTTTGTTAGTTTTTAACATCGACTCAAATTTGGATAGGGATAGGTTATAATCTTCTTCTTCGTTGCTTAATTGCATACTTCGTATAATTTGAAATTAGCCTGTTATAAATTTAGGCAACCATATAATTGTTGTAAGGATAAGAAATTAATTGTTTTGAACAATTTAATTAACAATATATGGCTTTTTTTACTCTATTTTGGGAAGAAATCTCCTTTGTTATTGGAGGATTAGCTTCGTATTGTCGTTTTTTAATTAGTTTTGGAAGACTTTGTCGAAATAGAAATTGACTGATATTTCTGTCGTTTTATTAAAATAACGCTCAAACAATTTATTATTTTAGTTGTTGTTCTTTTTGATTATTTCGTCCATAACATCTAAAATAATTGCGCATCCTTCTCTAATTTCGTCTTCAGAAATGGTTAAAGGCGGTGTAATTCGTATTGCGCATCCTTCAAATAAAAGCCAGAATAAAATAAGTCCTCTGTCTTGACAGCTTAAAATGACTTCGTTTGTAATATCTGCTGATTCTGTCATTGCAGCAAGCATTAATCCTTTTCCTCTAACTTCTTTAATCAAAGGATGTACCAAAAGTGATCTAAACAGTTTTTCCTTCTCAAGTGTTTCTGCCATTAAATTTGTTTCAGTTAATTCTTGCAAAGTTGCTAAGCAAGCTGACGCAATGACAGGATGACCTCCAAAAGTCGTAATATGTCCTAATTTTGGATTTTCTGTTAAAAGATCCATTTTTTCTGCAGAAGCAGTAAATGCGCCAACTGGCATACCGCCACCCATTCCTTTACCCATAACAACGATATCTGGAACAACATCATAATTTTGAAAACCAAAAAGTTTTCCTGTTCTTCCAAAACCTGGCTGGATTTCATCAACAATCATCAAGGCTCCAACCTCATCGCAACGTTTACGAACTTTCTCAAGGAAATTGTTTTCTGGCTGAATAAAACCTGCTCCACCTTGAATTGTTTCTAAAAGAATTGCTGCAGTTCGAGTAGTTATTTTTTGTAAATCTTCTTCGTTGTTGAAAGTAATAAAATCAACATCTGGAAGCAAAGGTCTGAAAGCTTGTTTGCGCTCCTCAAAGCCCATAACACTCATAGAACCCATTGTGTTTCCGTGGTAAGCATTGTGGCAAGAAATAAGCTGACTGCGCCCTGTAACTCGTTTCGCAAGCTTTAAAGAGCCTTCGATAGCTTCTGTACCCGAATTTACCAGATAAGTTTTGTTTAAAGATTCTGGAAGGAGAGAAGCCATTAATTTGCAATATTGAACAGCTGGGCTTTGCGAATATTCTCCGTAAACCATTACATGCGAATATTTATCCAACTGGTCTTTTATCGCCTGATTTACTCTTGGATGCTGATGTCCCAAAGTACAAGCCGAAACTCCGGCAACAAAATCTAAATATTTTTTATCGTTTGTGTCGTATATGTAAGAACCAATGGCATGTGAAACTTCCATTCCCAATGGGTAAGGAGAAGTCTGTGCTTGGTATTTTATAAAATCTGGATTCATTTCTTTTTAAGGTTCAAAGTAGCAAAGGTACTGAGGTTTTAAAGCCTTTAACTTTATGATTAAGTTAACTTTTATGGTTCAAAGTTGCAAAGGCTCTAAGATTTCTAAGTTTTCGCAAATTAATTCAGAGAATTTAATATTCTCCAAAGACTGTAAACTGAGACCGCGACTGCGACAAAAAAACTATTTGCTTTTAGCTTTTGTTTCTGTCTTAATAGCAGGTTTTGGGTTTTTCTTATCGTAATTCAAAGTTTCTTTCCTGACTTTCATCGGAAGGTTTTTGCCTTTTTCTTCTTGATCTTTTCCTTCTTTAATCAGTTTTTCATTGAGTTCATTATCTTCAGCAGTAAAAATATCATCTTTCGATTTTATCCTTTCATCGCCTCGCCAATTCATTCCTCGCAGTTTACGGGCATTTTCAGGAAGTTCGTCTTCAGGATAAATATCTCCATCCACTTTATTGAAGAAAGTAATGGTTTCAATAGCATTATTTTCCAATATCATATTGATTTTACTGCTGACATTTTTGTTAATTCCAATCAATTCATTAGCATCATTGCGCATATAAAAAATTACTTCTGTATTTTTAATGACATCAACATCATGAAGTTTTCCATCTCGAAATTTACCAAATAAATTGAGTCCCTTGACTTGGTTATAACCAGTTCCGAGTGTGTCCTTGGAGAGGACGAAAGTATTATTGAGAACTTTTAAAGAGTCAATTTTTCTTGTCTTATTATCGCCAATCAAGTGCATTACATCTCCTGTAATCTGGTTTTCACCATTCCAAAGAATCGGATTTCCGATAAGTTTTGTTAAAGCTGTCTTAGAATTCGAATGTATCGAATCACATTTACCGCTCATGTCTATTTTGTAAAAACGAACATTATTAAAAGCGCGCAAAATTCGTTCGCCTTCTTTTCCTGTCACCAATAATTTTTTTCCGTGAATGTAAACTGAGTCGTTTTCAACCAAATTTATGGCAACAGCTCTTTTGGTAACAAACATCGAATCTTTAAGCTTATAAAGCTCCGCATAATGTCCTTTTACAATTCCTTTGTTAATCGAATCAGTAATTTTTACATTCCGAGTTGCTGATGCAAATTCAATATTTCGATTATAAAATAAGCTATCGCCTTCTATGAGTCTGTCGTCATATTTGATATACGATCTTCGAAGAAAATGCGCTAAATTTTTCTTCGTATCATAAAAACCTTTTTCAGTATAAATATAATTGGCTTTACTTGTAATAGTTGAAGGGCCAAGAAGGTACGTATGTCCAGAATTACTGTAATAATCCAAATGGTTTGATTTGATCACGTATTTTGGGTTCGTAATCGTAACTTCAGTCAAGAATTGAAATTTCTTTTCTTTAGCATAATATCTTCCAGATTTACTCACCAAAGTGTTGTCTTTGTTTACGATTGTACCTTTTGTATTGTAAAACGCTTCTTGAACATTTCTGTCAAAATTAATCGTATCGGTCTGCAAAGTAGCATCTGGAGAAGTTAAAACTGCGTTTCCTGTAGCAAAAGCTTTTTTTTCGTTACCGCTGTATTCAGCGTATTTACTATTTAGAAATAAAGTATCTCCTTGCACTAATTGTACATTTCCGAATGCTTTCAGATAATTTTCTTTTTGAAAAAAATAAGCTCTGTTGCAAGTTAATACCACACCATCATGATTCACTTTTACATTTCCTGTCAGTAAAAGTGCGTCTGGCACGTTAACCTGATCCACGTCGGAAAAGTCAGCATTCTCGATGACGATAGTTTTAGGAGTTTGTGTAGTTTTTTTGGCCTGCGCAGAAATAAATTGTACGCTAAGAAACAGACAACAAAATATAAAAAAGAGTGATTTATTCAACGGATTAAATTTTTGTCAAATTTATAAAAAAGGATAGAACCTATGGCCGATATTAGGATTAATTTATCATAACTCGCCAACACGTCAAATAAGAAGTTAAGCATTATTTATTTTTTCAACAAAAGACTCAACTCTCACGTTGTAGTTGTGGTATTTTGGATTTAAAAGAGAGCATTATAAAAAGATGACGTTCTGAGTTTTAAAAAATGAATTACATTTAGAAATTAGTTTTAATGCTCTCAGAGGATTAAAATTAAAAAATAAGGAAGAATAGCTCAAAAATATATGATAAATAAAAAAATAATTGCAGCCGGAATTACGTTAACTGTACTATTTTCAGCCTGTAAAACAAAAGATTTAAAAATGAGTACAGCAAAAGAACCAATTTCAACAGAAAAGAAAATTGTGGTTTATCAAGTTTTTACGCGCCTTTTTGGAAATAGAAATACAACCAACAAGCCATGGGGAACTATTGAAGAAAATGGCGTTGGAAAATTTAATGATTTTTCAGATAAAGCGCTTCATGAAATAAAGGATTTAGGCGTTACTTATATTTGGTATACTGGCGTTCCGCATCATGCTTTGGTACATGATTATACTGCGTACGGAATCTCAAATGATGATCCAGAAGTGGTAAAAGGCCGAGCAGGTTCTCCTTATGCTGTAAAAGATTATTACAATGTTAATCCAGATTTGGCTGTAAATCCTGCAAAGCGTTTAGAAGAATTTGAAGATTTGATAAAACGTACTCATAATGCGGGCTTAAAAGTTATTATTGATATTGTTCCAAATCATATTGCAAGAAAATACGAAGGGAAATCGAATCCTGCAGGCGTAAGAGATTTTGGTGCAGATGATGATACATCAGTTGAATACAAACGAGATAATAATTTCTATTATATTCCGAAAGTACATTTTGAAATTCCAGATGGTGATATTCCTTTGAATGGAGAGGAAAATTTATTAATTGATGGAAGATTTGACGAAAATCCTGCAAAATGGACAGGAAATGGTTCTAGAAAATTCAAACCAGATCAAAACGATTGGTACGAAACAGTAAAAGTAAATTACGGAGTGCGACCAGATGGAACTAAAGATTTTCCTGAACTTCCTGCTGGTTTTGATCAGAAAACATATCAAGAACATTTTGCTTTTTGGCAAGATAAAGACGTTCCAGATTCTTGGAAAAAGTTTAGAGATATTGCGTTGTATTGGACTGCAAAAGGAGTAGACGGATTTCGTTATGATATGGCAGAAATGGTTCCTTATGAATTTTGGAGCTATATGAACTCTTCAATAAAAATGAAAAATCCTAACGCTTTTTTGCTGGCAGAAGTTTATAATCCGAATGAATATCGCAATTATATTCGTTTAGGGAAAATGGATTATTTGTATGATAAAGTTGAAACGTATGATAAGCTGAAAGATGTTATTCGAGGAAAATCTTCGCCTGATGAATTAACAAAAATTCAAAACGGAATGGCAGATATTGAACACCATATGCTTCATTTTCTAGATAATCATGACGAACAGCGTTTAGCAAGTCCAGAATTTGCAGGAACGCCAGAAAGAGGAAAACCTTTAATGGTGGTTTCGGCTACAATCAGCACTTCGCCAACCATGATTTATTTCGGACAAGAAGTAGGAGAGGCTGGAAATGAAGATGCAGGTTTTGGAAAACCCTCAAGAACATCGATTTTTGATTACATCGGAGTTCCAAATCATCAGCGTTGGATGAACGATGGTAAATTTGACGGCGGACAGCTTTCTAAATCAGAAAAAGAACTTCGTGATTTTTACAAACGTTTATTAAACTTTACAATCAATAGCAGTGCTTTGATGGGAAGTTTTGAAGAAATTCAATCGGTAAATCGACAAAATAACGGAAGTTACGATGCATTATTGTATTCGTATGCTCGTTGGTCAGAAAACCAAAAACTGATTATAATTGCTAATTTTTCTTCTGAGAAAGGAAATGAATTTAATTTGAAAGTTCCTTCATCACTTATTTCAAAATGGAATTTAAAAGATGGAGAATATCAATTAAAAGAACAATTATATCAAAATAAAACCGTTGTTTTAAAAGTTCAGAATGGAGAAGGAGAGGCGAAAGTTTCGATTCTGCCTTCAGAATCTTTGATCTTAGAGTTGAAATAAAAGTAATCGTGATTATAAAAGAAAGACTTGTTTAGAAATACCTAAACAAGTTTTTTTTGTTTTAAAGCTTTTTAAGCAACGAAAGAATCTCTCTAATCGAAAATTGAGCACCACAAACAAATTCATCTGAAGCTCCATAATAAACTGTTAGTGTGTCACCATCAGGTTCGATGAAGTGACCGTTTGTGAATACGACATTTCCGAAGAAACCGCTTAATTCATAGTTGGTTTTAGGAAACATAATTGGAGTTTCGGTTCTCGAAATCACTTTTGTTGGATCTTCCAAATCCAATAAAAAAGCACCTAAGCAGTATTGGTGAAATTCGTTGGCTCCATGATAAATTTCAAGCCAGCCTAATTCTGTTTTTATCGGAGCGGCTCCAGCGCCAACTCTTTTGCTATCCCAGCTTTCTTTTCTGGTTTTGATAATACATTTGTGATTTCCCCAATGAATTCCGTCTGGAGAAGAAGAGATCCAAATGTAATTTCCGCCAATATCTACACTACTCGGACGATGTAAGGCATAAAATAAACCGTTTATTTTCTCATCAAAAATGGCACAGTCTTTATTGTGCGGAGGAAATATCAATCCATGTTTTTCAAAAGTCTTCCAATCGGTTGTGGTTCTTAATCCAACGCCAACGCCACTGGGAGAAACAGAAGTAAAAGTGAGATAATATCTTCCTTCTATTAAAGAAACCCGGCAATCCTCAATTCCGAAAGTTTCAAGTATTCCTTCGCCAACCAAATGCGGATAATCTTCAGGTTCATAAAATCGTTTTCCGTCTTCACTGCACAATAAACGAATGTGCGATAAAGTGGTTAAATAATCAATTCCTTGATAATTAATTACGCGTGCATCTGTCGCGATAAGTTCGGGATGATCTTTTAAAATTTCAATAATTTGAATTGTGCCTGCTTCAGTTAAGATTGGAAACGAAATAATATTCTCAATTTGTTTTGGTCTTTCGGCAACACGTACAGCCAGCCAGATTTTGTTTTGAAATTGAAATACGCCAGGATTCAACAGACAGGTAATTTCAAGGCCTTCTCTGCTTGGCGGTAAATCTGATGGCGATATTAAAGGGTTTTCTATGAAACGATTAGCAATGTCTTTCATAATCTTAGTTTAAAGTACCTAAAAGGTATAAAAAAAAGCTGATACTTAATTGCATCAGCTTTTTTATCTATACTTTTTTAACCTTTTTGAGGGCTTCAATGTAATATTCGTTTACTTTTTCCCAATTGATATGATTGTAAAAAGCATCAATATAACTGCCCTTTCGGTTTTGATAATCTAAATAATAAGCATGTTCCCAAAGATCGATTCCCATAATTGGAGTCCCCGGAATCAAAGCATTTTTCATCAATGGATTATCTTGATTGTCAGTTATAGTAATTTGTAATTTACCATATCTGTCAACAACCAGCCAAACCCATCCAGAGCCAAACTGCTTTTCAGATTGTGCTTTAAATTGATTAGTCAAGTTATTAAAAGAACCAAACTCTTTATTAATAGAACCTGCAAGCGTATCTTTTGGAGTCTGCTCTTTTGGAGTTAAAATATTAAAATAAAGTGTATGATTATAATAACCCCCAGCATTTTGACGAAGCTTTGCATTATTTAAATCTAACTTTTTCAGAATATCCTCAATCGGCATATTTTCGTATTCAGTAGAAACAATCTCTTTGTTAAAACCGTTTGTATACGATAAATAATGCTTAGAATAATGCGTTTCTAAAGTCAAAGTTCTAATGTCAGGAGCAAGATCGTCATAGTCAAATGACAGTTTTGTCATTTCAAAAGAGCCGGGATCGGCTTTAACATCATTTGGCGAACCAATAGTAATTTTCTCTTCCTTTGTTGGAAGAGGAACCTCAACGACTTCAACCAGCTTATCCTCTTTACAGGAAAATAATAGTAAAAATGAAGTTAAAGTGCTGAAAAGAACAACGTTTTTCTTCATAATGTTTTTATTTTGATGTTAATGAATTGATGATCTCGATATAATTTTCTTTGGCTTCATCGATTGACATATGGCTAATTTGCATCCAAGCATTGGTTTTAAATGCATCTCTTAAATCAAAATTTTCAGATTGATTGTAATAGACTGCTGTTCCAAAAGTTGCTTGTTTGTAATAAGCATAAAGCCTTAACTGCACGTCTTGCGGCAGCGAAGCCTGAGTCATTGTCATTGCAACTTCTACGGCTTTAGTAAATCGAATATCTAAATCTGTATCAGCCATTTATGCTTTTGTAGCAATAATTGTTTTTCCACCAATTGCTTTTTGATTCAATTCTACATTGATTGGTGTACCTAAAGGTAAAAATAAATCTACTCTTGATCCAAATTTAATGAAACCAGCGTCAGTTCCTTGAACAACCTGCATTCCTTCTTTTGCGTAATTTACAATTCTACGAGCCAATGCACCCGCGATTTGTCTGTATAAAATAGCGCCGAAAGTTTCATTTTCAATTACTACAGTAGTTCTTTCGTTTTCTTCACTTGCTTTTGGATGCCAAGCAACAAGGAATTTTCCAGGGTGATATTTGCTAAATTTAATGATTCCATCCATCGCGTAACGAGTTACGTGCACATTGATTGGCGACATAAAAATAGAAACCTGTAAACGTTTGTCTTTAAAATATTCTCCTTCATAAACTTCTTCAATAACCACCACTTTTCCATCAACTGGAGCTAGGATGTGATCACTGTTTCTAACTGCAATTCTCTTCGGATTTCTGAAGAATTGTAAAATAATGATCAAAATTACAAGCGCTGCAATTTGAACAAGCATTCTAAGCCAATTGATATCAATAAATCTTTCAGCAATTAAAAGTACAGCTACAGTAAATACAGTACCTAATAAAATGGACGGGCCTCCCTCTTTATGAAACATAATATAAAATTTGATAAAATAAAAATATAATTGGTGCTACAAATATAACACTATCTAATCGATCTAGAATACCTCCGTGACCAGGCATTATCGAACCGCTGTCTTTTATGCCTGCAATTCGTTTAAATTTGGATTCTATTAAATCTCCAATAGTTCCAAAAACACTCACGATTAATGCAATAATAGTCCAGATTAAAATTGATTTGCTGCTAAATTCAGGTTTAGGCTGAATATAGAATTTAGAAATCAAGAAGCCAGCAAATGCTGCAAAGACGACACCGCCAATAAAACCTTCAATTGTTTTTTTAGGAGAAACACGTTCAAATAACTTGTGTTTTCCCATTGATTTTCCAACTAAATAAGCAAAAGTATCATTCGTCCAAATCAATACAAACAATCCAATTATAATTTTCGGATTGTAATCGTTAGTTCCAAAAGAAATTTTTACAATAAATATAAATGGAAGTGTAACATATCCAAGTAGATATAAATACTTTGATGAAGTACTTATTTTTTGAACTGAGTCATAAAATAAGAATATAATGCATTTTATTGAAACCACAATTGTAATGGCTAGAAGAATCAAATCCAGCTGTTTAATATTGGTTTCTAAACTAATATTAGCGCTAAAAGTTTCGTTTAAAAATTGGGTCGTTTGCTTATTGTAATGACTTACAAGAATAATTGCAGAATAAACTAAAGTCCCAAAGAGAATAGAAAATACTTTGTTTAGGTTTACGATATTAGAAAACTCATATATCGTTATAATTAGAAAGACGCCAAAAAGAGTAATGAAGCTTTCTGTCGAAAACAATATAGAAGTTAGTAATAAAGCGATATAAACAGCACCAGAAATGGCCCTCTTCAGTGTTTCGTTCATCTTAAAGATCTTCTAAAAGCAATAAATAAAGATTCTTTGCAACACTTCCGTATTGTGTAAAATCTTCGTCCTTGGCTTTTTCGAAATATTTTATTGTAGTGATATTAGTAGGATAGTCTCTTTCGTACTTACGTTTTATAGCGCTCAATCCGTCGCTTTTCATCGGAAGGATTTGGCTTGTGGTTGCTATAATAACAATGTTAGCAGGTAATTCGTTTGGCTTATTTTGTCTGATTTGTTTTGAAGAAAATAAAATAGAACCTTCATCAGCAATAAGGTTTTCGCAGCTTGCTAATAAGAATTTGGGTTTTGTTGGAGCAATATAAAATAATTTATTTTCCTCCAATAAGGCAAATAACGCTGGTTCGTAACATAAAACTTCATTTTCGAACCAATCGTTTTCTTCTAAAATGTTTTCAAACTGTTCAGTAACTTCTCCTGTGTTTTCGCAATACAAAAACTTACCTCCATTTTTTTTGAAGTTGAAAATAAATTGCTCATCTAAAGATAAATGACTGTTCTGCGAAGAAGTACCAGCATATTCGCTTTCGTTCTCCTCGTCAGAAGCGGCTTCACTAGAGCCAAATATTTTTTTGAAAAAATTCATTTTTTATATGAAATGCTTTACATGTTAGTTGAAAACGTTCAAAGATAAAAAAATCTTAATTCAAAAGGGACTTTTGAATTAAGATTTTGAAAATTTATTACGTTTTTCGTAATTATTTATGAAACGACTTCTTCTAAATTTTTGTCAAAAGTTCGTTTTCCGAATATAGTTTCTAAATCATCTTTAAAGATAACTTCTTTTTCAATCAGAATATCAGCAAGTTGGTTTAATTTGTCTTTGTTTTCTTCTAAAATCTGAATTGCTCTCTGGTATTGACCTTCGATTAACTCTGAAATTTCAGCATCAATGATTTTTGCTGTTTCGTCAGAATATGGCTTAGAGAAATTGTATTCGCTTTGTCCAGTTGAGTCGTAATAAGTAACGTTACCGATTTTATCATTCAATCCGTAGATCGTTACCATAGCACGAGCTTGACGCGTTACTTTTTCTAAATCGCTTAATGCTCCTGTAGAGATTCTGTCAAAAGTTACTTTTTCAGCAGCTCTACCTCCCATAGTAGCACACATTTCGTCTAACATTTGATCTGTTCTTACGATTTGTCTTTCTTCTGGCAAGTACCATGCAGCACCTAAACTTTGTCCACGAGGAACAATTGTAACCTTAATAAGTGGAGCAGCGTGCTCTAGCATCCAGCTAACCGTTGCGTGACCAGCTTCATGAATAGCGATTGCTCTTTTCTCTTCTGGAGTAATAATTTTGTTTTTCTTTTCAAGACCTCCGATGATTCTATCTACAGCATCAAGGAAATCTTGTCTGTCAACTGCCGCTTTGTTGTTACGAGCAGCAATTAATGCAGCTTCATTACAAACGTTAGCAATATCAGCACCAGAGAATCCTGGAGTTTGTTTAGCTAAGAAGTCTAAATCAAGACCTTCAACTTTTTTAATTGGAGCTAAGTGTACTTTGAAGATTTCAGCTCTTTCGCGAATATCTGGTAAGTCAACAAAAATTTGTCTGTCAAAACGTCCTGCACGCATTAAAGCTTTGTCCAATACATCGGCTCTGTTTGTCGCAGCCAAAACAATCACGTTAGAGTTTGTACCAAAACCGTCCATTTCTGTTAGCAATTGGTTCAAAGTGTTTTCTCTCTCGTCGTTTCCGCCAGACATATTACTTTTTCCCCTTGCTCTACCAACAGCATCAATCTCATCGATGAAAATGATAGCAGGAGATTTTTCTTTTGCTTGTTTAAATAAGTCACGTACACGTGAAGCACCAACTCCCACAAACATTTCTACGAAATCAGAACCTGATAAAGAGAAGAAAGGTACTTGAGCTTCACCAGCAACAGCTTTTGCTAATAAAGTTTTACCGGTTCCCGGAGGCCCTACAAGTAAAGCTCCTTTCGGGATTTTACCTCCAAGATTCGTGTATTTTTCTGGGTTTTTAAGGAATTCAACAATTTCTTGAATTTCTTCTTTAGCACCTTCTAAACCAGCAACATCTTTAAACGTAGTTTTGATATCTGTCTTTTCGTCAAAAAGTTTAGCTTTAGATTTTCCGATATTGAAAATCTGTCCGCCACCTCCAGCACCTCCGCCAGACATTTTACGCATGATGAAAATCCAAACACCAACGATAATGATGATAGGAAGTAAGCTGATTAAAATATCGCTCCAGTTATTTTTTTGAAGAAAGTTGAAATCTTTCAATTTTCCTTCGCTAACTGCTTTTTCTAATTTAGTCTGAAAGATTTGATCATTACCAATTTCCAAAGTGTAATGTGGACCTTTGTTTGGTTGCTTGAAAATATCTTCGGCAACTTTTTTGTTTGCTGCATCTTTAAGAGCGGCAGATGTTAGATATACTTCTGCTTCTGCTTTGTTAAAAACAATAACTTTTTCAATCTGGCCTTTTTCTAAAAGCGTATTGAATTTAGAAGATGTTAATTGAGCAGGTTCGTTTAAGCTTGATCCTCCTGTAGCAAAACTTATGAATAAAAAAACTAAAAGTATTGCGGTGTATATTAACCAAGGACTTATTTTAAATTTATTCGGATTTGGATTATTATCTTTAGCCATTTATGAAAGTTTCTTTAGTATTTGTTCTCGATTGTAGTTATTTTGGCATCTCCCCAAAGGCTTTCGATGTTATAATATTCGCGAATATGTTTCTGGAAAACGTGTACCACAATGTGTACGTAATCCATTAAAACCCATTCTGCGTTATCAGTTCCTTCTACGTGCCAAGGTTTATCTTTTAAGTCTTTTGATACTGTTTTTTGAATTGAGTTTACGATGGCGTTAACTTGAGTGTTTGAAGTACCATTGCAGATGACAAAATAGTCACATACAGCCGTATCTATTTCTCTTAAGTCAAGAATGTCGATATCATTTCCTTTTACTTCCTCAATCCCTTTGATTATGTTCGCCAATAGAACATCATTATTAATAGTCTTTTTCGCCATGAATTATTTTATATGAATTTGTAAAGTTACCAAATTTTGTGATTATTTTTGAACCTTAACAAAATATTAAACTAAGATATTTAAATTATTTAATGAAACTAATCAAACTCGATGCCATAGATTCTACAAATGACTTCTTAAAAGCATTGTCAAGTCAGGATGAACTGGAGAATTTTACTGTGGTAACGGCTGAAAATCAGACAAAAGGGAAGGGGCAAGTAGGAGGCGTATGGAAGTCTGAAGCTGGTAAGAACTTAACAATGAGTGTCTTGGTTAAGGATTTTCTTTTTAATAGTGAAGAGGTTTTTAACCTCAGCCTCTTAGTCTCTTTATCAGTTGCAGAGGTTCTAAAATCGTTAAATATTCCTGATATCTGTATTAAATGGCCAAACGACATTCTGTCATACAATAAGAAATTAGTTGGCATATTAATCGAAAATACCTTAAAAAGTGATGGCAGAATCGTGTCAGTTGCCGGAATCGGAATTAATGTCAATCAAACCGATTTTAGCGAATTGCTCACTGCTTCGTCAATGGCAGTAATTTCAGGAAAATCTTTTGACAAAGAAGAACTGGCAGTTTTAATCGTTCAAAAATTAAAAGAAAAGATTCATTTATGGAAAACCGAATCGCAAAATTTTTGGAACGATTATTTTAATTTTTTATTTAAAAAAGGTATTCCTACAGCATTTAGAGACAATGACAACAAAGATTTCATGGGAATCATTCAAGGTGTTTCTCCTTTTGGAAAATTGCAGGTTTTGCTGGAAGATGATTCTGTTGCGGAATTTGAGATTAAGGAAGTTAAAATGCTTTATTGAGAGGGACAAAGGGACATAGTAACAAAGGCTCAAAGGTTTTCTTTCGTTGTGAATAAAATCGTTCAGTTTGTGATTTCTCGTTCCTTGAAATGACAAAAAAATGCGATTAAAACTTTGCGAACTTTGCGTAATTCCTAGCGTTCTTTGCGGTTAAAGCAAAAAAAATGCCCGACAATAATCGGGCATTTTAATTTATCATTTACAACTTACAATTCACAATTATAATTTGTGCATATTGTTTGCTAAAGTTTCAATAAACTTACCAATTGGGCCTTTAACCATCATCGCCATCATAGCGTTGAATTCGCCTTCAAAGAACAATTGAACAGCACTTTCTGAATCAGAAATTGTATCAATGTTTGAAGTTAGCGTAAACGGAAGTTTATCACTTGCAGCGCCCAAAACGATTTTGTTTGGAGCTACTTTTTCTTTCATTTTTAATTTGATTTCAGGCATCCCTTTCAATCCAAAAATAAAAGCGTCTTCGCCAATCACTTCGAATTTAGCGATATTGTCTGGCATTAATTTTTCGAAATTCTTTACGTCAGTCAGTTGGTCAAATAAATCCTGAGCTGATTTCTGAACTGTAACTTTTGGACTTTCTAAGTTCATATTTGTTTGTTTTTTATTTTTTTTCTTAACCGCAAAGTGCGCAAAGTTTTTTTTAAATATACGAGATTTAAAAAAAAAAAACGCAAAAGGTCGCAAAGCTGGAACTTTAAATAAATTCAAAAAATCTATTCATAAAGAATAGAAATCTAAAATCTGCAATTTATTCCTGTCCCCAAGTCGATGGACTCTCGTTCCATTCCAACAAAGTCGATTGCTGATCTTCTGTGATATATTGTTTTTGAACAGCCAAATCAAGAAGATTTTCGTAGTTGCTTAAAGTGAATAAATCAATATTAGCTTCTTTGAAATTCTCTTCGGCCACACCAAAACCGTATGTGAAGATCGCTGCCATGCCTTTAATATTAGCACCTTCGCTTCTTAAAGCTTCCACAGCCATCAAACTGCTTTTTCCAGTACTAATTAAATCTTCGACAACCACAACATTTTGTCCTTTTTGTAAAAAACCTTCCACTTGGTTTTGTCTACCGTGTTTTTTTGGCTCCGGACGCACATATACGAAAGGAAGACCTAAACTTTCGGCAACCAAAATTCCAACTCCAATGGCTCCAGTGGCAACACCAGCAATCACATCAGGCTTTCCAAATTGTTTTTCGATGTTCTTAGCAAATTCATCACGAACATAGTTTCTGATGCTCGGAAATGAAAGAATTAACCTATTATCGCAATAAATAGGAGATTTCCAACCAGAAGCCCATGTAAAAGGATTTTCGGGATTCAATTTAATTGCATTTATTTGCAAAAGCAATTCGGCTGTTTTTTCGGCAGTATCTTTATTAAAAATCATAGTACAAATGTATAAAGTTTTTGTAAACGACAAACCACTTTTTTTGACAAATGAAATCTCGAAGGAAACAGATTTCCAATTGTTCTTGTTAGAAAGTATTGATATCGAACAGCTTATTATAAAAATTTTTCAAAATAAAATTCAAAAAGCGATTCTATATCATCCCGACGAAAGTGAAATGATGAAAACCCTAAAAGCCAAAATTCCGGTTAATAAAGCGGGCGGAGGCTTTGTCTACAATAAAAAAGGCGAAGTCTTGTTTATCTTTAGAAACGGAAAATGGGATCTGCCAAAAGGCGGAATCGAGAAAGGGGAAGACATCGAAATGACGGCAATGCGTGAGGTAGAGGAGGAGACAGGAGTAAATCAGCTTCGTATTACGAATAAACTTCAAAAAACCTATCATATCTTTAAACGCAATGGAAAATACAAACTCAAAATCACGCATTGGTTCGAAATGCAATCTGATTTTGAAGGAACTCCACACGGACAAATTGAAGAAGGAATTGAAAAAGTAGCCTGGTTAAACCCAGAACAAATCAAAGAAGCACTAACAAATTCTTACGAAAACATTAAATTATTATTCGAAGAAGACAATCAAGCTTCGGTAGATTTAAAAGTAAAAAAGGAAAACTTAGAATCTTAGCGTCTCAGTATCTTAGAATCTCATAATTTGGGCGTGCCACCAATAAAAAAAACACCCAATGAACTTTTGCGTTCATTGGGTGTTTTTTTTATTGCTGTCGGGCTTTCGCCGCTACTTCGGTAGCATGGCTCTATTCCTCACGCGGAACGGCTTCGTTTGTAAGATTTTGTTTATTTTTAAGTAAATTTATATTTTTAATTAATTCATATTTCAAAAATCGTACTTTTGTTAAATAAGTAACACTTTTGATTTATGAGCACACTAACAAAACCAAACCACATAGGAAGAAAAATAAGCCGAATTCGTGAACTTAGAGACATGAAGCAAGAAGCTTTGGCTCAAGCTTTAGGAACAAACCAACAGGCAATTTCTATTTTGGAAAATAGTGAAACCATCGATGATGAAAAGCTTAAAGATATTGCAAAAGCTTTAGGAGTAAGTGTTGAAGCAATTCAAAATTTTTCAGAAGAAAGTGTGATTAATTATTTTAATAATTTCTACGATAATAGTGGTAGTAATGGAGCATTTGCGCATGGACCAGTATTTACTTTCAATCCATTAGATAAATTAATTGAAGCTTACGAAGAAAACAAAAAGCTTTACGAACGTTTAGTTCAAGCCGAAAAAGAAAAAGTAGAGTTTTTAGAAAAAATATTGAAGGATAAATAAGTTTTTTGTTCTTTCTATGATAAAAGAAAAGCCTAATAAAATTCGATGTTTTATTAGGCTTTTTAATTTCAATTTATGTCGCTGGCGCGAGCGTCCCGCTCGTGCCTTTTTTATGTATTTATTTGCATTGATTCCCCGTTCGCACTAGTGGGGGAAGCGGAATAGATAATGATAATTATTTATTTCTGTCTGTAAATTTAATTATTATATTGGACGTACTAGTATTGTCATTAAATCCATGCCTTTATCCGTTACATGCCACTCATTTTTTGAATTCATTCTAAAAATTCCGCCATCAATAAGTGTTTTCTTTAGAGTTTCAGAAAAGTTTTCAAATTTAAAGTTTTTGGAATTGAGACTAGTAATGATTTCTTCTTTATGTCTTTTTTGTAAATCATTAAAAAAGTTAGCTAAACTTCTATTACTACCATCCAGGTAAACCTCTCCATCAATAATTTTATAGCTTCCACGTGTATTTAGCACTTTTTGTACTAGTTCATTGGATTCTTTTAAAGAATTATTCAAGTTTTCTATTGTAAGTTTGTCTGCTGTAATTCTTTGCTCGTAGGATTCTTTCATTGTATCTCTTTCCTTTGTAAGATCGTCAATTTGCTTGTTACCTGATTCAGCATTTTTAAGTTTTGTAATTTCTTCGGCGAGTTTCACTTTTTCTCTGGTAGTAAATATTCTTGATTCGTAAATATTTTCAATCCTTTTTTCTTTTGTTCTTTTAAGCCTAGTATCAATCCAGACCATTAAAATTGGTACCCCAAAAGTATATATTGCAACTATTATTAAAGGTCCTATTACCGACCAAATAGAACAATACCAAGTATTAATTACAATAATGTTGTACTCGATAGATTCTTTAGAAAATAATAATAAAAATATCGGTCTCCAATTGTAAATCAAAAATGAACAAATAAAAGATCCAACAATTGGGGATTTCATTCGTTCTTTCGATGAGTCGATTATACTTTTTATTAAATCTGTTATACTCATAAATGATTAATTGGTTTTTTTATAAAGCAAGTTGTTTTGCTTGTGATTTTTTGCTGTTGATTTAGATTACGATGAAGAGCAGGATGCTCGCGCAATCATGATAAGTCATATTTTTGTCCAACCTTTCGAAAGTTTACCTGCATAATCAAGATATGGTACAGTTTGTCTCCTGTTGTTTTCTCTTTGAACAAAATTTAATATATTCATATAAAAATACAATAGACTTTCAGTGTTATCTTCACTTTCTTTATAAATTGAGTCAGCTAAATTAATGAGACCTTTATTTAAAATGAATACACGATCAATTAATGTTGAGTCTACATTTTCTTCAGTTGCAACTAATTTTATTCTAGCTATTTCTTTTTTTGCCCAATTAGTTTTTGATAAATCTGTATCATATGCAAAAACGGAATGAAAATATCTGCAAGTTACTTTTTCATCTGCTGGTCTTTGTTTTTTTGATATATCTAAGTTTTGTCCAAATGGTTTTAAATTTTTTAATGTATTAACACTTTTGAGAATTTTTAAAGTTTCATCTTTAGTTAATTTTGATTTGATTTCAATACTTGCCAGTAAAGCTTCGGCAGGTAATATATAATGACCACCACTATAGAATGGTATGTTTCTGGAATTGTCATATATCATTAAATCCATTTGTTGACTACTATTGTTTTTTGTATCAACGACTTCCCCTTTTACAACAGAATAAGTATTGGGTAAATTTTCTCTAAAAAAGTCTAATAATGGATCTTCTCTTTCTTCTCCTTTAGTTAATGAATGCTCTATAACTTTGGTTTTAATGAATTTCCCTAAAATGTCATAAATAGCACCTTCAAATTTTGTGTTGAACTTCTCATTAGGTTCGTACCCTCTTTTTTTAAATGAACTTTTGGCAGGAGTCTTACTCATTATTTAATTTTTTTAGTATGATTTTTGTAATATATATAAGATAGTTATTATTTATAAAATACTTTTTTTTGAACATTGGAAAAAGGTATATAATTTTCAACATTTAAAACTACAAAACCCTATAAACAGGATAGTGCATATGCGCCTTTTCATAATAAACAGAATGTTTGTAAATCCAATCTAATTGGGCTTCGGCGCTTTTTGCGAATTCGCGGTCGTTTTGTTTTTTGGTTTCTAATTCTGCTTTTAGAGTTGGATTATCTTTTAAAAGTTGGGCTGCAGTATCTTCAAAAATATATTCTGAGTAATGTTCTTTTTGCTGTAAAATCGCATCGAAAAAATTCCAGTTAAAAAACGAATCAACGCCTTCTGGTTCAAAAGCTTCTAGAAGATATTTCACGCCTTTTTGGTTCGTTGGAACGTAATAATCTCCTTTAGCGAAATTCATTTTTACTTTTTTAGAAGTTACAGTTGTGTTTCGGTGCAGGTAATGTCCTTCGTAAGCAGACGGAACCGTTTTAAAATCGGCAATTCTATAGCTTTCGACCTCAACAACCGTATCGTTTTTAAATTGTCTGAAAGAGATATTATTGTTTTTCAGTAGCTCAATAATATTCCAATAACCTCTTGGAACAACATAAGCCGTCGGAATCACAATTTCTTTAGCCGATTTGAATTCTTTAATATACGGAACGTCTTTTTTGTACGGTTTGCTTCGGGCATAATACAAACGATCTCCTGTTGTCGCTTCGCTTTTTTTGTAACCTGCTTCGTAACCTAAAAAGGTGAATTGGGTTGTTTTTGTGCTGTCCATTTCCCATTTCAAAGTATAGGATTTTTTAGGCTGATATTGTTCTAAATTTTTCACACGAAACTCTTTGATTTTCTGATAATTGGCATCGGTAAAATCCATAGTCGTTTTCATGTATTCGTAAGTCATTTTTACGCGTTCTGCATATTTTTTCAGCATGTGCGTTTCGACCACAAAACCAATCGTATTAAACAAAGAAGTGTAACCCGTAGTATATCGCGGACTGTCAACAAATTGCCCGAAACCTTTATCTGGCGTATCTTTAAAAGAATCGACATAAGGCGTCGTTTCGATTTTCTTTTTCTGAAGATCTTTTACCAAAGCAGGCATCATTTCGTCATTCATAAAATCGCCCAAAACCGTTCCGAGTTTGTTGTGCTGCGTCATAATATACGTCAGTTTGTATTGATAATCAGAACCGTTGCTTACGTGATTGTCGATAAAAACATCAGCGTTTATTTTCTGGAAAATCTCTACAAAACTTTTTGTATTTCGAGTATCCGATTTCATTAAATCACGATTCAAATCATAGTTTCTGGCGTTTCCTCTAAAACCGTAAATCTCTGGTCCGTCTTGATTCGCGCGAGTTGTCGAATTTCGGTTTAAAGCGCCACCAATATTATAGACAGGAATCGTAACCAAAACGGTATTTTTTGGCGCTTTCATTTTTCCAGTTGCTAAATCTCTGTAGAATTGCATTGTTGCATCGATTCCGTCAGGTTCTCCTGCGTGGATTCCGTTATTGACGAACAGAACCGCTTTAGTTTTCTGGATTTTATCAAAATCAAATTCCTTGTCAGGATTAAAAGTAATCATGTGCAAAGGTTCACCAGAATCTGTAAGTCCCATTTCTTTCATTTGAATCGAAGGAAAATCGGCTGCAAGCATTTTAAAATAAGCAATAGTTTCTTGATAATCTGCCGATTGATTTCCGTTTCCTTTCTCAAAAAAAGTATCGTATTTTTTGTTGTTTTGAGCGAAAAGAGAAAGCGTGAAAAGTGAAATGAAAATGGTAAAAAGTTTCATGGTTTTGGTTTTAACTAAGAATCAAATATAGTTTTTTTTGTTTCAAGTTTCAGGTTTCAAGTTTAATATGCTTTGCCTATATTTTTTTGTTTCACGCAGATTTTGCAGATTAGAGCAGATTAATTTTGATTTTTTTGAATCTGCTAAAATCCATTTTAAATCTGCGTGAAATATAATCTTTGCGGTTATTTTTCTCTCGCAGATTTTTCAGATTTCGCGAATTTTTTTATTTAATATTTAAATTTAATCTGCTTGATCTGCAAAATCTGCGAGAGATAAAACCTATGCGGTTAGACAACTTGAAACAAAGAAAACCTGAAACTTGAAACCTTTTAACTACTTTTGCAGCATGAAAAAACACCATTCCAACGATATACTTTCGAATTTAGGGATTAAGAGCCTGAACGAAATGCAGGAAATGGCACATGATGCTATTTTAAACGAAAACAATACTTTATTACTTTCTCCAACAGGATCAGGAAAAACATTAGCTTTCTTGCTTCCGATATTGGAATTGTTACAGCCAGAATTATTGTCTGTTCAGTGTTTGATTTTGGTTCCGTCTCGCGAACTTGGTCTTCAAATTGAACAGGTTTGGAAAAAAATGGGAACGCAATACAAAGTCAATATTTGTTATGGAGGGCATTCAATCGATACTGAAATCAAGAATTTAAGCAATCCACCAGCAGTTTTAATTGGAACGCCAGGAAGAATTGCCGATCATATTGAAAGAGAAACTTTTAGAACAGATAAAATTCAGACTTTGGTTTTAGACGAGTTTGACAAATCGCTGCAATTGGGTTTTCACGAACAAATGTCTTTTATAATTGGAAGATTATCGAAAGTAAACAAACGTGTTTTGGTTTCGGCAACTTCAGATATTGAAATTCCAAAATATACACGAGTTGTAGATCCAGTTGTTTTGGATTTTATTCCAGAGGAAGAAGAAAAGGCTAATCTTTCGATGAGAATGGTGCTTTCGCCATCAAAAGATAAATTACAGAGTTTATTCAATTTGATTTGTTCTTTAAAGTCAGAATCGGCGATTATTTTTTGTAATCATCGCGATGCTGCAGAACGCATTAGCGATACTTTAAACGAAAAAGGAATTTATTCGGTGTATTATCACGGCGGAATGGATCAAGAGGAGCGTGAGCGTGCTTTAATTCAGTTTAGAAACGGAAGTGTCACGTATCTAGTTACAACCGATTTGGCTGCGAGAGGTTTGGATATTCCAGAAATGAAACATGTTATTCATTATCATTTGCCTTTAAAAGAAGATGAATTCACACATAGAAATGGGCGTACAGCGCGTATGCAGGCAACTGGAACGGCGTATGTGATCATTCACGAAAGTGAAAAAGAATTAGATTACATTGATTATGAAATGGAAGTTTTAAATGTTGAAGGAAGCGTTTCGCTGCCACAACCGCCACAATTTCAAACCATATACATTAGTGGAGGAAAGAAAACAAAACTGAATAAATTTGATATTGTTGGATTCTTTTCTCAAAAAGGAAAATTAGAAAAAGACGATTTAGGATTAATTGAAGTAAAAGATTTTGTTTCGTTTGCAGCAGTAAAATATAATAAAGTAAAAGAACTGCTGAAAAACATTAGAGATGAAAAAATGAAAGGCAAGAAGTTTAAAATCGAAGTTGCCCGTAATGTGATCAAGAAAGTAGAAGAGGAGAAGAAAGGTAAGTACTAATTTTGGAATTTGATTTTTAATTTTTTGTAACTTAATAAGTTGTATTTCAGTTGTTTATAATTGAGTGGCTAAGTTTTACAATTTTATGTTAAAAAAATAATGAATTGATAGGTGTTTTTTCAATATTTCTATGTTTTTTTGTGATCGTAAAATTGTAAACCCCAAATACTATATGAAAAAGATTATTACTCTTGCCGCATTGTTTTTTAGTTTTATTTCGTTTGCACAGGTTAAGGTTCTAGAAACGGTTCCTGTAGAAAAATTAGGAAAAGTAAATAACAACTACATTCAGAAAATTGGTGACGAATACACTGTGTATTACACGATCATTCAAAGTGATGATGATTCTACTTTGAGAAAGTTTTCATTCAAAAACATCGATAATGCTTATAACTCTTTATACAACATTATTGTGGGCGGATTTACAGCTTCTCCGTTGTACGATATCAAATTAGAGTTACCTAACAACTACATTTGGTTGCACTACACAGGAAATGTGGTTCCAGATAAAGCTACAGTACAATTTATGGTTTCTGGAAAAGAAAGAGACGCAGCAACAAACAACGTTTCTGAGCCATTCGTAAAAGATCAAATCAGTAAATTATTCCAAAAATAATTCTTTTTGAGATTCAAAGTCTCAAAGGGACAGAGGGACAAAGTTTTTAAACTTTTCTCTTATATCATAAACAAAAAAAGCTGTTCTATTGAACAGCTTTTTTTGTTTTAGGCTACAGATTCAAAGAAACAAAGGTTCAAAGATTTGATTCCAATTAGAAACCTTTGTTACTTTGAACCTTTGTTACTTTGTCCCTAAAAAGAAACTATATTTTCTTCACGTATTGCGTAATAATAACAATTTGCTGGCCATCGACTTTTCCTTCAATGTATTCAGCGTTTTCATGGTCCAAACGGATGTTTCTAACAGCAGTTCCTTGTTTGGCAACCATACTTGATCCTTTTACTTTAAGATCTTTAATTAAAACTACAGAATCTCCGTGTTGTAGGACTACACCGTTACTGTCGCGGTGAACTAATTTGTTTTCGTCATCTTCGCCTTCGCCTGTTGCTTTTGCCCATTCCAAAATATCTTCATCAAGATACATCATATCCAGTAATTCTTGTGGCCATCCTGCAGCGTGTAAACGGCTTAACATTCTCCAAGCCACAACTTGTACTGAAATATTTTCGTTCCACATGCTGTCGTTAAGGCATCTCCAGTGATTCAAATCTACGTTGTCTGGATTTTCAATTTGGTCAATACAAGTGTTACAGGCTAATACAGCTTCATCAATTCCGCCTTTTCTAGTTGGAAGAACTTGATAAACTTTTAAATTTTCTTCATTTCCGCAAAGTTCACATTTAGATCCGCTACGTTTGCTTAATTCTCTCTCGATGCTCATGGTATTATAATTTTTTGGCGAAAATACTGTTAATTAAAGCCTTTTGCAAATTATATTTTTGAAAAACCTAGTGTCTTAAAACTTCGTAGATTTTATTTTCATTAAAAAGACGCTGAATATTACTTTTTGAGATTCTTTCTTTAGTCTTATAATTCTCTTCTTTATCAATTTTCTCAATTTGAGTTTTTTTGTCAATTTCCATTTCATTCATAAACACCTCAACGCTGTCTTTAGAAACTTCATTAACTTTCATTGTAGTATAGAATCCATTTGATTCGTCTACATAGTAAATATCGCCTGCTTTTGGTGCTTGAACGTACGTTTTACTATCAGAAGCTCTTTGTATAGAAGAGTAATAGGCGCTTAAAACTAAAATACCAACAATAAAAAGTCCAGAAAACATCCAGATAGGAGAAGAGACCTTTCCTTTTGCTAAATTGATTTTCTGCTGAATTGCTGATGTAAGTTCGCCAAATTCGAATGTTTTTTTGCACGAATTGCATTCGGCAAAAGTTAATTTCTTGACAGGAAAAAACGGTATCCAATAAATGTGAACATATTTTTCGAAAATGCTGTAATTCATTGATACATTACTGTTGCAATTTGGGCATTCTACATTTATAATGCGGTCGTTCTTAATGTTTTTTGCTCTGGTTCCGTAAAAGATCATTTTTATATAATTAAAATTAGGCGGCTAAATTAAAGATTTAACTTACAAAATAACAAAATATTTTTGTTATTTCTTAACCCTAACCGCATCTGGAACCAGCATTTCATATTCGCCTCCATGACGCAATACATCGCGTACAATGCTCGAACTGATAAATGAAGTACTTGCTGCTGTTAGTAAGAAAACCGTTTCTATTTTAGAGAGTTTTCTGTTTGTGTGTGCAATGGCTTTTTCGAATTCGAAATCGGCTGGGTTGCGTAAACCTCTTAGAATGAAATTGGCATTCAGTTTTTTTGCTAGATCAATAGTTAATCCTTCATACGTAATGACTGAAACTTTTGGCTCATCTTTGAAGGTTTCTTCAATAAAGCGTTTTCTTTCTTCTAATGAAAACATGTATTTTTTTTCGGCATTGACACCAATGGCAATTACGATTTCGTCAAATAAAGGAATTCCTCTTTTGATAATGTCTTCGTGTCCAAGTGTAATTGGATCAAATGACCCTGGGAATATGGCTTTTCGCATTTTTTTCTTTTTAAGGTTCAAAGTTGCAAAGGCACAAAGGCGCAAAGTATTTTAAATTGGCTAAGGCTATGCTTTTGGAATTTATTTATGTTATTCTTTTTGTATTTATAGACACAACCCATTCGTCTTTTTTACAAACTTTACAATTTGCTTTTCCTACTTTTTGTTCTTCGGTGTTTCCGCAGAAACTACAGGAATAAATGCCGTCTGCCGGAATGAATTTATTTTTGGCATAGAATAAAGAGGGCAGAATTGGTAATCCGTAACCAACATCTTTGTCTTCATAATAAAAAACACTTATTTCGCCGCTTGTCTCTATAAAAGCGTGTTTGACTTGTCCTAAATGTTCAATAGATTTGATTCTTAATTCTGCAAAAAATTCGTCTTGCGCCAGAGTTTCTTTTTTGAAAGTAGAAACAGAAAATTTACCATCATTAATTAAACATTCAGTTTTACCTTCTATGAATTCTTCGAACTTTTTGCTTTTTCCTGTCAGCCAAGTTACAGATCGATATAAAATAATTATCGTAGTAAAAACAATCGCTGCAGGAATAATTCCGACATCTTCATAAAACATTGGATCGCCGGCAGCAGAACCTAATGCAATGATAATTACCGTTTCGAAAATAGATAACTGTTTTACGCCTCTTTTTCCTGCTAGTTTAAGAGTCAGTAAAAGAATAATAAACATTACGGTTGAACGAAATATTACTTCAAAAATAAAGCTCTCAGGCAGATTGTTAAAAAGAAGTCTTTCCCACTCGAAAATTTGTTTCATTATTTAAAGGTGCTAAGGTTCTGAGATTCTAAGTTGCTAAGGTACAGAGATACAAAGGTTCAAAAGATTGACATTGGCTTCGGCTCAGTTTAATAATCTAAAAAAATGAGGTGCTAAAACTTAGAGTCTTAGCACCTCAGTATCTTAGCATCTATTTTAAAGCTAACTCAATTGCATTTGTGAATAAATCTTCTAGAGAAATTCCAGCTGCTTTTGCTTGTTGCGGAATCAAACTTTCTGTTGTTAAACCAGGAATTGTATTCATTTCCAACATGTGCGGTTCGTCGTTTACGATGATGAATTCGCTTCTTGAGAAACCTTTCATTTTTAAAACTTCGTAAGCGCGTTTTGCTGTTTCACCCACTTTTCTAGTCATTTCGTCAGAGATTCTCGCAGGCGTAATTTCTTGTGATTTTCCTTCGTATTTTGCTTCGTAATCGAAGAAATCATTTTCTGATACAATTTCTGTGATTGGTAAAACTTTAATTTCCCCTTGGTAATTGATTACTCCAACAGAAACTTCTGTTCCGTCAAGGAAACTTTCGATGATGATTTCGTTATCTTCTTTGTAAGCTACTTCAATTGCGATAGGAAGTTCAGCTTCTGTTTTTACTTTTGAGATTCCGAAACTAGAACCTGCTTTGTTTGGTTTTACGAAACAAGGAAGCCCCACTTTTTTAACGATTTCTGCTGTATTGATTTCGTCTCCTTTATTCAAATAATAAGAAACAGCTGTTTTGATTCCGTATGGTTTTAAAACAGATAATAAATCTCTTTTATTGAATGTTAAAGCCGATTGGTAATAATCGCAAGAAGATTGTGGCAGACCGATTAATTCGAAATAAGCCTGCATTAATCCGTCTTCTCCTGGAGTTCCGTGAATGGCGTTGAAAACACAGTCAAATGTGATTTTTTCTCCATTTACAGTAACTGAAAAATCATTTCTATCAATTGGAAATTCGGCGTCGTTTTGGTCTACATAAACCCATTTTTCTTTGAAAATGTGAATACGAAATCCGTTGTATTTTGTTTTGTCAAGATATTGATAAACGACATTCCCGCTGATTAAAGAAATCTTGTATTCGCTAGAATAGCCGCCCATGATGATGGCAATGTTTTTCATTGTATGTTTTTATTTTTTAATTGTTTACTTCGTCTGTTCGTCTTTCAGCCTCGGGTCAAGTTTAATGTTTCAGGTTTTGCCTAACGTAAATCCTTCACTTCGCTCAGGAGGACAAACTATTATGATGTCTAAAATTCTCTTAAGAATATAAATTGTACTTTTTTCAGATAAAGAACGTTGTTATGAAACTGAGTGCCCTAGCCCCGATAGAGCCGGTATCCTTTTTGACTGCTTTTTCTGCAGGCAAAAAGATATAGGCGAAAGCGGGAATAGCTCCTTCCTTCGACTTCGCTCAGGATGACAAATAGAGGCATTCTTGTTTTAAACAAAATTATCATTTTTTTTGAAACGAAATACTTTATCTTTGTCGCTATTAAAAATAAATTTATGAGTTTACGTCAGTATCTAACAAGCCGAGTTTTTTTCTTGCAATTGCTTGCTTCCGCTGCTATTATTGCGGTTATTGGTTATTTATTTATGCATTGGTTAACTTTTACAACAGATCACGGACACGAAATTGCGGTGCCGAATTTGTCTAAATTGACTGAAGAGCAAGTGGAACAAAAATTGGATGAACTGGATTTAGATTATGTTCTTTTGGACAGTGTTGATTACAGAAGTGAATTCCCAAAATACAGTGTTGTTGAGCAAGATCCGTTGCCAGGAACGATGGTAAAAGTGGGTAGAAAGATTTATATTAAGATTAATGCTTCTGGTTTTTCTTCTGTGAAAATTCCAGATTTAATCGAAAAAACATATCGTGAGGCTGTGCCAACGTTAAAAGCGTTAGGACTTGAGGTTGGAACGATTACGTACATTCCGAACCTTGGAAAAGATATGGTTTTGGAAATGCGTTTGAAAGGAAGAAACATAAAAGTAGGAGATCGTGTGCTTAAAGCTTCTAAAATTGATTTAGTTTTAGGAGATGGAAAAGCAAGTTATGTAGATGATAGTCAGGCAACAGATAGTACTTCAGTGCCTGCAGAAACCCCAAATGATGAACAATAATATTGAAGAAAATTTAGATCTGGAAGACGAATTATTTGAGCACCACAGATTTGAAGTCCCAAAAGGTCAAGCGTTTTTGCGTATTGACAAATATTTAATGTATTTGATTCCGAATGCCACGCGAAATAAAATTCAGAACGCGGCAACGAATGGAAATATTTTTGTGAATGATATTCCAGTAAAATCAAATTACAAAGTAAAACCTTTTGATGTGATAACGGTAATGTTGTCGCATCCTCCGTTTGAAAATCATATTCTTCCTGAAGATATTCCGTTGAATATTGTTTATGAAGACGATGCTCTTTTGTTAATCAATAAAGAGCCTGGAATGGTTGTACACCCTGGTCACGGAAATTATACTGGAACTTTGGTGAATGCTTTGGCGCATCATTTTGATAATTTGCCAATGAATAGCAGCGAACGCCCAGGTTTGGTTCACCGAATTGATAAAGATACTTCTGGACTTTTGGTTGTGGCTAAAACAGAAGCAGCAATGACTCATTTAGCAAAACAGTTTGAAGCAAAAACAACTGAACGTGAGTATATTGCTTTAGTTTGGGGAAATGTTGTGGCAGACAGCGGTACAATTGAAGGAAATCTTGCAAGACATTTGAAAGATCGTATGCAAATGGCAGTTTTTGCTGATCCAGAAATTGGTAAACCTGCTATTACACATTATAAAGTTTTGGAACGTTTTGGTTATGTGACTCTTATTTCTTGTAAATTGGAAACAGGAAGAACTCACCAGATTCGTGCGCACATGAAACATATCGGACATCCTTTATTTAATGATGAGCGCTATGGCGGACATTTGATTTTGAAGGGAACAACTTTTACAAAATACAAACAGTTTATTGAAAATTGTTTTAAAGCTTTACCGCGTCAGGCGCTGCATGCTAAAACCTTGGGATTTGTGCATCCGAATACGGGCGAATTGATGCGTTTTGATACAGAACTTCCTCAAGATTTTAAGGATTGTATCGAGAAATGGCAGAATTATGTGAAATTGCATAACACGGAAGACGAGAATTAATTAGAAAATTTGACAATTAGAAAATTAGGGAATTTGTCAATTAGATAATTTCTTTTCTTTAGATAAAATAGAAAAAGCTCCTTTTGGGAGCTTTTTGTTTTATAGAGATTTGATTTTTAAATCAGTTATTTTGACTTCTCCATTGGTTATGAAACCTAGTTTTCCTTTTTGATTTAGATTGCTTTTTTCTAGAGAGCATTCTACAGTTTTGTCATCTACAGAAAAGAATAATTGACTATTAACGACTTTAATTTTTACCGAATACCATTTATTGTTTTCTAATTCCATTGGTTTTTTAAACAACGTTTTTCCGCCTCTTTTTCCATACGAATCGTCTTTTTTATTATAAATTCCATCGCCAATTACTATGTTTTGATCGATTTGATATAAGTAAGTTCTAATGTACTTTCCTTTATCAAAATTGAGCATGATTTCAAATAAAGATGCGTTGGTCATGTTGACTTTAAAATCAATTTCATAATTCTTTGGAAGCTGCTTTTTTGAAACTAAAACTCCCCAAGGCGAAAGAGAACCATTTCCTGTAATGGTATCATTTTTTAGAATCCATTCTTTAGAATTAATTGTCCAATCTGATTTTAGTTCTTTTGAATTGTTTAAAGTGTATTCTTTTTTTACTGTTGAAATGGTGCTCGAACAAGAAACCAATATTAATTGTAAAATAAGAAATACTGCAAATTTTGTTTTCATTTAATTTAATTCTGAATGATATTTTATTTTTCGATTGATCCCTTTTGTGGATATTCGTTGCGGAGACGCACTGCAGTGCGCCTCTACAGACATGCTTTGTCTTAATAATTGATAATTATCTAATTGCCAAATTATCTAATTAACTAATTCAATTCGGAATGATATTTTATTTTTCCGATTGAACCTGTTTCTGAAGGCAAAAGTTCGAAAACAGAAGTAGGAGCAAGGCCTTGTTCAATTCGGTGTGAAACATAAATAATGCTCACATTTGTTTCTTGTTTTATAGTATTAATCAATTGAATGATTAAATCTACATTTTCGTCATCTAAACCTTCAACAGGTTCATCTAAAATTAATAATGGCGGATGTTTTAAAACGGCGCGAACAATTAACGCAACACGCTGTTGTCCGATAGAAAGATCAATAAAACGCTTTTTTCTTAAATGCGTCATTTCGATTACTTCAAGCCATTGATTTACAATTTGTTTTTGATGTGTTGTTGGTTCTGTGTACAATCCGATTGAATCAAAGAATCCAGATAAAATCATTTGTTCTAAAGTGTGGCCTTTTTGAAATAAATCGGTCATAGAAGTTGTGAAGATTCCGATTTGTTTTTTGATTTCCCAAACACTTTCGCCAGTTCCTTTTTTTCTTCCAAACAAAAATAAATTCTGTCCAAAACCTTTCGGATTATCTCCTGTAATTAAGGATAAAATAGTACTTTTTCCAGAACCATTCGGGCCAATTAACTGCCAAAATTCGCCTTGTTTGATTGTCCAGGAAATATTATTCAGGATTTTCCTTTCTTCGTAGCTTACCGAAACATCGTCTAATTTGATTAATATATTATCTTGAAAAGAGTACGATTCTGTCGCTTTCGGAATTGAAGCTGTATTTAAAGTTTTAAAATGATTCTCTATTTTTACAAAAGGATGCAATTCAAGCGTATTGTCTTTAATTAAAGCTTTATTAGGAACAAAATCCAAAATATCGACAGTACGATTCAATAATTGTATAATTGCAATAGAATCAGTTAATTTCTGAAGAGATTCGGCCAAAACTACTCGAGAAGCCTGATCTAAATGATCAAACGGATTATCAAAAATAATGAAATCAGGTTTTTGATCAATACAGTAACGCAAAAACTCTTTTTTGCGCTCTCCAGAAGAAAAAGTTCGCAATTGTCTATTTGAAGTTGTTGAAGCTTCAACGCTGTCGTATTGAAACTCTTTTTCGATGAATTTCTCGATCGCAATATCAGAGAAAAGAATTCCTTTTTGGTTATTAAAAACGGCTAAATCTCCTTTTGCTTCGCCTGCAAGTAAAGCGTCTATGAAAGCTTTTTTATTTACTTGATTGAACAAAAGTATATCCCAGTGTTGCATTGTATTGTTTTAAATAATTATTTATTCTCTTTTAACGCCATTTCGCGGTCATTTCTTGACCATTCGCTCCAAGATCCGACATATAATTTCGGAATTGGAAGTCCAGCGTAATCCATTGCTAATAATGTGTGGCAAGCTGTAACGCCCGAACCGCAATGAATAATTGTGTTTTCTGATGTTTTATCTCGAATTACTGCTTTGTATTTTTCTGCCAATTCATCAGCCGATTTAAACAATCCGTTTTCATCTAAATTTTCAGTTAACGGAATATTTACAGCTCCAGGAATATGCCCTGCAATTAAATCCAGCGGTTCTGTTAAACCATCATAACGATTCTTGTCACGAACATCGATTACGATATTTTGATCGTTTTTACGGGCTTTTTCGACTTCTTCAATATTCGCTAAAGCCAATTTCCATTCCTGCGAAGGATATGCTGTTTTTTCAAAAGTCTCAATTCCAGAATTTGTTGGAAAATCAGCTTGAATCGCGGTTTGATAGCCGCCATTTAAAACTTGAATTTTCTCATGTCCAATTGAGCGCATCATCCACCAGAATCTTGCGCCGAAATTAGATCCATTTTTATCATCGTAAACCACAACATGATCTGAAGGGGAGATTCCTAAAGCAGAAAGTGTTTTTGCAAATTCTTCAGGAGAAGGCAAAGGATGTCTTCCGCCATTTGCAGGATTTTCTGGAATAGCAGCCAAATCATGATTTAAATCAACAAAACGAGCGCCTTTTAAATGTTCTTTTTGATACTTTTCAAAAGTATTTGCGCCAGCTCGAGCATCAATTAAAATGATTTTTGAAGAATCCAATTCAATTAATTCTTGAGCTGTGATTAGTGGAGAAATTGAAGCCATCTTTTTAGCTAGAAATTTTTTCAATTAAAATTTCATGTTCCGATTTGTCAAAATAGGTGCAAGTCATTTCAATTATATCAACACGCCATTTTGCAATTCCAGCTTGTGCACATTGATTGCAGAAAGTCATATAATCGGTTTCTCCATGCTGATGTTTTACCAAATTTTCTATAAAAAGTTCTTTGTTTGGAAAATCAGACACTTTAATTTCAGCATATTTTTCTTCAGCGGTTGCAGTAAAATTATTTAATCCGTAGTAAACAGTGCTTCCGTCGTGTACATAAGTGTCATATCCTTTTACGCCTAAAATGATTAAATCCTGAATATAATTTGGAAAATCTTCACCACTTTTCACTTTTGCATGCGCTTCTTTTATTTGTTCTATTGTAAACATGTTTTTTAGTTTTAGATTGTTAAAAGTTTTTTCGCTACGAATTCTCGAATTATTTTTTAATTACTTTAAGAATAAAAATTCGTGAATTCGTGGCGAAAAAAAAAAATTATTTCAAAAATACGATTAATGATTTTATAAATGAATCAAAAGATTCGATATGTGGCAAATGTCCAGTATTAGGAATTTCTACGAGTTTTGCATTTGGAATTGCTTTCTGCGTTTTTTTGCCCAGTTCAGCATAATTTCCCATTGTTTTTCTTACTTCCTCAGAAACCAATGGCTTTCCTAAAGCGGTTTTATCTCTAGTTCCGATAATCAATAGGGTCGGGCATTTAATGTTTTTAAATTCGTACAAAACAGGTTGTGTAAAAATCATATCGTATAAAAGAGCCGAATTCCAAGCAACACGATCATAATCTGGAGCAGTTGTCCAGCCAGCACCAAGTTCAGCCCATTTTTGATAATCTGCATTCCATTTTCCGTCATAATAATTAGCCATTTGGTATTTCTTGATGCCCTCGTAATTCTGTTTTAATTCCGATTCATACCACCAGTCAACAGGTTTGTATGGAACAATCAATTTCCAGTCTTCCAAACCAATCGGATTTTCTAAGACTAGTTTTTCTGTAGTTTCAGGATACATCAATGCGAAGCGAGTTGCCAACATTCCGCCCATAGAATGTCCTAAAATGGTCGTTTTTTGAACTCCTAAATGATCTAAAAGTTTTTTGGTGTTTTCGGCTAATTGCTGAAAAGTGTATTGGAAATTGTCTGGTTTTGTAGATTTTCCGAAACCAATCTGATCGGGAACAATCACGCGAAAACCTTCTTTTGTTAAGGCTTTAATGGTAGTTTCCCAATAAGCGCCATTGAAATTTTTTCCATGAAGTAAAACTATGTTTTTCTGATTGTAGTTTTCTGGAATAATATCCATATAACTCATTTTTAAATATTGGCGCTGATTGCTCAATTCGATAAAATGAACAGGGAAAGGATATTCGTAATTACTTAAATTAATATCTAGCGCTTTTATATTTCCCTGTTGTCCAAAACTTAAGAATGGAATTAGTACAAAAAATAGTTTTAGGATTTTCATTTTGGAAGTATTTGTTTTTATGATTTATAAAGTTAAACCGAACCATTTTTAAAACAAAGCTTAAAATCTTAAAGTTATCAGAAAAAAACTTTCAAAATAGTTTCAATGTCATTAGTGCTAATAATCGATGATTTGTTGAATTTTTATCGATTAAAAGAATCTGATTACGCAAATAATGTATTTTGACGAGTAATGCAGCACTTCAAAGATTTTCTTTTATTAGTAGGAAAAATATATGTAATTTAGTACTATAATGTTGTAAGCCAAAAAAATAGTATTATGAAAAAAACAATACTTTTACTCCTGCTCACAGTCCCCACATTTGCCCAAGAACTCAATACATTTGATTTCGCTGTTATAAATTCGACCTTAATTTCTCCAAATATTGATCTCGATAAAGGCCGGAGCGTTGTTGCGGCAAACCAAGACCAATATTCAGCTTATTTTCAGTATGCTCTTACGTTATGTGAAGACGACATAATTTTTGGAGCTGGAATTGATAAGTCTGAAATTGACCGTACCTATGTGGGTTACATCGGAAAAATTTGCGATAAATTTAGAGCTACAATTGGTGTAGGTTATGTAGATTCGAGAAGCGGTTATGAGGGAACTTTCACAGGTTTCAGTATCTCATGGCATTTTTCTGAAAATACTTATATTGGCGGAAACCTAGAAAATTTGCATTCGTCAATTATTGATTATGAAACTGATGAAAGTTTTGATTATTACAAAAAACTGGTTCCCAAAGTTTTTGGAAGTTATGAAGTTTTCCCAAATCTGATTGCATTTGGACAGTTGAGTTCCAGAGTAAATGATATTGCTTTAAAATATCAAGTTCACCGATTTTCGGCTGGAGGATTTTATTCTGGACATTCGGTAGGAGGTATCTTTGGAACTTTAAATGTTGGAAGATTCGGAGTTTCCTGCAGTACAACTTTTGAAAGAGTAAATTTTGGATTAAAGTTTGAATAATGAAATAAGTTTTAGTTGAAAAAAATCCCAGAAACAAGATTTAAATTGTTTTTGGGATTTTTTATAAGTTAAGATAAATATTGTCCGATTATAATCCGACAAAATCATCGCTTTTTGGAAAAATGCTCAACGCTTCAATTGCTATTTCTGGCGTTGGAGAAGCAAGTTTTCTAAGTTTCGTGTCCATCCAAGCACCATCAACCGTGATTGTTGCGCAAAGTGTATCGTCTTCTTTTTTAAACTCATGAATGATTGACCAGCGAGAAGCATCAGCTTTCATTTTTGATGTTTTGGTATGAATGAATATTTTATCTGAAAGTTTTAATTCTTTTCTGAAAACGCATTCTTCTCTAAATAAAACAGGGCCAAAACCTTGCGTTTGCATTACTTTTAAAGTTAAGCCCAATTCTTCTAGAATTTCAATACGATGCTGTGCACCAAAATCGTAATAAGCGCTATGACGAACGTGAAAATTAGGGTCAAGATCTGACCAGCGAAAAGATATTTCTTTTGTAAATGAAGCCATTTTGTAATATTGTATTTTATTAAAAAATCGAAATTACGAATAAAAAATAAGCGAACACCATAAAATTACTATGCATGCATAATTTTTTTGTTTTTCAAGAAAATATTAATTTCATTAAGTTCTTTCAACTAAACAATTAAAACAACCCGGTTTTGCATTGTGAATGTGGATGTAAGCTACTTTTTCGTTTTCAAAAGTTTTAATAATCTGTTCTTTAAGAATGTTTCCTTCTATCACAGATGCTACTTTCATTATACCATTTTCGTCATAACCGCGAAGCGAAAGTAATCTATGATGGAGCATTTTTGGGATCTCGTTATTTTTCAATGTTGGAGTAGCCGTTCTTTTTCGTACAAAAATTGGTCCGCTTGCTTGATAAGGCGAATCCGTTTTGTGATGTTTATAAGGTAACAGAATGATATCTTCGCCTATTTCTGCATCTTCTAAACTTATTCTGCAAGGAAAACCAGGAAACTTATCAACCTTCATTTTGATTGCTCCGATTTTTTCAAGTTCGAAGTCAGTTAATTCGAAAAGACCTAAAAATTCAACATGATTTAGAGGCAAGATTTTAAAATTTGCTTTCATAATTTTTTAAGCAAAAATCATATTTGTTTGAGCATAAAAAAATCCAAATCTTGCTATGTTTTTTACAATTTCATTTTAGATAATTCAACTTCCAGTTTATCAAAGTTTTCTTCATTTTTATTTTCAACATATGGTTTTAATTTCTGGCATTCTGCTTCAGTTTCAAAAAGCATTTTAAAAACTACTTTAGTCTGGTTTTCAGCAATAGTTTCAAAAGTGGTTAAGATTTGAAAAAGCGGTTTCGAATGGCGTTTCCAAGCAATAAGATTCGGTTTGTCTATTTTGATGAATTCGCATTCATTGGCATAATTTCCAACTTCTGGTCCATGCATGATAAAACTCCATTTGCCGCCTTCACAAAAATCAAATTCTTGAAAAGTATTCGTAAAACCTTTTGGTCCCCACCAATTTTTTAAATGCTCGGGCGTGCTCCACGCTTTAAAAACAAGTTCTTGTGGAAAATTCAAAACTCGTTTAGTTACGATTTCTGAATCTGGAGTAGTATTTAGGATATCTGAAGTCATTTTGAGTCTTTTTGTTGAAAATCAATTTACTACAGTAAAGTTAGCGGGTTTAATTTTTAATTTTAGAATTATTTCGACAATTTTATTCTTTGTATTTATAAATTTTCAGCGAACTAATTCTGGTTTTTGGATTTGCTTTTATACTTTTCAATGTAGAATTAGATATAAGTTTATCTTCTACATTTACAGATCCCTTTTCATTTTTTGAGCTTAATTTATTTTGATTATTTGCTGTAAGTTTTAAATCCTTCCAAAAAGATTTTAATTGATTGGGATTCAAATTATCTGTTCCAATATAAAAAGTATGTTCGCCTTCTTTTCCTAAACCATTTTCTATAAATATTTCGAATGGTTTTAGTTTCAAATTTTTTTCAGTCTTTTTTACAAAATCCATTACAGGTTTTTCAGATGGAGTCCCGCAACATATGCTTGAATAACCAATAGCAATGTAATTTTTGTTCGTTTGCGAAAATGTTAAGCAAGGGATAAATGCTAAAGCTAGAAATGTAAATGCGAGTTGTAGTTTGTGTTTTATTGTTGTTTTTTTTTCAAATTTATCGAAATAGCTTTTTAATTTTTTTTCCATGTCTTTCATTTAATAGTAGATTTACGAATTCAGATAAAATGGCATTTTGGTTTTCTTGTTATGGAACATCTTTCAGGTTTTGGAAGTTATTAATGCTTTTGCGTTCAATTAATTTACCAGTGAGGGTATAATAATATTCAAAGTTATTTTTAATGGCTTTTACTTTATTGTCATAAACTTTTAGCGTTTCAAATTCAAAAGGCAAAATCTGATTTAATTTATAATCAAGCAATCCAAATTTTTTATTTTTCTTGGCTTTAATGCATGATTTTTCTAACGTATGTAAATTGACATCTGTGAAAGGAACAATAAATTCATTATTTTGATTGATAACGCCTGTTTTTCCTTTCTTTTCAGCAATAGTAACAAAGTCAGAATTCTTTTCATTAATTATTGGCGTATCAATAAAATCATATTCAAAAGAAATCACAGTTTTGCCTAAATGATTAAGGACTCCGTATTTATTATTTTTTTTTGCCACAATTACATTTTTGTTCTCAATATGTAATACGTCATATTCTATTGGAATTATAATTTTATTTTGATCGTTTAAAGTTCCGTATAAATTGTTCTTTATGATATAAATAATACCTTCTTTGATATAAATTCCATCATAGTCATTTTTAAAGTCAACTATAAATTCTCCCTTACTGTTAAGCAAGCCAAATTTTTCTGTATTTGGTATGTGTCTTTCTTTTCTTCTTCCGTCTTCATAATATTCATGTTTAGCTGTTGATACAATGTAGTAGCCATCAATATTATATGTAGCTGTGCAAAATTGTGGTTTAACTATATTAGTCATGTTTTTAAGATAGTAGCCAAAATAACCAACTTTTCTATCGTTTACCGGAAATAATTCAGGATCATTTTGTGCATTAGTTAATAAATGCACTAACAAGCCAATTAAGCTAAAAGATATTTTCATTTTTTTATATAATTTTTTTCAACCAACGGTAATTTAGCTTCGTACATTTTTAAACTAGGTAATTCGCCTATGATGTATTCTTCATTTTTCTCGACAAAGTTAAAAGTCAAATATGCTCCCATACTTAAAGTTTTATATTTTACTATTTATTTTCAGGCAATGTTTTATCTAAAATTACGCATAATGTTATAGTAGCTGTTTGCGGTAGCTTTTTTATCTGCGTTTCCAAAACTGCCACCATTTTTTTGGTTTATAATAGACGACTTCTCCAAGTAAAACATACGGCTTTACAATTATTAAATTAGTAAGAGGAAGTTCATTTTTATATACAGTTTTTTTCGTTTTACCCTCAAACCCGTGTTCAGCAATGAGCATTAAGGTTATTTCATTATTGGCAAAATTTTCAGGGATTATAAAACTAAAATGACCTAATGAATCCGTTTTTGTTTTTATTTCTGTCCCTTTTATTTCTATCGTAATATTTTGGATTGGTTTTATAGAATCTTCTTCAATTACAATTCCTGATATTTTATTTTTAATGCTATCATTCGGAAACGTGCCATATTTTAATGTTTTTTCAATCTTTTCTTCAGATTTATTTTGTGATTGATATTGATTAGTTAATTCAATGTTTTTTTTTGTTGCATAAACATTAGAAGAGGAAATTAAAACTAAAAAACTTGCAACGATTTGATGCCAATGCTTTATGCCTGATTTTTGATTTAATGATAGAATTCTGTTTAGTTGGGAATAATTTAACTTGGCACAAATGGATTCATTAGAAGTATTCAAAAAAAATATAATTTCTTCGTCCGTCCACGTTGCAAAATCATAAACGTTTTTTGTACAAATAGAACAGTATTTTCCTTTATCAGCATTTTTCATAAGATTCCAATCGCTCTTATGACAAGGCTTTTCAATTGTTAATTTATATGTTGTTTTCATAAAGTTACAGATAACGTTCTGGCACTACAGCTGGTTTGGGATTAAATTAAGCCCATTCTTCGGATTTGCCAAATCATTCAAATACAAAAGCATTTTTCAATTAAGTCGATTGTCCAAATTCGTTGTAGTAGCTGTTAGTGGTTGCCTTTGTTAATCGTATTATTTGTTAACCATTCTTTTTCACTTTCCCATAAAAAATCTTTTTTAGCTTCCAAAAGTTGATAAACTTGATTGATAGATTTGTATTCTGGGAATTTGATTAGAAAATTCATTGCGATTATAAGTTCGGTATAACCATATAAACCTACAATTTCAATATTTCTTTTTTTTGAAATTAATTCTTTAATCCTGTTGATAACATTTGGGATTACTTCATCATTTCCGAAATTAACAACTCCTTCAAGTGCTATGAATTTATTTTTGCCTTTTTTTAGTTGTTCTACGTATAGAGGCAGTTCCTTTTCTTTTGCTATGTTGTGGATTGCTCCCAATGCACTAGCTGATATGTCTTGTTTTGAATGATTAACAAATTTTTTAATTTTTGATAAACTTTTTTGAGAGCCTGATGAAGAAAGTGTTAGAAGCGAATATAATAAATCATAGTGATTAGTGGAATTTTCCAAAATCTCAATTAATTTATTTTCACATTCATTACTATCACAGTTTTTTAATGCACGAATAGCACGATATCGAAGAGTTTTAGATTTATTATTTAGGAACTTAAAAATATTTTCTAGATCAGTTTTTTTTGGTTTATGGAATGATGAAATGATATTAAGTAAATCTTCAATAATGACTTTATTTCTTTCTATTTTAAGTTTCTGTATAAGAAAGTTTAGCGACTCAAAATCATTATTTGGCAGTGCAATTTTGCTAATTATATAATAAGCTTTATCTCTTTTATTTTCATCTAATTCATTGTTTACAATTTCGAAAAGTTTAGGTAATAAATTTTCATCTGTAACTTTGTCAACTTCGCGATAAGCATTATATGCTATAGTTTCAGAATTTGATTTATCAATATTTCTGTCACACATTCGATTAATTAATTCTTCTAAATCAGTTCTCATTTGGTCAATTTTCTGGTAAGGTTACCACTAACGTCCCCGTGCTACGAGCAGTTTGGGACTAAATTAAGCCCATTCTTCGGATTTGCCAAATCATTCAGATACAAAACCATCTTTCCATTAAGCCAATTGCCCAAATCCGTTGTAGTAGCTGTTATGCACCGTATTTTTTATTTAGGATTATAGTTTTCAAAGGCCATTCATCAATATTTATAACAATTTTCTTTTTCTCTAAGTTGGCCAATATTTCATAAATAACATTTTCAGATTTTAGAATTTCAGAAGCATATTTCAAAGAATCAGTCGTTTGCATAAACTTAAAAAGATAAAAATTATCAATTGCTCCGTAATTCGATTCACGATTAATTTTTACGTGCAAGTATTGCTTGGTTTGTAAGTTTTCAAAATCACACGCATCACCGTGAAACCAATAAGTCCAATTTGTGTTCAGGCTACCTTTCCAAAGATTATTTTGCCTTGACATAAGTTTAGCAAAAGGAAAACGTTCACTTAAATCTAACTGATATTCGACTGCTAATAATTTTATCATTTCGTTTGCTGTTTTCTCAAACGATTCAATAGTTTCAATTAGTAATTTTTCTTCAGTCGATTTCATTAATTCTGATTGGTAATATGGTGCATAACGTTCCGGCGCTTGGCGAGGTTGGGGAAATCGGAGAAGAGTATTTTCTGCGAAATGAATATATCATTAATAACGATAATTCCACCAAAGCCCCAATCTCGCTAAATGCCTGTTAGCTACAGTACCAATTTGTTCCAAACATTGTTTTTGATAAGCTCTTTTTTTTCAAGTTTGCTATGATTGAACTTAAAAATATCCATCGCAAGACCCTTACAAAGATTGTCCGACCAATATATTACATCATTCATAATTGACAACACTTCCTCTTGTTCATCTAGTATAAGGTATCGGTTGCCAAAATATGGAAAAATATTTGGTATGGTCTCATTTAAAATTTCTGTTTTGAAATTTTTCTTAACATTTTCAATGTCTTTTTTAATAAAGCCGATACTTTCGGGATATTTATACAATGATATACCATATTCCGCAGGCTGCGAGTAACTATTTATATCAATTTCCAGCTTGTTAAGACCATTCATTGTTTTGTAATAATTCTTCAGGGAAGGAGTAAACACAATACCTATCTTCTTTTGAAAATCTTCAAGCTCATTTTCTGACAAGCCTTTATTCCACTTACTTCCAGATTGTATTTGTAAACCATCGCAAGTTAGCAGTTTTACATTTGCCCAATATCTTTCACTTTCAGCTTTCAAAAACTGAAAACTTTCTATCGAAGCAGTTAATTTGTTGATTTGATGTGTCGTCATTTTTTAGGGTATTGTGGCTAACGTCTTGGCACTACACCAGGTTTGGCACTAAATTAAGCCCATTGTTCGGATTTGCCAAATCGTTCAAAGACAAAAACATCTTTCCATAAAGCCCAATGCCCAAATCCGTTGTAGTGGCTGTTGGCAGTAGTTTTTTTTTTAGTATATGAATGTTGTCTTTGGCATTTTAGTTTCAAAGTCCAAAATTATTTTTTTATCAATTTTGTCACCATCAATTGTAATTGATTTTAATCGTTTCATTTTAAGTAAAATATTGGGAAGATTAGTCAATTCGTTTTCGTATAAGTTTAAATCTTCTAAATTCTCAAGTAATAAAATTTCACTTGGCAGTTCTTTGATATGATTCCCGCCTAAATAGATTGTCTTAAGCCTTTTGCATTTTGAAAGCTCCAAAAGAATATTTTTAATGTCGATTTTCTCTTGGTTGATGTAGCCGAATGTTTCTAAATTATTTAGCTTGTCAAATTTTAGGTTTAAAATCTTAATTTGATTATTACCTAGACGTAGTTGTTTGAGATTTTTAAACCTGTGAATTTTTGGCAGGTTGGTTGGAAAATCAAACTCAAACATACTCGTTAAGTCTAGTTCTTCGATGTTTACATTATTTTCATAAAATACATCTGGAAAAGTTTTAATGTCATTCCACCAAATATCTAACGTTTTAAGTTTTTTAAGTTTAGTGATTTCAATTGGGAACGTTTTAAAATTATTCATTCCAATATTTAAAATTTGGAGGTTTTGTAGTTCTTCTAAATGGTTAAGTTCTGTTAATTTATTTAGAGAAACGTTTAGTTCTTGAAGATTATGAAGTTTGAATATTATTGTTGGAATTGTATTCAGATTGTTTTCTGATAAATCAACACGATAAACCAATTCTAGATTTTTTGGTAAACTATCTAAATTTTTAAATACTTTTTCATTTTGTAATTCACTCAACGAGATTATCTTTTCTTCTTGCTTTTTGTTACAAGAAGTAAGTATAATTAGAAATAAAAATATTGTCGTTATATGTTTTTTCATAAAATTACTGCCAACGTCCCCGCGCTACAGGCGGTTTGGGACTAAATTAAGCCCATTCTTCGGATTTGCCAAATCATTCCAAATACAAGACCATTTTTCCATTAAGCCAAATGCCCAAATCCGTTGTAGTGGCTGTTACCAGCAGTTAATTTAGCAATTATTTGTTTTTTTTCCACATTTTTACAGCCTCAACAGAAAAAGATTGTTTTTCTTTTCCATCTACACAAACTTTGAATGTTTCATTATTAGATTTTGTTACAAGAATGTACGGGCAATAAGTTAATCCAACTTTATAAAAAGGTTCAAGTTTTATAATGTCTTTGTAGTATGTAAATTCTACTTTATTTTTTAAAGTATCTCTCATCAAGCCAATAAGATGCAATTCGTTTATTAGTATAAAAATTACCGGCTATCTTATTTTTAAATTCAGAGTAAAATTGAATGATTTTTTCATCGTTTTCTAATAATTTAATATTCTTTGTAAATCTTCGTTACTTAAAGTTGTATTCGTCTCAATTTTATTTTGACAAGAGGATAGAAGTAAAAGGATTAGAATTGAATTAAAAAATCTTATCATGTGGGTAATCCGTTAGTTTTTTGGTTAATTGCTGGTAACGTTCTGGTACTACAGCGGGTTTGGAACTAAATTAAGCTCATTCTTCGGATTTGCCAAATCATTCAGATACAAAACCATCATTCCATTAAGCCAATTGCCCAAATCCGTTGTAGTAGCTGTTACCAGTAGTTTTTATTACGCATTAATTTTCATTTCTACAATTTCCTAGATAGAACATTGGGCGTGGATATTTTTTTCTGTCAAATGATTTTCCAATTGGATTTAAATAACCGTTTGAAATTAGAATTTTATCGCCAAGTTGTTTAACTTCTTTTCCGTCATATTTGAGTGTCAAAACATTGCCGTTTTTATTCCATTTACCAGTCCACCACTCGTTGTAACCAAAAACACCTGTCCAATTCAATTCGAATGTTTTGTCTTTTCGGAAAAGAATATAAGCTTGGTTTTGAGTTCCTTCGTAACAAGCTCTAAATTCAGCTTCGCTTTCCAGTTTTTCAGAATCAATTCTGTAAGGACAAAATAAAGTATAAAGAAGTGTTATTGTACAAACTATTGTCGGTAAGCAAAAATTAAAATTTCGTCTATTGCGAATAATTTCGATAATTCCTTTAATCTCAAAGACAATTATGGTTACAAATGTTATTGGAATTAGAACTGTCAGAAATATATAAAGAATTCCTGAAAGATTTTTATCGATATGATGATAAAATATTGTCAGCAAAAGATAAATGCAACAGATGATTGTTGTTAAAATCAATGAGCGTTTTGTTTTTGCACTTTCTTTCATAAAATTACTGGTAACGTTCTGGCACTACAGCGGGTTTGGGACTAAATTAAGCCCATTCTTCGGATTTGCCAAATCTTCCAAATACAAAACTATTTTTCCATTAAGCCAAATGCCCAAATCCGTTGTAGTGGCTGTTATGAGCAGTAATTATTTCATCGTTATTGTTTTCCACTCCATTACCAATTCTCCGTTTGCTCGCATATAGATATTTCTAAAAACTTAAATTTGTTTTTAGAAATTTTCTTGTAGAGTTTATGAAAGTCTTTAAAAGCCTCATATTTTCCATTATTATAAAAGAAAGTAAATTTGTCAACAAGCTTCCATTTGTTTTCTTTTAAAGTCCAAATATCAATGTGTTTAAAATTACTTGCACAACTTGAATAATATTCTGCTATTTCATTCCCGCCATCTTCATCAATATCTCCAATGCTAAATACACTTTCAGTATGACAACAATTTGAGTCAGTTAATATTCTTGGAATTTTATTGTCAGTAAAATAATAAGATTGGCCTTCTTCACACCAACCTAAACTAGGTAGAATAAAAACAGAATCGCTATTTCCGTCACCATTCAAGTCTCCCAAATTTTTCAACTCTTTAGTTGAGCTTCTATCTGCTTCGATTGAATATTCATAAAACTCTTCCTTCTCTATTATGGTTGGAAAACATCCTTTTTTTGAATTTTCTAACTCGTACCTTGAAATATCTAATTTAAATTTCCCTTTAACAATAGAATCATTTATGAATTGAATATCGTTAGAAAGTATTGAATTTTTAGGTTTGCTGTTTTTTAGTTTTTCGATTTCTTCCTCGTAAGAAAGCTTTTCACGTGAATTGGGTTTGGAAACTACTTTTTTATCAGCTGTTTTTTTTTCAGTTTTCTCAACTTCATTTTTACAAGCCAATACGCTAAAAAACACAATTAAAAAGATAATATTTTTCACTTAGGTTGTTTTATTATTGCTCATAACGTTCTGGCACTACAGCGGGTTTGGGACTAAATTAAGCCTATTCATCGGATTTGCCTAATCATCCCAAATACAAAACCATCTTTCAATTAAGCCAATTGCCCAAATCCGTTCTAGTGGCTGTTATGTGACGGCTATTTACGTGTTTATTTCCGTTATATTTTCCGCTTCCAATTTTCAACTTTTTAAATTTCAATTCCAATTATTTTACTCAATTTGCTCACTCCAATTTTCGAAATAATTCGAAATCCCAACTCAATAAATACAAATCTCAAGATTAAAATAAAAAATATTGTCGGCAATAAAAGTTCAACAGAGTTTTTAAAACCGTTTTTGAATAATGACGCTAAAAAGCCAAAAATTGGGAATAGAAAAATTGCGAATAAAATGATTTTAAATGTTTTATTTATTCCAATTTCTAAAGTGCCATTTTTCTCATCTAATTGTCCGTTAAAGTCGCAAAAATTACCGTAAAGTCTTTTTGATAAATTTAGTTCAAAATTTGTTTCATTTATTTTTCCGAGGAAAGTTTGTCTGTTCCAATCAGAAACGAATTGTTCGTCAGATAAAGTTTCCTTTTGTAATTCAGATATTGCTTTTGAGCGTCCATTAATTAAAGTAATCGAATAGATTTTAATCGGATAGATTTTCATTTTTTGAATAAGTTGTTAATTTCTCCCATTTTTTTGTAGCTGTCACATAACGTTCCGGCGCTTGGCGAGGTTGCGAGTTTCGGAACCTATTATTTTCTCTTAAAGATAAAATTTCTTGCTAAATGTAAACATGTATTTACTACAAAATTCGCAATCTTGCCAAACGCCTGTTAGTGGCTGGCAATTTATTCATTTTCTATTCTATGCCCAATTTTTATGAAAAAATCTTTCAATTCACCATAAGTTTTTGTATCGGCATCGATGGGTGATTTATTTTCAGTTTCCATGTACTCACAGCTTAAACAAACATTCAAAATTTTCACGATTTCATTTCTAAAGTTATAAAATACAATTGCATCGCGATAAACTGGTGCACACATCCAATCATTTTTATTTACAACTTTTTTACTAAGTATTTTTTTTAATTCTTGTATTCTAATATCTGTTTTTTGTATTGAGCTAATTTTTTCGGCTGAAAAATGAAAATCACCATTTGAATTTGTTAAATATTGAATGTAACCAACATATTGTTCAACTTCTTTATAACGTTTTTCTCCATTAGTATCTAATTTATTCCTTTTTTTTCTCGCAGATAACGTACCAAATTCTTTTCTTAAGGTATTGTATTCAATTTTATATTTTTCACCTCTTAATAATGAATAAGTTTCAATATATTCAAAATCTATGTTGGTTATAAAATCTATTGATTCAATATTTTTAAATTCGGAATTCACCATAAATATTGAGTTTTATTTTTTCTTTGTTTCCTTTTTACGATTCTCGGTTTGCTTGCCACTAACGTCTTGGTACTACAGCGGGTTTGGGACTAAATTAAGCCCCATTTTCGGATTTGCCAAATCATCCCAAATACAAAACCATTTTTCCATTAAGCCTATTGCCCAAATCCGTTGTAGTGGCTGTTATGCGTTCGGTTTTATATTAGTTGCAATTAATTCCAATTCTGCTAGTTTTATTTTTTCAATGATGTTTGAATAATCCAATACTGTTTTATTATCTATAACAGTATTGATGAAATAATAAGAATTGATTTTATCATTTTGTTAGATTAAATTCCAAAAAAATAATTAAAATAACTTTTACTCGGTTCTTTAATTATTTGTTTTCCAACTTCAACATATTTCCCATTTGAGTCTTTTCTCATTACTATAATTTCGCCAATACTTTTTCGAACTACATCACCAACTTGTATTTCTAATCCTTCACAGTTACTATCATAAAAATATTTATCATTTTCATAATATATTTTGTTCCCTCTTCCTTCTGTTATTTTTAGAATTTCTCCACTAAAAGTACTTTTGCTAAATTCTATGCTTTTTTCGTAATATTCCGTTTTTGAGTTATAAACCATAAAGCAGAAAATTGAAATTACTATTATTGTAGGAATTATTTTTCTCATTACATTTTCCTTTTTTCTTTTAGGTTTCTATTGGTCTAAACTGACGCATAATGTTCTGGCACTACAGCGGGTTTGGGACTAAATTAAGCCTATTCTTCGGATTTGCCTAATCATCCCAAATACAAAACCATCTTTCCATTAAGCCAAATGCCCAAATCCGTTGTAGTGGCTGTTATGGGCTGGTTATTTCATTACTGCAAATAGTGTTTTTTTTCATTCCATTAATTAATTATTTCTTCTAAAAGTGTAAAATCGGAATGTAAGGTTTTCTCAATTACTATGTTTTTAGCTCTTAAAAATTCAGGTTTTTCATTTTTTTTAAATAAGTGTTTATACAGTTTTTCACCTTTTTTTTCTAAGTGTAATGATGAGTCAAAACCATCCAAGCTATCTGCTAATTTTTCACTAAAATGTTCAATTTTAACAACAGTATATTCTTTTCGTATCTTCAATTTAGCTATTGAATCTTTTTTTTGATGATAAACATTTGCATAATAATAGAAAAAAATAATTAACGCAACTACAATAGAAATAGTTATAGATACAGGAAGGTTTTGGTACATTTGTTCAGAATAATTTTGTGCCCCTTGATTATATCTTTTTTTTACAAAACTTTTCACAAAGTTCCAAAACTCTCCCGGAACAAACAAAATAAAAACCCAAATTGATAAAACAATAATTGCAGATTTTCGGAATTTCTTTTTTCCTTTACTATAAAGGTTTTCAATTATAATGGTTTCGTTCAAAGTTAAGGGTAAAGTAGTTTTGTTCATTTTATGGATATATCAGTTAAATTCATTTTTTGTTTAGTTATAAGGTTTCTGCTATCGTCATTTTTAACTAGCCCATAACGTTCTGGCACTACGGCGGGTTTGGGACTAAATTAAGCCTATTCTTCGGATTTGCCAATTCATCCAAATACAAGACCATTTTTCCATTAAGCCAAATGCCCAAATCCGTTGTAGTGGCTGTTAGTGGCTGGCTTTTTATTCAATAGTTATTTTTCCTTTACTCAAATCGTCTAAAAATTTTTCAGGATTTTCTATAAATTTAAAGGAGTTTGAGTTTTTTATATAATTTTCAATTTCATTGTATTCAGGTGAGAAGATTTTTCCTTTTCTGTCCATAAGCAACATTTCCTTTTTTTTGGCCAAATCTAACATTCCATTTAAAAATTTCAATTGGGGTTCTCTTAAATCTGCTCTAAACGAAAGATGTTCAATCTTTTTAGTTTCTGTATTTATAGACATTGATGTATCATTATCCAATACATTTGTTTCTGTCTTCCAAATGAAACATTCTTCATCGTTTCCCCAATCCGCTTTCTCTATTAACTTGTCAATTTCAAGTTTAACGTTTTCGAAATTTATTTCAGCCAATTCCCAATATTGTTCAGTATTGGCATCAAAATATCCATCTTCTGTATTTACATTTACTTCTGTTGGAATTACTCCGTGTTTTTTTAGCAAACCGACTTTCGGAATAAATGCTAAATAATATTGATAAATTGCCATTCAGTTTTAGTTGATTTTATTGAAGTTTTTCTCGATTCTGCGGTAAGCTTGCCACTAACGTTCTGGCACTACAGCGGGTTTGGGATTAAATTAAGCCTATTCTTCGGATTTGCCCAATGATTCAAACACAAAACTATCTTTCCATTAAGCCAAATACCCAAATCCGTTGTAGTGGCTGTTATATGACGGCTTTTTTTGATATAGTTCTATTTTTTGAACCATTCCAATTTTGCGTTAAAGTATAGTTTTCAATTTCATCTTTTGGATAATCTGAACCATTCTTATTAAAAATTTCAAGTTGGTAAATTATTCCGTCTTTTACGTGTAGAATCGCGTCAGCTAAAACATTAAGTTCCTCATTTTTTATTTCAACTCCGTCAAAAATCAGGTTCTTATCGACTTTCAGATACTCTTTTTTGAGTTCGTTTTCGAAATTTATAAATAATCCGATTCCTGTATGTTCAATTTCCGTTACAGTTAGAAAACCAATTTGATCACGTAAAAGTTTAGCTTCTTTTTCGTCATCAAGTATTAAGTCTAAAATGTCAATTATAAATTTAGAACTAATCATTTTTTAGGTTTTATTTTCTGCTTTTTTTTCAAAGCTGCCATATAACGTTCTCGCGCTACAAGCAGTTTGGGACTAAATTAAGCCCATTCTTCGGATTTGCCAAATCATTCAGATACAAAACCATCTTTCCATTAAGCAAAATGCCCAAATCCGTTGTAGTGGCTGTTGGCGGTAGTATTTTCTATTTATTGTCTTTGACTTTGTTTATAAACTCAATATAGTTTTCTAAATATTCGGGGTTGATTTCTGCTTTCCAATTTGGTTTATTCTGAATAAACTTTAGCCAATTTGTTCTATGCTTGTCAATTAAGTTACTGTTATTTATTTTGTCGATGTAAGCTAAGGCTTCCATAGCTTCACTTTGGTCAAACCAAAGCTCGCTTTTGGATAAATAATAATCTAAATAATCATCTAAATATTCTGTTGATTTTTTGTCGTTTAAGCTAGCAAACATATAAGCGTAAATTCGTCCAGCGTAACAAACTTCACTTTTTAGGAAGTGTATACCAATAATGTCTATTAAATCTGAATAGTTATTGATTATCGCAAAGAATGCTCCAGTTTGTCTTGTTCTCCAATTAAAATCTCCAAGCAATTTTATAACATCTTCTTTGGTTATTTTCTTTTTTGCATCTAATAATAATTCAAACCATTCTTGATTAGTTTCTTCAAGATTCATATAAAAAGGAACAGCCCACTCTTTAATAAATTCAGGGGTTAATTCTTCTTCGTTTTTGAAAGAAATTAAGTTTTCAAAAGTAGATTTATGTCTTACAGTTGCACCAAGTGAATGAAGTCTTATTTGTTCGTTTAGATTTTTCATTGATTATTTCAATTCTGTTGGATTTTTCATTTGGATATTTTTGGCTAATATTACCGCCAACGTCTTGGCACTACAGCGGGTTTGGGACTAAATTAAGCCCATTCTTCGGATTTGCCTAATCATTCAAACACAAAACCATCATTCCATTAAGCCAATTGCCCAAATCCGTTGTAGTAGCTGTTAGGCGACGTTGTTACACGTGTTATTGGCAAGTAATTAAATTTACAAGGTTCAGATTTAGGTTTCAATGTTATTCTCTTATTTTTAGGGTTTTAAATTTCTATTTGAGATAAATCAAACTAAAATTTAATTGTTGTAATTATCTTGAATGATTTATGGAAATATTATTAATTCAACATAGTCTATTATATCATTATCCGCAATTCCAATACCTAAAACTCTTGGTTCATTTAAACCTTCACATATAAAATCTTTATAGTCTTCTTCTTTGGAATTCTTTATAAAATTATGTAGATAATGAGAGTCATCGTTGTTTAATATCCCAATCCAATGTGTATCGGGAATTAATTCATCGTAATATAAAATTAATCGTTCTTTAAAATCGTTTTTTACTAAGATTTCATTAATACATTTAAAGAATAATAATTGTTCTTTTTCACCGTGACCTACAAGACCTAATGTTTCAGGATTTTTAAATTCTTCCCTACAAGTACCTTTATTCGTTACAATTTCGATTAAATTATTCTGAATGTTTATTGATTCTATTTCAAAAATAGATTCCAATAATTTATTAATAGGCTCTTTCAATTCTTTAAAATTGAAAAAGTCTTCTTCATAAATGCCACTATAAAATTGGACACCTGCTTTTCCTAAGTTTTGCTCAATAAACTCAGTTAAAGAGTTTTTTTTTAAATATTCAAGATTCATTTTTTGTATTTATAAATTGTAAATATGTTTCTCGTTTTTCATAATTAAAATCTTCTTTGCAAATTTTATTTTTGGTTCCGATTTGGGTACAATGTCGCCTAACGTTCTGGCACTACAGCGGGTTTGGGGTTAAATTAAGCCTTATCTTCGGATTTGCCTAATCATCCCAAATACAAAACTATTTTTCCATTAAACCAAATGCCCAAATCCGTTGTAGTGGCTGTTATGAGCCGTTAATATTATCCACAACTTTCCTAAGTTCAACGAATTTATGGAATTTGGTTTTCTCGTGACAGGATAAATTATACCATTCAATACTGGAAATTTTTTTTACAGTGTCATATTCACCAATTAAAGAATCCAATAGTAGAAACACTGCATTCTGCATATTTCCCGAGTTATCATAATTTGAAATGTACAACTTAATATCTAGCTCACTATTCTGATTTATTTCGTACTCGAAGTAGATATCGTCATACCCAATCTTATAATCTAGATATTCCAAGGATAACTCGTCTCCCTGATTACGTTGCCTAAAAGCGATAATATTCCACTTCGGAATTTCTGGCTTGCGTTCGACAAGGTTTATAACAGAAGAAAACGATTCCTCCATACCGTCGGCAGATATAGAAATCTCGGCTTTACCATTAACTTTTTTCGGGGCAATTTCAAATACCAGATTGCTGTCAACTTCCTTTAATTTTTCAGCTAACTCATCGACAATTGGGTCGTTCATGGTCAAGTGTTCCAGATTGTCATAAATTTTATATTCGTTTGCTGAAAACCAATTCCAAAAAACAGTTTCCTTGTCTTCTGAACAAGAAGACAAGGCTGTAATAATTAACAGTGTAAATATGTGTTGTTTTTTCACTGAATTTCTTGATTAATGGCTCATAACGTCCCCGCGCTACAGGCGGTTTGGGACTAAATTAAGCCTATTCTTCGGATTTGCCAAATCATTCAGATACAAAACCATTTTTCCAATTAAGCCTATTGCCCAAATCGCCTGTAGCGTGTGTTATGGTGTGTAGTGACACGATTGTTGAGCACGAACGAAACTCCATTCCGATTGTCGATTCCAATTGCGGAAAGTTTTCCGGCTTCCGATTTCCGTTGCAAATGGTTTCGCTTTTGAGTTTCAAACTTCCGTTAAATTTCAAAAAAAAAAAGCGACAAAAAAATTCCGCTTTCAATTTTCCGAAAAGAGGTTCACGTTTGTTTGTCCGCAACAATTAAGTGTTGAATTTCGGTTCAGATTTCGGTTCAGATTTTGTTTCGGTAGTTTCGATTTTAAAAAAAACTTTTTCGTTTTAATCGCCCAATTAAAATCTGATAAGCAAATTCCAAGGAGCTATACACCATAACGTCCCGGTACTACAGCGGGTTTGGGACTAAATTAAGCCCATTCTTCGGATTTACCAAATCATCCAAATGCAAAACCATTTTTTCATTAAGCCAATTGCCCAAATCCGTTGTAGTAGCTGTTACCTGCTGGCTTTATTTATTGCTTGTTTAATATTCTCAATGGGATTCACTTTTAACCAATTCTCTTTTGTAAAACCATTATCTATCATCCAATTCTCCATAAACTTTAGTTTCTCAATTTGATTGGAATTACTCTTATTAATGAAAAAACTAAAATATGAAATATCTAATCTGTGGTTAATATCATTTAATGAAATAAATATGTCAAGTAAAAAGTTTCCGGCATTGGAAATTGATTTTTTATCTAAACTTGGAGTAAACATTCCATCAAAACCGAAAGCGATTGATTGTATGACGATGTCCACATAGTCACTATTCCATTTAATAATTTCTATTTTAAAATCATTCCAATCTTCATCAAGAAATGTGTTTAGTATATTCTGAATTTCATTACTTCCACCGCCTAATGACCAATAATCACTATCGACAGATTCATTCTTTAGGATGAAATTAAAGATTGATTTAACTTTATGATTTTCATTTTGCATTATTTCTTGGTTCTGTTTGAAGGTAACGTTCTTTTAAGCTTGCAGGTAACTCATAAATATACGCAACTTTTAAAGCTATGTAATTTTGTAAGTCGCTTATTTTTAGTTTTTTAATTTCGGCAACATAAAAAAACGCAATGCACTTTTTTATGTTGCCGATATGTATTTTATTTGAGCTTCAAACGTAAGAAAAATTACATCATAAATTATCCAAGGGACTAATTATTTTTCGAATATTTTTATCATTCACATGAGTGTAGATCAAAGTCGTCTTGATGTTATTATGGCCCAGAAGTTCTTGTATAAATCTAATGTCGGTACCTTGTTCTAATAAATGAGTTGCAAAACTGTGTCTTAGACTATGAATACTTACCTTTTTGTTGATTTTGGCTTTCTGTATTGCGTTTTTAAAAACTTGTTGCGCACTTCGGATACTATACTGCCCGCCAAATTGCCCCTCAAATAAATATAGTTTGGGTCGGTATTCGATAAAATAGGCGCGTAGTTGTTCTAGTAGGCTCTTGGGTAAATTTGCATAACGGTCTTTTTTACCTTTGGCTCTTTCTATAAAAACCTGCATAGATTGACTGTCAATATCGGTGATTTTTAGATTTACAATTTCCGAAACCCTTAATCCAAGACCGTAACAAAGTTTTAGCATCGTGTTGTGTTTTAAATTTGGAGTAGCTTCAAAAAGTTTTTTTATGTCAGTAGGAGCAATTACCTTGGGTAATTTTAATGGCATTTTAGGACGTGGTATTTCCAATAAAAACCGTTCTTTTCTTAATACTTGCTCATAATAGAATTTGATTGCATTAATACGGCTGTGTATTCTGGCTTCAGAAAGCTTTAGTTCATTGATGCAGTACAAAACATAGTTTCGGACATCTTCGACCTTGCATATGTTGGCTGGAGTTTCTTTTAGGTAATTCAAAAATATTCCAAATTCGTTTCTGTAGGTTTTTAAGGTCGCAATACTGTAGCCTTTTAATTGAATTTCTTCAATGAATCGTTTTAAAATTAATTGATTACTTTCGTGAATATATGATAATGCCGATTTTCCTTCGGATTGAGGTATTTTAAATCGTATTCTGTTTTCGACTGTATCAGGCAAATGCCAAACGACTAATGATTGACTCCATCGGGAACCTTCTAATTGTTTGATTCGAGCTATTAAATCGATGTTTTTTTCAAAATAAACCGTTATTCGGCTTTCTCCACGATGTTTGGTTAATTGTGCTTTCCACTTCATAAAACACATAATAATTTCGCTAAAGATATTTATTTTGTAAGAATAATGCCTTTTTTTTGCTTTAAAATTGCAAGCAAAAATACTTTAGCCTTAATAAAAATGTAATTCCGTTGTCCTGAAGTAAGAAACGTAGATTGCGGCTGCACGACTTAGCTCCTTACAATTTTATAATGACACGAGCGACAGTATTTTAGGATCTGTCAGTCGATAAAAATGTCATGTTGTCAGATAATTATTGGCGTATCAAAAGCAAAACTGACAATTTACTTTAGTTTTTTATATTGGCACAAAGATTGACTTATGCCACATGAGTTTAAAATTAAATCAAAAATTAAATATATAAAAAATGGGTAAAATAATCGGAATTGACTTAGGTACGACGAACTCTTGTGTTTCTGTAATGGAAGGTAACGAAGCAGTTGTTATCCCTAACGCAGAGGGAAAAAGAACTACACCATCTATCATCGCTTTTGTTGAAGGTGGAGAAATTAAAGTAGGTGATCCTGCAAAAAGACAAGCAGTAACGAATCCTACAAAAACGATTGCTTCTATTAAACGTTTTATGGGACATACATTTGCTGAAACTACTGAAGAGGCAAAAAGAGTTCCTTACAGTGTTGTAAAAGGTGACAACAATACTCCACGTGTGGATATTGACGGTCGTTTATACACTGCTCAAGAATTGTCTGCTATGACACTTCAAAAAATGAAAAAAACTGCTGAAGACTATTTAGGTCAAACTGTAACTGAAGCGGTTATTACTGTTCCTGCTTACTTTAACGATGCACAACGTCAGGCTACAAAAGAAGCTGGTGAAATTGCAGGTCTTAAAGTTATGCGTATCATCAACGAGCCAACTGCTGCTGCACTTGCTTACGGATTAGATAAAAAAGGAACTGATCAAAAAATTGCTGTTTACGATTTAGGTGGAGGTACTTTTGATATCTCTGTTCTTGAATTAGGAGACGGTGTATTCGAAGTATTGTCTACAAACGGTGATACTCACTTAGGTGGTGATGATTTTGACCAAGTTATTATTGACTGGTTAGCTGACGAATTCAAATCTGAAGAAGGTATTGACTTACGTTTAGACCCAATGTCATTACAACGTTTGAAAGAAGCTGCTGAGAAAGCTAAGATTGAATTATCATCTTCTGCTGAAACAGAAATCAACTTACCTTACGTAACTGCTACTGCTTCTGGACCAAAACACTTAGTGAAAAAATTATCTAGAGCTAAATTTGAGCAATTATCTGATACTTTAGTAAAACGTTCTATGGAGCCAGTTGCTAAAGCATTAAAAGATGCAGGTTTATCTACATCTGATATCGACGAAGTTATCCTTGTTGGAGGATCTACTCGTATGCCAAGAATCGCTGACGAAGTTGAAAAATTCTTCGGTAAAAAAGCATCTAAAGGTGTTAACCCTGATGAGGTTGTTGCTATTGGAGCTGCTATTCAAGGTGGAGTTTTATCTGGAGATGTAAAAGATGTATTGTTACTTGACGTTACGCCTCTTTCTTTAGGTATCGAAACTATGGGTGGTGTATTGACTAAATTAATCGAGTCTAACACAACTATTCCAACTAAAAAATCTCAAGTATTCTCTACTGCTGCTGATTCTCAACCATCTGTTGAAATCCACGTATTACAAGGAGAAAGAGCAATGGCTGCTGATAACAAAACTATCGGTCGTTTCCACTTAGATGGTATTCCACCAGCACCAAGAGGAGTTCCTCAAATCGAAGTAACTTTCGATATCGATGCTAATGGTATCATCAAAGTTTCTGCAACTGACAAAGGAACAGGAAAATCTCACGATATCCGTATCGAAGCTTCTTCTGGATTAACAGCTGAAGAAATCGAAAAAATGAAAAAAGATGCTGAAGCTAACGCTGATGCTGACAGAATTGCAAAAGAAAGAGCTGAGAAATTAAACGAAGCTGACAGTACTATCTTCCAAACTGAATCTCAATTGAAAGAGTTAGGTGATAAATTGACAGACGAGCAAAAAACAGCTATCGAATACGCTTTAACTGAATTGAGAATGGCTCACCAATCTCAAGATCTCGACGCAATCCAAAAAGGATTAGACAATGTAAATGCAGCTTGGAAAACAGCTACAGAAGCAATGTACGCTCAAGGTGGTGAAGGTCAACAAGCTGCTCCACAACAAGAGCAATCTGGAGACAATGTTGAAGACGTTGAATTCGAAGAAGTCAAATAAGTACTGATTAACATCAGTTAATAATAGTTATTAAACCGCTGTAAACGAAATGTTTACAGCGGTTTTTCTTTTTTGTTCTTTTTCGTTTATGCTGTTTTTTAGTCGTTTTTTATCATATATTTGTACCATATTTGTACCGGCACTTAAAAGGCGATAATGTGGCACTTATGTATACTTATGGCACTTAAATTGGGGATAAAGGCGATGAAAAGAATAAACAAACAATGTCTTGTATGCGGGGAAGTGTTTCTGCCCAAGACCGTAACTTCTGTCTACTGCTCGCCAAAATGCAGTAAAAAAGCATACAAGCAGAAGGTGAAGCAGCTTAAAAATGAAGCTGATATCAAAGCGATGATAGAGAAAATACCGCAGGATAGGGCATTTCTTTCCGTCTCTGAGGCTGGCATGCTTTTTGGAATTGCCAAAAGAACCCTCTACAGGCTTGTGGGGCAGGGAAAAATTCCGTCAGTTAATCTTGGAACCCGCCTTGTAAGGATCGACCGCAGAGTAATGGAAGGGATGTTCGGCCCTGCCCGCAGCCTGCCGCAGGTTGAAAGCCAACCGAAGAAAAAATTATACAGCCTTGAAAAAGAAGACTGCTATTCCATCGGTGAAATAGCTGAAAGATTTCAGATATCTGAAGGTTCTGTCTACAGCCATATCAGGAAATATTCAATACCTACCAGGCAGATCGGAAAGCATGTATATGCTCCAAAAAGCGAAATTGATAACTTGTATAACGGAAATGATTTTATATGAAACAATTAGCAAAAACCAAGGTGACTGTGCGTCTTCGAAAAGCAGAAGACCGAGAGGAATGGTATGTCTACATAGAAAGCTATCCTGTTGAGGTTTCTGGAAAGAAAACGCCACAGAGAATCCGTGAATACTTAAACAGAACCGTAAAAACCGTGGAGTGGGACAAGCAGAGAACCGCCCGTACAGATGCGCAGGGCATAAAATCCTATAAGCCCAGACGCAGCGATAACGGAATAATAATCACCAGAAGCGAAACCGACCGTGAAATTATGCTCTATGCCGACGGAGTGCGTAAAATCAGGCAGAAAGAATATGATAATACAGATCTGTACAGTGATGCTGAGAACCTATTGGCTGAACAGAAAGAAAAAGCAAAAGAGGATTTTATCAAATACATTGCCTCTGTGGCAGCAAAAAGGCATGCCCGAAGCTCAAAATCCATTATGATCAATTGGGAGCGGACCATAGAGTTTTTAAAAAGCTATTCCAAAGGCAGGCTGGTGTTTTCCCAGATTGACAGCAGAATGGCGGAAGATTTTAAGCTGTTTCTGCTGGCTGCGCCGCTCGGAGGAGGCAAAAAAGGAATACTTTCCCGCAACACTGCAGCAAGGTATTTTTCCATATTTAAAGCGGCTTTAAAACAGGCCTTTATCGACGGATATCTAACCGTTGATTTGTCTTCAAAAATAAAAGGCATACCTGAGCAGGAATCAAGACGCGAATATCTTACCATTAAAGAATTGAACGTGCTGGCTGAAACGCCCTGCGAAAAAGATGTCCTTAAAAGAGCCGCGCTTTTCTCAGCGCTTACCGGCCTGCGGCATTCCGACATTCAGAAACTCCGCTGGAAAGAGATAAGCTTGGAAGACGGCATGGCCAAACTGCATTTCACCCAGAAAAAAACAAGGGGTGTCGAATATATGCCTATTTCTGAGCAGGCTTTGCAGCTCTGTGGAGAGCCAAGGCTTCCCGGGCAGCTTGTTTTTGAGGATCTGCCGGACCCGTCGTGGATTTCAAGACCTCTGAAAAAATGGGTTGAATCTGCCGGCATTAAAAAAAACATTACCTTCCACTGCTTCCGCCATACGTTTGCAACACTGCAGCTGTCCAGCGGGACAGACATCTATACGGTCAGCAAAATGCTGGGGCATACCAACGTAAAAACTACTCAAATCTACGCCAAAGTAATAGATGAGAAGAAAAACAGAGCTTCGCAGGCAATACAATTGGAATCTTTAAAGAAAAGAGCGTAATGAAAATAAAGTACTTCGAATATATTACAGTTTACCTGTCTGTTTTTTTAGTCTGTTTTTTTGTCGGTGCAATCGGAAGACTGGTGCTCTTGGAAAAAGGTGCGGATGAATATACGGCCGGTGTTTTTTTTTGGATCAGCACTGGATTTGGAGTTTTAATGTTTGCAATTCTAAGCCTGTTTCTAAACGAATTGGCTGCAGGAATACTGAATCGTTTTTTGAAGGCTGAAAAAAAGCAATCGCCTGAAAGCCTCATTACAAGTGAGGACCTTGTAAAAATAGAAGAAGGGCTTCAGAATGGTTTAATTAAGCCCGAAATGCCTGAAAATAAAAATTCAGCCCTTGATATTGAGAAGATAAGGGAGGAGCGTCAAAATGCAGTCAGAAATCAAAAACAGGAAAGGATTGATACAGCCATCCGTTATGCAAAGCGGGAGTTTGCGCTGTACGTTTCGGATGAAGATCTGGAACAATTGGGAAGGAATATAATCATATATGCTGAAGGCATAAATTTCGAAAATATTAAGCCGGTAAAAGTAAAAGATCTGTCCAATCTGGATCTTTATCATTTTGGCTGGAATATCTGGAATTGTTTTAAAGCCAGCAGGCAGGACAGAGCCGCACAATTTTTAAAATTGACTTTTGCCGACGCTTTAAAAGATGTTGAGCAGAAAAGCATTAAAACGCATCTGAAAGATGATGAACAGAAAGGTCTTTTAAAGATTGTTGAAGATCTTACATATTTTTAAATGCCGATACTTGTAAATCACTGTGTTTTTCAGGTGTTTCTCCTGTGAAGAAGGACACAGCAGAAACACTTTTTTCATTTGCAACATAACTATTAAAAACGACAGTTATGGACACAAACGAAATCTCTTTTGAGAACCTGCCCAAAGCAGTAGCGCACTTAGTGAAAGAAATTGCCGAGATCAAAGTTCTGATTCAGAATGTGCAGGTATATGAATCTAAAGAAAAAAGCATTCCAATCGGCATTCATGAAGCAAGCCGGCTGATAGGGAAAGCGAAGCCTACAATTTACGCTCTTGTGCAGCAGAGAAAAATTCCCTGCTATAAATATGGCAAAAAGCTGTATTTTTTTGAAGAAGAGCTTTTAGAATGGATTTCTAAAGGGAAAAGGAAAACCGTAGAGGAAATCGAAACAGAAGCGATGAAATTGAATCATAACCGGAAGAAATAGCCGGCAGGAATACCTTTGCCGCTCGATTACATCCTCAAAAAGAAAAATACAGCTTCTTTTTAGTATTTTGTGCTTTAACACGATTTGAACCGTTCCAAGAGCAGGATTGAACCTTAAGCCCGAAACCGCTTTCAATGCAGCTTCTGTTTAACGTTAACTAACTGATTAACGGTGGTATGTTTTTGTTAGAAATTTATTAAAAATACTGGATTCTAAACTAAATTAACCCAGCTTTTAAAATCCCCATTAACATTGATCCAAATTTCATGAAGCAGGAAATGAGTTGCATTTCATGCCAAAATTTGTAATGATTGATTTCTGCTGGCTGCAGACTTAACTTTTAGCCACAAAAAAAGTATTAGCTCTACCTTTAATTTTCAAAATACTTGCCCGAAAATGCACAGGCAAGTATTGTTATGAAAATAATTCCAGCATAAATTTTAGCCATTATTATTTTATTTTTTTACTGCGAATAATTAATAAAATAGGAATCATTTATCGCTAAAAATAATATTGCTATCGAATTCCGTTTTTTCAAACAAACTATACACTTTATGACGCAAAGAAACAGGGGTGACTTCAATAAAATAAGTCAGCAGTTCTTTTGATGTTGGATAATTAGGAGTTTTTGATTTCAATTTTCCGTTAGAATTGTTCCAATCACGAATAAACCTTTTTAAAGCAAGATTAACCTTTTCTTCCCCAATATAATTCTGAAGAGCGTACATAACTAAAATTCCTTTTGCATTGAATATATAATCTTGTTTTTCAACTAATTCTAATGGTGCTTCTTGATTAGTATATCTCTTTTTTGCCTGTAGATAGACTTCTTGTTCTTTTTGCAGAAGCTGCTCTATTTTTTCTTTGGAGTATTTCTTTTTCATCACCACTAAGGCAGCATATTGGGCCAGGGTCTCCAAAATCATATTTTTTCCTTGAACATTAGCCGCCTGCAGCTGCATTCCCCACCATTGGTGTGCTAATTCATGCGCTGTTCTGTAGAGAATAATATCCACATCTGATTGGTCATCAATATTGAGCATAAACTCATTGGATTCCGAAAATGTCACTGCACCGGAGAACGACTCTGCTTGCTGGGTGTAAGCAGGAGTTTCTATGATTCGAATATTGCTGTGCTGATAAGGGCCGTAATTTGCAGAAAAATAATCAAAAGATAATTTGAAAGCCTGGATCATTCTCTCCACGTTATATTGATGTCCTTTTTGATAATAGATTTCCAAATCTACGGGGACTGCCGAACTATTATTTTTAGGGTGCCATCTGCTTTTGGAAACTTCATAATCTGCCGATATTATCGCATACTGATTTACTATGGGGTTATCTGTTTTATAATGGAAATAGGAACGACTGCCTAATGTCCATCTCTTTTGTAAAGTGCCTGAGGAAATTGCCTTTTGCCTTTTTTCTGTCCCGATAGTAACTTCAAAATTGATTAAATCAGCGCTGCCTCCGGTACCTGCATAAGTTAATTCCGTTTTATCGTTTCTTTTGGCCATTCCTTTTGCAGCCGGAAGTTCAAATTCTGCCCTGATTCTAGTATCATCAAGCTCATATTCTCTGCTGTAGCCCAGAGTTGGCAACGCTTTATTTGTCAGGTATGTACCATTTTGAAGGACACTGCTATTAACATCATTTTCTTTGAAACCTTCAGTTGTATACCTCTGCTTAAATTTCATTTTAACAGCTTCACCTGCCTGCAATGGTTTTTTTAAGGTGTAGATATAAAAGCCGTATTGTTTATATTGTTTACCAGCAAAAGCTTCTCGCTCAAAACTTACTTCTTCTAGATTTATTTCTGATGCTATCGGTTTTTGCAAATAGATTTTATAAATAGGCTCTTTCAAAGTATTAGTAAGGATGTAATAGCCTTGAGCGGTATAATCTCTGGTTTTTGGATACAGCTCAACTTGCAGCTTAACATCGGTAATTTTAGGCTGCGGCAGATATTCAAACCTTTTGAGTTCTTTTTCATAATCTGCTTTAAATTTTAATCCATCAGCAGTGTTTTGATATTGGTTAAGAATATTGGTATTGAAGAAAATATAACTTCCCAGCAGAGCAAATGCCAGTAACACTGACAATACCAATCGGAGCATGGGTTTTGTAAATCGCTGCATACCCAGCTTGATACGTTTTTTTAAACTGGTTTCCGTCCCCCTGACAGAGAGAATCGAAGCGAGGATTAGCAGGACAATGCCAAATGCAATCCAATATGCCTTAATCCATAAATAGGGTTCTAGAAAGTGGCCATAGCCATTCATGTCTGAATAGGAACCCAAACCGCTCCCGCCAAATTTGTAAAGATCGTGCTCCAATCCAAAGAATTCCGAAACAGTATTTAGTATAGCAAAAACCATTACTAAAATAAAGCCTGTGAATTTATTATTTGCCACCGCCTGAAAGAAAAAAGATATAAAGGTGTACAAAACCAGAAAAGGAAAAAACTCAATAAAAAAGCCGTAGAAATAAACATCCAGTTCATAGTGATACCAGCCGTTTGCCGTTTGAAAGGTAATCCCAAATATAATCAGTGAGAGTATCAATACGATGTAAATCAATAATAGACCCAGGAATTTGCCCAGCAGGCTTATAATACCTGATATGGGTGCTGCATCATAGATTAAATCCAGCTTAATTTCTCTTTCTTTCCAAATGAGCTCGCCAGAATAGAAAATCAGTATTAATGCAAAAAAATACAGCGATAATTCTTTTAATTCTTTTATAACAAGATAGGTTTTAGGATAACTTGCAACATCATATGCAATATTCATATTAATAGAGTTTATTAAAATGATAATCAATGCACAGACGATAATAGCCCAGAACGATACCTGTCTGCAGATGGATATAAAATAAAACCATGTAAGTTGTAATAGCTGAATACATTGTGATTTAAAATTATACTGTATTAATACTAACGGTATTTTGAGATTCTTGTCAGCGGCAGTATCCAAGTAATGGATAGTATTAATTTTTTTCTCTTTAGTTTTTTTGTTTTTTGCTGTACTAAAATTAAACTTGAAGTACCCTACTATTAAAATAAGCATCCCTAGAAAAACCCAGAATAATTTATTGTATAGAAGCACACCACTAAAAGGAACAAGCGTTGAATTGCGTTCTGCCGTTGTAAACAAGGCATTCATATCGGTGAGCGTTGTCAGGGAAAATGGGTCTAAAAGAGCTTGCAGGAAATCATTCTTTATAGATTTTGTCAATAGAAAAGGAACAAAAAGAAGCACTCCCTGTGTATAGACTACCATTAAGTTTCTGCTTAAAGCGCCACTAACAAAAAACAATGCCGATCCAAAAAAAAGCATGGGCAGCACTACAATTATAAAGGGCTGCAGATAAGCTAAAAAGTTAAAAGGCATTAAATTTTCCGGATAACGCCAAGGCATAAATTCCCCAAGTGTAAATCCTAATAAAAGCCCTGAAAATACAAACAATAATACTGCAAAAGAGCCTAGAAACCGGCCTGTTAAATAATCCCGCTTTTGGATTGGATTAACAAATAATAGAGATTCTATATTGTATTGATAGTCCCGCAATACTGAAACACCCATAATCAAAGAAGTTACCATCATTAAAATTGCGGTAACAGCAGCCATTGCTTTTGCTATAACTATAGGCGCATTTGTTTTTACGGAACCCATATCAATCCCTTGAAAGACAAAGTCCACACCCGCAAGGGAAAAGAAGAATATAAAAATAAAAAAGATATAGGTGTCAGGGCGTTTTATTCTGTATTGGATTTCGAATTTAAAGATGTCGTACCACATGGTTAATCGTTAATTTTAAGAGATTAGAATAGAAAATTTTACTTGATTAAGTATTTCAGGAGAATTAAAGTTTTTTTTTAGAACTGGCAAGAATCTGCGAAAAGTACACATCTTCTAAACCAGCATTTACTGAGATAAAACCATTTTCCGGATTGTTATCGCTTATGACATGAATTATAGGTTTTCCAAGAAATAATTTTTCTGCAATTACTTTGTATTCTTTCTTATACTCTTCCAATTCATTTTTATGAATTGTTTTTTGATATATTTTGCCTTCTGTCTGATTTATTAGTTCTAAAGGATTCCCTTTAAGAAGCACTTCTCCCTTATTGATGATGGCCATGCTGGTGCACAATTCCTTTACATCATCTACGATATGTGTGGATAATATCACCACTGTGTTTTCACTAAGCTCGCTTAAGATGTTATAAAACCGGTTTCTTTCAACAGGATCAAGTCCGGCAGTGGGCTCATCAACAATAAGTAATTTTGGGTTATTGAGTAATGCCTGCGCAATGCCAAAACGCTGTTTCATTCCGCCTGAAAATCCGCTGAGGTTTTGGTTTTTTACATCATATAGATTAGTCTTATGCAAGAGCGCATCCACTATTTCGCGGCGTTCTTTTTGCTTAGTAATTCCTTTTAAGACCGCTAAGTGGTGCAGGAGAACTTCAGCAGAAATTTTAGGGTACAAACCAAATTGCTGGGGCAGGTATCCCAATACTTTTCTTAGTTCATGCTGCTGCGTAAGGGCATCTATATCTCCGAGTTTCACGCTGCCGGAGTCTGCCTCTTGTAATGTGGCGATTGTTCTCATTAAAGTTGATTTTCCTGCACCATTGGGGCCCAAAAGACCAAACATGCCTACCGGAATATCCAGCGTTATGTTTTGCAGTGCTTTTACACCATTAGAATAGGTTTTTGAGAGATTGGAAATACTAAGACTGTTCATTTGTTTGAATTTAAATTTTAAACAAACATATTTTCTTAGCTGATATCAATAAAGTAAATGTGATGAACCAGTCTGTTTTGTGACACAAATATACTTGGTGCCCATAAAGTGTTTTCATCACTTATTTCTGGCCGTTGAAAGGGCTGTATGGATTGTTTGTCAACTTATTTTATCAATAATTTTTATTAATTTACATTTGTGATTATGATTTTAACAACTAACAATAACAAGAGGAATATCATCGGGGCAATTGCTTTAGTTTTAGCAGCAGTCCCAATAGTGGTAATATTTTTTATAGTAATTACCTCGAATAAGGATTCTGTAGTGCTTTTTGAGAACTATAGTCCAAAAGTCAGCATTCCGATTATCAGTTTTTATTTCCTGCTCTATCTGGCATTATTTTGCTTTGGTATTTATTGGCTGGTAAAACAAATTTTGTTTATTATTAAATTAAAAAACGAAAACGGGAAAATGGAACTGCTGCATCTGCAGAATCAGATAAATCCCCATTTCTTTTTTAATATGCTCAATAATTTGTACGGCTGGGTGGCAAAGGATCAAAAAAAAGCACAGGAATTAATTTTGAAACTTTCTGATATGATGCGTTATAGTATTTATGAAGGCCAGAAAGATTTTGTTACGATAGGAGAGGAAATGGCCTATTTAAAAAACTACATCGACTTGCATACTTTACGTTATCACAAAAAGATAAACGTAAATTTTGAAACTACTGTGGAGGATGATCAGCTTAAAATAATTCCTTTACTTTATATAATGCTTTTGGAGAATGCATTTAAACATGGTGTCGAAAATTTAAGAGAAAATGCATTTGTTACTATTAAACTTAGTTCAAATAATAATACTATATCTTTTAAAGTAGAGAATAACTATGATACTGATTTAGTAAGTCAGTCCTCTGGTATCGGTATTAAGAATTTGAAAAGAAGATTAGAATTGGCTTATCCAAAAAAGCATGAGTTTTTAGTTTCAAAAAATAATACTACATACAAAGCACTTTTAATTTTAAAATTATAATGATCAGGTATTTAATTATAGATGATGAACACATAGCGCATGCTATTATTGAGGAGTATTGTAATATGCTTCCCAATATGCAGTTAAAAAAGAATTGTTATGATGCCTTAGAGGCTCTGGATTATTTAAGAGATCATACGGTAGATTTAATTTTCTTAGATCTAAATATGCCCAAATTAAAAGGATTTGACTTTTTAAAAACACTAGCATCTCCTCCCAAAATTATTGTTACGACAGCTTACCAGGAGTACGCAATTGAAGGTTATGAACTAAATATTATTGACTACCTCTTAAAACCATTTGGTTTTGAACGTTTTTTAAAAGCGATAAACAAAATTTCCAGTTTGACTTCTAAAGTAAGTATCAATCCTGGGCAGGATGAATATTCAAGAAGCATTTTTTTACGTGCAGATAAAAAACACATACAGATTTTTATCGGTATGATCTTATTTGTTGAAGCATCAGGAAACTACGTTAAAGTAATTACCAAAAATGATAATGCAATACTTGTTAGAGAAAAATTCTCTGATTTAATGGAACTGCTGCCTAAGAATGATTTTATGCAGGTACATAAATCTTTTGCTGTTGCCATTAAGCACATTAAAAGTGTGGAAGGAAATAGGATCATATTGAGCGATTTTAAAATTCCTATTGGTAAATTATATAAAATGAATGTAAATGGGTTATTAAATTCAAAATTATAAAAGCAAGATAATGTTTTCTTTATAAGTTTGTCCAATAGGTACTTTGTATTTATCAATTAATATCCTGTTGCCTTCAATCTGTTTAATTTTATTTTTAGCAACAATAAAAGATTTATGGGTTCTTATAAAATAAGGTTTCGGAAGCAGCTGTTCAAAGGCGGAAATTTTTTGAGGACTGACAATCATCTCATTCTTTAAATATACTTTAGTATAATGCCCATAAGCTTCTATAAACAATAAATCTTGAAAATGAATTTGATGGTGCTTTTTATCACCTCTTAAAAAAAAGCTATTTATATTTGGTTCTATTTCGTTTGGCGGCAATGCAGCACTACTTTTTTTATTTTGAGCATTATCAATTGTTTTGTTAATTGCTTTTATGAAACGCTCAAAACCAAATGGTTTCAGCAGATAATCAGAGACATTAAGTTCATAACCCTCTAAGGCAAATTCTTTATAGGCTGAGGTTACTATTATTTTAGGTGGATTGGGTAATGTTTTTAAAAAATCGAAGCCGGATAATTTAGGCATATTGATGTCTAAAAATAACAAGTCGACTGAATTTTCATTTAAGAATTCTATAGCTTCAAAGGCATTATAGCAATTTCCTTTCTTTTCCAAATGCATCAAGTTTTCGCAATAGTTTTCAATAATACGATGTGCAATAGGTTCATCATCTATAATTAAATAGTATATCATGTCATTTCTATTTTTAGTTGTAATTTATAAATAGAATCTGTAATGTCAATTTTCATTTGGTGTTTATTAGGATATAATAGTTTCAAACGCTGTTTTAAATTGTTTAATCCAATACCGGGAGTTTGAGATTCCCGCGCTTCAAAGTTATTCTCAATGTCAAAACAGATTAGGTCATTATCAGTTTTTATATTAATGTGAATATAAGCATATTCCGTTAAACGCTCTACTCCATGTTTAAAGGCATTTTCTAAGGGAATAATAAAAAGTAAAGGCGCAATTTTATAATCAGCCTGCCCATCATGACTAAAAGTAATATCGACCCTTTTTTGATATCTTATTTTATGCAGCTCAATGTAATTCCTTAAATATTCTATTTCATCCTTTAATGGTATGATATCTTCTTTTCCCATATAAATGGTATAGCGCATTATTTCAGATAATTTTAAAACAACATTTGGAGCATCCTCAGATTTCTCTATTATTAAACCATATAAATTATTTAAAGTATTGAAAAAAAAGTGCGGATTGATTTGGCTTTTGAGTAACGATAACTCTGCTTTGGCTTTTTTTGACTCAATTGTTTTGAGCCATTTCCATTGCTGATAGAACCAAATTAAAAGTAACACGAAAAAGGGAGCAGTCAGGATAATTTTAATCTCTTTTTCCTGCTGAAAATAATTATTAAAATTAGTATGAACCCTTATATAGTAGAAGTAGCCTAAGGCCAGAACATAAAAACCGAGTAAAATCAATGCATGCTTCTTAAAATAGGAAGGCGCTATAATGGAAAAAAAAGATAATCCAATACCAACTAATCCTATAAATGTTACTGGATTATCAATTATTTTGGAATTCATGTCGTTTATAATGATTGCCCAAAAAAAGGCAATCAAGATAAGCAGCTTTAAGCTAGTGGCTTTATGCTGTTTTAAAAATGAATAATAATGAATAGGCAGTGAGATTATCAGCCAGCTAAAAATGAAACTCAGTGTGTTGGACAATAGGGCGGTATTATCAATGTAAATAAAATGAAAATATAACAAAACAACCACTATTATCCTTTGGATCACCAATCCATATATAAAAGCTTTGTACTTTTTAAGAAATTCAGCCATGAGTCAAAATTAACAAAAATTGACTTTTTTTCTCTACAATGAGCATCAATTCACTAAAATGAGACATAAACACTACTATTTTCGACTTCAACTAGATTTGATTATACAAATTAATTGTATGTGCTAACTATTTAAAGGTTCATGAAAAAAGTTTTAAACCATTGTAGTCTGCAGATAGGTTTGCTGTAAATTATAAATATTTAAAAATAAAACATTATGAAAAACTATTTTAAAATGATGCTGCTAATGCTGCTTTTAATTGTACAAAACACAATGGCACAAGACAGTAAACGGCTTTTGGATACAAAAGACAGAAAGGCCATTGTATCGGCAGTGAAAGCTCATATTGAAAAATCTTATATCAATTTAGATTTGTCAAAAAGAATGATAATTGAACTGGATAAAAATTTAAAATCTAATAAGTATCAGAAAATTACAAGTCCTATTGAATTCTCTGAAATAGTAACCGAAGATTTACAAAGTATTAGCAAAGATCTGCATCTAAAAGTTCGATTTGAACCCGAGCATATTGCCAGGGAAAAGAATGTTATTTCTCAGCAAGCGCAATTAGAAATGGAGAAAAGAATGGCTTTTCAAATGGCCGAAATTAATTACGGATTTAAAGAGGTGAAAATATTGGACGGAAATATCGGCTATTTAAGCCTAAACCAGTTTGCCGATACAAAATATGCAGAAGAAACTGTTGCAGCTGCAATGAATTTCTTAAGCAATACCAGCGCAATTATTATCGACCTGCGCGCAAATGGCGGTGGCGTTCCAAGTATGATGCAGTTATTATCGAGTTACTTCTTTGATGAAAAACCTGTTTTATTAAGTGATTTTTATGAACGGGAAACCAATGAAAAAACGCAGCTATATTCGTTTGAAAATGTAAATGGAAAACGAAGTGCAGACAAACCTCTTTATATTTTAACCAGTAAACGCACTTTTTCAGCTGCAGAAGCATTTACTTACACATTAAAACATTTGGACAGGGCAACAGTAGTAGGAGAAACCACAAAAGGCGGTGCTAATAGAACAAAACGAATTAATATAGATAACGGATTCACAATATCATTGCCTTACCTGCAGCCGATAAATCCGGTGACAAAAACGAACTGGGAAGCAAAAGGGGTTCAGCCAGACATAGAAACGAGTGAAAAAGATGCATTTGTATATGCGTATATAGATGCTGTTAAAAAAACAATGAAAAAAAATACGAGTAATGTATTGAACAAAATTGGCTATGCATTTATGCAGGACAAACAAATGGATAACGCACTGATTGTATTTCAGGAGAATGTAGAATTATTTCCAAATGATTCCAATTCCTGGGATAGTTTAGGTGAAGCGTATTTTTTGAATGAGGATAAAGAGAATGCCTTGAAATCATATAAAAAGTCTTTCGAATTAGACTCAGGTTCAGAATCTGCAAAAGCAATGATTCAGAAATTGGAAAGTATGAATTGACAAGATATCTATAAACAAAAGTAAGATGAATGTATTAATCCAAAAAATATATAAAAAATGGCGCCAATTGTCTTCAATCGGCGCCATTTGGCTGTGGTGGCAGGAACGGACAAATTTCTATAAATTTTATGGAAGATTTGAAGAAATTGACTTACCATATATAGTGTCTGTCTTTCCTTGCTTTATGAATTTGGTTTTGATGTCCTGTTGGGGATTGGTATAAAAATCTATTTGATTTTTTAAGACAGCTTAAATAGAATCCGCCTTAGCTTTGTGCGGCACTTTTGCAGGAAGCTCCAATAGTCGATTTGCCACGGTTTTGCAGCAAAACTTTGTCTTGTGAAACATCTTTATAAACCGCCTTAGCTTTTTGCGGTAAAATTGAAGGTAATTCCAATATTGTACAGTTTTGCCATTTGACCAACTGAATCGATATAATTAAATTGCAGATCTGCTCTGTCTTAATGGAAGAGAAACTCTAAATTCTGCACCTTTATCTTTTTTTCCGGAAGCGGTGATTGTTCCATTATGCCTTTTTGCTATTTTTCTGCAGAGCGAGAGACCCAGGCCGTTTCCTTCATACTCATCTTTGGAATGCAGCCTTTCAAAGTCATTAAAAATCCTTTCAGCGTAGACTGGGTCCAGCCCGATTCCATTATCCTTAATGATGATCCTTAAAAAGTCCGAGCCATTATCCTTTATAATCGACGATTTTATGGTAACACGCGGGGGCTGATCCGGTTTTGAAAATTTTAGGGCATTTTGAATAAGGTTGTAAAAGAGCTGGTGTATTAGAATTGGTGCCCCTTGGATATCAGGAAGTTCTCGGGTAATTAGTATGGCTCCTTTTTCTTTTATGATAAGCTCGAGATCGGTCTTAATATTTTCAAAAATCTCATTGAGATTTATTTTTTCAACAGTCTGTATGGATTTGTTAATAGTGGAGTAGGCTAAAATCCCTTCAATAATATTCTGCATTCTCTGTGCACTCTGATCCAGTTTGTCAAAATATTTTTTAGATTTTTCTTTTATAAAATCCTGCGCCTCATTTTTTAAGAGATTATTGAAAAACTTAATTTTCCTTACAGGCTCTTTAAGATCATGGCTGACAATATGTGCAAAATGCAGAAGATCATCATTGGAGCGGCGAAGCTCTTCTGTGTTTTGTGCAACCTGTTTTTTTAATTCTTCCTGAAAGTTCTTCTGCTCATTAATATCCAGAATAGTTCCTATAATGGTCTGGGGCGATCCATTTAAATCACGAACAATCTTTCCGGTTATTTTTACCCACTTCTCAGATTGGCCGCTGCTGATTATTCTTGCTTCATAAGATATCAGCCCTGTAATTTCGGCTTCTCTATGTGCATTCTCCCGGACAGCCAGATCTTCGGGGTGGATTTTTGAAATTAAAACATCAATATCTTTCAGTTCATCAACTGCTAGAATCTGCTTAAAGTTTCCGCATGAAGCAACTTCTCTGTTTGTTAGATTTATCTCGTACGTTCCTATGCCGGAAGCATCAATTGCCATTTTAAGCCTTTCATCTGCCTTAAGGGTCTTCTCTCTGGATTCATGAAGTTCTGTAACATCTGCAGCGGTATTAAGTACGCCGTAGATATTTTGATCTGGATCGTAAAGCGGAATAAAACTATAGTTAAAGTAATAGGATACAATGACACCATTTCTGCTGACTTCTACTTTTTCATCCCGGGCCTGAATTGGTATTCCCGTTTTTAAAACGCTAAGAGCCTGATTAGATAAATATTCTTTTTTAGAATCTGGAAGCACTTCGCTAAATGTTCTGCCCAGCACCTGCTTTCCTTTTCCCCACGTTTCGGTCATAGCTTGGTTAGCAAATACAATCATAAGATTATCACCAGTATAGACGGCCGTAGGCAGAAGGGTATTGTCCGCTATGTCTTGCAGAAGAATCGTATTAGGATGCATGGATTATGTTTTTTGGTGCCGTAAAGTTATCCTAAAGCGGTACTGACTGCATTATGCCGGCTTACTAAGATGTTTCATAATTCCCATGTTTAATGTGGAAATTGTGTAAGCTTTTTATGCAGAAATAAACTAATTTTTAAACTCAGTCCAGCAACAATTAATAAAGGGGATCTGAGAGGGGAAGATATAAGTAATCATTAAATGAAAGGTAATTTTCTAAATGGGTCATCATTATTTGTCAATGATCAATTCAATACAATTTAGGATAATAAAAACTTAATCCTGACTCTATTCCTCGTGTTCGAATCCTGTTAAGTTATCTAATTATAGATTGAAAATTCATTTTATTTTTCTTTATGATACGTATTTTTCTGGCTGTTTCTTTGTTTAGAGTAATTATAAAATAAGGATATAAAAGCAAAAATGATTGAAAAGGGAGAAATAGGAATTGCCCGAAGATTACACGATATTACTACAGGAGAATGACATTTTTTCTGCTTAAAAACCTTGGAGCTGACGTACTGATAGATTGCAAAACAATTGATTTTGAAACTATACTTAAAGATTATGATGTTGTTGTAAACAGCCAGGATCAAAAAATACTTGAAAAATCGTTGAATGTTTTAAGACCAAATGGAAAAGTAATTTCTATTTCAGGACCGCCGACACCTGAATTTGCCAAAGAAATGGGACTGCCTTGGTATTTAAAAATCATTATGTCTCTGCTTAGTTATGGCGTAAAAACTAAGGCTAAAAAAAAGCAGGTGCACTACAGTTTCCTATTTATGAGGGCTGAAGGATCTGGTAGAGGAAAATTATAAAAAAGAACTTAAAATCTGCCATTATGCAGAACTTATACAGATCTCTTCCAGGACATTATCGGGTCTTACCAGCCAATTATTAGATAAAAGTCCCTCTGAGATTATCTGCGAAAGGATTATTGCAGAAGCAGAAAGATTGCTACTTGGCACCAGTTACAATATCAGTGAAATTGGAAATTGCCTGGGTTTTGAAGATGACTCTTATTTTGTAAAATATTTTAAAAAATATACCGGTATCTCACCTTTAGATTTCAGGAGATCCAGCTTAAAAGAAATATCTTAATATTAAGCAATACTGATAATCCTTGAGCGTATTATCAATCATTTAGTTCAGAACAGAAAATAATTATTTGCTTTTTTATTATCCATAATCAAACTGGTCAGGACCTTCAATAGGAAAAGATCCCTTAAATCATTCTTTGATTTGCATCTATATTGATGAAGCTTATCACATATGCCAAATAATTTATTTAATGTTTTCCGTTTCATGGTTTTATATTAGCGGAATGCTTAAAAAATTAATTTAATAAGGCCAAAAGGCTCTTGAATTGTTTTATGATAAAAAAAAAGCACCTGTCAGGGACAGATGCTTTATCAAAGTTATAGTATATTAAGCTATCACTACATTTACTGCGTTCGGCCCTTTTTGGCCTTCTTTTATGTCGTATCGAACCGAGTCGTTTTCACGGATATTTTCCGATAGGCCTGAAACATGGACAAAAATTTCATTTCCTCCGTTATTTGGCGTTATAAATCCGAAACCTTTATCTTCATTGAAGAATTTTACTGTACCTTCCTGCATCTTAAATATTTAATTTGTTCAAATGTAGTGTATTGAAATGCGGTAAAGGGTAAAAAGAAATTAAATTGTGTTTTTATTAACTTTTAGGAAGAAGTTTAAAGGCATAACTACTGGTCTGCATGCTTTTTTATATTCTTTTTTTATAATTAACAAAGGTTATGAATATTGGCATTATTTTATCTGTTTGCATCGCCGGCTTCTTTAAAGTTTATCAGGCAGGTGAATTGTTTTAGCTTGGTAAGCTGCTTTTTAAGCCCCCGTCATTTTTTATTTTAATTATCCCCTTAAGGCTTACGGTGCTCTGGTCATTATCTGGATTTAAAACGATATATCCCTGCTGTTCCAAAAATATTATGGCATCTACTGTTTCTGCATGCTTCAGCTTTTCAAGAGACGGATCGCCGATATTCATGCCTGAGGTTTTAAAAACCGGGTTAAGCAGTTCTGAGAGCTCTTCAAAAGTAAGGCATGAATTAATATTTGCTGCAAGTAATTGAAGTATTTTATCAGCAAGCACAAAAGTTTTTTCCACAAAATATTTTTTTTAAAAATAAGAAAATTGAATCAAAAATAAAAAAAATGGGAAGCTATTTTTTTATATAAGGTTTTAAATCACAAAGCTTTCTTCCCTCACTCCTGTAAAAGGTGTGAGCTGAAAATAATCAGTTTAGAATTTTTAAGGAAAAAAAAAGCAGGCAGTAAGTAATTAAGATGCCAAAGAGCGCTCTGCATGACAGACAATCCTTGCTGAATTTGAATCCATTTTTCCTGGCAGGCGATCATGTAAAACAGGCTGACGGCATAAAGCAAAATTTTAAGTTCGGCTGGAAGTACTATTTTATAGCGGCCAGGCAGAGTTTTGATATTTTTTAGGAAATTTTTACGGTCTTTGCAGCATTAATTTGTATATGAATCTATGTAAAATCTAGAGATATGGAGATAAGCTGCGAAGAATTATTATGGGAGATTATTTTTTTGCTTAACGAAAAGATAAAGGATTTTTACATGCATTCTCCCATGGAGTGCTATAAAACCATGAATATCCAGTTTGCAGGCTTTACGCAGCGGGTGCCGCAGTATTATATTGCTTCATGCCTTAATATCAGTACCGTGCACCTGAGCTGCCTGGAGTATGCCATGAAAAAAAACATCCAAACAGTTAACATTTGTTATTGCATGAAAACCTCAGGTTTATTTATTTGCAGTAGTGCCTCAAGGAAGCCTAGTTTTTTGCGTCCGAGGGCTGGTGCACAATTATCTGCTGCCATTTTATTTTTTTATTTGTGAGAATACGTAAAACATTTCAGTTCCTATCTGCCCGCTGCGCTCCAGATAAGTTTCTTTCTGCTGAGGCGTTCCGTCAGAAATTTTTGGATCGTCAAAAGTGATCGGGATTCTTTTCTCTGCGCCTGCTATAAACGGGCATCCGCCGTCAGCCTGCGAGCAGGTCATTATTGCGGCAAATCCGCTTTCAGGATTGAAATCATCATCATAGGTTTTGGAAAAACCAATGACAGGAAGTCCGTCAGGTGAATATTTTATGGAATAAACGGGGTTTGATCCCTCTGAAAGAGTTTTGATGTTGAATCCTGAATGCTTCAAAATCTCCGCTGCCATTGGGAAAAGGGCAGTAGCCTCGGTTCCCCCCGAATAGCATGAAACGTTTTCGATGCCGTAATAGGCAGCCGCAGTCTGCGCCCAAACCTGCGAGAGATGGCTTCTTCTGGAATTGTGCGTGCAGATTAGGTTTAGTCTGGTTTCCAGCTTACCGTCCGCTTTTGTCTGAATGAAGTCGATTAGTGGCTGCAGGACTGCTTTGCGCTCTTCGGAGATCTGCTTAAAATCAAATGATTTAACGGTATTCTCAATTTGTGGATATAACATAGTTTTTTGGCTGTAAAGGTTTATTGATTTTCTGTTTAATGATTAGCAGCATCCTCCGCCCGGAGTGCATGAAGCGCCATTATCAGTATTTAGCTGAGATAATTTTACTTTTGGCTTATCAGAGGCAATGCCGCACTGCTCCTGAGCAAGGCAGGCTGTCTGTTTATTCAGCAGAGTGAAGTTTCTGCCGTTAAAATCCAAATCGTATTTACCGATAGTTGTGTTCTGGTACTCCACTTCAATTTCATGGTCTTCAATTCCCAATACTTTTTCTGAAAGCTCAATGATGTGAATCAGCTTTCCGGGTTTAAGCCTGTGTTTGTAGTCGCTGGCATCCCAAAGCTGGAAATTTACAACCGTTTCTTTTCTTACTGTTCCTCCGCAGTCGATGAAGTTTTTGGTAACCAGGCCTACTTCAGTCACGTGGAAATATTCCGGTACAAATGTGCCGTTGGGCAGTTCAAAATTTACAGCTTCAACTGTTTTAAGCACTTCTTTAATTTCTGAAAGTTTCATGTTTTTTTATATTTAGTTCAACTATATTTTTTATTAGATAATAACGGAGCTTCTTCTTTCAAGAATCGCAGTATCTCTCCAGATACCATTTTGTTTTCCAATTTTCTCCCTTACACCAAGTATCCTGAAACCTGCTTTTTCATGAATGCGCAGACTTGCTGTATTCTCAGGAAAGATCCCTGCCTGAAGTGTCCAGATTCCTTCTGCTTCGCTCTGCCGGACAAGTTCATTTAAAAGAGCAAGCCCGATTCCTTTTCCTGAATGTGCTGGATCCACATATACGCTCACCTCTGCAACCCCTGCATAAACGCAGCGTGAAGAAACAGGGGTAAGGGAAGCCCAGCCAATTGCCTTGCCATCTTCCTGCATCACAACTCGGCAGGACTTAAGATGTGACTGATCCCAGTTTTCCCATGAAGGGGCGCTGGTCTGGAAAGTCGCATTGCCGGTATCTATCCCTTTTTGGTAAATTAATTTTACCTGATCCCAGTGTTTATCCGAAAGTTTTCTGATTTCCATATCTTTTAGATTAACAGCATTCGCTTCTCTTTTTTGCAAGATTTGCTGATATATGCTCAAAAAAGCCTTTTATCTTTTCCAGTCCGGGTTCATTGATGCAGTAGCAGATAGAATTTCCTTCGATGCTTCCTTTAATCAGACCTGCATTTTTCAATTCTTTCAAATGCTGTGAAACTGTCGGCTGCGAAAGGGGAAGTTCGTTTACAATATCTCCGCAGATGCAGGCATCCACTTTTAATAAGTATTCCATAATAGCAATACGCGCAGGATGGCCTAATGCTTTGGCTAAAACAGCCAGCTCATTCTGGCTTTCTGTAAAGTGATCTGTTTTTGTTGTTCCCATCGTCTTATATTTATATTGCAATATTACGATATACAATTTAAAGAAAAAAAGATTTTATGTTTTTCTTTTGCTGGGTAAGATGCATGATACGCAGAGGGCGCCCAGATTGTCCATAGCCGCGGTAAAGAAGGAAAGCAGTACCTGAATTATTTTTTAACGGCAGCTGAAAATGAGGCAGAGCTTATAAAATCATAGGTGCGGCGGAAGATTGCGGACAGACTCTATTGCCTGAGGGGCATACGCTTAGGAATTATACAGCTGGATTAGTTTTAGATTTGATCCGGGATTAGGTGGTAAGCAGAAAAGGAGCCCTGTTAAAAAACAGGGCTCCTTTAAAAAAAAATAAAAATGAAAACTACTAATTCCAGCCGCCGCCTAAGGCTTTATAAACATTAACAAAAGCATTCATCTGCTGTTTTTTGGTTTCGATAAGTTCAAACTTAGATTCTAAAGCATCTTTCTGGGTCAGTAAAACTTCCATATAATCTGCCCTGGCAGAACTAAATAAGTTATTGGATATCTGAACAGATTCGTTTAAAGCATCAACTTGTTTTGACTTCAAATCATAGCTTTTTGCTGTATTTTGAATTTTAGAAAGCTGATTCGCAACTTCAACATAAGCGTTTACCAAAGTTCTTTCATAATTGTAAACTGCCTGAATTTGTTTGGCGCTTGCAGTAAGATAACTTGCCTTAATAGCATTTCTGTTGATCAGAGGAGCAACCAAATCTCCGGCTATGGAATACAATAGAGATTCTGGAGAAGTCAGCAGATACTTGGCATTGAAAGCTTCATAACCAATTCCTGCTGAAATGCCCAGCGATGGATAAAATTTAGCTTTAGCGGCCTTAATGTCGAGTTTTGCAGCGATTAGTTCCATTTCTGCTTTTTTAATGTCGGGACGATTCTCCAGAAGCTGAGAAGGCACTCCGGCATGAATATCTGCAGGAGTTATAGAACTGAATGTATTGCTGTTTCTGGCAATTTTTTGAGGAAAACGCCCCAACAGGAAATTGATTTTATTTTCTGTTTCGGTTATCTGCTGCTGTATGTCAAACTGAATGCTTTGCGTGCTTAAAATCTGAGCCTCAAACCGGCGTACAGCCAGTTCGTTTACCCTTGCCGCTTCTTTTTGTATTTTTACGACTTTTAATGCATTGGTCTGAATGTCAATATTTTGTATGATGATTTTCAATTGATTATCCAACGCTAAAAGTTCGTAATACGAATCGGCTATTTCTGCAATCAAATTGGTAACTACAAAATTCTTTCCTTCAATAGAACCTAAATAACGGTTTAAAGCTGCTTTTTTAGCATTATGCAGTTTGTTCCAAATATCGATTTCCCAACTTGAAGTCAGCGCAAAACGATAATTAGGAAGCGGATCTGGTGTTTCTTTCCCAGGCATAATTTCTGTTGTAGCTTCACCAGAACCTGTGCTTGTGTATCTTCCTGACTTCGTTACATCTGCACCGGCGCTAAAACCTACAAAAGGCAGGTATTCTCCTTTTCGTGCTTTTACTTCGCTTCTGGCAATTTCAATTTCCTGAAGTGTGATGTTTAATTCCTGATTGTTTTTTAAAGCGATATCAATCAGATTTTCTAAATTTTCGTCTGTAAAATAACTTCTCCATTTTACTTTTCCGGTATTTAGAGTGTCTAAGCCAGTGTCAGCATAGTTTTCTGGCAGTGTTTTGTTTTCTGTTTTTTCTACAATAGTTGTCGTTTTACAACCCGCTATGGTGAGTAATACGCAGGCAAGACCTGCGTATTTTATATTTCTGTTATTCTTCATTTTCCTCCGTTTGATTGTTTGTTGAAAAATCATGTACATGATGCATAAAATCATCAGATAATGAACTTTCTTCTTCTCCTTTAATTAGTTTTCGGCCTTGAGCCAATGAACCAAAAATGTAGTATAGCCCGGGAACAATAATTACTCCGAAAATGGTTCCGAAAAGCATTCCACCAAGCGCGGATCCTCCAATAGTTCTGTTACCGATTGCACCCGCTCCAGAAGCGAAAATCAACGGAATCAATCCTGCAATAAAGGCAAATGATGTCATTAAGATTGGTCTGAAACGAACCTTAGCGCCTTCAATAGCGGCTTCGAGAATGGTAGCGCCCTGCTGGTGTTTGAGGACGGCAAATTCGACTATCAATACGGCATTTTTACCGAGCAGTCCGACCAACATAATTAATCCGATTTGCGCATAAATATCGTTTTGTAAGCCCATCATTTGAAGAATGACAAACGAACCTAAAATTCCAACAGGAATCGATAAAATCACTGAAAACGGAATAATAAAACTCTCATATTGCGCAGCTAACACAAAATAAACGAAAGCCAATACGACTAAAAAGATGTAAAGTGATTCGTTACCTCGTCCAGCTTCATCATAAGAAAGACCTTCCCATGCAATATCATATCCTTTAGGCAATGTTTTAAGCGCTGTTTCCTGTACTGCTTTAATGGCATCAGCAGTGGTGTATCCTTTTGCAGGCTGACCCTGAATAGCAGCAGAATTATACATGTTGTAACGCGTGATCTCATTAGGTCCCTGTGTTTTTTTAAGCGTCATAAAAGCAGAATAAGGCACCATTTCTCCATGATCATTTTTTACATAGAGATTCAATATATCTGACGGAAGTCTTCTGAATTTTGGATCAGACTGCACGTATAATTTAAAGAAACGTCCAAATTTGATGAATCCTTGTTCGTAGGTACTTCCGATTAGAATGTTGAGGTTTTCCATCGCTTTACCAATAGAAACTCCTTTCTGCATCGCTAAATCATTGTTGATCTCTAATTCATACTGCGGATAATTGGCAGCGAAGAATGTAAACAAACCAGAAAGCTCTTTACGTTTGCCTAATTCGGCCATAAACTGCTTGTTGATTTTGTCAAAGTCCTGATAATTGGTATTGGTTGTTTTGTCTAACAAACGCATAGAAAAACCTCCAGAAGAACCAAATCCTGGAATTGCAGGCGGTTCAAAAAACTCTACAACAGCACCCAGATCTTTAGATTTCTTTTCTAACTCTTCCATGATTTCTGTAACAGAATGTTTTCTGTCCGACCATGATTTCAAGTTAATCAAACACGTTCCAGCATTAGAACCACGGCCTTCCGTCATGATTTCGTAACCCGCCAAAGAAGAAACCGATTCAACACCTTCAACCTTTTCACAGATTTTCTGCAGTTTCTGCGCTACCTGATTGGTTCTTTCTAAAGTTGCACCCGGTGGTGTTTGAATGATTCCGTAAATAGTTCCCTGATCCTCACTCGGAATAAATCCAGAAGGTAAAACTTGATTTTCTATAAAAATGAAAGCACAGAACGCAATTAAAATTCCGAAAGTTAGAACTCTTCGGCTCACAATTGTTTTTAGAACGACAACATAACGGCCTGTAAGTCTTTCAAACCATCTGTTAAAAGCATCAAGAGACTTCGTCAAGATATTTCCTTTTTTCTCTTTTCCGTGATTGTTTTTCAAAAGAATCGCACAAAGAACAGGAGTAAGGGTTAAAGCCACGATTGCTGAAATAATAATCGAGCTTGACATGGTAACCGAAAATTGTCTATAAAAAGTTCCAACCGGACCCGACATAAACGAAACGGGGATAAAAACCGAAACCATAACGGCTGTAATGGCGATAATCGCACCTCCAATTTCACCCAAAACTAATTTTACAGCATGGTAAGGCGTAATATGCGGAAATTCTTCAAACTTGGCATGGACGGCCTCGACAACGACAATCGCGTTATCAACTACAATTCCTATCGCTAATACCAATGAAAATAGGGTTACCAAGTTGATTGACATTCCAAACATCTGGATCACAAAGAAAGCTCCAACCAAAGAAACTGGAACGGCAATAATTGGAATTAAAGTGGAGCGCCAATCTCCTAAAAATATAAATACAACTAAGGCAACCAAAATAAAGGCATCTCTCAAAGTATGAACCACCTGATCGATAGAAGCATCTAAGAATTGCGAAACGTCATAACTGATTTTATAATCCATTCCTGGAGGAAAACTTGCTTTCATTTCTTCCAGTTTCGCTTTAACGTCATTGATTACGTCGCTTGCATTACTTCCGTAGTTTTGTTTTAATACAATTGCGGCAGAAGGATGACCATCTAGATTGGAGTAAATATCAAAGAATTCACTTCCTAATTCTACTTTTGCAATGTCTTTTAAGCGAATGCTTTCACCTTCAGAATTCGCACGGACAATTACATTTTCGTATTGTTTTGGCTCGTCGTATCTTCCTTTATAAGTCAATACATATTCTAAAGATTGTGCTGCAATACCAGAACTTTGTCCTAATCGTCCCGGACGGCCAATAATACTTTGTTCTTGTAAAGCTTCCATCACTTCTTCAACAGAAATTTTGTAAGCTCGCATTCGGTCAGGATTCAACCAAACACGCATGGCATATTTACGGCTTCCTAAAATTTGAGTTCTCGCAACACCTTTAACACGGCTGATTTCCGGAATCATTTTTACATCAGCGTAGTTGTAAAGGAATTTTTCATCCATGCTTTTGCTTTTCGAATAAAGATTCACATACATCAGCATGCTGGGCTGAATAGGGGTAATAACAACTCCTTCACGCTGAACCAGTTCAGGTAATAATGGCATTACCTGATCGACCCTTGTTTTGACTCTGATTACAGCTTCATTAGGATCGGTTCCTGGTTCAAAAATGATTCTAAGTGTTGCTTCTCCAGCACTTGTGGCATCTGTCGCCATATAACGCACACCTTGTGTACCGTTAAGCGAATTCTCTAAGGTGATTAAAGTAGATTTTACCAATACATCGGCACTTGCTCCCGGATAAGCAATAAAGATATTTACAGTTGTGGGCGCAATTTGAGGGAATTGCGAAATAGGTAGCTGTTTGATCGACAGCGTGCCTATAAATACAATTATAATCGAAATTATAATTGCAAAAACGGGTCTATGTATAAATTTATTAAACATTTCTTTTTCTTTTAGATTCGGTTATTCCGCATACAGTTCTAAGTTGGACATAACCGATTCGGGTTTTAAAACTTCGTAGTCTATTTTTTGATTTTCTTTTACAAGACGAAGTCCCTCTAAAAGTATTTTATCATGAATCGACAAACCTTCTTTTATTACAAATAGGTGAGGCATTTCGGCAGCAATAACAACCTCTCTCGATTTTACTGCATTGTTTTTATCAATTACATATACATATTTTTTGTCTAAAACCTCAAAAGTTGCTTTCTGAGGTATCAGCATAGCATTTTTCAGTTCTATCGGCATCTGGATGCTTCCGGTTTCCCCGTGTCGTAACAATCTTTTTGGATTTGGAAAAACAGCTCTAAAAGGAATATTTCCTGTTTCATTATCAAAATCGGCTTCAATGGTTTCTACAACTCCGGGATATTGGAATTTTTTATTGTTGGCCATCAATAAATAAACTTTCATTTTACCATTTTTTCCTGCTTTTTCCTGATAATCTAAATATTCAGATTCCGGTACATTATAATATACCCACATTGAACTGTTGTCTGCCAATTCTGTAAGCAGTTCGCCTTCATCAACTAAACTTCCCTGACGGACATGAAATTTATCGATGATTCCGTCAAAAGGCGCTCTGATTTCTGTAAACTGAAGATGAACTTTGCTTAAGGCCATTTCAGCATTTGCTTTTTCCAGTTTGGCTTTTGCCATTGCCAGTTCATTTGGAGAAACCACTTTTTCGTCAGCTAATTTTTTAGCATTTTGGTATTCTATTGAGCTGAAACTTACTTCTGCTTTAGATTTTTTTAATTCGGCTTCATAAAGCGCAGGCATAATTTTAAACAACAGCTGGCCTTTTTTAACCATTTGTCCTTCATCTACATAAATTTTTTCAAGGTAACCGCGCTCTTGCGCTCTTATTTCGATATGTTGAATAGAGTGTATCTGCGATACATAATCTTTTGTAATGGTAGTATCTTTTTCAATTGGATTCGTAACCAGAAATTTGGTTTTTTGCTCTTTTTCTCCTTCTTTTTTAGAGTTGCAGCCTGCAAAAACTAATGCACATAAAGACATGAGCATGAAAATTCTTTTCATAATAATTTCAGAATTAAAACGTAATGATTTTGATTTTTTTAACAGCCTTAAATAAGGCTGAAGTATTCCGCATCCGTTTGCCGGCTTAGAGAAATCATCTGCTGGCAAAGGATAAAACGGTAAATTGGAAATAGTTTGTGACTACTTAGGATAAAAAATCAAATTCTGAAAACTTGAAATCGAAGGTATACTTTATTAGAAAGTAAGGCGAAAATTTTAAAGTTATTAGCCTTTTTGTTAAAGGCAGGACACACTGCAAATTTATTGCGGCGCAGGAAATGTAAAAAGCAGCTGCTTTTTACAAGCTGTTTTTGAATGGTGGAAAAATTTTCTTCATTTTCTTCATTATCTAAAAGACAGCATTTTCTTTTGAAGGTTTCAACAGAATGTCTTTTAGCCAGATAAGCTCCCATATCGGACTTTATTTCCTGAAGTGCTGCAGGGTGCGGTTTTTTCTCTGAGAATTGGCTGCTGCTTGTATATACACTGCCATATCCCATTAACAGGACAACAAGTGACAGGGTAAAACTAGCAAACCATTTTTTCATAGGAAATACAAATTTAGATAAAGAATTTTATAAAAACAATCACTGTAATTTACTAATTTATGGCAAATGGTAATTTGGGATTTTTTAGACGATTTATTAAAAAAATCATTTATTTTTAGCCCTCATATTATGAATTGGCAAATAAATAGAGATTATGCCTTGTCTTTTTTTATCAAAAGCCGGCCGTTTTAAAGAAAATGAAAAGCTGGGCACCAATTCCTAATATGAAGTATGGTTCCAGCCCAGGTCTTATCAATGCCTTTTGCATATCAGCTCTTAAAAGCAGGCTTTTTTATATAAGGGCTGATGATGAAGAGACCGGATAAAATGAACGGGATACCCAGCCGGTGCCCGTTAACAGTAGAGTGCTAATTAGTGTGCCTTTGCAAAATAATCTTACTTACGTGAATGGTCCTAACTGGCATTATTAATAATACCGGGTGCTGGTTCATTTTTATGCATGGATCTTCTTGGCATTTTAAGCCCTAATGCCTATTTTTGTCCAATGGCAAAACTTATAAATCTCAAAATTTTCGCGCATTTTTTCCAATCTTCCGCAGCAGGAGGGATTCTGCTTTTAATTTGTGTGCTGGTTTCTCTTATAATGGCCAATACGGGGCTCGGAGTACATTTTAATGATTTGCTGGGGTATCCTTTGGGATTTGAAGCAGCGGGCCTGCAGCTGCGGTATCCGATCCTGCTGTGGATCAACGATGGTTTGATGGCTGTTTTTTTTCTGCTGGTAGGCCTTGAAATCAAGAGGGAAGTGATAGAAGGTGAGCTTTCATCTCTTCGCCATGCGGCCCTGCCGGTGCTGGCAGCTGTAGGAGGGGTCATGGTTCCCGCATTGATTTACTTTCTTTTTAACGGACAAAGTCCTGATACTGCCAAAGGATGGGGAATCCCAATGGCAACCGATATTGCTTTTGCGCTTGGAATACTTTCCCTTTTAGGAGATAAGGTTCCCTCGGGGCTTAAAATTTTTCTTGCCGCGCTGGCCATTGTGGATGATCTGATTGCTATTTTGGTTATCGCGGTTTTTTATTCCTCGGAACTTCATTTTCTGTATCTGGTTTATGCAGGGGGTATATTTGTACTGCTTATGATTTTTAACCGTTTGGGGGTAAAGAATTTGTTTTTTTATCTCCTGCCCGGTGCGGTGATGTGGTATTTTATACACCATTCAGGCATTCATGCCACGATAGCCGGAGTGCTTACGGCCTTAACGCTTCCCACTAACGAAGAAGAAACGGATTCCCCTTTGGAAAAGCTGGAACATGCTTTGGCTCGTCCGGTAAACTTTATCATCATGCCTGTTTTTGCACTGGCCAATACTAACATTGCTTTTGAATCTGAAATGCTGCAGGGACTTACCGGTAATCTCGGACTTGGAATTATTCTGGGGCTTTTCCTGGGCAAACCCATTGGCATCTTTGTAATGTCATGGTTCTCGGTGAAGATCAGGGCTGCTGATCTGCCTGCTCAGACGACATGGACTCATGTACTTGGACTGGGGCTTTTAGGCGGAATCGGCTTTACCATGTCCATATTTATAGCGCTATTGTCTTTTAAGGAACAGGCCTATCAGAATGAGGCGAAATTTGCGATACTTACTGCTTCTATACTGGCTGGGGTATCAGGCTTTATGCTACTGAGCTGGTATAATAAAAAGAAACGGGAACAGTAGTTTTTTGTTGATTCTTCTTAAGGGCTTACTGTCTTTTAAACAATACGGCATCTTTCACTAAAAGACGTTCATTGAGCCATTTGGTCAGTTTTTCACTTTCCTCTGCCGTTAGGTTTTTTGAGGCATCGTAAATTACAGCGGTGATCGTTGAGGTGCTGTCTTTATAATTCACTAAAGTGTTTTTGGCAATGGAAAGCGAATGGACATCAGGAAATAAGGTTCTTATTTCTTTTAAAAGCTGTTTGTTGTCAAATTTGTTTTTTGCCAGCTCTTTTTCCAGCTGGATTATTTTAACATCCTTTACATTCATTTCATTCTCGCTGCTCTTGATCTGATTTAAGATATCGCCTTTTATGTCGTTAAAGCGGTCGGTGCTGTCCTGTCTGATGCGAAGGCTGGTGCCGGCAAGGTACTTATTGCTGTTGAGTCTGCTTTTAAGGCTCTGAATCTCCTTATCGGAAAATCGTTTCGATAAGAAAGCAAGTTCGAGTTTTTTCTGCTTCGCGTTAAAATCCGTCTTTTTATAAACCACCGTATAACCCTTGCTGCTGAACTCACTGTCAACAAAAAGCTCTATATTTTTTTTAAACTGCTGTTCCCTGTATAGAGAGTAGGCGAGATAACTGCTGGGAACGAGCATTGCAGTAATGAGAAAAGCAATAATATACTTAACTTTTTGCTGCTGCTTTTCATCCACCTGTTTAACAGCAGGATAATTCAGGTATTTTATGATTAGAAAAGTGGCGATACCTATAAAAACGCAGTTGATGCAATAAAGGTAGAAAGCTCCTAGAAAAAAGCTCCACTGGGCAGTTGCAATCCCGTATCCTGCGGTGCATAAAGGAGGCATTAAAGCCGTTGCAATAGCTACTCCGGGAATAGGATTTCCTTTCTCTGACCGCGTAACGGCAATGACCCCGACAACACCGCCAAAAAAAGCGATAAGAATATCGTAAATGTTCGGGGAGGTTCTCGCCAGAAGCTCCGACTGAACGTCCTTGAAAGGACTCAGGTAAAAATAAAGCGTGGAGACCACCAGACTCACAACCGTTGCATTGAGCAGGTTTTTGAGTGATTTTTTAAGCAGTGAAAAGTCATAAATGCCCAGGGCAAAACCGGCCCCTACAATAGGCCCCATCAGAGGGGAGATGAGCATCGCTCCGATGATAACAGCTGTTGAGTTTACATTAAGCCCCACCGAGGCCACAATTATGGCGCAGGCCAGTATCCAAAGATTGGCTCCTTTAAAGGAAATGTTTTTTTTAACGGTCTGCAGTGTTTTTTCCCTGTCGTCTTCTCCTTCTCTAAGATTCAGAATATCAGTAATTTTTCTCATGAGTGTCTACATTAGGGTTACTGCTGTGATCGCTGTATTTAAAGATAAGATTTATTTTAATAACAGGGATGGAGTTCGAAAAGATTATTAGTAAAGTGAACCGTTTATTATCCATTGATTTTATCCTTGTGGTATTGTTTGAGCCATTTTTCCATTTTTTGCAAAAGCTGAATTTCCTCTGGATCACCTGCTGGATCTAAAAGGCCGATGATTGTTCTGTCGTAATTGAATTTCTTATCTTCAAAAATACAGCTGAATTTGGGAACTTCGTTGTGAGATACAAGCCATTTTCCGTGCTCTGTTTTTTTTATTTGAAATTTTTTCATAGGAGTTTAAATTTGTCTGAGTGCTTTAATTATAGTACTGTTATGATAGGCAGGCACCGAACTATTGTAAACGGCTGACAGCAGGCAGTATTGTTCATGGAGATAAAAACTTTTCAAAGCGGCAGGATCTTGGAGCTTTCGGTATTGATATAAAATTAATCCACAGCCTTATAGCCGATACAGAATAATGTTTCGCCTTCGTTTACCGGCAGTCTTCCTGCTTTATAGAGAATTGTGCCGCTTTGTGCCGCGGTGATTATTTTCACATTACGGCCAAAAACATCTGTGATATAGCCAATTTCCTCTTCTTTTATCACTCTGCTTCCTGCTTTAAAACTGCTGTAAAATAATCCCTGGCCGGGTCCCGGAACATAGGCCTGCCTGTTATATTTGTTTTTTGCAGGAGCACCTGGTATCACTTTTTTGCTTTCATACATTTGCAGCTCTTTGAGCATGCGATAAACTGCATTTTTAGTAAAGGAAACATCTGACTTCTCGCAGCTGCCAAGCTTTCCAATTTCAATGCTCAGCGCCGGGATGCCCAGCCTTACGGCCTGCTTAAAGGCATACATCGCCGGCTGGCCTTCGGCAATGGCATAGGGATAACTCACAATGGTGGAAAAACCGCTGTTTTCACTAAGACGGGAAACCAGCCGGGTCTGCTCTTTGAATTCCTTGTTATCGTAATAACAGATAAAGGGTATGAGATCTTCATTGACATCCCCGCCATGCAGATCCAGAAACACGTCCGTGGCGTCAAAAACCTGAGTGGTTATAAAATCAGCAATTACCTCGGTGATACTTCCTGTTCTGCTGCCTGGAAAAACGCGGTTTAAGTTCAGGTTGTCCGAGGGGTTTACAAAAGGAGTTCTCTGGTAGAAGGACTGCAGGTTCATAATGGGAATAATGATTAAATTTCCTTTAAGTTTTTGAGGATTTATTTCCCTGCGAAGCTGCAGCAAAGAGGCTATGGAGGGATATTCCATTCCGTGAATACCTGCCGTTATTGTAAAAGTGGGACCGCTCTGGCTCCCTTTAATTAGAGTTGCGGGAAGATCTGCCGTAATGGAATCCAAGGTGCTTAAATGAAATATGGTGTCTTTGACACCTGGCTGGAGCTGGGCTAAGATCTTTTTTAAAGAATTTTTTTGAGACTGTGCTGTTTGAACTAGTAGTATAGAAAATAAAAAAAAGAGTAAATTTTTCATGCGTATCTTAAAGCGGCTATAGCGCTTAATATATTATTGTTTAGTTGATTTAAATTCAAAATAATAGCTCGGGATTCAATTTGCTGCAGGGAGAAAAACAAAAGCTGATCGAACGGCTCTTTACCTTTTTTTAAAATTTGCTGCGGTCTGCATTTTTTTTATTAGCTGGAACAAAAATGTACCATTGTAATAATCCCTAAAAGTTATTATTCAAATGCCATGGATTTAAGCCTGTTTCGGTAGGATTCCAAAATATCTGATTTAGCCATAAAACCATAATACCTGCCGTTTTTTTCCACAGGGAGAAATATTTTACTGCTTTTCTCAAATTTATTCATGACGGTTTCCATGCTGTCAAAGAGATAGATAGTTTGAACCGGCTTTAACATTATATCTTTGACCATTGTATTTTTAATTTGAGAAGTATCAAAAATGATTTCTCTGATGTCATCAAAATAAACCAGTCCCTCGAGCTCATTCTCCGGGCTCACTACTCCAAAAACCACCTGATCGCAGTGTGCCAGCAGATCGGAAATCTTTTCCATATCCTGATCTGCTGTAAGGGGCAAATAATCTTTTTTTACCAGATCCTCAATATTGAGCGTGCATAAAATATTGCTGTCTTTATTGCTGGTGAAGGCATTTCCTTTTCGGGCAAGGTTTTTTACATCGAGAGAATGTTTTTCAAAACGTTTTGAAACAGCAAAGCTCACCGAAGCGACGATCATAAGGGGTATCATCAGATCGTAGCCTCCGGTTATTTCTGCAATAAGAAAAATCGCTGTCAGCGGGGCATGAAACAGCCCGCTGAGAATTCCTGCCATCCCTACAAGGGTAAAGTTGCTTATCGGAAGATCCGTTAAGCCGGTCAGATTTAGGAGTTTTGAAAAGAAGTATCCTGCATAGGAACCCAGAAATAAAGAAGGGGCAAAGTTCCCGCCGTTCCCGCCGCTTCCAAGGGTTATCCCGGAAGCAAAAGCTTTTAGGAACATGGAAAATCCCACAAAGGCCAGCAGCACCCAGCTGCTGCTGCTGTATTGCTCAAAGAGTGTGTTTTTTAAAAGTGCTCCTGGGTTCTTATCGGCCAGGATTTTGATGCTTTCATAACCTTCACCAAATAGGGCAGGGAAAACAAAAATAAGAATTCCCAATACCGCTCCTCCAATCAGGGCTTTTTTATAGGGGCCAAATTTTAAATGGGCGAAAAAATGTTCTGTTTTTAGAAATTTCCTGGCGTAGAAAACTGCTGTAAGACCAGTAAAAAGTCCCAGCAGCACGTAAAATGGAATATTATGATAGTCGAATGTCTGCTTTTCTCTAAAAACCAGCAGTATATTTTCATTTAAGACGACCGCTGAGACAAGCGCGCCTGTTGCCGCAGCAATCATAATAGGGGTAAAAGCCGCGATTGTAACATCTACCAGCAACACCTCGACAGCAAAAAGCACACCGGCTATAGGAGCGTTAAAAGCGGCCGCTATACCGGCTGCAACCCCGCATCCTATGAGCAGCGTCCGTTCCTGATAGCTTAATTTGAACTGCTGGGCAAAATTGGAACCAAAGGCCGCCCCGGTGATGACAATCGGACTCTCCAGTCCGGCCGAGCCCCCAAGCCCCACGGTAAGGGAACTGGTGATGATCTGGGCGTACATTTGTTTTTTAGGGATAATGCTGGCTTTTCGCGCGACGGTGTACAGGATTTGAGAAGTCCCTTTCTCCAGGCTTCCCCCTAAGATCCTTTTCACCACAAATACAGTCAATACGATCCCGATAACGGGAAGCACACTGTTAATGAAACTTAATTTTACTATTGCGTTGATATAAGCTGCAAAGGAAAAGACCCAATGGGCAAAGGCCTTTAAAAATATTACAGCAAAGGCAACAGTAATTCCAATCAGTACGCTGGAGAGAAAAATGAACTGTTTGCGGGTTAATTTTCTCTGTCCTTCAATAAGGATATGTTTGGCTTTTAAAAGGTGTTTTAGGACTATTTTTATCATTTGTAAGCAGCGTTGTAAAGCTCATGAAGGATTAATTTTTTACCTGCTGGAGCTGTTTGAATGTGTTATGTCTCAATATTTTTATGTTGCAGTGAACAAGGGTATCTGGTGCTATTGTTTACTGCTGCAAGAATTTATTTGTGCAGTAATATGCTGCAATTTGGTTTTTAGACTTGTAAATACAAATACTAAAGAGTTCCCAATTGTTCAAAGATATCGCTGCGGCATGAATTGAAGATTTCTTTAAATTGGATTTTTCTTAAAAACAGCTGTACTAATACTGAAAGAACAGTGTTCTTGGCTGAGAGTTTCAGTCTTAGAAACAGCTTGTCTGGCTTAACTGCATATTTCTTATATCTTTCTGTTTTTTACAGTTTTGTAAGCTATAGGATTACGCAGAGAATTTTTTACTTAAATAAGGAAAGCCCGCTTTTAGAAAAGCTGGTAGAGGTGCAGGTAATTATGACGCTGAATTTGGTAAATAACTTCAATACCGTAAATTAAGCTGTTTTTAAAGATTGTAAAAAGTGCTGATTTAGTGCTGTAAGGAATATTTAAAGCATCGCTTTCCGAAGCAGTTGCACGGTATTTTACTTTACTTTTAAATTTAAAATGGACATCCAGCTCTTTATATTTTATTACGAATGCAGAAGTGATTAAAGTATTGTCAAAAGAGATAAAGCCAGTTTTTAAGTGCCCAGCGCAAGATGGCTCAGGTGATCTGCCTGATGCGCTGTCAGCTGTGAAGGCAAGCAGCGATATTAGAAAAACGTATAGTAAGTTTAAATGCTTCATTAGGGAACCTGCAGGGATTGTATTTCTCCAGAAAGAAAGTGTAACAATATAAGTGATGCAAATATACTGATTTTGAAAAAGAAGAATTATTAAATGACCTAAAAGCTTTATTTTTTTTGTACGGGTTCTTTGTGCTGAATTTTAATTTTTTCATGGTTAATTTTTCCTGTCCCGGATCAGCAGGTTTTTGGCCTTTACGAATTATTTTTTGAATTTTTTGCTAAGTTGTATACTAGAAATACAAAGCTGCCTCTTCAAAGGGGTTAATGGGAAAAATCAAACGTTAATGTAATGCTGATTTTAAAGGCGGGGTTTACTGCGCGAGATATTTTGACTGCCCTTACTGCTGTTTAGAATTTTAGCAGATACGGTAAGCTCTGTATAAACAAGCAGGCAGATAATTGCTGTTTCAAGTGAAAAGTACATCAGATCAAAAGCTGTAAGCTTGCTGTAATGAATAAATAAAAAGGCAGTGGTCAGCGCACAGTACAGTAAATTGGCAGAACTTATTATTCTGATGTAAAGCGTCCATTTTGTTTTTAAAAATAAAAAGCATACAGCGGAGTAAAAGCATAAACAAGCCGCTATTGAGAAGAGTAGAGTTAATGTTGTCTTGGGCATCCCAAAATAGGGGCTTAGATTTGAAAGCACGGCAGAGAGCAGCACAGAATTAAGCAGAGCCCCCACAGAGTCAATTAAGAATAGTCTTCTGGGATTTTTTGCTAGATGACGGGTCAATTTTTCAATAATTTTATTCATTTTCGATTGCTGTTCTCTGATTTAAAGGTAATGGTTTTTTATCAGAGATTCTTATCTGTTCTTTTGTACTGGAACAATTTCCTCTTGCTGCTGTGATGTTATTCAAACACAAAGCCCAATTCAATTGGGCTTTGTGTTTTTTTTTAATTAATTTTATTTGTATTTAATGTTAATACTGATAATATCCGAAGTCATATTGGTAGTTCTTGTATAATGACCGTAACGAATCTCCAGTGTATTCCAGTGTTTAAGACCAAAAATTCCATTAAGGGGAGTAAATTTCATTCCCATCCCAAAGAAACTGCTGTCAAACTTAGACAAATCATAATTGCTGGTGTAGTATTCATCTGCTGCCGTATGTTCTCCGTAGGCTTTAAAATATTTTGTTCCACTCTGGGTATAATACCTGTAAAACGGGCTCACTGAAAATGCCTGGGTTAATTTTACAGGGATTTCAAGATCAGCGGTATGTGCTCTGAGACTCCAGTCATCCGTATAATATCTGTAATATGCACGAATAATTACATTGTCACCTAAGAAATAACTGGCTCTGATTCCCAGTGGAATTTTAAGTCTGGTATCGGGCATTTTTTCCTGATGAACAGAACCATCTTCAAAATAAACTCTGTGAAATGGAAGACTTAAATAACCATTTTGACTGATAACATCTCCTACAAGCATTATCTGCAGGTCTTTGTTTATAACCTGCGAGTAACTCAAAGTTCCTGCAAAAGTATTTCGGTTGGCACTGCCATAACCTTCTTGGCCTGATGGACGCAGTTCAACCGGTTCAATTAGTTTTAACTGATCGATAAAGGTTTGAAACTTAGCTGTAAATTCTCCGTTTTTGTCTTTTGTTTTTTGTGAAAAACTAATGTTTCCTCCAAAAGACTGGTAATCAAATTCGGTCGATGATGAAACGCCAATTCCCAGTGTTCTTCCTTTTTCTTCGTTTTCTCTCATATAAGTTAGAGAAGGGTAGAAGCGGTTGTCTGAAGAGGATGCAGATGAATTGGCACTCAAATCAATCATATCTGATGAGGCAGAGGTATAGTGGTCAATACCGGCTTCAATATCAAAAGTATGTTTAATTCCGGTTTCTCCGTATTTTACCAGTTTAACATCGATCGTGTTGGCAATATCGGTAAGATGTTCAGAACCAATTCCTCCTGTAACAGCAGAATTGTTTCCGTCTTGTTTATAATAACTGGAAACTAGATTTACCTCTTCCAATTTTAATTTTCTGCTTTTGTAAGCTGTGGAATCTGTAGGTACATTTTGCGCTCTTACCTGAAATAATGCCAGTAAGGCAAATCCTGTAATGAATATTCTTTTCATTTTTGATCGTATGAAAATTAGTTACAACCGCAGCCACCGCCGCTTTTTCCTGAATTTGCTCCGGAAGCTCCTTCTCGGTAGGATTGAAAACTGAGTTCTGTCTTTTCTATTTTTCTATTAGAAAGCACCATTTCAGAATCGTTGATTTTTCCTTTCTGATATTCCTTTACCGAAGTGCAGGAAGAGAACAATATGCCGATAAAAGCAATGCTGCAGAATAGTACGAGATTTTTTTGCTTTGGCTTTTTCATTTCAGGTTAATGTTTTTTGAAGTGTAAATTTTGTTGTTGTCATCAATTATAATACAGTATAGATCCGGAATCTGGTCAATTAGAAACAGTCCGGCTTTAATTCCCATAACCGCTATTGGAGTGGCCATTGCATCAGCAAATTCAGCGTTTGAAGCGATAATGGTCACGCTTTTTATTCCGGTTATTGGCAGCCCAGTTTTTGGATCAATGGTATGCGAATATTTTTTTCCGTTGATTGTGATAAACTTTTCGTAATTTCCTGAAGTAGCCACTGCCTTGTTGGATATTTCCATATAAGAAAAGGCTGCATTTGGAGAATCAGGATCAGCCACTCCAATAGTCCATTTAGTGCCATTTGGCTGTAATCCCCAGGCTGAAAGATCGCCACTTGCATTAATAATGCCGCTTTGAACATTGTTTTTTAATAACAGCTGTTTTGCCATTTCTGCCGCATATCCTTTTCCGATACCTCCAAAACCAATCCGCATTTCTTTTTCTTTTAAAAATACCGTTGTGTTTTCTTTGTCAAGAATAATATTTCGGTAATCAATAAGGTGGATCATTTTTTTTGCTGTCTGAGGGTCAGGAAGACTGGTCATTGTTTTGTCAAAATTCCAAAGGCTTTTGTCAAGACTTCCATACGAAATATCAAAAGCTCCTTGTGTAATTTTCGAAATTCCCGTAGCTCTTTCAATAAGATTAAAGACTTCCTGATCTACTTTGACAGGCTCTATTCCTGCATTTTGATTTATTAGATTGGTCTGGCTGTCCTCTTTATAAGTAGTGAACAGTTTTTCGATCCTTCTGATTTCTTCAATGGCAAGATTGATATTCTCATTTCCTGTTTTCTCATTTCCGGCTACAACTGTAATAGTAAAGTTGTTTCCCATGAGTTTTAGGGATTGCGAATATTTTTGATTTTTTAATATGTTACTTTTTGCTATCACAGATTGCTTTTATTTCTGCAGTCCATTGTTCAGGTGTAGTTTCAGGTTTGCCGTGCCAGGTTTTGATTACTTTTCCGTCAGCATCCAAAAGAAGGGTAAGAGGAAAACTTCCTTCCTTATTATAAATTTCGGCTAAACTTTCGTTTCGTTTTACCTGCTCCGGTGTACCGATATTTTTCTTTTTTCTTGGGAAATCAGCATTTACTAGTACCAGGTTGGTGTTGGCCAAATCAGTAAATACCTGACTCTCTAAATAATCCCTGCGAAGAACAATGCAAGGCCCACACCAATCTGATCCTGAGAAGTTAAGCAAAATAAGTTCATGTTTTTCCTTTGCAATTTTTTTTGCATTGTTAAAGTCAGGCTCCCAGTTTATAGGAAGCACCGTTAGTAAAAAGAATAAGGTAATCAGCTTCATTCTAGAGTTTGTTTTTAGATATATACGAAATAACGAATTGTTGGATATCTTATTTTTTTTACTTGCTTAAGATTTGATTAAATTTTTCCGATGCATATCCTTTTATTTTTACATTAGCTGACCCAAAAATAATTACAGTATTTATTTCTTAGGAGATCTTCCCGCTGTACCCTGCAATCTTTGCGGTATACTGCGCTGCAAAGAATTTTCACTGCCATCGGGGCTGATGGCTGCCACAGAGCCCTTTTTTGTCTTGGAGAACTGTACATTCCAGTCCAATTGCTGTACTTCTAAACAATACTCAATTTTCGTTTTTTTAGTATCATATGCCGCAATTCTTCCACTAAGCTATTATCCGCTCCATTTTCCGTCTGCTTTTTTTTATAGTTGATCCATTTTTAGTCTATCAATAATCTTTTATAAATCAAGGCCGGCAAATTTAAACGGCTTTGCTGTTTTAAAATTTAGTGAAGATTCTCCTGAGTAATTTTCATTGTTTTCCAGACTGAGCTTTCTTATTTTTGCTTTTTCACTAAAGTCAATTTTTCTGAATTCAACCCAGACTACATTAGGGTTTAGTACATTGTCAAAATAATATACAAGATTTTTTTGATCTGCTACAGTTCTCCATCTTGTGGAAGAAATATTGGGTTCTGTTGGGGAAGAAATACCAAGAGGTACCGAACAATTTCGAATGCCCCCAAAAACACTTGCAATAGCCATTCTTGTATTATCCGTTTTGGGTATAGCATCAATGTAATAGGATGCCCTGGTGAATCTGTCGGCTGCTCTGTTTGTTCCCGGCAGCATTATAGTTCCTGGAATTCCTTTCCAGTAGCTGTTTATGGCTAATTGTTCATCAAAAATAGGAGAGTTGGTCATTACGGTAAATTTTTTGTCATGATGTATCACCAGCTTTCCATTAATGTATTCTAAAATAGCATTATCTCCTGTTGGATCAGAAATAGACAAATGAACTGTAGCAAAAATGTCAGTTCCCGGAATGTATGACGAAACAACAACAAAATTATCTTTCTCAAATGATTTTACAGCTTCCGAAACGGTAGCGAAATTATCAAGAGTGTACTGCAGCCATAAGGATACTGCTAATCCTTTTTTAATACCATTTTTCTCAAAACTTGGAAAACTTGATTCGGCCAGCCATAAGAGATTGGCAGCAAGACCTTTCTCGTTCATTCCGTCAGAGGATGCAATATCCCAGGAACTGGTTATTACGCTTCCATATTTGGCTTTCCATATAACGGAATTGGTTCCTGCCTGCCCATTGCGCTCTACTGCTCTTGGAAAAATCCCTAGATTAGCCGGAATGCCGCTCTTCCAGTCCATGGAACGAGCTGTAATAATCATATCATTGAGGCCTTTGTAAACGACCCTGGTGCATGCTGCTGTCTTTTGCTGGAAAGAAATCAAAATTGCGAAAAGTAAAACTATTTGGATTTTGTTTTTTTGTCATGATATATCTATTTTTTATTTTAAGTTCAAATATTCCAGATTAGTAATTAAAGTTTAATATTCTATTGGTTTTATTTATTGAATGGATGGTGGCTGTAGATATTTGGCTGAAAAAGAATGGTTTATGTTTGGCTAGATTACAAATAAAATCAATGGAATCTTAAGAAATCTATTGTTGGGATTCAGCTGATTATGTTTCAAAAAAAGAACACAATTTCTTAAGTGTTTTTGAAATAATGATATAAATGAATTGGTGATTCCATTTCAAAGCATATCTTTTTTAGCTTTTTTGTTTTTAAAATTAGCTGAGGGCCAATACTTTTTAATAAGAATGAAACGAATTCACATAACAATCCAATAATGATTTGTATCACTTTTGAGACCGCCAGAAATCATTTTTTTATTGATGTACTTTTTTGAATTTTACCTCATCAGATAAACTAACTGTTTCATACAATAGTAGTCAGTCTATAAAATTTTAAATTTTTTGCCATGAAAAAGAAAGATGATATTTTACAGAAAGAAGTAAGTGAAGCAATCAAATGGGAGCCTCTTCTGCATTCCAATGAAATTGATATCAGGGCCCGCAGCGGCATTGTAACGCTGGGAGGAACAGTTGACAATTATGCTCAAAAGAGAGAAGCGGCGGAAGCCGTTAAGAATGTTTCCGGAGTCAAAAAAATTATGGACGAGATCAAGGTTGACCTATTTTTTTCGGCTGTTAAAAGCGACAAGGAAATTGCTGCATTAGTAAACCAGACCTTAAAAGATAACTGGGCTGTTCCCAGCTACAGCATAAAAGTTACCGTCCAGCAGGGCTGGGTTACCCTAGAGGGCATACTTCATTGGAATTTCCAAAGAAAAGCGGCGGATAATGCCATTCGTTATTTGAAAGGAATACGCGGTGTAATTGATAAGATAAAGATAGAGCCGGAAATCAAAAGCGAATTGAACCAGGAGCTCATCGAGAAAGCACTTCGACGCAGCTGGCTGCTTGAGATCGATAATATTAAAGTAAAGGTTGATGGCAAGACAATATTTCTTACTGGCACTGTTGAATCTCTGTTTGAGAAAGAAGAGGCGGAAAGAATCGCATGGAATACTCCGGGTGTGGGGTATGTATCTAATGAACTTTTAGTGGAATTAGATTGATCAATATTAATTGTAAATAAAAATAGTATGAAAAGTAATGATATCTTGCAGAGAGAAATTCAGGAGGCGCTTAAATTTGAACCCCTGCTGCATGCAGCTGAAATTGGAGTTATTGTAAAAAATGGAATAGTTACCCTTACGGGAAATGTAAATTTACTAGTTAAAAAAACAGAAGCACTCCATGCTGCCAAGAAAATAAAAGGCGTAGCGGCAATTGTCGATGAAATTATGGTTGTATTGGAAAAGGGCTCCTGTACTTCTGATCAGGAAATTGCCGTGCAGATTGTAGCAAAATTTAAAGAAAATCAAATTATTCCTCAAAATACCGTTAACATAACTGTAGAAAAAGGATCTGTGACGGCAGAAGGAATATTACCATGGAACTTTCAAAGAGAGATCGCTCTTGAGTTAATTAGAAATCAGACAGGAGTCAGGGAAGTCACCAATAACATTAAACTGAAAAGAGAAGTATATGATCAGGTAGAAAAAGAGTTACTGGAAAAGGCATTGCAGCGCCACTGGGCATTTGATATGGATGAAATTGATGTTGAGGTGGCAGGGGCTACAGTACAATTATCAGGAACGGTTGGTTCAATCTTTCAAAAAGAAGAAGCAGAAAGGATTGCTTATAAAACCCCGGGAGTGATCAAAGTTATAAATCATTTAAAAGTAAATCTTGAACAGCCCTATCTGTGTTAACTATAAAAAAAATATAATTATGAAAGAGAAGATAGATCAAAATGATAAATCAGAAATTATGTTTTTGCAAGGTCCCCAGTCCAGATTTGCTGAACTTAAATTTATATGTATTACTTTATGGGAGCTTATAAGATGCTTTCGTAAGCTTTATTCTATCGGCCCATGCATTACTTTTTTTGGATCTTCCCGTTTCAGGGAAGATCATTCTTATTATGAATTTACCAAAAAGGCAGCCGGCGAATGTGCCAGACTCGGCTTTACAATAATGACAGGAGGAGGACCGGGCCTGATGGAAGCGGCAAACCGCGGAGCAAAAGAAGTGGGAGGCAGATCCGTCGGGTGCAATATTAAGCTTCCAATTGACCAGATGCCTAACTCTTATCTTGATAAATGGGTAGAGACAAAACACTTTTTTATTCGCAAAATACTTTTGGTAAAATATTCTTTTGCCTTTGTAGTAATGCCCGGAGGTTTTGGGACTTTAGATGAATATTTTGAAGCGCTTACACTTATTCAGACCAGCAAAATTAAAAACTTTCCCATAGTGATCTTCAATAAACAATATCATAAGGCGCTCATTGAACATATTGATCTTATGAAACAGCAGGGAACAATAAATGATGCTGATTCAAAATTATTCATGATAACAGATGATATTGAACAGGCAAGGCTTTTTATTATTGAGAACAGTATTAAACATTATGGATTAAAATCAAAATTTCAACCTAAACCCATTTAATGGATTTGACAGTTTGGACTCTTTTATATTTAGTTTAATACAGCAGCATTTTTGAAATAATTTTTAGTTTAAACAGATTTTACAAACCGAATGTTTTTATTTTTTCTGTAAACGAAGATTCTCAATTATTTTATTTTCAAGCATATCATGTATAATTAATTTTCCATACTCATGTGCGAGAATCGTCTTAGCTGATGGATTAAAGGATTGTGTCTGTGCCGAATATATTAACTTTTGGTCAGGCATTATAAAGAGATTGCTTTCCCAAAAATAATAAGTGTCATTTATATAATAGCCTTCCTGGTAGATTCTGCTGTAAACAGCAGCGCAGTAAATAGAGAAATCATTACCATTAAATGGATCTGTGAGATCAAACATACTTTTTGGAGCGTGGTAGTTTTCTTTTCGTTTATTAAGCAGTACAATCGTTAAAACGGCAGCTAGATCATCTTGCTTTAATTGTGTGATAACTTTTTTTTCATCCTTCCCTTCAAAAGCCTTAGAGCCGTAAAGCTCAAAAGATGCTATGGCATCATAGCCAAGGTTGCATAGATCGTCGGCCAGATGATTTTCCATTTGCCGCTGCAGTGATCTGTCTGAATCTTTTAGCAAGCCAACCACTACAATACGACCGGTTTTCAAATTATTAAGCTGTAAGTCCTGCCATGAACTGACTATACTTGAACTTGCGCACTGAAGCAGTAGAAGGGATACTGGTATGATTATCCATGAAATTCTTTTCATTGTGATTGTTTTGAATTAAATGTTTCTTTTAATAGTTTAAAATTATGATTTTCAAACTGGTTCAAATATGATTGTAATCATCAATGAATTATAAATAGTAAATTATGCAACAATGGTAAATCCATTGAATTACGTAATATATGTGTAAAATCATATCTGCAGATGATCTCGATCATTGAGGGTTTTTTATCATTGGGTTACCTTAGATCTAATTTAAAATCAATAAAGGACTGCCTGTAGATTTATATTTAAGAAAAAATCAAAAAATAAACCTTAAATCAAAAAACATGAAAACAAAATTCAGCATATTGGGAATTTTAACAGTTCTGTTTTATTCCTGCCAGGATAGGTCATCTTCAACTGAAGAGAGCATCGATTCTGATTCATTAATGGTTACGCGGAATATTGAGGAGCAGACCCTTAGAAAATGGTTTTCTTTAAACAGGGAATCTGACAGTATAATTGATGCGGCTGAACTAATCATAAAAAAACAGGGCCAGGTGATAAAGACCGGCAATGAAGAAAAAAAACATAAAACATTGCAAAAGCTCAAGGATCTTCAATTTCATCTTGATGAATTTAAAAACAGGGTTAATTATATTAAAGATTATGAAGCCGATACTGAAACTTTTGACCGGTCTGTAGTTCATCTCTTAGATTCACTAAAATTAGATTACCTGCAGGAAAAGCTTAAACTTGAAGCCGCTATGTGCGAATTTCAAGAATTTCAAATTCCATAGTTTTTTATTCAAAATTAAAAGGATTTGAATAGTTAAGAATGTTTTCGCTGTAAAGAAAAAGCTTTATTGTAAGTTGTAAAAAGTATTGGCAGGCTAACTCGCAGAGGTGAATTTACCTGCCAATTATTATTTTTTAAATACGAGCATTGGAGTTCTGGTATTGAAACCTTTTTCAGCAGTTTTAAGCGGCTGAAATAATTGCTCAAACCAGCTTCGGTCCTCTTTGGCAAACATTGTTATAATAGAAGGTTTCGTTTTCATAATGTCTATCTGCAGATGTCGCAATAATGATACTTCCGGATTTAACTTTTTGAAATGAAAAGATATCTTGTCAGATCTGAATTTTTGTTCAATTTTATTGAATTTTTTATTGATCTCTTCTTCCTGCGTAAAATAGTCGTAATGGTAGACAGCAGTCAAGGCATCAACTGAGGCTGCAAATTTTTTAATCAAGGGTAGTTCAGATTCTAAATTTTCCAGATCAGACGGGTACAGAACGCTGCTAATTTTTTTTATTCTGTAATGCCTTGGAACAACCAGTACGGGAAGCGGAGAATCATGTAAAATTCTGGTGGTATGGCTGCCCAGCAGCTTATTTACAAGACCGCCTCCCCTTGTACTCATACAAATGTAATCGGCCTTGATTCTTTTTGCACAGTCCAAAATGGCTTCATTTACATCTAGCCTGCTTTCTACTATATAATTTATTTTACCTGGCTCTTTGCCTGTCTGTCTGTACAGAGTATGTATAAATTTTGTGAGGGATTGTTTCTGTAATTTAGTATCAGGTTCCGGAAGACCTGCAAAAGTTACAGCTGACCATGGGTCGATTATAAATGCAGTGTTTATATACAGGAATGTAAGCTCATACCCAGTCTGAGAGGCCAGCTGTATGGCAAAACGTAATGCAGTTTTGGAGGAGTATGATAAGTCGGTTGTAACAAGTATTTTTTTCATGTTTTCTAATAGTTTTATAATGAGCGGCAGATTGAAATTATTTTAATGCTTAACGCACTTCAATACTATTTTGAAGCAAACTTCATTTCATTGACATATAGGTTCATTTTTTTCCATTGGCTGTGATCGATTGCTGCGGTATCTACATCAGTAGTCCAGTCAAATCCAGGGAGCAGTTTTAATCTATTTATAACACGTTTTTTGTATCCAAATGAAAAGCGGTCACCTCGCATTTGCAATTCTATAGTTTTGTTGTCATTGGCTATGTTTCCGTATAGTATTGTCTGGGTCTTCCAGTCGCCTCCCCAGATGAGGAAAGATCGTATAAAGCATAAAAAAGCAACTATAATCAAGGCTATTAATTGTGATTTAAAACTTTTTAATTTCCCAAGCAGCCGGCCTGTGATAAATATAAAGGTGAACGCCGCAATAAGAAAGATGGCAAAGTGAAGCATTGAGTTGTTGATGTAAAAAGGGGTATAACGATTCACCAGTGTCAGGGCTGCTGTGATAACAAACAGCGCATATAGCGTTATATTTTTCATAATTTATTATTGTAAAGGTAAAAAACGAAGCAGCTTCTAAAATTTATCCGCATCATTAACTTCAGATTCATCCTGAAAAAGATTTGATGGCGTGTTTAAATCTTTTTCATATTGCTTTCGATCTTTATTGTTTTGTAAAAAGATGTAAATCATCACAATTAAGGTCACGATGCTAAAAAATGCTAATATAATCCAGCTTGGTTCCATGGTATAGATATTTAAGAGTTATCTTTTTTTGAATTTTTTCTTACACTATTGATCAGGATTACAGCTGTAATTGCTGTAATTGCCATTAAGGCTATTATTGTTTTCATAACTTTTTATTTTAGAGTTGTTTTTATGAGATGTCTTTCAAAAGAAATATTTTAGGCTTCAAAGCAATTTGAACAAAAGGGAGAAGCATATTCTCCCTTTAAAAGCTATTCTGATATGGCATATTTATGTTCTACGGCAAGCTGGTTATCTACTGACCAGATACCTGGGGTTTTCCAAACTATTTTTTCAGCTAAATCTTTTTGATAAAGCGAAGAAACAGCTCCGGTCAATGTCACTCCTGTACCGTCAACCCTGACAAGTATATTTTCAGAGTGCAGTGTCCAGTTGCTGGCAAGGGCTCGTGCAATATTCTTTTTCTCAATTTCATCCTGTATTTCAGCTTTTATTTTGATACGGCTGTTTACTCCTTTAACGCCATTAAGATGGCTGATGGATTTGCTGGCAGCTTCTTTTTGGTAATTCCAGGTTACCTGACCTTCCAGAGTAACCCAGCCTTTTTCAACTTTAATCTGAATATTTTCCTGCGGAACATTCCAGTTATCAGTTAAAGCCTTTAAAACATCATTGGCAATATCTTCATCAGATTTGGTGTTGCTGGAATATTTAATTTCTATTTCTTCAACAACTGCCTTTACGCCATCAACATTTTTGGCTGCGTTTTCAGCTTCAATTTTTTTATAATAGGCATCTACAGTTCCCATCAGGGTTACGACACCATTTTTTGCAGTTACGCCAATTTCTGCGGCATGAAGCTGCGGTTCCCATTTAATGGCATTCTGAACATCTCTTTGCAACTCTTCATTTGTTTTCATATCATTTTCATTTAGATTGTTAAATATTAATAGTTGTTAATTTGAAATTTTTAGTTTTTTATTTCGTGGAAGTGAGAAACTTCATTCTTTAATAGTGCTTGGCCCTCTCTTTCTTTTATTGAATTCTCTACAGGAGCATGAGGATTAAGTATGCTTCTTATGATTTCTATATTGGCATTTTTCTGCTGGGCAAACAGTATATATTTACGGGCTTTTATTTCTGTTTTATATTTAATAGGTTCACCTTTTGAGAATCCCATGCCTATTATTGGAAGGGTTGCCCCTAAAAGAACAGCTATACATGCAAATATAATAGGGGTTTTAAAATATGGAAGACTTGCTGTGAAGTTGAAAATAAAAAGCAGTCCAAATAAGAGCCCGCATAAACCGATGGTGAATAATCCGGTAGTGCCCCATTTTTCCATTTTGTCATAAATGTTAAAATTTCCGGTGACACTTTGTTTTATGTAGCAGTCCTGGCCTATTATTTCAAGTCCTCTAATATCACAGCCGCTTTTTTTAAGTTTTTTGACTGCATCTTCTATCTGCTGCAGCGTGTTATAATCTGCTATAAATTGTTGCTGGTTTTCCATGGCTCTCTATTTTTTAATTATGGAAGGTCTAGGCTGTTTTTTTTTTAATTGCCAGAAGCTTTCGCAATTACCGGTATCTAAAAAGTTCTTACTGCATACCTTCTGATTTGCGTTGTAAAATTGCATTAAATCAAAAAAAGGAAAAATGATCTAAATCATTTTGAATAATGACTTTTAGCATTTTTATATTTATTACCAGTTAAAATGATATGTTGAATATCATTTGTTATTATTGGCTGACGAGCTAATTTAGATAAGTCTTATTGACATTTAAATTGATTTGCAGTAGTGAGAACTGCTTTTATATTTCAAAAAATTATTATATGGAGACCTCGCAAGAATATCAGGTAGATTTGCAATGGCTGGAAAATCAAAATGCAAGGGTAAGTGCTGTGATTTTTAGCAGCGCTATAGAAGTAGCAGAAAATTCGTGTTTGAAAAATCTGAAAGAAGATGTCTGGTCAGCAGAACATTTATTTCTTGCGTCTGTTGAAAGCTCGTATATGACAGCATTTTTTAATTTGGCCAGACATAAAGGAATCAAGTTTAAAAAGTTTAAAAGTACAGCCCGTGCATCTATAGCACTATTTGATGATTTTTCAGAGATAACCGATATTGTGCTAAGGCCTATAGTCGTTATTGAGGAAAGTAAAATGATCAGCAGAACATTGAAAATTTTTTCACTGTGTAAGGAACATTGTTTGGTGGTAAAGGCATTAAAAATAAGGCTGCATATATTTCCGTCGGTTAGTCTGGAATAAAAACAGCGTATTCTCTTTTAATACTTTGAAGCGGCTAATTAAAGCAGAAACTTATTTCGTACCTTTAAGATATATTATACTGTGATCTAATTTAGCTGCATAATCTATGAATAAAAAGGAAAAAGAATTACAGGGACTAAGTATCGAAGAAGTTATTGATTTTAGAGAAAAATTTGGAGTCAACAAGTATAATTACAAAAAAGAGAACAGGTTTTTAGCTTTTCTAAAAAACATCTTTGCAGAACCAATGATTCTTTTATTACTCGTTGCCGCCGGAATTTACTTTATCAATAGGCAATATAGCGACGCACTATTTCTTACCGTTTCAATTTTATTAATAACGGCAATATCACTTTATCAGGAAAAGAGAAGCCAAAATGCTTTGGCAAAATTACAGGAATTCACAGAACCTTTATGCAAAGTTATTCGTGACGGGAAACAGCAAAACATTAAAACACAAGATATTGTTGTTAGGGATTTGGTAATTGTTGAAGAAGGGGGATTGGTCCCTGCTGACGGAGTTATCATTAGTTCAAATGATTTTTCAGTAAACGAATCGATACTTACCGGGGAGTCTTTGAGTGTTTTTAAAGATCAAGAAAAAGAAGATAATAAAGTGTTTTCGGGAACTGCCATTGTAAGCGGATTAGCAATTATTAAAGTTACAGAGATAGGAAACCAAACAAGATTAGGGAAAATAGGGAGCAGTCTGGAAGCTATTAACGAAGAAAAGACACCATTAGAACTGCAGATTGGGAATTTTATAAAAAAAATGGTTTTTCTTGGAGTTCTGGTTTTTATTCTGGTATGGGCTATCAATTATGCCAGAATGGGTAATATTCTGGGAAGCCTTTTGGTAGCGCTTACCTTGGCAATGAGCATATTGCCAGAGGAGATTCCGGTTGCTTTTACAACATTTATGGCATTGGGAGCTCGTCGGTTAATGAAAATGGGCATTGTAGTCAAACAAATGAAAACAGTTGAAACACTTGGCAGTGCCACCATTATCTGTACAGATAAAACAGGGACCATAACTCAGAATAAAATGGAGTTAGCGGGGCTTTATTTACCGTCAGGGTTAGAGACCGATGTTAGCATTTTTAGAGAATCAACAGAAACGGAGGATCTTATAACAACCGCTATGTGGGCCAGTGAACCCATACCTTTTGATCCGATGGAGCTAGCACTTCATCATACTTATAAAAAGTTTGCGGCTAAAGATTTGACGGCCAATTTTAAAATGATTCATGAATATCCGTTATCAGGCAAACCGCCAATGATGACCCATATTTTTGAAGATGCTGCCAATAATCGTATTATTGCGGCTAAAGGAGCGCCTGAAGCAATTTTTGAAGTCTGCCATCTTACAAACGAATATAGAGGAATTGTGCTAGAGGCTATGGATAAACTAACCGGAAAAGGCTACAGGGTTCTTGGTGTTGCTCAAGGTGTTTTGGAAGGAAATGATTATCCTGAAAAACAGCAGGAAATCCCCTTTATGTTTAAAGGTCTGGTTGCCTTTTATGATCCGCCTAAGGATAATATTTCAGAGGTATTAGAGTCTTTTTATAAAGCGGGAATAGGAGTTAAGATCATTACAGGTGACAATGCCCGCACAACAAACGCTATTGCTCAGCAGATCGGTTTTAAGGGATCTGATAAAGCCATTACAGGAGATGAACTGATGAAATTGAGTGATTCGGAATTACAAGCTAAAGTATTGGATATCAATCTGTTTAGCCGAATGTTTCCCGAAGCTAAACTTAGGATTGTCAACGCTCTCAAAGCAAACGGGCAGATTGTTGCCATGACGGGAGATGGGGTCAATGATGGGCCTTCCCTTAAAGCATCGCATATCGGTATTGCTATGGGGAAAAAAGGAACAGCTATAGCAAAAGATGCCGCCTCACTTATTCTGGTAGAGGATGATCTTTCTAAAATGGTAGATGCTGTGGCAATGGGAAGGAGAATTTATACGAATCTAAAAAAGGCAATTCAGTATATTATATCAATACATATACCTATCATTCTGATCGTTTTTATTCCGCTTGCTTTAGGATGGATTTATCCCAATATATTCAGTCCGCTGCATGTAATTCTGCTCGAACTTATTATGGGGCCAACCTGTTCGATACTCTATGAGAATGAACCTGCTGAAGCCGATACGATGCAGAGAGGACCAAGAGCATTGATATCTACTTTTTTTAAGACAAAAGAATTGATAACAAGTATTTTGCAGGGAGTTGTTATTACTATAGGAGTATTAGGCGTATATCAGTGGTCAGTATACAATCAATGGAATGAAAACAGCACAAGAAGCATGGTTTTTTTAACTTTGATTACTGCCAATGTTGTACTCACATTAGTAAACCGATCTTTTTATTACTCATTACGGGCAACGCTTCACTATAAAAATTTCATGGTTTCTCTTTTAATAGGCATTACAGTGCTTTTGGTTATACTGCTCTTTACAGTACCCTTTTTACGTTCTTTATTTAATTTTGAAATGCCTACAATTTTTCAGCTCTTTGTATGTGTTTTGGCAGGATCAGTATCCGTATTATGGTTTGAGGTTCCAAAGTATTTTAGAAGGAAATGAAGAATCTTCTAGATTTCTATTTCGCTTCCTATGAGCGGAACACTGCAGTTATAACCATATTTATCCTGAATTTTAATTCGAAGTTCATCTGCCGGAAGATTTTCTCCATGTACTAAGTAAATGCATTTGGGAACATTTTCAAGTACTGAAAGCCAGTTTACAAGATCTTGCTGATCGCCGTGGGCAGAGAGTCCTTCGATCTGAACTATTTTAGCTTCTACGTTATAGTAGTTTCCGTATATTTTAATTTCATTGGCACCTTCAAGAAGTCTTCTTCCACGTGTGCCTTCTGCCTGATAGCCTACCATTATAACAGTAGTTTTTTCAATACCTATATAATGTTCAAAATAGGATAATACGCGGCCTCCTGTGGCCATTCCGCTTGCGGCGATGATTACTTTCGGCTGAGGATCTTCAATGATTCGCATAGTCTGTTCGTATTCAGAAACTATTTTAAACATTTTGCACATTTCATGACAGTCATTAGCAGCGAGTTTGTGCCATTGCATATTCTGTAAAAAAATATCCAGGACACTGGCGCCCATTGGGGTATCCAGAATATAAGGTACATTTGGAATTCTGCCCTCTGTTTTAAGCTGCCATATCAAATACATTATGGATTGTGCTCTTTCAACGGCAAATCCCGGAATAATAACCGTTCCTTTTTGTTCTATAGTGGTATTTATATAGTTTTCAAGTTCTTTTTTTGCATCCAGATCAGGATGAAGGCGGTTGCCGTAAGTACTTTCTAAAAAGAGATAATCTGCCAGTATGGGTTTGGTTGGCGGAAACATCAAAACATCGTCATCGCGTCCTATATCACCGGAGAAAACCAAAGTTTTGTCTTCGAGATTCAGCGTAATACTACAGGCACCAATGATATGTCCTGCACCAGTATAAACAGCAGTAATATCTGGAGCAATATCTGTTGCAATGTCAGGCTGCACGATTTTAAAAAACGGAAAAACGGCTTCAGCCTGCTCTAAAGTATAAAGAGGTTCTGCTTTTTCATGTTTAGAATAATGCTCTTTGTTGGCTTTATTGGCTTCTTCTTCCTGAATTTTAGCGCTGTCTAAAAGAACAAGTTTCGCCACATCTCTAGTAGGAGAGGTGCAATATATTTTGCCCGTGAATCCTTGTGCAACGAGTCTAGGAAGCCATCCGCAATGATCCAGATGACCATGTGTTAGCAGCACATAATCTATTGTAGAAGGCAAAACCGGCAAGGGCTCCCAGTTAAGTTGTCTGAGCGCTTTAAGACCTTGAAAAAGCCCGCAATCAATCAATATTCTAATACCGTTACTTTCTATGAGTGTCTTTGAGCCTGTTACGGTTCCGGCGCCTCCAATAAATTTTACTTTCATTTTAAATAAGTTTACAAATTTGTGAAGCTTCTTTTAGTACATTTCGAATCCTGTTTTCACTAATTCCTATTTTATGAAGACTTTTCGAATCATTAATCAGATCTTTTACAAGTATTTGATCCAGAATAAGCAGTTTTTCTTTTTCGACCATTGAGAGCGTGGTGAGGCAGGTAATCGGGTAAAGTCCTCCTTTATCTATTTTATTTTTAATGCTGTCATTTTTAGGATAATCCCAGCTCAAGAGTGTTATCCCGCTGCAGATAGCAAAATTTTCGGCATCTTTAGTAAATCGGTTATTAGTTACTATTATACAGGAGTCTATGTTTTCGCTTCCGCTAAAAATAGTGTGCTGTTTTGCTTTGAGATCATTAAAGCGGGAAAGAATATACATCGGCACTTTCACATCTGAAGCGCCTTCTCTGCTGCTGTGAAATTTACATTCGACCATCCAGACTATGTTCTCTTTTTTCAGTGCTATATCTACTTCATGCGATACACATTTTCCCTGCAAGGTTAGATTTGTCCTTGTTTTGTAACCTTCAGCAGCATAAAGTCTGGATATAAATTTTTCAAAGAAAAAACCTGCCGGTCCTAGCATTTGTAATGCGTAGCGCAGATTGTATCTAGCAGCATGTCCGTTTGCAGCTTTTTTTAAGATCGCAAACGCCAGTTTGTATATTTGCTTAGTAGTTATGCCTTCATACATTTGATTTTGTATCTGTAAAAGGCATTCTCTAATAAGATCGGCATCAGCCCCAGATTTTTGAAGGGAAAGTTTTAGTTTTTCAATATCGAAAGGCACAACATGGCCTGAGTGTTTAATTACCTTCATACTATTCAATATTACAGCAGATTTTTTAATGAAAATATGGCATAAAATGTGCTTACAAAATATATTTTATGAGCACATTTTATTTTTTGGTTTATCCAATTTTAATTTGTTTTGCTGGAGTCTTAGGACTGGTGTTCTTTTTTGGAAGTGTCACTTTTAGAATGCCATTTTTATAATTGGCATCGATTTTATCAGCTGTCACATTATCTGGTAAAACAAAAGAACGATTAAATGAGCTATAAGAGAATTCTCTTTTTCTAAAATTTTTGCCATTTTCTTCAGCTTCTTCCTCTTTTTCTGCACTGATAGTCAATACTCCATTTTTAACCTCTGCTTTGAAATCTTTATTTTGGAGCCCGGGAGCAGCAAGTTCTATTTCAAAATTTTCGGTATTTTCAATGACATTAACATTGGGCATAAAAGCTCCTTTTTGATTTGTAAAAGCAAAAAATGAGGGTATGTCCAGAAAACCATCGTTAAAAAAATCATCAAAAACGTTAGGTAAAGAAACGTTGTTCTTAGTTGGAACTAGTGTTGTCATAATAGTATAAGTTTATATTAAACATTTGTTGAATTGTTTAACCAAAATTATAGCAGAGTCTCGGTATATAAGATGACGGCAATCATGTGAGAAATTGATACTCATCACATTTGAAGAATTAGTTTTTTATTCTGCTTAGTTTTTCTAAATTAATTATATGTATTGTACTGGAAGTCTTTTCTATTAATCCTTCTTCTTTAAAATCACTTAGCGTCCGGCTTACAGTTTCAGGTGAAGTTCCTGAAAAAGCTGCAAGATCGTCTCTGGAGAATTTGATACTGGTGCCATCAGCGCTGTGCTGATGCAGTAAGTGTACAATGCCCTGCGCGATTCTTTTTCGCACTGACATATAGGCAATCTGCAGCAATCGTTCTTCTTTTTCTCTTACATCATTTGCGAGAATTTTAATGAATTTGGCACCCACATCCGGATATAGAAAAAGGAGTTTATCAAGCTGTTCTGTCGGCAGGAAGCTCAATAACGTATCTTCCAGCGCAATAGTAGTGTCATTGTAGGTATCAGTGGAAAAGAGTATATTAATATCCAGATAATCATTTTCCCTGTAAACTCCCGTAATTAGTTCGCGGCCTTCCTGGGTAAGCTTTACAGTTTTGACTTTCCCGCTTATGATATAGTAGATCCCTAGTACATGATCCCCTTCATAATGAATGTACTGATTTTTTTTATACTGCCGGGCACTGCGGTCCAGCATGATTTCTTTTAGCTTTAACAGTCCGTCTTCTTTCGAAATAGCTGCATTTAGATTTTCGGCGCTCTGTCCATAAAAAAGCTGCTGCAGTTCCTTTTTTTTCAATCTGGCTTCTACGGCCCGCAAGAGTTCCAAATCATCAAATGGCTTGGTAAGGTAATCATCTACTCCCAGTTCCATGCCTTGCCGGATATCCGCCCTTTCCGCTTTGGCAGTTAAAAATATGATAGGAGTTGCCTGTGTTTCAGCATGTTTATGAAGAATATGCAATACGCCATAACCGTCAAGTTCAGGCATCATAATATCACATAATACAAGATCAGGTACTATTTTAAGTGCTGTTTCAACTCCTTTTTTTCCATTAGCCTCGGCAAAAACCTCGTATCCTGATAGTTCAAGTATTTCAGCAACATTTTCTCTAATATTGTCATTGTCTTCAATAATAAGTATTTTAGTCATAACGGGGAAGTTCAATAGTAAATAAGGTTCCTTTATCAACGGCACTTTTAAATGAAATGGTACCGTGCATTAATGATACGTAACGTGAAACGATATGGAGCCCCAGACCAGTCCCGGGAATATTTCCTGTATTATGGGCTCTAAAGAAAGCTTCAAACAAATGTTTGTGATCTTCCTCGGGTATTCCAATGCCGTTATCTTTTACGTTAATCTTTACTGTGTTCTTGTTTATAGAAGTCCATAGTTCGATTTGGGTGTCCTCCCCAGAGTATTTTATTGCATTGGAAACCAGATTAATGATGCAGTTTTTAAGCAGGTTTTTGTCCAGTTTTACCAAAACAGCTTCAGCATTTGGTTTGTTGATTATCTTTTGTTTCTTTTTTGTTAGAAGTTTTAGATCTCCTACAATTTCCTTTATAAATCCCTGGAGATCAAAATTTGAAATCTGCAGTGTTATTTTATTGGATTCTGTTTTTTCAAGGAGCAGAAAATCATCGAGAATTGTCGTCAGGTTTGCAATAGCACTTTTTATTTTGCATATATGGGTTTCAATTTTCGGGTTATCTATATTTTCGGCATAACGCTGAAGAAGTGACGTGGAGAGCTGAATGGTGCTAAGAGGTGTCCTGAATTCGTGGGAAGCCATTGATAAGAGACGGCTTTTGATTTTATTTAGCTCCTTTTCTTTTTCCAGGGTGCTGCTGACTTCTTCTTTTGTCAGGGTCAGGGCATCAATTGTTTCATTTAAAGTCTGCGTACGGTCTTTCACAAGTTCTTCTAAATGCTGCGTATACTGCATCAGCCGGTTTTCTGCTTCTTTCTGGTGGCTCATATCGTGAATGAAACCTGCAAAGATTCTTTCTCCTTCAAAATTGACTTCGCTCACCCCGAGCCGAAAAGGAAATATATTCCCGTCTTTTTTCCTTCCCAGGACATCTCTGTCATGTCCAATGATATGCGGAATTGCTGTTGATTTATAATTTTCTATATAGGAGTCATGCTTTTCTCTATCTGGAGAAGGCATGAGAATTGATATGTTATTGCCAATGATTTCCTCGGGAGTATATAAAAAAAGGCGGCATGCAGAAGGATTTATAGATTCTACAATCCCCTTTTCGCTGATCGTGATTATTCCATCGATTGCATTTTCAATAATTGCATTTAAAAGCGCCTGGTTTTTCATTTCACAATCGATTTATCAGATCAAATTTCGACAAAAGTTTTTGAAAATCAACACTTTGCATGGTTTAATTTTTGATATGGGCCAACGGGGCAGATAAATACTGAATATTATTCTGGTTAATAGCCGGTTCTTGAATAAATATCCAATTTCATCAAAGGAAATTAATAATCAATTTTTCTAATAATATTTAATTATCTCTTTTCAACAGTATATAAACTGCTTCCCATTGAGGAATATTCTGTGCTGCAATTTTTAAAATAGCCATCATAGGGATGAACAATATCATCCCGGCGACATCCCAAATAATGCCCCCGGCAATAATTGCAGCCAATGTAGCCCATGTACTTAAGTTTAGCTGTTTGCCTACTATTTTTGGAAAAATTACATTGGCTTCTAAATATTGCACTACAGTAAAAACAAGTATAACACCTACACTATACCATATTGAATCTTTTGTGATATAAGCAATAGTAATCGGTAATAATGAACTTATGATAATTCCTACGTACGGAATAATGGTCATAATTGCTGTAAGCATGCCGAAAAGTATGGCATTTTGGATGCCTAGCGCAAATAAACCAATGGAATTTAAAACGCCAACCATAATATAAACCAATATCATTCCTTTAATAAATCTGGCATAAGTAAAGATTACTTCCTCCAAAACTGCTCTGATTTTTATTTCGTTGTTTTTGCCTAGCACTATAATCATAAAATGGACAAAAGAAGCGCGATGATAAAGAAATAATACGGAATAGACGGGAGCGAGAAAGAACATAAACAAAACACTAGATGCAGCAGAAAATAGGCTGTCAGCTATAGATGTAACCTTATTGCTGCTGTTTAATATTGAGTTATGAATCCATTCATCCTGCATTTTTATGGTTACGTTTACATTTTGCTCCAGCCATCTTTGAGTTTGTATAAAAGAGATCTTTAGCTTTTGAGCAATTTTAGGCAATTCATCGCTAAACATCTGTAACTGCCAGTTTAATAAGAAAACCAATAAAAAAAGCAGAATAAAAATGATACTCAAACATACTGTTATTGCAGCATATCTCGGCATACCATAGTTTTCAAGCCATAAACAAACCGGATATAAAACAAAGGCTATCAGTAAGCCAAATAACATCGGCACAAATAATATAGCACCAAACCGAAGCAGCAGGCTTCCTGCTAATAGGAAAAGTGTCCATTTTAATAAGGAATTTGCAGTTTGATTATACATGGCCTGAAGTTTTATCAGTATAGATTAACGAATAGGTAAGCCAAAAGTAAATTTTATTTGAAAAAAAAGTAATGATTATTATCACGATAATTAATGATTACAATCATCTTAGTATAATGGTTTTTGAATTAGCTTTGGTTAGATGTTTTTTGTCGTTTGGGTCTGTTGAAAAAGCTTTTTTATCGCCAGACTCGCAACAAATTCAGGACCGCTGCCCGTAATTACGAAATAATTCTATTCATCTTAATGCATTGATCTCTTTAGTTACTATTTAATGACATGGAGAGTAAAAAATCCTGGGATATTATGACATTGGCAGCAATTGTAATTTTAAATTAAAATTTTATGAACTGGCACAATTTGGAGATAGCAAAAATTTATGAACTTCTGAATACAGGACCTCAGGGATTAAAATTGAAGGCAGCCGAAGAAAGATTGCTTCAGACAGGTCGTAATATACTACAGGAATTAAAAAAAAAATCGCTCATTAGCATTTTCATAGCGCAGTTCAAGGATACTATGATTTTGATACTGTCTGTCGCCGCTATTGTATCAGGAATTATAGGTGATTTTACAGATACAATAACAATTATCATCATTATTATTATAAATGCAGGACTTGGTTTTGCACAGGAATATAGAGCCGGAAAAGCTATACAAACCCTCAAGAAAATGGCTGTTCATCAAGTAGCAGCAATAAGGGAAGGCAGCAGAATTTGGGTATCTGAAGATAAACTGGTGCCAGGCGATTTAGTGGTACTGGAATCAGGCAGCGCAGTGCCTGCTGATTTGAGGATCATTGAATGTGTAAATTTAAAAGTTGATGAAGCAGCACTGACAGGCGAATCGGAAGCAGTCGAAAAAGATACCGAAGTTCCGGAACAGTGTGTATTATCTGTAGATGAAATACGGAACATGGTTTTCAAAGGAACTTTTGTTATTAATGGCAGTTGTACAGCTGTGGTAGTAGCTACCGGCATGACAACCGAACTGGGGCGTATAGCTGAAATGATACAGGAAGATGAGGAACTAACGCCATTACAGCAGCGAATGTCATCATTTGCTAAAAGGCTGTCGATTATAATATTTTTTATCTGCATCTTATTTTTTTTAAGAGGGTGGCTTCAGGGAGTAGATATTGTCATAATGTTACTCACCAGTATATCCCTGGCTGTAGCAGCCATACCAGAAGCTCTTCCAGCGGTAATTACAATTTCCCTTGCAGTGGCAGCCAAGAGCATGATCCGGCTTAATTGTTTGATAAAAAAATTGCCTGCAGTTGAAACTTTAGGCTCGGTAACTTATATCTGTACCGATAAAACCGGTACGCTCACCAGAAACAAAATGGACGTCGAAGAAATTTTTACTGGTGGTCATTTATATAGTAAAGAAGAAATTCAGGCTGCAGGAAACGGCGAAACCATCCATCTTTTATTTCAGGCTTTTGCCCTCAATAATAATGCAGCTGTAGAAGGAAATACAATAAAAGGTGACAGTACAGAAGCAGCTTTACTGGAGATGCTTAACGAAAAAAGAATTGTTATCGATAAATGGCCCCGTATTGGTGAGATTGCTTTCGATTCAAAGCGAAAACTAATGACCACTTTTCATCAGTATAATGATATGATCATATCTTTTACCAAAGGAGCTCCTGAGGTTTTAATCGATTTATGTAAAAATCGTGATGTAGCGGCTTTACATTCTCAAGTAGTTAACATGGGGAAAAAAGGATATAGAGTTTTGGGTTTCGCATTTCGTTATTGGGACAGCTTGCCGGATAAGCTTATAACAGATCTTCATGAATTAGACTTACAGTTTTTAGGGTTGGCAGGAATGATCGACCCTCCAAGAGAGGAAGTGCCTTTTGCTTTGGCACAATGTAAAACAGCAGGTATTGTAACTGTTATGATTACAGGAGACCATCCTTTGACAGCAGAAAATTTGGCACGACGCATCGGTATTATCGAAGGAGAGAAGGATATTATAATAACCGGGCAGGAACTTGCTGCACTGGATAAGGATGCTTTTGCTGCACAAGTAGAACACATTAAAGTCTATGCACGGGTATCCCCTGAGCAAAAATTACTGATCGTAAAAACGCTTCAATCCAAAGGACATTATGTTGCAATGACAGGCGATGGAGTGAATGATGCGCCATCTCTTAATAAAGCAAATATTGGGATAGCAATGGGAATTACAGGAACAGATGTTTCCAAAGCAGCCGCACATATGATACTTCTTGATGATAATTTCTCTACCATTGTTACAGTTATCAGGGAAGGCAGGAGAATTTATGATAATATCCTAAAATTGATTAAATACCTTATGACCACTAATTCAGGCGAGCTGTTGATTTTATTGTTAGGACCCGTTGTAGGTCTTCCAATAGCCTTATTGCCCATTCACATCTTATGGATCAATCTGGTGTCTGACGGATTGCCGGCATTATCTTTGTCGTACGAAAAAGAAGAGAAGAATATTATGAAACGCCCTCCGAGAGCTCCGCATGAAAGTGTTTTTGCAAATGGCGGCGGAGTGCACATGCTTTGGGTAGGATTGCTTATGGCCTGTATAGTACTGGCTGCGCAGGCATGGGGAATACGAAAAGGAATGCCATGGCAAACCATAGTTTTTCATGTGTTGAGTCTTAGTCAGATGGGACATTTACTTGCGGTACGCTCTCACCATTATTTTTTATATTCTGGTTTGTTTTCAAATTCAAGGCTTATTGCATCGGTCCTGGTCATATTATTGCTGCAAATAGTAATTACATATAATCCGGTACTTCAGCGCATTTTTCATCTTGAAGCTTTAACATTTGCTGAGTTTGTTTTTGTCGGGGTCACATCATCTTTTGTGTTTATAGCTGTAGAAATTGAAAAAGCAATATTTCAGGACAATATTTCAAGGAAGACGTAATTTCCTTTTTAACCTAATGGATAAAAAGATACCAGATTAAATTTCAAACGGCTTTATTTAGTTTTTTGCGTTGTATTATCTTTGTTTTCTTTTTCCAGTTTTTTGAAATATCCCCTGAAAAGAAAATTATGTTTTAAGGCTTCCATGTTGAGATTAAAATTATAAGTCCCTTTTTCTATATTCTCAAGGCTTGCATTAATTTTTTGACTCAAAAGAGAATCTCTTAGTAAAACAGGAAGAGGGCCTTTTCCCTGCTGTAAATCTTCATTTAGCGAAGCTGCAGTAAGTTTAAGCTGAACAGATGTTTCATTCACAGCCTTGCTGGTCTGTTTTAAATTTTGGATTGTCGTCGCAAGATCGTCAGCAAAGGCTTTATTGGAAAGCAATAAGCCTGCTGCACCTTTACCTGAGTGTATGTCTTCTACTATTTTTTGCAGGGTTAAGGTCAATTTTTGGGTATTTTGTGTCGTCATGCGAATATTAAACATTGATTGCTGCAGGTTTTCTGATAATTCCCTTTTTTCCATAAGACTTAAGATTTCACTTTGCTCAATGCGAAGGCTCACGTTTTTGAGTGCCTTTGAAATAACCTGTATATTATCTGTACTGCGCAGAAGGCTTGTTAGAACCTGATCAATATCTGCAGTTTTCTCTACTATTAAATAGTCACCATCCTGCACCATTATCTCACTTGTTTCGGCAGGAGTGATGTTTAGCAGTTTATTTCCCATGAGCCCATCGGTTCCGATAGTAATTTTTGAGTTTATTGGAATTTGGTGTGCGATATCTTTCTTCATCACCATTGTAACCTCTATTGTTTTGGAATTTATTAGTTTAATAGATTTTATTGTCCCTGCATTAATTCCCGAAAACAAAACGTTATTGCCTTCCTGAAGACCGTTTATATTTGAGAACCTGGCTTTTAATTTGATATTGCTTCCTGTAAAGCTATTGCGGTTTCCAATATAAAATAAAGAAATTACAAGAAGTATAAATCCAAGGACAACAAAAGCTCCAAGCTTCAAATTGTTTGCACTGTCAGTATTCATGGCTATAGAAAAAATTGTTTGATATTGTAATCGTCTGAATTTTCGAAATCAGCATATGTGCCTTCTGAGTAGCACTTTCCATCTAAAAGCAGAACCACTCGGTCTGCTGTTTTTTTTACGCAATTCATATCATGAGAAATAATAATTGAAGTGGTATGATACTTTTTTCTCACCTCTAAGATAAGATCTTCGATTTCTCGTGCCGTAACAGGATCAAGTCCGGATGTAGGTTCATCGTATAATATTATTTTAGGCTTCAAAATCATAATTCTGGCCAGCGCAATACGTTTTAGCATTCCTCCTGACATCTCAGAGGGCATCATATCGATGGTATGAGAAAGTTTTACGTTTTCCAAGGCTTCGATTACAAGAGCATTAATCTGCTCCTGAGATAGTATACTCCCGCTTCTTCGCAGAGGAAATTCCAGATTTTCGCGAATGGTCATCGAATCATAAATAGCATTGCTTTGAAAAAGAAAACCAATTTTTGTACGCATAGCGTCCATTTTTTCAGATTCAAGCAGCGTTATATCTGTGGCGAAGACAAAAATGTGTCCCTTTTCAGGTTTTATCAGGCCAATGATACATTTAATTAATACTGATTTGCCACACCCTGATTTTCCTAATATCACAACGTTTTCTTCTTCAAAGACTTTGAGATTGAAATCGGTAAGAACCTTATTGCTTCCAAAATTCTTAAACAGGTTTTCAATAACAATCAGCGTTTTACGATTATCAGGCAACGTTTTAATATTTGTTAATGAATTTTCCATGTTTAGTTAAGCCCTAAAAATTCGGTTATCTGTACAGCCAACAGATCAATTATAAAAATAAAAACAGAAGCTAAAACTACAGCTGAGTTGGCGGCGTTTCCAACACCTCTTGTTCCTTTGACAGCACTATAGCCTTTGTAGGTTCCGATAATACCAATTACAAAACCAAAAAAGTAAGTTTTAATGTAGGATGGCAGGACGTCGCTCATTTCCAGTGAATTGAAAATTTCAGAAAAGAACAAGCGCAGACTCGTCACTCCCTGAATATTAACTCCAATGTATGCTCCAATAAGCGCAATCGCATCTGCCATTACAATTAATATAGGAAGCATTATGACACATGCCAAAACCCGTGTAGCGACTAGATATTTAAAAGGGTTAGTGCCGCTCACTTCCATAGCATCAATCTGTTCAGTAACTTTCATTGATCCTAGTTCTGCACCAATACTGCTGGCAATTTTTCCTGCAAATATGAGAGCGGCAACCACAGGACCGATTTCTCTAATAATGGCTATTCCAACCATTACTGGAAGCCGGGACTCAACTCCATATTCTACAAGTGAAGGACGCAGCTGCATGGTAAGTACAAGACCAATAATGAGGCTGGTTAACGATACAAGAGGGAAAGATTTGTAGCCAATAAGGTAACATTGCCGAAGTAATTCTTTAGTTTCGAAAGGCTTACTAAAACCGGTAAAAAAGCAGCGAATTGTAAATCGGGACAGATTGCCTGTATCTTCTAAAAGGTTCAAAATTGGTCTGGTAATTTTCATGTGACCTGAATTTTAATTGTAGTAAAGGAACTGTTTATTTAACATGAAAAAAATGATGAGAATCACTATTCCGGTTTTATCCAATTTTATAACCCTGTAAATTATGTGAATAACGGAATTTTTAAATGACCCGATTTAAATGAAAAACTATGAAAAAATGAGGTATAATGAAATGTGGCAAGAGCTGTATAATAGAAACGAATGCTGTATAAGGTGCTTTTGTCCTACTGGTGAATTGTAAGTTTATTATTTATTGGGGATTATTTATTTTTATTGTGGGATTCATCGTAATTTTTGATTTTACAGAATGTGAAATCAAACAGGCTGCTTCTGATTTTTGTAAAACTTTCTCTGTTTTTTCACGATCTTTTTCTTCTGTTATGGTAACTACAGGTTCGAGTATAATTTCACTTATCATGAATTTTCCCTCGATCTGTTCCAGCTTTCCTTTTGATTTGCAGCTGAAACTTGTAAAAAACAGTTGTGAATTTTCAGCGACTGCCAAAAAAGTTGTCATCAGACAACTGCTTACTGCGGCTGTAAATAAATGTTCAGGTGACCATATTCCTGGTATTCCCTTCGGAAATTCAGGAGGTGTTGCCACTTCAATGCAGTTTTCTTTTTGCTGATTTAATTCAGGGGAACACATAATCCCTTTGCGGGCAATATTCCATTTTACTTCAACAGTGTAAAAATGAGCTTCCATAATTTTTCTATTTTAGTTTTTAGCATTCTTTACTTTGAATAGGAGACAGGCAATTGTTGATTTTTTTCGATATCGGATTTGCTGTCCTAAATCATTATTAACAGTAAAAATATCCAATTGGCAGATCGTCTACTATGAGAACTATCACCTAAAAGAATGATTTTAAACACAAAAAATAGTAACTTTAAATTTTGGACAGACAATAGAATAGAAAAGAATGTTAATTTAAAAATGAGCTGCTTCTTGGCAAAAGCTGTATAATAATTAGTATTGTAACTTAACAATATATATTTCTTTAGCCCCAATGATGACAATAATCATTTTTAATTGAAACGCATTAAAGTAATTTTGTTTGGTTATGTTCGCTAAAGTTTGAATTGTAGAAAAAAAATGAAATTCTTCAAGGCGAATTACGAAAGTAACAACAGTTGTGGTCGTTACTTAATATTTTTAAAATACACTAAAAACAGTATTTTTCAGTCGGTGTTCCAGTAGTTCATTTACTTTTTAAATTGTTCTATATTAATTTTAAAATACTAAACCCTTAATAAATATATTATGAAAGCCTTCACTGAAATAATAAATAATGATAAACCAGTTTTAATTGATTTTTATGCTGCATGGTGCGGTCCCTGCCAAATGCTTGGCCCTGTATTGAAACAAGTGAAAGATAATCTGGGAGACCGTGTTTCCATTATTAAAATTGATGTAGATAAAAATCAGGAAATAGCAGCTTCTTATCAAATTAAAGGGGTTCCCACAATGATGCTGTTTCAAAATGGAAAGCAGCTTTGGCGTCAGTCGGGAGTATTGTCTAAAGATGAAATTATAAGGGTGATAGTCGAAAAAACTAACTGACCGCCATATTTTTTGCTTTAGCATTAATAGCAGATATATTGAGTTTCTTTTTTCTTTATAACGGCAAGAAAATTTTCAGTTTTCAAAGAATTAGTAACGCTGATGCGTTCTATGGAATATAAAGGAACTGAAGAGTCCTGTCTGCCATAAAAAATAAAAGCAGCAGTAAATCCATATTTTCTTAAAGAGTCTGCCGCTGTAAGATTCCATGCTCCATATGGATAGGCAAAACTGGTTACAGGTTTCTGGGTTATTTTTTCAAGCTCTTTCTTTGGTTTTACTATCTGCAGTAGCCAGTCTTCTTTTTTAAAGTCCGTGACCTTATGATGGTCCCAGGTATGGCATCCAATGATATGTCCCTTGTCTGAAAGGGATTTAATTTGGTTTTGATTCATGTAGTTTTTTTTCCCGATAGCAACTGTCATGATAAAAAACACCCCTTTAAAATTGTATTTGTCTAATATCCCGGCACCAATTTCATATTGTCCCTTAGTGCCGTCATCAAAGGTTATGACGATTGGATTTTTGGGTAAAGACCGCTGTAAATTCAAATAATCTTTAAGCTCATCGGGTGTGATACTGGTATATCCATTATCAGAAAGCGCTTTGATCTGCCAGGCAAAATTGTCTGGTGAAATACTATAGGCTTTTTGTTTAGGACCATCATTTTTTGAGATCTCTTTTATGTTATGATAGCACAAAACAGGTACTTGTTTTATTTTAGAAACAGTAGATTTTACAACCTTATTTGCACTATAGAATGTAACATTGCGGAAGTATCTTTTCTTTTCTAAATTCGTGGCATATCCTTGGAGCAGCAGAAGAAATAGACATAAAATGTATAATGGGTATTTAGGTGATAAAGCTTTCATAAGTTATTGATATTGAATGTAAATGGGTATAGGCGTCAATTTTAAAATTTCCTCAGGTGTATATAAACTCTGATTGAATCGGGTATCGTTTTTATAGAACAGCTTAAATCCCGTAAATTGAACAGGTTCGTTATAAATCGCCATGCGATAGGAGGAACGCTTTAACTCCTTGCTGCCAAACCCATCCATATTCATGACTATTTGCACTTCAGGGCAGATTTTTATATTTTGATAACCGGTAACCATCGGTTTGGTAAACCGGTGTATTACCAGTATTTTTGGAGGCAGCTGGTTTTCTCTTACAAGTTTTGCCAGAATATCAACAGCCTCATTAATATCAGCAGAAGAAAGCGTGCCTATTTTTGTTCCAGGAACTTCGCCTTTTTTCATTGCAAACTCCGGGTCAATTGCTAAATGGACATTTGACAGCCTTAAAAATTTATTTAATGTCTGGACTTCCTCCGCTACGCTGCTTTGGCCTATTTGGACATCTAGGAAAACGATTGCATCTATAGAATCTGCCCATGACAATATGGTGTCTATTTGGCTAAATGGCATTCTTAACCTGTATTTATTGTCTTTTCCAGGGCTGCCTTGAGCAGTGATAGCAATATAATGCAAGGCCGGAACAACCGGAGTTTGTGGATCAGCTGCAGACCACTGTGCTGCCTGACCCTGAAGTTTTTCCAGCATCTGATCTTTAGGAATTTCTCCCAAAATCCCCATTTGTTTTGAATAAAGATTCCCGTAAAAAGCAACTACTCTTTTATATGGTAAAATGGCTCCCTGTAAGGGATTCTGCATTTTATTATCGTATTTTCCGATAGTGCTGGCTGAATCTGATGTTGGTGCTTTTTTTTCATTTACAAGACTTTTCCTTGCGGGGAAATTTGTTTTTTCTGTATTAGTTTGTGTCGAAATACGAAGTATTTTTTGTGTTTCCGGCTTATTAAAACATCCTGATAAAGTAAAAATACATATCAATTTTACTAAAGTCTTGTACGAGAAAAAGGTATAGAAATTTTTCATGGGTCGGAAGTAATTTTTGATCAGCGCAAGAAAGAATTAATCATGTTGTATTTTTTAATCACGATCAAAGTAAGGGGTTGTATTGCTTTCAACACATGCTGCAGCATATAAGTATAAAGACGCGGACCATGTCTGCCAGTCTTCACCCATAGGTTCGCCAGTTTGAGCTTTATACCACTCATTAAAGCCATATTCAAGATCTTTTCTTCTTGATTTTTTAATAAGATCGGTAAGTTGAAACAATTTGCTTACAGCCAATTGGTGTTTGTCAGCCGCAATAAGTGACGCTATGTGAAATGCAGAGATGAATGGCCAAATTCCTCCATTATGATATTCCCCGGGCATATTGTAGCTTTCATAACGGGATATCCAATCTGGGTCTCCCGGAGAAATAAAAGGAAAAAAGTTTGGAGCCAGAGGGAGTGCCAGCTGTCCATTTTTTATCATCAATTCACATTCATCTTCAATCCAGTTTATGATATGATGTCTTCTGTCAACAGACGCAAGTCCTGAGAGAATCGCTATACTATTGCCAAGAAGATCAAATCGTTCACTACTGTACAATTTATAAGACCATAATGAAAAATATGGTTTTCCTTTTATTATCATACCTTCATGCAGGTGTGTGGGATTTTCCGGGGCTGTAATGGTAAAATGCTGCATCGCTTTTTGCACTAGCTCTGCCTGATCATTCAACCCCAATATTTTAAGGTAACTATAAACCAGGGTATTTACATACAAACCATAACCCAAAACCCATTGCTCATCACGCCAATCACTTGTAGGCTGCTGTGCTATAAGATAGTTTTCTGAAGGACTTTGGTATTCCATCCACGTTAATGCTTTTTGGACTTCATTTTCCAGAAAATCTTTTTTACCTGTGAGCTTTCTAAAAACACCTGCAGCCAAAAGGAATAAAGGTGTAGTGTCGCTCGCACCACGATTTTCAGCATCATGAACCATCGAAGGTATACTGCCTTTTATAGATTGGTTTTTTGCAAGCGTATTTAATGTTTTCTCCATTACAGCCAACAAATGTTCATTATTTGTAACTGCGATACCAAATATAGCAAGAAGCAAATCTCTGGTATAGGGTTCAGGATAGCCCCATGCTGCAGTTCTGGGCAGTCCATGGTACGGACCGGCAGAATTGTGCAGCAGCACTTCCAATGCGGCTTTTTTTGCATCCTCGATTTCCTTCCAGTTCCTGGTATCCATGGTCTCTCTGCTATTAGTAAATATTAAGTCTTTCATTGATAATCTTTACAAATTTGGCTGCCACAATTCGATAGTCGAAGTTTTCAACTACATGATCTCGTGCCGCAGCACCCATTTTATTTCGTAAATCAGCACTGCCCATCAATTTTACCAGTGCTTCACTAATATCCTTAACGCTGGCCCGATAATCGACTGTTCGTGGTTTGTCAAAAACAATACGCCTGTTTTCTTCGTAACCGGAATCACCATTTAAAACCACCTCATTAAGTACTATTTTTTGATCGACCCGTGCCAGAAAAGCGGTTTTTTTATCTATCATTGTGTCGAGCAGTCCCATAGCATTGATTCCAATTACGGGTTTGCCGCATGCTCCTGCTTCTACCTGCGGCATGCCGAATCCTTCAAGCCTTGAAGGAGCAGCATATATATCGCAGGCTGCGATGAGGTAAGGAATAAAATCCCTCGAAATTATACTGCTTTGAAATAAGACCTTATTGGTGATTTCCAATTGTTCTGCCAGCTGGAGGTCTAAATTGTTTTGTGTTACGGTTCTGGGCTGCGGCCATACTTTGCAAACGTATTTCCAAGGCGGGAGCTTAGTTTTTGCAAGAGCTTCCATAACCTCACGTGCTCCTTTGGATGCTGCATCGCCTCCAATGGTAAGTATCATTTGCTGCTCGGGCGAAATCCCTAATACCTTCCGGACCGCAATTATTTTTTCATCATTTTTATCGCGAGGCTTAAAACTGTCAGTGTCACAGCCTACCGGTAGTACCTCTATATTATCGGCGGTAATGCCATCCCGTATATACATTTGTTTCACCCAGTTTGAAGTAACAAGTATTAATGGCAGCCGGTTTAAAACATCCTGATAATTGGCAATGTAGCCATCTGCAACCAGCCAGGGAATGCCTCTGATACCATATTTTTGGGGATGAAGAACCAGTTGCGGCGTGTTTCCCCAATAACCCGTTCCTACCACTACATCGGGCTTGAACCATTTGTAATACCATTCTTTTTCAATCTCTGATTCTAAATGTACGGCATGGGCATCGACACCATTGGCCAATAATCCCTTATAAAGAAGATCTCCTTGTGTTGCGAGTCCTCCTGGAGTGGGCGGGTAATCATATAAGACAAGAATTTTCATAATAAACTTTATTTACCAACTATTTTTCTGTGCCTTATTTTAGCACTAACGAATCATGTTATTATTAATTTACTAGCATAAAAAAACATATTGATTTCTGGATGTACAAAATTGTGATTTAATAAAAAGCAAAAATATGATGGAAGTCATTTGTAATGGTGAGCTTGGACACAATGTAAAAACTCCTGTACTTTTTGTTTTATTTATCTGAAACGATAATTCTTTACTATGTTCTGCATCACTATTTCTGCTGATGAAGATCATTTTTCTTAAAGGCTCTTTTTTCCAATTTTGCAATACAATAAATGAAGGTTAAAGAAATAGCCATTCAATGAAATACTGTATTACTATTTTATTTAAAGTCAGGGAATCATGGAAAATAAAGATGAAATTTTGAGAAAAGAAGCGATTGAGGCTTTAAAATGGGAACCGCTTTTGGATTCTAATGAAATTATTGTAAATGTGCTCAATGGAATAGTTACCTTAGAGGGTACTGTAAATACCTATGCTCAAAAAAAAGTGGCAGAAGAGGTTATTAGGAATATTTCAGCAGTGAAAGCAGTGGTGAATGATGTAAAAGTTGAGCTGTATTTTTCAGCCGTTAAAAATGATAAAAAAATTGCCTCTTCTGTTATTTCGGCCTTGAAAGAGAATTGGGCTGTTCCTGATCACAAAATAAAAGTTACGGTTAAAGACGGATGGGTAACTCTAGAGGGTATTTTACATTGGAATTTCCAGAGAAAAGCAGCAGAAAATGCCATTAGGTATCTAAACGGTGTTCGCGGTGTAATTGATAATATAAAGATAGAGGCTGAAATAAAAAACGAATTACGTAAGGAGCTTATCGAAAAAGCCTTAAAGCGCAGCTGGATTCTGGACATCAATAATATCAGGGTGAGAGTTGATGGTAAAACGATATTTCTCAGCGGTATTGTCAGTTCACTCTTCCAGAGAGAAGAAGCTGAAAAGATTGCCTGGAATACACCCGGAGTATGGTTTGTGGATAATGAAATTGTAGTAGAGCCCGACTAATAAATTAATGCAGAAAATGTTTAGAAGTATTTTCTGCTTTTTTACCGGTACAAAGCGAACGGCAGTTTAAAATTAGCATCATTTGATTTTAAATGGAGTTCATTTACATAGAGGTTAATTTTTTTCCATTCCCTTACATTTAGGGCAGCGGTATCTACATCGGTAATCCAGTCAATTCCAGGAAATAATTTCAGACGTTTTGTAATTCTTTTTTTATAGCCAAATGTAAAGCGGTTATCCTGCATTTGAAAATCCACTGTTACATTTTTATTTGCTATGCTGTGATACAAAATGATTTGGGTTTTCCAGTCGCCGTCCCAAGTCAGGAAAGCTTTCGCATAACACAACAGACTAACAAGCAATATAAAAAGTAATCTAGATGGCTTACTTTTTAATTTGCCCAGAATTTGGCCGGTTATAAAAGACAAGGTTACGATCGCTGTAATTATTAATGCTAAATGGATTACTGAATTGTTGATGTATAAAGCAGTGTATCGATTTAGGACCAGCAGTGCTACGGATATTAAGAATATCACATATAGTAAAATGGTTTTCATGGTTTTCAGTTTTAAAATGATTTGAAAGAATAATGCATAAACAAATGGAAATAATAAGATCTTTCGCCGCATAGATTTGAGATTTTTTTAAGCTCCCGGTATCTGAAAAAATATAATTGTTGAACAACTTATACTAATTCTGGAGTTTGTTAAAATTTAAACATTTCTATTTTTCAGACCTTTATTTCAAAGTTTTTAGTATTTGCATCTGGCACTTTATTCAAAATGCTGTCTGATGTTTTTTGACATTTCAATTCCTGAAGCGTTAATCTTGCCATAAGGTAACTTATCGTAGATTCAGCTCCCTGATTCAGGTTAATGCAGTTTTCTTCCAGTCCATCATAACAACCGCCGGTGAAGGGATTGTAAATGATTCGGTTTAAATGATTGCTGCCAAGGAACCAGCTAAAAGCAATTTTTATTTTTTTTCCGTAGCCGAAATTTTTAAAATGATTTTTAAACCTTGCCAAAGCTAATATTGTATAACCTACATCTACAGGCTGCTGCCCGCCTATATTTCTTTTCGAAATTCGGTCATTCTTATAAAGCCACCCTTTGTTTGAGATAACTGTTATACTGTCTTTTGTGAATGTGTTAGCTAATAAAAAATCAAAAGACTCTTTGGCAATGGATTCATATATCAAATCGCCGGTGGCCTTATAAGCACATAGCATTGCTTCGGGAATACTGCTATTGGCATAAGTCAGATAGCTCTCGAACCATCTCCAATTGGGTTTTCTTTCATGCCTGTACATTTGAACAAGACGATTTGCAAGCGTTTTGATTAGTGATAGATTGTCATTTTGCGGGTTAACTTTGTTGTAATAGTATAGCCCTTTGATGGTAAAGGCAGTAGCTCTTGTCGCATAATTAAACTCTGCTGTAGCAATGGCTTTATTGATTGTTTTTATTGCATCTAATTGTAGAGCGGCAGGCAGTAATTTCCCAAGTGAAATCATAAAACCCAATGCCCAGATAGCACGCCCATTTGAATCCTGAAGATTTTCATTTTTTTGATTGGTAAATTCTTCCCTTATGTTGACATAGTTTAAGAAACTTCCATCTTGCTGCTGGCAAAATTTTATAAAATTATAGTATACCGATATAAGAGACAAATCAGAAGATTCTTTCTTCAATTGATAGTGCTGGCATACTGCAATCAGTGCTCTTGCATTATCGTCAAGAGTATAGCCAGAGTTTAGATCTGGTTTGTTGAGTACGCAAAATTGAAGCATTCCAAATGGAGTGGTAATTTTTTTAATATGGCTTAAATTAACCTTGGGTTTTTTATATCGCAATATGGTTTTATCGGTAATGATTTTTTTAAACAGTAAAGCGTGAGCGATTGCCGAGTTTTCCCAGGCAGTTGGAGCTAATTTATGGATACCGTTTAGTGACATATTTTCTCGTACATCTGCATTTTTTAAAAGCCTTATGACTTCGGCAGACAATCTATCAGGGTTACCGAAGTCAATTATAACTCCCGTTCCATCCTGAATTACTTCTTCGGCATGCGGAATAGGAGTGGAGATGACAGGACATCCACAATTCATCGCGTAGGAAAATGTACCGCTGACAGCCTGATTGGGGTCACTGGATGTAAAAAGATAAATGTCTGTGAGCTGTAAATATTCCAATAGTATTTCTAAAGGCAGATAATTGTTAATGAATTTTACATGATTTTCCAGCTGCAGGGAAGTGATTTTTTCGGCAAGAAATTCCCGGTATTTTTCGCCCTCATTTTTAATTACACAGGGATGCGTTTTTCCAATAATCAGAAACAATGTTTTGGGCTCATGTTTTATAATTTCAGGAAGAGCATATAAAGTAGTCTCAATTGATTTTCCGCAGCTCAAAAGACCAAAAGTCGAGAGTATTTTATAGCCCAAAACATCATATTTTTGCTTTAGGATTTTTTTATCTTCATATTTTACCAGATGTGTGCCATGTGCAATGACTGTAATTTTATCACGGTCTATTTTATATGTTTTTTCCAGCAGCCTGGCAGATGTGTTGGTCATCACAATAAATCCCGCAGCTGCCGAACTCATTTTGTCCATCAAGCTTAATGTTTGAAAGTCGGGATTTGGCAAAACGGTGTGCAGCGCTATTAGAATTGGTTTTTTTAAAGATTTTAAAAAATCTAAAAAATCAGTTTCATTATCTTTAAAAAGCCCAAATTCATGCTGCAGGACAATCAGTTCTATAGCTGGATTTTGATTGCAGGTCTGAGAGAGCCTTTGATAAGAACTTTTTATGTCTGTTCTAAGAATATATTTTACAGATTCGCTGTATTGATGTTGCTCGTTCTTGTTCTCTAATGCTGCGACCGTGATTTTAAAAGTGTTTTTAAATTTATTTCTTAACGCCCTAACCAAATCCTGAGAATATGTGGCAATGCCGCATTGTTTTGGAGGAAAGGTGCTGATCATTAAAATTTCAGGCTTTTGTTTATTTCTATCAGCTATTGCTGATTTGATAGATTTTTGAGAATGTTTTTTAAATAGAGGCATTTTTTTGTTGGGAAAAACGATATCTTTTTTCATGTCATTAAAATTCATTGTAGTTTGTTTTTTCTGGTAAGATTTCCGGATTTGCTTCCATTTTTAAGCAATGAAGTTAAAGCATTATAAAAAGGGAGCGTTTTATCTCCCTTTTCTTTTTCTGCTATGGCAGGGCCACATATTTATGCTCAATAGCGAGCTCGTTCTCGACAGACCATATACCAGGGGTTTTCCAGGCTATCTTTTCAGCTAAATCTTTTTGGTACAATGAGGAAACGGATCCCGTCAGGGTCACTCTGGTTCCGTCTGCCTTAACGTGAATATTTTCAGAATGCAGTGTCCAGTTGCTGTCCAAAGCTCTTTCGATATTTTTTTTCTCAAGTTCATTTTGTACCTCAGCTTTAATTTTTATGTGATTGTTGACACCTTTGACACCTGTAAGATGGATCATGGCTTTGGCAGCAGCTTCTTTTTGGTAGTTCCAGGTAACCTGGCCTTCAAGTGTAATCCATCCTTTTTCAACTTTCAGCTGAATTTTATCATCGGGAACATTCCAGGTGTCAATCAGGGCTTTTAATGCATCATTTGCAAGGTCTTCATCTGATTTGCTGCTGTTGGAATATCTAACTTCAATCTCTTCCACTACTGCCTTTACGCCCTCCACACTTTTGGCTGCATTCTCTGCGTCGATTTTTTTAAAATATCCATTTACTGTGCCAAGCAGGGTCACGACCCCGTCTTTGGCTGTTACGCCAATTTCTGCAGCATGAAGCGTTGGTTCCCATTTGATGGCATTTTGCACATCTCTCTGTAAATCTTCATTTGTTTTCATAATACTTTTATTTAATTAATTAAAAAATGGCCGGATCTCAATATGTTTTTTTAATTTGGGTGAAACCTATCATTTTCCAGCAGCAATTGATTTTCTTTTTCGGCTGTTGAATTTTCTTTGGGAACATGTATTTTGAGTATGCTTCTCATTTTTTCTATCTGAGCCGCAGACTCATTAGTGAACAGCATGAATTTCAGGGCCTTTATTTGTGTTCTGTACTTAATTGTCGGCTCCCTCGAAAGCGCAAGGCTGACTAGTGGTATGGCAGCTGCTAAAAGTATTGCCCCGCATACATATATTATGGAAATTCTAAAATAGGGAATACTCATGCCTATGCTGAAATAGAAGAACGAACCGAAGAGCAGTCCGGCGAAGGCAATAGCAAATAAACCAAGGACGCTCCATTTTTCCATTTTATCATAGAGATTATGATATCCCAACACGTTTTGCTCGGTGTAGCAGTCCGTCCCAATAACGCATAGCTTTGTGATATCGTAACCGTTTTGCCTAAGTTTCTTAATTGCTTGTTCGGTTTCCTGCTGTGTCTTATAATGCGCTATTAATAATTTTTTATCTTTCATGGTTTTAGATTTAACAGTTGTTATAATATTGGGCAGCGTAGATGCTTTGCAGATGAAAATCAGCCGCGTATGTAAATTCAGAAGAGATGTGTATTGATGCCGCAGTCAGCTTACTTTTAACTTATGCCGTCGGGTTTTGATTTGTCTGATCCGGACAGCAGACCCTCTGTTTTATTAGGTCCTTTTGTTAATAATTCTAATATTAACAGCGTTTAGATCATTGTTTTTTTAGGTTAAACATCATTTAATTGTTTAATCAAAATTAGTATGGAGCAGTGATATTGGGAATGATGATAATCATTTAACGGTTTGATCTTCATCATTATAATGTTTTTTTTAGGTTTCCTTAAATCAACTTTATATAATATTTACAGCAGGTGTTTTTTTAATGTTCCTTGCGGGAGTGAATTAATGTAAAGAAGGGGGCACAGCATTCTTTGTTGACAATAATTTTACTCATGCACACGGGATAAATTTCTTTTTTATTGTTGCTGTATTTCTTGTTTTGCCGCGTTGATATTTTTAATGCCGTTTATTAAAGCGTCAGAATTAAATGAGATGCTGCTGATTCCTGCCGCTACTAAAAATTTTGTAAAGTCTGCTGAATCACTGGGTGCCTGCCCGCACAGCCCGATTTTCTTATTCATTTTGTTAGCGCTTTGTATCATTTGAAAAATAAGCTGTTTAGAAGCGGCATTCTGTTCGTCGAAAAGATCAGCAATTAAGGCCGAGTCACGATCAATGCCTAATGTAAGCTGGGTAAGATCATTTGATCCTATGGAGAAACCATCAAAGATTTTTCCGAATTCCCCGGCAAGCAGCACATTGGAAGGGATTTCTGCCATTACGTATATTTCCAGACCGTTGCTGTGCTGCTTTAAACCATATTTTTTCATTATGGCGATTACTTTTTTACCCTCTTCAGGTGTACGGCAGAAGGGAATCATGAGTTTTACATTGGTAAGTCCCATTTCTTCGCGCACTACCCGCATTGCCTCACATTCCAGTCTAAATCCCTCACGATAGTTTTCATGGTAATAGCGTGAGGCACCCCTGAAGCCAAGCATCGGATTTTCTTCCTGGGGTTCAAAAAAAGAGCCGCCGAGAAGTCCGCAATATTCATTGCTTTTAAAATCGCTCATTCGTACAATAACCTCTTTGGGATAAAAGGCGGCTGCAATTACTGCAACACCCTGCGAGAGCTTTTCAATCAGGTAGTCTGGTTTACTGCTGTAATTCTGCGTAAGATTGTTCATAAGTGCGCTTTGGGCATCATCGGTAATTCTTTCAGGATGTATGAGTGCCATAGGGTGTATTTTCACATTGTGCGTAATAATAAACTCAAGGCGCAGCAGTCCAATGCCGTCATTGGGGTAGAAGGATAATTGAAAAGCCCTTTCAGGTTCCGAAACAATCAGCTGCACTTTTGGATGTCCTGGCAGGGGCAGCTGATCCAGTGCTGTTGTTGTCTCCAGATATTCCATTTTATCTTTATAGACATACCCTGTTTTTCCCTCAGCGCAGCTGATGGTAATCAGGTCGCCGTCTTTAATAACCTGGGTGGCATTGCCGGTTCCTACTACAGCGGGCGTGCCAAGTTCGCGTGCCACTATGGAAGCATGACTTGTTCTTCCCCCTTTATCGGTAATGATCCCCGCTACTTTTTTAAGTATTGGGTCCCAATCCGGACTGGTAGAACTGGTTATAAGTATTTCCCCTTTTTGGAGTGCCTGAGTGTCTTTAGCAGACAGCAGTATTCTTGCATAACCGCAGATTATTCTATTTCCTATGGCCTCGCCCTGGGTAAGTATGATTCCTTTTTTTTCCAGTTTATAAGAAGTAATAGATAATGGTTTAACTGCTGAATGAACAGTTTCGGGCCTTGCCTGAATGATATAAAGCGTTCCATCCATACCGTCTTTGGCCCATTCAAAATCCATTGGTCTTTGATAATGATCCTCTATGATAAGCGCCCATCTGGCGAGTTTTTCAATTTCGGGATCTTCCAGTACAAACTGGCTGCTCCAGCTTCTAGGGGTTATTTTCAGCACCGTGGTATTTGTGCCGGTTGGATTGTCGCTGTAAATCAGCATTTTGCTTTTACTGCCGAGGTTTTTCTGTAGTATTGCTTTTTTATTATTTTTAAGAGCCGTCTTAAACACAAGGAACTCATCGGGCGTTACAGTACCCTGAACAATGGTTTCGCCTAAACCCCGGGTGCCGGCTATATGCACCAGATCGCGAAATCCTGATTCCGGCTCAAGGGTAAATCCTATCCCGGAGCATCCAATATCGGATCGGATCATCTGCTGGATGCCCACTGAAAGAAATACGGCGGCATGATCAAAACCTTTATCTTCTCTGTACTTGATTGCCCTGTCAGTATAGAGCGAGGCAAAACAGCATTTAACGGCATAAATAAGCGGCATTGTGCCTTTAATATTTAGAAAAGAATCGTGCTGTCCTGCAAAACTGGCATTGGCAAGATCTTCCGCAGTGGCGCTGCTTCTTACCGCTACAGCAAGTTCTCTGCCATCGGATAAGGCACTATAAGCCGATGAAACAGCAGTCTGAAGAGCCAGCGGGAATTTTGCATCAAGCAGCAGTTTTCTGGCCCTCAGGCCAATTTCCTGTAAGTTTGTAAAGTCTTTTTTGTCCAATATTCGCATCAGCCCATCCAATGCAGGGCTCAGGCCATTATATTTTATAAAATCTTTGTAAGCGTTTGTGGTTATGGCAAAACCATTAGGAACCTGAATTCCTTTGGGGACAAGGTTGTTATACATTTCACCCAGCGAAGCATTTTTGCCTCCTACTTTATTGATATCATTAATTCCGATCTGGCTAAATTTTAAGATGTACTTTTTCATTTTAATGGCTTTAAAGCTGTATTAGAGCTGGCTTTTCTTTTACAGTAAAAGTAGTACGGCTGTTATCTGCCAGAAATGACAGCCGTCATGGGATAAGATTTATTTTCAGTTTACGGTCTGGTTTAAAGTGATCTTCGTCATTTTATAAATTCAGCTTTTAGCTGAAATTTGCAGTGAGCTATCAATTAAAGCGGTACCGCAGGCTGAATATAAAATAGCTTATCTGTATTTTTTTTTTGCAATACAGTTTTTTAATTATTTGGGCGGGGTAATTTTAAATAAGTGAACAATGAAAACTAAGAAATCGCAGAAGCAGAACGTAACAGTCTTTGAGAAACTGCGAAAAACCGATACATCCGGCAATGAATACTGGAGTGCCAGAGAACTGGCCAAGGAACTTGGCTACGATGATTATAACCTGTTTTTTTTAGCAGTGCAGAAAGCCATGACCGCATGCGGTAACGCCGGCCAAAACATAGAAACACATTTTAAGCAGGCTGCATTTTTCGGATCAGCCTCCCCTAAAGGGCATAGCGGCAGCGGCGATGTAAAATTATCACGTTACGGCTGTTATCTCACTATCCAAAATGGCGATCCAGATTTAAAACCTGTCGCTTTAGCACAAGCCTATTTTGCCGTGCAGGCACGTTTGGGAGAACTCAGCGGGCTTCAGAAACAGAATAATTTAAAAATAGTAAGGCAGCGAAGATATTTTCTTCGCGGGGAACTTGCTAAACGCAATGTTCAGCTGGCCGGAGCAGCCCGAAAAGCTGGTATTACAAAACCTGAGGATTTTGCGTTTTTTCAAAACCACGGCTACAGGGGGCTTTATGGCGGTCTGGATGTAAAAGCACTGCGGGAGCTCAGGCATCTTGATGCGGACCAGAATGTACTGGATCATATGGACAGCAGTGAATTGGCAGCTAATTTATTTCGTGTGACACAAACAGCGGAGAAACTCAACAGCGATCAGGTGCATAGTATCGTGGATGCCAACAGCATCCATTTTGCTGTGGGATTAAAAGTACGCAATGCAATGGAGGATACAGGAATTGCATTGCCTGAGACCCTCCCGGTTGTGGAGGACATTATGGACCAGGCAGACAAAGAACAAACTTCAGTAAAAACAGTAAAAAAAGAGGGACGATCAGGTAAAAAGTAAACCGGTCTGCTTTTGATGGTGCCCCTTCAGTCATCCCCTTTGAGACAGAATTTAAATTGATGTATACTCGATACGGCTGCTTTGGTCTGTTCCCTTTGGTTTAGTGAAAATCAGGGATTCCTCAATACTGCTGCCCTTATGGCGTAAGAGTTCTTCAAGCAGCTCATTTAAGCTTACAGAAGCACAGGCAATACAGCTGTCAGCTGCCCCGTAATAGATATATAACTTGTCTCCGAATAGGGAAGTCCCCGTTGGGAAGACCACATTGTTGACCGTTCCTTTTAATTCGTGATCCAGATCCGGGGTAATAAGAGCATAAGGCAGGCGTGCAATTTCCCTGAAAGGATCACCAAGATCGAGCAGCGCAGCGCAGGCGCAATAAATATAGCCTTTACCGCTGGTGCTTACCCCATGGTAGATCAGAAGCCACCCTTCTTTAGTTTCAATAGGCGGGGCCCCAGCACCAATATAGCTGATCTCATGGGCAAACTTTGGACGCATTAGGATATTTCTATCGAAATTCAAAAGATAGTTCCTCCAGAATTTCCTGGTGAGTTCCCCGATGGAGGATACCGACACGATTTGGATGTCCGGTCTTATGCGATGCAGGAAATAAAATCTGTTATTAATTTTTCTTGGAAAAAATACCACATCCTTATCCCATATCGGCATTTTTTCAAAAGATGTGCTCCCGGGCCTGCTGTTATGATAGTACTCGTATTTGGCATTCAGGCCGCCCCGGGATGCTGCAAGCAGCTTAAAGGTATGGAAACTAATTTTGGGAACGATGATACCTTTTCTATGGAAGTGAACAAGATCGTTGGATGTTGAAAGACTTCCCAGTGCAGTAATTCCATTATAGGAAGTGAAGGTCAGATAATACAACCTGCCGATATTGACAATACGAGGGTCTTCTATGCCGTGCGATTCCTCTATGGTGCCGGGTTTTAGCAGAGGCACGCAGTTTCTTTTGACAACTTGTAAAGGCCCCTGGAGGCGGCAGTAGCCTATAGAGGAATAATTGCCTGTCTGAATGGCGCGGTAAAGCATATGTAGAGTTTCTCCCTGCTGAAATACCGCCGGGTTGGAAACCCCTTGATTCTCAAAATAGTTTTCCGTTCTTTCAAGAATAATGCCCTGTTTTATTACTGTTATCATAGGTGATTTTTTTTACATTCATTCTGATAGTTTTTATAGGCTTTTCTGCTGTAAGTATCAGCTGTATTTTCTAATAGTGTCCGGGCAGTGCCTGTCAGAGAGCAGTATAATTCTTAAAAATAATGTTGCAGCTTAGATTAATTTAATGAGGTAAATTATCTTTTAATGTTCAGCTCTTGCTCTTATGCCTTTGTTTTTTTTAGCCATAGACCAGCGTCCTGCTTGTCTTTGAGTCTCCAAAAAGCTTCTGCCTTTGGCGTGGTTCTGGCTTCCCAGGTGTCCGAAGAAAAGCCATATATACTGCTGATAATTTCGTATTTTTTATTCCAGGTGCTCTCAGAAAGTACATTATACATATCTGCCTGCTCAATAGCTCTTGGATAATATGTTCCGCCGCCATCAGTATAGGCAAACAGCAGCAGCTGGCTGCAGGATATTTTATCACAATTCCAGAGCTCTATAACCGCAGCACCGATTTCCTCATGACGCAGGTGTCTGGTATATTCCCCCAGAGGGCTGTGGGTTATGATAAGGTCAAAGTGTGTATTGGAGGCTATTGCTTTAAGCAGGATCTGCTGGATTAATTCTTGCGGCTGGGGCTCCTGCTGTGGCCCATCGTCGAGATCCGCCATGGTGCCTTTACTTTCTAATGCATAAACTGCATTATGAAATTTAGCAGCCCTGTCCGTGTCAGAAGCTCTGCAGAGAGATATAATTAAGCAGTCCCAGTCTCGATTTTCAGCCAATAATCCTCCAGCCCATAATGTTTCATCATCAGGGTGGGCAACTATTACCAAAACCTTCATTATCCTGTTTTCCATGGATGCTTTATCAGTACTTAATCTTGTAATGCAAGATCGTTATAAATAAGAAAAACAATAATGACAGGTATCATTTAAAACCGTGATCATAATCACTTGGATATGAAATAAAGTTTTGGAGCGTATAATTGATGAGATGAAAAAAATATAAAAGGCGGCCACGCAAAGTTTCGAAACCCAATTTCAGGAGAGATCCTATACCGTTGTTTTAAAATACTTTAATAAAAACAATGATTTACATCATTTTTGAGACTGATAGCAATCATTTGTTTTTCAATATTCTTTCTTCAATTTTACAGTACTGTAAGGGTCAAAAGTGCTGATATTTCCCTTGTTCCAGTTTAAGGATTATAAAAGAAGAGTTAGTACACAATATCAGGGCAGTTTCCTGTTTTTTTAAGGCTTAATATTCAAAATATTTAGATAAGATTAATTTTTTAATTACTAAAGATTATGAGCTGATACTTCACTGGGAAAATTAAACAAGTAAAAAGATGAAAACAAAATTCTGCATGCTGGCTGTCATTGCATTGCTGATGTACTGCTGCCAAAAAAAAGATTGGACAGATCCAAACGAAAATGAAATAGAGATAGATTCAGCTGAAATCTCAGGCATCAATGATAATCTGCTTAGAAAGTGGTTCTCATTGAATAGAGAATCTGACAGTATAATTAAAGACGCACAGCTGCTTATTGATCAGCGCAGAGAGCAGGTTGAATTTCATCCGCAGGATGAGCGCGAGTATATCAATACCTGCATAGAAGAAGCCCAGCTGCGGCTTGACCTATTGAAGAAAAAAGTGAAATTTACTAAAGAATTTGCAGCTGGCATTAAACATTATGACCCATCCCTGCAGTATACCATTGACTCATTGGAAGAAGACTATGTCAGAGAAAAATATAAACTGGAAGATGCATTAAGACAGTTAAGATAGTAAAGAAGCATTGTCACTGCAATTCTTATTGTTATTTTTGCTTTAGGCTAAAAATATATAGATTACACGTTGTTTTTGATAATTTTAAAAATTGTTTCTGCATCTTTTTTGCCGCATAGTGCTGTTCCTTTATTCATTGCGGCAGCCGTTCCGCAGGCCACTGCAAAGCAGAGTGATTTCTCAAGGCTGTTTCCTTTTGCAAGGGCATATACCATCCCTGCAACCATACTGTCTCCAGCCCCTACGGAGCTTTTTACTAAAACCTTCGGGGGCATAACTCTAAAAGACTGGTTTCTGGTTACCAGAACAGCTCCTTTTGACCCAAGTGATACAACGATTATCTCACAACGGCCCAGTGCTAAAATTTTTTTAGCGGCCTTTTCTGCCTGTGAAGCCGGTATTGTTTTTCTGTTTGATAAATAAGCCAGCTCTGTAAGGTTTGGCTTTATCATAAAGAGTTCGTTTTTTAAAACATTTTTTAACGCAGGGCCTGATGTGTCAACAATGAATTTAGCACCTTTTTTCTGGGATAGTGCTGCCAGACGTATAAGTACAGTGGCGGAAATAGTTGCGGGCAGACTGCCGCTGGCTATAATATAATCGATATCCTTTATATTTTCTACGGCCTTAAGGCACGCTCTGCATTCTTTTTCTGAGAGTTCAGAAGCAGGCATGCTGAACCGGAATTGCCGGCCTGTAGATTGCTCGTCTATTACAAGATTTTCCCTGGTTTCATGCCGGGCCTCGATGATCATCGAAGGCACGTTTTGCTTTTCCAGCAGGGTGTTGAAAATTTTTCCATTACAGCCGCCGGATGGGAAAACTGCCAGAGCCTCTATTCCGAATTTGTTCAGCACCCGGGCAATATTAATGCCGCCCCCGCCAGGTTCTGATTTTAGATTGCTGCATTGGAGTTTCTTTTCAGGCACTAAGTTTTCAACCTCAGCACTTTTGTCAATACAGGGACTGAAGGTGATGGTGATTATTCTGGACGTCATAATTTTAAGAAAAAAAATGTTAATAATATACTTTTGCCAGCAGCTGCCTGCTGGAAATCAGCATTCATCTCCTGCTGTATTGCTTTAGTTCTCCTATTTTAGTAATTTGACTTATCAGAGTTACTGCAGCTCTTTGCAATAAAGGATTACCGCCTGCACATTTTGCTATGATTGTAACGACTTACTGCATGATGTAATAAAAATCAGCTGTTTTATCTGATATCATAAATCACTTCTAGTATTTTTCTGCAGCCGGGAATAAAAGGGCCGGATCAAAATTAACCCATGGAGCTGCAGGTTTCTATTTTTTCTTTTTGTATCCCCAGATTTCCATATGCGCTCTTTCATGCTTGCCGTTGGGCAGTGTCTTGCAGATAAAGGTCATTTTACTCAGTCTGCGTTCAGCTGAATCAAATTTGATAAGCTGGCTTTCTCCATTTGCCGCTAGAGTATTGTTGACTGTAATTTTATGTGGGGCTCCTTTACTGTAGTGCAGCTCTGCGCTTACCAGTTCAATAAGGGTTTCCTTGACCTTAAAATTTAACTGTGCAAATTTATTGCGGCCATTACCAAAACCTGATCGGTTTCCTTTTTTAAACTCACCGTGGTTTTTCCAATTTTATGCCAGCCTTCTTTTGTGCTTGTCATCACCTCAGCTTTCTGGGCCTGCAGCGTGCTGCATATGCCGGTGCCAAGCAGCAGTATGGCCATAATTGTTTTTTTATTTTCGCTGTCTCTTTAAAGATTTATCATGCGAAGTACTTTATTTTTCTATAAAGCGCAAATGATGTCTGTTACTTTTATTGATGATGGTCATCATTAATTAAAAATTTATAAATAAGCATAAATTGGTTATAACGGCAAAAGCTGAATAAAACTTATACAGCCTTTCTAAGTCTCATGGCTGAGTTCGGGTTTTTATTTGGCTGTCAGCAAAAATGTGAAACCCTGGATTGGAAATCACCAAAAATCAGCAACCAATAAGTTCTTCCGCGCGTAAAGCCGTGATCCCGATCAATAAAAATAGTGACAAGGGTCATAGGTTCTAAAACTGTATTGTTTGAATTTTACTTAAAATAGTTTTTGAGTGGATGTAAAATATTGGGGATCAGTCCTTTTTTTATCAAATAAATCCGCTGATTTGGAACAGGAGAAAACGGCATATCAAAATTATAGGCATTTTTAGAGTTATAATGGCAGACCAGCCGGTCTGTTTAATTTAAGTTTCCCCAAGTGAAAAATAAATCCAGAAAGCGATATTAAAATTTTAACAATGAAAAATAGAACAATAAAAACAGCGGGCGTATTGATCAGCCTTTTTTGTTTAATGATAAACCTATATTTTTTTTTACATCAGGATGATTATTCTCAAGCAATCATAAAAATAAATATTGCGGCCGCCTTTTTACTTTTGGTAGTTGTAATTCTGCCGGCCATTTTAAGACGACTAAAAAAATGAAAAAAAATAAAAAATTAGGGTCCGCTTTTGTTGAGGGCTGGAAAAAACTCGGGCCGGGACTTGTTACCGGGGCGAGCGATGATGACCCCTCAGGCATAGCTACCTATACACAGGCAGGCGCTGCATACGGGCTATCCACATTATGGACGGCCCTTATTGCATTTCCCCTGATGGCTGCAATCCAGCAGATGTGCGCCAGAATAGGCCTGGTTACCACGCACGGCCTTACGGGAACCCTTAAAAAACATTATCCCAGAGCTGTATTGTACCTGATGCTGGTTTTCAGCTTTCCTGCCATTATAATGAACATAGGGGCAGACATTGCAGCGATGGGTGCTGTGGGAAATTTATTGTTTCCTGCTGTTGATGCGGGTTATTTCAGCGTCCTCTTTACAATAATTCTTTTAGGGCTGATAATCTATCTGCCTTATCAGAGAATTGCCTCGGTCTTAAAGTACCTCTGCATTGTGATGCTGGTATATTTTATTGTCCCGTTTTTATACAGGCAGGATTTTGCTGCAATCCTCAAAGCTACGTTTATTCCCGACATTAAGCCCGATAGGAAGTTTCTGTCCATTATAGTAGGGATACTCGGCACCACTATTTCACCTTATCTTTTCTTCTGGCAGGCATCGGTGGAAGTGGAAGAACGCACGGCAAGGCACCTGATTGTAAACAAAAAAATAATCCGTCAGATGAATAAGGATATCGATTTTGGAATGGCAGTTTCAGGTTTTGTGATGTACTTTATTATTCTAACGGCGGGCACTGTTTTGTTTAAAGGCGGCATCAATCAGATTGAGACCGTGGAGCAGGCCGCCTTGGCGCTAAAACCATTGGCAGGAAATCTGGCTTATCTTCTCTTTGCCGCAGGGGTTATCGGTACTGGGTTTATTGCAATTCCTGTACTGAGCGGTTCGATTTCCTATATCATTACCGAAACATTCGGCTGGGAGCAGGGACTTGGAAAAAAGTTTCATGAAGCCAAAGCATTTTACGTTATAATAGCCGTTTCACTGCTTCTTGGTTTATCTTTGAACTATATTGGAATTACTCCCATTGAGTCATTGATTTATACCGCTGTTCTCTACGGTCTGACTGCCCCTGTGCTGATTGCCATGATCCTGCACATAGCAAATAATAAAAAAATAATGAAACGCAATGTCAATGGATGGATTGCAAACAGTATCGGTTTTGCGGCATTAATAATTATGACAGCCGCCGCCGGGGCATTAGTTTATATGCAGTTTTGCCAGCACTAAGGCTTCCGCTGTTTTCTTATATGCAATATCCTGTATACACATAGGGGACGGTATCTTTCCTCTGTGCAATTTTCACAAATAATGAAGAAGCGGAGAAGGGGGGATTTACCTGATCAGAAAAGACAGTCAGCACTGGGACATGTCCTACAGAAATTTTGTAAAATTATTGCACCCCATGATGATAGAAGACGATCAGGACGACAGGGATTTCCTTCGGGATATTTTCGAGAGTCTTGATTATCCCAACCTGATTGTCTTTTTTTAAGATTCTTGCATGGTGCAGGGCTACCTCTTAGATGCAAAAAAAAATCCTTTATGATTATTTCCGATATTAATATGCCCAAATTTAATGGCTTTGAACTAGGGGATAAAATACTTCAGGACAGGGTAATTAGTTATAACTATTTCATTCATTAAGCCAATTCTCCTATTGCCGGTTTCTGCAGTTGGCATAGGAATATTTGGATGCAAGGAACTTAGCGATCCAAAGGAGATAGAGAATCTAAAACAGAGAAATGGAGAAATAAACAGTTTATTTAAGAAAATAAGCTCAAAGAAATATCCTGTAATTGAAGTTGCCGTTACTGATGTACCCTAAACTCGGAGATTATTACGCTGCCAAAACAATTGGGATATTGGCTTACCAATGGGGATATGCACCAGTAAGGATGGAAGTAACAATGCGTGAATATGTGAAGGTTCCAAATCCAAAACCTACAACCAGCTACAGAGCGCCTTTAAACCAGATTGGCTGGGCACGAACTCTTCCAACAGCTGGAGCTGCAGATTTGGCAACCGCAAACAATGATACTTTTTATTTGAGCACTGTGGTAGATTTAAAAGAGCCAATGGTTTTAATAACGCCCGATACCAAAGACCGTTATTATGTTGTTGATGTTTTTGATATGTATCAAAATCTTATAAGTTATATAGGGAGAATAACAACGGTAACTAAACCGGGGAAATTTGCCATTGTACCTCCGGGATGGAAAGGAAAAATACCTCAGGGAGTAACCAAAGTGATAATCAGTACAACTCCAAAAGTATGGCTTTGGGGCAGATTAGGTGGTAAGGAAGGAGAGGATATGTTGATAAACGGGTGTTTAAAAAGAGTAAAAGGTAATATTTTGCATGGTTTTTCCTAAAATATTTTTTATTTTTACATATATAACTGTTACACTGATTTTATTCGATCGTTTGTCGATTTACAAGCTTATATTTTATATATAAACATTGCAAATTTGTAAATTGTCTTATATTTTAAGTAAAATATAATTTTATGGCGATGCAAAACGAAATGTCGAAGAGATATATCTACATAGCTGATGATGACGAGGATGACAGAGCAATTTTAACCGAAGCAATCCTTGAGGTTGACCCCTTTGTACTTGTAAAAGTGGCTGAGGACGGAATGCAGATGATGGATATACTTCAAACGGTATCCGATCCGCTTCCGGAAGTTATTTTACTTGATATAAATATGCCTAAAAAGAATGGTTTAGACTGTCTGGAAGAGATACGGAAACATGAAGGAGATCTAAAAGAAGTGCCCGTTATAATACTCTCAACCAGCAGCGATCCTGCCAATATAGAAAAGGCCAAGGAACTTGGGGCCTCGTTTTATGCTGTAAAACCAAACCGATTCGATATACTCAAATCATTCCTTGAAGAAATTTTAAAAATGGACTGGAGCTCGTCTGAAAACAAAGACAGGAAATTTAGAATAATATAATATTTAATCTTATTTTTTTGAAATTACCGAGGTGTAAATTAGACCGATGACATTATTTTTTTAGCCTTAATATGTCCATTACAGGATTTTCGGACCTTTGAGCCCTTTCCTATAGATAAGAATCTGCCTGCCTAATAGGAAGTGTTACTGTAAATTCAGCACCATTGTTTTTTTCTCCAGTTGCACGGATTGCACCATTATGTCTTTTTGCTATTTTTCTGCAAAGGGCAAGTCCAAGGCCGTTTCCTTCAAACTCGTCTTTAGAATGCAGTCTTTCAAATGCATTAAATATCTTCTCGGCAAAAACAGGATCCAGACCAATACCATTATCCTTGATTTTTATTTCAAGTAATTCAATCCCATCCTCATTATTTATAACATCAGCAGTTATTACTACGCGTGGAGGCTGGTCTGCTTTTGAAAATTTAAGGGCGTTATGAATCAGGTTATAAAAAAGCTGATGGATAAGTATTGGTGCCCCCTCAATATCGGCAAGTTCACTTATGACCAGAATGGCCCCTTTTTCATTAATTATGAGTTCCAGATCTGTTTTTATATTTTGAATAACCTCGTCAAGATTTATTTTTTTAACAGGCTGTGTTTTTTTATCCAAGGTCGAATAAGCAAGAATACCTTCTATAATGGTCTGCATTATTTGCACTGACTGATCTACTTTATTCAAGTATATGATGGAATTTTCATTAAAGATGGTTTTGGATTCATTTCTTAGAAGGCTGTTGAAAGTTTTTATTTTTCTGACGGGTTCCTTCAGATCATGACTGACAACATTGGCAAAATGCAGCAGATCATCATTGGATCTTTGCAATTCCATTGTACTTTCCGCAACCTGTTTTTTTAACTCTTCTTCAAATTGTTTCTGCTCGTGGATATCCTGTATAATTCCGATAATAGTGGTAGGATTTTCATTTTCGTCTTTGATGATTTTACCATCAATTTTCACCCAGCGAATAGAACTGTCATCGTTTACAATTCTGGCCTCATAGGAAATTTTACCTGTAACTTGCGCAGCTTCATGTGCTTTTTCTCGCAGAGCCTGATCTTCGGGATGAAGTTTTGCAATAAGCTGTTCATTGACGATTTCATCTTCAACTGGCCAGATGGAATTAAAATTTCCGCGGGTTGCTATTTTTTTTGTGGAAAGGTCAATTTCGTATGTGCCCATACCGGACGATTCGATAGCCATCCTAAGCCTTTCATCTGATTTTTGTAACTCTTGTTTGGCCTGATGCAGATCAGTTACATCTGCTCCGGTATTCATGACCCCGTAAATATTGCCCCTTGTATCTGCAAGGGGTAGAAAACTATAATTAAAAAAATGTGATTTCATCTCGCCATTTATCACCAGATCAACTTTTTTGTCCTTGGCGTGAAAAGCAGTTCCGGTTTTAAGGACCGTAAGTGCCTGATCAAAGATCTGCTGGTTTTGAATTTCCGGAAGAATATCGAGATAATTTTTTCCTATTACACTTTGTCCTTTACCCCAGGTTAGGATCATTGCAGGGTTGGCAAGTTCAATTTTCAGGCTTGGACCTGTATATACTGCAATAGGTAAGGGAAGTATTGTCCACTATATCTTTTAAAAGCTTTAAATCATAGTACATGGCAGTTTATTTATTAAGCGAATCTAATTTATATTTTTGAGTATGTGCTTATACGAATATCCAAAAGACTTTCACAATTCCAATACTTAATGGATTATTTTTTAGATATTTTATTATTGGTAATGGAACGCTGAAGACTGCACTTAAAACGTTTAATGCCCTAAGTGCGCATTGCAGAATGTTTTGTTTTACAGTTTTCGACACGTTTACGCCATAATTTATAACTACTAAACTTTAATTCATTTTTCATTAAAACTTTTACATCAGCTTCAGATAAATTAAACTGAAACTTTATGGCGTCAAATGTTGTTCTGTCTTCCCATGCCATTTCAATAATCCGATCTAGTGCTATATCAGAGAAATTAGGTTTTTCCTTTTTCATAAACTCTTCATTTTAATGCTAAGATAATTAAAGTAATATTTTTTTGTTTAATTATTTTTAAAAATAGTTAAACAATTTTGTATCTTTAACAGAGAAAGTACCTCAAATTTTTTAAGCGAAATAATCATTATGAAATTTAAAAGATGAATAAAATTTTAATTATAGGAGGAAGCAAAGGAATAGGAAACGCTATTATACAGCAGCAGCTCAAAAATAATCATGTATATAATATCAGCAGAAGCAGTCCTGGAATTTCTCATCCTAATTTAGTTCATTTTTCTTTGAATGTGCTGCAGGATGAATTGCCGGATATTGATGTTATAGATTCTTTAATTTATTGTCCGGGATCGATTAATCTTAAACCTATTTTAAATTTAAGTATTGATGATTTTAGAAATGATTTTGAAATTAATGTAATTGGAGCCGTAAAGGTTATTCAGAAGTATTTGCCGGCTTTAAAAAAAGCAAAAAAGCCCTCTATTGTTTTATTCAGTACCGTTGCTGCAAAATTAGGAATGCCATTTCATGCCAGTATAGCAACTTCCAAAGCTGGTGTAGAAGGACTTGTGAAATCGCTTGGTGCAGAACTTGCAAGTGTTGTGCGCATCAACGCGATTGCGCCCACGATTACCGAAACTTCTTTATCTGCATCGATTTTGCGAAATGATCGAATGAAGGAAAACATGACAGAAAAACATCCTATGAAAAATTATCTAATGCCGGATGAAGTCGCGCACATGGCAAATTATCTGATTTCTGAAAATGCAGGATCCATTTCCGGTCAGGTTTTCGAAATGGATTACGGATTGGTAAGCTTTAAATTATAAAGAAAAAATCATGAAAATTCTTTTAACAGGTGCAACAGGTTATATCGGCAAAAGACTTTTGCCGCTGCTCATCGATCAGGGGCATGATGTTATTTGTTGCGTAAGAGATAAAAACAGGTTTTATTTTCCTGAAACAATCGCACAGAATGTACAGGTTATCGAGGTCGATTTTCTAAATCCGGAGTCGCTCGCCAATATTCCTTTAGATATTGATGCGGCTTATTATTTAATCCATTCGATGTCTGGCGCAGCAGCCAATTACAATGAACTCGAAAGTATTTCTGCGAATTATTTTGTCGAAAAAATGAATGAAACAACGGCAAAACAAATCATCTATTTAAGCGGAATTGTTAATGACAAATCATTATCTAAACATTTATCTTCCAGAAAAGCCGTAGAAGATATTCTGATGGCAGGAACAATTCCCTCTACGACTTTAAGAGCCGGAATAATCGTAGGATCGGGAAGTGCTTCTTTTGAAATAATTCGGGATTTGGTTGACAAACTGCCTGTAATGATTACACCTAAATGGCTCAATACGAAATGCCAGCCGATTGCCATTACAGATGTTTTAGAATTTTTGACCAAATCATTACTGAATCCGGTAACCTATAACCACAGTTTTGATATTGGCGGACCAGATGTACTGAGTTACAAAGAAATGCTGCTTCAGTTTGCAGAAGCAAAAAAACTGAAAAGATATATTTTTACAATTCCGGTAATGACACCAAAATTATCCTCATACTGGCTTTATTTTGTTACATCAACTTCTTTTAAACTGGCATCGGCACTAGTTAGCAGCATGAAAGTAAAAGTCGTTTGCAAGGATAACAGAATTAATAATCTTTTAAATGTAAAACCCATAAGCTACAAACAGGCGCTCGACAGGGCTTTGATCAAAATAAATGAAGATGATATTGTTTCGAGCTGGAAGGATTCTTTAATAAGCGGAAGATTTAAAGGAAATCTGGCACATTATCTTAAAGTTCCAAAAAAAGACTGTTTTATAGACCGAAGAAAAAGAGAAATTTTAGACCGGGAATTTACAATTGAAAAAATCTGGTCGATTGGCGGAGAAACAGGCTGGTATTATGCAGACTGGCTTTGGAGTATGCGCGGCTTTATGGATAAAATTTTTGGAGGAGTAGGAGTAAGAAGAGGAAGAACGCATAAAAAAACGATTTTTCCGGGTGATGTTTTAGATTTTTGGAGAGTTGTTTACGCCGATAAAAAACAAGGAAAACTGATTTTATATGCCGAAATGAAATTACCCGGTGAAGCCTGGCTCGAGTTTAAAATCATTCACAATACCTTGTATCAAGCTGCCACTTTTAGACCTCAGGGAATATGGGGAAAATTATATTGGTATTCGGTTTTGCCTTTTCACGGTTTTATTTTTAATGGGATGATTAACAAATTGATTCGCTAATATTTTGGTTGGAATAAAACTCCAAAAGACCTAATTAGTAATGAAGTCTTTTGATTTTTTAGATGTTAATTTCCACTTAAGAGGAACTACAATTGTACAAAAAATTGCTGATTAGATTCCATATAATTGTACGCCGGGTTTCGAGTATTATCTTCTAGTAATGTTTCGAACTTGAGCCTTCAAATTGTTTTAATACAGTATTATCGGTTCTAGTTAAATCTAAATGCATCGATTGTGCAGCCAGTTTAACTCTAGCATCATAAGAAAAGCGATTATTTAATTGCCTGCTGATTCTGAAACTCTTCGATGGTTAAGTTTCCGAGTGCAGAATGTCTTCTGCAGGTGTTGTAAAAATTCTCGATATAATCGGTTATTGATTTTTCTGCTTTCTCTTTAGTCTTATATTTATTTTGGTATACCAGTTCTACCTTTAATGTCTTGAAGAAGCTTTCTGCTACCGCGTTATCATAGCAGTTTCCCTTTCGGCTCATGCTTTGGGTTATTTTATTTGTGGCTAATAAAGCAATAAATTCACGGCAGGCATATTGCTTTCCTTGGTCTGAGTGAAAGAGTAGTTCCTGATTGTTCTGCAATGGACGATTTAAAAGAGCTTTCGTTAAAGAGGTGATGCTGGTATCTTTTGCTCTCATTGTTTCGCTGATTGACCAGCCGATCACTTTACGGTCAAAAAGGTCTATCACCACAGTGAGATAGATCCAGCCTTCATCTGTTTCGATGTAGGTTATATCAGAAACCCAGATTTCGTTTCTTCTGGCTGCCTTAAAAATCTGTTCTAATCTGTTTTCTGCTGATCTGTTATTACGGTGTGGGCTTGTAGTCTTTTTATATTTAGATTTTGCAATGCTTCTCAGATGGTTTTCCTTCATAATCTGCCCGACAAATTTTCTGGAAACTTTTATCCCGATGGAATCTAATTCTTTAGCAATTCTAGGGCTTCCGTATCGGCATTGGCTCCAGTGGTAAATTCTTATAATTTCTTTTATTATATGGGCTTTCCGTACAGACTTTGCAGTGGGTGTTCTTTTCCTCCATCGGAAGAAACTGCTTTTGTGGATCTGAAAAATCCGGCACATCTTCTCGACAGGAAATATTTCAGCATTTTCTCTGATGAATTCATATTTCACCCGCCGCTCTTGGAGAAGATATTTTGAGCCTTTTTTAGGATATCCCTTTCAATTTCTAATTCTTTTATCTGTTTCCGAAGCTTCTGCAGCTCATTTTTATGGGATATTTCAGCTGAAGTTTTCTTTATGGTAAATCTGCCTTCTTGGTAAAGCTTCTTCCAGTGCTGAAGGGTACTTGTACTGATGTTGAGTTCTCTTGCCACGTCACAGACTCTTCCGCAGTGGATGCTCATGGAAGCGGCCAGAATCTTAAAGCTTAAAGTAAAGGTTCTCCTCGTATTTTTCATGCTGTTAAAATTTGCAGGAATAAAATTAGCTTCCTATCAGAAATTTTAGGCAATATATCCTCATTTTTTACTGCTTCAGATAAACACTGCCTAAGCTTTTAGTCGCAAATAAGGTGTCAACTCCACGCCGGAAAGTGCACCGATTCTGCACCTATAATTTTGTGAGGATTTATAAATATTGAAAATAGGCTTTAAACGAAAAAAACCTGCAAATCGTTGAATTTGCAGGTCTTCAGACATTTTTTGTGGCTTTTTGAAAAGATTGAAAACTTTAAGTTTTCCGCCTTTTCGGCCTTTCCGTGGGGAGAGCAGTATTGAAACCTACGAGGATCAATTTAACCTATTAAAAATATTATTATGGCCTTGCTTGGAATGATGCATTCTTTCTATTTCATCAATATTTTCGGCGCTGATAGAGCATAATGAATATAACGGTAAGATTTAAGAAGAGATAAAAAAAATGGGAGTTCCAGTTTCCTTTTTAATGATCAGGGAGAATTACTTTCTTATTAAAAAACTTAGTTTTATTAAGAAACTATTCCTGCTATAATGAAGTTTAAAATGATTAACTTTCAGAATGGAAATATGTTGTTTTGTAAAATAAAATAACAGGTTTGTACCATATTTGTACCACGACGTTGTGAAGTACTGATATACTTGGAATGTTATTTTTGAAGAAGTAAAATAATTTACTCTTTATTGAATATAAAAACCGAGTCAGAAATGGCTCGGTTTTTTTTATGCCTATAATTTAAAAAATGCATTGCATTGTGTCTTCTTATACGATTTCCACAAACTGATAATTGTCATTTCCTGTTCGGATTCTTTTTCGTAATATTACTATTGTAAATTTTCATGAATGAGAAAGATTAAATACAAGAAAGGACGCAAACTCCAACACATTACTTTAGAGTACACTGGCACGCATAAAGATCACGAAACAGAAATGCAGCTTTTTGTATATAATGATGCCGATGTTGTCGAATACGATAAGTTTACAGTCTTAGCTTTAAATTCTTGTTTTGATTATACTAAAAACAATTGGCTCAATATTCATGGGCTTAATGATATCAATCTTATTAAAACCATCGGCTCACATTTTAAATTAGATGATTTTCTTCTTGCCGATATTTTAAACACCACAAAAAGAACCAAACTAGAAGAACAGCAAGATGTTTTGTTCTTTAATATAAAATCACTTCTTCCTTCTGAATATTCAGATAATATTAGCGTCGAACAATTAAGTTTTATTTTGAAAGATGGAATCTTAATTTCTTTTCAAGAAAAACGAAGCGACTTCTTTACGCACATTCGTGAGCGTTTGCGTACGCATGCAGGAATTGTTAGAACCAAAAAGGTAGATTATCTCTTGTATCTGCTTTTAGACGCTGTAATTGAAAATTTCTATATCACGCTGGAAAATGAAGAAGATAAAATCGAAGACTTAATCAATTTGACTAAAAAAGATGCTAAACCAGTTATTTTAGAGAAAATAGAAAATCATCGTGATAATTTAAATTTTCTAAAACGTTCCATTGTTCCGCTTCGAGATTCTCTTTATTATCTGAAAACGAAAAAAGATGACGACGATGACAATGGATTAATTCAGAAAGAAACATTCAACTACTTTATCAGATTGCATCAAAAGAGTTTAGAGCTTTTAGAACAGATAGAATCTGATATGAGCGCACTAGAAAGCGCTTCCAACTTTTATTTTTCGGAGCAAAGCCGAAAAATGAATGAAATTATGAAAACGCTGACCATCATTTCAGCGATATTTATTCCGCTTACTTTTATTGTAGGAGTGTACGGAATGAACTTTGAAAACATGCCAGAACTCAAAATGGAAAACGGCTATTTTGTAGTCATGGGAGTAATGTTTTTATTGGTAATAGCCCTAATCATTTATTTTAAAAAACGACGTTGGTTTTAACGTTTGTTTTGTTTTAAAAGAATGTGATTTTATATAAATTTGTTATTTAGAATAAATATAAATAATTATGAGTAAAGCAATATATATAGCCACTAGCGACCATAACAGTGGTAAATCAATTATCACGCTCGGTTTGATGAGTATCTTGATTGGTAAAACAGCCAAAGTAGGGTATTTTAGACCTATAATTGAAGATTTTGTTGATGGCGAAGTAGACAATCATATCGAGACTGTTTTGTCGTATTTCAACCTTGATATTCAATTTAAAGATGCTTATGCCATTACAAAAAGCCAATTGATCAAGAAAAAGAATAAAGGAAAAATAGGAGAGGTTCTCGACTTAATTATTGAAAAATATAAAAAGCTCGAAGAACGTTTCGATTTCGTTTTGGTTGAAGGAACAAGCTTTACCGGAGAAGGAACTTCAATCGAATTGGATTTGAACGTTTTAATCGCTAAAAACCTTGGTATTCCAACTATAATTGTTGGTTCTGGAGTTGGTAAAACCTTAGAAGAGCTTTTAGACAGTTTATATTTGGTTTACGATTCTTTCAAAATTAAAGAAGTTGAAGTTTTGTCAGTTTTTGCTAATAAAGTTCAGCCAGAAAATATTGAATTAGTTACCACTAGTTTGCAAAAGAGTTTGCCATCAAATGTTTTGATAAATACAATTCCGCTTATTTCAAGTTTGAATAATCCGACGATGCAAGAAATTGTACACGAATTGAATGCTAAAGTTCTTTTCGGTGAAAATTATCTGAATAACGAAATTGGACATTACAGCGTTGGAGCGATGCAATTGCATAATTATCTAGTTCATTTGCATGACAATGCTTTAGTAATTACTCCAGGAGACCGTTCGGATATTATTTTAGGAGCTTTACAAGCTAATGAATCCGCTAATTACCCAACTATTTCAGGAATTATCCTGACCGGAAATATTGTTCCGGAAGAAAGTATTTTGAAGCTTATTGAAGGACTTTCTCCAATTGTGCCAATTATTGCTGTTGATGGCGGAACGTATCATATTACGAATAAAATTGGTTCGATAAAATCGGAGATTTACGCGAACAATACACATAAAATAGAAACATCGATTAATACTTTTGAAAAATATGTTGAAATCGAAGCACTATCGCAAAGAGTAATCACTTTTGTAGCTGAAGGTATGACGCCAAAAATGTTTCAATACAACATGGTTAAAAGAGCGAAACAGCACAGAAAACATATTGTGCTGCCAGAAGGAAATGATGACAGAATTATTGCCGCAGCATCAAGATTGCTAGATATGGATGTGGTTGATATTTCTATTATTGGAGATAAAAAACAAATTGAAAGTAAAGCTGCCGAACTTGGACTTACTTTTGATTTTTCTAAAGTAAACATCATCAATCCGATTGAATCTGAAATGTATGAGGATTATGCGAATACGTATTATGAGCTTAGAAAAGCGAAAAACGTAAGTATCACAATGGCAAGAGATTTAATGGAAGATGTTTCGTATTTCGGAACTATGATGGTCTACAAAGGCCACGCAGACGGAATGGTTTCTGGCGCAGCGCATACCACTCAGCATACAATTTTGCCAGCATTGCAATTCATTAAAACAAAACCAAATTCGTCGGTAGTATCTTCTGTATTTTTCATGTGTTTAGAGGACAGAGTTTCTGTTTTTGGAGATTGTGCCATTAATCCAAATCCAACGGCTGAACAATTGGCAGAAATTGCAATTTCTTCTGCAGAATCAAGTTTAGCTTTCGGTATCGAGCCAAAAATTGCGATGCTTTCTTATTCTTCTGGATCATCAGGAAAAGGAGATGAGGTTGATAAAGTAAGAGCAGCTACGGCAATTGTAAAAGAGAAAAGGCCAGATTTAAAAATCGAAGGACCAATTCAGTACGATGCGGCGGTTGACTTAAGCGTAGGAAAAAGCAAAATGCCAGATTCTGAAGTGGCAGGGCAAGCAAGCGTATTGATTTTCCCTGATTTGAATACCGGAAATAACACGTACAAAGCCGTTCAAAGAGAAACTGGAGCTTTGGCAATCGGACCAATGTTGCAAGGTTTAAACAAACCTGTCAACGACTTAAGCCGCGGCTGTACAGTTGATGATATTATTAATACAGTCGTAATTACAGCGATTCAAGCACAGGGAATGTAAATTCAATTAAAAATTTAGAATTAAAAAATGGTGATTGTGAGTAGAAAAAAACTCAGCACCTTAGAAACTTAGCATCTTAGCACCTTATAAATAAAATGAAAATACTAATTATAAACTCAGGAAGTTCTTCAATAAAATATCAATTAATGGTAATGCCAGAAAACGAAGTAATTTGTTCTGGAATGATTGATAGAATTGGTTTAGAAACTTCAAATATTACTTTTAAAACGGCAACAGCTTCTCGCGAAGAAACACTTCCTATCCCGAATCATAAAGTAGGCTTGCAGAAAGTAGCGAATATGCTTTTAGATGCTGAAAAAGGAGTAATTAAATCAACTTCGGAGATTACGGCTGTTGGACATCGCGTGGTACATGGCGGAAGCGATTTTAGCGCTACAGTAAAAATTGATGATAAAGTAAAAGAAAAAATCAAACAGCTTTTTGAATTAGCTCCTTTGCATAATCCAGCAAATTTAGAAGGAATTAATGTGGCAGAAGAAATTTTCAGTTCAGCAGAACAAATTGCTGTTTTTGATACTGCTTTTCATCAGACAATGCCTGAAGTAGCTTATAAATATGCTATTCCAAATTATCTTTTAACTGAGAACAAAGTTCGTGTTTACGGTTTTCACGGAACGAGCCATAAATATGTTTCTGAAAAAGCAATTGATTATTTAAAAGACAATTCAAAAATAATTACAATTCACTTAGGAAACGGCTGCAGTATGGCCGCAATTAAAGACGGAAAATGTATTGATACTTCAATGGGATTTTCGCCTTCAAATGGTTTAATTATGGGAACGCGTGCTGGAGATATTGACCAGTCTGTTGTTTTTTATATGATTAAAAACTTAGGATATACTCCAGATGAAGTAAACGCAGTTTTACTAAAACAAAGTGGTATGCTTGGGCTTACGGGTTACAGTGATTTGCGAGATATTGAATCAGAGGCAGAAAAAGGCAACAAAGATTGCCAACTGGCCTTGCAAATGAATGCTTATAGAATTAGAAAAACAATTGGTGCTTACGCCGCAGCCTTAAACGGATTGAATGCGATTGTTTTTACTGCCGGAATTGGAGAGAATTCTTCGTTTATGCGTAATTTAATTTGCACTAATATGGATTATTTTGGAATCGAAATTGATGCAGAAAAAAATCAAATTCGTTCAAAAGAATTGAGAGAAATCAATAAAGCAACTTCTATCGTAAAAGTTTTGGTTATTCCAACGGATGAAGAATATGAAATTGCCAATCAGGTTTATCAGTTATTAGAAAATTAATAATGATGGAATTCGGAAGGAAAATAGCTGAATTAGAAAAAAATCTTGAAGGTTATTCGAAAAAAAACGAGTTAGATAAAAGTTATTTAATAAAATTTCCAGAAGAATTACAATTAGTTTTTGATTATAAAATTTTTGGAAATAATTTACTAGCAGTTCCTGCAAAACTAATAAATGAACACGATGATGAGGAATTCGAAAAACCGTTTAAATTTCTAGAGTCTTTAAGTGAAATTGAAGTCTTCGAAAGTGAATTTAGATCTGAAATTCCAGATAATTTTATTCAGATAGGCAGTTTTTATGACTCAACAGAAATTGTACTTTTAAATATGTCAAAAAAGACAGTTCATGTTTTTCATGTTTCTGATATTGTTGATAGTGATTGGTTAAATTACAAATTGACTAATAAAATATGCGATTTGAATACATTTTTAAATAATGTACAGCTTCAAACGGTTTGCTGTTTAATGAATCCTAAAAATTATTCGGAGTACGATATTTTTGAAATTAGGAATGGTACAGATTTAATAAGCGAAAATGAGAATATTGAATTTTCAAATTCTGAAAGTGTATGGATGGAGTATATTAAACGTATCAAATTATCCTTAAAACAAGGATTTAAGATACATTATGCACCCCAAAAAGTATTAAATGAATTAGAAAAAGAAACTTAGTAAGAAAAATATCTAAAAAGAGAAGAGTTCCTTAAATAGGAGCTCTTCTCTTTTTAGTAAATTAAATATTTGTGAGTATCTTTGGATTTAAAAACGAATATCTTGAAATCGATACTTTTTAAATCAGTTTTCTTCTTTTTTATCGCTTTACAGCTTCAAGCACAAGAATTACTTCCATTTGTCGAAAATTACAGCAAATCAGATTATCAGGGTGATAATCAGATCTGGAATGTAGCGCAAGGAAATGATAATGCGATGTATTTTGCCAATAATCATTATTTGCTTCGTTACGATGGCGTAAAATGGGAAAAATATACACTACCAAACAAAACCATCATTAGATCTATTCTGATTGAAGGCGATAAAATCTATTCTGGTTCCTACAAAGAATTTGGCTATTGGTATAGAAAAGACGGAACGATGAAGTACGTTTCTATTACCAAAAACCTTAGATTATTTGACGAGAAGGACAACGAAGAAATCTGGAAAATATTCAGATTTAACGGTTCGCTTTATTTTCAATCTTTTAATGATGTTTTTATTTATAACGGAAAAACGATTAAGAAAATTAAATTTCCATTTCTTATTTCGTATTGTTTTGGCGTAGATAAAGATTTATATGTTGCTTCTGTTAGGGATGGAATTTATAAAATGAATGGCAAACATATTGCGAATCCTAAAGGATGGAATGTTTTGAAAAATACCGTTGTTCACGCGATAGAAAAATATAAAAACCAGACTTATATCTTCACTCAGAAAAAAGGTGTTTTTATTGTAGAAAAAAATGGATTGAGAAGTTGGGATAATCCAATAAATGAAATTTTAAAATCGGCTACAATTAATGTGGCGAAATTTGTCAAAAACGAAAAATTAATTTTTGGAACTGGAAATCGCGGTATTTTCATTTTAGATTTAAAAACCAATTCATTCAAAAATATTGAACGCGATAATGTTCTCATGAATAATTCGGTTCTAAGTTTAGGATTGGATAAAGAAAATGATTTATGGGTTGGTTTGGATAATGGAATCGCACATGTTGAGGTTAATTCTCCTATTTCTTTCTTTTACGATAATTCTGGACTTTTAGGATCGGTATATGCGGTTGCTTCAATTAATAAAGGTTATTTGATCGCTTCAAATCACGGTATTTTTGAATACAGCGCCGGAAAATTTAATATGATGCCAAATACGCAAGGGCAGGGCTGGAATATTTCTCTAATTGACGGAAAATATATTATTGGTCATAATGATGGCACTTTTTCATATGAAAATAATACTTTGACTAAAATAAATGGTGTCAGCGGAGGTTGGAATATGTCTAAAAGCAGCATTAATGACACTTATTTTCAATCGACTTATAGTGGCATTTTGGTTTATGATGATCCTTCAAATATGTCGCATTATAAAATCATAAAAGAACTTGCAAAGCCTATAAAATATGTAGCTCAAAATAAGAAAAATGAAATTTGGGCTGCCGATAATTACCGTGGTTTGTATCGTGTTTTGCTAGATGATAATTACAATACGCTAAAAGTTGAAAATGTTACGCAGCAAAGTAAAATTCAAAATGATTTTGGAATAAAGATTTTTGAGTTTCGAAAAGAAATACTTTTTCTAATTAATAATACTTGGTATACCTACAATTCTATATCGGGTAAATTGGAAGAAAATGAATTGTTTAATACAAATTTCAAAAATGTTACCGATGTCGTTTCTATAGATGAAGATCATTTTATGGTTTTGCAAAACGGAATCTTGTATCATATTTATGCGCAAGGCAGTAAGTTTGTCTGGAATATTATTCAAGAGAAATATTATAAAGGAAAATTGATTAATGAGAATCTTAGAATTTTCAAAAAAGACAATTATTATTTGTTCAATCTAGATGACGGATTTGTTTCGCTTAAACTTCAATACGAAAACAAGCAAAATTCTGGAGTAAAAATTGAAGCGTTTAGTAATGATGTTCAAGTTCCGATTGATGAGAAAATTAAATTTAATACAGAATTAAGAATTAATGTCATTTCTGGAATTTACGGAGCAAGCAGACCAAATCTATTTTACAAACTCGATAAAGAAAAAGAGTTTTTTCCAATTTCAGACGGATTGATTGTTTTGAATAATTTAAGCAGCGGTTATCATTCGGTAGAAATATTCAAACATGATGGAGCAACTTACGACAAAGTTTCATTTTATAAATTTAAAGTAGCCGAGCCTTGGTATTTTTCTTTTTGGATGATTCTGCTTTATCTTCTTGTTGTCGGTGCTGTTTTATTTTTCTATTATAAATGGAATAAACTTCGCTATATGCAAAAATTAAAATTGCAAGGCGAAGAACTGAAACACCAGAGAGAAATTCTTGAGATGGAATTGAAGAAAGAGAATGAACTTAATATTCAAGAATACGAAAAACACATCTTAGAATTAGAATTGCAAGCCAAATCTTCGGAAGTAGCTGGGAAATCTTTATCAATTGCAAAGCAAACAGAAATGATTGATAAGATTCAAGGCATTTTAGAAACGGAAAAAGATTTCGGTAAACTGAAAAACGAAATTAGAAAAGCAATTAAGATTAATGAAGTAAATAAACACGAATGGGAAACTTTTGAAACCAATTTGAATCAGATTCATAACGAGTTTATTATTAATCTTTCTAAGAAATATCCACAATTGACTCCAAAGGATATAAAGCTGTGTGTTTATCTTAAAATGAATCTTTCTTCTAAAGAAATTGCTCCTATGATGAATATCTCTTTTAGAGGCGTAGAACTGCATAGATATCGTCTCAGAAAGAAGCTAAACCTTACTCAGGAAGAAAACCTGTCAAAGTTTTTATTAAGTCTGTAAGATTTGGTTTTATTTTTTACAGAATTTATATTTTTCAATATCATTTTTTATATAATTATGATACATCATTACTACATCATAACGATATGTTAAAGAAATTTTGTTAACATTTATATTGTTGAAAATCAATGATATAATGTTGAAAATTAACATAATGATGTAGTTATGTTGTAGTGGTATTTGATGTACTACAACGTTGTAATTGCTTAATTTGGCTCTACTAACTTAAACGATTACGTACTGTATGAAAAATTTTATTTTTAGCTTTTTAGCTCTCTTGCTACTGCCTACATATATGATGGGGCAAGCGCAAGCAATCAAAGGAAAAGTGGTTGACAGCAGCGGAATGGGAGTTCCCGGAGCAATCATTAGTGCTTCAGAATCTAGAACATCTGCTGATGCTGACTTTGATGGTAATTTTACCATAAATGTAAAAGCTGGAGAAATTTTAAAAGTCTCTATGCTTGGTTTCGATTCTATTTCTGTACCTGCAACGGCAGGAATGACAATTACATTAAAAGAAGCGGGTGACACTGCTTTAAAAGAAGTGGTTGTTATTGGTTATGGTACCAGAAAGAAAATAGACAATACTTCGGCAATTACTTCATTAAAAGCGGAAGATGTTACTAAAACAAAAGTATTAAATGCTTCTCAGGCCATTCAAGGTAAAGCTGCCGGTGTACAAGTAACTTCTTCAGATGCTCCAGGTAGTACGCCTTCTGTAGTTATTAGAGGTTTGGGTACTGCATTAGGAGGAAGAAGTCCTTTATATATTGTTGATGGTATGCCAACAGAAAATATCAACAATATTAATACAAATGATATTACTTCTTATGAAATTCTGAAAGATGCTTCTTCATTAGCAATCTACGGAACAAGAGCTGCAAACGGGGTTATCATTATTACTACTAAAAAAGGTAAAGGTGACAGAGTTTCTGTAGAGATCGAAAGTTTTGGTGGTGTTAGAACACCGCTTAAGAAAGTTAAAATGGCAGATGCTAATCAATACGCAAGCTATACTAATGCTTCTTTAGGAACAGATAGATTTTCTACAAATCAACCAGTTAACACAAATTGGCTTGATGAAATTACAAGAACTGGTACTTATACTCAAAACAATATTTCTATCTCTGGTGCTTCAGAGAATGTTAAATACTTCTTTAGTGCAGGTAACTATCAAGAGCAAGCTATTCTTAATGGCTTAAACTATAGCCGTACAAATTTTAGAAATAATAATGAATTTAAGCTTTCTAAAAAAATCACTTTAAATCAGAACTTTAGCTTTACATCAGCTAATTCTACTCCAAAACCATTAAGTGCTTTTACAAATGCATACAAGCAATCACCAATTGTTCCAGTACGTTTTTCAAATGGAAAATATGGTGTGCCTTTTGCAGACGCTACTGGAGTTGCGAGTCCAACAGGTTCTTCATTTAATAATGTTGGAAATCCAGTATCACAATTAGATTTCTACAATGAGCAACAAAGAAGCATCACACTTCAAGGAGGTTTGAAATTAGATTATGAAATCTTAGAAGGTTTAAAATTCACTTCACAATTTAATGGTGAATATTATACTTGGAAACAATATAATTTTGAAGACACTAGAAATGTTTGGTTAGCAGCAAACCCAACTCGTGTTGAGTCAGGTTATAATTCTTCAGATCCTATTAATTTATTGACAAGAGGAAGAGAGCAGTATTTTAACTGGAACTTGTCTAACTACTTGACTTACAATAAAGTTTTTGCAAATATTCATGATGTTGAGTTAACAGCGGGTATTGAAACTTCTGTAAAAGGTCCTAGAGAAAAATTAGCAATTGTTAGAAAAAATGTAAGTCCAGATTCTAATTATTGGTCTCTATACAATTCAACAGATGCTAAAGGTGTAGATTATGTTGGTACGGTAACTAGTTTACAAGATATTGTATTCAACGAAAGCAAATTAGCTTCTTACTTTGGACGTGTACAATATAAATTATTGGACAGATACTTAGTAACTGGTACTATTAGACGTGACGGATCATCAAATTTTGCTAAAGATTACCGTTGGGGAACTTTCCCATCTGTTGGTCTTGGATGGATTATGACGAAAGAAAGCTTCTTAACAGATATTAAAGGAGTTGATTTGATTAAATTGAGAGGAAGCTGGGGTAAATTAGGTAATCAAAATGTACCATTAAATAATCAAGGATATGCTTCTGGTCTTAATAGTTACTTAGGAGGTTCAATCTTAAATGAAGGTACAAGTATAACTTCTCAAATTGACCCTACTTTAACTTGGGAAATCACAGAAGAAACGTCTGTAGGTTTAGATTTCGAATTCTTAGATAGCAGATTAAAAGGATCTTTCGATGTTTATGATAAAAACACTGATAATGTTATTTTAAATATTAAACCTTATCCAACTTCGGGTATTACTGTTGCTACGCCATCTCATGTTGGAGAAGTATCAAACAAAGGATATGAAATTGCTTTACGTTGGGATGATAAAATCACTGACGATTTAAGCTACTGGGTTGGAGGTAACTACTCTCACAACAAAAACGAACTTACAAGTTTAAAAAATGTTTCATTATCTCAAGTTATTGGAGGTAATTTAGGGAATGGTCAAGACACTAAATTGTTGTACAACAATTCAATTGGCCAACCATTAGGTAGTTTCTATCTTTATCAATATGCAGGTGTAGATCCAGCAAACGGAAACATGCTTTATTATAATGCTTCTGGTGATAAAGTAACTCAAGACGCTTTATCTGCAACAGCTGATAAAAAATATGTTGGTTCAATTTTACCAACATCTAACTATGGAGTTTCTTTAGGATTGGTTTACAAAAGCATCGATTTCTCAGTTGACGGATACGGAACTGGTGGAGCAAAAGTTTACAATGGTAAAAAAGCACAACGTTTTGGAGGTGAAAACATTGAAGCTTCTATGACAAATAATTATTGGACTCCAACAAATACAACTTCATCAAATCCAAGACCATTTAATACTGTTCCTGTTGCATCTACTTATTACATGGAATCTGCAGATTTCTTTAGAATCAACAACATTACTATAGGATATAAACTTCCTATTCCTGAAGGTCAATTTGTTAGTGCTTGCAGAATTTATTTTAATGCAATTAACCCTTTTATCACACAGAAGTATTCTGGTTTCTCTCCTGAGTTAAACGGAGATGGTAATCCATACGGAACACAAGGTGTTGAATTGGACGCTTATCCAACATTAAGATCATTTGTAATTGGTGCTAATTTAAAATTTTAATATTATGAAAAAGATATATATATCAATCTTCGTATTATCTGCGTTTACTTTTACAGGATGTGCTGATGATTACCTAGATGTTAAACAAACAGAAACTGTTTCTGTAGATGATATCGAATTGTTTAACAATGACAGTGGAGCAAAAACATTTGTTACCTCTATTTACAGCAAATTTTTAGACTGGGATATGAGTTCATTCGGATGGATTGGATTAGCTAGCATTACATCTGATGATGCTGACAAAGGTTCAACTCCAAGTGATACGGGTACAGATAAAGATGTTCTAGATGCATTAACTTATAACGCATCAAACCCGTCTGCTGAGAGTACATTTAATGCAAATTATGATGGAATCAACAGATGTAATCAAGCATTAGCAATTCTTCCTAAATTGGATAAAGCTGATCCAGCATTGGTAGCAAGATTAATAGGAGAAGCAAAATTCTTGAGAGCTTTCATGTATTTTACTTTAGTTAAATGTTATGGAGGTGTGCCAATTGTAGATCACGTTTCTAGTATTCCATTATCTCCAGAGGATAAAACAATGCAATTAACTCGTAAAACTACGGCTGAGGTATATGCTTTTATTGAAAAAGATTTAGCAGATGCTATCCAAGCTTTGCCAAATAGAACTGCATATGCAGATTCTGAGAAAGCAAGAGCATCAAAAGGTGCTGCGTACGCTTTATTGGCAAAAGTAAGTTTATATCAAAAAAATTGGCAGAAAGTAATAGACAATTGTGATCTTATTACAGGATATGGTCTTGCTCCAGATTATGCTAAAATGTTTAGACTTGAAGGAGAAAACGATATTGAGTCTATTTTTGAAATAAACGGAAACGGTGCAGTTCCAGCACGTGGTATTCAAGGATATTCAAACACTCAAGGTGTGCGTGATTCTTGGGGATGGGGCTTTAACCAGCCTTCTCAAAGTTTGGTAGACGCATACGAAACAGGAGATGTTAGAAAAGATGCAACCATTATTTTTAGAGGAACAACTTTATATGATGGTACTGTAGTTCCAACAGTAGAATTAGAAGAAGGACAAACAGATCCTAATCCAAGATATAACTTTAAAGCATATTCTTCTGCCTTTACTAATGCATGGGAAACAGATGCAAATATTAAATATTTAAGATACGGTGAAGTTCTATTAATGAAAGCTGAAGCTTTAAATGAATTAAGCAGAACTTCTGAAGCAATCACTTTACTTAACCAAATCAGGCACAGAGCAAAATTAGGTGATACTCCAGCTTCAAGTCAAGCAGAAGTTAGAACTGCTATCTGGAAAGAAAGAAGAGTAGAGTTAGCATTTGAGTTCGACAGATTCTTTGATTTAGTAAGAACTGGACAGGCAAAAGATGCTTTTGCAGCAGACAAAAGTATTTATTTCCCTAACGGAAGAGTGTTTACAGAAGGTAAAAACGAAGTATTCCCAATTCCAGCTTCATTTATTTTACAAGCAGAAGGTTTAAGTTCTCAAAACCCTGGTTATAATTAATATCATTTATATATCACTTCCTTCAGTTTCTGGAGGAAGTGATTATTTTATTAAAATCTTAAATTTTTATAATGATTAGAATTTCAGTTTTATTTTTAGCTTTTACTTTCTTTAGCTGTGGATCTAAGTCTGAAAAGCCAAAAGAAAATGCACAGGAAAATACTTCTGGCGTTGCTGCATTAACAGATGAGCAGCTTTTAGATGCTGTTCAAAAACAAACTTTTAAATATTTCTGGGATTACGCAGAACCGAATTCTGGATTAGCTAGAGAACGTTATCATCCAGACGGAGTTTATCCTGAAAACGATTCAAATATCGTAACCACAGGAGGTTCAGGTTTCGGATTAATGGCGCTTGTTTCAGGAATGTCACAAGGTTATATTACAAAAGACCAAGGGGTAGAGAGACTTAACAAAATTGCGGATTTTTTAGGCAAAGCAGATCGTTTTCACGGAGCATGGTCACATTGGATTGACGGAAATACAGGAAAAGTAAAGCCTTTTGGAACCAAGGATAACGGAGGAGATTTAGTCGAAACCTCATTTTTGGTTGCAGGAATGATTACCGTTCGTGAATATCTTAAAGATGGTTCTGAAAAAGAAAAAGCAGTTGCTCAAAAATTTGATGCGCTTTGGAAAGGTGTTGAATGGCAGTGGTATACAAACAATAAAAATGTTTTATACTGGCACTGGTCGCCAAATTATGCTTGGCAAATGAATTTTCCGCTACAAGGATATAATGAATGCCTTATCACTTACATAATGGCTGCATCTTCGCCAACACATGCAATCGATGCGAAAGCATATCACGAAGGTTGGGCGAGAAGTGGTGGAATAGTTTCTTCAAAAACAAAATACAATATCCCGCTTATTTTGAAGCATAATGGTGCAGAAGAATTTGGAGGTCCGTTATTCTGGGCGCATTATTCTTATGTAGGTTTAGATCCAAACCAGTTGAGCGATAAATATGCAAATTATTGGGATTTAAACGTAAATCAAACCAAAATCAACTACCAATATTGTGTTGAAAATCCAAATAAAAATGGAGGTTATGGCCCTGAATATTGGGGATTAACAGCTTCATATTCAAGAAATCCTGATGGTTCAATTGGCTATAACGCACATATGCCAAGCAATGATCAAGGTGTGATTTCTCCAACTGCGGCAATTAGTTCAATTGTATATACGCCAAAAGAATCAATGGCTTTTATTCGCAATTTATATGAAAATCATAAAGAAGAAACTTGGGGAGATGCAGGTTTTTATGATGCTTTAAGTTTAGGAAACAAATGGGTTGCAAAACGTTATTTGGCAATTGACCAAGGTCCAGAAGTTGTAATGATTGAAAATCACAGAACAGGATTATTATGGAAATTGTTTATGAACGCTCCAGAGGTAAAACAAGGTTTAACAAAACTTGGATTTAAATCTGGGAAATACGGAATTTAAGATTCGATGAAAAATACATTAGCATTTATATTGATGTTAGTTTCTACTGTTGTTTTTGGGCAGAGTGAAACAACCGGAAAAATTAATACAGTTATAATGTCTAAATACGAACTGGGATATGTTTTGCATCGTCCAGCGAATATTAAAGAGAAAAAGCCATTGATTGTTTTTATTTCTGGAGATGGAGAAAAAGGAACTGATCTGGAAAAAGTAAAAATAAATGGTCCTTTAAAATATTTAAAAAACCACCAATTAGACGCTTATGTTTTGGCTCCGCAATGCAAGGAAGATGAAAATTGGGATATAGAATCGATTTACCAGCTGATTGTAAAAATTCAGAAAGAAAACAAAATTGATTCAGATAGAATATATGTTACTGGTTTGAGCTCAGGAGGTTGGGCTTCATGGAATTTGGCTTTTTCACATCCGGATCTATTTGCAGCAAACGTACCTGTCGCTGGCTTTGTAGATTTAATTCAGTTAGAACACGCTTGTGAAATAGCCAACATTCCAACCAGAATTTTTCACGGATTACAGGATAACGTGGTAAACGTGAATTATGCGATTACAATTTATAATGAATTGAAAAAATGCAATGCAAAAGATGTAAAGCTGACCATTTTTGATGATGCAAATCATGACAGCTGGACAAGAGTTTATGATAACAAAGAGATCTACGATTGGATGTTTCAGCAAAGAAAAACGAATACAAACAAATAAATAGAATAGAATGAAATCGCTTTGATTCAAATAAAAAACTAAACAAAGAAAAGCGATTCCATGTTCCGATTAAAAACAAATATTAAATACACATGAAAAACAAATTAGTCTTACTTTTTTTAGGATGTGCTGTTTTGGGTTATGCTCAAAAGAAGACGCCTAAAAATACAGTGAAAATTAAACCAAAGTCTGAATTTGTGGCGGAGTTGATGTCAAAAATGACTTTAGACGAGAAATTGGGTCAGTTAAACTTGCCTACATCTGGTGATATTACCACAGGGCAAGGAAATAGCTCAAATGTGGCAAAAAATATTGCTGAAGGAAAAGTGGGTGGTTTGTTCAACATTAAATCAGTTCAAAAAATTAAAGAAGTACAGAAAATTGCGGTTGAAAAAAGCCGTTTAAAAATTCCGTTGCTTTTTGGTATGGACGTAATTCACGGTTACGAAACTACATTCCCAATTCCGTTAGGATTGTCTTGTACTTGGGATATGGGCTTAATCGAAAGAAGTGCTCAAATCGCTGCTAAAGAGGCAAGTGCAGACGGAATCAACTGGACATTCTCTCCAATGGTTGACGTTTCTCGCGACCCAAGATGGGGAAGAGTTTCTGAAGGTTCAGGAGAAGATCCATACTTAGGAAGCCAAATTGCAAAAGCAATGGTAAACGGTTACCAACAGCACGATCTTTCTAAAAATAACTCAATCTTAGCTTGCGTTAAACACTTTGCTCTATATGGAGCTCCAGAAGCGGGTCGTGATTACAACACGGTAGATATGAGCCACATCAGAATGTTTAACGATTATTTTCCTCCTTACAAAGCGGCTGTTGATGCTGGTGTAGGTTCGGTTATGGCTTCTTTCAATGAAGTTGACGGAATTCCTGCAACTGGAAATAAATGGTTAATGACAGATGTTTTAAGAAAACAATGGGGTTTCAAAGGATTTGTAGTAACAGATTACACTGGAATTCCTGAAATGATTCCACACGGAATGGGAGATCTTCAAGACGTTTCTGCTTTAGCTTTAAACGCTGGTGTTGAAATGGATATGGTTGGAGAAGGTTTCTTAGGAACTTTGAAAAAATCTTTGGATGAAGGAAAAGTAAAAATCGAAACAATCGATAATGCGGTTAAATTAATTTTAGAAGCAAAATACGATTTAGGATTATTCCAAGATCCATACAAATACTGTGATGAAAAAAGAGCTAAAACAGAGATTTTCACAGTAGATAGCAGAAAAGAAGCGCGTTCAATTGCAGCTCAATCTTTAGTTTTATTAAAAAACCAAAATCAGCTTTTGCCTCTTAAAAAATCTGGAACTATTGGTTTAATCGGACCATTAGCAGATGCTAAAGAAAACATGCCAGGAACTTGGAGTGTGGCTACAAAAATGGAAAATGCTGTTTCATTATTGAAAGGTATTCAAGAAGTTGCTGGAGCAGGAACTAAAGTTCTTTATGCTAAAGGAAGCAACTTAGATTACGATGAAACTTTTGAAACTAACGCGACAATGTTTGGAAAAACATTACACCGTGATGCACGTTCAAAAGAAGATTTATTAGCAGAAGCTTTAAAAGTAGCAGAACAATCAGATGTAATTGTTGCGGCTTTAGGAGAATCTGCTGAAATGAGCGGAGAGTCTAGCAGCCGTACAAACTTGGAAATTCCACAAGCGCAAAAAGATTTATTAAACGCTTTATTGAAAACAGGAAAACCAGTTGTTGTTGTTTTATTTGACGGACGTCCGTTAGTAATTACTGAAGAAGAAAAAACAGTTCCTGCAATCTTAAACGCTTGGTTCGCTGGAACAGAAGCTGGTTACGCTATTGCTGATGTTTTATTTGGAGATGTAAATCCTTCTGGAAAATTAACTTCAACTTTTCCAAGAAGCGTTGGGCAATTGCCAATTTACTACGCACACAAAAATACAGGAAGACCGCTTTCTAATACAGAAGGTAAATTCGAAAAATTCAGATCAAATTATATTGACGAAAGAAACGAGCCTTTATTCCCATTCGGATTTGGTTTAAGCTACACAACTTTTGATTATTCAAACATCAAAATTTCTTCTGATAAAATGAATGCATCTGGAAAATTGAAAGTAACTGTTGATGTAACAAACACTGGAAATTTTGACGGAAAAGAAACCGTTCAATTATACATTAGAGATTTAGTTGGTTCAGTAACAAGACCAGTTAGAGAATTGAAAGGTTTCCAAAAAATAACACTTAAAAAAGGTGAAAAACAAACCGTAAGTTTTGACATTACTGTTGAAGATTTAAAATTTTATAACTCTGATTTACAATTCGTAGCAGAGCCTGGGCAGTTTGATATTTTCATTGGAGGAAATTCAAACGCCGATAAGAAAGTTAGTTTTGAGTTAACTAAATAGTTGGTTTATTTGATTAGTGAAAAGCCCTTCGTTTGGAGGGCTTTTTTTCTAAGAATGAAAGACCCTTTTGTAATTTTTTAACTACGATTATATGAATACTTTTAAAATATTTAGTGCAATTTGTCTAATTGCTTTTTCGTCTAGCTATGCGCAAAAAAATGCAATTGTAGCACATCGTGGAGCTTGGAAAAAGAATAATCTGCCAGAAAACTCAATTGCAGCTTTAAGGCATGCAATCGATTTAAAATTACCTGGTTCAGAGTTTGATGTTTGGAGAACTGCGGATGATTCGCTTGTAATCAATCATGATGCGCATTACAACAAACTGCTTATCGAAGAAACGAATTATGCAGATTTAATAAAGTTCAAATTATCTAACGGAGAAAAACTTCCAACCCTTCATGAATACATTTCAGAAGGAATGCGAAATAATAAACACACACTTTTGGTTTGCGAAATCAAACCGTCAGAAATAAGTAAAGAAAGAGGACAAAAAACTGGTGTAGCAACCGTCGAAACCATTAAAAAATTAAAAGCCGATAAAAATACCTGCTACATCAGTTTTGATTATGATATTCTAAAGAAAATCAGAGCAATAGATTCTAAAACTTCTTTACAATATCTTGAAGGAAATAAATCTCCAAAAGAATTAAAGGCTGATAAAATTAACGGAGTCGATTATCATTATTCTGTTTTTCAAAAGCATCCAGAATGGATTCAAGAAGCAAAGGATAACAAAATTATTCTAAATGCTTGGACGATTAATGATGCAAAAGATATGGATTGGATTATTGAACACAAATTCAATTACATCACCACAAACGAACCCGAACTTCTGAAAGAAAGATTACAGGTAAAAAAATAATTCTTTCGACTTTACAAACTTAAAATCTCACCATGAAGAATATATTTAAACAATTTAAGCCAATTGTATTACTTTCGATGCTTGTTGGAACCAGTCTTTCGGCACAAAATTTTGGTAAAACAGAATGGTTTGACCCGAGCAAGCCAGCAACAACCTATTGTAATCCGATTAATATTGGATACAATTATACAACACACAATCATAACGGAATTCCAGAATCACGCCGTTCAAGTGCAGATCCGGTAATTATTACTTATAAAGGCGAATATTATTTATTTGCAACCAATCAAGCAGGTTTTTTTTGGAGCAAAGACATGTCAGATTGGAATTTTGTTTATGGAAGTTTCCAAAGACAGCCAGGCGACGATGATCAGTGCGCTCCAGCCGCTTGGATTGTAAATGACACTCTATTTTACGTTGGTTCAACTTGGAAAAGAGATCATCCAATCTGGAAAACAGCAGATCCAAAATCAGGAAGGTGGACACGTCATGTAAACAAAGCAATGCTGCCAACTTGGGATCCAGCGATTTTTCAAGATGACGACAAAAAAGTCTATATGTATTACGGTTCTAGCGGAAAATTACCTTTAGTTGGCGTTGAGGTTGATTATAAAACTTGGCTTCCAAAAGGAAATCAGGCAGATTATGCGACTTTATACAAAGCAACTGAAGTTGAAGATATTCAAAAGCCTTACGGACAAATCAAAGAAGTTGCAATTCTAGATCCTTCAGCTCACGGATGGGAACGTTTTGGGCCAAATAATGATATGGAACCTGCACCTTGGGGAAATTTCATTGAAGGCGCTTGGATGACCAAACACAACGGAAAATATTATATGCAATACGGAGCACCTGCAACCGAATTTAAAGGTTATGCAAACGGTGTACATGTTGGAGATAATCCGTTAGGACCGTTTACGTATCAAAAACACAATCCTATGTCTTATAAACCAGGCGGATTTGTAATTGGTGCTGGACACGGAAATACGTTTGCAGACAATTACGGAAATTATTGGAATACGGGAACGTGTAAAATATCTATTAAAGATCGTTTTGAACGTCGTATAGATATGTTTCCTGCTGGATTTGATAAAGATGATGTAATGTATTCTATTACTGCTTACGGAGATTTTCCAATCGTTTTGCCTACAAGTCAGCGCGATCAGACAAAAGGAGCTTCTTCTGGATGGATGTTGCTTTCATATAAAAAGCCTGTAACAGTTTCTTCTTCTGAAGAATGTATGGAAGTAGAAACGCACAGAATGGACAACGGAGGAAAAAAAGTGTATGAAAAATTCTGTTATGGACCTGAAAATCTTACAGATGAAAACATTCAAACCTATTGGTCTGCAAAGACTAATAATCCTGGAGAATGGCTTCAAATGGATTTAGGAAGACAAATGGAAATCAATGCGCTTCAAATCAACTATGCAGATCATAAAGCAACTCAGTTTAATAAAGCAATGGATATTTATTATCAGTATAAAATCTTCATGTCTGATGATGCTCGAAACTGGACTTTGGTTGTAGATAAATCTAAAAACGATAAAGATGCGCCTCACGATTATGTAGAATTGACAAAATCGATTAAAGCGCGTTACATTAAAATGGAAAACATTCATAATGCATCTGGTTTATTTGCTGTTTCAGATTTCAGAGTTTTCGGAAACGGATTGGCAGCAAAACCAAAAGCTTTAGCTTCTTTCAAAGTAGACAGAAACAAAGCGGATTCTAGAAACGCAATGATTTCTTGGAAAAAACAAGCTGATGCAATTGGTTATAACATTTATTACGGAATTGAACCTGATAAATTGTATAACAGCATTATGGTTTACGGCGATAATACGTATGATTTCAGAGGTCTAGATAAAGGGACGAAATATTATTTCACAATCGAGCCTTTTAATGAAAACGGAATCGGAACAAAAAATAAGATTATTGAAGTAAAATAATTTTTATTTATAAAATCTGTAAAAGCTCCAATTGCAAATTGAATAATTTGCAATTGGAGCTTTTTTTTGAGAAAAGGTTGAGAAAAAAGCCTCAGAAATGTCAATTATTTTGTTCCTTTGTGAATGTGCCAAAAGCACTATAAACACCAAAATTACTATCAAAACTATGAAAAAAACAATTCTTTTAACTGCATTAGTTTTAAGCGGATTGACATCTTTTGCTCAAACAAATGATGAAAAAAACATCAAATTATTTTACAAAAAAGCCTTAACTGAGTCAAAATGCTACACTTGGTTGGAATATTTGTCTAACGATATCGGAGCTCGATTGTCTGGATCTAAAGGTGCAGAACAAGCAGTTGACTACACTAAAAGACAATTAGAAAGTTTAGGGCTTGATAAAGTTTATTTACAAGAAGTTATGGTTCCTCACTGGGTTAGAGGTGAAAAAGAAACAGCTTATATTCTTGATGGAAAAGTAAAAACGAATGTGCCAATTTGTGCATTAGGTGGTTCTGTAGCAACAGCAAAAACAGGCCTTACAGCAGAAATTATCGAAGTTCAAGGAATTAAAGAATTAGCTGAATTAGGAGCAGATAAAGTAAAAGGAAAAATTGTTTTCTACAACCGACCAATGAATCCTGAAAACATTGAAACTTTTACTTCTTATGGAGCTTGTGTTGACCAAAGATATGCAGGAGCAAAAGAAGCGGCAAAATTAGGAGCAGTAGGAACAATTGTACGTTCTATGAACTTACGTCTAGACGATTTTCCTCATACAGGAACTCAAAGTTACGGAGACTTGCCAAAAGAACAATATATTCCAACAGCTGCAATTAGTACAAATGGCGCTGAATTGTTAAGCAAAACTTTAAAAAGAAATCCAGCTTTGAAATTTTATTTCAAACAATCTTGCGAGACTTTACCAGATGCATTGTCTTATAACGTAATTGGTGAATTGACAGGAAGTGTGTCTCCAGAAAACATTATGGTTGTTGGCGGACACTTAGATTCTTGGGATTTAGCAGACGGTTCTCACGATGATGGAGCAGGAGTAGTGCAAAGTATGGAGGTAATTCGTATTTTGAAAAACTTAAACTACAAGCCAAAAAATACAATTCGTGTAGTATTGTTTATGAACGAAGAAAATGGCGGAAAAGGTGGTGCTAAGTATGAAGAAGTTTCAAAACAAAATAAAGAAAACCACATTTTTGCTTTAGAAAGTGATTCAGGAGGATTTTCTCCAAGAGGATTTTCAATTGAAGCGGATGATGCTAACTTGAAAAAAATTCAAGGTTACAAAGATCTTTTCGAGCCTTATTTAGTGCACAGTTTTACAATTGGTCACGCAGGTTCAGATATTAGCCATTTGACTTCGCAAGCTATCGTAAAAGCAGGTTTGAAACCAGATTCTCAACGTTATTTCGATTATCACCACGCAGCAAACGATAAATTTGATGCAATCAATAAAAGAGAATTAGAACTTGGTGCAGCGACAATGACTACATTAATGTATTTATTAGACCAAAACGGAATCGAAATTAAAAAAGCGAATTAAGATTCAAATTATAAAAACTAAAAAGCCATAAGTTTTACTTGTGGCTTTTTTTATGTCAAGATTTCATCACAATTAAATAATAAAAAAAGATGATTGGAATGTTAGAAAGCAAGATTAAAATCTTCAATCCAATATCTTTTCGCTGTTGCGGAAGATGTACAAAACGATCGGTCAAATGTACAAACATGATTGAATTGACGGCAATTCCGGCTAAAGCAAAAGGCCACGCAATAACCAAAACCATTGGATTTCCATTTGAAATAATATAAAGAACAAATAGAAGCGTACTGATTATAAATGTCCCAATAGCTAATTCTGTAGATTGTTTTTCTTCTGAAGGATTATGAATTGTTTTCATGATTTTTAAATTTTAAAAGTTTGCTGAATAGTTTGAATTGGCATAAAAAGCATTTTCGAAAAATCGAGATAATGAAAGGTGTTTGCTTTTTTTCCTTTTTTATATTGTTGAAGGAAATAGCTCATTCGTTTCGGGTAAAAAATAGTTCCTGTTAGTATCACCATAAACAAATACAAGCTTTTCTTTCCATTTCCGAATAAATAATACTGCATTCCGATTTCTTCATAAACAGAAATTCCAGTACCAGTCAGAACGTGAATAATATCGTGATCTTCGAGTTTCTCCTGAATATCAAAATGGTTTTTGTAAAGAAAACTTCCTAAACCAAATCCTAAACTTTCTTCTGGATAATCCATTAAAATGCTTTTATCAATATTCCAAGGTTCATTTTTCTTAAAATATTTTTGATATGGTTTTTTTGAACATTCATACAGTTTTTCAATTAAATAGTCTCTCATAGGTTAGTTTTAAAAAGTTCTTTGAATTTCAAAGTAAATTGATAAATAAAAAAGCTAGAAACAATAAAGTAATCTAGCTTTTTAAAATATTAGTAAGTGTCTACAACAGTTTTCAAAATATTAGAATCGGCAATGTCAGAAGGAGCAACGACTTTTTCTTCTAGCGGAATATCATTGCCATAACGCTCTTTCAGTATTTTTTGAACTCTCGAATCTTTCAAATTAAAATCTTTCAATTCTTTAAGTTGAGATAATTCAATTCCAGCCGCATTTTTATAAATCTTCCAAATCAATTCAGAACAATAAATTCTGTTATCCGTCCATTCAAAATAAGCGTCATATTCTTTACCATCAAATTGCTGACTGTAATCTTTCATTTTTTGTAAAACTTCTGGCTTTAAAACGCTATCGTCTTTTAATCGTTTAACCACATATTTACTATCTCTTCCATGTTTGATCCAATCTTCTAACGGAGTAAGTTTTACAGGCTGAACAGCTTCAAAAACAAACCATTTTCCGTTGATATCATAAATAATTCCACAATGAGAAAACTTCGAATTTGTCGCAATACGAACCGCTTCACATTGTTTAGATTCAGAAGTCTGAAAAATAAGATCTCCATCCTTATACTTGCTTGCACTTGCAACTGTTTTTTCTTCTTTGGTTCCTGTAAACGGATTGTTAGGAAAAACTTTTATTGCCACAAATAAAGCACAGCCAAAGCTTAACAAGAAAGTTATAATCGGGAATAGGTATTTTTTATTTTTCATAAAGTAAAATTTAAAGTACTTTGAGCTGCAAAGTAAATGATAAAAAAAATAGCTGCCAAATAAAATGACAGCTATTTTCGAAATATATTTTTTTGAAATATTTAGATTCTAAAAATACCTCCAACAGCAATGATTCGTTGGAAATAAGTAAAGTGCTGAGAAGCTTTATCTTCAGGACTTGTTGTAGTTTTGATATCCTGCATGTTGATATAACCACCTTTTAATTCCCCTTGAATGTAGAAATGTTTAAAAAAGGTAATGTTTAAACCAGCTTTAGCAGAAACACCATAACCAGAAACGTGAAAATCATCATGACGTTCTTTTCCTAAAAGTGTTGTATTGGTTTTAGGATATAAAACTCCAGCACCCAAACCTTCAGTTAAATTAATCTGAACTTTATCAATATTTGGCAATCCAAACCATTTTGAAACATCATCAAATCTTGCCACCTCAGTATTAATGTAATTCAAACCGTCAGTATGCTCATACATTAAAAAAGCAGGGCCACCTAATTGAGTTTCACCTTTATCGTAACCACCTTCCTTCGCGCCACCTAGAGACATATCTACAGGTCTGTTATTGTATTCGCCATTGTAGATTGAAGCAGGGTCATCAGAAGGTAAATTGATGTTTCCGTTTACGTTTGCAATTTGGTTTTGTGACATTACATATTTCATGTGGTCAACACCAATTGTAACGCTGTAATGATCGCTAAAAAAGTAACCCAATCTCAAATTCGTTTGCGGAATTGTCATATTAACAGGATTAACATAATCAACATGCCATCCTTTTGGTTTGTCATGAGCTTGCATATTTTCAACTGTAAAGTTGTAATCTTTACCTCTGAAATTCACATCAGATTTTGAGTAGCTTTCTCTGTTACCGCCCCACATTACAAAGAATTTTCCTTTGTTGTGCGCTGCGTATTTTTGTACTGGTATTTCTTCCTGAGCAAATGTGCTTAAAGAAACACAAATCAGTAAGAAAAATAAAATTTTTGTTTTCAAAGAACTTAAGTATTATAATTTAAAATGCGTTAACTGTTTTTCTGATAGCAACTAACTTGTTCATTAAGCCTTCAAAATAGTCTAAATGAAGCATATTAGCACCATCACTTTTTGCATTAGCAGGGTCAAAATGTGTTTCGATAAAAATACCGTCAACACCAACTGCGATACCCGCTTTTGCTACTGTTTCAATCATGTCAGGTCTTCCGCCCGTTACTCCAGCAGTTTGATTTGGCTGTTGTAAAGAGTGTGTAACATCTAGAACCGTAGAAGCATATTGTTGCATAGTAGGAATTCCTCTAAAATCAACAATCATGTCTTGGTAACCAAACATAGTACCACGATCTGTAACCATAACGTTTTCATTGTTACAGTCTAATACTTTTTGAACCGCGTGTTTCATGCTTTCTGGACTCATAAATTGCCCTTTTTTCAAGTTGACCACTTTTCCAGTATTAGCCGCAGCCACAACAAGATCAGTCTGACGAACTAAGAAAGCTGGAATTTGCAATACATCAACGTATTGAGCAGCCATTTCAGCATCTTCGTTAGTATGAATATCTGTTACAGTTGGAATATGAAAAGTTTCAGAAACTTTTCTTAAGATTTTTAATGCTTTTTCGTCACCAATTCCAGAAAAGCTGTCAATTCTAGAACGGTTTGCTTTTTTAAAAGACCCTTTAAATACATAAGGAATCTGAAGATTGTCAGTAATACCAACTAATTTTTCAGCAATACGCAACGCCATTTCTTCTCCTTCGATAGCACAAGGCCCCGCCAATAAAAAGAAATTCCCGCTGTCAGTATGCTTAATTTGAGGAATATGTTGTATGTTCATAAAATTATTTTTTTGCATTGCAAAGGTAGTTATGATTTATGAGTTTCAGATTAAGATTTAAGATTATTTTAAGAACTAGAATCGCTGGCTAGCAGAATAGAATTAGCATATTCTAAAATTTATTAAATACTTTTTCCGAGGCAATATTAAAGCATAGAAGAACACTAATAAATGACATTTATCATGTTCTAAAAATTTACAGTTAATTCTTTGCTTTCCGTCTTTTAATAAAGTATTGGATCAAAATAAGGAGCTATTCCTGCTATTCACTTCAATCTTTTTATCGTAATCCTTTTTTTCTAGAACGTTGCAGGAGCTTCCGTTGGTCGCTCTGCAACGACCAGAAAAAATAGGCTTTCTCAAAAAAGGATTTCCGCTTCTATCAGGGCTAGGAGTTTAGTGGAATTACGAAAATTTAGGATAATTTTTTATAAAAACAGGATTGCGAATCAATGCATTTCAAAGTCGTTTGCTAAAATGGTTTTAGATAAGAAATTTTCAAGTTCAGTTTTGTCAACATATCTTTTAGGAATAATTATGCCAGCTTCTTCTTGAGATTTTGTGTTCGCATTTACAACAAAATAATAGAGATTTTCATTTTGCATAACTCTTTGTACATCTGCATAATATTTGTTATTTGTACCGAATATTATTTTTTCAGAGTCAAAAGTTACTATAATAGTTTCATTTTTATAAGCATTCTCAGCATGCTCCTGATTCATGAGCTTGTTGTTTTTAGTGAGCCAAATATTATAGACTTTTATTCCGAGAAAAATTGAGATTACCAATAAAACAACAAATAGCAAATAATACAAAACAAAACCAAAAATGATTGCAGGAATCCCAAGAAACAGAATTGCAATTATTGCATATTTTAGAGATATACGTTTAGTTTTTGCTGTAAGTATTTTTAATGAAGTAATATCTTCACCAGAAATTTTAATTTCGTAAGTTAGTTTATCCATAAAAAATTAATTCTGCTTCAATCTCAATCCCATAGGAACCATCAAAATCCCTTTTTCATAAATATTTAAATAAAGCTTTACAGGTTTTTTTTGTCCTTCCCATTTCAATTCATAAACATTCAAGAATCCAGCCCCCATATTGCTTCTTTTAGTAGGGAATGGGCAACAAGTTTCTAATCTGTGAAATGTTATTTTCTCGCCATTTGGACCAGCCAAAGCATTTAAAAAACGAACTTCGTTCAGCGCTTCATTATTTGTATTCTGAAAAAATATATTTATCGGGTAATCAGGATCGTAACCGTATTTTTTGTCTTTTGCAAATTGTGTTATAGAAAAAGTATTGTCCTTTTTCAAAATCAAATCTGGCGCATTGTCATCCACATTTTTCAAAGTCGATTTTGAGCTTACGCAAGAAGAAGCGCTGATTAATAAAACAACTAAAAGAGCTATTTTTTTCATGGGTTGAGGTTGTTGGTAAAGTTAAACTGTTTGCTGTACTTTTTTTGGATTTAGTTTTAAAACACCAACTACAATCAGATATTGTGCCAGAAGATAAGTCAGCATAATAAAAAAAGAACTTTTTGGAATCGGAGCATAAAATTTATTTACAGCCAAAATGCTATCAGAAATAATAAAGAAAATGGCTCCAAAAAACACAAGCTGATTGCCTGGTTTTTCCCAAACCAAAAAGCCATTCAAAGCAAATAAAAGCATAATAGAAATTACTGAAGCATAAATAGAAACTGGAATTTCAAGATTGCCTAAATAGGGCATTAAAAAAGAAACCATTCCAATTAAATAAATTGCGATTAAAATGCTGCCAAATATAAATAACGGTTTGTTTTGTTTTCTTCTAATTCTTCTCTGCTTATTAAAAAGAATACAGTAGACAATATGTGCCGTCAGGAAGCATACAAGTCCTAAGATAAAATAAATCTCTCCAAGATCTGTAAAAAGCAAAATCACGTCCCCAAGCCATGAAAGCGTTAGTCCTGCCAACAAAATATTTTGATTCGGAAATTTTCTATAAAAATAAGCTCCAAACCCTATAATGGGTATCAGTATGGGTTTAAGAAAGAGGTCAAAACGCTCATGGCCAGAAAATAATATGATTAGATAAATTATACTAAATGCGGCATAAATTTTAAAAAAAGAAGAGTTTCTCATAATAGGGGTTATGAATTGATATATTGGTTTTGGTTGGTTTTGAAATCAAAATTGACAAAATAAAATGTTGTTAAAAAAGATAAGATCAGGTAGGTAAAAATAATATAATTACTAATTGGAATTACACGATTTAAACCAAACCAATCTCCATAGTAGCCAATAATACAAATTACAAATCCTAATCGGATGCCTTCCCATAAAAGAGCAAACCGATTTTTGTCCATTAACTCTGTATAACTATATATGGTCACGAAAATGAAAAATCCATAGATAAAAATATTTGGAAGTCCGATTTTGGCAATATTCTCAAACAGATAGCTTACAAATAATAGTGTTATTAAAACTTGTGCAACAGACCAGTATATTAATTTTTGGGAATTTTGTGTTCCGTATTTTTCAAAACCAAAAACGTTTTCAATTTTATTTACGGGATATTTTTCTTCAAAGTTTTCAGGACGCCAGCCCGTTGGCTTAAACCAAATGGTTAATTTGTCATTCCATTTTGGAGCGCGCCAGGCATCTTTGAGAAGCAAGCTCAAATGCTGAAAATTTATTTTAATCGGATTCCATGTACTTGCAGGTCTTGTGATTCCGAAAACTGGAGGAACTTCATCTAATTCTTCTTGAAAAGTCCCGAAAAGTTTGTCCCAAAAAATAAAAATCTGAGAATGGTTTTTATCTAAATATTCTGGATTAATAGCATGATGCACACGATGATGCGAAGGAGTAACTAAAATATGCTCAATAAATCCCATTTTCTTGATGTGTTTGGTATGATACCAAAATTGTAAAAACAAATGAATAGGAAGCGTTATAGCAATTACAGAAGCAGGAACTCCCAGTAAAGCAGCTGGAATCAATAAAAAGGTAAACAGATTGACCAAACTCGCAATCGGCTGTCGAAGCGCACAGGCAAGATTAAATTCTTCGCTGCTGTGATGTATGGCATGTTTGTTCCAAAGAAAATTAATCTGATGTGCCAAACGATGGCTCCAATAGCCGTAAAAGTCAATAACAAAAAAAGCGATGCAGTAGGAGAGAACATTGGTTTCCAGATGCTGTAACGCAATTTTAGAAACCAGCCATTCATAAGAAAGAAAAGTAACACTTAGTCCCAGAACATCTTTAACCGAATTGGTTATGCCAGAACTCATACTAGATACGCTATCTATTAACGGAACGGTGTCGTTTTTTTTATAAATGCCATAAATTTTTTCAAGAACAATTAGGGCTAAAAAAACCGGCATCGCAATAATTAATATTTTTCCATATTCTTCCATGAAAACATTCTATTTCGTTCAAATATAAAATAAAATAGAATGCTTTTTAAACTATTGATAAAATAAACTGTATTAGTTTGGTATTTTGTTTAAAGTAAATAAAACAAAGAAGGGATTTTCACAATTGAAAAAGAGAAATTTATAAAAATAAAAACGCATCCTATTCAATTCTAGTATAGAATAAAACAGGATGCGTTTTAAATTATGATTCAATTAGACAATTTCGGCGCTAAGACCAGCTTCCAAAAGTTGTGTGCATTGAGGTTTAAGTTTTTCAATCGGGCCTGTTTTTACAGTGCATTTTCCGTTGTAATGTACAATCAAAGAGCATTGCTCGGCTTGCTCTGCAGTGTGGCTGCAAACACGCATAAGAGTATCAATAACGTGATCAAAAGTATTTACATCATCATTGTAAACAATGATCTCGTTATTAAAAGCAATGGCTTCTTTTTCGCGAACTCTTTCTCTTACCTTTTCTTTAGTACTCATGTTTTATAGTTTTTGTACTGAATTGATTATCAATATCTAATTTACGTATTTTAAAGATACCCAGTTGTTTCTTTGAAGCTTTTTAACATAAGTCAACCCTTTTTCAACACATGAAGCATCAATAAACGGAATGTCTTCTTCATAAAAACCGCTAAAAAGAATAATACCTTTTGGGTTTAAAGCATCGACATACGCCTGCATATCATTCAATAAAATATTTCTGTTGATGTTGGCAATAATTAGATCGTATTTTTTGCCTGCCAATAAAGCTGCATCGCCTTCATAAACGCTAATGTGTTTGCAATTATTGCGTTCAGCATTTTCAATCGAATTCAAATAACACCAATTATCAATGTCAATAGCATCGATAGGTTCTGCGCCTTTCATTTCGGCTAGAATCGCTAAAATCGCAGTTCCGCAACCCATGTCCAAAGTTTTCAAACCTTTAACATCCATTTCTAGCAAATGCTGAATCATCATGTGAGTTGTCTCATGATGACCTGTTCCGAAACTCATTTTCGGTTCAATCAAAATATCAAACTCAGCATCCGTTTTAGGGTGAAAAGGAGCACGAACATGACATTTTCCATCAACATCAATTGGTTCGAAGTTTTTTTCCCATTCTTCGTTCCAGTTTACCTGATCGATTTCTTCAATTGTATATTCAACTTTAAACTCTTCAGATTGTAAAATGTAAATATCATCTAGAATATTTTCGTCCCATAAATCCTTCTTCACAAAAGCAGAAATTCCGTTTTCTGTTTCTGTAAAACTTTCAAATGCTTTTTCGCCTAGTTCTGCAACTAAAATTTCAGAACCTAATTCTTTTGGCTCAATCGTAAAATGATATCCTAAATATATATTTGACATAAAAAAAAATTTTTGCAAAGGTAAGAATAGAAAACTGAAGTTGTTTAGACGAACCTTGTTAATTTAAGAATAAATTTAGGCATAAAAAAAGCGATACATATTAAGTATCGCTTCTATTTTTTTGCCACAGATTAAGAGGATTTAAAAAGATTATTTTAAAAAAAAATCAGTGAAAATGTTTTTAATCTGTGGCAAAATATTTTCTTAGATAGCAGTAACAATAGCCAAGAAATCGTCAGCTTTTAAAGCAGCACCTCCAATTAAACCACCATCTACGTCTGGTTTAGAGAAGATTTCTTTAGCATTTTCTGGTTTTACAGAACCACCGTATAAAATAGAAACTTCATCAGCGATTTCAGCTCCAAAAGCTTTACGGATAGTTTCTCTAATAAATTCGTGCATTTCTTGCGCTTGTTCTGGCGAAGCAGTTTCTCCAGTTCCGATAGCCCAAACTGGTTCGTAAGCTAAAACAACTTTAGACCATGATTCTTTTGCAATGTGGAAAACTCCGTCACGCAATTGGTTTTCAACAATGTTGAAGTGATTTTCAGATTGACGATCTTTTAATTCTTCTCCAAAACAGAAAATAACTGTCATGTCATGTTTTAAAGCAGTATCAACTTTGTTTGCGATTAAAGCATCTGTTTCGTTGAAAATTGCTCTACGCTCAGAGTGACCTAAAATTACAGTGTTAACACCAATGCTAGTTAACATATCTGCAGAAATTTCTCCTGTAAAAGCTCCACCTTCAGCTTGGTGAACATTTTGAGCAGAAACTCCAATAGTTGTATTTTTTAATTTTGCTGCTGCAGCTTGTAAGTTTACAAAAGTTGGAGCTACAATTACTTGTGCATTTGTTTTAGCTGGAATTTTAGCAATTAACTCGTTTAATAATTCTTCAGTTTGCGCTGCGTTTTTATGCATTTTCCAGTTTCCTGCAACAATCGATTTTCTCATTTTGGTAGTTTTATATTATTTTTTTGTTTTTTTGAAATTAAAGCCAAAGTCCAAAATTGATATATGAATTTTGACATTGCCATTGAAAAATTATTTCAATGTTTGTAAAGTAGAATTGATTTTTTCGAAATCAGTTTCTATAGCGCGGTATAAAACGATTTTACCGGTTTTGTCAATAACAATATATCTCGGAATCCAATCTAAGTCGATTGCTTTTCCAAAGAGGCCTTTCATACCATCATTCATCATAAAATGATCGCCTTTTAATTCGTGTTTTTCGATTCCAGCTTTCCATTTATCAGCTGTTTTATCTGCAGAAAGGAATAAGTAAGACACGTCAGGATTATTAGCTTGTAATTCTTTTAATTTTGGCATTGCTTTTACGCAATCACCACACCAAGAAGCCCAAACTTCGATAACCAAAGTTTTTCCTTTATATTTTTTTAAGATGTTTTTGAAAGTAACCTGACTTCCATCAAGAGCAAGCAATTTCTCCGATAAAGCTTCTTTAGAAAAAGCTGTTTTTTGAGCTTGTGAGCAAGAAAAAGAAATAAATGCAATTACAACAAGGACTAATTGTTTCATATTTTATTAAAATTATTTTTTATTAGAATACTGGATTCGCAAAGTTAAACAAAGAAATGGAATGCCAATTGTACATTAACAAAATTTGAAGAGTCGTTTATTTTGTAACAAATCGGAGTTTTTTGGTTCAAAAAGGCTTATTGAAATCGTAATAGTAGCGCTTAAAAATTGTGTTTTTTTCTAACTGAGATATTTTAGAAGAAAAAAAAATATAAAAATTTTATTTAGGGAAGAAGATTTCAATCAAAAAAACGTCAGATCTCAATCAAAAAAAGCCTTCAATAAAATAAAAATTATTGATGACTTTTGTATGTTTTTTGGAGTATTTAATTCAAATCATAATTTCCATTTGCCCATTTTTTGCTTGGAGCAATCCAATTGTCTGCAGCCTTATACAAAAAGCCATGTTTTAGACCCGTGTTAAGTTCAATTTCTTTAAAATGAATTATTTTACACTTAGAAGTTTCCTTTCTTTTGATGGCAGAAACTCCGTAAATATCTGATTTTTCATAAATGGTTAAAATGTTTCCGCAGAAATTAATATCTGGAATTTCTGTAATATCGACATCTCTGAAACAGCCAATAAAAACAAAATTTACATCAGGATTGGAGATGTAAGTTGAAACATATTGTGCAATATAACCGCCTTGTGACGTTCCGATTACAGTTATGTGATTTGGCGGAACACCATTCTTTATTAGCTTTTTAACTTGTTTTGCCATTTTTTCGGCATATTCGGCAGAATTGGTGTTTTTCTTTCTTTTTTCACTAAAAACAATAAAGTTGTCTTTTCTAAAAGATTCTAAAATCTCATTGTATTCTGCTCTGCCATATTCTGGATGAACAGCATTTAAATCATTTTCTTCAACAAACTTGTTATGAAGAAAGAAAACGTAACGTTTGTCTTTTTTTAATGTCTCTACTTGGCTGAAGCCTGTTTGAACAAAAGAAAGAACTAGTGAAAAAATAAATAAAATTTCTGAGATTTTTTTCATAATAATATATTTTAGCATAAAAAAAAGTCCAATTTAAAAGGACTTTTTATGAGATAATGTATTTATAAATCAAATTATAGATTTAAATCAAAAGTAAGCTTATTAACTTCTTCTTGTTTTTTTGATTCTATAATTTTTAAGTCGTCTAATTTTTTATCAATTTTTAATTTAGAATTAATCGAAGAATTTTTGTTAACAGTTGAAGTATTCTTTATTGTAGTTTTCATAACTCTTTTCTTTTAATAATAAAACCAAAAAAATCTTCATTTGGTTTAAATGGAACACTAATCACATTTCCTAACTCATTCTTTAGTGCTCCAAAGATAATGAAAGTTTCGGATAATTCTTGTAAATTAATTGAGATTGCTCTTCTGTACAAACGAGTTCTGGCTAATGAACTACCTTTAAAAAAGACTGTTTTGTGAGGGTATTTTTCTGTAAAAATGTAAACTGATTTAGCAACTGTTGCTAAAATTATATTTCTATCTCCGTTGTTTGTAATTATCGAATCGTCTAAAGTATATTTTTTTTGAACTTCATTAAAAATTAAATCTCCGAATGCTAAATTGTAAATTTCTTTTGATTGTGTAATGCTAAAAATCACAACTTTCGTTATTTTTCCATTTGGGCCAATACTTTTAAATTCAAAAATAGTTGTATCAGTATTTTTATATAGTTCGTATTGCGAATGGTTCATTTTTTTAAATTGATTCGCAAAAATATAAAATTTAAGTAAAAAAAAGCTACAAAAAATTGCAGCTTTTAAATTATTTTGTAGTTTGAAATACTATAATTTCAAATCATCAACATCATTAAAATGTACTTTTTGAGCGATAGTTCCATCATGAACCACAACTATACTTGGGTTAGCTCTTTCAACCGTTTTTAAAGCTGTTCCGTCGCAGAAATAGAAATCAATATCTAAAGTGTAATCTTTCTTCGCTTTAGCAATTTCATCAGCTCCAGAAGCCGTCATTCCGATTACTTTGTAGCCTTTTGCTTTTGCATCTGCCGTAACTTTTGCTAATTTTTTCATTCCTTCAGGATTCGATAAATTCAAATCGTAAGTTACATAAATCAACAATTTAGGCTCTTTTAATAATTCTTCTTTATAATCAGAATCATCTTTTGTCATTGTAAAATCGTGAATAGGAGGAACGTAACCTTCAGAAATTACTTTGTCTTTACGGTCAACAAATACAGCTCCTTCTGGAATATTCATTAAATCTTTCTCTGTGAATTCTTTATCAACTCCGTTTACTTTGTAGATAAAAATCATTTCTACAACAGATTTTGGAGCACCTTCTGGAATTTCCATTCCTTTTTCAATGTTTGTTCCCACTTTATAAGGACGGAAATCTTTGATCGGATTATGGTTGATAACCCAAACGGCCATAAAAACGCATAAAACAATGCTTAATAAAGTAAGGATGTTTGTAACCATTTTTGAAAATAACGGTTTTACTAATTTTTTATTAATGAATAAAATCAAAATAAAGAAAAGTAAAACAACATCTTTTGTGAATGATTGCCAAGGTGTTAAGTGTAAAGCGTCTCCAAAACATCCGCAATCTTTTACTACATCAAAATAAGCAGAGTAGAAAGTAAGGAATGTAAAGAAAACGATTAGCAGCAATAAAGCCCAAATAGTTAATTTTGATTTATATCCTACTAAAAGCATTACGCCTAAAACTACTTCTAAAATCACTAAAAAGATAGCTAAACCTAAAGCTAAAGGTTCTAAAAATGGCATATTGAAAACGGGCTCGCTAAAATATTCAGCCAATTTATAAGAGAAACCAACAGGATCGTTTAGTTTGATTAATCCAGAAATGATAAATAGGATACCGACAAATAATCGGGAGAATTGGGTAATGATGTTTTTCATGGGTAAAGTTTTTTCTGCCGCGAATTACACGAATTTAATTTGTGAAATTTGTGGCTAAATATTATTTTATTGGATTAAGTATTAAAGCAAAAACAGAATAATTAATCATATCCTGATAATTAGCGTCGATACCTTCAGAAACCAAAGTTTTACCTTTATTGTCTTCAATTTGCTTAACGCGAAGGAGTTTCTGTAAAATCAAATCGGTTAGAGAACTTACGCGCATGTCACGCCAAGCCTCGCCGTAATCATGATTTTTAGCTTCCATTAAGTCTTTGGTCAATTGAACTTTAGCATCGTATAATTCAGTAGCTTTTTCAACGTCAAGATCGGGCTGATCTACAACGCCAAGATCTAACTGAATCAAAGCCATGATAGAATAATTGATAATTGCAATGAATTCTCCTTTTTCATCTTCATCAACTTTACGAACATCGTTTTCTTGCAAACTTCTGATTCGTTGTGCTTTTATGAAAATCTGATCGGTTAACGATGGCAATCTTAAAATTCTCCATGCGCTACCGTAATCTTTCATTTTATTGATAAACAATGTTCGGCAAATCGCGATAACATTATCAAATTCTTGGGAAGTATTCTTCATTTATATGCTGTATATTTGCTAAAATTTCTTCAAAAATAAGGAAAAATTAAAGAGTTTCAAGTTTCAGGTTTCAAGTTTTTCTAAACAAATTGTTAATGGGGTTAACTTGAAAGTAATATTAAAAGTTTCAGGTTTCAGGTTTCAAGTTCCAGAACTTGTGCGATCAGTATCAACTTGAAACTTTAAACTTGAAACAAAAAATAAAAAAAATCATGACAATTAACTGCAAAGGAGAACTTATCGATTTGTCGATTCCTAAAGTAATGGGAATTCTGAATGTTACTCCAAATTCTTTCTTTGATGGAGGAAAATATAAAAACGAAGACGAAATAATTTCGCAAGTAGATAAAATGCTTTCTGAAGGCGCAACTTTCATCGATATTGGAGCATATTCAAGTAAACCAAGCGCAGAGTTTGTAACCGAACAAGAAGAAATCGACCGAATTGTTCCTGCAATTGAATTGATTTTAAAGCATTTCCCAAAGACTTTATTGTCAATTGATACTTTTAGAGCTGAGGTTGCAAAGGCGAGTATAGAAAGTGGCGCAGCGATTATAAACGATATTGCTGCTGGAGAATTAGACGAAAAAATGTTTGACGTAATCGCCCATTATAACGTTCCGTATATTATGATGCACATGCGTGGCAATCCGCAGACGATGCAGAGTTTGACGCAATACGATGACATGATAAAAGAAATACTTTTTTATTTTTCAGAAAAAGTAAAAAAAGCAAGAAGTCTAGGAATCAACGATTTGATTTTAGATCCAGGTTTCGGTTTTGCTAAAACGACTGATCAGAATTATGAATTGATGCAGAAAATGGAGCTTTTCAATATTTTGGAGCTACCGGTTTTAGCTGGAATTTCAAGAAAATCAATGATTTATAAAGCACTAGACATTACACCACAAGAAGCTCTAAACGGAACGACATTTTTGAATACTATTGCTTTGACAAAAGGCGCTAAAATTCTTCGTGTTCATGATGTGAAAGAAGCTATGGAATGTGTGACTTTGTTTACTAAGTTAAATTCATACGATATTTAAGTTAGTTTTGCATAAACGACAAACTTCGCATTAAACCTTTATCTTAATAAAAATGAAATACTTTTCTCTACTCATAATTTGTCTTTTAATTTCATGCGGAAAAAAAGAAGACGTTTTATTGCCTAAATCTAATGTTTCAATCGCAAAAGACGTACAAGATCATTCGCCGATTTATATTTTCTTTAAAGTGGATGGAAAAGATACAATCGCAGATTTAAACCGAAAAAGTGCTATTATTTCTACTAATTGGATTTTTAATATTGACAAGCGTCTGTCTTTAAAAACGGTGATTCCGGACGTAATTAAAATGCAGGAAAAGAAAAGAGCTGATAGCGCGCACAAAAATGAAAACGCTCAAAACTATTACTCTTATGCTGATTCTATTGGAAAGAATTTAGCTTTTTTGCCTTTCACGAAAGTGTTTTATAAAATGGAAAAACCTGCTGCTGGAAGTTTTGTAGTTTACTTTAAAAAAGGAAAAAAGCAGGTTTTTATGGCAAATCAGGAAATAAAGATCTCAGAAATTCTAAAACATTTTTATAGTATCAAATTTGATAGAGTTCCAGATTTGGTGTTTTTATTCGATAAGAATATGAGTTATGAGGAATATATTCAATATAAAATTTTATTGCAAAAAGATGTGACTCATAATCTTGATACACTTCCAGTAGAATACATTTTCTAACTTGAAACTTGAATCAAAGAAAACTTGAAACAAAACTTATTGGTGATGATAAGGTTCGTTGCGTAAAATCGTAAATCCGCGGTACAATTGCTCAATAAAAAATAAACGAACCATTTGATGGGAAAACGTCATTAGCGAAAGCGAAATTTTTCCCTGCGCTTTTTTGTAAACAGTTTCAGAAAATCCATACGGTCCGCCAATTACGAATACTAAAGTTTTTACACCAGAATTCATTTTCTTTTGTAATTCTTCTGAGAAACCAACGCTTGAGAAGTTTTTTCCGTTTTCATCCAGCAAAATCAATTGATCTGTTGGTGTAAGTTTAGAAAGAATCAATTCGCCTTCTTTTTCTTTTTGCTGACTTTCAGATAAGTTTTTTACGTTTTTGATGTCCGGAATTATCTCCAAATCAAATTTGATGTAAAATGACAAACGTTTAGTGTAATCGTCAATCAAAGTTTGAAGCGATTTGTTATCTGTTTTGCCTATTGCGATAAGTTTGATGTTCATAGTTTTATTTTGCCACGAATTGCACGAATTGGCACGAATTTAATTTTTAAATATAATTTTATCAGTCTGATCTGCTAAATCTGCAAGAGTATAATTTTTCACGCAGATTTTATGTTTAATATTTTTATGAAAAATCTGCGCTGATCAGCTAAAATCTGTAAAATCTGCGTGAAATTCTCTATCTATTTTTTATTCTCAAAAACAGTTTCAAAATGTTCTACAATTGGAAACGGTTCGTAATAATAATGTAAAATCTTTTTCCACTCCAAATACGCTTCAGAGGTCCTAAAACCTACAGTATGATCTTCTAAAGTATTCCAATCGACCAATAAAAGATATTTGTTTTCCACTTCAAGACATTTTTCTAATCGATGTCCTAAATATCCATCAATTGAAGAAATGTATTGACTTGCTTTCGCAAAATCAGCTTCAAATTGTGAAGCTAATTCTGGTTTTACATATAAAAAAGCGACTTCTAAAATCATAATTTATATATTTTTTTTCACGCAGATTTTACAGATTTGAGCAGATTTAATTTTCGATTTTTGAAAAAAAATTTGCGTTCATCAGCTTAAATCTGCCAAATCTGCGTGCAATTTTTTTTCAACCTATTAATTTTTAGAAAACTTCGCTTCAAAAGTTTTAAAACGAACATCTAAATCTTTCAATAATTGTTTCTTAACCGATGCATCTTGAATAAAACTGTAATTAATACTGTTGTAAACGTACTTTTTAATCGTTTCATAATTCACATCTGGATATCTTTTGGCTAGTAAAACATATTGTTCTGTCATGCTGCTTCTTAAAATTCCAGCATCATCGGTGCTGATTACAATTGGCACGTTAAATTCTTTGTAAAGTGTAAACGGATGTCTGTTTTCTTTTACTTTCAAAATGAATTCGTTGCTAGCCAAATTGATCTCAATCGGAATATTGTTTTTAGACATATATTTCAATAAATCATACGAATTCGCTTCGTAAGCAATATCGACTCCGTGGCCAATTCTGTTTGCTCCAGCAACGTAGATTGCGTCATTAATATGCCAAGTCAATTCTTCTGGCTGAACCAAACCTAAAGTCAGTTCGCCTGCGTGAAGTGTGTATTTTACGTCAGGAAATTTTGAATGACAATATTTAAACATCACCATATGAAGCCAGTAATCTTTCATTGAATTTTTTCCGTGTTCTGGAGAAACGATATTTACACCCGCAGTTAATTTGCTTTCGCTTGACGAAATAAAAGCAATCGTCAGATTTTTAAATAAATCAACCGGATCCATAAAACGAAGCACAAAGTTTTGATAGCGCATGGTGAATTTTTCGTCATCCATTTTTAAATCTTTATGCAGTTTTGCAATGAAATTAGTGTTGAAATTTTCAGCGTATTTTTTTGCATCTTTTTTCTGAAGCGATTTATACAATTCATCTAAAAGTTTTAAAACCGTTTTTTCGTCTTTTTGATCGGCTGCCTGACGCAACTTTACATTAAAATCTGCTAAATCAGAAACATTCATATCACACGGAATTGTAGATAATTGTGTTTCGATATAAGAAACATTTTCGGCAATAGCGCGCTTTTTTAATTCCAACATTCCTTCGGCAAAATGGCCTTGAATTGTAGGTTCGAATTTCATAAAAGAATCAAAGAATTGATCATCAGAAGGAACAGAACCATTATAATCTTTAACAGACCAAGTCTGCATGATTTGCTGTTCGTAATACTCTAATTTTCCTTTATTTGCAAGAGATGAGAAGTTTTCCCAGTTTCCTTTTTCAGGTTTGGTTTTAGAAACTGCCATAGTTTCCATATTCAAATAAAAGTCTTCTGCGATAGCTCTTTCTAAAAGAGGTTCTGCATAAACGGATCCTGAAAAATGGTGGTGTAAATCGCCTCCTTTGGGCATTTGTTGGAAGAAAGCTGTTAAGAGAGCTTCATTATTTCTGATTTTTTCTAAATAACTCTCAGCCGATTGAGAAAAGCCGATTTGTGCTATAAAAATACAGAAAAGCGTAATTATTCTTGTCATACTCTAAGATTAAATTACGCGCAAATATACGACTTTCTGCGCAATTTTGAAAACGTATTTTTTTTTTACCGCAAAGAACGCAAGGTTTTTTTACATGCAAGACTTAATATAAACGCAAAGTTCGCAAAGCTTTGTGAAAAAAAACTTTGCGAACTTTGCGGTTTAAAAAAAACTTAGAACCTTAGCATCTTGGTATCTCAGAACCTTAAGAAAAAAGTACATCACGAATTTCTTCAACCTTGTCAAAAACGCTTTTCGCGAAAGGACAAAGCGGAATAATTTTTACATTGTTAGCTCTAGCATATTCTACAGAAGCCATAACTAGTTTTTTACCAACACCTTTTCCGTTAAAATCGGGACTAACTTCGGTGTGATCGATGATAAATTTTGAATCTCCCGCCCAAGTATAAGTCATTTTTCCAGCTTCTTTTCCGTCTTCAATTGCTTCAAAATAGCCTCTTCTTGTATCGTTTATTTGTTGAATTTCCATGGTAATTATATAAGTGTGGTTTTAATTTCGATTGAATGTGTTAGTGTTTTGTGAATCGGACAACTGTTCGCAATCGTCTCTAATCTACGTCTTTGTTCGTCGTCAACTTCGCCGATTACTTCAATTCTTCGGGTAAATGAGGTGCAATTTCGCTCTGAATCTCTTTCAAAATCAATTTTTATATTGATTTCTTCAACGTTCCATTGTTTACGATTAATGTACATTCGTAAAGTAATTAATGTGCAAGAAGCCAATGATGAAGCCAAAAGTTCAGTCGGATTTAAACCTAAATTTTTACCACCTAACGATTGAGGTTCGTCTGAAATTAAAATATTTCCACTTGCCGAAGTGATTTCTGTGCGATACAAACGCGTATCTATTTTTGCTGAAATTGTATCCATAATTATTTGATTCTTGGTTCAGGTAAAGGAACAAATTCGGTTTCGCCAGGAACTTTTGGGAAAGTTTGAGCTGTCCAGTCGGTTTTTGCTTTTTCAATTAGGTTTTTATCAGAAGAAACAAAGTTCCAAAAGATAAAATGTTCTTCAGGAAATGGTTCGCCACCAAAAATATAAACGGTAGAATTTGCAGCAATTTCGAATTCACAAAGCGAACTTTCTGTAGTAATCAAGATTTGTCTCGGATCGTAAGTGTGTTCGCCATTTTTAATGCTTCCTTCCAAAATATATAAACCGCTTTCGCCGAATAAATGTTTTCCAATATTAATTTTCTTAGCTTCTTTGCTTTTGATTTCAATAAAATAAAGCGGACTATAAACTGGAACAGGTGATTTTTTGCCAAAAGCTTCACCGGCAATCAATTTGTATGAAACGCCATCTTCTTCCCAAGCTGGAATATCATCTGCTTCAACATGCGTAAAATTTGGATCCATTTGTTCTAATTCCTTCGGAAGCGCCACCCAAATCTGCAATCCGTGAAGCATTTTATCAGAATGTCTTAAATATTCAGGCGTTCTTTCAGAGTGAACAATTCCTTTTCCTGCGGTCATCCAGTTTACGGCGCCTGGTTTTATTTCTAATTCTGTTCCTAAACTGTCGCGGTGCATAATACTTCCTTCAAACAAAAAAGTAAGAGTCGAAAGTCCGATGTGCGGGTGCGGAGGAACATCCATATTTTCATGGTCACTTAAATGTGCTGGTCCCATATGATCGATAAATACAAATGGTCCAACGGCTCTTTTTTCACGGAAAGGCAATAATCTCCCTACCATAAAATTGCCAATATTGGCGGCACGTTCTTCGATGATTAAACTGATGTTTGACATGTGATATTATTTGATTTGAAAACAAAATTACAGTTGTGATGCGTGTCTGTAACTTAATTTAGATTAAGAAAAGTTGTTTTTTGTATTAACTATAAAAGTAAGGAAAATTGATGATTGTTCAAATGGTTGATTTTAAGCTATTTTTGTCAGACTGAGCGAAGTCGAAGTCCCGCAAAGTGATTCAGCAAATGGGGCTTCGACTTCGCTCAGCCTGACAATACTGTATGATTTACGCTTTAATCAATCAACTCAAACTCCAAAACCTCACTCTCAGTTCCATTAATTATAATCGACAATTGATGAATTCCAGTATGAAAAACACGTGTCGTAATCAATTTAAAAGACTGATTTCTTTCAATCTTCGTTAATTGATTTGGATGATAAATTTTCTCACTGATTTTGAAGACTTTTTTCGCCAAATGCCCTTTTGCTTTTTTGTAATGAACAGCATATTCTAAACGAACAGTTTTAGCTTCTTCATTTTTATTATTTAAGTGAAAATGAAACTGCAGATAATCTCCAATTTTCACTTTAGGTGTTTTGATTTCGAAAGAAGAAAGTTCAATATTGGTACTTTCTAAACCATAATGACTTAAAATTTCAGGATGTCCTTGTTTTAATAAAGTTCTGCATCCGTGTTTTATAATTCCATCAGTTTCTTTGCTTTGGCCTTTCCATCCTGAAGCGATTTCAAGAACAATTTCTGGGTTGTCTTTTACGATATCATTTAAATTATTGGCAACACTTCTTCGAACATATTCCGAAGGATCATTTTTTAGATTTTCCAAAATAGGAAGAATAGAAGTAGGGTCTTTTTTCAAGAACGGAATCGCCATTGCCCACGGTAATCTCGGTCGTGAACCTTCGCTTGCCAATCTACGAACGTGATGATTTTCATGCAAAGACCATTTAATCATTTCGTCAATCATTCTTTCTTTATACTTTAAAATGAAAGGACGAACGGCAAACTCGCAACTTATAAATTGTGTGATGGAAACAAAAGCTTTTGTTGAGGTTTCAAAATCGTCTAAACCGTACATTTCGATATAATCGGCGAAGAAAATGAAGGCTAGATTTCCTTCGGTAAAACTGTTTTTCTTTAAATTTTTGATGATTTTATCAATTAAAGAAGTCGCTTCTACAAAATTTTGAGGCATAAATTTATGCAGAACAACTGTAGTGTGTTTCATTCTGTCTTTCCATTCTTTTTGGGCGAAATCACCTTCATAAATGGCTTCAATGAATTTCTTTTTGTTGAATGAAGAATGCACTTCGGCGACAGCCTGACCAAATTTTTCGTAAAAAGAAAGCGAATAAATATCTTTAATTAATCCCATAAATTTTGCTTGATTGAACCTCAAAGATATTTAATGTTTTTAATTGTTGAGGTAGATTTTGGTTTAAAAATTTAAACACATAGAAACATAGTTTTTTTATTTATAGTCATTTAGATTTTGGAAAAAATCTAGATTTTAACACATAGTTTTGACGTTCAGCTATGTGCATTAATGAAAGTGAAACGCCTTTTTTAAGTTTTTAAAAACTATGTTTCTATGTGTTTAAGAAAATGCGTTATTCTAGATTTTAAAATGAAAATTTAAGTCAATAGAAAACTTTTCGTAGAAAGGAAACTTTTAATTCCATAAAATATATCCTAATTTAGCATTATTATTAAAAATAGAAAAATGATAAGCGAAGCACAATTTCAAGCAGAATTACAACTTTTGATTAGTAATGCCATTAGAGAAGATGTTGGACCTGGAGATTACAGCTCGCTGGCTTGTATTCCAGATACTGCTCACGGTCAGGCTAAATTATTGGTGAAAGATCAAGGGATAATTGCTGGTGTTGAATTGGCTAAAATGATATTTGCGCATGTTGACCCAAAACTAAAAGTAAAAACTTTTATTGAAGACGGAACGCATGTTGAATACGGCGAAGTTGTTTTTGAGGTTTCAGGAAGCTCGCAGTCTATATTAAAAGCCGAAAGAGTTGTTTTGAATACTATGCAGAGAATGTCTGCAATTGCTACAAAAACAAACCATTTAATGGGACTTATGGAAGGTACAAATGCAAAGATTTTGGATACGCGTAAAACAACTCCAAATTTTAGAGCTGCAGAAAAATGGGCTGTAAAAATTGGTGGAGGCGAAAATCATCGTTATGCTTTGTACGATATGATTATGCTGAAAGATAATCACATCGATTTTGCTGGCGGAATTACTCGTGCAATTTCTAAAACGAAAGAATATTTAAAAGAAAATAATCTGGATTTAAAGATTATCGTTGAAGCTCGGGATTTGGATGAAATCAGAGAGATTTTATTGAGTGATGGTATTCATAGAATTCTGATTGATAATTTCAATTATGAAGATACCAAAACGGCTGTTGAGTTAATTGGTACAAAATGCCAAACGGAATCTTCAGGAAATATCAGCGAAAAAACGGTTAGAGAATATGCTTTATGCGGTGTAAACTATATTTCATCTGGTGCTTTGACGCATTCTGTTTATAATATGGATTTGAGTTTGAAAGCTTTTTAATGGAGTTATGAATTTTGAGTTATAAGTTATGAGTTTGTTTTAAATCTGAACTCTAAAATCTAAAATCAAAAATTTATGTCGAAAGAGATAGAAGCTCGGATTGAGAAAATACCTGTGGTACGTTTTTTAGTTCGACTTTTGAAGAAAATAAAACTGCCTTGGCTAGAAGGTTTTTCGCTGTATGATTTGCTTGAAATGTATACCATCGGGATTATTGATGGAGCATTCTCATATCATGCGAGTGCGGTTTCTTTTAGCTTTTTTATGGCTTTATTTCCTTTTGCGCTGTTTATATTAAACTTAATTCCGTTTATTCCGATAGACAATTTTCAGGAAGATTTCTTGCAGTTCGTTCAGCAGAGCGTTCCGCCAAATACTTATGATGCGATTAGTAAAATCATCAGCGATATCTTAAATAATAGTCACTCGGGCTTGTTATCGTCAGGTTTTTTGCTTTCGATTTTTTTAATGGCAAATGGTATTAATGGAATTCTAAGCGGTTTTGAATCGTCGAAACATGTTTTTGATAAACGCGGTTTTTTCCATCAATATTTAGTTGCACTGGCCATTTCGCTCGTAATGACGATAATTTTGTTTGTTACGGTGGCAACAATCGTAGTTTTTGAGGTCTTTATTCAAAAAACAATTATTCAGGATGTACTTAGTGATCGAATTCCGCTGATCATTTTAGGAAGATATCTGTTTGTTGTTTTAATGATTCTGATAACATCTTCAATATTATTGCGTTATGGTACAAAGCAGTACAATAAAGTGCCTTTTATAAGCATTGGTTCTGTTTTTACAACGATCTTAATTGTTATATCTTCGTTCTTTTTTGGGATTTGGGTTATAAAATTTTCAAAATATAACGAACTTTATGGTTCTATTGGAACATTATTAATTCTAATGTTTTATATTTGGATAAACTGTATGATTCTGCTTTTAGGGTTCGAATTGAATGCTTCTATCAGAAAATTAAAACAAAAAAAAGAAAAATAATATGAAAAATTTGATGCTAACTATCGGAGTGTTCTTCTTTGCGCTGACCATGCAAAGTCAAAGTGTAATTGGAAAATGGAAAACAATTGACGACGAAACAGGAGAAGCTAAATCTATAGTGGAGATCTATGAGAAATCAGGAAAAGTGTACGGCAAAGTAATAGATATACTTCGTGAAAGCCACAAAAAAGATGTTTGTGTAAAGTGTGATGGAGCTGAAAAGAATAAGCCAATTTTAGGAATGGTAATTATCAATGGTCTTAAAAAAGATGGTTCAGAATATAATGGAGGAACGATTTTGGATCCTACAAGTGGTAAAAAATACAAATGTTATATTACTTTAGAATCTGCTGATAAATTAAAACTTCGCGGATATGTGGGAGTTTCTATAATGGGAAGAACACAATATTGGACGAGAGTAAAAAACTAATTAAAACCTAATGCGAAAATTAGCTTCGATAATTTTATTCTTAGTTATAGTTTCAAATAGCTTTGGACAATCTGAGAACTCGCCATTACAAATAAGTCATCTTACGGGTGACTTTTATGTTTATAAGACTTTTAATGTTTATAAAGGAGTAAAGATTCCTGCCAATGCCATGTATGTAGTTACGAATGAAGGTGTTGTTCTTTTTGATGCGCCATGGGATAAAACGCAGTTTCAGCCTTTATTAGACAGTATCGAAGCAAAACATCATAAGAGTGTCGTAATGGTTTTTGCAACGCATTCGCATGAGGATCGCGCTGGCAGATTAGATTTTTATAGAAAAAAAGGAATAAAAACCTATTCTGGTAAATTGACAGACGAAATTCTTAAAGCGAATAATCAAGGAAGGGCAGAATTTACAATTCCAGACGACGCAACTTTTACCGTTGGGAAATATACTTTTGAAGTGTATTATCCAGGCAAAGGACATGCACCAGATAATATTGTGGTTTGGTTCGGAAAAGAGAAAATTCTTTATGGTGGCTGTTTTATAAAAAGTGTTGAAGCAAAAGATCTAGGATATTTAGGCGATGCTGATGTTAAGGAATGGGCAAAATCCATTAAAAAAGTGCTGTCAAAATTTAAAAATCCGAAATATGTTATTCCGGGACATGATGGCGGAACAACAAATGAATCTATTGGACACACTTTAAAGTTGGTTCAGGATTATAATCTTTCAAATAACACTTCCCCTAAATCAGGTCAGAAATAATTTGCTGACTTATAAAAAACTTGCATGCATTTCATTGAAGTCATTTTACCGCTTTCTTTAGCTAAGACATTTACATACCGAATTTCTGAAGCTGAATTTCATTTCATAAAAAAAGGAATGCGTGTTGCTGTGCCATTTGGTAAAAGTAAAATCTATACAGCGCTTGTTCTGGATGTTCATCAAAATGCTCCAACATTATATGAAGCGAAAGAAATTCATCAGATTTTAGATGAAAAACCAATTGCAACCGAAATTCAGATAAATCACTGGCTTTGGGTGGCAAATTATTATATGTGCGGTATTGGAGATGTGTATCGCGGTGCATTTCCGAGTGGATTATTACTTGAAAGTGAAACGATAATTTCGCACAAACCAGATGTTATTGTAAATGACAGCGAACTTTCTGATGATGAATTTTTGATTTACGAAGCTTTGCATCATCAAAGTTCATTAAAGGTTCAGGAAATTGCTTCTATTTTGAACAGGAAAAATATATTTCCAATTCTTCAAAAACTGATTGCGAAGGATATTATTTTTTTGGATGAAGAAATAAAAGAAACGTACAAGCCAAAACTGGTTCGATATGTAAAATTGCATTCAAAATACGAATCTGATAATGGTTTGGCTGAATTGCTCGAAGTATTGAAAAGTGCTAATAAACAGAAAGAAATTGTTTTAGCTTATTTTCAGTTAAATGCATCAGAGAAAAAGCCAATTACAGTTAAACGACTTACGGAAGTTTCAAATGTGACTTCTGCAGTTGTAAAGGCTTTAATTGAAAAAGAAATATTCGAAGAATATTATCTACAACACGATCGTGTTACATTTAATGGAGAAAAAACTGAAAAAGAGCTTGTTTTAAGCGAGGCGCAAGAAAATGCTTTTTCTGGAATTAAAAAAAGTTTTCTTGAGAAAGAAGTTTCTTTGCTTCATGGTGTAACTTCAAGCGGAAAAACGGAGATTTATATCAAGTTAATTGAAGAATATTTAGCGACTGGAAAACAGGTTTTATACCTGCTGCCAGAAATTGCACTTACTACACAATTGGTCTCGAGATTACGTCTTCATTTTGGAGATAAAGTAGCTGTTTTTCATTCTAAATATAGTAATAATGAAAGGGTTGAGGTTTGGAGGCAAACGCTTGAAAATTCGCCAAAAGCACAAATTGTAATTGGAGCAAGATCTGCTTTATTTTTGCCTTTTAATGAATTAGGATTATTAATTGTCGACGAAGAGCACGAGCAGACTTTTAAACAGACAGATCCTGCACCGAGATATCACGCAAGAGACGCTGCAATTGTTTTGGCTAATTTTCATAAAGCAAAAGTTTTGTTGGGTTCAGCTACACCAAGTATTGAAACGTATTTTAATACGCAAAATGATAAATACGGATTGGTAACGCTTTCTGAACGTTATAAAAATGTCCGTTTGCCTGAAGTGCTTTTGGTTGATTTGAAAGACAAGCATTTCAGAAAAAAAATGACAGGGCATTTTAGCGACCTTTTAATCGAAGAAATTGCAGAATCGTTGTCGTTGGGCGAGCAAGTAATTTTGTTTCAAAACAGAAGAGGATATTCGCCTATAATAGAATGTATGACTTGCGGACACGTACCGCATTGCCAGCAGTGCGATGTGAGTTTAACTTATCATAAAAATAAAAATCAGATGCGATGCCATTATTGCGGTTATTCAATAGCAAAACCTACAAATTGCCATAGCTGTTCTAGTATAGATTTAACCACAAAAGGATTTGGAACCGAACAGATAGAGCAAGAGCTTGTATCACTTTTTCCAAAAGCAAAAACAGCTAGAATGGATCAGGATACTACGCGAGGCAAATTTGGTTTTGAAAAGATAATTGATACGTTTAAAAATCGTGAAATAGATATTTTGGTTGGTACACAAATGCTTGCTAAAGGATTGGATTTTGATAATGTAGGCTTGGTCGGAATTATGAATGCTGATAATATGCTTCATCATCCAGATTTCAGGGCTTTTGAACGCAGTTTTCAAATGATGACGCAAGTTGCGGGAAGGGCAGGAAGATCAGAAAAACAAGGTAAAGTTGTAATTCAAACTTATAATCCAAATCATAATACAATTCAGCAGGTTACAAACCATAATTATATGGGTATGTATAAAGAGCAATTGTATGATAGGCAAATCTATAGATATCCGCCTTATTTCAGAATTATCAAGCTTACGCTAAAGCACAAAGATTTTGATAAACTGAAAGAAGGAGCCATGTGGCTGTATCAGGTTTTGAGCCAAAATTTGGGAATACCAGTTTTAGGGCCAGAAGAGCCAGCAATAAGCAGAATACGAAATGAATATATTAGGACTATTTTGATAAAGATTCCGCAAAATAATCATTTAGGAAACACAAAAAAAACTATTCAGAAAATGCTGAATAGTTTCGAAGCTGTGGCTCAATACAGAGCTATAAAAGTTGTGGTTAATGTAGATTTTTATTAAACGGCAATTTAAGAAGAAGTCGAAAGTGCTTTTACAAGATCTTCTTTTTTATTGCGGCTTAAAGGTATTTTGGTGATGCCGATTTCAGCAAATTTGCTATTAAAGCGTTCAACCTTGTCTATATTAATGATATAAGATTTGTGAACACGAATAAATTTGTCTTTCGATAAATCATTTTCAAAAGATTTCATTGTAGAAAGAACCAGATTGCTGTCATCCTCGGTTACTACTCTTACGTAATCTCCAAAAGCTTCAATCCATTTTATTTTTGAAGTGAAGATTTTAAGTTTTTTTAGGTTACTTTTGATGAAAATATGTTCGCCTTCTTCTTCTTTGACATCTTTTTTAAGCAAATGCATATCGATTGCTCTTTTAACAGAGGCATTAAAACGATCCACTGCAATAGGTTTCTGAAGATAGTCGGTAGCGTCGTAGTCAAAAGCTTTTAAAGCATATTCAGCTTTAGAGGTAATAAATATAATTTGAGGTTTAGATTTTAGTCCGTCAAGGAAATCAAAACCGTTAATAACTGGCATTTCTATATCAAGAAAAATTAGATCGATATTATTTAATGAGATACAACTTTTTGCTTCAATTGCATTAGAAAAATCCCCTATTAAATGCAAGCCTGGGTGATTATTTACCAATTTGGCAATAATTGTCCTTTGTATAGAACTATCATCTACAACAACACAGTTTAGTTTCATAACATTTATATTTAGAATAAATTCAGGATAGCAGTAGTAAATGTATTATTTTTTTGTAAAAAAAACTAAGGTTAAGGGATATTTTTTGTAGTATGACGAATAAAAGAAAAAAAATGTTGCATATATAAATTTAATCCTTACTTTTGCACCCAATTTTAACAAATAAATTTTTTATTTATGAATCATTATGAAACTGTTTTCATTTTAAATCCCGTTTTATCTGAGGTTCAGGTGAAGGAAACAGTAACGAAATTTGAAGAATTTCTTACTAGTAGAGGAGCTGAAATGGTATCGAAAGAGGATTGGGGTCTTAAAAAAATGGCTTACGAAATCCAAAACAAAAAAAGTGGTTTTTACCATTTATTCGAATTCAAAGTAGCTGGAGAAGTTCTTGTAGCTTTTGAAACTGAATTCAGACGTGATGAAAGAGTTATGCGTTTCTTAACTGTAAGTTTAGATAAACATGCTATTTCATGGGCTGAGAGAAGAAGAGCTAAATTAAAATCTACTAAAGCGTAATTATTATGTCTACAATCGAGCAATCTGCAAAAGGAAAAAAAGACGGAGATATCAGATATTTAACGCCTTTAAACATTGAAACTAACAAAACTAAAAAGTATTGCCGTTTCAAAAAATCAGGAATCAAATACATCGATTACAAAGATGCTGATTTCTTATTGAAATTCGTAAATGAGCAAGGAAAAATTCTTCCTCGTCGTTTAACTGGAACTTCATTAAAATACCAAAGAAAAGTTTCTGTAGCTGTAAAAAGAGCTCGTCACTTAGCTTTAATGCCATACGTGGCCGATTTATTAAAATAGTATAAAAAACTCTAGTCGCTGGTTTCTGTAAAACAGAACCTAACTTCTAAAATTATAAGGACAACAACATGGAAATTATTTTAAAACAAGACGTACAAAACTTAGGATTTAAAGATGATGTAGTATCTGTAAAACCTGGTTACGGTCGTAACTTTTTAATTCCTCAAGGTTTTGCTACTTTAGCAACTCCATCTGCTAAAAAAGTTTTAGCTGAGAATTTAAAACAAAGAGCTCACAAAGAAGCTAAAGTTGTTGCTGATGCAAAAGCTACTGCTGAAACTTTAAAAGCTCTTGAAATTAAACTTACTGCAAAAGCTGGTGGAGAGAAACTTTTTGGTTCTATCACTAACATCGATATCGCTGAAGCTTTAGAGAAATCTGGTAATGCTATCGATAGAAAATTCATCACTAGCGGTGTTGTAAAACGTTTAGGTAAATATAGTGCAAGCATCCGTTTACACAGAGATGTTATCGTTGATTTACCATACGAAATCGTTGCTGAAAAATAATAATATTTTTTTTCAATATATAAGAATCCCGATGAAAATCGGGATTTTTTTATTTAATAAAAACAGAAATAAGTTATTCGCTTAGGATTTGCTTAAAGCTGATAACGTAATCAATAAAGTAAAAAATAGAATGAAATATGCAAGATTAACAAAAGAGCAATTTGACGAATTACATGCTGAATTTGCAAGTTTTTTGGCTACACAAGCAATAGATAGAAAAGAATGGGAAGAACTTAAGGTGAATAAGCCAGAAGTTGCAGAACAGGAACTTGATGTTTTTTCAGATTTGATCTGGGAAGGTGTATTATCTAGAGCGGAATATTTAGAACATTTTTCTAAAAATCACATTTTCCTGTTTCATTGTTTTGATACTGATATTAAATCGATTGTTTTAAAAACGTTTTCTCCAGAGGTTGATTTTTTGACTAAAGAAGGGCTTCAATGGTTGAGCGATAATATGTTTACGGATAATATCGAAATGAAAGTAGGAAAGAAAGTGTTTACAGATGAACGAAACTCTTCAATTTTCGAATTAATTAAGCAAGGTGCTTTTTTAAGTGATGGACAATTATTTAATCAAATCAATACAATTATAGAATCTTAGACTTTAATTTTCTATATTTTTTCATAAGGCAGGCAATTATCAATAATTGCCTGCCTTATTTTTTTTAACTTTTGTTTAATCTTTTGATTGCATTTGAACGCGTATTTCTACTTGTTTCAAAAAACTCTTTAAGATTTCCTGAGTATAAATTTCAAAAGAATGGATTGTTTTAATGTTTGGTCTGAATTACGGATAGTTTTATCGATAAATTTATTTTAAATGTAAGATTTTACTTTATTTAAATCGATTTAACATATTTTGTTTAATATTTTGTTTAAATATAAAACAGCAATAGAATTATGTTAAAAGTAGCGTTTTTCCTGATGTTTGCTAGATGCAATAAATGCGAGATTAAAGTTTTAAGAATAAATTATAAGAATTTTAGGTTTGTTTTATGTTTTTGTTTTTGCTAATTTTAGATAACAAAAGTTAAACAAAGTTTTTCTTTCGGCTTTCAAAACATTTTGATAGAAATTTATTTTCCATTGTTGTTAAGATTGAAAATTAAAAATTATGCAATAACCTAATTAAGTCTGCGTATGGAGTTGAAAACTACTTTCTTTGCCAAATCTACTTTAATTGTAAAGTTTATTTTATTATTATTTTCTAACCTATTAAACTTACTTCGTATCAGCGATAATTTTAATCGTTGCATAATACTTAATTCTTTTTCAAAAGATTCACATTTTTTTAGTTTACTGTCTTATAATTATCCCATTAGGTGGCTTGATTATAAGGAGTTATAAATTTCTTCGACATAAATAGGTTCAAATCAGTTTACTAACTTGATTGTTTTAAGAAAGACTAATCAACTTTCATTAAAAAAATGAACCAACTTACATAAAAAGAATCCCCAGTTCTGCCTCAACTAAAATTTTCATTATGAAAATTAGACCTACAACAAATCACTCCTCTGGAAAAATTGATTACAATCATTTTTTTCCAAAAAAAAGCAGAATTTATTTTATCTCGAGGAGATAGAATTTATTCTCTGGTATATTTTGATATACCGAATTCAGCATAATTTTTTTTTAAATAAAACAGGGTTTAGAAGCTTATTCTATAAGTTGCTGATTTTGTTTTAACTGTTTCATTTTTAATTGATTGTTTAATTGCGTAGGTGCTTGCACTTACTGCGAGAGGTGTTTTATTGTCCATTTTCTAATCTTCCAAATTATGAAAAAAAAATTTACTTTTTGTAGTCTCAATCTTCAAATGAGATTATTAGGACTTTTAACTTTATTCTTGATATGCACTAATGCATTCTCTCAAACTATTTGTAGACCAGTGTCTCAAACAAATAGTGCGGGAGGAGGACTTTTGTGTTTAGGAGTAGATGTTAATAGCCCTGCCAACGCTTATGATAGCGCTGGCTTATCTACTTATGCAACATTAACAAATGGTGTTGCAGTACTTGGATGTTTTGCAGAAGAAACAATGACTTTAAATCAAACGGCCCGAGCCGGTGACCAAGTTGCGATATACTTTGGTACAGGCAACGGATTGCTTGATTTAAGCTTGTTAGCAAATGCAACAGTTCAAGCTAAAAATTCTGGAACCAATGTCGGTTCAAGTGTGGCTTTAAATAGTCCGCTTTTGAATTTGAATTTGCTAAGTGGCAATACAGTTGCTGTGGCAAAATTCCCTATTACTGGCGATACCAACCAAATTCAGATTCAGGTTGGTGGCGGACTTTTAAGTCTTTTAGTAAGCTTGAGAGTTTATGATGTTAGGTTAGAATTTGCACAGCCAACGGTATCTGGCGGTTTGTCACAAACTGTTTGTGCGGGTGTTCCAACCACTCTTACAGCAACAGAGGCTGCAGGGACTTCATTAGCATGGTATAGTTCTGAGTTTTCTACCACAGCTCTGGCAGTTGGGAATACTTATACAACTCCTGCCTTAACAGCAAATACAACATATTATATAGGAATAACTAGAGCTGCAGGTTGCGAAGGAAATGTTCGTGTACCTGTTGTCTTAAATGTTTCTAATCCGGCGATTCCAGCAGTTAGTAATGTTGGAACAACGGTTTGTTCTACAGGCACAACTCAGCAAACGACTTTATCAGTTGTAAATGCTGCTCCAGGGACAACTTACAATTGGTATTCTTCGTCAACAGGTGGTCCTGCTTTAGCCAGTGGAACTACTTATTCTCCAACAGTACCTTTAGGAACAACTCAATTCTTTGTGGAGGCTGCAATAGGAACTTGTGTTAGTTCTCGTACGCCAGTTAGTGTTGTGGCGACTGCGGTACCAGCAACACCTACAGTTCTTACACAAAGTGTAACAATACAATCTGGTCAGAATGCAACTTTAAGCGCATCGACTACTGAAGTTGGGGCACAATTAAATTGGTACGAAACTGCAACTGGCGGAACAGCTGTTGCAACGAATACAGCAAATTTTACAACACCAATTTTAACAGCTACGAAAACCTATTATGTTGAAGCGCAAAGTCCAAATGGGAATTGTGTTAGTGCAACTAGAGTACCGGTTACGGTAACAGTTCAGCCTGCAGCTTTAGGAGGATGTCTTGAAGCTAATAGTCAAGTAACTAGTCAAGTTGGTATATGTTTATTGTGTAGCGCAACTAATTTGAATAATTCGGTAGATGGTAATCCTGCGACTGCTGCAACCTTAAGTGTTCCAGTTGGAGTTGCCGCATCGATACAACAAACATTGCAATTTAATAATCCTGGAAAAGCGGGGGATATTGTTGATGTTGATTTGGAATTACCAGGAGGTATAGCCGATCTTTCTTTATTAGGAGCGGTGACCTTGGCAACTTATAATGGTACAACGTATAACAATGATAGAGTAGCCATAACAAATCCGTTAATTAATTTGCAATTACTATCTGGAAATCGCTTTAGAGCGAGTGTAACTGCAGGAGCTAATTTTGATCGTGTAGAAATTCGCTTGGGAGCTGTGGCAACAGTATTATCTACGTTAAATATTTATCAGGCAGCTTATAGATATAAAGCTCCTACTATTACTGGTAATACAACTATTTGTAGCGGAGCGACAACAGCTTTAACTGCAGCTCTTGCAGTGGGTGAAACGGTTAATTGGTATAATGTTGCTACAGGAGGTACTTCTCTAGCAGCTACAGCCACATTTACAACACCAGCTTTAATTGCACCAACTACTTATTATGTACAGGTGACAAGAAATGGCTGTGTAAATAGTGTAAGATATCCAGTTCAGGTTTTAATTGATAATCCTGTTTTGCCAACAACTATTACTGCCTCTCCTACAACTATTTGTAGTGGACAGTCAACAACATTATCAATAAATGCTCCAGTTGCTGGTACTGATTATAATTGGTACGATGCGGGTGGAAATTTAGTATTTACAGGTAATTCTTTTACAACTCCTACATTAACTGTAAATACAGATTATTTTGTAGAAGCGGCTATTGGGGCATGTGTAACGCCAACACGTAGAACAGTAAACTTAATAGTTAATCCAATACCGGCAACTCCTACTTTTACATCATCTAATGTAATTATTCAGTCTGGTCAAAATGCAACATTGAATATTGCAAATCCAGATACTGCTAACATACGATATAACTGGTATACTGTACCAACAGGAGGAACGCCAATAGCATTGAATGTTACTTCTTATACAACGCCTGCATTAACAAGTAATCAAACATATTATGTACAAGCATCTAATTTAGTTACAGATTGTGCTAATACAGCAAGAGGAGCTGTAACAGTTACTGTAATAGCTAGTGCTAGTACATGTTTGCAAGCTAGTTCTCAAACTTCATCAAATGATGGACTACTATGCGCTTTATGTACTCCTACTGCTGCAAATGATGCTGTTGATGGTAATATTGCTACTTTTTCACAGCTTAGTGTTCCAATTGGGGTAGCGGCTTACCTTGAACAACAATTGATTTTTACTACTCCAGGTATGGCGGGAGATATCATTGATGTTGATTTAGAAGTTCCAGGAGGGGTTTTAGATATTAGTGTATTATCTAATATTACTCTTGCAACATACAACGGCGCTACTTTTAATAACGACAGAACAGCAATAAACGGTGGTTTGTTAAGCATTCAGTTATTATCTGGAAATAAATTTAAAGCCAGTTTTACTGCAACAGCACCGTTTGATCGTATTGCAGTACGATTAGGAGGAACTGTAACTTTATTGAGTAATTTATATATTTATCAGGCAGCTTATAGATATCCAAATGCTACAATTACTGGAGCTTCGGCACCAATTTGTGATGGACAAACAGCTAATTTATCTGCAACTTCAACAGGAGGAGAAACTTTTCAATGGTATGATTCTGCAACTGGCGGAAATATTGTAGCAGTAGCCCCTACAGCGGCTTTAACAACTACAACTACTTACTACTTGCAAGCAACTCGCGGAACTTGTGTTAACAGTTTGCGTCAAGCGGTTACAGTTAATGTTTTACCAATTCCAACTGCGGCAAATATTGTCATTACAAGTCCAGTTGAAGCTACTTGTGCAGGAGAGGCTGTTTTAACTCCATCTTCTGATATAGCTGGCGTTCAATTCAGATATTATACAGATCAAAATAAAACTACAGAAATTGTAGACGGAAGTGTAATTGGAGGAGTAACATTTGCAAAAGATGCTAGTACGGGTGCTCTTTCATTAAGTGGTTTAGCAACTTCTGGAGCTCCTTATAATTATTATATTTCTGCTCTAAATGGTGGCACTTGTGAAAATGTGAATGGAGATTTAAAACTAGTAACAGTTACTTTTCCTTCAATCACACCATTAACTGTTATTGCTACACCATTACAAGCATGTGGAAGCGCGAATTTAATCAATGCGATCACTAATTTTGATTCATCAGGAAATACTACTTATACATTTTATAATCCTTCAAATAATGTAATAACTGCTGATGCAGCTGCAAATATAACAGTAAGCGGTGTTTATTCAATAGAAGCAAAGAGTATAACAAGTACTTGTCTTTCAGCTAAGGAATCTGTAACGGTAACAATTAATGCATTACCAAGTTTGGTAATTACTAATCCGCAAGAATCTGTAAATGTTGGAACAGATGTTCCATTAAATGCAACTTCTACAGGAACTATTACATGGTTTAATCCGCAAGGGATTCCACTTGCAGGGCCTCCGTTTACAACTGGACCATTAAATACACCAGGAATTTACACCTATACGGCTGTTGCAACTGATGGAATTTGTACTACTACAGCAACTAAGGTAATCAACGTAATAGATCTTACTAGTTGTCAAAACTTAACAGAACGAGTTTACGCAACAGGGCAATCTGCAGGTTCTATAATTACTGGAGGTGTTTCAAATGGTGCACTTGCAGTTGATGCAAACCCTCAGACATTCTCAACAATTACTACTGGTATCGGACTTTTAGGGGTTGGAACAACTTGGCAAAATTTAACATGGCCAGCTAATATCACTAAAGGTACTCCGGTAACGGTTAAATTAGGTTCTGAATATAGTTTATTAGCTGTTGGCCAGAATTTATCAGTAGTGGGTACAAAAAATGGTAATCTTATCGGTGCAGCGCAACCAGTATCTGGGTCATTATTAAACTTAATTTCTGGAGATAATACTTATGAGTTTACTTTTGTTCCTTCAGATGCATCTGGTCCACAAGATTATGATGGTATTCGTGTTGTATCTTCTTCACTTGTAAGTGTTGCTCAAAATGTAAAAGTGTTTGATGCTCATTACAATAAACCAGTTACAGCAGTAACTTGTACACCAGGAGATATTCAAGATATTTTTTATGGCGCAACAGATTTAGGGCTTCCAGTTGGAGCTTTAACTGCTGCAGTAGGTGTTAGTGACGCTTGGAATGTTGCAGATAATGATGTGACTACCTTCGCAACAATGTATAGCGGAGTAAGCGCTTTAGCATCAGCAGATTTAACAGTGCAATTTAAAACACCTTCTGTTCTTAGTGATACATTAAGAATCGTGGTTTCTAAACCAGGCACTCTTTTAACTGTTAACTTACTTACAGGATTTTCAGTTCAACGTTATTTAGGAAATGTAGCGGTTGGTGCTCCAATCCAAAATACGAGTCAATTATTAAGTATAAAATTATTGCCAGGAAATTCTTTGGCAATGGTATTGGTATCTTCTCCAACAGAAATTTACGATAGAGTTAGAATTCGTTTAGGTGGTGTTGTAGGAGTTTTAGATTTCTTGAGAGTTCATACTGTAGAAAGAACAGCCAATACAACGGTCATCGGAGCAGATCCGCAGAATAAAATTACGGTCTGTCCAGGAACCGAGATTACGCTCCAAATTCCTGAAGTGGCTTGTTCAACATATTTTTGGTATGATGCAGAAACTGGAGGAAATCAAGTTGGAAGCGGACCAAGTTTTACAGTTCCAGCTAATCTAACAGCAGGTATTTATAAATATTATGTTCAGCCAGTACGTTATGGTTGCGAAAATTACGCAAGAGGAGAAGTGACTGTTGAAGTAAAAGCTTCTGCTCCAGTAAATGCGTTAACAGATATTACTTTAAATGGAGGAACTACAACTTCGGTATGTTCAGCTTCAGGATCTGTAACTTTAGCAACAGGTTTAACAGGAACACCTGTTTTAACGAATCCTGTTTATCATTGGTATAAATTGAATGGTACAACAAGTGACTTAATTCCAGACGAAATAACTGCACAGTTAATAGTAAATGGATTGATTCCAGGAACTTATACTTATTTTGTTGGAGTGAGTTCTGATGAATTGTGTGAAACTGCAGCAGCAGATAGAAAACAAATCACATTCACGATTTTACCTCCTTCAACAGGAAATGATATTTTAGTTGATGATGTAACGGTTTGTCCAGGCTTATCAGCATCATTAACTCCAACTGCACCAACATTGACAAGTCCAGTATTTACTTGGTACTTAGATGCTAATAAAACACAGCCAATTACAAATGGAGCTGTTATAGCTGGAGTTACTTATACAATTGATGCTACAGGTGTTTTAACCGTTACAGGTTTAACAAAAGCAGTAAGTCCGATTACATATCATGTAGCCGTTTCAAGCACTAACACCTGCGAAAATTTAGCAGGAACATTGCAAGACGCAGTAATTATTGTTAGTGATCCAAATACACCAACGACTGCAGAAAGCACTCAGAATTTCTGTCTGTCTGCTGCGGCAACTGTTGCTAATATTCAAGTGAATGAAAGCAATGTAGTTTGGTATGATGCTGCCACGGGAGGAACAGCATTTGCTTCAACTGATTTGTTAGTAAGCAGAATCTACTATGGAGCGGTTAAAGATTTAGCTACAGGCTGCGAAAGTTCAGTGAGATTGGAAGTTACAGTAAATGTAAACGATCCAGGAACTCCAACATTAGTAACAGCAGGTACGCAGAACTTCTGCTTGGTAGATGCGCCAACTTTTGCAAGCATTCAGTTTAATGAAGCCAATATTGTTTGGTATACAGCATTAACAGGCGGAACAGCGATTGCATCGACTACAGTTTTAACTAGCGGTACTTATTATGCAGCGATCAGCGATCCAACATCTGGTTGCGAAAGTGCGGTTAGATTAGCGGTAACGATTAGTGTTACTGATCCTGGTACACCAACTTTGGTAACAGCAGGAACACAAAACTTCTGTTTGGTAAATGCGCCTACTTTTGCAAGCGTTCAGTTTAATGAAGCCAATATCGTTTGGTATACAGCTTTAACAGGCGGAACAGCGATTGCATCAGCAACAGCTTTAACAAGCGGTACTTATTATGCAGCAATTTTAGATGCAGTTACAAATTGTGAAAGTTCAGTAAGATTGGCTGTTACGGTAAATGTCAACGATCCGGGAACTCCAACTTTAGTAACGGCAGGAACACAAAACTTCTGTACGGTTAATACTCCTACTTTTGCAAGCGTTCAGTTTAATGAAACAAATATTGTTTGGTACACAGCTTTAACAGGAGGAACAGCGATTCCATCTACAACAGCTTTAACCAGCGGTACATATTATGCGGCAATTTCAGACCTTACAACAGGCTGTGAAAGTGCTACAAGACTTCAAGTTGATGTAATTGTAAACGATCCAGGAACTCCAACATTAGTGACAGCAGGCACACAAAACTTCTGTTTGGTAAATGCGCCTACTTTTGCTAGTGTTCAGTTTAATGAAGCCAATATTGTTTGGTATACAGCATTAACAGGCGGGACAGCGATTGCATCGACTACAGCTTTAACTAGCGGCACTTATTATGCAGCGATCAGCGATCCAACATCTGGTTGCGAAAGTGCGGTTAGATTAGCGGTAACGATTAGTGTGACTGATCCGGGTACACCAACTTTGGTAACAGCAGGAACACAAAACTTCTGTTTGGTGAATGCGCCTACTTTTGCAAGCGTTCAGTTTAATGAAGCCAATATTGTTTGGTATACAGCGTTAACAGGCGGAACAGCGATTGCATCTACTACAGCTTTAACTAGTGGTACTTATTATGCTGCGATCAGCGATTCAACATCTGGCTGCGAAAGTGCGGTTAGATTATCGGTAACGATTAGTGTTACTGATCCAGGTACACCAACTTTGGTAACAGCAGGCACACAAAATTTCTGTTTGGTTAATGCGCCTACTTTTGCAAGCGTTCAGTTTAATGAAACGAATATTGTTTGGTATACAGCATTAACAGGCGGAACATTAATTGCTCCGACAACAGCTTTAACCAGCGGTACATATTATGCGGCAATTTCAGACCTTACAATAGGCTGTGAAAGTGCTACAAGACTTCAAGTTGATGTGATTGTAAGCGATCCAGGAACACCGACTTTAGTATCAGCAGGAACACAAAATTTCTGTTTAGTGAATGCGCCAACATTTGCAAGCATTCAGACTAATGAGACTAATATTGTTTGGTATACAGCTTTAACAGGCGGAATAGTGATTGCTCCAACAACAGCTTTAACAAGCGGAACTTATTTTGCGGCAATTTCAGATCCAGTTACAGGATGCGAAAGTTCAGCAAGATTAACTGTTGATGTGATTGTAAGCGATCCAGGAACACCGACTTTAGTGACAGCAGGAACACAAAATTTCTGTTTAGTGAATGCGCCAACTTTTGCAAGCGTTCAGTTTAATGAATCCAATATCGTTTGGTATACAGCTTTAACAGGCGGAACAGCGATTGCATCTACTACAGCTTTAACTAGTGGTACTTATTATGCTGCGATCAGCGATTCAACATCTGGCTGCGAAAGTGCAGTTAGATTATCGGTAACGATTAGTGTTACTGATCCAGGTACACCAACTTTGGTAACAGCAGGCACACAAAACTTCTGTTTGGTAAATGCGCCTACTTTTGCAAACGTTCAGTTTAATGAAGCCAATATTGTTTGGTATACAGCATTAACAGGCGGAACAGCGATTGCATCTACTACAGCTTTAACTAGCGGTACTTATTTTGCAGCTATTTCGGATCCAGTAACAGGATGCGAAAGTTCGGCAAGATTAACGGTTGATGTAATTGTAAGCGATCCAGGAACGCCGACTTTAGTGACAGCAGGCACACAAAACTTCTGTTTGGTAAATGCGCCTACTTTTGCAAGCGTTCAGTTTAATGAATCCAATATTGTTTGGTACACAGCGTTAACAGGCGGAGCAGCGATTGCATCGAATACAGCTTTAACAAGCGGAACATATTATGCAGCAATTTTAGATCCAGTTACAAATTGTGAAAGTTCAGTAAGATTGGCTGTTACGGTAATTGTAAGCGATCCCGGAACACCGACTTTAGTGACAGCAGGAACACAAAATTTCTGTACGGTTAATGTGCCTACTTTTGCAAGCGTTCAGTTTAATCAAGCCAATATTGTTTGGTACACAGCGTTAACAGGTGGAACAGCGATTGCATCGAATACAGCTTTAACAAGCGGAACATATTATGCAGCAATTTTAGATCCAGTTACAAATTGTGAAAGTTCGGCAAGATTAACGGTTGATGTAATTGTAAGCGATCCAGGAACGCCGACTTTAGTGACAGCAGGCACACAAAACTTCTGTACAGTTGATGCGCCTACTTTTGCAAGCGTTCAGTTTAATCAAGCCAATATTGTTTGGTACACAGCGTTAACAGGTGGAACAGCGATTGCATCGAATACAGCTTTAACAAGCGGAACATATTATGCAGCAATTTTAGATCCAGTTACAAATTGTGAAAGTTCAGTAAGATTAACGGTTGATGTAATTGTAAGCGATCCAGGAACGCCGACTTTAGTGACAGCAGGCACACAAAACTTCTGTACAGTTGATGCGCCTACTTTTGCAAGCGTTCAGTTTAATCAAGCCAATATTGTTTGGTACACAGCGTTAACAGGTGGAACAGCGATTGCATCGAATACAGCTTTAACAAGCGGAACATATTATGCTGCAATTAACGATCCAGCAACAGGATGCGAAAGCGCAGATAGAGCTGAGGTTGTAGTAAATGTAACAGATCCAGCTACGCCAACAACAAATGCTGCAGCACAAACTTTCTGTACAGGAACAAACCCTACAGTTGCTAATATTCAAGTGAATGAAAGTAATGTAGTTTGGTATACAACTCAAACAGGAGGAACGGCTTTAGCTTCGACAGTTGCATTGACAACAGGAACTTACTTTGGAGCAATAAAAGATCCTGCAACAGGCTGCGAAAGCAGTGCAAGATTACAAGTGGCTGTAACAGTTGGAAACACAATAAATCCAACAACAAACAATGCGGCACAAACTTTTTGTTCTGCAAATGCACCAACAGTTGCTAGTATTCAAGTGAACGAAAGTAATGTAACATGGTATACAGCTTTAACAGGAGGGACAGCCATTCCGGCAGGAACACCTTTAACATCTGGAGTTTATTTCGGAAATATAGTTGATCCATCAGGTTGTGAAAGCTCAACACGTTTGCAAGTAACGGTTACTGTAGTTGATCCTAGTGCAACACCTACGACAGCTAACACTACTCAAAACTTCTGTACTTTAAATTCGCCAACAGTGGCGAGTATTCAAGTGAACGAAGCAAATGTTGTATGGTATAGTACAGCAACAGGAGGAACAGCAATTGCGTCTACAACAGCTCTTGCAACAGGTACTTATTATGGTGCGATTTCAAGCGCTAATGGATGCGAAAACCCAGTAAGATTAGCTGTTACGGTAAATGTAAATTCACCAAGTGTAATTACAACACCAAGAACTACACAGACATTCTGTTTATCTGCTTTGCCAACATTGGCTAGTATTTTCGTAAACGAAACAAATGTAGTTTGGTATGCATCTGCAACTGGTGGAACAGCATTAGCAAATACAACTCCACTGACTGCAACTACTTATTATGCAGGATCATTAACTAATACATTTAATGGCTGTGATAACGGACCAAGATTAGGTGTTACAATTGCATTTGAAGATGATGCAGCTGTTCAAATTACATCTACAGATGATACGCCATGTGTATTTAAAGGTGTAACTTATTCAATTGCAAATGGTAAATCGAATTATGTTTGGACGATTAACGGAGGTACAATTGTTTCTGGGGGAGGTACAAGCGATGGATCTGTAACAGTTTCTTGGTCAGATGTTGGGCCAGGAACAGTAACTGTAGCTTACGTGAATAATTGTGATGAAAGAACAATTAAAACGCTAAATGTTACCGTTGCAAGCTGTTCAGATTTGACGATTACTCATACTGTAAATAATCCAACTCCGAATTTTGGAGATAAGGTGACATTTACCATAACAGTAAACAATGTAGGTGAGGGTGATTTCATAAATACGATTGTTAGTGATTTGCTTCCAAGTGGTTTACAATTAGTGAGTTCTTCAGCAGCTTCAGGAACATACGATCCAGCAACGCAAATCTGGACAATTCCGACACTAAACGCAGGACAAAGTACAGTATTGACAATTGTTGCAGAAGTTCTGCCAAGTGGTACTTACACAGTTATTGCAGCAGTAGAAATTTCGACTCCTTTAGATGTTGATGCTTCAAACAATTCAGCTTCAGTAACGTTAGTGCCAATTTGTCTAACAGTTTACAATGAGTTTACTCCAAATAATGATGGTAGAAATGATTTGTTCAGAATTGACTGTATTGAATCTTATCCAAACAACGAATTGAAAGTATTTAATAGATACGGGGCATTAGTGTATAGTAAAGCACATTATGAAAATGATTGGAACGGTACTGCAAATGTATCCGGAGTAATTAATAGAGGAGATATGCTGCCAACAGGTACTTATTTTTATGTGATAACCATTGGAGATGGAACGGTTAAAAAAGGCTGGTTGTCTATTATGAGATAATCACTTCTATTAATCATCTAATTAACTAAACTAAATAAGTATCGTTATGAAACTATATATAAAATCATTAGAAACGTATTTAATTTTAATATGTTCTTTTATCTCGGTTTGTGCTTCGGCACAACAAGATCCCGAATATACCCAGTATATGTATAATACTATGGCGGTAAATCCAGCGTATGCTGGATCTACCGGAACCATAGAAGCAGCACTTTTATATCGTTCTCAATGGGTCGGAATGCCTGGCGCTCCAGAAACACAATCTTTCTCTATTCATTCTCCTCTTAGAAATGAACAATTAGGATTAGGTTTGAGTATTGTAAATGATAAAATCGGACCTTCAAATGAACTATATCTTGACGGAAATTTCTCTTACTCATTGCCTTTGGGGTATGAAAAAAGATTAGCTTTTGGTATAAAAGCTGGTACGAGAATGTTAAACGTTGATTGGTCTAAAGGAAGATATTATGACAATGATGATGTTTTGTTAAATCAGAACATTAATAATCAAATGAAACTAGCAGTAGGAGCAGGTATTTACTACTATACAGAAAAATGGTATGTAGGACTTTCAGTTCCAAGTTTTATTCAGAATGATTATTATGACGATGTTCGAGAATCTATTGATTACGATCGTATGCACTACTATTTAATGGGAGGTTATGTTTTTGATTTAAATCCAAATTTGAAATTTAAACCAGCATTTTTAGTAAAAGCAGTAAGCGGTGCGCCACTTACAGCAGACATATCGGCAAATTTCATGATTCAAGAAAAGTTTGTTATAGGAGGAGCATATCGAACAGATGATTCGGTAAGCATACTGGCAGGTTTTCAAATCTCACCAAGTTTCTATCTTGGATATGCTTTTGATTATACTGTAAGCCAATTGAATAAATACAACGATGGTTCACACGAATTCATCTTGCGTTATCAATTTGTGAAAAACCAAAGCAAAATTAAATCTCCTCGATTCTTCTAAAACCAAAACTTATGAGAAAACTATATATCCTATGTTTAATTTTGAGCGTTACGTTTAGTTTCGCTCAAAAAACTAATTTAAAGAAAGCCGATGCTTTGTTTAGAAACTTCTCGTATTTGGATGCCTCCAAAGCTTACGAAGAATGTTTGCAAAACATAAAAGATCCATCAGCTCAGACTTTGAAGAACGCGGCAGATTCTTACTATTTTATTTCTGATTCAAGAAATGCACTTAAATGGTACAAAAAATTGTATAAAGTGCAAGGAAATAATCTAACTGATATTTACTATCTGCGTTATATTCAATCTATGAAAGCAGTGATGGATTACGATGAAGCAGACAAAATCACAAAAGAATATTTGGATAAAAAAGGTGATAAAACGGAGATTAATAAGTATGTTGTTCAAAAGAAATACATGGACAGCGTTGCAAAAGCAAAGCCTCTTTACACCATTAAAAATTTAGATATTAATACTAATAAGTCAGATTTTGGAGCAACATTTTTTAAAGATAACGTAGTATTTACATCAGCTCGTGACACCACAAAGTTTAGCGAGAAACTGTACACTTGGAATAATCAGCCTTTTCTTAATTTGTATCTAGCAGAAAGAAATCCGGCAGATGGAAGTTTATTCAACGAGACTGTTTTTCTTCCAAATGTAATGACCAAATACCATGAAGCAACAGCAAGTTTTGATAGTCAAGGAAAAACAATTTATTATTCGACCAATATTGTAAAGAAAAACAAACTGGTAGTTGATGAAGCCAAAGTCAATAATTTTCAGATTGTCAAAGGGGCAATTGTCGATAATAAATTAGAAAATCCGCAGAAAGTATTTTTTGACAGCGATGATTATTCTGTAGGACATCCATCATTAAGTGAAGATGGGCAATTGCTTTTCTTTGCTTCAGATATGCCTGGAGGATATGGAGAAACAGATTTGTACATGGTAAAAATTGCGGCCGACGGAACTATGAGCTCGCCTCAGAATCTTGGGCCAAATATTAATACGATTGGTAATGAAGTGTTTCCATTTTATCAAAACGGAGTTTTATACTTTTCTTCTGACGGACATTATGGTTGGGGAGATTTAGATGTCTATGAAAGCAAGTTTTTGGCAAATGGAAGTTTTTCAGCACCAAAGAATCTTGGAGCACCAGTCAACAGTAACAAAGACGATTTCTCTTTTATAATTGATAAGACAAATGCTTACGGTTATTTTTCTTCTAACAGAGCAGGAGGAAAAGGGGATGATGATATTTATTCTTTCGTAAAAGGAAAACCAGTTTGCAACCAAAGCATTTCTGGAATGGCTATCGATCACAAAACGAAAAAGCCTCTTACAGATGTTACGATAATGGCGTATAACTCTTTTAGCGAAGTTTTAGGTGAAACCAAAACAAATTTTGACGGAAAATATGCTATTGAAGTTCCTTGCAACAAAGTAGTTAAAATGATTGCTGCAAAACCAAATTACAGCAGTGATGATAAAACAGTAGAAACAACTAAAGAAAATGGTGGCGAAATAAAAGATGTAAATTTTGAATTGAGCAATTATGATGACTTAGTTGTCAAAAAACAAGGAGTTGAAAAAGTCGATGTAAATCCAATTTATTTTGATTACAACAAGTACGATATTACGCCAAAAGCAATTGAAGAATTATCTAAAGTTGTCTTTATTATGCAGAAATTTCCAAATATTAGAATCAAAATTGAATCGCATACAGATTCACGCGGAAAAGATTCGTACAATTTGAAACTTTCAGACAATAGAGCAAAATCTACACGTGATTATATTCTTTCACAAGGTATAGATGTTTCTAGAATTGAAAGCGCAATTGGATACGGAGAATCTCGATTAGTCAATAAATGTAAAAATGGTGTAAAATGTTCTGAAGAAGAGCATGCGCAAAATAGACGTTCAGACTTTATCATTATTCAAAAATAATTTTATATTTTCGCTGTAAAGTATTGGTTTTCAGTTTAAAATATAAAACGTCGAAACCATTTGGAAGTTGGTTTTTATTAATTCTTTTTAAGAATAATGGACAAGGAGAAAATCAGACTGCATGAATTTGCAGTCTGATTTTTGATTTTTTAAAACTTTCATTTTTTCTGCATTTGAACAAAAATAAATTCTAATTTTGATATTCAGTTTTTCATTATTATAATCTGCAATATTTTACTATTTATGAGCATTCAAGAGACCATTCAAGCATTACGAAATGAACTTAATCAGCACAACTATAATTATTATGTGTTAGACAATGCCACAATTTCAGATTATGATTTTGATATTAAGCTTAAAGAACTACAGGATTTAGAAAGCAAGCACCCAGAATTTTTTGACGAAAACTCGCCAACTCAGCGAGTAGGAGGAAGTGTTACCAAGAATTTTAAAACAATTGCACATCAATACAGAATGTATTCTTTAGATAATTCTTATTCTAAAGAAGATCTTCTAGATTGGGAAAACCGTATTCAGAGAGTTTTAGGAAACGTAAATCTGCAATATACTTGTGAATTAAAATATGATGGAGCCTCGATAAGCATTACATACGAAAACGGAAAATTAGTTCAAGCCTTAACTCGCGGAGATGGTTTTCAGGGAGATGAGGTTACAAATAACATCAAAACCATAAAATCGGTTCCGTTGCATTTAAAAGGAAATTATCCTGATAAATTTGATATTCGAGGCGAAATTATTCTTCCGCATGCTGGTTTTGAAAAAATGAACCAAGAATTAATAGAAATTGGAGAAACTCCATATTCAAACCCAAGAAATACAGCATCAGGAAGTTTGAAATTGCAAGATAGCGCTGAGGTTGCGAAACGACCTTTAGAGTGTTTGCTTTATTTTGTAATAGGAAACAATCTGTCCTTCAAAACACAATATGAAGGATTAGAATTGGCTAGAAGCTGGGGATTCAAAGTTCCGAAAGAAGCAAAATTAGCCAATAGCATGAATGAAGTTTTTGACTTTATTGACCATTGGGATACTCACCGCCATAATTTACCTTATGAAACTGATGGTGTTGTGGTAAAAGTTAATAGCATTCATTTTCAAGAAGAATTAGGATATACTTCCAAATCACCACGTTGGGCAATTGCTTATAAATTTAAAGCAGAACAAGTTTCAACCAAATTAAAATCAATTTCATATCAAGTAGGAAGAACGGGAGCAATTACACCAGTTGCCAACTTAGAGCCTGTGCAACTTGCGGGAACTATTGTAAAAAGGGCGTCTCTTCATAATGCCGATCAAATTGAAAAATTAGATATTAGGATAAATGATACTGTTTTTGTTGAAAAAGGCGGAGAAATTATTCCAAAAATCATAGCAGTGGATTTAGAAAAACGTCCAGAAAATTCAGAGAAAACACATTATATTTCATATTGCCCAGAATGTCATACTGAATTGGTTCGAAATGTGGGCGAAGCCAATCATTATTGTCCTAATTTTTACGGATGTCCTCCGCAGATTATTGGAAGAGTGCAACATTACATTTCAAGAAAAGCAATGGATATTGAAGGGCTTGGAGGAGAAACTGTTGCTTTACTTTTCAAAAATGGCTTAGTGCACAATTATGCTGACTTGTATGAATTGAAAGTCGAAGACATTCTGCATTTAGAAAGAATGGCTCAAAAATCAGCTGAAAACTTGGTAAATGGCGTTCAGAAATCAAAAGAAATTCCATTTGAAAGTGTATTATTTGCTCTAGGAATTCGTTTTGTCGGAGAAACTGTTGCCAAAAAACTAGCCAAACATTATAAAAGTATAGATGCTTTAAGCAAAGCTTCTTTAATGGATTTAGTTTTGGTTGAAGAAATTGGAGAAAGAATCGCCAAAAGTGTGATCGAATTCTTCGAAAATGAAGAAAATCAAAAAATTATTGAACGTTTAAAAAGTTATGGAATTCAATTTGAAATTGAAGAAAAAATAAACCCAAATGCTACTGATAAATTTGTTGGAAAAACTTTTGTGGTTTCTGGCGTCTTTAGTCAATTTTCTAGAGATGAACTTAAGAAAGCCATTGAAGATAACGGAGGAAAAGTAGGAAGCTCAATTTCTGCAAAAACAGATTTTGTAGTGGCAGGAGATAATATGGGGCCAGCAAAACTGGAAAAAGCAACTAAGTTGAACATCATCATATTATCAGAAGAGGATTTTATAAACAAATTGAATGAAGCCTAACAAACCATCATTAATTTTGTTCTTCATCGGCTTGTTTTGTACAGTTATTTTTGATTGTACAGAACAAGATGTTCTTGCGACATATGCAAAAGCTATCGTTCTCCCCGCTATTTTTATTTATTATTTAATTAGCAGTGAGTTCGAAATCGGAAAAACAGAAGGTTTAATTTTTTTCTTCTGTTTTGTTGGACAAGTTTATGATTTAATGGATGTTGAAACCTCTGAATTAGGAGGAGTCTGCAGTTTTCTGATTGTTTACAGTTTAATCGTCACCTTATTTATTCGGGAACACGAAAGAATAAAATTAACCAGACGTGATATTCTGCCGATTTCTATTGTAGTGGTTTTTATCGTCTATTTGTTAGTCTCTGTTTTGAGCCTGCAGCTGGACAGTATGAGAAAATTTATACTACTTTACACCATTTACGGAATCATTTTAAGCGTTCTCAGTTATTTTTGTTTTGTGAGTTACATTACAAAAGGAACACATATAGCATTGTTAATGTCACTTATGGCAGTAAGCTACATCTTCTCTGATATTTTTTATATTTTTAATGAATATTTCTCGTATTCAATTGTTTTAGTTTTAATACGAGATACAACTCAAATTCTAGCTTATTTCTTTATGGTAGAATACTTTTTAGAAAAAGCTAGAATTCAAAAAAAGACTATACAACAATAGTTGCGCTTTGGTTAGTATGGGCTTTGTCTTTATCAAAATAGAAATCGATACGGCCTAAATTAATTCCGTAACATCCAACTTGATTTACTAGCACATCTTTTCCAGCTTTATTTTTTACAATTGTAGGTTTGTCCAAGAAAGTGTGAGTGTGTCCTCCAATAATTAAGTCGATATCTTGAGTTTGTTCTGCAAAAGTCAAATCACTAATTTTTGTCGGTTCATCTTTGTATTTGTAACCTAAATGCGAAAGGCAAATTACCAAATCACATTTTTGTTCTTTTTTCAAAAGATGTGTCATATCCTGAGCAACTTCAACAGGATTGTTGTAAACTGTTTCCAAATACAATTTTTTATCTACTAAACCTTGCAGTTGAATTCCAACTCCAAAAACACCAACTTTAATTCCGTTTTTATTAAAGATTTTGTACGGTTTCACATGTCCGTCCATAACCGTATTTTTAAAATCATAGTTAGAGTTGATAAAATCGAAACTTGCGTGCGGAAGTTGCGCATACAATCCGTCAAGACCATTATCAAAATCATGATTTCCAATTGTAGAAGCATCATATTTCATCATGCTCATCAATTTGAACTCTAATTCGCCTCCATAATAATTAAAATATGGCGTTCCCTGAAAAATATCTCCAGCATCCAATAAAAGGACATTCGAATTTTCTTTGCGGATAGTTTCAATCAAAGCTGCACGACGAGAAACGCCACCTTTATTAGGATTACGCGGATCATCAGCAGGGAAAGGATCGATATGACTGTGCACATCATTAGTATGTAGAATCGTTAAATGCTTAATATCGTTACTTTCAAAACTGCTCAAAGACAATCCTAAACTTAGTAGGGCAGTACTCGCTGCTGTTTTTTCGATAAACTCTCTTCTTTTCATTTTGTATATTTTTTGCAGAAATGCTTTGCTTGTTCTTTATAATTTTTATTCCTCTGTGATTCTGATATTTTTAGGAGCAACAACAGTGTCTACTTCTTTAAAATAATCAATCAATACATCTCTAAGTTTGTAGTTTAAGTCAAACTTTTGAGTGCTTTTTGCAAAGAAAGTCATGCTGTCGCCTCCATTTGCTAAATAGTCATTTGTAGCAACATAGTACGTTTTGTTTAGATCAAGCGGTTTGCCTTGTACCATGATGTTTTTTGCCTTATTGTCTTTTGTAATTGTAAACGTCATTCCAGACAATGGTTGAGGTTTTTTCTCCTTAATAATATAAGCAGCAATTTCTGAGATCTGTTCTCCCTTTAGAGCCATAACAACCAAGCTATTTTCAAAAGGCATAATTTCGAAAGCCGATCTTGTTGTAACATTTCCTTTTGGAAGAATAGCGCGAATACCGCCATGATTTAAAAGACATAGATCAATGTCTTTCTTTTCGCGAGCGTTAAAAACGATGTTTCCTCTCTGTACACAAACATCAGCTAATAGGCTTCCAATGCCAGTCTGCCATTTTCCAGTGCTTTTGTCAAGAGTTTCAGGGCAATAAGCCAAGACATTGTCCAAATCTTTGTTAATGTGATCGCGATAAGGCTTAATAAAGTTTTCAATTTCAGGAGTTTCCGCAGCCTTTTCGTTAACTTGAAGTTGTTTTCCTTCAATTTTTGTTAAATTGTAGTTATTCTTACTACAGGAAGAGATTAAAAAAAGTGTTAAGAATATAACAAAAAGTTTTAAAAATCCGTTATACTTTTTTAGTTTTACCATTTTAAATGCAACTTAAATAATTAATTTTGTAATCTGGTAAAAGTACTATGTTTTTGAATTATATAAAGGAGTTTTTTGTAAAAAAATCATTAAATGATAATTTAAATAATGAAAAAAGCGAAGTCTTTACTAAAAATATTCAAACGGTTGGTTTATTGATAGATGAAAGCAATTTTGAATCTTCAGAAGCACTAATAAAGGAGTTAACGCTCCACGGAATTGCTTCAGAAAATATAAAAGTTGTTGCTTACAGAGAGAAATTCAAGGAAAAAGAGACCTATCCTCGCCCAACTTTTGGTGAAAAACACATCAATTGGAGGGGAGAAATTACAGAAGGTTTCTTGACTGAATTTGTAAATTCAGAATTTGATCTTTTATTAAGTTATTATGATGTGGAGAATATCATTTTAAAATTGATTACAAGCAAGTCAAAAGCTAAATTTAAAGTCGGATTCTCTGCTGTAGATCAAAGATTAAATCGTTTGATGATTAGTACAGAATTAGGAAGCTATAAACTGTTCATTTCGGAATTGTTTAGGTATTTAGAAAAAATAAAATAAATTAATTAATAATATGCAATCATTGATAGGAACTGGTGTTGCGCTTGTGACGCCATTTAAAAAAGATTTTTCAGTTGACATCGAGGCTTTACAGCGAATTGTAAACTTCTCTATAGATGGTGGAGTGGAGTATCTTGTTGTGATGGGAACAACAGCAGAAAACGCAACCCTTACAGCAGATGAGAAAGAGTTGGTTATAAAGACTGTAATCGATGTAAATAAAGGAAGATTGCCTCTAGTTTTAGGAGTAGGAGGTAATAATACTATGCAGATTGTTGAAGAATTAAAAACAAGAGATTTTGCTGCTTTTGAAGCAATATTATCTGTTTCTCCATATTATAACAAACCAACACAGGAAGGAATTTATCAGCATTTTAAAGCAATCGCTGAAGCTTCTCCAGTTCCTGTAATCCTATATAATGTTCCGGGAAGAACGGCAAGCAACATGCTTCCTTCAACTGTGGTGCGTTTGGCTAATGACTTTAAAAATGTTGTGGCAATTAAAGAAGCTGCAGGAGATATGGCTCAAGCTATGCAAATTATTAAAAATGCACCAAAAGATTTCTTAGTGATTTCTGGAGATGATATGCTGGCGCTTCCAATTGTTTTGGCAGGTGGAGCAGGAGTTATTTCTGTAATTGGACAAGGTTTTCCTAAAGAATTTTCAGAAATGATTCGTTTAGGATTAAATAAAAAAGCGGTTGACGCGTTTAAAACACATTATTTCTTGTCAGACAGTATTGATATGATTTTTGAGCAGGGAAATCCAGCAGGAATCAAACAAATCTTCCAAGCGCTTGGAATTGCTGAGAATACGGTTCGTCTTCCTTTAGTTTCTGTTGATGATTCGTTAGCGACAAGACTAAATGAGTTTGTAAAAAACAGCATTAAATAATTGTTAAAGTGCTAGTATTTTAAGATACTAAAAAATTATTTTGCAGTAGCTAAATTAATAACTAAATTTGCCACCGAAACTTCGGTGCCATTTCACTTTGACATAATTGTCTGAGAGATTGTAATAACAGTAAGAAAATGAAAAAAATAGTATTGCTTTTAATTGTTGTAACTCTTTTTTATTCTTGTGGAGAATATCAAAAAGCGTTGAAAAATGAAGATGTTGCAGCAAAATTTGAAATGGCAACAAAAATGTATGATGCTGGTAAATATACAAAAGCGATTCGTCTTTTTGAACAGTTAGCAACTTCGTACAGAGGAAAACCTCAAGCAGAAAAGCTGTTTTACATGTTTTCGCAGTCATATTATAAAACAAAACAATATTATTTAGCTGGTTATCAGTTTGAAGCTTTTGTTTCGGGTTATCCAAGAAGTGAAAAAGTACAGGAAGCTGCTTTTTTAGGAGCATATAGCTATTCTAAATTGTCACCAGTTTATAGTTTAGATCAAGCAGATACTGTAAAAGCATTAGAAAAGTTGCAGACTTTTATTGACAATTATCCAAACTCTGAATACATTCCTCAAGCTAATGAGACTGTACAATTGCTAAATGGTAAATTGGAGAAAAAAGCATATGAAAATGCTAAAGGATATAATACAATTTCAGATTACAAATCAGCTTTAATAGCTTTTGATAATTTTATTGCTGATTTTCCTGGAACACCTTTGAAAGAAGATGCATTGTTTTATAAATACGATTCAGCATATAAATTGGCAATTAACAGTATTCCTTCAAAAATGGAAGAACGTTTGCATGTTGCGCAAACAGCTTATGCTAACTTATTGAAGTTTAAAAACGATACAAAATATAAAAAACAGGCAGACGAAATGAATGCCAGAGTTGAAACAGATTTACAAAAATTTACTAAATAAAAGAAAGTCATGGATTTAAAAAAGACGAATGCTCCTGTTAACACAATAACTTACAATAAAACAGTTATTGAAGAGCCAACAGGAAATGTGTATGAGGCAATTACCATTATGGCTAAAAGAGCAAATCAAATTAATTCAGAGATTAAAAAAGAATTGACTGAAAAATTAGAAGAGTTTGCTACTTATAATGATAGTCTAGAGGAAGTTTTTGAAAATAAAGAACAAATCGAGGTTTCTAAATTTTACGAAAAATTACCAAAACCACACGCTTTAGCTGTTCAAGAATGGTTAGACGGTAAAACTTACCACAGAGGTTCAAACAAATAATAGTACAATGTCAGTTTTAAACGGGAAAAAGATTTTACTAGGTGTTTCTGGTGGAATCGCAGCGTATAAAACAGCCACTTTAGTACGACTTTTTATAAAAGCAGGTGCACATGTCCAAGTGATTATGACACCTGCTTCTAAGGATTTTGTAACCCCACTTACATTATCTACTTTATCAAAAAATCCAGTACATTCAAATTTCTTTAATCAAGATGATCAAGATGAAGTTTGGAACAATCACGTTGAATTAGGTCTTTGGGCTGATTTAATGCTGGTTGCACCTGCTACTGCAAATACGTTGTCTAAAATGGCAACAGGAAACTGCGACAATCTTTTAATTGCTGCTTATTTGTCTGCAAAATGTCCAGTTTATTTTGCTCCTGCAATGGACTTAGATATGTACAAGCATCCTTCAACTTTATCAAGCTTCACTGCATTAAAACAGTACGGAAACATCATGATTCCTGCTGAAAGTGGAGAATTGGCTAGTGGTTTGTCTGGCGAAGGCCGAATGGCTGAGCCTGAAAATATTGTAGCTTTTCTAGAGGCTGATTTGGAAAGCAAATTGCCTTTAAAAGGAAAAAAAATACTGGTTACAGCGGGACCGACATACGAAGCGATAGATCCTGTACGTTTTATAGGAAATCATTCGTCTGGAAAAATGGGGTTCGATATTGCTAATGAAGCGGCAAGTCTAGGAGCAGAAGTGTTTTTAATTGCGGGACCGAATCATTTTAAAGCGAAAAACAGTCTGATAAAAGTGGTAGATGTAGTTTCTGCTCAAGAAATGTATGATGCTTGTCATTTGTATTTTAATGAAGTTGACGTGGCAATCGCGGCTGCGGCAGTTGCAGATTACAGACCTAAATTTGTTGCAGATCAAAAGATTAAAAAAAATGATGCAGAATTTTCGATAGAGCTTGAGAAAACAAAAGATATATTGTCTTCTTTGGGTACTATCAAGAAAAATCAGTTTTTAATTGGATTTGCATTAGAAACTGAAAATGAAATTGAAAATGCTAAGTTGAAAATTCAGAAAAAAAACTTAGATTTGATTGTTTTAAATTCCTTACAAGATAAAGGTGCTGGTTTTAAAAAAGAAACCAATAAAGTAACATTTATTGATAAAAATTTTGAAATCGAACCTATGGAATTAAAATCAAAAGAATCTGTTGCGGCTGATATTTTGAATAAAGTTATTGTGCATTTTTCAAAATCATAAATTTAAAATATACGCCGAAAACATAATTTGGAAGCAACTTATGTTTGTAAAATTAAATATTAGACGATTATGAATAAGATAGTTACGCTATTGGTATTTTTAAGCTTTGGTTTTGTGCAAGCTCAACAGCTGAATTGTACAGTGACTATTAATACAGAACGTCTAACAAATCCAAATAATCAGGTTTTTAAAACGCTTCAAACTTCTTTGGCTGAATTTGTTAATAAGACAGATTGGACAGGGTCGATTTTAAAACAAAATGAGAGAATAAACTGTTCGATGTATATTACTTTATCTTCCAACAGTTCAGATCAATTTTCAGGAACAATTCAAGTTCAGTCTTCGAGATTAATTTTTAATTCCACGTATTCTTCTCCGGTTTTAAATTACAACGATAAAGATTTTAATTTCAGATATACAGAGTACGAACCATTGTTGTTCAATCCAAGTACTTACGATTCAAATTTGGTTTCAGTTATATCTTTCTATTGCTATATGATTTTAGGAATGGATGCAGATACTTTTCAAATGGGTGCTGGTAACCCCTATCTTCAAACCGCACAAAATATTGCGAATGTTGCGCAACAAGGAGGTTTTAAAGGATGGAATCAATCTGACGGACTTCAGAATCGCTACTATTTAATTAATGATATGATCGCTCCAACCTACAGTGATTTGCGTCAGACAAGCTATGCTTATCATACAGGATTGGATGCAATGACATTAGACACAAAAGCGGCTAAAGAAAAAATAAAAAATGCATTAATACTTACTGGTAAATTAAATTCGGTTAAACCAAATGCCTTTATAACCCGAGTTTTCTTTGATGCAAAATCAGATGAAATTGTTTCAATTTTTTCAGGAGGACCAAGTATTACGATTACAGATTTAACAGATGTTTTAAATAAGGTTTCGCCATTAAACTCTACTAAATGGTCACAAATTAAATACTAATCTCATTTTTCATTTTTATCTTCGCTAACTTTTTAACTTTTATATTTACAAAACTTGCCCTATGATTACGTCATTGTCAATTAAAAATTATGCTCTTATCGAAAAACTGGCCATAGATTTCTCTAAGGGTTTTTCTATAATTACAGGAGAGACAGGTGCAGGAAAATCGATTATTTTAGGAGCCATTGGTCTTGTTTTAGGAAAAAGGGCAGATCTTACTTCGTTAAAAAATAAAGAAGAAAAATGTGTTATTGAAGCACAATTCGAAATTGGAAAATACAATTTAAAGGAATTTTTTGAAGCTAATGATTTGGATTATGAAGATGAAACAATCATTAGAAGAGAAATTTTACCTTCTGGTAAATCTAGAGCTTTTATAAATGATAGTCCAGTAAATCTTCAAGAATTACAAGATTTGAGTTTGTATTTGATAGACATACATTCTCAACAGCAAACTCAAGAATTATCAGATGAAAATGTCCAGTTTAAAATTATTGATGCCATTGCAAGCAATAATGAAGTAATTGCCGAATATCAAAAACTGCTAAAATCTTATAAGTCAGATAAATCGAAGCTAAATGCTTTGCTTAAAAAACAAAGCGATGCAGGTAAAGAGCAAGAGTATCATACATTTTTGTTGAATGAATTGGTGGCGGCTCAATTAAAATCTGGCGAGCAGAAAGAATTAGAGGCAGATTATGAAAAACTGAATAATGTTGAGATAATTAAAGAATCTCTTGATAGATCTTTGGTAATTGCAAATGAAGAGCAATTTGGTGTTTTTCATAATTTGAATGAAATAAAAAATGCATTGCAAAAAGTTGCTCCGTTTTCTGTAGAATATCAAAATTTATTTGAAAGAATAACGAGCTTAGCTATTGAGTTTGATGACGTTTCGAAAGAATTGCAAAACTCATCAGAAAAATTATTGAATGATCCTACGCAATTAGAGCTAATCAATCAAAAATTGCAATCAATTTATAATTTACAGAAAAAGCATCAAGTAAGTTCTGTAGAAGAATTGCTTCAAATTCAATCAGATTTAGGAAACTCTTTGCTGGAGCTGGATAATATGGATGAAGAAATTGATTCATTGTCTAAAATTATCGAAGAAAAAGCAACAAAATTAGATAATTACGCTTCTAAAATACATGAAAATAGGGTAAATGCAATCCCAAGTTTATCAGCACAATTGGTTTCAATTTTAGAGACACTAGGCATGCCGAATGCTCGTTTTAATATGGAATTGCAGTCTTCTGAGAATTATTTCCAAAATGGAAAAGATGAGTTGCAGTTCTTGTTTTCTGCAAATAAAGGAACCGATTTTGGTTTGCTGAAAAAAGTAGCGTCAGGAGGAGAAATGTCTCGTATTATGCTGGCTGTGAAAGCAATTTTAGCTAAATATTCAAAACTGCCGACATTAATTTTTGACGAAATTGACACTGGAGTTTCTGGAGAAATCGCCATTAGAATGGGAGAAATTATGAAGGAAATGAGTAATACGATGCAAATATTCGCAATCACACATTTACCGCAAATCGCTGCAAAAGGAGATTCTCATTTTAAAGTTTCTAAAGCTACTGTTGGCAACGATACGCTGTCAGAATTGAAGCTTTTATCACAAGAAGATCGAATTATAGAAATAGCTCAAATGTTGTCGGGAGCAAATATTTCAGACTCGGCTTTAAATCACGCAAAAGAATTATTGAATTAAAATATAGAAATGGAGAGTTTGAGTTTTTACGAAAATCAGTTTATAAAAGCAGATTCGTTAATTTCAGAAGGGAATTCGGCAGATGCAAAAGAATTACTGGAAGAAATCTTATCCCAGTATCCTGATTTTGGTAAAGCACACAATCACTTGGGTTGGATTTATTATAACAAGCTGAGCGATTACGAAAGAGGGATTTATCACTATAAATTAGCGATGAAATTTGAACCTAAATATGCAGCTCCATATATAAATTATACTTATTTGCTCATTGATATTGGTCGTTATGCCGAAGCAAAAGAGCATATCAAATTTACAATTTCAAATTTAGAAAATGCGGATAACTCTTCTTATAACAGTGAATTAGGAAGAATGGCAGAGTACGAAAGCAACTATATGACAGCTTATAGCTATTATAAAGAAGCTACGAAAAATGCATTAAACCCAAATTTTATTGACAATATGAAGGCTAATATGAAAAGGGTTAAGGATAAAATGTCTATTTTTGAAAAATTAAAACTGAAATTGAAATAATACAAAAAAAATAATTGCAAGATGATTATAGAACCTAGAATGAGAGGATTTATTTGTTTGACTGCCCATCCAACGGGAGCTGAGCAAAATGTAAAAAATCAAATCGAATACATCAAATCTAAAGGAGAAATCGCTGGTGCTAAAAAAGTTTTAGTAATCGGTGCTTCTACAGGTTTCGGATTAGCTTCAAGAATTACTAGTGCTTTCGGATCTGGTGCATCAACAATAGGAGTGTTTTTTGAAAAACCACCAGTTGAAGGAAAAACAGCTTCTCCAGGATGGTATAATTCTGCAGCATTCGAAAAAGAAGCTCATAAAGCAGGTTTATATGCAAAAAGTATCAATGGTGACGCGTTCTCAAACGAAATTAAAAGAGAAACTTTAGATTTGATTAAAGCAGATTTAGGACAAGTAGATCTTATAATTTATAGTTTAGCTTCGCCTGTGCGTACAAATCCAAATACAGGTGTTACGCACCGTTCAGTTTTAAAACCAATTGGGCAAACTTTTACAAACAAAACGGTTGATTTCCATACAGGAAAAGTTTCAGATGTTTCTATCGCTCCTGCAAATGAGGAAGATATTGAAAACACTGTTGCAGTAATGGGCGGTGAAGACTGGGCAATGTGGATTGATGCTTTAAAAGCTGAAAATTTATTAGCTGAAGGAGCTACAACAGTTGCTTATTCTTATATCGGGCCATCATTAACAGAAGCAGTTTACCGTAAAGGAACTATCGGTCGTGCAAAAGATCACTTGGAAGCTACAGCATTTACTATTACAGATACTTTACAGTCTCTAGGAGGAAAAGCTTATGTTTCTGTGAATAAAGCATTGGTAACTCAGGCAAGTTCTGCAATTCCAGTAATTCCATTATACATTTCTCTTTTATACAAAATCATGAAAGAAGAAGGAATTCACGAAGGTTGTATCGAGCAAATTCAACGTTTATTCCAAGACAGACTTTACAATGGTTCTGAAGTTCCTGTTGATGAAAAAGGAAGAATCAGAATTGATGACTGGGAAATGCGTGAAGATGTTCAAGAAAAAGTAGCAAAACTTTGGTTAGAAGCTACAACTGAAACATTACCAGAAATTGGTGATCTAGCAGGTTATAGAAGTGATTTCTTAAATTTATTCGGATTCGAAGTTGCTGGTGTTGATTATAACGCAGACACTAACGAAGTTGTTAATATTGAAAGTATCAAATAACAATATTTTACTAAGTAAAACGAAAAACCATCAGCTAAAAGTTGATGGTTTTTTTGTTAATATAACATATCTTTGTTAAAATTTTAAAACAATAAAAATATACCTTTTAATAACGCATATTCTGCTATGATTTTTTCTTTAATTATACCCGTGTATAATCGTCCAGATGAAGTTGATGAGCTTTTGGAAAGTCTCTCAAAATCTGATTATAATGAAGCTTTTGAAATTGTTCTTGTTGAAGATGGATCTTCTATTCCATGTCGAGATGTAGTGATGAATTATCAAGGGAAATTAAATATTTCATATTATTTTAAAGAAAATTCAGGCCCTGGAGATTCTAGAAATTTCGGAATGCAAAGAGCAAGAGGGGATTATTTTATCATTTTCGATTCAGATTGTATTATTCCGTCGCAATATTTATCAGAAGTTCGTAAAGAATTAGACGAGCAGTATGTGGACTGTTTTGGAGGTCCAGACAAAGCATTAGATAGTTTTTCGGACATCCAAAAAGCAATCAATTTTGCGATGACTTCTTTCTTAACAACTGGAGGAATTAGAGGTGGTTCGGAGAAGATAAACAAGTTTCAGCCACGTAGTTTTAATATGGGAATTTCAAAAAAGGCTTTTGAGGCTTCAAAAGGCTTTGGAAATATTCACCCAGGTGAAGATCCAGATTTGTCGATTCGTTTATGGAATTTAGGCTTCGAGACAAGACTTTTTAAAGAAGCTTACGTGTATCACAAAAGAAGGATAGATTGGGAAAAATTTTCTATTCAAGTAAACAAATTTGGTATTGCTCGACCAATTTTAAATAGCTGGTATCCTGAGCATAATAAATTAACTTTTTTCTTTCCGACTTTCTTTATTATTGGATTATTATTAGCTTTTTTATTGTTAATTTTAAATATCGATATTTTATTACAATTATATTTCGTATATTTCGTTATAATTTTTCTTACAGCGAGTATTCAAAACAAAAGTATTAAAATTGGATATTTATCTGTAATAGCAGTTTGGAAACAGTTTTATGGTTACGGAACAGGATTTTTAAAATCATACATTAAAGTAATTTTATTAAAGAAAAAACCGCAAGAAGCTTTTCCGCGTATGTTTTTTAAATTATAAGAATGACAAAAGTTATTGGTCTTACAGGAGGAATAGGCAGCGGTAAAACGACTGTTGCAAACTATTTTCAAGAAATGGGCGTTCCTGTTTATATTGCTGATGATGGTGCTAAAAGAGTAATGCAGTCAAAAAATATTCTTGCGGAAGTAAAATCTGCTTTTGGTGGCAATATTTTTGATGATGAAGTTTTAAATCGTTCGAAATTGGCGCAAGTTGTTTTTAACGATAAAGAACAGTTAGCAAAATTGAATGCGATTGTACATCCAGCAGTAAAATTAGATTTTGAAGAATGGATAGAAAAGCGCAAAAATTATGATTATGTAATATATGAAGCCGCTATTTTGTTTGAAAGCGGAAGGTATAAAGATTGTGATGTAATTATAACCGTCACTGCTCCCGAAGAAGTGAGGATTGAACGAGTTATAGAAAGAGATAAAACTACCCGAGAACAAGTTTTAAGCAGAATGAAAATGCAGTGGAATGACGAAAAACGAATTTCTAAGAGCAATTTCGTGATTAATAACAATAATCTTAAAAATGCCAAAGAAGAAGTTGTTAAAATCCTTAAAATTTTGAATATAAAACAAAAACAGTCTTAAATGTTAATATTTGGTTAATGTATTGTTTAGTATATTGTTAAAATATTAATTTTGTTTCGATGAATAAATTATTTTTTAGAATACTTGTTTTGCTGATGAGTCTGTCCTTGATAGGGATAATTCTGGTACAAGTGTTTTGGTTCAATTCTTCGTTTAAAAACAATGAAGAGCAATTCAAATACCACGTTACTCAAGTAATTGGAAATGTTGCAGATAAACTGGAACAGCAAGAAGAGTACAGTTTCTACGACAAATACAACCGTATAAAAGACAGTACGGGTAAAATTCCAAAAAAAGAAGATTTACTAGAAGTGCTTTATGTACAGAGAAACACAAAAACGAATAAAACAATCGTTTATTCAAATACATTAACCTCAGAAGATTACGATATTAATGGTTCTGTTTTTAATAAAAAATTTAGTAGCGAGCGCTTTAAAAATTTTAGTTCAAAAAGAGTAACAGAAGTTTATAATAATAACACAGGAATTGATAATAATAGTTTAGGACAAAGTATTATTCCTGATCTGAGAAGTGAAAAATCGGGAAGCTTAGATATTTTAAATAAAGTTCAGCAACAGATTCAATATAAAGATATTGCCTCTTTAACCCCAATTGAAGGGCGAATCACAAAAGACAAGCTTTTTAAATTATTAAAGAAAGAGCTTGAGGAATACGGTGTGAAAACCAAGTTTGAATTTGGAATATACAGTAGTGGAAATCCAACCAAGATAAAATCAGATGGATTTCATTTTGATAAAGAATCTACTTATAATATACCAGTTTATACAGATAATGAAGGGAATAGTAGGTATGAATTATCAGTTACTTTTCCGCACAAAAAGAAGTTCTTATTATCTGAATTGTTAAGTATTACTATTTTATCAATAGTTTTTACATTAATTATAATAGTTGCATACACAAGTGCGTTAAATCAATTATTGCGTCAGAAACATATTTCAGAAATCAAGACAGATTTTATAAATAATATGACGCATGAGTTTAAAACTCCTATTGCAACTATAAACCTAGCATTAGATGCTATTAGAAGTCCGAAAGTTATTGAAGATAAAGAAAAAGTTTATCGTTATCTTCAAATGATTCGAGATGAAAACAAAAGAATGCATGCTCAGGTTGAGAATGTTCTTCGTATTTCAAAATTAGAAAAAAGAGAACTCGACATCACCAAAGAACCAACTATGGTTACAGATATTATTGACGATGCTATTGAACATGTTAATTTAATTCTGGAAGACAGAAAAGGTACTGTAGTTAAGCACTACAACGCAGCAAGAACAACCTGTTTGATAAACGATGTTCACTTTACAAACGTTCTGGTTAATATTTTGGAAAATGCGATAAAATATTCTCCTGACGAGCCAGAGATCGAAATCTTTACTGAAAATATTAAAGATATGATTCTGATAAAAGTGAGAGATCATGGGTTGGGAATGAGTAAGATAGCTCAAAAACGAGTGTTTGAGAAATTTTACAGAGAACACACTGGTGACCTTCATAATGTAAAAGGACATGGTTTAGGACTTGCTTACGTGAAAAGAATAGTAGAGGATCACAATGGTCAAGTATATGTAGAAAGTGAAAAAGGAAAGGGTAGCACCTTTATAATAAAAATACCATTAATAAATTAAAATATGGAAAATACTAACAAAAGAATACTTTTAGTAGAAGATGACCTAAATTTTGGGGCGGTTCTTAAAGATTATTTAATGTTAAATGACTTTGAAGTTACTTTAGCTAAAAACGGTATGGAAGGTTTCGAGAAATTCAAGAAAGATGTATATGATTTATGTATTCTTGACGTAATGATGCCTTATAAAGATGGTTATACTTTAGCCAAAGAAATTAGAGAGAAGAACAGTGAAGTGCCAATTATCTTTTTAACAGCAAAATCTATGAAAGAGGATGTGTTAAAAGGTTACAAAGCTGGTGCTGATGACTACTTAAATAAACCTTTTGATTCTGAAGTTCTTTTAATGAAAATTAAAGCAATTATTCAGAGAAAATCAGCGGATACAAAAGCAGAGCAAGTACAGTTTGAATTTAATATTGGTAAATTCCATTTAAATTCAAAATTGAGATTCCTTACTTTCCAAGATGAAGAGCCAATCAAATTGTCTCCAAAAGAAAATGAGTTGTTAAAAATGCTTATTCTTCATGAAAATGATTTAATGCCAAGAGAATTAGCTTTAACAAAAATCTGGAGAGATGATAACTATTTCACATCAAGAAGTATGGACGTTTACATCGCTAAATTGAGAAAATATCTAAAAGCAGATGAAGATGTTGAAATCTTAAACATTCACGGAGAAGGTTTCAGATTAGTGATAAAAAGCAAAGTTTCTGAATAATTATTCAGCAAAAAATATAGAAGCTCTGAGAAATCAGGGCTTTTTTTATGCAATAAATAAAAATTTTTTGATTTGTTTTTATGAGATTATTTTTAAATTAATCGACTTGTTTTCAGTGTTTTAATGTTGATTTTTTACTCTTTAAAAATAGTGTGGTTAATTATTTTGATGAATTTTCTTTAAAATAATTTGGAAAATCAAAAAAGTATTATGAATATTTGCACACGAAAAAAAATAATAACCCTTTAAAACGAAGAAATAGTGTTTGTACTTACATCGACATCTCAGAGCTTTACACCAAACGGATTTGGTGAGGCAATTCTTCGTGGCTTATTTCAATCCTAGAAATATACTTTTTAGATATATAAAAAAAGCCCGAAGACAATAAGTTTCGGGCTTTTTTTTATTCTAGACTCTTCAAAATTTTCCCGAAAATCGATTTTTAGTATTTATCCGAGAGGATAAATGGTTCTAGCCTTTTGGGCTGTTAATTTAATGCACGATAATTTTTTTATGGAAAGTTATACGGTAGACGAGTATGCTTTATGTGCTCGTTTTAAAAGTAAAAGAAGAAAGAAAAGATTAGTAAAAGAAGATTTTGAAAAACAATTAATTCAGTTAAGAGAGCTTGAAGTTGAGCTTTGGAAAAAGCGCAGAGACTTACCATTAGTTCTTTTAGAAATTCCTTATCAAAAAGGCTGGCAACGAAATTTCAAATTAAGAGACGACGTTGCAAGATCTAGCGAGGCCTCATTTTACAGAGAGTTATTGGAAAAAATAAATACATGGCAGTTTTCTCCTGAAAAATCTTTTAAGAAAAGGAAAAAGAGAAAAAGAAAACATTTGTATGTTGAAAAACTCCAAACTGTAAAAGAGTTTTCAGAATGGGAATGGAAAAGTTCAAAACTAGAATTGACCGAAAAAGAAAAAGCACATTTTTATAAAAGGGAACGTTGGTGCAGCAATTGCAAACGATACAAAATTCATTATGTATTTAACGAGCCTTGGCGTTATGTGCTTCGTGTCAGCCCTTATATGATAACACACACCAAAATGGTCGATTCAGATTTAGAAAGTCAAATTCAACTTATTGACAATTATATTGTTAATCATAATCTGAGGAATAAAATAAATAGATTAATACTCGGCAGATCTCATAAATGGAGTTACTATGAAAATGAAAATCCAAAAGAGATAAGTCCAATTAAAAATAAAAGTTTGCATGCATTGTCTCAGCAATATGCAGATGAAATGATAGAAAATCATGGGAAATAAATTATCTGGAAAAGACTTGATTAAATTGGGTTTTCCAAAGAACAATTCAATAAACATCGCCTTAGGGCAGATAAACAGATATAGAAAAAGAGAAAAAAAAGAATCTATTCTAACAGAAGCAAAAGATGTTTTGTTGCATCCTGAAAAATATGAAGGAAACGGAACTTGGGGTAAAGTTGCCGAAGGTTTAATAAATCCGGTTCAGGTAAGAATGCATCAGCTTAAGACAACGAGAGCGCCATTTACCATTTTTGGTGAAAATGAAATTGATCAGCAGGCAAAATTTCAATTATATGATTCTTTGAAACTGCCAATTTCAGTAGCTGGAGCTTTAATGCCAGATGCGCATTCTGGTTACGGATTGCCAATTGGCGGTGTATTGGCTACAGATAATGCTGTAATTCCATACGGAGTTGGAGTTGATATTGGTTGCAGAATGAGCCTTTCAATTTTTGATTTGCCAGCTTCTCATTTCAAAGGAAGAGAACATCAATTAGAAGCAATTTTGAGAGATAATACCAAATTCGGAATGAACGAAGTGCAATCTTCAAGAGTAGATCATGAAGTTTTTTATAAAAGTGAATTTCAAGATATTCCATTGTTAAAGAATCTTTTGCCGAAAGCCTACAAGCAATTGGGGAGTTCAGGCGGAGGAAATCATTTCGTAGAATTCGGAATCGCAAGAATTGATAATCCAGAAAACGAATGGAAGTTAGAAAAAGGAGAATATTTTGCTGTTTTGTCACACAGCGGTTCCCGCGGATTGGGAGCTAATATCGCGAAACATTACACGTATTTGGCAACAAAACAATGTCCGTTACCGAAAAATGTACAGCATTTAGCTTGGCTAGATTTGAATACGCACGACGGTCAGGAATATTGGCTGGCTATGAATCTAGCAGGAGAATATGCAAAAGCGTGTCACGATGATATTCACAGAAGAATTGCAAAAGCAATCGGGAAATGGGTAGTGGTAACAATTGAAAACCATCACAATTTTGCTTGGAAAGAAATGGTAAACGGTCAGGAATGCATTGTGCACAGAAAAGGTGCAACGCCGGCTGGCGAAGGTCAGTTGGGAATTATTCCAGGTTCGATGACAGCTCCAGGTTTTATTGTGAAAGGAAAAGGAAATGCAGAAAGTTTGAACTCTGCTTCACACGGTGCAGGACGTTTGTTTTCTAGAGCGAAATGTAAAAGCAGTTTTACGCAAAGTCAGATTAAGAAAGAATTGAAGAAACATGATGTGACTTTAATTGGTGGTAATATTGACGAAGCTCCAATGGCATACAAAGACATTGAAAAAGTAATGGCAAACCAAACCGATTTAGTAGAAGTTTTAGGAACATTTACGCCTAAAATTGTTAGAATGGATCGCTAAAAATTAAAGATTATGGAAAGATTTCAAGACGAAAATAAATGGCTGGGGAGCTTTTATAATGAGATTTTGGTTAAATGTCCAAAGTGCGAATCAAAGGCAACTGTAAAAGAAGAACTAAAAGAAAAATGTGAATGCGGAAGATGCCACAGTATGGTTTTTGAATGCAAAACGTGCTTTCATAAGATTAAAGAGCCTGTTTATCATTACATAGTTTATATAAAAGAATACTGCAATAATTGTTTCGAAAAATTTGAATATGAGTCGCAACCATTAAAAGAGAAACCTGAAACGTATAAAACTAAATGTCCTCATTGTGATTTTCAGGAGGAATGGAAAGCTAAAACATATCGAGTTAAAGAAGAGTCGAAAGTTGACAATGGTTTGGTAAAAGAACCGTGGTATAATTTGCCGCTTTGGTTTCAAAAGGAAGTTAGCGGAAATCTTTTTTGGGCTTATAATCTGGATCATATTGAGTATTTGGAAAGATACATTAAAGCAGATTTGAGAGAAAGAAACAATGAAGGAAGTGGTAATGGAACTATGGTTTCGAGACTTCCGCAATTTGTAAAAGCAGCGAAAAACAGAGAGAAGCTGCTCAAAATTTTAAAGAAATGGAAAGAATAATTCAGATAACAGCGGGTCGCGGACCTGCAGAATGCACTTGGGTTGTGGCTCAAGTGCTTAAAAAAGTTCTCGAAGAAGCACAAGAACATCGACTGGAAACAGTATTGCTACAAAGAGAAGCAGGAACTGAAAACGGAACTGTTGAAACGGCTTCGATTGCTGTAAAAGGAAAAAATACTGATCAGTTTGTGAATTCTTGGATTGGAACGGTTCAATGGATTGGTCAAAGTCAATTTAGAAAAATGCACAAACGCAAAAACTGGTTTATTGGAATCTTTGAAATTGAACACAAAAAAAATAGCTCATTTTCTGAAAACGAGATTCAATATCAGGCTATGCGTAGTTCGGGAGCTGGAGGACAGCATGTAAACAAAGTGAGTTCTGCGATTCGAGCCACTCATATTCCGACAGGAATTGCAGTAGTTTCAATGGATAGCCGTTCGCAACATCAAAACAAAAAACTGGCAACAGAACGATTAATTAAAAAACTAGAAGACGAGAAATTGCTCCAACTTAAAAATCACGTGGGAAAACAATGGGAAAATCAGCTGAATGTACAGCGTGGAAATCCTGTGAGAGTTTTTTCAGGAAGTGATTTTAAAAAGAATAAAGTAGAGAAAAGTTACAAAGGAACTCGTCAGAAACTAAAAAACGATTTACGAAATGAAAACGATTGATAAATACCTTTTTCAAGCTTTGGATAGTTATCCTTATTCGCTTGAAGAAACAATAGAATCTTTAGATTATGCTTTTTCTTATGATTCAAAAAATACAATGATTCTATGTTTGTATGGAAGAATTCAGGTAGAGCAATTAATGAATTATGAAGAAGCAAAAACATATTTTCAAGAAGCTTTAGCGATAAATATTCATGCTCTCGAAGTTTATCCGTATTATTTGCAGACTTTGATTTTAAATGAAGATTACGATGAAGCTCAAAAATTAATTGATTTTGCTTTGACTATTAAAGGAATTAGTAAAGCTATGATTTTTGTGAAGAAAGCGATTTTATTAGAAGTGCAGCATAAATTTAAAGAAGCTTTAAAAGAAATTAAACAAGCAAAATTGTATTCGATTCAGCATGATTATGATTCTGGAATTAGTGAAGTTGAAAAGCGAATTAAAGATAAAGTTGCTTTGTTGGAAAAAAAGAAGCCTAAAGAAAAGAAGAAAAATGCTAAAAAGAAGTCGAAATGATTATAACAAAAAACGATGCAAATTGCATCGTTTTTTATTGAGTTCAATTTCCTGCAAGGTTTCCAAAACCTTGTAGGTATTTTTTAATTTAATGTAAAAAAGATAAATTCTATAAATAGCAGACCTACAAGGTTTTTCCAAACCTTGCAGGAATTAAGCGTGATTTATTTCCAGTGCAATTCTAAAGCAAAACAATTTTTGTCTCCCTTTGTAATGCTAAAAGTTGTTGCTGAATGATCTTCATTATCATTTTCATGAATTATAACTTGATCATGTAGAGAAAGTTCTTTTAAAAAGTTCATTTCAAAGCTTTTAACTTCTTGTTTTAGAATTCTTTTTGCCTCGACATGATCTAAGCACCATTCTAAATATTTTACATTATTAGCATGATTTACAATATCTAAATCAGATAAATAAACTGTTTTTTCGAAAACTGATTCCTTTTCTGGATTAATGTTGATTTTTGAAAAACCTTCTACTGTAGCTCTGTTGTCTGGAAAAAGTTCAAAATGTTCAAAAGGTAAAGCTAAAGCTTCTGGGCGACGCGCTTTAGTATTAAAAACAGCCCAATAGGTTTCGCTTCCAACGATTTTTTTGCCGTTTACATACATCTCAAGCGCACGTACTGAACGTGAATTTTCAAGACTGTTAATCCATGTTTTTACAGTTACAACATCCTGCCATTTTGGTAAAGCAGTTATTTCTACCCGCATACGGCTTAAAACCCAAGCTTGATCAAATTCTTGCATATCGGTAAAGCTGATTCCGCCAACTTCTGAATGGGCTGCAGCTGTAAGTTGCAAAAGATTACATAAGTCGGTATATTTTAAATAACCGGTTGATGTACATTGTGTAAAATTAATTTCCCAGTCTTTACTTAAAACTGATGTGAAATTTGGTGATATTGGCATTACTAATTTAAGATTTTAGATTGTTGATTTTAGATTTTCTTCGATGTAATGAATAATCTCATTTCTATCAGTCGAATAATCAAACCATTTGGTGTTTTCATTTCGTTTGAACCACGTTAATTGTCTTTTAGAAAATCTTCGTGTATTCTTTTTAATTTCTTCAATTGCGCATGGCAACGTGAATTCTCCGTCAAAATAACTAAATAATTCTCTATAACCGACCGTTTGTAAGGCATTTAACTCTTTGTTAGGATAAAGTGCTTTGGCTTCTTCAAGTAATCCTTCATTCATCATTATGTCGACACGATGATTGATTCTACTGTAAATGACTTCTCTGTCAGCATCTAAACCAATCAAAATAGGAGTGAAGTTTCTGTTGTTTTTCTTCAAATTTAAAAATGAAGAATATGGTTTTTGAGATCCAATGCAAACTTCTACGAAACGCATCATTCTCTGTGGATTTTGCAGTGTTTGAGGATTTTCGATTGTTATTTTTTGGTAATAATCTGGATCTAGATTTTTTAATTGTTCTTGAAGATATTCGATTCCAAATTTTTCGTAGTTTGAATTTACTTCATCTCGAACTTTTGAATCGATTTCTGGAAATTCGTCGAAACCTTTTAAAACGGCATCGACATACAAACCTGATCCGCCAATTAGAATGGCAAAATCATTGTTTTGATGCAATTCTTCTAGTTTTGAAAGCGCTTCTTTTTCGTAATCTCCAACGGTATAATTTTCAAAAATCGATTTGTTTTGAATAAAATGATGTTTCGCAGCACTTAATTCTTCCTGACTTGGAACAGCGGTTCCAATCGTCATTTCTTTGAAAAACTGACGGCTGTCACAAGAAATAATTTCGCATTTAAAATGTTGTGCCAAAGCAATACTTAGAGCAGTTTTCCCGATAGCTGTTGGTCCGACGATTGTTATTAGGTATTTCATATTTTTTAGCCCAGATGGAAATGGAAACCCCGGACTTATATTTGTTTGTTTTTTTTGGAATAAAAGAGCGACCAATGGAAGCTCCTTTTATGACTTTAAAAAACAACAAAGATAAGGAGGAGTTGCAATGTACAGCTGGATTAGCTTCTTATTTTAATTATTTGGCAATTCTGTTCCGCATTGATAACAATATTTTGCGTTGTCAAAATGGACTTGAGATTGGCAATTTCTGCATGTTTTTTTACTGTTAACCGCATTGTTTTTTAGACTGCTTTTTGCAAATTCGGCAGTTACAATTCCTGTTGGAACTGCGATTATTCCGTAACCTAAAATCATTACAAATGCTGCAATAAATTGTCCTAAAGGGGTTTGTGGAGAAATATCACCATAACCAACTGTTGTTAAAGTTACAATTGTCCAATAAATTCCCATCGGTATGCTTGTAAATCCAGATTCTTTGCCTTCGACTAAATACATTATGGAACCAATAATTATGGTACTGATTAAAACGAAGTAAATGAAAACTAGAATTTTTTCTTTACTTGCATCAATGGCTTCTTTTAGTTGTAAAGATTGATGATTGATTTGCGGAATATGTAAAATTTTGAACAATCGAAGAAAACGTAACGCTCTTACGATGGATAAAATACTTGCTCCAGGAAAAAATATTGACAAATACATGGGTAATACGGCGAGCAAATCGATGATTCCGTAGAAGCTGAAAATGTATTTTATTGGTTTTTGAATGGAAATTATTCTCAAAATATATTCAATAGTGAAAAATATAGTGATTATCCATTCGCAAATTAGTAGTTGTTCGTGATATTTAGAGTTGATTCCTTGTACCGTATCGAGCATTATTAAAAGAACGCTCAGCAAAATTAAACCTAAAAGAATTAAATCAAACATTCTTCCTAAAATGGTGTCCGTGCCATAAAGGATGATTTTAATTTTTTCTCTAAAGATTTCGTATTGCGATTTTTGCTTTTTCATATCCTTAAAGATAATCGAAGTTTTGTTTTGTTAAAAATGAAGTATTTTTATTGACTTGCTTTTGCGCACATAACTCTGAATGATATTTTTTACATCGCGGTTATGTTGCATTGGGATCAGAATATTTTTCAGAATATTAATATTTGTGATTTGATAGTTTAAATCGTAATAAGCATAACCTTGATATATACCGTTTTCGATTAAAATTGCGCTTCTTTCGTTTACATTTCGGCCTCTGTCAATTAAAATCATGTTTTTGTTTTCGAAACTATTTTCTGAAATAAATTGCTGTACTCTTAAATTGTAAACTTCTGGAGTAACTTCGCCAATACAAGCGCCGTCACATTCTTTGATTTTATATTGAAAACACTCTTTTTTAGTTTGATATAAACCTGTCAGTTTCTGACATAAATGATATTTTGTTGTAAATCTAAAAAGTGCATTTTTTCCTTCTTGTAAAGAAGCAAAAGAGGTAATTTCTTTTTTGCGTCCGTCGGCTTTTTCAAGTTTTAGGTTGATGTACCCGTTTGCATCTTTTTCAGAATATAATGCAAATGGGAAAAAAGCTTTCTTTTGGGAACGATTGTGTATCGGACGATTGATTTTTACTTCTTGACTTTCTTTTAAAAGCGCAATCAATTCGCTTCCAGTTTCTTCATAAGTTATCGTAAAGACTTCTGCCTGAATTCTTTTGCTTTTGGTTGTAACTCCCGTAAAATGCTGATTAACTCTTTTTTTGATGTTTTGGCTTTTGCCGATATAAATTAGCTTACCGCCTTCATTATAAATATAATAAACACCAGTTTTGGTTGGCATTTGATTCAAAAGATCTAAGAATTTCGGTGAAATTCCTTTTTCTACTTCGAGTTTTATAAAATCTTTTACGATTGTTTTTTCGGTATCTTTTTCTAAAAGCATTTTGAACAGCTTTGTCGTTGCCATAGCGTCTCCGCTTGCACGATGTCTGTCTGCCATTGGGATTCCAAGCGCACGTACCAGTTTGCCTAAACTGTATGAAGGTTGTTCTGGAATTAATTTTTTGGCTAATTCTACTGTACAAAGTGTTCTGGCTTCAAAATCGTAGCCCAAACGACGGAATTCTGTACGAAGGATTCTGTAGTCGAAAGAGGCGTTGTGCGCAACGATTACGCAATCTGAAGTAATTTCTATGATACGTTTTGCAACTTCATAAAATTTAGGAGCAGATTGTAACATAGCATTATTGATTCCAGTCAGTTTTACTACAAACGGCTGAATCGGAATTTCGGGATTAACAAGACTGATGAATTGGTCGATTACTTCGTGCCCGTCAAATTTGTAGATGGCAATTTCAGTAATTCCCTCTTCATTAAATTGTCCTCCAGTGGTTTCTATGTCAAGTATTGCGTACAAATTCAGTATTCAGTCTCAGTTTTTAGTAATCAGTTAAAATCTACGATTTATTTTTAGCGGCCTCCAAAAATGCTGCTTCCAATTCTCACCATTGTGCTTCCGCATTCGATAGCTAATTGATAATCTCCAGACATTCCCATTGAAATTGTTTTTAAATCAACAGTTTGCAGTTTTTGAATGGAATCAAAAATAGATTTTAAATGTGTGAATTCTTTTTTTATTTGGTTTTGGTCTTCAGTGAAAGTGGCCATTCCCATTAAACCTAAGATACGAATATTTTTCAATTCTTTGAACTCCGTAGAAGTTAAAAGTTCGTTTAGTTCATTTTCGTCCAAACCAAATTTAGATTCTTCTTCTGCAATATAAATTTGAAGAAGGCAATCTATAATTCTGTTATTTTTTAAAGCTTGTTTATTGATTTCTTGTAATAATTTCAAACTGTCAACACCATGAATCAAAGTGACATACGGCGCCATAAATTTGACTTTATTCGACTGAACATGACCAATCATATGCCATTGAATGTCTTTAGGCATTTCTTCCCATTTATCAGTCATTTCCTGAATTTTGTTTTCTCCAAAAATGCGTTGTCCGGCTTCGTAAGCCTGCATCAAGTCTGAAACAGGTTTAGTTTTTGAAACGGCAACAAGAGTTACGTGTTCAGGTAAAGTTGCTTTAATTGTATTTAAGTTTGATGCTATTGACATTTTTCTATTTTTTCTTGGATTCTCATTATATCTAACTTTTCGTCAATTATAATTTTTTCTCCCTTGTATTTTTTAAATTCATTGAATATTTCGATTATTTGTTTGTCAGAAAATGTTTGAAATGAATTTACAGTATATTTATCTTTTCCTTTTTTTAAGTTTATATAAAAAGTTGCGCCAGTTAAACCTGATCGAGAGGGATTGCCTTTAACTTCAATTTTTGTTTCTTTTAATATAAGTGACTTTTTCCATTTCGTATTGAAAACTTCTCCTTCTAAAGTTACCTTATTTTCATCAATCGAAATTATATTAATATTATTTTTAAAAGTATTTATAGCTAAGGTCATACATAATATTAAAAGAGCAAATTCGAGAAAACATGCGTAATATTTTAGATTTTCGTCTTTAAAAAAAGGAAAAAGTATGTATGAGTAAAATATAAATACAAACACAAAAGCAAAAGGTTTTTTACTAAATATTCTAGCTTTTAAATCTTTATGTTCTCCTTCAAATGTAATCATATGCTAGCCGAGAAGTAGTCTTAATTTAGAAAAAACAAATACTAAATAAACTGCTTCGAAATTTTCTCTGCTTTTTTGCTTTCGCTGTAATCGTAAAAACCTTCTCCAGATTTAACTCCTAATTTTCCAGCTCTCACCATATTAACTAAAAGTGGGCAAGGAGCATATTTAGGGTTTTTGAATCCGTCGTACATTACATTAAGAATTGCAAGACAAACATCAAGACCAATAAAATCAGCTAATTGAAGTGGTCCCATAGGATGTCCCATTCCTAATTTCATTACCGTGTCAATTTCGTAAACTCCAGCAACTTTATTGTATAACGTTTCAATTGCCTCGTTTAGCATTGGCATTAAAATTCTGTTTGCCACAAATCCTGGATAATCGTTTACTTCAACAGGAACTTTACCTAATTTTTCAGATAAAGTCATGATGATTTTAGTTACTTCATCGCTTGTGTTGTACCCGCGAATGATTTCAACCAATTTCATGATCGGCACCGGATTCATAAAATGCATTCCGATAACTCGCTCAGGATGTGCGACAACAGCTCCAATTTGAGTAATCGAAATTGAAGAAGTATTAGTTGCTAAAATGGTATTGTGAGAACAATATTCGTTTAATTGTTTGAAAATGTTTAGTTTTAATTCCACATTTTCTGTTGCAGCTTCGACAACTAAATCAGCGCCAACAACCCCATCTTTTATATCTGTATAAGTAATAATATTTGTAATTGTTTTAGCAACATCATCTTGAGTAATTGTTCCTTTAGACAGCATTCTATCTAAATTGGCTGCAATAGTTGCCATTCCCTTATCTAATGATTTTTCAGAAACGTCGATTAATTTTACAGTAAAACCGCTCTGCGCGAAAGTATGCGCAATTCCGTTACCCATTGTTCCTGCTCCAATTACAGCTATTGTTTTCATATTGTGATAGATATTTTTTTATGATTTAGCCACGAATTCACTAATTAAATCGTGAATTCGTGGCTAACTTATTTTTTTGAAATTTAATTATTTATCGAAACAATCAATAATTTGATACGCTACACGCAATGCATCTGTAGCTTGCTCCAATGTTACAACTGGCGTAGTATCTGTGTTGATTGCATTTGCAAAAGATTCTAATTCATCCAAAATGGCATTGTTTAGCTCTACATCTGGATTGGTGAAATAGATTTGTTTTTTTACTCCTTCCGCATTTTGAAGAATCATATCAAAATCTCCAGGAACTTCTGGCGCATCTTTCATACGAACGACTTCACATTTTTTCTCTAAAAAGTCAACAGAAATGTAAGCGTCTTTTTGAAAGAAACGTGATTTACGCATATTCTTCAACGAAATTCTGCTCGCAGTTAAGTTCGCAACACATCCGTTTTCGAATTCGATCCTAGCGTTGGCAATATCTGGAGTATCGCTAATTACTGACACACCACTTGCATGAATATCTTTCACTTTTGAATTCACAACACTTAAAATAGCATCAATATCATGAATCATTAAATCTAAAACCACAGGAACGTCTGTACCACGCGGATTAAATTCGGCCAAACGATGCGTTTCTATAAACATCGGATTTTCGATCATGGTTTTTGTAGCAATAAAAGCGGGGTTAAAACGCTCTACGTGACCAACTTGCCCTTTTACGTTGTGTTCTTTAGCCAAAGCAATAATTTCTTCAGCCTCTTCTACAGTGTTGGCAATTGGTTTTTCAATAAAGATATGTTTTCCAGATTTGATCGCAACTTTTGCACATTTATAGTGTGAAAGTGTTGGAGTTACAATATCAATCACGTCGACAGCGTGAATGAGTTTTGCAATTGTGCTGAAGTTTTTATAGCCAAACTCTTTTGAGATTCTTTCGGCATTTTCTTGATTTTCGTCGTAAAATCCAACTAATTCGTATTGGTCAGATTGTTGTAATAAGCGTAAATGTATTTTACCAAGATGACCAGCACCTAAAACTCCTACTTTTAACATGAGAATGTATTTTAAACAAAAATAGAATTTATTTGTTGAATGTAAAAATGAATTTAGGTAATTGTTGGTTGTTGGTCGTTTGTTGTTAGTTGTTTGAACTTTGTTGTTGGTTATTCCTTTCTTTTTGTAGCATGTCATCTTGACAAATAGAGACTTTTGACTTTCGACTTTCATCTTTATTAATTTATTATTTAAAAATCAATATTTGAAATCCTGTTTTGTTTCTTATTTTTGCGAAAATAAAACCTACCCATTTTGAAAGATACTGCAAAACATCAAGGACTTCGTAATCAATTAGTAACAACTTTAGAACAAAAAGGAATTACTGACAGAGCTGTTCTGGAAGCGATAAAAAAAATCCCGAGACACCTTTTTTTAAATTCAAGTTTTGAAGATTATGCTTATCAGGACAAAGCGTTTCCTATTGGAGCAGGGCAGACTATTTCTCAACCTTATACAGTGGCTTTTCAGTCGCAATTGCTTGAAGTTAAGAAAGATCATAAAATTTTAGAAATAGGAACAGGTTCTGGTTATCAAACTGCCGTTTTATTTATGCTTGGCGCTAAAGTATTTACTGTTGAAAGACAAAGTGAATTGTTTAAAACAACTTCTAATTTGTTTCCAAAGTTAAATATTCGTCCAAAACATGTTTCTTTTGGAGATGGATATAAAGGATTGCCAAATTTTGCTCCCTTTGACAGTATTATCGTTACTGCAGGCGCACCTTTCATTCCGCAGCCTCTAATGGCGCAATTAAAAATAGGAGGAAGGTTGGTTATTCCTTTGGGAGAAGATGTTCAGATTATGACTTTATTGATCAGAAAGAATGAAACTCAATTTGAAAAACATGAGTTTGGAGAATTTAGATTTGTTCCTTTATTAGAAGATAAAAATTAAGAGACAAGCCCGTTTATGCGGGCTTTTTTATTTGTTATTCAAATGTATAGCATGTGTTAGATTTTCTTTTTCGATTTGAAGAATATAATTTATAAAGGCTGATTTGTCATTTTTGATTTTGTATTCATCTAAAACAGAAAAATATTCACTTTCATTATTTTTATCAGTTTGAGCTATGGTGTAGACATAATTGTTTTGAAGTAAAATCCAATTCATTATTATGTTCGCTATTTGCAAATTTCCTTTTTCAAAAGGATTAATGTCAAGAATTTTCAGGTATATTTCAGACGCCAGAATTATTGGATTGAGATTGTTTTTATGCATTTCATACCAATTAAAAAGTAAATTCATTTCGCGTAAAACAATTGGATCGTTTTTATATTTTCCTGCATTCTCAAACTGAATACCTTTGAAGATTAAGTTATGGATTGAAAGAAATTCTTTTTCATTTAAACTTGTTTTCTTTTGACTCAAATCTTTTATATAAGCTGATATTTCTTGAAAATTAATTGCTTCGATATGTTCTTGCATACTTTTTCCAGAAATCGTGATTCCATCATTAATGACAGATTTAGTTTCTTCTAATGTCAGAGAATTTCCATTTGAGTGAATGCTTTTAAAAATAAATTCTAACTCTAATGTTTTAGAAATCTGGCGTAGTTCAAAATGATTAAAAGATTGAAGTTGCTTCTTTAAAGTTTCTATTTCAGTTAAAATGATTTGATTAGAAAATAGTATTGCAGAATCAATTTCTTTTTTGTTTTTCTGAATTTCTTGTTCTGCAAGAAGCAAAGCTTTCAAAGCAAATTCTTCATCACCAATTTCATAAAGAATCTTTTCTTTAAGCCAAGCAACCATTAATGTTTCGTAATCAATTTCTAAAAGCTGAGATAATTTAATGATTTGATCTTTAGTTGGTTTTCTAGTTCCAGATTCAAATTTACTGATTAAAGCTTGGTCAATACCAGAAAGTTGCGCTAATTCACGCGTTTTTAGACCTTTCTGTTCTCTGGCATTTTTTAAAAGCGATTTCATTTATGAAAAATTTAGTCTTGACAAATTTAGTCAATTTTTTTAAACAAAAGAAAAGCAGCATTTTACAATACTGCTTTATCATATTTTATTTTGGAGGAAGCGAACCGTCTTTTCTCATTTCTTTTACAACGGCTTGCATTATGGCGTCAACCGTTTGTCCTAAATCGGTAACATATTGCGATTCAGTAGTTCCTGTCCAAATTAATTTATTTTGTTTTAATGAAAAAATATTGGTTTCGACCATATAAGAAGTGGTTTCTTGGTAGTATCCCGGATCGTAGAAATTGGGAGAATACATTCCGTACCAATTTCCAAAACCGTAGCCGTACATTCCAGTATACATTCCGTCAAATCCTCCGTAATACATTCCGGTGTAAGTTCCTGGAACATAATTGACTTCTTTTTCTTTGCTGACTAAACGCATTGTGACAACGCCATCAAAGTTTTCATCTTGTAAAATCTTTAGTTTTTGTTCTTGTGTTAATTGTGTGGTTGCATTTAAGTATTGATACGAAGTTTTGAATATGGGACTGCTTGCTGCAATTCTATTTTCAGTAATTCGTCTCGAAGCTTCATCCTTGACCAAAGCTACAACCAAAACTTTTTTAAATTGTTCCTGAGTGATCGTTACATCAGGATCTCTCCAGCTGTTTACAATAGAAGTATTACTGCCACAACTTGAAAACGCCGCAATAGCGAAAAACAAAACTAAGTACTTTTTCATATTTTACAGTTAAATTGGTTATAAGTAAAAATAACTATAAAATGTTAATTATAAGTGTTTTGTGTGAAAATAAAAAAGCTTACTAGTTGTAAGCTTTTTTAATGCGGTCTAAATCTCGTTTAGTATCTTGTTCTTTTAAAGATTCACGTTTGTCATAGTTCTTCTTCCCTTTACAAAGTCCGATTTGCAGTTTAGCTAAACCTTTCTCGTTTGTAAACAGTTTTAAAGGCACAATAGTTAAACCTTTTGCTTGAACATTTTTATGAAGTGTTTTTAATTCTTTTTTGTTTAAAAGCAATTTTCTTTCGCTTCTTGATTTATGATTGAATTGGTTTCCAAAAGAATATTCTTCAATATAAGTATTAATGGCAAAAAGTTCCATGCCACTGAATTCACAGAAGCTTTCGGTAATATTTGCTTTTCCTAAACGAATAGATTTAATTTCTGTTCCCGCCAAAACAATTCCAGCAGTATAAGTGTCGATTATTTCGTAATCGAATCTGGCTCTTTTATTGAGTATGTTGACTGATTTTATCATGACTGCAAATGTAAGACAAAATTGAAAATAAATGTGGCTGTTAAAGATAATTAAAGGTTTTTTTTAATCTATGATTTAAATCAGTATCAAGGAAAAACCTTACTCATAAGTTTGTCCTGTAATTTAAAAAACAAAATAAAATGAAAAAGATTTTAACGCTAGTGAGTATGGTATTAATCGGTTTAACTGCTAAAGCTCAAGAATCATCTCAAGGATTGAAAGGAGCGTGGTTTGCTACTTCTCAATTTGGCTATCAGCAGACTAAAAATGAGGATAATAAAAACACAAATTTATCTGTTATTCCAGTTGTAGGTAATTTTATTACGCCGTCAGTTGCTGTTGGAGCGGGTTTTGGATATATCAATATTAAAGCGGAAACGGCTGCAGGGACTGCTGCAAAAACAGATTTAATTGTAGTTCAGCCTTTAATTAGAAAATACTGGAACATAGCAGGAACGTTATATTTCTTTGGACAGGCAGCAATACCAGTAATTACTGGTAAAGAGAAAGAAAGCGAGTTGAAAGTAAATCAGGTAGGATTATCTGTATCAGGAGGTTTAGATTATTTTGTAACTAAAAACTTCTCTGTAGAATTCTCTTATGATTTGGCTAATTTTACTTCTACAACTTTAAAAGCTAAAGATGGAGAAAAAACAACTGTTACAAACTTCGGATTGGCGCATGTTGCAAATGTAGATCCATTTTATAATACAGCTTTAGCGGGAAGTAATCCTAATTTGACTTCTCCAGTTTCTGTTGGATTTAAATTCATATTCTAATTTATTCTTTATTTGATTAACGTAAAATTCTATTTTAGTAATTTTACAAAAAAAAGACCGTACTGATAAAGTACGGTCTTTTGATATTATTTAAAAAAAGTATAAAATGCAAAATCAATCTAAAGATCCATTACACGGAATTACACTTCAAAAAATTGTCGAAACCTTAGTCGATCATTATGGCTTTGATACTCTAGGAGAATTAATTCCAATTAAATGTTTTAACTCAAATCCGAGTGTAAAATCTAGTCTTACCTTTTTAAGAAAAACAGATTGGGCCCGAAAAAAAGTAGAAGAGCTTTATATAAAAACGCTTCCTAAGTTAAGCTAATTTTATAATTTATAAGAAATCATAACTCCACCACGGTACGGAAGCCATTCGCCACTTTTATTGTAATTAGGTGCTTTTTCATATCTTCCTGGAGTTCCATCATTGTAATATCCTTTATAGAATCCTTGGTGCCATCCTCCACCTACAAAAATGTCAAGTAAAAACTTATCGTTTAGTTTTAAATTGTAACCAACTGTACCTCCAATTCTGTAACCAAAACCATCTTCGTATTTGTTGCTATTCCAATAATTCCATTTTTGTATTTCATATTTATCAGCTCCTATATGTGCTCCTGCATAAAAACCATTGTATTTTTCTTTAAAATGGTAACGAACCTCAGGAGTAACAGTTATAAATTTCATTGGGTTATGTCCGTTAAACGATTCCCAGAAAGAAGCCATTACGTCAGCACTAAAAGTAGTTTTCTCTCCAATGCTAGTTTCTATTCCAATATTTGGAACTAATAATAAAGCAGTTGCTCCGTTAAACTTTACAAATGTCTGGCTTTGCAGTTGCATACAAAATAAAAGAACAAATAGGGCAGATAATTTTTTCATAAATGTGTTTTTGGAATTCAAGATCAGCTGTTTTTAGCTGATTTTGAGCGCAAATATAACCTATAATGCTTGATAACAACTGCCTATAAGATTATTTTAACAAGAATAAAATCTTACTTTTCTAATAATGAATAAATTACCTTGTCTAGAAATTTTCCTTCCCAAAATTCTGACTGCTTTAAATGAGCTTCTTTAACAAATCCGCATTTCTGCAATACCTTTTCTGAAGCGTGATTTTCTGGATCTATTACGGCTTCTATCGAGTGTAATTTTAAATCCTCAAAGCCAAATTTAATCAGTCTGTTTACTGCTTCTGGAATAATTCCTTTTCCATGATGATCTGGCGAAAGCATATAACCGATTTCAGCTCGGTAATTTTCGGGTTGCAGTCTGTAATAGCCAATAATTCCTAATAATTTAGGACTGCCTTTGAGTCTGATACCCCAATTTATTCCAGTATTATTTTCAATTTTTTCGTCAATCATTCTGATATGTTCCAAAGCATCCTCATGATTTTTAACTAAAGGTCTCGGAATATATTTCATGGTTTCAGGATTCGAACGTAAATCAAAAACTTCTTGCGCATCTTTGTCCGTAATTCTGTCAAGAACTATGCGTTCTGTTTCTATTGTAGGAAATGGAGTGAAATTAAAATCTAACATTTTGTTTGTTATAATATTGTGATACTAAATTTTGCACTGAAATCTTTGTTTTCGTTTAATGTCAAAACACCTTCTTTTTGATATAAATCGCCAGTGTTTTCATCGGTATCCGAATAGCCAAGCCAAGGTTCGATACAGATAAATGGCGCATTTTCTTTTGTCCAGATTCCTAAACTTGGAAAATCGTAATAATCAACTTTTATGTAGGGTTTTGAATTATTTAGAATAGTTAAAGATTTTGACTCTAATGTTTTAAAAATTAAAGCATCATTTTTAAACAGCTCATAATTTAAAGGAACTAAATTGTTTTTTGTTTCTAAAACTTTAGTTTTAGATGAAATCAAATCATTTTCAAGAAGATAATATTTCAAGTTTTCTTCTTTTTCGAATTGAAAAGCATAATCTTCAAAATCATTTGGAAGCGCAATCGCAGGATGTGCCCCAATCGAAAAAGGCATTTTCTCTTTTCCGTTATTAATTACCTTATATTCTAGTTCTAATGAACTTTCGTTAAGCGTATAAATAAGCTGTAATTCAAACTCAAAAGGATATTTTTGCAGTGTTTCTTCAGAAGATTTAAGAGAGAAAACAGCTTTGTTTTCTGTTTTTTCAATCAAAGAAAATTCCATGTCTCTGGCAAAACCATGACGCGGCAAATGATATTCTTTTTCATTGATTTTATAAGTGTTGTTTTTTAAAGTTCCGACAATCGGAAAAAGAACAGGAGAATGTTTACCCCAAAAATCTGGGTTTCCTTCCCATATATATTCGTTGTTTTGATTGTCTTTTATAGAAAATAACTCAGCTCCAGCATGTTTGATAGAAGCTTTTAATATAGAATTTGAAATAGTTGTAGTCACAATGTTAAGTATAAAATGAATATTTTTTTACAGAGATGTAAATATATTTTATAAAATTTAGTTTTTTAAGAAAATAGCTTAAATTATTTTATTTATAAAATTTTGCTAAAATTGAATTTATGTTTTGAAGTTTCTCTGTAAATAGCTTTTTTTTTCATTAATTTGCTACATAAACAGCTAAAAAATATGAAAAAGCAATCTGCGAAAGCCATTTTAACCGCGGCTTTATTTTTTGGGATTTCTTCAGTATGGGCGCAGCAAACTCCTTCTGCGACAACAGCAAATCCAGTAAATAATTACAATTACCATGATGCCTTTGGCCCTCATTTCTACACAAAAAATGGTACGCCAACTCGTACTGCTAGCGGTCAGCCAGGAGTAGAATATTGGCAGAACAGAGCCGATTATCAGATTACGGCAAAACTGAATGCAACTACAAATGAGATTGTAGGTACAGATGAAATCACTTACACGAATAATAGTCCTGAAAAATTAGGGTTTCTTTGGTTGAATTTAGATCAGAACTTATTTAAAGACGATTCTAGAGGAAACGCTATCGTGCCTTTAACAGGAAGCCGTAACGGAGCTCAAGGGCAAGTTTTTGATGGCGGAAATAAAATTAAATCTGTAAAAGTAATTTCTGGCGGAAAAACTAAAACAGAAGTTGAAGCAAAATATATTGTTACGGACACAAGAATGCAGATTTTCCTTCCGCAGGAATTGGCAGCAAAAGGAGGTTCTGTAAAAATTAAAATCGAATTTTCTTTCATAGCGCCTTTTGAAGGATCTGATAGAATGGGAGTTTTAGAAACTAAAAACGGAAAAATTTTCACGATTGCACAATGGTACCCACGCATGTGTGTGTATGATGATGTGAGAGGATGGAATACAGCTCCTTATTTAGGTGCTTCTGAGTTTTACTTAGAATATGGAGATTTTGATGTAAAACTTACAGTTCCAGGAAATCACTATGTTGTCGCTTCTGGTGAATTATTAAACGGTCAGGAAGTATTTTCTGCTGAACAATTAAAAAGATATAAAGACGCGTCTAACAGTGATAAAACGGTTATGATTCGTACAGCTTCTGAAGTTGCGGCAACGGCAAATACGAATGCAGGAACTGAAAAAACATGGCATTACAAAATCAAAAATGCACGTGATTTCTCTTGGGCATCGTCTCCAGCTTTTATCTTAGATGGAGCGAAAATTAACCTTCCAAGCGGTAAAAAATCATTGGCATTATCTGCTTATCCTGTTGAAAGTGATGGGCAAGAAGCTTACGGACGTTCTACAGAATATGTAAAAGCGTCAATCGAACATTATTCAAAACAATGGTTCGAATATCCTTACCCAGCGGCTACAAACGTTGCAGGTAACGAAGGAGGAATGGAATATCCAGGAATTGTTTTCTGTGGATGGAAATCTAAAGGACAAGACCTTTGGGGAGTTACAGATCACGAGTTTGGTCATATTTGGTTCCCAATGATTGTGGGTTCAAACGAAAGACTATTTGCTTGGATGGATGAAGGATTTAATACTTTCATTAACTCATTGAGTACAGCTGCATTTAATAATGGAGAATACAAAGAAGATCCGACAGATTTGCATCATCAAGCAGAACCTTTTACAAGGCCTGACTTAGAAACGATTATGAGTTCTCCTGATAATATGAAGGAAGGAAATATTGGAATGTTATGTTACTTTAAACCAAGTGCAGGTTTAGTGATTTTAAGAGAGCAGATTTTAGGTAAAGAGCGTTTTGATACTGCTTTTAGAACATATATTCAGCGTTGGGCATACAAACACCCGCAGCCAGATGATTTCTTTAGATCTATGGAAAACGTTGCTGGAGAAGACTTAAGCTGGTTTTGGAGAAGCTGGTATGTAAACAACTGGCGTTTTGATCAAGGTATTAATTCAATTAAATATGTAAAAAATGATCCTGCAAAAGGAGTAGTGATTACAGTTGAAAATTTTGATAAAATGCCGATGCCGATTGTTTTAGACGTTAAAACAAAAAGCGGAAAAGTATCAAGAGTAAATTTACCAGTAGAAATCTGGCAGAGAAACAAATCTTGGTCTTTCAAACACAATTCGACAGAAGAAATTGAAAGTATTATTTTAGATCCAGATCATGTTTTTCCAGATAATAATGAATCAAATAATGTTTGGACTGCTGGAAAAGGAGTGGTAGAGAAAGCGATTATAATTGATGGTTATTTAGGTAATTATACAACAACAAAATCTCCGTTAACTATTGAATTAGTAGATAAAAACAGTGTTTTGACAGCACAGTTGCCTAATTATCCAAACTTTTCTTTAGATCCTGTTGCAAACGAAAAAGATACTTTCGAATCAAAAAGAGCAGGATTGAAATTTAAATTTAATGAAGCTAAAACAGGTTTTGAGATGATTTTCTTAGATAATGGTCAATCAATGCAGTTTACTAAAAAATAGTTAGTAAGATTATAACTTATTTAAAACCCGATAATTAGAAATAATTATCGGGTTTTGTTTTTCTGTATATTCACAAAACGTAAAAAAAATGTTAGAATTTTAATTTTTTGTTTTGGAAATAAAAAAATAATGTACTTTTGCACCGATGAATAAAATAAGTTTACATATAACTTCTTTGTCACGGACAAACTCACCGATTACTTCTCCCGAAGTACGGACACTATCTCTATAGTGTTCACTGAGTTTTATAGCCGTATATTTATTCATACCCTTTTTTCATTTTGAAATCACATAATTTGTCCATTGGACAAACGTATCCTAAAAGTATTTATTATTTTGTAAATTTTCTTAATCAATGTTTTGATTTTGAGAATGTTACTTCTTTTATGCTTAATTTTATTGGATTCAATTCTGGATTTCAAGCGAATCAATATGCTTTAATTTTTAACTCTAACTTCAATAATTGAAATGAAGATCTCTATTGTTGTAACTCAAGAAGAACATTTTAAGTATGCGCAGGAAATCTGCGATACGATAGAATCATCTGCCTTATTAAGAGGTACGGGGATTGCTAAAAGAACTCCTGAGTACATTCAGAAAAAAATGGCAAATGGTGATGCGATGATTGCTTTGGCTGACGGAAAATTTGCTGGTTTTTGCTACATAGAAAGCTGGCAACACGGAAAATTCGTTGCTCATTCTGGATTAATTGTTCATCCTGATTATAGAAGCCATGGTTTGGCTAAAAAGATAAAATCAAAGGTTTTTGATTATTCTTTGAAGAGATTTCCAGATGCTAAAATATTTGGTATTACTACTGGTTTGGCAGTTATGAAAATTAACTCTGAACTTGGCTATAAACCGGTTCCTTTCTCAGAACTTACAACCGATCCAAGTTTCTGGGCAGGCTGTAAAACCTGTACTAATTTCCCGATTTTACAAAGCAAAGAAAACAAAATGTGCCTTTGTACCGGAATGTTATATGACCCGAAGGAAAAACAAAAAACACCACCAAGACACCCTTTTAACGAGGCTGTTTTAAACAGACTTAAAAAAATCAAACAGGCTTTATTCTTGAATAAAATTTTGTCATTGTTTGTTTAAGTCAATTAATTAGAAAAAATCTCAAACTGCTACATACGAAAGTATTAGCCTAAATTATAAAAAATGAAAAAAGTAGTATTAGCTTATAGCGGAGGATTAGATACCTCGTATTGTTTGAAATATTTAAAAAATGAAAAAGGATACGAAGTTCACACTGTTCTTGTTGATACAGGAGGATTCGACGAAGAAGAATTATCAGCCATTGAAAAAAGAGCTTACGAGTTAGGAAGTGCACAACACGCAAACCTTTCGATCGTAGACAAATATTATGATAAAGCTATAAAATATTTGATCTTCGGAAATGTATTAAAAAACAATACTTATCCATTATCAGTAAGTGCAGAACGTGTTTTTCAAGCTATTGAAGCAATTAAATATGCTAAAAAAGTTGGAGCAAATGCAATTGCACACGGAAGTACTGGTGCAGGAAATGACCAAATTCGTTTCGATTTGATTTTCCAAACTATTGCTCCAGAAATCGAAATTATTACACCAATTAGAGATTTAAAACTTTCAAGACAAGAAGAAGTAGAATACCTTCAAAAAAATGGTGTAAGCTATTCTTGGGAAAAGGCACAATATTCTATCAATAAAGGACTTTGGGGAACAAGTGTTGGAGGTAAAGAAACTTTAACTTCAGGACAGCCGTTGCCAAGTGAAGCTTATCCTTCGCAATTGCAAAAAGAGGGTGAGGAAAAAGTAACGCTTCATTTTGAACAAGGAGAATTAGTTGCCTTAAATGGCAAAAAAGATGTTCCAGAAAAAAATATTGTAAAACTTGAAAAACTGGCAAATGCTTATGCAATTGGTAGAGATATTCACGTTGGGGATACTATTATCGGAATTAAAGGAAGAGTTGGTTTTGAAGCTGCTGCACCATTAATCATCATTAAAGCGCACCATTTATTAGAGAAACATACTTTAGGAAAATGGCAGCAATACTGGAAAGAGCAGTTAGGAAACTGGTACGGAATGTTATTTCACGAAGGTCAGTTTTTAGATCCTGTAATGAGAAACATCGAAACTTTCTTGCAAGACACTCAAAAAACAGTAAATGGAACGGTTACAGTTTCTTTAAAACCATATCATTTTTCGCTTGACGGAATCGAATCTAAAAATGATTTGATGAATACTGGTTTCGGTCAGTACGGCGAAATGAACAATGCTTGGACATCAGAAGATGCAAAAGGATTTATTAAGATTTTAGGAAACGCACAAAATATATTTTCATCAGTAAATCATTTAGAGCATGATTAATGTCGGAATTATTGGTGGTTCAGGCTATACAGCTGGAGAACTCATCAGAATATTAATGTATCACCCCAATGTAAACATCGATTTTGTTTACAGTACAACAAACGCTGGAAAACCGCTTTCTGTAGCGCACCACGATTTGATGGGCGATATTGAAATGAATTTCACAGCTGAAATCAATCCAAATGTGAATGTTGTTTTCTTGTGTTTAGGTCATGGAAAATCGATTTCATTTTTGAAAGAAAATCAGTTTGCAAGTCATACTAAAATCATTGATTTAGGGAACGATTTTAGATTGAATAAAGATGCTCATTTCGAAGGAAAAGATTTCGTTTACGGATTGCCTGAAATCAATAAAGCGGAAATTAAAAAAGCAAATTATATTGCTAATCCAGGTTGTTTTGCAACTGCTATTCAGTTGGCTTTATTGCCATTAGCAGAACACAATTTGTTGAATAATGATGTTCATATTAATGCAACAACAGGAAGCACAGGAGCAGGAGTAAGTCTTTCAGAAACTTCTCACTTCAGCTGGAGAAACAATAATTTTTCACATTACAAAGCTTTTGAACACCAGCATTTAGGTGAAATTTCAGAAAGTCTAGTGCAACTTCAGGATGATTTTGACAGTGAATTGCTTTTTATTCCAAACAGAGGAGATTTCCCAAGAGGAATTTTCGCAACGCTTTACACAGTATGTGATGACAGTTTGGAGCAATTGGTTGAAAAATACGAAGAGTTCTATAAAAATGAGCCTTTCGTAACGGTTACAACAACCAACATCAACATGAAACAAGTGGTTCAAACGAACAAATGTATCATTAGTTTATTGAAAAAAGGAAACCGGGTTTTAATAACATCAATTATAGATAACTTAACCAAAGGTGCTTCAGGACAAGCAATTCAAAACATGAATTTAATGTTCGGATTAGAAGAAACCACAGGTTTACATTTGAAACCAAGCGGATTTTAATTTTTTAGTTTCAAGTTTAAAGTTTCAGGTTTCACGTTTTATGCGTAATCTGAAATATGATAAAAGAAACATAAACTAGTTTCAAGTTTAAAGTTTCAAGTTGCGCGTTTTGCAGATAACTTGAAACATGAAACCTGAAACAAAATAAACAAAAAACATGAACTTATTCAACGTTTACCCATTATACGATATCACTCCAGTAAAAGCAATTGATTGTACAATCATCGATGACAAAGGAGTAGAATATTTAGATTTATACAGCGGACATGGTGTGATTTCTATCGGACACACACAGCCGGATTATGTAGTAAAACTTAAAAATCAATTAGATAATTTAGGTTTTTATTCGAATGCAATTCAAAATCCTTTGCAGGTTGAATTGGCGCAGAAATTAGGAAAGCTTTCAGGATTAGAAGATTATGAATTGTTTTTATGCAGTTCTGGTGCTGAAGCAAACGAAAATGCTTTAAAATTAGCTTCTTTCCATAACGGAAAATCAAGAGTTGTGGCATTTCATAATTCTTTCCACGGAAGAACTTCTGCTGCAGTTGCAGTTACAGATAATAAAAAGATTGTTGCGCCAATAAATGCTCAACAAGAAGTAACGTTTTTACCTTTAAACCAAATCGAATTGGTTGAAGCTGAATTAGCAAAAGGAGATGTTACAGCTGTAATTATCGAAGGAATTCAAGGAGTTGGAGGTTTAGATCAAGGAACAACCGAGTTTTTTCAAGCTTTAGAAAAAGCATGTAAAAAACACGATGTGGTTTTAATCTTAGATGAAGTACAATCAGGATACGGAAGAAGCGGGAAATTCTTCGCTTTCCAACATCACGGAATCAACGCTGATATTATTTCAGTTGCAAAAGGAATGGGGAATGGTTTTCCAGTTGGAGCGATTTTGATTTCTCCAAAATTCGAAGCAAGTTTCGGATTATTAGGAACTACTTTCGGCGGAAGCCACTTGTCTTGCGCAGCAGGAATTGCAGTTTTAGATGTAATTGAAAAGCTTGATTTACAAAAGAATGTAAATGAAGTTTACGAATATTTCTTAGAGAAAATCAAAGAAGTTGAGGGAATCAAACAAGTAAAAGGAAAAGGCTTAATGCTAGGCGTTGAGTTTGATTTTGATGTTGCAGCTTTAAGAAAGAAATTAATTATCGAAAAACACATTTTTACAGGAAGCGCGAACAATAAAAATCTATTGAGAATTTTACCGCCTTTAACTGTGAAAAAAGCAGATATCGATACGTTTGTAAAAGCTTTAAAAGAAAGTTTGGAGGAGCTTAAGAATTAATGAAGATTCTTAAAAATGTTTTAGGAGTTATATTGGTAATAAGTGTCTTATTGCCAATGTTTCTTTTCCTTAATCCATTTGCGTGGGGAATGAGAAGAGCTCCAGAATACATTCCATCTGAACAGCTTGAAAAAATTTTGGAAGGAATGAAAAATGAGATCAATCAATATGAAGATGGTGTAGTGATTGATACATATGATAATAAAGCGAAATTGTGGTATTTCAGAGATTGTGAAAATGAAGAGTTAGATTCCTTGGATAATTTTAAGATTGAAATTTCTGAAATACAAAATGATTCTTTTGTTAAAGCAAAAATTAAGAAGTACGCACCTTTGATTCAGAAAGAAATAGGCTGTAAATGTTACGATTCTTTGATTTTTACTTATAAAAAGAAAGAAAATGAATCTGAAAAATTTGTTTCTGAATTCAAAATTAAATAAAATGAAAAAGGATTTTTTAGTCTCAGAATCATTTCTTAAGTATCAATCAATTGGATACTTGTTTATAGTTTTATGGGCTGTTATAATTGCGAATTTCCAAAATCTTTTTGTTGTTTGGAAATACTTGGAACTAATGAATTTGATATTATTTTTTGTGTATTTTGTTATTGTATTAGCTTCTGTTATCATATTAGTAAATCAGATTTTGAAAATTTATTTTTCGTCAGACAATAGTATAAAGAGAAAAGTGTGGGTAGTTGCAAATATTTTATTCTATTACGGGGTTTTAATTGCAGATTTATATTTATCAACACAGATTAGATTTTAATACATCCAAAAACAACCAACCACAAGAAACTATGAAACCATTATCAATTGAAATACGCAATGCGGTTTTGCGGACTATGGCAAAGCTGGTCGAACAGGAGCGGAATCAGATAATCTTGACCAATCAGGAAGATTTGAGCGATTACGACGGTTCAGATTTAGCGATGGAAGAACGCCTGAAAGTAGATGATAAAAAAGTTGATGAAATGATTTTATCATTAAATCAGTTAGCTTCACAGGAAGATCCCATCGGCATTGAGCGTTTTCATTTTACGCATGATAATGGAATTAAAGTCATAAATAAAACCGCAGCTTTCGGAACTATTTTAATTATTTACGAATCTCGTCCAGATGTTACAATTGAAGCTGGCGGAATTGCTTTCAAATCCGGAAATAAGATTTTATTAAAAGGCGGAAAAGAATCCTTAAAATCAAATTTAAAGATTGTAAGTCTTTGGCATAAAGCTTTAGAGGAAAACGGAGTTTCAAAAGATTGGGTAGAATATCTGAATTATAACAGAACTGAAACCCAGACATTTTTAGAAAAACCAACTCAAAAAGTAGATTTGATTGTTCCAAGAGGAGGAGAAAAATTAATTGAGTTTGTAAAAGCGCACGCAACTTGCCCGGTAATTGTAAGCGGAAGAGGAAATAATTTTGTTTACGTTCATGAAGATGCTGATACTGATTTGGCTTTAAAAGTAATTTTAAACGCTAAAACGGCTAAAATTTCGGCTTGTAATGCAGTTGATAAAGTTATAATTGATTCTAAATTACCTAATTTTGAAGGGTTTACGGCAATGCTGATCGAAGCTTTAGACGAATCAAATGTTGAAATTATTGTCGATAAATCTTTAGAAAATTTTGAAGGAACAAAAATGCTTCAAAATGAAGATATTTGGTACGAAGAATTTTTAGATTACAAAATCGTAATCGGAACAATTGATTCTCAGGAAAATGCAATTGAAATGATTAATCAATATTGCGGAGGACATTCGGCAGTAATTATTACAAAAGATAATGATGCGGCACAACAATTTATGGAATCGATAGATGCAGCAGCGGTTTACCAAAATGCATCAACGAGATTCACAGACGGCGGACAATTTGGCTTAGGCGGAGAATTAGCAATAAGCACTGATAAACTGCATCAAAGAGGACCAATTGGTTTACAGCATTTGGTAACCAATAAATGGTATGTGTACGGAGAAGGACAAATTCGATAATTGAGATAATTTGTCAATTAGATAATTAGAAAATTTTTACTTTGAGAAAAAGACTTAGAATCTTAATATCTCAGAACCTTAGCATCTTATTAAAATGACTAAAAAGAGAATTTTATTAAAAATAGGAAGTAATACTTTAACCAAAGAAACTAATCATATTTCGCGGGGAAAGATTGAAGATCTTGGTATTCAGATTGCGGCTTTAAACGACGAATATGAATTTATTATCGTAAGTTCTGGAGCAATTGCTGCGGCAAAGCAATTTGTAAAGCTGGATAATCAAGATAAAGATGTTTTTGTAAAACAGGCTTTAGCATCTATCGGACAGCCTCATTTAATGCGGATTTACAATGAAAATTTTAAGGATTTAGGATTAAATACTTCGCAGTGTTTGCTTTCTTATTCTGATTTTGAAAAAGAGCAGACCAAAAAGAATATTGTAAATACGATTAATGTATTGGTTAAAAACAATTACATTCCGATCATCAATGAAAATGATACTGTGGCGACAGATGAGATTCGGTTTGGAGATAATGATAAACTAGCGGCTTTAACAGCGGTTCTTTTAAATGTTGATATTCTGATAATTGCAACTAATACAAACGGCATTTATACGAAAGAAACCTTTCAAAATGAAGTTCCAGAAACAATTAAATTGGTAAATGATTTAAAATCACTCGAAAAAGAAATTGGAGATTCAAAATCATCACACGGAACAGGAGGGATGCAATCGAAAATTGAAGCGGCCGCAATTTCAAAAGCAGCCAACATAGAAACTTGGATTGTAAATGGATTAAATGATAATTTTATTTTAAAAGCATTAAAAGACGAAATTCCATTTACAAAAATAATATAATGAGGCAATTAGAAAATTAGATAATGTCAGAATTGTCTAATCATCGAATTATCACATTATCTAATTAATTAAAAATATGAACTATATCTCAATAAAAGAAATCAACTCATTATCAAAATGGGTAAACCAAGCGATCAAAATCAAAAAGAATCCGCTTAAAAATCAAAGTTTAGGAAAAAACAAAACTTTAGGAATGCTATTTTTCAATCCGAGTTTAAGAACGCGTTTGAGTACTCAAAAAGCAGCTATGAACTTAGGAATGAACGTTATGGTAATGAATTTTACTAACGAAGGATGGACTCTTGAATTTGAAGACGGAGCGGTAATGAATTCTGGTGCTTCAGAGCACATTAAAGAAGCAGCAGAAGTAGTTTCACAGTATTGTGATATTATTGCAATTCGTGCTTTTGCAGGTTTAGTTGATAAAGAAAAAGATTATGCGGAAACTGTAATTTCTGGATTCCAGAAATATGCTACAGTGCCAATCGTAAACATGGAAAGTGCTGTGCGTCACCCATTACAATCTTTAGCAGATGCGATTACAATGGAAGAATTCAAACCTAGACATAAAGACAAACAAAAAGTAGTGCTTTCTTGGGCACCACATCCAAAAGCGTTACCGCAGGCAGTTGCTAATTCATTTGTAGAAATGATGCAAATGCAAAAAGATATGGATTTTGTAATCACACATCCAGAAGGTTATGAACTTAGCCCAGAAATTACAAAAGACTGCGTAATTGAATACGATCAAGATAAAGCTTTCGAAAACGCTGATTTCGTTTACGTAAAAAACTGGAGTAATTTTAATGATTATGGAAAAGTAACGAACAGTGATCCAAATTGGACTGTTACAGCTGAAAAAATGGCATTAACGAATAACGGAAAATTCATGCACTGTCTCCCAGTTCGTCGCAATGTAATTGTGACTGATGAAGTTTTAGATGGAGAAAATTCAATTGTAATTGAACAGGCAAATAATAGAACATATTCTGCGCAATTGGTGTTGCAGAAGATTTTGAAAAAATTGTAAATTTAAGTTACAAAGTAACAAAGTGACAAAGGAACAGAGGTTTAATAACCTTGAGTAAAGCCTTTGTTCCTTTGTCACTTTGTTACTTTGAACCTAATAAATATGCAAGTCTCAGTAATCAAAATTGGTGGAAACATCATTGACAATCCAGCAGAATTAGAACAATTTTTAACTGATTTTTCTAAAATCGAAGGACATAAAGTTTTAGTTCACGGTGGTGGAAAATCGGCTACGAAAATGGCGCAGAGTATTGGTTTGGTTCCGCAAATGATTGACGGACGTCGAATTACAGACGCTCCAATGTTAGATGTTGTGGTAATGATTTATGCAGGTCAGATCAACAAACATATTGTGGCACATTTGCAGGCGAAAGACAACAATGCAGTTGGTTTTTCTGGAGCTGACGGAAATTTAATTCAGTCAACAAAAAGAAACCACCCAACAATTGATTACGGATTTGTAGGCGATGTAAAGCAAGTGAACACTAAATTATTGGCAACTTTATTAGAAGCTGGAATTGTTCCTGTTTTTTGCGCAATCACGCACGATAAAAACGGTCAATTATTAAACACAAACGCTGATACTATCGCAAGTGAATTGTCAATCGCATTGTCTGAAGTTTTTGATGTTACGCTGACGTACTGTTTTGAAAAACAAGGTGTTTTGATGGATTCAGAAGACGATTCATCTGTAATTACAGAAATCAACGAAGTATTATATAATAAACTAAAAGAAGAAAAAGTAATCCATTCTGGAATGATTCCGAAATTGGATAACTGTTTCAATAGTTTATCAAGAGGTGTGCAGAAAATCAAAATTGGGCATCACAAAATGCTTCAAAATTCAGATATTTTGCATACAACGATTACGTTATAAAATATGTCGCCACGAATTTGCTTCGCCTGTTCGCTGTCGCTCGGGTCAAAAATTGACACTAATTCGTCTGTTAAAAATAGAAAATAATTTTAGCTACAGATTAAAAAGATTATTTTGATTTTAAATCTGTGACAAAAAAGTAATTTGCGAAAATTCGCGTAATTGGTGGCAAAAAAATAGAGTGCACAAGGTATTTTAAATAAATTTGCGCAAGTAAAAATGGTCATTGGAAAGCACTTAAAAACTTTGTTGCTTTGTCCCTTTGAGCCTTTGAACCTTAATAAAATGAAAAATATAGATACGCTTACCCAGGAAGCAATTAGTTTATTAAAAAGCCTTATTGAAACGCCTTCATTTTCAAGCGAAGAAGATCAAACGGCTCTTTTAATAGAAAATTGGTTCAATCAGAATGAGATTCCTTTCAAAAGAGAAAACAACAATGTGTGGGCTTTCAACAAATATTTCGACGAAAACAAACCAACACTTTTATTAAACTCACATCACGATACCGTAAGGCCAAATCAGGCTTACACCAACGATCCATTTAAAGCGATTGAAAAAGACGGCAAATTATTCGGTTTAGGAAGTAATGATGCTGGAGGATGTTTAGTTTCGCTTTTGGCGACATTTGTGCATTTTTACGAAAATCAAAATTTATCACATAATTTGGTGATTGTGGCTTCCGCCGAAGAAGAAAGCAGCGGAAAAAATGGTTTAAACAGCGTTTTAAAACATTTACCAGAATTAGATTGCGCAATTGTTGGAGAACCAACTTTAATGCAATTAGCTGTGGCTGAGAAAGGTTTGTTGGTTTTAGACGTAAAAGTAAAAGGAACAGCAAGTCACGCCGCGCATCAAAACGATGATAACGCTTTATATAAATCAATTCCGGTAATGGAATGGTTTAAAAACTATAAATTCGACAAAATCTCAGAGGTTTTAGGTCCGGTTAAAATGACCGTGACGCAGATTAATGCAGGGAAACAACATAATGTAGTTCCATCAGAATGTGATTTGGTTGTCGATATTCGTGTAACCGATTGCTATTCAAATGCTGAAATTTTAGAAGTAGTAAAGGCAAATGTAAACGCTGAAGTTACGCCAAGATCAATGCACTTAAATGCTTCATCTATTCCACACGAACATGGTTTAGTACAAGCTGGAATTGCTTTAGGAAGAACAACTTATGGCTCTCCAACACTTTCAGATCAGTCCGTTTTAAGCTGTCAGTCTTTAAAACTTGGGCCAGGAGAAACATTACGTTCGCATTCAGCAGACGAATTTATTTTTGTAAACGAAATTGTAGAAGGAGTCGATTTGTATATTAAAATACTAACTGATTTCTTTAAATTATAAGAAAAAAAAACCGCGACGAATTCACGAATTATTTTTTTACTATCTAGACGAAATATTAATTCGAATTAATTCGAAAAAAATAATCGCAAAGATTATCAAAAATAATTCGTGAATTCGTGGCGAAAAAAAATAGAACTATGAAACTTTGGGAAAAAGGAATACCAACAGATAAACAAATCGAACAATTTACAGTTGGAAACGACCGTGAATTAGATTTGGTTTTAGCAAAATACGATGCTTTAGGTTCAATTGCGCACGCCAAAATGTTGGGACAAATTGGTTTGTTGACTTCAGAAGAAACAACTTCTTTGGTTGATGCTTTGAACGAAATTATCGCTGATATCGTAGTTGGAAATTTCGAAATCGAAGACAGTTTTGAAGATGTTCACTCTAAAATCGAATATTTGTTAACGGTAAAATTGGGCGATGCAGGAAAGAAAATCCACACAGCGCGTTCTCGTAACGATCAGGTTTTAGTAGATGTTCATTTGTATTTAAAAGACGAATTAAAAGCTATAAAAGAACAGGTAAAAACACTTTTTGATTTGTTGATGGAATCAGCAGAAAAACATCAAAATGTATTGTTGCCAGGTTATACGCATTTGCAAATCGCAATGCCATCGTCATTCGGAATGTGGTTTTCTGCTTACGCGGAAAGTTTGATTGATGACATTACAATGTTGAATGCCGCTTCAAAAATTGTAGATCAGAATCCGTTGGGTTCTGCTGCTGGATATGGAAGTTCATTTCCAATCAACAGAACATTTACAACACAGGAATTAGGTTTCGAAACTTTGAAATACAATGCCGTTGCAGCGCAAATGAGCCGTGGAAAGGCAGAAAAAACTGTTGCTTTTGCGATGACAAGCGTTGCGGGAACATTGTCAAAATTCGCAATGGACGTTTGTTTGTATATGAGTCAGAACTTCGATTTTATTGGTCTTCCGGCGCATCTTACAACAGGTTCAAGTATTATGCCGCACAAGAAAAATCCAGATGTTTTCGAATTAATCAGAGGAAAATGCAACAAGATTCAGGCACTTCCTTACGAAATCACTTTAATTACAAATAACCTTCCAAGTGGTTATCACAGAGATTTACAGCTTTTAAAAGAAGGTTTGTTTCCAGCGATTCAAAACTTAAAAGCTTGTTTGGATATTGCTATTTTTTCAATTAAAGACATCACCGTAAAAGATCATATTTTAGAAGATAAAAAGTATGATTATTTGTTTACAGTTGATACTTTAAATGAAATGGTGGTTGCAGGAATGCCGTTTAGAGATGCTTACAAAGCCGTTGCTGAACAATTAGAAGCAGGAACGTATAAATCTCCAAAAGAAACCAAACATACGCACGAGGGAAGTATCAATAATTTATGCCTAGATGCAATTAAAGATAAAATGAAAGCTGCTTTCTAATCTCTTGTGAGATGTGAAATGTAAATTGTAGAAGATAAAAAAAGGTCATTGAAAAAATCAATGACCTTTTTTATGGAGTAAATTTAGTTTTTTACGAGTTTGAAAGTTTTGCTTCGGTTTTCGATTTGAACTTTACAGATGTAAATGCCTTTCGCAAGATTTCCAACATTTAATTCTAGTTTTTCATCTGGAGTAATATTTTTGGAATTCGAATATACTTTTGATCCATTTGAAGAAAATAAATCTACTTCAGCTAAACCATTATCCGAACTTGAAAAATCAATATTTAAAAGACGATTAATAACTGATGGATAGTATTTTAATTCTAGATTATTCTTGACATTGTCGTTTAATCCTAAATTAGTGCAACTTGTAGAAATAGTGCCTTGAGCTGTAACTTGTAGCGTTGCTCCAGCACCACAATTTGGGTTCGAAACAAAGCCCGCAACATTTGGAATTGCAAGAACGCTGTAAATATAAGAAGGTTTTGTTACTGTAGTTCCTGAGTTTGCTGGTGCATTTAAACAATCTGTAAAAGTAATTCCGATTTTTCCGCCATCTGTGCTTACGTAGCTTTTAAAAGCAGTCCCAATGTTAGCAAAATTAGTTCCTTCAACATAGCAAGTTGTATTGTAATTTCCTCCGCCTAAACCAATGGCTAGCGAACCAGAAACAGAAGTGTTATAATAGCAGTTTAAAATATGAAGTTCAGCATTTCTAGCTCTTGGCATTCTTTCTTTGCAACCTTCTGCCCAATAGCAATTTTTGAAAGTGATACTGTAGTGACCATCAGAAGGAGCATCGGTTTTAGAAGAACCAACTAAATCAGAAAAGCGATGATCATCGGCTCCGCCAGAACCTCCAGCTTTTGGTGCTTTTAAATAAGTAAATTTGCACCAAGAAACTGTTACGTTATCTGCAGCGCCTTTATTGTCAAAATTGCCATCCATTCCGTCTTGGAATTCACAATGATCAACCCAAATATTTGTTGCTTCAGAAGTTAGATTATCGCGTCCGTCAACATCATACGCTCCGGGTCCTTCAAAAATTAAGTTTCTGATAATAATATTGTTAGACCCTGGTTTTAAACTTAAAATTCCTGAACCTGCTGCAGTTTGATCTAGATTCACCAATCGCGCTCCTGGAAGACCAATAATTGTTTTGTCGTTGACTTGTAGGCTTGTATACGTACAATTTATGATTCCTGAAACTAAGATAACTTGCGGAGTTGTCAATTTTAATTTAGCAGTTAAATCTGAAAGGGTGGTTACAGTTACAGGAGCTGTATTTCCGCCTCCAGTAGCTGAAGCTCCAAATCCTTCTGGAGCAGTCAAAAAGTAATTTTGTGCAAATAGAAAGGAGCAAGGCAGAAGCAATGCCAATAAAATAAGTTTTGTTTTCATTTAAAATGTGGTTTTTTGTGGTTTGAATAGTTAATGTAATCGATTGCACAAATGTAAAAGAATAAAAATAATTACAAATTAATTTAGCAAATTTTTATCCATAAAGTTTTGGTTTAATGAATTTTAAATGTTGGTTTTATACTAATTTTAGCAAGGGTTAATTGAGATGTTTTTTATGAAGTTTGAAGGTTTTAATTGTGAAAAGGAGAAAATTCATGCTAAATACATATATTTGATTTACCAGTTTATAAAATAAAATGAAAAAATTTAACGAACAATCTAGTCTCAATCTATTTGAAAAAGGTTTAATTACTGAAAATCAGTTTGATGAAGTTAAAACGTATCGAAGCTTAAATATTTTTTCGCTAAACGCGGAATTAAAGCTTTTTCTTTATCTCTCAGTGCTATTATTTACGTCTGGAATCGGAATTTTGATTTACGAAAATATCGATTCAATAGGGCATATTGCGATACTATCATTGCTTTTGATTGTGATTGCGGTTTGCTTTTTTTATTGTTTTAAACACTCTAAAGGTTTTCAGAAAGAAGAAACCACTTTTGAGCATCCTGTTTTGGAATATCTTGTTTTAGCAGGAAATATTCTGACTTGTATTTTTATTGGATATCTTCAGTTTCAATATAAACCTTTTGGAGAACATTATGGATTGGCAACTTTAGTTCCGACAATTGTGAGTTTCTTTTGTGCGTATTATTTTGATAACAGAAGTGTTTTAACAATTGCAATTACTGGTTTAGCAGCGTACATCGGACTTTCGGTTACACCCCAAGATTTGTTAAGTAATAACGATTTTTATGCTAGTCAGAATCTGAGTTATTCGGCCGTTGTTCTTGGTGCATTGTTGGTTTTATGGGTAATTTACAGCCGTAAAATTTCTCTAAAAACACATTTTGGACTGATTTTTCTAACTTTTGCATTGCACATTGCCAGTATTGCTTCAATTGCAAATATGACTAGCTATGATGTAATTACTTGGATACCGTTTACTTTGATTTTAGTGGGCTCAACTTATTATTTTCATAAAGCAAGTTACGATTACAAAGCAATGTCGCTTTACGTATTTATGATTGTTTATGGTTATATCGGCGCTAATATATTCTTGGTTAAAATTTTTGAAAACTTTAATTTCTCAGATATTTGGGAATTATTCGTTTTCTTATTGCCTGCATATTTCATTGGTTCAATTGTAATTTTTATTAAACTAATTAAAAACTTCCATAAAGTAATTTCAGAATGATAGCGTACGATAAAAAAATGTTAGACAATGAAGCTTTAATTGACGAAGCAGGCACATTGTACAAAGGAGGTTTTATTAGTAAAGAACAAAAAAAGTTTATTGAGAAAGAATTGCCAGATTTAAAAAGCCAAAGCAATATTTTGGTTAGAATCGGATTCTTTTTGCTGGGCTCTTTTTTGTTCGGTTCCATTTGCGGAGCAATTTCCTTGTTAGGATTAAGTAGCGAGAGCATATTTTTTGAAATCTGCTGTTATATTTTTGCCGTAGTCGGATTTGTTGGAGTAGAATTTTTAGCCTCACAAGATTTCCGCAATCACGGACTCGATGATGCTTTTATCTTAGGAACACTTTTGAATGTTGGATTTGCCATTGGAATTACAACAGAAGGCTACGAAATGGTCATTGCTGCATTTGTTTCAATTGCCTCATTATTTATCTTTTTAAGGTATTTGCATGTTTTGTCAATGCTCGTTTTTTGCCTTTCAACAAGCGCTTTTTTGTTTTACGGAATGTTTGAATTCGGAGATATCGGAAAAGCCATTCTGCCATTTACAGCGATCATTTTTGCTGGAATCTTTTACTTTTTCACGAAGAAGCTAATCAATAATTTAAAGAAAAGTTACTATTATAATGGATTACTGTTGGCGAATAGTTTTTGTTTGATTTTATTTTATCTTTCTTGTAATTATTTGGTTGTTAGAGAGCTTTCTGCAGAACTTTTAGGAGTAGAAGTAAAACCAGGAACAGATATTCCGTTTGCTTTTTTCTTTTATGCATTTACTTTTATAGTTCCAGTAGGTTATTTAGTTTATGCTTTAAAAACAAAAGACAGATTAATGCTTTGGATTAGTTTTTTAGCTATCGGATTTTCAATTTATACCATTCGATTCTATCATTCCGTTTTGCCTTTAGAAGTCGCGCTTACGCTTGGCGGAGTAGTTTTATTTGCAATTGCTTTTTTTTCAATTAAAAAATTAAAAGAAAAAGAAAGCGGTTTAACCTTCAAACCAGATAGAATCAATCATTCAGATACACTTTTAAATGCAGAAGCTTTGGTTGTAGCTTCAACTTTCGGAATGAAGCCAGAAGTAAAACCACAAGCTTCTCCAATGGATTTTGGAGGTGGAGGTTTCAGTGGAGGAGGCTCTGATGGAAGCTTTTAAGTTTAATTATGAGTTATGAGTTATGAATTATAAATTATGAGTTATGAGTTGATTTGAATTCAAATAAATAAAAAGAAAAAGCCTGAAATTATACACATGTAATTTCAGGCTTTCTAGGTTTTAAATTTCGTTGTAATTTAAATTGAGTAATTAACTAATAATTTATAATTCATAACTCATAATTCAAAATTAGATTTTGCTTTTCAACGCTTCAGCATCAATATCACTGTGTGAAACATCATAAATGGCTTTTCCGTTTTTGATTAAAATCAATTGAGGAGATTCGTGATAAACTCCAAATTTGCTTGCAATTTCGTTCGAAATATCTCTGTGTGCTATCAAGTCTAAAAAGTACGCATCTACAACATTCTCAAGATCATAATCTCTTTCAAATTGTTTTAAAGCCATACGGCTAATGCTGCATCTTGTGCTGTGTTTAAAAATAACAACTGGTTTTTCATTAGAAATAGCTTCGATTTCTATTAATTGAAGGATATCTGTTAATTCTGTCCAGTTTACTTTACTTTTTGGAGCTTCTGAGTTCTCTGAACTTCCGAAGATTGAATTAAAAAAACTCATATTTGACTTGTTTTATGACTTTTTGACGTGTTAAAATTGGAAAACCTGATTTTAACCGTCATTTTGTCTGTTTTTTCACTATGGAATATAATTTGTCTATTTCAATGCAAAGTTAAATTATTTGGGTCAAAAAATTGCCTCAATAAACCGTAACTTTAATCTTATAAAATTAAACAGTTAAATAAATCAAAATCATAAAAAAATGAATATAAATAAGTTTACTATTAAATCGCAAGAAGCCATTCAGTTGTCGCAGCAATTAGCACAGCGCAATGGCCAACAGCAAATTGAAAATGAACACATTTTCAAAGCTATTTTTGAAGTTGATGAAAACGTAGCACCGTTTATTTTGAAAAAATTAAATGTAAACGTACCATTGTTTTTGCAAATTTTAGATAGTACAATTCAGAGTTTTCCAAAAGTTTCAGGTGGCGAAATTATGCTTTCAAGAGATGCAAATAAAACTTTGAACGAAGCAGAAATTATTGCACACAAAATGAACGACGAATATGTTTCGATCGAGCATTTAATCTTAGCCATTTTTGACTCGAAAAGCCGAGTTTCTCAGATTTTAAAAGATCAAGGCGTAACAGGAAAAGGTCTTAAAGCGGCGATTGAAGAATTACGCAAAGGCGAAAGAGTAACTTCGGCTTCAGCTGAAGAAACTTATAATTCGTTGAATAAATACGCTAAAAATCTAAACGAATTAGCACGTACAGGAAAACTAGATCCGGTTATTGGCCGTGATGAAGAAATTCGTCGTGTATTGCAAATCTTAACTCGTAGAACCAAAAACAACCCAATGCTTATTGGTGAACCTGGAGTTGGTAAAACGGCTATCGCAGAAGGTTTAGCACATAGAATTGTTGACGGTGACGTTCCAGAAAACTTAAAAGAGAAGATCGTTTTCTCATTAGATATGGGAGCTTTGATCGCTGGAGCGAAATACAAAGGAGAATTTGAGGAACGTTTAAAATCGGTTGTAAAAGAAGTTACAGCTGCAGAAGGTGATATTGTTTTGTTTATCGATGAGATTCATACGCTTGTAGGAGCGGGTGGAGGTGAAGGTGCAATGGACGCGGCCAACATCTTGAAACCAGCTTTGGCTCGTGGAGAATTGAGAGCAATTGGTGCTACAACTTTAGATGAATATCAAAAATATTTTGAAAAAGACAAAGCACTTGAAAGACGTTTCCAAAAAATTCTGATTGATGAGCCAGACACCGAAAGTGCGATTTCTATTCTTCGCGGAATCAAAGAAAAATATGAAACGCATCATAAAGTTCAGATTAAAGACGAAGCCATTATTGCTGCAGTTGAGCTTTCGCAAAGATATATCACCAATCGTTTTTTGCCAGATAAAGCGATCGACTTAATGGACGAAGCGGCTTCTAAATTGCGTATGGAAATCAATTCAAAACCTGAAGAATTAGATGTTTTGGATCGTAAAATCATGCAGTTGGAAATTGAGATAGAAGCCATTAAACGTGAAAAAGAAGAAAGCAAGCTTAAAATTTTAGGTATGGAATTGGCCAATCTGAAAGAAGAGCGCAACGAAATCTTCGCAAAATGGAAATCTGAAAAAGATATTGTTGACGGAATTCAGGCTGTAAAACATGAAATCGAAGACTTCAAATACGAAGCAGAACGTGCAGAACGTGAAGGCGATTACGGAAAAGTAGCCGAAATTCGTTACGGAAAAATAAAAGAAGCACAGGAACGTCAGGAAAATTTGCAAAAACAATTACAAGAATTCCAATCTGGAAATTCTTTAATTAAAGAAGAAGTTACCAGAGAAGATATTGCAGAAGTTGTAGCAAAATGGACAGGAATTCCGGTTACAAAAATGCTTCAAACAGAAAGAGAAAAACTATTGCATTTGGAAGACGAATTGCACAAACGTGTTGTAGGTCAGGAGGAAGCGATAGAAGCAGTGAGTGATGCAGTTCGTAGAAGCCGTGCCGGTTTGCAGGATATGAAAAAACCTGTTGGAACATTTTTATTCTTAGGAACAACTGGAGTTGGTAAAACCGAATTAGCGAAAGCGCTAGCAGAATATCTTTTTGATGATGAAAATGCAATGACACGTATCGATATGAGCGAATACCAAGAACGCCACAGTGTGAGCCGTTTAGTGGGAGCGCCTCCAGGATATGTAGGTTACGATGAAGGTGGGCAATTGACTGAAGCGGTTCGTAGAAAACCTTATTCTGTGATTTTGTTGGACGAGATAGAAAAAGCGCATCCTGATACTTTCAATATTTTATTGCAAGTTTTGGACGAAGGGCGTTTAACGGACAACAAAGGTCGTTTGGCTGATTTCAAAAACACGATCATTATCATGACGTCTAATATGGGAAGCCAGATTATTCAGGAGAAATTCGAAAATCTGAAAGGCGGAGTGGAAGCAGCTACAGAAGCAGCTAAAAACGAAGTTTTAGGATTATTGAAACAAACTGTTCGTCCAGAGTTTATCAACCGTATAGACGAAATCGTAATGTTTACGCCGCTTACAATAGATAATATTTCGAGAATCGTAGGCTTGCAATTAAAAGGCGTTACCAAAATGCTAGCACAGCAAGGCATTACAATGGATGCAACTCCAGAAGCGATTGCTTACTTGTCAGACAAAGGATATGATCCTCAATTTGGAGCAAGACCTGTAAAACGTGTCGTACAAAGAGAAGTTTTAAATCAATTGTCAAAAGAAATTCTGGCAGGAAACATAACAACAGACAGCATCATTTTATTAGATGCTTTCGATGGCAAGTTGGTTTTTAGAAACCAGACAGCTAATTAATTTTTTTTTCATTTTGTTAATCTTAAAAAGCATCAGTTTTTAACTGGTGCTTTTTTTTTTTGCCCAAAATTCTGAAACTTTTTTTTTAATTCATATAACAAAATATTCTCAAAAAAGAATCAATTTTAAATTTATAAAAATCAGCAAATTATTAATTAAAATTTAAAATCATGAACAATATATTTAGAGGATTACTGGCAGGATATGGCGCAAAAAAATTAGGTGGAGGCTGTTTTGGGACAATTATAGTTTTTATCATTTTGTGGGTTCTTTTAGGTCAATGCAGCTAAGAGCGACATTACAGAAAATTACGAATAAAAAACACAAATTTTGATACGATATTATTGGGCAGATTAAGGCAAAATGTCTAGATTCGCATCACTAAAAAAAATAAAAAAATGGGTTCAGGTTTTTTCGCTCTATTAGACGATATCGCAGCAATTATGGATGATGTTGCAGTAATGAGTAAAGTTGCTGCAAAAAAAACAGCCGGAATCTTGGGCGACGATTTAGCGGTAAATGCCGAAAAAGCTTCAGGATTTGCTTCATCAAGAGAGTTGCCTGTTTTGTGGGCAATCAGTAAAGGTTCGTTATTAAACAAAATAATTATTCTTCCAATCGCATTTTTGCTAAGTGCATTTTTGCCAGTTGCTATAATCGTAATCCTTGTTCTAGGCGGACTTTTCCTAGCTTATGAAGGAGCCGAAAAAATTTATGAATATATTTTCCCTCATAAACACGATCACCCGGAAGGAATTACCGATGAAGTGTTTACTGAAGAGCAAATATTAGAAATGGAAAAAGGAAAAATAAAATCAGCGATCATAACCGATTTTATTTTATCTGTAGAAATAGTAATTATAGCATTAGGAACTGTAATTGAAGAACCACTGACACAACAGATAATAGTAACTTCTATAATCGCGTTGGTTGCAACAATTGGAGTTTACGGAATTGTAGCGCTTATTGTGAGAATGGACGAAGCAGGCTATAAACTTATAAAATTTAGCAAGAATGAAAATAGCCCGTCAAGATTTATCGGAAATTTGTTAGTAAAAGCACTTCCGTTGGTAATCAAAGGCTTAACTGTAATTGGAACCATCGCTTTGCTTTTAGTTGCAGGAGGAATTTTTGTGCATTACATTCCATTTTTTCATCATTATGTGCCTCAAATAAACCTTCCGTCAATTATCAAAGAATTTGTAATTGGATTAGTTTTAGGGGTTATCGTTTTGATAATTGTAAATCTTTTCAAAAAAATATTCAAAAAGAAAGAAAAGGCAGTTTAATTTTTGCTTTTAAAATATGAAGAACACCAGTCGAAAGATTGGTGTTTTTTTTTGTAGCAAAAGCAAACATTTTCAGTTCAAGTTTAATCCCGCTATCCACTTTATCTTTTGTGGTGAACCCCACCACAAAAGGATGCCGTTTCTATCGGGGCTAAGGCTGAAAGTTTTGTTTTTATAAGAAACATTGGCCGATACGGAGCTTTCTTATAGTTTTTTTTACGCCAGCTTTAAATTATTTTGCATTATTTCAAGCAACCTTTGTAATTTAGCGCCATCTACATAATAGAACTTAATTAAACTTATATGAAAATTTTTAGAATACAATCAGTTTTGGCAGTGCTTTTTTTAGCTGTTTCTTTAGTAGCATGCAGTAGCGACGATAACAGTAAAGAAACGACTAAAACCATTTCAAGAGCAGCAAATGTTACTGCTATTACAGGATCTCCTACAGGAAAAGTTGGAGTTGATGTTAATTTTGAAATATCTTTTATAGTTGATAACGCTTGTGGAGAATTTGACAGAATTAGCGACATCTCAATTGGTAAAGACAACGGATTTCAGATAGAGGCAAAATACCCTACAGAAACTTGTGGTAATCAAACGCCAACTGCGTTGCACACCGTTTATACATTTTCACCACAGTCAAAAGGAACTTTCGAAATTAGATTCAAAAAATCAGAAACTGAATTCTTGGTTAAAAAAATAGTTATCGAATAATTGTTTTACGATAGTATAATCTAAACCATTTTACAGCGATTTTAAATCAAATGTAAAATGGTTTTTTATTTATTTTTTTCGGATTTAAAAAAAGATAAACTAAAAACTCAAAATTAAAATTGATTATCTTTGAATAATAAAAGAATAGGAATATGGGAGCTTTAGAGTTAAGAGATAGTATTTTGGAATATATAAATACTGCAGATGAACGTCTTTTAAAAGTGGTTAAGGCAGTTATTGAAAGTTATCAAGAAGAAGAAATTGTAGCTTTTTCAGTTGACGGAAAACCAATTACAAGATCTGAATACAAATCTGGATTGGCAAATTCTGAAATTGAAATTAAAAATGGGAAAGTGGTAACACAGAAAGATTTAGAAAAAGAATCTGAAGATTGGTAGTGGGAAAAGTAGTTGAAATAATCTGGACACTTTCTGCCCAAAATCAATTAAAAACAATTTTTAATTATTATAAAGAAAAGTCTCTAGACGGAGCTAAAAATGTTAAAAACGATATTTTTACAGCGGTTAAAAGTATTGTTTTTACGGAGCAATATCAAAAAGATGATATTGAACCTGAATATCGAAAAATTCTAGTCAGAAAATTTAAAATATTATACAGAGAAGAGAACGACGTTATTTACATTGTAAAAATATTTTCAATGAATCGTAATCCTTACAGTCAATTATAAAGAGCTTTTGAGCTCTTTTTTTGTATCATAGAGATAAGAATCAAACTTTGCCATTCCTTTAAAATTTATTACTTTTGCACTCTAAATTTTATGTCATGGCGAAAAGAAAATATAAAATATCGGTTATTCAGTTAAATCTGAATGATGTTGCCGAAAATAATCTTAAAAAATGTATCAGTTGGGTAAGAGATGCTGCAAGTCAAGGTGCTGAGGTAATCTTACTTCCTGAATTATATAGCAGTCATTATTTTTGTCAAAGTGAAGATGTAGACAATTTTGCATTAGCAGAACCACTTTACAGCACTTCATTTATTGCATTCAGCGAATTGGCAAAAGAATTAGGAGTAGTAATTATTGTTCCCTTCTTCGAAAAAAGAATGGCTGGAATCTATCATAATAGTGCTTACATAATTGATGCTGATGGAACTGAGGCTGGTTTATACCGTAAAATGCATATTCCAGACGATCCGCATTTCTATGAGAAATTCTATTTCACGCCAGGTGATTTAGGTTTCCAAGCAATCGAAACTAAAAAAGGAACTGTTGGAACTTTAATCTGTTGGGATCAATGGTATCCAGAAGCAGCGCGTATCACGGCTCTTAAAGGTGCTGAGGTTTTGTTTTACCCAACAGCAATTGGATGGCATCCTAAAGAAAAAGAGCAATACGGAGAAAACCAATATGGCGCTTGGATGAATGTTATGAAAGGTCACGCTGTAGCAAATGGTGTTTTCGTAGCAGCAGCTAACCGAATTGGTTTAGAAAAATATCTTGAAGGAACAGAAGGAATTCAGTTCTGGGGAGCTTCTTTTATCGCTGGGCCACAAGGAGAAATTTTAGCTCAAGCTTCTCACGATAAAGAAGAAATCTTAATTGCTGAGGTTGATTTAGATTTACAAGAAAATGTTCGTCAAAACTGGCCATTCTTCAGAGACAGAAGAATTGATGCTTTTGGAGATATTACAAAAAGAGCAATTGATAAATAATTAGATTTATCTGAAATATAGAAAAAGGACAAAATTCACATTTTGTCCTTTTTTGTTTTTAAGCTAAATAAAAAGGCGGTTTCAGATTCTGAAACCGCCTTTTTTCAATTTATATTAGATTACTTCACTTGGAAAGTAACTCTTCTCACGATCTGACGTGCCTCTTTAGAATTTTTGTTAACAGAAGTATCTTCTCCGTTAGCAATTACATTCAATCTTGATGCATCAATTCCTGCATTTACTGCTACTTTTTTAACAGCCTCAGCTCTTTTTCTAGATAATTCAGTGTTGTAGTCTGAGTTACCGATTTCATCAGAATAACCAATGATGTCTGCCGATTTTCCAGGGTTGTTTTTCAAATATTTCACTAAGAAATCTACGCCTGATAAAGATGCGTTTGTTGGTTTAGACGAATTGAAGTCGAAGTAAACGTTTACATAACCACCATTGATTAACTCTTCAACAGTATTGTTTGTAGCTGTTCCAGCGCCTTTCTTTTCGTAATTTTTATCTAAATAGCTTTCTAACTCATCTGGCACACCATTTTGATTATTATCAATAGATTGACCTTTTGTGTTAACTGCAACACCTGCAATAGAATTTGGTTCTAAATCGTATAAATCAGCAACTCCGTCTTTGTCTGAATCGATAAGACCAGTTTCGATTAAATCCACTCTTTTTTCCAATTCACCAATTCTATCTTCTTCACCAACCCAGTCAGCATGTTTTTCATTTTTACCAAGGTAAAATGTTAAACCTACAGAAGCATTAAGTAAAACACCATCAAATGAACCTGTTGTTGTGTTACCCATTCCATCGAAGTTCCAGTTTTGTCTTCCGTTTACAATTCCGGTAAGATCTCCAGTAAGTGCCACTCTATTGCTTAATTTGATTTGTCCAGTTAAACCGGCAATTCCGTGAGCCATATAATCTTGTCCTCCAAATCCTGTTTCAGTACTAATTTGTGAAACTCCAAAACCTCCATGCGCCAAAAGACCAATTGTGTTTGTCCAAGTTTCAAAGTTTAAAGCACGTCCAACGTTAACAACCCCTTGTAAACTTGCTCTAACATAACGGCTTTCAAAATCTGGAGTGTCTTTTTTCTCTTTAAATTGATCGTAACCAACGTCTAATTTCACCCCAAATTTTGGATTAAACATATATCTTACACCTAAATCTCCGTGAAAAAAGTTTGCAGATTCTGTAGTATAACCTGGAGTCATTGTTCTAGTTGGTTTGTTAACCCCGCCATTTAGTTCGATCGACCATTTGTTGTATTCTTGATCTACGTTAGGTTTGGTAGAAGTGGTAGCCATATTTTGAGCGCCTGCAGCAAATGATAATAATAATAAGGATACTGATACTAATTTCTTTTTCATGATATCAAAAATTAAATTGTTTTTATTTTAAACTCATGAGCAAAATTAGAGGTCGAATTCTAGAATGTGTTGTATATATGCTTACATAATTCCCATCTTTTGGCTAATAATTGTGTAAATACGTTAAAATAAGTACAATAGAAAGCATAAAAAAAGGACAAAATTTACATTTTGCCCTTTTGCTTTCCTGAAAAAGTATTAATTATTTTAAATCTGGCTGATAAATTTTAACAGATCCGTCTCCTTCGCTGCTTACTACCAACAAGCTTCTTTTTGTTGGGCTTTTGAGGATTGATAAATTTTTCATGTGTTAGTTTTAGTTTTCGCAAAAGTAATTCTGAGCTCTGTGTTAAATATTAAGGCTGTATTATTTAATCTTTAACTTAATTTTTACAGGATATTTTTTGTGAAATTGTATATGATTTTCACTCGTTTGTTTTAAAATCCTAACGAATGCTTATCTTTGCATTTTCTAAATTAGAACGTATTTATGTCAACAAATAATAGAAGATTTCCAGCAGAGTGGGAAAAACAGCAAGGAATTGTATTGTGTTTTCCGCATAATGGCAACGATTGGCCAGGAAAATATGAAGCTGTTCAATGGGCTTTTGTAGAGTTTATTAAAAAAGTGGCGAATTTTGAAACTGTTTTTTTAGTCGTTGCTGATGAAAAACTAAAAGAAAAAGTAGCTGATATGCTTGAAAGAGCTCGTGTAAACCTTGAAAACGTTTCTTATATTATTCATAAAACCAACAGAAGTTGGATGCGCGACTCAGGTCCAATTATTGTAAAAAATGGTTCGAATAGAGAAGCTTTGAATTTTAATTTTAATGGCTGGGCAAAATATAAAAATTATCAGTTAGATAAATTTGTTCCTGGTAAAGTAGCCGATTTTATTGATGTTCCTTTAACTCAAGTAATGTACAAAGGAAAACCTGTAATTGTAGAAGGCGGAGCGATTGACGTAAACGGAAAAGGAACTTTACTGACTTCTGAAGAGTGTTTGATGCACCCAACAATTCAGGTAAGAAATGCTGATTTTACCAAAGAAGATTATGAAGCAGTTTTTAAAGAATATCTTGGTGTTACAAATGTAATTTGGTTAGGAGACGGAATTGAAGGCGACGATACTCACGGTCACATCGACGATTTATGCCGATTTGTAAATGAAGATACGATTGTAACGATTGTTGAAACAGATAAAAACGATTCAAACTACAAGCCTTTGCAAGATAATTTGAAACGCCTTCAGAATGCAAAATTAGAAAATGGAAAATCTCCTGTAATTGTAGCATTGCCAATGCCTAAACGTGTTGGTTTTGAGGATTTACGCTTACCAGCGAGTTATGCAAATTTCTTGATTTTGAATAATTGTGTTTTAGTGCCAACATTTAATGATAGTAATGATCGTGTTGCTTTAAATATCTTAGCAGAATGTTTCCCTGATCGTGAAGTAATCGGTATTAGCTGCATCGATTTTATCTGGGGCTTCGGAACTTTGCATTGTTTAAGTCAGCAGATTCCTGCGTAAAAATCATAGCCACAGAATTATAAAAAATCACTTTTATCTTTTTAATCTGTGGTCAAATTGTCTGATACACAGAGACTTTTTTATATCATTTGAGCTGTCACTTTTAGTGGCAGCTTTTTTTGTTGTATATTTAACAAAGAGATTTGTGGTGAGTCTCGACAACCTTCTTATATTCGTGTGTTCAACAAAGCAGAAATGCAGATTTAATTTTTATATGAAGAAAATATTTTTTATTCTTTCCGTGCTTTCTTCCGGAGTTCTTTTTTCGCAGTCTGATTCACAAGAAAAAGTTGAACTTACATTTGCAACCTATAATGTAAGTATGGAATCTGATAATTATTCTCCAAAAGGTGCAATGGGAAAATCGGAGCAGATATTGATTCATCAACTTAATTCAGGCAATAATACTCAAATTAAGAATATTGCCCAGATTATTCAGACCGTTAGGCCTGATGTAATTTTGTTAAATGAATTTGACTACATTAAAGATCCTGAACTTGGCGTAAAGGCGTTTATTAAAAATTATTTGAAAGTCAGTCAAGGCGGAGCAACGGCCATTGATTATCCTTACTATTATTATTCAACAGTGAATACTGGTCAACCAAGTCCGTTCGATTTGAACAATGATGGGAAGTTAGAAAATTTTGGAAATGATGCATGGGCATTTGGCATGTATTCTGGGCAATATGGAATGATGCTTTTATCTAAATATCCTATTGATGATAATAACGTTCGTACTTTTCAACATTTTAAATGGAAAGATATGCCAGGAGCATTGCTTACCAAAAAAGCGGATGGATCGGATTGGTATAGTAAGAAAGCTTGGAAGGAATTTCCATTATCTTCAAAATCTCACTGGGACGTTCCTGTACAGATTGGCAATAAAACAGTACATATTTTAGTCAGTCATCCAACTCCTCCAACTTTTGATGGTGCTGAAGATCATAATGGGAAAAGAAATCATGATGAAATCCGATTCTGGAAAGATTATATTTCAGATAATTCAGCTTCGTACATTTATGATGATAAAGGAACAAAAGGCGGTTTATCTGCGAATTCTCAATTTGTTATATTGGGTGATCAAAACGCTTCACCAGTTGAAGGAGACGCTATTAGAGAAGGTATAAAGTCTTTAATAGAGAGTCCAAAAATTATTAGTGACTTTACGCCTGCGAGTAAAGGTGGTGCCGAATTTAGTCCTGAAAATCCTTTTGGAGTTAATCATACTGCTTTTTGGAGAATGCGTGCTGATTATGTATTGCCGTCTAGACTTGGTTTTAAGTTTGTTAGCAGCGGTGTGTTCTGGCCTGCAAAAGGAGAACCAATGTCAGGATTAGTTGAAAAACGTGAATCAAGTTCAGATCATCGTTTGGTTTGGGTAAAAGTAGTTTTGGAATAATTACTTTTCCTTCAATATTACGAGATTTAAATATGAAGCATAAAAAAACCTTGGTTATTCCAAGGTTTTTTATTTTCTATAGCTCTTCAGAGTGCTTTACTCTTCATGGTCTAATGAAAGGAGGCAATAATTGACTTGAAACTTCTCCAAAACCAATTCTTACTTCTGCATTTTCGCAGAAACCTCTCATGATAACAGTGTCGTTATCCTCAATGAATTTGCGTTCGCTTCCATCTTTTAATTTCAAAGGATTTTTTCCTCCCCAAGTCAATTCTAACATAGAACCAAAACTATCTGGCGTTGGACCAGAAATTGTTCCAGAACCCATCATATCTCCTGAATTTACGCGACATCCGTTAGATGTATGGTGTGCCAACTGTTGGCTCATTGACCAATATAAATATTTGAAGTTAGATCTTGAAATAACCGTTTCTTCTTGATTTTCAGGCTTTAAAGCCACTTCTAAATGAATGTCAAAAGCTTTTTTACCTTTTGTCTGAAGATACGGAAGCGGAGTAGGATCTTGTTTAGGACCTTTAGTTCTAAAAGGCTCCAAAGCATCCATCGTTACAATCCATGGTGAAATCGAAGTTGCAAAGTTTTTAGCTAAGAATGGTCCAAGCGGCACATATTCCCATTTTTGAATGTCACGTGCGCTCCAGTCGTTCAATAAAACCATTCCGAAAATATACTCTTCTGCTTCGTAAGTTGGGATATTTTCTCCCATTACATTTACATCTGTTGTAATAAAAGCAGTTTCTAATTCGAAATCTACTAAACGAGAAGCTCCAAATACAGGTGTATCATGTCCTGCAGGCAAAGTTTGTCCCATTGGTCTGTGAACGGGAATTCCAGATGGAACAATTGTAGAACTTCTTCCATGATATCCAACCGGAATATGAAGCCAGTTTGGCAACAAAGCATTCTCTGGATCACGGAACATTTTTCCTACGTTTGTAGCATGTTCTCTACTAGAGTAAAAGTCGGTGTAATCGCCAATTAAAACAGGAAGTTGCATCTCTACATCTTCAATTTTAAATATAACAATATCTCTGTGTTTTGTTGTATCTCTTAATTGCGGATTAGTTTCGTCGAATATATCTGCGATACGATTTCGAACCAAACGCCATGTTTTTTTCCCGTCAGAAATAAAATCATTTAGCGTATCCTGCATAAACATATCATCGGTTAATTCTATTCCTTCGAAATAGTTTAGTTGTTGTAAAGCCCCTAAATCTATAGCATAATCACCAATTCTCGTTCCTACTGTAACGACATTTTCTTTGGTAAGAAACACGCCGAAAGGAATATTCTGAATAGGGAAGTCGCTATTTTCTGGCACTTCTAACCATGATTTTCTACTGGTATCGTTAGCGGTTATAGGCATGTTTAATGTTAATTGTTTTGTTGAAAAATTGTATGTCAAATATATCATAATCTAGCAGTTTGACAAACGTTTTTTTGTATTTTTGCGTGAAATTAACGAAAAACAAAAAAATGCAACGCGACGAACAAATTTTTGATCTTATCCAAGAGGAGAAAGAAAGACAAATTCACGGATTAGAGCTTATTGCTTCTGAGAATTTTGTAAGTGATGAAGTAATGGCAGCAGCAGGGTCTGTTTTAACTAATAAATATGCAGAGGGTTATCCTGGTAAAAGATACTACGGCGGTTGTGAAGTAGTTGACGTTATTGAGCAGATTGCTATTGATAGAGCTAAAGAATTATTTGGCGCAGAATATGCAAACGTACAGCCTCACTCAGGTTCTCAGGCTAACACAGCTGTTTACCATGCTTGTTTGAATCCTGGTGATACTATTTTAGGTTTTGACTTATCTCACGGTGGTCACTTGACTCACGGTTCTCCTGTAAACTTCTCAGGACGTTTATATCGTCCAGTTTTCTACGGTGTAGATGCTGAAACTGGTCGTTTAGATTATGATAAAATTCAAGAAATTGCAACTAAAGAACAGCCAAAATTAATCATCGCTGGAGCTTCGGCTTATTCTCGTGATATGGATTTTGCTCGTTTCAGACAAATTGCAGACAGTGTAGGAGCGATTTTATTTGCTGATATTTCTCACCCAGCAGGTTTAATTGCAAAAGGATTAATGAATGATCCAATTCCTCATTGTCATATTGTTTCTACAACAACTCATAAAACATTAAGAGGACCACGTGGAGGTCTTATTTTGATGGGTAAAGACTTTGAAAACCCACAAGGATTAACAACTCCAAAAGGAGAAATCAGAATGATGTCTTCATTATTAGATTTAGCTGTTTTCCCAGGAAATCAAGGTGGACCTTTAATGCACATTATTGCTGCTAAAGCGGTTGCTTTTGGTGAAGCTCTTAAAGATGAGTTCTTTACTTACGCAATGCAATTACAAAAAAATGCAAATGCAATGGCTGATGCTTTCGTAAAAAGAGGATACAACATTATCTCTGGCGGAACTGATAACCACATGATGCTTATTGACTTAAGAAATAAAAGTATTTCTGGTAAAGAAGCTGAAAATGCATTAGTAAAAGCTGAAATTACAGTAAACAAAAACATGGTTCCTTTTGATGACAAATCTCCATTTGTTACTTCTGGAATTCGTGTAGGAACAGCTGCAATCACAACTCGTGGTTTAGTTGAAAAAGATATGGAAACTATCGTAGCTTTAATCGATAAAGTACTTGCTGATCATACAAATGAAGCACTTATCGAAGAAGTTGCTGATGAAGTAAACGAATTAATGAGCGAAAGACCAATCTTCGCGTATTAAAAATTAGTCAAAAGTCATAAAGTCGAAGGTCGAAAGTCTAAAAAGAAATGCGAATTTCTATTTTAGTTTTTGATCTTCGATTTTCTTTTTAAGTTTTCTATTGACTTTATGACTTTAGACTTTCAAACTTTAAGACTTAAAAAAAATGGGCGTATTAAGATTACAATTGCCAACCGACCCAAGATGGGTAAATATTGTTGAGAAAAACATCGAAGAAATCTTGACAGATCACGCTTGGTGCGAGCAGAAAGCGGCAACAAATGCGATTACAATTATCACAAACAATTCTGAACATCAAGATTTAGTGAAGGATTTATTGGCTTTAGCCAAAGAAGAAATCGATCATTTTGAGCAAGTTCATAATATCATTATAAAAAGAGGATTGAAATTAGGTCGTGAGCGTAAAGACGATTACGTAAACGAACTTTATCAATATATGAGAAGAAGTGGCGACGGAAGCCGTGTTTCTGGTCTTGTTGAAAGATTATTATTCTCGGCAATGATTGAAGCAAGAAGCTGCGAACGTTTTAAAGTACTTTCTGAAAATATTCAGGATGAAGAATTAGCAGTTTTCTATAGAGAATTAATGGAAAGCGAAGCAGGACATTATACCACTTTCATCACTTATGCCCGTAAATATGGAACAGGAATCGATGTTGAAAAACGTTGGAGAGAATGGCTGGCTTTTGAAGAATCCATCATTACCAATTACGGAAAAGGAGAGACGATTCACGGGTAAGTTTTAGTTTTCAGTCGCAGTCACAGTTTTTTGTTTGTTTTGTTTCAGGTTTAAAGTTTAAAGTTTGTCAGGCTGAGCGAAGTCGAAGTCCACGCAAAGTATCAATTTTGAAATAAAAAAATCTGTTTTTCATCCGCGTTTTCGCGAAAGCGAATCTGTATCATCCGCGTTCGAATTTTTAAGTTTTTAAAATCTAAAATCTTCAATCTAAAATCTAAAATTTCCTATATTTGAGAGTAACCAAAATCTCGAACTATGAGAATAGAAATGGACCTGAAATTAGGATTTAAAGACGTAATGTTTAGACCAAAAAGATCAACGCTTAAAAGCAGATCTGAAGTTTCCTTAGAACAAAATTTCAAATTTCTGCACAGTACTTCAAATTGGACAGGAATTCCAATTATGGCTGCCAATATGGATACCGTGGGAACTTTTGAAATTGCAAAAGTCTTGGCAGGGGAAAAGCTGTTTACGGCTATTCATAAGCATTACACTTTAGAGGAATGGAATGATTTTTTGAAAAACGTTAGTCCAGATTTCTACGATTATATTGCGGTAAGCACGGGAATAGGAAAAGAAGATTTTGAGAAAATTGAAAAAATAATCACTGCAAATCCGTTACTGAAATTTATTTGTATTGATGTTGCAAATGGTTACTCAGAACATTTTGTTCAGTTTTTAAAGAAAACTCGAAAACAATATCCAGATAAAATTATTATTGCAGGAAATGTTGTTACAGGCGAAATGACCGAAGAATTGCTGTTAGCTGGCGCTGATATTGTAAAAGTCGGAATTGGTCCAGGTTCTGTATGTACCACTCGTGTAAAAACAGGCGTTGGTTACCCACAATTATCTGCAATTATTGAATGCGCCGATGCTGCACATGGTTTAGGCGGACACATTATAAGCGATGGCGGTTGCACAACTCCAGGCGATGTTGCAAAAGCCTTTGGAGCCGGAGCCGATTTTGTAATGTTAGGTGGAATGCTGGCAGGTCATACAGAAAGCGGCGGTGAACTGATTGAAGTAAAAGGTGAGAAATTCAAACAATTTTACGGAATGAGTTCGAAAACTGCTATGGATAAACATGCTGGAGGCGTTGCAGAATACAGAGCAAGCGAAGGAAAAACGGTTCAAGTTCCGTTTAAAGGGGACGTAATTTATACCGTTTTGGATATTTTAGGCGGAATTAGAAGCACTTGTACTTACGTTGGAGCATCAAGATTAAAAGAACTAACTAAAAGAACGACTTTCATCCGCGTAAGCGAACAAGAAAATCAAGTTTTTAAAAAATAATATGATTCAAATTACCGAAGCATCGATTGGAGATATAGCCAAAATTCAACAGATTGCACATATAACGTGGCCAATTACGTATGGCGAAATTCTAACGAAGGAACAATTAGAATATATGCTGGATCTGATATATTCTGATGAAGCACTTTCAAAACAAATTCAGAATAAAGAGCAGTTGTTTTATATGATTTCAGATTCTAATTCCATAATTGGTTTTATAGGAATTGAACACAATTATAACGACGAAGCGACAACAAAAATTCATAAAATCTATCTTCTGCCAGAAACTCAGGGAAAAGGATATGGTAAAATTGTTTTTGAAGAAATCGGAAAAATGGCTTTAGAAAACAACTCAAAAGAACTTTTATTAAATGTAAACCGTTTTAATACCGCTTTGAATTTTTACAAAAAACTAGGTTTCGAAATTAAAGAAACGGTTGATATAGAAATTGGAAATGGTTATTTGATGGAAGATTATGTGATGGGGAAATTTTTAGAGCTATAAAAAAATTAAAGATTTAAAGGAGTAAACCCCCAATCTTGGCGGTATGCTTTTACTTTAAATTTTGGTTTATTGTAAAAGTTTAGTTGATAAACTCGATAATTTTTTTTATCTAAATAACAATTATAATTTATTACATATTCTTCAGGATGCCATTCTTTTTGCATTAGATCGTAATTTTTTTTGAGTCTGATAAGAGACTTATCATGATCTTCATCAGGAAGATCTGAATTTGAATACATAGTTCGATAGATTAAAGTACTGTCGCGTTCTTCTAAGTTTTGACAATTTAAAATAGAATAAAGAAGATCGTTTGTAATTTCATATTTAATGGTTTCTTTATTTTCTTTGTCACTTGCTGTTAATTTGCTTAAAGCATTATTCAACTCTAAAGTAAAAGTAGAGTTTGTTTTTTGAATGCTAGGGATTTGATTATCAAATGGGAATTCCCAATAATCTTTGTATTTATTTGAAAAAAATGGAATTGCATAACATTCATTTTTTGAATTGACAAAAACAATAATTTGTTGATTGCCTTTTATGCTGTCAGGCTCAGAAAATAACTGAATTTCAAAATTAAACTTTCCGTTTTTAATGCTTTTCACAAGTTGATAATCATTTCCAAACTTATCTTTATTGGTTTTCAATTGAGGGAATCTTTGGATGATATTTTTGATTGATTTTTTTACATCGGCTTCTTTTTTTTGGACACAGCTGACCGTTACAAGAAAAAAAAGAATAAAAACGATATAATTTATGTTTTTCATATTTTTTTAGATTTAATTAACTCACAACAATATCATGCTTAAACAATAACCCTTTCACTTCATTTAAAGAAAAAACTGCTTTTTTCAATTTAGTTTTAGACGGATCAATAGTATAGTTGTAACTCGTTTTAAAATCGGTTTTGTTGGCAACGGCTTTATTGAATTCTGAACGGTATAAATCGCAGTTATAGAAAACAACATTCGTAAGATCTGTAGCCATAAAATCAACGGCAATCAAACTGCAGTTGGTGAAAAATGTTCCTTTTAATTTTAGCGTATAAAATTTCGAAAAATCTAAAATGCAATCATTAAATTCAATTTCGAAAATCAATTTATCGCACATTGCAAAATTGACGTCTTTAATTTCGCATCGATTGAAAGTTGCAGTTCTAAAAGCAACGTAATTTATTTTGGCTTCAGAAAAAATACAATCGTTAAAAACACAGTCGATAAAAGTAACCGCTAAAAAAGTGCAGGCAGAGAAATTACAGTTATTAAAAACGCAGCATTCGAAGTCCTTAAAATTAAGGTCATCTTTGTCGTAAATAATTGTATTGTATTCTTTATCAAGAAAATACTCGCTCTCTTTTTTCAACTCTTTTTTGATAATTATTTGAGGTTGAAAAGGTAATAATTTGCTGTAGAATTTTCGATGAAAATCGTAATCATTTTAAAATTATTAACGACTTTAGAATAAATTTGATGTAGCTTTACGCTTATTTTTTAAGCTAAAATTTATCAATTTCACAATATGGAATCAACAAGAAAAGAACATGATTTTCTAGGAGAATTAGACATTCCAAATCATTTATACTACGGAATCCAAACTTTCAGGGCTGTAGAAAATTTCAATATTACAGGTATTCCAATTTCAAAAGAACCTTTGTTTATCAAGGCTTTAGGATATGTGAAAAAAGCTGCGGCAATGGCAAACAAAGATTGTGGTGCAATCGATGCTAAAATTGCAGAAGCGATTTGTTACGGAAGCGATCAGATTATTGCAGGTAAATTTGATCAAGAATTTGTGAGCGATTTGATTCAGGGTGGAGCAGGAACTTCTGTAAACATGAATGCGAATGAAGTTATTGCCAATATCGGATTGGAATATTTAGGTCATAAAAAAGGAGAATACAATTTTCTTCATCCAAATAATCACGTAAACTGTTCGCAGTCTACAAACGACGCTTATCCATCAGCTTTTAGAATTGCTTTGTATTTGAAGATGGAAAGCTTTATTAAAACTTTGGCAGGTCTTGAAGTTGCTTTCGCTAAAAAAGGAGAAGAATTTAAAGAAGTTTTAAAAATGGGAAGAACGCAATTGCAAGATGCGGTTCCTATGACTTTAGGACAAGAATTTAAAGCTTACGCAACCACAATTGGCGAAGATATTCAACGTTTGAAAAATGCTCAGGAATTATTGTTGGAAATAAATATGGGCGCAACAGCGATTGGAACAAAAGTAAATGCTCCAGAAGGTTACCCAGAAATTTGCGTAAAATATTTGGCTGATGAGGTTGGAATTCCGTTAACACTTTCACCAGATTTGATTGAAGCAACCGTAGATACAGGGGCTTACGTACAGATTATGGGAACTTTAAAACGTTCAGCAGTTAAGATTTCTAAAATCTGTAATGATTTACGTTTATTAAGTTCTGGACCAAGAACAGGTTTAAATGAAATTAATCTTCCAGCGCGCCAGCCAGGATCTTCAATTATGCCAGGAAAAGTGAATCCGGTAATTCCAGAAGTGGTAAATCAGACTTGTTTTATGTGATTGGTCAAGATTTAACGGTTACAATGGCGGCAGAAGCGGGACAATTGCAATTGAATGTAATGGAGCCAGTTATTGCTTTTGCAATGTTTACTTCGTTAGATTATCTTGCTAATGCAATTCAGACTTTAATCGATAAATGTATTAACGGAATCACAGCAAACGTCGATCATTGCTATAATATGGTAATGAACAGTATCGGAATCGTAACACAATTAAATCCGATTATTGGTTACGAAGAAAGCGCAAGTATTGCTGGAGAAGCTTTAAAAACAAACAAAAGCGTACATCAGATTGCGGTTTTAGAACAAAAGTTAATTACTCAGGAAAAATGGGATGAGATTTATTCGTTAGACAATCTAATCCATCCAAAATTTATAACGAAATAATGAAAGTTAAAATATTACCAAGCCGTCAATTTTTTTGACGGCTTTTTTTGTTAAAATAGTTTGAAATTATTTTTAGTTAGAGGCTAAGATGTTGAAAATAAGGCTTATATTTGCGATGAGATTGAATCTTAATTTCTAAACAAAACTTTGTAAATGGTAATTTTTTTTCAAAATAATGCCGTTCAGTACAAGTCTAAAATCTTAGGATTACTATTTCTTATTTCCTTTAATTTATTCGCTCAAGAGGAAATTAAAAATCCTGAAATCGAAACCCCAACAATCTGTCCTCCTAAAACATTATTCGACCTTTTTAAAAAGCAAGACGATGCTTTGGTCGTTAAACCCACAAAGAACAATTTCTTTTTATTAATTCCAGCAATTGGTTCACAGCCTGCAACAGGATTCTTTTTTGGTGCCGTGGCGCAGTATACATTTAAAGGAAAAGAAGAAAAAGATAAATATTCAATTGCTAATGTCGGCATTACTTATACGGTGAAAAATCAGTGGTTGGTTAATATCAAAAATAATATTCTGCTTAATAATAATAAAATCTTTTTGAGTGGAGATTATAGATTGTATTTGTTTTCGCAACCTAATTATGGTTTAGGAACCGATATTATTCCGCCAAGACGTGATCAGATTTCTGGTTTTAGCGTAGATTCACTTGCTCAGGACATGGATTACAATTATTTAAAATTCCATCAAACCGTTTCTTTTGAGGTTAAGAAGAATTATTATATTGGAGGAGGTATTAATATTGATTGGTACTCAAGTATACAGGATAAGGAATTGGATGTTGCAAATGGAAAATATACTTACCACTACAATTACAGTCAAAAATACGGATTTGATAGTTCTGAATATTTCCTAAACGGAATGAGTCTTAATTTGGTTCATGATTCTCGTGATAATCAGGTAAATGCATCAAAAGGCTGGTTTGCGAATATTAATTATAGATTTAATCCAGTATTGTTTAATAATCAGGATTATAGTAATGTATTGTTTGCTGAATACCGCCATTTTATACCTGTCTCACATAAAAATCCCCACTACATTCTCGCAATTTGGACTTACGGACAATTTGTGACCAAAGGAAAAGTGCCTTACTTAAATCTTCCTGCAATTGGCTGGGATCAGCGCAGTAGGAGTGGGGAAGGATATACGCAGGGGTTATTTAGAGGAAATGGCTTGGTTTATCTGTCTACAGAATTTCGTTTTCCTATTACATGCAATCAAATGTTGAGCGGTACGGTTTTTACCAATTTTGTAACAGCCAGTAATTCTGATACTAATTTGCAACTATTCAAATCGATACAGCCTGCTGTAGGCGCTGGTTTGAGGATTTTAATTGATAAAGCTTCCAAAACCAATCTAATTTTAGATTATTCATGGGGAAATAACTCTAAAGGATTCTATTTGAATGCGGGTGAGACTTTCTAAAAATTAAAAATAAGAAGCTTTCAGCGTAAAATAATATTAAAAAGCAGGCGATTATGTCTGCTTTTTTGATTCTTCATAATTAAATCATAATTTGTAATGATGTGCCAAATTATGTTAAATTGTATTCCTATTTTTGTTGTATATACAAACTTCTTAAGATGAAATTACTTATAGTCGAAGACGAGCCAAATCTATTATCGATTTTACGAAAAGGTTTTGCAGAAAATAATAATGAAGTAAGCGTTGCAATGGACGGTAAAACGGCTATGGAGATGATTCATAATTATACCTTCGATGTAGTAATTTTAGATGTGATGCTTCCAGATATTAACGGAATTGAAATTTGCAGAAGACTTCGCGCAGCCAAAAACTTTGTGCCTATTTTGCTTTTAACAGCTTTAGGGACTTCAGAAAACATTGTAACGGGACTCAACGCTGGTGCCGATGATTATTTGGTTAAGCCTTTTAAATTTGGAGAATTAGACGCCAGAATAAATGCGTTGTACAGAAGATCGCAACAGGAAACAGAAAAAATAGATACCATCACAATTGCTGATTTAGAAATAAACGGACGTGCAAAAACCGTTAAAAGAGATGGAGAAAACATCATTTTGACTGCTAAAGAATTCAAATTATTATATTATTTAGCTAAAAATACGGGTCGCATCGTTTCGCGCGATCAGATTTTGGATAACGTTTGGGATATCAATTTTGATATGAACACCAACGTTGTCGATGTCTATATTACATACTTAAGAAGAAAGATTGATAAGCCTTATTCGTCGAAACTTATTCATACCATGAAAGGTTTGGGGTATGTTATAAAACCATAATATGGATATTAGAAAAAAAATTACTTTTAATTACGTTGCCCTTTCTACCTTTAGTACATTGCTATTGTGCATCATTGTGTTTTTCTTGTTTAGAGAAAATAATAGATACCACTTCTTAAAGCGTCTGGACGATAGAGCAAAAATTGTTTCTTCTATTCATTTTCAAAAAGATCCAGAAAAGATCAAATATTACAAAAACCTCAAAAAGAATGGTCTTGAAGAATTGATCGAGGAAGAAGAATATGTGTTGAAAATCAACAGTCATAATAGTTTTGATTATAATACCAATTTAAATCTTCCAAACTCTTTTTATACCAATATTTTAAAGACGGGAAAAGATTCTTTCGAAAGAGATAATAAATATTATTTAGGACAGATTTTTCAAGAGAACGATCAAAAATACATTGTAATTGTTGGCGCGCGCGATCGCAAAGGTAAAGACACGACCGTTTATATTGTCAAAATCATGCTTTTTGGCGGAATTGGTTTTGTGATTTTAGCTTTTCTTTTAGGACGATTTTTAGCCAAACGCGTTATCGATCCTGTAGCAAGAATTACAAAAGAAGTAAAAAGAATTAGTGCCTCAAATCTTCATAATCGTCTTCCTGAAGTTAAAAATTCTGATGAAATTTCAGATTTGACGAATACTTTTAATAATATGCTGGATCGTCTAGAAACTTCTTTTGAGATTCAAGCCAACTTTATTAATAACGCTTCGCACGAATTAAAAACGCCAATAACAACCATTATTGCCGAAGCAGAAATTATGCTGCTTAAAGAAAGGCAGCAACATGAATATATAGAGTCTCTACAAAATATTTACAGTCAGGCTTCAAGATTAGGAAACTTAACAGAAAGTTTGCTAAAACTGACGCAAACGGGTTATGACGGACAAAAACAAGTGTCTGATATTGCCCGAATGGACGAACTTTTGTTGGAAGTAAAATCGGATCTTGATAAAATTTATCCAGACAATCGAGTGAGTATCAGGCTTAATTTTGCGCCAGAAGATTCAAATCTATTATTGTTGCCGTGTAATAAACCTCTTTTAGAATTGGCAATCAATAATATTATAACCAACGGAGTAAAGTATTCTGATAACAACGAAGTATTTGTGAGTCTTTCTGCTAATAAAGAAATGATCAAAATCTCGATTAACGATATTGGAATTGGAATTCCGCCTGAAGATATTCCGCATTTGTATGAACCTTTCTTTAGAGGAAAAATTGCAGCTAAATATATTGGATATGGTTTAGGGCTTCCGTTAGCTTCTAAAATCATTCGAATGCATGACGGTGAACTTCAAGTGCAGTCTGAGCAAGATAAAGGAACAATCGTTACGATTATCTTTAAAAAACTCAATATTAAAAAATCTAATGTTTAAGTTTAGAAAATTCTAATTTTAGATTAATAAAGGTCTAATTTACGGATAGTTATTTTGTAGGTATAAACTAAAAGATTATGCTTATGAAAAATTTTCTTATACCTACGACTTTAAAAGATGATACAATCTCGGCTGTTAAATCTGCTGTGAATCAGTCCAAAAATACGGAATCAGAAATTATTTTAGTATTAGTTTCAGAAGCGCCTGATACGTTTTCTTCTTCTGGTTTTTTAAGGGAGATGAAATCCGGACTTACCAGAAGTCAGGAAGAAGTTCTGGAAACCTGCCGATATATTGTTGAGCATACTTCAAACATAAAATTAAAAGTTCACAACCAATATGGACTTTCAGCACCAATTTTTAAAAGACTAATTGAAGTTTTTTCAGTAAAATTGGTCATTCTTACGCATTCTTATAAACAGGAAACCAAAAGAATTCATCAATATTTGGTGCAATTAGCAGGAAATCAGAAATGTCCGATTTTACATTTAAGTACAGAAATTAATAAAGAGGTTTTCCATAAAGCGCTTTATGTAGAAAAATCTAGTATGAACATTCATGTAAAAGATGTTCAGGATTTCTTGAGCGCCAATTTCTCTTTCGAAATTGTAAGCCAGACGGCAAGTTTTGAAGACAACTACGAAAAAGTCGCTCCATTTTTATCAGAAGCCATTTCAAAACACAATATTGATATGTTGGTGGAAACCAGAAAAGGCGAAAAAATCAAATTTAAAAAATCCAAAAAAGAAAATGTCAATGAAAAATTAGGACTTCCTGTTCTTTCATTGTACGAAGAGATGGTTTAAGGGTTTGAGATTCTAAGTTTCTAAGACACTAAGTCTCTAAGCTTTTTGATTCTTAGCATCTTAGAAACTTAGCATCTTAGCCTCTTAAAAAAAATATTAATTTAAATGCCGAAAATATGTTGTTAAGGAAAAGAATACCAATGAAGTACATTCTCGGGAAAATTAAAGTAGAAATTGGATTAGTGCTGGCATATACCGTGCTGTTTGAAATATTTCATCATTATTTTATCACTTTACCCGTAGATATCCCGATTGCCATTCCGACCATGATCGGAACCATTATTTCTTTATTATTAGCTTTTAAGTCGAATCAGGCTTATGACAGATGGTGGGAAGCAAGAATTGTTTGGGGCGCTGTTGTAAACGACTCTAGAACTTTGATTCGTCAGGTTTTGACGTTTTATGAAGATCCAGATTATTCTGTTGAAGCGAGCGAATTCAAAGAAAATTTTGCAAAAAGACAAATTGCATGGTGTTATAGTCTTGGGCAGTCGCTTAGAAATAGAGACGCTGTGAAACCGCTTGAAGGTTTGATGAGTGAAGAAGAAATTAAATACATCAAGAACCATCAAAACGTTCCGAATGCAATTTTAATGTTGCACGCAAGAGATTTGCGAAATGCAAAAAACGATAAAAAACTTAATGTTTATCAGCAAGTTGAAATTGACAATACGCTATCTAGATTGTGTGACGAAATGGGAAAATGTGAACGAATTAAAAACACTATTTTTCCAACAACATACAGCATGTACATTCGATTAACGCTGTGTTTGTTTATTTTGTTATTGCCTTTCGGATTAACAAGCGTTTTGAGCTGGTTTGCCATTCCGCTGATTACAGCAATTGGAGCCGCTTTCTTTTTGATCGAAAGAATGGCGATTCATTTGCAAGATCCGTTTGAAAACAGACCGACAGATACGCCAGTTACTGCAATTGCAAACACAATCGAAAAAAATATCAAGCAAATGCTAAATGAATATCAAAGCGAATTTGACATTCTTAAAGAATTTGACTTAAAAGACGAACCTAAGAAAGTCGAAAAAGACGCTTATTTTGTCTTATAACTATTTAATTTTGGTCTTCTTTTAATTGTTGGTTGGACAGTGAGTAGTTGCGCTGTCCAACATTTTTTTTTACAACTGCTTCACCAATCTCCCCAATGTTTGAATTGCAGTTCTCAATTCGTTAGACCAAGGCAATCCAAAACTCAAACGCATGCAGTTTGAAAACTGGTTTTGAAATGAGAAAATTCTTCCCGGCGCAATACTAATATTGTGTTTAAGCGCCAAATGATAAAAAGCTGCTGTGTCGATTTTTTTATCCAATTCAACCCAAAGAAAAAAGCCTCCTTGCGGCTGACTCACTTTGGTTCCTGCAGGAAAAGATTCTAAAACCGTATTGATGTAATTGATGCAATTTCGATTCAAAATCTGGCGTATTTTTCTAAGATGATTTTCATAACGGCCATTTTTCAAGAAATCTCCAACCACTTCATGCGTAATAGTTGTATTAGAAATAGTATGATACAATTTCGTTCTTAAAACTTCTTTTTTAAATTTCCCTGGTGAAACCCAACCCACACGATAGCCAGGAGCTAAAGTTTTAGAAACTGATCCGCAGCACAAAACAATTCCGCTTTCATCGTAAGTTTTGCAATTTGTTGGTCGGCTTGCGCCAAAGTACAAATCGCCGTGAATATCATCCTCAATTAAAGGAACATTATAAAAATCCATTAAGCGTACAATTTCTTTTTTGTGTTCATTAGGCAGCATACTTCCAGACGGATTACTGAAATTGCTCATCAAAACACAAGCTTTTACTTTATTGCTAGAAAGCGTTTTTTTAACTGCCTCGAGTTCAATTCCCGTTGTCATATTGGTTGGAAGCTCCATTACATACAAACCTAATGATCGCGCCAATTGCAGAATTCCAAAATATACAGGACTTTCCGTAATAATAGTATCGCCCGGTTTTGTCAGTGTAAGTAAACAATCAAAAATGGCAGAAATACAGCCTGGAGTCGTTATAATATCTTCTTCGGTAAGAGAACCGCCCCAAGTGAATGACCAGCGGGCAATTTCTTTTCTCAAATTACTATTTCCTTGAATTTCCTCGTAACTCGTGCCGCTGTTGGACAATTGGCGCATTGCCTGAACCATACTTTTGTTCAATTTGGCAATTGGAAGCAATTCATTTGACGGAAATCCAAGCGAAAGCATCGTTACGTCTTTAGAACGCATATCGCCATAGACCAAATCGATTAAATCTTCTCGTTCAATGTTTTCAAGACTCAATTTCGGTTTGCTAGCCGAAGGTTCGGTAATTACTCGTGCCGAAATATTACTCACATAATAACCTGATTGTGGCCGAGATTCAATAAGAGAACGGCTTTCAACTTCATAATATGCCTTACTTACCGTACTCATGCTATAACCCGTTTCTGCACAAACTTCCCGTATAGAAGGCAGTTTGTCACCAACGTTTAAAACGCCCGATTTAATCTGTTTCTCGATTCGGTCAGCAAATTGAAGATATAAGTAATTAGAATTTTTCATAAAATAAAACTGTTATGCTGCAATTTACAAAAACTGTATCTGTATTGCTGTTTTATTTTTAAGAAATTTGTCTCATCAAAAGAAAACAATTCAAAAAATAATTTTGTGAAAACAACAAAGTATTATATCGCGGCGATTTCAGCCTTTATTACATGGGGACTTTTTAGTTTGGTTTTAAAGCCAATACACGAATATCCTTCATTAGATATTTTATTTTTTCGCGTTTTTAGCTGCGGTATGTTAATGGTTTTAATTGCTTTTCTATTCAAAAGAAAACAGATAAAAGAAACCATTCAGATTTTTAAAGCTTTATCAAAATCAGAAAAAAGAAAATCGATTCTGCTGAATATTGGCGGAAGCGCATTTTTAATGGCAAATTGGTTTACATTTATTTATGTGGTAAATCATGTTAGTGTAAAAGCGGCTTCGTTGGCGTATTTGGTTTGTCCAATTTTAACAACTTTACTCGCTTATTTTATACTGAAAGAAAAACTGCTAAAAACACAATGGTTTTCAGTAGGATTAAGTATTTCAGGATGTGTACTGCTTTCTTACAGCGATATAATGGATATGTTTTTTAGCATTATTATCGGTTTAACTTACGCCGCATATTTGGTTAGCCAACGCGCCAACAAAGGTTTTGATAAGTTTATTGTTCTGACCTTTCATATAACATTGGCAGCATTAGTTTTAGTGCCATTTTACCCAAGTTACGGAGGACCAGTTCCAACAGAATTTAAATTCTATTTCTGTATTGAAACCATTGCCATTTTATTTACAATTATTCCGCTTTTCTTGAATTTATATGCGCTTTCAGGAATCAATTCTTCAACGGTTGGTATGTTGTTGAATATTAATCCGATGATTGCTTTTGGTTTGGCGGCCTTCTTTTTCAAAGAAAATATTACGCCTTTACAGATTACGGCATACGGCATAATTTTTACCGCAGTGTTAGTTTTTAATTCACATCATATTTTTGCTATTAAACAAAAAATGACCTCAATATCCAAGGGTTCATAATTCTTAGTTTTCATGTTTTTTATTGGTTTAAAATCGAAAATTATAAGAACCTTAACAGGATGTTTAAACAGGAATGAGTATTTTTCATTCCTGTTTTTTTATGCGATAAAGCGAAAAAAGGGATAGCCACGAATTCACGAATTTTTTATATTTATTTTAAAATAATTCGTGACTCGAGCAACAGCGAACAGGCGAAGCAATTCGTGGCTAAAAAAACTATTAAAAACCGAATACTATTGATATGAAAAATACCAAACTTCAAGCCTTTACGCCATTATTTTATTTAGTGTGGTCAGATGATTTATTGACTCAGAAAGAATTTGCAACCTTAAAAGAGTTCATAAATTCCTTAAATGTTTTATCAGAAGAAGAAAAAGAATATTTGCTTTCTAAAACAGATATTTCGAATCCGCCTTCGCGAAATGAACTCACACAATGGAAATTGGATATTGAAAGCAGTATTCAAGATACATCTTCGATCAAGTCGATTTTTGAAATTGCAAAAGCACTTTCAGGAAGCGATTTGGATTTAACTCCAATCGAGTCAGATTTCAAAAAACTGGAAAATGATTTAGGAATTTTAGGCGAAGAAGCACTTCAAAACTTCAAGACAAAAGCGGGTTCTTTTACAGCAAATTCTCATACTAATGCAAGTTTTGACATTCAGAAAATTACTCAAATATTAGACGGAAAAGAAGCTGCGATAATTGAAAAAGTAAAATCGGTAATTTCCAGACCTGAATTTGCTTATGAAACTTCAACCGATATTAATGTTTTCAGACAAACAGTTTACAAATGGTGTAAAATTCTAGCCGATGAAAATTTAGGAAGCATGGCTTACCCGAAAGAATACGGTGGAGGAGGAAATATCGAAGATTATTTTGCCATTATGGAAACGCTGAGTTACCACGATTTGAGTTTGGTAATTAAATTTGGTGTTCAGTTCGGACTTTGGGGAATGAGCGTTCAGTCTTTAGGAACAGAAAAACATTACGCTAAATATTTAAAAGATATTGGTTCGCTGAAACTTCCTGGCTGTTTTGCGATGACAGAAACGCATCACGGATCGAACGTAAAAGGCTTGGAAACAACAGCAACTTACAATCATAAAGAGCAGACTTTTACGATTCATACGCCAAATAAAAATGCTCAAAAAGAATATATCGGAAACGCAGCAGTTCATGGACAAATGGCAACTGTTTTTGCAAAATTAATTATTGACGATCATGATTATGGTGTAAATGCTTTTGTGGTTCCGTTACGAGATCCAAATGGAAAGGTGGTAAATGGAGTGACAATTGGCGATTGTGGCCATAAAATGGGATTAAACGGCGTTGATAACGGAACTATTAGTTTCGACAATGTCGTGATTCCGAAAGAAAATATGCTGGATCGTTTTGCTTCTGTGAATGATAAAGGAGAATTTGAAAGTCCGATTCCGAGTGATAACAGACGATTTTTTACCATGTTAGGAACTTTGGTCGGAGGAAGAATCGGAATTCCGCGTTCGGCTTTAGCGGCAGCGAAATCTGGGTTGACGATTGCCATCCGCTACAGCGATCAAAGAAGACAATTTGGACCAGAAGGAGGTTCTGAAGTTCCAATTTTAAACTACAGAATGCATCAGCGCAGATTGTTGCCGCCTTTGGCTAAAACATATGCTGTCCATTTTGCGCTTCAATATTTAACAAAGAGATTTTTAAACAAAACCGAAGCCGAAATGCAAGAAATCGAAGCGTTGGCGGCGGGAATGAAATCGTATTCAACTTGGAGCACGAGAGATATTTTGCAGGAATGCAGAGAAGCCTGCGGAGGGAAAGGCTATTTATCTGAAAATAGAATTGATGCGCTTAAAAATGACACTGAAATTTACACGACTTTTGAAGGCGATAATACAGTTTTGATGCAATTGGTGGCAAAAAACCGTTTAGCAGAATTCAGAAAGTCATTTGGAGAAATGGGATCGTTGGGAATCATTAATTATGTTTATGAAAATGCAAAAACAGCTATTTCTGAGAAAAATCCAATTGCAACCAGAAGAACAGATGATGAACATTTGTTAGATGGAGAATTTCATCTTCAGGCTTTTGTTCACAGAGAAAAAACAATTTTGGCTTCTGCAGCACGACGTATTAAGAAATTAATAGATAGCGGTTTAGAACCTTATGACGCATTTAATGTGGTTCAACACCAAATGATTGATGTGGCTGAGGCATATTTAGAAAGGATAGTTTTAGAGCAATTTCAAATCGCTATAAAAGAAATTGAAGACGAATCAGCGAAAGCTATTTTGACGAAATTGAATCAGTTGTATGCGCTTTCTCAGATCGAAAAAAATAAAGCTTGGTATTTAGAAGACGGTTATATGGAAGCGGTAAAAACCAAAGCAGTTCGTAAAATGGTAAATCAGCTTTGTTGGGATATTCGTCCAGATGCTGTCGCTTTGGTAAATGCTTTTAATATCCCGGAAAGCTGTTTGTCTGCGCCGATTGCAGCACATTTATAATTTTGAAAAACAACTTTTTAATAGATGATTTCGATTTGGTTTATTCCATTTCGAAATCATTTTATTTATAACAAAACCTATTTTGCTGTCTTATTTTTAAATATCATAAAAGTAAATAACATTCATTTTGGTTGATTCTAACCACTGTTAAATTAATTCAATTTTTATATTTTCGCTTTGCTATATTTGTAATTCCTTATATTAAATCGCTTTGAAAAAATACTGCTTATTTCTGTTTCTTATACTAAACTTTCCGCTTTTTGCATCGGAGAGTACAGAGGTTATTCTAAAAGAATTGAACGAAGCGATCAAAAATAAACAGCATTATGTAAAGATTAAAGAAGAACGAATTCTGAATTTCAAGAAAATAAAATCTGATAATCTTACGAAAGAGCAGGAGTACAATTATAACAAAACATTGTATTTCGAATATCAGAAATTAAACTCAGATTCGGCTATTCAATATGTAAAAAAGAACCTTAAAATTGCTGAAGAACTTCAGAACAAAGAACTTTTTAATTTAGCGCAATTGCAATTGGTAACGCTTTATTCTTCATCAGGAAAATACCGCGAATCTGAAGCTCTTTTAAAAAGCATTAATAAAAAAAGTCTAGCAGCTTCATTGCTTCCAAATTATTACATTTCCTATCGTGAGTTTTTCGAACATTATGCCGCTAACAGTTATAGTCCTGAGTACAGAAAACAGATTGGAAGATATCGAGATTCGTTACTAAACATTCTAAATCCTAATACGTTAGATTATAAAATTAATCGAATTCAGCAAGATATTTTTATTAATAGAAAATACACTGATCCGAAAAAGCAATTATTAGCTTTATTAAATAAAACAAAAGAGGAAAGTCCGCAATATGCGATGATTACTTATTTATTGGGAAAAATAGCAGAAGTTACTCATGATTTAGAATCTAGAAAAAAATACTACGCGCTTTCTGCCACCTCAGATATTAAAAATGCCAATAAAGACAATGCTTCATTACAAGAATTAGCTTTAGTTTTTTACGAAATCGGCGATGTTGATATGGCGTACAAATTGACGCAATCTGCCATTGAGGATGCTTTGTATTGCAATGTTCAGTTTAGAACTTTATTGATGTCAGAAGTTTATTCGATTATCAATACTGTTTATTTAGAGCGTGAAGCCCAGCGAAAAAGCGATTTACAGATTTCTCTGCTTTGCATTAGCCTTCTTTCTCTATTTTTATTGGTTGCAATTATTTACGTTTATAAACAAATGAAAAAGGTTTCTAGAATTCGAACAGAATTGTATGAAACCAGTCAGAAACTAGCAGAATTAAATAAAGATATTACTGAAACTAACAGTCAGCTTCAAGAAAGCAACTTGCAATTGTCTGAATCTAATTTGGTTAAGGAAGAATATATTGCACATTTTTTCAGTCTTTGTTCAACTTACATCAACAAGCTGGAGAATTACCGCATTATTTTAAATAAAAAAGCTACGGCAAAACAATTCGACGAAATTTATAAAATATTAAAGTCAACTACTTTGGTTGATAATGAATTAGAAGAATTGTACAAGAACTTCGATATTATCTTTTTGAATTTATATCCAACATTCGTCAAAGATTTCAATGCCTTATTAATTTCAGAAGAACAAATTGTTTTAAAGCAAAATGAATTGCTGAATACAGAACTTCGAATTTTCGCCTTAATCAGACTCGGAATTACAGACAGTGTTAAAATAGCCGCATTTTTACGTTATTCTTTAAGCACAATTTACAACTATCGTACAAGAGCTCGAAATAAAGCAGCAGTTTCACGAAATGATTTTGAAGAAATGGTGATGAAAATCGGTTCTATGGCTTTAAAAGCGTAAATGTTTATTTTAAAACTACTACTTTTTTTGATATAATTTTTAATTTAAATATTTGTAAATCAATATTTTAATTTTTTAAACCACTACTTTTTTCTATCTAAAAATGTAACGTTAACGATAACGTTTTAGTTTTACAATATGATAGAAAAAGTTTTTATAATAGACTTTCTAATTTTATCTAACTAATGCTTTAATTATTACTGTTATGTTAAAAAACGTAAAAACAATTGTTGTTTTACTTTTACTAAGTTCGTTGGGAGCAAATGCCCAGAACAAAGTTCCAGTTTATCTAGATGATAAAAAACCGATTGAAGAGCGTGTAGAAGATGCGCTTAAACGAATGACTACCGATGAGAAAATTGCCATGATTCATGCGCAGTCTAAATTTAGTTCTCCAGGCGTTAAACGTCTTGGAATTCCAGAAAACTGGATGACCGATGGACCACACGGAATTCGTACAGAAGTAAAATGGGACGAATGGGATCAAGCCGGATGGACAAACGATTCTTGTATTGCTTTCCCAGCACTTACTGCACTTTCATCAACTTGGAATAAAGAATTGGCTTCTTTATATGGTAAATCTATTGGAGAAGAAGCACGTTTCCGTAACAAAAACGTATTATTAGGACCTGGTGTAAACATTTACAGAAGCCCATTAAACGGCCGTAATTTCGAATATATGGGAGAAGATCCGTTTTTGGCTGCAAAAATGGTGGTTCCTTATATTAAAGGAGTTCAAGCAAATGGAGTTGCTGCCTGCGTAAAACACTTTGCCTTAAACAATCAAGAAACAAACCGTAACTCAGTTAACGTAATTGTTGACGATCGCGCCTTATACGAAATCTATCTTCCTGCTTTCAAAGCTGCAGTTCAAGAAGGTGATGTTTGGTCAATTATGGGATCTTACAACAAGTATAAAGGACAGCAATGTTGCCACAATGAATATTTGTTAAACGATATTCTTCGCGGAGAATGGGGTTTCAAGGGAGTTGTAGTTTCAGATTGGGGTGGAGTTAACGATACTAAACAAGCGATTCATAATGGTTTGGATATGGAGTTTGGTTCTTGGACAAACGGTCTTTCTTGGGGAACAAGCAATGCTTATGATAACTATTATTTAGCAAAACCATACTCTGAAATGATCAGAAAAGGAGAAATTGGGACTAAAGAATTAGACGAAAAAGTACGTCGAATTCTACGTTTATCTTTTTTGACTACAATGGATAGAAATCGTCCTTTCGGATCTTTTGGAACTGAAGAGCACGCTCTTGCTGGTCGTAAAATAGCTGAGGAAGGAATTGTTTTAGTGCAAAACAACAATAACATCCTTCCAATCAATCTTTCAAAAACTAAAAAGATTGCCGTAATTGGAGAGAATGCTATTAAAATGATGACAGTTGGAGGAGGAAGTTCTTCGCTTAAAGCAAGATACGAAATCACACCGCTTGAAGGTTTAAAGAAAAGAATCGGAAATCAAGCTGAAATCGTTTATGCAAGAGGTTATGTTGGAGATCCAACAAGTAATTACAATGGCGTTATTGCTAAAGTTAGTTTAGAAGAAAAACGCCCGCAAGCAGAATTAACTGCAGAAGCTTTGAAAATTGCTAAAGATGCAGATATCGTTCTTTTCATTGGAGGTTTGAACAAAAGTGAAAATCAAGATGACGAAGGACACGATCGTAAACATTTAGAATTGCCGTATGGTCAAGATAAATTAATCAGCGAATTAGCGAAAGTGAACAAAAACATTGTTTTCGTAAATATTTCTGGAAATGCAGTTGCTATGCCTTGGATTAAAGAAGTTCCAGGAGTTGTTCAAGGATGGTTTTTAGGAACTGAAGCTGGAACTGCTTTGGCAAATGTTTTGGTTGGAGATGTGAATCCGTCAGGAAAATTATCTTTCACTTTCCCAGTAAAATTAGCTGATAACGGAGCTCACGCTTTAGGAGAATTTCCTGGTGGAGATGAGGTAAAATACAACGAAGGAATTTTTGTTGGATACCGTTGGGTTGACAAAAACAAAATCAAACCATTGTTCTCTTTTGGACATGGTTTAAGCTACACGACTTTCGCTTACGGAAAAGTAACAGCTGACAAAAAACAAATTAACGCTGGAGATAAAATTACATTCTCTGTTAATGTGAAAAATACAGGAAGCAGAGAAGGTTCTGAAGTGGTGCAATTGTACATTACAGACGTAAAATCTTCATTGCCTCGCCCGATAAAAGAATTAAAAGGTTTTGAGAAAGTTGCTCTTAAAGCTGGTGAAGAAAAAACAGTTACGTTTACAATTGATAAAGCGGCTTTAAGTTTCTTCGACGATAAAAAACATGACTGGGTTGCAGAACCTGGTGACTTTGAAGCAATCATCGGTGCTTCATCAACAGATATAAAATCTAAAGTGAATTTTTCACTTAAATAAGTTTTTATTTCTAAAAATTGGTTGGTTTGTAAAGCTGCAAGTGTCAAAATTTGCAGCTTTGCTTTATATGTAAAATGTTAGATGTTTAAAGTTTTGACATCTATTAAAAATATATTTTATGAAACGAATAGTATTATTTGGAACTTTATTTCTTTTATTTCAAAATCTTTCAGCACAAAGCTTGAATAAAATGCAATGGTTTAATGAACCTGAAAAATGGGAAATTAAAAACAATGCATTAATTATGAATGTTACTGCAAACAGCGATTACTGGAGAATTTCGCACTACGGATTCACAGTTGACGACGCGCCTTTTTACTACGCCAATTATGGTGGAGAATTCGAAGCAAAAGTAAAATTAACTGGAAACTACATCGCGCGTTTTGATCAAATGGGATTAATGATCCGCATTGATGAGAAAAATTACATCAAAACAGGAGTAGAGTTTGTTGATGGAAAATTTAATGTTAGCACCGTTGTAACACACGATAAAAGTGATTGGAGCGTAACAACTCTAGATAAAGTACCTCCTTTTATTTGGATTAAAGCCGTTCGACGATTAGATGCCGTTGAAATATTCTATTCATTTGACGATAAAAACTACATCATGACTAGAAATGCGCCTTTGCAAGATAATACGCCAGTTATGGTTGGTTTAATGGCTGCTTCTCCAGATGGAAAAGGATTTGAGGCGAAATTCGAAAACTTTACCGTAAAACATCTTCCAGACCAAAGAAGAGCAGAATGGCTGAAGAATCACCAATAGATTAAATTTCAATTTTTAATCTAGAGGTTTCGGGATCAAATTCAAACTATCAACAATAAACTATCAACCGAATGAATATTAAACCAAAAAAACATTACGAAATTCTGGACGGACTGCGTGGAGTTGCCGCTATTTTAGTAGTTGCTTTTCATATTTTTGAAGCTTTCGCAGGCGGAAATCGTTTTGTGCAAATTATAAACCACGGATATCTTGCTGTTGATTTCTTTTTCCTTTTATCTGGATTCGTTGTCGCTTATGCGTATGACTATCGCTGGGGAAAAATGACGCAATGGGAATTTTACAAACGTCGATTAATCCGTTTACAGCCAATGGTAATCATGGGAATGATAATCGGGGCAATATTTTATTATTTTCAAGCTTCAGATATTTTATTTCCAATGATTGGAGGAATGGAAGTTTGGAAAGTTATTTTAACCATGGTAATAGGATTTACATTATTGCCAATCCCGCCTTCGTTAGAAATTAGAGGTTGGGGAGAAATGCATCCTTTAAATGGTCCGGCATGGACACTTTTTTTCGAATATATTGCAAATATCTTGTACGCCTTAATCTTCCGTAAATTTTCGAATAAAGTAATGTCAGTTTTTGTATTGATATTTGCCGGACTGTTAATCAATTATACTGTTTTTGGACCAAAAGGTGATGTAATCGGCGGATGGTCATTGAATTTGGAACAAATGAATGTGGGTTTCACTCGTTTATTGTATCCGTTTTTTGCAGGAGTTCTATTGTGCCGTTTAGGAAAATTAATCCATGTAAAAAATGCTTTTTGGATTTGCAGTATTTTAATCACGATTGTTTTAGCATTGCCAAGATTTGGAGATGAAAATAGTCTTTGGATGAATGGTATTTACGAATCAGTTTGTATTATTTTGATTTTTCCATTAATTGTTGCGATAGGAGCAGGAGGAGAAATTAAAAACGATTTATCGCTTAAGATTTGCAAAGCTTTAGGTGATATTTCATATCCAATTTACATTACGCATTATCCTTTAATTTATTGGTTTACAGCATGGGTTGTAGATAATAAAGTAACTATGGAAAAAGGATATTTGGAAGGAATTGGAGTTCTAATTGTAAGCATAATATTGGCTTTTGTATGTTTGAAATTATACGATGAACCAGTTAGAAATTGGCTTGTAAAGAAGTTTCAAAATAAAAAGACAGCAACAGTATAAAGATTTTTTTAGAGTTTGTAATTTTTGTTAGTTACAAATGTAGAAAGGGATAAACGATTAAGTTTATCCCTTTCTTATTTTAAGAATTTTCGATATCAAAGAAAAAACTTAGAATCTCAGTGTCTTAGCATCTTAAAAAAATTATTCTAAAACCAATTGTGATAAAGCTTCTTTACTGAAACCTTTCAACTCATCTGTTTTTCCAGCTTTGATTTTAGCAACCCAATTTGGATCTGATAAAAGAGGTCTTCCAACAGCAACCAGATCAAAATCGCCTCTGTCGAAACGTCTGTTTAATTCTTCTAAAGAAGTTGGTTCAGAACTTTCTCCTGCAAATGCACCAAAGAAATCACCAGAAAGCCCAACAGAACCTACAGTAATTGTTGGTGCTCCAGTTACTTTTTTAGCCCATCCTGCAAAGTTTAAATCAGAATCTTCAAATTCTGGTTCCCAGAAACGACGTTGTGAAGCGTGAATAATATCAACACCAGCATCAACAAGAGGAGTAAGCCAAGCTTCCAATTCTTGTGGGTTTTTAGCCAATTTATAATTATAATCAGAAGGTTTAAATTGAGAAAAACGCATGATAACTGCGAAATCATTTCCAACTTGTTTTCTAACTTCTTTTATCACTTCAATTGCAAAACGGTTACGTTCAGGAAGAGTTTTTCCTCCGTAAATATCTTCACGTAAATTCGTTTCAGCTCTAAAGAATTGGTCAATTAAATAACCGTGCGCACCGTGAATTTCGATAGTATCAAAACCTAATCTTTTAGCATCGGCAGCAGCTTTTCCAAAAGCAAGGATAGTTTCTTCAATATCTTTTTCAGACATGGCAACACCATTTCTAAAATCAGGACGGTTTAATCCAGACGGCCCTTCAAAAGGAACTGGCGGAACCCATCCAGAATGGTGGTTGTCCATAATTCCCATATGCCAGATTTGCGGTCCCATTTTTCCGCCTGCAGCATGAACTTCGTCGATCACTTTTTTCCATCCGTTTAAAGCTAAATCGCCATGAAAGTGAGGAACATTTGCATCATTAGAAGAAGATTTTCTTTCGATAACAGTTCCTTCAGATAAAATTAATCCAACTTCACCTTCAGCTCTTTTTTGGTAATAAGCTGCGACTTCATCAGTTGGGACTCCATTAGGAGAAAAAGAGCGCGTCATTGGCGCCATTACGATTCGGTTTTTAAGATTTAACGACTTTAAGTTAAATTCAGAAAACAGGTTGTTTGTACTCATAGTAATTTTACAAATTAGATTGAATTAATTTACTGAGTGCTTCAAAGGCACCTTCGTTACGTTTATAATAAGTCCATTGTCCAACACGTTTGGCTTCGATAAAACCGGCGCGCTGTAAAATAGACAGGTATTCGGATACTGTGGATTGTGTTAAACCAGCTTTAGCTTGAATCTGTCCAACACAGACACCATGCTCAAATCCGGCATGTTCAAGCTGTCCAGGAAAGTTAATTTCGGGTTCTTTTAGCCATACCAGCATTTGCAATCTGGATTTATTGGATAATGCTTTAAAAATTTCGATCGTTTCCATGGCACAAATATATCGACTTTTCCCGATATACCAATTAAGGAAATAAGATTTAGGATAAATTTATGATAGGATTGGAGAAAGTTTTTATTAAGCTTAGGGATTTTGTCAAAGAAAAATTATATTTGTTTTTAGAAAAATCTCGTAATCGTGATAGCTGTCAGAATTGCGAGAAACTAAAACAGCCCCATATTTATTAAATAAACTTAATCATGAAAAAAACTTTACTTATCGTAGCATTCTTATGTTGCGTAATTACCAGTTCTAAAGCACAAGTTGTAGGTGTCGATGTTGGAGATATTGCTCCAGAAATTGATCTTCCAAATGCAAGAGGAGAAAAAATAGCATTATCTTCTTTAAGAGGTACTTGGGTTTTAGTTGACTTTTGGGCTTCTTGGTGCGCGCCTTGCATTAGTGAGCAACCTTTATTGATAAAATTACACAATCAATATGCTGGTTACTTATCTATTTATGGTGTTTCTATGGATACGAAAAAGCCATTATGGACGGGAGCAATCGCAAAAGCAAAATTGCCTTGGACAAACGTTAGTGATTTAAAATATTGGCAATCTCCGGTAGTTGGCGATTATATGTTGCAAGCTGTTCCATTAAACTTTTTAATTGATAAAAACGGAATTATTGTAGCAAAAAATATCCACGGACAGGCTTTAGAAGATAAAATAAAAACCTTGTTTGTAGAGTAATTGATTTAAGAGAAATGAACTTTACGTCTTAAAAATAAAAAAGCCTAATCGTAATGATTAGGCTTTTTTTAATTCTGTTTTAAGACTCTTTGATAACTTTCTTTACACCTCCAAAACTCGTTTTCAGCATTTCTCTAATCTGAAACTGCGTTTTGTTTCCCGATGCGCTTTTCCAATCTTTGAGATCATAAATATGAATTTGATCTGCGTAAGGATTTGTTAAAAATGAAATTCGTGAAATCGTATATTTATAGTATTTCAGTTCGTGCGAAACATGTCGATTTGGAACAACAATTAAAATGTTTTCCCAATTCAAAAAGTCTTTCGGAACATCTTTTCTTTCTAATAATCCTAAAGATTCAAAAAAAGCAGTAATCTTCTGATCATTAAGTTTGTTAATCTTATGATCGAGGCTTTTAAAAGTACTTTGGAGCCTATTTTCGTTACTAATAGTACTCATAATATAATAGCTTTTTATGATTTTAAATATAAAATTACATCAAAAGAAAATCATTTTTCAATCTGAAGTCATTAGATTCATTCTAAATTTTAAAACCTGCTTTAGAAGTATTTGATATGAATGAGTTATCATGTTTTGATAAAATACTATTAATCTTTTTTCTCTAAAAGCTTTATTTTTATAACTATTTGATTTTACTAACAACCAAACCTATGAAAACCACTTTTTTACTGAGAACAATTCTTTATGTTTTAATTCTATTTTCGATTCCTCTTTGTGCGCAAAACAAATCGGGTAGAGAGCTTATTTTAATTGATAAAGATTGGCGATTTTCACTCGGACATTTATACGATACTAAAAAAGATTTCGGACATGTCGAAGGATATTTTTCCTATTTAACCAAAACGGGATTTGGCGATGGGCCAGCCGCAAAAGACTTTGACGATCGTGCTTGGAGAAAATTAGATTTGCCACACGATTGGGCAGTCGAACAGCCTTTTAGCGAAAGCGCAAGCTTCAGCCACGGATTTAAAGCAGCAGGAAAAAATTATCCTGAGAAAAGTATTGGCTGGTACAGAAAGAAAATTACAATTCCGAATGAGGATTTAGGAAAAATTATTTCTTTAAAATTTGATGGCGTTTTTAGAAATTCAAAAGTTTTTTTTAACGGATTTTATTTAGGAACTGAAGAAAGCGGTTATAATGGTTTTGAATATGATGTGTCGGCTTACGTTAATTATGGCGGAGAAAATACAATCGTTGTTCGAGTTGATGCTTCGATGGAAGAAGGATGGTTTTATGAAGGCGCTGGAATTTACAGACACGTTTATTTGCAGAAAACAAATCCGATTCACGTAGTTCAAAATGGAACTTATGTCACTTCTGAACTCGTAGGAAATGATGCCGCAGTTACGGCAGATGTAAAGATCAAAAATAATGGAAAATTTAAAGGTTCGATTGAAGTTGTGCAAACCATTTTAGACAATAAAAATAAGCAAGTTGCGATTTCGTCTGAAAATGTGTTGGCTCCGGAATTTTATCAAACCATAAATTTTAGTTCAAAATTACGAGTAGAAAATCCGCTTTTGTGGGATCTTGATTCGCCAAATTTGTATCAATTAATTACAGAAATAAAAAGTGAAGGAAAAGTAATTGATAGTTATAAAACTTCTTTCGGAATCAGGACGATTGAATTTAATCCTGAACAAGGTTTTTTTCTTAACGGAAAACATGTAAAATTAAAAGGAACAAATAACCACCAAGATCACGCAGGAATTGGAACAGCGCTTCCAGATGAAATTCAGTATTACAGAATTGCAAAACTGAAAGAAATGGGATCTAATGCGTATCGTTGTTCGCATCATCCGCCAACGCCAGAATTATTGGAAGCTTGCGATAAATTAGGAATGTTGGTTATTGATGAAACCCGTTTAATGGGAATTAATGATTATCATTTGAATGATTTGCAGCGAATGATCGAGCGCGACCGCAATTATCCGTGTATTTTCTGCTGGTCGGTTGGAAATGAAGAATGGCAAATTGAAGGCGGAATTACTGGTGAAAGAATTACTAATATCATGCAGGATTTCAGCAAAAGTATTGATCCGACAAGACCCGTAACAGTAGGAATTAGTAGTGGATTTAAAAGCGGAATTTCTAATGTAGTCGAAATTATGGGCTATAATTATTTAGGAAACGGAGATATTGACGCACACAGAAATCAGTTTAAACAGCAGCCAGGAATGGGAACCGAAGAAGGTTCGACTTTTGCAACACGCGGAATTTATTTTACAGATGACGCCAAACATTATCAAAGTGCTTATGATAAAAAGCCTCGACCAACTTTTTATAGTATAGAAGAAGGCTGGAAATTTTATGCTGAAAGACCTTATTTGGCAGGAATGTTTATCTGGACAGGTTTTGATTATCGTGGCGAACCAACGCCTTACGGTTGGCCGTCTGTAACTTCTTATTTCGGAATGATGGATGTTTGCGGCTTCCCTAAAGACAATGTTTTTTATCTAAAATCTTGGTGGGGAAAAGAACCAGTTTTACATCTATTGCCACATTGGAATTGGAGCGGAATGGAAGGCAAAGAAATTGATGTTTGGGCATATTCAAATTGTGATGAAGTAGAACTTTTTCTCAATAAAAAGAGTTTAGGGAAAAAGAAAATGGAGCAAAACGGACATTTAGAATGGAAAGTAAATTATGCTCCAGGAACTCTGGAAGCTGTTGGATATAAAAATGGTAAAAAGGTTTTGACTGATGTTCAGAAGACTACTGGAAAACCAGAAAACATCAAATTGTCTTTAGATAAAGAAAATGTATTGAAAGGAAATGTTTCCGTTTTAACGGTTGAAACAACAGATAAAAATGGCTTGCATATTCCAATAGCGAACGATGAAATCACCTTTTCTATAAAAGGAGGAAAAATTTTAGGAGTTGGAAATGGAGATCCAACTTCATTAGAAAGCGATCAGTTTATTGATGGCATAATATTAGTTGCTATAAATAATTTTAAGGAACAGAAAAGTATAAATGCGACTTTACCACAACAACTACCTGATTTTTCAGAGAATGAATGGACGCAAGCTTTTAAAGACCGTGATTATAAAAAACAAGCGCCATCGTATATTTATAAAGGTGAATTTGATTTGAAAAATAATTCAGCTTCGAATGTGGTGAGTTTCTTTTATAAAAAAATAGGAGTAGAAACAGTCGTTTTTGTAAACGGAAATAAAGTAGAACCAAGTAAAGAAGATTCGCAAAAATATATTTTGAATGCAACTATTTTAAAAGAAGGAAAAAATATAATTCACATTGCCGCAACGCCATTACAAAAAATAAAAGACTGGGATGTTATGAATACAGATCCAGGAATTATTCAAGTCATAACACCAGCAGAATCTTGGAAAAGAAAGCTTTTTAATGGATATGCGCAAATCATTATTAAGAAAGATGAAAATGCGAAAGAAGCTGTTTTGTCTGCTTCCGCGAAAGGATTAAAGAATGGTGTTATTGTAGTAAAGTAGTTTTTTTTAACCGCAAAGAGCGCAAAGAATTACGCAAAGTTCGCAAGTTTTTTTATTGTAAATGAATTGCGTCCAGCTTTAGCTGGATGTGAAATAGATTGTAATAATATCAAGGCTTTAGCCAAACAGTTGTTAGTTTGGCTAAAGCCTTTTTTATGCTTGAATTTTAAACCTCCAGTTAAAACTGGAGGCAATCCAAGAAAAACTTTGTGTCTTAGCGACTTTACGAATATATTTCTTTTAAAAAAGACTTTGCGAACTTTGCGAAAAACCTTAGCGCCCTTTGCGGTTAAACTAACAAACTTTAAACCTGAAACCGAAACAAAAAATTAACAAAAGAATAATGTTTGATTTTCATAACTTTGCAAAATGAATAATCAAACAGAAACTCAGAATTGCGATTTTACTTCAGATTTGAAGATGAAAGGTTTTAAAGTTTATCCTATAAATGGAGATTTCAGTAAAGTTCCCGTCTATAGTCGAAGAGACTTTTATAAAATCTGCATTAACACCAGTAAAAGTGTCATACAATACGCTGACCGCGGAATAGAAACCGACGGAACGATTCTGTTTTTTGGTAATCCGATTATTCCTTATTCTTGGGAAACAATTTCTGAGAAATATGAAGGTTATGCCTGTGTTTTTACGGAAGAGTTTTTTAAAACCAAAGACCGATCAGAAACACTTCAGGAATCACCTTTGTTCAAAATAGGAGGAACGCCAATTTTTACGTTAACTCCTGAACAAAAAGTGTTTATCGATTCATTATTCCGGAAAATGATTGAAGAATATGAAACCGATTATGCATTCAAAGACGATTTAATGCGGAGTTATGTCAATTTGATTATTCATGAATCAATGAAAATGCAGCCTTCAGAGAACTTCTTCAAACATAAAAATGCTTCTTCGAGAATCACTGCTTTGTTTTTAGAATTATTAGAAAGACAATTCCCAATAGAGACTAAAAATCAGCCTTTAGCTTTAAAAACACCTCAGGATTACGCCCAGAGTCTTTCTGTACACGTAAATCATTTAAACCGTTCTGTAAAAGAAATTACAGGAAGACCAACTACGGCACACATTACCGATAGAGTCATCAACGAAGCAAAAGCTTTATTGCAGCACACTGATTGGAGCATTTCTGATATTGGTTACTCGCTAGGATTTGAATATCCAAGTTATTTCAATAATTACTTCAAAAGACTTACAGGAACGATTCCAAAATCACTTCGAATGTAAATTGTTTCAATTTCTTAATTTTTTGTTTGAATATTGTTATTTCGGCATTGTAGTATTGTTCTACATTTGCCCTGAAATAAACAACGAATCTTTGTATCAGTTTTTAAATGACTAAATAATACTTCACAAAAGCGATGTCCAGCTTTACTATTTAGTTTTAAAATTTTTGATAGTAGAAAAATATAAATTTTTAAAGTATTGCTAAAAATCAAAATCTCCTTCTGCAAAGAGATTCGCTGTACTGATTATTTCACTGAAATAATAACAACTTTAAAATTAATTATTAACCTAAAAACAACGAAATTATGTCGACACATTTCACTGCTGTAATCGAAGAAGGTAAAATTCCAAATACTTATATGACAGGCGAAGTGTCATATAAAAAGCAGACAAGCGAAATTCATCCCGAAAATACTGTCATTAAAGATATTTCTTTTGAACCTGGAGCAAGAAGTAACTGGCACAGTAACGCAAGTCTGCAATTAATCATTGTAACCGATGGAGTTGGATATTACCAAGAACGAGGCGGGCAAATTAATCTTATCGAAAAAGGAAAAGTAATCACAGTTTTACCAGGTGTAGAGCATTGGTACGGAGCAACTCCGAAAACCAGATATTCTCACATCACCATTGTCACAGAAGTAGACAAAGGTTCTGGAACATGGTTGGACAGTGTTACTGATGAGGAATATTATTCTTTTTAAGACGCAAAGATTCTGAGATTCTAAGATTTTATCCCAAAAATTATTGGGCAGAGTCTTTTAAGCAGATTTTACGGATTTATAATAGTTTTATTTTTTGATTAGATTAAAATAATCGAAATTTATATAACTATTTGTAAATCAGTATAAATTAGCTAGATCTCTATTGCAATTTCCTAACGGTTTTAGCCTGAAACTTGAAACAAAAAACAATAACAATAAATAAAATTATGGAAACAAAAAGTATTAAAGCTTTTGGTACAGAAGCTGCCGAATCGCCATTAAAAACCTTAGATATTACAAGAAGAGCAGTACAAGCACATGACGTTGAAATTGAGATTTTGTATTGCGGAATATGTCACTCAGATTTGCACTCTGCTAGAAATGAATGGCATGGCACTATTTATCCGATTGTTCCTGGCCACGAGATTGTAGGGCGTGTGACTAAAGTTGGAGATCATGTAAAAGGCTTCAAAGTTGGTCAGCTAGCAGGAGTTGGCTGTATGGTAGATTCTTGTAGAGAATGTGAGCATTGCAAGGAAGGTTTGGAACAATTTTGTGATCCAGGAAATACATTAACTTTCAATTCTCCTGATGTTCATTTGGGTGGGCAGACTTTTGGGGGGTACTCACAAAGTATTGTCGTTGATGAAAACTATGTACTGCATATTTCAGACAAATTAGATCTTGCTGCTGTTGCTCCTTTATTATGCGCAGGAATTACAACTTATTCTCCTTTAAAACATTGGAAAGTTGGTCCTGGTCAAAAAGTAGGTGTAGTTGGTATCGGAGGATTAGGGCACATGGGAATCAAATTAGCGAAAGCGATGGGAGCACATGTAGTAGTTTTTACTACTTCAGAATCTAAATTCGAAGACGCAAAACGTCTTGGAGCTGATGAAGTTGTTTTATCGAAAGATCCAGAACAAATGGCAAAATATGCTAAAAGCTTAAATTTTATTTTGGACTGCGTTTCGGCTGAGCATAATATCGATTCGTATTTAAATTTATTAAAAGTAGACGGAACATTAGCATTAGTTGGAGCTCCAATGGATCCGCTTCCTGTTACTTCTTTTAGTCTTTTAATGGGAAGAAGAAGTTTCTCAGGTTCGAATATTGGTGGAATCGCAGAAACTCAAGAAATGCTTGATTTCTGTGCAGAACACAACATCACAGCAGATGTAGAAGTAATCGGCGTTAACGATGTAAACGATGCCTACGAAAGATTATTAAAAGGAGAGATCAAATATCGTTTTGTAATTGATATGGCTTCGCTTAAATAAGATGCTAAGATGCTAAGGTTCTAAGACTCTAAGTTTTTTCTTTTGCGCTTAGAATCTTAGCATATTTACTAAATAATAAATAAGAAGATTTAACTAAAAGGATTAAAAACTTAGAATCTTAGCATCTCAGAACCTTAGAAACTTTAAAAAATATGCAAACACGTAAACTAGGAAATAGCGGCTTAGAAGTCTCATCATTAGGACTTGGCTGCATGGGAATGAGTTTTGGTTATGGACCAGCTCATGACAAAAATGAAATGATAAGTTTGTTACGTTCGGCTTACGAAAAAGGAATTACCTTTTTTGATACAGCAGAATGTTACGGGCCATTTTTGAATGAAGAGTTATTAGGAGAGGCATTATCGCCTTTTCGCGATAAAGTTGTAATTGCAACAAAATTCGGATTTTTGGAAGGCGATTCTAAAAAAGGATTAGACAGCCGTCCAGAATGGATTAGAAAAAGCGTTGAAGGTTCGTTAAAAAGATTAAATACAGATGTAATCGATTTGTATTATCAGCATCGTGTTGATCCGAATGTACCTATGGAAGACGTTGCAGGAACTATAAAAGACTTGATTCAAGAAGGAAAAGTAAAACATTTTGGACTTTCAGAAGCTGGTATAGAAAGCATACGACGTGCGCACGCAGTTCAGCCTGTTACTGCGCTTCAGAGTGAATATTCACTTTGGTGGAGAACTCCAGAAGAAGAAATTTTTCCAGTTTTAGAAGAATTAGGAATTGGTTTTGTGCCTTTTAGTCCGTTGGGAAGAGGTTTTCTAACAGCTAAAATTGATGAAAACACACAATTTGATAGTACTGATTTTAGAAATACTTTGCCTCGTTTTACGCCACAAGCCAGAAAAGTAAATCAAGCTTTAGTAGATTTATTATCAAAAATTGCTGCCGATAAAGGTGCAACAAACGCACAAGTTGCACTTGCTTGGATTTTGGCTCAAAAACCTTGGATTGCACCAATTCCAGGAACCACAAAACTGCATCGTTTAGAAGAAAACCTTGGCGCAGTAGAGTTAAAACTTTCAGTACAAGATCTTTCAGAAATCGAAAACGCAGCTTCAAAAATAACAATTGAAGGATCAAGATATCCAGAGCACTTGCAGAAGCAAGCGGGAAAATGATTTTAAGATGCTAAGATTCTAAGGTGCTAAGTTTTTGCTTTGCCGCTTAGAATCTTGGCTATATTTATTAAAACATGGCAAGAGATTAAGATTTAAAGGCACTTAAAAAAGCTTAGTATCTCAGAATCTTAGAACCTTAGCATCTTAAAAAAAGAAAACCCCTCAAGCAATTCAACTCTTGAGGGGTAATTTAGCAAAGATTTGAGGTTCTTAGATACTCAATAGAATCTTAGAATCTCAGTCCCGAAACTTCGGGATTGCATCTCAAAAAATAAATAATAACCAATTAAATTTATTTTACTTTTTGTCTAGGTTTTGTTTTAGCAATTTAGCGTGTTCTAAATGTGCTGTTAAACCTGCAATATTGTTAGAAGCCCAAGTTTTTACCTCTTGGTCATGTGCGTCTTCGGAAGCTTTTTGTAGTTTCTTGATTGCTTTTTCGTGACCGTCAATCATCATATCAGCGAATTTTTTATCGAAATCAACACCTGATTTTTCGTTCAATTTATTGTATTCCTCTTGACCTTCTTCAGTTAAAGAAGTTGGCAGAGTAAAGTTTTTCGCTTTTGCTAAAGCACTTACTTCAGAAGCCGATTTAGTGTGCTCATCAACAAGCATTTTACCAAATTTTTTCACTTCAGCGTTGGTACTTTTCGTTTGAGCCAGTTTGCCAATTTCGATTTCAGCTAAATTAATTTCGGCTTGATCTACTAAAAATTCAGAATCATCTTCTTTACTGTCGATTGAATCGAATTTTGCTTCGTTCGCATCTTCTGCTACTTCTTTTGGATCTTCCTGTTTTGTTTCGTTTTTACAAGATTGAAGGAATAATATAAGTAGTCCTGCTCCTAAAATGGTTTTTCCGGCTAATAATAACTTTTTCATGATTTTAATAGTTTAATGTTATAATGTAAAATTATTAATAAGCTGTAAGAAAAATTTACAGGATTTTTAAGGATTGTTATAGGATTTGGATGCTTTTTACTTTTAGAAATGTAAATTTGTATATAATTATAGAGTAAAGGAAAAACATTCGATTCATGAAACAAAAAATTACAATCCTATTTCTTTTAGTGACAGCTTTTGTATCAGCCCAAATCAATTATAAAGGTTTTATTGATAAATATCCAATTGAGTTTGTAACCGATATTTATTCAGATGGACAAGGATCTGCAATTTATGCTTATTCTAATTATGATACTCCTATTGTTTTAAATGGCAAGCTTTCGGGCAAAACTTTAGTATTTACAGAAAAAGATAACAGCGGAAAAGAAACTGCAAAATTGAGTTTCGAAAATTACAATGCAGAAAGCGATCAATTAAACGGAACTTGGAAAGATTTAAATTCAGGAAAAGAGCTTGCAATTAATTTGACCAAAGAGTTTGATTTCAATTCTAATAATGGTAAAGAATGGACGGAAAGAGAAATTCTACAGTCCGTTTCTATGAAAGGAAAGTATATTAAATTGGTTATTTCGAAAGATAAAGACGGTTCTTTTGGAGTTTCGGGAATAAAAGTAATCGAAAAAAAGACCGATAAATTAATTCAGAAAATTGACATTGGATCTCCGAATTTGGGATTATTTAATGTGAGTGTTGGAGACTATAATTTTGATGGATTTGAGGAATTTTCTGTTTTTGAATCAAGTTATTCAGGACCGAATACTTCCAGAATATATTTTCTATACAATCCGCAAACCGGAAAATACTTTGAGAGCAGTTTTACTGGCACTTCATTAGAATTCAATAGTAAAACAAAAAGAATAGTTGAACACAATCAATGTTGCGCAGGCAGAAGCATTGAAAGAACCGAATATAAATTAGTCAATAATAAAATGGTTTTAGTAAAAAAGACATGCTTTGAATATGACCAAAAAACACAGGACTATAAGAAGTTTAAATGTGATTAATGAATTAAATAGCAAATCCCAACCCAAAAAGAGTTGGGATTTTTTTTGTAAACATTTCACAATTCACAACTTACATTTTACATTTCCACTTTCAGAATTCCCATCCTATAAATTTGAAAATTCGTACTAAAATTCTATAACAAAACCGTCTTACTTTTTGAGGAACTTTGACTTATAAGATTTTTAGAATTTACTCCTATAAAAAATAAAGCCATGCCAGATCCAAGAATTAAGAATGAAGCGCAATATGAAGCATTGGTAAAAAAAGGATATAGCAAAGAAAAATCAGCACGTATCGCCAACACGCCAAATGCAGGAGAGAAAGGCGGAAAAGCAAAACCGTATGAAGAATGGACAAAAGAAGAACTTCAAAAACAAGCCAGTAAAGTAGGTATAAAAGGAAGATCTTATATGAATAAAAAAGACTTAATTAAGTCTTTGAGAAATAATTAAAGCTTTAAACAAAATCATTTCTGTGATAAAAATTTAAATACCATGAACGCGGCGAGAAAAGAAAATTTAATGAATCAGCTGATTAAAGCGCCACATCTAGTAATTGAAAAACTAGACTTGGAATACATCAATGACAATCAGTTAACAATTGTACGCTGCCGCGAAGGAGAGAATTTCGTTTATAAAAAGAAAGGGAAAGAGGTAAAGAACAAAAACGAAATTAAACGAATTAATAGTTTGGTTCTTCCGCCTGCATGGGAAAATGTTCGCATTGCAGATATTACAAATGGTCATTTACAAGCCGTTGGAACGGATCTTAAAAATAGAAAACAATACCGTTATCATCCAAGATGGAACTTGATTCGAAATCAAACGAAGTTTTATAAAATATTCGAATTTGGAACTAAACTTCCATCGATTAGAAAACAAGTCGATCTTGATTTGGAGCAGAAAGAATGGTCAAAAGAAAAAGTAACGGCTTTGGTAATTCGATTAATGGAAGAAACGCATATTCGAATCGGAAATGAAAAATATGCCAAAGACAACAAATCGTATGGTCTTTCGACTTTAAGAAAACGCCATATCAATATCAATAGAAATTCGCTTCGATTTGAGTTTATTGGCAAAAAAGGGAAACAGCATACCATTACAACCCGAAACAAACAATTGGTGAAATTGGTAAGCCGTTGCGAAGAAATTCCAGGTTACGAAGTTTTTAAATATTACGATAACAACGGCGAAAGAAAAGTTTTAGACAGTCATGCTGTAAATGAATATCTGCACAATATTTCGGGAGAATATTTTAGTGCGAAAGATTTCAGAACGTGGGCTGCATCGATTATTTTCTTTGAAAGTTTAATGGAAATAGGAGTTACTTCAGATGAAAAAGAAATTAAACAGAATGTCATCTCAGCTTTTGATTTAACGGCTGAGGCGCTTGGAAATACTAGAAAAGTCTGTAAAGATTATTACGTTCATCCGCTTTTAATTTCGACTTACGAAGATGGTTCCATTCAAAAATATTTTGATTTGGCTCAGAAAAGCCGAAGCACAAGAAAATATTTTACAAAATCAGAAATAGCGTTTTCGGAATTGATTCAGAATTATGAAATCAATTTAGAAACACCTTGTTCATAAAAGAGTTACTGCATCTCTCCAAAAGCTTAAAAATTTACATACAAACAGAATCAAAAAATCAGTATTAACTAAAAAACTATTATTATGTTACGTTGGACAGTCACTTTTATTATTCTAGCTATAGTGGCGGGAATATTTGGTTTCGGTGGAATCGCTGCTGGAGCCGCTAGTATAGCAAAAATTTTATTCTTTATATTTTTAGTTCTATTCGTTATTTCGTTAATCAGCGGAAGATCGAGAGTATAAGAAGAATAGCAGAATAGAAAACAAATTTAAAACGACACATTCTTTTTGAAAATGTGTCGTTTTGTGGTTTTAATAAATAAAAAAAAACAGGTCATGGGAACACAAAGCGGTGCTTATCAGGATGTTTACATTAAAAGGGAAGACACGATGGTAAGCCTAAAGAATGATGTAACAGATTTTTGTGAAAAATACATAAAACCTGTTCATCCTGAAAATTGGGATTGGTCGGTTCGTGATTTTGAAGATCCTAAAAATGATCCGACAATTGCAGAAGCAAGAGCGATTGCAAATGTTGTTTTTAAAGATTTAAGCGATACTAAACACACAGATGTAGATCTTTCGACGATGAACAATGTTCACGCCATTAAAGCCTATCTGGATCCGAATAGCAAACACGAAGCTTTTAATATGGAAGAATTTGCATTTGCTTTAAAAGTTGAATTGGAACATGGAAGAGTAAAAGATGTGAATGTGACCAATAATCATCCTTTTTTGACCGCTATGATTGCACTCGCTCACATGACAGAAAGTTTGACTTATTATAAAAGGCTAAAAGTGATGGAAGCAGAGGGGGAGATTTATGAAATTGTCCGAAAATTGGAAACATCGCCAGTCGGAAAAGAAAAATGGTATATAGAATTGGGCAAAGCCGAACAAGAACTCAACGAAGCCAGAGCAGGATTAGCAGAACGTTTGGCACGTATGGACGATATTCCAGTATTGGAAATTATTGGAGATTAAGTAGTTAAATTTTTAGACTCAAAAAAACCGTTAAGAAATTAACGGTTTTTTATTTTATGAGAATAAGATATTAAAATCGGCGTGGATCATTTTCTGGATATTCTTCGTCATCGTTATCTTCCTGAACATCGTCTTCGATATATTCATTTTCGTCTTCATCGATATCTTCTTCTACATAATCTTCTTCATCTTCATCATCAATGTCTTCTAGAGCATCTTCAGTTTCGTTAAAGTCATATTCGTCTTCTTTAAGATCTGAAGGATTGTCGAATTCGTCATTTTCTTCAACATAATTATCATCTTCTAATTCTACTTCATAAATATCATTGTTGTTGTCTTCGAGATCTCTATCGCTATGAAAATCGTCATTTAGATCTTCTAAATCATCATCGCTGGCAAAATCTTCCTGATCGGGATTTGGCCTATCCGGATTGTAGCCATTTCTTACCATATAGCCTCTTTCTGCAATTTCACTTTTGTCATTATCAGGTCTTTTAACGTCAGTTTTAAGATCTTGACTCAGGTTTCTGTCGCTTGAGATATGTTCATTCAAATCTCGTTTAATTCTGTCTTTATTATTGATAGTATCCATGACATTTTGTTTTTATGATTAATACTTACAAAGCTAGCAGGAAGATAAAGGAATTACTTATAAGATTATTAAGTGTAATTGTATAATTAACAGATGTTTAGAATAGAATTTTAATTCTAAATCATATAACCTCTCCAAAATTGCAGGCAGTAATTTTATCATCATATTAATCATAAAATTATTTACCATGAAAACTACAGACAATAAAAAAGAAACTACTGCAAAAGAAACTACACCAAGAGGAGTCACTAAGCCAAAGTCAAATGCCGCATCGGGATTGTCTGAATTATTTGAAGAAGGTTTAAAAGATATTTATTGGGCAGAAAAAGCTTTGACAAAAGCCTTGCCTGTAATGTCTAAAAATGCTTCATCTGTTGAATTAAAGGACGCAATTGACAACCATTTGACAGAAACTGAAGAACAAATTGCCCGTTTAGAAGAAGTATTTAAGATTGTTGGTAAAAAAGCAACAGCCAAAAAATGCGATGCCATGGAAGGTCTGATTGAAGAAGCCAAAGGGATGTTGGAAGAAACCGAGTTTGGAGTAGTGCGTGATGCAGGAATTATTGCTGCAAGCCAGAAAATTGAGCATTACGAAATTGCCACTTACGGTACTTTAAGACAATTTGCAGAAACTCTTGGCCTGCCAGAAGCTGCAACTTTATTGGAACAAACGCTTGATGAAGAAAAAGGAGCTGATAAAACGCTTACAGAAGTTGCTGTAAATGCAGTAAATCTTGAGGCTGCAGAAATTGAATAAGGTATTAAGAAATCAATAAAAGTGCAGTTTTCGGACTGCACTTTTAGTTTTATAAAAATAGAATATATGCCCGAAGGTCCGTCAATATTGATTTTAAGAGAAGAAGTGCAGCAATTTACTGGACAGAAAATAATTTCTGTATCTGGAAGCGCCCATATTGATATTTCTCGTTTCAAAGACAAAACCATTCTTGCTTTTAAAACCTGGGGGAAACATTTTTTAATCTGTTTTGATTCATTTACAGTAAAAATTCACTTGCTGATGTTTGGAACTTATCGAATAAATGAACGTAAAGAATCTCAACCAAGACTTAGTTTAGTTTTTGAAAAAGGAGAACTTAATTTCTATACTTGTTCGGTTAAAATTCTGGAAGGAGACATTAATTCTCATTACGATTGGAGCGTTGATGTTATGAATGAAAATTGGGATCCGAGAAAGGCACAGATTAGTATGGAAAAAATGCCCGAAAAGATGATTTGTGATGTGATTTTGGATCAAGATATTTTTTCTGGAGTTGGAAACATTATAAAAAATGAAGTTTTATATCGCTGTTACGTTCATCCAGAATCGATTATAGAAAAAATTCCGACTCATGAAAAAAATCAGATCATTGCTGAATGTTCGACTTACAGCTTCGAATTTTTATATTGGAAGAAGAAGTTTGAACTCAAACAGCATTGGGAAGCCTATACAAAAAGTGTTTGCTTAAGATGCAATCTTCCATTTCAGAAGAAACAGACTGGAGAACGAAAACGCAGAAGTTTTTTCTGCACTAACTGCCAAAAATTATATATATGAAAAGCCACGTAACAATAGGATGTTCCAGTTTTTATAACAGTTTTTGGAAGACTGTTTTTTATCCGCAAAATTTACCTTCCAAAAAATGGTTTGATTTTTATTGCCAACATTTTGACACTTATGAGTTTAATGGCAGTTTTTATAAATTCCCAACCATTCGTATTTTTCAGAACTGGTACAATAAAACGCCAGAATATTTTGTGTTTTCGGTTAAAGTGCCGAAAGAAATTACACATATCAAAAAATTGATAGATTGCGAAAGCCGTTTAGATGAATTTTACAACGTTTGTAAAGAAGGAATGAAAGATAAACTTGCTGCTATTCTATTTCAATTTCCGCCTAGTTATGATTTTAGCAAAGAAAAATTAGAAACGATAATAGGAATTCTGAATTACGATTTTAAAAATGTAGTCGAATTTCGGCACGAAAGCTGGTGGAACGATGAGGTTTGGAATGCATTTAAAGAAAACAACATTACATTTTGCAGTGTGAGTCATCCCAATCTTCCTCAGACTATTTTCAAAGATTTTCCAATACTTTACATGCGTTTTCATGGAATTCCGAAATTATTTCATTCCCGTTATTCCACAAAAGAATTGAAGCATATAAACCGCCAGATTCATTCCAAAAAAGGATTTGTCTATTTCAATAACACTGCAAGCGAAGCAGGTATTTTGAATGCTTTAGAATTGAAAAGAATGGTTGTTTAAAGTTTTCTTAACCGCAAAGACGCAAAGGTTGCGCAAAGTTCGCTAAGTTTTTTGGTTTTGCCACAGATTAAAAAGATTAAAAAAAATCTATTTGAATCTGCCTAAATCTGTTAGATCTGCGTTAAATAAAATTACCCAACAGCAAAAAAATAACCGCAAAGGTCAAAAATTTAACGCAAAGCAAGAAGATAAATCTTAGCGAACTTTGCGCAACCTTTGCGTCTTTGCGGTTAAAAATTCTTTGCGGTTAAAATAAGTCGGTTAAGAAACTATAATTTCAAGCTTCCTTCAATTCCGTCATCCATTGTTTTTCCTGTTATCAGAGCCGCTGTCATTTTAGCAATGGCAACCATTTTTCCGTTTTTGTTGTTCCAATAATAACCATCTTCCGGAATAAATTTGATAACGCTCAAATTCGGATCGTCTACGCCGCCTGGCATCCAAATTTTTACTAAAGGATTCCATAACTCTTCAATAGTTTCTCGATCATACGAAATACTTGCTGTCCCGTGAAGCGTTAAAAACTTATCGTGAAGTTCAGAAAAGAAAATTTCAACCATCGGATTCAAAGTAATTTCAGCATTCTGACTACTGTTTCGGTCAGATAAAAACCAAAGCTGTCCTAAATCATCAATTTTCTGAACAGACATTGGTCGAGATTGAATTCTGTATTCGTTATACGTACAAAACATGCATGTTTTAATATGTGCAGCAAGATCTTTTATTTTATCTACTGCAAATTCATCTGTAAGGTCTTTATGATCTCCCATAACATTATATTTTAAGTTAGATTTTATAATTAATAGCTTGACAAATAAGTTTTTACTTTGTTTTGAAATAGCTAATAGTAAAGTTGGTTCTTTTTGCTCTTTTATAGATTATATAATTAACCTTATAAATTATGAGATTTCAATTCGTTTGTTTTTGTAGGAAATTGGTTCAGAATCTGTTTGTTACATAAAATTACATTATCTTTGAAAGATTATAATTCTAAGCCTAAAAATACAAATGACAGATTTTACAATAATCTATACCGATGATGATGAAGATGATTTATGTATTTTTACAGATGCAGTAGAAGCTATACCTCAGAACATTAAACTTCAAACTTACTCTGGAGGAGAACATTTCTTAAATGCAATTTTCGATCCGCCTGTTACACCTTATGTAGTTTTCTTAGATTTAAATATGCCTGGAAAAAACGGATTCGATGTTTTAGAAGAACTTCGAAATTCAGGTTATAAAAAAGATATTCCAGTTGTAATCTACTCAACCTCAAGCGAACCGAGCATTATTGAAAAATGCCGCAAGCTCGGAGCTAATTGCTTTATTACAAAGCCAGTTTTAATGAACGATATTATAAAATCAATAGAACACACGATGCAGATTGATTGGAAAAAATTCATTCCCAACCAATCCAATTTTGTGTTTAAATATTGAGTTCAGACAAATCTGGAATGTAAATATTAAAAACAGAACCTTTGCCTTTTTCGCTCGTGACCGTGATGAAACCTTTATGATTTTCGACAATTTTTTTGACAATCGCAAGGCCAATTCCGGTTCCTTTGTATTCGCTTTCTGTATTTAAACGCTGAAAAACTTCAAAGATTTTTTCTTTATAAATAAGTTCAAAGCCAATTCCGTTATCTGAAACTTGCAGGTGATGGTAGATTTTGTCTTTAAATTCAGCATTTGGAAGCGATTTTCCGTCAACTTTTGTAACCGAAATTTTTACTTTCGGAGGAATGCCGGGATGAGAAAACTTTAAAGCGTTTTCAACCAGATTATGCAGCATTTGCCTAAACTGAAACTGAATAAGTGTAGCTTCTCCTAAATCGTGATATTCTACAACAGCATTTTTTTCTTCAATTCGATCTGAAAAATCACTTATGACTTCTTCTGCAATTTCGTCAATTTTAACCATCGTAAAAACACGATCAGCAGAGTTGGCGCGGGAATAGGTTAATAAATCCTGAATTAGATTCTGCATTTTCTTAGCCGAAAACTCAATTCTGGTTAAATAAGATTTGGCATTCGCCGAAATATTCTGCTCGTCCAAATCGGCTAATCTGCTGGCAAAAGTCTGGATTTTTCGAAGAGGTTCCTGCAAATCATGACTTGAAATATAAGCAAACGACTGCAATTCAATATTCATATTAACCAAATCTCTGTTTTTGAGTTCCAGTTGTGTTGTACGTTCTATAATTTGATCTTCCAGCTGATTCGTAAAATTCTTTTGTTCTTCGATATCGGTGCTAGTTCCGACCCACATTTGAACCTTTCCAGATTCGTCAAATTGCGCAATCGCCCGGCTGAGCTGCCATCTATATTCGCCGTCATAACGTTTAAAACGGTGAATAAAAAGAAAATCATGTCCTGATTTTACAGATTCCATCCATAGTTTTACGTTTTCCTCGCGATCGTCTGGATGCACAATTTGCAACCAGCCGTTTTTTTCAATTTCTTCTCTAGACAATCCAGAATAATTGTAAAACGTTTCATTAAAATAATTCATATTTCCTAAAGTGTCGCTTGTCCAGATAAGCTGAGGCATAGAATCGGCGAGGAGTCTGAATTTTTTTTCGCTCTTCATTAAAACATGCTGAATTTCTTTTTCGATTGTGAAGTCCATTACAGTACCCAACATTTTTGAAGGTTCATTATTTTCATCAAAAAAGATTTTGCCGTGAACTTTAATCCATGCAATCGAATTATCTAATTTTAAAATTCGAGCTTCATATTTGTAAATTCCTGTTTTTAATGCTTTCGCGAAAGCCTCTGTCACAATATGATCATCTTCTGGAAGTATACGGCTGCGAATATCCTGATGAACAATTTTTTTATTTTTTTCAAAACCGAAAATGTCAAGAAGTGTATCGCTGTAGATTAGCTTTTTGGTTGTAAGATTTAAGTCCCACATTGCAATTTCGGCGATTTCAGTAGCTAAACGCGCTCTTGCTTCGGCAGTTTCTAATTTTTTTCTAGCTTTAACTTTAGAAGTAACATCATAGACTGTACACATGATTCCCGAAGATTTTCCGTCTTTTTCATAGAGCGTTGTGTATTCGTAGTCAAGATAGAATTTTTTTAATTTTCCTTTAATATCCACATAAGCGACTGCTTCATTTTCGCGAATTGTTTTTCCATTAACGAGAACTTCGTGTAGCAATTCTGGGTATTTTTGGTTTTTTAATTCTGGAAAAACGTTCATTAAAGGAATGCCAATACAATCTTTTTCTTCCTTTTGCCAAATGTCATGAGTCATGGTTTTATTAGCCATTTCGATGACATAATCTTTTCCTCTAAAAATGGCCATTGCAATTGGAGAATCCATAATAATACTTCGAAAGGCTTTCTCTCTTTCCGTCAATAAATATCTGGCTTTAACTTCATGAGTGACTTCATACGCAACAACGATAACTCCAGTAATGTCGTTTTCTTCATTCAAAGGATAAAAAACGAGATTAAAATAAGCCAATTCTTGTTTGTTATAACGATTTAAAGTCACCGCAAACTCGTCAGCATAATAAGGCGAACCAGTTTCTAATACATTTTTTAGAATAGGATATGCAGTTTCTTTGGTTTCAGGAATAGAATCGAAAATTGATTTGTTTAAAATAGCACTTTCTTCTTTATCAATGATATGAAGATAAGTCGTATTAGCCATTTCGACGATTAGATTGGCTCCTTTTAAAACACAAATTCCGAGCGGTAATTGTTTAACCGTATTTCTAAAACGTCTTTCGCTTTCTTCCAATTTTCGGCGTGTAATTACCTGATTGGTAGTTTCATTGCAAATTACTAATACGCCATTTGTTTTTCCGTTTTCATCATTTACTGGACTGTAGCTGAATGTCCAATAAACATCTTCCATTTTTCCATTTCTGTAAATCGGCAATAATTGGTCTTCATGCCAAGTGGCTTCCCCTTTTTGAAGCACTTGATCGATTAAAGGTTTAATAAAATCCCAGATTTCAGGCCAGTAATCGGCGCCTTTTTGGCCTAGAATAGAAGGATGTTTGCCATCATTGCCTAAACTTGGACGATATGCATCATTATAAAAACAAATATGATCTGGTCCCCAAAATAAAAACATTGGGAATTTTGAGTTAAGAAGAATTCCTAAAGTGGTACGAAGACTTTGAGGCCATGATTCTACAGATCCAATTGCTGTTTTACTCCAGTCTTTGGCACGGGTAAGCGCACCCATTTCTCCTCCATTTGCCAAAAAATCATAAATATTGTTATTCATTAAAATCTTATTTTGTGTCTTGCTAATAAGCTACTTTCAATACCTATTAAAGGTAGTAATTCTTGTTGTTGAATTAAGCTTTATTAAAATTAATAAAAATAAATATTCTCAGAAATGCGATTTTTGAATGAGGCAAGATTAAAATCGTTAGAGTTAATTTTATCTCTTTTCTATGCGGAAATTTGAATAACAGTTTAAAATAAAAAGCAATGAAAAGGGAAGATTCAAAACACGAAACCGATAATATAAAGAGATATCAAGACGAAGGATACACAGTAAATTATTTATTCGAAAACGACCGTCTAATAGATTCAGAAAGTAAAATGGCATACAAACCAGAGGATATATTTATTGTGGCGCATCATCGTTACGAAGGCATGAGTGATCCTGATGATATGTCGATTTTATACATAATAGAAACTAAAGACGGCGGAAAAGGAACTCACTTGTTAGGATATGGTCCAACGGCAGATTTGGAAGAAGCCGAATTTTTTAAAGATATTCCGAAAGACAATTATTCCAAAAATGCAGACATAAACGAACTAACATAAAAGAATAAAAATAGATTGGTATTTTTATTTTGCTGATGAGCAGTTGTTTCAAATTTATTTGAAGCAGCTGCTTTTTTTTGGAGGTTCTAAGGTTCTAAGGTTCTGAGATGCTAAGATACTAAGTTGGAAATAACTACAACCCTCAGAACCTTAGTGACTCAGAACCTTAGAGCCTTAAAAATAAAAATTATGAAATATCTCACCAAAATTGTATAAAGTTTTGACTGACAATATAAACGAAATTTGGGTTATAGAAATTGAGTTAGCAACCAAGGTTATTTTTACTTAAATAATTCTAACAAATTCGATAAACCAAAACAAACGATGAAAAAACTTTACATAAATACTGGAAGCTTTGATGCTGTTTTTAATAATTTGAAAGAGAGCTTTGGCGGAGACTTATTGGTCACAGCCAATGAGTACCAATTGAGAATTAAATCAAAATGGGCAAACGGAAGTATTTCTGGAGTTCGTTTTGAAAAAGAAATGACATACTTAAATTTTGATTTGACTTTCAATCAAGAAATTAGTTTAAGTATTGAATCCAATCCGTTTTCGCCTGTGTTTTTTGCTTATTGCGAAAAAGGAAATGTTTTGCATAGTTTTGGTGCCGATGGAGCAACTCATTGTCTTAAAAAACAGCAATCAGGCATTATGAGTAATTCTTCTACGATTAATAGTGTATTGCATTTTCAAAGCCATCAGCAGATTCAATTTTCAATAATCGGAATGCCAACAACAATCGAAAATAAAGAAAGTGATTTTGTTTCTCAAGTAAAAAAAATATTTACAAGCAATTCTGGAAATTACATTTACATAGGAGATGAAAATCATCAAATTGGAGAAAAATTTCAAGAACTAAAAAGAATTCCAAATCAAGGAGCAATTCGTTATGTGTTAATGAAAAGCATTCTTCGTGAAGTTTTAGAACTTGAAATAGCGCAGCATACTTATAATTATTTTACTTCGTTTGAGCCTATTCTAAACTTTGCAGTAAAACAATTAAGCGAGATTAAGAAACTATCTCATATGAAGTTAACCGGAATTGCAGCGCCAGTACAGTTTTTAAAACGAAACTTACAGCCTCGAAAATACCATTTGGAATTAAAACCATACGACCAAAAATTAGCTAGCTAATAAGCATCCCATATTCTTCACCTTCAAAAAACAGCTTTGATCGAGCTGTTTTTTCTTTTTAGAACCTTATTCTTTTTCATAATAAATGATGAAATAAACCATGATTAGATTTAAAACTAAAGAAATACTGTTGGTTAGAATAATTGGAAGATCTTTTTTTAGAATTCCATAAACAATCCACATCGCGATTCCGAAGGTTAAAATGCTGAACATTCGAAGCGAAATTTCTTTTACTTTCTTGGTTTTCCAAACCTTCAATATTTGAGGAATTGTAGAGATCGTAATACAAGTTCCTGCAAAAAGTCCGATGATGTCTATAAAATTCATTGTTTGTTTTTTAAGGTTTAAAGGAACAGAGGGGCAGAGGTTCAAAGGGTTTTGTTAGGAACTATCAAAGGGACGAGGGAGTTTAAAATATACTTAGAGTAAAAAAAACTTAGCATCTTAGTATCTCAGAACCTTAGCATCTTAAAAGACTAACCCACCAACTCCCCGCCATTAATGTGAATAAATTGTCCTGTAATATAACTGCTGTCTTCAGAAGCTAGGAAAACATAAGCAGGTGCGACTTCCGAGGGTTGTCCCGCTCTTTCCATTGGATTATCTTTCCCGAATTCAGATAGTTTATCAAAACTTGCAACAATTAAAGGAGTCCAAATAGGACCAGGAGCAACGCCGTTTACCCGAATTTTCTTTTTAGCCAACATGCTCGAAAGCGAACGTGTAAAACTTACTATTGCACCTTTTGTACTCGCATAATCGGCCAAATGTTCGCTTCCGCGAAAGGCAGTTACAGAAGTCGTATTGATGATAACATCGCCTTCTTTTAAGAATTGAAGCGCGGCTTTCGTAACATAAAAAAACGGATAAATATTGGTTTCAAAAGTTTTATGAAGCTGTGTAGCCGTTATTTTTTCCAATTCGTTTTGCGGAAATTGTATAGCAGCATTATTCACCAAAATATTTATGTTTTTAAAAGTCGTATGACATTTTTTTATTGCGGCACGGCAAAACTTCTCGTCCTTCAAATCACCACTGATTAAGAGACATTGCTGACCTTCTTTTTCAACCATAGTTTTTGTTTCTAGAGCATCTTTATCTTCTTTCAAGTATACGATTGCAACATTTGCGCCTTCTCTAGCAAAATGCACGGCAACACTTCGGCCAATACCGCTGTCACCTCCAGTAATAAAAGCTGTTTTTCCTAATAATTTACCGCTCCCTACATAATTCTCTCTTATGATTTCTGGTTCGGGAGTCATCATATGTTCATTTCCGGGAAGATTTTGTTTTTGTTCAGGGAATGTTTGTTTCTTTTTCATGATTTCCTATTTTAACTTTTGTACGCTATTTAAAATTAGCTGATACCTAAAGTTTTAGTTGGCTTAAAAGAAATTTTGTTTGCCTCAATCAAAACAAAAACCGAATTGTGTATGAAAATACATCTATTTAGCAAAAATGTTAAAATAATAGAAATTTCTAATAACCTAGCAATCATATCATACCTTTAATTTGAGGGTAAAAGATGGGAATTTTGTAATTATTTATGGTTTAAATAAAAAACCTCCCCGTTAATTTTTTTATACATTTGAGAATTTCCACGCCTATTTTTAACAGCTCATTTGCAATTAATTAAAAAAATAGGAAATTTTTTATGTTTTATTTTAAAGTAATTATTTTGATATACAACCGATTTAGCTTCCCGAGATGGTATTAATTGTAGACGATATAAGAGCAAATATTATTGCTCTGAAGAAAACATTAGAGCTGCATAATATCGATGTTGATAGTGCCGAATCTGGAGAAGAAGCTTTAAAGAAGATTTTAAAAACAGATTATTGCTTGATAATCATGGACGTTCAAATGCCTGGACTTGATGGCTTTGAAGTAGTAAAAATCCTTTCTGGAAATAAACGGACAAAAGATATTCCTGTAATTTTCCTTTCTGCACTTAATACCGAGAAAAAATACATCTTTAAAGGTTACGAAACAGGTGCTGTTGAATACATTACCAAACCCGTAGATAGTGATTTGCTGATACTTAAAGTAAAAACTTTCATTAAAATCTACGAACAGCAAAACGAACTTAAAGCAATAAAAGACCTGCTTTCTAAAGAAATAAAAATTAGAAAAGAAGCGCAGGACAATTTAGAAATTAAAATTGCGGAAAGAACAAAAGAACTGGTTCAGAAAAATGAAGAGTTAGAACTCCGGAATCATGAATTACAGCAGTTTTCCTGGGTTGTATCACACGATTTAAATGAGCCGATTAGAAAAATTCAAATATTTATAAAAATTATAAAAGACCTTTACTTAAAAGCAGACGATAAAGCGATTGATTATGTTGATCGAACGATAAAATCGGCAGAAAGAATGCAGACTTTAATTACTGACCTTTTGGCTTATTCTAGGCTTTCGGCTCAGGTTAAACCTGAAAAAACCGATTTAAATGTTGTCTTACAGGAAGTATTGGGCGATTTTGATTATTTGATCGAACGCAAAAATGCTGAAATTAGAACAAACGAACTTCCAACAGTTGATAGCATTCCGAGTCAGATGCGTCAGGTTTTTCAAAATCTAATTGGAAATGCTCTGAAATTCTCTGGAAATACTGATAAACCAGTAATCGAAATCACTTCTGAAATCATTTTAGAAAAAGATGTTGACAGTCCGACTTCTCCAGAAGGCAAATTTTGCAGGATTGTGGTAAAAGATAATGGAATTGGTTTTGACGAAATTTATCTGGATCGCATTTTCATTATTTTCCAAAGTTTAAACGACCGCCAGACGTATGAAGGAACGGGGATTGGATTGGCAATTGCAAAAAAAATCATAGAAAAACATAACGGATTAATAACAGCCAAAAGTAAACAAGGCGAGGGGGCAAGTTTTATTATTGTACTTCCTTTAAAATACGAATTAAAATAATCTAGAAATTTATGAATGGTAATTTTAAAAGAAATCTATTAATTAGTTCACTAGTTTCACTGTTTGTCCTTACAATTAGTTCTGTTGCTTCTTTTATAAGTATTAAAAGTCTTTTAAACAGTAACTTTTGGGTCAACCATACTCAGGATGTAATTTATAACCTAAATGAAGGTTCATCAATTATAACCGAGGCTCAAACGAGTATGAGAGGCTATCTTCTTACTGGCGACGAGCAGTTTGTAGATCGTTTTAATGATTCTGAAAAAAGATCAAATACTTATTTCGAAAAATTGGATGAGTTAACATCTGATAATCCTTCGCAAACAGAATTACTAAAAGAATTAAGGGATAAACGTTCTGGTTTCTTTAAATATCTGAACAATCAAATTGTAAAAAAACGCTTAAGAAAAGAAACTCTGATTTTCGATTTGAATGAGGGTAGAAATATGATGAACGAAATGAGAGCGATCATCAAAAAAGTTGAAAGTACAGAACAAAAACTTTTAGAAGAACGAAATGCAAACTCAGAGCGTTATGGTAATTATAGTTTGGCTTTAATTGTTGTTGCTTTCTTTATTGCCTTTCTTATTTCTATTGTTTTTCTAATTAGAATTCTAAAAGATTACAACGAGAGAACTTTATTGCAACAGGAATTAATAATAAAAGATAAAGAAACGGCTGAAAGATTGCAAGTAATTGGCGGTATAGCAACACAAATTTCTAAAGGAAATTACGATGTTCAAATCGACGATAAAAAAGCAGATACTTTGGGCGCGCTTGGATCTTCGATTCATGAAATGAAGGATTCCTTAAAAAGTTCTTTTGAATTATTATCGCAGAAAGAATGGCTTCAGTCGGGTATTGCAGTTTTGAATGATAAAATGCTGGGTGAAAAAACAATTCAAAAATTATCTAAAGATGTTATTGAGTTTTTATGCCAATATACAAACAGCAGTGCAGGGGTTTTATATGTGGTAGAAGGAGAAGAAATTGCCATTTCTGGAGGATACAGCTATATTCCAAGTAAAAATAGAGAACGAATCAAAAAAGGAGACGGGCTGATCGGACAAGCAATTGTTTCTGGAAAAATGCTCGAATTGAAAGCGCCTTCGCCAGATAATATTCAGATCAATTATGCATTGGGCGAAATTAAGCCAACTCATATTGTGGCACTTCCATTAATGGATTTTAAAGTTGAAGGAGCAGTAGAATTGGCAAGTGTTTATGGTTTCTCAGTATTGCAGTTGGAGTTTTTAAATATGGTTGCTAATAATATAGGAATTGCCTTAAAAGCAGCTCAGAATCGTAAACGAGTTTTAGAACTTCTGGAAGAAACAAAATCACAATCAGAAGAATTGCAGATTCAGCATAGTGAATTGGAAGCTATCAACGCAGAATTGGAAGCGCAAACCGAAAAACTCCAAGCTTCGGAAGAAGAACTTCGCGTGCAGCAGGAAGAATTGGAGCAAACCAATGAAGAATTATCAGAAAGAAGCGTTTTATTAGAAGAAAAAAATACAGAAATACAGAAAAAATCAGAGGCTTTAGAATTGACAACTCGTTACAAATCTGAATTTTTGGCTAATATGTCGCATGAGCTGAGAACGCCTTTGAACTCGATTTTGCTATTGAGCCGTTTGCTTTCTGAAAATAATAATGAAACAATGAACAATGAAGAAATTGAATTTGCAAAAGTAATTCAGAGTTCAGGAAATAGTTTGTTAGGATTAATTGATGAAATTCTGGATTTATCTAAAATAGAGGCGGGTAAAATGGATCTGGAATTCTTAGATGTTTCGACAAAAGAAATTACAGACAATTTGTATAATTTATTTCATATTGTTGCCAAAGAGAAAAACATCAATTTTGAAATCATTGCCACAGAAGCCCCAATCGTTATTAAAACAGATAAAATGCGTTTGGAGCAAATCTTAAAAAATCTGATTTCGAATGCGATTAAATTTACTGAAAAAGGAACAGTTAGCCTTGAAATTAAAGTTAGCGATGACAACGATAAATTAATTTGTTTCATTGTAAAAGATACCGGAATCGGAATTCCATTAGAAAAACAGCCATTAATTTTTGAAGCTTTCCAACAAGCAGACGGTTCAACAAAACGCAAATACGGAGGAACTGGTTTAGGATTATCAATTAGCCGTGAATTGGCAAAATTGCTTCGAGGAGAAATTGTACTTCATAGTAAAGTAAACGAAGGAAGCTCATTTACACTATGTCTTCCAGTTTTAGGAATGGCCTTAAATAAAGTTACGGTTAGTAAAAAAGAGGAAGAAGAAGTTTTTGAAGAAATCGAAGAAACAGACAATAAACCAAGATACATTAGCGAGGTTGTGCCAGCAGAAATTGAAGACGACAGAGATTCAATTGTAGAAGGCGATAAAGTAATCCTGATTGTAGAAGATGATATTAGTTTTGCTAAGTCTTTATTGGCCTTTACACAAAAAAAAGGCTACAAAGGAGTTGTTGCTGTAAGAGGAGATTATGCATTAAATTTTGCCTTAATCTACAAACCAATCGGAATTTTATTGGATATCGAATTGCCAATTAAAAGCGGTTGGCAAGTTTTGGAAGAATTGAAGAATAATTCGCAAACCAAGCATATTTCGGTTCATATTATGTCATCGCACAAATTGAAACAAGAAAGTTTGCTGAAAGGAGCTGTAGATTTCTTAGATAAACCAGTTGCTTTTGACAAAATACCAGAAATTTTTACGCGTATCGAACATATCATCAACAAAGAATCGCAGAAGGTTTTAATTATTGAAGACAATCCGAAACACGCAAAGGCGTTGGCTTATTTCTTAGAAAGCTATGATATCAATTCGGAAATTAAGAGTGAAGTTTCAGCAGGTTTATCGGCTTTGGGCAAAGAAGAGGTAGACTGCGTAATTCTTGATATGGGAGTTCCAGACAAACAAGCGTACGAAATTCTCGATGGCGTTAAGAAAAGTCCAGGATTAGAAAACCTGCCTGTTATTGTCTTTACAGGAAAAAGTTTGTCTATAAAAGAAGAATTGAAAATTAGAAAATATGCCGATTCTATTATTGTAAAAACGGCACATTCATACCAAAGAATGCTCGATGAGGTTTCGCTTTTCCTTCATTTGGTTGAAGAAAAAAAAGAAGGAACCGCAAAGGAAAACCACAAAAAGCTGAATGCGCTAAATAATATTTTGTTTGAGAAAAAAGTATTAATTGTAGATGATGATGTACGAAATATATATTCTCTATCAAAAGCTTTAGAGGCATTTAAGATGAATGTAATTACAGCTTTTGATGGAAAAGAGGCTATTAAAATTCTAGATGAAAATCCAGATACAGATATGGTATTGTTGGATATGATGATGCCAAATATGGATGGTTATGAAACAGCCGAGAAAATAAGAAGTAATCCTAAATTTCTTAACTTAGCCGTAATAGCCGTGACGGCAAAAGCCATGACGGGTGACCGAGAAAAATGTATTAAGGCGGGAGCCTCAGATTATATCACAAAACCTGTTGATGTCGATCAGTTGTTATCGTTATTGAGAGTGTGGCTTTATGATAAAATCTAATCTTTAAAATGCTGTAAATGGGAAAAAAACGTGTGTTGATTGTAGATGATGATTCTAGGAATATTTTTGCTTTAGTAAATACTTTAAAAGCAAAATCTTATGATTGTATATCTTGTTTAAGTGCCGAAGAAGCGCTAAAAATATTAAAAGAAGATTCATCGGTAGATGTAGTTTTAATAGATATGATGATGCCAGAAATGGATGGTTATGAGGCGATTCCGCTTATAAAAGAAATTCCTTCGCAAGAATCTACGTTGGTAGTAGCCGTAACGGCGCAGGCCATGGCTGGAGATAGAGAAAAATGTATAGAAGCTGGAGCAGATGCCTACATCTCAAAACCAGTAGATGTAGATAAATTACTTCAGATTTTGGAAGAAATTTAGGTGAATTATGATTGAAGATATTGAATTAGAAACTCTTATAAATGATGTTTACGAATATTATGGTTTTGATTTTGGAAGTTATTCCAGAGCTTCACTTAAACGACGAGTAAGCCGGGTTTTCTATTTAGATGGATTTAAGCATTTTCATGAATTTTTATCTAAAGTCCGTACCGATCCTGAATATTGTAAAAGAATGATTGATGAAATTACGGTTAATGTAACCGAGATGTTTCGCGATCCATCATTTTATCTAACATTAAGAAAAGAAGTCCTTCCTTTATTAGGAACCAAACCTTTTATCCGTATTTGGCACGCAGGCTGTTCTACGGGAGAAGAAGTGTATTCTATGGCCATCATGTTGAAAGAAGAAGGATTGTTGCACAAATCGATATTGTATGCAACAGACATAAATGCATCGGTTTTGGAAACTGCCAAAAGCGGTATTTTTCCTTTAAGAATGATAAAAGATTATGCAGATAATTACCGTGATGCAGGCGGACAAGAGGACTTTTCAGATTATTATATTGCGAATTACGGCTTTGCGAAGTTCAGTGATAATCTTTCGGAAAAAATGGTTTTCTCACAGCACAATTTGGTTTCAGACACTTCATTCAACGAGTTTGACCTCATTTTGTGCCGTAATGTTTTGATTTATTTTGATAATAATCTGCAAAAAAGAGTCGTTAACTTATTTGATGATAGCTTATCTGTTTTAGGGTTTTTAGCTCTTGGAACAAAAGAAACTATTAAATATTCTATATCTCAAACCAAATACAAGCAATTTGCTAAAGAGAAAATATGGAGGAAAATAAAAGAATAAAAGATTGTAAAGTAGTTATAATTGGCGGTTCAGCAGGAAGTTTGCAGGCATTATTGCAAATTTTGCCATTTTTAGAAAAACCAATTTCTTTTGCTATTGTAATTGTCGTTCACAGAAAAAGTACAGACGAACAAACTTTAGAAGATTTAATAGCTTTAAAATCAAAATTAAGAGTAAAAGAAGTAGAGGATAAAGTAAAAATTGAAGCAGGATTTATCTATGTTGCGCCTTCAAATTATCATTTATTATTCGAAAAAAATGAAACACTGTCTTTAGATACTTCAGAAAAGATAAACTACAGCAGACCAAGTATAGACGTCTCTTTTGAGTCTGCTGCAGAAATCTATGGCAATCATTTGATCGGAATTTTGCTTTCGGGTTCCAATTCAGATGGAACAATCGGATTAAGAGCGATTCAGGCAGCTGGCGGAATAAGTGTAGTACAAAGTCCGCTTTCTGCTGATATGCCTTTTATGCCTAATAACGCTATTTTGCATACCACTCCCGATTTTGTTTTAAGTACTGATGAAATTCTTCAATTTATAAAGGAAATTAATATTGTTGATTTTTGATTAACGATTTTTGATTTTAGATTGAAGATTAACGATTTTTGATTTCTCTTACATCTGAAATCAAAAATCGTTAATCTTCAATCTAAAATCTTTAATTCTTTTCATCTTCAGGAAGAATTACTTTATTGAATTCAGCTTCTTGTTCGGCTCTTCGTTTTGCTGCTTTTCCTTTGCCAATTGGAATTCCCGCAGTAATGTACCAAGATCTATTGAATTGGTTATTTGGGCCATCGCCCTTCATTACAGTAACTAATCCGTAATAATATTGAACGGTGAAATTTAAACCATTTCCAACATTCAAATGATATCCGGTTCCAAATGCAAGTCCAGCATCAATAACATGAATCTGATCTCGGATGTTTTTCTTATAAATAACATCGTCATTATTTATTTCATTCTTAAATTCGTCAAAAGCTTTAGCAAGCAAACCAAATTGAGGCCCAGCTTTAACGTAGATATTATTTTTGAATTTATACTTAATCAATATCGGAACATTAAAATAACGAATTTCACGATTTACGCTTCCGCCTGCAAAAGTATTGTCCAGATTTTGATCGTTTAAGGAATAAACTGGAATATCTTGCGCTCCCATAGGCGATTTAACAATCACTCCCGTATTGATCATCCAAGCAGGGTTTTTTCTTGACTTTAAATCAAAATAAAAACCAAGATTGAAACCCGGATTTGTAGCAGAAGATCCCATATTTGAAATGGTAGAAAAATTCACGCCACCTTCCAAACCAAATTCCAGAAATTCCGAATTGAGTTTGTCTCCAAAAATCAAGGAAATCAAGACTTGTGATTGCGCCGAAGTAATACAAAAAAAAGTGACAAAGATTAGAAAACCTTTTTTCATGGAAAGTATGAATTAAAGTCCAAAACGGTATTGAAAACTTCCTAGAACCTGAGTACGACTTCCTAAGAAACCGCATTCTGCACGAAACATAAAATGTTTGTTAAATTGGTATTGAGAACCAATAATAAAGTTCCACATGTCTTTAGGTCTCTTTTGAAGCGAGTATTGTACAGACGAATCTGCACCTCTCGCTAAGGCATCATCCAGAGTGCCTAAAATAGTTCCAGCACTTTCTAAAGCTCTGTTGGCCGTATTATGTTTCGCAACATTCGAAGGTTTTTTTTGCTCGGCAGGAGTTAAGCCATCCCACCAATTATCTACTTTGGTTTGGTTTTCGGCTACTTTTGCTAAACCGCTATCAACTTTAGCTTGTGCATCATCTAAATTGATAAAATCAGAAAGGGGTAAATTTCCATTTGTGTCACCATTAATATGAACTCTAAAGGCACCGACCCATCCTGTAATTGTTCTTTCTTTCTGAAGTTTAAAAGTCTTACCTAATCTTGGTCCAAAGACATAAGAAAAAGCAGGTTTGTCAAGTGAGCTAATATCAGTCCATGCCATATTCATGTCAAGTGCCAACCAGCCTCCGCCAATACCAATTGTAGGTGTCATACCAATACCAAAAGTAGTAGCGTCAAAATTGGCTTGAGTATTGAATTTTGCAACTTCCGACCAATTATTGTCGGCATCAGGAATCCAGATTCCAGCATTGATTTTGGTAGCGGTATTTGCTTTTCCAAAGATTCCGTAAATATTTAAGAAAGGAAGAAGCCAAATGTCAGGTCGAATTGTTAATGCACCTGCTTCTACATGTGATTTATCAAATCGTACAATTTCATCCAGATTATATTTTGGGCCATTATTGAAGCCAACTTGAAGATTGTTGATCACAATTTCTGAATCCTGCCAAAAATAATTGACAGATATTCCGGCAGAATAAGGAAGCTTGTAACCCTTTTGAGCTACCTTTTCACCCCAGATAGGAAGAGCATATGGGTATTCTTCTATTTTAAGACTGTCTTTTAAAGGTTGATTTTTTTCTCCTACAATTTTATCGGTATAAACCTGCCCGAAAATCTGTATGCTGAAAAATAATAAAGAGGCTGATATTAGTGTCTTACATTTCATTGATTAGAGTATTTAAAATTAATTAATTAAACTGCGAAAAATAAATTGTACTAATGTGCTTAAAGAAATCTCTGTTATTTTTTTGGCGTATAGAAAAAGTGTTTTTTAGGATTAAATTTTGGACTTAAATAATTGTTAATTATTGTTAAAGTTAACTAAATTTTCTTACTTCCAACAAAATTTTTAAAGAAAATTAAAAACTAATGAAATAATTTTCAGACAGTTAAGAAGTGCATTGTTTTTAAGATTATCAATATAAGTTCAATGGAAAAATTAAAAATAAATTGTACTTTTACAGCTGTGAAATGGATAACAATCATATTGTCGATTTACCTGCTGGCACTTTCCAATATGCCGTGTGCAGATATGGAAGTAAACAGCGCTATGCATAAAACAGCTCAGTTTGCTTCAGAAGACAATCATTCGCACGATAAAGACAATGATTTATGTTCTCCATTCTGTGCTTGCAATTGCTGCGGTGCACAAGTTTTAAGTTACCATTCTGCTGTAAGTTTCGAATTTCCTAAAGCTTACACTCAAATTTCAATTTCTTTACCCAATTATAATTCTGTTTTTATTTCCGATTTCTTTGGAAGTATTTGGCAACCGCCTCAGATAGCATAATGATTGAGCCTGTTCGATAAAAATCGAAAACGGGCGAGAGAGTTGTGGACTTTCCACACATTTACAGGCAATTTAATTGTCTAATTTCTCACGTCATTATACATTCAAATGTTAGATAAAATCATACAATTTAGTATACGAAACAAATTCGTTATACTATTATTTACCCTTGTGCTTATTGCTTGGGGAAGTTATTCGCTTAAGAAATTACCTCTTGATGCACTGCCTGATATTACGAATAATCAGGTTCAAATTATAACGACTGCGCCAACGTTGGCAAGTCAGGAAGTTGAACAATTAATTACTTATCCGCTAGAAAGAGCTGTAAAAACTGTTCCTAATATTATCGAGTTGCGTAGTATTTCCCGTTTCGGATTATCGGTTGTAACCGTTGTTTTTGAAGACGATGTAGATATTTACTGGGCGCGCGAACAGATATTTCAACGCTTAAAAGAAGCCGAAGAAAATATTCCTGATTATGTAAATTCTCCCGAATTGGCACCAATTTCTACAGGATTGGGAGAAATTTACCAATATGATGTTTACGCCAAAAAAGGCTATGAAAACAAATACAGCGCAGTTGAACTTCGAACCATCCAAGATTGGATTATTATTCCGCAATTGCAAGGAATTAAAGGTGTTGCAGAAGTAAGTACTTGGGGTGGAAAATTAAAACAATTCGAAATCGCCGTAAATCCAAATATGCTCAATAGTTTGGGCGTTACGATTACCGAAATTTTTGACGCTTTAGAAAAAAACAATCAAAATACGGGTGGAGCTTATATAGAAAAAGATCAATACACGTATTTCATTCGCGGTGTCGGAATGGCAAAAGGCGTAAAAGACCTTGAAAATGTTGTGGTAAAAAACCGAAATGGTTCGCCAGTTTTGGTTCGAAATGTAGCGCAAGTTCGTGAAGGTGTTGCATTGCGTTACGGAGCATCTACAAAAGATGGAAAAGGGGAAATCGTTTCAGGAATGGTTTTGATGCTGAAAGGAGAAAACTCAAGCGCTGTTGTAAATCGTGTTCACGAAAAAATGGAGCAAATCAACAAAAGCCTTCCAGAAGGAGTTGTTGCCGAAGCTTTTATTGATAGAGGAAAACTCGTAGAGAATTCTATTAAAACCGTTGCTAAGAATTTATTAGAAGGAGCTTTAATTGTGATTTTCGTCTTGATTTTATTCCTAGGAAATCTTCGTGCGGGACTAATTGTAGCTTCGGTTATTCCGTTAGCGATGTTGTTCGCAGTGATTTTAATGAATGCCTTTGGCGTAAGCGGAAATCTGATGAGTCTTGGTGCCATAGATTTCGGAATTATTGTCGATGGAGCCGTCATTATTGTTGAAGCCACGATGCATCATCTGCAGAAATTCAAAAACAAAAAAGAATTGACGCAAGAAGAAATGGACGAAGAAGTTTATAATTCGGCTTCAAAAATTAGAAATAGTGCGGCTTTTGGTGAAATTATCATCTTAATCGTTTACTTGCCAATTCTAGCTTTAATTGGAACCGAAGGGAAAATGTTCAAACCAATGGCCATGACAGTTGGTTTTGCCATTATCGGAGCATTTATTCTTTCGCTGACTTATATTCCGATGATGAGTGCTTTGTTTCTTTCGAAAAAAACAGAACACAAAGAAAATTTCAGCGACCGCATGATTGCTTGGTTAGAAAGTCATTATACGCCATTATTGAAAAAAGCTTTGGAGTTTAAAAAAGTCGTTCTTTCTATTGCCGTTGGATTATTCGCTTTGGCGTTTATTATTTTCCAAAATATGGGAGGCGAATTTATCCCAACAATTGAAGAAGGCGATTTGGCAATCAATGCGACAATTATGACTGGAAGTTCGCTTACGCAGATGGTTGAAACAACGACCAAATACGAACAGATTCTGAAAGCTAAATTCCCAGAAATTAAAACTATCGTAACCAAAATAGGAAGCGGTGAAATCCCAACTGACCCAATGCCGATTGAAAGCGGAGATTTGATTATTGTTTTGAAAGACAAAAAAGAATGGAAAGGCAAATACCATAATTGGGAAGAATTGGCGAATGCCATGAAAGAAGAAATGGAAATTATTCCAGGTGCTAATATCGAAATCTCGCAACCGATCCAGATGCGTTTTAACGAATTAATGACAGGAAGCCGATCGGATATTGCGATCAAGATTTTTGGTGATGATTTGGAAATTCTAGATGCAAAAGCGACAGAATTGATTTCCAAAATAAAAGGAATCGAAGGAATTGGAGATTTAAAAGCCGATAAAGTGACCGGTTTACCACAAATCACAATTAAATACGATTACGATAAAATCGCCCTTTACGGGTTGAATATTTCAGATATTAATCAAATCATTCGTTCGTCTTTTGCGGGAGAAGTTGCGGGAAAGATTTACGACGAAAGCAAACGATTTGATGTTGTAGTAAGAATGGACGAAGACAATCGTGGCGACATTATGGATGTAAGCAATTTGTTTATTCCGCTTCCTAGTGGTCAGCAAGTGCCGCTTTCTCAGGTTGCTTCTGTTGAATACGAACAGGGGCCTGTGCAGGTCATCCGCGAAGACGGAAAACGAAGAATCACAGTTGGATTAAATGTCCGTGGAAGAGATATTAAAAGTGTTGTGGAAGAAATTCAGGCGAAACTGGATAAAAGTTTTAAACTTCCTGCGGGATATTACGTAACGTACGGCGGACAATTCGAAAATCTGATTGAAGCCTCGAAAAGACTTTCTGTTGCTTTACCAATTGCTTTAGGATTGATTTTAGTCTTGCTGTATTTCACATTCAAAAGTGTTAAACAAGCTTTATTAATTTTCACAGCAATTCCGTTATCAGCAATCGGAGGAGTTTTTGCGCTTTCGCTGAGGGGAATGCCGTTTAGTATTTCGGCTGGAATTGGTTTTATAGCTTTATTCGGAATCGCAGTTTTAAACGGAATTGTACTGATTTCGTATTTCAACCAATTAAAATCAGAAGGCATTTCAGATGCATTTCAACGAATTATTATCGGAACTAAAACTCGTTTACGTCCCGTGTTAATGACCGCAGCCGTAGCTTCATTAGGATTTCTGCCAATGGCTTTATCTACAAGCGGCGGAGCAGAAGTACAAAAGCCATTAGCAACCGTAGTAATCGGCGGATTAATCTCAGCGACTTTATTGACTTTAATTGTTTTACCGATTTTGTATTTATTACTGGAGAGGTTAAAACGTGGTAAAATTAGTCAATGAGAAAATTTGATAATTAGATAATTTATTACTGCGAGAGGCAAAAAAAGATTTTTCACGCAGATCTAAATAGATCAAAGCAGATTTAATTTGATTATAATAAACAAAAATCTGCCTTTATCAGCTTAAATCTTTTTAAAATCTGCGTGAAACAAAAATGATAAAAATGAAAAATTCAATATATAAAAATCAAACGAAAAAGCTTTGCTTCAAATGGCTATTGGGATTGCGATTAGTTGCATTTCTATTAGCAGGAACAGCAACATTCGCTCAGCAATCGATAAGCTTAGAAAAAGCAATAGAATTGGCCAAATCAAACAACATCGACTTAAAAATTGCCGATAAAGAAATCGAAAAACAAACCGTTCTTAAAAAAGCAGCTTTTCAACCAGATCCGCTTCAAGTGCAATATCAAGGAGGTCAGTTTAATAGTGTTGATTACGACCATAATGTTTCGGTGCAGCAGTTTTTCCCGTTAGGAAATATTACAAAAGCCAACCGACAATTGCAGGAAGAATTGGCAAAATTGGCAGAAAAACGAAAAGCATTGTCTTCGTATGAAATCGAAAAAGCGGTGACATTAGCGTATTATCAATATTTATATGGCGTTTCGATTCAGAAACTCAATTCAGAACTGAATGATATTTATACGAAATTCCTAAAGAATGCTGAACTGCGCTTTAAAACAGGAGAAAGCGGGAACATTGAAGTTATCAGTGCCAAAGCGAAAGTAAAAGAAATCGAAACGCAGAAAGCGCAATTAGAATACGATTTGGCAATTTATCAAAAGCAATTGCAATTTTTCATTCAAACCGATGAAAATATTGTTCCTGACCAAAATACGGCTTTGCAATACACTTTTGTTCAAAATCAAGAAAACACAAAAGCAGAGACTTTGATGACTGATTTTTACAATCAGCAGATTTCAGTTTACCAAAAAGAAGCTGGAACATTTAAAGCTTTGAGAACTCCGAAAGTCGGTTTAGGTTATTTTGCTCAGACAATAAATACAGAATCTTTGTTTCAAGGATTTACAGCTGGATTGCAGATTCCGTTGTTTGGAGGCGTTAATACAACCAAAGCAAAAGCAGCTGAAATCAGTATTTCGCAATCGCAATTGGCTTTAGATAAAAACAAATTGATGCTGAATTTACAAAGAGAAGAATTGAAAAATAATTTCGAAAAACAGCTAAAGAATTTGGCATATTTCCAAAATGAAGGATCGCTATATGCCAATCAGATTATTGAAACTGCCCAGAAAAGTTATGCCAATGGCGATATGAGTTATTGGTCGTATATCAGTTTTTTAAATCAGGCAATTGATATTAAAAAACAATTTGCAGAGGCAACGCACAGCTACAATCAAAGTGCGATCGAACTTCAATTTCCAACCATCAAAAACAATTAAAAATGAAAAATATATTTTATTTAACCGCAAAAAGCGCAAAGGTTTCGCAAAGAACGCAAAGTCTAATTTCCTTGCGTGCCTTGCGCTTTGTCTTTGCGTGCCTTGCGGTTATTTCCATAACAAGCTGCAATGAAAAGAAAGCTGAAGAATCGCAGGAAGAAGAAAAATCATCGACAGAAGTTGCTTTAACGGCTTCTCAATACAAAACAGTCGGAATTGAAACAGGTATTGTAGAAGATCGAAATCTGAATAAAATTATCAAAGCAAACGGTTACACGACAGTTCCTCCGCAAAATTCTGCTGAGGTTTCGACTTTGATTGGCGGAACGGTAAAAGATATTTTTGTTTTGGAAGGAACTTTCGTAAACAAAGGAAAAGTTTTGGCCACCATTCAAAATCTGGAAGTTATCGGAATGCAGGAAGATTATCAATCGGCTGTGGCGAATGTGGAATATCTGCAATTAGAATACAATCGCCAGAAAACGTTGAGTGATGAAAATGTGAATCCGAGAAAGACTTTTCAGGAAGTAAAAGCCAAATTAGCTGCAGAAAGAGCCCGTGCGCAGGCAGCAAAAAATAAGTTAGAAGCTTTGCATGTCAATACAAAAGGAGCAACATCGGTTGTGCCAATTGTTTCGCCTATAAATGGTTATGTTGGGAAAATTAATATTGCGAAAGGTGCTTTTGCCAATACAGGAGTTTCGCTCTTTGAAGTCGTTGACAACAGTCAGATGCATTTGGATTTGAATGTTTATGAGAAAGATTTAGGTTCGATTTCTATTGGTCAGGTAATTGATTTTGTATTAACGAATCAATCCAACAAATCGATTAAAGGAAAGATTTTCGGAATCAATAAATCTTTTTCTAACGAAAGTAAAACCGTTGCCGTTCACGCCAAAATCGATCCTGCAGATGCAAAAGGTTTAATTCCAGGAATGTACGTTTCGGCAAATATTAATATTGTGAATGCGACAGTTCCTGCATTGCCAAAAGATGCCGTAGTTCGAAATGCAGATAAATATTTTGTTTTCATTCAGGAAGAAGGACACTCAGAAGAAAAACATGATCACGCAGCGGGAGAAAAAGAAGAAGCTCACGAAGAGGAAATTCATTTTAAAGCTGTAGAAGTAATTCCAGGAACAACCGATTTAGGTTTTACAGAAGTTAAGTTTGTAAATGATATTCCGGCCAATGCTAAAATTGTAACGAAAGGCGCATTTTATCTGCTTTCAGCAATGAAGGGCGGAGGAGAGCATACGCACTAGTTTTTTGAGATGCTAAGATTCTAAGGTGCTGAGGTACTGAGTTTTTTCATTGACATCAAGACGTGGATTCGCAAAGTTTTTGAATTGCCTCCAGTTTTAGCTGGAGGTGTTTAATAGCAGAATTTAAAGGGCTTTAGCCAAACTTGCGATTTTAGGCTGAAGCCATTCACACTAGATTCAAATAACCTCCAGCTGAAGCTGGAGGCAATTGAAAGAGAAATTTTTGCAGATTTAATTTAAAATTATCTGCATAATCAGTTTAAATCTTTTTTAATCTGCGTGAAAAAAAAACTTAGCGTCTTCGGAGTCTTTGTGACAAAAAAACGATACAAATTGCTTAAATTTAGGACATTATTTAAAACAAAGTTTCAGGAACTTTAAAACTTGAAACTTTCAACTTGAAACTCAAAAATGATACATCAAGATAAAGAAGTAAAAAGTACAAAAAATAAAGCCAAAACTTCCTGTTGCTGTTCTCATGACGAGCCTGTACATTCTGATAATGACGGGCACGATCACGGAGAACACGATCATGAACATAATGTAGAAGGAGGGCTTTTTAAACTATTTCTGCCATCAATAATATCGTTTGTTTTATTGCTTATCGGAATTGGTTTTGATAACTATTTTCCGCAAGAATGGTTTACAGGATATGTTAGAATTGTGTGGTATGCGATTGCGTATCTCCCTGTTGGAATTCCGGTTTTGCGAGAGGCTTACGAAAGTATTGTAAAAGGAGATGTTTTCTCTGAGTTTTTCCTAATGTGCATCGCGACGATTGGAGCGTTTGCCATTGGCGAATATCCTGAAGGTGTTGCCGTTATGCTGTTTTATACTATTGGAGAAACCTTTCAAGGAATGGCGGTTAGCAGAGCAAAAACGAGTATTAAAAAACTTTTGGATCAGCGTCCTGATGAGGTCCATATTTTAGAGAATAATGTTGCTGTAAAAGTCAAAGCCAAAGACGTTCAAATTGGAGCTATTATTCAGCTAAAAGCTGGAGAAAAATTAGGTTTGGATGGCGAATTATTATCAGATTCTGCTTTTGTAAATACAGCAGCTTTAACAGGCGAAAGCAAACCAGCGACTAAAAAGAAAGGCGACTCTGTTTTAGCTGGAATGATAAACGGAAATACTATTATCGAAGTAAAAGTTACAACAGCTTACAGCGACAGTAAACTGTCTAAAATTCTGGAATTGGTGCAAAATGCCACTGCAAAAAAAGCGCCTGCTGAATTGTTTATCAGAAAGTTTGCTAAAATCTATACGCCAATTGTGGTGTATTTGGCCATTGCAATTTGTTTGATTCCGATGCTTTTTGTAGACAATTATGTCTTTACCGATTGGCTGTACCGAGCTTTAGTTTTCTTGGTTATTTCTTGTCCTTGTGCGTTGGTTATCAGTATTCCGTTGGGTTATTTTGGAGGAATTGGCGCAGCGAGTAAAAACGGAATCCTGTTTAAGGGAAGTAATTTCTTGGACAGTATTTCGACGATTCAAAATGTTGTAGTTGACAAAACAGGAACTATGACGGAAGGTGTTTTTAAAGTTCAAGATGTCATCATAAAACCTGAATTTGACAAAGACGAAATTTTAAAACTGGTTAATGTTTTAGAAAATAAAAGTTCTCATCCTGTGGCAACGGCAATTCACAATCATGTTGGAACAATTGATTCTTCGGTAGAATTGAAAAATATTGAAGAAATTTCGGGACACGGATTAAAAGCTACTCACAATGGAAAAGAACTTTATGTAGGTAATTTCAAATTGTTGGATAAATTCAATATTTCGTATGATATAAATCCTTCAACAATAGTTTACACCACAATTGCAATTGCTTACCAAGGTAAGTTTGCAGGTTATTTGACAATTGCTGACGAAATAAAAGAAGATGCCAAAGAAACCGTTTCTAAACTAAAATCTTTAGGTGTAAAACTGACAATGTTAAGCGGTGATAAAACGAATGTTGTTCAGTTTGTGGCTGATAAACTCGGAATAACAAAAGCTTTTGGAGATTTGCTTCCAGAAGACAAGGTCAATAAAGTAAACGAAATTAAAGCTAAAAACGAAACAATTGCCTTTGTTGGTGATGGCGTAAACGATGCGCCCGTAATAGCTTTAAGTACGGTCGGAATTGCAATGGGAGGTTTAGGAAGCGACGCCACAATCGAAACTGCCGATATTGTAATTCAAGATGATAAACCAAGCAAGATTGCAATGGCAATTAACATCGGAAAACAAACTAAAAAGATTGTTTGGCAGAATATTATATTGGCTTTTGTGGTAAAAGCTTTTGTATTAATTCTAGGCGCGGGCGGACTCGCTACAATGTGGGAAGCTGTTTTTGCCGATGTTGGAGTAGCACTTTTAGCAATTTTGAATGCGGTTCGAATTCAGAAAATGAAGTTTTAGAAAACTATTTAAGGTTTAAATAAAAAATCCACTAAATCCACTAAATCTGCTAAACCTGCGAGGAGAAAAAAATTTCACGCAGATTTTCAGATTGAAGCAGATTTAATTTTGATTAAAAAAATCTGCTTTATCTGCTTTATCTGCTTAAATCTTTTTAAAATCTGCGTGAAATAAAATTACAGAGTTTATAAAATAATTTTCTCGCAGATTCCGCAGATTTAAAATTTTAAGTTAATTATATTTTCATTATTCTCGAGGGTAATTTCAATCGGATTACTTTCAGAAGGAATTTGAGTTGGATACCAATTTCTAGTAGGTTGAACCAAAATTAATAAGCCTTCATGATCGCCAATGGCTGAGAATTTATCTGTATTTGTATTTTGAGAAAAGAAATGAAGTCCGTGTTCTTCAATTAATTGATTTCCTAATTGTAACGGGTTTTCGGTAACAATTCCGATTTCACTTATGTTTAAAATAGAAGCAGAGTTGAATTCGCCAACTTGTTCATTATTAAGATCATGTCGAGCAATGAATTCTAGTAAATTTCCGTTGTGATCGAAGAAATAAATAGAATGCGCATTCCAATTTTCGAAATTAGTAACCACACTATTATCTTCAAGAACAATTAAATCTACTTTGTCTTTGCACCATTGAATAGCTTCTTCAAGCTGATTTTCAGGAATATTAAAAGCAAAATGATATATGGAATCAAAGTAAGGATCTTCGACAAATTTTAAAATGGAAGTTCCCGCCTGAAATGTTATCGATTTTGGGTCATTTTCCAGAATGAAAAGTCCGAAAATGTTCTGATAAAATGCTTTTGTTTTTTGAATATCGTTTGTTTTGATTTCTATTTGATCTATTCTCATAACTGTAATTTTTTATAAAAGAAAAGCTTCTTTTGAGTGATAAACAAATTTAAAAAATGCCAGTGTTATTGGGAAAACAGCGTTATTTTATGAATCGATGGAATTATAGTAATTTACGATTTTAATTTTACATAGAAATAAAAAAAATCCGTATCAAATGCATGATACGGATTTTATATTGCTAAAAAACAGACATTAAGCCATGTCTATTAATCCTCTTTTTACAACATAATGATCGTCATTTTTTACTAGATAAAATTGCGCGGCAAATCCAGAAGGTTCATCCATATAAGTTACGCTTACATCGAAATATCTTGAATTGCCTTTTTCTTCATACCACATAAAATCATCCAGAATTCCTAAATTCTGCGTCCATTCTAAATTGTTAATCCATTCTCTTCCTTCAAAAGACTCATCTTCGGCACTTTCGTGAATCAAGTAATTATCGCGCCAAATGACATGGATAGATTCTTCCCAATCATCATAAACATGGTCTACTATATTTTTTGCATTATCTAATTCGCCTTTATTTAAATAAGCGAAAAATTCTTCTACTAAATTCTGAACTTCTTGTTCGGTCGGTTTTTCTTTCCAAGTTTTTAGAGAGGCCATAACGTTGTTTTGATTAAGTTTTTAAATGGGATTATTTTAAAATTTTTCTCGTTAAATGTATGAAATTTATGATGTCATTTTAGAAAATGATGAATTTTAAAAACAAAAAAAGCCCATTTAAATTAAGAAATGGACTTTGGAGATCTGTCAATTTTTGGGGCAATTTACAGATCTATTTATTTTTTTTGGGACGATTTTTATTATGATTATTTCTAAGATTAACAATTTCAGGATTATTGCTAAAAGCAAATAGCATTAATTGTCTTGTTGGCATCATCATTAATTCTTCTTTTCTGAATTGTTCGAATAATTCAACTCTAAGATTTCGGATTTCGGCAGATACTCTAGGATCATTGTTTAAAAATAATTCCTGAAGTCTGTACGGATGTTTAATATTCAATCTTTTAGCGATCTCAATTACTTCGTTTTTATTTTTCCAGATGTGAAAACCAACTCTCTCCCAAGAATAGGTAATTCTGAAATGAGCAATTCTAAAAGCGTCATCATCATTAAATTCTGAATTTAAAATAACCCTTACAGAATCTGAATATTTTTTGATTCTCTCTGGCTTAATATTGTAATCAATAAGCATTTTTTCATAAAGCTCTTTTGATATTTGTATTTTAAGATTTTCATCCAAATATTTATACTTATGATTTAAGAAATCAATTTTTACAAGTGAATCAATTTTTTTATCTTTTTCTAGTAAAACCTTTTGAAGATCTTCTTGCGAAAACATAAAATTATAAGATAAAAAGGCAATAATTAAAATGTATAATGACTTCATATAAATGGATCTTAAATTATTTATTTAGGCATTTCTGGCGTCATAATTCTTCTTGTTGGCGTGCTTAAAGTTTCGATAAAAGCTAGCAAATCAGCAATTTCTTCTTTGCTTAAATCCAATTTTCTAAGCATTGGGTCAACTTTTGGAATCAAAGAATCTCTTGCTGTTCCCAGATATTTCTTTTGAACTGGAGATGGATTTCCTAAATTGTACAATTCTACAACATCCAACAAAGTTGGGAAATGTCCGTGATGCATCCACGGTTTTGTGTTTACGACTTCACGAAGTGTTGGCGTTCTAAATTTACCAATATCTTTTACATCTTTCGTCACATTATAACGTCCGAAATCTTCATTTTTTGTTCCGAATAAAGTTTGTCCGTCATTATGAAACTGATTGTCGCTGAAGTAAGGCGTATTATGGCAATTGATGCATTGCGCTTTCGTTCTAAACAAATGCATTCCTTTTACTTGTTGATCGGTATAAATATCTGATTTTCCGCTTACAAACTGATCAAATTTACTTTTCGGACTATTAATTGATCTTTCGAAAGTGGCAATTGCATATTGAATTCGCTCTAAAGTCACTTTTTTATCTCCAAAAGCTTCTGTAAATAACGAATTGTATCCTTTGATTTTAGCAATTTTATCAACGGCAATCGTCAGTTTTTCATTCATTTCTAAAGGATCTTGAACAGGAAATTGTGCTTGATCTTCTAAGCTCGAAGCGCGTCCATCCCAAAATAGGGAAGTGGCATACGCCGAATTTAGGATTGTCATAGAATTGCGTTTTCCCGTCTGGCGATCGTGACCAAAAGAACGTGTTAAATTATCCGTCCATCCCAATTCAGGATTGTGGCAAGAAGCGCAGGCAATTTGTCCGCTGCGAGATAATCTCGGATCAAAAAACAAAATCTTTCCCAAACTTTCTTTTTCCTTCGAATACGGATTATAAGCAGGATAAGGAACCGCAGGAAGCACACCAATATCTTGAAATTTAGATTTATCGACGTTTTCGTGTAATTCTGCAGCGGGCCATTTCGAAGAATCTCCGCTGGAATAGAGTTTTCTTAATTCCTGAATATCGATGTAGTCAGGACCTTCCATACTTTTGTAAGCCGTTAAGCTCAGCAGGAATAAGATTGGGATGATTAGTTTTTTCAATTCTTTTTGTTTTTGTTTTTTTTCTTGATTTTTTCCTGATTTTGTTTTGAAGTTTCAAGTTTCAGGTTTCAAGTTATCCGAGAAAGTGAAACTTGAAACCTGAAACTTGAAACCTTTTTAGCCTCCAAAAGCTTTGTCAAAGTTTTAAACTTTGACAAAGCTAGTTGTGACTGTCAACCGCGACTGCGACTGAATACTTAAAGCGTAACTTCCTTTGGACACGGAATACTTAAAGCCGCTGGTTTCGGATAGGTTTTATTATTGTACATTCTGTATTGTGTCGAAACTGTTCCTCCAAACAGTTTGTCATTCGTCAGTTTTAATTCAAATGTAATCTCATATAAACCATTGCTGATTTCTTTATAAGTTCCGTCACCAGAAATAGCAATTTGATAAGTGTTGTCTTTATCTTTTCCGATTGTTATATATTGTGGAATCACTAAAACAGTTCCTCCGGTTTTGCTGTTTCCGTTTGCTGGAAAAAACTCTAAAGCAGAGGTAATGTTGAAACCAGGTGATATTGAAGCTGAGTTGCTTTCGTTAGAAAACCATCTCTTTAAACCAAAAGAATTCACCGTATTGGTTCCGGTTGCTACATTAAATCCAATTTTGAAAGCATCGTGATAAATATCGTCGTTAGGATTTGTAGTTCCTTTATCGCTGTATAATATTGCATTTGGATCATCTTTTGTAACGATAATGGGAAAAGTTAAAGCATTGAAAGTCATCCATGCACAGTTTCCATTATTATTAAACCAATGTTCGCCGTAGGTCAGATAAAACGCATTTGTAGGGTCAGTAAATTTTGAAGCTGGAAAGGCTTGAACATCTCTCGGCGTTTTGATTGGTTTTGCAATAGTTAAAATCGTATTTCCTGTAGCTATATAATTTGTTGAACTTTCAAGAGTAAGTTTTGTCTCGTAACGGGCATCATCATTTTGAATGTCTTCTAAAAGCGTCATATGATATGTAATTGAGCTTCTGTTGTCTCCGTAATCATCATGCGTCAGAGAATATTCAAATCCGTTTACGAATGTAAAAGGACTGGTTTGTTCAATTTCTTCGGGAACAAATCCGTTAGGAAAATTTACTTTAAAATCAATTTTTTCTCCAACCTCACCTTTTATCAGAAAACTGTTTACAGGAAAAGTATAAGGCGTTACAACTTCGCCTAAATTGATTGTAAAAATATCGTTTGGTGTGGCAGTATTTAGATTTCCGATATGAATAGCAGGATCAGAAGTGTTTTCCAATTTTAAAGTAATACTTTGTTTGTCTTTCCATCTTTTATCAAATGACAAATAAATCGTATCTGACAGTTTATTGCCCTGAAAAAGCAATTCGCTGGCAGGTTCTACAGTAAAAGTATCCAGACTTCCAGAAGTTGATGCACTGAAAGTTGCCTTAACAGGATTTTTTAAATCGACTGCAGTCAAGGTAACGGGAACTTTAAGTATTTTAACCGATTTGTTTTCGTACTCAGAAGACGGAATAACCGTCGTGCTCATTCTAGGATATTCTAACGGAACACCATTTAAAGTCGTAAAATTGAATCTGATAAAAGGATCAATGTTTTGTGATTCTAATCTGTAATCATCTTTTGAACAAGATGAAAACAAGATTACAAGAAGGCATAATGCGGTTATAATTTTAGTATGATTCATTTTGTTTTAGGTTTGTGTTAAGAAGTAAATTTCTGCGTGGTATAGGCAATATATATTTTGGAGACGGATAAGCTACACTGCAAATCAGTGAAATACAGCCGTCATTACGAGAAACATCTTTTTTGTTTCTGGCAATATCAAAAAATAAATGACCCTCAAAACAAAGTTCTTTTCTACGTTCTAAGAACAATTCCTCTGTGATATTAGTATTGTTTGTAAGCAATGATGCTTTTGCTCTAGCTCTGATAACATTAATGTCGTCTCTAGCCTGATCTGCGTTGTTCAGCCCGATGGCAGCTTCAGCACGAATCAAATATTGTTCGCTTAGTCTAAAAGCCACATAACCAGGGTTGTCTTGAAATTTTTTTGTGAAATTGTAATCTACATTAACTGGTTGTAAATTGATTATGGTCGAAATTGATTTCTTTAAAAATAACTGTTTTCTAATGTCGCTATTTTCATATAGATTCAATAAATCTTCCGATGCAGCGTAAGTTCCGTAACTTGTATTATCGGTATATCCGAACTGAGTAAATAGAGATATACTCGCAGATCCGTCATTCGATCTTGGAATAGTAAATTCTAATAAAATCTCAGAAATTGGAAGATCTGGCTGTTCCCATTGCGCGATATAATTTTCTGAACTCACTAAGCTGATACCAGAATTTGTAATAACATCAGTAGCTGTGTCATAAGCATTTTTATAGTCTTTCTTAGATAAGTAAACTTTTGCTAATAAAGCTTTGGCATTTGTTTTATTGAAATAAGAGTACGAAGGCCCTTCAGATAAAGGAGCTCCAGAATATAAATTTATAGCTGTTGTAATGTCTTCAATAATAAACGCATAGGTGTTTGCAACTGTTTCTCTTGACGGATAATAAAGCTTTTCATTGATAGAAGCTTTACTGTACACAATTCCGATATGAGACGCATCTGGCGTAAAGTCGTAACCCTGAGCATACAGCTGGCTAAGTAAAAAGTGAATATAAGCTCTCGTTGTTAACGCTTCAGCTTTTATCTGATTTTTCTCTTCAATAGTTGCGTCTGTAAGGGCATCTGTAAATTCTAAAAACAAATTTGCCTGATTGATAATATCATAACAAGTCGCGTAAAATGAACTAAAATTAGAAGCTTCCTGTAAATCATCAAAAGCATAAACGCCAGCTACATTACTAGAAACGCTCACTTGTCCGTTAGTAGTACCGTTACTTATAGTTGGAGTAAATTTTAAATTGCCTCCCTGTAAATCTGCGTAAACAGAGTATGGAGCACTACGAACTGCTGCCTCAACTTCAAGATACATTCCTCTCATGGCTTCCAGCACACCTTGTTTGTTTTTTAACTGTTCTGTAATAGAGGTCTGTGTGCCAGGTTCCTGCTCCAGAAAATCACTGCAGCTTTGCAATACTGCCATTGAAACTATAAGGAAAGCGATTTTTAATTTTATGATAGGTTTAAAATATTTCATTTTTTAAAATTTTGTATTAATTCCCAGTGAAATTGTTCTTGACTGCGGATAATTAAAGCTGAATTCTCTAATTCCATTCATTCCTTTCGGACTTTTTTCTTTGTACCAGTAAAAAGCATTTGAAACATCTGCAAAAACAGTCAGCGTTTCTAAAAATGTATTTTCGATAGGCACATTATAACTTAAATTAATGTTGCTGATTTTGAAGTAAGTCGCGTCGTAAACATATTTGCTCAAATTAGGAAGCAGTGTGTTTTGGCCTGGAGCTGGCTGCGAAACTATATCTCCTTGATTTCTCCAGTAATCATAAGCATTAACAGACAGATTTCGATTTATCAAATTGCTGTATTTCGAAACGATTTCATCTGAAATTAATTTGTCGCCACCCAACTGGAATGCGCCTGTAAAAGACAAAGTAAAACGGTTATCGAATGAAAAACGGTTATTGAAACCTCCAAAAGCTTTTGGCTGAAGATCACCGATAGGTTCCCAATCCAATTCGTTAAAAAGACTTCTCCAAGTTGGAGCATCATAAAGCTGTCCATCTTTGCGAATTAAATCACGTCCCGTTGCAGGGTCTACACCAGCCCATTTTACACCCCAGATCGTTGTTGTACTGTATCCGATTTTTTGTGCAAGAGCAAGGTTTGCTATAGAATAATCACTTCCTAAACCAACAAGATCGGTTACTTTATTGTCAACGGTTGAAATATTTACAGCAGTTGTCCATTTGAATTTTCCTTTTTGAAACCATTTGATTCTTGTTGTCAATTCAAAACCTTTATTGTACATGCTTGCTGCGTTCAACTGCATGGTGCCGTAACCAGTTTCTGTAGGGATTTCGCGACTTGTAATTAAGTCATTCAAATCATCATAGTAATATTCCAATGACAATTCAACAGTATTGAATACATTAAAATCAATACCAGCATTGAATTTCTTATTTTTTTCCCAGCTCAAATTTCCGTTAGGAGAGGTGCTTGGAGTTGCATAAGAACCGCCGTTGTAACCCGTTTGAAGTATAGAATACAAACCTTTAGAACGGTAAGAACCAATTCGGGAATTTCCTGTAGAACCGTAACTAACTTTCAGTTTTAAAAAGTCAATCCAAGAAGAATTGTTTAAGAAATCTTCGTTAGAAGCTATCCACGCCAAACCTGCACCGCTGTTTAAAGCCACATTGGTATCATCTCCAAAAACAGAACTTTCGTCACGTCTAAGGTTTCCTAAAACAAAATATCTTTTTTTGTAATTATAATTTAACTGTCCGAAGAATGAAACACGTGCATTGTAATTGATATCACTTCTGTAAGATTGTTTTGTTTTGCTTTCGTCAGTAGTTGTGTCGGGATTATCATCTTGAATGGCTTCATTTACATTATGAATCACATTGGGGTTTACAAATCCGGTTCCAGATGCATAATTAAAATTATTTCTTTCATCTGAAAGTTCAAATCCGACAACACCATCAATAGCATTATTTTTATTGATGTCTTTATTGAAAAGCATTTGACCTTGCCAGTTCCATTTCGTAGAATTACGTTTGTTAATCAGTCTACGTCCCCAATTAGAATAGGTTTCTCCATCTAAAAGAAATGTACCATTATTCTGTCCGCTTTCATTTTCACCAGAAAAATAACGATCCTGTACTTTATCCAAGTAATCCATACCGAATAAAGTAGCAAATTTGATGTTTTTATTCAGTTCATAACCAACATTCAAACTTCCAATAAGCGCTTTAGATTCGTTTTCATTTTTGTTTTGCTCAATTGCTGCTAACGGATTTCCTCCTGTCGGACCAATTAAACCTAATTTTGAATACGTTCCGTCTGCATTATAAGGAGAAATTGTTGGCAGATAGGCAAAATCATAATAAATATTTGGCGCATCTTTCTTAATATAACTCGGATTAAGAGATAAATTAATATTCCATTTAGATTGTTTGTAGCCTAAATTAATACCACCATTTAATTGTTTTGTCGTATTTCCTAATTGTGGCTCGTCAATATTTAAATACGTAATATTGGTGCGGTAAGTAATTTTAGAAGTTCCTCCAGAAACACTAAAATTATACTTATTGTATATCCCAGATTGATTTAAAAGATCAAACCAATTTGTATTAACACCGTTATAAGGAACAGGAATATAACTTGGATTTCTGCTCAAATTAAAAGCATTATTGATTTCATTATATTGTTCTCCGTTTAAATATTTAATCTGATTTATGGCAGTAGAAACCCCTAATTGATTAGAAAATTGAAATTTTGCTTTTCCTTGTTTTCCTTTTTTAGTTGTAATTAAAATTACTCCATTTGCTCCATCGGCACCATAGATACCAACCGCTGCGGCATCTTTAAGAACCGTTAAAGACTCAATATTATCTGGAGATAAAAACGCCAGAGGATTTGATAGGCTTTCGCCAAGACCACCCGCTGCTTCAAAACTGGTACTATCGATACCTTTTTGTTCATTCATTATAACCCCGTCAACAATAATTAAAGGCTGACTAGAAGTTCCAAGAAGATTTCCATTTAACGGTTTTAAAGTTCCCTGACCACGTATATTTATTTTAACAGGAGTTCCAACTCCAGAAGTATTTTCAACCAAAACCCCTGCAATTTGTCCTTCGATCATTTTGTCAACACTTTCAGAAGCTTGCTGCACCGGAATATCTTTAGCTTGTAAAGTAGAAATACTTCCAACAATTTCTTCTTTTAGTTTTGTAGTTCCGTAAGAAGACGTAATTACAACCTGATCCAATTCATCTGTAACTTCTTGAAGATAAAAGATAAACTCTTTCTTGTAGCCAGCAGTTTGCGATTGCGATTCCATTCCTAAATAGGCAACTTCAAGAATTTGATCTTTAATATTATCGCCTTTTAGTTCATAAGCAAATTTTCCGTTTGCATCCGTTATTGCGCCCATTCCAGTTCCGTTTACGCGAATAGTTGCACCAGGAAGAGGCTGTTTGTCTTTTGCGCTGTAAACCGTTCCTTTAATAACGCGTTCTGTTTCTGGAACAGCAGATTTAGATCTGTCAACAGGAGCAGCATTGGTCAATAAAACTTGCTTTTTTTGAATGTAGTAGGAGATATCTGTGCCTTTTAAAAGCTTCTTCAAAGCAACTTCTAAAGTGGCATCATTAACATCTAAATCGGCCAACTGATCCGTATCTATTTTTTTTGCATTATAAATGATTCTAAAATCACTTTGCTCTTCAATAGATTTGATAATTAGGCTTATAGTTTTGTTTTTTACGTGAATTGTAATAAGTTTATTCTGAGAAAATCCTTTAAATCCAGATATGAGTAGGGCTAAGAAAAACAGAATTTTTCTTAAAACGGGTTGTATCGTAAATGTCATGTTTATTTATTTATCGCGGATTGGTGATTGTAATGGTTTTTTGTTGAATAGAATAATTAAAAGGCGTGTCACGTTTTAGCAGGTCTAAAATGTTCTCGACACTAGATTCGCTGATTTTAATTGTACCTGTAAAATTCTGTCTGGCCAAATCAGAATTTTCGTTGATAATTTCAACATCATAAGTACGCTGAATAATTTTAGCGATTGTAGAAAATGGGGTGTCTTTAAAAGCAAGTTCGCCTTTTGTCCAGGCAGCATAAAAGGTTGGGTCGACTTCTTTTAAGACCAGTTTTTTTGAATTATTCTGCCACGTCGCCATTTGGTTGGGCTCCAACAGAATAGCATTAGAAGGATTAACAGCTTCAGACATTTTAATACTTCCTTCAATTAATGTACTATTAACTGTAGGGTTTTCAGGATAAGCGCTCACATTAAATGTTGTCCCGAGAACTTCAATATCTGCCTGATTAGCATGAACAATAAACGGATGCATTTTGTCTTTGACAACTTCAAAAAATGCTTCACCAGTTAAGTAAACATTTCTGTTTCCGTTTAAGCCAAATTGCTCCGGATAGCGCAAAGTTGTTCCAGAATTTAAACTCACAACAGTACCATCTGAAAGTTTAAGTTTGAAACGTTTTCCGTACGGAATAGAAAGCGTATTATAAATCACTTTATGATCCTGAACTTTACCAAAGTAAATAATTTCAGTCGGAAATTTTTTGGCAACCAAATCGCCTTTGTCATTTAACAACGTAGTCTGAGTTTTTCCTGAGAAATATTCCAGACGGCCGTCGCCCAATTCTAGAACAATTTCTTTTGGAGTTTCAGATTTAGCGTTAAATAAGTAAATAGTAGTTCCTAAACCCAAAAACAATAGAAAAACAGCAGCATATTGTAAATACTGTCTGATTTTGTTTTTTGATTTCATCTGAATTACCGGAACAGTTTCAATAGATAAATCACAAGAAAGAGTGGTTAATACCCAAATCTTCTTAGTTTTTATAAATTGTTTTTTATTTTCTTCCGATGCTTCGATCCAATCAAAAAGTGCCTGAACTTCTTGTTCTGAAGCTTCGTTAGAAAGGTATTTATGTATTATTTCCGATGTCATATATGCTTTTTAAAACTTCTCGCCATTATAAGTACACCTCAGAATTAAAATACCCTACCCTTTATTCTTAATTATTATAAATAAGGATAAAGATTAAGAACAAATAATCAGATAATTTGGTCTTTAAAATCTTCAAAGCCTTTGTCATATGGGCTTCTACAGCTTTTAAAGTAACTCCCATCTCTTCTGCGATTTCTGCATTTTTTTTATTTTCAAAGCGTTTTTTAATAAAAACTTCTCTGGTTTTTGGCGGCAGATCGCTGATAGATTCCTGAATTATACGTTCTAATTCGGTTAATTCTAAAGTGTCGAATTGAATCGAATTCAAAACTTCGATATCCAATTCTCTTTCTTTGTGGTTTAATAGGTCATTTTTGAATTTATCCTTCACTTTATTATGACGGATTAAATTCAAGCATTTTGATTTGGAGTAAGTAAACAAGAAAGCCTGAATTCCGTTGATAGATTCTATTTCTTCTCTACTTTGCCATAGGTGTAGTAAGGCTTCCTGAGCAAGATTTTCAGCTTCGTCCTGATCGTAAATAAATTGGACGCTGAAAGACTGGATTCTTCTAAAGTATTTATCGTAAAAAAACTTGAATGCAGTTTCGTCTCCTTCCTTAAAGGAATAGAAAAGATCTAATTCGAAACTGGCATTGTTATTCATTAAAACAAATTTACTTTGAAGAAAGCAATATTAAAGTAAATTTTAAAAACTACTCAATTTTGCTCAGAAAGCGGCAAATATAAAAGTTTATTTATATTAATTCTAAATAAAATGAAAATAAAGACATTTCCATGAAATTTTATTCAGAATAGGTTTAAGATAGGTTGTTTTTTAACCGCAATGCACGCAAGTTTTTTGATATTCAAACGTATTAAAAACACAAAGTTCGCAAAGCTTTGTGAAAAAAACTTTGCGAACTTTGCGTTTCCTTTGCGTCTTTGCGGTTAAAAAATCAATTCAAAATCAAATCGATATTTTTAGACAATCGATCAGCCAACTCGGGTTTAGTGCTGTTGTTTAAAATCCACGGGACTAATTTTCCATTTTTTATGATTTGTTCTTTAGAATATACTAAACTAAAATATTCTCTCGAACTTGCGTTTTGCTTTACATCTTCAAAATAATAACGCGATTGTTTCAAAGAAGGATATTTCTCTAAGAGATAATCATTTAAAGTATAAGAAGCTCCCTCTTTATACAAATCAGCGGGAAGAATAGGGGTAATGGTAATTTTTTGAATATTGCCTTTTAAATCATTATAAGCCTCTTTTGTAGTTGAAAAATCAGATTGTTTTAATTTGTCTTTTTCAGATAACTGACGAATTACAGAAAGTCTCACATAATCACCATTAATTTCAATCACTTTAAAAATAAAATAATTATGCTGCATGCTCTGACTTCCGTTTGAACCTCTTTGTTTGCTAAAAATAAAACTGCCCAACTGCAATTTATGTTCCGGTGTATTAATCGCTTTTTTCCATTTGTATGGATTGTAAACGAAATGTTTAAAGGCGTATAAAATGATAATAATAAGAAGGCTTATTAAAAGTAGTTTTTTCATCAAATAGAAATTTCAATAAAAATAATAATTTTAACCGCAAAGCACTCAAGTTTTTTCATGTACTAAACTTAATAAAAACACAAAGTCCGCAAAGCTTTATCTAAAAACCTTTGCGAACTTTGCGTAATTATTCGCGTCTTTGCGGTTAAAAAAGCCTTAAATAATAACTTTTCTATTAAAATTTCGCCATCCAAAACCAATCAATAAAAGACTAAAAAGCAGTAACGGTAAAAATGCTTTTGTAAAACTTGTTTCAGAGTTGTCTTTGAAAGTTTCTACTTTAAAGTCTTCCCATTTTTGTTGATCTACAGCCGCATTGTCGAATATTTTTGGGTAAAAATGAAGACGCAGTTTTTCGTGAAATTTTGTTGTTTCTTTTAAAAATAAAAGCTGGTTTCGCAAATCAGATTTTGCAATTTCGTTTAACTGAATTTGTGTATGAAGCGTTGGAATAAACTGTGCAATTAATTCACCTGCACGGTTTCGCTGTTCTAATTTCGATTCTAATTCTTTTGATTGAACTGCCGATTCGTCATCTCCCATTTGCTGCATCGCGTAATACCAAAGCCAACTGAATTCTTCATCAGGAAGCACATAATTTTTAAACTGCGGATAGTGTTTGTAGAATTTATCCAGTGTTTCCTGTTTATCCATATCCCATTTTTCATGGTAAGCATTTCGTTGCGTAAGCGTTAATTCTAAAGCCTCAGGAACTTTATATTTGTTGATGATATACGTATTGATTGCGGCAGGAAGAATGATTATTAAGAACAGCCAGATTGTCAATAAAATAACAGCATTGAAGTTTGAATTTTTCTGAAGTGAAACAATGAAAAAACAAACCGCAAACCAAAACAAAATGTACAAAACTGACAACCCGTAAAATACAAAAAACGATTTATCGAGCGGAATTTGTAAAAACAAAACAGCAACCAAAAGAATTAAAGTTAAAAGCGCGATTAAACTTAAAATTCTAACATAGAACAGTTTTAAGATGTATAAAAAAGTATTCGGACTTTGCACTGCAACAATCTTCCAAGTTCCAGATTCTTTTTCTTCAGAAATAATATTATACGAAAAAGCAATAATCAAAAGTGGAAATAAGTACAATAACACAAAACTAAAATCGATATTTCCTGATAAAAGATTACTCGGATTATTGAGTTCAGAATCGTATTTCTGACCTTCTAAACCGCGAATTGTAACATTTTGGATGGAAGGATTTACATCGCGCTGTCCGATTGCTAAACTGTTAATAGGTAACGTATTGTTGACCAATGAAAACTTAATGTAGTAGAGTAGCAGCCCAATTTCATCTTTATGAAAAGCAGCATTTCTGGCAATATGTTCTTTTTGGTAAACAGTTGCTTCAGTAATATTATTTTGTTGTTTTTCCTGAAATTGATGACCAATTAAAAGGCTTATAAAACCAATAATCAATAAAAAAAGTAATCCAATTTTGGTACCTTTTGAGCGTATAAAATTTTTAAATAAGAGTGCAAACATGTTAAATGGCTTTTAGATTTTTAGCAGCAATTCTGATCAAAACAAACAATAGAATTATCCACAAAAGAATAGAAATGACAGAAGCAATTTCGGTTTTTAAAACGTCATTGATTCCTTTTGGTTCATAATGAAATTCTTCAAGATCGGCCCAGTGCTCTTTTCCAATTTTTAAAGGTTTATCGTTTGGTCCAGGCTTTTTATTGCTGATATATTTTACTTGCAAAGCGTTCATTTTCTGCGCCATATCGTAACGGTAAACTTCAGCTTGTTTCTGAAAATCGATGTAAGAATCATAATCCGTATTGGATAATCCCATCGATAAGTTTTTCATGGCGATATAAGGATTCAAAAAAGAAACTGCCTTAGAAAAACTGTTTTGTTTGGCATAAATTTTCAGCAAATCTTCCAAATGCCTATTATAAATATTCGAACTGATTCTTTCACCTTCGGTCATAATAAATCCAGAATAATTGAAAGGGAGTTTTTGTACAGAATCGACTTTATAAACTCTTAATAAAGAATCTTTTATTGCTTTATAATGTAAATCATTTGGATTGTGGCTGTCGCCTTGCTTTAAAATATCGTTTTCAATATTGCTGGTAAACTGAATTTTAGATGGCGCTTCGTACAAATAAGCTCCAATTGCCTGCGTTGTTCTTGGCAAAATAATTGTCAAAATCAACCAGATTCCAATTAAAGTAACCAAAGCTTTTTTTGAAGTTTTGCTTGACGCCGAAACCAAAACGGAAACCACACAAAAGAACATTAGATAAATAAAGTGAAATGCTATAAATAAAAGCATTTTGATCATTTCATCTGACGGAATTGAAAAATTCTGAAGCGTTGACCAGATTAAAACCAATACAATAATAGTTGGAATAAAAAGAAGCATAACCACGCTTGCAACACCCAGAATTTTGCCCCATAAAAGCTGTTTCCAATTAATTCCTTGGCTTAAAAGGATTTTTAAAGTTCCGTTTTCTCTTTCGTAAGCAACAGAATTAAATCCGATAAAAAAGATTAGTAAAGGCAGTAAAATCTGCAAAACCATAGCAATGCTTATTTCGCCAAAACGAAGCATGCTGTTTGAAAAACCAGCTTCAGAAAAATTGGCTGTGTTTTGTTTATGCGCTTCTAAGAAAATGGCATTTCCAAAAAACGGTTCCATTCCAAATTCAAAAACGCTCAACGATGTACTTTTTCTAAAAGCAAAATTGCCGTAATGCGCCATTCTATGCGGATTTTTATCTGGATTTTTCAACCAGTCTTCACGAGATTCATGTTGATATTTTTCGCTAGTTTCGTTCTGGCTTCTATAATTGTCCCAGCCTGAAAAAGCTGCAAATAAAAGCAACACACCAATAAAAAATGTAATAATATAGAGTGCCGAATTTTTAAAAACAGAATTTCTAAAATGTCTGGCTATAAGGAGTTCTGTATGTAATAATTTCATATAAATTAAAATTTATAAGTTACGGTCAGGCTTGCATTCCTAGGACTTCCAGGAAATAAACGCAAATAATTCTGTGCGCCAAGCCAATAGGTTTTGTTTAATAAATTGCCTGCATTTAGAGCAATTTGCACATTGCTTTTGTCGGGTTTGTAAAACAAAGCCGCATCAAAAATGGTAAAATCAGGAAGTGTAAAATCTCTTGTAAACCAAGGCACTTTACTGCTTTGGTATTGAATTCCAAATCCAACTCCGAGATCTTTTAAAGCAGAATCGGGAGCAAAGTTGTAACGCGTCCATAAATTGGCGCTATTTTTTGGCGTATTTTGTTTTCTTGCACCAATTAATGCCGGATTACTGTCTTTTGTAATTTCAGCATCGATATAACTGTATGAAGCATTAATTTGCCAGTCTGGCGTTATATAACCCGCTAAATCGCATTCAAAACCACGGCTTCTTTCAGCACCTCTTGTTACTAACAAATCAGGATTTGCAGGATCATTTGCATTCATTAAAATATTACGCTGATTGATTTCGTAAACGGCAGCATTAAAAGTCATGGTGTTGTTTAAAAAAGTGGTTTTTACTCCGACTTCTTTCAAATCGCTTTCTAAAGGATCAAACAGACTTCCGCCTGGTAAAGAACCTGTTTGAGGCATTAATGTTACTGTATTAGATTGCGGCTGATAGCCTTCTAGATATGTTGTATAAACATTTATCGCACTATTTACGGCATAAGTGATCCCGATTCTTGGCAATAAAGCTGATTTTTTAACCGTCAGTTCATTATTGGTTTCATAATTCGTAATATCTTCAAACCATTCGTTTCTCAAACCCAATAAAAAAGTAAACTTATCCCATTGAATCTGATCTTGAATGTAAATCGCATTGGTAGTCGTTAATGCTGATGGCAGTGCCGTTCTTACATTCAAAGTATAATCTTCAGGACTTGTAATTTTATAGACAGGATTATTTAAATTAAAATAATCGACATTCGGTTTAGGCAAAACAACACCATCAATCGTAACTGTTTGATAGTTTGAGGCATTCGCCAAAACAAAAGTGCTGGCAACCGTTCCGTCATTCAATAAATAACCTCTTCCTGCATTTTGTCCGCCGCCTTTATTTTTATTCCAGCTGCTTAAATCGTAACCTGTCAATAATTTATGATTCAGTTTTCCTGTTTTTAAATCAAAATTCAAATAAGCGCTTAAATTGTCAATATCCCAATTTTGCTGACGCTGTACAAACTGCATCATGGCAAGACTTGTAACAGGCTGATTGTTCATATCTACCGCAAAACCATTTGTGGTTCTGTGTTCCTGAAGATCTTCTGTCCAAGTTTGCTTCATGTACGATGCATTAAAACCAATTTTAGAGTTGAATTTATGTGCAAAATTGGTCATCAAAATCATTTCTTTCGACTTGAAAAAATCACCAGGCGCGCCAAGATTCAAACTTATCGGAGTTTTATTCAGATTAGTTTTCCCTGCGACTGCACCAAAAATAGGCTGTCCGCGATCTAAAACTCCTGCCATGTCGCTCAAAATCAGTTCCGTATTAATTGCCGTTTTTTCATTTGGGATATAACTGAAAGAAGGCGAGATCAAAAATGATTTATTATTGACTAAGTCACGAAACGATTTTGCCTGCTGATACGCACCATTTACACGATATAAAAGCGTTTTAGATTCATTTAAAGGGCCTGTAAAATCAAGGGTTCCGCGCAAAGTGCTGAAACTGCCAACGCTCATGCTGATTTCTTTTCGGTCAACTGCCAAAGGTTTTTTGGTCACCATATTAATGCTTCCGCCTGGATCAACAGAAGAAAATGTAGCGCTTGACGGACCTTTTATCACTTCAATACGTTCAATATTGCTTGTTAAAGGCTGTAGAAAATAATACTGGCGTGTTCGCATTCCGTTAATAATCTGTCCTTCTTCATTTTGGCTAATGCCACGAATCGTGTACTGGTTGTAATAACTCGCCGGAATTACGCCACTAGACATTTTCACTGCATCAGCAAGATAAAAAGCGCCTTTATCAGCAATTAATTCTTTGGTTATCGTTGAAATAGATTGCGGAATATCTTTGTTTAAAGTGGCAGTTTTAGTTGCGGCAAAGGAATAATCGCTATTGTATTTTTTTGTCGAACGCCCCACGATTTCAACTGTCTGCAATTCGTTTCGGTCAATTTCGAGTTGAATTGTCATAAAATCAGAATTTGATTTCAACTGCATGGTTTTGTATCCAACAGCCGAAACTTTTATTGTTCCCTGACCTTCGAGATTAAAATTTCCGCTAGTATCTGTACTGGTTTCTTTATCAGAATTTAATAATTGTACAGATGCCCCAATAATGGTTTCTTTTGAATTGCTATCGATAACTTTTCCTTTTATTTCCTGCGATTGCACTTGATTGGCTAGTCCGATAAAAAATAGGATTGAAAATATATTTTTCATCTTAAACAGTCTGTAAATACAAATCCTCTAGTTCATTAGCCGAAATTTTATCAGCTTCAATAACCGTAACTAAATTTCCCTGTTTCATTATTCCAATATGTGAAGCCACTTCTCTGGCTCTGAAAATATCGTGAGTTGCCATTAAAATCGCCGTTCCGTCTGCCGAAAGCTCTTTTAAAATTTGCGAAAACTCATTAGAAGCTTTTGGATCTAAACCGCTTGTAGGCTCATCTAATAACAGCACTTTTGCTTTTTTTGCCACTGCAATTGCAATTCCTACTTTTTGGCGCATTCCTTTAGAATAGCCCCCCAAATTTTGATTATGTGCTTTTACTTGCAATCCCGCTTTTTCTAAAAAATAAGTTAGCTCGCCATCAGAATATTTGAATCCTGCTAATGACGAAAAGAATTTAAGATTTTCTAAACCAGTAAGATTTGGATATAGCATTACTGTTTCAGGGATATAAGCAATATGTTTTTTGGTTTCCTGATTGTTTTCGATTACTGAAATATTATTAATTTCTAATTCTCCTGAGGTTGGTTCAATAAATCCTAAGAATAAATTAATGGTAGTAGTTTTTCCGGCGCCATTCTGCCCTAATAGAGCAAAGATTTCACCTTCTTTTACTGTTAAATTTAAGGCATTCAAAGCCGTATGGTCGCCATATTTTTTGGTAAGATTTGTTGCTGTAAGCATAGAATTATTTGTTGATAAAATTAATTTTAAAAAAATAGATATAGAAATATCAGCCTTTTGATAATATTTAAAAGCTTGATTATTAGGTTTTTTTGTTGAGGAATCACTGCGATAAATAAGGATGTTTTTGATTTGGAGCTAAAAAAGAACTGAATCAAAAAACTGTAATGTAAATTTTCCTTTTACTCCATTAGAACAAATAGAGTAAAGGCTTTTAATTTAGAAAAAAGTGCAGCAATTAAAAGAATGCAGGAGGTGCGCGCAGTGCAAAAAGACTGCCTTTGAAAAATGTTGAAATTCCTTCAAAATATAAGAATTTATAAGAAGGTTCAACAACGGTTTTGTAAAATGTAAAGGTTGGGAATGCGTTTGGAATAAACGTACTAAAAGCAAAATGACAAATATGGCAATTTGCATCGACCGAGTGGCTGTGCGTTATTTCTTTTTGGCCAGGAGTATATTTATGGTCACAATGTTTTTCTGCCGATTGCTTTAAGATATGCTCATAGGAGTGAACCGTCTGAAACAGCATGGCAAACAATACTGCAAAAGACATCAGGAAATTTACTGCTGTAATCTTCTTTTTCATTCCGAGGTATTTCTGCTGGATATTTAAAGGTTTAATTATCAAATAAATAAACGCAACAGCGTTGCAAATATAGATATCTTATTTAGAAATGCTGTTATATCATCCTAATTTTTTGGATAACCTGTAAGTTTGCAAAGTGATTCTTACTTCTTATAAATTGCTGTACAGTAATTGCAACGTATGAAAATCGGAAGAACCTTCAAAATATTTGTGTAGGACTTCTTGAAAAACAGGTTCTGAATTTTGAACACTGGCAAATAAAGTCATACACGATTGAAGTTTTTCGATATCAAGACTTTCGAAAATATCAGAAACATTTTCTTCTTTTTTAATCAATTCTGAAGTTATTTCTACAAGATGTTTTCCTAAAATTGGATGCTCCAGAAAAGCGATTGCTTCGTCGGCATTTTTGATTTCGTAAAATTTTGAATTATCACTTGAACCCATTCCTTGTATCTGCGGAAAAATAAACCACATCCAAGGAGATTCTTTTTTACCATTTTTAATTTCGTCCAGAGCCGTTAAATACAATTTGTTTTGAGCATCTAGAAAACGAAGTAATCCATTGTTATTGTAAGCCATTATTTACGATATTTATTTGGGGATATCAGGTCATAAAACTAGTCAAAATATGTTTACTTGTATGTCATCAAATCTTTTTTTTAAAGTCATTTTATAACATTTTAAACAGAATAATTTAAAACAGCGGTTAGTCGTAAAATTCAATCTCTAATTTTAATATTAACAGATAAAATAGTACTAATTGAATTCTTTATTGTTATAAAATCAAGTTTTTGTTGGTAATTCTGTTATGATTTTTCTATTTTTATCAAAAGACGGTTTACAGCGGTCTTTAAAAATAAAATTAGGATTGATATTGAATACTTTACAATATCAATATTTTCAACTGGGCACGCTTCGCCCATTAAAAAAATAAATGCTTATGAAAATAGGATTAATCGGATTCGGAAAAACTGGAAAATCAGTAGCTTCAATACTATTAGAAAATGAAAAATTCAGCCTTGAATGGGTTTTAAGACAAAGTAATGTTTTAGAGCACAGATCAGTTCCTGAGTTTTTTGGAATCCAGTCAGATGAACCCGGCTTAATCTATTCAAGCTCTCATACCTCTGTTGAAGAATTGTTAGAAAAACATCCAGTAGATGTCATAATCGATTTTTCTTCCAATGAAGGAATTTATACGTATGGAGAAACAGCTGCAAAATACAAAGTGAAAATTATTTCGGCAATTTCACATTACAAGGAAAAAGAATTAAAATTACTCCAGAAGCTGGCAGAGAAAACTACTGTATTTTGGTCGCCAAATATTACATTGGGAGTTAACTATTTGTTGTTTGCAGCAAAATTTTTGAAGAAAATTGCACCTTGGGTCGACATTGAAGTTAACGAAGAGCACTTTAAAACCAAAGAGGGAACGTCTGGAACAGCAGTAAAAATTGCTGAAGCGCTAGATATTGACAAAGAAGATATTAATGTTGTTAGGGCAGGAGGAATTGTTGGGAAACATGAGGTTATTTTTGGTTTTCCTTTTCAAACGGTGCGTTTAATACACGAATCGATTTCGAGAGAAGCTTTCGGAAACGGTGTTGTTTTTGTAGCCGAAAATATAAAAGAGAAAGAAAAGGGACTTTATAATTTTGAAGATATTCTTACTCCATATTTTACAGTTTGATTCTAAGATTCTAAGATACTAAGATGCTAAGTTTTTTAGTTTGTCTTCCTGAGCGAAGTCGAAGGATCTTAGTTTGAAGATTTGAAAACAAATTAATATATTTTTAAAATTTTTCCGCCACAAATTCACGGATTTTACCAAAAATCAGTGTAATTCAGCGCACCTTATCAAGCACAGATTATAAAAATAATTCGTGAATTCGTGGCTAAAAAAAAGTTTGAAATATTTGCAGAAAATTACAGTATTCAGATTAAAATTAAATCTGCGAGAAACAAAAAATTAAATTATTTTCTAAGCAAAACTGCTTTACTATACTCATAATTCATTTTTGCAATCGAAATAACAGAAATACCTTGCGACATTCGATTTCGCAGGCTCTTGTGTCGGAGCAATTTCCAAAACCTTCTTCATCCATTTGTTTAACCATTGAAATAGCACGTTTAGAAGCTTCTACTTTTCCTTGTGGCAATAATGCGAAATGCGTTATTTTGGCACTGACAAACAAAGGCGCACGGGCATTTTTGCACGAAGCAATGCAAACTCCGCATCCAATGCAGGCGGCGGCATCGAATCCGGTTTCGGCAGTTTCATACGAAATCGGGCTAAACGATAGACATTCGCTTCACTTATAAATAAAATTATTAATTCTTGATTTTCACGACTTTTTTGATTTTTATAAATTAAAAATATTTGATATATCAATTAAATAATTATATTTGATATATCAAATAAATTAACTGAAATGAGAAAGAAAACGCCAACAGGCACAGTACTTTATACTGTTGAACAAACAATAAAGGAATACAGGAAAATTTGTCAGAAGAATATTCAAAAGATAGTTAAAGATATTACAGTTGATCAATGTTTGGTATTAATTATTCTTAATGACAATTCAAATATTTCTCAAATAGAGATGGCAAGACTCATTTTTAAAGACAATGCTTCTGTTACCAGAATTATTGAGTTAATGGTTAAAAAAGATTATCTCGTAAGAGAAGAGAATGAATTAGATAAAAGGAAATCAAAGCTCGTTATAACTGAAAAAGGTTTGGATACAATAGGTTTGCTGACTCCTGTGTTTAATTTAAATCGGAAAAAGGCACTTGATGGTTTGTCTGCAGAAGAAATTGAACAGCTTGATCAAATTCTTCAAAAAATTATTTCAAATTGTAAAACTTCATAAAAATGATAAAACATATTGCACTAGTATTATTCGTCTTTTCGATTGGTTTGAATTCGCAGAATATAACAGCTCAAAAGAAAGAAAATAATTTGTCCGACTTAAGTAAAAAGCAGATTATAGATTCATTATCCAAGAAGCTAGAAGAATTTTATATAAAACCAAAAGCAATTGGGGAAATAGCTAAAAAGCTGAATGAAAATTTAAAAAAAGGAATCTATAAAAATATTTTGCTTCCAAATGAATTTGCTTCAAAGCTTAGTGCAGATTTAATAGAAGTAAGTAAGGATCTGCATTTTAGAGTTATGTACGACCCAGCTTGGGCAGAAAGCCAGCAGAGAATCAAAGAAAAAGAGACGCAGGAAAAGATTAAAGCAGAAGAATTAATTGAAGCCAAAAAGAATAATTTCGGTTTTCTGCAAGCTAAAATTCTGGAAGGAAATATTGGTTATTTAGAGTTTAATTATTTTGAAGATCCTGCAATTGCAAGTGAAACTGCTGCTTCAGTAATGCAATTTCTTAATAATACAGATGCATTAATTATTGATTTGTGTAAAAATAATGGCGGCGCTATGGAAATGGGACAATTCATTAGCAGTTATTTTTTCTCAAACAAAGAATTACCACTTTATAAATACTATTATTTTGAAGAAAACAGAAAGAAAATAGAAAGAGAAATGTGGCTTTTACCATCAGTTCCTGGAAAACGATTAGATGCAGTTCCTATCTATATTTTAACAAGCGGTGGCACTTTTTCTGCTGCCGAATGGATGAGTTATTCTCTTCAAAATTTAAAACGCGTTACTATTGTAGGCGAAAAAACGGCTGGAGGTGCTCATCCTATCACTAGAACGCTATTGGCTGATGGCTTTTCTGTTAATATTCCGTTTGGAGAGGTCAAAGACCCAATTACCAATTCGGACTTTGAAGGAAAAGGGGTTACGCCCGATGTATTGTGTAAAAGTGAAGAAGCGATAAATACTGCTCATTTATTAGCATTGAAAAATTTGTCGCAACAAAATAAAGATGCTCTAAATAATCTCGATTGGTTTGCCCCAGTTGTCAAAAACAGGCAGAAACCTTTTGTTGTTAATAGTGAGCTTTTAAAATCTTATGTGGGTAAATTTGGAAAGTCTGAATTGGTACTTGAAAACAATAATCTTTATTTTAAATGGAACAATATAATTACACTTTTATTGACGCCACTAGAGTCTGATTTATTTATGGTTGATGGAACTGATGATTATCGCATAAAAATTGTACTCGAAAATAACTCAGTTACTGCAATCAAAAGAATCTATCGTGATGGGCAGGAAAGAATCTATAACAAAGATTAAGTTTCGAAGTCTTTAAAAGCATAAAAAACTCCAAGCGCTATAAGCTTGGAGTTTTTTTTTATTTACCTATAATTTCTTTTCGATGCAATGTTCCCCAATCTTTTAAGGCAATAATTACATTCGTAAGCGATTTGCTGTGTTCAGTTCTCGAATATTCTACTGTTGGCGGAAAAGTATCGTAAACTGTTCGTAAAACCAATTTATTGATTTCTAGATCTTTTAATTCTTTAGAAAGCATTTTATCAGTAATTCCGTTGATGACCTTTGAAATTTCTTTAAATCGTTTCGGGCGATCAGAAAGAGCAATTAAAATAGGAAGTTTCCATCTTCCGCTCAAGATTTCTAATGCATCTCTTACAGGAAGCAATGCCGCCATGCATTCTTGTGGTTTGTGAGCTTTTTCTATTATTTCGCTCATTGTGTCCGTTGTTGTTTCCATGTTTTTCTTGTTACTATCTTCGAGGATAGCGCTATCCTCAAGGATAGTACTATAAAAGAGATAGTAAATGTAAATAAGTTTGTATTGTAAAACAAATAATATACAATTATGAGCCAAAAGATTCTACAAATACTAACAAGTACAAATGGAGAAAATTCATTTAGCAATCAATTATCTAATGCTGTCATTGAAAAGCTGAAAACAGTAAACCCAAACACTACAGTGCAAACATTAGATCTTTCTAAAACACCTTTGCCATATTTAACAGGCTCTCATATTAGTGCCGTTTATTCGCCAGCTGAAACACATTCTGAGGAACAAAAGTTAGCGCTTAAATATTCAGATGAGGCCATTCAAAATTTATTGGAGGCAGATAGTATTGTGATTGGAGTGCCTTTATACAACTTCGGAATTCCAGCTGTTTTAAAAGGATGGATTGACCAGGTTGCTAGAGCAGGCAAGACTTTCAGTTATGCTGACGGTTCGCCAAAAGGATTGGTAAATAATAAAAAAGTGTATTTGTCAATTGCATCTGGCGCAATATTTTCTGAAGGACCATATAAAAGTTATGATTTTTCAGAATCGTATTTGCGTGCCGTTTTGGGCTTTTTAGGAATGACAGATGTAACCACATTTAGAGTAGAAGGAACAGCAATTCCTGATTTTGCAGAAAATGCGCTGCCGAAAGCTTTGTCTTCGGTTGAAGAGTTTGCTTTTTAATTAAAAAAAATCGTTGTCAAAGTTTTATACTTTGACAACGATAAATTATAGCTGATTAATTATTTTTCAATTATCATCGTTACGCCCTGTCCGCCAGCGGCACAAATCGAAATCAATCCTTTTCCTGAACCTTTTTCGTTCAATAATTTTGCCATTACACCAATAAGTCTTCCGCCAGTTGCCGCAAATGGATGCGCAGCGGCTAAACTGCTTCCTTTTACATTCAGTTTATTTCGATCTATTGCGCCTAAGGTTTTCTTCAAACCAATTTCGGCACTCAATTCTGGACTTTCCCAGATTTTTAAAGTAGCTAAAGTTTGAGCAGCAAAAGCTTCGTGAATTTCATAATAATCAAAATCTTGCAGGTTTAATTCTGCTTTTTCCAACATTCTTGAAGCAGCAAATAAAGGAGCCAACAAAAGATTCTGCTGATTTTTAACGTATTCAATCGCAGCAATTTCAGCAAAAGTGATGTAAGCCAAAATAGGAAGTCCTTGCTCTTTTGCCCATTCTTCGCTAGCCAAAAGAACGCAAGACGCGCCGTCAGTTAATGGTGTTGAGTTTCCTGCAGTTAATGTTCCGTTTACTTTATCGAAAGCAGGTTTTAATTTAGCCAATTTCTCAATTGTACTGTCTTTTCTCAGATTATTGTCTGTTTTTAATCCGTTGAAAGGCGTAATCATATCATCGAAAAAGCCTTCATCATATGCTTTAGCCATATTCAAATGACTTCTTAAGGCAAACTGATCTTGATCTTCACGAGATATTTTATAATATTTTGCTGTGATTTCAGTATGTCCGCCCATTGAAAGACCCGTTTGAGATTCTTCATTTCGAGGAACTAAAGGAGATAAATCTTTCGGACGAAGCTTTAAAAAAGTTTTAATTTTTCCGCCTAATGATTTTGCTTGTCTTGCTTCTAAGAGAATTTTTCGAAGTTTCTCACTAACAGCAATTGGCATATCGCTGATAGAATCTACACCGCCAGCAATTCCAGAATCAATTTGTCCAAGGGCAATTTTATTAGCAATATAAATAGCGCTTTCAATTCCGGTATCGCACGCTTGCTGTAAATCGCATGCGGGAGTTGCAGGATCTAGACTGGTTTTCATGACACATTCGCGAATTAAATTATTGTCATAAGTATGTTTAATTACAGCACCTCCAGCAACTTCACCTAATAATTTTCCTTTCAAATTGTATTTATCAATAAGACCATTGAGCGCTGCGGTCATCATATCCGTGTTTCCAACATTAGAATATGCAGTATTAGCTCTTGCAAAAGGAATTCTATTATAGCCCACAATAGCTACTTTTCTTATTGTATTTGATTTCATATCAGGAACTTATTTGTTTTTGGGTTTGTAAATTTTGAAGTATAAAGATAGAAATAGATTTTGGTTTCAAACTTAATGCAGATTAATATTATCAGGAAATAATAGTGAAATTGTGTTTTTTAAATTATTTCTACTGATCTAATATAATTTGTTTTATTTATTTAGAATGAATTAAAATAATTTGGAAAAGTTGAGATTACCACATACTTTTGTCGCTCAATTTAAAATCAAAACCAAAATGAAAATAATTATTAATCTAAAAGTTTATTTTTTCGTGCTGTTTTTAGGCTCATTAAATATGATGGCGCAACAGCTTGGAACTGTAAACGGAAAAGTTTCTTTGAGTGGCAATAAACCGGCAGAAAATATTGCTGTAGCTTTAAAAGGAACAAAATATTCAGATATTACGACAGTTTCTGGACATTATGAAATTAAAAATGTAAAACCTGGAACGTATACTATCGTATTAAATGGGGTAGGAATTCAATCTATTGAAGATAAAATTGTAGTAAATTCAAAACAAGTTACGACTAAGAATTTTTCTCTTTCTGAAAGTCAGGAAGATCTTGAAGAAGTAGTAATTAAAAAGAATAAATATAAGCAAGATAAGCCTTCATTGTCTTTACGTCTTCAAACGCCAGTTTTAGAAATTCCACAAAACATACAAATCGTAAGTGGGCAAACTTTAAAAGATCAGCAAATTACGAGTATGAGCGACGGAGTAATTCGTAATGTAAGTGGCGCTGTCCGTTTGGAGCACTGGGGAGATTTGTATACTAATATTACAATGAGGGGCTCTCAAATTCAGGCTTTTAGAAATGGTTTTAATGTGGTTTCTTCTTTTTGGGGACCATTAACAGAAGACATGAGTTTTGTAGATCATATCGAATTTGTAAAAGGGCCAGCAGGATTTATGCTTTCAAGCGGAGATCCAAGCGGATTATATAATGTGGTAACTAAAAAACCAACGGGAGTTACAAAAGGCGAGGTGAGCGTACTAGGCGGAAGCTACGATTTTTATAGAGTGAGCGTTGACTTTGACGGAAAATTAGATAAAAAAGGAAAATTGCTTTACAGATTTAACGGAGCTGCGCAAAACAAAGGATCTCACCGTCCGTTTGAGCGCAACAACCGTTATGTAATTGCTCCTGTAGTTTCGTATCAAATTGACGACAACACAAAAATTACAGCAGAATATAATTTCCAATATGCTAATATGACTGAAGTAGGTTCTTACTATGTTTTTGGTCCAGCGGCGGGAGGTTATGCTACTTTGCCTGTAGGTTTTACAATGACACAGCCAGGATTACCTGATACTAATATTCAGGATCATAGCGGTTATCTTCAATTTGAGCATAAGTTTGATGAAAACTGGAAACTTACTGCACAGACTTCTTACTTTAAATATATTCAGCAAGGATATAGCTCGTGGCCTGGAGTTGTTGGTCCTGGACCTGCAGATAGAGATTTTGATGGTGTTCCAGAAGGGAATCTTGCGTATGGAGAAATCATCAGAAACGTTGGTATTTGGGATGCTGAAAGCAATATGTATTTAGGACAAATATTTGTGAACGGAAAATTCAATACAGGAAATGTTTCGCATAAAATATTAGGAGGATTAGATTTAGGAAGCAAAGATTATATGGCAGATTGGGGACAATCACATGATTTAGATACAGTTGATAATCCGTTTAATGTTTACAATCCAAATTATGGAGCGCCTTCAAACGGTTTTCCGCAATTTGATCATAAGACACCGCTAAGCCAAAGAGCGGGAGGGCTTTATGGTTCGGAATATGCTGCGGGATATATTCAAGATGAACTTGGTTTTTTAGAAAATAAACTGAGATTAACGCTTGCCGCAAGATACACGTGGATTAGCCAGACTAGCGCGTATGATGTACCACAGGAAGATAGCCATATTACGCCAAGAGCAGGTTTAAGTTATTCTATTACTGATAACTGGGCAGTGTATGGATTATATGATCAGGCATTTACACCGCAATCGGGGATAGTTAGAACTGGAGAGGTAAAACCGCTTACAGGAAGCAATGTTGAATTTGGAATTAAAAAAGATTGGTTTGACGGTTCTTGGAATACAAGTGTGTCCGTTTATAATATCTTGAAGAAAAATGAATTAACGGGAGATCCTAATAATCAGCCAAACGAGCAGTATAAAATAGTTCTAGGTGAAAAAAGAGCGCGTGGTGTAGAATTTGATGTTAGAGGAAAAATATTTGATGGTTTAAATCTTATTGCTAATTACGCATTTACCGAGTCAGTTGTAACCAAAGTTGATCCGGATGTTTCTGAAGCTAATGGCATTAATGTTGGAGACATTGTACCAGGTTATGCGAAACATACTGCAAATGCGTGGCTAAATTATACTGTTCAAAACGGTAAACTAAAAGGTTTTGGAGCTTCTATTGGAGGAACTTTCCTTGACGGACGTCAAACTGACACTTGGAGTGAAGGTCTTCAAAAATTGCCATCTTACTTTAAATTGGATGGAGGTTTATCTTATGAAACAGGTAAAATTAAAGTTACTGCAAACGTATTCAATATCTTAGATAAATACTTATACAGCGGTTCATACTACAGCTGGTTAAATGCTTATTACTGGCAGACAGAAGCACCTAGAAACTTTAGAGTTGGTGTTACATATAAATTATAAATTTGTTTTCGTTGAAAAATTGCAAATCAAAAGAAGCATCGTCTTAATTGGCGGTGCTTTTTTTAAAAACAAAGGCTCAAAGGGACAAAGGTTAAAAGTTTTTATGAATTGCCTCCAGTTTTAACTGGAGGTTAAGATTCAGATTGTAAAAAAAGGCTTTAGCCAAACTTCGTGTGTTTGGGCTAAAGTCTTTTATTTATCCTTATTTTTATCCAGCTAAAGCTGGATGCTATTCATTATCGTAATTAAAAATTACCCTTTCTTAATCAACGGGATTAATTTTGTACCAATCAATTCTATTGCATTCATTAATTGTTTGTGTGTTAATCCGGCGTTATCCATTTGGAAAGTAAATCGGTCAACTCCGCCAAGTGCTTCGCTGTGACGCAGGATTTTCTCGGCCGCTCTTTCTGGGCTTCCAACAATTAAAACGCCTAAATCATCAATTAAACCGTCAAATTTCCCTTTAGTTACAGGAGGCCAACCTCTTTCATAACCTAATTTTGTCCATAGTTCGGCATAACCAGGATAATAATCTGCAATTGCACTTTCTGTTGTAGTACCAACATAACCAGGCGAATGCAAGCCAACTTTTAGCTCTTCTGGTTTGTAACCCGCTGCTTCTCCAGCTTCACGATATAAATCGACCAAAGGTTTAAAACGATGTGTTTGTCCGCCAATAACAGCAACCATCAACGGAAGTCCTAATGAACCTGCTCTTATGAAAGATTCTGGTGTTCCGCCAACTCCAAGCCAAATAGGCAATTTTTCTTGTATTGCTCTCGGATAAACTGGAAGATTGTTTAGTGCAGGACGAAATTTTCCTTCCCAAGTCACAAATTCGTTATCTCGAATCTGTAAAAGCAAACCTAATTTTTCGCTGAAAAGCTTATCATAATCATTCAGATTAAATCCGAAAAGGGGATAAGCCTCAATAGCAGATCCGCGGCCTGCGACGATTTCGGCTCTTCCTTTCGAAATCAAATCTAAAGTCGCAAAACTCTGATAGACACGCACAGGATCTGCTGCGCTCAAAACGGAAACGGCACTCGCCAAACGTATATTTTTGGTTCTCGCCGCGGCCGCACTTAAGATGACAGCCGTAGCAGAATCTAAAAATTCTTTTTTGTGATGTTCTCCAATTCCAAAAACATCAAGACCAACCTGATCTGCAAACTCAATTCTTTGCAAAAGCTGTTCCATAGCATCAACACTGCTCAAAGTGTTGTTGTCGCCATACATTGCCGAAGCAAAACTATCTATTCCTATTTCCATTTTTTTTAGCTTTAGGCCATAAGCTTTAAACTATAAGCATTTAGAATACCTATAGTTTATTGCTTACAGCAATAATTTTTTTTAGCTTTAAGCTATGAACAGCTAACACTTTAGAAAGCCTAAAGCTTACGGCTTATAGCTTATCGCAACATTAATGTGAAAATCCAAACGAAATACTGATAATAATAATCATGATTACAATTAAAGTAATGCCGACATATAAATAATCTTTCTCTAATAAAAACGAGAATAACGAAAGCAAAACACGTAAAACAGGCGTCATAAAAAGGAAAATAATTCCCGTAAAAATTAATGATTCTCCGTTTCCTTGAATCGCTCCGTTATAAATAGTAGCAATTACTTCAAATATATTTCGGTCGTTTTCTTTAAAAACTGAATAATCTTCGATCTGGTTGCCATTGTGCATTAAATAGACAATTCCGCCAATAAAAGCTACTGATAACGAAATCCAAACGCCATATCGAAGCAAGTTTCCTATAATAGTTTGAAAATCTTTTTCTCCAAATTTTTCTTCTTGTACCATATTAGATTTTTCCATTTAGTCCGTTATAAATCATGTTTATTGCCAAAACGAAAATCAAGCAGGCAAAAAATATTCTCAATTTCTTCGGATTCGTTCTTACTAAGATTTTTGCTCCAGCCATCGCTCCAAACAAAACGCCAATTACAACCGGCATACAAATTCCAGGTTCAATATATCCTTTTTGAATATAAATTACAGAACTTGCCATTGCCGTAACTCCCATCATAAAATTACTGGTTGTAGTAGAAACTTTAAAAGGAACACGCATAATGTTATCCATTGCAATAACTTTAAAAGCGCCAGAACCAATTCCGAGAAGACCAGACATCATTCCGGCAACTCCCATCATACTGAAACCGCCAATTACATTTTTGGTTCCGTATTTTACAACTTCACCATCGTGGGTTGGATAAGTTCCTTCTAATTTTAATTTTTTAGCCAACGGACTAGATTCTAAAACGATATGTTCTTCTTTCTTTCGAAGCGAATTAATAGCGGAAAAAATCAAAGTTAAACCGAATAAAACCGCAATAAAAGAAGTAGGGGCGATAGTAGAAAGCAAAGCACCGCAAACTGCTCCAATAGTGGTAGCAATTTCGAGGAAAATTCCCATTCTCATATTCGTAATTCCTTCTTTTACATAAGCAGCGGCAGAGCCTGAAGAGGTGGCGATCACGGAAACTAAAGCAGCTCCAATAGCATAATGAATGTCGACACCGAGAAGAATAGTAAGAAGCGGAATAATAATGATACCGCCTCCTAAGCCTGATAATGAACCAATAAAGCCTGCTAAAAAGGCACCGAGAATCATGATCAGCGTAAAGGTAAGTATTGTCATTTAAGATATGTTTTTGTAATTGCTAATTTACGAATACAAATTTGTTCACGGAAAAATTACAGGCTTAATAATACCTTAAAAAATTTTTTAGTCTCAGTTTTCGGTCTCAGTCTCAGTCTATTTTAGACTCTAGAAGCTTTGTCAAAGTTTTAAACTTTGACAAAGCTGTTAACCCTCAAAGAAAAGACTGAAAACCGCGACTGCGACTGCGACTAAAACTGAAAACCGTATATTTGAAAGTACAATTCAAAAAAAAAGTCTTGGAGAATAAAATCCTAACGTATTCCTTAACGCATCACAAGAGCTTGTTTTCTCATGGAGATCAGAAAGAATATTTCTATATCCAGACCAGTGAGCATCCTTATATTAGCGAGCCTTATCGAGCCGAAAGTTATGCAATTGAGTTTCTAAGAAAAGGAAGCATCATAATGCATACGGGACTCGAAACAAAAGTTGTTCATGCTCCAGCGATTATTACTTTAGGACCTTCTGTAATTAGAAGTTTTTCTAAAAATGAAGACGAAATTTTAATCGATATTATATTTTTTAAACCGCAGTTTTTCTTAGAAAATCAAGCGAACGTATTTTTTCTAACGCAATATGATTTTTTTGAAAAAAGCGAAAGCAATAATTCTCTGCTCACAAAACCAGATGAAAGCAAATTTGAGCGAATTTTCAGTTTAATTAAAGAAGTATCAGAAGATCAATCCAAGCATCAAGCTTCTATTTTGCGAAGTTATCTCTACATTTTAATTTATGAAATTGACACTCTTCAGAAAGAAAAAGCTACTACTGAAGTACAAAATCCTTTATTTGAAAAGTTTAAAGAATTGCTTTTTAAAGAATTCTTGAATTTCAGAACTGTACAACATTATGCAGATGAATTAAACGTAAGTAGAAAATATCTATCTGAAGTAATTAAAAAGAACAGCGGAAAAACGGCAAGCGAATGGATTAGCGAAATGGTCATTTTGGAAGCTAAAGTCTTATTGCAGAATAAAAAAATATCCATCAATCAGATAAGCGATTTGCTTCATTTCTCTGATCAATCCGTTTTTGGAAGATTTTTTAAAAACTCTGAAGGAATTTCGCCTTTAGAATATCGGAAAAAACAAATCGATTAAAATCATTCCGCCGACTTTTTGCACAAAACAGAAGTCGTATTGCTCTTTTTTTAGACAAGCTTTCTGCGCAATTTTGTTTTTTATTTTTAAAGAAAAGAAATGAGTAAAGTTGCAAAATTTGTTGTCATCATTAACGATAATGTCTTTTGGATGGAACACAAGGCCGTTCAGTTTTATACCAATTTATTTAAGGAAAAAGAAATAGGAGAGAAATACGCCAAAGAGCATCTTTCTCAAAAAGAGTTGTTCCGAATTCAGAATGATTTTTCGATCGAAATTCTGATGGCTTATCTTGATGAAACTCCACAATCGTATTTAAAATTAGATTCATCGAGAATACTAAACGAAAACTTAGGAGCATCAAAAGCAATTAATCTAAGTGAGATTATTTATTTTGATGAAGAAGATTTAAAAGCACTTATCAAACGCGCTGAAGAAATCACCTCTCAAAGAAAACACGATTTAATTTGGGCGAAAGCTTTCGCCGTAGATACGGCTTTGATCGACATTTTACGATCATTAAATTACGAAGAATTTGATTGGCAAGAAAGCATTGAAGATCAATTTCCAAAACGAATTTATTTCCGAAAAAAAATGGGAGCTTAGTTTTTTTAGTTTTCAGTCTCAGTCTCAGTTTGCTTAAGACTCTAGAAGCATTTTCAAAGTTTCAAACTTTGTCAAAGCTGTTAATCCTCAAAGAAAAAACTGAAAACCGCGACTGAGACTGAAAACTAAAATTATATTCTATTATCAACCGCAAAAGATGTTTTTCCAATATTGGCAAGCAGTAAAGCCGCTGTACAACTTGTCCAAACCGAATAATCAAGAGGTGCTTTTACAGAAACTGAAACCGACATAGCAAACGCAAAAAAGAACATTAAAATAGCAGTTCCTAACGCGGCAAGTCTGGTTTTAAAACCAAATAATAATAGTAGACTTAGTAAAACTTCAAAGAAAGTGGCAATTCCTGCAAGAACTTCTGCTGTGGCTTTGTTGGCAAATGAATTTAAAGATTGGGTGTAGATGACAAAATTTTCCCAATTTCCCCAGGCAACTGCGTGAGATCCTGGTGCGCCCCAAACTCCAAATCGGTCTGCTACGGCCGAAAGCATTGTGATTCCTAAAACTATTCTTAAAATTAAACCTGCTTCTAGTATTGTGATGTTTTTCATTCTATAATTAATTTTTCATTTGGAGGTGTTCTAAGTTTTTTTTGACCAAAGTTTTGCTTCCAACCACTTTAAAACCAAGCTTTAAATACAGTTTTTTAGCATTCGGATTATCTTCTTCAACCAGCAGACCTAAAACTTCTTTATTTTTATGAACGTATTTATCTATCAAAAATTGCAATAATTTAGAACCAATTCCTTTTCCTTGATATTTCGGATTTACACCTAATGAATCTATATAATATTCGCCCTCACGAGTTTCAAACTCAGGATCAAATTCAGGATTATGATGTTTTCGAACATATTCCACAATCGGATTTCGTAATTTTTCAATGTCTGCTCCGTTGTAAATGTTTACTGCGCCAATGATTTCGTTATGTTCTTCAGCCACAAAACAGTTTTGATACGAATACTGATTATTTTCTCTTTCAATAAAGTACAGCAGAAATTCTTTCGCGGAAGCGTAATCTTCCTTCGCAATAAATTTATAGATGATATCTTCCATTGCTAATAATAATATAGGAGCGATTTTTTCTGCGTCTGTTTTTTCTGCTTTTCTGATATTCATTTTGAAGTGTTTTTTAGCAAATTTAAGGCTTTCTAATTGTTTAAAATTATTTCACGCAGATTAAAAAGATCTAAGCAGATTTAGGAGATTTATCTAATTTAAATCTGCTTTAATCTGTAAAAAATCTGCGTGAAACAAAAAATAAATCAATCTGCCGAATATCTACCAATATACGCTCAATATATACCAATCAAGAGATTCCAACTAGCCTTATATTTGTAATATAGTTTTAATTTAAACATTAAAAAGAAATGAAAGCAATAGGATTTAAAACATCACTACCCATAGAAAATCCAGAAAGTTTTATCGAATTTGAAGCCGTAAAACCAATTCCTGGGCCACACGATTTATTAGTTAAAATTGATGCGATTTCGGTAAATCCAGTCGATTTTAAAATTCGCCAAAATAGTGCGCAAGATACCGTTTTAGAAACGCCAAAAATTATTGGTTGGGATGCTGTTGGTATCGTACAGGCTGTTGGACAAGATGTTACTTTGTTTGAAGTAGGAGATTCTGTTTATTATGCAGGAGATATCACCAAACAAGGAAGCAATGCTGAATATCAGATAATTGACGAAAGAATTGTCGGCAGAAAACCAAAATCATTGAGCATTGAAGAATCAGCTGTAATTCCGTTAACGGCTTTAACGGCTTGGGAAATTCTGTTTGACAGAATCAGAATTAGCGCTGATAAAGACAAAGGAAAATCTATTTTAATTATTGGAGGAGCAGGAGGAGTGGGGTCGATTGCCATTCAATTGGCTAAGAAAATTGCGGGGTTAACAGTTATTGCAACTGCGTCGCGTCCTGAAACTATTGATTGGTGCAAAGAGCAGGGAGCAGATTTTGTAGTAGACCATAAAGATTTGATTTCTTCGGTTCGAGAAGCTGGTTTTGAGTACGTTGACTTTATTTTAGATTTTGTAGATACCAATGCTTATTGGGATACAATGGTTGAATTGATAAAACCTCAGGGACATATTGCCTCAATTACAGGAAGCAGTGATCCTGTTGCATTAAACAAGTTGAAAAGCAAAAGCGTTTCATTTTCTTGGGAATTGATGTACACGCGTTCTATGTATCAGACAGAAGACATGATCGAGCAGCATAATATCTTAAATATTGTAGCCGATTTATTGGACGATGGTATTTTGAAAACTACATTAAACACAACCCTAAACGGACTTACAGCTGAAAATCTAAAGAAAGCACACGAACTTTTGGAATCTGGAAAGACAATTGGAAAGGTTGCGATAAAGTTTTAAAGTCAAAATCGCATTTGTGATAGTCTAAAAAAGGTTATTTGGAATTGTTTTAAATAATATTGTTTTAGAATGATAAAATTTATGTATTTTAGTCGGCTTACAAGCCCAATTTGTATTTTAAATTTTAACCTAAACAACATTATTTATGATTTCAAAAAACACAGACCTTGGATTATTGCTATTGCGTATCAGCACAGGTGGATTAATGCTTTTTCACGGTGTTTCTAAACTGATTCACGGAATTTCTTTTCTAGTAGAGAACATGGGCGCATTTGGATATGCGGTTTACCTTGGCGAGGTTTTAGCGCCAATTTTAATCCTAATCGGATTCAGAACCAGAATTGCTGCCGTTCTTTTGGCTGTAACTTGCTTAGTAGCAGTTGCAACAGCTCACTCTCAAGATGTTTTTAAAATCAGTGAACACGGAGGTTATGCTTTAGAATTATTAGGGCTGTACTTTTTTGGCGCTCTTGCATTATTCTTTACAGGAGCTGGAAAATTTGCTGTTTCTAAAAACAATCAATGGGACTAATTTACAAGTCACTACATAATTATAAGAAAGCTCTAAATTTTGATTTAGGGCTTTTTTGATTTTTATCCCTTTCATCCCTTTCATTTTGAACATGATTTTATCATTTTGATAAGTTTTTATAAATTAATTAAGGCTGATTTTTTGTTATTTGTTTTGTAATGAGTTGTTTATAGTAGTTTGAGTTTGCTGTGGCATGCCTTTTGTTTTTTGTTTGTTGATGATGTAGTTAATCAAACTGGCATTTAACATTAAAATATTTAAAACATGAAAACAAATCAAAGCAGAAGCAAACAAATCACAAAAGCCTATTCTTCAAGTAAATCTAGACGAAATAAAGATCGATTCGTCAACTTAATGGTATTTACAGTAGTTCTTTTTATTACTGTGATGATGATAGCTAAAATAGTTTAAGCTGTTATGAAAACCATTCATTATGAAAGAAATACAGCTGCTTTTCCTTTGAATGAAAAAGCTGTTGAATCTTTTGATTTCATTATCGAAGAAACAAGTGCTGAACATCTTTTTTATTTAAATGAAATCTGTGAAGAAACACTATTATCCGCCAAAGTCCGCGGAACTGGAATCTCAGGCAGACCGCCAGAACTGCTTGCAAAAAAGATGAAAGAAGGCGAAGCAATTATCGCAATTACACCAGACGGAAAATGGGCAGGTTTTGCTTTTATTTCTTCTTGGGAAAACGGGAAATATGTTTCTAATTCTGGATTAATTGTCGCGCCTGAGTTTAGACACACAGGATTAGCCAAAAAAATTAAAAAGAAGATTTTCGAACTTAGCCGTAAAAAATATCCAGAAGCAATCATTTTCAGCCTAACGACTGGCCTTGCCGTTATGAAAATGAATCACGAACTCGGTTTCGAACCCGTTACTTATTCTGAATTGCCAAAAGAGGATCTTTTCTGGGAAAACTGCAAAAGCTGTATCAATTGCCCAATTTTATTAAGCAAAGAACGAAAAAACTGCTTATGCACTGCAATGCTATATAATCCGAAGAAAAACTAATGTGTCAATTTGCCAATTAGATAATTAGATAATGTGCCAATTAGATAATGAGAGCAATTGACTAATTATCTAATTTGCACATTCTCTAATTATCTAATCGGATAAAAACACATTTTCACGGAGGAAAGTCTGCGTTCTACCGATTGCACTTGAAAAATTTGCGTGACATAAATACTTTTGATTCAAATTAAAACCTTAAAAATCAAAATTATGTCATTGTTTACGCCACTTCTTTGGATCTTATTAATTACTCCGCTTATTGTTATAGCACATTTCAAATCTGAAAAATCAAACTTGAAATATTTAGGATTTTTCATTTTGTACTTTCTTGCAGACGTATTTTTGCAAGCTTCAGGAAAACAATTGATCGATTTGGATTTAAAATTCAATTGGGCTGGCAAAATCTTGAGTTTAATTTTAGGATTAAGCATCATTTTTTCAGTTTCAAAAGAAGAAAGAATCAAAATCGGATTTACGACTAAAACCAATTCCAAAAGCAATTTGAAATTCGGATTATTGGTTTTCTTAGGATTCACTTTCTTTGATATCATTTTCAAACTGATTTTATTCCCAAAGGGAGGAATATTCAATTTAGAAACCTTTCTTTTCCAAGCCACAATGCCTGGATTAACGGAAGAAATCCTTTTTAGAGGAATCTCTTTATGGCTTTTAGATAAAGCTTTTGCGCCTACATGGAAGTATCGCGGAGTAAAATTTGGATGGGCATTTGTAATTGTAACCGTTTTATTTGGAGTTTCTCATGGCGCTGTTTTAGACCAAGATTTAAACTTAAAATTTGATATCATTACAATGGTTTATCTTACCGTAATTTCTTCATTCAGCGTAGGTATTTTGAGAAATTTTTCAGGAAATCTGATCTATTCTATTTTAGGGCACAACATGATTAATTTGATCAATGCGGTTATTCGAATTTTATAAAACCTGCCAAATTAAAGTTATATTTGAAACTGCTTTACAACTCAACTACATGCCAAATAACAAATCGACTTCGGGATATTTTTTAGATAAAATCGCTTTGCTAAATTTTGAACATTTTTTAACCAAACGAAATCGAATTTTACTGCACGTTTGCATGTGGTTTGCGTTTTCTATTTTGCTGTTTTTGAGCTATGTAATCGGTTATAAACTGATTTATTTTGATGCGATTTTGCTAACGATAAGAATGGCATTGGTCAACATGATGGTGTTTTATATGCTGTTTTATTTTTTGTTGCCAAAGATATTTTCAGGAACTAAAACTAGAATCATAATCTTTTTACTTTTCGTTTTTCCAATTTTGATTTTCGTTTGGATGGCTTCAATGTACTTTATTTCATTGATTTATTACAGTTTAGGTCTTGAAATTACTTTTGGAGAATTAAAAGATGTCATCAAAATGAGTGCAGAACAGACGTTTTTAGAAGCCGTTTCTCCAAAAAGAATGCTTTCGCAAACGATTATAATTATTTCGTTGCTTTCGCCTTTTTGTTTTGCTAAAATTTTGGTTGAAATCACGAAATTGTATAGTAAGAAATTCAAGATCGAAAGAGAAAAAACCGCTTTAGAAATTCAAAACATTCAAATTGAAAAAGACTTTTTGAAGGCACAATTGAATCCGCATTTTTTGTTTAATACTTTGAATAATCTCTATGGATTAACGGTTCGAAAGGACAATCTCGCTCCAGAATTAATCCTGAATCTTTCGGATATTATGAGTTATACGTTGTATGAATCGAATACTGAAATTGTTCGTTTGGAGAAAGAATTGGATTTCATCAAAAATTATATCGCTTTAGAGAAAATGCGTTATGCTGATGAAACAGATATTCAAATTCACATTGAAGGACAAACTGCTGGACTTTTTATTGCACCGCTTTTGACTTTTACTTTCATAGAAAATGCTTTTAAATATGGTTTAAAAAGTAAAAATGCTTTTATGAAATTAGACATTAAGATCGAAAATAATACTTTTTGGCTTAGTTTAGAAAACGATTCGGAAGAAACGATAAATGATTCTAAATTCGGCGGAATAGGAGTGGAGAACGCCCGTAAACGCTTAGAATTACTCTATCCGAATCAATATGAATTAGAAATTAATAGACTAGAAAATTCCTTTAAAGTCGATTTAAAAATGGTTTTAAGAAAATAATGGAAAAGTTGAAATGCATTGTCGTTGACGATGAGCCAATTGCAAGAGATATTATCGAATCTTTTATTGCTGAGATTCCTTTTTTGGAATTGCAGAATTCATTTGGAGAGGCCTCTAAAGCGTTGTTATTTCTTCAAGAAAATGAAGTTGACATTGTTTTTAGTGATATTGAAATGCCCAAATTTAATGGTTTAGAATTGGCGCAGTCACTTACCAATGCTCCGGTTATTATTTTTATCACAGCGCATCGCAATTTTGCTTTAGAAGGGTTTGATACTGGCGCGGCAGATTATCTCTTAAAACCCGTTCGATTTGATCGTTTCTTGAAAGCTGTAAATCGTGCTAAAGAGTATCTTACATTAAAGAAAACAACCTCGGTTCACCAAATCAATTCCGATCGTATTTTTATAAAATCGGAGGGAAAGTTGATTAAAATTTTACTGAATGAAATCCTTTATGTGGAAGCGCAAGGCGATTATTTAAAATTTGTAATTAAAGACGCATCGTACACTACTTTGGGAACCTTAAAATCTATGGAAGAAGTGCTGAAACTTCCAATTTTCTTTCGCGTTCAGCGTTCTTTTATTCTAAATCTTGAAGCGGTTAGAAGCTTAAATGGCAATGTAGTGGAATTGACTGACGGAAAAACTATTTCTACAGCTCTCAACAAAAAAGAAGAACTCTACCAATTGTTAGGAATTAGATAATGTTGTCAATTAGATAATATGTCAATTGGATAATGTGTCAATTAGGCAATATGTCAATTACAAAATTGGATAAATAGGCCGATTTAATGGCTGGAATGAATAGCGCAAAATGCTTTATAACCTCGACTTAGCCACTTTTAAGTCACAATTAACGGCTTTTGTTATATAGTTGCGTTAAGCGATTGTAACTTTAAGGAAAACAATGTCAAATTTTGCTGAATAGCACTAGAAATGATTTACGCGGTGGAGTAAAAAGCTATCATTCGTAGTTTGGAACTCTCAAAAACAGACAAAAATACTTTGGCTTTTGCCTTTACTTCTTTAAATAAATTCCATATTTACGAAGACATATTTACACCCGTTAATCAAATTTTAATCCCAAATTAGCGAATTAAATCGATAAAAATATACCATCAATTTCACTACAAAACATGCATTTGACGAAAGAATTGAAACTAAAGATAAACAGCTGGAATTTTGAAATTTCATGATTGTAATTATCTATTCTGTACAGATATAAAAGATAGCTTTGTTCGTGCAATAATAACAAAGATCTTATTTAATGTTTTACTTTATGTTTTTGTATTTAATTGTTTGTTATATAATATTATATATTAAGTTTTATATTCTTAAAAATAAGATTAAATTAGATGTTTGAGATTATTTTGGCCCCATAAAACAACACTTTCCAGACGCTCCTAATCAGGCTCTTTTTTTAAAATAGCATTAAAAAATAGGAGAGAAGTATTGCTGGTCTTTTTTCATCAATTTTTAATTGCTAAATGATACAAAAGAAATGAAATTTCATAATTAAAAATGTTTTTAAAATTAGGATTTAGTGACTTTTTTTTGAGGGAAAAAAAAGAGAAGTATCCTATGCTTTTTAACTTAAAAAAATGCTAATTTTTATTATAGTTTTTATCTATACAGTATATTTAAGTAATTGATTTTTAGATTTTAAATTATATTTAACTAAATAAAAAGTTTAATCATTGTAATTAAGAAATATTTTGGATTTTAGAGTTCGTTTTTTACTCTAATTACAATGCTCAGCCTTAAAAAAAATCAAAAAAAATGACTTCAAAACAGAACCCAATTTTGCTTGTCAATCCAACCCAATTTTTCTGAAAAAGGATTTTGTTATTGTTCTGATTGAAAACTGAAAAAAAAAGTCTCCATATGGAAAAGAATTTTGTTTACACTTCAGCCGGTTTGAAAAAAATAGAATGAATAAAAACTTATATGCAAGTTCATTTGGACTAAAAAAGAAAATGTTTTTTGAACGAAAGGTTTTGGAATAAGAGATATTTTTTAATTTGACGAAAAGTTTCAAATTGTTTCTATTGCGCTTAAAATATTGCCAAGGAACAAGCGATAGTTTGTTGGAGCTATTTTTAAGCGATTTTAAAGGCGTTATTTTTATTTTATAGAAGAACATCGGTTTGCTTGCTTTGGTTGCTAAAAACGGCAAAAAAGGACTCTGTTGCGTCCGTTCGAGTCAAAGGAGTAGATTTGTTTGTTGCAGAATTTAAAAATAATTAGGTTCAGAATAGAAAAAGAAGCACGGAAAAGAAGTGTTAGTGCATAAATGCAAAAGCATAAACTGAGATATAATTTAAAACATTGCTTATTTCATATCGGATTCGTACATTGGTAAAAATTAGAAAAACATGACTAAAAAAATAGAAGATTTAATTCCGCATCGCGCACCGTTTCTTTTTGTTGATGAAATTATCTCTTATACATCGGAGACAATCATTGGTTTAAAGACATTTACAGATAAAGATGCTTGGCTTCAAGGGAGTTTTCCAGATTTTAATTTTGTTCCAGGAACTATTTTAATCGAAGCAATGGCACAATGTGGAGGCGCAGGAATCAAGCTTTTAGGAATCGCAGATGGCGTTTTTGGATTGGTCAGTATGGATAATGTCGAGTTTTTTGGAGGTGTTGAGTTTAACAAACTGGTTAAATTTGTAGTAAAAAACATTCGCACAAGCGAAAAAATTATCAAACAATCTGGCGAAGCTTTTGATGAAGACAGATTGATTATGAAAGGTGAGTGGATGTGTGTGAAACTTCAGTGAGAAAAGATAGAGGCAAGAAGAAAGATTCTCTTGAGATTTTAGATAATAAAAGCGTACTGGATAATTCTAGGACGCTTTTTTTATTTACTTATTCGAACAAAATATTGAAAGCAATTTTTCTAATGCATTTTCAGCATGCAGCTGTTCGCCATTTTTTAAAGTGTTTTCTAAAGCTTCAGCGGCCCTCTCCAACATTCGTTTTTCAAAATAAGAAATAGCAGATTTTAAATCTTGAAATTGATTGTTGGTTAAACATTCTGAAAGTTCAAGTGCATCAAGCATCGCCAAATTAGCGCCTTTTCCAGCAAAAGGTGGCATTCTATGTGCGGCATCACCAATCAATGTTAGGTTTCCTTGTGTTTCCCAAGATTGATTTTTTGGAAAATAATATTGCGGACGGGGTATAAAGTGTAATTCTTTACTCATAAAAAGTTCATGCCATTCGGAACTCCAATCGCTATAAACGTTTTTAAACCAATCAAAAATTTGCTGATTGTCTTTAAAATTTAAATCATTTTCTGTAATCCAGTTTTCGGAAATTTTACTGCTAAGCAGAAACATCAAAGAACCGTCTCCTTTTGTGCCGTACATAATGGTTTGTTCATTTCCTAAAGCCAGCACTTTTCCGCCTTTTGAAAATTCAAAAAGATTAGGAGTATTTTTCTCGGCGTTATAAATCGTGCCTTCAATCATCGCAATGCCAGAATAAATTGGTTTTTGCAGACTTAGATAAGGACGAATTTTAGAATTTGCCCCATCTGCGCCAATTACCAAATCGGCATAAATATTTTTTCCGTTTTTAAAGAACAATCGCCACCCCTTATTTTCTTTTTCCATAGAAAGAAATTGACTATCCCAAATAATAGTTTCTGGTAAAAGTGAATTCAATAAGACAGCTCGAAGTTCTGAGCGGTCTATTTCTGGACGTGGTTTTGAAATATCCTGAAGTGAATCTTGATTAGGATTTGAAGTTTCTTCTGAAGAAATTTTAGAGGTGTTATGTTCATCAAATTTCAATTCAAAATTCTGATTCACAATTCGGGCTTTACTGGCATTCGGCCGAATATTTTTGTAAAACTCGTTCAATAAATCAGCTTTTTCCATCGCTATCAAACCTGAATCCTCATGTAAATCTAGTGGCGAACCCTGTACGCGAACGTATGAGTTTAAGTCTCTTTCATAAACTTTTACATTCACATTTTGCAATTGTAAAAGACGGGCTAATAATAAACCGCCCATTCCGCCGCCAACAATGGCAATATTTTTATTCTCTAATAACATAGTTTTGTGTTTAAAATCTATGTCGCAAAATTATTTAGACGAAAGAGCGGATAATAGTATAAATCGGTCGTTTTTATTTTGAAAAAGTTCTTTTGGAAGCGAACCCGAAATTTTCTTGATTTCTTTAATGAAATGCGTTTGATCTGAAAAATTCTCCTCGGGGAAAAGTTTCCCTTTTGCAATATGTTCTAATGAAGCGCGAAAGCGAAGAATTGAACAATATGCCTTTAATGAAAGCCCAAAATACTGATTGAAATAACGATTAATTTGACGACTATTCCAGTTGCATTGCTCAGACAATTCTTTTACAGCTAAATCTCCGTTGGTTTCATAAATGAGTCTGAATAGTTTTTGTTTCCGATGATCGATTTCTTTTGCTAGTAATGATTCAATTTTTGAAGAAGCTTTTTCGGTGAATAATTTAAAATCTTCTAAATCATTTTCATTGAAATCCCAAAAATCATTTTCAAGAAGTTTTCCTGAGTTTAAAATTTCGGCAATGCTTTCGCGGAAAATATATTCGGCTGAAAGAAGTTTAAAGCTAATTACAAATGTTAGACTATTCGCAGGAATTTTTCCTTTTTCATATTGTTGAGTTCCTAAACCTAGAAGTCTAATCTGAAAAGAAGTTTCGGCGGTTTTGATTAAGGATAAATCTATTCTTCCATCAGGAAGGCCTATTGTTTCTAGAGTTTGATCTGATTTGTTTTTCATGCACCAAAAACTATCTACAAAATCTGAAAGGTTTTTGCAGGGTTTATTGGATTTGTATTCTAAATCGTTGAACATTTTATCAAATTTAAAGCGAAATTATACAATTTGGCAATCAATTTTTTTAAATCAGTATAGCTTTAAAAAGGGTGTAAAGTTGTTTTTATTGTCAGAAAAAGGGCAATGAAAAACTTAACATTGGGTAAGTTGTTGATTTTTAAATAAATAAAAGCTGTTTTTATTGGTGATGAAAAACTTAACATTGGCGAGTACCTTTTTCAATTTATCTTTGTTTATTATTTTTTGATGTTAATTTAATAATTTAATAACATTGAAAATTAATTTATTCGAAAATAAAATTAATCAATTTCTTAAAATTAACAGAATAATGACAAAAGAAGTGCTTGCTAATGAAATCGATCAGGAAGTTGAGGCTACTCCAGTTATCTCAAACGAAGAGAACAAACAGGAAGATGCTTCAGTTTCAGTAACAGAATCGACTACGGATGCTCAAGAATCTAAGCCAAAACCAAAAAGAGCTCCTAGAAAAACAGCAGAAAAAGAGGTTGTAATTGCAGAAGAAACTGTGGCTACATCTGAAGAAACTGAAGCTTCAGAAGAAACAACTGATAAAAAAGAAGAGAAATCAAAATCTAAAAAGAATAAAAAGATGAAAGAAAAAGAAAAAGAGAAAAAAGTAGCTAAGAAGAAAGAAGCTAAGAAAAAAGAAAAAGCAGAAGACAAGAAAAAAGCTAAAGCGAAAAAAGCAAAGCTAAAAGCTCAAGCAAAAAAGAAAGCTAAAGCTAAAAAAGCAAAAGATAAATCAAAAGCTAAAAAGATCGCTAAAAAGAAAGCAAAAAGATCAAAAGCTAAAAAGAATAAGAAGAAATAAATTATAGTTGTGCTTTTGTAAGGCTAAGCGAAGTTGAAGCCCGTAAAGTTCTTCCATTACAATAAAATGAAAAAGCCACAGATTACAAGATTATCACAGATTTTTAAATCATTTTAATCCAATAATCTGTGGCTTTTTTATTCACAAGTCTTCAAATAAAGTCTTTCATCTTGCTTCTTTCATCTTCATGATCTCTCAAATCTCCTCGCTTTTTACTTTTTTCTGCATAGCGAGTTTGTCAATTTTCTGAAGAAATTCGGGATCAAATTCTGAGTAGGCTCTTAATCTATATTTTTCGTCTCTAATTTTCATTACCAGCCGAATCTTTTGCACCATCAGCCAAACGGGTTCATATCTTTTATGGCCAAGTAGATATTGAATTTTGAGAATTGATATTTTTCGGTGTGTAAGTGTCATTAATTCGATGCAAATCATCCAATAGCGAATAGGAAGATTGGAATTTTCCATTACAGTTCCAGATCTAAGACTTATTCTGCTGCCGCATTTCCTGCACTGAAATTTTAAATCATTCTGACGAAAAGAATGCTGGTCATGCCCGCATTTTCGGCACAAAAGGCCGTTTTCTAAGCGTTTGTTTTTAAGCTCTTCAATACAAGTTGCTTCATCAGAATATTTTTCAAAATAAGCGCGTAATTCCATTTATACAATTCCTCATTTAGGTTTCGAAATATAAAATATTTTAAAGAAATGAAGAACAAACTGGAATAAAAAATAAAAAGGAATATTCGTTGTCGAATATTCCTTTTTATTTTGGGGGGCAAAATTATTGTTATAGTTTACCTGCGATTTCTTTTTTGTATCTATTAAGGATAGATTTTGTCATACCCAAATTAGCTTTTGTAGAATCTACTGCAAGGTAAATAAAGTAATCCTGATTGTCAGAAACGTCGATAATGTGAATTTGAGAACTTAATGTAATCATTACATTGTCAATAACCTGACCATTTAAATTCAATGCTTTAATAGCATTCATTTTTGCTTTAACTACTTCAAGGTTGTATGCAGATGCCAATTCTGGATCAAAATCTGCAAGTGCAGAGTGTGAGTAGTATGCCATACCGCTTGCGATTTCAGCCACAGATACAGCAATGAAACCTGGGACGTTCTTTTTTAGGTCTTCCCCAAATTGCGTTAAGAAATCAGACATAAGTTTTTAAAATTTAATTAAAATGAATTGTTTTAGTTGGGCAAAATTAGCTATACAATATCATTTAATTATCCGTAATTCGTACCTTTTTTTTGTAAATAATAAAAAATAACATTAGATCTAAGAAATCATTTTTTCTGTTTTCAAAATGAATTTTGTTTTGAATTGAAAATGAAATATTTAAACCGAAAATGCTTCTGAAAAAGCGTTGCTTGCACCTTTTCAAAAGCATTTTTATTTAAGTAAAAATTAAATTTTTACTTGATTTCTGTTATAAAATCTTCTTGTGGAGTTCTTACTTTTTTCATGTTTACCAACCAGTCATTTGCATCATCTCTATATCCTAGAGGCAATACTAAAACGCTTTTTAAACCAAGTTCACTTAAACCTAAAAGTTTATCTACTTCAGCAGGAATGAAACCTTCCATTGGAGTTGCGTCTACTTGTTGTTCAGCAGCAGCGGCGATTGCTACACCAAACGAGATATAAGCTTGCTTTGCAGCGTGGTGCGCGTGCCATTCTTGTCCAAGAGGCTCGTACATTCCCCAAAGTCTTTGTTTGTACTCGTCCATTGCGTCAGCTGGAATTCCTCTTTCTGCAATTGTTCTGTCAAATACAGCAGAGATTTTATCTAAGCTATAACCGTCCCAAGCAGCCCAAACCAAAACATGAGAAGCATCTGTAACTTGACTTTGGTCAAAACTTACCGCTCTAATTTTGTCTTTTAAATCTTTGTTTGTGATAACAAAAATCTTGTAAGGCTGTAATCCAGAAGAAGATGGAGCCAATTTTGCAGCTTCAAGAATATAATCTACTTTCTCTTGAGGAACTGCTTGTCCGTTCATTTTTTTTGTAGCATAACGCCACTTTAGTGCATCTATTAAAGCCATTTTTCTTTTATTAATTAAAAATTGTATTCAAATGTAAATACTTTTAAGTGTATTTTTGTCATCCGATTACCAAAAGTAACTGTAACATCGAGGTAACTTAACAATACAACATGCTTAAAGAAATAGAACACGATCCAAAAAAATGCACACAACATATTATGGCAGTGCATGACGCAATGTATATTTTAAACGGAAGATGGAAAATTTCTATTATCGCATCACTTTGTTTTAATACCTTAAGATTTACTGATTTATTACGTGAAGTCGAAGGTATTTCTGGGAAAATGCTAAGCAGGGAATTGAAAAACCTAGAAGAAAATCAACTTGTTACCAGAACTGTTTTAAATACACAACCAATAACCGTTGAATATCAATTAACAGAATATGGACACACGCTAAAAGAAGTAATTGATTCTTTAGCAAAGTGGGGGTACAATCACAGAAAAAAGATTACAGGCAAAGAATAGGGATTAGTTTTTAGTCTCAGTCTCGGTTTTCAGTTCTAAAGCTCTTTGGAGAAAACCTTTACGAGTTAAATTTTGTTCTGTTTCTTCAATCGCTTTTAAAAGATTGTTTTGATTATCTGTGATTTCTTTTAAAGCATTTTTCATCACCGCCCAAACCGGTTGCATTTTTACGACAAGCTCTTTTCCTTTTGTTGTAAGCACAATCAACCTCTTGCGTTCGTCTAATTTGTCTTTTTTAGAACTAATGATTTTCAGTTTTTCTAATTCCTTCAATAAACTTATAGTTGACGGATGGCTATAGCCAATTTCACTCGCAATTTCTACAACACTCAGCATTTCTTTGACGTGAAGCGTATAGATTACAGGAAACCATTTCGGTTCAAAATCAATATCAAAAGATTTATAGACTAAAGCGCCGTCTTTACGCAATTGCTCGCTCAGACGCTGCAGTCGCGTTGATATGGCTAAAATTCCAATTTCATCAATTATATTCATTTTTATGGATTTAGTTTTAAATGACAAAAAACGTTATCAGGTCGCATTAACGGAAAATCTGTTGGAAGCGTTTCTTTTGGAATCGTTACAAAATTATTCTTTTCATAAAAACGCAAAGCAGCTTGAAGTAACGTAACCGTTCCTAAATATAAGTCTTTAATTCCTTTTTCTTTACTGTATGCAATTAATTGCTCTAATAATTGTTGTGCGATTTGGAATTCTTTTCCTCTGTATTCTTTCTTTACGAACATTTTCCTGATTGCAGCGGCTTCAGAATTGAATTTTACCAAAGCAATAGTTCCGACCAATTTGTCGTCTATAAAAGCGCCAAGAAAAATGCCGCCTGGTTTATAATAAAAGTTTTCAATGTCCAATAAATCGGGCTGATCTTCTAAAGTAACGGGTACATTAAACTCTTTTTGCTGAATGTTTAAAATCAAATCTACGATTTCATTTTCGTACTTATTTTGTATAGGTTGAATGTTCATTTGTATGGTAAATTAAATATAGGTACAAAACTACGTAGTTAACTACATATATCCAACAAAAAAACTGCCGAGATTGGCAGTTTTAAGTGTTTTTTATGATTTCAAACGATTTCTGTTAGAAAGTTTTATTCTTTAACTAAAACAATAACAGCTTTGTATCCCGTGCCAACATTCCATTCGCTTGACGAAATAACTTGACCTTTATCGTCATAAACTTTAAATTCGGCAGTATTTGGAGAAGCAAATCCTTCGTTTAATGCTTCAATGTCAATTTTGTTGATTCCTTTTACTAAGTTTATTTTCACGCTTTTAAAATCGCCATCCAAGGAAACTTCAGGTTCAATTACTTTATCATTTAAATATACTTTTACTTTATCGCCGTCAACAAAAGCTGCATCACGATACATAATAGTAGAAGTTACAGAAGTAGTGTTGATGTTACCTAAAAATTGGTTTCTTCTATAAAATATGCCTTCTACATTTTCATCTGGTTTGTAAAGATTTCGGTCTTTAAATAGTTCTTCTGGATTAACTTTCAAAGGTTCAGGTTTCTCGATAGGCGCAGGCGGATTTTCTTTAGGCGATGCTTCTTTCGGCGGAACAACTTCTTTTTTTGTAGCGTCTTTTGCTGGAATTGGTTTGAATTTATTATCAATTTCCTGAGCAAAACCTTGCAGCGAAAAAGAAACAAAGGCAATTATTAAAAATATTCTTTTCATGTCTTATAATATTAATCTTGAGGTGTTGATATAAAGATTAGATGCATCAATCTTTTATATATAAACATTTTATCAAACTAATTATTGTCTTAAAAGGCGTTATTTTTTTTAAAAAATATTTCTTATTTCATAAAGATAGTGCATTTTTGAATGGAAAGAAAGTCTGTTTTTCAGCGAGAGTTCGGCTTAATATCACAAAGAAAAAATTTATGTGATGATAAGTAAACCTGAGAATATTATATTTGTACAGTAACTCTATGGGATTTATATATGAAAATTAAAAATATACTTAAAATATTTTTCTTTTTGTTCTTTCTATTAATCGGTCATGGTTTACATGCACAGGTAAAAGATAGTTTGTCGCAGCAGTTTGTAATGAATGTCGAAATACGCCCTAGGGCAGAATACACATCAAATTATATACTTCCTCCTAACGATTCTATTGAGCCCTATTTTTATATTACTCAAAGAAATAGAATCTCCATGCTTTATGGCCGCCAAAAATGGTTTGTAAAATCGGATCTTCAGGAGATACACCTTTGGGATGAACAAAATTCTAATTCTAAAGTTGGAAGCATCAATTTTTATCAACTGTTTTTAGAAACAAAATTTAAGTCAATAAACTTTCGGTTAGGAAGACAAAGTATACTGCTGGATAATGGGCGATTATTTTCTGATGCGCCTTGGGCTCAGCAGGGAAGGGCACACGAAGGAATTCGAATAATGAAATATAGTTCACATTTTTCAAACGATCTTTTTTTTCTTTTTACCAGAAAATACAATACTAGTTTTGAATCTGCTTATTCGCCTGTCGCTTCCAATAAATATAAGTATATGGCAGTGTATAATTTTAGTTATAATAGGAGTCCAAACTTTTCTTTCAACTCGACAAATACGGTTGATTTTTTAGAAAAAGCAAATTCAGAAACGGTTTATACCCGTGCAACCATTGGAGGAAGAATTGAATTCAAAAAGAAACATTGGTATTATACTTTAAATAGTTATTTTCAGTTTGGACAAAATCAAAAAGGACAGCATTTAACAGCTTATTATTTTCAGCCAGAAGTTAAATTATCATTACAAAAATCAACTTTTCGTTTAGGTGCTGAAATCATTAGCGGAACAAGTAATCTATCGAAAACGGAAAATTCAGAAGATTTTGATGTTCTATATGGTGTTACTTGGAAATTTAATGGCAATATGAATGTTTTTACCCGTTTTCCTTCTGATGTAGGAGGAAAAGGACTCATAAATCCTTATTTATTTGCTTTGTTTCCGCTAAATTCTAAATTCGCTTTTCGCTCAGATTTTCATCTTTTTTACACCCAATATGCCTTACAGAATAATTTAAATCAGGATATGTCGCAATTTTTAGGATTTGAAAATGATTTTTCTATAAAATATACGCCTATTAAAGCATTGGAAGTTAACGGAGCATTTTCATTTTATAAATCGACAGAATCAATGCAGAATCTTCCTAAAGTACAAGACGTAAATAAACTGTCATTTTGGAGTTACTTAATGGTTTCCTACACCTTCAACGCTGTCAATTATAGAAGAAACAAGAAGTTTTAGGCTTAAAAATCTTCTGAATTTATAGTTTTATAAAAGATATTATATATTTGCGCCTGATTTTGGTCTGTTTTTTCATTTTTGAAAAAGCAGTTAAAAGGGAATCAGGTGTAAATCCTGAACAGACCCGCTACTGTAAGTTCTATATAAGTCTTTAAACATTACTAATGCCATTGTTCGTAGTTTCGGATGAGAAGGCCGTTTAAAGATGGAACAAGTCAGGAGACCTGCCACGATCACATAGTTTAAAACTTTCGTGGTATGAAGTTGATGACAAGATAATGACCTGCTATTTAGGATAGTTGGCCTATTTCTATGTTTTTGCAATTACGGCATCACGCAAAGTTTATTTAATTAAATCGTGATGTATAATTTGAAGAAAACGTTACTTTCTGTTTTTTTAGTACTTGTTCCTTTTTTGCTTCATTCTCAAGCGGTAACTGATAGTTCGCGGGTTTTAAAAGAAGTTATTTTAAAAGGAAAACCTTATCAGGAAGTGATTCCTGTACAAAGTCTTTCGGGCGTTCTGCTCGAAAATTTGGCGTCTCACAATGTTGCAGATGCACTTCGCTATTTTGCCGGAACTCAAATTAAAGATTATGGCGGTGTCGGCGGACTCAAAACCGTTGATGTTCGTAATATGGGAACGCATCATGTTGGTGTTTTTTATGACGGAATTCAGCTTGGAAATGCTCAAAATGGCGTAACCGATTTAGGAAAATATTCGCTTGACGACATGGAATCTTTGACGATGTACAACGGTCAGAAAAGTGAAATTTTTCAATCTGCTAAAGATTTTGCTTCTGCTTCTACGATTTATTTAAGAACCAAACGCCCTGTTTTTTCAGGCAATAAGAAAACAAATCTTCTAGTTCGTTACAAAACAATGTCTATCGATTATCACGATCCTTCTTTTAGATGGGAACAAAAACTGAACGATAAAGTCAGTATGAGTGTGAGTTCTGAATACATCAAATCTAACGGACAGTATAAATTTAGATATAAAAGAAAAAATCAAGATGGAAGCATTGCCTACGACACAACAGCAACACGATGGAACAGTGATATTGAAGCTTTTCGATTTGAATCGGGACTCTTCGGAAAAGTAAATAAAGGAACTTGGGATGCCAAAGTGTATTATTACGATTCTGAAAGAGGCGCTCCAGGAGCAATTGTAGAAAATAAGTTTCGAGATGGTTTCCGTCAATTCGACAAGAATTTTTTCTCTCAGGCTTCCTTAATAAAAGACGTTTCCGAAAAATATAAATTTCAATTAAAAGGAAAATTCGCTTACGATTATACACATTATATTGCTCGAGACACTACGAATGTTTTAGGCGAAATCGTAACTGAAGGAGCACAATCTGATGATAGTTATTATCAGCAAGAAACGTATTTCTCCGCAGTTAATATGTACAGTATTTTACCAACTTGGGATGTTTCGCTGTCAACCGATTTTCAATACAATAAATTAAATGCGACCAGAAGAGGAATTCAGACGCAATTTTCTTTCCCACAGCGTTATACTGCACTGGTTTCTCTTGCGACTTCTTATCGATATGAAGGTTTTAAAGTTTTAGGAAATGTACTTGCAACGCGCGTTATCGAAGAGGTAAAGTACAATGCCAAAGCGCCCAACAAAACCGAATTTACTCCCGCTATATTTCTAGGTTATACGCCATTTAAGCAATACGATTTCAATTTAAGAGCTTTCGCCAAGCGAATTTTCAGAATGCCAACTTTCAACGATTTGTATTATACCATGGTCGGTTCGAGCACTTTGAGACCAGAATATATGAATCAGTACGATGTTGGTTTTACGTATAATTTCCCTGTAAAGGAAAGCTTTTTTGATAAATTTTCTTTTCAAGCAGATGCTTATTACACCAATACAAAAGATAAAATTATTGCGGCGCCAACAGGAAATTTATTCCGTTGGATGATGACGAATATTGGTGAAGTTAAAGGAAAAGGAATCGAAACGGTTCTGAATATGGCTACTCATATCGATAAAGTAAATCTAACCGCAAACTTGACTTATACCTATTCTCAAAGTCAAGATTTTACTAAAGTCATGGGTTTAGAAATGTCATCTTACGGAGATCAGATTCCTTACACGCCTTGGCACAGCGGATCTGGAATTTTGAACGCGGGTTATGAATCTTGGAACTTCAATTACAGCTTTATTTATGTCGGAAAACGCTACAACGGAAATGTCAATAATATTAAAGTGAATGAAGTTCAGCCTTGGTACACGCACGATTTGGCGGTTCAGAAATCTTTCACATTCGAAAATTACAAATTAAACGGAGCGATTGAAGTCAATAATGCTTTCAATCAGCAATATGAAGTGATTTACAATTATCCGATGCCGGGAAGAACATTCAAATTTATAATCAGTTTTGAGTTATGAAAAAGCGTTTTTTTAAAATAATATTCGGTTTAAGCATTGCCGTTTCTTTGGTTTCTTGCCGTGAAGACGAAACGATTTTTCTTTCTTCGGATGTAAGTGTTGCGGCGCCAAGAAGCGATGGCAACATTGAAGGTTTTTATCTTCTGAACGAAGGAAATATGGGTATGAACCGAGCGAGTTTGGATGTCTTTAATTACAGAACAGGAAATTATACTACCGATGTTTATTCGGAAAGAAATCCTTCGGTTGTAAAAGAATTGGGAGATGTTGGAAACGACATTCAAATCTATGGCAATAAAGTTTATGCCGTAATAAATGTTTCCAACAAAGTGGAAGTTTTAGAAAAATGGACTGCAAAACGCATCAAAAAAATAGACATTCCGAATTGTCGATATGTGACATTTTACAAAGATAAAGCTTATGTGAGTTCGTATTCTGGCCCTGTCGCGATAAATCCGAATGCTGAAATTGGTTTTGTTGCTGAGATTGATACGACTTCATTAGAAATAAAAAGAAAAGTAACCGTCGGCTATCAGCCTGAACAAATGGTGATTCATAACGGAAAATTGTATGTAGCTAATTCTGGAGGTTACAGAGTTCCAAATTATGATAGAACAGTTTCTGTAATTGATTTGGAAACGTTTACAGAAATTAAGAAAATCGACGTTGGAATTAATTTGTACAGCATGCAAATTGACAGCCGTGGCGATATTTATGTGAGTTCACGAGGCGATTACTACAACACGCCTTCTAATCTTTTTGTGATTGATACGCAGACAGATGAAAAGAAAATGCAACTCGATATTCCTGTTTCTGGAACTTGTTTAGTTGATGATTTATTGTATTACTACAGCGTTTCTTGGAGCTATTTAACAGGAGGCAATAAAGTGAGTTACGGAATTTTAGACACCAAAACTAAAAAAGTAATTACAGACAAAATTATTACGGATGGAACTGATAAGCAAATTATGATTCCTTACGGACTTCAAGTCAATCCCGAAACCAAAGAAATCTACATTACCGACGCTCAAAACTATGTTGTAACGGGTTATATCTACTGTTTTACGCCCGAAGGAAAATTAAAATGGAAAACAACCGCAGGGAATATTCCCGCTCATATTGCTTTTATAACTAAAAAATAAATATTGTAAAATGAATAAAAACCTTTGTAAAATCGCTTTGTTTTCGATTCTCTTTTTGGGATTTATGGCTTGTGATAAAGATAATGAAGAAGAAAAAGAAATGCTTCCCACAGAAGTTCTAAAAGATTCGTACACCATTGATCGTTTTAAAGTGCTGAATATTACAACAGAACTTCCAAGCACAGCAAAACTGACTTGGAGCGTAAAAGACTCCATTATTTCAGAAAATGCTGATTTGGATTTCATTAGTCCGTTTCAGAAAAATTATCCTCTGACTTTAAAAGTAGAATTGAATGGCGAAATAAAAATTTATTCTTCCTCAATAAATGTACTAAAAGAGACCAAAGCGTACAGTAAATATATTTCTAATGTACTTGATTTTCGTCCAGCAGTTGGTCAGTTTACAAATGAAATTCCGCAATATGTAACAGGAAATACGGAAGCTAACATTATTGCAGCAGCGAAAAAAGCAATTGTGGGTTCGAATACTTCTATGATTTCGCTTGGCGGTTTTGGTGGTTACGTAGTTCTTGGTTTTGATCATACGATTCCGAATATGGATGGCCGTGATTTTAAGATTTTAGGAAATGCTTTTTGGGGAAGTGAAGCCAACGAAGCGCGTTCTGGATCTTGCGAACCCGGAATTATTATGGTGGCTTACGACAAAAATAAAAACGGAAAACCAGATGATGACGAATGGTATGAAATTGCTGGAAGCGAATACTTTAAAAGCACTACAATAAAGAATTACGAAATAACTTATTTTAAATCAGATGCCAACAAAACGCCAATTGTTGGAGCTGAATTTTGGCAAGTTAATACCGAATACATCAAATGGCAGGATAATGCAGGACAATCGGGTTATAAAGTTCAAAATGTATTTCATGACCAGAATTATTATCCACTTTGGATTGCCGATGCTTCTTATACTTTAAAAGGAACCAAAATAGCCAATAATTTCTACGATCAAAGCGGCGAAGGTTCGTATTGGGTAGGAAAATCGTTTGAATTTGGTTATGCCGATAACGCTCCAAATAACGATGAAGCTTCGAATATTGATATTTCTTGGGCAGTGGATAAAAACGGAAAATACGTAAAACTTCCCGGAATTGATTTTGTAAAAGTTTACACATCAATTAATCAGGAAGCGGGCTGGCTTGGAGAAGTTTCTACGGAAGTTTCAGGCGCTTACGATTTGCATCTTAATTAATTTTTAAACACATAGAAACATAGATTTTAAGAAAACGCCTTTGCTAAGTCTAATGATCTATTTTTCTATGTGTTGAATATAAAAACAACAGATTAACAGAACATTTTAAAACCAATAAATTATGAAGAAGAACTACTTTATAGTAATCATGTTATTTTTCGCATTTCTAACCAATGCGCAAATAACAATTCAAGGCGTTCCTAGAAATGATGTTAAATCAAAAACAGCAACGCAAAAACAAGTAACGGCAAAAAGCACCAATACAACCACTTTTGCAGATATTCAATTTTGGGTAGGATCGGGGTCAAATCAGGCTGCATTTGTAGTGCAATGGAATGACGGAAAAACTTCTGACGCTTTGGTTTGGGGTTTTAAATGGGATGGAACTGCAACTGGAGAAGATATGATTAAAGCTATTGCAAAGGCTGATCCGCGTTTCTTCACGTTGCTTTATCAAGGAACGCAATTCGGATCTGCAATTGGCGGATTTGGTTACGATTTGAACGGAACTGGCACAAACGGACTTTATAAAGATGCAAATACAACCTATCCTTATTATCCTTTTGATGGTATCGTTAATACTTCAACGTATGATTTTGATTCGTATACAGCCATCGATACCAATGATCATTGGTCATCGGCTTGGTATACAGGGTTTTGGTCGTATTGGGTTAAAGATCCAACAGATAGCGATTACAATTTTTCCGGAGTAGGAGCTTCTACTCGCGAATTGCAAAATGGCTCTTGGGACGTTTGGAATTTTAATCCAGAATTTGAGGCGATTGATATTGCCACAACTTTTAATCCAGTTGCTCCTTATTCTAAAGTGATAGATTTTACCAAAGGTTATTTTATGGTAAACGAAGATTGGTTTGGGCACGTTAACGGATCTGTAAATTTTGTTGAAAATAACGGAAATATTAATTATCGCGTTTACAGTGAAGCCAACAATAACAATAGTTTCGGAGCGACTACGCAATACGGAACTATTTATGGAGATAAGTTTTATTTCGTTTCCAAACAGGCAAAAGATGGTGGAGATACGCAATACACGCCTGGCGGAAGATTGGTTGTTGCCGATGCTTTAACGATGAAAAAAATTGCAGCATTTGATAATATTGGAGGAGGAGATGGCCGTTCTTTTGTTGGTGTTGATGAAAAAACAGGTTATATAGGGGCTTCAAATGGTATTTTTCTTTTTGATATTGCCAATATGAAAGTTGGAAGTTTGATAGCAGGAACGGGCGGAGGAAGTCAGTACGTGGGACAAATAGGAAATATGATTCGTACATCGCAATATGTTTTTGCTGTGAAACAAAGTGCAGGAATTTTGGTGATTGATCCTAAAACAAATACGGTGGTTAAAACTATCGCTGGAGCATTCCATTCGGTTACACAAGCGAAAGACGGAAGCGTTTGGGGAATTCAGAATCAGAAATTGATAAAAATTGATGCGTTGACTTTTGTAACAACCGAATATGCGATTCCGACAACAAAATATTTAGGTTCTTGGGGAGCTTGGAATGCGGGAAGTTTTACGTACAGCAACAAGGAAAATGCTTTGTATTGGAATAATAATGTAAGCAGTTTTGTTGGCGGAATTCAAATTGTAAAGTTTGACATTGCTACAAAAACATTCAATGAAAATTTCGCTACGCTGCCTGGACAAACGGGAACATACAAGCAGATTATATACGGTGCGGGATTGCGCATTGATCCAGTTTCGGACAATTTAATTGTAAACACAACAGAAAGCGGATTTGGAGCTCATTACCAGAAAAACTGGATTCATACTTACGACAATACAGGAAAACTGATTGATACAAAAGTTCTAAACGATTATTATTGGTTTCCTGCCATGGCAGTATTTCCAGATAATGTGGCACCAACTGTAAACTCGATTTTGCCATCACAAGTTTCAACAGGAAGTCCGACAATTATTGATTTGAAAACGGTGGTTTCTGATGAAGATAATATTTCGGCAGCGATTGTAAAAACGATCAAATCAAATAGCGATGAAAACATTGTCTCGGCAGAAATTAATACTAATGAAGAATTAATTTTAACCCCAAAAAATGGCGGAACAGCAACCGTTGTAATTAGTTTTAATTCTAATGGAAAAGTGGTTGAGAAGTCAATTTTGGTTGATACATCGACTTTAGGAAGAGATGAATTCACCAAAGTGCAATTGTCTATTTATCCAAATCCAGTTGCAGATTATTTGAATATCAGCACAGAAGATGAAATTGTAGATGTTGTTGTTTATGATGTAACAGGAAGAACGATCAATACTAGATTGAATAACAGTCAAATTGATGTAAGTAATTTTGCTAAAGGTTTTTATGTAATTAATATTGTAACTGATAAAGCCAATTATACTCACAAATTCATCAAAAAATAAGATTTAAAATATTTAGAGAAAACCTCTTTGCTTAATTGTAAAGAGGTTTTTTCAATTAAAAAGATGAGTATATTTACTTTTAAAATTCTTTATTATGAAAGCATTGGTAATTGGAGCAACAGGCGCAACAGGAAAAGAACTGGTTAAGCTGCTTTTAGAAAGTAATGATTATTCAGAAGTTTCAATCTTTGTAAGACGTTCAATAGGAAAATCACATTCTAAATTGACAGAACACGTTGTTGATTTTTCAGATGTAAATTCGTTTCAAGAATTAATAACTGGAGATGTTCTTTTTTCATGTTTGGGAACAACTTTAAAAGATGCAGGTTCAAAAGAAAAACAATGGAAAATCGATTATGATATTCCAGCTGATTTTGCCGCTGCTGCGAAACAAAACAATGTAAATTCTTTGATTTTGGTTTCTTCTTACGGCGCTTCCGCGAAAAGCAATGTCTTTTATTCTATGATGAAAGGAAAGTTAGAAGACCATCTTCAAGAACTTAACTTTCCGCAATATATTATTTTCAGACCCGGACCGCTTATTAGAGAAAATACAGATCGTTTCGGCGAAAAAATTTCAATAAAAGTGATCAAATTCTTGAATGCTATCGGAATTTTCAAAAATCTAAAACCAATCACCACTGCGTTTTTAGCCGAAAAATTAATAAAAGCTCCAAAAGTGCTTCCGTCAGGAAATACGATGCTGGAGCTTAACAGAATTCTTGAATTGTAAAAATTATAAGTTATGAATTGTGAATTTCGAAGATTATAAATGTATTCCAACTTATAATTTATAACTCCTAATTCCTAGTATTTATAGAATTAAAGTAGAGCGTATATTAGGGATTCAACGGTTTTTTAGATTAATTTTGCCTTATCTTTATACACATACCACGCCAAAATGAATATAGATTTCCCTATTCCAGAAAACGAATTACAGCGTTTAGCAGCTCTAAAACGTTATAATATACTCGATACGCTTCCAGATCATGCCTTTGACGATGCTACAAAACTTGTCGCTTATATCTGCGGCGTGCCAATTGCCCACATTTCTTTTATTGATGAAAATAGGCAATGGTTTAAATCTGAGATCGGAATAGGTGTTTCTGAAGTGCCTCGTGAAATTAGTTTTTGCCAGTATACTATTTTGGATTCTAAAATGGTCGAAATAAATGATACGCATTTAAATGACCGTTTTAAAGAAGACCCAAATGTTACTGGGGGTTTTAATGTAAGATTCTATGCAGGAGTGCCACTTACAACACCAGATGGCTATAATATTGGAACGCTTTGCGCGATTGACCATGTTGTTAAAGAACTGAATGAAAATCAGCGTAATGCACTTTCTATCGTCGCCAAACACGTTATTGCGCAGTTGGAATTAAGTACAAAAAATAAACAGCTGTATGCACAGAGAAAAATTGCTGAGCGTGCAGTTTTGGCAAGAGACAGTTTTTTGGCCAATATGAGCCACGAAATCAGGACGCCTTTAAATGCGATTATTGGTTTTACAGATTTGCTTGCGCAGACCGAACTGGATGATACACAGCGAGATTATATTGGAAGTGTTCAGATTGCAGGCGAAAATTTACTTTTGATTGTAAATGATATTCTGGATCTTTCTAAAATAGAATCGGGAAATTTGGCAATCGAATCTGAAGCATTTAATTTAAAAAAGGCACTTAAACACGTTTACAATTTATTGAAAGTAAAAGTGCAGAAAGATGTCGAATTTGATCTTTTTCTTGATGCTGAAATGCCAGAGATGGTGATTGGAGATCAAGGAAGGCTTAATCAGATCTTGGTAAACCTTGTTGGGAATTCGCTAAAATTTACAAGCGAAGGAGAAGTAACAGTTTCTGTAAAGAAAATAGAAGAAACAGAGGAAAATTATACGCTTAAATTTTCTGTAAAAGACACTGGAATTGGAATTCCGAAAGATAAATTGGAAACCATTTTTGAGCGATTTACACAAGGTGAAGAAAGTACAACGCGAACATTTGGAGGTACTGGCCTTGGACTTAATATTGTAAAACAATTAGTCGAATTGCAAAAAGGAGAAATTCATGTAAAAAGCACTTTAAACCGTGGTTCTGAGTTTTTCTTTATTCTTTCGTATAAAAAAACTAATTCTGAAGAAGTTGCAGTAAAAACAATTTCTAAAAATGAGTTAGGAAATCTTAAAATTTTGCTTTGCGAAGACAATGTTTTAAACCAAAAGCTCGCAAAAAGCGTAATTAATAATTTTGGTTTCGATTTGGATATTGCGCACAACGGTGAAGAAGGTATTGAACTTTTATCTCAAAACGAATATGATTTGGTTTTAATGGACTTGCAGATGCCTGTAAAAGACGGTTACCAAACGACGGAATATATTAGAAATGAGATGAGGTCTAATATTCCGATAATTGCCATGACGGCACATTCTTTAGTAGGAGAGCAGGAGCTTTGCTACAAGGTCGGAATGAATGCTTATGTGCCAAAGCCTTTTAAACAAGCCGTTCTTTTAAAAGCCATAAAAACCGTAATGACACCAGGCAGCGATGCAATGAATAGAAGAATTATAGACATGTCTTTTTTGGATGAAATGGCTTGCGGTGATCTTGAGTTTAAAAAGGATATGATTGATCTTTTTGTTGATAAAATTCCAAATCAGACGGAACAGTTAGAAGAAGCTTTTCAAAAGGAAGATTATGAAAATGTAAAAAAACTGGCGCATAATATGAAATCGAGTATGGATATTTTTATGCTTCAGGATTTGAGTAATTGTCTTTCGATTATTGAAGAGGAAGCTTCAAAAGGTTCGTTTACATCAGAAACTTTAGATAAAATAAATATTTTTAGCTGTGGAATTGAAGAAGTCGTTAAAATTTTAAAAGAGTTATGATTTAAAATAAATATGCAATAGCTTTACAGTATAAGACGTTATAAATTAAGTTATCTCCAGATTAAAAAAAACAAAAAATGAGAATTATTGTAGCTGAAGATAATGATATCCTACGCAAATCGTTATCTTTTTTCTTAGAGTCAAAAGGATTTAATGTTGACCAGTTTTCTGATGGAAAAGAGGCTCTAGAAGCAATCGAAAAAGAAAACTATGATTTAATATTAACCGACATTAATATGCCAGGTGTTAGCGGAATGGAAATCACGCAGCACGTTAGAGAAAACCTTAAATCTGACGTTCCTGTCATCATACTAACTTCTTCGGGAGTTGAACAAACTGAGCTTGATTCTTTCGACATTGGAGCAAACGAATTCATTGCCAAGCCAGTAAGTCCAGCCGTGCTTTTAGTGAGGATCAATAAATTGCTAAAAACCCGAATCTAATGAAGTTTATCTATTATTCTATTTTTCTGCTTTTTATTTCTTCTGTTGCAATTGGACAAGAAATCAATATAGATGAGACTTTGGCAAACGTTAAGCGTGAGGTCGAAAAAGAAAATTACGATAAAGCATTATCGCTCATTGAACCTTTGCGGGCCAAATATCCAGAAAATGAGGATATACAAACATATACCGGACGTATTTACAGTTGGAAAAAAGACTATAAAACGGCTGTAAAAATTTTGTCTCCAATTGCAGACAGAAACAATCCGAATCTGGAAGCTTTGCAAGCGCTTGTAAACATTTATTTCTGGCAAGAAGATTATGAAAAATGTATTTCATATTGCGATAAATATCTGGCAATTGATCCAAAATCTGTTGATGTAGTAAGGATTAAAGCAACTTGTCTAGAAAAACTGAATCGAGATCAAGAAGCATTGGATTTAATCGAAAAATCAGCTTATATTGACAATAGTACTCAGGCTTTTAGAGGAATCCGTACGCTTATTGGACGCAAAGCAAAAAATGCAGTTTCAGCTTCTTATTTAAATATTTCAACTTCAGATCCTGGACAGTCTCCATTTCATTACGGATATGTCGAGTATTCGCATAAATTCAGCAAATCGGCAATTGTCGGAAGAGCCAATGTTGGAAACATAGGCAGTGATACTCAAATGTTATTTGAAACCGATTTTTATCAGACCTTTTCAAATAAAAGCTATTTGTACGCAAATGCTGGAGTTTCTACGGGAGAGACTATATTTCCTGTAGCCAAAGGAGGTTTAGAATATTATTTTGCTCCGCAGAAAAAATTTGATTTTTCGCTTGGCGCAAGATTCATGCATTTTGAAACAGACGATATTACATTACTTACAGGTCAAGTAGCTTACAATGCTGGAATTTACAGTTTTGCGTACAGACCTTATTACGATATTTCTAACGAATTGTTTTCTCACGTTTTAAGCGTTCAGCGTGTAAACGAAGAAAAAGAACGTCTTGTAAGACTGGAATTGCAGTACGGAAACGTACCATATTTGTATCTCTACAATAGTTTTACACAACCTCTAAAAGCTTATAGAGTTGGAATTCAGTACCAGCATCGCTTTGGCGATTCGTTTTTTGTACGCCCAATTTTTCTTTACGAATATGAAGAATATATACCAGGAGAATACAGAAATAAATTTAATGTACAGCTAATTGTAACGAAACGTTTTTAAGATGACAGAAATCTGGGATTTATATAAAGAAGGTCGTTGGGAAGTGCCTTTTCTTACTTTCTCTATATACCTATTCGTAGGAGCATCATTTATTCTGTATCTTATAATTGTAGCAAGCAGAAACAGTAAAATCAAAAAAGAACGTCTTACAAAAGAATACAGCGTTACGATAGATAAAATACTGTCGGATGTTATTTTTGATAATGTTCCTTATTCAAAAATTAAAGAAGATAAAAATTTTCAAGTGCTTTTTGATACGCCTTTTTTTAGAGAAGTTTTGACAGATTCTCTCATCAATCTGCATAAAAACTATGAAGGTGTTTATGCAGAGAAATTAGAACAGTTTTATAAAGATTCTAGTTTGATAAAATCTTCATTTAGAAAGCTTAAAAGTTTGAAATGGGAAGTAAAATGCAAAGGAATCACAGAGCTTGCAGAGTTTAATATTAAAGGAGCATTTGCTCCAATTATAGCCTGTTCTAAAGCTAGAAAAAAAACATTAAAAATTGTTGCCTTAAATGCCGCTATCAAACTTGAAGGAACTCGGAGTATCAGCTATTTAGTAAAGCATTCTGACCCGATTGACGATTGGATGCAACTTAATATTATTGGCGCTTTCAAAAAACATAATGTTGGCGATACTGAAGGAATAGAACATTTATTGGAATCGCACAATACAACGGTAATTACACTTGGTTTAAAGCTTATAAAAGAACTTAAACTATCCCAAAAAGTTCTTCATGTGGCGCAATTGGCTAATCAGACAACAAATGCGACTATAAAATATGAAGCGCAGAGTATTTTGCAGACATTAACAGCATAATAGTATAAGAAATGACTTTTATTAATCCTGAAATAACATGGTTTTTGGATGTGTACATACTCCTAATATTGGGCTACGCCATACTAATCATGTCGTCTTATTTAGCGCTGGCCTATATTTCTACAAAAGAACTGAGAAGTTATCTTAAAAGAAACAGTTTTGTAAATTATGATGTACTGTTAACCAGTGATTTTGCGCCAAAACTTTCGCTTATTGCGCCTGCTTATAATGAAGGTTTAACTATCGAAGAAAATGTAAAATCACTGCTTTCGCTGAATTATAATAATTATCAGGTTATTGTGGTAAATGACGGAAGTAAAGACAATTCGATGGAAATCCTGACCAAAACGTACGATTTGGTTTTGACCGATTTAGATTTTCATCCGCAAATTGAAACCAAAAAAATTAGAGGAATTTACACTTCAAAAAATGCGGCTTTCAAAAAACTAATTGTCGTTGATAAAGAAAATGGAGGAAAAGCCGATGCATTAAACGTTGGACTTAATATTGCGCAAAATCCGTATGTGGTTTGTATCGATGTCGATTGTATTTTGGATAAAGATTCGCTTCTTAAACTTGCAAAGCCATTTTTGGAAGCATACGGAAAACGTATTATTGCAACTGGTGGAGTTGTTCGAATTGCCAATCAATGCGTGATAAAAAACGGACGTTTGGTCGAAGTGCATATTCCAGATGTTATGCTGCCGAGAATTCAGGTTTTAGAATATTTACGCGCCTTTCTTTTAGGAAGAATGGCTTGGGGAAAATTAGACGGATTATTGCTTATTAGCGGTGCTTTTGGCGCTTTTGATAAAGAAATTGCGATACTTGCAGGCGGTTATAGCACCAAAACAGTTGGAGAAGATATGGAACTGATTGTGAGAATGCGCCGTTATATGCTCGATAATAAATTGCCCTATTCGGTGAGTTATATTCCAGATCCGCTTTGTTGGACCGAAGCGCCAGAAGAATTCAACATATTCAAAAAACAGCGTTCGCGATGGATGAGAGGAACCATAGAAACTTTAAGCATTCACAAAAAAATGTTTCTAAATCCGAAATACAAATTATTAGGAATGTTGAGTGTGCCCTATTGGACATTATTTGAGTTTTTGGCACCTGCAATCGAGTTTATCGGACTTGTAATAACCGTTGTATTCATTGTATTAGGATTATTAAACTGGCATTTTTTCTTCTTGTTGTTGCTTTTTGTATATTCGTTTGCTGTTTTATTTTCGGTTATTGCTTTGTATAGCGAAGAAAAAACGTATCATAAATATCCAAAACAAAGAGACTTTTTTAAACTTTTGATGGCCGCTTTTATAGAACCGTTTTACTTTCATCCGCTTACCGTTTATGCGGCTTTGGTTGGTTATAAAGAAAAAATTATGGGAACTAAAGGCTGGGGCGAAATGACTAGAAAAGGATTTACTAAGAAATAGTGAATATGACCAAGAAAATTTTAATAGTCGACGACCATTTAGTTGTGCGAAATGGCGTAGCAATGATTCTTGAAAGACAATTTGAGGACGTTGCAATTTCGAATGCTGAAAATTTCTTTGAAGCGATTACACTTTTAAAAAATCTTCCTTTTGACTTGGTTATTTTGGATATCAATATTCCTGGCGGAAAAAATACCGATATGATTACCGATATCAGAGCCATTCAAACTGATGTCAAAATATTAGTTTTTTCGGCACACGAAGAAGAACAATATGCATTGAAATATCTTTCTTGCGGAGCGAATGGTTATGTGGATAAGCTCTGCAGCGAAGAAAAAATTATGTTTGCCATTACTTCAATTTTTGAAACAGGAACTTATATTTCGCCTGAACTGGTTAGTAAATTGGTGGATAATCAATCGAATAAAAGAAAACTGAATCCGTTTGAAGGATTGTCAAAAAGAGAACTTCAAATAACCGATTTATTAGTTCAAGGAAACGGAAATTTAGAAATATCAAACATTCTCAATATTCACATGTCTACTGTGAGCACTTACAAAGCAAGAGTTTTTGAAAAACTAAAAGTCAATAATCTGGTAGAACTCATTAACTTGTATAAAACTTTTCAGAGTTAGTTATATTCTACCATTATTTCAATTGTGGTTCCTTTATCAATATCGCTTACAATGTTGATGTTTCCTTCAATAAGAATAAGAAGTTCAATAATCATATGAAGTCCGAGATGATAATTTTTTAAAATCGGAGTTTTGTAAAAATTGTGGTAATAATCGATAAGTTCTTTGCTCATTCCTTTACCGTTATCTACAATTTTAAAATTTAAAATGTTATTCTGAGTGGTGCATAACAGTGAAATTCTTCCGTTTTTGGTATTTTTTATAGCATTATCAATCAAATTATGAATAATGATCGAAAGTGCTTTTTTGTTCGTTTTCACAAATAAAGCTTTCGGCACATTATTGATAATTGTGTTATTTTCAGCTTCGGCAATTTTTTCAAAAATCTGAATGCTTTCTTCGATTAATTCATATAAAGAATAACATTCGTCTTCTAGTTTTTTTCCTTCAATAAAAATAGAAGAGTATGTAATAAGATTTTCAACATATTCATACAATTGCGATGTTGATGTCTGCAAGGTTCCTAGTTGCTGTTTAAGTTTTGGATCTTCTTGTATCGTATTGTTTTCAAAAAGATGTTTTATAGAAGAAGACAAGAATTTCAGCGGACTTTTGATATCGTGGCTCATGCTTTTTACCAACATTTCGTGCTGTTTAATTTCTTGTTTTAAGTTGTTTTCTGTTATTTCAAGTTTTTTGACTGTAGACGCCAATTTTTTTGTCTTTTTCGCAATTACGATTTGAAGCTGTAAGCTTTTTATTTTCTGATAATATAATCTGATGTACCACAGAGAAATAACAAAACCAACAAAAAGAATACAGCAGAGAATTGTAAACCAGATGGTCTGATGAAATTTTGCAGGTACAACAAGAATTACTTTTTTGTAGGCATAATTGGTATCAAAACCAGACAAACTTCTAAAGGTAAGGGTGTACGTTCCGGGAGGCAATGTTGTAAAAGATATAGATTTATCGGCTTTTAGTCGTTCCCAGCGATCAGTGCCAATTTTGTCCATTTTTGCCTCGATGCTCATATTTTTTGAATTGCTATAATATGGATACGAAATCAAAAAACTGACCCTCTGAAAATTGTTTTTTAAGACAATGGTGTCTTTTAGGAAAAGTGTTTTTTGGTCTAAAACAACTTTGTCAATAAAAAGCTCCTTGCCAGGAAGTAAAGGAGAAACTTTATCTGGATTAAAAAATACGATGCCATTCATGGATGGAAAAACGATCTCATTGCTTTTTAGAAAATTCCCGCAGGGCTGGCACCCGCCATTGAATTCGCTAATTAAGAAACCATCCGATTTGTTATATTGATGATAATATATCACCGTATTTTTATTTTTAGAATACTTAATAAGCGCTTTTCTAGAAACCTGAAAAAGCCCTTTGTTGGTTGAGATCCAGAAGAAATTATTTTTGTCTTCAATGATGCAGTGCGCAGAATTAAGAGAATGTTCTTCGTCTGTTGGGAAAGAATATAAAAGGTTATTAGAATACAGAAAAAATCCTTTCTCATATGTTGTGAGCCATAATTTCTGCTGACTGTCAATAAAAATACTTCTGATGCTTATTTTATCTGTACTTTTTACAAAATGTATTTTTTTTGTCTTTAAATTATACTCAAACAAACCATTGCTGCTAGCTAAATAGAGGATATTATTTTGCTGAGCAATGTAATTGATATTGTTTTTAAAAATGCTTTCCAGTTTTACTGTCCCGTTTTTTATAGAATACAATTTTGGTTTATGAAAAACATCTTCTCCTAAACTTACCCAAATCGTATTGTTATTGTCTTTGAAGATTGTTTTCGGATTTTGCTCAAATTGGTAGGAGAGATTTTCTTTATATCCCGATTTTTTTAGAAAACATAGCACTTTCTTGGCTCTGCTAATCCATATGTTTTTTTCGCCATCCAGCGCAATGCTTATTTTTTCGTCTAAAAAAACACTTTTCGGGAAATGAATACTGTCAATAACCCTTTTATTGTTTAAAATCAGGCCTTCAGCAGTTATAATTGTACTGTCGCTAAATGCTTGTGCGGCATAATAAACTTCTGCTTTTCCTTTGTTTTTTGTTATGGATTTGAAGGGTGGAAAAGAAATAATGCACAATCCGTTTGTGCCGCTTCCTAAATACAGTTTTTTATTGTTTTGATCGTAATATATTGCAATGATATTACTGTTTTGAAGTTCTTTGTATTCAATAATAAATTCAGCGGTTAACTGACCATTTTGATTTTTTAGTTGGTATATTTTATTTTTCACACAAAGAAAAACCTGACCAGTAGTGATGTTCCAGTAAAGCTTATGATTAGCGTTCAATAATATGTTTAGTTTTCCTGAAGATTTGCTGTTTTTTGAAAAACAATGGTAATTGCCATTATTCAACAGATAAAAAAGAGTGTTATCTATCGCAAAAAAATTAAAGACATTATCGTTTTTAAAAGCAGTTTTAGAAATGCTTTTCATTTTAGAATCGCATAATTCTATTTTTTCAGTATCAAGAAAATAGATATCGCCTGAGAACAGCCTAATAAAAAAGGATTCACGGTTATCAATGGTATAATTAGAAGGAAGACCATCGTGAAAAAAGAAATGCTTACCGCTTCGTGTTAAATTATATTTTGGCGCATCCTTTTTTAGAATCTGAACTTTTGCATTTTTGATAAAGACAAATTCTTTTCTGCTTTCATTAAAACTAGTGAGACTATCTTTTTCAATGCTTCCAAAAATATCTTTAAAACGGTTGTGTTCTAAAGTTGTGTTTGACGAATTAAAGACTATAAAATTATTTCCATCATAACGTACAATTCCATTTTCGGTTGTCATCCAGATAAAATGGTGTTTGTCCTGAATGATTGCATTTATGCTATTTTGATTCAGTTCGTTATTATCAGCAGTATACCATCTCGCCGTGTAGTTTTCTTGGGAGACTATTTTTGTTGTGATAAGCAGTAGCAAAAAACAACAATAGCGAAAAGAAACAAAAGCTGTTATTTTGGACATCTGACTAATTTTATACAACACAAACTTAGCAAACATAAATTAGAAATGGAGATTTGTAGTTTTAAATCTACACCGTTGTAGATTTATTGGCACAACCAATACAGGCTCTGCAATGGTTTGTAAGGTTATATTTGCCTTATAAGGTTATAGACAAAGTTTCAAAAACGTATGAAAATAGGAGTAATTGGTTTGTGTAGTTTTACAATAGATTTTGTAGATCGAGCAGTCAAGGCAGGACATCAGGTAATGTTAAGCAATACCCGCGAAAATTACCAATATAAAGATCTCGCCCAAACAATGGGAGAGAATGTAAAACTAGTAAGCAGAAATGAAGCAGCAAATGCCACTATTCTGATTTTGTTTATTCCGCGTGAAGATGTAGCACTATTTTTAACCGATTTACCAGATATGACCGAAAAAATATTGATACATGCCAGTAATCCTATTTTTAGTTTAGAATGTCTTAAACCAAATTCAAAATCATCGAGCGAAATAATAGCTTCACTTTTACCAGAAGCTCATGTAATAAAGGTTCTTAATATCGTTAATCCAAGCGTGTTTTCATTACTAAATCAAAGGACAAAAGGAAACGAAATATTTTATACAGGCTCAGACACAGAAGCAAAAAATAAAGTAAAAACATTTTTTAAAAGCCTAAACCTTGCTGGAGTAGATTTTGAAGATTTCTGTTTGCCCCCAAAAACGGTCTATTCGATAAATTGATTCGAGTATTTTGTTACGAAACCAGCTTTGAATATAATCCATTATTCAACCCCCGAAATGTTCCCAGAAAAGCTAACTTTCTGGGGCATTTTTTTGTTTTTAAACACATAGAAACATAGTTTATCTTTTTCAAAAAAAGGAAATTGAAAGAAACTAGTTTCTAACACATAGGTCTGCGCACTGAATGCCTCCAATTTTGTCATTTCGACGAAGGAGAAATCTTCGTTAGAAACTCTACAAAGATTGGCGATATTCTGTACGGAGCTACTTACGAAGATTTCTCCTTCGTCGAAATGACAAAAATGAGCTGAATAAATCTAGATAATCAGTTCAAATCTGTAATTTAGTACTATGAAAATCCAGCTCAAACAATCTTCTTTTCTTGAAAAAGAAATCAACGAACCTTATTACAACATTTTGATGTTCGATGGAAAAGCAATTTTTTCTGTTGATTTGACCGATTATGAATGCAAAGGAAAATGTCTTTTGTTTTTAACGCCATATCAATTATTGCAATGGAAGAGTTCTACAGCGCCTTTCATTAACATTTTAAGTTTTCACGGAGATTTTTATTGCATTGAATATCATAAAAAAGAAGTCGCCTGCAACGGAATTTTATTCAATGATATTTACAGCGAACCTTTCGTAGCTGTTTCCGATTTTATTTTCGAAGAAATTGCAAGCATTATCGAAAGAATGAAAAGAGTAGAAGACTCTGAACTCGATTATGATAATTCGATTCTAAAATCGTATCTGCAGGTTGTTTTGGCATTAAGCAGCAAAGAAAAACAGCTCAAAATGTCACCACAAATTCAGGAATCTATTGGAAACGCTGATATTTTGAAGTTTCAGCATTTGTTAGACACACATTTTCTAGAAGCCAAAGAAGTTTCTTTTTATGCCACAAAATACAATTTGAGTGTGAATACTTTCAGTAAAAGAATCAAAAAGCATTTCGGAAAATCGCCTTCGCAGCTTATTCAAGATCGAATTGTTTTGGAAGCAAAGAAACAGTTGCATTTAACTACGAAAACCATAAAAGAAATTGCAGACGATCTTAATTTTGAAGATGAATTTTATTTCAGCCGCTATTTTAAGAAAAGCGTTGGCATTTCGCCTAAAGAATTCAGAAAAGAAGTCGGTATTTCTATCGTGGCAAAATAGTCCATGAAAACTCCTTTAAGTCCATTTTTATCCAAGTAGCTGTAAAGTAATTTTGGTGTGTATTTAAAACATAATCAAAATGGAAAAATTAATAAGATTTGTAGCTGGTGGACAAAGCAACTTTATTCACTTTTTAAGAATTGCCATCTTCATTGTAATGGCTTGGATTGGCGGATTAAAAGCCTTTAAATATGAAGCAGACGGAATTGTTCCGCTTGTCGCGAATAGTCCGTTTATGAGTTTCTTTTATAAAGATGCTAACAAACAAGTCGTGAATGAAGAAGGAAAAACGGTAAAAGCCTACACGCTTCATAAAAACCTTGAAGGTAAAATTGTTGAAAAAAACATCAAATGGCACGAAGAAAACAGAACTTATATTTTCGCTTACGGATTAGGATTCGTTATTGTGGCGATAGGTTTACTGGTTCTTTTAGGAATTTGGTTTCCTAAAATCGGCTTTGTGGGCGGACTTCTAACGTTCGGAATGGCATTTGTAACTTTATCGTTTTTAATCACAACGCCAGAAGTTTATGTTCCTAATTTGCGCGGTGATTTCCCAACGCCAGAATTCGGATTCCCTTATCTTTCTGTCGGTGGCCGTTTGGTTCTCAAAGACATTATCATGATGAGCGGCGGATTGATTGTAGCTTCGGCGAATGCAAAAGAAATTCTAAAAAGATTTTACTCTTAATCAAAATACAAAAAGCTGTGCAAGGTTTTAAACTCGCACAGCTTTTCTACTAAACATAAACTGATTATTCGTATTTTAAATATTTTAAAACATCGGCTTTTGTTGCCTGATACGCTTTCGCTAAAACGATGACTAAAGTAAGCGCCAATAAAAAAACAAAAGAAATCAAGAAAGGCAAAAGAGGAATTTCTATTCTAAAAGCAAAATTATTCAGCCATTTTTGTAGCAAAATATAAGCAGGAACAATAGCAATTAGAAAGCCAATTATGCAATACAAAACATATTGTTTGGATAATTCTTTTAGCAAAACATTGGTGTCTGCGCCTAATGTTTTTCGAATCGCAATTTCTTTCATTCTGCGCTGAATCGAATACGAAGCCAAAGCAAATAATCCGAACAAAGCAATGAGTATTACAACAATATTTAGCAATGAAAACAGATTTTTTTGCTTGACATAAGACTCATAAGTTCTAGCGTATTCTTTATCGGCAAAATCGTATTGAAAAGGATATTCTGTGTCAACTTTTGTTTTCCAGAATTTTTCAATTTCAGCAATAGAACTTTGAATCTGATCTGCTTTTAATTTTACATAAATTCGATTCATTTCATTGGCCATATCCAGAGATTTTATATGATAAAAAGTAATTGGCGGAACATCAACTTCTGGACTTAACAAGTTAAAATCTTTAACCACGCCAATAATCCTCATTTTCTGATTTCCAATTTTAATTTCTTTCCCAATCGGATCTTTCATTTGCATTAAACTCAATGATTTTTCATTCACTAAAACCGAATTTATAGTGTCTGAAGCTATGTTTGGGCTCAAATTTCTGCCTTTTATTACTTTTATATTCAGTAGATTTAGCATGTCATAATCAAGTCCGATTGCTTTTTGTTTGAAAAGTACGTCTCGATACCAAATTGGCCATTGAGAATCATCAGCTCCGTCAAAAGAAAGAAGACCAGTTGAAACGTTTTCTACACCTTTAATTTTTGAAAGTTCCTGTTTTATCGTATTGTATCTTTCAAAAATGTTCTTTCCAGCATTTTCTCCTTGATAATACGAAGACGGCAGATTTAGCGAAATTGCCATAACCTGATCGCCTTTAAAACCAAGATCTTTATTGTTTAAATATTTTATTTGCTGATAAACAATTACAGAACCAATTATGAAAAATGAAGCAATGGAAAATTGAAGAATCAGCATTCCGTTTCTAACCCAAACACCGCTTTTGCTTCGCGAAAAATTGCCTCTTAATACTTTTAAAGTTTCAAAATTAGCAACATATAATGCAGGAAATATTCCAGCAAAGACAATGGTTATGATAAAAACGAATATTAATTGAAGATAAAATTGGTTTTCGACTATCCTTAGATTTTTCTCTAAAAAAGAATTATAAAAAGGAAGTGCAATTTCTACAATCATTAACGCTAATAAAACCGAAAATGCAGTCATCAAAAAAGTTTCAAAAATAAATTGCCAAACAATCTGCTTTTTGGATGCGCCTAAAACTTTACGAACCCCAACTTCTTTGGCTCTTTTAATCGAATTTGCCGTTGCTAGATTGATGTAATTTACAATGGACAGAATAAGAATTAAAACCGATAAGCAAGCCATAATGACTAAAAACTGATAATTTCCTCTCCCTTCAGGATAACCATCGGTCACAGAATGCAATCTTGCAGACGAAAGCGGTTCCATTAAAACCTTAAAACTTCCCATTTTCTTGACCATTTCTTCAGGTGTAAAACCCGCTTGCTGGGCAGTTCTTACAATAATCTCATCATAAAATACTTTATCAAGCATTTTTCGAGTTGATTCTGCTTTTGAAGGATCTTTTAGTTTTACTAATACTTTTAGAACAAAAAGACCAGGATTTTTAGCAGGATCTGCCAAGTCTTTCATATGATTTATCACGATATTTGGCGCAATCGATGAATTTCCCGGAATGCGATAAACGGCCGAAATCGTAAACATGGCATCCAAACATTTGATTTGCTTTCCCACGGGATTTTTATTCCCAAAAAAGCGTTCGGCAAGTTTTTCAGAAATGGCAATACTATTTTCGTCTTTTATAGCCGATTTGGCATTTCCATAAATAAATTCAAAGGGAAAAAGAGAAAAGAAATCTTTTTCTGCATTTATGATTTTGTCTACAAATTCCTTTTGCCCATTATAAATCACTTTGTCTTTTTGATACCATTCGTCTGCGTAAACAACATTTTCTACATTCGGATCACTTTCTAAATGAGGCTTTAAACGCACAGGATTATTTGCAGTTACAGGCATATCGCTTAATTGCGCTAATACCTGATAAACATTGTCTTTTTCTGGATTCCAGGCATTATAGCTATGTTCGTCGTTCCAATAAAGGAGCGCGAAAATCAAGCCTGAAATTCCAATTGATAATCCGAGAATATTGAGAGCAGTAAATAGTTTATTGCTCTTTATTTGATAGATAAATATATTGATCCAGTTTTTTAGCATCTTATTCGTATTTTAAATATTTTAAAACGTCTACTTTGGTTGCCTGATACGCTCTAGAAAGGACTACTATTAAAGTTAGAGTTAATAAAATAGTAAAGCCGATTAAGAACGGATAAATAGAAATTCCGATTCTATAGGCAAAATTTTCTAGCCATTTATTAAGTAAAAAATAAGCAGGAAATAAAGCCGTTAAAAAGCCTATAACGCTAAATACAACGTACTGTTTGCAAAGCTCTTTAAGCAGTAAATTGGTTTCTGCTCCGAGTGTTTTTCGTATTGCAATTTCTTTCATTCGTCTTTCTATCGAATAAGAAGCTAGAGCAAATAACCCAATAAGGGCAATTACGATTACGATAATATTCAAGAGGGAGAAAACGTTTTTTTGTTTTACGTAATTCTGATATGATTTTGCATATTCTTTATCGACAAAATCAAATAGAAATGGATAATCTGAATCTACTTTCTTTGACCAAACATTTTCTATAGTAGCAACAGTTTCCTGCATTGTTTTAGGATCTGCTTTTACATAAATATTGTTGAGAAGATTGCTAAACCAGCCCACGCTTTTAAAATGAAAAATAGTGATAGGCGGAATTGGTTCGCCAGGATTTCCGATATTAAAATCTTTGACAACGCCAACAATAATTGCTTCTTTGCCATCCCAATTGATCTTTTTACCTATCGGATCTTTTTCATTTAGCAATTTTAAGGCAGTTTCATTAATGATCATCGAACTAATAGTATCCTGTGCAAATTGCGGATTCAAATAACGTCCTTTTAGCAATTTTATCTGCATCATTTCAAGCACGCCAAAATCGACAGGAATGTTGTTACCGTCTATATTTGTATCTTTATAATGATAAGAAATGACAGATTTTGCACCACGCCCCAAAACAAAACCGCCACCTGAAACTTGCTGAACTCCTTTAACGCGAAGTAATTCGTTTTTTATTTGTGCATATTTGTTCATTCGGTCCTTATCAGAAACTTTTTCTCCATAGATATTTCGATACGAAATATTGATAACCTGCTCTCCATTAAACCCCAATTCTCTAGAATTCATGTAATTAATCTGCTGATGTACAATGTATGAGCCGATAATGAAAAAAGAGGCAATAGCAAATTGAAAGATCAGCATTCCATTTCTAAGCCAAACTCCATTTTTGCTACGTGCAAAGTTTCCTCTTAAAACCTTTAGAACTTCAAAATTTGAAACGTAAACCGCTGGAAATATACCTGCAACAATGACTATTACAATAAATATCGCAATAAGCTGAAGGTAAAACTGAGTGCTTTGTAATGTTAATGTTTTTTCTAAAAAGACATTATAATAAGGCAGTGAAAGTTCTACTATTACCAGTGAAATTAAAATGGATGCAATTGCAATAATAGCTGTTTCAAAAATAAACTGCTTGATGATATTGGTCTTGGATGCTCCAATGACTTTTCTAACACCTATTTCTTTGGCACGTTTTACGGCATTTGCCGTAGCAGAATTAATATAGTTAACAATTGATAACGTGAGAATTAATATCGATAATCCCATTAGAATCAATAAAAGCTGGTAATTCCCGTTTGATTCTATCAATCCGCCAGTTTTAGTATGTAGACGAATGGTTTTTAAAGCTTCTAAATGAGGTTTTACTTCTCCAAACTTTTTAATAAAATCTTCTGGTTTCATACCTTGGGCTTCAGCACGTCGCAGTGTCATATTATTGTAATAAACCTTAGAGAGACTTTTTACGACTGCATCTGCATCAGTAGTGTTTTTTAGTTTTAATAAAAGAATATACTGAAAATTTCCCCATTGCTGAATACCATTTTTGATGCGTAAATCCATAAAATTTACCACACAGGAAGGATTAGCAATAGATTTCTTATCTAGTTTATACACGCCTCTAACAACTAAAACTTGATTTTGCAAAATTATTTTCTTGCCAAATGCACTTTCGTTTCCAAAAAGCTGTTGTGCCAGATCTTGCGATAAGCAAATGCTATTGCCATCTGGCAAACCTGTTTTAGCGCTTCCTTCAATAAATTGATACGGAAAATACTCAAAGAAGTTTCCTTGCGCCACAAGCACACTTTCAGATTGCACTTTTTTGTCGTTATAACGAATGATTTCGTTGTCGTAATTTCCATTTACATAACAGAAAGATTCCACTTCGGGAGAAGCTTCTTTTATTGCCGCTCCAATTGGAGCAGAACTAGAAGCCCAATAAGTCGTTTCATCCATCTGGTTGGCTACTAAAAAAACGTTTTCCTTATTAGGATTCCATTGATCGTAGCTTTGTTCGTCATTCCAATACAGAATTGCAAAAATTAATCCTGCAATTCCGATACTCAAACCAAGAATATTCAATGCTGTAAAAAGCTTGTTGTTCTTGATTTGATATATAAATATGTTTATCCAATTTTTTAGCATCTTACTCGTATTTTAAGTATTTTAAAACATCCACTTTTGTCACTTGATATGCTTTTGCTAAAACTATTGTCAGCGTTAGAAAAAGCAATGAAACAAAAGCAATAAAAAAGGGCAGAAGAGTTATGTCAATTCGGAAAGGAAAATTTTCGAGCCATTTTTGCAGTAGCAAATAAGCAGGTACAATTCCGATTAAGAAACCAATTATACAGAAGATTACATATTGTTTAGACAGTTCTTTCAGCAATATATTGGTTTCAGCGCCAAGCGTTTTTCTGATCGCAATTTCTTTTAATCTTCTTTCCATAGAAAAAGAAGCCAAGGCAAATAACCCGAAAACCGCAATTAGAATTACAACGACATTCAATAGAGCAAATAAGTTTCTTTGATCTTCGTATTTTTTAAAAGTTCGAGCAAAGTTTTTGTCTAGGAAACTGTATTCAAAAGGATATTCTGAATCTACGTTTTTAGACCAAAAAGCCTTTAGTGCTGATATAGTTTGCAGCATATCTTTAGAAGAAACTTTTACAGAAATCGTTTCAATATTACCTTGTGTCCATTTTTGTGTATTGATATGAAAGAAAATCATCGGACTAATTTCTGTATCAAGACCGTAGTAATGAAAATCCTTTACGACTCCAACGACTTTGTATTTCCCTCCTTGCCAGTCAATTATTTTATCCAAAGGATTTTTTTCGTTCATTTTTTTTGCTGCCACTTCATTTAGCAAAACATTAGAAATCGTGTCAGAAGCTAGTTTTTCGTTAAGAAAGCGTCCTTTTACCAATTTAACGCCCAACATTTCCAGCATTCCGAAATCTGAACCCAATTGCTGAATGATAACTTCTGGAATGTTTTTATAATGCAAACCGCCTCTAGAACACCAATTTTCGCCAATAGCAAACGCTCCAGCAGAAACTGCTTCAACGCCTTGAATTTTCTTTATTTCCTGTTTTAAGCTTTCATATCGTGCAAATTGTTCTTTATCTTTTTGCGCTCTAAAAGTGATGTTCATTATTTGAGATCCGTTAAAACCCAAGTCTTTTTTGACCATAAATTGAACCTGCTGATAGACGATTAGTGATCCAATGATAAAGAAAACCGCGATCGAAAATTGCAATATAAGCATAGCATTTCGAAGCCATATACCGCTTTTGCTGCGCGAAAAATTTCCTTTTAAAACGCTCAAAACTTCAAAATTTGAAATATAAAGGGCAGGAAAAACACCGCTCACAATAACGACAAGAATAAAAATTACAATGAGCTGTATGAAAAACTGAGATCCTGCAAGAACTAATTCTTTGCTTAAAAGCTGATTGTAAAAAGGCAAAGAAACTTCAACAATTACAAGCGCCAGCAACAAAGCAAATAGCATCGTTAAAGCAGTTTCAAACACAAATTGAAGGACAATCTGCCTTTTAGTTGCGCCAATAATTTTTCTCACGCCAACTTCTTTTGCACGTTTTATCGCATTAGCTGTAGCTAAATTGATGTAATTTACAATTGAGAGCAATAAGATTACAATTGATAATCCCATTAAGATTCGTAAAAACTGAAGATTTCCTGTTCCCTCTGGAAATGGATAACTGCCTTTGATAAGTCTAGAATTTCCAAACGGAATTACTAATGTTTTCAAAGGTTCGCCGTATGTTTTAATAAATAATTCTAGCGTCATTCCTTCATTTCTTGCCTGTCTTTTATAGTTTTTTTCTATAAAAATTTCATCCAGAGCTTTTTTTACTAGTGGCGCATCAGTTTTTTTCTTCAATTTTAGAACTAAGCCATAATTGAAGCCCCAATGATCTTTATTTTGTTCAAGACTTTCTTCAATGATGTTGGTAACCGCGCTAGGCATGACAACCGATTTTCCGGGTATTCTGTAAACGCCACGAACCACAAATGTTTTGTCATCATATTTTACCTGTTTTCCAACTGGATTTTCATTTTTAAACAAACGAAAAGCAGTTTCTTCAGAAAATACAATGCTTTGAGGTTCTTGAAGAACCGTATTTGGATTGCCGTATTTGAATTCGTACGGAAAAAAAGAAAAGAAACTTTTTTGTGCAGAAAAGATCTTATCTGCAATTTCTGTTTTGCCATTGAATTGAATCGCCCCTTTTGAATAATAATCAGTGAAATAGCAATAATCTTCTAAATATGGAGTAGAGGATTTAAGAAGCGGTGCTGTGATGGCAGAGTTTGTCGCAAAAATATTTCCTTTTCCGACATCGTTCATCACAATAAAAGTTTTATCCTTTTCAGGGTTCCATTTATCGTATGAATATTCATCGTTCCAGTAGAGCGTTGCAAAGATTAAACCTGCAATTCCGATACTTAAACCAAGAATGTTGAGAGCCGTAAAAAGCTTGTTATGCTTTAATTGATAAATAAATATATTAAGCCAATTTTGAAGCATAAACTAGTTTTTAGCAGTTACTAAAACGTCTACATTTCTATGATTTGCTTTTTCTGAAAGGATTACACCATCTTTCATTAAAATGGTTTTTTGCGAAAAAGAAGCATCATAATCTGAGTGTGTAACCATCAAAATTGTCGATCCGCTGGCGTGAAGATCGGTCAGCAATTCCATTACTTCATTTCCGTTTCTACTGTCTAGATTTCCTGTTGGCTCATCGGCCAAAATAATTTTCGGATTATTGATTAAAGCTCTCGCTACGGCCACACGCTGCTGCTGTCCGCCTGAAAGCTGTTGCGGAAAATGTTTTAACCTATGAGCGATTCCCAAGATTTTTGCCATATCATTTACACGAGATTTTCTTTCGGCAGAAGGAACATTATTATAGATTAAAGGCAATTCGATATTATCAAAAACCGATAATTCATCAATTAAATTGAAGTTTTGGAAGATGAATCCGATGTTTTCTTTTCTGGCTTGCGATTTTTGTTTTTCCTTTAAACCGACCATTTCTTGGCCAAGAAGCTCATAACTTCCGCCCGAAGCGCTGTCTAAAAGTCCGATAATGTTTAGTAAAGTTGATTTTCCGCTTCCAGACGGTCCCATGATCGAAACGAAATCGCCTTGGTTAATGGTTAACGAAATTTCGCTTAATGCTTTGGTTTCTAATTCCTCAGTTCTAAATACTTTTGAAAGTTTGGTAATGCTAATCATAATGGATCGTTTTAAATTTTGATTGATTTTCTTTTAAAATTTTTATGCCTTCGGAAATGCAAGAAACAAGGTTGAAAATTAAGATAAAATATTTTTAAATTATCGCTATTTATTTTGTTATTTGTGCTTCAGAAAGGCGTTAATAATTAATGATTTACAAGTTCTAATGTGATTTTCATGCCAAGAAATAAAACCTTGTAACTGCTTTGTTTTTAGTGATTTATTTTTCGATAAAAACCTAAACTGTCCATTAATGAACACCTTTTGTCCAAAACCGAACAATAATGAAAAAGACCAACGCTTCTATTTTAATCATCGACGATCAGGAAGACATCCTTTTTGCGTCGAAAGTCTATCTGAAAAAATATTTTGAGAACATTTTTACCTTAAATAATCCGAAAAATGTTGTCGAATTATTGTCTAAAAATGCCATTGATGTAGTTTTATTAGACATGAATTACAGATTAGGATTTGAAGATGGGAGAGAAGGTTTGTATTTGCTGAAAGAAATAAAAACGCTTTCGCCAAAAACAGTTGTCATTTTAATGACCGCTTTTGGAAAAGTAGAAACTGCTGTAGAAGGTTTAAAATCAGGTGCTTTTGATTATATCTTGAAACCTTGGGAAAATAAAAAACTCTTGGAATCGGTAAAACAAGCCGTAGATAAAGCGCGAAAAGAACAGAAGAAAAATAAAGAAGTTGAGATAAAAGAGGAATTTTTTGTCGGTATTTCTGAAATCATAAAAAAGGCCTATTCGCTAGCGGATAAAGTGGCAAAAACGGATGCTAATGTTTTGATTTTGGGCGAAAATGGAACAGGAAAATTTGTTCTCGCGCATCATATTCATTCGCAATCAGAAAGGAAAAATCAGCCTTTTGTTGCGGTTGATTTGGGTTCTTTAAATTCGAATATTTTTGAAAGCGAATTGTTCGGTTATGCCAAAGGTGCTTTTACAGATGCCAAAATTGATACAGCCGGACGTTTTGAAATGGCGCAAAATGGAACTATTTTCTTAGACGAAATAGGAAATGTGCCACTTCATTTGCAATCGAAATTGCTTCAAGTTATTCAAACTAAAACGGTGACGAGATTAGGAGAAACAAAAGCAAGACCTTTAAATGTTCGCATTATTACCGCAACCAATTTGAATTTAAAACTAGAAGTTGCTGATAAAAGCTTCCGTGAAGACTTGTATTATCGTATAAATACGATGGAAATTATTTTGCCTCCGTTAAGAGAAAGACACGAAGATAAGATTCCGCTTGCTGAATATCTTTTGGATAAAATGATTGAAAAATATGGAAGAGACGAAATTACTTTTGATAAAAAAGTCTTGGAACAAATTGAAAAACACGCTTGGAACGGAAATATCCGAGAAATGGAAAATAAGATCGAACGCGCCGTTATTCTTTGCGAAAACAATACAATCACAGTTTCTGATTTGGATTTAGAAACGATAACGCCTTATGAAGAAAATCCAGATGATGTTCAGCTTTCTTCGGTTGAAAAAGCTGCGGTTGAGAAAGCGCTTCTTAAAAACAATAATAATATTAGTAGAACTGCCGAAGAATTGGGTTTATCAAGAGGTGCGCTTTACAGACGTTTGGAGAAGTTTAATATCAATATCGGCTAATTATGTTGAAGACTTTACAAACTTATAAACTCATTTTCCTGCGATTGATTTTTATCGTTATCGGAATCGAATTGTCGCTTTACTTTTTTAAAATCGGTTTGCTTTTTACTGGAATATTTGGCCTTTGCATGGTTTTTCTGCTTGGTCGCGAAATGTATTTTTATGTTCGAAATCTGGTTTTGGTTTACAATAAAACTATTTCGTCGATTTTGCAGAATGATTTCAGTTCTGATTTTTCAAAACATAAATTCAATAGTTCGTACAACGATTTGTTCAATTTGTATGAAACACTTAAAAATAAACAAAATGAACAGGTTACGAGAGATATTATTTATCGTTCGATTTTAAATAATATAGAATCTGGTGTCATTATTTTGCAGAAACAAGAAGCAGATTGGAGCATCTTTTTAATGAATGATTATTTTTCGAGCCATTTTAATGTTTCGAAGGTTTCGAAATGGAAATATCTTAAAAATCAGTTGCCGGCTTTATGTGAGATTATTGAAGAAGATGATTTTCATGAAATTAAAACTTCAATAGAAATCAGTATCAATGAACAAAGCAGACAAACTTTTGTTTTACAGGCATCAAGAACCGAAATTTTTGAGCAGGATTATTTCATCGTTTTGTTAGATTCGATTCAGAATGTTGTGGAGAAAAAAGAAAAGGATGCTTGGATTAATTTGATGAAAGTGATTTCACATGAATTGCTGAATTCTATAACGCCAATTCGTTCAATTTGTCAAAATTTGGAAGATTTAGTTGAGCAAGATTCGCTTTCATCAGAAGATTTAGAAGACATTAAACACAGCGTTCAAACGATGTTGAGACGAAGCGACCATTTGCAGAAATTTGTAGAAGGCTATCGAAAACTCGCCATGTTGCCTTCTACAAAAAAAGAAAAAGTAGAATTACAGCATTTAATTGAAAACTGTATTCAAATTATGAATCCGTTATTCAAGAAAAATAATATTGAAGTTACCAATTTAGTTACTCAAAACTATTGGGTAAATGTCGATTCTCAGCAGACAGAACAAGTGCTAATCAATTTATTGACAAACTCAATTAATGCATTAGAAAACAAAAACTTAAAGCAAATTTCGATTTCGGCGGAAGCCAAAAATAACCGCGTTTTTATACGAATTATAGACAACGGAAAAGGAGTTGAAAAAGAAATTGAAGACAAAATTTTCCTTCCTTTTTACACCACCAGAACCGAAGGGGCAGGAATTGGTTTGACTTTATCTAAAAATATCATAGAAGCACATGGCGGTTATATTTCGCATAAAAATGAAAATGAAAAAACCGTTTTTGAAATTTCTTTGATTGAAGATTGATAGAAATTTGTTAAAAATAAGATTTTAAAAACTGTTATGTATTTTTTTTTAAATTTGTGAGAGAGCAGTTTTGAAATAACTCTCGCAAACATACAAAAAGTAATATATGAGTAGTAATACAACATCTTCAATAGCTTCTAATTTTCTTTCTGATTTAAAAACGCAAACTTCTGATTCTCATAAGAAATTAGAAGAACTTCCAGTTTCAATGTCGATTATGTCGCCAGAAATGAAGGTCGAAGATTATACGTATTATCTAAGTTTAATGCACGATGTTCATAACGATACGGAGGGACTTATTTTTCCGTTTTTTTCTAATTTAATTGATGATTTAGAACAAAGAAGAAAGAAACATCTTATAGAGAATGATCTTTTATTTTTAAATTCTAGTAAAACAAATACAGAAAAGGTTTTTCAAACTGAAGGAATTTCTCCTGCTTTTGCATTAGGAATTTTATATGTTGTAGAAGGTTCGACACTTGGCGGAAGATTTATTTTGAAAAATGTTTCAAAAGTATTACAACTTTCTGAGGATAAAGGCGTTTCTTATTTCAATGGTTATGGAGAAAAAACAGGAAGTTTTTGGAAATCTTTTCTAGCTTTTCTATCAGAATATGAACAGGAACACAATTGTGGAGAGGAAATTATAGAAGGAGCTGTATTTGCTTTTGACAGCATTTACAAGCATTTTGACCGAAAGTAAAAAATGAAAATTAAAGACATAGTTAATCGTGAGATAGTTAATTTAACCAATTGCGAACACGAACCCATACATATTCCTGGTAAAATACAACCTCATGGTTTTCTATTAGGTATTACGACTGACTGGAAAATAGATTTTTGTACAGAAAATATTGCTGTATATTTTGACTTGAGCCATACTCAAGTATTAGGTAAAGATTTTGCAACTGTTTTTGGTTCGATTGCCCAAGAAGATATATTGGCATACATAAAAGGAGATGAAATTCAGGATGCTTTTCCTCTTGAAATAGAAATACTTGGAAAATTATTCCAAATTAATATTCACAAAAGCGGTGCTGTTTTTGTTTTAGAAGCCGAACTTTTATTTCCTGACAGAGAAAAATTGGCTGATGCTTACAAACAAACGATTCAGTTTGTGAGTCAAATGAACAGAACCAAATCACTAAAAGATTTATGTGCTCTTGTTGCTAAAGGAACGCGCGAAATAACGGGTTACGATCGTGTAATGATTTACCGTTTCGATGAGCAGTACAATGGCGAAGTATTTGCAGAAGATTGCAGAGAAGATTTAGAACCTTTTCTAGGATTGCATTATCCGCATACGGATATTCCTGCTCAGGCTCGCGAATTATACATTAGAAATCAGCTTAGGTTAATTGTTGATATTAATTATGAACCAGTTCCAATTTATACAGTTGATGATAAAGAAGGAAAAAATCTGGATTTGAGTCTTTCTATTTTAAGAAGTACATCGCCAATTCACGTAGAATATTTAAAAAATATTGGAGTAGGAGCGACATTGACTATTTCTTTAATTCATCACGATAAATTATGGGGATTAATTGCCTGTCATCATTATTCGGAAAAAAATATTTCTCCTGAGATTAGATTGGCTACAAAACTTCAAGGACAATTTATTACTTCTCAAATAGATATTAGACAGTCTAATGACGAGTATATTAATGCGCAGAAAACTATTTTAGCATTAGAACAATTAACAGCGCTTGAGCTTTCTATTGTAAAAGAATCTTTAGAAAAAATTATTGAAGCGCCACAATTGTTGGAAATTGCTAATGCTTCTGGCGTTTCTATAATTTCTAAAAATAAAATATATAAAAAAGGATTAACACCATCTGAGGAAGACATTTTAAGGCTCGTTGAAAAAATTACAAGTAACAATGTAACTGAAATTTTCTCAACCAATAAAATCACAGACCATTTTCCTGAATTTGCTGAAAATTCTAATTTGGCAGGAATCATCTATCATTCATTGGGTATTGATGGCCATATAATTTGGTTTAGACCTGAAACAATTTCAGAGATTAACTGGGGCGGTGATCCAGAGAAAAGTATTATTAAGGATGCTAATGGATTACATCCTAGAAATTCTTTTAATATCTGGAAACAGATTGTCAAACATCAGAGTATTCCTTGGAAAAAGTATGAAATTAACGCTGCAGCTCAATATGCCCACACTTTACATAATCAGTTAATTTTGATTATGCTTAGTGAAGAAGAAGAGAAATATCGCAGTCAGAGTGAAATATTAAAAGAAACCAATTCAGAGTTAGAAAATATCAACTGGATTAGTACGCACGATTTACAGGAACCATTGCGCAAAATTCAGCTGATTACTTCAAAAATGCTGACCGAACTTGATGTTATTTCTACAGAATCTATTTCGAATTCTTTACAGCGTGTTTCTAAATCTGCCAACAGAATGAGTGGTTTGCTAGAAGATATTTTGAAATATACTCGAATAAAAAACACAAGAGATAAATTACAAGAAGTAGATTTAAATAAAATTTTGAAGTCTACTATTAAAGAAATGCACGAAAGCATTAAAGAAAGTGGCGCTGTAATTGAGAATGAAAACCTTCCGGAAGTTCATGCTATTGGATTTTTAATGCGTCAGTTGTTTATTAATATTCTGCAGAATTCCTTAAAATATGCTTCGGCAGAAAGACAGCCGAAGATTGTAATAACTGCTTCTCAGGAACCTGTTTTAATACATGACAAATACAAAGTGTACTGTCACTGGGTTCGTTTTTCTGATAACGGAATTGGTTTTGAGCAAAAGTATGCCGAATCTATATTTAAAGTTTTTACAAGACTTCATGCACAAGAACATTATACTGGTTCTGGGGTAGGTTTGGCACTTTGTAAAAAAATTATGCAGGCTGTAGGAGGAGATATTCGTGCTGAGGGAAAACCTAATGAAGGCACCGATATCATTATTTATTTCCCTTGTGATCCTACAGATATGCTTTTGCCTATTTAAAAGGCTAAAAAACTCAGAAACATTGTTAAGCTTTGTCAAAGTTTCAAACTTTGACAAAGTTTACGACAATATTTAAACATAGCCCAAAGTTTCAACTTTGGGATTAGAGATTGCGATTAGATCTATGTGATTTTCAGTAAAGTGAAACGCCTTTACACATTCTAACAATGTATGTTTCTATGTGTTTAAAAAATCAGCATAATCAGCTCAAATCTTATTAAATCTGCGTGAAAAAATCAATTTAATTTTTTCGAACAAAAAGCTTTAACCTATCACTTTTAAAATTCACTTCAGAAATAATAGTAGCAGAAAAAATTAAAGCTCCGCCTAAAAGTAAGCGCCACGAAAGATTTTCTCCCAAAATAAAGAAAGCTCCAATGGCACCAAATACAGGTTCAAACAAATAAATAACCGCTACACGTTCTGCTGATAAATAACGTTGCGAAATGTTGGAAACCGTGTACATAAAAGCAGTAGAAAACAAAGCGCAGTAAATAGCACCCAACCAAAATGTGTCGTCATTCGGGAACCAAACGGCTTGTGAATCGGTAAGTGCGATACAAAAAGTAAATAAAGCGCAAAATGCGAACATCGGTACAATCGAGTACAAAAGATTTTTGGTAGCGGAATGTTTTTCTACCGAAATCAAATAAACGGCAAAAGCAAATGCGCCAGAGATTGTAAATAAATCGCCCACGTTTATGGTAAATTTGTCTGTTATCGCAATAATAAATAATCCTGTTAACGCAGTCAGAGCCGCAATCCAGATTTTTAAAGGCGTATTGGTTCTGTAAATCGCTAATTTCAGCATCGGAATAATAATTACTGTCAATCCTGCGATGAAAGAGCATTGCGAAGCGTCAGTATATTTGAGTGCCGTAGTCTGTAATTGAATTCCTAAAAACATAGGAACTGCAAGTATAAAACCCGTTTTGATCGCTTCTCGATTGATATCTTTAACGTATTTCCAGAAAACAATGCTCAGTACAAATACAGCCAAAAGGAAACGATAAAATAAGAAAATGTTAAGCGAAAAATTTCCAATTGCCATTTTGGTAATTGAGTATGAAACTCCCCAGAATGCAGTGCCAAGAATTAGTAAAAACAATAAAAGTTGTCTTCTTTCCATTTTAAATCAATACTTTTTTCATCATTAAATCAGTTTGTTCGTCGTCGCCTAATCTGAAAATATGCGTGTCAAATTGTACGAAACCATTTTTAGTGTAGAAACTTACAGCCCTGAAATTCTTTTCCCAAACGCCCAGCCACATATAAGTTGCTTTTAATTCTTCGGCAGTTGTTTCTGCTTGAGAGTATAAGGCTTGCGCGACTTTTTTACCATGAAATTCTTTCGCTACATAAATACGTTCTACTTCTAAAGCGTTTAAATCTTCTTTTTCTGTTTGAGCTTCAGCTGTATTCAATTTTAGATAACCAACTATTTTTTCATCCAAAATGGCTAAATAAAAGTAAGACGACGGATTGTTTAATTCTGAAGAAAGTTTTTCTGTAGCGAAGCTCTCATCCAGATATTTTTTCATGTTTTCTTCGCTATTTACATCAGCAAAGGTTTCAGAAAAAGTTTGTCTTCCAATTGCTTGCAGTTTCAAAAGATCATCAATTGTTGCTTTGGTTATTTTTAGAGTATTCATTTTTTATTTCTTTAATGCGTTAAAAGCTATTTTTTATTCTTGATAAATGCGTAAATTGCATCAATGGATTTACAGCAGATTAAATATTTTTTGGCCTTGGCTCGTGAACTTCATTTCTGGAACACTGCCGGAAAAATGAATATTACACAATCAGCATTGAGCCGTCAGATTCAGTCTCTTGAGAATCAGCTTGGTGTGCAGCTTTTTGAACGTAACAAACGCAATGTCAAACTTACTGCAGCTGGCCAATTTTTAAGAGAAAAATGGGAGGTTGAATTGAGTAAATTAGAATTTATTCATCAATCTGCCCGCCAGATTCAGTTAGGGGAGAGCGGTACCATTACCATTTCTCATCCCGATTCAATTTCAGCTTCTCTTATGCCTGAAATTATATCTCGCATTTCAGAAGATTTTCCAAAACTTAAAATCAAATTGGTTCAAGTTCTTTATGAAAATCAGCAGGATTTCCTTCGCAATTATAAAATCGATTTGGCGATAACCAGAGATATTAATAATGCTAAAGATATTCAATCTCAAAAAATTTATACCGACCATTTAGCGATTGTTGTACCCGAAAATCATCCGTATCAAACTCCCGAAGATCTGACCAAAGAAACGCTTGCTTCTCAAAAGTTTATATTGCCAACTAACGATGAAGGAAGCAGTTACAGCGATCTTATTCGAAGGTTATTCAATTCTTTAGAAAATGCTCCAGAAGTTTATCTTCATTCTGAATTTGGTTCTTCAATTATTGCTTTAGTTCGAAAAGGACTTGGAATCGCGATTTTACCCGATTCGTATGTTTTTCATGAAATTCCTGGAATTCGATTTATCAAATTGCCTTTAGAAACCGATTTGTACATCAATTGGAGAGCAGAAGATCATAATCCTGTGTTATCCAATGTTTTGAAATTGATTATTCCATAAATCTTACGCGCGCAGCATTTCGATATGCGGAATTCCGTCTTCATCATAAACTTCGCCTTGCTCCACAAATCCGAGCGATTGGTAAAAATTCGATAAATGATATTGCGCACTGATTCTTATTGGCGCTTTCCCAAACTTTTCTTCGCAACCCGCTATCGAAGCTTCCATCAATTTTCTTCCTAAACCTAGTCCGCGGTGTGATGACGCAATTGCAACTCTTCCGATCGAAATTTCATTATAAGAAACTCCAGAAGGAAGCAAACGCGTTACGCCTGCCAATTGGTTATCAACGTAATACAATAAATGGAAACCTTTTTGGTCTTTATTGTCTAAATCAAGATACGGGCAGTTTTGTTCGACTACAAAAACGTCACATCTCAAACGAAACATATCGTATAATTCGTGATTGGTTAATTCGTCAAAAGATTTAATGGAATGGCTGAATGTCATTTTAATTTTAGGCTTTAATTTTTGACAAAGATAAAGTAGAGAATAATGTGATAAAATGCTATTTTTTTATCATGTGATGCTGAAAACGCATTAGTTGTTTTTTGAAATATCAAATTCCAAGACCTAAAGTTCACAATATTTGTCATTCCTCGTTCCTCGGAATGATAAGATTACGATTATTAGTAGTGTTTAAAAACAAAAAAACTTTGTCAAAGTTTCAAACTTTGACAAAGTTGAGTGTAACAATTTTAAAAGTTTCAAGTTAAGTTGAGTAACTTGAAACTTGAAACTTGAAACAAAAAAATATATTTTTAGTGCGAAACGGCTTTTAAACCAACGATTGAACCAACCAAAGTCGCTAAGAAGAATAATCTCCAGAAAGCTGCAGGTTCTTTAAAAACAAAGATTCCGACCAATACAGTTCCAACCGCTCCAATTCCTGTCCATACAGCATAAGCAGTTCCTAACGGAAGCGTTTCTGTAGCTTTCATTAACAATAGCATACTTACTGTTAATGATATAAAGAATCCAATATACCAATAGTACATTTCGGTTCCTGTTGTTGCTTTTGCTTTTCCAAGACATGAGGCGAAGGCTACTTCAAATAAGCCTGCAATGATTAAAATAATCCAGTTCATATAATTAAATTTTGAGGTGCAAAGTTCCTTCATGAAATGCAGAAAAAATTTAACAAATGATAAAAAATGAAGTTATTTTTAATCTGTTTCGATCAACAGGAAAAATCTAACTTAATCTGCTAAAATCTTTTATAATCTGCGTGATTTTTTTTTGCGTATAGATTTTTCACGCAGATTTACACAGATTAAAGCAGATTTGTATAGATTTAAATTTAATCTGAATTGAATAGATAATTTATTTTAATTCTGCTCGAATTCTGCTTAAACTGACTTGCGTGATTCCTAAATAAGAGGCAATGTGCCCTAATTGTACTCTTTGAAGCAATACAGGATGATCTTTCATTAATTCCAAATACCGTTCAGAAGCATTTTTGAATTGTTTTGAAATAAGTCGTTCTTCGGTTTTGATTAATTCTTTTTCGGCAAATTTTCTTCCCCAATTTGCAATATGAACGTCTTCGCTGAAAAGCTTTCTCAAATTTTCTGTTTTGAGTTCGTACAATTCGCAGTCTTCTAAAAGTTCTATAGTTTCGTAACCAGGCAAATCTTCGACATAACTTTTCATCGAAATTACGGTTTCGCCTTCTTTTCCAAACCAAAAAGTCACTTCATTATCTCGTTCTACATACGCTCGTACCAATCCCTTTTTTATAAAATAAATATTCGATTCTATTTTATTGGCTTTTAATAAAATATACCCTTTCGGGAAAGCAATTTCGGATACATTATTTTGCAAAGCCAATTTTGACTCTTCGGGAAGTTCGTATATAAGGTCAAGGATTTTGAAAATATCCATCAATGGGATTTTAGAATTTAGAATAAAGGTAAAAAGTAAACGGGAAATGAAAGGTGTTTTAATAAAAAAATCCCATTTCAAATTGAAATGGGATATAAAATAGCCTCTGCGATGAGCTATTATAAACAGAAGCAATTTTTGACCAACATATAAACTAATTTATTCCTCCGCCTAAAGCTTTGTAAAGCAATACTTGTGAGTTTGCATTTCGAAGTTGAATGTCGACAAAGTCAAGTTCAGCCTGCAATTTATTTTTTTGGGCATTGATGATTTCCAGATAATTAGCATAACCGCTCAAATACAAATCGTTTGAGACATTTACGGCAATTTCTAGGTGATCAATTTCATTTAATTTATATTTTAAAACATCTTCAAAAGCTTGATTTCTATGCAATAAAGCACTTAACTCATTGAAAGCTGTTGTAACTGTATTTTGATATTGAAGAAAAGAGATTTCCTGTCTTCTATTGGAAACATAAAATTCCTGTTTGATTTGCCCTTTATTGAAAACTGGAGCTGTCAAACCGCCTAATATTTGCCAAGCGAATGAACCAGCATCAAAAAATGTATTGAATGAAAACGAATTGAAACCTGCATATCCGCCCAAGTTTACAGTCGGGAAAAAAGCCGCACGAGCCGATTTCGCATCAGCATTACTTGCTAATAATTCGAAGTAAGCCTCAGATACATCTGGTCTTTTGTGAATGATAGAATCCACGCTGATTTTTTGGTTTAAAACCTCTAAATGTCCAGATAAGAAATCGCTGCTTCTGTCGATTTTTCCGCCGTATTCTCCCAAAAGAGTCAATAAAGCTTTTTCCGTTTGATCGATGCTTAATTTTAATTCTGATGCTTGGGCGTGAATGTTATTGTTTTGTGCATTAAACTGTTGTACAGCCAATTCTGTAGCTTTTCCAACCGATCTTTGTGCCGAAACAATATCAAGCGCTCTTTCCTGCGTTTTTAAGTTGTCATCATAAATTAGGGCTTGTTTGTCTAAAGCGATAAGCTTGAAATACAGGTCGGCAACATCTCCTAAAAGGCGTGTTTGCAACAAACGCATTCCTTGCTGAGAAGCAAAAAATCGCTGTTGCGCTGCTTTTTTACGATTGCTTAATTTGCCCCAAATGTCAGCTTCCCAAGAAACTTTTGCTCCTAAAAATAGATTTGGCGTAAGATCTTCGTTTATTCTTTGTTTTTCGTTAATATTTTGAGAAAAGTTAGTATCAAAGTTACCAACTCCGTCCATTGTATATTTTCCGTAATGCGTTCCAGAAGCATCTGCCACAAGATCTAAAGAGGGAAGAAGCGCTAGTTTAGCCACTTTTAAATGCGAATTGGCAATTAAAATTCTTTCCTGCATAATTAAATAATCAGGGTTTTTGGTAATGGCTTTTTTTAGTAATTCCTCTAATTTCGGATCTTTAAAAAAGGTTTCTGTTTTTAATGGAATAAAAGGTTGAGCCTCAGTTGAAGCTTCTTTTTTCTGCGTATCAAAATTGTCTGGAAGCTTTGCAGCGTCTAGTTTACTACTGACTTTTGGTGCAGAACAAGCCGTTAAAAGTAAAACACCTGTTATTATAACGGCACTTTTGGTTGTCCTTAAAAACTGCAAATCAGCATTTTTATATTGGTTTAATATGTCTTTCATTGTTTTAATTTATTTTGTTCAATCTATTGTATATTTTAAGACACATAGAAATATAGATTTATATAATTCTATTTATTAGCTTAAATTTAATCTGTGTAAATCTGCTTTAATCTGTTTAAATCTGCGTGAAAAAAATTATGCACAAAAAAATATTTCACGCAGATTTTAAAAGATTTTAGCAGATCAAATTAGATTTTAATTGTTGATTGAAACTATTTTGTTCTACTAAACGAATTAATTGTTTGACTTACTCATTCGTTTTTCCAATTTTGCAAACAGTATGTAAAGTCCAGGAATAATTAAAAGACCAAATACAGTTCCGATTAACATTCCACCCGCAGCCGCAGTTCCGATCGAACGGTTACCAATTGCACCTGCACCAGAAGCGATACACAACGGAATCAATCCTGAAATAAAAGCAAACGACGTCATCAAAATAGGACGGAAACGAAGTCTGGCTCCTTCAATCGCGGCTTCGACAATATCGCGGCCGAGTTTGTTTTGCGCCATGGCGAATTCTACAATCAGAATGGCGTTCTTGGCGAGCAGACCAATCAGCATGACGAGCGCAACTTGCGCATAAATATTATTGTCTAGCCCAACCATTACAAGTGCGATGTAAGAACCGAAAACTCCAACAGGTAAACTCAATAATACTGGGAACGGAAGCAATAAACTTTCGTATTGAGCAGCCAATAATAAGTATACGAAAAGTATACAAAGACCAAATATATATATCGTTTGGTTACCCGAAAGAATCTCTTCACGCGTCATACCAGACCATTCTAATTCAAAACGGCTAGGCAATTTTTCCGCAGCAATTCTTTCCACGGCAGCAATCGCATCTCCAGAACTGTAACCTTCAGCTGGTTCACCGTTAATCATAGCCGACATATACATGTTGTAACGTGTTAAAACCTCTGGTCCGTAAACTCTCTCTAATTTGATGAAAGTAGAAAACGGAACCATTTCGCCTGCGTCATTCTTCAAATACATATCCAAAATGCTTTCGGGATTTTGACGGAACTGCGGACTCGCCTGAACCATAACTTTATACATTTGAGAGAAACGAATAAAATTGGTAGCATAAAAAGATCCTAACATCGTCTGTAAAGTGCTCATGGCATTGTCTACAGAAATTCCTTTTTTGGCTGCTAAATCGTAATCAATATGAATTAAATATTGCGGGAAAGTAGCATCAAAACTCGAGAATGAGTTCTGAATTTCTGGCGAAGCATTCAATTCTTTGATGAACTCTTTCGTTACTTTATCAGTGTTTGTGATACTTCCTCCAGATTTATCCAGCAAACGAAGCTCAAAACCACTCGTGTTACCAAAACCAGGAACGGTTGGCGGTGCGAAAATCTCGATTTGCGCGTCGGTAATGTTTTTTGTTTTTTCTGTAAGTTCCGCCATAAATTCGGTAACCGAAATATCGCGTTCGCTCCAGTCTTTCAAGTTGATCATTCCCATACCGTAAGAAGCTCCAGCGATTTCAGTAACAATACTGTATCCTGCAAGAGTAGTTACGTTGTCAACACCTTGAATTCCTTTTGCGATTTTGGTAACTTCGTCCAAAGCTTTTTCAGTACGTTCAACCGTTGCTCCTTGCGGAGTTGTAACGCTTACGTAAACCATACCTTGATCTTCTGTTGGGATAAATCCTGATGCTAAAAAGCGAGTTGTTCCCCAAGTTAAAATACAAAACAGCACTAATAAGCCAACTGTAACTGTACTACGGTCAGCGAATTTTACCAATACTTTGATGTATTTCGAAGTAATATTGTCAAACCAATTGTTGAATCTTTGGAAGAAACAATCCAAAAGCGATTTTTTCTCTTTATTAGGATCGTGTGCTTTCAGCATAATAGCGCAAAGGGCAGGAGTAAGCGTAAGGGCGTTAATACCCGAAATCACGATACTAATTGCCATTGTTAACGAGAACTGTCTGTAGAAAACTCCGACTGGACCGCTCAAGAAAGCAACAGGAATAAATACTGCAGCCATTACAATTGTAATTGCGATAACGGCACCTGTAATTTCTTTCATGGCACTAATGGTAGCGTCCATTGGTGACATATGTTCTTCAGTGATTTTTACGTGAACGGCCTCGACAACGACAATCGCGTTATCAACCACAATTCCGATGGAAAGTACTAAAGCGAAAAGTGTCAATAAGTTGATCGAGAATCCCATCATCGACATAAAAGTAAACGCCCCAATAAGCGCGACAGGAACTGCCAATACCGGAATTAAAGTCGATCTCCAATCTTGAAGGAAAAGGAAAACTACGAATGCCACTAAAAGAAAGGCTTCAACTAAAGTTCTTAATATTTCATGAATCGAAGCGTCAAGGAAACGAGATACGTCATACGCAATGTTGAATTCCATTCCTGGAGGGAAAGAAGAACCTTTTAATTCCGTCATTTTTGCTTTTACGCTCGCAATTACTTCAGAAGCGTTCGAACCTGGACGTTGTTTCAACATGATTGATGCAGAAGGTTTTCCGTCGGTTTTAGAAACCATTCCGTAACTCATTGCACCAAATTCAATTTTCGAAATATCTTTTAATCTTAAAATCGTTCCATCAGAATTGGCTCTTAACGGAATTTCTTCGTATTGTTTTGGTTCAAAGAATTTTCCGCCATATTTAATTACATATTGTAACTGATTGTTCATTTGTCCTGAACCTTCACCAACTTTACCTGGCGCAGCAGAAATGTTTTGCTTTTGAAGCGAATTAATTACTTCATTAGCCGAAATATTATACGAAAGCATTTTTTCTGGATCCAGCCAGACACGCATTGAATATTCTTTTTGTCCCATGATTTCGGCACGTCCGACACCATCAATACGTTTTAATTCCTGAAGAATATTAATATCCGTAAAGTTGAAGATAAACTGCTCATCCTGAGTTTTGTCGGTACTTGTAATGTTCAAGTACATCAACATACTGTTTACCTCTTTTTCCGTCGTAACTCCAGCACGAATTACCTCTTCGGGAAGTTCATCCAAAATCGTGGTAACCCTGTTCTGAACGTTTACGGCAGCTAAATCGGGATCGGTTCCTACTTCAAAGAAAACCTGAATTAAAGTCAAACCATCATTAGAAGTTACGGTCGACATATAAGTCATCCCTGGAACTCCATTTATGGCTCTTTCTAACGGAAGGGCGACGGCATTGGCCGAAACCTCCGCATTTGCTCCTGTATATTTTGCTGTAACGGTTACAGACGGTGGTACAATATCTGGGAATTGGGTAATGGGAAGCTGAAACAACGCCAGCAATCCCAGAAGGACTATCATAACCGAGATGATTAATGACAATATTTTCCTTCTGATAAATAACTCTATCATTTTAAATTTTTTAGATAAATAATTAAATAACTGTTTTACAGGTCGATAACCTACATTTGTTTCATGTTGATTTTATCGCCGTCTCTCAATGATTGCGTACCTTCTTGTACAATTAGGTCATCGCTTTTTAGACCGTCATTCAAGATATAAACATCATCTAGAGTCGTTTCAATTGTAATATTCGTCATTTTAACTACTCCATCTTTGTTAACGCGGAAAACGTATTGTTTGTCCTGAATAGAAAAAACTGCTTTCTGCGGAATTAAAATTGCATTGGTTTTTGGTTCTGAAATAATCAATTTTCCAGAAGTTCCGTGTTTGATAAATCCTTGTGGATTGTGAAATTTTGCTTTGTATTGAATAGAACCTGTCTGTCTGTCGATTTCTCCATCGGCAGTTCTTAATTCTCCTTTTTGATCATAAACTTGTCCGTTTGGCAATACCAATTTAATATCACCTTGCGTGTTTAAAGTTTTGTCTTCCATCATTTGGAAATAAGTGTTCTCAGGAATTGAGAAATAGGCGTAAACATCATCTAATTGAGAAACCGTTGTCAATAATGAACCGTTTTCTACTAAACTTCCTTCTTTAAACGGAATACGGTCAATCGTTCCGTCAAATGGCGCGCGGATTGTCGTGAAACTAATTTGTTGGTCAATTGCTTTTTTCTCTGCAACTGCGTGAGCTACTTTCGCGGAAGCGGCTTCATATTTTGCTTTAGATAATTCTAATTCTTTGTCTGCAATTACTTTTTTATTGAAAAGCGTTTGTGCTTGTTCTAATTCAACAGTTGCAATTCTTAGATCAGCTTTTGAACTTTTGTAAACGGCTTCGGCTTTAAGTAATTGAATCTGAAGTTCAACATCGCTTATTTTGAAAAGGACTTGCCCTTTTTTTACTTTTTGTCCTTCGCTTACGTATACTTTGTCTAGTAAACCAGGAATACGAACGTGAATTTCTACATTATTTTTAGCATGTACATCGGCAACAAATTTGCTCGAAACTATAGTGTCTTTTACAGTAACCTTATAAACAGGAAATGTTTTAACGTTATTTGAATCTTTTTTTGATTTATCTCCGCACGAGACTAAAACGAATAACGCCAAAGTGCATAAAAGGAATGAATTTTTATAATTGCTCATCATTAGGTTTAAATTTTTGAATAAATAGATGTTCTCCCTTGATAATAAAATATCGGGAGTTATGAATTTGGATTTGTTTCCGAAAAAGATCGGAATAGAAAATAAATAGATGTACGGAAACTTCTCTTTGAAAAAAAGTGCCGTTTTGAGAATGTTTTTATAGCAATAACCGCTCAATCACAAAAGCAAATGAGTTATTGTTCCAGAAATTGGAAATATAAAAACGACGATTTTTTAAAGCCTAGAAAAGTTGGTATAAGTGAAGGTGAGTATGCCTTTGAATTTGGTATATGGATGCTATACCATAGATTAAGCTCTTTTTATAAAGCTTGAAGTTTACTAAATTACTAAAATAAGGAGCTTTAATTGTACTTTGTTCTAAAGTAGTCGCTCTCGATTTAATTTTCTTTTTTAGCTTATAATGAACTTCTAAATTTTTTGTAGAAGAATAATCAGATGAAAAAATCTGAGTGTCGTCTGCCGCGACGCTATCTAAGGTAATACAGCTGCTGAAGTGATGAATCGGCGTATATCTCTCCGTGCCTCTAAAAAAACAAAGCAGAGATAATAAAACGATATATATGAACTTCATGGGTTTCATTCAGTGCAGCGGTATTGTATTTTTGTTCCTTAAAAAGAGGATTTATTTTGTTTAACGTGCGCCAAATATAGTAATTTGAAAAGTAAGGTTTCTTAAAATTATTTTAAAACCAACGAGATTTTAAGATTTAATAATATTTAGTGTTGATTTTTAAGAGATTAATTTTTATTTGAATTTCATTTAGTAAGGCGGTATGTTTATCTTTAATCAAAATTAAAAAAAAGAAACTATGCCAAATCAATTTGAACACGTAATAGAAAAAGCGTATAATGCTTTTAACGAAAGAAATATCGATAATTGTTTGTCTACAATGCAAGAAGATGTACAATGGTCAAAAGCTTGGGAAGGCGGATATATTAGCGGTCACGACGAAATCCGAGAATATTGGACAAGACAATGGACAGAAATTAATCCGAAAGTGTTGCCAGTTGGTTTTGACGAAAGAGAAAATGGAAGTTTAGAAGTAAAAGTCCACCAAAATGTGAAGGATCTTCAAGGCAATTTGATGTTTGACGGATTTGTAAAGCATGTTTATACTTTTCAAGACGGATTGATTAAAACGATGGATATTGAGTTGATTGAGAATTAAAAAGGTTGTACTCTGTAGATAAACTTGTTATTTACTTCATTATGAAATTTCACATCAAACAAAGCTTCAATTATTGAGAAATAATTTAGATTTTATAGAATTTGATTTTATGATTAATTTGAAAAATAAGCATATTTTAATACTTTTAATTTCATTGATGGTATCTTGCTCGCCAAAAGACACAAAGAATTGTCATTATAAGATTAAATTTAAAAACAATACAGATAAGGTTCTTTATATAGAAACAGCATCTGATACAATTTTGTATCCATATAGTGATCCAAGACCTTATGCAACTAATACTCTTGTAAAAAGTCGCGCTGGTAATGATAATGTAGAAATTGGTACTGCATATTTTCAAAGAAACGGAAAGCCAATGTGTATCGAAGATTTATTTAAAAATGAAGATAAAATATACTTATTTGTTTACGACTCTATTGCCTTAGGAAATAAGGATTGGCAAGAGATTACAAATGCTTATCTTGTTGCAAAAAGATTTGATTTTACCTTAAGTGAATTAAGAGATAAAGATTTTTTGATTGAGCATAATTAAAATAAATCATATTATCATCTATAACTTTAAAGTATGCAAAAAACTAAAATCATTCTCTTTATTTTTATTTTAATTCATTTCTGTTCGTGTGATAAATTGGATACTAGAGAATTACTTGTGAAAAATAATTCAGATAAAGCAATATTTAGCATTCTGTCAGGAAATGACAGCATGAATGATGGACCATTCTATTATGAATATAAAGATGATTTTTCTGAAAGTAAAAAGGGAGATTATGATGCGCCTTTTATTTTTGAAGAAATTAAAATGAGACAAACAATTGCTAATTCTGATAGACCGAGATATTGGGATAATTATTTTAATACATTAGAAGATAAAAAGGCAAGAGTATTCATTATTGAAAAAGATAGTGTCGATAAATATGGCTGGAAAACGATTTTCAATAGGAATATTTACAGTAAAAAGTATCTTGTTACAATTAAAGACTTAGATAGTTTGAATTGGACAATTGCTTATAGTGGAAAGTAGTACAGTTTTTGGTGCGATTTTTTTTTGAATATAAAACCTTCTGCGAGAGAAAAATAAAAAAGTTATGCATTGATTACAAAGTTTACTCTCGCAGATTCAGCAGATTTTTTTAAAATTTCATCTGCTAGATCAGCTAAATCTGCTAGAGGAAAAAATAAAAGAATCTGTTTTAATTTGCTCCAATCTTTTTAATCTTGATAGCCATCGGGAGCGTGAAACCTTAAAACGTATTTTAAATAAAAAAGGTTTATACTTTTCAGCATAAACCTTAATTTTTATAGTTGTAAAAACAATTTCTTAGTTTGTTCCAGCAGCAGCTTTATCTACTAAAAACAATAATTCACCAGAAACTGGCTTAATCAATTGCATTGGATATAACGTCGGATTATATTCTCCAGTTGTCACTTCTTTTAAAGCATGAGTTTTCTTTTCTCCGAAAGCCACAACCATAATTTTTTCTGCTTTATTGATTAGTGGAGCAGTAAGCGTGATGCGATACATTTTCTGTGGAGCTAAATAATAAGCATCAACCCATTTTGTTTGCTCTTCTAAAACCGCTTCACCTGGGAAAAGAGAAGCCGTGTGACCATCATCTCCCATACCTAATAAAATCAGGTCAAATTTTCCTTCTTCGCCTAAAACAGTTCTAACAGATTGCTCATAAGTCGCAGCATATTCTTCAGGAGTTACGCCGTCTTTGTACATTTCGAAGATATTCTCTTGCGGAATAGGAACGTGGCTTAATAATGTTGAATAAGACATTTTTGCATTACTCAAATCATCATTTAACGGAACCCATCTTTCATCACCCCAAAAAATATAAACTTTGCTCCAGTCAATTTTATTTTTGTAAGTATCAGAAGCCAATAATCTGTAAATCCCTGCAGGAGAAGAACCTCCTGTAAGAACAGCTGTAAATTTGCCTTTTGCAGCAATTGCTTTTTCTGCAGAAGCTACAAAAAGGTCTGCAGCTGTAGTATTAATTTCTTCTGTATTATTATAAATCTTTATCATTTAAACTTCTTCTTTTGTTTGTGTATTCGGAATCCATTTGTGGCCTTGGCGCGCTAATAATTCGTCCGCTTCTTCTGGTCCCCAGCTTCCTGCTTTGTAATTTGGGAAATTCTTTGGAGCAGTTGTTTTCCAAACTTGCTGAATGGTATCAATTGCATCCCAAGCTTCTTCCACTTGATCCCAACGCATAAATAGAGTAGGATCTCCTAACAATGCATCTGCAATTAAGGTTTCATAAGCTTCTGGTGACATTGTTGAACAAGCAAAATAATCAAAAACCATTTCAGCAGGTCTTAACGACATAGATAAGCCTGGTTTTTTGGTCATAAATTGCAATTTAATGTCCATTGAAGGCTGAATATTGATAATCAACCTATTTGGTGTCATGCCTTCTTTTCCATAAGAAAACGAAGAATGCGGCACTGGTTTAAACTGAATAATGATTGAAGACTGTTTTTCTTCCATTCTTTTTCCTGAACGCAAATAGAACGGAATTCCTTGCCATCTCCAGTTGTCTAGATAGATTTTCATTGCCACATAAGTTTCTGTATTAGAATCTGGCGCAATGCCTTTATCTTGGCGGTAACCCGGAACTGGAACACCTTTTATTTCTCCAGCATCATATTGACCTCTAACAATATAGTGATCAACTTCTTCTGGTTTAATGCGGCGAATTGATTTCAAAACATCTGCTTTACGATTACGGATATCATCAGCATCTAAAGAAGCAGGAGCTTCCATAGCCGTCATACATAAAATCTGAAGCAAGTGATTCTGAATCATATCTTTTAAAGCTCCAACACCTTCGTAGAATCCGCCACGTTCTTCAACGCCGACTTCTTCTGCAACGGTAATTTGCACGAAATCAATAAAATTACGGCTCCATAAAGGCTCAAACATCGAATTTCCAAAACGGAAAGCCAAAATATTCTGAACCGTTTCTTTTCCTAAATAGTGATCGATTCTGTAAATCTGCTCTTCTTTGAAAGTCTGCGAAAGCATTTCATTCAATTCAATTGCAGAAGCTTTATCGTAACCAAAAGGCTTTTCGATAATAATACGATCTTGTTTCGGATTTGCGGCAAGTCCGATTTTCTTGATATTGCTCGAAATTGTAGAAATGAAAGAAGGCGTAATCGAAAGATAGAAAAGACGATTAGAGCGCTCTCCAAAAGCTTCGTCAAAACTGTTAATTTTCTCGTTCAATCCAACATACGATTCTTCTTTGTCAATATCAAGACTGTGGTAAGTGATGTGTGAAAGAAATTTTTCTGTTTCTGGATCATCAATTCCTTTTCTTCTTGAAAACAGATTTAGATTTTCTGCGACATAAGCGCGAAAATCTTCATTGGTTTTTTCAGCTCTACCAAGAGCAATAATCTGAAACTTTTCAGACATACGTCCGTCAAGGTACAGATTTTGAAAAGCAGGGAAGAGCTTTCTTTTCGCTAGATCCCCAGTTCCTCCAAAAATTACTATAATTGTTGGATTCTTTAGTTTATTTTTAGTCATTGTGTGGTGTAGTTGTGTTGCTTTAATTGTTTACTCAGCCCATTGAGTATGAAAAACGCCTTCTTTGTCGATACGCTCGTAAGTATGCGCTCCAAAATAATCACGTTGTGCTTGAATTAAATTGGTTGGAAGATTAGCAGAACGGTAAGCATCAAAATACGCTAACGAGTTCATTAATCCTGAAACTGGTAATCCTTTTTGAACTGCAAACTGAATAACCGCTCTCATTCCTGATTGGTTTTCTACTAATTTTGAAGCGATTCCGCCATCTAAAAGTAAGTTTGGCAAATCTGTTTTTGCTACGTATGCTTTTCTGAAATCTTCTAAAATTGTAGCACGAATGATACATCCGCCACGCCAGATTTTAGCAACTGTTTCTAAATTTAATCCGTAGTTGTATTCTTTAGAAGCCGTATGAAGTTGAGCCAAACCTTGAGCGTAAGTCACAACGATAGAAAAGAACAAAGCCGATTTTAAAGAAGCAATGGCTTCGCTTTGAGAAACATTTGTTTCGTCAGCGTTCCAAACTAATTTCTTAGCTGCTTCGATTCTTTCTGGTTTTGTTTTCGACATATCGCGCATGTTAACTGCCGCGTCGATTGTCGGAACTGGAACTTGCAAATCCATAGCATTTTGCGAAGTCCATTTTCCTGTACCTTTAGACCTTGCCCAATCAGAGATTTTATTGATTAATTGCGTTCCGTCTTCATCTTTTTGTTTTAAGATGTTTCCAGTAATTTCAATTAAATAAGATCTTAAATCGTCAGTTTGATTCCATTCAGCAAAAGTTTTCTGAATCGTTTCATCATCCAAGTTATAACCTCTTTTCATTAAGTCATAAATCTCAGAAATCAACTGCATGATTCCGTATTCAATTCCGTTGTGAACCATTTTCACATAGTTTCCAGCAGAACCATTTCCTAAATATTCTACACAAGGTTCGCCGTCTACTTTTGCTGCAATAGCTTCAAAAATAGGACGAAGTCTTTCATACGCTTTTTGATCTCCACCTGGCATCATAGCAGGACCGAAACGAGCCCCTTTTTCACCACCAGAAATTCCCATTCCGAAGAAGTGGATTCCTTTTTCAGATAATTCTAAAAATCTTCTGTCAGTATCTGTAAAATAAGTGTTTCCACCGTCGATGATGATATCTCCTTTATCTAAATGAGGAAGTAAACTAGCAATAGCGCTGTCAACTGGTTTTCCAGCAGGAACCAATAACATAATTGCTCTTGGCTGTTGAATAAGCTCTACAAAATGCTTAACATCTGTAGTCGCTTCGATTGTATGATCAGGAGCAGCTTCTTGTTGAAGAGAGTCGACTTTTTCGGTATCTAAGTCTAAACCTGCAGCCGCGAAGTTGTGGCTGGCGATATTTAAAAGTAGGTTACGGCCCATTACACCTAATCCTACAATTCCAAAATCAAATTTGTTCATAGTTTTCAATTAACTAAATTATTAGAAAGCTGTTTTTTGCAGAAAAAGCACGAAAAAGCACAGTAATGTTTTTTAGTTCAATGTTTTGCAGAAAAACAATGTTTATTTTAATTTTTTTACATTCAAAATGCAGACTGCTAAGTTAGGCAAAAATGCTGAAAAAGGAGGAGTAAAATAGTTCACTTTTGGTCTTTATTGTGATACTTTTTTATGTGTAAAAAATACGCTTATTGTAGTTGTTTCTAGTTCTTTATACTACTAAATCGTTGTAATACTGGTAATGCGAATTACAAGTTACTTTCAAAGGCATAATATACTATTGGTGAGCATAACTGGTAAAAAAATATAAAAAAGGTTATTGAAAATATAGGAATTGAGGTAATTTTGGAAATGCAATCTTTAGTTTGTTAAAATTTTAATTTCAATAAAGAGTAATGATAAAAATCGAGCATACAAATAATCAAATCATAGAGTAATTCCCTTTTTATATGCCAAATAACACAAAGTTTATTTTTTCATTCATTTTATTGATGCTTATTTCTAGTGTCTTTTTTAAAGTAAATGCACAATCCATATTAGAAAATGAAATATCTGTTGATGCGGAAAGGAAACCATTGCGCAGTGTTTTGGATTTAATGGAAGAAAAAGGAAATTTTAGATTTGCTTATTATGGCAAATTGGACATAAAAGATAGTATCGTTAGCATTCATGCCGATAATTCTTCGATAAAAGGAGTTTTAGAACATTTATTAGGAACTAAATACGAATACAAAGAATCACCAGGATTTGTTATTGTTCGTTATGCTCCTTTAGAACTTGCTTTGGTGTTAGAAAGAAATACTGTTATGAGTGATGGACAGCAAATTGTAAACGGATATATTGTAGATACAAAAACTAACAATCGCATCGAAAATGTGAGTGTGTTGGAGAAGAATGCACTGCTGTCTACATTAACCAATAAAGATGGGGTTTTTGAACTTCGATTAAAAAATGCGCCTCAGGCCATAGAACTTACGGCGGTTAAGGAAAATTATAAAACGGTGACGATGGTATTTCTTTCTGAAATTAAAATTCAGATGGGAGACAAAAAAAACAAAACAGATTATATTGATGGAGATTTCTCTGCAATTGAAAGATCAGGAATTGGCCGTTTCTTTATTTCTTCCAAACAAAAAATACAAGCGCTCAATTTGGGAGGATTTATTTCTAAAGTTCCCTTACAAGCTTCTTTAATTCCAAGTATCAGTACTCGAGGAATGCTAAATACTCAAATAGTTAATAATTTTTCGCTAAATATATTAGGAGGTTATAATGCTGGAGTTCGTGGATTAGAAATGGCCGGACTTTACAATATCAATCGTATGAATGTTGATGCGCTTCAAATGGCCGGAATATTTAATACGGTTGGAGGTTCTGTAAACGGAGTTCAGTTAGCCGGAATCTATAATAATGTTTTTGGCAATTTAAGAGGATTACAGGTAAGTGGTATTCATAATAGTGTAAAGGGTTCGCAAGTTGGTCTGCAAATGGGGGGCATTTACAACAATGTATATAAAGATTCAAAAGGACTTCAAATTGCAGGAATCGGTAATACAGTAAAGGGTTATCAAAACGGGTTGCAGTTTTCTGGAATTTACAATATTGGAAAAGATACAGTGCGTGGCGCACAAATTACGGGACTTTTTAATTATGCGAAAGAACTAAACGGAGTCCAATTTGGATTAGTAAACATTACCGATTCGCCGTCTGGCTATAGTTTTGGTTTGTTGAACTTTAAAAAAGGCGGTTACAAGAAAATTAGTATTACAAGCAATGAAATTTCAGATGTCAATCTTTCGGTAAAAACAGGAGATCATAAAATGTATACCATTTTGATGGCAGGAAGAAGCAATCGAAGCGATGAAGAAAAGCTTTTTTCTTTCGGAATAGGAATAGGGAAGAACATTCCGTTAGGGAAACGTTTTACTTTTAATCCCGAATTTAGCACACAATATCTTTATTTAGGAAATTGGGACATCTACAATTCCTTGTCTAAATTCGATTCTTCTTTTTCTTTTCAATTATGCAAAGGCGTAGCGTTATCTGCTGGACCATCTTTTAATTTGTATTGGTCAGAGAAACAAGATAAATACGGTAATGCAAATACCTCGACATTTGTTCAGGATCGCACCAAACATTCTGCAATAATTAAAAACAACAGCAAAGATATTCTGGGATGGATAGGATGGAGTTTTGGATTGACTTTTTTTTAAAGAATAAAATATGCCTGTAAATTGATATTTACAAGCATTTTAAGCTATGTGTTAGAAACTAGTTTCTTTCTAAAGTTCTTTTAAAGTAAAATAATCTATGTTTCTATGTGTTTAAAAAAGAATTTAAGGATAAATCATCAAAAACATGAAAGCAAATAAATTCACTAAAAGAACCACACCATAAACGATATTCGATTTTCCTTTACTTAAAGAAAGCATTACTGTGAAAACCGACAAAGCGAGCAATACAATAGATTTAATATCAAGGCCCAAAACGATTGGCATATTCATAGCGATACAAACCGCCGCCACACTCGGAATAGTTAATCCGATACTGGCAAGGGCAGAACCTAAAGCCAAATTTAAACTCGTTTGCAGTCTGTTTTTTCTGGCTGCAATAATTGCTGCAATAGCTTCTGGCAGTAAAATGATAATCGCAATAATAACTCCGACAAGAGATTTTGGAAGATTGTAACCTATAATAATCGTTTCAATAGTTGGCGAAAGCGTTTTAGCCAATAAAACCACAATTCCTAAACTGACTAAGAGAAAAATAAGACTCGTATAATAGGTTTTGTTATCGATTTCTATCGGATGAATTTTAGCTTCTTCATCAGTTCCATTCGTTAGAAAATATTGGCGATAGCCTTTGGTTTGAGCAAATAAAAACGAACCGTAAATGACCAAACAAGCAATTGAAGCAAAAATAAGTTGTGGAGTTGAATAATAAGAACCGTGAACACTTTCGGTAAAAGTGGGGAAAACCAAAGTAAATACAATAATAGAAATCAGCGAAACCAAACCAATCGTAACCGAAGAAGTCGAAAAATTCTGTTCATAATGTTTGATGCTTCCAATGAGAAGACACAAACCAATAATTCCGTTAAGAATAAGCATAGTTGCCGCGTAAACGGTATCTCTGGCTAAAGATGCTGCTTCAGAACCTTCAGAAAGCATTAGAGAAACAATAATTGAAACCTCTATTACAGTGATCGAAATAGCCAAAATAATCGTTCCGTAAGGTTCTCCAACACGTTCCGCAATAATTTCGGAATGATGTACAGCCGACATTACACTTAGAATAAGCAGAACACTCGCAACAATTTGAATAGTTGTGCTGTTTTCAATCCATCCAGTAAAGAACAAAACCCAAGACAGAATCGGAATAATGATGGTCCATTGTAGTAATTGTTTCATTTTTTGTAGTTTTTCAAAATTTATACTAATAATCGCCGATAGGGCCAACAGAACCGGCTTTAGCTTTAAATATACAGCTTTTATAGCTAAAAATCTTTCGAAAACTACTTTTTTAAGGACTTTTTAAGTTTTAAAGAGTCATTTTTATGAATTTTTGATGATTTCTTTTCGATGCGATTTCCCCCATTTTATCATTTCTTCGATCACAGGACCAAAAGATTTGCAATATGGAGTTGATTCATATTTGACTTGAATTTCGGCATCACGATCTTCGGTTCTTTTTAAGAGCATATTAACTTCCATTTCTTTGAGTTCTCTCGAAAGCATGCGAGTTGTGATTCCCAGAATACTTCGTTCGATTTCTCTAAAACGATGATTTCCGTTGCAAATCGAATTGATAATGGGCAAACGCCATTTTCCTCCCAAAACATGCAGCGTGTCCTGCAGCGCTTGTACTTCTTCTTTTTGATTTCTTTCCATCTTAATCATTTTTTTTTCGCCACGAATTCACGAATTTCTTTTTTTATCTAAATTCTTCCGCACTGAATTGATTAACCTCGAATTGAATATAAATCAACTAGTATAATTCGTGTCATTAGAAAATATTTTTTGCATAGATTATAAAAATAAATTTGTGAATTCGTGGCTAATAATTTTTTCCATCGCAACTGATAGAATTAGTTTGGTATACTCCGTGATACTGGTTACAAAGTTATACCATTTTGGATTTAAATTTGCTAAATAATTTTTAAATAATAAAAAAATGGAAAATCTAAAAAATAAAACAGCCGTTATAACAGGAGGAAACAGCGGAATAGGATATGCAACAGCCAAACAATTAAAAGAGCAGGGTGCAAATGTGATTATTACAGGAAGAAGAAAAGAAGCAATAGAAAAAGCAGCTCTGGAATTGGGGGTTACCGCAATCACAGCAGATCAGTCGAGTGTTTCGGATATTGAGAAATTGGCTGCTCAAGTAAAAGCTGATTTCGGTTCGGTTGATATTTTGTTTATCAATGCAGGAATTGCAGGTTTGGGAACGATTGGACAAACCTCAGAAGAATTGTATGACAGTATTATGAATGTGAATTTAAAAGGCGCTTTTTTTACTTTAGGCAAATTTACTTCTATTTTGAAAGATGGCGCTTCGGTAGTATTTCTTTCTTCTAATACGGCGAGTATGCCAGGCCCAGGATCTTCGGTTTATTCGGCGAGTAAAACGGCTTTGAATTCTATAATGAAATCGGCTGCACTCGAATTAGCGCCAAGAAAAATCAGAGTGAATTCTGTGAGCCCAGGGCCAACAGAAACCGAGGTTATGAAAAAAGTAGGCCTAGACGAAACAACTGTAAAAGGAATTATGGATGTTGTAGTAGAAAAAGTACCGCTAAAACAAATGGGTAGAGCAGAAGATGTTGCTAAAATGGTATCACATCTAAGTAGTGAGGCTTCAGCATTTATTACAGGAGCTGATTTTATTATGGATGGCGGAATGGTTTTGGCTTAAGTTACTGAGTTGCTAAGATGCTAAGTTACTGAGTTTTTCTGTTTGCGAAAAATTCTAATTTCTTATTGAATACTTAAAACAAAAGCGATCCGTTTAAGATCGCTTTTTTGATTTCAAATAAGTTTGTTTTGAAAAAACATCATTTAGGAACGATAAACACAATATGCTCCAAAAACTACTCCATCTGCATTTACGCCGTTCCGTTCTGTTGTTCTAAAAATATGTACGATAAGTTGGATGCTTTGGTTTTTATTTTTTGTGAAAAAGATGATAATTATTTTGATTCTAAATAATTTAGGTTTTGAGAACCTTGACAAAGTTTTCATTAGAAACTAAAAATAAACTCTGCAACTTAGTACCTTAGCATCTTAGAAATTATAAAAGATGACTATTCAGCAGTTAAAATATATTGTCGCTCTAGACGAAGAACGCCATTTTGCGAGAGCCGCCGAAGTTTGCATGGTAACGCAGCCCGGACTTACCATTCAGTTAAAAAATCTAGAAGAAGAAATCGGAATTAAGATTTTTGATCGAAATAAAGTGCCGTTGACGCCAACCGTTTTAGGAATCGAAATTATTAATAAAGCCAAAAAGATTCTTCGCGAAGTCGATGAAATTCGTGATTTTGTCATCAACGAAAAAAATCTGCTGGAAGGGGAGTTGAAGCTTGGCATTATTTCTACTTTATCGCCTTACCTCATTCCGCTGTTTATTCAAGCAATGAAAGAAGCAGCGCCAAAAGTACATTTTATTATTAAAGAAGGTTATACTGGACATTTGATGCGCGATTTAGAAACGGGTGCCATTGACGTTGCTATTATGGCGACACCAACCGGAAACCCGAATTTAATCGAACATGTTATTTTTAAAGAACCGTTTGTGGCTTATTTAAATCAGACGCATCCTATGGCGAATGACGAATTTTACGAAATGCAGCCTGGCGACAAAACCGAATTGTTATTGTTGCATCATGAATATTGCTACAACGCACAATTGCTAGACATCTGCGGACTAAAAACATCCGATAAAATAAAGGAACAATTTACCTACGATATCAATTCGATAGAAACCTTAAAAAATCTAGTTCGCGCCCATTTAGGATTTGCAATTATTCCGAAACTTTCGACCATAAACGAATCTGGCGCACTTTTTAAACCTTTCAAAGAACCCGTTCCCGTGAGAGAAATAAGTCTAGTAGTTTCCGATTCCTTTTCCAAGAAATTATTATTGGAGAAAATGAACGAAGCGATCTGGAACTCCCTTCCCGAATCACTCAAAAAAGATTTCAATTATAGAAAAATCCGCTGGAACGATTCGCCTTATTTTATTAAAGCGATTAGTAAGTATAGTTAGAAATAAAAATTCCAAATTCCAATTGCTGTGTAGCTTGGGATTTGGAATTTTTTATTTGGAATATTTCCCAGTTTTGTCTTCCTGAGCGAAGTCGAAGGACACGCAAGTAGTTCCGTATAATGTCGCCAATCTTTGCAGAGTTCTCGTGGAGATTTCTCCTTCGTCGAAATGACAAAAGGGGGGTAATTTATAATTAATAATTCACAATTTATAATTATTTTGACGCTTCAACAATCACATTCGCTACTTTCTCTGGCTGAGAAATAAACACCACATGACTACCTTTAATTTCAGTAATTTTTGTGTTAGAACGTTTGTACATTGCGTGCTGAATACTCGGCACAATACTTTTATCTTCAGTTGCTACGATTCCGTAAGAAGGTTTAGTTTTCCAAGCGGCTTTAGTAATTGGTGTTAAAAAACCTTGCGCATGAAAAGCACCTTGTGAAGCATACATAAAATCGGCTTGTTCTTTGCTCAAATCGCCTGCAAAACCAGCGTGGAATTTAGCTTTGTCATAATAAGCAATTCCTTTTTCATCTGGAGGCAATACACCGTTTTCTGGAGCTGGAGGCGCAGTTTGCAACCATTGAACAGAATTTTCTCCATTATCAGGCTGTAAAGCTGCTACGTAAACCAAAGCCGCTACTTTCGGGTGATTTCCAGCTTCAGTAATTACAGTTCCGCCCCAAGAATGTCCAACTAAAATTGTTGGTCCGTCTTGTTTGTCTAAAGCCAAGTTTGTAGCATTCACATCATCTTCCAAAGAACTCAACGGATTTTGAACGATTGTTACATTATAGCCTTTTTTAGTCAAAACCTTGTATAAACCTTGCCATCCCGAACCATCTGCAAATGCACCGTGAACCAATACGACATTTTTAATTTGTGGAGCTGCTGCTTTTTGTGCGTTTACGTTTACTGTTGCCAATAAGAAGCTAAAGATCAATGCTGCGAATGCTAAAGAGCGATTCAATTTTTGTTTTAAATAATTTGTTTTCATGTTGTGTATTTTTAATGTGCTGATTTTTAATTGATTAAAATTAAGAAATTAATGATACTGATAATGCGATTTCAGTATTTAATAACTTAGAAATTGGACAAATTTCTTTTGCTTTTTGAGCGGTTTGCTGAAATTCTTCTTCAGAAATTCCAGGAACTTTTCCGGTAAGTTCTAATTGAATTAAAGTAATGGTTCCGTCTTCAAAAGTTACTTTAGCCGTTGTGTCTAAATCTTCTGGAACGAAACCAGCTTCAGACAATAAAAAGCTTAATTGCATTGTAAAACAGCCAGAATGTGCCGCTGCGATTAATTCTTCAGGATTAGTTCCAACACCTTGCTCAAAACGAGTTTTGAATGATAATTGGGCATTGTCTAAAGTTGTACTTTGTGTACTAATGGTTCCTTTTCCTTCCATTCCTGTACCTTTCCAGTTTGCGTTTGCTCTTCTTGTAAATTTCATGATTTCTATTTTTAAAGTTATTTTTAAGATGATCAAATCATTTCTTTGATTTTTGATGAGACAAAGGTATAGGGAAGGTGGTTATTAATCAAATTAATAATTTTTTGTAGTTATAAAATTTATTTATAATTATTGATTGGGATACCTGTGGGATAAATTTAGGATGAATTGTACAGGGAAATAATTTTAACCTGTAGTTATGGTTTTCCATAATTCAGTCTTGAATTTATTAATGTTATTTGTTTAAGATTAGTTGGTTAAATCTCTAATCTATTTATAAATGTTTAATTTAAAAAACACATTAATGGAAACAATTGAAGCAATCAAGCCTGGTCCAAAACCAAAAAAGGAAGATGGAACATTAGATGAAAGAAGACGTGTTACGCCTGACAAAAAGAAAGATTATCCGCCTTTAAAGGAGCATGATCACAAGCCAAAGGATTGATAAGTTTTGATTTAAAGAAAAAAAAGAGACAGTTTTAAATTGTCTCTTTAAAAATTATATTAAATTAATTTTTCAAAATATCTTGCACCATTATCAGGTACTATCATAACAAAACATTTTGGGTCTTGTTGAATATATAATTTTGCGTTTAAAATAGTTTTTGGACTACCAATAATTCTTCCGTCAATTATAATGTTGAAATTTTCTTTTTCCATTTCTTCGATTTCAAAAATACCTTCTGTGATTGTTCTATCTTCTTTTTTTGAATAATATAATGTTGCATATTTTCCAAAATGGAATGTAAACTCTAATTCATCTTCATAATGATAGAGAGGGAAATCTTTACTAATCCATGTTCCTGCTAATTCTTCTTTAGTTGGTATCATACTTTAATAAATGCATTATGTTTAATGGCAGAGTGAATTTGTTTTAGTTAATTATGATTTTGTTTTTAGTAGCTTTATTTTCGCCTTTAGGAAAAATCAAAACAAATGCATTGTATGTATTATCAAAATAATGATATGTAAAATCTACATTTCCCGTTAATGTTTTTAAACTAATAGTCCCATTCGTGTTCCATTTTTTATTGAGAAAGCAGTGGTCTTTTATGAAATTCCATGTAAAGCCAAAATTCTCAGGCCATTCAATAGAACCAAAATTATTTAAAAAAGACTCTGAATGAAAAGCATTTCTAAATTCAGCATTTGCAACCGCTCCTTTAGGAGAGAGATTTTTAAGAACTAGTAGTGCGCACCTTTGTTTGGAACATTCAACATATCTTCTAAATGTAGCATGTCCTGATGCTCCGAAATGCTTTGCTATTTGTAATATTGATGGTAATCCTAATTCGTATTTTTTAATTTCATAATCGAATCGATCATTTTGAAATAAAGTAACCGAAGCAAAATAATTTGCTTCAGCTTCAAATTCTTCATCAGTGTCTGGATCTAATGTTTCATCATCATCTAAAAATTCTAATGTTTTTTTTTGCCAAGGTAAAACACTATGGCCTGTTTCATGAAGTTTTACAAAGCCTTGTCTATTTATATTTTGCTCCAAATCTAAATAGATTAATTTTTCGGAACGATCCAAAAAGCCTCTGATTTTTGATAAGCCAGATTTTAGTACTTCTGAGAAGAAAAAACTTTTGTATTTTTTTTCTAATGACTTTAAGTCTATTCCGCTAGCTATAACAAGCTCTGAATGTTGAACAATCTTATCAATTGGAGTAGGAAACACATCCAATGATTTTGATTGTTTTAAAATGTCATAAGAAATATTATCTATGTCTTTTTTAGATTGTAGATGCATTCTTATTTTTAAATTTGATAAATTTAATAAACTCAATAATTTCTTTTTCTTCTTCTAAAGAAAGCTTGTCTTTATAAAAAGCAATTTCTTTTTCTAAAAAACTTTTATCGTCATTTACTTCTAATATATTGTCTTTTTTTTCAATTATTCCAGAAGCGGTTAATAAAATATCAAGATTGATTTTGTAAACCGAAGCTAATTTGTAAAGTATATTAGCAGAAGGTTTTTTTATTTTGTCATTTTCTAATTGACTTAAATAAGCATTAGATATCCCAGTTGCATTTTCAACCTCGCGAAGAGTTAAGGAAACATTTTCTCTTGTACTCTTCAATGTTTTTCCTAGAGTTTCCATACGTTTTTTTATCAAATATAATCTATAATCTAAATATATCAAAACCTTTGTTAATTTTTTTAAGAAAATTATATCGAAAAGCTTGCTAAGTAAATTTAGATTCTTTATCTTTGCTCTGTATTAATGTTATAATCAGGATAAAAAGATTACATTCCTGCTTGTTGAGTAAGGATTTTGCTGGTGTGATTAGGAAAAAAAGCGTCTACCCCGATGCGCTATAGTTTGAAAATTTAATTTATAAAGCAATTTTAATTAGTTGAGTTGCTTGATTTCCAGAAAAAGTTTTTTTCTTTTTTAACTGTCTTGTGCTATTGAGGCAACTTAATATACGATTAATTAATGAAAAAAGTTGAAATTAATTTGTAGTTAATTTCTTTTTGCGTAGAATATTTTGTGATTTAATAATCAAGAAACTATTTGTTGTTTCTTTTTGTTTAATGCAAAATATTGAAGAGTATTAGTTATGTGTAACTAATTAGTAGATATCGCAAGTAATTAAATTAAAAATGATACAGAAGTATCGCTTAAAATTAAAATTATAGACTTTAAAAAAAAGACAAATTATAATTCCGTTTGTCAACCAAAAGGTTAGTCACCTAAAGGGATATGAAATATATGAGATTTGTTTTTTGTAACTCTGATCCGGGTGCAAAGATATAAATCAAATTCAATTTTGAGTAAAGAAAAGTGTTAAAATTTGAGTTGTCATGTATTGCAGGGATTGAGGACGAAGAAACCCTATACTTTAACTTAAAAAAAGAACAGAAATGATAGATATCATAAAAAATTTCGGTCTTGACCAACGCGGTTTTACTCAACATAGTGTTGAATTTGTAAATGTTTACTTAGGTGTAGACAATTCATTATTCTTAGATTATAATAAAATTATTCTAGGAAATTCTAAATTCTATAAATTAATGCAGAATGATTTAAATATTTTTATGAGAAATATGTTTAATCATTTGGCAAATAGTAATGATAAGGATTTGGAGAAATTATTATTAGGCCTTCATGAAACTAACGCTACACATTTAGGAATGTCAAAAGACAAACCCAAAGGCAATTCAGTAGGCAATGAATTAAAAAAAGAGATTTTCAATAATTTGCAATTTTTGAAAAAAATCTTTTTAAAAGGAAATTTAGAAATTGATTGTCTTTATTTTGGCATAGAAAAAATTGGTCCAGATAGGATATCTGACATTGTTACGAGTATCGTTAAAAAGCAATTAATATTATTTACTCAACAGCAATGTAAAGTACATGGTATTCAGATGTATTCTCAAGCAGTCAGTAAAGTTTTTGATTCAGGTAATTTAACTTGGGGCGCATCTTTTTTTGATTTACCAGTTTATGATAATAAACCTATAATATTCGTTCCAAAGGATATTGTGTCAACTTATGCAGGAATATCGGGAACTTTTGACTCTTTTGTGCGATATGGGTTTAATAATTTTTTTAAATCTTCATTAGATTATAAATTAGAAGTTCGAGGTAAAGATGGTGATATTGATTCAAATCTAAAAAGAAATGAATTTGATGAATATTTTAAGAGTTTAGGTTTAAATAAGAAGAAAATTTCTCAGAAAATATTATTAGAAACAGATAATTTAGATTTGGTAAATGCATTAGCATAAAACCGAAAATTAATTTCAGTCTTAACTGATGATGATTTAATTGAGATAATAGAAAGTAAATTTAGAGAAGCTAATTAATAAATGCTTAATAGATAATCTTTCATATTGCAATACCTCAAAATTGAATTATAATTTTGGGGTATTTTTATGTAAAATATTACATGAAGCATAAGTTTATTGTAAAAGATATACTCTGCATAAAAAATTAAAAACCCTTGGTCTTTTGAGAGAAGATCAAGGGTTTTAATTTTTTCAAAAAAGAAACCTTATTCTACATCCAAATACGGATTTAAAGTTTCGGCTAGTTCATTGAGCCAATAGAAACTGTCTCTTAATTTGGTTTCTTGGTTGATGTTTTCTTGTTCGCTCATAACGTTTAGTGCGAGGGTAAAATTTACCTGTCTTAGGGCTTTTGCCATATCGATTGGGTCGATTCTGTCGTTGAAGAAATTCATCAGCTTGATTTCGGCTTCTTTTGAAAGGGTTTTGGTACTCATAATCTTAACTTTTAGGGAAATATAAAACCCGTATAGCTACAGGTGTCCTACGCAGTTAAGAACGCGTTGCGATTGTTTCCAATACCGCCACCATACCATACGGGCAAACTTTTTTTCTGTGATCATAATTCTTAATTTTTAGGAATCGCAAATATATTAAAAAAAGCGCGACTTTAATAAATAAGAAAAATAATACGTTTTTATAGAGAATGATTTCCAAAATTCTCCTTATAAAAACAAGAACCCTAGCCCTGATAGGAGCGGCATCCTTTTTCTTGCTTCTTTAGCAAGGAAAAGATATAGCGGATAGCAGGAATTAGCTCCTCAATAAATACTACAACTTCAAGTCCTGTCCATTTCAGCCTTTAATCTGTCCATTTCAACTATTTTCTGATTTCGCAAGAAGGGTTATCGAAATACTTTTGACAAAGAAATTAACGAATAACACTAATTTAAAAATCAAAAAAATGAAAACACTTCAGAGAAACACACCTTCTTTTATACAAACAATTGCAGCGGGAACTTTTATGCTGTTGGCATCAGCTTCTTTTGCTCAAAACAAAGACAAACAAACTAAGAACGATGCGAGTTTAATTCGTCCTTATCATATAAGCGTTTCGCAGGATGCGATTACAGATCTTCGCAATCGCATCAATGCGACAAGATGGCCAGATCAGGAAACGGTTAACGATCAATCGCAAGGTGTAAAACTGAATCAGATTCAGGGTTTGGTAAAATATTGGGGAACAGATTATGATTGGCATAAAGCCGAAGACAAATTAAACGCGCTGCCTCAGTTTGTAACCAACATCGACGGACTGGATATTCAGTTTGTACATGTAAAATCGAAACATAAAAATGCAATGCCTTTGATTATTACTCACGGTTGGCCAGGTTCCGTTTTTGAACTTTTAAAAGTCGTTGGACCGCTTACAGATCCGACTTCATATGGCGGAAAAGCAGAAGATGCTTTCGATTTGGTTATTCCGTCTATGCCTGGTTACGGTTTTTCTGAAAAACCAAAAGGAACAGGCTGGGGACCAGAGAAAATTGGAAATGCTTGGGATGTTTTAATGAAACGTTTAGGGTATAAAAATTATGTTTCGCAAGGCGGCGATTGGGGTTCTGTAATTGCAGATGCCATGGCGCGCCAAGCTCCAGATGGTTTGTTAGGAATTCACGTGAATATGCCTGCGACTGTTCCTGCTGATGTTGCAAAAGCTTTAAAAGATGGTGATCCAGCTCCTCAAGGATTATCGGTTAAGGAAAAAGCTGCTTTTAATTCACTAAACAAATTATATACAAAAGGCGGTGGTTATGCCGGAATGATGGTAACACGTCCGCAGACTTTAGGCTACGGATTGACAGATTCTCCTGTTGGATTGGCTTCCTTTTTCTTGGATAAATTCAACGAATGGACCTACAGCGGAGGAAATGCCGAAAAATCACTTACAAAAGACGAAATGCTAGACGATATTTCATTGTATTGGCTAACGAATACAGCTAATTCTTCGGCTCAATTGTATTGGGAAAATAACAATAACAATTTTAATGCTTTCGAACAAAAAACGGCTGATATTAAAATTCCAGTAGCGATTACAGTATTTCCTGGAGAGATTTATCAGGCACCAAAAAGCTGGGCTGAAAAAGCATACAAAAACTTGTCTTATTATAATGAAGTAAACAAAGGCGGACACTTCGCTTCATGGGAAGAACCACAAATTTTCACTGTTGAACTTCGAGACGCTTTTAGAGGATTAAGAAGTAAAAAATAATTTAAAGTATCTAAAATATAGAAAAATATTTCACGCAGGTTTTCCAGATTAAAGCAGATTTAATTTTAGAAAAAATCAGCTAGATCAGCTTAAATCTTTTAAAATCTGCGTGAAATAATTAAAAAATATCCAAACTAAAAACAGAAAAAATCATGGAAACGAAAAAACAAAAAACATGGGTTGTAATCGCAATTATTATTTTAGGAATCATTGCCTTTTTAGTTCCGAATCAGCTTTCGGCTCAGACAGGAGTAAAACGCACCGATTTGCAAAGACACGATCTAAGTACTCCAGGAAAAGAAATGGTTCAAGCGAGAATCGATTTTGCAGCACATTCAGCATTTGGAAACCACTTTCACCCAGGAGAAGAAGTGATTTATGTTGTAGAAGGCACTTTAGAATATCAAATAGAAGGCGAAAAACCTGTAATTCTAAAAGCAGGAGAAGTACTTTTTATTCCTGCAGGCGTAGTGCATTCCGCTAAAAATAATACCAATACTAACGCAGCAGAACTAGCAACTTATATTGTAGAAAAAGGAAAACCAATCTTGACGTTGAAGAAGTAGTATTTGTTTAAAGTTTCAGGTTTCAAGTTGGACATTCATAATTCATAATTAAGTATTGTCCATTTCAACCCCGACTTTGTTCACTTCACCTATTTTCAACTTTTAAAACAAGCATTGTCAAAATACCTTTGACGAAGAAATTAACTGATAATCAAATAATAAAAAACTAATAATTATGAAAACGATCTTAAAAATTACAAACAGCATCACAACGAAAATAGTTTTAATTGCAATCTTTTTTATGAATGCAAATTTAACTCAAGCACAAACTTCAACGCAAAAAGTAATCGAAGTAAGCAGTTCCCTTGGAACTTTAAAGCAAATCAAAGCAGGTTTATTAAACGTAGGTTACACAGAAGCTGGACCTGCAAACGGAACACCAGTAATCTTACTTCACGGTTGGCCTTACGATATTCATAGTTACAACGAAGTCGTTCCGATTTTAGTAGCAAAAGGATATCACGTTTTTACACCTTATTTAAGAGGATTCGGGACAACTACCTTTCTTTCTAAAGATACTTTCAGAAACGGTCAGCAAGCAGCTTTAGCAAGTGATATTATCGCTTTTATGGATGCGTTAAAAATAGACAAAGCCGTAATTGGCGGTTTCGATTGGGGAGCTAGAACAGCAGTTGTAGTTTCAGCACTTTGGCCAGAACGCGTAAAAGGATTGGTTTCGGTAAGCGGTTATTTGGTAGTGAATTTAGAAGCTAATTTAAAACCGCTTCCTCCAACAGCTGAATTAGGATGGTGGTACCAATATTATTTCGCAACCGAAAGAGGAAAACAAGGTTACACACAAAACACTTACGATTTCAATAAACTAATCTGGAAAATCGCTTCTCCACTATGGAATTTCGACAAAGCAACTTACGATCAAACCGCTCAATCTTTTGACAATCCAGATCACGTAGCAATTGTAATTCACAATTACAGATGGAGACAATCGCTAGAAGCAGGAGAATCTAAATATGATGCTTTAGAAAAACGTTTGGCATCAAAACCAGAAATTAAAATTCCAACCATTACAATAGGAAGTGATTTTGACGGCGCTTTCGCGGATGGAAAAGCGTATGCAAGTAAGTTCACAGGAAAATACGAGCACAGAATTTTAAAAGGAATCGGACACGACGTTCCGCAAGAAGATCCGAAAGCATTTGCGCAAGCCATAATTGATGTAGCTAATTTGAAATAAATATCAATATCAAACAAATAAGAACAAACATTTCACTTTTTACAAATAACATTTTACAAAGAAAAAACATGGAAACAAAAGTTTTATACACAGGAAAAACACATACAACAGGCGGTAGAGAAGGAGCTTCTCAAAGTTCAGACGAACAATTGAATATCAAATTAAGCGCACCGGGATCTTCACGTCCGGGAACAAATCCAGAGCAGTTGTTTGCTGCAGGATGGTCGGCTTGTTTTATCGGAGCTTTAGGAATCGCGGCTTCAAAACAAGGAATTAAACTTCCTGCTGAAACTGCAGTAGATGCTGAGGTTGATTTATGTGTAACGGAAGGAGAATATTCGCTTCAAGCGAGATTAAACATCAGCCTTCCAGGATTGGACACTGAAACTGCAGAAGTTTTGGCGGCTCAAGCGCACCAGACTTGTCCATATTCTAAAGCAACTAAAGGAAATATTTACGTTGAAATTAATATTCTTTAATACTAGTTCAGTTAACCTGCAAGGTTTTTAAAACCTTGTAGGTTTAGCTTAATTTTGAGAATACTAAAAAGCATACCTACAAGGTTTTCAAAACCTTGCAGGACATAAAATAGAAATCATGGAAAAGATAAAAATTATAGGTTTTTTAATGTTACTGTTTTTATTAACAGGAAACATTAGTTTCAGTCAGAACTCAGATAAAAAAGGTTTTGCACTTTTAGAATTATATACTTCCGAAGGCTGTTCGAGCTGTCCGCCGGCAGATGAATTGCTTGGGAAGATTCAAAATGAATATCAAGACAAAAATGTTTACGTACTGGCTTATCACGTGGATTATTGGGACAAACAAGGGTGGAAAGACATTTTTAGCAATGCCAATTATACACAAAGACAATACGATTATGCGCAATTTTTTGGAAAAGAGCCAATCTACACTCCGCAAGTAATCATTAACGGAAAATCAGATTATATCGGTTCTCAGGAAACCAGTTTAAGAAACGGAATAAAATCGGCACTTTCTAAACCTTCTGCGGTCGATTTGTCTTTAGAAACAAAACAGCAAAATGATAAATTGACTCTGAATTACAGTATTATCGGCGCTTTTAAAAACAGTCATTTACTAGTTGCAGTGGTTCAAAAATCGGCAAAAAGCAATGTGAAAAGAGGAGAGAACGCACACCGAGTTTTATCGCATTTTCAAATCGTACAGCGTTTGCAGACCATTGATTTAAAAACAGCAAAAGGAAGTTCAACAATTACTCTGCCTAAGAATTTTAATCCACAAGATTTTGAAGTGGTTGGATTTGTGCAGGATATGAAATCAGGCGCTATTCTTGGAGTAAAACGTGCTTAAGTTTTTGTTTCACGCTCCCGATATCGATCGGAATTTAAAGAAATATTCCGTACTATTTGTCATTTCGACGAAGGAGAAATCACACTAGAAACTCACAAAACGAATTTTCAATCTTTGTAGAGTTACGAGTGTGATTTCTCCTTCGTCGAAATGACAAAATATACGCGTAACGTTTCTGTTTTTAAATAAAAAATCTGCTCAATATGCAAAATCTGCGAGAGCAAAATCTAATTTAATTTTTCAAAATAAACCTATCTTTGACAGAGCAAGATCAAAAAATAAACCTTAATTATGGAAAAAGTTAAACGCTTTCAGGTTTCTCAAAAAGTCATTTGGGGAAGTTCTATCGCGCTGGCGATTATGGCTTCGATACCTAAATTATTTGATGCCGATTCTACGCCTGGTGATCTTATTATAAATTCTTCAATTACACTTTTGTTCTCCCTTTTTATATGGCATTACAATATTTATAGTTTACCTAAATTTTCTTCGCACCGCGTAAATAAAAGTCTTTTTAACTGGAAACTTTTGTTGAGTGTTGTAATGGGGATTCTGCTGATGGTGGTTCTGGTAATTGCGCATCAAGAGCTCTTTCAGGTATCCAAAATGGACGCACCGATTATGTTCGAACTTCGTGGTGTTTTGATTAACCTTATCGTTTATATGTTTTTGCATTTGCTTTTTCAAAACTATCAGACTCAGCAAATGGGAGTAGAACTTGAGCGAACAAAAGCAGTAAATCTTGGCGCTCAATACGAATTGCTAAAACAGCAGGTTAATCCGCATTTTCTTTTTAATAGTTTGAATACCTTAAAATCAATGGTCGATATTCAAGATCCGCAGAGTTCCGATTTTATATTGAAATTATCTGATTTTTACCGATTTACATTAGAAAGCCGAAAAATGGATTTGATTCCGCTGAGCGAAGAACTTCAGATTTTAGACTCCTATGTTTATTTGCTGAAAGCGCGTTTTGAAGACGGATTTGTTTTAGAAAATAAAATTGATCCCAAACAATACGATTGTGCAATTCCGCCTTTTAGCTTGCAATTATTGATTGAAAACTGCATCAAGCACAATGTCGTTTCTTTAGACAAACCTTTGATTATTAAACTCTACACCGAAAATGAGTTTTTAGTAATTGAAAATAAAATTCAACTCAAAAGAGGCGCGGTGTCTACAGGTGTTGGTTTGGATAATATCAACCAGCGTTTTATGCACCTGATTCACAAAGAAATTGAAATTGATAAAGACGAAAACACTTTTAAAGTAAAAATACCACTGAATTATGAATATCATAATAATTGAAGATGAAGTAAAAACGGCCAAAGCACTTGGCCAGCTTATTCTGAGCATCAGACCCGATGTTCAGATTTTGTCTTATATACAAAGCATTGACGGAGCGGTTGATTATCTTATGGAAAACGATCAGCCCGATCTTATTTTTATGGATATTCAGCTTGCAGACGGCCAATGTTTCGAGATTTTTAAAAATGTTGAGGTGGTGTCGCCTGTAATTTTCTGTACTGCTTTTGACGATTATGCAATCGAAGCTTTCAAATCAAATGGAATTGATTATGTTCTAAAACCATTTTCAAGAGACAGTATTTCGCAAGCTTTAAAGAAAGCGGGAGAATTGAAAAACTTCTTTCAGAGAAATAAAAAAGCAATGCCAGATTTCGAACTTTTATTAACGAGAAATGGTGAAAATAAAGGGAAAAGCAGTTTTTTGGTTTTCAAAAACAATAAATATCAAACGGTTTTAACGGAGAATATTGCGTTTTTTTTCATCAAAAACGAAACGCCTACCATTATGACTTTAGATAAAAACGAATATCCGTTAACGCAGTCTTTAGATGAAATTTACAAGCTTTTATCGCCAATTCAGTTCTTTAGAGTGAACCGACAATATTTGGTTAATTTTGCAGCAATACGAGAGGCAGAGCATTATTTTTCACGTAAGATAATCGTGAAATTAAGCGTTCCGACAGAAGATAAATTATTGGTTGGAAAAGAAAAAGCAACTGCATTTTTAAGCTGGTTAGAAAACAGATAAAACCAATTAATTTATTGTTTTTCTAAGATAAATTAATTGGCTCAATTTTACAATCCAGGAAACATAAAACAGCTTATAAAAAACAAAGCTGAAAGTATAAAACAGAGAATTAAAATGATCTTTTTCATGACATTTTTTTATTAAGAAAGATTAAGTAGAAAATAATAAAATGCCTAATATTCAAGTATTAGGCATTTTTATTTTGATGTAATTTTGTTTTTAATTGATTTCTGATGGAGTATAAGTTGCTATATATAATTTTCTATACATTGCATACGTTACACTTACCATTACAAAGGCGATTATGGCATCTGTTGCAGCGCCAAAACCTAAGACAGCGATTTTTGAAAAGAAAGCAAAGATGATGTCGAAAAATATTCCTGCGAAAACCCATTCTTTCAATCGTAACAATTTGTTCGGAATTAAAAGCGTAATGACACCGGCTAATTTAAAAACGCCAAGGATATAAATAAAATGCGCTGGATATCCCAATTGTTGTGTGATTCCCCAAACCAATGGATTCTTTGTCAATTCGAAGAAACCGCTTGCGCCAAACCATAAAGAAGTTAATACTGCGCCTGTCCAATAGATAATTTTTGTTGTTTTTGAGTTCATGATTTTGATATTTAAAGTTATTTAACGGTACAAATGTGCGTCGAAAGCCTTAAAATCAAAATCGAAAATATGTTGAAACGGACAAACTTCAGGGTGAACTGGACAGTCTGTGAGTTGTGAATTGTGAATTGTGAATTGTGAATTGTGAGTTGTGAAATGCGTTTGTGTTTTTAACCGCAAAGCACGCAAAGGGTTTTCGCAAAGTACGCTAAGTTTTTTTTGAGATCAAATTAAGTTATTTTAAGTTCGCAAAGCTTTGCGAACTTAAAACGCAATCTATAGAAAAAAAACTTAGCGTGCTTTGCGGTTAAACACACAAGTATTTCAACTTGAAACTTGAAACAATTTAATTAAACTTAGCATGCTTTGCGGTTAAAAACTACAGCAACGCAGCTGTTTCAGAAATTAAAGCCTGCATTAATTCTCCCGCTTTATGGTGTTTTAAATTGCTTGTGTTTTGTCCCGACCAAAAACTAATCATATCGGTTCTTCCTTGAGCGAGTGCGGCGACTTTTAAAGGTGCTATTAATTTGGTTTGAAGAGGAAAAGGAAGTACTTCAGTTTCAAAAGGAACAGCGTCAGAGATTTTATTGCTGATCATTCTGCCCATTCTTCCTGTAAGCGATTTTGAAACTGTGGTTGGAACATTCGGATTCTTAAAAAGCATTTCTTTATGAACAGGAGCAGCGCCAGATTCATCTGTAACCATAAAAGCCGTTCCCAATTGTACAGCATCAGCGCCTAAGGTCAAGGCCGCAGCGATTCCTTTTGCATCTATAATTCCGCCTGCGGCAATAATTGGCGTTTTGGTTTTCGCTTTTAATTGCTGTACAAGAGTGAATAATCCTGTAAAAGAATCTTGCGCTGGTTTCAAAAAAGAAGGTCTGTGTCCGCCAGCTTCAAATCCTGCTGCGATAATGGCATCGACTTCGGAATCTTCTAGAGCAAGCGCTTCTTCTAATGTCGTGGCAGCGCCAATGGTTTTTATTCCGAGTTTTCGGCTTTCTTGAAGGATTTCTTTTGACGGAATTCCGAAAATAAAACTAAAAACGGCAGGTTTAAGTTCAAATAAAACTTCAACTTGTTTTTCAAATTTAGAAGGAATATTCGAAGATAAATCCGGAAGCGGAATTCCTAATTCATCGAAATAAGGTTTAAAATTCTGTTTGATCTTTTCCAGTTTTTCTGGAGGATAGTTTAGAAGACTTTTGTCAACATCATTAACCCATAAATTAATATTATAAGGTTTAGAAGTAGCGAGTTTGATTTCTTTTCCAGCTTCTCGAATTTCTTCTGGAGTAAGGGTATAAGCGCCGTAACTGCCCAATCCGCCTGCATTGCTTACAGAAGCCAATAGAGCGGCAGTTGAAAAACCACCACCCATCGGACCTTGTAAAATTGGATACTCAATACCTAGTAATTGTGTTATTTTGGTTGAATTCCACATTGTATTTAATTTACTTTAGTTGCTAATTTATTGCTTATAACCCATTTGCCATCAACCATGATAAGGCTTAAAAGGTCATAATAATCATACTCGAATATCGGAACTTGCACTTTCGCGACAGCGGTATTATTGATAATCTCTAAAGATAGGATTTTCATTTTGAATTCTTCTCCCAATTCCTGCGGACTTTTGCGGTTTTTTACGCCTTCCAAATATTGATTTACAGTTTTAAAATGAGTTTCCCCATTAAGATCAAAACCAATAATCGCTTGCGGATGAAAAACACTTTGCAATAAAGGGACATCACCGTTATAAATTCCGTTAAAATAATTCATAAGCACAGCTGTAATTAAAGCCGCGTTTGTAGCAAAATTTTCCATGATTTAAAGTTTTGAAGTTATCAAATGCTGTGTCCAGCAACGTGACCGCCATCTAAATTAATGATTTCGCCCGTTACAAAATTACTTTCAGCCAAATAAAGAGCCAATTGCGCTACGTCGCTAGTTTCTCCAATTCGTTTCAATAAGTGCAATCCTGCTAAACTATCCGCATTATCTACACCTGTTTTAGCTTGAAGCGGACTTCTGATAATCCCTGGAGCAATCGCATTTACGCGAATATTGTTTTTTCCGAATTCAGCGGCAAGCTGTCTCGTAAAAGCATGAACACCGCCTTTGCTTGAAATTGGAGCAGTAGCAGGAAATCCGTCGATGGCGTGATCTACCAGAACAGTTCCTATATTAATGATTGATCCTTCGCCTTGTTTCAGCATTTGTCGTACAGCAGCTTGGCTTGTAAAATAAGTTCCTTTTAAATTAATGTTTAAAAAACGATCCAAGTCTTTTTCTTCAACATCTAAAAAAGATTGCGGCTGAAAAATTCCAGCATTGTTGATCAATACATCGACACTTCCAAAACGTTCTAAAGCAGTTTGAACTAATTTTTTTCCTGTTGCCGCAAGGCTTACATCACCTTGTATCATCGCTAATTGGCTATGATGACCTAATTCTTTAAAAGTGTTTTCAAGGTTCTGCAAATTAGCAGAATTGATGACTACATTGTAGCCTTTTTCTAAAAATAATTGAGCTATCGATTTACCGATGCCTGTTGAGGCACCGGTTACTATAATTGTTTTCATTTTTCTAATTTTAAATTATTTCTTTTGAGCTGTAATGCCTCTTTCGCGCAATACCGAAACTTGTTCGCCTGCAAATCCCCAATCGTCTAAGTCTATTTCCTGAATTACGATGTGTGTAAGGCTAGGATCTTTGTCTAAAACATCTGTAATTAATTGCGTAATTCCAGATATGAGTTGCTGTTTTTGTTCTCTTGTAACGCCTTCACGAGTTACTTCAATTTTTACGTATGGCATGATTTCTAGGAATTAAGCAAGTTTTGCTGTTAGATTTACATCCAATTCAAATTCGTTGTAAATCAAAGTGTCTCCAAGATTGGTGAAGAAATTTCCAGAACGGAATTTCATATCATATTTGGTGCGGTCAATGATGATTTTGCCTGAAGCTTTTAAGTCGCTTTCGTTTCTTTTTACTTCTAAATTAAAACCAATTGGATGTGTAATGCCTTTGATAGTAAGATTTCCTTCGATGAAATAATCTGAAGAAGATTGTTTAGAAACAGCTTTAATGTCTAAAGAAGCAGTTTTGAATTTGTCTATAGAAAAGAAATCATCAGAAGCCAAATGTCCTGCAAATTGTTGATTTGTAGCGGGATCGGTAACGTCAAGAATTACGATAGAAGTAGTGTCGATAACGACATTTCCGCCAGTAAGTTCGTCATTAGAAAAAGTAAAATTACCTTCTTCGATATTAATTGTTCCATTGTGTTGTCCAGTAACTTTTTTCCCAATCCAGTTTACTTGACTTTCAGTATTCGAAATTTTAAAATTTTTAGTTTCCATTATTCTGTATTTTAAATTGTTATTAATTTATAGTACAAAGTAATGGCGACATTCAAAATTGATTACGTGATGTAGATCACATTCGTCAATGCGGTTTGGAAGCGTTGTACAATCGGCTTAAAGTTTCTCTGGAAACACCAAGATAAGCAGCGATCAAATGTTTTGGAACAGTATTGTATAAAGCAGGATATAGGGAAAGCAATTCTTCGTATCTCGTTTTCGTGTCATTATTCATAAAAGAAAGCAGTCTTTTCTGAGAAGCGACATAACCGCGATTGGTTCTCCATCTAAAAAAATGTTCGACTTCATGTATTTCGCTGCAGATTTTTTCTCGATCCTGATTGGAAAGCGAAAGAATTTCAACATCCGATATACAATCTACATTAATAGTAGCTTTGGTTTGATTGTAAAGCGCCGCATAATCAGAAGCCCACCAAGTCGGCATCGCAAACTGCAGAATATACATTTTGACTTCATCATTAACATAAAAGGATTTCAAACAGCCCGAAATAACAAAATACTCTTTGTCAACTTCTTGACCTTCACTAATAACAGTTTGCCCTTTCTTAAAAGTTTCTGCTTTAAAATGCGAAAAGAAATAATCAAACTGTTCGTCAGTTAAGGAAACAATTTTTGAAACATGTTCTTTTAAAAGATTTTTGGCATCCATCGCAGCAATTTTAATATCAGTAAAAGTAATAAATATTAAAAGGGTCGGAGCCGATTATTTTTTTATCGTTTTTAAAGTAAGAAACAAAAAAGGAAAGCCTGTTTTTTCAGTAATGAAATTTTACGGTTGAGTCGTTAAAAATGATCATTCGGTTATATAAAAAAAGGTTGAAGCTTTTATTTAAGCAATTTTGCTAGAAAGCTTAATTATATATTTATGAATTCACCTCTTACTATAATCGCCGCAACAAATTTTTCTGCCATCGCCACTAATGCTGTTAATTATGCAGCTGGACTTGCAAAAGCTACGGGCGCAAAATTGGTTTTATTTAATTCATTTTCGTTGAGTGTGCACAGTGCAAACTCGCATATAACTGCAGATGCCATGCAGAAACAGATTGAAAAAGCAATTTCTAGACTAGAAAATTTGGCTAAAGAAATAGGAGATTCGTTTGCAATTGAAACAGCAGCTATTTGTACCTATTCTTTTTTGGAAGATGAACTTCCGAAAATTATTGCAGCAACAAATGCTGATGTTGTAGTAATGGGAATGGCAGAACGTTCTTTTGAGCAGGAATTATTAGGGAATTCGACCACAACCGCAATTAAGAATTTACATATTCCAGTTCTGGCTGTTCCTGAAAATGCTCGTTTCTTAAACATTAAAAAAGTATTATACGCTTGTGATAGTTTGAGTTTTTCGGCTATAAAGAAATTCAGCTGGATTAAAAATGCTTTGGGTGATTTTGGAGCTGAAATCGAGTTTTTTAGTGTAGACGAAAAATTAGATGATTTGAAAGAAGAACAGCACAGAATTTTAATGAATTCGAATATCGAAAAAGAATTTGAAGACGTAAAATATCTATATAAAACCGTAAGATCGAATGCTGTTATTAACGAAATTAAAAAAGAAATTAATAATTATGAAGCTGATTTGCTGATTATGGTGCCTCAAAAATACGGTTTTTGGGATTCTTTGGTTCACAGAAGCAAAACTAGAATTCTAGCAACCGGACTTGATATCCCATTATTGTCTTTTCCGAATTATTAAAGATTAATTTGATTTAAAAATAATGACATAAAAAACGCAAGCTTTTTTTGAAGAAATTTTATCAAAAGAAATTTTAACAGATTTTTTTTGATTTTAGGGATTTTATAATTTTTAGTGCTTGATGTCGAATTTCAAAATTATATCTTAACAATTCAGATAGTTTTGTTAATTATTCTTAATTGTCTGCTTGTTTCATATTTTTTTAAATTAATTTTGTGGCACTCTAAAAACTTAAATGCAAATAGGTTTTTTATCAGTATGACAATAGCTGTAATTGGGAATTATTTACAAACTGAAACAGCATTGTATAATTTTAAAATTAAAATAAATTAAAGATTTTACACCAAGTACTACCGAGAAAACCCTAGGTGTAGATTTTAATTTATTTTAATTGGATTTTGTATAATGTTTTTAGCTTGTTCAGATTTTAAAATAATATTTCTCAGAAAAGCTATTGTTATCAGATTTAAACGGCTTTTAAGGAATACAATTATTGTTTCCTGCATCGGTTGTAAACGACTGTAAAAGGAAAGAAAAAGTAGTAAGCATTGGGTTCTAAGGGTACAAAGCTTAAAAAAACAAAAAACAATGAGCGCAGTAATTACAGCTATAGGTGGTTTCGTACCATCATCAATTCTGACCAATAAAAAGATTTCAGAAACAGTTGATACATCGGAGGAATGGATCATCAAAAGAACTGGAATTAGAGAACGTAGAATCGCAGACGACGACACAGCAACATCTGACCTTGCCGCAGCAGCGATTGAAAATCTCTTCGAAAATTATAATGTAGATCGAAATGAGATTGAGGCTTTGCTTGTAGCAACAGCAACTCCAGATCACATTTTAGCACCAACAGCCAGTATTGTCTGCGATAAAAGCGGACTTACAAATGCTTTTGGTATTGATATGAATGCAGCATGCAGCGGATTTTTATATGCGTTGGAAATGGGTGCAAACATGATTGAAAGCGGACGTTATAATAAATTAATCATCGTTGGAGCAGATAAAATGAGCTCTATCGTAGATTATGAAGACCGTAATACTTGTATTCTTTTCGGAGATGGAGCAGGAGCAGTTTTGTTAGAAAAATCAGAATCTGAATACGGTTTAATGAAAACGATTCTAAAAACTGACGGAAGCGGTGTTTCTTCTCTAGCTGTACCAGCTGGAGGTTCTAGAAATCCAACTTCTATGCAGAGTCTTTTACATAGAACACATTATCTAAAACAAGACGGAGCTTTTGTATTTAAAAGAGCCGTTGCAGCAATGAGCCAAGTTTCGCAAGATGCTTTGGTGAAAAATGATTTAGAAGCAACTCAAATTGACTGGGTTGTGCCACATCAAGCTAATTTGAGAATTATTAATGCTGTGGGCGAAAGCTTAAATATTGATTCAAATAAAGTTAAAGTGAATATTGATCGTTACGGAAATACAACATCAGCAACAGTTCCGTTGTGTTTATGGGATTTCAAAGACGATTTTAAAGAAGGACAAAATGTATTGATCACTACTTTTGGAGCAGGATTTTCTTGGGGTGCAACGTGCTTGAAATGGGGCGTTATGCGTGAGAAAAATCCAGTTGCTATTATAAATGCAGACAACAAAGAAGAAGGTGTTCTTGTTGAACACTAATAAGATAGGATTTTTCAATTTTTACAGTTGAGGGAATAAATGGGTAGAAAGAACCAAAATAAAAAAACAGGCAAGAATTTTTTCTATAAATACTACAGGATTATAGTAATTCCAGCCGTTTTTTTGGTCTATCTTTCATCCTATTATTTTCTAAATCCGTACCGAAATTTTGAAGAGGAAGGTTTGCTCGATTTAGATCAAACCTTCGATATCTTCATTATTTTGCTTTATTGTGCCATCCTTACAGAACTGACTCTGTTTGTTGGACGAAAATTAAATTACTACATAAGCTGGGAGCAAAATCCAGCATTTAGAGCGATAGCACAATTTATTTGTCTTATTGCAGGAAATATACTTTTAAACTATTTTTTCTCCTGCCTTTGGGATTATTTATACCCATGTACGGCTTTGCAAGAAAATGATTTAGTTACCATTTGGCAGTCTAAAATTATGGCGGCGATTATTTCGCTTTTCATAAGCGCCATTCATACGGGAATATTTCTTTTGAACAGATGGCGTCTAAATGCTATAGAAACTGCCGAATTAAAGATAAAAGCCTCAGAACTTCAAGAAGCGGTTACACGTTCGAAATTGGAGTCTCTTAAAATGCAGTTAGATCCGCATTTTGTATTTAATAATTTCAGCACCTTGACAGAGTTGATTTATGACGATCAGAAAGAAGCGGCTTCGTTCTTAGAAAATATAACGAGAGTATATCGTTATATGATCTCCAATTCAAATAAAGATACGATTACAGTAAAAGAAGAAATCGAATTCCTTAATGCTTATTTTTATTTGTTGAAGAAAAGATTGGGCGAAAAAATCGATTTGAAAATCGAGGTTGATGCTACTTCGCTGGCACTTCATTTACCGCCTTTAACATTGCAGTTATTGGTAGAAAATGCTGTAAAACATAATATGGCAACTTTAGCCAATCCGCTGACGATTACTGTTTTCTCTGATTCTGGAGATATTGTTGTTCGAAATAATTTGCAGCGAACTGCAGGAAAAAGCTTTGTTTCAACTGGAATTGGAAATAAAAACATTGAATTCCGCTATAAAATTTTATCTGAAAAAATGCCAACTTTTAGCGAATCAAACGGTTATTACGAGGTACGTCTGCCATTAATTTAAGAGTTATGAAAATTTTAATTGTAGAAGATGAAAGTATTAACGCCAGCAGGCTAAAAAGACTGTTGGAAGAGCTAGAATCCAATTGCGAAATTTTAGGCATTATTGATACGGTTGTCGATACAGTCGCGTGGCTAAAATCAAATCCATGTCCAGATTTGATTACAATGGATATCCGCTTAGCTGACGGACTAAGTTTTGCTATTTTTGATGAAATCGAAATCAATTGTCCAGTAATTTTTACCACGGCTTATGACGAATATGCCATTCGTGCTTTTAAGGTAAACAGCATCGATTATTTGATGAAACCAATTCAAAAAAATGAGTTGGAATTTGCCTTAACAAAATTCAAATCCCTAAATAAAAACGAATCCAGCGTAACCAATATCGCAGGAATTCTAAAAGAACTGATTGAAAAACCAGTTTTCAGAATGCGCTTTTTAGTGACGTACCGTGACGGCTATAAAAGCGTAGACGTTTCAGATATCGACTTTATATATTCTGAATTTAAAACCAGCAATTTATTTCTTAAATCTGGTGTAATTATTTCCATTCCGCAAACTATGGAAGAACTGGAACAGGAATTAGATCCGAATCTTTTTTTCCGTGCTAATCGCCAGTTTTTCATTCGTGCAGAAAGCATCAAATCTATTGCAAATTACTTCAACGCAAAATTAAAAATCCAACTAAAGCTAGATCCTGAACGCGAGGTGATCATAAGCAGGGAAAAAACACCTTTCTTTAAGCAGTGGATGGATCGATAGATTTAAGTTGCTAAGGTTCTGAGATGCTAAGATTCTAAGTTTTTTTTCTTGTCGTAAAGTCACTAAGTTTTTTTTCGCCACGAATTCACGATTTTTTTTTGCTACGAAGGTGCGAAGTTTTTTTGCCACGAATTTCCGCTAATTTTTTCCTCTATTTACGATGTTTTACGCTCATTTTGTCAATTTCGACGAAGGAGAAATAAAAATTCGAGAAATTATCTCGCCAGTATTTCACACAATAATTTTAATTAGAGAAAATTCGTGAATTCGTGGCAGAAAAAAACTTAGCGACTTTGCGTCTTAGCGGCAAAAACAAACCCCGTCCGTTTCGGTGTCGAAAAATGTCGTTTGGGTAACTTTCTTCCCTAAAAAAGTCCTTTTCTGCTGTTATTTTGCGCCCAAATTTGAGGTAATTCATTTAAAAATGAAAAGTAAAATGACAAAACAGTTTTTTAAAAATAATAAAGCAATTGGCAGAATTGCAATTTTATTGATAACTCTTTCCCTTTTTTCATGCGGGAAAAGCGGAGATGCGCAAATGGCTCCTCCAAAGCCAGAAGTTGACTTTCTTCAGACCAATTCAGCAACAGGAGAAGTAGAAAAAAAATATCCAGGAACAGTCGAAGGTGCTGTAAACGTTGATATAAAAGCCCAAGTTTCAGGCTATCTTGAAGCGATTTATGTAAAAGAAGGAGATTACGTAAGCAAAGGACAATCTCTTTTTAAAATTAAAGGTGATGTTTACGCCGAACAAGTAAACAACAGCCGTGCAGCGTATAAAAGCGCTTTGGCAAATCAGGCAAATGCAAAACTGGAAGTAGAGAAAATCAAACCTTTGGTTGAAGGAAAAGTATTCTCAGACATGCAGCTAAAAACAGCACAAGCCAATTACGAAGCCGCAACTGCACAAGTAGCACAGGCTAAAGCCGCTTTAGGATCATCTCAGATTAATGCCGATTTCTCTTTGATTAAAGCTCCTGTAAGCGGCTATATTAGCCGTATTCCAAACCGAATTGGAAATTTAGTAACGCCAACAGATGCCGTTCCGTTGACTGTTCTATCGGAGATTAATAGCGTCTTTGTTTATTTTTCGTTGACAGAAGCCGATTATTTAGCCTTTTCGAAAGATGCTAAAAACAATCAGACCGTAAGTTTAATTATGGCTGATGATAGCGAATACGATCAAAAAGGAAAACTGGAAGTTGCCAGTGGAAATATCGATCGTGCAACAGGAACAATTGCATTAAAAGCCATATTCCCAAATCCGAAAAAGCAATTGCGTGCGGGAGGTTCTGCGAGAATTGTGTTGAACAAAAGTTTATCGTCTGTAATTACAGTTCCGATGGCAAGTGTGAAGGATATTCAAGATAAATTCTTTGTTTTCATTCTAAAAGACGGAAACAAAGTAGCCATGGTTCCAATTGAAATTGCTGGAAGCGCTGGAGTAGATTATTTCGTAAAATCTGGATTAAAACCAGGAGATAAAGTAGCACTGAATTCTATCGATGTACTTTATGATGGAATGGAAGTCGTTCCAAAAATCGCTGCTAAAAACGCAAGCAGTAAATAATTTTTCATTTAATAAAATAACATTTCCATGTTAAAGAAAATAATAGACAGGCCAGTATTGGCCACAGTTATCTCTATTGTACTGGTTATACTGGGGATTATAGGTCTTACCCGATTATCTGTAACGCGATTCCCAGATATTTCGCCACCAACCGTTATGGTAAGCGGTTCTTATCCAGGAGGAAACAGTGAAACCGTAATTCGTTCGGTAGTAACGCCTTTAGAAGAACAGATTAATGGAGTAGAGAACATGCAGTACATTAAATCGACTGCAAGTAATGATGGATCTTTTTCTATCAGTGTAATTTTTAAACAAGGAATTGATCCAGATCAGGCTGCGGTAAACGTTCAAAATAGAGTACAGCAAGCGACTCCAAAACTGCCTCAAGAGGTTATCCGAATGGGATTAACGACTTCGAAACAGCAGAATAGTATGATTGTTATTTTCAACTTGTATACAGATGATAATAGCAAATACGACGAATTGTTCTTGCAGAATTACGCGAATATCAACTTAGTTCCTCAAATGAAACGTGTTCCAGGAGTTGGACAAGTTCAGATTTTCGGACAGAAAGATTATTCGATGCGTGTTTGGTTGGATCCGCGTAAAATGGCAAATGCAGGTTTAGTGCCTTCAGATGTTACGCAAGCCATTGCAGAGCAAAGTTTAGAATCGGCTCCAGGTAAATTGGGAGAAGAATCTAAGGCGGCTTTAGAATATGTAATTCGTTATAAAGGAAAAAAGAACAAGCCCGAGCAATATGAAAATATTGTCGTCAAAAATGTTGGCAGCAATGTTTTAAGATTGAAAGATGTTGCACGAGTTGAATTTGGTTCTATTTCATACAGCGGTGATAATAAATCGAACAGTAAAAATGCTGTTACGATGGCAATTTTACAAACTTCGGGTTCAAACGCTAACGACATCGAAATCGGAATTAATAAAGAGGTGGAACGACTGTCTAAATCTTTTCCTCCAGGTATTAAATACGTTAACGTAATGAGTACCAAAGATAGATTGGACGAAGCAACAGGTCAGGTAAAATCGACTTTATTTGAAGCGTTTATTCTGGTATTTATTGTAGTGTTTATTTTCCTTCAGGACATTCGCTCGACGATTATTCCAGCGATTGCAGTACCTGTAGCGATTGTAGGAACGTTTTTCTTCCTTCTAGTTTTCGGATTTACGATTAACATCTTAACACTTTTTGCCTTGGTATTAGCCATCGGAATTGTGGTAGATGATGCGATTGTCGTCGTCGAAGCCGTTCACAGTAAGATGGAAGAAGATCCAGAAATTTCAGCTAAAGATGCTACACACGGTGCGATGGCAGAAATTACAGGAGCGGTAATTTCGATTACTTTGGTCATGTCTGCCGTATTTATTCCGATCGGATTTATGACAGGATCTTCAGGAATTTTCTACAAACAATTTGCTTATACATTGGCAATTGCGATTATCATTTCTGCTGTAAATGCCTTAACGCTAACGCCTGCATTATGTGCGCTTTTGCTAAAGAATCATGGTGGAAAGCATGGTGATCATCATGAGAAAACAACTTTTAAAGAGCGCTTTTTCGTTGGATTTAATTCAAGTTTCGACAATTTAACGGGAAGATATATTAAAGGCGTTCGTTTCTTAATTGGAAAAAAATGGATTGCTGCCGGTTTAGTAACTGGAATCACAGCTATTGCGGTTTACATGATGATGTCAACTCCAAAAAGTTTCGTTCCTCTAGAAGATGACGGATTCATGGTGTACAGTTTATCTATGCCTCCAGGAACAGCGTTGGATCGTACAACTGCAGTGGTGGAGAGAATGGAGAAAATATTAGAAACAGAAAAAGCTATTGATGTTAATACAAGTATTACAGGATTTAACATTTTGAGTAATAGTGCCAGTACAGCTTACGGTTTAGGATTTATCAAGCTAAAACCTAAAAAAGAAAGAGGTGAAGTTAAGGATATTGATGAAATTTTAAATAGCGTTACAGCCAAATTAGCTGCAATTAAAGAAGGTCAGGTTATGGTTTTCAGAATGCCTCCAGTTGAAGGATTTGGGGTAACAAGTGGTGCTGAGATCGTGTTGCAAGATAGAATGGCAAGAGATCCAGAAACTTTAAAAAAGATGTCTGATAAAGTGATTGCTCAAATTATGCAGCAGCCAGGTGTTCAATACGCTTACACGACTTTTAGAGCCGATTATCCGCAATTGGAATTGGAAGTTGATGAAGACAAAGCGCGCCAAATGGGGGTGAATGTAAAAGAACTTTTAGGAAACATTCAAACTTATTTTGCAGGAGATCAATCTTCAGATTTTACCCGATTTGGTAAGTTTTACAGAGTTAATGTAAAAGCTGATGGTATTTTTAGAATGGACGAAGATGCGTTTAATGAGATTTTCGTAAGAAATGCTGACATGCAAATGGTTCCAGTAAAATCGATTGTGAAATTCCACAAAGTGTACGGTCCAGAATCGGTGAATCGTTACAACCTTTATAATTCGGTAAATATTACTGCGATGGCTTTGCCAGGTTATAGTAACGGACAAATTATGGGGAATCTAGAGCAAGTTTTAGATAAACTTCCATCTGACTACAGTTACGAATGGACCGGTTTAAGTTTAGAGGAAAAAGCAGGAGGAAGTCAGACAGTTGCCATTTTTGGGTTATGTCTATTGTTTGTATTCTTCTTGCTTGCAGCTCAATACGAAAGTTATTTATTGCCTCTTGCGGTATTGCTTTCTATCCCGACAGGAATTTTAGGAGCTTTTGCCGGAATTAAAGCAGTTGGTTTGGACAACAATATTTATGTTCAGGTTGGATTAATCATGTTGGTCGGACTTCTCGCGAAAAACGCCATTTTGATTGTCGAATTTGCTTTACAAAGACGTCTTGCAGGATTAACGATAATCGAAGCTGCGATTGAAGGATCAAGATCAAGGTTACGACCAATTATCATGACTTCGCTAGCTTTTATTGTAGGTATGATTCCGTTGATGTTTGCTTCTGGAGGAACTGCAGTTGGAAACCGATCAATCAGTGTCAGCGCCGCAGTAGGAATGTTTAGCGGTGTTATTCTAGGAATTTTTGTGATTCCGTTGCTTTTCATTGTATTCCAATATTTACAGGAAAAAGTATCAAGGAAAAAAATCGCAACTCAAGTTCAAACGATAAAAGAATAAGAATGAAAACAGTATATAAAATAGGAATGGTTTTACTTACCGGAGCGGTCATGACGTCGTGTGTGGTAGGGAAAAAATATTCTCGTACAGATTTACAAGCTCCAGAAAAATATCGCGAAGAAGTCGCGGTTACTGGAGACACGGTTTTACTTCCGTGGAAAAGCTATTACAAAGATCCTTTATTGGTGGCTTTGATTGAAAAAGCTTTAGTCAAAAACAATGAAGTGATCATTGCCATGAAAAGCATGGAACAGCTCGACCTCAGTTATAAACAAGTCAAATTATCGTTATTACCCACATTAGATTTCGATGCTGGAGCGAGCCGTTCTTATCCTTCTAAAAATTCACTAAACGGATCTTTAAGCCAACAATTTATTGGTAAAGATTATATGGATGATTACAGTGCGAATCTGCGTCTTTCTTGGGAAGTTGATATTTGGGGAAAAGTAGCAATGCAGAAAAGAGACGCTAAAGCAACTTATTTTGCTCAAAAAGAGAATCTTTCGGCGTTAAAAACTCGAATTATTGTTCAAGTTGCGCAATCTTATTACAATCTTTTAGGATTGGATGAACAGCTGAAAATTGCAGAGAAAAATATCGAATTGAGCACGAATACTTTGGGCATGATGGAATTGCAGTACAAATCGGGTTCGATTAGTTCGTTGGCAGTTAATCAGACTGAAGCTCAGAAGAAAACTGCTGAGTTGCTAGTGCCTTTAGCGAAAGCGAATATTGCGGTTCAAGAAAATGCTTTACAGATTTTATGCGGAGAATATCCAGATAAAATTGAAAGAGCAGGAAATATTGATGCGGCTGAAGTTTCAGTACTTTTTCCGTCAGGAATTCCAGCTTTGCTTTTAAGCAGAAGACCAGATGTAAAAGCTAGCGAATATGCGGTTATGTCTGCCAATGCCAAAACAGGATTGGCAAAAGCAACGATGTATCCAACTTTAAGTTTAAGTCCGTCAATTGGAATAAACTCTTTTGAATTTGACAATTGGTTTAATTTTCCAGGTTCGGTTACCAAAACGATTGCAGCCAATTTAGCACAGCCAATTTTTAGAAAAAAAGCTTTGCGAACGGCTTATGAAGTTGCTGTTTTAGAACAAGAAAAAGCAGTTGTGCAATTCAAACAATCTTTTATAACGGCAGTTGGCGAAGTGAATGACGCGACGTCAAGATTAAAATATGCTGACGAACGTATCATTTTAGCGAAAGATAAAGCAGAGTCGTTAGAAAAAGCGACTTCCGATGCTTCTTTGCTTTACAAAAGCGGAATGGCGAATTATCTAGAAGTAATTGCAGCTCAGAACAGTTCGCTTCAAAACGAATTGGATCTGGTAACAATAAAACTCGAAAAACTGAATGCGGCAATTAACCTGTACCGTGCTTTAGGAGGCGGAGTAGAGTAGTACTTAATTTTTTTTAATTCACCATTTCTGTAAGCAATTATGGAGATGGTGAATTTTCTTTTGAATTGATCATACTGGTTTATGGACAAAATTACTTTTACCCGATCAGAACTTTATACTTTGGTTTGGAAATTTCCAATTCCGCAGATTGCAAAACATTATGAAATTTCCAGTATGGGAATTAAAGATGCTTGTGAAAAAATGAATATTCCGCTTCCTAAAAACAGATATTGGATTGGACCAGGTTATAAGAGAAAAAATGTTCCGCCGCTTTCATTAGATTTTAAAGGAAATAATGAGATTGCAATTTTGAAAAAAACGTACGAAATGCAATTTAGAATTCCTTCAAATTCTACGCCTTTATTGGATTTGGCTCAAAGTATAAAAAACGATGTTCATGCTCCGTTGACCATTAGCGATCAGCTGGAAAATCCGCTTGAGATTATTTTGACCACAAAACAATATTGGGAAAATAAAATTTCAAATAAAGATATTCAGCCAGATGTGCTTGAGATTCTTAATCTAAATGTTTCTGAAGAAAGCAGAAATCGAGCTTTACTGTTTATGAATACTTTTATAAAACTCATTCAATATCGCGGGCATGAATTTAGAAAAGGTCTTGATGGTTTGGAAACTATTGTTTTTGAAAACGAAAATGAAATAAAAATAGATTTAAGAGAAGCTCAGAAAAGAGTAACCAAAAGCGGTTTAAGAGAAACTTCTGGTTACATTTTTACTGGTGATTTTATTTTTAGAATTTCAAGAGGATCCAATAAAAGAGAGTGGCGTGACGGAAGGATTTCTTTAGAAAATAACCTCGCCTTAATCATGGCGAAAATAGAATTAATGGCCGCTGAAAACTAGTTTTTTTTATCTAAAATCCTTTTTGAAAACCAATTGAAAACTAAGTCCATTTTCATTTTTAATAGATAAATCACCTTCAAGCGTATTGCTTAAACCGTATATAAGCGTCATTCCAAACGAATTGCTATTTTGCAATTCTTCGATATCGGGTATTCCAATTCCGTTATCAGAAACCTCGAGCCTATAGCAATTTTCCCTTATTTCAGATAAACAAAGTCGAATGACGCAATTTGAATTTTCCTTAAAAGCGTATTTTATCGAATTCGTTATGATTTCGTTAGTAATTAATCCGACAGCAATTGCTTGAGAAATATCCAATTCTATTGAAGCAATTTCAACTTCAAAATGAATGTGTTCCGCATTGAAAGATTCTTTTAAATATTCGACCAATTCATTGCAGTAATCGGGCATATTAATCATAGAAACATTATCTTCCTGATATAATCTCTGATGAATCAGCGACATCGCATAAATTCTGTTTTGGCTATTTTTAATGGTAGAAATAGCCAAATCATCTTTCAAATAAGAAGATTGCGAGTTCAGAAGACTAATTACTGTTTGAAGATTGTTTTTTACACGATGGTGAATTTCCTTCAAAAGCCATTCTTTTTCTTCAACCAAACGCTCCAATTTTACATTTTTAAGCTTGATTTCTTTTTCTTTTAATTGCAGTCGGCTAGTATTACGCTGTTTGATTTTAGCTCTGTTGTACAATAAAATAATGATAATCAGCAATAAAAATAAACTGCTGATAGAAATGGTGTTTAAAAGTCTGGACGAATGCAATTCACGTTTCTGAAGATTGGTCTGCTGCTTTAAAGATTTTATATTCTGTACTTTAGCACTAGTTTCGAACCTGAATTTCAAATTTTCATAATCACGGTTTTTACTAATGTTATCCATCGAATCCTGAATTCGATTATAAATTTCCATATGCTTCATGGCAGAAAGGTAATTTCCGTTTAGCGAATCAATTTTAAATAGAGCAAGCTCTAAATTGTGACGGCTGTAACCTTCTGTACTATTAGCTTTTGAGATAATTCGATCCGTAATTTCTTTTGCTTTATGAGGCTTATTAATCTTGACATAAAACAAAGCCATGATCGAGTAGCAGTCTGCAACATCTTTGATTGTTTCTGGTGAATTTAATCTTTCTGCAAAAAATTCAAGTTTTTTATAACTGGCTTCGGCTTCTTTTAATTTTCCTAACTCTTCATAACAGCGCGCCTTAAGCTGATTTAGAATCATATTATCCAAATTGTTTTTTGGCGGATATTTTTTAGAATTGGTTTCCAGATATTTTAAAGCTTCAGAGTATTTAGAATTATCCATTAATGATCTTAAAGCGCCAAAAAAACTTTTATACCAAGTTCCTGCATTAATTTCTCTTTGATTATACTCAATTCCCTTCTGATAATATTTAATAGCATCGTCATAATAGCCTGTGCTGTTATAAACGTTGCCTAGGCGTATGTAAAAGCTATCTGCAAAAGCATAATCTTTCGTTTTCTCCATCGAACTAACGCTTTCCAAGGCATAATAAAGTGCATTTTTGTAATTGTTGTGGAATAGTTCAATATACGAAATAGTGGTTTCGGTATACTGTGTGTATAGAAAACCATTTTTTTTCTGAAGATTAAGGCTTATAAGCAATTCTTCTTTTGCCAATTTCATTTTGCCAGTCCAAAAATGCACAGGAATTATTTTCATGTAGGTTTCAATCTCTTTTTCTTTGTTGCCTGTTTTTTTATAAATAGCTAAAGCCTCGGCAAGAATAACCGCTTTTTCTTTATTGCTATCAGGCATAAAAGTACCTTGGTTATCAATTGCTTCTGCTAATAATTTCTCATTTTGGGTTTTTCTTGCGGCATTAACTAATTGCAAAAAAATTGTGCTGCTCAATTGCGGTTTGTCTGCTTGGTAATAATATTTGGCAAGTAGAAATTTAGATTGAAAATACCACTTTTGAATTTTGGTTTTTTCTGCCAGTTTTTGAGCTTTATTAATATACAAAAGCGCATTTTTGAGATCATCTTTTTTGGCACCGGCTTTAAAAAGGTAAAAACTCCCAATTTGCAAAGACAATTTAATTTGATCGACTGTATTTAATCTTGGCAATAGCAATTCTGCTCCGCGAGCATAATTATTGGTGATTAAATTATTTCCTGGAAAGTTGGATCCGTCATTATAACCTTCGTCGTTGGCAAGCGTGTACGGAAGTTTGTTCGCCTTGCATGCTAAAATCATTGCACTGTCAATATCTATAGAACCTTGGCTAACATTTCGAAGATAAATAGCAACGTTATGCAGCATCAATCTATTTTTCTGAAGCTTAAGTTTATTGCCTTCATTTTGACTGAAAAAAGGTGTGGTACAAAAAGTTAGTAAAAGTAAGAAAATTACTTTTTTCATGTTTTGGAGTGTTTGGAAGGGTAAAGCTAATAGTTTTAAAAGTGTTTAGAAAACATTTTATGCCATATTTTTTTGCTTCGAAAAAAGGATTATGTGATGAAATAATTATAAAAAAAAGCCGCCTAGAATCTAGACAGCTTTTCTAAAATATTATGTTTGAGAAGTCAGCTTCAGTTTTTACTGCTCTGAAATTTCTTTTAATTTGTCCATCGCTTTTGGATAAGTAGTATTGAAATAATCTAAATATTCATCAATAGTGTCCATTTCTACGGTTACGGTTGTAACGCCGTTATTTTCCTCAAAAGTGTAATTTTCATGTCCGCCGGCCCATTTTTCAACTTGTTCGCCTGTGGTTACTTCGGTATCTCCATCCAAAAAACCGTAATGACGAATGGAAACAAAATCAGCAGGTTTATTTTCTGCAATTTCCGAAACCATTCCGGCTTTATTACCGTTTTCATCTGTTCCAACAAAACGGATTTTACTTCCTTTGTCCCAACTGCCTTCATAAGTAGAAGTAGGGTTAAAAATTGCTACCCAATATTCATAAGTGGCTTTGTCCTTTAAGCCGAGCATCGTTTCATATACTTTTTGAGCAGATGCATTTATTTCTTTTTTGAATTTTAGTTTTTGCATGGCTTCTATATTTTAAAAGTTTATAAATTAGTTTGATATTCAGTAACTTAATTTTTTGCAATCACTTTATTGGCGTTAGTTTTTATTCATTTTTCGTTCTGGTAGAATGTAACATTTCTAATTTCCATCCGTTTTTTGTTAAAATTGGGGTCGCACTTTCTAACCAATACATTTTGCTAGTTTTATCATCAAAAGAAAATACAGCTTGGTTTTTGTATGCAATCCATGCCATTTTGTTTAAGATCTTAATTTCAATAACTTCAATTGAGTTTACTCGTTTCGGAATCGGTTTATCAAGTATGGCCCTTTTTAAATAATTTGCAATAGAGTCATTGTTCCATATTTCTCCATTTTCTAAAAGAAGAAAATCTTTTGTGTAGTATTTGTCAATTTTTTTAGCATCTAATTTAGATCAAATTTCGTCAAAAGATTCAATAATTAATTGTTTTATTTGCGCTTTGTCGGTTTTGGTTGCGCTTTGTCCGAATGATAGTGTTGTAAAACATATCATAAAAATTGAGGTAATGAGTTTTTTCATTTTTTTGATTATTAATGATAGTTCAGCTGCTAGCGCGGAGATTATATATTATTCAATCGAGATATCTTTACTTTTAGTTACTTTAGGAATATAAATAAGATAATCATAACCCTTTATAGTTCTTGATAAGTATACATCATCGATTTTTAGCTTGTTTTGTAAAATAGATTTTTTTAAAGGTCTTAAATCAAAACAGTACCATTGTTCGTCTTTTGCCAAATTTAGAAAAGATTTAAAACTAGACTCATCATCTTTATCTTCTCCTTTTCCGATAAGCATTATATGTAACGATTTTCTAAAATGTGCATCTTCAATATTAGAAATTAAGTTGCCAATATCATAAATATCAGTTTTTGTTAATATAGTTTCACCTTTTGGCAGATGAACCGCACCAAATTTGAAAAGATTTTTTTTGTTTTCCCAATCCGGCATTTGGTTTACTAAGATGTTTTTCATCAGTTGAATCCTCAAGACATGATTTCTATTACTATAAATTTCTCTGCTTAACTTTAGGTCTTCAATTTGCTTTCGCTCTTTGTCAGAAAGTTTTAATGTTAACAACAAATTTATTTTTTGAAGGCAATCTTCTGAAAGCATATAGTACTTTTCCAAACCATCTTTAGACGCAAGTAGTTTGGAATTATGAAGCATTTGCTCATATATTTCAATCACTTTTTTATTTTTAGAACTTTCTTTTAAATTTGAAATTATCATTTGATCTGCAAAAATGCTAACTTGTTCAACACCATGTATTTTGGTATTACGTTTTACTAAATCCTTAAACAGAGTAAATTCGGGATCATACTGTAAAAAAGAAAAGTTTGAACTATATTCTTTAACAAAAAGATCAAGTTTTTCATTAGGTAAAGACTTAATTTTTGTTTCAATTATATCTACTGAATAAGGATCGACTTCAAGAAAATAATTGTCAAATTTAACCTCATTGGTAATCGCATTAGTGAAATAAGGAACTTCGTTTGTAAAATGAGTTTCTCCCAGCAACACGCAATTAGTTTGTTTTATTTCGTTTAGTAAAACATCCCATCCTTTTCCTTGAAAAGAAATGTTTTTATCAATTTGGAAAGGAAAAACATTTTTTTGAACTAAACTGTCTAGTAATATGTTTTGAGCATAATTACAATTTGCAATGAACAATGTAAGAAGTACGAATTTTATTTTTTTCATTTTGTATTATCTTGTTTATTTAAATTGACTTATAATCTTTTGTTTTGGCTATTTCTACTAATTTTTTTGACTAATTTTCATGTCTGCAACTCCCTGATAGTTTATATGAATTTCAAAAGTCGTTTTATGTAAGCATTTTTTTTTGGAATATAACTCAACATTCACCAGCGAGACGCTTGCGGCAGCGGAGGATCAAAAATACCAAAAAGCTCTACTATGAATTTTTTTATAAACATATTCTTCATTAAAAGATTCAATAAAATAGTCGGCCGTTTCGAGTCCAAAGCCTTCAATATTTTCCTCCAGAAATTCTTTATTCGCTGCTATATACTCTTTTGTTGGTTGAAGACCCAATGGATAAAAAATCATTTCACCGTCAAATCCACACCAAGTGTCAAAGTCAACCATTTTAGCTTTCAAAATTAAATGAAGATCAATTGCATCTTTATTTTTGCTGGCAAAGTAACTAAACGTTAAAAGATCTTCGCACATACAATCAAATTCTCCTAGTTCATGATCTCTTCTGTAAGCAATGGCAGTTTTTAATAGATATCTTGATAGTTCGGTATTTTTGTAATTTTTCACATAACCAACAAATTCATCTCTTTCAGGGTGGTCACTGTAAAGTAACAACTTCTCAAAATTTGCTTGGTCGATTGTCTTTTTATTATTGAATTCTGAAATTATTCCTTCTACAAATGGCGTGCGAAATACTTCAGGAATTGAAAATTTCTTTTTTAAAGCGTTGTTGACTTCAATTATGGATTCATTCATTACATAAAACCATTCGCTTCCACTATCAATTTTCGTTTTTTGTTCTTTTACAAAAGCGGTAATATCTTGGATTGATTTTATGTACTCGTTATTGAATTTTTGCAACGCCTCATTTTTAATTCCGATTTGAACGGCTCTACGTTTTAGGTTTTCTCCTTTAAAATTGTGGTCTGGATCCCACTGAATCCTTACATCGCTATTGCTTAGATTTTCTCGCCATGTTGATTCATCTCCGTATGATTTGTCGTAGCTTGTCAAAACACCATCAGCGAGAAGTTCTTCGAAACCTTCAAAAGTCATCTCAATAGCTAAAATCCGACTTTGATTGCTATCTTTTTCTGCCCAATCACTTCTGTACATCATCCACAAAAAGTTAGGCTTTATCCAAGTCATTCTCTCGAAGCTGTAATCTGTTCCTCCGAATTTTTGATTTTTTATGGCATAATCTGCAATGCTATCATTGAATGCTTGATATACAAAAATATTGGATCCACTTTTCTGTCCTAGTATAAAATTTCCTTCTTGCGGAAGTCCTTTCTCATAGCTATGATGTTGAATTGTCTTTAGGTTCATTTTTATTAAGATTATTATAAAATGCATATCAAGTTCTTCAAAAGTTTTAATTTCTGATAATTTGATGTGCTATTCAAGTTTATTTTTGTTTTATTGAGCAGATAATCCTAACACTGTCAGCACGGATTTGTAAATCCGCGCTATCGGGTTTTGGGATTAAATTAAGTTCATTATTCGGATTTGCTAAAATCATTCAAAATACAAAATCATCTTTCCATTAAGTCTATTGCCTAAATCCATTGCAGTAGCTGTTGGCGGTAGTTTTTCTCTTTTTAATTGGTTTGCTTTTTATATGGATTTTTAATTTTACTTAATAATTCGGTTGCTTTTTCCAACGAATAGTATGTATTTATTAATTGAATAAACATATTGTAATTTCCGATTTCGTTTAAATCATAATATTCTATAACATTTTTCCCATTATCAATTAACTTTTTCATTGTAAATTTAATAGTTAGAGAAACTATTGACGATAGTATTCTTGTTTCTAAGTCTCTTAATTCAGCGTAACTAGAGAATATAAAGTCTCCGTTTTTAAAGTTGTCTGAACGATACCAATGCTTAAAATCATTCCAATTACTTTCATCAATAATTTTTGCATTTAATTCTTTTGTGATTGGAATTTCAGTTATCAAAAAGTCACTTCTTTGTCCAATATATTTTGAAGCATATTTTCCTCTTGTCCCTGGAAAATGCATCATTCTTATCGGACCAATTGCAATTCCTGATTTATGAATATTTTCTAAATTGTATTTTGTTTTTGCTTCTTCGTCAACTAAATTATATACGTAAATAATTCTACCATCAAATTCATAAAAATCTGTAAAATCATAAACTTCCGCAAAACCATATCCTTGATTATGGTCAAGTTTAAATCTATATATTTTCCCTGAATTTTCTTTTATCATCTCAATTTTCTCAAAATTACCGCCAACTTGTATATACTCGCTACAAACGACAATACATCCGAAAACAGGTGAATTGTCGCTATTTAATAATTTGCAAGTAAATATAAGAAGTTTTACTACAAATCAAAGCCCTTACAAATCATTGAACAAAAAAAGCCATCCCAAATCAGGACAGCTTTTTCAAAATAGTTGTGTTATTCGGGATGAACCCAGTTTAGCATTTGAATTAGTTTATTTTAACCAAATGTTTTTCAATCGCTTCTCTTTGAGACTCATATTGAGCTGGAAGTTTCAAGTTTTGACCTAATTCTTCTAAGCTTTCGTCTACTGTAAATCCAGGATTATCTGTTGCAATTTCAAACAAAACTCCTCCTGGTTCTCTGAAATATAGTGAGTGGAAATATTGTCTGTCAATTTGCGGCGTAATCTGTAATCCGTAGTCTTCGATTTTTTCTCTGAATTTCATTAAGATTTCATCATTCTGTACACGGAAAGCTACGTGGTGAACAGTTCCGTTAGCATTTAAACCTCTTTTTTCTTCAGGTAATTCTACCAAGTCAACGATAGCAGCATTTTCAACTGCATCTGTAGCATAACGGTAACGGTTTACATCCTGATCGATCAATTTATAACCAAAAATATCAGTTAAGATTGCAGCAGTTGCTTTGATGCTGTTTAAAGTCAAAGTAATGTTATGAAAACCTTTTGTAGCTACATCAGCTTTTACTTCGTCAGTTTCCCAAGCTTTTCTGTTATCGTCTGTTTTAGATTCGATTAGCTCCAATTTTAATCCGTCTGGATCTAAGAAAGTCAAATATTTTTCACCGAACTTTTCAGCTGGTTTGTTGTAAATTACATTGTATTGCTCGAAACGTTTTTGCCAGAAATCAAGGCTTCCTTTTGGAACAGAATAACCAATTTCAGTTGCCATTCCAGAACCTTTTCTTCCTTGCTGAATTCCAGCTCCCCAAGGGAAGAACGTTAAAATAGTTCCAGCGCTTCCTACTTCGTCACCAAAGTAAAAGTGGTATGTTCCTGGATCGTCAAAGTTCACCGTTTTTTTAATGAATCTTAATCCTAAAACTTTTGAATAAAAGTCAAAATTGCGTTTAGCGTCACCTGCAATTGCAGTAATATGGTGTAAGCCTAAAATTTTATTTTCCATGGTATTTTTATATTAAATTGTTGTTTGATTTTTCTTTTACAAATTTACGGCGGTTATGCTTCTGCATCGATTAACCTAGATTAAGAAATAAAACTGCACTGTTTTTTGAATATCAAGAGTGATCCAAATAACATTCCGATTTTGAAAAGGTTTAGAAAACAAGGCTTTCGATGAAAAAGTAAATTTTTGAAAATACGATATATCGTAATTTTATGATTTGAAAATGGCATATTTAGAAAATCGATAGTTATTTACTAAATGCGATTCCTTATTTTTACGCTATCACCCGCCAAAATACCAACAAAAAAATGCCGTTTATGCAAAAACCTACAGATAAAGCAGCTATAACAATAGACAGATTGCAGGAAAGAGAAAATGAGCAAATGCTTATTATGTCTATATGTACGGCACTTTCTCGGGTTTTAAACAAAGACGAATTTGGCGCTCTTGTTGACGGAATATTAAAAGATAATTTCCAATTTGACGACTTTATTTTAACTTCTTCAGATGAAAGCAAAGAGGAATATTTCATTTTCCATTCAAAAGAGATAAATACAGATTCAAAAAAGTACACTACAAAGGATGGCTTTTTTGATGAATGTATCAATTCTGCCGACATTGTCTCCTTCGATTTATCAAATTCAAAGAATCCAGATTATATTCAGAACATTTATAAAAAGGGTTTTAAAAATGCAATCGGAATTGGTCTTCCTTATATAAAAGGAAATCGAAATGTGCTTTTTCTTTTCTTTAAAAATCCCAAAACTTTCAACAGAGAATCTAATCGTATTTTAAGAGGAATTGCAATGCAGCTTTCTATTGCGCTTAGAAACATTATGCTGACAGAGCAAAATGAAAGCATTCTTACCGAATTGGAATTATTGAAGAAGAATATTTCAGGAAAAAAGAAAGAAAAAAACAGTCACAAGAACGAAGGTTTTCATGGAATTATAGGATCTAGCGATGCTATGAAAGAAGTTTACGAATTGATTTCGCAAGTGGCAACTTCAAATTCTACTGTTTTAATTTTGGGAGAAACTGGAACAGGTAAAGAACTCGTAGCTAGTGCAATTCATGAGTTATCTGAGGTTTCAAACAAAAAAATGATTAAAGTCAATTGTGCTTCGATTCCCGAAAATTTGATCGAAAGTGAATTATTTGGACATGAGAAAGGTGCTTTTACTGGAGCTACAGAACAAAGAATCGGTAAGTTTGAACTAGCCGAAAACAGTACTATTTTTCTAGATGAAATAGGAGAGTTGCCATTAGAATTGCAAGGGAAACTACTTCGTGTTTTACAAGAAAAAGAAATTGAAAGAGTGGGCGGAAACAAAAGCATAAAAGTGAATGCTAGAGTGATCGCTGCAACTAATAAAATACTTGAAAAAGAAGTTTACGGCGAGCGTTTTAGAAACGATTTATATTTCCGATTGAATGTTTACCCAATCAAGCTTCCTGCTTTGCGTGACCGAAAAGAAGACATTCCTGTTTTGGGGCATTTTTTCTTGGAAAAACATGCCACAAAAATGGGGAAAAATGTAAAACGGTTTTCTAAAAAAGTACTTAACAGCATGATGGCCAATGCATGGCCTGGAAATGTACGCGAACTTGAAAATATGGTAGAAAGGAGCATTTTGTTTGCCAAAGACGAAAAGATCAAAGAAATGATTTTTCCTGAAATTATAATTACTACTTCTAATACTTTAGTAAATGATTTTTATACCAAAACGCTTCAAGAAGTAGAGAAGGAGCACATTCTAAAAGTCATAAAAAAGTGCAACGGACGAATTTCTGGTCCGCAAGGTGCGGCGGTTTTACTTGGTTTGCCTTCTACAACATTGACTTCTAGAATGCGTAAACTAGGAATTAAAAAAGATCATTTTTTAGATTGATGTTTTTTGAAAACGTGAAACTTTGACAAAGTTCTCGCGAAGAATTATTAAATTTAAACACATAGAAACATAGTTTTGGTTTGTGAAAAAAGGCGTTTCACTTGCAATATTTCACATAGAGCTATGTGTTAGAAACTAGTTTCTTTTTGTAGCCTTTTCAAGATTAAAAAAATCTATGTTTCTATGTGTTTTAAAAAAAAAATCAACTTTGTCAAACTTTCAAACTTTGACAAAGTACAGCAGAAACTTGAAACTTGAAACTTGAAACAAAGTCTTTAAACCAACTTTATAAAAATAGATTTTCTTAGTTTAGGTTCAATGTTTTTAGTTTTGTGACCTTTTCCTGTGGTATCTTCTACAAGTAAAATAGAACCAGTTGGGAACGTTCTTTTTTCTCCTAATGAAGTTTCAATTTCTACGCCTCCTTCCAGCAAAACAATATATTGGCGATCGGGAGCGTTATGAAAATCGTAATCATAAGAAGGACTGACTTCTCTAAAAACGATCGATTTTACAGGCTCATCATCCGACAAAAAACCGATATCGCCATTATTTTTCAACGGAACTTCAAAATCTTCAAAATGACTTTCTCCGTTGGCATCGCTGTAAACACGAGTTATCGTAAACATTATTTTTTATTGAAAATTAATGCATTGGCACAATTTATTTCGTCTTGACTAATGGTATGTCCCATATTTGGGTAGATTTTTTTAGTCACATCCGCGCCCATTTTTTCCATAAGCGTTTCAGTTTCATTGACTCTTTCAACAGGAACGTGAAAATCTGGATCGCTTGTTCCGATAAAAACTGGTGTATTTTCGAAGTTTCCAGAATAATGGTTTTCATACACTTTATCACCAATTAATCCTCCTGTGAAAGCTACGACTCCGCCATATTTTGCTGCATTTCTGGTCGTAAATTCCAAAGCAAGACAAGCGCCTTGAGAAAATCCTAAGAAATAGATGTTTTCTTTTTCGATTCCGTTTTGCTGTATCGCTACGACAACTTGATGTATAGCTTCTATTGATTTTGAAAATGAGGGTTCATTTTCGTCCAAAGGAGCTAAGAAAGAATACGGATACCAAGTTCTGTTTTCTGCCTGAGGCGCAACTAATGCAAAATCATCAACTTTAAGATGTTTTGCAATCGAAAGAATATCATGAGCGCTAGCACCGCGTCCGTGAATCATGACCAAGGCTTTTTTAGCTTCATTTAAAGGAATACCATCTGTTAAAATATCTGTATTCATGTTGTTTTGTTTTTTTAATTATTGTTTGACGAATGAGTGTTCCACACAGATTTACACAATCTTGTCATTTCGACGAAGGAGAAATCGCACTAGTAGCTCAATAAAGTGAATTCAATCTTTGTCGAATCCCGCGTTCGATTTCTCCTTCGTCGAAATGACAAACAGTATCAAAAATTATTTCTTCCAAATATCTTCGTATTCGTCTGGATGTCTTTTAAATTGTGCGTGAACGTAAGGACAAAGCGGTAAAACTTTCATGTTATTGGCGCGTACATAAGAAACCATTTCTTCTAAAAGTTTCTTAGCATAACCTTTTCCTTCTGCTTCTGGTTCAACTCCTGTGTGATAAACCGTCAATAAATCTGGTTTGATGCTTACCGTCATTTCTCCTTGTTTTTTATCGTCAACATAGAGGTTAAAAGCTCCATGTTTTTTTTCGTCTAATTCTAGTTTTATTGTTTCCATATATTTGTTTTTTTATTGCGTGAGATTTAACCGCGAAGGCGCAAAGTCAGCGCAAAGTTCACAAAGATTTAATTTTAGCTTTGCGAACTTTGCGTAATTTCTTGCGCTCTTTGCGGTTAACCTACGCATTTAATTATATCCCTGCTTTATTCCTAATTTTTTCATTTTTGAATACAAAGTCTGCGGTTGGAGTTTTAAAAGTTCAGCGGCACCGCCAGCACCAGAAACTTTGCCATTGCAGATTTGAAGCGCATTCATAATATGTTCTTTTTCCATTTCTTCCATGGATTTTAGTTTACCCGTTCCGATTTCTAAAGAGACAGTAGGGGTAATGGAAGGTAAGTCAAATTTTTCAATTTCGTTTGTTTTGGAGAGAAGTACATTTCTTTCTATCAAATGTTCTAATTCACGCACATTTCCTGGCCAATTGTAATTTTTTAATTGTTCTAATGCTATTGCACTTATTCTGTTTACATTTCTTTTAGAACTCGCGGAGTATTTTTTTAGAAAATAATTAGCTAATACTTCAATATCTTCTTTACGCTCTCTTAAAGAAGGCAATTGTATAGGAAAAACATTTAACCTATAATATAAATCCAATCTGAAACGTCCTTCGGCAACTTCTTTTTCCAACGATTTGTTTGTGGCGGCTACAATACGAACATTAATTTTAATGGTTTTATTGCCTCCTAGACGCTGAATTTCCTTTTCCTGTAGAACGCGTAAAAGTTTTACTTGAGAATCAAGCGGTAATTCGCCAATTTCATCCAGAAAAATAGTTCCGTTATTGGCTTGCTCAAATTTACCGATTCTTAATGCATTAGCTCCTGTAAAAGCACCTTTTTCGTGCCCGAAAAGCTCAGATTCTATTAATGAATGTGGTAAAGCTGCACAGTTTACAACCACAATCTGATTTGATTTATGTGCCGAAAGTTCATGTATCGCATGTGCCGCTCTTTCTTTTCCTGTACCGCTTTCGCCCAAAATCAAAACAGAAGTTTCGGCAGGCGCTGCAATTTTTATTTTTTCAATGGCTTCTTTTAAAAGAGAACTTTGACCAATGATTCCTTGAATTTCCTGATTTTCACTGCCGATTTGCGTTATCTCCAAATCTTCTTTTTCTTGATTAAATCGATATCTGGCAATATCAAGCATTACAGTAAGATCTTTTTCTCTAAAAGGTTTTACCGTAAAACCGTACGGATGCGTAGCTTTTACAGCCTCAAGCGTACTTTGGTTGGTATTTGCTGAAATATATAGAAAAGGCAGATTCATTTCGCGTAGTTCCCAAGCCAAATCAATTCCAGTTAGATTGCCTTTTAAAATGATATCTAACAAAATCCAATCAGGTTTTTTTTCCTCGATTAATTTTCTTGCCTGAGCCACAGAAGCAGCAATACCAACAACTTGATAGCCCACTTTTTGCAGTATGATTTTTAAATCATTTGCAACTATAAATTCATCTTCAACAATTAGTAGTTTCTCCTTCATTACATTATTTGAATAATTTCAAGAATAGCCAAGAATTTGGAGCTTTTTGGAAATTTCTTTTAGATGGATTTTAGCGCTCTTTTTTTGGAGAAAAGAGCACTAAAATCATTTTTTAAAGATACTATATTCTCAGAAATCTGCAATCTGAAAAATAGGCGTTTTGCTTAGTTATTTCGGTGGTATAAGTAGCAAATAATCATTGCTGCTCCTGGCAGAATTAAAGTTCCTAATCCGAAAAACTTTCCTGCAATTGCTCCTAGAAAACATCCTACAAGAAATCCGATTAAGGTAACAAGCTGTTTTTTAAAACTTAAAAATACTTCAGCATCTTTAAATCTGTTTTTTAATAAGTTTCCTAAATCAAGAGAAGCTTGAGTGACATTTCCTGTCATCATAGTTGTCGGGCCGTGCGTTTCTTTCGCGTAAAGCTTTCCAAAAGCATTCTGAAGCCCCATTGCAAAAACTGTTGTCATTGCAACGGTGTACATTGTCCATTCTTCGAAGTTTTGCAAATAGCCAAAAACATACGATGCAATGCCGCTTAAAACCAAAATTATACCTTCCCAAAATAAAATAGTATAGCGATTGGTTGCTTTTAGAGCGATTCTTCCTCCTGTAATTACTGCAATAATAAAAACAGGGAAAGTAAGCAGTTTTATCCAAGCATGAATGTTTGAACCTTTGACAATCTGATACGCAAAAACAATAAAGTTACCTGTTACGTGAGCTGAAAATATCGAATCGGCTGCGACAAAAGTTACAGTATCGCAATATCCTGCTATAATGGTTAAAAGCAGGGTTACGTACCAAATATTTTTTTGTTGAATTTCCATAATTTGTTTTTATTTTAAATGTGCGCGAAGCATCCACGCCATTTTTTCATGATTTTCTACAAGACCTGTGATAAAATCGCTTGTTCCTGCGTCTTGCAAATCTCCTGCAATTTTATTGATGTTTTCACGTAAGTAAATAATAATGCTTTCATGATCTACAAGCAATTCCTTGATGAAACCAGTACTGTCGTTTTTCTCTTTTAATTCTTCTGAAAGATGAGTTAAAGCTAAGAAATCTTTTAAAGTTCCTGGTGCATAATGTCCTAGAGATCTGATTCTTTCAGCAACGCTATCTACAATTTCATCAATTGCATCATATTGCTGTTCGAAGAAAAGATGTTTGTTATAGAAATCCGGACCTTCGACATTCCAGTGTGCTCTTTTGGTTTTGGTATAAAGTACATATTCGTCGGCCAAAATTTTAGTTAAGATATCAACTACTTTGTCTATGTTTTCTTGTTTAATTCCGATGTTTGTTTTCATTTTTAAATTAGGTTTGATGAATAATGTTTTATGTTAATTATGAATTAATTTAATAATGCTAGTAGATAATTATCTAGTGAATAAGTTCCTGCACCAAGCGCAAGAAGCAGTAATAGTGATAAAGTGTACATGTAAGGAACGTCGCGCACTTCTAGAGAATCATTTCTATGAACTACAAAATAGCCAATTGCGGTTACGCCAATTGTTGGGAGAACGGCAAGACGTGTTCCGAGTCCAAGAATAATAAAAAACGGAATTACAGTATCTGAAAATGTGGCAACTAAGCCATTTAGTTTTTCAGGCAGATGCAACGGATTTGGAACGTGTTCTTTTTCTCCATTTTGAACTCTAAATTTTTTCATTCCGTGTACTCTGACAAGTTCAATTGCCAGTAACACTCTAAATGCTAAAAGCGCCGCATTATTAAATAAATTCCCTAAATCGGAATGCAATATTTGTTTTATAATTTCGATCATTTCTTTAAAATTTAGAAAGCAAAGCAAGAACAGCCTAAAGCGCCCCAAAATGCATTGTAATTGTTTACTGGAACATTGCTCATTCTCGCAGCGTCGTGATTGTGCAAATGAACATCGCAACTTCCGCTACAGCTGTGAATCTGCGAAGTAAGTTTTGGTTTTGCATCTGCTTTTGCATTTTTTTCAATGGCACTTTGGAAACTGCTTCTTACTGGATATCCGTTGTAAATATTTGTTGGCGACCAATCTGGTAAAATCGGAATGTGTGGCGGTGAGAACGAAGAAAAATCTCCATTAGCATACACAATTTTTCCGTCTACAATGGTCAAATCGGCTTCGATTTTTTTGATGTCTTCGTCGTCAATCGTAAAATAATCGCGATCTAAAACGGTTAAATCGGCAAACATTCCAACTTTAATATCTCCTTTTTTAGTTTGCTCTTGCGAAAACCAAGCGCTTCCTCTAGTGTACAATTCTAAAGCAGTTTGTCTGTTCAATCTTGTTTCGTTATACAATTGCAATCCTCCAATTGTTTTTCCAACCGTCATCCAATACATTGAAACCCACGGATTATAACTGCTCACACGTGTAGCGTCTGAACCTGCACCAACTGGAACTTCCATTTCAATCATTTTTTTGATTGGCGGAGTGTTTTCTGCAGCTTTTGCTCCGTAACGATCTGTGAAATATTCACCTTGATATGCCATTCTGCTTTGAACTGCGATTCCGCCGCCTAACGCTTTTACACGTTCAATGTTTCTTTCGTCAATCGTTTCGGCGTGATCAAAAATCCATGGAAGTCCGTTGAAAGGAACGTCTTGATTGATCTTTTCGAAAACATTTAAAAATCTTGTAATACTTTCGTTGTAAGTTGCATGAAGTCTAAACGGCCAACGATTTTCTACTAAAAGACGAACAACTTTTTCCAGCTCCGCTTCCATGTTTTCTGGAAGATCTGGTCTTGGCTGAAGGAAATCTTCAAAATCAGCGGCAGAAAAAACTAACATTTCGCCCGCTCCGTTATGGCGGTACATATCGTCGCCCTGATATAATTTTACCGTATCAATCCAGTCATTAAAATCTTCAAATTCGTGTTTTGGTTTTTGAGTGAAAAGATTATAGGCAATTCTTACCGTCAATTGTTTCTTTTCGTTCAATTCATTAACGACTTTATAATCGTCTGGAAAGTTCTGAAATCCACCTCCAGCATCAATAACACTTGTGATTCCGAAACGGTTTAATTCTTTCATAAAATGGCGAGTCGAATTGATTTGATGCTCGTATGAAAGCGTTGGACCTTTTGCCAAAGTCGAATACAAAATCATCGCATTTGGAGTTGCTATAATAAGTCCGGTTGGTTCTCCATTTGAGTCGCGTTCGATTTGTCCTCCAGGAGGTGCAGGCGTATTTTTATTGTAACCAACCGCTCTTAATGCTGCTCTGTTCATAATTGCTCTGTCATACAAATGCAAAATAAAAACAGGAGTATCTGGTGCAATCGCATTGATTTCTTCTAAAGTCGGCATTCTGCGTTCAGCAAATTGAAATTCTGACCAACCGCCAACCACACGAACCCATTGTGGATTTGGCGTACGATCAACTTGTTCTTTTAGCATTCGAAGCGCATCTGCCAAAGAAGGAACGCCATCCCAACGTAATTCTAAATTATAATTTAAACCACCACGAATTAAGTGAATGTGCGAATCGTTGATTCCAGGGACAACTCTTTTATTCTGAAGATCAATTATTTTGGTTTCCTCAGAAGCAAAAGTCATGATGTCGCTGTCATTTCCAACAGCAATAAATTTTCCGTCTTTGATTGCAACAGCTGTTACGTTTGGAGTTTCAGCATTGAAACTATGAATTTTACCGTTGAATAAAATTAAATCTGCTTTCATAATTTCGATTATTTTGCGTTCAACTTTGTAATTGCTTCTTTAATTCCTTCTCCTGCAACCGTATAAAAAGCAGGGCCTGCCAATAAAATTATTTTGTTTAAAGGTTTGTAGTTTGCTAATTTTTTATCTTTCAAATAAGCCTGAGTTCTGTAAGCTTCAAAAGAACCTAAAACTACATTTTCTGCCACAAGAGCTGTTGGAGAATCGATTCCCGCATCTTTGATATCACTTGCAAAAGAGAAGTTAGAAACGCCCAAACGTAACGCTTCGCGCATTGCAGTGCTTCCAACACTTTTCATTAAATCGGGTGTAAATTTATTGCGGTCTCCCAATCCGATTAATAATAATTGTTTTGATGCTAAAGTTCCTTTTGGAGGCGTAATCAATAAAGTTTCAAGAGAATGACCTGTAAATTTTCCGCTTTTGCGTAATTCTGTAATGATTCCTTTTAAAGCGTCATCTAAATGCACCATTCCGTTTAAGTTTGCTGGAAGGGCAGGAGGATTGAAGATATCACCTTCTGTATATTCAAAAACGCAGGCAACTTGTAAGTCAGCTTCTGCTGCAGATGGTCCCTGAACCAATCCGTTTACTGCAATTCCGTCTACTTTCCCCCAAGTTACCGTAGAACCGATTGAAGCTGTTTGTGCAAAAACATTGCTGCTAAAAGTGCCTGCAAATGTTATAATTAAAAGAAATAGATGCGAAAATCTAAATCTGTATGCTGAAGTGTTTGTTTTCATTTTTGAAAGTTTAGTGGTGAGAAATTTTAAACACATAGAGACATAGAGTTTTTTACTTAAAAAAAAGAAAAAAGAAAGAAACTAGTTTCTAACACATAGCGATGTGTCTTTATGCAAGTGAAACGCCTTTTACACATTCCTACAAGCTATGTTTCTATGTGTTTAAAATTATATTAATTGTTTGTTTAAAATTTGAATACAAGTCTGGCGTTAAAGAAAACCCCATCTTTTGAGTTCGGGATAATGTCATTGATAAAAGCACCTGTTTTGAAATACTGAATACCGCTGACAACCGAAATATATTTGTTTACACTGTATGTAAAATTGGCGAGATAGGCAGTTCCGATATATCTTTCGTCAGAATCGCTTCCGCGAAGGTTTAGGACACCGCTTGGTCTATAAACTCCGTCTTCTGTTGAGAATCTCCAGTTCAAAACCACATCGACCTGCATCTTTAGCTGCGGCAATAAATCCATCGTTGCGTAAGGATGAATATCGATAAGGTTTACTGGCCCAACTTGCGGACTAAAACCAAAATATCCTCCTTTTGGATACAGCGGATTAAATGTCTGAAGATTTCCGTTCCCTTGATTTTTATCTCCTGAGATATAATCGTTTCTAAGATTGATGGTTGGTTTAAATTTTACATTTTCAAACATATATCCAAGATCAACAGAACCTGTCCAAGCATTGATGTTTCCAGAACCAAAAGTTCCGAATTGATACGCTGCTTCAAGGTTGTAAATAAAACCGCCGCCGTATTTCCATAATCTAGAACCTATTGTATGCCTTCTTTCAGGAGCAATTCCTTCTTCAAAAACAGATTCGTCTCTTCTGAACCCGAGATAATACAGATCGAGATTTCCTGCTTTTGGGAAAATTATTTTAGAATATGCTCCCCAAAGATTAAGCTGTTTGGACATTTTATTATCGAAAACTCCTGTGTGAACCGTATCGGCCATCATAGCAAAAGCATCAATGGATACTCTTTCAGAAGAATACATTATTTTTCCACCTGTAAAATAAAGTCTCGCATTTGGACCTTCTCTAACAGAAAGCAGTCTTCCAGAACCATAATCCAATTCTTGTCTTCCGGCGCGAACGGTTATTTTTTTGTCTTTTTGCTGCCAGACATTCACATCTAGAAAAAGATTCTGAACATTCAGCTGATCTTCGTCAATACCGCGAGCTCCGTTTGTACGGCCATCTTCTAGAGCGCTTCTCAATTGGGCAAATATTCTAACGCGTTTTCCTAAATGCACATCGGCATGAAGATCGTAACGTTGGAGTAAGAAATTGTTGTGTCCAATATTAAGTCTTCCCCAGTCTTCATTGTTGAAATCAACGTATTCATATCGGGCTTCGCCACCAATTGACATATAAATGTCTTTTTCTTGATTTAACGGAATGAATTTTAATCGTTCATAAAAGTTTCGGTTTGAATCTTTTAAGAATTCATAATTTTCATCATAACGCAAAAGCTTAAAACTTTGAGCCGATGCCGTGTTTCCCATTAAAAGAAAAGAAACAATACATATGAAAAGTATTTTTGATAATATGGATTTTGATGATTCCAACATAATGAAGCGTAAGAGATTTATAATAAAAGAATTAGCCAGATTAGTGTTTCAACATGTTGTGAGCATAGTGAATACCTAAACCATAAGATCCTCCATATTTTTTCATCAAGTTTGTTACAGGAACATAAGTTTCCTCACGTGCCCAGTCTCTTTGAAGCTCTAATAAATATTGGATAGAAGTTACAGGAATTGCTCCAGCTTGAATCATTCTTTGTACAGCACGCTCATGAGCTTCAACAGTTACATCGCCGCAAGCATCTGTAATAACGTAAACTTCGTAACCTTCTTCAATTGCAGATAAAGCTGGACCAACAATACATACGCCTGTCCATAATCCTGCAAGGACTAATTTTTTCTTGTTTTTTCCAGTGATTGCTTTATAAGCGTTTTCGTCTTCCCAAGTATTCATTGTAGTTCTGTCAATGTAGCCAGAAATTGCAATTGGATAAAATTCTTCCAGTTCTGGAAAAACAGGACCAGAGAAGCTTTCTTCTGCAACTGTAGTTACAACTGTTTCTACATTAAAAATTTTCGATGCTCCAGCAACAATTGCCACATTGGTACGTAATTCGCTTAACGGAATATTGTGTGTTGCGAAAGCCATTTGTCCTTCAAAATCGATTAATACTAATGCGTGATTATCTGGGGATAATAAGTTAACTGATGGTTTCATAAGATATTTATTTTTAAGATTTTTAATTTGGTTAGGCTAATGAAAGTCAACGATCATTAGCGATATATCGTTATTTTGTTGAAAATTAATGTGTTGAAAGTTTTTTGATCATTTCAGCAGAAATTGAATCGGCATAGATTCCAAAAGCGCTGGTCAAAACACCTTTAATATTGTAGATTTCAGAGATGATGCCGTATACGATATCTTCATCTCCAGGATCGGTATCTCCTTCAAAACGGAATAAATATTCAATTTTGAATTCTTCTGGCGACATGCTTTGTGTATTGTTATTGTAACGAATGCAATTGCTGTCAAGATTAAAGTTTTCTGTAAAACCTTGTGTGCTTAACCATTGCAAAGCTTCTGTAACCGTATCAAAAGAGGGTTGTTGGAAAAAAATCATAATTTTAGATTTAACTACCTGTAAATGAATATTCACAGGTAGTGATTATGGATTATTTTATGAAATCTAAAATATCTTTATTAATTGTTTCCGCTTCTGTAGTTGGCATACCGTGAGGGAAACCTGGATACGAAATTAATTTTCCGTTTTTCAATAATTTAGCTGCTCTCGGAGCTTGACCGTAAGGAACGATTTGGTCATCTTCACCGTGCAATACTAAAACTGGAATGTCTAAACTTTTAAGATCTTCTGTGAAATCTGATTCAGAGAATGCTTTAATTCCATCATGATGCGCTAAAACAGATCCCATCATTCCTTGACGCCACCAATTATGTTTAATTCCTTCGTGAACAGTTTGTCCTTCACGATTCCATCCATAAAAAGGAATTGGAAAATCGTAAAAATATTGGGCTCTGTTAAATGCTGTTCCTTGTCTGATTTCGTCAAAAACTGACAATGGAACACCTTCTGGATTCGATTCGTTTAAAATCATTATTGGTGTAACAGCACTAATGATTACTGCTTTTGCAACACGTCCTTTTCCGTATTTAGCGGCGTAGCGAATTACTTCACCACCTCCAGTTGAGTGTCCAATATGAATAGCATCTTTTAAATCTAAGAATTCAGTCAATTCAGCGATATCAGATGCGTAAGTTTCCATGTTGTTTCCTTCAGAAGTTTGGCTAGAACGACCATGTCCGCGGCGATCGTGTGCAATAACTCTATATCCTTTTTGAAGGAAAAACATCATTTGCGCGTCCCAATCATCACTTGATAAAGGCCATCCGTGGTGAAAAACAATTGGTTGTCCTGTTCCCCAGTCTTTGTAATAAATCTGTGTTCCGTCTTTTACTGTAAATGTACTCATGATTTTTAATTTTAGGATTAATTATATTTGGAAATATTTGAATTACTAATTATTATGTTTAAGTTTTTAACATATAGTTTGTTATATGTTTATTGTTATAATGTTTCTGATGCAAATATATTATAGAATAAAACCTGCATTGGTTAACCTAGATTAAGAAGTGATTTTTTTGTTTTTATTTCACTTGCAGAGTACCTAGAAACAAGGATATTTCGTCGCTTTTTATATTTCGAACTTTTATATTTATAATTGATGCCAGAGAGTAGCCAATTAGTATGCCTTATTTGCAGTGCCTTTGTTTTAAAGGGATTGAAGGATTTTTAAGTTTTTTAAATTTACGATATTTCGTTGTTTTATGAAGCGCTCGTTGTTTTTTATGTAAAAAAGACATTTAAAGTCTTTTTAAAGAAAATTTTACATCGAAGTTATTTTGACTAATCTATTATCCTTTTTGGCTACAGATAGCACATTCATTAGAAGCAATTTTGCAGTGTACAATTATTAAAACACTACAAAAATGAAAAAGACAATTTTTATTACAGGAGCTTCATCAGGTTTAGGAAAAGCAGCGGCTAAATTATTTCACGCAAACGGATGGAATGTAATTGCAACAATGCGCAAACCAAAAAACGAAACCGAATTAACGGCATTAGAAAATGTAAAAGTCATAGCGCTAGATGTTACACATTCATCGCAAATAAAAGAAACGATAAAAGAAATTTTAAAAACAGAAAATATCGATGTCGTGCTAAACAATGCAGGTTACGGTTTAATTGGACCTTTAGAATCTTTGAGCGAAGATCAGATTAATGATCAGCTTCAGACCAATCTTTTTGGCGTAATCAATGTTACAAAAGCTTTCGTGCCGTATTTTAGAGAAAGAAAAAGCGGAACATTCATTAATATAACTTCTACATTTGGATTATTAGGTTTTCCGACTTGCTCGATTTATAATGCGTCAAAATTCGCAGTTGATGGATTTTCTGAAGGTTTGGCTTATGAATTGGCTCAATTTGGAATCAAAGTAAAAGTAATTGCTCCTGGCGGAATGCAAACTGATTTTGCAGGAAGATCTTTGCAGGGTGGTTTGCACGAAGCTTACAAAGATTTAATTGCTAAAGTAAGTGAAGGTTATAGCGAAGAACAAATTGCAAATTATACCAAAGCAGAAACGGTGGCAGAAATTATCTATAATGCCGCAACAGATGGTAAAAATCAATTGCGATATATTGCAGGAAATGATGCCAATGAATTATATAATGAACGACTCTCGATTACTCCCGAAAATCAATTTCAGAAAATGCGTTCCCAATTTTTAATGTAACCAGATGTTTTTCAATTAAATTTGTTTCCAATGAAAAAACAGCCCGCAATATTCAATTCGTTATCCCAATTGCACAAATCGATGGGACAGCCTGCGCCGCTTCATCCGCTTATAAGTATTATAAATTATGGAGAGGCCAAATTTGATGCAACCGATCTTGAAGGCGGTATTATTCTGAATTTTTATAAAATATCTTTTAAAACAAAATTTTCTGGAAGGCTAAAATATGGTCAAGGATTTTATGATTTTGAAGAAGGAGGAATGTCTTTTGTAGCCCCTGGACAATTGTTGCGGATGCAGGAAGAAGAGGCCGATTATGATGGAATGTCGTTGCATATTCATCCCGATTTATTTTGTTCGTACGCTTTAAATTCACAAATTAAACAATACGGATTTTTTAGTTATGTTGCGGCTGAAGCACTTTATCTTTCTGAAAAAGAAAAAAACACCATTTTGAGTATATATCAGTTCATTCAAGATGAATTAAACGAGCGAATTGACCGATTCAGTCAAGACGTTATTGTTTCTCAAATAGAATTGCTGCTTAATTACGCCAATCGTTTTTATGATCGTCAGTTTATTACGCGTAAGGCGGTCAATAATGATCTTCTTTCTAAATTAGAAGAACAGCTGGAAGCCTATTTTAAAGAAGATAAATCTTTAATGAAAGGACTTCCGTCTGTAAATGCCATTGCCGAAAGTTTAAAGGTTTCACCTCGTTATCTGAGTGATTTGCTTCGAAATTTAATTGGATTGAATACACAGCAGTTTATTCATGAAAAAGTAATTGAAAAAGCCAAAGAATATCTGGCGAAAGATGAAATGACCACCGCAGAAATTGCATATTATTTGGGTTTCGAGCACCCGCAATCTTTCAATAAACTTTTTAAAAGCAAAACAAATCAGTCTCCTTCTGATTACAAGAAAAGCCTTTTGAATTAGGTTAATCAATAAAAAAAAACACAATGGACATACATAATTTTATTAACGGCCTGCTTGCCGCCAGCAACGCATTTGATACTGATAAATATCTGGAATTTTATCAGCCCGATGCAATATTAGACGATCCTTCAGTTGGGAAGAAATTCATTGGACATAAAGGAATTAAAGATTATTTCGAAAGTTATTTTATTGGTTATAATACCAATACAAAGCTGGTAGACTTATCCATTATAGATGCTGAAAATGCACATTTGGAAGTAGAATTCACAGGAAGTTTCTCTGAAGGCAAAATAGGAGGGATTTTTGATTTTAAATTTAAAGACAAGAAAATCATTTTTGTAAAAGCAGATTTGATTTATTAAAAAAAATGCTAGACGTAACTGTTTAGCATTTTTAGTTTTCCTGAATTGGGTTTGTTTAGCAAGAAATAAATCCAAAATAAGATATTTTTATCTTTTATTAAATAAAAAATCAGATTTCGTTAAAATAAATACAAAATTGTACGTACTTTTGTCAGCAAATATTTAAACAAGCACTTGAAAAGGTTAATAATCATAGCACTTTCTATTTTAATCCTGTCGCCATCTTTTGGTAGCTTGTTCATTTATGCTTCTTTTAAAATCAATCAGAAAGAAATTGCGCAGACAATTTGTGTGCAACGTAAACAAGCTTTCAATAGCTGTAATGGTCGATGCGAACTTCAAAAAAGCATTAAAAAATATTCTGACAACGAACGAAAAATGCAAGATAACCTAAAAGATAAATTAGAGCTTGTGTATGTTCAAAATACTGCTGAAATCAATTTTAGCATAATTCCAGTTATCGAATCAAAAGATAACGCTTCTATTTTGTTTGAGAAGAAACCACTTGGTGTTTCTAATCTTACTTTTCATCCTCCTCTCTACACAGTTTAGAGATCATTTTTTGTTTTAAATTCAATTTTATAAAAATCCAAATTCCAACTTTTTAAAGTTGAAATTTTGAATGGTTTGTTGCTCGCTTTCGCGGATTTTAAATCTAAGTTTGAGTAATATTTTTAAATAGAATTTATTTTAAAACGAATTTGATCTTCTTTGTAATTGAAGGAAATAGCCATATTTCAACTTCATTTACGTTTGCCACTTTCTTGGCTTATTCACTAGCATTTTGACTTTTTTGATATTCAAAAATTTATGGCTTGATGCTACATTTTAAACGTTTTTTTATAACATTCATCAAATGAAATCTTTTAATTTTTGGATAATCGCATTGTTATTTGCGGTTACTTCCTGTACAATTGATAAAACAGATTACGAAGCTGAAACTGGTTCTGAAGTTCCTGGAAATCTTGAATTTAAAGAGGCAACTTCGCTTATAAGCGGAAACTATAAGGTTAGTATAGAAGCTTTAAACGGAACATTCTACAAAGGATATAATGAGCTTCATTTAAAAATTATCAATACTCAAAACAATCAAGAGTTGACGAATGCTGCAGTAACTTTTCTACCAATAATCAGTAATGCCGACGGAAGCAAAAGTTCTTGCCCGCACGAGTATAATGTTGTCTATGATGCTGCTAATAAATACTACAGCGGTTATTCTGTTTTTACGGGAGAAAGTTCAACTACAGCAAGTTGGAAATTGTACATCAGTTTTACGGCGGATAACCAAAAATATGAGATCAATAAAGATGTTACGGTAGAAAAACAAAGCAATAAAAATCTTAATATGACTGCTTTTACAGGAAATGATGGCGAGCAATATGTGATTGCTTTGATTTCGCCTCAAAAACCGACAGTTTCAGAAAATCAGTTGGTTGCTGGTGTTTACAAATATAATAAGCCAACGACTTCTGCGGGAACTTTTCCAGATCCGACACAGTTTTCTTATTCTGAGGTTTTGGGATATACTTTAAAATTAGATCCAAGAATGCCAGAACCTTCTATGGGAAATCATTCTTCGCCAAATAACAAAGATTTGACGCAAGGAGACGATGGTTTGTATCATGGTGTTGTCAATTATACGATGACAGGAAATTGGACATTAAATTTAATCATGATGAACCAAAACGGATTGATTATAAAAGGAACTATAGTTCCGACCGACCATACGCCAGGAGTTGAAGGCGTGAAAAGCGAACTTTATATTGATACTTTATTCTAAAACCATGAAATATATTACAATGCTGCTTTTCTTGGGATTTTCAGTTACAGCCCAAAATCAGCACGCACACCACGATAGCATAAAAAACTTAGAAGAAGTAACAGTAAAAATTGCGACCAAAAAGAAAATAGAAACAGAAATGAAAATGGCTGTTTCTGTTGACGAATTTTTGTCTTCATCAGAAAATATCAGTTTTATAAAACGCGGTGCTTACGCTTGGGAACCTTTATTAAATAATATGAGCACCGAACGTTCGACTGTTACCATTGACGGAATGCACGTTTTTGGCGCTTGTACCGATAAAATGGACCCAATTACGTCTTATGTGGAAAGCAATAATCTGGCAACAATTGACATAAAATCAGGTCAGGAGGGAAGCCTTCACGGTTCGACAATTGCAGGAAGCATCGATTTAAAAAGAAAAAGTACGCCGTTTGGACTTGAAAAGAAATGGAACGGAGCTTATCAATCTGGATTTGAGTTTAATAATAAGCAGTTTTTCAATTTAGGAAATGTTTCTTATTCGGGAACAAAATTTGTTGCCGACGGGAGTATTTCGTACCGAACAGCAGACAATTATTCTGATGGAAATAATAACGAAGTAAAACATTCTCAATATAATAAATTCAATACTTCGTTAGGGTTGGCTTATAAAACCAGCGATTTATCATCGGTTAGATTAGACGCGATTTTTGATGTGGCCAAAAATGTAGGTTATCCTGCTTTGCCAATGGATTTGTGGCTTTCGCGTGCGCTTATTACTTCGGCTTCTTATAAACAATTATTCGAAGAAGGTTTGGTTAGAGTGGTGGATACAAAAATATATTATAATGCGATTGAGCATTATATGGACGATACAACGCGACCAGAAAATTTAGTTCACATGGATATGCCGGGTTGGAGCACAACGTACGGATTGGTTTCGAAAGCGAATTTGAAAAAGAACGATTACTCGTCTGAAATTCAATTGAATGCTTATGATAATTTGTCTATTGCAGAAATGAGAATGTATCCGCAAGATCGAAGCCAAAGAACGATGTTTGCTTATAGTTGGCCTTGGGTTACGACTCGTTATGCTGGGCTTTCTATGAATAATTCTTGGGATCTTTCAGAAAGAAGCCAGGTGCATTTGGGAGGTTCTTTGGGCGTGAATTACAATTATTCGAAATATGTGGAATTCAATTGGATTTTTCATCCAGGCGCACCTCAGGAAAAAACGAGATTTCTGCCAAGTCTTAATGCGGCTTATAACTTAAATATTGATCAATTTAATTTTTCTGTTGGAACTGGTTATGGCCATAGAGCGCCTTCTGTTTCTGAAGGTTATGGTTATTATATCTATAATAGTTTTGACCGTTACGATTACATCGGAGATCCGAACTTGAAAAATGAAATTTCGTATGAAGGAAATGCAAGTGCAGGTTTTAAAACTGAAAAATTAAGCATTCAAGGAAAAGTAAACTATTTCTATATTCAGAATTATATTATTGGAAAAATCTTAAGCTTGGGAAGTCCGATGAATTATCAATCGGTTGGTGTAAAAGGATATACATCATTAGATTATGCGACGCTTTTGAATATGTCTGCGAATGTGAGCTACGATATTTTGGAACATTTGCATTGGAAAGGAACGCTTACCTATGCCCGCGGAATGGATGATAAAGGAGGAAATCTGCCTTTCATTCGCCCATTAAGCTATTTGACTTCTTTTCATTATATGTATAAAAATTTCGGAATCCAGACTTCTGTAAATGGTGATTTCGAACAGATTAATTACAGTCCACAATACGGAGAAGATTTAACAGGAGCTTACACCATTTGGAATATTTCTGCTGATTATTCTTTTAAAATCAACAAAGTAAGAAGTACAATTCAAATTGGAGCAGAGAACTTATTAAATGAATATTACAGCACTTATGCCGACTGGGGAAATATTCCGAGAATGGGGCGTAATATTTTCACCTCTTTAAAATTGAATTTCTAAGAAAAAATGAAAAAAGTTTTTAGTATCACAATGACGATTTTGTTCCTGCTGGTTTCTTTCCAGCAGGCACTTATCATTGTGCACTTTAAACTGAATCAAAATGTTATAGAAAAAGAATTTTGTGTAAACAAAGCCAAGCCAAAACTGCAATGTCATGGTAAATGTCATTTGAAGAAAGAATTGCAGGAATCGGAAAAAAACACCGATTTGGAATTGAGAAGTATCAGCAAAAAGATTGATATTGCTTTACACACAAATATTGAATTTCAGGTTCCACTATTAAAAATTATAACATCCAAGAAATTGCCGATTTATAAAGAATTGGATCGGCTAGAACCTTGCCTTGAAATTTTTGTACCGCCGCCTATTTTATAATTTCCCTTTCGACTTATAAAATAGAATACAAAAATTAAAATCATAAAAATGCAAAATTTTAAAAAATACCTTTTATTATCAGCGGCCGCTTTGGCATTTGTTTCATGTTCAAGTGATGACGATGCTCCAGCAGCAAACAATCTAACGTTCGAATTTAACAATACGTTCAAAGATAAAACAATTGTTTTGGGAGATGCAGCTTCAGCTTCGGCAACGACAAACACTTCAGCAGCAGGACAAATTCATCATTTTTCTGAAGTAAAATATGTGATTAGCAACATTCGTCTAATAAAAGACGACGGAAGCGAAGTGCCTTACAACGTAAATGATTTAGACAAAGGTGCAACAGTAATAGATCAGGCAAAAGTGGCTTCATTAAGCTACGTTTTGAGCAATGTACCGTCAGCATCATACAAGCAGATTAAATTTGGTTTGGGGATTAAAACAGACCAAAACACTTTAGATCAAACTAGATTTCCTAAGTTTTATGCTGCGGCTGGAGCCAATGATACTGAAATGATGTGGGAATGGGGAACTGGATACCGTTTCACAAAAGTAGAAGGCTTTTACGATACAGACAACAAAGCAATGTCTATTCATACTGGAAGTACGGTAGCAGGAAAAGAAGGCGCATATACGCAAGGTGTAAATGCTTATAGAGATATTACATTAAATCTTACTTCGAATGCAATTGTGGGTAAAAATGCTCCGAAAATCAAAATTAAAGCAGATTTTGATAAACTTTTAAGCGGAAAAATCAACACGATTACTTTATCTACAGGAACAGAAATGGGGGATAATGCTACGCCTAATATTCATACGGCAGCGCAAATGGTAAAATTTGTGGATAATCTAGGAGGAAATGGAACGAACGATATTACAGGAATGTTCTCTGTGACTAGCGTAGAAAACTAAATTATATTCTGGAGCCGTCTGGAAAAAAAAGACGGCTCTATTTTTAAAATTCATTAAAAATGAAAAAAATATTTAGTTTCCTATTATTAACCTTGCTTTTGGTTTCTTGCAGCAGTGAAGCTGATGAAACTTATTTTGATAATCCAGAACTTTCATTAAATATTCCTGTCGATTTTCCAGAATTGAACTCTTATGTGAGTTTAAATAAACCCACAAAATATGGCGCTGAATTAGGAGAAAAGCTTTTTGCTGACAAAAGATTCAGTAAAGACAATACGATTTCATGTGCGAGTTGTCATATTCAAGCGAATGCATTTGCAGATCATAATGCGCGGGCTATTGGAATTGAAGGAAGAGTTGGACTTAGAAATGCGCCTCCACTTCAGAATTTAATGTTTTTGAAGTTCTTTAATTGGGATGGAAGCCGACTGCAGTTAGAAACTCAGCCTTTGGTTCCGATTATTACTCATGAAGAAATGGATTCTTCAATTTTGGAAGTTATTGAAAAAATAAAAGAGGATGCTTTTTATAAAGATTTATTTAAAAAAGCATTTGGAGATCAAGAAATTACAGCAGATAGAATTTACAAAAGCATTGTTCAGTTTGAATATACTTTAATTTCTGCGAATAGTAAATATGATAAAGTGAAACGAAAAGAAGGTCAGTCGTTTACCGAAAGTGAAGCGGCGGGTTATGCAACCTTTCAACAGAAATGTGCTAGCTGTCATAGTACAGAATTGTTTACAGATCAGAGTTTCAGAAATATGGGCTTTCCTTTAAACACCGATTCTAATGAAGCAGGACGAGGAAGAGTTACTGGAATTCCTGCTGATTTTATGAGTTTCAGAGTTCCATCTTTACGGAATGTAGAATACACGGCACCTTATGGAAGTTTTGGACAGTTTGCAACCCTGAAATCGGTTTTAGATTATTTAGATAGCGGTGTTTTAAATTCAGAAAATTTAGATCCTATTTTAAAAAGTAATGGGAATAGAATTCCGCTTACAGAACAAGAAAAGGAGAATCTTCTTGCGTTCATGAACACGTTGAGCGACAAAGAGTTTACTGGAAATTAATCTGTAAAGGCTTGATTTTACTCATGTTTTTTATTTCTTTTGAAAAAAAGAAAAAATGTTTATAATGTGTTGATAAATAATACGTTGCGAACTGTGTTAAAATCTGATTTCGATAGATTAAATGTTTTAAATTTATAACTGAATGATAGTTAATTATTTAAAAATTTGTGAATATGGAAAGAGCTATAAAATTACAGGTTCGCAAAGAACTTGATGGAAGACAAGAGGTAAATATTATTAAGCTAAAAGGTAGTTTAATTACAAAAGGCTACACAGAAATTATCCATATTAGCGACAAGGATGACGAATTCTATATTAATTCGTTTGCTACTACAACAGAAGCAAACAAAGAAGTAAAAGAATTTATTTTGGACTTTATAAACAAAGAAAATTTAAGCAATACAATCAGTGTTCTAGCATAATTTGATAGAACACTGATTGTATTGCTTAAAATATAAAGTTGTAAGTGTTTTAAATTGTATTTGAAAAACTTGTATTTTGATCCAGATAAATATGCTGATCTTTTAAAATATCATCTGGTTTTTCGTCCCAATCTCCCCAATCTCCTACGTAAGTTTTACGAAATATTAATTCATTATTATCACCGTTAAAAACTATAGTACGGTCTGTACGATTCTCGTTTTTCTGATTAAAATTTATTTGTAGATTTTTCATGGCGCAGTTGATTTGAATTATGATTACAAAAATACTCACACCATTTTTCAAATTGTTATACAATAATATTGGTTTGTTATTTAATTCACATGTATGTGTTTGAAAGCTAGATTTTTATATGAAAATTATTTTTTTAGCCTTCATTTTAATTCTTTTCGTTTTTTATTGACCTTCCTCTTGGTTCATCGCCTTCGCGAAGAATAATCTCAGAATGTAAAAACTGTGCGGCATCTGCAGAATCTTTTACTTTAGTGGCACTTCGCTCCAGCATTTCAGATTCAAAATCGTTTAATGCAGTTTTTCTTAATCCGATTTCTCTCCATTTTGATTTTGCATTGCAACTTTTATATATTTTTCTGGCTAATTTTAAAGCGTCCAATAAAGCTTGGTTTGCACCTTGACCTTTAAAAGGACTCATTGGGTGTGCAGCATCGCCAATTAAAGTACTGTTTTGATTCTTTTCTAATAATTCTGAATGAAGCAATTCGCGATCGTAAACAGGATATCCCGAAATTAAATTTTCTTGTGTAGCTTCTACAATCTGCGGAATAGGAGCGTGCCATTGTGTTCTTCTGCAAGCCTCTTTTTTAAGTGCTTTTTGTCCTTTTGCACTTAATTCTTTGGACTCTTCTTCTGACATCGGAAAACTTAACTGCCACATTACAGAATCTGCTGTATAAGGCATAATGTAAATTCGCTCATTGCCATTTGCAGTCTGAAAAACCGTTGCAGAATCCAATAACGGACTCGTAACTCCTTCAAGAGCGCTTAAAGGGCAAATTCCTAATATTACAATGCAATCCAAATAACGAAGCGGAGTTGTATCTTCTCCAATTATAATTTTTCTCACAACACTTCGAATGCCGTCTGCGCCAACCACAAGATCGGCATTTACGGTTTTTATTTCTCCGTTTGTTTGAAAATTTAGTGTTACACCATCTTCAGATTCTTGAAAATCTAATAATTGATGTCCCCACTGTACAGTATTATTTCCTCCCAGTTGTTCCAGAAGAGCTTTACGCAGCGATTGTCGCGCAATATGCATATTAGTGCGTTTTGTAGAAGGTTGAATTTCATTTTCTATCCATTTTCTAGTTCCCCATTCGCCTAATATTTTACCTTCTGTATTATGAACAATATGTTTTGTTGAAATTACGCCATTTAGAGTAGTAATTCCTAAACCTTTGATTGCCTTGCTGGCTTGTTGAAGAGTAAGTCCGTAGCCTTGAGATCTGGCGTCAAAATGAGTATCTCTTTCGTAAATTGAAAAAGGTATTCCGCGATGCAAGCAGGCAACAGCCAAAGCAACACCGCCAATTCCAGCACCAATAATGGCAACATGAGGTTTTGATGAATCGGGATCTAAATAATTTTCAGATTGAATTAATCCTGATCCAGAGCAATTCAGGCAGGAATGCAAATGAGCTTTAGGACGAACTGGCACACTTCCTAAAATTCCTGATCTCTCATAAGCAGCCAATTCGTTTTGATAGCGGCGCTGTGCCTTCTTGCTGAGTCCACGGTTTTTTTTGCCTTGTCCCTGGCATTCCTCACATATAATCCACATAATTTATAGCGTCCTTTTGTATCCATTACAAAGTTACAGCAACTACGGCATTTAAACTACTGATTTTCAAAGCAGAACCATATTGTTACTTAAATTTTTTAGGCCTTTAAAATCAATAGGTTATAATCAATTAGTCCTACGATAAAATATATTTTACGAATTTATATTATTTATGAATTCTTCTGTAGTCGAAAGAACATGCCCATAATTCGGGAAATTAGTTTCGACAGTTGCTTTTATTTCTTCCCAATTAAAAGCCCCAATTCCATCTTTAATTAAGGTCACATGATATCCCAGTTCGACACCATATCGAGCAGTAGTATCAATGCAAGTATTGGCTCTCATGCCCGCAATAACAATCTGATCAATGTCATGCTGGCGCAAAAGAAAATCCAAATCGGTATTGGCAAACCCGCTTGCTGTCCAATGATTTTGAGCAATAAGATCGCCTTCCTGCATAATAAGGTCAGGATGAAATTCGGCTCCCCAAGAACCTTTTTCAAAAGCCGTAAAATCCTTAGTTCCTTGATGCGAAGGCGCCATAAATTTCCAATTCAGATAATCTCCTACTTGAGTATGACGGTGTGGTGCATATATAATCTGAATTTTCTTTTCTCTTGCAGCAGTTAATAGCTTTTTGAGATTGGTAACGACTTTGTTTCCTTCAACAGTTTCTTTAGTTACAGGATATAATTTTCCTCCTTCAGAAAGAAAATCATTAAAAGGATCAATAATAACGATGGCAGTTTTTTGAAGTTGATATAAGCTCATGATTTTTAAATTTTGATTTAAATCATTATAAACTAATAATATGCCATTAAAGTTTTGGTACTGTTTCTTGATGTTTCAACAAAATATAAAATTAGAAAACGGCGATATTTAACGAATTTTCGAAATACAACAAATGGGTTGAGATAAAATTGAAGCAGTTTTATTTTATAATTTTTAAAAATGATTATATAAGTAAGACCATTGTATTTGACCTAATTTTAAGAATCATTAAAAACTAGGAATTATGGAAAAGAACAATCAAACCCAGAAAAACTCGAATCCTAAACAGGGCGGGGCAGATCATCGAACAGATACTAGAAAACATCAATATAAAGAACATGATGAAGTTTTGACAAATGATGAAAATTATGATGTTGATACGAAAAAGTTCAAAGGCGAAAAACCTGAACTTGATGATAAATTGAATAATGAAGAAAAGAAATAATACGAAAACGCCTCAAGTCAATTTGAGGCGTTTTTATTTGCTTTTGCTCCTCACAAGCACTTTTTTTATGAGATAAAACAGAAGAAGTGAAAAATATGATTGGATTTTTATAGATTTGTAAAAATCTAATACAGTTCCTCAATAATAATTGAGCAATAATATATAATACAAGGCATGAAATCGGTTACTTCAATTTTTTTACTTTTAATGTTTGTCTGCAATTCATACTCACAGTTGAGTTCTGACAAGATATTCGAAAGTTTTAAGCAAGGTGAACGTACAAATTGTTCATCGATAGCATTTATAAAAGCCTCTTTAAACGTTTACGGATTAGATAATCTTTTCGAAAGCGAAAAATTAAACAACGATTCTTATAAGATTACATTAAAAAACGATGCAACCTTTAATCTGGATAGCAGCGAAGTTAATAAAGCTAGAAAATCAGCGGGGTTTGTTTATATTAAAGATAATTGCGACAGCGAAAAAATAAGAGATTATGCTGTTCTGACTTATGCTGTAATGGCCAAGTACATGCAGATTATTGATAAAGAACCAACTTTTGATAAGGCATTGGAAGAATTAGAAGAAGGTACAGTTTATACACCAACCATCTATAAATATCTAGGATTCAAATTAGGCAAGCAAATTCAAAAATTAAAGAGACAATCTGGAAGCGAATATTGCGGTGTTGTAGCTTGGTCAAAAGCGCATGCAGTTTTTGTATGTGAAGATTTTATGGATTACTACGGCAATAAAAAAAGTATTTGGATAAAGTATCCGGGACGTTTCAGAATTATTAAATCTTAAACAAAATAAGGGTTTAAGTGCCGAAAATTCTTAATTTCTGATAGTTCTAATGTACTATTTTACTTCTTGAGATTAAGATATTATTATAATTTTGGGAAAAAGGAATTATAAAAGTTGGTTTTTAAGTTAATTTGTATATTTTTGTTTTTATTCAAAAACCAAATCTATTAAGAAAATGAAGAGTAAGATTATTTTATTATGCGTCCTTTTCTTCTTGACAACTGCTGCTGTTTCTGCGCAGGCAAAAAATGCACCAAGAAGTATTATTAGTACAACAGCTTTAATTCGTAAATACCATGATCAAAAAGAATTGAGTGGTATGCAAAAAGGAGAACTTTTAGAATTATACATTGAACGTATTAAAGTTCTTGTAAAAACACTTCCTTACATTGCTTTGGTTACTAAACCAGGTGTTACAATGGCAGACTTAGGTATTCCTGATACTAGTGAAAACAAAAAGTTCTTAGATGTACAAGCAGAAGGTACAACAACTTTCTTAGATACTACAGTTGATTTTCAGAGAAAAATGATGCCGTATTCTGATAAAGGAAATCTTATCGCTGCAATTTTATTCTATGAAAACACATTGAAATCTTTACACGAATTTAATGATATGTAAATAATTTAGAAATAAAAATAGAAACTCCAAGGTCTTACGATCTTGGAGTTTTTTTTTTGCGCTAAACTTTCCAAGAAAAGAATTTAAAAAGATTTAAAAAGATTTAAATCGAATTTTAAATTTAATATTTTAAAATAATTCTTATAAAATCGTAAAAACCTCGTTTTTGTATAACTATTTAATTATTATTTACTTGAGGTGTCTTGTTTAAGGTGTTTAACATTTTTTTTGCAAAAAGTTTAATTAAAATTTGGGAACTAATATTTTTAACATATTTTTGTTCTATCAAATTAGTAGAGTTTAAAAGTAAGTTAAAAGCACAGAGATTAGAACCATACATTTCATTCAAAAAAAGCAAAACCATTTGGCAGTTTAGACCTAATGCGTTACTACGGTTAAAATTCCTCTTTTTAATTCATTAAAAAATTTAAGAAACACAATCCTAATAACAGGGTTAAAATTTTTATAGGCCAATTTAAAATAATAGTAATCTAAAAAAAGTAAAAATGAAAAAACGAATGTGTTGCAGATAAAAAGAAAAAACCATTTCTGTTGCAGCAGAAATGGTAGAAGCTTAAAATAAATTGTCATCTCTAAAAGGAAAGCGCGAATTGCATAAAGCTATTTTGGCGAGCCTTATTATTAAACTAAAACAAAGTAATGAAAAAAAAATTAAAAAGATATGCTTGGCTATGTATTTTGTTGATTACCATAGGGGTTAAAGCTCAAGAGACAAAGCCACTAATCCAGTCTAAACTGGAAGGAACAGTAGTCGACGCAGTTACAAAAGAGCCAATTATCGGAGCTTCGGTTACGATTCAAGGAACTACACATGGTGTGATAACAGATACAGATGGAAAATTTTATTTCCAAACAGGACAAAAATTTCCATATGTACTTTTAGTTAGCTATTTAGGATATAAAAAACAAGAAGTTGTAGTAGACAAAAACGCGATTACTATCGCTCTTGCGGAAGAACAGAATGCATTATCTGAAGTAGTGGTTACGGCACTTGGAATTACAAAAGAAAAGAAATCTTTAGGATATACTACTCAAGCAGTAAAAGGAAAAGAGTTGGCAACGACAAAAGAAACCAACTTCTTGAATGCTCTTTCTGGTAAAGTAGCTGGTGTGCGTATTACAAATTCGCAAGGAGATATGGGATCTTCTCGTATTATTATTCGTGGAGAAACTTCTATTGCAGGAAACAACCAACCGCTTTTTGTGGTAGACGGAGTTCCTGTAGATAACTCACAATTGAATTTTGGTGGAGCTACTCGCGATTTCAGAAATGCAATTGCCGATTTGAATCCGCAGGATATTGAAACTTTGACTGTTTTGAAAGGACCAAATGCTGCCGCTCTTTACGGATCGCGTGCTGCTCATGGTGTTGTGCTTATTACTACAAAATCTGGTAAAGGACAAAAAGGAGGATATGGTGTTACCTTTAATACAGGTATAACAGTTTCTCAAGTAGCAACTTTACCTTCTTTTCAAAATACTTTTGGGCAAGGTTCTAACGGAAGATTTAGCTACGTAGATGGTAAAGGAGGAGGAGTTAATGATGGTGTTGACGAAAGCTGGGGACCAAGAATGGATGGGCGTCTTATTCCGCAATTTTATTCTAAAGGCGAAGCTGTTCCTTTTGTAGCGCATCCAAATAATGTGAAAGATTTTTTCAATACAGGACTTACTTATGATAATAGTGTTTCTATTGCAAAAGCTAACGAAAAATCAGATTTCCGTTTAGGTGTAAACAATCAAAAACAGCTTGGAACTGTGCCTAATAGTGAAATAAACAAAACAAACGTTTCTTTTAACACAAATTATCAGATTTCTGAAAATGTTAAAGTAGGTGTTAATGCCAATTATATTGTTACAAATGCTCCACAATTGCCAGGTGGGCCAAATGGAGGTCGTGCTGCAGGTGTAATGTTGCAATTTCTTTGGTTTGGGCGTCAGGTTGACATCAATGAATTGGATAAAGATTGGAATACCAACTGGAACAACAGCTATTATAGCAACCCGTATTGGAATGCATATTACAATACAACAAGCCAGCAGCGTAACCGTATAATTGGAGATATCCATTTGGATGCGAAGCTTGCAGAAGGATTAAATTTCAGATTTCGTACAGGAGTTGATTATTATAACGATAGAAGAAAATATACTATTAAGTACGGTACAAACGGAACTCCTTTCGGATCGTATGCTGAAGATGCTTACACTGTAAATGAGCAAAATACTGAAGGTATATTTCAATATACAAAACAGCTTAATGATGATTTTACTGTAGACGCACTTGCAGGATTTAATATTCGTAACCATAGCGATGCAAATAACTATCAGAAAGCGCCACGTTTAGCGGTTCCAGATTTGTATACTTTAACGAATTCTAGAGATCCATTAACATCATCAAATTCATTATCAAGATTAAGAGTTTATAGTGCTTACGCTTCTGCTCAATTTGGTTTTAGAAATTATGCTTTCTTAAACGTCACGGCACGTAATGACTGGTCTTCAACATTACCGAGCAGCAACCGTTCTTATTTCTACCCATCTATTAATGGTAGTGTAGTTTTAACAGATGCATTGAATATTAAGAGCAACACGCTTGATTTCTTAAAAGTTCGCGGAGGTTGGTCTGAAGTAGGTAACGATGCAGATCCGTACCAATTGTCTACAGTTTACAATTTCCAAACCGCATTTGACGGAAATCCAATTCAAACTTCATCTTTGAGAAAATTGAATGAAAATTTGAAACCAGAAACAACTCGTTCTACTGAAGTAGGTCTTGAAGCTTCGTTCTGGAAAAACAGACTACATTTTGATGTTGCATATTATAACACAAACAGTTTCGATCAGATTTTAGAAATAAAAACTACAGCGTCAAGCGGTTATACTTCGCAGTTAATTAATGCAGGTAAAATTAATAACCAAGGTATTGAGGTACAGTTAGATGGGAATCCGGTTCAAACAGAAAACTTCAAATGGAATGTGGCTGTGAACTATTCTAAAAATAAAAGTAAAGTAGAAATTTTAGATTACGCAGGAGATATTAAAAACTATACAATTGGTTCTTCTGGAGGTGTAGATGTATTGGCATCTGTAGGACAAGCTTACGGAGCACTTTACGGAACAGCTTACGAGCGTGATGCAAGCGGAAATATTGTGGTAGGAGCAAATGGTCTTCCAAAAGCAGATCCGACAAAGAAAGTTTTAGGACATTATACTCCAGATTATTTAGCTGGTCTTACGAATACGTTGACTTACAAAAATCTAGAGCTTTCTTTCCTTGTTGACGCGAGCGTTGGCGGTGAACTTTTCTCTGGAACAAACAGAACAGGAAACTATACAGGAGTTTTAGCGCAGACGCTTCCAGGACGTGGTGCTGAAAATGGAGGTTTAAGTTATTATTATCCAGGAGATAATACAGCTAATCCGAAAACTTTGGTAACTGGTGGAGCTGCTCCAAGCGGTGTAACAGTTTATGATGACGGAATGATTTTCGGAGGTGTACTTGCAGACGGGACAACTAATAATAAAGTGATTAGCGCACAGGAATATTACAAAGCATCATATAACATTAGCGAAGCGTATATCTACAGTTCAACTTTCGTAAAAATGAGAGAGATTAAGCTTAGCTATAATTTCAATAAAAAGCTAGTTAAAAAACTAGGATTAGAAGGAGCAAGCGTTACTGCTGTTGGACGTAACTTATTCTTTATTTACAAAGATGCTCCAAATATTGATCCTGAAACGGCTTTCAATACTGGAAATGCACAAGGATTGGAAAGTTTAGCTTTACCAACAACTAGAAATTTCAGTTTAAATCTTAATGTTAAATTTTAAAAACTCAGAATCATGCTAAAAAAACTATCATATACATTACTGTTTGCATTGGCACTGAGCTCTTGCAGTGATACTTTGGATGATATTAATAAAAATCCAAATGCAACTGAAACTCCGCTAGCGCCATATCTTTTAACTGGTACCTTAAAACAAGGTGCAGATTTGTACTGGGGTGATGCAAATAACTTTAACTCAACTTTGCTGTTTGTACAGCATTGGGCTAAAATTCAATATACAGAACCAGATCGTTACGATGTTTCGAATGCTTCTTTCACAACATTGTGGGACAAAGGATACGCAACTCTAATTACAGATTTGAATACGATTATAAAATTTCCAGATGCTCAGGCAAACCCTAATTATAAAGGCATCGCATTAACGTTGCGTTCATGGACATTTTTGTTGTTGACAGATGCTTACGGAAGCATTCCGTACAAAGAAGCCGGTCAAAATGTAACCCCTGCATACAATACGCAGAAGGAAGTGTATACTGGTTTGCTTGAAGATTTAAAACAAGCGCAATCTTTGTTAAATCCGTCAAGCGGTTCTGTTACAGGAGATTTGGTTTATAAAGGCGATATATTGAAATGGAAAAAATTTGTGAATTCACTTCGTTTACGTATTGCTTTAAGAATTTCTGATAAAGAACCTACATTAGCAAAACAAGCAGCGATTGACGCAACAACTGATGCTGCAGGAGTAATTAGCAATGAAAGCGAAACATTTAAGTTTACTTACACCAGTTCGCCACAGCAAAACCCTGCTTCGGCTTGGTTTGAAACCAGAGATGATTTCCGTATTTCAAAAACTATGGTGGACCAATTATCTGCATTGTCAGATCCTCGTTTACCTGTTTTTGCACAATTGCCTTCAGATGCAAGTGTAGGGAAATATGTTGGAGGTGCAAACGGATTATCAAACAGTGATGCAAATAGCCAAGGTTTTGCAAAAACATCAAAACCGGGAACTTATTTCTTAACGTCGGCTTCTCCTGCGGTAATTGCTTCTTACTCAGAAACATTATTTAATCTTGCAGAAGCAGCAGCTCGCGGCTATATTTCTGGAGACGCAGAACAATATTATAAAAATGCTATTACAGCATCTTTAAATCAGTTTGGAATTACGAATGCGACAACGATTTCAACTTATTTAGATCAAGCAAGTGTGAAATATGATGCATCAAATTATGCTAAATCAATTGGTACGCAAAAATGGATTGCTTTCTTCGGACAAGGTCTTGATGCTTTTACAGAGTGGAGAAGATTGGATTATCCTGTTCTAACAGCTGGTCCTTCAACTGTTTTGGACGGAAAAATACCTTCGCGTCTTTTCTATCCTGGTACAGAACAATCTCTTAACGGAGCTAGTTATCAAGCCGCTGTAGCAGATCAAGGAAAAGATTTATTGACAACCAAATTATGGTTTGATGCTAAATAAATCTGAATTTTAATAAAATAAATTTCATCAAAAAAAGCCCTGTATCAATTGTGATACGGGGCTTTTTGCGTTGTTTTCAAATATAAAAGTTGTTTTTAATTTAGATGGAAAATAATAGATTGTTAAGGAATTATAAATTAGCAATAAAATACAATATAAATGAGTTAAAGTTTGGAGCGATGTCGTAACAATTTTCCATAAATTAGAGACAAACATTCAGAGATAACAGGTAAAGCGAAGTAATATGCAGACTATATTAGGAGCCAACGGACAGATTGGAGAAGAATTGGCAAGAGAATTGAAAAGAAATTATACTTCAGATATACGAATTGTAAGCCGCAGAGCACAAAAAGTAAATGATACAGATACCATTTTTTCGGCAGATTTAACCAATCGAGAAAAAGCAATTGAAGCCGTGAAAGGCAGTGAAATAGCATATTTTACATTAGGACTTCCTATGGATACAGATTTGTGGGAAAAACAATTTCTGCTGATAACAAGAAATGTTATTGAAGCCTGTAAAATCAACAAAACGAAATTAGTGTTTTTTGATAATACCTATATGTATCCGCAAGACAGCAGAGTGCTTACAGAAGAAACTGCTTTTACACCTGTGGGTAGGAAAGGGGAAATCAGGAAAGAAATGACAGAAATGGTTTTAAACGAAATAAGATCGGGACAATTGGAAGCGGTAATATGTCGTGCACCCGAATTTTACGGTCCAGCCAAAACAAAGAGCATTACGAATACTTTAATTTTTAATGCCATTAAAGAAAATAAAAAACTAAAAGTGCCTTTGAGCAATACCAAAAAACGAAGCCTGATTTGGACACCTGATGCAAGTCGCGCCACAGCATTAATTGGAAATACGCCAGACGCTTTTGGGCAAACGTGGCATTTGCCAGTTGATGAAAGCCATCTTAACTATAAAGAATTCATAGCCTTATCTTCTAAAATATATGGAAGAGAATTGAAATATAAGATTATCCCAAGGTTTATGTTCGCAATAGGATCGCTTTTTAACAAACAAGCAAAAGAATTGCAGGAATTGCTTCCAAGATATGAACACGCGAATGTTTTTGATGATTCAAAATTTAGAAAACGTTTTCCAGATTTTGTTGTAACAAGCTATAGAAATGGAATTGAACAAATTAAAAATGAGCAATCAAACGTTCCTACGGAACGTATAATCTGAATTCTAATTTAATTTCTACCGACGAGATATATTCCTAACGGAATATAAAAAAATCATTCCGTAGGAATGTTTCGTCGGTAAAAAAAATGGTATGGGATTGAATAGTGTCTCGTAGGGACACCTGATTTTTTGGAAATAATATTTGCCAATAAATCAAACATTCCTACAAAACACATAATCTGAATTCCGATTTAATTTCTAGCGACGAAAACATTCCTACTGAATGTTTTTTATAGTTTTTCAAACCAATTTAAAATATAATCGGCAACGCTTTCCCAGCCGGGTTCTCCACAGATAAAATGACTTTTACCATCAAAAATTTTTAGATCAACACGACCTGCATTTTCTTTATATCTGCTGGCAATTGTTTGCGTTAAGTTAGGAGGGAAGATGTGATCGCTTCCGCCGCCAATAAACAAAATAGGCTCGTGCGATTTTTTGAAATTGATATTAGAAAACGAATTTAAAACCAGCTCTCTGCTGACTTTATAACTTTCTGGCACTGCGAATTTATCAAAAGCGATGCTTCTTTGCGATTCTGGTATGGTATTAAAAAAGGCATAATCGTACCATTGTCGGCTTCCCATAAAATATTTAGCTGTTGAGAAAAAGCCAAAAGCAGGAATTACCGTTTTTAAAGTTTGAAACGGAGGAAACACATTTTTTGGAGGTGCTCCGTCAATGCTTACCCCAGCCGCCGCCTTACCTAATTCGACTAATTTTAAAGTTGCCATTCCAGCCATAGAATGTCCTATTACCAAAGGTTTTTCTGGTAAAGTGTCTATTAATTTACTGATGTTATTAACGATGTCTATAAATCCAGTTTTGATAAGATCAGGATGAACTCTTGCTCTCAATTCGGCAGGAACTCCCTCGTGGCCAGGATTTGTTGGAGTGTAAACCGTATATCCTTTTTGTTCATAGTACTTTTTCCATTCTGTCCAAGTTTTGTCGTTCACAAAATTTCCATGAATAAGCACAATAGTTTTTGATTTTGACATGATTCTTTTATTTGATTAATGTTAGAATTTCTTTGAAAATTTCGCTTCTCGAGTCTTTCACAAGTTCATAAAGGCACATTTCAATATTGGTTAATGAAGCTCCTTTGTCTTGCAGTTTTTGCAAAGCAATTGCAATACTTTGTTCTGATCTGGAAGAAACACAATCAGCTACAATTTCGACTTCGAAGTTTTTTGACAATAGCCCTATTGCAGTTTGATAAACACAGATATGAGCTTCTATACCACAAATTAGCCACTGTTTCTTTCCAGAATTAATAATTGCTTTTTTAAAATCTTCGTTATCTAAAGCATTGAAAGAAAACTTCTCAATTGGTTTCTGATTCTGCAATAGCTTTTCTAATTCAGGAATTGTTGCGCCAAGTCCTTTCGGGTTTTGTTCTGCCCAAATTATTGGCATTGAAAGTAATTGACAACCTCGGATAAGTTTTTCCAAATTAGCTACCAACTTTTCGCTGTTGTGTACAATTCGAGCCAATTTTCCTTGAACATCAATTACAATCAATCCAGTTTTTTCTTGTACAAGCATAACTATTTTGTTTATGTTTTGGAAATTAAATTTACAAAATTATTTTATGTAAAATATTTAATAACAAGTTGTTATGTTTGTTATGTTGAATGATTAATTCTTACTTCAAGTATTTTTTGAGTTCTGCTGCAGCTTGAATAAAAAGTACTTTAGTTTGCGGAATTTCAGCCAAACCATTCAATAAACCGAAATCATGAATTACGTCATTGTATCGAACTGTTGTAACTACAACTCCTGCATCACTTAATTTGCGTCCGTAAGCTTCTCCTTCATCTCTTAAAATATCATTTTCAGCAACTTGAATCAAAGTAGGAGGTAGACCTTTCAACTGAGATAAACTGGCTTGCAATGGCGAAGCGTAAATTTCTTTTCTTTTGGAAGGATCTACATATTGATCCCACATCCATTTCATTAAAGAATCAGTCAGAAAGCGCTGTTTTCCATATAGTTTGTACGATTCAGTTTCAAAATTGGCATCGGTTACGGGCCAGAAAAGAATTTGCACTTTATACAACGGAGTTCCTTTTTCTTTTGCCATTAAAGCGCTCGCTGTAGCCAAATTTCCGCCGGCACTGTTGCCAACAATTCCGAGTTTGCTTCCGTCAACATTGATTTCGTTTCCATGTGCAGCAATCCATTTTGCGGCTGCATAAACCTCATTTACAGGCTGCGGATATTTGTGTTCTGGAGAAAGAGAATAATTAACAAAAACGCCAACATAACCTGTCAATACGCTCAAATCTCGAACCATTCTTTTGTGGGTAGGATAATCGCCTAAAACCCAACCGCCGCCATGGATAAACATAAAAACAGGCAGTTTTCCTTTCGCTCCAGCGGGACGAACAATATTCAGTTTGATTTTGTAACCATCAGCAGTAATTTCTTTTTCAGATTCTTCAATTCCAGACAAATCAACTTTAAAAGCATTTTGTGCACCAACCAAAACATTTCGCGCATCTGCAACAGGAAGCGATTCCAATGGCGCGCCTCCAGAATTTAGCGGTTTTAAAAATGCTTTTACAGCCGGAGTTAAATGCGGATCTGTAGCGTAATCGCCTTGGGCATTGGCTGGCAAATTGGTTAGGATTATATAAGGGATAAAAATCATTTTTAGGAAGATTGATTTTTTCATAATGTTTAAATATTGGATTACTTTTTATTTTACAGAATAAGGCAATGAAAGATTTCCGCTGGCAACAGTGTAAACTTTGTATACCCCAAGCATTGGCTTTGAACCTTCAGAATCATGAGAACCGCCAGCGCCTGTTCTAACTTCCATGTAACAGCTTACAGCATCAAATTTGAAATTGGTTTTGTTGTTGATTCTAAAATCAGGTACAATTACTTTTATAGAATTTCCTTTAGCCACGATATTAAAACCTGGACTATCCATATACATTGCCATTCCTGGATTTGTTGGAGGCAGAACAACCTTTGGATCTCCTTTGGTAAATTCTTTAACTGAAAGTCCGCCTGCAACACGTTTGTCTTCAACTAACAAAACCCAGTGCGCGTGCCAGACTAAGCCATCATTTAGATAATTTCCGTCTAAATTTTCGTCCCAAAGAGGAGTGTCTTCAAAATCAGGGTGAGAAGTAAGGGCAAGTGCCACTATTCCTTCGGCTTGACCGAAACCAATATCAGAAGATTTTAAAGTAGTCGGAAAAACATAGGCTAAAACTGGAGCGCCATTCAGTTGTCCAACTGGTTTAGGCATTGTTTTTCCTGCAGTTCCTTCGACTTTAATATCCCAAACTGTAAGACCTAAATCGGCTTTATGGGTTATTGTAGCCGATTTTATTTTGAAATCGGCATTATTGTAAGAGCCGCATTTGTCGCAGGCTTTTGCGTTGCTAAAATTTAGCAATAAAATAAGTATTGATACTATTAATTTTTTCATAGCAAATTGGTTTTAAGGGTTAACTTCCCTACAAAACCAATTTATATGCCATGACAAAAAGGCCTTTAAATAGTAGGCTTTTAGCGCTTTTTGGTGGATTTAAAAGCACTATATTTCGCTAAACCTTTTTAGATTAGTGAGATTTCGCTATAAAAGAAATTAGTTTATGTTCTTCAAATTATCGTCTTTTTTCATTGATTGGAAATTCTTTAGAAAACTCAATTTTAAGAATTGTTCCGTTGTTATTTTCCATAGAAAAAGCTGCGTCTAAGTCGTCGCTAAGGCCTCTTATCAAACTTAATCCGAACGAATTGATTTTTTTACTGCTGATATTCGCATCAAAACCGACTCCGTTATCGGCAATTGTCAATAAGTATTTGTCTTCGGTTGTGGCTTGGAGCGTGACATAAATCATTCCTGTTCTGTTATCTGGAAAAGCATATTTTATAGAATTTGTGATTGATTCGTTTAAAATAAGTCCAATCGGAACGGCCTGAACAACGTCCAATTCTAGCGGATCAATTTTAAGTTCAAAACGAACGCGCTGTCCAAGCGAAAAAGATTCTCTTAAATATTCAACCAATTCTTTGATGTAATTCGGCATATTGATCGTTGCAATGTTTTCAGAATTATATAATTTCTGATGAATTAAGGACATAGAATGAATACGGTGCTGACTGTTTTTAATAGCCGATAAAGCCATATCGTTCTCCAAATAAGCCGATTGCGAATTAAGAAGACTAATCACGGTTTGTAGATTGTTTTTTACACGATGATGAATTTCTTTCAAAAGCCATTCTTTTTCATCCAGTAAATGTCTAAGATTGATATTTTTTTGGTTGATTTCTTTTTCTTTCAGTTCTAATTCAGCATTATTTTTCTGTTTCAAACGGTATCGATTATACAATAAAGCAAGAAAAAGAACCAATAAGACCAAACTCCAGATGGAAAGCGTGTTTAATAATTTTGATTTTTTTAAGGCTGTTTGCTGTAAAACCGTTTCTTTGTCTAATAATTTGATTTTCTGCTCTTTATTTTCTGTTTCATACTGAATTCTAAGTTCTTCAATCTGTTTGTTTTTAGAATAATCTAACAGAGAATCGCTCATTTTTTTGTACAATTTATGATGAATTAAAGCCGATTTAAAATCACCATTTAACGAATCTAATTTGTATAAAGACATCTGAAGGGCTTCTGAATTATAGGTCTTACTGTATTTTTTTGAAATGGCATCGATTTTATCCAGATAGAATTTTGTTTTCTGAAGGTTGTTTCGATTGGCATAAAACAAAGCCGCAGACGAATATGTATTGCATACATCTCGATAGGTTTGCGGAGAATCTATGCCGTCTGCAGCTTCTGCGGCTTTAATAAAATACTTTTCTGCGGTGCCAAAATTTTTAATTCGCCAGTAGCAATTAGCGTAAGCAAAATTCATCAGCATATTGTCAATGGCATTTGGTGGAGCATAATGGCTTGTTATAGAGTTCATGTATTCAATTGCCTCTTTATTTTTTCCTTTTAAAGACAAAGATGCCGCAGCAGTAATTAAACTCTTGTACCAGCTGCCGCTGCTATAAATATTTTGTCCATACTGAATACTTTTTTCCGCCATTTTTATAGCTTCATCCGTATGTCCCATTTGTAGATAAGCCAATCCTAATCGCATATAAAAAATATCAGCAAAAGTAAAGTCTTTCGTTGTCTCCATGGTTTGCACGCTTTTTAAAGCATAATAAAAAGCATCTTTAATATTGTATTGCACCCCATGAATATAAGAAATCGTCGTTTCGCTAAATTGCTGTTGTCTAAAACCAATTTTGCGCATCGTAGCAATATTTTGATAAAGTATTTTCTTAGCATCGTTTATTTTTCCGTGCCAGAAATAAATTGTGCACAGTTTTGATTTTGTTTCAATTACTTTTTCTTCAAAACCTAAAGATTTATATAGCGCTTCGGCTTCTTTTAAGATTTTTTCTTTTTCAGGATCTAGATCGTACTGATAGGTTGCCTGATTGAGCAATGCATTGGCAAGAGCCGCTTTGTCATTTTGTTTTCGGCATTCGTTTACCACTTGCAAAAAGCATTTTTTGCTTTCAGGATAATTATTTATTTGAAAATAAAACTTTCCGAGAAGCATTAAACTCTCGTGTTGCCATTTTTGAATTTTTAATTGATTGCTAATTTTTACTGCATCAGTGATATAAAGATTAGCATTCTTTAAATCGTCTGGTTTTGTGAAAGGTTGAAACAAATAAAAGATCCCCAATTGTAGCGCCAGTTTTATTTTATCTGCATCTTTTGACTTTAAATAGAGCTTTTTTGCGGCGTCAATATTTCCTTTGTTAATTAAATCATTTCCAATTAGATAGGAGCCGTCATTAAAACCTTCGTCATAAGCTAAAGAAACAGGAAGTTTATAGGCTTTGCACGTTAAAACCACCGAGCTGTCGGCATCTATAGCCCCTTGATTTGAGTTGTATAAATAAGCTGAGCACGTTTGAATTAATAAACGTTTCTTTTTTAAATCATAATTTTCGGTTGCAGGATGGTTTTGTGCCTGAGAATTAATTGTAATAAAAAATAGCAGACAAAATGAGTAAAGTAGCTTCATGGTTTATTAGAATTGAATTTTAATAGGTTTTGGATTAACAAATATATTGAGAAACAATTTTGTATGTTTTAGGAAATAATATGAAAAATACGATTAATTGTGATTTTTATTTATCTAAATTTGGAAACGATTAATTTTAATTGCTATAATTAACTATTTTTGTATCAATAAATTAAGTGCAATATAAGGCAAAATTTACTCACTTATGAAAAAGTCTCCCGATAACGGATATGAAGCTGTTTCTTCAGATTTGAAAAAACGAATTTTAATTGTAGAAGATCAATTTATTGAAGCACACGATTTACAGTTAATTCTCGAAAAAGCAAATTATGAAATAACAGGAATAGCACGGTCGGTAGAGCAGGCTTTGGAACAAATTGAGATCGAAAAACCAGATTTGGTCTTCTTGGATATTATGCTCAAAGGCAGTAGAAATGGTATTGAATTAGCCTATATTCTAAAAGAAAAATATATTGGTTTTATATTTATTTCTGCTAATTCTAGTAAAAGTATATTAGATCAGGCAAAAACTACTCAGCCGTATGGATTTATTGTAAAACCTTTTAGAGATCAAGATGTTTTGACTACTCTTGAAATAGCATTTTATCGTCAGCAGTATAGTTTGGAAAGTCAATTAATTCAGCAATTTCAGCTTCAGGCAGCAATTACTGAGATTATAAATTCAAATCTAAAGAAAGAAGAGGCATTATTGGCTTTCGCGAAAGCGGCTCAGACTTTTATTCCTTTTGATTATTTAGAAGCCGGTTTTGTTACTTCAACGCATTATGATAATCTCGGAATTGTACGCAGAAATTTAGATCAATATCAAATCATTAATTTACAGAAACTTTCGCAAATAGCGGTATTATCCGAAAAGGAAATAAACGAAACTTATAGAAAGTCAAAAGTAGATAAAGAACCAATTGTTTATAGCGAAGAAACGCTGATTAACAACCTTCAAGAAGCGCCAATTAAAGCTTTAATTGCACATAATTTTGGAATAAAATCCTATTTGGTTTTTCCACTTTCGATTGCGTCGATCCAGAGCTATCATTTTACTTTTTATAGCCGTAATCTAAGTGTTTATTCTCAAGAACATTTGCGAATATTGAGTTCACTCGAACCGCTTTTTTGTCAATTTATAGCTAAAATTTATTCGAAAGAAGATTTAAATATTCCTTCTAAAAAAGCTGAAATCAAAAACGTAAAACCCGTAAATACGAAAGAAGGATTCGAAGGAATTATTGGCAATAGTTCGCAAATGAATACAGTTTTTAATTATATCCGAAAAGTTTCGCCTTCCGATACTTCGGTTTTGGTTTTAGGCGAAAGCGGTACAGGAAAAGAAAAAATTGCACAAAGCATTCATGCTTTATCGCCGCGAAAAGACAAACCTTTAGTTATCATTAATTGCGGAGCGATTCCAGAAAATCTTGCTGAATCATTGCTTTTCGGACATGAAAAAGGCGCTTTTACAGGCGCGTTGGACAGACGAATCGGTAAATTTGAACTGGCTGATGGCGGAACAATTTTCTTGGACGAAATAGGAGAGATGTCTCTAGAGTTGCAGGTAAAACTGCTTCGCGTTTTGCAAGAAAGGGAAATTGAGCGTGTAGGCGGCACTTCGCCAATGAAAATTGATGTCAGAATTATTGCTGCAACCAATAAAAATCTAGAAGAAGAAGTGGCTGCGGGACGATTTAGAATGGATTTGTACTATCGTCTGCATGTTTTTCCGATTATGGTTCCACCGTTAAAAAAGAGAAAAGAAGACATTCCAGATTTAGCGAATCATTTTATAGCCGTTTATAGCGAGAAAATGGGCAGAAAAGCACCAATTCTTTCTGATTTTGCTTTACAGCAGATTATGAATTACAATTGGCCAGGAAATATTAGAGAACTTGAGCATGTGATGCAGCGCACTATTCTACTGACAGAAGGAAATACAATTAAAGAAATCGAGCTTTCAATGTCTTCCAAAATGCATCCTGAGCCAGCACAAGAATCATTTTCAATAAAAACCATATTAGAAAATGAGCGAGATTATATTCTTTATATTCTTAAAAAATGCAACGGAAAAATTTCTGGAGCGGGAGGAGCTGCCGAAATTTTAGACATTCATCCGTCGACTTTAAATTCTAAGATTAAAAAACTGGAAATTAAGAAAGGAATTATTTAAGAAAAGGCAGCAAAGAGAGAATATTTCTTTCTTATAATTTACTATGTGGTTTTGAATGAGTGGAACGCCTTTTTTAAGCTTATTGCAACTATGTTTCTATGTGTTTAAAAAGCTAGAAGTTAAGAAATTTTCTTTAGCCAATTGGCGATGAAGGCAGCAATAGTCTGCCAATTTTCTTGATTTATACTCAAATGATTGAAATCCGGATGTTCTTTGTAACAAGTGATGGAATGAATATTTTTATATTTCTTGAAGTTTAAATTATTTAAAGAAGCAGGAACAAAAACATCTTCTGAACCTGATACAAACAAAAGCGGATTGTGTTTTTTCTTGAAATCTATTTTGGCTGATTTTGAATAAATATCGCGTATGATTAATTTAGATTCGGGGATCAATAGGGCTTCGTAAGCTTCTTTTTGTTCTTCAAATGGTATTTGGTTCGTAAAATAGTGTTGCCATGTCTTAAATGGCATTAAAAAAGCCTTATTTGAAGAAATGAAATGATCGGAAAGATTCCAAATTGCTTTATAAAACGAAAAATTAAAATGCATAAGATTGCCAGGCGGAACAGAATTGATGCAAATTCCGTGTGAACCCAATCCTTTCTGAATTAATAGTTGAGTTAAAAGTCCGCCGTAAGAATGGCCTATTAAAATTGGTTTTTCGGGAAGTTTATCAATGATTTCAATATAATAATTCAATAAATTATTTAGACGTATCAGAGGAATTTTTGACTCTGAATACGTTTGTCTTAAATTAACAGCAGGTTCGTTCTTGTAAAGCCAAGGCGGAGCTACGGTTTTGTAGCCTTCATTTTCAAAAAAAACAATCCATTCTTTCCAGCACGTATGGCTGACGAACGCTCCAGTAATAAACATAATCGTTTTTTTATTAGATAAATACATTATATTGAAGCTGTTAGATTAGATTGTAGAAATTTAAATTATAAAAACAAAAGGAATGCCTTTTTTGTAAAGTATTGATTATAAAAGCATTGTTGTCGAATACTGAAGCAGGAATTATTATATATCGTTAAAAAGAAGATTCCATTCTTGAAATATCATAATTTTAAAAATAGGTGTAAGCTGTAAATGCTTTATTACTAGTGTTCTGCGTTTTGGTTTAATCTTTGTCTGCCTCATAAAAACGAATATTGATTTCAATCTTAACTTATAATTATGGAAAAAATTTATGACGCAGAGACACGTTTTGCCGATTTAGGCGATCGTAAAATTGCTTATCGTTCCTACGGCAAAGGAAAAGCAGTAATTTTTGTGAACCGTTTTAGAGGAACGCTTGATACTTGGGATCCTTTGTTTGTTGCATCGATGGCAGAAAAATTCAACGTTATCGTATTTGATTATTCTGGAATTGGCTTTTCTACAGGAAGTCTTGCTTCAGACATTACCGTCGTAGCCAAGGATGTAAAAGATTTGGCCGATGCCTTAAAATTAGAATCGGTTATTGTTTTAGGATGGTCGTATGGCGGATTGGTGGCGCAAACGGCAACATTGCTTTATCCTAATCTTGTAACGCATGCGGTTTTGGTGGGAACAAATCCGCCAGGAGAAAATAAAGTTCCAATTGAACAAGCTTTTTATGATGCTGCGCTAAAACCTTTAAACGATTTTGACGATGAAATTGTACTGTTTTTTGAACCAAAATCAGAGTCTAGCCGATTGGCAGCAAAAGCTTCGCACGATCGAATTCATAAAAAAATAGATGTAGCTAAAATTCCTTCTACAATGGATGTTTTTCAACTGTATTTTGGCGGTGGAGATACTTTTAGAGAAGACGCTTTGAACTTCAGAGAACAGTTTAAAAAGACTAAAACCCCGATTTTGATTATTTCTGGAGATCATGATATTAGTTTTGCCGTAGACAATTGGTATCCGATTATCAATCAAATGACAAACGCCCAAATGATCGTTTATTCCGCAACAGGACATGCGCCTCAGCATCAATATCCAGAACTTACAGCGCAATACATCATTAATTTTACTGCATATATTTAATTTGAAATTCATCAATAAGAATTTGACGAAATGCAAAAAGGAATAGTTTCAGCAGCTATTCCTTTTTTTATGAAAAATTTTTAAAGATGTTTTTCTGGTTTTATTTTAGAAAATGATATTTCGCTAAAACCTTCATTTTAGCGAAATATAGCAAAGAAAAATAACCAATTTAGATTTCAATTGTAGCATTTATTTTGGGAAGAAATAATTCGAGAGAAGCTTTTTTAAAGTCATCTAAAGCTTTTTGATGATCCATAACAATAAAGCCAAAAGTATCGTAATGAACACCTAATATTTTGCTTACGCCAACTAATTTTGAGGCTTCAATAGCTTCTTCTATTCCCATAGTAAGTCCGTCGCCAATAGGGAAAATCGCAAAGTCAAGTTTAGTAAATTTAAGAATCAGCTGCATGTCTGAAGTCAGTGCAGTATCGCCGCTGTAATAGAAGTTTCCATCTGCTGTTGTTAGTACAAAACCGCAAGCAATTCCCCCGTAAGAACCATCTATAAAACTGCTCGGATGCTGGGCTACAACACATTTTACAGTTCCAAAATCAAAACTGAATTTACCGCCTGGATTGATAGGATGCGCATTTTCGATTCCGTTTTTCAAAAGCCAATTATAGATTTCAAAATTCCCTAAAACTTTTGCTCCAGTGTTTTTTGCAATTCGTTCTACATCGATAATATGGTCATAGTGCGCATGAGAAATAAAAATGTAATCTGCTTTTATGGCATCAACATCAACCTCTTTGGCTAATTCGTTTGGTGTAATAAAAGGATCAAAAAGAAGGTATTTTCCGCCAGCATAAACAGAAAAACACGAGTGTCCGTAGTAAGTAACTTTCATGATAAATGGTTTTAAATCAGTTAATAATTAGAAAATATTTTTCAAGAAATATACCAACGAAGAATTAGATTAAGATTGGTAAATTAAAATTATATTTGTTCTGTATTGAGAAATTATGAAAGAACAACTTACAGAAATCATAAAGCAGGTTTATAACAAAAAGAATAGAAATCTTTTCACGTTTTTGACTGGTGCAGGAATTTCTTCAGAAAGCGGCATACCCACTTATAGAGGCGTAGATGGCATTTGGGTAAAGGGAACAAAGTTTCATAAACCAGAAGAATTTGGAACGTTTGAATATTTTAAAGAAAACCCAGAAGAGGTTTGGCAATATTCATTGTTTAGAAAAAAGATGTTTGAAAATGCCCAGACCAATGCAAGTCATCACGAAATCGCGGCGATTGAAAATCTGTTGCAAGACAGATTTCATTTAATTACTCAAAATATAGACAATCTTCATAGACGTTCTGGTGTAGAAAGAATCTTTGAAATTCATGGAAACAACAGAGAAATTAAATGTTCGAATGGATGCAAAGAAATACATCATTTGCCAATAGAAATTGAACGTAAAGACAATGACGAAGATCTGACAGAGAAAGATATTGAGCTGTTGAAATGTAAAGAATGCGGAAGCTGGATGAGACCGAATATTTTATGGTTTGATGAGTATTATGATGAAAAAACGAACAAGAAATTTAGTTCGCTGAAAGTGGCGAAAAACTCAGGAATTCTTTTTATTGTTGGTACTTCTGGCGCTACAAATTTGCCAATGGCAATTGCAGAAACAACTTTAAAATACGGAGGAACAATCGTAGATATTAATACAGAAGATAACTTGTTTACAAAATTGATTAAAGACAAGAAAAACAAGATTATAATTCGTGAAACCTCAACAGAAGCTTTAAAATTAATACATGAGGTTTTGCAGAATGTTGTTGCTGAGAAAAAAACTCTTATTTAAAAATTATATCTAAAAATTTATGTGTGAAATAGGAAAAGAAATTAAGCTTTGTACTTGTGTGCCTAATGGTATAGATGCCATTGTTCATCATAAAAAATCTAGAAAATTTAAAAAGTTCCGTAATGACTTTTCTTGGAAATTACGAAAGTATGTAGGTGATAGTAGCTGTATGATGGATGGAATGATAATTTTCCCACTAGATTCTTTATCTAAAGATTTGACAAATGAAAAAATGCTACTAGATCTTAATAGTAGAAATTGTTTTGATTTTGATTATCAGCCTCAAGAAGGAGATAATCTTCTAATTTTAGCTCCACATAAATATGAGCAAGAGTTTTTATCGTTTATCTTTCGAAATGAAGAATGGGTTGCAGATTATTATAATGGTTTCAGAGATGAAACTAAAAAAATAAATTACGGAACAGTAAACTTTGAATAGTTTTCCTTTTCGATTGTATGATCTCCTTTAGTGGTAAAGTCTTTTCTTTCGGGAAATTTGCGTAAATTTGCATTTTAGATTATTCGCAACTGCATCTTCATATCTTAGTAATGTTTTCTGATCTCTTTTCGAAAAACAAACTGCAAAATTCTATCAGAATTGTTTATTAAGATTCATGCAAAAAATAAAACTTCATTCGATTGAAAAGGCTTGAAATAAAAAAAAATATTACGAAAAAAGAAGATGAAAGTCTTTCTTTTCGAGTTTACGATCTCAACAAAGAGAATTTAAAAAACTATTCGGAACCGCATAAAAAAGACCATTTTTGTATTCTAATGGTCGAATCTGGCGAAATTGAACTTCATTTAGAAGAAGAAATCATTCATCTTAAAGCGGGCAAAATCTCCATGGTTTTTCCTGATCAGATTTCGTCTCTTTCCTTATTATCTTTTGAATTATCTGGAAAAATCATTTTGTTTGAAGAAGTATTGTTCTGTTCCGATATTTTGAAGAACGAACTGCTTTCCTATAACGTAAATCTTTCTTCGCATCTTAAATGTATATTCTTATCTCCATCAGAATTGGAACATGCAAAATCGATGGTTTCATTTATTGAAAATATTTATTCAGATCCGAGTCTTATTCGAAAAGAGCAGGGAAGATTCTATATTAAGATTCTGCTTTTAGGATTAATAGAATCGGTTCACGGTCAGCATCCAGTTTTTCAGCACGAAAGTGATAAAGTGCTTTATATTCGTTTTAAAAAGATGCTTAACGAAAGGTATAAGAATGAAAGAACAGTTCAATATTATGCTTCCAATTTGTCCGTTACTACTAAAAAACTAAATAGCATTACCAAGAAACATTGTGGAGAAACGGCAATCAACGCAATTCACAACCGAATTCTTAAGGAAATTAAAAGACTTTTGATGTTTTCTGATTTTTCTCATAAGCAAATTTCACTAGAACTCGGATTTAGCTCGCCTTCTGCTTTAAACAAATTTGTAAAAAGCAAACTGGACGAAACACCAACAGAACTCCAAAAAGAACTGGCTCAAATTTATATCAAATAAGAATAATATAGCAAAGACAAAACCTCTCAGAAATGGGAGGTTTTTTTCTTTTATAAAAAAAACACTTAGTAAAAAAAATAATATTTTTCTTATATTTTAAATTGCTTTTAATATATTTGAATTCAATATTGTAATATTTTATTTACTTTTTAAAATACCGCTCATTCATTGATTTAAGGTTATAAATATTATGCAGATCACGTAACTATAATCCAATAATATGAGTTTTTTAGCCAAATTAGAATTAGACAATGAAGTTTTCAATGTTCTGGAATTTGATATCCATTTTGTGCAGAATGTAGACAATAACGGCAAGCCTGCCAACAAAACCAAAGGAGGCGAGATTAAACTAATAATCGAAAGCACCCAAACCGATCTATTCTCAGATTGGATGGTCTCTCAAACCAGCGTAAAAGACGGCAAGATCATTTTTTACCGCAGGGATGCCATGAGCACCATGAAAAACATAGCATTTAGAAAAGCGTATTGCATTTCGTTCCGCAAAAGTTTCCGCAGCGAGGGATCCGTTCCTATGGTTACAGAAATTGTAATCGCTTCAAACGAAGTTAAAGTTGGAAACACGATGTTCGAAAACAATTGGAAAAACGCTTAAATATCTGTTATGGCACTTCAAACGACTACCACGATCAAAATTGGAGAAATTGCGATCACCAATTTCAGCAATTTAAAAATAACCCAGAAAATTCACGGCCACCACAGCTTTTCATTTGAAGTGAGACAAGACCTGCTTGTTGACGAATTGAAAAGCGTCATGCCGGTCTCACAGCAATTGTATGGCGAGAGAATAAGCATTGAAGTTAAGCCGATTCCCGGACTTGACGATCTGATGGTTATGAAAAACCCCAACGATTACATTATGCAGTTTTACGGCGTAGTGACCAAAGTCAAGCTCCAGAAATCCCGCATCAAAGATATGGAGGAAACAATTTTGATTTTTGGACACAGTTCTTCAATTGTTCTTGACAATGGGCCAGAGTCAAATTCTTTTGCAGCAACCACACTGGATGATATCGCAGGCAATGTAAAATCGGGGCATAATATAGAGATGGATATAAAATCGTTCTATACCAATAATCTCCCTTATACAGTGCAATACAACCAAAGCAGCTTTAAATTCTTAAACAGGCTGGCCAGACGCTACGGACAATGGTTTTACGATAACGGACGCAGGATTGTTTTTGGCGTTCCGGGCAGTGCAGGCGGGGAGCCCGAACTGGTCTATGGAGTCAACATGCAGAATTTTGAATACGATATGAAACTGGTGCCATCCCTTTTTAAAATTTTGGAAAACGACAACCGCAAAGGCGATCATGCATCTGATGAATCCTTAAAATACCGAAAAGAAATTGACGGCTTTCATCAGAATTTCTTGAATAAATCGAATGGCGTTTTCAATAAGGAAACGCTAATGCAGCTGAATCAGAATCCTGCCGGAGGTTCTGGAAAAGGCGCTTTGGAAGAGTATTCCAAAAATAAAATGAGGGCTTCCATGGGCAAGATGATGCAGATAAAGGCGTCAAGCGAAGTTCCCGGAGTCACCCTTGGAAATCTGGTAAGAATCAAAGGAGTTGACATGCAGCTCGAAAGTTCGTACCGCGTAACGCAGATCACCCATTTCTGCGATGACGGAGGCAGCTACGAAAACCATTTTACAGCGGTAAATTTTAACGGCTCTGTATTTTCGCCCAAAACCAATCCCGATCTGGTGCCGAAATGCAAAAGCCAGACGGCAACGGTAACCGCCAATGCAGACCCTGACGGACTAAGCGGGGTGCAGGTGCAGATGCCGTGGCAGGAAGCATCGGGACAGACGACGCCTTACATTCCGCTGGTGCAGAAATACGGGGGAAACGCGAGAGGCTCCCATATTATCCCAGAAGTGGGCGACACCGTTTTTGTGGATTTTCAAGGAGGCAACGCCGAGCTGCCGATCGTTGTGGGAACTATGACGAGCAATAAAGAAAAAAGCAGTTTCAGCACGCCGAATAATGATTTGAAAGTGATGAGAACGAGAAGTGGCAACAAAGCTATTTTTAATGATGAAACAGGAGACATTACAATTGAAAGCGAGAAAGGGCAGACTCTGGCAGTGCTTTACGGCGATGGAAATATCAAGATAAAAGCACCGAAGAATATTGAGTTTGAAGCTGGGGAGGATGTCCTTATTACAGCAGGTAAAAATGTGAAAATTGAAGCTAAAGAAGATATTGAAGTCGGAGCAGGAAACAATATGACACAGGAAGCGGGAAATGATATTTTTATAAAAGCAGAAGGGAATATTATGGAACATTCAGATAATAGAACTGAATTAGTTGATAAGGATTTTAGTCGTACTTCAGACATTTCAAATGAAATAGCTTCGGAAGCAAGTCTTTATAGTAATGAAGAAGACATGACCATACAAAGCGGAAAGCAAGTGCGAATAAATAGTACCGAAAAATCGAATCTTTTTTAATTTTTAAAATTATGGCAATTTCAAAACAAGCAAAAAATATCAAAATAAAAGTTAAGGAAAACTATCAATTAATTGTTAAAGGCAAACTCGAAAAAAGAGCCAATAAATTAAATTTTGAAGCTACAAGAGGAGATTTAAATCTTATATGTGGAAAAAAAATAATCGCTCACGGCGAAGAAAAACAATGATTAAAAAAGTATTCTTTTTATTGCTTTTTACATACAATAACTTATAAAAGAAAAAAAACAACACGAACGATAAAACTTAATTTATTATGAGTATAGTATTTGGCGATTACACGCTTACACCTCCGCCCAAAGGAACAATTGATATACGGATTGGTGTTTTTTTTGACGGCACTATGAATAATAGAACTAATACCAACGCCAGATTAGGAATAGCAGAAGATAAAGCCAAAGCAGCCAAAGCCTATAAAAGTTATGGAGGAGATGAGAGTAGTTATGAAAATGATTTGTCTAATGTTGCCAGATTGGAAACCGCTTACACAGAAAATTTAGAGCAATTCGTTTCAAAAGTTTACATAGAAGGTATTGGAACAGAAGATTATCAAATGGATAGTGTTTATTTCACAAAAGGTTCTGGAGCAGCTTTTGGAACAGGTTCAACAGGTATAATTGCCAAAGTGCTAAAAGGGTGCGAAAAAGCGGCAGAAAAAATTGCTAATATTAGAAAGAAAGAGAAAATCAACTGTATTTATCTTGATGTCTTTGGTTTTAGCCGCGGGGCTGCTGCAGCACGAAATTTTGTGTATGAAGTAAGTAAACAAAGATATTATCCGAAGGAGATTTTTGTGGAAGGGCCAGCCAATAAATATGATGGCAAGTATGTAAAAGTTGACGATCACAATAGAAAAACAGATCTCAAAATCTTGCCAAAATATGGTCATCTGGGATTAATGCTTAGTAAAGCTGATATAGATGTAGTACAAACGAAAGTAAAAGTTTCGTTTGTAGGTTTGTTTGATACGGTTTCCTCTTACAGCCCTAATTCAACAACGTCTGGCGATTTTGAAAATGATGTAGCCGAGCTTCAGCTAAATGCGATTAATAGGGCATCGAAAATATTTCATTTGGTAGCTGCTGATGAACACAGGGTTAATTTTATGCTTACCAGTGTAAAATTTGCTAAGGGAAACGAATATGTTTTGCCGGGTGTGCATTGTGATGTTGGAGGCTCTTATGTGCATAATACGCCTGATAATGTTCAGCTGCTTGATTTTGACAATACCTGGGGCGATGGCTACAGTGATGAGGAATGGGACAAAGTGCTAAATAACGATTTGAATAATCTTATTGAGCAGGGTTGGTATACAGAACAGGAAGTGGTACGACCAAATAAGTGGCACGAAACCTACGGAAACCGTGAAAGCATAAGTAACAGATACAGTTATGTGCCACTATACATCATGGGAGAAAATATAAATAAATTTCTTGATGAAACAATTGATATAGAAAAACTTAGTAGTGTTTATGTAATTCCAAATGGAAAAGGTAATAAAAAATATCCGGTAGATTTAACAGCCGTAAAAGCACGATTAGACGACTATATTAAAGGGGAAAAACCTGAAATGAAATATTATACTAACAAACAAATAGAAGAGTACAGAAAACAGCTTGTAGCAAAGAAAATAACGGTTGAAGAATTTAATCTTATGGTCAACGACCATAACATGTTGTGGCAATTAAGAAGTAAATACTTTCATTGGTCTGCCAAGTTTGGAGAAACGGGATTTGAGCCCAATTTTGAATTTAAGGATAAATTTAACATTCGCAGATTTAGAGAAAAAGATAAACATGCATAAAATGAAAAAATATTTCCTATACATTATTTTATTAATAACAATTTCATGTCAAAAAATGGAAGAAAAATTTGAATGGCTGCCCACGGAAAGTGCGCCAAAACTATACCCTATGAATATTTATACTGGTGGTTTATATTTTGAAGATGGCGGCAGTGTTTATATACCCTGCTCGCTAGCCGCACATAACGGTTGGGGTAATGATGGCTCCACCCATACCCAGGGTGAAGATTTAAAGCCTGTACCCGTAAAACTGAACGTTACATGGGCATCTTTTACAGAGAACAAATTTTATACAGGCAGTTGGGATTTGCCCAAGGAAAAAATGCTGAAATTATTTAAGGAGGGTGTAGTAAATTACGACAATGCAAAACGGCAAACGTATACCCAAATTTTAGTTGGTTGTGCGCCTGGCGGAGTCGTTGTAGTTTGGATGTATGGAGCAGGAAACCAAGTTGAAATTGGGCGTTATCAGGCTCATGAAACCCATATTGCCATGAGTGATTATGTACCGGGTAATGAGACTGCTGTTCAAAAAGATTTTTTTAAAACTATGGCAAAGTTAAGTCCAGAGTTAGAAGAGATAAGAAAACAAAAAGGAGACATTGAATATGGTCTTTGGGACAGTTACAGAAAAAAATATAGTTGGCGCACCCGTATAGAAATTCCAAATCATGGATTTGAAGATATGAGTTTAGAGATGTTCAATGGCGAAAAGGAAGATATTTTTGATGAACCGCTGAAGAAAAATGAATTTAAAGAAAGGGCTGTTCCTCAGAATGTAACGTTTATGTTAAGGAACATCAAAAGAAAAAGAATTGTTTTTGCATTGGATTTAAACGAAGAAGAAATTTTTAATGTATTCAAACAAGCCGATGCCACAAAACCCATAGAGATTATTTTACGGGCGAATGAAGATTTAAGCAACCCAAGTCTTATTTTTAAACAAGATGATAAAGAAACTCCTATCAGGAAAATAGATTTAGAGAATACATGGGAATATGAAAGTCTTAGCCGCAATTAGTAGAGGAAATAATATTATAGAAGGAGATATGGAGTTTTTATCAGAAAAATATGCTTTTAGAATATGTAGAGTGTAAAAAATAAAAGCCAAAACGAAGAAACGTTTAAAAATAATTAAGAAAGACACAAAATACATACACTGGAATTCAAAATTTGGAGGAGGAGTGCACAAACAGAAATTATTTTGCGTATGAGTGCAGATTTAAATAATCGGAAATTAATTTTTAAACAGGGAGAAAAAGAAATTCCAATCAGAAAAATAGATTTTGAAAATATAAAACTAAATAATCATGGTAAGTAAACATGAAAGCAATTGTTTAGGAGAAACCTTTTAATAAAAATGAAAAATATAAAAAAATATAAAAGAGTAATTTTGATTGGTATACTTATACCGATAACATGTCTTTTTATAAACAGAGGATATGCATATTATTATGATACAAGTTACAAAGAACTAGTTAAGGTGATTAAATCAGGGAAATACGAAATGAAAAGGATTGACGTAAAAGGAAATCTTAATGATAATAGTAGTATTGATTATCTGATTACTAAATATGATTCTAGGGGCGCTATGGAGCTTCAGGATGATCGCGATATTTACAGGAGTCATATTTTCTTAGACACTCTTAATTTAAATTTTATAGTTGATCTTGATGAGTATGTGTCTGGTTCAGAAAAAGAAGGAAATTATTTTAGTAGTGAAAATTTTTTAACTATAGACAAATTAGGAAAAATTGTAAAAAGAGTAGAGATTGATAGTACAAATCATAGACTCAAAAATTGTATTTTACTAAGGAACAAAACCGATTATACACATGAAGAAAATAGTTCTCAATTCATTCACATGACACATTTTTTAAAAACAGGATACCGTCCGTGTTTTATTCCATCAATGACCTTAGGAATTTCTAATGTAAATGGCAGTTGTACTACTTGGGAAGGAATTGGATACTTCGAGCTTCTATCTAAAGGTGAAAAATTTAAATTTAAAATTCCGGGCAATTTGAGCGATATGTTTTTTTCTGACTCATCTGATTTTATCTTTTCATATTATGAAATTCCGCCTAGATACAAAAACATTTTAGATGTATGTTTTTTTGTAAATGAAAATGATATTTATATTATAAAAAAGAAATGAGTTTCAAAATATTTATTGTTTTTACGAAAAAAAGCAAAAGTCATTTTTGAAGGGTTAAAAACAGGAGAAGCTATCACTTTTGTAATTGATATTGACCGCAACATCAAACCAAGAGAAACAACAGGAATATCTATAAAATTAAAAACGCCATCTGGCGAAGTTGATATGCAGAAGCAATTGTTTCGCAGGAATCGTTTACGAAATCTAAGCCTTATTAAACAGGAAATTTATTAATAACATCAATATGCTACTGTTATTTAATAAGTAATCATACAGTAATAAGTTAAACAACAAAAATGAAATTAGCTATAACAATCTTTTTGCTATTATTAATTGCTATATCTGTACAAATCTATTTTTTAAATGGAGAACCACATTCTGAGGAGGCTGTATGTATTGGAGCTCTTATGACGACTGATATACTATTAGTCTTTGTTTATCTTCGTGAGAGCGAGAATTTATTGTATAGAAGAGTAATAGGAACTCTATTATGTTGTTTTGTAATTATTACAGTCAATTTTTATCTGTTTTTTTTATATATGCAAGAATGGGGTAAAGCTTTTAGAAATTAAATTATGAAGAAAGAAGTCATAAATAATCAAACGAATAAATTGCTTGCAATAATTTTATTAATAACAATAATTGCAAATGTTGTTCAATGGTATTATTATAAATCAAATGAAAGATTTAATTGGACAGGAGGTGTTATAAGTAGTAAAGGAAACATTGTACAGGTTGCAACCTGCAATTTTAAAGGAAATGATTATCATATTAGTAAAGATAAGATACTAGATAATAGTTGGGATGAAATAAATGGTTGTGAAAACTTTATGAAGAATATTTTCTTTCCTGATAGTTTGTCGATAAAATGGTTTTCTTACAAGGAACAAAAATTTTATGGTGGTGATTTTGTTTTGCCAATTGAATTGATCCAAACAAAAGCGGTACAAATGGGGATGTTGTCGAGTATTAAAAACGATTATGATTTAGACAGAGTTAGAGTTCTTCATTTTATTGCTGAAGTTCAGCCCACTGGGAAACTTGTAGTTTGGATGCAAAAGTTTAATGAAAATGACCAAGTAAAATTTAAAGTTGCGACCTTTCAAGCTAAAGAAATAAAAACAGCATGGCATATTTTTGATCATTTTTCAGAAACCGATAGTATATCAGATATAAATATTAGTAAAAAGGTTGCTTTAGTAATGGAACGACATTCTTATATTCTAAAAATTAAATTGCCTATTGGATATAAGGTAAATGATTTTCAACTTGATTTTTTTAATCAAAATAATTGGTATTTGGATAGAGATGAATTACAAAGTTCTGTTTTTTATAATATTCCCAAAGGCTTTTGGTTGACATGGGGAAATGGAAAAAAAGAATTCAATACACAATTTACTTTTGATAAAGATGAAGTTTTAGATTTATTTAGAAAAGAAAGTAATAATAAAGATAATTCAGTATGCTTATTTTAGAATTGGAAGCAAGTGATAAGAATAATGCTGTAAAAGTAATGCTTAATAATACTGCTACAAATCATAAGGTTGAATTAAAGGACGAGTATGAATCTAGATATGAAAGAGAAATTGATATAAATAATTCTTGTAATTAATCTAAGACGAATGTTTTAGAAATTTATTTTACAGAGATGATGGATTTCAAAAATTTTACTGTAATCTTAAAAAACGACAAGAAAGAAATCAAGCTCGAAAAAGCACTTTTACGATTGTTTACTTTGGACAAAAGTAATGATTTGAAGAATCAGATGTAGTGAGTTCTAATTTTGTTCGTTTGAAACATTTTGCAAACAGGATTTAAGATATGTAAAAATATTCAAAAAGAATGGGCCCAAATTTATATCAAATAGACCCGATTGTATAACACTGCGCTTAATCGCTGAAATACTTTTGTACCTGTTATTTAAACATAAAAACAGAGTATAAAAATGAGCAAGTTATTTATTGCAGGAGAAGTTTTCTATGGTGCGGGAAGTCTTGAGGAATTAAAAAATATTAAAGGAACTAAAGCTGTAATCGTTACAGGCGGAAGCTCTATGAAAAATAGCGGTTCTTTGGATAAAGCGGCGGCTTATTTGAAAGAAGCAGGAATTGAAGCTAAAATTTTTGAAGGTGTAGAAGAAGATCCATCATCTGCAACTTGCTTTAAAGGTGCAGAATTAATGAAAAGCTTCGAACCAGATTGGATTATTGGTTTAGGCGGATGTTCTGCAATTGATGCGGCAAAAATGATGTGGGTTTTTTACGAATATCCAGATGCAGATTTTGAAGCGATGATCAAACCTTTTAACGTTCCAGTTTTACGTAAAAAAGCAAAATTTATTGCTATTCCGTCAACTAGTGGAACAGGTACAGAAACTACAGGTTTAGCGGTTATTACTGATCGTGAAAAAGGAGTAAAATATCCAATCGTTTCTTACGAACTTACTCCAGATATTGCCATTGTTGATGGTGAAATCTGTGCTTCTATGCCAGCGCACGTAACTTCAAATACAGGTTTGGATGCTTTAACGCATTGTGTTGAGGCTTATGTTTCTAACATCGAAAATAATTATGCAGATGTGCTTTCTAAAGGAGGTTTAGAAATTGTTTTTGATAACTTAAAAGAAGCTGTTCAGAATCCGTCAAATATTCAAGCGCGTCAGAATATGCACGATGCCTCTTTCATGGCTGGATTAGCTTTCAATAATGCATGGTTAGGAATTGTTCACTCATTATCTCACCAAGTAGGAGCGTTATACGGAATTCCTCACGGAGCATCTAATGCAATCTTCTTACCAAACGTTATTCGTTATAACGCAAAAGTAAGCAACCGTTTCCCTGATTTAGCAAAAGTAATCGGAAAAGAAACTGCTGAAGATTTAGCGCAAGCAATCGAAACTTTAAGAACAGAAGTAAACAATCAGGCTGCAATTAAAGAATTCGGAATCTCTAGAGAAGACTGGGATAAAAACCTTGACTTTATTGCTAACAATGCATTTTTAGATCCTTGTACAGGTTTCAATCCAAGAAAACCTACTGTAGAGGAATTAAAAGAAATCTACAATGCTTGTTACGATGGTGTTGTTTATAGTGAAAAATAAAAAACTTCTTTATAGAATTTATTTTGATTAAGAAAGAGCTGTCGGATAATGACAGCTCTTTTGTTCTCTTTAAATTTCAATTATTTCGAATCTTTTCTCGAAATTCTAAAGGAGCCATCTGTGTTCGTTTTTTAAAAAGCGTACTGAACGACTGAGGATGTTCGAAACCAAGATGATAAGCAATTTCACTGACCGATAATTCGCTGGTAGAGAGTTGCTCTTTGGCTTTATTAATTAGTCTTTCATAAATATGCTCTTTTGTATTTCTTCCGGTATGAATTTTCAAGAAATCACTGAGATAGTTTGGAGAAAGATTTAACGCTTCAGCAATTAAACTAACGCTCAAAAGACCTTTTTCTGCCGAGTCATCATTGTAATAATCATTGATAAATCTTTCAAATTTGGTAAGCAGCGCATGACTGCTGTTTTTTCGGGTTATAAACTGTCTTTCATAAAAACGGCTTGAATAGTTTAAAAGCAAGTCAATTTGCGATAGAATAATATCCTGTGTATGATGATCTATATGCTGACATTCTTTATCAATTCGGTCCAGAATTTCAATCAAATAATTTTCTTCTTGTTCAGATAAATGCAATGCTTCATTAACGGCATACGAGAAAAATCCAAAATCGAATATTCTTTGCGCTAACGGATGTTTTAAAAGAAAATCTTCATGAAATATAAGCAAATAACCCGCTCCGCATTCTACATTTTGCAAATCTAAATACTGGACTTGGTTTGGAGCAGTAAAACTCAGTACGCCTTTATCATAATCATAATGCCCTTGACCGTATCTGATTTTTCCTTTTGCCTCTCTTTTTAAAGCAACACAATAGAATTTATTGGTAAATCCTTTCCAGATTTCATCATCAAGAAAAACACTTTCAGCTAAATTGATAACACTAACCATTGGGTGTTTAGGTTCTGGAAGTGAAAGCAAACGGTGAAAAGCAGAAACAGATGCAATAGTATTCATAACAGCGTCTTTTTAAGTTTAATCCAAAAGTCCCATACTGAACTCATCGTACGGAGCTCCAGTATCTGTTCCCAAAGGTACGATACTTTCCAATTTTTGAAGATCGTTCTCACTCAATTCTATATTTGCAGAAGCAATATTCTGTTCCAAATACTTTCTACGTTTGGTTCCTGGAATCGGTACAATTCCTTTACTGACAATCCATGATAGAGCCAGTTGAGATGAATTGACATTTTTCTCTTCAGCCATTTTTTCAACTGCTTTAACTAATTCAATATTTTTATGGAAATAATTTTCTTGAAAACGCGGAATAGCTCTACGGAAATCATTTTCAGGAAGATCATCAATAGAACGAATTTGTCCAGATAAAAATCCGCGGCCTAAAGGAGAATATGCAACAAAACCAATTCCGAGTTCTTCTAATGTTTTTAAAACACCTCTTTCTTCTACGGTTCTTTCAAACAAAGAATATTCGCTTTGAACTGCAGTGATAGGATGAATGTTATGCGCTTTTTTAATGGTTTCAGAAGATACTTCCGAAAGTCCGATATATTTTACTTTTCCTTCCTTAACAAGCTCACCCATCGCATCAACAGTTTCTTCTATAGGCGTGTTTTTGTCCAAACGATGCATGTAATAAAGATCAATATAATCTGTATTTAAATTCTTAAGCGAACGTTCAACTGCTTTTTTGATGTATTTTTTGCTTCCGTTGATGGCCCAAGTTACTTTTCCGTTATCGTCTATTTCCCAACCAAATTTTGTAGCCAAAATATATTTATCGCGATCATTTCCGATGGCTTTAGCAATAAGCTGTTCGTTTTTTAAAGGACCGTACAAATCTGCCGTATCTAAAAAATTACCACCCAATTCAAACGAACGATGAATAGTCTGAATCGCTTCTTTTTCATCTGCAAGACCATACATATTTCCTTCTTCAAAACCTGTCATTCCCATACAGCCCAAGCCAATTTGCGGAATGATTAATCCTTGATTTCCTAATTTAATCTGTTTCATCTTTTTATCATTTTAGTTAAATACAAATTTCAAGAGAAAGAGAACAAACCAAGGTTTGCTGATTACGGAAGTTCGTATTTAAATTACAGATATTTTAAGAAAGAAGTGATGATTTTTTAAAATATGCCATCTTGATAAATCTAACAAACTTTAGCATTACTCAGCTTTGATGCGTATATTTGAAAGAATAAAAAATAAAGCCATTATGAAGAAAATAGGATTTTTATCATTTGGGCATTGGGCTAATCATCCTTCATATAAAACACGTACGGCAGCAGATACATTGTTGCAGTCTATCGATTTAGCAGTTGCTGCTGAAGAAATAGGCATCGATGGTGCTTATTTTCGCGTGCATCATTTTGCGCAGCAATTGGCATCTCCATTTCCGTTGCTTTCGGCAATAGGAGCGAAGACAAGCAAAATTGAGATCGGAACGGGCGTAATCGATATGCGTTATGAAAACCCATTGTACATGGTAGAAGATGCTGGATCTGCCGATTTAATATCAGAAGGTCGATTGCAGTTAGGAATAAGTAGAGGATCGCCAGAACAAGTTATAGATGGTTGGAGCTATTTTGGTTATGAACCAGAACAAGGAGAAACCGATGCAGATATGGGCCGTAAAAAAGCTTTGGAGTTTTTGGAAAGACTTAAAGGCGAAGGATTTGCAGAACCAAATCCGTACCCGATGTTTCCGAATCCGCCTGGATTGTTGCGTATTGAACCACATTCAGAAGGATTAAGAGAAAGAATCTGGTGGGGAGCAGCATCAAATGCTACGGCTATTTGGGCTGCAGAAAACGGAATGCACCTTCAAAGTTCTACGCTTAAATATGATGAAAACGGAAAACCTTTTCACGTTCAGCAAGCGGAACAGATTAGATTGTACAAAGAAGCTTGGAAGAAAGCTGGACATCAGCGTGAAGCGAGAGTTTCGGTAAGCCGTTCAATTTTTGCTATAGTAAATGAGCAAGACCGATATTACTTTGGCGGACAAGCCAAAGGCAATGATAGTTTTGGTTATATCGAACAAGACAAAAGAGCAATCTTTGGTAAAAGCTACACAGCAGAACCTGACAAACTGATTGAAGAACTAGCTCAAGACGAAGCAATTCAAGAAGCAGATACTTTGTTGTTGACTATTCCGAATACTATCGGCGTAGATTACAATATTCATATTTTATCGTCCATTTTAGAACACGTTGCGCCTGCATTGGGCTGGCGATAGTTTTAAATAAAAAAATAAAGCCCTCTGCTAAATCGGAGGGCTTTTTATAAAAAATCAATTTCTATTAGCATCATTTGCCTGCCTGATTGCTTTTGTATCAGTTAGGTTAAAACGATATACGAAACTCAGACGATATCTTGCAGCGTTTGGAATGCTATTATCTCTAAAAACATAATCAGATCCAGTTGTAGCGCTTTTGAACTGACGAAGATTAAAAGCATTCGTAACATCAAAAACAATAGTTGCTTTATCTTTAAGCAGCAATTTGCTTAATCCAAAATCAATTGATTGTAAGGCTTCGTTTGTAGTTTGTGCATTGCGTTTTTCTCCACGAAAGTTATAACGTCCTTGAAAACTAAATTTCGCAGGAAGTTTTATCTGTGTGCTTAATCTTGCAGTAAAGTTCTGGCTGCTGTAATCAAGATTTTGTTCCATATAATTTCCTTTTTGCTTGAAGTGATAATAATTCATTTCAGCATTAACCTGAAGCCATTTTAACGGATTGTATAAAGTCGATAATTCAATTCCGCTTCGTATTTCGTAATCAATATTTATGGGCGTTGTAAGGAATATATCATCTTTACGGTACGTATAATCTTGAATAAAACTTTTCTCGTATTGATAATATATCGAAGGATTCAAAGTAAATGTTTTCCAATTTTTAAGAAAAGCCATTTCAAATGCATCTGTGTAGGACGGATTCAAATCTGGATTTCCAATATATTGTGCATTCAAATCGGTAACTTCATTAAAAGGGTATAAAGCATATAAGGACGGACGTCTAATGCGTTTGCTGTAATTTAGCTGCAAAGCAGAAGCATCAAACTTATAGCTTAGGTTTACAGTAGGAAAGAGCTTGTTGTAGTTTTTTGTATCGTTATAAGCATTTTCTACATCTTTAATAGAAATATCTGTAAGCTCCGCTCTCAATCCCAACATATAGCCAAGCTTATTGATTTTACTGCTAAATTGCGTATAAGCGCCAGTTATGGTTTCATCATAATTTAAATCATTATCAATATTTTGATAAATAACCCAATTATTTCCTTGTTGTTCTTCTGCCAGATAATTGCTCGAAACAGTTCTAATTTCAGTCTTTATTCCGAATTCTAAAGTAGAAAGGCTGTCTATTGGTTGAATAAAATCGGTCTTCGCTAAAAAATCTTTGCTGTTTCCTACAGAGCTTGTTCTAATGCCGGGATAAACCAATTCATCAGGAAGTAAACGTTGCGTAGAAAGATCCCATTTTTTGTCGCTGTTCCACCAATCGTATTGAACGTTAATCGTCCATTTTTTTGTTTTTTGTTTGAATGTTCGAGTATAATTAAACTCAAGCTGACTATAATCTCGTTTTTCCAGTGATTTTCCGTGTCTCGTCAAAAGACTATCAGGCGTTCTATTTGCAAGATCACTATCGTATTGATATCGCAAATCGGTTTTGTCGTTGTCGTGTGTGGCATTCTTTAAAAAAGCTACCGTTATACTCTGATGTTCATTAATAAAATAATCGGCACCCATGTAAAGCAATTTCCCGTCGTCGTGGCGGTCTTCATTTTGCACGCGATGCATGTAATTAGGAGAAGTTGTACTATTAGTTACTTGATCGGTAGTATACAAACCAACATAATCGCTAGAACGAATGCTGAAATTAGAAAAAATATTGATTTTGTTCGATTTAAAATTGATGCTCGGATTCAAACGGCTATCATTTGGCGAACCAGCGACCAATCTAACCTGACCGCTAAAACCACTTTTTTTATTCTTTTTCAATATAATATTAATAATTCCCGCAGAACCCGCCGCATCATATCTTGAAGAAGGATTCGTAATAACTTCAATTCGTTCAATTTGATCGGCTGCAATTTGGTCAAGAGCATTGCTTTGAGTAAGTCCCGATTGTCTTCCATTAATTAATACCAAAACATTATTATTTCCACGAAGACTTATTGTTCCAGCTGGATCGACTGCCACAGACGGAACGCCATTTAAAACATCATGAGCAGAACCATTTTGCGAAAGCACATCTTTACCAACTTCAAAAACCTTTTTGTCTAGTTTTAAACTAACATTTGATTTCTGGCCATTAATTTCTACAGCTTTCAATTGTACAGCATCAGTAATTAAATCAATTGTTCCTAATTCAATTTTTTGTTTTTCTGAAATTATGATTGATTGTGAATGAGTTTGATAACCTGTGTAACTAAATAAAATTGTTGTTGAACCAGTTGAAGCTGATTCAAGGCTAAATAAACCGTGATCGTCAGTTATACCTGTAGCCAATGTTTTTGATGCATTATCTTGTATCGAAACGGTAACATATGGCAAAGCTTCTTTGGTAGTTCCGTCTTGAACTTTACCAGAAACAATAATTTGTTGTCCAATTCCGCAAAAAGGAATAAATAGAGTTAAGATTCTGATTATTAAATGTTTCATTTTTTGATTGATTTGATTGATTTTGTTGTACAAGATTAATTCATAAAATAAAGTAGCGTTTCTAAAAACATTCAAACGGCTCTATTGGCTTTTCAAATGCATTTGGCAAATCGATATTTGTTCTATCTTTATCTTATGTATAAATCTTACTTTTTCAGCGTTTTGTTTCTTCTAATGTTTACCTCGTGTAAGTATTACAAAGAGTACGTTACAACTGATGTAACCTATGAAGTTGATTACGATCATGAGCAAATAGATTGGGGTAAACCAGATAGTTCGAGCTTTAAATTTCAAACTGATGTTGAGATTCAGAAACCTAAAAACAGTTCCGAATCCTTGGGACTTCAGATTAATGCTTTTGGTGCTTTTGATGTCTATTGGGATGGCGTTTTGGTAGGAAGAAATGGTCTAATGGCAAAATCGGGTCATGCTGAGGTGCCCGGAACAAAACAACCTATTATCAAATTCCGAAGAAATTATCAAATCTCGGGAAACACACCGTTATTTTAATCGGAACGCAAACTTATCATAGAGAGCAAGAACGCGGTATCGATGTGAAACTTAAAGATTTTTTGTTGCTTCAGCGCTCACCGCTAATTGTAGTTTCTTTTATGAATCTGATGGCTGGCGCATTTCTCATTGCGGGAATCTATTATTTCTTTTTATATCTAAATAGTACACGAAAAGAATTAGCAGTTTTGCTTTTCGGAATTATTTGTCTGCTTTTCTTTTGTCTGTTAATTATCGAATATGTCAAGTATTATCTAGATATTCCGTATAATCAATTTTATACTCGTTTGAAAATTATAGGTTGGTTGACATTTGCGATTTCAATGCTCGTTCCGTGGTATTTTATGTTGCAGTTTGAATTTAAAAGAAAGAAACTGTTTTTGATTCTTTTATTCATTTCTCTTTTAGCGGTTTATATTGGCTATTATGGTCATTATGATATTTCTGCAGCTTATTTTACAATTACGGCCCGATTTTTTTCTATTATCATCGCTATTTATGCTGCAATTAAAAAAGTAAAAGGCGGACTTATTGTTGCAATTGGCTTATTGGCAGGCGTTGTAGTCAATTATTTTATGTTTTACGATTTCGGATTGTTTATCGCTTTTACCATTTTAGTGCTTTGTATGCTTTATCTGCATACCATTCGAACAAAAGCGATGGAAGAAGCGCACAATGCATCGTTGCTTCTGTCTTCAAGACTGCAATTAGAACTCATAAAGAAAAACATTCAGCCTCATTTTCTTCGAAATACTTTAACGTCATTAATTGATTGGATTGAAGAATCGCCAAAAGAAGGAGTGGTTTTTATTCGCGCTCTTGCGGAAGAATTTGACATAATGAATGATATTGCCGAAGACACGCTTATCCCAATCAGACAAGAGATTGATTTGTGCCGAAGACATTTAGAAGTAATGTCTTTTCGGAAAGAAATTTGTTATGAATGGCAAGAAGAAGGAATTGAGGAAAATGAAACGATTCCGCCCGCTATTTTTCATACAATCATAGAAAACGGAATTACGCATAGTCTTCCTCCAGAACAAGGCTGTATTGTTTTCTGTTTGAAATTCGTCAGAGAGAAACAATTCAAACAATACACTTTATTGACATTTGCTAAAAATCGTCAAGCGAAAAAAAACAAGCGAATAGGAACAGGATTTAAATACATTGAAGCCAGATTAACAGAAAGTTACGGTACCAATTGGTCTTTCGATTCTCATCCTGTAGAAAAAGGTTGGGAAACCATTATTAAAATTTTGGATTAAAATGAAAATACTCATAATTGAAGACGAAGCTCGTATCGCCAAAAGAGTAGAAAGAATGACGCGCGATTTCTTTGATAGAGACGTTCAGATTCTACTTTCGGATTCTCTCGAAAACGGACTTTCGGTTATTGAAAATAATCCAATCGATCTGCTGCTTTTAGATTTAAATCTGAATGGAGAAGATGGTTTTGAAATTCTGCAAACTTTTGTCGCTGGTCCATTTCAGACTATTATTATTTCTGCTTATACTGATAAAGCGATTACAGCTTTCAATTATGGAGTTTTAGATTTTGTGCCCAAACCTTTTGATCAAAATAGATTGGCGCAAGCATTTACGCGTTACACGACACAAGGAAAGCAATCAGGCGGAGATGTTCGTTTTTTGGCAGTAAGAAAAGGAAAGACATTTCGACTCGTGCCTGTTAATGAAATTCTGTACATCAAAGGAGCGGGAATTTATACTGAATTGCATTTAGCAAATAACAAAATAGAATTGCACGATAAATCGCTTGAAGCCTTAGAAAAATTGCTTCCTGAAACCTTTGAAAGAATACACAAATCATATATTCTCTGTTGGGAACAAGCAGACAAAATTGTTATTGAAGCAGGAGGAAAGTATAGCATGCAACTTAAAAATGGCGATTTATTGCCAATTGGGCGTTCGAAGTATAAGGAAATTAAAAACAAGCTGATTTGAAAGAATAACTTTAATTTTGTATAAAAATAGAACTATGATTACTTTTAGGAATGCGACATTAAATGATCTTGAAGCAATAACTGTTGTTGAAAATGTTTGTTTTCCTCCAAATGAAGCTGCGACTGCCGAATCATTTACAAAAAGATTACAAGTTTATCCAGAACATTTTTGGCTATTAGAATCTGATGGTGAATTGGTTGGTTTTGTAAATGGTATGGTAACCAATCAAGAAACGATAAGTGATGAGTTGTTTGGCGACGCACACCTTCATGACAAAAACGGAAAATGGCAAAGTATTTTCGGAATTGCTGTTTCACCACAATACAGAAATCAAGGATACGCCGCACAACTTATGAATCATTTAATTGCGCAATCGAAAAAAGAAAATCGTAATGGCGTAATCTTAACTTGCAAATCGCATTTGATTTCGTATTACCAACGTTTTGGTTTTGAAGATAAAGGAATTTCAGCTTCTGTGCATGGCGGAGAAGTTTGGCATGATATGACTTTAACTTTTTAATAATTGTTTTTGGTTAATGTAATCAAATAATCATAATGCAAAAAACGCATTAACAAATAGAAAAATAGCATTTTTATGCATTAAGTTTTTGTTTAGTTTTACCTTTTTTGAAAAACACAACGACAAAATGATAACGACCAAAAACCTTCTAATAAAACCCTATAAACTTGAAGATTCAGAATGCTTTTTTAAAAGTATAACTGATAACAGTGAATATTTGTTTGACTACTTCGCTAATATGATAACAGTGAATGAGAGCTTAGAGTCAACAAAAAAATATTTAGAACAGAAAGAGACAGATTGGCAAGAGAATAAAAGCTATGCTTGCGGTATATTTTCTTTAGAAAACAATGAATTTATAGGTCATATATCAGTTAGAGAAATTGATTGGAGAATTCCAAAAGGCGAATTAGCTTATTTTATTTTTGAAAAATATGCGGGCAATAATTATGGAGCCGAAGCATTAACAGCCTTCAAAAATTGGTGTTTTGCAGCAAAGAAATTCAATAGACTTTTTATGAAAATTGCTGAAGAAAACGCTGCAAGTATCAAAGTTGCCGAGCGTTCTGGATTTACACATGAAGGACTTTTAAAGAAAGATTACAGAAAAGGAGAACAAGACTTAACAGACATGAAAATATACGGATATACGGAAGATTTGAAACTCGTAAGAACGACTTCTCAAAATGCAGATTTTGCAAATCTAATTGTAAAACTAGATGAGAACTTAGCAAGTCGAAATGGTGACATGCAAGAATACTTCAATCAATTTAATAAGGTTGATGCTATTAAACATGTTATTATTGCTTATATCAATGAAATTGCGGTTGGCTGCGGAGCTATAAAACAGTTTGATAACGAATCTGTTGAGGTAAAACGTATGTTTGTTTCTGATGAATACCGAGGAAGACGCATAGCTTCTAAGATTTTAAATGAACTTGAAAATTGGGCTAAAGAATTGGGTTATGCATCAGCAGTTTTAGAAACTAGCAATGTGCAAACAGAAGCAGTCAGATTATATAATAAAACGTATGCCGTTACCGAAAATTACGGACAATATGCAGGAATAGAAACCAGTATTTGTTTTAAAAAGGAATTATAGAAAGCTCTAAACTAAAACAACTTCGATGCTTTCTATTATAAAAACATCGAAGTTGTAGGGTTTATTTTTTCGGTTCAAATGGTTTTTAAGTGTATTAGATATTATAAAGCATCCCAAGAAGCGCTAGGATAGGAGATAGAGCTTGTTACAGGAGCTTTCCAGTATTCTTGACTTCCGCCACGGAAAGTGTGAAAACTTACTGCATTGACATTTCGCTTAGAATCATTAGTCACCCAACGAATTTTTTGGTTCAATATCTCTGTACCATTTACATAATATTTAATGTATCCATCTGTGTTTGAACCCGTATTTAATTTTACAGAGATTTGGCAATTATAGGTAACACCTTCCTGTATGTAATATTTCTTTCCGAAATCATTACCATATTGTCCAGGCTGATCTCTATAATATACATAAGGTTGAAGATAAGCACCACTTCCTTTAGCAGAATTAGATCCGTTCGGGCAATACCACATAAATCTGGCGCTACCGCCATTTCCGTCCCATGCTGCATCACCGCCCGTATTTTGGTCACCAATTAAGATACCGTATCCGCATTTACCGCCACGGCTCCAATAAAATCCGTTGTTAAATTTCATTTGAAACCAAACAGTATAAACGCCAGTTGACCAAACGCCGTACGATGTGCATAAACCGCCTGGACAAGTTAATGTATTGGTTTTTAGTGTAATTGTTGTTGCTCCAGCAGTTCCTTTTGCGGTCTCGCTTCCTTGAAGCTCAGAATTGGTTGCAATCGAATCTTTATTGACGATTAGCGACGTATCTTTTTTTGCAGTTTGAAGTGTATCTAAATCTTGTTCTTTTTCACAAGAATAAAATACGAATGCTGCGGTCGCCAGCATACAAGTTAATTTTATGATTTTCTTCATTTTTTAAATGTTAAGGTTAGTAAATAATTAATAGTTAGTAAAATAGATAGTAGTCTTTGAAACCGAAAGTGTAAAGTTGATTAATAATAATTTATACAAGGAGTAATAAAGTACGGTTTTACGTACACAGAAATCCAGCATACGTATTTACTTCTAAAATCGGTTTATTTTGGAAGTAAAAACTCGTGCCTGTTTTTTAATATATTTGTTTAAAAAGTACTATAAACTCAATTAAGGTAAAGTGATAAAAAGAATAGGAGTAGCAATTTTTACTTTTCTTATAATTTGCAATATGATTGCATCCATTGTGCTAACATTTGGAAGTCTATATACGCAAAGTTATTTTAGCGAATATGAAAATCTAAAAAGTTTTAGGGATAAGAATAAATGTATGATTAATGATATTTTATTAATAAATCAAATTTCTGAAGATACTGGAACGGGTGAAGGAACTAGATTATCTTACTTGGTGAAAGGAATAATTTTAGGAGATCATTCAGAAATAGAATTGAGAGTAACTAAATTAGAGTATTTAAAAACAAAATTCGATAAACAAGCTCTCTATAAAAGTAAATTGACAGGAGATATATTTTTAAGAGATGCTCCATTAGAATACTATAATGCTCAAATTCGATCTTTTTATTTCAATATTTATCTTAAAATTTCTTTTTATATAATTCTCGGACTAATACTATATAAAGGAATAGGTTATGCACGAGAAAATTTGTTTCATGCTAGAATTATAAGAAAACAAAATAGCTCATTTATTCGTAAGTGAGCTTTTTTGTTTTCTAACACATAAATTTCAAATCATTTTATATTAGATAAAACAAATTGACTTTTTTTTAGTTAAATTTATAAGATCATTATTGTAAAAGCTTCGTAGAAAACATTTTAGAAAAGAGCTTTATGGTAAGTTTTAAAATATCACTTTTTATCATTATAAGAATTATCACTCGCTGTGATTTTTAAAATAGATTTCATCTATTCCGTAAGTGTTATTTATGATTCACTGTCGGAATTTTCTTTTTCATTAGTTTGTAATTTAGTCAAAAATAAAAATATTTCAACTATGGACAATCAATCAAATGACATCAGCAAATGCCCATTTCACAATGGGAGCATGGACAAACAAGCCGAAGCAGGCACGAAAAATCGTGACTGGTGGCCTAAACAGTTAAAGGTAAATATCTTGAGACAAAATTCAGCATTGTCAGATCCTCTGAATAAGGATTTTAATTATGCAGAAGCTTTTAAAAGTTTAGATCTTGAGGCATTAAAGAAAGATCTACATGCTCTTATGACTGATTCACAAGATTGGTGGCCTGCTGATTTTGGTCATTATGGAGGACTTTTCGTAAGAATGGCTTGGCATAGTGCAGGTACATATAGGGTGCATGATGGGCGAGGCGGAGCAGGAGCTGGACAACAGCGTTTTGCACCTCTTAACAGCTGGCCTGATAATGTGAGCCTTGATAAAGCAAGAAGATTGCTTTGGCCAATTAAACAAAAGTACGGACAAAAGATTTCTTGGGCAGATTTGCTGATTCTAACAGGAAATGTAGCTTTAGAATCGATGGGATTTAAAACATTTGGTTTTGCCGGAGGGCGTGCCGATGTTTGGGAAGCAGACGAATCTGTGTACTGGGGATCTGAAACTACTTGGTTAGGTGGTGATGAGCGTTATAAAGATGGTTCAGAAGGTGTTCCGAAAGATCACGGCGTTGTTTCATCAGATGATAATGCAGATGGAGATATTCATAGCAGAAATCTTGAAAAGCCTCTTGCAGCAGTTCAAATGGGACTTATATATGTAAATCCTGAAGGACCAGACGGAAATCCTGATCCTATTGCTGCAGCCAAAGATATTAGAGATACTTTTGGCAGAATGGCAATGGACGATGAAGAAACTGTAGCATTAATAGCTGGTGGACACACTTTTGGTAAAACGCATGGAGCTGCTTCTTCAGATCATGTTGGCGATGAACCCGAAGCGGCTGGTTTAGAATCGCAAGGATTAGGTTGGAATAATAGTTTCGGTTCTGGAAAAGGAGGAGACGCTATTACCAGCGGACTTGAAGTTACGTGGACAAAAACACCAACACAATGGAGCAATAACTTTTTTGAAAACTTATTTGAGTTTGAATGGGAGCTTTCTAAAAGTCCAGCAGGAGCTCATCAATGGGTAGCAAAAAATGCTGAAGCGATCATTCCGGATGCTTTTGATGCTAATAAAAAACATTTGCCAACCATGCTTACGACAGATTTATCATTAAGGCTTGATCCAGCTTATGAGAAAATATCACGTCGATTTTTAGAAAATCCAGATGAATTTGCAGATGCTTTTGCTAGAGCATGGTTTAAATTGACACATCGTGATATGGGACCGCGTTCTCTTTATTTAGGTTCTGAAGTGCCTTCGGAAGAACTTTTATGGCAGGATCCTATTCCAGAAGTGAATCATACATTAATAGATGACCAAGATGTTGCTCAGCTGAAAGATAAGGTATTAAATTCAGGATTAACTACATCTCAATTGGTTTCTACAGCATGGGCTTCAGCTTCTACTTTCAGAGGATCTGATAAACGTGGTGGAGCAAACGGAGGACGTATTAGACTTGCACCGCAGAAAGACTGGGAAGTAAATAATCCAGCAGCACTTAAAGTAGTTTTAGATAAGTTAGAAGCTATTCAAAAAGAATTTAATGCAGCAAATGGCGATAAAAAAGTTTCATTGGCAGATTTAATTGTTCTAGGTGGTAGTGCTGCGGTTGAAAAAGCGGCTAGAAATGCAGGAGCTTCAGCAACAGTACCTTTTTCGCCTGGACGTATGGATGCATCTCAAGAACAAACTGATGTTGAATCTTTCGGATATTTAGAACCAAAAACAGATGGTTTTAGAAATTACAGAAAAACAAAATCATCTGTATTAACAGAAGAACTTCTTATCGATAAAGCGCATTTATTGACTCTTACTGCTCCAGAATTGACAGTGCTTTTAGGAGGACTTCGTGTTTTGGATATTAATGCAGACGGAAGTAAAAATGGTGTGTTTACAACTAGACCAGGACAATTGACCAATGATTTCTTTGTTAATTTATTGGATATGAATACAAAGTGGCAATCAGTTTCTAATGATAAAGAACTTTATACAGGAAATGACAGAAGTACTGGTCAGCCAAAATGGATTGGAACACGTGCCGATCTTGTTTTTGGTTCAAATTCAGAATTGAGAGCAATTGCAGAAGTTTATGCGGCTGAAGATGCACATGAAAAATTTGTAAACGATTTTATTGCAGTATGGACTAAAGTAATGAATCTGGGAAGATTCGACTTGAAAAAATAATTGAACTGAAAAGCAGTAAACCAAAAAGACGCCATTACGGCGTCTTTTTTTATTTTTTAAGAACGTGGTTTAGACAAATTTCTGTCGTACATAACAATCGTTCCTGCTACAGCCACATTTAAACTTTTTACTGATTTAAATTTTACTAGATGATGACATTTTTCCATTACTTTTTTTGAAAGACCATGATCTTCTGCTCCCAAAATATAAATGCATCGTCTTGGGTGTTCAAAGGTTTCTAGATCAGAAGCTTTATCTGATAGTTCAACGCCTACTAATCTTGCCCCTTTAGGTAGGTTTTCAAAAAATGCTTCAAAAGTTTCATAATGGAAATAAGGAATCGCTTTTACCGCATCATGAGTATCACATGCTTGTTTAGCATATCTATTCCCAATAGTAAATATAAAAGTGGCACCCAAGTTTTGAGCAGATCGCCACAAAACGCCTAAATTTTCAGGTGTTTTACCATTTTGTATTCCTATGCCGAAATATTCATTTATAAAATTATCATTCATAAGGCAAAAGTACAAAGTGTAAGTACATAAATCAATATTTATTGAACTGAAAAGAATATTCTCGAACTATTACAATTTAATCATTATAAATTTTAAAGCTATAAAACGTCCCAACTTACTACTATTCCATACTTTTGTAAGCAATTCATTTCTTAATATCATAGTATGAGCAATACATTTTCTGCCAGCAGCCAAATTGGTGTGGTATCTACTTTTTCTGAACTTGTGCATACTGAATTCAAGGGAGAAAATAATGCGTTATGCTGGTACAGAAATTTAGATGGCGATTTTAAAGAGATTGTAAACCATTTGCGTCTAAAAGAAAATATAACAGAAGTTTATCCTGAAGATCTAATTGCACTCCAACTATCAGAAAGAGGAAACATCGCGAGGGAAACTATATTAAATGATTTGAAATTATTATCTGATTTCGGAGCTTCGCCTTCTCTTAATTTGCTAAAGTGTTATGATCGAGACGATGAATTTGATTTCATATCTACAGATGTGTATTCGTTTCATGTAGATCGTTCGCCGATTGCAACAGATACTTTTTTGTGTACTTATTACGGAGCATCTAGCGATATTATTCCTAATGATCAGGCAGAACAGAAGATTTTAATTCCAGAAATCAGAGCAAAGCTAAGAGAACTGCATGATGGAACAGAAGAAGAATTTGAAGACTTTTTGAAAGAGAATTACTTTGATTTGCATTATCAGGTAAACGAGAATGCCGAACCTATTAATTTAGGGAAAATGCATCTTTGGCGTCTGGCTGTAGATCATCCAAAACAAAAAGTGCAGCCTTGCATTCATAGAGCACCAAAAGAAAATGAAGGAGAATATCGGTTATTGCTGATTTGCTAATAAAGAATTTGCTTTAATTATCAAGCTCGGTTTTGGATGCTATAAAAAGAAATATCAACTCATATTTTTTATCTTAAATTCTAAATTCTCATTCTTGAGTATAGGTCTTATGCTACCTTGTAAACAGTATAATTTATGTTTATCCACAATCATAATTTGTATCATTCGTATAATACTATTTCCGCTTTTTAAAGATTACTTCTTATTGTTACTTTGTTGATTTTTAATTGTATTTACCAGAAATATAATCTTATTATTATGTTTTTGAGTCTTAGTTTTCAGTATAAATAATGACAGTACACTCAACTTTGCAGTATTAAAATTATAAACTTTAAAACTGATAAAATGTTTAGAATGATGTTACTGCTGACCATGATTTCGGTATTTGTTTTTCCGGTCAAGCATATAAAAAGAAAAAAGACAGAGTTTGATATTGATTTAGAAAGATTTGAAACGGAAGTGCAAGATGCAAGACAATTTATTAGCACACATCCGAAATATAATAATAAGACTGTTTTTTTAATTGACATGAAAGTCAGCTCTGGAAAAAAACGATTTTTTGTATATGATCTTGAAAACAGTAGAATTACAGACTGCGGACTTGTAGCTCATGGATCTGGCTCTGAAACAGGCATCATTGGAAATTTAAGATTTGGCAATGAACCAAACTCCAAAATGACTTCTCTCGGCAAGTATGCAATTGGCAAGAAATATAAAGGGAGTTTTGGAGAGTCCTATAAACTTTATGGTATGGATTCTTTAAATAGTAATGCCTTTATGCGACATGTGGTACTTCATTATTATTCTGCTGTTCCTCTTGAAGAACAGGACTATCCAATTTCTGACAGTCATGGATGTCCAATGGTTAATGAGATTTTTTTCCACAGAATTGAAAAAATAATTGATGCCTCAAAATCCAATATTCTTTTAAAAATATACTATTAGAAATTTATTAATTAAACAATTTGAGACATGATTAAATTTATTTGGAAAATGGTTTTCAATGTAGTTTTTATTTGCACAGTTATAAGTTGTACAGCTGAGGCTCAAGTGATAGAAGAAAAATTTGATGATAACGATAATGAAAATATACTTTTAGAGAATTATGATTACTCTAACATGGAGGTGGAAACGCTTCAATTAATAAACAAATACAGAGCATCAAATGGTTTGGACTCTTTAGAAATATTAAATCATCTTTCAATTAAATCGGAGGAGCACAATAAATACATGATAGAAAAAGGCAATCCTAGTCATGATGATTTTATAAACAGATCGCAGGAAATCATAAAAACTTTGGGTGCAAAAAAAGTTTCGGAAAATGTTGGTTACAATTACCGTTCACCCGAAGGTGTTTTAAACGGATGGGCAAAAAGTCCAGAGCATAAGGAAGTTATGTTGGGTGATTTTAATTATTTCGGAATTTCCATTAGAGAGAATCAAGATACTGGCAAAAAGTATTTTACAAACATTTTTATTAAGATATAAGCATGTAGGTTTTTGTCACTTAATATACTTGGAAAGAGCATAAATGTTTTTTTGTAGAATTTAATCTACTAGAATAGAGGGTATAAAACTACATTCTCTTTTAATGTCTATGTGGTATTTTGTAGTCAGAATTTCAAAAAACATTATAAATTATGAGCAAAATAGAACTGAAAAAAAAAGCTCAAGCCTATTATTCAACTTTAGATCAAGTGTTTTGCATTTCACAGGGCTATGAAACAAAGTCAGGAAATGCATTATCAGAGGTTTTCAAAATCAATAATAATTCATACAGCTACTTTCAAGAGGTGGTAAAAAACGAAATATTTTTATTTTATATTGATGAAACCTGTTCGAACACATTGCAATTAGCAAAAAGAAGTTTAAAAGATGATTTTGTTGGACTTTATTACAATTTATCCGCTGAAAATTCAAAAATGACATTTAGGATTGGTCCAGAAATTATAAATGGAAAGGATTCTAATTTTTTAATAATTAACAAGTTTCTGGAAGTTGAACTAGGAATAGAGGGGAGTGAAATTGCCGTTTTTTGTATTTTTATAAAAAAGGAGTTTATTAAACGATATTTTGAAAATGGTAAAAATTTTCAAGAATCAGAAGTTTTCTTGTCATGTTTTTCCGAAGAGATCATACTGAAACATGAAATAATGAGTATTGAAAGTTTTCAATTGCTTAAGGATTTGCAAAAACCATTTCAGCCTCGAGTCTTATTTGATCTTAGTGCAAAGGCTACTGTTCATTTATTGATTTCTGAATACTTAGAAAAAATCGCTAATGAATCTATTGGAAGTTCTGTAGTTAGAAAAAAAAGTATTGCAGGTATAATGCTGGCACAGCGCTATATACTTAAAAACATCGATAAACAATTCCCTGGAATAGAAACTCTTTCAGATATTTGCGATATGTCTGCTACAGATTTCAAAACATCATTTAAAAAAATAAGCGGAGATACGCCACATTCTTTTTTTATGGATAATAAGCTGTTTAAAGCGAAGGAATTTCTCGAAGAGAGCGACTTGACGATAGCAGAAATTTCCAACACATTAAACTTTAGCAACCCTTCTTATTTTAGTGTCATATTTAAAAAAAAGTTTGGGATATCTCCAAAGTTTTATAGGAAGTAAATAGATTTTGATTTGATATTAAATGAAAAAAGGAGTAAAACTTATGTCGTTACTCCTTTTTTTAATTATGATAAAAAAGTTAATTTTTAGAAATAAGGTTTAACTCGCTCTAGTAATAAAATCATCAATTGGCATTTTGTTAAAATGTTGATAGTATTTTAAACTTAAAGTTTTAGAATGGCTATAATTAAGATTGTTAGTAACTGAACTTAGGTTATCGAAATTTCCACTAGTTAGAAGTTGTCTTGCAAGTTTCATTTTTTCAACTACATAAAATTTTTTTGGCGTTGTATGCATGACTTTACTAAAAGTTATTTTGTATTTAGATTTGGACATTCTTGCCATATTAGATAAAAATTCAATGGTAGGGAAAGGATTGTGCAGGTTGGATAACAAAAATAATTTGGTTCTATCTATGGCCTCTTTATCCAATACTCTGATTTTATCTTGTTCTGTACCTGGAATATTTGTGTTTAATAAATTAGCAACTAATTTTAATGTAACACCAGTAATAAAAGAATTAAAAGAAATATCATGAATATTTTTGTTTTTCAGCGAATGCAATAAAATTGCGCTTTTACTATCTGCTATTCCATAAAACAATTCTTCCTCTTTTAATTTTGCGGTATAATTTGGCGATGCAGTAAGATAAAGCGATTCAAAATCAGGAAATAGTTTTTTATCAACCAATATTTGTAAGGCAAACGATTCTTTGTTTGCTTGTGTTTCATAACATCCAGAATTTTTACTATCAGTTATAATCAGGTTTGGTTCTTCATAAGTGCCAATTTTTAATTCTTTATTTTTAATTTTAAGAACATTTGTATGGTTGCTCATGTCATAAAAAATAACAAAAGAATCATCAGAAGATTCTTCTCTATTAATTGAAATCTTACTTTTAGCTGATAAATTAGTCAAGGAAACAGAAATTCCAGGAATTACTTTAGTAAAGTATATATAACCTTTTCCTATTTCTTTTGGAAATTCAATTATTTTATCGTCGATAATCTTTGTGCCAATTTCTTCAGCTAACTGATCTTGCCATCGCGATGTTAAAGTAAAGTGGTGTGATATTTTTTTCATAAATAATGCTGATTATATTTAGAGTCAAATTATTAGTCATTCATTGATTTGGTAAAAATAAAATGGAATGACAGGAGTTTCTGTAGTATAATTTGTTTAAGATTTGAGGATCTAGTTCTACAAAATTTATAGAGAGATGTCCTTTAATAGAATTGAAATTTATTTTAGATATCTAGCTAAAATTTGTAACGCACTAGATATTATTTTTAAGTTGAAAAAAGAAAGGCTTCAGTTTTTTGGAGCCTTTTGTTGTTTATTAAATATCGCTTTAAACTTTTAAATACGATTAGATGTGATTAAAGTTCAACATCTTTTATTGTGTTTATACTACTTCTTGTTGTAAACATATTTCAACAAAACGTCAAGTATTATTAAAGAGAATCTCCAGTTGCTTTTTTTTTGGAGTAGATAAAATATTTAAGAATTTTTCGGACTATATTTTTTTTCAGTTACCATGTAAATATGGGATTGAACGTTTATTGCCGATACTGATTTGTAGTTCTAAATTGAATGCTTCTAATAATATTTTATCTTAAAGTGTAGTACTAAATCTACATTTAAAAAGTAAAATGTTCTATAAGGTAAAAAAAACAAGTCAGCTATTTTTGTTTCGATTTTTATATGAGTAAAAATGCAAATATAAACCATGAATTGAGTACTGTTTTTTTATATGGTATAAGCCTTTTTATGTAATCTTTAATTTAAATGATAGTCAATAACACGTTTCTAGTTGCAGATGACCATAGTGTAATAAGACAAGGAGTTGTTTTTTTACTGAAGGACAAATATCCTTCGTCTACAATTTTGCAAGCCGCAACCTTTAAAGAAGTCTTAAAATTAGTCAAGGCGAATAAGATTAATTTGTTGTTTTTAGATATTAATTTTCCTGACGGCGTTAGTTTAGGCATAATTCCTACCATAAAGAAGTTCCAGCCAAACATTAAAATTTTAATTTTTTCTGCTTACGATGAAGATATATACGCGATAAGATATTTAAATGCTGGTGCAAATGGCTATTTAAATAAGTTAAGTACAGATCAGGAGTTTGAAAATGCTGTTAATTCAGTTTTGACTGATGGAAAATATATGAGTGAGAATATCCAAAACAAAATTACAGATGCTTATATATTTAAAAAACCATCTAATCCACTTGAGCAATTATCAAACAGAGAAATCGAAATAGCCAAACTTTTGATAGATGGTGTTGCTAATAATGCTATCGCCGAAATATTAAATTTAAAAAAAACAACAGTAAGCACCTATAAAAATAGAGTTTTTGAAAAATTAGGAATTGATAACATTCCATCACTGATAAGTCTTTTTAGTCTCTATTACTTTAAGGATGTATAGATAATAACCACGTTTTAATTTTTTACACAAAATTTAGTATGAAGTCGTTACTAGTTAGTAATATGTTTAGTTTTTTTAATTTAAAATTCAGTTATAGAAAAATTATACATTATGTTTTACTTGCAACTGTAATTTTATTACAGATAATTGTGATCGGAATTTGGTATAATGAAAGGGTGGGTCAGTCTGAAACGGTTAAAGATTTAGACTCCATAAATTCAATAAATAAACTTTCCCAGATCAACAATCAAATAAATTATTCTTTTATAAATTCTCAAAAGAGTTTCAATAATTACAAACTAAATAAAAATAAGGAATCTTTAAAAAAATATATCAATTCCTTGAAGGGAATAAACACTTTGATTGATAGTCTTAATCTATTGACTGGAAAGAATAAACAGTTTGCTCATGTTTTAATTGAGAAGAAAAATGCTGAAAGGATTATTCAAAATTTACAGGCAAATATTGATTCTATTATAAATGTACAGGTCGATCCAAATAGAAACAACATTGCAAAGTTATTTCTGCTAAATGAATTTGAATACAAGAAAATTTTAGATAGTATTAAAACAGAATCCTATGTTAAAACCGATAGCGTTTCTAAGAAAAAGTTATTTAATAGAATAGGAGACGCGCTTAAAGGAAAAAGGGATGTTCAAAAAGAGCAGGTAAATACTATTATAACCATGAAATTTAACAATAAAGTGGTGACGGGTAGTGTTGAAGAACAAATGGCTAATATATTTAATACCACTTTTAATTATTATGAGTATCAATTTAAAAGCCTAAAAAAGAATTTTATAAGTTTAAGAGAACAAGATGAGAAATTGACAGAACTCAACAATAGACTCCTTATTCTTCAAGACGCATTAATGCCCATATTTAACAAAGCTATAAATACTCTAGAAAACGACACTCAAAAACGCTTAAGAAATCGCTCTGATTCTAATGTTATTGTGAAGAATTATACCATTGTTATTTTAGTAATGATAATGCTAATCATTTCATGTATAATTTTAAGTTTTACTAGATTTTCGTTCTATTATGAAAAAAAACTTACTTCGGCACAAATAAAAATAATGAAGAACTTAAGTTTTAAAAATAGAATAATGGGTATGATTAGTCATGAAATACGATCTCCATTGAGTGTAATATCTATTTATGTAAAAATTTTAAGTCGATCAATAGTTGATCCTGAAATGAAAGAATCTTTTAAAGTTATTGATTTTACAACAAGTTCATTAATGCTTTTAACGAATCAAATATTAGAATATTCTAAAAATGAAGGGCAGGTTTTGAGATTAAATAATAGGAAATTCCATTTGGCAGAAGAAATTAATCAAATCGTGGGTTCGATGTTTTCTTTAGTAGAAAGCAAAGGAAATAGAGTTGAAATTAATTCTAAATTGAATGAAAGTTATAATGTTAATTCTGATGTTGTAAAAATTCATCAGCTGTTTTACAATTTAATAGGGAATGCTAATAAATTTACCACCGAAGGACTGATTTCTGTTTTTGTTGATTATGAAGTTTTAGAAAACAAAAAACTCAATTTAAAAGTCCAAATTATCGATAGTGGCGCAGGAATTTCTGAAGATGATTTGAAAAATGTATTCGATAAATTTTATCAAGGTACATTTTTAAAAAGAACAAACGATTTAGGTGTAGGATTGGGATTAAACCTATGCAAAGAAATAGTTGAATTGTTTGACGGAAAAATAAGTGTTGAGAGTAAGCAAAACGAAGGAACAAAAGTTTCCTTTAATCTGATATTAAGTTTGGTAGAATAAACAATTTTAAAAAGCATCAATTCTAAATTGACAGATTAACTTTTGAAGAACTTAAATGTTTATATTTGATTCTGACAGATGCGACAGAACGAAGCTTTGTGCGATTCTTTTTTTGACTTATCTTCGCTGTTTATACATCTGTGAGTACATTTAACTCATTTTAAAAATCTAATTTGTGAAAAAAAATCATGATGCTGCAGAAGAGAATCAGCTTAAACGTGGACTAACTAATCGACACATTCAGTTAATTGCCTTGGGCGGATCTATTGGTACAGGTCTTTTCCTTGGTATTGGTCCAGCAGCCGTTTTAGCAGGGCCGTCTGTTATTTTAGGATACGCTATTGCCGGAATTATCGCTTTTTTTATAATGAGACAACTTGGTGAAATGGTTGTTGAAGAACCTGTATCAGGAAGTTTTAGCTATTTTGCCTATAAGTATTGCGGTTCATTTGCAGGTTTTGCATCAGGTTGGAATTATTGGATTTTGTATATTCTGGTAAGTATGGCCGAACTTACAGCCATTGGCGTTTACGTACAGTTTTGGTGGCCAGAAATTCCGCTTTGGACATCCAGTTTGTTTTTCTTTTTGGTTATTAATGCTTTGAATTTTGCCTCAGTAAAAGTGTACGGAGAAACCGAATTTTGGTTTTCCATTATAAAAGTGGTTGCGATTATTGCCATGATTCTTTTCGGAACTTATTTATTGGTAAGTGGAACAGGAGGAGAGCACGCTACAATTCATAATTTATATAATGATGGAGGTTTCTTTCCAAAAGGTTTCTTTGAAAAAACGGCCAATGGAAATTTTCAAGGTTTATTGTCTGCAATGGCTTTGATTATGTTTTCTTTTGGAGGTTTAGAACTTATTGGAATTACCGCTGCTGAAGCAGAAAATCCAGAAAAAAACATTCCGAAAGCCACCAATCAGGTTATTTATAGAATTTTGATATTTTATGTGGGTGCATTGGTCATTTTATTTGCTTTGTCGCCTTGGCAGCAAATTACAACAGACAGCAGTCCGTTTGTGATGGTTTTTCAAAACTTAAACGGAATGGAATTTGAGTTGTTTGGCAAGAAAATATTCTTTACAAGTCTTATCGCTAATGTACTTAATTTAATTGTATTAACTGCCGCTTTATCTGTATATAATAGTAGTGTTTACAGCAATTCAAGAATGTTATTTGGTTTAGCAGATCAAGGGAGCGCGCCAAAGTTTTTAAAGAAACTAAACAAACACTCCGTGCCAATTAATGCCATTTTAATTTTTTCATGCTTTGCTGCGATTTGTATTTTAATAAACAAAATAATGCCAGAAGAAGCTTTTAGTATTTTAATGTCTTTAGTAGTTTCTTGCTTGGTTATTAACTGGGTTATGATTTCATATACGCATCTAAGATTTAGACAAGCGAAAGACGAAGAAAACACCAAAACGAAGTTTGCTTCAATATTTTATCCTGTAAGCAATTACATCTGTTTCGCCTTTTTATTGGGAATTTTAGCCATTATGTGGATGACGAATATGGAGTTGTCGGTTGAGTTAATTCCTGTTTGGTTGGGAATTCTTTTTGTGTTTTATAAGGTTTTTAAAGTGAAAAAGTAATAGTATAATGACCAACGCACAAATCAATTTTTATGTAGACATTTTTGCAGGAATTGGAACTTTCATTTCAAGTGTAATTGCATTATTTGCTCTTAAAGAAGTAATTAAACAAAGACGTGCAATGTATCAGCCAAAGCTTTATTTTAACGAGTTTTCGCTTTCCGTTAAAGGTAATCCGCATTCAGAAAAAGAATCCCTTTATGAATATTATTTATACAATTTATATGAACCTGTAAGAGAAGATTCTAGAAAAGGTTATTCTGTATTAGCTCAATTTTTCTTCGAGAATATTGGATATGGTGTCGCAAATAACATAAATTATGAATGGACTTTTGATTATGTTAAAGCGGCTAGGATATTATGTGAATTAGATCCAAAATTTAATTATGAAGACAACAAAAAGAGAAAGTCGCTTATGATAGTTTTTGACAATAATTATTTTAGCTCATATGATTATGATGATATTGGAAAAACAAGGAAAATTGATTTTATAAAACCAGAAAGTTTGCAGCAAAACTTTAAGCCAGTATCAATTCCAAAGTCAATAACGGATATCCATATGGACTACGTTTTGGAAAAAAATAAAATGTTTAGTGAAAAATGTAAAAGATTTAATCATGAAGAGTTTGATAATTTTCCTATTCCAAAATTGAGTATATCATATCATGATATAGCTGGTAAAAAATACGTAGAAGAATATCTATTTAATATTTCATGTTATAATTCATATAGGCAAATGGATGATAAATTAATAAACACAGAAGAAGATTATGCGAGTTTGTGTTTTTATTTAAAATAGTACTTACTAGTAATAGCTATTTTTTCTATAAGAGGTTTAGCAGTAAAATCACATCTTTGTAGAAAATATTTTATTTAAAAAAAAGTAACTCGTTCCAAATTTTGCAATTTAGGGAATGTTATAAAAATGAATAAATAATGAACTCAGTTTTAGAACAGATTATAAAATACGACTCAGAAGGAACAAATCTGGATTTTAAGAAAGAAGAATATTCTTTAGGAAGAACTGAAAAAAAGAATGAAATTTTAAAAGATATCTCTGCATTCGCAAACCATCATTCCGATGCAGATAAATATATTTTAATTGGTGTAAAAGAAGTAGGAGGAGTTGCAAACTCATTTTTTGAAATAGAAAATTTAACAGATGAAGCTAAATATCAGCAATTTTTAGTTGAAAATATTGAACCCAAAATAAATTTTGAATATAAATCAGTAATATATGAGGGTAAAAAAATTGCATATTTTAGAATCTTCGATAATAAAAACAGGCCGTATTTATTTAAAAAGAACTTGCAAAATCCAATTAAAAATAATATTGAATACAAAATTGGAGATGGTTTTATAAGATTAGGCTCTTCCTCAAGAAAACTTGAAAGAGCTGATTTTGAGAATATTTATAGAAATAGGTTTACAGAAAAAGACCGAAAAAATGATTTAGTTATTGAAAGCTATTTTGGTACAAGTGACAATGAAGAAATTATAAATTTTAATATAAAATACTTAGACATTAGAATAGAGAATCAATCAAATAAATCATTAGAGTTTGATGTAGAAATGAAAGTTTATAAAAGTGAAAACTTAGGATTGATTTCTGAAGATGAATTAATTAGAAAAATTAAAAAAAATCAGCAAAAGCCAAATCGTGGACTTGGAATTCATTATGAAATTATACAGCCACAAATGTTGAATTTAAATGTTCATTTGGAAGAAAATGATAGTTTTATATTGATTTCTAGAAATAAATTTAAAAGAGGGGCAGCTATAAATTTAGCTCAAAATTCATTTGAATCAGATATTTTTTGCAAGTATTTACTTGTATTAGGAGAAAACGCTGATGAAATAAAAGCTGAACTAACATTAAGAAGTGATGCTTTTACTGAAGGGTCCCTGATTAAGGAATTGATATTTAAAAAATAAAGTATTTTTGAGAATTCATTTTTAATGGTTTGGCTATTTAAGGAAATGAAAGTATAAGTTAAAACTTAAATAGTTGCCTAAAACTATATTTATCTCAAATAATTTGTTGATTGGCGTTTAATTTTACTATCAAAGATGTTACTTTTAATTGATTAGCAAAACAAATATTTAAAAAGAAAATGGGAAATTGGTTTGAAGACAATCAGACAAAATCTGTAATAATATATACAATTTTAATTGCTGGAACAACATTTGCTGCCTACAGATTTATATTTGAAGAACAAAAAATTGATTTTTATAAGGCACAGGTAGAATCATCAAAAACAGAAATAGAGCAACATAAAGCGAGAATTGATTTTTTAGAAAAAGAAAATGATAAACTTGAAGTAATATTGAAAGAATTTCAAGATTGGAATTATAAAAGTAAAGATCCGACACTTTTTTATAAAACTAAATATGAAGAAATTGCTAATAAAAGAACAAAATTAGATAGTATTTTTTTTAAAGAGGGTTCAAATCTCCCTAATTCAGAGGCAGTACCTAGTAAAGTTTTTAAATCTCTAGATGTTGAACTTTATAAAGGTAAATCATATATAAATGATGCAGAAAAATTAGTGGTTGGACTAAATGATGTCTCAGTTGAAGGCACATGTAATTTTACAATAAATGCTGGAGATAAAATCAATCAAGAATTCAAAGATGTGAAAGTTGGTACATCTTATAAATTTGGCAAACTTAAAATTACTTTAAGTGAAACTAATTACATTACTTCTCTATCTAAATTTCACATATCTAAAGAGTAATAAAGTTTCAAGATATTAATAAATGAAATACAGAATACTACTTTTCATAATCAACAATAAAAAAAGAGGCTTTTAAAGTCTCTTTTTTGTTTCAAAATATCTTTAAAATAATTACCTACCAATCAACTTCTCAAGCCTAACCATCATTTCCTCTTTCTCCTTCAACATCCTTTCATACAAAGCAATCTTTTCATCATGAAGTTCAATCAATTTTTCAATTGGATTAATAGTGCAATTAATATATCCAGAATTATTAGCAACTGATCCTTCATGAAAAGTATTAGAAATAATATTTATCGCTTGTTCTTCATCAAAATTCTGAAAAGCTTCAACCGGAATTTTCAATACAGCTGAGATTTGTTTTAGCAAATTGTCTTCAATTACATCTTTCTGCTCCAGCATCGAAATTTTCTTTTGGTTCCAGTCTTCGCCCAAATCATAAGCCAATGCTTCTTGCTTTATGTTAAGCATTTCTCTAAAACGTTTTACGTTTCTTCCTTGATGTATTTTCTGTTCCATAATGAATATCGATTTTCTAAAAGCTCAAGATAAATCTGTTTAGATTAAAAATCCTGAGTTTCAAAGATAGAAAAATATACTATAAAAACGCCTCTTATTTTGTAAGATAATATATCTGTTTTTGGAATAGTTTATCCTTTCGAAAGAATAGAATTTCGCTGAAAATTTTAAACTAACTACAATGAAAAAGAATAAAATATCCTTTGAAACAAGCTTTTGGGCGGGATATGCGGGAGGAAATCCGTTTAAAGCAATGAATGCCTTTTTTGACTTTGCACATCTTGATTATTATAAACAGAATTTAAGCCAAGCGGTACTATACTGTTATAAAAAAGAAATCTACAAACAGGACAATCCTTCAGATGCTTTTGTTTTGTATAGTACTGTAAGCTCTTTTCTCAAAATTTGTTATTGTTTGAAAGAGAAAAGTAAAAAATGGAAAGTTGCAACATCTTCGCGCTCTGAAACGGTTTTTTGTCTTTCTTCTCTAACGAAAGAAGAATACGAAAATCCTTTTATGGTATTTCAAAAAGCATTTGAAGAAAAAACGCTTGAAGAATTTGAATTATTTCTACGTCAAATCCTAGAGTTTTCATTGTCTCCTCATGCCACAGATCCCGATCCTGACTTGACGACGCCTTACATTCATTTAATCAAAATGCTCGATGCAGTGGAATTGATGAGAGAAAGGGGAGTTGAGAAAATTTAGTTTTCATCAAAAATTCAGCAATAAAAAAAGCCGTCTCAAAATTGAGACAGCTTTTTCAAAAGTGAGTATAAATAGCGTGGTTATTTCTTCATTGACCTTTTCTTTTCATCGCTTTTTGCAGAAGGATATTTCGCAAAAGAGATCGCAAAACTAAAATCACCAAATTTATTGTTGTTTACACTATCTCTAGGATACGGCGCAATTGTACTAAAAACATGGCAATCGTAGCAGGTTTTTGTCGATTGTACATAGGTTTCCATTGTTGAATTTGCCACAATATTTGCCCCGCTCGTCATTGCTGAATTGTTTATTTTTCTTGGAGAAGGAATTGCCGTAGTTGGATCTGCCTGAAAACTTTGTGACCAAATTACATCAACTAATTGGTAATATTGCCAAACCGAATTAGGATAAAATTTTCGGATATTTTGCTGCATTAACGCATTAATAGGCGCTGCATCAATTGGATCGATTTTGTTTATCCTCGTAGTTTGCGTCGGCACAGGACCAGCCTGATTCAGATAATAAGGAGGCGACGTATTTGGCACACACGTGACGACTTTTGTAGAATCTCCGGTAGGGGTTCTAATAACTACATTTTGATTTTTACAATTCGGATTGTAAAAACTATAACCATATTGAGATGGAGGTGTACCGCTTAAGTTGCTTTGATCGGGAGCATTGTCGATCTGCTCAAAAGTAGCCCAAACCCACGTAGGCTGATTTTGCGTTTTATGCAAAATATGAAGCCCTACAAGTGCCACGACGGTATTTCTAAGTTTTTTTGTAATGGGATCCAAAACCGTGGCATTTGACAATTTATATCTTTGCCATTTAGGTGAGTTTACATCCTTAACTTCCATCCATGCGGCTTTTAATTCAATTGCACCGACAAATCCGTTGTAGCTGCCTTGAGGAAAATTGATAGGCTGATTTAGTTTTACGGTATCATGCTGTACTTGTGCATTATAAAATCCTTTTTTAACGATATAATCGTAATAGTCTTTATTGAGCATAATTTCGTACCATAAATTAGTGCTGTTTTGCGCACCCAGCCAACTTGGTTTTCCAAATGGAGCCGCTTGATCAGGGCTAAAACTTACTTCAGCATCGTTTTCTTCAATTTTACTGACAAACGTAAGCAGTTTGGTTTGTGTTTTGTTTAGCAGCAATTTTTGTGATTTGAAAAGTTTGCTGTATTCATTTGATACCAAAGTTCCCCATGCTGGCGGTTTTGAACCATCATCAGGAAATAAAACTTCTCTTGGCATATAGGTTTCCCATTCTACAAAGCCAAAATCGTTTGGAGTTCCAAAACTTGCATTAGGATTCGTGGGCCAATTTAGAGCAATAAATTCTTTCCAAGCAAAACAATTTGCCAACGGCTGATTAAATGATAATAAGTCACCCGGAACGATATTGTTAAATGTAATGGGAAGAATACTGCTTGGTGTACTTGTAGAATAACAATCGCAAGTATTGGTTTGTGATGTCGGAATCAATTGGTATTGAGAGGCTTCATTTCCAAGTCCTGCTTTAGAAGCAATAACAGCCAATGGAATTATGACAAGACCTAACCAAAATATTTTTTTAGATAATGTAGTTTTTAAATTCATTGTTTTATTATTTAAATGAAATAAAAATAGGGAAATATAAGGTTTGAAGTATATCCTTATGACTTATATTTCCCCATAAAAGTAGATTCGGTAATAATTATCCAACCGTAATTTTTACCGTTATATTTCCGATGTTATCTGCAAAACCAACTCCGTAGATACCATTTAAATCATCATTAATGCACAACTGCAATTCGCCCTGAACATTAGCGGGTACAGTAGCGCCCAAACCAATAAAAAATACAGTACCGTTAACTTGTCCAATAAGTGATCCTTCATTTTCACCTGGCATTGTGTAGCCTGTCTTAGCTGGAATAAAGTATGGATTTCCCGAAGCATCATACAATTGTCCGCCATTATCATTTGGATTTGCCGTCCAAAGTCCGCCTTGATAAGCAACATTGACAGGAGTTCCTGGTTGTACAATTACGCCCGTGTTTTGCCATTTAACATTGGCTTGTACAGTTGTTGGCGATACGATAAGCATTCCAGGCATTGCAGGACTTTGCTGTTGCCCAGGATTGGTAATGAATATTCCATGAGCACCTGCAGAAGCATTAACGCCCACACTAACACTAATAAACAAAGCGGTATAAGAACTTGGCATACTGTTACCTGGCACTGCATAAGTGATGTTGTTTTGAACAGAATTTACAACTGCTTTAATATTAGAATCGTCAAAAGTTACAGCTGGATAAGTGGAAGGATTACCCGAAACGGCAGTGCAAGTATCGCAAATCAATACCATATTGACTCCGCTTGCCGAATTAAAAATGGTTGGCGGAATAAAAGTACTGTTACTCAAAAGAGAAATTGGATGATTAACAGGATTAGGCACATTAGTTTTGTACATAGCATTAAAGTAATCCTGATAGAAAAGCTGTAAAGGCTGTGCAAAAGTAACATTTGGCGTACCTACAGCATCATAACCTTTAGGAATTGTTGGACTATTGTAACTGCTGGCAACAATTTGCATTTTAAAAGTTGATGCAACTTGAGATCCCCAATCAATTTTTTGACCTCTTATCGTTATATCGCTGATTGTGTAGTTTTTATCTGCAGGAACTTCAAATACAGCATGCAATATAAAATTACCTGGCATTGGATTGCCATATTGATCATTTAAAGTTTCAGATCCGCGTGCAATATTCCAGAATGTAGCTGCATTTGTGCCGTCAGGAGTTTCATAATGAGTAAAATCAGGCATTTGAATATAAAGTCCTGGTGGATCTGCAAGAGTAACTACCTGTGGTCCTAAAGCTGGAATTATTACATTACCCGTAACAAGATTGTTTACCGTACCTCCAATGTTCGGATCGCTATTTCGGTTTTTTTGTCCGTATTGTGCATCACACAATAATTCATTGTATAGTCTTGAAGGCCAAACCGTACTTTCTGTTGAACCAGATGGGTTATTACGCTGTACGGTTGCCGCAGTAGCCAATCCAATTTCTGTTTGCAAAGTATTAGGTGTACTAGTTAAATGTATAGCACCTCCCAAATTAGCGTTTGATACAGGTCCAGAATTCCATTTATTTAACGGATTATAAATTGGTCCTCCTGTAGCAGGGTTTACAGCGCCTGGTAAACTTAAATCGGCTAAAGTGATTTGCGGCTTATTCAATATAGATTGATAAAGCGATAGAACTTTGTTAGGATCAATAATCCAAAGGCTGTTCCAATATTCTGGATTTTCACAGGTAAAATCAATGCGTGTAATTTTATTTTGAGCATTTCGAGTTACTGCCCATTCGCAATATTCATCCTGCCAGCCTCTTGGACCATACGGAAAATAAGGAATAGTTTCAGTAGGAGTACCGCATGGATTATTATTAATTAACGATATCATATTACCAGTATCTGCCATTTGGTTTAATTGATCTTGCGAAGCAGCAGGAAAATTAAAAGCCAATCTTCCTGGAAAAGCAGACCATGTAACATTATTGACAACGCTTTTAGGATTGTTTTGTATCGGATTGTAGTAATTAGTGACCGCTGGAGTATTGGTAGTATTCCACGGATTACTTAACATACCTTGTTGCGTAAATTCATCGAGATTTGCACTCCACAGCTGATTCATTGCGGTTTGTTTCGAAGGATCTGTTTGAAAATCCTGAATACCAGCTGGTGTTCTAAATTGGAAATTGCTGTTTACATCATTGATTACAGCAACGTCCTCTTGCTCGTTTGTGTTTTTTAGTTCCATAATATTAGTGTTTTTAGTGTTAGTCCTACTCGTGTGGCTTTTCAGAAGTCGCCCCCGTTTTTTAAAGTGAATTCAGGTCATCACTTTTTAGGCTTGAATTGGGAAGTTTATGGTGTACAGAAGAGTTGTACAAATAAGGGGCTTGTAAAGCTATTTTTTTCAGTAGTAAAATTAGAAACAAGAAATGTAAGAAATTAGCGTAAAAACACCTGTTTTAACTTACTTGAAGTTAAATAATTGTAAATAAAGGACTATGATTTTATTATGGCTAAATAAAAGAAGCTGATTTTGTATTGATTGATAAAGAACTGAGGCATAAAAGAAAAGGACAAAAGATAAAAATTATCTTTTGTCCTTTATAGTGACCTCGACTACACAATTTAGTGTCTGTCTTTGATTGGTTGTATGAATTTGTTTTGGATGTCCTGTTGGGACCGATCGAAAAACCTCTTGTTTTTAGAAATAAAAAAGCATCTGTTTTTGACAGATGCTTTCTAAACTTTTTGTATAGTATATTGTATTATGCTATTACTACGTTTACTGCGTTTGGACCTTTTCGGCCTTCCTGAATGTCATATCTAACTACATCGTCTTGACGAATGTTTTCTGATAGACCTGAAACATGAACAAAAATTTCGCTTCCACCATCATTAGGTGTTATAAATCCGAATCCTTTTTCTTCATTGAAAAATTTTACTGTACCTTCTTGCATCTTAAATATTTAATTTGCTCAAAAGTAGTCTTTTAATTATGAGAAAGGGCATATTAAAAATTTAATTATGATTTTATTAACTTTTAATAATCATTAATTAGACTTTTATTTCATAAAGACTCAAGAATTTCTTAAAAAATAAAACCTCGAAACTCAATGTGTTATATTGTATTGAAAATCAGTTTATATCCATCCTGTTTTCTTGCGCCAGTGGTAAAATTCTGTGTTGCTGGGATGTAAATCGTTGCTGTCTTCCTCATTCCTGCACTCAGTAAATAAAGCATCATCATATGCTGGGAGATTTAATTCTTCACGAAGTCTAGCCATTTCCATTTTATCCTCAACTGGATATATGCCTCTGTCGTCAAATTGGGTTCCAAACTTCTGCGGTTTTCCTTCAAAATAAGAGATGCGGTCATGGAGATAGGCAAGATTTTGAGAATTTATCTCATCTTTCATCTGTGAAAGAAGTTCATAACACTGCTTCATGAAGACAGGTCTGCTGATTGCATGCTGGACAATCAGCCATGCAGCTTCAGAAGCTTTTTTTCCTACCTTATTCTGTGTAGGATATCCATAAAGCTCTATAATCTCGTTAAGTCTTGATGCATTTTTGTTATGAAGCTGCTCCATATCGGAATTATAACCAGAAGAAAGTTTTCCTGCTTTGAGTAATATTTCTCTCAAATTGAGATCGTTCTGAGCCATTTCTATCAATTCTTCAACAATTTTTTTGTCCATGAGAGTATTTTTAGCTTAGAGATTTAAAATAAAGAGTTTATAGTCAATTAGAGATTTGATTTAAGTTCTTTAAAAGCATATCTAATAAATCCTTCCTTATCAGCTTTCATCTGTGCCAGCATTTCTTTTCTTTCTTCAGGTATTTCGGTATACTTTTCCGCCCAAAGATTAATTTCGATAATTATCGGAATTAAATCGATCCCTTTCTGCGTCAATTGATATAATACTTTGGCTTTACTGTCTGGATGCTCTAGCTTCTGAATAATTCCGTTTTCTTCTAATGAAAGCAATCGGGCAGCCAAAATATTAGTTGCTATTTTCTCATCAGACTTTGCCAACTCGCCATAAGTACATTTTTTTTTAAGCATTAAATCCCTTACTATCAACAATGACCACTTGTCACCAAAGGCTTCAAGTGAAAAACTTACCGGGCAGTCAGATCTCTTTTTTTGAGTTTTCATAAAATAAATTTAAAACAGCTTGCATTTTGCAAGTAAATGTATTTATATTTGCACTTGCATTTCGCAAGCAAATATAAAGATAATAAATTAAATAGAAAAATTATGGAATTAAAAGGTAAGACAGTTTTGATTACAGGAGGTTCTGCCGGAATCGGATTAAAGGCTGTAAAACAATTTATTACAGAGGGCGCTAAAGTAATTATAACAGGCAGGGACCAGAAGAAACTTGATCTGGCTAAAAAAATGTATCCGTCTATTACAGCAATAAAAAGTGATGCGTCAAACAAAGAGGCTGCCGAAGCGTTATACAAGGAAATTGAAAATTTAGGAGGTATTGATATTTTGTACAACAACGCAGGAATCATGAACGGTTTAGATAATTTAGGAATAAGCAATACAAATCATTTTGAAAAAGCGGCAGTAGAAATCAATACCAATTATTTAGGCATTGTACTTTTGAATAATCTATTTATGGATATGCTGAAATCCAGAAAAGAAGCAGCCATTATTAATACCTCATCAATCTTAAGTTATACGCCGTCGATTCTAGTGCCGACTTATTCAGCTTCCAAAGCTGCAGTTCGTTTTTACACTGAAGCATTAAGAGAGCATTTACGTTTTATTAGAAGTAAGGTAAAAGTATTCGAACTGCTTCCGCCTCTTGTAAAAACAAATATGTCAGAAGGAATGGATGGCAAATCGATAACACCTGATGTTCTGATAAATGGTTTGATTAAAGGTTTGAAAAATAATACTTATACGATTCGTGTGGGAGATACAAAAGCCATTTATTTATTGAATCGCTTTTTTCCAAAAATCGCGTATAAATTAATAAATCCAAAGGGAGTAAGTCTTAAACTTCAATCTTAATCTGGTATAATTTTGTGTTGAATAAAAAATGAACAATGTTCATTTAATTTTATATCTTTGTTTTATACTTAGCATACTAAGGCAAAAATAAATAGATATATGAGTACAGCCGAAAGAAAAGCACGAGAGAAAGAAGCCTTGAGAGCGCTAATACTAAAAGCTGCTAAAAAGCTTTTTGTCGAAAAGGGAATTGAGCAGACTACAATCAGAAACATAGCAGATGAAATTGATTACAGCGTAGGTACGGTATATGTTTATTTTAAAGATAAAAATGCCATTCTGCATGATCTGCATTCAATAGGTTTTCAGGAGCTAGGCAGTTATTTTCAGGATTTATTTGCAATTGCAGATCCAAAAGAGCGATTAAAAAAGATGGGAATTTCCTATATAAAATTCGCTTTAGAAAATTCAGAAATGTATGATTTGATGTTCAACTTAAAAGGACCAATGGAATTTTTAGAAAATTCTGATAATGACAATTGGGATGAAGGAGCGGTGACTTTTGGTTATGTAAAGAAAACTGTTGAAGAATGCATTGCTGAAGGCCATTTTGCAGGACATAAAGCAGAACCGCTCTCTTTTATGGTCTGGAGTCTCGTTCATGGAATGTGCTGTTTGGAAATCAGACAGCGTACAAAGGGAGTAAAATTTACTAATCCGGATACCATATTATTTGATGGATATAATGAATTTTTAAAAATAATAGAAAAACTGTAAAGTTTTTTTTACTGAAAAAATTGAACAACGTTCAAATTATAAACAATGTACAAAATGAAAACAATTTTAAATTTTACAATTCTGTTTTTTGGATATCTCGGATATTCTCAAAGCATCTTAGACAGCTATATCGAAGCTGGACTAAAGAACAATGAAGTGATAAAGCAACATAATTTTGATATTAACAAAAGTATGTATGCCTTAAAAGAGGCTAAATCCCTTTTTTATCCGACGGTTTCTCTAAACGGAAGTTATACGAAAGCAGAAGGCGGAAGAACAATTGACATCCCGATTGGAGATATGCTGAATCCGGTGTACACTACCTTAAATCAGATTACCAATTCAAACGCTTTTCCAATGTTGGAAAATCAGTCGGTGTTGATTAATCCGGATAATTTTTATGATGCTAAAATTCACACCACCATGCCATTGCTGAATTTTGAAATCATTTATAATAAAAGAATAAAAACCCAGCAGACTTCACTTCAAAAAATAGAACTCGAAATCTACCAAAGGGAGTTAGTAAAGGAAATCAAAATTGCTTATTACAAGTATCTGCAGTCGGTTGAGGGAGTTAAGATTTACGAAGATGCTTTGGCTTTGGTTAAAGAAAATCAAAGAGTGAATCAGGCTTTATTTAGAAATGAAAAAATAAACCGGACTGCAGTTTTACGAAGCGATAATGAGGTGATCCGCATTCAGGCCAATTTAGAAACCGCCAGACAAACCAGTAATAATGCCCGATCGTATTTTAATTTTTTACTGAATCAAAAATTGGACACCGCTATACAAGTAGAGGAAAATGAAGTTCCGCCAGTTGGAGCTGTGGCAGAAAACACTCAAAATAGGGAAGAACTGCAAAAGCTTACGGAGGCAAAAGAAATAAACGAAAATGTAAGCAAATTGACCAATTCGTACTGGCTGCCAAAAGTAAATGGTTTTGCCGATTTCGGAATTCAGGATTTTGATTTTGAAGCAGATAAAAACTCACGCTATTATTTTGCTGGAGTAGGTCTAGAGTGGAATATTTTTTCGGGCAACAAAAACAAATGGAAACTGAAACAAGTTGAAGAAGACAATAAAAAGATCATTTCACAAACGGATAATGTCAAACAGCAGTTGCTGCTTCAGTTTCAGGTTTCACAGAACAATCTAAAATCGGCTTTGGAGCAATTCTATGCTGATAAAAATCAAAAACAGTCGTCCAAAAAGTACAATGATGACATTACTAAATTGTACAAGGAAGGCCAAGCCATATATATAGAACTACTTGATGCACAGAACCAATGGGTAAATGCACAACTTAATACTAATATTTCACTTTATAACTCTTGGATTGCTTTTGCAGAATTAGAACGAGCCAATGCCACTTTTACTTTTAACTAAAAACAAAAATCATGAAATTAATAATTCAAAAATCTCTAAAAAAACATATTGCAGGTTCTAAAAAAGTCTTGGTCATATTGCTTGTTTTACCGCTTTTTTATGCCTGCAAAGAAGAAAAAAAAGAAAATTCGCCCTTTGAAAGCGCAGATGTTATTCCGATTAAAACAGCTCCGGTCGAATCTTTCGCTCTTAAGAATACGATTAGTGCATCAGGGTTGGTAACAACTGAAAATCAAGCCAATTACGGATTTAAAATCGGAGGTATCATCAATCGTATTTATGTGGAAGAAGGCCAGTTTTTTAAGAAAGGACAGCTTTTGGCGTCATTAGACGAAACAGAGATCAACGCCGGATTGAACCAGACCGATTTAAATCTAAAAAAATACGAGCGTGATTATAAACGTGCAAGCAATTTGTACAAAGACAGTGTGTATACATTGGAACAGCTTCAGAACACCAAAACTGGCCTTGATATTGCTAAGAAACAGAAAGATGCTGTTGCTTTTAATGCACGCTACTCTAAAATTTATGCTGCGGCGGATGGTTTTGTTTCAAAAAAAATAGCCAGCGAAGGCGAGGTTGTAGGTGCGGGGTCTCCAATTTTGGCCATAAATGAAACCAGCCAGTACAATAATTATCTGCTTAAAGTCGGCTTAACCGACAAAGAATGGGCCGAAGTAAAAGTAGGCCAAAAAGCTGTTGTAACACTTGACGGTTATCCTGATGAAAAATTCGATGCCTTTATTTTTAGAAAATCGCAGGCGGCAGATGCAGCATTGGGATCTTTTCAGGTCGAGTTAAAACTAAGCCTTAAGAAAAGCAAACCTGCGGTCGGAATGTTTGGAAAAGCCGAAATAAATGCAGATCACTCAGAAGATTTTATCATCATTCCTTACAATTCGCTTATTGAGGCCGACGGAAACAAAGCGTTTGTTTTTATTGTAGAAAACAACAAAGTAAAACGCCAGCCTGTGACGATTAATAAATTTGAAAACAATAAAGTATTTATCAAAGATGGACTTCAGAAAACAGATCAGATTGTGATTTCCAACAGTGCTTATCTCAACGAAGAATCAACCATCAAGATCATTAAATAATCAGTATCATGAAAATAACAAACTTTGCTGTTAAAAATTATCAGTTTACGCTGATTATATTTCTGCTGGTTGCTGTGGTAGGGTACCTTACGCTGTTTACCATGCCAAGGGCAGAAGATCCTTCAACGCATCCGCCGCAATATTTAATTACGGTCATTTATCCTGGCACAAGTCCGAAGGATATGGAGGAGCAGGTTGTAAAACCGATCGAAAACAAAATTTATGGACTTGAAAACATCGAAAAAATATTAACCACAGTAGAAGATGGTGTTGCTGCTTTTCAGGTAAAATTTAAATATGGAGTTGATGTTGACAATAAATATCAGGAGATTTCTACGGAAATGAATGCGCTTAAAAACAGCGAACTTCCAAAAGATATTTATCAGATAAAAACTGAAAAAATTGCTTCTTCTGATGTAAAAATCCTTCAGTTGGCATTGGTTTCAGCAAATGCATCAGACAAAAAACTGCGCGATGAAGCCGATAAACTAAAATCTAAAATTGAGAAAATTACCAATCTTAAAGATGTAAAATATGCCGGAATTCCAGAGCAGGAAATTCGTATTGACTTACAGCTTGAAAAATTGGCACAATTAAAAATCCCATTAAACGTGGTTATGGGAAGTCTGCAGAGCGAAGCAGCCGATATTCCAGGCGGAAGCATTGATTTAGGGAGTAAAGTATTTAATGTAAAAACCAGCGGTAAATTTAAAAATGCCGATGATGTAGCCAATACGGTAATTTACAATGCAAACGGGAAAATAATCTATATGAAAGATGTAGCCGAAGTAGGTTATAAATCCCAAGTTGTCGATCATATTACCCGAATCAACGGACACCGATGCGTGTTGGTTACGGCTGGTATGAAAGACAATGTAAACATTACTGATGTGCAGAAAGAATTTTTGCCAATCGTTGATGAATTTTCTAAAGAACTGCCATCAAACATCAAATTAGTAAAAAACTTCGATCAAGCGAATATGGTATCGCAGCGTCTGGGACATTTAGGTTTTGATTTTACGTTGGCGATTGTTTTGGTAATTGTGACATTGCTTCCATTGGGTTTAAGAGCTTCTGGAATTGTGATGATTTCTATTCCGTTATCTCTCGCATTAGGATTAATTGCCATGAATGCTTTTGGCTTTTCTTTAAATCAGTTAAGTATTGTCGGTTTGGTGGTAGCGTTGGGCTTACTGGTGGATGACAGTATTGTGGTAGTCGAAAACATAGAAAGGTGGCTGCGAGAAGGACATTCTAAAATGGATGCAGTTCTTAAAGGCACCAAACAAATCGGAATTGCCGTAGTAGGCTGTACTGCAACACTTATCATTGCATTTTTACCACTGGCTTTTCTGCCAGATGTTTCGGGAGAATTTATAAGAAGTCTGCCAATGGCTGTTATTACCAGTGTACTAGCGTCGATGATTGTAGCTTTGACATTGGTGCCGTTTTTAGGAAGCCGATTTTTAAAAACGCACGATCATGCGGGAGGAAATATCTTTCTTCAGTATCTGCAAAAATTCCTTACCAGAGCGTACCGTGATATTATGCCGAAAGCCTTAAAATATCCGAGAACAACTATTGCTATTTCGATAGTTTTAAGCATCACAGCTTTTGGATTGTTTAAAGTAACAGGTTTTAAGTTATTCCCAACTTCAGAAAAACCAATGTTTCTTATTAATATAAAAATGCCGCTTCAAGCCAATATTTTAGAAAGTGACCGTGTTACCAAAATTGTAGAAGCAGAGCTTAAAAATCATAAAGAAATTGTGTATTACACTTCGAATGTTGGAAAAGGAAATCCGCAGATTTATTACAACGTGCATCCACAGGACAGAAAACCCGATTTTGCACAGATTTTTGTTCAGCTCGAAGATGAAGCTAAACCATCAGAGAAAACAGCTTTGATTGAAGAACTTCGAAATAAATTTAAAACAATGCCTTACGCCAAAGTCGAGGTTAAAGATTTTGAACAGGGAACGCCATTAGAAGCCAATATTGTAGTGCGATTATTTGGTGAAGATCAGGAAATGTTACGTAAGCTTTCTTCGCAGGTAGAAACTATTCTTAGAAATCAGGAAGGAACAGTATATATTAACAATGAGCTGAATACGTATAAAACGGATGTTAAAGTTAAAATCAATAAAGAAAAAGCCAGAACACTGGGAGTATTGACGAGCGATGTAGATAAGGTAATCCGTCTGTCGGTAGCTGGATTAACGGTTGGCGATTATATAGACGACAGAGGAGATGCCAGAAATGTTACATTGACATTGCCTAGAGATAAATTTTCGAACCTTGATGCTTTGAAAAACTTGTACGTAAATAATCTTCAAGGAACTCCGATTGCATTGAATCAGATTGCTGAAATTTCGTTTGAAACTTCTCCAACGGCGATTAATCATTTTAATAAATCACGCTTTTCAAAAGTAACCGCTTTATCAGCAAAAGGATATTATGCCAATGATTTATTGACGCACATAGTTCCAAAACTGGATCAATTGAAAATGCCAAAAGGATATTATTACAAATTATCAGGCGAAAAAGAATCCGAAGGCGATGCGCTGGGCGGTAACTTTTTGGCAGTGATTATTTTAAGCACCTTTTTGTTTGTGGCGGTTTTACTGCTGCAGTTTAAAACGTTCAAAGGAATTATTATTGTATTATCTATTATACCGCTCGGAATTTTAGGCGGTGTGTTATTATTGCTTCTCAATGGAAGTCCGATGTCTTTGGTTGCTATAATCGGTTTTATTGGTCTTTCGGGAATTCAGGTAAAGAACTCTTTACTTTTGGTCGATTTTACTAATCAGTTAAGAGAGGAAGGACATTCGATAGACGAAGCGATTTCTATTGCAGGAGAAACCCGTTTTCTGCCAGTAGTGCTCACATCTATTACTGCAATCTGCGGTTTAATTCCGATTGCGTTAAACTCAAATCCGTTGATCGCACCATTGGCTATTGTTCTAATTGGCGGACTGATCAGTTCTACAATATTATCACGAATTGTAACGCCAGTGATGTATAAATTGATTCCTCCTAATATTGAAAACAAGTAAGGAAAATAAAATATTAATAATAGTATATAAAAAGGCGCCAATTGTATTATTCAATTGGCGCCTTTTGGCAGTGATAGTCTTAACTGAACTTGTTGAGAATTGATATAAAATGTATTTAATTTTAAATCTATTTTTTTCCAATTTAATCGAGCAATTAGTTAACTGCTTAAAGTTCTTTCCAATTAAATGGCATTTAGTCTTACAGATAAACTTTTTAAATCTTGTTCGAGAGATCGAATAGTTGCTTGCAGCTCATTTAGCATATTAGCTCTGGAATATAAATCGTCTGCGGTGTAAATTCCGCCATCGTAAAAGAAAAGTTTTTCGGTTTCAGTATCTATTTCTCCATCAAAATTGTATTGAAGCCATCTGTTTTTAATGCTTTCCTGCAGATCATTTTTTTGCGAATTGCTGAATTGTTTTTCATTTAGAATCGCCCATATAGAGTTGGGGTATGCACCGTCAGAATTGTCATTAAACCAAATATTTCTCAGTAGATTTCTTTGAAGTTTCAAGTCGATTTTTTTTCCTTTAGGTGAAATGGTCATCGCTCCTAATCCAGCACTCAGTAATCCGCCGCTTACACCAACTATATTGCTTGAATTATTATTTTTTATTAAAACAGTTGCTACAGTTGTCAATGCGCCTATCGTAACTGAAGCTACAGTAAGATTTTTAGTTTTTTTATTATTGATGCCATTAACATAATCGGCTAATTTATTGATTCGTTCGCCATTACAGTCCAATTCTGAAGCCAGCGCATTTATTTCGATGCCGGTAAGAATTAACCTGTCCGTAATTTTTTGTTTAAATACCAGTCTTTTTAAAGTGTCTTTTTTTATTTGAAGATATTCTGCCAGATAAGTTTCAATGCCAATAGCATTACTGATTAGAATATCATGTTGAGATAAATTTGCATTTAAGATACTGTCTTGTTTCGGTAATTTATTTTGAGAGATTTCGAGTTTTGAATAATCATACTCAATTGTAGGCTGGCAATAATTACTGGTCAGATAATCAATTTTTGGACTATTTAAAACAGTTGAACAGGAACAAACAAGAGTAGCTGCTAGCAATACCATAAAAATTTTCAGTTGTTTCATACTGCTTTCATTTTAACCTTAAAAGTACAAAATAACTTCGTGTCGCTATCAGTAACATCGATAAAAGGTTTATTTATAGTATAATAGAGGATTTAAATTACAAAAGATATATTTATTTTTAAAAATTTATTGGATAATTTATTAAAAAAAACCTCCAAAAAAAAGTGAATTTTCGGAGGTTTTTATTTTCAAGAATTTAGATAAGTTTCACTTAATCATGATATCAAAAGTGCTGTTTTCGCTAATCTTGTTTGGTGGTTTTGGTGAGGTCAAAATTTAAATTAGTATTCAATATGAATCCATTATTGTTTTGAAAAACATTTTTTCCTTCTATTTGTCTTCCCAGCTGTACGGTTTGATTGAGGTAGCCTCCTTCAATTCTTATGTTTTTATTAAACCTATAACCTAATAAAATTCCAATTCTGTTCTGATCAAAAACGTTCATATTTACATTTTTTCCAAATCCGATAAAAATTTCGTCATAGAAAGCTAAATAGGGGGTTTTGTCTTTAATCTCATTTCCTTTTAAAGGCACCTGAACTCTTATCATATATCGTATTCGGTTCAATAATGGGAATTCATCTTCTGTTGGCTCGTTTATGGAACTATATCTGCCAACAAATCTTTGTTCTAACATAAATCTATGCGAAAAGTCAACGATTCCTTCTTTATGACTCAGCTGTACCATTTCAAAAATTCTATGTTCCGTAAAGTCTCTTCCCATTCCGTTCAGTGGTATTTCACCATAAGGATAGGTTTCGATCCAGCCATAACCAACCCGGAATTGAACTCTTGAATTTAAATTGTAATTTACGCCAACCCGCAGTAGACTTTGCTGCCATTCTGTAATCATTTCATTTCTTCTCCATTGGTATTCTGTATGTATTCCAAATTTTTCTGAGATCTTAAATGTTCCAAAAAAATTATACCATCCAATGCTGTTGTTTGTAGTAGTACGATTATTTTGCCCGATTACTGTTTGTAAAGCGCCAACTAAAAAGATGAAGGCTAATAAATTTTGTTTCATTCATAATTATTTTAAAAATTCAAGTGTTCCATCTGTCAAATTATAAAATACACCTACAATTTTTATTTCTCCTTTATCTTCCATTTCTTTAAGAATTGGGCTTTTTTTACGAATTTGATCCATGGTGTAAAGTACGTTATTTTCTGAAACGTATTTTACAAAACTATCATTTTTAGATGTTTTTTCACCTTTAAAATCTTGGCTCATTGCTACAGCTGGTTTTATTTTTGAAAGCATGGCGGTAATATTACCCAATTTTACATCATCAATTGCACCTTTAATAGCCCCGCAATGCTGGTGCCCCATTACTAAAACCAATTTTGCACCCGAAACTTTACAGGCAAATTCCATACTGCCTAATAGGTCTTCATTTACAAAATTTCCTGCCACACGTCCCACAAAAATATCTCCCAAACCCTGATCAAATACATCTTCGACTGGTACGCGGCTGTCGACACAACTTAGTACAACCGCTTTTGGAAATTGTCCTGGCGCTGATTTTCTAGCTTGAATGCTATGATCACGAACTGTTGTAGTGCCGCTTTGAAAACGTTTATTTCCTTCTATAAATTCCTGTAAAATTGCATCAGGCGTAAGTCTGGTTTGCTCTTCCTTAGTCATTACATGTGAAACTACAGGTTTGACATCATTTTGGTTAGAAGGTAAAGTTGATTTTTCTGCATTTGTTTTGCCGTTACAAGAAACCAAAAGTGCTGCCATGCAAAGCATTACCAATGATTTAAATTGATTTTTCATTTCTTTGTTTGAGTTAAGTCTGCCTACTTTGTAAATCGGTGTTCGGCATGTCCGTTTATGGTTCAATATATAACAGGGAAATAGGTTATTTCCCTACCAAAAAAAATCTTAAAAAAACTCGCGCTCATGTAATATTTTTTTTGATATAAAAAGAAGCTATTTTAAGCATCTTAAATGAACTTTAGATGAAGTTTAAAAAAGTGTACAATTTTAATTGGTTCACTTTAATTCAATTTAAACGAATATGAAGAACAGATTAAATCGTTTATTAACGGCAGAGGAAAGTTTATTTTTAATGAAAAAACATTTCGTAAACGGGGGAGGATTCTCCTGACTTTACACTCACAAACACAATTGTTAACCTATAAAAAAAAGGTCGGAAATAAAATTCCGACCTTTCTATGATACAAACTTATTTCTAAGTCACTATTTGTTTAATCTTGAAATCCAGTTTACGTAGTCCATACCTTTTACTTCAATACCTTTTGTTAAACTGCCTGAAGTAATATCATAAGTATAAACAAAACTTCCATTTGCTTTTGTAGATACTAAAATATACGCTTTTCCATTTTCAACTAAAACAGGAGAAGCACTTACGTATTGGCTTAAAGGCAGGTTCAATTTTGTTTTAGTTTTTGCAGCTACGTCTATAACATAAAATTCAAAAACATCAGAACCGTTGTAATCATCAAAAGTCAATAAAACATCTTTTCTTCCAAGACGTGTTATTCCTTTTCCGTTTCCTAAATCATAAAGACCGTAAAATTCTTTGTTGCCGTCGCTGATAGCTGTTAAATCAAAAAAGTAATCAGCATTAAGTTCCGTTGCACCGTTGCTTACTTTAAAAATAGCACTTGGTTTATCTGCTACAGATCCCCAACGCTCACCGCAATCAGTAATAATATAAAGATCATTATTATATTTTATTGTACCTCCCATTAAAGTAGAAAATGTTCCTAGAGCTCCAGAACGTGTATCGGTATCAATTTTTAAATTACCCATTGAAGGATAATCTACAGATGCTAAATATGCTACAGATGTGCTTGTCCATCCAGAATGATATACAGTATAAGGTAAATATAATTTGCCATTATTCACAACGCAGCCTGAAAGATAAATAGCTTTATCTGTGGCTTGTAAACCTGTAACAGTCAAAGTTCCAGATTTGGTTACAGATAAGTCATTTGTATTGACAATGCTATAAGTAAGATCTGCACTTGGAGCAGATGCAGTACCATTCCATACAATTAGAGTAGTATCATCCAGCCAATAAGACCATAGCGCGTTACCCGCTAAAGTAATTTCTTTTGATAAAGTAAGAATGTTTTTTTCAAACTTAAATTTTGAAAGTTTACCATTAGCAAGAGTATAATAAAATCCATTTTTGAATAATCTGCCGTTTCCTGTAATTTCTGCCCCATTACCATTTGCAGAAACAGTACCGCTTGCCAATGTGCCAGAAGTAAGCATATAAGCTGCTGATGGATTTTCTACACCGCCAGCAAAAACGAATTCTTCACCCGTTGTCGTTTCGTCTGTTTCTTTAGTATCATCATTACTGCAAGATGTTAGCGACATTACTGCCATACCCAATAGTCCAAGGAATTTTAATTTAGTATTCATTATGATTTATTTAAGTTAATTATTATATGATTTATTATTTAATGAAATATCTGAACTTAATATAAAAAGCTCTTCCTGCTTTTTGCAGTTTATAGTTATCATAAGCTTCGGTATCAAATATATTTGTACAGTCTAATGCGATATTGTAAGTTCCGTTTTTTAAGGAATAACTAAGAGTTGCATTTTGTATAAACTGAGTTGGGATTCTGCTTTTGCCAGCTTCAAATGCTTTGCTTGGCCATGTTAAATAAAACCAGTGAATGTATTGCGAATACCAGTCAAACTGAATTTTAGTATTTTTTCCCAGCCAGTTTTCTTTTCCGTAACCGATGCTTCCGTTTGCAAAAAGCCAAGGTTGGTTTGGAATACGATCTTGATAAGCAGAAGAAGCCTTATCTTTATTTACAGAGTTATTATAACTCGCATTAAGAGAAGCATTAAATGATTTAAAATGGTATTTAATATCAGTATCGACACCTGTAATGTCTACTTTGCCAACATTGCTGTAAGTAGAGAAAATACCGCCAGGAAGAAGCAGGATAAAATCTTGGGCTTTTCGCATGAACCCGTTAGCTTCTATAGAAAGAGTATGATCATCCTGCAAAATAAATTTGTAGTAAGCTCCTAAATTTAAATTATCGCTGCTTTCAGGTTTTAACTTCGGATTAGCAAGTATATTTATTCCATCTCCCAGTAATTCTTCGACTTCTGGAATTCTGTAAGTATGTTCAAAAGAAGCTTTTATGCCACTATTATCGCTGAATTTATATCTTAAAGCTGTTCCGTATCCGAAATAATTATTGGTAAGTTCAGATTCTTCTTTTTTATAACCCGTGGCGTTGTAAAACACGGCTTCTCTGATATAAGTATGCAAGCGGTAATTTTTTACAAATACAGAAGTGCTTAATCGGTCATTAAATGCCTGATTTTCCCATCCAAGTCCAGTAATAGATTTATTTAATTTATTAGGAACATCTAAAGCATTGGAGTCCTGATTGCTCAAGTTGTAGTAGTTGATTCCTTTTCTGCTGCTGTTGCTTAAATTATAATTAAAACTTAATGAATTATTTTCGTTTAATTTATAGCCGAAGTTTGCCCTTGCAATAGCCGATTTGTTTTCATATTTAAAGATTTGAAATGATCCCTGTTCTGCAAAATTAGGATGCGTATCTATTACTTCGCCATTCCAGTCATATTTATTGGTTGAGAGATCGGTATTCGTACTTTTATCAATTCCATAAGAAGCATATAAATTAGCGCTTAGTCCGTCAGTTAAAAAATTATCTTTTTTGTATTTGATGGTTGGAAGAATAAAATCTCCCGTTGAATGGACTTCTCCAAAGACATTTTCTTGAGTAGCACCAGTTTGGCGTTCTTTATAACGGTCTGCATAATTAAATCCGATGAGGAAGAAATCTGCCCACTTTCTATTTCTAAAACCAGTTTCGACCTGAACCATAGAGGATTCAAAACCATCATTAAATCTTCTGAAATTGCCTGGAGTGCTTTGACCCGACAAAGTCACATTTTTCATTATATAGTTATTGTCTGAATAGTTATAGAAAGCATTTACACCAATTGTAAACCCACTTTTTTCGCCAGTATATCTACTTGACAATGCCGCTCTGTGCGTGTTAAACGAACCGTAACTATAACTTGCATCCAAAAAAGTATTAATATTTTGATTCGTAACAATATTAACGGCGCCACCCAATGCATCAGCCCCTAAAGAAACAGGCACTACACCTTTGTATACTTCAATGCGTTCTGCTAAATTTATAGGGATATTATTTAAAGACATGGTACTTCCAAAACTCTCCATCGGAATACCATCAATAAAAAACTTAATCTGTTTGCCTGATAATCCGTTTACAGAAAAATTAAAGTCGCCGCCCAGTCCGCTAGTTTCACGAATTCGGATTCCTGAAGAGCGGTTTAAAACCTGATTTATATCTGCAGAGGTGTTATACAGATTTTTAAGTTCAATTGAGTTTAGATTAAATGCCTGTTCTCGAACACGTTGCTCTTTAGATTTCCCAGTAATTTTTACTTCATCTAAATTTGCAGTATCTTCTTCGATGCTTATATTTTTTATTTTTTTATCTGACTGCTCTACAGTAATTTCAATTTCTTTTGGCTTGAAACCTATCGAACTCACTACTAAAACATACTTTCCTGAAGGAGCTGTAATGAAATATTCGCCATCTGAATTTGTTAGAGCTGAGTAGATTGTTCCTTTTAATGATATGGAAACGCCTTCTGCGCGTGTTCCTGCATTTGTTAGTACAATTCCAGAAATTTTGATTTTATTATTTTGACAGTAAAGGGTACTTGCTGTTACGAAAAACGTAAGTAAAAGTAATATTCTATGTAGACGCATTATTTAAAATTTGTTTTTGAATGAATTTGATGCAAAAGTATTGCATAAACCTTTTAAAAACAATATTATTTTTAACTATTCTAAATAAAAATAAATAGTCTGTATATTATTTATAGTCAATGTTTTAGGAGTTTTTCAACATAATTTTTTGTGTTTGTTTTAAAAAAAAACTTTAAAATAGCTTTCTGGAAGACTTGAAGATTACTTTATATATTTTTTTGGAATTGATAAGGTATCATAAAAAATAACTATGATTGGATAATAATCTCATGAGAAGAATTTAAATAAATATTGTAGGGGAGGAAGTAGCCTCATAGGAATAGGGAAGAGGAAGGTGCCAATAAACATGTTGCACACAATGGTTTATAATTTATCTTTATATTTGATAATTAAATTAATAAAATGGTCGAAAAAACTCAACCGTATGCCTTAATTACTGGAGCCAGCAAAGGCATTGGAAAATCTATTGCTTATGAACTGGCTAAACAAGGGTACCCTCTATTGCTTGTTGCAAGAAGTGATGAGGAATTAAATACACTATCTGACGATCTTCAAATTAAATACAACATTAATGTTTCTATTTTATCGATCGATCTTTCAGCAAATGGTGCATCATTAAAAGTAACCAATTGGATAAAAATGAATAATTATCCAGTCGGCTTTTTAGTTAACAATGCCGGTTATGGTGTCTGGGGCGATTTTAGTCAGTCTTCTTTAACTAATCAGCTTGGCATGATGCAACTTAACATGAATGTAGTTGTAGAACTTTCACATTTATTAGTGCCTATACTTTCAAAAGAAAAGCAAGCCTATATTTTAAATATATCGAGTACTGCTGCATACCAAGCTGTACCTACGCTAGCTGTTTATTCAGCTACAAAGGCTTTTGTTTTATCGTTTACCCGTGCTTTGCGTTTTGAACTTGCCAAAACTTCAATTTCGGTAACTTGTTTTAGTCCGGGGCCAGTTGCTACAGGTTTTGCTGAAAGAGCTGGCTTAGATGCTTTTAGCAAAATGGCTGAAAAGTTTAATATGCAGCCAGACGAAGTTGCAAAAATGGCAGTAAAAGCCATGTTCAGTAAAAAATCAGAAGTTATTCCTGGTTTTACAAATATCATTTCTGTTTATGCTAATCGCATACTGCCAAAGGCTTTCATCGAAAAAACCGCTGCAGGAATTTATAAGATTTAATCTTTTTTTCAAAAAAAATAAAAAATATTCTTTTGTAAATGAAAAATTATATTATCTTCGCTTTAAATCTCTACTAATTCGATAGAATATGTCAAGTAAAAGAAATATGTTTAATTTTCCTAAAAGCCGAATGTACGCAAACATGCGAATGTGCTGTTGTTGCTGTTGCTAAACTTTAGAAAAAATTAAAACTCATTATTTCATTTATTAAAATATATTTATCATGGTATCTTCTTATAAAACATTTACCCTTGCTAATCAATTAACAGATGAGCAGATCAACTTTTTTAACCAACATGGTTTTATCCACTTCAAAAATTTTATAAATCCGGAAACGGTTTCTTCAATCATTGATGCATCGAAAGAAGTGCAGCAAAAATGGATTGAAAATGAACTTCAAAAAGTAAATGGTGTTCCAATTAAATATGGAAAAGATTTAGACGGATCTCCGATTGTACAGCGTTTTGCCTTTATCAACCAGCATCATCAAACCTTAAGCGGTCTTTTGCTTGATCCAAGATTTAATGGGTTGTTGCAATTGGCAGGCGATGGAGCGAGACTAGGAACTGAAGAAAAAGACGGAATGGTTTTTAATCATTATATCAATGGGCCAGAAAGTAAGTTTGCTAAAATGGGCTGGCATACAGATGGTTTGAGAGATGTTTTTTATGGCACAAAATTAAATCCTATGCTAAATGTGGGAATTCATTTAAGCACTTTAAAACCTGAAAACGGCGGGCTTAAAATTATTCCCGGTACTCACAAGCAGAGTATTTATCAAATGCTTTTCCGCAAAAAATACTTTTTGGATCATAAAGCCGATCCAGAGGAGGTTTCTATCAATCCAGAAGCTGGAGATTTAACGATTCACGATGGCCGTTTGTGGCACAGAGTTGCAGAATCAGCTATACGTGGCGAAGAAAGCAGAAGAAGGGTTATTTATATTCCTATTATAGCAGGAAAATATGCTCCTAAAAATGAGAACAGCCCAACGGTTTTCTATCAACGTTTTGCAGGAATTGTTAAGTAATTATGCTGTTTGTACTTGCGTTTAGTTATCTGGTTAGATCAGGTAAACTAAAAAGAACCAGCTATTTTTTTAAAAATACTCAGAGAAAAGTAAAGTTGAAAATTCTAAAACTAGAATCGGCTATACTATCGGCATATTAATATTGGATTACTTATGGGAAATGAGAAAGATGTTGAAGATAACAGTGCTGTTGTAAAAAGAACATTTTCAGACCGTAAGCGAACTAATATCTTAAAAAGAGCAGAGCAGTTAACAATTGTATTTTTACTTCCAAAGGTGCCTAAATTCATTTCGCCAAACGCGCTCACTTTGATTGGTACACTTGGTTCAGGATTTGTTTTTTTAGCTTTTGTTTTAGGTCCTTATTTAAGAAATTGGTATTTGCTTTTTGGCATTATCGGGTTGTCTATAAATTGGTTAGGTGATTCTTTAGATGGAAGATTGGCATATTATAGAAATATTCCAAGGCGCTGGTATGGTTTTGCACTTGACATTATTGCCGATTGGATTGGTATTGTTCTGATAGGTTTTGGCTACTACGTTTATGCCGAAAATGGTACAGAAATAGTGGCTTTCGCTTTCGTCGCATTGTACGGATGGTCTATAATTATCAGTCAATTACGTTATAAAATTACAGATGAATATAGTATAGATTCTGGCTTTGTCGGTCCAACAGAACTTCGATTTATTATTGCTTTAATTTTGATTATAGAAGTTTTATTTCGTGGTTCAATTACTTATTTGGCTGGCTTGATCACAGTAATTCTACTTATAATTAATACTATAGATAGCTTTAAGCTTTTAAAGTTAGGCGATCTTAAAGATAAAAACCAAGGATGATATATATGTTCAGTAGAAAATCCATTTTCATTTTTCTGCAAGCACAAATTGCGGCATTTTTAGGCGGCATTACTGATTATGGTTTAATGATTTTATTGACGGAAGTATTTAAACTGCATTTCACCTTTTCTATTTTAATCTCTGGAACCGTTGGCGCCATTGTCAATTTCAGCATTAATAGGTTTTGGGTATTTAAAAAACAGTGTGGTTACAACAGCCGCATCGATAATCAGCTTTTTAAATTTTCGATGGTGGTGTTGGGAAGCATTACTTTAAAATCATTCGGTACGCTTATGCTGCAAAAAATATTTCAAATCGATTACAGGATCGGAAGACTAATCACGGATAGTTTTGTTTCGTATGGATTTAATTATCCATTGATAAAATATTGGGTTTTTAGGACAAATGAAAAAAAGAATATAATCGAATCAAATTAGTTTATAAATTTCGTTATGAGTAAATTATCATTTAAATATTTTACAAAATCAATAATCGTTATAACGATCCTAGTTAATATGATTTCTGAAAATCTATCGGCACAATCAGAAAATCCATCGCCATTGCATTTTCCAATGCCAAAAAATATAGACAATATGGTATTTTACATTCAGCGGGATCCAAATATAAACACCGCCATTTATGCCATAAATTATCAGGAAGATGGAAAAATAAACAAAAGCAATCCCATAAAAGGGTATTGGATTCGATATGCAGAGAAAGGAGAAAGAAAAGATTTTAGTTATATACAACGTAAATTTGCATACGGAATTGAAAGTAAAACCGTAAGTAATGAGGAGTTTGAACTACAATTTGTATCGTACAAAAAGTTGTCCTTAACCTTGAAAAAGATAGATTCAGATAAAAAATATCATGTTTTTGTAAATGTAAATCAGAAAAAAATACAGGTAGAAAAAATATTTGTACGCATTGAAGGAGGTTCTTTTTGGGTTCCAAATGTAAAGTATGCTGAAGTTACCGGAATTGATGCTTCCTCAAGTAAAAAAATTACCGAAAGAGTATTATTATAAGATGCGTGTTTTTTTTTAAATAAAAAGCGCGACTTGTCTTCAATTGATGTATTTTTGCTTCATTGAACAGCCATAGCTTTTGAAAAGATTTTTTATCATATTACTTTCCGTTCTGATATTGATACCGTCATTTGGCAGCCTTTTCATATATGCTTCATTTAAGATTAATCAAAAAGAGATTGTCCAGACAATCTGTGTGCAGCGAAAACAGCTTTTTAATACCTGTAACGGACGCTGTGAACTTCAAAAAAGCATAAAAAAATATTCCGACAACGAAAAAGAAATGCAAGATAAGCTGAAAGATAAAATAGAGCTTGTCTACATTCAGAACACAACTGATGCCAGCATCAGTTTTATTCCTTCATTCAATGTGAAAGAAACGTCTTTTGCTTCAGCAGAAGAAAAACCAATCGGAGTTTCTTACACTACATTCCGTCCTCCTGTCTATTTCATATAGATTAAAATCTCTGTTTTAACTTTGTAATCATATCGATTTTCTCATTGTTTTTTGCAATGATGATGGGTATTGTTATGGTTTATCTTAGAAATATTTCAACTCAGCGAATATAGTAGTCTAATATAAATTTAGTCTGTACATGCTGTTACACGTTAATGATGAAGACGGTTGCAAGAACTGTCAATATTACTATATACTTCTCGATTACAATTTTAAAACATAATCTTCGGCTAAACTAAAATTCAAATTTTCGATTGGTCTATTTGACCAGTTGATATTACGTTAAATCATTATTGATAATGAAACAAAAGATTATTATTGCCTTAATTCTTGTGGCTTCAATGCAAATTTACGGGCAAAACAAGGACAGTATTGCAGAAAAGTATACCATAATGGATGAAGTGATTATTGAAGGGGTCAGAAAATCCAAAGACGTTTCAAGTGAGCTGGCATCAAAACTTCCGATCAAAAACTTAGAAAATCCTCAAGTTACTGCTTCGGTTTCGCCGCAACTTATTAAAAATAGAAATTTTTACACCCAAGGCGAGATGCTGCAAAATGCCACAGGTGTTGCCCCAAGTTGGGCAGGTATTTCCCCATATTATTCCATTCGAGGATTCCGTACGCGTTCGAGCTTCAGAAATGGCGTTAATGGCTATGTTGCATCTGATATGGATCCAGTCAGCACAGCCCAGTTGGAGGTTATTAAAGGACCAAGCGCTGTAATTTTTGGAGGCGGCGGCTCTACAATGATAACCTTTGGCGGACTTATAAATCGTATTACCGTAAAACCGCAACATATGACATTTGCTAATATCAGTGTATATGGCGGTTCCTATAATCTGCAGCGAGCGGCAATTGATATAAACAGTCCTCTTGATAAAGATGGAAAAATTTTGGGAAGACTTACAAGTGCTTACACGTACAAAGGCTCTTTTCAAGACCAAGGCTTTTCAAAAACTTTTTTTGCTGCTCCCAGCATCTCTTACAAAGTTAATGATCAATTGAATATTCAGTTGGATGCTGAAATTTTAAACAAAACAGCCACTAATAATCCTCTATATCAGGTAGCTTTGGGTAGTGCTGTATCCTCTGATGAGCTGAATCTGGACTATTTCCGTTCCTTCCAAGACAATACAGTAACTATGAATAATAAGGCGGTAAATATTTATGGAAAAATTATTTACCAAATTTCAAAGAACTGGAAATCTGAAACCAATATAATTTCGGTCAATAATAAAACTCCAGGGGACTATATACGCTTGAGATTGGATGATGACGGTCAAAATGTTACAAGAAGAGTCTACAGAATGTACCCAGAAAACATTACCAGCCAACAGATTCAGCAAGATTTTGTAGGGAATTTTTCGATTGGAAAAATCAAAAACCGCCTTATTACGGGAGTAGAATATTATCATTATCTCTATGGCATCAGCAGTAAATCTATGAATTTTACTAAAGTTCCGGCAGTTGGAGCTGACAGCCGCAACGCCAATTTTAATAATGAATATATTTCTGCTCAATTAGCCCAGCAACCTTACGGTGAAAATTATAAAGCAATTCAGGATCATTATTCATTCTACGTTTCGGATGTTATTAATCCGCTTGAGAATTTAAGTGTGATGCTCAGCGCTAGAATCAATCATATCGACAACAAAGGAACGGAGGATTTATTGACAGGAACCACAAATGCTGCTTATAAACAGACTGCGGTTTCTCCAAAATTGGGAATTAATTATCAAATTATACCTCAAAAAGTGGCATTTTTCGCCAATTATATGAATGGTTTTCAAGCGCAGGCACCTCAATCAGTAAACGGTGAGATGACAAATTTTCAGCCCGTTTATGGAAATCAATGGGAGTCTGGAGTAAAAGTCTCCCTGCAGAAGAATCTATTGGATGCGGTGCTGAGTTATTATAGCATAGATGTGACCAATGTGGTAAGACAGGATCCCAATAATACAGCTTCCTATTTGCAGGATGGCAAACAACGAAGTAAAGGTTTTGAAGCAGATTTAGAATCAAATCCAGTAGAAGGACTGTTTCTGCATGCAGGTCTTGCTTACAACGACAGTAAACTGATTGTTTCTGATGCACTAACCCAAGGATTGAGGCCTGTAGATTCCGGACCTAAACTTTCAGGAACTTGGTATGTCAATTACGCGCCACAGTCAAAAACTTTGAACGGATTTTCTTTAGGCGTGGGAGGAAGCCATTATGGTAAGGATCTGATCATTAATAATACGAATGGTTCTTTTTCAACTAATGCGTATACTTTGATAAATTCGGTGCTAAGCTTCGAGAAAACAGCTTATGCTTTTTCTCTTTCTGCCAATAACCTGCTTAACGAGCATTATTGGTACGGAGGCCGCGGTATGATTACACCAGGAATGCTTCGCGAAGTTATCTTATCTTTTAAATTAAAATTGTAAAGCTTTTTTATAAATTTTAGGTAAAAAAAATCATTGTACAGTACCTCGGATTATTTTTTCGGGGTACTGTATTTTAGGCTTTTTCAAATTAGATCAGACTTTTCAATCTTTTGGACAGCATTTTTATATGGGCTTCCTTGTCCTTTTTCACTTCTTTTAGCATTTGCTTTCTTTCTGGGTGCATGTTATAATATTTTTCCGCCCATAAATTGATTTCAATCATCAGCGGCAGCAGGTCAACTCCTTTGGAAGTCAATTTGTACAAAACTTTGGCTTTGCTTTCAGGATGGGGTTCTTTGCTGATAATTCCGTTTTCTTCCAGCATCTGAAGGCGTGAAGCCAATATATTACTGGCTATTTTCTCTTCCGATTTCTGAAAGTCACCGTATGTGCAATTTCCTGCAAACATTAAATCTCTTACAATCAGCAGCGACCATTTATCTCCCCAAATATCCAGTGACTGACTTATAGGGCAATCCGAACGTTTCTTATTTTCTGGCATAAAAAAATAAATAAATTAAAAACTCACTTGCAAAATAAAAGTAGTTTTATATATTTGCACTTGCAATTTGCAAGCAAATTTATAACATTTTAAACTAATACACAAATGCAGACAACAGGAAATACAGTATTTATCACTGGCGGAAGTGCCGGAATTGGTCTGGCAATCGCTAAAAGATTAACCGCCGAAGGAAATAAGATCATCATCAACGGACGAAACGAAGAGCGTTTGCAAAATGCATTAAAAGAACTGCCTGGGGCAATTGGAATTCAGGGTGATTTTGCCGTTGAGGCAGAAAGAATCCGCATTGCCGATGAATTAAAGAACAATCATTCAGATGTCAATGTCATAATCAATAATGCAGGCGCTGCTTTTGCTTATCTATTGAATGAGACCACAAATGCCCACGAGAAAGCGCAAATTGAGATGAATATCAATTACATCGCTATTATTCATTTTACTGAATTGATTATACCCCATTTGTTGCAGAAAAAAGTGGCTGCCGTAGTGAATGTCTCATCACTTGCGGTGTATGGCAGTCACAAACTTTTACCAACCTACTGTGCTACTAAAGCTGCTTTGCATAGTTATACAGTGGCTTTACGATACACTTATGAAGAACAGAAAAACCTTCAGATTTATGAGTTGTATCCGCCATCAGTAAACACAGAATTTTCGGCCGAGGTAGGTGGCGCAAATGGTATTCCGGCATCGGAAGTAGCAGATGAATTATTCTTGGGACTAGAGAAAAACCAATTCGATATTCCAGTAGGCGAAGTAAAGAAATATGCTGCGGCGATTGGTGAAGCAATGGCTAAACTTGCGCAATAAAAATAACAGATAAGCCGGAACTATTCTGGCTTATTTTCTTTTAAGCTATTAAACGTATCAAAATGAATATTAAAAATAAAACCATTCTTATCACTGGAGGTTCATCTGGTATTGGACTCGAAGCTGCAAAGCAGTTTATAGAAGCTGGTGCCAAGGTAATTATCACCGGACGAAATATAAATAAACTGGTAGAAGTTTCGAAAAGATACCATGAGATTACTGCGATCCAAAGTGATGCAGCAAGCGAAATGGATGCAGAAATTCTATTCCAAAAAATAGTGAATTTAGGTGGTATCGATATTTTGTACCATAACGCCGGTGTAGGGGTTCCTCCAGCGAATTTAGGTATTCCGAACAAAAAACATTTAGAGGGTGCGGTATATGAAATGGATGTGAATTATTTTGGTGTCATCAGGCTGAATAATCTTTTTATGAATATGCTGAAAAGCAGACCTGAAGCGGCTATCATTCACACCACATCTATTTTGAGCATTGTTCCATCAGCAATTGAAGCGACCTATTCTTCATCAAAAGTGGCATTGGCATTCTATACGATTTCCCTTCGAAAACATTTGCAGATAATCAACAGCAGAATAAAAGTCTTTGAGCTTTTGCCTCCTCTGGTAGATACCAATATGGTTGCGGACAGAGAGGATAAGAAAATTAGTCCAGAGCAATTGGTAAGAGGCTTGATTGAAGGCCTTAAAAAAGATACCGCTACAATCCGTGTTGGCGACAGTAAAGCGGTTTACCTTATCAATAAACTGTTTCCGAAGTTTGTCTATGGATTGATAAATAAAAAGAAGGCAGATAAATTATTGCTTTCTTAATGAAATTAAATCATCTAGCGAAGCATTTTTAAATAGTTTGGTACTTCTAAAACGCAATTCTATAATTAAAAAAATAAAAATAATGAAATCATATACTATTGAACGATACAGCAAAAAAGACCTTTTAAAGCTTAGTGAAGTATCCAAACCTTTTGTAAAGCCTCATGAGGTTCTAATAGAAATTCACGCTGCAGGAATCAATCAGCTTGACGCTAAAATTAAAAGCGGCGAGTTTAAAATGATGCTTAAATACAAAATGCCTTTAATTTTAGGGCACGATGTGGCAGGAGTTGTGGTTGAAGTGGGCTCTAATGTAAAAAGTTTTAAAGTAGGCGATGAAGTATACAGTCGCCCTGCCGATTATCATATTGGCGGATTTGCTGAATTTATAGCAGTTGATCAAGCGGATGTTGCCCTGAAACCCAAGAACATCTCTATGAGCGAAGCGGCCTCTCTGCCATTAGTAGCACTAACGGTTTGGCAGGCTTTTATGGAAAAAGGACATTTGAAAAATGACCAGAACGTTTTTATTCAGGCAGGGTCTGGCGGTGTGGGTACAATAGCTATTCAACTGGCTAAACATTTCGGCGCCAGGGTTGCCACCACTGCAAGCAAAGGGAATTTTGACCTTGTTAAAAATCTTGGGGCAGATGTGGTTATTGATTACAGAACTCAGGATTTTGAGAAAATACTTAAAAATTACGATCTGGTACTTAACAGTCAGGACGGTAAGACCCTAGAAAAATCCATTCGTATTTTGAGGCCAGGTGGTAAAGCAGTTTCCATTTCTGGTCCGCCAGATCCTGCTTTTGCCAAAGAAATGGGAATGCCATGGTTATTGAAAATGATATTTGGTCTTATCAGCAGAAAAGTACGCAGACAGGCAGAAGAATTAGGGGTTGGCTATTCGTTTTTATTTATGAAAGCCAATGGACAGCAATTATCCGAAATAACCAAGTTTGTCGAACAAGGAATTATAAAACCAGTATTGGATAAAGTTTACCGTTTTGAGGAAATGAACCAAGCCTTCGATTATGTGAACAGCGGAAGAGCTAAAGGAAAAGTGGTGGTACAAATAAAATAATCGTCAGTACGACTGCTATTTAACGTTATCACAAACAGATTTTAAATCAATAATACAACTATTTTATTCAAAAAACATGACCAATATAGAATTAGTGTTAGAAGCTGTAACAGAGGTCTTCAGCCGCAGAAATGTCGATGCAATTGATCAATATTTTAGCAGTGATTATATTCAACACAATCCAGCAATGCCCAACGGAACGGCTGGACTCAAACATATAATCCCCACATTGTCGCCCGATTTTAAATATGAACCAACAACTCTTGCTCAAAACGATGATATCGTAATGGTTCATGGACGTTTTTCTAACTGGTTTGGAAAGAACTACATCGCTGTGGATATTTTCAAAGTGAAAGAAGGAAAACTGGTGGAACATTGGGATGTGCTCCAGGAAGAAGTGCCTGCAAACAAAACCCTTAGTGGTAATGCGATGTTTCCTATTGTGTAGTGGATATAAAAAAATGGCGACAATTGAGGCCATTTATATGTATCCCTATTTTTTACCCGACCGCTTGAAATTTGTTATTATAGACTTTACAGTGCGTATCACAAATTCGCGCGATCGGGTTATTTAGTAGCTTGCAATAAATTTATTTTAGAGCATAATTTATATATCCACCATCTGCTAATAGCTCTGTTCCAGTAATTTGCTTCTTCTGGTACAGCTTTATGAAGTCCTGGTGTAGAAACTGGGCCTGGACTTACAATATTTACACGATTTTTTGGATGTTAGATTTTATTAAGTCAGATCTTTTTTGAATAACATTCAATTCCTTATTAAAAGAATTTCTATATTTTTTGATATATTCTGAAGGTTTCATTCCAAACAATTTTACAAACTGCTGACGGAAATAACGTTGATCTTCTATACCAACCTGAGGTCCAACCTGTGCAATATTAATGTTTTCAGTAAGCATAATTACGGCGGCTCTTCGAATTCTGATCGATCGAATAAAGACATTTACAGTTTCGCCTGAAATTGCTTTAATTTTTTTGTAAAGACTAGAATGACTCATTCCCATTGCGGCCGAAAAAGTCTTTAGATTAAATTCGCTGTTTTCAAGATTAGCTTCTACTATTTCGATGCATTTGTCTAGAAACTCTTTGTACTCAAGAGGAACTTTATTGATGTTTTCACGGAGTGTTATACTATCCAAGAAATATTTACGCAATTGACCTCTGTTTCTAAGAACAGAATCAACACGAGCCAGAAGTATTTCACTGTCAAAAGGTTTGGTAACATAATCATCGGCACCTTCTGTAATGCTTTGTAAATGAATGTCATTACTAGTTGTTGCTGTAAGAAGTATAACTGTAATATGACTCAAATCATCATTTTGTTTGATTTTTTTGCACAAATCTAAACCGTTCATTCCTTCCATAGAAATATCACTCAATACAATATCTGGCATGTGTTTTTCGACAAGTTTTAAACCTTCAAGACCATTAAAAGCATTGTAAACAATATAGTTTTTGGAGAAAAGCTGTACGAGATATTGATTCATTTCTGGATTGTCTTCAACCACTAATAATACTTTTTTGGTACTGATTAATGCTGAATGTAGATTTTCTGGAAGTGATGCCTGAATTGCATTTTCAAGATTATTTTGACGATCAGCAGGCATTCCATCAATAAGTTCTCCCACAAGCGAAGACATTTGCGGATTCTCATTTATGTTGATAGTGGCAAAATGGCTATTTCCTTTTGGAAGCGTAACTTTAAACGAAGTTCCTTCGCCAACTTTACTGGTACACTTTATTTCACCATTATGTTTATTCACAAAATATTTGGCGATATATAGTCCTATTCCAAAACCATTGCTAGATTTAGATTGAATTTGCTTGAATTTCTCAAAAATAGTATCGATGTCGTTTTCATCTATACCGCTTCCAGTATCCGAAATAATAATAGAAACGTCATTATCGTTTTCATTTATTTCAATACTTATTGAACCTTTATTTGGGGTGAATTTAAAAGCATTTGAGATTAAATTGAACAGCGTAATCTCTATTTTTTCATAATCGCCATATATTTCGGTAGGTGTTTCTCCTTCAATAAATTGATAATTCAGGCTTTTAACAGCGGCCATTTGTGTAAAGCTTTCGTAGATTTCACGACAAAGGACGTTTAGATTAATCTTCGAAATTTTAAGCTCATCAAGATCTGTTTCAGCTTTTCTAAACAATAATAATTGATCTGTAAGACTCAACAATCGTTTCGCATTTCTAAAAGCTAGATTTAAGTCAAGATCATCTTTTGAACTTTTTTTCTTTCTTTCAATGGCACTTTTAAGCGGATTTATAATTAAAGACAAAGGAGTACGCAGTTCATGCGCCATATAGGTAAACATAGAAAACTGCTTTTCGGCATGTTCCTTGTCTTTTATATGCTCCATTCGGGCAAGTTTTATTTCATAGCGAAGTCTTTCTTTATTTTTATTATAATCAACGTAAGCATAAATCGTGGCTATAGCACCTAATAAATATAAAGTATATGCCCACCATGTTCTGTACCAAGGCGGAAGAATTTTTACCGTTGCCAGAATTACTTCATTCGTCCAATTTCCAAAAACGTCAGTTGTTTTTACCTTGAAAACATAAGTTCCTTCTGTCAATCTGGAATAATTAGCTCTGTTTTCTTTAGAAGTGAAATTCCAGTTTTTATCCCAGCCTTCCAGAAAATAAGCGATATTTATTTTTTCAGAATTGATATAATCAAGATAAACAAAATCAAAACTCAATGCCGATTTATCATAAGGAAGTTCGACTTCGCTTATCATTTCGAGTTTTTTTTCGGTTATATAAGGGCTGTTCAATTTTAGCGACTCATTGTTTACCATCAAATCATTTAGTAAAAATTTGCCAGTATTTTTTTTGTCTTTTATATTATCTGGATTAAAAACATTAAATCCGTTTATACCACCAAAAATAAATTCTCCAGTAGAAAGTTTTGTCCCTGAATTCCAACTGAATTGATTGCCTTGTAATCCATCAGTAACCCCGAAATTTCTAAATGTATTAGTCTTAGAATTAAATCTGGAGATTCCGTGATACGTACTCATCCATAAATTTCCTTCTTTATCTTCTAAAAGACGAAGAATAGTATTGCTTGAAAGTCCGTTTTCGGTAGTGAATTTTTTATAAGTTCTGGTTTTTCTATCATATAAAAGAAGACCGCCTTCTACAGTTCCAATCCAAAGATTGTTATTATCATCTTCTGTTATGCATCTGATGTTATACTCAGAATGATAATTTTTTACTTTTTTTGTTTTAGAATCAATTTCAAAGAAAGAATTGAATGTTCCGCCCCAGATTTTTCCATCTTTGGTTTCATAAAGACAAGTTACATCACGTAAAGTATTGCTGTAACAAATGAATTTATTTTGTTTTCTATCAAATTGATATAAAGCACCAGCGTTAGTTACAGCTAGCCACAACGTATTTTTTGAATCCAAAAAGAGTAGCCATGATTCCTGTTCTGCTTTTTTAGTGAATTGATTATAAATAGAAAAGTTTTGAATTGCCTTTGATTTTGGATCGATTCTACAAACTCCGCCTTTCCACATCGCAACCCAAATTGCATTATCAGAATCTTTTACAATGCTGGTCACAAAATTGCTCTGAATTTTTTTGCCAGCAGATGCAGTGGTCGAGTAAATCTCGTAAGTATTTTGTTTTCTGTTCCAATATCTCATTCCCGCACCATCAGTACCAATCCAGATGTTTTTCTTTTCATCTTCGCAGAAAGAAAGCATAAAGTTGGCAGCAGGATCTTCGTCTTCTTTATTTGTTAATGGATCTTTGCTTTTAAAATGATTGAAAAAGAGAGGTTTTTTCCCCATCATACTTACGCCACCGCGTAAAGTTCCAAACCACATTTCTCCGTTTTTACTTTCAAATATATCGTACAAAGATTTACTGTTCAGTAATGAAACTGGACCGCTGGCACGATAGGAAACAGGCAAATTCTGATTTTTGGAAATCGTATAAAGACCAGCTCCGTCAGTAGCAATCCAAAGTCTGTTTTCTTGTTGGTAAAAGTCACGAACAACAGTTTTTTCCTGAAAGTAATTTTTAGAATAACTGTTCAAACTTTCATTATACAAAAAAGCACCTTCGTCAGATCCCACCCAAAGTCCTTCATTTGTCAGTTTGATGCAATTTGAACCTGTAATCGAATTATTGAGAAGCGTTATTTTTTTTGATTTAATATCGAATTTGCAAAGACCTTTTCCTGTTATAAAAACATAAAAAATCTCTTTTTTCGCATCATAAGAAATAGATCTAGCGATGTAATTTAATTTTCTATTAAAAGGAATTGCCGTTCCAATTTTCTCACCTTCCTTAAAAATAACAATTGCTTCTTTTGTAGCAACCAAAATAATATGTAAAGAATGTACAGCGATTATTTCGTAAGCGGTAACATTTAAAGGCTTAGCCGTTTTATTCGTGTCATAATATTTCAATGGAGCAAAAGAAGATCGCTCAGCATTAAAAACAACGGGGCCTGCCGTAGTTCCGATCCACAAATTGTTTTCGTAGTCACCCTCAATACAGCTTATGGCATTTCCCTGAATAGAATTTGGATCAGTATGGATGTGGCGGTAAATTTTAAAATCATTTCCATCATATCTGTTCAATCCGTCAAAAGTTCCAAACCACATATATCCGTTTTGATCCTGATATATGGACGCAACGGAATTATTAGAAAGTCCTAATGAAATATCAAGATGCCTGATTGGGAAATTCTGTCCAAAAGCGGTGATAGAAAGAAAACTAATAAGAAGAAAGGATTTTAATTTATCCATAGATGGTTTTAAAAATACTTTTCGATTTTTTGGTGTTGGAAAATACAAGCGAATGATCTGAAAGTCGGATCATTTTTAAATCGGTAAATGTTAAATCTGTATGCTTTGCGAAAGTAATGATTTATTATATAATGTGTAAAAGTTACATTTGTTTTTTAAATGAATCGGTAAATGGAATTTGTGTTTTTATATAATTATAAAAGTATGATCTAAGATTTTTGAGGTGGATGCTCGAAAAAAGGAATGATTGTTAAATGAATTATTTAAGTAGTTAATTATTTCTATTGTCATTTTTTTTAGGGTAAAAAAATGACAAATATGTTTTTATGAAGCATTCCAAGCGTAATTTTACGAAATTGTCCCCTTTTATAAATGAATTTTTCCCTGTTTTAAAAACTTCTTGTGCCCTTAATTTGCAATGTTAGTTGATAAGCTACAACGTTTGAATAATAAAGTTTTATTTTCCGTTTGAAGCGAATCAATAAAAGCAAACAAACTAATTATCTTAACAAAAAACCACTTTAACATGACCAACACTTCAATTAAAATTTACAGGGAAACCTTTTTCTCTTTATTAAAAAAATAGGATAAAATTAATTTGAGAAGCAGATTATAATCCTAAAAACAATTTCTCAAAAATAGTTTTTTTGAAAAGCTCAATTCATTACAGATTATAAATTCTGCAATCAAAATTGTATTCTATATTATTAATACAATCTAACTTAAAACCAAACCAATCTTAAAAAAAGTATGCAAAGAATTAAATCCAAATTTTTACTTTTATTACTCTTACTTCCTTTTTGTGTTTTTGCTCAGAGCACAATAAGTGGTGTCGTTCTCGAAAAGGGAACCAATCAGCCCATACCGGGAGTAAACGTAAAAGTAACAGGTGCAGATATTAGCACCTCTACTGACTTTGATGGAAAATTTCAATTACCTGGAGTAAAAGCAGGTAGTCAAATTACATTTTCTTTTACCGGTTTTGTCAATCAAACTATTACAGTTGGCGCACAAAAAAATATAAATATATCTCTTGAAGAAGATACGAATCAACTAAAAGAAGTAGTGGTTCAGGTAGGTTACGGAAGCGTGAAAAAGAAAGACGCAACAGGATCTGTCACTGCACTTACTACAAAAGACTTTAACAAAGGAAATAATATTACAACAGAGAATCTGCTTAACGGTAGAGTAGCGGGTTTAACGGTAAATTCAACGGGTGCGCCGGGTTCTACTTCACAAATTAGAATTCGTGGAGGAAGTTCGCTTTTTGCAAGTAACGATCCTCTTATCGTAATCGACGGATTGCCATTGGATAATGCTACAAATACAGGTTCTTCTTCGTTTTTAGCTTCATTAAATCCTGCAACTGTAGAATCGATTACGGTTTTAAAAGACGCTTCAGCTTCTGCAATCTACGGTTCTCGTGCTTCAAACGGGGTTATTATTATAACGACTAAAAAAGGAAGCAAAACCTTATCTGTAGATTATAATGTACAATACGCTGCAGGTAGTTTAACTAAAACTGTTGATGTTTTTAGTGCAGATGAATTCAGAAGTGTTATTGCTGACAGAAGAAGCGATGATTTAGATAAATTAGGAACTGCAAATACAGATTGGCAAAAAGCAATTTACAGAAATACAGGAACGATAGATCAAAGTTTAGCTATTCGAGGAAATTTATTCAATATCATTCCAACAAGTTTAACGCTAGGAAATACAGATCAGCAAGGACTTCGCTTGACGAATAATTTTAAAAGAAATACAGTTGGATTAGTAATGAATCCGGCATTTTTAGACAATCATTTAAAATTAAGACTTTCTGCAAATTATACAAACGAAATCAACAGATTTACAGATGGTGTAGAAGGTGCTGCAATTGGTTTTGACCCAACACAACCGATAAAAGTGGAAGGTGCGCCTTACGGTGGTTATTTCGAATATACTACTGGTGTAGATGTCAACGGAAATTATCCGCTAGTGGCAACTGCTGCTAGAAATCCTGTTTCGCAATTGTTAAATACAAACGACAGAGGAACGAATGACAGAATTTTTGGAAATTTCGAAATTGATTATAAATTTCATTTTTTACCTGCTTTAAGAGCGGTAGTAAATGTAGGTTTCGATGAATCTAACGGAGAACGAAGAAGATTGGTTGATGCCAATGCAGGTTCTGGACCATCAAATAACAATATTCCGTACGGGACAAATGAATATACGGAACAAACGAGAAGAAATAAATTATTAGATACTTATTTAGTTTACAACAAAACGTTCAATTCATTGAATTTTGAAATGACGGGAGGTTATTCGTATCAAAAATTTCAAAGCTCAAAATTTGAAACGGGAAATATCTTAAACCCAGATCTACCGTCAACATTTCCTGAAACTACTTTAGATACAGATGTTGTTTTATTAGGATTTTTTGCTAGAACAAACTTAAATTTTAGAGACAAATATTTATTAACGCTGTCTTACAGAAGAGATGGTTCGTCTCGATTTGAAGAAGCTAATCGTTGGGGAAATTTTCCTTCAGTAGCTTTTGCATGGAAAATTAAAGAAGATTTCTTTAAAGATAATAATACATTATCTGACTTAAAATTAAGATTGAGTTATGGAATTACAGGTCAGCAGGATATTCCTGAACCAAATGGATATTTGCAAAAATATATGCTTGGCGGCGGAAATGCAGAGTATTATTTTGGTGCGAGTCCAGTTCCTATTGCACTTCCTTCAAAAAGAACAAACAACTTGAAATGGGAAGAAACAACTTCTTATAATGCTGGTCTTGATTTCGGATTTTTAGACAATCGTTTATCGGCAGGACTTGATGTTTATTATAAAGAATCTAAAGATTTATTGGTGAATGCCGCAATATCTGACGGAAGTAACTTTTCGAACCGCGTTTACCAAAACGTTGGAAGCTTTACCACAAAAGGGATAGAGTTTACGATTAATGCAAATGCAATTAAAACAGAAGACTTTAACTGGAATATGAATTTCAATTTCGCGAAGTTCGAAAGAAGAATCAAAAATCTGGTTAACGGAACCGATATCTTTTTAGGAGATAATATTGCAGGAACAGGAACTCCAGGACAAATTTTTAGAGAAAGTTATACGCCTTATTCTTTCTATGTGTACAAACAATTGTACAACAACGAAGGAAAGCCAATTGATGGTGCTTTTGCAGATTTGAATGGAGATAACATCAAAAATGATTCAGACAAATACATTTACAATAATCCTGATCCAGATTTTACATTAGGATTTGCATCCAACATGAATTATAAAAAGTTTGACTTTTCATTCAATTTAAGAGCAAGTGTTGGTAACCGAATTTTTAATGCTGTAGATGCCAGTAGAGCACAATACGATGCAATGGAAAACGGTGGAGTATTAAGTAATATTCCGTCTCAGGTATTAGATACTAATTTTCAAACGACTTCAAATGTTGTATTATCAGATCTTTATATCGAGAATGCGTCATTCTTAAAATTAGACAATATTACATTAGGATATACTTTAAGCAACTGGTTTAACGACAAAGCTACATTAAGAGTATCAACAGGAGTTCAGAACGTTTTTGTATTGACAAAATATACTGGTTTAGATCCGGAGATTACAAATAACGGTGTAGACAAAACGATTTATCCAAGACAGCGATCGATCTTATTTGGTGTTAATCTTAAATTCTAATTACGAAATCATGAAAAAATATATAGTAACAACACTAGTTGCATTGACTGTGATTTTTCAGTCTTGTACAGATGATTTAAATGTTGTCTCGAAAGATGACGACGTTCTTTCTTCGGATGTATTATTTGCTACACCCGACGGATATAAAAAAGCTTTCGCTGGGGTTTATGGAAATCTAACTTTAACAGGAGTAATTGGTCCAAATGATTCTTCGCTAGAAGGTGTAGACGCAGGAACGAGCCAGTTTACAAGATGTTTATTATACATGCAGGAATTAACGACAGACGAATTGGTTTGGAGTTATGAAAATGACGGAGGAACAGCAGAATTACAGCGTAATATCTGGACGGCTGCAAATCCAGTTATTTTAGGAATGTTCAGTAGAACAATGGTTTCTGTTTCTTATGCAAATGAATTTTTGCGTCAAAGTACACCAGAAAGACTAAGTTCAAGAGGGATTACAGATGCTGCAACTTTGGCAGATATGGCACTTTATCGTCAAGAAGTTCGCGTTTTAAGAGCGTATGCTTATTACAACATGATGGATTTATTTGGAAAAGCACCCATGTATACTGAAAATGATCCTATCAATTTTACAGGACCTGAGTTTAACAGAAAGCAATTGTTTGAATTTATTGAAACAGAATTAAAAGCAGTTTTACCTGATTTGAAAGCAGCGAGAACTAATGAATATGGAAGATTAGATCAATCTATGGCGCGTATGATTTTGGCTAAAATGTATTTGAATGCTCAAGTATACGTTCAGGAAAATCGTTTTAATGATTGTATCGCAATGTGCAATGCGATTATTGATGGTGGTTATACATTAAAACCAAAATATTTAGACAATTTTAAGGCAGACAATAACACTTCTCAAGAAATTATTTTCGGAATCCAGTCAGATGGAGCCGTTTCTCAAAACTGGGGAGCATCTACTGTTTTAACAAACGGACAAATTGGTGCTTGGGAAAATAATGGTGCCGATTTTGGAATTGGTGGTTGGACAGGAGCACTTAGAATTAGAAAAGAATTTGCTCAAAAATTTGATGGCGTAAAATTCAGTCAGGATACTAGAAATACCATAGGAAAAGGTGTTGCCGGCGATCCTGGAAAACAAAGATCTATCGATATTGACGATATTGGTGTAAAAACACAAGGTTATATTTTATCTAAATTTTCGAATAAAACGTCGACAGGAGTTAACGGAATCAGTTCTACTTATGCTGATACTGATTTCCCATTATTCAGATTGGCTGATGTATATCTAATGTATGCAGAAGCTACTTTAAGAGGCGGAAACGGCACAACAAGTCAAGCATTAAATTATGTAAATGCTTTAAGACAAAGAGCAAATAACGATTCGACTGTTGGAAACATTACTTTAGGCGAATTAACACTTGATTTTCTTATTGATGAAAGAGCTCGTGAATTGCACTGGGAAGCGCACCGCAGACAAGATTTAATTCGTTTTGGAAAATATACTGGAGGATCTTACAATTGGGCATGGAAAGGAAACTCTTCAAAAGGAATCGCTATTCCTGCTTACATGAGCATTTTTCCTATTCCTGAAGGAGCATTGGGAGCCAACAGAAATTTAACTCAAAACACGGGTTACTAAAACTTTTTTAAACATAAACGATATACAAATGAAACATATATATAAAATATTTATTGCAATAGTACTACTTGCTGGATTTTCGTCTTGTGAAAACGAAGAAGATTTAATGATTTTAGAACCTCAGGAAGCTGCATTTTCTTTGATAACTCCAGAAAGTGGTTCTTCTACAATCTTAAATGAAGATACACCAAACAATATAGCACTAACTTTTACATGGGAAAAAGTTATCTACGGAACCCCAACAATTGTTACCTATACTTTACAGTTTGCCGCAAGTAATACTGAATTTGCAGCACCAGTAGATATCACAACCACTACAACAACTCATGCAACTATTACAGTAGCAGAATTAAATGCAAAAGCACTAGAACTTGGATTAACAGCCAACGTTGAAGGAACAATTGACGTAAGAATTAAATCTACCGTAGGAACTACGCTTTCTGAGCCAAAACTTTCTACGCCAATTACGATTAACTTAACTCCTTACAGAGGTGTGTTCCCTAAAATTGATTTGTTTTTGGTTGGACCTGGTACTGCTGCAGGATGGAGCGTAGATAGCAACAATATGCCAATCTACAGAGATACAAAAGAAAACGCGAAATTCTACTATACAGGATTTTTCAATAAAGATGGATTTAAATTGATCGAACAAATTGGTTTCTGGGCGCCAGCTTACGGAACAAACGGTGCGAAAGTACAATACAGAGCTACTGAAAGCGATACTGATCCGGGTGTTTTCCCTACAACTGCTTCAGGTTGTTATAGTTTTGAAGTTAATCTTGAAGAATTGACATACAAAATCGAGCCTTACGCAGGACCAATGACAACTTATACAACAATTACTGTGGCTGGATCTGTATTAACAGGCGATGACACAGGTTGGGATATGAATGTTCCTATGGTGAAAACTGATTTTGATGGTCATATCTGGAAAGTTACTCAAACCTTAAAAGCTGGGAAAATGAAATTTAAAGCTAATGGTGGCTGGGATACAAGCTGGGGAGATAATGGCGGAGATATTATTGTTGAAGCTGGAAAATACGAAATCTGGTTCAATGACTTAGATGGTCGTTACATGTTCATTCCAACTCTATAATTGAGTCAAAAAGTGAGAAGCCTCAAATGAGCTTATTTGAGGCTTCTTCTTTCTTCAAACAAAATTTCACTTTTATAACGCATATAATGAAAAAATATATAAAGATTTTGGGGTTGCTTGTTGTAACCGCAATTCAATTTTCATGTTCAAACAATGATTCTGAAGGAACAGAAGCGGTTAGCCCGCCAGATGCAAGCGATACTTTTATCAGAGCGTCGGATGTTTCTTTTCTTCCTCAAATGGAGTCTTTGGGAACTAAATTTTACAGTGGAGGAAAAGCAGAACCAATGCTTACCACGCTAAAAAACGCAGGTTGCAACACTGTCCGAATTCGTTTATGGAAAAATCCAGTAAACGGACGTTCAGGTTTAAGCGAAGTAAAACAATTGGCTCAAAAAGCAAGACAAGCCGGTTTAAGAGTTTGGCTTACGGTTCATTATTCTGATGATTGGGCAGATCCGGGAATACAGACAACTCCTGAAGAATGGAAAGATTTATCTTTTACAGATTTAAAAACTGCTGTAACAGATTATACATCAACTATAATTTCAGAAATCAATCCGGATATTATTCAAATTGGAAATGAAATCAACAGTGGATTATTATGGCCACAAGGAAATCTAATCAGTAACGAACAACAATGTATCGCGATATTAAGTGCGGCAAGCGCGGCAGTTCGCAGTAAAGCTCCAAACACAAAAATAATGATCCATTATGCAGGTGTATCAGAAGGCGGAACCGATTGGTTTTTCAACAAAATGAAAAGTGTAGATTACGATTACATCGGATTGTCTTATTATCCTATTTGGCATGGTAAAGATTTAACCGTAATAAAAACTACCATTGATGCTTTAGGCAAAAAATTCAGTAAAAAAGTCCTGATTGCAGAAACCGCTTATCCTTTTACATTGTTGCATAACGATCAGACCAACAATATTATGGGATCAAGCGATCAATTAGTATCTGGTTATCCTGCAACTCCTGCGGGACAAAGAACTTTTGTAATGGATATTAAAAATATCGTAAAATCATCAGAATTTGGACAAGGATTTGCGTATTGGGGCGGAGAATGGGTTGCTTTTAAAGGGCCACAATCGACAACAGGTTCTACATTCGAAAATCAGGCTTTGTATAGTTTTGATAATAATGCTTTATCAGTAATGCAAGCTTTCAGTAAAGAATAAAAAACATGAAAAAATCACTTAAAATTGTATCTTTTTTAATAGTTGCAGCCGTTTTATTTACTTCTTGTAAATCTAAAATGATAAGCGAAAAAGGTTCATTTTCAAAAGGAGCAGATATTGGCTGGCTGCCACAAATGGAAGCAACGGGCTATAAATTTTATGATGCAGACGGTTCTCAAAAAGACTGTCTGCAATTATTAAAAGATCGCGGAATTAATACGATCAGATTGCGTGTTTGGGTAAATCCGAATGATGATAAAGCCAGCGGACACTGCAGTCCTGAAGAAACGGTTGTTATGGCGGTTCGTGCTCAAAAAATGGGAATGCGCATTATGATCGATTTTCATTACAGTGATTCTTGGGCAGATCCGGGAAAACAAAATAAACCGGCTGCATGGGCAAAACATTCTTTTCCAGAATTGTTAACTGATGTTTACCAGCATACATATGATGTTTTGAAACTCTTGAAAAAAGCAGGAGTAACTCCAGAATGGGTTCAGGTTGGAAACGAAATTCCAAGCGGAATGCTTTGGCCAGAAGGACATACGGATAATTTTAATCAGTTGGCACAATTGCTTAATAAAGGATATGAAGCGACGAAAGCAATCGACTCAAAAATTAAAGTTATTGTTCATTTGGATGAAGGAAATAAAAGCGAAAAATTCAGATGGTTTTATGACAAAGCGACTCAAAACAATGTAAAATATGATGTAATTGGTTTGTCTTATTACCCATATTGGATCAAAACGGATTATCAAAGTACTATTCTGGATTTAGAGAATAATATGAAAGATATTGCTGCACGTTACAATAAAGAAGTTATGGTGGTAGAAGTTGGTGGTGATTTTGAAGCAGTACAAAATACAAAAGAAATGCTTGAAGCTACTATTAAAGCGGTAAAAAGCGTACCTAACAATAAAGGTTTAGGCGTTATTTATTGGGAACCGCAAGGCGAAAAAAGCTGGAGTGGTTATCAATTAAACGCTTGGCTTTCTGACGGAAAACCTTCTCCGGCATTGGATGCTTTCAAAAATTAAACATTAAATTTTTACCATTAAGGCATTAAGTTAATTAAGTCAAGCTTTATCAAGGTAATTAAGCTTCGCTTAATTACCTTGATTTTTAATGACAAAACAAACACAAAGCTTAATTAACTTAATGCCTTAATGGTGAAAAAAAATTAAAACAGAAAATGAAACGACTTTTTAAATCAATATTATTCTTATTTGTACTGATTTTTTCATCTGGAAAAATGATGTCACAATCCACTACTGCTGTTTTAAAAGATAACTGGCTTTTTTCTAAAGAGGTAAAAGGAGATGCTTTTTCTGTTGATTTTGATGCTTCGAAATGGGAAAAAGTAAGTGTTCCGCACGATTGGGCCATTTACGGACCTTTAGATAAAAAATGGGATCTTCAAACTGGAATAATCGAACAAAACGGAGAAAAAGAAGCGACTGAAAAAACCGGAAGAACCGGAGCACTGCCTCATATCGGAACGGGTTGGTACCGCAATACTTTTTCTATTCCTGAATTCAAAAAAGGAAAAAAAGCACTTCTTATTTTTGATGGCGCTATGAGCGAACCTCAGGTTTATTTGAATGGAAAGAAAATAGGAAAGTGGGGTTATGGCTACAGCTATTTTTATATCGATATTACGAATGATCTTCTTGTTGGGAAAGAAAATATATTGGCTGTAAAATTGACAAATGAGCCTTTTTCTTCAAGATGGTATCCGGGAGCTGGTCTTTATAGAAAAGTGAGTGTTGTTGTAAAAGAGGAAGAAAGTTTCGCACAATGGGGAACTTTTATCACAACTCCAGACATGAAGGATAATAATGCTGTTGTTGATATAAAAGCGGAGTTTCTAGGCAGTAATGTTTCAATGGTAACTGAAATTAAGGATGCTAAAAACAAAGTGGTAGCAACACAAAAAACTACTGAAACAAAGGATGGAAAATTCCACCAAACTATTTCAGTTGCAAAACCTAATTTATGGAGCCCAGAAACGCCTTATTTATACACAGCTGTAACTAAATTGTATGCTTCTGATGGAACTTTAAAAGACGAACAAAACATAAAATTTGGTATCCGATTTATTAAATACGAAGCAAATAAAGGATTTAGCCTTAACGGTAAAATAACGAAATTTAAAGGCGTTTGTCTTCATCATGATTTAGGTCCACTTGGTGCGGCTATTAACAAAGCAGCACTTAGAAGACAGCTTACAATTCTGAAAGATTTAGGATGTAATGCCATCAGAAGTTCTCATAATATGCCTTCTTTTGAACAATTGGAATTGGCTGACGAAATGGGATTTATGTTCCTTGCTGAAAGTTTTGACGAATGGGCAAAACCAAAAGTTGAAAACGGATATAATCGTTTTTTCGAAGAGTATGCCGAAAAAGATATTGTGAATTTGGTGAGAGCTACACGAAATCATCCTTCTATTGTGATGTGGAGTTCTGGAAATGAAGTTCCGGATCAATGGGGAGCTGAAGGAGTAAAACGTGCCCAATGGCTGCAGGATATTTTTCATCGTGAAGATCCTACAAGACCTGTGACTGTCGGTATGGATCAGGTAAAAGCAACTATGGAGTCTGGTTTTGGAGCTTTACTGGATATTCCTGGATTAAATTACAGAGTTCATCTTTACGAAGAAGCCTATAAAACATTTCCGCAGGGATTAATTTTGGGTTCAGAAACCGCTTCAACAGTAAGTTCAAGAGGAATTTATAAATTCCCAGTTGTTCAGGCGAAAAACAAAACATACGATGATTTTCAAAGTTCTTCTTATGATCTTGAAGCTTGTAGTTGGTCAAATGTTCCGGATGAAGATTTTGTACTTCAGGATGATAAACCGTGGGTTATTGGTGAATTTGTATGGACTGGTTTCGACTATTTAGGAGAGCCGACGCCTTATGATGAAAAATGGCCTTCAAGAAGTTCTTATTTTGGAATTTCAGATTTAGCGGGACTTCCTAAAGATCGTTTTTATCTTTACAGAAGCAGATGGAATACGAAGGATAAAACGCTTCATATTTTACCACATTGGAACTGGAAAGGTAGAGAAGGAGAAATTACTCCGGTTTTCGTTTATACGAATTACGACAGCGCTGAGCTTTTTGTAAATGGAAAAAGTATGGGAATTCAGAAAAAGAATAATTCAACTCCGCAAAATCGTTATCGCTTAATGTGGAATGATGTTACATACGAACCAGGAACGGTAAAAGTCGTTGCATTTGATTCAAACGGAAAAATAGCAGCAACAGAAGAGATTAAAACAGCAGGAGATGCCTATAAAATTGTTCTCGAAGCAGACCGCAAAACGATCAAAGCAGATGTAGAAGATATCTCTTTTGTAACAGTTTCGGTTGTAGATAAAAACGGAATTCCGTGTCCTACAGCAGTTGATGAACTTCAATTTAAAGTTACTGGCGCCGCAACTTACAGAGCGGCTTGTAATGGTGATGCTACTTCGTTAGAAATGTTTCATGAGGATCATATGAAGCTTTTCAGCGGTAAACTTGTGGTGTTGGTTAAATCAATCAAAACTCCTGGTGCAATCCAGTTGGAAGTTACGGGTAAAGGACTTCAGACAGGAAAAATTAATTTAAAGTCAGTACGTTAGTTTAAATTACATATTCTTGATTGTAGTAATTATATAATGGATGATTATCAACTTTAGTCAGATTATCTTATTCAATAAATGATGCGATTTTTAATTTCTGGTTATACAGTTAAGGATTTTTGATAACATTAAAAAACAAAAAACTCTCAATTATTGAGAGTTTTTTGTTTTTTAAATCATTCAAATACTATTGAATATTGATTTAGATTTTATTTTGAATTTGTTACTCGTTAAGCCATTTCCATCTTTTGCTCCAGTCTGCCAGAATTTCCTCTTTCCATTTTGAAACTGTTTTTCCTCCCTGAATTTTTCCAAATAATAGATCAGGATCTTTTTTATCGGTAAACCAGTTTTTCCCAAGTTGGTAATCTGCCGTTCATTTTTTCCCTGGCCAAAGATTAATAACCATTCCAAGGCTGGATAAGTAAATAAAAATTTTCAGAAAAGTGGTTTAATAGTCAGCTGTAATCGATTATATTTTACTAATTTATAAATTATTAATTTAAAAGACAGAATAGTTATAAAAATATTCGAATCTAAGTTTTTAAAATATTGATTATTTCTTTTATTTGGATAGTAGATAAAGCACAGATTTGACATTATAGGTAAGAGCTATTCCTAAAAAAAGCAAAAATGATTCAAAGTGACTTTATTTGGTAGTAAATACAAAAAATGGCGCCAATTGTCTTTAATTGGCGCCATTTGGCATTGTGATCTTGACTGAACAATTTACAAACCATTTTATGAACGATTTAAAGAAATTAGCCTATTTCCCAGTGAATTTGTAAGATAATTGTTTTAAATTTTTATTCAAAAGAGGTTTGTATGTTTCGTAGGGGTTAGAAGTTAAAAACATTAAAACTTATTTTTTAATTAGCAAAGTATTCATTCATAAGTATCTTAATGAGTTTACTTTGATGAAAGTAAAATTAAACTATTATCCTTGAAATATCCAGAGCATAATTTGATGATGATAATAGTAATTCTTACAGATTATAAAATTTAGTTATGGTTAAAAGTTTAGTTTTAACTAAGTTTTTTTAGTTAATTTAATATAGTTTTAGATATCTGATCATCTTTGAAAATAACCTTGGCTTTTGTGCAAATGTGTTATCAATTCAAGGTTTGATTATTTTTATCCTCGCTTGCTTTTAAAAATATGAATTTTGAATTCTCAAATTCAATGGTTCCTGGCATATAGTAAGGTATATTCATAAAAATTGCCGTGACGCCAGATCCTAAAATTAATTTTTCCCGCTGTTTCAAAAATATTATTGGTTTAACATTAATAGTTCCTCCAAAAGCTCTATATCTAAATTTTCCTCTTAAAGTATCTCCTGAGATTGTGCCTTCAACATTTCCAGAGTCTTTTACAGATCTGTTGCCATAATATATCTCATATTGCCCAAAGAATCGATCCTTATGGGTTCCTATGGAAAGAATAGCCGTGTCACTTTCATGCACTGCATAGTAAAAAGTTCTATAGTCTTTAATATCATTTTTTTTACATCCATAAATTAAAGCTAGAATAAATAACATTAAAAGTCCTTGGCTGACAACAGGTGTTTTTCTATTTGTTTTCATTTTCTATAATTTAATTTGTAAGACAATTAAATTTTTCAAGTATTATTTTATTGAAGTTAGCAGTAATTTTTGCCCCTGAGCATTTACTAGGCTATTTAGATATAAGGGGTTTAAAAACGAAACTGCATTGAAACTTTCATACGATTACGTAGCTTCGATTTCAATTGCAAAGTTTAACTGCTGAAAATATAATCTGCTTAAAGTGATTCCGTTTGCAGATTCGTTGTATAGTCCTTCAAATTTTCCGCATTCAATATTGTCAATGAAAAAGGGAATGAATTTGTCATTTACTGAAGCTTTAATCAGTTTGTATATGTTATGATAAAAATGTGCTAGATCATTTATAAATGAAACAGATAATATTTGAACAATATTCTCGATTAGGTCAAAAAAGCCATTTAGTTCGGAAATCAGTTTTGGAGATATTCGGGATAGAATCCTTAAATACTGTTCTGTTTTTTCAAGGCATTTTACAACTTCACAAATTATGTTTTCCTTATTGGGAAAATATTAATGAGCTCCTGTTTATGTATATTGCTACGCTGTGCTATCAAATCAAGCGATGTAATTTTAAGTCCTTTTTGGGCGAAAAGGATGCTGGCTGTCTCCAGTGTTTCTTGTTTTTTTGCATTCATTTTTTTTCTATTTGGATAGATTTTAACTAATGCAAAGTTATGTACGCATCAACTTTTACGAAAGGTTGATTTATCGATAGTATTGGTCTATTTGTCGCTTTTATTAAGAAGCTTTTGAGTAAGAAAATGGAAAGAAATTAAGCTTAGTATTATATTTTGCGGTATTCAGATGGCGAAAAACCAGTATTTCTTTTGAAGAATTTACCAAAAAAAGATTGATCGCTAAAATTCAGTTCCTCGGAAATCTGCGATACGGTTAAATCTGGGTTTTCTAAAAGCATACGGGCCTCCTGCACAACAAATCCGTCGACTATTTTACCAGCTGATTTTCCTGTTATTTCTTTAACTGCTGTTGTAAGATATTTTGGTGTTATATTAAGTAATGAAGCGTAAAATGAGAGTGATCTTTCCTTTTTAAAATGGATCTTTACTAAAGATGTGAAATTAATAACTAAATTTTCTTTGCGTGAGATATGTTTTGCGGTTTGTGCATATTTATTCCCAATTAGTGCTAATTCATATAAGAAAATATTAAAAGACAGATACAACAGCTCTTTTCCATATTTATTAGAAAATATATTATTGTGCCTTTCTCCAAGTTCATTAATCAGAGAATTAATTTTTTTCGCGGTCTGAGCATCAAGCTTCCATTGCGGAGTATACTGATTAGTAAAAAAATGCATTATTCCGGTGCTGTTTTACTTAGTCCGGCTTTTTCTAAAAAGTCAGAGGTAAATAAAATTGTCGAATGTTTTGAATTATTAAAGCTATTAACTTTTTTTAAGTCAAAGGGGGCACAAACAATAAGATCATCTTTAGTGATTTTATAATCTACAAGATTTAGACTTAAATCTGTTTCTCCTGACTCAAATAACATGATTTGAAAAAAGTCACTTCTGAAGTATTTTGAAAAGGGTTCAAAACCTTTAATTTCGACATCGATGTTTACAGCTAAACCATCATGCATAGAATGAAGCCCAAAATTTGAATCCAGTTTTAATGAATCCATTTTTATTTGATGCTTTATACTTTGGTTGCTCTTCATAAAATATCTTTTTTAAGTTTAATTTTCCGCCTTTTATAATCTATACTAAATTATGCTAAAATTACATACCATATATTGAATTTTATTTATCCATTATTTGAGTTTTACCTATTAATTAATTGAAGTAGTTGATTATCGGCTACAGTTAGTTCAAAATTGTAAAATTATTATTAACGGTTTGAATACAGTAAGGTCAACTCTGCAGTAAATACAAATCCTTTATTTTTAGAAGTAAAAAATGGTTAAATATTCCCTAAAAGGCATAAAAAAAACGCTAAATCCGAAAATTTAACGTTTCTTTAAGAGTGCGGGAACGAGACAAATTTCTACATCTTTTTTGGATGATTTGAAGCTTTTGGCTTACCATATGTAATGTCTGTCTTTCATTGGCTTTGTAAATTTGGTATGGACGTCCTGTTGGGGATTGATATAAAAATTATAAAAACTCAATTGATTCATCGCATTAAACTAATAAATAAATTTACAAAATTTATGGAGGATTTTAAAATAATATTTTAAGTTAAGGAAGGGTTGTCTTTCTTTGGCTCTATAAATTACTTTATGTGATTTAGGTTTTGTGGTACAAAAGTAATCCCTTTCAATCTCCTAGCTGAGATTTTTGTAGCAAAAGTGGAGGCAATTCCAAGTAGTAATTATAACGTAGCTTGCTGCGATTAACTACCATGAATCAGGTATTTTTTTTGCATTTGATGTTCGTAAATTTGTAGCTAATGGGTATAATTAAAGTGAAAGATAATAAAATTGATAAAATAGCTTTTTTATGTGCTGATTGTGAGTGTATTGCTATTTGTAGATTTAAGTTATTTTACTAAATTTATCTAATAATTATTCGTTGATTAAGTTACGAAAATCATTAAATGAAACCAGAACTTACCACTTTAAAAAATTTGCGCGATATGCTCGCGTTTATGAATCTTCCTGTTTATTCTTATTTAGACAGTGATGATTTTGCTATTTTGAAAATACATGAGATGGGGCTGAAAATGCCTTATATTACCCCAACTTTTAGGCCTGATCATTATACTTTGATTGTAGTGAAAGAGGGTGAAGGAACATTTGTGTCTGGTAATGAGGTTTTTAAAGTGAGTTCTGGACACATCTTTATGAAACGTCCTGATATTTATATTTCCAGTGGATGGACTGAGATGAAGACGGTTTACAATATTAGTTTCAGAAAAGATTTTATTGCAAACTGCTTGCCATCGGGAATTGACGAATTGCTGGAAATGGATAAATCCAATGGAATAAACTATTTTCTTAATGACGAGGAAATTAATCACATGGAAGGGCTTTGTCTGGAATTGTATAGTCACGCGACTTCTATGGCACCGATTAAAGATGAAATAATGTCAAATATTCTTATTTATATGCTGTTGCTCATACAAAATCATCAAAATGAAATTAAAGCCACAGTTTTAAATGAGAAGAATGCAGCAATAATCACTTCATTTCGCAGCAATATGGATAAAAACTTTACCATGCTCATCTCTGGCGAATGCAGTTCAGTTTTCAGGGTAAAGGAACATGCAGAATTATTAAGCATCAGTGAAAACAATCTGTCCAAAATTATAAGCAGAAGCTCTGGTAAAACAGTTAACCAATGGATCAACGAAAAACTCATTGATGAAATAACTTACCTGCTTAAAAACACGGACAAGTCGATGACCGAAATAGCTCAATTGTATGCGTTTAGTGAATTGAAGCAGTTTTATAGCTTTTTCAAAAAACATACTCATCAAAGTGCTATCATGGTCAGAAATGATTTTAATGCCTCTCACAGTGAATACGATCATATTTATAAAGGAAATGTTGTGCCTATTCGCCCAAACTGGTAACTCAAAGAAGGTAAAGAATTGACATTACGGTTTACTATTCTTTTTTCGATAATCGACAGGAGAAAGTCCTGTGTGCTTCTTAAAAAATATGCTGAAATAGGATAAATAAGAGAAACCTAGCATAAAAGCAATTTCTTTCATTGAAAAGCGTTGGTCTAAAACTAAAATTTTAGCTGTGCTCAGTGTTTTTTCAGCAATCAATTGTCCGCCCGTTTTTCCTGTTTTTTCTTTTAGTACACTTGAAAGATAATTTTCATGAAGCTGTTGCATTTCTGCATAATCTTTAATATAAAGAATACGATTCACTTTTCCTTTCAGCAGTTGTTCATAGTGGTATTCCAAGTTTTGTGTAAAATCTTTAAGAATGTCGGGATTTCGGTTTTGAGCGGTATGAATTTTATATCCTTCCCAGTACTCCTGTTTAATTTTAAGTAAGAAACGGGTAAGTAAATTAGCGCACATTTTTTTTTGAAATGGAGATTCCATTTGAAGCTGCTGGACAATTAGCAATAGGATCTTTTTTAATTCCAGTCTAAATTCCATTGTAGTTTGTAATGGAACCTGCCTTTCAAATAAAAGGAACGGAAATGTTTTATAAATGGATACTCCTGCATATTTTGAAATAAAGCCCTCCGTAAATAGCAGTCCGTAAGATTCCTCAACAGAATACCATGTGAGCTGCTGTAACTCTCCAGGTTTGTTCACAAAAAACATTCCCGATTTTACAATATACTGCTCCTTGTCCACAGTAATTTTTCCGTGGGCTTCCATGAGAAAACCTATCGAGAAAAAGGTAGTATAAAATGGAGGGGTGCTCCACGGAAATGTATGATCGCGATGGAGTATCCGAGAGTTCACAAATGAAAATTCGGCATCACCCAGATGTCCGTGAGATAGTTCAGTCCCCATGACTTCCACTGTTTCATAAAAATCGGTGAATTTTGGCTTTTTATCATTTTCCATTTTCTAAAAACTTAAATATTTAATAACTGAGTAAAGATTGCAGAATGTGAAGGTTATCATAAGGAGAAAAGGGAGCGATTTGCCGATAGTTTTTATTGATTTTTATGAATTAAATTTATTATTTAAAAATTCTTTTCGAATTGCGCCTGGGGCATGTAATGTCTGTGATTTAAAGTACTTATAAAAATGATTCATGTCAGGAAAAGCAAACAATGTTGCGATTTCTTTGATTGATTTGTCAGAATGCTTCAAAAGATAATTAATTTGATCAACCAATTTTTCGTTTATCCAGTCATTAATCGTTTTATTTGTTGAATTACTGATTACTTTGCAAAGGTGGTTTTCGTTTAAATTCAGAAGCTTTGCATGCTCTTTGGTGCGCATCACAACACTGTTTTTTCCAGTAAGCAGATTATTGAAATTATCATCTAGATTTTGGCGAAAGGCATTAACAATCGAAATATTCTTTTCTGTTTTGATATATGGTCTTTCTTTGTCTTGCTGCTGTATTGTAAATAGCAGACAAAGGATAAGATTGGCGAGCATTTCTTCTTTGTAAGGCAAAAATGAATTATTCTCATCAAAAATTTCAATGAAAGTCTGTTCCAGATAAAGCATAGTTTCTTTTGACAGCATTTTTGTACAGCCATTGATTTTGTCTGTGTTCATAATAGAATCGATTCCTTCCGGTAAGTATTCTGAAACAAAATCCTTACTGAAACATATATGGTACACTTTGCCGATAACGTTCCAACTGCTCGATAGAAATGAATCTGGGCGAGAAATAAATACATTGCCAGAACGAAGTTCAAAGTTCTCATTTCCTACTATACAAGTTCCAGATCCGTTGGCTACTATGGTCAGATTATAAAAAGAAGGACGAAAGGTAGGTGATAAGCATGGAGTCGTTATGCCCATCTCATGCAATTTTAAAACAGCAAAATCCGTATTGTTGCTATAGTTATCTGGCAGTTTCATAAATGCCAGACAATCATCTAGTTTACTTAAAGTGGTTAGCTGTGGTTTCATTCTAATTTGCTTATTTGCAATTCCTTACGATTAAAATTGCGTCTTTATTTTTTTCAAAGTTGCATAAAAAAATAATGTTAAGCGGGCACCATTTTAGACATAAAATTATAAAATTTAAAGATTTGAGCTAAAGCGAAGGCTTTTGGGATAATTCAATGAGCTATTATGGTCTGTTTCTTAAAATAGAAATTTAAATATTTGATTTTATAAGCTTAGAGAATAGCCTTCGTTTGAATATTGCGCATCTGCAAAATCCTATGCTTTTAATTCCTTCAGATTATATCCTTTTAAAGTTTCTCTTAAATAGTTGTCAAGTCTTTACAAATGGAATTGTATTCTTATGTGTTGAAAAAGAACTGATTACTGTTTATTTCTGTATTTCCAACTGCAAAAAATCAGCAAAAACTCAAATCTTGGATTATTATAATCTTTTGTGAATTTTTCACAGTTAGTAAATCTTTCTACAACTATAATTTTGCTTCAAACAATTAAGAGAGGCAGAATAAAACTTCTATAACGTAAGATCATTTCTTACCAAAGCAAAGCAGCACTATATAGTAATCTTTAAAAACTTAGACATGAAAAAATTTCCGATACCGCCATTTACTTTAGAAACAGCTCTGGAGAAAATACAATTGGCCGAAGATGGATGGAACAGCCGCGATCCGCAGAGAGTAGCTCAGGCTTACACAATAGACAGCGAATGGAGAAATCGTCACTTATTTATAAACGGCCGTGATGAAATTATAGAATTTCTGTCGCATAAGTGGGAGCGAGAGCTTGACTATAAGCTGAAAAAAGAATATTGGGCACATACAGAAAACCGCATTGCAGTAAGGTTTGAGTATGAATACCGCGACGTAAACGGACATTGGTTTAGAGCATATGGAAATGAAAATTGGGAATTTGATGAAGATGGATTAATGAGAAGAAGGTACGCAAGCATTAATGATCTTCCAATTAAAGAGAGTGAACGAAAATTTATCTGATTTTAAAAACTAAAGAATTAATAACCCTAATAAATTTAAATTATGAAAACAAGTTACCACACAAGAAAAGTGAACGGAGTTGAAATTTTCTACAGAGAAGCAGGAGATAAACAAAAACCGACATTGGTTTTGCTTCACGGATACCCGACATCTTCGCATATGTTCCGAAATCTGATAAATTATCTTGCAGATGATTTTCATGTAATTGCTCCAGATTATCCTGGCTATGGAAGAAGTGAGCAGCCGCCAATTAAGGATTTTGACTATACGTTTGAAAATATAAGCAACATAGTTAAAACGTTATTGGATGAATTGGAAATCAAAAAATTCAGTCTTTATTTAATGGACTATGGTGCGCCGATTGGTTTTAGAATAGCGAGCAGAAATCCAACCCAAATAGAAACGTTGATTGTACAAAACGGTTGCGCATACGAAGAAGGATTAGAAACGTTTTGGGATCCTTTTAGAGCATTATGGAAAGACAGAAATGATAAAGAAGCAGCGGCGACTCTAAGCACTTTTCACGCTCCTGATGGTTTGAAATGGCAATATACACACAACGTGCCTGATACTTCGGTAGTTTCTCCAGACAATTGGGAAGTTGATTTGAGACATTTAGAACGTCCTGAAAATGGAGATATTCAGTTGGCACTTTTTTATGATTATAGAACCAATGTGCCTTTGTACCCTGAATGGCAGGAATATTTTAGACAATACAATCCAGAAATGCTGATTGTTTATGGAAAGGATGATTATATTTTTCCAGGCGTAGGAGCGGAAGCTTTTAAAAAAGACGTGAAAAATCTTGAATTTCATTTATTTCCAACAGGACATTTTGCTCTAGAAAGTTTTGGTGATGAAATTTCAGAACTTATAAAAGATTTCCTTATCAGAAAAACGGGTAAAAATTAATCATTTTAAACAAAGGAAATGACTAATAAATCGATCACGGAGCAGGTAAATGAAGTTGCTTACAAAAGAATTGATGTTAACGACACGGAAATTTTTTATCGTGAAGCAGGTGATGAGGGAAAACCAAATCTCTTGCTGCTTCACGGATATCCGTCGTCATCGTATATGTTTCGGAATGTAATTCCGTTGCTTTCAAGGAAATTTCATATTCTTGCTCCCGATTTACCAGGCTTTGGTTTTAGCGCTGTTCCAGAAAAAGACAAGTTTGATTATACTTTTGAAAATTTCGCTCAAATCATAACAGCATTCTTAGAAAAGCTTAACATTAAGAAAACAAGTTTTTATCTTTTTGACTATGGTGCGCCTATTCTCATGCATGTAATTTCAAAAAATAGTATAGAAGTTGACATGCTCATTTTTCAGAATGGAAACATTTATGAAGAAGGTTTAGGATCAGGAATTAAGAACATGATGTTTCTTTTTAAAAATGAAAACAGCGAAAACAGTTCAAAATTGGAAAAGTTGGTTGAATTCGATTATATCAAATGGGAATATCTTACAGGGGTTTCTAATTTGAATATAATTGCACCAGAATCCTATCACTTAGATCAATTTTTAATGCAGAGAACGGGGTTAAGGGAAATTCATCTGGAAATTAAGAAAGACTACGAAAAGAATCTTGCTTTTTATAAAGCTTGGCAGGAAAAGTTGAGAGAATCGCAATTTCCGACATTAATCGTTTGGGGGGAAAATGATGAAGTGTTTTTAAGAGAGGGAGCGATCGCTATTCACAATGAGCTGTCAAATTCAAAGCTGATTTTTTATCCGACTGGCCATTTTGCTTTAGAAGAATTTGGGATTGAGATTGCTGGGGCAATAATCGATTATTACAAAACATTGCAACAACATTAAAGATGGAAAATTATCTTCAATTTGGACTCTTATTTTTAGCTGCGATAGTAGGCGGAGCTGTAAATGCTTTTGCCGGAGGCGGAGGATTTATTGTTTTTCCAAGTTTAGTTTTAAACGGAGTTACATCCATTCGGGCCAACGCCATGACTTGTGTGTCGATGTGGTTCGGAAATGTAGCCAGCGTTAAGGCATTTAAAAATGACATCCAAATTCAATCAAAAGATCTGAAAATTATTTTACTGATTAGCGGAATCGGCGGATTATGCGGTGCAACTGTAATGGTCATGACGGATCCTGAACTTTTTAAGTCTCTAGTCCCTTACTTTCACCTGATATCTTGGGGAATATTTGCTTTTAGTAAATCCATATTGGCTTATTTTCAAAAAGTTACTTCTGGAAGCGGACATTTTGAATATTCTCACAGCAAGCTGTTACCATTGTTTCTGATTAATTTTTACGGCGGGTACTTTAATGCAGGAATCGGAATCATGATTCTTACTCTTTTTACCCTTTATGGAATGAAAGATCTAAATGAAATGAATGGTCTAAAGGTACTAATGGTTACTGTAAACAACGGAATTGCGGCGCTCTGTTTTATATTTTCAGGTTTAATAGACTGGAAAATAACGCTTGTACTGACAATTGGAGGAGTTATAGGAGGTTATTACGGGGCAGTATTTTCAAGACACATGAATCAGGAACTGGTCAGGAAATTGATCATTGTTGTCGGAGGTATAATTGCGGTGTACTTTTTTACAATGTAATAAACTTCTTTGAGCTGATAAATTATGGTTTTTTATATTTAAATATCATTAAATGAATTAGTTATGAATTGTGTATTCAGAAAAAACCTATCTTTAAGCTCAGTCGTAAAAAATATTAATAACTATTAAAATTTCGAAATGAAAAATATAGCAATCAATGGCTTTGGCCGAATAGGAAGAGCAGCTCTTAAAATTATTTTAGAAACTCCCGAGCTCGATGTGGTAGGGATAAATGATTTAATGAGCATAGAGAATGCAGTTTACCTTTTAAAGTATGACAGTATCTATGGAAGATTTGATAAAAAGGTTAGTATAGACGGAAACTCAATTGTAATTGATGGCAAATCTATTCGCTACACAGCAGTAAAAGATCCTGCAGAATTGCCTTGGAAAGAACTAAATGTCGAGGTGGCAATTGAAAGCACAGGTTTTTTTACCAATAAACCAGATGCAGAAAAGCACATTGCAGCGGGCGCTAAGTTTGTAGTAATTTCGGGTCCTACGAAAGATACTCCAACAATTGTACACGGTGTGAACACAGAAGAAGGGAAAGTTTCTATATTTTCTTGCGCAAGCTGCACAACCAATAATATTGGACCAATAATAGAAATAATCGGAAGAAGAATTGGAATTAAAAAAGCTATTCTTAATACGACACACGCTTATACTGCATCTCAGACATTGGTAGATGCACCATCAAAAAAAGAGCCTCGTATGGGGCGCGGTGCTGCGATAAATTCGGCGCCTGCAGCAACTGGAGCGGCAATTGCAGTTACAAAAGCGCTTCCTGAATATGCAGGTAAATTTGATGGTATTGCGGTGAGAGTTCCGGTGCCAATTGGATCGATTTCAGATATTACATTTGTTACAGAGCGTCCAACATCTGCTGAAGAAATAAATGCTATTTTAACAGAGGAAGCTCAAACTGAGAGATATAAAAAAGTTGTAGATGTAAGCGATGAGCCTTTGGTTTCATCTGATATGATCAAAAACCCGTTTGCTGCAACTGTAGATCTTGAAATGACCCGCGTAGTAGACGGTGATCTTGTAAAAGTTATGGCATGGTACGATAACGAATGGGGATTTACAAACCAAATGATCAGACAGATTCAGGAATTGTAAATAAAAAAATCATCTTAATTTAGGTTAAAAAGAAACCTCCAAAATTTATGATTTTGGAGGTTTTTGCATTTAACTTTTGTTTTTTATCGCTTCAGATACTGTTTTTCTGATTTCCTCTGCGGTAAGATTAACACCTATTATTATACCTTTTTCGTCAAGCAGATAATTATAAGGAATGTTCTCAATTCCCATAGTATTTTCCATTTTTTGATCCAGATCCAATAAATTGGTCCAGTTTAACTGATCCTTTGCTATAGCCGCAACCCACTGCTTTTTATTTTTGTCTCTTGAAATTCCAATTATTTCAAACTTTTCAGATGCAAAGTTTTGTTTTAAATCAATCAGTTCAGGATTTTTCTTCCTACAGGGCGCACACCACGAAGCCCAGAAATCAATAAGAATTATTTTTCCTTTATATTTCTCAAGACCGACTAAATTGCCATCCTGATTTGGAAGTTTAAAATCTAAAAAAGGTTTTCCAACAGCATAAGTATCAAATTTCTCAATTCCTCTTTTATATAATTTAAGGTATTGGCTGTCTTGCTTTGAAATATCTAAAATCGAATATAATCCAGTAAGTTGCTGCTTGTCCAAAATTGGATTTATTAGTGCAAGTTCTGCCAATATTGCCCCGCTGAAAGGATGTGAGCGATGAGTATTAAAAAATAGAGTTAATTTTGAGTACAATAATTTGCTGAAATCTTTTTTGGCTGCATTTGCCTGATAAAAATTTAAGTATTCCTTCTGTAATTCTGATGAATACGATCCTTTAACGGAGTCAATATGCATAGTCTGTATAGATTTTCCATCTTTAAGAGCTTTATCAATGCTAATGCTAATATTTATAGCACTGTTTTCCAGATAAAATTGTGGGGCATTGGCTGCAGATGGCAGATATATTTTTGCAACGACGGTATCTTTTGCAAAGCCTTTAAATTCAAATTGTTTATTTTCAATCTTTACGCTATCCTCTACGTCGCCATAATATAAATAGGCAAAGTTATCAGTACTATCGCCTTTTATATTTCCTTTCAAGGTGAAGGTTTTGACTGTTCTAGCTTCCTTATTCTGGCTGTAAACCGATGCATTCAAGGCAACGAAGAACAATACTAATTTTATGCTTTTTATCATTTTTAAATGTGTGGGCGGTGAATACTGCGGAGTTTCTCTTATAATTTTTGAGCTACCTTGCTATCTGTATCTTTTAAAAATTTAATCAGACCTTTCATGTAAGTCTGCTGATCATCGTACATACTCATGTGGCTTCCTTTATCACAATACAGATAAGTTCCGTTTTGAACCTCTTTTGCGATCCACTCCATATGTTTTGGATCCATCGTGTCATATTTTGCGCCTATTGATAAGGTAGGTACTGTAATTTTTGAAATTTGATTTTTGACATCCCATGTTTCAAGTTTACCAGAAAGACCAAATTCGCTCGGCCCCTGCATGGTTACATATAATGATTCATTGATTTTTCCTAATGAACGGCTAAGCGGTTCTGGCCATTCGTTAACATCCATTCTCATAATATGTTTTGCATAGAAATTTGGCAACAGCAGCTCCATATATTTTGGATTTTTATAATCCTTATTTTTCTCAATTTCTCTCAATTGCGACAAAACAGCTGGATCCATTTGTTTAGCGAGAACTCTTGAATAATTGCTGTAGTCAATCGCGCTCATCATCATATTAGAAATAATTAAACCTTTTAAATGCTCCTGATGTTTTAATGCGTATTCAGCTGCTAGAATACCACCCCAAGAATGTCCTAAAAGATAAAAATTGTCTTTGTCAAGATTTAATGCTTTGCGAACCTGTTCAACTTCGTCTACAAATCTTGGCAGATCCCAAAATGAAGGATCATTCGGATTATCAGAATTACCAGTGCCTAGCTGGTCATAATAAATAAATTCAATTCCTTCAGCTGGCAGGAAGCTCTCCATACATTCAAAATATTCATGCGTAGCTCCTGGACCTCCGTTAAGCAACAAAACTTTAATTTTTGGATTATTGCCTACGGTTTTTGTCCAAACTTTAAATTTTCCCTTCGGAGTATTAATTTCTACCATCTTAATGCCGCCTGTCTTAATGCCTTTGGAATCATCCTTGAAATAAGCGATCTGTTCTGCGTTGGAAGTTTGAGCCTGATTCTCTTTCGTATTGCAGGCGTTCAAAAAAAGCATTGTAAAAATTAGTAAAATAACTCTGCTGTAAATAATCATAAATGTTGTTTTAAATTAGTAATCAGTGATATGTGCTTAAAATCGTTTAAAAAATAATTTTGTGTTGAATAATACAAAAATGGATAAAAAAAAGCTTAGCTAATAATGCTAAGCTGCATTTCTATCTGAGTTTTAAGTATTGCATTATCTGGATGCATTCTCCTTAACACATTTAGTCCGCTCCAAAATGTAACGAGATATCTCCCAAGAATTTCTGGATCAGTTGTATTCTGCAATTTTCCTTCTTTCTGTGCTTTTTCAATAGCCCAAATATAAAGCTGTTCCATTTCTTTTAAGATGTGAAGGGCATCGTTCTGGAATTTCTGATCAACAAAACTCATTTCGATAATGGTGTTAACAATCAGGCATCCCATTAAATGGCTGTTTGTGTCAGCTTCGGCTAGAGATCGAAAAAAGTCTTTTATCATATCAAGAGGAGATTCGCTCTGCTGCAATTGCTGTTTGAAATCATTTAAATCATTTCGTCGAAGTTGAAGCGCTTTAGAAAAAAGTTCTTTTTTTCCGCCTTTGAAGGTATTGTAAAAACTCCCGCTTCCAATCTGCATGGCCTCAAGAAGATCTTCAAGTGATGTGGGAGTGAATCCTTTTTCCCAAAACAAAATTTGAGCTTTTTTTAAAAGTTCTTTTTCATTAAATATGGATGGTCTGCCTCGCATTTTATTTCTGTAGTATTTAATACAAAAATAAATATTTTATTTCAATTTCAAAAAAAAATATTTTTTCAAATACAAATTTATCGTCGATTTGAAAATCTTTAATATTTATAATTCTTCACAACTTTTCCATAGGATTTAATGCGGAGTTTCGAATTAGTTTTGTTCTAACAAAAAGAAAATCTGCTGATTACGATTCATAATAATGATATGTTACAGATTTAAAGAGCATTAAATTATTAAAAAGAAGACGGAGAAGGCTATAATAAAGTCTAATGTCTGTTAATACTAACCCACTATAAATAACTTAAGTAAATGACAAATTACGATACACTTTCAGAGGCAATTAACACAAAACAGGCTGAAGGATATACTTTCGACTTTAATCTCAGTAACTCGACATTAAACTGCAAAACGTTGAATAAAACATTTGAAGCTAGTGAATTTCATGTAGATGCATTTTACAGATTTGAAGGCGATTCTAATCCCGACGACTCATCAATACTGTACGCTATCCGCACTCAAAACGGTATTAAAGGATTATTAGTAGACGCTTATGGGGTTTACAGTGACAATTTGAATGAGGCTATGATTCAAAAACTGCAAATGCGATAAGAATTTAGAGACCAAACAAAAGAAGATTATTAATTAGAATAGACTCAAAAAAATAGTAGATATGGATTTAACAATAAACTATATGTCTTTGGAAAATGAATTTGAGCAAGACTTGCACGCAGGCATTTATCCAGATAAACAAGAAGAAATCGCCATTCGGTCGAATGCTGAGGAAATAAATAATGCAATACTTAAAAAGGTGATTGAAAATTACGGTTACAATTTCGAAATTTCTGAAGATGGGCGTTATGTTGTTTCATTAGACCGAGAAATCGAAAATTTATCTGATATAGAAAAATCCGTTTTTTCTGGAGGTTCATTCCTATTAGGACACACTATTCGTGAAGAACAGAATACTCATCTTTTAAAAGTAAAGAACCAATATTCGTTTTTGACTTTTAGAACTATTAAAGCACGCATAGCAGCATTTTTTAGTTTTAAAAGGCTGGTTGTTGGCCCTGAGTTTTAAGTAAGAAGATTTTATTATCTGAAGTTGCATGCTGATTAAAATAAAATATAAAGAGTGAAAAAATATTTTCTAATTATTATGACAGCGTTCCATTCTGTTTTTTATTCACAGCAAATAAATGAATTCAAGTTTTTAAGGTATAACGATGTTATTTCAATCGACAGTACAAATCGGAGTTTGTATTACAAAGCCAAACAGATTAAAGTTTCTAAAAGCTCTCAGGCATTTCTTTTTTTTGGAGCTGAAAATAGGACTCAATATCAATATTTTGAAAATGAAAATTGGGATGAAAACTTGAAGGATAATAATGGTTTTATACTTAACAGGGCTCTTTTGTACAGCGATTTGAAAATAGGAAAATCATTTCGAGTTTTTAGCCAGTTACAGAGCAGTGTTGTCGTTAGCAGAGAAAATCCGAATCCGATTGAAGAAAATCCATTAGATCTGCATCAGCTGTTTATTGATTTGAATTTGAAAAGATTGAGCTTTAGAATAGGAAGACAGGAATTGTTATATGGATCGCAAAGGTTAATTTCAGTCCGAGAAGGGACAAACAGCAGACAAGCATTTGATGCTGTGAAAGTCACTTTTAAAGGAAACATTTTTTCTGCGGATGCTTTTTACAGTTATCATGTAAAAAATAGATTCGGAAATTTCAATGATAATATTGACGACGATACTAAGCTATTCGGTGTCTACGCAGTTGTAAATGAAATTAAGTATTTAAATAACGTAGAAATATACGTGCTTAATATTCAAAAATCTAAAAGTACATTCAATACATTTTCCGGTTCAGAAAATAGAAATACGGCAGGTTTTAGAGTTTTTGGGAATCAATCCAATTGGTTTTATGATATCGAAGGCGCCTATCAATTTGGAAGATTTGAAAGGAAAAATATTAAGGCATGGACATTTTCAGTCAATAATTATTTTAGTTGCAATATAAATAAGTCGATACAAAAAATAGGTCTAAAAGCAGAGTATATCTCAGGTGATAGAATTGAGACCGATAAATCATTAGATACATTTAATCCGCTTTTCCCAAGAGGCGCTTACTTTGGTTTAGCTTCCTTAATCGGGCCTTCTAATTTAATTGATATCCATCCGTTTCTGGAATGCCAATTAACAAGAAAACTATTTTTTAATGTGGATTATGATGTCTTTTGGAGAGCTTCATCAACCGATGCTATTTACCAGCCCAATGTTTCGGTATTATTTGACAGTTCAGGTTCAAGTTCAAAAAAAATAGGAAATCAGCTTGGAGCTTCATTTAATTATGAATTTAATAAATACCTGATTTTTACCATTGAAGGAACATGGTTCCAAAGCGGAAATTTTATTAAGGATGTAAGTAATGGCAAAGACATCTTATTTACAGCCACTACTTTGACTTTAATTTTATAAACCAGATTAATCAATTAGAAATTACTTCTCCGCAGCACTTATTTCATAATTGATAGCCATAGAGCGTTAGTCGGAATAATTATATCAATGAGCATTTAAATTAACTATAAAAATTTTAAAAATGAGAAAATCAATTACAACAGCAGCAATTATTTTAATGACTGCTATCGGAGCACCGATTCAGGCTAGCACCGCTAATACAAACACAATTGTTATTGTACATGGCGCATGGTCATCAGCTAAAGACTTCAAAGACGTTGAAGCGGCACTTAAAAAGAGTGGTAATGAAGTAATAACAGTAAATCTGCCAGGGCATGGTGATGATCAGACACCTGTTTCATCGTTAACACTTCAAGGATATGTGGACACAGTTAAAAAGGCTATTGGCACAAGAAAAAATGTTACTCTTGTAGGGCATAGTTTTGGTGGAATGGTGGTGAGTGAAACCGCAGAGCAAATCCCTGGACAGATTAAAAAACTGATTTATCTGTGTGCATTTCTGCCGAGCAACGGAGAAAGTCTTTTTTCAATTTCAGCTGCAGATAAGGAAACTCACATTGGGCAATACATTCAGCCAGATGAAAAAGCTGGAGTAGTCGGAATTGTTAAGAATGGTATTTTAGATTTCTTCGCAGCAGATGCGCCAAAACAAATTGCTGATAAACTAGTTGCCAACTTTAAGCCTGAACCATTAGGCCCTTTAGCATCGCCAGTTACTCTTACAGCGGCAAATTTTGGAAAGATAAATAAGATATACATTTTTACAGAATATGATCATGCAATAGGGCTGACTTTACAAAAAAATATGGCAAAAGGCGCTAATGTAACCAGAACCTATTCTTTACCAACGAGCCATACGCCTTTCTTTTCGCAACCAGCAGTGGTGGCATCGATTTTAAATGAAGAAGCAAAATAAAATTAAAGTGACTATCAAACTTCTGCTGGTTTTTTAATGATTAGTGGAATTTTTTTATACCGCATTGTCCAGTCTTTCAAATTGTTTTAATCAGATTAACATCGAAGTTTTTCAAATCTTAGTTTTTTATAATTTATAGTGAATTATTCACAGAAAAGAAGTTCTTAGCAGGATGTAATTTTGCTTCAACAATAACAAGGTTCGTTTGTAAAGCTTTGATATTCTGTAAATTTTATAAGAAAGCAAGTCATTCTTAACGACATGAAAAATAGGGCGTTTAATTTCTAAAAATAATAACATTATGAATAAAATTAAAAATATAGTCCTTGTTCATGGCGCTTTTGCAGATGGTTCGGGATGGCGAGGCATATATGACATTTTGAAAGCTAACGGATACGATGTAACTGTGGTGCATAATCCATTAACATCACTAGAGGATGGTGTTCAGGCGGTAAATATCGCTCTAGACAAAATCGGACAGCGTACCGTTCTTGTGGGACATTCCTATGGCGGGGTCATTATTACCGAAGCTGGCAACCATCAGAATGTGGAAGTGCTGGTTTATGTAGCAGCATTTCAGCCAGGAGATGGGGAAACGGCTTTACAATGGATACAAACTGCTCCTCCTGCGCCAGAAAATGGGATTTTACCTGCAGATGAAAATGGTATTATTTATTATGATAAAGATAAATATCATATGGGAATTTGTGCAGATTTAAGCCCAGAAGACGCTGACTTCATGTATGCTTCACAAGGCGCTTTTTATGCTAAAGGTTTTGTAACGCCAATTGAAAAAGCGGCATGGAAATCAAAACCTTGTTATGCTGTAATTGCAACTGAGGACAAAAGCATTCCGCCCGAAATTCAAGAAGCCATGTACAAACGCTCCAAAACAGTTGGTACTTACATAAAAGGAAGCCACGCGGTTTACATATCCCAACCTGAAGCTGTAGCAGATGTAATTATTGCAGCTTCTGTACAAGCATCATAATATTAAAAAAAAAAGGAAAAATGAGAAAAATTTTATTTTCAGTATTTATCATAATACTATTTATTTCCTGTCAAAAGGAGAAAAAAGAAAATGTAGCTGCTGCAGATTTAATTGTGACAAATGGCAAAATAGCCATTATGGATAAGAACAGCACAATTACTGAAGCGATAGCGGTTAGAAAAGGAAAAGTATTGGCATTTGGAACGAATGAAGAAATGTTAAAACTAAAAGGAGAACAGATAAAAGTTATTGATGCTAATGGAAGAACAATTATTCCAGGGCTGAATGATTCTCATTTGCACCTTACCAGAGGAGGACGTTTTTACAATGCCGAACTGAGATGGGACGGTGTCAAGTCTTTAAAAAAAGCATTGCAAATGTTAAAAGAACAGGCGGCAAGAACTCCAAAAGGGCAATGGGTACGTGTGGTAGGAGGCTGGAGTCCTTTTCAATTTGAAGAAAAAAGATTTCCTACTGTTCAGGAAATTAATGAGGCAACAGGAGATGTTCCAACTTTTGTGCTATTTCTTTACAGCAGAGCATGGATGAATAAAAGCGGTTTAAAAGCCCTTAAAATTGATGAAAATACAAAACCACCCGAAGGAAGTTCGTATGAAAAAGGTTCAGACGGCAAGTTGACTGGGGTATTTCTGGCAGAACCAAATCCTACAATACTTTATGCTGGTATCGGCGCACTGCCTGCCATGACCGAGGAGCAAATGGCTAATTCTACCAGACAATTTTACAGAGAATTGAATCGCTTGGGAATTACAAGCGGTATTGACGCTGGTGGCGGCGGACATGTATTCCCGAAAGATTATGGTGCGACAAAAGCTCTTGCAGATGAAGGAAAGATGCCTATAAGACTTTCTTATTATTTGTTTCCTCAAAATAAAGGAAGTGAATTCGAAGAGTTTCAAAATTGGATCGCAACAAATAAAGTGGGGCAAAATGGAGAAATTCATTTGGATCATGGTTACGAATTAGAAGGAGGAGGAGAATTTCTGACATGGAGTGCGGGCGATTTTGAAAATTTCCTGGCACCGCAGCCTATGCTGGAAGATAGACCGTCGTGGAGAAATGATATTAAAAAAGTGATCCGTCTGCATGTTGATAGCGGCTGGCCGTTTAGAATTCATGCAACGTATGGCGAAACCATTGCTAATTTATTAGATGTTATTGAAGAAGTTAATAAAGAAACTAATGGGAAACTCGCCAAGCAAAGATGGTTATTTGATCACGCAGAAACCGTTACTGAACCACAGTTGAAAAGGATTAAAGCGCTTAACGGCGGAGTTGCGATTCAGGCCAGAATGGCGTACGCAGGAGAATATTTTGTAGAAAGGTATGGAGCTGATAAAGCCAAATATGCTCCGCCTTTAAAATTAATGATCAAAATGGGAATTCCTGTCGGAGCAGGAACCGATGGGACTAGAGTTGCAAGTTATAATCCGTGGCCTGCTTTATATTGGATGGTTTCAGGAAAAACGGTGGGAGGTAAGCAATTAAGTGCTCCTGATAATTTGCTCACCCGACAGGAAGCTTTAATGCTGTACACAAAAGGTAGCGCTTGGGTATCCAAAGAAGAAAATGTAAAAGGTACTTTGGAAAAAGGAATGTTTGCCGATTTTATATTGTTGTCAGATGATTACTTCACTGTTGAAGAAAGCCAGATTAAAGATTTATCAGCTGTATTAACAGTTGTAGGAGGAAATGTGGTCTTTGGTGATAAAGAGTTTTCAAAATTGGGACCTGCATCAGAAAAAGCAATTCCGGACTGGTCACCTGTCAATTTTTATGGAGGTTATAAAAACTAACATAACTGTAAAATACACTCAAACATGTCTAAAATATTATCATAAAATGAAAATAAAAATTATTCTGTTGATGCTGACGATAGTTAGTGTCAATCAATTTAAGTTGTATGCCAATTTTTCTGCGGGGCAAAATGAAGCGGTAAAAAGTAACATTATCTATAATCAGGTTCAATACAAAACGGTAATTGTTGACAATTTAAAAATATTTTACCGTGAAGCAGGTGAAACAAGGAACCCTACGATCATCTTATTGCACGGATTTCCGTCATCTTCTCATATGTACCGAAATTTGATTAATGAGCTATCTGCTAATTATCATGTTATTGCTCCCGATTATCCTGGTTTTGGTCAGAGCAGTGCTCCAACTCCAGAGAAGTATCAATATACTTTTGATAACTTATCAGTTACGATCGAGCACTTCATAGATAAATTGAAAATTAAAAAAGCCAGTTTTTATATTCAGGACTATGGAGGACCTGTCGGTTTGAGAATAGCAACGAGACGACCTGAACTTATTCAGTCACTTATAATTCAAAATGCAAATGCTTACGTTGAAGGTTTAGGTGAAATTCTAAAACCTCTTACAGCGTACATCCAAAATCAAAACACAGAAACTGAAAAGGCAGCGCGTTTTTTCCTAACACTTGATGCTACAAAATGGCAGTATCTAACAGGCGCTGAAAATCCAGAAAATGTAGCGCCAGAAAGCTATATCGTCGATCAGTACTATTTGGACAGAGCGGGAAATGATCTTATACAGCTGGCACTTTTTCGCGATTACGGATCTAATATCGCACTATATGAAAAATGGCACCAGTATTTTGCTAAATATCAGCCACCTATGCTGGTTATTTGGGGGAAAAATGACCAGTTTTTTACCACACCAGGCGCAAATGCTTATAAGAAAGATAATCCAAGTGCAGAAATTCATTTCGTAAACGGAGGTCATTTTGCCTTAGAAGAACACTACTCAGAAGTTTCAAAGTTGATTATTAATTTTTTGAGTAAGAAAGTTAAATAACAGCATTCACAGATATTGGCTTTGAAATGCTTTTTAAAATTTATCATTAAGTTTCGTCCAATTTAATTAATCCATTTTTTAAACAATAAATCTCAACTATTATGAAAAAGTTAATCTTAACAGCAGCAGTTGTACTTTCATCTCTGACTGCATTTGCACAAAAACCAAGTCCACAATTATTAACCCCTAAAAATCATACATTGGTTTTAGTAGATCATGAAGGCCAGATGGCATTCGCAGTTGGTAACATACCTGTAGATCAGCTTCGAACAAATACAGGAATGGTTGCAGGAGCGTCGAAGATTTTTAAAGTGGCTACAGTAATTACAACGGTGGCCGAAGAGTCTTTTAGTGGCCCAGTTTTTCCTGAAGTTCAAGAATTTTATCCTAAATCAAGTACCAAATATTTTGACAGAAGCACTATGAATTTCTGGGAAGATGCTAATGCTTACAAAGAGGTCGTTAGTAAAGGAAATAAAACCATTGTAATGGGCGGTTTATGGACTTCTGTTTGTATTGTCGGACCTGCATTATCAGCTATAAATGATGGCTATACCGTTTATGTAATCACTGATGCAAGCGGGGATGTTACAGATGAAGCTCACAATCAGGCCGTAACCCGTATGGTACAGGCTGGTGCAAGACCTATTACTTCAATGCAATATTTATTAGAATTACAGCGCGACTGGGGAAGATCGGAAACGTATACAGCTGTTACAGATTTAGTTCAAAGATTTGGCGGGTCTTATGGAATTGGCGTTCAATACAGCCGAGCAATGCTTAAACACTAGTTTGTTTAACAAAGCAATAGTTTAATTTATTGGCCTTTAACAAGACAAGTTCTAGATCAAAATTTTGGAGAATGTACTTCACTAGGCCAATAAAGTTAAAAGTCAATTTAAAAACGAAAACCATGATACATATTTTTTTTTCACTGCTATATTCAAATGTTGGAACCAAATTGAATAACTTTGTTCTGCTCTTTTTTAGGATTGCCGTTTCTTTGGAACTTATTTTTGCACACGGATTAAAGAAAATCGGCATTGGGGCTGAATTAGCTGAAGTTGTTCCAAACCCATTAGGTCTGCCTGATGCTTTTAATCAAGTTTTTGCCACAGTCGCCAATCTTGTAATGCCGCTTTTTATAATTGTAGGCTTGATGACACGTTTAGCAACTTTACCTATTTTAGCCGTTACGCTGACAGGTTATTTTATAGTGCATTTTAATGATCCAATATTAGTAAAAGATACGCCGCTAATTTACAGTCTTTGTTTTTTACTAATTTGCTTTACTGGCGCAGGTAAATATTCGATTGACCATTATATCATTAGCCGAAGAAAAAAATAATTTTTTTTAGAGTCGCCGGGAATCGAACCCGAGTTTGACATCTAGAATTATCATTCTTAAAAAAGTTCTAATAATTTTAAACTGTATAAAATATCGATTATGAACTATCAAAAATTAGCATTTACGGACGCCATAAAAAAGCTTCAGGAAGAAAATGGAAGCAGATCAGCGTATGAAAATATGGAAAAGAGATCTATAGTTGATGGACTTACAGAAAATGAAATCGGATTTATTTCCGAAAGAGACAGTTTTTATATGGCCAGTTATGGCGAAAATGAATATCCTTACATACAGCATCGTGGCGGACCAACCGGTTTCATTAAGGTTATTGATGACAAAACAATTGGGATTGTAGATTTTTCAGGAAATAGACAATATATTTCTTTAGGGAATATATCGAACAACAATAAAGTCGCTTTATTTCTGATGTCCTATCCGCAAAGAGCGAGGCTGAAAATTTATGCCCATGCGAAGGTAGTTGAATTAAAAGACAACGAGGAATTATATAATCAGCTAAAGCCTTCCGAATATAAGTTCAGACCCGAGAGAATGATTTTATTTGAAATTCAGGCTTACGATTGGAATTGTCCTCAACACATTACACCTCGTTTTACAAAAGAAGATGTTGAAATGGCTTTTCAGCCCCAAAAAGAATATATTGCCAAACTGGAAAATACGATTAGAGAACTGGAAGAAAAACTGGCTCAAAAGTCGAAATAGTACCTGGAAATTAGTCCAGCAAACTTTGTCTGCGGTAATCTAAAGGTGTCATTCCAGTATGTTTTTTGAAAAAAATGCTAAAATAAGAGGTATAGCTGAACCCTAGCATGAACGCAATTTCTTTCATAGTGTATTGAGAATCCTGAATTAAAATTTTTGCAGTACTAAGAGTTTTTTCAGCAATTAACTGACCGGCGGTTTTACCTGTTTTTTCTTTTAGGACGGTGGACAAGTAATTTTCATGCAGCTGTTGCATTTCAGCATAATCTTTTATATGAAGGATCTGTTTTACTTTTCCTTTTAGCAGCTGGTCATAATGATACTCCAGATTTTGTAAAAAATCATTCAAGATATCAGGATTTTTTGACTGTACGTTATGAACGCTGTAACCGACCCAAAATTCTTGTTTTATTTTAAGCAAAATCCTCGTCAGAAGGTTTGCGCATAATTTTTTCTTAAGCGGTGAGTCCTTTTGCATTTCCTGATGAATCAGCAGAATAATCGCTCTCAGTTCCTGCTGAAATGCGGCTGATGTATGCAGAGGCAGATGTCGTTCAAACAATAAGAAAGGAAATACTTCATAGATAGAGATGCCGGCATATTTTAAAATAAAATCTTCGGAAAACAGCAAGCCGTATGTTTCGGTTACTTCTTCCCATCGTAATTCCTGCAGATCTCCCGGTTTGTTCATAAACAGCATATTAGGTCTGATCTCGACCGTTATATCTTCATATTTCATCGAACCATAGGAATCAATAACAATTCCAATGGTAAAAAGGGTAGAGCGGAATAGTGAATAAGTGTAGGGAAGCCTTTCTTTCGGGTGCAGTATTTTTGAAATGATCAGCGAAAAATCGTCATCGCCCATATGTCCTTCCGAGTAGTCGATTCCCATTACTCTAATATTATCATAGAGTTCGTATGTTTCCTTTTTTTTAATTGTGCTCATGAGTATAAATCCTATAATTGGCTTGGCGTTCTCAGATAAAGGCAATATCCTTAATCTGGAATTAGGTGTTTTGATGCATTTTTCTGTATATCCCTGGAGCAGATTGGGTTTGCGTTTTGAAAAAGCTGTAAAAGTAGTTCAGATCATTAAATCCGTATAAAAAAGCAATATCCTTCATTGATTTTTCCGAATGTTTCAGCAGGTATTTGATCTCATCGACAAGCTTTTTATTAACCCATTCGTTTACCGTTTTTTTTGTGATATTGCTTATGGTTTTGGATAAATAATTCTCATCTAAGTTCAACAACTGGGCGTGCTCTTTGATTCGCATAACTGAAAGGCATTTGCCTAGAGCAAGTTTATTAAAATTGTTTTCAATATTTTGGCGAAAGTCGATTACAATTTTATTGTTTTTTTCGTTATTTATTTTGAATTCTGATTCATTTTCTTTTTCCAACTGTACAAAAAATAAAAGGTTCAAGGTCAAATTTGCCATTAAATCATTTTTATAGCACAAATCTGAAGTTGCTATTTTATGCATTTCAATACAGGTCTGCTCAAAATAATTCATGGTATCTTGAGTGACACAGCAGCAGTAGCCGTTCCTAGTATTGAATTCCATAATATTATCGATTCCGCCTGGAAAATGTTTTAAAATGAACGATTTCTTGAACGCTATATTGTAAACTTTTACCATATCTGTCCAATGGATTTTAAAATAAGAATCGGGACAGGCCACTATTATATGATTAGGATGCAGTTCAAAAATATCATCCCCTACAGTAAAGCTTCCATTTGCATTGGTGACAATGGTGAAACTGTAATAATCCGATCTGAAGGTCGGGGAGTTAAATGGAAAAGTCAGATCCCATTCGTGCACTTTAACAATTGAAAATTCGTCATTATCAATATAATCATGATAAGAAAGCTTTAAAAACTCAATTTGATCTTTATAAGTACTGAGGGTTGTTGGTTGTGTTATCATGGCTATACAAATTGGTTATGGTAAGTTACTTGGCGAATGGTGAACTTTTTATTATTCAAAGATATGGGAAAGGAAAATTACCATTATACCTTAAAAATGGCATTAATTTATAAAATTCAAAGATTATGAGTTTGCTGTAAACTTTTTCTATAATTCTTAGGTGTCATTGTAGTCTGTTTTTTAAAGTAACGGCTAAAAGACCGACTGTCAGTAAATTGAAGTATATTGCAAATCTCTGAAATTGGACTTGATGTTTCAGTCAGCAGCATTTTAGCCTCACCTAAAATTCTGCTGTTAATCCATGCAGTTGGCGTTCTGCCTGTTTTAGTTTTTATTATTCTGCAGAAATATTCTTCATTTAGAAATTGTAATGCAGCAAAATCCCTAGCCTTTAATTGCTTAGGTTTTTTACCATTTAATATCCCACCAAAGTATTCATCCAAATCTTTGTAGAATATATTAACTACGTTTGAATTAACATTTTTACCAGAAATTAGATTTGATTGATTTTGAAAAAGCTCGTTAATTTTTATGAGCAGAAATTCTACCATATTGCCGATAAGAATCATATTTTGATTTCCTTTTTTTATTTCGTGCTTAAGCTGGTCGATGTTGCTTTTTACTATTTGGTAATTTTCAGAGTCAACGACGCTATACATAAAAGAATCTGATAATAAAAATGGAAACTCATTATAGATGTTACTAATACAGTGCTTAGCAAGAAAATTTTCAGTAAAGAATATAAAATACGCCTTGGAAATATGATCTATCGTATAATTGCGAAAATGTCCAGGCGTCGTTATAAATATACTTGACGATTGCAATCGCATCTCTTGATTATTGTAAAGATGTGTTGCGCACCCTTCATAAATGACAAATATTGTAAAGAAATTTGCTCTGTATGAATTAGATGCTTTTAGTAGTTTATTTTGATTTGATGGATCTATTTCCTGAAGCAAAAAATCTTCGAAGAAAGGTCCTACGATAGGTATTCCAAACCAATCACGGATTTCAGTTAAAGTCTTGAGCATTTCTATTTTGGTATCCATGTCATGATATATAGAAGAAAAGTAATTTCGCGATTGCACAGCTGGTTATTGGCGTTATTACATATCTAGATTTGTACTATTGATAATACTATAAGAGTGAGTTCGAATAGAGGTATATTGTTAATGTTTTTTATGTAAAATACTTAATTTCAAATTCTTATATTATGCATAATTACTAAAGAAAAATGAGTTGCGCTAATGTTATCAAACAAACCTTTTTTGAATCTTAGGTTAGTATAATCATTTGTGGTTTATTCACAGATAATGTGCTATTTTAGTTATAATTTTCACGAGGAAATAACGAAAGTATAATCTGAAACTGTATTACTAACTTGGAAATTATTTCATTTAGTAAATGTTTCTACTCTGATCTCTAAAAGTTTCGAACCTAAGCTTGCTAGGCTTGTTTTTGCTGGAATTCTGTTTTTCGAAAATGCATGTGCCACGATTTTGCCACAAACTCATAGCACTAATATTTTTAACATTTTTTAGGTTAATCAATATTTGAAGCTAACCTTTTGTAGTTTACTTGCGAGAGGAATTAACCATTTTTTATCCGTAGTTGAACGGCAATAAATAATAGAAGATTAGAGCTTTATTAAATTTCCTGTTATTGAAATGTGATTTAAATAAGTTTGCTTGTACTTAAATATTATTTCTGGGAGCTTATTCCCGCTATCCGATGTGATCTTCTGTGCTCAGCCTTGGCGGAGAAGGATTTCCGCTGCTATCAGGGCTAGGACTGTGACGGGTGCCCGTCTAGAGTTTGTAGAGCTTCGTATTTAGGCTGGTCGATCAATTAATAAATCATGGGATTTAGCTGTTTATTACGATCGTAATTTTCATGGTAACAAAGATTTTCTTTTCGAAATTTAAAGTATGTCGTACCTTTTATTGGACTAGACATTGATTTTCCGATTGTGCAAGTGATGCTTGCACAATTACCTAGGGGTCTAACTAATTTAGCACAAAGCAGTGTTTAGCTTTATATATTGGCATGGTAAGGTGTAGAAAACGGAAAATATAGATAGTTCTCATTTTTAGTTATTTCCCCTGATATAATCAGAGGTGTTTGAAATATAGAATGCTTTCTTTGTACGAACTAATATTTATGGATAATTTTTGCTTCTCCACAGATTTACGCATTTATCCATTTTTATTTTAAGGAAAGAAAATAAAAGCAAAATGATTTAAAGCTATCGTATTGTAGTATAAGTAGTAAAAAAAGGCGCCAATTATCTTCAATTGGCGCCTTTTGGCTGTGTGGTGACAGGAACAGGACAAATTTCAACATCTTTTATGGATGATTTGAAGAAATTGGCTTACCATATGTAATATTTGTCTTCTATTGGCTTTGTAAATTTGGTTTGGATGTCCTGTTGGGATTGAGGGAAATTTGTATCTAATTATACTGTTTTAGGGCAATAATTCATGTTGCATTTTACAAGATGAAACCTAAAAAAGGTTAAAGATTGGATTTTATGGCTTAAATTTATGATTGCCTTAAGTTTTATCAGGAAAACCTACTTGCAATTTAATTATACCAAAAACTTAATTTTTATGAAAGTACAAATCCGCCTTTTACTGTTCTTGTTTTTAAGCAATGTATTTATTAGTAATGCTCAAGATGTTTTACCTTTTCCAACAGCTCCTTCAGCCAGTAAAGCAGGCGCAAGTATGGCAGAATCTGTTCATAAACGCCGAATCGAAAAATCAAATCTTCCAGCCGATGCGCCGAATATTATCATTATCTTGATAGATGATGCCGGGCCAGGTTTAGCAAATACTTTTGGTGGAGAAGTCAATACGCCAGCACTGACTAAATTAGCAAATCATGGAGTTTCATATAATAGATTTCATTCGACAGCAATGTGCTCTCCTACGAGAGCGGCTTTGTTAACCGGACGAAATCACACCAGAGTAGGATCTGGACAAATTACAGAGTGGGCAAATGATTGGGATGGTTTTAGCGGGCTTATTCCTAAAACTTCAGCAACTGTTGCTGAAGTTTTAAAAAATTACGGTTATGCTACTTCTGCTTTTGGCAAATGGCATAATTCTCCACCTTTGGAAACCTCTAAAGTCGGACCGTTTGATTTTTGGGCGACCGGTTATGGTTTTGAATATTTCTATGGATTCTTAGCAGGAGAAACATCTCAGTACGAACCAACATTAATTAAAAACACGACTTACGTTTCGGTTCCCAAAACTGCTGAAGAAGGGTATCATCTTACGGATGATTTGGCCGATAATGCCATTCAGTGGATGCATGACCAAAGAGCTGTAAATCCAAACAAACCTTTTTTTATGTATTGGGCTCCAGGTGGCATACACGGTCCGCACCAAGTTAATAACAAATGGGCAGATAAATATAAAGGTAAATTTGATGATGGATGGGATGAATATAGAAAACGTGTATTTAAAAGAGAAAAAGAACTAGGATGGATTCCAGCAAACACAAAGCTTACAGAACGCCCATCAACTCTGGCTGCATGGAGCGACATTCCAGAAAGTGAAAAACCGGTTGATGGAAGTTTTTGCCGGATTTGCTGAACATACCGATTACAATGCGGGAAGAATTATTGATGAATTAGAAAAAATGGGAATTGCAGACAATACGCTTGTTTTCTATATCTGGGGTGATAATGGTTCTAGTTCTGAAGGACAAAACGGAACTATAAGTGAATTATTGGCTCAGAATCAAATTCCAACAAAAATTGAGGATCATTTAAGAGTATTGAATGATGAATTAGAAGGGTTAAGTGCTTTAGGAACTCCAAAAACAGATAATATGTATCATGCTGGCTGAGCGTGGGCTGGTTCAATTCCTTTTAAAGGAACAAAATTATTAGCCAGTTATTTTGGAGGAACACGTCAGCCCATGGTTGTTTCTTGGCCTAAAAAAATTAAAGCTGATAAAACTCCTCATGCGCAATTTCATCATGTAAATGATATTGTTCCTACGATTTATGAGGCGTTACAGATAAAAGAACCTAAAAAAGTAAACGGCTATGATCAGGATCCTATAGACGGAGTCAGTATGGTTTATACCTTTAATGACGCCAAAGCGAAAGATCAAAAACATACCCAGTTTTTTGATGTAATGGCAAGTCGAGGAATATATCACGATGGCTGGTTCGCAAGTACTTTTGGTCCGAGAGTTCCGTGGATGACTGTAACGCCGGGAATCGACAAATGGACGCCTGAAAAAGATGTTTGGGAATTGTATAATATCAACGAAGATTTTAGTCAGGCTACCGATTTAGCAAAGAAAAATCCGTCGAAATTAAAAGAATTGCAGACTTTATTTATGGAGGAATCTGTTGCCAATAAAAACATGCCGATAGGTGGCGGATTGTATGTTTTATTACATCCAGAAGCCATTAAAGCTAATCCTGCGACAGAATTTAATTATACCGGAAATATGACCCGATTACCAGAATTTGATGCGCCTAGAATTGGATATAATTCTAATAAAACCACAATTGAATTGAACGCCTCTGAAAATGCAAATGGCGTTTTATTTGCAATGGCGGGTTATGCTGGAGGTTTAACTTTATTTGTTGAAAATGGTGTTTTAAATTATGAGTACAATTTATTTGAAATACAAAGAACCAAATTAAAAGCAAAGTCAAAATTAGAGAAAGGGAAATCGACTATTGAAGTTGTTTTCAAAAGAATCCCAAATAAGGAAAGTCCAAAATTAAGCGGGGCTGAAGTAACTATTCTTGTAAATGGCAAAGAAGAAATAAAAGGAATTGTACCCACAATTATTAATTCGGGTTTTTCTGCGAATGAATGTTTTGATATCGGAACAGATTTAGGTTCGCCCGTGTCACAGGCTTATTATGATAAGGCCCCTTTTAAATTTAATGGTACAATTGAAAGCGTAAATATTAAATATTTGAAATAATAGAACCATTAAGACTTTGGTTAAATTAAAGCGACTACAAAAATTTTAATCCTGTAAATTTTTCAGCTTAAATTCTAAAATTTCTTTTTAATAGTATTTTAGTTGTTACATTTCTAGTTTGATGTAACCTAAAACTTAAATAAAAGCTAAGTTTATTTACTAACAAATAAGAATATAAGAAAGGCGTCAATTGTTTTCAATTGACGCCTTTTTGTTTTGTTGGCATTCACTAGAACCAAATTATAATAAATTTCAAGAAAGATCTAAAGAGTTTCTGTCTTTCACTGGCTTTGTGAATTTGGTTTAGACGTATTTTCAGGGATACGTCATTCATTTATCCTATTTATTGAATACGGAATTAATTGATTTTTTTTGGCAATGGCATTTTCCAGACATTGTTAATTACGTCTGGCTGTGGTCCATAAATTCTCAATACGAAATTGAAATTCTGGTTTTTAGGAGTTGGCAGCCAATTGCTTTCTTTGTCTTTTCCTGGCGATTCAGGATATAAGTAAATAATCAAATCTCCATTAGCTTCGTATTTAAGACCTTTAGATTTGCCTCCGATAGAATATCTATTTATCGGATTTGGAACCAAAAATCGTTTAGGCAGATTATACATCGTTATGCTCCAAAAATATTTAGCTTCTGGAAGATGGCCTTTAGGAAATTTCAAAATGTATTTGTTATTTCCGGATAACGGCTGATTGTCTTTATCGGTAGCGCTGCCAGTATAAACAGCTTCTTCTTTTGTATTTCCGTAAAGTCCGGTCGCAGCTGCAATTGCACGATTCATGTAATTGTTTTTAAGCGTTGCTCTTGTGCCAAACAGACTGCCGGAATCTGTAACCTCTTTTATTTTAGAATCCAGTTCTAGTTTTGCTTCGGAAATTCCTTTTTCGATAGCTTCCAAAGTTTCTTGCGGATATTTCGAACTGTTGAATGGTACACCTGGCACAATTCCAATTTTTGAAAAGTTCGTTCGAAGCTCTTTTTCGCTGCTGTCTAGACTTGTATATTGTAACAGAGAATTCAAGATATTGATAAACTCTACAGAACTATAATCGACTTCTTTCCAAGAAGGAAGCGTCATGTTGTATTTTTTTACTGGTGGAGCTGCTTGTTTGGTATATTCATGCCAGGATGATACGGTACTTAAAATGAATCGGTAAAACTGTTGATTATATTATTTAATGGATTATTTTGTTTGTCTTTCACGCGCTGAAATTTTTCTTATACTCAACAGAGATAAAAAGGTAAATAAAATGGCTACACAATATGTTAATTAACTATTTGAAGTGATGTATTCTTCGCCCCATTTATACATTTCATCGATGATTCCTTTTAATTGTTGTCCTTTTTTAGTAAGTTCATACTCTACAGTAGGCGGTACAGTTGCATATACAGTACGTGTAAGGATACCATTTGCTTCCATATTTTTAAGTTCTTTTACCAGCATTCGTGTACTGATACCGGGAATCATACGCTCAAGCTCACTAAATCGTTTTTTGCCGTAAGTCAGTAGTCCATATATGATGGACATTGACCATTTTCCACCAATTACATTCCCAATTTCTTGCAAACTGCATCTGTAATTATTTTTTTTTAAAATTTCTTCTTTCATAATGTACTGATTATCTGTTTTACTTCCCTATGTGTATAAACTTCACAAAAGTGTAACTACTTGCAAAAGTAAAGTATTGAATTTAAATTTGCAATTAATTATTTAAATACAATCATTATGACTCAATCATTAAAAGGAAAAATTGCCCTCGTAACCGGTGGAACAAAAGGGATAGGTAAGACAATAGCAGACAAATTACAAAGTTTGGGAGTAAAGGTTATTATAACAGCAAGAAAAGCACCCGAAAATCTTTTAGAAAATCAGTATTTTTTCGCTTCAGATTTATCACAAGTAAGTTCTACAGATCAATTGTCAAAAAAGATTTTGGCAGAATTTGGGACTATTGATATTCTAATAAATAATGCGGGTGCAAATGTCAACACCTTTAAAACATTTGCTGACTTGTCTGAGGAAGATTGGGAAAAAGAGCTCAATTTGAATCTGATGAGTGCTGTACGCATCAACAAAGCTTTTTTACCTGCTATGATAGCTCAGAAAGAGGGTGTAATCATCAATATCTCTACTGGTGCTGCCAAAATGCCGTTGGGTACTATGACTATGAGTTATTCTACAGCAAAAGCAGCTCTGAATGCATACAGTAAAACTTTGTCTAAAGAAGTGGGCATTCATAATGTTAGAGTGAATGTAGTGTCTCCAGGTATGGTCAATACAACACTTATGCAGGAAGCTCTTCAAAGTCTGGCAACTCAAAATAACATTTCGATCGAAGAATCGACCACTGCAGTTATGCAGAAAATCGGTGGTGTTCCCTTAAATCGTTTAGCCGAACCAGAAGAAATTGCAAACCTGGTAGCATTTTTGGCTTCTCCTGATGCTAAATATATTACAGGTGTTAATTACCTGATAGATGGTGGAGCTTTTCCATCAGTCATTTAACTTAAAATTGCTAACTATCAATTGACAAATGTTTTTAAAGTAGTAAGTCAATTTTGATGGAAACGACTAATGTAATTTGCTTTCTTCGTTTTTTGAAACAAAAGACACCCGTTATGCATTATATACTATATTTTATCACTCTGAACGAAGTGAAGGATCTAACCATATTCCAAAAAAAAATAGATACTTCGGCAAGCCTCAGTGTGACAATTGTAGTACTTTTTTCCCCATAATGCACAACGGGTAAACTTCTTGCTGTAATTCTAGTGCAGAAGGTTGATGTTTACCTGGTAAATAAATCGCAGTTCTTCAGTAGATTACTGTACCTATTTGAGGTATTAACGGTAGCATTCTAGGCCCCTGATGAAGCTTATATGGATTTCAGGTCAAAGCATAGTTTCAAATGGTGGTATGGCGTAAATTCGTTTACATTTTAAATACCGCTACGTACTGCCAATGCCTGCCACTTCTAATTAGCAGAACTTCTTAAACCTTAAATCACGCCCGAAAATTAAAACTTAAAATAATGTAGGGAGAATACCATTTGAGAGGGCCTGCCAAGATAATGGCTTTTATGCGCGCAGTCAGTATTCTATAGGTGTTGATGCTCCTTTATTGGTTCTGCTGTGGTTTCCTTCTGGAACGTGACTGGAGGTTGGAAGTAATCAACAAAATATTAGGGACTTTGACCGGACGGCAGGTTTGTTTTCACATGCCTTATATACCAAAACATTCGCTTTGCTTTTGTCAGCTTTGAGTTGCTTAGGTATGAAAGGCGTAAAGAATGAAAAGATTACCTGGTCTAAGATTTATGTGGCTTTGGGCGTTGGCTTCGTGCTGTTCTCTCAATGGGCCATTGCTAAAGCTATCTCCGATAATAGGCACTTTTCTGGATATCCTTACAATCTTATTGGGATATATTGCCTTTCTGATGGCTGGCGTATGGATGAGCCGTTTGCTTTGTACCACTTTAATGGACGATGTTTTCAAGCCAGTTACCGTCAGATCAAATTGGATATCGTGAGTATAATTGATTCTGAAAGCGATCGTATCAGCAATGATCCTGATTTACATTATTTGATAAAAGAACTGTGAAATTTTATGACATTCTAGGCAAATCAAACTTGACATTTTAAACAAAGCGTCTGAAGAAAATCATTTGTATATTTGAATTGATAAATTCAAAAAATGAGAAAATGGCAAAGCAAAACATCAATAAATTTACAGACTTAGTGTGGACGGTTACCGAGGAAGGCATCTATAAAGATGACTTGAGTCTGGATTTCCATTCTTTTGTACTGATCAATTCGGGTGAAATGAAAATCATTCAGGCAAATAAATCGTATGTCTTTGGTGCTGGAAGTATGCTGCTTTTTCCCAGAAATCAAATATCGGCGGTCATCAAACAGCCGAAAGACGGGCGACCATACAAAGCTATTGTTTTTGGATTAACCGTGGAAAGACTTAAAACATTTTACGCCAAAGAAAAACCTAATATGAGCTTTTCTCCGGACCATTCTGTAAGGGTTTTGAGTGAAGAACCTTTATTGAAAAGTTTCTTTTCTTCCATCGTTCCGTATTTTGAACTGGAGCAGAAGCTTCCCGAAAACATTGCCAGACTTAAATTTGAGGAAGCCATTTCCATTCTTCGGTATATCGAACCTGACATAGACGGAATTTTAGCTGATTTTTCCGAGCCTGGAAAGATAAATCTGGTTGATTTTATGGAGAAGCATTACAAATTTAATATGCCTTTGGAAAAATTTGCCTATCTCACAGGTCGCAGTCTTTCAACATTTATCAGGGATTTTAAGAAGGCTTTCAAAATTACACCGCAACGCTGGCTTACCAAAAAGCGATTGGAACTGGCGCATTTTCAACTTTCCAAGAAAGATAAAAAAGCGGGAGATATTTATCTGGAAATCGGTTTCGAAAATCTCTCCCATTTTTCATTTGCCTTTAAAAAACAGTTTGGCTATTCGCCTTCAGAACTGTAATTCCGCTATTTGTTTTTGAATACTTTCTTGTAAAGATTTACTTCGGCTCCGGTCGCCATTCCTTTCATCATCGCAAAAATCTCGTCCGAATAATTGCCGAGCAGATCTATTCTGCTGATTTTCCAATCGACTTTATGGTCAGTCATTACTGGACCAAATGCTTGTGCGTGTTTTATTAATTCATTTTCGTTTGCGTATGATTCCAGGAAAATAATTTCTAAGGTTTCCGGATTGTAGTGGCATTCGTGGATTACTACGCCGTCGCCCTCCTTTGGTATGCTTATTCTCGCAACTGCCATTAATTGTTCTAATTTTTCCCATTCTTCAGACTGTACGGTTGCAGACATCGTAAGTCTTAATATTGATTGTTCAGACATTTTTTTTTTTTTTAGTTATAAATTCTAAAACAAAATTACAATTTAGATAGAATTAATTGTTTGTTTAAAAAGTCAAAAAAACATTGTTTAAAATGTCAGACTTCAAATTTAAAACTAATATTTTGACAGTTTGAGCAAAACAAATTTGACATTCTGAGCAAAACTGAAATTTTGAATCCAATCTACCTTTGACAAATCATTTTAAATACAAAAATAATGAAAGCAATAGTTTTAAAAGAAGTTGGAGGTCCCGAAAATTTAGTTTTAGCAGAAGTTCCAATGCCAAAAATCAAAGAAAACGAAGTTTTGGTTCAGGTAAAAGCAGTCGCAATTAATCCTGTAGATGCATTTGTCCGCAGAAATCAACCCGCCTTGGAAATGATTTACGCAGTGAAAGGTGATGAAGAAAATATCATCTTGGGATGGGATGTTGCAGGAATTGTAACCGAAACAGGAAGCGCAGTGACGAGATTTAAAGTTGGTGATGAAGTCTTTGGAAATTTCAATTTTATTGGTCAGGCAAACGCCTATGCTGAATTTGTAGCTGCACCGCAAGACGAATTGGCTATCAAACCTGCCAATGTAAGTTTTGAGGCGGCGGCGGGTGCAACGATGGCGGCATTGACGGCCTGGGCATCATTGGTGAAATTTGCAAAGGTTAAAAAAGATGACAAAGTCATTATTTACGGAGCTTCGGGAGGTGTTGGCCATTACGCCATACAGATTGCGAAGCATTTTGGAGCATACGTTATCGGTGTTGCTTCTGGTGATAACAGAGATTTTGTTTTAAATCTTGGAGCTGATGAATTCTATGATTACAAAACACAGGTTATCGAAGATCTTATCACTGATGCCGATATTGTTCACGACGCTGTCTGGGTGGAAGCTGAAGTGAAAAGTACTGAAGAAACCCATTTAGCCCGCTCACTAAAGACACTGAAAAATGGCGGAGTTTTATCAAGCATTGTGGTTTATCCTGACCAGGAATTTATTGATTATGCCAAAGCAGACAAAAATGTAACCGTCAAAAGAGTGAACGTAACTCCGAACGACACTTATCTGAAAGACATCGAAACGATTGCCGAGCTTCTTGCTGAAGGAAAAATTTCAACCCATATTTCACACTTATTTCCATTGGCAGAAATGGCGAAGGCGCACGAAATCATTCAGACCAAAAATGCGGTTGGGAAAATAATTCTTACCCCTAATTTTACATGAAATTCAGATAAAAAAGGAATCTCTATTCGTAGAAGTTCCTTTTATTGTTTAAAAACATGTTTCTATGTTTGAATTTATTAACTTTGCAAGATGGAAAAGATTGAAAGGGTTGTTTCGGAGTTTAATAGTGAATTGAAACTTCAAGGTTTTAAAGCATTTCAGATAGAACAGGATAGTGGTGATACAAGAACCTACAGCAGGAAAGAATTCTATAAAATCTGTTTGACGACAGGTAAAAGTAAGATTCATTATTCTGATAGAACTTTCGAACAGGAAGGAACGGTTCTCTTTTTCGGAAATCCGCATATTCCTTATTCTTGGGAAACGATTTCTACTACTTATGTAGGGTATACTATTCTTTTCTCGGAGGAGTTTTTTAAGAATTCCGAACGTTCGGAGAGTCTTCAGCAATCGTCATTCTTTAAAATTGGAGGAACACCTGTTTTGAAAATCACAGAAGAACAAAGGACTTTCCTCAATACCATTTTTCAGAAAATGATTGATGAACAGGAAAGTAAATATATGTTTAAGGATGAGCTTATTCGGAATTACATTAGCCTTATTATACATGAATCGCTCAAAATGGAGCCGGAAGAAAACTTTGATCAAAACAAAAATGCTTCGTCTAGATTGAGTTCGGTTTTTTTGGAATTATTAGAAAGGCAGTTCCCAATTGAAACCACAGATACTCCTCTGAAATTAAAAACGGCACAGCATTATGCTCAATACCTGAACGTTCATGTCAATTATTTGAATCGTGCCGTAAAAGAAACAACAGGGAAATCTACTACGGATCATATTGCAGAACGTATCATCACGGAATCTAAAGCTTTATTACAGCATACAACCTGGAGTATTTCCGAAATTGCATACTCACTTGGATTCGATTATCCCACCTACTTCAATAATTTTTTTAAAAAACAAACCGGTACTAATCCAAAAGTATTTCGTCTATTGGAAGTTTGAATATCTTAGTTTTTGGTTTGAATATCGTTATTAGAAAGATTGTGTAGACTGTAACTTTGTATCTCAAGATTAGGTGGTTTTGAATATGCTCAAAACTCATTAATTAATAACGAGAACAGTAACAGTATGGAAAATAACGAGAAGCAGAATGCCGCCACATTTGGAAGAAGAGAATTTGTGACAAAAACAGCTTTGTTTGGCGCCGCATTAACTTTGGGAGGACTGCCTTCTTTCGCAGGTTCTTTATCAGGTGAATTTTTAAATCCAAATTCTGCAAACCAATTAAGAACAAGAAAACTCGGAAAACTAGAAGTTTCCGAACTTGGCTTCGGTAATATGACTTTAAATGGAGGGCATTATGGTGCCGGAGTGGATAAGGCTCAAGGAATTCGCATGATTCGCGAAGCTTATGAGCAAGGCGTTACATTCTTTGATACCGCAGAAGTTTATGGACCATACCTCAATGAGGAACTAGTTGGTGAAGCTTTGGCACCATTTCGTAACAAAGTAGCTATTGCAACAAAATTCGGTTTTAAAATCGACGGGACAAATGGTTTAAACAGCCGACCGGAACACATCAGAAAAGTAGTAGAACAATCGTTAAAACGTTTAAAGTCTGATAGGATTGACCTCTATTATCAGCACCGTGTTGACCTCACAGTTCCTATTGAAGATGTTGCAGGAACCATCAAAGATTTGATAAAAGAAGGTAAGGTTTTGCATTTTGGCTTATCGGAACCTTCTGCTAAAACAATCCGAAAAGCACACGCCGTTCAGCCAATATCGGCTGTTCAGACAGAATACTCATTTATAGAAAGAGGCGTTGAGAAAAACGGCGTACTTCAGGCTTGTGAGGATTTGGGAATCGGTTTTGTGCCTTGGGGACCTTTAGGACAAGGATTTCTTCCAGGAACATTGGATGTAAACGTACAGACGACCTGGGATCCAGAAAATAACCTACGTTCAACATTCCCTCGTTTTTCTCCTATCGTTATGAAAAACAACCAGCCCATTATTGAACTGCTGAGAACATTTGGTGCTAAAAGAGATGCGACACCAGCTCAGGTTGCTCTTGCCTGGCTATTGGCTCAGAAGCCTTGGATAGTTCCAATTCCAGGTACTACAAATACCAACCACCTGAAGGAAAATATGGGTACGCAAAAAATTCAGCTTGCAGCTTCTGACTTGGCAGAATTGGAATCAGGACTAGCAAAACTTCAGATCTACGGGGGCCGTATGGATGCCAAGCAGATGTTACAGATTGGTTACGATGAATAAACTAAAAAAAATAGCGTACACTGGCTGTTTGGGCGCGGTCAGTATAATCAGCACTGAATTTGGTATTATTGGCGTTTTACCTCAAGTAGCTTCACATTATAATATTGGAATTGATAAAGCGGGACTGTTACTCAGCGCGTTTGCACTGACTATTTTCCTCATTGGACCATTTCTTGTTCTTTTTACGTCTGGTATCAACAGAAAAAAAATGATGCTTTGGGCCATTTTCCTTTTTCTACTATCCAATATTGTTTCGGCTTTTGCTCCTCCATTTTGGCTGTTAGTCTTGCTGAGAATTTTACCTGCAGTGCTGCAGCCTGTATTCTTTTCAGCGGCTGTGGGTACAATCATCCGTACAGCATCCAAACAGGAACAGCATAAACTTATGGGAATTGTAATTGGTGGAATTGCCTTGGCTCAGGTAACCGTTATTCCGCTCAGCACCTATATGTCGAGCATATACGGATGGCAGATTAGTTTTGTTATTCAGGGATTTATTTCAATAATTGCTTTAGCAGGCATTTTGATCTTTATTCCCAATATGCCAATAAAAGAAAAGCTATCGTATGGAAGCCAATTGTTGATCCTAAAAAAGCCGCGTTTTATCATCAGCGTCATTTTTAATGTGTTCCTGATTTCGGCTTGGTTTTCGACCTACAGCTATTTTGCCGACTATCTTGGAAAAGTAAAAATGATGACAGGAGTGCAGGTAAGTTATATGTTGCTGCTTTTTGGGATAACTGGAGTTATTGCCAATTGGTTAGCCGGAAGGTTATTATCTAAAAACATTGTTCTTACAACTGGATTCTTCTTATTAGGAACCATATTGCTACCTGTGATTTTGCAGTTTTCGGGTGAGAATTTCTATTTGCAAATTATCGTCATCGGTTTCTGGGGGCTCATGTACGGCCCGGCTTTCTTAACAGCCATTTCTTATATGATTGATGCCGCACCGGAAGCACCGGAATTCGCTAACAGTCTTCAGTCTTCGTTTGGAAATCTGGGTGTTTCCACAGGAACGATTGTAGGAGGATGGTTTATTGCCAACGTGGGAATTTCTTCTACTCCGTGGGTTGGAGCTGGATTTGGAATATTGGCAGTCTTGACGATGTTTGCGAGAGAAATATTAGATAAACAAGTCAAGCTAAAAACCGCGACGGTATAATTGAATTTAGGTTTCAACTCAATAATGACCGGATGAAAAATTTTAAGAAGATAATCGCAATAAACTTAATGGTCTTAGCGACTTTGAGTTGTACTACTAACGATAAAAATAAAGAAACAATGAAAAATGACAATACAACACCTCTTTTCCCAAAAGGAAATAGATTACCTGAAGATTGGTTTACAGGCGAGGCTTTCTTGTCTCCTTTGGTTGCCAATGATAAAAACAACGAATTCTCTGCTGGAGCAGTAACTTTTGAAATTGGTGCAAGAACCAACTGGCACACACATCCAAAAGGACAGGTTTTGATAGTGACCGAAGGCAGTGGCTTTTATCAGGAAAAAGGAAAAACTGCTCAAGTTATCAATAAAGGCGATGTAGTAAACATACCGGAAAACGTAGAACATTGGCATGGAGCATCTGCAAAAACCACGATGACACACATTGCAATTACTAATTTCAAAAATGATATACAAGTTACTTGGCTAAAACCAGTTACAGACGAAGAATTTAATAAAGTTAATAATGAAGAATAAAATGAAAAAAGTAACATTAATTATAGCTGTAATAACATTGTCGATGGTACAATTATCAGCTCAGAATAAAAAATCAAATTCAAAAAAAATGGAAACAACAGAACAACAAGAACATTATACATTCAAATTGAATGATAAAGTAACAAGAACCGCTGTAACCTTCAAAAACCGTTACGGAATAACACTTTCTGGAGATTTATATCTTCCAAAAAATGTAGGAAACGAGAAATTATCAGCGCTGGCAATCAGTGGTCCTTTTGGCGCGGTAAAAGAACAATCATCTGGATTATATGCGAATCAGATGGCGGAAAGAGGTTTTGCGGTTATCGCCTTTGACCCATCTTATACTGGAGAAAGTGGAGGCGAACCAAGAAATTTAGCATCACCGGAAATTAATACTGAAGATTTCAGCGCTGCGATTGATTTCTTGGGATTACAGAAAAATGTTGACAGAAATAAAATCGGAATCATCGGAATCTGTGGTTTCGGAGGTTTTGCCTTGAATGCAACCGCTGTTGATAAACGTATAAAAGCTGTTGCAACAACCAGCTTGTATGATATGACCAGAGTAATGTCTAAAGGTTATAACGACACTGTAACGCCTGAGCAAAGAACAAAAACATTAGAAGATTTGAGCCAACAGCGTTGGAAAGATTTTGAAGCTGGAGAACCTGCGAAAGGACCAAGAAACTTGCCGGAAAAACTGACAGGAAGCGAACCTCAGTTTGTAAAAGAATATTTCGATTATTACAGAACGCCAAGAGGTTTCCACGAACGTTCTTTGAACTCAAACGGTGCGTGGTTGGTGACTAATCCAATATCTTTTATGAATATGCCTATCTTAAGTTATGTAAAAGAAATTTCGCCAAGACCTATGCTGTTGATTGCAGGTGAAAACGCCCACTCTAGATATTTTTCTGAAGATATTTTTAAAGTGGCAAATGAACCGAAAGAATTAATAATTATTCCAAATGGAGTTCACGTTGATTTATATGATAAAGTAGATATGATTCCTTTTGATAAACTAGATAATTTCTTCAAGACTAATCTGCAATAATGGAGAATCAGATATTTTTGAGGCTTAACAATGACATAAAAATGCCGGCATTTGGGCTTGGTGTTTATAGGTCGGATGGAAATGATGCATCAAAGTCGGTAGAAATTGCTTTAAGAAATGGATATCGATTGATCGACACGGCTTCAATTTATGGAAATGAAGAAGAGGTTGCAAAAGGAATTCTGGCAAGTGGGGTTTCGCGTGAGGATTTATTTATCACAACCAAACTTTGGATTTCGGATTATGGTTATGAGTCGGCGTTGAAAGCTTTTGAAGAAAGCCTGCAGAAACTTCAAACCGATTATATCGACCTATATCTCCTGCACTGGCCTGTTCCTTCGAATTTTGAAAAAACATTAGAATCGTGGAAAGCTCTTGAGGAATTACTTAAACAAAAGAAAGTTAGGGCAATTGGCGTATGTAATTTTACCGAAAAGCAACTTGACAGGTTAATTGAAAGTTCATCTATCGTTCCCGCTGTGAATCAGGTAGAATTGCATCCGTATTTTACCCAGAAAGATTTGCAGCAAGCAAATAAAAAGCTTGGAATCATTACCCAGGCCTGGTCGCCAATCGGAGGCGCATTGATCTATCATCCTGAGGAAAGGCCATTTCCGCATTTACTAGAACATCCAATAATTGTCGAATTGGCAAACCTGCATCATAAAACACCGGCTCAGATTGTCATTAGATGGCATCTGCAAAATGGCGGGTCGGTCATTCCGAAATCGGTGAGAGAGAATCGTATCATAGAAAATAATATGGTTTTTGATTTTTCTCTGTCTGATGAACAAATGAAATCGATTGACCATTTAAATCTGGAATTACGAATCGGTCCGCATCCGGATAATTACGGGGCAGAATTTTTAAGCTAATATCAATGTTAGTCAACTGAGAAAATAGTAGAATATGTCAAGGATTTTCATCACAGGCTCTGCCGATGGTTTGGGAGAGTTAACTGCAAAATCCCTAATCGCTAAAGGGCACGAGGTGGTTTTGCATGCCCGGAATAAACAGCGTGCAGAAGAGGCGCTAGCAAAAGTCAGTGGAGCTAAGGGAATTTGCATTGCAGATTTAACAAGCATTTCCGAAACTATAGATTTGGCTCGACAGCTGAATGATATCGGAGAATTTGATGCAATAATTCATAATGCAGGAGTGCTCCACGCTTCATCGGAAGAAATTTTTGCTGTCAATGTCGTTGCTCCCTATATCCTGACCTGCTTAATTGATAAACCTGAACGGATAATCTATTTAAGTTCTTCTATGCACAGAAACGGGGCTTCTAAATTGGAATCCCTAAAAAATAACGTGCAGACCTTGAATTATTCGGACTCTAAATTATTGGTCTTGATGCTCTCAATGGCGACTTCAAGAAGATGGAAAGATGTTTATGTCAATTCGGTCGACCCGGGATGGGTTCCAACTAAGATGGGCGGACCCGGTGCTACTGATAATTTGACAGAAGGATTTGAAACGCAGGTACTGCTTGCTGTTAGCAATGAGGAAAAATTTAGAGTAACCGGAAAGTACTTTTATCATCAGGAAGAAGAAGACTATAATCCAAGAGTTGATGATATTGTTTTGCAGGAAAATCTTCTAAGTATCTGTGGAAAAATTACGGATGTCATATTTCCAACAAAATAATGGTAAAAAATCAAATTTATGAAGCAAAAAATTGTAATACCCAAAATTCGCATTAAGGAGGGCATAGTAAGTGAATATTTATCGCTTGTCATGCCTTACGAAAAAATTTAGCGCCAGGTGATGGGAATTTTAACTTACTCCATTTTTCAAAGTTTAGATGCGTCTAATGAATTTATGGCATATGAAATTTTTGCCGATCAGGAAGCATTTGATCTGCATTGTGAGACTGAGCATTTTAAAAATTTCCTCAAAGAAACTGAGCACATGTACGAGGAGGAAATACTAACATATTACGTTTAGTCTTCATCCTTCAAAATGAACTAGTAATCAATATACTTTAATAATAATAAATAAAAGCAAATAAAATGGATACAACAATAGCAAAAGCCTACGGAACAGACGCGGCAATAAACCCATTGCAACAAACACAAATTAATCGCAGAGTACCTACACCGCACGATATCGAAATTGATATTCTATTCTGCGGAGTATGCCACTCTGATTTGCACGTTGCCAGAAATGAATGGAATTTTACTGTTTATCCTTGTGTGCCGGGTCACGAAATAGTAGGAAAAATTATAAAAGTTGGTGATCATGTTACCAAATTTAAAGTTGGCGATACCGTAGGTGTAGGTTGTATGGTGGATTCTTGCAGAGAATGTGAATATTGCAAAGAAGGTGTTGAGCAATTTTGCGAAGAAGGCAATATACAGACCTACAATTCTCCGGATAAACATTTGGGCGACCATACTTTTGGCGGATATTCTGAGAAAATCGTTGTTAACGAAAATTATGTGCTAAGAATTCCTGAAAACCTAGATCTTGCCTCGACTGCACCATTACTGTGTGCGGGTATCACAACATATTCGCCTCTACGCCACTGGAATGTCGGACCTGGCAAAAAAGTTGGTATAGTAGGAATTGGCGGACTTGGCCATATGGGTATAAAGATTGCAAAAGCGATGGGTGCACACGTTGTAGCATTCACTACATCAAAATCTAAATTTGAGGAAGCGATAAGATTAGGAGCTGATGAAGCAGTTCTATCTACAGATCAGGAGCAGATGGACAAGTACACCGGCAAACTACATTTTGTCCTTGATGCCGTTTCTGCTCAGCACGATATCAACGCCTACCTCAATCTTCTTAGGGTTGACGGATCACTTGCTTTAGTTGGTGCTCCCGAACACCCGCTTCCTGTAGCGGCATTTAGCCTGATAATGGGACGTAAAAACTTTGCTGGCTCAATGATTGGTGGTATAGCAGAAACTCAGGAAATGCTTGACTTCTGCGGACAGCACAATATAACAGCCGATATCGAAATGATTGATATACAAGAAATCAACGAAGCTTACGAAAAGCTTCAGAGAGGCGAAGTGAAATATCGATTTGTAATAGATATGGCATCACTAAAAAAGTAAGACTTTGGAATTGGAGGAGCAAATATTGTCCTCCAATTTTTAACTTTTTTAGAGAAAGCTGGTATTTGATATCTCAGATATTGCCTTAGACACGGTAAATGTTCCAGCTGAAGTGACTACGGTAGACAACGGTCAGCAGCTGGCTGATACTTTAAAAGATGCCTAGAGAAACCCCAATGTTGTTTTTAAAGGCGAGCTTAATTGCCAGAGGTTATACACAGATCATACATGTAGAGCGCCTTGATGAGCAGTTTCATCTGAGTACCTTTGAGACAGAAAAGGATAGGGGAAACGAGGCAGGGAGTTTATCGAGGCGTTTATTGCATCGGAGGGACTTTCTGGGATAATACCTACATGCTGAATGTCTGGTCGGATGTAATCCTGCATTGTTTTAATATTATTTTTAGGTTTAATGTTGTTTTTAGGAGCTGTTCCCGCTATCCGTTCCAATCTTTTGCGCCGAACCCCGGCACAAAAGGATTTCTAGTTCTATAGTGTCTATAAAATTAAGCAGACAGTTGATGTATTAATCAATTTTTACCTACAGTTTAACAACAGCATCTAATATCAAAAAATTACGATAAACCAAAAGAGAAAAAAATCTTATATCCTTAACGAGATTTCGAACCATCGTCCAGCTTCGATTAAGTCCGTAATAACGCCACTTCAAGACTGTTTATTTCAAACAGACTATGAATTTCTTGTGAAAAAATCGAACCACAAATATTAGGCTGCGAAGGCCTTAAAAATCTATATGTTTGCGCATAAAAAAGAGACAACTATTTGCTAGTTGTCTCCTTAAGTGAGGGACAGGACAAATTTCAACATCTTTTTTGGATGATTTGAAGCTTTTGGCTTACCATATGTAATGTCTGTCTTTCATTGGCTTTGTAAATTTGGTTTGGATGTCCTGTTGGGGATTGAGGTAAAAAGTTATATTCCTTATTGATTTCAACCAATGCACATTTTTGAGTTTGGTAAAAAAAGAAAAAATCCAAAATGATTAGTAGTCTAAATAAAAAATGGCGCCAATTGTCTTTAATTGGCGCCATTTGGCTTTGTAGTGACAGGAACAGGACAAATTACAACATCATTTTTGGATGATTTGAAGAAATTGGCTTTCTATATGTAGTGTCTGTCTTCCATTGGCTTTGTAAATTTGGTTTAGATGTCCTGTTGGGGATTGATATGAAAAATTATAAAAACTCAATTTATTTATGGCAGTAAACTAATATACAATTCTACAAATATTATTGAGGATTTGAATAGATTGTTATGCTGAATGTAGAGTTGTCTTTCTTTGGCTCTGTGAATTTCTGTTTGAGGTTTAATAGATTTGCTAACGAAAAATTAGGATAAAGTTAAGGGCGTATTTTTGCCCCCTCATTTTTTAAATCTCATGTTTAAAGTGAAAGGAAATATTTATAATTCGTCTTTTCCTTTTTACGAGAGAAAAGATGTTAAGTATAGTTCTAAAATAGATGTATTCATAGTCTTAATTACTTGTAAAATTAAAGAAAGAAGTAAATCTTTTACGTTAAGTCAAAAGGTGAGCGAAAATTATATAGAAACAGGTATAAATACTTGGTGATTGATTTTTGTGAATTGATATATTTGGGAGGTTATGGTTTTCCATAAAAAAGATTAATACAAAAGATAGATATTTGAATTATCTTATATATGATAATGAAAGCAACAGCTGTCAATAGAATTAAAAACAGGTAATTATACTTGATTCATTTATTAAAGAACTATTTTTCAAACCTAATACTGATAGGGGTATGGAAAACCGTAAAAGAAAATGAAAGTGGTTATTTAAATTTGGTATTAAAAGCTTACTAATAACATAAAGCCATCTGAAAATGTACTGTAGTCAGATACTATAAAGAAGCAATAGCGAGTTACGCACAATTACAAAAAAAAAATGCAAAAACCACAAAATATTATCGCCCAAATAAGTAAAAATCTGAAGAACAAAAAATGGAAATGTATAATTGATGGTTGTGATGAAATTGCCATAAATTCTCATTTAATTCAACAAAACGGTCTGTTAAGTAATATCACATACAATGGCCACCTTGTAGAACTAAAAATGGTAGATGCTAATAAATGGGATGATAATAATTTACCTTTTGAATTTGGAACTGTTGGCATAAGACAAGCTTTATCTCATAACGTTTTTTGTAATAATCACGATACCGAAATTTTCAAACCAATTGAAAAAGATGATGAAAATTTTGATTCATACGAAGCATTTTTATTATTTAGCTATCGAGCAGTTTGTGCTGAAATTCGCAAGAAAGAAGTTAATATCGAACAATTTACCAGGATGCTTAACGCAAACTCACTTGTAGGTAAAATTAACTCAGAAAATCTTAATTTAAATATTGAAGGCAATAAATTAGGAGTTATTGATTTGAATGTACTTAAAGAACAATTAGAAAAAGAAATTAAAAATAAGACTGACAAATATAAATACTTTGTCTACAAATATCCGAAACTTGAGATATATGCTTCAGCTGTTTTTAGTGCTAATGATTTAGATTTTTTTTCACACATATCTGAACCTGATTTAGAAAATATTTATATTCACTTTTTACCTTTAGAGGAAGAATTTCTTATTCTAGTTGGTTACAATTCTGAACAGGCTTCAAAAAAAACAATTAATTACTGTAATTCTTGGGAGAATTTATCGTTGGAAAATTTACAAAAAAAACTAACAACTTTATTTGTTACTAATGTAGAGAATTGGGGACTATCTACTGAATTATATAAAACAATTTCAGACAAAAACAAGACAAAATACATTAAGATATTGACAGAAAACCAAAATCTTTACGGTGTTTCAAAAGATATGAATTTCAATTTGTTCGAACAGTAACTGGGCTTAAAAGCCGTTTTGCGAGATTGGATTTTTAGGATGAATTTTAAAATAGTCTTGTACTTGGAAAATTTGTGTTTAACCGAAGCATCTTTATTTTCTAACCTCTCCAAGCGGCAGAATGTTGGTGATCATTGTAAGATTACACTCAAACATGACAAAAAATATTAGACAATGGGAGAACTTGACACAAGAATGTATTTAAAAACCATCATTGACTACAATGAAGTTTATGGTGAAGCAAAGGAGGTTTCCTTTGCTGATACTTTGATTAAAGACATTCCATCTGTAACCCTATTGAATTATATTTCGGGACTGAACATAAAATTGTATCTGAATGAAGTAAGCACAGAAGCATACAACATTCAAATACAGTTATTAAATGATTTTATTTTAAAAGCGGGAGAGCCAACAATAGAAATTTTCAAAAAAGTGTTTCAAAAACACCTTGACCAACAACAGTGGCCAATTGTTTTTTGGCAATATTCAAACTTATTATTTTATGAATTAATTTTCAGAAATTACAATACAAATCCAATTAGAGATCTTACAAGTGACGAAGCAAAAAGAGTTCTTGATGCTTATTTAATATTGAATAGTATTACTAGCGAAAGATTTAAAATCACAACGGAAGAAATTGAAGAAGCAGCGGCAAAAGAGGAAACAGAGAGTATATTACTTCCAAACTTTATTTATCAAAAAGATTACACTTCAACAACTGACTTTTCAAATCAAATTACAAGGAGTTTAAAACTATTTGAATATCTTGAATTTTCAGATAAATTCAAAGAATTTGTCCAAGATTATTACAAATATTTAAGTATAAAAGATTATAAAGATTTAATATACAATATACTTATTATTTTCTCTCAAGTTGGAATAGGCAGACATATAACCGAACGGAAACAAATTATTCCATTAGATAATTTGCTGCCGCTAATAAATCTTGACTATGTGAATAGTATGTCAATTAGCAATACAATCTTAACTTATAGTTCTGACAATAGTTTTAGAACATTACGTAAAAAAATGTTATATCATTATGATAAATACACTTACTTTCTACTTGACATTAATTTTCTCATTGACCAATTATATAAAGCACAAATTTTTTCATTCAAAGAATTTATAGAAAACAACGGTTATGAGGGTAACTTTCTTTCTGTAAAAGCTAAAGAGTTTATGGAAGACATTTATTTTCGACTTATTATGGAAAAATGCTTTCCAAACTATATCAGAAAATCAGGAGATGACGCAAAGAAAAGTGACGGGAATGAAATTTGTGATTATTATTTACGTAAACGAAACAATATTATTCTAATAGAATTTAAAGATATTCTACTTAGTTCAGACTTAAAAGAAAAATCAGACAAAGAATTATTATACTCTGAAATTGATAAGAAATTTTTTGAAAATCAGAAGAAAGATCCGAAGGGAATACAACAACTTTTCAATGCTGTAAAATATATTGAAAATAACGCACTTTCTTTTGACGAAATAACAGAAGAAGAAAAACTAAACATTTATCCTATAGTAGTTTATACAGACTTATCCTTTGGATACGAAGGGATAAACAAAATTTTAAAAAAGAAATTTAGGAAATTGTTAAATACTGAAACTTTTACAAAAACAACTATAAAAGATGTAACATTTATTAATCTAAGCTACTTTGAAATTCACGAAGATTATTTAAAGCAAGATTTCATCGAACTTTTTAAATTCATTGAAGAATATCATCAACACACCGAAAAACAAGAATATAGAACGACACCATTTGAGGTTTTTAGTAGATTTTATTTGAAAGATAATGTAAAAGCAGAATTAGGTAATCCTTCATTTATGTTAGAAGTTTTAAAACAAATAATTCCACCAGAGTTTAACGATGGAATTGTTAACTAAATAAAAACAAAAACGATGAGCCAATCGACCACAATTTATAGCATTTCAGAAAAAAATATTAATATTTTCAGGTTAAAATAAACAAAAAAAAAGAATTGGAAAATTTATATAACATAGAAACTTACTTAAAAGTATTCGTTGGAATAATTGGAGTAATTGCTGCATTTGGAAAATTAAGAGAAAGTTTTGCTACCATAAAAAGAAAACAAGAACTAAAACTTGATTTGGAGATTTTGGAAAAATTAAAATCAAATGACAATTTTGAAAGTTCCGAAATTGAAAAGAAAATTAATTATAAACTAAAAAAAGCATTTGATGACCGGTCAGAAAACTTGACTAACTTTTTTGTTGGAATTGCTGTATTTGTAGGTTTCGGATTTTGGACTGTTGACATATTTAGAAGTTCTATAGAATTTAACGGTTGGATAATTTTGACTTTGTTCTGCTGTTTAACTGGGATGACTATGATTTTTAGCAATGACAATAAAAAAGAAGAGAATGGGGTTTTCTATCAAATAGGTTTTTGTAACAAGGAGAATTTTAGAATAGGAATAATAATTACGCTATTGACTGGAATTCTAACAGTTATTTTAATTTGGAAACTAGATGGATTTTCTTTTTGGCAATTCCTATCAGGATTGTTTTGTGTAATTGGAATTGGTAGTCTGATAAAAAATATAAAACGAATAGAAAATTATGAATAACAGCCGCTTGAGTACCAGAACTTTTTCAAACATTTTTACAAAATAATCAATATCAAATGAAAAAAGAACTTATTGGTAATGGCGCTCATTGGACAGTTTATAGAATTACGACTGTCGAAAATGACTTTTCTAGATCTATAGTTTTTAAAGAGCCTAAATATCAAAATCCAGATAAAAACATTGCGAATTATAACTTAATATTATCAGGTAACTTACCTACGCTGTCTAGGTTTTCAAAAAAAAATATTAACGGAGTTGAAGGCATAGAAGCAGAAGACTTAAATCCGCTAAATTGCGATGGTTATTACGTTAGTCCTAATACAGTAAGGACCTCTGAAAATTTAGCCAGTTTACTATTAAAATATATCGAGAATAGTCAACAAATTATACCAGAAGAGTATAAAGAAGTTATCTTAGACTATAGGAAAAACCCTGAAAAAATAGGTAATGATAGAGATAAATTGCTTGAGATAAAAATTTTAAAAGGCGCTGAAAAATATGTTTATGAAAATAAAATTAGTGCAATTTCAAATTTTAAAAGTTTTTTAATTAAGTCAAAATCTGACATGAAAATAGCATCTGATAATGGAATAGAATTATTTACTGATGCATTCTTTTTTAGAGTTTCAGAGACAACTGAAGAAATCGACTATAAGATTGCTGATTTTGATTGCATTATCTCACACAAAAAAAATAATATTTCTCCAATAAATTTGCTAAAAGGAAATATTAATTATTTTGAAACAGCGCTGATTGAATTTATTGAATTCTTCATCGAAAAAGCTCATAAGGCGACATACATAAGTGAATTAAAAAAAGTATTGTAAAAGCCCTTTCAAGTAATTGCGAGTTTTGTAGTAAGTTCATATTTACTTTTCGCAATAATTTTTTATCTCTAAAAAAAAATAATCAATTTCGTACTTCGCAACGGATTGAAAAGACAAAATGTTAGCGGTCAGGATGTGATGATGACCTGCTGTTAAAAGAACATCAAACTGAAAAGAAAATTTAAAGACTGATTATGGTTGAATTAAAAGACTTTAAACTAGAATGTGAATGTATTTACAAAAATGAGCGCTATTCTGTTCGTGATAACGGAGCAGTATTACGTTATCCACTTGAAGGAAAACGGCCAAGACCAACAGACAACAACTGGACTTTTGGTAAACTAAATACCAAGACAGGCTATTTTGAAATTGCTTCTGAACGAATTCACCGGATAGTTGCGACGGCATTTCACAGCGAACCAGCAACAAAAGAACATGTTGTTGACCACATTGACACAAACAAACAAAACAATAGACCCGAGAATCTACGCTGGGTAACAAGATTAGAAAACATTTTACTTAATCCAATTACAGCAAGACGTATTGAACTAATCTGCGGAAGCGTTGAAGCATTTCTTGCCAACCCTTCAAAATTTCGGGACAAATTTGCAGATCCAAATTATGATTGGATGTGTGCAGTTTCATCAGAAGAGGCGCAAATAAGCTTAGAACGAATGTTATCTTGGGCAAATAGTAGCAAACCATTAAGAGGAGGTTCATTAGGAGAGTGGATATTTAATCGAGTGATGGCTGAAACTCCACCTTCCGTACAACCCAATTACATGATGTCGAAAACTCCTAATGCAGCACAACGTATTATTTTTCTTAATGATAAGCCAAACGAATTTCCGAGTACACCACAAGTGTTTGATGGTGATCCATTGACAGCATATTTTGATAGTTTGATTGCTGGAGCGCCATTCTTTAGAAACCATAATGGAGAATATATAGTCGTAAAAAGAGGATTTTCAAAAGATAAGCAGATTCTTTATGTAATGACAAGGGCTGCTTATGAATGGTTAGAAAATAAGGACGGAGAACATATCCCTGTACCCATAGCTGAACTTCCTGAAAAAGATTCTACTGAGGATTTGCCTCATGCACTTACTGAAGTAACTTATCAGGATGGTTTATTTGTGCATGCAAAGATGGACGTAGGCTTTCATCCTATAGAAGAGTTGGAGGAAATATACATTAGATATACTCAAGAGCTATAATGGCTAGATTGCACATATGGTTTCATGATTTAAGGCAAAATGCCGTACCGTTAACAGCTACATCGAATTTGGCAATAGGATTAAGATTTTTGGTTTCTGCTATTGTAAGCCGTAAACGTATGACCTATGTACTTTACAATTTTAGCAATTAACCGTTTTCATTCTCAGTATTATTTTGTTCTATATAATGTTTTACAAGTAGTAGATATAATGATTAATGAAAATTTTACCTTTAAACTTAACTAACAAACCCTAAAAAAATATATAATTATGAGATTAATCAAAGCAAGAGTTCAGAACTATAGAAGTATAAAAGATACTGGAGAATTTGAAATTGAAAAATTGAAGACAATTTTAGTTGGTCCAAATGAGGCAGGGAAAACTGTGTTATTAAAGGCATTACAACAATTAAATACACCAGATGATATTGAAGGATTTGATATTATCAGAGATTATCCTCGTTCTTTATACAATGATATTACAACGGGACGTATTAAACCAGATGATGTTGAAATTGTTAGAGGACATTTCGAATTAGAAGAAGATGATAGGAAACTTATACCTGAAGAATTTAAAGATTGTCAATATGTTATTTACAGATATTTAAACAACAAAGCTCGCCATTATCTTTTAGGTGCACCTATAAATATAAAATTTGGTGATATTTCGAAAGATCTTATTCGTTTACTTTCGCATTTAGACAAACAATTTGAAAGCGACCCATTAAATATTGAAAAAACAAAACCGAGTGAACAAGTAAAATTAATTACTGATAAACTTCATGATTCTACTGAATTTACGAAAACTAATTCACTAGAATTACTTAAGGTTTTAGAAGGCTTGTATGTTTTAGTAGATGAAGATAATGAAAAAGAAGAAGAACGATATTCTAAAATAATTGAGCAAATTAAAAAAAATGACATATATTATGATGTTCTTAAAATAATTGAAGCACGATTACCAGTCTTTGTTTTGTTTAATAATTATTTTAAAGTAAAGCCTTCAATTCATTTAGAACATCTTGCAGAAAGAATCGAAAGAAATTTATTGGAAGACGATAAATTTTATGATTATGGGAATCTTTGTCTTCTAAAATTATTAGGATTTTCGGCGAAAATTTTGGCTGAGATTGGAAAAACAAATAGTCCCGACAAAAATGATGTAGATGAATTAAAAAAATATAGAGATACTTTAGATAACAGATCGTATCAATTAAATTCAGCTAGTATAAAGTTAACAAAAGAAATTAAAAAGATTTGGAATCCAAATCCAAATAGACCTGAAGCTGAAAAAATAAGGATTACTGCTGACGGGCAATATTTGAAAGTCGTAGTAGAAGATGAACTTGGTGTAGAAATAGAACTAGACCAGCGTTCAGAAGGTTTTCAATGGATTGTTTCTTTTTTTGTAGTGTTTTTTGCTGAAGCTATGGACAAGCATAAAAATGCAATTTTACTTCTAGACGAACCTGGTATGAGCTTACACGGTTTAAAACAACGAGATTTTAGAGATACTATTTCTAGATTAGCAGAAACAAATCAAACTATTTATTCTACTCATTCTCCTTTTTTAGTTGGTCCAGATGAATTAGATCTAGTTCGTGTTGTTGAATTAAAAGACAGAGAAGAAGGAACGAAAGTTCATACGACAATTTCTTCAAGTGACCCGGCAGGTCTTCTACCTTTACAAGAAGCTCTTGGATATGATTTAGCGCAAAGTTTATTTACACAACAAAAAAATTTAATATTAGAAGGCTTAACTGATTATTGGTATATTGATGCAACAGCTTCTTTATTACGAGATTCAAATATTGAGAAATTAGATGAAAAGATTGCTTTAGTTTTTGCAAATTCAGCAGGTAAAGTTGTTTATTATGCAACTATATTGCATGCACACAATTTGAAAATTGTAGCCCTCTTAGATTCAGATTCTGCAGGAGACCAAGCCGCTCAACAAGAAAATTTAGTTCATACTTTAGGTAATAAGAATATATTAAGAACTAAAGATTTCTGTACAAATGTTCCAAAAGCAGAAATTGAAGACTTATTGCGAGAAACATTGATAGTTGTAGCAAACGAAGAATTTAAAGTGAATGTAAAATCAATATCTGATTCTCAATCTACCCGACCAATCATTGATATATTTTCAAAAGAAATTCCTAGTTTCTCTAAATATAAGTTAGCGAAAGCTTTTATAAAGTGGACAAGAAATAATGATGCGAATAATTTGACTCCAATTGAATTAGAAAATTGGAAGAAATTGATTCAAACTATAAATAAAAACTTGAAATAAATATGGCTGATTTTTTTACACCATCTCTAATTACTGCTGGAACATCTTTGATTATTTCATTAATTACATTGGTTCAATTTTATAAAAGTCAAAATAGTCAACAAAAACAATTTTATAAAAATATAAATAGGAATTTGACAACTAAACTTTATGATTTAAGACTTGAGATATATCCAAGGGCATTTGAAATAACGGATAATATTTATAAAGATAAAGGAGGGAATTTTGACACTGAAAAACTTAAAAATATTCTTAATGAGTTAATTGAGTGGAAGAAAGGGAAGTTGAGTTTAATTATTTCTTATGAGGCTTTAGCTAGTTATTATCAATTAAGAGATAACTTAATGAAAAATCCAGCAAATCATAATCTCTATTCTGTTGAACAAATAGAGAAAATCACTAATTCAAGTAATAATTTCAGGAAACAATTAAGAAGAGATTTAGGTTTTCTATTTCAGGAAGAAAAGGAAAGAAGAGGTAAAAAGTAAAATTAAGAGCTAATAGACTCATAAAATGGAATCGGGAATAAATAACATTAAAGATTTAGCAGAAATTATTTCGTATTGTGTAACTACAATTTCTTTATTAGGACTGTGGGCAACGTATATTTTTTCAAAGAAGCAAATTCATTTTACAACAATGGAAAAATGCGTTTCTAATTTTAGAGAAATTATAAAGCCCAGCGGTTTACAAAGTGATGTTTCGGCTAAATATATAGAATTTGTTAGTGAAGAACTTTTTTATCTTGAAAATGATTATTTGCCACTGATGGTTAGTATTGAATGGATAGATGGAATGATTGATTATCTGCCATTTTATGATAAAAATAAAGTTTTCATTGAGAGTGATCGTTTAGACTCGTTAAAAGATCAAAACAAGACAATCCAGCTTCTTAGGGATTATCCACGAATTCGAAAAGCAATACAAATGCATCAAGAAATTGATTTCGAAATTGTACATGTGTCAATTGAAAACGAAAATGACCGAGAAAAGAGAAGACAAGAACGAGATAAGATTATTTATGACGTTATAATTAATTTAAATATTAGCTGGTGGAAAAAAATTGGGCTTAGACAAAAAATAGCCAAACGTTGATAGTCATTTTTGGTTAGTTAAAATGGCTTTTCAGACTATCTGAAGATAAAAATAAAATCTGTTAAAGAAATATTATAAAAATGAAATTATATATAGATGAAAGTGGAAACACAGGGGAAACATTGAGCCAAGATGGAAATTTTAATTTTGTTGAACAGCCATTTTATGTACTGTCTGGCTTATTAGTTAATGATACAGCTAAAGTCGCTCTGGAAGCATTTGTTTCTCAATTGAAGGTCAAATATCGTATACAAGGAAACGAGCTCAAATCAAAAGGAATTTATAAAAGTAAATCTAACTTTCTAATAGAGTTAGTTAATTATTTAACTGATAAAAAAATTCCTGTATTTACGGAATTAATGGATAAGCTATATTGTATTCATACTCAGTTAATTGAATATTTTATTGTTCCCTATTATTCTTTAGAATTTAATGACTTAAATATTGAGAAGAAGAGAATAATTTCTGCTGAACTGGGAAAATTTTTAAATCAAGATATTTATGATAAATTTCTAATTGCTATTAAAATGAATTCTAATGAGTCGTTAGAAGAATTTTATGAGGTTTTAATTAATCACTTTGATGCAATTAATGAAGAAGAATTGAAAAAAAATGTTCAACTAACTAAAGAGGACTACTTTGATGAAAAGTCAATAAATCCAGTATCTGCATTGCGTAAATTTTTTCCGATACCTGATGAAAATCCAAACAATAGACTAATACATCTTTTACCAAATTATAACGCATTCACTAATTTAATTGGTAGAGTTCAAAAATATGTTATTGATTTTACAAGTAAAGATTATTTTGATATAATACATGATGAGCAAAAACAGTTTGATGTCATTTATAAAAAAACTATTCAATCGATGAAGCAATTAAATTTAGATTCAATTGTTGAACATACTAAACTTGCATCAAAAGGGACATTTAATCTAAATGAAAATATCAGCTTAACTTTTATAGATTCTAAGACTGATATTTCAATTCAGGTTGCTGATTTACTTTCAGGTTTTATTATGAGATTTTGGTTAGATTTCAAAAATAATAACAATGATAATGTAGAAAAATATTTGCCACTTATGATAAAATTAAATCATCCCTTTCCTGGCTCATCCATTGGTATAAATTATGTGGTTCCTTACTACGATCTCGAAGATATTACAAAAAGAATGATACAGGCTTCTATGTCTAAAAATAGTTTGTAAATAATATAAATTTTTATAAAATTAAAAAATTGTATAATGAAAATAGAACATCAAAAGATTGAAAGTTTATTAGATGAAATTAATAAATCAAATTATTACATAATGCTTTTTGCAGATGATTTTCAGTCAAATGAAGAATACAAATTATATGTAAATCATATTGAAATTATGATTGAAGAATTGGGACTAATAAATAATTTTGAAAGTAAAAAATCAACATTATATGTGACAAAATTTGGCAGAAATGTAATTGTTAATTATGGGGGTTGGGTAAAATATTTAGAACATGAAACCAAAGTTCAAAATAGAGCTGAGCTTAAATCTCAATATGATTTAAAAGTATCAAAATATTTAGCCAAGACAAGATTTTGGCCACTAATTATTTCTATTGTAAGTTTATTATTAGCTATTGCAAATATGTTAAGATAGTAGACTGAATTAATCTTTAATAAAGTCGACGTATTAAATAATTAATTGCAAAAAGCTAAAGTTAACTATAACAAAAAGAGATACATTCTGTATCCCTTTTTGTTAAGTAATAATTTGCTTTAACTCGTCTAATAATTTTAAAACATCGAGTGATTCTTTAGATTTTGGTATTCCGTTCCAATTCCAAGGGTCTTCTACAGCTTCTATCTTTAATGATAGTTTTTGAACTTCTTTGATTTGAAAGCGATCTAGTTGACCGGATCTAATTGCATCTTTACAGTATCTTATAGCATTATGCTTTATATAATTACTGCACCATTTACCCTGAGATTCGATTTGAATCTTAATAAAATTTAAACTCATATTCTTAATTTTTTAATTAAGAACCGAAGGTATTTTATATGCTAATTTTAAAAAAGGACACAAAAAATCAAGTAAATATTTTTAGTGTTTGATGAGCTAAATTGATTGTTAGTGTATTGATGTTTAATTAATTATATTTTATTCGAGTTTTTGAAATTTCATTTTTATATTTCAGTTGATTTCTTTATCTCATTAATAAAGTAGGAGGTAGGCACACCTGTTCTGGCGAAAAAAGCATTTGCAAAACGCTGGGTGCTACTGAAACCTGCTTCTTCAGCAAGTGCTTTATTAGTATAATTTCGGAACATCTTATCTTCTTTCAATAAAGCCAATACCTTTCGTTTTTTTTTTTTGCTTTTATTAATATTTGCTTCTATAGATTTTTAATATAACCCGCTAGGTTCTGTTCTACAGATTTTTCACTTTTTGCCAACTGCGATGTAATTCGTTCTCTTTCAATTTCGGTTTTATTTTGGCTCAGTTTTTTCGAAAATAAACCAATTTTTTGCCTCCGTCAAGCAACAATTATATTTAAAAAAATGAGAAGGGAGATTCAAATAATTATGAAATATTAAACCATTTGAAAATTAGATTTGAACAATAACTAGAAAAAAATAAGATATTATAAGGTCATAGTTTTTCTTCATTCTTGGTGTCGAATGAAATTCACATGGAAAAAAGCAAAAGCGAATTTGTAATAAACTTTGATATTATATTTTTTAGAATTTATTAAGTAAAATGCTCTAAATTTGCGGTCATTAAATTTTTCTATGAGAATCGTTCACCTTTCTGATATACACTTGTCCAAAGATAATTTTGATGAATTTACCTATAATTATAAGGGGGCTTTAATAAAGGACTTAACCACTTTTAATAATTCAGTTCCTATAGACTTGATTGTAATAACAGGAGATCTAGTCGATAGAGGCGGTTATTCTCTTTTTGGAATTAAAGAGTTTGAAAAATACAGCAGTCCGTATGATATCTTTAGGGAGGTTTTTATTGATCCAATTGCAGATCAGCTGGGGATTTCGAAGCATAGGTTTTTGTTTATTCCTGGAAATCATGATGTTGATGAGAGAGAAATTAGGCTATACGATGAACATAAACTCTGCAAGGAAATAAATCAGGAAAGCATAAACGATTATCTGGATAATAATCATAATTATATCGCTAATCTGAGGATTAAGAAATTCAAAGATTTTGAGAAAGAATTTCATGACGGAAACGATAACTATAATTTTGGGGTCAACCAATCCACTTATTACTACGAAAAGTCAGGATATAAAATCGGTTTTATTTTAGTAAACGATTCTTGGAGGTGTAAAAGCATAAAACTTTTAGACGATCCCAAAAAGCTTTTTTTTGGTAAGCGCCAGCTATATGAGGGACTTCAGGATCTTGAAGGTGTCAATACAGATCTAAATATATGTTTATTCCACCATTCACTTGATGATTATGAGGAAGCTCTAGCCATAAAAGGGATACTCCAGCGAAAAAATATAGAACTTTTCCTTTACGGTCACTTTCATAATACCGAGACAAACATGTTTTATACAGCTTACGGAAGCAGTTTAGGATTTAGAAGCAGGGCTGCTCTTTTTAAACCGGAAGAAAAAGATTCCGAATATCATCCAGGATATCAAATTCTGGATTTTGACCTTGCTTCATACATGTTGGTGCAGGTACATTACAGGAAATACATTTACAAGGATTCTGCTAAAAAATTTGTTGAAGACGTTGAAACAGCTCCACAAGGGGTGGATAAAAATGAACAAAATAGTTTTAATGGATTTAAGTTAAAAAGAGAAGGAAGAGCAGAAAAAACTTTTGAATTGTCTAAAGATCAATTCATGTCATGATTATGAAAAACAAAAATTATTATGAACCTAGATTTGTAAATCAATTTCAAGGTTATACAACGAATTGGTTTGGTGAGTCAAAGGATGAAAAAACATTATTTGAAGTAGTTCTCGAGAATACTAAAGTAGTTCTGCTTGGTAATCCTGGTGCAGGAAAAACCAAGGAAATGGAAATGCTTTTTGAAAAACTTTGGAGCGAAAAGGATAAAACTGGTATAATTCCGTTTTCAATTAACTTAAAGAATTTCAGAAAAATAAATAAGTTTGAAGATCTTATTATATACCAAGATTGGAAATCCCTGAACAAAGTTATCTTTATATTGGACGGTCTGGATGAGATTGCGGAAATACACGATTTTGTTTCTGCATTTGAACTTTTTATTTCACAGAATAAGCAGATGAATATTAGTTATGTACTTAGCTGCAGAACCAATATTTTTGAAAAATATCTGTTGAATATTACAGATTTTCAGACATTTTATCTGCAAGATCTAACAGTAGAACAAGCTTTAAGTCTTCTTGAGAAAAAATACGGACAGGATATAAGTAAGTATAATCTTTTGGATAAACATTACAATTACCTGAAAACTCCTTTTTTTCTTGAACTGTTTGCAGGTTATATTTCCGATAAGAGGTCTCTACCGGTGTCTGATTCTGTAATGTGGGAATTATTTATAAATAAAACTTTAGACAAGCAAGAAACAAAACAGGCTAAAAAAACTCTTTTCAATAGAATTCAATTGATTAAGAATCTTAAGAAAGTTGCATTTACCAATGAATTGATGCAGCAGAACTATTCGACGGCAGAAGAATTGGAAGAGATTACGGGTGATTATATAGAATATATCGGAAATCCTTTTACGATGGAGTTATTAGGTGAACCTAAACGCTGGAATTTTACGCATCGCCAGATACAGGAGTACTTTGTTGCTAAGATTCTTACAGAGAAAAACTTTACGGAAATACTTTCCATTATTAAAATTCACGATATCGAAAAAGAAGTAATCCATCCTTCATTATTCAATACCGTTACGTTTCTAATAAATCTATTGGCAAAAGATTCAGATACATTCAAAGATCTTATCGGCTGGCTGATAATAAACCAGATCGAAATTCTTTTCAAAGCGGATTCAGACAGAACAGAATCATTTAAAAGAGAAGTTTTTAAAGAGTATTTTAATGTGCAGTGTATTGAAAAAAAATTATGGATCGGCACCAACAGAGCTTTTACGGTTAAAGAAATTGCGGAATTTGGTGACTGTAAGGATAATTTCGATTTTTTAACTGAATTTTTAATAGAGCCAAAACAGCATTTCAGGGTTATAGTTTCGGCACTTAAACTATTAAGTTTTTTCAAGCCCGAAAGCGGAAGGCTGAATATCCTTCGCCCTTTGTTTTTGAAATTGCTGGCATCCGAAGAAATAGAGATATCTATTAAATCTGAAATTATCAGATGTATTACTTCATTAAAGATTTGCGAGACAGACCAAAAATTCTTAGATGATGTATTGAATATATTTAAAACGGAATGCAATAAGGAGATAAATGCCTCTTTACTCTTTTTAATCTACTTTGTTAAAGATATTGACAGGCTTTTTTGGTATATAAAAGCTGAGTTTTTGAGGAATTCGAATATTGTAGCGAGAAAAGAATTTGATAACGTACATAGGGGTAACGATTGGAAACTTCAGGATCTTCTGGTTCGGTTTGAGAACTCTAACCATTTTATAGAATTAGTTTCATACTACTTTATGGATTCACCGTCAATTGATTTCTATGGACATCACGAAAAAGATATAAAGGATAGGTTCCTATATTTTTCAGATTCTGAGAGCGACTTTATTGAAAGATTCGTGAAATCTGTTGACACAAAGATAAGTTACTATCATCGTGACGGTTTATTGCTGGAAATCATAAAGGAAAGCGGTAAGCAGATTGAAGCTGCCAAAGTATTACTTGCAAATAATGCTTTTTCAGAGGTAAGGGGATTTATCTCTCGTTTTGTAAACATGGAAATCCTAGTTCATGTTATAGAAAATTACTGCAAAACAGGTTTGATAAGTTCTGAAGAAATTATATTCTTTAGAAACAATATGTCAAATTATGCTACTGTCTGGGCGGTCGAGTTTGAAAGGCTCATGACTTTAGAAGGTTTTATTTTTGACTCCCCTGTACTGGACGAAAAGCAGATTGAAGAACATAGAAATAATGTTCTTAAAAGCGTGCAGGACAATTTTGATATTCTTTTTGATTCTAAAAGGCTTTTGTTGAATATCCAGCAGGTTTATGATGATAATACTATTGAGAAATTAGATCTTGATAAGATCTACAAGCTGAGCAGCGACTGGCGGAAAAAGAATAATTACCCAATTTATCATGATAGTGCGCTTAGTGTTTTGCAGTCGTTGACTCATAGCTATGGCGCCTTAACATTTGATGAAGTTACCGGTTATTTAGAAGATGGAGTTTTTATCTTTAAGACAGTTTTGGATAATTTAAAAGGCAACAGTAGGGAGAACTTAAAATTTACATTATCCTCGGATCAGGAGAAAGCATTGTTTAAATGGACCACAGCAGTGGCAGAAAAGATTGATTTTAACGATTTAGTGGATATTTTAGGCCCTTCAAACTTTGTCTATAGGAATGATTTTAGAGCCTTTAAACTAGTAATTTCGTTTCAAAAACTTTTAAAAGTCCCATTATCAAAGGAGTTTTTATTGAAATGCCTTCAATTTTACGATATTGATAATTTCAATGAAAAGGAAAGTTCATTTGCTTACCTTTTTAATGAAATTGAAGATAAAGAGCTTTTTGATTCTAAAGTTATAGACAATATGCTAAATAAGGATCTTTTCAAATTCATATTGGAGAGACATATTGATTATGCGTTAGAAAATAAGCTTACGGCGGTTTTTCCTAAAATTAGAGAATATTTTTTAAAACATGATACGGGTTATAATGCAGAGAGCAGGTTAGAACGATACCATGGACTGACCGGCGACATTGATCTGCTTAAGGAATGTGCTGCCGATATTAAGGAGCCAATCTGCTGGTCTGCAGTAAAACTGCTTGTTTTAGAAGGAGAGGAGAAGTTCTGTATTGATAAGGCAGTTGAATATCTTGAACAGGAGGAGAGTGAAAGAAAACATTATTTTTTAGCAAATGCCATGTGGGTATTATTCCACTTCAATAGTATAAAAGGTTTACATTATTATTTAAAAATGGAAAGCTTTGACTTTCATGCTGTTAATTTTTCGGATTATTCAGCTATCGATGACTATTCTACGCTAAAGGTCCTGTTTTTCCGAATCTATAAGGAGGTAATTGAGGGGTTTGGATTCGGTTACGAATCATCATTTTTTGAGGCCTATGTTTCAAATTTATCTAAGGATGATTATTCTTATAAAGAAACGCAATCGGTTTTACACGATATAAAGGAAGATCTGAAAGCCACTAATTCGGATGCACGCCTCTTCAATGTAAATCTGCTTATTGACAGCTCAAAAAATAGCTATATTAATGCCAAATCCATACCATTAAATTTCCATGAAGCTTTAAAAAGGACGGAAAGCATACTTGCTTGACCGTCCATATAAATTTTTCGCTTTCAAGTATCGCTATCAGTTGGAAAATTAATTTTTGGTTACTTTATCAATGTCATCTTGATCGGCAAAATATTCGAAATAAACTTTTAATGCAGTATTGCCTGTGTTGGCATTTATGAGTTTTAGAACTTTTGATTTTAAAATCTTGGATGTGCTGAGTTTTGTTAAGATAATATCTGAAGTGCTTTCGGTAAGCCAGGAAATTTCAAAGGAATCGTCTGCGCTGTGATCATTTATCTCAAGCAAGAATTTGTAGTATGGATGGATGTTGGAAATTTTTTCCAATATATGGGGGGGCATAATGTCTTTTCCTACTTTATAAATGAGTTCTATTACTTTTATCAGCTGTGATGCTGTTGAATAACTGAGACCCGTTAAAGTGCTTAAATTATCAAAAACGATTAGGTTTCTTCGATCTAAAGACTGCTGGATCACTACGTTATAATTGGCAGAAAATTGCAGATAATCTTTTAAGCACCCCGTAATTAAAGCTTGATAATAAAGATCGGCGTTAAATTCATTTTGCAGTGAATGCTGGATCTGCTGTTCTAGGTTTTTAACATCTGGCTTTGAAAGAATTTGCGAAAATGTGCCAAGGATATGGAAATTGCACTCTACAAGTATTATATCTGTTAGAGGCTGTATTATATCCTGTGCTTCTTTATCTAGGATAATCCCTTTGTTTTCAAGAGCCACCAGACAGTTTTTAAGCAAAAATCCTTGACTGCCTTTTATAGTCAGGAAGATGCGCACAAATTCTATTAAATCATTTCGGGTGAAGAAATCTGGTTTGTGAAACATTGGAAAAGCAAGAAAGGATAGCTCGTCAGGCGAGTAATCAAGTTCTTTTACAAAATTTAAAATCTTTCCAACGCGATATTTATCAATTGTAAAATCTAAATATGAAAGTAAAATGCAAATGCAGCTGAAAATCTTTGATGTTTTTTTTCTCAGTTCATAATTTTCATATTTTCCATCCTCTATTTTAATTTCGTTCTTGAGATAAATTATATTCTCGTCAGAGAAAAAGTTCAGAAATGCCTGGTCAAGATATTTTTGGTTTTCGCTGTTATATGGAATTAGAGAAATATTATTCCGTTGGAAATAGTTTAAGAGGTTTTGAGGGTCACAATATAATAGTATGGACTCTACAATGAAATCATCAAAACTATCAAGATGTCTGCGGTAATTACAATTCATCGAAAATGATATAATGCAGCACTCAATATGCTTTTCAAACAGCACATTAAAATCCTCGGTAAGCAAGATTCTATTGCCTCTGTAGAATTCCATGCATTCTATAATTTTTACCCGCTGGGAATTGAGCAGATCCAAAGTTGAATTGTTAATCCTGCGCTGCTGATACTCTTTAATTTTAAGATAATTATCATCTATCTGCTTCAGATAGCTGTTTAAAAGAGTGTGTTCTGAGACGTATTTCAAAATATCCTTTTTTTCAGATGATATATTAAGTTTTAATAATTCAAAATATAGATTTACTGAATTTTCCTCCCAGATATACTGACCTATTATTGTTAAATTAAATTTGCAAAGAAATGAGACTACCTCTTCTTTATTGGAGATGGAATTAGAGAGAGCTTGATGCAATAATGTTTTTGCCTGCTGATATTTTCCGAGATTAAAAAATGTAAAGGCGCTCTGAAGTAAATCCCAACTGTTTATGCTCTCCTTAATATCCACTGCCTTTTCCGCTTTGTAGAAATTTAGATTTCTATAACTGCAAATTGAACAGAGGCATATTTGATTATTTTCTATGGATATATTTATAATCTCATTGTTGTGTTCTACAGTATAAATGTTATTGTCAGTTATCGTAGAGACAATGAAATCAATTTTATGCTTTAAATTCCTGACACCTTTGAAAAACGCTGCGTTTTTTATCTGGATTGTTTTTTTTATTTCAATGTTTGAGAAAAAATCCAGGATCTGCTGGTTGTTAGTTCGCAAAGCAAATTTCGTATAATAGGTATGCGTGTTTATTTTTTCAGGAAAGCTCATTTTTTCTGCTAATCTCCACGCATGCATTCTGCGAAATTCTTTATATGAATTTAGAACGATATAAAGTTTGTCAACAATATGTTTATTTTTAATCGAACCAAAAAGTTCATTATTTGAGTGCTGGATTTCATTTACTGGATTTAACCATTTTTCCTGTATTCGTCTTATAAAATCTTCATTTCTAAACTCCTCTGTACGGCTTATTTCGGATTTTATTTTTTCATTTATTTTACTGCTTGAAATATCCCTGTATTTTAAAAATTTCTTTTTACCGCTAAGTCTGAAAATGTAATAATCTTTATTGTCATCTGTTCGAAGCGTAAAATTTCTTTGAATTTCATAAGCTGTAAAAAAGTAAACATGTTCATTTCCATCCAAATCGTCTGTATGTATTAATGCAAAGAAATCAGTTTTTACTCCTTCAATATCCTCCACATACTGGCGGGCAATTTTAACCTCGTTCGTGTTTTCAAAATACTTGGCCTGAACAATACCTCTGCAGGTAATCTTTTTTTTAGCTTCCTGTATTTCATTTAAGCTTGAAGGCATTACTTCGACTGTGAAGTCTCTTCCTTCAATGTCAACAGAGATAGTAGAAACTAAGAAATCTTTTGCCAGAATAGCCTCAGTTCTTTTTTCACCCAGATTACCGTTGAATCCCTGTTTATTCAATATATTGTCCATTTAAGAATGTTTATAATGTTGATGTAATTTAAGATTTTTTTTCATTATTTAGATTTGTTAGTGTTTACGATGAGAAATAAATCATTTTTTTTGCCACAGTAGCGCATCATGTTGTAATAGAATATATGAGCGCTGAAAGAACTAATAAGCGGTAATGAAATAATAAGAGATTTTCAATTCAGATTTCATTATCGGGCATTTAAAAGCGGTTCAAAACAATTTGGGAATCATGAAGGATTTAAAAGGACAGTTCAACTTAAGGCAGAGATGGCTTTCTTTGGCTTTGTGAATGAATATCGGGTACTTTGTATTAATGTTTTTTAGGAGCTCTTCCCGCTATGGGTTCCATTCTTTTTGCGCCGAACCCCGCCTCAAAAGGATTTGCACTGCTATCGGGGCTAAAAAGTTAAATTAAATATTATCTTTAATTGAAGATTCTAAAAATTAAATAAATGAATTTAGAACAAGAAAAAAAACTTGCGGCAAAGCAGGCAGTTAAATTACTGAGCGATAATATGATTGTGGGGTTAGGTACAGGTTCAAGCACTTTTTATGCAATAAGAGAAATTGCAGAACTTGTCAGCAATGGCCTGAAAATAAAAGCGGTGCCAACCTCTGATAAAACCAGAGAACTTGCAGAGTCATTGAATATTCCTCTAATAGATATTAATCTGGTAAATTCAATCGATATCACAATTGATGGCGCAGATGAATTTACCTCTGATTTAATTTTGATTAAAGGCGGCGGCGGTGCACTGCTCAGGGAAAAAATTGTAGCCTCATTGACAAAGCAGGAAATCATTATAGCAGATTCATCAAAAAAAGTGCAGCAAATCGGAAAATTCAAAGTCCCGATTGAAGTGATTCCATTTGCTTCAAATTATATTTTAAATCAAATTGAAACCTTAAACGGTAGCGGAAAAATCAGGATGAACCGAGACAGGCCATTTAAAACAGATCAGGCCAACTATATTATAGATGCTGACTTTGGCATTATTTCGGATCCGGCTACTTTATCTAGAAAATTAAATGAGATTGATGGTCTTGTCGGGCATGGCATATTTATCGGCCTGGCAAGCAAAGTAATTATGGGAAAAGGGGATTCGACGGTAATTTTTGATTAACGTCGAATTATTGCTTGATTTAATCCAAATCGGCAGAGGAAAGCAACTGATAAATATTTTGAGCGTAAAATAACCCCCCAAATTATTATTTTAAAAATCTAATTTTTTGGAATGGCGGATGCCATTTATAGTTTATTGATTTTTGCCCATAAGTGTTTAAAATTGGTTTATTTCTATTTAAGCATTGCAACTAGTATTCCGACAATTGTTGCAATTCCAACAACTACTGCCGTAATTACATTGACCTTTGTCCATATGGTTTCGGTTTTTTCCCCGCTGCTGCCCGATATCATGTTTTGATTGGAAATGTGCGAGGAATTGTTTACTATTACATGTCCGCCGTTATTGTGTATTGACATTTCTGTAGTTCTATTTTTTATTTCCACTCCCTGGTCTTTTAAATACTCAATGAAATTGGATTTTTCTTCACTGAACCATTTAAGGAAGCCGGCTATATCATCCTTACTGAAATCAGGCACCAGCTGTATTGAGCGGTCTTCAAGGGCAAGAGAACCATTTTTGACCTGCAGGTCAAAGGATTTATTTTCCTTGAACCATTTTTTAAAATGCTTCCGTAAGGCCGGCTTGTCCAATTTTAAGAAGTTTTCAGAAACCAGCAGATCGAAAAAATAATCCGCCTGCTGCAGTCGTTTTTCAATTTTTTCATCACAGTATTCATCCCAGCTCCTCTGGTCATAGATTTCAGGATTCTGCTTTCTGAAATCCAAACCCATCAGCAGGATAAAGCTGGAAGATTCATTCTCCACCATTTCGCGGCCGGCAGGTGATATCAAATATTCGCACTGTCCGTTTAAAGTGCTGTTAGTTCTGCCATTTACCAGTTTTACCAGTTTCAGCTCTTCAATAACATATTCCAGGGACCTGAATTTTTCAGCATTTTCATCACTGGGAACAGGCTTTGATTCGAGTGCCTGCGCAAAGGAAACCGGAGCGCTTGAATTGTAGATGGACTGCAGAAAAGTGTCAATAAGCCTTGCTTTTTCGAAATTGTCCATGTATCTTTTATCGGGTTTAAAAATGGGGTTATGCGCCTTGTGTTTTCTTCTTTCTTCTAATAGAAGGCGGTATTTCCTGCTAAAATATGTTTTTTTTTAAGAGCAATGTTTATTTTTTTCTCATTGTGAGCAGATTTTTAAATGATTTCTCTTCAGGTCTGGTGTGCGACCATTTTATGTTATCAAATGTCAGATCAGTTGTTTGCGGAGTTTGTAATTTAAATGCATACCCTGCTGCAATGGAGCATTGTTCTTAAAGCAGGAATATTCAAAGAAAGATTATCCGGATTAATGGTTTTTAAGAACTTTTCCCGCTATCCGTTCCAATCTTTTGTGCCGAACGTCGGCACAAAAAGATTTTCGCTGTTATCGGGGCTAAAATCTTAAAAAGACAATTCAGGAAAAGCCATTTTTGTTTCAGTTAAGCAATAATTAATGATCGAAGATATGCGGTAAAGATTTTAACGGCGATGAAATATAGCATTCTTAAATATTAAATATTGTCTTGATGATGAATTTTGTTATTTTTCCTTTAAGAACTTCTTAACTACAGTGTTTGTCGTGAATTTTGTAAAATTTCTTCTTTTTTTTCCAACGTAACATACATTCATTTATTTTTTTCAGTCGTCTTGTTCTTCTCGATAAATTTCACAATGTCAATATTTGCTATCAGTCGGAGAAAGCATAATATTTCTTCTGCCTGCTCAACTGTTACATTCATTCCTTCCTTTTTAAGCATTTTCTGTGCTTTTTCTGGAGATATTTTTCCCTTGTTTTGCTCATCTCTATAATTCATAATTTAGTTTTTTAGTGTTAAATTATTCTTAATATAAAGATAAGTTAAATGTTTTTACGCCTGTAAATCAGTGTGTTAAGATTGGTTTGAATCCTGACTAGTCACCTCAACAGGATGTCTAAACCGTGTATTTAAGTAAGATAAAACGTATTAAAAACACATGAAAAGCATAAAAAAAACGCTAAAACCTAAGTTTTAACGTTTTTTTAGTAGTGACCTCGACTGGATTCAAACCAGTAACCTTCTGAGCCGTAATCAGATGCGCTATTCAGTTGCGCCACGAGGCCTTTTTTATTATCAATTAGCTATTTTTTTGTAGCTTTGTTGATTGCTTATTGCGGGTGCAAAGATAGACATAAATGTGAGATAAACAAGGAAAAAATAACAGAAAATTAAAAAAAAATGATGATTGAAAATTATATACGTGATATTCAAGGGTTTCCAAAAGAAGGAATTTTGTTTAAAGATATAACTCCGTTGCTAATTAACCCTGAAGCGCGTACAAATTGCCTTAGAATTTTGCTCGATTCATTAAATGGACAAAAAATAGACAAGGTTGTTGGGGCAGAAAGTCGTGGCTTTTTCTTCGGAATTTTACTGGCTCAAGAATTAAATGCGGGATTTGTACCTGTTCGGAAACCCAAAAAGCTTCCGTTTGATACTATTTCTGCGTCTTATGAATTAGAATATGGTTCTGATAGTTTAGAAATGCATACAGATGCCATCAAAAAAGGGGATCGTGTGTTAATTCACGACGATGTGCTCGCTACAGGTGGAACTGCAAAGGCTGTGTGTGAATTAGTAGAAAAACTTGGCGGTGAAATTGTGCAGTGTAATTTCTTAATGGAGCTTACTTTTCTTAACGGAAGAGAAAAAATTAAGGAATATCCCATTTTTGCAGCATTAACTTATTGATCTAAACAAAAACAATTTTATGCTTAATAGCATAAAGCACAAGTCCGATTCGGGTTTTTATTTCGAGTTTATCAAAAAGTGATTCTCTGTAACCATCAATGGTTTTCGGACTTAAACACATTTGTGATGCAATTTCTTTATAAGTCATTTCTGTGCAGGCGTGTTTAATGAAAACAATCTCTTTTTCTTTTAAACAGATCTTTTTGTTATCGCTGTTGACTTTATTAATCAGCATTCCAGAAACAAGTTCGGTAAAATAAAAACCCTTTTCGACAACGCATTCAATGGCTTCTTTAAAAATCTCAGGTGAAGTATCTTTTAGTAAATACCCTTTTGCACCATTTGTAATCATTTTAATGATAATTTCTTCGTCATCATTAACAGATAAAGCGATTACTTTGAGGTCAGGTCTGTTGTCTTTGAGCCATTTCATAGAGCTTAATCCGTCGAGGACTGGCATATTGACATCAAGTAAGATAAGATCAATTTCAGTAGCATTATTTTCTTCGAGATAGTCTATAAACACTTTTCCGTTTTCAAAACGCTCTATAACTTCATAATCACCAAAACTCTTGATTAGCAGTTCCAGTGACTGAGAAAAAAGTAAATGATCGTCTACAATTATTAGTTTTCTTTTTGGGTTAGTTTTCATGATTTTGGGTTAAAGGATATTCTATAGTTACACTGGTTCCGGTGTTGTCTGAATGTAGAGTTAACTTGGCGCCGATAAGTTTGGCGCGCAATTTCATATTATTTAATCCGATTCCTGAATTTGACTTTTTTAAATCATAACCAATTCCGAAATCTTTTAATTCTAATGTAAAAACAGAATCGGTAGTTTCGATATGAACATCAAACAAATCGCTTCTGGAATGTTTTAAACTATTGTGCAGTGCTTCTTGAAAAATTCTGTAGATAATAAGTTCGTGTTCTTCATTTATTAAAGGCGTTGGTCCAATTTGCTTAAAATTGAATTTGATCTTTTTAAGTTTCTTAATCCTTTCTAAATCCTGCTGAATGGCTTCTAGAAAATTGTTTTGAAGCAGATTGTCTTTGTTTATAATTCGAGAAAGAATTCGTAGTTCGTCTAAAGATTTGGCTAAAACACCTTTTAAATCTTTAAGTTCTTCTATTTGAACATTTTTACTGCTGATACAGATATTAAGCTGCATAATGGCGACTGAAATAATCTGACCTATATTATCGTGCAATTCTTTACTGATTTCAGATAAAGTCTGGTCTTTTATTTCGATTCTCGTTTTCACCAGTTCAGATTGGAAATACAAATCGGCTTCCATTTTTTCTACTAAAAACTTATTTCTTTTCTTTAAAAAATAAAAGAAAATTATAAGCAGAATCACGACTAAGGTAAAGAAAACGATACCTAGGGAAATAACTAATAGTTGTATTTCTTTTCGCTCCATATAAATCCAATTATAAAACAGCTATGCGCTAGAAAATTCAAAATGAATACGACCAAACTAAAGATAGAATCGTCATGTTTAATTAGAAACCAATTGATAGCCAGCATAAAGGGTGTAAAAGGAACATGAAAAACAAGTATCCCGAGAATATACCAGAAAAACACCGATTTTTTAAAATTCAGTATTTTTTCCGAATTGAAAATCTCAACGAGATACAGGCAGGATAATATTAGAATTAATAACACACCAATTGCAAAACTATATGTATACGAACGGTTTATGTCTTCTTTGAAATATAAAATATTTAAGAAAAAGGAAACGATAAACAAAATTAAAAAAAGTACAGCCGAAATTCTATGATCTTTTTTGGTTAGCAGGGCTCTTAGAAGTAAAATATAGGCAGAGAGGCTGGCAAACATGTAGAAATTGTAAACGTGAAAATTGAGCAAACCCGTCCATTGAGTAAAGTAATAGCCTACAATTTCTATTGCTATGGAAAACCAAATCAAAATTACTAAGAATTTAGCTTTATTGCCAGGAAGTTTTGGCAGTGCAAACAAACCAACCGCTCCCGACAATAAAGCCATGTAAATGATATAAGATCTTAAAAATTCGAACATATTTTTTTAGTATAATAAGCTTGGCGGTCTTCCAATGTTTCCGTAGTTCATTGGTTCTAGGCTTTGTATATCTGCTGAAGAAGCTTCTTTCATTAAAGAAAAACTTTGAACTTGTTCACTCTTATTTACTGCTTTTTTGCCTGTAGGCACTAGAAATAAAGTTGTCAATCCGGCTTTTTCTCCATGCGCTTCATCATCTGGATAAACTCCAAAATAAAAACGGATTCCGTCTACATTGTAACCGTCTTTTGCACCATTAGTTTTAATATAATGAATGTAATTTTCTAATTCTTCTAGAGAATACCAGATGGCATTGGCATCTTCTTTTTGCGCTTTTTTTGCGGTAAGAGAAGCTTTCTTACTGTTGTAATTCACATTTAATTGTCTAGCAAATTCTTTAGTGATTAACTGACTTGGTTTTGCGGGTGGATTTTTCATGGTTTTTTATTATTAATTGGTTAAATGTTTAGTAAACAGCTTTTTGAGCTATTGTACGAAACAAAATTATCTGAAACGAAAAATTCCGACAAGGGGAAATATACCCTTTTTTGTTTGGGTAAAATTATTTAAAAAAATGGGTTAAACGGCTGTTAAATAATAATTTATAAAAAATGAATTTTACATCGTCAGTTTTGAGATAAAAACGGCAATCAAAAATGTAACCTATTAAGTAATTAACTAAAATTTTTAAATTATGTCACAACCAACACCTCTAGGCTATCCTCATGCAGGAGCCGGAACAGTAGAAATTCTTTTAGAAAAAGAAGACGGAGCAGATTTTGCAGTGCTTTTTTCACCAGATCCTAATAACATGTTATTAAGAGATGCAGGTCTGCCAATGCAGTTTTATTATTATCCAAAAGCACCACGTCTAGCCAAACACCCAGATGGAAGATTTAAATTTGCAATGCAGGTTTTTAAATCAGAAGGAGATTCTTCAACCGTAATTGGTGCTGAAGGATTAGAAGAAGAAGCAGGAGCATACACTACTTTGACTACTACAATTGATCTACCTGAAGCATTATTAAAGAAAGCGATCGACAAGCTAAAAACAAAATTACATACCAGTTACAATAACCAAAGGCAATCAAAACTTTTCGGATTGTTTTCTTATCTAAAAGGTGTCGATCGAGATTTTAATGAAACTAATGTTAGACCTATTCAATTAACAGAGAATACTATAACAATGCATGTGGTGGGAGAAAAATCACCAAATAATCCTTTTGGAGGAGCTAACCCTTGGACTTTTAACATTCAAGGAGAAGGCGCAGGAACTACATTCGGATTAGGAGATAATGCACTTTCTGTATTGATGGGGCGTAACAGTGCTTCTTTGGTCAAAAATGCTTTAGAATCGGGCGCTAATAATTTAGTAGTTGAAAACAAAATCAAGTACAAAGGTTATATGCCAACAACGACTATAAGAACAGAAGTTAAGGCGCAAAAAGTGCATAGTTATTTTTCGGCAAAAGCAAATGTAAGTGTTGGATTTGTGAATGTAGACTGGGAAAGTGAATATGAGAAAATCGTGACTGAAGGCGGTATTATAAGCGAAATTATTACTGATAATCAGTTTTCTAATGAAGAAAGAAAAAAAGTAGAGGAGGCTCTTTTTACTAAACAAAGAGATTTTGCTTTTCAACTGTTGCAGAAGCAAATTTTTGATGTAGCAGAAAAACAATTTACACCTGCATCTGCTCTTCAAAAGGCAGGCGGACTTTTCAGAATACTTTTTGGTGGCGCAAGTGTAGGAGTAAGCTTAAAACATGGCAATCAAGTTAGGAAAGTAGACTTTGCAGACGAAATCAAATTCTCTGCAATTGAGGTTTTAGATTCAAAAATCAGTGGAAATCTTACGCCTTTGACTTTAAAATCTGGAACAGATGCAAAAGCTGATTTGAAAAAATACATTACTGAAATTCAATTAGACGAAGACTTCTCAAAAGTACAGGTTATTGCTTCTTTAAATGGAGGTTTAATTAAATTGGACAAAGATAGTGATATTGTGAATGATAATCCGGTGAGCCAAGTTTCTATCGAAGTTGGATATCCAGATTCTAAAGGCAAAATAATCTGGAAAAGTTCAGGCAGAATGATCGCTCCAGAAGGAACTCCTTATGTGAAAAACACAAGTAAATCGGGTAAAGAAATCGATGCGATTTTCCCTGCAACTTGGAACGATAAATCGAAAGAAAAAAATGCTTTTGTGTTTGATTTTGTAAAAAACAACGGCTCTTCTAAAATTAAAGTAAAACAAGAAGTAATGTACGAAAAAGATAAGAGAATCAAGTTGAAAGATACAACAAGAGAATATGAATTTGAGGGAACTAAAATATTTGTGCCGCTTCCAATTCAAAACATGATCAATTATACTTTATCGACAGAAGAACTTTATGATTGCGATACTCTTGAAGTGACTTTAAAAGCGGATAAAATGACTTCAAAAAAGTACAAGTTTACGGTTGATAATTTTGAAGAAGCCATTCCTTACAGAGCTTGGTATGAGGCGGATTATACTGTGAAACCGACGGAATACAAAGTTAAATATACTTGTAAAGGTAAAATCGGTAAGAAATCTAAAAAAGTTTCTGTTTCTACAGATTACATCAAATTGGATTATCAGGAAGGAGATGTTTTATTTGAAATACCAACAGGAACTGCAGTTCAAAATACCGATATCGAGAAAATCAGAGCGCCATTTATGGAATAATTTTTTTGAGAAGTTTTTCAAAAGGGACTTGATGTCCCTTTTGTTTCTTAAATAATAACTCATTAAACCTAAAAGATTATGCCAGATTTAAACACATTTAAGCTCGACGGAACCAGATTGGTTCCCGTAAATCGATTCAATCTCGAGCCTGCGAAACCGAGTACCGTATTTATGGCTACAGCAGTTGTAAAAGAAACTGAATTTAAGGTAATACAACATCCGATTATTCATTCGATAGATATTAAACCCATTTTGATTTTACCGATTTTTGAGAATTATTTTCCTTTAATTGAAGGAGATAAGGCAATTACAGAGAATGATTTCTTTAAGGATTATTTTAAAAATGAAATCACTTTATTTTTTCCTCAAGTAGAAGTAGAACCTGACAATGGAGCTTTATTTTATTATGAAGAAGTGCCAGGAAAATCCGCAAAAGAAGGCGGACTTATGGGAAGGGTTACTCTAAAATACAGTATCAAAAACAAATCATTGCAAGACAATCAAAAAAGTATTGTTTTGAACTTAGGACAGGCAGTTTTAAACCTAAAAGTGAAAAATGATATCGTTAAGATAAACGGAATTATAAATGCTGTGACTCAAGAAATTCAGTTTGATTTAATTGATGAAGCTGTGAAAATTGCCTATTCCAATTTAGTTTCTAAAATAGGCGATTTGATGTGCAATATTGATTTGTTTTTTGATTTTAAAGGCTATTCTAAAGTAAAACGTAATTTTTTATTTGCGCGAGATTTAGCCGTTCTAAGAAGTCAAATTACAACAAAAAAGGATATCACAGCCAAGACCACATTACTACCAAAAACGATGCTTATAAATAGTCCGCTGATTGTGAAAAAAAGAACGGCTGGAACTGTAGCGCCAAAAATGGTAATTTCAGAAATTAGAAAAGACAATAATATACAAGCCGAAGTTCAGGAAGAATACGTAAAAAGCACGTTTTTGCTTAAAATCAATAAAACGATAAATTATCCGCGTTTGCCTAATGCTGATCCTAGATTGTATCAGAATAATGATGGTGCATTTGCCAATAATCCTTTTAATTTAAATGAAGATTTTTCAGAGTTCAAACAAATATTCGTTTCAGGATACAATTTTAGCAAGCTATCGATTTATAAATCAATGGTTCAGCCGAATACCTTTTTACTGATTTCTAAAACGTACAGTCTTTCAAAAGATTTAAATAGTATGAAGCCTTGTGTTACAACCATTTTTCATGCTTATGAAGAAGGAGCGGGAACGTCTGAAGAAATTTCACAAATCACTTTTGAGTTTGCCATTGGTCCCAATCTTTCTAGTTTTGATTTGGCTAAATTGAAAATTGCCTTATTGCAAAACAATTTTATAGATGGAGATTCAGCCGATTATTTTGATAAAGTGCAATTTTTGTTTCCAAATGATTTGGGAGCTGAATATGACGTAAACGGAAATTATTTTCTTCAGAAAGCGCAAATTACCTCTGATGGGAAACATTTTATATTTAAAATCTCAACCGAAAACTTATCTGAAGCCAGTATTTTGATTAATGCTTTAAACAATACGATCACGCAGTATGCAAATATCAATTTCAAGTATAAGGAAATAAAAGATACCAGTGTTATTGAACTCAATTTGGAGCAAACGATTGGGGAGATTTTAGATGCAATGATCGACAACCCGACAAAGAAGATCCAGATTAACAACCAATCAATTTCAAATTGCAAACTCAATTCTATTTTATTGGTTTACAATCAGAACGCAACGTATTTGAACAGTATTTTCTTTAAAAATTATCCGCAGTTAATTAGTAACGATGTGAAGTTTTTAGATTTTACATCATTAAATCCCACAGCTTTAGGTGAAATTAAAAATGTATTTTTTGATTTTGAAAATATTGAAAACATCAGTTCTGAGTTTAATCAGGTTGTTTCGCAATCAACAGCTTACAATAGATATATTCAAGTTCAGATTAAAAGTCAGGCAGCGGCAACAAGCAGAATTACAATCGAATTAACTGTTCAGGAAACAGGAAGTAAATTTGCTGTCGAACGATTAAAATCTGAATTCTCGACACCTATATTGTTCAATTTTATTGTAAAAAATACAGCGAACAATAATACTTTGATTTCATATCAAGTCAATTATTTTGACAAGAATGATAATCTGACAGGTTCTAAAAATGATGTTTTTGATTTTTCTAAAGCATCGATTATTACCATAAATAAAAAGTAATGACAACCATAAAATCTGGCACAAGATCTCCTGAAGTTTATTATTTAAACGAGCTTTTGTCCAAATTGAATTACAGCATACTTGTTTCCGATTATTTCGGGACAGAGACAGATAAAGCAATCAAAGATTTTCAGTTAAATAACAATCTTGTGGTTGATGGAGTAGTGGGGCTTAAAACATGGTCGGCACTTTTGGAGAAAGGCAAAAATGGTTTTTCGTTAAACAGTAAACTATTGTCAGAACAAGATTTAATCAGTTTTTCAAATCAGTTTAATTTAGAGCTCGCAGTTGTAAAAGCCGTAAACGAAGTAGAAAGCAACGGAAAAGGCTTTTTGATTGATGGACGCCCGAAGATTTTGTTTGAAGGCCATATTTTTTGGAGAGAATTGGAGAAAAGAAATATCAATCCGAAAATATATGTAAATGCAAATACGCAGGATATTTTGTTCGAAAATTATACTAAAAAGTATTATGTCGGCGGAACAGCTGAATATACGCGCTTAGAAAAAGCAATAAATTTAAGCCAGGATAAAAAAATAGCCGACGCGGCAAACTGTGCTGCTTCTTGGGGACTTTTTCAAATTATGGGCTTTAATGCAATTGCTATAGGTTATAATAGTATCGATGAATATCTAGAAAAAATGAATGAGAACGAAGGCGAACACCTCAAAGCTTTCGGATTGTTTCTTGAAAAGAATAATTTGATAGGACTTCTTCGAAACAAAAATTGGGCTTCATTCGCTTTAAAATACAACGGGCCAGCGTACAAAACCAATAAATATGATGAAAAACTAGCTAGAGCTTATGCGAAATATGTTTAATGTTTTTTTGTGTTTCAAGTTTCAGGTTTCAAGTTTCATGCTGTTTAATCGCAAAGTTGCATGTTTTTTCAAAGCGGGGGGTAGAACTAAACGCTCTTTGCGGTTAACCTGAAACTTTAAACTTGAAACAAAATTTAGAACTTGAAACAAAAAGAAAACCCGACGAGATTATCGTCGGGTTTTGTATTTTAAACTAAGAAAGAAATTATCTTAAGCTTGCACCAAGTTCAGTTTCGAAAGTCTGCTGTAATTTAGACATGATTTTATCGATCTGAGCATCGGTTAATGTTTTAGTATTGTCTTGAATAGTAAAACTCAAAGCGTATGATTTTTTTCCTTCTGGCAATTTATTTCCTTGATAAACATCAAACAAATTGATGTCTTTTAAAAGTGCTTTTTCTGTCTGTTTCGCTAGATTGAAAATACTTTCGTAAGTCGTTTTTTCATCAATTAATAAAGCTAAATCACGACGAACTTCAGGATATTTAGGAATTTCAGTGTACTTAATTTTTCCTGTAATGATTTTTAAAACCAAATCCCAGTTGAAATCTGCGTAATAAACATCTTGTTTGATACCGAAATGCTTTAAAATAGGCTTTTTAACAACACCCATTTCAACTAAAATATCATTGTTATATGTAATCGCAGTTCCTTCAGAATAAATATCTGAGTGAACGGGTGCATTACCAATTTTTTCAATTCCTAAACGAGATAAAATTGCTTTCACATATCCTTTCAACAAGAAGAAATCTGTTGTTTTTTGCAGACTTGTCCAGCTTTCTTTATTTCTGTTTCCAGAAATCAATAAAGAAAGGTGCTTGTGCTCTTCGTATCCGTTTAAATATTTGTGATACGTTTTTCCAAATTCAAATAATTTTAGATCTGAATTTTTTCTATTGATATTATAAGAAACCGCTTCTAAACCAGAAAACAATAAAGACTGGCGAAGTGTTGCTAAATCACTACTCAACGGATTCAACATAGAAACATTATGTTCTTCTTTTAATGAAGTCGATAATTTCGCGTAAGCTGCAGTTGTCAATGAATTGGCCATCATTTCGTGGAATCCTTGAGAATTCAACTGAGAAGCAATTACATTTTGTACTTTATAATCTTCTGTTCTTGGTGAATTTGAAACGGTAGCATTAAATTTCTTAGAGAAGTTAATGTTATTATAACCGTAAACTCTCAAAATTTCTTCGATTACGTCAATTTCACGCTGAACGTCTACACGATAAGCAGGAATTGTTAAACCTAAACCAGTATCAGAAACGCTATTTACTTTAATATCTAAAGAAACTAAGATTTTTTTGATAGTATCTTTTGGAATTTCTTGTCCGATAATTTTAGATACATGGCTGAAATTCAATAAAACAGAAAAATCTTCTACTTTTTTAGGATAAACTTCTACAACATCAGAAGTGATTTTTCCTCCAGCTACTTCTTGAATTAAAAGAGCTGCACGTTTTAAAGCATATTCTGTAATCGTTGGATCAATTCCTCTTTCAAATCTAAAAGAAGCATCTGTGCTTAATTGGTGTCTTTTTGCTGTTTTACGAATGCTAACTGGATCAAAATAAGCACTTTCTAAGAAAATAGAAGTAGTTCCATCAGAAACTCCAGATTTTTTTCCTCCGAAAACTCCAGCAATACAAAGCGGACCTTTTTCGTCACAAATCATTAAGTCTTCTTTGTGAAGGGTTCTTTCAACGTCGTCAAGAGTAACAAATTTAGTTCCTTCTTCAACTGTTTTCACAATCACTTTTCCGTTGATTTTCGCAGCATCAAAAGCGTGCAAAGGCTGTCCTAATTCGTGTAAAACATAATTAGTAACGTCAACAATATTATTTTTTGGAGTTAATCCAATAGCTTTCAAACGATCTTGTAACCAGCTTGGAGATTCATGAACAGAAATTCCAGAAATCGTTACACCGCAATATCTTGGAGCTAAATGAGAATCTTCAACATTTACATCAATTTTAAGAGTACGCATGTCTACTCTAAAATTGCTTACAGAAGGTGTAATCAATTCTACGTTTACACCACGCTGTAACATTCCTGCTCTTAAATCGCGGGCAGTTCCAAAATGGCTCATCGCATCGGCACGGTTTGGCGTCAGTCCGATTTCAAAAACTTCATCATTTGCAATTTGGAAAACTTCAGAAGCAGGAGTTCCAGGAACTAAATCTTCAGCTAAAACCATAATTCCGTCATGGCCAGTTCCTAAACCTAATTCATCTTCAGCACAAATCATTCCGTGACTTTCCTGTCCGCGGATTTTTCCTTTTTTAATCGTAAATTCTGCACCATCTTTATCGTATAAAACGGTTCCGATTGTTGCAACTGGCACTTTTTGTCCCGCAGCTACGTTTGCTGCACCGCAAACAATCTGAATAGGAGCTTCTAAACCAACATCAACTGTAGTAACTCTCAATCTATCGGCATCAGGATGTTTTTCGCAAGTTAGAACGTGCCCAACAACAACTCCTGCTAAACCGCCTTTAATTGATTCGTATTTTTCGACAACTTCTACTTCTAAACCTAAATCTGTAAGCAATTCAGAAGTCTGCTCAGATGTCCAATCTGTTTTAATAAATTGTTTTAACCAGTTGTAAGATATTTTCATTGTAGTTATTTAATTCTTGAATAAGGTTACAAATATAAGGATTGCGCTTTGGAGTAGGAAAAAATTAAGTGGTTTTTTCTAGTTGTTTTTTATTGGATTGAAAACGCTTAGTTTTAAGTTTTTAATAATTTCTGTACCAGAATTTTAGCAAATAAATATTGTAAAAGGCTAAAAAAACGGAATGTGTAATTTTTGTGCTACAAGATGACTGAAAAGTGCTATTCTGTTTCTTTTTATGAAGTTAAATTTGGAGTAAATCAAAAAAAGAATATTATGAGCACCTCAGTAAAAAGACCTGAATTTAAGGCAAAGTATGATAATTATATTGGTGGAAAATTTGTTGCGCCAATTAGCGGAGAATACTTTGATGTTGTTTCTCCAATTGATGGAAAAGTATTTACAAAAGCAGCGCATTCTGGAAAGGCAGATTTAGAATTGGCTGTAGATACGGCTTACGAAGCTTTTAAAACTTGGGGAAAAACTTCTGTAACCGAAAGAAGCATTTTACTTAATAAGATTGCACAAAAAATTGAAGATAATCTAGAATACATTGCAGCGGTTGAAACAGTAGACAACGGAAAACCAATTCGCGAAACACTTGCCGCCGATATTCCGTTGGCAATTGATCATTTTAGATATTTTGCAGGTGTAATTCGTGCAGAAGAAAGCTCCATTTCAGAATTAGATTCGCAAACAGTTTCTATCGCTTTAAGCGAACCTCTTGGAGTTGTAGCACAGATTATTCCGTGGAATTTCCCGATTTTAATGGCAGTTTGGAAAATTGCTCCAGCACTTGCGGCAGGAAATACAATTGTTTTAAAACCGGCTGAAAGCACGCCAATTTCGATTTTGGTTTTAATGGAATTGATTGGCGATATTCTTCCTTCGGGAGTTTTAAATATTGTAAACGGTTTTGGTGCCGAATTAGGCCGTCCGTTAGTGACTAACAAAAAAGTATCAAAAGCGGCATTTACAGGTTCGACCACTACAGGACGTTTGGTAATGCAATATGCAACAGAAAATATTATTCCCGTTACTTTAGAGTTAGGCGGAAAATCTCCAAATATTTTCTTCCCTTCAGTAGCAGATCATGATGATGATTTCTTCGATAAAGCCGTAGAAGGTGCGGTATTATTTGCATTAAATCAAGGTGAAATCTGTACATGTCCTTCTAGATTATTAATTCATGAAGATATTTATGACAAGTTCATCAAAAAAGTAATTGAAAGAACTGAAGCGATTATTGCTGGAAATCCGTTGGATAAATCTACTATGATTGGTGCTCAGACTTCGATTGTTCAGAAAGAGAAAATCATGTCTTACATCAAATTAGGAAAAGAAGAAGGTGCGGAATTGTTGACAGGAGGTGATGAAAATAATTTGGGTGGCGAATTAGAAGGCGGTTATTACATTAAACCAACTTTATTTAAAGGGCACAACAAAATGAGAATCTTCCAAGAAGAGATTTTCGGGCCAGTTTTAGCCGTTACTACATTCAAAACTACAGAAGAAGCAATCGAAATCGCAAATGATACGATGTACGGATTAGGCGCAGGAGTCTGGACAAGAGATGCACACGAAATTTATCAGGTTCCAAGAGCAATTCAGTCCGGTCGTGTCTGGATTAATCAATACCATTCTTATCCTGCGGGAGCTCCGTTTGGAGGTTACAAACAATCTGGAATTGGCCGTGAAAACCACAAAATGATGTTGAGCCAATACCGTCAAACCAAAAACATGCTGATTTCTTACGACAAAAAGAAATTAGGATTCTTTTAAAGAATATAAACTTGAGAATAGAAAGTCAATAGATTTTCTATTCTCTTAAAACCATAGAATTATGCTTCCAAAAACAATGAAAGCTGCGGTCGTTCGAGAATTCGGATCTCTTTTAAAAATTGAAGAAGTCGAAGTAAAACGCCCAGGCAGAAATGAAATTCTTGTAAAAGTAATTGCAAGCGGAGTTTGTCACACCGATTTGCATGCTATAGAAGGCGATTGGCCAGTAAAACCTAAAATGCCTTTAATCCCCGGACACGAAGCCGTTGGTTATGTTGCTGCGGTTGGACAGGATGTTAAAAATGTAAAAGAAGGAGATGCTGTTGGTGTGCCTTGGCTCTATAGCGCCTGCGGAGGCTGTGATCATTGCATTACAGGCTGGGAAACCTTATGTGAAAGTCAGCAGAATGGCGGTTACAGCGTAGATGGTGGATTTGCCGAGTTTGTTATTGCAGATGCTAGATATGTTGGAATTTTGCCTTCTAATGTAAATTTCATTGAAATGGCTCCCATTTTATGCGCAGGAGTTACTGTTTACAAAGGATTAAAAGAAACAGAAGTGAAACCTGGCGAATGGGTCGCAATTTCTGGAATTGGAGGTTTAGGTCACGTTGCAGTACAATATGCAAAGGCTATGGGGATGAATGTTGCAGCAATTGATATTGGTGATGATAAATTGGAACTGGCAAAGAAATTAGGTGCGGATTTGGTTGTGAATGCTAAAAATCAAAATCCTGGAGAATTTTTAAAGAAAGAAGTTGGTGGAATGCATGGGGCATTGATTACTGCAGTTTCTCCGATAGCATTTAAGCAAGGACTCGAAACATTGAGAAGAAAAGGTACAATGGCATTAAACGGACTTCCTCCAGGCAATTTTGATTTGTCTATTTTTGATACCGTTTTAAATAGAATCACAATTCGAGGATCTATTGTCGGAACAAGAAAAGACATGAAAGAAGCAATCGAATTTGCTGCTGATGGAAAAGTCAAAGCTACAGTTACAACTTCAAAATTGGAAGATGTAAATACGGTTTTTGATAAAATGAAAAAAGGTCAGATCGAAGGTAGAATTGTGCTAGAAATAGCGCAATCTTAAATAGTTGGTTATGTTAAAGCAGTAAATCCTTAATTGAGTTTACTGCTTTTTTTAATATTGTAAGTTATGATTAAACGAATTGATGCCACAGAAAAAGCGATAGAATTAATTAAAATTCTAAAAGAAAAACATGGTGATTTAATGTTCTATCAAGCCGGCGGATGTTGCGAAGGCACACAGCCACAATGTTTTGAAAAAGGCGGTTATTATCAACGTACCGGAGATGTTTGCATCGGAGTTGTTGAAGACACCGAATTTTGGGTAGATAAAGATTTATTTGAATATTGGAAGCATGCGCATTTTACTTTAACGGTAATTGATGCCTTTGGAGTTGGTGGTTTTTCGTTAGAAACTCCTTTAAAGAAAACTTTCCAAATAGAATACCGCATTTTCACTCCAGAAGAAGAAAAAGATTTGGATCAAGTTACTAGGATTGAGTAGTTTTTTTAGTCTCAGTCCCAGTCTCAGTTTTCAGTTTGTAAAAAAACTTAGAAGCTCAGTATCTTAGCATCTTAGAACCTTTAATTAATATAAAGCAACTGATACTGTTTAGGTGTTATTCCCTCATGTTTTTTAAATAATCGAATGAAGTAATTTGCATCTTCAAAACCTGAAAGATAGCAAACTTCATTAATTTGAAGCGTTGGATTTCTCAATAGATTTTTGGCACATTTTATTTTTTCATTCAAGATATACTCAATCGGACTCATTCCGAGTTCGCGTTTAAAGAAACGATAGAAAGAAGTTGTGCTCATACAAGCTTTTTCGCTCAGCGTTTTTAAACTCATATTTTCTTTCAAATTCTGTTTGATATATTCTGTAACTTCTTTAATCGGATTGTTATTTTCAAAAGCTTTTCCTTCGTCCAAAGATTTTACTGTCTGGGTCTGAATAATTCTAATTAGCAATTCTTTTAAAGTCAAATCTGCAAAAATGTCTTTTGTAATCGAAGTACTCATGCATTCTTTTATCAGTTTATTGATCGTTGCAGCCATTTCTATATTATTGTAAAAAAAATAATTCTGATAGTTTAACTGCCAATACATGTTATTTCCTTCTTTCGGATATTGCTCATTTAAGAAATTTAAGATTTCAGCAATTTTATCCTGATCAATAGCTAAAGCCAAACATTGCGTAGGATTGTTTTTTGAAGCCTCGGGAAAATCAATTTTCATTTCTACATTAGAAGGAACAATCACAGTTTCGCCCGGAAGATATACAAATTCAGGATCATCAAAAAGATGCATGATTTTCTTTCCGCGCAACATGCTGGTCACAACCAAATCATTAAATTTTAACGGAACTCTTTGAGTCGATTCGTAGGTTTCAAATAGATTTAATTCACAATGATTTAAATTGTAAATAGTTCTGTTTTCTACAAGAGTTTTTAATGATTTCTCTTGCGATAACTGAAGCGGATTGACTAAAAATCGTTGATTGTTCATTAAATTTAATTTTTGGTGAAGACTTTAAATTTAATGAAAATAAGGATATGAAAAGTAGATTTAACGTTTAATTATATCAGCTCTTCCACATGTTTCTTAATGTTTTCAGAAATTTTCCTTGTCGGAAGATCATTTTCATCATTCCCAAACGGATCTTCAATTTCTTCGGCAATAAGTTCTAAACTTGCCAATACATAAAATATAAAAACTACAACGGGAGCCACGAAATATCCTAAACTTACAGAATATCCAAATGGCAATGTCATGGTATAAAAAAAGATAAATTTTTTAATGAAAGCACTGTAAGAGTAAGGGATAGGTGTATTTTTAATTCGTTCGCAAGCACCACAAATATCCGTAAAAGCAACTAATTCAGCATTTAAAGTAATCAATTGATCGCCTGTTATTTTTTTTGCTTCATACAAATCATTGATTTTATGATACATAATTTTTTTCAATTGATTTGGCTTATGCTTATGCTGATCAATTTCTAGTTCAACATCTTCAAAAAGCATTTTGCCAGTATCTTCATCCTTTAAATGCTGATTAAGGATGTCTGCATACATTGGAATGTATTTTCTAAAAAACTTCTTATCATTTTCGTCTTTTAAAATCACCGAAAGTTTAATAGCCAGATTACGGCTATTATTTACAAGTCCGCCCCAAAGTTTGCGGCCTTCCCACCATCTGTCGTATGCAGTATTGGTTCTAAAAACAAGTAAAAGCGAGATTACAAAACCAAGCATTCCGTGCATAATTGGAATGTTGTGAATGTAATCGTTTTTTGTAACCTTAAAATATTCGACCTCCAGATAGCCAATTAAAGCAGCATAAACTCCAATTGCAATCATAATTGCGAATAGTTTTCTAACAGTATCCGACTTATGAAAATGAAAAATAAAAGTAAACCACTCTTTGGTGTCGTATGAAATCATTTAAGTATATTTTGAAGCAAATTTACTTAAAAATTGATATTTCCAGCTAATTCTTTTAATGCAATTTCAGACAATTTTGCTTCGTATTGTGCATTGCTGTAACGTACTTTTGCGTTGACATAATTCAGCTGAGCAGTTCTAAAATCAAGTGTTGTTATAGTTCCGATTTTAAATTTGTCAAGCGTAATTTCTAAATTCTGTCTTGCAATAGCTTCGTTATCTTCTTCTAAATCAATTAATTCTAAATTGGTCAAATAGGTTTGAAAAGCGGTGCTTAACTGTGTGTTTAAAGTCGTATTTTGCTGTTCGATGGCAAGTTGTGAATTTTCAATCTGTAATTTCGCAACCTTCTCATTACGATGCTGGTTGAAACCATCAAAAATATTCATCGAAGCATTAAAACCGTAATTGAGACCTCTATTTGATGTTTCACTTGTAAATCCTAAACTAGACTGGCTTTCAGAAAAATTATATCCTGTAGTTAATCTTAAAGTTGGGTAACGATCTGCCTTTACTTGTTTAAGCTCTAATTCGGCAATACGTTTGTTGATAATCTGAGCTTCTAATCCAGGGTTTTGTTTTTGAGCCAATTCCATTAAATTAGCTAAAACCAATTTATTGTCTACTGTAACTTTATCCGTAACTTTAAAATCAATTTTTGGATCTCTAGCCAAGTGCTGGTTCAATAAAATTTTACCATTTGCATAGGCTTCCTTTTGTCTCAGCATAGCCACTTGATCAGAATTTAAATCGACTTGCGCATTTAAAACCTCCAATTTGGAAGCTTTACCAATGCTGAAACGATTTTTAGCCAAAGTCAATCTCTGATTAGAAATTACGAGAGTAGTGTCTAGTGCAGATATTTGCTGCTGCATTTGCACCAAATCATAATAAGCTGAATTTACCTGTGCAATTTTAACTAGAATGGTTCTTTTAAGCTCAGCATCGCCAAGTTTCTGAAGCTCTTTCAGCTGATCTAATTTGGCAAACATTTTCATTCCGTCAAAAACAGTCCATCCAATGCTCACTCCATAAGTCCAACTGTTGTTTTTGGCATTGTCTAATGACGTTGAAGTGCCATCTTGCCGAACTTGAGTAGAGTTTGTAATATTATTATTGTCGGTAACATTTGCAGTTGCAGTCGGTAGCATTCCTGCATTACCAATTGTTGCATTTGTTTCGTTTATTTTGGAATTATTTTTAGCAATTTTAATTTCAAAATTATTCTCCAAAGCTATAGTCATAGCCTGCTCAATAGTAAGAACTTCCTGCGCCTTTGACTGAAAAATGCAAAGGAACAGGATAATTGCTGTACAGTATATTTTTTTGATATTCATATTCGTTTTCTTTAACCAAAAATCTGGTTTTTGGTTTCTATTTAATGCTGTCTCTTTCGTATTCGTCAATGTGGTCAAACTCAGGATAATGTTTTCTGGCTTTAGACCACATCAAATAAATCGCAGGAATTACAAAAAGCGTTAAAGCCAATGAGAAAATAGTTCCACCCACAATTACAACTCCCATACCAATTCTACTCGTAGACGCAGCTCCAAGTGACATTGCAATTGGAAGCGCTCCTAATGCAATAGCTAAACTCGTCATTAAAATTGGACGCAAACGTGCTTCTGAAGCTTCTAAAATAGCTTCTAGTTTCGGCTTTCCTTGTTCTCGTAACTGATTAGCAAATTCTACAATCAAAATACCGTTTTTGGTTACCAGACCAATTAACATTACCGTACCAATCTGGCTAAAAATATTCCACGTCTGATTGAATAACCACAATGAGAATAAAGCTCCCGCAACCGCCATCGGAACCGTTAAAATGATAATAAACGGGTCAATAAAACTTTCAAATTGCGCTGCTAGAATTAAGAAAATTAACAATAAAGCCAACCCGAAAGCGAAAGAAGTATTAGAGCTGCTTTCTACAAAATCTCGTGATTCTCCACTTAAATCGGTTGTGAAACTTTCATCCAAAACTTTAGCTTTAATTTTATCCATTTCCTGGATACCATCGCTGATACTTTTTCCTGGAGCTAAACCAGCAGAAACCGTTGCTGACATATAACGGTTGTTGTGAAACAATTGGGGTGGATTACTTTGCTCGTAAACTTGCACAACATTATCCATTTGAATTAATTCTCCGTTTCTGTTTTTTACAAACATAGAAGTCAAATCCAGAGGTTTAGATCTGTCTTTTTGGTCAAATTGTCCAATTACTTGATATTGTTTTCCGTTTCTAATGAAATATCCAAAACGTTGTCCGCTCAAAGAAAGCTGTAAAGTTTGAGCAATATCAATAATTGAAATTCCTAAACTTTCTGCTTTTTCACGATCAATTGTAACGTTGATTTCAGGTTTGTTGAATTTTAAATTGACATCTGTTGTAGAAAACACATCACTTTTGTTAACCTCATTCATAAAAAGAGGAATTTTTTCTCTCAATTTATCAAAATTAGGAGCCTGAATAATGTACTGAATTGGTAGACCTCCTCGTCTGTTAACAGCAATTGTAGGCTGTTGAATTACAGCAGTTTTAGCATCAGGATATTTTTTGGTCCATTTTGTTAATTTATCGGCAATATCTTTTTGAGACACCGTTCTTTCGTCAGGTTCTTTTAATGAAAGCCTGATAAATCCTGTGTTTGTTGCTGAAGCTCCAAAACCTGGCGCTGTTATAACTAAACTTACTTTTTTCTCAGGAATCGAATCATCAACTAATTTTGAAATTTCCTGCATAAATCGGTCTGTGTATTCGTATGATGATCCTTCAGGAGTTGTCATACGCATGGTTACAGAACTTCTGTCATCGTAAGGCGCTGTTTCTTTTGGAAGTATTGTAAAGAAAAGATAAATCAATCCGAAACAAGCAATAAGAATAGGGAAGCTGATCCATTTTCTTTCCATAAATTTTGAAAGTAATTCAGCGTAACTGCTGTTCATTTTTTCAAAAAATGGTTCTGTTTTAATATAGAATTTTGATTTTTTCTGTTCTCCGCCTTTCATTAAATAAGCATTCAACATTGGCGTTAAAGTCAGAGAAACGAAAGCAGAAATTAATACCGCGGCACCAATTACAACTCCAAATTCCCTAAATAATCGTCCAACGAAACCTTCAAGGAAAATTACTGGTAAAAATACCGCTGCCAAGGTTACCGAAATCGAAATTACGGCATAGAAAATTTCATTAGATCCTTTAATAGCGGCTTCAATTGGCGACATTCCTTCTTCTACTTTTTTGAAGATATTTTCGGTTACAACAATACCGTCATCTACTACAAGTCCCGTTGCCAGTACAATTGCCAATAAAGTTAATACGTTGATTGAGAAACCGAACAGCCACATAATAAAGAACGTAGCAATTAAGGAAACTGGAATATCAATTAAAGGTCTGAAAGCAATCGCCCAGTCTCTAAAGAAAAGATAAATAATAATGATTACCAGAATAACCGAAATCCCTAAGGTTTCCGCAACTTCTAATACCGATTTCTTTACGAAAATGGTGTTATCAAGCGCAATATTTAATTTGATATCTTTTGGAAGATCTTTTTTTAGAGCTTCATATTTTTTATAAAACTCTTTAGAAATATCTAAGTAGTTTGCTCCAGGCATCGGTACGATCGCTAAACCGATCATTGGCAGACCAGATTGACTTAACTTTGTTTCGATGTTTTCTGGTCCTAATTCAGCGCCCCCAATATCGCTTAAACGAACAATTTTATCTCCGTCTGTTCGAATAATAATATTGTTAAATTCTTCTGCTTTAGAAAGATTCCCAAGAGTTTTTACCGTAAGTTCGGTATTATTACCAGTTAATTTTCCTGATGGAAGCTCAACATTCTGTGCATTTAACGCAGTACGGACATCAGATACTGTACAGCCGTAAGCAGTCAGTTTTACAGGGTCAATCCATAAACGCATTGCGTAACGTTTTTGTCCCCAAATTTGAACACCACTCACTCCTGGAATAGTTTCTAAACGCTGAGAAATAACATTTTCTGCGTAATCACTTAATTCTAAAGAATTTCTAGAGTCACTTTGAACAGTCATCGAAATAATGGCATCACTATCAGCATCTGCTTTTGATACAACTGGTGGTGCATCAATATCTTGCGGAAGATTTCTGATGGCTTGCGAAACTTTATCACGAACGTCATTTGCCGCTTCTTCAAGATCTTTATCCAGATTAAACTCTATCGTGATGTTACTGCTTCCTTGGTTACTAGACGATGTAATATTTCTAATTCCGTCAATTGCATTTACTGCTTTTTCAAGAGGTTCGGTGATTTGCGATTCAATAATGTCGGCATTTGCACCCGTATAATTGGTACGAATAGAAACCTGCGCAGGGTCAATAGAAGGAAATTCCCTAACACCCAAAAAAGTATAACCAATAAAACCGAATAGAATAATTAATAGATTCAGTACTATAGTTAAAACAGGTCTTTTTATACTTGTAGTTGATAAACTCATTTGTAATTTTAGATTTTAGATTTCAGATTTCTGATTCATTGCTAAATCGCATCATCTTTAATCTATTATTCAAGTCTTGCGACTTTTGACTTTAAGACTTTTGGCTTTAGGACTATTTAACTTTAACTTTAATTGGAGCTTCGTCTTTTAAAGACATCACGCCACTTGTAATTAAAGTATCTCCAGGTTTTAATCCAGCTAAAATTAAAATTGAAGAATCTGTTCTAGTTGTTGCATCAACCATTACTTCTTTCGCTTGACCATTATTGGCAACATATACTTTTTTACCGTCTTGAATTGGCACAATAGCTTGAGAAGGAACTACTATAGCATCTTTAATAATATTTAAAGGCAATTTGATGTCAGCGAAAGTTCCAGGGAAAAGTTTTCCGTCATTATTATCTGCAAGAGCACGAATTTGAAGTGTACGCGTAGCAACAGCGACTTCTGGTTCGATTGCATAAATTTTCGCATTATAAGTTTTGTCTGAACCAGAAACTTTAAAATCGATTACAGATCCAGATCGTACTTCCGAAGCGTATTTTTCTGGAATAGAGAAAGTAATTTTTAATTTGCTAGTATTAACCAATTTTGCAACTAAAACAGTTGGTGTAATATAAGTTCCAGGTGAGATAGAACGCAAACCGATTTTTCCTGAAAAAGGCGCTCTAACAGAAGTTTTAGAGATTTGTGCTCTTATCAATTGACTTTGAGCCTGTGCAGAAGCAAGATCAGCTTTTGCAACATCTGCTTCTTCTTGACTGATGGCTTCTTTTTGTAATAGTAATTTTGCTCTTCTTTCGTTTTCTGCAGCCAAACCTTCTCTGGTTACAGCTTGTCTTAATTGTGCTTTTAGTTCAATATCATTAACTTTAAGAAGAATTTGACCTTTAGTTACATTGCTTCCTTCATTAAAAAATATTCCTTCCACAATTCCAGAAACCTCACTATGAATTTCAACTTGCTCATTTGCTTCAATAGATCCTGATAATGCTAAATTATTGTCAAAAGTGGCAGTTTTTATTACGATTCCATTAACAGTTGTTGGAGATTTTTTATCATTAAACTTTTTAGAGTCTTCGTTTTTGCCCTTGTTTGATATAATTCTGTAGGTCACAAAGCCACCAATTGTAATAATTAAAAGGGTGTAAATGAGGTGTTTTACTTTCATAAAATTGAGGTGAATATAGGTATGTAGTTTTCTGTTTTTAGTAAGCTCACAAATTTAACTTTTTGTTGCGAAATCGAAAGCTGTTAGCGTTTATTTAACATTTGTATGACAATGGTTTGCATTTAGACTAAAACCGTGCAAAAAGGTTTAATTGAAGATTAAATTTTTTAAAAGAAAATAAATAGAGTTAATTTAAAAAGTGTATCCTGAGACTTTTATAAACGCGCGTTGTTTCTAGTATAAGAGAATTTTTTTTCAATTTGTCTGATTTTTTTTGCACTTTATCGATTTTATTTGTAACATTGGTATGTTAAACAAAATTATGAGATTTTAACTGAAAGCTATAAGAATTGTTTGGTTTTAATGTTAAAATATGTAAATAGAAGTTATTTTTTTTGAGTTTCTACTAAAGTGAGTGAGAAATAGTATTAACAAATGTTTATTCTTTTTGTATCTAAATAATATTAAAAAATGATTTATGAAGAAAAAAATACTTCTAACTTTATGGTTCACATTTTTACTTGTTGCAATTGGTTATTTATTTTGGCAGAATGAATTTAAATACAGTCTTCCAACTCCAATTCCAAAGAATTACCACGCGATTGCAATGGGATCCAAGATTGAACTTGGTCCGTGCTGCGCATTTGACAACAAACCTATTTTTGTTCATTTTTTTAATCCCGAATGTCCTTGTTCTCGATTCAACGTGCCTCATGTTAGCGGTTTGATTAAAAAATATGGAGACCAGATTAATTTTAAAATTGTCGTTTTAAACAAACAGAAAAATTTTACTATTGATGAAATTCAGCAAAAGTTTGATGCCAAAATCCCTGTTTATTTTGACGAAGCAATTGCTAAAAAATGTGGTGTTTTCTCAACTCCTCAGGCAGTTCTGTTAGATCAGTCGCATAATTTGTATTACAGAGGCAATTACAATAAAACCAGATATTGCACAGATGCCGAAAGCAATTATGCTCAAATGGCGATTGATTCTCTTCTTAGTCAAAAAGAAAACCCTGCTTACAACGCTTTAGCCCTTAAAGCCTACGGATGTTCATTACCAAAATGTACTAAATAACTATTTCCAAAAACCTAAATCTAAAAACCTATGAAAGCAAAAGCTAGCTTAAACGAACAAGATTATCTGCACAATTTTATGTCTACAATGACACAAAAATCAGATACTATTATTAATTATGTACTTGCAGTATATTTTCTGCTTGGTATCGGTCTTTCTTTTAAATATGATACTTTCGAAATTGGTGTTGGTGTCGGGACATTGAATCTTTTGGCTTATTATTCGGCTAAATTTTTCATGAAAAACTCTAAATTTTACCAATACGTTTTATCAGTTGTTCTGGCTATTTTCATGGCGCAGTACATTTATCAAATGCATGGAATGTTTGAAATGCATTTTACGGTATTCATTGCCAGTACGATTTTGATTATTTATCAGAATTGGAAGCTTCAAATTCCGCTAACTTTATTGGTTGTGCTTCATCACGCTGGTTTGGCTTATCTTCAAAATTTCATTTACAATGATGCCAACGGACTTCAGGTTTATTTCTCGCAGGTAAATTTTGATTTGGAAACGCTAATTATCCATACCGTTTTGGCTGCAGTAGTATTTTTAATGAATGGCTATTGGGCGTACTATTTTAAAGAACATAGCGAAAACCACATTTCAAAAATTTCAGACGAATATGAATTAGAAAACATGAAATTGGCTTCGGCAAAATACAGTTCAATGTCGGCTACAAAAGATTACAATGATTTCATTCATAGAACAACTTTAGATTTAAAATTGCCAGTAAATTCGGTTTTAAAACTTATTGATGTTTCAAAAGGGCATACAGATAACGATAAATTGCTTACTTATCTTGAAATGATGAGAGAAAGCGCTAAGAAAATTGACGATTTAGTTAATGATATTCATGTAAAATCGACAAATAGCAGAAATTAAATTTTGTTTTCCGAGTAATCGGAGCCAACTTCCAAAAAATATTAATTTTTTTAAATTAATTTAAATGTAAAATTTATGGATGCGAAATTGCACCGTCCAACACCTTCTGACAGAGAAGTAGACTGGAATAAGAATAAAATATTGCTTAGTAAAACTGATAAAAAAGGAACCATTTTATATGCGAACGAAGACTTTATAGATGTTTCTGGTTATGATGAATTTGAGCTTGTCGGTCAGCCTCATAATTTAGTTCGACATCCAGACATGCCAAAAGTGATTTTTAAATTCTTATGGGACAGTATAAAATCCAGCGAAAACATTCATGTTATCATAAAAAACATGGCAAAAACGGGTCGTTATTACTGGGTTGTAACCGATTTTAAAATCGTTGCAGATACAGATGGTGAGATTGTAGGTTTCTTTTGCACCCGAAAATCGGTTCCAAACGAAATTATCGTCAAGTTTATTGAGCCTTTGTACAAGAAGCTTCTGCAAATTGAAGAAACTAGCGGCATGCACGCTTCTGAAGAATATCTAGTAGGTTTTCTAGAAGAAAGAAAAAAAACGTACATGGAATATATCGATTATATGATTGCAACTGGAAAAGACGATAAAAACAAAGTAAGCAAAGGCTTGTTTAGCGGACTTTTTGAAAAGAAAAATGAGCCTAAAAAATAATAACTAACAATATACTTCATTGTGTCTAATACAACATTCAACTTAAATTTGATCCCCCATCAAACTAAATCAAATGAATACAATAGAATGCAATGGAGTATATGTTTTTTTGTTTCAAGTTTCAAGTTTCAAGGCTCACTAATAACCTCTGAATCTAAAAAAAAAACTTAGCATCTCAGAATCTTAGCATCTCAGAACCTTAACTAATATAATTCCAAATATTTTTCTTCTTAGTCATTTCGATGAAAATCGCTCTAAGAATAGCATTTTCAGGTTTTTGAAGTGCAGAATCCTCTTTTAAGATTTTCATGGCATAATTTCGAGCCAAAGAGAGAATATCTCGATCTTTTACGATATCAGCAATCTGCAGATTCAAAACACCACTTTGCTGCGTTCCCATTAAATCACCGGGACCGCGAAGTTTTAAATCTACTTCGGCAATTTCAAAACCGTCATTGGTTTGAACCATCGTTTCCATTCTGGTTTTACTGTCAGAACTTAATTTATGTCCTGTCATTAAGATGCAATAACTCTGTTCGGCACCACGACCAACACGTCCGCGCAGCTGATGCAATTGCGAAAGCCCAAATCTTTCAGCGCTTTCTATAATCATTACACTGGCATTTGGAACGTTTACTCCAACTTCAATCACGGTTGTAGCCACCATAATATCGGTTTTTCCTTCTGAGAAACGTTTCATTTCAGAATCTTTATCAGCTGGTTTCATTTTCCCGTGAAGAATAGAAATAGAATATTGCGGAAGAGGAAAATCACGAGAAATACTTTCGTAACCATCCATTAAATCCTTATAATCCATTTTTTCAGATTCCTGAATTAGCGGATACACAATATAAATTTGTCTTCCTTTTGCAATTTCATCACGAAGAAACTTCCACACTTTCAAACGATTGGAATCGTAGCGATGTACAGTCTGAATTGGTTTTCTTCCAGGAGGCAATTCGTCAATAACAGAAATATCCAAATCGCCATACAAACTCATAGCCAAAGTTCTTGGAATAGGAGTAGCGGTCATGACCAAAACGTGTGGCGGAATTTTATTTTTCTTCCATAATTTAGATCTTTGCTCCACACCAAAACGATGCTGCTCATCAATTACAGCCAAACCTAAATTCTGAAATTGCACCTTGTCTTCCAACAAAGCATGAGTTCCAATCAGGATTTTAAGTTCACCGCTAACTAATTCTTTATGAATAATTTTTCTTTCAGAAGTTTTAGTAGAACCCGTTAAAATTCGAATGTTGATATTAAGCGTTTTAGCAAATTCCGATAAACCAAGAAAATGCTGATTGGCCAAGATTTCCGTTGGCGCCATCAAACAAGCCTGAAAACCATTGTCAATTGCCAAAAGCATGCTCATAAAAGCAACAATCGTTTTTCCAGAACCCACATCACCTTGAAGCAAACGATTCATTTGAGCGTTGCTCCCCATATCTGTTCTGATTTCTTTGATTACTCTTTTCTGAGCATTCGTTAAATCAAAAGGAAGATGATTTTTATAAAATTCATTAAAAAGTTCGCCCACTTTATCAAATGGATGTCCTTTTATTTTATGTTTTCGAATGAGATTCTTTGTAATTAATTGCAACTGAATAAAGAACAACTCTTCAAATTTCAGTCTAAATTGCGCTTTCGCTAAAATCTCAGCACTTTTCGGAAAATGAATATTAAATAATGCTGCTCTTTTCGGAATCAGTTTTAATTCTTCAATTAAAAAAGGAGGAAATGTTTCTGTAAACAATGCTTGTGTTTCCAGAAAAAGCTGTTCCATCAATTTATTAATCGTTCGGTTCGAAATTCCTTTATTGGATAAAGCTTCCGTCGAAGGATAAACAGGTTGCATCGCCGAACGCAAACTTTTTTCGTGCTCGCTTAACAATTCAATTTCGGGATGCGCCATGCTAAATTGGCTTCCATAAAGAGAACATTTTCCAAAAATCACTATAGTTTCATTCAATTTCAAACTTTCGCGAATCCATTTGTGACCTTGAAACCAGTTTAAATCGATTTGCCCTGTATCGTCAACAAAACTTGCTACAAGACGCTTTTTGTTTTTGGCAAATTCAACCGTTTTAATGTGAATTATTTTTCCAATAATTTGAACTTCAGAACCTGTATTCTGCAATTCGTTAATCTTGTAATAACGCGTTCTGTCAATATATCGATTTGGAAAAAGATTGACTAAATCTCCATATTTGTGAATGCCCAATTCCTTACGAAGCAACTGGCCGCGACTCGGACCAACGCCTTTTAAGTATTCAATTGGGGTTTCTAGAAGATTATTAGACATTCGAAGATTTAGATTTTTTGAGAAGAAAGAAGCAAGAAAAAAGATCAATTACAATCTCGTTATCTTTCTTCTTTCTTCTTTTTTCTTTAGAAAAGCGAAGATAGATTTTAATTAGGAATTTTGAAAATGAATTGTCGTTTTCAAGTCTTTGAATATTAAGTTATCGTTAAGTTGCAAAAGAAAGACGCAACTATTTTAAACAAGGAAAGTCTTATTAATAGTTAACCATCAAAAACTTTAAAAATGAAAAAAATTGGACTTTTAATTGTAATGCTTGTTTCTCTTGTTTCTTGTTCTGACGATGATGATAAGGAAAGTTATGTTGTCACAGATTATTACGGAACATGGGTGCAGTATGCTGAACCAAAGTTTGCAAATGATCCCTCTTCAAATCAATATTCTTATGTATTTAATAAAGATAATACATTTTCAAAAACTAGAAAGTATGAAAATATCAATGTAACCATGACAGGAACTTTTGAGATTATAGCCATAGAAAATAAGACATGTTTTGTATTAACTTATAAAGAGAAAAAGGATAATTCATTCATTTCCAATTGTACAGGAGGTTTGATAGAAAGCTTTACTCTGGACAACTTAGGATATTTGGCAGATGATGCTCGTGCATGCGATGCTGGTTTCGTCTATAAGAAAGCAGACTAAACTTGTAATATGTAAAATTTGTAAAACTCCGTTGGGAAACTAGCGGAGTTTTTTTGTTTTTATCTTGAGTAAAATTTTAATAAAAAAAGATAATTGCTAGATTTGTTTAAATTATAAGCCTCAAATTATGATTAAAGAAGAAAAAGTTCCTTTTGAAACTATGGTGTTTTCTGGCATTACATTCAAAGTAATTAACCGACATGATGCGCACACTATTATTGGAGATCTTACCGATTTCAACAATAATAAAATTTATAATGTTTTTGAAGACACTTGGCGTTTTCCTGATTACGAAGAAAACCCGATATTTCTATTAGCTGAAGATGATGTAGAAATGGATCTATTCGAAATGGATTTCAGTACAGAAGAACATCCAGATGTTTTTATTTTAGGATTTATTTTTAAAGGAAATCTAACGGTTACAAAGCTTATCAGTTCTTATGATACTGATAATTCTCCTGCTTTAATTGTTTTAGGAAAAACTACGACAGTCAATATTAATTTGTTCGGAAGCGTTCATTATTTGGGCGGAGGTTTGCAGTGCGATTCATTAGTCGGAGAATACAATCACGGCGAACTTTTTGTCAAAGGCGATCTTGTTGCATGGCTGATTTATACGGATGATATGTTGTTTCATTTTGAACGTTTTACAGATATTCAGGCAATTATAAGTGCCGGCAGACCCGATATTTTAATTTGCAGCAATGTTCAAGATACTGACGGATCTGTTATAACCGTAGAAAATTATTTGCCTTCAACGCATAAACTTTCTGATATTGTAGATGATGCTTTTATAGAATTTTCAAGTTATGGAAGTGAAATATTAGGCAACAATTATTTAGATGTTTTTAAAGAAGGACTTTCAATTTTAGATTACGATAAAAAAGAGAAATATTCTTATGCCGATTTTCGTAATCAGTTTATCAATATGGTTGAAGTTCTCTCTGAAAATGAGGAATTAAAAGAGAACGAAAAAATCGTTAGACACATTTCAGGAACAACTTATTTGTTTATTCCTTTTGATTATGAAGGAAAGAAATACAGCCAAATTTCTCAGGAAATTTCGAATGGTTTTAGCATTAGAATGCGCGCTTTATGGTGTCATGAAGATGAAGATATTCTGCTTATTTTAGAATATTTGAATGAAGACGGAGATCCAAAATATCAATGGATGAATGATGAAAATGCTCCAGGAATTGAGCTTTTCTGTGTAAAAAAGGCTGCGATAGAAACTTTCGAAATGTTGACTGCTGAAGTTGTTGAAAAAGAAGAAAATGATGATGACGATGAAAGAGAATATTCTGATTATGACAGCAGTTTTTCATTAGAAGAATTTGCAGTTCAATTTGGTGATTATAAAGTGCCAGCGGATTTAGTGAAATTACATGAATTTGAGCAGGAATATGGCGCGGAATCTTATTCTGAATGTTTTGGACTTACGATTACAGATGATAAAACGGGAATAAAAACATGGTCTGAGGAAGAAGAATTTTATAACAGTTTTATCGAATTTGCAGGTGCGAACGGCTCAGGAAGTTCGTATGCTTATTGGCTTATTGATGAGAATTTAAATAATTGTCCAATTGTAGTTTTTGGCGACGAAGGCGGAATTCATATTGTGGCAGAAAACACTCAAAAATTGATTCAGCTTCTAACTTTAAACACAGAAATATCAGTCGATTTTGATAAAGCTTATTTCTATAAAGACGAGGAATATTACGAAGAAAGTGAAAACTTGCAAGAGTTTCATGATTGGGTTAAGGAAGAATTTAATCTCGATGCAATAGAATCTAACGAAGAAGCAGACGAAATTGTGGCCCAAGCCCAAAAAAAATATAAGCAAAAGTTCAATGATTTCTTAGTAAAGTTTGATATTGAAATTAGCGAAGAAGATGATGAATAGTTTTTTTTATCTTTGAATTTAAATTAAAAAATAATGAAAACACATTTAGCGCTTTTACGCGGAATCAACGTTTCTGGGCATAATATGATGAAAATGGAAGCTTTGAAAGCAATGCTTGAGAATCTTGGTTTTCAGAATGTTCGAACGTATTTGCAATCTGGAAATGTCTTTGTAGATAGTGAAGAAGAAGCTTCAAAAGTTGGTTTTATGATCAAACAGGAAATTTTTAAAGTTTTCGGTCATGAAGTTCCTGTCGTAATGATTACCAAAGAAAATCTGCAATCTTGTTTTGCTAATAATCAGTTTTTTAAGGAGAAAGATATTGATACGAAAAAGCTTTATGTTGCTTTCGTTTCAACGGTTTTAAAAAAGGAAAACATCAATGATTTGAAAATTTCTCAGTTTAAACCTGATGAAGCTAGTATTGATGAAAACAGAATTTTCATTAAATATGCCGTTGGCGCTGGAAAAACACGATTTGATCAAAAATATATCGAAAAAAAATTAAATGTAACCGCAACAATTCGAAACTGGAACACGGTAACGAACTTGCTTAAAATGTATGAAGAATAATGAAAAAGTATTTTTTTATAGTTTTTGTTTTTGTAATGAGTTTAAGCTCTACAGTTTACGCTCAGAATACAAAGCAAGCTCCAGAAGATTTTAATGTCTTTTTTAAGAAATTCAATGAAGATCAGAAATTTCAAGTCGCCAGAGTTATTTTTCCTTTAAAATACAGAATGAACAATGATGATTTAGAATTAACGGATTATACCATGACAAAAGAAAAGTATAAACTTCTTAATTTGAACAAAAAGTCTGATGAGAAATATTTGAAGCGCACATTAGTTGTAAAGAAAAATAAAGTCACGCTTCAAGAAAGAGGACTTGATAGTGGAATTTATATTGATTATGTCTTTGAATTAAAAGATAATAAGTGGTTTCTAAAAACTTGGCTTGACGAATCTACTTAAGATTATTCACGAAGCCATTTCTGCATAGCCGGAAAAGGAGATTTATTTTCTTTTTCGGCTTTTTCATTTCCAAGACACAATCCCATCCACTCCAGAAGAGGTAATCCCATATAATTTGCAGATTCAAAATTCGAAATAAACCAATCAGAATTACCTTTATATCCATTTGGGTGAAATACAAACTCAGCAGGAAAATGTAAATGATGAAGCGCGGCGTATGACCATAAAATAGCTGCAATTTCGTCTCCTTGAGTTGGCCAATCTTTAGAAATTTGTGTCGAACCAACCAATTTTCTTTCAGAAGGAATTGTTACAGCAAGATGTCCAGCTTCATGTAAAATATCACCAGGATAAAGCAATTCTCATAATCAATATAAATGCAATCAGGCCCTAATTCTAAGCCTGGTAAAAAGGTTTCTTTGAGTTCTTTTTCAATAATTTCAATGCCAATTTCTTTCAAAAAGAATACTACTTTTTTTACTTCATCTTTTTCTTTTAAATCCATATCAATTTGTTTTTAAAATATTTTTCTTGATGTAAATTGTGTCTGCATTATGAAAAGCTCCTTTTTTCAGACCGCCGCCATGAGGCTGTATAAATTGAATATTTTGAGATTCATAACCTTTTTTTTTAATTGTTTCATTTACGGCTAAAATAGGCGCTTCAAAACCGAAAAAAGTAAATTGGCGATATCTTTTTTCGTTCAAAGAAAAGTAACCACTTGACTGACTTAAAGTCTCACCAACGTTGCAGTTTTCAATTGGCTGTTTCGTTTCTGAATCGTAAATATAGCCAGCAATTTGAGGTCTTTTACAACGACTAACCAAACAACTTTGCAAAGCGAAAGAAATGAAAATCAGAACAATAAATTTATAAAAAAACTTCATTTATTTTTTAATTAAATCACAATACCAAAATCCAAAATCAAAAGCGGTTTCATCATTTGTATCGCAGGCTGTGTTGGTTGAATCTTTCTTTTCTGGTTTTTCATATTTTCGGTAAACAATTTCGCCAATTTCAAAATCAATTGGTTTTGAGAATATTGGTCCATCGAAAGTAAAAGTATGAAATTCACCATTTTCACCACAAACATCTACGTTTTCTGGTAAATGATTTATAAAATCTTGATCGATAACTCTTCCAACAAAACTTTTATCTAAATATTTTTCATTTACACAAACCACAATTGTTTTAAAACCTAACGAAATAAATTCTTGAATTAAATCGTGAGTTGGAATTTTCCAAATCGGAAAAACGCCACTAAACCCAATTTTAGCCAATTGATTTTCGCGATACTGACGTAAATCTTCTAGAAATATATCTCCAAAAATAGAATGTGTTATTCCGTTTTGTTTTAGTTCCGATAGAGTTTCGGTCATTACTTTTTCATACACCTCCATCGTTGGCATTTCTGGAACTTCAAGAATTTTTAACGGAATTCCGATGTTTTTGGCTTGTTCCTGTAATAGCTCAACTCTAATTCCGTGCATTGAAATACGCTGATATTGCTGGTTCACACTCGTCAGTAAACATTCAATTTGGTAATCTTTATTTTGTAGCGTTTTATATAAAGCAAGAGCAGAATCTTTTCCGCTGCTCCAGTTAAATAAGGCTTTTTGAGGTGTAGACACGATTTGGCAGTTTTATATTGTAAACTTACAAATTTCATTCTATTTGTAAAGGAAACCTTTGTAACTTTGGAATTTCGCCTTTCAAATTCGTTTCAATGAAATACATCTTTCTATTCTTCACCAGTTTTCTATTTGCACAGCAAACTAAATACGTCGATTTCAAATCTGTTTCTGGACAATTGTCATTAAATTCGAAAGATAAAATGATTTCTGGAACTGTCGATTTTCAATTTGAGGTTTTACAAGATACTGATACTATTTTGCTTGACGCTAAAAATATGGAATTTTCAAAGGTGAAAATCGATGAAAACGAAATCATGTTCATCAATACTAGCAAAGAATTAAAATTGGTTTTCCCTTTTAAAATAGGACAAAATCATTTGAGTTTTAGTTACACTGCAAAACCAAAGCAAGCCTTGTATTTTGTTGACATGGAGAATGAAGAAGTACAAATCTGGACGCAGGGGCAGGGCAGATATACCAGCAATTGGTTTCCTAGTTTTGATGATGTAAATGAAAAATTGATTTTTAATTTAGGCATTACTTACGATAAAGATTATCAGGTAGTTTCGAATGGAGTTTTAAATGAAAAAACAGCCAACGGAAATTTAAATCATTGGCAATATGAGATGGAAAAACCAATGAGTTCGTATTTATTAATGTTGGCGATTGGAAAATATGATAAAAAAGAATTTAAATCTAAAAGCCGAATTCCTTTAGAATATTACTATGAACCAAAAGATGCAGATCGTTTTGAGCCAACTTACCGCTATTCAAAGCGTATTTTTGATTTTCTTGAAAAAGAAATTGGAGTAAAATATCCTTGGAAAATTAACAGACAAATTCCCGTTAGAGACTTTTTGTATGCAGGAATGGAAAATACGACTTCGACACTTTTTGCAACGCGTTATGTAGTAGATTCAATAGGTTTTTGCGATCGAAATTATACTAATGTTGACGCGCACGAATTGGCACACCATTGGTTTGGAGATTTAATTACAGCTGAGAGCAGTACGCATCATTGGCTTCAGGAAGGTTTTGCTACTTACTTTGCTTTGCTTGCTGAAAAAGATATTTATGGCGAAGATTATTTTTACTCAAAATTATACGACACAGCGCAACAAATCAAATTTGCTTCTCGAACCGATGCTATTCCGGTTTTAAATGCGAAAGCAAGTTCTTTGACTTTTTATGAAAAAGGAGCTTGGACATTATTCGTTTTACATGAATCTATTGGAGATAAAGCCTTCAAAAAAGCAATTAAAAGTTATTTGAATAAATATGCTTATCAAACTGTAAACACTCAGAATTTCTTCGATGAAATTAAAAAAGTTTCTGATTTTGATTTGGATAAATTTCAGAAAACCTGGCTGGAATCTACTGTTTTTGATACGCCAACTGCAAATGAATTGTTGAGTAAAAACAAAACCATTCAAAAGCGATTAGAAATTGATAAATTGAAAAAAATACCTTTGAAAGATAAAGCAGATATTTTAAAAAATACTTTAGAATCTGACGTGTATCAATCTGTAAAAGAAGCTGTTGTTGATCAATTAGAAAATGAAAAATACGAAGATAAAAAGTCTCTTTTACTTTTGGCAATGCAAACCAATAATATAAAAGTGCGTCAGAATTTGGCGGGATCTTTGACGCAAATTCCTGAAGATTTTAGAACAAATTACGAAACCCTTTTGGATGATAAATCGTATCAGACACAAGAAATTGCACTTTATTGGCTGTGGCGAAATTTCCCAAATCATAGAACAGAATATTTGGATAAATCTAAAAACTGGATTGGTTTCAACGATTATAATCTTAGAACTTTATGGCTTTCTCTTGCTTTATCTACGCCAAACTATAGCAATGAGCAAGATTCTTTGATAAATGAGCTGATTGCATTTTCGTCTACAAAATATGAAGCTACAACACGACAAAATGCATTAGAAAAGTTAATTGCTTTTAAAATTATTAACGATCAGGTTTTGAGTAACTTAGTTGGTGCTACAACACATCATATGTGGCAGTTTTCGAAATTTGGAAGAGACACTATTAGGCTTCTGCTAAAAAATTCTGAAATGCGTGCTTCATTTAATAGAATTTTACCTAATTTGACCCCCGATGAACAGTTCCAATTGAATCGTTTGTTGAAAGAGTAAATTGGAGTTGAGTAGAAGAAAGAAGCAAGACGCAAGATTTCTAGAAAAAGGTAAAAAAGTCTTTCTTCTTGCATCTTTTCTCTATCAAGTCTCAAAAAATATCCCAAAAAACAAAACCTACATTACAATTTATGAGAGCATTGGTTATTTCAGGAGGCGGCAGTAAAGGCGCATTTGCCGGCGGTGTTGCCCAGTATTTGATAGAAGAAAAAAGACACGAATACGATTTATTTTTAGGAACATCAACAGGAAGTTTACTGATTCCGCATTTAGCTCTTGGTCATATCAAAAAAATACACTCTGTATACACCAATGTAACCATGTCGAGCATCTTCAATATTTGTCCGTTTGTGGTGAAAGTTAAAGACGGAGTAGATATCGTAACTATAAATCACTTCAACGTAATACGTCAGTTTTTTAAAGGGAAACGAACTTTTGGAGAAAGTAAAGGTTTGAAAAAATATATTCAGAATAACTTTTCGCTTTCTGATTTTAATAAATTGAAGAAACTAAAAACAGATGTAATTGTAACGGTAACGAATTTTACAACAAACGAATCTGAGTATAAATCGGCTAAGGATTGTACTTATGAAGAGTTTTGCGAATGGTCTTGGATATCGAGTAATTATGTTCCTTTTATGAGTTTGGTTGAAAAGAACAACTTTGAATATGGTGATGGAGGATTTTCAAGTTTAGTTCCGATTCGCGAAGCCATAAATCGCGGTGCTACAGAAATAGATGTAATTGTTCTTGAAACAGAAGTTAATACAACAAAGACGGTAATTGGAAAAAATCCGTTTTCGCTAATGATCGATTTGTTTCGAATTGCTTTAGATCAAGTTGAAAAACACGATATTGCTATAGGAAAACTTATGGCAAATACTAAAGATGTGAAACTTAACTTATATTACACTCCGATAAAATTAACAGACAATGCGTTGATTTTCAATAAAGATGTAATGAAAGAATGGTGGGAGCAAGGTTATGAATACGCTCAGAATAAGTCTGAGGTTATGAGTGATAACAGAAAGATGTAAGAATGAAAAATGCTTTTTTATATATTTTTATTTTTATTAGTCTGAATCTTTTTAGTCAGAAAAAATTATGTAGAGTTGAAGTTTTACCTACTGAGCAAATCTTTCAGAAAAATGAAATAAATAAATACTTAAAGTATGATTTTTCAAATGTCTGGAATGCGACAGATAATGATTTAGTTTATGGAGTTATTGGAGATAACTATGAAAGAATACAGATTAAATTCACTTCAATAAAAAGAAATAAAAACAAGACAAATGAATATTTTGTTTCAGGTAAATCAAAAGTGAAATCTAATGTTTGTGATTTTAGAGGTAAAATAATAATTTTAGCAATTAATGAAGTCAAACAGCAGAAGTTTGGTGTTGATGATGAGTACAAAAATAAAGGGATAAAAAAGCAAGGTTTGCTAACTGCTGCTTACGTATTCGATGAAGATATTAAACAAAATGGCTCTGGTAAATTTTCTGGTCGATTACAATCTTTATGGTATTTGGATAAAGGCGATTTGATGCAATATAATGACATCGAAAGTGATTCTGATGGATATTTTAATAATGCTTTTACAGGTATTTGGAAATCAAATAATTCAGGTAAGGAGAAGATTTGTAATTGGGGAGATTACAGAGTTCCAAATGTAAATTGCGATTTTGATATTGGAACTGCGGAATTAATGGTTTTCCAAAAATATAAAAAGAATGGATGGGCGATTAAACCAAAATTAAATTGGTGGTTATAAAAAAGCAAGATTTACAGAATAAATCTTGCCTTATCTATTTTTTAATACCACATTTCAGCAACTTCAGATTTCATAAAACTTAAAGCAGCATTGCTTGGAGATTGCTTTTCTAATAAATCATTCAAGATTATTTCGCGAAGTTTATCAGCGTTATCAACTTTTCCGCTCATTGCAGCCTTACGAATCATTTGGATTGTTGCGTTTTTTGCTGTTGTAATAATAGTCCAACATTCTTCAGACATATAAATCTGCTGCGTTAAATTGTGCTCGAATTCATGTTCGATTTGTTCTATTAAATAATTTTCGTAATCGTGTTTATTTTGAGAAATAGGAGAAACTCGAATTAATAATTTTGTCAAATTAATACGCTCCAAAAATAAAGTCATACGCTCGTATGCCTGTAAACGCACCGGAAGAGACTCTTTGTGTGCCTGTTTGTTTAATAAAAAGGCACGCTTTTTATCGTTATTTTTAATATGCAGTTCAAAAAAACTGTAAGCAACAAATCCAGTTACAATTGCAGGTAAAGTATAACTGGCTAATTCTATAATTCTTGTAAAATCCATTGGGTTAATTTTTTACAAAAATATACTTTTTGATGAGAAATCAACTTTAAATTTATGGGAATAAACAAAAAGGAAGATGTACTTTTGCAACTTGTTTTTTACTGAGGTCAAAATATATTTTTAATGGATTCATATATAATAGTTTTTCTTTGTTTGGCAGCATTTGCTGCAGGATTTATTGATGCAATTGTTGGTGGCGGCGGATTAATCCAAACTCCGATGGGATTAATTTTATTGCCAAATCTTCCCGTTTCGACTGTTGTTGGAACTTTGAAAATTCCAGCTTTTAGCGGAACTGCTTTTGCCGCTTTTCAATATCTAAAGAAAGTGGTTATTCAGTGGAAACTCTTGATTATCATGATGTGTCTGGCAGTTCCGTCAGCATTTTTGGGGTCTGCAATTTTGACAATGGTCAGCAATGATTTTATGAAACCGCTTTTATTGGTGGTTTTATCTTTGCTATTTGTATACACTTATGCCAAGAAAAATTTCGGACAGCATGTGGCAAAAGATCATTCGGCTAGGACTCAAATACTTTATGCTGTTGTTATCAGTATAATTGTTGGATTTTATGACGGATTTATAGGGCCAGGAACAGGAAGTTTTTTCGTTGTGGCTTTTATTGCACTTTTAGGTTTCGATTTTCTTCACGCTTCTGCGAATGCTAAAATGGTAAATCTGGCGACCAATTTCGGCTCGATTTGTCTTTTTATGATTAAAGGAAAAATCATTTGGACAATCGCAATTCCGATGGCAATCAGCAATGGACTTGGAGGTTGGCTTGGAGCAAAACTTGCCATCAATAAAGGAAACGGATTCATTCGAATTTTCTTTTTAATCGTTGTAATCGGAACTTTAATACGATTTGCATACGATGTGTTTTTTAAATAAGATGCTGAGTTGCTAAGATTCTAAGCATTATGTTTTTTTAAGAAAAGAAAACTTAGAACCTCAGTAACTTAGTATCTTAGAATCTTTTTAAAAAAACTGTTTGTTTCTAGCCCCGATTGAGGCGGTATCCTCGCAGCGTAGCGGAGAGATATAGCCGAAAGCGGGAAACCATGTTTAATAAAATGCCTGATGTTTGGCTTCAAAAAAAGAAAAAACTTAGCCTCTTAGAACCTTAGAAACTTAGTAGCTTATTAAATCTTTAATTCTTATTTTTGCATAAAAGGAGAAATTTATATGCAGAAATATATTGACCAGCTTAACGAAGCGCAGAGGGCGCCTGTTCTAAAGAAAGACGGGCCGATGATAATTATTGCTGGTGCAGGTTCGGGAAAAACACGTGTTTTAACAATTAGAATTGCGTATTTGATGGCTCAAGGTGTTGATGCCTTCAATATTTTATCGCTGACTTTTACCAATAAAGCAGCTCGCGAGATGAAACACAGGATTTCGGATATTGTGGGTGCGAGTGAGGCAAAAAACCTTTGGATGGGAACTTTCCACTCTATTTTTGCTCGTATTCTGCGTGCAGAATCAGATCATTTGGGATATCCTTCCAATTTTACTATTTACGATTCTCAGGACTCGGCTAGATTGATTTCTTCGATTATAAAAGAGATGCAGCTGGATCGCGATATTTACAAACCAAAACAAGTTTTAGGACGTATATCTAATTATAAGAATAGTTTGATCACGGTTAAAGCTTATTTTAATAATCCGGAATTGGTTGAGGCAGATGCCATGGCAAAAAGACCGAGATTAGGAGAGATTTATCAGCAGTACGTGGAGCGCTGTTTTAAGGCAGGAGCGATGGATTTTGATGATTTGTTGTTGAAAACCAATGAATTACTGAATCGTTTTCCTGAGGTTTTGGCTAAGTATCAAGATCGTTTCCGTTATATTTTGGTTGATGAGTACCAAGATACGAATCACTCTCAGTATTTGATTGTTAGAGCTTTATCGGATAGATTTCAGAATATTTGTGTGGTTGGAGATGACGCACAAAGTATTTATGCTTTCCGAGGAGCGAACATTAATAACATTCTGAATTTTCAAAAGGATTACGAAGGTGTGATTATGTTCCGTTTAGAGCAAAATTATCGTTCGACAAGAAATATTGTAGAAGCGGCAAATACCGTGATGGAACACAATAAAACCAAATTGGATAAAGTAGTTTGGACAGCAAATGAATTTGGTCCTAAGATTAAGGTTCACAGAAGTTTGACAGATGCTGAAGAAGGCCGTTTTGTTGCAAGTACGATTTTTGAGCAGAAAATGCAGAATCAGTTGCATAATGGTGCTTTTGCCATTTTGTATCGTACAAACGCACAATCGCGTGCAATGGAGGATGCTTTAAGAAAACGCGATATTCCGTATCGAATTTATGGAGGTTTGTCTTTCTATCAGCGTAAAGAGATTAAGGACGTTTTGTGTTACTTACGTTTGGTTCTGAATCCGAAAGATGAAGAAGCTTTGATTCGCGTGATTAATTATCCAGCACGTGGAATTGGAGATACAACGGTTGAGAAACTTACTATTGCTGCCAATCATTACAAACGTTCGATTTGGGAAGTAATGGTAAATATCGATAAGATTGATTTGAAGCTGAATGCAGGAACGAAAAACAAGTTGAAGGATTTCGTAACAATGATTCAGAGTTTTCAGGTTATCGATCAGAATCAGGATGCTTTTTATATAACAGATCACGTTGCGAAGAAAACAGGTTTGGTTCAGGAATTGAAGAAAGATGCGACTCCAGAAGGAATGGCTAAAATTCAGAATATTGAAGAACTTTTAAACGGGATTAAAGATTTTACCGAAGGACAAAGAGAAATTGACGGAGCAAGAGGTGCACTTTCTGAATTTATGGAAGATGTGGCTTTGGCAACAGATTTGGATAAAGATACCAACGATGAAGATCGTGTCGCTTTGATGACGATTCACTTAGCAAAAGGACTGGAGTTTCCACACGTATTTGTTGTGGGAATGGAAGAAGATTTGTTTCCGAGTGCTATGAGTATGAGTACAAGAAGTGAATTGGAAGAAGAACGTCGTTTGTTTTATGTAGCATTGACTCGTGCGGAACATCAGGCATATTTGACTTATGCTCAGTCGCGTTACCGTTGGGGAAAACTAACAGATAGTGAACCTTCAAGATTTATTGAAGAAATTGATGGTCAGTTTTTGGAATATTTAACGCCAGCTGAAACAAATTATCGTTATAAATCTCCAATTGATGGTGATATTTTTGGCGATGTAGATAAATCAAAATTGCGTTTGGCAAAACCGGTAGGAGGAACTCCGCCAAAACATATTACGGATAATAATCCGAAACCAGATTTAAATATTAGAAAATTAAAACCCGTTTCAGGAAATGCACCAAGCAACGGAAATTCAAATTTATTTGATAGCAAACTGACAGTAGGGAATATTGTAATGCATGAACGTTTCGGAAAAGGTGAAGTGATAAATCTGGAAGGCGTTGGGCCAGACAGAAAAGCAGAAATTAAATTTGAAGTTGGCGGAATTAAGAAATTGTTGTTAAGATTTGCTAAATTAGATGTAGTAGGATAATAATTTTAGTTTCAAGTTTCATGTTTCAAGTTTCAAGTTGTTGGAACGTTAAACTTGAAACCTGAGACAAATTTTAACTTGAAACAAAAAAACAAATGGCTGAATTTATGAAAATATACCCAGATAAACCCAGTGAAGCTGCAATTGCAAAAGTTGTAAAAGTGCTTCAGAATGGAGGTTTGGTAATTTATCCGACAGATACTGTTTATGGTTTAGGTTGTGATATTACCAATTCGCGAGCTTTAGAGAAAATTGCAAAAATTAAAGGTGTAAAATTAGAAAAGGCCAACTTTTCATTTATTTGCCATGATTTAAGCAATCTTTCAGATTATGTTAGGCAGATAAATACATCAACTTTTAAAATTTTGAAGAGAGCATTGCCAGGCCCTTATACTTTTATTTTGCCTGGAAATAATAATTTGCCTAAAGAATTTAAAAAGAAAACAACGGTTGGTATTCGTGTTCCTGACAATAATATTATTTTAGAAATTGTTCGTCAGTTAGGAAATCCAGTTGTTTCAACTTCTATTCGTGATGAAGATGATGTGATAGAATATACTACAGATCCCGAATTAATTTTTGAAAAATGGCAACATCTTGTAGATTTAGTTATTGATGGTGGGTACGGTGATAATGTAGGATCTACTATTATTGATCTCTCAGAACATGAGCCTGTTATCGTCAGAGAAGGTAAAGGGGATATTGATATTTTGTAAAAAAATACTTTAAAAGTATAAAATCATAAAAATTATAAGTAACTTTATTATAGTTAAAATTTAGTTAGTTACTTAAAAATAATGCTATTCTTGATTTATATTTAATTGGTTATTAAAAAAATTAAGGATACATAAAAGCAGGTCAAATGACCTGCTTTTTCTGTATTATAAAGTATGTGAAACTCTAATTATTTTTGTTGTTTCTTCATTTCTTTTTCAATCATATCATAGAATTGATCGATTTTAGGCATAACTACGATACGAGTTCTTCTGTTACGAGCTTTGTTTTCAGCAGAATCGTTTGCAACTAATGGCACATAAGAGCTTCTACCTGCAGCGATTAATTTAGCTGGATTAACACCAAGGTCATTTGTTAATACACGAACAATTGAAGTAGAACGTTTAACACTTAAATCCCAGTTGTCTAAGATAACTCCGTTGCTTTTGTATGGAACATCATCTGTATGACCTTCAACCATACACTCGAAATCTGGTTTGTCATTTACAACTTTTGCAACTTTAGCTAAAACAGATTTAGCTTTGTCACTTACGTCATAACTTCCGCTTTTGAATAATAATTTATCAGCGATAGAGATAAATACAACTCCTTTTTCAACATTGATTTCGATGTCCGGATCGTTGATTCCAACTGCACCTTTCAAGCTTGTAACTAATGCTAAAGTAACACTGTCTTTTTTAGTTAAAGCGTCTTGAAGTCTTGAAATTTTCAAATCTTTTTCTTTTAAACTTTCAAGAGATTTTTCAAGGTTTTCAGCACCTTTAGTTGTTAAAATCGTTAAATCTTTAGAACTGTTGATTAGATCTTTGTTATGTTCTTTGTAGCTTTCAGCTGTTGCAGCTAATCCAGCTTTTTCTTCTAAGCACGTATTTAATTTTACAGTACATGAGTTTAACAAATCTTGAGTCTCTTTGTTTTTAGCTTCTAACTCCGCATATTTCTTTTTAGAAACACAAGATGTTAGGGCCATTAATACTGATAGTGCGATAACTATTTTTCTCATAAATTTAATTTTAATTAGACTTGATTACAAATTTAGTTTTTAATATTTTGAATACTGTTAAAGATTTCTTTAAAAAAGATCCGTTTCTTAATATAATAAAGGAAAACGATGCTTTTCGTCGAATAGTATTGTTGTATCTGAAAATCTTTTCGTTTTTTTAGATATTTTAAAGATAAACAATAAAATGAAAAATGCGCCTTTAAAATGGCGAAAGTGTGTCCAAATTTGCCTTGCGTAAGAAAACGGATGCCTGCAATTCCGTCCAAAATCATACGAAAAAAAATCACAAAGAATAATCCTCTTTTTGGGAGATTTTTTACCAGCATTAATAATGAATTCCTAAAATTTAAGTACGTTTTCTTTGGGTTACCCTGCTGCAATGTTGCACCGCCAACGTGATAAACTACAGACTGATAATTATATTTAATGACATGTCCTTCGTTTGATGCCCGCCAGCATAAATCAATTTCTTCTTGATGTGCAAAGAAGCTTTCATCAAAACCTCCTAACTCATGATAAACATTTTTTCTGATGAAAAAGCAAGCGCCTGAAGCCCAAAACAATTCGATATTATCATTGTATTGTCCATTGTCTTTTTCAATTGTATCAAATATTCTTCCTCTGCAAAAAGGAAAACCGAATTTATCAATAAAACCTCCTGCGGCACCAGCATATTCGAAATATTCTTTGTTTTTAAAATCAAGAATTTTAGGCTGAATGATAGCGGTCTGCTTTTCTCTTTCGAAAGTATCAAGAATTGGTTGGAGCCAATTTTCTGTTACTTCAATGTCTGAATTTACTAAGGCGTAAATTTCTGCATCGATATGTTGTAAAGCATCATTATAACCTTTTGCAAAGCCATAATTGCCTGAGTTTTTTACAATTTTTATGGTCGGGAAATGTTCTGCTACGTATGCAACAGAATTGTCTGTAGAATGATTGTCAGCAACATAAATTGTTGCGCCTTCTGAAAACCGAACAACAGACGGTAAAAACTGCTCCAGCAATTTTACTCCGTTCCAATTTAAAATGACAACTGCTATTTTATCCAAAAGTACTTCGTTATTAATTTGTTTAGTGGTTTTCTTTATAATCAGGCAGGTTTCTTAAAAACTCATATTTCTCGTTTTCAAAATCCATTTGACAATAAAAATGGTTCAGTCCGTTCGTGACATTCAAAAACCGTGCCTGCATTGTCATATTATAACGTGCAATTTGATCAAAAGTTGCTTGAGAAATTTTCACTTCAGGAGCTTTGCATTCTACTAATATATGTATAGATCCATCGGGGTTAAATACAACAACATCGTATCGTTTTCTTAATCCATTGACAGTTAAAACTTTCTCTACGTTTATGAGTGATTTTGGATATTTTTTCTCGTGCATCAGATAATGAACAACGTGCTGACGAACCCATTCTTCTGGCGTAAGAATTATAAATTTTTTCCTGATTTCATCAAAAATAGACACTTTATTTTCGCTATTTTTGAATCGGAAAGTATAAGCAGGGAAATTAAGTTTAAGCATAAAGCAAAAATATAAAATAGTTTTTTGTTTCAAAGAAACTTGAAACTTTAAACTTGAAACAAATTTGAATGGACGAAGTAATAAAAATTGTTAACGATATAAAAGCTGGAGATATTAAACCGATTTATTTTTTAATGGGCGAAGAGCCTTATTATATAGATAAGTTATCGGAATATATTGAAGGAAATGTTTTGGCGGAAGAAGAAAGAGGTTTTAATCAGACAGTTTTATACGGAAGAGATGTATCGGTTGATGATATTGTTTCAACGGCCAAGCGCTATCCTATGATGGCTGAACGTCAAGTTGTTATAGTAAAAGAAGCGCAAGATTTGTCCAGAACAATTGATAAAATCGAATCTTATGTAGAAAATCCGATGCAAACAACTGTTTTGGTTTTTTGCTATAAATATAAAACACTAGATAAACGTAAAAAAGTTACGAAGCTTTTAGGACAAAAAGGTATTGTTTACGAAAGTAAAAAATTATACGAAAATCAAGTTGGAGATTGGATTAAACGCGTTTTGGCAGGTAAAAAATATACTATTGATCCAAAAGCCAATGCCATGTTGGTTGAATTTTTAGGTACAGATTTAAGTAAAATCAATAATGAGTTAGAAAAATTGCAGATTATTTTGCCAAAAGGCACTATGATTACTGCCGAGCATATTGAAGAGAATATTGGTTTTAGTAAAGATTACAATGTATTTGAACTTCGAAAAGCAATTGGAGAGCGCAATCAGTTGAAAGCGTATAAAATAGCAGAGAATTTTGCGCACAATCCTAAAGAATATCCGCTAGTTATGACAACTGGTTTAGTATTTGGATTTTTTGTACAGCTTCTAAAATACCATGGATTAAAAGATAAAAGCGCTAAAAATGTTGCCAGTGCACTTGGGGTAAATCCATATTTCTTGAAAGAATATGATTTAGCAGTTAAAAATTATCCAATGCGTAAAGTAAGTCAGATTGTTGGTGCTTTGCGCGATATTGATATTAAGAGTAAGGGAGTGGGGGCCAACGCTTTGCCTCAGTCAGATTTGTTAAAAGAAATGCTTTACAAAATATTTAATTAAGCCATTAAAATTCACGATATTTGCGTTTCTAAAAATTTTACTACTTAAAATAATTGTACAATTATGGGAATGAATAAAAATACCATTTTAGGATGGGCCACTTTGATAATGGTGCTTATGGGATTGTTGCTTATAGGTCTTGGAATCTTTAGATACAGTGATGTTTCAGGCTGGGGATTTGCTGCTGTAGGAGTTGGTTTTTTTGCTAATGCTTGGGTATTCAATGCTTTGAAAGGTAGAGTTTAAAATCAAAATTTTAAAAAGAAATAAATAATTATAATAAAAAATAAAAAATGTCAGACGATAAGAAAGTAATTTTCTCAATGCAAAAATTGAGTAAAACCTATCAAGGAGCAGACAAACCAGTTCTTAAGAATATTTATCTTAGTTTCTTTTATGGTGCTAAGATTGGTATTTTGGGACTTAACGGTTCTGGAAAATCTTCACTTTTAAAAATTATTGCAGGAGTTGATAAGAACTATCAAGGTGATGTAGTTTTCCAACCTGGCTACACAGTAGGATATTTAGAGCAAGAACCAATTCTTGATGATTCTAAAACAGTTATAGAAATTGTTCGCGAAGGTGCAGCTGAAACTATGGCTGTTTTAGAAGAGTACAATCAAATTAATGATTTGTTTGGTCTTGAAGAAAACTATTCAGATCCAGATAAAATGGATAAATTAATGGATCGTCAAGCGGCTTTACAAGATAAAATTGATGCACTTGGAGCTTGGGAAATCGATACTAAATTAGAAATTGCAATGGATGCGTTACGTACGCCAGAAGGAGATACACCTATCAAAAACCTTTCAGGAGGAGAGCGTCGTCGTGTAGCTTTATGTCGTTTGTTATTGCAACAGCCTGATGTATTGTTATTAGATGAGCCTACCAACCACCTTGATGCTGAGTCAGTTCTGTGGTTAGAGCAACATTTAGCACAATACGCTGGAACTGTTATTGCAGTAACGCACGATAGATATTTCCTTGATAATGTGGCTGGATGGATTCTTGAGTTAGATAGAGGAGAAGGTATTCCATGGAAAGGAAATTATTCTTCTTGGTTAGATCAAAAATCAAACCGTATGGCTCAGGAAGAAAAAGTAGCTTCTAAACGTAGAAAAACTTTAGAACGTGAGTTGGAGTGGGTTCGTCAGGGGGCTAAAGGTCGTCAGACAAAACAAAAAGCACGTTTGCAGAACTACGATAAATTATTAAATGAAGATCAAAAACAGTTAGATGAAAATCTAGAGATCTATATCCCGAATGGTCCACGTTTAGGAACAAATGTTATTGAAGCTAAAAATGTTGCGAAAGCTTTTGGTGAAAAATTATTATATGATAATTTGAATTTTACTTTGCCACAAGCAGGTATTGTTGGAATTATCGGACCAAATGGTGCTGGTAAATCGACTATTTTCAAAATGATTATGGGCGAACAAGCTACTGATAGTGGAGAATTTTCAGTTGGAGAAACTGTAAAAATCGCTTACGTAGATCAGTCGCACTCTAATATTGATCCGAATAAATCAATTTGGGAAAACTTTGCAGACGGTCAGGAATTGATTATGATGGGTGGAAAGCAAGTTAACTCAAGAGCTTATTTATCACGTTTCAACTTTGGTGGTGGTGAGCAAAACAAAAAAGTTTCAATGCTTTCGGGTGGAGAACGTAACCGTTTGCACTTGGCAATGACTTTGAAAGAAGAAGGAAACGTACTTTTACTGGATGAGCCTACTAACGACCTTGACGTAAATACACTTCGAGCTCTTGAAGAAGGTTTAGAGAATTTTGCTGGTTGTGCTGTGATTATTTCTCACGACAGATGGTTCTTAGATAGAATTTGTACACACATTTTAGCTTTCGAAGGAGATTCTGAAGTTTATTTCTTCGAAGGAAGTTTTTCTGATTATGAAGAAAATAAAAAGAAACGTCTTGGCGGTGATTTAACTCCGAAACGTTTGAAATACAGAAAATTAATTAGATAATTTTTCTAATTAATTCCAAAATAAAAAATCCCAAATTCCAATTATAGAGAATTTGGGATTTTTTTATTTATGTACTTTTTACGTTTTGTTTGTTATTCCAAGGAACGAGGAATTTCTACAAGAAACTCCATAAAGTTTGGAAACTTGGAATTTGGAATTTTTAGATTGGGATTTTATAAAAATTTCGCTTTCAACTCAGGCGTAGGAATCATGCAGCTTTCTTTTTTGCCATACCAATTGTATCTGTTTTTTGCAACATAATCATAAATTCTGTCGCTTATAAAAATCGGTACAATTCTAAAAATCGGAATTAATTTCCAAATACCACCAAAATTTTTAGCGATTTCAAGAATTGCTGAAGATTTGTAGAAATATGCTGTTCCAGGATCATATAAAATAATACTATCCATTTTAGAAAAACTGATACCTAAATGTTTACAGATAGAAATTCCTAAATCTGACTGTAATGCTACAAATCTAAAAACATCTTTTTTGTCGTGATTGATAATAAACTGTACAGCAGAACTGCAGAGATTACAAACTCCATCAAAAAGAACTATTTTTTTATTTTTTGGAAGGCTTTCCATTCTATAGTTTTTAGGTAAGCTTTATTAAAGTTCTAGACTTTAACAGAGCTATATTAAATAAAATCAATTTTATCTATTGATTTTCAATAATTATAAATTTTAACGATCAAAAGCAGCTTTCATAGATTGATTTAAATCAACTTTTAAAAATAAGTAATGATAATTTACTTAAAAAATAAATTCATTTATTAAATCGCTTTATTTTAATTCAGGGCTTTTTTAAGGCAATTTCAAGACTTGAAAATTGCGACTGAGACTGAAAACTTATTTTTTCAATGCTTCAACCAATTCTAATTCATCCAAACTTACTTTCGAAGTAAAAATCCCATAATTTACTGTGGCTTTGTTTTTTTCGATAGAATCGATACTTCCAACAGATCTACCATCAAGCATTCTTACTCGGTCACCAACTTTTAAAATTGGTTTTGGTTTTTCTACTACAGGTTTAAGTTTCTTCTCTTTTTTCTCTTTTCGAATTTCCTCAACTTTTACCTCTACTTCAGCAATAATTTCTTTTTGTTTTTCAACTTTTGCTTTTACTTCTTTCGGAGTGGCTTTTTTACGTTTAGAATTTTCAATTTCAACAATTTTCAAAAATTCGCCAATAAGTTCTTTTTTGTTTTTGTTGTTGAAATACTTCTCAGCAATATCATCAATTTTTTGTCCAATATAAATTATCTTTTGATTGCTATCATATAATTCCTGATAGCTTTCTAATTTCTGCTGAATTTTAGTATTGATGTTTTCCATCTTTTTACTTTCTTCACGCGCTCTGGTTTCTTCTTCTTTTAAATTCAAAGAAGTTTTTTCCAATTTCGATCTCTCTTTTTGCAACGTTGCGATGGTTTTGTCAAAACGAACTTTTCCAACTTCGATTTTCTTTTTCGCACGATTGATCAATCCAAACGGGATTCCATTTTTTTGAGCCACTTCAAAAGTGAACGAACTTCCTGCCTGACCCAAAGCCAATTTGTACATTGGTTCCAATGACTTTTCGTCGAACATCATATTCGCATTCGTTGCGTATGGCAATTCGTTTGCGAGAATTTTTAAATTAGAATAATGCGTTGTGATAATTCCGAAAGCTTCACGATGATAAAATTCTTCTAAGAAAATTTCAGCCAAAGCACCACCCAATTCAGGATCAGAACCTGTACCAAATTCATCAATCAAAAACATGGTTTTGCTATTACATTTCTTCAAAAAGTAATTCATATTTTTTAATCGGTAGCTATAAGTACTTAAATGATTTTCAATAGATTGATTATCACCAATATCTGTCAAGATTCTATCAAACAAAAAAGTCTCGCTTCTTTCGTGAACCGGAATCAAAATTCCAGATTGTAACATTAATTGAAGCAATCCAACCGTTTTTAAGGAAATCGTTTTTCCTCCAGCATTTGGTCCGGAAATAACAATAATTCTGTTTTCTTGTTTTAACTCAATTGTCTGCGGGTGGGTAACTTCTTGTTTTTGTTTGTTATTCAAATACAAAATCGGATGATATGCTTCTCTAAAGAATAATCTTCTTTCTTCTGTAATTGTGGGTAAGATTCCGTTAATGCGATTTGCATATTTTGCTTTCCCAGCAACTACATCAATATCACTTAAAAAATCTTGATATTCAGTTAGTAAAGGAAGAAATGGGCGAATTACATTCGATAAATTTTTTAAAATTCTCGTAATTTCTTCTTTCTCTTCATATTCTAAATTTGCCAATTCTCTAGAATATTTTAAAGTAGCTTCTGGTTCGATGTAAGCAATACTTCCAGTTTTAGAACTTCCTAAAATCGAGCCTTTTACTTTACGACGATACATTGCTAAGACCGCTAAAACTCTACGGTTCTGAACAAAACTTTCTTTTATATCGTCCAAATATCCCAAGCCATTGTACTGAGTTAAAGCCACACCGAAACTTTGATTCACTTTTCCGCGAACCAAATTCATATTCTGACGAATTCCGGCTAGAGCAGGAGATGCGTTGTCTTTAATTTCTCCGTATTTGTCTACGATTGCATCAATTGCAGTTATAATGTCTTTTGTCAATTCTACACGAGAAGCTCTTGCATTTAGATTCGGATAATAATCATCGAATTTTTTTAAGAAGTTCAGCAAGACATTTGTTGTAGCAGAAAGATTAGCGATTTTTCTAAAACTTCCTACTTCTAGAAAACTGTCTTCGATTGCCAAAAATTTAATTTCATGCGTTATAGCATCAAATCCGTGATTTGGAATTGCGTTGTTATTTTGAAAAGAAGATACATACTCAGATGTCTGCATCAAAGATTGCATTAATTCTTCTTTATCTCTAAATGGTTTTATTTGTAAAGCCTTTTCTTTTCCAATATCGGTGTTGCAACCATCTGAAATGGTTTCTAATACAGTTGGAAATTGTAAGTCTTGTAATGTTTTTTCTGTAATACTGATCATTTAATTTCTTTATGAAAGCAAAGGCAAAAGTACGAAAACATTAATGAATTGTGAGTTATGAATTGTGAATTATAATGATAAGTTATGAATTTTAGTTTGCTTAACTTTTAACTTTAGACTTTGGGCTTTTTTGATTTTAAATAATAATTTCTGAAATTCGCATAAAAAAATTATGGACGTAAAAATGCATTCTTCTTGGAAACCTATTTTGAATGAAGAATTTGAAAAACCATATTTCAACGATTTAATTGAATTTGTAAAATCTGAATATGCAACTAAAATTTGTTACCCAAAAGGGAATCAGATTTTTTCAGCTTTTGATCATTGTCATTTTGATGAAGTAAAAGTGGTGATCATTGGACAAGATCCATACCATGGACCAAATCAGGCGAATGGTTTGTGTTTTTCTGTAAATGACGGAATTCCTTTTCCTCCTTCTTTGCATAATATTTTTAAGGAAATTGAAACGGATTTGGAGAAGCCGCTTCCAAAAACTGGAAATTTGGAGCGATGGGCAGATCAAGGTGTTTTTCTTTTAAATGCAACTTTAACGGTTAGGCAATCTGAAGCGGGAAGCCATCAAGGAAAAGGTTGGGAAAAATTTACTGATGCTGTTATCAAGCAGATTTCCGCTGAAAAAGAAAATGTTGTTTTCTTACTTTGGGGAGGTTTTGCTCAAAAGAAAGCGGCTTTGATCGATGCTTCAAAACATCATATTCTAAAATCTGGACATCCTTCTCCATTGAGTGCCAATAGAGGATTTTGGTTTGGAAATAAACATTTTAGCCAAACAAACGATTTTCTAAAATCGAAAGGAATAGGAGAAATAAAATGGTTTTAAGGTTTTAAATTATTTACACAATATTAATGAGTTTAATTTTGACTTAAATCGTTTAGAAATTATCTTATATATTATTTTCTCAAATAAACTAATCTATAATTACTTTTTAGCTAAAAATATTATTAAAATCTAATGTTTAATTTTAATAAATGACTTATGTAGATGAGAGATAAATAAAAAAAATAAAGAGGTTGAGACTTTTTTTGAGTAATTAATAAAAAGTTTACTTTTGCGCCTCGATTTAAATACCACAAATGAAGCAAAAATTACTTTTAGTATTACTTTTTCATGTTTTTTACTTTACGCATGCAAACGAAAAAATTTTAATTCCAAATACTCAATTCAATATTGATTTTAAAAAAGCTCTAATAGTTTCAAACTTGAGTGTAGATTTCATAAATTCGAATTGGACTGGTGAAAAAACTTTTATAAGTTTAGATAATGATTTAGAATTTTCTTTTCAATCACCTTTAGATATTTTAAAAATTGGAATTCCTTACAATGTAATTAATTCGATTGATAGTAAAGTATATGTATTATATTTTACAGAATTACCTCTAATAACTATTACAACTAATGAACTTATAGTTGATAGTCCTAGTGTTTTGGCTAAATTTAAACTCACTGATAGCAAAACAGGTTCAATTGTTTCTAATATTGGAATACAATATAGGGGAGCATACTCTCAAAGTTTACCTAAAAAATCTTTTGAAATCAATTTTTGGGATGATGAAAAGGGAGATATATCGAAAGATATAAGTCTTTTAGGCATGCATACTGATGATGGGTGGAATCTTCAAGCGATGTATAATGAAGCTCTCCGTTTTCATAGTAAAACTAATAATGACCTATGGAAGCTTATTCACAAGCCATCTTATTTGAATTCAGAACCTGAGGCTGTAAGTGGTATTGAAATGAAATACTGTGAATTATTTCTAAATGGTGAGTATAGAGGTGTTTATTGTATTGGTGAAAAGGTAAATAGAAAGCTTTTGAAACTAAAAAAATATAATGGACAAATAAGAGGAGAGTTATACAAAGGTGATCAATGGGGAGGAAGTACAACTTTTGATTATTTATCTGCTTTTAGCAACGAAAATTTATTCTGGGGAGGTTTTGAATACAAATATCCTAAGGAAATTACAAATTGGGAGAATTTATATAATTTTAGTGATTTTGTGATTAATGATTCAGATTCTAAATTTTACGATAATTATAAAAGTAAATTTGAAATTAATAATGCTGTAGATTATTTTATTTTTTTGAATTTACTTAGAGCTTTAGATAATAGAGGCAAAAACGCGTACATTGCTAAATATAATAGTGATAGTCCATATTTTTATGTGCCTTGGGATTTAGATGGGACTTTCGGCACTATATGGAATGGCCAACACGATAATGTAACTAATGATTTGCTTTCAAATGGTTTATATGATCGTCTTCTTAAAGATTGTTCGGATAATGGTTTTCGTGAAAAATTAAAATTTAGATGGAAGGAATTGAGAGATTCTTTAATTACGCATGATAACTTGATGGGTATGTTCACAAGTAACTATGCTTTCTTGAAAAAAAATGGTATATATGAGAGAGAAAATATTGCTTGGATGGATTATTCTGCAAATGATAATGAAATAGATTATATTTCGGGTTGGTTAACTGAGAGGTTAAAATATCTTGATATTAAATTTTCAGAAAATTGTGCTACTTTAAGTGTTGATGATTTTGAATCAATTTCTGAAGTGATGATATTTCCAAATCCAACCATGGATGTTATAAATTTAAATTTAAAGTCAAACAATTTTGGATGTGATGCTCTTATGTATGATAGTTCAGGTAAGCTATTGTTTATAAAGAATTTTGAAGGAAGCCAAACTCAGATTTCAATGAAAAATTTTGTTGAAGGAATTTATTATCTAAAATTAGTTACTAGTGAAAATAAGATAATTGTAAAAAAAATCATTAAAAAATAAAAAAAGGCCAGGAACAATATTTAGTAACTGGCCTTTTTTTTTATTTTTTTACAATTTCTTCTAAAACAGCTTTGTTTTCGTAATTCACTACTTTTAGAATAATTTCTTGATTTTTAGCTGTTTTTCCTTCAATAATATAAAGCTTTCCACTTTTAACAGGAACGTTACTTTGGTCAAAATCAACATTTCCGTAAGTTAATGTGTTTTTGACATCAGCAGTGTCAACCCATTTTTCGCTTAAAGTCTGAATGGCTTTTGGAGAATATTGAAAAGGTTTTGTTCTAAGATTATTTAAAACTCTTGCATTCGGAAAATAATTACAGCGAGTATCTTTTCCAATAAAAAATCCTGATACGATAAAACATCCCAATACGAGACCAATCAGATAATATGCAAAACGGTGTACAAACTTCATGAAATAAATTTTTTGCAAATGTACATTAAAGTTCCTTTAAAATACAAGTAAATTAATATCGTTGTCTGGCAAATCAAACCAATCGCCGATGGCCTTGTTGGTTAAAATTCCATGATAAAGATAAATTCCATTTTTAAGTCCTTTGTTGCATCGAATTGCGCTTTCAATACCACCATCTTCGGCTATCTGATGCAGATAAGGAGTTAAGATGTTACTAATTGATAATGAGGCAGTTTTTGAATAACGTGAAGGTATGTTTGGTACGCAATAGTGTAAAACATTGCTTTTTATGAATGTTGGTTTTTCGTGAGTAGTTACTTCCGAAGTCTCGAAGCAACCACCAGTATCAATGCTGACGTCAACAATCACTGCACCTTTTTTCATGTGTTCAACCATTGTTTCGTTTACAACAATCGGACAGCGCTCTTTACCTCGCATCGCGCCAATTGCTACGTCACAACGTCTTAAAGCTTTTAATAAACCTTTTTGTTGTATAGTTGAAGTAAAAATTCTTTGACTTAAATTGTTTTGAAGACGACGTAATTTTGTAATTGAATTATCAAAAACTTTTACGTTTGCACCCAATCCAATTGCGGTTTTAGCCGCAAATTCGCCCACCGTTCCAGCTCCTAAAATCACAACTTCAGTAGGAGGTACGCCAGTAATGTTTCCAAATAAAAGTCCTTTTCCGAATTCGTTGGTAATCATCAATTCTGCGGCAATAAGTATAGAAGCAGTTCCTGCAATTTCGCTCAAAGATTTTACGGCAGGATAAGACCCGTCTTCGTCCTTAATATATTCAAAAGCTAAAGCTGTAATTTTCTTTTGAGCTAAAGCTTCGAAGTAAGTTTTCTTTTTGGTTTTTAGCTGAATAGCAGAAATAATAACCGTTTCGGGATTTATCATTTCGATTTCGGCTAATGTTGGCGGTTCGACCTTTAATAGGAACGGACAGCCAAAAACTCTTTTTGTGTCTTGTGTGATTTCTGCACCTGCGTCTGCATATTCTTTATCTGTATAACTCGAACTCTCGCCAGCTCCAGATTCAATCATGACACGGTGACCTTCATAAGTTAAGGAATTGACTGCATCTGGGGTAAGACAGATGCGACGTTCTTGATAACTTGTTTCTTTAGGAATTCCTATAAAAAGTTCTCTTTTAAAACGACCAACCTCAAGTTTTTCTTCCTGCGGTATTAATTGTTGTTTTGTAAATGGAGTTAACGTGATTGACATGGATAGTGCAAAATATTAAGAGTACAAATTACGTAAAAAGTTTTAGAATTAGTGTAAAAATTCTGCTAATACTCGAAGTTAAAAGTTAAGAAACATAATAACTGTCGAAAATGGCTGAATTTTTATTTTTGCAAATATTTACCTATGGTTTTAAACCAATTGTAGTTCTCTTTTCCCATCAGAAAGCAGTTCAATATTTATTGTAGAATGTTCTTCAGGGATCAAACTTGCAATTTTTTCAGACCATTCAATAAAACACCAATTACCAGAATATAAATAGTCGTCAACCCCCATATCCAGCGCTTCGGTTTCTTTATTTAATCTATAAAAATCAAAATGGTAAACAGTCTGGTTGTGAGAAGTTTGATATTCGTTTACAAGAGAAAAAGTCGGACTGCTTGTTGCATCTTGAACTCCTAAACTTTTGCATAGCTGTTTGATTAAAGTGGTTTTTCCAACTCCCATTTCTCCATTAAAAAGGATGATTTTTTTAGGATTTGAAGCTATAATCTGCTCTGCAACTTCTTGAATTTGATCTAATGAAAAAACGATATTCATTTTTAATTACATATTTAATTAGTATCAGTCGGAGTCACAGTTTTCAGTATTCACTGAGACTGAAAACCGCGACTGAAAACTCTTATTTAGGGTTAAAAACCAAAAACGGAATGATCATTTCTTCTAATGAAATTCCTCCGTGTTGGTAGGTGTTTTTGTAATAACTCACATAATGGTTGTAGTTGTTTACGTAAGCCAAGAAAAAATCATTTTTGGCAAAAATAAACGAACTGCTCATATTTATTGCAGGCAAGCCAATGGTTTTAGGCTCCTTTACCACATAAACATCTTTTTGTTCATATGTTAAACTACGTCCAGTTTTATAACGCAAATTTAGACTTGTATTTTTATCTCCAACAACTTTAGACGGATTTTTTACATTTATTGTTCCGTGGTCGGTTGTTAAGATTAGTTTGAATCCTAAAAGCTGGGCTTGTTGAATAATTTCTAACAAAGGTGAATTTTTAAACCAGCTTAAAGTTAAAGAACGATACGCTTTGTCATCTGATGCCAATTCTTTTACCACTTCCATTTCGGTTTTAGCATGAGAAAGCATATCAACAAAGTTGTATACAACTGTCACTAAGTCATTTCCTTTTAAAGCTTTAAAGTTTTCTGCTAATTTTTTACCTCCAGCATAATTGGTGATTTTGAAATAGTCTTCTTTAATATTTAACCCTAAACGCTTCAATTGAGCCGATAAAAACTCTGCTTCATAAAGGTTTTTTCCTCCATCTTCCACATCATTTTTCCAATATTCAGGAAACTGTTTTTCCATTTCTGAAGGCATTAAACCAGAAAAAATAGAGTTTCTTGCATATTGTGTAGCAGTCGGAAGAATAGAGTAGTAGGGAACCTCTTTTTCTAACTTGTAATAATTTGAAATTACAGATTCAAAAGATTTCCATTGGTCGTAACGAAGGTTATCTATTACAACAAAAAGAATCGGTTTGTCTTTCTTTTTTATTTCAGGAACAACTAATTCTTTAAATAAAGTATTAGACTGAATCGGTTTGTCTGCTTTTGGAACAAACCAATCTTCGTAATTTCTTTCAATGAATTTTCCAAATTGAGAATTTGCTTCTACTTTTTGAGATTCCAAAATTTCGATCATCGCTGTATCGTTGATGTCTTCAAGTTTTAATTCCCAAAAAATCAATTTTTTATACAATTCGATCCAATCTTCATAAGAATTAACCATTGCCAATTCCATCGAAATTTTTCTGAACTCTTTCTGATAATCTAAAGTCGTTTTTTCTGTAATCAGCCTCGAATCATCTAAATTTTTCTTCAAACTCAATAAAATCTGATTCGGATTTACTGGTTTAATAAGGTAATCTGCGATTTTAGAACCAATGGCTTCTTCCATAATATATTCTTCCTCACTTTTGGTAATCATAATCATCGGAATAGCTGATTTTTTCTCTTTCATTTCAGAAAGCGTTTCTAATCCGCTCATTCCAGGCATGTTTTCGTCAAGAAAAACAATATCAAAATTATCTTCTTCAAACATCGCAATCGCGTCTAATCCGTTATTACAAGTAGTAACTTCGTAATTCTTTTTTTCTAGAAATAATATGTGTGGCTTTAAAAGATCGATTTCATCGTCGACCCAAAGTATTTTTATCTTATCCATAAATCAATTTAATTTTACTGCAATTTAAAGTTATAGAACTTAAAAATTATTAAAAATAGTATAAAATTACCAAAGTTTAGATATGATTTTATTTTGAATTTTAACAATTTTAAATGTATTTTATTGATAATCATTATAATTTGGAGTATGATTTTTAAATAAAAAACACCGAACTCTTTATACTTATTTACTTATATTTGTTGACCAAAAAAATAACGAGACTGTGACTCAGATCAATAAACTTAAAATATTCAACGATCCTATATATGGCTTCATTACGATTCCTAATGAGCTGGTTTACGACTTAATTCAGCATCCTTATTTTCAGCGTTTGCGCCGTATTTCACAGATGGGATTGTCTTATTTGGTATATCCGGGAGCCAATCATACTCGTTTTCACCATGCGCTAGGATGCATGCATTTAATGAAAAAAGCAATAGACACGCTACGTTTTAAAGATGTTGTGATTTCTGATGAAGAAGAATGTGCGCTTTTAATAGCGATTTTACTCCATGATATAGGGCATGGACCATTTTCTCATGCAATGGAAAAAAGTATTGTTGAAGATGTGCATCATGAAGCGATTTCTTTATTGTTTATGAATCAGCTGAATGAAGAATTTGATGGAAAATTAAGTTTGGCAATTCAGGTTTTTAAAGGAGAATATCATAGAAAATTCATGTTGCAATTGATTTCAAGTCAGTTAGATATGGATAGAATGGATTACTTAAAACGAGATAGTTTTTATACAGGTGTTGCTGAAGGAAATGTAAATTCTGAACGATTGATTCAGATGATGAATGTTGAAAATGATGTTTTAGTAATCGAAGAAAAAGGAATTTATTCTGTAGAGAAATTTTTGCTTTCTAGAAGATTAATGTATTGGCAAGCTTATTTGCATAAAACAAGTTTAGTTGCCGAATTAATTTTGATGAAAGTTTTAAAAAGAGCTAAGGAATTGGTTTTGAAAGGAGTAGAGCTTCCTTGTAGCGAACCGCTTTCTTATTTTATGCACAATAAAATTACTCTTGAAGATTTTGATGCCCAAAACTTGAATTTATTTTCGCAATTAGATGATTTTGATATTATTAGTGCTTTAAAAGCTTGGCAGAGACAAGACGACTTTGTTTTAAGTACTTTGAGTAAAATGATTATCAATAGAGATTTGCTTAAAATTAAGATGAGTGCCGAGAAAGTTTCTATGGAAGATTCTCAAGCTTTAAAAGAAAGGTTCGCAAGCCAGCATCATATTAGCCAATTGGATGCAGGATATTTTATTTTTAGAGGGAAAATTAAAAACCAAGCCTATAGTAAAGAAGCAGAACCTATTCGTATTTTGAAAAAAGATAAAACAATTGAAGATGTTGTTGAAGCTTCTGACCAACTGAATTTGAAATCGTTATCTAAATTGGTAACAAAATATTATATCTGTTTCCCAAAACAACTTATATAAAATTAACATTTAAAACCTATTTTTTATATTTTTGTCGCGATGAAATTTACAGCAGAACAAATAGCAGGAATTTTAGAAGGAGAAGTTGTTGGAAATCCCAATGCAGAAGTTTCTAAACTTTCTAAAATCGAAGAAGGAGACGAAGGATCGCTTACTTTTTTGGCTAACCCAAAGTATATCAATTATATATACACTACAAAAGCGACAGTAACAATTGTTAATGACAGCTTTATTCCGGAACAGGAAATTACAACTACACTAATTAAAGTGGAAGATGCTTATGCGGCGTTTTCTAAACTTTTGCATTTTTATAATCAGGTAAAATTAAATAAAACAGGTATCGAACCTCAGTCATTTATGTCTGAAGGGACGAAGTATGGAGAAAATCTATACTTAGGAAGTTTTAGTTATGTTGGACAAAATGTAGTTTTAGGTGATAATGTAAAGATTTATCCAAATAGTTTTATTGGTGACAATGTTACTGTTGGAGATAATGTATTCATTTTTGCAGGTGCGAAAATTTATTCAGAAACTGTAATTGGTAATAATTGTACTGTTCATTCGGGTGTTATAATCGGTGCAGATGGTTTTGGTTTTGCTCCAAACGAAGAAGGAGAGTATAGCAAAGTACCGCAAATAGGTAACGTTATTATTGAGGATAATGTAGATATTGGTGCAAATACGACTATAGACAGAGCAACTCTTGGTTCTACTATAATTAGAAAAGGAGTGAAATTAGACAATCAAATTCAGATTGCTCACAATGTAGAAATCGGAAAAAATACTGTGATAGCCGCTCAAAGTGGTGTTGCAGGTTCTACAAAAATTGGTGAGAATTGTATGATTGGAGGACAGGTAGGTATTGCAGGTCACTTAACAATAGGAAATAATGTTAGGCTTCAAGCGCAGTCTGGTGTAGCCAGAAACATTAAAGATGACGAAGTTTTACAAGGGTCACCATCTCTTGGATATGGTGATTTTAATAAATCGTACGTACATTTTAAGAATCTGCCTAAAATCGTAGCTGAAGTTGAAGAATTAAAGAAACAAATAATAAACCCAAAAAATGGAAATAATGGTTAAACAGAAGACCATCAAGAATGAAATTTCGCTAACAGGAGTTGGTTTACACACTGGAAAAGAAGTTACAATGACTTTTAAACCTGCACCCGTTAATAATGGTTTCACTTTTGTAAGAGTAGATTTGCAAGGTCAACCAGTCATTGAGGCTGATGCTAATTATGTTGTTAATACTCAAAGAGGAACAAATCTTGAGAAATTAGGAGTAAAAATTCAAACTCCAGAACACGTTTTGGCTGCAGTAGTTGGTTGCGATTTGGATAATATTATTATTGAATTGAATGCCTCTGAACTACCAATTATGGATGGTTCATCAAAATATTTTGTTGAAGCTATTGAAAAAGCTGGTATTGAAGAACAAGACGCAAGCCGTAATGTTTACGTAGTAAAAGAAGTTATTTCTTTTACAGACGAAGCTACAGGAAGCGAAATTCTTGTTATGCCAAGCGATGAATATCAAGTTACAACTATGGTAGATTTTGGTACTAAAGTTTTAGGTACTCAAAATGCTACACTTAAAAGTCTATCAGATTTTAAAGCTGAAATCGCAAGTTCAAGAACTTTTAGTTTTCTTCATGAATTAGAGTCTTTGTTAGAGCACGGACTTATTAAAGGTGGAGATTTAAATAATGCAATTGTTTATGTAGATAAAGAAATCTCTGAGTCTACAATGGCAAATTTAAAGAAAGCATTTGGTAAAGATGAAATTTCTGTAAAACCAAATGGAGTTTTAGATAACTTGACTTTGCACTATCCAAACGAAGCAGCAAGACACAAATTGCTTGATGTAATTGGAGATTTATCTTTAATTGGAGTACGTATTCAAGGTAAAATCATTGCAAACAAACCAGGTCACTTTGTAAATACACAATTTGCAAAGAAATTGGCAAAAATTATTAAAATAGAGCAGAGAAACCATGTTCCAACTTATGATTTAAATCAAGAACCATTGATGGATATTCATAAAATCATGGCGATGCTTCCTCATAGACCTCCATTTTTGTTAATTGACAGAATTATCGAAATGTCTGATCGTCACGTAGTAGGATTGAAAAATGTTACTATGAATGAGAATTTCTTCGTAGGTCACTTCCCAGAAGCTCCAGTTATGCCAGGTGTATTAATTGTTGAAGCAATGGCGCAAACAGGTGGAATTTTAGTGTTAAGCACTGTTCCAGATCCTGAAAATTATTTGACATATTTCATGAAAATTGATAATGTTAAATTTAAACATAAAGTATTGCCAGGTGATACTTTAATTTTTAAATGTGAGTTGATTTCTCCTATCAGAAGAGGAATTTGTCATATGCAGGCAAATGCTTATGCAAATGGTAAATTAGTAACCGAAGCAGAATTGATGGCACAAATAGCAAGAAAACAATAATAAATTATCAAATTTATTGTTTAGGTTTGTTGCTTCAAACTAGAATATTTTAATTAAAAATATAAAACATACAGATGAATCAACCATTAGCATATGTTCATCCAGGCGCGAAAATCGCCAAAAATGTTGTAATAGAGCCATTTACAACAATTCACAATAATGTTGTTATTGGTGATGGTACTTGGATTGGTTCAAATGTGACCATTATGGAAGGAGCTCGAATTGGAAAAAATTGTAATATTTTTCCAGGAGCTGTAATTTCTGCAGTGCCACAAGATTTAAAATTTGGAGGTGAAGATTCTCTTGCTATTATCGGTGATAATTGTACAATTAGAGAGTGTGTAACTATAAATAGAGGAACAATTGCTTCTGGCCAAACTACAATTGGAAACAATTGTTTAGTAATGGCTTATGCTCACATCGCACACGATTGTGAAATTGGAAATAATGCAATCATTGTAAACGGTGTTGCCCTAGCAGGTCACGTAGTTGTTGGGAATCACGCTGTAATTGGTGGTTTAGCGGCAATTCACCAATTTATTCACATTGGAGATCACGCTATGATTTCTGGTGGATCTCTTGTGAGAAAAGATGTTCCGCCTTTTACAAAAGCAGCTAAAGAACCGTTATCTTATGTTGGAATAAACTCTGTTGGTTTAAGAAGAAGAGGATTTACAACTGAAAAGATTAGAGAAATTCAGGAAATATATAGAATTTTATACCAAAAGAATTATAATACAACTCAAGCTTTAAGTATTATAGAAGCTGAAATGGAAGCGACTCCAGAGAGAGATGAAATTCTAGATTTTATTAGAAATTCTTCTCGAGGAATTATGAAAGGTTACTCAGGGAACTATTAAATTTTAGAGTTTAGATATCTGATTTAAGATTCTAAACTGCCGATAAAAAACAAATAACAAATAAATGAAGATTGATTCTTTGTCTAGAATCTAAATCTACATTGTAAAAACAAAAATAAAAAACAATGGCATCTACATCAGATATTAGAAACGGATTGTGCATTAAATTTAATCACGATATCTACAAAATCGTTGAATTTCTTCACGTAAAACCTGGAAAAGGTCCAGCTTTCGTTAGAACTAAATTAAGAAGTTTAACTACAGGAAGAATATTAGATAATACTTTTTCTGCAGGACATAAAATCGAAGACGTGCGTGTAGAGACGCACAATTACCAGTTTTTATATGCTGAAGGAGATGAGTTTCATTTCATGAATACAGAATCTTTTGAGCAAATTTCTCTGAATAAAAATATTTTGGATGCTCCAGATTTATTAAAAGAAGGAACAAGTGTTATGGTTCAGGTAAATACAGAAACAGATTTGCCATTATCAGTAGATATGCCGTCGTCTGTAATTCTTGAAGTAACTTACGCAGAGCCAGGAGTTAAAGGTAATACTGCAACAAATGCAACAAAATCTGCTACAGTTGAGACAGGAGCAACTATCAACGTTCCATTGTTCATCAATGAAGGCGATAAAGTTAAAATTGATACCGCTTCAGGTTCTTACATGGAGCGTGTAAAAGAATAGTTTATTTTATTAAGATAATTTGACAATGAGTCAATTAGATAATTTGTGAGTCGACATAATTTTGTATATTCACATTCTAATTGACTCATTTTCTAATTTACAAGTTTTCTAATTATACTATATGAAATTTCCAAAGAGTCATTCTTTACAAGAAATTGCTAATTTGCTTAATTGCAAATTTATTGGAGACAAAGACTTTCAAGTTTTAGGCATGAACGAGATACACGTTGTTGAGCCTGGAGATATTGTTTTTGTTGACCACCCAAAATACTATGATAAAGCTTTGCAATCGGCTGCGACTATTGTTTTGATAAACAAAGAAGTTGAATGCCCTAAAGGTAAAGCCCTTTTAATTTCTGACGACCCGTTTAGAGATTTTAATATTCTTACGAGACATTTCAAACCGTTTCAGTTCGCTAACGTGGCTATTGCTCCTTCTGCAAAGATAGGAGAGGGCACTGTTATTCAGCCTAATTCTTTTGTTGGAAACAATGTTGAGATTGGAAAAAACTGTCTGATTCATTCTAATGTTTCAATTTACGATCATACCGTTATTGGAGATAATGTTATTATACATGCTGGAACTATTTTAGGAGCCGATGCTTTTTATTATAAAAAACGTCCAGAAGGTTTTGATCAGTTGGTTTCCGGCGGAAGAGTTGTTATTGAAGATAATGTTGGTATTGGAGCTTTGTGTACAATTGATAAAGGTGTTACTGGAGATACTACAATTGGCGCGGGCACAAAACTAGACAATCAAGTGCATGTTGGACATGATACTGTAATTGGAAAAAAATGTCTAATTGCTTCACAAACAGGTATTGCAGGTTGTGTGATCATTGAAGATGAAGTAACATTGTGGGGACAAGTTGGAACTACAAGCGGGATTACAATTGGAGCAAAAGCCGTTGTAATGGGACAAACTGGAGTGACTAAGTCAGTTGAAGGCGGAAAATCATATTTTGGAACTCCAATTGAAGAGTCTAGAGAAAAATTGAAACAATTAGCCAATATAAAGAAGATTCCTGAAATTTTAAGTAAATTGAAGTAATATGTCTATTAAAGAATTTGTTCAGAAATTTTATAAGTCAGATGCCTTAATTGATGGCGAAATTTTAAAAACTTATCTGCATCCAGATGTTATACTTGAATGGAACAGCAGTAAAGGCCTCATTCAAATGAATTATGACTCTATAATTGAAATGGCAAATGAGCTTAGCCGTGCGTATGTGCGATCTAAGGTTAGAATTAGCCACATTATAGCCGAAGATGATTTAGTATCAGTGCGTTACTCTCATTTTGTAAAAACAATTGAAAATCCTAGAGAGGAAATGCTTTTGGCGCATTTTGCAACTATTTGGCAGATAAAAGACGATAAACTTTATAGAGGTTATCAAATGAGTCAATTTTCTTAATATTTTTTTGACAATAAAAGGGGCAAAATACATTACAAAACCTTATTTTTGCAACACAAATTTAAAAACTACATAAAATATATATCATGAGTGTTTTAGTTAATAAAGATTCCAAAATAATTGTTCAGGGATTTACAGGAAGCGAAGGAACTTTCCACGCTTCTCAAATGATTGAGTACGGTACTAATGTTGTTGGAGGTGTAACTCCAGGAAAAGGTGGTACAAGCCATTTAGATCGTCCAGTTTTTAATACAGTAAAAGATGCTGTAGACCAAGCTGGTGCTGATACTTCTATCATTTTCGTTCCGCCAGCTTTTGCTGCTGATGCAATTATGGAAGCTGCTGATGCTGGAATTAAAGTAATTATTGCTATTACAGAAGGAATTCCTGTAGCAGATATGATTAAAGCAAATAATTATGTTAAAGAAAGAAATTCAAGATTAATTGGTCCAAACTGTCCAGGTGTAATTACTCCAGGTGAAGCTAAAGTTGGTATTATGCCAGGTTTCGTTTTCAAAAAAGGAACAGTTGGTATCGTTTCTAAATCAGGAACTTTAACTTATGAAGCTGCTGACCAAGTTGTAAAACAAGGTTTAGGAATCACTACAGCTATCGGAATTGGTGGAGATCCAATTATTGGAACTACGACTAAAGAAGCTGTTGAATTATTAATGAACGATCCAGAAACTGAAGTAATCATTATGATTGGTGAAATTGGTGGTCAATTAGAAGCTGATGCTGCTAAATGGGTAAAAGCTGATGGTAACCGTAAACCAGTTATTGGATTTATCGCTGGAGAAACTGCTCCTGCTGGTAGAACAATGGGTCACGCAGGTGCAATCGTTGGAGGTTCTGATGATACTGCTGCTGCTAAAAAACAAATTATGAGAGACAACGGAATTCACGTTGTTGATTCACCAGCTGAAATTGGTAAAAAAGTAAAAGAAGTATTAGGATAATCTCTAATATCAAAATAATAAATTCCAAAAAAGTCTCAATATTTTGTTGAGACTTTTTTACATTTTTGAAATACTGAGGTAAAACAAAAAAATGTAGCGTCCTAGAACCTCAGTATCTTAGGAGCTAAAAAAAATAATATGTACAAAGAATTAGAAAAATTTAAATCAACAAGCAGTTTTACTTTTACTGTAAATGATAGTTTAGAAGAAGCTTGCAACGCGCCAGAAGGAAGTGCAGGAATTTTCGTTGTTTATGCTGTTGAAGCTGGTGAGAAAGAATTGATCATGGTTGGTTCTACAGGAACTGTTCAGAATGACGGAACTTTAAAAAGCAAAAATGGCGGACTTTACGACAAAATCGTAAATGGACATCAGTTTGCTAAAACAGGAAGAAAATATTCTTGGCCAGCTCAAATGAAATTAGAGAATATTTCTGAGCTAGAAGTAGTTTGGTATGAAACTTTCTCAGGAGATGTAAAAGCAATTCCAACAGCTGTAGAAGGTCAAGTTTTACAAAACTTCTTAGATGAAAACGGTAAATTGCCAAGATGGAATGTCGCTTTTTAAGCTTCTTTCAATTTAAAAATTACCAAAGAAACCTTGCTATTTATTTAGTAAGGTTTTTTTTATTTTGTTAGGTTTTTATTTTTTGGTTTTATATTTTTAGCTGCCAAAAATAAATTTATGATCAAAAATTACCTGTTTTTTTTTATTGCCTTTAATGTGTTTTCTTCAAAAGCACAAATTTTAAATTTTTCAGATTCCAAATTCATAGAAAAATTATTGCAATCTAATGGATTTAATGCAATAGCTAAAGATGAAAATCAGACAAGTATTAAGATAGATGCTAACGACGATGGTATTATTGAAGCGTCGGAAGCTATGAGAGTTTTTTTACTGAACGTTGAAAATTCAAACATTACTTCTTTAGAGGGAATTAAAAACTTTCCGAATTTAAATACTGTTTCTTGTGGAGGGAATCAAATATCTAATCTTGATTTAAGTAATTTAAAAAATCTTAAAAATTTAAATTGCTATAATAATCAAATAACATCCTTAAATCTTTCTGGCTTAACGAAGCTCACATTTTTAAACTGTAATAAAAATAAGTTAACTGAATTAAATTTTGATGATTTAGAATCCATTGTTGATGTTTTTTGTTCAGAGAATGAACTTTCTTTAATTGATGTAAAGCACCCTGAAAATCTTAGAAATTTATTCTGCAGTTACAATAAGATTGAAACATTAGATTTAACCAATTATTTAAATCTTGCAGGTTTAGAATGTTCAAATAATAAAATTTCGGTATTGGATGTAAGTCGTTCGTTAAAATTAGAAGGGTTATATTGTTCTAATAATGCTATTTCTATTTTAGAAATAAGTAATTTAACTGAGCTACAAAGATTATACTGTTATTTTAATAATTTGACTTCCCTGGATTTTACTAACTTGCTTAACATCGAAGAAATAGCTGCGTCTAATAATCAGATATCTGCGATTAATTTAAAGAATTTAAGATATTTAAAAAGATTAGAAATTGGTGCAAATAAAATAACTGCTTTAGATTTAACTGGATCAACTATAATACTTGAAACTTTAGCAATTAATAATAATAGTTTTGAGAATTTAGTTTTTGATTCATCAAAATTAAATAATGTTTTAAGTTTAAATTTCAGTTTTAGTGGTAACGTTAAAATAGATCTTTCAGCTTTAAAAAAATTAAAGTTTCTATTTTGTAACGGCTTAAATTTGGAAACAATCAATCTAAATGGACTGCCAGATCTTGAAGTGTTGGAATGCGGAGAGAATAAATTAACAAGTTTGGATATTAGTAATTTATATAAATTAAGAACCTTGCGATGTCATCAGAATAATCTAACAACGATTGATTTTGGGGAGATAAAAAATTTGCAAGGAATTGATTGTAATAGTAATCCATTTGTGTCTGCAGATTTTAGTTCATTACCAAAATTGATAAATTTAATTATCAATAATAATCGACTTTTAGAATCGCTTTTTTTGAAAAATGGTAGCACAGAATCTGTATTAAATATTTCAGGTAATCCTAATTTGAAATATATTTGTAGTGATGAAAATCAGATTATTCAAATTCAGAATTTAGTTAGACAAAATAATTATAAAAATTGTAATGTAAATTCATACTGTTCATTTGTTCCAGGCGGTGAAAGTTTTTTAATTCAAGGTAATGCTACAGTTGATTTTAATAAAAACGGATGTGATATTAACGATTTACCAGGTTCTCAAATTAAGCTAAAAATCTCTGACGGAATCAAGGAAGGAGTTATCTTTACCGATGATAAAGGGAAATATTCAGTCGCAGTTAATGCAGGTAGATATACAATTTCACCAATTTTGGAAAATTCAGATTACTTTTCAGTTTATCCAAATAGCGTTGAGTTTGATTTTACTAACTCTTATGGTGGTTTAACTCAAGATTTTTGTCTTATGCCTAATGTTATTCGTAAAGATTTAGAGGTGTCTCTTATCCCTGTTGAAGTTGCAAGACCTGGTTTTGATTCCAATTATAAATTAGTTTACAAGAACAAAGGAAATGCAATTCAAGAAGGAGCAGTAAGTCTTAATTTTGACGATTCAATTTTGGACTTTGTTTCTTCTAATTCTGCATTTTCAAGTCAAACCTCAGGTAAACTGGTTTGGGATTTTTCTAATCTAAAACCATTTGAAAGCAGAGAAATTAATTTAGTATTAAATGTAAATTCTCCAGTTGAAACACCAGCATTAAATATAGGAGATATACTGAGATATAAAGTTGTAATTAGCTCTGATGCCCTAGATGAAACACTTGATGATAATATCTTTGAATTAAAACAAACAGTTGTAGGTTCTTACGATCCAAACGATAAAACCTGTTTAGAGGGCAATGTTATCAAGCCTCAACTTATTGGGCAATATGTGCATTATTTAATTCGTTTTGAAAATACTGGAACTTACAATGCTGAAAATGTTGTGGTTAAGGATATAATTGATACTTCGAAATTTGATGTTTCAACGTTAGTTCCTACTAGCGCAAGCCATTCTTATACAACTAAAATTTCAGACGGAAATAAAGTAGAGTTTATCTTCAAAAAAATAGATCTTCCTTTTGATGATGCTAATAACGATGGTTATATTGCTTTTAAAATCAAAACATTACCGACTTTAGTTGTAGGAGATTCTTTTGAGAATGAAGCAAATATTTACTTTGATTATAATTTTCCGATTTTAACTAATAAGGAAACCTCAACCTTTAAAACTTTGGCAACGAAAGATTTTGAGTTTTCGTCTTATTTTTATGCTTACCCAAATCCAACTCAGAATGTTTTGAATGTGCTTCCCAAAGATTCAATTAAAATGCAAAGAATCACTGTTTACAATCTTTTAGGACAAGTTATTTTAACAATTCCAAATGCTCAAGATATTTCTAAAATTGATGTTTCTAAATTTCAATCAGGAAATTATATCCTTCAAGTTAAAACAGAAGTTGGAAATTCTGCAATCAAATTCATTAAGATTTAAGAAGACGTTTGTAACTTAAAAAAAGCCTTATTTTGAATAAGGCTTTTTTTTTGTCATTTTTTTGTGGAACAAATCAATTATCAAAAAAATTTAAAATCCGATTAGTTAATTAAAATTTAAATTATGGTAAATTTAAGTTTAATCTAAAAACAAAGGGCAAATACTGACAAATTTAGAAAAAGTTACATTTTTTTGTAATAAATTGGGTTTTGATTATTAGCTTTTCTATATTTATCACACAAAAATAAAAAATAATGTTAAAATTTGATTCTTTTTGTAGTTAGAAAATAAAGGTCTAATGTAAAACACTTGTTTATTTTTTGTTAAATAAAGTGTTTTCTCCTATTTCTGATTAAATAAAAATCCAAATTTTAGATATAGCTTTAATCTCATGTAATTAATCTTTTTATCTAAGGAAATTCTTAAATAAGTTGATTTTACGTCCCAAATTATTTGTATGAGCCAAATTTTAAAAAACAAGGTTTTAGACGATTTTATTCTGTGGAATAATTTGAAAAACGGGAATGAAAAATCATTCTCTCTCCTTTTTGAAAAATACTATAGAGACCTAATCAATTACGGTAATTCGCTTTGTCCGTATGAGGAAAAGGTGCAAGATTGTATACAAGATGTTTTTGCTGATATTTGGCTTTACCGTGATTCTCTGCAAGATAATGTTGTGGTAAAAGCGTATCTTCTTTCTAGCGTTAGAAAGAGAATTGCTCGTTTGCACGAAAGAGATCATGTATTTAGAAAAACAACAACTATTGACGTTTTAGAATTTCTTTTTAACTTTTCAATAGAAAACGATTTGGTTGAAGATGAAGTAACAGCCGAACGAGTTCTTCTTTTAAATAAATTATTGAATGATCTGCCGGGCCGTCAGAAGGAAGCTTTGTATTTGCGTTATCATCAAGGATTAAGTGTAGATCAAATAGCCGATTTGCTAGACGTGAATTATCAATCTGCAAGTAATCTTTTACATCGTGGTCTGTTGAGTCTCCGTAAAGAATGGAAAGGCAGTATTCCGCTTCTAGTCCTTATATCATCAGGGGTTTTTTAAAAAATTAAGAAAAAATCAAAAAAAAATCTTAAATAGGTGAGTATATAATAAAAAAAGTGTCCTCTATGTTTTTGTAACCTTAATAGTAAGATGCAAAAACGTAACAATTATACCGAAATAGAAGACTTCTTAGCCGATGAATCTTTTCAATTATGGATTTTATCTAAAGTTGATGAACAAGGCTGGGAAGAATGGACTTTGGAAAATCTTGAAAGAGCCAAGCTGGTAGAAGACGCAAGACTTGTACTGTTGGCAATGCGAGTTCCAAAATCCAATCTTTCTTCAAATGAAGTTCATGAAGCCTTAAAGGAAACTTGGCGTAAAATTGAACAAAGAGAAGAGCTTTCTCAGCAGTCTTCAAAAATCAAAAAACTTAAAGTGCAGAGATACTGGATCAGCGGTGTTGCGGCAGCTATTTTGGTTGGCATTTTCTCTGTTTGGTTTTTTAAAAATGATATTCTAACTACTGATAATGTAGTTACCTACAACGAACTAGTCCAAGATAATGATGAAGGTTTGGTTGAACAAACCAACAACTCTGAAAAATCTCAGATAATCACTTTGTCTGATGGAAGTTCTGTCTTATTGCAACCAAAAAGTAAATTAAGTTACCCTAAAATCTTTACCGGAAACGAAAGAAAGGTGTATTTATCCGGCGAAGGTTTCTTTGAAATTAGTAAAAATCCTAAAAAGCCTTTTTTTGTTTATGCTAACGAAATTGTGACTCGTGTTGTTGGAACAAGTTTTAGAATAAAAGCTTATCCTGATCAGCAAAATGTTGAAGTTCTTGTTCGCACCGGTAAAGTTAAGGTAAAATCTAATGATTTAGTTCGCTCTGACGATAGTGAAGAAATTGTATTGCTTCCTAATCAGGCGTTACGTTTTGCTCGTAAAGAATTAGTATTTAATAAAATAACGAATATAACTGAAGACCCAATTTTGGTAAATAGCGTTAGAAATATCGAGCAATTAAGTTTTGAATTTACTGATATTCCTGTAGAGCAAATTCTCGAAACAATCGAGCAGGCATATTTAGTAGATATTGATTTTCCGCATGATAAATTGAAAGACTGCCGATTAACAACTTCTTTAAGCGATCAGCCGTTGGCCGAAAAGCTGAAAATAATTTGTAAAAGCATTGGAAATGATACCAATTATGAAATGAATGGAAATCAGATTGTAATTACGACTTCTGGCTGTAACTAGACTTCGGAATTCAATCAAAAATTAAAAAGAAAAAATCCAAAAATTAAGCGAATTAACAACTAAAAAACAATTTGTAATTGCCTATGTAGAAAATGAATGCATAAAAAAAGTGCCGAGAATGCTGTAACATTATCGACACTTAAATCTGAATAAATTACTCTCTGTAAAGGGTAATTTATGATGTTTCTTAAAATACACTCGAATAGTATTAATCAAAACAAACCAAAATTATGAAAAAACCTGTTGTCAAGCAACGATTACTTCACCAAATCATGAAAATAACGCTGTTTCAGTTTGTGTTAGCGCTTGTGTTTTCAAGTGTGACTCTCGCAAATAATGTAAATGGGCAGAAAAAATTAGATACTAAAGTAACTATTACAGTTGATAACCTAACTTTAGACAATGCTTTATCTAAAATCGAAAAGTCTGCACATGTCAAATTTTCCTATAACTCAAGACTTCCTCAACTTGGAGAGAAGGTTAGTATAGAAGCAAATCAAGAAACTCTGTCTAGTATTTTGAGTAAAATATTGGTTCCTTTTAATATCACTTTTTCAGAAGTAAGCAATCAGATTGTGCTTCAGAAAACGGCTGTTTCTTTTTCTAATGCCAATAATCATGATTCTTTGTTCGAAATTTTGACTTTCGGACCAATTATCAAAGGAAAAGTTACAGATCAAAGCGGTTCGCCACTTCCTGGTGCTACTGTAATGGCTAAAGGAACAAAAACTGCTGTTTTAACAGATTTTGATGGAAATTTTTCTATCGAAATGCCTGCCAATGTAAATCGCCTTGTGATTTCTTATGTCGGAATGGAAACAAAAGAAATCGGAATTGATAATCCGACACCAACTGTTGTTTTAACAGAATCAGGGCAAAATCTTAAAGAGGTTGTCGTTACAACAGGATATGAAAAAACTTCAAAAAGAACATTTACAGGAGCTATCAGTAAAATTTCTGGATCAGAATTAAAGGTTGATGGTGTAGTAGATGTGAGTAGAATGATTGAAGGAAAAGCTGCCGGAGTTACTGTGCAAAACGTTACAGGATCTTTTGGTGCTACTCCAAAAATTACAGTTCGTGGATCTTCTTCTATTTTTGGAGATACAAAACCTTTATGGGTTATTGATGGTGTGGTTCAGGAAGATATTATCAATGTAACATTTGCAGATTTAGCATCTGGGAACTCTGCTACTTTATTAAGTTCTGCAGTTGCAGGTTTAAATGCAAATGACATTCAAAGTATTGAAATTCTTAAAGATGCGTCTGCTACTTCAATCTATGGTTCAAGATCGCTGAATGGAGTTGTGGTTGTCACAACAAAACAAGGACGTAGAGATTCTCCATTAAAAATTAACTATTCTGTAGAAAATACTGTTAGAACTGTACCAAGTTATACGCAGTTTGACATCTTGAATTCTCAAGAATCTATGAGTGTTTTTCAAGAAATGAGATCGAAAGGTTATTTGGATCAAAGTTCTTCATTAACAGCTAGATTTAGTGGGGTTTATGGTATTTTGGCAAAACAGATTAATTTATATGATAGTTCTAATGGTCAATTCGGAATTAGAAATGAACAGCCATATATTAATCAATTTTTAAAAAAATATGAATTGGCTAATACCGATTGGTTTAAAGTTTTGTTCAGACCATCAATTACTCAAAATCACTCTTTAAGCTTTTCTGGTGGAGGAAAAAATAACACTTTTTATGCTTCTCTAGGATATTATACAGATCCAGGATGGACTGTTGCGGATAATGTAAAACAGTTGTCAGCTAATATTAAAGGTACATTCTACATCAATGACAGATTAAATATTACTTTATCGACTTTAGGATCAATGCGTGATCAAGATGCTCCTGGGGCTTACGACAGCAAAAATGATCTTGTGTTTGGTAAAGTAACTAGAGATTTTGACATCAACCCATTTAATTATGTGTTGAGTACAAGCAGAACGTTAAGACCTTATGATGATAATGGAAACCGAGAATATTATCAAAATAACTGGGCACCAATGAATATTCTTAACGAATTAGAAAATAATACTTTAGATATTAAAGTAAACGATATTCGTTTTCAAACTGATTTAGATTATAAAATCAACAAAAACTTAAGCTACAACCTAACAGCTTCAGCACGTTATGCTAATACATCAAGACAACATAAAATTTATGAAGGTTCAAACGTGGTAGGTGCGTATAATGCGGGTGTTGGCGAAACTTTGAATACTCAAATTCAAAAAGACAACGTGTTTTTATATCAAAATCCAAATGATTTAACAGCGCCTAAAGTTTCTGTATTGCCAAATGGTGGTTTTTTAAGGAAGTTTACTAACGACATGACTTCTTACAATGTTAGAAATAGTATTACATACAGAAATACATTCAATGATAAGCACGAATTAGAAGGATTCTTTGGTACAGAGTTTAGATCTGTGGATAGAAATAATGACAATTTTACTGCTGCTGGTATTCAGTTTGAAAAAGGCCTTACTTCTTTTGTTGACCCTAAATTGATTGAAAAAATGGTAAATGAAGGAAACTCTTACTATGAGTTTGGAGCAGAAAGAGAGCGTACTGTTGGTTTCTTTGGTAAAATAGGATATACTTACGATCGTCGCTATACAGCTTCTATAACAGGTCGTTATGACGGTTCAAACAGACAAGGAGATACTGGTTCTTCAAGATGGTTGCCTACATACACTGTGAGTGGTAAATGGAATGTTACAGAGGAAAGTTTTATGAAAGATATTGAAGCTATTAATACATTGGCACTTAGAGCGTCTTATGGTTTAACGGCTACAGCTGGTCCAGCAACAAACTCTTTGGCAATTTATAAAAGTTACATTACAGACCGTTTTGCTGTTGGAGACAGAGAAAATGCGATTCGTATAGAAGATTTGCAGAATAAAGATTTAACATGGGAAAAACAGTATGAAACCAATATTGGTGTTGATCTTGGAATGTTTAGAAATAGAGTGCAGTTTACAACAGATATTTACCGTCGTAAGGCATTCGATTTGATTGATTATGTAATTACATCTGGAGTTGGGGGAGAATCTATTAAGCAAGGTAACAATGCAGACATGGAAACTAAAGGTCTTGAAGTTGGTTTTACTACTCAAAACATTGTTTCAAAAGATTTTAAATGGTCTACTACAGTGAATTTTTCTGTTTACGATCAAAAAATTACAAAATTGGCTAATAAACCAGCAGTATTTGATTTGATTGCTACAAACGGAGGAAATACGGTAGGTCGCCCTAGAAACTCTTTATATTCTTATCAATTTACAGGTTTGAATAATGAAGGGCTTCCAACTTTTATTTTACAAGATGGCGCAGAAGATAAAATCACAGATGCTAATTTCCAAGATACAAATGATGTAACAAAGTATTTGAAATATGAAGGATCTGTAGAGCCTAATAAATCTGTTGGTTTTGCTAACACATTCAGCTATAAAAGCTGGTCTTTATATGTGTTTGTTGTAGGATCTGGAGGAAACAAAGTAAGACTAAATCCAGTGTATAGCAACACTTATACGGATCAGACAGTTTTTACTAAAGATTTTGCAAACAGATGGATTAATCCAGGAGACGAAAATTACACTAATGTTCCTGTTATTGCAGATCAATTATTAAATAGAAATTATGGCGATAGTGATTTAAAGGTTGCTTACAATACATACAATTACTCTGATGTTAGAATTGCAAGCGGTGATTTTGTACGTTTAAAAAATGTCTCTTTAAGCTGGGAATTTCCAAGTGATTATAAGAGAAAATTAGGATTATCAACTTTTACCTTGAAAGGTTCGGCGGTTAACCCTTGGTTGATTTATTCAGACAAAAAATTAAACGGACAAGATCCTGAATTCCGTAACACAGGAGGGGTAGCTTTCCCAATTACGGCACAATACACTTTTGCAATTAATATTTCATTCTAATACTAAATTGATTATGAAAAATATAAAAATAGCACTGTCATTATTATTACTAATTACTATTAGCAGTTGTGATGATTTTCTTTCAGAGGTGCCAGATAATAGAACACAGATAGATACACCAGAAAAAATATCAGAATTATTAGTTAGCGCTTATCCAAGCAGATCATACTTTCCGATTGCGGAGGTAATGTCAGATAACGTTTTTGACACGGAATCAAAAGAATCTGTAAGCATACTTAATCAGGAGAGTTACAACTGGGAAATGCATAGTCAAATCGGAACTGATAGTGAAAATGCATTCTGGATGGCATCTTATGAGGCAATTGCTGCTGCGAATCAGGCTTTAGACGCGATCGAAAAGCTTGGAGGTAAAGAAACTCTTAATCATTTAAAAGGAGAAGCTTTAATAGCAAGAGCATACAATCATTTTATGTTAGTTTCATTTTGGGCAAATCGCTATAATCCTGCAACAGCAGGGACTGATTTGGGAGTTCCATATATCACTAAACCAGAAACTGAATTATTAGTAAAATATAACCGTAATACGGTGAAAGAAGTATTTGACTTTATAGAGCAAGACATCAATGAAGGAATGAAATACATCGCAAATGAGTATAAAGAGCCTAAATATCATTTTACTGTAGAAGCAGCGAAAGCATTTGCATGTCGTTTTTATTTAATAAAAGGCGATTGGGATAAGGTTTTGGAATATTCTGAAGGACTTGGTTCTAAACCAACAAAAATTAGAAATTATGCGGCTTTTAATGCAGTAGCTTTTGCTCAAATGCCAATCGAATATTCAAAAGTTGAACAAGAAACTAATTTATTAGTAGCTTATCCGAACTCAATTGCAAATAGATCAGCAGCATATAGATTTGCGCTTCCTGGAAATAGATCTGATGAAATATTAGGAGTACAAACTAATATGTGGGCAAAAACTAATTTAATTAGAGCAAATGGTCAATATTTTGGAGGTACAAATGTCTTTGTTCCAAAACTTTATGAGTATTTTAAATACACGAATTTGACATCTCGTACAGGTGAACCTTATACTGGTTCTGTATTATTTAGTAATGACGAAATGTATTTGAACCGAATTGAAGCATTAGTGATGAAAAACAGAATTGCTGAAGCAAATACAGAATTCGGATACTTCTTAGGAACTAGAACTTCAGGATATGACCCAACAACAGATATATTAGATGAAACAATCGTTACAGATAAATACCCTGTTATTGCGGATGAATTTACGCCATTTTATGCATTATCAGATCTTCAGAAATCTTACATCAAAGCAATTTCTGAAGCAAGAAGAAGAGATTTTATCCGCGAAGGTCTTAGATGGTTTGATATTAAAAGATTTAATCTTGTTGTAACGCATACTACTCTTGAATTTGGAAAAGAGGTAAGAATTAATGTCTTAGAAAAAGATGATAAAAGAAGAGCGTTACAAATACCGCTTAGAGCTTCAGATAATGGTATTGAAAAAAATCCTAGGTAAATTTTTAATTAGAAAGTATTATGAAGATATTCAAAACATATAAAATAGCAGTTATTGCAGGTGCCTTATTGCTGGCATCGTGCGCGCATGAAGATCAGCCAACAGAAAGTCAGTTAGATTTTTCTACACCATCTAAAACAGAATTAGATAATTGGATTGGCACAAATTTCTTAAATCCTTACAATATTAATGTTTACTACGAATGGAACCAAAATTTGGTAGACGAAAATAGATACTTATATCCGCCAATGGGAGATAAAGTTCAACCAGCAATGGAAGTTGTAAAGAAAATTTGGATTGATAGCTACAGCACTATCGGAGGGGTAGATTTTGTTAAAAAAATTGCTCCAAGAGAGTTTGTGCTTGTTGGCGGTGTAAACTTAAATACAAACGGTACTGTAACGCTTGGACTTGCAGAAGCTGGCCAAAGAGTATCTCTTTTTCAAGTTGATAACCTTAATAGAAAGAGCAGAGCTAGTGTGACGCAATTTATTCACACGATTCAGCACGAATACGTACATATTTTAAACCAGACCAAACCTTTTGACGAGCAAGCTTGGGCAAAATTAACGCCATCTGGATATACTACTTCTTGGTACGTAGAGTCAATCGCGACTTCTAGATCGTTAGGTTTCATTACAAGTTATGCGAGATTAAACATATACGAAGATTTCGCTGAGACTGCTGCTACAATCTTAACTAGTTCAAAAGCAGAGTACGACGCTATTTTGGCAAGTGTTACAGATGCTAATGCAAAAGCTAATATTAAAGCAAAAGAGGCTTTAGTGGTTAAATATTATAAAGATTCTTTCAATATAGACTTTTACGCATTAAGAGATGAAGCTCAAAAAAATACTGATGCTGTAATAAATAATTAAGGACAATAAATTTTTATAAAAATCAATATTATGAAAGTAAAACATATATATAAGTGCTTGATGATCGCTTTTACAGCCTTGCTTTTGGGATCATGTTCAAGTCCGGAAGTAGATGCGAAATTTGATCAAAATGCTACAGAACGATTAAGCGGACGTCAAAAAGAGTTAAACGACTTGTTACTTTCATCCGCAGATGGTTGGAAAGCAGTTTATTATACTGATAGTACACAGTTAGGAGGATGGACGCATTTGTTTAAATTTTTGCCAGGAGGAAAAGTAGATATGGCATCAGATTTTACAGGTAAAGACGGAGAGATAGACACAAAAATATATCAAAGTCAGTACGAAATGCAGGTTGGAAGTACTACAAGTTTAGTTTTTACTACACAGAATAGAATACATCTTTTATCTGATGCAAGTAATTATCCTACAGCAGGACTTCTTGCAAAAGGGTATTTAGGCGATTTCCAGTTTTATTATTACGGAGAAAAAAATGGTGATATTATTTTCAGAACAAATAGAAACAGCCATTTTCTTCGTTTTGTTAAAGCTACGCCAAAAGATTGGGCTGATTTAACTGGGAACGTTCCAATTATCAAAGCAATTACAGGCGATATGAATAGTCCGTTATTTAGATTATTAGAAATAAATGATGGTACAACAGCTAAAAATTATGATTTTGATTATAACACAAGTGCTCGTTTTGGTACAGGTTATTCTTTAGATCCTGATGTTAACACAAGTTACGATTTGGCATTTTCATTTAATCCAACAGGAGTTTACACAAAACTTCCATTAGAGGTTAAAGGTCAAAAACTTACTGATTTTGTTTATGATAGCACCACAAATACTTTTGTTGCTACAGCAAAAGATGGAGTTAAGGCGACTATTATGTATACAAATGCACCGCCAAGGCTTACAGATGATTACAAAGTGACATTGCCTGCGCCTGGAGGTCCGTCAACAGGTTATGGTTATATCGCAGCGAATCTAGCAAATGCTCCAACAAATTCTCAGTTGTGTAGATTTTTGCTAAATCAAATTAACAGTGCATCAGCAGCAAAAGTGAATAGAGTGCAATTTACTTTTTTCAATAATCGTACTGCAGACATCATGTATAGTTTTACAGGCGGAAAAGCAACTGTTTACCATAGAGTAACGGTTACAGAAGATGCGGTGAATAAAACTATTATTTTAAAACATTCATTTTGGCATAACGGAACAGCAGTTGTTCCAGTAGCAGATGCTTTAGTTAAAAATCTGGATGATAAATTGATGGATACGAAAGGTCTATATGTTACTAAAGAAAGCTTTAAAATAGGTTTTTCAAACACAATTTACACCTTTACTGGTGCGTCAAGCAGTTTTAGAATTACTACATATGCATTCCAATAATTAGGTTTAAAAGCAACTCAGAAAATGAGTTGCTTTTAAAATTTGCGATATAAATCAATGTAACTTATTAATTTACAGCTGTTATGATGAAAAAAGTTTTAACGCCAGCAACAATTGCAATTTTCTTTTGGGGAATAGGTTTACTTTTCATAAATGAATATTACTATGAAGATTTAAGGTCTTACTTATATATTTCTCTAATACTAGTTTTTCCTTTTATGATTTGGAACCTTATTAAACAATGGAAAAATGATAAAGCAGAAGAAACAAAAGAATTTAAGTCTTCGATTTACAGAATGTTAATTATGGCAGTAGTTATGATTATCATATTTTTTGTAACGAAGCAAAATCACATTTAAACTTTTTAGTTTTGTTTTTTTATTTTGGGGGGAGCAGCTCATTTTTATGAGCTGTTTTTTTTGTTTTATCAACATCTGAAATTCTTAAGCCAATTTTTGGATTACAAATTTTATTAAACGCCCAAATAATCTATATTTGTAATTCAAAAAATAAAACGAATACCTTAATATGAAATTACTAGAAGGAAAAGTTGCAATTATTACTGGTGCAAGCCGTGGAATTGGAAAAGGAATTGCTGAAGTTTTTGCTAAACATGGAGCAAACGTTGCTTTTACATATAGCTCATCTGCAGCATCTGCAGAAGCTTTAGAGGCAGAATTAAATAGTTTAGGCGTTAAAGCAAAAGGATACCAATCTAACGCAGCAGATTTTAACGAAGCTCAGACTTTTGTTGACGCTGTTTTAGCAGATTTTGGAACTGTTGATATTTTAATCAATAATGCTGGTATTACAAAAGACAATTTGTTAATGCGTATGTCTGAGGCAGATTTTGACCAAGTAATTGATGTGAACTTGAAATCGGTTTTTAATATGACAAAAGCGATTCAGAAAACTTTCTTAAAACAAAGAGCTGGATCTATCATTAATATTAGTTCTGTAGTTGGAGTTTCTGGAAACGCTGGTCAGACAAATTATGCAGCTTCAAAAGCAGGTGCAATCGGATTTACAAAATCTGTAGCTCTTGAGTTAGGTTCTCGTAACATTCGTTGCAATGCAATCGCTCCAGGTTTTATTGAAACTGAAATGACTGCAAAATTAAGCGAAGATGTAGTAAAAGGATGGAGAGAAGGTATTCCGTTGAAACGTGGAGGAACTACAGAAGACGTTGCAAATGCTTGTCTTTTCTTAGCTTCAGATATGAGTGCTTACATTACAGGGCAAGTTCTTAACGTTTGCGGAGGAATGCTTACCTAAGGTACTGAGGTGCTAAGTTACAAAGGTTCAAAGGTTTTTAGTATTCAGTCTATTCTGATTCTAGATTAAGCTGAACACTTTTATAGTCAAATTATTTTGACTTTTTTAAATCTGAAGACTGTAAATTGATACTGAATACTAAATAAATATGACTACAAACACGATTCTTTTATTATTGCTTTCTTTAGTAATTGCTGGTGGGTTGTCGTATTTTCAATATTTTTTTAAAGCCAAAAGTAAATCCAATGTGATTATACTTTTGGCTTTTTTACGTTTTTTGGCCATTTTCGGATTGCTAGTTTTATTGATAAATCCGATTATTTCTAAAAACTCACTCGAAATTACCAAAACGCCTTTAGCAGTTGTAGTCGATAATTCGAGTTCTATTGCGGCTTTAAAATCAGATAAAAAAGTAGTAGAATTGTACCAGAAATTGATTTCGAATGCTGCTTTAAAAGAAAAATTCGATATTCAAACCTATCAATTTGATAATGATTTTAAAACTTCTGATAAATTTGATTTTAAAGGAAATCAGACTAATTTAGATGAAGTTGCTAAAAATCTAAAAAGCATCAATAAAAATCTGATTTTCCCGACAGTTATCATTACCGACGGAAATCAAACTACAGGAAACGATTACGTATATCGCTTTGATCCTGTCAATAAAGTTTATCCTTTGGTTGTGGGAGATACAACTACTTTTTTTGATTTAAAAATCAATCAGTTAAACGTAAATAAATACGCTTTTCATAAAAATAAATTTCCTGTTGAAGTTTTTCTGCAATATGCAGGCGACAAAACAACGAATGCAGAATTTACTATTTCACAAGGAAATACTATTGTAGCAAAAGAAAAACTTTCTTTTTCGCCATCAAAGAAAACTGCTTCTTTAAATTTGCTTCTTCCAGCTGACAAAGTCGGATTACAGATTTACAAAGCAAGCATTCAATCTTCGGCAAAAGAGAAAAATGGCTATAATAACATCAAAAATTTTGCAGTAGAAATCATCGATCAAAAGTCAACTATTGTAATTGTTTCTTCAATAAATCACCCAGATATTGCAGCATTAAAACGTTCGATAGAAGTTAATGCACAGCGTAAAGTAATATTAGCTAAGCCAAATCAGGTTAATGATTTAGATGATGTTTCTGTTTTGGTTTTATATCAGCCAACAACAGCTTTCAGAGCTATTTTTGACAACAATAAATTAAAAGGAACAAATACCTTTATTATAACAGGAAACAATACCGATTTCAATTTTTTAAATCAACAACAAAACAATCTGATTTTTAAAATGAGTAATCAGCGTGAGGATTTTCTTTGTGAATTCCAATCGGCTTTTAATTTGTTTGCGATAGATAATATTGGTTTTGAAAATTTCCCGCCTTTACAAAATCCGTTTGGAAATATTAGTACTAACGGAAACGTATCGGTTTTACTTTCTTCAAAAATTAGAAACGTTTCTACCAATGCGCCTTTATTGGCTTTCGCCGAAAATCAAGGAAAAAGAACCGCTTTCCTTTTAGGAGAAAATAGCTGGAAATGGCGTTTGCAAAGCCATGTTGATAATCAATCTTTTGAAAAATATGATGTCTTTATTGATAAAATTATTCAATATCTAGCGTCATCAACTTCAAAGAAATCTTTGGTAGTAACTCACGAAAGTTTTTACAATTCAGGAGAAGAAATTATCATAAACGCGCAATATTTCAATAAAAATTATGAGTTTGACGAAAAAGCCAGACTTACAATTTCTGTTGTAAATGCTGCAACCAAACAAACTAAAAATTACGATTTACTAAAAGGAAGCAATTCTTTTTCAGCTAATTTAGAAGGACTTCCAGCAGGAAAATATAATTTTACAGTAAAAGAATTAAATTCAAATACTTCATACGCAAGCCATTTTGAAATTCTAGATTTTGATATTGAAAAGCAATTCGTAAACCCAGATGTTATCAAATTACAGCAATTGGCACAACAAACAGGGGGAAAGGCTTTCTTCGAAAACCAATCAGATCAATTGATTAATACACTTTTAGAAAATAAAGAATACAAATCAATCGAGAAAAATATCTCTAGCAAAACTCCAATTATTGATTGGGTTTGGTTATTGATTTTAATTGCTGTTTTCTTAACTACAGAATGGTTTGTTAGAAAATATAATGGGCTATTGTAGTTTTTTTAGTTTAAACTAACTTTTATAATTATGTCTAATTTTTCCGCAAATAACAATCAGAAAGATGATGTTGTTTTTAATAAATTTCAAAAACAACTAGAAAAAAATGGATTAAGCATTGAGTCAGTTGATGCAGATGGATTCATTTATGTAAATATCGGAGAAACTGACCTGAAAGTTAGTTTAGAGAATGTTAGACGAAATTTCGAAAGAGATTTTGATGAAAGGCATATCACAGATTTGGTTGAAGTAATTGTGCAACATTCCTTTAAAATTGAAGATTGGGAACAAGTAAAAGACAAAATATATTTGCAATTTGTTCCAAATGATTTTGAATTTGAAAATATTATAAACGAAAAAGTTACTAATGAATTTAGTAAAGTTTTTGCATTAAATCTTAATAATGGTTTTTCGTTTATAACTACAGACGATTTATCAGATTGGAAAATAGACGTTACAGAATTAGAAAAACAAGCCGATTTAAATTTAGGAATTCTATTAAACAAAGTAAAGATTGAATTTGAAGATGTAGATAATCATAAACTTGGAATGATTAATCTTGAAGAAGTATCGCTAAAAAGTTCTTGTCTTTTTTCTTCTAAAATAAAAAATCTAGTTGAAGATAATATTGGTTTTCCATTCTATGCTGTAATTCCCGTTAGTGACTTTTGCTATATTTTTGCAGAAGAAGATTTTGAATATTTTTCTCAACGCCTTGGTTCTGTTGTTCTTGATGAATATAATAACTCAGGATATCCAATTACTACTGAAATACTTAGGTTCTCAGAAAAAGGTGTTGAAGCTATAGGGAAATATTAAGTAAGATCAGTACAATTATGTATTTCAGGCTAAAAGCATTCTACATCTAGCTTTTTGTAATCTTTTGTCTAGTGGTTATAAATTAAAAGTCTAAAATTATGAAAGTTAAATTCTTTTTTATTGTAGCAATTTTTACGGTAATTTTTTGTTCTTTTTCATTTTCAGAGACAAATAATGCGAACAAAAACAATCTTTTGGAAAACACGATTCAGCAACGTTTTCAACTGCCTCAAGGATTTGTGAGAGAAGAGGGATCTAAAACTTCGTTTGATTTTTTTTTGCGAAATCTTCCATTAAAACCATTAGGCTCAAATGTTTTGTATTTTGATGGAACTATAAAACCAAATCGAAACGTTTATGATGCGGTTGTGGATTTACCCATTGGAAAACAGGATTTGCATCAATGTGCTGATGCCGTGATGCGTTTAAGAGCGGATTATTTTTATAGCCAAAAACAATACGATAAAATACATTTTAATTTTACAAATGGTTTTCGCGCTGATTTTAGTAAATGGGCCGCAGGTTACAGAATTGCAATTAAAGGTAACAAAACTAGTTGGGTTAAAACTGCCAAACCATCTGACAGTTATGAAACTTATTGGAAATACTTAGAAACGGTTTTTATGTATGCAGGAACGGCTTCGTTAGAAAAAGAACTGAAGCCAATTAATGTTTTAGACATAAAAATAGGGGATGTTTTTATAAAAGGAGGCTTTCCAGGTCACGCTGTTATTGTAGTTGATATGGCTATGAATCCAAAAAACAATAAAAAAATTATGCTTTTAGCGCAAAGTTATATGCCAGCGCAGGAAATTCAAATACTGAAAAATCCAAATAATAGTTCGTTGAGTCCTTGGTACAGCGTCGATTTTGGAACTTCTCTGAAAACACCCGAATGGACTTTTAGTTCCTCACAATTAAAACGTTTTTAAATGAAACGATTCTTTTTTTTAGTCCTTATATTTCAAAATGTTTTTTCTCAAGAAACTCCATTGAATGTTCAAAAATTAATTAAAGCATATCCAGATCAAATTGTTGGTTATAAGGATAATAAGATTATTTTTAGTGATAAATCAACTTTAATTTATGATGATTTTAAAAATAAAACAAATCAAGAATTATTAGATAATCCTGATATTGAGGATCAATTTAAGTATCATTATAATAAAGCAGATAAGAATTTAATTCCAAAAGAAGATGCGGGAAGAATTCGAAATGAAGCTTTTTTTAAGAAAATTTACGGAAATTCAAAATCAGAAGTTGAATCAAAAATGACTGAAATTACTTGGTGTCCGAAATTAGTCAATCAAAAAATAAAAGTAACAACCGTAAATGGAATTGATAAAATTGTAAAAAAACTCTCAACAGAATTAGATAATAATCCAGAATTTAAAAAATACATTAACGCTATTGGAGGTACATTTAGTTGGAGAAAAATTTCAGGTACAAACCGGTTGAGCATGCATAGTTATGGAATGACAATAGATATTAATGTCAAAAATTCTAACTATTGGCAATGGGATTGTAAATGTAAAAATGAAGAAGTTGCTCTTTCGTATAGAAATCAAATTCCTCTCAAGCTAGTTTCAATTTTTGAAAAATATGGCTTTATTTGGGGAGGAAATTGGAAACATTATGACACAATGCATTTTGAGTATCGACCTGAACTTTTGTTATAAACTTTAGAATTATTTTAGTGCAAAAAAAATATCACGGAGGAAAGAGGATTACGAATTAAAAATTTACGATTATGGATTTCAGGCTAAAAGTATTTTATACGGTAGCGCTCCGCCTTAATTTTACTAAAGCGGCAATGGAATTATACATCACTCAGCCAGCAGTTTCTAAGCATATTCAAGAATTAGAAGAAACGTATAAAACCAAGCTTTTTGAGCGAAATGGTTCTAAAATCGCTTTAACTCCAGCGGGAAAAATTCTTTTGAAATATACTAAAAGTATTTTTGAGATCTATCGCGAAATAGACTTTGAAATGAGTTCTTTCAATAAAGAACGTCATGGTTTACTGCGTTTGGGAGCAAGTACAACAATTTCACAATATATTATTTCTCCAGTTTTGGCTAATTTTCATCAAAAACAAAAAGACATAAAAGTCAATTTGCTGAATGGAAATACAGAACAAATCGAAAATGCTTTAATCAATAAAGAAATTGAAATCGGAATTGTAGAAGGACAATCTAAAAATCAATCTATAAAATACATTCCGTTTCTAAAAGACGAATTGGTTTTAGTTTGCAACAGCAAGAATCCGTTAGTGCAACAAAATGAAATTTCACTAAATGATTTAAAATCAATGAAATTCATCACCAGAGAACGCGGATCTGGAACACTTGAAGTTATAGAATTTGCTTTGAAAAAAGTGGGTTTAAAATTTAACGATTTGCAAATCGAAATGCAGTTAGGAAGTACAGAAAGCATAAAATCGTATTTGTTAAACTCAGATTGTTTTGCTTTTATGTCTATCCACGCTGTAGGTAAAGAGTTGAAAAATAAAGAATTGATTGTTTTAGATGTTGAACAGTTATCAATTGAAAGATATTTTTACATCATCACTTTACAAGGAAAATCAGATTCTTTATCAGAACTATTTATTCAAAATTTAGCTTTTCATTATAACTTGAAGTTATAGTCGATTGTAATTTACGATTGGCATTTTCAAGATAAACAGCGGAACTTTGCAAGGTAAATATCAATTACCTTCATTTTGAAAACAAAAGAGCAAACATCAGCACAATTATTTGAAATTAATCAATCACTGCAACAAGTACTTTTTTTTGTAGTGATTCTATTATGTTTATTTTCGATAATTTCTCCGCCAATAGCACTTTTATTAGGCATTTTAGTTGTGAACCTTTTTGGAAATCCATTTGTTGAGTTCAATCACAAAGCAATTACTTTTTTATTGCAATTTTCAGTTGTCGGTTTAGGATTTGGAATGAATGCCAACAGTGCAGTTTCGGCTGGAAAAGAAGGTTTCATTTTAACGGTTTTCTCCATATTCAGTACTTTATTTTTCGGATTTCTATTAGGAAAATGGCTTAAAACAGAGAAAAAAACATCTCATTTAATCTCTTGCGGAACGGCTATTTGCGGAGGAAGTGCAATTGCAGCCATTTCTCCTGTAATCAAATCAAATGAAAACCAGACTTCAATTGCTTTAGGAGTTATTTTTATACTAAATTCAATTGCCTTATTTGTTTTTCCGTTTATCGGGCATCAATTAGATTTGTCACAAAAAGATTTTGGTCTTTGGTGTGCGATCGCCATTCACGACACCAGTTCTGTTGTGGGCGCGGCAAATAAATATGGAGCAGAAGCGCTTCAAGTGGCTACAACAGTTAAATTGGCCAGAGCCTTATGGATTATTCCGATTTCTATTTTAACTGCATTTTTATTTAAAAGGCAATCCCGAAGCGTCGGGACAAAAATCAAAATTCCTTATTTCATTGGCTTGTTTGTTATAGCCATGTTGGTAAACACGTACATTCCGTCAACAACCATTTTTACAGCTCATTTTGTTGTCATTGCAAAAATTGGTTTAACAATTACTTTATTTTTAATTGGTGCGACTTTAAACTTCGCAACTTTAAAAGCAGTAGGAGTAAAGCCATTGCTTCAAGGTGTTTTTCTTTGGATTTTTATAGCAGGTTTAGCTTTAGTATCAGTACTTTATTTAGGATAAAATTATTTTACATTGGAGAATTTTACAATTGGTTTGTCAATCATTTTGTAAAATTTTCCTTTGAAAGAGAAGTGTCTTTCAATCTCAAAACTAAATGATTTTTTGGTTTTTGCCATTGTAGCGATTTCTTCAGGAAATTCAACATCAAAGTCATCTTCAGCTCTTTCTTTTATATTATAAATACCTTTTGTGGTAATAATAATATCTCTAAAATGTTTTTTAGAATTATCATTTACAATTTTATATGATCCAGACCAAGAGATAAATGAAGAATTGGTCAACTGATAATTATTGACTTCCATAATTGGCTGATACTGACCTCCAAAACCTGCTACGAGATATAAATAGCCTTCATAAGCGCCACCAGCTCCTCCATTTGCATGTATTAAAGTGAAAGCAAATTGATCTTCACCAATTTCAATCAATTTAGGAGTCGGACATCGTGCAAAAGCTCCAAATGCGGCAACTGCAGGCTGGAAAGACCTCATTTCCCAAACATTATTATTCTTTGCGAATTTTGCCAGACCCAACAATCCTCCAGAAAAACGGCCTGTTTGAAGTCCGTCTTCATCATGAACAGAATGATTAAAGGCTAAAATTTTAAACTCATTTCCTTTTGAATCTTTATAATCAATATTAGCTATAAGTCTTGTTGCAACACCTTCTGTATAAGGAAACATTTGATCTCCTTCAACACCATTCACATCTAGGAAAGATGAAGGTTTGCACAATTTGCATTTCCAGCTAATGAAAGTATTTTTATCAGAAAGATGATATAAATTACCTGTAAAGAGTTTTTGCATTGTTTTTTCACCATTTAGCGGATCGGAAATTTTAAGTGTTCTTTTTGGATTTAATATGGTATCGCTAACGTTTTTTAGCTGTAAATCAGTTTCTTGTGCAAAGCAAAAAGCAGAAATTAATAGAAATAAATTTAAAGTTATCTGGCGCATAAAATTGAATTATTAGTAAAACAAACATACAAAGAAAAATATTGTTAATGTGAACTTCTCTCATTTTTAGGCTCATAAATCATAAAAGTTAAAATTGTTGAATCTTAATGTTAGTATTTTTTGCGTATTCTTTAATTAAAGTTAAATTTGCTCCCTCTAATAAAAAACAAATGAAAAAAATCCAAATGAGACCAAAATTAATTGCTTTCGGAGCTTTAATTATTGGCTTTATTACTCTATCATGGGGAAATGTTGGCCATGAGCGTATTAACAAAGCTGCTGTAATGGCTTTACCAAAACAATTACAGATCTTTTTTTACAATCATATTGATTTTATCACGCAAGAAGCTTCGGTTCCAGATATCCGTAAGTATGCTTTAAATTATAAGGAAGAAGGTCCAAGACATTATTTTGATATGGAAAGCTTTGGTCCTGCAGACACTTATCCAAAGACATTAGAAGAAGCAAAACAAAAGTATGACGCTAAATTCTTAAGTGAAAGTGGAATCTTGCCTTGGTATATGGAAGAAATGATGGCAAAATTGACTAAAGCTTTTAAAGAAAAAAATAAAGCTGAAATCTTGTTTCTTGCTGCAGATTTAGGACATTATGTTGGTGATGCGCACATGCCATTGCATACTTCTGCAAATCATGACGGACAATTGACTGACCAAAAAGGAATTCATTCGCTTTGGGAAAGCAGATTGCCTGAGTTATTTGTTAAAAATTACAAATTGAATGTTCCTGAAGCGCAGTATTATCCAGATGTTCATAAAGCAATTTGGGATTTGATTAATGATACTCACACTTTTGCTCAACCTTTATTGGATATTGATAAAAAGCTGAGAACTGCAACTCCACAAGACAAAGTGTTTAAAATGGATGCTGCAGGAAATGTATTAAAAACGAAATATAACACTGCTGTTTTCTCTGATGAATATGCTAAAAAACTACACGAAGAATTGAACGGAATGGTTGAAAGCCAAATGAGAAAAGCAATTACAGCAACTGCAAGTTTTTGGTATACTGCTTGGATAAATGCAGGAAAACCAGATTTGAGCGATTTAGATGCTTCAGTAGTAACTCAAAGAAACTACCAATTTTTGCAGGATGATTTAAAATTATTTCAAAAAGGAGATTTATTCGGAATGAAAAATCAAAACGACTAAAAATTTGTTTCAAGTTTTATAGTATAAAAGGTTTCAAGTTTGCTTCGAAACCTAAAAAAAAAGCCTCAAAATTTTATGTTTTGAGGCTTTTTCAATTTTCATACTCAACTATTTTTTAACGTAAAGAACATGAAACTAGATTTTTCAGATAAGAAAACCCGACAGGTTTTAAAACTTGTCGGGTTTAAGATCGTGGAACGTAATATTTTTTTTAACGTTGAAGACGTTAAGAATTTTGCAAAGCTTTTATTTCTTTTGTAATTAATGATGAACGTTTGCGTATAACTTTTTATTCTTATCTGCTAATTCTTTAAATTGATATTCTTTCTCTTTCAATACATAAGAAGCTGATTGATAATAAGAAATAGTTTCATCTGCTAAATTCTTGTTTTCAGCTTTCAGCGGAATTTCATCATAATGAATTTGAAATTCAGGGGAAATCCCAGCTTTTTCATTAAGTTTTAATTGAAATTGTTTTATCTGCTGTTTTGGTGAAAGTATCGTCAAAACATTATCTTTTATTAAACCTAAGTCTTGATAAGTTGCTATAAAAGCTCGAGGCTGATAATCTGATTTAAATACGTCGCTGCCAAAGAATTTGCTTTCATAATCAAAGTTCAAAAGTCCGAATAATGTTGGCATAATATCAATCTGCGACATTAATTTGTTGAATTTTTGAGGCTTCATATCTGGCGTATAAATCAAAGCTGGAATTCTGTATTTGTCTAACGGAAGTTCCGTTTTTCCTGCACTTGATGCACAATGATCGGCAACAATTACAAAGACAGTATTTTTAAACCAAGGCTGTTTTTCTGCTTGTTTAAAGAATTGGCGTAAAGCGTAATCTGTATATTTTACGCCTCCATCTCGAGATTTAATATTTCCAGGAATATCAATTTTATTGTTGGGATAAGTAAAAGGTCTATGATTGCTTACAGTCATAATATGATTAAAGAAAGGCTTATTCTGTTTGGCTTCAGTACTCATAACTTTAATCACTTTGTTGTACATGTCTTCATCACAAACACCCCAAACGTTAGAAAAAGTAACTTCATTTTCTGAGAAACTTGATTTGTCAATAATTTGATAGCCGTTTCCAGTGTAGAAATCTTGCATATTATCAAAAAAAGCATCTCCGCCGTACATGAATTTTACATTGTAACCTTTTTGCAGAAAAACAGATCCTGTTGAAAATTTATTTTTATTGTCTTCTCTTTTCACAACGCTTTCTCCAGCTGTTGGCGGAAGACATAAAGTTACGGCTTCAAGACCGCGAACAGTTCTATTACCTGCCGCATATACATTAGTGAAAAGTAAACTTTTTTGAGCAAGACTATCTAAAAATGGTGTAATATTTTGTTCGTTTCCATACATTTTCATGAAATCGGCGCTCAAACTTTCAATCGTAATTAAAACCACATTTTTATGTTGTTCCAATGAATCTTCTTTTACTTCTCTCAATGTGTTTTTTCCTGAAATAGTAGGCATATCTTGTTTTAAGATGGCAAAAGCTTTCTCGTTCGGAATTGTTTTGTAGAATTTGAAATAGTCTAATTTATTATTCTGAAATGCTAAATAGAACTTGTAGACTCCATTAGATTGCAATTCGTTAACAAAAACATTTTTGGAATTCTCAGTTTTGGCTAATCCAGGAACAGCTAATAAAGAGGAAACAAATAAAACGGCATAAAAAGCTGTGATTTTCAATTTTTCACTAAAACTAGGAATTTCGTCTATGTAATTTCTAGATTTCTTGATAATGAAATAAGTGATAGTTCCCGTAATAACAAACAAAGCTGAGAATATAGGGACTACAGGGTATGATTGCATAATGTTTCCGATAACTTCATTCGTGTAAATCAGGTAATTGACAGCGATAAAATTATATTTTACACCGAATTCATTCCAAAAGAAAAATTCGCTTACGGCGTTTTGAAGAATCAGCAATACATATAGAAAGATTACAAAAGAAAAAAGCCAGAATCTAATCTTATCTCTGTGTTTTGGCAAGAAAAGAAAAAGCGCAAACAAAAGTGTTTTTAGCGAAACAAAAATCAAAACAATTTTAGGCAAAGCGCCACCATATTCATCAAAAATGCTTTTTCCAGAAATTATGTAAATTAAAAATCCAACAAATCCTGCAAGTATAATATATCCGTAAGGATTATTATATTTTGAATTGGAAATAAAAATCAGATAAAGCCACAAGAAAGCCAAAGCCAAAGAAAAAACGAAAAAGTCTGATAATAAGCCGAATGAGAAGATTTTTAAGCTTTCAGCAAATGTAAACGTACTTTGCGTTATCGGGTGAAAAAGCAATACTATTCTAAGAGTAAAACTTACAATAAAATATAATATTGTAAGATTATAAAAAGGCGAAAGTTTTTTGTAAAAATTCATTTGACTTATTTTTTTACAAAATTACTTCCGAATGATTAATGCCAGATTAAGTTCAACTTTTACCTTACTTAACGTTAACTTAAAGTTCGCTTAAGATGTTGATTATGCTTATTTGTTCTCGTATTCAGCTATTTCGCAGAGTTAAATTATTTATCTTTGGATAAAAAAAGAAAACCAAATTTTAATCAGATACGATAAATGCATATTTTAATAGTTGAAGACGAAGTAGGAATTGTCCAATTTCTAAAACAAGGTTTGCAAGAAGAAGGCTATCAAATTACTACTGCTGTTGATGGCTCGAAAGGCTTTGAACTGGTTCAAGAACAGAAATTTGACCTGATTCTTTTAGATTGGATGCTTCCAAAAATTAATGGTCTTGATTTATGCAAGGCTATTAGGGTTAAAGACCAGACTACGCCAATCATTTTTTTAACTGCAAAAGACACGGTTCAGGAAACTATAGAAGGTTTAAAAGCCGGAGCAAACGATTATATCAAAAAGCCATTTAGTTTTGAGGAATTGGTGGAACGAATTAAAGTTCATTTTAGAAATAAACAGAAAGCTGAAACCTTGACGCTCGGAAACATTACGATGGATTTATCTAGACATATTGTTTTAAAAGGGGAAGAGGAAATTTCGCTTACGCAGAGAGAATTTGAATTACTTGCCTATTTAATTCAACATAAAGGAAAAGTCTGCACAAGAAATCAGATTTTAAGAGATGTCTGGGAAATCAATTTTGAGTACGATACTGGTGTTATTGATGTTTTTATGAACGCAATTCGCAAAAAACTAAATCTTAAAATTGAAGAAGATTATATAAAAACTATCCGTGGCATTGGATATATCGCCAATGATTAATAAAATGAAATCATTATCTTTTAAGAATAGAATTGCACTAAATTATATTGTAGGTACTGGACTGTTGGTTTTAACAGTTTTCTCTGCTATTTATTTTATTGTTAAACTGACCGTTTACAACCATATTGATGAAAACTTAAACATAGAAGTTCAAGATCATTTGAAAGAATTGAAAATTGAAAATGGTGTTGTTATTTTTATGGATGCTGAAGAATGGGAGGAAAGAGAACATAATTCTGTTGATGTTAATCCTGTATTTGTTCAGTTTTTAGATTTGAATAAAAAAATTATTGAGAAGTCTCCGAATTTAAAAAATGAAAAACTTATTTTTCATGAAAATAAAGATCATTTCCAGTTTTTTGATGCCAAATTGTTAGGGAATAAAATCCGTCAGATTCAAGTTCCGCTTCATATTAAATCAAGGAAAATCGGATATCTTATCATTGCAATGTCTTTATCTGATTCTTCAAAGGTTTTGGATAATTTGATGGATACCTTATTAGTTACTTTTCCAATTATTCTTTTAATTTTATTTTTCCTGGCCAGATTTTTCGCTGGGCGCAGTATCAAACCGATTAATAGTATTATTCAAACTTCTAAGATTATTACAAAAGACAATCTTAAAGCGAGAATTCCGTTGCCAAAAACAAGGGATGAATTGTTTACTCTTTCTAAAACAATTAATAATTTGTTGAACCGAATTGAAGAAGCAATTGAACGCGAAAAACAGTTCACCTCAGATGCTTCACATGAGTTAAGAACACCTCTTACAGTAATTAAAGGAACACTTGAAGTACTGATACGTAAGCCTAGAGATAAGAATGAGTACGAAGAGAAAATAAATTATTGTATTAATGAAGTGGATCACTTGAATTCTCTTGTAGATCAGCTGCTTATGATGGCTCGTTTTGAGAATCAAAAACAAAATGTTCTCAAAGAAAATATTTATCTAAATGCTGTAGTTTTAGATGTTCTTAAATTGAATAAAGAAAAAATTCAAGCAGGAAAAATAAATGTAATTTTAGATGCTTCAGAAGAATTTTACATCTATTCAGATAATTATTTAACGGTAACAATTCTGCGAAATATTATTTCTAATGCTGTAAAATATTCAAAACCTGATAGCGAAGTTCGAATTTCCTTATCGAAAGAAAATCAGAAAATCATCTGCAATATTTCTGATCAAGGAATTGGAATTGCAAAGAAAGATTTAGAATCCATCTTGAATCCGTTTTTTAGATCAGATTCGCTTAATCATTCTGAAATTAAAGGAACTGGACTTGGTTTGTTTATTGTCAAAAGAATGACAGATTTGCTAGATATTAAATTTAAAATTGAAAGCGAAATTGGAAAGGGAACCCAGGTTTTATTAGTTTTTGAAGAATATGATAATTCGTTAAAGTAATTTTAAAATCATTAGCCAAAATGCTGTCTAAAACATTTTTTAACAATAAACTCTCGTTAAGTTAAAATAAAAATTGTTTTTTAATTATTTTATCTAGTATATTTGCAACCGAATCAAAGAAGAAAAACAAAAACAAATCATGATTACAATTCAATTACATCATCATCATTTACATTATTGCTCTCAAGCGATGTGTTAATGGTATGTGTGTAAATCATCATATTTTAAAACCCGTTTGAGTACATCAAACGGGTTTTTTATTTCAAGCTCTCTTTGTACTCAAACTATTAATCCAACAAACAACTAAAAAAATGAGTACTTTAAAAATTGCAATTCAAAAATCAGGTCGTTTAAACGAAGACAGCATTCAAATCTTAAAAGATTGCGGTATTTCAATCAACAACGGAATCGATCAATTAAAAGCCGAAGCTTCAAACTTTCCTCTTGAAGTTTTATACCTTAGAAATTCAGATATTCCACAATATTTAATTGATGGAGTAGTAGATTTAGCAATCGTTGGCGACAATCTTTTGGTAGAAAAAGGAAAAGGAATTGAAGTGGTTCAAAAATTAGGATTCTCAAAATGTAAAGTTTCTGTTGCAGTTCCTAAAACTTTCGAATACAATTCAGTACATGATTTAGCAGGACTTCGTATTGCAACTTCATATCCAAGTACAGTTAATGATTTTTTCGGTAAATTTGGTATAACTGTAGATATTCACCAAATTTCTGGTTCTGTCGAAATTGCCCCAAACATCGGACTTGCAGATGCAATTGTAGACATCGTTTCAAGCGGAAGTACACTTTTCAAAAACAACTTAAAAGAGGTTGAAGTAATCTTAAAAAGTGAGGCGGTTTTAGCAGTTTCTCCAAAAGTTTCTCCAGAAATCCAGAAACACATTGATACTTTAAAATTCAGAATTCAGGCTGTTTTAAGAGCTAGAAATTCAAAATATATTTTAATGAACGTTCCAAACGACAAAATTGAAGCTGTTGGAAAAATTCTTCCAGTTTTAAGAAGTTTAACGGTATTGCCTTTGGCTCAAGAAGGTTGGAGCAGCGTTCATTCGGTAATCGATAAAGACACTTTCTGGGACGTTATTGATCAGTTAAAAGAAGTTGGAGCAGAAGGAATTCTTGTTTGTCCAATTGAAAAAATGGTTCTTTAGGACTTTCGTCCTCAATAGGCTTTAGGCTGTAAGCTGTAAGCTCAAAACACAAGTAAGGAAAGCTTAAAGCTTACAGCTTATAGCATAAAGCATTAAAAAAAATGAATAAAATAGACAATCCAAAACCAGAAATCTGGTCAGAAATATTAAAAAGACCGACCAAAACTGTTGATGATATTGAAGTTACGGTTAAAGAAATCTTCAAAGAAGTTCAAAGAAAAGGAGATGAAGCTGTAGCAAAATACACTTCGATTTTTGACGGAATTTCTCAAGATAATTATGAGGTTTCACAGGAGGAAATCAATGAAGCAATTAGTTTGATTCCGAATGAATTAAAAGAAGCTATTGAATTAGCAAAAGATAATATTTATAAATTTCACAACGCACAAAAAACGGACAGAATTTCTGTTGAAACGATAGAAGGGGTAAACTGCTGGCAAGAAAAAAGGCCGATTCAAAAGATTGGTTTATACATTCCTGGAGGAACAGCGCCTTTATTTTCTACTGTTTTAATGCTGGCTGTTCCTGCTGAAATTGCAGGTTGCAAAGAAATTGTATTGTGTTCTCCGCCAGATAAAAAAGGAAAAATTAATCCAGCGATTTTGTATGCTGCAAATTTATGCGGTGTAACTAAAATTTTGAAAGTCGGCGGAATCCAAGCGATCGCAGGAATGACTTTTGGAACACAATCAATTCCGAAAGTGTATAAAATTTTCGGGCCTGGAAATCAGTTTGTGACTGTGGCAAAACAATTGGCAACGCAATTTGGTGTTGCAATTGACATGCCAGCTGGGCCTTCAGAATTATTAATTGTGGCCGATGATACTGCAGTTCCCGCTTTTGTCGCTTCCGATTTATTGTCGCAAGCAGAACATGGAACGGATAGTCAGGTGATTTTAGTTTCAACTTCAAAAAAACTCATTGATGAAGTAGAAAAAGAAGTTCAAGCACAATTGGAAGTTCTTCCAAGAAAAGCGATTGCAGAAAAGGCAATTGAAAACTCAAAATTAATTTATGTTAAAAATGATCAAATTGCTCTAGATTTGATCAACGAGTATGGTCCAGAACACTTTATAATTTGTTCTGAATACGATGATTTCTATTGCAACGGAATCGTAAATGCAGGTTCTGTTTTTATTGGAAACTATACACCTGAAAGTGCTGGAGATTATGCATCAGGAACCAATCATACGTTGCCAACAAATGGTTATGCAAAGAATTACAGTGGTGTAAATCTTGATAGTTTTATGAAATCGATGACATTCCAGAAAATCTCAGAAAAAGGAATTCAAAATATAGGAAAAGCTATTGAAGTTATGGCTGAAGCCGAAGGTTTGCAAGCGCATAAAAATGCTGTTACTTTACGTTTACAGTCCTGTGAGGTTTCCAAAACCTCGTAGGTCTAAGATGATTTACGATTTTTAGTCAATAAATAATACCTACGAGGTTTTGAAAACCTCGCAGGAAGAAAAATAAAACAATGAGTACTTTCGACATAAATACAATAACACGTGAAAACGTAAAATCTTTGAAACCATATTCGTCTGCAAGAGATGAGTTTGAAGAATTTGATAGAGCAGAAATGATTTTTTTGGATGCTAATGAAAATCCGTTTCAAAATGGAGTAAATCGTTATCCAGACCCTCAGCAGAATTCGGTAAAAGCCATTTTAGCTAAAAATAATTTGACAAAACAAAGTCAGATTTTGTTAGGAAATGGAAGCGACGAAGTTTTAGATTTGCTTTTTAGAGCTTTTTGCGAACCAAATAAAGACAATATTATTTCGCTTCCGCCGACTTACGGAATGTATGGTGTTTTAGCGAATATTAATGCAGTTGAAAATAGAGAAATTCTTTTAACAACAGATTTTCAACCACAAGTAGAAAAGATTTTAGAAGCAGTTGACGAAAATACCAAAATCATCTTTTTGTGTTCGCCGAATAACCCAACTGGAAATTCATTTTCAGATGAAAGTGTAGTGAAATTGCTTCAGAATTTTAATGGATTAGTGGTGATTGATGAAGCGTATATCGACTTTTCGGAGAAAGAAAGCTGGTTAGCAGAAATTGATGCCTATCCAAATTTAGTCATTACACAAACACTCTCTAAAGCGTATGGTTTAGCTGGAATTCGTTTAGGAATTTGCTATGCTTCTGAAGTTGTGATTTCAATTTTAAATAAAATTAAACCGCCTTATAACGTAAACGAATTAACGCAACAAAGAGCGATAGAGCGTTTGAAAGATTCAGATAAAATAAAACAAGAAATAGCTTCTATTATTGAGCAAAGAGAAGAATTGCTTAAAGTATTGCTTGAAGTAAGTTTTGTTGAAAAAGTATATCCGACAGAAGCTAATTTTATCTTAGCAAAAGTAGATGACGCGAACAAAAGATACAATCAATTAATCAAAAAAGGAATTGTAATTCGTAACAGAACAACTCAGCCTTTATGCGAAAATTGTCTTCGTTTTACAATTGGAACAAAAGAAGAAAATGCGGTTGTAATTAAAGAATTGAAATCATTAAGCTAAAATATATTAGCCACGAATTCACGAATTTTATTTAATTTTTAGCAATTAGTGCAATTAGCACATATTCTGTCAAGGATTTTAAGTTTAAATAAATATAATTCGAGAATTCGTGGCAGAAAAAATAAAACACATGAAAAAAGTACTTTTTATCGATCGTGACGGAACGATTGTTTTAGAACCTGAAAATTATCAATTAGATAGTTTGGATAAACTAGAGTTTTATCCAAAAGTGTTTCAATATTTGGCTAAAATTGCCAATGAATTGGATTATGAATTGGCAATGGTAACCAATCAGGACGGATTAGGAACGGACAGTTTTCCGGAAGATACGTTTTGGCCTACTCAAAATTTTATTTTAAGAGCCTTTGAAAACGAAGGCGTTTTGTTTGATGAGATTTTCGTCGACAGATCGTTTCCTGAAGATAATGCGCCAACACGCAAGCCTAGAACGGGAATGTTAACTAAATATTTAAATAATCCAGAATATGATTTGGAGAATTCTTTTGTTTTGGGAGATCGTTTGACAGATGTTGAATTGGCTAAAAACTTAGGTTCGAAAGCAATTTTTATGAACGATACAGATGGAATTGGAAGTAATGAAATTTCATCAAAACGTGAAGAATTAAACGATACAATTGTTTTGCAATCAATGGATTGGAAAACAATTTATGAGTTCTTGAAATTAGAGGCGCGTTCGGCATCAATCACAAGAAAAACAAACGAAACCGATATTTACATCAACTTAAACCTTGACGGAACTGGAAAAAGTAAAATCGATACCGGAATTGCGTTTTTCGATCACATGCTAGATCAAATCTCACGTCACGGTCAAATGGACTTGGAAATCCTTGTAAAAGGCGATTTAGAAGTAGATGAGCACCATACAATCGAAGATACAGCAATTGCTTTGGGTGAAGTTTTCGCAAAAGCGTTAGGAAATAAATTAGGAATCGAGCGTTACGGATTCTGCTTGCCAATGGACGATTGCTTAGCGCAAGCTGCAATTGACTTCGGAGGAAGAAACTGGCTAATCTGGGAAACAGAATTTAAACGTGAAATGGTTGGAAAAATGCCAACAGAAATGTTTTATCATTTCTTCAAATCATTCACAGACGGTGCAAAGGCGAACTTAAACATCAAAGCAGAAGGAATCAACGAACATCACAAAATCGAAGCAATTTTTAAAGCTTTCGCGAAAGCAATAAAAGTGGCCGTAAAAAGAGATACAGAAAAAATGATTTTACCTTCAACGAAGGGAATGTTGTAAAACGCTATAAGCTGTAAGCAATAGGCAATAAGCCTAAAGCGTATAGCCTAAAGCTTAAAGCTTTTTAAATGAAAATAGTAATTATAAATTACGGAGCAGGAAATATTCAGAGCATTATGTTTGCTATTGAAAGATTAGGTTTTACAGCGGTTTTGAGTAATGATCCTGAGGAAATTAAAACGGCAGATAAAGTGATTTTTCCTGGTGTAGGTGAGGCGAGTTCGGCAATGACAAAACTTCGCGAAAGCGGTCTAGATAATTTGATTCCGCAATTGAAACAGCCTGTTTTAGGAATTTGTCTGGGAATGCAATTAATGTGCAACAAAACCGAAGAAGGAAATACAGAAGGTTTAGGAATTTTTGACGTTGATGTTTTGAAATTTTCAAACAATGTGAAAGTACCTCAAATGGGCTGGAATCAGATTTATGATTTAAAAACCGATTTATTCAAAGGGATTTCTGAAAATGAATTCATGTATTTGGTTCATAGTTTTTACGCGCCAAATTGCGATGAAGCCATAGCCACAACGAATTACGACGTTGAATATGCATCGGCTTTAAAAAAAGATAATTTCTACGGAACTCAGTTTCACCCAGAAAAAAGTGGTGATGTTGGAGAGAAAATCCTTGGGAACTTTTTGAAAATGTAAAATTCCAATTTTTTTAAATTCCAAATTCCAATATCAAAAATCAATCAAAATATCAATTTCAATTTTAGAAAAATCTAAAATCTAAAATCAGAAATCTAAAATTTATAACATGAGAATAATACCAGCCATAGATATCATTGACGGAAAATGCGTTCGCTTGTCCAAAGGTGATTACGATACGAAGATAATTTACAACGAGAATCCGCTTGAAGTAGCGAAATCATTTGAGGCGCACGGAATCGAATATCTGCATTTGGTAGATCTTGACGGTGCAAAATCAAGTAAAATTGTCAATTATAGAATATTAGAACAAATTGCATCTCAAACGAGTTTGAAAATTGATTTCGGTGGCGGATTAAAATCAGATGATGATTTGAGAATTGCTTTCGAAAGCGGTGCAAATCAAATTACAGGCGGAAGTATTGCCGTAAAAAACAGAGCAATTTTTGAAAAATGGATTTCTGAATACGGTTCTGAAAAAATCATTTTAGGAGCTGATGCGAAAGATGAAAAAATTGCAGTTTCTGGTTGGCTAGAAGAATCAAATGAAGATTTGGTTCCGTTTATTCAAGATTACCAATCAAAAGGAATTCAGTATGTTATTTGTACTGACATAGCAAAAGATGGAATGCTTCAAGGTCCAAGTTTTGACTTATACAGCAAAATTTTAGCGGAAGCAAAAGGAATAAACTTAATCGCTTCAGGCGGAATTTCAACTTTTGATGAATTACCAAAATTAGCTGAATTAGGCTGTGAAGGAACCATCATCGGAAAAGCGATTTACGAAGGAAGAATCAGCTTGAAACAACTAGAGAACTATATAATTAGTAAATAAAACAATTGAGATAATGTGTCAATTAGAAAATTAGTCAATTATTTAGCATGTGGTTAAATTATCTAATTATCTCATTTTCAAATTATCTAATTGTATAAATTGACACATTAAAAAAGATGTTAGTAAAAAGAATCATACCTTGCTTGGATATAAAAAACGGAAGAACGGTAAAAGGCGTGAATTTCGTCGATTTGCGTGATGCCGGAGATCCTGTGGAATTGGCTGAAATTTATTCGGCTGAAGGCGCAGATGAATTGGTTTTTCTGGATATTTCGGCAACTGAAGAAAGACGTAAAACACTCGTAAATATGGTGCGAAGCGTGGCGGAAAAAATCAATATTCCGTTTACGGTTGGCGGTGGAATTTCGTCTGTGGAAGATGTTGACATTCTTCTAAATAACGGTGCTGATAAAGTTTCGATAAATTCATCGGCAGTTAAAAATCCGCAATTAATTAACGATTTGGCTCAAAAATTTGGAAGTCAATGCGTTGTCGTTGCAATCGATGCCAAACAAATTGACGGACAATGGATTGTACATTTAGTTGGCGGGAAAGTTCCAACAGAATTAAATTTATTTGATTGGGCGGTTGAAGTTGCAGAACGCGGCGCGGGAGAAATTTTATTCACTTCGATGGATAATGACGGAACCAAAAATGGTTTTGCAAATGAAGCTTTGGCTAAGCTTTCAGAATTAGTAAATATTCCAATTATTGCTTCGGGAGGCGCTGGAAACATTCAGCATTTTGTAGATTCTTTTAAAGTAGGAAAGGCAGACGCAGCATTGGCAGCAAGTGTTTTTCACTTCAAAGAAATCGAAATTAAAGCTTTGAAACAGGAACTTAGAGATAATGGAATTGAAGTTAGACTCTAAATTGTAGAGGAAAGAAGCAAGAAGCAAGATAGTATTTAATCTAAATAACAAGATTTTCAGAAATCTGAAATCTAAAATCTAAAATCTAAAATGGAAATTGACATCAAAAGCGCACACGGATTAATTCCGGCGATCATTCAGGATTCAGAAACAAAAAATGTTTTGATGCTGGGTTATATGAACGAAGAATCGCTTCAAAAAACAATAGAAACTCAGAAAGTAACTTTCTATAGCCGTTCAAAACAAAGGCTTTGGACAAAAGGCGAGGAGAGTGGCAACTTTTTGAATTTAGTAAGCATTAAAAACGACTGTGACGGAGATACGCTTTTAATCCAAGCAAAACCTGTAGGACCAACTTGTCACACGGGCGCAGATACTTGTTGGCAAGAGCCAAATAATGCTAATTATGGTTTTATTTCAACTTTAGAAAACACCATTAAAACCAGAAGAGAAAACGCAGATTCTGAGAAAAGTTATGTGGCTTCTTTATTCGAAAAAGGAATCAATAAAATAGCTCAGAAAGTGGGTGAAGAAGCTGTGGAAGTTGTCATTGAAGCAAAAGACGATAATGACGATTTGTTTCTTAGCGAAAGCGCAGATTTGCTTTTTCATTATTTAATTCTGCTTCAAGCCAAAGGATTTCAGTTAAATGATGTTGTTGAAGTTTTAAAGAAACGTCAGAAATAGTTCTTTGAATTTTTCTTTTCAAAGAAATCAAATCGTATTATGGCTGCCATAATGCGATTTTTTTTATGTCTTATATCTAAAAAAAAAGTATTTTTAATTTCTTAATAATAACTTTATGAGACTTCATTTTTGTTTGCTATTATTGCTTTATTCTGTGTTTAATTACGGGTTTAAGAAAAATGTAATGCCATATTCTTTGGTCGTTTCTAAAGCTGTTTTGATTGTTTATGGAACTATTTCTAAGGTTTCAAAGAATGAATATGAGTTCACGATAAGTCAATTTATTAAAGGGAAATCTAGCACAAAAATTAATGTAGCAATTTGGAAAGAATGGCTTTGTGATCCAAGAATGAAGAAATTAAAGTCTGGACAGCGAATGATTTTGTTTTTAGAAAAATCACCATATGGAAATTTTTATCCAATTAATGAAAGTACGGGAGAATTGTATGTAGATAACGACACTTTTCCCAATATTTTGTTGCCAAAAGATTTTTCAAGCCCAACGGTTTTAAAGAAAGGAATTTCTATGTTCTTAGAAACATATACTTTTTATGGAAGTTATGATCGTAGGTTTTTTGAGAATATGTTTTTTGTGAGGAATAAATCTATTTTTGAAATTTATAAAATGCAAATGACAAATTCGTTTTTTGAGTATTTAGTTAATGATGTAGAGTATTATAATCCAACAGAAATACATCAGATTTTAATTAACTTATAATATTACTTCACAAACTCAAAAACAGCAAATTCTTCTGGTTGATGAAATCCAAATTTTGAACTTTTATAAGGCTGTAATGCAAGATATTCTGTTGTGTTATCGTAATCGATTCTAAAAGTATTTGCTTTCCATTTAGTTCCGATTTTAGGTTTTGTAAAACCGCAGTTTTCTGCTTTTTCAAGGCTAGAAAATGGAATTTTAATTTCTACAGCATATCCTTCATTAGTGATTTTGCTGACTGATTCTAAGCCAGCAATATCAAAATCCATTGAAGTGTTCCATCCGCCGCATTCTTCTGAAATACATTTTAAAAGCAAATCGTAGTTGGCAGAAAATGCATTTACTCCGATTTCAATATAATTCTTGCCATCTCCATCTGGATCAAGAAAAATTTCTACTAAATCATCTGTGTGATAAATCTCAGAATCTTTTATCTGTGGTGTTCCAACGATTTTAGAATCGATACAATTGTAAGCGATGTACAGATTTTTTTTATTCCACGAAAGTGAAACATAAGTCTTTTGAGTAGCTTTCTCTCCTGTGTTGTGAATTACAAACGGGCCAAGAAAAGGTGCTTTCCAATCGGTTAAATCTCCGTCAACAGTTATTTTTTTATTTGTTTTATGAATGGGAATTGTTTGGGAATAAATTGATAATTGTCCGATTAAAAACGAAACAATAATAAAACACGATAGTTTCATAAAACACATAATATAATTTGAAGCTAAAATAGGGAAGAATATTGTATTACTTGAGCATTTTTTGCAACAATAAAAACAAAAAATTAACTTGAATGTTTACATTTGTTAAAATTTAGCGAAATATTTTACTCCAATTTTTTTGAATATGAAAAATTATTTTGGAAGCATTCTAGCTGCTTTCCTAATTGGTTTTACGGCCAGTGCGCAAGGACTTTTAAAGAAGTCTGAAACGGTTTTTACACATCAAGACACTCTACGCGGAAGCATTACAAAAGAAAGAGCTTGGTGGGATTTAAAATATTATCATCTTGATATTAAGGTGAATCCATCAGACAGAACAATTTCGGGATCAAATACGGTGCGTTATACTGTTTTGACAGAATACAATCGTATGCAAATCGACCTTCAGCAGCCGATGAATATTACGAAAGTTACTCAAAACGGTAAAGAGTTGAAATTTGAAAGAGACGGAAATGCTTTCTTTATTACTTTAACTGAAAATCAAAAGGTTGGTGAAACTAAAGAAATTGTAGTTTCATTTGGTGGTGTTCCAAAAGAAGCGGTTCGTCCGCCTTGGGATGGGGGAATTACTTGGAAAAAAGATAAAAACGGAAAAGATTTTATAGCTTCATCTTGCCAAGGTTTAGGCGCAAGCGTTTGGTGGCCTTGCAAGGATCATATGTATGATGAAGTTGAGAATATGTTGATCAGTGTGAATGTTCCTGGTGATTTAACTGACGTTTCAAATGGAAGACTGCAAAGCGTTAAAAAACAAAAAAATGGAACTAAAACTTTTAACTGGTATGTTGCCAATCCCATAAATAATTATGGTGTGAACATTAATATTGGAGATTACGTTAATTTCTCTGAAAAATTCAAAGGAGAAAAAGGCGATTTAGATTGTAATTATTATGTTTTGAGAGATAATTTGGCTAAAGCAAAAGAACAATTTAAAGACGCTCCAAAAATGTTAAAAGCTTTCGAAAGCTGGTTTGGGCCGTATCCTTGGTATGAAGACAGTTATAAATTAGTTGAAGCTCCGTATTTAGGAATGGAACACCAAAGTTCTGTAACGTACGGAAACAATTATCAGAATGGTCACAACGGTCATGACATAAGCGGAACAGGTTGGGGATTGAAATTTGATTACATCATTATTCATGAGTCTGGCCACGAATGGTTTGCCAACAATATCACCTATAAAGACATTGCTGATATGTGGATTCATGAGAGTTTTACAACCTATTCTGAAATTTTATTTATTGAATATTATTACGGAAAAGATGCAGCGAATGAATACGCAAGAGGAATCAGAAAAATGATTTCGAATAAAGAGCCAATTATTGGATATTATGATGTAAATAGAGAAGGTTCTGGAGATATGTATCCAAAAGGAGCTAATATGATTCACACAATCCGTCAGGTGATTAATGATGATGCGAAATGGAAATCGATTTTGAGAGGTATGAATAAAACTTTTTATCATCAAACCGTTACAACAAAGCAGATTGAAGATTTTATAAGCAAAGAATCTGGTATAGATTTTAGCCCAGTTTTTAATCAATACCTGCGTACGCCCCAAGTCCCAACTTTTGAATATTATTTTAAAAATAAAAAATTAGTTTATCATTGGATAAATTCTATCGAAAATTTTAATCTTCCTTTAAAAGTAACTTTAAATGGAGCAGAAACTTGGCTAAAACCAACAACTGATTGGCATGCTATAGATTTGAATAGCGAAAAAACAGATTTAACTGTAGATAAAAACTTTTACGTAATAGAATCTAATATCACAAATTAGATTTCTTTAAAAATAATCAGCTAAACCCAATAGATTTTTAATTTGTTGGGTTTGATTTTATAGAGAAATCATAAAATTTTAGAAAACTTAATTCGAATGTTTACATTTGTTGCAGATTAAGTTCGAATACTTTATTTATTTTATAATTCTAACCAATGAAAAATTACTTTGGAAGCATTTTTACTGCTTTTCTAATTGGTTTTACTGCCAATGCTCAGGGACTTTTAAATAAGTCAGAAACCGTTTTTACACACCAGGACACTTTACGCGGAAGCATTACGAAAGAAAGAGTTTGGTGGGATCTAAAATATTATCACCTTGATGTAAAGGTTAAACCATCTGAAAAATCTATTTCAGGTTCAAATACAGTTCGTTATACTGTTTTAACAGAAAACAATCGTATGCAAATCGATTTGCAGGAACCGATGAATATTACCAAAGTAACGCAAAACGGCAAAGAATTAAAGTTTGAAAGAGACGGAAATGCTTTCTTTATCACTTTAAACGAAAAGCAAAAAGTTGGAGATACAAAAGAGATTGTAGTTTTCTTTGAAGGAAAACCAAAAGAAGCGGTTAGAGCTCCGTGGGATGGTGGATTTTCTTGGAAAAAAGATAAAAACGGAAAAGATTTTATTGCGACATCTTGCCAAGGTTTAGGTTCAAGTGTTTGGTGGCCTTGTAAAGATCATATGTATGATGAAGTTGAAAACATGCTAATCAGCGTGAATGTTCCTGGTGATTTAACAGAAGTTTCAAACGGAAGATTGAAAAGCGTTAAAAAAGAAAAAGATGGAACTAAAACGTTCAATTGGTATGTTTCTAATCCGATCAACAATTACGGTGTAAACATCAACATTGGAGATTACGTTAATTTCTCTGAAGTTTTTAAAGGTGAAAAAGGAAACTTAGATTGCAACTATTATGTTTTGAGAGATAATTTAGCTTTAGCTAAAGAACAATTTAAAGATGCTCCAAAAATGCTGGAAGCATTCGAAAGCTGGTTTGGACCTTATCCTTGGTACGAAGACAGTTATAAATTGGTTGAAGTTCCGTATTTAGGAATGGAGCATCAAAGTTCTGTAACTTACGGAAATCAATACAAAAATGGATATTTAGGACGTGATTTAAGCGGTACTGGTTGGGGATTAAAATTTGATTTTATCATCATTCACGAATCGGGTCACGAATGGTATGCAAACAACATCACATACAAGGATATTGCGGATATGTGGGTTCATGAAAGTTTTACGAATTATTCTGAAAGTCTTTTTGTTGAATATTATTACGGAAAAGAAGCTGGTGCTGAATATGTAATTGGATGCAGAAAAAACATTAAAAATGACACTCCAATTATTGGACATTATGATGTAAATAATGAAGGATCTGGAGACATGTATCCAAAAGGAGCGACAATGCTTCATATGATTCGTCAGGTAATTAATGATGATGCAAAATGGAAATCGATTTTGAGGGGTATGAATAAGACTTTCTATCATCAAACAGTAACAGGAAAACAAATTCAGGATTACATAAATGAGCAATCTGGAATTAATTTCAACAGAGTTTTTGCGCAATATTTAACAACAACTCAAATTCCAGTTTTTGAATATATGTTTAAAAATGGAACTTTCGGATATCACTGGACAAACTGCGTTTCTAAATTTGATATGCCGGTTAAAGTAAAATTAAACGGTGTTGAAACCTGGTTGAAACCAACCACAGAATGGCAGTCAGTTAAAACAACAAGCGAAGACAGAAAACTGGAAGTTGATAAAGATTTCTATGTAACGACTTCTAATATTGTAGAATAAGTTTTAGGGAAATTCCAATTTGGAGTTTTATAAAAAGCAAACCCGACAGTTTTTAAAATCTGTCGGGTTTGCTTTTTGTTTGTTATTTCGAGGAACGAGAAATCGCACTTGAAACTCGACGTGAATTATTCTTTGCGGAAGTTCTAGTGTGATTTCTCCTTTAAGTCGAAATGACAAAAAAGGCGTTAAGAATAAGTTCTTAACGCCTTTTTTATTGGAATTTTAAAAAATTATCGATTATTAAGCTTCGCTTTCTCCTTAATAATATCAGCGATTTTTCTGTTTTCGATTTTACTTTCCAACCATGAAATAATATCAAGATAAAGGAAAGCTCTTTTTTCGTATGTGTTTTTTTCAAGTTCTACGAAACGAGTGTGCATTTTTTTGAATTCCTTCTTAATGTCAGCAGGATAGAAGTTATTTAAGTTTCTTAAGAATTTGATGATTTCTTTTTGAACTTCGTGTAAGTCATTCATTTTCAGTAAAAACTTATACGTGCTCTTCAAATGATTTTCTAAATAGTAATCCTTTCCAAGTTCATAATGCGCAATCAGAGATAATAATCTCGCAAAACACATTAAATCTTCTCGCATTGTCAAGTTCTTGTTGTTGATTATCTTATCCAAATAATTGATGCATTCATTGTATTTTTCGTTACCAAAATAAATAGAAGCAATTTTATAGAAAAACAACATTTCGTGATGTTCATCCAAATGTTCGCTATGTATTTTAAGTTTGCTTAAAATCTCAGGAATCAAATATTCACTTTCTGCAAATGTTCCTGCCAAAATATGCAGATTTAACTTATTGTTGTAAACATAAAGAAATGATAGTGATGCAATGTTATCATTTACAGGGAATTTCGGATCAGTTATAGTTTCTTCAAAAAGATTCAAATATTTCTTGAAATTAGATTTATACTTTAACATATAAAGTGATTCTAAGAAATAATGATTTCCTTTTAAGAAAAACACCGGATTCAGATAAATCATGTTTGGATTATCATAAAATAATCTTACCCATTTGTATGCAAATTTATAACTCGCCAAAAAGTCCTGAACCAAGAAGCTTCGCCATAAATTGGCATTGTAAAACCAGTATTTTTCGCGAAAGCCAAATTGACTTTCGTCAAGTTTTGAAATATGTCTGTTAAAGTAATCGTCTATATATTTGTATTCTTCATCACTTTTAACGTAACCAGTTTTCAGCATGATTCCGTACAGTTGAAGCGATAAATTAGAAAGTTTGCTTGAAATTGTATTTCTATAATTCAATTCTTTCGCCTGAACTACCAATTCGTCAGCTCGACCTTGAATACTTCGTGTAATGTATTGTGATTCGATTAATTTTTCGAATTCAACAATTTCATACGCCATATATTTTTCATCGTTTTCAAGAGCCTGCTGTTTTGTTTTATCTAGAATTTTCAAACTTTGTTTATACAATCCTTTATTATAAAGAATAACAGCAAAATCCATTTGTTCGCGAAGCTGATAACGAATGTTTTGGCTAGGAATATTTAGTCGTATACTTACTAGGATCTGTTTGTACAAGTATGATTTTAAGTTAGATAACTGTACTTTTTGGATAACACCGCTTTTAAGAATGAGTTTTTCATCGTAAACTTCAGATTTATCTAAAATGTTGAATAATTCGATAAATTTTGTGTTTGAACTCGTTTCTAATCGGCTTGCAAAAATTTTAAACTGCCTTTTTTCTGATTTCGAAAGTGATTTGATTAGAACAAATAAGAAATCTTTTTGATGGTTAGCCATTGTAAAAAATAATAATATAACTTATTGATTTTAAGTTGATTAATACGGTATAAAACGTTTTATGAACAGTATAATTTCATTAAAATGAATTTCATACTGTAATAGTACAATATATATTTGTTATCAAGATGTGAAATTACATTAAATAAATGAATATGAATAGAGAGAAAGTTCAAATTTTTGACACCACATTGCGAGATGGTGAACAAGTTCCAGGATGCAAGTTAGATACTAAGCAAAAATTAGTTATCGCCGAACGACTAGACAAAATGGGAGTTGACATTATCGAAGCAGGCTTTCCTGTGTCAAGTCCGGGCGATTTTTTATCGGTCTCTGAGATTTGTAAAATTGTAGAAAATGCAACCGTCTGCGGACTTACGAGAGCCGTGAAAAACGACATTGATGTAGCAGCAGCAGCTTTAAAGCATGCTAAAAGACCTAGAATCCATACTGGAATCGGAACCTCAGAATCTCATATACTCCACAAATTAAATACTACGCCTGAAGATATTATTGCAAGAGCAAAATTTGCTGTAGCACATGCAAAATCGTATGTAGAAGATGTTGAATTCTACGCTGAAGATGCTGGTAGAACAGACAATGCGTTCTTGGCTAAAGTTTGTGAAGAAGTTATTAAATCTGGAGCAACCGTATTGAATATTCCTGATACTACTGGATATTGTCTTCCAGAAGAGTACGGAGCAAAAATCAAATACTTAAAAGAAAACGTAAAAGGAATCGAAAACGTTATCCTTTCATGCCACTGTCATAATGATTTAGGAATGGCAACTGCAAATTCAATCGCAGGAGCTATCAATGGAGCAAGACAAATTGAATGTACTATTAATGGTATTGGAGAAAGAGCTGGAAATACTGCGCTTGAAGAAGTGGTGATGATTTTCAAACAGCATCCTTACTTAAACTTAGACACAAACATTAATACAAGAGAATTAAACGAAATGAGCCGTTTAGTTTCTGAAAGTATGGGGATGATTGTGCAGCCGAATAAAGCGATTGTTGGAGCAAATGCATTTGCACACAGTTCTGGAATTCACCAAGATGGTGTTATCAAAAACAGAGCAACTTACGAGATTATGGATCCGTTAGATGTGGGAGTGAATGAATCTTCAATCATTTTGACAGCAAGAAGCGGAAGAGCTGCTTTGGCTTACCGTGCTAAAAAAGTAGGTTACGAATTGACAAAAACACAATTAGATATCGTTTACATCGAATTCTTGAAATTTGCTGACATTAAAAAAGAAGTTGTAGATGCAGATATTCACCAAATTATTGAAGCTTCTAAAATAGAAGGAGATTTAATCAGAAGTTAATATTTCAAAAATAAACTAGGAACAATAAGGATTTAAAGACATAAAGAGCGAGAGATTATGAATTTAAAAATAGCAGTTTTACCGGGAGACGGAATTGGACCAGAAGTAATATTACAAGCTAAGAAAGCTTTGTACGCCATTGGCGAAGTGTATAAACATGAATTTGTTTTTGAAGAAGCGCTGATGGGAGCGGTTGCTATCGATAAAACAGGAAGTCCTTTGCCAGAGCAAACCTTAAATCTTTGTTTGAACACAGATGCGGTTTTGCTTGGTGCGATTGGAGATCCTAAATACGATAACAATCCTAATGCAAAAGTTCGTCCAGAACAAGGATTATTAAAACTGCGAAAAGAATTAGGATTATTCGCTAATATTCGTCCTATAAAACCTTATAAAGCCTTAATTGAAGCTTCTCCTTTAAAAAGAGAAATCATTGAAGGAGCCGATTTTACCATTTTTAGAGAATTAACAGGTGGTGCTTATTTTGGAACTAAAACACTTAATGAAGAAGGAACACATGCTTCAGATTTATGTGAATATTCAGAAGAAGAAATTACAAGAATTGCACATTTAGCTTTTAAATCGGCGCAAAAACGTCGCAAAAAGTTAACAATGGTAGACAAAGCAAATGTTTTGGAAACTTCAAGATTGTGGAGAAAAGTAGTTCAGAAAGTGAGCGCAGATTATCCAGATGTAGCTTTAGATTTCTTATTTGTAGATAACGCGGCGATGCAGTTAATCTTAAATCCGAAACAATTTGATGTGATTCTAACAGAGAATTTATTTGGAGATATTTTATCTGATGAAGCAAGTGTAATTACAGGATCTATTGGTTTATTGCCATCTGTATCATTAGGAGAAAAAAATGCTTTATTTGAACCAATTCACGGATCATATCCACAGGCAAAAGGGAAAAATATTGCTAATCCGATTGCTTCGATTTTAGCAGCAGCACTTTTGTTAGAGCATTTTGGATTAACGAAAGAGGCTCATGTAATTTATAAAGCGGTAGAAAAAGCAATTGAATACAAAGTGGTTACAGTTGATTTGAAACCAGATTCAAAATTTGGAACCAACGAAGTAGGAGAGTTCGTTTCTAATTTTATTTTCAGTAAAGACGATTTGCTGTATTTTAATAATGACAATGTAAGTATTGGACAATCTACAATTGTTTAATATTTTTTGTTAAAATGTGAATATAATAACAAGAAGTATTGGAAATGTTGAGATTTTATTTTTTTAGTTCCTGAAGTTTATTTACTTTTGTAACACTAAAAAATAAATGATGCAAATCTCAATTATTATTACTTCTGTCGTTGTTGTCAATGTGATTCACACATTTGCATCGGGAATGTTATAAATATAATTGAAAGACTATATTACAAACCTTCCAAATACTTGGAAGGTTTTTTTTTGAACAAAAAATTAAAAAATAAATATAATAATGGAATTAAATAAGTACAGCAAGACCATCACACAAGATCAAACACAGCCAGCGGCACAAGCGATGTTGTACGGAATTGGTTTAACTGAAGAAGATTTAAAGAAAGCACAAGTTGGTATTGTGAGCATGGGTTACGATGGTAACACTTGTAACATGCACTTGAACGATTTAGCAAAAGATGTTAAAAAAGGTGTTTGGGATGCAGATCTTGTCGGACTTATTTTTAATACCATTGGTGTCAGTGACGGTATTTCTAACGGAACTGAGGGTATGCGTTACTCACTAGTTTCTCGTGATGTTATTGCAGATTCTATTGAGACTGTTGCCGGAGCGCAATGGTATGACAGTATTATTGCAATTCCTGGTTGTGATAAAAATATGCCTGGAGCGTTAATCGCAATGGGAAGATTAAATCGTCCGTCAATGATGGTATATGGAGGATCTATTCACTCTGGAAAATGGAAAGGAGAATCTCTTAACATTGTTTCTGCTTTTGAAGCTTTAGGAAAAAAAGTAAAAGGCGAAATCACTCCAGAAGATTTTAAAGGTGTAATTCAAAATGCATGCCCAGGTGCTGGTGCTTGTGGTGGTATGTATACTGCAAATACAATGTCTTCTGCAATTGAAGCATTAGGAATGAGTATGCCATACAGTTCTTCTAACCCTGCTTTGAGTCAGGAAAAAAGAGACGAATGTTTGGCTGCTGGAGCTGCGATTAAAGTTTTATTAGAAAAAGATATTAAACCAAGAGATATTATGACTCGTAAAGCTTTCGAAAATGCTATTACAATTGTAGCTGTTTTAGGAGGTTCTACAAATGCTGTTATGCACTTAATTGCAATGGCACATTCTGTTGGTATTACTATCACTTTGGATGATTTTCAGGCAATTAATGATAGAACTCCAGTTCTTGCTGATATGAAACCAAGTGGGAAATATATGATGGAAGATATTCATGAGGCTGGAGGTATTCCGGGAGTTATGAAATATCTATTGAAAGTTGGGCTTATTCACGGAGATTGTTTGACAGTAACAGGAAAAACAGTTGCTGAAAACTTAGCTTCAACTCCAGATTTGCAAGATGGGCAAGAAGTTATTCATGAAATTCAAAAAGCGTTAAAACCAACTGGAAATATTCAGGTTTTATACGGAAATCTTGCTTCTGAAGGTGCTGTAGCAAAAATCAGCGGTAAAGAAGGAGAATATTTCGAAGGACCAGCTGTTGTATTTGAAGGTGAATTTGAAGTAATTCCAGGCCTTCAAGCCGGAAAAATTAAACCAGGTAATGTAGTCGTCATTAGAGGTTGTGGACCAAAAGGTGGTCCGGGAATGCCTGAAATGCTAAAACCTACATCTGCCATTATCGGTGCTGGATTAGGAAGCAGCTGTGCACTAATTACAGACGGTAGATTCTCCGGAGGTTCACACGGTTTCGTGGTAGGACACGTTACACCAGAAGCATATGACGGTGGTGGTATTGCGCTAGTAAAAGATGGAGATATGATCGCTATCGATGCTGTAAAAAATACAATCGACCTGAAGATATCTGACGAGGAATTTGCAGCTAGAAAAGCGGCTTGGGTTCAGCCGAAATTAAAAGTGGACAGAGGGGTTTTACTTAAATACGCCAGATCGGTTTCAAGCGCTTCTACAGGTTGCGTTACCGATAATTAATTTTAAAATAACAATATCAAAAAGCAAATTTCAATATCAATTAAAATTTAAAATTAATTTTTGACATTGAAATTGAAGTTTGACTTTTGAAAAACAATATACTATGAGAATATCAGGGGCAGAAGCCGTTATAAGATGTTTGTTAGCAGAAGGAGTAGATTTGGTTTACGGTTATCCAGGTGGAGCAATCATGCCGGTTTACGATGAATTATATAAATTTCAAGATCAATTACACCACGTTTTAGTACGTCACGAACAAGGTGCAACTCATGCAGCTCAAGGTTATGCAAGAGCTACAGGAAAAGTAGGAGTGGCAATTGCTACTTCTGGACCAGGAGCAACTAATTTAGTTACAGGAATCGCTGATGCTCAGATCGATTCAACTCCAATGGTTTGTATTACAGGACAAGTCGGAAGACATTTATTGGGTTCTGATGCATTTCAGGAAACTGATATTATCGGAATTTCAACTCCGGTTACAAAATGGAATTTTCAGGTAACTGAAGCTTCTCAAATTCCTGAAATTATTGCGAAAGCATTTTATATTGCTCGTTCTGGACGCCCAGGGCCTGTATTAATTGATATTACTAAAAATGCTCAGTTTGATGAGTTTGATTTTAGTTATGAGAAATGTAAAGGAATTAGAAGTTATGTTCCAGTTCCAAAACTGAATTTAGACAAAGTTGCTGAAGCTGCGGCTTTAATTAACTCTGCAAAAAAACCGCTTATCGTTTTTGGACAAGGAATTATTTTGGGTCAGGCAGAAGAAGAATTCAAAGCGGTAATTGAAAAAGCAGGTATTCCATCTGCATGGACAATTCTTGGACTTTCAGCTTTGCCAACAGATCATCCATTAAATGTTGGAATGTTAGGAATGCACGGAAATTATGCGCCTAATTTAATGACTAATGAATGTGATGTTTTAATTGCTTTTGGAATGCGTTTTGACGACCGTGTTACAGGTAATTTAAATACTTATGCTAAACAAGCGAAAGTTATTCACTTCGAAATTGATCCAGCAGAAGTTGACAAAAATGTTAAAACAGAAGTTGCTGTTCTAGGTGATGTTAAAGAATCTTTAACTGCTTTATTGCCTTTATTGGATGCAAAATCTCATGATTTATGGCTTAACGAATTTAAAGCTTTAAGAGAAGTGGAATTTAATTCGGTTATAAAAGAAGAATTAAACCCAACAAATGGTAAAGGAATTTCAATGGGAGAAACTGTTGAGATGATTAATAAACATTCAAAAGGAGATGCTATTATCGTAACAGATGTTGGTCAGCACCAGATGTTTGCTTGCCGTTATGCAAAATTCAACTCAACAAAAAGTAATATCACTTCTGGAGGTTTAGGAACAATGGGATTTGCACTTCCCGCGGCAATTGGAGCGAAGATGGGTAAACCAGAGCGCGAAGTTGTAGCAATTATTGGTGATGGTGGATTCCAAATGACAATTCAGGAATTGGGAACAATTTTTCAAACTCAAGTTCCTGTTAAGATTGTTATTTTAAATAATGAATTTTTAGGAATGGTACGTCAATGGCAAGAATTGTTTTTTGACAACCGTTATGCATCAACAAAAATGATTAATCCAAATTTTGTTGCTATCGCAGAAGGGTATCATATCAAATCTAAAAAAGTGACACAGCGTGAAGATCTGGATGCAGCAGTAGCAGAAATGCTTGCTTCTAAAGATTCTTACTTCTTAGAAGTTATGGTGGAAAAAGAAAACAACGTTTTCCCAATGATTCCAACCGGAGCTTGCGTATCAGAAATTAGATTAAGCTAAAAAAAATAAGTTTCATGTTTCAAGTTTCATGTTCTAAGTTAAGCAAAACTTGAACTTTAAACTTGAAACAAAACAAACTAAAAAATGGAAGATAAAACATTTACCATATCGGTATACTCAGAAAATAACGTGGGATTGTTAAATAGAATATCTGGAATATTCTTAAAGCGTCACATTAATATATTAAGTCTAAATGTTTCAGAATCAGAAATAGAAAATGTTTCAAGATTTATCATTGTAGTAAATACTACAGAAAAATGGGTTCAAAATATTGTTGGACAAATTGAGAAGCAAATTGAAGTTATAAAAGCATTTTATCATACAGATGAAGAAACAATTTATCTTGAAAATGCTTTGTTTAAAATCGCTTCAAGTTTGTTATTCGACGAGAAACAAATTCAGAATATCATTAAAGAAAGTCAGTCTACAATTGTAACGGTTTCTCGTGATTTCTTTGTGATTTCAAAATCAGGAAGACGTTCTGAAATAGAAGAATTATATCAAAAGTTCAAACCATACGGAATTATGCAGTTTGTGCGTTCAGGAAGAATATCAGTTTCGAAACAAAAAATGGAAATTTCAGCTTTGCTAGAAACTTTTAAATAATACAATCTTAGTTATATATCAATTATTAAATTTCATTTCATTAAATATTAAAACAAAAATGGCAAATTATTTCAATACATTACCACTTAGATTACAATTAGAACAATTAGGAGTTTGCGAATTTATGGAGCAATCAGAATTTGCAGACGGAATTGCGGCATTAGCTGGAAAGAAAGTTGTAATTGTTGGTTGTGGAGCACAAGGTTTGAATCAAGGTTTAAACATGAGAGATTCTGGTTTAGACATTTCTTATGCATTGCGTGCAGATGCAATTGCAGAAAAAAGAGCTTCTTATAAAAATGCAACTGAAAATGGTTTTACTGTTGGAACTTACGAAGAATTGATTCCAACTGCAGATTTAGTTTGTAATCTTACACCAGACAAACAGCACACAGCTGTGGTAACTGCTATTATGCCTTTAATGAAACAAGATTCTACTCTTGCATATTCTCACGGATTCAATATTGTTGAAGAAGGAATGCAGATTCGTAAAGATATCACTGTAATTATGTGTGCTCCTAAATGTCCAGGTTCTGAGGTTCGTGAAGAGTACAAAAGAGGATTTGGAGTTCCAACTCTTATTGCTGTTCACCCAGAAAATGATCCAAACGGATTTGGTTTAGATCAAGCAAAAGCGTACGCTGTAGCAACTGGAGGACATAGAGCAGGAGTTTTAAGATCGTCTTTTGTAGCTGAAGTAAAATCAGATTTAATGGGTGAGCAAACTATTCTTTGTGGTTTATTGCAAACTGGATCTATTTTATGTTTCGATAAAATGGTTGAAAAAGGAATCGATGTTGCTTACGCTTCTAAATTAATCCAATTTGGATGGGAAACTATCACTGAAGCTTTGAAACACGGTGGTATTACAAATATGATGGATCGTCTTTCAAATCCTGCAAAAATTGAAGCTTACGAATTGGCTGAAGAATTGAAAGATATCATGCGTCCATTATTCCAAAAACACCAAGACGATATTATTTCTGGAGAATTCTCTAGAACTATGATGGCTGACTGGGCTAATGATGATGTGAATTTATTGAAATGGAGAGCTGCAACAGGAGAAACTAACTTCGAAAAAACAGCTCCACAAGAAGCTCCAATCTCTGAGCAAGAATATTTTGATAATGGAGTTTTAATGATTGCAATGGTAAAAGCTGGTGTTGAATTAGCTTTCGAAACAATGACAGAAGCTGGAATCATCGAAGAATCAGCTTACTACGAGTCATTGCACGAATTGCCATTAATTGCAAACACAATTGCAAGAAAGAAATTGTTCGAAATGAACCGTGTAATTTCTGACACTGCTGAGTATGGATGTTACTTATTTGACCACGCATGTAAGCCATTATTGACTGAATTCATGAAAAAAGTTGAAACTAACATTATCGGAAAACCATTCTCAACTTCAAACGGAGTAGACAATGCAGTGCTAATTGCTGTTAATAAAGAAATTCGTCAACACCCTATCGAAGAAGTAGGAGCTTGGTTGAGAGAGTCAATGACTGCAATGAAAAAAATTGGATAATTAAAAAAAAGGGAATTCCCGCAGAATTCGATTTTGCGGGATTTGCACTGTATCAATGATTTATAATATTTTGAATTAGTAAGCACTTATTAAGATAATAGATATAGATGCATGTTGCATTCACTTAACTTCAGTAAGACAGTTAAGTGAAGCGGATTCCAAAAATGGGGTATATTTTATAAAATGTACTTGTTGAAATTTCTGTTTTAATTAATAAAGTTGCTGCTATTTTCAAAATAGAGAAAAGTTTTGCAGTGCGATTCGCAAAAATTAATTGTTATTGAAATTTGTTAAATTAAAAAAGGCATAATATCTATTTATTATGCCTTTTTTGCCCTTTTTAAATTGCTTTAAAAAACAAAAACTTAAAACAAACGCAAATAATTATCATATTTTATTAAATAAATGTTTTTTTTGATAAAATTTATAGATTAAATTATTTCACGGATACGTTCAGATTTAATACATTTATAAAAAAATTCAACACACGATGAGCTATTACAAAATTGAAAATTTAGAACAATATTTCAAGCATTACAATAAGTCAATAAGAGAGCCAAGAAAATTTTGGGGAAAAATAGCTGAGGAAAATTTCACATGGTACCAACAATGGGAAAAGGTTGTTGATTTTAATATGGCTGAAGCAGAAGTAAAATGGTTTACAGAAGCTAAAGTTAACATTACCAAAAATTGCATTGATAGACATTTAAGCAAAAGAGGAGATAAAACGGCAATCATTTTTGAGCCAAACGATCCTTCTGAAGAAGCTTTACATATAACGTATAATGAATTATACGAAAGAGTTTCAAAAATGGCAAACGTTCTTCGCGAGCAAGGTGTTCGTAAAGGAGATAGAGTTTGCATTTATTTACCAATGATTCCAGAATTAGCCGTTTCTGTTTTGGCTTGTGCTAGAATTGGAGCAATTCACTCTGTTGTTTTTGCTGGATTTTCTGCTTCTGCAGTTTCTGCAAGAATCAACGATTGTGATTCTAAAATGGTTATTACTTCTGATGGAGGTTATAGAGGAAATAAAACAATTGATCTAAAAGGAATTGTTGATGAGGCTCTAGAAACTTGTCCATCTGTCGAAAAAGTATTAGTTGCTAAAAGAACTAATACTGATGTAAAAATGAAAGAAGGCCGTGATATTTGGTTACAGCCTTTATTAGATGTAGCTCTAGATAATAGTGTTGCTGAAATTATGGATGCTGAAGATCCTTTGTTTATCTTATATACTTCAGGATCAACAGGAAAACCAAAAGGAATGGTTCACACTACTGCTGGTTACATGGTGTATACAGCGTATACTTTTAAAAATGTTTTCAATTATGAAGACAATGATATTTTCTGGTGTACTGCAGATATTGGTTGGATTACAGGTCACTCTTATATTTTATACGGACCATTACTAAACGGTGGTACAACTGTGATTTTTGAAGGAGTTCCTTCATATCCAGATTTTAGCCGTTTTTGGGATATTATTGAAAAACATAAAATTACACAATTCTATACTGCGCCAACTGCAATACGTTCGCTAGCAAAAGAAAGCTTAGATTATATTCAAAAATATCCTCTAAAATCTCTTAAAGTTATCGGATCTGTTGGTGAGCCAATCAACGAGGAAGCTTGGCACTGGTTCAATGACCACGTTGGAGATAAGAGATGTCCAGTTGTTGACACTTGGTGGCAGACAGAAACTGGAGGAATTATGATTTCGCCAATCGCGTTTGTAACACCAACAAAACCAACTTATGCGACTTTACCGTTACCAGGAATTCAGCCTGTTTTGATGGATGAAAAACGCAACGAAATTGAAGGCAATCAAGTTGTTGGAAGTTTATGTATTAAATTCCCATGGCCTGGAATTGCGAGAACAATCTGGGGCAATCACGAGCGTTATAAAGAAACTTATTTCTCTGCTTTCCCTGGAAAATATTTTACAGGTGACGGCGCTTTAAGAGACGAAGTTGGTTATTATAGAATTACAGGTAGAGTAGATGATGTTGTAATTGTTTCTGGACACAATTTAGGAACTGCACCAATTGAAGATGCTATCAACGAACACCCAGCAGTTGCAGAATCTGCTATTGTTGGAGTCCCTCATGATATTAAAGGAAATGCTTTATATGGTTACGTTATTCTAAAAGAAACCGGAGAAGTTAGAAATAAAGAAAATTTATCTAAAGAGATTAACCAATATATTGCAGATCACATTGGACCAATCGCTAAGTTAGATAAAATCCAATTCGTTTCCGGTTTGCCAAAAACACGTTCAGGAAAAATTATGCGTAGAATTTTACGTAAAATTGCTGAGGGGGATTATTCAAACTTTGGAGATACTTCAACTTTGTTAAATCCAGAAGTGGTAGAAGAAATTATGAAAGAAAGAATTTCTTAATTGAAAATTATAATAACGAAAAAAGCCTCTTAAATTTAAGAGGCTTTTTTTATGTTTCAAGTTTGAAAATTTTGTTTCAGGTTGATGTCGCTTGTGAAAAATTTTAATGCAAAGAACGCAAGTTTTTATAAGCGCAAAGTTCGCAAAGCTTTGTGAAAAAAACTTTGCGAACTTTGCGTAAACCTTTGCGTTTAAGTCAAACAACTTGAAACTTTAAACCTGAAACAAAAAACTCTATTTAATTCCCAATCTAGATTTTAGTTTCAAGAACAAAAGTCCAATTTTATATGCATCTTCAGAAGAAGAATTTCGATCGCTTTTTGGAATTTTATAAATTTCGCATAAATCATTTAGCGAAAATTGTTTGTCGTTTATATCTGTAAGTTTTCTGTACATTACATCAACATCTAAAGCCTCATTTTTCAATCGGCCACAATCTAGACGTTCCAAAGCGGCATTTAGCATTTCAATATCAAAATTGATATGATGTCCAACTAGAATAGAATTTCCTATAAAATTTACAAAAGCTTCAAGTGCATCAGGCTCAGGCATTTTTATCATTTTACTTTCAATGATAAATTCATTTGAAAGTCCGTTGTCTTGAAGATATTTGTATTGTAATAAAACTGTTTCGAAATTTTCCTTGATAACAATGCTATCGTCAATAACTGAAAAGGCTCCAAGAGATAATATAACATCCTTATCCGGATTGAGCCCAGAAGTTTCAGTTGATAAAACAACAAACTTATTAGGTTTAGTTTCGAATTTAGTTAAATAGTCTTTCCAGAAATCTGGATAGTCTTTGTTTATATTTTTAAGCCAGTCTAGCATGTTTTATGAGAATTGTGTCAATTGAAATTTACTCTTAATCAGTTCCTCAAGATCTTTCATAGGGGACAGCGCATTTTTTAATTTCTCTTTGTCAGTTTTTGACATTTCTCTTAAATTAATATATTGGCCAGAATCATCATTTTTTAATCCTTCAACAGTTCTAAATTTTGAAAGCGTTAAGAAAGCCTCTGCACAGCTTAAATAAATTTCAGCATTTTTAGAATCTGTTATTGCTAATTGCTTGAATCTCAAATGTGTATTTTGAATTCCTTTAATGTTAGCGTTTAATATTAATAAACGTGCACCATCAATTAATGGCATCAAAGCTCTTGTTTTAATGTCAAATTTCTCTTTATGAGGGCCATCTTCTTCAACAATGAATTTCTTGAAAAAACTTAAAGGAGAATTTCTTCTTAAAGCATCATTTCCTAAAAAATCAAAGAATAAAGTATTGTTTACAGCATTCTTAAAAATCACATTTTCAATCGCTTCTTCAATTTTTGGTTCTCCAAAAACAATTTCATAATCAAAGAAAATACTGCTCAAATCATTACTATTTTCACCCGGAGTATTCATCCAGCTGTTGTATTGTTTAGTCCAGTCAGTCAATGATTTACACCAAAGCATATTGCTTCCCATATGTCCGTTTGGACAATAATCGTAGCCTACTTTTTCTAATATAGAAGTCGTGCGTTTTGCCAATCTCAAGAAATAATCTTTTACTTCTCTGTATTTTTCAGGCGTTACATCTTCAAATATTAAAATACTATCCTGATCTGTAAGTAATAATTGCTCCTTACGTCCTTGACTACCAATACTTAACCATGCAAAACGTGCAGGAGGGGAGCCTAAGTCTAAAATAGATAATTCGACTGCTCTCTTAATAATTGCTAGATTAATCTCACTTGCAATATTGCTCACATGCGAGATTGGAATATTTTTCTGAATCGAATTTTGAATCAAATCTGATAGACGATCACGTATTTGTTTTAAATCTTTCGGAAGCTGAGAACGCTTAATCTCTTTAATTAATACACCAGGATTACTAGCTTGTGCTACAATAAGATCGTGTTCAGAAATAATTCCTTTAACTACAGATTTACTTGTACCATCTTTAGTAACGCACAAGTGAGTTACATTATGTTTTAACATCAATAATTGCGCTTCTGCCAAAGACACATTTTCTAAAACGGTAACAACTGGAGACGACATAATTTTGTCTATAGTTTCAGTAATAGGAAAGCGACCTGTTGCAATTTTTGATGATAAATCGGCATTGGTAACGATACCAATAGGGTGATTTTTTTCGCCACAGATGATCATATTATCTAACATGGAATCCGTCATTAATATTGCGACGTCTTTAATTATAGAATCTGCCTGTGTTGTTAATGGCGAGTTATTATAGTTAAGTGACTGAATGTATTGCATTTCTGTTTGCTGATCCAAATAATCGTTATCTGAAACTAGCTTGCCATTTGAATTCATACTGTCTTTAGTATGACGTGAGTTTACAGCAAAACTCTCCAACAAAAAGTTTAATACATCAGAATTGTTCGCGACAAAGGGTCTAAAAACAGCGATCGGAATAGCATATACAATGCTTTCTTCACGCGCTTTAGCGGTCATCATGTAATTATTTTTAGCAAAAAACGGGCGTAAACCAAAAATATCGCCTTCATGACATTTATTTATAATGGTTTCCTCAGCGTCAGCAATAGTTGTAAGATTTATGACACCAGAAGCTACAACATAAAAGTTTTCATGAAGTGGATCGTTATTTTGAAATAATACCGCATGCTTTTCTAAATTTATGACACGAATATTCGTAGCAATGTCTGATAATTCCTGGAAAGTTAGATTATCAAACGGTTTGTATTCTTTTAAAAAATCTGCAATATGTTCAGCAACTGTATTCATATATGTGATAATTTATTTTTAAAGTATCGAATGTAAAAATAGTAAAATAAACTCTTACAATGAAAGTATCTTAATAGAAACTAATTATTTTAAAAAAATGTTAAAAGATAATAACTATAAGACCTCAAAAAGTTTTTGAGTTTTCAAATTTTGAATATTTCCGTTTAGAAAAAATTATTTTTCATTTATAGCAAAATTAACTAGTCAATAATCAAGCAAGCCAATTTTGCGATATTTGAAAATATTTTAAATTGAAATTGATACAGCGTATTTATGTAGATTCTAAAACAATCTTTTCAATATCAAGTGCGCTAAATTTTCAATATTTGAAAATTTTTTAAATTAAAACTGATACAGCACAATTATGACGATTTGAATTTTTAGAAAATATCTAAGTCTATAAATCTAATGTATAATTTGTTTAAGCTGAAATTTCAATATTTGAGAATTTTTAAAAATAAAAATCATACAGCGTATTTATGCGAAGTAGAGATTTACGTTTTTAAATTATTTAAAAATATTATTTGAAAGTAAAAGAAGTCCGTTTGCAACAAATAAATTGTTTAAAGCAAAAGCATACAAGGAATCTGTAGGAGGTTTTTAAAATATTCTATTTTACATAATATAAATTATAGGTCAAATGGAAATAACTCCGAGAAGGAGCTTATTCGTATAATTTATTCAAAATCATATCTTTTGGTACAATATCGCCACCACCATTTTTAGTAAACTGGATAACCGCATCCTCTACAAATAAAACTGCGCTCGATGTAACTCCGTTTTTATCTTTAAATTTTATTTGAGCTTTATCGCCATGCGGATACACATGTCCGGAAACCTCTAGAATTCCAGAATTTAATTCCTTATGATCGCTGGTAACTTCAGCGGTTCCAAAAATCTTATAATTTGATTGAGCAATCGTAATTGTAAAAATATATTCTTTCTTGCAGTCTTTACATTTTGTATTTCCCCAAGTTCCGGAGAATTTATTTTGCTGTGCAAATGATTGTAAGGAAATTAAAAATGCCAGGAAAAGAAATTTTTTCATTGTAATTATTTTATTAAAAATCTGAATCAAATATAAATCAAAAAAGCATCACATAATTGCGATGCTTTTTCTAAAATTTTCTTAAAATTTATAATTTCTTCAAATAAACTGATTTTCCATTCAATGACACGTCAACTTGATTTGTTTTTTCATTAAAAGTTGTTCTTAAGGCATTTCCATTAAAAATTGTTACGTCGCCATATACATGGCCAGCTTCAGTAGAATTATAATCAAATTTTACTTTTTTATTGCCTGGTTCAATTCCTAGTTTGTAACTCGAAAATTTTGTTCCTCTTAAATCAAAATCTTGCTGTGAATCAATAATGTTTCCGTCTGCATAAAAATTCGTGACCGATTTGCTTAATGTAATGTCTGGATAAAATTGATTTACTTTTTTGAGAAGCTCGTATTGTTCCGTATTAGCCTCTTCCTGTTTAGATGTAATAGTTTGCGCAAATGAAATTGATGTGCATAAAACTGCTAATAATAAAAGGTACTTTTTCATAATTTTTTCTAATTTAAAGATTAATAAATAAACCGCTTGTGAAATTTTTTTAACACATAGAAACATAGGTCTTTAGGCGTTTGTTTTGCTAAATAATGTTGGCAATCACTTTAATTTATTGTTATAAACTTCTTCAAGTTATACAACAAGGTATGAAATCTTTACCTTTGCAAAAAATTATAAGCCATTTTTTAAGATAATGACAACAAAAAAATATATTCAGCTCATCCTAATATTAGGTTCTTTGACCGCACTTGGTCCATTTTCAATTGATATGTACTTACCTGGTTTCTCGGGAATTGCAAAAGATCTAAATACTTCTGTGGCCAAAGTTTCAATGAGTTTATCTAGCTATTTCATCGGAATTTCAGCTGGACAATTGCTTTACGGACCTTTATTAGATCGCTTCGGACGTAAAAAACCTTTATTTATAGGGTTGCTGGTTTACATTCTGGCTTCTTTAGGATGTGTTTATGTAACTGATATTGATCAGTTTATTCTCTTACGTTTTATTCAGGCTGTCGGTAGCTGTGCAGCAACAGTTGCATCTGTAGCGATGGTTCGTGATTTGTTTCCTGTAAAAGATATCCCTAAAGTATTTTCACTTTTAATGCTTGTACTTGGGCTTTCGCCGATGCTTGCGCCTACAATTGGAGGTTATGTTACAGAAGATTATGGCTGGCATACTGTGTTTTTTATTTTAATGTGCATGGGAATAGCCATTTTATTGGCTTCTCAAATTGGTCTGCCAAATAGTTACAAACCAGACACTTCAATATCTTTAAAACCAAAACCTATTATTTCTAACTTTTTAAAAGTTCTTAAAGAACCGCAATTTTACACTTATGCTTTTACTGGAGCAATCGCGTTTTCTGGGTTATTTACTTATGTAGCGGCCTCACCTATCGTTTTTATGGATATTTACCATGTTGATGCGAAAACGTACGGCTGGATTTTTGCTTTTATGTCTGTTAGTTTTATTGGTTCAAGTCAGTTAAATTCTGTTTTACTCAAGAGATTTTCGAGTGAACAGATGATTTTTGGAGCATTAATTTTACAATCCGTTGTTAGTATTGTTTTTCTTGTGCTTTCTTTGAATAACCTTTTAGGCTTGTACGAAACCATAGCGATTCTTTTTGTGTTTTTAGGTTGTTTAGGAATTTCAAATCCAAATACAGCGGGACTTACAATGGCGCCATTTGCTAAAAATGCTGGAAGTGCTTCCGCTTTAATGGGGGCTATTCAATTAGGTTTAGGATCTTTGGCTTCTTTTGCTGTTGGAATTTTTGTAAAAGATTCTGTTGCTCCAATGGTTTTTATTATGACCGTTACAACAATTATTGCTTTCATAGTTTTAAATATTGGAAAGAGATTTATCAAAAATAAAGTAGAATTATCAGATAGCGACGATGTTATTATTGGGCACTAAGTATTTAATTTTTTTTAAACTCCAAACTCCAATGGATTACGAAATAGAAAAAGCCAAAATCATTTGATTTTGGCTTTTTTATTGGAATTTAAAAAATTGGAATTTAAACCCTAGTTCTGATTCTTTTTGTCTGGTCTAATAATCATTCTAAGAGATTGATCTTTAGCAAAATAAGCTACCATCCAATTCCAGAATGTATTTAATCTATTTCGATATGTGATTAATGAAATTAAGTGAATAAACAGCCATATAATCCATGCAAAAAAGCCTTTAAAGTGCCATTTCGGACTTGGTAAATCAACAACGGCTTTTGCTCTTCCAATAATTGCCATCGAACCTTTATCATTATAAACAAAAGGTTTGAGAGGTTTGTTCTCTACCATTGCTTTAAAGTTTTTAGCTAGATTTAATCCTTGTTGAATTGCAACCTGTGCAACTTGTGGATGTCCATTTGGGAATTTTGCATCACCAGATGTTATAGCAGTATCTCCAATAGCGTAAATGTTGTCAACAGCGTTTACCTTATTATAAGCATCTGTTGCCATACGTCTTCCTCGACCATAACTTTCTGTTGGAATTCCTTCAAAGATTTTAGCAGAAACTCCAGCAGCCCAAATTAAGTTTTTGGTTTGTATAGTTTCTCCATTTTCAAATACCACTGTGTCATCAACGTAATCGACAACTTTGGTATTTAATTTAACCACAACACCCAATTTGGTTAGGGCTTCTAGCGTATCTTTTTGAGAATCTTTACTCATTGGAGCCAACAAAGCATCGCCTCCGTCAACTAAATATACATTACTTGCCGATGTGTCTAATTCTGGATATTCTTTTAAAAGAATGCTTTTTCGCATTTCAGCAAACATCCCAGAAACTTCTACTCCCGTTGGGCCCCCTCCTGCTACAACAATTGTAAGTAATTTACGTCTTTTACGCATGTCTTTACAAATGGCTGCTTTTTCAAGGTTTTTAAGTAATGTATTACGCATTACGATGGCATCATTTAAAGTTTTCATCGGAATCGCATTTTTCATTACGTTTTCCATGCCGAAATAACTAGTTTCCGCTCCTGTCGCAAAAACTAGATGATCGTAATCCAATTCTCCGTTGCTCAAAGTGATTTTCTTTTCGGCTGGAGAAACAGATAATAACTCGCCTAGACGAAATTGTAAGTTTTTTTTGCCAGCAAAGAATTTTCTAAATGGATAACTAATGCTCGATGGCTCTAAAAACGCAGTGGCAACTTGATATATAAGTGGAGGGAAAAAGTTATAATTATTCTTGTCTACAAGTGTTACTTGTATTTGAGGCTGATTTACAAGCTCTTTTGCTAAATTAAGACCTGCAAATCCACCTCCAATAATGACTATTTTCATATAAGTTGTATTAAGTAGGATTATAAAATAATTCCTTATAAATATACAACTTTAATATGCAATGACAATTGTCATGCTTATTTGTTTTTGAATTTTTTAACAGGTTTTTCAACTATATCGATTTTGTTTTGCAAAATATAATTTGCCATTAATTTCTCGATTAGTTCATCTTTTGTCAAGTGATGAAAAATAGTTTTTACCCTTGTTTTTTGATCTTGAGAAAGCTCATGATTTGGTTTTGTTTTGAAGATTTGTTTTGCCCATAAAAGCATATTGTTTTCTTCAAGACTTGCTGCTGAAGGTTTTTTAAATTCAGAAAATTTGATTCCTAATTCTCTTTCAAAATCAGCAATTTCGAAAACTTCTTCTTGCTGTAAAACAGTTAAAGAAAGTCCTTTTGCTCCTGCTCTTGCGGTTCTTCCGCTTCTATGAATGTAATTTTCGTAAGTGTCAGGAAGGTGATAGTTAATTACATACGAAATTTCTTTTACGTCAATTCCCCTTGCGGCCAAATCTGTTGCAACTAAAATATTAATATGGCCTTCGCGAAATTGCTCCATAATTCTATCACGAATCCCTTGTGTCAAACTTCCATGAAGCGCTCCAGAAGAAAATTTATTAATAGCTAGATTTTTGGCTAATTTATTTACGGCTGCTTTAGTTTTACAGAAAATAATTCCTCTTTCGCCATCTCTAGAATTCAAGAAATGCATTAAAACTTCTAATTTTTCAATCGGATCGACTACAATGTATTCATGATCAATTCCTTCATTTCCAACAATTTCCATGCTAGCACTTATTTGAACTACATTTTTATTCAAATAATTCTGAATCAATTGTTTAATTGTTCCAGGGAGTGTTGCTGAGAATAATAAAGTACGGTGTTTTTTAGGTAATTCAGCTATAATTTCGTCCAAACTTTCTTTAAGAATCGAAACCATTTCGTCGGCTTCGTCTAAAACTAAATATTCAGTTTGTTTAATGTCGATTGCTTTTCGCTGAATCAAATCGATTAAACGGCCAGGAGTTGCCACAACAATTTGAGCGCCTTCTTTTAATCTTTCGATTTGAGGTTTTATTGGAGTTCCACCGCAAATTGATGCAATAGATATATTTGGAATATATTTTGAGAAACTTTCCAGATTTCTAAAAATCTGTTGTCCTAATTCTCTTGTAGGAACTAAGATTATAGCTTGAACTTCAGTAGATTCTGATTTTACTAATTGCAATAAAGGCAATCCAAAAGCGGCAGTTTTTCCTGTTCCTGTTTTGGCTAAACCAACAATATCATGAGTTTCGCTCAAAAATAACGGAATTGTTTTTTGCTGAATCTCTGTTGGTTCAACAATATTTAATTCGCTTAAAGCTTTTAAAATTGGAGCCGCAAGTCCTAATGTTGAGAATGGTTTAGACATGAGTATTTTAGATTTTAGAGTTCTGATTTTAGATTTTAGATTTCCCAAAATCTTTTAAAGATTTTATTCTCCTTAAAATTACTGAACCATTAATATATTTAGAATTATTTCTAAATATATTAATGGTTTGTTTTATTAAAAATTCTTGATAAGAACTTTATGACTTTTAAACTTTAAACTTTCAGACTAAATTATCAATCTGGTTCGTTCATGATTTTCTCACGATACTTTTTACCAATTAACAAAGTTAATCTTTGTTTGTAATCGTCAACCAGCCATTCGCGGTAGTTTTTACTACATTGGCTAAGGCATTTTGAATAACGTTTGATACGATCTTCAATATCATCGTCTAATTCTTTTGCAAGAGATTTTGCTTCTTGCAAAGTTTCTGTATTGTCTACGCACATCGAAGAATGCTGTTCTAATGACTTATCCAAAACAACTTTAGAACGAAGATTTTGTTTGATAATTAATTTGTGTTCTTCATCAACATCAAAACTGACATCGGCAGTTTTGCTGAATTTAGCACGCAATTCGGGCGGCATGCTGTATTTAAAGAACAATTCAATTTCTTGATCATCACGCAGATTTTCCAAGTAAAACTCAGGAGATTTAAAAATATGCTGCCAGTTTACAGGATCGCTCCATAAACCAAAACGAGCCGCATTGTTACCTAAATCGATAACTGTAAATTCATCTTTTCCAGGTAATTTACGAGAACCACGGCCAATCATCTGGAAATATAAAGTCAATGATTTTGTTGCTCTGTTCAAAATGATCGTTTCTACAGTTGGTTCGTCAAAACCAGTTGTCAAGATTCCGACAGAAGTCAAAATTGCATCTGGAGTCTTTTTAAACCACTGTAAAATATCTTTACGCTCTTCAGAACTGCTTGTATTATCTAAGTGTCTGATATCATAACCTGCTTCTCTAAACGTTTCATATACATATAATGAAGTATGAATACCATTATTGAAGATTAATGTTTTTTTACCTAGCGAACGTTCTGTGTAAGCGTGCAAAAGTTTTTCTTGCATTAAAGTGTTGGTATACAGATCGTCAGATGATTTTACTGTGTAATCACCGTTAATACCAACTTTTAACGAAGTCAAGCCTACATCATAACTATATGTTGTCGCTTTTGCTAAGAAACCTTTGTCTATCAATGAGCCAATTGTATCTCCTACAATAAGTTCGTTGTAACTTTGGTGCATTGGCAATTTTATATTCGAACTCAATGGCGTTGCTGTTACTCCAAGAATAAAAGCATTTTTGAATGAGTTTAATAACTTTCTAAATGAGTTGTAATGCGCCTCATCAATAATAACCAAACCGATATTGTCCAGATGAAGTTTTTCATCATTAATACGGTTTTTTAAAGTTTCAACCATCGCTACGAAACAAGAAAATTCATTCTGATCTGGCAATTCTTTTACTTTACTATTAATTATTTTGTTTGTAACACCAAAACCAGTTAACATTTTTGAAGTTTGTTTACAAAGTTCTATACGGTGCGTTAAAACAACCACTTTTTTATCATTGTTTGATAAATAGCGGCGAACGATTTCAGAAAATATTACTGTTTTTCCTCCTCCCGTTGGAAGCTGATACAGTAAGTGGTGTTTTTGAGGAGCATTGTCTAAACGTTCAAAAATAGCGTCAATGTCGCCTTTTTGGTATGCATAAAGTTCTTTCTTCTCTTCTCTTTGTATTTCTAAAGTGTTTTGAGACATTGTTTATTTTTGGATTTTTGCAAAAATACACCGAAAAAACAGTTAATCATCTTTTTTTAACCTAAAATAAATATTTTTTTTAAATAAAGATTTTTTATGAGAAGGGCTTTTAATAGTCGATTTTCTCTAAAATGGCCTCAAATTCGTACTTATTTTTCCATTTTTGTTCCAAAGTTTCGCCTTGAATTGCATTAATTCGCAATTTAAAATCGTTAAAAATTCCATTTGAGACAATAAAATTGATCGCTTGCTCGAAAGAATTAAGCATACTTTTATAAAATAATTCTTGTTTGATGAAATTTTGAGAAGAAAACGTTTGCGCAATTTCAATATTATAAAGCATAATATCGGCAACAATATACGAATCTACTCCAAGCATCATGAAATGTTTTATCAGTTTTTGAGCAACAGATCTTCTCATTTTGGCTTTTGGACGCCATTTTGCCCCAGGTTTTTTAACCGGGAAATATTCGTGCGAGATTTTGACTTTTGCCTCTTGAAGCAATTTGTCTTCTTTTGGGTTGAAAACAAAGTCATAATACACCTTCACAGGGGCAAATTTTTCATACAATTCTATCAATTGTTCTTCTAATTGCTCTTTGGTTAACTCGCCTAAATATTTTTTTAAATCTCTTTTGCTCATACAGTAAAGATAATTTTTATTTTTTTATCCCAAAACTTCGAAACCAAATCCCAATTTCTACAGTTTTGGACTGATATAATTTTGAATTTTTAAATTCTAAAATCAATCCAGAATCCTTAATTTTGCTGCCATAAAACTTAAAAAATATATACATGCTCAAGATTTTCAAAGTTACTGCCATTTTAGAGGGGATCTCTTATTTAGTATTATTTGCTAATATGCTGATTATCAAAAACAATAATCCTGAACTTTATCATACATTATTACGTCCGTTAGGAATGACACATGGTGTTTTATTTATCGGATATATTATTTTAGCCTTTTTATTGAAAAAATCCATGAACTGGGATTTAAAAACTTTCGGAATCATTCTAGTTGCATCGCTTATTCCGTTCGGAACTTTTTACATAGAGAAAAAGTATTTGGAAAATGCATAAGCTCTTGGAGAAAATATTTAATTTTTTATATCCACTTTTTAGAGATTGGGGAATGAGTCGCAATTTTGCATCATATACCAGCCTGATCTTTAATATTGCTATTTTAATAGCGCTTGCTTATGTTGTTTATTATGTAGCAAAATTTATTTTAGTCACTTTGACAGCGGTTTTTGCACAAAAAACCAAAACCAAGTTTGACGATTATTTAATTCAAAATAAAACCACAAGATATACGGCCTATTTGATTCCGTTTTTCTTTATTTACAAGGCAGTTCCTGTTATTTTAGATAAATATGAATATTGGGAATCCATGTTCGGAAAAATCGTAGGCATCTATATTGTATTGTTGGTATTATGGATTGTAAGAACTGTTTTTAATTCGTTACGAGATTATTTAAAGCAAAAACCAGAATACAGCGACAAGCCAATTGACAGTTTTGTTCAGGTTATTATGATTGTGCTTTGGATTTTTGGAGTCGCCATGATAATTTCGACTTTATTCGGTATCAAAAAAGGTGAATTGCTAACGATATTAGGAACGCTTTCAGCCATTATCATTTTAATTTTTAGAGATACAATTCTAGGATTTGTTTCTAGTGTACAGGTTGCCATAAATGACATGGTTCGTATTGGAGACTGGATTACAATGGACAAATTTGGTGCTGATGGAGATGTTATCGAGATCAATTTAACGACTGTAAAAGTTCGAAATTTTGACAACACGATTACCACAATTCCGACTTATGCTTTAAGTTCCGATTCATTTCAGAACTGGCGCGGAATGCAAAAATCTGACGGAAGACGTATTAAAAGACATGTTTTAATAAAAAGCAGTACGATTCGTTTTTTAAATGATGAAGATTTGCGTGAACTTAGGAGAGTTCAGCTAATTACAGCATATATCGACACCCGTCAAGCGGAAATTGAAAAATACAATGATCTAAGAGGAATTGATAAGGCGCTTTCGCTGAATGGCCGAAATATGACTAATTTAGGTTTGTTTAGAAAATACATCATGCAATATTTAATCGATCATCCCGGATTGAATAAAGATATGCATATCATGTGCCGCCAATTGCAATCAACTGCTCATGGAGTTCCGTTGGAAATTTATGTTTTTTCTAGTGATAAACGTTGGGCTAACTACGAATACATTATGTCTGATATTTTTGATCACGTTATGGCTTCAGTGAGATATTTTGATCTTGAAATTTTTGAATTACCATCAACATTAAATTAGTTCTTTTTGTTTCAGGTTTAAAGTTTCAAGTTAAACTTAACAGCAAAGAGCGCAAAGAATTACGCAAGGTTCGCAAAGTTTTTTTTAGACAAAGCTTTGCGAACTTTTACGTTTTTAGAAATTTTAGTGTGTAAAAAACTTGCGTGCTTTGCGGTAAAAAACACAAGCCACGTCAACTTGAAACTTGAAACTTTAAACCTGAAACAAAACAAAAAACTTCTACTCCTTCTCTATTTTTTCAAAAATAAACCCTGACTCTTTATAATCGATCGGAACTTCCGGAACGTAACAAGGAAGATTAAAATAAGTACCGATAACTCCAGTTCCTAAAAACATTTTTTGGTCTTTCTTTAAAAGTGCCAAAGGGACTCTTTTCCAAGCACCGCCAAAAGAAATATAATGATAATCTCCTCGAAGTGTGTCTCCTCTTAAATCGCCACGTACATCACCAGAATCTTTTCCAGTTCCGTAATGGCTAATTTCATAGCGTCCATAAAAACGTTTATCGTTAATATGGATATCCAAAACTGCTGTGTCTTTATTGTTTATTGCACGATATAATTGATGATTGTATTTTTCTTTGTCCTCTTTAGAATTGCAAGAGGCTAACAATAAGCAGATGAAGAGAAATAATCGCATAATTTATTTTTATAAAAACAAAAATAGGTTTTACTGTGGGATTATTTAGTTAACTTTAAATAAAACTTAAAACAAAAAACATGGAAGATAGAGACACTTTTTTAAAAGAATTCAGAGGCGAAACTTTAGGAACCGTAAGTGCTCAATCTTCAGCAGATGAGTTGTTTCAGAACCAAACAATCAGACCAATTTTAAAACTTCAAAATGATTTGTTTATCGCTGTTTTTGTTAATTATATAAATAAAAATAAACGAGATTTTTATTCTTATTCCATAGATAAGAAACTTCAAGCTATCGAAAATTCCATTCAAAAAGATATTAAGTTCAGAAATTCACTAAAAGGAATCGTAATGGGACTTTTTACAATTGACGAATATGATACTTATATTCAAAATTCATCAAATTTAAATAAGCGTATGATGAATTTATTAATTGAAAGATTGAAAAGTCAAGTGCAACTTTTTGAAGTAGAATCTAATTAGATTAAAATAAAAATGTTCAACCAATTTAGAAATAAATTTCCTTTAACTGATGAAAAATGGAACGAATATATAGGTTGTTTCAATCGAATTGAAGTTCCTGCAAAAACAACTCTTTTAAAGGAAGGTGAGGTTTCAAAAAAGCTTTATATAATAGAAAAAGGATGTATTCGGGTTTGGTTTAATCATAACGGGAAAGATTTGACTTCGCAATTCTTTTTTGAAAATCAAAGCGTGTCTTCTATTGAAAGTTTTATGAAAAAATTCCCCAGTCCGGTTTTTGTAGAGACAATTGAGCCTTGTATTTTATGGTGGATTCATAAAAATGATCTTGATGTTATAATCGAAGAAATCAAAGAAATTCCAGAACTTAGAGACCGATTAATCAATATGCTTTTTCAAAGGACTTTTGATTATATGAAACATTTCTTTTCTTTTTTAAAAGATTCTCCTGCCGATCGATATCTTAATTTAATTGAAGAAAAACCTCAAATTGTTCTGAGAGTTCCGCAGCATTATATTGCATCCTATTTAGGCGTAAGTACGGTTCATTTAAGCCGGATTAAAAGCAAATTGCTTCAAAATAAATGATGTTTTCATTTGATAACAAATGTTATCGCATGCACATAAACGGCTTTATAATTTTGCTTCATAAAATTTAATAATTATGAAAGCAGCAGTAGTTTATAAAAATGGTGAATCGCCAAAATATGCAGAATTTCCAGAACTAATCGCGTCAAATGAAAATGAAGTTTTGGTATCGATTAAAGCCGTAGCAATTACAAATCTAGATAAAGGAATTGCAAGTGGAAAGCATTATTCTTCAAAAAAAGAAAACCCAAACGGATTTATAGTCGGAAGTGACGCAATTGGAGTTTTAGAAAATGGAACAAGGGTTTATGCCCGTGGAATTTATGGAACAATCTCAGAAAAAGCTCTTGTAGAAAGAAATAGAATGGTTGAATTGCCAAACGGAATTGATGATGCAATAGCCGCAGCAATGCCAAATGCGGTTGCAGGTTCGGCAATGGCATTACGTTTTAGAGCGGGAATAAAACCTGGAGAAACAGTTTTAATAAATGGAGCAACCGGTTTTACAGGACAAATGGCAGTTCAAATTGCAAAACACTACGGAGCAACGAATATAATTGTTACGGGAAGAAACGAGAAAGCACTTGAAAATCTTTTAGAATTAGGAGCTAATGAAATTGTATCTATAAAACAAAATGATGAATCTTTTGTTTCTCAGCTAAAAGAAATTCATAAAGCTACTCCAATTGATATTGTTATAGATTATTTATGGGGACATTCGGCAGAACTGATTCTTTCAGTTTTAAAAGGAAATGGAAATTTCACCCACAAAACCCGATATGTTTCTGTAGGCTCTATGTCAGGAGATACAATTCAGTTGTCTGCACAGATTTTACGAAGCGTTGATCTTCAATTATCAGGTTCTGGATTGGGGAGCTGGACAAAAGAAGAAGTGAAACTGTTGTTTTCTGAAATACTTCCTGAAATGTTTCTTTTGGCTTCAAAAAATATATTAAAAGCAAATATAGAAACCGTTTGTTTATCAGATATTGAAAAGATCTGGAATTCAGAAGTTCCTGATGGTAAAAGACTTGTAGTTGTTATTTAAAGGTTTAAGTTACTAAGTTTTTTTTTCAAAACATGAAAAAGGATGAGTAAAACTCATCCTTTTTCATGTTTCTTAAGTTTTCAAAACTTAGCGTCTCAGAATCTTAGTATCTTAGTAACTCTAACAAAGTTTCCTCAAATCTATCTCTTGGCAAAAACTGATCTTCCAAAGCTTTTGTAAATGGAATTGGCGAATCTAAACTTGCCACACGTTTTACTGGAGCGTCAAGATATTCGAAGCAATTTTCCATAATTAAAGCCGAAATATCACTTGCAATTCCACCAAACATGGTGTCTTCTTGGTAGATTATAGCTTTTCCTGTTTTCTTAACCGATTCGAAAATTGTTTCAGTATCCAAAGGCTGTAAAGTTCTTAAATCGATTAAATCGGCATCAATTTCTTGATGTTTTGCTAAAGTATCTAAAGCCCAATGAACTGGTGCTCCAAAAGAAATAATTGTTACCGATTTTCCTTCTTTAACCAAAGCCGCTTTACCTAAAGGAATTGTATAATAATCAGTCGGAACATCTTGATAAATACTTCTGTACAATAATTTATGTTCAAAGAATAAAACAGGATTAGGGTCATTAATTGAAGTATTCAAAAGTCCTTTTGCATCATAAGGAAATGCTGGATAAACTACTTTTAAACCTGGAGTTTTGGTAAACCAAGCTTCATTTGTCTGCGAGTGAAAAGGTCCTGCCTGAGTTCCTCCGCCGCAAGGCATACGAACAACGACATCGGCATTTTCGCCCCAGCGATAATGAGATTTGGCCAATAAATTTACAATCGGATTAAATCCTGTTGAAACAAAATCTGCAAACTGCATTTCTACAATTGCTTTATATCCATTAATTGACAATCCCATTCCAGTAGAAACCACAGCGCTTTCGCAAATTGGCGTATTTCGTACTCTACCTTTTCCAAAGGCATCAACAAAACCATCTGTTATTTTAAAAGCTCCGCCATATTCAGCAATATCCTGACCCATAATAACTAAATTTTTATGGCGCCACATAGATTGCTCTAAACCATTACGGATTGCATCTATAAATCGGACATTTTTTAAATCAGAATTATGTGTATATTCATCATATTGAAATGGTTTATAGACATCATCTAATTCTCCGCTATAAGTTGGTTCTATTTCAGGTTCTGCATTTGCCATTGCCCAATTTTCATCGATTTCTTTCTTGATTTCTGCATGAAATTGTTCGTCTTGTTCTGCAGTTAGAATTCCGTTTTCAGTTAAATATTTTCTGTAATTTGTAACAGGATCTCTCAATTCCCATTGATCCATTAAATCCTGAGGAACGTATTTTGTACCACTCGCCTCTTCATGCCCGCGCATTCTGAAAGTTTTAAATTCCAACAAAATTGGACGCGGATCTTCCTGCATTTCTTTTTTCAGCTGAGATAGTTTGTTGTAAACTTCAACAATATTATTTCCGTCAATAATCCAGCTTTCAATTCCGTAGCCAATTCCTTTATCAGCAAGGTTTTCGCAAGCATATTGTTCGTTAGTTGGAGTTGAAAGTCCGTAACCATTATTTTCTATAATAAACATTACAGGCAGTTTCCAAACAGCGGCAATATTCAATGCTTCGTGAAAATCACCTTCACTTGTTGCTCCTTCACCAGTAAAAACAGCTGTGATTTTTTTATTGTCTTGAAGTCTATTTGCAAGCGCGATTCCGTCTGCAATTCCTAACTGCGGACCTAAATGCGAAATCATTCCAATAATATTATATTCCTGAGTTCCAAAGTGAAAACTTCTGTCACGACCTTTTGTAAAACCGTTTGCTTTACCTTGCCATTGCGAGAACAAACGATGAAGCGGAATTTCTCTTGTTGTAAAAACACCAAGATTTCGATGCATTGGAAGAATGTATTCAGATTTATCCAAAACTGCGGTTACACCAACAGCAATGGCTTCTTGCCCTATTCCGGAAAACCATTTAGAAACTTTTCCTTGTCGAATCAAGATAAGCATCTTTTCCTCGATCAATCTTGGCTTCAATATTTTTTTATATAAATCTAGTAACTCGGTGTCAGTAAGGTTTTGTCGGTAAAAAATCATGTAATTTTTTCTTTTTTTTAGTGTTTCAAATATAACAATTTGCGTTAATTTTATTGGATTCTCAAATAAAATTTAATGAGTAATCTGCTTTTAATGCAGATTCTTAAGATTATTTTCTAAAAATATTATCTACCTTTGTTATCGAAAGGTGCTTATGGCGCCTTTCTTCTTTAAAATAAAAAATGTAAAGTATGCAAAACATTCCTAGTGTAGACTTACGTGATTTCCTTTCGGACGACCCGAAACGTAAACAAAAATTTGTAAATGAAATCGGCAGTGCATTTGAAAACATTGGCTTCGTAGCCTTAAAAGGTCATTTTCTTGATGATCAATTGGTAGACGAACTTTATGGTGAAATTAGAAACTTTTTCGCCTTGCCAATAGAAACTAAGCATAATTATGAAATTCCTGGAATCGGCGGACAAAGAGGTTATGTTTCTTTTGGAAAAGAACATGCTAAAGGACGCAAAGAAGGAGATTTAAAAGAATTTTGGCACTTTGGTCAATACGTTGACAAAGATTCAAGATGGGCTTCTGAATACCCAGACAATGTAGAAGTTACCGAATTACCACGCTTTAATGTAGTGGGTAAAGAAGCGTATCAAAAACTAGAAAAAACGGGTGTTTATGTTTTAAGAGCTTTGGCTTTACATTTAGGTTTAGATGAGTTTTATTTTGATGAATATGCAAAAGAAGGAAACTCAATTTTAAGACCAATCCATTACCCTCCTATTACTTCTGAGCCAGAAAATGCAATTCGTGCAGCGGCTCATGGAGATATCAACTTAATCACTTTGTTGATGGGAGCTCAAGGAAAAGGGTTACAAGTTCAAAATCACGATGGCGAATGGATTGATGCCATTGCTCAAGACGATGAATTAGTAATCAATGTTGGCGATATGTTATCTCGTCACACTAACAACAAATTAAAATCTACAATTCACCAAGTGGTAAATCCGCCAAGAGAATTGTGGGGAACTTCACGTTATTCAATTCCATTTTTCATGCACCCAGTAAGCGATATGCGTTTGGATTGCCTTGAAAATTGTATTGATGCAGAAAACCCAAAGAAATATGAAGATATTTCTGCAGGTGAGTTTTTATTCGAACGTTTAGTAGAATTAGGTTTAATAAAAAAATAAACTTACATAAATTCTAAAATTAAAATTCCAAATTCCAAGTTTTTCTTGGGGTTTGGAATTTAATTTTTAAATATCTTTATGCTTCGAATTTATTTTTAGAATAAAAAAAATATGGACTTAAAAGATCAATTAAAGAATCTATTTCCAGATCACGAAGAATCGAATGAACCTGAGCAAGTTGAAGAACAAGAACATGTTCTTTATGTTCAGAAAGAGCCTATGATTTGTAAATTTGAAAAAAGAAAAGGAAAACCAACTACAATAATTGAAGGTTACGAAGGCTCAGATGAAGATTTTAAAATCTTAGCCAAAGAGATCAAAACCAAATTAAGCGTCGGCGGAACTTTTAAAGACGATTCAATTATAATTCAAGGCGATTACCGAGATAAAATTATGGCAATCCTAAAAGAAAAAGGATTCAAAACCAAAAGAGTTGGAGGTTAGAAATTTTAGATTTCTGATTTTAGATAAAAAAACAAAAAAATAACCGCAAAGTTCGCTAGAAATTCAAATAGGAGTTTTTCAAAATAAGTTTACAAACTTATATAGTTTTAAGTAGCGTTTATGAAACCTCAAAACCTTAGCGCCTTTGCCTCTTTGAACCTTAAAAATATGATACAATCTTCAGAATTAATATTAAATCCAGACGGAAGTGTTTACCATTTAAATCTTCGTCCAGAACATATAGCACACGACATTATTTTTGTTGGTGACCAAAACAGAGTAGAAAAAATCACTCAATTTTTCGATTCAATCGAATATTCTACTCAAAAAAGAGAATTTAAAACCCAAACTGGTATTTATAAAGGAAAAAGAATTTCTGTTGTTTCTACAGGAATTGGTCCCGATAATATTGATATTGTAGTAAATGAATTAGACGCTTTAGTCAATATTGATTTAGAAACGCGTCAGCCAAAAGAAAAATTGACTTCATTGAATATAATTAGAATTGGAACTTCAGGATCATTGCAAGAAGATATTCCAGTTGACAGCTTTGTTATGTCTAAATTTGGTTTAGGTTTAGATAATATGCTTCGCTCCTACTTAATTGATGAAGTTTCTATTGCCGAAATCGAAGACGAATTTGTAAAACACACGAATTGGGATCCTAAAAAAGGAAAACCATACGTTATACCATGTTCTGAAACATTAGAAAAATTAATTGAATCTGATCAGATTTTTAAAGGTATTACAGCAACAGCTGGTGGATTTTACGGGCCGCAAGGAAGAGTTTTGCGTTTGAATATTCAAGATGAAGAATTAAATAATAAAATGGATAATTTTAGTTTTAATGAAACTAAAATCACTAATTTAGAAATGGAAACGGCAGCAATTTACGGACTTTCTGCTCTATTAGGACACAATGCATTATCGCTAAACGCTATTATTGCAAATCGTGCTAGCGGAACTTTTAGTGAAGATCCATATAAAGCTGTAGATGAATTGATTGCTTATACATTAAATAAATTGGCAGGAAACTAATTTAAAGTTTTTAATACCAATTATGTTGAGCATTTGGAACATCATATTAATCAAATAAAATCATAAAAATTATGTTTTTACGAGTTGCACGACATACTAATGATTTAGAAAAAATAGAAAATTTTTATGTAGATGTACTCGGGTTTGAACGATTAGGCGGATTTGAAAATCATAATAATTATGATGGTGTCTTTATAGGAAAACCGGGCTTAGACTGGCATTTAGAGTTTACTCAATCTGAAGTCGCGGCCAAACATACTTTTGATGAAGATGACGTAATGGTTTTATACCCTAAAACTATTGCAGATTTCGATAAATTAGTAAATAAATTAACGCAACAGAATATTGCAGTCATACCATCACTGAATCCGTTTTGGAATGAAAATGGAAAAATGATTCAGGATCCAGATGGCTATAGAATCGTAATATCACCTTTAAAAGCTGTAATTAGCGAAATTGAATAATGGAACAGGAAACACATAAAAAAATATTATTTAAATACTATAGTGATTATCTAGACGATGTAGTATCTGAAACCATGTGGGCAGAAATCATAGATCTAGAAAAAGGACTTTTTAAATTGGATAATATCCCGTTTTTCGGACCTTTAATTGCTACAGATGATATTTTTTATGCAGAATATGACGAAACAGAAGAACGTTTTATGCATAGAAAAACGATTCAAAATTCTGGAAATTCAATTATTCAGATTGCTGTTTTAGAAAAAGGTTTTGATAAAGAAATCATTCGCGAAAAATTAAAAATGCTTAATTGTTTGTCAGAAGGATTAAATGAAACTTTTTTTGCAGCAGAAATAACCAAAGATGTAGATTATACTTTGGTTAGAAGCATTTTGAATGAATACGAATCGCAAGATATTATCGAGTTTGCAGAACCTTGTCTTTCAGAAAAACACAGAGCCGATTTATTAAAAAATTAAACTAACCAAATTTAACCATAGGATTACGCATACAGCATACCAAGCAACTTAACTTAAACTTAAAACAAATGAAAACTGTCAAAATTGCGGGTGTTCCGGAACACTTCAATTTGCCGTGGCATCTATGCATCGAAAACGGCGAATTTGAAGAAGAGAACATCGATTTACAATGGACAAATGTACCCGAAGGAACGGGGAAAATGTGCCAAATGCTTCGCGACGGAGAAACAGATTTAGCTGTAATTTTAACTGAAGGAATTTTGAAAGATATCTCGGCGGGCAATCCGAGTAAAATCATTCAGATTTACGTTCAATCACCTTTAATCTGGGGAATTCACGTTGATGCTAAATCTGATTTTCAAACGCTGAAAGATCTTAAAAACAAAAAAGCAGCTATTTCCAGATTGGGTTCGGGATCACAATTAATGGCTTATGTGAATGCAAATGAGCAAGGCTGGGAAATGGATGATCTTGAATTTGAAATTGTAAACACTATAGATGGCGCTGTTGATGCTTTAACCAACCAAAAAGCAGACTATTTTATGTGGGAGCGTTTTATGACGAAACCTCTTGTAGATAAAGGCGTTTTTAGAAGAATTGACGACTGCCCTACTCCTTGGCCTTCATTTATTATTGTAGGACGTGATGAATTCTTAAAAAAGAATGCAAAAACAGTAGAAACAATTCTTAAAATAATCAACAAAACAACAGTTGATTTTAAAGAAATTCCAGAAATTGACAAAAAATTATCTAAACTGTTTAATCAAAAAGCAGAAGATATTAAAGAATGGTTGAAACTGACCCAGTGGTCACAGAAAAATTTGACAGAAAAATCTTTTAATAAAATTCAAAATCAATTATTTGATCTGGGAATTATTGATAAAAAAAGTATTTTTGTAGAAACAGTAAAAGCATTGTAATACTGCTTTTTGATTCGTATGATGAAATTCCCTAAAATTGACTTACCGTATTTAAAATCCAAGCTGCAGGTGAAATCACCTTGGGACAGGATTATTATTTCGCTATTGAGTCTTTTGATTACGATACCGATTTTCATCATACTACATCAAAATTTAATCGATTTAGAATGGGCATTCAATCTAGATCGTGTATTCATCTTTATTTTTGTTTTCGCAGCCATATTTTTTCTTCTGATGTATCTCAGAACTATAATTATTTTATGTGTTGCAGTTTATTTATTGATTCTATTTTACGGATCGGTAATTGGAAATTATGGTTTTAGCGAAATCTCAGAAGATTACAATTCTATGGTTTATACCATGTCTGACAACCCTTTTCCGCAGGATATTATTGTTGCTAAACTGCTTCCGTTTCCTAATAAAACTAAAATTATAAATGCTATAGAATACCAAAATCCTAAAGTGCGAAATTTTGCTATTATGGCAACTACAAAGCATTTTAAAGGTATTAGAGGCTATTCAGATTATCGAACTATAATTCAATGTTTTGCTGTTTTTAAAGAAATAAATGGCAGATGGAATTATGTGAACGATCCAAAAGAAGGTGATTACATCGCAACTGCCAGCGAATCTCTTGAATATTTCTCAGGCGATTGCGATGATCACTCAATTTTGATGGCTGCAGCTGTGCGCGCAATTGGCGGAACTCCTCGCCTTATTCATACAAAAGGACACATTTATCCTGAAATTTTAATTGGTTCAATGATTGACTTGGAAAAAGTCAATTATTTGATTAAAAATGTTCTTTTTGTGAAAGAAAGCTACGGCAAAAAACTGCATTACCACATAGACGAGCGCGGACAAGTCTGGATGAATCTGGATTATACCGCAACTTATCCTGGCGGTCCGTTTATGTATGAAGAAATTTTAGGGGCTTTAACTCTTAATTAAGCTAACTAAAAAAGCTCATTTTATTAATTTAAACGTTTTTCTGAGCTGTTTTATAAATAGCTGGTTATCAGTTTAAGTTCCGAAAACAAAGGCTTTCCGTATTAAAAGCTATTCGATTTAAGAAGTAAAAAAAATCTTCATAAATATTTGATTACGAATATTTTAATGTCATTTTTTTTTGTAACTTTTTCCTGTTTAACTTTTAATCACAAAATCATGAAAAACTCTAAATTATTTACCCTCGTAATTGCCATTGCTGTCGTCGTATTAATTGTTTCATGCCACCAAAAAAGAGACAAGCTTGTGAATTCATGGAAAGTTACTGCTGTAGAACCTAAAGAAGCGGTTTCTGATTCTACAAAAAACGCGATTTTAACCAATGGAATGCTTACTTTTACTGAAGACGGGCATGTTACAGGATATTTGCTTCGTGAAATCACGGACGGAACTTACGCGTTAACACAAAAAGGTAAAAAACTAGTTATTAAAGACGAAGTTGGAACGCCTTATGTTTGTGAAAGTACAATAACAGAAGATAAATTAATTCTAGATACCAAAGAAGCCAAACTAACATTTGATAAAATTTAAACGAAGAATTACATCGTAATTCGATACAAAAAACCATTCTCTGCAATTGCAAAGAATGGTTTTTTGATTTTTAAAACTAAATAAATATCTTTGCATTTCTTAAAATAAGCATTACTCTATGTGAAAAATAATTTCTTTCAGGAAAATTTAGTTAGCAACCGCAACTTTGTGGCTGTTAGAATATTTATCTATAAAAGAAAGGAATTATGCTTATTCTTCAAAATATCTCTTATCAGCATGAGAATAAAGACATGCTGTTTCAAAACATTAGCTTTACGCTAAACAATCACGACAAAACTGCTTTGGTCGGAAATAACGGTGTTGGAAAATCTACACTTTTAAAAATTATTGCTGGCAAATTACAGCCTTTTTCTGGACAGATTATTCAGAATTCAAAACCTTATTTTGTTCCGCAATTATTTGGTCAGTTTAACGACTTGACTATTGCTGAAGCTTTATTTATAAAGGAAAAAATAACTTCACTTAAAGAAATACTTGAAGGTGTTGTAACCGAAGAAAATCTTCAATTACTAGATGACGATTGGACAATAGAAGAACGCTGTAATGAAGCGTTGTCTTACTGGAAATTACATGATTTAGATTTAAATCAGAAAATGGAAACTTTAAGTGGCGGACAAAAAACAAAAGTATTTTTGGCCGGAATTATGATTCACGAACCCGATTTGGTTTTGTTGGACGAACCAAGCAATCATTTAGATTTTGCTGGAAGAACTTTGTTGTATGATTTTATAAAATCTACATCGAGTACGCTTTTAGTTGTCAGTCATGATAGAACGTTGCTTAATCTTTTAAATAAGACTTTAGAAATGACCAAAAATGAAATTTCGGTCTATGGCGGTGGTTATGATTTTTACAGCGAACAGAAAAAAATAGAAAATAATGCTTTAGAACAACACGTTCAAAGCAAAGAAAAGGCATTAAAAAAAGCCAAAGAAAAAGAACGAGAAAGTATTGAACGTCAGAACAAATTGGATTCTAGAGGCAAAAAAAAGCAAGAGAAATCGGTTGTGGCCAGAATTATGATGAATACGCTCAGAAATAAAGCTGAAAACAGTAGTTCTAAACTTAAAGATGTTCATGCCGAAAAAATAAGCGGTATTTCTGATGATTTAAGACAGCTGCGTTCGTCACTTCCTGCAATCGATCAGATGAAATTTGGTTTCAATACTACTTCTATTCTTAAAGGAAAAATCATTTTTAAAGCTTCAAAGATCAATTATAGTTATGGAGAAAAAAATCTTTGGAATAAGAATCTTAGTTTTGAAATATTATCTAGCGATCGCTTAGCTATAAAGGGATTAAATGGTTCTGGAAAAACAACTTTAATCAAAATTATTTTAGGAGAATTGAATCCAACAAAAGGACAAATTACTTCTTTGGCTAAAAAAGAAATTTATATCGATCAGGATTATTCTTTATTAAATCAAAATCTGAAAATTTACGAGCAAGCGCAGGTATTCAACGATTGCGGTTTGGAAGAACACGATATAAAAATGAGATTAAATCGGTTTTTATTTTCTAGAAATGATTGGGAAAAGCCATGCAATGCATTAAGCGGCGGCGAAAGAATGCGTTTAATGTTGTGCTGTTTAACGATAAGCAACGAATCGCCTGAAATTATAATTTTAGATGAACCAACAAACAATCTGGATATTCAAAATATTGAAATCCTGACTGCTGCAATAAATGAATATCAAGGCACTTTACTGGTGATTTCACACGATCAGTCGTTTTTGGAACAAATTAATATCGAAAAAAATATTTCACTTTAAAATAAAAATAATAAGCGCTGAGGATTATCTCGGCGCTTTTCTTTTACTATTAATTTGACACTCAAAATATTAAAATAAAAATTCCGTAAATTGCAGTAAAAACTGATAAATTCAGATTGCAACGTTTAATCAAAATCTAAAAATTTTATGAAACCAAAAAACAGAATTTTTCCCGCCTTACTTGCTTTTTCTTTATTAATAACAGAAACTGTTTTGCCTTGCACAAGAATTGTTTACGAAGGTTTGAATGGAACAATTATTACAGCGCGTTCTATGGATTGGAAGGGTGAAATTCCGGCCAACTTGTGGATTTTCCCTCGCGGAATTGAAAGGGCTGGTGAAGTCGGAACAAGTTCTATAAAATGGAAATCTAAATACGGAAGCGTTATTACAAGTTCTTGGGATATTGCTTCTTCTGATGGAATGAACGAGAAAGGACTTGTGGGCAATCTTTTGTGGCTTGTAGAATCGCAATATCCTGCGTTCGAAAAGAATGGAAAAGTAAAAGGTCTGGCTGTTTCTTTATGGCTTCAGTATGTTTTGGATAATTTTTCTACTGTTTCTGAAGCAGTTTCTGCATTAGAAAAGAATGATTTTGTAATTACTTCTTCGCATATTCCTGGAACAAATATTTTTGCGACGGTACATTTATCTATTTCAGATTCTAGCGGAGATAACGCTATTTTTGAATATGTAAATGGCAAATTGGTTATTCATCATGACAGAAAATATGTGGCGATGACCAATTCGCCAATCTTTGACCAACAATTAGCAATCAATGCCTATTGGAAAGGAATTCCGGGTACGATTATGCTTCCTGGAACCAATCGTGCGGCAGACCGCTTTGTGAGGGCTTCATATTATATAGACGCAATTCCGAAAACAGATAATACGAGAACGGCCTTGGCAAGTGTTTTTGGCGTAATTAGAAATTGTTCTGTTCCGCTTGGAATTTCGTCTGAAACAGAACCTAACATCTCCTCTACTCGCTGGAGAACGGTTGCCGATCAAAAAAACTTGGTTTATTATTTTGATAATGTTTTGAATCCGAATGTGATTTGGGTTGAATTCAATAAAATTGATTTTAGCGAGAAAGGAAAAATAAAGAAATTAAGTTTGGCTAATAATGAAAATTATTCAGGCGACTCATTGATAAATTTCAAGGAAACTAAGCCTTTTCAATTTGCAGGATTAGATTAATCAATTCATTCTTTTACGAAAAAAAAAACACACGTAAATCCTTCAAATTGTAAAGTTTGAAGGATTTTCTTTTTAAAAATAAATCGAACAACATTGCGCAGTCAAATGACTTCATTATATTTGCAGTCAAATAACTGCGTAATGGAAATTAGAAGAGACGTTTTTCAAGCCATAGCCGATCCTACTCGAAGAGCTATTTTAAGTTTAGTTGCTATTCAGTCAATGACTCCTGGGGCAATTGCAGAGAATTTTAATTCGTCAAGACAGACGATTTCAAAACATATTCAAATTTTAAGCGAATGCGAACTGTTGCATCAAACACAAAACGGAAGAGAAATTTATTATCATTTAAATCCAGAAAAAATGAAAGAAATTGACCAATTCATCGAGCCTTTTAGAAAAATGTGGGATGATCGTTTTAATAAATTAGAATCAATTATGAAAAACTATAAAAAATAAAACCATGGAAAAGAAAACCAAAATTCATGCAGAAGACCACCGACACGATCTTGTGATTACAAGAGAATTTGATTTGCCTGTAGATTTATTATTTAAAGCTTATGAAGATCCAGAAATTGTAGCACAATGGATGGGAACAAAAGTATTAAAACTTGAAAACAAAAAACATGGCGGATGGGAGTTTGAAACGAGTGATCCTAATGGAAATGTAGTTTTCAAAGCCAATGGCGTTATTCATGATTTTATCCCAAACGAAAAAATAGTACGCACTTTTGAGATGGAAAATATCAATTTTGCACCTCAGTTAGAATTTTTAGATTTTGAAAAACTAACTGAAAATACCAGTAAATTAACGATGCAAATTATTTACAAATCGATTGAACATAGAACAACGCAATTGAAATTGCCATTTGCGCAAGGTTTAAATATGGCGCACAACAGATTAGAAGAAATTGCAACTAAACTAAAATAAACTAATCATGACAAAACGTAATAAAATTATTTATTGGATTGCCACACTTTGGTTGGCTTTAGGAATGACAGCAACGGGAATTGTACAGCTTATACCAATGAAAGAAGAAGCAGAAATGATTCAGCGTTTAGGTTATCCGCTTTATTTTTTAACGCTTTTAGGAGTTTGGAAACTTTTAGGCGTTATTGCAATTTTGATTCCGAAATTCGGTTTATTGAAAGAATGGGCTTATGCTGGTTTCTTTTTTGCAATGTCTGGCGCTATTGTTTCGCATTTGGCTGTGAAAGAAGATGCTTCAACACTTTTCGGCCCCATATTATTAATTGTTTTAACTGTAATTTCTTGGTACTTCAGACCAGAAAGCAGAAAATGTAATTCTAATTAAAAAACTCAAAATCATGAAAAAGCAACTGACAGAAAATGAACAAGAAGAGCTTTTAAGTATTCTTGAAAAGCGTTTTGAAAAGAATAAAAGTAGACATGAAAATCTAGATTGGTCAAAAATAGAAGCGAAATTAAAAGCTAATCCGTCAAAATTATGGTCACTTGACGAAATGGAAAGAACTGAAGGTGAGCCAGATGTTATAGGTTACAATAAAAAGACTGATGAATATCTTTTTGTCGATTGCTCTGCTGAGAGTCCGAAAGGTCGCAGAAGCATTTGCTACGATCATGAAGCTCTTGAAAAAAGAAAAGAACATAAACCTGCGGACAGTGCCATAAATATGGCGCAGGAAATGGGAATTGAAATTCTAAATGAAGAGCAATACAAAGAATTGCAAAAACTAGGAAAATTTGATGCTAAAACTTCAAGCTGGATTTTAACTCCTCCAGAAATACGAAAATTGGGAGGAGCAATATTTTCAGATTTCAGATATAACACCGTTTTTGTATATCATAATGGTGCCGATTCTTATTATGCTGCGAGAGGTTTTCGCGGTTTATTGAGAGTTTAAAAAGCAAAGACCTTCAAGTAATTTGAAGGTCTTTTTTATTCTCTTAGAATTTTTTCCATTTTTTTGCCTTTGGCAATTTCATCTACTAATTTATCAAGATATCTTAATTTTTGAATTACTGGATCTTCAATCTCTTCTACGCGATAACCGCAGATAACTCCAGTGATTTTAGACGAATTCGGATTAAGTTGTGGAGCTTCAGCAAAGAAAGTTTCAAAATCTACCTTCTTTTCAATTTGTTCTTTAATTTGATCATCACTATAACCTGTAAGCCATTTTATTACGATATCAAGTTCTTCTTTCGTACGACCTTTTTTTTCTACTTTTTGAATGTATAAAGGATATACGCTAGAAAATAGTAATTTGTAAATTCTTTCCTTGTCCATTGTACTATTGATTTAGCTTAAAACTTTTATGTAAATATAAATCAAAACCAAAAAGAATAAAAATGCAAGCATTATTTTAATACCTTAGAGTTTATTAAAAGAGATCAATTTTAGACATTTAAATCGTTATTTGTATGGAAAATCAAGATAATAAAACACCAAAAGTAGTTGGCATTGGCGGCATCTTCTTCTTTTCGGATAATCCAAAGGAAGCAAAAGATTGGTATGCCAAAAATCTAGGATTTGATATCAATGCTTGGGGTTCTTCGAGCTTTGATTCTAGAGATTTAGAAAATCCAGATCAGGTAAATTCCTTGCAATGGAGTCCATTTCCAAAAGGAGATGGTTACTTTTCGCCTTCAAAAAAGGATTTTATGATCAATTATCGCGTGCAGAATATTGAAGGTTTGGTCAAACAATTAAAAGAAAATGGTGTTACAATTTTAGACAATATTGAAACTTACGATTATGGCAAATTTGTTCACATTATGGACGCTGAAGGCAATAAAATTGAACTTTGGGAATCGGTTTAATTTAATTGTGAATTATAAATGAAAAACTCCATTATTGCTAATGGAGTTTTATTTTATATGGATTTTTAATTCCAAATTTCATTCATTTCTGTCAAAATAATTGGTTTTCCTTCTGTGACTACAATTGTATGTTCATGTTGCGCCATAAAACCTCCTTTATTTCCAACCATTGTCCAGCCATCTTTTTGAGTTTCAGCATACGTAGAAGTGGTAGAAATGAAAGTTTCTATTGCAACTACAGAATTCTTCTTGAATCTTGTTTGATTAAAACGGTCTCTGTAATTTGCAATTTCATGCGGCGCTTCGTGAAGACTTCTCCCTACTCCGTGTCCAGTCAGATTTTTAATTACTTTATAGCCACGTTTTTTAGCTTCTGTTTCAATTAAAAATCCGATATCAGAAATCCGAACGCCACCTTTGATGTTGTGAATGGCTTTATGTAAAATATCTCGAGAAGCTTCAACTAGTTTTTGATGTTCATTTACGTCATTTCCAATTACAAAAGAACCTCCGTTATCTGACCAAAATCCGTCTAATTCAGCTGAAACGTCAATATTAATTAAATCGCCTTCTTGTAAAATTCTTTTTTCAGAAGGAATTCCATGGCAAAATTCGTTGTCAACACTAATGCAAGTCCAACCAGGAAATCCGTAAGTTAAATATGGTGCAGATTTAGCTCCTAAATCATTCAAAATTTGTCCGCCGTAATCGTCTAATTCTTTTGTAGATATACCAGGTTTGGCAAATTTTCTCATTTCTTTTAAAGTAAAAGCTACTGCTTCACTTATTTTTTTCATTCCTGCTAATTCTGCTTCGGTTGTAATAGACATTCTTTCGCTTCTTAAAATTAATAACGGGCTAAATTTACCACTTTTCTAGAAAACCAATCGTTATTAAAATGCTAAAAACCTTCCAAAATCAATGACTTTGAAAGGTTTTTCTATTTTTTACCAAGGACTTTCCTCGCTTTCATCTTCAATATCATTACTGAAGAATTTTCCCGTTAGGCCATTTTCATCTAATAAAGTGTGCTTTATAATGAAACTCGCCGCGCTTTCAACACTTCCCGGACCATTGTGATGATTAAAATCTGTTGCTGTGTAACCTGGATCAATTGAATTTACTTTGAATGGAAGATTCTTTAACTCATGAGCTAAAGTTACTGTAAAGGCATTTAAAGCTGTTTTAGAAGAAACATAAGAAACCGCTTTTATTGCATAATATTTCCAAGTTGGATCACTATGTAAAGTCAGTGAACCAAGACCAGATGTAATATTGCTAATTCTCGGACTGTCGGATTTTTTCAACAAATCAAGAAAAGTCTGCGTTACGGTTATGACTCCGAAGAAATTCGTATCAAAAACTTTCTGAATATTTTCTATTGAAGTCGTAGAAGAATCTTGCGGAACATCTCCTAAAATTCCAGCGTTATTAATTAAAATATCCAATTTGCCTTTTTCATTTTCGACGATATTTTTTGCAGCTAAAACACTTTCTGCATTTGTAACATCAATTTGAATCGCTTGAATGTTTTGAAATCCCTTTTCATTCAATTCTTTTACAACTTCTTCTCCTTTTAAAAGATCACGAGTTCCTAAATAAACGAATAATCCTTTTTCTGAAAGCTGTTTAACGGTCTCTAAACCAATGCTTCTATTTGCGCCTGTAATTAATGCTATTTTCATTTTTTATCTTTTTAAATTATCTGAGGCAAAGTTCCGACGATAAAAAACAAAAACATTTGCCATATGGCAAAAAGCGATTTTAACGGATATTTTTCCTAATTCTGCTCAAAGAAGATTGTGTGATTCCAAGATACGAAGCCAAATACGAAAGCGGAACTCTATTGATTACTTTTGGGAACATTTCCATAAAAGATAAATAACGAGTTGTAGCATCTTCTGAAACCAACGGACTTCTTCTAGCAACTTTCTGAATTAATGCCTTTGAAATAATTTTATGCACAATCGTGTCCCAGCCTACAATTGTGTTTAGCAATTCTTGCCAATCGGCTTTAGAAAACACGATAACTTTACAATCTGTAACTGCTTGTACATAGGCAGATGAGCAGATGTTATTGTCAAAACTTTCTAAATCTACGACAAGATTATTTTCGTCAATAAAATACTTTGTAATTTCTTCTCCTTTGTTGTTGTAGTAGCAAACGCGCATAATTCCTTCTATGATAAAACCAACTTCAGCAGAAATTTTTCCGGCTTCAGAAAAATATTCTTCTTTTTTGATTTCTTTTTCTTTGGCTTTCGTTAAAATCAAATCAATCTGTTGCTGATTCAAATTGCCAAATTGCAATATATAATTTACTAATTCTTTCATGCTCGAAAGTTAGGAATAAGTTTTTATTGAGAATTTGTCATATGGTAAAAGAATTAAACTTTGTAATTGTGAGTTTTGCTTGAAATAATCTTTTTTATTTATATTTTTTAAGAAAGTCAGTAGTTTCGTCAACTCTTTGAATATCAATAGCATCATCGCTATAATTTCTCCAATTTCTTTCTATTGATTTCCATTCTGTTTCATCAATCGTTCGGATCAATGGGAGGACTTGAAAATATCCTGCAATCTTTTTTCCAGAAATATTTTCGTATGATATTTCAATATAACTTTCTACAGATACACTTCCATAATTTGACATTTTCTGGCGCAGAAGGGATTCTTGCTGGTAACTGTGTTTGTTGTCAAAGTTATATATAAGACCTTCGTTCTTAGAAATCGATTCTCCTTGATCAGTAAAATATTTCACTATTGGAATATTTATTGGCTCATTATCTGTTTTTTCATAAACAAGATATGATATTTCTTTTTCAAATTCAAATTTTGATATTTTACTGTTATTATTATAAATATTCAATTCTGTTCTGTAAGTATTCATAGTAGAATCTACATAAATATCTTTTCGCTGAATTTCAATTTTAGGAGTATTTTCATTCTCCATAATTTTAGTTTGGACTTGAGAAATTTTATTAGCATTAGTAGCTATAATATTGGCATTAGTAGCGATTATGTTTGCTTGCTCAGAGATACTGTTTGCTGTAATAGAAACAACAATACCTGTGAATGTTAGTGCGGTAGCAGCTACAACTTCAAAGAAAATTTTATTTCTGGTTAAGAAATTGCGTAATCTAATTATTCTATTTTTCATTCGTTATTTTTTAAAATAGCGAATGTAGTAAAACTTAGTAATGAATTTATACAGTAAAAATACTTGTTTAAGTACATTTACTGTATAAATTTCAAGCATCACATTCCTGGCCAGTACAAGAAATTAAACTTATGTCCATCAGGATCTGAAAAACCAAAAGTATAACCGACTTCAAAATTCTCAGGTTCAGAGAAAATGGTTCCGTTGATTTCTTTTATTTTTTGATACCAAAGATCTACTTCTTCTACGCTCGATGCAGATAAAGAAAATACGATTTCATTATCTACAGCCGTGTTCGAGAGTTTTCCTCTTATGGCATCTTCTAATCTTTTTGGTGCGAAAAAATTTATTGCAAAATCATTTTCCCCAAAAACGAAACTCACCAATTCCTTTGTTTCTTGTCCGTTTTGTTTAAAACCAAGTGCAGTATAAAATTGAATTGTTTTCTGTATATCGTGTGAAACCAAGTTGGCCCATATCATTTTAGTTTTCATAATCTTAAGCTTTTTTGATAACTAATTTAATCAATTAATTCGGCAAAAACTTCGTTTGAATTTTTAAATTGAATAGGCATATTAAAATTAAGTACCTCTAAAATTTGATGATATTTCTTATATTAGCTCCAAAAAAATCTTTTAAATCTAAAAAGATAAACGATTCCAATTAATGGTTTTATTATAAAGCATGAAAAATATATTTCTTGTATTTGCCTTGATTTTAGGCACTTTTAGCGGCCAATCTCAACAAAAGAAAATAAAAAAAACGGTACCAGTTCCCGTTTCTTATAATCATACTGCTAAAGAGGGCCAGCGAATAGCAATAATAAAACTTAAAGGGCATGTTTATGATGTTTACCAAAATAACGTCAAAGATTTAATGTCTCAACAAACTCCAAAAGATACCTTAATCGAATATGATTTTACTTTTGAAAATACTAAATTGACTGTAGCAAATATTCAAAAATATGCTACTATAAAAGGTAAAATTGGTAGAGAGGGATTTTACAAAGTAAAAGGAGATACCTTAATTCTTACCGTTAATTACTACGATCCGTATCATGGTGGCGCGCTAATTGAAAGTTTTGTTCCAGATAAAAAAGGCTGGTTAAGAGAGGTAAAAAGTATAATGAAACCTATAGAAACAGATACTGTTTCTGAAAGGTATATTAAAACAGAAAGAATGTCAGCGCCATATTTAGGACATTAATAAAATATTGTATATGAAAATTTTAAGACCTTTTACCTCATTATTTGCTTTGATAATTAGCGGATGTGTCGGAAATATGAATCCGACTGGTGGAAATTCAACTCCAAACTATCCTTTTTTTATAACTACAGAGCCCTTAATTGTAAAGAAAATTCCAGTTCCAATTGGTACAGAGTTGGTTTACGAAGAACATTTTTTTACAGAAGGATAACAAGACCATCAACTTAAAGAAGAAAAATTGACTGAAATTAATTTTCCTGAAGGAAAAGAATTAATTTGGGGCGGTGTTCCTGTGAAATCTATCTATAAATTTTTCAATACAGAAATGCGCGGTTACACTGTTACGGCAGATTTTAGCAAATTAAGTGCCGATAATAGAACTAAATTTTCAGAACTTTGGCAAAGCTGTGATGATGGCTTAGGAATTACAATAAAAAATACTGATGACTGGTCTTTTAATAAAGAAAATATTGCTGACGTAGAAAGCTGCAGTGTGAATTATCAGCGCTATTTTAAAGAGAATGACAAACAGCAAACTTTTCTAAATGAAATGTATGCTGAATTGCAGAAAATTAATTCAAAATAAACATACGATACCCTTATGATCTTAGCTTTTGACACGTATTATTTTGACCAAAAAGCAAAAACAATCTGTCTTGAATTCGCAGAATGGAATGAAGACAAAAACTTTAAAATTTATTCTGAAACCATAGACAATGTTGAAGAATACATTCCTGGAGAATTCTACAAAAGAGAATTGCCTTGTATTTTGAGTTTATTAAATCAAATTGACCTATCTACAATTGATGTTATTGTCGTAGATGGTTTTGTTTATTTGGATGATGAAAATAAATATGGCTTAGGCGGTTATCTATACGAAAAACTAAATAAAGAAATTCCAATTATTGGTGTTGCCAAAACCAATTTTGCATCTATAGAAAAGAATAAAAAAGCACTTTATAGAGGCGACAGCAAGAAACCGCTGTACATCACTTCTATCGGAATTGATTTGGATGAAGCTTATAAAAAAGTGGAAAGTATGGCAGGCGAGTTTAGATTTCCGACTCTGCTGAAAGAATTGGATAGATTGACAAAAGAATAAAAAAAACTCCTCAAAGATTGAGGAGTTTTTTGTTATACTAATTGATTTGAACTAAGAAATCGATTATATTCTTTTATCTTGATTTTTAGTCTGTTTGCTAAATATTCATTTCCATCTTTTAGCTCGTTGTATATGGTTTCTGCTTCTGTGATATATTTTAGTTTTTTATCGTCGTTCCAATAAAATGGAGGTTCCTGCAGATTTGAGATTCTGTCCGCCATTTTAACTGCCCAAACTTCTACAGGCTGCTGTTTGATTCTTCTTAAACTGTCCTGCATTTTTTCTGATGAATCTTCGATTTTATCATCTTTAGTCAAAGCAAGAACTCCAGACGCAACCTGATTACCAAATAAGTCAATCACTTTTTCATATTTCATTTCGGTGTCTTCTATAGTATCATGAAGCATCGCACATTTAATGGCTAAATCGGAATTTATATTTTCAGTATGTCGAACGGCATTTAAAACCTCAAAAACAACACTCCCGATATGATTAAGGTATTCCACTTGCTCGCCTTCATTCGTTCCACCATATTTTTGTCCGTCATGAAGTTGAGAAACCATTTGCCAAACTTTCTGAATTTCATCTATTGCCCAGTCTTTTTGTTGTGTCATAATTTTAATTTTGATTGGATGTAATTTATTGCTTTTTCTAAAGATTTGCAATTTTTTAATTAAATTTTAAAATTTTGAATTATAAGATTTTACTTATATTCGCGTAGGGATATAGAAAAAAGAATATTTTTAACGACGTATTTTTCTAATGTGTTTCATTTTTAAAATCTTACAGAAGAGCAACCTTAAACTAAAAAACGTATGAAGCTAAAGCTAATTGTTTTGTTGACAATAATTTATATTCAAAATCCTATTTTCGGGCAAAATAACTTCTCAGATAATCCTTTAGATGCCATTTTTGAAACAAAAGATTCGGAAAATTTCTGGATAGCCTTTGACAAAATGGACAAAACAAAAGAAAATCCATTTGTTGAGTATATGCAGAAAGGTTCTCCTGGAGTTAGAGCGTTTACTGAAAACAGAATAATCAATGCCGATTCTCTTTTTACAGTTGTGAAAAAAAGAAAAGCAGATTATGAACTTTCACGAAATATTCTAGAAGGTCTTTCTTCTAAAGAAAAACGAGTGAGAGCTATTTACAGCGCATTAAAATATTGGTATCCAAAGGCAAAATTCCCACCTATTTATTTTGTTTATGGAAGATTCAATTCGGGTGGAACTTCTGCTCCTGAAGGTGTTGTTATCGGAATAGAAAAGCTTCAAAATCTAGATGGAATTTCGGGTTTAATTGCGCACGAACTCATACATTATCAGCAAAATATAACAGGTAAAGACATGCTCTTAAAATGGTGTTTGATGGAAGGCGGCGCAGATTTTATTGGCGAACTTATTTCGGGAGAATCAATTAATCAGTTTTCATACCAATTTGGAGCGCTAAATTATGTCAAGAATTTGTATCAAGATTAAAAAATACAGATAATCAAGATTGGTTGTATGGAACTTCCAAAAAAGACGACAGACCAAATGATCTTGGCTATTGGATGGGTTATAAAATAATAGAATCTTATTTCAATAAACAAAAAGACAAGCAAAAAGCAATTAATGAGATTCTGAATATAAAAGATCCACTGCAATTCTTAAAACAAAGCGGATTTTTAGATACTTACATTAGCAAGTACCAAAAATCTAAGAAAGAAAGTTTTGATGCGTTTTTTTAAATTTATTTTCAAAACAAATAAAAATATAAAGTCTTTAAAGACATAGCATAAAAAAACTCCTTAAGAAATTAAGGAGTTTTTTTTGCAGATATTATAAAACAAACATTCTAATCATTTTTATTATTTCAAATATTTAATATTCACACTTTCAATTGTTCCATTAAATTTAAAAGGCGCTTTTTCATAATAAGCTTGCGACACTGGCGAACCCAAATCTGTCCCAATATCAAAACATTCATTAGCAGAGAAACCTGAATTAATAATTGTGGGTACAATTCCTTTTATTTCTTCTTTGCCATTGACAAGAATAGTTACTTCTGCCCCACTCAATTTTGGACTTTCTTTATTTGGGATTCTTTTAAAAACAACTTCAATAGTCGATTTTCCTTTCTCTAATTTTGATTTTGCTTTTAATTTGGTTCTTTGTATTTCAAACAAATTGTACTCATAATTTAGAACACCGTTTTCAACAAATAAAGTCAAACCTCCAGCATAACCTCCTATTGCAAATAAAACGCCATTAGCATTTTCAGAAGTGTTCAATTCAATTATGGCTTTATTAGAGTTGTAGCCAATTCTTGGCGCATCAAATTCTGGTAATCGGGTCATATTTCCTGTATAATTAAACTCTGTCGCAGGATTTGCTTTAATGGCTTCTGGATGCAATAAAACATACAATCCACCACCTACTGGCATGTTTTTATTGGCAACAGATTCTTCCATAAATAAATTTTGCAATTCTTTTAATTTTGCTGGATTTTTCTTTGCCAAATCAGTAGCCTGACTAAAATCTTCGTCGATATTATACAATTCCCAAACATCTTTTTCAGGAGTCCATTTGTCGATTCCCGGAGTTACGGTCATCCACGGAACTCTCGGACCAAAAGTGCTTGCAAACCAACCATCGTGATAGATTCCGCGACTTGCCATTACATCAAAAAACTGAGTATGTTTTTGATCTTTCGCTTTAGCGTCATTAAATGTATAAACCATACTCACTCCGTCGATTGGATCCTGATCATAGCCGTTTACTTTTTTAGGTTCTTTTATCTGTAACGCCTCATAAATAGTTGGAACAATATCATTTACATGATGAAATTGCGCATGAGGAGTTTTATCAGCTTTAATTTTTTTAGGCCAAGAAATAACCATTGGCTGACGTGTTCCTCCAAAATAACTGGCTAATAATTTTGTTCCTTTAAAAGGAGTTGATCCTGCCCACGCCCAGCCAGCATGATACATATTATCTGTTTTTGGAGTTCCTAAAGCACTTAATCCTCCTAATTCATCATTTAGTACTCTTAAATGATCTTCAATTTTTGTCGGAATTTGATTCTGAGCCAATAATTCACTTATAGTTCCGTTTTGTCCTTCAGAGCTTGAACCATTGTCGCCCCAGATATAGAAGATAAGCGTATTGTCAGCAATTCCCATTTTCTCTAATTCATCTATAATTCTTCCTGCATTATAATCCGTATGTTCGGCAAATCCGGCAAATACTTCCATTAGCCTTCTTTGAAAAGGTTTTTCACTTTCCGGAATGTCACTCCATGCAGCCATATTTGACGGACGCTCAGTAAGTTTTGTATTTTGAGGAATCCATCCTAATTCTTTTTCTCTTTTAAATACACGTTTTCTATATTCATCCCATCCATCATCAAATTTACCTTTATATTTATCAGCCCACTTGTTGTTTACTTGGTGTGGCCCGTGAATTCCACCTGGAGCCCAATACATAAAAAAGGGTTTATTTGGATTTACAGATCTTTGGTCATGCATCCATTGAATGGCATTATCAGCCAAATCATCCGTAAGATGATACCCTTCTTCAGCAGTTTTTGGAGCTGCAACGTAAGTTGTATTTTTAATTAATGTAGGTTCGTATTGAGAAGTTTCTCCTGCTAAGAATCCATAGAAATATTCAAAACCATAACCTGTTGGCCAGAAATCAAATGGTCCAACTTTAGAGGTTTCCAAAGGCGGAGAATTATGCCATTTCCCAAAAGCGGATGTGCTGTATCCGTAATTCTTTAAAACTTCGGCCACTGTTGCAGAAGTTTTAGGAATAAGTCCGCTAAAACCATCCCAGTCATTTGCCCATTCCGTAATTTGTCCAGATCCTACTCTGGTATGATTTCGTCCCGTCAATAAAGAAGCACGTGTTGGCGAGCACATTGCTGTCGAATGAAATCGATTATAAGAAATTCCGTGATTTGCTAATTTTGATAATGCTGGTGTATTTACTTCTCCACCAAAAGTGTTTGACAAACCTGGCCCGGCATCATCTATTAAGATAATGATGATATTTGGCGCGTTGGCAGGAAGATTTGATTTTTCAATTCGGCGTTTATGAACAGATTCTGCCATACTTGCACCTGCTTTACTTGCTGAAGGAGTTTGTGGAAATGGTAAAACATCTTGAGCATTACTGATAAATGTGTTGCTTAAAAACAAGAACAGCAAAAGGCGGATTTGTACTTTCATAATAATTAAGTTTTCGGTGTAATTAATTTATTAAGTAGGTTTTGCTTATAAAATTTAAGGCAATCATAAATTTAAGGCTTGAAATCTAATTTTAAAACTCTTTTATGTTTCATCTTATAAAATGGAACATGAATTATTATCAGGAAAAGCTATTAAGCGTAAAATTAGATGATGTTTTTATGGAGTTCTTTTAAAGTTATTTTTGAGGCATACAAAATTTCAAAATCATATGCCTTTGGAGTTTTTAAAAATTTCTGGCCCTTTAGAACTTCTTTACGAACCATTTTATGCATGATTTGAAAAAACTCACTTCGATTAAAATCATATTTCTTCGCTAATTTTCAAAGTAGAAAGATCATCGGAATCATACTCACTTTTAGTAAGAAAATATTCGATAAATTAAAAATCCTTTTGATATTTTAAATACTTATTGTTATATATTTGACCCTAACCTTTATCAAGATATATCTACTCAATTGAGAGGTGATATGTCTGATGTTGTCAATAGTATACTAGTTGACGGCAATTTTGCGAGACATCTCACATAACATTAATTAACAAGAAATAATAAATGAAATTAACAATTACAATCGGACTTCTTTTAATTGGACATCTTACATTTGGACAAGACAGAATTCAAAAAATTGACAGTTTACTCAATTCTCTTTATTCACAAGAGAAAATCAATGGAAATTTTCTAATTGCAGAAAAAGGAAAAGTTGTTTACAGCCATAGTTTTGGACTTGCAAACGAAACAACAAAAGCTAAATTAAACGAAAATTCGATTTTTGAATTGGCATCTTGCTCAAAGCAGTTCACAGCTATGGGTATAATGATACTTAAAGAAAAAGGGAAGTTGAATTTGGACGATGACATTAAAAAATACTTACCCGAACTTTCTTTTTATAAAGGTATAACTGTAAGAAACTTATTAAATCATACAGGAGGTCTACCAGACTATATGAGCCTTATGGATAGTTTATTTGACAAATCTAAAATTGCCACTAACAAAGACATCATTAATATATTTAGTAAACATCAACCAAAAATATTATTTGAGCCAAATACTAAATGGGAATACAGCAACACGGGCTATGCACTATTGGCATCAATAATTGAGAAAGCATCTGGTTTGACATATGCGGACTATCTAAACAAAGCTATTTTCCAACCGTTGAAAATGAAAAATTCCTTTGTGTACAATCGTAGATTATCGCCAAAGAAAATTGACAATTATGCTTTTGGTTATGTTTACTCCGATAGTTTGAAAAAATATGTTTTACCAGACGAATTGAAAGAAACTAAAATAGTTATTTGGCTTGATGGTGTTGTTGGAGATGGAGGAGTTAATTCAACTGTAAAGGATTTATTGATTTGGGATAGAGCATTATACAGCAATAAATTACTCACAGAGGAGGGAATAAAAGAAGTTTTTGAACTAGCAACTCTGAAAGACGGAGCTAAAAGGAATTATGGTTTTGGCTGGGGAATAGAAAATAACCCTGATTTTGGAAAAATTGCAAATCATAATGGTGGTTGGCCAGGTTATGTAAGTTTTATCGACAGACATATTACAAATGATAAAACAATAATAATACTTCAAAATCACAACAACGTATCAATTCCTTCAAAAGCAATTAGAAGTATTTTGTATAATAAACCGTTGCCTGTGCAAAAATTCAGAAAAGAAATTAGTATTGCAGCTGAAGAACTTCAAAAGTTTGTTGGGACTTATGAAGTTGAAAAAAAATTTGAAATCAAAATTTCATTAGATAAAGACCAGCTATTTTCACAATTGACAGGACAAGATACGTTCAGGATATTTGCAGAAAGTGAAATGTTATTTTTCTATAAAGTAGTAGATGCACAAATACAGTTTGAAAAGAACGAAAAAGGAGAAATTTCAAATTTGTTTTTATTACAAAATGGAAATAAGATAGTAGCAAAACGTACGCAATAAAATATGATGCCGAGGGAATATTGAAGAATGATATTGAAAGATATAATGAAATAAGAGAAGAAATAATAAATTATATTTCGCCAAAATATTAAAGTATCGATAGAAGATTTTTTTAGAGAAAATAAAAGTATAAGTGTAATTAAAAAAATAAAAACAAAATGGGAGTTGATCTAAACGTTATAATCGGACATAACCTTACATCAAAAGAAATTATGGATTTCCCTAATTTATTGAACAAGAACAAAGAGCTTAAGGATGTCTATCTTAAAGGAATTAATAGTAAGATAGAACACGGCGCAACTGTTGAACGAATATTATCAATTCTTGAAAAAGAATACTTTTGGGAAAACATTACTGAAATTGATTTGTTAGATTCCTGGAAAAATAACGAAACTCCCGAACTAGTTTCGGAATACGGTTATATATCCCATTTGTTAAATACTTATTTTGGATTTTTGTATTTTAATAAACGAACTATTGATATTACTTATCTGCCTGAACATAAATATGCTAATTTAAAATATGAAGCGCATAGAGAATTTATATTCAATTTTAGTAAAGCACTCGCTAAGTTAGTAGGTTCTGAAAAAATTATTTATTGTGCAGATACTGGCCCAACTGAAATTATAGAATGTTGGGCAACAGAAGGGATGGAAATTGAGTCAGTACTAGATCTTGCCATAACAGAATTTGGCATGCCATCGACAGTAGTGGAGCAAGCTATTGATGAAAGATTTATAGTTGAAGATGTTCAAAATCCTATTTATTGAAATAAAGAAGGCATAAAAAAACTCCAAAATCATAAGGCTTTGGAGTTTTTGTAGACACTAAAGTCTCTTAATGCAAATAATATTTTATAATAACTATTTATTGATCAGTTTTTCAAGCCTTACCATCATTTCATTTTTCTCTTTCAACATCCGTTCGTATAATTCAATTTTTTCATCATATAATTGAACGATTTTATCAACAGGATTGAAAGAGGGCTGATAGCTAAATCCAGAAGCGACCGCATTATCTTTAAAATCTTGAAATGAATATGTATTTGCAATAATATTTACAGCTTGCTCTTCATCAAAATTCCTAAACGCTTCAACCGGAATTTTTAATGCTTCTGAAATTCCCTTAAGTATATCATCTTCAATTACATCTTTTTGCTCTAGCATAGAAATTTTCTTTTGATTCCAGTCATTTCCCAAATCAAAAGCTAATGCTTCCTGTTTGATTCCAAGCATTTCTCTGAAACGTTTTACGTTTCTTCCTTGATGAATTTTCTGTTCCATAAATAAGTATTAGTTTTCTGATGTTCAAAGATAAAAAAAAACTCCAAAATCATAAGACTTTGGAGTTTTTGGAATTCTGTGGGCGATGAGGGGTTCGAACCCCCGACCCCCTCGGTGTAAACGAGGTGCTCTGAACCAGCTGAGCTAATCGCCCTATTTTACTAGGTTGCTATCGTTTGTGATTGCGAGTGCAAATATACAGCTAGATTTTATATTTGCAAGCCTTTTTTTGAAAAATATGAAAAAAAAATCCGTAAAATATTTATAAATCTATTTATCAGTGAATTAAAAAAGTAAAAAAATCCATAACTTTTAAATTTTAGTTAAAAATCAAATACTCCAAAGCTAATTCGGAATATTCTTTTTGTATTCATTTGCTATAGTCATACCTTTGCGTACCTTAATTGTATATTCAAATGGCAAGATTTCAAGAAAATGATTTACCGAAAGCTAAATTAAACTCTAATTCCCTTCAAAAAGCACTCCGAATTTTTAAATACGCTAAAAACCACAAATGGAAATTCTTCCTAGGTTTGATTTTTCTATTTTTAACAAGCGCCACTGCCCTAGCCTTTCCTAAACTAATGGGAATGTTAGTAGACTGTGTTACCAATAAAGACCTTTCTAGAGCAAACGAAATCGCAATGGGATTGTTGGCAATTTTAATTCTTCAAGCTATTTTTTCTTTTTTTAGAATTTCATTGTTTGTCAACTTTACAGAAAACTCACTTTCGAACATTCGTTTTGCTTTATATGAGAATCTGATCAAATTACCAATGTCATTTTATTCTCAAAAACGTGTTGGAGAACTTAACAGTAGAATTAGTGCTGATATTTCGCAATTGCAAGATACTTTTAGTACTACTATTGCTGAGTTTTTACGCCAGTTTATTCTAATTATTGGAGGTTTTATAATCTTAGGAAATATTAGTCCAAAATTAACTTTAATGATGTTGGCAATTGTTCCTCTTGTGGCGGTTGCAGCCGTTATCTTCGGGAGATTCATTCGTAAATACGGAAAAAAAACTCAGGACAAAGTTGCCGAAAGTCAGGTTATTGTTGAAGAAACGTTACAAGGAATTAGCAATGTAAAAGCTTTTGCTAACGAATGGTATGAAATTCAGCGTTATAAAAACAAGATTAGAGAAATTGTGAAAATTGCTATCAAAGGTGGTCAATACAGAGGTTATTTTGCTTCATTTATTATTCTTTGCCTTTTCGGATGTGTGGTTGCTGTCGTTTGGTACGGAATCACATTAACTATTAAAGGTGAAGTTGAAGGCGTTGGTGATTTGATTTCATTCGTTCTTTATACCACTTTTATTGGTGCTTCTTTTGGAGGAATTGCCGAAATGTATGCGCAAATTCAAAAAGCGGTTGGCGCTACAGAACGTGTTTTTGAATTGTTAGAAGAAACTCCTGAAGAAATCAACGCTAAACCAAGACTTTCTGCGGTTGAAAAAATAAAAGGAAATGTAGCTTTCAATAATGTTGCTTTTAGTTATCCGTCAAGAAAAGAAGTTCAAGTTTTAAAAGATGTGAACTTCAATGCCGAATTTGGACAAAAAATAGCGATAGTTGGACCAAGTGGTGCTGGAAAATCTACAATTTCTTCTCTTTTATTGCGTTTTTACGATATAACTTCTGGAGAAATATTGGTGGATGGGAAAAATATTTATGATTATGATTTAGAAGATCTCCGCGGAAATATGAGCATCGTTCCTCAAGATGTTATTTTATTTGGAGGAACAATTAGAGAAAATATTGCTTACGGAAATCCAAATGCTTCTGACGAAGAAATTATCGTTGCAGCTAAACAAGCTAATGCATTCAATTTTGTGGATGGTTTTCCAGAAAAATTTGAAACTTTGGTTGGAGAACGTGGAGTTAAACTTTCAGGAGGACAGCGCCAGCGTATCGCAATTGCAAGAGCATTGCTTAAAAACCCAAGTATTTTGATTTTAGATGAAGCTACATCATCTTTAGACAGTGAAAGCGAAAAACTGGTTCAAGAGGCTTTGGAAGTTTTAATGGAAGGAAGAACAAGTATTATCATTGCTCACCGCCTTTCTACAATTAGAAATGCTGACAAAATCTTAGTTTTAGACAACGGAAAAATTTCCGAGGAAGGAACACATCAGGAATTAATAAACTTAGAAAACGGAATTTATAAGAACTTAAGTAATTTACAGTTTAGTAATTCATAAGGATTTCGATTCCGCTCAATCTGACAATAAAAAAACTCCAATCAAAAAGATTGGAGTTTTTTTTTATATATGTAAACTGAGACAGAAAACGGAAAAATTATTTCCCTTTTCTACGTTTACGTTCAGCTTTAATCATAGATAGTTCTCGGCTTGTTTGTCCAGCAACTGAAGTGTTTTCTTCTGCACGACGAATCAAGTATGGCATAACATCTTTAACAGGTCCAAATGGCAAGTATTTAGCATCATTATAGCCGTTTTCAGCTAAGTTGTAACTAATATTATCACTCATTCCATATAATTGTCCGAACCAGATTCTAGAATCGTTTTTAGCGATTCCTTTCTCAGCCATCATTTCCATTAATTTGTATGAACTCAATTCGTTATGAGTTCCTGCAAAAATGGCCATTTTATCAATATGTTCTAACATATATTGAACAGCACTATCGTAGTTAACGTCGGTAGCTTCTTTAGAAACGCAAATTGGAGAAACATAACCTTTTTCTTCTGCTCTTTTATTTTCTTTTTCCATGTAAGCACCACGAACCAATTTCATTCCGATATAGAAACCTTCAGTTTTTGCAACTTCATGAAGTTTTTTCAAATAATCTAATCGATCCCAACGGTACATTTGCAAAGTATTGAATACAATCGCTTTATCTTTATTGTATTTACGCATCATGTCGGTAACCAAATCATCAGCAGCATCCTGCATCCAACTTTCTTCACCATCAATTAGTAAGGCAACATCTTTTTTATGCGCTTCTCCGCAAACTTTATCGAAACGAACTACTACTCTATCCCATTCTGCTTGTTCTGCTGGAGTAAGAGTTTGTTTTTCTCCTATTTTCTCATACAATTCGAAACGGCCTAAACCAGTTGGCTTAAAAACTGCAAACGGAATTGCCAAACGTTCTTTAGCAAAATCGATTGTTCTTAAAGTCATTTCTAAAGCGGCATCAAACTGCTCTTCTTCTTCTTTTCCTTCAACAGAATAATCCAAAACAGACGATACTCCTTTTGTAAACATTTTGTCTACAACAGTAAGACAGTCGTTTTCGTTTACACCACCACAAAAATGGTCAAAAACAGTTGCACGAATTAATCCTTCTACTGGTAAATGAGCTTTAATTGCAAAATTAGTTACAGCTGTTCCAATTCTTACAAGAGGTTCACTGTCAATCATTTTGAAAAGGAAATAAGCTCTATCAAGCTCAGTGTCGCTTTTTAGTGAAAACGCAACTTGGGTGTTGTCGAATATCTTTTCCATTAAATTTATTTTTTATGCAAATATAGAGAGTGTTTTGAATATTCTTTATCAAACGGCATCATATTTTTGTATATTATTAATAAGAATGTCAAAAGCATTAATTTATGAAGTAAATGTTTACTAGTTAAAAGAATTTTATCTTAAATTTAAAGAAGCAAACCCGTATTTTACACAAATTAGCCTTAAAATTTGAATATTATTAAGCTAAAAATGCCTTATTTTGCGCTTTAAATTAACCGAAAGAACTATGCAATCTATTCAAGCCAATAATTATCTCGTACATTTTAATGAGAATGCTTACGAAGCTTTAAATAAACATTTAAGAGAAAATAAATATTCAAACATATTTATAATTGTTGATGATCAGACTAATGAATATTGCTTGTCTAGATTTATTCCGCTTTTGGAAACGGATTTAGCAATCGAAATCATAGAATTTGAAGCTGGAGAAGCAAACAAAAATATAGAAACTTGTATCGAGATCTGGAATATCTTGACTGAACTTGGTGCAGACAGAAAATCTCTTATTATTAATTTAGGAGGTGGCGTTGTAACAGACTTAGGTGGTTTTGTTGCATCTACTTTTAAAAGAGGTGTAGATTTCATCAATATCCCGACTACTTTATTGTCTATGGTTGACGCTTCTGTTGGAGGAAAAACAGGAGTTGACTTAGGAAATCTTAAAAATCAGATTGGAGTTATCAATGTACCTCAAATGGTATTAATTGATACGCAATATTTAGAAACTTTACCGCAAAGCGAAATGCGTTCTGGTTTGGCTGAAATGCTAAAGCACGGTTTAATATATGATGCACCATACTGGAGACAGTTTTCAGATTTAAAATCAATTGTTTTTGATGAATTAGATCAATTGATTTATCGTTCTGTTGAAATCAAGAATGAAATCGTCATTCAGGATCCGACTGAGAAAAACATTCGTAAAGCCTTAAATTTCGGGCATACTTTAGGACATGCAATTGAAGGCTATTATTTAGAAAGCGAAGAAAAGACTACTTTACTTCATGGAGAAGCTATTGCGGTTGGAATGATTTTGGAAAGCTATATCTCTCTTCAAAAAGGATTAATTTCTCAAGAAGAATACAGAGAAATCAAAGCTGTAATAAAAGACATTTACGACGATGTAATTTTTGAGGAAAAAGACATCGATCCGATCTTAGAATTGCTAATTCATGACAAAAAAAATGAATATGGTTTAATCCAATTTGCATTAATTGAAGGAATCGGGAAAATAAAAATTAACCAATCCGTTGAAAATAAATTGATTCTAGAAGCGTTTGAAGATTATAAATCTTAAACTTTTTTTAATCAAAAGCATTGCATTTGGTATATATTATTTTTTACATTTGCCCCATGAAAACAAACAAGCATCAAAGGCGCTTTAGCTCTTACCGAAACAGACTCAACAGTTCTTTATTAAGAATGTTGGACCGTTTTTATAATAGTAAAAGTCCTCTTTGTTTTGATGTTTTCCAATGTACAAAAGCAGAGCATGAAAAACTGCCGATTATATTTGCCAATATTAGAGTTTGAATTTAAGATTAAGTCCCTAAAAGCCTAAAATTAAGTTATAATTACAATCTCTAAATATTGATAAATAAATGAATACAAAATATTCGGATCTAATAAACCAAACATATTATTTTCCACAAACGGAATTTAAACTCAACAAGGACAACTTACAATTTCATAATATTGATTTAATGAAATTGGTTGAACAATATGGTACGCCATTAAAATTCACTTATCTTCCTCAAATTTCTGAAAACATCAACAAAGCAAAAGCTTGGTTCAGGAAATCGATGGAAAAAAATAAATACGACGCAAAATACTATTACTGTTATTGCACAAAAAGCTCTCATTTTGAATACATTATGAACGAAGCTTTCAAGAATAACATTCATATCGAAACTTCTTCTGCTTTTGACGTGAACATTGTTGAGAATTTATTAGAAAATGGAAAAATCAACAAAAGTACGTATGTAATTTGCAACGGTTTCAAAAGAGACGAATACATTACTAATATTGGCAGATTAATCAACAACGGACATAAAAATACTATTCCGATTATTGATAACTATGAAGAGTTAGATTTGCTTCAAGCAGAAATTAAAGGGAAATTCAAAATTGGAATCCGTATTGCTGCTGAAGAAGAGCCTAAATTTGAGTTTTATACCTCTAGATTAGGTATTGGTTACAAAAACATAGTTTCTTTCTATAAAAAACAAATCCAGGAAAATGATAAATTAGAGCTGAAAATGCTTCACTTCTTTATCAATACTGGAATTAATGATACTTCATATTACTGGAATGAGCTTGTAAAATGTATTAAAGTTTACATTGCTCTTAAAAAAGAGTGCCCTACTCTAGACGGCTTGAACATTGGTGGTGGTTTCCCTATTAAAAACTCACTTGCCTTTGAATATGATTACCAATATATGATTGATGAAATTATCAATCAGATTAAAATTGCTTGTGATGAAGCTGAAGTGGATGTTCCAAATATTTTTACGGAATTTGGTTCGTTTACAGTAGGCGAAAGCGGTGGTGCAATCTATCAGATTTTGTATCAAAAACAACAAAATGATAGAGAAAAATGGAACATGATTGACTCATCTTTCATTACCACTTTACCAGATACTTGGGCTATAAATAAACGTTTTATCATGCTGGCTATTAACCGCTGGAATGATACTTACGAGCGGGTACTGTTGGGAGGTCTGACTTGTGATAGTGACGACTATTACAACTCTGAGCAAAACATGAATGCAATTTACCTGCCTAAGTACAACAAAGAGAAACCTTTATACATTGGATTCTTTAATACTGGCGCTTATCAAGAAACAATTGGAGGATACGGCGGTCTGCACCACTGTCTGATTCCACAGCCAAAACATATTTTAATTGATCGCGATGAAAACGGAATTCTGGCAACAGAAGTGTTCTCAGAACAACAGACTTCAGACGATGTTTTAAAGATTTTAGGCTACAAAAAAAAGTTATAAAAAAACGGCAGGTTAAGTAAAAGAAGTTATTTAAAATTCTTAATTTGCATTAACATCCAAAAAGGTTAAACTTTTTAATTCAAAAAAAAAAAAACAAAAAAAATGAAAGGACCAATCAGTCAGTTTATTGAAAAACATTATTTGCATTTTAACTCTGCTTCATTAGTAGATGCTGCAAAAGCTTACGAGCAGCAATTAGCTGATGGTGCTAAAATGCTGGTAAGTATGGCTGGCGCAATGAGTACAGCAGAAATTGGTAAAATTTTTGCCGAAGTAATCAGACAAGACAAAGTGCATATTATTTCATGTACTGGAGCAAACTTAGAAGAAGATATCATGAATTTAGTAGCTCATTCTCACTACGAGAGAGTTCCTAACTACCGTGATTTGACACCAGAAGACGAATGGGCTTTATTAGAAAAAGGATTAAACCGTGTTACAGACACTTGTATTCCTGAGCATGAAGCTTTCCGTCGTTTACAAAAACACATTTACAAAATTTGGAAAGATGCTGATGATAAAGGTGAGCGTTACTTCCCTCACGAATTTATGTATAAAATGTTGTTGTCTGGCGTTTTAGAAGAATATTATGAAATTGATCTAAAAGATAGCTGGATGTATGCAGCTGCAGAGAAAAATTTACCGATTATCGTTCCAGGATGGGAAGATAGTACAATGGGTAATATCTTTGCTTCATACGTAATTAAAGGAGATTTAAAAGCATCTACCATGAAATCTGGAATTGAATACATGACTTTCCTTGCGGATTGGTATCCAAAAAACAGTTCAAACGGAATTGGATTCTTCCAAATCGGTGGTGGTATCGCGGGTGACTTTCCTATCTGTGTTGTACCAATGTTGTACCAAGATATGGAAATGCACGATGTTCCATTTTGGAGCTATTTCTGCCAAATCTCAGATTCAACAACTAGTTATGGTTCTTACTCTGGAGCAGTTCCAAATGAAAAAATCACTTGGGGTAAATTAGACATCAAAACCCCTAAATTTATTATTGAATCGGATGCTACAATTGTTGCTCCGTTAATTTTTGCATATTTATTAGATTTATAAAATAATTTATGAAAAGAGTTATAGTAGACTACGCCAAACTTACCAATGAAATTTTAAACCTTTTGGTTGAGAAATTTCCTGATGGTTATGATGATTCGGATGTAATCCGTTTTAGAAATGCTAAAAACGAATTGGTTGAAGCTGTAGAAGTTCGTACTGAAGATACAATTTACTTGGTAAAAATTAGTACTAAGCTTGCAGACAGAATTGAAAACTACGATGAAGATGATGATATTGATGTTGACGTAGATGCAATTGCACAAGTTAAAGGTCTAGATCTTGATGATGATATTAGCAACGATGACGATGAAGAGGATGATAATCTAGACAAGCCTGATACAGATGGCGGTGAAGATGATGATGAAGACGATGACGACAAAGCTGACACTGATTATGATGAAGACGAAGATGATGAAGATTAATTCATTTTCTTTTTAATAAATAAAAGGAACTCTATTTCGGAGTTCCTTTTTTTATGATATGCAGAAATAATAAAACTAATTATATTTTTATTTTTATAGGATTATTTTTACATTTAAATCTTGAATAAAAAATATACGCCTATGACTTCAGACATTTTACATACTACTTTAAAAGAGAATTTTGGTTTCGAAAAATTCAGACCCAACCAAGAAACCATAATTAATACGATATTATCCGGACAAGATACTTTGGCAATTATGCCTACAGGAGGAGGAAAATCAATATGTTTTCAACTTCCAGCTTTAATTTTGCCAGGAATTACAATTGTAATATCACCTTTGATTGCTTTAATGAAAGATCAGGTTGATAGTTTAAAAACTAACGGAATCTCTGCTTGCTACATTAACAGTTCACAATCATCGCAAGAGCAGCAATATTATATTGATAATTTAAAATCCAATCATTTTAAATTGGTTTATATCGCACCAGAAAGTCTTTCTTATTTGGATATGGCTTTTAACGAGTTGAACATTAGTTTAATAGCAATTGATGAAGCACACTGTATTTCATCTTGGGGACACGATTTTAGACCAGCTTACACTAATTTAGGTTATTTAAAAAGTCGCTTCCCTTCTACTCCAATTTTAGCATTGACTGCTACAGCTGATAAAGCAACACGTACAGATATATCAAAACAATTAAATTTAAAGAATCCGAAGACATTTATCGCTTCTTTTGATCGTGAAAATTTAAGTTTGGAAGTTCGTCCTGCTTTAGATCGTGTGAAACAAATCATTGATTTTATTGAAAATAAACCCAATGAATCTGGAATCATTTATTGTTTAAGCCGCAAAACAACAGAAGAACTAGCCGAAAAGTTGAAAAAAAACGGTATTAAGGCAAAAGCTTATCATGCTGGTTTAGATAATGACACGCGCGCAAAGACTCAAGATCAATTTATAAATGATGACTGTCAAGTCGTTTGTGCAACAATTGCTTTCGGAATGGGGATTGATAAATCTAATGTTCGCTGGGTAATTCATTATAATCTTCCAAAAAACATAGAAGGATATTATCAAGAAATTGGACGTGCTGGCCGAGATGGACTTCCAGCCGAAACGGTTTTATTTGAAAGTTATGCTGATGTAATTCAGTTGCAAAAATTTGCATCAGAAGGATTGAACTCAGACATTCAACTTGCTAAGTTGGATCGAATGAAACAATATGCTGATGCCGTAAGCTGTAGAAGAAAAATCTTGTTGTCTTATTTTGGAGAACTGGTAACTGAGAATTGCGGAAACTGCGATATTTGCAAAAATCCTCCAACTTTTTTCGATGGGACGATTCTCGCGCAAAAAGCATTGTCTGCTATTGTACGTTTGAAGGAATCTGAACCTCTAGCTGTAATTGTCGATTTTTTAAGAGGCTCGAGAAACGCGTATATCTACGAAAAAAATTATCAAGAGCTAAAAACGTACGGAATTGGCGATGATGTTTCTTGGTATGATTGGAATCAATATCTTATTCAATTAATTAATTTAGGATATTGCGAAATTGCATTTCATCAGCACAACAAAATTCTACTCACTCCTTTTGCAAAGAAAGTTTTGTTTGAAGGCGAAAAAGTAAAATTAACGACGGTTATTAAAAAAGTAATTGATAAAAGTGAGGTTAAAGAAGCGAAACCTAAAATTGCTAAAAATTCTCTTTTTGAAACATTACGTAAATTGCGTTATGAAATTGCAAAGGAAGAAGAGGTTCCTGCTTATGTCATATTCAGTGATGCCTCATTAAGACAAATGGAAATTTTACGACCAATGACCGATGAAGATTTTCTTGCTGTTGAAGGTGTTGGAAAAGCTAAGCTCGAAAAATATGGAGACACTTTTATAAAAGCAATTATTAAATTTCACAGAAATAAATCGGTTGTTAAAAAAGAGAAAAAAGATAACACCTATAAAAAAACGTTAGAATTATTTGAAAACGGAATTTCTGTAGAAGAGATTGCTGAACAACGAAACTTAAGCCAAACGACAATTATTTCTCATTTAGCAAAATTATATGTTGACGGCTACAACTTAGATTTAAGTCAATTTGTTTCTGAAGATGAAATTTCACAAATAACAAAAGCACAAATTGAATTAGAAAATCCAAATGCACTAAAACCGTACTTTGATTATTTTGAAGAAAAAATGTCTTACGATAAGATTCGATTTGGTTTGGCTTCTATTGAGAGAAAAAATCAAAAAGCATAAAAAAGCTTTGACTCTATTCAGCCTGACATACTATCTATTGTCAGGCTAAGCAGAGTCGATGCCCACGTTTATAAAAGCAAAAAAGCTGTACCTTTAAGTACAGCTTTTTTTATAAGTATCTTTTACAAATATCTTTCTTCAAAAACTTTTTGATGATGCTTTTGATGTCCAATCATGACAAAACCTAAAGCGCGAACAGAAATTTGATTATTAGAAGCTGTGCCAATTCTCTTAAGCTGTTCTTCAGATAAGCTTTTATAAAACAATAAAGTTGAATGTCTTACGGCTGAAAGTTCAGTTAGTAATTCTTGAATACTTCTCTTGTTTGAATCGGTATTATCTGCATAATCACTTTCTTCAAAACTTGGTAAAGGTGTTTTGTCGTTTCTTGAAAAACGTAAAGCGCGATAAGCAAAAATTCGCTCCGTATCTATAACATGTTGAATAATATCTTTGATTGTCCACTTCCCTTCTGCGTAGCGATAATCAAATTTATCTATCGGAATATTTTGAACAAATCGGATAAATTCATGAAGAGAAATTTCCAATTCTTCAATTAAAATACCATCTCCAGCTGCTTCAACATAAGTTCCAAAACGACCTGAATATTCATTTTCTAATAATTCTGCTGCTCTCATTTTTTTTATTTTAAGCTGAATTTCTACTTGCATTTGTATTTCCGAAAAGAGATCTTGTTACGATTTTCTCATAAACTTTAATCAATTCTTCATCAGGATTTTGCTCTTTGTTTAACTCGTTAATTCTTAACAAAGCATATTGCTGAATTGTCAGTAATGGTAAAACAATACGTTCTCTAATTTGAATTGAAGCAATACCGTCCGGATAATTTTCCATTAAAGTTTTGTGATCTGCAATTTTTAATAAAAGACGTTTTGTCTCTGAGAATTCATCGTAAATAATCTGCCAAAATTCACCAAACTCAGGATCATTTCTCATATAAGCCGTCAATGGCAAGAATGATTTTGCTAATGACATCATACTGTTTTCAAGTAAAGTCTTGAAAAATAATGAATTATGATACAAATCACTTACTTTATTCCATTGTCCAGATTCTTCAAAATGTCTTAAAGCAGATCCTACTCCAAAGAATCCTGGAACATTTTGTTTCAATTGACTCCATGAACCCACAAACGGAATTGCTCTTAAATCTGCAAAATCTAAAGATTCAGATTTACTTCTTTTTGAAGGGCGACTTCCAATGTTTGTTTTAGAATAATATTTCAACGTACTCATTTTTTCTAAGTACGGAATAAACTTCGGATGATTTTTGAAACTTAAATATTTCTCGTAACCTAAATTGGCTAAATCTGTCAAAATTTGAGTTTCTTCAGCGCTCAGTTCATTTTTCTCTTTACTAAATACTTGGTTTGTAACACCGGCACTCAATAAGTTTTCGATATTATAACGACAAGAATCTAAAGTTCCAAAATTTGAGCTAATAGTTTGACCTTGAACTGTAATTTGAATTTCGTTGTTTTCAATTTTTGGACCAAGAGACGCATAAAATTTGTGTGTTTTTCCACCGCCACGAGCAGGAGGTCCACCACGTCCGTCAAAGAAAATTGCTTTAATACCGTATTCTCTAGAAATTTTAGTCAACAAGATTTTAGCTTGATAAATACTCCAGTTAGCCATTAAATACCCACCATCTTTAGTTCCGTCAGAGAATCCAAGCATAATAGTTTGCTTGTTTCCTCTTGATCTCAAGTGTTTTGCATATTCTGGATTCGTATACAATTGCTCCATAATAGTATGCGCATTTTGTAAATCATCCACAGATTCGAAAAGCGGAATAATATCAACAGTTGGCTTCTCCCAATTATTCAAACGAATCATGGCAAAAGTCTCCATAACATTTAGAGCGCTTTCATTATTGCTGATAATATAACGATTCGCTCCTTCTTCACCATTATTATGTTGAATAGTTTTAATAGCTTGAACAGATTCTAAAGTATATCTTGTAATTTCATTTTCGAAATCAGCTGGATTTAAATTTCCTTTAACTTTCGATAAAACATCAATTTTTTGATCTTCTGTCAATTCGAAATAGTTTTTAGGGAAAATATCAGAGCCAGAGTTCAAATAATGATCCACCACGTCTTTGAATACTACATTATGAATTTTACTATTTTGACGAATGTCTAAAGTTGCAAAATGGAATCCAAATAAATTGATTTTCACTAAAAGCGCTTCCAATTCATCCAAATATAAAGATTGATGTTTCTCAATAATTATAGTTCGAATTTTATCCAATTGCGTTGATAATTCTTCTAGAGTGATAAAAATATCACCTTTAGAATAAAATACAGAACGATAAAGTTTATGTTCAAGTTCTGCTACTAAAGTATCTACACCTGAGAAAGTTAACTTTCTTTTTAAATTTCTCATTTCTACATAATAACATTTTAAAATAGAAGTACGTAGACGATCTGCAACTTTGAGTGTAATCTCTGTCGTAACAAAAGGATTTCCGTCACGGTCACCTCCTGGCCAGAAACCAAGTTTAATTAATTGGTTTTGAATTGGAGTTCCTTCTGAAATGTTTTTTTGAAGATAATGTACAATTTCTCCAGCTGTAGCGTAAAATACATTTTCTAGGTACCAAATTAAACTTACCGCTTCATCGTAAGGATTTGGTTTTTCTTTCTGAATAAAAGGAGTTTTTCCTAATTGAGCTAGCAATTGTTTAATTTGTAGCAAATCATTTTGACGAATTGCTTCTGTCAAATCATTTATAATTCCTAAAACTGGTCCAGGATAAAACTGAGTTGGATGTGCTGTTAAGACCGTACGAACATTGAAGTTTTCTAGAAACTCAATTAACTCATCGTCTTTCTCCTTCGCATCAGATTTCTCTTTAATGTCGCGAAGAGAACCACGTCCTTCCATGTTGTTAACTTCTGGAAAAGCGGCATCTTCAATCGCATCAAATAATACAATTTGACGTTCAATGTATTGAATAAATCGAAACATAAGATCGATTTTTTCCGCTTCGGAAGAATTGCTTAAGAATTTATTTGAGAAGAAATCAACAATTTCTTTTGGAGTTTCCTGTTTTTTAAAGCCCGTTTCGCAAGTTTCTGTAAATAAAGGAAGTAAAACTCCCGTATTATCTATAGAATCAAAAGGTAATGTTATAAAAACACTATTATAAATGTGGTATTTTGATAGAACATCTTGATTAAAACGTTCAATTTTTGGCAACGTATACATAATCGTGTTATAGTTGGTTGGTTAATTAGTCATAAAAAAACCCCAAGAATAAACTTGAGGTTATAATTTAATATAGCATTCAAGAAAAGTTCTTACATATTTTTGAAAATAGTATGCATCAAACGCTTCTTATCGTTTATACTTTCCTCTAATGAAATCATTGTTTCTGTTCTGTAAACACCTTCAATATCGTCAATCATGAAGATAACTTCTTTCGCGTGTTTAGTATCTTTTGCTCTAATTTTGCAAAAGATGTTGAATTTTCCTGTAGTTACAGATGCTACAGTAACGAATGGAATTTGATTAATTCTTTCTAATACAAATTTAGTTTGAGATGTATTATTAAGAAAAACCCCTACATAAGCAATAAATGAATAACCTAATTTATCGTAATCCAAGGCTAATGAAGATCCCATGATTATACCGGCATCCTCCATCTTTTTTACTCTAACATGTACTGTACCAGCAGATATCAATAGTTTTTTTGCAATGTCAGTAAACGGAACTCTCGTATTGTCTATTAACATATCTAAAATCTGGTGATCTACTTCATCTAAACGAAATTTACTCATAATTGTTTAATTAATATTACTAATTGCTATTACAAAGTATAAAATTATATATAAAAAACAACAAATTCACATAAAAATTAACTTTTTATTAATCCGTTAACAAATTTAACATTTTTATTTAAATAAAAATTTGCTTTCTGACCCGTTTTAGGAAGATTTTGGAAATCGTCCGAATATTCTGCTCCTTTTGCATCGTATTCGTAATGACCAAAATAATTTTCCAAGTCACCTACTTCAACGATGTAGGCGTTAAAATGAATCTTATTTTCGATTAATTCTTCTTTGTATTGTGCGACAAAATTCGTAATAATTTCGATACCATCATAATTTATTTTGACATTTTTATACATAAAATCATAAAAAACCACGTTATTTTGTGAAATATTCAAATATTCACCAAATCGATTATCTACTAAATCGTTTTCGAAAATTTGCTTAAAGCTTAAAATTAACGAGAAAAAAATGAATTTTCTTGTTATTTCACGATCATAGTCTTCTGGGAAGTGTCCTGCCTCAAATAAGATGGTTGGAACTCCTAAAAATTGAAAAGTGTCTCCTATACAATTAATATTGAAGGAATCATCAAAACGACCCACTTGCCCTGGAATATATTTTTGAAGTTCTTCATTGATTCCTGCAATGATATTTATGGCTTTTAATCTGTTATCATTCACTTCTCTTTCTTCATTATAAGAAGGAGCTAAAAAAGAAACTGTTGCTGGTTTTCCTGTCGTGCCTGCTCCAAAAATAGTACGCTGGTCGTGAAGGTTAAAACAAAAATCTGGTTTGAATTTCTCAAATGCTTGACGCAAAACTTTACTTTCTGGCTGTGTTAGGTCTTGGGAATCTCTATTTAGATCTACTTCGTTGGCATTTACTCGCGTATAAAGTCTTGCGCCATCTGGATTTAGAATCGGAATGCAGTAGAATGTAAATGTATCCAGCATTTGCTTAGCAAAATCAGTATTGTTATTTAATAGATTAATGAAATCAAATAAAGCTTTTGTTGTTGTGCTTTCGTTTCCGTGCATTTGTGACCACAGATAAGCACGCACTTTTCCAGTTCCGATTTGATAACTATATATAGGTTCTCCCAAAACAGAATTGCCAATAATCTCCACTTGGCCATTAGTGTTTAACTTATCTAAAAGAGGTTTAATATGGTCTAAAGTAAGATATCTCCCAGATATTGACTGTTCTTTATATTGTGTAAAAAGCTGTTCTAAATTCATTGTGTGTTGATTAGTTTACAAAAGTAAATATCTTTATTTTTACAATTGTAAACAAAATAAAAAATTAATAATTTAGAATTGTAAACAGTTTTAAATAACATTTGTTATAAAAAATTCCAACCTGTTTCAATTGAGTCTATTAAATTAGATTTACAATATTAAATATATAAATTTCAGATAATTATAAATACTTATTTAAATTTTTTATTTAACATAAAGCTAAATTACTATTAAAATTGCAACAATTATATTGTTGGTATATTTCTTTTTGTTTACATTTGTAAATAGAATAATTTAAAGCAATAATTTACAATGGTAAACATAGACGATTTTGTAAAAAGACTTGAAACTCTATTAGATTATTATGGTTTAAATGCATCTGCCTTTGCCGATAAAATTGGAGTACAACGCTCTAGTATGTCTCATCTTCTGTCTGGAAGAAACAAGCCAAGTTTAGATTTTGTTATGAAAATTCTGGAGGTTTTTCCAGATGTAGATTTATATTGGATTTTGATTGGAAGAGGAAATTTTCCTAAAAATAATGAAGAAATCGAAGTTTCAAATATCCCACCTTCTCTTCCATCGAATAAAAATGTTAGTGCTGATTTATTTACTTCGAATGAAATAAATGAAGAAGAAAAAAAAGAAACAAAAAAATCAGCAGCTCCAAAAAATGCAAATTTTAATTTGGAAGATGATGAAATTGAAAAAATAGTCTTGTTCTACAAAAATGGAACTTTTAAAGCTTATTCTCCATGATTTAAAATTAGCGCGTATTTGACTCTTTGTCTAGAAAATTTTCAAATACGCGATTCTCACGCGTTTGGATAAATTCTCCAAAATTATAATTTAAAGCCATTTTCAGGAATTTTTCCCAAAACTCCTATATAATGTTTTTTTAAGATTTCTAAATCGGCTTCATAATTTCCAGTTGGAAAAAATGCCTCGCCAAGATTTACTTCTTTCTTGCCCCAATCAAAAGTTACGGGAACTATTGGAACATTCGCTTTAAGCGCTATAAAATAAAATCCAGTTTTTATTTCTTTTACTGCTTTTCTCGTTCCTTCTGGTGCAACAGCTAAACGAAAGGTTTCTTTTCTATCAAAAATAGCAGCAATTGAATCTACTTTATTCAATCCACCAGAACGATCTAAAGGTTCGCCTCCAACACTTCTAAAATAATAACCAAACGGAAATCGGAATAATTCTTTCTTTCCTACCCAATTCATTTGAACTCCTGAGATTCCACGAGTAAAAAGTCCAAGATAAAAATCATGATTGCTCGTGTGAGGCATCACCATTAATACACATTTTTTCACTTCAACATTTTCGAGACCTACTATTTTCCAGCCCATTAGCTTAAAAAATATGAATTTGTATAATTGTTTTTTCATTAAAGATGCAATATTTGGTGCAAAATAAAAGATTTAATGCTAAATTTGAGTAAAAGCATAAAAAATGATTCAAAAAATTTTCAGTTACATAATTCCAATAAAAATATTTAAAAAGAAATCAGCTAGAAGCAAAACGATAGAAGTCACTTGGGCAAATGGTGAATTGGTATTGGATACTGAAAACACAAATTATTCATACGGAAGTTTACAGCGTATATTAAGGTACGGACTTCGAAATATTGGCTATGACAAAATTTTAGGGATGGAACACATTTTATTGTTAGGTGTAGCTGGCGGAAGCGTCGTTAAAACATTAGTAAATGAAATTGAATACAAAGAAAAAATAACTGGAGTAGAAATTGATCCAGATATGATTCAGATTGCAAATGAATATTTTAATCTTAACGAAATTAAACAGTTAGAAGTTGTTATTGATGATGCTTTTGAATTTGTTTTGAAAACAAAAGACAAATATGATCTCATAATAATTGATATTTTTGAAGATACGAATATGCCAAACTTTTTGTTTGAGAAGTTTTTTGTTGACAGAATCTGCACGATTTTAAAAGACGATGGATTTGTTTTATTCAACACAATGATATTGGACGAAGCACATAATGTTCGAAACAGAAAGTATATTACAGAAGTAAACCCCAAATTATTTAAAACCAAAATGCTTCCTCGAATTGAAGTGCACAACGAATTAATAATTATAAATAAAGTTGCCTAATTTTATGAAACCCCTAACCTCTATATTAAATTCCCAGCCACCTACTAAAATTATTGATGCCTCAATTAATATTACAGAATATACACCGTTAAATTTATCGGTTGCAAATAAAGAATTGGTAAGCCAAAAATTAGATACTTCAGAAGATTTTGAAAAATATATTTCGAATCTACTAAAAGAAAACAAGGCAAAAGTTGCATTTGGCGGTTATATAGAAGGCCGATTTTTATATCAAAGAAGTCCCATTTTTTTGGATGCTTCAAAGCCTGAACGTAATATTCACATCGGTTTAGATTTATGGGCAGAAGCAGGAACAGCAGTGCTTGCCGCGCTTGACGGAACAGTACATAGCTTTAAAAACAATATTGGCTTAGGCGATTACGGCCCGACTATCATATTGGAGCATGAATTAGAAAATGAGAAATTTTATACTTTATATGGACATTTATCGTTAGAAAGTATAGAAAATTTAAATATCGGAGACCAATTAAAGAAAGGTGAAAAGATTGCTACTTTAGGAAATGCCTCAGTAAATGGCGATTACGCACCTCATGTCCATTTTCAGATTATCCATAATATTGGGGATTATTGGGGAGACTATCCAGGAGTCTGCAATACACAAGACCTAAATTTTTATATCGAAAATTGTCCCGATCCTAACTTATTATTAAAAATTACTTAAATAGTTATGAAGAAAGCAGGATTGATTATATGTTTGTTATTATTAATTGGATGTAAATCGAAAACAGTAAGTAGAGATACAGAAGATTTGAAAATTAAAAAAGTTTCAGGAACAGAAGTAGATGCAAATCAACAGCGTAAAGCGTATGATTTAGGAAAGAGAGTCTTAGAAACTTGTAACACTTCAAAATTTAAACCTTTTAATGAAACTGAAGTAACTAACTCGGTTATGGAAAACACTACAGAAGAGCGTTTAACCAAGACCTGCCAAAGATTTAGACAATATTACGGAAGTTTTATAGATTTAAAATTAGATGGAGTTTACAAAACCAAACATGAAGTGATTTACCGCTATCATGCATTGTACACTAAAAAAGTGGCCAATAAAGAATTACGCATTTTTGTAAATGAAGACAATCTTATTTCTGCCATAAAATCAATGGATTGGGATGAGAAATTTGATGCCAAATTAGCCGATCAATAAATATTATACATATGAATTTTAAACTACCGCTACTCCTGTTATTATTTATTTCAACTTTTGCTTCAGCGCAGCAAACTATCAGTGTAAAAGGTTCTGATCCTTATCCGGCGACACAAGAATATACTTTTATATGTGATAAATATGCTTACTCTGGCGAAATTAAAGTCCAAATAGCTAAAACAGAAAAAGGTGGTGTTTTAAAATTAACCGTTTCGACAGCAAGCGATAAAGCAAAAATTGCTGGTGGCGTTTATGTAGATTTGACAAATGCAGATGTTATTGCCTGCACAGACAAAAATGTAAAAGAATCGGCAGATGGAAAAACAACTGCTTACTATTATTTTACACCTGCAGAATGGCTAAAGCTTAAAAAGACAGATATTTATGCAATAAGATTTATAATTGCTGGCGGACCAGATATTTCAGGAAATCTAACGGGACATTTTACAGCTTATAGCAAAATAAAGTATTTCTCAACAGCATTTGATAAATCTAAAAAAACATTTGATACAGCTAAAGAAATTAGTGTTTTATAATGATTTTTTAATCTAATAAATCTTTATATTTAACATAAATATATTTTTATGAATTCAAATGAAGCCTTAATTACAAAATTCTACACCGCTTTCGCTAATGCTGACGCTAAAACCATGAGCGAATGCTATCATCCGAAAGTTCATTTTATTGATCCAGCTTTTGGCTTATTAAAGGAAGATCAGGTTTCTAAAATGTGGGAAATGCTGCTTTTAAAAAGTAAAGGCAATTTAAAAATTGAATTTTCGAACATAAAAGCGGATGATTCTACAGGTTCCGCAAATTGGATCGCTACTTATAATTTCAGTAAAACAAACAGAAAAGTCGTCAATAAAATTGTTGCCGAATTTATTTTCCAAGACGGATTAATTATCAAACATACTGATAGTTTTGATGTATGGAAATGGTCAAAACAAGCCTTTGGTTTAACTGGCTACTTATTAGGTTGGACAGGATTTTTTCAGAAAAAAGTCCAAACACAAGCACTATTATCGCTTAAAAATTTTCAAAATTCTAAGTAAGGCAATAAGTTACAAAAAGTATACATTAAATTTAATACCTGCATACGTTTGATCTAATTATTTGGTTGCGGACTCTGCGTAAATAAAAATAGCCATAGATTATAAAATTAGAATGATGAAAAATCAATTTTAATTTTATAATCTGTGGCTAAATATTTTTAGAAATTATTTAAGACTTAAACCAGCTCTCAACCAATTCATCTTCAAACGAAGTCGCATCTTTATGAATAAACTCATTACGCATTTTATCATACGAATAATCCGAAGCCCAAGTTTTATGATTTGCAGCCATTTCTTTTATACTATTACATACAAAAGCAATTTCAGCATCAGTCGTAGTTGGATGAATCGACATTCTAATCCATCCCGGTTTTTTTATCAAATCACCAATTGTAATCTCGTTAACCAATTGATTAGAAGTTTCCTGATCAACATGTAATAAAAAATGACCATAAGTTCCCGCACAGCTGCATCCGCCTCTAGTTTGAATTCCAAAACGGTCATTCAAGATTTTTACTCCTAAATTAAAATGTAGATCATCAATAAAAAATGAAATTACACCAAGACGTTCTTTGTGTTGTCCAGCTAATATTTTAATATTTTCAATCGGCTCCAATTCAGAGAAAACATAATCTACAATTTCATGTTCGCGTTGCATGATGTTTTCAATTCCCATCTCTTCTTTCAATTCAATGGCAAGCGCTGTTTTAATAACTTGAAGAAAACCAGGAGTTCCGCCATCTTCACGATCTTCGATGTTATCAATATATTTATGCTCTCCCCAAGGATTTGTCCAGCTTACAGTTCCTCCGCCAGGACAATCAGGAATCATATTATTGTATAATTTCTTATTGAAAATTAAAACACCAGAAGTTCCAGGGCCACCTAAGAATTTATGCGGAGACATAAAAACTGCGTCCAAATATGATTCTGGATCAGCAGGATGCATATCAATTTCAACATAAGGACCAGAACAAGCAAAATCAACAAAACAAACTCCATTATACTGATGCATCAATTTTGCTGCTTCATGAAAAGGAGTTCTTAATCCCGTAACATTCGAACATGCTGTAATAGAAGCGATTTTTATCGTTCTATCTTTATATTTTTCTAATAAAACTTCAAGATTTTCTAAATTAAAAAGCCCTTTATCGCAAGAAGGAATAATTTCAACATCTGCAATTGTCTCTAACCAAGAAGTCTGATTAGAATGGTGTTCCATGTGAGAAATAAAAACAATTGGTTTTTTATCAGCAGGAACATTCGTAAAGTTTTTTAGGTTTTCAGGAATTTTCAATCCTAAAATACGTTGGAATTTATTGATAACTCCCGTCATTCCAGTTCCATCCGTGATTAAAACATCGTCATTATTTGCATTGGCATGACGTTTAATTATATGTCTTGCATGATGGTACGCTTTTGTCATAGCAGTACCAGATACGGTAGTTTCAGTATGTGTATTGGCTACAAAAGGGCCAAATGAATTTAACAGTTTTTCTTCAATCGGACGATATAATCTTCCGCTGGCAGTCCAATCGGTGTAAATTATTGATTTTCTGCCATAAGGTGACGTAAATTCTTGGTTTATACCGACAATATTCTGTCTAAATTCCTGAAAGTAAGCTTCCAGTGTCATGGTACTATTTTTGCTATTCATTAGTTGTGCCTTGTGTTTGACTGCAAATATATAGATTTTTTATAAAATTGCGAATTTATCAATACCAAACTTCAAACACTACATTACCGTTTGGTATTTTTAGTTAAAAGAACTTTTTTTTAATAAATTATCATAATATCCTATCAAATTAATAGGCATTAAATTTAAAGAAAGCATTATTTATGGGAAATTTATCAGTTGCTACCTTTGGTGGTGGATGTTTTTGGTGTATTGAAGCTGTAATTCAGCGTTTAAACGGTGTAGAATCTATAAAATCAGGTTACTCAGACGGATTTATAAAGAATCCTGCTTATCGCGAAGTATGTACTGGAAGAACTGGGCATGCAGAAGTGATTCAAGTGACTTTCAACCCTGACATAATTTCATATCATGACTTAATTTTTATATTCATGACAAGTCATGATCCGACTACTTTAAATCGTCAAGGAGGTGACAGCGGAACTCAGTATCGTTCTATCGTTTTGTATCATAATGACGAACAAAAAGAAATTGCTGAAAAAGTATTCGAAGAAGTACAGCCAGCTTATGCAGATCCGATTGTAACGCAATTAAAACCTTTTGAAGTATTTTACGAAGCCGAAGATTATCATCAAAACTATTATAATGAAAATCAAGAAGCTGGATATTGCCAAGTTGTAATTGATCCAAAAATTCAAAAACTTAAAAAAATGTATGCTGATAAATTAATCGGCTAATTTTAAGTTTAGTCACAGATTGAAAAATCAAAATAATCTTTTAATCTGAGGCTAAAAAAAGAAAGAAAACCTAAAATGAAAAATCTTAAAATAAAAAATCGTTTTACTGCCGAATTACCAGCGGATCCAGATTTAACTAATGAAGTTCGTCAGGTTAAAAACACGCTGTTTTCGTACGTAAATCCAACAAAACCTTCAAATCCAAAACTGATTCACGCCTCTGAAGAAGTGGCAGAATTAGTTGGTATTTCTAAAGATGAAATTCAATCTGAAGAATTTCTAAATGTGTTTTCTGGAAAAGAAATTCTTCCAGAATCGCATCCTTATGCAATGTGTTATGCAGGACATCAATTCGGAAATTGGGCAGGACAATTGGGCGACGGTCGTGCAATCAATTTGATGGAAGTTGAAAACGATAATCTGTTTTATACGCTCCAATTGAAGGGAGCTGGAAAAACTCCCTATTCAAGAACAGCAGATGGTTTGGCTGTTTTGCGTTCTTCAATTAGAGAATATTTATGTGCAGAAGCAATGCATTATTTGGGTGTTCCTACTACTCGATCGCTTTCACTTGCTCTTTCCGGAGATCAGGTTTTAAGGGATATTTTGTATAACGGAAATCCTGCTTATGAAAAAGGTGCAATCGTTTGCCGTGTTGCTCCATCGTTTATCCGCTTTGGAAGCTACGAAATGCTAACATCTAGGAATGAGCTGAAAAACTTGAAACAATTTGTAGAATATACCATTCAGTATTATTTTCCTGAAATAAAAGGAGAGCCGAAAGAACAGTATTTACAATTCTTTCAAAAAGTTGCAGATACCACTCGCGAAATGATTTTGCATTGGCAACGTGTCGGATTTGTTCATGGTGTAATGAATACCGATAATATGTCGATTCATGGAATTACAATCGATTACGGCCCTTACGGATGGCTAGAAAATTACGATCCAGATTGGACTCCGAATACAACAGATAGCCAAAATAGAAGATATCGTTTTGGAAATCAGCCACAGGTTGCACAATGGAATTTGTTTCAATTGGCTAATGCACTTTATCCGTTAATTAATGAAGCTGCTCCTTTAGAAAAAATCCTAGATACATTTATTACAGATTTTGAATCTGATTATAAAGAAATGTTTTTAAGTAAATTAGGAATATTTACTTCAAGTGATGCTGATGATAAAATAATTAAAGGTTTAGAAGAAATTTTGAAATTATCAGAAACTGATATGACGATCTTTTTTAGAAATCTAAGTCAGATTAAAAAAACAGATTCTGTTGAAGATGCGATTAAAAAAATAGAATATGCATTTTATATTCCAGAAGAAATTAAAGAAAAAATTCTGGAAGCTTGGCAGAAATGGTTTACGGTTTATTTGAAAAGATTAAATGCTGAAAAACTTTCAGATGAAGAAAGAGCTTCAAAAATGAATCAAATTAATCCGAAATATGTATTGCGAAATTATATGGCACAATTGGCTATTGATGCCGCAGATAAGGAAGATTATTCTGTGGTTGATGAATTATTTCAGCTTTTAAAAAACCCATATGACGAACAGCTAGAATCTGAAAAATGGTTTGCAAAACGTCCAGATTGGGCAAGAACTAAGGTTGGTTGTTCTATGCTTTCTTGTAGTTCTTAATTTTTTTTGCCACGAATTTCACCAATTTTTACAAATAAAAGATTAAAATTTGTGTCAATTAGTGAAATTCGTGGCTTGTATTTTTATTTCGAGCTTATATAATCCACAATCATATTAGCATGAATTCTTGAGTTTTCAATAAACCATTTATGCGTCTGCATTCCACCACAAACTACTCCGGCGAGAAATAAACCTTCAACATTAGTTTCCATTGTTTCTGGATCATAAACTGGAATTTTTAATTCATCATCAGAAAGATGAATTCCCATTTTTTCTAGAAAAGTCAAATCTGGTTTATAGCCTGTTAAAGCTAAAACGAAATCATTTTCTATTGTAACCTTTCCGTCTGGAGTTTCAATTTCTACTTCATTTTCTCTAATTTCAGTAATATTCGATTGAAAATAAGCTTTTATGCTTCCTTCAGCGATACGATTTTCAACATCAGGTTTTACCCAATATTTTACACGACTATTAATTTCGTTTTTACGAATAACCATAGTAACCTCTGCTCCTTTTCTCCAGCATTCTAAAGCGGCATCTACAGATGAATTATTAGCTCCCACAACCAAAACTTTTCTAAAAGCATATTCGTGAGCTTCTTTATAATAATGGCGAACTTTGGGTAGACTTTCTCCTAAAACATTCATTTCAATCGGAATATCATAAAACCCCGTTGCGATTACGACATTCGATGCTTCATAATTTTGTTTGTCAGTTTTAATCTTGAAAATTGCGTTTTCTTTCTGAACATCAAGAACTTTTTCAAACAAATTAATATTAAATTTAAAGTATCGATGAATATTTCTATAATATTCCAAAGCTTCTTGACGTCCAGGTTTTGGAGCCAGACAGTTGAACGGAATCTCACCAATTTCTAATCTTTCTGCAGTAGAGAAAAAGGTCATGTATAACGGATAATTAAAAATGCTATTAACTATCGCGCCTTTTTCTATAATTAAATAATTTAAATTTTTCTTTTGAGCTTCTATCGCACAGGCAAGGCCAATTGGCCCACCTCCAACAATAATAAGATCGTATTTTGATTCTGTCATTTTATTTTTGCCAATCTTTATATGGATTTTTGCTTAAATAAGCATTGTAATATCTTTCGTCGTTTGTTACTTCTTCACCAAGCCATTCCGGTTTTTCAAAGGTTTCATCTTCAGAATTCAATTCGATTTCGGCAATTACTAAACCTTCGTTTTCACCATAAAATTCATCTACTTCAAAAACATGATCGCCAGATTTTATTTCGTAGCGTGTTTTTTCAATTTTACCTTTTTCGCATAATTTCAGAAGTTCTTGAGCTTCGTCTAACGGAATTTCATTTTCCCATTCAAAACGTGACATGCCACCACTATGGCTTATTCCTTTAATGGTTATAAAGCCTTTATGTCCTTTAATTCTAACCCTAACTGTACGCTCAGGAACAGAACTTAAATAGCCCTGAGCAATCTTATTCTCGGCAAAAGCTTGTTTCTTGAAAGCATCAGATTTTACAAGAAACTTTCTTTCTATTTCAACCATTTTGAATGTAAATTATTTTTTATGCAAGTTACTCATTTTAATTAAGCCTTTCAGATTATAAAAAATGAAAAATATGTTAATTCGTTTCCTTTATTAAAAACATGAAGCATCAAAATAACTGATTGTTAACATCTTGTAATTATTATTTTAAGTAATTTTGAGAGTTTCTACTCCTCATTAAACATCTAGTTATGAGTACAAAACATATTTATCATAACTTAAATTACTACGATTTAAATTCTAAAATACAACGATCATGAATGTACCTTATGTAATACCAATAGCGCTAGGTGTAATCTGCGGCATTTTAGGTTACATACTAGGAAAAATCAATTCTAAGAATGATAATGCTCTTTCAACATCACTACAGTCCGATTTAGATGTTTGTAGAGCACATACAAAAAATTTGAATACAAGAATTTTAAAACTAGAAGCAGAGCTTGCAATAAAAAATAAAGTATCACTTCCTGTAATAATTCCTTTTGAACCTCAATTGGCTTCTAATGTTTTAGGTAAAAAAATAAAGGAAAATGACTTAAAAATAGTGGAAGGAATTGGTCCGAAAATAGAATCTTTATTTATTAAAGCTGGAATAAAAACATGGCAAAATCTTTCTCAGACATCGACAGATAAACTACAGTCAATTTTGGATGCGGGTGGAGAAAACTACGCCATGCATAATCCAAGCACTTGGGCGAGACAAGCATTAATGGCTTATCAAGGAAAATGGTTGGAATTAAAAGATTGGCAAGATAGTTTGTTGGGCGGGAAAGAGTGAGGAAAAAAGACGCTAAGGTTCTAAGATACTGAGATACTAAGATTTTAATCTTGTGTGTTAAAGTTGATCAAATCCCAACTTTTAGCTTTTAAGACTCAGGATCTTAGAATCTCAGAAACTTAAAAACTTGACCATTTCCTAGAAGTATTATACCAAAGCTGGCCATTTTTTACTTCAAGCGGGCAATCTATATTATTAGTATATAAAGCTCCAGTTCCTAAACCTTGTGGCATATCTGAATTTAAGGTGAATGTCCATTGCGCAATCGCGTTCAGTCCGATATTGCTCTCTAGTGCCGAAGTAATCCACCAACAAATATTATATTTTTCTGCTAAAGTGATCCATTCTTGCGTGCCACGAAATCCGCCAATAAAACTTGGTTTTAAAATAATATACTGAGGTTTGATTTCTTGGAGCAATTTTTCTTTTTCTTCTAATGAAAACACACCAATCAGTTCTTCGTCTAAAGCAATTGGAAATGGAGTTTGTTTGCAGAGTTCAGCCATTTCTAGAACTTGACCTTTTTTAATTGGCTGTTCTATGCTATGAAGTTGAAATTGATTTAATTGTTTCAATTTATCTAAAGCTTCTATTGAAGAAAAAGCACCGTTTGCATCTACTCTGATTTCTATTTCTTCTGGAGAAAAATGGCTTCTGATAAATTGTAATAATTCTAATTCTTTATTGAAATCAATAGCCCCTATTTTAAGTTTTATACAGTTAAAACCATCTGCTAATTTCTCTTCTATTTGCTGTTTCATAAAAGCAGCTTCCCCCATCCAGACCAATCCGTTTATGAGGATTGAACTTGAATTATTAGTGAAATCTGATGGAAATAAAATATATGGATTCTCACTTTTAAGAGATAAAAAAGCCATTTCTAAACCAAATTGGATAGAAGGAAATTCTAATAATGCTTCCCAAAGTGCCGTTTCTCCTAAATGAATATTATCACATGCCCATTTCAATTTTTCTTCGTAATCTGGGCGATCATCTGCACTTAAACCTCGAAGTATTCCGCACTCGCCTATTCCTTTTTTGCCATTTTCTTCTAGAGTTATAAACCAAGTTTCTTTCTCGGTCATAATTCCTCTAGAAGTTCCTGACGGACGTTTAAATTCTAGTAAATATTTTTGATAAGATGCGTTCATTTTTTTAAGGTTCTGAGATGCTAAGGTACTGAGGTGCTAAGTTTTTTTTAAAAGCCTTTAAAAAGCACTTCGCTCTTAGTTATATAGTTTTAAGATTTTTTCAAAATCTTTTGATGGCAATCCTGCTTTTTCAAAAGCTTGAAAATCTAGTTTTGTTTTTTCAATCCAACTTAAACTATCGGTTACATTTTGAGTTTGATACTTTTTGTAAATGGCTTTAGCAGCGCTATAATCGTCGGTAACCAAATAAGTGTGTGCTAAATTTAATTTTACCAATAATTCTGTATCATCCAATTTCTCACCTTCTTGAAGCACTTTTAACGCTTTTGCGTATTGTTTGGTCAATATATAGCAATAGCCTAACGAATTGTAATCTAATGCAGTTGCTTTTCCTTCGCTAACAATTGTATTCAATTTTGGAATTGCTTCGTTATATTTTTGAATTTTGATTAAAGAGGCTATTTGTGTTCTTAAATCGTTGAATACGTTTTTAGATATATCCGCATCTTGGTAACAGCTGTTTCCGAAATCTTTATAGACTTTTGTTTTTTCGACAGCTAATAATTTTTGAAACTCATCATAGCGATATTGCTTCATAATTTTATTTAAAATGCAAACGCAGAAATCATCTGAATTGGCCATTTTTTGTGCCATTGTAGAAGTTTTGCAGAGACTTATAATTTCATTTTTGTTATCCTGATTCCAGCCGCGGCTTAGTTTTGTGTCTACCCAAGGCACCACTTCTAAAACCACTTTCTGACTCAAAATCCAGTTTTTGCTTTCAAAGCCAAACCAAATTGTACTGATATTTTCTTTTAAGCAAGAAGATTTGTTCACAGATAGACGTTTAGCATCTTTGCTTACTGGTTCTGCTTGAGAATAGCAAGCTTTATCGATTTTACCATCTGAAACATATTTTTTTGCAATTTCATCGGATGTAAAAATCGAATAGGTACATTCATCATCGCCTGAAATTTTTGACATCAGGAAAACGGCTCCTGCAGATCCTTGACTTATACCTGTCGGATCTGGAATAGCTTTTAATACAGACACCAAACTATTGGCCATTTCTTGGTTTTTGTCTAAAAGTGTGATTCTGTATACAATTTCTGTAGTTCCAACGGGCAAATCTTCTGTTGGTATAGAAATTCTATCGCGTGCAGGAACCATAATTTCTTTGGTTGTTGCTCGCTCTTTATCCCAATAACCATCTTTTTGCGAAAATGCATTAAAGGAAACGGTAATAAGTAATGATAAAATTATTTTGAAAGTTATACTGCGTGATGATGCTTTAAGTGCCACGGATTTTACAGATTAAAATGATTTTTTTCTTTAAAAACTCAAAATTCAAATAACATAGATTATGCCAAATAACTTTCTTATGGAATCGAGTGCCCTAGCCCCGATAGAGGCGGTATCCTTTTTAAGGCAATTTTTCTTTGCCTTAAAAAGATATAGCCGAAAGCGGGATTAGCTCCTTATAATTCAATAGATTCTCCGATTGGTAAAAGCATTAAATCTTTTCCTTTATCGAAAAATTTGCGAATTGCTTCATCGTGATTGATTTCGATATAACCAAAAGTATCGTAGTGATATCCTAAAACTTTATCGCACTCTACAAAATCTGAAGCAATAATAGCGTCTTCAACATCCATTGTAAAGTTATTTCCGATTGGAAGAATTGCTAAGTCTAATTTTGTGCGAAGCGGAATTAATTTCATATCGTAAGTCAAAGCAGTATCTCCAGCGATGTAAATATTTTTATGCTCGCCTTCGATGACAAAACCTCCAGGATTTCCTCCGTAAGAACCGTCAGGAAAGCTGCTTGAGTGAATTGCGTTTACATATTTTACTTTTCCGAAATCAAATTTCCAGCTTCCACCGTGATTCATTGGGTGAGAATTGAATCCTTTTGCAGCATAATAATCTGCAATTTCAGCATTTGAAACGATAACAGCTTTTGTATTTTGAGCAATTGCTTCAACGTCTAACACGTGGTCGGCGTGTGCGTGTGTGAGCAAAATATAATCAGCTTTTATTGTGCTAAGATTGATTGTTGCTGCTTGCGGATTCCCAGTAATAAATGGATCCACAATGATATGTTTTCCTCCTACCTCAATTCCTAATGAAGCGTGCCCGTAGTATGTGATTTTCATTTTGTTGCCTATTTAAGTTTAACGTTGTTTTATCTTCCTCCTAAAAAGAGGTTTACAATAATGTCTGAAATCAGCGAAATCATACACACCGTAAGTAATACAGAAAGCAAGAATGTGCTTAATGCCAGTTTTTTCAATTCTGGATCCAATAATTTTGGGTCTTGATTTTTGTAAACTGTGATTAAATGTTTTGTCAACGGAATATATGCTAACAAAAACAAGTATTGGTCAAAGTTATAATCGCTTAAAATGGCGAAAATAACCACCAAAAGCATTGCGCCACCAATCAAAGTATAATGGTATATTTTAGCTTTTTCAGCTCCCATTTGTACTACAATAGTGTTTTTGCCTGCTTTTTTATCTGATTCTTGATCGCGCATATTATTTAGGTTTAAAACCCCAACGCTCAATAATCCGATTGCTACAGCCGGAAGAATTAAAAGCGGATCAACCTCTTTTGCGTACAAAAAGTTTACGCCTAAAGTACTTACTAATCCGAAGAAAATAAAGACGAATAAATCTCCAAATCCTCTGTATCCATAAGCGGAATTACCAACTGTGTAGCGAATTGCAGAAACAATAGCTGCGATTCCTAGCAATAGGAAAAAGATTGAATACCCAAAATTGTCCTTTCCGAAAGAAAAATAAATTAATATGATTGCAGACAATAAAGTTAAAAGTGAAGTAATAATAATGGCTTTTTTCATTGCCTGAGGCGTAATAACACCGCTCTGAATAGCGCGTTGTGGCCCTACTCGATCTGCATTATCAGTACCTTTTACTCCATCACCGTAATCGTTTGCAAAATTGGATAAAACCTGTAATCCTAATGTTGTCAATAGAGCAAAACCAAAAACTTTCCAACTGAATACTTCTGTTGGAGTGTTGATAGTTTCTGTTGGATTTGACAAAGCATAAATACTTCCAACTATAATTCCGGAAACTGATAAAGGTAATGTGCGCAGTCTTGCGGCTTCAATCCAATGTTTCATTATTTATTATTTTAGATTTTAGAGTGTAGATTTTAGATTTATTTTTAATTCTGATTTTTAGATTGCTTGAATATCAAATCTTAAATCTAAAATCAGAAATCTACATTTTATTATGGTAACCACTTATTTTCACCGAAGTTTGGTTTTCTTTTTTCTAAGAAAGCGTTTCTTCCTTCTTTAGCTTCTTCGGTCATGTAAGCTAAACGAGTTGCTTCTCCTGCAAAAACTTGCTGTCCGACCATTCCGTCGTCTGTTAAGTTCATTGCAAATTTCAGCATTTTTATAGATGTTGGTGATTTTTGAAGAATTTCCTGCGCCCATTCGTAAGCAGTCGCTTCTAACTCATCGTGTGGAATTACAGCATTTACCATTCCCATATCCATAGCTTCTTGAGCTGAATAATTTCTACCTAAAAAAAAGATTTCACGAGCTTTTTTCTGACCTACCATTTTAGCCAAATATGCTGATCCGTAACCACCATCAAAGCTTGTTACGTCTGCATCAGTTTGTTTAAAAATAGCATGTTCTTTGCTCGCAAGCGTCATGTCGCAAACTACGTGCAAACTGTGTCCGCCTCCTACAGCCCAACCCGGAACTACAGCAATAACGACTTTAGGCATAAAGCGAATTAAACGCTGTACTTCTAAAATATTTAAACGGTGCTGACCATCATCTCCAACATATCCTTGATGTCCGCGTGCATTTTGATCTCCACCACTGCAGAAAGAGTAAACTCCGTCTTTTGTTGAAGGTCCTTCAGCAGAAAGTAAAACAACTCCTATTGAAGTATCTTCTTGCGCATCGTAAAAAGCTTGGTATAATTCTGAAGTAGTTTTAGGACGGAATGCATTCCTAACATTTGGTCTGTTAAAGGCTATTCTCGCTACTCCATTGCATTTTTTATAAGTTATATCTTCAAATTCTCTGGCTGTAATCCAATCCATTTCGATTTTTTGTTTTAATAATTATACGGTAAAAATAAATCATTTTTACTAGTTTACCTACTCAATCGGTCTTAAGTCTTTACTAATATGGCTTCAAATGTTAACAATTAGCATTTCCTTACAAAAAATAACATTTTTTAACATTAGTTTAGAAAAATAATAATTAATTTTACAGCCTAGAAATCAATTAGATACAAATTATTTCTAAGATTTCAGATTGATTTTCTTTCACTGATTTATTAACCTAAAAAATGATTTTTTTGAGAAAATTTAAAAAATTTGTCGCTCATTTTTTTAGGGTTTTAAGTAATAAACCTCAATTAAAAGAGCAAATGATTTATGTGTTTGTCGAAACTTCAAAAAGAAAAAAGTAACACCTAAGGTTAAATGTTAGAATTGTCTATTAATTAGTATAGGAATGATAACGAAAAGAGGAAAAAAGTACTAATTCACCACTTTCTAAAAGTTATTTATAAAACCAATGGATGAGCCGTGAAATTCTTTTTTTGCTTTTAAGATAGATACATTGATTGTTTAAAAGACATACCGTCAATAGAACGATTTCAAAAATACGTAAGGCTATTGTTCTGAGATGGATTCGAATTATTTTATTTCTGTTTTTTTTTAATTACAATTTTTTTTAAAACTGAATAAAAAGCGAAAGGCTGCCTGTAATGGGCAGCCTTTCGTGTTATACTAATTTTGCTAAAGCAAATAAATTTCGAATTTTTAGATTTTTAATCTTTAACCAGATAAATTCCGTCTTCTTTAATTTCAATCAGTTTTTCTTTGTATAAAGATCCAATTGCTTTTTTGAATGATTTTTTACTCATTTTCAAAACAGTTTTAATGTCTTCAGGATGAGAATTATCGTTTAAACGAAGAAATCCTCTGCTGGCTCTTAATTCGCTTAATATTTTTTCTGCATTTGGTTCAATGCTTTCAAAACCTTGAACTTGAAGCGCAACATCAATTTTGTTATCTGGGCGGATGTTTTTGATATAACCGCGTAATCTGTTTCCAGTTCTAATCGAATCATCATAAACTTCGTCTTTGTACAAAAGGCCTTTGTGACGCTCGTTTATAATTACATTGATCCCCATATCGGTAATATGAGAAACAATTAAATCAACTTCTTCTCCAGTTTCAACCGTTAATTGATCGTTACTCAAAAACTGATTTGTTTTACTTGAAGCCACCAAACGATTGGTTTGTTTATCTAAATATAAATAAACTAAATAGCGTTTTCCTTTTTCCATCGGGCGCGCTTGTTCTTTAAACGGAACGAGAATATCTTTTTCCATTCCCCAGTCCATAAATGCACCAACATTATTGATGTAATTTACTCTCAAAAGAGCAAATTCATTCAATAAAATGTACGGAACCAAAGTAGTTGCAACTGGTCGCTGTTCGTGGTCTAAGTAAACAAAAACGATTAATTCTTCTCCAATTTCAAATACTTTTGGGACATATTTGTTTGGAAGCAAAACATCGTGAACTCCATCTGGATCATTATCAGGGTCTCCTAAAAACAAACCAACTTTGGTGTCACGTAATATAGTTAAGGTATTGTATTTTCCTATTTCTAGCATTTTAATATATTTCTAAGCAGTCGAACTGCTAAGTTTCTGAGGCGCAAAGGTACGAAGTTTGAAGCCGTACAAAGAAATTAATTTAACAAAACTTAATTTGTAGGTAAAAATTAAAAAATCCTTTTATTTATAAATGTTATAAAGGGATTTTAGATTATGGCGATTTATACTTTTTAATATAAGTATTTGAAATACTGCTTCAAAACCTTATCATTTTCAAATGTTGGCGTAAAAACTTCTAAAATGCAAGGAGCTTCATTTGAATTATATAAAGACTGAATTCCGTTTTCTAATGACTCGATATCTAGCGCTGTGAAATAATTAAATCCGTACATTTTTGCCAAATGCTCAGCAGTCAATTTATGTGATGTTTCAAAATAAGTGTTAAAAACAGGTTTTTCTTGGTGTCCAGGCAAGATTCTAAAGATTCCTCCTCCTCCATTATTAATCAAAATAATTTTGAAGTTCTTAGGAATATAAGAGTTCCACAACGCATTGCTGTCGTACAGAAAGCCTATATCTCCTGTAATAAAAACGGTTTGTTTTTCGTTTCCAACTGCTGCGCCAATTGCTGTAGAAGTACTTCCATCGATTCCGCTTGTTCCTCGATTACAAAAAACTTCGATAGAATCATCGATGTCAATTAATTGAGCATAACGAATGGCAGAACTATTGCTAATTTGCAACATACTGTTTTTAGGCAGTGATTCGATTACTTTTTCGAAAACTTTAAAATCTGAAAATTCAATTTTACTTAAATAATCTGTTCTTCTTTCTAATCTTGTTTTGTAAACCGTATCAATATTATTGAAATAATTACTTTTTACAAAAGATGTTTTTGAAAACAAATCTTTAAAGAAATCATTAGGCTGCATTTCAAAATGCTTTGTCAATGCTTCAAATGTATCATAAGCTCTCAAAGTATCAATATGCCAATGATGATTTGGCTTGTATTTTCTCAAAAATCCTTTAATTCTTTTTGAAACCACCATTCCTCCAAAAGTAATTAATACTTCAGGATTAAACTTCTTAAAATCAAAATCATCGAAAGGAGTAATTAAAGTATCTATTGAATTAATAAAACTCTCGTTATGAAGGTTTGAAGTCGTTTCTGTAAGCACTACAACTGACGGATCTGAAGCTAGATTTTCGATAATTTCTTGATCAATAGTATTCGCTTCATTTACTCCAACCAAAACTAATTTACGCTTTGCATTATTCCAAATAGAAACAAATTCTTCACTATTTTCTATAGTTTTTGGAAAATTGTCAGGTTGTAGATTTGTGACTTTTGACTTTACCGAAAGTTCTTCTGTCGTTTCATATAAAGGTTCTTCAAAAGGTGCATTGATATGAACTGGGCCTTTTTTCTGAATGGCCGTTTCAATAGCCAAATTGATTTTCAAATCATTTTCTTCAGATGCTTCTTCGGTTAAATTGGCATTAAAAACAGAATGATTAGCAAAAACATTTTCCTGACGAATCGTTTGTCCGTCGCCAATGTCAATTTTACTTTGCGGACGATCTGCAGAAATTACAATCATTGGAATTTGGCTGTAAAATGCTTCTGCAAGAGCCGGATAATAATTTAATAAAGCTGATCCTGAAGTGCAAACAATTGCAGTTGGCTGTTTGGTTTGCTGTGCAATTCCTAAAGCAAAAAAAGCGGCACATCGCTCGTCTGCAATACTGTAACAGGTAAAATTTGGATTTTGAGCAAATCCGATAGTTAAAGGTGCATTTCTAGATCCTGGAGAAATTATTATATTAACAATGCCTTTGGCAGATAAAATTTCGATAATGCTTTGTGCAAGCGCTATTTTGGGGTAAATCATTCCGGTGGTGTATTACTTTTTTCAAAGAAAAATCCTTATTTAATTTTTCTTTATCTTGCTTACAAAGTTACAAACTTCGCACTTGATTTATATTATAATTAGGAATATATTAAGGCTCTTTCTCAAAAAAGAGGATATATTTGTAAAATCGAATAATTAATAAAAGCCAGACCCAATATGCGTTTTTTACTTCTACTTTTTTTATCTGTTACTTTTCAAACCATAACTTGTCAGAATCAATTTGTTCCTGTTGATGTTCCGTACCAAACGGCTTTAGAAAATGCTAAAAAAGAAGGAAAACCGCTTTTTGTTATGCTTTATGCAGATTGGTGCCCGCATTGTAATTTGATGAAAACGGAGGTTTTGAGCGATCCAACAGTTATTGATTTTTTGAACAAGAATTTTGTCTGCACTTATAAAAATATTGATAAAGAAGAAGGAATTGTATTAAAGAATAAATTCAATACCAAATCGCTTCCAACCTTTTTATTTATTGACAGCAATGAAACGCTAATTTATGCTTTGAAAGGCGAAATGAAGAAACCTGAATTTCAGAATGAGCTAAATAATGCTTTAAATCCGAAGATGCAATTGCCTCATTTAGAGAAACAATTTCTTGCCGATCCTAGTAATTCAGATAAATTCTTTTATTATTTAAATACTTTAAGAAAAGGAAAAGACAGAACAGAATTATCAGTGCCAACACATATTTATTTGAACACGCAATCTGACAGACAATTGGTCAGCGAATTGAATTGGCGCGTTATTGCTAACGGAGTTACAGATATTAAATCTAGAGAATTTCAGTATGTTTTAAACCATCAGAAAGAATTTGCTACTGTAGCATCTCAAAGCCGTGTTGACCGTAAAATTGAAAGCATCGTAAACGAGTTGCTTCGTCCTTTGGTTGATAATTTAGACACTGTAAACTATTATAAACAGAGAGAAATTGCCAAATCTATTAGATTACAAAAAACTGATTCTTTGGTTTTTAAATATGATTTAACATTGGCTGAAAGAACTGAAAAATGGAATTTCTATAAAAAAGTTACTCTCGAAGACACTCAGAAATTGGTTTGGAATGATGCAAGTTTCTTAAAAGATATAGGAAATACTTATTTCAAACATATTAAAGACACTGAAAGTTTGAAAAAAGCAATTTCCTGGGTTGATCGTTCTTTAGAATTAAATGATTCTTATGATGGCAACTTGCTTGAAGCTAAGCTTTATAATAAAATAAAAAACAAAAAGAAAGCTTTAGAATATGCCAAAAATGCCAAAGCTATAGCCAAAGAAATGGACTGGAATTCTAAAGAAGTAGACACTTTATTAGCTGAATTGAATACCAAATAACTACAATAATTACCAATGAGCATTATTTTAAGACCTGCAACAACAAACGATTTACAAAAAATTCTAGAAATTGTAAATCATTCCATTTTGCATACTACTGCAAATTATAGCTACGAAACTCAAACTTTAGAAGTTCAGACAAAGTGGTTTGAAGATAAAACAGCAAAAAATCTACCTGTAATTGTAGCTGATTTAGATGGCGAAGTGGTTGGTTTTGGAAGTTATGGGCAATTTAGAGAAAAAATAGGCTATCAATATACTGTAGAACATTCTGTTTATGTGGTTGATAATATTATCGGAAAAGGAATTGGTTCTAAACTTTTGACAGAATTGATTCGTTTAGCAAAAGAACAAGGATATCATGTAATGATTGGCGCAATTGACGCTGATAATGCAGGAAGCATTGCTTTTCATGAAAAATTCGGATTCGTAGCTACTGGAACAATTCGTGAAGTTGGCTACAAATTTGACCATTGGTTAGATTTGGTTTTTATGCAGCTAATTTTAGTTTAACCGCAAAGAACGCCAAGAATTACGCAAAGTTCGCAAAGTATTTAAAAACTCTGTTCCTTTGGCCTTTGTAACTTTGAAACTAAAAAAAAACTCAAATTTTGAATATTCAAAATTTGAGTTTTTTTTATGCTTTAGCTTTTAAGCCAATTAATTACTTCAGGATCTGTTGGTAAAGTTCTTGGTTTAATTACTTTTACTAATTCTCCTTTTTCATTGATAAGGTATTTTTGAAAATTCCATTCTACTTCAGAATCTTGCAAACCGTTTTTCGATTTTTCAGTTAAGAATTTGTAGACATCACACATGTCGCTTCCTTTAACTGAAACTTTGCTCATCATTGGAAAAGAAACTCCGTAATTCTGTTGGCAAAATGATTCGATTTCTTTATTTGATCCTGGTTCTTGAGATGCAAAATTATTTGCTGGGAAACCAACAATTACAAAACCTTTATCTTTATATTCTTTGTAAATAGCTTCTAAATCTTTGTATTGTGGCGTTAACCCGCATTTTGAAGCTGTGTTGACAATCATGACTTTTTTACCTTTCAAAGATGCAAAGTCAAAAGTGTCTCCTGATAGATCTTCTACTTTAAATTGATAAATTGTTTCTTTTGCCATGGCTTTATCTTTTTTAGATAATTTGTTTGTACTGGTTTGAGCATTTAATCCTGTCGCCGACAAAATAGCTGCTCCAAATAGCATCAATAATATTTTTTTCATCTGATAATTTTTTATAAAATTAGCTAAAATCCATTTCACAAAAACTATTTTAAGTCTTTAATTTTTGCCAATCAAAAGTTAAATAAAAAATGAAGCCTAACGTTAATCAGACGTTAGGCTTCTCCCCATACAAACAAATCAAACCATGAATTAATTATTATGCAATCTTTAATAAGTTATAGTTGATGACTCGGTTATTTCGAAAATTTCTTCACCCCCCATATGTCAAACGTCTCTCAAAAAATATTTTAATGGCTTGTATGATATAAATTTAAATGCTAAAACAGTCGCGAGACATATTAAAAAAATCTTCTGTTTTGGAAGTCCGAGTGCATCAACTATATGATATTTTAAATCGTAATATTTATACAGTTTGCCAAAGCATCTTTCAAAAAATCTTTTTCTGTAAAAATGGTCATTGCCAAAACTGCTGTTAGTCCTACTATTAATATTTTTACTATTATTTTGCTATCCATAGGTTTCTTAATAATATTATAACAACAGTTTTTTGAATTTTCTTTGACTATCTGAGATCTTTCTCGTCTTATTAAATACATTTACGTAAGCGGATTGTTTTTGGTTTTAAAAAAAAGCAAAAAAAATGTAATTTTTTTCTGAAGCCTTTGTTTTCTTAGGCTTTAGACTACTAAAAAAAATAAAAAAATCACGAAAAAATAAATTAACTTTATATCAGGTTAACATATAATGCTTCAATTTCTAATATTTAAACTTAAAATTCCTAATTTATGAGTCAAGAAGAACTGTTAGTTTTAATTTACAAAAAGGACGAAAAAGCCTTCACACATTTGTACGACATGTATTCAAAAAGTTTATTTTCTGTCATTCATGTCCTAATTAAAAATCGAGAGGAAGCCGAAGATGTACTTCAGGATGTTTTTGTCAAAATCTGGAAAAACATTGACTCGTACAACGAAAGTAAAGGACGATTTTACACTTGGATCTTAAATATTGCTCGAAATACGTCTATTGATAAACTTCGTTCTAAAGATTATAATAACGGTCAAAAAAACCTTTCTTCAGATAATTTCGTAAATCTCTTAGACGAGAGCAATAAATTGAGCCATAAACTAGATGCAATCGGAATTCAGGAATTTGTAAAAAAACTGAAACCAAAATGTATCGAAATAATCAATTTACTGTTCTTTAAAGGATACACCCAGCAAGAAGCTTCAGAAGAATTGGCAATGCCACTGGGGACTATAAAAACGCAAAACAGAAACTGTATTAACGATTTACGTAATTATTTGAAAATATAATGGAAGCACAAGAATATATAGAATCAGGAATTTTAGAGCTGTACGTTTATGGCTTATTAAGCGAAAAAGAAAATCTAGAAATTGCCGAACTAGCTAGAAAGAATCCTGAAGTAGATCAGGAAATCATTTCGATAGAAAAGGCTATCATTGCACTTTCGTCGAGCTTCTCTCCTTTCCATTCGGTGGAAAATTTTGAAAAAATTAAAGCTCGTCTGGAATTGAAACATGGAAAAGTAGTTGAGATGAAACCTGCTTCAAACTGGTCGCAGTATGTGGGTTGGGCAGCAGCAGTACTTTTACTCTTAGGTTTAGGATACCAAACTTTAGAATTAACAAAAACAAAAGAAGCGATTTCTACTGTTGGAACTGAGAAAAACAAAATAGAAAGAGAATTTGCTTATTTAGGAGAGCAGAATAAGGAGATTCAGAAAAACTTAAACATTGTAAGAGATATTAAAAACACAGGCGTAACTCTTGGAGGTCAAGCTGTGTCTCCAAAATCTTTCGCAAAAGTATACTGGAATCAAGAAACTAAAACGACTTATATTGATGCTGCTGGTTTGCCAGCTCCGCCAAAAGGAATGGTGTATCAAGTTTGGTCTTTAAAATTAAGTCCGGTTCTTACACCGACAAGCATTGGTTTATTGGATAATTTTGAAGGAAATTCTCAGAAAATCTTTGCTGTAAGCCAAACCGATTCTGCAGAAGCATTTGGAATTACGTTGGAACCAGCCGGAGGAAGCCTTACTCCAACAATGACACAGCTTTACACTTTAGGAAAAGTTTAAAAAATAGCCTTTTATAGAAAACCAAAACGCATGTTAAATTTAATATGCGTTTTTTTATTATTTTTAATTGAACAAAAAAACAAATCATGTCGGGAATTTTTCTTTTAAGAATAGCAGTTGCCATAATACTTCTCACCCATTCTGTTTTTGGAATGTTCAACAATGGCATTAATGATTTTGGAAATTTATTTCTAAACCATATCGGTTTTGCTCCTTTTGGCGTATTTCTGGCTTGGAGCATCAAATTATCTCATGTTGCAGCAGCAATTCTTCTTATCAGTAATAAATATGTAAAAGTAGCTGGATTTGTAACGATTTTCATTCTCATTATGGGAATTATTTTAGTTCATTTTAAAGACGGCTGGTTTGTAGTTGGCGGAGGAAGAAATGGTGTTGAATACAATTTTCTTTTGATCATTGTTTTGTTTGCAATAATGTACCCAAACGGTTTTCAAAAAAGTAAAAAATACTAATCTTTAAATTCATTTAGAAATGGAAATAATGTGCAAAAACTGCGGTCAGATTTTTAAAGGTCATTATTGCAATAATTGTGGCCAGTCTGCAGAAACGCACAAAATAAATGCTCATTTTTTATGGCATGATATTCAGCATGGTTTATTGCATTTTGACAAAGGAATTTTATATTCGCTAAAACAACTATTTACTCGCCCAGGAAATTCTGTTCGTGAATTTATAGAAGGAAAAAGAGTTCACCATTTCAAACCTTTGTCTTTAGTTGTGCTTCTGGCAACACTTTATGGCGTTTCCTATCATTACTTTCATATCAACATGTTTCCTAAGCCAGACAGTAAATCAATAGATTATTATGAATTTAACGAATGGATGGCTACCCATTATTCTTGGATAATCATTGCAACAATTCCAATTTACACTATTGGAACTTATGTTGTTTTTAGAAAACAAGGTTACAATTATTTTGAGTTTTTTGTATTAAATACTTTCAAAGCATCGCAGCGTCTTTTTGTCCAGCTTTTGACGTTTCCAATACTACTCTATTTAAACGGTACGCCACATATTCAAAAATTTTCTTCTGCAACTTATATTATTGGGCTAATATTGATTTTTTGGACTAATATTCAGTTCTTCAATAAAATATCAAGAACAAAGGCCTTCTTCTTAAGTATTTTAAGTCATATACTATTTTTGATTTGTTTCTTTATAATTGTAATAATAGTGTTTGCTATTTTAGGAAAATTACCTGAATAAAAAATAAACAAATCGTATAAAAAAAAGGTTCGACATTACGTCGAACCCTTTCTATTTGAATTAATAAGTATCGTGAATTATTATTTCTTTACTTTTTTAGTTTTATAGTATTTGTGGTACTTTGGATAAGTGATAGCTCCAATTACAGTAATTGTAATCAAGCAATAGTAAATCCAGCTTAATGAATGCGCTTCTCCGCTTGCGTAAGAGTGTAAACCTACTAAGTGGAAGTTTACTCCATAATATGTAAACAAGATTGAAACAAAAGCATACATCGTCATTAAGTTAAAGAACCATTTCCCTCTTAAAGCTGGTACAAAACGAGCGTGAATTACAAAAGCATAAATCATGATCGAAATTAAAGCCCAAGTTTCTTTTGGGTCCCATCCCCAGTAACGTCCCCAACTTTCATTTGCCCATTGACCTCCAAGGAAGTTTCCAATAGTCAACATGATAAGACCAATTGTAACCGCCATTTCGTTAATATAACTTACTTCTTTAATATGTAAATCCATTTTAGCTTTGTTTTTATCATTCGTAAAGAAAATCAATATCAAAGCAACAAAACCTAAAATCATTCCTAAAGCAGTTGGACCATAACTTGCAACAATTACTGCCACGTGAATCATTAGCCAATAAGAATTCAAAACAGGCTGTAAGTTTGCGATTTCTGGATCAACCCAATTTAGATTTGAAGCCATGAAAATCATAGAGGTTACAAAAGCAGCTGAAGCTACCGTTAGTTTTGATTTTCTATGGAAAGCCAATCCGAAGAACATCGTTGACCAAGCTACATAAACGATAGACTCGTACGCATTACTCCAAGGTGCGTGACCAGAAATATACCAGCGTGCAATTAAAGCAAGAGTATGCAATGCAAATATTAATCCTATTAATATATGGAAACCATTTACTGTTATACGCAAGAACTTTTTATCAAAGAAAATATTGAATAATGTAAAAATCAGCATTAGAATTCCTGCCATAGAATACCAATAAGTCATCTTTGGTAAAACATCATAAGTATTATAAGCAACTTCAAGATCAATTTTTTGTTCACTTGGTCGTACTTTAGCTCCAAATTTCTTTTGGAATCCATTTATACTTTCTACCAACTGATCTGCTGTATCCCAGTTTTTAGAAATTGAACCGTTGTTTAATGCACTAAAATATAGTGGAAGGATTTGTCCCACATAAGTAGAATCCATTCCTTTAAAACCAGCATTATCACGTTCTAGATAAGAAACCCATTTATTATTTGAATCGTTTGGAATAGGGAAAATTTTCAAGATCCTTCCACTTAATGCAGATTCCATTATATTTACTTTTTTATCTGTTTCAATAAAGTCTTTCTCAAACTGATTTGGATTTGCTGCTTTATAAGCTGCATCTAAATAAGGAGAAAGCTTATAATTTCCTTGTTCATCAAAGAATTTTACAAATGGCGCATATTTATCTTTTGAATCAATTCCGATAATTTTACGAATACTATCGTTTCCTGATTTTATATAAATTATTGGAACTTGAATCCAAACCTGTGCGTATTGCGTCATAGATAAGAAAACCTGATCAGAATTCATTCCATTATAATGATCATCATGACTTACTTTACGAAGTAATTCAGATGAAAACGTATTAATCGGCTTCATTCTTCCTCCAGCATCCTGAATAATCAAACGACCAAATTTTGCTGCGTGTGATTCTGGCGCTTTATAGATATTCAATAAAGAATCTATTTGTTTCTTACTCGGTGCAGCTGTAACGTGATTAGCATGATCATTTGGATCTGCACTGTGATTATGCTCGTGTTCGTGAACATGCCCCGGAGTATGAACATGTGGCGCTTCTTGAGCAAATCCATTTAAACCAATCAATAAAAATAAAATAGTGATTAGCTTATCTTTTTTCTTCTGAATCGCTTCTAATTTCTTTTTCAAATCGCCAAAACGAGAATGCTTAGTAAACATAATTGCCATTAAACCAATGTATAAAAGAAAATAACCCAAGTAAGTAATATTAGTTCCCCAAAAATCATGATTTACAGACAAAACAGTTCCTTTTTCGTCTGGATCAAATGAAGATTGGAAGAAACGGAATCCTTTATAATCTAAAACGTTATTCATAAAAATATCTGCATCAAAAGTTTCTGTAGAATCCTGAACAGTCACTTTACTTTTGTATGAAGAATAACTTTTTTCTGTACCAGGATATTTCTCTGCAATAAAATCATTTAAACGAATTTTAAATGGTAAAACATATGCTTTACTTCCGAAGAATAAAGAATATTCTATATTACCAATTTTAACCGTTTTAGCTTCTCCAACTTGACCTTTGTTACCAAAAACCATTACTTCTTTTTCTTGCCCTTCGGCTTTAACTTTAACAACCAAAGCATCTGTATGAGATTTAGCTTTAAAGTCATTATTAGATTCATAATCCACTTTTCCTTTTAATGGTGGCTCTGGGAAAACAATTCTAATATCTCCAATGCTGTACAAAGAACGCATCATTAAAGGCTGTACGTTATCTTTAGTAACTTTTCCTTTAAACTGATCTGCCATTCGCATAAACTCACCTTCAAAAGGAGTTTGAATAGTATATTCTTTACCAGTTGTATTGATGTTAATTGCTCCGTCAGTAGGCTTATTTAAAGCGAATAAAACGTTGTGAATGTTCTGAACTTCACCTTCTTTTAGGTAATGTTCTTCACGTCCGCCTGCTCCTGCTTCAACTAATTTTAAATATAAAATTCCGTTTGGATCTGGTTTTACAACTTCTTTAGCTCCCATGATGTAATTTGAATACGTAATTTCAAAAGGAGTTTCATCAAATTTTCCCGAAAGAGAAAAATCATTGTTAGTCACAGGAGAAAGCAACAGATTTTTCTCGAAAACTCTACGTTTCATTTCGCCTTTATATTCACCGTCTACAAAAACAGTCAAGAATGTTTTATCTGAATAAACTTGATTTTCTGCTGCGCCTTCGCGAATTGGCATCATTCCTTCGTAACTAATATAACGAGTAATAAAAGCTCCTAAAATGATAAAAACAAAGGCAAGGTGAAGTAAAAGAGTTGCCCATTTTTCTTTTTTATGCAGTTGGTATTTTTTGATATTTCCGAAGAAATTAATCATAAAGATGGCCATAATTGCCTCAAACCACCATGTATTGTAAATTAGTATTCTAGCTGTATCGGTATTGTATTTACTTTCGATAAAAGTTCCAACACCCATTGCAATTGCGAATGTTAAAAAAAGAACAGCCATTAAACGTGTAGAAAACAAAAAAGAGAATATTTTTTTATCCATTTCTTAGGGATTACATTGTATAAAAGTGCGACAAAAGTACTTAAAAATGTTGATTAGCAGGCTCTGGCTTTTGTTAATAAAAACCAAAAATAAAGACTAATTTTCAAACAAATTCACAATATAGGAAGTTTAAACTTACAAAATAAATAAGTTTTTATTAAACAATGATTTTTATCAAAAAAGTGTTATAATTCAAACAAAAAAATGAACAATAAAAACTTCGAAAAACCATTATCAATAATCGATAGGCTCTTAACATTAAAAAAATAATACTAATTTTGCTTTCATGATTCAGATAACAATAATCGGTTCCGGCAATGTTGCGCAGCATTTGATAAAGGCTTTTTCTGCGAGCAAAATTGTTGAAATAAAACAGGTTTTTTCGCGAAAGAAAGAAGCTTTACTTCATTTAATTGATTCTGAAAAGATTGTAACAGATTTTCAAGAATTGGAACCATCAGATTTGCACATTATTTCGGTTTCAGATAATGCGATTACAGAAGCTTCAGATCAGATTCCTTTTAATAATCAATTGGTTGTTCATACTTCAGGAACATCTTCAATAGAACTTTTAAATCCGAAAAATCGTCGTGGCGTTTTTTATCCGCTTCAGACATTTTCAAAAAACAAAACATTAGATTATTCTGTTGTACCCTTCTGCTTAGAAGCAGAAAACACCGCCGATTTCAAGCTTTTGGAAAGCATAGCAAAAAGTGTTTCAACAGCAGTTTATTCCATAAGTTCAGAGCAACGAAAGGCGCTTCATGTAGCGGCTGTTTTTGTTAGCAACTTTACGAATCATTTGTACCAACTTGGGCACGAAATCTGCGAAGAAAACCAAGTTCCATTTGCTGTTTTAAAACCTCTGATTCAAGAAACAGCAGACAAAATCAATACGCTTGATCCTATTGATGCACAAACGGGTCCAGCAATTCGTCACGATTCTAATACAACCAATGCGCACTTGGCCTTTTTACAAGACGAAAACAAAAAAAATATCTATAAAATCCTAACACAATCTATACAGCATAATGGCAAAAAGTTATAAAGAAATAATGAATGACATCACAACGTTTGTTTTTGATGTAGATGGCGTACTTACAGACGGTTCTGTTTTTGTAACCAATGAAGGCGAAATGTTAAGAACAATGAATATTCGTGATGGTTATGCAATGAAAGCAGCCATTGAAAGCGGTTATCATGTATGCATTATTTCTGGAGGAAGCAATGAAGGTGTTCGCGTTCGTCTTCGCAATTTAGGCGTTAATGACATTCATTTAGGAACTCCTGATAAAGTGAAAACCTTTACAGCTTACTGCGAAACTAACAATATCAAACCAGAAAATGTATTATACATGGGAGACGATATTCCAGATTTTCATGTTATGAAATTGGTAGGACTTCCAACTTGTCCGCAAGACGCAGTTCCCGAAATTAAAACGCTATGTCGATATATCTCACACGTAAAAGGCGGACGCGGCTCAGTAAGAGATGTTATTGAACAAGTGATGAAAGTGCAAGGAAAATGGATGGATTATTTTAACGGAAAACACGATTAGAGTTTTCAGTCGCAGTCACAGTTTTCAGTTAGAAAAAAAACTTAGCCCCTTAGAATCTTAGCCACTCAGAACCTTAAAAAAATGAAATTCCTAAAACTTATTCGTTATAAAAACCTTTTAATGCTTGCTTTTATGCAGCTGCTTTTTCGTTATGCCTTTTTAAAACAACAAAATGTTCCATTGGCATTAGCTGACTGGCAATATGGATTATTGGTTTTAAGCACTGTTTTACTAGCAGCCGCAGGCTATGTAATCAATAATATTTACGATGTAGGAACCGATAGCATCAACAAACCAAACGATGTTGTTGTTGGAAAAGGAATCACAGAAACTGCTGCTTACAATATTTATATAGGGTTGAACATTTCTGGTGTTGCAATTGGTTTTATTCTTTCGAATATTATCATGAGGCCGACTTTTGCTTCGCTTTTTATTTTAATTGCTTCGCTTTTATATTTTTATGCTACGAGTTTAAAACAAATTATGATTTTAGGCAATTTTGTAGTGGCTCTGCTTTTAGCGGCAAGCGTATTAATAATTGGAGTTTTTGACCTTTTTCCAGCGACAACAGGCGAAAATCAAGCTCAAATGGCAAGTCTTTTTTCTATTTTAACTGATTATGCTTTATTTGCTTTTATAATTAATTTTATTCGTGAAATTGTAAAAGATATCGAAGATGCAAATGGCGATTATAACATGGGATTGAATACTTTACCTGTTGCAATTGGAATTAACAGAGCTGCAAAAATTGCTTTAGGTCTTACTATTATTGCGTTTATCTTATCTGCGCTTTATTGCAATACTTATTTCATGCAAAATAAGCTTTACATTACTGTATTTTATTCTTTTGCAACAGTTTTGGCTCCGTTGCTTTATTTTATTGTCAAAATTTTCAGTGCAAAATCTCAAAAAGAATTTCATCACTTAAGCAACATCTTAAAACTTATTTTGTTCTTCGGAATTTTATCAATCTTGGTTATTGCCTTAAATATCAAATACAATGCTTAAAGAAAAACTAAAAAAATATAAAATCATTTTAGCTTCGGGTTCGCCTCGCAGACAGCAGTTTTTTAAGGATTTAGATCTTGATTTTGAAATCCGTTTAAAAGATATTGAAGAAATTTATTCGCCAGAATTGAAAGCAGCAGAAATCACCGATTATCTTGCTGAATTAAAGGCGAATGCTTTTGAAGGCGAATTGGCAGCAAACGAAATTTTGGTTACAAGTGATACAATCGTTTGGCATCAGAATAAAGCTTTAGGAAAACCAAAAAGTGCCGAAGAAGCTTTTTCTATGATCAAATCGATGTCTAATGCAACGCATGATGTAATTACTTCGGTTTGTTTTAAAACAGCAGACTCTTCTACTCTTCTACACGATATTACCAAAGTAACTTTTAATGATTTATCTGACGAAGCTATTTTATATTATATCGAAAATTACAAACCTTACGACAAAGCTGGTGCTTATGGCATTCAAGAATGGTTTGGTTTTATGGCAGTTGCAAAAGTTGAAGGCTCTTATACAAATGTTATGGGACTTCCGACAGCCAAAGTTTATGAATTTTTGACTACATTAGTGTAAAAAAATATTTATGTTTTCTGTTAAAGAGTATAGCCGCGAAATAATTGCCACAATAGTTCTCATTGCTATTTTGATTGTGCTGCGAATGGTAATCGCCAAGTTAATAAAACGTTTTGCTTATACAAGCCAATTATTTGAACACCGTACCAATTTGGTTATCAAGTATATTAATATTTTGATGAACATTCTTGTTGTAACGAGTTTAATTGTAATTTGGGGAGTTCAAACAGAAGATATTTTTATTACGATTTCTTCTATTGCAACGGTTATTGGCGTTGCAATGTTTGCACAATGGTCTATTTTGAGCAATATTACTTCTGGAATGGTTTTGTTCTTTTCCTTTCCTTTCAGAATTGGAGATACGATTAAAATACACGACAAAGATTTCCCAATCGAAGCTGAAATTGAAGACATCAATACTTTTCACGTAAGTTTAAAAACAAAAGAAGGAGAAAAAATTGTTTTCCCAAACAATTTACTGCTACAAAAAGGAATTTCGATTATTCCTGCAAAGTATGAAGAACGCGAGTTTTTTGACTAAAAATCGAATGGGAATTTTATAACGGGCACAAAAAAAGCTGGAACATAAATTGACAAATAAAGTGTAATATTTGTTTTATAAATTCAGCTAAATAAAAACAAATGACTCGGCCTATAACATTACCCTTTTATGCAAAACTTTCTTTTATTCTTGTTACCTTAATTTGTTTTGCATTCATTTTTTGCATCGGAAAAAATATTCTTATACCAGTTTTATTGGCATTTCTATTTGCCGTTTTACTGCTTCCGATTTTTACTTTTTTTAATACGAAACTTAAATTTCCAAGACATCTTGCAGCTATAATTTGTCTTGCTGTTTTTATCTCTGTTATTGCTACTGTGCTGTTTTTCATTTCCTATCAGGTCACTTATATGGCAAATGATTTTGATACAATAAAGAAAAATGCAAATTCCTTTCTTATTGAAATTCATAAATTTATAAAAGACAATTTTGAAGTAAGCATTGGTGAGCAAAAGAAATATTTGGATTCGGTTACCAAAGATTCCGTTAAAACGGGCCAGGCAAAATTGGGTTCGTTTATTGTTTCTATAAGTGATGTTCTTCTAGACAGCACCATTATGATTATTTACACTTTTCTGTTTTTAATTTATAAAGAACATTTTAAACTCTTTTTTGCCAAATTAATCAGACAAGAAAATCATGCTGTTTTGCAAGATATTTTGTCTCAGATTAAAGTTTCCATCAACAATTATATCGTAAGTTTAATTATTGAAATGATCGTTGTCTCGGTCTTGACGAGTTTAGGTTTATGGATTATTGGTGTAAAATATTTCATTTTACTCGGATTAATCACAGGAATTCTGAACCTGATTCCTTATATCGGAATTTTTGTTGCTGGAATTATTACCGTTTTAGCATCGTTAACAGGATCTGGCGAAATTTCAGTAATTCTCGGAATCCTTATTGTAAATATTATTGTTCAGTTTATTGATAATAATCTCCTTGTGCCGCTAATCATTAATTCTAAAGTAGAAATAAATGCTTTTGTTTCCATAATGGGAATTATTGTTGGAGGTGCCGCCGCTGGTATTGCGGGAATGTTTTTAGCGATTCCGCTTTTAGCTATTCTTAAAATTATTTTTGATCGAATTGACTCGCTTTCTGCCTGGGGTTATCTCATGGGAAATCATGTTCCAAGAAAATTTGTCTGGAGAAAAAGAAAAATTACAACAGAAAATTAAAAATAACGTTATGCTAGCATAGCATTTAATTATTCCTTATATTCATAAAGCTTATAACTATCAGAAGAAAACTACCGAATGTCTTTACACAAAAAAATATTGTTTTTTATTTTGCTGTGCTTTTGTTTACAAAGCGGATATGCTCAGGTAAATCAAAGCAAAAAAGAGCCAAAAGCACAAAAAGACACGACGGAAATATATACCAAAATCAGAAATTATTCTAAGAAAAATAAGTTTACGCAAACCATGCATAAATTATTTTTCAGGTCTAAAAAGCCAAAGAAAAAAGACGAATTGCTCATTCCGATTGATTCAACAAATTACGAAGGGAAAATTATACGAAAAATCAATATTATTACTTTAGATCCTTTTGGGCATTCTGTTGCTGATACAGCGCAAATGCCTAAAAACTGGGGAGAAAAAACGGGTAATCGACTTCATTTGAAAACGAAAAAGTTTGCTATTTATAATTTATTGCTTTTCAAGAAAAATACTCCTTATAACACCTATAAAGTTCTTGAGACTGAGCGTTTGATACGTGCGCAGCGTTATGTTACGGCGGTTCGAATTTCCAACCAAAGTGTTGGGCAAGCTTCGGATTCTGTGGATGTTACAATTCGTGTTTTAGATTCGTGGAGTACAATTCCGAGATTTTCTATTTCTAGCAACCAAATGTCTATTGGTTTTAAAGAAAAAGACTTTTTTGGAACTGGACAACAATTAGAATATCGTTTCACCAACCGTTTTGATGACGGACGAAATGCCAATGAAGCAACTTACACCGTTCCGAATATTAAAAATACGTATATCGGTACTGTTTTTCATTACAATATGGATTTAGACAATAACTATATTAAAAGTATAGATGTTGAGCGAGACTTCTACTCTCCTTTAACTAAATGGGCGGGCGGAATTTATGTAGATGAAAGCTACAGAAGAGATACGCTCCAAGCGCCTGATCTTACATTTGCCTATCAGCCAAAAAAATACACTTCGCAAGATCTTTGGGCTGGACATGCTTTTAAAATGTTTGAAGACCAACATAAAGCGATAACCAATCTAATTGCAACAGCTCGTTTTTTGAATGTGAATTATAGCGAATCGCCTTCTGAAATTTATGACCCAAATCACTTTTATTCTTCTGAAAAACTAATTCTAAGCGGAATTGGATTGAATACTCGAAAATTTATAAAAGACAGTTATATTTTTAGAAACGGACAAACAGAAGACGTTCCGATAGGGCGAATTTATGGGGTTACATTTGGATATCAATATAAAAACACTTTTTGGCGGCCTTATGTTGGTGCGCAGTTTTCTTTTGGAAATTATTATCGATTAGGTTTTCTGAGCATGAATTTTGAAGCTGGAACTTTTTTCCATCAATCCAAAACATACCAAACCTCATTTTTGTTTGAATCTAATTATTTCACAAAGTTATTTAGCGTTGGGAATTGGAAAATTAGACAATTCGTAAATCCGAAAATCATTATCGGAATTAACCGAGACGATATAATTGGAGATCAATTAAACATTAATGAACAAAACGGAATCGCAGGATTTAACAGCTATTTGTACGGGACAAGTAAAGCCGTTTTGTCATTGCAAACACAAACTTATTCTCCACATTCTTTATTAGGATTCCGTTTAAACCCGTTTTTTAATTACTCCGTTGCGGTTTTAGGAAGTCCAGAAATCGCTATGACAAAGAATAAACCTTATTCTAAACTCACCGTTGGACTGGTGATTAGTAATGACTATTTGGTTTTCAGTTCATTCCAACTTTCGCTTTCCTATTATCCGAGTATTCCACAGCAAGGAGATAATGTTTTTAAAACAAATACTTTTGAAACTACAGATTACAAACTTCAAAGTTTTGAACTTGCAAAGCCTAGGGTTGTCAATTACAGATAATTTTTTTTCTTTTTTTTTTGAAAATTTCAGAAAAAATAAAAAACCTTAACCGTCAATAAATTAAGGGATTTTGGATGTTTTTTTATTCGTCAAAATACGTTTTTATTCGACAAAATACATCTGTTTTATTTTTTTGGCACAGTATATGAATATCGCTATTCAAGATTAACATTTTAAAATTAAGAAAAGATGAAAACGATAAAATTAGCAATCGCCGGATTATTTCTAATGGTTGCAAACGCCACACAAGCCCAAGTATCTGTAAACGTAAATATTGGAACTCCACCAGCTTGGGGACCATCGGGATATTCAGAAATGGAATATTACTATCTTCCAGATGTTGAGGCTTACTATGATGTTCGCGCTTCTCAATTCATCTATTTTGGAGGAGGAAAATGGGTAAGAGCATCGTACTTGCCTAGACAATATAGAAACTATGATTTGTATGGAGGTTACAAAGTAGTTTTGACAGATTACCACGGTAGAACTCCTTATACTTATTTCGATCGTCATAGAGTGAAATATTACAAAGGATACCATGGAGCTCCTCAAAGACCATACAAACCAAGACCTGTATATGGTTACAGTGAGCGTCGTCACTACGATCGTAAAGATTACAAACACTACGACAAACACGACAAACATAATAAACACCATGATAGACATGATCATGACGACCACGATCGCGGACATGGACATGGAAGAAGATAATGCTAAATTACTAGCAATCAATGCAAGAGAGTATCAATAAAATGATGCTCTCTTTTTTTGTGATTTGTTTAATCTAATCTTTTGTTAAAATGTTGTATTTTTAATATAAATAATTGTACTGCAATAAGTTTCGCCAGAGAAACCTCATATGCAATGCTTTTATAATATATATTTGCGCCGAATTTAAAAATCAAAAAGAAATTTATGAAAAAGAATGTTTATTTGCTTTCATTTTTAGCAATGTCACTGTTAATAGGTTGTGACGATAACAATGACAACAAAAATGATGGACAGTCGTCAAATAACATTACCATTACCTCAGATCAATCTACGCTTAACCAAAGGCTTGACTTAACTAATTCTGGGGTAATTTCGATCGAAAATGGATCTTTAACAGGTAAAGCTGCAGAGACAGCCAGCACTTCTTTTCCTCTCGTTCAAATTGCCGAAGTAAAACCGCCAGTTGATGCAAACGGAAGAACATTACAAGCAACCCACATTACAGTAAACGGAAATTATGCTTATGTTTCTTATATCATGAGAGGCGATACTTATTCTGGAGCTATTGACGTGATTGATGTTTCAGATCCGTATAAACCAAAATTGGTTACTTCTGCCCTAATTCCAAATACTGATATTACATCTCTGACTTTCTCGGGATCAAATTTAATTATCGGAGCTGCAAAAGATGTAGACAAAGACACTCAACTAGCAGGAAATCCAGCAGTTGTATTTAACATGGAACTGAGTTCAGGATTGCTTACAGATAAATTAAAGCCAAATTATTTAGAAAGCAGAGTTACAACAGACGTTGCGGCTAATGCTTCTAACTATTTTGCAGTAACAGGAGATAATGGAAGTTTATTCAAAATAAATAGTTCTACAAAAGTAATTGCAGGAAAAGCTGCTATGGCCGATTTACGTTCTATTGCTTTAACGAGTGATAAAGTAGTGACTTTAAGCGGAACTAAAGGAGTAAATGTTTACAATCAGTCGACTCTTGCGTTGCAAAAAAGCTTTACAACATCTTTAGACGTTAGCGGAGCTAAAAGAACAATGGATGTTGATGGAACAAAACTTTTTGTCTCTGAAGGTCCAAATGGTCTTGGCGTATACGATATCAACAGTGGGTCAAAATTACAAACTATCGGAATTACAACTTCTGCTGAAGACAATGTAACAAATGCTGTTTCTTTCAATGATGGTTATGCATTTGTGGCTAATGGAGCTTTGGGACTTAATGTTTATCAATCTACAACACAGCTTAATTTATTAGGTTCTGTTGGAATTGCAGGTTCTTCAAACTATGTAAAGTCAAGCGGTAATTATATTTATGTAGCAAGCGGAACTGGTGGTTTGAAAATCATTAAAATGGAAAAACCAAATACTACTTTTGCAAGTTGTTTAACTTACGGTTTGTATAATCAAGGTAGAGATTTGATTTTAAATTCTAATGAAACAAAATCGTACCAAGGCGCAACAGCTATTAATTCGGCAATTATTAATTCTGGTGCAGTTTTAACGCATTGTGGTTCTATTGCAGTTCTTAGCAACTTGACAATAAACAGTGGTGGTACTTTTAACATGAGAGGAAGTTTATCTCAAGGTAAATACCAACAATCATCTCCTACAGAGTTAATTATCAACAGCAATTCAACTTTGCAAATTGAAGGTTCTGTTGTGATTTGGGGAGATTTAAGATTGAACAGTGGAGCTAAAATCAATTTTATTGGCAACACTTCATCAATCACAATTTATGGAAAAGTTACAAAAGGAACTGGCGTAACTATCACAGGAAACTACGTTGATACAGAAAATAAATTGAAATAAGCAGAAACGGCATCAAATATATATTTTTAGAAAAAGCTGTCAGATATAAACTGGCAGCTTTTTTTGTTTTATTCTTAAAATATTGATCAAATAATCAATCATTAACATTTCATTTAAATACTGTTCCGTAAAATAATTAGTATTTTTGAGGCACTTTCAAAAAAACATTAACCAGAATATGCGAAAAATACAGGTTCAAATCTTTCTTTTATTTTTTATAGGTTTTCAAATTTCATTTGCACAACAGCCACAAAAACTAAATTCAGTTGAAATTTACAATCAAATTAAGAAACTAAATTTTTTAGGTTCTGTTTTGTATCTCGCGGCGCATCCTGATGATGAAAACACTAGAATGATTTCATATTTAGCCAATGAAATGAATGCCAGAACAGGCTATTTATCACTAACTCGCGGAGATGGTGGGCAAAACCTAATTGGCCCGCAATTGCGTGAATTACTTGGTGTTATTAGAACTCAGGAATTAATTGAAGCTAGAAAAATTGATGGCGGAGAACAGTTCTTTTCAAGAGCAAATGATTTTGGTTTTTCGAAAAATCCTTCAGAAACTTTAGATATTTGGGACAAAGACAAAGTTCTTGCTGATGTAGTTTGGACAATCAGAAAATTTCAACCAGACATTATTATCAATAGATTTGATCATCGTTCGCCAGGAACAACACACGGGCATCATACTTCTTCTGCGATGTTGAGTGTTGAAAGTTTCAAATTAACAAATGATCCTAAAGTTTATCCTGAACAATTAAAATATGTTACGCCTTGGCAAGTAAAACGTCAATTCTTCAATCCTTCTTGGTGGTTTTATGGAAGCCAAGAAAAATTTGATGCTGCCAATAAATCAAAATTTACAAAACTTGAAACTGGTGTTTACTATACTGGAATCGGAAAATCAAACCAAGAAATTGCTGCTTTAAGCCGAAGCCGTCATCAATCGCAAGGATTTGGTAGCACTGGAGTTCGCGGTGAAGAAACAGAATATTTAGAGTTAATTAATGGTGAAAATCCGAAAGAACGAGATAATTTATTTGACGGAATCGATACGAGCTGGAATCGCGTTAAAAATGGAAAACCAGTTGGAGATTTAATCTCTACAATCATTTCAAAATACGATTTTAGCAATCCATCCGCAAGTATTCCAGATTTAGTTAAAGCTTACGCTATGATTCAAGCTTTAGACGATACGCACTGGAAAACGATTAAACTTTCTGCTATAAAAAATATCATTGCATCTTGTTCTGGTTTATATCTTGAAGCTGTTGCAAATGAGCAAGAAGCAACTCCAGGAAGTGCAATTAAACTTAGTCTTGAGGCAATTAACAGATGTGCCGTAGGAATGCAATTAATTAGTGTAACAACACTTCCAGACAATCAAACGACAGCTCAAAATGTTATTTTAAAGAATAATAACGACCAGAGAATCAATCTGCAAATACAGCTTCCAAATAATATTGAATATACGCAGCCTTATTGGTTAAAAGAAAAAGCTACGGTTGGAATGTACACGGTTTCTAACCAAGAGATCATTGGCATTCCTGATATTATCAGAGATGTAAAAGTTATTTTTAACGTAAAAATCAATGATGTTGAAATTCCGTTTGAGCGCACTGTTGTATACAAATATAATGATGGCGTGAAAGGCGAAATGTATAATTTCCTCGATATTGTTCCAGAAGTAACTACTTCGATTTTAGAAAGAGTTTTAATTTTTGGAAACACAAAAAGTAAAATGGTTCCCGTGAAAGTGCGCGCAGGAAAAGATAATGTAAAAGGAAATCTACAATTAGATTTGCCAAAAAGTTGGTCAGTTTCTCCAAAAGAAATTCCATTTGCTTTAGACAAAAAAGGAACAGAACAAATCTTTTATTTTGAAGTTACTCCGCCAGTAAATCCAGAAGAAGTTACAGCAAAAAGTGTTGCCATTGTTGACGGTAAACGTTTCGACAAAGATCAGACTATAATTGAATTCAGCCATATTACCAAACAGATGGTTTTAAAACCAGCGGAATCAAAATGTATTAGAATCGACTTGAAGGTTTCTGGTGATGCTATTGCTTATATTATGGGCGCTGGAGACGAAGTTCCAGAAAGCTTGACGCAAATGGGATACAAAGTTTCGATTTTAAAACCTGAAGAAATTACACCTGAAAAATTAGATTCTTTCAGCACTGTAATTACTGGAATTCGTGCTTACAATACCGTGAACGCTTTGGCAAACAAACAAAATATACTTTTCAATTTTGTAAAAGGCGGTAAAAATATGATTGTTCAATACAATACAAATGGAAAATTGGTAACCGATAAAATCGCTCCATATCCGTTGAAATTATCAAACGATCGTGTAACAGAAGAAAATGCTAAAATTACATTCTTAGCACCAAATCATCCTGTTTTAAACACGCCAAACAAAATCTCTGAAAAAGATTTCCAAGGTTGGACGCAAGAACAAGGTCTATATTATCCAAACGAATATGATCCTGCCTTCACTCCTATTATTTCGTCGCATGATAAAGGAGAATCTGCTAAAGATGGAGCTTTGCTTGTCGCGCCATACGGAAAAGGATACTATATTTATACTGGTTTGAGTTTCTTTAGAGAATTGCCAGAAGGTGTTTCTGGAGCATATCGATTACTATCGAATATTATTTCTCTAAAACAACCCATTGAAGCTCCTAAACAAGATTTAAAGCAATAAAATATGGAAGCTAAAAAGACAAAAAAATGGAAAAAGAGCTACACTTATGTTTTGGTGGCTAATGCAATTTATATTGCTATTTTTTTCTTAATCATGCAATTATACTCATAACCTATGCAGCTATTTGACTGGATCGTACTTATTGTCACTTTATTATTTATTGTTGGATACGGCTCTTGGAAAACCCGAGGAAGTAAAAACGTGGAAGATTTCATTTTAGGAAACAATGAAACGCCTTGGTACACTGTCGGACTTTCTGTAATGGCGACACAAGCCAGCGCAATTACGTTTTTATCTACGCCTGGACAAGCGTATCATGACGGAATGGGTTTTGTGCAGTTTTATTTTGGTCTGCCAATTGCTATGATTGTTATTTGTTTGACTTTTATTCCGTTATACCACAAAAGTAAAGTTTTTACGGCTTACGAATTTTTAGAAAGAAGATTTGATGTTAAAACTCGATCGCTTGCAGCAATTCTATTTTTAGTGCAAAGAGGCTTAGGAACAGGTTTGACCATTTATGCTCCTGCTATTATTTTATCTGCTCTTTTAGGATGGAACTTAACTGTAATGAACATCATTATTGGTGTAATGGTTATTATTTATACTTTTTCTGGAGGAACAAAGGCGGTAAACGTGACGCAAAAACAGCAAATGTTTGTAATCATGTCTGGAATGTTTATCACGTTTTTCCTGATTTTACACTATCTGCCAAACGATATGACATTTAACAGCGCATTGCATATTGCAGGTGCGAATGACAAAATGAATATTGTTGATTTTTCTTTTGATCCTGAAGAAAAATATACTTTTTGGAGCGGTATTACAGGAGGTTTCTTTTTGGCTCTTGCTTATTTTGGAACAGACCAATCGCAAGTTGGACGTTATTTATCTGGAAAATCGGTTCGAGAAAGTCAGATGGGATTAATCATGAACGGACTTCTTAAAGTTCCGATGCAGTTCTTTATTCTCTTGACGGGAGTTATGGTTTTTGTCTTTTTTCAATTCAATCCAGTGCCGCTAAATTTTAATCCGAATAATAAAATAGCGATTGAAAAGTCGGCTTATAAACAAGAATATCATGTTTTAGAAGAAAAGCTTGTTAAACTTTCAGAAGATAAAAAGGTTATTAATTTATTGTATATCGATCAGTTGAATCAAGATTTTGACAATCCAATTTTACGTAAAGAATTGGTTGCTTTATCAAATAAAGAAAAAGATCTTCGTGATAAAGCCAAAGAAATTATTTCAAGAGCCGACAGTAATACAGAGACAAATGATAAAGATTACGTCTTTTTCCACTTTATCCTTCATTATTTGCCAAAAGGTCTTATCGGATTGTTATTGGCCGTTATTCTTTCAGCGGCAATGTCTTCTACTGCTTCCGGATTAACTGCATTGGCATCTACAACAGCGATTGATATTTATAAACGAAATCAGAAAGTAGAAAAATCAGATAAGCATTATTTGCATGTAACGAAGTTTTTTACGCTTTTTTGGGGAGTTATAGCCATACTTTTTGCCTGCGTAGGAACTTTGTTTGAAAACTTAATTCAGCTAGTAAACATTATCGGTTCTATTTTTTACGGAACAGTTTTAGGAATATTCCTTGTGGCTTTTTATACCAAAAGAGTTCGGGCAAAATCTATGTTTATTAGTGCAATTATAAGTCAATTAACAATTTTTGTTATCTATTATTTCATGATTTACAGCCAAGAAAAACTAGGTTATTTATGGCTGAATTTTATCGGAGCTATTTTGACGATTGTATTGGCGCTTTTAATTCAGTTTTTATTTTTTAAAAAAGAAGAGATAAATACTAGTATTGAATACTAGAATAATCTATCTTCATTTAAAAATTGATAGAGAAAAATGAAAATTAAATTTTGCCTCGTTTTTGCTTTTGCAATTTCGATATTAAACGTTCAGTCGCAAAACTTTAATGCTGCAAAACTTGACAGTCTATTTAAAGCTTTAAATGATAAAAATCTTTTTAGGGGCAGCATTTCCATTTCTAAAAATGGGAAGCAGATTTATTCAAACTCAATTGGTAAAGCAGATATAGCTGATAATATATCTTTATCAGCTAATACTAAATTTCGTATTGGTTCGACAACTAAAATTTTCACTTCAGCTTTGGTATTAAAAGCTGTTGAATTAAAAAAAATCAGTCTTGACCAGACTATTCATTCTTTTTTTCCAACAATTATAAATTCGCAAAAAATTACTGTCCGCAATTTACTAAATCACAGAAGCGGAATCCATGAACTTTTGGCGGCCGATGAATTTGCTAATGGATACACTGAAGCAAAGTCAGAAGAAGAAATGATTTCAATTCTAAGTAAATTTCAAAGTGATTTTGAACCCGATACGAAAGCCGATTACAGCAATTCCAATTATTATTTGCTTACTTTAATTCTCGAAAAAACGTATAAAAAAACATATTCAAAACTATTAGAAGAACAAATAATAAAGCCTTTAGAGCTAAAAAATACTTATTTTGGAGGTAAAATAAATATTCAAAACAACGAATGTTACTCTTATTATTTCTCTAATAAATGGGAAAAAGATACCGAAGGAGATATGTCGGTTCCTTTAGGTGCAGGTGCAATTGTTTCGACTGCTTCAGATTTAACTCTTTTTATTGAAAAACTTTTTCAAGGCAAAATAATTAGTCCTAAAAGTTTAAAAATGATGACACAAATCCAAGATAAATACGGAATGGGAATTTTTGCTCTTCCTTTTTACGACAAGGATGGATTCGTTCATCGCGGTCAAATCGACAGTTTTAGTTCTGTTTTATCTTTTTTCCCTGATGAAAAGTTAGCTATTGCAATAATTACAAACGGTTCTGTTTATGATAAGAAAAAAATCCTAATAGCTGCATTAAGTAATTATTTCAATAAAACTTATACCATTAACTTTGAAGGTTATGAACCAACTAAGGAAGATTTGGAAACCGTAGTCGGCATTTATAAAAGTCCTGATAGCCTACAAGAAATCACTATTTCTATCAATAATAAAAGATTGTACGCAAATTTCACTAACCAATCTCTTTTTCTATTGGAACCATTATCAAAAAATAAATTCGAAAATATCTGGGAGGGAAATAAATTTGATTTTGGACTCAAAAACGAAATTATTTTTGAAGCTAATGGAAAACAAATTAAATTCTATAAAATCTAAAATTCAATAGATTAGCAAATTCTTTAGAATATGATTCTCATTTTTTCTAAGTAAAAAATATTATTTTAGTGTATCGTAAGATTACTATTGTAACTTCTAAAATCATCATTATGAGAGATTCAAAAAAATACAGCAACAAAACCAAAGCTGCTTTTATTCTGTTAATCGTGATGCTGATTATTTTACTTGGAAATTTTAATACGCTTCGAAATTCTAAAAACGTAAATGATAATATCAATGCGATTTATAAAGACAGATTGGTTGTAGCGCATTATATATTTCAATATTCTAAAGAACTTCATTTTATAAAAGCCGAAGCTGAAAAACTAAATATAAGTGATAACATCAAAAAAAATGAAATCATTCATACGCTTGATATCATTCATGATATTGACGATTTTTACGCTAAAACAGTTTTAACGAATAAAGAGAAACAGTATTTTGACGCATTTTTAAGTTCATGCAAAGAAATAAACAAGCAAGTTGAAAACAAAAATTGGGACAAAATTGCCAATTCTAGTGCCGAAGCTTTAAAAACATTAGAGGCACTTTCTCAAATTCAGATTGAAGAAGGAAAAGATAAACTTGCCGTTGCAAATGCAATGTATAGTAGAAATAATGTACTTGGCCAACTTCAAATTGGGCTTCTTATTGTTTTAGGAGGAATTACTTTTTATTTATTAATTATAAAGAAAATAAAAAGGACGGTAAAAATCCCTGAACCGCCCTCTATGAATTAAAAATTATTATAATTTTCTTTCTTCTTCTTTTATTGAAAGATCGTTTATGCTAGCAAACCTTTTTTGCATCAGCCCATTTGAATCAAATTCCCAGTTTTCATTTCCATAAGCTCTAAACCAGTTTCCATCAAGATCCTGATATTCGTACTCAAATCGAACTGCAATTCTATTTTCTGTATGCGCCCAATATTCCTTTTTAAGTTTATAATTTTTCTCCTTTTTCCATTTTTCTGTTAAGAACGGTACTATTTCTTCTCTCCCATTTACAAATAGATTTCTGTTTCTCCACTCGCTGTCAATGGTATAGGCTTTCGAAACTCTTTCTGGATCTTGACTATTCCAAGCGTCTTCTGCTAATTGAATTTTCTCTATTGCTGTTTCATAAGTGAAAGGTGGCAATGGCAATTTTTGTTCCATAATAATTAAATTAAAGTTTGAATAATTTTCTTTGTTTGCTCAATGAGCTGATTTGATTTAAAAAGTTGGCTTTCTATAATGCAACTCTCAAAAAGTAGATACACGTGATCTGATAAAAGATTATCATTTATAATTTCACTAAAATAAACACGCAAATCGGCTTTATGGTTTTGAATTACTGTTAAAATCTTAATATTATCCGATTGGATTTCGGATAAAATATTTAGAAAACTGCAACCTCTAAAATTTTCATTTTTATTCATATAAATTAAGAAATCAAATGAAGCCAAAATTTTCAGCTTTATGTCTTCTTCTTTCGCTGTAAATTTTTGTAATTCTTCAAACCAAAACAAATGACGCTGGTTTAAAAAAGCAACACATAGATCCTCCTTAGATTTAAAATGCTGATAGAAACTTGCTTTTGCAACTTTTGCCTCTTCAATAATTTGATTGATTCCTGTAGCATTATACCCTTGTCTGTGGAACAAACTAAATGTTTTTTCTAATATTCTTTCTTTTGGCAACATACCGTTATAATTTATATGTGCAAATATATAACATTTTTCAAAACAAACAGACAAGTCTGTCTATTTTATTTTGTAAAAAAAATTCCAAAACCCGTAAGCTTTGGAATTTGATATTTAAATATTGGAATTTAATAATTCAAAAAAAATATTATCTGCTCCACTCAGCGATACTATCTTTGTTCAATTTAACGTAATCAGTATTGTTTGCAGCTTCTGCAGATGCTAAAGAAGCTTTTGCTGTTTCGATTGCACCTTTTTTATCGCCTTGTTTTGCTTGAATCAACGCTTTTAATCTTGAAACATAATATGGTTTGTCAGAACTCATATCAAGTGCTTTGTCTACGTAAGTTCTTGCAGTATCGATATTTCCGTTTGATTGGAATAAATATTGAGAAGCTGAAAAATAATCATTCCAAGTTGGACCTGCTAGAGCTTTATCAATACTCGCTACAGCAATTTTTGCCGTTGGAACTTCAAATTTTAAAGCTACATGAGAGTTTTCCCAAGAGATATCTAAATAACCAAAATTTGGATCTAATCCGTTGATGCCAATTGTGAATGTTTCAACAGGAGTTGGCAATGCTTCTTCTTTTACAGTAGTTTTTAAAGCTACATAAGCATCGCTCCAGTTTTCTGGCAATCCCCAGTTATCAGTAGAAAGATAGAAAATGACATCCCAGCTTTCAATTCTAGGAACTGTATAAATTGAATATTTTCCTTTCTTTAACGTTTTACCGTCGATTATTACGTCGTCGCTAAAGTTAATGATTGTATTTTCGTTAGCTCCTGTTCTCCATAATTTCCCAAACGGAACTAAATTTCCGAACACAGCTCTTCCTCTTGCTCCTGGTCTTGAATACGTAACTTCAACATCGGTTAAACCAACAGTTTGCTTAATATATCCTTTTGGACTTGCTTGTGGTGTTTTTACTTGTGCTTCTGATGCTAATGGTGCTAAGATCAGGGCTAAAGCAATAAGTAGTTTCTTCATTATTTTAAGTTTTATTTTTTTCAAATTTACAAATTCAAACAGCTACAAATGTTAAATTTTATATAATTCAAGACTTTAGCTGTGATATTTTTTCAGCATTTAATTCGCTGAAATGATCTATAACTAAGTCAGCTTCTGATAAATCCTGACGATGTGAATGCTCGCTCTTATATCCTACGCAATAAATTCCTGCGCCTTTTGCTGCTTTTACACCATTTGTACTGTCTTCAATTATGATACATTCTTCCTTTGGCGCAACTGATAATGAAGCAGCATGAATAAATATCGCCGGATTTGGTTTTGACTGAGGAAAATCTTCTCCGCTCACAATATCAGTAAAATATTGGTGCAGATTGAATCTTGTAAAAACTCGATCAATAGTTACTTTTGATGCTGACGAAGCCAAAATTAACTGTATTCCGTTATTGTACAAATCTTTAATTAAATCTTCTACACCATCCAAAAGATGTAAATCTTCTTTAGTATCAAAAGCATCATTAAAAATAGTTCTTTTTCTCTGAATCAAATCTTCTACTTCCTGCTCTACAGTTGGAAAATAGCTTTTTAAGGTTTGAAATGTATTTCGAGTTGAAAATCCTGTAAATGTGGTATACATTTCTTCAGGAACTTCGATATTCAATTCTGAAAATTGTAAATAATAAGCATAACGATGAACTGGCTCTGTGTCAACAATTACGCCGTCCATATCAAAAATTACTGTTTTAATCATTTTATTTAAAGGTGCTAAGGTTCTAAGGAACAAAGGTTCAAAGGTTTTTTTTACTGAAAACTGAGACTGTGACTAAATTACTTGGAAAGTATATGTCTAATCACTGTTTCTGCTGCGTGTAAGCCAAATAAACCTGGCATATAGCTATTTGTTCCGTAGAAAGATTTCTTGAAGTTTTTTCCGTCTGTCAATTTTAAGCTTTTTTCGTCTTGAATTTCAGAAGAGAAAACTACTTTCAATTTATTGATTTTTACTTCTTTTAAACGCTTACGAATTGTTTTTGAAAAATAGCAGTTAATTGTTTTAGAAATATCTGTCACTTTTACTTTTGAAGCCAACATTTTTCCGCCAGCGCCCATGCTGCTTATGATTTTTACTCTCTTTCTCTTTGCTGCAATAATCAAATTTAATTTGGGAGTAATACTGTCAATGCAATCTAAAACATAATCAAATTCTGGAGAAACAATCTCGAAAGCACGTTCTGGAGAAAGAAATTCTTGAACTCGAGTTAGATTTAATTCTGGATTAATATCCATTAAACGATCGCCTACAATTTTAATTTTTGGCTCACCAACTGTTGAATGCAAAGCTGGCAATTGACGGTTAATATTGGTAATATCTACAACGTCTCCGTCTACAATCGTCATGTTCCCTACTCCTGCTCTTGCTAAAAATTCTGCTGCAAAAGATCCAACACCGCCTAGTCCAACGACTAAAACATTAGATTTTTGTAAATTTTCTAATCCTTCTTTAGTAAACAAAAGCTCAGCTCTTTCTGTCCATTCTGCCATTATATTCTTTTTTTTTGTTTTAGTTTTTTATTTTTTTTTGTTTCAAGTTTCAAGTTCTGCTCGTTTGTCAAGCTGAGCGAAGTCGAAGCCCATTCCAATTGGAGCGCCCTTCGACTTCGCTCAGGGTGACAAATAGCACTTTACTATTCAAATACACTTTTATAATTACTTGAAATAATATCTTGTAATTCTTTTATCCTTAATTTTTTATATTCCGAAGCTAATTCATAAACTTGCTGAATAGATTCTTCCATTGTATCAGTTTCTAAGAAAAAACGATCATTCGGAACATTCTGAAAAACCGTTTTCAAATCTGGATTTCTCAATAGATATTTTCCAAACGAAAGATAAAATCCGGCAGCAATTAATTGTTCCGCAAGCTGATTATTCTTTGAAAAACCATGAATAATCATTGGAACTTTTATCTTTATTTTTTTCTTAATTGCCATTACTTCCTGAAAAGCAGCAACACAATGTATAACTACAGGTTTGTTGAATTTTTCGGCTAATTCTAATTGTTTTTCAAAAACCGAAATCTGCAAATCAAACGGAACTTCAATTCTTTTATCTAAACCGCATTCACCAATTGCAAGACAATTTTGAGTTTGCAATTTTTCTTCTATAATTTTCAAATCTTCATCAATTCGATTTTCGTCAATGTACCAAGGATGAATTCCGATAGAATAAAACGGAATCGTAGCGTCAAAATCTTTCGGATACTGATTAACCAGCTCTAAAACATTAGATTGATGGGTAAATTGATGTGTATGAAAATTAAAATATTCCATTAATGAAAATCTTTTACACCCGCTTTAATTGCAATTTTCAAATCGTTTTCTAGAGGAACAAGCGGACAAGAATACTTGTAATTATAGGCACAATACGGATTGTAAGCTTGATTAAAATCAATTGCTATAATGTTTCCTTTCGGAACTTCTAGATCAATATAACGGCCTCCAATGTAGCTTTCTTTGCCAGTTGTTAAATCTGAAAAAGGCAAGAAAAGATGATTTTTATATTGTTCCTGAACTAAAAGTTCTAAACTTTGGTAAACTGCTAATTGATAAGCTTTTCCATTTATTTTAAAATGTAAAGTTCCGTATTTAGTATATTTTGGAGTACGAGTTCCAGAGGTTTTCATTTCAAACGCTTTTCCGCCTTTAGCTTTCACCAAAGTAGCGTTTACAAAATAAGTTTCAGAAATAGGGAAAAACTCTAAGCTTTTAAAAGTCTTTAAATCTTCAGCCATTAATGGACTGGTCTTAGGATCAGCATATTCTGAATTGATTTTCTTTTGGAATTTTTGAGCATCGGCTTTATTAAACTTTTTTTGAGCAAAGCCAAAATTAAATACCAACAATAAAGCTAGGGCGTTTATAGTTTTCATCTTAGAAATTTTATGCAAAAATAGTTCAAAAGTAACAAAACAACAACCACTTAACGAGACAAAGTTTGTTAACTTTGTAACGATAATTTATCACACAAAATGCTTAAAACAGCCATTACACACTACATTAACAATTTCCGAGGCTTTACTAGAGAAGTATGGATTCTTGCCATTGTCACTTTTATCAACCGCGCTGGAACAATGGTTCTTCCTTTTTTATCTAAATATTTAAAAGAAGACCTTCATTTTACCTACAATCAAGTCGGATGGATTATGGTCGCTTTTGGGTTTGGATCAATGTTGGGTTCTTGGCTGGGAGGTAAACTATCAGATAAAATAGGATTCTATAAAATAATGATTTTCAGTTTATTTACTAGTGGAGTTTCTCTTTTCTTTGTACAATATATTACTACTTTCTGGGCGCTTTGCGGTGCAATGTTCGTTCTTATGACAATTGCCGATATGTTTCGTCCAGCTATGTTTGTTTCTTTGGGCGCTTACGCCAAACCAGAAAACAGAACGCGTGCGCTTACACTTGTACGTCTTGCTGTAAATCTTGGTTTTGCCGCAGGACCAGCTCTTGGAGGTTTAATTATTATGGGAATGGGATATTCTGGTCTTTTCTGGGTTGACGGAGCTTCTTGTATAATCTCGATTTCGATTTTTGCTTTATTAGTGAAAGAAAAGAAAAAAGCAACTCACGACGATAAAGCAGAAAGCGCCACAGATGTAAAATCTGTTTTTCATGATAAAATTTTCTGGGTTTTCTTGTTTGTAAGTTTCATTACAGCTATGATTTTCTTCCAGTTATTTACAACTCTTCCTTTATATCATAATGAAAAATTTGGTTTAAGCGAATTCCAAACGGGTCTGTTAATGACTTTAAACGGATTATTAATCTTTTCTCTTGAAATGCCAACCGTTGGATTTTTGGAGCGAAAAGCTTTTCCGAAGATTCGAATTATAATTATAGGATCTTTTGTTATGGCGAGCAGTTTCTTTTTACTTCTTATTAACTTCTGGGCAGGAATGTTGGTTGTAAGCATGATTTGTATTTCTATCGGAGAAGTTCTGACTTTTCCATTTTCTAATGCATTTGCTTTAAGTCGTGCGCCTCGCGGACAAGAAGGCCGTTACATGGCGCTTTATACTATGAGTTTCAGTCTTGCTCATATTATCAGTTCCAAAGCTGGTTTTGAAGTCATTACTCGATTTGGATACCAAATTAACTGGCTTTTCATGGCGTGCATCGGCGTAGTTGCCACCGGATGTTGTATTTGGATTAAAAATGCTTTAGTTAATGAGAAGATCTCTTAAAAACATAAAAAAATAGCACTAGAATTTCCAGTGCTATTTGCTTTTTTAATAGTAGATAAACTTGTCTGACTCTTTTATAAATTTTGTACAATAAATTATTGCTAATAAAGTGCAAAGGCAAAGAAGTTACCAAGCCATCAACGGATAGTTACAATCATTTGCATTAGTCAAAATTTATTTTCGTGGTCTTCACTCATTTCTATCATTTTATATTTTTCCGTTTTAAAAGAATCAAAGGCAAAAAGATTAGATTGCCTAATAGCAGAAATAGTATAACAAAATAGAAGTAACTTATACAAAAGTAAGTATCGTGAATTGCAATGACATAAAGTTGCATGTCAAAATAAAAATACACTAAAAGGAAAAAGTTAATTACTAGAAAAATCAGATAGCATTTACTTATTGTTTTCATTTATCTCCTGTTGTTAAAAAAAGCATTAAACATTGTGAAATTACCAAGATAAATATCCCCAAAACTTATATCCAAAAATTTATTATCGATTAACAAGTCAGGAAACTTTTTATATAAAAGTTTGTCTTCAACTATCTTTTCGACTGCAAGAATTAGTTCATCAATTTTTCTTGTGTCTAATTTTTCTCTTTCTAGTTCTTCAATTCTTGCCTTAGAATAAAAAGGCTCAGCTGGATGTTGTCCTTTTGTGATGGTGTAGTATGGTAATAAAAAACTTAGGTACAAAGAAATTGAATATAATTCTCCTTCTTCGAATACGTTCAGAAAAAAAGTGTAACATCTATCTTGATTACTATCCAATATAGAAAAATCTTCAAAATCTTTTAAAATTGAATCATCTTGAAATTCTTTTTTTATATTATTACGTACTATTTGGTTTTTATCAAAATAGTCAATTGTAGATTGTAATCTTTTATATTCGAAAGCACTTAAATATTTTTCCTTATCATCCCAAGGGCATATATTCTTAGGATAATATAGGTTTGCAAAATTTGTCAAAACATCTTCTATCATTTTCAATTTTAATTTAAATTCCAATTTTCTCTTTTATTCTTTTAATCAATTTATTGATTGTGTAAATCAAATCATTCACAATTACCAGTTTCGCTCATGTTTGTTCTATAATTTGTAGCAGGTAAAGGAGATGTAGAATTAAAATTTACCGTCCCTCCGTTAGTATGATTTCTATAATTCCTTATTACAAGCTCTTGAAATTTGGTACGTAATGTTAGCTCATTTATAACAGTTTTAGTATAGAGCTTAGCCATCTCTTTCATACTTTCATTTAAAGACATAGCTGTAACTGTAGCAGCTGTACCTGCACTGACAGCTCCATTTCCTTTATTATAATCGATTGGCATACCAAAAAGCACTGCTTGAGGAAATATCATTGTATAGGTTACTTCTGTCCTCTGTTGAGTAAGAACAACGATTCTATATGTTATGTTTTTAACGGCAGCCTCTTGCCAATTAGCTCCTTTCTTTGATGTAAAATAAAAGCTCTGACAACTAGGCGGTGCAGTTGCAGCAGTGGTAGTTCCACTATCCGTAGTTCCACTTCCTCCACCAGTAGGAGTTCCCGAGTACCCACCTGAGCCACCATCGCCAAATGCACCAGCAATACTAAAATCTTTTGGTGTTCTAGGTGGTGATTTTTGCTCAACAATGACATTATTTAATGGAATTGCCCCTGCTCCTCCTCTCTGTAATGTGTCGTCACGTTCAGAGCCGATGCCTTGCTCATCAAACATTTCTATCATTTTAGCAGTATTGCTATCACTAGCATCCTCGCCAAAAAGTGTCATCACATCCGTTACATCAGCAATAACAAGACCGTCTTTTAATCTAGCTCCTTTTAGAAAGCCCTGTTTTAAATCCCAATTGATGATGTAACCGCTAAATAAAGTTAAATCTCCAAAACCCTGCTTTTTTTGCTCATCATCAATTTTTTCATTTGATTCGGGAAATATCTCCTGCAATATAGCTTGTAACTTTGAGTCCGATTCATACAAATATAACATTTTCTGTCCTTTGTAATCGGGGTTTTCGGGATTGTCCTTAACCGGTACAGTGATTCCGGTAGCACTGCCATCTAATTTAATTATTTTGGCATTTTCCCAATAGTAAGCTAGATTTCTAAAAGCCTGATTAAATTCTCCTTCTTCCAATTTACTGGTCGCAGAATTTGATTTGTAGCTTTCAAACCAATCTTTAGCCTCAGCAATTTTCGGATCTTGGCTTACTAATTGACCTGTGTCGATTTCTTCATTGTCGCAATTGGTGGTTAGTGTGGCGGCAGTAAAAACTAAAAAAAGGGCTAATACTTTTTTAAAACTTTTCATAATAAAATAATTTTCTGGTTAATAATTTGTTAAATTAACCTTTGATTATTTTATTAAAGGGATTTAAAAGTCATTTTACTATCAAAATAAGACACTCTCTAGTTTTGAAAATTAATTTGAAAAACTGTATGATGCTATTGTTTAGAAAAGCCAATCGACTTTAACTTTTTAAAACCCTATATTTCAGTTTATTAATATTAAATTTGAATAGGATTTCTGTATTCAAAATTGAAATCAAACTTAATTTTTAGTTAAATAACTATTTTTATAGTTGTGTAACTAAAAAAATAGTTGTAGGTTTGAATCAAATTAAAAGATGATGCAGAAGTTAACAAACAAAGAAGAAGAAATTATGATGATTTTATGGAAGCTAAAAAAAGCTTTCGTAAAAGAAATTCAAGCAGAAATCACAGAAGATCAGCCACATTACAACACATTATCTACAATTGTGCGTAATCTGGAAGAAAAAGCATATGTAAGTCACAATGCTTTTGGAAACACACATCAGTACTTTCCGATTGTGCCAATTGAAGATTACAGAAAAGGATTTATGAAAACCGCAATCGATAATTACTTTAATAGTTCTTATAAAAGCATGGTTTCCTTTTTTGCTAAAGAAGAAAAAATTTCAGCAGACGAATTGCGTGAGATTTTATCAATGATCGAAAATAAAAACGAAAAATAAATAATCGGTTTATGGAAGCAATTTTCATTTATATCGCCAAATCAAGCAGTTTAATGCTTCTATTTTATTGCGCTTATTATTTCTTACTGCGCAAGGAAACATTTTTTAACAGCAACAGGTGGTTTCTACTATCAGGTTTGATTGTCTCAGTAATTTTACCATTATTGACTTATACAAAGGTGATATGGATAAATGCTCCTTCCGATTTCAATACAAATATCCAAAATACACTATCAAATACATCGAATCAAGAATTGGCAGATTTGAATTGGAATTATATTATTCTTGGGCTTTACGGCCTTGGGCTTTTGATCTTCATTATAAAATTAGCAATTGATTTTTACAGTTTAAATTCAATCATTAAAGGAAAAAAAATCAAACAGCAAGCCGATTTCAAATTCATAGATGTAAAAGAAAATATTGCACCTTTCTCCTATTTTGAATACATAGTTTACAACTCATCAATGTATACACCTTCAGAATTAGAAAATATAATTGAACATGAAAAAGTGCATAGCGATCAAAATCATACTAGAGACGTATTGATTTCTAGACTCTTCAGTATTATTTTCTGGTTCAATCCAATTGTTTGGCTTTATAAAAAAGCAATCACTCAAAACTTAGAGTTTATTGCTGACAGTGAAGCTTCTAAAAAACTTTTAGACAAAAAAGCCTATCAGTATACGCTTTTAAAAATAACAACACACGAAACTTGTGTTGCAATCACCAATCATTTTTATCAATCATTAATCAAAAAACGAATCGTTATGTTAAACAAAAATCAATCAAAAAAGAGAAATTCGTGGAAGTATTATGCTGTAATTCCAGCTTTAGCAGCCTTTGTATTATTATTTCAAATTGAAGTAGTTGCAAAAGAAAGGCAGCAAAATGTTAAAGCAGTTTCAAAAGAAATCGAATCTGTTGATGTTTACAAAATTTGGAAAAGTTCTTCGGATTCAGATTTAAAAGAAATTAAAGAGAAATTAAAATCAATTCACAATATTGATTTTAAAGTTTCTGACATCAAAAGAAACTCTGAAAACGAATTAACATCAATCAAAGTTGATGTAATTAATGGAAAAGACAAATCTCAATCAATTCAAACAGGAGACAAAACCATTAATGGCTTTGGAATAGTTGTCATTACAAACAAAGATGGAAAGAAAAAAGCTGGCATTCAGACTACTGATGAAAAAATCACTGTTAGCAGAAAACTAACCAAAAATGACAAAACCAACACGACAGAAATTAAAAACACAACTACTAATACAGAAACCAATGTTAACTCTAATTCTAATACTAGTACAAAAACTAACAGTAATACTAATTCAAATACTAGCACTACTGTAATTATAAATAAAGACAATAAGTCTGATGGAGGCTCTACTGTTGCTGTTTCAAATGGCACAAAAACTAAGGTAAAAACAGGTTCTCTACTTGTAATTGTAAACGGAGAAGAAATGCCTGCTGGTTTTGATACAGAAAGTATTCCAAATGATAATATAGAATCTGTAAGTGTTTTAACAGGAACTAATGCGACTAGCAAATACGGAAATAAAGCCGCTAATGGAGCAGTGGAAATTGAAACTAAAAAATAAACCGTTTTAATTTTTAAATAATTAAAAATGCAAAAACTAACCAACAAAGAAGAAGAAATCATGCACATTTTATGGAAGCTTAAAAAAGCTTTCGTGAAAGAAATTCAAGCAGAGATTTTAGAAGATCAGCCACATTACAACACTTTGTCGACCATTGTTCGTAATTTGGAAGAGAAAGGTTATGTAGCGCACAATGCTTTCGGAAATACGCATCAGTATTATCCAGCAGTTAGCATCGAAGATTATAGAAAAGGTTTTATGAGCACTGCAATTGATAATTATTTTAATAGTTCATACAAAAGCATGGTTTCTTTTTTTGCTAAAGAAGAAAAAATCTCGGCAGATGAATTGCGTGAAATCTTAAATATGATCGAAAATCCAAAAGAAGATAAATAATCAAAATAGTTATGGAAGCACTTTTCATTTTTATCCTAAAATCAAGCGGGTTACTAGCAATGTTTTATTTTGCTTACATTTTTTTACTTCGCAAAGAAACTTTTTTTAATAGCAGCCGCTGGTTTTTACTCGCTGGATTAATTACTTCTGTTGCACTGCCTTTTGTAGTTTACACGAAAGTAATTTGGGTTGAGACTCCGCCTGCGACAGATCCGATAATCACTACTACAACGAATTTAGAAAATGTTCCTTCAAATTATGATGTTGCTTTTTATAAAGCTCATCATATACCTACAACTGTATCTGTTGTTCAAGAAGAAAATTTTGAAATTAATTGGAGTTTAGTTTTAGCGGTGGCTTACGGAATGGGCTTCTTAGCTTTTATGATCAAATTTGTGCTTGATTTCTACAGCCTTAACTCTGTTTTAAAAGGAAAAAAGATTGAACAGCAAGAAGATTTTAAATTTATCGATATTAATGAAAATATCGCTCCTTTCTCTTATTTCGATTACATTGTATATAACTCATCACTATATACATCGGCAGAATTAGAAAATATTTTGGAACACGAAAAAGTGCACAGTGACCAAAAGCATACTATTGACGTTTTGATTTCGAGAATTTTTTGTATTCTATTTTGGTTCAACCCAATTATTTGGCTTTACAAAAAAGCTATTTTACAAAATCTTGAATTCATTGCTGACAGTGAGGCTTCTAAAAAAATTGCCGACAAAAAAGCGTACCAATACACGCTTTTAAAAATAACAACGCACGAAACTTGTGTTGCAATCACCAATCATTTTTATCAATCATTAATCAAAAAACGAATTGTCATGTTAAACAAAAATCAATCAAAAAAGAGAAATTACTGGAAATATTCGGCAGTAATTCCTGCTCTTGGCGCATTTATTCTTTTATTTCAAATAAAAACTATTGCACAAGAAAAGAAACAAAATGAAGTTGCAACTATCCAAAAAGATACAGTCAAAGATGCTCAAGAAACAATTAAAATCACAAAAAATACAAGTGACAAAGAATTGAATGAATTGCCTGGAAAATTAAAAACAAATCATAATCTTGATGTTGAAATTTCGGATGTAAAAAGAAATACCAAAGAAGAATTAACTGCGATTCAAATCAAAGTAAAATCAGATTCTGGTAAAAAACAAACCATCAAAATTGACGGAGACGAAGCTATAAAAGACTGCGAATTAGCAATTGGAACTGATGAAAAAGGAGCAAAATCTATCAATATTAGTACAGATAGACACTTTAGAACTCCGATGACAATTAGAAAAGAAAGAGTTGTTGTTCGCAATCAAGGAGAGTCAGATGTTGTTGCTCCAGTACCTCCAACTCCACCGACATTTCCTGGCGGACCAATGCCTCCTGTACCGGCAATTGACATGTCTAGAATGCCAAAACCTCCAGTTGCTCCTAAAAATCCAAATGATAAAGTCGCAATGGCTAAATTTGAAAAAGACATGGAAGCTTTCGGCAATCAAATGGAAGCATTTGAACCGCAAATGAAGGAATATGAAAAACAAGTTGAAGCTATAATGGCACAAAGATCTGGTGTCTATGAAAAAGAAATGGCTAAATATGAAATTGCCATGGAAAAATTCAGCGCCAACATGGAAAAGTTCAACTATGACTTTAATTTTAAATTTGGAGATGACTCTAAAGATCATGAGGAAGATATGAAGCAATATGAGCTTGATATGAAACAACATGCAAAAGACATGAAGGAGCAAGCGAAAGAAATGAGACAGCATGCGAAAGAAATGAGACTACAGCAAAAAGATATTAGAGAAATGGAAAAACAGAAGAAAAAAGCCTAATTCTTAAGAATTAATCTAATGAAATTACACAAAAGACTTTGTATCATACACAAAGTCTTTTTTTTATATCTTTGAAAAAACAAATCTACTATGTATAAATTATTAGCCAAACTAAATAAGTTGCTTTTGCCAAGTTTTACCAAACAAGGTTTAGATATTTCAAAAGCAAAAAAATGGCAAATGGCTATTATTGGTTATCGTGCCTATGTTACAAAAAAAGCTTTAGGCAATTAATTCAAAATACATTATATATCCGACAGAAATAAATCTTGTCTGATTCTTTCTTACTATTTATGAAAAATAGAGAAATCAACCTACCTCCTGTTCCAGCAGTATTATTAGCAATTATTAGCGTACAATGCGGAGCAGCAATTGCAAAAACTTTGTTTCCTACAATCGGCGCAGCAGGTACGGCATCTATGCGTATTGGCGTTTCGGCATTAATTTTATTACTAGCCTACAGACCAAATTTTAAAGCCGTAACAGCACAGCAATGGAAAATTGTGATTCCATATGGCTTATCTTTAGGTGCAATGAATTTGATTTTTTATTTTGCAATTGAAAGAATTCCAATCGGTTTAGCCGTTACCTTAGAGTTTGTTGGACCTTTGTTACTCGCCATAACAGGCTCAAAACGTTTGGTGGATTATTGTTGGGTTTTATTAGCCGCAATCGGCATTTTACTGATTGCCCCTTGGACAAACGATCGCTTAGATACTATCGGAATTCTATGTGCACTTTTAGCTGGAGCTTTTTGGACAGCTTATATAGTCTTAGGAGGTAAAATTTCAAAAATAATGAATGATGGTTACGCTGTTTCAACAGGAATGCTCTTTGCAGCGCTTTTGGTCTTGCCATTTGGTTTTCTAGAAAACGGTTTAAGCAATCTTACACCTAAATTATTCGGAATGGGAGTTGCTCTTGCGCTTTTATCAAGTGCAATTCCGTTTACTTTAGAAATGAAAGCATTAGGAAAACTTCCACCTCGCACTTTTAGCATTTTAATGAGTTTAGAACCAGCAGCAGCTTCTATTTGCGCTTTTATATTTCTTCAAGAAAATTTGAGTTTCTACGAAATCCTAGCTGTAGTTTGTGTTGTAATTGCTTCTGCAGGAAGCACTTTGACTGCAAAAAAATAAATTAAAAAAATATCAAAATAAAAAATCCAAATCCCAAGCTTAAGTTGGGATTTGGATTTTATTTTTGAATTTAATCATTACTTTTTAGGAAGCAAAACTGTATCAATAACGTGAATCACACCATTTGATTGATTAACATCTGCAATTGTAACTTTTGCTTTATTACCATTTTCATCGCTAATGTATAAGTCTTTACCTTTCATCCAAGCAGTAATAGTACCACCAGCAACTGTTTTAATACTTGCTTTGCCTTTACCTTCTTTAACTGCTTTTGCAATATCAGCTGAAGTCCATTTTCCAGCAACAACATGATAGGTTAAAATTCCCTGAAGCATTTTTTTATTCTCTGGTTTCAATAATGTTTCTACGGTTCCTTTTGGCAATTTATTAAACGCAGCATTAGTTGGAGCAAAAACAGTAAACGGACCAGCTCCTTTTAATGTTTCAACTAAATCTGCTGCTTTTACTGCCGCAACCAAAGTGGTATGATCTTTTGAATTGACAGCATTTTCAATAATATTTTTATTCGGATACATCGCTGCACCACCAACCATAACTGATTTTTGTGCATTTGATGTAAATGCAAATCCTAAAGCTAAAACTGCAAGGGCTAAAAATTTTCTAGTTTTCATATTTAATGATTTAAAGTTATAAGCTCATTTACGCAGGAAAAATTGTTTTGGTTTTAAATTAAAAATATTTTCCTCAAGGAAACATTGCTTAATATCATAAATCTCCAACAAAATCAACACTTTAGAATACTCAAAAAAAATTCCAAAAATTTTAAGAATATTCAATTTTTGTTTCTGTTTTATTATTAAATTTAAAATCAAAACTCATCGATATGAAAAATATGCCAAAGAAAGTCAGGAGCAAAAAACTAAGTTCTAGAGTAGATTTAACTGCAATGGTCAGCGTTTCATTTCTGCTGATTATATTTTTTATGGTTGTTGGAGAATTGTCTAAATCTACATTTTTAGAATATCCGCATTACAATGAAGGTTGTGGAGCAATTGTAGATTGTAATAAACCAGACGAAAATATGATTCTGACTGTATTATTAGATGATAAAAATAAAATAATTACCTATTCAGGACTAATATATTATCCAATAGAAGCTCCAAAAGAAATAATCTATGGCAAGAATGGTATCCGAAAAGAATTAATTAGAATTAATGAAAGGGTTTTAGAATATTCTTCGCATTTAGGTCGACCTGGAAGAGGCGTTCAAATCGTCATTAAACCTAGTAAAAAATCAAATTATGGTAATTTAGTAGATATTCTCGATGAAATGAAAATATGCAATATTAATTCGTATTCTATTGTTGACCAATATACTCCAGAAGAGACAAAATTATTGGCTTCAAATTAAACCTATAAAATTTAGAATTATGCAAAACCTTCCCAAAAAAGTCAGAAGCAAAAAACTAACCTCAAGAGTAGATTTAACTGCAATGGTCAGTGTTTCATTTTTGTTGATTATATTTTTTATGGTTGCAACAGAATTAAGAAAATACAAAGCTGTGGATTTAAGTTTACCAGACAATGATGCTTATACATGTGGATGGAGAGGGGGCTGTGGAGGAGAAAACAGATCTTATACAATATTGCTTGGAGAAGAAAATAAAATAGTATCGTATATGGGATTTTTAGAGGTGCCCCAAGTTGCTCCGAAAAAATTAGGATATGGTAAAGATGGAATCAGAAAAGAGCTTTTAAAACAAAATAAAAGAATGTTAGATTATTCTGCTCAATTAGGAAGACCAGGAAGAGGAATGGTTGTTATTATCAAACCTAGCAAAAAAAGTAACTTCAAAAATTTGGTAGATATTTTGGATGAAATGGCGATAGCAGATATAAGCACATATGCAATTGTAAATGATTTCACACCAGAAGAATCAAAATTATTAGCTTCAAAATAAATTCAGAAATATTATTAGAAAAAGGTTTTAGACTCAATCAAACTGACATAACTTGAAACGTCAAACTTTAAACAAAAAAAAGAAAAGTCCCACATTACTATGGGACTTTTCTTTTTAAATTTTTGTCTTGTCCTGAAATAGCGATACACAAAAAGTATCATTATGGAAAAAGATCAAGAATTGCGATATATTAAGCGCACCCAGAAAGATTACAGTATGTCTTTTAAACTTCAAATTGTTCAAGAAATAGAACAAGGAAGAACCTCAATTACTCAAGTTAAAAAAGATTATGCTATTCAATCCCGTTCAACAATTGTTCAGTGGCTGCGAAAATTTGGTAACTTTGATTGGGACAATCAAACACCTTCTATTATGCAAAAATCTCCTGAACAGAAAATAATGGAACTTGAAGCCAAAGTGAAGTTATTAGAAAAACAAAAAGCATTTTTAGAACAGCAGGCTTTCGTCGCTGATAAAAAAGCTATTATTTTCGATATGATGATTGATATAGCAGAAAAAGAATATCAAATTGACATTCGAAAAAACTCACCACCCGAACAATCGACCATTTTAAAAAAGAACACCAACAAACAATAATGTTTGCCTGTACTTTGTTCGGGATTGACCGGCAGGTTTATTATCGTCGAGTAAAAAAAAGTAACTCCAGGAAGCTTTTGGCTTCAGAAGTTGTTAATATGGTTTTGAAAATTAGAAATACAATGCCTCGAATTGGAGCAAGAAAACTGTATTACCTTTTAAAAAGCGAGTTGAATCAACTTAAAATAGGCCGAGATAAATTTATAGATATACTTAGAGCAAATCATTTACTGATAATGCCAAAACGTTCTTATCATATAACAACAAACTCTCATCATAGATTTAGAAAACATCAAAATCAAATATTAGAGCTACAGATCTGCAGGCCGGAGCAAGTCTGGGTATCAGACATAACCTATATTGGAAAAAAAGAGAATCCATGTTATTTAAGTCTAATAACTGATGCTTACTCTAAACGAATAATGGGTTTTAATGTCGCAGATAATATGAATGCTCATAGTAGTTTAACAGCTTTAAAAAATGCAATAAAAAAACGCAGAGATAGAGGCAAAACATTAATACATCATTCAGATAGAGGAATACAATATTGTTCTGATCAATATCAAAAACTATTACATAAAAACAATATAAAATGCAGTATGACAGAAAATTCCGATCCCTATGAGAATGCAGTAGCTGAGAGAATAAATGGAATTTTAAAACAAGAATTTAATATTGACAAGTTTAATCTAAAACTTGATGTAATAAAGGTTTTAGTAAAAAATGCAATTGACATTTATAATAACAAAAGACCACATTATTCCAATTATATGCTCACTCCAAGTCAAATGCATCAACAAAGTGTAGTAAAGATGAGAACTTATAAAAGAAAAACACCCGCAATAAAAAATATTACAGGTGTTTAATTAAATATATTTGTCTAATAATCTGTATCGATTATTTAGGACTAGTCATTTAATAAATTTTATACTTGAATTTCCTTTGTCTGATTTTACTTTTATAATGTAATTACCAGTTCTAAGCTTTGAAATATCAATATTCGAAGTCGTTTTTGCGTTTGGAATTGCAATTACCAATTGCCCTAAAATATCATAAATTTCAAATGATTTTATTTCAATGCTTTCGTTCTGCGAAATATTTAAAAACTGATTTGCCGGATTCGGATATAAACTTAAATATCTAGAGAAATTAAAATCTTCTGTTGATAAAACACTTTTAAATGTTGAAGTTGCTTTATTGGTCAAAATAGGAAAATTATAATCAAAATAAATATTTGCATCGTTAGTAAACGTATCTCCTACTTGCAATGTTGGTTTTGTTTTTATTTTAAAAGCAATATAACCATCATTATTTGCATCATCGAAAGGAAGATTAATTCCTTCAAAAATAAATTCTACTTTGTTTCCTTCTGAAATTTTAGTTATAAAAGGATGGCTAGAACTTGTTGTAATTAATGATGAAATATCAAATTTCGATAAATCAATCATATCTTTTACAACAATATTTTGTGCCATGTAAGTTCCTGTGTTTTCAAAACGAATCATGTAATGCACATACTCCCCTATTAATTTTGAAGTAATCACAGAACCTTCTAGACACGTTTTGTCATTTGGATCGTAAGAACCAACAACTGTCTGATTTAAAGAAAATGTATTATCCAAAGGTGTTTCATCATTGTCTTGCGATGAGATAACGGCTGTGAATTTTAGAATATCCCCATTATTTACTGCAGGTATACTAGTTGGTGAATTTACTTTTACTGTTAAAATAATTTCTTTAGATTCATAAGGTCTCATATTTCCAAAATTCCATAATAGCTTATTTGTCACTTGCGAAGATGTCGCCGGAGTTGCTGAAATTACATCTAAAATAGAATCATCAAAAGTTAGGTTTACTGTTCCAGATTGCGCTACATTTCCTTTATTCTTGTAAATAAGTTTGTAAGACGCGTTAAATCCTGGTCTAGCCGGATCGATCGGTAAAACGGCTACTTCTAAGTCAGAATGCATGCCATTTGGTGTAATACAAAAATTTTGATGCAACGGACTTGTCTGCGATGGAAAGTCAACATTTATAACTGATGGCGTAATCGAAAAATAAGTAGGATTTTCTAAAACAGGTATTACAGAATGTGTTCCTGCTGGCAAGGCAATAGAATAATTAATTCCATTGGCTATATAACTTGAAGTGTCAGTCCCATTAGATATATTAAGCTTTAAATTTGACAAACTTAAATCTTGAGTATCACAACCGTTATTATCTGCGTCTATTTTATTATCTCCTGAAACAATAAAATATTGTCCTACTGGATTAAATGAGCAATAGGCATTTACACTACAATTGGTATACCCATAATTATTTAGAAGACTTTGAACTTGCGACAATTGGCTTTCATCTGCACAAACGTATAACAAATTTGGATTTTCAGAAAAATTTAAATTTTTAGCTTCGTTACTGCCATTTCTTATATACAAAAAGTTTAGCCCATTGTTTGAGCAGTTAAGCTCTTCTAATTTACCCAAATCACTTACATCTAACATTTTCAATTGGTTATAAGAACACTCCAATTTTGTTAGACTTGCTAATTGCGTTAAATCTAAAGCTGTAAGCTTGTTATTTATACATCTAAAACCTTTCAGTTTTGGCAAGCCATTAATATTTAAATATTGCAATTGATTGCTACTGCAATTTACATATTCAAGTTTTTCTAAACCATTCAAATTTAATGACGAAATAGCATTTCCATCACAATAAAGTTCAATAAGATTGGCTGAACCGCTTACATTAAGGCTCATTATTTGATTAGAAAAACACTCTAAATAACCCAAATTAGTTAATCCGTTAAGATCTAATTGCAGTAGTTTATTATAAGTACATGATAATGAAAAAAGTTTTGTTAAGCCATTCACTTTTAGTGATGTCAATAGATTAGCACCGCATTCCAAAGATTCTAAATTTGTAAAACTTCTGACATCTAATTCAGCCAATTGATTTCCTGAACACCATAACTTTTTAAGTCCAGTTATACCTTGCAGGTTTAAGGTAGTCAATTTATTATTTGTAGCCGCAATTTCAGTCAGATTAACTGCCCCATTTAGACTTAATGTTCCTAGCTTTGGATTTCCTGTACATTGAAGATATTTCAAATTCGTTAGTCCATCAGCTATTATTGTGGTTAGCTCTGGTAAATTTTCAATTAGTAAATATTCTTTACTCTGAATATTAGAATAAGCTAGATAGACCAATTTCTTTAAGACATTAAAATCAATATCATTCATAATTGGATTATCACTACAGTTTAAAAATTGAAGATTGGTAAAATTTTCTAATCCTTGTAATGAAGTGATATTAGAGTTACTAATATCCAAATAAGTTGTGTTTAACGCCTCACTGATTTCAATTTCAGAATTGGAGTTGGTATTTACAGGAGATGTTAGCAATTTCATTTTAAGATTAAAATCTTGAAATGAAACAAATTGTGCATTGGCAACATTAAAAAAGCATAAAGCCAAAACAAAAAAGTAGAGTTTCTTCATATGTGGTATTTTCATACAAAAATAACTTTTCAAAACTATAACACAACTTTATTTGTTAAAATTTGCAAACTTAAAATTATGAAACAAAAAAAAGTCCCACATTACTGTGGGACTTTCTATTTAGAGGAAACTAAGAATTATTTTTTCTCAGTTTTTTCCATTTTAGCTTTTAATGCAGCTAATACATCATTGTTATCTCCTAAAGTTGCAGCTGGTGCATTAGTAGTAGAGTTAGATGAAGTATTTTCAGTTGCAGCTTTCACATTTTTCTCTTCTTCTTCACGGAAGATAGCAGTGTGAGAAGCAACTACTCTTTTGAATTCTTTGTTGAATTCGATTACTTTGAAATCAGCAGTATCACCTTTTTTCAATTTCTTTCCGTCTTCTTTTTCAAGGTGACGAGTTGGAATGAAAGCAACGATATCATCTCCGAATTCTACAGTAGCTCCTTTATCAACGATTTCAGAAATCTCACCGTTGTGGATAGTTCCTACAGCGAAAGAATCTTCGTATTGATCCCAAGGATTAGCAGTAGTTTGTTTGTGACCTAAAGATAATTTACGTCCTTCAACATCTAATTCTAATACAACTACATCAAGTTTTTCACCAACGTTTACAAACTCAGATGGGTGTTTGATTTTCTTAGTCCAAGAAAGGTCAGAAATGTAGATTAATCCATCAATTCCTTCTTCTAATTCTACGAAAATACCAAAGTTTGTAAAGTTTCTAACGATACCTGTATGTTTAGAACCTACTGGGTATTTAGAAGTAATATCAGTCCATGGATCTTGAGATAATTGTTTGATACCTAATGACATCTTACGATCGTCTCTGTCTAAAGTTAAGATAACTGCCTCAACAACATCTCCAACTTTCACGAAGTCCTGAGCAGAACGTAAGTGAGTAGACCATGACATTTCAGAAACGTGGATTAAACCTTCAACACCTTCTGCAACTTCGATGAAAGCACCGTAATCAGCGATTACAACTACTTTACCTTTAACTTTATCACCAACAGCTAAGTTAGCATCTAAAGCATCCCATGGGTGAGCGTTTAATTGTTTCAATCCTAATTGAATTCTTGTTTTCTCATCATCGAAATCAAGGATTACAACGTTTAATTTTTGGTCTAATTCAAGAACTTCACTTGGGTGGTTGATTCTGCTCCAAGAAAGGTCAGTAATGTGAATTAATCCGTCAACACCACCTAAGTCAATAAACACACCATAAGAAGTAATGTTTTTAACAACACCTTCTAATACTTGTCCTTTTTGTAATTGACCGATGATTTCTTTTTTCTGTACTTCAATATCAGCCTCGATAAGAGCTTTGTGAGATACAACAACATTTTTGAATTCGTGGTTGATTTTTACCACTTTGAATTCCATCATTTTGTTTACATATACATCGTAGTCTCTAATTGGCTTAACGTCAATTTGAGATCCTGGTAAGAACGCCTCGATACCGAATACGTCAACGATCATACCTCCTTTAGTTCTACATTTAACAAAACCGTTAACGATTTCTCCAGTTTCATTAGCTGCAATAACTCTATCCCAAGATTTGATAGTACGTGCTTTTCTGTGAGATAATACTAATTGACCTGTTTTATCCTCACGGATGTCGATTAATACTTCAACTTTGTCACCTACTTTTAATGCTGGGTTGTAACGGAATTCGTTTAAAGAAATAACACCTTCAGATTTAGCATTGATATCAACGATAACGTCTCTATCTGTAATTCTAACAACAACTCCTTCAACTACTTCTTCTTGATCTGTAGCGATGAAAGTTTTTGATACTAGTTCCTCAAACTCTTGTAAGTTTTTCTCATCTACTGCATCAATTCCTTCTTGGAAGTTATGCCAGTTAAAATTTGCTAAAAACTCTTCTTGTGATTTTAATTGTTCAGACATGCTGATAAAAAAATTTGTATTCTGCTTTTCTCGAGTTTCTCTATGTGATAGAAAATACAGAAGTTGTTTTACATAAATGGTTGATTCCTAATGGAAACTCTTCTCCACCAAAAGGACTGCAAAATTAATACATTTTTCTGAATTAACAAAACAAAACCGATATGATTATCAATATGATAATAAGAAGCAGAAGATTTTCGGTTTTTCACGAAGTTTAGTCCCGCTATCCGTTCCAATCTTGTTTGCCGAACCCCGGCAAACAAGGATTTCCACTTCTATCGGGGCTAGATTACAAGTTTTGTTTTTCATAAGTCTTTTACAAAAGAAACCCGACAGGTTTAAAAACCTGTCGGGTTACTATGTATCTTCAATCTTTGTAAAAGTTTGAAACCTCGACAAACATTATTTCTAATCTTAATGACTCAAATTCTCAATCTCTTTAGGATCATGCTTATGTTTAAACAAAACAGCAAAAGCAATTGCAATTACCAAAGCATAAAGCGCAAATGACAACCAGATCGTATGCCAGTCTTTCATTAAAATTGGATTTGCAAAAATTCCGTCAGCAGAAACTGAGTTTCCTTGTCCTTTTACAAATTCTACCATTTTCTCATTAGTTGCATCTGTTTGTAAGAACCCAGCTAGTTCAGTTGTATTGGCGAATGATTTTGTAAAAAAACGATCAATTGCCCAACCAGAAGTTAAACTTCCTAAAACTGCTCCTACTCCATTAGTCATCATCATAAATAAACCTTGTGCAGATGAACGGATTTTAGAATCAGTATTGCTTTCTACAAATAAAGAACCCGAAATATTGAAGAAATCAAATGCCATTCCGTAAACAATACAAGATAAAATAATCATCCATAAACCGTTTACAGGATCTCCAAAAGCAAATAATCCGAAACGAAGAACCCAAGCCAGCATACTAATCAACATAACTTGCTTGATTCCAAAACGTCTCAAGAAAAACGGAATCGCCAAAATAAATAACGTTTCAGAAACCTGAGAAATCGACATAATAATAGTCGAATATTTAATTACAAACGAATCTGCATATTTTGGAAAATGTTTAAATTCATCTAAAAACACATCCCCGTAAGCATTTGTCAATTGAAGCGCTCCTCCTAAAAACATAGAAAACACAAAAAACAAAGCCATTTTGTAGTTTCCAAATAGTTTGAATGACTCCAAACCAAAAGTCTCTATCCAAGTTGCATTTTCTTTAATCAAACGTTGCGGCTCACATTTTGGCAATGTAAAAGCGTAAACTCCAAGAATTAAAGCTCCAACTCCAGCAATATAAAACTGATATTCGGTTGCTTTACTTCCGCTTAAATTTGTAATCCACATGGCAACAATAAAACCAATTGTTCCCCAAACGCGAATTGGCGGAAAATCTTTTACAATGTTTTTATTATTTAATTTTAAAGAAGTATAAGATATTGAATTACTTAAAGCGATAGTCGGCATATAACAGCACATTGCTAAAAGCATTACAATAATAAAAGTATCTGGTGTAGTAACTTGTGCAATTGCAAACAAAACTACTGCGTATAAAATATGAAGAACCCCGTAAAGTTTTTCTGCATTTACCCATCTGTCGGCAATAATACCAGTTAAAGTCGGCATAAAAAGAGAAGCGATTCCCATAGTTCCAAAAACTAATCCAAATTGCGTTCCTTCCCAGTTTTTTGTGCCAAACCAATAATTTCCAATTGTTATAAGCCAGGCTCCCCAAACAAAAAATTGAAGAAAGCTCATTAAAATCAATCTATTTTTAATCGCCATATGATAAAAATTGTTCTTTAGTAAAAATGAAGCGGTAAAACTACCATTTAAAATAATATCTGCAAAAAATTACGCTGTTTTAACAACATCATTCACTAATTCTAAAACTGCCGCAAATTGTTCCTCTTTATTTAGGTAAGAATTATCAATTTCTATTGCATCTTCAGCAATTACAAGAGGAGAATCTTCACGATGCGTATCCATATAATCTCTTTCGACAACGTTTTTCAAAACTTCTTCATAAGAAACATTATCTCCTTTTTGCTGCAATTCATCAAAACGTCTTTGTGCACGTGTTTCTGCACTTGCCGTCATGAAGATTTTTAATTCAGCATTTGGAAAAACTACAGTTCCAATATCTCTTCCATCCATTACAATTGCTTTGTTAGCTCCCATTTCTTGCTGCTGTTCTACCAACTTAGCACGAACTTCTGAAACTGCTGCTACTTTGCTCACAAAATTAGAAACTTCGATTGTTCTAATTTGTTTCTCCACATTTTCACCATTTAAATACATTTCTGCAAAACCTAAATCTGAATTAAATTTAAATTCTAGTTTAATATCAGATAATGCTTCAACCAAAACCTCTTTCTTAAAAAAATCAGCTCCAATCAAATCGTTTTTCATAGCAAAATAGGCAACCGCACGGTACATCGCTCCTGTATCTACGTAAACATATTCCAATTCTTTTGCCAATTGTTTTGCAAGAGTGCTTTTACCTGTAGATGAAAATCCGTCGATAGCAATGGTAATTTTTTTCAATTTTTTATTTTTTAATTTTTATTCTTTTAAATGACAATAATTTTAATAATAAATACTCATCAAAATATCCGATTCAGAACTATCAATTAGTCGCGATATTCTATCAAAGTATTTTTTATTAACCATAGGACAGCCAAAGCTATTGCAAATGTAGCCATCTTTCTCTTTATATGGAACATCATAATAGTAATGAAAAACAATATCTCGTTTAAAAGCATTATTATTGCTTTTATCCAATCCATAAAGCCTATATGCTTTACCAAACTTTCCATAATAATGCTTTCCGATGTAATATTTTCCTAATGAAGTGCTTAATGAATTAGGAACGTTGCTAAAACGAAGTTTTCCTTTAATTCCAGTTTCAGAACCAGAACCATTAGCAACCAAACCTTTGTCGATAATTTTATCTGCTTTTAAATCATAAACAAAAAAGCGATTTTTTCCTGAGCGAATCTTCATATCAATAAAAAAAGCAATTTTATTATTGTATTTAGGATTTTCGCCTATAAGCTTTTTCACGTCAGCAATTTGAGATTCAATTCTTTTGTTATCAGAAGATAGCAAATCAATTTCCTCACTATCAGGCAACAAAAAATATCCAGCAAAAAGTGCTAGAATAAAAAGAAATACGATAATAACTTTTTTCATTGATTTATGATTCAGAAAAAACATTTTGCTATTGAAAACTGAAGAATTCTCGACAATAAAAATTTCTTGATTTTGTTAACGCTTCTTAAAAATCTTTATTAATAGTAAATATCCATAAGAATATTTGACTTAGAATTATCTATAATCTTTTCTATTCGTTTAAAGAACTGTTCGTTAACCATTGGGCAACCATGACTATTACTGATATAATAATTTTGCTCTTCGTAAGGAACCGCAGAATAATGATGCAAAACAATAGCTCTTTTCAAAGCATTATCATTGCTTTCTTCTAAACCGGCTAATCTATATGCTTTTCCGAAAATCCCTTTGTAAGTTTTGCCTACAGAATATCTGCCAAGCGCTGTGCAATTGGAATTTGGAGTATTGCTAAATTTAAGCACGCCTCTAACTCCTGTTTCAGAACCTGAGCCATGAGCAACAAGGCCTTGATCTACAACTTCGTCTTTCTTCAGATCGTAAACAAAAAAGCGATTTTTACCTGATGGAACTTTCATGTCAATTAAAAAAACAACTTTTTGATTGTATTTATGATCTTCACTAATCATATCTTTTATAACAGAAATTCGGCTGTTAATTCTCTCCATTTCTATAGTAGAAATAGTTTCGTCTTCTTTAAAAGAAAGTTTAGAATCCGTAAAAAAGCTTATTGTAATAAACAAAGCCAAATAAAACAGTTTCATGTAATTATTGTAAGTTTAAAGTTAAACCAAAAAGACTTGTATTTGCTGCCAAAGTATATCTAGAATAGGAATAATTGAATTTTAGTTTATTCATCCTTAAACCAAAACCTAAAGAGACTCCCGAAAAGTTGCGCTGTTCGGCTACTCTCAATTCTTCGCCTCTTCTAAAATTATATCCGATACGAAAATTAAATGCTTTTTTAGGAAAAAGTTCAACCCCAAAAGCAACGTGTCTTAAAGCATTGTTTACAAAAGAAACTTTCTCTGGACTTGTAGAACCGTCGATATTAGTTTCTCCACGATTAGGATTTGAAAAAGAAATATTCCACTGCTGTAGATTTTCTAGCGAAAGATGCCAGCGTATCGGCACATGTTCTAATTCTTGCGAAATACCAGCCACAATCTCAAACGGAATATTTTCTTTAATTCCTGAATAAGTAGTAAACTGTGTACCCATATTTCTAAATACAAGAGCAAAGTTCAAATCGTTCGGTTCATTTAAATATAAGAAACCCAAATCAACTGCGCCACCTATCGAATTATAACTTTCTAAAGATGAAGTAATTAATTTAGCACTCGCACCGATATAAAAGTCTGTATAAGGAACATTGTACGCATATCCGAATGATAATGCGCCCTCGCTTCCTGTAAAATTTGAAGTTGCCTGACCGTTTTCGTCATATCCTTCAAATGTACCATAGTTTACATAAGTAACTCCAGCATAAAACGTCTGAAGGTGTCTATCATAAGTATATGCATACGATGCCGTCCCGTAAGAAGCTTCGCCATAATAGCTACCATAATTTAATGCTAAATGATTATCCATGTCTGCGTTTATAAGAGCAGGATTTGACATGGCCTGATTAACGTCTTCATCATATATCGTAATAATATCTCCTCCTAATGCCGCTTGTCTTGGCGAAGTGGTCAAATTTAAAAATTGATAAGTGTAGCGCCCTCCAACTTGTCCGAAAGAATACGAACAAATCAAGATTATAAAAAATAAAACAACTTTTTTGAGCATTTGTTTTTGGCGCACCTATATGGGAATAACGCAACTGCAAATATAAAATTATATAACACTAAAAATAAAGTTCAAATAAAAAAATCCAAATCCCAATCGTTAAAATTGGAATTTGGATTTATATATTTCGTTAAAAGATTTTTATTTTAACTCTTTAGCGTTTTTCACCTTTTGATCTGTTAAAGCTAAAGCTAAAACTTCACTCATTTCTTTCACATAATGAAAATTCAAACCTTCTAAATATTCTGCTTTGATTTCATCAATATCGCTTTTATTTTCGTGGCAAAGAATGATCTCTTTAATTCCTGCTCTTTTTGCAGCTAAGATTTTTTCTTTAATACCACCAACCGGCAATACTTTTCCGCGAAGAGTGATTTCGCCTGTCATAGCAAGATTTTTCTTCACTTTTTTCTGAGTCAAAAGAGAAACTAGAGACGTAAGCATTGCAATACCTGCACTTGGCCCGTCTTTTGGAGTTGCCCCTTCTGGAACGTGCAAGTGAATATTGTATTTTTGGAAAATTTCTGTACTTAAACCCAATTTCTTGGCATTTGCTTTAATATATTCTAATGCAATTGTAGCAGATTCTTTCATTACAGTTCCAAGATTTCCTGTAATAGTCAAAGAGCCTTTTCCTTCAGAAATCAAAGATTCAATAAACAGAATATCTCCACCAACACTTGTCCAAGCTAAACCTGTTACAACACCTGCGATATCATTATTTTCGTATTTATCACGCTCTAATCTTGGCACACCCAAAATTGCTACAACATCTTCATCTGTAACTTTTTTGTTATACTCCTCTTCCATTGCAACAGATTTTGCCGCATTTCTAATTACTTGAGCAATTTTTGTTTCTAAATTACGAACACCTGATTCTCTAGTATAACCTTCAATGATTTTTTCTAATTGCTTTTTGCCAATAGTTAAATCTTTTGCAGTTAAACCGTGTGCTTCCAATTGTTTTGGAAATAAATGTCTCTTAGCAATTTCAACCTTTTCTTCAATTGTATAGCCTGACATTTTGATTACTTCCATTCTGTCACGCAAAGCAGGCTGAATTGCCGCCATATTATTTGAAGTTGCAATAAACATTACTTTAGATAAATCATAACCCATTTCAAGGAAATTATCATAAAAAGCACTGTTTTGCTCAGGATCTAAAACTTCTAATAAAGCTGAAGATGGATCACCGCTGTTTCCGCTTGATAATTTATCTATCTCATCTAAAATAAATACCGGATTTGAAGTTCCCGCTTTTTTCAAGCTCTGAATAATACGTCCAGGCATTGCTCCAATATACGTTTTTCTATGACCGCGAATCTCAGCTTCATCACGCAAACCGCCTAACGAAATACGAACATATTCTCTTCCTAAAGCTTCAGCAACAGAACGTCCGATTGAAGTTTTACCAACTCCCGGAGGCCCTGTTAAACATATAATTGGCGATTTCATATCATTTCGCAATTTTAAAACTGCCAAATGCTCAATCATTCTTTTCTTAACTTCATCAAGTCCGAAATGATCTTTATCTAAAATTTTCTGTGCGTGTTTTAAATCGAATTTATCCTTCGAAAATTCACCCCAAGGCAATTCTAAAAACAACTCTAAATAATTTCTTTGAATTCCAAAATCAGGCGACTGCGGATTCATGCGACGCATTTTAGACAATTCTTTTTCGAAATGTTTCTGCGTTTTTTCGTCCCATTTTTTAGTTTTAGCCTTCAGTCCCATTTCGTCCATTTCCTCTTCCTGAGAAACGCCACCCAATTCTTCTTGAATGGTTTTCATTTGCTGGTGAAGGAAATATTCTCTTTGCTGCTGATCTAAATCAAAACGAACTTTTGACTGAATATCGTTCTTCAATTCTAATTTTTGAAGTTCAACATTCATATAACGTAAAGTCTCTAAAGCGCGTTCTTTCAATCCGTTTATCGATAAAAGACCTTGTTTTTCTTTTACTGATAAATTCATATTAGAAGAAACAAAATTGATCAAGAACGACTGGCTTTCAATGTTTTTGATTGCAAAAGTAGCTTCAGAAGGAATATTTGGACTTTCCTTAATGATTTGAATTGCTAATTCTTTTACAGAATCTAAAATAGCAGTAAATTCAGAATCATTTTCATCTGGACGATCTTCTGCAACTTCCTTAATAGTTGCTGTCATATATGGTTCTTCTGAAACCACTTCTTCAATTTCGAAACGTTTTTTTCCTTGAAGGATAACTGTTACGTTTCCGTCAGGCATTTTCAGTACACGTAAAATGCGTGCAACAGTTCCTACTTTATGAATATCGTCTTTTGATGGATCTTCATCTTCTTCATTAATTTGAGATACAACTCCGATGATTTTTTCACCAGCATTTGCATCATTAATTAATTTAATTGACTTATCTCTTCCTGCTGAAATTGGAATAACAACTCCTGGAAATAAAACAGTATTACGTAAAGGTAAAATTGGAAGCGAAACAGGAAGTTCTTCATTATTCATTTCCTCTTCGTCTTCTGGAGTCAACAATGGAATTAATTCTGCCTCTGAATCAAATTCTTGAAGTGACAGATTGTCAATAGTAAGTATTTTATGGTTTGACATAATAAAATATAAGTCGTTTTGTCATTAAAAAATTTGTGCTATCTGTAAAAGAGTATTGCTTAGCGAAGCTTTTACTGAAAACACGTTTCGTATTTCAATTACAAGATTGGCCATAAAAATAGACAATCATTATGCCAAAACAAACTTAAAACTTAAATAATTCTAATTAGTCAATTTTAAAATACAATCCATTTTAAAGTTTAGAAAATAAAAAACCCGAAAATGTATTTTTCGGGTTTCAATTATATTTATATATCAATTACTTCAAAGAGTACGAAACTAGTTCTGAAGTAGTACCTGATGATTCTAATTTTACAATTCCAATATCCTTCGCAATCCAATAAAATGCATCTGATGAAGAATTTTGTCCTTGTGCGCTAGCTTCAATATGCAACTTAAACTTAATAACATTACTATAAGTTACTTCTTTTACTTTTAAGCTTATTCCTTTTTCTAAAATAGTACCTGTGTAATTTGCATTCATTTTTAGAGATGGAAAATTTGGTATGTTAAAGCTTGTTTCCATAGAATAAGATCCTGTCCATGTTTGATTTACGTCAAGATAATCCTTAAAAAGAATAAATTCATAACCAGTTGTTTTTCCACTTATTCCTTCAGAACTGTAATTCACTTCATCAATAACGATGTAATAATCTCCTTTTACTTTTTTAAGTGAAGCGCCTGCTGTTCCATAAATTTCGTCAGTTGCTCCAAATAACTGGTTAAATTTATAATAAGTATTACCATCTTTATCAGATGAACTTTGAATTTTCACTGTGCTTTGAGCACCATCTTGATTAAAAACCCATTGATTGCCCACTTTAGAAGGCCAATAATCTCCTGTTGATTCTCCAGCGCTTACTTTAGAATCGTCATTGCTACATGATGTTAGCATAAATCCTGTCATAACAAACAGGATTGCAAAGCATTTGTTTAGTTTTCTCATAATTGAATTTGTTTTTGGCGTTAAATTTTTATGTGAAATTATAGCAATGAATTTATTATACCTTACGACATTACGTAAAATGAAAAAATATTTTTTATTTTTTTATCAAAACTGTAACAAACAAAAAAAAGCCAAGTCTATATTTAAAACCAAAAGCTACTACTTGAATATAAACAACCAAAATATCGAAGAACTAATTGCGCTTTGCAAAACCAACAATCAAAAAGCGCAGTTTGAAATATACAATCGCTATTGCAAGGCGATGTATAACGTGGCTTTTCGTATTGTAAAAGACGAACATTTTGCACAAGACGTCATGCAGGAAGGTTTCTTAAAAGCTTTTACAAAAATCAATGACTATAAGCAAGAAGTGGCTTTTGGCGCATGGTTAAAAAAAATAATCATCAATTATAGTATCGATTTTTATAAGAAAAAAAACTCTTTTCAAGTAGAAGATTTAAGTAAACAGCTTTATAAAATTGAAGAAAATGACGGAATTATCTCCGATAACATTGACTTAAATTCTCTTAAAGTAAAACAGGTTTTAGATACAATTCTGCAGCTGAAAGATAATTACAGAATGGTGCTGACGCTTTTTTACATTGAAGGTTATGATCAAGAAGAAATCTGCGAAATTTTAAACATCACATACGCAAATTGCAGAACAACTTTGAGCAGAGCCAAAGATAGTTTGAGAAAAAAATTGGAAGAGATATAAAATGAATTGGAATTATGAAAAATGAAAAAGACAATTTAGACGAATTATTCAACAGATTTGAAAACAAATGGGATATTCAGGAATTAAATTCTGATCATCAAATGGATTTTCTGCAAAAATTAAATAAAAAAGAACCCAAGAAAAAGTATTGGTTCGCAACTGCTATTGCCGCTTCGATCGTATTAATGCTTGGAGTATCTCTTTTCTATAAAAATGAAAAACCAAAAGAATTCAAATTTGCTTCTAATGAAACTAAACGCACTGATTCTATTTTCAATATTCTAATTGAAAATGAACTGGTAAAATTGAAAGAGAAAAACTCTCCAGAAAATCAGCAGATTATTAATGATGCTATGAATCAGATGAAAACTTTTGACGCTGATTATCAAAAAATCATAAACGAACTGCAAAAAAATGGTGAGAATAAACAAATTATTTATGCGATGATTAGCAATCTCCAAACGCGTATTTCTTTTTTACAAACCGTTTTAAAAAGAATTGAAGACAACGAAAAACTAAAAAATACTTCTAATGAAAAAACACTATAACTTACTAATATTCTTTCTTTTGATTCCTTTATTAGGGTTTTCAAATGACGACACTTACATCACAAAACAAAAAAATATTAAAAAAACTTACATCGTAAACTCAAATGCCGGTATCGATGTTGACAACAAATACGGAAACATCACAGTTGCAACTTGGGACGAAGATAAAATAGATCTTGATATCACAATTAAGGTAAATGGACCAAATGAAAATTGGGTAAACGAACGATTAAATAGCATCGATATAGATATCACAGCGCTTAAAGGACTAGTTTCTGCTGTGACAAAACTTGGAAGCTCTAATGTTAAAAGCAAAGGAAGCAACAACAGTTTTGAGATCAATTATGTGATTAAAATTCCGAAAAATGGTTCAATTAAATTACTTAATAAATACGGCAATATTGCTGTTTTAAATGCAGAATCTACTACAGATATTGACTGCAAATACGGCAAAGTTGCTTTAGGAAAATTAAACGGTTCTAGTAATCAAATCTTCATTCAATATTGTCAAAATTCAAGCATTGATTACATAAAAAGTGGAAATATCGATGCAAGATATTCTAATCTTAAAATTAATGATTCTGGAAATTTGAATCTGAATGCAAATTATACAGATGTGAATATTAGTGACGGCCAAAATATAAAAGCAAATTGCAACTACGGAACGCTTAAGTTTCAAAAAATCAATTCTTTGAGCGGTTCTGGAAACTATTTGACTTTTGTTATTGGAGAAATCTCAAGCAACTTTAGTTATGATACTAATTACAGCAAAATCAGTATTGGAACGGTGACGGAGAAAGCTGGAAATATTACCATAAATTCTGGTTACACCGATGTTTCGATTGGCTACGTACCAAATTATGCTTTCGATTTTGATATTTCTGCAAGATATTCAAACATTAAATATGATAATTCTTTAGAAATTTCTGTTTCTGAGGTTAAAAGCAATAGCAAAAGAATTGCAGGCTATTACAAGAAAAAAGGTCAGAATAAAATCAACATTAATTCAAACTATGGAAATGTTTCACTAACAAAAAATTAATCATCTAAAAATCAAAACAATGAAAAAGTCAATTTTACTTACAGCATTAAGCCTATTTTTTATCGCAGTAAATTCTAACGCACAAACAAAAATAAGCGGAAATGGCAATGTTACTACCGTAACAAGAACTACTGGAGACTATGAAGGCATCAAAATCGCTGGATTCTTTGATGTGGATTTAGTGGCAGGAAAAGAAGGGAAAATTATCCTTAAAGGAGAAGAAAATTTATTATCTAAAATTAAAGTCGAAGTTGAAGGAAATGAATTGAAAGTTTATGTTGAGAAAGGAATACAACTTCGCACTAGCATTGGCAAAAAGATAGAAGTAACAGTTCCTTTCGAAAAAATATCAGCCGTTACTTTGTCTGGATCTGGTGATGTTAAAAGCAAAAATAAAATCAATAGCAATAGTTTTTCTGCAAAACTTTCAGGATCTGGTAATTTTGATTTAGATGTTGATTCTAAAAATTTTGATTTAGCTCTAAGCGGTTCTGGCGATATTGTTTTAAAAGGAAAAGCAGATTCTTTTACGAGTAAAATATCAGGATCAGGAAATGTGAATGCTTCTAATTTAAAATCGCAAGCTGTAGACGTAACTGTTTCTGGTTCTGGAAATAGTGTAGTAACCTGCGAAACAAGTATAACTGGAAGAGTTTCTGGTTCTGGAAATATTAAATATCTAGGAAATCCAGAGAAAAGAGATGTAAAAGTTTCTGGTTCTGGAAAAATTTACAAAGGTTAATTATTTTAAATAGAATATCGCAAATTACAAAACTATCATCAATCAATAATCAATTGCAATTTGCGATATGTCATAAAAGACGTTTCAATTAATTTGAAACGTCTTTTTTATGTACTCTTCTCAATAAAAATATTGCTGTAATAAAGAAAACTCCTAAAATTACAATTGCCGCACGCGGACTTCCTGTAATCTGATCGATGATTCCGTAAACACACATCCCGATTACGATTCCAATTTTTTCTGCAACATCATAGAAGCTAAAAAACGATGCTGTATCTTCAGTATCAGGCAATAGCTTTGAATAAGTTGAACGAGATAACGCCTGAATTCCTCCCATTACAAATCCGGCAATTGTAGCCATTACATAAAAATGAATAGGTAAAGAGATAAAATAAACAATTGCACAAAAAACAACCCAAATGGCATTAATTCCAATAAGAGTTGGAACATTACCCCATTTAGCTGAAGCCCTAGAAGTCAATACAGCCCCTACAACAGCAACTAATTGAATAATTAAAATACAAATTATTAAACCAATTGTACTTTGTTCTTTGCTTTCCCACTGAATTTCTTGCGCGCCAAAGTAAGTTGCCACAAGCATTACAGTTTGTACTGCCATACTAGAAACAAAGAAACCACCTAAGTAACGTTTCAATGGAATATTTTCCTTTAATAATGCCCAAACCTTCTTTAATTCTTTAAAACCATTAAACACAACAGATTTTGTTAATTTTTGGCCTGTTTCTTTACTTCCTTTCGGCAAATAATAATATGTGTACTGGCTAAATAAAATCCACCATACTCCTACCATTATGAAAGAATAACGCATCGCTTTCATTGCAGCTTCGCCATCCGTTCCTGAAATTCCAAAAAGTTTTGGCTTCATGATCATCGCTAAATTGATAATCAGCAAAATCACACTTCCAATATATCCTAATGAATATCCTTTTGCACTAATTCTGTCTTGCTGTTCTTCAAATGCAATATCTGGAAGGTACGAGTTGTAAAAAACCAAACTTCCCCAATAACCTAATAATCCAAGGAAATAAAACAATAATCCGACATAAATATTATCTAAGTCAAACCAATATAATCCCATACAAGATAAAGCCCCTACGTAACAGAAAAACTTCATGAATGATTTCTTGTTTCCAACATAATCGGCAATTCCAGATAATAATGGCGAAAGAAATGAAACCACCATAAAAGCAAAAGCGGTAATAAAACTAATTAAGGCTGAATTTTTAAGATGCATTCCGAAAACATCGATATAATGATCACGGTCGCTAAATAAAGCTTCATAAAAAATTGGAAAAACTGCAGAAGCAATTGTCAAGGTATAAACCGAATTTGCCCAATCATAAAACGCCCAGGCATTTAAAAGCTTCTTATCTCCTTTTTGTAGGTTTTTCATAGAAAAGATTTTGTTAAATAGGCTACGAATTTATCTATTTTTTATGATAAACAAACAGAAATTCTTCAAATCATACATTAATAAATTATGAACATCAGCAAAACAAAAAAGCTATTCAAAAATGAATAGCTTTTAAGTATATTTTTTATTGCATTATCTGCATTATCTGCATTATTTTATCGTTCCCACTTTAAGTGCGATTGCTCTTGCTTCTGGAATTAAAGCTTTAATATTCGCAATTCTAGATGCATCAGAAGGGTGAGTACTCATAAATTCTGGAGTACTTGCTCCACCTGATTTTGCTGACATTCTTGTCCAAAATGCCACAGCATCATCTGGATTATAACCTGCAATAGCCATTAGTGTTAAACCAATTTTATCAGCTTCAGTTTCATTTCCTCTACTAAAAGGAAGCATTACCCCTACCTCTGAACCAACTCCGTAAGCTTGAGCAAAAATTTGTTGAGTGGCTTCAGATTTTCCGCTAGTTGCGGCTCCCAAAGCAGCTCCTCCAATTTGCTGTAATTGCGCTGCAGACATTCTTTGCGCTCCGTGATTTGCCAGAGCGTGAGAAACCTCGTGCCCCATTACGGTTGCTAAACCAGATTCGTTTTGTGTAATAGGCAAAATTCCTGAATAAACCACAATTTTCCCACCAGGCAAACACCAAGCATTAACTTCTTTATTATCAACCAATTTATATTCCCAGCGATAATCTTTTAAATACTGGGTTTGTCCTAAATAGGTCAGATATTTTTCGGCTGCAGCCTTAATTCTAAAACCAACATTTTCTACAAGTTTTGCATCTGCTGTTCCTGTAATAACTTTGTTTTCAGATAAAAAAGTACTGTATTGCTGAAAAGAAGTTGGAAACAATTCGCTATTTGAAACAAAATTCAAGTTTTGTTTTCCAGTAATCGGATTTGTTGCGCAAGCCATAACAAGGGCACCAAAAATTCCTAAAAACATATATTTTTTCATAATTCGAGCTATTTTCTAACAAAAATACAATTAAAAAAAATAAAATATTTTACACATTAGATCAAAAAAATATCAAAATTTAACTATTCTCCAACAATATGAAGTTCATTGAACTCTTTATCAACTATTAAGAAATTATTCTGCTCAAAACTAATTTTATCAAATTCGATTTTTTCATTGTCAATTTCTATTTCCACAACTTTAAAAGGCAATCCGATAAGATTGATTTTGTATTTAGTATATGGAGTTATATATTTTCCTTCTTTATGAAGCTGAATAATCAATTCTTTTTCTTTTCCAATATTTCGTAGAGATAAATAGCTATATCGCCCTTTTTTATAATCGTAACCGTCTTGAGCATCTTCATAAACAGCCGACTGTTCTTTACCGTTATAATAATAAACATCAAGTGTCAATTCATCAAATTCTAATTCTCCCACATATTGCTGAACAGGATATTTTGGGATAATAGCGCCTGCTTTCACAAACACCGGAATCTCATCAAATTTTGTGTCAATCCAGATTTCTTTTCCTCCTATAAACAATTCATTTGTCCAATAGTTATACCACTCGCCTCTAGGAATATACATACGTCTACCTACAGCGTTAGGTTCAAGTATAGGACACACTAAAATTTGATTTCCAAAGATAAATTCGTCGTTGCGATAATGGGTCTGCGTATCATCCTGATCGTAGTAAACCAAAGGTTTTAACATCGGAACTCCTTCTTCAATATACTGCCAAAACATGGTGTACAAATAAGGCAGTAATTGGTAACGAAGACTCACAAATTTTCTCGTAATATTGATTACTTCTTCATCAAAAGCCCAGGGTTCTTGATTTCCGTGATCTCCAGAAGAATGCGTTCTACAAAACGGATGAAAAACACCTAACTGAATCCAACGCGCATATAATTCGCCTGTTGGCTGTTCAGCAAAACCTCCAATATCTGAACCTGTAAAACCCATTCCAGAAATAGAAAGCCTCTGAACCTGAATATTTGCAATCCATAAATGCTCCCAAGTTGCCACATTATCACCTGTCCAAGACGATGTATAACGCTGAGCACCAGCATAAGCAGATCTTGTAATGACAAATGGACGTTTTGGATACGCAAATCGTTTTACCCCATGATAAGTAGCTCTTGCCATTTGCGTTCCGTAGATATTGTGAGCTTTTCTATGACTGCACGGATTTCCATCATAAATATGGCGAACATCCATCGGAAACGTTTTATTTGGAACCTCCATAACGGCAGGTTCATTCATATCATTCCAAACTCCTTTTACTCCAATGTCTGCAATTAATTCTTTAAATAATCCAGCCCACCATTCTCTAACTACGGGATTTGTATAATCTGGAAAGTTGCATTCTCCTGGCCATACTTTTCCTTTCATATAAGGACCATCGGCTCTTTTACAGAAATAATCTTTTTCTAAACCTTCTTTGTAAACCCAGTAATCTTTGTCAATTTTAATTCCAGGATCAATAATTACGATAGTTTTAAAACCATCTTCTGCCAGTTCAGCAACCATTCTTTTTGGATCAGGAAAGTAATTTTTATTCCAAGTAAAACATCTAAAACCGTCCATATAATCAATATCCAAATAAATAGCATCACAAGGAATTTGAAGCTCTCTAAACTTAGATGTGATTTCTTTGACCTTACTTTCAGGATAATAACTCCATTTACATTGATGGTATCCTAAAACCCAAAGTGGCGGTAATTCTGGTTTTCCTGTTAAGTCGGTATAAGTCGTAACAACATCTTGCATTTGAGGACCGTAGACAAAATAATAATTCATTTCGCCACCTTCGGCCCAGAAACTTGTTACGTTTCTTCTTTCCTGACAAAAATCAAAAAATGTTCTAAAAGTATTATCGAAAAATATACCGTACGATTGTTTGTTATGAAGGCCAATATAAAAAGGAACCACTTTGTATAAAGGCTCCTGATCTTTTTGGTAAGCATATTGGTCAGTGGCAAAATTTTCTACTCTTTTGCCTTTAAGATTCATTTGAGTGGCTTTATCGCCAAGTCCATAATAACATTCTCCGTCTTTAGAATATTTGCTCATTTTTACGATATTTCCTCCATATTCATAGCTTTCTTCCCAATGAAAGCCAAGTTCATCTTCAAGAATTAGGAAATCATTTAAATCGTAAACCGCAAGACGAAGATCTGCCTTCTGGATTTTACATTTCACCTTACTTGTTTTGATTTGAAAGTAGGTATCTTCTTCGGTAACTTCCAAAAAATTATAACCATGAAGCTGTGTTTTATCAATGGCATAAGAAAAGTCGTTGCTAAAATAGCCTTTTGTAGTAAAGCGAAATCGGATTAAGCTATCGCGAAGAATTGTAACTTTTAAAATTACTTTGTTATCCGTATTAAAAAAAACAGAATCTCCTTCATGTTCATAAGAGACAATTTTTGATGGATATAAATCGCCTTTGTATTCTAATGATGTGTTTGTAATCATATCTCAAATGAATTAATTTATAGCATTTTCCTTGTACTCAAACATACAAAAAATGTCTTTAACACTCTATGAATAAAAGGTTTATTCACGAAAACGTTTTTTTTGAATGAGTGCTAAATTACCAAACAAAAAATAAACAATTTGATAATTTTGAAACGATATAATGTCAAAATCTTACTTCAAGATTTTTATTTAATTTAATGCATATACAGTAATACTCAAAGGTGGAAGAACTAACTCTGTAGAAAAATCTCTTCCGTCATAAGATATCGATTCTATTTTTAATGCTTTAGAATTTCCTACCCCACTTCCTCCATAAATTTGGGCATCACTATTAAAAATCTCCTGCAGTTTCCCTTTTTTAGGAATACCAATTCTATAATTTTCACGAGCGACTTGAGTAAAATTGCAAACTACAATGATATTCTCATCTGGATTATTTCCTTTTCTGATGTAAGATAAAATAGCATTTTGATGATCCGAATAATTAATCCATTCAAAACCATCGCCTCTAAATTGTTTTTCATATAAAGCTGGCTGTGATTTATACAACTGATTTAAATCGGTAATCAATCTTTTTATACCAGAATGAAAATCATATTGCAGCAAGTGCCAGTCTAAACTTTGTTCAAAATTCCATTCCTTTGTCTGTCCGAATTCAGCTCCCATAAACAACAGTTTTGTTCCAGGATGCGTAAACATATATCCGTATAATAATCTCAGATTAGCGAAACGCTGCCATTCGTCGCCCGGCATTTTATAGATAAGAGATTTTTTACCATAAACTACTTCGTCATGAGAAAACGGAAGCATGAAATTTTCAGTAAACGCATAAGTCATTGAAAAAGTCAATTCGTTCTGATGGTATTTTCTGTAAACTGTTTCTTTTTGAAAATACTGTAAAGTGTCGTGCATCCAGCCCATCATCCATTTCATTCCGAATCCCAAACCTCCTATAGAAGTTGGTTTAGAAACCATCGGAAAAGAAGTACTTTCTTCTGCAATAGTTTGAACTCCATTAAAATTAGAATAGATTACTTCGTTAAATTCTTTAAGAAAACTTATTGAATCTAGATTTTCTCTTCCGCCAAAAATATTAGCTTCCCATTCACCATCTTTTCTAGAATAATCAAGGTATAACATCGAAGCTACAGCATCAACTCGAAGTCCGTCGATATGATAATTTTGAAGCCAAAAAACAGCATTACTTATTAAAAAGGCACGAACTTCATTTCTTCCATAATTAAAAACCAAACTTTTCCAATCCGGATGATAGCCTTTTCGGCGATCTGGATGTTCATATAAATGCGAACCATCAAAGTAACCTAATCCATGTGCATCATCTGGAAAATGCGATGGAACCCAATCCAAAATAACACCAATTCCTTCCTGATGCAATTTATCTACCAAAACCATAAAATCCTGCGGTTTACCAAAACGAGAAGTTGGCGCAAAATATCCTGTTAACTGATAACCCCAAGAAGGATCATAAGGATATTCCATAATTGGCATAAATTCGACATGCGTAAAACCTGTTTCTTTCACATATTTTACTAAATCATCTGCAAGTTCAAGATAAGTTAAAAAACGATTATGGTCAGCTCTTTTCCAAGATCCTAAATGCACTTCATAAACAGAATATGGTTTATCTAAAGCATTATACTCTTGACGATTTTGCATCCAATTTTCATCTTTCCAATTATAATCTAAATCCCAAACAACAGATGCAGTATGTGGTGGTTTTTCGCAATAAAGTGCAAACGGATCAGCTTTTTCTGTAATTACACCATTTATACTAGATTGAATTTTATATTTATAAAGCGCTCCCTTTGAAATATTAGGAATAAATCCTTCCCAAATACCAGAAGAATCCCAGCGAACATTCAAAACATGTTCGTCATGTGTCCAATAATTGAAATCTCCAACAACAGAAACCGAATGAGCCGTTGGAGCCCAAACAGCAAAATAAACACCTTTTACTCCTTCAACTTCAACTAAATGAGCACCTAATTTTTCATATAATCTGAAATGTTTTCCAGCTTTGAATAAATCTATGTCAAAGTCAGTAAAAAGAGAATGTGGGATTACTTTACTCATATTGTTTTAGAGAATAATTGGATTTAGATTTTTGGAATTTGGAATTTTATCTTGATTATTTCAGCGTTTATTCAATTCTAAAATTGTCTGCAAGCGTAACTCCTTTTTTTACAACAACAATTCCGTCTTTAATACTGTACAATTCATTCGTAAAATTGTCTAAATGCTTTCCTCCACTTATGTGAACATTGTTTCCAATACGCACATTTTTATCGACCAAAGTGTTTTTGATAAAACAGTTTTCACCTATACCTACGTGTATTTTATTGATATTGCTTTCATGGTTCAATTCTTCCAAATCTTGATAGAAATCATTTCCCATAACGTAGCAATTCTCTAAAATAGTTCCTTCGCCAATTCTGGAACGAATACCAATTACAGAGCTTTTAATCTCTTTGGCATTAATAATACAGCCTTCAGAAATCAAAGATTGATTGATTATAGAATTTCTGAATTTAGATGGAGGCAATAATCTTGGCCTAGTAAAAATTTTATTCTCATTATCGAATAAATTAAACTCAGGAATATCAGCTGTTAAGCCAATATTAGCTTCAAAAAATGATTCAATATTTCCGATATCTGTCCAATATCCTTCATATTGATAACTTAATATTTTATGTTTTCCAACCGCTTGCGGAATAATTTCTTTACCAAAATCTTTTGTTTCTGGGTCAGCCATTAGCTCCTGTAACAATGATTTATTGAAAATGTAAATCCCCATTGAAGCCAAGTATTTTTTACCCTTTTCCTGCATGTGTTCGCTTACCTCCGATTCCCATTCAGGCAACAGCGATGGATGCGGTTTTTCAATAAAAGCCTCAATAACACTTTCGTGATTCGTTTTTAAAATTCCAAATTCTGGCGCATCTTTAGCATTTACTGGTAAAGTCGCAATAGAAATTTCAGCGTCAGCAGCGATATGCGCTTCAAGCATTTCATTAAAATCCATTTGATACAATTGATCTCCTGAAAGAATTAAAGCGTGATCAAAATCATGTTTCAAAAAATGTGACATACATTGTCTCACAGCATCTGCCGTTCCTTGAAACCAAGTCGGATTATCTGGAGTTTGTTCTGCTGCCAAAATATCTACAAATGACTGACTTAAAATACTGAAATTGAAAGTGTTTTTAATATGAGCATTTAGAGATGCAGAATTAAATTGTGTTAAGACAAATATTTTAAAAATATCGGAATTGATACAATTAGAAATCGGGATGTCGACCAAACGATATTTTCCTCCAATAGGGACTGCAGGTTTTGACCTTGTTTCTGTCAATGGAAATAAACGAGAACCTTGTCCACCTCCTAAAATAATGGCAACTACATTTTTCTTTTTAAACTTCATTTTGCTGAATTATTAAGTTGTATATTTCGATATAATCTTGGCAAACTCTTTCCCAGGAATGGTCTGCTGACATTCCTCGTTTTAAAACCTTTTTGAAATTTATTTTGTCCTCATACAACCCAACAGCACGATTTATTGAGTAGCAGATGTCGGCTACAGAAGCCTGATCATGGCAAACGCCATTTCCTTCATCTCCAAAATCAACAACCGTGTCCCTTAATCCTCCTGTTTTTCTAACAATCGGAATTGTTCCGTAACGCATCGCATACATCTGATTTAATCCGCATGGTTCGACCCTAGAAGGCATTAAAATATAATCTGAACCTGCATAAATCAAATGCGCTAAATCTTCATTATAACCTATATAAACATTGTAATTTCCTTTATAATCATTTCGCAATTGAGTTAACTGCGACTCTATTTCTGAATTTCCTGAACCTAAAATTAGAATATTAATTTCCTCAAAATTTTCAGATAAAGCCAAAGCAGAAGCATGTGGAAGCAAGTCACCTCCTTTTTCTTCAAATAATCTTCCAATAAAACTAAATAAAGGTTTTGATGCATCTAATTCAAATTGTTCGCAGAGCTTTTCTTTATTCTTTCTTTTTCCAATTTCAAAATCTTCAATCGAATAATTTTCTGCAATCATCTGATCTTTCATCGGATTCCAGACTTCAATATCAATTCCGTTTAAAATTCCTTTAGATTTATTTCTCACAGAATTAAATAAAGATTCCAAACCATTTGCTGAAATATTAATTTCATTTAAATAACTTGGAGAAACTGTCGTTACTGCATTGGCACATTTAACACCAACAGCCAAAGAGTTGATAGAATTGCTCCATTCTAAAAATCCAACATGCTTTAAATCAAATTCAGGCAAGTAATACAATTTATCAAAACCAAACCAACCTTGGTACAATCCATTATGTATTGTTATAACTGTTTTAACATGCTGCAAATTTTCATATTTATAAGCAAATTGAAGTAAAAATGGAATAACTCCTGTGTGATGATCATGGCAATTAATAATATCTGGAGTATTATTTCGTGCTAAAATCCAATCAAGGGCAGCAATTTGAAAAGACAAAAATCTTTCGATATCATCTTCATAACCGTAAACATTTGGTCGATTAAATAATTCATTAATTTCTATTAGGTATAATTCAAAACCTAACTTATTAGTTATTTCTTTTAGAACGCTAAACGGAAAATTAAAATCTCCTAACTTAACTATTCCCCAATGAACACATTCGAAATTATTTTCTTTTCTGAACTTAGTGTCATAGCAAGGAATTACAACTCTAACATCATGACCCGCAGATTGTTGATATTTAGGTAACGCACCAACTACATCACCCAAGCCACCCACCTTTGCAACAGGATAACATTCTGCACTAATATGAAATATTTCCATTTCAGAAATTAATTTATGATTAGACATAAGAAGCAATCATATATGTACTACTTTTATGTTTTTTAAATTTAGCAAAAAAACGACCAAAAACCTTCACTTAAATAAGTTTTATTGAAATGGCAAAAAAGGCAATTAATCCTACTAAATCATTAAAAATTCCTAAGATTATTATAATATCTGCGAAGATTTGCGCATTTATGTCAACAAAATTAGTTACAAAATTTGCTGCAAAGATTTTTACTACACCTATAAAACATAAAGTTCCTAAACGAGAGTTAGAAATGGATACTAAAAGTATTCAAAAACTAATTCATGTTCCTGCGGTTGACAAAAGTGTAGTTACCTATACTTATGGACAAAGCCAACGCAAAGTTTTATTGGTACATGGCTGGTCTGGAAGAGGAACTCAACTATTTAAAATTGCCCATGAACTTTTGGCAAAAGGCTATTCGACTGTGAGTTTTGATGCGCCTGCACACGGAAAGTCAAAAGGTAAAACAACAATAATGTCTGAATTTATAGCTTCTATTTTAGAAATAGAAAAACAATTTGGGCCTTTTGAAATTGCAATCGGACATTCTTTAGGCGGAATGTCAGTTCTAAATGCGATTAAAGATGGACTTAAAGTAGAAAAAGCTATAATTATCGGGAGTGGTGATATCGTTCAGGATATCTTAGACGAATTTACTTTTAAGTTAGGTTTAAAAAAGGAAATTAGTGATCATTTAAGAGATACTTTTGAAAATAAATATCAACTTAAAATGGATGATTTCTCAGCTTATAAAGCTGCACAAAAAATAAAAATTCCCGTTTTAGTAATACATGACAAAGATGATCCTGAAGTTTCTGTTAAAGCTGGAATACACATTAATGAAAATCTTGAAAATGGAACTTTATTTTTAACTGAAGGATTAGGTCATCGAAAAATACTTGGAAATCAAAATGTTATCAAAAAAATTCTAGAGTTCATTAAAATCAATTAACTTTATAGATAAGCAACTCACTATCAACAACAAAGAATATGGATTTATTTGGAGAAACATCAGATTGGGAAACTAAATTAAAACCCCTTTTAAAAAAGTATAAAAACAAAAAACATCCTTTAGATTATCAAAATCCATATCAATTATTGGTTATGGTTGTTTTATCTGCTCAGGATTCTGATGCTAATATTAATTCGATTGCACCCGTTTTATTTGAAAAATTTCCCACATTAAAAAGTTTATCAAAAACCGATTTAGAAACTTTTTTGCCATATGTAGCTAAAGTTAGAAATCATGGAACTAAAGCGCAATGGCTTTTGGATATTGCAAAGAGCATAAAAGAAGACAATGATATTCCTTTAACAATGAATCAATTAACAACATTAAAAGGGATAGGAAGAAAATCTGCAAACGTAATTTTAAGAGAAACTGGGAAACCAGCAGAAGGAATTATTGCAGATTTACATGTAATAAGAGTTGCTCCCAGAATTGGAATAATTAAAGAATCTAAGGACGGAAATAAAGTAGAGAAAGATTTGATGCAAGCTTTGCCAAAAAATATTTGGTCTGAAATAGGAATGGCAATTTCATTTTTAGGCCGTGAAATTTGCAGACCAAAACCAAAATGTCCAGAATGTCTTTTAAATGACATTTGTTTGTACTACAATACTGAAATCCTAAAAAACTAATTATTTTCTTCGCGTATCAATTATATAAATAATTTTCCACGAATCTTTTTCTTTAAATAACGTAAAAGTATTTACACCCGAGTGACTGAATTTGTCATTCAAATAAAATTCATACGGTGCCCAAACATGAGCCATTGTTCCATCAATTTGAATATTATAATTCAATATTTTTTCTTGAAATTTTATATTTGAAGGAATTGTTGCAATAGATTTATAAAATTCTTTTGCACTTTCATCAGATAATTTATTCCCTTTGACAGTATTTTTGATAATAGATTGCAATATCATTTTATCTGAACAAACTAATTTGATCTTTGCAGAATCTCGTTGATGAAATCCTTCAAAAAACAATTCAATACATTTTTGCACTTCTTGTTTTTGAGCATTAGAAGATAATCCTAAAAGAAGAAAAAATATAATAGTATAAATTCTCATAGTTATATTTTTTTTAAACACCAAATTGAGAAAAGTGATGATCTAAATGTTTGGCAAACATATTATTCCATTCTTTAGAAGACAATTTTCCAAAAGAAGGCGATTCTTTACCTTCAAAATTATTCTCTCCTAATTCTAAAGTTTTATTGATATACGATATAAGTCTTTCTTTTTCAAGTTCAAAATTACGTCCTCCATTGATAATAAATTGTGGAGCCGTTCTTATATTTTTAGGATAAGGAGATTCGTCTACAACTTTATTCTTTACAAACCATTTCAAAATGAATCTCATAAAAGCGTTTGGCTTTTTATGAATATCATCATACACCATTTCATATGTCACATTGCAGTGAGCCAACATGTGATCAACAGACATTTTACCCCAAAGTGGCTGAGAGTCAAACTTTAACTGATTAATTCTATCTATAAGTTGATCACAATCTTTTTTAATAAAAACATTTTGCATAATTCTGAATATTATTAAAGTAAAAATATAAAATTTAATAGAATCACTCAATTTTATGCAAAAAAAAACTCCAATTAACAAAAGCCAATTGAAGTTTTAGTACTCAGAGCGGGACTTGAACCCGCACGAACATTGCTGTTCACTGGATTTTAAGTCCAGCGTGTCTACCAATTTCACCATCCGAGCATTATGTGGTACCTCCAGGGATCGAACCAGGGACACATGGATTTTCAGTCCATTGCTCTACCATCTGAGCTAAGGTACCTTATTACTTATATTTCTATAAGTAAAAATTTGAATAAAAAAACATTAAAAAAATGTTTTCCAAAGAAAGGCGACGACATACTCTCCCACATAACTGCAGTACCATCTGCGCAGGCGGGCTTAACTTCTCTGTTCGGGATGGGAAGAGGTGAGCCCCGCCGCAATAACCACCTTAAGGTTTTTAGTCCAAAGCCAAAGGTCATAAAGCTGCAAAGCCTTTCGGCTTTTGACTTTAATCTTTCGACTGAAAGACTGCTCTTGCGTCGAGCAAATATTTTAACATACTGGGATAAAGAAAAGTTTTTATCGTTTAGAAAGTTTCCTCCCCCGATCTGCATCGGGGGAAAAGGGTGTGCATAAGCTTACGGATTATTAGTACTACTCGACTATGACATTACTGCCTTTACATCTATAGCCTATCAACGTGGTCATCTTCCACGATCCTTAAAAGAAATCTCATCTTGTGGTGGGTTTCGCGCTTATATGCTTTCAGCGCTTATCCCTTCCCAACGTAGCTACTCTGCGGTGCCCCTGGCGGGACAACAGATACACTAGAGGTTAGTCCAATTCGGTCCTCTCGTACTAGAATCAGATCCACTCAAATTTCTAACGCCCGCAGTAGATAGAGACCGAACTGTCTCACGACGTTCTGAACCCAGCTCGCGTGCCACTTTAATGGGCGAACAGCCCAACCCTTGGGACCTTCTCCAGCCCCAGGATGTGACGAGCCGACATCGAGGTGCCAAACCCCCCCGTCGATATGAGCTCTTGGGGGAGATCAGCCTGTTATCCCCGGCGTACCTTTTATCCTTTGAGCGATGGCCCTTCCATGCGGAACCACCGGATCACTATGCTCTACTTTCGTACCTGATCGACCTGTATGTCTCTCAGTCAAGCTCCCTTATGCCATTGCACTCTACGCACGGTTACCAAGCGTACTGAGGGAACCTTTAGAAGCCTCCGTTACTCTTTTGGAGGCGACCACCCCAGTCAAACTACCCACCAAGCACTGTCCTCTTCATCGAAGAGTTAGGCCTCAGATAAACAAAGGGTTGTATTTCAACAATGACTCCACAACGCCTGGCGACGCCGCTTCATAGTCTCCAACCTATCCTACACATCATTTATCCAAGGTCAATACTAAGCTATAGTAAAGGTGCACAGGGTCTTTTCGTCCCACTGCGGGTAAACGGCATCTTCACCGTTACTACAATTTCACCGAGCTCATGGCTGAGACAGTGTCCAGATCGTTACACCATTCGTGCAGGTCGGAACTTACCCGACAAGGAATTTCGCTACCTTAGGACCGTTATAGTTACGGCCGCCGTTTACTGGGGCTTCAATTCAATGCTTCTCCGAAGATAACATCTCCTCTTAACCTTCCAGCACCGGGCAGGTGTCAGGCCCTATACTTCATCTTGCGATTTTGCAGAGCCCTGTGTTTTTGATAAACAGTCGCCTGGACCTCTTCACTGCGGCCCCCATTGCTGGGGGCGACCTTTCTCCCGAAGTTACAGGTCTATTTTGCCTAATTCCTTAGCCATGAATCTCTCGAGCACCTTAGGATTCTCTCCTCAACTACCTGTGTCGGTTTACGGTACTGGTGCCAATTGCCTGAAGTTTAGAGGTTTTTCTTGGAAGCCCTTAGGCGCACTATCTCTTTGTCCGAAGACTCCGAGTACTATCGTATTTCCCCAAAAGATGTGGATTTGCCTGCATCTCTTATAGGTAGGTACTTCAACGAACTATTCCGTCAGTTCGCGGCGCTTTCATCACTCCGTCACCCCATCACAGCAATTGGCAGTACGGGAATATTAACCCGTTGGCCATCGACTGTCCCTTTCGGGTTCGCCTTAGGACCAGACTAACCCACAGCTGATTAGCATAGCTGTGGAAACCTTAGTTTTTCGGTGTGCGGGTTTCTCGCCCGCATTATCGTTACTTATGCCTACATTTTCTTTTCTGACCGGTCCAGCATGCCTTACGGCACACCTTCAGCCCTGTCAGAATGCTCCCCTACCACTTTGCATTACTGCAAAATCCATAGCTTCGGTAATATGCTTATGCCCGATTATTATCCATGCTCGTCCGCTCGACTAGTGAGCTGTTACGCACTCTTTAAATGAATGGCTGCTTCCAAGCCAACATCCTAGCTGTCTGGGCAGACAAACCTCGTTCTTTCAACTTAGCATATATTTGGGGACCTTAGCTGATGGTCTGGGTTCTTTCCCTCTCGGACTTGGACCTTAGCACCCAAGCCCTCACTGCTGTAAAACATTATATAGCATTCGGAGTTTGTCAGGAATTGGTAGGCGGTGAAGCCCCCGCATCCAATCAGTAGCTCTACCTCTATATAACTATTATCAGCGCTGCACCTAAATGCATTTCGGGGAGTACGAGCTATTTCCGAGTTTGATTGGCCTTTCACCCCTACCCACAGGTCATCCGAAGACTTTTCAACGTCAACCGGTTCGGACCTCCACACTGTGTTACCAGCGCTTCATCCTGCCCATGGGTAGATCACACGGTTTCGCGTCTAACACTACTGACTAAAGCGCCCTATTCAGACTCGCTTTCGCTGCGGATCCGTGGCTTAACCACTTATCCTTGCCAGCAGCGTTAACTCGTAGGCTCATTATGCAAAAGGCACGCCGTCACCCCACGAAAGGGCTCCGACCGCTTGTAAGCGCATGGTTTCAGGATCTATTTCACTCCGTTATTCACGGTTCTTTTCACCTTTCCCTCACGGTACTGGTTCACTATCGGTCTCTCAGGAGTATTTAGCCTTAGCGGATGGTCCCGCCAAATTCAGACAGGGTTTCACGTGCCCCGCCCTACTCAGGATACCGCTATCCATTACGCTTGTTGCCCATACGGGGCTATCACCCTCTATGGCGTCACTTTCCAGCAACTTCCGGTTCCTTGCGCATGAAATGTCGCGGTCCTACAACCCCAGCACTGCCGTAACAGCACTGGTTTGGGCTAATCCGCGTTCGCTCGCCACTACTTACGGAATCACTTTTGTTTTCTTCTCCTCCGCCTACTTAGATGTTTCAGTTCAGCGGGTTTGCCCACCTATCGGTGTGCTATGTCTTCAACATAGCGGGTTGCCCCATTCAGGTATCTGCGGATCAGTCGGTGTGTGCCCGTCCCCGCAGCTTTTCGCAGCTTATCACGCCTTTCATCGCCTCTGAGAGCCTAGGCATTCCCCATGCGCCCTTATTTTGCTTATTGCACCAGTCTTGTAAATTAAAACAAGACCGTTTTTTTTTGTTTTTTGCAATAAATTGCAAAAAACGCTTTCTACTTTCTTATTATTTTCTTATCCCAATATGTCAATGAACTTTATTTCGCTTTAGGCTTTAAGCAATACGCTTTAAGCTTTCTCAGCTTACGGCATACAGCTTACAGCTTATAGCCCTTGGTGGAGAATAACGGAGTCGAACCGTTGACCTCCTGCGTGCAAGGCAGGCGCTCTAGCCAGCTGAGCTAATCCCCCATTTTTAAATGATGAGTTATGAATTATGAGTTATGAATGCTCATAAACGCTCAACTTCTAAAATTTCCTTTTTTTAAGTCAAATAGTAGTCCCGGGCAGACTCGAACTGCCGACCCCTACATTATCAGTGTAGTACTCTAACCAGCTGAGCTACGAGACTCTGTTTTTCTTAATTTTTCATTTTTTTTAAATTAACAGCAAGAGCAATACAATTTTAAAGATCCAAAAACCCTATCGGGCATCTTATTTCCCAAGCGTGCTTGCGCTAACACTCGGGCTCTAGAAAGGAGGTGTTCCAGCCGCACCTTCCGGTACGGCTACCTTGTTACGACTTAGCCCTAGTTACCAGTTTTACCCTAGGCAGCTCCTTGCGGTCACCGACTTCAGGCACCCCCAGCTTCCATGGCTTGACGGGCGGTGTGTACAAGGCCCGGGAACGTATTCACCGGATCATGGCTGATATCCGATTACTAGCGATTCCAGCTTCACGGAGTCGAGTTGCAGACTCCGATCCGAACTGTGACCGGCTTTGTAGATTCGCTCCTGGTCGCCCAGTGGCTGCTCTCTGTACCGGCCATTGTAGCACGTGTGTAGCCCAAGGCGTAAGGGCCGTGATGATTTGACGTCATCCCCACCTTCCTCACAGTTTGCACTGGCAGTCTTGTTAGAGTTCCCGACTTGACTCGCTGGCAACTAACAACAGGGGTTGCGCTCGTTATAGGACTTAACCTGACACCTCACGGCACGAGCTGACGACAACCATGCAGCACCTTGTAAATTGTCTTGCGAAAGGTCTGTTTCCAAACCGGTCAATCTACATTTAAGCCTTGGTAAGGTTCCTCGCGTATCATCGAATTAAACCACATGCTCCACCGCTTGTGCGGGCCCCCGTCAATTCCTTTGAGTTTCATTCTTGCGAACGTACTCCCCAGGTGGGATACTTATCACTTTCGCTTAGCCACTGAACTTGCGCCCAACAGCTAGTATCCATCGTTTACGGCGTGGACTACCAGGGTATCTAATCCTGTTCGCTACCCACGCTTTCGTCCATCAGCGTCAATCAATTGGTAGTAACCTGCCTTCGCAATTGGTATTCCATGTAATCTCTAAGCATTTCACCGCTACACTACATATTCTAGTTACTTCCCAATAATTCAAGTCCTGCAGTATCAATGGCCGTTCCACCGTTGAGCGATGGGCTTTCACCACTGACTTACAAGACCGCCTACGGACCCTTTAAACCCAATGATTCCGGATAACGCTTGGATCCTCCGTATTACCGCGGCTGCTGGCACGGAGTTAGCCGATCCTTATTCTCACAGTACCGTCAAGCTTGCTCACGAGCAAGTGTTTCTTCCTGTGCAAAAGCAGTTTACAATCCATAGGACCGTCATCCTGCACGCGGCATGGCTGGTTCAGGCTTGCGCCCATTGACCAATATTCCTCACTGCTGCCTCCCGTAGGAGTCTGGTCCGTGTCTCAGTACCAGTGTGGGGGATCTCCCTCTCAGGACCCCTACCCATCGTAGCCTTGGTAAGCCGTTACCTTACCAACTAGCTAATGGGACGCATGCTCATCTTTCACCGTTGTGACTTTAATTATAAAATGATGCCATCCTATAATGCTATGAGGTATTAATCCAAATTTCTCTGGGCTATCCCTCTGTGAAAGGCAGATTGCATACGCGTTACGCACCCGTGCGCCGGTCTCTACATCCGAAGACATATACCCCTCGACTTGCATGTGTTAAGCCTGCCGCTAGCGTTCATCCTGAGCCAGGATCAAACTCTTCATCGTATATTTTAATATTATATCTCGATGCCTTATTCAGGTTCTTTTAAAATCTTCCGATTCTACTGCTCTTATTTCTTTTGTTCCGATTTTCATCGGAACGGCTGTCAATTCAATATGTCTACGAACGTGTATTTCTGTCTTTTCGCCTGTATCTCAAAGCGGATGCAAAACTAAAAATTCTTTTTGTTTCTCGCAAGAAAAATTTGAAAAAATTTTGAAACTTTTTTTCGTTTCCATTCTCTCATTTTTCTTACCAATCTCTCAAGGAACTTTACGCGTTTTGCGGGGTGCAAATGTAAAAAGCATTTCCGAATCTCACAAGCTTTTTTTAACCTTTTTTGAAAATAAATTTTCAACCCGGTTTAAATCTTCTTGCCAGTATTTCAGTGAACGTCTTTCGCTGTTGCGGGTGCAAAAGTAGCACATCTTTCCACTTATACAAGCCTTTTTTACCCCTTTTTTCAATGTTTTTCCACTCTTTTTCTTAACTCGCTGACAACTCCCGCTTTACATTTCATCTTTTTTTGGTCCTGCGTAGGGTTTTTCTGGGTTCGGGTGCGGTTTTGGCATTTTCCGGCGAGTTTCGATCTTGGTTTTTGCCGGATTTTCAGGTTTTATGCGCCTTTTTAGCCATTTCTATGCTTTCGAAATTTTATTTCCTCCGAAAATCCTCTTCCGAAGACCGCTCCCCCTAGCCCCGATAGGAGCGGAAATCCTTTTTATGGCGGGGTTCGCCATGAAAAGATTGCAACGCATAGCGGGAATAAGCTCCTAATTCCAAAACTCGAAAGGCTGCGCTGCGCTCAGACGGACAACCCATACTTATATATTATATGTGTCAAAACTAAATCGTGAGGCTTCGACTTCGCTCAGCCAGACAATCTATATATTTATATTATATAAGTAAAAAACAAACCCGACAGCTTTTGGAAAACTGTCGGGTTTGTATACTATAATATATATGTAGAATTATTTCTTGTTTATCTCTTTTGCTTTATGCTGCCACTTTTCTGCTAGATCTTCGTAGTTTACTGGATTTGCTGGTTTTTGACTTACCAATCGTCCAGATTCAAAAGCTCTAACCAAAATTGTTTCTATTAAATAGTCTTCGTTAACATCGTATGGCTTGTATTCTTCTTTTAAACTAATGTCAAATAAATTGGCGGTTGTGTTAGACACGAAGGCTTTGAATCCGCTTTTTAACGTTTTTATGAGTTCGTAAGTTGTGATCCCTGTTTGACGATGCACTAATTTTACCAAAATTTGCCCTTGTTTTCTAGAAAGCTTTTTAAGTCTTTCTTCGAATTCGTTATTTAAGTAATCTTCAACGATCTTAAAATACTTCTTCTTTTCACGGCTTGTTTTTAGGCGAGCCATTCCATTATTCAATGCTGTTAATCTATCCGCTGCCAGTTTAGCATAGGGATATACTTTATATACTCTATTTTGAAGAATCTGAAATTGCTTCATTTCTTCTGGACTCATCTTCTGCCCTTTCGAAATAATTATTTCTGGCAGTTGGATAGTATCTCCTAAAATAGAATCTCTCTCTGTTAATATATATCCCATTTGTTCGTTCTCTTTTGGAGTAACTTGGGCTTTTGACGAAAAACAAACTAGTAGTATAAATAAAAAGGTGGTTAATCTCATTGAATCATAATTTAAGTGTAAAATTATATATTTATATACAACTCTGATACCAAATTTATATTTTAGCGGAAAAATATTTTTATGAGTACAAATTCTATCTTAAATGATACTTCTATAGCATTCTTAGAAAGCTACTTAAATAATGCTTCTCCTACTGGTTACGAAAGTGAAGGCCAGAAACTTTGGATGGATTATTTAAAACCTTATGTTGATACTTTTATAACTGATACTTACGGAACTGCTGTTGGAGTAATCAATCCTGATGCTCCTTATAAAGTTGTAATTGAAGGACATGCTGATGAAATTTCATGGTATGTAAATTATATTACGGAAGATGGTTTAATATATGTTATCAGAAATGGTGGTTCTGACCATCAGATTGCTCCTTCTAAAAGAGTAAACATTCATACTAAAAACGGAATTGTTAAAGGTGTTTTTGGATGGCCAGCAATTCATACGCGTTTGCGTGATAAAGAAGAAATTCCTAAATTGAGTAATATTTTTATTGATTTGGGTTGCGAGAACAAAGAGCAAGTTGAGGCTTTGGGAGTTCATGTTGGATGCGTGATTACTTATCCTGACGAATTTATGATTTTAAACGAAAATAAATTTGTTTGTCGCGCTATTGACAATAGAATGGGCGGTTTTATGATTGCTGAAGTAGCTCGATTATTAAAGGAAAACAATCAAAAACTTCCTTTTGGTTTATATATCGTGAACTCTGTTCAAGAGGAAATTGGCCTTCGCGGAGCTGAAATGATTGCGCACAGAATAAAACCAAATGTTGCAATTGTTACTGATGTTTGCCACGATACCACTACTCCAATGATTGACAAAAAAGTAGAAGGTGACCTTAAAATGGGTAAAGGCCCTGTTATTGGTTATTCGCCAGCTATTCAGAATAAATTGCGAGATTTGATTGTAGATACTGCTACGGAAAATAAAATTCCGTTTCAGAGGCATGCCACTTCACGTGCAACAGGAACAGATACCGATGCTTTTGCTTATAGTAATGGTGGTGTTCCTTCAGCGTTGATTTCCCTTCCACTACGCTACATGCATACCACTGTAGAAATGGTTCATAGAGATGATGTTGAAAATGTGATTCAATTGATTTATGAGTCATTACTGAAAATTGAGAACAATGAGACGTTCTCTTATTTCAATTAAAAATAATATCCCACCAAATTCGGCTGTTTCTTGAAATGGCCGAATTTTATAAATTTCTCCAACAATGAAAATATTACTGCTCGAAGACGATTTTACTTTATCTAAAGAAATCTCAGCATTCTTTACCTCAAAGAAGTTCGAGTGTATTCCTTATTATGATGGTTCTTTATTGCTAAAAAAGTATTTTCCATACGAATATGATTTGATTGTTCTCGATATTAATGTTCCTGGAACAAATGGAATAGAGGTTTGCAAAGACATTCGTAAAATTGACAATAAAACACCTATTATAATGCTGACTGCTTTTAGCGAAATTGAAGACAAATTATCTTCTTTCGATAATGGTGCGGATGATTATTTGGTGAAGCCATTTCATTTTGATGAATTATTTGCAAGAGTACAATCTCTTTTAAGACGAAAGGAAGTTCCGCAACAGGTGGAAAGCAAAATTGTGATAAATGATTTAGAAATTCTTGAAGAAGACATGAAAGTTTTTAGATCTGGTGAAGAAATAAAACTTACTCCAAAAGAGTTTAAACTCATTTTAATTTTGGCTCATGCCAAAGGAAAAGTGCTTTCGAAACAGTTTATTGCAGAAAAACTTTGGGATTATCATATAGAAACCAATCAGAATACGATTGAAGTTTATATTAACTTTTTGAGAAAAAAAATCGATAAGGATCATGAAATAAAACTTATTCGTACCAAAGTGGGCTACGGCTATTATCTAAGCGATCAAGAATGACATTAAAAAATCGGATATCACTTTTAGTCAGTTTACTGTTTACCATCCTTTTTGGGCTGGCTTCAACAGTGATATTCATTTTGTATTCTAATTACCGAAAAGAAGAATTTCGCGATCGATTAGAAGTTAAGGCTTTGTCGAACATTAAATTGTTAGTGAATGTCAAACAAGTCGACAATCAACTTTTAAAAATAATAGATCAAAATTCTATTAACAAATTGTATGACGAAAAAACTTTAGTTTTCGATTCTAATTACAAACTAATTTACAGCAGTATCGATGATGCAAAAATCAATTGGTCTGTTGATGATTTGAAATATTTAAAAAAGAACAAAACCTTTTTTAAACAACAGGGAGATTATGAAGTATACGGCGTTTTTTATGATACAAACGACAAAGATTTTTATGCTTTAATATCAGCAACTGATGATTATGGCAAAAAGAAATTGCTTTTTCTGCGCTATACTTTAATTATATCTTACATCTTTTTTACTTGTTTATGCTGGGTTATAACTTCTTTCGCTGTAAGAAAAGCAATGAATCCTTTGAATGCTTTTCATCAGAAAATAAAAAACATTAACGAAAATAATCTCGACGCCAGAATTGCATCCAACAGCACCAAAAATGAAGTTGATTTGCTTGCGGATGAGTTTAATTTTATGATGGATCGAATTGAGCTTTCGTATCAAAAACAGAAAGAATTTACTGCTCATGCCTCACATGAATTAAGGACTCCACTTTCTAGAATGACTTCTCAGATTGAAAATGCTATTGCAGATCCAGATATAAAACCGAAAAACAGCTCTTTCTTAAGAAACATTTTAGCTGATGTCAATCATTTAGGCGAGCTAATTAATTCGCTGCTCATTCTTTCAAAAGTTGACAATAGAAACACAGAGAACAACGAAATTCAGCGTTTGGATGAAATCTTATTTTCTTCTATCGAAAAAATCAACAAAACATTTCCAGATTTTGTTATTCTTTTTGAAATGGAAGAAAGCGACGATTTGGATACTGCATTAGAAATAAAAGGAAATAAAAATCTTTTAGAAATTGCTTTAACCAACATATTAAAGAATGCCTACATTTATTCAGACAATAAGCAGGCAAAAGTAAAAATAAGCACTGATCATTACCATCTTATAATTTCTGTTTCAAATACAGGAAATACGCTAAGCGAAGAGGAACAAAAAAATCTTTTTGAACCTTTTATGCGTGGGCAAAACTCAAAAAAAACTTCAGGTTTTGGACTTGGTTTAAGAATTGTTAATCGTATTTTGATAGTTCACCGAGCAAACATAACCTACTCAATTCCAAGTATTAACACGAATTTATTTCAATTGTTTTTCGATTTATAAACTTTTTTAAGCTATTTTTAAGGTAGATTTTAAGCTCCCCTAAAGCCTGTTGATAGCATATTTGTATAATCCTAAATTAATACAATGAAAAAGTTATTCGCATTGCTGTTGTTTGCAGTTTTAAGTCAGACTGCAATAGCACAAAAAACAGTTACTCTTCAAGACTGTGAAAGCCAATTCTTAAAAAAGAATTTATTTTTACTGGCATCGCAATATAACATCGATGCTTCAAAAGCCTTAACCATCCAAGCTCGTATTTGGGATAATCCGGTAATAAGTGCCGAATTAAATGCGTACAACCCAGAAAGGGATAAGTTTTTTGATATTGGTAAAGAAGGTCAGAAAGTCTTTGGCATTGAGCAGCTTATTTATCTTGGCGGTAAAAAACGCAATGAAGTTAAATTGGCTCAATCTAATGCACAATTGGCAGAACTTCAATTTAATGACTTATTGCGCACCTTAAAATTTCAATTACGAAAAAGTTTTTTTACTGTTTACTACAATACCAAAAACCTTGAAAATACCGATAAGCAATTGGCTCATATCGAAAACCTGATTAATTCTTATTCTATTCAGGCACAAAAAGGAAACATTCCGCTAAAAGATGTTGTGCGTTTACAGTCCCTGTATCTTAATTTCAAAAATGAACGTTTAGAAGTAATTAATGATAATATTGACGAACAAGCCAATTTAAAACTTCTTCTAAATGAAACAGAAAATGTAGTTCCTGTTGTTAGCGCAGATGATTCTAATAAATATTTGAAAGTAATAGATTTTGATCTAAAAAGCTTTGAAGAACAAGCCATTGCCAACCGACCAGATTATTTAGCTAAACAAAAAGAAATTGACGCTAATGAACTGAATGTAAAACTTCAAAAATCACTATCTATCCCCGACATTACTGTAGGAGCAAATTACGATCAGCGAAGCGGTGCTTTTAATAGAGAAGCAAACGTCAATGTTGCGATTCCGCTGCCACTTTGGAATAAAAATAAAGGGAATATTAAATATGCACAAACTATCTTGGAACAATCAAAAGTTGAAAAACAAAATTTTGAATTGCAGCTTCAAACCGAAATTACTTCTGCATGGACAAAATGGGATGAATCCAGACAAAATTATTCTGTAATCAAACCAACTGTAAATTCAGATTTTGAAGCTGTTTACAACGGAATGCTGACCAATTTCCAAAAACGAAATGTAAGCCTTTTAGAATTTACCGATTTTATGGAAAGCTACAATCAAGCAATCATTCAATTAAATGAATTGAAGAAAAAAGTGGTGATCGCAGGCGAAGAACTAAACAGTACCATCAACAAAGATTTATTTTAAAAAAAATTATAGAAATGAAACATATATTATTCTTAGGAATCGCAATTGTAAGTTTATCTCTCACGAGCTGCAAAAAAGAAGTTGAAAATCCTGAAACAAATACTTCTTTTGTTTTAAGCAACGATATGCTAAAAACCACTACAACAGCAAATGCAGAAATGCAACCGCTAAAAAACGAGCTTAGTTTTTACGGAAAAATTACTGCTGACAACAATAAAATGATCGACGTTTATCCGTTAGTTGGTGGAAATGTGATGAAAGTCAATGTTGAACTTGGCGATTATGTAAAAAAAGGACAAGTTCTGGCGACAATAAAAAGTACTGATGTAGCCGATTTTGAAAAACAATCTATAGATGCTAAAAGTGATTTGCTTGTAGCGAAAAATAATCTGAAAGTAGCTCAGGAATTATTTGATGGCAAATTGAATTCTGAAAGTGATGTTCTTCAAGCAAAATCTGAGGTGAACAAAGCCCAGTCGCAATTAAGCAAAATTCAAGAAACGTATAAAATTTACAATATCAAAGCAGGATCTATTTACGAAGTAACGGCTCCAATTAGCGGTTTTATTATCCAAAAAAGCATCAATCAAGATATGTTATTGCGTAATGACCGTTCTGAAAACATCTTTGATATTGCAGAAATCAGCGAAGTTTGGGCAATGGCTAACATTAATGAAATAGACATTAATAAAGTAAAACTAGGAACTGCAGCAGCTGTTACTACTCTAAGCTATCCTGATAAAACTTTTAACGGAAAAGTAGATAAAATCTACAATGTAATTGATCCTGAAACAAAAGCAATGCAAGCAAGAATCAAATTGAGCAATCCTGATTACATGCTAAAGCCTGATATGAATGCGAATATCAAATTATCTTTTAATGAAAACCAATCTATGATAGCCGTACCTAGTAAAGCGATTGTTTTTGACAAAAGTAAAAATTTTGTTGTGGTATTTAAAGACCGTAATAACATAGAAACGAGACAAGTAGAAGTTTACAGAGTTGTTGGCGACACAACTTACGTTTCTAGTGGTTTAAAAGAAAATGAAAAGGTAATCACAAACAATCAGCTGTTTATTTATGGTGCTTTAAATAATTAAGACATGAACAAATTCATAAAAAATATAATTGCTTTTTCTTTAAAGAACAAAGCATTCACCTTCTTTTGGGTTGGAATATTGGCTGTTGCAGGATTTATTTCTTTCAAAAATATGCCTATTGATGCCTTTCCAGACGTTACTAATACGCAAATCATAATCATTACACAATGGAATGGGAAAAGTGCCGAAGAAGTAGAACGCTTCGTAACTTCTCCAATTGAAATTTCCATGAACTCCGTGCAAAAGAAAACAAGCGTTCGAAGCATTACGATGTTTGGATTATCGGTCATTAAAATCATTTTTGATGATGGTGTTGATGATACATTTGCTCGTTTTCAAGTCAATAATTTACTTAAAAATGTTTCGCTTCCAGATGATGTCGAACCAGACGTTCAGCCACCTTATGGTCCAACAGGAGAAATTTTCAGATATATTGTAAAAAGTAACAGCAGAGACAGTCGAGAATTGTTGACTTACCAAAACTGGGTGATCGACAAACAATTGCGTTCTGTTCCCGGAGTTGCTGATTTAAATGTTTTTGGTGGTCAAACTAAAACGTATGAAGTTGGAGTTGATCCAATTAAATTAGCAAAATATAACATTACACCGCTTCAAGTATTTAATGCCGTGGATGCAGGAAACTTAAACGTTGGTGGTGATATTATAGAAAAAAATGGTCAAGCATTTGTAGTTCGCGGTGTTGGACTTTTAAAATCAATAACAGATATTGAAAACATCATTGTTGATGATGCTGGAGGAAATCCAATTTTAGTAAAAAATGTAGCTTCCGTTTACGAAAGTTCAATGCCAAGAGTGGGGCAAACTGGTCTTGACAGTAATGACGATGCTGTGGAAGGTATTGTGGTAATGCGAAAAGGCGAAAATCCACAAGAAACTTTAGCTTTAATAAAAGCTAAAATCAAGGATCTTAACGACAATGTTCTTCCGAAGGACATAAAAATTGAAACTTTTTACGATCGTGATAATCTGATGAATTTCACGACGGAAACAGTTATGCATAACTTATTTGAAGGTATTATACTTGTCACTTGTGTCGTATTCCTTTTTATGGCCGATTGGAGGACTACTTTTACCGTTTCTATCGTCATTCCGCTTTCTCTATTATTTGCCTTTTTATGTCTTAAAATGATGGGAATGAGCGCCAACTTATTAAGCTTAGGTGCTGTCGATTTCGGAATTATTATTGATGGAGCCGTCGTAATGGTTGAAGGATTATTTGTAGTTCTAGACCATCGAGCGCATCAATTGGGAATGGAAAAATTCAATAAAATTGCAAAAGGAAGCTTAATTAAGAAAACGGGAACAGAAATGGGTAAAGCCATTTTCTTTTCAAAATTAATCATTATTACAGCTTTACTTCCTATTTTCTCTTTTCAGAAAGTAGAAGGAAAAATGTTCTCTCCCCTAGCCTTTACATTAGGTTTTGCATTATTGGGAGCACTTATATTTACTTTGACTTTGGTGCCGGTTCTTTCACATATTTTGCTAAATAAAAATGTAAAAGAAAAACATAATCCGTTTGTTAATTTTTGGGATAGAATTGTAAGCAAAGGATTTAAATGGACATTCAAACATAAAGTACAAACTCTAATTGCTTCAATTGCATTATTAGCTGGGGTTTTCTTTTCAGCAGGTTTCTTAGGAACAGAATTTTTGCCTCAGCTAAATGAAGGTGCATTATGGGTTACTGCCGAGCTGCCAATGAGTACTTCTCTTCCTGAAAGCGTTAAAACTGCAGCAATAATTAGAAAAGACTTAGAAAGTTTCCCAGAGGTTAAAAAAGTTCTATCTCAAACTGGCCGAAGCAATGACGGAACAGATCCAAATGGTTTTGGTTTTATTCAGCTGCAAGTTGATTTACTTCCAAAAAAGGAATGGAAACGTAATATTTCTATGGATGATCTTATTAATGAAATGGACAATAAATTAAAAGTTCATCAAGGAATTACTTATAATTACTCTCAGCCCGTAATTGATAACGTTGCCGAATCTGTGGCTGGATTTAAAGCTTCAAATGCAGTTAAAATTTATGGCGATGATTTGAATAAATTAGATCAATTGGCTAATGAAGTTTTGGCTCAGATTAAAAATATTCCGGGTATTAAAGATGCTGGTATTTTAAGAAATGTTGGTCAGCCTGAAATAAGTGTTATTCTGGATCGAGAAAAAATGGCGGCTTATGGAGTAACTTTAAGCGATGCTCAAGCGGTTTTAGAATTAGCTTTTGGAGGAAAAACAGCTACTCATAAATATGAAGATGAAAAAAGATTTGATGTGCGAGTTCGTTTTTCTAAAGAATATCGAAAAGATGAAAAAGATCTGGAAGAGCTAAAAGTTCCAACAATAAGCGGTGCCAAAATTCCGTTTAAAGAAATCTGTGATATTAAAAGCATAACAGGACCAGCATTTATTTATAGAGATAATACCAAACGTTTTATTGGAGTTAAATTCTCTGTGCGTGATCGAGATTTAGGAAGTACAATTGCCGAAGCACAATCAAAAGTAAATCAGTTAAAACTTCCTGCAGGTTATACAACAGGTTGGACTGGAGAATTTGAAAATCAGGTTCGAGCAAGTGCACGTTTGGCTCAAGTTGTGCCAATAAGTTTAATTGGAATTTTTGTACTGTTATTTATTTTGTTCGGAAACTTTAAAGATTCTCTTCTTGTTTTAGCCAATGTTCCGTTTGCCATCATTGGAGGAATCATAGCGCTTCACATTACAGGAATGAATTTCGGAATTTCTGCTGGTGTTGGATTTATAGCGCTTTTAGGAATTTGTATTCAAAATGGAGTTATCTTAATTTCTGAATTCCATCATAATCTGAAAGCCAAATTCTCGCTCGAAGAATCCATTTTTATAGGAGTTAAAGCCAGAACAAGAGCCGTAGTTATGACAGCATTAATGGCTTCAATTGGATTATTGCCAGCTGCAATTTCAACAGGAATTGGTTCAGAATCGCAGAAACCGCTTGCTATTGTTATCATTGGAGGTTTAATGACAGCAACTGTTCTAACCTTATTGGTATTCCCTATTTTATTCTGGATATTCAACAGAAAGAAACATGTGCCAATAGAGTAAATAATCAAAAAAAATTAGTTTTAAATCAATTTGTTGGGATTTAAAAAGAAAGAAGCATCATTTTCGTAATGATGCTTTTTTTATTTGAAAAGATTTCACTTTAAAACAAAAAAATGACCTTTTGCTCAGAAAGGTCATTTTACTAACTCAAAACTTTCAAACTGTTATTTCAAATCTTTCAAAAGCACAATAGACTCTGAAGCATTTGATCCTTGTGCATATTTCAATGCAGTATAACCTTTCTCATTTTTAGCTTTAGGATTTGCTCCATTAGCCAATAAAACTTTAATAATTTCATGTTTATTATAAAGTGCGGCGATCATTAATGGAGTTAAATCTTCAGAAACTAGATTAACATCTGCACCGTATTCAATGAATTTTTTAACCGTTTCTAAATCTCCTTTGCTAATTGCAACATTTAATGGATTAGCTGCATAATCTCTTAACTCAAGTGTGTTTTTAACAATTGAATTTCCATTTGAAGCCATTGCTACATTTCCAAATGTTACTAAGGCTAGTCCTAAATAAATAACTGATTTTTTCATAATGATTGATTGTTTATTAATTGATTATTGATGATTTAAATTCTGATGTAAAAGTAATTTATTTTATCGTATTATGCATTACAAAGTACCATGTTTTAACCAATTCTTAACACTTACTTAATAAAACGATAATTAAAGACCCCAAACGTTACCAAATTAATGGTTTCACTATAATAGACTACAGAAAACAGAATATGTTACAATAAATCTTATTTATTTTCAAACTTTTTAAAATCGTTATTCTTTTAAAAGGTTCTAGAAGAAAAAAGTGCAATTCAGTTTCTCTGAATTGCACTTTCTTTTTCTATTTGCGATTCTTACGATTCTCTTTTATGGTCTTAAAAATAGCTATTGAATCTGTTGCTTTTGCATATTCGGCATAATTCAAAGCTGTAAAACCATGCGAATTTTCGATTGACGAATCTGCACCATTCGCCAGCAGAATTTTAATGATCTCACAATAATTAAATCTTGCCGCGATCATTAATGGCGTCATATTATTAACCATTTTATTAATATTGGTTCCGTATAATATAAATTTCTTAACGGCATCAATATCGCCTTTACTAACTGCTAAATGTAATGGTGATTTTCCGTAATCCGAAAACTCAACCTGATTTCTAATTTTCAAATTGCAATTTGATGCTCCTGATGCATTTGTAAAAATAAAAATTGCACCTAAAATAATTACCGCTTTTTTCATAATGATTGTTTGTTAAATGATTGATGATGATTTTCTATTTAGACGACTTAAAAAACAATTAGGTTGCATGATTGAATAAAAAAAGCGCAATTCAGTTGAACTAAATTGCGCTTTTTACTATTTTACCTTGAAAATAAAAAATGCCCTGTGTACGGTATACAACAGGGCAATTTTATTTTTTATAATAATTAAAACCTTATTACATTATTTTGAAGAAAGATATTCTAATACATTTTTTTCAATACGCTGATCAATATTATCAATATCAGCTTTTACAAATTTCTCTCCTAGAATATTCTCATACAATTCGATATATCTTTCAGAAACAGATTCAATGTATTCGTCTGTCATATTTGGAATTTGCTGCCCTTCTTGACCTTGAAAACCATTTTCGATTAACCAACGACGAACAAACTCTTTAGATAATTGTTTTTGCTCCTCTCCTTTTTCTTGTCTTTCAGCATATCCTTCAGCGTAAAAATAACGAGAAGAATCTGGAGTATGAATTTCATCAATTAAAACAATAACACCGTCTTTTGTTTTTCCGAATTCGTATTTTGTATCTACTAAAATTAAACCTCTTTGAGCCGCAATTTCAGTTCCTCTTTGAAATAAAGCACGAGTATATTTTTCTAAAACTAAATAATCTTCTTCAGAAACAATTCCTTTTGCTAAAATGTCTTCACGAGAAATATCTTCGTCATGAAAACCATTATCTGCTTTGGTAGTTGGCGTAATAATTGGCTCAGGAAATTTATCATTTTCTTTTAAACCTTCAGCCATTGTTACACCGCAGATTTGTTTTCTTCCTGCTGCATATTCGCGAGCAGCATGTCCTGACAAATAACCGCGAATAACCATTTCTACTTTAAAAGGCTCACACAAATGTCCAACAGCAACGTTTGGATCTGGAGTTGCAATCAACCAATTTGGAACGATATCTTGTGTCAATTCCATAAATTTTGTTGCAATCTGATTTAGGATTTGTCCTTTGTACGGAATTCCTTTTGGCAAAACTACATCAAAAGCCGAAAGTCTATCGGTAGCCACCATTACTAAAAGCTCGTCGTTAATGCTATAAACTTCTCTAACTTTTCCGCGGTAAACTGATTTCTGGTTCGGGAAATTAAAATTTGTAGTTGTGATTGTATTGCTCATTTTGTTGTGTTGTTTTTTATGAATGCAAATTTAAAATTATTTCACAGAGTTACACCATGAAATTTTAAGATTCAGAAATAAAAAAATCCCTGAATAATTTATACAGGGATTTAGTTTATTTGTATATGTAAATTAGCTGGCTGCCAATTCTTTATTTAGAATTTTCGATGCAATATATCTCGCTACTCCATCTTCGGCATTTGTTTCAATTACTTCCAAATCAGAAAGCTCTTCTTTTAGCGATGCCGGCGCATTGCCCATAATAAGTCCTTTTCCAGAAGCAGAAAGCATTTGAACATCATTGTAGCCATCTCCAAAAGAAACTGCTTCTTTTAAAGTAAAGCCTTCTTTTTCTAAAACTCTTTCAATAGAAACCGCTTTGTCAATAGATTTATCCATAAATTCTAAACAAGTCGGCAAACTAAAAGCATGATGCAAATGTTCTGAAGAATTAGCTAAAATTTCATCTTTCAATTTCACTAATTTCTCATGATCGCTGCATGAAAAGAAAATTTTAATTGATGAAAAATCTTCAAGCGTTTTATAATCCACTAATTCTGGATGATATTTTAATTCTTCTTGAAAAGCATTTAATTTTTCATTCCATTTATTGGTTTGCCAAACATTTTCTTTGAATAAAACAACTGTAATTTCTGGATCGATTTCTACGTTTAAAGCCGCTTTGACCACATCGCTATTCAAGTTAAATGCAAAAAGTTCTTCTTTATTTGGCGAATGGATTCTAGCTCCGTTTGAACTTACTAAATAAACTGGAATTTCAAGTTTATCAATAATTCCCATCGCATCCAAATGGTGACGACCTGTAGCTACAACAATTAGATAACCTTGATTGTGAAGTTCTTGAAAAATTGATTTAGTATAATCTGAAATTCTGTGTTGTGGGTTGAGTAAAGTTCCGTCAAGGTCACTTACTACAACTTTTATATTTTTAAGTTTTGTCATATTAATAATCAAATAGGTATAATTGCAAATTTAGGATTTTAAGCGCGTAAGACCAAAGTTTAGCAAGTTTGAAAGCTTAAAATAAGGCAAGTTTATTATTTATTTAACTATTTCGTCAAATATCATTAAATCTATTTTTCTTTAAAAAAAATATTCGTTTTATATCTCTTTTAAAAAACAGATATAAAACGAATATTAATAAATGTTAAAACACAATTCACGATTTACATTTAACATTTGACTAAAATTATTATTAATCGTGATTCTCGATTTGCTTGTAAGCATCGATTACCTTTTTAACCAATCTGTGACGCACGATATCTTTATCATCAAGATAAATAATTCCGATTCCGTCGATGTCTTTTAAAACTAAGATCGCTTCTTTAAGACCAGAAATAGTTCTTCTTGGCAAATCGACCTGTCCAGGATCACCTGTAATCATAAATTTGGCATTTTTCCCCATACGGGTCAAAAACATTTTCATTTGTGAATGTGTGGTGTTTTGTGCTTCATCAAGAATTACGAAAGCATTATCCAATGTACGCCCACGCATAAACGCAAGTGGCGCAATTTGAATGATTCCTTTCAAAATATAATCCTCTAATTTTTCGTTCGGAAGCATGTCACGCAATGCATCGTAGAGCGGTTGCATGTAAGGATCCAGTTTTTCTTTCATATCCCCAGGAAGAAAACCGAGATTTTCACCAGCTTCTACCGCAGGACGCGTCAGAATGATCCTTTTTACTTCTTTATCTTTAAGCATTTTAACCGCCATAGCGACACCGGTATACGTTTTTCCGGTTCCAGCAGGACCAATAGCAAAGACCATATCGTTTTTCTTAATCGTATCAACCAGCAATTGCTGATTTGGTGTCATTGCCTTGATAATCTTACCGCCAACACCATGAACTAAGATTTTGTCATGATCGTAAGCTCTTTTATCTTCTTGACCATCACTCATAATTACACGCTCAATTACATTGTCATCAATATTATTGTAACGAGTAAAATGAAGCATCAATCTTTGAAATCTTTTTTCGAATTCGTCTAAAACTTCTTTTTCGCCAAATGCTTTTAAAGTTGTCCCTCGCGCTACGATTTTAAGCTTCGGGTAATACTTTTTAATGATTTCTAAATGGCTGTCCTGCGCGCCCCAAAAATCTTTTGGTGCTATATCTACTAGCTCGATTATTCTTTCGTTCAAATGAAGTAGTTTTAAATTAAAATAATTCCTTTTAATATTTAGTGGTTGTCGGGTCTTTTTTTAGTGACAATATACTGTCGCAGTTTTCAGTTTTTGTTTTCTAAACTTAAATCCGTGTTACTGAATATTGTAACTTGCAAATGCTTTAAAAAACACAAATTGTCTTTTGTTTCTTTCAATTTGCGTTTACTATTATTAGCTTTGCATTTCTCAAATTTAATGAAATTTAGATTTAAATACTATCAATAGTTATAAACAAAATTATGTCAATAATTACTCTTACTACAGACTACGGCTTAAAAGATCACTTTGTGGGGTCGCTGAAGGGTAAAATACTTTCTGAAAACTCAGAGGTTCAAATCATTGACATTTCTCATGATATTGATCCCTTTAATACTGCCGAAGCTAGTTACATAATTGGAGCTGCTTATTTAAGCTTTCCAAAAGGTACTGTACATCTAATTGGTGTCGATATTGAACGCAATAAAGAGAACCAGCATATTGCTATGCAATGGAACGATCACTACTTTATTTGTGCCGATAACGGAATCTTAAGCATGCTTACGCAGAAAATCGTTCCGCAGAAAATCGTGGCGATTAATATTCACGATCGTTTCCCGATTGAAGCTACAGATTTGGATATTTTTATTCAGGTTGCTTCGCACTTGTCAAAAGGCGGTTTATTGAACGTAATTGGAAAAGAAATTCAATCTATTAAAGAAGCGACAGAACTGCAAGCTCTTGTAGCCGACGATGGAAATTCGATTAAAGGAAACATTATTTATATTGATCACTTTGGAAATGTTGTAACAAATATCTCTAAAAAACAATTCTTAGAAATTTCGCGTGGTCGTCCGTATGAAATTGTAATGAAACCTAAAAGCATCAAAACGATTCTTCCAAATTATTCGGCAATTGCTTCTTCAGATAAATATCCTATCAAAACTTATGAAGGAGAGAAACTGGCTATCTTTAACGAAGCTGGTTTCCTTGAAATTGCTATTTTCAGAAGTAATCCTTCAAAAGTTGGGTCTGCAAATAGTCTGTTAGGATTGAATTATCGTGATGTAATTACGATTAAGTTTTCTTAAAAACTATTTTAGATTTTAGATTGCACATTTTAGATTTTGAAACTTCAAATTTTGGAATTTGGAATTTCTCTATTCGAATTTCATTTTTTTATAAAAACAACAATCAAATTTGGTATTTTTGCGCACCTGTAAGACTTTAGGCTTTCAAAAAATCTAAAATCTGCAATCTAAAATCTAAAATAAAAAGAATGTTCGTAAGAATAGTAAAAATGAGTTTTCACGAAGAAAAAATTCCTGATTTTCTGGAGAATTTTGAATCAGTGAAAGAGAAAATACGAAATGCAGAAGGAAATCGTTTTTTAGAATTGTATCAGGACAAAAATGACAAATGCATCTTTTTCACTTACAGCTATTGGGAAACCGAAGCCGATTTGGAAAATTATAGAAACTCTGAACTCTTCAATAGCGTTTGGAATTTTACAAAGAAATTATTCAATGCAAAACCAGAAGCGTGGAGTGTTGATAAACTTGTTTCTTTAGTTTAACGTTTCAGGTTTCAAGTTAATATTGGAACTGAAAATTGAAACGATTTAAACGCAAAGCACGCAAGGATTTAATCTTAAGAAGCTTTTTAAAAACGTAAAGTTAGCAAAGCTTTAAATAAAAACTTTGCAAACTTTGCGAAAACTTTGTGCCTTTGCGGTTAAAAATAAACACAAAGTAAAGCAACTTGAAACGTGAAACATGAAACAAAAAAAATAATCGATTAAACGGTTAAACAAAATAAAACGATTAAACAAAAATTAAATGAAATCAATCATTTTACGAGAAATAAAATCCTTTTTTGGCTCTCCTATTGGCTATTTAGTCATTGCGATTTTCTTAATAAGCAACGGACTATTTTTATGGGTTTTTGAAGGAGATTACAATATTTTAAAAACAGGTTATGCCGATTTAACTCCTTTTTTCACAATAGCGCCTTGGATTTTAATTTTCTTAATCCCAGCCGTTACAATGAGAAGTTTCTCTGACGAAAAAAAACAAGGAACTTTGGAATTGTTATTGACAAAACCTTTATCTATTTGGGAAATCGTAAACGGAAAATTTTTCGGTTCATTTTTGTTGATCATTTTGGCTATTATTCCAACCTTAATTTATGTAAAAGTAATTTCAGATTTAGGTGCGCCAGAAGGAAACCTTGATATGGGAAGCACAATTGGTTCTTATTTCGGATTATTGTTTTTAATTGCTTCTTATTCAGCAATCGGAATCTTCACTTCTACCCTTTCAGAAAATCAGATTGTGGCTTTTATTATTGCGGTTTTTCTTTGCTTTTTCTTCTATTTTGGTTTTGAAGGATTGAGCTCGCTAATTCCAAGTTCAAATGGTTTCATTTCAGCTTTAGGAATGCAGAATCACTTTAAAAGTATGAGCCGTGGCGTAATTGACACTCGCGATATTATTTACTTTCTAAGTATTGCAATCGCTTTCTTGTCTTTTACTGTTTATCAATTAAAATCTTACAAAGCTTAATGAAACTATCTACCAAACATAATTTAAAGACATTAGGTATTACCATTTTCGTTTTAGTTGTTTTAAATGTACTGGGAACGCTCTTTTTTCATCGTTTTGATTTAACAAAAGACAAGCGTTATACTTTATCTCCAACTTCATTAGGGATTATCAAACAAATCAAAAATCCGCTTTCTATAAAGATTTATATGAATGGAGATCTTCCTGCAGATTTTAGACGTTTGCAGCAAGAAACCAAACAATTATTAGAAGAATTTCAAGCTTATAATAGCAATATTGTTTTCGAATTTGTTGATCCGTTAGAAAATGAAGAAGAAAGCGAAGAATTGACAAAATCTCTTTTCAAAAAAGGATTAACGCCAATAAACATAACTGTTGACGACAAAGGAAAACAGTCTCAAGCAATGGTTTTTCCTTGGGCAATTGCGGTTTATAATAATAAAGAAGTAAATATTCCTTTATTGAAAAATATAATGGGAGCTTCTACGACGCAAAAAGTTATCGGATCGATTCAGCATTTAGAATATTCTATTGCAGATGCGATTAATAAAGTCACAAAAGACAAGCAGAAAAAAGTTGCCATCATAAAAGGAAATGGCGAATTGAGAGAAAGGCATATTGCCAACATGTTGAAGCAAATTCACGAAAGTTATCTTATTGGTCCATTTACATTAGATTCAGTTACTAAAAATCCGAGTGGAACTTTAAGTGAACTTAAAAAATACGATTTAGCAATTATTGCAAAACCAACAGAAAAATTCTCTGACGAAGAAAAAGAAGTTCTGGATCAGTTTATTATGCATGGCGGAAAAACGCTTTGGTTAATCGATCAAGCGGCTGCAGACATGGATAGTTTGTACAATGACATGGGTGCGACTTTGGCTTATCCGAGAGATTTAAATCTGAATGATATGTTCTTCAAATACGGATTTAGAATTAATCCTGATTTGGTTAAAGACGAACAGGGAACTCCAATAAAATTGGCTACTGGCGAACAAGGAAGCGCAACGCAATATCAAGATTTTATTTGGAAATTTGCACCACAGGTTTTCCCAACAAGCCAACACCCGATCGTTAAAAATCTAGGTGGAATCAAATTTGATTTCGCGAACCCGATTGACACGTTGAAAAACGGAATCAAGAAAACGGTTTTATTGCAATCGTCTCAATATTCTAAAACTGTAGGAACGCCAGTCGAGGTTAATCTGAACATGGTTACTGAAAAAACGACTCCGCAAGAGTATTTAAATAAAGGAAACAAACCGCTTGCTGTTTTATTAGAAGGTTCTTTTCATTCGGCTTTTGAAAATAGAGTTTTGCCTTTTAAAGACAATTCTTTTACGGCGCAAGGAAAACCAAACAAAATGATTGTTGTCGCTGACGGAGATATTGCAAGAAACCAATTAGACAAAAATATGATGCCAGTTGAATTAGGTTACGACCAAAGAACTGGCCAATTATATGACAACAAAGACTTCATCATGAATTGTATCAATTATCTTCTTGATGACACAGGACTTATTAACATTAGAAGTAAAGATGTTGAATTGCCTTTATTAGATAAAGAAAAAGTTTACGAAAGTTATACTTTAACCCAATTCATAACTATCGGAGTTCCAATTCTTATTTTATTGATCTTTGGACTTGTGTTTACATTTATTAGAAAAAGAAAATACAGTAAATAGATGTTAATAAAAAAATGTAATACTTTAGATAGTTTAAGATATATTTGTAATCCGTATATTTAGCCCTTTATTTGCTAAAAGATCCATCAAAAAATAAAATAAAACAGATGAAATTTATAGTATCGAGTTCGTACTTATTAAAACAATTACAAGTTTTAGGTAGTGTAATCAATAGTAATAATACGTTGCCTATTTTAGACAACTTTTTATTTGAACTAAACAACAATGAGTTGACCGTTTCGGCTTCAGATCTTGAAACGACTATGTCGGCTACATTATCGATCGATTCTACAAGTAAAGGAAGCGTAGCAGTTCCTGCAAAACTTTTGCTTGAAATTTTAAAAACTTTTCCAGAACAGCCATTAACTTTTACTGTTGAAGATAACAACACAGTAGAAATTAGTTCAAACTCTGGTAAATATGCATTGGCTTATGCCGCAGGAGAAGAATTTCCAAAAGCGGTAAGTCTAGAAGATCCATCTGTAACGCTTGTTCCTGCAGAAGTTTTGGCAACTGCGGTAAGCAAAACTATTTTCGCTGCTGGAAACGATGATTTACGCCCGGTAATGTCTGGAGTATTCTTTCAGTTTTCACCTGAAGGATTAATTTTCGTAGCTACAGATGCCCACAAATTGGTAAAATATGCTCGTACAGATGTAAAAGCATCTCAGGTCGCTGATTTTATCATGCCTAAAAAACCTTTAAACATTTTAAAAAGTATTTTAGGAACTTCAGATGCTGAAGTAAAAATCGAATACAACGATTCAAATGCGACTTTCTCATTTGACAATTATATCTTAATGTGTCGTTTAATCGATGGAAAATACCCTAATTACGAAGCGGTAATTCCAAAAGAAAATCCAAACAAATTAATGATCGATCGCTCTTTATTTTTAAGTTCTGTTCGTCGTGTTGCGATTTTCTCTAACAAAACTACACACCAAATCCGTTTGAAAATTGCTGGAGCTGAATTAAACGTTTCTGCGGAAGACATCGATTACTCAAACAAAGCAGAAGAAAGATTGACTTGTGATTATCAAGGAGATGATCTACAAATTGGCTTCAACTCTCGTTTCTTAACAGAGATGCTTACAAACCTTCAGTCAGACATGATTATGCTTGAAATGTCTTTACCAAACAGAGCTGGAATTTTAACTCCAGTTGATGGTTTAGAAGAAGGAGAAACAGTTACTATGTTGGTAATGCCTGTAATGTTAAATAGTTAACATTAAAGTTTCTTTATGTTACAGGGATATTTTTTAGTTTCAAATTAAAGATATATCATTGTAAAAAAAAAGATATCGCTATTAACCAACCATTTTTTATACCTAGAAACCGCAATTCCTTTTAAAGAGTTGCGGTTTTTTATTTTCGTTTTATTTTACCGCAAAGGCGCAAAGTATACGCAAAGTTCGCAAAGTTTTTTTTCAAAGCTTTGCGAACTTTGCGTTTTTACTAAGTACTCAAAAATAAAAAATCTTTGCGCACTTTGCGGTTAAGATCAGCACAAACCAAAAACTTGAAACATTAAACCTGAAACAAAAACAAACAATTTTCCGTACCTTTACAATATGAAAATAGAAATTTGGTCGGACATTATGTGTCCGTTTTGTTATATCGGAAAAAGACAATTGGAAACTGCTCTTTCAGTATTTCCAAATAATGAATTTGAAATTGAATGGAAAAGCTTTCAGCTAGATCCAACAATAACTTCGCAACCTGACATTGATGTATATACGTTCTTAGCAGAAAGAAAAGGCATGTCAATTGAACAATCTAAAGAAATGCATAAAGGTGTCGCAGAACGCGCTAAGAGTGTTGGGTTAGATTATAATTTTGATAAAGCCGTTATCTCAAATTCTTTAAATGCACATAGAATCATTCAATTGGCCAAAACGAAAAATATTGGCGATAGAATGGAAGAAATTTTCTTTAAAGCTTATTTTACTGATGGACAGGATTTAAACAATGGTCAAATCTTGATTAAATTAGGTGTTCAGGCTGGTTTAGAAGAAAATGAAATTAGAGAAGTTCTAGAAAGCGAAGACTTATTTATTAAAGAAGTTGAGGCAGATATTAAAGAAGCTGGAGAAATTGGCGTTCAAGGAGTCCCTTTCTTTGTGTTTGATCGCAAATATGCTGTTTCAGGCGCCCAGCCAATTGAAACATTTGTAAAAACAATTCAGGAAGTTTTGAAATAAAACTTTAATCTTATAAAAACCTAAAAGCGTGCTGTTTATATTTAAACAGCACGCTTTTATCATTTAGCTCTACTAAGAAACTAAAAAATTAATGTCCAGCTTTACCTTTAGAATCGTTAGATTTTGTTGTAGTGCTTTTTCCTCTAGAACCAGATGTTGATTTTTGAGTTTTTCCAGAATCTTTCATTCCAGATTTCGAATCTTTTCTTGAAGTTTCCATAATGTTATAATTTTTTAAATTATTAGTTATACAAAGTTGCAAAATACGTAAGTGCTTATTTTACAGAATTATATTTGAGTTTTACAAAATAGAAATTAGGTTCAAATTCCCAATAAACAAATCATATAAGATTAAAAGCAAATCTTATAATTTTTTTAAACTTCTAATTTTCAAATTTGTATATATCAAATTTAGAAAGCTTACTAATTTAAAACAGCAGCCATGAGAAAAGATCACAACCAATATACTGCAAACTTAAATGCTTTTAAATGCAGTAAACCCGATCATATTGACACCGCACATGAAAATGAGGCACTGGATCAAGAATTTACTTCGGGACAAAATGAGGATAATAATTATAGAAACCACTGTGCTGACCCTTCTGATGATTGTTATGAAATTATAGAAAGTGGACTAAATTTAGCTGAAGACAACACTCCTTTTTCAACTTATGATACTACAAATCCTTACGACAGTTATAATTTAGATCATGAAGATGACAAATATAATTGTCCTCCTTATAGAAATTTTGAATACTAAAAACATTTAAATATTTATGTCGCCAAAAAATGATCAAGAGATTATGAATGAATACTTGTCTAATGAAAGAACTTTGTTAGCATGGCTTCGCACGGGAATAGGTATAATGGTTTTCGGATTTGTAGCAGTAAAATTTTCTTTATTTCTACAACAACTTCCTGCTGAATATTTAGCAGAAACTGTTGCTCCAAAAAGTAGTTTTACTATTTATCTTGGCATTGGATTACTTATAACAGGCGCATTGACAATCCTGCTCTCCTATTTGAGATACAATCATACAATTAAACTATTAAAAGCTGGAAAATATCAGTACTCAACAGCAACGTTAACTTTTATAACGATGCTTCTTTTTGTGTTGAGCATTTTATTAATAGCGTATTTAATCATTGCATCAAGCAAATAATTATATAATTACCAAAACATGAATGTACCGTTATTGCAATTTAATGATAAAGGGATTTACTGCCAGCAGGCAGATGTCTACCTTGATCCTTGGCGTCCAGTAAAAAACGCCATTATTACGCACGGTCATTCTGATCACTCAAGATGGGGTCATCAAAATTATATCACACATCATACAAACGTTGCCATTATCAAGTATCGTTTGGGTGAAATTAATGTTACAGGAAAAGATTGGAATGAAACGTTTACTGTAAACGGCGTAAAATTCTCACTTCATCCTGCTGGTCATATCATTGGTTCTGCACAAATTCGGGTTGAATACAAAGGCGAAGTTTGGGTTTTTACTGGCGATTATAAAACTGAAGATGATGGAATTTCAGTTCCTTATGAAGTTGTAAAATGCCATTCGTTCATAACAGAATGTACCTTTGGACTTCCTGCTTTTAACTGGGAATCACAAAAAGATGTGATGACCGAGATTAATAATTGGTGGGTAGAAAATCGAGCTGAAGGCAAAACATCCATACTTTTTGGATATTCTTTAGGCAAAGCACAACGTTTATTAAAATATTTAGATCCAAGTATAGGTACAATTTATACGCATGGTGCAATCGAAAATATGACAAATGTCGTTCGCCCGTTAATTGATTTGCCTCCCACAGTTAGAGTGACTCAAGAAACTAAAAAAGAAGATTTACTAGGAAATATGGTGCTAGCTCCTCCAAGCGCACATGGAAGCACTTGGATTCGAAAAATGACTCCTTTTGTGACGGGAACGGCAAGCGGCTGGATGGCATTTCGAGGCGCCCGAAGAAGACGTGCAGTAGACCGCGGATTTGTAATCAGTGATCATTGCGACTGGACGGGATTATTAGAAAGCATTAAAGCAACCGGTGCCGAAAAAGTAATCTGCACTCACGGATATTCAGACATATTCTCAAAATATTTAAGAGAATTGGGTTACGACACCAGAACCGCAAATACCCAATACGAAGGAGAAACGAATGACGTAGTCAATGATGAGTTATGAATTATAAATTATAAGTTCAACTCGTAATCCATAATTGAAAACTGATAACTCATAACTCATAACTCATAACTCATAATTAATAATTAATAATTCAAAATGAAAAACTTTGCCGAGCTTATAAAAACCCTAGATAGTTCTAATAAAACATCGGTAAAAGTTGATGCGTTGACGAATTATTTCCTGAAGGCAAGTGACGAAGATAAGGTGTGGACAATCGCTATACTTTCGCATCGTCGCCCTCCCCGACCAGTTAATACGACTTTATTACGATTATGGGCAAATGAATTGGCTAATATTCCGCTTTGGCTTTTTGAAGAAAGTTATCATATCGTTGGGGATTTAGCAGAGACCATTGCATTAGTTATTCCGACCACAAAAGAACATTCCGATAAAAGTCTGACTGAATTTTTACAGGAAATTATTGCTTTAAAAAAGAAAACTGATTCTGAGAAAAAAGAATATTTGCAAACTAATTGGCTGAACTTGAATTATTATGAACGCTTCGTTTTTACTAAATTAATTACAGGCAGTTTCAGGATTGGTTTAAGTCAGAAGTTGATGACACGTGCGCTTTCTAAAGCAGAAAATATTGACGAAGATACATTGGCTTATAAATTAATGGGCGATTGGAATCCAAATACAATTACGTTTCAAGAGTTGATTTTAGATGAAAGAAGCAGTGATTATTTATCAAAACCTTATCCTTTTTATTTAGCTTATCCGATTGAAGGCGAGTTGGAAAATTTAGGAAATCCTGAAGATTGGAGCGCCGAACATAAATGGGACGGAATTCGTTCGCAAACCATTATTCGTGAAAACGAAATTTACGTCTGGAGTCGTGGCGAAGAATTGGTAACCGATAAATATCCAGAATTCAATTCTTTTATCGGAAATATTCCAAACGGAACTGTAATAGATGGCGAAATCCTTCCTTACATAGAAAATGAAATTGGAACTTTTAATGATTTGCAAACCCGAATTGGTCGAAAAAATGTTTCTGCTTCAGTTTTGAAAAAAACTCCCGTTATCATAAAAGCGTATGATTTATTAGAATGGCAAGGAAATGACATACGAAATTTTCCTTACGAAGAACGGCGAAACTTATTAGAAGAATTATTTACTGCTTTAATTGGAAAAGATATTCCGTTGCAACTTTCTGAAAGAGTCACCTTTTCTACTTGGCAAGACATTGCAAATGAAAGATTGAAATCTCGCGAAATGAAAAGTGAAGGTTTAATGCTCAAACGTAAAGATTCTCCCTATCTCGTAGGAAGAAAAAAAGGCGATTGGTGGAAATGGAAAATTGAACCTTTAACCATTGATGCCGTCCTCACCTACGCTATGCGCGGTCACGGACGACGATCAAATTTATTTACCGATTACACTTTTGCTCTTTGGCAGGAAAATGAAAATAATGAACGCGAACTCGTGACTTTCGCGAAAGCGTATTCCGGTTTAACCGATGCTGAGTTTAGAATGGTGGATGATTTTATTAAAAAAAACACTTTAGAACGATTTGGTCCTGTAAGAAGTGTAACTCCAAAATTAGTTTTTGAAATTGGTTTTGAAGGTATTGCACTTTCAAAAAGACATAAAAGCGGAGTTGCAACTCGCTTTCCGCGAATTTTAAGATGGCGACACGACAAAAAAATAGAAGATGCTAATTCCATAGAAGATCTAAAAAATATGATTTTATAAATGAACAGAGAGCAGTTATTTACAATCGCCAGCAATTGGTTTGAAAGTCAGGGATGGAAACCTTTTCCGTTTCAGACGCAGACTTGGACTGCTTTTCTGCAAGGTAAAAATGGTTTATTGAATGCGCCAACTGGAAGCGGAAAAACGTATGCTCTTTGGCTCCCAATCATTTTAAATTACATTAAAGAAAATCCGAATTATAAAACCACCCGAGGCAAAGCCGAACGGAGCGTAGCTAAACATAACACTGGACTAAAAGCGATTTGGATTACGCCACTTCGTTCATTATCCGTAGAAATAAAACAAGCCGCAGAACGAGTTTTAACCGATCTAGATATTCCAATGACGGTTGGAATACGTTCTGGAGATACTTCTTCAGCAGAAAGAGCCAAACAAAAAGGCAAAATGCCCGATTTATTGATTACTACTCCAGAAAGCCTTCAATTGCTTTTGGCTTCAAAAGGCTATGCAAATACTTTTAAAAATTGCAGTTCAATCGTTATTGATGAATGGCATGAACTATTAGGAACAAAACGTGGAGTTCAAGTAGAATTGGCTTTATCTAGACTTAAAACAATAGCTAATAAAATTAGAATTTGGGGAATCTCAGCCACAATTGGAAATCTCCAGCAAGCACAAGAAGTTTTACTCGGAGTTGATTCTGAAGCTTACAACAATTCGGTTTTAATAAAAGCGGTAATCAATAAAAAAATAAAAGTCGTTTCGATTATTCCAGAAAAGATGGATACTTATCCGTGGCGTGGGCACATGGGATTGCATTTAATTGATGAAGCAGCTAAAATTATAAAAGCCAGTAAAACCACTTTAATATTTTTGAATGTTCGTTCGGCTTGTGAAATCTGGTATCAGCGATTATTAGAAAAATATCCTGAATTTGCTGGAGAAATGGCCATGCACCACGGAAGTATTGATCGAGAAACAAGACTTTGGGTGGAGAATGCCATTCGGAATGAAGAACTTAAAGTCGTAGTCTGCACTTCGAGTTTAGATTTGGGCGTTGATTTTGCTCCTGTCGAATCCATTATTCAAGTTGGCGGACCAAAAGGTGTTGCACGTTTTATGCAGCGTGCCGGAAGAAGCGGACATCAGCCTGGAAAAGAAAGTGTTATTTATTTTCTAGCGACGCATGCCATCGAATTGATAGAAGCTTCTGCTTTAAAAAAAGCAGTTGAAAACAGCGTTATTGAAGATCGGGTTCCATATTTAAACAGTTGGGATGTTTTGGTTCAATATCTCAATACGTTAGCCGTTTCAGATGGATTTTATCCTGATGAAATTTTCAAAGAAATTCAAGGCACATTTAGCTACCAAACCATTTCCGCAGAAAATTGGAATTGGATTTTAAATTTTATTACACAAGGCAGTCAAAGTCTTCATGCGTATGACGAATTCAAGAAAGTAGAAATCGATGAAAACGGCTGTTATAAAATCAATAGTCGAATGATTGGAATGCATCACAGAATGCAAATTGGAACAATTGTGGGAGATGCTGTGATGAATGTAAAATTTATAAGCGGGGGTTATATCGGAACTATTGAAGAATGGTTTATATCGAAATTAAAGCCAGGCGATACTTTTATTTTCGCAGGAAAAAAACTCGAATTGTTCAAAATCAGAAACATGCAGGTTTTGGTTAAAAAAGCGAGTCCAAAGAAAGAATCTAAAATTGCAAGCTGGATGGGCGGACGTTTGGCTCTTTCTTCTCAAATGAGCGAGTTGCTTCGAAAAGAATTGTATCGCGCCAATACTGATAATCTTTCGCCAGAATTAAAAGCTCTTCAACCTTTATTTCAAAGACAGCGAAAAGAATCTATTGTGCCAAGTTCAGATGAATTTCTAATTGAAACTTTTAAAACCAGAGAAGGATTTCATGCTATTTTTTATCCTTTTGAAGGACGTTTTGTTCATGAAGCTTTAGCTAGTTTATTGGCTTACAGAATTAGTTTATTGCAATCCATTACTTTTTCTTTGGCTTATAATGATTATGGTTTTGAATTGCTTTCTGACCAAGGAATTGATATTGAAGGAGTTTTGGACAATAATCTTTTTTCAACTGAATATGTTCATCATGATTTGCAGAAAAGCTTAAATTCGACCGAAATGGCTCGTAGAAAATTTAGAGATATTGCTGTAATTTCGGGATTGGTTTTTACTGGTTTTCCTGGAAAAATGGTTAAAACCAAACATTTACAAAGCGGTTCACAGTTATTATTTGAAGTTTTCAGAGATTATGAGCCAGATAACTTATTATTGCATCAGGCATATCGAGAAACTTTTGAACATCAATTAGAAGAAGGACGTTTAATTTTAGCTTTAGAAAGAATTGCTAATCAGAAAATTATCTGGAAACAATGTTTAAAGCCAACACCTTTTAGTTTTCCTATTATTACTGATCGATTGAGAGAAAAATTGTCAAGCGAAACTTTGGCAGAAAGAATTCAGAAAATGACCGCTTCTTACATGAAATAATACTTTATGAAAATTCAAATAAAAAACGAAACTTTTATACTTCATCCAAGTGGAGCAGTTTTTTGGGAATCTAAAAAAATCATTATTATTTCTGATGTTCATTTAGGAAAAGTAACGCATTTTAGAAAGCATGGAATCGCGATTCCGCAAGATGCAGTTTCAGAAAACTTTAGAAAAATAACTGATGTTTTAGCATATTTTGAACCAGAAAAAATTCTCTTTTTGGGAGATTTATTTCACAGTGTCATAAATTCAGAGTGGGATTTATTTGAAGAATGGATTTCAAGCCACAATCAAGAAACGTATTTAATTGCAGGAAATCACGATATAATTGATCAGAAACATTATTATAAAATTGGAGTTCTTGTGATAGATATTTTAGAAATCGACAATTTTTTCTTCACACATCATCCAACAGAAAAAGAAGATTTTTTTAATTTTTCAGGACATATTCATCCTGGAATAATCTTGCGAGGTTTGGGAATGCAGAGCTTAAAATTGCGCTGTTTTTTTCAAAAAAAAAATCAAATGATATTGCCCGCTTTTGGAGAATTCACAGGGAAATTTATTTTGAAACCTGAAGAAGATGATCTTGTTTATGCGGTTGCTGGAAATGAAGTTATTTTGATAAATAAAAACAATTGAAGGTGCATATTAATTTTATTTACAATTAATTGAAGTTAATTATTTAAAGTTTTAATTTGTATTTAAAAAACATATTCTGTTAAGAATATCTCGTTGAAAAAATAACGTCACATGTTTCGTGTTCCTTTAGAGACAACTGTTTATACGGAAATATATTGGCGCAATAATCAAACGTTCCTACGGAACGGATACTCGCAATCTAAATTTGGTTCTACCGACGAGACATTACTAGGGAATGATTTTTTTTAAATTTAAAACCCAAGTTAAACTTATTTATTAAGATTTCTATATTTTAAAATTACTGTTCAATTTCTTCCAATATTGCTAAAACATATTTACTATCAAATTGTCAAAATTTCATTTTGTAAAACAAAAAACGAGTCAACTCTTCTCGAATTAACTCGTTTCTATTTTCAAATTTTACAACTGTATTTTTAATGCATTATTGAATATTGCGATTGGAATGTGCGCTTTCTATCAACGCACTGATTTTTACTAAAATTAAATTCTCGTATGCGTCTTGCCTTTCGTCGCTTCTTTTTCCTGAACTAAATCCTTCACTAATTCTATGATTCTTCAAAAACTGACTTTTCTTTGCTCCTACAGCATAATACCAGCTTCCTATTTCTGATTGAACAAAAATTACGGCTTCATCAAGGTTCATTATTTTCTTCTTTGAAATTAACGGACTTGTTTTATAAATCGCATTATTACGAACATCAAACGTAAACTGAATCTCAGATGTAATTTTAATATCATATAAAGAATGCAGAAAAAAATATATTAAAAATATACCAATCACCCATCGCATTTCTTCTCCCAAATCATTAAAAAACAAAATTAAAGCTATTATTCCTGCCGTTGTTCCGGCAAAAAACCACCAAGATAGATTTAGTGATGGCTTTTGCGGTTTTAATGAAAAAGAATACAGGTTTTCTTGAATGTTATATTTTTCTCGAATGCTCATCTAATATTTCATTGATTTCGTTAATCAAATTTTGCATCGATCTGGTTGTAAAGCCTTGAGCAATTCCAGTATATTTTTCCTTGTTTTCTTTAATATAATAAAGATTTAAAGAAACGTTTGTCGTTATAAGATTATGTCTCACTTTGACTAATTCAAAATTGACAAAATCAGAAATTGGAATTTGAACTGGCTTATTAATTAATCCATTTTTTATTATAAACTCATTCTTGTCCAGATCAATACTAAATTCTTCCTGCCAAATTGAAATAAAACATATAATGGATAAGACTCCAAAAATACCAATTACTGCATTGTTCTTATAATAAATGCCTCCAACTGTAAAAGCGATCATTCCTAACACTACAAATAAGCCAAAGCCGTATTGTCTTTTCATAACATACAGATTTCCTTCTTTTGTGAACTTCTTTAATTCAGTCATTTTTACTCAATTTTAACACCATCGATAATTAAGGAATCACAAATAAGCGAGATATATGCACTTGTGTAATCGGCTGTTAACTGATCACTTAAAGAATCGACTCTTCCTTTTGTAAAATCAAATTTTCTAGCAGGAAGTTTTCCAAATTGATCTGTCATTGTAATCTGACCATCAACTCCTGCTTTATTTTTCATAAGAACAGTCAATAAAGCAATATCTTGTTTTTCAAAATCAAGAGAAAAATAATAATTGTTTTTCACTTCCGATTTATCGGTTCCATCTGCTGCAGCGACACTTGATTTTGTAAAAGAAAATGTTGCAGTTCTCAATACAGCTTTTACCGTTTTACTTCCATCTTTCAAAGTGATTTCAATTTTAATGCGTTTATCTTCTTGTCCATAAGTCAATGATGATAAAAAAAGACACGCTACCATTAATAATGTAAAAAAATTCTTATTCATAATTTTGTAGTTTTTAAAATAATTTATAACCGCAAGATTACTACTAAGATCAGCTTGCGACAATTCGCAATTGGCAAATGGATGCTTTAGATTTTTATTTGGTAATTCTATGCCAGAATTGAGAAAAAAGTACTTTTAACTACTTCTTTACAGAGGCTTTACAAAGAATTTTTAACTCAAATTTACGGGGTATTTTTTTTGGTCAGTCGATTTTCAATTTGTACTTTGGTCTTAATTACCACGATATATGCACCAAAAAATCACTTTAAATCCTATAAAAAACAGAAAAATGAAATGGTTATTCTTGTTTCTGATTTTGTTCTTCTTCACCACTTTAAATTCCCAAATTTCGGCTGTAGAAAAAATTGCTTCTTACGGTTATTCCAAACGTTTTTCTGATTCATCTGCCAGTAAAAAAATGCAGCTGCAAGCTCTTAATTTAGCCAAGAAAAAAAATAACATCGACGATGAAGTAATTTGTTATTCGTATTTAGCTCTTACACAAAGACGTTTATTGCATTTAAAAGAATTTACCCGCTACGCTGACACGGCATATATTTTGGCTCAAAAAAGCAGCAAAATAAGAGTTAAAGCTTTTGCTTCTCTAGCAATGGGAGCTTTAAAGTCTTACATTGATGACAAACCCCAGGCAATTGACCATTTATTGAATTCTTACGAGCTTTTTTCAAAAATAAATGCTCATGATCAATGTGCTAAAATTGCTTCCGATATATCGTATCTATTTTCTCCCGCATCTCCAGAAAAGGTTCATAAATATGCACAAGAGGCTTTAGGACACGCTTATAAAGCAAAAGATCCCGAAAGCGAATTGTATGCTAGATTAGCTTATGGAGGCTATTTGACCGACAAACTTGAATCTGGGGATGGAAAAGATTGGGAAAAGACTTTAGCTTTTTTGAAAACTACAGTTGAATTGGCTGAAAAACAGTCTTTTGATATTATCAGTAAAAGCAATATCGGAATCGCTTACATAAATCTGGCAGATCTTTATTCTAAAGGTCCGAAACCAATTAATGAAACTGCATTGCTCGAAAATCTTGAAAAAGCTACTGCAATTGCCAAAAAATACAATATAAAAATCATCTACAGAAGTGCCATCGGTCTTCAAGGTTTTTATTATACCGAAAAAGGAAATTATGTAAAAGCCGAAATGCTTTTTATTGAAGGTATAAAATACCAGCAGAGTCTGCCTTATACTGATAATTATTTATTGGCAACCTTTTATAATTCTCTAAAAGAAGTTTCGGCAAAACGTCATGATTTTGAAGCGTATTATGCATACGATACATTATATGCAAAATATAATCAGTTGAAATATAACGAAACCACTCAGAAACTTTTGCAGAATGCAGATGCCAGATTTGAGTCTTCCAAAAAAATGGAACGCATCAAACAACTTGAATTGGAAAATGAACTCGAACAGCAAAATAAACTTTTAGGTTACGGAATTGCTGGAGTTTTATTGATCGGACTTGTTTTTATGTTTCGCTCCTACTATTTCAGGCAGCGTTATTATTTAAAACGTGAGGAAATTTTAAAACAAGAACAAACCAACAGTGAATTGAAACTGCAATTAATGGAAAAAGAAACCATTGAAAATCTTGCAACAAGACTTTCGCTAGAAAGAAGATTGTTGCGTTCTCAAATGGATCCGCATTTTATTTTTAATGCTTTAGGAAACATTCAGAGTATGATTTTGCAAAAAGACACAATTCCTGCAGTTTCTTATTTGAATAAATTCGCCAAACTTACGCGTCAGATTCTAGAGCAATCTCGAAAAGAAATCATTTCTTTAGAAGAAGAAATCGGCACTTTAAAAAACTATATTGAATTGCAGCAATTGCGTTTAAATAATAGTTTTGAATATGATATTGTTTGCGACGAATCTGTTGAAGATGATATTCTTATTCCGCCACTTTTGATTCAGCCTTTTATTGAAAATGCCGTTGAACACGGATTAAAGCCAAAACCAAAAGAAGAAAAAGGTGTATTGCAAATTAATTTCTCACAGCAAACAGATCAAAAAAATCTAATTTGCACCATTAAAGATAACGGCATCGGACTTACCGCTTCGAGAAAATTGAAGATAAACGAAAATCATAAATCACTTTCTACAACTATTACAGACGAAAGATTATCGAAGATGCAAAAAGACTATCCGTATGCTGGCTTTCAGGTTTTAGAACGTAATGCAGACAACGGAGAAACGGGTTGCGTTGTTATTATTAATATTCCAATATTGTAAAAAATGTACAAAACTATCATTATAGAAGATGAACAGCGCATTCGCGAAGCTTTATCAATCATGCTGGAAATGGTTGCTCCAGAAGAAATTCAGATTATCGCTTACGCGGAAAGCGTTGAAGAAGCCGTAAAACTAATTGACCGACAGCAGCCCGATTTGGTTTTTATGGATATCATGCTTCAAAACGGAACTGGATTTGACGTTTTAAAACAAATTTCCTTCAACTCTTTTCATCTTATATTTACAACTGCTTACGAACAGCATGCTATTAACGCTTTCAAATACAGCGCTATAGATTATCTTTTAAAACCAATTGATCCAGATGAACTTAAAACTGCAATTGAAAGAATTTCACTTTTAAAAGAAAGAGTTTTAGAAAAACAGCAATTAAACGAATTACAAAACAACCTTTCTAAAACTCCAGACCGAATTATTTTGCCAACTCAAGAGGCGATGTATGTCGTTAAATTAGAACAAATTACAAGATGCGAAACTTCTGGTTCTTATACGACTTTCTTTTTAACAGATGGACGAAAAATCATGGTTTCCAAGCCTTTAAAAAATTATGAAGATTTACTGGAACCTCCAATGTTTTTCCGTGTTCATCAGTCGCATTTAATTAATGTGAATTCAATTGTAAGTTATTCTCGAGAGGGAATGGTTCACATGAATGATAAATCGGTTGTGCCAATTTCTCGAGGAAAAAAAGAACAATTTTTCAAATTAATGAAAGAAGAAATTTAACAATTGTTTAAAATTAGTTTCAATTAAACATGAGAATTAACTTTCTTTATCAAGTAAAATCTAAGTTTAAAAGCAATTAATCTATTTCTTCAAGTTCATAAAAATGGCACATAACCCTTCAAAAAGGCGTTTTTAACATTCTAAAACTGCTTTTTGACAAATTTTAGATTTAACAAATCTTTTCTCATCCAAATTATTGTCATATATTTGGTAGGGAAAATTCTAAAATTTAAAGCAAAAAGCAAATGCAAAAGAACGCACTGGGTGTCCTAAAAGAGCACGAAAACAAATTATTAACGATATGGTCTCAAATTCTTTCGAATAGTGGAGCGGATGATGGAGCGGTTGAAGAAGAAGAGTCAAAAGAATTTGCTTCGCTCTTTTTATCTGCATTAGCCAAATCTGATGAAAAATATGAGAACTCAGCAGAGTTTGAAAAAGTTCATGATCTTATTATTGGAATCTCTTCTTCTAGAGGAAAACGTGGTTTCTCTCCAAGAGAAAACGGGCATTATTTAATCTCATTTAAAGAAGCGGCATCTCAAATTCTTTCTGAAGAAATTACAGATCCGGCACAACTTTACAATGCGAATCTAAAATTAGGTGCTATTTTGGATAACATGATGATCATGACTTTCGAGGCTTTCATGAGAGGAAGAGAAGACGTAATTTCTAGACAAATTGATGAAATCAGCGAAATCTCTACTCCTGTTATCACCGTTTGGGATGGTATTGTTGCTTTGCCAATTATTGGAACTTTAGACAGTTCAAGAACACAAACTGTAATGGAAAGTCTTTTACAGCAAATTGTTGATACTGGAAGTTCTATTGCTATTTTGGATATTTCTGGTGTGCCAGCCGTAGATTCTCTTGTGGCTCAACACCTTATCAAAACAGTTAGTGCTACTCGTTTAATGGGAGCAGAATGTATCATCAGCGGTATTCGTCCAGAAATTGCTCAAACTGTTGTGCATTTGGGAATTGATCTAAGCGGCATTACAACCAAAGCTTCATTAGCAAGCGCTTTAAAAACAGCTTTTGAAATGCTTCAGTTAACTGTTGTTAAAAAAAGAAAAATTGTAGAATAAAGATTTAAGATTTTTTATGGAAAGAATTCCTATACTAAAAATGGGAGATTTTCTGCTTGTGACCATTCAAGTAGATTTGTATGATCAGTTGGCAGAAAATCTTGAATCAGATTTAATAAATACGATAAGTAAACATAGTTCAAAAGGTGTATTAATAGATATATCTGCAGTTTCTATCATTGATTCGTTTATGGGACGAATTCTTGGAAATATTGCTGTAATGTCAAAAATATTAGATGCACAAACTGTTGTAGTAGGAATGCAACCCGCAGTTGCTATTACTTTGGTAGAACTTGGATTATCATTAAATGGAGTCATAAGCGCCTTAAATGTAGAAAGAGGCATGGATTTACTTCGCTCAAAAATGCACATAAGCGACAACGAAGAGCAGGAGTATGACGACGATATCGAATAGCAAAGAAGAAGCGCCCGTTGTAAAAGAACAGGATGTTGTACCAATACGTAATCGAGTAAAAGAATATGGTGTAAAAGCTGGTATGAGTATTTTAAATCAGACCAAACTTATTACAGCCACTAGCGAACTTTTGCGTAATCTTCTGAAATATGGCGGTGGCGGAAGAGTTATTATCGAGTCTGTGAGCAACGGACGCGAAAATGGCGTACGCGTTACTTTTATTGATAACGGTCCCGGAATAGCTGACATATCTCTGGCAATGAAAGATGGATACAGTACAGGAAAAAGCATGGGATTAGGTTTGCCAGGAACAAAAAGACTTGTCAATGAATTTGACATTAAATCAGAACTAGGAAGCGGAACTACCGTTACTATAACAAAATGGAAAAATGGATAATACGTTTTCCACTTATAAAATAGATGACAGAAGTCTCATTGCTTTTATAAAAAGAGAAATACATAATCTTGCCCTTCAATTGGGCTTTACCCCTCATAGAGCAGCAGAAACAGATATAATTGTTGCAGAACTTACTTCTAATCTAATGAAATTTGCAAATGGTGGCGAACTGCTGTACCGTGCAAATTTTGATGGCGAGCAAAATGAAATAGAAATCTATTGTTTAGACAATGGTGTTGGTTTTGATAATGTTGCTAAGATTATGAATGACGGTTATTCGTCTTCTAATACACTTGGTCATGGTTTAGGATCTATTAAAAGATTAAGCAATGTTTTTCAGATTTATTCTATGAAAAACTGGGGTTGCGTGCAATACGTCAAAATCTGCGAAAAAGCAGATCTTATTTTACCTTCCATAAAAAGCGGTTTAAATACTGCCTCTATTGCTGTCAATTACCCAGGTGAAAAACTTTGCGGAGATGGGTATTATATAAAACAAAACAGCAAAGGTTTTCAGATATTTGTAGGCGACGGACTAGGACACGGTGAAAGTGCTAATGAAGCAGTTGAAGCTGCGATAAAAGCATTTAGACAATCTGGAGAATCTGATCCGTCAAATATTTTAAGAGATATTCATCCAACAGTAAAAAAAACCAGAGGATTAGTAGCAACAATAGCTTCTGTAGATTTAAAGTCTGAAGTGTGGAATATTTGCGGTATCGGAAACATTAACACCCGCATATATAACGGATTGGAAAACAAAACCTATACTCCTTACAATGGAATTATAGGCCATAATATTCCGCGAACTTTAAACAATACAATTGTCCCTTATAAAAAACATCAGATCATTATTATGCATAGTGACGGTTTGCGAACAAGATGGAATTTAAATGACTTAACTTCCATTTTTAAACAAAGTCCTGGAATAATAGCATCGGCACTTTATAAGGAGAATGTAAGAGGAACTGATGATGCAACAATTTTGGTAGGCAAAATAAATTGAGCATGATAAAAGAGATCATACAAATAAATCTTGACAACGAAATGGACTTAATATTAGCCCATAAACGTTGTATGAAAATTGCAGAAATGTGCGGTATGCCCTCTTCGTTTCAAACTAGATTTTCAACCGCGGTGTCGGAGGTTGCCAGATGTGCCATTGCTAAAGGAGCAAACTCACTATTAGTATTGGGCCTTGACATTATAAAAGCTACGCAAAAAGAAATTATTGCCACAATCACAGATAAAGTTGACTTGAAGAGCTGTAATCCAGAAGCTTTTATTTACGCGTCAAAAATTTCTAGAGACATACAATATAATTACTCTGATAATCTTTCTACAACAAAAATTAGCCAACCTATTCTGGCGCCTGGACTTTTGTCAGAAACCAAGATAAAAAGCATTATAGATTATTTTAAATCCGAACCGCCTTTATCTCCTTATGATGAAATTAGAAAGAAAAATATTGAACTCATTGCGCTATCTGAAAAGCTGACAGAAAGTGAAAATAAATACAAACAATTAGCCAATACTATTCCGATTCTTATTTGTGTTTTAAATGAACGCAACAATGTCTTATTGGTAAATGAATCTCTGGAAAAACATCTAGAAAATCCTCTGTTAACTTTTGACAGAAAAACATTAGTTAATTTTATTCATTTAGAAGATATTGATTCTATTCTTGAGGGTTGGAACAAAGCCAAACAAAACCGATCTAATTTCTTGGGAGAAACCAGAATCAAGAAGGGTTCAAAATACATTTGGCATTTAATTTCCATCGTTCCAAATAAAACTGAAGATGGAAGTTTTAACAGCTGGCTTGTTTATTTTGTAGATATCAATGCTCAGAAAATGATGGTGGAAACCTTGAAAGACAACACCGAATTAAAATTAACCAAAAACGAATTGGAAAGCGCCAATGCTAAACTTCGTTTTAAAAATAAAGAATTAGAACAATTCGCTTACATTGCCAGCCATGATCTTCAGGAACCTCTAAGAAAGATTATGATTATGCTTTCTCGCGCAGGAGAACATTTGAGCGAAGATCAGAAGAAAAAGTATTATTTTGACCGAATTACACTTGCAGCGGGAAGATTATCCAACTTAATTACCGATGTTCTAAACTACTCCAGAATTGATAATCAAGAACAATATTCTAAAGAAGTGGATCTTAATGAAATTCTAACCGACGTTTTGAGTGATTTAAGTCTAGTTATTGAAGAAAAAAATGCTTTAATAAATGTAAATCCGCTTCCAAAAGTTTTAGGGCTTGACACGCAACTTCGTCAATTATTTTATAATCTAATAAACAATTCTCTTAAATTTAATACCGCAGAACCGACTGTGACTGTTACTTACGAAGAAACTCCTAAAGATGAAAACTTGCCATTAGGGTTTGAAAATTATGATGTGATTTCAATTTCAGACAATGGAATTGGAATGGACAGCAAATATTCAAATAGAATCTTTGATATGTTTCAGCGTCTTCATGAGCGCGATCAATATGGAGGAAATGGTATCGGACTTGCATTGTGCCGAAGAATTATTGAAAACCATAATGGTATAATTAATTTTAGCAGTAAGCCAGGAGAAGGAACAACTTTTTGGATTTATCTTCCTAAGAAAAAAAACAACTTATAAATTAATCCTCCACCAATACCAATCATAACCTACCGATAACAAAGTGACTATTTCGAGTCCTATTCATAGTATTTATTTTTGCCCCAATAAATAACTCAAACTATGAATAACAAAACACTTTCTATTCTTAGCTATGTCACTATTATTGGCTGGATTATAGCTTTTATCAAAAGCAAAGATTTAACTCCTAAAAGTGATTTAGTAAGATACCATTTAAAACAAGGATTCGGAATTTTTCTAGTTTCTTTAGTAATAAATGTTGCTTTATCTATTATTGTAACTATTGTTCCAGCGCTTTACTTTTTAAGCTATGTTGGATACGTTATTTTCATTTTATGGATTTTCGGAATCATAAATGCTGCTAACGAACAAAAGAAACCAATTCCACTAATTGGACAAGTTTTTGAAGATAAATTCAATTTTATTGACTAATCTGTCTTGCTTTTTTTAGCTGACGTTTTTATTTTTTGGATGTAGGAGATGATTCTCAGAGAACTTCAATGGCTATGGCAGCACTGAATAGTATTTGAGGATCTTTCTACTTTAAAACTGAAAACAAAAATTTACGACAATCCTTCCAATTGCTGAAAAACAGGAATTAAAGCTTTTCCTTTTTCAGTCAGATTATATTCGATATGAAGAGGTTTCAGTTTGATAGTTACTTTTTCTAAAAGACCTTCTTCTTCCAATTCTCTCAAAGCTGTCGCCAAAGATTGTTTATTTGAGCCTTGAATTTGGCGCAATAAATTATTAAAACGCAAAGGCGATTCTACAGCCAAACGAAAAATTTCTGCCTTCCATTTGCCAGATAACATTTTTAGGAGCCTTTGTGCCGGACAAGTTTCTGTTTCTTCCATAATTATTGCGGGTAGTCAAAAAAAATTGACTTATTGTTTTGGAAAGATTTTTAATTAAAATTTGTTTTTAATTCTAAAGTAAAAATATAAAATGAAAGCAAAGAAACCAAGCGAAATGAGCCTTGAAGAGCTGTTAAAAAAGCAGAAGACGATTAAAACAACAATTAAAGCTTTAATTCTAATTGCTATTTTGCTGCTTCTCATTATTGTATTCCTATTCCTCGAAAAAGGTTTTTTAACTTTAATGACATTTCCTTTATCAATGGCGTTTTTGATTGTGAACTCTAATTTTCTTAAAGAAATTCAAAATGAAATAGCCATAAGAAACTTATAATAAAATAGTTTTCTTTTTTAAATTTAATTTTTCTTAACCGAAAGTCTTTCAAAAAAAATTACATTTGGGCTCCCTAAATAAGCCCATAAATTATGATTAATAACAAAAAGACCTTTTATTTTTTCTCCCTATTTTTTCTTCTTTTATTCTCGCAATTTAACTACGCACAACAGCAAAAAACAGTTAAAAAAGAAAATCGCGGAAGACTATTTAACGACACAACAGCAACAGACAGTGATTACTTAATGGCAATTGAAAAAGCCGGAGAAGTACTCGAATCTGCTTATAATGACATTGATTTTGCTGGTGATATACATCATCTTTTTGGCGATATGAAACGTACAGAAAGCAAGCTAGAATTGATTTTAGCTAGTTTGAAAGGAGCAAACCCGAATGTGCGAAACCAGCAGATGTATCGCATTGTACTGCAAGAAATTCAACAAGAACTGGAAGAACAGAACAAAGCGATTAACGCTCGAAATCAGGATCTTGAAAACATTAAAAAACGTGTAATTGATCTTCGTAAAGACAAAACTTTAATTTCATTATTAAAGGATACTATTCGCCGTAAACAGTTTAAGAAAGAATTCGGAAATCTTAGAAAAAGATACGTTGCCACTGATAGTTTGATGACTAAAAACCAAACTACTTTAAACAATAAAAAACGACTTACAGTACAGCGAAAAATCTCTGTTTCTAATGCTTTGGTAGCCGTTGAAGGAAAACTAGAAAAGTCTGGAATCAGTATTTTCAACAAAGAATATCCTTCTTTATGGCAGATTAATGATTCTGCAGCAAAGAAAAGAGTAACGCACAACATAAAAGCGAAAATTATAATTGAAGAAAATGTTGCCGCATACTACTTAGGTTACAAAGCCGGCGGACTTGTTACGCTGTGTTTCTTTATGGGACTTTTATTTTGGTACATTTCTCGAAATATCAAATTCCTTAAAGCAAATGGTTATGCTGAAAACCTAAACCTTTTAAATTTCAAATATTTAAATCGAGGCATTTTACTTCCTATTTTAGTTATTGCACTAAACATTGCCATAGTTACCAATTTGTACGCTCCTGCCCTATTTTTAGAATTGATTCAGCTTTTTCTTCTTGGAGTTTTAATTTTTCTTTTTAAAAATCAATGGTCTGGAGTTGCCATGAGAAACTGGCTTTTCCTATTAGGATTATTCTTTGCGCTTTGCTTTCTAGATTTATTTATCACGATCGGATTATTGCAGCGCTTGGCTTTTGTAGCAATCAATGTTTTAGGTATTCGCTACGGATTGGTTCAGATTAAAACACTTAAAGAAGAACTTTATATAAAAGCCTTTTTTAAATGGGCAAGTATCATTTTTATTGGATTAAATATTTTATCAATTCTTTACAATTTATTCGGAAGAGTTTCTCTTTCTAATATGTTAAGTCTTACAGCATTTATATCACTTACTCAAATTGTTGCTTTAAGTGTTCTCTTGAAGATAATTTTAGAAATTATTTTACTTCAAATTTACACCACTAGAGTAAAAAGAGGAATCGAAAAAATGTTTGATTATGAAAGTTTATCAGACACTTTGAAAAAGCCTTTTATTATTGTAATCAGTTATATGTGGCTGATTGTAATTACTTCAAATTTGAATATCTGGGAATCGCTTCGTGGTTCTTTAGTGAAATTATTAAGCCATCCTAATACTATCGGAAGTATTACTTTTACATTGGGTAGTGTTGTTTTATTCTTTATTATTATCTGGGCCGCACATTTACTTCAAAAATATGTTGCTTATTTCTTTGGTGAAATTGATGATGAAAACGAAGAGAATATTAATAAAAGACAGCATTCAAAATTGCTTATCACGCGATTGGTTGTTTTAATAAGCGGTTATCTTCTTGCTGTTGCGGCTTCTGGAATGCCATTAGACAAATTAAGTATTCTTTTAGGAGCTTTAGGTGTCGGTGTCGGACTTGGACTTCAGAATGTGGTAAACAATTTTGTATCGGGAATTATCTTGATTTTTGACAAACCGATTCAGGTTGGTGACGTTGTCGAAATTAGTTCAGAATCTGGCCGTATTAAATCGATGGGATTGCGTACAACTAAAATTAATGCTCCAAATGGTGCCGAAATTATTATTCCAAACGGTAATTTATTGTCTCAAAATATTACGAACTGGACATACACAGACAATTTCAAATTGGTTGAAATCACTTTTGAAATCAATGGAGAAACAATTCCGGAAGAAATTAATACCGTGGTAAATGAAACGCTTGCGAATCTTACTTTAGTAAACAATTCAAAGCCATCACAAATATACTACAGCTCAATTTCTGATGGAAAATATAAACTTCTAATCAAGTTCTGGTGTAGCATTTATAAAACAGAAGAAACGATAAGTTCAGCACGACAAGAACTTTATATTAGTTTCAAAAATAAAGGCTTAACTTTTTCAAGTTAGGTTTAAAAATAAAGAAAGGCGGTAAATTAAATTACCGCCTTTTTTTATGTTAATTTTTTAATTTCTTCATGTTTTCACACTAATGTGTTAAATTATAAGACTTTACTCAAAAACAGGTAAAAACCCGTGCATCCACAATTTAGTTATAAAGTAATTTAGCATTGTAGTAAAATACTACGGAAAAACTAATACTAACAATTAAATCTTACAAACTATGGAAGTTTTCCTTGGAACAATTTTGAGTTTCGCTTTTAATTTCGCCCCTAGAGGATGGGCTTTTTGCAACGGCCAAGTCATGTCGATCTCACAGAATTCTGCATTATTTTCATTACTAGGAACAACTTTCGGAGGCGATGGCGTGTCGACATTTGGTCTTCCTGATCTAAGAGGAAGAACTCCTATTCATTTTGGTCAAGGGCCAGCTCTAAGTAATTTCACAATGGGCGAAAAAGCAGGTAATGAACAATTTACTTTATCAACATTAAATATACCTGCTCACGGACATACCCTTGCGACTACTGGGACAGGAACAGTAAGTCTAACTGCAAATTCTGTAGTTGGAGGAACAATTACTAATATAACTGATGGGGGAAATAACTCTTTTTCTTCTGGTGGTTCAACACCAAACATCTACAGTGAACCAGGAGGAAGTGGGACTGACAAAATTGGAGGCTTTACTGGAACTGTAGCTTTGGCAGGTAACACAGGATTAACTGGAGGAACTCAACCTTTTCCTTTACGTAATCCATATCTTGTTGTTAATATGTGTATTGCAACATCTGGAATTTTTCCTTCTAGAAACTAATAAACTTAAATAGAGGCATTATTTGCCTCTATTTTTAATCTCATTTTATGGATAACGATATTAAAATAGGCATTTTAATTCCAAAGTCGCAACAATATCCTTCATTAGACAAAGATTTTATAAGAGGTTTAAAACTCAATAATCTAAACGTAAAATTTTTTGTAGAAAGTATTGGTATTGGTGCAGATGAAAAACTAATAATTGATAAACTTCAGAAGCTTAACTTTCAAGAAGATATATCAATTATAATTGGTTTTCTGGGTCACTATAACATGCCTGAAGTCTATAAATATGCTTCTAATAATGATATTTTATTGTTAGCCGCAGATTTAGGGGCAGCAACTCCCTATCAAACATCTGATTACAAGAGCATATTTATAAATTCATTGGGATTAACTGATTCTTGCTATTATTTAGGCCAATATTTTACCCATAAAAAGTATCAAATAGCAACTTCTACTTCATTTTATGATTCAGGATATGGTTTGATTGCTGCTTTAGAACATGCTTTTAATAAACAAAATCATTTTACGGGGCATTATATCACTCCTTTTGTGCCGAGAGAAAATGAAGCGACACATATGGATCATATTATAAATACACAGCAACCCAATGCTATTTTTGCATTTTATAGCGGTTTATATGCAGAAGAAAATGCTGATTTTCTAAAACAAAATAAACTTACTCAAAAATACCCCTTTTATGTAACACCTTTTTTTATCAATGATAAAATTTTGGACGAATACAAAAATAATCCTCACGAGCTTTATGTAGTCAGCAGCTGGATGCAAAATGACACAGACTCAACAGATTTTACTTCAGAATATAAAGCTGTTTACGATGAAAACCCAACCCTATTTTCAATTTTAGGTTATGAAAATGGGCTGATATTAAAGAACATACTTTTAAAAGCTAACAATTTTAAAACAAGTTCTTTAATTGAAGAAATGCACAAATTAGATATTGAAGGCCCAAGAGGCAGTATCCGATTTGATAAGAATACCAACAGAACCAAATTCAATCATTATATATACCAATTAAATTTGGATTCTTTCAATAATATAAGCTTTAGAAAAATTGAAACATTGATAAACGATGGAGATTTTATTAAGGCTTTTGCTTCACTAACGAAACCTAACCACATAGGAGGCTGGGACAATGCTTATCTATGTCACTAACTAAATTGTATGTTATGAAAAAAAAATTACTTTTATTTTTTACGTTCTTTTGCCTATTTGGTTTACATCAAAATATAAAAGGACAGACTTTAGGGCCTGGTGATATTGCTTTTATCGGCTTTGATACTGGAGGCCAAGATGGGTTCAGTTTTATTGCCCTAAAAGCTTTACCAGCTGGACAAATTGTATACTTTACTGAAGAAGGTTTATCTGTAAATGGCTGGATAGGAAGCAATGAACCACACATTAGATGGACAATTCCTCAGAATGTAACCGTAGGAACAATCATATCTGTGATCGAAACTGTAGCAAACAACAACACCTTTACTGCAACTGCAAGTGTAATTGGTGATGTGACAAGTAGTTTTGTAATTAATCCTACAGGGCCCGCTTACAACTTTAATCTATCTGCAGGGGACCAGATGCTAGCCTATCAAAGTGTTGGAAATGTAATGAGACCTACAATGACACCAGTATCAGTTCCGATACCAGACCCAGAACCGGTACAAACAAATATAACTTTTATAGCGGGTGTTCATGGCGATTACAATGATAATAATTATGATTCAGTTACACATTGGAATAATCCTGCTATAACAGCAAGTCTTGGTGGAGGAGAAAGTATAAAACCATGGGGATTAGAAAACGGAAAAAATTGTGTTTCATTATTTCCTGGGATTACAGAACCATCACAATTTTTTGCAAAATATACGGGTCCCTTAGTGGGTACTGCTACTGCTATAAGAACAAGCATTAATACGTACAGTAACTGGATTATTACAACGCCAACTTCTACACCTGCAGGCAGTCAAGGAATCTTACCTGTTAACTACACTACTCCAAATATAAGCCTTATTAGTGCTCCAACAGTAACCACAACAACTCCTGTAACAACTTTTGGAGCAATGTCTGCTACGTTAGGAGGCTCAAACGATAATGGTGGTGATACTGGTACTATAAATAGAGGAATTGTTTGGTCATTATCGACAAATCCTGTAATTGGTGGTCCTGGTGTAACACAAGTCACAGGAAATGTGGGAACTGGAAGTTTTACTGTTCCAGTCAATTCGCTTCCTTCTGGAGCAATGATACACTATAGAGCATATGCGCAAAATTCAGTAGGAATAGCTTACGGAAGTCCTGCCTCATTTACAACCAACGCTGCTCTATCTGCTACACAATCGCAGACAGTTGCTTGTAATGGCTCTAGTAACGCAACAGCTACAGTAACTCCTTCAGGTGGAAAATTACCTTACACTTATGTGTGGTCTAATGGTGCTACAACAGCTACAATAACAGGTTTAGCGGCGAACACTAATTATACTGTTTTAATAACTGATGGCGAAGGAACTTCGATTTCTAAAAGCTTTAATATAATTCAAAACCCAGCTATATTAGGCGGAATTAGCGTAACTAATGTTTCTTGCTTCGGAGGAAATAATGGTGCAATAGACCTTACTCCAAGTGGAGGAAGCGGATCTTACACCTACAATTGGAGTGGCGGAATAACAACTCAAGACAGAACCGGTCTTACAGCCGGCACTTATTCCGTTATCATTACCGACTCTAATGGATGCAGTCAAACAATAAATAATATTGTTGTTAATCAGCCGGCGGTAATTGGCGGATCAATATTAATAACTACTGTAGCATGTAATGGAGGTAATACTGGAGCCATAGATCTTACACCTGCAGGAGGAACTGGACCTTATACTTTCTTATGGAATGATGGAGTAACTACAACTGAAGATAGAACAGGACTTATGGCAGGTTTATACTCTGTTACGATTACCGATGCTAATTCTTGTTCTGGAACTATTAATAATATTCTAGTAACGCAACCTCCTGCAATTTCTACATCAGGAGTACTAAATCATATTGCTTGTTTTGGAGGAAATACAGGAAGTATAACTCTTACTCCAAGTGGCGGCACAGGAACTCTTACCTATTTATGGAATGATGGAGTGACTACACAAAACAGAACAGGACTAATTGCAGGTACATATAACCTAACAATTACTGATGCTAATACATGTTCAAAACCTTTTAGCTTTACTATTAATCAGCCTAATTCTCCGCTTGGAGGAAGTGTGACAGTAGGCAATGTTTCATGTAATGGTGAATCTACTGGCTCTATTGATCTTACCCCAACTGGAGGAACCTCTCCATATACATACAATTGGAATGGTGGAGCAACAACTCAAGATAGAACAGCACTTACTGCAGGAACTTATTCTGTCACAATAACAGATGCTAACGGATGTACTTTTCCTATAAGCAATATTGTTGTTGGTGAGCCTAACACAGTTTTGAGCGCATTAGCTGGAGGAGGTCAAACAGACGTGTCGTGTAATGGAGGCGGCAATGGTACTGCAACGGTTGCACCAACAGGAGGAACACCTACTTATACCTATTCTTGGGACACAAATCCCGTTCAAACAACTGCTACGGCAACAGGTCTTTCTGCAGGCACTTATACTGTAACAGTAACTGATGCTAATGGATGCCAAGCAACTAGAAGCTATACTATCGGGCAACCAGCTGCAGCTTTAAGCGCATTGACTGGAGGAGGTAAAACAGACGTATCATGTAGAGGAGGCAGTAATGGGTCGGCTACGGTTGCGCCAACTGGAGGAACTCCTGGTTATACTTATTCATGGGCACCTTCTGGAGGAACTGCAGCAACAGCAACAGGTCTTGCTGCGGGAGTTTACACCGTAACGGTAACAGATGCTAATGCATGTCAAGCATTTAGAACTTTCACTATAGGACAGCCAGCTTCGGTTTTAAACGTGTTAACTGGAGGAGGCAAAACGGACGTATCCTGCAATGGAGGCGCTAATGGGACTGCAACGGTTTCTCCAAACGGAGGAACTCCTAGTTACACTTATTCTTGGGATACAACTCCTACTCAAACAACTGCTACAGCAACAGGTCTTGCAGCGGGCACTTATACCGTAACGGTAACTGATGCTAATGCATGCCAAGCAACTAGAACTTTTACTATTGGACAGCCAATTGCGCCTTTAAGCGCATTAACTGGAGGAAGCCAGACAGATGTTTCCTGCAATGGAGGTGCTAATGGAACTGCTACAGTTGAACCAACTGGAGGAACTATTGGTTATACTTATTCTTGGTCGCCTTCTGGAGGAACTGCAGCGACAGCAACAGGTCTTGCAGCAGGCACTTATACCGTAACCGTAACCGATGCAAATGCTTGCCAAGCTACTAGAAGTTTTACTATTAACCAGCCAACAATTTTATCTGCTTCAAAATCATCTACAGATGCTCTTTGTAAAGGCAGTGCTACGGGATCAGCTACAGTGACTGCTACAGGAGGAACTGGCACATATACTTATATATGGAGCCCTTCTGGAGGAACTGCGTCAACAGCTACTGGATTAGCTACAGGAAATTACATCTGTACCATTACAGACGGTAATGGCTGTAGCCTTACTGAAAACTTCTTCATAGGTGAACCTTCAGAATTAACTGTAGGTGGTTCTACCACAAATGCAACCTGTTCAACTGGTGGTGATGCTACAGCTTCCCCATCTGGAGGTGTTGGAAGTTATACTTACTTATGGTCTCCAGGAAATGAAACAACCCAAACTATTACCAATCTTACGGCAGGAACTTATAGCTGTCTTGTTACAGATGGCAATGGATGTACTGCTTCTAGGACTTTTGCCATAACTACAACCAATACATTGATTGCGTCTACTTCGCAAACAGATTTACTATGTAATGGCGGAAATACGGGATCTGCCTCTGTAATACCATCAGGAGCATCTGGACCATTCACTTATGCTTGGTCACCTTCTGGAGGAAATAGTGATACAGCTACTAATCTTGCAGCAGGAAACTATTCCGTAACTATTACGTCTAATAATGGATGTTCTATTGTAAAAAACTTTACAATCAATGAACCTCCAGCACTTGTAATCACAAAAACTGGACAAACAAATGTCAGTTGTCATACTGGCGCTAACGGAACATTGTCTGTTAATGCAACTGGAGGAACTCCTGGTTATACTTATTCATGGGCACCTTCCGGAGGGACAGGCGCAACAGCATCAGGTCTTGCTGCTGGAACTTATGCTTTAACGGTAACAGATGCTAATGGTTGTTTTAAAACAGAAAGCTATACAATTACACAGCCAGATGCACTTATACCATCAATATCTAAAACTGATGTTTCTTGTAATGGAGGTTCAAACGGATCTGCAACCGTAAGCGTTACAGGAGGAACTGGAACATACACCTATTTATGGACACCTTCTGGAGGAACTGCTGCTACAGCATCAGGTCTTTCTACTGGAACTTATACGGTTACTGTAACAGATGCTAACTTATGTCAAGTTACAGAAAGCATAGTCATTGGACAACCTACTTTACTTGAAGCAACAATATCAAAAACAGATGTTTTATGTAATCAGGCAAATAATGGAACTGTAACAGTAATTCCTTCTGGAGGAGCTGAAAATTATACGTACTCTTGGTCTCCATCTGGAGCAACAACAGCAACAGTAACAGGATTAAGTCCAAACACCTATACCGTTACCGTTACAGATGCAAACGGATGTTTCGTAACAAAAACTATTCAAGTTATGGAGCCTCTTGCTCTTACTGCAACAGATTCTCATATAAATGTAACGTGCCATGACGGTAATGATGGTACTGCTTCAGTAGTCGCTACTGGAGGAACAGGCAATTATAGTTATTTATGGGCACCTTCTGGAGGAACTGCTGCAACAGCAACTGGTCTAAAATCAGGAACTTATACGGTAACTGTTACAGATCAAAATTTGTGTTCAGTTGTAAATACAATCGTTATCACAGAGCCTGATGCTTTAACTTTAACTGCAAGTGCTATAGACGTTTCATGTCATAACGGAAATAACGGATCGGCTACAGTTATCGCAACTGGCGGTACAGGTGCTTACTCCTACTCTTGGTTACCATCTGGCGCAAACACTGCTTCTGTAACTGGTCTAACAGCAGGAACTTATGTGGTAACCGTTACAGATGCCAACTCTTGCTCAGCTTCTATTGCTATTGATATATTGCAGCCTGCAAATCCTGTGGTTTTAAACACTTCGGCTGCAACTGGCATAACTGTAAGTGGCGCATCTTTATCTGGTTCTGCATCTTCTGACGGAATAAATACAGACAAAGGGCAATGTTTAACAGAAGTTGGTTTTGTCTACGCAATGCATGCAACTCCTACGACTGCAGATACTAAAATAAATGCTACTGCTACATTAGGAACATTTACAAGCACTTTATCAGGACTTAGAGGAAATAGAACGTACTACGTTAGAACTTATGCCATAAACAGCAACGGTTTTGTAAATTATGGAAATGAAATTAGCTTCACGACACCAAAATACATTCTTACTATAACTGCAGCCGCAGGAATTACTAAAGTATATGGCAGCGCTGATCCTATATTCAACTATACACCGCTAGGTTTTGCCAACGGAGATACATCTTCTATACTTAGCGGTCTGCTTTCTAGAGATGCTGGTGAAAATGTTGGAAAATATAACATTAAACTTGGAACAATCGACGCTGGTGCCGATTATACAATTCAGTTTACCGGTGCAGAATTTGAAATTACTAAAGCCAACCAAACGATTACTTGGAATCAAACTTTAGAATTTGGATGTCAAGATTCAAGCTCAGTAGCTTTAACTGCGACAGCAGATAGCGGATTGCCAATTTCGTACACTATTGCAAATGCAGCATTGGGTACAATTTCAGGAACTACTTTAAATATTACTGGATCAGGTAGCTCAACAATTACGGCTATACAAAATGGTGATCAAAATCATAATGCCGCAACATCCGTTGTTAAACCGATCGAAATAAGCCAATCTGGACTTGTTATACAGCAATGGGCAAATGTGCTTTTCTTTGATAACAAATCGAACAACTTTGTAGCTTGGCAATGGTATAAAAACGGAGTAGCTATTTCTGGCGCAACTCGCCAATATTACAGCGAACTTCTGCCTTTAAATGGTACTTATTATGTAATTTCAAAAGACAAAAACGGAAATTCAATCAAATCTTGTCCAATTGAAACTACTGGAACCATTTTTACTAAAAAGATCAAAATATATCCAAACCCAGTTAAACCTGGAAGTGAATTTACTTTAGAGTGTGATTTTAGCGAATCTCAATTAAGCGGTTCTGAGGTAGTCATTTACGACATTGCAGGGAGATTAGTCCAAACTATTCCAAATGTAAAAGCCAAAAATCAAATTACCGCACCATCACAAGTAGCCTTATATATTGTCGTTCTTAAGTTGGCTGATGGTCAGTTAAAAACAATCAACTTATTGGTTAAATAAAAATGAGATTTAATTTAAAATTACGAGCAATGAAAATTAAAACCACGATAGCCATACTACTACTGTTTAATGCCACTATAAAAGCACAGGAAATTAATGTTAAGATCAATGGAGGTCCGTCGGGGATTCTTTATGATAGCAATATCGGAGATAGCAAACTCAAATTTGGTGGAGGAATAGGTGTTGGATACACCTATTTCTTCAGCAGCCATTGGGGAGTTTTGACAGGAATTGATGTTATGTATAATCAAAATAGTTTTGAATTAAAAAACGGAAATACAATTTCAAGTTACGAAGTTGATGATCAAACTTCAGCATTTGAATATCAAGTAACTCCGACAAACTATAAAGAAGATCAGCATTTTATTTCTGTTGCAGTTCCACTTATGATGCAATACAGAACTTTTGTTTCACCAAATACTCAAGTGTATTTTGGATTTGGAGGAAAAATTCTATTTCCAGGAAAACAAACGGCAAAAGCTTCTGCTTCCGAATTGCAATTGAGTGGTTATTATCCAGATATGAATCTTACAGTTGACGATCTGCCTTCTCACGGATTTGGTAAAGTAACCAATTGGCAAGATAAAACAACAGTAAGCTTAGATCCTACTTTTCTTTTAAGTGTAGAAACGGGTCTTACTTTCAAACTAAAAGAGAAAACACAGCTTTACACTGGTTTATATCTCGATTACGGTTTGACTGAAATAGCAAAAGAAAATGCCAATCTTAACATCGTTGCTTACAATCCGACTGGATTAGATAATATCCAAGCAAATGGTACAAGCGGAAATAGAAAAATTGTTCAGGAAAGCCGTTATTTTTCTGCGGGAATCCAGCTGAAACTAGGTTTTATGCTAAGTAAAAATAAGCCAGAACCTGTACAGCAAAAAGCAGAAGCAGTAACTCAAACAGAAGCGCCTGTTCAGCAAGCACCTCCTGCACAGCAAAAAGTTGTTGAACCGACTCCTGCTAAAAAAGAACTGACGCCAGCTGAACGAACATTAGTTGAAAAACCTCTTATGTTCCAAAAAATCGGAAATACCAGCGTAACGCCAGAACTGGCTACAAGATTAGATGAAATCGCCAAAATTCTGAAATCGAATAATGATACAGATTTAAATATCACAGGATATACTTGCGATATAGGAACTGAATCTCGTAATCTCGAAATCGGAATGAAGAGAGCGCAAGCCGTTTCTGATTATTTACAGAATAAAGGAATTGAATCTAACCGTATGCATTTATTTTCAAAAGGAGAAAGCGAACCTTTAGTTCCCAACACTCCAGCCGAAAATAAACCTCTAAACAGAAGAGTTTCACTTACGCTGATAGACGCGAAATAAATTCTAAAAATTTCAAAAATTAAAGCCTGAAAAAAGAGATTAGTTCTCTTTTTTTAGGCTTTTTCTTTGGAACAAAAGCTTTAGAATATCTAAATAATACTTTTAAATAATCTGCATCTTCTACCCAAAATACTTAATCAAAAAACTCCTTCACCGCGTAATATAAAAAAATAAATATTTAACACTATGATTAGAATCATGTTTTAAAAAAAATGATGATAATACATTTACCCTATTAAAATTATATGCTAAAACAGATTTTAAAACAAGTTTAAATACCCTCAGCTTTAAACATTATCTAAGCCGAAAATTCAACAATTAATATGGACAAGAACTTTTTAGTACAGGAGATAATCCGATTGAAAAAAGAAAAAAATGCTGTGATCCTGGCTCATTATTATCAAGATGAGAATATTCAAGAAATAGCAGATTTTATCGGAGACAGTCTTGAATTGGCTAAAAAAACTCAAAACACAAATGCCGATATCATTGTTTTTGCTGGAGTTCATTTTATGGCAGAAACAGCAAAAATTTTAAACCCAAATAAAAAAGTTGTTCTACCCGATTGGAATGCTGGCTGTTCTCTTGCAGATGGCTGTCCTCCAAAAGATTTCAAATTATTTAAAGAACAGCATCCCGATCACGTTGTGGTCACATACATCAATTGTTCTGCTGAAATAAAAGCCATGAGCGACTTAGTTTGCACTTCGGCGAATGCCAAAAAAATAATTGAATCTATTCCTGTAGAACTAAAAATAATATTTGCGCCAGATGAAAATTTAGGCAAATATCTTCAAAAAGAAACCAAGCGCGAACTCGTCTTATGGAAAGGCTCATGCGTTGTGCACGAAGCCTTTTCATTAGACAAACTAATTGAGATATACAACAAAAATCCTACTGCAAAAATTGCAGCACACCCTGAATCTGAAAGTCATATTTTAAAAGCAGCACATTACATTGGCTCGACTTCGGGAATTATTAATTTCATTAAAACGGATCCTACTGCCGTTTTCATTGTGGCCACAGAAGCCGGTATCCTACATGAGCTTGCAAAAGCAGTGCCTGATAAAACGCTGATTCCGGCTCCTACCACAGAAGACAACAGCTGTTCCTGCAGCGAATGTGCTTTTATGAAAATGAATACACTCGAAAAACTGTATTTGTGCCTTAAAAATGAAAGCCCAGAAATGCTGGTTACAGAAGAACTGAGAACAGAAGCGCTAAAACCTATAAAAAGAATGCTTGAACTCTCATAAAAAACGCAACAATGCTAAATCAAAATAACATGCTTAAAACAGATATATTGATCATAGGTTCTGGTATTTCAGGATTATTTTTTGCCATGAAAACGGCAAAAAAACGTCCAGATTTATCGATTGTTATAATGACGAAAGAAACTGCCAAAAATACCAACACACGACTGGCTCAAGGCGGTATTGCGGTAGTTACAGACCATTTAAAAGACAGTTTTAATAAACACATACATGATACGCTTCGTTCTGGAGGAGGTTTGTGTGATAAAGAAGTTGTTGAGATGGTTATTAAACAAGCTCCCGAAAGGCTTCAGGAATTAATCGAAATTGGAACTTCTTTTGACAAAGATGAAAAAGGCCAATGGGATTTAGGTCTCGAAGGCGGACATTCTCAACATAGAATATTACATCATAAAGATAGCTCCGGACAAGAAATTGAGAGCAAATTGCTCAAAATTATTAAAAAGATGCCCAATATTGAACTTTTAGAAAATCATATGGTCATTGACATAAATGCCGAAACAAAAAAAGCTAAAACTACTTGTACCGGAGTTTTCTTTTATGAAAAAAAACACAATCGCATCAAATACATGAGAACGCGAACTATCGTTTTAAGCACTGGAGGATGCGGACAACTTTTTGAAAACACGACAAACCCAAAAATCGCAACGGGCGACGGATTGGTAATGGCAGCGCGTGCAGGAGCAGAAATTGCAGAGATGGAATACATTCAGTTTCATCCAACAGCTTTATTTACAGGAAAAGAAAATCCGTTGTTTTTGATTTCAGAGGCTGTGAGAGGTTTTGGCGCTCATATTGTAAACGAAGAAGAGAAAAGATTTTTATTTAAATATGATATCAGAGGTGAATTGGCAACAAGAGACATGGTGTCAAATGCTATCAGCAAAGAACTTCAACTGAGCGGAAAAGATCATGTTTACTTGGATTGCAGACATCTGGATGCACGCAAATTTTATGCTCATTTTCCAGTAATTGCAGCTCATTGCAATGAATTGGGAATAAAACCTGAAAAAGACTTGATTCCAGTTGTTCCTGCTGCTCATTATCAATGTGGCGGAATTAAAGTAGATTTAAATGGAGTGACTAATATTAAAAACCTCTATGCAATTGGCGAATGCGCTAGAACTGGACTTCATGGAAAAAATCGTCTCGCATCAAACTCACTTCTTGAAGCTTTAGTATTTGCTCATCAAGCTTCAGAGAATGTTGATCGAACTATTGCTGAGTTTGTTTTTTCATCCAAAATATTAATTCCGAAGTTTCCAAAAGCAGAGCAAACCGATGATTATCATTCTTTTGAAATACTAAAAAAAGAATTGCAAAAATTGGTGACTTCATTTTACACAAGCGAAGAACGCGATTCAGATTTCGCTTTCGAGAAAATTAAATCATTGCATAATGATGCCGTTTCGCTTACAGAAACACATGAAATCACTATTCCGTTTATAGAATTTTCGAATATGATCGCAACCTCATTGCTTATTATCAAACAATGTAAAGCCGCGCCAAACAAACAAATGTGCTGAAACCAAAGTTAATTTATACATCCCCTACACTATGAAACTAACAAGCAAAACCACAATTGGTGAAATCGTAGCAGACGATTTCAAAACAGCAGCCATTTTTACAAAATTCAATATCGATTTTTGCTGCAAAGGTCATCGAACAATCGAAGAAGTCTGTAAAAAAAGAGATATTGAAGAAAGTGTTCTTATTGAGCATATTGAAAAAGCAAGAAGCAGTTCTGCCAACCAGTCTTTCGATTATAAAACCTGGACAGCAGACATGATTGCAGATTATATCACAAAAATCCATCATAAATATGTTGAAGAAAAATCGCCCATTATTCTTCAATACTTAAATAAATTATGCGGTGTTCACGGTGCGATTCATCCTGAGCTTCATGAGATTCATACTATTTTTTCAAAATCGTATTTAGATCTAACAGCTCATATGAAAAGAGAAGAGTTGGTTGTTTTTCCTTTTATTAAAAAAATGAAAATCGCACACAGTAAAGGTCAAGAGCTGGAAACACCGCCTTTTTTATCTATTGAAACCCCAATTGCAACATTAAAAGACGATCATGTTACCGAAGGAGAACGCTTTAAAAGAATTGCGGCTTTAACCAACAATTACACCCCTCCTATTGAATCTTGCAATACGTACAAAGCCGCTTTTGCCATGCTCGAAGAATTTGATAAAGATTTGAAAAAGCATATTCATTTGGAAAACAACATTTTATTTCCAAAAGCAATCGAACTTGAAAAAACATTTGAAAAAGTGTCATAAATTAAAAAAATACCATGGAGAAATATGTAATCAAACGCAACGGAGATTATAAGCCTTTTGAAGCTTATAAGATTCAGGATGCCATTCAAAAAGCCTTTCAAAGCGTCAATCAACCTATAGATCAGAGAATTTTCAAAACTGTTCTTTCTGATCTTGAGGTAAAATTTTCGTGGCCTGTAGAAGAAATTCAGGACATGATTGAAAGAGCGCTTTTTGAGAAAGGCTATTTCCAGGCCATGCGTTCGTTTATAATTTATCGTCACACGAGAAAATTACAGCGAGAACATATTAATGGTTTAAACGACGACACGACATATATTGACAGTACACAAACTGTCGAAGAATACATCAATCAATCGGATTGGAGAATTAATGCCAATGCCAATATTTCGTATTCAAACGCTGGGTTAGTCAGCAATACCGCAGGAAAAGTGATTGCCAATTATTGGCTTGACAAAATATATAACAAAGAAGAAGGTTCTGCTCATAGGAATGGCGACATACACATCCATGATTTGGATTGTCTTACCGGATACTGCGCTGGTTGGAGCCTGCGTGTGCTATTAAATGAAGGTTTTAATGGCGTGCGCGGCCGTGTCGAGAGCAGACCTCCTTCTCATTTTAGAGAAGCTTTAGGTCAAATGGCTAATTTTCTGGGAATTTTGCAAAGCGAATGGGCAGGCGCTCAAGCTTTCAGTTCTTTTGATACGTATTTGGCTCCTTATGTTTTTAAAGATCAGCTTTCTTATGAAGAAGTTTTAAAAGGAATCAGAAGTTTTGTTTACAATCTGAATGTGCCAGCACGTTGGGGTCAATCGCCTTTTACGAATATCACTTTAGATTGGAATGTTCCAGAGGATTTAAAAGAACAGATTCCAACACGAAATGATCTTCATTTGTTCTCGAATATTAAAAATGAAAATCTGATTTTAGAAGCCCTAAACAGAGGCGTTAAAAAACTAATAGATTTAAAATATGGAGATTTTCAAAAGGAAATGAATCTCATTAATAAAGCCTATTACACAATTATGACTGAAGGAGATGCAAACGGACAGCCATTTACATTTCCGATTCCGACAGTAAATATTACAGAAGATTTTGACTGGAAAGGAGAAAATGTCGATTTATTATTTGAAAATACAGCTAAAATAGGTTCCTCTTATTTTCAGAATTTTATTGGAAGCCAATATATTTTGGATGAAAATGGAAATCGTGTCGAAAATCCAGAAGCTTACAAACCAAACGCCGTTCGAAGCATGTGCTGCCGTTTGCAACTCGATTTAAGAGAGTTATTAAAACGAGGAAATGGTCTTTTTGGAAGTGCAGAAATGACAGGAAGCATCGGCGTTGTAACCATAAATATGGCACGTTTGGGATATTTGCACAAAGGAAACATTATCAATCTGTTTGAGCATTTAGATGAATTGCTTCTAATAGCCAAATCGACTTTAGAGAAAAAAAGAATCTTTATTCAGGAAATGTACGACCGCGGACTTTATCCTTACACGCAACGCTATTTGAAGCATTTTAGAAATCATTTTTCGACTATCGGTGTAAACGGAATGAACGAAATGGTTTTGAATTTTTCTGAAGGAAAACAAAATATTACATGCAGTTCTGGAATTCATTTCGCCACAGAAATTCTAGATCATATTCGATTGCGAATGAAGGAATTTCAAGAAGAAACGGGAAATCTTTACAATCTAGAAGCAACTCCTGCCGAAGGAACAACCTATCGTTTTGCGAAAGAAGATAAGAAACGTTTTCCTGAGATTATGCAAGCGGGACAAAACGAGAATATTTACTATACGAATAGTTCACAAATTCCGGTCGATCATACCGACGATCCTTTTGAAGCCTTATTGCTTCAAGATGAATTACAATGCAAATATACTGGCGGTACAGTTTTGCATCTTTACATGAGAGAAAAAATAAGCAGCCCAGAAGCCTGTAAAAGCTTCGTAAAAAAAGTTTTAACCAGCTTTAAACTGCCATACATAACTGTAACACCAATTTTCAGCATCTGCCCTATTCATGGCTACTTAAACGGTGAACATGAATATTGTCCAAAATGCGACGAAATTTTACTCAAAAAAAACAATCAAAAACACTTGGCTTATGAGAACGAAAACGCTTAAAATTCTAGAAGAAAAAAAATCCCAAAGAAGTAAATGTTTGGTTTATACGCGTGTAATGGGATATCACAGACCTGTAGAAAGTTTTAATATTGGAAAAAAAGGTGAACACCAACAACGCACACATTTCGAAGAAACCATTATCTATTAAAGGAATATTTAGCCTCACGCCTTTTACTTTATTAGATTATCCGCATAAAACAGCTTGCATAGTGTGGTTTGCGGGCTGTAACATGCGGTGTTTATACTGCTACAATCCTGATATTGTTTTAGGAAAAGGAAAAATTGATTTTAATGAAGTTCTTTCTTTCCTAAAAACTAGACAAGGATTATTAGACGGAGTGGTTTTAAGCGGTGGCGAATGCACTTTACACAAAAATATAATTGATTTTATAAAAGAAATCAAAGCAATGGGATTTGCGGTTAAAATAGATACCAACGGTTCCGATCCTAAAATATTAAATAGCCTGATTCATAACCAATTAATTGATTATGTTGCGTTAGATTTCAAAAGTCTTCCTCATACCTTTAAACACCTAACGCAATCAGGCTTATTTTCTGAATTTGAAGAAAGTCTTTCGCTTTTAATTCAATCGAATATTCCGTTTGAGGTTCGAACGACTTTTCATTCTTCCTTAATTTCTGAAAATGATTTTGTGAAGATGATTGAATATTTAGAAACAAAGAATTTTGAAGGAAATTATTATGTACAGCTTTTTATGAATAATGTGCCAACACTCTCAAAACTAGACGATTCGGATAAAGAAATAAGTCTTAAAGATTTTTCAACTCCAAAAATAAAAGTTATTTTTAGGGAGTAATAACTTCAAAATGAATGTTATATGACTTTACATCATTGTGTACTAATAATTCATCTTTTAGCGGCAACAATCTGGGTTGGCGGTCATTTACTTTTGGCAATTTGTTATCTTCCAACAGCATTAAAGAAGAAAGATCCTCAGATTATTTTAAATTTTGAAAAGAAATTTGAAACACTCGGAATGTCGTCTCTTGCTCTACTTATTATTACAGGAATCTGGATGGCATATGATTTTGGTGTAAAAGCAGAAACTTGGTTTCATTTTTCAAGCGGATTTGAAACAGTAGTTTCACTAAAATTGATTTTACTTTTTTGTACTTTCATTTGTGCAATCTGCGCACAATTTTATGTTATTCCAAACCTTAATAAATATAATCTGTATCGAATTGCCATAATAATTTTAACGGTTACTTCCATTGGAGTTGCCATGCTTATTCTAGGATCTACCCTGCGTTATGGCGGAATTGATTGATTTTAGATATAATTTAATTTACTAAAAATCAAAATATTAAAAAATAATATCTCAAAAATTTGTATAAATGACCAATCGGTCATATATTTGCATCGTAAATATGACCTATCATGACAAAAGGTGAAGAAACCAGACAATTTATTATAGAAAAAGCCGCTCCTATTTTTAATACAAAAGGAATCGCTGCAACTTCTATGAGCGATATTATGGAGGCAACCAAATTGTCTAAAGGAAGCATGTATGTTCATTTTGAAAACAAAGATGTTTTGGCCTGCGCCGCTGTAGATCATAATATGAAAATATTGAGCAATAAAATTCAGGCTGAACTTTCTCAAGGAAAAAGTGCTGCAGAACAGTTATTTGCTTATATCGATTTTTTTAGCAATCCGATAAATCCGCCGCTTATTGGTGGCTGTCCTTTATTGAATTTCGGAACAGAAGCAGACGATACAAATCCGATTGTAAAGGAAAAAGTAAATAATGCCATTAAACGAGGACAGCAGCTTTTGACTTCAATCATAGAAAAAGGAATCATAAATAAAGAGTTCGATCCAAAATGGAATGCAACCGAATTTTCGACTGTTCTTTTTGCTATGTTAGAAGGCGGGCATTTGATGTCTAGAATGTCTGGAAACAATGACAATATGAAAACAATAGTGCAAACACTTAAAAAAAATATATCCGAAAAAAAGATATAATTTTTTTTATATAAAATATGACCGATTGGTCATTTATTAAATAATTATAAAAACAATTACCATGTCAAAAACAATTTTAATTACAGGAGCTTCAAAAGGATTTGGAAGAACTTGGGCAGAAGCATTTTTAGCTAAAGGATATAACGTAGCCGCAACAGCTAGAAATCTTGAAACTTTAAACGACCTTAAAGAAAAATACGGAAACACTATTCTACCTTTAAAATTAGATGTAAACAACCGCCAAGAATCTCTTGAAGTGATTCAGAAAGTAAATGATCATTTTGGAAGAATTGATGTTTTGATTAACAATGCAGGTTATGCACTTACAGGTGCCGTTGAGGAAGCAAGCGAGCAAGAAGCGAGAGAGCAATTTGAAACCAATTTCTTTGGAACTTTATGGTTATCGCAAGCAGTATTGCCAATCATGAGAGAGCAAAAAAGCGGTCATATTATTCAGGTTTCGTCTATCTTAGGATTAGCAACTTTACCAACTGCAATGGGACTTTACAGCGCTTCTAAATTTGCTGTTGAAGGTTTTAGCGAAACATTAGCATCAGAAGTAAAACAATTCGGAATTAATGTAACTTTATTAGAACCAAACGGTTATGCGTCTAATATCTGGCACACTGGAATTACAAGTGAAAGTTTACCTTATTATGACGAAATCAAGAAAGCATTAGCAGAAAGAGAAAACATATTTGGAAAAGTAGAAGCAACAGCTCCAGCAATTGTAAACTTAGTAGAAAATGAAAATCCACCGTTACGATTATTACTAGGAAAAATAGCGTTTCCTTTCGTAAAACAAAGCTACGAGCAAAGATTAGAAAACTGGGAAAAATGGAACGATGTTTCGGTTGAAGCACACGGTTAATTCATTTTCAATATAATCTAACTCAATTTGGTTTAATCTAAATCAAACATAGCCCAAGGTTTCAACCTTACGGACACGAAAGGAAAAATTCTCAATTCGTTCCCAAGGTTGAAACCTTGGGCTATGTTTATTTAGAAAACCAAAAAAAAGCTGTTTATATTCAGCTTTTTTCACCTTAGCATCTTAACATCTTAGAATCTTAGAAACTTAGAATCTTAGCATCTCAGAACCTCAGAACCTCAAAAAATCAAAAACTCCCAAAAGCATTCCGATATTTATCCATTACCGTTTTGAATAAATCTTTATTTGAAGGAGGCGAAAGCACAATTGCTCTCGAACCAGAATTTATTGATTCTTGAATGCTTTCTAAATTTTTACCTCCAGTTGCCATTATAGGAAAATCTGGAAATTTATCTGTAATCTCTTTTACAATTTTACTGGTGTGTGCGCCTCCAGAGACATGAAAAACATCAACACCTGCATCAATTTTTCCTTTTAGAAAATTATAATCGGATGAAGTAACGGTTGATATAATCGGTATGGCTATTTTTTCTCTTATTTTTTTAATGTCTTTATTTTCAAAAGGAATATTGACAATGATTCCATGCGCGCCCATTTGCTCTGCATAAATTGCCATTTCCAGCGATTTCTTTCCCTTTGTTGTTCCGCCTCCAACGCCGCATACAATAGGTTTTCCAGCAAAATCAATTAGCGTTTTGATTATTTTTGGTGAAGGTGGAAAAGGATAAACCGCCAAAATCGCATCGGCATCATTATTTTCTATAAGTGCCATATCCGTAGAAAAAAGAAACGATTTTAAATTTTCATTTTTCAATAGCAACCCCTGACAGTTTTTACCAATTATTTCTGGCGTTGTAAGCGCTTTGTTAACGGGTTTGTTTCTTCGAAATAATCTTTCCCAAAACGAAGTTTTCTTTTTGCTTCCCCAAAATGATTCTGAAATTAAATTGATTTCCATGGTCGTAATTTTTGTATTATAACCAAATTTAGAATATTGAATTTTACTTTTTTTATAAAATAAGAGCGAAAAATTATATTTTGTAATGAGTTGGGGAAAATTTGTAGTGAAATTTAAAAAAGACCGATGATTTTAAAAAATTATATTCCAATCTGTTCACTTTGACAAACAAAATAATTATCCAATAAACAAATATAAATTAGAAATTTAGAACTTTACAAAGTGAACAGATTGTTATGATTTTTAGAATTGGGTTGCAGAAACGGTTATTCTTTTCTATTTTTATGAAATCGTGAGAAACTCTAATCACTCGATTTAATATTTAAAATAAGAGAAAATTAAAATGAGCAACGACAAAAAACTAAAAGCTGTCGCTTTCGGAGAAGTACTTTGGGATATTTTTGGCAATGAAAAGAAAATTGGTGGAGCACCTTTAAATGTGGCACTTCGCATGAAAGCCCTAGGCGTTGATTCTAATATGATTAGCTGTGTAGGAAATAATGCCGATGGAGAAGCAATTATAAACGAAGTCAACAAACTAGGTTTAGAAACAAAAACTATTTTAAAGTCTGATGATTTCCCAACAGGATTGGTAAACGTAACATTAGACGAAAGCAAATCGGCTACTTACGAAATTCTTTATCCTTCTGCTTGGGACAAAATTATTCTAAACGAAGAAGCTAGAGAATTAGTCGTAAACTCAGATGTTCTAATATACGGAAGTTTGGTTTGCAGAGATGAGGTTTCTAGAGCAGCATTAGAAGAATTGTTGCATCACACACATACATATAAAGTTTTTGATGTCAATCTTCGAAAACCGCATTATGATTACGAAATTCTACAGCACTTGATGCAATCCGCTAATTTTATCAAATTTAATGATGAAGAATTAACTGAAATTAGTACTGCCCTTGATTCTCCTTACAGCACTTTAGAAGAAAACATGAATTTCATTTGTTCTTTAACCAATGCTACAGCGATTTGTGTGACAAGAGGTAAAGACGGCGCTTTGTTATTATGGGATAAGCATCTTTATGAAAATGAAGGTTATACCGTAAAAGTTGAAGATACTGTTGGTGCCGGAGATTCATTTTTAGGCGCTTTGGTCACTTCGCTCTTAAACGGAAAAGAACCGCAAGCAGCCTTAAATTTTGCCTGTGCCACGGGGGCTTTAGTCGCCGGGTCTGCGGGTGGAAATCCAGAAATTTCAATCTTAGATATTGAAAATCTGATCAACAAAAATTAAAAGAAAAAACTACAGCCTGATTCAAAAAATCAGGCTTTTTTTATACTTACCACATACCATTTCCCCTTGTAAACATGGGAAATATGTAAATTTAAAATGTAATTATTTCTTCCTAATCGATACAGGCGGTGTAAATTGCATTTTCAAAATAATTAATGAAGAATGATGAAAAAATTACGAATTTCACTTATCAATATACACGGCCTTTTGAAGGGTTCTGGTCTCGAAATTGGTCGAGATGCTGACAACGGAGGTCAGACTAAATACATATACGAATTAGCAGAATTTTTATCACAGCATGAAGATGTAGAACACGTTCATATTTTTACAAGATTAATAGATGATCCTGCTCTTTCGCCAGAATATGCGGTGCCTGTTGAAATTATAAATGAAAAACTGGACATAAGACGAATTCCGTTTTTAGGAAAAAAATACCGAGCAAAAGAACAGCTTTGGGAAGGTCTTGACACTTTTGTGAACGGCGCAATGCAGCATATTAAACAACACAACATTTTTCCAGATTGGATTCATTCGCATTATGCTGATGCGGGTTATGCCGCCGCCGAATTATCAGCTGTTTTAAATATTCCTTTCGCACATACGGGACATTCTTTAGGGTTTTACAAAAAGAAAAAACTCATCGAAAGCGGAGAAAATGAAGAAGAATTAGAGAAAAAATTCAAGTTTAAAGCCAGAATTGCTGCTGAAGAAAAAACCTTAGAATTAGCAGAATTTATCGTTACTTCTACCGAACAGGAAATTGAAACCTACAAAGTTTATAAAAACTTCGAACTAGGAAAATACCACGCAATTTCTCCTGGAATTGACACCAGAAAATTTGTTCCTTATTATTATCAGGAAAATGATTCGGATAAACATATGGAAGAAGCGCAACGAAAATATTGGGTTGCCGAAACAATTTCTAAATTCTTAACCAACCCGCATAAACCTATTATTCTGGCACTTTCGAGACCTGACCGCCACAAAAACTTGAACACTTTAATTGAAGTTTACGGAAAAGACAAAGAGCTTCAAAGCATCGCCAATTTGGTCATTTTTGCCGGTATTCGAAAAGATATTGCGAAAATGCCCGAATCTGAAAAGAACGTTTTAACCGATTTGCTTCTTTTGATGGATAAATACGATTTGTACGGAAAAATGGCAATTCCGAAGAAACATGATGTTGAAAATGAAGTCTCGATTATCTACCGTTATGCCGCAGAAAAAAGAGGCGTTTTTGTGAATTTAGCATTACATGAAAACTTCGGCTTGACCGTTATCGAATCTGCTAGTTCTGGACTTCCTGTTGTGGTGACAAAAAATGGCGGGCCTTCAGAAATTATTCCGGTTTGCCAAAATGGAGAATTAGTAAATCCGCAAGAAGAAAGTGAAATTAAAAAAGCCCTTCGAAATATTTTAACTGATGAAAATCAATGGAAATATTATTCGAATAATGGAGCGATTAATATTCAGAAATATTACAGCTGGATTAGCCACGTCAATCAGTATGTGGATTTAATCAATGAAAATCTCTCCGTTTCTTCGGCTGGGATTAAAAAACAGCATTATCCAAATATCAATATTAGCCGTTTAAAACGAAAAATCGATCACTTATTGGTTTCCGATATTGACGGAACTTTAATTGAACCAAAACTGGCTAATCCAGGTTTGAAAGAACTCAAAACTCATTTGATCAATCGTACAGATAAAATGGCTTTTGCAATGGCTTCTGGCCGAAACTTAGCTTTAGTCAAAAAAGTAATCGACGAAGAAGAATTTCCTCTACCCGACTTTATTATTTGTTCAGTCGGAACTGAAATATATTACACAAATGGAAAGGATTATATTTTGGATAAAGGATGGGCAAAATTCCTTTCTGGAAGATGGAAAAGAGAAGAAATTGTTAATAAACTTAAAGAGATTAAATGGATTAAATTACAGGAAGAGGAAGCTCAAAATCCGTATAAAATCTCCTATTACTATGATAAAGAGCAATACAATCATGACGAATTAATCGCTGTTTTAGGAACGGGCTGGTACAAAGTCAATATTATTCCGAGTCATGGTCAGTTTTTGGACTTTATTCCCAAAAGAGCTTCGAAAGGAAATGCAATCAAGTTTTTATGCCGAAAATGGTCGATTCCGTTAGGAAACGTAATTGCTGCGGGAGATTCTGGAAATGATGTTGATATGTTTAGAGGTCCAGTAAAAGGAATTATCGTTGGAAACCGAAGCGCCGAACTTGCCGATTATGAAACTACAAAAGGTATTTATGTCGCCAAAAATTCAGCCTCAGAAGGAATTTTAGAAGGACTGAAATATTATAAAATCATTAAATAAAAAAAGCCACGAATTGCACGAATTTTCACGAATTCAAAATTTGTGTGAATTAGTGAAATTGCTTCGCCTATTCGCTATCGCTCGGGTCGTGGCAAAAAAAATATACAATCATTAAATAAGTAATAAATGTATTCAGGTTCAGGATTTAGCAATTGGGAAATTGGAGATGTTGATGTATTTATAGATGAAAAAGGAATTCATCATTTATTTCATTTAATCATCCCTAATCACGATTATATTGCACATGCAGTTTCAAAAGATGGTCTTTCGTGGAAAAGAGTAAAAAATGCCCTATTTGTAGGCGATCCAGGAGAATGGGACGATGATATGTTATGGACAATGCATGTCAGTAAAAAATCGGATGGCGAAGGTTATGAAATGTATTATACCGGACTTAAACGCCAAGATAAAGGAATTGAACAAAAAGTGGGAAGAGCCGTTTCAACGGATTTGCTTACTTGGAAAAAAGAGAATTTGTACGGACTTCCTTTTAAAAGTGAGGCGCCGCATTACGAAGGTAAAAATAACAATCCCAGAGAATGGATTAGTTTTCGAGACCCGTTTAAATATCAATATAAAAACGAAGATTATTTGCTGATTTGTGCTAGAAGTGCCTCTGGACCAACTTATAGAAGAGGTTGTATTGGCGTTGCCAAAAGAGAAAAAGAAGGTTATGTATTGCAAAAACCTCTACATATTCCGTATGTGTACGATGATGTAGAATGTCCTTGTGTCTTTGAAATGAAAGGAACTCATTATTTATTGGGATCAATTCGGGAAGATATTAAAGTCCGTTATTGGTCTTCAAATGAATTTAGGGGTGAATATTCCGCTTTTCATAATAATGTATTGCTCCCGCAGGGAAATTATGCTGCAAGGGTCGTAAAAGACGGCAAACATTTTCTGGTCTATAATTTCTATTTCGCAGACGGAAACGTTAATACACATCGCGTTATTCCGCCACCAAAAGAATTAGATGTAGATAAAAGCGGTAGGCTTAAACTGAAAAGCTACTATTACTGGCAAAAATTGTATCAGAAGACAATTCATCAGAAAGATTTGCCACAACCTATGCCAATCTTAGGAAATCCTACTGCCGAATTTGTTTTGGAAAATGAAAGCAAATGGCGTTTTGGATGCCGCAGCGGTTATGAAATTTACGGATTCGAAAAACCTTCAAATGATTTTGTTTGGGAAGGAACGCTTTCTGTAGAAGGAATGGGAAAAACGGGTTTTGTAATTGAATGTGATAAAGAAGGAACGGGATATTACATTTCAATCGATTTTATGAATGGTTTCGTGCAATTTAGAGCTTGGGGATTTAATGAAAAGGATGTCAAAAACAATTTTATCTTTGAAAATATCCAAACTAACCAATTTGAAATTGGAGAAGAAAAACAGATTTATTTTAAGATAATCCGATACGGAAATTATTATGAGCTATCAATAAATGATTTCGTAAAACTGACTTTACTTGACTTTAAATACAACGAAGGAAAAGTAGGAATCTATGTTTGCTCTGCCGTAATTTCGATAAGCGATTCGAAAATTCATGTTATACCAGAACCTGAAAACGAATATGCGGCTTCAGATCCTGAAAAATACAACGAAGATTATAATAGAATGATGCAGATTGATACTCGTACAAACATCAATTAATTTATGTATTTATGAAAATAGAAATCAAAAAAATAACATATTTAGCATTACTTTGTCTGGCTTTTAATTTTTCTCAGGCCCAGCAAAAAAATGATGCTGAAAAATGCCGTTACACCAAAACACCTCAAGGTTATCTGATGGTTCTTCGCGAAGGCGATAATGTTTTAGAACAAATCGAAAAACTGGCCAAAGAACAAAATATTCCTTCAGCAAACTTTACTGGAATTGGTTTTGCACAAGACGCCACTTTCGGGTTTTATGATTTTAGCCAAAAGAAATTTCATCCCAAAACTTTCAATAAAGTCGAAATGGGAAGTATTACAGGATCTATTGCCTGGAGCGGAGAAAAACCTTCTATACATATGCACGGCTTAGCAACCGATGACAAATTTGATGCTTACGGCGGTCATATTTTAGGATTGAAAGTTGGAACTGGTTCTATGGAAATTTATATCACAGTAAATCCTGAAAAACTAGAAAGAAAAGTAGAACAACCGTTGAATGCTAATGTTTTACAATTGCCTTGTTTGAAATAAATTTTTACTCACGCAATTATTAAATTTAAACACATAGAAACATAGTTTTATATTGTGTATAAAGGCGTTTCACTCACATCAATACAATAGCACTCTAAGTGGTAAACTTCGTCAAAGTGACACAAAACTATCTGTTAGAAACTAGTTTCTTTTTGTACTCTTTTCCAAATCAGAAATTCTATGTTTCTATGTGTTTAAAAAACTAAAGCAACAATCAATACAGTTGTTTTTATTTTGAAAGATAAAACTTATATTGGCATTCCAAACTGATACTTTTATAAAATGCCACAAAGTCCTTCTCCAGAAGATGTAAAACGAGTTTTCGAGAATTATTTTACTGCCGATATGAATGTCTGGAAAGGATTTTCGGAGAAAATAAAAGTCCGTGAATTTGATAAATCTGAAATCATAAAAGATTATCACGGCGTCGAAAAATATCTCAACATCATTATAAAAGGCTCAGCTGGATTATTTGTTTGGGATGGCAAAAGAGACATTTGCATCAATTTGCTTTACGAGAATAGCTTTATAAGCGATTATATGTCTTTTTTAAACCAAAAACCATCTGTTATTAAGACCGAAGCTTTAGAAGATTTGGTACTTTGGTCGATTTCACATCAAGATTTAAATGAATTATACCAAAGATCTGAAACAGGTTTGCGAATCGGAAAAGCCATTTCTGAAATGCTTTATGTACGCAAACAGCAGGAACAGATTAATCTATTGACGCTTTCTCCGCAAGAACGTTATCTAAAACTGATTGAAGGGCGTCCAGAAATATTTCAAAGAACACCATTAAAAATCATCGCTTCTTATTTGGGATTAACAGCAGAAAGTTTAAGCCGAATTCGAAAAAGAGTTATGGAAAAATGATTTCTTACCCAAAGTCAATTTTATTTTCATTTTGGCTCACTAAGTTTGCTTCACTAAACCAAACAAAATAACCGATGAAAAATAAAATCAACTTTGGAGCCATTATAGTTTATTATGCAATTGCAATTATCTGTAGATATGTTGCCGTAAAAACTGATTTGCTGGCAGGAATCGAAAACGAATATTTAAAAATATTACTTCGCGGTGTTGGACCGGCGATTGGTGCTTTTGCTGCAATTAAAATCTTTTCACTTTCAAATCCGCTTTCATTAAAAGGAATATATAAAACGGCACTTATTCCATTCGCAATTTATTGGATAATTCCTGCCGTTTTAATCGCTGGAGTTTATTATGTAACGTTGGGTAAATTTCCAATCTTATTAATGTTTACCATTTTAGTTTACGGACTTTTAGAAGAAATTGGCTGGCGTGGTTTTTTACAAGAGCAATTAAAATCGCTTCCTAAATTTACTTCAATCTTGATTATTGCAGTTCTTTGGTTTGTGTGGCATTTAAATTTCGAAATCACTTCAAGCAATCTACTTTTCTTCGGAATCCTCTTCTTAGGAAGTTGGGGAATCGGAAAAGTATACACGAGTACAGGTTCATTATTAGCCGTTGCGGGCTTTCATTCTCTAAATAATTTCTTTGTGAAAGGAGTTCATCAAACAGAACTTATTTTAATCGTGGTTTTACTAGTAATATGGATTGGTTTTATTATTCTTTATAACAGAAAATATAAAGTTATAGCAAATCCAGCTTAACTGATAAGGTTTAATTTTTTTATTTTTTAAACAATATTAAATTTTTTAAACACATAGAAACATAGTTTTATATTGCGTATAAAGGCGTTTAACTTGCATCAATTCACATAGACTGGAGATCCTAATCTTCGTCAAAGTTACTCGCAAAGCTATGTGTTAGAAACTAGTTTCTTTCTCTTCCCTATTTTTAAAGTAAAAAAAAATCTATCTCTATGTGTTTAAAATTAATTTTTCAATTTAAAAACAATTCTAATTTAATCTTTCTGTAGTTTCCATTCTTAAACAATGTTCGCTTCCCAAATACAACGGATCTCCATGTTTCTCAGACCAAAATCCGTCTAAAATATCTTTTGTAATGCATCTGTAAACGGCAACGCCTTTGTAGGTTTTATTGTCATCGCCTTTGTAACTGAAATTGATTACCAGAATATTATCTTTAAAAAAACCTGTGCCCTTTTGTTTATGCGAATTGATAACCCAATCTGCTTTAATTCGATTATTTTGATCTAAAGTTAGAGTCAAAACACCTTTGTACGTTATCTCATTGCTCTCGTCCTGGTTGCTTCCCGAAACGGAATAAGTGCCTACTAAATCTTGTATTGTCATTTATTTAACGCGCTATTTTTCTGCAAAAATAAAAATTATCTTTTAAATGAATTTCCTCCAATTTTTCTAATCAAAACTCATTATAATCTTTTAAGATAAAAATTGAAATTTTGTTAATTTCTTAAGGAATTAAGTAAGACCATTTCATAATTTATAACTAAATTGGTAGAATGAGAACAAATCCCGACGTACTTATTATTGGAGGTGGTCTTGCAGGTCTAGCAAGCGCTCTACACCTATCTAAAAAAGGGTTAAAGGTGATTCTTATCGAAAAAAACACGTATCCAAAACATAAAGTTTGCGGAGAATATATCTCCAATGAAATCCTTCCCTATCTATTTTGGTTGGATATAGATGTCAGAGAACTTAAGCCTACAAGTATTTCAAATTTTGAATTTACAGCACAAAACGGTAAAACGGCAAAAACTAAACTTCCTCTCGGCGGTTTCGGAATCAGCCGTTATGAATTGGATAATTTTTTATTTGAAAAAGCAGTAGAAAATGGCTGTACGATTATAACAGAAAACGTTTCTAATATTTCTTTTGAAAATGACATTTTCACAGTAACTACTTCCGAAGAAATTCTTTCAGCAAAAATAGTTTTAGGCGCTTATGGCAAAAGATCGAATATTGATCAGGTTTTGTCTAGAGATTTTATTCCTAAAAAATCACCTTGGCTTGCCGTAAAAGGACATTACAAAGGAAATTTTGATGAAAGTCTTGTGGCTTTATACAATTTTCAAGGCGGTTATTGTGGCGTTTCTAAAGTCGAAAATGACATTATAAATATTTGTTATTTAGCCGATTTTGAGACTTTCAAAAAATATAAAAACATCGAAGATTACCAAAAGTCGGTACTTTATAAAAATAAAAAACTGAAGTCTATTTTTGAAAACAGCACTTCCCTATTCGAAAAACCTTTAACGATCAGTCAGATTTCATTCGATAAAAAAGAACCTGTAGAAAATCATATTTTAATGATTGGAGATACCGCAGGATTAATTCACCCGATGTGTGGCAACGGAATGGCAATGGCGATTCATAGCGCCAAAATAGCTTCTGAATTAACTCTTGATTTTTATTATGGAAAGATCGAAACCAGAAATGAATTCGAAAGAAAGTATATTAAAGAATGGAAAAAGCATTTCAGCAAAAGATTATTCTTCGGGCGGCTATTGTCCAAAGCATTGACTCATAAAAATTTGACTCATGTAATAACAACCCTTGCGGCATCGATTCCGGCATTGCTTTCATTTATTATAAAACAAACGCACGGACGTCCAATAACAATTGAATAAATGAGTATAAACACCAAATATAGAACAGAAGAAATCGAAATAATGGACGATTTTTCGCTTCAAAGCGAAGAACTTATCGGAGCGTTAGATCAAATTGCTTCTATAAATCAGTTGCTTGGCGGAAATAAACTAACGCTCCATGGCATAAAAGAACTTTTAAAAAAGACTGATATTTCTAAAACAATCACCATTGCTGATATTGGTTGCGGAAATGGTGATATGCTGCGAATGCTTGCCAAATATGAAAAAAAACGAAATCTGGATTTTAAATTAATTGGTATTGATGCAAATGCTTTTACAATTGATTATGCTAAGAAACTTTCTAAAGATTATCCAAACATAGAATATCTGTGCATGGATATTTTTAGTGAAGATTTCAAAGAGCTTAAATACGATATTGTTCTGTGCACATTGACATTGCACCATTTTACAACAGCTCAGATTGCTGATGTTATGAATGTTCTAAATAAAAATGCTTCAATAGGAATTGTTGTAAACGATCTTCATCGAAGTAAAATTGCTTATCGATTATTTGAATTGATCAGCGTTGTTTTTAATCTCAATAAAATGTCGCGCAATGATGGTTTGATTTCTATTTTAAAGGGATTCAAAAAGAACGAATTGGAACATTTCTCTAAAAAACTAAATCTAAAAAACTATTCCATAAACTGGAAATGGGCTTTTCGCTACCAGTGGATAATTTCAAAAATATGAGTGTAAAAATAACCACGGCTGTTAAACAGCTTCCGCAATATTCTCGAACGATCGAAGAAATACTTCCGCTTGTAGAAGTATGGCTTGAGGGTCAGGAAGAACGTTTTATTAAAAAGGTAAAAAAGATGTTCGAGGGCGCTTCTGTAGATAAACGTTATTCTATCATGGAACCTTCAGAGGTTTTTACCGCTACTTCATTCGAAGAAAAAAATGATATATATAGCCGTGAAATGATTGTTTTAGGACATCAAGTTCTAGAAAAAGCATTAGAAAAAACAGGCTGGAATCCGCAGAGTTTAGATTATATTATTACCGTAAGCTGCACTGGGATTATGATTCCTTCGCTTGACGCTTATTTGATTAATAAAATGAAATTAAGACAAGATATTGTTCGCCTTCCCGTAACAGAAATGGGGTGTGCGGCAGGAATATCTGGAATTATTTATGCGAAGAATTTTTTAAAATCAAATCCGGGGAAACGTGCTGCGGTGATTGCGGTCGAATCACCAACTGCAACTTTTCAATTAGATGATTTCTCAATGCCGAATATTGTGAGCGCAGCTATTTTTGGAGATGGTGCCGCTTGCTGTTTATTGTCTTCAAAAGAAGAAGATTCTGGCCCTGAAATTCTAGACGAACAGATGTATCATTTTTATGATGCCGAACACATGATGGGTTTTAAATTGACTAACGGTGGATTGCAAATGGTTTTGGATATTCAAGTTCCAGATACGATTGCGTCTCATTTTGGCGATATTATTCATCCTTTTTTAAAACAGAATAATCTGGATATTAAAGATATAGATCACATGATTTTTCATCCTGGCGGAAAAAAAATCGTAACAACTGTAGAATCACTTTTCAGTGGAATGGAGAAAAATATTGATGATACGAAGGAAATTCTAAAACAATACGGCAATATGTCGAGCGCAACGGTTTTGTATGTTTTAGAAAATATTATGAATCGAAATCCGAAAAAAGGAGAAAAAGGTTTGATGCTGAGTTTTGGCCCAGGATTTTCGGCACAAAGAGTTTTATTGCAATGGTAATTTGAAAACTTATGAAATTAACTGACATTATCGCACAGCTTCCATACAGCGAACCTTTTTTGTTTGTTGATGAATTGCTTCACGCAGACGAAAATGGCGTAACAGGAACGTATACCTTCAAAGAAAATCTTGATTTTTATAAAGGTCATTTCAAAGATAATCCTGTTACTCCAGGCGTTATTCTAACTGAAACAATGGCGCAGATCGGAATGGTTTGTTTAGGAATCTTTCTGTTGGGAAATGAATTGGGAGAAAACACCGTAATCGCCTTCACTTCTGCTGATATGGAGTTTTTAAAACCTGTTTATCCCAATGAAAAAGTAACGGTAACTTCTGAGAAATTGTTCTTTCGTTTTGGAAAATTAAAATGTAATGCAGTTATGAAAAATGAAGCTGGACAAGAAGTTTGCAGAGGCGTTTTGGCAGGAATGATAACAAAAAGATTATGAAGAAACGAGTTGTAATAACAGGTCTTGGAGTTGCCGCACCAAATGGCGTTGGAATTCCTGCGTTTACTCATGCGCTGAAAAACGGCATTTCGGGCATTCGTCATGATTCTCAGTTGGAAGAATTACAGTTCTCTTGTCAGATTGCGGGTCAGCCGCAAATATCTGACGAATTGAAAGCGCAGTATTTTACAGAACTCGAACTTCGCGGCTTTAACAGTACAGGAATTTTGTACGGCGTTATTGCAGGCATGGAAGCTTGGAACAATGCTGGTTTACCTTTAAACGAAAATCCAGATTGGGATAGCGGAACCATCTTCGGCGCTGGAACTTCTGGAATTGATAAATTTCGCGAAAGCATATATAAAATAGATGAACTGCAAACCCGAAAATTAGGAAGTACAGTTGTCGCTCAAACCATGAACAGCGGTGTAAGCGCTTATCTAGGCGGTAAAATCGGATTAGGAAATCAGGTTACGACGAATTCTTCGGCTTGTACAACTGGAACTGAAGCAATATTACTGGCGTATGACCGAATACATTCTGGACAAGCCAAACGAATATTAGCAGGAAGTACTTCTGACAGCGGTCCCTATATTTGGGGAGGATTTGATGCGCTACGTGTTTGTTCTTCTAAATATAATGACAATCCAGAAAAAGGTTCAAGACCAATGAGCGCTTCGGCTGCAGGATTTGTTCCCGGAAGCGGTGCAGGTGCATTTGTTATTGAAGATTTGGAAACTGCTCTAGAGCGTGGTGCTAAAATTTATGCTGAAATTTTGGGTGGAAATGTCAATTCGGGCGGACAACGCAATGGCGGAACCATGACAGCTCCGAATAGTATTGCCGTTCAAAGATGCATTAAAACGGCTGTCGAAAACGCAGGAATCAATTCGAATGAAATTGATGCCATAAACGGACATTTAACAGCCACAACAAAAGACAGTCTGGAAATAGAAAACTGGACAAAAGCATTGGAAAGAAACGGTTCTAATTTTCCATATATTAATTCGCTCAAAAGCTTAACAGGCCATTGTTTAAGTGCTTCTGGAAGTATAGAGAGCGTTTCCACAATTTTACAGCTTCACGAAGGATTTTTGTTTGGAAATAAAAACTGTGATGATCTTCATCCTGAAATTACAGCACTAATTGATCCGTCAAAAGTGCTCTTAGAAACTATAAAAACTAACCCAAAAATAATTGCAAAAGCCAGTTTTGGTTTTGGCGATGTAAACGCGTGCATATTATTTAAAAAATTCGGAAATTAAAATGAATAGAACTGAACTTATCGAAAAATTAAAAGTTATCATCAAGCCTTTTGCAACAAACCAAGAAGCATTTGAAAATCTTACCGAAGAAACCGATTTTATTAAAGATTTGAATGTAAATTCGGCTAATCTAGTTGATATTGTACTTGATATTGAAGAGAATTTTGATATCGTAATCGACAATGTTGATATGGAACGCATGCTTGATGTAAAAACAGCGGTTGAAATCATTGAAACCAAACTTGCACAAAAATGATTGGCAACGACATTATAGACCTCGCACGGTCACGTGTAGAAAGCAATTGGCAGCGCAAAGGTTTTTTAAAAAAGCTTTTTACCTGTGAAGAACAATTGCTTATACAAAATTATGCCGAACCAGAAATCATGGTTTGGCTTTTATGGAGTATGAAAGAGGCTGCGTATAAAATCTATAATCGTCAAACCAAAATACGCGAATTCAGCCCGAAAAAGCTTTCTTGTTCTTTAGATACCTTAAATTATAATCTTGCATTAGGGAGAGTAATTTGCAATGAAAATGTATATTATACCCAAAGTATATTTTCGTTAGAAAGCATCCATACAATTGCAGTAGACAATTTAGAAAACATCAAAAATGTAATTGAAATTGAAAATCAAGAAATTGTAAAAGACGCAAACGGAATTCCATATTTAAAAACTTCAGATTCACTTCAGGATATTTCAATAAGCCATCATGGGCAATTTAAAAAATGGGTAACTATTAGCTAATAAATCTATGAAGATACTTTTTACAAAATCGATACTGCTTTTATTATTACTTACTTTATTTTCTTGTGAAAATAAAAAACCTAAACCACTTGATAAACTAGCATATAAAGCTGGCGTAATTTTATCTTTTGACGACGCTTATGTCGACGAGTGGTCTGAAGCCGATCAAGCATTAAGAAAATATTCTTGGAAAGCTACTTTTAATGTCTGCCGAATAGATTCTATTGGAGCTCCCGAGATTAAAACACTTCTTGAAATGCAAAAATACGGCCATGAAATTGCTGGACACGGTTATCATCATTACAATGCAGTTAAGTTTACAAAGCAATATAGCATAAAAGAATACTTGAAACAGGAAATTGATCCGATGATTATTTCCATGAAAAAGAAAGGATTCAACGTTACTTCTTTTGCTTATCCTTACGGCGAAAGATCAGATTCTTTGGATCGAGCTTTATCTCCTCTGTTTAAAATTATTAGAGGAAGAGCATTTGGTGGCGAAATTCCAGAAAAACAAGACAGTTATTTTAATAATTCTAAAATTGTTTTTGCATTTGATATTGATAATAGCCACATACATTTTAGCATTCCGTATGTGCTTGAACTATTAGATTATGCCAAAAAGAATAATAAGATTCTACTTTTATGCGGCCATAAACCTGTAAAAGAAATCACTGAAAATTATCAGGTGAAAATTGAAACTTTAGAGTTTATCTGTAAATATATGAAACTGAATGATCTTAAATTCTATAAACTTTCAGATTTAGACAATTTGGTTCCGCCGCAACTTTGATTTAAAAACAGAATAAGAATTAAAGCAGAACCAAGAGAATCTAATTTAAACAAAAGCGTTAAATTAGACTCTCTTTCTGATTCATTTTTAAGAACTTAAAAATTATAAATAATCAAAAACTATATTCAAGAAAACATTTTTTCAGAGAATGCAGGAACTTTTAATTACTTTTATCAGCACAAAAACTCATTTTATTTCTTTCAGCAATAGTTATCGGTAATGAATAAAGTATTATCAGTCGAAGACGATCCGAGAGTTGCTTCTTTTATTACGAGAGGACTTGAAGAATCAACTTTACAGGTAAAACTATAACATTAGAGAAATAATCTCTAACAATAGTTAAAAACTAAATAAAAAAACGAGCTTGAAAAATTTTGAAGCTCGTTTTTTTTTATTAAAATAAAGATAATATGTAAACTTTTTTCGGGACGAGACAATTTAGACAATCCAAAATATCACGAGCGAGACGCTCGCGCCAGCGAGGGAGTAAACTTATTTTAGGACAAGACAGGTATCTTGAATTTAAAAAAGTTAAGAGTGTTATATAAATACACCCTTGACTTTGCTCTAATTTTGTTTGCATATCCAAGTCTCCACTAGCAAAAAGTCTAGTCGAACTGGTTAATCTACATTAAATTGATTAATCTTTTTTATAATTAAACACCAAAAAACAAATTGTAATACCAAATACACTCCTAAACAAGTTAATTCAAAATGAACGCTCCCACTATTAATTTCATAAAAATAATATGTCTTTTTATATTCAACTAAGACTCCATTTATATTTTGCCAGCTAGTTACTGTTTCTTTTGTGAAAATTCTATTCAAATAGTAAATTAAATACATCAGATTAGATCCACTAAAGACTAAATATGATATTAATTTGCTTTTTATAAAAACATACATGTTAAATAAAAAAATTGGCAAACTAAAAAGTGAATATTGAAAACACAAAATAAATACAAATGGAGATGAATTAAACATTCCACTAATAATCACAGAGAAAAAATATAATAAGAATAAATTTTTCAACAAGAACAAATTAAATTTAAATCGATTACTTTCCATAAAATATTATTTAAATTGATTTCAACATAAACAGTTAATGAGACACTACCATATTTTTTCATGACAATTAAAAGTTTAATTTATAAGCTTCTGTATAGTAGAAAAAATTACCAAAACGACTTATTTTTACATTTAACAAATTAGTTATTTCTTAATCTTATATTTCCCGTCTATTCCAGTTGGCTTTTAGGTCTATAAATTTCTTTTTTCCCATTTTGATATTTAGTTTCATCTTTATCTAAAATTCAATTGTCATAATTTTTTTTGTAGATATAAAATTCAGTCTCCTCAAAACCATCGATACCTGTTTCCCATTGATAAATCATAATAGAACCTTTTTTTATCACTCTTTGAAATTTGAATTGAACTATATCCAAGAAGAAGATTAAAATTAAATACTTTTCCATTTTCCTCTTATGATTTTACATTTGTATGAAATATCAATATTTCTAAATTGCTCATCAAATGTAAAATCTTTGTAATACAACGTGTCCGTTTTTTTGTGTCTTCATCAAAATCACCTATTACTTTTTTTTCTTTTTGTGAAAAAACCACAAAAGAATTTAACAATATTATTGCGTAATATATTTTTTTCATTAAAACTTTAATCTTCAGATTTATATAATCTATTCACAACATAATAAGTTAGAAATAATTCAAGAATAAAATATATTAAGATTGTTGTAATTGCTGAAAAATTAAATGATTTTGGATCATTAAATAAATCATATTCAAAAAAAGCAACGCAACAAAATTGAAATATACAATGTAAACATAATACGGAAAGATATATATATTTAAGATTGGTCGTAACCGCTCTTTCAATTAGGATTAATATAAAAATTGTAAAACATACTATTGCAAGAACTATTATTTCTAATGCTAATAATATAAGATTACCAGAGGTGTTATTTGGGGTATATGAATCTAGAGAGCTAATCAATCCTCTAAATATAAAGAATTGAATAAAAAATGCTAAAAGAATAAAAGAAATATTTTTTTTCATTAGAATTTTAATTTATAGGCATCTGTATAATAAAAATAATTTTCACTAAAGAAACTAAATTTCGTATGAAGTAAATTTGTTATTTCTTTACCTTCTAAAGGCGTGGGGTAATTGCCTTCATAAATCATGTATTTAATCGTAAATTCTTTAGCTTCCTTTGCTTTTTTTAAATAATTTGTAACGTATGTAGAGTCGCCACTAGCTAAAAGTCTTTTAGGACTAGAATAAAAAACTGGTATATAGAACTCTCTTTTACCTCTTTTTTTAGCAATTTCATAATCTATAATTCCTTTGAGAGAACATTTATTGTCTACTGCAAATTTTGTCATTTTTTCAAAAACTGATATATCAAATTGTTTTAAGTCAAGTCTAAATTTAAGCGAAAGTAACCAAGCTAAGTTTTTTACGTAATTTAAATACCAGTCTGGTCTTATGTAAATCATATCCGGATAGCCTCCATCTACGGTTAGATGTTCTGTGGTAAAATACCCGCCACCATACATCTTAAACTTATCTTTCGGGTTAAGCAAATATATTTCTCGTAGTTCTTCTTTCAATGTTTTGCCGTTGAAAGCTTCCCTTTGATAATTTTCATTTGTCAAAAAAGAGTATCCGTACTTTTTGGTAAACTCATTAATTCTAACGATCCATGGCTCTACATCTTTCGCCAATGATTTACCACCTTTCCCTTTCCACCTAGCAATTGCCAGAGATAAGTTTTTATCTCCTAAATGCAGATCATAAGCCACTAAATTTGCAGGCTTGATATTATCTAACTTTGTATGAGCATAAGTATCGCCAAAACGATGCAATAATTCACCTAATTGACGTATTGAATCTTCACGATTGTTTGGATTGATTCTAAGCCATAAAATTTTGACAGCTGTCATAAATTCTTCAATCCCGTGAAATCCTCCTGTCAAGGAATGAACGGGTCCTTGATAATCTGGATCTGCCCATGTAGAATTCAATTCAAAGTCAATTTCACCGTGAATGGTCGTATCTGGAGCTTCTGTTGCAATAGCCAATTCTTCTGCATTTTCTTCACTCATTCCGAGCATCAAGCATACTAAATATACTGTACTGTAATGACCGTCTGTTTCGTAAAAAACTGGTTTATCAACTTTTGTTTCTATAATGGGAGCTTTTATAGGCTCGCCGTACGTATGCTCAGCGGCTGTTTCACGTATAAAACCTTTTGCATTAAATGTAATATCGCCCTCAGAGTATATATAATGAGTACCTCCAGTACGTTTGGTTATACTTCCTTCAACAATTCTTATTCTGCTCATAGTTTTTTAGTTTTGTTTGGTTTGCTCCCCACTGTTGTTTTGTATTTTGTTTTGAGCATTTTTATTGATGTCTTTTTCGCTGCTGTTGGTAAAACTTTCTTTGCTATTTTCATACCTGTCTTTTTCTGTATGCGACTCAAAGTCTCCTTGAATGTGCTCTAAATATTTTCCACCAATGGCAGCATTGAAATCGCCCGTAACGCCAAGCTCTTTAATTCCTCCTATTTTTTCAGTGTGGTTTAAGCCAACCTTATCATTTTTACTTGCGCTAACATTATTTTCCATGTTTTTCCCAACATTTATGTTTAAATTCTCTCCAACATTGATGTTGAGATTTTTTTGGATATTTAATGTTGCATTTCCTTCTCCGTCAAAAAATAAGTAGTTGCCGTCGGGCGTGCTTTGTTTCCAGCTTCCTTGTGCATCATTGCTAAGGGTCTCGATTCCGCTTCGGGTTTTTAATGCTTTTATATTGTTTTTTTCGTCAAAATATTCAGGTATTGCTTTTCCGTTATAATGCGAGCCTGAAACATACGGGCGTTCTACGTTTCCGTTTTCAAAACTTACGAGGACTTCGTCGTCTATTTCAGGCCTGTTGTATTGTCCCCAGTTTTTGCCGGAATATTGCTGTACCACACGCATCCAGCCGCTTTTGCTCGACCATCCGCTCCAGAAGAATTCGACTTTAATGCGCCCCATTTTTTCGGGGTCGTTATTGTCAATTACTTTTGCGGGCTGGCTTTCAGCGGGAGCGAATGCATTTGCGTCTGTGTAGTGCGGCGCTGCGACATCGGCAGGAATGGCTTTGAATACGCAGGTATAGTTTCCGTTCACTTCAGAGCGGTGGATAATTTCAATAGCGAGCAAATGGTGCTGTACATTTTTGTTTTCAATGTAAAAAGTCTGTCCCAAACCTATTGGCAGATAAGATGTACCGCTGTAGAATATGCTGTTGGCATCGCGTCCTGCCGTCTGCATTTTTACCATTTCATCGATTTCGTCTTTATTTTGTGCATTGTCTGTATAAGCGCCATTTTCAAGTCCTGGCCTTACAATGTAGGGCTGTTTAAAAACGGCAAGCGTTGCAAAACGGTCTTGGCTTCCTACTGCGGTTTTTTCTGCACCGTTTTTTATTCCGCTCGCGCTGCCGTAGTCATAGCCGCTGAATGAAACCTTGTGCGGAACCAGATTGGCTTCGATGCTGAAATTATGCAGCGAGGATTCGTTTATAAGCTTTATTTCGGTGTTTTTAATTTTTCCAAACTGCATGCGCATTCCGTCAAAATAGAACCATTGCGCATAGCGGGCAGAAAGGCGCTTGAGGAAATTGAAGCTGGTCTCATTGTACTGGGTCTTGCATTTGAATTCCTTTGTATAGGTAGGCACGATGGTGTCCCTCTGGTAGAACTCTCCCGAACTTTCTTCGGCAAGAATTTCGAGTCCGATCTGCTGGATGTTTTTCTCGTGAAAGATTCTCGATTTGGGCATATCGTCAAGAGCAATGGTATGGCTTGTTCCCATAACGTGCAGTCCTGCTGGGCTTCCGTGCAAGTCGGTGGAGGTTAATTTTGTGATTCGGCCTTTAGACATCAGTCGGATGTCTTTTACCTTAAAGGTGAAGATCACTTCGCTACCCATGTAGCTGCTGATGGCTTTTTCCTGATCTTGGGGTGCGATAATGGCTTTTCCGGTATACTGCCAGAAAAAGGAAAAATGATGGTGGTCTGCCATTTTTTGCGACAGCTCCAGATTGTAGTAAATGACGTTTTGAGAGAAACCTTCTATGGTAATATGAACCTGTTCTGAGAATTTTGACATTTTATAGGCGTTTAGTTAGTTTTGATTTGTAAATATATATTTACAAATCAAAACTAACTAGGTATAAAAAGCCATTTTTCTATCAAAATAGGACATTATAGAAAAGTGGTAGGAATAAGTCAAACTCAGGTTTGAGAGCAAGGTTTTTCGATTCTTTCAAACATAGATTATTCAAAACAATAACGGATAAGTACTAAAAGCTTTTTACAATTTTGTACTGTTGAATGAATATTACGCCCTTAAAATTCTGATTTTAACCTAAAAAAAAGCTGTCAGTATAGACAGCTTTTTTTTAGGTTTCAAAACATAGTATTTTCTTCATTAGGATTAAAACTTCCTTTGTCTGGATATTTAATGCTATCCTTCAATTCTTCTACCCTTTTTGGATCAAAATTAGGCAATTGCAATTCGTTGTTTTCTTTCCATTTTTTAACTGTTTTAGATACCTCTTCCGCTTTTTCATTAGAAATTGGAATATCTCTCGTCATATAAAGTGTCTGCGAAGGATAAGCCAGAGAGGTTCCGCTTTTTTCTATGATATCCAACATTCGTAATAAAAGATCTTCTTGCACTTCTTGTGATGTTTCGAAATTTATCGCTTCAATGTAAGACGTAATTTCAACTTTTAAAGCATCGGCAGTTATACCTGTGAAACGTACAATTGGTGGCGAATTTAAAACTGCAGGATGTGAGAATAATAAAGATTTTAATTCTACAAGCAGATAACGCATCTGATCGGGAGTAGTTTCCATTCTAAAGCCAAAAACCGGGTTGAATATAAAACGGTCGCGATGCGCATAATTTTCTATTTTACTAGCCGACAACTGACCATTCGGAATCGTTACAATGCTACGCGCTGCAGTACGAAGCGTTGTAGAACGCATTCCGATAGATTCTACAGTTCCTTTTATATCGTCAATTCGGCAGTAATCGCCAACTCGTAGTGGCTGATCAGCAATTAGACTCACGCTACCTACGAAATTTTCTATTGTTTTTTGAGCTCCTAAAGCCAATGCAATCCCCCCGATTCCTAGTGCCGCAAGTCCAGCTGTAACGTCTACTCCAATAATTCCTAATATTGCAATAATTCCGATAACGACAATCGCTGCTTTCATAGTACGGCTTAAAAATAATACGGCAGATACCGCAGAAGCACGTCCTCGACTGTTCATTCTATTTCTTGTAAACATGCTCACAAAATCGGTCATTCTCCAAAGCAGGATTAGAAAAGCTACAATTCCGATTGTGATTATTATGATGCTAAATCGCTGGCGAACTATTATAGAAATTCCCATTTTTTGTGTAAGCGCCACAAACAAAATTACCGTCAGATACATCTGAACTGGAAGCGTAAAAGCCTCTATAACAGCATTGCCTTTATCACTATCTGCTTTTTTCCAGACTTTTTGAAGCAGAAATATAAAAACAAATATAAGCAGTCTGGAAAGCAGATATGTAATAACTGTCATGATAACCACTACTCCCCAATGCCCAATAGGGACATTTCCAAATTTTCTTTCTTTTAAGGCTTTTGGCAATATTCTGTCTAGAAAAGTTTTTTCTCCGCTAATATCTGCTGAAAGAATTGCTTCTATTGTTTCTGCAGAAAAAAGCCATAAAGCCGGCTGGCTATCATCTGATTGATTTTCTAAATAAAGCTGTATATTTATTTTATCTGTAGAAATATTTCCGACCAAATCTACGCCTGTTGCCAAATTATCGTCTATCCGTCCTAATTCTTTGTTGCTTAGAATTGATGAAGGCGAGAAATTTCCTCCTTGATCCAATAATTGCTGAAAAGTTTTTGCTATCCGTATTCTTTCTGATGTTTTGCGATAGGCACGTTTACTAAGCATAAAATACTGGCTCGCACGCAGATAATTCTGATCGCCGATTGCTTTGATAAATCCGTTGACAGTTCCTTGCGGCGTTCCTCTCCCTAATGAATCATCTGGAATTTTTTCAGGTTCTTCTGTTGTAGTTTTTGCTCCGCCTAAAAGCTGTGCTTCTAGTTTACAAGGAGTTATCATTACTACTGACATCAACAGTAAAAAAGAGAATAAACGTTTAGTACCTAAAATCATATTTTTTTGCTTTAGCAACTTAGACTATTAAAAATAAGAAATATAGAAGAAAAACAACTTGTTTACGGTGTCTTTTTTTAATTTTCAATATAAAAGCCTTCGCTAGATTTCATAAGAGCAATTCTGGAACTCTGTACAAATTCTATTAATCCGAATTGATTTAATTTTTCAGTCCAAACAATTATTTCTTCATCTGTTCCTGTAGCTTCTAAGATTGTATATTCTTTTTGAATCTCTGAAATTTTGAAATTATTTTCACGAAATAAACTTTCCATTTTAGTATCAGTCATAAATATGGCTGTCGGTATTTTAAACAACGTAATCTGTCTGCAAACAATTTCCTCATTAGAAGAATAATAACATTTAAAAACTTCTATAATTTTCTCTATTTGCGCTGCTAAATTTATGACTGCATCTAGCGTTTCATTTACCACAATTGTATGTCTGTACATTTTATCAATTTCGCAAATAGACATATTAAGGCTCAAAATGGCTATTTGTTTTCTTATAAACATTGAGCTCAGTTTAGTGATTAATCGTAGTTGATCTTCAGAATAGATTGTAAGAGTAAATTCGTTTTTCATTGTTTGATTTTTATGGATACTTTTTTTTAGGCTGTGAGGGAAATAAAAAAAGCCTTTCACATTATTGAGAAAGGCTTTTTTTTGAATAGACAATAAAATCCTGACTCGTCATGTGATACGAATAATGATAATAGAAATAATAATGCTATTCTGAATTGAATTTTTCATAACTGCTGTAAACAAAAAAACCTCCCGCTGAGGGGAGGTTTTCTAAATTGTATTTTTACTTATTTATATAACATCCCTCCACTACTATCGAATGATAATAATGATAATAATTGTAGCGATGTTAATGATGTTTTTCATTTGTTTGATCTGATGCGCAAATATATTGATATTTTTAAATCTGTAAACATTATTTCTAGGATATGGATAAAAAAAGAGAACCAAAGTTCTCTTTTTCAATTTTATTTCAACAGTCTAAACCAATAGTTCTGTAATTTAATAATAAACAGACAACAAGATTTTTGAATTTGAACTCTCTATATATTTTGCAAGTTTTTTAAAAAATTCTTCGTTAACCATCGGACAGCCATGGCTATTAATAATGTAGTAGCCTTGTTCATCCTGCGGAACTTCTTTGTACTTGTGCAATACAATAGCACGTTTCATGGCATTGTTGTTACTTTCGTCTAATCCTGCAAGTCTAAAAGCTTTTCCGAAAACGCCATTATATGGTTTTTCTACCGAATATCTTCCTAGAGAAGTGCAATTAGAATTTGGAAGATTGCTAAATTGAAGAATATCTCCTTTTATTCCTGTCTCAGAACCAGAACCATGTGCCACCAATCCTTGCTCGAGGATTTGATTATTTTCTAAGTCATAAACAAAAAAACGGTTTTTTCCTGATTTAATTTTCATATCAACAAGAAAAGCAATTTTTTTGCTATATTTCTGATTACCAGAGGTAAAAGCCTTAATTTCATTTACATGTTCTGTAAGTCTTGCAAATTCAAGTTCATTCAGTATTTCATCGTCTTCTCTTACATTCATAGTAGTGAAAGAACTCAAGGAAATAAGCAGTGCCACTAAAAATATTCTCATATCAAACTGATAGTTAAGTTAATAATGATAATTTGGGGTAATTGATAATTTGTTGCTGCAAAATTATACAGAAAGGTTATACAATTCCCATTTTATAAGTTAAAGATATTATAAATATCTGAAAACAACAACATTAAACGTTAAAGTTTGATTAATAAACGTTAACCTGTAACATAAATCGATCATAGTTTCAATTTTTATAAACAGCCTAATCATTCTTTTTAACCTTTTCGAAGAAGAATTACCAAGCCTTTACCAACCGGACTACCCATAATATAAAAAGTGGTACATTTTGGTGATACAGCAAAACAATACATTTGATCAAAAATCATAAAGCATCAAAATAAAAAATGAACGAACAATTAAGAAACGACTGGAGCAAAGAAGAAATTCAAGCCATTTATGATCAGCCTTTATTAGAATTGGTTTATCAGGCTGCAACTGTGCATCGCAACTGGCATAAAACCTCGGAAATACAGGTATGCACTTTGCTTTCTGTAAAAACAGGCGGTTGTCCGGAAGATTGCTCTTACTGTGGCCAAGCGGCACGTTATCACACTGATATAAAAGTTCAGGCTCTTCTTCCAACAGAAAAAGTACTTGAGCATGCACAAAAAGCAAAAGATGGAGGTTCTTCCCGCTTTTGCATGGCCGCAGCTTGGCGCGAAGTTCGCGATAACAAAGATTTTGACCGTGTTATTGAAATGGTAAAAGGCGTTAATGATCTTGGTTTGGAAGTTTGCTGCACACTAGGAATGCTTACCGAAGAACAAGCAATACGACTTCAAGAAGCAGGTTTGTATGCCTATAATCACAATTTGGACACTTCAGAAAGTTATTATGATGAAATTATCAGTACACGCAAATTTGATCAGCGCCTTGATACTATTAATAATGTTAGAAAAGCAGGTATTACGGTTTGTTCTGGCGGAATTATTGGTTTGGGAGAAAGCTCAGCAGATCGCATTTCTATGTTGGCAACTTTAGCAACAATGCCCGTTCACCCAGAATCTGTTCCTGTCAATGCATTGGCTAGAGTAAAAGGAACGCCTTTAGAAAATAATCCGAAAGTGCCAATTTGGGATATGGTACGAATGATTGCCACAGCACGTATTATCATGCCTGCATCTGTTGTTCGTTTGAGTGCAGGACGCATTGAAATGACCGAAGAAGAACAAGCTTGGTGTTTTATGGCTGGGGCCAATTCTATTTTTAAAGGAGAACGCGAAACCTTATTGGTAACACCAAACCCAGGATTATCTGAAGATATGCAAATGTTCCAAAACCTCGGACTTAAGCCTTTAACTAAAGAAGCTAAAAGTTCTTGTTCAGTGGCTTAAAACAAAAAAATATCACCCTTTATAGCCCGTAAAAACTGCGCAATCTTGAAAGCTTTCAAGATTGTACAGTTTTTTTTTAGCTAAAGAACTTTTTCAGAAGTGAAAATAACCGATTCTAAAAACGGATATAATATCTGACAAAAAGAATATTTTAGAAGATAATTTTTATCTTTGAAATTCAGACTTTTTAATCTAAATGGCTTTATCTTTGAGCCTATAGAAACCAACATTCAATATGGAACAGAAAATTCATCAGGGAAGAAATGTAAAACGATTTAGAGAAATGCTTAACATTAAACAGGAAGCATTGGCTTATGATCTAGGAGAAGAATGGAACCAAAAGAAAATTTCTATGTTGGAACAGAAAGATGTAATTGAAGAAAGCCTTCTTAAACAAATCTCAACCGTATTGAAAATTCCAGTTGAGGCTTTTCAGAATTTTGACGAAGAACAAGCTGTAAATATTATTTCGAATACTTTTAATATTGAAAAAGATGCTTACATAGGAAATGCTAAACCTGTATTTAACATCAATCCGTTAGAAGAACTAAAAAAATTACACGAAGAAAAAATTGCTTTATACGAACGCATGCTGAAAGAAAAAGATGAAATGATGACTAGACTTGAAAAGTTGCTAAGCAAATAAGCTTTTCTAAAAAAAATATTCAAATAAAAAGAAGCCACTCTGTTATGGAATGGTTTCTTTTTTTATTTTGATTACACTCACGACATCTTTTTATCGGTAACTTTATATTTCTAAGAAAGAAGAAAAAAATGTACAAAAAAGCCCTACAACCACTAATTGACAATTCTACAGTTATTCTAATTATGGGGACTATGGCGGGCGAACAATCTATTGCTAAGCAAGAATACTATGCCAATCGAGGAAACCTGTTTTGGAAAATTCTGTTTGATATTTTTGAAGAAGAATTCAGCACTTCTTATGAAGATCGAAAAGCGCTGGTTAAAAAATATAACATCGGTCTTTGGAATGTTTTAGAAAGCTGTAAAAGAGAAGGAAGCAGTGATGCTACAATTACAGAAGAAAAAATAAACGATTTTGAAGGTCTGCATAAACAATTTCCGAATATCAAATATGTCTTTTTTGAAAGCAAAGCCGCCGCAAAATACTTCCAGAAACATAGTGTGTCTCAAGAAGGCATAACCTATATAACTTTACCTTCTACAAGCGGACTAAATGCAGGCTTAACAACAGCCGAGAAAATGGAACAATGGAAAATAGTATCTCAAACGGCACTTTCTGAAAGGTGCTGAAAATTATGCCTATAAAGAATTAACTATTTCTCATGATGTAAAAAAGTATTTCTTCTTCTAATTCCCTTGAGAGATTTTCAAACTTTACCCTGCGTCTGTAGTTTTTTTCGCTTTTCTCTTTGTAAAGTTCAGTTTTAGCAGTGCTAATGCAATAAGCATCGCAGATAACCTTAAATTTTTCGTCGAGTATGTACAATTCTTTCATCGAGTCAAAGTACGCTGCAAATTTAACATTATACAATTCGTCAGGAATAGCGGCCATAGGTTTGATTGTATTTAATTAATACTGTATTTTACCTTATAGATTCATTTTCAAAACTTCGATATATGAGTGATAAATTTCTTTATCGGAAATAATATTTAAAATTAAAATGAAATACTTTAATCTCTTTCTTTTAATCTTTAGAAAAGGTTTCAGATTATAAACTGAAACCAGAAATTGTAAAATGAACCGTTGCCCGCTAAAATGCAACGTGATGATTTTATGTGTTTTAGTAAATATTCCAAATTTAGAATCACAAAATTGTTAATTAACATAATAGGTAAAAAAAAACGTACTATTACTTATCTAATTATTCATTTTCTACAGTTTCTGTTTTGAGAGGAGTAGATTTGAAGAATGCTATAAATTCCTTAAACCATTTTTTGCATCTTATACTATCAATGAAAACATCATAAGTATTTTCAAAAAAAATTTCTTGTTTAAATAAAAAGTAGCAGACAATAATAACTTCAGAACTTTATTTAATTTTTCATCAAGTCAATTTAGAAAGCTAATCTTATTGATTTAAAACATTAAAAAGAATCATATCTTATTGAAAAACAAAAACATAATAAATCCATTAATACTATAAAAATGCATAACTTCTCGAGAAGAGTTTTTCTTTCATTAGCCAAAATCAAACGAAAAAGAAGAAAGCAAACACCTTAACTTCCAGTCTCAACTTCAACAAATGTTAAATATTGAGTAAAGCCCCGTAAACTCTAATATTTTTCTTTATATTTGTAATAGATGCTCTAAGAAAGTAATTTTAAAAATTCTTACAGTTGCGATAAAATATTTTTCTCCAACTCACGTTTCAATAACAAAAGAACTTTAGACTTCATTTTAGAAGCATTAAAAAAAATGTAATACCAAATAGCCCCAGACTATGAAAAAAATTACTCTAATGATCTGCTTACTGTTCGCTGCAGGAGTAAGTGCTCAACAAGAAAAAGGAATTATCGGATACACTAACTGGTTAGACAACTGGACAGAATTCAAGCCACAAAAAGCTGAATCTAAAGAAGCTAATCAAATACTTGCCGGTAATATTACCGAAAACACAAAACTAATGAAAAGAAACGTATACATCCTTCAAGGTAATGTATATGTAACTAATAATGCTATCTTGACAATTGATCCAGGAACTGTAATCATTGGAGATGTTGCAAGCAAAGGAACCCTTATTATTACTAAAGGTGCCAAAATCATAGCAGAAGGTCAAGAAACTGATCCTATCGTTTTTACTTCAAACGCTAGTATGAAAAAAGCGGGCGATTGGGGTGGCTTAGTAATCCTTGGAGATGCTCCAATTAATAAATTTGGAGGTGTAGGTTCTTATAATATGGATCTTGATCCTGCTCTAACTGTATACGGCGGTAACAATGTGGCTGCTAGCTCTGGAGTTTTAAAATTTGTTAGAATTGAATTCGCAGGAAAAAAAGTAAAAGGAGCAGATAGCTTTAACGGACTTACTGTTGCAGGAGCAGGAAATAAAACTGTTTTAGAAAACATCATGGTAAGCTTCTCAGGTGGAGATTCATTCGCTTTTTATGGTGGAGATTTAAGTGCTTCTCAACTAGTTTCTTACAAATCAATCAACGACGATTTTAAAATTACACAAGGATCGCAATTACGTTTGTTTAACTCTTTAGCTGTTAGATCTTCTTACTTATCAAGTAATAAAGATGGTTCAAGATGTCTTGAAGTGAAAGCTTACGAAAAGAAAAGTGAAACTGACTTTACTAGAAAATCTACTTTCGTTTCTGCTTCAAACCTTACTATGCTTAATGATAGTGAGAACATCAAAGCTGATATTCAGTCTGGCTTAGTTAAAGAGGCAATTTACGTAGCTGATAATACTTCTCTAGAACTTAAAAGAAGTGTTGTTTCAGGATTTAATCCAGCTGTTTTATTAGATAGCCAAACTGTAGTAAATGGTGACAATTTAAAGAAAATCAAATTTCAAGAAATGTTTTTCAACCAATGTACTGGTAACATTTTTACTGAAAACAACAAAGATAACGCTGATTTAGAGAACTGGTACGGAAATAGCATTTTCTCTAATGTTTATTCACAAACAGACAACAAAGAAACTTTCGTGGATCTTTACAATGGAAAAAGACCAGATTATAGATTGCAACTAGGGAAAATTACTGCATCAAGCGGCAAATAAATCTCTAAAATATCATAAATCAAAAAGGAAACACCAATAAAATAATAGGTCGTTTCCTTTTTTTTGTTTAATATTTACTGAAAATCGAACACAATGATGATCAAAACTTTTTTACTTCAACCCGTCTTCTGAAAAGAAATCTGTTGCTATAAATTTATATAAGAAAAGAGATATCAAATATAATTGATATCTCTTTTTCAATTTAAGCAAGCTTTAATCCAAATCGAAAGCTTTGCCTAAATGTTCTTCCATAACAAAATACGGATCATTTGTCTGTGTCATAGATCTCATATGAATTAAACTAGTTTTACTCATCATTCTAAGCATCTGTCTTCTCTCACATTGCACAATTTTACCGTTCTCCTCTCTCTGACCTGCTGTAAAAGCACTCCTACCATGCGCGCACAAATGATTATTGACAAAAATAACATCTCCTGAATCAGGTATATATTCACTATTGATAAGTTCTTTTGCCTCGTTCCAGAATTCCGTTAAATTGTACAATGCTTCAGGAGTCTGTCCTGCCTTTTCATTAAAAATCTGCTCTGCAGCATCAAATCTTATAAAAGGCAATTCTTTGTTTCCGTATAGCACTGAAGCCAGCGGACCTTCATTAGTTTCCTCATCATAATTGGCATCTTTGGGGCATTGATAAATTGGCTCAAAAAGTTTTTCCATTACAGGGTTTATTCTACCGTGTGACCTTACAGAATAAAGAGTTGAAGGAACTCTCTCTTCATTTCGGAGATACAAGAAACTCAAAAAATCTGCCTGATGAAGAAGAAATGCATCTTCTGTATGAACATATAAATCGGTTTTTGATCCTGATCCTGTCTGCGTAACAGCCATCTTTTCATCCGGAATTACGGCATGAAGTATTCCCCCACCCTTTCGCTGCGCATAATACTGAACAGGCTTAGATGGTACAGCTCCATGCAACAGTGAGCAAATAAAGCCATATTTATTAAGTTTTGAGTAATCTGCACTCTGCCAGTTTGCAGGTGTCGGCCCTAAATATTCCTGATCCACCTCTAGAAGTCCCTTAAAAACAATTGCACCATATTGGTCTGCCGAAAAGTCTGTTCCAAACTGACTTAAAATCCTAGCTATTCTTTCAGGCAACAGTTGGAAAGAATAAAGATGAAGAGCTGCGATATAATCTGGGTTTTCATAGGAACGAAATGCCTTCTCTAAAAGAGTCCCAACATTAGACAAAATGTTTCTCTCTTGGGGCGTAATTTCTACAATCAGTGGACTTGTAGGAATTTGATAAGCATAATTTTCTCTAACTGGTATTTCATCTTCAATTACTGACTGTGATTTCATTTCTTACGTTTATTTTATAGTTAATAAAGATTTGGATAAATAAAAAACACAAACTACTGAAAACAACCAATATACAAATAAAACTTCATCAAATACATTATTAAAATGTAAATAATTTCGTATATTTTTTTACTGTTTTATTTTTTTTATAAAGATTAATTTCTACATTTGTTTACGCTGTTTTTATTCATTCTAAATAAAATCTACTTACAAATATATTTAGTTTTGCATTTTAAAAAAAGAATTTTCTTAATTAATTTTTAAAAAAAATATGAATATTAGTACGAAAGTCAATGAAATTAGGCTGTCAGAATGTGTACATCGACAGAAAAAAATTTCAAAAATCATCCGAGCCAGACGAAGTATCTACGCAGGAGATTTTATAAAAAAGGAAATTCCAGACAAACTATTAGAGGAAATTTTGATCAATGCGCTTTGGGCGCCAAACCATAAAATGACCGAGCCGTGGAGGTTTCTTGTTTTAAAAGACAGCTATCTCGAACAATATGGCATTTTCATGGCAGATTACTTCAGTGAATCTTATTCCGAACTCAGTGCACAAGCTAGGATCGAAAAACTGGAATATCTAAAAAAATATCCTCTAAATGCGGCCTGTCTAATTGGTATCATAATGGTACGGAATACCAAAATTAATCTTCCCGAATGGGAAGAAATTGCTGCCATATCATCAGCTGTCCAAAATATTGCTTTAACCTGCACGGCATACAACATTGGAAATTACTGGAGTACCAAACAGGTTGCAATAGATTATGTTTCACAATTTGGGCTTGCTGACAATGAAAAATCACTAGGCCTACTCTATCTCGGATATTATCCTTCTGATTTAAAAATTTCCAAAAAAAAGAGAACTCCTATATCGAAGAAAGTTTCCTTTTTAAAATAATCATTAACTGAACTATAAAATTTAAAACTATGAACAATACGGTCCCTACCACACAGGAATCTAAAACCACGCTTACTGAAGCGGAAAATTTTAAAGACATTTTCAGCCAGCATTCTAATAAAGAATATGCAACTGCTGTAAAATCTGCGCAAGAAAGAGTCAGCCGTTTCTTAAAAAACACTACCAAACCGTTCACAGGAATCAGACCAGACGAAATGAAACGTATGGTTGAGGCAATTGATCTTGATGAACCGCTTCAAGATTATCAGAGCCTTTTTGATGAAGTTGATGAAATTTATGTTAACCACGCTACAGCTTACCATCTTCCTGAATACATTGCGCATTTAAACTGCCCTGTTGTTATACCAGCACTTGCGGCAGAAGTTTTAATAAGTGCCATAAATTCTTCGCAAGACACTTATGACCAGAGTGCTGGAGGAACTTTTATCGAAAGAAAACTAATCGATTGGACAAGCGAACAGATTGGTTATAAAAATGGAGACGGAATTTTTACCGCTGGAGGTTCGCAAAGTAACTTAATGGGACTTCTTCTAGCGAGGGATTACTACGCTTTGGAATACCAAAAATGGAATATTAAACTTGACGGTCTTCCTGCTGATGCTTCAAAATTTAGAGTTTTTGTTTCGGATAAAGCGCATTTCAGTAACCATAAAAATTCTTGGATTTTAGGATTGGGTGAACAAGCAGTCGTTCACGTCGGTGTCGATGAAAGATATAGAATGGATCCTGAAAAATTGGAAAAAGCCATTGATTCAGAAATTCAAAAAGGAAATATTCCAATTGCGATTACGGCAACTGCAGGTACTACCGATTTTGGAAATATTGATCCGCTTCACCCGATTGCTGCCATAGCAAAACGCCACAATATCTGGCTTCATGTTGATGCCGCTTATGGTTGCGGACTTTTATTGACTGATACGCACAGACATCTTTTACAAGGAATTGAACTAGCTGATTCTGTAACAATTGATTATCATAAATCATTTTTTCAGCCTATCAGCAGCAGTGCTTTTATCGTAAAAAACAAATTGCATTTAAATATTATCAAGCATCACGCTGATTATTTAAATCCAAAAGAACAAGATTACGATGCACTTCCAGCTCAAATTAATAAATCAATTATTCAGAGTACGCGTCGTTTTGATGCCCTAAAATTGTGGTTCACGCTACGTTATCTGGGCAGAGAAAAACTGGGACATTACACCGACACCATCATCGAAACTACTCAACAGGCCGCATCACTTATTGAATCAGATGAAAATTTTGAATTATTATGCGAATCTGATATGGGAGTTTTAGTGTTCCGTTATCTGGATGGTCCTGCCGAATCTAATTCTTGCGAAGTCAACAAATACATCAAAGAAAAACTTTTTTTCAGCGGAGATGTTTTAGTAGCCAGTACAAAAGTGAATGGCGAATTCTATTTAAAGCTTACCATTTTCAACCCGCTGACTACTGTAAATGACATAAAAAACATTCTTAATCAAATAAAACAAAACGGAAATGAATACCACAGACTTAACTAATTATCAACAGCTTGCTGAACAAGTAAACTTTAAGTCTCTGCTGAATTGTTATTGCAGAGAATTTAGCAACTGGAGCCGTTATGAAGGCATTCCTAAATATGATCCCGCTCTAGCTGATTTTATGCAAACGATTAATCATTCTTCTTTTTTGAGATTTGATTTTGCTTCAATTGGGCAAGAAGTTTTCGCCCCTTTAGCTTACTTTTCAGAAAGTGGTGTCCATGCTTTTATTTTTCCAGTTGTATCTCGCGATCTTGCTACAGATGCATTTAGAGAAATAAATCCAATGGAATTTGCTGGGTTTGCCGCGCTTTATTCTAAAGAAGAATATCCTGATGCAGACGCAAATTCAACACAGCAACGCATGGAAAACAGCATTTCCAATCTCGCTTTATATCTTGAATATCATAAAGAAAATGGTTTCAGCGCTAATAGCCCAGAAATGAGATTTATAGAAGCTGAACAGTCTTTAGTTTTAGGACATAATGTACATCCATTGCCAAAAAGCAGAGAAGGATTTACCAAAGAAGAATTATTTCAATATTCTCCAGAAACTAGAGGAAACTTTCCGCTGCATTTTTTCCTTATTCATCCTGAAAATGTAATTGAAAAAAGTGCTGCCGATGATCTTCCTACCGATTATCTTCGAAAAGAAATTTTAAAATATAACAGTAAAAATGCTGAAGAACTTCTGACTTTATATCCTGATTTTAAAGTGGTTCCTACTCATCCTTGGGAAGCTTCTTATTTATTGGAACTTCCTGAAGTAAAAGAAATGGAGGCTAAAAAACTGCTTTTTGATTTGGGCCAATTGGGACCAGATTATACTGCAACTTCATCTGTGCGAACAGTTTACAATGCCCAAAGCAAATGGATGTATAAATTCTCATTACACGTAAAAATCACTAATTCTTTCCGTGTGAATTACTTGCATGAATTAAATCGCGGTTATGATGCAGCCAGACTTATGAAAACAGATTGGGGAAAAGGAATTCAAAAAGATTATCCCCAAATTCAGCTCATTACAGATCCCGCTTTTATTGCTGTCACTTATAACGATCAAGTTATTGATGGTTTTAGCACGAGTATTCGCGAAAATCCTTTTAATGAAAATGCTGCTTTGAAAAATGTTTCTATGGTTGCTTCTCTTTGTCAAGAAGGATTTTTGGGTGAACCAGCAAGAATTCATAATGTAATCAGTGAGGCGGCGAAAAGAACAAATGCTTCTCCAACAGAAATTGCTATTTCTTGGTTCAAGCAATATTTGAATATTTCGATTACTCCATTGGTAGGTATTTTTAACAAATATGGTTTTGGCTCAGAATTTCATCAGCAGAACGTGCTGGTAGAGTTTGACGAAAATCTTTTTCCATCAAAACTGTATTTTAGAGATAATCAGGGCTATTTTTTCAGACAAGGAAAAGTTCCAGAACTAGAGAAATTGATTCCGAATTTTGGTGAAGAAAGCAGATCTTTTATTGCTGAAAAAAGAATTATTGATTTTTGGGGATATTATCTACTTGTAAATCATTTGTTTGGAATTATAAGCATTTTAGGAAGCAACAAATTAGCTGACGAAACTGCATTGCTCGAACTTCTTTATCAAGCTTTAAAAAATGAAGAAGATTTAGATACTACAGGCATGATTTCACATTTTACCAATAGTGTGAAATTAGTGGTGAAAGGAAATCTGCTAACCAGTCTAAACAATATGGATGAAGCAAGTGCTCCAAGAACCAATCCTGCTGTTTATAAATCATTTCCAAATCCGCTTAACAAGCATTTTTTCTCTAAAAAACTTATAAATCCAAGAGAAAACAGTACTGTTTTTAAACGTTTTTTCGAAAAAGAAAATGTCACTATAACACTGCGTCCGGTAGATATAGATAAAGATTTAGAAATGCTGCACGAATGGTTTCATCGTGAGCATGCTCTGAAAATCTGGCAAATGAACTGGCCGCTTCGCGAGTTGGAAGCCTATTACAGAATGCTATTGCCTGGAGATCATTCGCATAGTTTTATAGGTGAAGCAAACGGCGTTCCGACTTTTAACATAGAAGTATATTGGGCTAGCCGAGACATTGTTGGCAATTATTATGATGTCCTTCCTTCTGATTATGGAACGCATCAATTTATCGCGCCAACCGATCCTAAACTAAAATACGGCTCTCCAGCGACACAATCGATGATGGATTTTGTTTTATCGGAATCAAAAGTCGGCAAAATGGTCGGAGAAGGATCTGTAGATTCAATTGCTTCGATGATGAATAAAGCCCATGTTGGTTTTAAAATCGAAAAAGTGATTGAAATGCCACATAAAAAAGCTAATCTAAACTTCTGTTACAGAGAATGGTATTGGGCAAAATTCCCTGCTGCCAAAGATTTTCAAAATATTGAAGTTTCAACTGCCCAAGTCTAATCATAAAAAATACTTCCATGAATACAGAAAAAATATATTCCCTAATAGGAATCGGTATCGGGCCTTTTAATCTTGGTCTTGCAGCTCTAATTGAACCCGTTGAAGAATTATCAGCTTTATTTTTTGACCAGTCAGAAAGCTTTGACTGGCATCCTGGTCTTATGCTTGACAATGCCAATCTGCAAGTTCCGTTTTTAGCCGATTTGGTTACTATGGCAGATCCATCAAACCAATACAGTTTTTTAAATTACATTAAAGAAAGTGGGCGTTTATACCGATTTTACATTCGTGAAAACTTCTTTATTTTCAGAAAAGAATATAATCAATACTGCCAATGGGTCGCTTCAAAATTATCGAATTGCAGGTTTTCTCATAAAGTTGTATCTATTGATTATGTTGATGATCTTTATAAAATCTTAGTTCTTAATACAAAATCAAATACTACTGAAACTTTTTATTCTCATAAAATTGTTTTAGGAACTGGTACTTCACCGCATATTCCAGGATTTATAAATCAAGAAGAGCTGTCTAATGTAATTCATACTTCAAAATATTTGTATTTCAAACCAGAGATTAATGAGAATTCAACCGTAACCATCATTGGATCAGGACAAAGTGCAGCCGAGGTTTTCCGTGATCTTCTTCCAGAAACTCAAAATGGATTGCAGTTAAAATGGTTTACGCGTTCTTCACACTTTTTCCCTTTGGATAATAAATCAAAATTGACTTTGGAATTAACTTCTCCAGAATATGTAGATCATTTTCACAGTCTTTCTCATGAAAAACGTCAACAATTGCTATCTAGACAACATGGTCTTTACAAAGGAATTGATCAGGAATTAATTAATGAAATCTTTGACACTCTTTATGAAATGAGTCTAGAAGGCAAACCTTTAAATGTTGAGCTGCGTTCCAATCTAAAATTGACTTCTGTAAATGAAAAAACGGATGGTTCTTATCATCTAGATTTTACTCATACCGAACTAGAAGAATCGTTTGAAGATCAAACTGATTATCTTATTATGGCGACAGGTTACAAGTACAAAGAACCTGCAATTCTTTCTACTATTGAAAACAAAATTCAACGTTTGGAAAATGGTTTGTTTAATGTGAATCGTAACTATACGATAGATAAAAACGGAACTGATATTTTCGTTCAAAATGCTGAATTGCATACACATGGGCTTTCTACTCCAGATTTAGGAATGGGTGCTTATAGAAATTCATGCATAATTAATCAGTTAGCTGGGCGCGAAATTTATAAAGTTGAAAAACGTATTGCGTTTCAAGAATTTGGTGTAAAGAAAACGGAATCTGAACAGCCGAAAGCTACTATTTTGGAATTGATAAACGAATAATCGAATGAGCATGACACTTTCAGAAAATACATTTAAAGAGACAAAACATTTGAACTCTTCTACATGGAACAAAGTAAATCGAAATCTTCTAGCCAAAAGCATTTCAGAACTGATGCGAGAAGATGTGGCGAAACCAGAAAAAATAGGAACTGAAATAGATGGTTTGACACATTTTAAATTGCAGACAGATAGCGAGAATATTTATTATCGTTTTACTGCTTACCCAAGATTTTTAAACTATTGGCATATTGTAAAAGAAAGCATAGTTAAAGTTGAAAACGAAATAAAGCTAGATCATATTGATGTGCCGAGTTTTTTCATGGAAATGCAGCAGACTTTTCAAATTAACTCTTTTACACTCGCTCATTATGTTGAAGAATTGCTTCATACTTTATATGCTGATGCTTTTATTCATTCTAAACGTCGTTTGTCTGCCGCTAAATTAGCTGATGCCGATTTTCAGACTATTGAACACAGCCTTGACGGACATCCATGGGTAATTGTAAACAAAGGCCGAATAGGTTTTGATACTCAAGATTACGAAAATTACACGCCAGAATCGGGCCAGAAAACAAAACTCATATGGGTCGCTGCTCATAAAAAAAGAGCTATTCTGCGCCTTCAGCCTGAAATGGATGAACAATCGTTTTACGAAAATGAAATTGGTTCTGAAAAAATAAAAGCTTTTAAAGATAAATTGGCGCAGTTACATGTAAATCCTGAAGATTATATTTTTATTCCAGTTCACTTATGGCAATGGCAGAATAAATTGGTAATGCAGTTTGCAAGCGATATTGCGTCTAAAAATCTTATTGCTTTAGAAGAAACGGAGGATATTTACAGTCCACAACAAAGTATTCGTACTTTTTTCAATCAAAGCAGTCCGCGAAAACATTATGTCAAAACTTCGATATCGATTTTAAATACCAGTCATATTAGAGGTTTATGTCCAAAACAATTATTTATTGCGCCACGACTGACTTCTTATTTGAAAGATATTCTAAAAAAAGACGATCATTTGCAGAAAATGGATGTGATTCTTTTGGGCGAAATGGTGACAGCTTCTTACACCCATCCGCATTACAGTAAAATTGAAAATCCTCCTTATCAGTATAATGAATACTTGGGAGTTTTATGGCGTGAAAGTCCAGTTAGTTTTTTAAAACACGGAGAGAATTTAATGACTATGGCTGCGCTTTTATACGTAGACGATCATGGAAAAAGTCTTGTAGAAGAACTGATTGAAAAATCTGGTCTTTCAACAGAAAAATGGCTGAAAGCCTACATGAGAGCTTATCTAAAACCTGTACTTCAGATTTATTATCAGCATTCTTTATGCATTGATCCGCATGGACAAAACGTAATTCTGGTTTTAAAAGATTATGTTCCAACGCGTATTGCTTTGCAAGATTTTGCTGGTGATATTTTAATTAATGAAGAAGGAAAGAAAAAACTTCCTCAGGAATTTATTGAAAATTTATTTAATGCCTCTCCAAATCCTGAAAACGCGCCATTAACCATATTAATAGCTGTTTTTGATGCTTTTTTCAGATATCTGAGCGATGTAATGATTACTTCTGCAGGCTATGATGAAATTTCTTTTTGGAATTGTGTCCACGATATTATTATGGAATATCAGCAGGAACATCCTGAACTGAAGGACATGTTTGACAAGTATAATTTGTTTATTCCTGAGTTTAAACGTCTTATTTTCAACAGTCGACGTTTATACAATGGTTATGAAGAAACAGCTGGTTTTCCTCACATGAAAAAAAGCGGTTTTATTCCAAATCCATTGCATCAGCTTGTCAATCAAGAAGTAATAATAGAAAAAGAAAACGCATGAAAGAAGCTATTTTAAAGACACGCTCTTTCTTCAATCTTTTAAAACGTTCACTTACAGGAAGCGAAAGCAACTTTACGTCGGGCAGCATAAACAAAACCATTTTTCTGCTTTCTGTGCCAATGGTTGCCGAACTTTTAATGGAATCATTATTTGTCTGTTCTAACTTATTTTTTGTCAGCAGACTAGGTACAGATGCCATTTCTATTGCAGGTGCGGCAACTACTTTTATAACCTTTTGTTATTCTGTTTCAATCGGTTTGGGTATTGCGGCTTCGGCTATGATTTCTAGAAGAGTTGGCGAGAAAAAGTTCAAAGCTGCCGGAAATACTGCCATGCAGGTTATCTATTTAACTGTTCCTATTGCTGCGCTTATAAGCTTAGTTTGTTCTATTTGGGCTGCAGAAATAATGCAAGCAATGGGACTTTCGGCTGCAATGATTCAGCAAGGAGCATCGTACAGTGTTTTGATGTTCGCGTCAAGCGGATTTCTAATTCTTCGAATTGTAGTCAACGGAATATTTCGCGGTGCAGGTGATGCATCAACAGCCATGAAAATACTCTGGCTTTCAAACGCAGTAAACATTCTTTTATGTCCCGTTTTCATTTTCGGTTGGGGTCCTATTCCTGGTTATGGTCTTCTAGGTGTCGGTTTGGCAACTTTAATTGCCCGCGTTATCGGAGTACTGCATCAGGCTTGGTATCTCGTTCGAGGAAAAACAATTTTAAGAATTGGAAGAGCGCAACTTTTAGTCAATAAAGAGGTTCTAAAACGAGTTGTAAAACTGGCATTTGGAGGAACTGTCCAATTCATTATTCCTGCTTCAAGTTGGGTTATTATGATAAAAATAATGTCCTATTTTGGAGCCAATGCGCTTGCAGGATACATTTTGGCTCAGAGAGTAACTTCAATTGCTACAATGCCTGCATGGGGATTGGGCAATGCAGCAGGAATTTTGACTGGCCAAAATCTTGGAGCAAAACAGCCTGAAAGAGCTGAAAAATCGGTTTGGAGAGCAGGAATGTTCAATATGGTGTTTCTGATTTCAATCGGAATTTCTTGGATATTTCTTGCTTCGCCTGTTGTCAGAATATTTACTGATAATCCCGAAGTTATTTCTTTCAGCACGAGATACATTCATTTTATTTCTATGGCATATATTCTTTTAGGCTATACAATGGTGATATCACGAGCGCTGAATGCTGCAGGAGAAGTAAAATCGGTAACCTGGCTTTATATCTTAATGTTTTACATCGTACAGATTCCCCTAGCCTATGCTTTGGGCATTTCTTTCAAACTGGGATCTAATGGCGTTTTCTCGGCTATTCTTATCTCAGAAATCGTATTGGCGGCTGCCTGCATAACTGTTTTCCGCAAAGGAGGATGGAAACATACTAAAGTTTAATAACTCAATTATAAATTTAATTTAAAACCATAAAAAATGAATACAATAGAACAATTACACGGTGCATTTGCAAGAGCTTTTGAAATTCCTGTTGAGGAAATAAACGATCAATTAGAATATCAATCTATATCTGAATGGGATTCTATGAGCCATCTCGTTTTAGTTCAAGAACTTGAAAGCACTTATAATATTTCTATCGAAATGGAAGATATTTTGGAGATGGGCAGCGTAGCTAAAATTAGAGACATCTTGAAAAAATACGGATATGAAATTAATTAGAACATCCTTGATATATGGAATTATATAATTTAATTAGGAAAAATGAAAAACTGGTCTTTACAGATTCCGGCACGGGCATTTCAAAATCTATTGAAGAAATGCATCAGTCGTTGGAAATTGAAAACCTACGTTCGGTAGTTTTTATTTACAATGACAATCAGCTTCCTGCTGTAGAAACATTATTAAACTTCTATCAGAGCAGATATACAGTTGCGTTATTAGGCATGGGAATGCTCGAGAATTTCAAAGAAAATCTCGAGCAAAAATACACGCCTTATTATATCTACGATCCTTCTCGCAGCTCAATTGACGGTTACACTTCTGTGAATGCTTCAGAAACGATTGTATTGTTTAAAAGAAATACCAATATCCTTTATCCAATACATGAAAAAATTAAGCTTCTTCTAAGCACTTCAGGAACTACAGGTTCTCCTAAATTTGTGAGACTTTCAGATGAAAATCTTGTTGCAAACGCAAAATCAATTATGGAGTATATGCCTATTGAAAGCGAAGACGTTGTACCTTTAAATGTTCCTATAAATTTTGTTTACGGACTCTCTATTTTTACAACAAATTGCATCAAAGCAAAAGAGATTGTCTGTACAGATAAAGATGCTTTTCAAAAGGAGTTTTGGGAAGATTTTAAAAAATACGGATTTTCAACTTTAGGAGGAGTTCCTTATTTCTATGAAATGCTTTACAGTATTGGATTCTTCAGAAAAGATCATCCTTCGCTAAGATATTTAACTCATACTGGCGGAATGCTGAACCACAAATTGATTGAAGCAATCGCATCTTTCAGTGAAAAATTCAACAAAAAATTCTTTGCGCAATACGGACAAACCGAAGCGTGCGGCCGTATGGCTTATCTGCCGCCAAAAGATCTTTTGAGAAAAGGAACTTCCATTGGAAAACCAGTCAAAAATGGGCAATTTGAAGTTGATCCTGAAACTTCAGAACTAATTTATAGCGGTCCGAATGTATTTGGAGGTTACGCCAACATCAGAGATGATCTTAAATTTTTTGAAAAGCAGGAAAAACTGTATACTGGCGATAAAGCTAGAAAAGATGAAGAAGGATATTACTTTATTGTAGGTCGAATCAAAAGAATTGTAAAACTGTTTGGGGTTCGATTCAATCTTGACGAAACAGAACTTCTTTTAAAAGATGCTTTGGGAGGACAGACAGTGATTTGTCTTGGAATAAATGATAAATATCTGGCTGTTATGTATACGGATGAGAGTTTAACCAAAGAACTGATTCATAAGGTTCTAAAAGCCAAACTTAATCTACATTCCAGTTCTATCAAAACCATACACATTACTGATGTGCCGCTCACAGCAAATGGAAAAGTCAATTATCCGTTATTGAAAAGCACTTTAGAATCTGAAATATTGGTCTAATCGAAAAAGCCCCTCATTACGAGGGGCTTTTGTTTATTTATTTGCTTTAACGTTAAAACTTAAAAGCTAAATTTATTAAAAAGTGAGCTGGTGCTTGTGGTGCTCCCCATGAACTCCAGTACTTTTCATTTGTAATATTATTTAACTTAAGACCAATTCTCCAATTAGACTGCTCATAAAAGACAGTCTGATTAAAAATGGTATATGACGGGATATAGAAAGTATTTGCTGTAGTCAAATAACTTTTATCGACATAATTAGCTCCTGCGCCAATTCCTAAACCTTTGAGCGTGTTTTGGAATTTGTATGAAGCCCAAAAATTTATCACATTAGCCGGAGCATCCTGCGCTTTATTTCCTTCAATTGCTTTATTTGCATCACTAGTTTTTACAATACGATTGTCATTGTAAGCATATCCTGCTGTAATATCAAGTCCCGCAACAGGATTGGCAATAAGTTCAAACTCTACTCCTTTGCTTACCTGTTTCCCATCCTGCTGATAAACAAGATCTGCTTGTCTGATCACTGCATTATCATTGGTAATATTATAATAACTGAAAGTTGTACTTAATTTTTTATTGAAAAGTTCTGCTTTTACACCTGCTTCATACTGATTAGCATACAATGGATCTAAAATTAACTGACTCCCATCCGGCTGGTTAACAGGCGCTAAATTCTGAAATCCGTTCATGTAATTTCCAAATACAGAAATTTGATCTTTTAAAATCTGGTACACAAGTCCCAATTTTGGAGATAATGAATTCTGGCTGTATCCTGGCACCGCACCACTTTCTTTTCTTTCGAAATTATCAAAACGAAGACTTGCCATCGCAAACAAACGGTCAGAAACTCCCAAAACATAAGAACCATATCCACTAAAAGTATATTCGTCACGTCCTGCTCGAATCACTGGTGCAAGCAACACAGCATCAATATCTTTTCTTCTAACTGGCGTAAAGTTAGTTGTCACGTCAATTGTTCTAAACGCAGCAGCTGGTGTTGGCGTTGACGAAAATGTATCGGTATAATATCTGTAGTTAATACCTCCTAAAATTTTATGCTTTAAAATTCCTGTAGAAAATTCACCATTAATATTTTCTTGAATATTAGTATAATTGCTTGAAATAGGTCCAAAAAGTGTAGCTCTAATAGTAGCAGTAGTTGGTGCAGTCCATGTTGGCAAAACTTGGTAGCTGTAATCTACATCTTCATTTACATATGAGAACAAAGTAGTCGATTTCCATCTCTCTGAAATTTGATATTCTCCCTGCACAAATGCTTTTGTTGACGACGTTTTTGCATCAGCATCATCATGAACAAGTGATTTTTTGTAATCTAGCATTATTTGGCTTGGATTAGTTATACCTGAAGCAACGGTAGCAGCCGGATACAACGGTCTTGTATTGTTTACATTAAACAATTCTGCATCGATATTGAAGGTAAGTTTCTCACTTGCTTTGAAAGTGATGCTTGGCGCGAAAGACAAAGTATTATTAAATCCGTAGTCTAAAAAACTCTTTTCTCTGTTTACAGCTGCATTCAATCTGAAAAGAACTTTTTTATCTTTAGTTAAAGGCGTATTAACATCTACAGTAAGCCTGTTAGTACTAAAACTTCCTCCCGTATAAGACACTTCAGTAGCAGTAGTTTCGAAAGGTTTTTTGGTAACCAAATTGACAACACCTCCAAAAGAAGAAGCTGAAGAACCAAATAATGTTCCAGATGGTCCTTTTAAGACTTCAATTCTTTCCACATTTGCAATGCCTACAGAAGATCTTCCTGAAAGAGTCTCCATACCGTTTCTTGAATTTATGCCTACGCTAAATCCTCTAAAAATTACAGCAAATCCTCCTGACGGATAATTTAAAGGCACGACTCCAGGCGCATTTCTTACAGCACCAGCGACATCAATAACAATCTGTTCCTGAATCAGTTCTTTATGTATAACATTATATACTTGCGGGTTTTCAATGTTTTTAAGTGGCATTCTCGCTACGTAAGTAGTTTTCTTAGAGATTAAACTTTTTCTGTTATTAATCACCACTTCTTCTAGTTCCTTATTAGAAACTTTAAGCTGTACATTTATAGTTGCTGTTTTGCCATTCTCTACCATAACTTCTTGCTCAGAAATCTCGTAACCCGTTAAAGATACTTGCAGAGTATAATTATTTTCTCTTATTCTGTTAAATTCAAAATAACCGTCTTCATTTGTAAAAGTACTGTACTTTGAATTTTTAAGAATAACGTTTACTTCCGATGCAGGTTTCCCATCTGAAGTTGTGATTCTTCCGTTAATTTTTCCATGCTGTTGTGCATAAGAAGCTGTTATAAAGAAAAAGCTAAAAATAAATAAGAAATGTAATGCTTTTAAACTAAAATATTTCATCTGATTATAAATTTGGTTAGTATTGTTTTTATTCATTCTAAATAAAAACGACGCAAAAATATAAATTAATATTAGTTTAACAAGCAAATACTTCACTTAATCACAAAACTTATTAAATATCAAAGGAATCAGAATTGAACATCTTTAAGCCTTTTCAAATATTTATTTAGAAATTCTTTAAAAAAAAATCAAAATAATTCCTATTCATTCCAAATAAATATAAATTTGTGCACTTTTTTTAATTAGAAAAACAGGTTTTACTTCACACAATAGTTTAAATGAAAGGACTTAAAAGGAAAATCGGATTATTGCATTTATGGCTTGGAATAGCTTCTGGTCTAATAATTTGTATTGCAGCATTAACTGGAAGTCTCTTGGTTTTTGAAAAAGAAATTGACAGCACCCTTAATCCCGAATATTACAATGTTTCAGAAATTGGAACAGAAAAAAAAAGTTTAGATTACTGTGTTGATGTACTTAAGAAACAATATGAAGTAAAAGAAATAACCCGCATTAGCACATTTAGCAACCCGTCTCGCACCATCCAAATATTTGGAAAAGATTCAAAAAAAAAGATCCATTTGTTTTCTATCAACCCTTACACTGGTAAGGTTCAGGTATCGAATCTTCAGAAAAGCAGATTTTTTGCTATCATTCTAGAAATACATAGACAGCTACTAATGGGAGAAACTGGTGGCATAATCATGGGAACATCATGTTTGATTTTTGTTTTTATGCTAATCTCAGGACTAATATTATGGTGGCCTAAAAAAGTCAAAAACTTAAAACAACGGCTTAAGATAAAATGGGATGCTTCCTTTAAAAGAATTGTTTGGGATCTGCACTCAACAATTGGATTCTACTCCTTTTTTATTTTATTAATTATTTCTTTAACGGGATTATTTTTTGCCTTCACCTGGTTTCAAAACGGTATCCTTTATCTCGCCGACGGAAACAATAAAAGACCATCTGCCAAAATTGAAAACCCAACAAAAGCAGATCATGGTTTAATAAAAACAGATTTTTACCAAAGTATTTATGATCAAACTGATAATCTTTTTCTTTATAAGGGAAACATACAAATCAGAATGCCGGCCGATACAATAAATAGCATTTTAGTATTAAAAGAAAATACTGAAAAGCTTATTCCCTATCAGTCAAGTGCTGCTTATTTTGACAAATATACAGCCGAAAATATTGAAGCAAGATCTTATGCATCTTTTTCAAATGGAGACAAATTAAAACGTCTTATTTACCCGATTCATACTGGAAGTATATACGGTCTGCCTACAAAGATTCTTGCTTTGCTGGTTTCATTGCTTGCAACGACACTTCCTGTTACAGGTTTTCTAATATGGCTTGGAAAAAAGAAAAGAAAATAAATCCGTATTAAGTCAATAAAACACCCAACAACACACTAAAAAAACACTTAATTGTTATATAAATAAAAAGTCTGAGAAATCTCTCAAGAGAATGGAAGCGCCTTTTGAGAGACCCAAAATAATACCTATAATCACTAATATATAATTAACAGTACCTTTATCACATCTCCAGCATTAACTTGAGTTCCTAGAGGAATTATCGCCCATTAGGTAAAGAAACCTTTGGCATAATGACATCTTTATATCAGTCTATTATACTTTAACTCAATTCAAGCGTTATCCATTACAAAATATTCCAAACCTAGACCATAAAAACCATCTTCCACTTTTCCATATAAGAATCAAAATACTCTATCAGAAAAGGTATAACCTACATACAAATTAAGTAAAAATGAATTAGCAGTTTGCGCTGACATTGCCAATGAAAAGAAAAAACGGCAACTAATAAATAATACTTTTTCATAATTTTTAACTTTAATTAGAAATAGCTTCAATCATGTTGAAAATTATAAAATGAAACCTTTTTTATTATATTTACCTATCTACAAGATTTTATGAGAGATTGTATTATTAAAAAACTAATTTCTTACTTATGTAAACAGGATATAATACATTCAGACGATAGAATTGAAAACAGTAATAACTAATTCAAATAAATTTTAGAAGTTCTTTTGGACGAAATAATCTTAAAAACAATATATATAATGGCAAACAAAATTTTCGAATATGAACTCACCATCAAAGAATTTCATCTTGACACATTTGGTCATGTAAATAATGCAACCTATTTACAAATTTACGAAGAAGCCCGGTGGCAGTTCATAACTGAAAACGGCTATGGTTTGGACAAAATTAAAAATACAGGTTTAGGTCCGGTTATCCTTGAAATCAATCTTAGATTTATAAGGGAACTAAAACTAAGACAGAAAGTAGTTATTTACTCGCAAACTGGAGTATATGATGGAAAAATCGGAACAATAAAACAATGGATTACTGACAGCGAAAATAATATTTGTTCTGATATAGAAATGAAAATAGGATTATTCGATACATCCCTACGTAAATTAGTCAAACCGACCGAAGAATGGCTAAAAGCTATAAGATAATACCACAGTTTACTAAATACATTACAGGAAAATCAATTTTTATTTGCACAAAGAATAATTTCAGAAAACAGAATTTAGCAAGCGGGTAGCCTTAGAACTTTCATAATTTTGAAACTGGATCAACCAGAGATAACTTACCAATTTAAGCTAAACATAATAAGTTTTCTGCAAATAACATCTCATGCCGAAGGAGGAATTTAGCAGTCAATAGTTTGTTAAAAACAGTTACTGAATAATTTATTTAAATTCTGAACTGTGCCGAGAGCTGAATATCTTCAGAAAGATTTTCATCGAAAAAAGGGAGAGTGGTTTATAGGTTTTATCCAAAAGTTTTATAAAACAGAAAACCCCATCCGTATCGGATGGGGTTTTCCAAAGAAAGGCGACGACATACTCTCCCACATAACTGCAGTACCATCTGCGCAGGCGGGCTTAACTTCTCTGTTCGGGATGGGAAGAGGTGAGCCCCGCCGCAATAACCACCTTAAGAAGTTATAATTGCTTTGGGCAATCCTTTCAATTAATAATTGCAGTTTGCAGTCAATAATTAAAATAATATTTTAACATACTGGGATAAAGAAAAGTTTTTATCGTTTAGAAAGTTTCCTCCCCCGATCTGCATCGGGGGAAAAGGGTGTGCATAAGCTTACGGATTATTAGTACTACTCGACTATGACATTACTGCCTTTACATCTATAGCCTATCAACGTGGTCATCTTCCACGATCCTTAAAAGAAATCTCATCTTGTGGTGGGTTTCGCGCTTATATGCTTTCAGCGCTTATCCCTTCCCAACGTAGCTACTCTGCGGTGCCCCTGGCGGGACAACAGATACACTAGAGGTTAGTCCAATTCGGTCCTCTCGTACTAGAATCAGATCCACTCAAATTTCTAACGCCCGCAGTAGATAGAGACCGAACTGTCTCACGACGTTCTGAACCCAGCTCGCGTGCCACTTTAATGGGCGAACAGCCCAACCCTTGGGACCTTCTCCAGCCCCAGGATGTGACGAGCCGACATCGAGGTGCCAAACCCCCCCGTCGATATGAGCTCTTGGGGGAGATCAGCCTGTTATCCCCGGCGTACCTTTTATCCTTTGAGCGATGGCCCTTCCATGCGGAACCACCGGATCACTATGCTCTACTTTCGTACCTGATCGACCTGTATGTCTCTCAGTCAAGCTCCCTTATGCCATTGCACTCTACGCACGGTTACCAAGCGTACTGAGGGAACCTTTAGAAGCCTCCGTTACTCTTTTGGAGGCGACCACCCCAGTCAAACTACCCACCAAGCACTGTCCTCTTCATCGAAGAGTTAGGCCTCAGATAAACAAAGGGTTGTATTTCAACAATGACTCCACAACGCCTGGCGACGCCGCTTCATAGTCTCCAACCTATCCTACACATCATTTATCCAAGGTCAATACTAAGCTATAGTAAAGGTGCACAGGGTCTTTTCGTCCCACTGCGGGTAAACGGCATCTTCACCGTTACTACAATTTCACCGAGCTCATGGCTGAGACAGTGTCCAGATCGTTACACCATTCGTGCAGGTCGGAACTTACCCGACAAGGAATTTCGCTACCTTAGGACCGTTATAGTTACGGCCGCCGTTTACTGGGGCTTCAATTCAATGCTTCTCCGAAGATAACATCTCCTCTTAACCTTCCAGCACCGGGCAGGTGTCAGGCCCTATACTTCATCTTGCGATTTTGCAGAGCCCTGTGTTTTTGATAAACAGTCGCCTGGACCTCTTCACTGCGGCCCCCATTGCTGGGGGCGACCTTTCTCCCGAAGTTACAGGTCTATTTTGCCTAATTCCTTAGCCATGAATCTCTCGAGCACCTTAGGATTCTCTCCTCAACTACCTGTGTCGGTTTACGGTACTGGTGCCAATTGCCTGAAGTTTAGAGGTTTTTCTTGGAAGCCCTTAGGCGCACTATCTCTTTGTCCGAAGACTCCGAGTACTATCGTATTTCCCCAAAAGATGTGGATTTGCCTGCATCTCTTATAGGTAGGTACTTCAACGAACTATTCCGTCAGTTCGCGGCGCTTTCATCACTCCGTCACCCCATCACAGCAATTGGCAGTACGGGAATATTAACCCGTTGGCCATCGACTGTCCCTTTCGGGTTCGCCTTAGGACCAGACTAACCCACAGCTGATTAGCATAGCTGTGGAAACCTTAGTTTTTCGGTGTGCGGGTTTCTCGCCCGCATTATCGTTACTTATGCCTACATTTTCTTTTCTGACCGGTCCAGCATGCCTTACGGCACACCTTCAGCCCTGTCAGAATGCTCCCCTACCACTTTGCATTACTGCAAAATCCATAGCTTCGGTAATATGCTTATGCCCGATTATTATCCATGCTCGTCCGCTCGACTAGTGAGCTGTTACGCACTCTTTAAATGAATGGCTGCTTCCAAGCCAACATCCTAGCTGTCTGGGCAGACAAACCTCGTTCTTTCAACTTAGCATATATTTGGGGACCTTAGCTGATGGTCTGGGTTCTTTCCCTCTCGGACTTGGACCTTAGCACCCAAGCCCTCACTGCTGTAAAACATTATATAGCATTCGGAGTTTGTCAGGAATTGGTAGGCGGTGAAGCCCCCGCATCCAATCAGTAGCTCTACCTCTATATAACTATTATCAGCGCTGCACCTAAATGCATTTCGGGGAGTACGAGCTATTTCCGAGTTTGATTGGCCTTTCACCCCTACCCACAGGTCATCCGAAGACTTTTCAACGTCAACCGGTTCGGACCTCCACACTGTGTTACCAGCGCTTCATCCTGCCCATGGGTAGATCACACGGTTTCGCGTCTAACACTACTGACTAAAGCGCCCTATTCAGACTCGCTTTCGCTGCGGATCCGTGGCTTAACCACTTATCCTTGCCAGCAGCGTTAACTCGTAGGCTCATTATGCAAAAGGCACGCCGTCACCCCACGAAAGGGCTCCGACCGCTTGTAAGCGCATGGTTTCAGGATCTATTTCACTCCGTTATTCACGGTTCTTTTCACCTTTCCCTCACGGTACTGGTTCACTATCGGTCTCTCAGGAGTATTTAGCCTTAGCGGATGGTCCCGCCAAATTCAGACAGGGTTTCACGTGCCCCGCCCTACTCAGGATACCGCTATCCATTACGCTTGTTGCCCATACGGGGCTATCACCCTCTATGGCGTCACTTTCCAGCAACTTCCGGTTCCTTGCGCATGAAATGTCGCGGTCCTACAACCCCAGCACTGCCGTAACAGCACTGGTTTGGGCTAATCCGCGTTCGCTCGCCACTACTTACGGAATCACTTTTGTTTTCTTCTCCTCCGCCTACTTAGATGTTTCAGTTCAGCGGGTTTGCCCACCTATCGGTGTGCTATGTCTTCAACATAGCGGGTTGCCCCATTCAGGTATCTGCGGATCAGTCGGTGTGTGCCCGTCCCCGCAGCTTTTCGCAGCTTATCACGCCTTTCATCGCCTCTGAGAGCCTAGGCATTCCCCATGCGCCCTTATTTTGCTTATTGCACCAGTCTTGTAAATTAAAACAAGACCGTTTTTTTTTGTTTTTTGCAATAAATTGCAAAAAACGCTTTCTACTTTCTTATTATTTTCTTATCCCAATATGTCAATGAACTTTATTTCGCTTTAGGCTTTAAGCAATACGCTTTAAGCTTTCTCAGCTTACGGCATACAGCTTACAGCTTATAGCCCTTGGTGGAGAATAACGGAGTCGAACCGTTGACCTCCTGCGTGCAAGGCAGGCGCTCTAGCCAGCTGAGCTAATCCCCCATTTTTAAATGATGAGTTATGAATTATGAGTTATGAATGCTCATAAACGCTCAACTTCTAAAATTTCCTTTTTTTAAGTCAAATAGTAGTCCCGGGCAGACTCGAACTGCCGACCCCTACATTATCAGTGTAGTACTCTAACCAGCTGAGCTACGAGACTCTGTTTTTCTTAATTTTTCATTTTTTTTAAATTAACAGCAAGAGCAATACAATTTTAAAGATCCAAAAACCCTATCGGGCATCTTATTTCCCAAGCGTGCTTGCGCTAACACTCGGGCTCTAGAAAGGAGGTGTTCCAGCCGCACCTTCCGGTACGGCTACCTTGTTACGACTTAGCCCTAGTTACCAGTTTTACCCTAGGCAGCTCCTTGCGGTCACCGACTTCAGGCACCCCCAGCTTCCATGGCTTGACGGGCGGTGTGTACAAGGCCCGGGAACGTATTCACCGGATCATGGCTGATATCCGATTACTAGCGATTCCAGCTTCACGGAGTCGAGTTGCAGACTCCGATCCGAACTGTGACCGGCTTTGTAGATTCGCTCCTGGTCGCCCAGTGGCTGCTCTCTGTACCGGCCATTGTAGCACGTGTGTAGCCCAAGGCGTAAGGGCCGTGATGATTTGACGTCATCCCCACCTTCCTCACAGTTTGCACTGGCAGTCTTGTTAGAGTTCCCGACTTGACTCGCTGGCAACTAACAACAGGGGTTGCGCTCGTTATAGGACTTAACCTGACACCTCACGGCACGAGCTGACGACAACCATGCAGCACCTTGTAAATTGTCTTGCGAAAGGTCTGTTTCCAAACCGGTCAATCTACATTTAAGCCTTGGTAAGGTTCCTCGCGTATCATCGAATTAAACCACATGCTCCACCGCTTGTGCGGGCCCCCGTCAATTCCTTTGAGTTTCATTCTTGCGAACGTACTCCCCAGGTGGGATACTTATCACTTTCGCTTAGCCACTGAACTTGCGCCCAACAGCTAGTATCCATCGTTTACGGCGTGGACTACCAGGGTATCTAATCCTGTTCGCTACCCACGCTTTCGTCCATCAGCGTCAATCAATTGGTAGTAACCTGCCTTCGCAATTGGTATTCCATGTAATCTCTAAGCATTTCACCGCTACACTACATATTCTAGTTACTTCCCAATAATTCAAGTCCTGCAGTATCAATGGCCGTTCCACCGTTGAGCGATGGGCTTTCACCACTGACTTACAAGACCGCCTACGGACCCTTTAAACCCAATGATTCCGGATAACGCTTGGATCCTCCGTATTACCGCGGCTGCTGGCACGGAGTTAGCCGATCCTTATTCTCACAGTACCGTCAAGCTTGCTCACGAGCAAGTGTTTCTTCCTGTGCAAAAGCAGTTTACAATCCATAGGACCGTCATCCTGCACGCGGCATGGCTGGTTCAGGCTTGCGCCCATTGACCAATATTCCTCACTGCTGCCTCCCGTAGGAGTCTGGTCCGTGTCTCAGTACCAGTGTGGGGGATCTCCCTCTCAGGACCCCTACCCATCGTAGCCTTGGTAAGCCGTTACCTTACCAACTAGCTAATGGGACGCATGCTCATCTTTCACCGTTGTGACTTTAATTATAAAATGATGCCATCCTATAATGCTATGAGGTATTAATCCAAATTTCTCTGGGCTATCCCTCTGTGAAAGGCAGATTGCATACGCGTTACGCACCCGTGCGCCGGTCTCTACATCCGAAGACATATACCCCTCGACTTGCATGTGTTAAGCCTGCCGCTAGCGTTCATCCTGAGCCAGGATCAAACTCTTCATCGTATATTTTAATATTATATCTCGATGCCTTATTCAGGTTCTTTTAAAATCTTCCGATTCTACTGCTCTTATTTCTTTTGTTCCGATTTTCATCGGAACGGCTGTCAATTCAATATGTCTACGAACGTGTATTTCTGTCTTTTCGCCTGTATCTCAAAGCGGGTGCAAAACTAAAAATTCTTTTTGTTTCTCGCAAGAAAAATTTGAAAAAATTTTGAAGCTTTTTTTTTCGCCTCCATTATCTCATTTTTATTGCCAATCTCTCAAGGAACTTTCCGTGTTTTGCGGGGTGCAAAGATAGGAGCTTTATTTAGATTTCCTAGCATTTGCAATGACTTTTTTTCAAAAATTTTTCAAAACACACATAACTCACTGATAATATTAAATTTACATTACCTGATTTCAAAGTAAACACAAAGCTTTATCTTACATTTTAGAAAAAAGTGCCATTTTAATGAATTTTTATACTCTTTATATTAAAGTAAAAATCAATATTTAGCCCAAAAATTAGTTTTTCATCAATTACCTAGATATAAATTAGCACAAAATACAAATTTTAAAAATAAAATGTTACCTATTATGATTTTCATATATAGAACATACAATAGACTTTTGTTAAGATTTCAGTTCCTGAACATATTTGCAACAAAAAAAGAGCTGTTGGCAAAAACAGCTCTTTATAAGGTTTTTCAAGTGAGTATACAAGCTTACTAATTCAAATACTTCTAAAATAAAATGAGTGAAAAACCAATATATTATTAATATTCAGGTGCGGCAACCTTGAGTTTCGATTTCATGATTACTTCAACTGTACTCGGTTTAGCGAAAAACTCTTTTGCAAAAGTTTTTATATCTTCTGCTGTAACTTCATTTAATGTTTTCTTGTAAATAGCATCGTCTTTAAAAGTTTCATTGCTCACTATCATCTTATTTAAACTCCCTAACCAAAATCCGTTGGTCATAACCTTCTCTGCTCTCGATTTTAAAAGTGTGTTTTTAACCGATTGAACGTCTTCTTCTTTTGGCGCATTTTTTTGGATTGCTTCAATCTGCTCATAGACAATTTTAGTCAGTTTTTCTTCTTTTTCGGGATCACTATCAAAATTGATTGTCATTGAGTATTCGTCAGAAGGCAAACGGCTTACTCCAGATTGCACATGAACGCCATAACTTCCGCCTTCTTCTTCACGAATTAAATCCAAGTATTTTTTAGATAATAGTTCTGATAAAATATGCGATACAAATACATTCTTATAGTTATAAGGAAATTGTTTTACAAAACGAATATAAACGCTTGCTTTTGGAACATTCATTTCTCGAACCAATAACTGCTTTACTATTCCTGGTGCTGGATCAAGATGATTGTCAACAAAATTTTCTTTTTTGTTTGCGTCAGATTTTATACTCCCAATATACTTTTCGATTAACGCAATCGAATTTTCAGGAAGATTTCCAGTAAACACAAAAGTGAAATCACCCGCATTTTGAATTCTTTGTTTGTAAAGTTCTGATGCTTTTTCGAAACTCAATCTTTTCAAAAATTCTTCATTTAATAATGGAACTCTTTTACTGTGATTGTAATTTAACTGCGAAATGCTATCTTGAAAAACTTTTGGATTCGTATTGATTGTATTTTCTAATGAATTGCTGAAACTAGTCACCATTCTAGCGTACGAATCTTTATCAAATCTTGGCTCCTCAAAATACAGATACAGCAGTTGCAGCAGCGTTTCGAAATCCTTCAGATTGCTTGAACCTTCAAAACCTTCTGACAGCTCGGTGATATAAGGTTTAATATTAATGATTTTCCCGTTCAGCTTATCATTCAAATCAGTGCTTTTAAATGTGCCCAAACCTGAATTTTCTACCAGACTTACCGCAATTTGCGCCGAAGGAATATCTTCTGTTTTAATTAATGAACTTCCTCCAAAACTGAAAGCAGAAAATAAAACTTCGTCTTTTGCTAAAGCCGTAGGATATAAAACAACCTTTGCTCCATTTGCTAAAACATAAGTTTTTGCTCCTTCAATTCCTTCAACCGGCGTTTCTTTTTCCACTTTAGAACCTTTCAATTCAGTGGCTATTAAAGGTTTATCTGTATCGGTCTCTTTATATTTTTCAAGAGCCATTTTCTTAACAGATGCCATAATCTTTTCGTAATCTGCTTGTGACGGATAGACCGCATCCTTTTTATCTGGGCCAGTAACGGTCATGACGATATTGTCTGCTGTCTGAAGTTTCTTAACCGCCTGGTTTACTTCTGCAAGAGTTATAGAAGCTAATCTCACTTTTACCTTTTCATATTGCGTTTCAATGCTCTCAAACGGCACAGCTTTCAGGAAGTAATTAACCAATTCTTCAGAAAGCGCCTCGCTTTCGAATTTATCTTTGTTATTCAATAAATTTTCGAACGAGCTCAAAACTGCTTCCTTGTTACGGTCCAATTCTTTTTGCGTGAATCCGTAACGAACTGCTCTCTCAGTCTCAATCATCATTTCTTTGAAACCTTCTATAGTTTTATTGTTTTTTGGAGTTACATACAAATAATAAGAATTCGTAAGTCTTGAAACTTCTGAAGATCCAGTTCCTATATTTAAAACAGCCGTTTCATTGTTTTGAATGAATTCTTGATAGCGCCTGTTCATCATATCAGTACAAAGATTATTAATTAAATCTCTTCTAATTGTTTCGTTGTTTTTTACTTTATCAAAATCCTTTTTAAAATATAATACAACGCTAGTTTCCTGCGCTTCTTTGTCTTTCGCCAGAACATAATTCATTCCTTTATTTTTAGGAACCGAAACATAATAGCGCTCAGCAGAATTTTTAGGCATTTCGATAGAAGAAAAAGTCGCAATAATCTTCTTTTCAATTTCTACTGGGTCAATATCTCCAACTACAATAACAGCTTGCAAATCTGGACGGTACCACTTCTTATAATAATCCCTTAGAACTTGATAATCAAATGTATTGATTAGATTTAAATCACCGATAACATCACGTTTTGCATATTTAGAATCTTTATACAACACTTTATCCGTTTCTAAACGAAGTCTGAAGTCTGAGTTTCTTCTTGTACGCCATTCCTCGCGAATTACACCGCGTTCTGCATCGATTTCTGCATCTTTTAAAGAAAGAAAACCAGACCAATCGTGTAAAGCCAAAAGACAAGAATCTATTAATTTCGAATCATTTGCTGGAACATTACTTAAATTGTAAACAGTTTGATCTTGTGCAGTATAAGCATTAATATCTTTACCAAAACTGACTCCTTTTTTTTCCAGCATATCAATGATGCCTTTTCCTTCAAAGTTTTTTGTTCCGTTAAAAGCCATGTGTTCTAAGAAATGCGCCAGTCCGTTTTGGTCGTCGTTTTCTAAAATAGCCCCCACATTTTGGGCGAAGTAAAAACAAACACGGTCTTTTGGCCATTCGTTATGAAGAACATAATATTTCATTCCGTTTTTCAGTTTTCCTGAAACTACATCTTTGCTCAGCGGAACGGTTGTCGAAAACTGAGCGGCGCTCTTAAATCCAATTAAAAGGACAAAAAGCCAATATTTTGATTGAAAGATTTTCATTTGATATTTTTTGATTTTTGGGTTGTTTTTTTAAACACATAGAAACATAGGTTTTTTATTTCTTTTAAAAAGATAATTGAAGAAAAACTAGTGTCTCAACACATAACTACAAGGTTACTGTCTATGTTTATATAAATGAGATGCCTTTTCACTCAATCCTAATGCTATGATTCTATGTATTTAAAAATTAAACCCAATGAATTTTAAGTTATTTTTTGAAATTCCGGACTCCTTCTTGAAGCCAATTGTAATAAGCGTTAATATCTGGATTGTAAGCCGACGGTTTATTTAAATCATTTTCATTATGATCCATTAAAACATAATACGGCTGTGCATTGGTTTTGTATTTCAGAATCTGAAGTTCGCTCCATTTTTGACCTGTATATTTTAAAACTTTACCTGTAATTTTAGAAATAACTTGTTCATTTTCTGGCAAAGGCCTTTTGTCGTCTACATACAACGAAATCAAAACGACATCATTATTTAAAACCGAAAGCACTTTTGGATCTGGCCAAACACGTTCTTCCATTTTTCGACAGTTGACACAAGCATAACCTGTAAAATCTATCATTACGGGTTTGTTTACTCTTTTCGCGTAAGCTAAACCTTCATCATAATTATGGAAAGTCGGAATTCCATTTGGCCCGCTTTCTGCACCTTCAGGCAATGCACTCTTTTCTGAACTTGGAGCTATTGCATTTCCAAAACCATTTGGAGATTCGCTGTATTGTTTAGCTGGCGGAAACCCGCTGATGTATTGCAAAGGGGCACCCCATAATCCCGGAATCATATACACCACAAATGACAACACGACAATTCCTAAACTCAATCTTCCAACAGAAATGTATGTTGTGGGAGAATCATGTGACAATTGGATTTTTCCAAATAAATAGAATGCTAATACCGTGAATATGGCAATCCAAATAGCCAAAAACACTTCTCTTTCCAATAAATGCAATTGCAAAACCAAGTCGGCGTTGCTTAAAAATTTAAAGGCTAAAGCCAATTCTAAAAAGCCTAAAACCACTTTAACCGAATTCAGCCATCCGCCTGATTTTGGCAGGGAATTCATCCAGCCTGGAAAAGCTGCAAATAAAGTGAACGGTAAAGCTATGGCTAACGAAAATCCTAGCATTCCAACAATTGGCGCAATTCCTGCCTGACTAGCCGCTTGAACCAATAAAGTTCCAACAATTGGCCCTGTGCATGAAAATGAAACTACAGCTAATGCCAATGCCATAAAGAAAATTCCGAAAGCGCCACCAATTTCTGATTTCTTGTCAATCTTGGTCAGCCATGAACTTGGCAAAACAATTTCGAAAGCACCTAAAAAGGATAATGCAAAAACCAGTAAAAGCAGAAAGAAAAAGACATTAAAAACAACGTTTGTTGCCAAAGCATTTAAGGCATCTGCACCAAAAATTGCAGTCACTAAACTTCCTAAAATCACATAAATTACAATGATGAAAATACCATACATCATAGCGTTTCTGATTCCCGCGGCTTTATTTTTACTTTGTTTGGTAAAAAAACTCACCGTCATTGGAATCATCGGGAATACGCATGGCGTAAACAAAGCCGCAAGACCTCCTAAAAAGCTGAAGAAAAATAGTGTCCAAAGGCTTTCTTCAGGGGCTGTTTTTCCCGAAGCAGTTTCTGAATTATTTAAACTTTCAGGAGTGTCTTTGCTGGCAATGCTAACAGAATTTGTTGTGTTGTTTGTGGTATCCTGTTTAGTAATTGATTCGTCTTTTGCAGGCAAATCTTTATTTTTATCTTCTATCGCTACACTTGCTGCATCTTCATTTTTAACCGGTGCATCCGATTTTTTGAAGGTAAATTTCACCTCTTTCTCTCCTGGAGGTAGACAGCTGTTGTCATTACAAACCATAAAAAACACAATTGCATTTATGGTAAAAGCATCTGCGGATTTACGTTCTATAGTTTGAGTAAAAATGGCTTTATCTGCAAAATATTTAATCCGCATATTAAAAACTGGATCATCTACTTCATGTCCAGCAGGTTCGGCTACAGAACCGATGGTTTTATAGTTTTTAGACTTCGGAAAAGTAAAACTCGTCGGTGCTGGCCCACCAGATGGAACGTTTTGAGAATAAATATGCCAGCTTTTATCAATTTTGGCTATTATACTCAAGGTATATTTGTTTTCTCCTATTTCTTTCACGGATGTCGTAAACGAAACGGGATCGTAAATTTGGGCAGTAAGGTTACTTACCGCAAAGAAAATTGCGATAAAAAGGAATATTTTTTTCATGATGTTAGAATGAAATACTAAAGTTGTTTTGCCAATCTTTGCGCCCTTCGACTTCGCTTAGGGAGACTTATCCAGAACTTCTAAATATCAAGTAAAGTTTGTCAGGCTGAACGTCCCGAAACTTCGGGAGAAGCTCCGCTCCCACTTGATAATTGTTATTTTTTATAACGGGTCAAAATCCATTTTGAAATATCTGCCATTACTTCTTCGGCAAAAACTTCATCTAGTTCTTTGACTTCGCTTTGCGTGCAGGTTTTACAATGCTGATACATATGATTTAGACCTGGATAAATCTTTGTCGTCAGATCTTTTGTAGCAAGATATTTTTTAAATGAACTGATATTTTCTTCTGCTGGAACTTGAATATCTTTATCGCCGTTTGCAACCATTACAGGAATGGTAATCTTAGGCAGAAAATTTTCTGGCTTATAGTGGATATTATAACGATACCATTTTCTATCTGCATCTTTTCCATAACGGTATAAGAAATCTTTTTCTCTTCCATCCCAAAGATGTATTTCTTTTAATGTAGTAGAATCTTGCTTTTTCATCCATTCATTTAACTTCACTTCCATTGCGGGTTGAGCCGATTCGCCGTCTTTGGTATTGTAAACAATATCAAACATGATGTTGTACATTTCCATTTGTTTTGCCACCACTTTATCTGAAAACTTATAGCTTTTAAGGATTGCTGTATTTTGAAGATTCAGCATTTCCAATCCGCTTACTCCAACTCCAGATAAACTGACCATAAACTTTACGTCTTTATTTCTCGAGCTCACAATAGAAGCAATCATACCTCCTTCGCTATGGCCAATCAGCCCGATGTGAGAAGCATCAATATTTTTATCGCTTTTCAAATAAGCAATTTCTGCATCAACATCATCAGCAAAATCTCCAGTTGTAGCATTTTGAAAATCACCCGTTGTTTTTCCAATTCCTCTGTCGTCTACACGTAAAGAAGCAATTCCGTTTCTTGCCAAATAATCTGCTAAAACTGTAAAAAACTCTCTTCCAATGTAGGTATAATTTCTTTCGTGCTGACCAGTTCCTGAGATTAAAATCGCTAACGGATATTTCTTTTTTCCTTGCGGAATAGTCAAAGTTCCTCCATAAGTCAATTTGGTATTTTTTCCAAGGAAAGTCATATCAATAACCTGATACGGATAAGGTTTCTTGGGATGCTGCGGAAAATCTAACGGTTGGATTTCTTTTTCTTTCTTTAAAAAAATTGCGCCGTTTGCAATGGAGTAATAATTAAATATTCCTGCAATTCCAGTTTTTTCTGAGTTGAATTTTCCTTTAAATGAAAAACCATACATTTCACTTTTAAAAGAAAGACTATCTCCTGCAATCTGCGTTCCTACTTTGATTTTATTCATTTCAAATTCAGGAATGCTAACTGTTAATGAGTCTGTTTTGTACTTTGCTAAATCTCCGGATAAAATAATACGCGAAGAGTTATATTGTGCCTGCCAGATGGTTTGAGAAAAACCAGTCTGACAGAACAATACAAAAATACTGAGATATAAAAAACGAACAATTTTCATTACTTAACCTTTTTTAACTAAATTATTTTTTCTCAGATTTTAAATATTCAACGATAATCGAAATTTCGTCAGCCAATTCGCTTGGGCTTCCAAAATAACCATTCGACATCCATCTTAATTTTCCATTTTGGTCGATGATCATTTTTTCTGGAATTCCTGAGAAATGAAATGCTTTCGAATAATTGTCATAAACTGCATCGTATTTTCCTGTTTTCGGGTTTTTACTGTCATAAAGAACCGTAAAATCAAATCCTTTTTCTTTAATGAAAGCCTGAGTTTGCGCTTTAAAATCTTTGATGTATTCCATTGTATCAACAAAATAGAATTTCACATTCTCATCAGCTTTGTATTTGTTCACTGCCATATTCATTCCTGGCATAGCATTTTTACAAGGTCCGCACCACATTGCCCAGAAATCCAAAACCACAATTTTACCTTTTTGGTCGGCTAGTTTTACTTTTCCGCCACGGCTGCTTTCCATCTCAAATCCGTCGATTGGAAGATTAATCAATTCTGCGATTAATTTCTTTTTGTGATCTTCATTTGTATCTGATTTTAAAGACTGAAAATAAGCATCAAAATCTGCTTCTTTCTTTCCTTCTTTCACAAATAAATCTTTTAAAGTTGCAATAGCTGCAGGCGTAATTTTATTTGCTTTTGAAGCTGAAACTAGGTAAGCTTTTGCTTCCGCAGTTTTCCCTTCTCTTAAAAGCATTCTCGCATAAACTTCGTTGTATGGTGCATCTTCAAACTTCATAATAGGTTTGATTTTTTCTAAATATTTTTTAGATAAATCATAACTTTTGAAAATTTCTAAAAGCTTCGCATAAGTAAAATATTCTCTGGCTGCACTTTTTAACGTTTGTGCTTTCCATTCATTTGGAGATAATTTTCCAAGGTATTCTTTTGGTACAAATGCTTCTCTGCTTTCCATTTCTGGAATAATAACATCTGCATATTTTTTAAGTGTTTCCAAAGATGCTTTTTCAGTTCCTTCCTGATCTCTGTCAAAAGGAATAGAAATTAAATGCCACGCATAATCTACCAACATATTGAATGAAACCGTTTTAACGCTGTTGATAGCATAACTGTAATCCTTGTTTTTTACGATATAATTGTAAACAATACTTTTTACCATTTTATCGTAAAAAAGGCTTTCTGTGTCTGTTAAAACATCTTCAAAATTACGTTGAGGAAAGTTTTTTTCAAATGCATCATACAGCGCTACTTTTTTATTAAAATCTGTTTCACTAAATACTTTTTTGATTTCGATATCACGAGCCCAAACTCCGTTTGGATATCTCTTTAATAAAACATTCTGAACAGAATCTGCAAAAACTTTATGTTCTGGCTGCGCCATTAAACCAATCGCTTTCTGAATGTTGTATTGTGTTGGATTGTCTAATTCCTTTTCTGCTAAAACAAAACGAACTTCTCTTTTTATTAATTTTGGCTGTTGTTCTCCAGTTTCAAGCTGTTTGATTTTTGCACCCTCATAAAAAATATGTGTACGTGCATTTGGATGGTATTTTAATTCATTATTAATCCAAAACAATGTCACCTCTTTTTTGGTATAAGCACTGTCGTGAACAATATTCGGTACTTGATCTTGTAAATCTGGACTTCTTAAAAATCCCCAACCGATATAAGAACCTTCATTTTTATCCAGAATCCATGAATATGTCATTTTTTCTCCATTATCTTTAATGGTATCCGATTTAAAAACACAGGTAATAAAAGAAGCTTTTTTAGAAAGTTTCATTTTAGTCTGCCATTTTTTATCACCAGCTGATTTTAAAGTAATATCGTCTGCAAGCCATCTGAAATTGTCATAAGTATAAACAACACCTTCAACATGAGTTGCATTTGCAAGAGGTGTGTTAGCTGCATTGTAAGTTATAGTAACTTCTTCACCTGCGTTTGGATGTTCTGGCGAAACAAGAAATTTTTCTCCCCCGCTTTGAGCCAATAAAGTACTTGTGATACCGAAAAATAATAGTATCAGTTTGATATTTTTCATTTGTTTGTTTTTTGAAATTTAGTGCACTCAAAAAAACTTGAGTGCACTTTTATGATTATTATAATTATGGATTCTGCTGTAAGTTTGGAGCGTATTCAAAATAAATTGGGGCAAATGGCATTTGATAACGATCACTGTTTGGGGAAAGTGTAAATGTTTGTCCGGCAAAAGTGTGTGTAATTGTTATGGCAAATTCTGGTTCTTTATTTAATCTTTTCAAATCAAACCATCTAAAACCACCTGATCCCATTAATTCTCTTCTTCTTTCTGCTAAAACTTTGTTTAAAGCATCTTTACTGTCTGTTGCCGTCAAAGCCACAAATTGTTCGGCTCTAAATCTTTTTTGTCTCAATTTATTGATTTCAGCCATTGCTAATTCTCCAGAACCTGCTCTTGCAAGACATTCTGCTTTTATAAGCATCATTTCTGGTACAGTTGGACCTGCATTTCTGCTTTCTCCTGTCAAACCTTCTTTTGCGTAAGTTCTTCCTACTGTATATTCAGAATTAAAACTGCTTGTTGGCTGTGTAAACAATACATAACGTAAATCATTAGTATCGAATGAACTAATCAATTCGTTACTTAATGATAACAATTGAGGCGCATAAGTGTAAGTACTATATCCATTCCACTTCGATAATATCAACTCATTATCGAGTTTTCTTGACGGATAGGCTGCAAATTCATAATCTTGCAAATTGTTCAATGTACTTTGTAACGCTAATGATTTTTCGGCATTTTCTAATGCTAAAGGATAATTGCGCATGCACAAATATGCTCTGGACAAAAGTGCGTATGCTGCTGCTCTTGAAGGGAATGCTACATTATTACCCGTATTAACTGGTTTTAATCCCGCATTAACAGCATCATTTAGATCACTAAGAATTACATCATATGCAGCCTGAACCGAAGTTCTTTTGATATCATCTGAAACAGTTGCAGTTGTAAAAAGAACAATTCCTGGATCTGTCGCAGAAGTTGTGGCGTCATAAGCCTTTCCAAAGGTATTTACCAAAGTCAGAAAAATAAAAGCACGGTGTACTTCTGCTTCTCCTTTTAAAGCAGCCTTTTCGGCTTCTGTTCCGTTTTTGCTTTTCATTACTTCATTAATCACAACATTAACATAAGATAATGCGGTATATAAACTGTTCATATCATAATCATTTTCACCATCAAAATAGACAACATCAGACCATTTATACAAATTGGTAAAAGGACGATAATAATCAGATCCTCCTAAAGCTGTAGCTTGTGCATCATTTTGAAAACTAATATCATCTGATGCTACATCTACAATTCCATAAGATTTATCTAATATGGAGCTATTATTAAGAAGATATCTGTAATTGGAAGTTTCTTCTGGTATTAATTTTCCTTCGGTCTTGATATCTACATAGTTATCACAGCTTAAAACAATTGCTCCTACTGCAGCAATGGCTATGTATTTTAAATATTTTTTCATCTTAAAAAATTAAAAATTAACATTAAAACCAATTGAATAAATCGCCATTGCAGGCAGTTTCATATTAGCTCCTGTGTAAGGTAAAAAGTCAGGATCTAGACCGTCTTTATTTTTTCTCCAAAAGAAACCAAGATTTCTGGCCGTAAAAGTTACCGAAGCTCCTCTCACAATTCCTCTATCAATCAGACTTGTCATATCGTATTTTAGAGAAAGTTCTCTAAAGCGAATGTGATCTCCATCGATAATTCGATCATCTCCATTAATATATCTTACATAACTTAATCCTGTTGATCCCTGAATTCCTGGTACGGAAGTCGTAGCTTCGTCTCCCGGATTTCTCCATCTTTGATCGATATCAGTATTTAAATCATATTGACTAAATCTACCTTGTCTATTTACGTAACCTCCGTAAGTAGGTTTAAACATTACGTAATCAAACTTATAAGTTGCTAAAACATACAAAGAGAATTTTTTGTAATTGAAGGTCTGACTGATACTTCCATAATATGAAGGGATATTTGTTCCCATATATTTCATGTCTTCAATATCTTTTAAAGAAGTAAAAGAATTTACAATATTACCCTCTTTGTCATATACCTGAGTTCTACCTGTTGCATCTAATCCTGCTGATCTAAAAGCAAATATGCTGTTCAAAGGATAACCTTCAACTGGCGGAGTTGTTCCTGAACCGTTTAGATATTGACTGAAATTTTGAAAACGTGAATCTGTAACATCTGTTTTATTAAAAGAAACTACAAGAGCAGAATTCCATGAAAAATCTTTTGCTTTAAGTATTATTCCGTTTAAACTTAAATCGATTCCGTGTCCTGCTAAAGTTGCTGCATTTTGAATCAACGAATTGTTTGATGTTCCGTAAAATGGCGAAACAGGAAACTCTACAATTAAATCTTTACTATCTTTTTTGTAATATTCTACAGAACCATTTAATCTGCTGTTTAGGATAGAGAAATCAACACCAAAATTTAAAATTGCGGTTTTTTCCCAACGCAAATTAGGGTTTGCTGGCTGCGTAATAAAAGCATAAGGTTGTTGCGAAAAAATGTCTGACTCACTTAAACTAATGTTTGTAAAAGGAAAAACATCTAAATTGATATTTCCATTAAAACCATAACTGGCTCTTAAACTCAAACTATTAACAAAATTTACGTCTTTTAGGAAAGATTCATCTTTAATGTTCCATTTTGCTCCTGTAGACCATAATGGAGTTCTTCTTAATTTTTTACTTACTCCAAAATTATTATAATCATCTAAACGTGCACTTCCTGTAAGTGTATATCTATTTTTGAAAGTATAACCTGCATTAGCATAATAAGATAAAAATCTTCTTGTTGCATCTTTATGTGTATCACCATTAGGAAAAGTATAATTATATCCGTTTACGTCAACATAATTTTGTGATGGAAGACTTATAGAAGTCTGAGTTTGTGACTTATACCCATAAAGTACTCTCGAATCTATGGTTTCTCCTGTTTCTCTTGCTTCAATACCTCCCATAGCGTTAATCAAATGATCTTCGCCAATAATACCATCATAATTTAGTTGTCCTCGCATTGTAGAACTAGTTTTTCCAAATCTATTACTTTGAAAAATTTCTCCTAACGGAATTGCGTTTACTAAATCGCCGTTACTATTTATTGATGTTGCCGAATTGATCATGTCGCGGGCAAAATATGTATTTTCGTTGTACATATTATCATTTGATGAAGTTGAAGTTTCTATAGAATAAGTCCCAACAGCATCTAAACCTTTTAATAATGGAAGTGTAGCAGAAATGGTCGCACCAAAATTTTGCTCATTTACTGGATTATCCCTGTTAGCTAATTCATCTATATAGTTGTAAGTCCATGGCAAATATCCCGCTTGTTCCAACGGAATAGTTTGTCCGCTGTAATAATGACGGTAATAATCAACGGATTTCCCATCATCTCCCACAATTTGATCGTAAGGCAATAAGGTATTCAATGAAGTTCCTAATGGCGAAAGTCCCAAGCCATTTTCATTGTATTTGAAGATAGAACCTCTTAAGCTTGTCGTCATTTTTACATAATTAAAAAGCTTAAAATCCTGATTAGACAATAAAGTCAAACGTTGTCCGCTGCTTCCCTTTGCCTGCGTTTCTTCTTTAGAATAGGATCCTGACATGAAATATGAATAATTATTCTCTGCTCCACTAAAAGACAAATCATAATTTTGAGTTGTTGAAGCTTGCAACAAATATTTCTCTGCCTGACCATAAGTATTACGGTTACGTAAAACATCTAATCCAGCATTTTTCTGAGCTTCTGTTATTTCGCCTCGTTTGTACTGAAACATTAAATCCATTCCTTGACTTACAGGAGAAGTTAACATGTACGTTACACTCGTTGGATCTGTAACTAAATTTTTATCTACAAATTCCTGCTCTAAATTTAAAACCTGAGAAGAATTCATTAATGGTAATTTTGATAGCGAAGGTTTATTAGAGAAACCATAATTTTGAGAAAAATTAATTCTCGTTTGTCCCGATTTTCCTTTTTTGGTATTAATTACCATTACACCATTTGCTGCTCTTGCACCGTAAATAGAAGCTGCTGCCGCATCTTTTAAGAAAGTAATTTTTTCTATATCATTTGGATTAATCGTTCTGATGTCTAATTCTGTAGGTGTACCGTCAAGTACAATCAAAGGCATATCATTTGAATCTATTGTAGATTTTCCTCTAATCGCAATATTATAAGCTGTTTTTTCAGCTCCCGCGCCAAATTTTCTTCCGTACACAAAAGTATTGTCAGAATCTAATACGTCTAACTGAAGACCAGCCACCTGACCTTCTAGTCGGTGTAATACGTTATTAACAGGAACTTTTTCTAGGTCTTTTGCGGTAAGTGTAACAAAAGATCCAGTAGAACGTTCTTTATCAATGTTTTGATAACCTGTTGAAATGATTTTAACCTCGTCTAGTTTGTTTACATCTTCCAATAAAATAGGATTAATAATCAGATTATCGCCTACTGTAATTTCGAGTTTTTTGTAACCCATGTACTCAATAACAAGGACATCTCCTTTTTGAGCTAAAATTTCATAAGATCCATCAAAATTGGTATACGTCGATACTTTTGTTCCTTTTACCCAGATCGATGCACCAATTAAAAATTCTTTTTTAGCATTCGTTATAACTCCTTTAATTTTTACTTTTTCTTCTAAAACAGAAGAAGTTACAGGTTTTACTTTTGTATTTAATGCAATAACAATCAATTTGTTATTTACAAATTCTGCTTTATAATTATCTCCAATTATTTCTTTGATAACGGTCATTATATCAGTATTATTAACTGAAATATCTACTTTTCGCTGTGCATCAAAAATATCATCACTGTAGAAAAACGCAACATTTGTTTTTCTTGTAATGGTTTTCAATACAGATGATACTGACTGGTTTCTAGCATTAATGCTTACTTTTTGGGAATAGGCAAAAGCAACTATGTTGAAAAGAAATATGGTTAATATTAGGGATTTCTTCATAATGTCAAGAAATTTATCCCAAAGCGCGGATTTTACCCCACAATCTTTTGCGGATAGGATTTTTTTCATACTTTTAAATGTTTTGGTTGGTTAATAGAATTCGAACTCTTTTTTCGACTTGAACAAATACTAGCCGGGAAATGGTGCAAACATTTTCCGGTTTTCTTTTTTAGTTACTTACGGTTACTTCATACGTTTGGTTTACTTTGGTTATTTTATATTTCACATTCGATGTTTTACTAATAATATCCAGAAAACGATCAATTGGTTCATCTTTTAAAACGATTCCGGTAAATTTGATTTGCTCTAATGCTTTTTGTTCGAACTTCACATTAAAGTTGTACCATCTCGCCATTTTAATTAAGATGTCTTTCAGGTTTTCATTCTCAAAATAAAACTTGCCGTCTTTCCAAGCGGTATAAACAGAAGCATCTACATCTACGACTTTTAAACCTGAATTTTTAGAACGAGCTTGCTGTCCTGGATTTAAAACAACAGTTTGGCTTTCTTCTGAAACTTTTACTTTTCCTTCAGCCAGAGTAGTTTCAAAATTATGATCTTCGGTGTAAGCACTTATATTGAAATGCGTTCCTAAAACTGTTACGCTTCCAGATTTCGTTTTTACCGTAAACGGACTATGAGCATTTTTGCTTACTTCAAAATAAGCTTCTCCTTCTAAGGTTACATTACGCGAAGCGCCGCTAAACTCAACAGGATATTTTAAAGTAGATTTTGAGTTAAGCCAAACTTTGGTGCCGTCTGAAAGATTTACAGCATAAATTCCGCCCACAGGAACAATTAAAGTATTATCACCTGTTGAAACTTTTCCATTCAGTGCTTTTGCATCATAAACCAAAACATGATTTACATTTGATATTACACCATTTTTAGAAACGATTTTTTCTTTTTTAGGTTCTAAAGAAACTTCTGTCCCGTCTGCTAAAACTAAAGTCGGATGATTATATTTTGGCTTAATGCTTTTTACAACCACCTCTTGCTTTTTTGCTTCTCCCTCTTTTTTACCTTTATTTATATAAAAGAATACCGAAGAAATTCCAGCTAAAAAAACTAAGATAGCAGCATATTTACCTATTTTCTTATAATTAAAAATGGAAATTACAGGCGTTTCAATAAAACCTATTTTTTCTTTAATTCTTTCAAAAGCCAAATCTGTATTGAAAGTATTATAAAATCTCTCTTTAGACTTCAAAGTTTCCAAATCAATAACTTTCTGATAATATTCTTGATTTTCGGGTACAGAAAGCCATTCCTGCAAAAGAGCGTTTTCTTCAATCGATAATTCTCCCACAAGAAGTTCCTTTCTAATAAGAGCAGCGATTGTGATTTCTTTCTTTCCTAAAGACATATTTTTTGATATTAAGTATCGGTTATTAACACTTTAACTAAATGTTATATAACTAAGAGTACAGAATATCAAAAAAGGGTGGAAAGATTTTTGATTTTTTTTAAAGAAAAAGCAAAATAAATAAAAGTTCGGAGTGATTCTTGAGTTTTTCCTTCAATAATTCGATGGCGCGAGCACGCTGAGACTTTACTGTATTGATAGAAATATTAAGTTTTTCGGCAATATCTTTATACTTCATTCCTTCTAAGCAAGAAAGTTCAAAAACCTCTTTACATTTTTCTGGCAACGAATTCAAAGCTTCAATTAAAGTCGAATACAATTCTTCTTCCAGAATATTAAAATCAAACTCAACTGTTTCATCAGAAAATTTGTGATCCAGTTCGACGGTTTTTGGTTCTTTTTTTAAAATTAAAAGAGAACCATTTCGAACCATTTTATATAGATATGATTTAACGTCGATTATCTTTTCAAATTTAACACGATTTTCCCAAAGCTGCAGCATGACGTTTTCTACAACTTCCTCTGCTAAAAAAGTATCTTTTACAAAATTGAAACTGTAGCTCACAAGGCGTGGATACAAAGAATAAAAGAGTTCTTTGTAATATGCTTCATCAATTTTAATATTTCCTTGCTCTAAGCTAATCTTTATCGTTCTTTATTTCGCAAATATATATTTAATATCAACAAAACATTAATTTTACCAAACAATTATCATCAAATCCCTTAAAGTACTGCAAAAAGTAAGAATAAAACACTGTTTTAAAATTATCGTTTCAAAATTGGTATTTAAGATCAATCAAATAACACATAGATGCAGCTCTATCCAACCATCTCCCTAGCTATTAGTTCAGATCCTGATGTCTTACGGCAATATAACGAAAACTTTTAAAGCCCACTTAGATCTTAATTTATCAGAAAAAGAAAAAACATAACATTCTAACTAACTATTTCCACTTCCTCCCACTTAAATTTTTGTGTTAAAAACACATTTAATTTTGTTTATTTTATAATAAAATTCATAACTTAATATTGTATTTGATCGTCTAAAAGCAAAAAACATCGATGTAATGCCTTAAAAAGCCCATTAGCTTTTTAAGCTTTGTATAGACTGCAGCTATCAAGCATCTTTTTTTTTGCGTATTATGACTTTCAGAGAAATTTAAATCTTAAATAGCAGAAAGAGGAAAAAAATTACGTAATTTATTTTATGGTTTTACTAAATGCCAGACACTCTATAGTGTCCTGATATTCTATGCTGTTATTTAAAATTTAGGAAATAGTCACGGCCAATGCCTTTTTTAAATTTTTAAATTATCAAATCATGAAAAAACTTTTCTTATCAGCCCTACTTTTTATAACTGCGCAGTATGCAGTATCATTAAATTCGAATCCGTTGCCACACCTTGCCGCTATTGGGCACGGCAACTTAATGCCCTTTGAGGCTAGCCCCTCAGCATCTGTGGGACCGTTGGAAACGGAAAAGCACCGCGTATGGCTCAATCTGACCAATGAAGAAGGTCTTTTCAAACAGCTCCTGCTCGGGTACATGGCTGGAGCTACCAATGGATTTGATTTCAATTATGACGCTGTATCTCTGGATGCCAATAGATATGCAGATTTTTACAGTATTAACGAAGACAAAAAACTAGTAATTCAAGCCCGAGGACTTCCTTTTGATCCTTCAGACACAGTACCACTGGGGTACAGATCTGCCATAGTTGGAAATCTTACCATTTCCATTGACCATGCTGACGGCGATATGGCTAAAAAGGACATCTATCTTCAGGATAAAGAGACAGGAACGATGCACAATCTGAAAACTGGGCCTTATACCTTCTACACCAATACTGGCATTTTCAATAACCGCTTTGTATTGCGCTATGCTCCGGAAGGCAAGTTGGGAGTGAATGTTCCAAAAAATAATCAGCCAAATTTTTATGTCTCAGTGAAAGATAGAGTCATAAGCATTAATTCTGAAAAGGTTTCTTTAAGGAATGCTGCAGTTTTTGACATTAACGGAAAGCTGCTGTTCAGTAGCCAAAATGACGGCACATACCATATTGAGATCGCTGGTATACAAGCACATTCTCAGGTTCTTCTTGTTCAAGCCACTTTAGAAGATGGCAGCATCATAAGCAGAAAAGTACTCTTTTAGTTTTCCATTCATCAGACAAATCAAACCGTGCGGATCATCAGATTTCCGCACGGTTTTCTATAAAATTAAAATTTCATTCAAAACTTGCTTTCCAATTGTGCTATTGTTAAGCGCTTCAAACTTTACGCTGATTATGCTACAGCAGGAAAATATTATAATTACAGTGTAAAATAGAGATGAAACAGTTTCGTTCCATCCCCCTTTTTATATTAATTTCTTCAAATATGCTTTTTCCAATACTCCAACAGACTCACCTTTCACCAGTCAAAATCATTCTATAAAAAATCTTTCTTAAATCTGTAACGCTAATTTCCGTTAGATTGGAATCCATTCTTTATGCATTTACATTGCGAAAATTACATAAAAGTCCAAAAACACAAGAGACGACTTGTTGGTCGCCTCTCGTAATACTCAATACTTAATAATTTATACTCTTTTCAGTTTGTCCAAAAATAGATCAATCGTTCTTTAGAAATCTGTAATAGGAGTTGTTATATCACTAAAATGTCATGATAGATTTAATTATTTTACATTAATAGTAATATCAACAGGTTTTAACCACTGACTTGTGAATTTAACTTTTATAGGCTCTGCCTTATCTCCGCTGGCTTGAATGTAAGCTGCAATATGTCCATGGAAAACTCGCTGCACGTTATCGGTATAATCGGTCATGTCACTGTTGTTCCCTGCTTCAAGTCCTAATAGTACTCCGGGTCCGCTTATTGTGCAAGTAACTTCATTATCTGAAAGCATTACTGGAAGTCCATTCTGATCTTTTACTTGAACCATGATTTTAGCAACACCTTTGTCTTTGCTAATCGAAATATTTTTATTGTCAATAGTTAATTCTACAGGCTGTTGTGTTGTATGAATTGCATAACGGCTTACTTGTTTATCTGTAGCATCTAAACCGATAACCTCCAATTTACCTGAAGCAAAGGGAATATCCCAATATATAATTCCTGTTTGTTCATCATAAACTTTCGTTTGTCCGACTACATTTCCGTTTAATTCCAAACGTGCTTTTGCAGCATTCGTGTAACAAACTACACGGATTTTTTGACCTTCTTCGTAATTCCAAATTGACCAAGCATCTTTAGAAATATCTTTTTCATTCGTTAACGGATAAGTTCCCAAATAAGCCATCGGTTTATCTGACCATAATGACTGGCGGAAATACCCTCGAGGTTTGATAACCCCAGCAAAATCAACTAATCCAGAATAAAATCCTCTCGAAGGCCATCTTCCTGATTCTCCTAAATAATCGATTCCTGTCCAAAGAAATTGCCCAAAAATATGTTTGTTATTTTTTACTTCCAGCCAAGCTTTCGTATCATGACCGTTTTCACTTCCATAAATCACTCTGTTTGGATATTTTTCGTGATCTGACTGGTATTTGCTTTCTGTGTAATTGTATCCTGTAATGTCTAAACTGCCAGGATATTCCGTTTCGTTAGACATTGCGACACCTGCCAAACCAGCAGTTGTTGGGCGCGATTTATCGTATTTTTTAACTGCAGCAACCAATCTTTTTGCAATCGCTCCCAGACGCATGGCATCTGGCGCATCTTTTTTATAACCTCCATAAGTTGCTTGTCCGAAACCATCTTTTCCTTTATCTAGAACAGGATGCGAATACGGATCATTTGGATAATCGACTTCATTACCAATACTCCACGCAAAAACAGAAAGATGATTTCTATCTCTGCGTACAAAATCTTCCAAATCTTTTTCTGCCCAATCAGCAAAAATATCAAATGAACCTTCGTAGCCTGGTGTTCCGTAATTCCAACCTTCTAACCATTTACGTTTCGGAAACTCCCATTCGTCATACGCTTCATTCAGAACCAATAAACCTAATTCATCACAAAGTTCATAAAATTCAGGCGCTTGCGGGTTATGACTTGTACGAATAGCATTTACTCCAATTTCTTTAAGCGTTTCCAATCTCGTTTTCCAAACTTCTCTTGGAACGGCCGAGCCTAAAACTCCAGCATCGTGATGCAGACAAACACCTTTCATTTTCATCCATTTCCCGTTTAGAGCAAAACCATTATTTGCGTCGAATGTGAAACTTCTAAAGCCCGTTTTCGTTACTGTCTTATCGATTTCTTTTCCGTCTTGTAAAACAGTAGTTTTCAATTCATATAAATTCGGATTATCTAAATCCCATAATTTAGGATTTTTGACATTGATTTTTGTCGAAATTTTTCCTTTTTGATTGGAAGGAATCTCAACTTTAGAAGAAGTTTTGGCTATCGATTTTCCATCTTTCGAAATTAATTCATTTAAAACCGTTAAAGTTGTTTTTGCTGAAGAACCGTTTTCTACATCAACTTCTACATTCAAAATTCCGTTTCCATTTTTTACTTCAGGATACGCGTAAACGCCCCATTGTGCAATATGAACTGGATTTGCATACACAATCCAAACATCTCTGTAAATTCCCGAACCGCTATACCATCTTGAATCGGCACTTTTACTATGGTCTACACGAACAGAAATAGTATTTTCTCCGCCATATTTCACGAATGGAGTTGCATCATAAGCGAAAGAAATATAACCATTTGGACGTTTTCCTAACGAATGTCCGTTGATAAAAACTTCACTTCTGTTGTAAACTCCTTCAAAATACAGATATACTTTTTCACCCGATTTGCTTTTCGGAATAGTTAAAGATTTTCTATACCACGCAATTCCGCCAGGCAGATACCCTTGGCTGCTTGCCAAAGTCGGACTCAATTGTCCTTTTATACTCCAATCATGTGGGACATTTACCTGCTTCCATTTGCTGTCATCAAATGAAATATTTTTAGCATCGGCAACATCCTGGAGATTAAATTTCCAGTCATCATTGATTTTATTTGAATCTCCAAATGAAATTTGACTGATAGCTGAAAAGCAGGAGAAAAGAAGTACGGGCAATATAATTTTAGTTGTAAACACTATATTTCGTTTTAATTAATTTTTAAATTTTATTTTAATGGTTTAATCGTGTAAGAAAGTCCTTTTTTAGTATCAAAAACAGCAGTATATCCAATAGAAGATTTCTCGCTTTTAATATTCAGCTTTTCAATTATAAAAGGCTCTGCTGATCTTACAGTACATTTACCACCAATATTAGAGACAATTTTTGTTTGGCTCATTTTACCTTCAGTCCATTTTATGTCTACAGTAAAATTGCCTTTTGCCGTAATTCCTTTTATTTCTCCATCTGTCCACGCGTCTGGAAGAGCGGGAAGCAATTGAATTTCTTTATTCTGACTTTGCATCAGCATCTCTATTACTCCTGCTGTTCCTGCGAAATTTCCATCAATCTGAAAAGGCGGATGCGCATCAAATAAATTCGGATAACATCCTCCATGCCTGCTGTATTTCGGATCATTATCTTTCGTCAATCGCAATTGATTTTTGAATAATCTGTAAGCATGATTTCCGTCTAAAAGTCTTGCCCACATGTTTACTTTCCAAGCTAGACTCCAGCCCGTTCCGTCATCGCCGCGCAATTCTAAAGTTTTCTTTGCCGCCGCTGCAAGCTCAGGAGTTTTCAATGGAGAAATTAAATTGGCTGGATGTAACGCATAAAGATGCGAAGTGTGCCTGTGATGCGGATCTTCATCTTCAAAATCTTTGTACCATTCTTGCAATTGTCCTTTGCTTCCAATTTGAAAAGGCAATAATTCACCCGCTGCTTTATCAACTGTTTGTCTAAATTCAGAATCGATATTGAGTATTTTAGAAGCTTCGCTTGTGTTTTCAAATACATCTTTTATAATACCAAGATCCATTGTTGAAGCTGTTGTAACAACTCCTCCTTTTTTTCCATCATAAAAATATTTGTTTTCAGGTGAAGTCGAAGGCATGGTTACCAAATACCCGCTCTTATCTTTTTGCAACCATTCTAAACTAAATTCGGCAGCACCTTTTATAATTGGATACACTTTTTTCAAATATTCTTTGTCGCCTGTATAGAGATAATGTTCCCATAAATGCCTGCTTAACCAGTTGGCTCCCATATACCAGTTTGCCCACATTGGATCACCTTTTCCGAAATCGCCAACAGGATTGGTCATTGCCCAAATATCTGAATTATGATGCAAAACCCAACCTTTTGCGTGATAATAACTTTTGGCAGTTTCGGCTCCAGTTACAGATGCATTTTTTATGTATTCGTCAAGCGGAAAAAACAATTCAGATAAACTTCCCGATTCAACTGGCCAGTAATTCATCTGTAAATTAATATTTGTGGTGTAATTACTGCTCCAAGGCGCACGAAGTTTATTGTTCCAAATTCCTTGTAAGTTTGCTGGGGTATTGTGCGTACGCGAAGAAGAAATTAGAAGATAACGACCGTATTGAAAAAATAAAGCTTCCAATCCAGCATCTTTTTCTCCTTTTGCATATTGTTCTAATCGAATATCAGTTGGAAGATTATTTTTCTTCGCTTCTGTTTCATTTAATTGTAATGAAACTCGATTGAAGAATTTTTGAAAATCGGCAATGTGTTCTTTTAATAAAACATCATACTTTTTAGAAACAGCTTTTTTAATCGGAACTTCAGCAAACTTATGCTCGTCTTTTCCCTGACTGTCTGGGCATTTATCAAATCCGTTGAAACTGGTTGCTCCTGAAACGAAAAGTAAAATCTCACTTGCATTTTTAATCACCATTTTATTTCCGTCAAAACTTATTTCCCCATCTTTTACAACTGGTTTTATAATTAATTCGAAACGCATTCCTCTACAACCCGTTGGATCTTCATAAACAACTGGTTCTTTGTTATAATCAATATAATTAGGATCTGAGTGTGAAGGCGCTTTTCCTTTTAAAACCAAAGATTGGTTTTGTATTAATTTTTCATTTCGTAAAAGACTTCCTGCATCAATCGTGATAGAAAGTTTCTTTGCCTGATCTGCTGAAAGTTTAATTACAATACACTGTGCTGGAGCAGAAGCAAAGATTTCTCTTTTATAATTTACGCCGTCAACTTTAAAATTAGTCACCGCTAATCCTGTTTGAATATCAAGACTTCTGTTGTAAGAATCCGGTTTTTGTCCTTTAAAATCCTGATTTAAAATCAAATCTCCTAAAGGCATAAAGCTTTCGCTATAAGGCCCCTGCATGTTTTTAGTCAAATTATACGCTTTCTCAAAATCTTCTTTCGTAAGCGCTTCTCTAATTAATGCCAGGTTTTTAAAAGCATCGGGATTTACATTTTTCTGTACAGGTCCGCCACTCCACAAAGTAGCTTCATTTAACTGAATTAACTCAGAATCAACTCTTCCAAAAACCATTGCGCCCAAAGTTCCATTTCCAATAGGAAGCGCTTCTGTCCATTCGACAGCGGGTTTATCGTATTGAAGTTTTAAATCTTGTGAATAACACGAAAATCCAATAATTAAAGCAATAAGTACAAAGACCTTTTTAAAAAAATGATAAAGCATGGTATTTTTAAATAATAATTTACAATTAATTCATTTTCACTTTTAAAACCGTTATTGAATACGCAGGAAGAATTAATTCTTGATTTCCCTTTATTATTTTATATTCACTTTGTTTTGGGGTGATTTTTTTTGGATCGGAAAAAGTATTTTCATCTTGTGTACTTGAACTTGCCAATCTAATTAGAGTGCCTTTTGAACCTAATTTCGCTCCTTTTAAATCAATACTAACTTCTTGATTTTTAGCGGCCGTATTAACCAATTTCACAATAATTTCTTTGGTATTTATATCTTTTACTGCCGATGCATATAAATCATTTTGACCAATTAAAGCTTTTCCTTCTTTTGTAATATTCAATAAATCGGTTCCTTTATTGGTTGAAAATAATTGCTGAACATAGTAATTCGCCGAACCGTAAGATTGTAAATTATTGAACCAAATCATGTCTGGTGTCCATTGCCAAGCATCTTCGTGAGCCATCAAAGGCGCATACGATGTTAATTGAACCACCTCTGCGTTTCGTTCTAAGCCAGTCATAAATGCCGCTTCAGAAAAAGCACATTCCCAATTGTTTCTGTTATTAGGGTTTGCACCTGAAACACTTTGCGCAGCATATTCTCCAGCAAATATTTTTGGACCTTTTCTATCGTAATTATCATAACGGCCTGCATTTTCTCTAAACCATTTCGGGCTTTCGTAATAATGCTCGTCAACCAATTCTGCGTTCAGTTTTTTAAGCTCTTTCATTGCATAATCAAAATGCTCGCCTTTTGGCGAAGGCCCGCTTCCTGAGACAATAATAATGTTTGGATATTTTGCTTTGATAGCTTTTTCAAAAACTTTATATCTTTCAATATAAGCTTCTCCCCATTGCTCATTTCCTACTCCAATATATTTTAAATTAAATGGTTTTGGATGTCCCATATCCGAACGCATTTTTCCCCAGGTTGTCGTAACATCACTGTTTGCAAATTCGATCAAATCTAAGGCATCTTGAATGTAAGGATCCAATTCGTCCATCGGAGCTAATTCTCCTGTATTGTATTGGCAGGCCATTCCGCAACTTAAGATTGGAAGCGGTTCTGCACCAATGTCTTCTGAAAGCTGAAAATATTCATAAAATCCTAAACCAAAACTTTGAAAATAATCTGGTGTTAGCTTATGGTTGAATTCGACATTCCAACGGTTCATCATCGTTTTTCTTTCGTCCACGTTTCCAACTGATTTTTTCCATTGATAACGATCTGATAAGGTTCTTCCTTCTACAATACAACCTCCAGGAAAACGTAAAAATCCTGGTTTTACATCGTATAAAAGTTGCACAAGATCTTTCCTAAGTCCGTTTTTTCTCCCTTTCCAAGTGTCTTCGGGGAAAAGCGAAATCATATCCAGATCGATAGTTCCGTTTCCTTCAAAAGTTATTTTGAGTTTTGCTTTTGCTTCTGTTTGATTACCAATTATTTGCGCCGTATAATTTGTCCATTGCTCCGATTTCGGTATAATATTAGTTTCTCCAATTACTTTTTGATCCTTATCAATTAACTGAATAATGATTTTTTTGATCGCTCCGTCATGATTGGCTGCTTTTAATGAAAGATTGTATTTCGCATCTTTCTTCACTCCCATTCCTCTGAAACCTTCATTTATCAAAATATAACCTTTATCATTGTTAATTTCTACTCGACAAAAATTAGTATTGTTGGCAGCTAAATTAATTGGCACAGCACTCCCCGATTCTTTATTCATCGAAGATCTTTTTGTGTTTGGCTGCTCCCATCCCATTAACGGTTTATCAAATTCAAAAGATCTGTTTTTGATCATTTCGGCATATAATCCGCCATCTGCGGCAAAATTGATGTCTTCAAAAAACAAACCGAACATCGTTGGCTGAATTTTAGTTATTGTTTTCGAAGCATCAACTTCTAAAATTGTTTTTTGAGCATTCATATAAAAACTGCTCAGTATCAAACCGCAAATGGTAAATTTTGAGAGGATCGTATTTTTCATAGTTTTTGAAATGAACTGGTTATTTCTTTATAGCCTCTAATTTAGCAGGAAAAGCCGATTCTCCATCTAAATTAATCACTTTTAATATATCAACATTTTTACTTTCTACAGCATGTTTGAAATAATCTGGGCGATTTTTTCCCCATTGAACGGTGCAATTCTGCACTTTTATACTTTCAGCAGTATCGAAATAAAAACCTGAAGTGCTTCCTTTTACAAAACCCTCCACATTTGCAGGGCGTCTGTCATATAATCCGCCTGGAAAAGAAGTCGTTTTATCTATAAAAACACTCACATTATCAAAGACAATATTCTTGATTTTATCTTTTGATTCGCCGCTTACAAATATCCCATTTTCTCCTGTACATTGAATATTAGAAAAATAAATATTTTTGATTTCGCCTACTTTTCCTTCTGTTGCTCCTTTTGGAAAACGCCAATTTGCATCTTTATGATTTCCTTTAGCCCTGCTAAAAGCCGTTACATAAATCGGTTCTGCCTTTCCCCACCACGTATCGGTGTTTAATTTGCTTTCTATAATGATATTTGAAAAAATAACATCGCTTACCGTTCCTTCATCTCTGTTCTGAATGCCCAAAGCGCGGTTGCTGTTTTTAATGATGCAATTATTGATAACCACTTGTCTGATTGCATCCATATTTTCTGATCCAATTTTAATGGCGCAGCTACTGCTTGTCATTGTACAATTGGTTACGGTAATATTTTCGCACGCACCAAATTCTTCAAATTCTCTTCTGTTTTTCAAACAAATGCAATCATCTCCGCTTTCGATATAACAATCGCTGATTCTCACATTTTTAGAATGATCTAAATCAATTCCATCGCTGTTACGAACTTTCAAACTATTTAACAAAGTAATTCCGCTGATTACAACATCATTACATCCAATTAAATGTACAGTCCAATAAGCCGAGTTACCAATATGAACATCATGAATTCTGATATTTTTTCCTCCAATAATCGTCAAAACATGAGGTCTTGGATCTAATACCTTAAATGGTTTTAAAACATAAGCGTCATCTTCTTCTGCTCCCATAAAAGAAATTCCGTTTCCATCAATTTTTCCGCTTCCGCTAATGGTGAAATCTTCTATATTTTCGCCGCCAATCCAAATTGTTCCTTCACCCGGATTGGTTCTGAAAGCACTTTTTGTATATAATTTTTCATCTGGACTTGCCAATAATTTAGCCCCAGCTTCAATATGCAAATCTACCTTTGATTTTACGTCAATTGGTCCTGACAAAAAGGTAAATGGTGCCGAAAATAAAACTCTTCCGCCTGTTTTGCTACAAGCATCAATTGCTTTTTGAATCGCCGCTGCATCATTCGTTTTTCCGTCTCCCTTTGCTCCGTAACTTTTAACATCATAGACTTTCTGTGCAGAAATTGTTAGAGAAATACAGAAAATAAGTATCGTGATTATAGATTTCTTTTTCATGCTTTTATATTTTAATCTTTATTTTAATTCTAGTTGCGAAGTTCTTTAACGTAGATTTTTTAGATTTAAATAAAAAAAATCTGCTTAAATCTTTTAAATCTGCGTGAAACAAAAAAAATTGCGACTTAGCATTTTTTTAGCTAATTCTTAATGCGCTGGCAATTCAAATTTATTTTGTTCTGGCTCAATTTTTCTTTTTAAAGATTCGCTGTCTAGATTGCTCGACAAAACATCTTTAAAAATAATTTGATCTTTTTTATCCGAAGGAACATCAATTGCATTCATCGTCAGATTCTTAACATCATCAAAAACAAAAGCTGGACGAAAATCTTCTTTATCCAAAATCAGTTTTATGTTCTTCATTACGATTCCGCTTACGTGACGGACATAAAATCCCCAAGAAGGCAGTTCTCCAAACATGGTAAATTCTGGATAACCGTTTATATTTTCTTTGACGTCTTTCAATCGGCTTAAAGGGTGGTACGCCATTCCTTTTGAAGCTCTTCCCGGATATATAATTTCAATATTTTCTAAAGTTACATTTTCGATCAAATGTCCCGGAATCCCAGCAATAGAAGATGGAAAAGGATTATGGAAATAATCTACTTCTGGCCCTCTCATATCGTAATCAATATCTGGACGGCCAAATGGAACCTGGACTTTTACGTTTTTTACTGATACATTTTTGATAGATCCTGGTTTATCTCCGTTTCTGTGACCTAAGCGAATTAAGATTGCATTTCCTGTATTGACAGCCGTAATATCTGAAACTTTGATGTTTTCGATTTCTGCACCATCGACAGATTCAATAGCAACTGCCGACCTGAAGGTATCAAAAACCTTGATATTTTCAATAGTTACATTTTTAAAACTGCCATAAGAACCTGTTCCAAATTTCACTGCATTGGCACTTGACCTTATGGTACAATTACCAATGTAAATGTTATTATTGTGCAGTCCTGGTACCTCCGATTTTAGACAGATTCCGTCATCGGCAGAGTTTATGTTGCAATTGGTAATTCGGACATTTTCGCAACCGTCAAGATCAATTCCGTCATTGTTCCAGTACGCTCTGCTTTCCACTTTCATAAAATCAATGACAATATTCTTGCATTCTCTGAAGCATTGCGTCCAACCTGGACTGTTTTTCAAGATAATCTGCTTCATTGTAACAGAGTCGCACTTTACAAACGAAATCAGTTTTCCCCTTCCATCTTCAGGCCGCATTCTTTTGTAATTGTATTTCGGATCAATGCGCACTCCCGTGTGATGCAGTGAATCAATTGCTAACGCTAGTTCTCTTCCTTGTCCGTCAATAATTCCTTTTCCTGTTACAGCAATATTTTTAGACTCAAAAGCAATAATAAAGGCTCTTATTCCTTCATATTTTGGATAATCTTCTGGATTAATGCTTCCTAATAAAATGGCACCTTCTTCAAAAAATAATTCCACATCATTTTTCAAAACAATACTTCCGGACAGAAATGTACCCTTTGAGAAAACGACTTTTCCTCCTTTGTTTTTATTTGCGGCATCAATCGCTTTCTGGATCGCTTTTGTATTTAAGGTTTTTCCATCTCCAACGGCGCCATATTTTTTAATGTCAAATTCCTTTTGCGCCGAAACGGTTAGCGAAAGGCAAAAAACAATCAACACTATTATAGAATTTCTTTTCATTTTTTTTATTTGATCTTTATTTTATTCTCGCTGCTGATTTATGTTTCACGCAGATTTAAAATGATTTAAGCAGATTATAATTGATATTTAAAAAAAATCTAATTAGATCTGCTAAAATCTGACAGATCTGCGTTAAAAAAACACCTTAATTTCTGAACTACCAGAAAACAGTGTACAAAGCCACTAAAACCCCGATAATGATAAAAGAACCCACTATAAATCCTGAAGATACTTTATACATCGAAGTATCGACTTCAATTTTATGAATTTCAGCTTCTTGTTCAGATACTGGTTTTAGCAGACTTATTACTACCATTATCAAAACAATGATTATAAAAACGATAGTCATTCTATCTAAGAAAGGATAATCAGGAAAAGCGCCTTCTGTCCACATCGGCAGAAATTTCAAAACCGCTGCAATAGGCACAGTCAGCAATGCACCTGCCAATCCTGCTGTTGGAGTAGTTTTTTTCCAAAACATTCCAAGAAGAAAAATCGCCAAAACTCCAGGAGAAAAGAACCCTACATATTCTTGTATAAACTGATAAGCCTGATCTAAAGATTTTAATGCTGGCGCCACAAAAGCAGCGATGATCATACAGACCACCACACACCATCTTCCGGTACGAACAAGCTTTTTTTCAGATGCCTGAGAATTGAAATATTTTTTATAAATGTCTAAAGAGAAAATAGTAGAAATGCTATTGGCTTTCCCAGCCAAAGAAGCTACAATTGCTGCAGTTAAAGCGGCTAAAGCGACTCCTTTTAATCCTGCGGGAAGTAAATTCATTAAAGTTGGATAGGCTTGATCTGGTTTTAAAACTCCAGCTGCATCGACCATTTCCTGCTGAAACATTCCGTTCTCATGCATCACAAACATGGCGATACCAGGCAAAACGGCAATAATCGGAACCAATAATTTTAGGAAAGCGGCAAATAAAATTCCTTTACGAGCTGTTTTTAAATCGGCTCCCAACGCTCTCTGAACAATGTATTGATTGCATCCCCAATACGCTAGATTATTAATTAGCATTCCACCCACTAAAACCGACATTCCTGGCAGTTCATTATAATGCGGGTTGGATTTTTCTAAAATCATATGCAGATGTCCAGGTGCTTGATCTGCAATTACAGAAAGTCCTTTTAAAATATCTTTTCCAAAACCAAACTGCTCTGACAATAACGTCAAGGCAAGATAAGTCGTAACGAGACCTCCGAGAATTAAAACAATTACCTGAAACATATCGGTATATCCGATTACTTTCATGCCGCCCAAAGTTACAATTACAGCAAACAGACTCAATCCGATTACACAAAACTGAAAGCTTATCGGTGCAATAGAAGAAATGGCTAAAGCTCCTAAATATATGATGGAAGTAAGATTAACAAATACATAAATTAAAAGCCAAATAATGGCCATAATTGCACTAACTGTACCGCTATATCGTTTGGCTAAAAACTGCGGCATGGTGAATATTTTATTTTTCAGATAAATAGGCAGAATAAACATGGCCACAATAATTAGAGTGGCTGCCGACATCCATTCGTAAGAAGCAATCGCAAGTCCAATCGCAAAACCCGAACCGCTCATTCCGATAAAATGCTCTGCTGAAATATTAGAAGCTATCAATGATGCCCCAATTGCCCACCAAGTAAGCGAACCTTCAGCTAAAAAATATTCCTGAGAACTCGTTGCAGCAGTTTTTTTAGTTCTGTAAATATACATTCCATAGCTCGTGACTATGATAAAATATATAAAGAATACTATGTAATCTGCGGTTTGTAATACATTCATAATTGTGTGGTTATTTTGTGGTTAGATAGTAAAATGTATTTTAAAATTTCATAGGCATCATATCTTAAGAAACCATTTGTTTTTATAAAGAAAATAAAGCAAGAGAAGCTGTACGACGGTTACAGACAGCGCAACAAATACAGGCTGCCAGATAATTGGCAGGTATTGTATGAGTCCACCGAAAAAATAATCTGCGGTATGTTTAAAATCCACAGAACCTTCAGCTGCCATATAAATTAAAATCGAATTTGAACCAATTAAAATCAATGGGAATGCCCATTTGTGAAAACCAGATAAATCGATTATCAAATAGAAAAAGACAAAAAATAAAATACTGAATCCGCCGACAAAACAGACAAAAGAACTTGTCCATAAATGTTTATTGATAGGAAAATCAATATCCCATATGAGCCCCGCAATAATTAGCAAAATAGCCGTCAAAGCCATCAAAAGTAGTTTTACACTTATCGAAAACTGATTTTTTGCTTTTAAAAATGTTCCTGTAAAAACTCCAAGCAAAGCTGTAGAAATCGCCGGAAGAGTCGAAAAAATCCCTTCAGGATCATAAACAGTGCTATGCAATCTTCCTGGCAAAAACAGACGGTCGATATAACTTTCTAATGATCCTTCTTTGGTTAAGACTCCTGCTCCAAACTCAGGAACAGGAATCCATTTCATAGCTGCATAATAACCAATTAAAATAGCTAAAAACCAAATTAACTGTTTCTTCAAATTAAAATTCAAATAAATGATTCCGGCAAAAAACCAAGCGAGTCCGATTCTTCCCAAAACACTCGCAAAACGGGTATGATCAAATCCGTCAAAACGCAATAATCCATTTACGACAAAACCTAAAACCAGTAAAATACCGGTTCTTCTCAGCATAGAAAGATATATTTTTCGTTTTTCATCTACAGGTAATTCCTGCGGCGTTAGTACACCTGCCAGACTCATTTTCTTCTCGAAAGAATATGGCATGGAAACGCCTGCTACAAACAAAAACACAGGGAAAATCATATCATAAAATGTAATGCCATTCCATTCCGCATGATGCAGTTGCGATGACATCCAAACAAAAATCGGAATTGGTGCAGCTTTCGCTAAAGCGTGAATAATATGTTCACCGCTCATGATCCAAAACATCACAAATCCGCGAAGCGCATCTAAAGAAATTAATCTTCCATTTGTAGGGTTACTCATTTTAGTTTTCAATTTTCGGTCGCAGTTTCATTTAGTTTTCAGTCGCAGTCACAGTATTCAGCGCTAACTGCGACTGAAAACTGCGACTGTGACTAAAACCCAAGCAACAGGTTATTTTAGTTAAAGTGGTTTAATAATAAATCCGTAGCTGTATTCGCTTTCGGTTAATTGATATTGTTCGTGCGGCGGTAATCCCCAGCTGTTGTCTCCTCCTAATCCGCGTTGGGTTAGATCGACACAAACGACAACTTCATCTCTCGGAGTAATATCGCTGGAATGAATATTTTTCTTAGAAATTCCTCCATCAAAATCACTCGGATAATTATTCAAAGTACTCATACCTAAAGGTTGCAGACCTTTTATCTCCAAGCCATTTCCTTTATTGCTTGACAATCTAAACCAGCGTATATCAGTCTTGTATCCATTTTCTTGTGGGCGTGTATAAGGCACATATTGGTCTGCAACTTTACTGGTATAAATTCCTTTGAAGGAAGATGTTTTTCTGTCTGGATAATTTTCTAAAGGTCCTCTTCCGTAATAATCCAGGTTTTCCAATGTATTTTTTAAAGTGAAAATCATTCCGAAACGCGGTAATTCTGGTACAGGATTATTTCCTTTTTTATAAGAGGCCTGAATTTCTAAAGAACCGTCGTTTTCTAATGCATATTTAATCGTATAGTCTGAAGCAACATCATTCAATTTTAAATTCGCAACGATGTATTTTTTGCCGCCTTCTTCACTTTCCTGAATGCTTTCAAGCGATGTGTTTTTTCCAGCTGTTCTCCAGACATTCGTTCTAATCTGCATTTTATTTCCAATATCATTATCGGTTGGAGCTCTCCAAAAATTTGGTTCTGGATATTCTTTAAAGTATTGCTCGCCTTTTAAACTGTAATACGAAATCAATCCTGTTTTTTTACTGATTTTAACGGTAACATTTTCTGAAGTCAGAACAAATTGGTCTTTTTCATCTTGAACTTTTACAGTACTTGATTTTTCCGCTTTTGCGAAATATTTACCGTCTTCGATTACGAATTGTTCTTTCGCGATTTCGAAATTCTGAGGCAATAATTCGGAACCTGTTTTAGTATTTGCAAAAACATTCAATAAATATTCTGTTCCTTCTTTTGAATCAATTTTAGGCAAATCAATTTTAAATTGTTTTTTAGATTTCGGATCTAAAGCAACATTTAAATTTCCTTCTTTAATTACTTTTCCGTTTTCTAAAACTTCATATCTAAAGCTATATTTATTCAAATTGGTAAATCCAAAGTCATTATTAATTTCAATGATTCCGTTTTTGATGTCGATCGCTTTAAATAAAATATTCTGATAGACTTTTTTCACTTCAAAAGCTCCTTGATGTGGCGTTCTATCGGCATAGACCAAACCGTTATGACAGAAGTTTTCATCATTTAAATAGTTCTGACTTCCCATATCGCCACCGTAAGCCCAATATTCTCTGCCTGCATCATCTTTTCTTTTATAGCCTTGATCAACCCAGTCCCAGATAAATCCGCCCTGCATATTTTTGCTTCCGCGAATTATATCCCAATATTCCTGAAAGTTTCCGCTGCTGTTTCCCATTGCATGCGAATACTCACACATGATGTAAGGGCGGGTAACTTCTTTTCTCGCCGCGTATTCTTTCATGTATTCAATCGTTGGATACATCGGGCATACGATATCTGTATTTTCGTTTTCTTTTGCCTGCTCAAACTGAACCAATCTTGTATTATCTCTCTTTTTGATCCATTTGTACGCGTCATGAAAAACAGGTCCGTTAGCGCTTTCATTACCTAAAGACCAGATAATTACAGACGGCATATTTTTATCTCTTTCAACCAGACTATAAATTCTGTCCAAATGTGCTTCTCTCCATTCTGGAAGATAGCCTGGATTGGTTTTTGGATTCATCCATTTTAAAGGTTGTCCTTCTACTCCCATTCCATGACTTTCGATATTAGCTTCATCCACCAAAAACAAACCGTATTTGTTGCATAGTTTTACCCATAAAATATTGTTCGGATAATGACTGCAGCGAACGGAATTGATGTTCAGCTGTTTCATCATTTTGATGTCTTTCATCATTGTAGCTTCGTCCTGATAATGTCCCGTTTCTGGATTATGTTCGTGAATATTAACTCCATGAACCATTAATCGAACTCCGTTTACCAATAATTGACCACCTTTTAATTCGACTTTTCTGAATCCGATTTGTGTACCAACGGTTTCTACAATGTCTCTTTTTGCATTTTTTAAAGTCAGTACTAAAGTGTATAAATTTGGCACCTCACTGCTCCATAATTTAGGACTAGAAACACTCTGATAAAAATTTAAAGTCTGAATTTTTGAAGCTTCTAAATTGACATTCAATTCTTTTACAAATACATTTTTTCCAGAAGCATCAACTAATTTTGCAACTATTTTTTGATTGTTCACCGAAGTTGAAGTCAGATTTTTTAAAGTAATATCAACATTCAAACTTCCGTTTTTGTATTTCGCGTCTAAATCTGGTTTAGCAAAAAAGTCTGAAATACGAACATTATCTGTACTGTATAAATAGACATTTCTATCAATTCCAGAAAGTCTCCACATATCCTGATCTTCAAGATACGAACCGTCACTCCATCGGTAAACTTCTACGGCAAGATCATTTTTTCCTGGTTTTAAATATTTCGAAATGTCAAATTCTGCCGGACTTTTGGTATTTTCGGTGTAACCTACTTTTTCACCATTCACCCAAATGTACATAGCCGCTGTTCCTGCTTCAAAATGAAGAAAAACATGTCGGTCTTTCCAGTTTTCAGGCAACACAAAATCTTTTTTATAAGATCCAACCGGATTATCCCAATGATTAATAAAAGGCGGATTTTTTTCAAAAGGATATGTAATGTTCGTATAAATTGGCACTCCATATCCATTGAGTTCCCAATTAGAAGGCACCTGAAGTTCTTTCCAATGCAGTGTGCTAAAATCTGTTTTATAAAAATCCTTTGGGCGCTCATCTGGTGTTGGCGACCATGAAAATTTCCATTTGCCATTTAAAGAAAAATACCAAGGTGAGTTTTCATACTTATCTAAGATCGCCGAAGTTTCATCTGCATAAGGAAGAAAAGCTGCTCTTGCGGGTTCTCTATTTATTTGAAATACTTCGGGATTTTCCCAATCGTTACGATCTTTTTCCTGTCCTGAAACTGTTGTTAAACAAAGTACAAGAAGGCTTATAAAAAATATTTTGGTTTTGGTTTTCTGCATTATTTTGGTTTTAGATAGCAGGCAATTATTTTTCTAACACATAGAAACATAGTTTTTCTTTGTTTTTAAAGGCGTATCACTTATTTCAAAAAACATAGCTATGTGTGGAAAACTAGTTTATTTTAATAACTATTACGCTCAAAAAAAAATCTATGTTTCTATGTGTTTATATAAACTTTTAAAACTTCAACTTCTCAGGCAAATATTTAGCAACTAATTCTTTGTAGTATGGAAGTAGTGCTTTTACATCTGGTTTAACCGGAGCTTTTGTATACAAGTCATACGGATTGAATTTTCTAACCCAATCAAACATTTCGATGTCTTTTTCATTCATTAAATGTGCATAAGCATTTTCTTTATGCTGCGAATAAAATGAATGGTAACGAATCATATATAAAGCTGGTTCTGGCAAGTAGTCTTTCATAATCTGGTAGAGATATTCATCGTGACCCCAGCTCATTTTTACATTATCCAATCCGCAGTTTTCTGTATAAATTCCAAATTTGGTATTGAATCTTGGATCGGTATAATCAGGGTTCTCCTTAAAGAATTCTGAGTAAACAATTTTATCGGAATACGCACATCCAACTGGAAAAGTATCGCCAACAACTGCCCACTGCGGTTCTCCAAAAAGGCATAAAACTTTACCTAAATCATGAATAAAACCAGTAAGTACAAACCAATCTGGGTGACCATCTGCACGAATGGCTTCTGAAGTCTGCAAAAGGTGTTGTGTTTGATCTAAGTCAATATCCGGATCACTGTCGTCTACGAGTGTGTTTAAAAAATCAACTGCTTCCCAGATCGACATTTCTTTTCTGTTGAACTGTAAAAATTCTTGTTCTTTACTACATACAAAATCATACGTCTGATAGGTATGGTTTATTCTATAAAACTCCTTAACTGTTTCTACCCTTTCTGAATCGACATAATTCCTGAATTCTTCTTTCTGCTTTTCTTTTAAATTTTCTTCAGAAGGATCAGGATATCGCATAAGCAAATCATCTTCCCACTCATCTAAATTTTTCAACGGATTATCTGTGTCTATATGTTTTTTCATAATTCTAAATAGTTATAAGTTGTTAGACAAAAATAAAATTACGTACTCCTTTCAAAATGGATTAATACATCAAAAACATGGATAATTTCGAATATGATAGGTTTTTTATGCTTTTAATACCCTAAAAGACTGTGTTTTGTCATTTAGGCGGTTGAGAAATCATACTAAAATTTCAATTAGATAGATAATCAGTTTTTGTCGAATTCTGCTTAAGTTTCTTCGTTCCTTAGAATAACAAACCGTTGCGCAAAAAAAATCTTTGTCAAAGTTTAAAACTTTGACAAAGATTGCGACCTATTTTAACATAGCCCAAGGTTTTAACCTTGGGGACGTAGAGAATGGAATACATTGTGTACCCAAGGTTAAAACCTTGGGCTATGTTTTTCTTTGTCGAATTTCGAATATGATTCTTCGTTCAGAATGACAAAACGTTGCGAAAAAAATCTTTGACAAAGATTAATCAAATAATTAGTAGAAATTCGTGAATTCGTGGCTAAAAAAAATCCTTTTTAATCTATGTAATCTGTGGCAAAAAAACCTAATTAATAAGTTTACTCGGCGGGAAACCAAACTGTTTTTTAAAGCATCGGCTAAAATATAACGGGTCATTAAAACCAACAAGATTGGTTACTTCAGAAACGTTATATTTTTTACTTTTAAGCAGTTCTGCTGATTTTTTCAAACGGATTGTTCTAATGAATTCGTTTGGTGCCAAGTCTGTAAGCTCTTTTATTTTTCTGTAGAGTTTTGACGAACTAACTCCCAACTTATCACATAAAAAATCGGTAGAAAGCTCTACTTCACTCAAATTGTCATTGATTAAATTAGTTATCTTTTCCATAAATTCCTCATCTATTGGCGAATGAGTAAGCATACTTACTTTGCTTTCTACTTCTCCAGAGAATTTCTGTTTGAGTTCTAATCTCGATTTAATCATGTTTTCGATTACCGTTTTAAGCAATAATGGTTCAAAAGGCTTCACCAAATAGCCATCTGCTCCAGTATCATAACCCTTCACTTTATCCATATTTTCAGAAAGTGCAGTAAGCATTATAACAGGAATATGACTGATGAATTCATCATTTTTAAGTTCGCGACAGAATTCCAATCCATCCATAACGGGCATCATGACATCTGTAACACATAAGATTGGCTTAATTTGGCGGCAGATTTTCAAGCCTTCCTGTCCATTTTCTGCGTCGTAAACTTTGTAATAATCAGACAAATAGTCTACTAGATATTTTCTGAGTTCGCTATTGTCTTCAATAACTAATATTTTTTCTTTTAAATCTGTATTTTGAATGATTTTCTTCGCAGCTTTTTCTGGAATAAGCATACTCAGATTGTCATTTTTAATGGCATATTCAAACACTTCCTTATTTTCATAAGAATCGCGGTCTATCGGAATTTCAACTCTAAAAGCACTTCCTTTTCCTGGTGCGCTTTCTACAGCAATAATTCCTTTATGAATCGATACCAGAGATTTTACTAGCGATAGCCCAATTCCCGATCCTGTGTTGTTGGCTTTACTATTGGAAGCCTGATAGAAACGTTTAAAAATCTTCTCTTGGCTTTTTAACGGAATCCCAATTCCATCATCGGTTACTTCTATTACCAAAATATCCTCAACAGTATCTTTAAGTCTGACAGACAAATCTACGCTTCCATTTTTATTCGTAAATTTTAAAGCATTTGATAAAAGATTGTAAAGTATTTTATCATACTTATCATTATCCAACCATCCGTTTATTTCTTGATCTTCCGTGGTAAAATTGAGCTTAATTTTTTTGTCGAAAGCCATTTCCTTAAACGAATCGAAAATATTTTTAGAATAAGAAAGTATATCGGTGCGTGTCACTTTGAGTTTTAATTCGCCCGATTGCGCTTTTCTAAAATCTAAAACCTGATTCACTAGATTCAAAAGTCGGCTTGCATTCTGATAAATCAGATTGTATCGGCTTTTTTCATAATCTGTAGCATTGCTGTTTTCTTCAAGAAGCTGTTTTGCAGGTCCTAAAATCAATGTCAAAGGCGTTCTCAATTCATGCGAAATATTCGTAAAGAAACGCAACTTCTCATTGTTGAGTTTAATATCGTGCTCTCTATTTACTTTTTCAGTAAGCAGTTCTTGTTTTAAGCGAATTCGATTTTTAATTTCTCTTCTGATGAAATAGAAAACGCCAAACAGAATCGCGAAAAACATTAAAAATGAAGTTGGAGTAAGCCAAAACGGAGGCAGAATTTTTATTTTATAAGAAACCGTTTTACTCCAATATCCGTCGCTGTTGCTTGATCGTATTTTAAAAGTATAATTTCCTGGATACAAATTCGTGTACTGCACTATTCTTGAAGTGCTATTAGCCGTAATCCAATGTTTATCAAAACCTTCGAGCATGTATTGAAACCTGTTCAATTTTTCATTGGCAAATGAAGGAGTAGAAAATTGGATTGAAAAATTGCGGTTTTTATGCGTCAACTCTATTTGTTTGCCATAGTTCAAGTCTTTTGAAAGCGGGATTTCTCCATTGATTTCCATTTCTGGAAAAACTTCTTCATTCTGAATCTTAAATTCGGAAATAACAGGCATCGGCGACCAGTTATTTCTTTTCAATGCCGGTGGCGAAAAAGAAATGATTCCGTTTTTGCCTCCCAGAAAAATATTTGAATTATTAAAATAAAAGAAGCCACTTGAGCTAAAAACGTCCAATCTGTTACCGCTATTTACGTGGTAAATGCTGATATCACTCAAATCGGCTTTAACAAAAGCAATGTTGTTATTATTGATATTGAGCCACAAATTACCTTTTGCATCTGAGAGAATATCAGTAATCCATTTTCCTGAAAGTTCTTTTAGCTTCTTTATGGGTTCAAATTCGTTCTTTTTCGGATTGTACAAACAGAGTCCAAAACGTGTTGAAGCCCAAATTTTACCTTTTACATCAACTAAAACATCACTCACATTCTCATCGTGGGGAACACCTTTTTCTTTGATAAAAAGCGAAGAATACGTTTCTATTTTGCCTGAATTGATATTGTATTTTACCACTCCGGTTTCTGTCGCAAACCAGGCATTATTTTTAGCATCTCTATCTATGGCATTGATCTGAAAGTTTGGCAATAGCTTGCTAGAAGTCTGCATCTGAAGCGTTTTTGTATTCAAGATTACAGCTCCTTCTCCAAACGAACCTACAATCATCGACTCTCCATCAATTTTTGAAAAAGCAAAAACAGGCGATTTTTCAAACCCTGTGTCTATTTCTCGAGAAGAATTTGTGAGATAATTGTACACTAAAATATTTCCATCCCAAAGACCGCAATAAAAAATCTTTCCGTCGTCTGAATAAATGCTGGCAATATCTTTTCCTGTATTGTGTAAAGGAATTGAGCCTTTTGTATTCGAGATAAAAAGTCCGTTATGATAGGTCGCTACAATTACTTTTTCATCGTATGTTTTAGCAAAACCTCTAATTCTAGGCGCTTGATTGCCAATAGAACGCGATATATCTTTGTTTAAAGTAAACTGATTTTCATAAGGATCGTACTTATCCAAACCGTCTTCGGTTCCAATCCATAATACGCCAGATTTGTCAAAATAAAGTGATGCAATTAAATTATCAACAAGCGAACTATCATCAGATAAAATGGAATAATACCATTTGTAATTTCCTTTCTGAATATCTTCTAACTCATTACAAACCAACAATCCGCCTAGAGTTCCAACCCAATATTTACCATCAGGAGCTCTTGCAACAGATAGAAAATAAGGACCTAAAGCACCTCTAACTTGCTTGTTATCGATGTACAGATTGACAAACTGATTTCTGGCTTTGTCCAATTTATACAAGCCTTCTCTAGTTCCAATGAAAATATCCGATTTAGCATCTTCGTAAATAAAATTAAGATAGGGATTTTTGATATTTGAATTTGGAACAGAAAGTGTGTAGGTAATAATTCTAACAATTGCCCCTTTTGCATCCATAGTAATTTTGGCAACACCTCCTTTTTCATAACTTCCAACCCAGATATTGCCTTTTTTATCTTCAAAAATGTCTTTGACGTAATCGAAACCTTTAAGTTCGATTTTCTCAAATCGCTTCTCTTTCAGAGAGAAAAGATAGACTCCTTTATTCTTGGTGCCGACCCAAACTCTATTGAATTTATCTGCATAAACCGATCTCACTTCATCATCTGGCAGGCTGTTTGGATCGTTCTTTTTATGAAAAAAAGTGGCAAACACATGGGTATCCATTTTGAAGAGTGTCAATCCTTTTCGGGTGCCAATCCATAGATTATTAGAAGCTTCATCTAATTCTAAAGCTGTAATATCATCATTGTATAATTTATTTTTTCCTACAGCAGAGCTCATGTAGTTTTTGAATTGATAGCCGTCAAAACGGTTTAATCCAGAGAACGTTCCGAACCACATAAAACCTTTTTTATCCTGTACAATATGGCGTACCGAATTATGCGATAGCCCATTATTGTCGTTATAATGCGCAAATTTTATATTCTGTGAATAAGAATTATAAAAGATAGCAGAAAACAAGAATAATATAAGGAATTTGAGTCTCATAAAAATAAATTATAAACGCAATTTAATCTTTTTTGATCTAATAAAAATAAAATTATTTAACAGATAAATTATCAATCTTATTACTTTTTAAATCAATTTTAAAATGATCAGAAGGTTCACCATTCATGGTTTTATAGAATATCTCTGACCATAAGACCAGTTGCATATCATCTGATTTTTTTAACTCCTTGCAGATCAACACATATTGCTTTAATCTCTTATTTCCAATCTCCGGTACAGCGAGTTCACCGGCATTTTTTAGACGATAAAAATCGAAAATCATGTCAAATCCGTTCCATGATTCAAAATCAGAACGAGTTAATGAATTTTCTTTCAGCCCTTTATCTAGGTCAGAACTATTTTTATTTTTTTCTAACAAATCCCTTCCAGAAAGATTTACAATTGAGTTTAAAAATTCAGGTGGAAAATCTTCTGGCAAAAAACGCAGTCGCACTAATTCTTTTAAATGCCAAGTGGTAAAATCTTTATAATCATCTGTCTTTAAAGTTTCTTTGTCCCAAATTTCATTATTCTTAATTGCTTTTAAGTGAGCATATTCTTCTTCATAAAAAGGAAATAAACTATTGTATTTGCTGACTTTTCCCACTACAATGGTTTCCACTTCAAGATCTGAATCAGAATGAATCGTCAATATTTTATAAGCGGGCATGTAGGCGGCGAGCGATGGGGTTTGAATATTGAATAGTGTATTTCCGTTTGCTGTTGTGCGGATACCAGTATCGTTGATGTGCATGTGTCCGCCAAAATGAACCTGAATTCCAGCATCTGCAAACTGCTGTGCAACTTCTTCATTTGGAACACGCTGCAGCTGCATTTTATTGGCGCCGAAAAGTTTTTTTAATTCAGGTGAAGCATTATCATTAAACTCTACCATTGGATAATGACTGAATGCGATCAGTATTTTTCCTTTCGCTTTGGCCTCTGAAGCCACTTTTTTCACCCAGTTTAACAGATGGCTTTTATAAATCAGAACGTTATTGTACCCTGTATTTGCTCCCGAAAAATCATGCGCATTATCTGCTTTCCCTGATAATTTTTCATTTGGAACATAAGCATTGGCATCGATTGCTAAGAGCCAGATTCCTTTAACTGGTTCGATCAAATAACTTGCATCCGGCAGAAACAAATTGGTGTTTTTAACCGCATATATTCTTTTTTCTAAAGCAGCTTCTTTTTTGGCTTCTTCAAAATTATATTGTGAATAAGTGTATTTTGAAAATGGCGTTTCCCAATATAAATCAGTCTTTTTTGGAAAGAAACCAAAATCTCGCATTTCATGAATCGTTTCTTTGTAACCCCAATTTTTTATATCGGCAGTTATGATCGGAACGAGTTCGCTTTTACTTTTATTGAAATTATTTTCAGAACTGCTGATAATCTGCTCTTTTCCGTCTTTTCCTAAAAAATCAGTCTTAACAGCATCTTGTGCAAAAGGTCGCACAACATCATGATTTCCTGTGGTTACATAAAATGAAATACCATATTTCTGAGAATATTGATCAAGAATTTTTCGCAATCCACGAACATACACCGGCTGTCCGTCATCGCTGAAATCACCAGGAAGAACCACCTGTTTTATACCTCTTTTTACAATATCATTTAAAGCTTCTAAGAAAGCGAAATAATTTTCATTAAAAATTCGGGTAGAATGCAGCTGGGCATTCATGGTTCTGATATTGGCGTATTCGCCACTTACAGGGTTTTGAATGCCCTGATAATCATTATCTTCAAATTTGGCAAAAATATCCTGCAAATGGGCATCGGCAATAAAAGCAATCTTTATTTTTTTGTCATGAGAATGCTGTTCTGTTTTACAGGAAATCAGAACTGCAAAAAACAATAAGCAAAAGAAATTTTTAAATGCCATTTTATGGTTTGAGTTGCGAAAACATTTTATTAATCTACGACCTTAACCAACGTTGGATTGATACCTAACGGGTTATTGATTATTTTACAAATTAGCGGAAAATCTGGATTTTTTACAATCCACATTTCGGTTTCATCAATCTGAGCTTTTACATGTAAAGCATCAATTGGTTTTCCATCAATTTGAACACTTTCTGTATTTTTTTCATCTAAAACATACTTGGTATTATTATATACGAAGGATCCATTTTTTATTAAGTTTTGATATGCTAACCTTGAAATCATAAAAAAGGTTTCTGATGGTTTTAAATTTAAAACTGGCGCATATTCTCCTTGATTGAAACTTAATTCAGTTCCGTTCTCTATGGCTTCTGGAAGCATCACAATTTTACTATTTACTCCTCTTGTTTCCAATTTAAAAGCCAGTTTCTCAGCTGTCATTTCTGCCGTCAGCTGAAGGGTTCTGGTTTGTCCGTGAAGCTTGCAGACATAATGCAGCTGGGTATTGTTTTTTATTGTCGGAATGTAATGCTGTGCCTTCCCTTTCTGATAAACAATGCAGAAAAGAAGTATTAAGAATATATTTTTCATCTTGTTTATCATTTTTATTTAGTTGGCGGTAAAATTGTCGTTCCCCAAGCTGAAGGTTTTGAATCCATTTCTAAAACCAGTTCGCCACCGTTATTAATATCATCATGCATAATCCAAGCTTTGTTGTATGGTTTTCCATTTAGCAGAGCGCTTTTTATGTATTTGTTTTTATCGGTCATTTTTTTAGCTGAGATGGTAAACTTCTTGCCATTTTCCAACTGGATTGCTGTTTCTTTAATTAAAGGCGTATTGATCAGATAATACGGTTGCCCAGCGTTTGGATATAATCCCATCATGTGAAAAGCCAGCCACGAAGACATGGCACCTGAATCGTCATTTCCAGGTAAACCTTCTCTTGAAGTATTAAAATTACTTTTTATAATCGTTCTGATTCTGTCGCTGCTCAAATAAGGTTTCCCGATCCAATGGTACAAGCACGGCGTTAAAAATGACGGCTCATTGGCCACATTATATAAATTTTGATCGAAGAAAATATCCAAACGGTTTTCAAATGCTTTTTCTCCTCCAGATTTTTTAACTAATTCTGGAACGTCATGCGGAAGGCTGAATGAATATTCCCAAGAAGTTCCTTCATAGAAAAATACGCACCAATGGCAAACATACCAAGGCGATTCTATAATTACTGGCGTATATTTAAAAGTTGGTTTCTGGATTTTAGATTCTCCAAAAACAACATCATCCAACCAGTTTCCGTCTTTATCTTTTGGCATGATAAATCCTTTGGCACCATTATTTTCATAATCCGAACGCCATAAATTCTGCCAGCTTTCTGCCTGTTTCATGTATTGATTATAGAGTTCCGTTTTACCTAAACCCTTGGCTACTGTGGCTATATTATAATCATTGTACGAATAGTCAATCGTTCGGTTTCCTGCACGATCAGTGCCATAAGGAACATATCCTAATTTAAGATAATCGATCAAACCGCCTCTTCCTTCTTTTTCTTCATTTCCTCCTGGCGGAACTGTTGCATCTTTAAGCATCGCCTGAAGTGCCAGCTCGTAATCAATTCCTTTTAAGTTTTTTACAAAGGCGTCGGCAATAACTACCTCAGCATTTGATCCTCCTTGAGTTCTTCCATTATCGTTGCCACTTCTACCTTCGGGCATATAGCCTTCGCGTTTGTAAATATTAAGCATGGCATTTATAATGTCTACTTTTCGTTTACTGTCAATCAGCGTGATTAACGGACTTGAAGTTCTAAATGTATCCCAAATGGTATAAAAATCATCATAATACGGTTCATCATTGGTCCATAATGGATTCTCGCCTGTTCTATCTACAGGCATAATCATAGTATGATACAAACCTGTATAAAACATTTTTTTATATTCGTCTGAAGTGTCTTTTGAAAGCTGGATACGACTTAATAAATTCTCCCATTTGTTCTGCAATGCGCTTAATACGTTATTAAAACTCCAGTGCGGAATTTCAGCTTCTATATTGTTTTTGGCTTTTAATTCGCTTAAGAAAGATATTCCTATTTTGACATTCAATTCTTCTTTTCCTGCATTTCCAAAAGAAAGAAGCGCGGCAGTTTTCTTTCCTGAATCAAACTGGGTTTTCTGATTATTGTAGAATTTTCCGTCTTTGAAAGTTACATATTTCGATATCGGCTGATCGAAAACGGCACAGAAATAAATCGTGTAAGCTCTTCCGTTGTTCCATCCGCCGCGAATTCTGCTGTAACCCCTTATTTCTGTATCTGAAACTATCTCGATCTGAGAACCCACAAACTGCTGGGCTTCTCTGGCATCAGGAATTTTTTCTTCTCCTAAAAAAAATCCTGGGTCTATTTTTAATTCTTTGGAGCTGTTTTTTGGATATGTAATTCTGTAAAATGAAACTTTCTCTCCAGTCGTAATTTCAGTTTTAATATTATTTCCTTTGAAAACAGTTTCGTAATACCCCAGTTTTACATTTTCTTCAGCTCTGAAAGAAGTCTGATCCATTTTATCTAAAGTACCCGAAAAAGGCATTATGAGTATATTTCCATACTTTGGCCCTCCGCCTGTTCCGCTCACATGCACTTGGCTAAAACCTGTAACTTCTTTCGGCATTGGAAGCCAGCCGCTGTTTGGACTAGAAGTACAATCGGGACTTGGTTTTACCATTCCGTACGGACAAGATGGCCCAATAAAAACTCTTCCAACACCTTCTGAACCAATCATCGGGTCGACGTATTGATTTACGGTTTGAGCGTTTATCGTTATTGTAAACAAAAATGATATTCCTAAAAGTATATTTTTACTGTATATTTTCATTATTTATTTATTTCTTAAACTTTCAATTTCATGTTTTTTGCCACAGATTTAAGGGATTACAGTAATTTTTTTTAATAATCTAAGTAATCAGTGGAATCTGTGGCAAAACTTTATTTTGACATTTCTAAAATTAACTCTCCGCCATTCGTAATTTCCTCATGCGAAAGTGTAAAATTTTCAACTTTTTTATGGTTAAATTTGATGTCTTTTATATAAACATTTTCTGAACTGTTATTTTGGGCTTTAATCACAAAGTTTTTTCCTGAATAATATTTTGGATTCAAATCTATTGTAATTTTATTGAAAATTGGGCTTCCTATCTGGTAAACGGCGTCTTTATCTGTTCCTCCATTCATTTGAAATAAACCTAATTTAAGCAAAACGTTCAGACTTCCCATCAAGCCTTGGTCTTCATCACCGTTGTATCCTGTTGCAGGAGACAATCCGCTGAAAGTCGTTTTAACTACATTTCTCGTCCAGAATTGCGTTAAATCGGGTCTTCCTAAAAGGATAAATATATTAGACGTTTGCATAGAAGGCTGGTTTCCGAAATTAATCGGAATTCTGCTGAATTCTGGGTGCAATTCGGCATCATGTGAAGTGCCTGAGGTATAATTTAGCTTTTGAGCTGTTTCAAACTGGAGATTTAATTTTTCTGCTGCTTTTGCTTTTCCTCCCATTAAATTGGCTAACCCTTCGATATCATGCGGAACAAACCAAGTTGACTGTGCACCATTGGATTCTATAAATCCGTTTTCATACTGATACGGATCATAATTTTCGCGCCATTTCCCGTCTGCATTTTTCGGACGCATCCAACCAATCGAAGAATCAAATATATTTTTATAATTCTGCGACCTTTTCATGAAATATTCATAATCGTCTTCATGATTCAGTTTTTTAGCCAACTGGGCCAAAGTCCAATCCTGATACGCATATTCTAAAGTCTGGCTTGCTCCATCTTGATGGCTTCCAAAATCGCCATCGGGAAGCGGATACGGCACATATCCTTTCTGCAAATAATATTTTAGTCCGCCTCCAATATTCGTATTGTGTTCATATCCTGCTTTTTCCATAATACCGCCAGGCATATGATTTTTTTTGAGTGCTGTGTAAATCTCTTCTAAATTTTCTTTTACAATTCCTTTTTGAATGGCGCTGACAATAAATGGAGTTGCCGAAGCTCCTGTCATTACGTAAGTATCATTTCCGCCAGCAGGACCACGCGGAATGATACCACCATCTTTGTAATACTGCATCAGCGAATACACAAATTCTTCCATAATTTCAGGATAAACCAAACCCCAAAGATTGTTGATTGTCCATTGGGCTCCCCAAAAGGCATCGGAATTATAATGGTTGAATTTGGGTTTTCTATCAGCATTTAAAGGTAAATGTCCTATCCTGAATTTGTCTCCTGTATTATCAGGGTAGGCTCCATTTGCATCGCTGATCATCTTTCTACCTTGCAGAGCATGCCATAAATCGGTGTAAAATCTTCTCTGATCGGTTGCTGTGCCTCCTTCAATTTTTATTCTTCCTAATAAATCGCTCCATACTTTTCTTGAATCGGCAACGGTCTGGCTAAAATTCCAGTGAGGCAATTCTGTTTCCATATTGATAACGGCATTTTCTATTGAAGTATAAGAAATGCCTACTTTCATTAGTATTTGTTCTTTCGCATTGCTGAAATGGATTAAATAATTCCCTGTTGCAGGATCTCTTTCCAAAGAAGTAAATGGCTGATTTGTTTTGACTTTGAAAAATACGGTCAGTGGTTTGGGACGTCTGAAATTAGTACTCAAAACTAATGACCCAGAAAGTTCGTAATCATTATTTTTTTCTAATATACCATTGGTATTTTCGCAAGGGCCTAAAACGGTATTGAGATTAAAAAGAACTGCTTTTTGCGTTTTTTTTGGAAAAGTATATTGATGAAATCCGACTCTTGGCGTACTGGTCAATTCTGCAGTTATTCCATATCTGTCTAATTTCAACAAATGATAACCTGGTGTTATCATTTCGGTCTGATGGCTAAATTTAGAATAAAAATCTTTAAAAACAGTTGATTTATTCGTGTCAGAAATCGTAACAGGCATTACCGATACGCCAGACAGCTGCCATTCGTGAACGTGGCTAAAACCCTTAACTGTATCTGTGGTATATTTATAACCGCCTCCCCAATCGCCTTTAATCTCAGTATCGGGACTTAAATTCACCATTCCAAACGGACGGCTTGCTGATGAAAAGTAAAACCATCTTGAATTTTCGGTGTCCAACAACGGATAAACCATATCTGAAACTTGTTTCTTTTGTAAAGAAATGGTTTTCTGAGCATTGCACGACAATAAAAACACTAGAGTCAAACTTATTGCAATATGTCCTATTTTAAAGATTTTATTTAGTTCCATTGATGCTGTTTGTATTGATGGGAAAAGATTGGGCTGATAATGAGTTGTATATTTTACAATCAAGAAGTTAATCACATAAAAAGAATGTTAAAGCCTAATCTTCATTCGATCTCAGGAACTACATTTGATTAGGCTTTGTATAACATTCAAAAAATAAAAATGAAACAGAACTGTTTATCATGAGCAACAAAAAAAACAGTTTTCTTTTAGTAAAAAGGAGAAGATTTTTAAGGTTCTTCTCCTTTTCAAAAATTATATTAGGTTACAATGCGTACTTAACTAAATTCTTGTTTTTAATATCCATCATTCTGAAGTAAGGCTGGATTTAAAACCATTGCATTGGTTGGAATCGGGAATACTCGGCGATAAACATCTGTATTGGTTTTATAGCCCCATGATCCTTCATATTTTCCAAAACGAATCATATCGTTTCTATGCCATGCTTCCCAAGCAAATTCACGGCTTCTTTCTTTGTAAAGCTCTTCTAAAGTCACACCGCTTACAGGTGCCGTTGTTGTTCTGTTAGAACGAACCATGTTTACTAATGCATCTGCACTTTGTCCTAAAGTCGAAGCGCCTCCGCGAAGGATTGATTCTGCTTTCATTAAAAGCACATCTGAATAACGCAAGAAAGGAACGTCGTTCTTTTGGTTACGATTTGTTGAAGTAGCATCAGGATAGAATTTAATATTTCTATATCCCATGTTCCATGCAATTTCGTCATTTCCAAGATCAAATAAAGTTTCACTTTGACGAGGTACAATATCTGGCGTCAAATTGACTTGATAAGTGTAGGTTGCTCCTCCATCAGATCCTGTATAGAACTGATCGTATCCTTTTTTAGTTGTCGTAACCATAACTGGAGTAACGCCGTCATTCATATATTGAAGACCTGTTAGCCACTGTCTGTTACGAATATCGTTAACATCATCAAAATTTGCATAAAATTCAGGCAGTGTACTTCTAGGCGCACTTGGCGTAAAAGTAAGACCGAATTTAGCTCTCTCAGAACGTGGCACATCATAACGTGCGTGGTACATTTGTCCGTTGTAGCCAACTGTAACTGCTGCTGGATCATAAGGAACAGCAAAAATAAATTCTTTCATTTGCGGTCCATTAGTTGGATAAAACATCTGCAAATAAGTTGCTCTTGGCTCAACAGCATACAATCCAGAATTAATTACCTCATCACAAGCTGCAATACAATCTGTAAAACGTTGCGTTCCTGTATATATCTCAGCATTCAAATATAATTTGGCCAGCATAGCATTGGCAGTCTGTTTGTTTGGTCTACCATAAGTACTAATTCCCGATGCAGGATTTAAATTAGGAATTGCGCTTTTTAATTCCTTTTCAATAAAATTAAAAACTTCTTTTCTTGGTGTTTTAGCATGCGCAGTAAAATCTCCATATAAAGTGTCCAATGGCACATCTCCATAACTATCCATTAACATGAAATATGAAATAGCACGCATTGTTTTAATCTCTGAAATCAAAGTTTTTTTCTCTGTTCCTTCTGGCATTGTTTGTCTTAAAATCGAAATCGTCTGATTGCTTGTTCCAATTACTTTAGACGTCCAATCCCAAAGGCTTCCAATAATTCCATTGTCAGCATTCCAGTCATGGTAATGCATGGCAATATAATTCCTGTTATCAAACCAGTTTCCTCCTCTTGCAGGTAATATAGATTCATCTGTACTTAAAGATTGAGCCCACCACCAAGCAAAAGAAAATTCTCCTCTAAAAGCTGCATAAACAGGGCCTGTAGCTTGAATGTACTGTGCTGAATTTTGAGGAAATACCTCTGGTGTCAATTGTGTTGTAATAGGCACATCAAGGTCATCGCAAGACCATATTAGACCAGCCATAAGTACTGGGAGTCCTAAATATTTTAATATCTTTTTCATAATTTTTAGCATTTGATTTTTAGAAGGTCACATTTAAACCGAACAAGTATGTTCTTGTTTTAGGATAGAAGTTATTTGAATCTACTCCAGGAGCTGTTCCTCCTTGTTCTACCTCAGGATCAATTCCAGTGTATTTAGTTATCACAAATACATTGTTTACAGTGTGATAAAGGCGAAGACTGCTTATATATCTGCCTACTTTACCAAAATTATATCCTAATGTCATGTTGTCCAACCTTATATAACTGCCGTCTTCTATAAAACGATCTGAATATTTAAAAGAGTTTAAATCATTTGGAGATTCATTTCCTGCATCTACCAAAATATTATTAGTCATTGCAGTGCTTGGTCTAAATAAATCGGCACGGGTTGCATTGAAAATTTTATTGCCAAAAACTCCTCTAAAGAAAACACTTAAATCAAATTTTTTGTATTGGAAATTATTTGCCCAACCCATCAATAATTTTGGCTGTGCGCTTCCTGCATAATGGTAATCTACTCCAATTTGCGGTGTAGTAGTCAAATCGCCATTTTTGTCATAATACTGAGAAACTCCAGCAGCATTTTTGCCCGCATATTTCAAAGTAAAGAATTGTCCAAGAGGTTTTCCTTCTTTAAAAATCTGTAAAGTGCTTCCTGTCTGTCCGCCTCCATCTGGCTGAACACGGCGGATAGAATCTCCACCAACAAAAAACGGACTAGTCAATTTAACGATCTCATTTTTGTTATGAGCCAAGTTCAGACTAGTATTCCAGCTGAAAGTTGCTGTTTTAACTGGAGTTGCGCTTAAACTAAGCTCTATACCTTTGTTAGACATTGTTCCTCCGTTTGCTACAATTGTTCCTACTGGCACCAATGCTGGATTAACATTATAGTTGAAAATCATATCTGTTGTCTTCTTGTCGTAAACATCAACAGAACCTGTTACTTTTCCTTTTGCAATAGAGAAATCAAGACCAATATTCGATGTAGCCGTTTTTTCCCATTTCAAATCAGGATTTGCTGCCTGGTTAGGTCCGTAAGCACCAATCTGCTGTCCGTTGTAATAAAAAGTTCCTAAACTTCCAGATATAAATTGAGCCGTATAAGCATTAAATCCAGAAGAATTTCCTGTTACCCCCCAACTTGCGCGTAACTTTAGATCACTAAAAACACCCTGATTCTGCATAAAGCTTTCTTTATCTAATCTCCACGCACCACCTACAGATGGAAAATATCCCCATTGGTTATTGCCACCAAACATAGATCCACCGTCTTTTCTAATTGATCCCTGCAAAAGATATTTGTCTTTGTAATTATAGTTTAAACGTCCAAAGTAAGAGATTAAACGTGTCTGCTGATACGCTTTACTATCTCCAAAATTTACTACATAACCATTAACCGAAGTATAATTGCTTAAAGCTAAGTTGTTATATCCTACATTGTCTACAGGAAAATTTGTAGTGGTAGCCTGAAAACCGTCTCCTAAAGTATTTTCCTGCCATGAATAACCCAAAACAGCTTTTAATTTATGCTCTCCTAGAGTTTTATCCCATGTTAAGTAACTCTCAATAATATTGTTTCTGGTTTCGTAAGAATTTCTCAATGCAGAACCATTTACACCAAAATTAACCAATGTTTTTGTTAAAGGCGGATCTGGGTTATTGTAAAAGTTGGCACTGTTGTATTGAGAATAATAACTGTCATAAAACTCTCCATGAGTTGCAGTTAATCTCTGGTGCGCTAAATTCAAATTATAAGTAAATCCGAACGGAAGCTTTACTTCTGCAGTAAGGTTACCCACAAGATTATCTGTTTTAGTCTCGTCAGTTCCATGTTCAATTAAAGCTACTGGGTTAAAATATCCAGGGCTCACAAAATTTTCAAAAATACTTCCATCAGCATTTCTTACTGGAGAAACAGGAAGATAACTTGCTGCCTGTAAAAGAACCGTATTACGTTGCGGTACATTTTGATATTTTGTAGTTGAATTAGTAACATTCAAACCAAATTTAACTTTATCATCAAAAGCATATTGATCAACAGATAAACGGGCAATAATACGAGAGAAATCACTTTTTAACATCACACCTTCTTTATTGATAGAAGTAATACTTGCTGTGTAGCTTCCATGATCTCCTCCACCGCTCATAGACAAGTTATGACTGCTAGATTTCGCACGTCCAGGTCTTAAAATTTCTTTTTGCCAATTTGTGTTGGCACCTTTATCATTCTCTGGAGTAAAGTTTAAATTATTTCTTGTTGTAAAATCTCTCAGCTGATCTGCATTCATCATATCCAGATTGTTAGAAACTTCCTCAAGACCAAAATATCCATTGTATGCTACTTGCGTTCTTCCTTTGCTTCCTTTTTTTGTTGTTACCATGATAACACCATTTGCCGCACGGTTACCATAAATTGCCGTTGCAGCAGCATCTTTCAAGACATCAATAGTAGCAATATCATCTGGTGAAATCACAGAGATGTCAACACCAGGAATACCATCAATTACATAAAATGGTCCTTGAGAACTATTTAATGTAGAAGCTCCACGCAAAACTACAGAAGCCGTTTTTGTCGGATCTCCGCTTGACGAAATATTCAAACCAGAAACCTTACCCTGCAATAATTGTCCCACATCGCTGATTGCTCCTCTGTTCAAGTCTTCAGCTTTAACAGATGCAACTGCAGTCGTTAAGTTTTTACGAGATCCTTTACCGTAACCTACAACAACAACCTGTTCCAAATTGGTTGTAGTAGACATCATTTTAATTGAGTAATTTGTTTTCGTTCCGTCTAATTTTAGCGCCTGATCGTCAAATCCGATAAATGAAAATGCAATCGTTGCGTTTTTGTTTGAAACCGCAATTTTAAATTTTCCGTCAAAATCTGTCGTTACAGTATTATTTGTACCTTTCTCGAGTACATTAACAGCTGGCAGAGGAATACCTTTGTCATCCAATACCACACCAGATACATCTGTTTTCTGTGCCCAGGTATTAATTGAGAAGCCAAAGAAAAAGGCTAATAATAAAAGTTTAAGTTTTTCCATTGTAATGTTGGTTATTTAGTTAAAGTGTTGACGAAATTAGTGCTAAAGAAATGTTAACAAATGGACAAGTTATTCATAAACATGGATAATTTCTATAAAGTCAATGATAATAAGGCTTAGCAAAGTTTTTTTCTTAGAATTATATAATCAAAAACTGACTAATATATCGATTTCGAAGATTTTTCTTTTTCATAAACAGGGTTTGTTTTAAGTTATTTTATAAATATGATATTAATTATCTTTATATACGAAGTAATTATAATTTAAGGATCTATTTTTTTTAGTTTGTCCAATTAATTTCCCAATTTTTAATTAATTCTCTTTCTTTATTTTCATCAAAAAGAGTATTGCTAACGGATGCCTTTTTTAAACCTTCTAAAAACATTTTCCATCTTGGCCAGTAAAACCCTTTATACATTCCTTTCCACGATCTTGAAGCATAGTCATTTAAATGCCCTTCTCCGCCCCATAGGGTAATTAATGTTTTGGCATTCTTAACATATAATGAAGAAACCTCTGGCGAACTTCCGTAATCAGATGCTGATTTTACCCATTGATCTAAACTATTTAACGGCTGTCCAGACATTATAGCATCTATATGTAAAGCTTGTTTTTCTATCTTTTTAAATAACTGGTCTCCTTTTGCAATATCTTTCTGTTGATAGGCTTTTACGCATTCAATGAGATCTTCATCAATTGAAAGTGAATAATAATGTCTTGAAACATCTATTAAATCGTATTGAATAAGATTCTTTTTATTGTATTTTTTAGCTTCTTTACTTAAAAGGCCCAATGCTTCTTTGAGCTTTTCTTTGTCTCCAGGGTTTCCTTTAAACTCAGTAATTTTGACTGTTGGACGTTTGAAAAACAGATATGCTCCAGCCCAATCGTTCCACCAGCGTGTTTCCCAATATTTAACATTGTAAACCGATTCAAGTAATAATTCCCAAGCTTTGAAAGCAGATGGTGAAGTCTTTCCGTATCTTGCATTTAAATATGTAGCCAGCCAATCATTTAGAGGCTGTTCTGCCTTAGTCCACGGAAGATCATATATATATTCGTAAACAATCGAATTATTGTTTAATCCTTCAGGCATTGCTCCGTATCCTACAATATTTCCTTTATTTGGGTTTTTCAACAGGCTTGCCAATTCTTCTTTATAAAAATTCAAATCTCCATATACAGGATTGGATCCTCCATAATTATGCACATAACCGTAAGTCCACTGCTTGCCATAAAAAGCTTCTTGATTTTCCCATACCTTATATCTATCGTTGGCATAATCCTGAACCATTAGTCTATCATTTGGAACTTTACTTAGAAAAGCGCTCGTTGCTTCCTTTGTCCAGAATTCCTTATTATCTCCAAAAAGCCATCCTTGCATAACCCAAACTGCTCCAAGTGCTGCTTCATTGATGGTTTCATAAATAGCATTTCCGTAACTAGCAAGTTCTTCATATTTATTATGTTCAGAGACTGGAGGTTCAATCTCGTTAAAAGAATCTGCCAGATAGAAATTAGATTTCCCATACTTTTGGGTATAGATTTCAATAAATCGCTTTCCAATTTTTTTAAATAAGGGATCTTTGGAATCTAAAAGAAAAGTGCTTGCAAAACCACCGCCAGACCATGATTTTAATTCCGTGATTTTTGCTTCAGGATGTTTTTCGGCGAAAGCCTTTGGCACATAACCGCTAAAAGCAGGCACAACAGGATGCATATCCAGCGCTTTCATCCTTTCAAGGATTTTCTTCTGAAGCTCTTCTTTCTTTACAAACCATTCCTGAGGCAAAGGCCCTTCCAGAGTATTAATATTCCCCATGCGCTGCCACGGCAAGTAGGCTGGTCCTGCAAAATGAGATTCTAACTGCGAGTTGGTTAAACCATATTCTTTCCATAATTCCTGCCATACCGCTTCTTGGCCTTCCATTGCAGTGGGAAGGTTTATCCCGTGGACAGCCATCCAATCAATTTCCTGTTCCCAGCGTTTCCAATCCCACCACGGAGTTGTATAGCCAAAAGTGCAGGCATTCAAATATTCTCTATACTGAAAAGGCGTGTCTCCCTTTTTTGAGTATTTAGGCCATGTCTTTGGAAGATCAATTCTGTTTCCTTCCCAACTCACTAAAACTGCTCCTATATCTCTTAAAAAACTATAAGCTGCATAACAGAGTGCCGTATTACTCGAAGCTTTTATTTTTACCAGATTATTCTCTGCTTCAATTTCAAACCATTCAGATTTGCTTTTTTTATCTTCAGCAATAGTTAGCTGAAATTCACTAGCGCGACTCCCAACAAGCCTTTCAATAACCCCGAAAGCACTATTTGTTTTTTCTTCATTTTGGCAGAATCCTTTTATTGAGCCAAAAAATAATAGCAAAGCCATTACAATCAACTTTAAGGAACTGTGCCTAATTTTAAAATTCTCACTTTTCATATAAATCATGTATTTATTAAATTATCTTCATTGACTCTGGCCTGATAAAACAAAGGAGATTAAATACTTAAATTAATCTCCCTGTTCAAACTAAACCTAACAAAATTTTTTTACTAATACCTAACAGTATTAACGAACAAACCAAAGAACCAATAATAGGCTCTAGAACCGAAAATAAAATTATACATAATAGAATTCCATAAGATGGATTTATCAGTCAAAAGCATAGACATATTTCTCTGTCCTTTATTTGGCAGTGGTCTATCTTATGTCATTATCAAGAAGAAAAAAGATTTTGCTACTGGCTGATCTTTCCTGTTATGTTCCTACAGCACATTTTCAATCATTTTTATAAATTATAAGTGCTTTAGAAATTTCATCAGCTTTTAAAATCTGAATATAGCAATTGCGAAAAAAAATACACAGTACCAGTAAAATCTTTGCAATTTAAGAAAGGGCGATTGGAAAAACCCGTCTTAAAAAGATAAAACGGGCTATCCAGCGCAGAAATAATCCCCCAAATTATGTTCTGCGATTATTAGTAATGCATCAAAAATGCTAGTAGAAAAAGTGCTGTTTTAAGAGAAGAAATCATGTCGCAAGATTATGAACTTTAAACCTGTTTCTATTATAATTTTATTTATAAAGCATAACTAAATGTTATAATTTATATCCCTAGAATAAAGAGCATAAGGATATTGAAAGGTTATATTTACAACTTTTAAGTATACCCATAATGTGCTACAGAATAATATAGTTTTAGGACTAACTATTACCTTTATACTTCTGAAATATTCTTATAAAAACAACTTTAGAATTTTACTTTTATTTATTTGTATTTATTCTAAATAAACTTAACTTTGGCGCTTCAAATCTTAAATAACCATCATGAAGTTCATTTATTTATTGCTGTTTTGTGCTGCCTTTAATATTAGCATGGCGCAAAATGCAAAAATTAGCGGAAGACTGACCTCCGAATCTAATGAAGCTGTTTCTTATGCTTCTATTGCCATCAAAAGTCCTAAAAAAAATGCGGTTTCCGATGATAAAGGAAATTTTGAAATTACAAACCTATCTCCTGGAAGCTATACTGTTTACTTTTCTGCGATGGGCTTTTCTACACAAGAAAAAACAGTAGAACTGCATGAAAATGAAAATCTTGAAATTTCAATAATTTTACAGGAAAACATAAATACACTTCAGACTGTAGAAATTACTGGAAGAAAAGAAAAATCATACCGAAATACAAAATCTTTTATAGGTGCAAAAACAGAAATTGCGTTAAAGGATCTTCCTCAAGCAGTCTCATACGCTACTAAAGAGCTTATTGCAGATCAGGGTGCCATCCGTGTTGGCGAAGTTGTAAAAAACTTCAGCGGGGTTAGCCAGTTTACATTTTATGACGATATATCAATAAGAGGATTTAGAATTAACGGAGGAAGCAATACGCAGTTGCTTAACGGAATGCGTACCTCAACGGGCTTCTGGAAACAACCTCTTGCCAATTATTTAGAACGTGTTGAAGTTTTAAAAGGCCCTTCATCAGCATTGTTTGGAAATGCATCTCCTGGAGGAGTTTTAAACCGTGTTACTAAGAAACCGCTTGATCAGGCGGCTAACAGTGTCAGTTTTTCGACAGGAAGCTTTAACACACTTCGAGCATTGGCAGACTTTACCGGACCATTAACAGAAGATAAATCACTTCTTTACCGTTTGAATTTGGGTTATGAAAATGCCAATTCATTCAGAGATTTACAATTTGATAAAAATATCGTTGTTGCTCCTTCCCTTTCATTTCTTCCTAACGACAAAACAAGTGTAAATTTTGATTTGATTTACAGCAGTTCAAATGGAAACTTAGACAGAGGACAATCTACTTATGAAGACAATCTGTATTCTACAAAAACTTCAAATTCGCTAAACTCAACAAACGATTATTTGAAAGAGGAAACATATGTTGTTACTACTTCTTTAAACCATCAGTTTTCAGATCGCCTATCATTTTCTGGATCGTACATAAGAACAGGATATAATGAAGATCTTTTAGAGCATCGCGGTGCCAATAAATATGCATCTGCTGGAGACGGAAGCACAATTCCGACAGCAATCGAAATGCAGGTTTTTATGCGTAAACGTAAACGTTATATTGATAATCTTTCTACTTTCTTTAAATATGAAGCTAAAACAGGCGCTTTAGACCATAATTTAATTGCTGGTTTTGATTATGCTCAGGAAGAGGTTCCTGTGGGTGGTTCGCAATTAACGGCAAGCGGCTACAGAAATGCTGCCAATAATGGTTTTATCGCTACTTACAATCCTGCGAACAAAGCCAATTATTTATTGGACAGCAAAGGAAATCCTGTTCCAAACGTAGCTCATTTTGATTTGAGCAATCCATTTGCTTCACAGCAGTTAAAGGATATGAGCAAATATTTCTATGTGGCGCGTCAGGTTGATCCGACCTATTATTCATTATACGGAATCTACCTTCAGGATCATATTAAATTTGGTGCTTTTCAGGCTTTAATTGGTATTCGCTACGATGAATATTCAGATAAAGTGAATTACAAAAAAGCGACAGAAACAAAAGTAAAACAACATTCGTTTTTACCTCGTTTTGGTCTTACTTATACTCTTAACCCAAATATCAACTTATACGGAACTTATGTACAGGGCTATAACCCTCAAACAGCTTCTACTTTAGCTAATCCAAATGCTGGAGGTCCATTTAATCCGTTAGAAAGTAATATGGTTGAGTTTGGAGGTAAATCATCATGGTTTAAAGAAAAACTTTTTGTGACAGTTGCTGTTTTCAAGATTCAGCAAAAAAATACTTTGTATCCTGCTAATGACACAACAAATCCTGATTTAATGAGATCAATTGGTGAGGAAGAATCTAAAGGTATCGAAATTGATTTGAACGGAAACATTACACGAAACTGGAGTATTTCTGCAGCTTATTCTTATAATGAAGCTTTTATTACAGAAAGTCCGATTGAAGTTGAAATTGGAAGACAAAAAGCAAACACACCGAGACAACAGGGAAATATCTGGACTCGTTATAATTTTACCGATGGCGCTTTAAAAGATTTCGGTATTGCAATGGGATCGAATTTTGCAACTACGCGTACTATGAGTCAGACCACTACAGAAACGCTTCCTGGATACACCTTGTTTAATGCTGCTTTTTACTACAACATCAATAAGTTTAAAATTCAGCTGAACGCCAATAATATTTTAAACAAAACGTATTGGGTTGGTGGATACGATTATATTCGTTTATTCCCTGGAGCACCTTCAAACTGGCTGTTAACATTAGGATATTCATTTTAAAAAGCATTGTTTATATTTGAAAAAAATGCGAAAGAAATAAAATGAATAAAACATTTAAAAAAAATATTGGTTTACTGCACCTTTGGCTCGGACTTACATCCGGGCTAATTGTGTTTATAGTGGCTCTTACAGGAAGCATATTGGTATTTGAAGAGGAGCTGGATGAGTTTTTCAACCCTGAGTTTTATAAAGTAGAAGCTGTTGCAAATGAAAAACTTCCAATTGATGATATCGTTTCTAAAATTCAGAAAGAATATCATATTGAACAAATCGAACGCATTCATTCTTTTCACGATCGTGAGAGAACTTTAATAATTACTGGTACCGATTCGAACAAAAAAGATCTATTTTTTTCGGTTGATCCTTACACAGGAAAAGTGCAAACTTCAATTCCTGAGAAAGGCCGTTTTTTCTCTGTTGTTCTCGACTTGCATCGTCATTTAATTTTAGGAGAATTTGGAAAAGCAGTTACAGGAATCAGCTGTCTTATTTTTGTTTTTATGATTTTGTCGGGACTGATTTTGTGGTGGCCCAAAAAGCTTAAAAATCTTAAGCAGCGATTAACCGTAAAATGGAGCGCATCATTTAAAAGAGTCAATTGGGATTTCCATTCTACTTTTGGGTTTTATACCTTTTTAGTTTTACTAATCATTTCTTTAACGGGCTTAACTTGGTCTTACAAATGGTTTGAAAGCGGCATTTATTTATTAGCAGATGGAACGGCTAAAAAGCCTTCAGCCAAAGTAGAAAATCCGACTAAGATTGATCCTAAAACCGAGAAAGCTTTTTTTTATCAAAAAATATTTTCGCAGACAGACAGCATTTATCCTTTTAAAGGAGATACCCAGATCAGAATACCTTCTGACACGATCAACAGTCTAATGGTAATTAAACTTAATACTGAAAAATCTATTCCGAATATCTCCAGCATGGCCTATTTTGATAAATATACAGGTGAAATTGTAAAGACAAAACCCTATGAATCTTTTAGTAATGGAGATAAATTAAGACGCTTGATTTACCCAATCCATACGGGCAGCATTTACGGATACCCAACAAAAATACTGGCGTTTTTAGTCTGTCTTTTTGCAGTTACACTTCCGATTACTGGATTGTTGATCTGGATTGGAAGAAAGAAAAAAAGATTATCTTCTTAGTTTCCTGATTGCTAAAAAAAATTAATAAAAAAGAGCCAAAATATTAACTACTAATATTTTGGCTCTTTTTTTAATTTATATTTTTTTGTTCTCTTTATTTCGCGAAGCAGAAATAAAAATCAAATGCATTATCTATTTCCTCCAGCACCAGTGATTTTTCCAAGTTGTAATCTGAAATCTGGTCTTTTAGGATTGAACATATCGATGAATGTCTCTTTACTATCGCTTTGCGAATGAACGTTAAAAAAACCACCTCTACCATACCAGCTTTCTAAATCTTCATTGTTCGAATTGAATTCTGTAAAGATGTTACCATTGCACAAATTGAAATACATTTCCTCAATTTTGATTTTTTTAAGATTGGCATCATTGATATCTATTTTGCTGTCTAATAAGACCGCTGGGCTGAATCCTGAGATTACGCTTCTTTTCATTTCAAGAGAGGCACTTTCAGCCACATAAACAGCTTCTTTTACCAATCCAGCCTGAATGTCGGCGTTAATGTTTTCACTGTCATTAACCATTGTAATATTTCCTGCAACAACTAAAGTCTGTTTTTTAGTAAAATCAGTTTCGCTTTTCTTCTCAAAAGATCTTACTTCCATACAGCGTGATCCGTCTTTTGTGCTAGAGAAGTAAGAAGATCTAACAGCTAATGAGTTAGCGAATCGGCATTGTACTCCCTGAGAAAATTTAAAATCATCATTTACCGATTTATAGGAAACCAATTTCGAAACATTAAGATCTCCGCCATAGAAAGTAAATGAATCGCCTCCTGAATAGCTCACCATAACATTTTCAAGAATGGTTTTGTTTCCAACGCCAGCAAGTGTCAATCCGTTAAAGCTGTCCATTCCTTTCACCTTTTTGCCGGCAAACTCAATTCTCACGAACCTTAAAACTCCAGAGCTTGAAGCCGTGTTATCTCCTCCATAAGTAGTCATTGAAGGATCAAGATCTGCATTATAAGAAGATACATTGCCGAATTTGTTAATTGGCGCATCTCCAAGCATTACGATTCCGCCCCAATCACCAGCTTTCTTTTGGCTTTGGTTTGATGTGAAAACGATTGGATCTGTTTCTAAACCATCAGCCACCAATTGTGCACCTTTTGTAACTATCAACGTTCCTTTTGTTTCGAAATCACCAATAATTACTGTTCCAGGTTCAATAGTTAAAACAGCATTATTTGTAATGTATACGTTTCCTTCCAAAACATAGATATTTCTTTTTAGCAATTTGGTATTAACCGTAATATTTCCTGCCAAAATTTGAGTTGCCTCTCCATAGTCAATTTTATTAGGTTTGAACTCGGTCCAACCGTTCAGCCAATTGTTGTAACCTATTATTCCTTTTTCCTGTTGAGCGCTCACGCTGGCAACTGTAAAAAGAACGCAGATTAATAAAGTAATTTTTTTCATGATAAGGGGAATGGGATTTATAATTTTAATAAATTTGGAGCTAGGTATTCTTGATAGATTCTACTGGATTGAAATAATAATATTTTTAATCTATATACCGTAAAAATGTTTTTTTTTATTCAAGCTAATTTTGCTAGGTTAATACATTCCTGTGGCGAGCGAAAATATAAAAAAGCACTTATTTAAAAAAAGGAACTTTTATTTTTGCACATAGTTTATTTTTAACAATCTTATAATTAGAATTGCTTAAATAAAACCTGCGTTTTTCTTGAAACACCAGTCAAAAAGATCAAAATACTCCGAATACAATAATCCGATTTTTTCTAAATCCTAATAAAAACTGTTTCTGAAAGCTGCTTAACATTAATAAAAGTAGAAACGTACTGCTAGATTTCATTTCTCTGTTCTTAAGAGGTTTTCAAGCATATTGATATGTAGTTCATCATCATCAAATAAATTCCAACAAAAAGAGCCAAAAACATTTAACTAGCAATGCCTTAACTTTTTTTGTTTTGCGTTTCTTTTTTTCAGAATCGATGTAGGATCATATATAGATTTCCACTTTTTTTCCATTAAATAGCATCGCTTGTATTATGTGCCCTAATTCGTAGATTATGTATTTATAAGAGAACAATTCCAAATCATATTTAATCTCTAATATTCCAACTTAAATATTTAACTAAAAAAGAGTTTTATTTCCTGAATAAGACTTTTTTGTCCTTATCTGATAACTGTTTGTAGAAGAAGCCTTAATAAATTTGAAACAAATTAACTTTATGTTTTCAATATTTAAGTCCAAATACTATCTAAAAGAAATATTGCCTGATGGCTATATCGATATTCATAACCATTTACTTGCCGGTATTGATGATGGTGCTAGAACACCTGAAGAAACGAGCTTCCTAATAGCGCAAATGAAGGCCCTGAATATTAGTGCAGCTATCGCTACGCCTCATACTTTTAACGGGATTTGGAATAATACTTCTCAAAGCATAAAACAAGCTTATGAAATAGCTCTTGAAAACGATGCTAATAAGATGTTTTTAAAAGGATATTCTAGCGAATATATGCTAGATAATACTTTAATAGAAAAAAGCAATAACGAGAATTTTATAGGCTTACCGCACAATTATCTTCTAGTAGAATTAAATATCTTTAGTAATCCTTTGAATTTGTATGAAATGCTGTTTGAATTAAAAGCAAAGAATTACAAAATAATTATAGCGCATCCTGAACGGTATATTTATCTCCATAAATCTATGGACAAATATGAAAAATTAAAGCAATTTGGAGTGTTTTTTCAATTAAACTTACTCTCATTAACAGGATATTACGGAAAAAGGATTAAACGCCAGGCATTACAATTACTTAAAAATGATTTGTATGATTTTACGGGATCAGACATTCACAGTAAAACTGAAATTAATCAATTTAAAACTGTACCTCTTAAAATTTATAACAAAAAGAAAATGGACGGTTTACTTGAAAATAATAAAATTTTTCTTTAGCCTAAAACTCTAATTTATATAAGTAGTCTGACTAGTCCTAAATAATCGATACAGATTATTAGACAAATATATTTAATTAAACACCTGTAATATTTTTTATTGCGGGTGTTTTTCTTTTATAAGTTCTCATCTTTACTACACTTTGTTGATGCATTTGACTTGGAGTGAGCATATAATTGGAATAATGTGGTCTTTTGTTATTATAAATGTCAATTGCATTTTTTACTAAAACCTTCATTACATCAAGTTTTAGATTAAACTTGTCAATATTAAATTCTTGTTTTAAAATTCCATTTATTCTCTCAGCTACTGCATTCTCATAGGGATCGGAGTTTTCTGTCATACTGCATTTTATATTGTTTTTATGTAATAGTTTTTGATATTGATCAGAACAATATTGTATTCCTCTATCTGAATGATGTATTAATGTTTTGCCTCTATCTCTGCGTTTTTTTATTGCATTTTTTAAAGCTGTTAAACTACTATGAGCATTCATATTATCTGCGACATTAAAACCCATTATTCGTTTAGAGTAAGCATCAGTTATTAGACTTAAATAACATGGATTCTCTTTTTTTCCAATATAGGTTATGTCTGATACCCAGACTTGCTCCGGCCTGCAGATCTGTAGCTCTAATATTTGATTTTGATGTTTTCTAAATCTATGATGAGAGTTTGTTGTTATATGATAAGAACGTTTTGGCATTATCAGTAAATGATTTGCTCTAAGTATATCTATAAATTTATCTCGGCCTATTTTAAGTTGATTCAACTCGCTTTTTAAAAGGTAATACAGTTTTCTTGCTCCAATTCGAGGCATTGTATTTCTAATTTTCAAAACCATATTAACAACTTCTGAAGCCAAAAGCTTCCTGGAGTTACTTTTTTTTACTCGACGATAATAAACCTGCCGGTCAATCCCGAACAAAGTACAGGCAAACATTATTGTTTGTTGGTGTTCTTTTTTAAAATGGTCGATTGTTCGGGTGGTGAGTTTTTTCGAATGTCAATTTGATATTCTTTTTCTGCTATATCAATCATCATATCGAAAATAATAGCTTTTTTATCAGCGACGAAAGCCTGCTGTTCTAAAAATGCTTTTTGTTTTTCTAACAACTTCACTTTGGCTTCAAGTTCCATTATTTTCTGTTCAGGAGATTTTTGCATAATAGAAGGTGTTTGATTGTCCCAATCAAAGTTACCAAATTTTCGCAGCCACTGAACAATTGTTGAACGGGATTGAATAGCATAATCTTTTTTAACTTGAGTAATTGAGGTTCTTCCTTGTTCTATTTCTTGAACAATTTGAAGTTTAAAAGACATACTGTAATCTTTCTGGGTGCGCTTAATATATCGCAATTCTTGATCTTTTTCCATAATGATACTTTTTGTGTATCGCTATTTCAGGACAAGACAGTCTTTCAAAAAAAAAAAGCTGTTCTAAATAGAACAGCTTTTTTACCAACATAACTAAATTGCATTTTACTATTGACCAATAATATGCTGCCTTAAATTAAACTAACTTTATAGTGATATAATTTCTAAAATCTTTTTTTAATTAATCTGTTTGTTATTCCAATTGCATCGAGGCGCTGATATTTTTTATTCTTTCAATCAGCATATCTTCAATAACCTTAAAGTTTTCATTCCTATCTAATTTTTCGTTAACGCTGATGTAGAATTTAATCTTAGGTTCAGTTCCGCTTGGTCTGGCGCAAATTACAGATCCATCTTCGGTATAATAAATCAGAACATCCGCTTTGGGCATGTTTATAATATCCGATTCGTTATTCAACAAATTAAATGATACAGATGATTTATAATCTTCAACTTTCACTACTCTTTGATGGTTAATTTCCCTTAACGGATTTTCTCTTAAATTCTCCATCATTTTATTGATCTCAGCCAATCCCTCGATTCCTTTTTTAGTAATAGAAATTAAATGCTCTTTATAAAAACCGAAATCTACGTAATGCTTCAATAATTCGTTATATACAGAGCTGTTATTCGATTTGGCATGTGCGGCCACTTCGCAAATTAATAAACTTGCTGCAACTGCATCTTTATCACGAACATTATCTCCTACCATATAGCCGAAGCTTTCTTCACCACCGCCAATGAATTCGAGTTCTGGAAAATCTTTAATCATTTTGGCAATCCATTTAAAACCTGTTAAACCACTTTTATAGGCAACGCCATACGCGTCTGCCAATTTTATAATCATTGGAGTCGAAACAATAGTTGAACCAATGAATTGTTTGCCGTTTATTTTTCCCGCTTTTTTCCATTGTTCCAACAAAAATGCAGTCATTAAAATCATAGATTGATTTCCGTTTAGCAAAATCATTTTTCCTTCATTATTACGAACTGCAATCCCTAAGCGATCACAATCGGGATCAGTTCCAATAACAATATCAGCATTCGTTTTTTCTGCTAATGCCAAAGCCATTGTCAAGGCTTCCGGTTCTTCTGGGTTTGGAGATTTTACAGTTGGGAAATCTCCATTTGGGACTCTTTGCTCTTCAACAATATGTACATTTTTATATCCTGCGAGCGCCAATGTATCTGGCAAAACGGTAATTGAAGTGCCATGCAATGGCGTAAAAACAATGCTCAAATTATCTTTGGCTTCTGTAGAGGTATTAAAACTGGCATTTTGAACAGACGATTTCACAAAAGCCTGGTCTATTTCGGTATCGATATATTGAATTAAATCATCGTTTGCTTTAAACTTAATTTGATCGTATTTTAATTCTTCGATAGCTTTTATAATTTCTGTATCCTGAGGAGGCACAATTTGGCCTCCATCTTCCCAATAAACTTTATAACCGTTATATTCTGGTGGATTATGTGAAGCAGTAAGTACTACTCCGCATTGACAATTGAGGTATTTTAAAGCAAAAGATAATTCAGGTGTAGGCCTAAGGCTGGAAAATAAGTATACCTGAATGCCATTTGCCGAAAAAACATCTGCGACAGTCTTGGCCAGGGTATCACTGTTATGACGACAATCGTATGCAATAACAGCTTTGAGTTTTTGATCTGAAAACACCTTATGCAAATAATTAGATAGTCCCTGAGTACTTTTTCCTAAGGTATATTTGTTAATGCGATTATTGCCAACACCCATTATTCCGCGCATTCCTCCTGTACCAAATTCAAGATTTTTATAAAAACTTTCTTTTAATTCTTTCGGATTTAAAGCAATCATTTCATTTACTTTATCTTGCGTTTCCTGATCAAAAAAAGGCGTTAACCATTCCTCTGTTTCTTTTAAAATATCTATTGCTAGCTCCATATGAATTGCTGTTTTTTTTTAATTTTCGAATTGGGTTTCCTCCTATTGCATTTTATTTCTTTATTATTTTTTTCAGCTTATTAAACCATGATTTTTTTTCAACTTCTTTTCCGTAACCATAGCCATAACCGTAATTATATCCGTAACCATAACCTGAACTAAAATCAATATCATTGAGCACATATCCCATATTAATGATTTTTTTATCCTTATAAAGTTTTTTAGAATATGATATTAGATTTTTTTCTGTAACTCCAGAACGTACAACAAACAAAGTTGTGTCAGCATATTTAGAAATCATAAGAGTATCGCTGACCAATAAAGTTGGAGGTGTATCAAATATAATGATGTCATAAACTGCTTTTACTTCATTAATAAAAGTTGCAAAACGCTGACTGGATAATAGCAGAGTTGGATTTGGCGGTATAATTCCTGATAGAAAAAGATCAAAAGGAAATTCTTTATCTCCGTTAGTAATCAATAAATCTTTCCATTGCAAAGTACTGTCATGCAAATAATTACTAAACCCTGTAGTCTCTTTACTTATATTATCCAAGTTTCTATGCAACTGTGGATTTCTGAAATCAGTACCAATAACAATTACTTTTTTATCCAGATGTGAATAAGCCGCAGCTAAATTGTACGAAACGAAAGTTTTTCCTTCTCCTTTTATAGAGGATGTAACAAATATTACTTTACCCTCGCTATTTTCGGCATAAGGAGCAATAAAATTAGTGTTTTGCGCTAAAGTTCTAAAAGCTTCAACATTTTGCATTTGGGAATCTTTATTTTCTTTCAGCGAAGGCAGTTCAACTAAGATAGGTACATTGCTAGCCAGATTTTCAACATCTGATGTCGTATATACTTTATTATCTAATTTAAAAATTATAAATAAAATAATAAACGGAATAGCAATTCCTAAAAACAAGGCTATCAAAATAATCTTGCCTCTTTTAGGAGAGATAGGATAAATATCTGTGATGGCATAATCTATAATTTTAGTATTAGCTACTGTAACGGCTAAATTAATAGATGCCTCTTCTCGTTTTTGAAGCAGCAGCAAATACAAACTTTCTTTTAGGTTTTGCTGACGCTCAATGCTTCGTAAAACTTTTTCTTTTTCAGGTATAGAAGCAAAACTTCCGTCAGCTACTCTTTGCGCTGATTCGCTCTGAACAAGACTTGTTTTCAATTGCTGTTTGAAACCTTTTACTGAGTTGGTAATATTACTTTTTAAACTCAATAATGTTTTTATCAAAAGCTGCATAGAAGGATTACTGCTTCCTGCGCTTGTTTGTAGCTTTTGATAGGATAAAACGGCCGTATTATAATCTCCTACCAATTGATTTATAGTAGGATTTTGTATGCCTATATCTGCAGGTAAAAGTTCAAATTCCTTTTGAGACTCCATACTTTTTTGCAGCAAATCTGCTAATAGCAATTGAGATTCTATGTCAAATGAAGCTTGCTCTTTTGCTGTTTTCTGGAGAATACTTGAACCGGCATCTTCTTGGATAAAACTTAGATTATTGCTTTTTTTATAATTTTTTTTCGAACTTTCTATAGAGTCAAGTTCTCTTCTTAAATAAACAAAACGATCGTCTACAAAATTAATTGTTCTTCGCGAGACCTCCTGTTTATCTTTAATGCCATCAGCCTCAAAGACATGAATTAAATTATTGATAATTGCTTCAGATTGAGGCCCATTAGTTCCTTCTAGTGAGATCGAAAGAATATCACTGTCTTTTCCTTCTGCATCAATTTCAAAAGCATTGCTGAGCTCTAAAGAGGTTTTAGCTAGAGGTTTTAATACGACATTATAATTAGTATCTATACTATTTGTAATGACTGATCCTAAAGCTGGTTTAATGCTTATTGGGAAATTTGCAATTTTTTTATCTAAAGTATACCCTTTGATTTCAAACTTTTGTCCAGATAAAACATCCTGAATTGTATATCCTGTTGAAGTTACCTTTATTGTATATGATAAGTCTTCTTTTAAGTTTGATATATCATCATTATAGCTCACAACAAATGGAGCGTTATATATCTGCTTGGATTTCACCGTAGAATTATAATAATATTCTACGTTCAGCTTTAGATTCTTAACTACTTGTTCTGATATGTGAACTGATTTAAATAAAGCAATTTCATTTTCTAAATTGATGTTTGACTTATTAAATAATTTCGTAACATCTAATGTAAAATTCGAACTTTCCTTATCAACCAATAATTTTACTTTCGCTTGTGATCTATAGACAACGTCTGCATATCTCAAATAGAGAAAAACAGTTAAAAGTGCTATTGCAATTGTAATTAAAAACCAAGGCCAAAACCTTAAATATTTAACCACTATTTCTTTTAATTGTACTGAATTCTCGTCTTCTATTGTGTCAAAATATTCATTTTTATCTGTAAGCATAAGAACTTTTATCTTGTTAATAATATGACCGTACTTAGTATCAATGAAGCAATTGTAAGCACAGTGCCTGTACTGCCTATGTACCCGGCCGTTTTTACTTTTGCCGTATTTGGACTAACAACCAATACGTCGTTCTGGCGAATCTGATACTGAGGATTATTCATCCAGTCTGCTGTGGTCAAATCCACATTCATCATCATCCTCTTGCCGCCTGATTCTCTAATTAACAAAATATCATTTCGCTTGGCGCTTATCGTTAAATCTCCAGCATAGCCTAAAGCTTGCGGAACAGATAGCGACTGCTCTAGAAATGTATAAGTACCGGGTGACTTCACCTCACCGAGAACAGTTACTTTAGCATTCAAAATTCGAATTGCAACTGTAGGATCTACTAAATGCTTGCCCTTTTCGAGCTCTGATTTAATCTTACTTTGCAAATCATTTACAGATAATCCTGCTGTACTGACAGTTCCTAAAATGGGCAGTACAATTGTTTCATCACGAGATACTAAATAGCCTTGAATTTTTAGTAAATCTAATGTAGAATTAGTTGCTTCATTTCCTGTTTGTATATTATACGGTAATGCTGTCTCAGGAACCAGAGCGCCAATTCGAATACTAAGTATATCGTTTGGCTGGATTAAAACAGCTGGAATTGAAGTCGGAATTGAAGTATAATTAGCTGCATCTTGAAAATAAATGATGTCTTTTTTTGATGCGCAGGATGAAAATAAAATAACGATAATAAATATAATGTAGGGACGATTCATATAATTTGTATAAATAATTAAAAATAATGGCGTTTAAAAGACGGAACTAGTATTGTCTTTTCGAAATACTCGAAAAAGTGTGCGTTCAACTGATTAGAATCTGCTAATCAATTAATTGATTCTTTTCAATTGAAATTCTTCTTTATATTTCATGTTGTCATTCATGTTGTCATTCAATTTTGACAATCGATCCAGTTGTTTTTTTTGCAATTTGTCTTTTATATAAAAACGGTATAATTCCTTTCCAATAAAATAACCAGCAATAGAAACGCCAGTGATCAAACCCGCTAAATAATATGCAATAGTGATATTCATAACATTTTTTTTTTTAGTTAAAAAGCATTTTCATCCCCTTTCAGGGTTACAATTATGGTTAATATGCAGATTTTAATATCTTTAATGAGACTCCAACTTTGTAAATAATCGATATCTGCCTTTACTCTTCGCTGCATATCGGAGACATGTTTAGTTTCTCCTCTGCAGCCTGAAATTTGAGCCAAACCAGTGATACCAGGTTTTACAAAATGGCGAACCATAAAATTATTAATCTGTTCATTATAGTCCTGCGTATGCTTAAGCATATGAGGTCGAGGCCCTACTACACTCATCTTTCCTAATAAAACATTAAAAAACTGAGGCAGTTCATCAATACTAGTTCGTCTAATAAATTTTCCTATGGGTGTAACTCTTGCGTCTCCTTTTTGAGCTTGTAAACTATCACTTTGACTATTTACAGTCATGCTTCTAAATTTATAACACCAAAAAGGTTCATTTTTTTTTCCTGTACGAAGCTGTTTGAACAAAACAGGTCCCCTACTTTGCATTTTGATTATTATAGCCATTAATGGGTACAGCCATGATAAAATAAAAACGAGTACGGCCAAACTAAATACAATATCAAATATGCGTTTGACCAATCGATTATATGCGTTTTGCAAAGGTTCATAACGAGGACGTATGATATGAAAGTTTTCGTAAGAAGAACTGCTGAAAGAAGATTTTGAAATTGCAGATAAATCTGGAACAAATTTCAAACGCATGCAATGGCGGTCGGCCAATTCAAAATAGCTATGCAAATCATTTATAAATTGTGGTTTTACTACAATATATAATTCTTGGATGCCGTTTCCTGAAGCTTTCGATATAGCATTTGAGAGCGCTTCTCCAAAAGTCTCTTTATCGGTAAAAATCTCTTCGTCAATATCATTTATAATTCCAGGAAAATCATAAAAATAAGCGTTGCTCTCCAGTTTTGAAGCTAATTGTATACTCGTAGCATTAAACCCCCAAATGGCTACTATAAAAGGTTTTCTTATAAACTTTTTTATATTGTTTAAAACCAGCGTAAAAATAATTCTGGACAATAAAAGATATACAAATAAATAACTAAGCTGCAGTAAATTAGCGCTTACTACTAATCGATAATCCTTTATTCCCTGAAAGACCAGAAGGTAGACTTGCCAAGATAAACAATGAACCAAAAATACATTCCAGCTTTTATGATAAAAAGTAGTCAGGATAAAAATAGTATCCAGTCGGTACAAATTAAAATATAACGCTGCTAATAGCCATCCTACTACAGCGTAGAGATAACTGTTTTCAAAAGCAAAAACATTCCATTGAATAGAAGCCTGCTCTGAAAAGTTGAAAAAAAGATAGATACCCCCGATTATCGCAAAAAAATCAGAAATGATACTGCAAAAAATAAAGGTAAATTTATGTCTGTTACGCATTTTTTCTAAATGAAAAATTGATTTTTTGAATTAAATGATATAGTAAACAACCGAAAACACCTCCCAAAATTCCAAAGAAAACATCTCTAAAATCGGGCTGGCGTGTGGCTACAAAAAATTGGCCACCCTCTGCCAGACAGACCACTACAACAATTATTATTAAGTTTTTTGCTCCAAAAAGAGATCTGTTTTCGGTCGCTGAAACATTAGTAAACTCTTGCCATACTTCTAATAAATAGCCAAGAACTACAAATGGAACAGCAGTTCGTAAATTATAATATTGATTACTCCACTTCCTGATCCAAAGTGGCAGATAAGTTTCGGTTTCTAAACCTGGGCTATGAATCCATGAATAGTAAAAAATACTGCAGATACACAACAATAAAAAAATGATATTGATACTTTTTTTATGCACATTTTTTATTTTCATTCGGAGATAAATCGAGTAATTAATTTAGCTGACGTACATGTATTGTCTGAGAGCGATTAACTTCTTCAGAAAAACTGCTTTAAATGCTGGCAGACCATGATATTTGTAAATACGATAATCTTCAATAAATACCTCAAAAGCTCTTTTATAAGAAGTACTTAGTCCGCCCATTCTCATTTTGACAATATACTTGCTCAGGTACACCAGTTTTATTTTATTGACAAATAAATAGCGAAGAAGCAATTCTGTATCAGAAGCAATTCTAAAGTTTAGATTATAACCGCCTAGTTTCTCTATCACAGATTTTCGCAAATAAACAGTAGGATGCAAAGGAAGCCAACCTGACTTCAATTTTTCGAAAACAAATTTCCCTCCTATTCTATTGCGAACCACCTTTTCTTCGGCATCGTTGGTAACATATATGCCATCTCCATAAACTCCCGCTGTTTGAACATTTCCTTGAAAAGCAGTTACAATTTTACTAACAACATCGGCATCATAAAACTCATCATCCGAATGCATTAAGCCGACAATATCTCCAGTTGCCATTTTTAAACCTTTATTAATGGCATCATACATTCCTTTATCGGGTTCTGAAATGTATTTGGTTATTTTGTCGGCGTAGGATTGAATAACATCTTTTGTACCATCTGTCGAATTTCCATCGATCACAATGTATTCAATATCATTATAGTTTTGATTTAAAACACTTTCGATACATTTGCCAATAGTATTTTTTCTATTGTAGCAAATAGTGATTATTGAAGCTTTCATAAATTATATTATTTATATAAATTAATAGTTTAATGCCTGATAAGAATAATAGATCTGATTCCTGCTGAAAAGCTTTAATCGTAAATTGAAAAAATGAAGTAAAAAATTATAGCTCTTAATTATTAACTATAATTATTAGCCATCCATTCAACTGTTTGTTTGGTTCCTATATTTCTGGATACAGGCAAATTAGGTGCTAACTCTTTGATCTCATTTAAGTCAAAAAAGTTATTTGTAGTCATATTTTTTAATCTAAAACTTGTCATTGGAAATTTAATTCTGACTAGTTTTAAACAATCACCAATAAAAGCGGCTGCAACAAAAGCAGAATATGGAATATTTTGAATTTTTATATTTTTAGTGCCTGCAATTTCGTCTGCCCATGAGGTAATATTATAAGGCTCGTAATCTCCCAGATAAAATACTTTTTGATCTACTTGAGCTTTATTTGAAAAAACAATTGATTCTATCTGATAAATAAAGTTGTCGATATAACCATATGTTTTTTTACAAGCTTTACTGCCCATATGAAAGTAATTTCCGGAAAGTACGATTTTAAAAAAAAGATTGTAGGGTTCATCAAAATATGGCCCCCAGATAGAAGTTGGCCTTACAATAGTCCACGTATATTTAGGATTCCAGTCCGTGATGCTTTTCTCAGTTAAAACCTTACTTTCTCCATAAATGGTATGAGGCATAAAGTCCTTAAAATCTTTAGGCGTGTAACCCGGCTGACAAACATACATGGAGGAAGCAAAAATGACTTTTTTTAAATTTTTCAATTTATCTAAGACAAGAAGCAGGTTTTTTACGCCGCCAATATTAGCATCATAATCCTCTAGTGTTTTTCCATTTAAGTCTGTTCGGGCTCCTAGATGAATTACATATGCCGGATCATAAGAAAGTATCACGCTCTCTAATTCTTCCGCACTGCATAAATTTACCATTCTAAAAATCGCTTGATGCTCCTTTGATTTAGGTTCTTTGATATCGATACTCAATACTTGATGACTATCCTTCAGTAATTTATTGATCAAATTGGTGCCAATAAATCCTGATCCTCCGGTAATTAAAAACTTTGCCATTTTTATAATTTTATAATCTGTCTTTTATTGGAACAGCAGGAGTTCCTACACATATTTTTCCTTCTGGAATACTCTTTAACACTGAACTTCTTGCTGCGATTATTGATCCTTTGCCTATGGTTACTGCTGGAGCCACATAAACATCATTTGTAAGCCAGCATTGATCTTCAATAATTACTGGTTTGGAAAAAATATCAAAAGAAGTTTTATCATATTCGTGTCCGCCAGTATTGATGTAGACTTTATGTGACAAGGCAACATTGCTGCCTATTTTAATTTTGCCAAGGCTATACAAAACGCTATCCTCACCTACCCAGCTATAATCTCCTATTTCTACATTCCATGGATAAGTAATCCTGACAGTAGCTCTTAGCAACACACCTTTTCCAATTTTGGCCCCAAACGATCTAAGAAGAAAACGGCGCCATCCATAAAAAAACTGAGGAGACATTGCGAAAAGTGTCCCTTGTACGATCCACCATAATTGTACGGTAATTTTAGATTTTCCGCGAAATGTCTTAGGGACAGTAAATTCTTTTAAATTCTGATAATTCATTTTAAATAAGTGATTTTAGGACTTTATTTAATCGTTCTGCAGTGCTTTTTACATCAAAATGTTTCTGATATAATGCCAATGCATTGGTACCCATTGCTTTTTTTTCATCTTTACTCAGTGCTTCCCATTTTTTCAGAATTCCAAGAATACCGTTAAAATTATCAGCACCAACAAAACCGCCACCGCCATCTTCAATCTCACGATAAATATTAATCTTATCCGTAATTAAAACTGCTTTTTCGCAAGCTAATGCTTCGACAATGGCAATACCAAAATTCTCCTGATGGCTTGGTAAAATATACACCTCGCAATTGTAGAAAGCGCCCCATTTTTCATCACCTTGAAGCATTCCTGAAAAATGAATTTTTGAATTCACTGCAGCCATTTTTATCATTTCCTGTCCATATGCAGACTCATAAGGGCCAGCAATTACTAGATCTGGAAGAGCTTCATTATTTAGAGAAAGTAGATTATATGCCCGAATCAATAAGTCAATTCCTTTTTTCTCGTGAATACGGCTTAAAAAAAGCCAATATTTTTTATTTTCCACTTCGGGACATTTTTTAAAGAATGCAGTATCAAATTCTAGTTTTCTGATTGGCGGTGCCTGAATTCCATAACTCACATTAATTGTCTTTTTCGGACTATAGCCTTTAAATGTTGTGGCTGCTAATTGCAATTCTTCCTGACAAGTATAAAAAAGGGCATCTGCTTGATTAATGCATTTTTTTTCTATAAAATGCCAAACAATTTCATTTCTCAATGCCTTCCATTTTCTATCTGCTGCTGTTTGAAAATAAGGATCTAACATTCCATGTGGCATGATTACAACTTTTGGTACTTTTTGATACGATTTTTTCAAAGAGCTTACCGCCTTGTACACCATCAAATTGTAATGTTGCCAAAGACCATGAACCATTACAACATCATATTTCAAAGCATTCTTTATTAACCATTTATATAATAGAGGTTTATAATGATAAGAAGTTCTGCCTTGTCCTATTTTATGAATAATAAAATCATCTTTTATGGCATACTCTTCCTCTGCATTATCCAAACACACTACTTCGACCTCTGTACCTAATTGTTTAATAAAAGGATTCACATTGCGTATTCCCTGGCACGGACCTCCAGTTTTTGGATTCATGGAGGTTATAATTCTAAGTACTTTCATTTCCTGTCTATGATTGTTTATTATAAATCGTGATGATACTTCTAAGCTATTCTACAGTGATAGCTGTCTCCTTATGATCGCTTTTTTTACTTGATGGGTAAAAACGATCTCTCAAACTCAATGAAGGCCATTCGATAATAGTTGAAGTTATATATCCTAAAAATAAACTTAGAAATAACTGAAACAGCACAACGGCAATTAGAATAGTCAGCTCATTATGGCCTTGAGCAAAAAGTATCTTTTGGATTTTTTTTGAAGGCCCAACAGACACCGAATGCCATAAATAAATTCCGTACGAATAAATTCCGATCCATCCTATAAAGCGATAAATCAAACTCTTTTTAAGACTGGATTTAGAAGTCACAGCCTGAACAATTAACAATGTAAAACCAATAGCCTGAACAAAATATCCAATTCTTCGGTCTAGATATGGATTATCTACAGTTAACAAAATGGTTATCACCAAGACTATAAATGAAACATTTAGTAAAAATCTCTTAGAAGCGAGATGATCAAATGATTCTTTATAATAAATATTCACTACAGATAAAATAACACCAAACAGCAGGCTATCCATTCTATATTGCGTCTGGCGAAAAGTAGCGTCCAAATAGCCATAATTTACGGCAATTAAACGTAAGGCTACAGATATTGCAATGACTATTGATAAATTCAGTATTATTTTCTTCGGTGGATTTTTTGCCTGATATGCTATAAAAAAGGCAAGAAATAGATAAAAATGTTCCTCTACCGCTAACGACCACGTTTGATTAATTGATGAGCCAAAATAATTTTGCAAATGAAAAACATTTTGCCACAAAAAAGTATTCATGTGATGGTGGCCAGAAACCAAATGAACAATTAAAAGAAAATACAGAGGTGGCCAGATTTTTATAGCTCTTCGAATTAAAAATCTTGGAGCATTGATTTCTCCTGTGTTCTTTAACTCTTTCAATAACAGTCCTCCTACTAGAAAACCACTTAAAGAAAAGAAAAGGTTAACGCCAGTTCCTCCAAAGGATTTAACAATTGTAATCACTTTATCTAAAAAGTATATGCCTGAAGCAGGCGTATGAAAATGTAATCCCAAAACCAATAAGATGGCTAAACCCCTTAGGAAATCCAATTCAATTTTCCTGTTGGCTACTTTAGGCTGATTGAAGAATTGTATTTTCATTTTTTTCAGTATTTAAAGAATATGCAACAAGAAATAATCTTGTTATTCTATTATTAATTTGTACTGCTCTTCTAATTGATTTAAAAAAAATTCAGTGTCAAATTTCTTAATTGACTCTAATCCTTTAGCAATACATTGTTGTCTTTCATCTTCTGAAAGATTTATAATTTTGGTAATTTGCCTAGAGGCTTTTTTGCTCCATTGTTCAACTAATAAAGCATCAAAAGGCCGGCGTTCTATTAGAAAAGAATCAGCCAAACCAATTATTTCAGTCATTGGAGCTTTATTGGTCGTAATTACAGGACATCCGCATGCCATTGCTTCTGCTATTGGCCAGCCAAATCCCTCATCTAGAGACGGAAACAGTAAGCAGGTTGCACCAGAATAAGCCGCGTTAATAAATTCGTCATCAAGACCTATTACGAAATGGATATCTTTTTTATAAGGAGATTTTTCATATACCTCTTTTAGTTTGTCTGTAGGTTTGGCTCCTACCAATAGAAGCGGTAAAAAAACATCTGAAGAATCTCTCCAAGCATTGTAAATTTCAATAACTCCTTTTCTATTTTTATAAAACTGATTCCCTCCAACATGAAGAATATAACCTGATGTTAAATCAATATTCAAAAGATGTTTCAAAGAAGTGCGCGAAGAATAAGGATTTAAAACCTTGAAATCTCTGTTTAAACCATTATAACAAACTACTGAGGATGAAATTTTACCTTTGTGGAGTTCATGCAAATCCTCTTGAGTTTTTTTTGATATCGATATAAAATGTTTTCCCTTAGAAAACCCGTTTCGAATAAAACCCTGATATATTTTGCCAGTTCCTCGAGTTTGATTTTCCGGAATTTTACCTAAAGCAGAATTCAATGCTAAAAAATCATGACAATGAATAACGTGAGGTTTTGCTTTTACTAATGGCACCCAAGGGCCTAAAGCTTGATCGGCAAATACGAAAATTGTATCGTTAGAACAATATCTGAGTTTTGATCTTACTTTTAAAGGAAAAACAAGGTACTGATCTATATATCCTAACCATTTTTTTATTGGTGAAAAAGGCAATTTATGAAAGAAAGCCTCTGGTTGCCAAGTCAGCACTTCGTAGCCTTTTTGCTGCATCCCGTCAGCCAGCATTTTTGCATATCTGGGCATGCTTTGCGATCCTATAAAACTAGGATGGGTAAATAATACTATTTTCATGATTATATGGTCTAAGTAGGATTGATTCACCAATATTGACTGCTTTTAACAGTTTCAAATAGGTTTCTTTATGGAATTATTTAGAAAATTAGGACCGTTTACATTTGGGGCTGCGATCTAATTATCTTCTGTTTTCTTGATGGCAATTGTATCATTTTTATAAAAAAAACCAATATCCAAAAAATAAAACATTGCTGCCAAAACCCTCGTAAAATGTAAGCCAGCGGAACAATGCTACTAATAGAATTCCTGAAAATGCCTAAGAAACCAAATATATTTATCAGCCCTAGCGTAGAGAATAATATGTCGCCATTTTTGAACAGAACGAGACTGTCCATTAGTGTAAATGATGCAAATAGCAATACAAATACTATAGGAAAACACCAATAACCAAATGTCGCCAGACCATCTCCTACAAGACTTGTAACTCGGAATCCTCCTAATGCAGAAGGAGAATGCGTACCCGTAAAATAAAGCTTGTCGCCAGGAGAATACTCTAATTCTTCTTTGTCAACTGTAATTCCTAGTAGAGATAAAAAAGGAAGCGGATATATAGCCAAAATCTTTTCATAAAAACTTTGTTGCATTTTTTCATTGCCATAACCTATTTTATCAGCATAGTATAAGGTCTGATCAACAACTCTAGCATTTCCATATCGGTTAATCATGAAATTATTCAGATATGTTTCATCCCAGCCTCGGCTGTAGCTAAAGACATTGTCTTGTGCTTCTATTGAGGTATTTCTAAGCTTTTCCATCAGCTTATCATTTTGCATGGTTTCTATAGTATTATCCAATAGCTCACTCCTACTCACATCATTACGAATTTTTCTGTTCGCAAGCATTGCTAATGAGATATCCGACAGAAACCCTAAACCAAAAAATATAAAAAATACTATCACTCCCATTTTCCAAGGAGAAAGAAAGCTGAAAATGGAAATATTGTTTTTTATAAGATAAAGCATAAACAGCAGCAGAACCGTAAAAATGGGATAGATCATCTGCTGGCGGCTATTTGAAGCAAAACTTAAAATAAACACGAATGAAACATAAACAATTACCATATTATTACGCAGCTTGTTATAAGGCAATCCTGACAAACTAGGAAAAAACATAATTATAGGAGCATATTGTAAATATATTAATCCTTCTAAAAACTTGTTTCCTGCATCTCCATACTGCACTTCGTTTACAACTGCAAGACTTTTTATCCTAGCCAATAAGCCTATTATTCCTAAAATCCATAAAGTAGAAGCTTCTGTTTCGAAAAAATTCAGCTTGTATAATGTGCGCTGTATGAAATTATTGCGTCTTCTTTTTCTATAAACTGCTGCATAAAATGCTAATGAGGCTGTAATGAAAATCAGTGTTTGATAAAAAAAAGTCTCATACGGGTTTTGAAAACCATACGTTATGGGTTTTGATTCTATAAGGGTTGCTGTTAAAGGAATAAAGCTTGCCAGAAAAATAGATGAAAATGCCAAAAATGAAAAAGGATGCAGCAGTATTATTTTCTTCTTAAAGAAAAAATTGCGAAAGATTATCCAGACAACAACTGTCATCACACAGCCCGCAAAATTATACCAAGAAGGGAAAAAAAATATTTCGCCAATTACAGAAAGTACTACAAGTAAATCAATATAATAAGTCACCGATTTTAAAGCAGCTCCTTTATTTCGTGTTCTCGGATTTTTAATCATTTTTAAGTACAGTTTTCAGCATTCTTATAACAGACTCTTCGTTAGAATATCCAGAAGTTTTACATCTTTCTATTCCTCCTTCAATTATATGCCTGCGTTCTTGTTCATTATTTAAATAATAGCGGCATTTTTGCAATAGCTCTTCATCATTTGAAAAAAAAACGGCTTCCTTATCTTCCTTAAACAATTCTAAATGTTCTGCTGTTCTCTCGGCAAGCATAAAACCGCCGCAAGCAGGAATTTCCATCGTTCGGGAAGTTTGGGTGTCAGAGTTCATTTTTCTTAAAAAACACAAAGAAATTTTAAATGCCTGCAATGCCTTAGAATAATCTTCTGAATAAATTCCAGGCTCTATTTCTAAGTTTTCAATTTTATAATCATTCCATTTTTTTTCTCCAAAAACCTTAACTTTTATTCCATTCTTTGCTAAATATAAAATGCTGTCACATCGTTCTTTTTCCCAAGCACCGATAAATCCGACATCGCCTCCCAACCGCTGTATTTCATCTTCGTTAAGAATTCTCGGATAATGGAAAGTCTGTTCATAATGCTTGTTCGTAAATTCGATTCTTTTGGCTCCAAGACGCCGCATGTCCGAAAAAATATAAGATTTTGTTGTAAAATGCACATCATAAAGCGGAATACAATCAAGATAATTTTGACTCTGATTGTGTCGTAATGCCATATTATCTGGAGAATAGCTGACAATCTTTGTTTTTGGTGAAAACTTCCTGATATATGTCAAAGTCTTCCTGTTTATTGTAATTCCTTTATCGATCCAAACAACGTCATAAGGAGACTGGCTAGCTTTATTTATAAACTCCTTTATTTTTTTGTTGGCTGATGAATTATCAGGCAGACTGATCCCCAGACCCCATTGGAACAGACGATGTGCAACCCGATACCAAATCGAAAAAGGCTTCATACGTGTATTAACCGTATCAATTTCATCTGAAATCTTTTCTAGCGCCCAATGACGGTGCAGACATGTATTTGACAAGCCTGACATACCTCCTACAGATAATATCTTCACTTTCTTATATGTATTATAAAGGTTTTTTGATAAAAATGAAACAGCTTAGATTGCAGCTCTTTAGTTATTAAAGTGCTTGTTTTCTATTAAAAGTTTTATATCCTGAACAAACTCATCTGTTAGAGCACGACTTTCTTTTAGTGCATCAGGGTAAATGACAGCCTGAGAAATATCTTTGGCCAAATCTCCGGAAAACAAAACCGGTGGATATTTATAAAAATCATACTTTTCAGATCTTGGGGCAAACAGGACACATTTCTTTTTCATTAAAATACTCCAGTAAACGGCATGGTAACTATTGGTTAAAACAACTTCAGAATTACCTATAAATTCGATCATTTCTTTTAATGAAGCACTGTTTGTAATTTTATCAAATTGATGTATTTCATCAGGAAGATGGTGCGGAACGTCTTTATGTGCCACTACCCCAATATTTCTGGTAATCGGATACGTTTGGTTTAATTCTGGCAAAGCACAAGTGGCACAAGGCACATAACGAAAATCATTGTATTTGAAATCGCGGACAGCTACCAGATCAAAAGCTTTGAAATCTATTTTTTTATTGATTTTCTGTTTTGAATTAGAATTGAATCCTGCGGACCATACCACTGCTTTTCCTGCTTTTTTTGCTGCTTTATTGATATTATAATTCCACTCAGGCATAGCATTAAGCAATCCTCCGCCCCCTACAAGTATGACATCATTGTTTTTTATCAATGAGATATCCACTTTATTCACATCGTGAACAATGCACTTGTAATGTTCAAATTCCGAAAGGAAATACTGATAGTATCCGCAAACTTTGTCGCCCGTGTTATTGGTGATATATCTGTGTATGAAATGAATGGTAGGTGTCGCTGTAACGTAATTGCTGTTTAATGCTTTTGAGGTGTATTTATTTCCGGATCTCCAAATTTGAAACACAGTAAATAAATCGTACTTATTTACTAACTGTCGGTAAGTGTTTTTGATTGACATTTTTCTGGATTTAGTTGTATTGTTTCAGCGGTTAGCTGGCTGTAAAAGTTGTTTTACTTTTTTTTAAAATAAATTTTGCTTGTTGCCATAGTCCAGCATACATTTCTTTTATGCTGATATTAAGAAACTTATTATTATTTCTTAAGGTATAGACAAGAAGGGCAAATTCTGTAATTGCAAGTGCTAACGGAATTAAATTCATATTGGGTTCAATCTTCAGGAACACATAACACAATAACACTCCCGCAAGCTGAGAAATTAGAAATACTATCGTAAAGCGAACGTGTGTATTTGTAGAAAGCGGAATAACACTTGACAATCCTGAAAGACATGAAATCAAGAGTACAAACAACATTCCTATAAAGAAAACTTCATTGAATACTACAGCATGTTTTGTCCATTCGACATAGATAGTTTTACCTGTAAATAGAAGTAAAACAATACATAGTAAAGTGGCTGTAAATGTAATGACCATCGATTTGTTATAGATACTCAATATGGTTTTATAATCCTTTCTGCCATAAGCTGCACAAATTTCAGGATTAATAGAGATCGATAACATATTCATCATCTGACGCAAAAAATTTACTAGTGTTCTTGTTGTCGTAAAAACGACCAAAAAAGCTCCTCCTAAAAGCATATTGACAACAAACACCATCCCTTGACTTGAAATAGCCTGACCTAAGGGAAAAAACATAAAGGCTAGAGACGGTTTCATAATCGATTTAAAAACTGCTCGGTCAAAATTGCGCAGTGAAAGTCCTGATGCAAATGTTTTTCTAGAAATAAAATGCTTAAACAAAATCCCTGCTAAAGAAGGAAGTAAGTATATGGTAAGTATTAAAATTATATCTGCTTTAAAAAAGATGCCACAAAATAATATAAACAACTCAGCCATACGTATCAGGTTATCTGCAACAATAACAACATGAGTCTGTGATATTGCCCTGAAAATTCCATGATAAACTCTGCCATACATCATAGCAAAAACTTCACACAATAATAAAACAAACACAATAGATGTTTCCTTTCCTGTAAAATGCTCTACTCCTAGTATCTCCTTAAACCCCCAAAGCGCTGATATTAAAAGATATAATAAAAGAAACACACCAAATACCGATAAGACAAATAAGAAAGCATTGGTCTGCAATTTTAAGCACGTCTGATAATCCTTTTGATTGTATTTAATTACAAATTCATTGTTGCTTGCTCGGTTGAGCCCCATATCTGTCATTGCAAAAAAAGAGGAAAGAGCTGTAATTAATATCCAATCAGCATATTTATCTATTCCCCAATACATAATAAATAAAGGAACCATTGCTATCTGGTTAAGAAAACTAACCCCCATTCCAAATGCACTTGCCGCTAAATTTTTTACTATCGACTGATATACTGACATAATTGCGTATAATTTTAAGATTATAATTGGTGACTGGCCTGGAAATGCATCGTTTTAATGCGGTTTAAAAAAGAACAAAAAAAGACCCAAAAGAATACAGCATTCATTATACTTAGTTATCATCTAAGCACATGTGCATGCCTAACGATTTAATTATGCCCCCACTATAATTAAATGAAAATTAGACCTATCATGAAGAAAATTGATCTTGTGCAACAGCATGTGAGACTGCTAACTCATTGGGTCATTTAATGTTCCTTATTATTTAAAATTCGTTTTAACGTCAACATGGCCTCGTCTTTTATGCGTATTTAGTATTGACAAATTTTTGATTAAAGTAAAATCGTAAATCTTCTCTATATCCCATCTTTGTCTCTAAACAATCTAATACCGCTATATTTTTTATATTTGAAAACTTATTCATGAATCTCGGGCAATGATTACAAATTAATAGCTGAATTCCGTGAGCATATAATCTTAATAAATCGATTAAATCGTCTTCAGAATAAAAGACAAAAACAACTAAGGAATGATCTGCTTCTATTCCATTTCCATCAATAATTGCCTTTCTGTCTCCAGTGGTAAATTTGATGTCTTTAAACTCATATTTTAGAAATCTCGAAAAATAATGAAAGTCATCAAAAACCAATACTTTACTTTGATCCATATTTTTTAGTTTTAAAAATCAAATGATTCATTAGAAATATTTGAATCCAGTCTTATCACTTCAATCGCATTTTCATCAGATATGAAAATAAAAACCTGAAATTTTACTTTTAAGTGTTTTTTAGAATCTGACTAAAAAGTTTTTTGTTTAACATTTTCTACATTGGCTACAAACCAGTTGTATGTTTTCTCAATTCCTTCTTCTAAGCTTACTTCATGCTTCCATCCCAATTTGTTCATTTTGGAACTGTCTATTAATTTTCTTGGTGTACCGTCTGGTTTTGTACTGTCCCAAATAATAGTCCCTTCATGTCCTACAGTTTTTTGAATCATTTGAGCTAACTCCAGAATACTTAAATCCTCTCCTGTTCCAACATTATAAAGATGTTCTGGCAGTTTATTCTCCAGAGCAAAAACTACTGCTTGAGCAAGATCATCAACAAAAAGAAATTCTCTTAATGGCTTTCCAGATCCCCAAAGTTGTACAGGCGAGTGATCATTTTCTTTAGCTTCATGAAATTTGCGCATCATAGCGGGCAAAACATGAGAACTAGTCAAATCGAAATTATCATAGATCCCGAATAGATTAGTTGGCATCAAACTCACATAATCTTTTCCAAACTGTTTTCGGATAGCCTGACAAGCTTTTACTCCCGAAATTTTTGCCAGAGCATACCATTCATTTGTTGGTTCTAAAAAATCGGTTAGCAAATATTCTTCAAGTATAGGTTGCGGAGCCATTTTTGGGTAAATGCAAGAACTGCCTAGAAAAATAAATTTTTCAACTCCTGCCTTTAAAGCTGTATCAATCAAATTATTCTGGATCAGCATATTCTCCATAATAAAGTGATATGGATAATCGCTATTCGCTAGAATACCTCCTACTTTTGCCGCAGCATCAATAACCGCATCTGGTTTTTCCTTGTACATAAATGCTCTTACGTCTTCCTGACTGCGCAGGTCCAATTCGTCTCTGGACTGACCTATTAGATTCGAATATCCTTTCTTTTCTAATGCCCTCCAAACTGCAGAACCAACCATCCCGCGATGACCGGCAATATATATTTTTGCTGATTTATCCAAACTCGTTTTATTCATAATAGTTCATTGTTTGGTATCCTGCACCTTCAAGATGATGGTCCTTTTTCATTAATTTCACATCCGATTCCATCATATCGGTAACTAAATCCTGTAGATCGTATTCTGGAATCCAGCCAAGTTTAGTATTGGCTTTGGTCGCGTCACCAATTAATAAATCGACTTCAGTTGGACGGAAATAACGCGGATTTACTGCCAAAACTTCTTTTCCTATTTCGATTTGATATTCAGGATTACGGCAAGCTGCAACATAAGCTTTTTCATCTGCACCAATTCCTACAAATGCCAATTCGATTCCAACATGAGCAAAACTCATCCTTACAAATTCACGAACCGGAGTTGTAGTGCCTGTTGCAATAACCCAGTCTTCTGGTTCATCTGCCTGAAGTATCATCCACATCATGCGAACATAATCCTTAGCGTGTCCCCAATCTCTTTGTGCATCCAGATTACCTAGATATAATTTATCTTGCAATCCTAAAGCAATTCTGGAAACCGCACGAGTAATTTTTCGGGTCACAAATGTTTCTCCACGAACAGGAGATTCATGATTGAATAAAATTCCATTACAAGCATACATTTGGTATGCTTCTCTGTAATTAACCGTTATCCAATAGGCATACATTTTTGCAACGGCATAAGGAGAACGAGGATAAAAAGGCGTTGTTTCCGTCTGCGGAACTTCTTGTACTTTTCCGTATAATTCAGACGTAGAAGCCTGATAGATACGAGTTTTCTTTTCTAATCCCAATAAACGAACGGCGTCTAAAACTCTAAGTGTTCCTAAACCATCGGCATTTCCTGTGTATTCTGGTATTTCAAAAGACACCTGAACATGGCTCATTGCTGCAAGATTATAAATCTCGTCTGGTTGGATCTGCTGAATTAAACGAATTAAATTCGTGCTGTCAGTCATATCACCGTAATGCAAAATAAAACGTTGGTTATTTACATGCGGATCCTGATACAAATGATCAATACGATCTGTATTAAATAAAGAACTTCTTCTTTTTACACCGTGAACGACATAGCCTTTTTTTAATAAAAACTCGCTTAAATAAGCTCCGTCTTGACCGGTTACTCCTGTGATAAGTGCTACTTTAGCCATAATTATTTATGTTTATGTTTTTATTTTTACTTTTGAGAGATCAATTCTGATTTTCTTTGACTTTGATTTAGTTTTAATATAAACTGATTGCTAAATCAAGCAAGAACCAGATAACTCTAATTGCTGATAAACTTCTTTAACGTCTTGTGAATTCTTTTTCTGTAAAACCAAAAGAGCGTCTGGAGTATGAACCAATATGCAATTTTCTAAACCTACAAAGGCCGTATGCACATTAGAACCAATTACGATATTTCCATTAAGATCTGCCGTATGTCCGTTTTCCATTAAATAATCGTATACTGCTTCAAAAGATCCCAAATCTGACCAATCAAAATGAGCGGCAACAACTTTTATGTTTTTGCTACGTTCCATTACAGCATAGTCCACACTAATAGAAGGTATTTGAAGCGATAATTCATAATTTAATGAACCATTGACATTATCTTGCCAAACCAATTCGGCATACTTATAAAGCTCTGGCTCCTGTGCTTTTAACTCTTGTAAAAAGATTCCAGCTTTGAAACAGAACAAACCGCTATTCCACAAAAAACTGCCGCTTTCTGTAAAAGATATTGCCTTTTCTAAATTTGGTTTTTCATGAAATGCCAATACTGCATCTCCGTCAAATTCAATATATCCATAGCCCGTTTCCGGTCTTAAAGGCTGAATTCCAAAAGTCACTAAAAAATCATTTTTAGCTAGACCTATAGCCTGATCTAACGCTGCTTTATATTTCACTTCTCCATCAATGATATGATCAGAGGGTGTTACAATCAATATATCATCAAAATCAGCATTAAATGCAGCAAAAGCAATTGCAGCGGCCGTATTTCTTGGTGTAGCTTCGATGATATGCGTAAAAGGAATTGCTAATTTTTTCATGACCTTTTCCGTCAGATGGCTATTATCTCTGTTTCCAACAACTACAACATCATCCGCAACAGCGGCATTTCGTTCTAAAGTCAACTCAAATAATGATTTACCTTCAAATAAATCGAGATATTGTTTTGGCTGGCTCTTACGGGACAGTGGCCACAGTCTGCTTCCAACTCCTCCCGTGAGAACAACATGTACTATTTTATTTCTTGAGTTCATATTTTCTCATTTAATAATTCAATCTGAAAAACCTCTCTTCTTAAATTAGAACTCGAAAAACGATGGTCTCTCGTATTAAAATAGAGCGCAATGCCTTTTTCTTCGCAATAGGCTCTGCCTGTAAAATCTCTTTCTTTATATTCATCACCTACAATTCGCACATCAATTTGAAAAGCTTTTAAAATATCTTCTAAATCCTGTTCTGTAGTGTAAGGGACAATTTCATCAACAAACTTGCACGCCTTCAATTGAATATAACGTTCAACAACTGTCTGTGTGGGTTTGTTTTTTGTAGGTCTGTCTATGGTTGGATCAGTCTGCAATCCAACAATCAAATAATCACAATGTAATTTCGCTTCTTCTAGCATTTTCACATGCCCCGCATGCAGTAAATCAAAAGCACTAAAGGTTATTCCTGTTTTCATAATGACTAAATATTGGTTGTGAATTTTCTATATGAGTTCAAAAAAATGAGGGATGTAAGGGTATTTTGCAGAAAATATTTCAGAATTGGACAGGGGTTCCCCGTGAATAGTTCCATTTTTACTATCCCAAAAAAATAAAAGTTATTTTTTTTAAAAACTGATTAAGTTTATAAAATGTGGAAATTGACTACAAAAAGCAACTGCCAACAAGACAAAATTAAGATAGTGTAGGAGTAATTGAAACTTAATTTAGTGGTTAAAAAGTCTTAATAAGGAATAATTACAATTGAAAAGAGACTGAAAAAAACTGAAACAGAATTAATTTCACTAACCTATATTAACTAATTGAAACAAAAAGTCTCTTTAAGACGATTGCCCTAAATACAACAAAAAACTCTCAAAAATTAATATTGAAATTTTACCTATATATAGTAACGCATTCAAAAAAACAAATAGCAATAAATAATCAATTAACATTAAAAGAAGAACAGATAAAATATTATGGAAAATAAAATCACTAAAATTTGCTGTATAGGTGCCGGTTATGTTGGCGGACCAACAATGGCTGTAATAGCTAAAAAATGTCCACACATACAAGTTACGGTTGTTGATTTAAATGCAGAACGTATAGCTGCATGGAATGATAAAGATGTGGCAAACATACCTATATACGAACCAGGACTTAGTGCTATTGTAGAGGAAGCCAGAGGGAGAAACTTATTTTTCTCAACAGATGTTGAAAAAGCAATAGAAGAAGCCCAAATCATTTTTATTTCTGTAAATACTCCGACCAAAACGTACGGTAAAGGAAAAGGAAAAGCGGCCGACTTAAAATATATTGAACTCTGCGCCAGACAAATTGCTAAAATTTCAAAAGATGATAAAATTGTAGTAGAAAAATCAACACTACCCGTACGAACAGCTGAGGCAATCAAAAGTATTTTAGATAATACCGGAAACGGAGTCCAGTTTCAAATTTTATCCAATCCTGAATTCTTGGCAGAAGGAACAGCTGTTAGCGATCTATTAAATCCTGACAGAATCTTAATTGGCGGGGAAACAACTGAGGAAGGACAAAAAGCAATACAGGCACTGGTTGATGTTTATATGAATTGGGTTCCAGAGGAAAAAATACTAACCACAAATGTCTGGTCTTCAGAATTGTCGAAACTTACTGCGAATGCTTTTCTAGCACAGCGAATTTCTTCAATAAATGCCCTATCTGAACTTTGCGAAAAAACCGGCGCCGATGTTAATCAAGTGGCAAAAGCAATTGGAATGGACAGCAGAATTGGATCTAAATTTTTAAAAGCTTCTGTAGGATTTGGAGGCTCTTGTTTTCAAAAAGATATTTTAAATTTAGTCTACATCGCAAACTCATACGGATTAAATGAAGTAGCTGATTATTGGGAACAGGTTATTATTATGAATGATCATCAGAAAAGAAGATTCTCTACTAAAATAACACAGACCTTATATAATACGGTTGCTGATAAAAAAATAACTTTTTTTGGGTGGGCTTTCAAAAAGGACACTAATGATACCCGAGAATCAGCAGCTATTTATGTTGCAGATGACTTAATTGCAGAGCAAGCAAAAATTGCTGTTTACGATCCTAAAGTAAGCAGAGAAAAAATACTTGCAGATCTAGATTATTTAAAAACCAGATCAGAGGCTGAAAACAAAGCGAGTTTAGGTTCCTATCAAAATCCTTACGAAGCTTGTGAAGAATCGCACGCAATTGCAGTTTTGACAGAATGGGATGAATTTATTGCCTACGACTGGCAGAAAATATACGATTCTATGCTAAAACCAGCTTTTGTATTTGACGGCAGAAATATTTTAAATAAAACTGAACTGGAATCTATTGGTTTCATATATAAGGCTATAGGTTCTTAATATTTTAGAAACAAAGACAAAAAATTATATTTTAAAATATCAAAACAACATAAAATGAACTGGTACGTTATATACACAAAACCAAAATGGGAAAAAAGAGTCGTTGACCAATTGACAATGTTGGGTGTAAACTGCTATTGCCCTTTTATAAAATCTGTTAAGCAATATTCAGACCGAAAAAAAACAGTGGAAATACCGCTTTTTAACAATTATATATTTGTTCAATTAGCTGATAAAGACCGAAATTTAGTTTTTTTATCTCGTGGAGCTATCCGTTATTTATATTGGTTGGGAAAGCATGCTGTTGTAAAAGATAAAGAAATCAGCACCATAAAAGAATGGCTTGCTGAAGACGGAGCGATTAGTGTTACCCAATACAATGTAGGAGAAAAAATTAAAGTAGATTCAGGCCCTTTTTTAAATCATTCTGCTGTAATCAAGGAAGTGACTAACTCTCACTACGTCCTTGTTTTAGAATCTCTGGGATGCATTTTAAAAATTAAACACAAAACGCAAAAAGCTGTCGTGGCGAATTAATAAAAATTATCTATAATCAATTAAAGAAATCAACAAAGCAATACTTATTTACAAAATATTGCTTCTGTTTCACAACTAAATTTAGTACAAATCTTTGAATGAATTATCAAAATTTTAAAACCGATATTCCATCATCTCGAAGATAAAAGAGAAAGATTTATCAGTATTTTATAAAATATATTTTAAATGATATTTGTTTTTCTCAACTGTAATAAAATTTATTATAACTCAAATACAGAAAATTTTAATCAATTTTATTTATTTTTACCAAAATATTGATTTTCATGCAATTAATTTTATTTTATAGCGTTGCATTTTATTTAGATCTAAAAAAATAATAAAAAGAGTATTTAATAATATTTTATTGACAAATAAAATATTATTTTTAGATATATTTTAAATAAAAAAAAATCTGACTACAAGCCATCATTTTAGTATCAAAATGTCCTTAATCAGGAATTAAAAGTTCAATCGTAGTAAAAAATAGAAATACGAAATATTTACATTTGAATTAATGTAGCTAAAGTAAGCCCTTAAATTTACGTTTAACAAGATGAATCCTACTGTGTATAGAAATATAAAAAAAATAAGAGAATTAAAAAACCTTACTCGGGAATATGTCGCCGATGAACTTAAAATGAGTACGAGTGGCTATGGAAAAATTGAACGAGGTGAAGTAGATCTAACTGTTTCCAAATTGGAAAAAATAGCTACTGTATTAGATGTATCGATCGAGTTTATATTTAGATTTGATGTCGCTGTATTATTTGAAAATAAAACAAATAGAAGAAGAGATCATTTTTAAATAAAATCTACAAGTTATTTTCTTTTTTGTCTAAGCGGCAAAAAGTGATTGTAAGAAATAAAAAATCCATTATAACAATAAGAAATTCAACTGCCCAAGTAATTAAAAGCATTGCTCTGATTTTTGCACTGCTATATAACTGGGCAGTAACTTCAATTCTGTTTTTCACTATATTAATTTTGTCCCTTTAGAAAGGAATAACTTCAACTCATTTTGAATTATCCGCTTCTTTTTATTCCTTGCATTTCTATCTAAATGCATCAATACTCTACAAGGGCATCCTGCCCTATTTAATGAAAATTTGAATATAGTCCGCTTCTAAAAAGTTAGAACAAAAATAGTGTAACCAAAACTATTCTATAAAATCTGATAAAATAGAGCCATATTTTCCTTTCCAGGAAATATTAAATGTCCTTCAATATTCTTTCTAAAAAGATACCTCCAATTAATAAAATAAATAACGATCATAATAAAATTTATGGCTGATCAAATTCGTAATCTTTTTACTATAATTATAGAAATATAGTTAAAAAATTCCCGAATAATATATATATGGAGACAATTTCAATAGATACGTTAAAATTAAATGTATTTAAGATGAGAAAAATGTATGAACATAATCTATTACTTGTTAATAATTTAATAATTTTAAAGCCTTTTTATTTAAGTATTTTCCTAAACAATACATATAATTTACTAAAAATCAATGCTTTATTTTTAGCAACAGATTGTTTTTTTTTCTATCTTTAGTCTATAAATTTAACTTTCTAAAAAGTTTTTCAATTTAAAAAAACGTGCTGGAATTTAAAATTTAAATTAAAATTTATCTGTGTTTGGGATAATAATTTTAATAAATGATTGTTCTAATTACTACAGACATTAGTTTTAGTAATAGTATTAATTTTTTAATGCATTTAGTGATATGATTGGTATAAAAATTAAGGAAATCAGAGAAAGAAATAAGTTAACTACAGAATATGTGGCTATTCAGATGGAAATGTCATTAAGCCAATACAATAAAATTGAAACAGAAAATGTGGATTTAAAATTGTCTAAGCTTGATAAGATAGTAAAAATTATAGGTGCTAAAAAAAGTGAACTTTTTACAGGAATAACATAACAGAATTCCATTTTAATTATTTTTACAAAAAAGCATTTCTACAGTACCCAAATTCAAGGATAATTTATATTTTTCTTCACCTATTTCTACTTTGTAGTTAATAGGCAAAAATCAAATTGCGACAACATTCGGTTCAAATGTGTATTTCGCTGCATATTTTCTTTTTTAGTAGCTAAAATTTGCTGCGAGGGATAACTCACGACAAACTCAAAAGCATTGTCTTCCACATTATAAAATAGGCAGACAATGCTTTTTTTCTTCTTGATTCTGTTTTATCTGAAAATAAACCGATTCTTACCATTAACAAGCGCAAAATAATAAACAAGTGAGATCTGCATTTTTGCGTTATAATTCTTTGTCTGAAACCTATTTTTTTTATTCATTTCATCAGAATCTTTTGCATCAATTTTTATTTTATGACTCTTTTTTTTGGGAGAGCGGTATATAATGGCTAAATTGTAGATCCAAAAAAAAAATCTATGAAAAAATTACTTCTATCATTAGTACTTACATATATTTTAATTTCATGTGAAAGTAAAAAAGAGCTTGAACTGCAAAACCGAGAAAAAGCACTAAATTTAAAAGAAGAAGAATTTGAAAAAAAAGAGGCTGACTACAAAGCATTAGTGCTAATGCGCGACAGCATAGCGGCTTTAAGAGACACTGTAAAAGCACCTGAGTTTATTAAAGAATGGCCTGAAACTATTAAAGGTTTCTGGAATAGTAAAATGCTGTGCAAAGAATCTAGCTGTAATCAATATGTAATTGGAGATCAGCGCAATGAATCTTGGCAATTTGCATCTGATTCTACGGGAATATACACTTATGTCATCAACAACAAAAAAATTATTAGAGTATTTAAAGCAAAATATCTTGCCGATAAAATAATGCTCGAATTCAGCAGTGATAGTATTGCAAAAAATAAAGTAAAAATGAATGTTATTCTTGATGATATCAAAGACAATGTTATTAAAGGAACGCAAACCATAACCGGACAGGACAACTGCACGGCGAAATTCTCAGTTGAACTTACTCTAGCTCCAAAAAAATAATTTATGTTATTAAGTATCCAACACGTAAGTCTTCCTATTGAAGATCCTGTACTAAAATTCCTGATAGAGCTCATTATAATTCTGTGTATTCCTCTTTTATTGAATAAAATAAAAATACCTCATCTTTTAGGTCTTATCATAGCTGGGGCAGTTATAGGTCCAAACGGATTTAATGTTCTCGCCAGAGACAGCAGTATAGTCGTAACAGGAACTACAGGACTTTTATATATTATGTTTCTAGCAGGTCTAGAAATCGATATGGGAGATTTTAAAAAGAATAAATGGAAGAGCATCACCTTTTCAATATATACCTTCATCGTTCCATTTATATTGGGACTTGCAGGCGGGTACTATATTTTGAAATTCTCCTTTTTGACATCTGTGCTTTTTGCCAGTCTCTTTTCATCTCATACCTTGATTGTATATCCTATGGTGAGTAAATTGGGAATAGCTAAAAAATTAGCTGTAAATATTACTGTAGGCGGGACAATGATTACGGATGTTCTTTCACTTATAGTATTAGCTGTAGTTGTAGGCATGTCCCAAGGCGAAGTAGGAACTGCATTCTGGGTAAAACTGTCTTTATCAATGACGGTATTTGCTTTGATTGTTTTGCTTGTTTTTCCTATTATAGCACGCTGGTTCTTTAAAAATGTTGATGATAAGATCTCACAATATATTTTTGTAATCGTAATGATATACCTGGCTTCTTTGCTGGCAGAATTAGCAGGAATAGAAGCTATCATCGGGGCATTTTTTGCTGGTCTGGCGCTAAACAGGCTTATACCGCAAACTTCCTCGCTGATGAACAGGGTGGAATTTGTAGGTAATGCTATTTTTATTCCCTTTTTTCTTATCAGTGTAGGTATGCTGATTGATTTTAATGCTTTTATTCAAAGTTGGGAAACCATTGGGGTAGCCTTTGTTATGCTTGTCGCTTCTATAGGCGGAAAATATGTTGCAGCAATTCTTACCCAAAAGACCTTTAGACTTACAGATGACGAAGGAAGACTTATCTTCGGAATGAGCGCCGCGTCTGCAGCTGCAACTTTAGCATCTGTGATGGTCGGATATAATATCATTTTGTCTGAAAATGAAGCGGGAGAACCGATCAGACTTTTAAATGAGCATGTTCTTAATGGAAGTATCCTGCTGATATTAGTTTCATGTACTATTTCATCCTTTGTTTCAATGGCGAGCGCGCAAAGAATTGCAGATACAGATAAAGAAGAAACAGTTGCTGGTGCAGGTAATGAAGAAGAAAAGATTCTACTTGCCATTAATCATGAACATACAGTTGAAAAAATGGTTAACCTAGGGCTTATAATCAAAAGTAAAAGCAATATAGACAAGCTTTTTGCCCTAAATATCATTAATGAAGATAAAAGCGAGTCATCTTCAAAAAATGCCGAAAAACTACTTGGCTCAGCTGTAAATCTGGCAGCTGCAGCAGACGTTAAACTGATTCCAATAGCACGGCATGATAACGATGTGACTGCTGGCATCAATAATGTAGTAAAGGAGCAAAACATCACTGACCTGATTATAGGGATTGAAGAAGATAAGGGATTTTCCGCTTCTTTTATATATAATCTTTATAACGCTTACTTGCTTAACAAACTGATAAATGTAATTATATATCATGCCGTTCAGCCGGTCGCTACAATAAAAAAATATACAGTCATTATTCCTCCAAATGCTGAACATGAAGCAGGTTTTTTCCATTCCTTATTAAAGGTTTGGAATATAGGGAAAAATTCAGGCGCTAAAATGAGTTTTTATGCAAACGAAAAAACAATTGATATATTAAAAAATATTGTTGCAAAGGCAAATATTGAAGCTACTTTTAATAATGAAATCTCATGGACAGACATTCAAAATAAAGCTCAAAACCTAGAGCAAGATGAAGGTCTGATTGCTATAATGGCTGATAGAGGCATGCATTCGTATTTATCGCAAATGCAGGAATTGCCCGAAATTTTAAATAAGAAGATCAATAAAAACAATTATATATTAATTTATCCTTTTTCAAAAACTGATAATACGTTTACCGAAAAAAGAGCTGTAAGCAATCTTGATGATTTTGCAGATATCGGAAAAATTATACGCAAACTTTTTTAGCTGAAAGCAGTCTGACTTAATGTAAAAGATCTCAGAACATATTTAGTGCCAAACCCTCTATAGTACCAAAACGTTGCCGCCAATTTTTAACAAACAACACAATGAATATTAAAGATGAACTAAAGAATGAGGCTATTTCAAACACTCTTTCGGTTAAATGGAAAGTCCGCAGTACTATTGGGCCTAATTGGATTGGAAGCAACCGAGAAATTTGTTTTTACAAAAACTCAAAACCTACGGATGAAAACTTGGCTTATTCTTTTTTAAAAGAGTGCTTAATTGAAAAATTAAATATTCCTGAAAAGAGTGAAGACGATACGATTGAAGGTGAAGGCGATTTGTTTATGTTGGGTAATGATTTGTTTATAAAGTACACCATTTCATACACAATGCCATACGACTATCCTCACAAGTATGAAAACGGAGAAGTTGTTTTAATTTCCAAATAATTAAAAAATTCAAAAATATGGTTGGGATAAAATACGATTCGGAATATTTTGAAGGAATAACAGCACCGTATATCGATTGGATTGCGGGCGGAAACTTTGACGGATACCTGATACAAAAAAGTCTAATATTTAGAGAAGTTGATAGCAAGGTGGAATTATACTCGAAAGTTATTAACGCAGAAAGATATGATGGAAATGTTTCAGATACAGTATTGACAGGGCATTACCGAGAAACTGAAAAAAGAACGCTAACATTATTTTTTGATGATTTTGAAATGCGAGGGAAAATATTGGGCGATAACGAAGATATAATAGCATTCTCTGTTTGGGGCAAAACGCTGAACAAAAAGGAGGTCTATAAAATAAATGAATAAAAAAAATGGATGCAACACAAGCTACAAGCAATTTGGGCATTAGGCATAATTGAAATTGGGTTTGCATTTGGAAGATTTGCCTTCCCTATTCGCCATCACTCGAGCGGCAAATCTGAACAATGGGCTTAATTTAGTCGAAAACCTGCTGTAGTAACATACGTTTAAAACTAAAATTAGATATAAAATTTCCAAATAAAAAAAGCCTGAGAATCTGAATCCTCAGGCTTTTCATTTTTCCCCAGTACCCTTCATAGAATATGAATAACTTGATTTATATTAGTTTAGAATATCATTTTAAGATGCGAATACAAAAATTGCATAAAAATCTGCAATAATGTGGTTGAATAATTGGATTGCCTCCCACTATTAAATTGAGTTTAAGAGTATCTCAGAGATTTCCATTCAAACTAACTTTATCATTATTAGCTAAACAATAATTTTCTAAATAATCTCTTGAACAATATTATTTTCTAACAGAGCATCTTCTGCTTCTAATAGTGAAACATCGTCATCTGTAAGGTAAATAACTAATGATGAAGTATATCCTCCAAAGGTGAGTACTCCTAAAATTGCCTCAGGTATATAAAAAGTACCTGTGTTTAGTTCATTTAAAGACAAAAAACGTAATGTTTCACCGGGTATTGTTGCTGTAAGATTACGAGCTAATGTTTTGGGTTTCTTTTTTGAAGAAAGCACATATTCAACAACATATAATACACATCGAAGCGATCCCGCAATAGTCGATGAAAGCTCATTTACTTTAACAACAACAGTGGGTGGGAATTGTGGATTCTTCTTTTTAACAGCATAAACTACTACCCCTTTCACCACACTAACTACTGTAGCTAAATAACCAACATTAGAACTTGCTTCTCCATTAGCAACATCGCTTTTACCGCATAATAATTTACCTGGGTCTACTTCTACGATCCAAGGATTTGTAAATGCGGCAGCTGTTATACCTGCTCCAAGCGATACATACCCCAAAACATCATTAACCTGATTCGTAGAAGAAGCTATGGATGTACCGATATCTGACCATATTTTTACAAACATACTCACCGCAAAACCTGTCTTGAATAAATTTACCACTAAAGGATCAACAGTTTGCACAGCATTCCTCATTAAAATAGCTTCTTTTGAATTATCAATTCCAGATCGGCTTTTTAAATAGGCCAAATTGTAGGTGTTTTTAAAAGCAGTTACTGAATCATCAGTAGGAAAAGGCGCTTGTTTGTACACTACTTTAAACAATACACAAGTAGGAATTGCAATAAGATATGAAATAAGGTCTATAATACTGAAAGAAAGATCATGCCCTGTTATGAATTTAAAAATGTCGGACACTATAGGAATTCTCCATGTGGTATTTAACAAATCTTTAAAAGCTTCAATTAATAGTTTTACCACATCAAGAATAGTTCTCACCACACCTGCTCCAAAATCAATCAAGAACATGGCTACACTTTCTCCTATTTTAAGTAGCCCGCTGAGTACTAACTGCAAGGCTTGACTTGGGTTTTCTTTTATATTAGAAAAATACCCCAGCGCTTCATCAAATGCTTGTTTACCATCACCAAATTCGAAATTTTCAGAAAGAGCTTTCATTTGATCAAGCAAATCCATTATTGGACTGTTATCTTCAATAAAGAATTTAAATTCATTGACCGATGAGGCGTCATTATAATTTTCTTTTACCGAATTGAGCAAGATATTATGATCCAGTGCATGTTCTTTTTCTGGATCGCTCTTTTTGTATTGGTCTCCATAATTACCAAGTGTTGAACCAGTTCCGAGCTCATTAATATAATGATCTACAGCTTCTTTAAGAGTGTCCTTTAATTCGTGTATCCAGGTATCAAAAACACCCTTGACGTGATCAGTTGCAACAACCGAAAAATCAAGTATTGTATTGATATTAAACTTTACAATGTCTGCTGTTCTGCGTATGTCTTCCCATTCAAAAAGGAAGCCAAGCCATTCAAACAATTGTTCAACCTTTACTTTAAGCCAGTTCCATACTCCTTCTACAAAATCAAAGGCTTGCTGCACAAATTCTATTACGGTTTCAAAGACTTTTGTAATACCATCAATTATAAATTCAAAGGCTACTTTTATAACTTCACCTACAGAAACTATGATACGTTTAATCGTACTTACAACAGAACCTACACCTTCTTTAATGGCATTCCAGAAATCTCCCCAATCAATTCCGAGAAATCCTAAAGCATTAAAATTACTCTGTCTGTATAACGATACTTCTTCAAAAGTTAACGTTTTATATGTGGGAAATCCACCTCCAAAATCAATTTCCCAATGCTGTTGATTGACATTAGCCATATTAATGTTTGGAGACCATTTACCAAGTTTGCCTTTTGATTGGTATACAAAATTTTGTTTCCCTGTATTTTGCCCAGTTAGTGACATTGAACTTGTCATAATCTTTGCAATACTTTCGGCATTTTCTCGTGTTCGATCTTTTTCTGCAAGTAAATAATTGCCATTTTTATCTTTAGCATTCAATACACCATCTGTAGTTGTAAGTTTAATTTTTTCCTGCAGTTGGGCATTGGGTTCTACCTGTATGGGCATAGCACCTGTAAATTCAGTTTCGATAAAAATACTTGCTGCCGCTAAGCTATTTGCGCGCTGGTTGATTACTAATTTACCAGTGGTATCTGTTTTTACCTTAATTTTTCCCACTAAACTTGCCTGATAAGAAAGTCCATTGATGGATAAATTAGTGAGAAATGAAGCAGAAAGTCCAACTTCTGCATTGGGCTGCGGTACTCCATCATTATCAAGTACTGTAATTTCGAGCGCATGAGTAGGTACACTTACAACATTCTGGCTAGTTTTTTCGATTTCAATAGGCGTACTAAACCATTGAGAGGTTTCGGGATTTTGCCAAAAACGCAATACCAAATTGTCATTAGTTACGGTATATGCTTCTGAATAACCAGTATAACTCTTTGCCAATGTAAAAATAGAATTACCGACTCCATTACCCAAAGGAAAGAATTCTGCCCAAGTTTGTTTGGCAGTAGAATTAGTCAATTGATAGGTATGATAAAGTTTTCCGTCTTCTCCGATAGCAAACACTTCTAGGAAATTGTCCAATCTGATATTTGCAAATACACGTTTTAGTTTAACTGTTCCAAAGGCAGTAGCACTATTGGCAACTTTCTGCCAGTCATCAAAATCAATTTTGAAATTTGTCGAGTATTTCTTCTGACGTTTTACCCATAATATGCCTGTGTCCTTTTCAATCCCAAAAATATTAAGCAATTTATTTTCATCAAGTACTACAGATAAATCGATTACTTTCTTTCCGGCCAGATCGCGCATTTTTGTAAATGTAAAACTATCTTCAGCAAAAAGTACATGATCTTCAAATTTGTCTTCTTTACCAATAGCAAATAATGAAGATTGCACTTGACTGTTAGAACACATCGCAATTGATTTGACTTTAGCCTCATTTCCATTAGGATCTAAGACTTTTACCCAGCGTTCAGATTTCCATTTTAAATCAGTAGGCGAAAAGAAATTACTGGCTAACGTATCATCGTTAAGCAACACATTCGCATAAATATTTCCTGTAACGCCGCGTAAGCTTAAAAACTGTCTAATTTTTTCTGAAGCTTGAGAAGGCTGAAATACTTTTTGAGAATACGCTCCCGAAAATGATGCCAATGCAAGCTGCCCTGTACTATTAACTCCTAGAATAGAAGGATTTGCATTATCTCCTTTAATAGCTTGAAATAATGAAAGCTGTTCTAAATTTACTTTTAAATCTTCCAATAAATAGGGTGCCTGAGCATTATTTTTGGGTCTGAGACGATAAACTCTAAGATCTGTACCAACAGAATAGAGGTCAATTAGTTTATCATCATTCATAAACGCATGAATATCTGATCCTCCTGAAACAGGTTCAAGTTTCACAAGCGTTTCCATATAATTGCTGCTTGCCTTTAATACAGGCTTTTCTTTAATCTCATCTGTAATAAGTATATTTTTTTCAGTAATCATGATTAGATTCTTTAAAATGAATATTTTTTTGAAGTAAAATTGTTGGGGAATTAGCCAATTCAATAGAGCGGGCTATTTGAAGTGCTTTACTAAACCATAAGGGTTGTCCCCAGTCGTTGCAACATACCGGACGAATAACATTGTCCGTTCTGTGTGATTCAAAATATTGAAAAACATCAAGTTCGTTAGCCATCTCTACGACTCCAAAATTCGCAGCTCTTCTTATAGCTTCATACACTTCGCACGGGTGTGCGTAAAAAGGAGCGAGATGCCTCATGTGCAAAGGATCAAGATTTGTCAATCTAAAACCAAGCATAACTGATTCAAGCGCTTTACGATAAACATCTGTTTTTGTGCGTCCTAAATAGGCGTATAAAGCCAAAACATTTAGGTTTACACAACAATCGATAGGATTATCATGGTTATCACTAATCCACGTTTTGAATGTACCCGGTCTGACCCAAGCAGGATGTGCGTTGGTATATAACAACCTATTTTTTTCGAATACGTCTACTAAAATACTGTTAGCCCATTCTTTATCTCTTCTGCCAAAATATACCAGTGCCAATATTGATAACGCTGAATCATCTAAATCACCATGCAACGAAATATTAAGTTTTGCAGAGGATAATTTTTCAGGATAAAATCTAAAAATGCCTGAGTTGGGTTTTTCTTCACAGTTTTCAATAAAATCAAGTGCACGATTAATCGCATTTGTTACCTCGGTTTTTTTTTCCAGTCGAAATAATTCGAAAATCACCAGTACTGTAATGAACACATTTTCATCTTCGATAATTAGATTTCCCCTCATCATTACTTCCGACGAAAATGCACCATTTACAGTCTGTCTGTCTAAAAGATCAGATAATAGATTCATAAGAGTCCAACATCAACTGGACTTATCCCAGTAGTAAAATGAAGTTCTCCTTTTGTTCCTGCGACTACTCCTACCATACCATGAAAAGTATTAAGATCAGTATCACCATTTGCTTCTTCGGATAATTTACTATATAAAGCCATGTCCCAATTGTGTCTTTGCCCAATTCGCATTACATGCTTCCTTACGTTTTTATCAGAACCAATTGCAGAACTAGCAAAAGAATAAAAGGTTACGGTTTCCATTTTCTTGTCGCTTGACCATGCCATACTGAAACCAAGACTGCTCCAATCTAATGAACCGCTAAGGTTGCTCTCACAAAATTCTTCCAGCATTCCGAAAATTTCTTGAGTCCTATCTGGAAAACCGAAATAAGCTAACAGCCATTTCATGAAAGGACGGTCTAGCTTTGCAAGTTTAAAATAGATTTCAACTCCTCCTTTATCCATTGGCAAACCCAGCATAACGGGCTTTACTCCAAAATTTTTCAGAAGATCATATGATAGCTTTAAAGCATCAAAAAAGTCTGGTTTACAAGTATCGGCAACCTCTAGATATAATTTAGTGTTTACCTTATCCTCTCCTTCTCTGACTCCTAACCATGCTCCATATCTTAGCATTTTTTCTTCTTGCTGCTGCAAAAGATCGTTGTATATGTCTTGTTGAAATGTATTCCCGAATGATCCTGCCAAATTTAATGAACGTAGTATACGCTCTTTTGCAGTTCTGTGCGGCAAAACATCTACAGTACATCTCACACTGTGTGAGGGCCAAACTATCGCATATTCAATAGGCACCCCCTTTGCAGTTAGACGGCTTTCAGCATTAAATGCAATTGTTGAATTAAATTCATTTGCTTCAAACAATTTTGACAACCAAGCAAGTAATTCTGGATAATTCTCTAAGAGCATAAGACTTTGCATGACAGCATTCCGTTTTAAGGCACCGCTGTGCAAAACACTTTCGGCAATCATTATTCTTCAGATTCAATAACTGTGCTCTGCCCTTTTTCTATTACTTCTCTTCTTGCCTTTTTTAATGTCAGATTGCTTTTAGCATCAAGTGTTACAAATGCCAATTGTGCTTTTGGAGAATCTCCATTGGGTGGCAAAGTATAAAGTAATTTGTCCATTTTTACATCCACAAGATAACGCTTTGTGCCATCATTTTGATTATAAGTAATGCCCATCCAATATTCAAATTTGGGATCTTCAGGTTTTCTGGTTACATTATAGATAAGACGTGGTTTTTTAGTGCTTGTAGTAGACAGAAGAGGATAGCTTTGTTTATTTACTTCTTTAGGATCTGCTAAGCTTTCCAATTTATTTGGATGCAGCACTTTTAGTATGCGATCATTAGACATTGAACCATTTTCAGTCTGAAATAAGGTTATCTCTACATTGGCAACACTTTTCCAGTCTACATTATTCCAATCAATCAGCAAAGACGCTTGTTCTCTATCAGTATAAATCGTAAAATTTGATTGATTAGCCTGAATAAGATAATCATTAATGTCAACCTCATAATCTTTATAAAGTAATGTTCCATTGAATCTGTAATAAGCTCCATCCGGGTTTTTTACAGCTCTAAAGTTCCATTTGTCGTCATCTATAATAAATGTTTTTGATTTAAAATCAACTTCCCAAGGTTCAAAACTTTTAAATAACTTAATTTCGCTGTTTTGAGTATCTATATATTCTGCATCCAGTAAAACTACATCTAATAATTCTTTTCCATCTTTGCGGGCATAAAGTGAAAAAGTAATATCCTGAAGTGGAAAATTAATTAATACTGTATTACTGTTATCAGCACCAAAATTTCTTACCGGATCAATAACCAATTGCGTACGATCACTCATAATGTAAGTAAGCTTGTAAACGTAGCTATTTTCAATAGGAAGCATATAATAACTATTAAAAGTAATTACTTCATCATTTGATTTAATTTCTTTTTGTTCGGTCTTATTGGCAACTCCTTCCGGTCTATTAAAATAAAAATCAATAATTAATCGTTCAACAGTGACACCTCCTTTTGAAATAAATTTAGGAATCTCTGTTGTAAATGGAACATTCGTTGCTGTAAATTTAATACTTTGTATACCGAGCATCGCAGGAGTAATACTAACAATCGTCAAGTTTGATTTTATAGATTCACTCTCATATTTTTTACCGTTTTTAAAATGTATCGTGTATTCATATTCATAATAAGGATTAAAATCATCTCCTTCAAAATTTCCTGGAACTTGATAGGTAAAGTTATTTTTACCTTCAGTTGGATTTAATGTTTCTGTAAGTGGTGCTACACTTGGGTAAAAAACCGTAATCTCTACTTTTTCGACTCCTTCTTTTAGATCGGAAGCCAAGCTTCCTATAAGATTGAAATTAACAACTAATTGTCTTAAATCTACCTCATGATATACTTTGTTCCAAGTACTATTATCAAACATAGGCAGATTATCACTGCTGTTTACAGACCATTCGATTACCTCATTTTCTTGATAATTTTGAGTAAATGAACCTGTAGATTCAACTGGATCCTGGCTTGTTGCTGCAGCATTGGCGACCGCTACAGAATCAGAAACCATTTTTTCTAATGTAGTCCATGCCCAATCTTGTACTCTAGCCTTTGTTTCGTCACTTACAGGTTCTACCGGATCGATTAATACACTTCCAGCGCCAGATTGTTTAAGGTTTTTCTTAACCTCGGCAAGTACCGTTTTTGTGTTTCCCCAAGTATCTTTTTCTGTTTTATAGGTACGCTGCCATTCTACAGCAATAGAAGCATTGTAACCCACTGATGCTCTTATACCCACTAACTTAGTAAGGCTTGTCATATCATACTGTATGCTGAAAGGAGAAACAGAACCTGATCCATCGTGGAAAGCATTTGTAAAAATAGTTACATCTTCGTCTTTTTTTAATAAAACAACAAATGAAACTCTGTTCTGTCCGTACATAGAAGGCACTGCGTTTATAATTTCTTCTTCTCCGTTTAATATGAATTTAAAAAAAGTATTAACACTGACCCAATCAAACTGTCCTTGCACGTATTCTCCTTTTCCCTCTCTTTGGAGAGCATCCTTTACAGCATTCAATGCGTCTTGCGGTACGTAAAGCTCAACATCAAAAGTACAAACGCCGTTAATTCCTCCTTTGTTCGATTTATACTTTGTCAAAGAAAAAACGGGTACATCATTATCAGTAGCTTTCACTAAATGAGGTATTGGAACAATATAATATTTTTTTAAACTGTCATCAAAATCAAAATAAACAGTAATGTTTTTATTGCCATTGTCAAAGGTGACGATCTGGCTGTTTCTAATATTAATCATAATTGAAATAGTTTTTGGAAGGTTGATAAAATAATTAAGGTTTTGTTTTTCAATTGCTTAAAATAATAATCAAAATGTTCTTTTTTTTAAAGTGAATATGCTTCAAATTTTAGTAATTGATAATAGATTTTGGGATGGCCAGTCCTAATTGACATTGTAGTGATCTTACATTTACTTGTTAAAATTTAACAATTAAAAAACAGCAATCAAAATAACAACTATTTGAAATAAAACACAATAGGTATAATTACCTGTTTATTATCTTACAAAAAAAGTATTTAATTTTAGAAATACCACTGACAAAACACGAAATATTTTTTATCATTCCCTCAACATCTCTTAACTCAGTGCAAATCTTAATACGTTAAATGGAACCGTAATTTTCTACTTGTGATGTCTAAACAAAACATAAAAAAACCCTTGATTTAAGAAATGATCTCAATCAAAGGTTTGCCCTTATGAGCTAAAAATTCTAACCCTTTTACATTTCAGAAAATTTGAAGAATAGGCCTCTTCTGCCACAAATAGTTAAGGCAGTGCATATTTTATAAATTTGCATTAGCCGCTGGAAAGGAAGAGATATTAATGCTTTCATCTAATTGACTACTGATTTAAACATCTGCCATTTACATTTTGATTTTTTGGATACCTTATTTTATGATATCAAATTCCTCCAATAAACATATTCAATAGTATAATTTCTGTTTTATTGACATGACTTAGAAAAATAGGTGCCAGAGTAATTGATAATACTAAGAAGTAATATTTTTTCATGTTGGGATTTGCAGAATGTAGCCTTCGCGGTATGGGTCAAGAAGTTGCCATAAATCATTTTATCTGGCAGGTCTTGAAACTGGATTATAAACTTGAAAATAAAAAACTGCCGTTAGCTTTTACAGCCTCCTGCAAACCAAAAAAGCCATATCATCGTATATTTTAATAAAGTCTAATATCATGGATACGATGCCTACCCTTTTCATAAAAATTCTCGAATTGCTATCGGCACGGTACAGCGGAAGCATGTCTTTGGAAGAACTGGCCATCCGCGCAGGTTCTGACCTGAATATTAAAGATTTCTTCGGCGGGCATGTTTCCCTTGCAAATAGAAATCAGGCGGCTATGCTGGAAGCGCTGATGCAGATGCACAATGAAGGGCTTGTGTTTTTAAACTGCATTACCGATGAGAGTTTTATCACTTTAAAAGGACTTCTGGCCATAGACAGCAAAGTCTACTGCAATTAGTTTTTCACAAATCCCCATACTGTTCATTTTTAACCTCTTAAAGCATATAGTCCCAATAATCAAATCTTATAGCTGGCCAAAACCACAATAAAACATAAGAAAGAAAGAAAGAAAGAAAGAAAAACCATTGCAATAAAAAAAGAGCCAAAATGTTAAATTAATTATAGAAACATGTTAAACAAGCAGGGATTTAATGGCAATCTAGGAGAAACAAGAACCGCCGCGCTATTGGCAAAGGATTTTTTAGTTTCAACCATATCAGTTGGCATTGCAGGAGCAGATTTCATCGTAGAAATAATGCCTTCCAGTTTGGATGAAATTCAGGAATCCAAAAAAAAATAACCTGTAAAGGCATAATCCAAGCTAAATACTCTGAATATAGCAACGAAGTAAAAATCGCCCGGCACTATGTCGAAGACATGGAAGGTGCGAAAACTGATTTCTTCGCGCTGATACATACTGACGATATTGATGAGATAGCTCATGTATACTTTTTACGGCTTATGAAATTCAAAAAGAATTTGCCCTTCGAACGGACGAAAACAAGGATTATTACCGCTGGTTTGCCGTTAATGCTCTGCCTCTCAAGGACACGGAAGGCAATGTGGCCAAAATGTATGGCTCAGCCACGGACATCCATAACCGGATAGAATCGGAAGAGGCGTTGCGCCAAAGTGAAGAAAAATACCGCAGCCTATATCAATCAAAACTTTAAAAAGAACCATATCTAAAAAAGCAGAGCGGAATTTTAAGCAGATCCATGCCAAGAGGATAACTTTCAGTGCAAAAACTATAAACTTCATCCATAATTTTGTAAAATACGCATCTCCTTATATTTGATATTTGCTTTAAACATTCAAATTTAGAGCTATTCATGAAAAGGTATTTAAAAAACAATGGATTATCAATCTGCTTTGCTGTACTGTTTGTCGGATCACTTATTGGGCAGGTCTTCTTAGGCCTAAAGGAGCATAACAAAGAGCTCGTAGAGGAAGGCGCCACAATCATTACACTGGGCAGCTATCTAAATTCGGGACATTTTCTGCAATCCACTTTTGAAAATTGGGAAAGCGAATTCCTTCAGATGGCACTATTTGTAGTCTTTACCATTTTTTTACGACAGAGGGGCTCTTCGGAATCAAAAAAAGTGGATGAGACTGAAGAAGTCGACAGAGAACCCGATCCAGCAAGAAAAGATGCTCCAGCCGCGGTAAAAAAAGGCGGTTTCACGTTAAAAATTTATAAACACTCACTTACCATCTCACTGTTATTTTTATTTCTCATTTCATTTGTCATGCATTTCTACGGAAGTCTTAAAGATGAAAATGAAAAGCATATTCTGAAGGGGGAACCATTAGAAAATGTGTGGTATTATATTGGAAATTCAAGATTCTGGTTTGAGTCGTTTCAGAACTGGCAGAGCGAGTTTCTGTCCATCTTTGCCATTATAATGCTTTCTATCTACCTGCGCCAGATCGGATCTTCCCAATCAAAGCCTGTCGATGCTCCCAATATGGAAACAGGCAGTTAATTGCCACAATATCAATCTACCGAGAATCTTTATACTTAATTCTTTACATTTTTTTTAAAATTAATAAATATGGTAAATCTATCTAATTACTTCGGACAAAATATTGAACAAAAACGTATTGTAATAACAGGAGGCACTACTGGAATAGGAAGGGCTACGGCTGAATTGCTGGCTTCGTTGGGTGGTCATGTCTTTATTTTTGGAAGGGATTTCGATGACTTTGACCATGCTTACGAAACTATCAAAGCAGCGGCACAAGGAAAGGTATACGGTGTAACCGCTGATATCGCCTATACGGATAATGTCGAAATGATCTGGAAAGAAATAGATAAAACACTCGGCGGCGTAGATATTCTTATTAATAATGCGGCAGTTCCCGCAGACGGCATTATGGAAGAGGACAATGAAAACATCAGATATATTGTGGATACCAATATATTAGGTTATATGTCGTTTGCCAAAGAGGCAGCCTCAAGAATGAGAGTACAAAATTCTGGACACATTATCAATATAGGATCAATGAGTGCGGAAACACGCGAAGAAACCGGTACTGTTTATGTCGCTACCAAATCTGCTATTCGTGGATTTACAGCAGCGCTACGTAAAGAAATAAATAGCCACGGAATAAAAGTCTCTCTTATAGAACCTGGAGCAGTAACCAGCGATATGCAGCCTGCTCCGAAAGAACAGCAAAGGGAAAAGGTTCAAAAACTTGAAATGCTTGAAGCAGAAGACATTGCCGCAAGCATTGTATTTTGTCTGTCCCAACCCCAACGCTGTGATATTGTCACTATGCAGGTAAGACCGCATCTACAGATTATTTAGATATCCTATAACCCTAATAAACTAAAAGTCTTTTATATCTAAATTGTTTTTATTGTATAAACCTAGATTTCAATTATATAAATATTTTATAGATAAAGTGATTATTTTTAAGCAATAAACGAACTAAAAAACGATAAATTATTTACATTATGGAAAACTTAATTAACCAAGAGAATCTGGAAGATATAAGAACTTTTATTGAATCAAAAATTGAAGATGTGCCGGGGAGTTATATTCTAATAGGTGCTGTCGGTTCTCTGTTGCTTTCTTCTTATCTGAATAATAATGGATATGAGCAAGCTGGATCAATTATTGGCAAACTGGCTATACCGATTGCCGGTATTGGACTAGCTAAATACAAAGAAATATTGGCCGAGACTGCACAAAAAATCAAAGAAAAAGTAGATGATATTTTACCTGAACAGCAATCGCAAAGCCTTACAAACTAAAATATATTATTTTGCAAAAAGAAAAGTTCTGTCGAAAGCAGAACTTTTTTATTTGGATATTATTTTTTAGAGGCGAGAAGCGCGGTTTTTAATGCTTCTACTCCATCTTCAATAGTGATTTTAAGTTTATGATTTCGGTCTTCTATTTTAGAGATAATATCCAAAATAATGTCTTGTACACATTTTCCATATACTTCCCCCTTGGTTTGCGGTATTTCAAAAGCTCCTGTTATCAAATGTTCTGCGTGATATGAGATTCCGCCAACTTTAACAAGACCTGATTCTAAAGATGGTTTTCCCCCATTAGCGCCCCATCCTTCTGGTCTTGATTCGTCATTGCCACAACCTATTACATCCGCCGAAATTTCATTCCAACCTGGAAGATTCCCAAAAGCTTCTCTGCTCTTTGCATTGACAAGCGCTTTTACAGTTCCCTTCATCGGCATCCAGCCTTCAACTTCAAATCTCGCCAAATCATATGCAAGCTGAAGTGTAGTTTTCTCAAAATAGCCCGGTCCAGAAAAAGCATGATAATACTCTGCAATAAGTCCTTGATTATATATTACCATCGCAGCCATACGATCGCGCTGTTTTTCATTTCGCATATTCGAACAGCCATATACCTCAGTATATTTTTGTCCGCTGAGAGCACTTACTATATCAAAAAAGTGAACTCCGTGTTCTACCATAATGCCTCCTGAAATTTTTTCGTTCCAGAACCAGTGTTCAGGCGGTAGTGATTCATCCTGCGCATAATTGTGTACGGCTGCGTGACGCAGTTTACCAAGAGCACCTGTATTTCCTAAAGTTATTATCTCATTTATAATGGGATTGTAACGTATCATATGATCCACGGTGATTACTTTTCCCGTTTCGGTTTGTACTTGAAGTATGCGTTCTGCATCTTCCAATGTCAGCGCTGCAGGTTTTTCGAGGAGCACATGTTTACCCGCTTTCATAGCGGCGCAGGCCATATCGGCATGCAGCGCTGGAGGTGTAACAATGCTTACGATATCAATTTGAGGATCTTTAAGAAGGTCTTCCCATTTATCATGAAGCGTGAATGTTAGATTTTCCTCAGGACTGCCTGCAGGATCTGCTACAGCCACAACTTCAATCTGATCCAATTTTTCCCACCAATGATGCAGGAACTTTCCGAATCCGCCGTAGCCAATTAAACCAACTTTATATTTTTTCATAGCTATTCTTTTAAACCCTTTCGGGTTGATATTTTAATTAATTTGATTATTCTACCAACTTATACGCAAAATCGAATCTCCCAGTATTTGATATTCATTATCCGTATTGGCTTTTATTTCTACATAACTGGATTTATCTTTCATTTCTACTTTTATTTTCGACATTACCGTCTTTGTGAGTCCGTTAAATTTTAGTAATGCCGTAAATTGTTTACTTCCTAATACGTGGAAAGTGAGGCGTTTTTCGCCGAAACGAAACTTCGCTGCTGGATAATTGATAAACCCCGTAGCATTGAACTCTTTTAAGTTAAAATATTGTCTGGGAACTATTCCGAAGGCTAGTCCTGCTCCGTAGACTTCCTGGCCAACCTCGCCAGATTTCTCCCATCCATCGTGAATATCTTCTACAGGAACCCATAATTCTTTTTGGATTTCTCCGGTTTTAATTTCTTCTGCAATCATTTCTTCTGGAAGCAAAGGCGGATAATAATACGCCAGTCTGGCAGTCGCATATTTAATGAACTCCGGAATTAATACTTTCAATCCAGGAAGTATCTCAATGCCATCTGTAACCTCCATATAGTGATGCAGCGCTGCATAAACTTCAAATTCTTCATAGGCCGCAGTATAAGGCGCATCGTTTAGTGGAAAAACAGAAAAAAAGTTTGGAAAATTTTTACCATATCCATAGTCGCAGTTCCAAAGCTGGACATTTTTAAATATTCCTGCCAAACAGCTATAACTTAGCTTAAGAAACTTTTCATCATTAGTTTCACGATAGAGCTCTACTAATGCTCCGGCAGTAAAAGCAGTATTGTTTGCCTGATAGAAAATATCAAATCCGAGGCCTTCCAGACTTTTTAACGCACGAAGAGCTTCATTCAGAAAACGTTTTTCACCGGTCAGTTTATAGGCCATCAGCATCACATGGGCATAGGAGCCAGGCACATCTTTTTCTCCACCTTTCCCTGGCGCTGTTTCTTCCTTTATGACTTCGTAAGTAGTCATTTTATAGAAAACCGGCCAATCATAATCAAAATGTTTTGCAGTTTGAACCGCATAATCTACGGAATCCAGGAACAATTTTTCTGCAATTTTATCGCCTCTCAATGCCAAGCGGGCAAGATTCAATAAAGGATGATGCAGATACCAGGAATCCATCACCATGTCCTGTTTCTGTTCTTCAGATTTATCGAGCTGATCCACTAAAGCGGGATGCCATCTTACAATGCTTTTAATTCGTTCATCGTAAAAATCCTCCAACCCGATATTCAAATCATCAAAAAGCGGATGGGAGCTTTCTGACCATACTAAATACTCGTGAAGCGGCAATTTGACTGCTAATTGCACCATTATTTCGGCAGGCGTTTTGTAGTCGCATACATAGGCGTTTAGAAATGGCGAACTGTTTGCCATCGTCCAGCATCCTTTATTTAAATAGAGCTGGTCTTGAACTTTTTCTGCTATCGCTTTCCAGTCCTGATATTTTACCTCTGGTCTGGTTATATGCGGATAAATAGCACTTAGATGACTTAAAAATCGAGAAGTCATTTCACTTTCCTCTTTTATGACATTTTCTTCCAGCAGTACAAAGGCATCAGAAATGGTAAATTCCACACCTGCGGGAATTGGCTTTTCACCATTTACTGGAAATTCAAATCCTATTTCTGGCCAGCTCCCTCCTACAGTTTCTGCCAATGAAGTTTCAGATGCTTCACAATAGTCGGACATGGCGCTAAGATTCTGAAAATAAAAAACGGAGCCGTTTTCGGGTCTTGTCATACTAAAATAGATATGCCCAGAACGAGCTCCAACCTGATGAGAATGAATTACTCCCGAAGTATTTTCGACTCTTCCATCTGCCGTCAATGGCACTATGTCTCGTGGCCAAAAAGGTATTAAAAGAGGAAAGGAAGCTTTAAATGAAGTGGTATAACGGAACACAGCAGGTTCTGTTTCCGGAAAGGAAACGGTAACCTTATAAATTGCTAATCTCGTAGAAGCTTCAATTATTAAATTATTTTCCTCTTTAACGACTTCTGCCTTGTTAAACACACTGTTCATCCCAAAAGCAAGCCTGAAAGCAATTCTCCCGGCCTCGGGCCACTGGACTGTAAGCCAAAGAGAGTCTCCTGCATTATAAATTTGAAGCTGGTATTGCGCTAAAGAAATTTCATCGAGCAATTCAGCATTAACAATGTCAGCCTGTACAGTGGCTGTCCACGGAGTGACTGGATGCAGCATAAATAATCATTTAAATTAAACAATCAAATTTGTCATTTATACCAAATCACTGCTTACACATTAAATAATAAATATTATATAATTTAATTGATTCGGAAAGTATTTCCTCACTCAGTCAGCTGACATAGATCAATGGCAATTATACAACCCTTCAGTCAAACTTTATAAAAACGAATAAATTTCAAAAAATAAATTTGGAAAACATTGCCTTTATAGAGCTTCATCAAAAATTAAAACATAATACATTATAATACAAATATGGAAATTGTACTTATGATCGTGATAGCCACCATCGCCGCAACATCATTAATGACGTTATTTAGTTATGCTGTTTCAGCAGCAGCAAGAGAAGTTTATAAAGAGCCTTTACTTCTCACGTATGTGCTCCATTTTCTTCATGTTGAAACGTCTCGTCCAACTAAATCAATTTTAGCTTGGGCACTTCATTATTTTATTGGACTGCTTTTCGTAATAGGATATTACCTATTTTGGAATCACGGAATTATGGAAGTTTCCTGGCGGTCTACTTTCATTCTAGGCACCTGCATTGGCATAATAGGAATTCTTGGATGGATGTTTTTATTCAACCTGATTCCCCAAAAACTTTCAATAAATTATAAAGCTTATTACCTCCAACTCTTTATCGCTCATATTATATTTTCCATTACAGTATTTATAGTTTATTCAGTGTTTTAATAAACTAAATTAGCTGGATTGAAATTATAAAAGTTCTTCAAACAATTATGTAAGGGCAGCGTTTTTGCAAATGTAAAATTTGCAGCATGTTTCACACCTATAAGTCGTCTTTGTTATGTCTTTAAAAAATCGGTCAATATTTTTATTACTTTTTATTGCGATGTTTTTTTGCTCCTTTCCTGTAACCTACGCGCAGCTAAAACAATATAGCCCAAAAGTATCAACGGCGGTAGAAACATATGCTTTTCTTAGAGGACAGGATGCAGCGATCAGAGAGGTCTCAAAGCAATTTCCAAATCTTGAAAATGATGCAGAGGCTGTTAAAATGAGCCTAAAATTTTCTTTTGGACGAGCGGAAGAAAATATCGTGCAGTTCCTTAAAGAGGAACTAAATGATTCCCACTTCAAATTACTGCAAAAACAAATTGATTCTCTATTACAGCAGCAATTTAAAAATCCGATAGAAAAAGAACAATATGCACGGGATTTCCTAGCAAAAGCAAATCAGCGTTTACACTCAATGAGTGACACCATAATGCATAAGCGAATTATATCTTTTATCTACCACAATGCTCCTCATGAGGAAATCAAAGATGGATACTTAAATTTTTTTGAAACTGAAAATCATCCAAAAGCCCAACTGGCCGATATTAAAATTCCCATTCCAAAAAGCTGGGTTGCCGAAGAAGCTGCAAATCCGCAAACCATCCAGCAGTTTACAAGCTGCAACGGTACTGGAATCGAAAAATTAGTAATAACAGCCTATGATCTTCCTGAATCAAGGCACAATGTCATTCTCACCAAAAGTAGTGTCAGCGAAATGCTGTCTCCGCAGAGCAACCTCATACGAAGTGAAGCTGTTGCGATAGACGGAATTCCAGCAATGATGATTGAAGTTGAAGAAAGCTTTATCAGTGATGCGACTGCAATGAAGATACGCATGCTCCAATTTATGTTTGTACTGGATAAAAGATTATACTGCATACAGGGAAGCGTTGGTCCGGTCCAATCCAACAGAAATCTAGAAATGCATCTTAAGAAATATGAGCCTATGTTCAGACTAGTTGCTGCGAATACAGAAATAGACACTGACTAAACCTTTATAATTCTCAACTGGAGAATTATAAGATCAAAACACGTTACGGCCGATTTCCAATTATTCTACTATTTAAGAGAAATAGTTTCAGAAAGATTTTCTGCATCAATAAATGCCGCAATATACTGCTGGACTGCATTGAGGTTTTCGGACGCAGTTTCAAACGTATTGATATGAAAATCCTCATCCTTGTCTACTATGTGGATGATTTCTGTCCACCCTTTTGATATTAGACTTCCCTTTAATTTAATAAAAGTGAGCTGCTGTCGCGGATCCAAATCTTTTCTCACCTGTAATTGTATTGATTTTTCCATTTTAAAAAGATCTGCCCCTTAGAATTTAATAAATGTGTTTTTTCAAATTTAAAGCATAAAACTATTTAGATTATCTACAGGAATGTTAAAAATTTTATATCACACAAAATGAGAATTTAGAAATTTATAACAGAAATTTTATAACAGCTTCTTTCTTTTAAGATGCTATTTTCACCATAAATTCAGGATTATCGAAACTTTTACCACTCAAAGCAACTTTTTATGATGTCAAATAACCAGCCAGATGATTTTCAGCCAGATTTAAAACAAATTTCTTTTGAAGAAGAACTTCTTATCAATTATGACGATTATCTAAGGGCGCATAATTCCTATTCCATGAAAATGGAAAATCATTATGACTTGGAACTCGACGATCTCAATAAAGAATATGATGAAAATGATTGGGAAGAAGAAGAAGAAGAAGAAGAAAACAGCGATGGGGAAGTCTCCGATTCTGAAACCTTCTTAATGTAGATGCTATCAATTATTTGAAATCTAGCATCAAACCTCTCTTTTGAATAAATTTCAGCAAAACCAATAATTGGAGCGCTGCTCACACTAAATAAATAGTTTACATTTACTCAAAATCATTAACGCTTTTCTTCAGATCAGCTGCCACCCAGCCAAAAATACCATTTTGAATCTAGACATTACTAATTCCGATTATTATTTCCTTCAGAATGGAGGCGAATCTGCTCAGATTATTCACAATATAAACTGGAGTGAACATGCTCTTGGCTCTCCTTTGCACTGGCCCGAGAATTTGAAAAATACATTGGCAACGCTCCTTTCGTGCAAATTTCCGATGTTTCTCTGGTGGGGCGAGAATCTTACTCAGTTTTACAACGATTCTTATTTCCCCATCCTGGGAACAGCAAAGCACCCCCAAGCCCTTGGAGGTAAGGCTGTCGATTTTTGGCCGGAATGCTGGGATTTCATTCAGCCACTGATTAACAGGGTTCTAACCGATGGGGAAAGCATATGGTATGATGACCTCCTGATGCCGATTGAAAGAGACGGCATCATAAAAGACTGCTATTGGACTTTCAGCTATAGTCCGGTGCGCGACGACAATAGACAGATTAAAGGTGTATTGGTCATTGCCACGGAAACGACAGAGAAAGTACTAAATACGCAAAAAGTCAGCCAAAATAAAGAGGAGCTGGAATTTGCCATTAATGCCGCGGAGTTTGGAACTTTTGATCTTGATCCAAATACCCGCAGATTTTCAGCCAATGCCAGACTTAAGAATTGGTTCGGACTGAAATCCGATGACGAAATATTACTGACTCATGCCCTTGAAGCCATAGCAGAATACGATCGTCAGCGTGTAACGGAATCCATAAATAAAGCGCTCAACTATGATTCGGGAGGCCGTTATGACATTGAATATGATATAGTAGATCGCGATTCCAACAGCATCAGAAAAGTGCATGCGCTTGGAAAAGCATGGTTTGATAAAAACAATGCCGCATATCGTTTTAACGGAACAGTTCAGGATGTCACAGCGCAAAAAAAAGCGGAAGAGGAACTTTACAAGTCCCGTCAGCTTACAGATATGACCATCAAAAGCATGGGATTGGGAATCTTTAATGCAGATTATTCGGATAACAGCATCGACTATACACCAGAATTCAGCAGGCTTATCACCGGTAAGGAGCAGCCAAATCTTAGCAGAGAAGAGCTTTTACAGTACGTGCATCCTGATGACCTGCAGCAGCGTCTCGAGGTTATTAAAAAAGGCATTCAGAGCGGCAGTTTCTATTACACCCCTCGAGTCATCTGGGAAAATGGCAGCGTTCATAGAATTGCGGTTTCTGCATCCAGAATGCTAAACTCTCAGGGAAATGCAGCTGCATTCTCAGGAACCGTTGCCGATATCACAGAGCAGGAAAATAGCCGTATTGCACTGCAGCAGGCGGCCTCCGAGCTTGAAAAAACAAAACGGGAGGCAGACGCGCTTTTCAGAAATGTAACGGACAGCTCCCCTACCGGATTATGGCTTTCTGATGGGGAAGGAAGGATGACTTACTTCAATAAAACCCTCATTGAATTTACAGGCATGCCCTACGAATATCTGCTGGCCGGCAATTGGACCCATGCTATTGTGTCTGAAGACTACAATCGAGCAAAAGAATCCTATCTTGATTCTATTGCCGAAAAAAAACATTTTGACGTACTATTCAGGGCAAAAAAACATACAGGAGAGATTATCTGGTGCAGAGCTGCTGGAGATCCTTTTTATGACAGTGAAGGCCATTATACTGGCTATGCAGGATTCTGCATGGATATGGATGAAATCATATCCGGCAGGCAGGCTGTTACCGAAAGCCAGCATAAAGTCACATCTATGGTCGAGCAGTCTCCTGTTGGGATCTGCCTTTTCACCGGTGATGAGATGAAAATTGAAATCGCCAACGATATCATGATAGGCTACTGGGGCAAGGACAGAAGAGTTCTCGGACTTCCAATGGAGGAAGCCGTTCCCGAACTCAAAGGACAGCCTTTTATGGAAATCCTTAGAGAGGTCTACCGGACGGGAGAAACTTATTATGGGCGTGCCATGCCCGCAGAACTCATGGTGGATGGCGAACTTTCCACCTATTATTTTGAATTTACCTACACGCCCATACGGGATTCAAAAGGAGAAATTTACGGCATCATGGATATTGCTATAGATGTCACGCATCAGGTAACGGCTTCTAAAAAATTAGAACAAACCAGACAGGCCCTCTCGGGAGCTATTGAGCTGGCTGAACTGGCCACTTGGAATCTAAAGGCATCCGACGGAACCATTTCTTGTTCGGATCGTTTTAAGGAATGGCTTGGACTCCCTTTCAATACGGGCAGCAGCGAAATTTTTATGGAATGCATAGAAGATCCATACAGGCAAAAAATTAATTTATCTCTTAGTGAAGCGCTTAGCAGTTCTTCGGAAGATTTCTATGATTATGAATTTCCAATCCTGAATAAAATTACCGGTCAGCAGCGCATCATTCATGCCAATGCGCAGGTCTTGTATTCCAAAGACGGCCAGCGAGAAGGCATAAGCGGAACGGCACAGGATGTCACCAAAGAAAGACAGCTGCAGCAGGAACTCCAGTTTAAAGTAAAAGAACGAACAGCAGAACTGCATGCCGCAAATACAGAATTGGAATCCAGCAACCGCGAACTATCCCAGTTTGCGTACATTGCCTCACATGATCTTCAGGAACCAGTTCGAAAAATCAGCGTTTTTACCGATATGCTGAAAAGCAATCTGGATAAGAATCCGGAAAAAGTAAATCTGTATCTCGACAAAATAACCAGTTCTGCCAAAAGAATGGAAAATCTCATCAAGGATGTGCTGCAGTTTTCCAGACTTTCAGATGCCTCCCATAATTTTGAATCTGTAGACCTCAACACGATTGTTTTAGAAATTCTGGCTGATTTTGATCTGATAATCGAACAGAAAAATGCTGTAATAGCAAGTGATGTCCTGCCAGAAATACAGGCTATCCCGCTTCAGATGACTCAGCTTTTCGGAAATCTGATCTCCAATGCGCTGAAATATAGCAGACCCGATTCTGCACCGCATATAGCTATTAAATCTGGTCTGCTATCGCAAAGTGAAAAAGAAGATGCATTTCTTGACCGGGATCGGAATTACATAAAAATAGACATCATTGACAATGGAATTGGTTTTTCACAGCAGTATGCCGAACAGATTTTCAATATCTTCCAGAGGCTTCACGGCAATGAACAGTTTGCTGGAACGGGAATAGGACTGGCTATGTGCAAAAAAATACTTCAAAACCATTATGGGACTATTAGCGCCCGTTCAGAAGAGGGCGCCGGTTCAATATTTGCCATAATTTTGCCGGAGTCACAGGAAAAAAAAGGGGTCTACTAAATTATAATGTAAAAAGTGTATATTTACATACGTTTTACCTCATTTTATGAAAACCATATTTTTAATTGATGATGATGCCGATGACCGTGAAATTTTTGAGGAATCCTTAGCGGCAGAGCATCCATCAGTTTTTTACCAGGAAGCTGCCAACGGTGCAATTGCCTTTGAAAAATTACGTTCAGAATCCTTCAAGAAGCCTGACCTCATTTTTCTGGATCTCAATATGCCTGTTATGGACGGGAGAACGTTCTTGCAGAAAATAAAAGCAGATCCGGAATTCCGTGATATACCTGTAATAATCTATTCTACTTCTTCGAGCGATTTGGACAAAAAATTTGCGGCAGAAAATCATGCTTCAGAATTTTTGACCAAACAATATTCTCTCCATTTACTGCGCCAGGACATAAAAAAAACGGTGGAGCGCCTTTTACTGTCTTAAAATTAAATCCTCCTTCGGTAATTAACCAAGTAAATTTATATTGCTTATTGCAAATTACTCCTGTTGCGCACCTGCAAATTTTCCTTTCATCAACGCATTAACGTTATGCCTCACATTAAAATCACTTCGAATCTACTCAAAATCTTACAGCATAATTAAGTATTGCATAGTTAAAACCTTTTAACTTTAACATACTGTTCATCAATGCCTTAATAGACAACTAAAAAGGTAAGATGTGAGAATTATGATACAATTGAAAAAAATTATGTAAGAATCAGACCGTTCTTAAACATACTTTAGCCTACCACCAAAAAACTGTTCAAAAGCACCCGATTCATATCAGAATAAATTCGGCGCAATGAATTATAAATAACTGGACGCCTAATAAACGTCTTCGTTAAAAAAGAGATCTGCAGAACGACAACGAAAATTGTATTTCGCTGCAAACAGACTTTCTTATATTATTTGAAATTTATGCGGCTGTGTACCTTCGGCACTTCAGCTGGGGGATTGGACATTAATAGCAGGCAACTGTTTAAATACGCAAAGACATGGACAACCTCAATATAAAAACCAATCGAACAAATCTGCAGGTTATCGGCATCGGCTGTTCTGCAGCTACAATAAATAGTCTCATAGACTTAATAGGCTCGCTTCCCCAGCAAACCGATTCTTCTTTTTTAGTATTTCAGGATTTATCTCAACATCAGGAGCAAAATTTAGCTGAACTTCTCCAAGAAGCTACAAGTATTCCTATTCAGGAAATTGTAAATACTGCAGATCTTAAACCGAATCATATTTATATTATACCGGATGGAAGCATGCTTACTCTTGATCAGGATATCTTAAAAATAAAAAGAATAACCCGAGAGGAAAAAACATCGGAATGCCTGGACCGTTTCTTTGGAATACTTGCCGAAAAATTTGGCAGACATGCCATTGCAATTGCACTGGAATGGTCTGGCACAGATGGTGCTTTTGGACTTAAAAAAATCAGGGAAAAAGGAGGCATATCCATTGCTGCCATACAGCAGATCGGCTTTTCACTGAACGAAGCAACTCTCAGCTATTTTGATTACTCCGTTAAGCCTACGCAAGTTTCAGAACTGTTGGTCCAGTTTCGAACAGCTTTTCGGAACGAAGTCCAATTAACTGCAGAAGGACAGTCTTCTTACATTACTATAATTGAGGAAACTGGATTAAAATCGGATTTATCTTTATATAATTACACTTCCTTGGTACTGCAGCAAAAAATTGGCAAGCGAATGGTTGCCACACGACAGCCAAACCTGCAAAAATACTTAAATGTATTGAAGGATAATCCTGCTGAACAAAATCAGCTTTTTTTTGAAATCCATAACGCTACGGCATTTTTTCATGATCCTACTGCCGATTTTGATCTACTGACTGAGAAAGTATTTCCTGCCTTTATAGACAAAAAAACAGGCAGCGATCTGCGTATCTGGTCAGCGGGATGTTCAACAGGAGAAGAAGTGTATCTGCTGGCCATCATTTTAGATGAATTTTTGAACAAAAATCGCAGAAGCGATCTTAACGTCAAGATATTCGCCACCGATTTTTCCATCAAAAACATTGAAAAAGCAAGAACTGGAATCTATACAGAACAAGATTTAAAATATTTGGATGAAAAAAGAATTTCGCAGTACTTCATCAAAAAAGACAATAACTGGCATGTCAGCAGAATTATACGTGATAACTGCGTATTTGCGGTACATGATCTCGCTAAGGATTTTCCTTTCTCCGGCATTGACCTAATTTCATGCCGAAATGTACTTCACCTCTTTAATAAAGAACTGCAGCGGCAGATTGTTGCTTCCTTTCATTATGCCTTGAAAACTCAGGGTTTCCTTCATGTTGCAAAAACAGATGATCTACAGCCAGATATCGAATTGTTTAACACTGCCACGGAAAAAAAAGGATTATATATTCGAAAAAATACACCCTCACGATTCACCTCACGCACTGCTGTCACCACAAAACAGGAACTCACAAAAAACGAATCAGAACAGCAGTCAAAAGAAGCATTGAAGGATTTTCGTAAAATCACTGCTGAAGTATTGGCTGAACAATATGCTCCTGCAGCGGTACTGATTAATGAGCGTTTTGAAATAGTGCATTTTAATGGTGACACGAGTCCATTTTTACAGCCACCTGCTGGTACGCCAAGCTTTAATATATTAAATATGGTGCATCATGAGGTTCGCACTGTTCTTAAAAATGCAATCCTTAATGCTGGCAGTGAAAAAACAAACCAGCAGCATTACGTCCATATAACAACAAGTAAATCCTATATTATTTTTTTTGAAGTGATTTACCTGCCTTTGCATCCTGAACTCCTGCTAGTTATATTTCATAAAAAATACATTGCTGACATTTCACAGGGAGCGCAATCGGATGCTTCGAAAAAAAGCACCGCATTGAAAGCAAATAATGCCGAACAATTAAATGAAAAGCCGCAGCTCTTTTTTGAAGAACTGCAGACCACCAATCAAGAACTGCTCAGACGCACTGAAGAACTGGAGTCAATCAACGAACAGCTCGAAACCGTTGCAGAGGAACTCCGCTCAAATAATGAAGAGTTGTCCTGTACGAATGAAGAATTGAACGACAGAAGAAATGAACTTTCAATACTTCAAAACGTACATGCCTCACTCCTTAAAAATCTAAAGGAGCCGCTATTGATCATGGATCAGAATTTCATCATTTATAGCGCTACTCCTTCATTCTATCGCTACTTTAACATCCACGAAGAAAAGGTGGAAGGCTTCTCGATTTTGGAAGGCGCCCATATGCATTGGATATCCGCAGAATTTAAGGAACTGGTTCTTCAGAAAATCAACCGCAGGGAAATGGTGCAGGATGTAATTGTGAATTTCAAAATAGGTACGACCTCAAAAACCTGTCTTGTGTATGCTTCAATGATAGAAAATGAACAGTACAATCGACTGATGATTGTCTTTAAAGATATAACAGAAATCCAACAGCTTCAAAAACAGCTAGAAATACAAAATAAAAAACAGCAGGAATACATCCTTAAACTGGAATCATTTACGGCATCTGCGACGGATAAACTGCTTGATCCGGTTCGGAAAATCCAAATGTTCGGAAAGAAAATAGCAGAGGATGAAAAAACGCTCACGCAGGGTGGGAAATACAGTTTAGAAAGACTTCTGAACACCTCGCTAAATCTGGACAGGCTCATTGAAAGCCTGCTCCTGTATTCGAGAATTCATTTCGAGCAGAAAAAACCGAAAAAGACCGATTTAAACCAAATTCTCAGAAAAGCTATAAATGAACTGAAAGCGCCAATAAAAGAAAGCGGCGCACTTATAGAATCCGATGAGCTTCCGCAGCTGCCTGCCATACCCTGCCAGATGAGAATTCTTTTTATGAGTATCATAAACAATGCACTGCAGTTTTCTAACGAAACTTCAGCTCCGATACTAAAAATAAGTATTCAGCATGTAAGGAATATTTCCAAAGAAGCGCATGCATCTGATTCTGAAACAGAATATACAAAACTGTCTTTTAGCGATAATGGTCCAGGATTTCCACAGGATTATGAAAGCCTTGTTTTTGATCCGTTTTATAAACTGCATCGTGATGAAAAGCAATATGGAGCAGGGCTTGGACTTGCGCTGGTCAAGCAGATCGTTTATAACCACCATGGTATTGCAAAAGTAGAAAGCATTATTGGAGAGGGAACTTCGATTCACATATACCTCCCAGTAGTAGTATCTTTTGAGGAACATTACAGTCCCAATTAACCTGCACCTAACAAACGCTTATCGAAGCAGAATCTTGTTGTTCGCCTTTTCAATTTACTGTTTCAGCATTGAATAGATTGGAAAACTATTCACTCTTTATCCTATTTCTGTTTACTATTATAGAAATCAAAATAGCTTCAAATGACAAAAGATCCAATATCTAATTCGGGCAATGCCCGGACTGCCTTATTACCTGATGATTACGTCGTTGTCATAGGCGCATCTGCAGGTGGTTTTCAAGCAATAAAAAAAATCATTAAAGAACTGCCAAATGATTTCCGTCCGCCGATTTTTATAGTCTGGCACACAGGAGCGGAAACAGAGGGTGTGATGCCTAGCGTACTCAACAAAATAAACAGCATCTTTGCTTCTTATGCCGCCGACAACGAAGAAATAAAGCCCAACCGGATCTATATAGCTCCTCCGGATCATCATATGCTGCTTATTACAAATACTATCAAACTTTCTAAAGGACCTAAGGAAAATCATTTCCGTCCTGCTGTTGATCCCTTATTTCGTTCCGCCTCATATTACTTCAGCAGCAGAACAATAGGGATCATTCTTTCTGGAGCGCTTGATGACGGATCATCTGGTCTTTGGAAAATTAAAGCTGCAGGAGGTATCGCTGTTGTTCAGGACCCAAATGACGCTGAAGTGAGATCAATGCCAGAAACTGCAATGAGCAGCTTTAAAACTGACTATTGCGCACCTGCTTCAGAAATTGCGATGCTGCTCACACGGATTATTGAAAAAAAAACAGAAGGAAGACCCTATCAGGACGAACAGACAGCACTTGAAATACAAAGTGCAGCTGGTGACTTCAAAGCAGAACAGCGATCTTTTGATTTGGGAGAGCTTTCGCCTTTTACCTGCCCGGAATGCCACGGCGTATTATCAAGAATAAATGAGGGAAACATACAAAGATACCGCTGTCATACAGGACATGCATTTTCGGCTTCTGTCCTGCTTTCATCCATACGGACAAAAATTGAAAATGACCTTTACACCGCTATGGCAGCAATGGATGAATGCAGTATGCTGCTCAATCATCTCGGAGATCATCTTGCCGAGATGAACAATTCTTCAGCCGCCGCTTTTTACTTTATCAAAGCTAAGGAAACAGAAGTGCATGCGCAGTCTCTGAGAAAGAATTTAAAAGATTTCCAGCAGCTCGATTATTTAATGCCTGAAGCCGAGTTTAAAGATTTGAAAAATGGAACAAAATGTTAACTTTGTTATATTGATGCGGCAATATGAAAAAAAAAGACACTGACAGCACTGATATACGAGTGAAGCAATTGCAGGACAAGCCTGGCAAAAATGATTTTCTGATAACCGGAATTGGAGCATCTGCAGGAGGCATTCAGGCACTGCAGGACTTTTTTTCAAATGTGCCAGAAAAATCAGGTATTGCCTATGTGGTAATCCTCCACCTTTCGCCTGACTATGACAGCCACCTTACCGAAGTACTGCAGCGCCACAGCAAATTAACTGTCAAACAGGTTTTGGAAACGGAAATCCTGACGCCTGACCATGTCTACGTTATATCGTCCAGCAAGCATCTCACGATAGAAAACAACAAAATTACGGCCTCTGCCAATTTGCTGATGGAAGAGCACAGAGCTCCGGTTGACATCTTTTTCCGAAGCATGGCAGACGAATATGGCCCGCGATCCATAGCCATTATCCTTTCTGGAACAGGGGCTAACGGGTCTATGGGCCTAAAGCGTGTAAAGGAAAGAGGCGGCGCTTGTTTTGTTCAGAATCCGCGTGAAGCTGAATACAACGAAATGCCCCGAAGTGCCATCTCCACAAATATGGTTGATGAAGTACTGTCTGCATCCAAAATGCCGGAAAAAATTATTGCATACAAAAACAGCATTCAAAATATAGAAATCACAGATCATCCCGAAAAAAGAACGGATGACCAGCAGCAGGCGCTTCGTGAAATTTTCACGCAGCTGCGCATTCGCACAGGACATGATTTCACCAATTACAAACGTCCTACCCTTCTGAGAAGAATTGAAAGAAGAATCAACATAAGCGGTCTTCCTGACCTGCCGTCTTATGCCGACTTTCTTCATGCGAATCCCGCAGAACCTTCTGCCCTGCTCAAAGATCTGCTTATCTCAGTCACTAATTTTTTTAGGGATAAAAAGCCGTTTGAAGCAATCGAGCACGAAGTCCTGCCGCAGCTTTTCAAAGATAAGACCAGTCAGGATCAGGTGCGCATATGGGTTCCGGGATGTGCTACAGGTGAAGAAGCTTATTCACTGGCGATACTGTGTGCTGAAATTACCATGGGAGCAATCGACGCTCCTAAAGTACAGATTTTTGCCACCGACATTGATGATGCCGCCATTTCCCATGCCAGGGAAGGATTGTACAGCCTTAACGATACAGCGGATGTTTCTCCGGAAAGGCTTCGCCGTTTTTTTAACAAAGAAGGCGACCGCTATCGTATTCGAAGAGAAATAAGGGAAACGATTATGTTTGCCACTCATAATTTTCTTAAAGATCCGCCCTTCTCGCATCTCGATATGGTCAGCTGCCGCAACGTGATGATCTACCTGAATCATGTGGCACAGGAGAGAGTCATTGAAACCTTTCATTTTGCGCTCAAGCCCGGTGCCTTCCTATTTTTGGGAACCTCGGAATCGGTTGACGGTGCCAGTGATCTGTATTCAGTCTACAACCGTGAAAATCATATCTTCCAGCGAAGACAGGTTACCCCGAGATCGTATCCTATACCAGAATCGACTCCTACCCTTCATTTCGAAAAATTCAAAACCGATACCATTACGCAGGAACAGGAAAAGAAAATTCTGGACCGCATCTCTTTCGGCGACCTGCACCAGCAGCTGCTTGAAGAATATGCTCCGCCTTCCCTGGTTGTAAATGAAGAGTTTGAAATTCTGCATCTCACCGAGCGCGCAGGAAGATATCTGCAGATTTCAGGAGGAGAGCCGACCAAGAACCTTTTAAAACTCATTAAGCCGGAACTTCGACTTGAACTTCGTTCCGCACTGTATCAATCCGGACAGAGACAGGGTCCCGTTGAAGCGCGCGGACTTAAGGTTTCCATTAACGACAATACAGAAATACTTACCCTAAAGGTAAGACCTGTGCTGCGCCAGGGAGATACGGCCAAAGGCTTCATACTGGTCATTTTTGAACCCGGCCATGATGACACCCCACGTGAAATACTCCACTCCACTGACGAGTCTTTGGCTCGACAGATGGAAGAAGAACTCATACGCGTTAAAATCCAGCTCCGCACTGCCAATGAACAGCATGATTTTCAGGCTGAAGAAATGAAGGCTTCCAATGAAGAGCTTCAGGCAATGAATGAGGAACTTCGTTCTGCTGCCGAAGAACTCGAAACAAGCAAAGAAGAACTGCAATCGATAAACGAAGAGCTTCGCACCGTAAATCAAGAACTTAAAGTAAAAATAGAAGAAACCAGCGTAGCTAGCAACAACCTGCAGAACATCATCAATTCAACAGATATCGGGACGATATTTTTGGATAGAAGTTTCAGGGTTGCTTTATATACTCCGGCAGCTGCTTCGATCTTTAATTTAATTCCAGCCGACTATGGACGTCCGCTGACTGATATTACCCACAAACTGGAATACCAGCAATTGCAGCAGGATGCAGAAACAGTTCTGGAAAAACTAAATGTGATTGAAAAAGAAGTACGCACAACAGACGGCAGCATTTATTTAATGAGGCTTACCCCTTACCGTACCGATGAAGACCGCATTAATGGGATCATCATCACTTTCATCAATATAACCGAAAGAATAAAAGCAGAAGAAGCATTACGCACTGCTGAGGAACATTACAGACACCAGCTGGAGCAGCAGGTGCAAGAACGAACTGCACAGCTCAAAGAAAGCCGAGACCAGTACCTCACTCTTGTGGAAAACACTCCTGATATAATCACACGATGGGATAAAAACCTGAAGCTTATTTTTGCCAATTCCGCATTTGAGCTTAAAACCGGAGGCATAATAGAAGAGCTTATAGGAAAAACTTATCTGGAAATGGGACAGCCGCAGGAAACCGCCCATCCTTACTTTGAAAGCCTTCAAAAAGTGCTTTTGACCGGTGAAACTGTAGAACATCATAAAACTTTATCGACACCGGCAGGAACAGTTCATCTGCATTCCCGCATTATTCCTGAAAAAAATGATTTAGGAGAGGTAGAAACAATATTGGCTACGGCCCGAGATATAACCGAACTCAAAACGGCAGCTGAAGAAATTAAACGCAAACAGGAGCTCCTGCAGGCCACTATGGACAGTTCTCCAGATATGATTCAGGTCTTTGAATCGATAAGAGATGAAAGAGGTGAAATTGTAGATTTTAAATGGATACTAAACAACCATACCGCTATTGAGGCATACGGCGATGTAATAGGAAAAAATCTGCTCGAACTCAATCCCGGAGTAGCTGAGGAAGGAATTTTTGAAACTTTCAAGCAGGTTGTAGAAACCGGCGCATCCAGTTTTGCCGAACGCCATTACATTCACGAACAGTTCAATGACTGGTTTTACCAGTCTGCAGTAAAACTAAATGATGGGGTGGCGAGCACTACTGTAAAAATCACCAATCTTAAAAAAGCCGAGCAGGAAATTAAATCCAGCAGGGAATTCCTTCGATCCGTTCTAGACAGCTCACTGGATGTCATACAGGTATTAAAGGCGGTACGAAACTCGAGCGGAAAAATTATTGATTTCGAATGGGTGGTTCAGAACAGTAAAGGTTTTGAGCAGAATCAAAACGTTGTAGGGGAAAAACTCCTTGATAAAAATCCAGGAGTAATTGAGGCCGGCATTTTTGACAAACTGGTTCAGGTTACCGAAACCGGCATACGGTCGAAATGGAACAATACTACTCGACAGAGCAGTTTGACGACAGCTGGTTTTATCTGGCCATGGTTAGACAAGATGACGGAGTAGTGATGACTACCCGAAATATTACCGAACAGATCAGGTCAGAAAAAGAACTGCTGGCTTTAAAAGACGAGCTGGCTGAAAAAGCAAATGACCGCTATTTGGAATTGTTTAATTCCATCGATGAAGGCTTCTGTATCATAAAAGTTCTTTTTGATGATAATGGAACGCCTTATGAATTATCTGGATTATTTACTTTGGAAAAGTAACACAAATTTTAAAACTTTTGAGTTTACTTTTAGAAGTTCGGTAGAACATTATTATCCTCAAAACCCAATGGAAGGAAACAAAGAATTAGAAAAGGAGTACCTAGATAACTTCGGAAATCTTTGTTTGATTAGCAGTAGTAAAAATTCACGATTAAGTAATTACATGCCACAAGCCAAAAAAGACCATTATCAAAACAGTACATCAATTGACAGTATTAAACAAAGAATAATGATGGAAGAACCACAATGGGGTAAACAAGAAATCATAAATCACAATGCGCAAATGAAAAAAATATTATTAAATATCTAACAGCTTTGGTTGACATTCAATTTAAAATAAAACGTTATCCAATTTCTTCAAATCATTCACAAAATGGTTCGAAAATTGTCCCGTTAGGGCTACTAAAAACAAGAAACTCTTCTGAGCCCTAACGGGACAATTTTCGAACCGTTTTCATGAGGATTTGAAAAGGATAAATCTATTTCAATCATCAAGTTATGAATTTAATGTATAGGTTATATTAAATCTCATTTTTCTATTTTAGATCTTGACTTTTAATTGTTTTTTAAAGGTTTTAATTCATTCCGATTACTTTATGGTGTCAAATTCCTAGCATAAGAATATTCAATAGTATAATTTCTGTTCTATTGACATGATGTAGAAAAATCAACACCAGAATCTTTAAACCATCGGGAAGAAGGGAAATCTACTTTATCAACCTGAATGCATTTGAGGTTATCATTTTTAAGAGCAGAAACATAAGATATTGTGCTATTATTTCCGTTTTTGAGATTAAGAGAAATCAATTCATTCGAAGAACAAATTAAATCAATCAATGCTGTGTTTTTGGATAAATCTAAAGTTTTGATCTTGTTTTCTTCACATGAAACTCTCATTAATTGCAGATTGTGAGACAGATCTAAATTTTCAAGTTTATTTTGCTGGCAACGAAATTCTTTTAAAGCTGTGTTTTTAGTGATATCTAAAGTTTTCAATAGATTAGAGTTACATTCAAAATGCATTAAAAGAGTATTTTTACTCAGATCCAAATTAGTTAATTTATTTGAACTACAATTTAAATACCATAAAACTGTATTTTTAGAGACATCCAAAGTGTTTAGTTGATTCGATACACAGCTAAAATTATTCAATACTTTGTTTAGACTTATATCCAATGTTTTTAATTTATTCTCATTGCAATACAACATTTTTAAGTCTTTATTTTTAGAAGTATCAAGGTTTGTCAATTGATTATTTGCACAAGCAAGTTTTTCCAATTTTGGGTTCAGGTTTGTGTTTAAAACAGATAAGAGATTATTACTGCAAAACAACTCATCTAAAATTACATTTTTAGATAAATTCAAAGTTGTTAATTTATTATTGTCACACCGTAAAATTGTCAAAGCAATATTGTTAGAAACATCTAAATTTGCTATTTCGTTAGATTGACAATCAATATAGTCTAAATGTAAATTTTTAGATAAATCGAGGTTTGTTATTTGATTCGCATGACAGCCCAATTCGATTAATGAAGTGTTTTTAGTAACACTTAAGTCAGTTAATAAGTTATTGTTACAATATAAGGTAGTCAGTACTTTATTTTCTGAAAGTTCTAAAGTTGTTAATTTATTGCCATCACAATTTAAATTGGTTAGCAATTTATTTTTAGACAATTTCAAAGATTTTAAGTTGTTGTAATCACAATTCAAAGTAATCAACGCTTTATTTTGGCTAACATCTAAAGAAGTCATGTGATTGCGCTGACAATTTAATAAAGTCAGTGCTTTATTATTCGAAACATCTAAATCGATACTATTAGATTCACAATCTAGTTCTTTTAGCACCTTATTTCCCGAAATATCTAAAGTATTAAGATAATTTTCCTGACAGTAAAGCGCAGTTAAATTTTTATTTTTGTTTACAATTAAGGAAGTTATTAGGTTTTTAGTACAAATTAGTTTTGTTAAAGCTTTATATTCGGTAATGTCTAGATTTTTAATGCTATTTCTAGAGCAATCTAATGTTTTTAAAGCGACAAAATCTTCCAAACCTTTCAAGTCTTGGATTTGTCTATTGGAAACATCCAAATCTGTAATCGAGGCAATATTTGCTGTAAAGACTCTTCCGTCTGGTTCACCAGAATCATATTTTAGTGCAATAAGAGCTTTCTCAAAATTAAGATCTGGAATCACCGTGTATCCAGGTTCGATTTCTGCGCATATTATTTTGCATTTTGAAAAGTCTGAAACATCATTGACATGATAAGGTGTTCCATCAAAATCTGCACTAATACATTTTAGATCAGGATTTTCCTCAGTAAACATATAACTTATAAGAGGACAATTTTTAATATTCAAATCAGTTAATTGATTTTTAGAACAATCAAAACCTTTTAAAGAAAGACTGTTTGATAAATCCAATGTTTTTAGCTGATTCTTACTGCATTCCAAACCAGTCAAAGCTTTGTTAGTGCTAAGATCCAATGCAGTCAATTGATTATTGGAACAGTTAATTTCAGTAAGGCTATTATTTTTTGAAAAACTTATAGCTGTCAATTGATTTTCCTGACATTGTATAGAGCCTAGATTAATATTTTGAGTTAAATTCAATTGGGTTAATTTATTATTATTGCATTCCAAAATAATCAAATTTGAATTTTGGCTTAAATTCAGAAAAGCCAATTCATTATTAGAGCATTGTAAATACTCTAAAGTGCTATTTTTATTCAAGTTTAAAGAGGTTAACTGATTTTTGGAACACATTAAATAGTGTAAGACAGTGTTTTTACTCAGGTCTAAAGTTGCTAATTTGTTGTTGGAACAATCTAACTGATTTAATTTTGCATTTTGCGTTACATCTAAAGCTTTCAATTGATTATCATAACACAACAAGTGAGTTAGAATAGTGTTTTTTGTTATATTCAATGATTTTAGTTTGTTATTGCTACAGGATAAAAAGGTTAAGACGGTATTTTTGCTGAGGTCCAGTTTTGTTAATTTATTTCCGAAACAGGTTAAATCATCTAATGCTTCAAAATCTTGTATTCCAGTTAAATCTGAAATGCTTTTTTCTGAAATATTTAGTGATTTTACTTTAGAAATTACAGTCGTTAATACTTTTCCGTCAGGTTTACCAGAATCATATCCCATATCTATCAGGCACTTTTCAAAATTAGCATCAGGAATTAAGGTATATCCTGTTATTGTTTGTGAAAACAAATTAAGTGGCGCGCAACAAAACAAAATAATGAATAGTATTCTTTTCATAAATATTTCTTTTATAAAAAATGGAAAAACAGAATATGATTTTTCAAGCATAAAAAGGGATAATAATCTCTGATTATAATTTATTTATGAATAAGGAAAACAGTAGAATAAAGACATCGAACCGTTTTTCCTTTTATCTGTCCTGGAATCCATTTTGGCATTTTATTCAAAACTCTCAAAGCTTCTGGACCGGAACCATAACCATAATCTCTTAATACTTTTTGATTCGTAATTGTGCCGTCTTTTTCTATTATAAAAGACAAATAAACTTTTCCCTGAAGTATTTCTCCGTCATCTTTTGGTGCTTTAAAGTTTTTATCTATAAATTTCACTTTTGCAGCCATTCCACCATTATAATCGGGCAATACATCGAGTTCTGCTGTATTATAAATTTTGTTTTCGTCTATAGTTCCGGGCGTGATTATTGCCGGACCAGTATATAGAGTGCCAATATTTCCTGTCCCTTCAATGGGTTCATTGCCTAAATATTTAATCTTAACAACATTTGAAATTAGAGCTAGCCAATATCCTTCATCATTTTTAAGAAGATAATAATCAGATGCCGGAGTTGTATCTGAACCACAACCAAGTCTGTAGCCAGTCATAATGGCTAATATTTCGACATTCTTATTTTTAATTATTTTATTAATGCCCCGATAGATATAATCTTTGTCGGCTAGAAAATTGCAGAATGTCTTAACGCTTTGTGCATCAATACCTTTTATGGGAATAAGTTTTTGACCGCCATAATAAATGTAAACGTTATTTTTGTCTTTGTAATAATTCAGAATTCTTTCAAACGTTTCAGCATCTGCAGTGGTTTCTTTACTATTAATGTATATTTTGTTATTCGCTTTATACAATTGATATTCATAATGATTAGTTTGTGTTGAATTGAGGATATCTGTTTTAGCATTTTTTGCGGCATTGATTTGCGCTGGAGAAAGATTTTTATACATTTTCTTCTCATAAAAATCGTAAACCTGATTTTCATAGATTAAATAATAATAACCATGAAAAGTATTTTTGGATGTAACTTTTCGTGTGTATACAAAAGGAAATTTTTTAAGTTCAGATTTTCCTTCTTTTTCGTTCCATTCTTGTCCATAAATTCCATTTTTGTCAAAGTACCAATCTGAAGATGGAATCATTCCAAAAGTTTTAGCGTCAACTGAAGTAAATGGAAAATTTGCGCCCGCATACACCATTTTACCATCAGAAATATAACGGCTGTTTACCTGATCCCAAACTTTAATATTTTCTGGATTTTTGGCTATTAGTGCCGTTTTTTTGCCATCATAATACACAAAATTCTTATCTATAGAATAATGTTTAGACAATGGTCGAATAGTTTTTGCATCAATATTTGGAACAACTGACCTGCCTCCTAATATTAGTACGTCGGTTGAAGTTTTCATTAAATAATGATTTACAGGCCGAAGAGTATCCCCGTTATGCAACCCAATCTCACCATCTATATAAATATAATTTTTATCATAGATGACGGTATTAAAAGTTTCTGAAATTGAATTTACATCAGCGTTTTTTATTTTTTTTAAATTGTAATAAAGATGATTTTTGTCTTTAAAATAAAGTGTTGAAAAATCGGTCGATATGAAACTTTCGACATCAATATCTTCCTTGATTTCGATATTGTTTTTAAAAAGTTTATACTTTGTTTTCCACACTAAATCCGGGCGAATAAGGTAATCAGTATTCCTGATTTCGGCAATAATTTTAAAACCTGTTGTATCAATTGCTATAAAATCTCCATTATAATAAATGCCATTTTTGTCTAAAGCAAAAAGACCATATTTATTGAATCTTGGAAATCTAAAAGATTCAACATCTGCATCTTTTAGAATTTTTCTTTCACTGGTATTCTTTTGAAAAACAATATAGTTTTTATTTTTGATATAAAGCGGAGCCTCAAAACCAGCATTAGGATTTATTACTAAAGTAGTATCTACAACAGGATCTATTATAGAAAAAGAATCTGGAGTTTGTGCACAGCTTAAATTTGAAATCAATATAATTGATAATACTAAGAAGTAATATTTATTCATGTTGTGGTATGTATTGTGGTTTTTTAGGCTCTCTTTATTATATGGATGCGTTAAAATCTAAAAAGGTTGGAGAGAGAAGAATTTTTTTGCTGTTTTTGCATGTTCCAGATAAATTTTTATGCCATGTTTATTTTTTGTTGAGCGCAAAAAACTTAATAATTGGAATAAAAAAAAGGCAAACAACTGTTTCATAGTTTGAAATTATTGAATTGATTTGAGATTAATTACTTTAAAATCAGTGTTTTTATATTTTTATCTCTTATTTTAATTTTTCAGAATTTCTTTATTCTCTCTAAAATAAAGAAATTGATTTCATCAAATTAACAATAAAAAAAGTGTTTTTGACGAATAAATTGCTCTTCATAAGTACATATGCTTGAAATTCGGAAAAGGTTGTGACTAAGTTGATTATTTATGACTTTTGCTTTACGAAAAAATCAATTGTAATTGGAGGTTTAACTTAACGGGACTCGAACCAAATTTGCTTGTAACCGGAGGAGTTTAAAAATTTAAGTAATTGAAACAAGATTTTTCGAACCACAAAAAAGCCTGAGAAATCTATATTTCTCAGGCTTTTACTTTAAAGTAGTAGCCGGAACAGGACTCGAACCAACATCTTATTAAACAATTACCTAATAATTTTATATTATTAAATCATCGCGAATTAAAATGTAAAATAATGTTCCCCGTCAAATCAACACCACGCTCCAACTAACCTCCCCATCGCCGGCCCAAATCAAAAAAAACTAAAAACAATCAAAAAAGAAACTAACTAACTAACTAACTATTTAATACTCTTTCATTTAAATAAACGAAGCTATCCAACCTGCTTTTTTTAACGGTTCATAAATACGGTTAATTAAACTGCAAACTTATTCCGTAAACAAAATTACTTTATAATATTTCTTGTTATCTGTTTCTACCATCCAGATTCCCTGGTCAGAATAAAGCGTTTCAAAATACAATCTATCTCCCTTTTCTGGGATACTTTTTAGGTAATCCATAACTTTTGGATTTATACTTACTGCAGCGAAACCTATCTGAGAAAATACTTTATTTTTCAATTCCTTACAGTCATAAGTATTACTAATAAAATAGGAGTATTTTCCATGACTTAAGTTATTGTTATATTCTATAAAACTGCTTTTAAGCACAGAACCTGATGTTTTATCTATAATTGCTGCATTTGTAAATTCTGTAAAAGAATTAATTGAACATGAAAAAATAAGATTTTTATTGTAATTTGATAAATTTACTTGAAAGGCAGAACTATTGCGAACCTTCTCAAAATAATCCTTGCTGTCTATGTGGTTAACAGATTCCCACAATTTGTTTCCGTTTTTGTCAAATTTAAAAACGTAAAATCCTTTCGGGAAAGCTTTACCTCCTATTTGTTTTGGAGCCTGATCACTAAAAAGCCCATAAATATACATCTCTCCGTTTTCTTGATCTTCATAGTAATTATTGATTGATAAAACATCCAAAGCATACGAGTCGTTTGTAAAACGGGCACTCTGCATACTTTGAGTAGATGTATCAGTCTTTAGGCCTCCACCATTTGAAGAGGTAATAAAATAATTATTGTTTAAGTGGATTGTAAAGGGTTGCGTTTTTATTTTTTTACCTTCAAAATTATAGGCTGTTTTGTACAAAATAACAGTCTGCGAATCTGCCGATAGTGATTTGGTAATCAAATCAAAGTTTTCATTATTATTTAATCTACATACAAAAGTCGGTTCGAAATCAGTTTTAGCAAATTGATCTCCTTTTACTAATGTAAAATCCGGTTTTTCTAATTTTACTCTTGTCTTAGAATTGCTTTTAATTTCGATAACCTCTAAATAGACATCTTCTTTTTCCAAGCTTTTAATACGCCAGCTATTTTCAGCATTTGTAAAACCTAAAACATAATGATCATTTACAGCGCCTGAAAAATCACGCACACTTCCATTGGCATCATAAATATTGTTTCTATTAAAACTTCCAAAATACATGAAGTTAACATCTTTAAACTTATCTTTTGTAATCAATTGCTGTTCACCGTCTATAATAAGATTATAATCTGGAGTCCAGCCCTGATCTTTAGGATCGGTGGTTATATAGCTTTTTTCTGTTCTAGAATAATTACGATAACTTCTCGTATCATTTTCAAACAAAAATGTTTTTTTTCTGCTGCTATCTATGGTAAAAACAGAATTCCCTTTTGATTTGGAAGCGACAGAGAAAACCATTTTTTTTAATTTGGGTAGATATTGAAAAGATCCAGGCGAATTTTCTTTATCTATTTTTTCATCCAATAAAACAGTTTGGGCTGATAGATTGAAAGTTGCTAAGAGCATACATAAAAGTATTTTTTTCATACAATTTGTTTTGTTAATTTAATGCCAAATATAAAATATTTTAACACAAAAAAAACTTCAAAAAAGAAATATTTTTCTTAAAAAAATGACCTGCATTTATCGCGTTTCAATTACCATTTATCCACTCATTTTATTGAATTTGAAATGCATAAAAAACCTAAAATCGTATTTTCAAATAATAAAAAAAATAAAAAGTTCTTATATTTAAAGAGATTCAAAGTGATTAGATTACTATCCTTTCGGACGATTAGTGCCTGTCAGACATGGCAGCAGTGATAACTTTCGTTATGGTTTCCAAGATCAGGTTTCGCGATTATTCCACAGGCTTATCTTTAATAACGATAATTCCACTAAAGCCCAATCTCGCTTAACTTTGCTATAGGCAGTTTTATTCTGATGTTTTAATGTAGAATGGAAGTCTATACTGCGTATTACATGTATCAAAAATGGTTGTTTCATTCTTTTGTCTTATCACTGCCATTAATTCTTTACAGAAATCTTCAACTCCCGCTGCGGCACAATTGCTTTTTCCTTTCGTATCGATCTTGTAATTTGAAATTAAGCAATTGGAGTCGATGGTGAAATTAACATACACCGTTTCATTTTCTACAAAACATTCGTCCGCTAACCAAATGGAACTTCTGATTTGTGAAGACTTCCAATCTTGCCTAATACTTTTGGTTACGATAAGTTCTCCAAACTTTATTTTAATTCGCTTGGTAATCAATGTATCTTTTATATTGTTTTGAGAATAGGTGAAAGAAATCATCAGCATAATAGACAGCTGTAATACTTTTTTAAAAATCGATTTTTCTTTCATTACAATTGCGTGATTAATTGCCAAAATTTGTTTTTAGGAGCTGTTAGTGGCAGTTTTTTATCTTTTCAAACAATTCAAAAATATATTTCTTTAAAAATTCGGTATTAAAAGCTTTGTGATATATTTCATTATTATCTTTTTGGTGTTCTATAACAATTCCATTAATTTTTGAATAATAACTTTCCTTTTGATAAAATATTTTCCCATCATTAAATTGGAATACATTAGTACGCCAATTATCTTCAGAATTTTTACTTTTCTCTTGAACTACAATGAGATGAAAAGTTTTGTTGTCCTCTTCTAGATAATATATTGTACTTAATTTACTTTTGCTATTTTTAAAGTAGCTTTCTGCTTCAATTCCACCAAATTTTTCATTGTAATTGAATTTTATATCAATACTGTCAAGCGTAATTGTTCGTAAAGTTGTTGACATATAGTTTTGGCTAAATAAAAGCACACTTTTAAAACACAAAATAAACAATATTAAGCTTTTCATAAGTTGTCTTTAAATAGTTAGGTCTTAAGAATGACCGCTAACTAGAATATACTACTTAAAACATTAGGCATATTTTCAGCCCAAAATTAGGTAGATATGTCTGATTAACGTCAGCGCTTATTTATTATCAAATATATAATAATAAGCTTTAAAATGATTGAAAGTTTTTTTTATAATTTGTCCTATACTTCTCGTACAAGATGAATAGTAACGCGATAGCTGACCACTACTTGAATAATATAAATTCAAACGGTTATACCTCTTTTAAAATCTTTAAATCTTCCATTAAGTGGTTCGAATTCTGTACCGTCAAGGTCACAAAAAATTCCATTTTCTAACGAAATGGATTTTTTTTATGTGTAATTATTGCTAAGTGGGCTTTCTGTGATCTTATAAAATTTTCAAAACTCCCCAACTAACTTCCAAATAAATTTTAGTGGGAAGTTTCAACAATTGCTGTTTACTGGTATATAAAAATTGAGTCAATGAAACAATTAAATATTGAACTTTATAGCACCACTAGCAGGGAATTGTTTCAGAAGGAAAATTAAAAATTTTAGTGAAAAAATATTACGAAATAGTAAATGCACCTAAACCTAAAAATATTAAAAAATAATCCTCTCGATATTCCAAGAAAAAAAAATAAAAATAATCTGCAATTAATAATAAACTGACCAGTTTATTATTATATTTGCATCGTTATGGCAAGAACAAAGGAATTTGATTATGAACAGAAATTGGATATTGCGCTGGAACTTTTCTGGACGCAGGGATATCATGTGACTTCTATCACTGACTTGGAGACGCACTTAGGAATTAATCGAAGCAGTATTTATCCAACTTATGGAGATAAAAAAGCGCTGCTTATTAAATGCCTGAATAAGTATATGAAATCTAAAGTATCAGAATATGAAGGTATTTTAAAACCCGGCCAGACTGATGCAGTTGAAACTTTAAGAGCATTATTAAAGCTGGCAGTAGATCAAAGCATAAAAGAAGACAGAATATGTCTGGCTGTTAAAATTGCATTTGAACTGGCATTAACTGACAAGGAGGTCAGACATCTGCTTGCAGCGAATGAGAAAAAGATAGAACACATCTATTTTGAAGCATTAAAGCTTGGGCAGCGCCAGGGGAGCATTAAAGCTGGTTTAGACACAAAACTGGCTGCTGATTTCTTTGCCAGTTCCTCTAGTGCAATGTTCAAGAATTATGCATTAAATAAAAATCGGAAATATATCTACGATATGATAGAGACTTTAATCCTAATGGCTAAAGCCTAAATAGTTCGCCTTGAAACGAAATTAATTATAATAAAATATTTTTTTAACCTTTTTTAAACCGATCAGTTTAATATGAAATAAATGTAAACAAAAGAATTGCATACTTGGAATGCATTGACGTTATCAAAATAATTAAGTACAGATTTCGCTGCGCTTGCAAGCTAAACTGTACATTATATAAAAATCGAAGGTGTCGTTGTGGCATTTTAAAAACTTTAACCACTGCGATTAAAATGAACTGGAAACTTTCGAACAGAATTAATAAGTAATAAAATTTTTTAACCTTTTTTAAACCGAACAGTTTAATATGAATTCAAATTTAAATAAAAGAATAGCGTACATCGGATGTCTGGGCGTTATCGGAATTATAAGCACAGAATTTGGCGTAATTGGCATCTTGCCTCAGATTGCTGACCACTACAAAATAAATATTGGAACCGCAGGGTATCTCTTGAGCATATTTGCTTTAACTATTGCCCTTACAGGACCTTTCATGGTTTTATACGTATCAAAATTTGACAAAAAGAAAATTATGATGTATGCCTTGGGATTTTTCCTGATTTCTAATTTCTTTTCCATTTTCAGCCCTCCTTTCTGGCTTCTGATGATACTTCGAATACTGCCCACGATTTTGCATCCAGCATTTTTTTCAATGGTAATTGCCGCTGCAACAAAAGACACATCTGCTCAAATGCAGATGCGCTTAACCAGTATTATAATTGGAGGCATAGCCCTTGCACAGGTAACACTTATTCCATTCACCACATTTATTGCAAGTATTTACACCTGGCAGTTAAGTTATGTTATTCAGGGCTTGCTCATTTTGATAACATTGATCATCATTTACAAGTTTCTGCCCTCTATGCCCAACAAGGAGGTGAAGTCTTTTAAAAACCAATTGAGCATACTCAAAAGACCCAGGTTTATTGCCGGGACTGCTTTAAACCTGCTTCTTATAACTGCCTGGTTTTGTTCCTATAGTTATTTTGCCGATTATCTTTCGAAAGAAAAAGGCTTAAGTGCGCAGCAGATCAGCTATATGCTGCTTTTGTTTGGAATAATGGGTGTGATATCTAACTTTCTGGCAGGCCGTTTACTGGGAAGATATATGTTCTGGACTACCCTATTTTTCCTTGCAGGTACATTTCTGCTTCCATTTGCATTTCAATATACTGGTAGTTCACTGCTCAGCATATCAATTGTGGTGGGGTTTTGGGGAATTATGTATGGACCATGTTTCCTAATTGGCGTCGGCCATATGGTATCGGCTGCATCCGATGCAAAAGAATTCGCGAACAGTCTTCAGACTTCGTTTGGAAATCTTGGTGTTTCACTAGGCACTGCTATTGGCGGATGGTTTATTAATCATTACGGAATATCAATTACGCCATGGATTGGTCTGGCTTTCGGTGTACTGGCTGTAATTGTAATTTTTTGGAGAGCCTGGCTTGATCGAGCTGTTACAGCTGAGAATCTTTAAAGATTTGCAAAAAATATTATTTAAAATGCGGTATTTGAAGACCGCAATTTTTTTTGAAAAAAGTGTATCTAATTTGATTCCTTTGTATGGCATATGCAGTATGGAATCGATTCTATTTTCAAACAAAACGCCAAAGCGAGAATAAATGCCAATTTAGTCTAAAAGGCTGGGGAAAAACATGTTTTTTTTTTTCAATTTCCATCTTAATTAAATTTTGGTCACATCCCCTATTGACGCGTGCCTACCGCTGGTGAACGCAGCGAAATGCTGACAAATATGGCCAAAACAAAAAAACTCTAGATTTCTGTAAAGCTTTTTCTTAACAGCGGAAACATGACTCTAACCTCTCCTGCAAATCTCAATAAATTATACAAAATCAAACGACGACTAAGTAATTATCCCATTCAAATCAACGCCCATCTCCAACCAACTTCCCCTTCACCGGCCAAAATCAAAAAAAACTGAATAATTAAAACAATCTAGATAGGAAAGAAAAACATATCAAAACTAACTAACTAACTAACTAACTAACTAACTAACTAACTAACTAACTAACTAACTAACTAACTAACTAACTAACTAACTAACTAACTAACTAACTAACTAACTAACTAACTAACTAACTAACTAACTAACTAACTAACTAACTAACTAACTAACTAACTAACTAACTAACTAACTAACTAACTAACTAACTAACTAACTTTTTTGCCAGATCTTTTACCGCAAGAAACAGCCTGATAGCATGGCATTTAACTAATTTATCCCTCCAGCACTTGCACATTCTCCTTGAGAAGATCTAATATTCTGAAGCTGTCCGTATTTCCCTTAAACCCCCTTAGTCCCATACTTGCAGAACTCTTTTAACGGTGGCTCCGAAAATAAGCGCTTTATGCGCCCGCAATTGCTATTGCCCTGCAGCCATGCGCTATACTATCGCAAAACATCGCCGCCGGCTTATAGGCTCCAACCATTTTTATATCTTTCCAAAAAAGCTCCAATTAGACAAAACTGAAACATTTTTAATCAAATTTAAAAGTCTCTGAGAGCGTCTGGGTTTACTTTTGCACATCCAATAAATTGCATGATGATTTAACCATTAAAGAGACATATATAAGGAAAAGAGTTAATTGATCTGTTTTAAGCATAACCTAAACTGCGCCATTAAAAAAACAGTATTAATTTTTCGAAGAACCCCATAAGATTGATCTGGCCGCATTTATGGAGAAGAACTTTATGTTTAACATGCCATTGGAAAAGTTTGCCTATTTGGCAGGCCGGAGCCTTACAACCTTTAAGCGGGATTTCAATAAGGCCTTCAATAGTACGCCGCAGCGCTGGCTGACCAAAAAAAGATTGGAGCTGGCGTATTACCAGCTTGCCGAAAAAAATAAAAAACCTGCTGAGGTCTATTGCGAGACCGGATTTGAGAATTTATCGCATTTTTCATTTGCCTTCAAAAAACAATTCGGCTATCCGCCAACCGAATTGCTGAAAATAAATAAGAACTGCTAAAGAGACTGTATTAATGCTTTTTTATGCAAAATCATGTGGCTCTATACAGCTGCCATCTCCATTGAAAGCATTATTAGCTTGGCGTCAAAATCCATTCCACAGGCTAATTGGAACTGATACCTTTCTTTCCATAAAATTTTAAGGCTGGCTATTATGATTTGCAAATTATCTGAATATATGCTGCGTAAATAATACATGCCACTTTTAAGGCAATTATACTTCAATCCCCAGCCTAGACAACCAAACCAACTTTACGGCATTAAAAGGCAGGCACTGCCAATAGTATACCCATCACTTCAGATCTTCCATAAAATTTACACAAAATCTGCAGTCAGGCCAGTAAAAACACATGCGGCTTCTTTTTTGCAAATGCCTTAAGCTAAGACTACCTCTTCAGCCCTATAGACAGCCCGACTACAAGCAAAGCGCTCCCTAATCTGCAAGAGGAAAATCACTGCGAATCATCTCCAGCTTATCTCTGCTGATAGGCTTGTTTATAAACCCGCTGACAAGAGGATTGCCTTGGGCCCGCTCAATGTCATCGGGATGCAGAGAAGTTGTGAGCATCAGAATTTTGCTTTTTGCTTTAGCATCGTCGGGAAACGTGCCATACTGCTCCAGAAACCCATACCCGTCCATGCCCGGCATGTTGATGTCCAGAAAAATAAATTCCGGCAAGGAATCGGGCTCATCTTTCAGCGACCTGAGATACTCTAATGCCTCAAAAGCAGTTTGACTCAAAATTACTTCTTGGGCAAAGCTGCATTTTTCAACCATTTTTTTTGCAATAAATCGGTCTGTTGGATTGTCATCGACAACCATAATCTTTTTGTAAAATGTTTTTTGCGGTACTGCGTCCATCAATTATTTATTATTTATTTATTTTGAAATTGGTATAAAAAAGCGGTCCCCTCTTCCATATCGGAAGACCGCTTTATCTTTCTGGCAGGGCTGCTTGCAGCTTCCTGTACGATAGACAGTCTAGACGTGATTGCATGCCCGATGAAAATATAGCAGATCCTAGTAGAGGACTCTTATGGAGTGCAAGCCAGACCATAAGCTAAAAGACCAAAGGCTCTGGGTTTCTTCATCAATAATGGAATTTCATTTGCCAGCCCCCAAATCCGCCTTTAGCCGCATAAAAGAACTACTGCTCTACATTGGATTTCCTCTGGCCAGTTTTAAATATTCCGAAGGCGTCTGTCCCGCAAGTTTTATAAACGCCCTGTAGCAGGTGGCTCTGGATTTAAATCCGCAGGCCGCTGTCATTTTTTCGAGCGTTAAGTCTTTCCACTCAGAATCGTTTAACCTTTCTTTGAAATGCCTGATTCTCCATAAATGCATATAATCGCTGAAACTGAGCCCCATTTCCGAATTAATCAGATAGGAAAGATTGTGGAGCTTTATTCCCGTTTCTTCCGCAAGATCAGGGAGAGAAAAATTGCTTTTCAAATAAAGCCTTTTCGAAGTTAGAGCTCTTTCTATATCTGCCAAATAAGCCTGTTTCTGCTCTGGCGCCAGTTTTTTAAAATCCATGTTTTTTTTTAAATTGCAGTAATATAAAATAGGTAAAGCAAAATGATACGCTAAAGGATGGCAGCGCTGTGCTGGCCCATCCGAAAAGCATAGGGCCGAAAACAGAAGGCTAAATTTAGAAATTATTTTAAAACAAAGCTTATTTTAAGCAAAAAAATAAGCAGTTCTCCATCTGCGCTGGAATTCTATTTAAATTTCTTCACAAGATTTCAAGCTAAACTTAATACCGCGCCGCCGCAAGCCAATAGCATGCATGCTTTGCGGCTCCGGAAGCAATTATTTGGAAGACTGCTGCCTGGAAAATCTGCAACCGGATCATCTGGCCAAAAACCTCAGCGCTTCATCACAACCTGATGCTTCAATGCAGGATCATGGAGCAGCCTGTCCATCTCGGTATGGATAATATCCTGAACATCGCGTTTGATCTGCATGTAGTTCTGCTGGACCATTGCATGCTCCAGCGTTCTAACAGGCGGTATTTCCCTGTAGCTTTCCTCCTCTTTTCGAAGCGCCTCATGATCGTTTAAAATCTCAGAATGAAATATTTTAAGCTTGATTCTGCACTGCGGATCATCGGCTGCCAACCCGACAAATTCCCCCGAGCTCAATGATGAGATCTTCGATGGGGGAACGGCCGCTTCAAGCTGTCTGGAACGGCTGATGGAGGTATCGGCACTGCTAATCGAAATGCTTTCCCGATCCTGCATGATCTTGCCGAACCGTTCCGAGAGCTGCTTGGCCGTATCTCCTGTGACCTGTCCGGAAATGATATTTCCGGTGATGTTCATAATCACATCGGCCTGCTCGCGCCCATAGTCTTTGCGCAGCTGGCTGAAGTCCTGAACCCCGAGGCAGGTGCTCACCCTGTTGCTTCTGGCCGTCGCAATCAGGCTGTCCATATTATTGAGGTAGATGGTCGGAAACTCATCGAAAATGAGGCTGGATTTGAGCTTTCCCTTTTTGTTGACCAGCTTCACCAGACGGTTCACATACAGCGACAATACGGCTCCGTAAATCTGCATCTTCTGCGGATTGTTTCCCATGCAGACTATCTTGGGTTCCAAAGGATTATTGATGTCAAGCGTAAAATCATTTCCCGACAGCACATAATAGAGCTGGGGAGAAGACAGCCTTGCCATGGCTATTTTTGCCGAGGCAATCTGCCCTTCGAGCTGCTCCATGGCATCATTGAGATAGGCATTGACAAAAGGGTTGATGAGCACCTCGATTTCCCTGTCGGTGCGCAGCAGGGTGAAGAGGCTGTCGTAGTCTGCCTGCATGAGCTCAATGACATGCGGCAGGGTGCAGAATTCCCCTTCTTTATACCTTCTGAGATACCAGATCACCGCCGACAGAAAGTTGATCGGAGACTCCACAAAAAAGTCCCCCTGCTTTCTGATCCACTCGCGGTTGAGCCCCATCAGGATCGTCCGCGCCGATTCCGAAGCATCGGTGATGTCCTCCATGCTCTGGGGATCCAAAGGATTGCATCGGTGCATGATGCTGTCAAAATTAATGAAGTAGCATTTCGGCATCACCTCATACGCATGCTTGCATTTTTCAAAGGTATTGTAGACAATTTTGGAAAGGTCATCGTACTTGAAATCATACACAAACATGCTGAACCCCTTGGCAATATGCTGGGTGATGACGTGGCGTATCACAAAGTAGGATTTGCCGGAACCCGGGCTGCCTAAAACCAGCAGTCCGCGGAAGGGATTGATGATGTTGATCCAGCTGCTGCGCAGCTTATCCTTGAGATAATATCTCGCTGGCAGGTTGATGGAGTATTCATTTTCCAGCAGCCGCTCTTCCTGTGGGAAGGTCTCGTTTTCGCTGTTGAATATATCGGCGGCGGCCAGTCTGTTTCTAATAATTCTGGAAAGCAGCGTGCCGCCCGAAAGCACCAGCAGAAATCCCAAAACCGTAACCGCCATATACAGCATGGCATATGCTGAAGCCGCTCCTCCGCAATGCAGCAGCAGGCCGCTCAGAAAATAGGCCGCCAGCCCTGAAGCCATATAATAAAGCGCCGTTTTAAGCCGCAGCTTCTCCTCCTTTCTCCCCTTTGCTCCCAACAGCGAAATCAGCAGAAGTCCAAGCGCTAAAATCTTGGACATATGAAAACTTTCAAACAGTCCCGTCCTGTAAACCGCGGCTAAAATTTTATCCCCAAAAGCCCCCGTAAGCTCCCAAAAACGGAATGCCCTATAGCAGCAATAATAAAAATGCAGCATCAGCGCCATGATGCCCATCAGTCTTGTCATATCGAGTATTTTTCTCAGTGCCTGTTCATTTTCTCCTGTCTGCATAGCTGTAGTTTTTCCCTGTTAATAATCTGGATCAGTTCAGATCCGAACGTCCTTTTCTTTTTCTCTTTTTCCTCCTTCCCTTAAACTTTTCGCCGGCATAATCGCCCTGCCATTCGGGTTTCATAAGCCCGTCCAGCACTTTGGCATACATGCCTTCAGATGCCTCTTCTGAGGACTGATGGCCGCCGCCAGCCATACGCTTCTGAAGGGCCTCTTCAGGCGATGCCGGCTGCTGTTTCTCTGCTGCTTTCCCACAGCGTTCCAATACCGCTTTGGCGCTGTAATTTCTTCCCAGCGCGCTGCCGTTAAACACGCATCTGGTCACATGATCCACATAGGTCACACCATACGCCATACCTGCATCGCTCTTTCGCAGCACGGCATTGATTCCTTCCTTTTCGAGCAGCAGAACCAGCCTGTCCAAAGTCAGATTCCTTCCGAAAAAAGCACTGTCCACAGCACTGCGGATCCTCTTTTTTTCAAAGGCCCTTTCGGCATTGTTCACAGCAAATTTTCTTTCCAGAAAAGCCAGTGTCGGACGCATCGGAAAATCGCTTGCCTTGATGGGAACACCTATCGGTTTTCCGCTCTGGTCCACTATGCGGTACAGCAGGCCTCCCGAGGTGAATACGCGCGAGTTTTCGCTTCCTCTGTCCGCTTTAACATTGTAAAGCTGCAGCACAGCGTTGAGCTCCGCCAGCGATGTGTATTTATAGGATGGCAGCACCGAATGCAGCACAGCTGAAATGGCTTTTTTAGACTCCATTTTCCCATACTGCGCTTTAGCGGCGGGCACCGGCTTCAGGGAAGAAAACAGCTCCCTTTTTGCATCCCCGGCCCGCACCAGTCCGAAGCCTTTCTCAATCTCTTTCCTTGCCTTTTCCGACTGGTTTCTCCCGATGTTCTGCATGTCGATCCTCGAGCCGTCTGGCCTCACTTTTATCGACACCAGATGAATGTGCGGGTGCCCTGCATCGTGATGCCGGTAGGCCAGATAAGGCTGCTCTGCAAAACCTATTTTCTCCATATAGGCATGGGCGATTTCCATGAGCCTTTCCGGGGAATAATTTTCGGACGGGTGAAAGTTTAAGGAGATGTGCACGCTGCCTCTTTTCACATTCCCGTTAAGGGCATTCTGATGCAGCAGCCTGCCCAATTTCATTGCAGGATTCATGCGCGAAACATCCATCGGATAATTGCCCTCTCCGATGCACTCCGCCGCCCCTTCGCTGACCTTGTTTTCATTGTAATTGAAAACGCTGCGCACCGAATGCCCCGTGTTTATGACTGCAACCATTTCCCTGCTGTTTTTTCCATGACCTTCTGGATTTCTTCCACCTTTTCCAGCAGGGCTGCACGCTGGGCTTCACTCTGCATGATCCAGTCCCTGAACTCCGGAATCTGCCTGAGGGTATGGAGCTTTTTAACCGCCTGGTTAAAGTTGTTTGCAAGGGTGTTAAGCTCTTTGCGCAGGCGGATGATTTCCAGCATCATCTCATCCAGGGATGCATTGCGGCACTTGGCGGTAATGGGTTTATCCAGTACGCATTTTCTTAGATATTCGCTCATCCGCCGGCAGTCGGTCCCCTTAAGCCTTTTCACTAGTCTGCCATATTCTTCAGCGGTAAAGCGCACCGCGGCAATGCGGTTTCTGTTTAAATTCTCTTTCTCCATCGTCTCTCCTTTTCATTTTTTAAACTTAAATCTTTCCAAACTTATCTTTCAGAATCACTGCCGCGAGTTCCGAGCATAAGGCAGCCGGATGCGTTTGTTAAACAAACGGACATCTGGCCGACTGCAGGAACGGGGCAGTCCGCTTGAACCCTTAAAACCATACAGCATTAAGAAGCTTCCTGCAGCGATTCTTCAGCTAATGTAGAAAAGCAGGATGGATGCCGCCTATCCCCGCCATATTTTGAACGGGGTGTTTTCAGCCCCTCATCGTATCTTTGAAAGAATCAATTAGTAATTTAAAACGCGGGAATTATGCTGACGGAAAATGATGCGGTGAGGGTGTTCGATACGATTATGAGCAGCCCTGGAATGAATGAGATGGTGAGAATGGATCTGAAGATTTCGCGAAAAAATGTGCTGCTGCTGCATCATGCGATTGGGCGCGGCATTGCGGAAAATGGCGGCAGCCTTTCGGCGCTGCTCCAGAGCACTTCAAAGGAAAATGCCCAAGAGCTCAAACAGCTCTCCGAGGAGTGCCTGCAGCGCGCCGGACTTACCGAACTGAACCAGAAGCTCTCTGAATTGGGAGCGGGCAAGAAGCAGTAGAAGAACAGAAAAAGCCGCTGGCGCTCCCATGCTGGCGGCTTTGCCATTTATGGCTCTCTCTTATTCAACCAGGCTATAATCATTCTTTTTTTACAGGGGTGGAAAAAACTGCCGCATAAAAGGCGAATTTAAATCCAGCCCCAGCTAATCCAAACAAAAAAGCCCCTTAAGACTAAGGAGCTTCGTGGCAGCCGGCGGGTGCCTGAAAAGGTATGCGGTAACTAACTAAATCATTGTACAGAACCTTCAGACGAACCCCGCCGGTTCCCTGTTTTTTTTTCTGACTGACTATAAGTTTTACCGTACCAGCATAACGCAAAATTACGCAATGCAGCCCATCAGACCCTTACAGCATATGATCCAAAAATTACAGCTTTTTAAGGTCAGCGCCAGAAGCCTATCCGAATCGCAGCGGCAGATTAAAATATATCAGGGCATGAAGGCATTCATACCGTCTAACGCTTTATAAAAAGCTCAAAAACTGTATCCCCGTAAGCACTTTCCTGCCTAGTCTATTTCTTCTTTCTGAAGAGAATCAGAAAAGAAAGAAAGAAAGAAAGAATAATGAAATAAAAAAAGGCGCTATAAAGCGCCTTCATCCGCAAAGGAGTAATAGCTTTCCTCTGTAATGATCAGATGGTCCAGCAGCTTGATATCGAGCAGCTCGCCTGCCTGTGCAATTTTCGCGGTAATGCACCTGTCTGGATTTGAAGGCAGCAGAGATCCCGAAGGATGGTTGTGGGCGATGACCAGTCCTACTGCGCCTGCTTTAAGCGCAGCGGCAAACAGCAGCCTGATATCTACGACGGTTCCCGTAATGCCTCCTGAAGAGGCTTCATAAATGCCCAGCACTTTATTAGACTGGTTAAGCAGCAGCACTTTGAACTGCTCCAGAAATCCGATCTTTCCGGGGTCCCAGCAGCCCTTCAAAAGCGTAAAGGCATATGCGGAGGATGCAATATGCGGCCTTTCGGAATTCTTAACTTTTGTCTTATAGATCAGATCGATTTCTGAAACGATTTTCCAATTGCTGTTTTCTGCTGTTTCCATGATGCTAAATATTTAAGATTAATTTTAGCACCGCCTTCGGGCAGAAGGGAGCAAGCGCAGAAAGCAACGCAATAAAGCAGGCGCATGCCCTGCATTTATGGGGGAATTTTGTGCGGCGCCCCGAACCGCTGTGCCCGACCTTTGTGATGGAATTAAACGGTATTTACATCCCCTCCTATTTCCCTCATCCGTGAAGAAAAAAGAATCGGGGAAGACCGAAAAAGCCGCATGACAGCAGAGCCGACTCATTAAATGCTGCAGTTAAGGCGCCGGCACGCATCTGGTTCCCAGCACAGTGATAAAACACTATAGAAAATGAAGTGTTAAATATGCGGTAAAACCAATGCCTGCCTTGCCTGATGTGGTGTTTTGAATTATTTTTGCAGCATGAATTACGAAGATATAAAACGCCATTTTGAGAACAATCCCCCTCCGAAAGAAGTCGTGTGGACAGAATGGGCAAAGATCACCGATACGCAGGTTTTCCTTAAAAGCTGCTATATAGGAATCAGAAACTTTAACGGTCCTCCAGACCGCTGTCCGGCATGGTGGCATCTGAGGGATTTCTATCTTCTCATGAAAAAAACTGCCCAGCAGACTGCTGCAAATTATAAGTGTCACTGCTATTTTTAAATTACTTTTCATAATGATCCTGTTTTAATTGTTTTCAAATTTAACCACTACGTTTCCATTACCCAATGCATCGGCCAGTCCCGCAGGATTGTCAATGTATCCGAGTTTTGTATAACTATAGGAAGTGCTGAAACTTTTATAAAAAAGCACCAGCACATTGTCGCCGTAAAGCATTAAATCACCCGCTTTTATATCGCCTCCAACTGAAGCATTTGTTGGAAGCGGACCAGGGAGATCGTAGTACTTTTCATTGCCGTTCAGTTCGTTCATATTTATGGTCAAGGGAAGCTTTGCTTTTAGTGCAGCGGCGCTCGGGTTGTTATACAATGTCGCCGTAAAAACTGCTGTACCAATTGTAATTTTCATTTTACTTGTTGAATTAGTATTAGTATTTTCATTTCCATTCTCATTGTTTTGCGGTAGCGTTTCATTGTCCTTGCTGCAGCCTGCATTACAAAAACAAAAAACGAAAACAACAGCCGTAACGCTTAGAAAAGATTTCAGTTTCATACGATATGCTTTAAGGTTAAACATTTTTAATGAATTTTGCAGGAATCCCGCCAACTATGGTGTTATCGGGAACATCTTTGGAAACTACTGCCCCTGCCGCGACAACTGCATTTTCCCCAATAGTAACGCCGGGCAAAATAGTGGCATTGGCACCAATCCATGCATTTTTTTTAATGTGGATAGGTTTTCCAATCAGTCCTTTTCTCTCCTTGGGATCTAAGGGATGGTTTTCGGTAATAAGGCTGACTTTCGGGCCAATTAAAACATCGTCTTCAATGGTAATACCGCCCAAGGCCAAAAGAGTACAGTCAAAATTGATAAATACGTTTTTGCCGATCGAAATGTGTTTTCCGTAGTTGATGTAAAGGGGTGTAAAAACGGTTACATCCTGAACTTTTGTATCTAAAATTATGCTCAGTATCTGTTCAATTTCCTCTTGATTTGAGGATTTATTCATCTGGTTAAGCAATGCTTTGACAGCAAATGCCTCTTCTCTTAATCTGCCTAGTTGCGGATCGTTTGGAAGTATCGCCTCACCGGCTAAAAGCCTCTCAAAAATATCTTTTTGAGATGATAAGGCAGCGGAAATAGGGTCTTTATCTGACATAATATTTGAATTAAATATTCAGATACAAAGATAAGGCTGCCTTTAAGCAGGGAAGTAACGATTATCAAACCAAAGCTTAAGAAATTCAAACTTCAGCCAGACGAAACGCAGTGGGATTGGTTCCCGTAGTCTTTTTGAAGAAATTATTGAAGTAGGTTGGATAATCAAATCCCAAGGCATATGCGATCTCAGAAATACTCCAGTCGGTATGCTGCAAAAGCGCCTTGGCTTCTGTGATGATTCGCTCTGTAATATGGGTCGTTGTTGGTTTTCCCGTAACTTCCTTTACAGCCCTGTTCAGGTAATTAATATGCACATTGAGATGCTGGGCATAATGCTGCGCCGTTCTTAATTGGAGCGGATTCGAAGCGGTTTCAATAGGAAACTGTCTTTCCAGCAGTTCTAAAAACACAGATGCTAATCTGGAAGAAGCATTCTTGTTTTGCTCGAAATTCTCAGAAGGTTCCATTTTTAAGGATTCGTGAATAATCAGACTGATATAATTTCGGATCAGCTCATCTTTAAATACATAATCACTTTTTTGCTCGGCAATCATTTTCTGAAAAATAGTATTGAGAAAGCCTCTCTGTTCTTCTGTGATTTTCAAAACAGGGGTCCCGCCTATTTTAAAAAAGGAAGATTGCTGCAGGCTTTCAGAACGTTCGGAGTTTTTAAAAAACTCCTCAGAAAATAAAATAGTGTAACCAACGTAAGTGGTGGAAATGGTTTCCCACGAATACGGAATGTGCGGATTTCCGAAAAAAAGAATCGTGCCTTCCTGCTCATAGGTCTTATCGGAATAATGAATCCTGCTTTTCCCTGTAGTGAGGCAGATTTTATAAAATTCCTTTCTGCTGTAGGTTCTGGTTTCTGCGCCATCATCCTCTATCTGAAATGCCTTAAAACCCTGGAGTTTCAGTTCATTGTTAAACTGCGAAATTTCTCTTGTTATTATCTCTTTCATAATGCAAAGTTAAGAAATTCAAACATACAATAACTCTTAATCTTAACTTCGACCTGTAAACTGGAAAATAGAACATTTTGGTTCAAATTACATTCTCCAAGGACAAATTGGATCTGTAACAGATCCTAGCCCCGATAGCAGTGGAAATCCTTTTGTGCCGGGGTTCGGCACAAAAGATTGGAACGTATAGCGGGAAAAAGCTCCAAAAAAAAAATTTAAACATAAAACACAATACTATATACAATTGACCCGGAGTTAGCGGGAAAAGCGCCCAAAAAATAATATCTAACCTAAAAACCAAGTGATTCAACATTGTCCATGTATATAATAATCAAAAAATAAAATTACAACTTCCCATACAACCAAAAATTACCACAAACACCCCCGTAATTCCCAAAACCCGATCAAAGACCCAAAACACGCAGCCAAAAACACCCAGCCCCTATGACCCGCAGAACCCTTATAAGGAACCTCAAAGCGGCCCCAAAGACATAAGGGGGAAGGACATAGAAAAGTACCTTATAGAGAATGACCCTCCAAAGGGGTCTCAAACGGATAGGAATACCCAAAATAGCGATGAGGCTCAAAGCGACAACTTTGAAACCACTGAGCCCGAAAAGGATAATCCCGCGCGCAGGGAATTGGAAATCGGGCAGCTTGGGCAGCAGGTGCTTAAAGAAGTTGCAAAATTCAATGTAACTACCCTTTATCAACGTCAACACTTTATTTAAATATTTACGTACCTTAGCTAAACTAAAAAAAACAGCCTTTTGCATCTTGTTAAATGACAGCACTTTTAAAACAAAATATCGGTCAACATATTTCTCTTTCAGAGAATGAAACAGAAGCATTTTGTAATTTATTTGAGCAAAAGTTAATCCATAAAAAAAACTTTTTACTCAGAGAAGGTGAGATTTGTAAATTTGAAGGTTTTGTTACCAAAGGGCTTTTTCGGGTTTATCATATTGATAAAAATGGTTTTGAGCAAATACTCTATTTTGCTATTGAAAATTGGTGGATTACTGATATTGACAGTTTTACTAATGAAGTGCCATCACAACTTTTTATAGAAGCTCTCGAAGACAGCGAAGTACTTGTAATTTCTAAAAAAGATAAGGAGTTTGCTTATGCCAACTTACCTGAAATCGAAAAGCTATTTCGGGTAATGACACAAAAAACGCACGTTGCACTTCAACGAAGAATGATAGATAACCTTAGTAAAACAGCAGAATCCCGTTATATCGAATTTATAGAAAAATACCCACACCTTATTCAACGACTTTCTAACATACAAATAGCTGCTTATTTGGGCATTACCAATGTTTTCCTGAGTAATATTCGAAAGAAAATTGCTGTCAAAAAATAAGATTTCCCTTTATTTATTAAACTAGTTTAATGTTTTAAGATCTCATTTCGTTTCATCTTTGCAGTGTTAATTTAAACCAGCACAAGAAATGAAACACACTATCTCAAGAGTATTTATAACAATTTTAATTTTATTGAATATGGAATCACAAGCACAAAGTTTCAAAACAATTGAAACTAAAGATTTAAAACTTCAAATTTACAACGCATCAGAAAATAGTTTTGGTGTAGCATCGGTAATCATTTCAGGAAAGACAGATGCGGTTTTGATTGACGCACAATTTACTTTGGCGGATGCCGAAAAAGTAGCGCAGGAGATTAAAGCAAGCGGTAAAAAATTAACCGCAATTTTTGTTTCTCACGCAGATCCTGATTATTATTTTGGATTGGAGATATTTAAAAAATATTTCCCGGATGTAGTTGCTTATGCATCACCTGCTTCTGTAGAAGCAATTAAGGCTACAGCGCAAAAAAAATTAGACGTTTGGGGCGAACGATTAGGTAAAGCAATTACGTCAAATGTTGTTTTGCCGCAGGTTTTAAAGGGAAACAGCATTGAATTGGAAGGTCAGAAATTAGAAATCATTGGTTTGGAAGAATTTCCGAACAAGACTTTTGTATGGATTCCTTCTATCAAAGCAGTTGTGGGCGGAATCAATGTTTTTGGAACTAGTTTCCATCTTTGGATGGCGGATGCTCAAACTACTGAAACGCGTAAAAACTGGATTGCCGTTTTAGATAAAATCTCGGCATTGAAACCTGAAATTGTAGTACCTGCCCACGCTAATTCTAATTCTCCATTTGATATTGCTGCTGTAAATCATACCAAAAGTTACATTCAATTCTACGAAGAAGCTTTGAAAACCAATAAAACATCAGAAGCCTTAATTACTGCTTTGAAAACAAAATACCCAGCACTTACTTTTGAAACTGCCTTGCAGATTGGTGCAAAAGTAAATACTGGAGAAATGAAATGGTAAAGTGTATTCTTTACAGTCTGACAGCACTCTTTGTATTGTCAGGCTGTTCTTTAAATAAAAAGACAATGACAAATCTTGAAATAATTAAAAGCACCTACGAAGGAAAAACTTCACAGGAAAATGGCCAAAATCTCGCTCAATATGCTGCCGAAGATATTTCGTGGACAGAAGCCAAAGGCTTTCCATATGCAGGAACTTATATTGGATTAGAAAATATAACCAAAAACGTTTTCAGCAGATTAGGAAGTGAATGGATAGATTATAAATTTACCCCGGAAGATTACCTGGCCAGCGGGGATAAAGTCGTTGCTTACGGAACTTATACAGGAATCTATAAAATTACAGGCAAATCATTCACAGCCAGAGTAGCACACGTTTGGAAATTGAAAGACAGTAAGATTATCAGTTTTGAACAATTTGTAGACAGCCAGACTGTAAATGATGCTTTGAAATAAAGTCTTTTTTATACCTTGCATTGTTTTAATGAATCATCAAACGAATGCACGAAAAATTAATAGCCTATATCAGCCAATATTCGAATTTGCCGCTTGCAGATGAAGAGCAAGCCTTAATTATTGCTACTTTTCAACCTAAAAAGCTACGAAAAAAACAATACTTTTTACAGGAAGGTGATGTATGTAAATATGCTGGTTTTATTGTGAAAGGAGCTATGCGCCAATACAGTGTTGATGATAAAGGTGCAGAACATATTGTACATTTATTCATTGAAAACTATTGGGCAAACGATCGTGAAAGTTCAACGATGCTCACTCCTTCAAAATACAATATTGATGCTTGGGAAGATACCGAACTTCTCATTATTACAAGAGCAGAAATGCTGGATTTGATGGACAAAATACCTACATTGGTGCAAATGATACGTTTAATGGATGAAAGAAATGCCATCGCGAGCCAACGCCGATTAAGTTCTACCATCAGTAATGCTGCCGAAAAACGCTATGAAGAATTTGCAGCTCATCATCAACAGTTTGTTCAGCGGTTTCCACAGCATCTTATCGCTTCTTATTTAGGTATTACCAAAGAAACCTTGAGCCGGATTAGAAAACAAGGAACAAAATAAACTCTCTTTTAAGTTTGACTAGTCCTAAATAATCGATACAGATTATTAGACAAATATATTTAATTAAACACCTGTAATATTTTTTATTGCGGGTGTTTTTCTTTTATAAGTTCTCATCTTTACTACACTTTGTTGATGCATTTGACTTGGAGTGAGCATATAATTGGAATAATGTGGTCTTTTGTTATTATAAATGTCAATTGCATTTTTTACTAAAACCTTTATTACATCAAGTTTTAGATTAAACTTGTCAATATTAAATTCTTGTTTTAAAATTCCATTTATTCTCTCAGCTACTGCATTCTCATAGGGATCGGAATTTTCTGTCATACTGCATTTTATATTGTTTTTATGTAATAGTTTTTGATATTGATCAGAACAATATTGTATTCCTCTATCTGAATGATGTATTAATGTTTTGCCTCTATCTCTGCGTTTTTTTATTGCATTTTTTAAAGCTGTTAAACTACTATGAGCATTCATATTATCTGCGACATTAAAACCCATTATTCGTTTAGAGTAAGCATCAGTTATTAGACTTAAATAACATGGATTCTCTTTTTTTCCAATATAGGTTATGTCTGATACCCAGACTTGCTCCGGCCTGCAGATCTGTAGCTCTAATATTTGATTTTGATGTTTTCTAAATCTATGATGAGAGTTTGTTGTTATATGATAAGAACGTTTTGGCATTATCAGTAAATGATTTGCTCTAAGTATATCTATAAATTTATCTCGGCCTATTTTAAGTTGATTCAACTCGCTTTTTAAAAGGTAATACAGTTTTCTTGCTCCAATTCGAGGCATTGTATTTCTAATTTTCAAAACCATATTAACAACTTCTGAAGCCAAAAGCTTCCTGGAGTTACTTTTTTTTACTCGACGATAATAAACCTGCCGGTCAATCCCGAACAAAGTACAGGCAAACATTATTGTTTGTTGGTGTTCTTTTTTAAAATGGTCGATTGTTCGGGTGGTGAGTTTTTTCGAATGTCAATTTGATATTCTTTTTCTGCTATATCAATCATCATATCGAAAATAATAGCTTTTTTATCAGCGACGAAAGCCTGCTGTTCTAAAAATGCTTTTTGTTTTTCTAATAACTTCACTTTGGCTTCAAGTTCCATTATTTTCTGTTCAGGAGATTTTTGCATAATAGAAGGTGTTTGATTGTCCCAATCAAAGTTACCAAATTTTCGCAGCCACTGAACAATTGTTGAACGGGATTGAATAGCATAATCTTTTTTAACTTGAGTAATTGAGGTTCTTCCTTGTTCTATTTCTTGAACAATTTGAAGTTTAAAAGACATACTGTAATCTTTCTGGGTGCGCTTAATATATCGCAATTCTTGATCTTTTTCCATAATGATACTTTTTGTGTATCGCTATTTCAGGACAAGACAGTTTTAAATTATAAAAACCGTTGACAAATGTCAACGGTTTTTTTTATCATATCTCATTGTTGCAAGGCTTGCCTTTGATGCAACTTTGCCTTATCAAAATCAATTAAAAAATTATAAAAAATAAAACAATGAGTGATTTATCAAAAATGTCTAAAACAGTAGTTTTTCACGAAGCTGGAAGTCCAGAAGTATTGAAAGTTGAACAGGTAGAAGTGTCTTATCCTGAAGCTCAAGAAGTAAGAATTCAGGTTAAATCAATCGGAATTAACAGAGCCGATGCAATGTACCGTCAGGGAATGTATATCGAGAATCCTATATTTCCAGCTCAATTAGGCTATGAAGCCGCAGGAATTATCGAAGCAGTTGGTTCAGAAGTTTCGCATTTGGCAGTTGGTGATTTAGTGAATGTTGTTCCGGGTTTTTCTTTACACAACTATGCTTCTTATGGCCAATATATTACTATGCCATCCTATGCAATACACAAATATCCATCGAATTTGTCTTTTGATGAAGCAGCATCCGTTTGGACAAGTTATTTAACAATGTATGGTATGGTGGTACATTCGGGACAATTAAAAGCGGGACAATTTGTGGTAATTAATGCTGCTTCGAGTAGTGCAGGATTGGCAGCCATTCAAATGACTAATTATGTTGGAGGAATTGCAATTGCTTTAACTACTTCGGCAAAGAAAAAAGAAGCTTTATTAAAAGCGGGTGCAGCTCACGTAATCGTAACAGCTGAGCAAGATATTGCAGCTGAAGTTTTAAAAATCACAGAAAATGCAGGTGCGCATTTAATTTTAGACCCTGTTGTCGGTGCTAAATTCAGCAACCTTTTAAGTTCTGTTGCAGAAAATGGAAAAGTATTTGTTTATGGTGCATTGAGTCACGAACCTGCCAGTTTTCCAGCATTTGATGTTTTGATGAAAACCCCAACTATTAGAGGCTATTCAGCTATTGAAGTGATGGGTAATATGGAAGTTTTAATACAAGCCATAACTTTTATTGACAAAGGGTTAGCCGAAGAAAAACTCAAACCTGTTATCGATAAAGTTTTTAATATTAATGACATCGTTGCTTCTCATAACTATCTGGAATCCAATCAGCAATTTGGAAAAATTGTAGTGAATATATAGAAAATTAAACATCGAGCGGATTTCTTTTCTGCCACAAAAAGCTAAGACGGTTTTAATAAAAAGAGGTAAGATTTTGTTTTTTTGATGTATCATTTTCATTCGATCGCCAAAGGGAAATCAAATTCAAATTCATAAAACCAATGAAAACAGGCAATAGATTTAGTATAACAATCTCTTCCAATCTTCCATAAAATTTATAGAAATTTGTCCATTTGAGCTTACCACAGCCAAAAGGCGCCAATTAAAGACAATTGGCGCCATTTTTAATTACCCTATAAATAACTTAACTCGTTTTTGTTGATCAAAACAAAAGCCTTTGGATTGATAAAACTAACGCATAAAAAACCAATCTAAACCAGCCAAATAGCTTTTTTGATGTGAAGGTCTATTATATTCTATATCCCCCAGAAACCTCAATTCGCTGCGCATTAATCCATTTGGAATCATCAGAACAAAGAAAGGCTACCACACTTCCAATATCATCGGGCAAACCGACTCTTGCTAAAGCAGTTTCAGAAGCCAGATGTTTATTCAAATCTGAAATATCACGTACAACACCCCCGCCAAAATCAGTTTCAATAGCCCCTGGAGCTACGGAATTGACTCTTATTTTTCTGCTTCCCAATTCCAAAGCCTGGTATCTTGATAATGAATCGACTGCCGCTTTCATGGCACCATAAACGGAATAACCAGCAAAAGAAAATCTTGCCAGACCGGAAGACGTATTTACGATGCTGCTGCCGTCATTCAGTAATGGTAATAGTTTTTGAGTTAAGAAATAAGGCCCTTTGAAATGGATATTTGTCATTGCATCCAAAATTTCTTCTGTTGTTGTTTCAAAACTTTGGTTAATCCCGATACCCGCATTGTTTACCAGCGCATCTAATTTTGCAGAAGAAAATTGAGCATCTAAAACCTCTTTTACTTCAGTTACAAATTGGTCAAAACCGGCAGTTGAAGAAATGTCCAAAGGCAATGAAAACGCTTTTTGTCCAATAGTTTCAATTTCTTTTACCACCTGGTCCGCAAATTCTTTTTTGGTCTGATAGGTAAGGATGATATCAAATCCTTTTTTCGCCAGCTGTAAAGCCGAATCTTTTCCAAGTCCACGGCTTGCGCCTGTTACTAATGCTATTTTATTTTGATTGTTTGACATTTTATTGATTTAAACTTTTATGTTTTTAATTAATTCTTTATTCAGTATATCTCTTACTTTTTTTTATGATGTTTACCACTTTTAATTTAATATGTTTGACCTGAATTCATTTGGCGTGCTCCCTACTTCTTTTTTAAAAAGGCGTGAAAAATAAGTCGTATTTTCGAAACCAAGCAGGTGAGAAATTTCAGTTATATTCAGTTCGCCTTCGGTCAGTAAGTTTTTTGCCTCGCCGATTAGAAAAAGATGAATAAGCTCCAGGGCAGTCTTTCCTGTTTCCTGTTTGAGCAAATCAGTTAAATAACGGGAAGATATATTCAGCTTTTCTGCCATGAGAGATACCGTTGGCAATCCAATATTTTTTGTTTTTCTTTCTTCAAAATTAGCAGCAAGCAAAGCGTTAAACTTTGTGACAGTAGAACCAGTGAGCTCTGTACGGTTTATAAACTGTCTTTTATAAAAGCGCTGTGAATATTTAAGCATGGAATCCAGATGACTTACAATAATGGCTTTGCTGAGTTCGTCGGTATTATTGTTGTACTCTTTTTCAATATTAAAATACAGATTCCAAATGATATCCTCCTCTGCAGGTGAAAGATGCAAAGCCTCATTAACCTCGTAATCAAAATAACTATATTTCCTGATTTCGTTGTAAAGGACTGTTCCCGGTAAAAAGTCTTCATGAATCATAATTAGAAATCCCTTTTCCTCTAATTCCACATTTTTAAAGACTACTTTCTGCTGGGGTTTTGTAAACGACATGGAGCCGCGATCATGGTCATATTTTGTTTTGCCATACTGCATGCTTCCAGATTTCAATTTTTTAAATCCTATAATATAAAATTCAGATGAAAATTCCAGAATATTATTACCACTGCAGGTGTCCCGTTCACCATATGCGACACTAAAGAGCGGGTTCTGGGGAGGTTTGATATCGAGCGCTTCATGCAGATCGCTGATTTTTTTGAAATGTATCATTGTTCTTAATTGTAAAAACAGATCCGGTAAATTTAGATTCTGTTAATTTAAACTTCCACTAACCATGTGCTGCCACCGACACATCCTGCCATGATTCCCATGTTTTCAGTCTTTCTGCATAAGTGTGCTGCACCCAGGGAAAAGCAGTTTTACCCAACAGTAATCTGAGTGGCGGATTTTCAGAATAAACGAGCTTGACAAGAGCTTTGGCAGTGGCTGCAGGGTTACCTGAATCCTGCTCGCCAGCATGCTGATAAAAATCTTTCCGCACATTGTCGTAAGCTTGTATTGATTCGCTGAGTGCAAGGGAAGTGGTCCCGAAGAAATCTGTAGAAAAACCACCTGGTTCTACTATGGTAACTTTAATACCAAATCCGCTTACTTCACCCGCGAGTGTTTCAGTAAGGCCTTCAACAGCAAATTTAGCTGCACTATACAGCCCCATTAGTGATACTGTATTCAAACCCAGCGCACTTGAAAGCTGAATGATATGTCCTGATTTTTGCTGGCGCATGATAGGCAGAACTGCCTGAATAGTCCATAATGATCCCAGTACATTGGTTTCAAACTGGGCTCTTACATCCTGCTCTTTTAATTCCTCTACCGCCCCTATATGTCCAAAACCGGCATTGTTTATTAACACGTCGATACTGCCAAAGTGCTTTTTTGCAGTTTCAATTGCCTCAAAACTTTCGTTTCGATCAGTAACATCAAGTTTTAGCACTAAAAGAGATGATGAAAATTCTTTATTAAGCTTGGTTAGTGTTTCAGGATTGCGAACAGCCGCAACTACATTATCGCCGCGTTTTAAAAATGCCTCTGCCCAAATTCTTCCGAATCCACGCGATGCACCTGTTATAAAAATTGTTTTTGCCATGATATTAATTTTTAATATTTTGATATGGACAAAGTTCGCACAGATAGTACAGACGGTTATGATACAAAAGTAGGCAATAATGAAACATTTTAACGAAATTGTAATGGCTCTGGTTCACTGTTTCAAAGATGAATCTAAAAAAAACAAAATCCCATTTCATTTAGTGAGAGGGATTTTGCAGTTCAGTCATTATAAATTATTTTGACTTAGGATTTTTTTGAAACAATCCTCTGTTGTATTCTACTACCTCCGGATGTGATGGATAGGAAGGCAGAGCAGAAAGATCAGCTATGGCCTTATCTCTTAATGACGGTGCTGCTTCTTTTACACCATCAGATAATGCCTGTTTTAATTCTTCTTCATTAAGTTCAGTGCAGTAAGCAGGAGTTCCAGGCTGATGTCTCCAAGATTCAGAAAGTCTGCCCGAGTCAACTGCATCGTAACCGGCATCATTAACTAATGCGGCAATTACTTTTTTAGCCTGCGGATCATCACCCGCTACAGCCATTGCTATTCTGTCTTCAGCACCGCTGTTTTTTCCGCCGTTTGCCAGCGTCTCTGCCAGCAAATTATTGAAAGCTTTTACAACAGGCCTTCCCAATTGCTCGGATACCCAGATACTTTCTACTTTTCCGTTTTTGATCTCTTCAATATCGGCATCACGGAACGGATAATAATTTGATGTGTCTACCACAATTACATTTTCCGGAACGCCTGCCAGCAAATCTTTGGGCAAAGTTGGTATTGCTATAGTAGGCAGTGATAAAATAATGACATCTACATCTTTTACAACATTCTTTAGTGTTGCAGCTTGAACACCTAACTCCTCAGCACGGGTCTGCAATTTATCAGCCTGATCTGTATTATTCACTTTCACTTCATGACCGGCTTGTGCCATTTTTTTTGCGATCGTACCGCCTATTGCTCCGGTACCTATTATTCCTATTTTCATATTATATAAGTTTCATTTGTTATAATTTTCAATTTAAACCCTTGGATCAATTCCATACTGATCCGGAACTCCAAGGTGTCCGCGCAAAGTTTTGCTTTCATACTCTTTGTGGAAAAGCCCTCGCTCCTGCAGCAGCGGAACAACCTGATCAACAAAGGCATCAATTCCATCCGAATTAACATCAGGTGAAATCCAAAACCCATCCGCAGCACCGGCTTCATACCAAGCCTGCATATGATCTGCCGCTTCTACGCCCGGCCCTGCAATTACAGGATGGTAATCTATCACGCCGTGAGCAAGAATATCAAGAACGGACCAGCCTTGCCTAGCAATTTTCAATGCATTGGAAGAACGAGGATCATAAGGAGATGGACGGGCATTTTCCAGCTGCAATTCTGAAATTGGTTCATTTATTAAGGAAAGATCAAGTGGAATACCCAGCATTTTTTGCAGGTACTCAAATTTTTGTATAAGTGAACTGCCTCCTAACTGTATTCGGCGATCGAGCGCCGTGCGTTTGTCCTTGGCAATGGTGGTCATCAGTCCGGCAATGTATTTGATTTCATCCGGATCACGACCGTAACTTTTTGCTGCCGCTCTAAATGCATTGCGTTGCGCTCTTGCATCTTCAATTGTAAATGCTGCACCTATTACCACATTAGCAAAGCGTCCTGCCAACTGATGTGCGTTGGGACTGCCACCTGCGTGAAATATGATTGGCTGTCCCTGCTCTGATGGCGGAATGTATAGAGGTCCTCTTGAACCGACGTATTTACCTTGTAAGTTGATTGGAAGAATCTGATCTTTCTTTGCAAACTGACCACTCTTCTGGTCGTGTATCCAAGCATCTTTTCCCCAGCTCCCCCAAAGTGATTGAATGAGTTGGACAGCCTCATGAGCACGTCCATAACGATCTTGGCTCGACGGAATTCTTTTTCCGTAATTGGCTGCAACATCTTCTCCGCTTGATGTAATTGCATTCCATCCGGCCCTGCCATGGCTCATAATGTCCAAAGCCTTAAATTGTCTGGCTAGATTAAAGGGTTCATTAAAAGTGGTTGATCCGGTAGCGACCAATCCAATATATTGAGTTTCTCTGGCCACTGCGGCGAGGGTCATCATCACATCAAGATTGAAAACGGGAGATTCAGTTTCAATATCTGTCATAACTGCACCGGGACCATCCGGCAAAAATATAAATTGAAATTTTCCACGCTCTGCAGCCTGAGCCTGCTTTACACGAATATCAAAACTCGTATAGCTTTCGGGATCAACTCCCGGCATACGCCAAGCCCCCGATTGAGATCCGTATCCATTTCCAAGATGAAGTCCAATAAGCATTTTTCCTACAGCATTCATAAATTGAATATTTTGATTAATTATATTGCAAAATTAAACAAAATCACTTTCCTTTGTATAGCTCTTTCCTAAAGGAAAGCTAAATAAATAATTTATCATGCCGAAAAAGAAACCTTATTGTGAGTGCCTAAATACCGTTAAGCCAGTACGGGACACACTTGAAGTAATTAATGGAAAATGGAAATTATCCATCATTATTTCTGTAGGTGTAGGAAACAGCCGATTTACTGAAATTCAAGAGAGCATTCCAGGATTAACTCCAAAAGTACTTTCAAAAGAACTTAAGGAACTTGAACAGCACCAGCTGATCAAACGGATTATAACGAACGATTATCCTGTCAAAATATCGTATTGCTTAGAACCCTATGCAGATACCTTGACCCCTATTATCTACGCTATGAAAGATTGGGGATTAAACCATAAGAAGAAAATTTTTCAAGAAAGATAATATTGCAGAAATTAAATTACTTACCTAATGCTTTTATTTCACAAAAAGTTAACTCTATTTATTAATGGACTTTATGTGAATATAAAATATCTGATTACATTTTATGGCTATATCATATATAAAGCTGCATAAATTTCTCCTCAATCCCCAACAGGACATAAAATCAAATTCTTTAAGCCAATCAAAGACAGACCTTATATATAGTACTAAGCTAATCTTTTCACATCTTCTATAAAATGTATAGAAATTTGTCCCGTCGAGGTCACCAAAGCCAAAAGGCGCCAATTGAAGACAATTGAAGACAATTGATGCCATTTTTTTATGCGCTATCTCATCTTCGATATTAATTGTGGCTCAACTGAGGCTAAAAACTGTTTTATTACTCGTCTAAAAATAATAAACCTTTATCAGGACTAGACAAGCTACACACACCCGACATTCAGACAAACAACCAAACGATACCAAATCTCAACCCTGATTTGGTTACAAACAACCTTGATATTGAAACATTTATTTTTTAAAAGAAGACGAATTTTGCATTGTAGAAATTTAAAAAAGTAAACAATGCAAAAAGTAAAATTCAAAAATAGAAATTGGGATACAGCAGCCAATCTTCATTTACCTGACAATTTTGATGAAACACAAAAATATCCAGCTATCGTTTGTGTTCACCCGGGAGGGAGCGTAAAAGAACAAACCGCAGGTTTGTATGCTGGAAAACTTGCCAAAAAAGGGTTTATTGCCTTGACTTATGATGCTTCTTTTCAAGGTGAAAGCGGTGGAGAACCAAGATATTTTGAAGACCCAGCCAGTCGTGTAGAAGACATATGTTATGCAGTAGATTATCTTACTACATTAAATTTTGTAGATAAAAACAGTATTGGTTTATTGGGCATTTGTGCCGGCGGTGGTTATGCTGCAAATGCAGCATTGAAAGAAAGGCGTATAAAAGCATTGGCAACAGTTTCAGGGGTGAACATAGGCAGAGCATTTAGAGAAGCAAATTTTTTAGAAACATTAGAGGCTGTTTCTTCGCAACGAACTGCAGAGGCCAACGGAAAAAAGCAGATGATTACCAATTGGACACCCAATTCTGCCGAAGAAGCAAAACAGGCAGGGTTAAACGAATTTGATATGTTAGAGGCTATTAATTATTACAGAACGCCAAGAGGAGAATTCCCTACTTCAAACAATAAATTGCTTTTTGCCAGCATGTCGAACTTAATCATATTTGACGCTTATCATCTTGCTGAATTTTTGCTTACACAACCTTTATTGATTATCGTTGGCGAAAAATTTGGCGCTTTCGGGTCTTACAGAGATGGCTTCGACTTATACAAAAAAGCCGCTTCTAAAAACAAAAAAGTCCATGTCGTAAATGGTGCGGGCCACTATGATTTATACGACAACCCCGAAGCAACATCAGAAGCATTGGATAAATTAGTCCCATTCTTTCAGGAAAATCTTTTGCAGAAATAATGACTCTTTTTATAAAAATAATCGGGGCAGTTTTGCTTATTGCAGGTTGTATTCTAACATACAAACCAAATATAATCAGCAAAATTCCTTTGATCGAAAACCCATATCAGATGATTGAAATGCGGGTTAAATGGGGGTTATTAATTGGATTAGGAATTTTGTTCCTTTTTTTCAATCAATGGAATGATTGGAAATTAACGGTTTGCGCATTTTTATTTTTTCTAACTTTGGGGATTATAATAGCCCGATTATTCGGTTTAGTTTTAGACGCTTTTTATTCAAAACAATTACTTTGGCTAACCATAGAAGTTGTTCTATTAATTATCTTTGAAATTTTATATAGATATGAAGACAATTAATTCTTTATCCGAATTTCATCGCTTACTATCCATTCCACCACCTTTGCATCCGTTGGTAAGTGTGGTTTTAGTTTCTGAAATACACGCTGTAGATTCTGATTTGTGGAAACATTTTTCTACCGACTTTTATACTATATCTCTAAAAAATAATATTCAATCCAAAGTAAAATATGGACAGCAATATTATGATTTTGACAAGGGAACAATGACTTTTACTGCACCTAAACAAGTACAATCTGTGACAGTAGATCAAACCAATGCTTTTAACGAAACGATTGGAACAGGATATGTATTGATTCTTCATTCTGATTTTTTGAAAAAACACCCATTGCAAAGCACAATCAAAAATTATTCTTTCTTTTCATATGCTATAAATGAAGCGCTGCATCTTTCTGAACAAGAAGAAAAAAATGTCATTGAGATATTTCAAAAAATAGAGAAAGAATATCAGCATATTGACAAGCACACACAAGACATTATTCTGTCGCAGATTGATTTGCTTTTAAATTATTGCAATCGTTTTTACGAACGCCAATTTATTACCCGAAAAACCGTAAATAATGATTTGCTTTCTAAATTGGAGAATCTTTTGAACGATTATTTCAATAATATGGAAACGCTAAAAATTGGATTGCCCACAGTTGAATATGTAGCCAATCAACTTCATTTTTCTGCAAATTATTTAAGTGACTTATTGCGTTTGCTAACAGGACAAAACGCCCAACAACACATTCACGAAAAAATCATTGAAAAAGCAAAAGAAAAACTATTAACAACAAACTTATCAGTAAGCGAAATTGCTTATGAATTAGGTTTTGAGCAATCACAATCATTCAACCGACTTTTCAAAAAGAAAACTGAAATGTCACCTTTGAAGTATAGACAATCGTTTAATTAAATTTTTCCCTCCCGATTGTTTTATTTTTCGGAATATAAAGCAGAAAACTGAAAGTCACATGGAGTGGACTTCAATTTTGCCAAAAAAAGTTAAGGCGGTTTTTAAAGATATTTCAAGAGCAAAGCTTTGTAGCAGAATCGTAGCACTTGGTGTTTTAAAAACTACAATTTAAGTATTGATAAAGATAGGTTCGAATGTTGCAGCTCTAATATCAAAAAATATTAAACATTAAATACGAATTTACATTAATCCCCAACAGGAGATCCAAACCAAATTCATAAAGCCAATCAAAGACAAACACTAGAAATGATAAGCCAATATATTTAAATCTTCCATAAAATTTCTAGAAATTTGTCCAGTCGAGGTCACAACGCCAAATGGCGCCAATTGAAGACAATTGGCGCCATTTTTTTTATTTGGACTACTAAAGAAATTAACTTTGAATCATTTTTATCTTTCTTCTGTCTTTCTTTAGCCCGATTGCTTCGCCAGTTCGCTTCGCTCGTGTGCAGTAAGATCCGTTTGTGCCGGTGTTCGGCACAAGCGATTGGAACGTATAGCGGGAAGAGCTCTCACAAATAATATTAAAAGCAACTGCGCTAATCTAAATCGCATTTCAATTGCAGGAAATTTTATGAAGGTCCATATCTTCGATTCCTATCTGCTGCTAGATTTAGGTAAAAAATTGGTTGATTACCGTTGCTGCACTTTTAATTATCATTACTAAACCATTTGGCACAGCTGATGATAGAAATTGGTTTTTCTGTTGCCTTAAAATCTTTTTTTTTGCGACGCTGAATTTCCGCGTTCAACTGGTTCATTTTAAAAGTTAACGGCAAAAGGCAATGGGTAAACAGCACAATTACAGAGAGCAGTATAAAGTCGTGCGTGCTGTATAGTAAACGAATTAAAAACAGTATTGTCAGAAACATCAGAACACTGATAGCCATCACTATATAAAATATTCCTCTGCGCCTGCATTTAAGTTCCTGCAGTGTTAAAATTGATAAATCCCTACTTTTCATAAAAACCGCTTTGTTTTAAACAGACATGTATTATTAACATTGAAGGACATGTCAAAGAACTCCTGAAAATGTATTGATGTAGTATATGCAGCGACAATCCTTTTAATGTCCTAAAGAATTTTCCTTTCCTAATATAACTTTTGTAAATCCTAAATTATCTACTGCTTTACCTTGCCAATAATGCTGCGTAAAGCCGGATCGTTTGTCATCAAACTCCAAAACCAGTTCGATAATAACTTTAGTCGGTTACGTACTCCTGTTAAAGGTACCAAATGCACGAGCAGCCAAACCAGCCAAGCAGCTAATCCCCCAAAATACATTTTTGGCAAATCAACAACTGCCTTAAATTTTGATATTATGGCCATGCTGCCTTTGTTCTTGTAAAGAAAGGGTTTCGTCTTAATACCGAGGATCTCGCGCTGTAAGTTTTCTGCAAGTTGTTTTCCCTGCTGTATGGCTACCTGAGCTAATTGTGGATGGCCTTGAGGGTATCGGGTATCATGAAGAGCCAACGCCTGATCCCCGATACAGAAAAGATTAGAATAACCATCTACCTGATTAATGTCATTAACCAATATCCTGTCTCCCCTTCCTATACAAGCGGCAACAATACCATCAACTTTTCGAGCTTTTACCCCTGAGGTCCATAACAAAGTTTCTGCTATAATTATCTCCCCGCTGGAGAGTTTCACCTCGCTGTTTTGGTAATCGTTGACCAAAGTGTTCAGCATAATAATTACTCCCAGTTTTTCAAGTACACGGTAAGCCTCTTGCTGTGCATTAATGCTCATCGTATTGAGAAGATTTGGTGCTCCCTCAATAAGATATATTTTTGCTTTTAGACCTAAAGCCTCCGGATAATCTTTGTCTGCAATGTTTCTGCCCAATTCCGCTATCTTTCCAGCAAGCTCGACCCCAGTCGGTCCTCCACCAGCAATTACAATAGTTGAAAATTTTTGCTTTTCTTCTAGAATTACACTTCTCATGCTCTTCTCCATAGAAAAAAGTATATGATTACGTATCATAAGGGCATCCTCTATACTCTTCATCGCAATTGCATTTTTCTTTATGTTTTCATTTCCAAAATAATTAGGTTCTGTTCCCATAGCAAGTACCAGGTAATCATATGAGAGTGTACCCTGGTCTGTCACAAGCTTATTAAATTCAGGAAGTACCTTATCTAGTTTGCCCATATGGAAACGGATATTAGATGCCTTTTGAAAAAGCTTGCGAAAAGGATAAATTATATTGGATGGCTCAATAAAAGCAGTAGAAACCTCATATAGAAGCGGCGGAAAAAAATGATAATTGTGTTGATCTAACACTATAACATACAGCTTAGGATTATTTGCAAACTTTTTTGCGAGACGAATCCCGGCAAAACCACCGCCAACTATAACAACCTTTTTTTTATTATCCATTTTACTGGTATTAATTTTAAATATTATAACCTCCTGCCTTCAATTTGCTTTATATAAAGCTATTGAAACAAAAACTACTATTCTCCGGGCAAAGGTAGCTGTCCAAAAGCAATAGAAAAAGGTCAATAAATAGCCAAAATTGGTCTAAATGAAGCTTTTTTACTTTAAAATCGTAAGCATTAATTTATCCCAAAATTTCTAATTAAACCGTATCAGCATGAAATATCATTTTTATGATTCAGTAAAAACGGTGAAATGTCGGTTTCAAAATAAATCCTGCCCGGAGCATTCCCCTTTCAGATTTAAAATCTATCAGACTCTCACTATAACCCTGCCACCACTGCAGGGTAATGAGCTGATTAGCCTTTTTTGACAGTTTATAGCTGATCCCTGCAGTCAAACTTCCCTTGAAATCCCAGCTGGCGCCTTTTCTTAGCATTAAGTCAAAAAACAATCTGTCATTGCAGGTGATCCACTGAAGCTGCCCCTCGCCGTATCCGATGTATTTTGGAAGAGATGGATTGTTATCTATCAAAAAAGGCAGCCATGCCTTGACCGAAACAAAAAGTTCGGGAGAAAATACTCTAATAAATCCTATCGAAATCATATTTATGCTTCTTGAATAGATACTGTCGCGTCCATTGGATTCGTGTTCTATTCCATAGGTCAGAGCACCAACAAAATGATTATTTCTAAATACAGGCCTGAGCATCATCAATCCCGGATTATAATTGCTTTCCTCAAAAGGGCTTGATGCTTTATATATCTTCCAAAAGGATTTTTGTGTGTACGTTAGATAAGCATAAGAATCAAACAGCAAAGGTTTGTCTGATAATCGCTGCTTGAAGCTAAACTGAAACTTAGCATCCATGCTGTTTCTCGTAGGTGTTTTATCTAAATTCACACCCGTTACAAAATAATTATCTTTATAGATCGAAAAGGCAGGAAGCTGGGTAATTATTTTATGAATTGAATCTCTATCCAAGGAAAATTGCGCATAGCTGAAGGTATAAAACATTAATAACAGTAAGAAATAGTTATTTTTTATGTACCGAGAAAATAGATTGCATTTCATATAATTTTTTATTAGTAAAGCATCAGCCATTTATTCTAAATTCAACTCAATAGCAGATTTAAAAATTTATTTGCAGAGAGATCACAATAAATTATGCGCCTCACAAATAGATTATTTAAGATTGTATAAAATAGTCGTCAGTAAATTGACACTACTTCTTTTTGACTTCTTTTTGCTGTATCAGCATTTTTTTTGTCTCGCATTACCCCCCATTTTATACAAGCTGCTCCCCAAGAGAAGCCAGCCCCGAAGGTTGTGATTAATAGGTTTTCTCCTGTCTTAAAATCATCTTTGAAATCCCAAAGACAAAGAGGAATTGTTGCAGAGGTCGTATTTCCGTATTTCTGGATATTAATTTTTATTCTGGATTTATCGATACCTAAATTTGAACCCACCGCCTCAATTATCCGCAGATTGGCCTGATGCGGTATTACCCAGTCAATATCATCCGTGCTAAAGCCGCAGCTTGTTAAAACTTCCCCACTTACAGAACTCATTGCTGCAACTGCCTTTTTAAAAACATAAGCCCCATCCTGTTTTATGTAATGATCTCTATGAAGTAAACTCTGCATACCAGCAGGTATTTTAGAACCTCCTGCCGGAACTAAAAGCGAAGAAGTACCACTCCCGTCAGTATGAAGAATCGATTTCAATAATCCAAAATCAGATTCTGATGCTTCAAGCAATACAGCTCCTGCTCCATCGCCAAACAAAATACAGGTAGAGCGATCTTCATAATCTACAAGAGAACTCATTTTGTCTGCCCCTGCCACCATAACTTTCTTGTAACGCCCGCTTTCGATCAGGCAGCCCGCTAATTCAAGTGCATATAAAAAACCGCTGCATGCTGCATTGATATCAAGTCCAAAGGCATTTTGTAAATTGCTTTTTTCACATACCAGAGATGCTGCCGGCGCCAGCATATGATCGGGAGTAGCAGTAGCAAGTATCAAGACTTCAATCTCATACGGGTCAACCTCATAGTTTTCGATAAGATTATTAATCGCACCAGATGCAAGATCAGATACAGCAGTATCATCGTCGGCTATTCTGCGCTCTTTAATTCCTGTTCTTTTTTCAATCCATTGTTCTGAAGTATCTACTGTTTTAGAAATTTTTTTATTATCTAAAATTGAAGGCGGCACATAGCCACCGACAGCTGTTATGACGGCATTCATTGTCTATTTTTTTTTAAGCGTAGCTTTTTCATATCGTTATAATGCACTTAATCGAAAAAAGATTAAACAGATGTTTTTTAATCTTTTTTCAATTAAAATAATGGTCACCGAAAGTCTCGGCAACATATTTATTTAATGAAGTTTTTCTTGATATTTTCGATAAAGTAGTAATCATAAATAAAGGCAGCGAAATTGCCTCCTGAATAATAAGCAAGTACGATGGAATACTAGCCCATTGGTTATAACCGTTTTAAACACCCCCGCTTTTTAATACTGCGGAAATGACAATAAAGGGACATCTAAACCCGATGCCATTATTCTTGTTTTGCTTTTGTGGACCAGAGAATCCCAAAAACCATATTTTTTGGGCACCATGACCAGTATATCTGCCTGATAGCGCTTTATTTCTTTTTCTATTTCATTAATAACGGCATTTGACCGCACTGTCTTGTAAATGTACTTCACATCCTCAAACTCTTTTCCCAGTGTGCCATCCCTTACTGCTGCCTCATCCCGTTTCCTTATTTCAGCAACACTTTCCTCGACACTGAAAAGTTCAATCTCAATATCAGGATTTCCTATTACCTTGATAATCCAGCTGAATCTCCTAGCGGCCGAAAAACTCAGCGTATCACAGGCATATAATACTTTTCTTAATTTTTTAAATCGGGCATTGAGAGGCACTGCCAAAACAGGGATATCAATATTTTTAATGACTGATGTTGTGGTGTTGCCCTGCAGATCCTGCTCAAAAGAACGTTCTGCCATACCCATTACAACCAATTCAGCACCTGTGCTTTCAAGTACAGCTGCCAGTTCGTCTTTCAGAAAGGAATAGCTGCAGCAACATTGGACTTCAATTTTAAACAAATGGGCTATTTCTTTACCCAGGGTTTCCAGTCTTAAAATAGCCCTGTCTAATTCTTTCTGCATTTCTTCTGCGCTGATAAGCGCATTTGCGCTGTGCACATTTAAGCTAAAAGAGTTAAATAGAACAAGTTTCGCATTTGCGGCTTGGGCAATTCCTGCCGCATAGGTAACGGCATTTCTGGCTGTATCGGAATAATTTGTAGCAGCGATGATGGTTAGCGGTGTGATCATAGTTGTATGTTTTTAGATGCTTTTGCAAGCCATCAGATATTTTGATTATAAGCAGAAGAGAAAATGCTTCTGCTTATAAAATTATTTAGTATTCGCCAATTGCTTTTTTGTATTTGGCTTCGCTGATTTTGTATCCTGCCTTTGCATCGATAAGATCAGCGTAGGCTTTCTGCCAAAGCACCTGGGCTTCCAAAACGTCTTCTCCCAGAACGGTTCCGGCATCAAAACGATCCTGATTTAAACGAAGATTTTCCTCAGCCTGTTTTAGTGACTTTTTATTCAGATCTATTTGTGTTGCAGCCTGATTAAGCATCAGCCATGCGTTCTGAACCTCAATGCTCAAAAGTTCTTTTGTTTCCTCAAGTTCCAACTTTTGCGCTTCGGTTACAAAATGCTGTTCTTTTACCTTCTGTTTCCTCGCTCCCCAATCCAGAATAGGAACAGAAACTGTTACCAGTCCCACAAATGCCTTCATATCATCGCTCCCGTCAGAAAAATTAATCTTTTTACCGTAAGATGCCAGGCCGTTTGCACTTAAGGCAACAGTGGGTTTTTGGTCTCCTTCCAGTAACTTGGCCTGGTACTCGTTGACCTCGACTGACTTGCTGAGCGCATAGATCTCAGGACGGTTATTTACAGCCGACGCAACATCGGCTTTGCTTATCAGCCGCATATCATCTGAAAAATTGCCTGCTACATCGTATTGAGCTGCACTTAAACCTGTAATCTGAGACAGAGCCAGTTTGGTTATCGTTAAACCGTCTTTAGCTTTTGTCAGGTTAAGGATCGCTTCGTTTTGCTGCACTTCCACTTTAAGCAGATCATTTTTATAGATCAAACCTGCATTAAAAGAGTTCTCAAGGTCTTTTTTCAATTCGCCTAAAAGGCTTAGATATTTTTCTGCCAGAACTACTTTTTCCTTTAGGTTGACAGCCTGCCAATACGCAGTTTCAGCGTTCAGCAGCACCTCGTCTTCGGTTAAATTTTTCTGGGCGCTCTGCAGGTCAACCAATGAACTTGTCATTTTTTTTGCCGTCTGGATTTTGTTTCCTGCATAGACAACCTGGGTCACGGCTACAGATCCATTAGCACTGTATTCCGGCAGTAAGGTCCTGAAAGGATCCGAGAGATAGAGCCCGAAAACGCTTGCCTCTACGGTGGGTTTTGTCGCTGCATTGGCCGCCTGATTGGCCGCTTTGGCTGCACTAATGCTGCTTTGGGCCTTCTTGAGTTTTTTGTTGTTTTCCAAAGCCATGCTTCTGATCTGATCCAGAGAGACAGTCTGCTGCCCGTGAACAATTCCTGAGAAAAAAATCAGGAACAAAAAATATATAGTGTTTTGTTTACTTTTCATGTCAATTCATTTTTAAACAATCCTGCCGAAATTTTATTACAAATCGACAGGAGGTTTGAAGAATTATTATTATTTATCAATGCTGGTGAACCGGCTTATACAGTACATCCTCTTCTCCATCAGGCTGCTCTTGAGGCGCTTCATCTTCGATTATAGGGTTCTTCAGTAACTTATAGTACATGACAGGCACCACAAAAAGGGTTAGGATCATCGAAAAGATCAAACCAAAAGCTAGCACGCTTCCCAGCGGACCCCACATAGGCGATTTACCTATAATCATAGGCACTACGCCGACTGCGGCAGCGGCAGAAGTCAGGAAGATAGGTCTCATTCTACGTTTAGCAGCGGCAATTGCAGCAGCTTTGTGTTTGTATCCATGATCTCTGATAAGCTCATCTGCATAATCGACCAGTATGATTCCATTTCGCACCACGATGCCTATCAAACTTATGATTCCCATAAACCCAGTCATCCCAAGTGGATTACCTGTTACAAGAAGTCCTAGGAAGGCTCCAAAAAGACTCAGTAAAAAGGTGCACAATACGATAAGCGCCTTTCCAAGACTTTTGAACTGAAACAAAAGTGTCAGGAAAATCAAAATAAGGCTGACTCCTAAAGATATTCCCATACTTGGCGCATTCTCCCCGCTTGATTCAGCGTCTCCTCCGTATTGAATAGTAGTTCCGGCAGGAAGTTTAAGAGCATCTATTTCCGGCTTTACTTCTTGAAGAATACGCGAGGGTTTTTTACCCAGCTGCGCCTCTGAATATACACTCAGCATCTTTAATCCGTTTCTTCTCAGTAGCATTCCGGTGTGCCATTCAGGATCTAGAGTTGCTACAGCTTTAAGCGGCACTTTCTTCCCGTAACGTGTTGTAATGTGAAGATTCTGCAAGGCAACGAGATCTTTACGGCTGTCTTCGTCATAACGAAGGAAAATGTCTACCGTCTTATCTCCTTCCCATAAGGTGGAAATAGAATATCCTTTTAAACCGGCTCCTAAAGTCTGCGTAATGGCTTGTGTGCTTATACCTAAGCGGCTTGCTTTCGCATTATCTATATTGAGTTTAACCCCCATATAATCGTACTCGCTGCTCAATCGGACATAGTTGACCCCCTCAGCTTTTTCCAGAATTTTTTTGACTTCTATAGCTGTACGTTTCTGATCGGCTTCATTTTCGCTTACCACCCTGATATCAATCGGAGCACCCTCCTGAAAACTCAGCTGTTTGATTTTAACCGCTCCGTCCTGCATAAAACCTTTTAGCTTGTCCAGATACTCTTTGGCCATTTCATTTGTTGCATCAATGTCGGTTGTTGTAATAAATACCTGCGCAAATTGCTTTCTTGGAGTTTCCGGTGCGTATGACGTATGAAAACGAGGTGAACTCATTCCTATGAAACTCGTTACGTCAACAACCCGTTTGTCTTGTTTTAGGATATTTTCCAATTCTTTTACTTTCGCTTCGGTTTTCTCCAAAGACGTGCCGTTTGGCATCCAGACTTCCATATTAAACTGATTGCGCTCACTTAAAGGGAAAAATTCAGAATCGACTTTTGTAGCAATAAAGAGAGCTGCAACAACAGAAAGCAATCCCAATCCCATAGTTGTTTTAGGATTTCTAAAAGCTGCTTCTACTCCTTTGTCAAAAGCGGACTGAAGGTGATCCAGCAGGTTTTTCTTTATGGGTCTGTCGCTTATTTTGTGTTTTAATCCTTTCTTTATAAACACATAACAAGTGTACGGGGTAAAAAGAAGCGCAATAAGCATGGAAACAATAAGAGCTATGGCAACAGTTACCGGAAGATAAAACATAAAATCCTTAGCAATTCCGTCCATAAAAATGGCCAGCGGCAAAAATGCGAATATAATGGCGAGTGTTGCCGTAAATATTGGAACCATCAATTGTTTGGCAGCCTGCCAGGCACCTGTCCAAGGCTCTACGCCTTCGTCGAGTTTCTCGATATAATTGTCGACCACCACAATGGCATTATCGACTACCATTCCTAGTACAATAATAAGAGCGGCCAGTGTTACCTGATGAAGCTCCACCCCGAACATGCTCATAAAGGCAAAAGTAATCAGCATAGAAATCGGAGCTGCCGCGGAAGCCACTACTGCTATACGAAAAGGCAGTAAAAGCATGACCACCAAAAGCACCGATCCGATTGCCAGACCAAATTCTTTCATAAAATGACTGATACTGTGCTCCACATCTTTTGGCTGGTTCACAATGGTTTTCATTTTAATATCCGGAGGAAATGTTTTTTGGATAGCCGCAATTTTTGCTTCAACTTCTTCACCAAATGCTACAATATTGTTCCCCGGAAGCATATCGACAGACAAGACCATAGCTTTGTCTTCCCCTACACGTACAAATGATGATTTTTCTTCGAAACGGCGTTCAATCTCAGCCACATCTTTTAAACGGACAATTGTTCCAGATGGTGTCGTGTAGACAATCTGGCTGGCAATATCATTTTCATCCTTGTAACGGCTGTTGGCATAAATAGGCACAATATTATTAGATCCTACTGATACTTCTCCAGTATAGCCTGTAATATTCTGCTGTTGCAGGATCCCCATTAAAGCGCCGGCATCCAAGCCATACTGCTGAAGTTTTTTATCGTTTATTTTAATATAGATCTGCTGTCTTTGCCCCCCCGAACGATTGATCTTAGAAACCATCGGAATGACTTTTAACCCGTCTTCCAGTTTGTCAAGGTATTTTTCGATCTCAGCATACGAACGCTCTTTTGACGATACAGAAATAATCATTGCCGTAACATCGGCAAAATTACTGTTGATAAAGGGCCCTATAACACCCTGAGGCAATTTTGAACGCAAATTGGCATCCATATCCAGTTGCAGAGTATGCCAGAATTTCTTTCTGTCTTTTACATTTGTGTAAATTTCGGTAGTAATAAAAACCTGTCCTTCACGAACTTCTGACTTTACTTTCTTCTTTTTGATTTCTTCAAATGAGAATAAGTACTGTTCTATTTTCTTTGCCACTTCTTCTTGTACCTGATGTTCATCAGCACCTGGATAAATAGCATATACCAGAGCTGTAGGCATATCAATTCTAGGGTTTTCGCTTCGGGGCATGTTCACTAAGGAATTGATTCCCATCAGCATCAGCAGGACAACCAGTACAATGACAACCTGCTTGTGCTTCATTGCGGCTTCTAAAAAGTGTATTTTTCGCTTTGTCATCTTTTAATTGAATTTTAGAAAATTAGAATTTGACAGGCGTACCGTCTATTAAGTTGGTTTGTCCGTTTACAATGATTTTGTCGCCCGCCTGAAGTCCTTCTTTTACCACAACATCATTCGTTCCGGTTATTTTAGATATATTGACTCTCTTTTTAAAAGCAGTATTTCCTTCTTTGGCGATATACACGTAGTTTATATTATCTGGATCTCGCACTAGGGCTTGCGCAGGAATAATTATTGTATTTTGAATCTGTCCGGAGTTGATGCTGATATCGGCAATCATTCCAGGAAGCAGCTGTCCATTGACATTCTCCAGACGCACCTTAACGGTGTAAGTTTTCGAAAGATCATCGCCCTGCGGATTTATTATGGTGATTTTTCCTTTGATTTCCCTATTCAGGGATGGAATTGTAATATTGGCGTCTGCACCTATTTTCAATGAAGTGATTTCATTTTCATTAATAGCTGCCACAGCATATACTTTGTCTGTTTTTACAATGGTAAAAGCTGGAATTCCAGGCGCTGCGCTGGCACCTGCCTCGGTGAGTTTATGGGTTACGATTCCTGAGAAAGAAGCATACAATTTGGTATCGTGCATGTTTTTTGATGCCGTTTCTTTATTGGCTTTTGCTTGTGCCAGACCGGTTTTTCCAGAAATATAATCTCGTTCGGGAAGGCTTCCTTTTTTATAGAGCTGATCGAGACGGTTGAAATTATCCTGGGCCTGTTCCAAGGCTGCATTTGCGACGATAAGATTGTTCTGATAGGCATTCTGCTCTATTGATGCCAGAAGCTGTCCTTTGACAACACGCTCTCCCTCCTGTACCAGAACAGCAGTCACCCTTCCCGGAATGCTAAAGCCGATAGAAACAGTATTGTCTGCTTCAATAGTGCCGCTGTAATCCAAAACTTCTGCCTGAGATGACAGTTCAATTTCCCTAACACTTACTTTTACAGGTTCAACTGTCTGGTTTTGGTCTGTTTCCTTTTTACCGCATCCGGCACTTAATAACATAATACTCAGAATAGATAAGATATTCCTCTTAAACATTACCATATAATTTGCTTTTTTATATTGATTAATAAAAGTCCATGCAGTTATTCCAACTGATGGTGCAAATCTCCATAGAATGTTTAGTCTACAAAAGGTCTGTTCCGAGCCGTTTTTGGTCTATAACCATCATTTTAGATAATAGCGTTTCGCCTCACTTGCATAAGAAAGGTAGTTTTTAAAGAAAAATACAGCACTAATTTTAATGTTATTTGTATTTGTCTCGAAATGATTTTGGGGTGATTTTCATTTTCTTTTTAAAGAATTTCCCGAAAAAAGACTGGTCACTGAAATGAAGTATTTCAGCAATTTCTGCCAGCGAATGAGAGGTTTCCATCAGCAGGTTTCGCGCCTCCATGACTACTGCTTCCTCAATAATTTCGCGCGAAGTGTTTCCCGTAACCTCTTTGGTTAGTTTAGACAAATGCCCAGCAGTTATAAATAGTTTATCGGCATAAAACTTGACATTTCTATTATTGCGAACATGAATCGAAAGCAAGGATAAAAACTCATGAATGATCTCTTTCTTTCTATTGGTTTTCAAATTGGCCTGATTTACTCCGCTTCGGTGCATTTCCATCATTTCAAGCGCCAGCAGATTGAAATAGTGAAATATTTTTGCCTTCTTATAGAGATTATGTTCTGATTGTGACAAATTCAGTGTATACATTTTTGTCATGATATCGAAAATAATACTATACTGATCTTCTGTAAGTGATAATATTGGGGTTTGGTTAAGCTCTGTTAATCTAAAAAGTCTTATATCCTCATAATTAAGCATATTGGTCATAGCAAATTCGTCCGTAAATACACAACCTATATTCTGAACAGGTTCTATAATTTCCAAAATATGTATCATCGACTGTGACGATAGTACCATCGTATCCATTGGACCAACAATATAGGTCTGCAAATCAATCTGTACTTTTATCCTTCCTTCCAGCATGAGCAATACAGCGGTATTGCAGCTTCTAAAAGGAAAAGGAAATGGATTTCCTTCAATAACCTCTTTATTGTAATGCACATGAAACTCTGTTCCGTGTGCTGCTTCTTCCCCCAGCATATTAATAATATCCCGCAGGCTGTAATTTCGAATTTCTGTATATCTGCCCACTTTTATTAATTATGACAAAGCAAAGTTAAAATATTAACTTTTAAACTTAAGGCAATTTTTTAAAATCCAGCATTTGGAGTTGATGTTTTTTTGCTGCAAAAAATTAAAGTGAATTTTACAGGTGTTTCGCTTGATTAATATGTATGGTAATTAAAAGGCACAGTACATTTTTTTCAAAGCTTCAAGTTCCATTCTATATAAATGCTAGAGCTTTATGCAACAAATCTGGAACTCAAGTTATTTTTTTTTACTTTTAAACTGCATTTTAGCTTAACGGATTGCTCTATTGACTTCTTGTTCAATTCATGCAAGAAATTGGCTTATTTCTGACTTAATCTTTTTTCTCGCACAAAAAGCAAAGACGAATAATATTTGTAGAGTTGTATATTAGTTTACCGCCATAAACCAATTGAGTTTTTATATTTTTTTGCATCAATCCCCAACAGGACGTCTAAACCAAATTTACAAAGCCAATGAAAGACAGACGCTACATGTAGTAAGCCAATTTCTTCAAATCATCCATAAATGATGTTGAAATTTGTCCTGTTCCTGTCACATACAAGCCAAATGGCGTCAATTGAAGACAATTGACGCCATTTTTCATATTACATCCTTCAATTTTTATATTACTCAATCAGTACGTTATCTCTTGTTTGATAAGCCTAAAAAGGATATTATTAAGCATAAGTAAAAAAGGAACGGCCCTTTGTTAGGCTGTTCATCGAGTGCTGTTTCTATAGCCGTCAAGATCTTTCAATTTTTGAAACTTCTGTAAATTACAAATTCAACAATTTAATTCAAATTTACATTTTTCCAAATGCAAAAATAGGGCCCGCAGCCCTTAGCCCCGATAGCAGTGGAAATCCTTTTGTGCCGGGTTTCGGCACAAAAGATTGGAACGCATAGCGGGAAAAGCTCCTAGAAAACAATAATAAACCTAAAAATAATATTAAACACCCCGCCTGTAAAGTATATAACATCATAAGGGCAATAATCCCCTACTTTTACCCGTTACAATCCAGCAGCAAAAAAAGCGCATAACAGCAAGAGCATATCAGGGCCTGCCCCTGTAAAGGAGATTACAAGAAATGAAGAAGTTTGAAATAAAAAATGCAGATGGCAACCAATGGCTGGTATCCCACAACGAGTTCCCAAAATTCACCTGCTGCTTTGAGAATAAAAAATTCAATTACCAAAGGACCATAACAGGACTTTCCGACCCCTTAGGCGATCCAGATGAAATCCAATTACTGCAGAAAATGGAAAAATGGCTCCGGGAGTACCATAAGGAGAAAATAAACGGATGAGCATAAAAAAAAATAAAGGCGCAGGTGATTCACCAGGTGTCTTTTTGTAATCAGTCATCATTTTATTTTCGACCTATTTAATCGCTCAAGTCTCTTTAAAATTATAAATTCAGGAAAGTACAGATGCGTATTATACAATTACCAGCATCAAAGCTATAAGAAGATCCCTTTATTAAAGGTCACCTTTGAATACGAAAATTATAAGTAAACATAAAATGGAAGATTATGTTTATGGACGCCCCGCCATGTACATAACTGTATGTGGCGGGTTTTCCATTTCATTATATCAAATACCCTTCAACGGTTTTTTTCTTAAATGGCATCAATTACATCAAAGTGTTACCATGCTGTCAGGGAAAATTAAAAAACATGCAATCACCAGAATAAATTAAAGATTCAGTAACATGCTGCTCCAATCGGTCAATCATAGCTATACAACCCATTAAAAATGGCTGTACTATTTTCTCCAGATAAAATACAACACCAGAATACAGCGGCAATAGTCCAAATACAATCTATTACTCATTGTATCGGATATTGATTACTAAAAAACAAGCGCGATATTCTAAATTTATTTATAAAAAGTAATCCGGATGTTAAACAGATTGATTTTGTTTATTTTTTCCAAAATAAAGTTAAACAAATTATTTGCTTTTTAATAACTTAGCAATACAGCGACAGCAAATTCTATGGAGTGCAACAAAAAAATCCTATGTTGTAATTGTACAAAACTTTTCCGATTTTCTATAATAGTAATCCCAAATAACACGCTAGCTTCGTAACCACCAAAAACCGATTGCCATGTACCGACATATGAGTCTCTTAAAAGATATCGTTGACAATACCCCTTTGCCAATTGCCGTATATTCGGGGGATGAGCTTAAAATAGAACTGGCTAATACCGCGATGATCAAAGCCTGGGGAAAAGGCGATCAGGTACTGGGAAAAAACTACCTTGAGGTACTTCCGGAGGTCAAAAAAGAAGATTTTTTCCAGCAGGCCACAACAGCGCTTAAAACCGGCATACCCTTTCATGCCAAGGATAAAAAAGTAGACCTTGTGATCGACGGGGTACTTAAAACACACTATTTCAACTACAGCTTTATTCCTCTTGCTGACAGCAATGGCCATATCTACGGAGTAATGAACACCGGGGCCGACGTGACCGATATACACCTGGCAAAACTGCAGCTGCAAAGCGCTCAGGAGAGGCTCCGCATTGCAATAGACTCCTCGGGCATGGGAACGTATGAAATTGATCTTGCCACCAGAAAAGTAAAGACATGTGGGAATTTCAACACCATAGTCGGCGTTGAGGGGGAAGTATCTAATGAGCAGCTAATTGCAAAACTACATCCAGCAGATTTACCCCTACGCGAACAAGCACATCAAGATGCCCTGAGTACAGGGATCGTATCTTATGAGAGCAGGATTATAAGCAAGGATAAGACCTCCCGCTGGATTAAAATTAACGGCAGGGTCATCAAAGATGAGAATGGCAATGATACGGCCATTATAGGCATTATCCAGGATATCCATGAACATCGGGAATTTGAGGATGAACTCAAAAGACAGGTCGCCCAAAGTACCGAGGAGCTCAGAAGATCCAATGACGATCTGCTGCATTTTGCCAACGTAGTGAGCCATGATCTGCGGGAACCGGTCAGAAAAATTAAAATTTTCAATACCCTGCTTCGAAATGAAAAAGACACTGTTTTTAATGAGAGCTGCAAAAAATACCTTACCAAGATTGACCAGTCAGCGCTAAGGATGAACAATATCATAGAGGGCATTTTAAGCTACTCAACAATCGATAAATCCCAGCAGTCTATTGAGGATATTGACCTGTCGGAAGTTATCGAAAACATAAAAACCGACCTGGAGCTCATCATCAAGGAGAAAGGCGCCATACTCAATGCAACAGTGCTCCCTGAAATTCAAGGTGCACCGATTCTCATTACCCAGCTATTTTATAACCTGATACAAAATGCGCTTAAGTTCTCCAAAGCAGACCAGCCTCCGCGTGTTATTATTACCAGTGCCTTGGTCACTATTAACGGCGAGGATGCAGTGCAAATTACCATCAAGGACAATGGAATAGGTATGGATCCTGCATTTGCCGAAAGGATTTTCACAGCCTTTGAGAGATTAAATTCCAAAGACCAATATGAAGGAAATGGTCTGGGACTAGCACTTTGCAGAAAAATAGCCAAAAGGCACAACGGCACCATAACGGCCACGGGCGAGAAGGATAATGGCGCTGAATTTACAGTTACACTACCTCTGAAACAGACCAAAGCTAATATTTAAAATTTAAATATACAGGAGATTTGTACTAAAATGGATCCTTTGAAAAAAATCACATTCTGTTTTTTAATTTTCCTTTTACAGCGGGAAGAGTTCCTAAAAAATAAATCCTAATAATATACCACATCCATAAAACAAAAAAAGGCATCTGCGGGGTGCAGATGCCTTTTATAAGCTAACTGTTATAGTATATTATGCTATCACTACGTTTACTGCGTTTGGACCTCTGCGGCCTTCTTCAATGTCATATCGAACTTCATCGTCTTGACGAATGTTTTCTGATAGACCTGAAACATGAACAAAAACTTCGTTTCCTCCATTGCTAGGAGTTATGAATCCGAACCCTTTTTCTTCATTGAAAAATTTTACTGTACCTTCTTGCATTTTAATGTATTTAATTATCCAAAGGTACCCTATTAAAATTAGAACTGGCTGAAATTGGGATTTTTATTCTATACTATTATTTCTGCATCCCAAAAATAAGGATAAAAGTGTATTATAATTACAATACGCAATGAGAAATACTATTATCTAGTCCTTATGGGAAATATTCTTTTCAGAAACAAAAAATATATTTTTAACCGGATTTATCAAAACTTTTGTCCAGTGCAGTAGGAATACTTTTTTCAGAATCAAAATAAAGCCGGTAAAAGAACTTGGTTTCTGCACATATAGGTTTGCCCCTTTGCTGAAAGTCTCTTCAATATCATTGGGGTGACTTGAAGTCGAAAGCATAACCGCTGGGATATCCTTTAGCTTTTGATCACTCTTTATTTCTGCCAGCGCCTCCTTGCCTCCTTTAACTGGCATATTGATATCTATAAAAACAATATCAGGATTTGGTTCATCCGGATCTCTCAGGGTGCTCAATAATTGCTCTCCGTTCTCTACCGTAGTTACTTCAGAAGAGATATTTGCTGCATCAAGAGCTTCCAAAAAAAATTCCTGATCATCCTTGTCATCCTCGGCCAATATAATTTTTACCGGCTCTTTTTCTTCCAGATCATCAGAAGTTAGGGCAGAATTTTTAGGACTTGTCATATTGAAGCGGTTTTACAATCACCAAAAGTACTATATAAATGCTTAATAAAAATTTCAACAAGCAGTTATATTAAAATATAGGGATTTTTTGATTTAGCCTTCACAGAACATAACCGCTGGGGCATTAATTATATTGGAGTTGTACAATCATTATTCTTAAATTGTATAACATAACTTGCCGGGCACCGCACTACCTTAGTATCAACCATAAAGCCAATAAATGTGCAGACCAATATAATTTTTCTACAAGATATACTACAACATACTCCAATACCCACTGCAGTTTATTGTGGTGACGATTTACTAATTTCTTTTGCAAATACCGCCATGCTTACTTTATGGAATCAAGGGGAGCACGTGATTAGCAAAAAGTTTACCGATATCATTGCGGATTTTTACAAAGATTCGATTAGCGAACAAATTCTTACGGTAATGAAAACGGGAATATCTTTTCAGTCCAATGACAAAAAAATTGATGTCCTTATAAATGAAGTATGGACACCACTTTTTTTTAACTATAATTTCACCCCACTTCGCAATGAAAAAGGAGTTGTTTACGGCGTGGTACATACCTGCACAGAAGTCACTAAATTACATGAAGCCACAAGTCAAATAGTGAATTCCGATGAAATGCTAAGCATGGCAATAGAAGCCTGTGGCATGGGAAGCTATGAAATCGACATTATAACAAACAGGATCAAAACTTCTGATAATTTTAAAAAACTATGGTCGATCGACTCTGAAATTACTGTACAGTCACTGGCATCAAAACTGCACCCGGATGATCGCTTCCTTCAGGAAAAAGCCCATAAAGAGGCCCTTGAAAACGGAGTAGTCTGCTATGAGGCCAGAATTATACAAAAAGACAACTCGGTGAAATGGGTTAAGGTTTTTGGAAAAATCATAAAAGATGAAAAGGGTGATCCCTCAACAATCCTAGGAATTGTTCAGGATATACATAATCAAAAAGAAATTGAAGCAGAACTCAAAAGAAAGATTCAGGAAAGTACACGGGACCTGCGGCGATCTAATGATGACCTGCTGCATTTTGCCAATGTAGTGAGCCATGATCTTCAGGAGCCGGTGAGAAAAATTAAGATCTTCAATAACATGTTAAAAAATGAGATCGCAAAACAGCTGCCGGACCGCTCTGTTACGCACTTAAATAAAATTGCCCATTCTGCAAATCGTATGCAGTGCATTATCGAAGGGCTCCTTGCCTACTCTACAATAGACAAAAGCACCCAGCCTGTTGAAAAGATTTTCCTAAACGATTTATTGGAGAACATCAAAACAGATCTGGAGCTTATAATAAAAGAAAAAAATGCCATTTTAATCGTAAGTGATCTTCCTGAAATCCAGGGAGCCCCTATTCTTATTCATCAGCTATTCTACAATCTTATCCAAAATGCGCTCAAATTCACAAAAACCAACCAGTCTCCACGAGTTATTATTACATCGGCTATAAAGAATATCGATTCGGTTGAATCTGTTGAAATTTCCTTCAGAGACAATGGTATCGGGCTGGATCCTATTGATGCAGAAAAAATATTTGCCGCTTTTGAAAGACTTCATTCCAAGAATGAATACGAGGGAAACGGGATTGGCCTGGCACTCTGCCAAAAGATAGTGAGCAGGCACAATGGAACTATAATGGCTAAGGGAGAAAAAGAAAATGGTGCCGAATTTATAGTTACCCTTCCTCTTAAACAGACTTCCGAAAGTATCTAGGAAAAGCTATTGATTCATAGAATACAATTACAATGAAATATTATTGCGATCTAAACTATTGGCTTTATTTCCAGATATATCTGTTCTTGTTAAAAATATTACACTTCGATTTTTATTATTACAATTTTGAAGTATTTTTTTTAACCTCCATTATTACCAGGATGTGTATTTGACTTAAGCGTTAAATAAATTGATACAATAAGGCAACAATCCCCAACGGGACATCCAAACCAAAATACAAAAGCCACCTAAAGACAGCCTCTACATCCAGTAAGCCAATCTCTTCAAATCTTCCATAAAATTTATAGAAATTTGTCCAGTCGAGGTCCCTCTACGATACAAAATAAACCATTTTACAGCCTTCATAAACAATTGATTATCTTTTCATTACAAAACCAACAGAATATGGATAGTCAAAACGATAATTGGAAATTAACTCCTGAGAAAGCACATAAAATGTTAACCGAAGAAGGGATGAATGTCTCTCTAGATGAAGCAACTGAAATATTATCTTTTTTAAGAATTCTGGCTGAATGTACAGTGAAAAATTATCTCAAAGGTTCAGAAAATGATGAAATTGAAAAAGTTGACCAAGTGCATCAAAATATTGAAACCACAATTAAAATTAAGCCGAAAAAAAACGACTCTGCCAAAGGAATAATCTATTGCAAAACTTGTAACTTTTTAAACGATAATTTTTAATTAACTAACTGATTTTTAATTTAGCTGTAAAACAATTTTTTTACTATTCATACTGATAAACAAAAAATGCCTTATTGATTAATAAGGCATTTTTTATTAGTCAAAGTAAAAACAAACATTATCCTAATGATATTCTATTTGCGGCATCCCTTTTTTTCTGGTCAATCACTTTCACATATACTTGAGTGGTCTTAACACTCCTATGGCCAAGCATTTTTGAAATGGTGAAAATATCTGTTCCCGCAGTTAGCTGTAGCGTGGCGTAAGTATGTCTAAAGCAATGAAAGGTAACATGCTTATTAATACCCGATGATGCTACCCACACGGGAAGCACGCGGTCAACATCCCATTTATTTAATTTTTTAAATACCAGTTCCTTATCGCCTTTTCTTTTTCCAAGCAGCTCAAAAGCTTCATCAGAAATCGGCATTGTTTCAGCGCCTTGAGTTTTTTTTTGGCGGAATATGACATAGTAGCCATCATTCTCAATGTAGTGGATTTCAGACCAAAGGAGCTTCGCAATATCCACATAACGTATTCCTGTCAATACGGAAAACATCGAAATTTTACGCACTAAGGAATTTGGGCAGGGAGTCGAAAAAAGTTTTCGGGTCTCTTCAATAGTCATAAAATTTCGCTGAGATTCCATTTCTTTTATAGATCCAATTTTTGCATTTATATCAGTTCTTAATTTATCTTCTTTATACGCCCCTTTTAAAGTTGTTTTTATTTTATTGTAATAGGAAAGCGCTGTATTGCGAGAAATCTGCTTATTATTCTTTCGCATGCTTCTCGCTTTGAGAAGATAATCTCTGAAGTCCTCAATAACTGTAACCGTAACATCCTTAAACAGCAGATCATTTCCATTTAAAAATGCTTCAAAGTGTGCTATGGCACAGTTCCATATCGATAGATTATTTCCTATTTTTTTCTCTCCAAGCTTTTTATAGTATTGGAGAAATGATTCGTTTCCGCGAGCCTGAATCTGCAGCTGTTCTTTTTCAAATGGAGAATAGATTTCCGATTTATTGATTTCATTCTGTCTTCTTGCACGAATCAGTTCAGCGGTATGCAGATTTTCGGAATTTGACAGCTTCTGATATTGATCTCCCGGTTTCTGATAGATATAGAGTTTCAAAAACTCGCGTCTGGTATAGTCGTTTGTTCTTGAATCCCACACGGGAGGATAGAAATCCAAATAGAGAGACATTCTTCCCTGAGAAATAGCTCTTTTTCTAAGTGTTACGATACTTTTACTCATGGCTCTGAATGTTAAATAATAAATTTAGATCTCTTTTGGAAACATAAACAAACCTGCCGACATTGTATTTTTCAATCCTCGCCCTCAACAGTATGCCGTATAAAGCCGCAGGAGAAATATGCAGTTTCTTCTGTATTTCAGAAATTGTATAGCAGCGTTCAATTCCTGGAAATTTCTGGAAAACTTCCTTATTTTTTCCGCTTTCGTACAGCCTCTCAAAAAATTTATCAATGTCTGGACGCTTTATAAAAGTTTTAGCTCCAATTTTACTAATGGCAATTTCACTTTTTGAAATCACCCTATAAAGCGTTCTTCTGCTTATTCCCATAAACAGGCTTGCCTCATCAATAGTGAAAATTTCAAGTTTTTCCAGCTGCTCGATGCCTGCCTTATGCATCGATTTCAATTCTTGCAGCCTGGCCTCTTTCTTGTTTTCGCGGCTTCTTTTTTTGTAACTCTTGCTGCCGCAGGCCAGCGAGCAAAACTTTGTTTTAACTGTCTTTGCTGTAAATTCACTGTTACAGAACTGACAGATTTTGGCAATCCTAATGTTTGAACCCATAATTTTTAAATTTAAGTTTCCTACTGCACTTAAATGTCCTTAGAACTTCCATAAATTACTTTCCAAACTCTGGAATCTGCCTTGCCAAAATATGGGGGCACATAACAAGCGATATGCGTCAAAAATGACATTTTTGCTAATTTCTCTTCCAAAAACCCAATCTTTGAAAACCTCAGTAAAATGTACATTTGTGCCATAATTCATCCCATTTTGTCACAAAATTTGTACCTCAAAATCCGAGGTACAAATAAGGTACAGATTTAAGCAAAGCAATACCAAATATTCCAAAATAAAATCCAATAAAAAAAGAGTCAAAATGTTAATTACCAACATCTTAACTCCTTTTGTTATTTTTTGTTTTGCGTTTCTTTGTTCCTTCTACTTTCCGATGCAGAAATTAGCGAAAATATTTCCTAACAATTCGTCGTTTGAGACCTGGCCTGTAATAAGCCCAAATTGGTATAAAGCTTCACGGATGTCAAGTGCCATTAAATCACTTGAAAGATTAGATTCTAAACCAAATTTTACTTTTTGGATTTCATCTAAAGCTTTTAATAACGAATCATAATGTCTTGTATTAGTTACAATTGTTTCGTTGTTTCGAAGTGCTCCCGTATTTACAAAAGACAATAATTCATTTTTTAAATCCTCCACTCCTATTTTTTCTTTCGCAGAAATCAATAAAAGTTTTGCATTTAAATTCTCTAACTGATTGGAAATATTTGCTACTTCATCAACAGACAGAATATCTTTTTTATTTACCACAATAAGTAGTGGTTTTAACGGATATTTATTTTTGATCTGCTCAATTTCATTTACAAACTCAGAACTTGATGTTTGAAATTTTAATCCATCAAATAAATAGATTACCACTTGAGCCTGCTCTATTTTTTCGAAAGTTTTCTTGATTCCGATACTTTCTACAACATCTTTTGTATCACGAATTCCAGCTGTATCAATAAATCTAAATCCGATGCCGCCAATTACCAATTCGTCTTCAATTGTATCACGTGTTGTTCCGGCAATGTCAGAAACAATTGCTCTTTCTTCGTTCAAAAGAGCGTTCAATAAAGTCGATTTTCCAACATTTGGTTCACCGACAATTGCAACTGGAATTCCGTTTTTAATTACATTTCCAACAGCAAATGAATCAATTAAACGTTTTAGAACAAATTCAATTCGGTTTAATAATTCATGAAATTGCGTTCTGTCAGCAAACTCCACATCTTCTTCAGCAAAATCCAATTCCAATTCAATTAAAGAAGCAAAATTTAGAAGTTCTTCACGAAGCTTCGCAATTTCATTACTGAATCCGCCGCGCATTTGCTGCATCGCAATTTGATGAGACGCTTCATTATCTGACGAAATCAAGTCGGCAACTGCTTCTGCTTGCGATAAATCCAATTTTCCGTTTAGGAAAGCTCTTAATGTAAATTCACCCGCATCTGCCATTCTACAGCCATTTCGAAGCAATAACTGAATAATTTGCTGCTGAATATAAGTTGATCCGTGGCACGAAATTTCAATAGTATCTTCACCCGTATAAGAGTTCGGGCCTTTAAATACCGAAACCAAAACTTCGTCTAAGGTTTTACTTCCGTCAATAATATGTCCTAAATGCAGTGTATGCGTTTTCTGTTTCGTTAAATCTTTATTTTTAATAGATTTAAAAACCGAATTGCCAATTGTTATAGCTTCAGCTCCAGAAATACGAATTATGGCGATAGCTCCAGCTCCCGAAGGTGTAGCCAAAGCAACTATAGAATCTTGATTTATCATGCTGCAAAGGTATAAAAAAAGGCTCAATTTATCTCGAACAACAGCTTGTCATACGTTCTGATGCGAAATCTTCAAATTAATTGAGATTAACAAAACATTAAGTGTTAAAATACTGATAATTATCAGGTTGTTTTCTTCGCAGAATGAGTAAATTTGAGAGACAAACCTTAATTCTAAATACGATGAAAAAGATATTATTCCCTACCGATTTCTCTGATGCAGCTACCAATGCATTTGTCCATGCTTTAGAATTTGCTAAAGTTGTAAACGCCGAATTGATCTTACTTCATACATTCGAGATTCCGGTTTACGACAGCCAATTCTTCCCAGAGAATTATGCTTCAATATACAGTTCAATTGAGTTGGCAAAATTCGAAATGTTTAAGGATGAAATTCCTAAACTAAGAACAATTGCTATGGAACGCAATTTAGAAGACATTGTGATCAAACACCGTTTAATGGACGGTGATCTTATTTACAACCTCAAAAACGCAGTCGAAGAAGATAATATTGATTTTGTTATTATGGGTACAAATAGCGTTTCTGACTGGACGAAGTTTTTTACAGGTTCTAACACCGAATCTGTGATTTCTGGAGTAGAAGTTCCCGTTTTGTGCGTGCCTGTAGATGCTAAATACAAAAAAGTCAAAACAATTGGATTTACGACGCGTTACCGCGAAAAAGATAAAAAAGAACTGAAAAAAATCCTGAAAATCGCTAAAAAGACCGATGCTAAGGTGAAAAGTTTATATGTAAAAACATCTAATTCTGATGTTACAGATGAAATCAGAAAAGAATTTGAAAGAGAATTTACAGCAGAAAATGTTGAATTTTTAGTTTTGCCAAGTGATGACGTGAAAGAAACAATCCTAGATTTTGTACTTTACAAAGACATTGATATTCTAACGACGATTACGCACAAGCGTTCTTTCTTTGAAAGTCTTTTTGATTCAAGTTTCACGAAAAAAATATCAAAAGAGGTTCCAATTCCGATTTTGGTTATGCATGAAGATTAGTTTTAATACATGATAATTTTGTGACTTAAAAGCTATATTTGTATTTCAAGCAAACTATCAGAATGAAAGCATATTTAGACAACGTTACAAAATACTCAGAACGCTATAATAAAACCAACAAAAAATACAACAGCATAAGCCTTTTGAGGTTATTAAGTATTTTTCTTTTCTTGTTTTTTATGTTTTATTACATCAAAACAAACGAAATGCTTTATGTCACTCTAGCTGTTTTATCTTTTGCTGGTTTTATTTTTTTAATGAAAATGCATTCTCGCATTTCGTTTCAAAGATTACTGGCAGAAACACTGGTAAAAATTAATCAGAACGAAATTGCTTTCTTAAAAAGAGAAAAAACTCCTTTTGAAAATGGAGCTGAATTTATCGATTTTCATCATCCGTATGCGTACGATTTGGATATTTTTGGAGAGCATTCTTTGTTTCAAAATCTTAACAGAACTGCTTCTTTCATCGGAAAAAAAACACTTGCAGAATTACTGCTTCATACTCTTCCTGAAGCTGAAATTTTAGAAAATCAAGAAGCTGTAAACGAATTAAAAAATAAAATCGATTGGAGACAAGAATTTCAAGCGCTTGCTATAATTAGCGAGGATTCAAAATCTTCTTACGAAGCCATAAAACATTGGAATTCTTTTAAAAACAATTCACTATCTAAAGCTTTAGTTGCATTATCATTTATTCTGCCTATAACATTTTTCGGGTTTCTAGCAGCTTATTTTATTACCTCAAAAACGATTATACTTTCTTATTTAACGTATATTTTCATTGCCAATTTAATTGTTTTAGGAAGATCGGTAAAAAGAATTCAATCTGAAATAGCAAAAGCAGATAACGTCCATACGATCATAAAACAATATAGTTTATTGATTGAAAAAATTGAAAAAGAGTCTTTTCAATCTAAAAAACTAACTCATTTACAGGAACAGCTTAATTTTAAGAACGCTAAAGCAAGCCAGCATTTAAAACAGCTTTCTGAGTTATTTTCTCGAATGGATACGATAAGTAACTTTGTAACAGCAACATTATTCAACGGAACATTCTTATTTAATCTTCATGTTTTAAGAGCGCTTTTAAAATGGAAAGAAGATTATGCTTCTGAAATGAATCATTGGATTTCTATCATTGGCGAAATAGAAACTCTAAACAGCTTGGCGAATTTAGCCTACAACAATGAAGATTTTGTTTTCCCTGAAATCAATTCAGAATATAAAATAGAATTCAAAAATCTAAGTCACCCGTTACTTAATCCTGCAACAAGAATTGGAAATAACACTCAATTTCACCCGCAATCTTTTGTGATTTTAACTGGTTCGAACATGTCGGGTAAAAGTACGTTTTTGAGAAGCTTAGGAATCAATATGGTGCTTAGTGGAATTGGCTCAGTTGTTTGTGCATCAGAAGCTAAAGTCCATCCACTTTCAGTATTAGTTTCAATGAGATTATCTGATTCTTTATCAGATTCAGAATCTTACTTTTTTGCTGAAATTAAACGTTTAAAACAGATCATGGATGCACTTGATAATCAGCCTGCTTTCGTTTTATTAGATGAGATTTTGAGAGGCACAAATTCGGATGATAAACGAAATGGAACAATTGAAGTTGTAAAGAAAATAATTTCTAAAAAAGCTATCGGCGCAATCGCCACACATGATATTGAAGTTTGTCTTACTACAAATGAATATCCTGAAATTTTAACCAATCAATGTTTCGAAGTTGAAATTCAAAATAACGATTTACACTTCGATTATAAACTTAGAAACGGAATCTGCAAAAACAAAAGCGCAACGTTTTTAATGCAGAAAATGGGAGTTATTTAATGGTTGATAGTTGATAGTTTTTTGTTAATGGTTGATATGAAAAGTGAAATATGAGACGTAAAAAAAAGCTTTGTCAAAGTTTAAAACTTTGACAAAGCCGAATAACTTCTGGTTTTTGGAATTTACAATTAATTAATTTTCTTCATACATTTCCATCCATAAACGAGTTTCTTCCAAGTCAAGTTCTTTCTCTATTTTACGAAATATTTCTTCATTTACAGAACCTAATTTGTGCATAGATTCTAGTTTTGATCTTTCGACATTCAGCAAATCGATTTGAATTTTAGTGAAATCATTAAAAATTTCACCGCCAAGAAGTTTACCGTTTCCGAAGAAATTAGAAGGAAGTTCGGTTTTTTGGAGACGATTGAATTTTACTTCATATTTACTTTTTATATTATGAAGCAATTCATCGTTCAATAATGAAAAATTATCTTCTATGTGCGCGATAGTTTCTGAAACAATTACATTTCTAATATCATATTCTTCAGCGAGAATCGAATAACGCTCGATTTTCAGCTTCTTAATAAGCCAAGGAAGCGTAAGACCTTGGATAACCAAAGTCGAAAGAATAACGCAGAAAACTAAGTATATAATTAAATTTCGAAGCGGAAATTCTTCTGTTTTATTCAACATTAGCGGAAGCGCCAAAGCTGCAGCCATAGAAACCACGCCACGCATTCCTGACCAGCCAAAAATGATCATATTTCGATAATCAAAATCTTCTTTTTCACGAACCTTCTTGCTGATTATTCTCGGGAGCATTGTAGCTGGAATTACCCATAAAAAACGAACTAAAATAACTACAACACTTATAACCGCTCCCCAAATAAATAAAGAATTTCCAGAGTAATTACTGATTCCTTCAATAATTTGTCTTAATTGTAGTCCGATTAAAATAAAGATTAACCCATTTAGAATGTTGTTTAAAACGTCCCAAATCGTATTGGTCATGATTCGGCTTTCATGAGAAAAAATCGTTCCCGATCTCGCTGCCAGAAAAAGACCTGTTGTTACTACAGCCAAAACCCCCGACCCTTCAAAATGCTCCGCAATTAGATAAGAAGCAAATGGTGTTAATAGAGTAAGCGTTACTTCGATAATATCGTCACAGACAAATCTTTTATGGATATAAAACATGATATAACCAACAGCTAAACCAATTGCGATACCTAGAACAGACATTAAAACAAAATTTAATCCAGCTTGCCACAAAACAAAATTTCCTGCAGTAATCGCCGTAAGAGCATATTTGTACGCCACAAGACCACTAGCATCATTTACTAAACTTTCTCCTTCTAGAATCGCAATTAATCGCGGATTAAGTCCTAAACCTTTCGTAATTGCTGTTGCAGAAACCGCATCGGGAGGCGAAACAATTGCACCAAGCAAAAAAGCTAACGGCCAAGACATATCATCTATAAGCCAATGCGCAAAAACAGCAACTAATCCTGTCGTAAAAAAGACCAAACCAACAGCAGCAAAAGTGATCGGTCGAATAGATTGCTTAAAATCTGACCAGCTTGTATGCCACGCAGCATGATACAAAAGTGGCGGTAAAAACACAATAAACACGATTTCTGGACTCAAAGCAATCACAGGAAGTCCTGGAACAACACTAATCACAACACCACATAAAACCAAAACAATTGGAATCGGGAAATTATATCTTTTACTAACAAGGCTAAGAAAAGCGACGCCAAAAAGCAGCATTATAATAACGGTAATATTATCCATTTGAAGTGGTATTTATTAGATTTTGGATTATAGAATTTGGGTACTAAATTAAGATTTTATGACAACTAAATTAGATTAACCTTAAAAAAATAGAATTCTGATTTATTGACTTATGTCAAACTTTTTGGTTTCAAACAATTTTAGATTTGCTTCTTATTATTTCTAAAAAAGCTTTTATGATAATTACAGAATTAAGTCCGTTGGTGCAATTTGGAGTTTCGAGCAAAGAACGTGTTGAAAATGCTTTAGAACAGCTTAAAAATGGAAAAGGTGTTTTGGTGACTGATGACGAAAACCGAGAAAACGAAGGTGATCTTATATTTTCTGCTCATCATATGAACGTTCAGAATATGGCTTCAATGATTCGCGAATGCAGCGGAATTGTCTGCCTTTGTTTAACTAATCAAAAAGCTGACGAATTGGAACTTCCATACATGGTAAAAGAAAATACCAGCAGTTTTCAAACTCCCTTTACAATTACTATTGAAGCAAAAAATGGAGTTACAACAGGCGTTTCTGCAAAAGATCGAATTACAACTATAAAAACAGCGATTGCAACGAATGCAAAACCAGAAGATTTGGCAAGACCTGGACATATTTTTCCGCTTAGAGCTAATGACAAAGGTGTTTTAGGAAGAAATGGTCATACTGAAGGAAGTGTAGATTTAATGAAATTGGCTGATTTACAACCCGAAGCCGTTCTTTGCGAATTGATGAACGAAGACGGAAGCATGGCGAAACTAGACAAAATTATTAGCTTTGCACAAGAACACGATTTGGTGGTTTTATCAATTGAGGATATTATTTACTACCGCAAATTCGTTAGAGATTATAATTAAATGATATACGAACAGCTTGGCAATTCCATTCGAAAAAGCATTAACGTTTCTGATGAAGATTTAGAAACCATTCTTTCCTATTTTAAATTTGTAAAAAAGGAAAAAAATGAGATTTTGCTTGCGCAAGGCCAAGTCAGCCAAGAGACATTTTTTGTTGCTAAAGGCTGTTTGAGAATCTTTTTTATTAATGAAGAAGGAAAAGATGCAACTCGATACATTGCTTTTGAAAATCAGTTTGCTATGGCTTTAGTCAGTTTTATTACCAAAATGCCAGCCGCAGAAAATATTCAAGTTGTTGAAAAATCTGAATTGCTAAGTATTTCACACGAAGATTTTAATCATTTAATGAAAATTATTCCGGAATGGAGAACGTTTTACAGCAATTATTTGGAGAAAGCTTATGTGAATAATGCTAATCGTTTAATGTCTTTTACAACGATGGATGCTTTGGAGAGATATAATCAGCTTTTGAAAATAAATTCTGCGATTGTAAAAAGATTGCCTAATAAAATTGTGGCTTCCTATATTAATATTTCTCAGGAAACTTTGAGTCGATTGAAGTCGAAAGTTTAGATAAAATACTCTTTATTTGCATCGAAAATTTTATTTATTATCTACTTCAAAAAATATGGATAGAAAAAACGGAATTGATTTATTTAGACTCATTGGAGCACTGGCAGTAATGTGTATTCATGCATCGTACGGAAGCTTAAACTACGAATATGTTGCTAATTTAAAATTATTTTCGCGTTGGGCCGTTCCATTTTTTTTCCTCACATCTGGCTTTTTCTTAGGTCCAAAAATTGAACACAACGATCTTGATTTTAAGAGAATACAAAAAAATATAAGTCAGTTAATTTCTATCATATTGGTGTCTTCCATAATTTACCTCCCAATATGTTTTAAGACTAAAAGTATGCCTAAAAATATTGCCGATTTATTAGTTGGCATTCAGCCTCACCTATGGTTTGTGGGGTCATTATTAACAGGCTATATTGTAATTTGGTATTTACATTTCATTAAAAAAAACAAAATACTTCCTTACATTTCGGTTTGTATATTACTCGCTGCATTGTTAATCGATTCATATGACCAATTCTTTCATAAAAGTGTGGGCTTTTTTTCGGTTAGATTTGTATTATCAATTCCCTTTATGTATATCGGAATTATTGCTTCAAAAAAACATACTTATCAAGTAAGCAATAAATTATTAATTGGACTGATTTTAATTGGTTTTGCTATCCAATATTTTGAAACAGAACTCTTTTTAAAGCTTTTTAATTATCCGAAAATCAAGCACCAATTTTTAATTGGAACAATAATTAGTTCAATTCCTTTGTTTCTTTTTGCTTCTAAAATAAATCTACCCGAAAATAGATTTTCAGAATGGGGAAGAAAATATTCGCTTTTTATCTATTTATATCATCCAGCAATCTATTTCTTAATGTCACAAAATCTTAATAAAATAATTCCTCTCTATTCTGATTATATCATGATGTTTTCTCCAATTGTCGGTTTTATCATCCTAATAGCTCTTGCAATATTTTTAGAAAAATATTTACCTAAACTTTCTAATATCTTAAACGGAAATCTATAACCCATAGATTTTTTTATACTATAAAAAAAGCCGAATCTCAATTGATTCGGCTTTTTGATTTTTTATGATTCGCAACTACTGCAAGAAACAAGACTTGTTACTAATTCCTTTGAAACACTTTGGCTTCTTTGGTAGTACAAACTTTTCACTCCTTGCTGCCATGCTTCGATCATTAAACGGTTAACATCTTTAATTGCCAATTCTGCTGGAATATTAAGATTTAAACTTTGTCCTTGATCTACAAATTTCTGACGAATTCCTGCTTGCTGTACAATTTCTAATTGACTGATTTCTTTAAATGTTTTGAAAACATCTTTTTCTTCCTGAGTCAATTGCTCCATGTGTTGAACACTTCCTCCGTTAAGCATAATTCCTCTCCAAACTTCTTCGTTATCCAGACCTTTTTCTTCAAGCAATTTTTTAAGGTATTTATTTTTACGCATGAAATTACCTTTGCTCAATCCAGCTTTGTAATAATTACTGCTGAAAGGCTCAATTCCTGGCGAAGTTTGTCCTAAAATTGCAGAAGAAGATGTTGTTGGAGCAATTGCCATAGTTGTAGTATTACGTCTTCCGTAACCTTTTAACAATTCTGGTTCTCCGTAAATTCTAGCCAATTCCTGACTTGCTTTATCGGCTTTGTCGCTAATATGTTTGAAAATCTCTGTTGTTTTCATTTTAGCTTCCATTCCTTCAAACGGAATCATGTTTTTCTGTAAATAAGAATGCCATCCTAAAACACCTAAACCTAAAGCACGGTGTCTTTTAGCAAATTTATTCGCTGCAGAAAGATAATAGTTGCCTTCTGTTTTTTCGATGAATTCTTGCAAAACAGCATCTAAGAAAAAGATCGCTAATTTAACCGCTTCAGTGTCTTTCCATTCTTCGTATAATTCTAAATTCATAGAAGACAAACAGCAGATAAACGATTCATCATGAGTTGACGGAAGCATAATCTCACTGCACAAATTACTCGCATTGATTCTTAGGTTCTGATCTTTATAAACTTGCGGTTTATTTTTATTTACATTATCACTAAAGAAAATATAAGGCAAACCTTTTTGCTGACGGCTTTCTAAAACTTTAGCCCAAACTTGTCTTTTTTCTGCATCACCATCAATCATTTCCTGCATCCAGTAATCTGGCACACAGATTCCAGTAAACAAATTCTGAATTGGATTTCCGATACTTTTAATTTTCAAGAACTCTTCAATATCTGGATGATCAACATCCAAATAAGCGGCAAACGCGCCACGACGAACTCCACCTTGAGAAATGGTATCCATAGCAGTGTCGAAAAGTTTCATAAAACTTACCGCTCCACTACTCTTTCCGTTGTCTGTTACAGCACTTCCGCGTTCGCGCAATTCACCAAAATAACCAGAAGTTCCACCTCCAATTTTAGTTTGCATGATTACTTCTCCAAGCTTATGCGTAATTCCTTCAATTTTATCCGGAACGTGCACATTAAAACAAGAAATTGGCAACCCTCTTTCTGTTCCCATATTTGCCCAAACTGGCGAACTGATACTCATCCAGCCTCTTTCGATCATTTCCATGAAAGATTCTTTCAATTCTGGTTTGTACAACCTTTTAGCTGCAGCGGTACAAATTCTATCGATTGCTCCTTCAACCGTTTCTCCCTTTAAAAGATAACCGCGGTTTAAAATCTGCTCACTTTCAGAATTTTTCCACCACATTTTACTGTCGTTTTGTGGTTCAAAATTGGTATTTGCTGAGTTTGTGTCTATCGTATTCATATGTATTATGGGCTTGTATTAGAAAAGATCGTTTGCTGTGATACTCTTATCGTGTTTTGTATATTCTACCGGACGTTTCGCAAAGAAATCATCTAAACTGTTTGCAAAAACTTCTTCTTCAAACCAAGTCATTTTTGAATATTCTTCTGGAGAAACATTAAAAATTGTTTCGATATTGATTTGTTTCAAACTTTCATCAATTCTAAATTTCATGAAGTTTACCAAATCTTCTTTATTTATCGTTTCAATTGCTCCGTTTTCAAAAATCCAATCTAAAATATCAGCTTCAACTGTTATTGATTCTCTAACGGTTTCTCTAATTAATTCTAAAGTTTCTGCATCAAAATATTCAGGGAATTCTTCAAGGATTTTATTAATGATATAAATTCCGCCATTTGCGTGAATCTGCTCATCGATTGAAGTCCAAGCAATAATATTGCTCACATTCTTCATATATCCTTTGAATCTTGTGAACGACAACAAAATGGCAAATTGGCTGAAAAGAGAAACGTTTTCAATCAAAATACTGAACAAAATCAGCGAAACCATGTATTTTCTGTTGTCTTGAGATTTTGTGTCTTTCAATACATTCGAAAGATAATCTACACGTCTGCGGATTACAGGAACATCCAAAAGTTTTTCAAATTCATCATTATATCCTAAAACTTCCAACAAACGAGAATAAGCTTCAGAATGTCTGAATTCACATTCCGCAAAAGTAGTTCCTAATCCGTTGAATTCTGGTTTTGGAAAATGCTCATATATATTACCCCAAAAACTTTTTACAGCTACCTCAATCTGTGCAATTGCCAACAAACTATTTTTGATTGCTGTTTTTTCTGCCAAATCCAAATGCGCATGAAAGTCTTGCGTATCGGCAGTAAAATCTACTTCAGTGTGTACCCAATAAGCTTTATTAATTGCTTCGGTAAATTGCAGAACCTCAGGATATTCAAAAGGTTTATAATTGATTCTTTTATCAAAAATTGACATATATATAGAGTTTTAAGTGACTATTTTGAAATAGAAATTCGAGCGCTTATTTTGGGGAGTATTTAGCGTGATTTCTATAAATACAAATTTAACCCACAGTTCTTCTTTTGTCCAGTTTTTGATGTTAAAAATCAGCTCAATTATCAACAGTTTTCAAACTCTAAAAAATCGCTGTTTTTTTAATTTTATCAACATGAAAATAATAATCTGTAATTTACAATAAGCTAGTAGTTTCCCTAAAAATAATGCGAAGTTATCAACATGAAAAAAAGCGCTTTTTGAGGTCAAAAACGAAAACAGTTATCAACATTCATTTTTAAGAATGAGAAATCTGAAAGAGAATTTCAAAGCAAAAAAACGCTAGTTATTCATAATCATTCTAAACAATTAACAGTTGTTTAAACTTCATAACAAATTAAAAACCAGATATTTGCATTTTTAAAATTACTAAAAAATCAAGAAATCTTAGTAAAATCAGCACTTCAGAAACGAAGCATTGCAACATTTTTTGGCTTTTACTCTTATTATATCTCTAAAAGAGAAAAAACATTCTGAAATCATTTTTCAATTTAGAAAAACGAGCCGAATTAAAACAAAATTAAAATTGGCTTAAGGGATTCTTAATTTTTAGTAAAATACCGTCAAATTCCCTTTTTAGAGCAAATTATTCTTGGTTTAAGAATATTAATTTTTACATTTGTCTTTATTTTTATTTATTCTAAATAGAATAAAATATTCCCAAAAAATAAATATAATCTTGTACAATTCAATAACTATAAATTATCGAAATATGAAAAAGAATCTTTTTGTTTCTTTTGCATTTGCTGCGACTTTATTTGTAAATGCTCAGCAAAAAAACGCATTGCTAGATGCTGCTTTCTGGAAAACTTCTCCAACTATTGAAACGGTTCAAGCAGAAATCTCAAAAGGAAATAATCCAGCTGAAGCTAATGCAAATGCATTTGATGTTACAACTTTAGCTATTAATAATGACGCTCCTTTTGCAACAATCAAATTTTTAGTTGAGCAACCTGGAAATTCAATCACAAAATTAACTCACGATAATCGTATTTATTTGCACTGGGCTGCCTATAGAGGAAATACAGAATTAGTACAATATTTAATTGGTAAAGGTTCTGATGTAAATTTTGAAGACAGCCACGGAACTGCTCCTGCTGATTTTGCGGCTTCAAACGGTCAGTCAGATGCCGCGATGTACGATGCTTTCTTTAAAGCTGGACTTAATCCGACAAAAAAATATGCGAATGGCGCTAACCTTTTACTTTTAGCGATTGCATCTGATAAGGATTTAAAAGCTGCTGAATATTTTTCTACGAAAGGAATGTCTTTAAAAGATGTGGATAATGACGGAAATACTGCTTTTACTTACGCTGCAAGATCTGGAAATATTTCTCTTTTAAAGAAACTTTTAGAAAAAGGAATTAAACCAACAGATAACGCTCTTTTATTTGCAGCACAAGGAAGTCGTAGAGAAACGAACACTTTGGAAACTTATAAATATTTGGTTGAAGAAGTAAAAATTAAAGCGACTGCTCAAAATAAAACCGGACAAAATGTATTCCACTTTTTGGCTGGAAAACCAAATCAAACTGAAATCATTAAATATTTTTTAGGAAAAGGTGTTGATATAAACAAAGCTGATAAAGAAGGAAATACGCCAGTTATGGTAGCAGCTGGAGCTAGAGAAACTGCTGTTTTAGAATTATTTCTTCCTTCTGTAAAAAACATAAACGTTCAAAATTTAAAAGGAGAATCTGCTTTGACTTTTGCAGTTAGAAACGGATCTCCAGAAGCTGTAAATTTACTTTTAACGAAAGGTGCAGATGTAAACGTAAAAGACAAAGACGGAAATAATTTAGGCATTTATTTAGTACAATCTTATCGTCCTGCTGGAAGAGAAAAAGCGGCTACAGATCCTTTTGATGCTAAAGCTAAATTACTTCAAGACAAAGGGTTAAACCTTGCAGCTCCTCAAAAAGACGGAAACACTTTATATCATTTAGCGATTACTAAAAATGATGTTTCGTTACTTAAAAAAATCACTGATTTAAAAGCTGACATCAACGCAAAAAACAAAGATGGCTTAACTGCTTTACACAGAGCTGCAATGACTTCTAAAGATGATGCTATTTTAAAATACTTAGTTTCTGTTGGAGCTAAAAAAGATATCAGCACAGAGTTTGACGAAACGGCTTACGCTTTAGCGAAAGAAAATGACCTTTTAACTAAAAACAACGTTTCTGTTGAATTTTTAAAATAAACAATTAATTAATAATCAATATTTGAAATTCCAAATTCCAAAGTCTATTTTTGGGATTTGGAATTTGAATTTTAGAATTTAAATTACCAATCAATACAAATAAATTTTATGAAATCAATATTAAAAATTGCTCTTACAAGCGCTTTTATCTTCCTAGTTTCTTTTCAATCTCAAGCGCAATCAAGCAAATACAAGATTATGCTACAAATGAACAATTATATGGGAGAAGGTGCTTACATCGTTGTTTCTTTAGTTAATTCGGCTAATGAATACGAAAAAACGCTTTATGTAATGGGCGATGACAAAAAATGGTACAAATCTTTAAAAGAATGGAATAAATTTCACACTGCAAAATCAGAGGATATTAGTGCAAAAACTGGAGCTTCTGTAACGGGCGGTGATCGTAGTGTAACTACTATCGAAATCGAAAATTCTAAAATAAATAAAGGTTACAAATTACGTTTTGAGTCTGCTGTAGAAGATCAGAAATATTATGTAAGCGATCTTGAAATTCCGCTTACAACTGAAGGTCTTGCAGATAAAACTGATGGTAAAGGTTACATCAAATACGTAAGATTAAGCAAAATATAATCTGATTACATTTCTAGAATACACTCAATGACTCTTTCTTTTTGGCGTTACGCGCACTTGGCTTTGGCCTTATTTTCTTCTATTTTTTTGCTTTTGGCTTCGGTAACAGGAATCATTCTGGCAGTCGATGCAGTTCAGGAAAAAACACTTCCGTACAAGGCAGAAGATTTCAATAAAATAACTTTAGGCGAAACGTTGCCGATTTTAAAGAAAGAGTATTCTGAAATTACAGAATTAAGCGTCGATTACAATCAGTTTGTGACGCTTCAAGCTATTGATGCTGAAGGAAATGACGTTAAAGCATACATTGATCCAAAAACTGGAAAAGCATTAGGAACTCCTCAAAAGAAAACCGGATTCATCAATTGGATTACAAGTTTGCACCGTTCGCTGTTTCTTCATAAAGCAGGACGTTTTTTTGTGGGTGTAATTTCTTTTTGCTTGTTATTAATATCAATTTCAGGTTTCGTGCTAGTTGTAAAAAGACAACGCGGTATCCGAAATTTCTTTTCTAAAATAATCAAAGAATACTTTGCACAATATTATCATGTGCTTTTAGGAAGATTGGCTTTAATTCCGATTTTGATTATTTCACTTACAGGAACTTATTTATCCCTAGAAAGATTCAACTTTTTTATGGGCGAAGAAAAAGCAAAACCTGTAAAAACAGAACTTTCAGAGAAAGCGCAGACAACTTCAATTTTCAATACTACTTTATTATCTGATGTAAAGAAAATCGAGTTTCCTTTTACGGATGATCCTGAAGAGTTTTACATTATTGAATTGAAAGACAGAGAAGTTGAAGTCAATCAGGTTACAGGGGCTGTAATTTCTGAGAAGCTTTCGCCAATGAGAACTCAATTTGCGGCATTAAGCTTAGATCTCCATACGGGAAGAATCAACGGAATTTGGGCAATTATTTTAGCCATTGCCTGCATCAATATTTTATTCTTTATTTATTCTGGTTTCGCGATTACTTTAAAAAGAAGATCAAGCCGAATTAAGAATAAATTTAAAGCTAGCGAAAGTACTTTTATTCTTTTGGTTGGTTCAGAAAATGGAAGTTCGTTCCGATTTGCTAATTCGATTCAGAAACAATTAATCAATCACGGGCAAAAAGTTTTTGTCAGCGAATTGAATAAATATACTGCTTATCCGAAAGCAGAACATATTATTATTTTTACGTCCACTCATGGTTTAGGAGACGCGCCTTCAAACGGAACGCAATTCAAAACTTTATTAGAAAGACAAAATCAAAATCAGAATATTAAGTTCTCTGTGGTTGGTTTTGGTTCTAAATCATATCCAGATTTTTGCCAATTTGCAATTGAAATTGACCAGCTTTTAGGAAAACAAAAATGGGCAGATCGTTATTTAGATTTGCAGACTGTAAATGATAAATCGGCTGTTGAGTTTGTGGAATGGGTAAAATTATGGAGCGAAAAAACGGGAATTCCGTTGGCAACAACTCCATCATTATACAATCATGTTCCGAAAGGTTTGCAAAAATTAATGGTTTTGGATAAAACGCCAATTTCTGAAACCGAACATACTTTTATTTTGACTTTAAGAGCAAATTCAAGAACTAAATTTAGTTCTGGAGATTTATTGGCCATTTATCCTGCCAACGATTCTAGAGAACGCCTCTACTCGATCGGAAATCATTCTGGAAACATTCAGTTAGTTGTAAAACTTCATCCAAACGGATTAGGTTCTGGCTTTTTGAATGCTTTAGAACCTGGAAATGTCATAAAAGCTCAAATTGTAAAAAATCCAGCTTTCCATCTTCCAAAAAAAGCGAAAAAAGTAGCTTTTATTTCTAACGGAACGGGAATTGCTCCTTTCTTAGGAATGATCGAACAAAACAAAGCAAAACAAGAACTTCATCTCTACAGCGGATTTAGAATGGAAACGCCAACTTTAATGGCTTATAAAAAGTTTGCTGCCATAATGATTCAGAAAGAATATTTGGATAATTTTCATGTGGCGCTATCGCGTGAAGCAGAACATATTTATGTGATGGATTTGATTAAAAGAGATTCCTCATTCTTTACGAATTTATTTAAAAAAGGCGGTGTTGTTATGATTTGCGGTTCGCTTGCGATGCAAAAAGATGTCGAAGCTATTTTAAGTGAATTATGCATTTCAAAAGGATTAAAAACCCTTGAAGAATACAAAGCCAACAAACAATTTTTAACGGACTGTTATTAGAAAACAATATGTCAATCAAGTCTTGCTATCATAAAATTTTATTTCTTTTCGCAATTACTTGCTGTTTATCAGCGCATTCGCAAGTATTACGAAAAAGAACAACTTTGCTTATGGGCGGACGTTTTGATATTAGCATTGTCGATAAAGATTCGATTTCGGCAGAGCAAAATATTGATATTGTAATTGGAGAAATCGCCCGAATTGAAAATTTAATCTCCGATTGGAAACCAGATTCGCAAGTTTCTGAAGTCAATCAGAATGCTGGAATAAAACCCATAAAAGTAGATCTAGAAGTTTTCAAATTGGCACAAAGAGCGATTAAACTTTCTGAAATTACAAACGGTGGATTTGACGTTAGTTTTGCTGCTTTAGATCGCATTTGGAAATTTGACGGTTCGATGACCGAAATGCCTTCGGCGGAAGCCATAAAAAAATCGGTGGAGAAAGTTGGATACAAAAACATTATTTTAGACAGCACAGCATCGACTATTTTCTTGAGATTAAAAGGAATGAAAATTGGTTTTGGCGCTTTAGGCGAAGGTTATGCAACCGATAAATGCCGCGCCATGATGATTGCAAAAGGTGTTCAAGATGGAATTATAAATGGTTCTGGAGACATGAGCACTTGGGGAAAACAACCCAACGGAAAAGATTGGAAAATCGGAATTACAAATCCGTTTATGCCTGAAAAGATTTTGGCTGCTGTTCCGCTAAAAGAAGGCGCTGTAACTACTTCTGGCAGTTATGAAAAGTTTGTTGTTTTTAATGGAAAACGTTATTCGCATATTATAAATCCTGCAACTGGTTATCCTGCAACTGGTTTATGCAGCGTAACCGTTTTTGGTCCAAACGCTGAAACCGCCAACGGATTGAGTACTTCTATGATGGTTTTAGGACAGAAAGAAGGCTTACTTTTACTTCAAAAATTTCCTGATTACAGCTGTGTAATGATTACTGATAAAGGGAAAATTGTTAAGTCTCAAAACTTTGCTTATGAATTGTAAATTGTTAATGGTGAATTGTTAATTGTACCATTCTTTGTCTTTCTCAACGAAGTTATAAATCCTTTTTTAATATCGCAAAGGCGCTAAGGCGCAAAGTTTAATTTTTTTTGTCATTTCGACGAAAGGAGAAATCACACTAGTAATTCGACAAAGATTGGCGACATACCAAGTGGAATCTCTTGTGTGATTTCTCCTTTCGTCGAAATGATAAAAAAGACGTAAAAGATTAAAACATAGCCCAAGCTTTCAACCTTGGGAAACGTTTTTGTGGCAACATATTGTTAATTCCTTTGCGTTCCCAAGGTTGAAACCTTGGGCTATGTTTATATACCTTTTTTAATTCCTGAATTGCCTTCAGCTTTAGCTGGAGGTTTAAAATAAAAGATATGTGGAGGCTTTAGCCAAACTTCTGTTCGGCTAAAGCCTTTTTATTTGTGCTATAAAATAATCTCCAGCTAAAGCTGAAGGCAACTCAAAATAAGCTTTATCGCCTTGCTTCTGATTCCTTATCGGGATTGCGAGATTATTTCATTTTCATTGGCAATAAAATACTTTGCGCATATCCTTCGACTTCGCTCAGGAGGATAAAAATAGCAGAAAGTAAAACACAAATTCGCATCTTACATTTCACTTTTCACAATTTAAAATTGCATTAAAATAACATTAGAGCCTTCATGACAATTCTAATAATCTTCTAATTGTTTTATTTAGATTAAATTTAAATTATCATATAAGTTTGCACCACTTTACACGCAGACTCAATATGAGAACAACTATACTACTATTTTTATTTACCATTACAGCTTGGTCACAGACTGGAAAAATTACAGGAAAAGTCTATTTTACAAATAACGAAACTGCTTTTGGAGCGTCGGTTCAAATTTCAGGAACAAAGAAATATGTTGTAGTCGATAATGATGGCCAATTTGAAATAAAAGGTTTGGCTTACGGAAGCTACAACTTAGAAATTTCTTCTATGGAGGCTAAACCAAAAACAGTGAATATTTCTGTTAATCGTCCGTTACATCAGATCAATATTGCATTAGAAAAAATAACAGATCCGAAAGCGCTTAAAGAAGTAAAAATTGAGAAAAAGACCTTCAAAAAAGATATTATAGAAAAAGGATTTGCAGTTAATGTGATTGAAACGCAAGAAGCGGCAAAAAGAAATTTGCAAACCAATGATTTATTAGACCGTTCTGGTGGTGTTAGAATCAGACAAAATGGAGGATTAGGCTCTGCAGTTACTTATAATATCAATGGAATGTCTGGAAATGCGATTCGAATTTTTATTGATGGTGTTCCAATTCAAACTTATGGAGCGTCTTTTAGCTTGAATAGTATACCGCCCGCTTTAATTGAAAGAATTGAAGTTTTTAAAGGAGTTGTTCCAGCTTATTTAGCCGATGATTCTCTTGGAGGAGCCATTAATGTGGTTTTGAAAAAAGGTGCTAAAAACAGTTTAAATGCTTCTGTTTCTTATGGTTCATTCAATACTGTACAATCGAATGTTAATGCTTCTTTCAGAGATAAAAACGGATTTACAGTTAAAGCAAATGCATTTCAGAATTACTCTGACAATGATTATGAAGTTTGGGGAAAATGGGTTTACAATATCGCACCAAACGGGCGTTACGAATACATTCGCGCTAAGCGATTTGAAAGCATGTACCGATCTTTTGGAGGAAGATTGGAAGCTGGTTTTACCAATGTAGATTGGGCAGACAATCTTCTTATCAGTTACAATGGTTCTCAGGATTACAACCAGATTCAGCACGGACAATACATGACTAAACCTTACAAGGGACGTTTTAACGAATCTGCTGCGAATGTTTTTAGTCTGAATTACAGCAAAAAAGACTTTCTAATTAAGAATCTTGATTTTTCTCTTATTACCGTTTACAGCCATAGAAACGACGTGATCAATGATACTGTAAAATGGAATTACAATTGGAATGGCGAAAAAGCGCTTGGTCTATATGGCCAGCCTATTTTGACTAATACTGGAGCGCAACAAGGCGCAGCAACTATCAATCATATGAGGTCGGATATTTTTAATACTCGAGCAGGTTTAAGTTATTCGATTACCGAAAATCATAAAGTGCTTGTCAATGCTATGACTTATATTCTGGATAGAAATGATTTTGATGAAATGCAACCAGAAATTACACGAAATTTTGTTATCACAAGAGATTTAGCTAAAACTGTTTCTTCATTCGCTTATGAAATGATAGCATTTCAATCTCGATTAAGGACGAATCTTTTTGTCAAAAATTACAACTTGAAAAATGAACAGAGAGATCCGCAAGTTGTAACTGAAAATGGTCAGAATGTCGTAAGAGAAGTCGTTACTTCTAAAAGAACAAATTATACAGGTTACGGAATGGCTGCTTCTTATTCTATTCTTCCAAAAGTAATGGTTATGGCTTCTGCTGAAAAAGCTATTAGATTGCCTTCAGAAAATGAAATATTTGGTAATCCTGGAGAAAATATCATTAGCAATTCTGGATTAAAACCAGAACAGAGCAATAACTTCAATGCAGGTCTTCGTTTTGGTCCGTATGAAATGAATAATCATAAGCTTACGGTTTCAGGAAATGCTTTTTGGAGAAATACTGAAGATAAAATTGTTCGCCAAATTAGTGATCGTGTAAATGAGGCAATCCAGGCTTCTCCGTTTGTGAATTTAGGAAAAGCACAATCTGTTGGTTTTGAAGCTTCTTTCCAATATTCTTATCATAACCGCTTTTTTGCTGGGATGAATCTTTCCAAATTCAATTCGCTGTTTAAAGACAAATACGATAAAAACGGAAACATTCTGCCGAATTATAACAAACAGCTTCCGAATGAACCTTTCTTTAATTTAAATGCCAATCTTCAGTACAACTTTAGAAATGTAATTCAAAGCAAATCAGAATTGAATCTGTATTACTACTGTGGTTATGTAGCACCGTTTTATACTTCGTGGTTAGAAACTGATACAACTACAGCACAATTTCCTCAAGATTTAGGTTTGAGCTATGTTTTTCCGAACAAACAATTCACAGTAAGTTTTGATGCTCGAAATGTTTTTGACGAACAGGTTTATGACAATTTCGCAGCTCAAAAACCAGGAAGAGCCTTTTATCTAAAAATCAACTATACCTTAAATAAATTTTAATCATTCAATAAATAACTAATTTTTAAATGCTATAAAAATGAAAAAAAACACATTTAAATTATTTACCTCTAGCCTACTTCTTGGTGCACTTGCATTGACTACGGCTTGCAGCAGCGACGATAACAAAAATTCAGAACCAGTTAACCCAGTGACAGATGGCCGTTGGATTACCGTAGCTGGAGCAGTAATGCAGACCGATCCAGGTGATGGAAATGGCGGCACAAAAGTTTACGCAATCAGCAAAGAAAATGCTATTGACCCTAACTTTTCTGTAAACGTTTACGATAATGGTTCGCCTGTACAATCTAGCAGAACGGCTCGTTTGCAATCTTCTGTAGACGGAAACACACTTTTCAATATCACTTATACAGGTGCGAATGGTGGTGAATTTATGACATACAAAGTAAACGGCGGAAGCAATTTTGCAGAATCTCAGGCAAAAGTAAATATTTCGCAATATGCTGGTACTTCTCCAAGATGGGTAAAACTTTTTGATGGTGATAAAACTGGTGTTGCAGTAAACGTGGCTACTCCGATTGTTAATATAAACGAAGACAAGTCATACAAAAATACAAGAGGAAAAGCTACTGTATTATCTTTAGACATGCAGAATACTTTAATCTCAGCTTACAAACAATACGATATTGCTTTAACTGCTGAGGAAGAAGCGCAAGGACACCACATTTTCCGTTTGGATGCTCCAACATTAAACAAAGCAGGAAACAAATTAATTATCGGAACATGGATGCGTAAAACAAATCTAGCTGATCCTTCAAAAAATGAAAGTTCATTTACACGTTTAGGTTCAAAATCTGTAGTTGTTGATTATCCTTCTTTAGAAAATCCAGTTGTAATTACTTCAAAAGTTGGCTTTGGAGATACTAGCGGATACAGAAGTTTTAACAGTTTTGTGGCTACTGATGGAAACATTTACCAAGCTACACAAAGAGATACTCAAAAAGGTTCTTATATTTTGAAAATTGACCAAAACAATCAATACGATGATAATTATGTATTTAGTTTAGATACGGCTTTGGGAGTTAAAGGAAGTTACATTGATGCTTGGAGATATGCTGGAAACGGAATCGCTTATGCTGTATATACTTTTGAAGGAACTAACCAAGGCTACTTAGCTAGATTAGATTTAAACACAAGAACGGCTCAAAAAGTTGAAGGTATTGACTACGACGCTGATTTAGATTTTGGACAATATCAAGGTTTTGTTGTTGATGGAAACAACTTCTATGTCGCTGTTACTCCAGTTGGAAAAGACGGTAACATTTATGTAATTGATATTCCTTCTGGAAAAGTTACTAAAGGTGCCAAATTGGTAAACAAACCAGGAAACCACTACATCGGGGTATTCTAAGAAATACGGACTGTGAAAACAGTCTGTGAACAATTCTCATTTTGAGATTTTTTTTTTAAAATTGGAACATTCCGCTTCTATTCGTAGTAAGCGGAATGTTTGCTTTTATGATTAGAATTTTGAAGCAAATTCTTTAGCAAAATCTTCCAATTTGATTTTACCTTCAACTTTACCATCATGGTTTAAGAAATCGGCTGCGATAGTTTCATTGCGCAAACCTGATCCCATTTCGGTGTACAAACCAGCCATTTCTTCTGGAACTCCTGCTTGTGTCATTCCCCCTAAATATTGCTCGTCTGTAAATTCGATCCAAGGAAGTTCTGGTTTGTCAATTGCAGCTCCGAAAGCTTTAACAATTTCTGAAGGTGTTTTTACATCACTAATGATATAGCGAATGTTTTTCCCTTCCTGAGTTTTCTGTAATTCTTCTGCCGCAGCCACCGCAATATCTTCAGGATGTACTAACGGAATGCGATTTGATGCTGGAAAATTGGCCCCCATTATTCCCGCTCCTTTTATCATTGGGATATCGTTGAAGAAATTAATGTAGAAATATCCCGCTCTTAAAAACGTAATAGAAATATCCAATTTCTCGTAAATCTTCTCAATATTATGCAAACCTGCAATTGGTCCGTTTCCTGTCGGCAAATCGGCTCCAATGCTGCTTAGCATTACTACTCTTTTAATGTTGGCTGTTTGGATTGCTTTCGCGAAAGCGTCACCAGCATCTGTAGTGTTTTTAATGATATTTATTCCACCCATATTTGGAGGTGTCATTGCAAAAAGAGCGTCTGCACCTGCAAAAGTTCGAGAAAGAAAATCGGTATCGCTAACTGATCCGATTGCGGCTTTTGCTCCTAAATTTTCGATTGCGTTTTTACGATCCGCATTACTGCTAACAACGGTTACATCGTGTCCCGATTTTACTAATTGTACCGCTAAAGGCTTTCCTATATTTCCTAATGAACCTGTAATTATAATTTTCATCTTAAAATGTTTTTTTATTTAACAAGACAAAGGTATCTTTGTACTTACTTTTACACAAGTACTTACTCTAAAGTATGTATCATGACAGCAATTAAAGAATCGTCTACTATTCAGGAAAACAAGCAGTATGCTTTGGAAAAATGTCCCGTAACTTTTGTTATGGAGAAAATTGGAGGCTACTGGAAACCTATAATTTTATATCATTTATCGACTGGAGATAAACGTTACAGCGAATTGAAAAGAGCAATTCCGGCTGTAACAGAAAAAATGCTTATTCAGCATTTAAAACAATTAGAGGCAGACGGATTGGTAATTCGAGAAGCAAAACCTGTTGTGCCGCCATTTGTAACCTATAAATTAAGTAATGCAGGAACTGGTCTGCTTCCTGTTATCGATGCCATGGCTTCATGGGCTTTTAAAGTGAAAGACGGCGTCTATAACATCTAAATAGAACACCGTCTTGCTCAAGCAAAAACTAACTAATTTATTTTTAATTCTGTTTAATAAAAAACAGTTTTTCTTCGTAATTGGCAATCTGTGTGAGGGCATTAAAAATATATTTTGCAACCAATGCTCCTCCTTCTGAATTAATCAGTTCAATGTCGTCGTCTGGCGTGTGGTATTGCGGATGCCCGCCTGTATGAAAACCAACTGCTGAAATTGAATCTTTGTAGAAAGAAACGTGATCTGAACCTCCAACATCGCCTGCAAATACAATCGGATTTAATCCGCTGTTTTGTTGCAGTTTCTTCATTAATTCTACTCCGTTTGGAAAAGTTCCTGCTCCGCCCATATAAAGCTCTTTTTTATCATTTAATCTTCCGACCATATCCATATTCAGCATAACTTTTACAGCTTCTTTTGGAACTGGTAAATGATTAATGAAATATTTTGAACCCAGCAATCCTTCTTCTTCTCCGCTAAACGAAATAAAAATTATGCTTCTTTTGGGTTTCACTTTCAATTTCGAAACTTCTTCTAAAATGCACAACAAAGCCGATACTCCAGAAGCATTATCATCTGCTCCGTTATGAATGGCAAAAGCTTCTTTCCTTTTACTTCCAGAACCTTGTCCGCCCCACCCCCAATGATCGTAATGCGCTCCGATTACAATGTATTCGTTTTTCAAATTAGAATCTGAACCTTCGATATAACCTACAACATTCTGCGTTGCCACAGAATCAGATTTCATTTTATTAATGCCTTCTTTGACAAAAAGATGGAATGGCTGATAATAAGAATTATTGAATTCTTTTAAACCATATTTTTTAAAATACTTCTGAATATAAGCTGCTGCTTCGTTATTTCCTTTAGTTCCCGGAAAACGGCCTTCTAATTTATCAGACGAAAGATATTTATCGTGTTTATAAAAAGTCTGCGCCATTTGTGCATTCACTAAAGTGCAGTAAAAGAAAATAGTTGCAATGAGGAGTTTTAGTTTCATAATTGTTTAATCTATAAATCAGACACGGATGATACAGATTTGCTTTGCAAAGAAGCGGTAAAAACGGATTTTTTCTTGATTATTTTTTATAAAGTCAGTACAAATCTGCCTTTCATGAAGTGAATCCGTTTTAACTGAGTTTATTTACTCGAAGATTATAAATCAAAAGAAGTATGTTTGATATATTTTCGATCATAAGTATACAGTACGTGTATTTTTTTATCTGTGGTCTGGATTATCGCAGGGTAACTGAACTCTCCTTTTTCCTGTTTTTCTAAATCGAATAATTTAGTCCATTTAAGGCCATCTTGAGAATATTCTACATCCAAGATATTTCTTCCGTTGAACCAGTCTTTCCCGATTGGAAGCGGATTATTAACTAGTAAAAATAAGTTTTTGTTGACTGTCAAAGCATCAATACCAGAATTCGAATTGATGACATTTATGGTATTCGTTCTAATCCAGCTTTTCCCGTTGTCTCCCGACCAGCTCGAAACCACTTTATTGTGTTTGCTTCTAGACAGCATCTGAATATCGCTCTTGCCATGAATTAAAAATGTTGGCTGAATGACATCAAAATTCTGATTGTTTTCTACCGCTATTTTCTTCCAAGAATCTGTTGCTTCTGTATATTCTTCAACATGTACTCGCCATTCGTCTGTGTTGACACTTTCTGTACTGCTTCCGCATAAAATTACGCCAGGAGAAGTTTCAATTGGTTTATTTCGAATTGGACCTAAAAATCCTTCTGGAAGATATTTCGGTTCTCCCCAGGTTGTTCCGTTATCTTTCGAAACAATCATAGCGCCAAACCATTCTCTCGGATTTTTTCCAATTTTATAAAACAAATATAAATTCTCGCTTTTGCTTTTAAACAATACCGGATTCCAGCAAGGAAGTGTATCACCTTTTTTAATCAATGGCTGAATTAAGTTTTTAGGTGCCGACCATTTTTTGTCTTTGTAAGCCGAAATGTAAATTCCGACATCTTTTGCGCCTTCATATTTTCCGCCAAACCAAGCTGCTAAAATTTCGTTTGGTTTGTATTCAACCAAAGTCGACGCGTGGCTGTTTGTTGTAACAGGCGGATCTGCAATATAACTGCTTTCAATATTTACGGCCTTCAGTTGTGCTTTTATTTCATTAGAAAAAAGAAATAAAACCAATAGAGCCACTACAGTATATTTTGTCTTTAAAATCATTTTATTTTGATAAAATTTAATATTAACCTACTGCTTGAAATTATTAAACACATATTCCCGAAGCTACGGGACTATGTGTTCAAGTAATTTTGTTATTCCTAAAAGGAATTTTTTTAACGAATTAGAGCTGGGGCAAAAATTCACTAGCTTAATTATAAAACAAAAGGAGAGTTACCCCTCCTTCTGCTCAAGTAACAAATCGATTGATCTTTTACTTTACCAAATTAATTATTTTGTGTCCCACCAAAGTCTTGTTCCACCTGAATCTGGGCCTCCTAATTTAGAAACTCCATCTTCTACAGCAGTTTTGTTTGATGAGTACTCATTTGTAGTGTAAATAATTCTCTTCATTAAAGATTTACCAACTCCAGCATCTGGGTTATCAGTATTTAAAACTGGATAGATTACTTTAGCATCGCTTCTACGTAAATCTGACCAAGCTTCCCAAGATTCTGGGAAAATTGCAAGGTATTTTTGAACCGCAATTTGAGTTCTTTGATCAGCAGTAGATGCAGACCAAGCAACTGGCAATTTAACTGGAATATCTTGCAAATCTAAAGTTGGAAATAATGTCAAGATGTTTGGCAATGTTGGCAATGTTGTTCCAGCAATGTAAGCGTTAATTTCAGCTGGTTCAGTAACTCCCCATTGCGCAAGCGATAATCTAATACCTGTTTCATACAAAGTTTTAGCATCAGCTCCCATATTCCATCCATTCAAAGCTCCTTCTGCTCTACTCAAGTAGTTTTCAGAAGCCATAAAGATTTCAATGTTTTTAGTTTCGCTAAGTGTGTTATTAGGACCATTTCCTAAAACCTCATTGTTAAAAGCAGAGAATTTAGTCGTACCAAATTGATCTTCTAAACCTCCAACTGGATTACCTCTATACACTTTTACAGCTGCTTCTGCATCAAGTGGAGCAAACCATTTTGCTAAACGCGGATCGTTGTAACCAACTAAGATACTTTCCATAGAAGCAGTCATTACATACCCCCAGCTGTTTACAATCATGTTTAAATTGTTTGGAGTAATGTTACTAGCTTTAAAGTAAGCATTTTGAGCATTAGTCTCTATAACTCCAGCAGCTACCGCAGCTTCTGCTTGAGTTTTTGCTGTTGCAGGTTCTTTATCAGAAATTCTTAATGCCAAACGTAGTCTCATACTGTTTCCAAAGACTCTCCATCTGTCAACACTTCCTGCATAAACTCTATCATTTGGGGCAAGAGAGGCAACCGAAGTTGCAGAAGTAGAAGCTAATGTAGCATTTGCTTCGTCTAATAGTTTAAAGAAGTCTGCATAAATAAATTCTACACTGTCGTAAGGAACTTTTTCTTTTCCGTTACCAGCTTCAGTGTAAGGAATTGGTCCGTAAGCATCAACCATTTGGTTGTACATGAAAACCTTCCAGATTTTTAAGATTGCAGTAGCTTCTGCATTTCCTTCAGATGCTTTGAAAGCATTTGATAAAGCTGGAGCAGCAACTGTGTAAAATCTTGTCCATCCTCTTCCTTCGTATCCGTTAACGAAAGCATTTCTTTCAGTTCCATATCCACAGTTTAAGTAGTGGATAAAAGTTGAAGATAAAATACCTGTAGCAATACCCCAAGTACCTTGATCATCTACACCTGGAGATGAATAAGAACCATTGTGAATACCAGCATATAGTGCAGATGCAAATGCAGGACCTGCTAATGTAGCATCTAACTGATCTTCAGTCAATGAATTAGGATCTTTGTTGATTTCGTCGAAATCCTTTGTACAACTAGAGAAAGTTGACAGCATTGCTATCGCAAGTCCTAGTGTTTTTATTTTTAAACTATATTTCATGATATCTCTTTTTTAATTAAAATCCGAATTTAACATTAACTCCATATTCTCTCGTTGAAGGAATGTTGAAAGATTCTATCCCTTGTAAGTTTCCTGTACCTGCACCAGCTTCTGGATCAAAGTATTTAGCTTCGTTTAAGAAGAAGAACAAGTTTCTACCTACTAATGAGAAATCGATGCTTGAAAATCCTGAGTTACCTAATAAACGTTTTGGCATTGAGTAACCAAAAACAAGCTCTCTTAATCTGATGTTTGTAGCATCATAAACAAATGGCTCTGCGATTGGAGTTCTTTGACCGATTGCTGTCCAATATTGTTCAGCATTGATGCTTGTTGTGTTTTGAGTGTAAGTTCCGTTTCCGTTATCTACAACACCATCAACAATGATTCCACCATTTCTTCCTGCTAAAGTAATATCACTTACCCCTAAACCAGCTTGTCTAGCTTGAGTGTATGAAATAACCTCACCACCAATTCTGAAATCAACTAAGAAGCTTAAAGAGAAATCTTTGTATTTAAAGTTGTTTTTGAAACCTGCAGTCCAATCTGGGTTAAAGTTACCAGCACGAACATCAAAACCATTTGTTGCCAATGGAATACCTGCACTATTTACAAGAACTTGTCCAGCTTCATTTCTTTGGAAACCTTTGATGTATAAGTCACCATACTCACCACCTTGAACAACTTTACTTCTCACTAAACGTCCTTCACCGATTACTAACTCATCACGTCCTTCAAAGATAGATTTTACTTTTGACTTATAAGAAGCGTAGTTTGCTGTAATATCCCAAGAAAAGTTCTCAGTTTGAATTGGCGTTGCAGTAAGCGTTAACTCGATACCTTTATTTTCAATATCTCCACCATTTACGATTGCTCTAGAATATCCAGAAGGCTCAGGAGTGTTGATGTAGAAAATTTGGTTGTTTGTTAATGTATTAAAGTATGTGAAATCTAAACCTAAACGGTTGTTGAAAAATCTAACATCTACACCAAACTCGCTAGAAGAAGAAATCTCAGGTTTCAAGTTTGGATTCGCTTTTGTACTTTCTCCGTATAACATACCACCGTTTCCACCAATGTATCTATATCTCTGATCTAATTCGTAAGGATTTGTATCGTTTCCAACTTGTGCGTAAGAAGCTCTTACTTTAGCAAAGCTAATTGTTTCTGGCAATGTAAACATATCAGAAAGAACAGCAGAAAGTCCGAAAGATGGGTAGAAATAGTCTTGTGGTAAAGTAGAAGACCAGTCATTTCTAGCTGTTAAATCTAAGAATAAATAGTTTCTGAAACCAATTTGACCAAATCCGTAAACAGAGTTAATTCTTTTTTCTGAAGCTGTAGAAGTAGATTGAACTGTTTGAACGTTTCCAAGTGCAAAGTAGTTTCTTTTACTTAAAACACCACCAGAGCTTAAAGCTGAATTATTTTGTTGCAATGAACTCGCACCACCATTAAGACCGATAGAGAAATCTCCGAATTTTTCACTATAAGCCAATAATGCATCGATGTTTAACTCGCTTACTGTTTCATAAGATTCGCTATATGAACCCATGTTGCTGTTGAAAGCTGCAGTTGCATATCTGTTTCTTACGTTTCTATTTGTCATTTGGTCTAAACCAGCTCTACCTTGTAAGCTTAATGTTTTAGTAAACTCATATTTAAGAGAAGCTAAACCAATAAATCTATTTCTTTTATCTGTACGAGCATCATCTCTTAAAGCTGACCAGAATGGGTTTCCACCTGGAGCTCCTGTTTCGTCAAGGAAATAGTTTACTTGTCTTTGTCCTGCAGCATCAACATATTCGAAATTTTTATAATCGTTATAAGCAATACTACGAGGCAATAAATAAGCAGATGTTCCGATAGACTCTTCACCAGTTCTCAATAAGTTATCGATATCCTGAACGATGTAGTTTGTTTTTACATCTAATGATAATTTATCAGAGATTTTGCTTGTCAATCTTAAGTTAAGATTATGTCTGTCCATTTGGTTTCCTCCAACAATACCTTCAGCACGTGTGTTAGTATAAGAGAAATAACCTTGCGCTTTTTCGTTACCAGAAGTAACTGTCAAAGTGTTTGCTAAGTTATAACCTGTTTTGTAGAAATCAATAACGTTGTTTGGCTGTGGAGAATAGCTTTGTGTAGCTGGTCCAGCATAATTTGGATTACGAACTAACTGCCAAGCAGATACCTGACGACCATCTAAAGGTGCTCCCCAGCTTGAGCTTGAGTTAGAAACATAGTTTCCGTTTGTACCTTGTCCGTACTCATTTTGTAAATTCATCAAGTTATAAGCAGAAGAAGCCATAAAGTTAGATGATAACGAAACTGAAGTTTTTCCAGATTTTCCAGATTTAGTAGTAATTACGATTACACCATTTGATGCTCTAGAACCGTAAAGAGCTGCTGCAGATGGTCCTTTCAAAACAGTCATCGAAGCAATATCTTCTGGGTTAATGTTAGAGATACCATCAGGTTGTGTAGTTCCTCCTGTATCAATATCAGGATTTGTACTAGTTGTTCCATTACTAATTGGCACACCATCTACTACATAAAGAGGTTGGTTGTTTCCATTAAGAGATCTGTTACCTCTTAAAGTAATTCTAGAAGAAGAACCTACACCATTAGAAGTTGTAGAGAAGTTAAGACCTGCAACTTTACCAGAAAGTGAGTTGGCAACGTTTAATGATCTAGCTTCAGACAATTCATCTACAGCAATGTTTTGTGCAGAATAAGTAATTGCTTTTTTCTCTCTTTTAATACCAAGAGCGGTTACAACAACCTCTCCTAATTGTTGTGTGTCTGCTCCTAAAGCTACATTGATTGTAGTTTGAGTACCAACAGCAACTTCTTTTTTAGCAGATCCTACATAAGAAAAAACTAAAACTGCTGATTGATTAGGAACATTAATGCTGTATTTACCATCAAAATCTGATGAAGAACTGGTTTTAGTTCCTTTAACAATAATATTTGCTCCAGGAATTGGAATCCCCGTTTGAGCATCTGTTATCGTTCCTTTTACTGTAGTCTGTGCTTCTAGGTTTTGGAACCCAAAAAGGCATATGACAAACAGTAATTTTAGTACGCTTTTAATCATATTAGTTGTTTTTTTAGAGTTAATAACATGTTAAATTTAAGAATACGTTTTGTTAACAATACATTATTTCGACAAATGACAATTTTGCAAAGGTGTTGGTGAAAGTTTACGTCAAAATTGAAAGAAAACGTTTTCATTTGTAATCCAACTCTTCCTTATTTTAAAGGCCAAAATCTATTAATCTAATAGATTTTGGCCTTTTTTAATTGTATTCACTTTTTTAACTAAAAATCGTTTAAAATTATGCTGTATTTAACGCTTTTTAGTTCGAAACTTTGAATTGGGTTTTTAGAACATCTGTTGAGTTTCCGCCAACCATTACTTCGAAGTCTCCTGGTTCAACAACAAACTGTAACTTCCTGTTATACAGACCTAATTCATCTTTTGTAAGTGTGAATTCTACATTTTTAGTTTCTCCTTTTTTAACATTTAATCTGTTAAAACCTCTTAAAGTTTTTTCTGGAGTCGTTACAGAACTGTAAACATCATTTACATATAATTGCACCACTTCATCTCCATCCAAATTTCCAACATTTTTCACATCAACCGAAACTTTTACTTCTCCGTTTGGTTTAATTTCGTTTGAACTGATCTTTAAATTTGAATATTCAAACTTCGTATAACTCAATCCGTAACCGAAAGTATATAATGGATTTTCACTTTCTGCCACATATCTGTGAATCGCAGACGGTTTTTGATTATAGTATATAGGTAACTGCCCAACTGATTTTGGAACTGTAATTGGCAATCTTCCTCCTGGATTGTAATCTCCAAATAAAACATCAGCCACAGCTCTTCCTCCAAATTCTCCTGGGAACCATCCCTCTAAAACTGCTGGAATATTATCTGCAATCCAATTTGTAGAAAGCGGACGGCCATTTAACAACACACAAACTACTGGAGTTCCTGTTTTCTGAATTGCTTCGATCAATTCTTGCTGAATTCCGTGTAAATTCAAATCAGCAACGTCTCTGTTTTCTTCAACCAATTCGTTTGATTCTCCTAAAACCACAATCGCAACATCTGCTTTTTTAGCCGCTTCAATAGCTGGCTGCATGTTTACTTTTTCTAAGTTCCAACGCAAGTGAGCTCTAGCTCCCCAGCCTCCTTCCCACATTTCAATGCGGACTTTGTATTTTTTACCAGCTTCGATATTTTTTGGAGTTGTAACAATGCTTGTCGCACCTTTTGTCCAGTTGTCGATAACTAATTGATCATCAACCCACATTCTGATTCCATCATCTGAACTTAAACCTAACCAACCATCAAATGATTTGTCTGATTGAATATAACCTGTCCAACGAATAGAGAAATCATCAACATTAACTCCATCTCCAGGAGCCCAAGGCCAGTCAAACTCTAATTGATTGTCAATACGAGTTAAAGCTGGAGTTCCTTCTAAATTTCTGTTATTGAAATATTCTCCTTTTAATCCGTTTTGAGATCCGTCTGAAGTAAATAAATATTTAGATGGAATAGCTTGACCTTTTACAATAAGCGGTACACCTTCTTCATAAACAACATTAGCCGTTTTTCCCATTACTTGCTGAACACCTTCAAAAACGGTTACACCAACACTATTTTTAGGAGAATAACCTCCAAGTCTTGAAGCATTTGCATTTGGTCCGATAACAGCAATGTTTTTAAGATTTTTACTTAAAGGTAAAATATTGTTTTCATTTTTCAATAAAACCATTGATTTTTGAGCTGCTTCTAAAGCAACTGCTTGGTTTTCTTTAGTATGAAAACGCTCTTTAATCAGATTTTTATCTGTGAACGGATTTTCGAATAATCCTAATAAGAATTTCAAACGTAAAACTGCTCCCGCTGCACGGTCGATGTTTTCCATTGTCAATTTCTTTTCATTTACTAATTCAATTACAGTATTTTGCCAAAATTCATTTGAAAAATCATAAAACTGCATATCAACACCCGCAGAAACTGCTTCTCTAATACTTTCTTTTGGAGAATCAGAAACTTTATGTGTAGTCTGAATGTATTTAATAGCTCCTAAATCTGAAACTACAAGTCCTTTAAAACCCCATTCATTCCTCAAAACATCAGTCAATAACCAGTGATTTGCAGCACAAGGAATTCCGTCTAACTCAGAATATGCACACATTGTTCCTAAAGCACCACCTTTTGTAAATGCTTTTTGGAAAGATGGCAAATGATCTTCTCTTGCGGAACGTTCTCCAACTAAAATTGGAGAAGAATTCCCTCCTGCTTGTGGAATACCATGAACCGCAAAGTGCTTAGGTTCAGCAATAATAGAACGATCTGATTTTAAATCATCTCCTTGCAATCCTTTGATGAATGCCAAACCAATTTCGCTATTTAAGAAAGCATCTTCTCCAAAAGTTTCAGCAACTCTTCCCCATCTTGGTTCGCGTCCTAAATCTAAGTTTGGCCCAAAACCAAAATGAACTCCATGCGCTCTGGCTTCCATACCAATTACTTTTCCAACTTTGTCGATAACAGAGGTATCCCAAGTTGCCCCAAGTCCGATGTTCATTGGGAAAGTTGTACTTCCTTCGTCTAAATATCCGTGAAGCATTTCACACATAATCAAAGCTGGAATTCCCCAACGGTTTCCTTTAATTACATTGGTTTGAAGGTCATTGATCATTTTTGCTGAACGCGGATAAAGATCATGAATCGCTCCAATTCCTAATTTTCCGATTTTTTCAGCCGATTTACCTTTAGCGAAATCTTCTTTTTCTTTAAAAAAATCTCCTCTATACATATCCATCTGACGCACTTTTTCTTCTAGCGTCATATGGCTTAACAAGTCTTTTACTCTGTCTTCAACAGGTGCTTTTGCATCTTGATACAGATACTTTTTCTGGGCGTGGGCTTGGTTTAAAAAACCAACAGCCATTACAAAAATAATGGCCGTTTTCCTCATTCTTAATTGTAACATAGTTGTGTGTGTTTAATTTTGGATCACTTTAAGCTTTGTTCCATTCACAAAATCATCGTGCGAAATAAAAAAAGTATTAAGTGATTTTCCGTTTAGCTCAATCGAATTGATTTTTCCACCATTATTGATTTGTCTTTCAATTACAATGCTTTCTTTTTTATAATATCCTGGATCTAGTTTGATTGTTATTCTATGAAACATTGGCGCTGTAATGGTATAAATTGGGTCTCCTGGAGAAATCGGGTAAATTCCCATCATCGAATACACCAACCAAGCCGACATAGTTCCAGTGTCATCATTTCCTGGCAATCCTTTTGGTTCATTTTTGAAATATTCGTGAACCAATCTTTTCACATTTTCTTGAGCTTTATACTCTTCGCCTTTCACATAATTAAACAAATACGGATTTGCGATGTCTGGCTCGTTTGCCATATCAAATTGTTTGGTGTCGAAGATTTTCTGCAATTGTGCCGAAAATGCCTTTTCACCACCCATTAATTTCATTAATCCTCTCATGTCGTGCGGAACCATAAAATTATACTGCCAAGCATTTCCTTCTATAAAACCAACATTTTCTTCAAAATTAGCTCCAGAAGAAGGATCAAAAGGTTCGTACCAGTCTCCGTTTGCTTTTCTTGGACGCAATAAATTCAGATTTTTATCAAATAATTTTCTGTAGGATAAAGAACGTTCTTTAAAACGTTTTACATTGTCTTTGTCTCCAAATTCGTTGGCCATAAGCGAAATAGCATAATCTGAAATATTGTATTCCTGAGTCGTAGAAACGGGACCTTTATTGTCGGTTGTCAAATATCCTTTTTTGATATAATCTTTCAATCCCGGACGAAGCGGATTATTTTCAATATTATCAGCGCCTTTCAACATCGCATAGTACGCTTTATTAACATCATAATCACGAACTCCTCTCATGTAAGTATCTGTAATTACAATACTTGCAGGATCACCCACCATAGTAAAAGTTTCAGTCGAATTCAATTCCCATTTTGGTAACCAGCCGTTTTCATCAAACATATCCAACATACTTTTTACCATATCAGATTGCTGTTTTGGATAAACCAAAGACATTAACGGATGTACATTCCTATACGTATCCCATAAAGAAAATACGGTATAACGAGTATCTTTGGTTTTAGCAATTTTACTTCTTTTGATTACCGGATACTCTCCGTTAATATCATTTAGAGTGTTTGGATGGATTAGTGTATGATACAAAGCCGTATAGAAAATCGTATTGTCATCTTTTGAACCACCTTCAACCAAAATTTTAGACAATTCTTCGTTCCATTCGTTGTAGGTTTCTTTGTAAATTGCATCAAAAGATCTGTTACCTACTTCTTTTGCTAAGTTTTCACGGGCATTTTCGATACTTACGTACGAAATTCCGATCTTCACTTCAACCGTTTCTTGTTTGTCGAATTTATACGTAAAATAACTTCCAATACTATCACCTACAACTGTCTTAATGGTATTATCCATCATTCTCGCTTTTCCGTTGTAACCCATCCATTGCGCTTCAACACCGTTGTATTTCGTAGGCTTTTTCCAAACTCCGAATTTATCAGCTGGTTTAGAAAATTGAGCCACAAAATAAACTGGGTAAGCATCTTCTGGGCTGTTGTAACAAAACGAACCAACCGAACGCATTCCTTCAATTTCTGTCGGTGACACTACTTTTATCATTGCACCTTCTTCATTTGTTAAACCTAAACCAAGATTTAATAAAATATTAGACTGCCCTTTCGGGAAAGTGAATCTGCTAATCCCAACTCGTTTTGAAGCCGTGAATTCGCCTTTAACCTTATACTTGTCGATGTTTACGCTGTAATATGCTGCTTTTGCAACTTCATTAGAATAAGTAGAACCGTATTTTAAATGATCGATTTCTACTGCTCCAGTCGTTGGCATCAATAAAATAACGCCCAATTCGGGACATCCAACGCCACTTAAATTAACTTGAGAAAATCCAGTCAAAAAAGTATTTTCATTCACATACGGATTAGAAAGCCATTGACTATCTTTTTCCATCGGAGTATTTTTTACTCCAGCCACATTAAACGGACTAATACTTGCCATTCCGCGCGGTGCAATTGGACCAGGATAAGCCGCTCCGTAATTTGAAGTTCCAATAAACGGATTGACAAAATCGGCAGGCTCCTGCGCAAAAATACTGATGCTAAAAAACAGCATGTATAAAATACATGCTGTTTCAATTTTATTTTTAATATTTAAAACCATAGGTTTCTTCTTATCTGTTGATCGCTTCGATTTTCAAAGTCCAAGCTTCTTTTGCAGGAAGGTTGTTTCTTAAACTTTCTGGAATAACTACTTTAAATCCGTTTCCTTCTTTTGTCCATTTTAAAGAAGTTTTAGAACCTAACATCATAATTTTTGTTCCTTTTTTAGGGCTGATCGCTTTCACTGTAACTTCAGCAGGAATTTTATCTTCTCCTTCTTTAGCTAAATAAAATGCAAATACATTTCCAGCTTTGTTTTGTGTAAAACAAATGTTTTCTTCTTTGTAAGGCTCGATTGGTTTTGTGTTGTAAATTGCTGTGCTGTTTACTTTCATCCAATCTCCATAAGCTTGCAATAAATCGTAAGCCCCTTTATCCCATTCTCCTTCTGGACTTGGCGCAATGTTTAATAATAAGTTTCCGCCTTTTGCAACGATATCAACTAACATGTGAATCCCTTGTCTTCCAGTCATGTATTCTGCACCTGGAGAATAAGACCATCCTCCGCCAGCTGGAATACAAGATTCCCATGGATAAGGCAAAGTTTTAGCAGGAACACGTCCTTCTGGAGTTAAGTAGTTTTGGTTTTTACCATGAACAGCTCTATCCACAACGATTAATCCTGGCTGTTTTTCACGTGCTTTTACAACCAATTCATCCATTTTAGGATCTTGATCTACAACTCTGTGTTTGATGAAACCGTTTTTAGATTCATTTTCTGTAAACTTCTCATCGTAGTTTTCTTTGATGTTAACTTGATCTCTTTTTCTAACCCATCCTCCATCTAACCATAAGATGTCTACTTTTCCGTAGTTAGTTAAGATTTCTAAGATTTGGTTATGAGTAAAATCAACATATTTCTGCCATTTTTCTGGATATAAAGACGGATCGTAATTTACGTTTCTGTCGAATGGAGGAAAGTACGGATCCCAGTAGTTCTCGTTATGCCAGTCTGGCTTAGAGAAATAAGCTCCAGTTGAAATACCTTCACCTCTAAAAGAGTTGAAAATCTCTTTTAAAACATCTGCTTTTGGGTTTGTATGAAACGGAACATCTTTACTCGTAATTTTGTAATCAGAATATTTAGTATCATACATATTAAATCCGTCATGGTGTTTTGTAGTAAAAACCATGTATTTCATTCCCGCATATTTAGCAGCTTTTGCCCATTTTGCAGGATCAAATTTTACTGGATTAAATGTTTTTCTTAATCCTTCATAATCTGCGATGTATTGATTGTAATTGTTAGGATTGCTTCCTTTTTTACGCTCACACCATCCGTAATCTTCAGGACAAATAGACCAAGATTCTACAATACCCCATTGGCTGTAAGTTCCCCAGTGCATTAGCAAACCAAATTTTTTGCCTTGCCATTCGTCTAAGTTCTTCAATACTAACGGATCTGTTTCTGGTACGTATCTTTCATCTTCATAAATCGCCTGCGCGAAAATCTGAGCTGAAAATAAAAGGGCGATAATGAATATTCCTCTTTTCATCTTTAATCTATTTATTAGGTTTTATTTATTCTTTTGTTTTTAGTTTAATTTATCAAGTATAGGTTGATCTGTAAAAATTAATTCTGTTTGAGCGTTTTCATTAAGCTGCTCGTATACAACAAAATTATTTGCACCTGCTTTCAACCAACAGCCTGGCACATAAAGCGTTTGTTGCGGCCCTACTTTCCAGTAGCGTCCAAGATTGTGTCCGTTAACAAATACAATTCCTTTTCCCCAATTTGTCATATCAAGAAAAGTGTCTGCTGGTTTGTCTATGTTTACTGTAGATTCATATACAACTGGTCGTCCTGGTTTTATCGATTCATTTTTAACAACTGGAACTTCGCTCATCGGCATTTTATACATTTCCCATCCACCACTAATTTCAAATTCATTAACGAATACTGGAGAAATAATTCCTTTCGTGTTATGTACTATTTCAGCTCCGTAATTAATACGTCCCATATTTTCAACTAGAATTTCTAAAATACCGTTAAAAGGAATCGTAACTGTCAACTCGTAATTTTTGAAAACTCTATTCAATTCACCCGCCTTAACTCCATTTACATAAACTGTAGCAAAGTCTCTTAATCCATCAATTTTCAATTTACCCGAAATAGGTTGAGTAAATCTTTTACGATATAAAACATATCCATTTCCTTGGCCTAATCCTTCAAATGTTAAAGGCTGATCATTTACAACAGCTTTTTCTTTTTTTATCCAACTTAAAACATCCATACTAGATTTGATAGGCTGGTTAGGATACTTTACAACTGGAATTTTCTCTGGAATCGGTGCTAATTTTGCTTTAGAATATTTTTGCATTACTTCACGAATAGCCATAAATTTTGGTGTTGCCCAACCTGCTTCGCTAATAGGCGCATCATAATCATAACTTGTAATATCAGGCTGAATATCACTTTCTTCATTATAATTTGCTCCAGATGTAAATCCGAAATTAGTACCACCGTGTACCATATAATAATTAAATGAAACACCTGCATCTAAGTACTTTTTAGTTTGAGCAGCAATCTCTTCAGATCCAATTTTAATAAATGGTTCTGCCCAATGATCTAACCAACCCGAATAAAACTCTGCGACCATGTAAGGCCCTTGCCCTTTGTGGTATTTGTCAACCTGCTTTTTTAAATTTTCTATATTGTTTTCCCCATTTGCAGTTGGCAACACGCCTTCAACCATTCCGCCTTCAAACAACCAAGTACCATCTGAAGTGAAAAAAGGCTCTTGAAACCCCGTTTCTTTAAGCATATTGTAAATTGCTGTTTTGTATGCTTTATGATCAGCAGCACTAATATCCGTTCTTTGAGAAACATACGAACCAAATTCATTTTCAGCCTGAACCATAATAATAGGCCCTCCCTGGCTAGCAAAATGTCCTTTTACCTCTGCATACAAATGTTCTAGATATGTTTTGCAAGCTTCTAAAAATGCTTTGTTATTCGTACGAATTACCAAATCTTTATTGTTTTGCAACCACCAAGGATAGCCTCCAAATTCCCATTCGCCACATGCATATGGACCCGGTCTAAGGATCACAAACAATCCTTCACTTTTAGCAATACTTAAAAACTCTGATAAATTTTTATTTCCTGTTTTAAAATCCCATACACCTGGTGCTATTTCGTGATAATTCCAAAACACATAGGTTGCCACGGTATTCATTCCCATAGCTTTAAGCATTTGCAATCTATGTCTCCAATACTCTTTAGGAATACGCTCATAGTGCATTTCTCCTGAATGTATTTTAATAGTTTTCCCGTCTTTTTGAAATTCTCCATTAGCTATAGAAAATCCTTTCGTTTGTGCCGTAGTAAAAAACGGCATCAAGCAAATCAATAATATCCCGAGCTTAAATAATATCTTATTCATTTTTTTTCAGATTATATATTTATAAACTTAAAAAATTGCAATCTTAAAGTAGTAAGCGACCTAGATGATCAAATACTACAGAGAGTTATTCTTTAATAATTCTATTTTATAAAACTATTGAGTCAATAGCTAAAAATTAATTCACCACAATCTCATCCACAAACAACCAAGAACTTTCTCCTTTTGGACTTTTCTTTAAGTTGCCAGCAATTACTTTTACATAACGTGCATTTTGTTTTTGGAAATTGATTTTGAAATCTTTCAATTCTGGAACTGCATTTACAGCATACGGACGCGTTATTTTTCCAACTTGTCTGTACTTAAATCCATCGTCAGAAATGAAAACTTTAACTTCAATTGGAAAATTAACTCCAGCTCCTTGGCTTTCTAAAGCTCCAAGTGATACTTGTTCAATACTTTCTTGTTTTTCAAGGTCAATTACCAATTCCATATCGTTAACCAACCAAGCTTGCCATTGTCCGTCATGAAAATTTTTGCTTCCGCGAATGGTATTCACCATTGTATTAGCATCTCCTTTATAACTTTGATTGAAAGGCGTTAAGTATTTCACTTTTTTAGCAAATCCTTTATGGAAAACAAGCGTATCTGTATATGTTTTTCCTACTGGTTTTTCATCTTGAAATAAAGAAGCTTTTAAAATCGTTGTTTCTTTGATGTCAATTGGACTTGTGTATTTTATAGCGTGATGATCGATGCTTTTGTCTCCTAAAACATAACGAATGTCTGGATTCGGAAACTCATTTTTTAATTCTACTTTAATTTGTTTATTAGCCAAATCAGCTGTAGAAGAAGCGGTTACCAAATAAGCACTTTTTGCATAATTGATTCCTAAATAATCGTAACGTTTAAATAAGGAGAATAATCTTGTTGTAAAATCGTTCCAATTGCGTTTCTCTTTTGGGCTCCATAAAGTTTCTGATAATGCAGCCAATCTTGGAAAAATCATGTATTCAGAATCTTTTGGTCCTGCAATATGTTCAGCCCATAAATTAGCCTGACCACCCAAAACATGTCCTGCTTCTTGAGGCGTCATCGTTGAAACAACTGGATCAAATTTATAAACCTCGTTCAACGGATTATAAGCATCAAAAGCTAAAGGTTCTTCGTTTTGCGGGCCTTGGTAGAAATTAAAATAACAAGGAGATTCTGGTGTCATAATCACATCGTGACCTTGATCTGCAGCTTCAATTCCGCCTTTCATTCCTCTCCAGCTCATAACAGTAGCGTCTGGAGCCAAACCACCTTCTAGAATTTCATCCCAACCGATAACTCTTTTACCTTTTGAGTTGATGTATTTTTCCATACGTTTTACAAAATAACTTTGTAATTCGTTGACATCTTTTAAATGTTGATCTTTAATTCTCTTTTGGCAATGCGGGCATTTTGCCCAATTGGTTTTAGTCGCTTCATCGCCGCCAATATGAATGTATTTTGAAGGGAAAATCGTGATTACTTCATCAATTACATTTTGCAAAAATTCAAAAGTCGATTCTTTTCCTGCACAATAAATATCAGTCAAAGGCCAAACTCCGCCTGACGGAACACCAATTTTCTGATCAAAACAAGCCAATTCCGGATACGATGCAATGGCGCTGCTTACATGCGCTGGCATTTCGATTTCTGGAATTACTTCAATGTTTTTTGAAGCTGCATATTTTACAATTTCTCTTAATTCATCTTGTGTAAAGAAGCCTCCATAAGTTCCCTTTTGATCTGCGGTTACTGGAAGTCTTGCATTCCATGATAAGTTTTCCTGATCTACTCTCCAAGCGCCAACTTCTGTTAGTTTTGGATATTTTTTAATTTCGATTCTCCAGCCTTGATCATCAACCAAATGCAAATGCAAAACGTTCATTTTATGCATTGCCAAACGATCGATTGTAGCCAGAATATAATTTTTATCGAAGAAATGACGAGATAAATCCAACATTAAACCTCTCCATTTAAAACGTGGTTCGTCGTTAATTGTTAAACTCGGAATCTCCCATTTTGCAGAAGTAATCGCAAATTTACTTTCAATCGCTTCAGGAAGTAATTGTCTAACGCTTTCTAAACCATACATAAAACCAACATTTCCTTTCGCAGAAATTACAATGCTCGTCGGATTTACATCTAAAACATAAGCTTCATTTTTTAAGTTCGGATCAACTTTAAACTGAACAAAATTACTTACAGGAGCTTTAGTTGTCGTTTCTGGTTTCCATCCTGCAGCCACTTCAAATTTAGAAGCCAAAGCATTTGCAGCATCTTTTTGGAAATCACCGTTTACAACAAACTTTGTATCTTTTGTAAATTCAAAAACTCCTGTTTTAATAAAAGTTTGACTCGGTTTTGGAATGATTCGAATATCATTTTCCGTGTAAACTTTCTGCGCGTTAGCCGAGAAAATTGAAGCAATTAAGGTTAATATGAATAGTATTTTTTTCATTCTTTGTTTTTTGGTTTCTCTGCGTAAATATTTCTAAACACATAGAGACATAGTTTTTTAAAGCTTAAAAAGGCATTTCACTTATATAAAAGCATCCCAAAACTTCGGAGCTTAATATGAAAAAAATTGGTTTCCTTTTTATGTTTTGAAATTTTTAATTTCGTTTTGTCGCTTTCGACGTAAGGAGAAATCACTATAGGACTTCCTGATACTAATTCATCAATCTTTGTGAAGCTACTTTCGAAAATTTCTCCTTAGATCGAAATAACAAATATTACATTTAATCAATTTAAACGTGATAATTATTTGTCCCAAGACATTTTAAATTTTGCATCTTCCATTCTGTGACCTTTCACATCATCAGAAACAGCATAATTAAATCCTGATCTTAGGCTGTAACCTGCGTATTCACCATTTTTATTCAAAGCAATAAAACCAACTTGCAGATATTCCATGTCTTTGTGGTTCTTATGTTTGTTGTAAATACGTTCTGTAATTTCTTTACAAGCATCGTAAGGTGATTTTCCCTGACGCATCAATTCGACAACCATCGCGCTTCCAGCAGTTCTGATAACAGCTTCTCCCAAGCCTGTTGCGGCTGCAGCACCCACTTCGTTGTCCAAGAAAAGACCCGCGCCGATAATTGGGGAGTCACCGACGCGTCCGTGCATTTTCCAAGCCGCACCACTTGTGGTACATCCGCCCGAAAGATTGCCATCTTGGTCTAACATTAGCATACTTATGGTATCGTGATTTTCTATATTGATAACTGGTTTATATTTAGAATCTTCCAGCCATTTTTTCCAATCTTTTTCAGATTCAGGAGTTAAAAGATTTTCTTCTTTAAATCCTTCCGATAAGGCAAATTGTAACGCGCCTTGTCCCGCTAACATAACGTGAGGCGTATTTTGCAATACTCTTTTTGCAACAGAAATAGGGTGTTTTATTCCTTGCAAGAAACAAACAGATCCGCAATTGCTGTTGTGATCCATGATACAAGCATCAAGAGTTACTTTTCCTTCGCGATCCGGATATCCTCCGTAACCAACGCTGCGGACAGTTGGGTCGGCTTCAGGTATTTTCATTCCAGCTTCGATTGCGTCTAAAGCAGATTTTCCTTCTTTTAGGTTTTTCCAAGATTCTTTATTCGCAGGCAAACCGTGATTCCATGTCGAAATGATAATCGGTTTCCTCTGTTTTTTTTCTTTAGATTCAACTTCTGGTTCATTTTCGTGGTTTGCAGCAAATCCGCTTACACCCAAAACAGAACTAATGGCTAATGTGCCTAAAGTTGTTTTTTTGATAAAATCTCTTCTATTTGACATGTCTTTTGGTTTTAATTCAACTTTCAGAAACTGCTGTTCTTAATGTTGCTAAATTAATCAGTAATAACTTTTAATCCCAGTAAAATTGACTACAAAGCTGATTTTACCTCTTTAATTGTCTTTAAATTACTATCTGATAAAGCATTTCCGTCAAAAAATGAAACTCCGGTTGCGCCATTTTTCTTAGCTTCTAAAATTGCTTCCTTCAATTCTGCATCCGATTTTAAACCTGGAATATAAATTCCTGTATTTACTTTTGTTGGTTTTCCTTCTAAATCTGCTACGCCTTGTTTTGTTGCGTAACCAACCCAGTCAATTTCTTCATCATAAAAACTATGATAAATCATTGGATATACTTCGTCAATATTCCATTTATCCCAACGCTGACGCACCATGTGGTCTGCCATTTCTGGATAAGGAAATACTGCTGCCGTTAGTTTTTTATTGTATTTATGAGCAATTTTATAAGCATCATCAACCACCGCTTTTACTGCATTCAATCTGAAATTTTTCCATTCCATATCAATTGAAGTATTGTGGCTTTGTTTTGGGTTTTTATGATGTTCTTTTTCGAATTTGCTTACGCAGGCATCACAATAACAGAAATCAAATTGTGGTAATTCTACATCTTGGACTAAGTTGTATTTTGGCAACAAACTGATTGGCAAGAAAATATCTGGGAAACGAATATAATCTAAATGTACACTTTCGATTCCTTCTACTTTTGCTAAACCTTCGACCAAACCTAAAACGTGGTTTCTAGATGCTTCTTTTGTCGGGCAAAGCCATTGGTAATAATCTACATACGGGCGGTTATCAAAACAAGATTTTCCTTCTTTGCTAACTTGATACCAGTCTGGATGTTGTAATGCTATTGAATCATTTGGGCGATTCATTGCCATAATCCACGCGTGTACTTTTAGTCCTTCTTTTGTTGCAAGCGGAACTAATCTTGCTAATAGTTTTGGATCGGTTTGCGTGTTGATTAGAACTTCGTCGATACCGCCGTCTTTGTATTTTTTGAATTCTTTTGAATAATCTGCATCCGATTTTTTAGCATCAGCAGTTGTCCAAACACCGAAAGTGAATTTTCCGTTTTCTTCTGCTTTAGCGTCTTTTTGTCCGCACGAGAATAAACTCAGCGAAAGCGCAAGAACTATAATCTTTGAAAAGTTCTGTAACTTATTCGTTCGTAATAATTTTACCATCTTCTTTAATTATTAAGGTTTTGTTTGAAAAAGGACTCTTTACCAAGATATTAAATCCTGATGAATGATTTTCTAAAACTGGTTTTAAAGTCTTTCCTTCAACCACTATATTTTTTTTACTGATACTTTGCAGTGATTTTGCCCAAGATTTATTCTTTTCGAAATATCTTTTTTGAGCGCGGTACAACGTATACAGTTCCCATTTTACTTTTTCTTCCTGCGGAATTGTAAAAGTATCCTGTCCTCCTATTTCTTTGGATGAGAAGTATACATAAGCCCATTTTTCGGGCTCATGCATATTTATAACTCCCATAGGCGACCAAACCCAATTGTATTCTGGGAGAAATTTTCCTTCTTTATCTTTTTTACGTTCATATTTTCCATCAACAACTGAATGCTGCCAATTCACTCTAGAGAAATTGACTTTCCAGAATTTATCTTTCGGAACAATGTCATCGAAATATGATGTTTTGTAAACCGACCACGGAATTGCAATTTCTAATGTCCAGCCTTTATCAATATCTGAAGCATTATTTAAAGTTCCGTCAATCTTTACAGCCGATTTTAAACCTGTGATATTCCAGTCGTTTAAAACCGTATTTTTTTCTCTGTAAGGTTTATTAATGAATAAATCCCAAGCGGTGTTTAACGCATTTATTTCCAATTCATAATAATTATGTGTGTCATTATCTGGATCAATAAAAACCTCAAAATCATTATTATAAAAAATTATGGTATCACGTTGTTTTAGATTTGCCCAAACGTGTGGCTCTTCTATTTTTGCTAGGATATAGTAGTAATTATCGTCCCAAAGCATTTTGACTTGAGTATTGTATTTTGGTTTTTCAACGCCTTCTATGTCTACAAAAGGTGTTGTCCAATCTGCTTTTTCCCAAGCTTTATCTGCTCCGTCTCCGTCAATAACAATTTCTTTTGAAGTTTTATACGCAACATAACTTTTAGGACTGACCTCCTTTTCAGATTGCGCATAACCCAACAAACCAACAAAAAAAACGGCTAGGGACAATAATTTACCTCTACTATGCATCATTATATTATAAACTATTATCTTTTGTAAATTGAATTACTTCACTCAATTTTCCGAAAGCGATTGCTACGTGCGTATCAGCCGCACCGTAATATACTGCTAATTTATCTTCTTCTGTATCGTGTAAAGCAGCACAAGGGAAAACTACGTTTGGAACATCTCCAACCATTTCATAAGTTTCCGCTGGCCCTAATAAATAAGGCTGTGTTCTGTATTTTACTTGGTCTGGCGAATCAACATCTAAAAGCGCCGAACCCATTGCATAGCGGAACCCGTTGCAAGTATTGATAACTCCGTGGTAAATCATTAACCATCCTTCGTTAGTTAAAATCGGAATTGGTCCTGCTCCAACTTTTGTACATTGCCAAGCACTTTTTTCAAATGGAGAAGGTTTCATCACCAATCTGTGCTCTCCCCAATATTTCATGTCTGGGCTGTAGCTAATCCAGATATCTCCAAATGGCGTGTGTCCGTTATCACTTGGACGGCTTAACATAGCGTATTTACCGTTAATTTTTTGTGGGAATAAAACTCCGTTTCTGTTGAATGGCAAAAAGGCATTTTCACATTGGAAAAATTCTTTAAAATCGAAAGTATAACCAATACCAATTGTTGGTCCGTTGTAACCATTACACCACGTAATCCAGTAACGATCTTCGATCCAAACCACACGAGGATCGTATTTATAAGCAGATTCGATCATTTCTGTGTTACCAGATTTCATCTCAATTGGTTCGTGGTTGATATCCCAATTGATACCATCTTTACTGAAACCAGCAAAAATATTCATTTGAACCGCTTTATTATCACATCTGAAAACCCCAGCATATCCGTCTCCAAAAGGTACAACTGCACTATTGAATATACTGTTTGAACTAGGAATCGAATATCTGTCGATAATTGGATTCTCAGAATATCTCCACATTACATCTTTACTGTTTTCGGGTCTGTCTTGCCAAGGAATAGTACTCATTTTTTTGTTTTTTTATTTATTAGTTTTTTTATTCTTATTTTGAAAGCAAAAGTTGGAGCTTTTGCAATGCTTATTTTTTTAACACATAGATACATAGCTTTTTGAAACTTTACTAAGCGTTCCCATAGTTGAAACTATGGGCTATGTTCAAGTTCTATGTGTTAGAAACTAGTTTCTTTCTATTTCCTTTTTAAAGTAAAAGAAAATCTATGTTTCTATGTGTTTAATTTTATTCTCAATTCAAGAAATCTTTCTTCTTGCTTCTAAAATCTTTCTAGTCTAAAATCTACTCTTCAATCTTTCTAACTCTATCCAGCCAAGTAAATTTAAGCACTGTAGTTGTAACTAAGAAAACCACTAATGCCACTAAAGCTTTTGGATAATCTCTGATAATAAAATAAATCGGAAGCAAAATCATGCTTGACTGCCAAACAATTCCGATAACGCAATTCATCATATCCAAATAGAAATCATTATTTTTTTGGAAAGACTGATCTTCAGCCTTTAATTGTTTGTAAACTGGACCCCAGAATCCCCACGGTCTTACATTGCTATAGAACGATTTTAGAACTTCAATATCGGTAGGTTTGCTTAAATAAGTTCCTAAAAGACAACCTAAAATTGACATTCCGAAAATTAATGGAAATAAGTAAATCGATGGTACTTGCGAAAGATCATGCAAGAATGTTCCAGCAGTTAAACTTCCTTTACTTTGATCCAAAACAAACTGAAGAGAAGCTGCTATTAATCCGCCGACCATTCCCCAGAAATACCCCCATCCATTAAATCGCCACCAAATCCATTTTAAGAAGTTGGCTGCAACGTAACCTCCGTACAGCGCACTTGTAATCCAAAGTGTTAATGAGTTAATAGAATCTGCAAAGAATCCCATGAAAACTCCTAAGCCAACAACCAAGAAAGAAGAAATCTGACTTACTTTAATATAATGTTGGTTTGAAGCAACTGGTTTGAAGTATTTTTTATAAATATCATTTACAATATAAGCTGGACCTGCATTTACGAAAGCAGAGAATCCAGACATGAAGGCAGCCAATAAACCTGCAAGAAGAATTCCTTTAATTCCAACAGGGATATAAAGATTGACAACTTTTGGCATCAATAATTCTAAATCTGCACCTGTTAAATTTACGTTAGCATTTAACTCAGGAGCTAAATTCACTAAAGCAATTACTACGATTCCAGTAATTAATAAATATCTCGGAATGAATAAAATCAAGTTCGTGAAACCACTCATGTAAGCTGCTTCTTTTACCGATTTTGTAGAAAGAACACGCTGTAAATCGTAACTCGGAGTCGGACCAGCAACACTAGCAAAGAAACCTTTGAAAAGCGTCATTCCGATGAAAGCACCAAACATTTTATAACCTTCAGTATCGATTAATTTATTGAAAGTTTCGAATTTATCGCCCCATTGTGTTTCAAATTCCCATCCGAAGAAAACATTTTTCCATTCTGGCGTAATAACCGAATTGATTTGAATATCAGTATAATTAATGAAGGCATAACCTGCAATTAAAACGCCGGCAATAATCATAATAACATATTGAACAACTTCTGTCGCAACAACAGAAAACATTCCCCCTTTAACAGTATAAATTGTAGTTAAGAAAATGATTAACAAAGCATAAGCTTGTTCTGAAGTTAAGAAAACTCCTCCATTCATATGAACTGTCAAATCCCAAGGAAGAATAATGGTTACAAATTTCCCGATTCCGACGAAGAAATATGCAATGAAACCAATAGTAGAAATGATTGCAAAAATTGCTACAATAACATGAGATGCTTTTCCTGCCATGTCACTTCCAAAACGAGTTAGAATCCATTCAGAACCAGTCATTACTTTCGATCTTCTGATCCAGACTGCGAGGAACATCATGACAAAAATCTGATTCCAAATTGGCCAAAGCCACATAAACATAAAGCTTTTTACTCCATACAAAAATAAAACCCCAATCATCCAGGAAGTTCCTGAAACATCAAACATTCCTGAGCCATTGCTCAATCCTAAAAAATACCATTTGATTGATTTCCCGCCAAGAAAATAATCATCTAGTCCTTTTGATGCTTTTCTTGAAATCCAGATTCCTATACCTACTGAGAGTACGATATAGATTAAAATGATTGATACGTCTATTATATTCATTAATTTATTTATTTTGAGTTAGTTAGTTCAGACCCCAGTTTTTGTTTGGCTGTGCTCCCATTACAAAATGTAATACGCCGCCTTTTAGCATATCTTGGTGAGAGATTGCTGTTTTATTAAATGCTTTTCCGTTTAAAGTAACCGATTGGATATAGAAATTCTTTTCTGAAACATTCTCTGCTTCAATCACAAAAGTTTTTCCGTTTGGAAGATTTAAAGTTGATTTTTCAAAAATCGGACTTCCAATTTCGTAGTCTCCAGATGCTGGATTCATTGGGTATAATCCCATTGAACTGAATACATACCAAGCTGACATTTGTCCGCAATCTTCGTTTCCGCTTAGACCGTTTGCAGTCGTATTATATTGTGTATCCAAAATATGACGAACCCAATATTGGGTTCTCCAAGGCTGACCAGCGTGATTAAACATGTAAGCAATGTGGTGGCTTGGCTCGTTTCCGTGCGCATATTGTCCGATTAAACCAGAAATATCAGCCGAAACATTGTTTCCTGTAATCTCAGAACTCTCTGTGAATAATTGCTCTAAACGTTTTGTAAAAATGTCATTTCCGCCGTGAAGCTTAATAAAATTGTCCACATTGTGAGGTACAAACCAGCTGTGCTGCCAAGCATTTCCTTCAGTATAATCGGTATGTTCTCTGTGGTTAGAGTGTTTTGGATCGAAAGGTTCGTTCCAAGATTTCCCATCTTCCGATTTTCCTCTCATGAAACCTGATTTCGCATCAAATAAATATTCGTAAGCTTTTGCACGTTTAGAGAAAAACTCATAATCTGCTTGTTTGCCTAAAGCTTTCGCCATTTGAGCTACGCACCAATCATCATAAGCATATTCTAAAGTAATCGTAACCGATTCGTCTAATAAATTATAAGGAATGTATCCGTATTTTTTGTAGAAATTCAATCCGCGTTCGTCTTGCATCATCGTTGCTTTCATTGCTTCAAAAGCTTTTTCAGCATCAAAACCTTTAATACCTTTCAAATAAGCATCAACAATAACTGGAATCGAATGATATCCTGTCATAGTATTGGTTTCATTGGCGTATAATGTCCAAACCGGAAGTATTTTTTTAGTTTCGTAATACGCTAACATTGAGTTAACCATATCAGAAACTCTATTCGGATCTAAAATAGTAAGTAGCGGATTTTCAGCTCTAAATGTATCCCAAAGAGATAAAGTAGAATACGCTGTATAATTTTTTGAAGTAACAATTTTATCGTCTTCTGTTCTAAATTGTCCGTTTTTATCGCTGTACGTTACAGGCGCAACTTGAGCGTGATATAAAGCGGTATAGAAAATTGTTTTTAAAGAATCAACTGGAGTTTCAACTGTAATTTTGCTTAAAGCTTTATTCCAATCTGAAGAAGCGGTTGTTTTTACATTTTCAAATGCTGGATTTTCTGCATCCAGATTATCTTTCGCATTAGCGATACTTACAGAAGAAAGTGCCACTTTTACACCTAATTCTTTAGAATTTTTAGAATCGAAGAATAATTGCAAAGCCGTATTTTCGCCTTCTGCACTCTTCGCTGCAACTACTTTTTTATCAGCAGTAATAATTGATTCTGTAATAGGTTTAGAAAATTTCGCTACAAAAAACACTTTCTGATTTTTTGCCCAACCCGTACTGAAACGGTAACCGCTAATAGTAGTTTCATCTTCAACTGTAATAGCTGTTTTTGTCGCTTTGTCCCAATTAATAGCAAAACCTAAATCGACTACAACAGATTGTTTGTCGTTATTATTATAGGTATATTTATGGTATGCGGTTCTTTGCGTAGAAGTTAATTCTACATTGATTTTAGGATCTTCAAGAAAAACTTGGTAATAACCCGGTATTGCTTTTTCGTTAACATGACTATATTTTGATTTATACGGTAGGAAATCGCGTGATGCGGCTTTGGCGGTTAAGTCTAACTTTTTGTTTGTTGGCATAAATAAAATATCTGCCAGATCACCGATTCCTGTCCCGCTTAAGTGTAAATGACTAAATCCAGAAACTATGGAGTCAGAATAATGATAGCCAGAGCACCAATCCCAGCTCGAAACTCCATTATCTGGACTCACTTGCAGCATCCCAAACGGAACCGTTGCACCCGGATAAGTATGTCCGTGCCCACCAGTACCTATAAAAGGATCTACATAATTTGTTGCAAAACTTTGTTTATGTTGGTTTTTATCTACATTTATTTTGCAACTTGCAGTAAAAATTACCGTCAGAGAAAGCAGCGTAATTTTCCTCATATCAAAACAATATTAATTTAACTTTAAATTTAGATAAATTCAACTTTTACCAAAATATTTTTAGACGGACGACATTTAAACAGCTCTAAACATCAAAAAAAAGTAATAAACGACATTTTATTCTACGATTATGATTTTCAACTCAAATAAACCCTACAGCTTACCTACACGCTACCATATTTACTTTTGGCTAACCTATTTTGTATTCAATACATTCCGTTGGGGAAGTTATTTTAACGATTACGTTTATTCCTTAAAAACCACACTACTCGGATTCCCGATTCACATGGCATTGTGTTATCTGAATATCTTGGTTTTAATGCCACATTTGGTTTACCGCAAAAAATACGTCCTATATATAGTAGCGGTATTGTCGGCAATTTTTGGCATGGTAGTCTTAAAATTTAATCTGACTTATTTGCTGATCACCCACAACGTTTGGCCTGAAGGTCCGCAGACCATCAACACGCTTACACTCAACTATACTATAGATATGATGATGGGCGAATTGTATGTAATGACTTTCGTTACTGCAATTAAAGTCACTTTAGATTTCCTGAAAGAACAAAGACGTGTTACAGATTTAGAAAAATCTCAATTAGAAACCGAATTGCTGTTTTTGAAGTCACAGATTTCTCCGCATTTTTTCTTTAATACCTTGAATAATATTTATTCGCTTTCTGTAGAAAAATCAAACAAAACGCCAAAAATTGTTTTAAAACTTTCAGAATTAATGCGCTACATGCTTTATGAAACAAAAGGCAAAAAACAGACTCTTGAAAATGAGATTTTGTGCATTCAGAATTATCTGGATCTAGAAAGAATTAGAAACGGAGAGCGTCTAGAAGTAGACATGTCTATTTCTGGAGATATTCACGATAAAGAAATTTCTCCGGTACTTCTTTTGACTTTCGTCGAAAATGCTTTTAAGCACGGCGTAAACAAAAACACTGGAAATGTTCTAATTGACATCAGATTTAAAGTAAAGGGAGATTATTTATATTTCTCAATTTCAAACCCTATGCCCGAATTTACCGTACATAAAGATAATTTTAACAAGTCAAGTGGTATAGGTATTGAAAACGTAAAAAAAAGACTCGAATTAGGATATAATAAAAGCGACTATAAGCTTTCATTTAAAAATAAAAAGAATATTTTTGTCGTTAAACTAGTTATAAAAGTTACCTAACCCTACTTTTAACTATACCTAAAACTATACTTACAAGAAACCAAACACTCGCCAAAAATAACCGTACAAATGAAAATAAAGTGTTTAATTATCGATGATGAGCCATTGGCAATAAACGTTATTAAAAATTATATCGAACAGATTGAAGATTTAGAACTAATAAATACCTTCAGTAATTCTATTGAAGGATTAAATTTCTTAAAAAACAATACTATCGATGTAATTTTTCTAGACATCAACATGCCTGTTTTGGACGGTATTAATTTTATTAAAAGTTTAGAAAACCCTCCTTTACTTATCATAACAAGCGCCTACGATCAGTTTGCTATTGAAACTTATGAACTTGACGTTTTAGATTATTTGGTAAAACCAATTGAGTTTCCTAGATTGATGAAAGCGGTAAACAAAATCAACAAACGTCTTAACAACGGCAGCAAAATTCCGCAGGAAAATAATAAAGAGAATCCTTTTATTTTCGTTAAAATCGACAAGAAAAAAATGAAAAAGATTTTCTTGAACGAAATTTTAGTTATCGAAAGCTTAAAAGATTATTTAAAAATCAGTACAACTTCTGGAAAGTTTATCATTCACAGTACTTTATCTGATTTTACAAGTTTATTGCCAGAAAGAGATTTTATCAGAATCCACAGATCCTACACCATCGCGATTGACAAAATCGACGCCGTGGAAGGAAATAGCATTGAAATTGAAGGACTTCGCTACGTGATAGGAAGATCTTATATCGATGAAGTAAAACAGAAAATTTTAAATTCTTCTATATAGGTTTTTAACCGCAAAGACGCTAAGATTTACGCAAAGTTCGCAAAGATTTATTTAGCCACAGATTAAAAGATTAAATGGATTTTAAAAATCTGTGCGAATCTTTTTAATCTGTGGCTAACTTTTTATTTAAACATTTCACACTTTATTCAGAACATAGCCCAAGGTTTTAACCTTGGGTACACAAAGCTTTGCGAACTTTTTTTGCTCAATATTTAAATAAAAATTCTTTGCGAACTTTGCGTAAATCTTAGCGTCTTTGCGGTAAAAAAATTGCGATTAAATAAAAAAACGAAAATGCGGCCAACCACGACCGCATTTTCTCTCAATTATAGGTAACTAACCAAAATAAACCATGAAATAGTCTATTATTTTTATTGCTGCAAAACCACTAAAAGTGATATCTTTTAAAAGCTTCGATAGCCGAATAATCTGCCAAACCTAAGCTGTGATATTTTTCTGCAGTCAATCTATTTCTGTCTTCAACTCGCACCCAAAACTCTCTGCTATCATCACCTTGAAACATAACGCCGTCTTTTTGAGACTGGTGATAAAAAATTGCATGTCGTTTCTTTAAAACCTGGTCAGGACTCATTGGAACTGCCATGTCAATTTGGTACGATTCCCATTCATGCCATGCACCTCGGTACAGCCAAACCCAGCAATCGTTCATAAAGTCTTTGTTTTTTAATCTTTTCAAAGCTTCAAACAAACTGTCTAAACACACTTTATGAGTTCCGTGCGGATCTGCTAAATCTCCAGCGGCATAAATTTGATGCGGTTTTATTCTTTCAATAATGTCACACATAATGTCGACATCTGCATCCGAAAGATTATTCTTTTTAACTGTTCCAGTTTCGTAAAACGGAAGATCTAAAAAGTTTACGTTAGAATCTGGCAAACCAATGTAACGAGTCGCTCCATAAGATTCGCTTCTTCTAATTAATCCTTTTAATTTTCTAACTTCTGGCGAATCGATTTCTGTTCCTGTTCTGTTTTTCAGAAAATCAATCATTTCCTGAGAAACTCTAGAATCTGGATTCACTGCTTTAGAAATTTCTGCAAACTTCAAAGCTTCTTCATCAGAAACTGCAATATTTCCAGAAGTCTGGTACGCTACATAAACATCATGTCCTTGCTCTACCAAACGGTCAAATGTTCCTCCCATCGAAATCACATCATCATCTGGATGCGGACTGAAAATAATTACTCTTTTCTTTTCTGGAGTAGAACGTTCCGGTCTGTATGTATCGTCAGCATTTGGTTTTCCACCCGGCCAACCTGTAATGGTTTGCTGCATTTTATTAAACATCTTAATGTTCAAATCGTATGCAGTTCCTTCTTCTGTCAAAAGACTTGACATTCCGTTGTCGTTATAATCTTTATCCGTCAGTTTCAGGAAAGGTTTCTTCGTTAACTCACTTAACCAAGCCACCGCTTTTAATTTTAATTCATCTGTCCAAACACAAGATTTTACCAACCAAGGCGTTTTAACTCGTGTCAATTCAGACGAAGCTTCTGTATCTAGAACAAATGTTGTGTTGTTATGCTCTTGCAAATACGTAGCTGGAACGTGCGAAGAAACTTCTCCTTCGATTGTCTTTTTTATAATGCCTGCTTTACTGATTCCCCAGCCTAGCAAAACGATTCTTTTTGCATTTCTTACAGTTCCAATTCCCATTGTAATGGCTTTTCTCGGAACATTATCAATTCCTAAAAAAGAGGAAGCCGCATCGACACGCGTGATATGATCCAAAGTAATACTTCTGGTTCCCGAATTCACGTGAGAACCTGGCTCATTAAACCCGATGTGTCCTGTTCTACCGATTCCTAAAAGCTGAAAATCTAAACCTCCATAAGAGATAATTTTCATCTCGTAATCGATGCAATATTGTTGTAATTCCTCGGCACTCACCTGCCCATCTGGAATATTGATATTTTTCGGAAGAATATTGACATGATTGAATAAATGCTCGTGCATAAAATGATAATAACTCTGAATATCATTTTTATCCATCGGATAATATTCATCTAAGTTGAAAGCCACAACGTTTTCAAAACTCAGACCTTCTTCTTTGTGCATTCTAACCAATTCTTCGTAAACCTTAATTGGCGAAGAACCTGTAGCCAAACCTAAAACACAAGGTTCGTTAAGCTCATTTTTTCTCTGAATTAAATTGGCGATTTCTTGTGCAATTAAAAAAGAAGCTTCTTGAGACGATTCGAAAATAACATTGTGAATCTTCTCAAAACGAGTTTCTTCAAATTTCCCTGCTTCTCTAAAACCTATATCTTCTTTAATCATTTACATTATCATTTAATTTCTAAAATAAAAGTAGAATTAAATAATCCGTTCCTGTTAAAAATTCGACTAATAACGACTGCGCTTCGGCAAAAGACAAAATAAGAATGCTAAGCTATTTTTAAAGTTTCTAAAAAAGTAATTATTCAACAACTCCAATTTCGGCAATCGAAACATTTTGTCCGTTTCCTACAGCAGCTGTAGCAACAAATCTTAAAAACCTTGCTTTAACTTCAGTAAAATTCTTAATTTGTTCAATCGGGTTATGCTTAATATTTGAGAATTCTCCCTCCGATTGTTTCGTCCAAGTAATATTATCTTCGCTAGTGTAAAACTCATAATTTGAAATCAAATTCAAATTATTTCCAACTTGCTGTGGTGTGTAAGTAAAACCTTTTATATCTCTTGCTTCACCCATATCTATAATAATGGTTTGAGGCAATTTATTTTCATTATTTCCAAATCCCCAATCTGTATTAGCATCCCCATCAATAATTCGTTCCACAGATTTATCATCTCCGCTTGAAACCGAAATCACTTTCCATTTTTCTTTAGAAACACCATATTTCGCCATTTTAACTCCGCTGTTGATTTTCTCTTTTGCATTTCTCGAAATGGCTTTAATTTCCACCTCTTTATTATATACGAATGAACCTTTGTATAAAGTGCTTTTCTCCGAAGGATTTTTTCCGTCAAGCGAATAATAAACGGCATTTCCATCTTCCGACTTAATCGTAACCAAACCGTTTTTATCACGAAGAATTTGAGGTTCTTTCACGAAAGTCGGCGCATTATACGCTTCGATCGCACTAATTACAAAACCTGCTTTTGCATCTAAAATATTAACTCTAATTGCAGAGGCCGTAACGCGATCTAAACGCAAAATTCTTTTAAAACCAATTGTAGTTTCATTGGCAATCGTTTTCCATTGCCCGTTTACATTTGCTTCAACCGAAAAAGCTTTTACGCGTTGCCCAAGCTTAATATATTCTTGAAGTAAAATTCTATTAATTGCTGTTGGTTTTTTAAACGTAAATTCGATTGTAGCCTGTTTGACTTTATCGTCAGTTGCCCAGTAACTTTCTTTATTCCCGTCAATCACATTTTGAGGTCCGAAATTAGAATCTGTAGCTCTTGTGTTTGAAGCCTGAACTTTTGCACCTTTTAATAATTCTGTTTTAAAATCGGCTTTAATTGTGGCAACCAATTCTTTTAATCTAGCTTCGTCATTTTCATGAACCAAACCGCGTCTGTCAACAGGAAGATTCAATAATAAAGTTGCATTTCGTCCAATCGATTCGTAATAAATGTCTACCATTTCGTCAAGCGAACGAACCTTATCATCTTCAACTGAATGATAAAACCATCCTGGTCTTATTGAAACATCGGCTTCACCAGGAACCCATTTTTCTCCATCTTCATGTCCAGACATAAATTCGCTGTAATGTACTTTCCCTGCTAATTCGTCTTTCTGGCGTAATAAAGACCAATTAGTTTTTCCAGCGCGCCCCTCTTCATTTCCAATCCATCTTGCTTCTGAAGGTCCAACTCCCCAAACTAAGGTTTTTGGAGCGAGACTGTAAATTAATTTATAAGTCTCATCCCAATTATAATAGGTAAGTGTGTTTATTTTTCTAGTTTCGTTTGCGCCGCCGTAATAACCGTCTCCGCCATTTGCTCCATCAAACCACATTTCGAAAACATCTCCGTAATTCGTCAATAATTCTTTTAACTGATTTCTGAAATACGTAATATATTCAGGTTTTCCATATTGCGGATGATTTCTATCCCAAGGTGAAAGATATAATCCTAGTTTTAAGCCATATTCTTTACAGGCTGCAGCTAATTCTTTAACCAAATCTCCTTTTCCATTTTCCCACGGAGAATTTTTTACAGAACGTTCCGTGTAAGCTGAAGGCCATAAACAGAAACCGTCATGATGTTTGGCAACCAGAATTATTCCTTTCATTCCAGATTCTTTCACCACGCGCGCCCATTGACGAACGTCTAATTGCGACGGATTAAAAAGTTCTGGCGATTCGTCTCCGTAACCCCATTCTTTATTGGTAAAAGTATTTAATGAAAAATGTACGAAAGCGTAGAATTCCATTTCCTGCCAATCGATTTGTTTTTGACTCGGAAGCGGCCCGAAAGGCTTTGGAGCATTAGCGAATTCTTGACTCGAAGCATTAGAAATTACACCAAAAAGACATAAGGAAAGGAATATTTTTTTCATTGCTAATCTGCTTTAAAACGGTCTATAAAGCATAAATGTACTATAAATTGAAATCTATCAGATAGAATTTCGACCAACAGCAGATTTTAAAGCATTTTGGTTTAAAATGGTTTTATTTAAATATTAATTTTTAATCTCCACCGCCGCCACATCCACCGCACGAACTTCCGCATGACGATCCACAAGAGCTTCCATCTGAAGAACTACACGAACTTGAACTTCCAGAATCGCCAGAAAAAGAGCCATTTTGATTATAATTCGTTATCGGAACAAAAAAAGTATATAACACTGCACTTCCATAAAAAAAATAATTCCATTCCCAATTGTTTTCAGAGTTATTTATTTTGATTTCCTGTTTAACTGAAGATGGAATAACCTTAGTAAACATTAGATTTATAATACGGTTTAAACTATAGATCGAAACTATTATTAAAGGGATAATCGCAAATATTAAATACGTTACCGGCTTACCTCTCCATATTCCAGTAATGAATCTGCTGAAAATTATATCTAGAAGTAATCCCAAAATAATCATCGATAAAATTATAATAAATGAAAATTCCTTTGAAGCAATAATTCTATTTTTGATTCTGTAAGTTGCTTTTTGTAATTGTTCGAAAATTGGTTTCTTCATAATACTAAGACACAATGGTTTGTAATCCATTGGCCCCAAATCTTTCATAATCTCAATTACAGTATTTTCATATTGATTATCGCCCAAACTGTTATCGAGTAATTCTAATCTGTTATTAGTTAAAATTCTAATCTTTTTACTCATTATCAAATTATTGACAACACCATGCACCACTTTTTCCAATTTATCTTCTTTAAGAAAAACCAATTCTAAAGCAGTAAGATTTTCAATAATAGGATTGGATTGAATTTTTTCAAATAACAATTTAAAACTTCGTTTCGCGTAGAAATTCAAAAGAAGGAGCATTAAAACGAATAACAAAATATACCCCATTAAAAAGTATGGGTTTTTAATTTTTATCAATAGAGAAAAAATTAGAATACATACCGGAAGACAAGCAAACATAGAATATTTCAAAAAATTTTTTCTCAGTTCATGAACGTCAAATTTGCTTTTTTCAAGCTGCAAAGAATCCATTTCATTCTGATAATTCCAAATTTCTGCGGGCTGCATTCCAAAATTGCTACCATACAATTCTTTAGTACGTTCTTTAGCTATCCTAAATTTTTCAAATTCAGACGGATTATGTGTAGATGGAATATGTTCGATTCTTTTTCCTAAAAGATTGCAGAAGTTCGAGTACGAGTTTGTAAATATCAAATGCTGATGCCATACAATATCTACAATTTCAGAAGGAGAAACCATTTCATTGTTGGTTGCTGCTAAGAACATAAATTTTTTATATTCTAATAAAGCACTTTGTGTAAAGTATAATGTCCAATGATTTTCGAGTGTAAGTCTAGTAGAAAATCCATATTGATCAGTAGCATTATCAAAGTCAAAACGCTGTACTTTTTCCCAAAGCATTTTATCCATAAAAAATCTTTAATCATTAAAATCTACATCAAAAATAGCATCTTATTTTTGTCTTACAAATTATAAACTATTTAAATTCTCTTGGTTCTTATTTTAGAAATAGAAATTAGAATCACTGACAAAACCACAAAAGCAATTAAAACAAATACACCATTTACAATTGCAGTTTCAAAACCTAATTTAGTGACATCAATAAAAGGATAAGGATAAAAATTTGTCAATATTCCGTGAAATAAAGTATAGATTATATAAATGATTGGATAAACTAGCCAAAATAAAATAACCTTAAAAGAAACCTTTTCCGGACTTACAAAAAACAGCCAATAAAAGAAAAATAATACCGGAACAACGGTGTGAAATATTTCACTCACAATAAGGTGATGTCCTTTTAAATCGATAATTGGACGGAGAAGCAAATTAAAAACGATTCCGACAATTAGAATATAAACTGTTATTGCTGTGAGAGTTGTGCCTTTTCTGAAAAATGAATTTATTTGAGATTTTCTGCCAAAGAATAAGATCGCTCCGCAAATTAAAACTATACTATTGGTTAAAATTGTAAAGAAGCTAAAAAAACGTACCGCAGCGCTCAAAAAAGTAAATTCAGAGCCTTTTAGCAGTAAATAAAATTGAACAGGCAAAGCGTATAATTCTAGAGCAAAAATAATACCCAGCAAAATTTCCCCTTTTATTGTTGTGGTATTTTCTAATTTCATAGTATAATAAGTCAGTCCTCTAAAATAAGCATTTTTATTCGATTTTGCTACATTACTCTCTTTTGCTTTTCGCTTTCGGCAATTGTTTTTTCAAGTCTTGACAACTGTGTTTTTTCTTGTTTGGCGCTCATAATCCAATGAATCATGACTTTTTTGTAAGATGGTGCTTGTTTCTCAAAAAACTCCCAAGCTATTCTGTTGCTTTTAAATTCTTTTTCGTAAGTTTCTAAAAGAGGAACAGGTTCTTTTTCATGCGAATATATTTTCGATTTATTTTCTGTTCTAAAACTAAAGGCTTTTAAACCTGCATCGGTCATTAATCCCGCTTTAGTCAAATCTTCCATTTTCTGAATATTAATCGCGCTCCAAATGCTTGAAGTCTTCCTTGGTGTAAATCGAATCGTATAACTCTCTTCATCAATCGATTTTCGAACACCATCAATCCAACCAAAACAAAGCGCTTGATCTACAGATTCTGACCAGCTTATGGAGTTTTTTTTGCTACCAACTTTGTAGAAACCAACCAAAAGTTCTTTTTCTTTCTGATGATTTTTCTCTAGCCATTTTCTAAAGTCAATTGGGTTTTCGAAAAAAGTCGGTGTCATATTAATTTTATTACTTCATAAATATATAAATTCTAAACAAAAAATCCGTTTCTATTTCGAAATGGATTTTATTATTTTCTTTCAAATATCTAAGTCTATTTGAAAAATATATTTTTATTGTGACACTTTACCTCTATCCACATAATTCACTATAGTTGAAAAATTTCTAATAACAGCCAAAATATCTTGAATTGGTTCATTTAGATTCTCTAAATTTATTTTATTAGTTTTTAAACTTTCTTTTCTGCGAATAACAAAGAAAAATGATTTTCCTCTTTTTTCTTTTACAAAATCATAATCAACAGCCTTAATATCTGCCCATCTTACTAAGACAAGCGATGAAAACGGAAGCATCGTTTTTCTAATCCAAAAACCTTCTTTATTAATTTTAAATTTTGGTTCATTGTCAAAAAGCAACATCCAGCAATAAACACAAAATATTGAAAAAGCTAAAAAGACAATAGTAAAGACTCCATTTGGATTAAATTTTTCCCAATGAAAGAGTTCTTTGGGAAGTTTGTAAATCATTAAAATTACAATCGATGTAAAAACTATAACTAAAAAAGCTTTAGTCGACATACTTTCTTTTACTTCTATTTCTTTTAAGCTAGCACTATTTCTTAATGTTTCCAAATTAATTATACGATTTAATAATCGCTAATATAATAGATAATTAATTAACTGCTACATTTATTAATTTTTCAGGAATCCCATTTCCTGTAGTCGCTTTCAACTGAATCTTTTCTCTCTTCCCGTTTGATTGAATAATCACAACACATTTTCCGTTGAAAAGCTTGCAAGAATTCGCTTTAAAGGACTCCAAATTGGCTTGATAACCATTATCAACTCCAACTAATTTTCCTCCTCCAGTAACTTCAAAATTAATTAAATCCATTGCGTCAGGAACTAAGTTTCCGCCTTTATCAGTCATAGAAACTGTTACATAAACCAAATCATAAGTATCGTTTTTAATTTCGGTTTTATCTGCTTTTAGATCCAATTTAGAAGCTTCTGCGGCTGTGCGAATTTCTTTTTGCAAAACCACTTTTCCATTCTTTCTTGAAACAGCTTTTAACGTTCCCGGTTCGAACTTCACTTTCCATGAAACATGCAAATCATCATTTTGCTTGGATTTCTTTCCAAGAGATTTTCCGTTTAAAAACAATTCTACTTCATCTGCATTATTGTAGTACGCCCAAACGTTGATTTCCTGATCTTTTTTCCAGTTCCAATGCGGTAAAATGTGCAGAACGGTTTTATTAGACCATTCGCTTTGATACATATAATACACATCTTTTGGAAGTCCCGCTAAATCTACAATTCCGAAATACGAACTTCTCGCAGGAAATGGATACGGGTCTGGTTCTCCGATATAATCGAATCCTGTCCAAATAAAAGTTCCCGCCATAAAATCCTGACTTTTAATTGTTTTCCAATTTTCCTCGTGCGTTGCTCCCCAATACGATTTCACTTGATCGTAAGCCGAAACCGTCCAATCTGAATTTCCGTCAAACGGAGCACCGTGTTTTGTTGGCCAAGCTTTTATAACATCCGATTGATCGTAATGTCCGCGCGTTTCTAAAGCCGAAACACTTTCTGAAGCTAATATTTTTTGTCCTTTAAATTTAGTTGGGAAATCTTTATAATCTTCGTGTTTATAATTGAATCCCAAAAGATCTAAAGCGCCAGATTGATAAATGAAATTTTTCTCTATTACATTTTCTGTCAAAGCAGAAGTCACGGGGCGAGTTACATCTAACGATTTTACAATATTAGCCAATTCTCTCGTAATAGCAATTCCCGTACTGTCAAATTGTTCTCTGATTTCGTTACCAATACTCCACATCATAACCGAAGGATGATTGCGGTCTCTTTTTATAAAATCTTCTAAATCTTGTTTATGCCAAGCATCCCAATCTTTATGATAATCGTTGGTTACTTTTTTCTTTTTCCAAACATCAAAAGCTTCATCCTGAACGATAAATCCCATTTCGTCGCACAATTGCATCATTTCTAAAGAATGAGGGTTATGAGACATTCTGATGGCATTTACACCCATTTCTTTCATCAAAGTCAGTTTTCTTTTAACCGCATGAATGTTTTCTACAGCTCCCAAAGCGCCATTATCATGATGCAAACAAACTCCGTAAATTTTAGTTGGAACACCATTTAATGAAAATCCTTTTTCTGCATCGAAATTGAAAAATCTAAATCCAAGCGGAGTTTCGTAATTATCGACTAGTTCAGATTTCACGTAAACTTTTGTAATTACTTTATACAAATACGGGTTTTCAACATTCCATAATTGTGTCTTCACAACCTCAAGATCATGCACCTTCGTTTCAAAAGTTTTAGCCCCAATTTTTTCTATAGAAATCTTATTCGCCACTTCCTTATCCTTAGCATCTAAAATCGAAGTGACCAATGTAAATTCTCTAGCGGTATCATTGTCATTATTAATTGTAACTTCTAAATGCACTTTTGATTTCTTTGTTGAAACTTCAGGCGTAGTTACAAAAGTGCCCCACTTTCCAACATGCAATTTTTCAGTTGTCACCAATCTCACATTTCTGTAAATTCCAGAACCTGTGTACCATCTTGAATTTGGCTGAGAATCGTTATCAACTTTTACAGCAATAATATTGGCCTGTCCATAATTTAAATACGGAGACAAATCATAACCAAAAGAGATATATCCATTTGGACGCATCCCCAATGATTTACCGTTTATAAAAACTTCGCTATTCTTAAAAACACCATCAAATTCAATTGAAATCGTTTTACTTTTCCAGCTTGCAGGAATAGTAAAAGTTTTGCGGTACCAGCCTTTTCCAGCAGGCAAAAAACCTTGCGCTTGTTTGGTTTTAGCCTCTTTATCAAAAGCGCCTTCAATACTCCAATCATGAGGCAATTGAAGCGTTCTCCAATCTGACACATTATAATTAGCATTTACTGCTTCAGGATAATCTCCTAATTTAAAGTTCCAATTTTTGTTGAAATCTTCAACAATTCTAGCTTGTTTTTGTGCAAAAATTGATACTGAAAATAGCAATGCAATTGTAATGGTTTGAAAAATGTTTTTATGTTTAATCATAAATATGTTTTTATTTTAATCTAAATCTATACGTCATTTTTGTTAGGCTGAGCGAAGTCGAAGCCAAGGCTGGCATTACTTTGCGTGGGCTTCGACTTCGCTCAGCCTGACAAACTAATACATCATCAAAAGGAAACCTTAGAACCTTTGCTCCTCTGCACCTTTGTCCCTAACAAAAAACCTATTGAAACTCGAAATTATCCAACATCAACCCCTTCAAATCATCTCCTTCTAAAGTAATTTTATACGTTCCTGCGTTGATATAACCTCCCGATGTTGTGTTTAATATTTTCCATTTTTCTGGAGAAGGAAAAAATTCAATCGTGTCATTTCGCATTAAAATTCCGTATGCATCTTCCATTTTGAATTTTACTTTTAATGGCGTCTCATTTCGATTCATAAAACGGAAACGCATTAGATAAATTCCTGCTACGCCTGGTTTTACTTCAAACTCGATACTATTATTTGTCTTTTTAGTGAATTCAATATAATCGGCTTTTTTGAAATTTCCTTTTTCAATTCCTGTTCCAGTTATTTTTGCTTTTTCTGCTTCTATGATTACTACTGGTCTTGAATCGTCTTTTTCACCCATATCGTATATTGGAACAAGTGCAATTGTCGAAATTGTTTCAGCGTTATCAAAAAGAACCTTCTCGCCTTTCTTTATTTTTTTAGTGAAAACATCAAAAGAAATTCCATTGTTGTTTTTAGCTTTTTCTTCTATTTTTTTAAAATCTGAAAGCGAATTTAATGTTTTCGTTTTATCATCAACTAAAACATAAACATTCGATTCTTCTTTTGCGGTAAACGAACCTGAAACTTTTGAATTATTAGGAAACTGTAAATAATCTGCACCAAAAACTTCTGAAGGCAATTCAGTAAAAATAACTTCTGAGTTTAAGAATTGCTTCGAATTGACATCTAACCAAGAAGCAATTTTAAAATCTTTGGAATCCAAGCTTACATTCTGAATATTTTTCGGAGATTCCTCTGCAGGTCTTGCGTGATAATCTTTTGTACCAATTGCAATTGCTGAAATTATAGCTTGTCCTGCTTTCACATTTGGAAATGAAATTTTAATTTTTCCGCCAGTGCTCCTGATTTTAAAAGTTTTTTTCAAAACATTATCATATCCTGCTTCTGACCAAATATCAAAGTCTTTTAAAACGATATTATCATTAATTGCAACATCAAATAAACGCCAACCTTTGCAGTCTAATCCGCCACCAGTTCCGTACCACGGTTCTGTGAAATACAATTCGACTAAATATTCTCCATCTGGTGCAGGAAATTCGTAACGCAATTTATCAACTCCATATCTGAAATTCTGAAACAAAGTTTGATCTTTTGTTCCGTTTACAGGATCGAAACTGCTTCTTTGGCTTGCAAAAAAATCGGGCAATTTTTCAAAATTATCTGTCCACGATAAAGATCCCCAAGTATTTTCTCCGCTTTTATGTGTGTCTGTAAGCCAAGTATTTCCGTTACTATCTGTAAATTCAGAACCGCCACAATTAACTCTATAAATATAATTTATACCCCTTTTTGCTTTTAAAATATCTGTTTTATCAGCAACCAACGATTCTACATTTGGCGCTTTCGGAAGAGTATTCAAAACGATATAATCTTTGGCAACGGCTTTTCCGTTTACATATCCAACGGCATATAAAACATTATATTGAATATTGACATTGTTGAATATAAAATGCTTTCCAATTCCTGGATTTTTTAGTTTTCCAAGTGAAACTTTGTTTACATCATTGAACAATTCAACTTCATCACAATTGGAGTAAATATCGATTCCGTTTTTGATTCCGGCTTTTTCCCAACGGCTCGGCCAAGTGTGCGAAACAATATAAACCATTGGATTGGTTTTGTTTGAAGCGTAGTTGGCGCGATACATATAAAAAGCATCCAAAGGCTCTCCCCAAATCGTAAAAAGTCCTTTATAATTTACTGGGCCAACTTTATCAATATCTCTAAATCCTTCTCCATTTTGAACACGTCCCGGATTTTCGTGCGAAGCAAAAAGCCAATTGAATTGTCCCGCAATTTTATCTCGAACCGATTCTGCTTCTCTCACTTTAATTTCCATTAATTGAGAAAAACGATTTTCGCTTAAAGTTCCTTTTTGATCGAATTCGCCTTCCGTATGTAAATCGGTAGAACGCCACGCTCCGTATTCGCCATTTAATAACTGAGTCGTCATTTCTAAATGGTATTTTAACGGATCTCCACCATAAGTTCCTGACCAGTTTTGAACGACATTCCAATCTGTTCCTTCTCCTCCATTACAAGTCGTAACAATTCTTTGTGAAGCCGATAACGGATCCATTTCGCGGATAATCTGCGTGCATTCTTCTGCAAATTCTTTCGGAATTGTACTTTCATTCTGCAATCCCCACATGACAACAGACGGACTATTTCTTCTTTCTTTAACCCATTCGCGCAATAAGGTTTTAAAATTTTCTTTGAATTCTGGCGTGTCGTACCAAATATGCGCCGAAAACTGACTCCAGAATAAGATTCCGTTTTCGTCTAATTCTTTTTGGTACAATAAATTATGAGGCTGATGCGCTTCTCTAAAAGCGTTGAATCCGCCTGCTTTGATTTGCTCGATTCTAGCGTGAATTTGTTCGTCTGAAAACGCATGACTATTTCCAATTTGATGTTCGTATTCGCAAACACCGTTTATGAAAACAGGTTCGTCATTAATAAAAAATCGATTGTCTTTTCCGTCACGACTTACTGGCCAGCTTACCCAACGAATTCCGTAAGGCGTTGATAATTGATCAATTATTTTTCCGTTCTCAAAAACAGAAGTAACCAATTTATACAAATATGGATTTGACGGCGACCACAATTTAGGAGTTTGAATTTCCGGTAAAGTCTGAGCAACCGATTTTATTTCGCCCGAAGTATTTTTAACTGTACTTTTTGAGCTTACAACTTTCTTTCCTGAAGCATCAAAAAGGACATTTTCGATCGTTAAATTTCGATCTGAAGTTCCGTAATTTTTGATTTCTGTAGTCGTAAGCAAAATCGCTTTTTGTTTCGAAACCGATTTGTCATTCCAGATATGAACGCCAAAAGGTTCGATTCTAACATCGTTTGTCATGACTAAAGAAACAGGTCTAAAAATCCCCATTGGCTGAGAACCTTCTGAAAATCCCCATTCACCAGAACAACCTCCGCAAACCCATGGAAGATCTGCAATAAAAGATGGATGCGATGCTTTTACCAAAATCTGGTTTTCTTTTTCTAAAGAAACAGCTTTCGTAATATCAAGCGTAAAAGTGGTTCGCCCACCTTTGTGTTCGCCCACTTTTTTTCCGTTTACCCAAACTGTTGCGTAAGAACTAACGCCTTCAAAAAACAAAAAGAGCCTTTTACCAGCAGCAGTTTTATCGAGTTTTAATGTTTTTTTGTACCAAGCGGTACCGTGTAAATTTCCATGTTTTGTTCTCCTGAAACCATAATACTGATCCCAATTGTGAGGCACACTTACCTGCTGCCAATCGGAATCAGTTTTTGGATGGTCTACAAACCTCTCTTCCTGCACCGGAAGATTTTCCAATATTATAGTTTCCCAAGACGAATTCAGTGAAATCTCTTTACGAAATTTCCCTGAATCTTTGCTTTGACTCCAAACAAAGCAAAGACTTGAAAAAAAACAAAAAATAAAAAAAACTATTCTGTTCATATTTTTAAAAACCATATAAGTTATATAAGGTAATTTAAGTTCATTGTGTGTCCTGCAAGGTTTCCAAAACCTTGTAGGTTTATTTTTTAATGTTCTTTTATAATGCCTACAAAATTTTGAAACCCTTTTAGGAAAATAATATTCTAATTTCTTGTTCGCGTGAGGGATGGCAGTGGAGCTCTTTTTTGAGGCGATTTTTCTTCGCCTCAAAAAAAGCGGGAACGTACAGCCCGACCCGGAGGGACACGCCCAAATTATTCTTTTAATTCTAAACTTTACTTATACCTACAAAGTTTTAAAAACCTTACAGATCTATTTTTTACGTTTATTTATAATACCTACAAGGTTTTGAAAACCTTGCAGGAACGTAGATTAATAAAACAACCAATCAACTGCTGCTTTTTCTCCTGCATCAATATAGCCAACATCACGTGGTGTAATATTTTGATCTGCGTCGATGAAACCTAAAATCAATACTTTTCCTTTTCCTAAATCTAATTTATTTTCTCCAGGCTGAAAAGTGTAGGTATGAATGTTTACACGTGGTAAATCTTTTAAATTCATCGCGCTTGCCAAAATTACTTCGGCTTGACCGTGAGCATTTCCAGCAGCATCTGTTTCTAAACTTGGCGGCAATAAAAACCTTTTTTGATCTGAATTGAAATACCCAACTACTAATTTAACCGCTTTTGTGTTTCTAAACTTCAAATGTGTTCCTTTTTCATTTTGCTCATTTTCTACAAACGAATATCCTCTTAAGTTTTGAAGTTCAGGAGCTATTTTTGTTAATTCAGAAATATCAGTTCCGTAAACTTTTGTTCCAGTTTTAACTAAATAAGTTCCCGGTTTTTCATCAATAAAAGTTACTTCAGCTGTTTTCCAAGGTTTTCCTTCTTTGCTTTCAATTTTACCGTCTTTTGAAGATTTTAGCTTGTCTAGGTTTCTTTTGAAATTAGCCAATTCACGCTCATAATGCGGCAATAATTCCGCCCAAGTTTTGTTGTTTCCGTCGTCTCCTCCAATCGGAATTCTACGTTGTGCAGTTTGCATACTGTTGGCATAGTAATATGTATCTTTCGTTAGCTTCACCAATAATTCGTAGTGCTCTAAACTTTTTTCTAAATGAGGCGTTGCTTTGTCTAAATCGGCAATATCATTTGAATAACTGTATCTTAAAACCAACAACGCTGCTTTTACTTTTTCTGAAAAGAAATCAGCGAAAGCTTTATAAGCATGCATATCATTTTTAAGACGCGCAAATTCTTCTTTATCTTTTGTTACGCTTGCTTCGGCTTTGTCGATAGCTTCAACAGCCAATCTTCCGTGTTCTGTAATTTCAGCAATGATTTGCGTTGGAAGTTCGCCAGAATGCGGCTCTTTGTTCCATTCTTTTTTAGCGTATTCTAAAAGCAATTCTCCCGCTGGTCCACAAGATTCGTGGAAACCTGGATACACTCTCCATTTTGACGGATTTACTAATTGGCTTTCAAACATTCCTAACAATAAAGTTTGTCTGTTTCCTTCTGTGATTCCGAAACGTCTTAATGTTTTTGGAGCGATTTCTCCTGTTTCTTCGTATGCTTTTAAAATATTATTTGCTGCTTCTTGAGTCGTTCCGAATTTCGCAGCCAAATCTTTATCCCAATATTTAACTTCTTCATTTCTGTCTCTTTTGCTGTCCCAAGCATATCTTGCCCAAGCTTTGTACCAAATCCAATCGCGATCCATTTCTAATAAACGTTCGCCTGATTTTGTTTTATCAGCAGAATAAGGCCAATCCCAATAAGAAGCTTGCGGATATAAGTGTAATGCATTCGCTCCGTGAACGCTGTGCATTGCTTTAACCGTTTTTTGAATAAAATCTGGAGAACCGTATCTAAAAGGTTCTAAGTTTGCCAAAATATGAACGTTTTCAATATGAATTGATTTTAGAGCGCTCAATTGTTTGTGCGTTTCTCCCCAAGGTCCGCCTGGAGTATAAGTTGTTAAAGACTCTCCCGTGTATTTACTTTCTGTATAAAGATTTTTGTATAATGGAAGTGATTTTTCCATTACCAAAGGTCCGTCTGTATCATGAGAACGCAAAATAATCGGTGGTTCTTCTGTTTTTCCTAAAGCTTGTAAACCATCGCGAACACCTGGAATAATCGTTTTGGTAAACCATTCAACGTCATCATCAACCGTATTGATTGCTTCTCCCAAACAAACCATTAATCCAACGTTTGGATATTTTTCGATGAAAGCTGCAATAGATTTTCTAGTATAATCTGACAACAAAGGCGTGATTGGTCTAGAACGATCTTGTGTTTTAATGTTGTAATGCTCTGCAAAAGGCTTAGAAACAATAATGTTGTAGAACATCTGAATTACCCAGATTCCTCTTTTGTTGGCTTCAACCGTTAGGAATTTATAGATTTCTTCGTTCTTTTTGAAATCTTCATCGCTTACTTCAACCGCAAAAGGATATTCCTTCAGTTTTACCAAAGAAGCAAAAGGATGTCCGTTCCATAAATACAAAGAATTCATGCGGTTATCAACCAACATATCTAAGTATTTTATCCAAAGTGCTTTATCGTAAAACCAAGGAAAAGTTTCTGGCGTATACGGATATTCGTAAACATCGCGTCCTGGAAGATAAACCGGTTTCTGCATTCCGATACAAGCGCCACGCAAAACCATTTCTGGACTGTCTTCAATATTAATTTCTGAAGGAAGCTGACCTGAACTTTTAATTCTGTCTACCAATTCCATTGCGCCGTACAAAGTTCCGCTTGCATCTGTTCCTTCAATGAAAATGATATTTTTTTGAGTACGAATTAAAAAACCTTCTTTCTTGGTTAATTTGCTATCATCAATTTTAGCACTTTTTGCATTCTTTTTCCAAAAATCAGTTCCTTTTTCTCCAATAACAATTACTTTATCTTTTGAGCTTTTTAATTTATCGGCAGAAGCAACAGTGAAACCTTTTGCTGAAAGCGTTTCTGATAATTTCTCTGCTCCAAATTTTGCTCTTGGCGAACTCGCATCACTAACAATAGTAATATTTTGCGCTGTTGCGAAAGAGACGAAAAGACATAAAAAAAGTAATTGTAAATATTTCATAGTATGCTGTTTTTGGGTATTCTATTTTAAAATTTAATCTGCTAAATCTGCCAGATCTGCGTGAAAGTATCTCTCGCAGATTTAGCAGATTCGGCAGATTGATAGTGAAAAATTGTGCTGTTTAACTTTTACATATTTTCACCTATTTTCTTTTTAATTCTGGAAAATTTTCTTCAAATAAGCTACGTTTGCTCCGTAATTGGCTTTTACATTATGAACTTGATTAACGTCTCTAGAACGTTCTACAATCAGCCAGCCGCTCCATTTCATTTCGTCCAAAGTCTGTTTGATTTTTGGCATATCGATCGCTGGGTCATTTTCTAACCAAAATTGATCGGTATTTGAAGCGTGAATCTGAGCTACATATTTTCCTAAAATCTTTAATTCTGACGAAATATCTCTTTTGTTGTCTAAAGCATTCGCAAAGTTGAAAGAGCTTTTAATGTATTTTGAACCGACTTCGTCTAAAAGTTTTTTCTCTTCTGTCGCACTCAAAGAAGTTTCAATTGCAATTACACCGCCAATTTTACCTACTTCTTTTCCTGCCCATTGCAATCTCTTAATCACTTCTGGACGCAGTTCTGGATTTTTAACTAAATCGGTTTGAGTTCCTAAAGGTAAATACGCCACTTTTACTTTCATATTTTTCATTGCCTGAACACAATCGTTAATCATTGGTGTGATTTCTCGTGTAGCAAATGATTGTGCGTAAAATCCAGACATCGCAATTGAACTGATGCCAACTCCTGTTTCTTTTGATTTGTCTAAAAATTTTTGTCTTTCTACAGAATCTCCTAGTTTGCTGTCAAAAGTTGGTCGGTTTCCTAAACCTCCCATGTCTAGTTCGATTCCGTCAGCTTTTATTTCTGCTGCTAAAGCAAAAGAACCTAATTTTTGTCTTTTCAAAATCATCCAATCACAAACCGCAACTTTATATTTTTGCTTTTTGTTTGAAGACTGAGCCGTTGCACAGCTGTTGAATGTTGTTGATAAAACAACAAGCATTGCAATTAATAAATGTTTTTTAGATTTCATTAGCTATATTTTTTGCCACGAATTGCACTAATTTTCGCGAATTACTATTTTTAAAAATTTGTGGAAATTGGTGAAATTCGTGGCGAACTTTCTTTTACTCTTCTTCCGCTTTTACAGCTGTTACCACTTTTCCTTCTTCACCTGGCCAAACACCATTTTTGATTGGAAGTGCTACTAATTTACTCGGATCAACTTTTACATATTTCAGTTTTTCTCTTCTCCAAGTATAAACAATATGCACCATTCCGTCTGAACTTTGAATCATTGAAGGATATGAATATTGACTGATTTTTGAATCTTCTAAAATCAAAGCTGCGTTCCAGTGAATTCCATCTTTAGAAACCGAAACATTTAAAGGTGTTCTTGGACCTTTTGCTTCTTTTCCAGGAGGAAGAACGTGATTGTAAACCAATAAATGTCTTCCGTCTTTTAAAGTTACAGCATCCGTTCCTGAGTTGTTATTTGGAAGTCCTATTAACTCAATATCTGACCACGTTTTTCCGTTGTCTTTTGAGAAAGTGCTGAAAATTGCTCTATTTCTTGTTCTTCCAATGGCTTGAATGTTGCCGTCTTTATGAAATAAAATACTTGGCTGAATCGCGTTGATTTTTTGTTTCCCTCTTGAAAGCGTATCTCCCATAACCCAAGTTTTTCCAAAATCTGGAGTAGATTCCATACGAAGTCTCCATCCGTCGCCTTCGATGCTTGACGGACATAATAAAGTCCCGTTGCTTAATAAAACTGGTTTGTTTTTGATTGGCCCTAAGAAACCATCAGGCATTTTTTGAGCCTCAGACCATGTTTTTCCGCCATCAGATGAAGTTCTGATTACGCCCCACCATTCCGATGGTTTTGGTCCGATTTTGTAGAAAAGCATTAAATCGCCACCCGGAATTTGATATAAAACTGGATTCCAAGTTGGCAATCTCGGTCCTTCTTTCATAACGCCATCAGCCACTTTTACGCCTTCGTTCCAAGTATCACTTCCCTTTGGTTTGATTGCAACATAAATGCAAACATCAGGATGTCTTTCGTGAGTTCCTCCAAACCAAGAAGCAACTAAATCACCATTTGTAGCTTCGACAATTGTAACCGCGTGACAAGACGGATATGGCGCTTTGTCGTAGATAAACTGATCTACTAAAATACCTTCTTTCCAAGTCTTTTTTTCTAAAGCTGATTTACAACTTCCTAAAAGGAAAAGTCCAAACAAGACAAATGCTAATTTTGCGATCTTCATTCTTAATTAAATTATGAATTATTTTTTTTGACTATAAATATAAACCTAACATTTTTTTAGGTGAAAATATTTATTAAGTGTAAAAATAACACTAAAAAATTAACAATGTATCCTGTACTGTCCCGAAAAACTAAAAATGTAGCTTATTTAACGTTTACCGCATAATTTCCTGACGAAAGTGTCACGATAACCTGATTTTTATCTGTAGAATAAGCAAAAGAAGTCTTATCCAGCCTCTGTTTGTTGATTGAAACAGCCGAAATATCATTTGCTGGAAGATATACAACTGCAGAAGTATTTGCAGGAATTGTAATATTCCAAACTAAAGCTTTTTTGTCTTTTTTCCAGTCGCTTTTAATTAAGCCATAAACTGATTCGTAAGAAGCATTTACATAAGTCAATCCCGCATTGAAATCTGGTTTCATAATGATTTGTTTGAATCCTGGAGTTTCAGGATTGCTTTTGATTCCGGCCATATTTTCGTAATACCAAATCAATAAATCGCCTAAAAGCATGACGTGATTTTGCGAATTCATAGCTGGATCTGCGGTGTTTCCATTCCAAAGTTCCCAAATCGTAGTCGCGCCGTTTTCAACCATATAACCCCAACTTGGATAGGTTTTGTTTGATGCTAATTTAAAAGCCAAATCGCCACGACCAAAATTGGTTAACGTTCGCATTAAAAACTGTGTTCCGATAACGCCTGTACTTACGTGACCTTTTTTAGTCACTTCAACTTCATGCGCTAAATTTTCAAATATTTTGGTTTGAAGTCCGTCTGGAACTATTCCGAAAGTTAAAGGCAATAAATTGGCAGTAACCGTATTATTGGCGTAACTGTTTTTATCTGTATTTAAATATTTAGCGTTGAATGCTTTTTTGATTCTTAAAGCCAAATCATCATAATGCTGAATGTCATTCTCTTTTTTAGAAATCACAGCAAATTTCTTCATGATGTTCAAAAGCTGATAATAAAACGCACTCGAAATCAATTCGCCATCAGTTAAACGAGCTGGATCTTTTGAACGTATTAATTCTAAAGATTCTGGCGGAACGCACCAATCTCCATATTTATCTTTGGTCATTAAATCATCAACCAAATAATTTTCTTCCATATAATCCATCCATTTTTTCATGTATGGATATTGCTTTTCGACCACTTTTGCATCACCAAATTGTTGATACAACATATCGGCAACCGTGATATAAGTTCCCGGCCAAGTTACATTGTCTCCGTAATAACGCCAAAAAGCAGGAGCAACATCTGGAAGTCCTCCATCAATAGTTTGTGAATTTTTAATATCGTCTAACCATTTTGCGTATAAAGTCTGATTATCAAATAAAAAACTTTCTCCGTAAGCACCCGTTGTTCTGTCTCCCAACCAAGGCTGACGCTCGTTTCTTTGCGGACAATCGATTGGCATTCCTTTGTAATTTCCGCTGATTCCCCACCAAGCATTCTTAAAGATCTGATTCATTATCGGATTCGAAGAATCGAAAGTTCCTGTGGTTTGAATGTCATCATAAACGACTTTTCCAACAAAATTTTCTACAGTTGGTTTTGTAGTAAAACCTGAAATTTCAACAAATCTAAATCCGTGGAAAATAAAACGAGGTTCCCAAACTTCTTCTCCTTCCCCTTTTAAAGTATAAATATCAGTGGTTTTTGCATCTCGCAAATTGGCAATGTAAAGCGAACCGTCTTTCTGAAGCGATTCAGCAAATTTCATCGTGATTTTATCGCCTTTATTTCCTTTAACTTTCAATTGCAACCAGCCCACCATATTTTGTCCCATATCTAAGATATAAGTTCCTTTTGGAGTCTGTTTTATCGAAATCGGTTTTACTTCACGCTTTACCTTCATATTAGCTGACATCTGTCCTTCATAAAACCCTCCAGGCTCTTGAACATATTCAGCAGAAAGCCATTTTTTATCATCAAAATTAACGGTGTTCCAGCCTTTCATTTCTTTGCGGGCATCATATTCTTCACCATCATATTCGTTGTTTGATAAAATCGGTCCATCGGTTGTAATTTTCCAAGTATCATCAGTTCTGATCACGTCTTTGCTTCCATCTTTATATTCCACAAATAACTGCAAAGCCATTTTCGGATAACCAAAAGTTTTGATTTTATACGGCTTATAATCCTGACGCATCGTGAAAAAACGTCCGTTTCCTAAAATCGTTCCTAACATGTTTTTTCCTTCCTGCAACTGCGAAGTCACATCAAAAACATTGTATTTCACATTTTTCGTATAATCCGTCGGAACTGGAGCTAAAACCTGATCTCCTATTTTATTTCCGTTAATGTAAAATTCATATAATCCCATTCCGATAATATAAACCTTAGCATTTTTGACTTTCTTTTTTAGATTGATTTCTTTGCGAAGATAACGTGCTGATAATCTTGAATATTGCGAAATACTATCGCCAAGAGACGTTTTTTCATAACCAATCCATCGTGTTGATTTCCAATCTGCGTAAGTCAAAATCCCGATGCTGAAATGTGCATTTTCTTTTGATTGGATTTCTCCTTTATTCGTAAAAACAGTTACTTTCCAGAAAACATCCTGACGGTCTTTCAGTTTTTTTCCGTTATAAATTACATTTACAGAAGCGTCACTTTTTACTTTTCCGCTATCCCATAAATCACCATTTCCGGCATTTAGTTTTTCTAAACTTGAAGAAGCTATAATTTGATAAGCCGTTTGTTTTACATAGTTTACGGCTGCTTTTATTTTCCAGCTTAATCTTGGCTGTAAAACGTCAATTCCTTCTGGATTGGTCAGCATTTCGCATTTTAAATCACTCACCATGATTTTATTTTGGGCTGTCGCCGAAAGTGTTAAAAGTGAAATGATTAAGGTAAGATGTAAAAAAAACTTTTTCATGGCATTATTTTAAACTGGTAGTTTTTGTACTAAAAACTGATATTCGATTCGGAGATAGCTATTTAAAACTGTTTCGTTTTATAAAGAATATACATTGCCGTATCTTCCTCTAATTTTATCAATTAAGCTTAAGTCGTTAACTTCAATATTCCAACTCTTAAGCATTTTATGTGCGTTCCAGCGAATTTTCCAATTGGAATCTTTTGTCTTCTCTCTTAATTTTGAAATAACTGACTGTTTAATCCCTTTACCATCAAAATCCACCCAATATTCTAATAGTGATAAAGCGTTAAAACGAATTTCTAATTTTTGATTATCAAGTTCTTTAACCAACATTTCTCTAACCTTTTCAGCATCTAAAGAATCCGTTTCATCAACTGTGATATTCTCTAAAAGCGGATAAAGCTGTTGCATTTTATTTTGATTTATGGCAATTGAAAAAATCCTTGCAAATTCTTTGGTTAAGAAATCATTCCAAAAACTATAATTTTCGCATTCAGATAAGGAATAATAAATTAGGCTAATTTTGTCCGTTTCTGAAAAAAGTTTTTCTTCACAAAAACTTTTTAATGCTTCAATATTCTTTCTGCATAATTTTTCTGTTGCTTCTTCTACTTTTTCAGAAGCTTCAAAATCCAGATTTGAATATTCTTCATAACCAATTATAGCGTCAAATATCATTTTTTATATTTTATTTAATTCGAAATCACGCGTTCTAACTTCTCAGAAAAAGCAATTTCTTTTCCATTTTTAAAAACTTTGAAACCTTTTCCTTTTTTATATTTTTCTCCCGTTTTATCCCAAAGAATGGTAATTATATTGCCGTGATATAAAACATTATCCAGACAAAACCAATCCCATTTTTCTTGCGGAATCAAAGGATTCACTTCAATTTTTTCATCAGCTCTCGGACGTAAACCGACTAATCCTGTAATCATTAAGTCGTTGAAAGTTGAGTGATTGTAATAACGGCTTCTTTCTCTGTCGCCCATTAACCAATAGCCTGTTGTTTCATCCAAATATTCACCAAGATAAGGTTTTCCTCTATAATATTGCGATTGAACGTACAATTCCATTTGTTTGAAATAATCAGGTTTTCCAACAAAATTCTGATTGTAATCGTTTAGAACATTCGCCATAGCTGTCAAAGTCTGCGAACTTGCAAAAGGCCAAATCGCGCCATCCCACTCACAAGTTCCGGTTCCGTGAGTTCTGAAACGCGGACTTCTTCTTTCAGCAGTTGTTAAACCAAACGGAGCCGAAAATCCTTTTTCATCTTTCACTTGTTCCCAAGCTTTTTCAAATCCTTTTCCTTTTTCAGGAAGATTAAAATACCACGGAATAAATCCGATCGCTTCACGAACTTGTGCTAGTGTATCTTTTTGTGTCAAAGTTTCAAAGAATTCACTTTTTGGATTCCACAATTTAGTTTCCACTAATTGCTTCAAATCATCAGCTTTAGCTTTGAATTTTGCTTCAACATCTTTATCGCCTTTCATTTCAGCCATTTTTGAAATCGCTACAGCGTTTCCGTACATATAACTGTTAATCGTTGGTCTTGCATTTTGTACTTTACGCCCTCCACTTAACGATTCTTCCATTCCATCTTTTACATCATGCTGCCAAAATAAACCATCTTTGCGTTGACGGTCTTTTTCCCAAACGGCGTAATCGGTAACCATATCTGGATATAGATCCAATAAGAATTTTTCATCTTTATTCACCAAATAACGATTGTATAAAGCATCGGCTGTCCAACTGCTGAATTTATACAATTTGTTCATCGGTTTTCCATCGTTTCCTCTATACCAAATTTTAACATCTTGTTCAATGTATTTCGGATCATGAACCCATCTGAATTCATTAATATGATGCCCCAAAGCACAACTAATCATATTGTATTTATCAGCATACGAACGATCAACTAAAAACTCGGTAATCGCAAATCCTTGCGGTGTATTTTTGATGTGCTTACGAACGCTCCACCATCTGAAATAATAGATTTCTTCAAAATTTTGTTGAGGACATTCAAACAGCGGAATATTCTTTTCCATCCAAGTCCAAGCACTGTCATTCGGAATCGCAAATTTTAAATTCTCATCTTCCATTGTGTTAAAATAATCAACATAATGTTTGAAGTTTTTTTCTTTTAAAATAGCCGATTTTCCTAATTGCGAAGATCCTGCACCAGATTTGCAACTGCTGTTTATGCAAGCAATTATAATGGAAAGGGCTATTATTTTATGTTTGAAATTTGTCAACATCTTATTCATTTAATTTTAATAGTTTGGGCGTGCCCCTCCGGGTCGTGCTGTCCGTTCCCGCTTTTTTTGTTCGGCAGAAAAAAGCCTCACAAAAAAGAGCTCCACTTCCATCACTCACGCGAAAGAAGTTTTCGTTTTTTCAACACCTCTATTTTTCCTGCAAGGTTTTCAAAACCTTGTAGGTATTTATTGAACTCTTTTGGGCTAAAGCCTTTTATCGCATAAATCTTAAACCTCCAGCTAAAGCTGAAGGCAATTCATTTTTTCACGTGATTTTTTCATTTCGAAAACCTAGACTTGCTATTTTATACCTGCAAGGTTTTTAAAACCTTGCAGGAACGACCTAGCTTTTATATTTCCTTATATAACTTATATGGTTTAAAATTTAATTCCCAGTAAAAGTATACGTCTGCCCAGCTTTCATATTCACATCGTAAATATTATAATTAGGTAGTTTTACTTTTTCCAGTTTTGCTTCATTTGAAATAATTGGTTTCTTTACTTCAACATCATAAAACAAAGGATTTGTATTTTTCCCTTTTGCTTTTTTAATCGAAGAACCACTTAACGTATTTTCTACTTTCAAACGGCAGTTTCCACCAATTTTCGAATAGATTTTTAAAGTTGAAACTTTATTGTTTTTCCAAGTCATATCGATTACAAAACCACCTCTTGCCACTAAACCTTTTATACTTCCGTCTTTCCAAACCGTTGGTAAAGCAGGCAATAAATGAATCGCTCCTTCTTGACTTTGCATCAACATTTCAGCAAAACCGGCAGTACAGCCAAAATTTCCATCAATTTGAAAAGGCTGATGCGCGTCTAACATATTCGGATACGTTCCTCCTCCTTTTCTCTGATCTGCTGTTACCAAATGCAACTGATCTTGAATTAATTTATAAGCGTGATTTCCATCTAAAAGTCTTGCCCATAAATTCACTTTCCAACCCATAGACCAGCCTGTAGATTCGTCTGTTCTGTAAATTAGCGATTGTTTAGCCGCTTCAAATAATTCTGGTGTTTTTATTGGCGAAATCTGATTGCTTGGATACAATCCGTACAAATGCGAAACGTGTCTATGATTGTCTTTCGGATTATCCCAATCGTCTTGCCATTCTTGTAATTGATTGTGTTTTCCAATTTTCATTGGTGGCATTTTTGCCAAAGCATCGCTTACTTTTTTCGCATAAGCGGCATCTGGCGAAACCAATGCCGAAGCTTCCATAACATGCGTAAACAAATCAAAAATCAATTGATTGTCCATTGTTGTTCCTGATGTGATTGTTGCTTTTCCTGTTCCGCCAGCATGTGTATTTTCTGGAGAACTTGAAGGCACCACAACCAAATATCCTGTATTCGGATCCACAATCATAAAATCCAAAAAGAAATCGGCAGCACCTTTCATAATCGGATAAATCTCTGCTAAATACTTTTTATCTCCTGTATACAAATATCTTTCCCATAAATCCTGACAAACCCAAGCACCACCAGTCGGCCACATTCCCGAAGCAGCTGAATCTACTGGAGCAGTTACACGCCAAATATCGGTGTTATGATGTAAAACCCATCCGCTGGCATTATACATCATTCTAGCCGTTTCCGCTCCTGTAACACTTAACTCTTTTGCTATTTGAACAAACGGTTCGTGCATTTCCTGAAGATTCGTTACTTGTGCTGGCCAGTAATTCATTTCAGCATTGATGTTTGTCGTGTATTTGCTGTCCCAAGGCGGTGTTACCATATCATTCCAAATTCCCTGCAAATTCGCTGGCTGTCCGCCTGGCTGAGAACTTGAAATTAAAAGATAACGTCCAAACTGGAAGTATAAAGCTGCTAATTGCGGATCGAATTGTTTTGAGAAATCTCTAATTCTTTCGTTTGTCGGTTTCTTAATCAAATCATTCGAACCTAAATCTAAAGAAACTCTGTTGAAGAATTTTTGGTAAAAATCAACATTTGCTTTTTTGATTTCGTCGAAACTTTTTGGCAATGCCTGATCTAAAAATGATTTGCTTTTCGCAATTTCATCTCCAGAAATATCTTGGTAGTTTTTAAAATTAGTTGCAATCGAAATGTACAAAACAACTTCATCAGCTTTGTTAATGCTTAAAACGCCATTGCTTGCATCGATTTCTCCTCCTTTGTTTTTAGCCGTAAGTCTTCCTTGAAATTTTACTTTTCCTTTTACATTTTCAAAGTTAGTTCCAACTCCTGAAAGAATAATTTGATTTCCTTCTGTCGAAGCCGCGGTTTTATCAATCGGACTGTTCATGAAAACATTGCAAGTGATCTGACCTGGTTTATTCGCAGAAAGCTTCACCACAATAACTTGATCTGAAAATGCAGTTAAAATTTCTCTTGTAAACTCAACGCCATTTACTTTGTATTTTACTTTCGCTGTAGCATTGCTAATGTCTAAATCTCGGTAATAATCCGTATATTTTTGATGTCCTGCGAATGAAATATAAACGCTTCCAAAAGTCTGATACGGCATTCCGTCATTGGTTTGCGACATGATATCTTTCGTAGCCAAATCTTGGGCTTCATCAAATTTTCCGTCAAAAATAAGCTGTCTTACTTTTGGCAAAGCCTCAATTGATTTTGTATGTGCATTGCTGTTTGGAGAACCTGCCCAAATCGTTTCTTCGTTCAATTGCAAACGCTCTACTGCTGGATCACCAAAAACCATTGCACCCAAACGTCCGTTGCCCAACGGCAAAGCTTCGTTCCAGATTGCAGCTGGTTTATTGTACCATAATTTTAAGTCGTTTTGTGCAGTTGCAGTCAACGAAAAAATTCCAAAACAGATTGCTGTGATTTTAAATTTTAACTTCATACGTATATTTTTCTTTTTGCCACGAATTACACGAATTGCACTAATTTTTTTTTATTCTTAGCCACAGATTAAAGGATTTTCACTGATTAAAATCTGCCTGATCTGCTAAATCTGCGTGAAAAAATTTTACTCTCGCAGATTTAGCAGATCAAGCAGATAAAAAATCCTTTTAATCTTTTTAATCAGTGGCAAAAAAATAATTCGTGCGAATTAGTGAAATTCGTGGCAACTAACTTTATTTCTTAACCTCGTAAACTTTCAGATTTTTTTCTCCGAACATTTCATATAATTTGTTTATGTCTTTTAGAGCATTTTTTGGCAGTTTTTCTCCTTTATCTCCAAAAACAAAAAGCTTTTCTTTCGGTTCAATCACACAAGTCGATTCGTCGATTTCTCCTTTGTCGTTCTTTACTTTATTCAAATCTAAATTTAAATATTTCGCCATAAACGGATATAAAGCCATACGTTTCGAAATTCCGAAATCATGTCCTTCTTTCGCAAAATGAGCATTTTCAACTAAATCTTTCTTTCGGTATAATTCATAAGTTCTTTGAATGAACGGAAACTCCAATTCTGGAACTGCCAAAGTCCAATCTTTTCCATCAGAAACAATTAATTGCGGTTTTGGAGCCATCATGGCTGAGATTTCGGCATTGTTTGTTCCGTTTCCACATAAATGGATTCCGCGTCCGCTTTCGCATGGACATCCTCCTGAAAAGTGAGACGAAACCATCACAACTGGAGCTGAAACTTTTACACGGTCATCAATCGCTGCTAAAAACATGGTGTGCGATCCTCCGCCAGAACCTCCAGTAACGCCGACTCTTGTCATATCAGCATTTTTTACGGTTGCTAAATAATCCAAGAAACGAATTCCTGTTAACACCTGAACTGTCGATGCAATACTGTTTCGATGCGTTTCTTCAGGAAATTGCAATAACGATTCTCCCCAAGCAAATAAGTCATAAGCCACAACAATTGCTCCCATTTTAGCCATCATGGCGCATCTGTACTGCTCGTCTTTTCTATACCTTCCGTCGCCAAAATGTCCGTCGGGAGTTAGAATAACGGCCGCTTTTTTATTTAACGGATATGGTTTGTAAATTGACCCTGTTGCATAAACGCCAGGCAAAATTTCCAAAGCAATATTTTCTACACTGTAATCTTTGTAGGTTCTCTTTGGAGTTAAAAGTGGTTTAGACTTAGGTATGGGGGGCGCCTTATCCAAACCAAATGATTCAATCATACAAGCTTTTAACTCCATTTTGCGTTTTTCCCATTCTTCTTTCGTCGAATAAAGGCTTTCTAAGTAAAACAAACGTTCTTTTCCTTTATCAACAGAGACTTTATGGTTTTCATATTTACGAATGATATACGTTCCATCTGGCTGTTTGAAATACATTAATTCGAATGGAGCCAAAATATTAGTCAACGAAAGCGGCAAATTTCCCGGTTCAATTCTCCAATCGGCATAATCCAGCTCTTTTCCTTTTAATAAACCTCTGTCATCGTTGATTGTGACTTTAAAAAGCGTTTCAATTTTCTTTAAAGTTTCTGATACCGGTTTTCTGAAATTGGTATCAGAAGTGCTTTGCGCATTCGCAAATGTCAAAGCAAAAATGGAAACTAAGATGATGTATTTTATTTTTTTCATTATTATATTTTTTTGAATTGCCTCCAGTTTTAACTGGAGGAAAACAAATTGATTTTCAAAATTGGCTTTAGCCTAAATTAATCATTTGGTTAAAGCCTTCTGACATGTTCTATTTTGCAACCTCCATCTAAAGATGGAGGCAATTGATTTTTTTGAGCTTAACTATAATTCATAACTTATAACTCATAATTACAATTTGCATTCTATTGTATAAATTCCAGATCCTAATTCTAAAGTCGGCTTTTTATCTTTTTCATTAAAACCTGCTCTAACCTTTTTATCATCAATTTTTATTTCTGAATTCTTCGAAACTGGCAGTTTAATTGTCGCTGTTGTATTCACAGGAATTCTAACATTCAAGATAAACTTACCATCTTTTTTCTCCCAAGAAGAAGCAATTTTACCATAAACCGATTGATAATCCGCTTTCGCGAAAGTCATATCGCCAACCACTTCCGGCTGAATGAAGAAATGTTTGAAACCCGGTTTTTCAGGATCAGACATAATTCCGGCTAAACTTTGGTAAAACCATTCTTCTATTTGCCCTAACATAAAGTGATTCCATGAATTTCCTTTTGTTGGATCCCATTGCTCCGTTAAAGTGGTCAAGCCAAATTTAATCTGAAAACCATAACTTGGCGCATCATAATGATTGTGCATTCTGAACATGGTTTCGTTTTCTCCGTTTCTTGCTAAAGTCTGAAATAAATAGCGATTTCCAACATCTCCCGTTGTTAAACGATCTCCTTTATCTTTGATGTCTGCCAGTAAATTCTGCATTACCGCTTCTTTGTACTGAGGCTCTACAATATTCATAAAAATCGGAACTGAGTTACTAAACTGACTGTTAGTTCCGTATTGTTTGGTTTCTGGATTAAAAAATGCTGCGTTGAAAGCTATTTTTATTTCAGAAGCTAATGTTTCGTATTTCTCAAAATCTTCGGTTTTGCCTAATAACTTAGCCGCTTGAGCTGTCAAATACGCTCCATAATAATAATGTGAAGTTGCCGAAAGCGCAATCGGACTGTTTTTTGAATATCCAGCGGCATGAGTTCCGTAATCGTACCAATCGCCTAATCCGTGAGAAACGATGTGGTTTGTCGATTTTGTTTCTAAATAATCGACGTACTTTTTCATTATAGGGAAATATTTCTCTAATAATGAAGTATCTCCGTAATATTCGTAATACATCCAAGGCAAGATCACGCCTGTAACACCCCATTCTGGAGAATCGGTAAAATCGCCACCAAAAATCACATATTCTGGAACAATAGACGGAATTAAACCATTATCACGTTGTGAATCAGAAATATTCTGCATCGTAGCCGGAATATAATTTTCTAAATTATAATTGAACATTAAACCCGGGCCATTCAAATGAATTTCTTCTAACCAGCCTAACTTTTCACGTTGCGGACAATCCGTAAAAACACTTTGGAAATTACTTTTTATTGAGTTGTTTATCAGCTCATGTGTTTTATTGAAAATTTCATTCGAACATTCAAAACTTCCCGCTTCACCAGACGAATTGTAAATGAAATTCGATTTTAATTCTACTAAAGTTGGAAACTCCGCATTTTTAGCATCTTTGTAATTAATATTTTCAATTTGAACATATTGATAACCGTAGAAACTGAATTTCGGTGTCCATTCTTCAACTCCATCACCTTTTAAAGTGTAATCATAATAATAGGGTTTTCCAGATCTTCCCTGCGCGATTGTGCCTTCTTCATTTAATCCTTCCGCAACCCAAACACGAATCGATTGTCCTCTTTTTCCTTTTACTTTGATCGTTGGAAATCCAGAAAGATTTTGTCCCATATCAAAAACGTAGAAATTCGGTTTTAGCTCTTTTACCGTTTTAACTTCGTATTGTTTTTGGATAGTAACAGGCGGTGCAGTCTGCGGTCTTAAAACTCCTTTTGGCGCTTCTTGAATGACTATTTTTTTCCAATCTCTATCTTTAAAACCTTTTTTATTCCAGTCCTTTTGTTCTAAGTTGGCATTGTAATCTTCTCCACCAAAAATACTGTTATACGTAATCGGACTTTTGCTGTATTTCCAAGTTCTGTCTGACTTTATAATTTCTTCTGAACCATCATTGTATTTGATTTTCATTTTGAAAAATAAAGTCGGCGGACCAAAACTCACGAAGAATTTGGTATATCTTTCAGCCAGCGTATTGTACATTCCGTTTCCTAACAGAACGCCAATTACGTTATCGCCTTTTTGAAAATCTTTTGCGCTTAATTCGTAAACATTGTAATTAACCGTTTTGTCGTAATCCGTCCACAAAGGTGCAAATTGACTGTTACCTACTTTTTTTCCGTTGATTGTCAGTTCGTAATGTCCTAAACCTGAAATATAAACAACGGCTTCTTTGATTTCTTTTTCTACTTCGAAAGGTTTACGAAGCAAGATACTTCTGCGCGCCAAAGAATCGGAAGCATTGATAAACGAGTTCTTTTTTTCTCTGTTGAAAGTCGCAGTATGATACGTTCTTCCTTCCGGCAAATGACTATCTGCTTTTGTAATCGCACCAATCCAAGTTGGATTTAAATCTGATTCTAACGGCGCCATTCTGAAAGAAGCTGTTCTACTCCATTTTGAAATTTTTCCTGATTGATTCCAAACTTTAACTTTCCAGAAATATTTGGTCTCGCTTTTTAATGGTTTTCCGTTATAAACAATATGCAGGTTTTTGTCTGTATTTACTCTTCCTGTGTTCCAGATATCTCCATCGTCATTATTTAGTTTTTCTTCCGAAGAAGCTACTAAAATCAAATAAGCTAATTGTGATGCATCAGATTCTTTTGAAACTAATTGCCAGCTTAATTTTGGTTGAGTTTCTACAACTGCCAATGGATTTTCAGCCATTTCTGTTGTTAAGCGTACAGGCAGAATCTGTCCTTTAGAAACTATAGTTACTAAAAGAAAAAATGCTAATACAATATTTTTGAAATTCTTCATCTTTACTTGTTTGTCTGCTAATTATGTTTTTCGCAGATTTTGCAGATTGAGCTGATTTATTTTTTTGCCACGAATTACACCAATATCACGAATTTCTAGGATGTTCAATAAAAAATTAGTGCAAATTCATGTAATTCGTGGCAACCTAATTATAATTTTTTAGTTACCAAAGACTCGATATTGAATACTGCTTCTGGGATTTGTTTTCCTGTTTGAGGCAAATCATCGTAATCGTCTGTGTCTGGCGCTGTGTCTGGATTTGGAGAATATCTTTGTTCTCCTGTGCGGAACATAATTCGCTCGAAACCATCTGTTGGTGCATAAAATATCTTCGTTGATTCTTTTCCATCGTTTACTTTTATAGTGTATTGACGGTTTTTAGCATCTAATTTAACTGTGATTTTATACGCTTTATTTGCTTCGTATTTCGCAACCGAACTCAAACGAGCGCCATTTTTCACTTTTAATTCTCCGTCAGAATCAAAAATTAATCTTACGGATGGTAAACCTTGTTTATTTTGAAATTCAATCTGCAATAAACCATGATTATTCTGTTCTGGCATTACGGTGAAAACAGCTTCCATTTTTGATGCGAAAGGAATCACTCTTTCCGCACGAGAATAATCAAAATAATCCTGATCTCTTAAAGTCAGCCATTTTTTACCGTCGGCTTTCTTTTCGATTTTTGTGGATGCCCAAGAAAGATCATAAGTATTCCAAAACTTCAATTCTTCTCCGTTTGGAAGCGTATTGAAAACATCATTTACATTTTCTGTCACAACAGAAGTTACTGGAACCGGAATCGAAGCAACCCAAATATCTTCTTTATTTACGCTGTAACCCACCCAAATTTTTCCGTCTGGCGGAGTTCCGTCTCCTTCTGTGATGCCGCGTACGTATTGAGGTCCTGCAGATTTGTAGTTTCCGCCGTAACGCATCGGACTCACTTCTCCGTGAACCAACAATAAATCTTTATAATTCAGTCCGTCATCACTTGTAGAAATCGCCAAGGGCCAACGATATTCTGACGGATTATAAAGCGTTGCATAACGATTATCAGACGTTTTTTGTCCCCAGATTTTAGCATTACTGTTTACAAAACCTGGCGCGCGCAATGGCATATAATCCCAAGATTTTCCGCCATCTTTACTGATAGAAGTTAAAGCATGTTTCCATAAACCAACCACATTTCCATTTGCTAAATGATAATAGCTAAATGCTTTATACGGTTTCTGCAACGGAATCAATTCGTCATCGCGATCGGCTTCTTCTACCCATTGCTGCAACATTAATGGATTAGATAAAATTTCTTCGCAGGCTTTTTTGAATCCTTTGTCTTTTGAAGCGGTATAAAATGGGAATTTCGATTTCGATTTATCCCAAGTTTTATTGTATCTGATGAAATAGATTTCGCCAAAACTTCCATCTTTTTTGATTTCACGAATCACACGTCCAATTCCTTTTCCGTCGTTTGGATCGTCTTTTTCATCCATCGCGATTCCGTAATACGCCAAAGCAAAAAGTCTTTTGTCTTTTGAAGTATAAAAGCCCATTCTTTGGTGCATAATCGCATCTAGATTTTTGGCCACACCTTCAACTCCTTCTTTTTTCCATCCGTCAGGAATTCTATAAATCGGGAAAATAACTTCTGGTTTTGTCCAAGTTACTCCGTCTTTAGAACTCATAAATAAAGTCTGGCTTGGCGGAATATGTTCTCCCGAAGGATCACTTAAATAATGCAAGTAAAAAGTATTATTCCAATACGCCATCATCGGCTGGTGATTGTATGTCCAACCAAAACCATCTGCTTTTTCTGGGTGTTCACGGCTTGCACGCATAATTTGTGTCGCGTGAACTCCAACCGCCGGACTTAACATTCCGTGATGGTAATCGATGTTTGAAAGTGTTTTACCAACATAACGCACTGTGTCGTTTTGCGCATTTACAGCAGTTCCAACCAAAAGAATTGTGGCTGTAGCGATAATGTTGGTTTTTATGTTTTTGAAAGTAATCATATTTATATTTTTGGTTTCACGCAGATTCAACAGATTTTAGCTGATTTGTGCAGATATAATTTTTAATCTTTTTGATTTTCACAGATTAAAAAAATCTGCTTAATCTGCTTCAATCCTTTTAAATCTGCGTGAAATTTTTCTACCCTTTTTATCTGCTTGATCTGCCAAATCTGCGAGAAAAAATTTTTACTCTCGCAGATTTTGCAGATTTTACAGATTTTATTTCTTTTCAATTAATCCTTTTAAAACTTCGCTTGAGATTGTTGTAATCGTTCCATGTTTATGTCCTTCTGGAAGACTTATTTTCGATGAAACATCTTCAAAATGAACAAAATCTGAAGTGCTTAAAGCTTTATAATTTTTTGAACCGTAATTATCATAATACAACAGCCAATTTTTACCCACTTTTACAACGGTTGGACCTTCTGATAAATATTCGGTTAAAGGTTCAGAACTTTTTTCAAACGGACCTAAAGGCGATTTTCCGAAAGCTACTTTTATATTTCGCATTGGTCTTGTGTTGTCTTTTAAAACCAAAACATAGTCTTTCTTTCCTTTTTTGACAATCACACAGTCAATTACGCTAAAACCTGGATCGTAATATAATTTTGTATCCGAAAAAGTTTTGAAATCCTTAGTCGTTACATAATACATTCTGTGGTTGTTTTTCTCTTCTTCCACTCCTTTCGGATATTTAAACGGAATTGTCGATGCCCAAATAATAATGTATTCCTTTTTCTCATCATCATAAAAAATCTCTGGTGCCCAAACGTTTACCACTTCAGGTTCGTTTTTCATTACTGGAATATATTGCTGATCTGACCAATGCATCAAGTCTTTTGAACTTGCGTAACCAAAACCATTTCCGCCTTTCCAATCGGTTGTCCAAACCATGTGATACGTTCCGTCAGCTCCTTTTGTAATTGATGGATCACGCATGATCTTACTCGCTCCGATTTCTGGTTTTAAGAATGAACCTTCTAAACCTTTCCAGTTGTAACCGTCTTCACTATAAGCCAAATATAAGCCTTCTGTTGCTGGTTCTCTAAACGACGTAAAAAGATATAGTTCTTTCTTTTTCTGCGCGTAAGATATCGCAAAAAGTGAAAAGATTAATAGGATGAATATTTTTTTCATGTCTTATTTTATTTTCCTGCAAGGTTTTCAAAAACCTTGTAGGTATATATTTTACGTTTAATTCTGAAACCTACAAGGTTTTGAAAACCTTGCAGGATCAGACCTTTCTTATTGATAGCAAAAAAGCCAAATCTTTCTCTTTAGCCCCGATCGCAGTGGAAATCCTTTTGTGCCGGGGTTCGGCACAAAAGATTGTAACGAAGAGCGGGACGATGTTTCCAAAAATGCCTATTGTTTCTGCTTCTAAATATAATTATTAAAATACCAACAATGTTTTCAAAACCTTGCAGGAACGTGGAATTATTCTGTAATCGCTTTTTTATCTAAAGAAGCGCCTTTTTTAATTTTTGTTGTTACGTTGTTTAAAACATTGTTTTTCAAGAAAATATTTTTCGTTTCTTTTCCATCGGATTCGATAAAAATATCGGTTTGATTGAATGGAAAATTATTACTAATCAACGTGTTAGAAACATTATCTAATTTGATAACTGGAACTCCTTTTATCGGTGTTGAAGATCCAACGTTATCTAAAATAATATTTTTTGAATCTGATATTTTGAAGGAAGAACCTGCCGTTGCGTTTACTTTTACATCATGAAATTCAACATCTGTTGCGGTGCTCACGGTAAAACCTTCTTTTCCGTCCATATTAATATTTGAGAAAGTAATGTTTTGAATTGGCATTTCTGTGATTCCTAAAATCTGTCCCGCTTTGTTCACGTTTGAAGCTGTAATGTTGTTCATGTGAATGTTTCTGAAAATCGGCGTTTTCTCTGTTACAGGCTCAATTTTAGTGCCTTTATCGTAAAAAAGGCTTAATACAATTGCTTCTTCTTTGATGTTTTTCATTACGATATTATCGACGCGAATGTCTTCTACAACTCCACCTCTCCCACGAGCCGATTTGATACGGATTCCTCTGTCTGTTCCGTCAAAAACACAGTTTGAAATAGTGATTTTTTTGATTCCGCCAGACATTTCGCTTCCGATAACCACTCCGCCGTGACCGCTTAACATCGTACAGTTTGTGATGGTTACATTTTCTGTCGCTTTTCCGTATTTACGACCATCGCCATCTCTTCCCGATTTGATTGTGATACAATCGTCTCCCACACTAATATGGCAGTTTGAAATGTGAACATTCGTACAAGAAGAAGGGTTAATTCCGTCTGTGTTTGGCGAATGCGGATTAAAAATCGAAATTCCAGTAACAGTTACATTATCACAGAATTCTGGGTTAATTGTCCAAAAAGGTGAATTTTGAAAGGTCACGCCTTCGATCATAATGTTTTTACAGTTGTAAGCCTGAAAGAAAGAAGGTCTGAAAAATTTCTTATCAACTGTTCTTTTGTAATAGGGTTCTGTATAAAGACCTTTGTTTTGCTCTTCCCACATCGTTTGGTATTTGGTTGGAGGCAAAGGTTCTTTTGCTGATTCGATTCTGTACACTTCATTCCACCAAGCTTTTCCTTGTCCGTCGATTACCCCTCTTCCTTTGATGGTGATGTTTTCTACATCTTTTGCATAAAATAAAGGTTGGAAACTTTTCATTACGATTCCCTCGTAACGCATTTCTACGTAAGGCAAAAAATCATCGAAGTTTTCAGAGAACTTTAAAAGTGCTCCAGAATCTAAATGAATTGTGATGTTGCTTCTTAGTGTTAAAGCTCCTGTTAGATATTCTCCAGCCGGAAAAAAAATAGTTCCACCGCCATTTTTTGATGCTTTTTCAATTGTTTTCTGAATGGCATCAGTGCATTTTTGGCCTTTATTGTTTCCGCCTTCGTTTAAGATGTTGTACCAGCCATCATGTGCGAATGCTGTCAAACTGGTGATGAAGCAGAGTATGAATAGTATATTTTTGATTTTCATAGTTGTGTTGTTTTTTACTCTCGCAGATTTGGCAGATTGTGCAGATTAATTTTTTTGCCACTGATTTCACAGATTAAAAGGATTTTTTATCTGCTCAATCTGCCAAATCTGCGAGAGATTTTTTATTCTTATTTTTGTCACCCTGAGCGAAGTCGAAGGGCGCATTCATTATCATTCAATGTGTCCAATCTTTGCGGTTCTTCGACTTCGCTCAGAAGGATAATACTAGACTTTTATTTTACTTCGATCTCAAAATCAAAACCCAGTCATTTCCATCTTCTTTTTTTCCTTCTGGTTGAAAATTTTGAGTTCCTTTATTATCAAAAATTCCGATTTTGGTTTTCTTTCCATTTCTTGGATTGTACCAAGTTGCTTCGAATTTATCACCAGCAATTTTTCCTAGTTTTACTTCTATTATTCTTCCGTTATAAGTATAAAGTAAAGCATATTTTTCTCCTCTTATTGCAGAAATATAATCGTATTTTTCTCCTTGGTTAACGACTAATGAAACATCTGGAGTTCCTTCTAAAAACGGAAATTCTTCCATTAATTTCTTGATGTAAACCATTTGTTTTGATCCAGGCGCATTGATTGCTGATGTCCATAATTCTTTATTTCCGTAAGCTGGTTTATCGCCTTTTCTAAACATTTGCATTACAGCGTTGTGTCCGTACGTGTAACCTGCTGCTCCTGATAAAACCGACCAATATCCGTAACGACGTACATCGCTTGCGGTCCATTTTGGCTGTAAAGTATCGTGCAAACCGTGTGGAATTGCTTCGTAAGAAGGTTCTCCGTCAAGTGTAGGTTTTGTTGGCTTTAATTCGAAATCTCTTAATACAAATTTGTAATTGTCTTCTTTGAAATTCGTTTTTATTGAATCCTGATCGTATCTTCTGTGTCCTGATTGGAACATATTGAAATCCAACCATTTTTCGTTGTGGAAATTCTCTGAAGAATCGGTTCTTCCAAATGGGTGAAAAGTGACTAACTGATTTGGATTATTTGTTTTTAAAGTATTTCCAATGGCTTTCCAGATATCTTGAAATTCATTTCCGTGCGTGTCTCCACCGTTTAACCAAATTACATTGGTTCTGCTTTTATATCTATTAGCCAAAAACTGAGCGTATTCTGTTGCTTGTTCTTTGCTTACTTTATTTCCTTTTGAAACGTTTGTTCCCCAAACTGGAACCATTGCAACGTAAATTCCGTTTTTCTGAGCCACGTCTAAAGTGTAATCTACGTGATCCCAGTAATCGTATTGTTTTGGATCTTTGAAATCGTTTCCAGCCGTAATCAACGGTTTTGAAACGTCTTCGTTTATCAAAGCGGCATCGCCATAAACGTTAACGGCATTAATGTTGTGCAAAACCATCACCTGAACAACATTAAATCCTTTTTCTTTTCTGTCTTTAAAATATTTCTCAATTCCCTCTCGATCCAATTTTCCGAATGCGAGCCAGCCTGTATCGCCAAGCCAGAAAAATGGTTTTTCGTTTTCGGTAACAAAATAATGCTGATTTTTAGATACTTTGATTTCAGGCAGTGATGCTTTTGTTTTAGCAGATTGCGAAAATCCGCTTTGTGCTGTAAACATAAAGCTTATACTAAGAGCGCATAAAGATTTTATTTTCAGATTCATTTTGGTTTGTTTTTGAATTTATGTTTTTTGGTTTGTTTGCCACGAATTCACGAATTTTTCTTTTACAATCTTTGTGTTTTTATTTCACGCAGATTTCGCTGATTTTAGCTGATTTACGCAGATTATTTTTTTAAAAATCTGCTGAATCTGCTTTGATCTTTTTTAATCTGCGAAAATTTTTTTTACTCTCGCAGATTTGGGTAGTTAATCAGATTTAATTCTTTTCAAATTAATTCGTGAATTCGTGGCTATTAACTTTTACTTTTTCACTACAAAAAGCGCTTTTTCTTTTATTTCGGCTTGTGGAATCGTTACTTTTTTTCCTCCGCTGATGTTGGCTTTTTTGGTTGTATTTCCTGTTGAAGCATTGATTGCGAATACTTCAAATGTTCCTTTTTCGTTTGATAAATCGATTGTAACATCTTGATCGTTTTTTAGATAGAAAAGATAACTTTTTCCTTTGTTTTCTAATTTCCAAAGATTGTCTGAGAACGTATTTCCGTCAACTAATTTCATTTCGCTTAAAGCGGAATAAAACTGAGGCAATTCGATTTTTGGGATGTTTGGCATTGAAGCTCCCGCCATCAAAGCCGGCCATCCGAAACGAGAAGAACCATCTGTTGAATATAAAATCACTTTTTCAGGATATTTTTCTCTGTATTCTCTAACGGCACGATACACTTGATTATCGGTTTCTTTTCCTGTTTTCAGTTTTCTGGCGTGCTGTCTTGGTGCTAAATTAACGCCTCCTTGTGGAGCGTAAGCCGAACCGTCTTCTTTGTAATACCAATAACGAATGTCGATTACATCAACTGTTTTTACTCTTTTGGCGTCATTCAAAATTGCATCCTGAACGTCTTTGGTTGCACTTAAACCGATTAAGCCTTTTTTACCTGTTTCGTCTTTCCATTTTTGAGCTTCATCTAACCAGAATTCCATAAAGTGAAGCGGACCCGTATATTCAGCACTTGTTAACTGAATTACATTGCTGTTTTCTTGAAAATTTTCGAACGATTTTCTAATGAAACCTTGGTGTAATTTTCTTCTATCAGCATTCGTAATATCGTAAAACTGTTCCGCCATGAAAATACGCTTGTCTCCTGCGTATGGCGGTGGTTCTGGAAATCCTGAATTGTTGATGTTATTTGCCGAACGCCAAGGTGAACTTGCCCAATGCGCTCCAGCTTCTAAAATATTGTGCTGAAAATATTGCTGATTGATTAGCATTTGTCCGTTTGGTTCTGCCAATGTTGCAAACTGCGCTAAACGGCTCCAATACCAATCGTTGAATTTTGTTAAATCGTATTTGCTTAAATGATCCCAAGCCAAATCTTTTCCGCTTCTTGCAAAAGGCTGTTCGTAAAACGGAGGCCAAGTATCATCATCAATTCTGCGTACACGTTCGTGATCGTCCATTCTGCGGTCGTACCACAAACCATAATTGTGTTCTAAAGCGATAATGTTATTTGAAGTCAAATAATCAACTGTTTCCTGAACTCTGTCTGTTAATCCGTTTCCTGTTCTTCCTGGTACAAAACGAGTTACGTGCGGTAAAGATTTGTTTACAAAATCATCTGTAAGATCACCTCTCCACCAAGCCACATTCATTTGTTTTCCGGCGATTACTTTTCCGTTAAAAGTTAACCAGCCATTTTCTGTGATTACTTTTGATTTATTCTCCGATTTATTTGAAGCAGCAATCTTTAAATCATTTGCATTTTTTAAACCTGAATTATTAATGTTAATCGGGTTTTGTTTTGAAACCTCTTCAATCCATTCTGGCAAGCTTTGTTTGGTTGTAACCGAAGCTTTAGTCAATTCTTGCGCCACTTCGATTGTCGGGCTTGAAGATGGTTCCGATCCTAAATCATAAATAAAAGCTGGCGTTGGAAGTTTTCCTAATCTGTTTTCTAGTTGTGTGTAGAACAAACTTCTTGGACTAATATGTCCGTTTACGTCTTTCCAGTGTCCGTTTCCTCCAAATTGTCCCCAAACTCCAAAAGCCCAGTTTTGAGCAGTTGGCGGACTATAACATTCTACTTTTGAAGCTGAAGATTCCCAAATTACTGAATTTGCTGCTGTCCATCCTGCTCCTCTTCCGCCTTGTTCTCTGTTGTTGTAACTTAGTGCATCACCGTCAATATTGGCGATGTCAAATAAAACTCCCGTTGTCCAACTTCCAATTGCGCCGCTGTTATTGAATGGAAGATGTGATTCACACTGAACAAAAGCATTTGGACCCGCTGTTCCAAATCCTCCCACAGCAAAATCATGATATCCAAATTCTGAATAACAACGTTGAAAAAGTGTCTGCTGACCTTCTGTATAAAATGTATGTCTTCTGAATGAAGCAATTTCTGAAACGGGTTCAGTTGCAATACAATCTTCAACTGTAATCTGCTGACTTGTTTTTAAAATCGTAACTGCTCCGCCCGCAAAATGTTTGAAATTAACTTGTTTTACCCAAGCATTTCTAGTGTTTTCGATACTGATTGCCTGCCATCTATGTTCTTCGTCTTTTGCATTTGAAGCATTAAAAGTTGATTTAATCAAGATATTTTCAACTCCAGCATTTTCAACTCTTCCCGGCCATGAATAAACCGTAACTTTTGAAGCGCCGAAAACATCATCTAATGACATCGTGATTGGAGCATTCAATGTAACTTCATTTCCGTTGATTTTGGCTACAACTCTATTCCAAGTCATATCCCAAGCACCTTTTTTCCATCCAATCCAAGAAGTTTCTCCACCGAAATCCTGCATGTTTACTTCTTTAATGAAATTATCTGTCAAAGGTTTGCTGATTTCAATTTCGTCTGAAACTTTTAATTTTGAAGCGTTTTTTAATTGGATTTTCTGAGTTCCAAGTGGTGTGTAAGGGTTATTAAATTCGAAAGAATCTTTATACACTTTATCATTTACCCCTAAAATTCGAATTAAAGCTTCTCTTTCTAAACCTGTTCCTAAAAGTACAGTTCCGTTTTCTGTGTTTCCGCTTCCTCTTAAAACAACTCCCGATTTTCTGATGTATAATGTCCCGCTAACTTTGAAAATTCCTTTATCTAAAAGAACTGTTCCGCGAAAACCCGATTTATCTGGTTTTAATGCGCTTACATAATCAATTGCCCTTTGAATTTTCTGCGTTGCATCTTCTTCTTGTTTGGAAACAAAAATCTTGTTTTCCAGATTCGGAATTGCTGCTTCAGAATTTCTGTATCCTGCAAAAGAAAAGTCAGGAATTTGGTTTCCTTGATTGTCTGCTGTAAAAGAAAGTTTTCCTTCTTTTGTTTTTACAATGTCTGGGAAAGTGTTTTGGGCTGTGATTTCGGCATTAAATGACAGAGCAAAATACATTACGAATAATGTGTTTTTGAAAGAAGCAATATTTTTTAAATGAGTGAAATTCAATTTAATACTATTTTAGAATTTTACATTTTCCTCAATTTTGTCATTTCGACGTAAGGAGAAATCTCACGCGGGATTCACACACTGTTGTCGAGCTACTAGTGTGATTTCTCCTTACGTCGAAATGACAAACTATATGGATATTCTTTGTGTTATTAAACCTGACAGGTTTTTAGAACCTGTCAGGTTTGCTTTGAAAATATTCTTAATATAACTAAATCACTATTGTAATAATGACTTCAACTTAGCTAACGTATCTATATTATTTTCGATTTTTGTCCAATCTGTTTTACTCGTTGGATCAATTCCGTTAAAATACTTTTCGATGTTCGTATAACCGTCTCCGTTTGAATCTTTATTTGCATCTGAAGCATCGTTTGGATTTAAACCAAATTTCTTTTCCCAAGCATCTGGAATTCCGTCATTATCAGAATCTTTATAGGTTTTTCCTTTATAAGTCGGATACCCCCCAACTTGATCTGGATGCGTTATAATTCCTTTTTTATAAGAATCTGCAGGCAATCTTCTTTTGACAAAATCCTTTCCAATATTGTTTTCTAAACCGTCTTTCACTTCGATTTTTCCTGTTCTAACCTGCTTCAAAATTCTTTCGTCAACAGCGTCTCTTTTCGGAATTGTCGCTCCAACATTCGTTAAAACAAATTCGTAAGCTTCTTCTGCACCCATAATTTTGAATTGAGGCATTGAAAAAGGTTTTGGCTGTTTGATTGCTGCTAAAAATTCTTTTGTTTCTGCTTCTGGAAGATTTTCCAATTGCACTCCGCCATTCCAGTTATCTGCTGTAACTTCAGGAGAACCAACAACGAAATTCCCTGAAACATAAGCTCTTCCATATTGTTTTGGCTCAATATATCCAGACTCAGGTTTAACAATTCTATGTGCAATAGGCTGATCTGCCGGCGTTATTGGACCAGGTTTAAAATAATTGTTGATGATGTTCAACATCGAACGATAATCACCGCCATCTAAGGTACGATTCCACCAATTAAATACTACGTTATTCACAAAATTAAAGTCGCCATACATTCCGATAGAAGCGTTTCTAGAAATGTTGTCGGCCCACAAGTTACGCATAAAAGTACTATTTAATCCGCCAATTGTACTTCCAAATGCGTGATTATAAGTATCTAAACCTTCTGATGAAATAGTGTTTTGAATAGTGATATTACAAGCTGGTAATTTCTCCAATTTCGATTTTGCATTAGCCGCAAATTGATGTCTATATAAAGAAATATTTTCGTCTAATCCCCAACTAACTGAGCAGTGGTCCACGATGATATTTCCCATCGGATTTCCACCCAATGCATCATCTCTTCTTGTTACTTCAGTTGCACCACGTCTGAAACGCATGTGTCTGATAATAACGTCATGAGTATCAATTTCTAAAGTTTCTCCAGCAATACAAATTCCGTCTCCGGGAGCCGTTTGTCCAGCAATTGTAACGTAAGGCGCACGCATGCTGATTCTCTTTTTTAAGCGAATAATTCCCGAAACATTAAAAACGATTGTTCGCGCCCCAACAGCTTCACAAGCTTCACGAAAAGTTCCTTTTCCGCTGTCTTCTAAACTCGTAACTACGAATATTTTTCCGCCACGACCACCTTGTGTGTATGCTCCTCCGCCTTCTGCACCTGGAAAAGCAGGAATGTCTGCAAAAACAAAATCTTTTGGATAAGAAGCCCAAGGCAAATATGGTTTTCCTTGTTTTGCTTCTTCTTTAATAATATGGAGATTTGCATTCCAGATTTCACTCAATCTTGTTTCTTCGTCTGCTAAAATAGCGTCTGCTTTTGCTTGAACATCTTTTGGAATTACAGGATATTGGGCGTAAGCTGATGAAACTAGAGAACAAAATGAAAATGCCATCAATGTTCTCTTTAAAGTACGGTTTGGAAAAATATTTTGCATGAATTGTGGTCGTGTAGTTAATAGCTGTTGTGTAAGTTTTAAGAGATTATTCTTTTGAAGTAGAATCTTTTACTTTGTTTTTCTCTCTTTGCTCAACACGTTCGTGCCAATCTTTACTTTCTTTGTTCAGATCATAGCCTTGTTTTGATAAATAATTGTTGATTCTTCCTTTGTATTTACCAAACCAGCCGTGTTTTTCTTTAGAAGTACCACCGTCCATTGCATGTTCTCTCGCTTCTACTAAAGCATTATAAATGTATTCTTTTTGTTCTGCAGTTAAATTTGGAAGCATATCGTTGTAACCTGCAACCGTAATTGGAAGCACGCCATACGTCATTCCGTCTTTAACTTCAGTAATTTTTTCTTCTGATAATTCTTTACCTAATTTTTTAAGGTAAGATTTATGCAATTTTGCAATTGACTCATCAGCTTTTGTTTTCAGTTTGTCAATTTTTTCGTTTTGTTTTTCTTTAGCCAAAGAAGTATCTTCTTTTACTTTTTTGATTTCAGCGTCTCTTCCGTCTTGGATTTCGCTTAAATCTCTGAATTGCTGTGCTATTATATTTGAAACTGCTTTTTCTTTCGCTTCATTTTTCAAATCTAATTTCACAACGATTTTAGCGGCTCTTTCGTTTGTAACTTTGATATATTCAGGATCTAGATGTTGTTGTGCTATATTGCTTCCAAACACTAAAAGCATCATTAAAACAACTATATTTTTTATTGATTTCATCTTAATAAATTTTATGAATTACAATATTTAATCTGCCTGATCAGCTAAATCTGCGGGCTAATTTTTTTTCTCGCAGATTTAGCAGACTTGCAGATTTTTATTTTACTTTTTTTAATCTCGCCGATTCTTATTTTAAATCTAGCAAAGGTCTTACCAAAGTTTCTTTGTTATTAGCTAAATCTTTCCAGTTTACTTTTATCGCAGGATTTACACCGTTGATGTAATCTTCAATATTAGAATACCCGTCTCCGTTTAAGTCTCCTTGAGCATCAGATGGATCATTCGGGTTTAAACCGTATTTTTTCTCCCATGCATCTGGCATACCGTCTTTGTCTGTATCTACATAAGGTTTTCCTTTATATTCTGGATATCCTCCAACTTGAGAAATATCTGTAATGATTCCTTTTTTATAAGAATCCATCGGAAGACGTCTGTGTTCGAATTGATAGAATTCTTTTTTCTCTAATCCTTTTGCATATTCCGGAACTCCAGTTTTTACTGTTCTTACGATTCTTTCGTCAACTTTATCTCTAATTGGCAATGTTGCTCCAACATTTTTAAGTACAAACTCATAAGATTCTTCAGCCGTCATAAATTTATTGAACCAAGGCATTGGGAAAGGTTTTTCTGCTTTCATTTTAGCAAAATATTCTTTTGATTCATCGTAAGTCATCAACTCTCCTTTTTTGTTTTCTAACTGAATTCCTCCATCCCAGTTGTCTTTGGTAACTTTTTCGTTTCCGTTAACTACATTTCCGTTTACGAAAGCTCTACCGAAAACCACATAAGGCAATTTACTTCTTCCTGATTCTGGTTTCAAAATTCTATAGCTGATTGGCTGAGTTAAATCGGTTATAGGACCTGGTTTATAGAAATTGTTGATGATGTTGTAATTTGCAGTGTAATCTCCACCATCTGTAGATCTGTTATACCAGTTGAAAACTACGTTGTTTACAAAGTTGAAAATTCCGTTCCATCCGATAGAAGGATTTCTTCCTGCATTGTTCGCCCACATATTTCTCATGAAAGAACAATTTTCTCCACCTAAAGTACTTCCAAAAGCGTGGTTATAAGTATCCAAAGCTTCTCCAAATAAACTGTTTTGGATTGTAATGTTTACGGTTCCAACTTTAATGTCTGGATATCCTGGACCCGGGTTGTACATGTGTCTGTAAATCGACATATTTTCGTCTAATCCCCAAGTTGCAGAAACGTGATCGATCATAATGTTCCCAACAGGGTTTCCTCCGATAGCATCATCACGACGACCAACGAAAGTTTCTCCACGACGGAAACGTACGTGTCTGATAATTACGTCATGGGTATCAATCCAAGTTGATTCTCCAGCAATACAAATTCCATCACCAGGAGCGGTTTGTCCTGCAATTGTAATGTAAGGTGCACGAATAATTAATGGACTTTTCAATCTAATAATTCCGGCAACATTAAACACCACTATTCTCGCTCCACCTTGTTCGCAAGCTTCACGCAAAGTTCCTGCTCCACGGTCTTCTAAACTTGTTACCGTGTAAACTTTTCCGCCACGTCCTCCAAAAGTGTACATTCCTCCACCTTCAGCACCTGGGAAAGCTGGAATTTCAGCCTGAGGTAAATCTGTTGGTCTTGATGCCCACGGAATGTATGGTTTTCCATGTTTTGCTTCTTCTTCAATAACAACTAAAGCTTTTGTCCAAGCTTCGTCAGAAAGTCTTTGAGCTTCTTCTTTAATTGCTTTTTCTTGTGCCTGAACTTCCGGACTTATTTTAGGATACTGAGCAAAACATTTTGCACTTCCTAAAAAAAGCAGAGATGATGCGATAAATAATGCGGAATTTTTCATGTTAATTTCAACTTTTGGTAATTCATTTTAAACAAATCACCTGTATCTTTTAACGAATACAGGTGAAAAGCTTTATATATTAATCTGTTTCTTATAATAAAAATCTATTCTTGGTAATTGTATGATCCTGCTGCTCCATTACCATCTTTCCATCCAACAGTTTGTATCAGCCAAGGATTGTTAACCAAAGCACTTTGATTAAGTCCGTTTACATAATAATTTGGTCTCCATAGAATAGGAGTAGCTACATTTCCAACAGCATCCATCGGAGTTGGAGGAGAACGTAATTCAAAATTATTAGTATAGAAAGTTGCTAAAGCAGTAATTTGAGCTTGGAAATTTGCTGCATCTGGATCAACTGAAATAGAAGCACGAGCAGAAGCTAAAGGATCTGTACCTGCTGCACTAGTTCCGTTTTTATAGTGCAAATAATTCCCAATACGTTGCGTACCGTTTAATTGAGGGATTCCAAGTTTAGTGTTTGTCTGATCATTAAGTGAAGCTTCATCGCTATAAAGCATCCATCTTTGAACATCCCAAAAACGTTTTCCTTCATAAGCTAACTCTACTCTACGCTCATATAAACAAGCTTCAAGAGCTGCATATTTATCTCCCAATGTTCCGATCCCGTAATTATCAGTTGCAGGAATTCCTACACGTTTACGAATTCTTCCTAAATAATTAATTGTGTTACCAATATCTCCTTTAGCTGCATAACATTCTGCAATGTTCAGCAATAACTCAGCAAAACGATAATCTATAATATCTGTACCAGAAACTTGAAAGTTTGAAGAATTACTTACTGTTGGACTAGACATTTTACGAACAAAAGCTGGGCTTGATACATCATTACCTGTACTGAAAGCTACACCTGTAGTTGCATTCGTTGACCAACGGTATGCCCAAACAGTAGGTGCTGCAGTTGAAGGCAAACTGTTGTTGTAAGGCCAGTAACTACCTGAGAAGCCAAATGTTCTGTAAAAACGCGGGTCACGATCTTTAAAAAACAAAAACGGATCATAACTATTAGCTGCGGTTGGTCGTTTTCCATTAGCCATAGGAAATAAATCAATCATACCTTTTGGAGCTTTAACTCCACCGCTTCCTTGTCCTCCTTGGCTTGCCAAACGCATTGATCTTTCCCAAGAACTATTAGATTGTAAAGAAGGAGCAACTGTAGTGCTGCTTGCTAACAATTTAACTGTAATCGCTTCTGAGATAAATGCATTATCATTAATATAAAACATTCTTTCCCAATCTTTCGCAGTTGTTCCGTATAAACCATGCCCTTGCGAAGTTAATTCTGTTTCTGCTGCTAATCCAGCTGCTAAAGCTGCGTCCCAACGATCTGTTGCTGAATCCCAATTTTTGTTAAATAAAGGGCTAGCATACGTTAATAAAACACGTGATTTTTGAGCTAGCGCAGCTCCTTTAGTAAAACGACCATAATCACTTGCTGGCCATTTTGATGGCAGTAAACCTGATGCTAAATCTAGATCGGCAACAATTTGGTTAACCAATTCTGTTACTGTAGCTCTTGGTATTTTTATTGAAGGATCATCTTTAGCAGGAGTCTGAACAACTGTTACGATTGGAACACCTCCATAAGTACGCATTAAATCAAAATATTGGATAGCACGTAAATAATACATTTGCCCTTTGATCTGATCACGAAATGTTTGGTTCAAAGTAGCTCCATCCACATCAATTCTTTCCAACATAACATTAATATCTCTAATTCTGTTATAAGGGTCATTACTAGGATTTTCCACCAATGTTTTCCCGAAATATCCTGATCCGTCAGCAGCGTTTTCTAAAGTAATATTTGGATTAATCATAGCTGAAATTCCTCCTATTTCTTCTGTATAAGTAGTCTGCGTTGTTGTATAAGATCCAACAAGCATTGCGGTTGGTGTTTTATATGCGTCAAAGAAATCGAAATATAAATTATTTACGTACCAATTAACACGTTCTTCGCTTTTAAAGAACTCTGCATCGTAATACTTATATTGTGTTTTTTCTTCCAAAAAGTCATCACTGCATGAAACTCCTAACACCATTAAAAGTATCATCGCTATATATCTACAAAATTTTGCTTTCATAATTGTTTTTTAATTAAAAATTAGAATGATACATTCAAATTAATTGACCAAGTTCTAAGAGTTGGATATCTAGCAGCTGAATCATCATACATATTTCTATAATGATCTGGATAAGGATTATACAAATCCCAAAGGTTATTACCTGTAACTCCTAAAGTAGCTTTTTGAATATTTAATTGTTTCATTGCTTCTCTTGGAAGTTCAAATCCTACAGTCACATTTCTAACTACACATCTAAATGTATCTAATTGCCAGAAATCAGATGGAAGAAAAGCATACTCTTGTTGCCCCATATTAGGATATTTACCGTTAGGATTATTAGTAGCATCGTACATATCTGTCCAGAAAGATTCGTGAGCCCAGTCATTATGAGCAGATGCAGTACCTTGTTTTACTAAATCAATAGCTCTGTAACCACCCCAAGAAGTTTGAAGCTGCGTTCTGAAATAAACCGTTTTGTATTTGAATCCTAAGTTAGTTGTAAAACCGTAAACTCTACTGTTGTTTGCCAACTTAACATAATCCTCGTTTTTCATAATTCTACCATCAGCACCTGCTTGAGTACCTTCTGTAGCATTATAAACCCCTGCTGTATCTTCGTAAGCCAACATACCTTTACGCATAGAAGTTACGTTATTGATTCCCATATAAGTTGGAACACCACCTACAGCCGTAGCTCTTTCTGTCAAATAATTCCAGTAATTCGTTACATCCTGATCTGTTCTTAAGATACCATCACCTGTTGAAGTTCCTTTCCAAGTTTTGAATCCATAAGTTGGAAAATACGTAGAAGAACCAACTTCTGTGATATTAGTATTTGCATCTGTTCTTGCAAGATCAGGGTATTTTTTAACTTCATTATCTGAAAATCCAAAGTTCACTCCAACATTATAGCTGAAATTATCCTTTATTTTATCATTCCAATTTATACTAAATTCAGATCCCCAAGCATCAACTGCTGCATAGTTCACCTCTGCAAAACCACCTCCTACTGTAATTGGAGTACCAGCCTCACCAGCCAATCCAATCAACATATCTGTAGATTTATCGTAGTAGAAATCAGCTGAAACTGCCAATCTATTTTTTAGGAAAGATATATCTATACCAAAGTTATTTTTGATAGTAGTATCCCAATGCACATTTTCATTTGGAGTGGGACGTGGCGTAATTCCACCACCTAAGATACCTCCATTTCCTCCAAATTGAGCTCCTTTGTCTGGTACTGGCTCATAATATTGCAACCATCTCCAGTAATCAATATTATCTTTACCCGTTTTACCAATTGAGTAACGTAATTTCAAATTGTTGATCCAAGAAACATTTTCTGTAAACCAATCTTCTCTAGATACTACCCAACCTAACTGTGCTCCTGGGAAGAAACCCCAGTAATTTTGCGGAGCAAATTTAGTAGAAGCATCACTTCTAAATATAAACTCAACAAGATATTTGTCTTTAAAACTATAGTTTATACGTCCTAAATAAGATTGTGTTCCCGACTCTACTTTTTCAGCTAGTGAATTTGTACTAATTGGTCCTGCAGTAGTACTATTACCTAAATAATCTTTTGAAGTTCCTTCGTAAGCCAAACGAACTCTTTTATTCCATGCTTCCGATTGCTCATAACCAAACATTGCAGACACATTATGATTTCCAAAAGTTCTAGCGTATGTGGCAAAAAAGTTGGCTTGCACCAATTTATCCATATCTGTAGTATAGTAAACTCTAGAACCACGGATATTTGTTTCAACAGCATAAATCGAATTAGGATTTTCTAAGTGATTATCAGCTAAATGATGATTTGTTATTCTAGCTAAATCATAAGGCAATTGATATTGTTCTGTGTAATTACTAGATTGGCTTCTTGCGAAACTTCCTTTTACGCTTAAGCCTTTTACAAATGGCAATTTATATTCTAAAGACAAGTTCACATTATATGAAAACTGCTCTTCTATTTGTTTTCCTGCATCCAAACCTGCAAAATAGTTCCATCCTGCAATAGTAGTGTTAGAGTTCGCGCTTCCTAAGTTACGATCTGTACGAGGAAACGGTGACATCCAATAAGTTTTACCATTTACCGTAGTATCCCACGGAATATATTTTGGCATGTGCACTAAATAAGCGTAATCTGCTTGTTCTCCTCCTGCTGCTGAACCAAAACTGCTATCGTTTAAGTTTGCTGAAGCCTTAGAGAAAGATTTATTCACATCAGTTGTAATAGCCGAAACCGAAGCAGAAAATTCTAAATCCTTAGAGATTTTGATATTAGTTCCTGTTCTGAAATTCCATTTTTTATAATCTTGCTCACCTAAGTTAGCACCTTGATCAAAATAAGTAACACCCGCAAAATAAGTCGCTTTTTCAGTACCACCACTTGCAGAAAGTGACTGTCTTTGTTGAACAGCAGGTTTCCATGCTTTTTTAAGCCAGTCATAATCTAAACCTTTCATTTGCTCAAGTTCTGCAGCAGAAAAATATTTAGTCTGATCAGCCTCTAAGTTAGAATTCAAAAATCTGTTTTTCCAAACTCCATGCTCATAAGCATCCATTGTTTTACTATGTCCTACTGCATCATTCATTGCATATTGGCTATAGTAAGTAAACTTTGGTTTTCCAGATTTTCCTCTTTTTGTCTTTACTATAATCGCTCCTTGTGAAGCTCTTGATCCATAAATTGCTGCAGAACCATCTTTTAAGACTGTCATGCTTTCAATTTCTGAAGGATCCAATTGATTAAAGGTATCCAATGTAGGTTTTCCGTTTTGAGGATCAATCTGCACCATATCATCAATAACTACTAATGGAATATTTGAATTACCATCTTTCGAAAATCCAAAAGTTTGACGAATTTGAAGACTTGCAGCATCTCCAGGACGGGTAGAACCTCCTGAAACACTCACACCTGGAGTCAAACCTCTTAATGCTTCAGATAAATTTGACACAGGCAAATCCTGAAAATCATCCGGCTTTAAAGTAGCAATAGCCCCAGTAACATTATTCTTTTTCTGTGTACCGTATGCCACTACTACAATGTCATCCAATACATTTGAATCTTCAGATAATTTAGCATCTACTGTCGTACGTCCATTAAGAGGAAGTTCTAATTTTTTCATTCCAATAAATGAAAACACCAAAGTAGCGCCTGGTTTTACTTTAATTTGATACTTACCATTAAAATCCGTTGTAACTGTATTCTTTGTAGATTTCTCAGTTACGTTTACCCCAGGAAGAAGACCTGACGTATTATCAGTAACAGCTCCAGTTACAGTAACTTGATTACTTGAGTTTTGAGCATAACTCAGAACACTGATCAGTGTAAACAAAAGAAAACTACATCTTTTTATAAGTGCTTGTTTCATAAATGTTTTTTTGGTTAGGTTATTAAATGTTAGTTAGTCATGTTTAATGTGTCTCGTCTTTAACAAAATTTCTTAATGGAATCTTAAATTAATTTTATTAAATGTTTAAAACACATTTATTTTAATATTCCAAAAATATGACGATGACAGATTAGAACCGTCCTGCTCTATCCTGTTTTAATCATGTTATTTCAAAAAAAAGCACTCAAAAAAAACAATATTAATAAAAAACAAAAGGAAAAAATATACGAACCCAAATATTTAATACAAATGTTTGCTTAAAATAAAATTTACAAATGTCTTTCGACTAAAAAACAATAAGATTATTATTAAAAATAAACATATAGTATATATTATGCAAAACTCAATTGTATTCCATCTGATAAATAAGATCTTAGAAAATACAATTTTTTACGAAAACGATAGAGATAAATACTTAGAGTATATTTATTTCGGATTAAAAAACTTACAAAAATATATAACAGACACATAAAGGTTACTCCAAAAAAAAACTTAATTTTTTTAAGCAAAAAAATATATTTTTAAACGTAAATTCTGACCAACAAAATTCAAACGACTTTTTTTTTGAATTTTTGATCTAAAAAAACAATAAAAAAGCCCGCTAAATCCTAAGATCAGCGGGCTTATATAAAGCTTTTCAAATTTATAATTTCTTCATCGCATTAAAGACCAATCGAGCTACTTCAATTCCGCCCTGAGTCTGAAAATGTGTATTGTCTTTTTGCCCTTCAGGAAAAGCAGAAAACTTACCTGCTTCAAAATTCATGAAATAATTAGCCGTAACATATTCTTGCCCTTTTGAAGAAAAGAAATTCATCGAAAGCTCATTCAAATCAATATACTTCACGTTCAATTCTTTTGCTACATCAATCGCAGCCTGTGGATAATCACCGTGAACATTACTTAGTTTTCCATCTTTCCACGGATAATTTCTAGCAACTGGAGTCAGTACAATCGGAGTTGCACCTTTTTCCTTGGTTTGATTAATAAAAAGTCGAAGAAACTCTTTATAACCTTCAATATTTACATAGCGTTCTGTCTTTTCTACAGAAGAATCATTATGTCCAAATTGCATCATAACAACATCTCCTTTTTGAAGCGACTTGTAAACCGAAGCCCAACGCCCTTCCTGAAAAAAAGTTCTGGTACTTCTTCCGCCTTTTGCACGGTCATCGATTTTCACTTCTTTCGCCGAACCTAAAATAGTAGAAACTAATTTTAAACTGTCTTTTTGAAAGAAAGGCTGAAAGACCTGTCCCCAACCAACTTGCGGAAATTTCTTCGTTTGATAATTTTCTTCTAACGAATAATCAGCAACCGTAGAGTCTCCGATTAAATAAATCGTAGTCACTTTTGATTTAAAACTAAAAGCACAAAATATAAAAATCGAGCATAATAAAATTGCAAAAAATCTAACGTTTTTCATGAGCCTATTTATTTGGATTCCATCCGTTTAAAACTAAATCTCTATCATATTTTTTAATATCTTCTTTCTTTAATTGATGCGACCAAGCAACACGTTGCGATACATCTTTTGCACTAGAACCTTTACTTCCAAACTCTGCATAATAAGCCGTTTTGTCTTTATCAGGGAATCGAGAATCAATCCAAGCGTTCCATCCTTCTGGAATAATATGCGAACCTATATTTGTATTGATAAAAACGGTTTGAGCATAAGGCCTCCAAGGTCTTCCCAAAAATACTTTGTCTACCGATTTGTCTTTCGCGGTAAGCTTACAATCCGTAAAAACAAAGCCATAAGCCTGTCCTTGCGGAGTCGAAGCCGCTGTGATATAAGAGTTTACTAAACTTTCGATTGTACATTTATAGAAATAAGCCGTTGCAGCTCCGAAAATAAAATCGGTTGTTCCGTTGATGAAACAGTTTTCAAAATAAATACGAGTATTTCCTTCTGATAAATAAAGCGTATCCTGATTTGCTAAGAGATTGCAATTCTTCAGAATAACTCTGTCGCCTTTAATATGAAGCGAGACCGCCTGCCCTACTCTTCCCGCTGTGTTTTCGACAGTTAAATTTTCAAGTGTACAATCATTCGCCTTAATCATGAAAGAATAAGAAGTTCCTGTTCCAAATTCCTTTTTCCCTGACGGATCTGGTTCACGAAGCGGTTTACCAGAATAATCGTCAAATGAAATAATGGTTTTATTTCTGTCTGTTCCTTTTAAAGTAATGAATGTTTTAGAAACCGGAATTTCTAACTTTTCAATATATTTCCCAGGCTTTATCGTTATTACAATACGTTTTTCTGAATTGTCTTTTACATTATTTACCGCTTCCTGAATGGTTTTAAAATCTCCAGAACCATCTTGAGCAACAGTTAATGCTACTTTATTATCAAGCGTTTGTGCTGATATAGAAAATGTTATTAAAAATAAAGCCAGAATATATTTCATAGTTTTTCAATTTATTGATTTTAATGCGACATCCAAACTGTCATTTCTCCTTGTCCTTTATTTCCCCATGCAAAATACGGAATCAATTTTACAGTTAAAGCTTTTCCGTCTTTTGTTGAAATAGGTTTATAAAGTGTTTTGTTCCAAGAATTATCAGATGCAACTTTTGAAGTTGCTTCGATCGTAACTAATTTTCTGTTTTTCAATTCCGTAAAATCAGTTTTAAATTCAGAATTCAAATTTAAAATTACATCATTCACACTCGTATTCGCAGGAAGCTGATCAGATTCTAAACAATAAACCAAAGGGCCTCTTTTTACTGCAACCTGATTTTTGACTTCTTCCACTAACGGATTCGCTTCCATCAATTCAACTGGCATTGGCATATTCAATTCAATCACATCGCCTTTTTTCCATTTTTGATTTAATTTCAAATAAGTTCCTGAAATGATTTTATCTGAAATTTTTGAGTTATTAACCGAAACTTCAGCGTTCTGACTCCAACCTGGAATTCTTAAAAAGAAAGTCTGCAAATCTTTAGCCGCTTTAACTATTTTCAACGTTACTTTTCCGTCCCAAGGATAATTGGTTTGCTGTTCAATTTCTAATGCTTCACCATTTAATGTTTTCGTATTCAAATTATTACTTCCATATAAATTAACATACAAACCTTCTTTTGAAAGATTGTAAGCATAATTTCCAACTTCGGCAACCGTTCTCGTTACGTTTGGCGCACAACAATTCGATAAAGCAATATAACCTTCACGCACATTTCCCCATCTTTGGTGAAAAGGCAAATCGTTTGAAACATTCAACGGGTTATTATACAAGAATTTATCTCCTTCTAAATTCATCCCTGAAAGTACACTGTTATAAAGTGCTAATTCTACAATATCAGCATATTTGGCATCTCCAGTAATTTGAAGCATTCTCCAATTCCACAACACATTTCCAATATTGGCACAAGTTTCTGTATGAGCCGTTGCATTTGGCAATTGAAAAGGTCTTCCGTAAGCCTGATGAATCTTCTGAACTACAGTTGGATCATAAGAAGTTCCGTCTGGCGAAACTCCATCATACAAAGAACCACAACCTCCCGTAATGTACATTTTACGATATGTTACGTCATCCCAAATCGATTCGAGATTATCCAATAATTTCTTTTCACCAGTTTCTGCATATAAATCTGCAACTCCTGCGTACAAGTAATTTGCTCTTACAGCGTGTCCCATTGCAGTAGTCTGCTGTCTAAATGGAATTCTATCTTGATTGTCATCTGTTCCGTCATTTGTCGTTCCCCGAATGTCAATCAGATTATTAGCCAATTCTAAATATTTCGGGTCTTTTACCGTTCTATACATTTCGACAATTCCCATATAATGAGACGGACAAATCGCATTTCTAGCCAATTCTGGTGATGCTTTTTTATAAAAATCATACAAGAAATCGGCAACTCCTTTGGCTATATTTAGGAAATTCGTTTTTCCAGTAGCACGATAATGAATGCAAGCGGCAGTCATTAAATGTCCCATATTGTATTTCTCGAAACCTAATTGTTTTTTCACTTCTTCTGGACCTAAAGTTCCCCAGCGTTCGTCAATCAAAACTGGCGTGTGAATATAACCGTCTTTGCGCTGTACTTTCGCGAAAAGCGCAATGGCTTTATCCATTTCGGCATCGAGTTTCTTGTCTTTTGTAACGGCGTAAGTTGCTGCCATTCCTTCAAAAATCTTGTAGAAATCACCATCATGAAATGAAGGTCCCTTGAAAGTTCCTTTGCTTAATCCTGCTGCAATTTCGAAGTTTTTGTACGCATGTGAAGTTTCATTATGATACAAATCCCACATGTACGGCAAAGTGTTTTTGGTTTCTACATCGAATTGTTCTTTCCAGAATCCGTTGGTCCATTTTACATCTTGTAAACCAACACTCTGCAATTTAGAATACGGACTTTGTGAATTCGCCACCAAACCTTTGTTCTGAGCCATTACTCCTGCACTAGCAAAAAATAAACTAAGGGAAACATTTAATAAATTTTTCATTTTATTTTGATTTTGAACCATATAAGTAATATAAGTTCATTTAAACTAAACTTTTTGCAATTTAACCAGATTGATATAAGCTCATTTAAGTCAAACTTACAATTTCTTATATTACTTATATAGTTTAAATATTTATCTACTTCACAAAGAAATTAATAGTTCTGCTCATTGAATCTCCGTCGGCATCTTTTACTGTGATTACGAATGATGCAAAACCTTTATTTTCAGCTGTAAACTGAATTTCTTTTCCTTTTAAACTCACTTTTCCATTTTTAACTTCAGAGAAAGTGAAGACTGGTTTGTTCTCATATCCTTTGAAAAAATCAGCGATAGCTAAAGCTTTTTTATCCTTTAAATTGATAAAATAATGAGGTTGAGCCAGCCAGTCTAAATAATTATCTAGTTGCGTAAATCCGTCTTTATCAACATCTAAATTAGCATCTGAAAAATCTCCAGCTGGCGAATTTTCGTTTAAACCAAAAGCTTTTTCCCACCAATTTGGCAATCCATCATGATCAGTATCCCAATCTGTTGGACGCGTTTCTGATGGAAAGTTAGGCCATCCTCCAGCATCTTCTTCATTATCGATCATTCCGCCATAACCGCTTTTACTTCCTTTATAAGTGAACGTTCCTTTTAAAGTTTCATCAATAATTCGGTTATCATGTTTATCAAAATACGGCTGATTCGCGCCAACATCTGAAAGTACATTTTTATAAGCTCCCTTAGCCGATTGCGTGTTTACAAAAGACTCAAAAAACGGCTTGTTAACGAAAGTTTCATATTCTACCATTTCTTTATTTGTAACGGTCATTTTTCGTCCTTTATCCTGAGATTTTTCGTCGAAATAACCTGGCATTACATTTCCATCAAAGAAATAACGTTGCATTCCTTTTCCAACTCCTTCGTGTTGTGCATTCAAAGCCACAAAAATCTTAGTTGAAGCTCCTGGTTTGTAATAGTTATTTACAAAGTTTACTTCGTTTGCTCCACCGTCTGTTGCTCTTTTTCCCCAGTTATAAACGACGTTATTACGAATATCTAATCTTCCTGTGTAAAATCCATCACCGCTTAAACCACCGCCAATACTCCAGTTACGGCCTTCATTGTGTGCTAATAAATTGTGATGAAAACTTCCGATATCTCCGCCAATTGTAGCTGCATATCCGTGCATTTTTCCCGCTTCATATTTATCATGACCTGCCACATTTAAAGCCTCAGAAATTAAAGTTCTTTGCAATGTGATGTGATGCGCACCACGCGAACTAAACGATTCGTCAATTGTCCAGCTGATTGAGCAATGATCGATAATACTGAAATTAGCCCCTGTTAACCCCATTCCGTCAAACGTTTTTCCACCGCCTATTCTCACTTTCAAAAAACGAATCACACCTTCATTTCCAGTCAATCCAATCGGCGCTCTCGTAACCGTAATTCCTTCGCCCGGAGCAGTTTGTCCCGCAATCGTAATATAAGGCTGATTTACAACCAATCTCGAAGCCAGTTTTATATTTCCCGAAACATTAAAAACAATCGTTCTAGGTCCAATTTCCTGATTAATAGCGTCACGTAAACTTCCTGGTCCATCATCATTAAGATTCGTCACTTCAATCACTTTTCCGCCACGTCCACCAACAGCATAACGTCCGTAACCTTCAGCACCTGGAAAAGCCAATTGAGCAGGCTTAAATGACCAAACATTTCCTAAAGTTTCCTGACCATTATTATCCACTTCATCCACTCTCCAATAGTACGTTGAACCGCTGTATAAATCTGAAATAGAGAAGTTTTTATCTACTAATTTTCCTTTAAATTCTTTCGAAGATTCTGTCGCATTTTCTACTGCATTTTTATCCAAACCAAAATACAATTTATGAGCTGCGACACTTTTTGGAGCATCCCATTTTAAAATCACATTCTTGGTTACTTCCACATGTTCATCTCTGTTTGCGGGTTCTGGAGTACGCGCCTGATTCATTAAATTCGGAGTGTCAATCTCAAAACCATTAATTACAATTTGTTTTACAATATTTGGATCATTTGTTGGATCGATTTCAAAACGAACCACAACATCTTTTCCTTTCTCAGCACTAAAAGTGATATAAGCCATTGTTGCATCAACTTTTGCATTGGCTCTCTGACTTGCATTTACGGTTTCCTGAAGTTTCCCGTTTACGAAGATTTTTATTGGCGAAAAAGTTTTTCCCGTAATCACGTCAAACGCATTATGAAAAGTCAAAAGCGTATGTTTTCCTTCTTTTAAACCGCTAATTTTCAGTTCTAAATTCTCAGCTGTAACTAACCCGTCAGACCCTAGTCTATTGTAATAAGGAGCGCTCATTCCGACTTTATACCATTTAGACGTAAAGTTTCCTTTTAATTTAAAAGTCAATCCATTAAAAGTTTTTTGATCCTCTTTGTTTTCATTGATAACCCACGAATCATAACTCGGATCATGAACTTCTTCTAATCTTCTTTGAAAAAAGTCAAAATCGACTTTTACAAGCTGCTTATCTGCATTCTGCGCTTGCCCGTTTGTTGCTAAAAGCATCGTTAAAGCAAAAGCGCTAACTAATTTCTTAATCATTTTATGGCAATTTTTTCAGTTTCTGATTTTTCAATCAGGTTTATAATATCTTTTTTTCTTTCTTCTGGAACTACTTTTAAAACCTTAATTTCTCCATTAATTAGTTCGGCTTCAATTGTAGTATTTTGCTTGGCATGTAATTTAAAATGAACATTCCATTCTTTTGGCCACGCTGGAAAAAGGTAAATTTTCCCATCTGTTTCCTGCAAAAGCATTTCTTGTATGCCTATCATTCCCGAACCGCCCCAATTGTGATCTGGAACCCAATCAAAACCTGGTCCCCAAAATGCTGGAAAACGTCGTTCTGAATTCGCCATTTTCAAAGTATTATATTTGGCAGCTTCATTAGTCAATCCTAAGCGCGCTGCGAAAATATTATCCTGTTTCCAACCAATATGACTTCTAAATTTCAAAGCATCTGGATCGTATTTCCATGTATTTAAAGCGGTTTCTAAATCTGGTTTTCCTACGCCATAAATTCCCCAAGGATAAACGGGATACAATTGCGGAACTTCCGAATTGTTAACGCGCTCCCATGTTTTTGCAGGAAGCAAAACTTTATGATTTTCAATCTGCCCGAAATTCAAAGGCGGAATTCTATTTTGAAATGCCTTTAAATATTCTATATCTTCTTTTGACAATTCATTCGCAGAAAGGTTTAAAAGATTTTCTGTAATAACTTGCAAAGCCGAAATCGTACTATTAGCATTATTCGCCATTTTATAAGTTTCGGCTGCAGAACCGGGAAAAAGAACTAATTTTCCATTTCCATCTAATGCTTTTCGACCTCTTTGTCTCGCTAAATATTGATAATGTTCATCGAAAAATCGCAGACAACTTACAATAAATGAATTGTAATTCTGAATGTCTTCTTTGGCATATTCTTTCTGCTGCAACATCATTTGGCAGAATTCTAAAACCGTATCCCATTCGTATTCCAACCAAGCATTATATTCCATTCCTGGATCGTAATCTGCGGGACGTTTCCATTCGTATTCTGCTGGATTTGGCAATCCGAAGTTTTCTAGTTGTTCTGTGAAAGAAGCGCCATTATGTTTCCAATAGACTTTACTTCGCAATTCGGCATTTTTCTGAAGGCTTACGTAATAATCCAACTGCGATTTCATCATATCAAAATCACCGCTTTTTACCATCGGAAAATAAACCAATCGCTGATTTTGAGCCGTCATCGTTCCTCCTCCCCAATTTCTAAAATCAGGCGTAAAATTCAAGTCTTTATTGGTGTAAACAGGATCAACTGTAAAAAGTCCACCGTTGAATTTTGTTGGATATTTTCCGTACGCATTGCATCCCAACATGTATCGGAACAACTGATAATTCTGTCCGATTTGATAAACCGAATCTTTCTCAATCGATTGATTTTTTTGTGTAAAAATAAAACTGCGGTTCCAGAAATTATTCCACCATTTTATCGTGTTTTTTTCGGCTTGTTTTGCAGTGTTTTTATTTGAAGCAATGAAACTTTTCAATCCATTATTCCAAGTCGAAAAATCAGATTGACTTGTGTTTAAATAAATTTCTAACGAATGTCTTTTTGAAGGTTTAATGCTCGTTAAATTAAAACCTTTAAAATCGGTATCTTGATATTTTCCTAAATAAGTTCCGTCTGGTTTTAAGTTATCGCCTTTCATGAATCCGCCGAAGGTCAAATTCGCAATTGGATTCATCATTTCATCTTTAACCGATTCCATTTTTTGCTGTTTTACAGCAACATCAAAAACAGTTTGTTCACGATTTCTGTGATAGAATTTTAGTCCGTTATTTTCAAAAGCAATCGAATCTTTAAAATTAACAAGATCTCCTTGAGGCGCCCATTTATAAGAATTGGCGTTGTTTTCTTTTCCTTTCGAAATACGATTCTGATAACGCCAACTTTCATAAGAAGCCGTCATCTTCAACGATTTTTTACTTTCTAAATCGACATGAATAATCGGTTTAAAAACATCTACCCAAAGTTTGATTTTGGTATCATTTTGCCCAACTAAAACATAGCCATCTTTCAATTTTAATTCCTGACGAAAACCTTCCTTACCTTCAAACGGATTTGGCGTTAAAGTAATTTTTACACGACCTAATTTCAGTAAAGTATTATGTTCGTCAAAAGTGCCGCTTCGTGAAAAATAGAAATACAAATTTCCTTTTTCTACCCAAACATTCATACCAATATCACCACCTCCCAAAGGCATAGATTCTGATGAATTTGCGCTTTGCGTTGTCCAAACCTCACTGTAATTTTCAAGCACAGGAATCTGCGCTTTGATGCAAAGCGTAGTGAAGAAAAGTATGTATTTTAAATATCTCATTTTTTTTCGTTCTCCTGCAAGGTTTTCAAAACCTTGTAGGTATTAATATGCCATTCTGGAGCTTCAAATAAGACACCTACAAGGTTTTGAAAACCTTGCAGGAAGCGTAAATATTACCATTCATCAGTCCTAAATGAAGAAACTGGTAAACCTCCCGCACTAAACAATTCCGCTTTTGCGAAATCTTTCCATAAATATCGTATTGCAACTGGTTTGGTAACTTTATCAGAAGTTAGAATAACCGATTTTCTTCTTACAACCGTTTTCGCAGGATAAAAAACTTTGTCTGCTCCTGCAATTTCAAAACCTGTAACTTCTTTTTCGTAAGACGTAATTCCGTTTGCCACATCATCAAAAGAAACCGTTACAGCACCGTCTTTAATTTCCATCGATTTGTATTTTGGACTTTCAAATTCGAAACCTTCAATTCCGTATGTTCTTGCTAAAGCTTGAAAAGCCAAACGATTCCCTCCTTTTTCTTTGTCCATTGGATGAATATTATTTTCTTCTCCAACGTCCATTAAAACTGCCATTGCCGAATTCGGAATTTCTTTTGAAGCCTTAAATTGAGCCTCTCTCAAATAAGCCGAATTATATTTTTCCACATAATCTTTCGGATGAAATGAAGCATAATTAAACGGTGCAATCTGAGCGAAATAAAAAGAAAAATCGCCTTGATTCCACATTGTTCTCCAACTGCTTACCATTTTCTTCATTAAAGCGGTATATTCATTTGCTCTTTCATAATTTGATTCTCCCTGATACCAAATACAGCCTTTGATTCCGTAACCAATAACAGGTGAAAGCATTCCGTTAAACAAAGTCGTTGGAACACGATTTGGATCTTTTGCTAATTCTTCTTTTGTAGTCGGAATTTTGGCGCTTGCGAAATCTTTCAGCATTTCCTTATTCATCCACGCTTCCATGCTTGACCCTCCATACGAAACATGAATTAATCCCACAGGAACATTTAAAACTTCTTGCAAAAGCGATCCAAAATACCAAGCCGTTGCACTAAAATTTGAAGTTGATTTTGGAGAAGCTTCTTCCCATTTTCCTTCAAAATTATCCAAGGGTTCCAAAACTGTAGCTCTTGGAATCGTAATCAAACGAATGTTTTTATTTGTCGATTTAACGATGATTTCGTTGCCGTTTTTAACTGGCTGCCCTTGAAATCCTTTTAAAGGCATTTCCATATTTGATTGCCCTGAACAAAGCCAAACTTCACCAATTAAAATGTTTTTAATCGTTACTTTTTCTGTTCCTTCGGTCACTTCAATTGTAAATGGTCCGCCAGCAGTTGGGGTTTGCAATTCTGTTTTCCATTTACCAGAAGCATCGGCTTTTGTTTTGTAAATTTTAGAATTCCACGAGGTTTTGACTGTAACGTTTGCATTCTTTTCTACCCAGCCCCAAATTGGTGCGTTGGATTTTTGCTGTAGCATCATATTGTCACTAAACAATGCTGGCATTTTGATTTTTGCATTGATTTGAAGACTTGATAGAATTACTAAAAAAGCTACAATTGATCTTTTCATTTTTATTTTTTTTATTGCCACAGATTAAAAGATTATAAAGGATTTTTAATCTTTAAAATCCTTTAATCTGTGGCTCTTTTATTTTTTTCAATTGCCTCCAGTTTTAACTGAAGGTTACATTTTTTTTCTCCTCATTGGGCTTTAGCCAAATTGTTAGTTTGGCTAAAACCCTTTACTTATATTTTTTTAAACCTCCAGCTAAAGCTGGAGGCAATTCATTTTTTCTTTATGCCACTATAAAAGATTTTCACAGATTAAAAATCCTTTCTAATCTTTTAATCTGTGGCAAAAAAATTATTTTTCTTTTACAATACTTACTGGACCTAATAATCCAGCTTTTAGCAACGGATTTCCTTCCAATCTAAATGGTGCTGTTGTCCACGTTAATCTTTCTTCTTTTGGCAATTTTTGATCACCAATTAATCGGTTTACCCAAGTATTTGTCACTTTTATTACAATTGTATTTTTTCCCTTTTGCAATGCTTGCGAAATATCTGTTTTGAAAGGGAAAGTCCAAAGTGTTCCGCAATCTTTTCCATTGATTGAAACTTCAGCCATATTAGCAATTTCACCTAAATCAAGCCAGATATTATTAGCATCTTTTCCTTTCCAAACAAACTCTTTTTTATAAATGACAGTTCCTGCATAATATTTAATCTGATCATTTTCAGAAGTGCTCCAATCAAAAAGTTTATTTGTTTTTACGACTTCTTTCGGACCTTTAAATTCTGGATCAAACTGAAGTTCCCAGTTTTCATCTAAAACCTGAACTTTTTCAAATTCAGCTGTTTTTCCTTGAGCTAAAATTGCTTTGGTTTCTTCTTTGAAAATAACAAACCCAGATTCATTTTTATCTAAAGTTAAAGCGACAATTGTTCTTCCGTTTTCAATTTTCCAATTGGCTAAAGCCGAAGTTTTATCGGTAACCGGATTGTACCATTGTGGTATTTTCCCAACTATGCGAAACGAAGCTTCAAACTGCCTTTTTTCTTCTTTTTGATTGGAAAGAAAATATACTTCTTCGTTATCAGCTTTTCGGTGCGCCCAAGCAATAGTTTCTGAATCGGCTCTGTTGAGATTTGGAAAATAAACGTCTTGTGTAATTCCGATTGAAGCAAAATCATTTCCTAAATATGGCAATTTGACAACCGTTCCTTTTCCGATTTTCCATGAAGATAAATTGCCGTTATTCCAAATTTCATCAATTACATTCTGCCATTTCTTTTGATCTGATTCTGATTGAATTCCCGGTTGAATAGTTGGTTTTTCATCTACAAAAATTGTTGCTCCGTCTTTTAGCAATTGCAGAATTTTTTCGGCTGAAGCCAAAGACAAAATTTTATTTGGCGCCATTTTATGACTTCCTGGGAACAGTAAAGCTCCGTATTCGATTCCTCCTTCAAAAGTTACTTTTCCGTTTACAACTTTCGCTCTATTGATTAAAACATCTGCGTTAAATGAATCGTATTGATAACCATTTAAGGAATTAATCCATTGAGATAAATCGGTGATGTTTTTAGAATACGTTACTTCTTTGGGCATTTTTGCAGTTGGCTGGCCTTCATTTTCTAAACGGATTTTCTCGCTTTCCAACCTTTCTTTTCCAAACACATTCGGAATAAACGGCACCAAACGATCTGGCACAAAAGAACGTGAAGGAAAATCTTCGCCAATAAAAACTGCCAAATCAATTACCGGTTTTCCTTTTTGCAATTGAAACTGCACTCTTTGACAATAATCAAACCACGCTTTTCCGGGTTTCCACCAAGTTTGATCTCTTTGAAAAAAAGTTCCAATATCGTCTAAAGTCATACCTGGTTTTCTATCTGTCCACGGATTATGTACAAAAACGTGGTAGAATAATCTATTGATTCCTAACGCATAATTTCGGTCTGCAGTTGTTTTTAGATTTCCCGGATGCTCGTCCCAATCCATTCGCAAAGCCGTAAAAGATTCTGCTTGAATAATGTCTTTTCCATAAATATGTCCGCCCGAAATAGCATCGACCATATCAAAAGGTTTGTCGTGTGTTGGGCTTTTCAGCCAAAATTCACCACCCGGATAATCGACATATTTATAATGCAGCAAAGCATCACTCATCATGGTTGGCGCGACATTTTCAGAACTTAATTTAACGTTATATTCTTTGGCAATTTGAGCAACAGTTCCGTAGAAATTATCGGCTACTAAATCGCTAATTGTTTTTCTAACATCGTATAAAACTTTCTCTGAAAAATCAGCACTTTCAATCGGAATTCCAGCCATTACAGGCAGATATTCTACTAAATCATAACCGCGTCTTTTTTTAAATTCGGCCTGAAAAACCGAAGACCAATTTTGACTTCCGCATTCCCAACTGTCAAAATGAAGAATTTCTAAAACTTTTGAAGCCAATTCTGGACCAGCAGAACGAACTGCCTCTCCAAACCAGTGATCCAATTGAAAACGAATTAATTCTGGATTAAATTTATCTACTTCCAATCCTTTTCCTGCTCCGCCAGTTGCATTTTCGTGACCTGTAGAAGTATGTCCCATTCGGATAATTTTCCATTTCCCTTTGGGAGCTTTCCAATTTAGGTTACCATTAACATCAACAAAACTCGAAATATTGATAATTTCTGATTTTTTGAATGCATCTGAATTCGGAATTTGTTTCTCAGTAGTTTCTGGAGTCAAACGCCAAATCGCTCCCGATTTTCCTTCGTAATTATTAATTAAGGACTGATTTGAAAGTGTAATTTTACTGACTTTCAGGTTCTGTTTCCATTTCGCAAAATCTAAATCTTCTGCTCCTGGTTCAGTTCCTACCGGATCATACACAAATCTGAAATATTTTGCTGTAACAGGTGCGATTGTATGTGTGTTTGGAAAATCCATATCCTGCCAGCCGTGGCGTGGTGCAATCAGTCTTTCGTGGAATTTAAAATGAACTCCGTCATCGCTCACTTCAACAATTAAACGCTGTGCTTGATAATCTCTTCCTTTGGTTTCAATTACAATAGATTTGCACGTAAAAGGCTGTGCAAACTCATACTGAATCCAACCTACATCTGCAAACTTGAAGTTTTCATCTTTCTTCGAATCAGTCAAAAATGAAGCATCAGTATTGTTTGATGTCGTTACTTTTGGAATTTGAATTTGGGAAGTGATTATGTACTCTTTAATAGGAATTGCAAAAACAGCAATGTCTTTGTAATAGTCTTTATAATGCTCTATTTCAGGTAGTTTTAATAAAATTTTTTTTCCTCCTAAAATTTCAGTTGTAGACGAAACTACTTTCTGCATCGAGATTTCTGGCGTAATCCAAGGGCCGCCTGCTACGGCAAATCCGTCTGCGCCGTGAAAAGCGAGTTTTAAACCTAAACGATCTGCTTCTTTAAAAGCCCAATTAATCATGTCCCAAAATTCAGGAGTCAGCTGCAAAACTGGAGGATCAATCAACGGTGGATTTGCTGGTCCTTTGATGGTCATTAAATACGCGCCCGCAATTCCGTTTTGTTTCATTGCTTCTAAATCGGCTGTGATTCCTGCTTTAGAATACGCCGATTTCATCCAATACCAATACACCCAAGTTTTGGAGGATTCTAACGTTGGCTGAAAAAATTCTTTTTTATGGACTTCCTGTGCAGAGACAATGCTCGCGAGTAAGAGGATAAAAAAGAGGTGTTTTTTTTGAAACATTTTAATCGTTTTATTTCGTTTGTAAACCCCACAGGCTTTGAAAGCTATCGGGTTTGCAATATTTATAACGTAGCCAATGGTTTCAACCATTGGGACGCAACGTGATTACACAATACGTTTCCCAAGGTTGAAACCTTGGGCTATGTTTGATAATCAGTTAATGTTGCGCCTTTTGTCATTTCGACGTAAGGAGAAATCACACTAGAAACTCCTCAAAGTTTGTCTTCAATCTGTGCCGAATCCCGCGTGTGATTTCTCGTTTCTCGAAATGATAAACTATATCTTTAATTTTTTAATACTTAAACTTCTTCAAACTACTTTCTAACTGATTCTTCGACCCACTGAAAGGCGTCAAATAAAAACTATATTGATAATTTCCAGACTTAATCTGATATTGCTCAATTGGCTGAGCTACAATTGTCCAGCTGTCATTTCCTCCCACTCCCATTTGGATTAAATCGATGTTTAACGTCAAGAATCCTGGATCTTTTAAATCATATGTATGACCTGATGCGCTTAGATTTTCTTGTGTATAAGGCCAAGCGCTCATACTTAAGGCTTTGGCATCATTAACTACAATAAAACCTTGATTTTTCTGAGGCGTTGTTAATGCCATCCATCTTACATCACATCTGTTTCCGTTCTCTTGTGGTTTTGGATAATGTTCAATAAAATCATTAATTGGAAGCGAATATTTCCCAGCAAAAGAACCAAAACTTCTGTCGCTGTAGTTTTCCAATTCTCCTTTTCCGTACCAAGAAATCTGATCGAATTTTCTTTGAACGCCCATTTGCATTCCGATTTTTGGAATGTTTGGCAATTTGTCTGAAGCTTTCAAACGGTAATCTACTTTTATCACTCCGTCTGGACTGATGTTGTAAACTACATTTACGCTCGCACTGTCTTTTATAATTTCGTAATCGCTTATCACTTTGATTTCAGAAGCCGATTTGTCAATTTTCACATTCACCAATTTTGGCTTTGCTTTATACCATTGTTTCAAAAGCTTTTGCGATTTCCATCCGCGTTTGTCGTTGTCTGTAAGTGGTCTTACGAAGTTAGGCAACAATGGCGCAAAAACCTGTTCTTCTCCGTTGAAAACATATGAACTCAAAGCTCCGTTTGTTTTTCCAATCGTAATATCGAAAGTTTTTCCTTTGATTTTAAATTCTGAATCTGATTCAGAAACATTTAGAATTTCTTTTTTAGCATTTAAAACTAAAGCTTCTTTCTTTTTCAGCTCAAATTGATCTTCAGCAACCACATATCCTTTTGAAGCCCAAAGTTGATCGGCAGAAAGCTGAAATTCAATATTTAAAAGATATTCAGCATCATTCTTCATTTTTGGAAGATAAGAACTTACATCTATTGTTGTCGATTGTCCTGCTTCTACTTTTAATGGTTTTAAAATCTGAGTTTTGATTACGTTTCCGTTTTCTAAAACTTTCAAAACCGGAATATAACCTTCTAAAGATTTAACCGCCTGACGATTTTTAATTTCTAAATTATTTCCGTTTAAAGTTGAAATCGCTGGCTGATAAACCCATTTGTTCTCAAAAAGAGAACCTTTTGGTTTTCCGTTAGAATCTACAATTCCCTTTGTATTGAAATTCCCATCATGGTATTTTTCGCCGAAATCTCCGCCATGAGCGAAATAATTCTGACCTGATCTTGAATCGTATTTTACAATTCCCTGGTCTTTAAATTCCCAAATACAGCCTCCGATAACTCTTGGAAGCGAACGGAATTCATCCCACAATTCTTTTAAATTTCCAACTGAATTCCCCATTGCATGTGAATATTCAACGAAAATAATCGGACGTGTATCTTTCTTTTGATCTACTAAAAATTTCGGTGTGAAAACGCCTGGATAAAAACGGCTGACCATATCAACATATGAATCGTCTTGTGGGTTTTCGAATCGGTAAGCATGATCGATTGTTTTTGGATATCTGGGATCAAGCGGATCAATGTATCCGTCTAATTTTGCATTTCCTTGCGCTGGTTCATATTGAACGGGACGCGTAATGTCGAAATCGTGAACCCAGCCTGACATTGCGGCGTGGTTTGGTCCTTTTCCGCCTTCGTTACCTAAACTCCACATTACTACAGATGGATGATTTTTATCGCGTTCTACCATTCTCGTCATACGTTCTAAATAAGCGTTTGTCCATTTAGGATCGTTGCTCAATTTACCGCCAATTCCGTGAGTTTCTTGATTCGCTTCGTCCATAACCATAATTCCGTATTGATCGCATAATTCGTAGAAATACGGATCGTTCGGATAATGACTTGTACGTATAAAGTTGAAATTGAATTTCTTAATCGTCGTAATATCTTGTTTGATGTCTTCTCTCGTAACCGCTTTTCCTCTTGTCGGATGATGATCGTGACGGTTTACACCATACACATAGGTTTCTTTTCCGTTGATGAGCATTTTACCGTTTTCTTTCGAAAATTCAATCGAGCGGAAACCAACTTTACAACTTTTGGCTTCTGTAAGATTTCCGTCTTTGTCTTTTATCGAAATCACCATCGTATATAAATTCGGTTCTTCTGAACTCCATTTTTTAGGATTTTTAATGTTTTCTTGGAAGAATCCGAAGCGAACATTATCCAAACGAGGATAACTTTCGTTAATCAAATCAATCACAGGTCTTTTAAGCGGTTCTTTGAACATTGCCGTATTATTAGCATCATACAATTGAACATTGATAGTATAATCTTTGATTTTTTCTCCTGTAAGGTTTTCTACTTTTGGTCTTAGTTTGAAAATCGCATCTTTGTATTCTTTGTCTAATTTCGTTTGAACAAAGAAATCCTGAATACGCAGTTTTGGTTCCGCCATGATGAAAACTTCACGCTGGATTCCGCTCATACGCCAATGATCTTGATCTTCTAAATAAGAACCATCTGTCCAACGAATTACACGAACTGAAACTACATTTTCTCCTGCTTTCAAATAAGGCGTAACATCAAATTCTGAAGGAAGAAAACTGTCTTCTCCATATCCTAAAAATTCTCCGTTTAACCAAACTTCAAAACCTGAACTTACAGCTCCAAAATGAAGCGTAACTGTCATATCTTTCCAGTTTTCTGGTACGGTAAAACTTCTTTGGTAAGAGCCAACTCCGTTATAATCTTTAGGAATATAAGGAGGATTTATAGGTCTAAACGGATAAACGGCACTTTTGTAAATCGGGTTATCATATCCTTTCATTTCCCAGTTGGACGGCACTTCGATTTTATCCCAGCCCGAAACTGTATTTTTATAGAAATCTTTATTCGCTTCTTTTAAGTTTACCGCATATTTAAAGTTCCAATCACCGTTCAGCATCTGAATTCGGCTTTTGGTTCTGTCGCCTTTTAAAGCGTCTTCAATACTTGTGTATGAATAGGAAGTTGCTCTAGACGGTTGTCTATTGATACTTGTAACCGTTGGATCTTCCCAAGGCGCAAATTCGTATTTTTTATGAAGTTCTGGAATTCCTGCCGGTTCACCTGTTACGGATTGTGCCTGTATTGTGTAAGATGTGAATAGTAAAATGTAAAATGCATACGTCGCAAATCGAAATTTGAAAAATGGATATTTGTATTTTGTTTTTGACGTTAATATTGGTTTTATATTTTGTTTCATTATTATTTGGTTTAATTGTCCCTACTAGACAAATTTGCATTGGCTTAATTCTGTTTTCTACCGACCAAAGACTCCTAACGGAGTCATTTTTCGTTAAGAGTACTAGTTATTCACATAACTCATAATTACTTTTTTCCTTTCTTCTCCGGCGGCGCCACAAAATTCAATTTGCTTTTTCCTAAATCTTTAGAAGTTGCAATTGCGATTCCTCTTTGTTCTGCTTTGTTAACAGCACAATAGAAATGATATACAACGCCATCATGTTTTACAACAAATGATTTGTGGGCAAACATATCATCGTAAGGTTCAGATGATTTCACTAAATCGTCGCCTTTCCAATCCGTCCAGTTTACTAAATCATTTGAAACTGCGAAACGGTTAAATGCGCCTTGATTCCAACCCGTCCAAAAAGCTCCGAAATAAAACATTACCCAAGTATCATTAATACGCTGAATATAAGCATCTCCTGAGATTCCTTTGTGATGATTGATTAATGGTTTATCCCCATAGCGTTTCCAATCTTTCATATCGTTCGATACAGCCATTGCGATACGTTCTGCCCCCTTAGCAGGATTTATACTGTCACCACGGGCATTGTAATACATTATGAAATTGTGCCCTGTCAATTTATCTTTATCCCGAATCACGCTGTTTTTGTACATCGTACTATTATCCCACCATTTAGCATCTTTATCTTTTGGCGTTAAAACTGGACTTTCTAATCTTTGAAATTCGTGTGGTTTTGTTGGCGCTTCTTTTGTGTAAGCCATTCCAATTGATAAAACACCTGCTTCATAACCTTTACTGTCTCCACCAAAATAACTCATCCAATATTTATCATCGTATTTTTCCCATTCGTAACTTCCGCCCCAAGTCATGTCTTGCAGCGAAATATATCCTGCTTTTTGGTTGACATCCCAATGTTTTTCATTTTCTGAGAACGACATTACTTTTCCTAGGTATTTCCAGTCTAGTAAATTATCGCTTTCTGCTAACCAAGTTTCGTAACCTCTTCCGTCATAAATTAAATACGTCATGTACCATTTGCCGTCTTTTCTGAAAACGCTTGGACAATCCATTTTATAAGAGTTGTCTGTTGGCACCATCACCAAACCGTATTTATAAGGTGTTTTTACTTCTTCGTAAATTTCTTGCATTACGCTGTCGGTAATTTCTCTTTTCTTGTATTTGGTTGCACAACTGCTTATAAAAAGCGCTGAAACAGCAATTAGGAGATATTTAATTTTCATTTTTCTTGGTTATATTTTCTGGTTCCTTTTGCCACGAAGGCGCCAAGACTCAAAGTTTTTTTTTCACGCAGATTTAAAAGGATTTATGCAGATTTAATTAGATTTTTTTTAAACAATCTGTGCCGATCTGCTTCAATCATTTTAAATCTGCGTGAAATTATTTTTTCAATTGTTTTAAACGTGAATCCATCACATCTTTGTTCAATTTGACTTTTACCATTCCTGTTGGATGAAATCTTCTTTTTAAGTCGATTGCATTATAAACTATGGTGTAAACGTCGTTTCCTTCTGGGATTAGACAAAGCGGTGTTCTCATAATATCCCACCATTTATCTACTTTGGTTTCGATTGGCAAATAATGCGCTTCACCCCAATTAACGCCATCTGCTGAGAGAGAATACGCAATCATGTTTGGCAAATGATGTCCCCAACCGTCTGGGCCTCCATCGAAAATCGCGATGTATAGACCATTTGGTAATTGACTCACAATCGGATTTTCAACAAAAAGCGGATGCATTGTTTTAATTGGTTCCAAACCTTTGTTCATTCTCAACCAAGGCCCTTCTAAACTTTTTGATTCGGCTAAAGCCACAAACCAGCCTTTTCCTGATTTCTTCGGATAATCTGCCCAAGAATTAAACGGATAAGCTCCACTGTAAAATCCGAAATACTTATCACCGACTTGGTATGGAAAAAAAGAAGCCACACCTTGACGTCCTTCCCAAGGTTGAGAGTCTAATCCCGGTTCCATAATGATTCCCATATCTTTATAAGGACCGCCTATTCCCTCAATACCTTCTACCATCGATTCACAACGCCAGATTCTTCCAAATGAGTGATTTGGTTCTATTTCTTTACTCACAGTATACGCCAAATAATAACCGTACCATTTGTTTGCTTTTTCATTAAAAACTGGCATATACGACCAAATCGCAGCACGACGATCGTTCATTGGGTTATCATCTTCGGTTACAGCGTAAGTTCCGCTTGCTTGATAAATTGTTGATTCTCTTTTCCAATGAATGGCATCTTTACTTGTCCAATGTCCGATTTTAGTTTTTACACGATCATAGTAATAATCAACGCCTTTTTCACCAGCTCTTTCTGTTGGAAACATATGATACGTATCGCCCACTTTTACCACACGTCCTCCTTCAAAACCTCCTTGGATTCCATCAGTTCCAAGCATTCCTTCATCAATAACCGGTTTATTTTCTCCTCCGATAACTTCGAAAAGTGGTTTTTCATCTGAAAATCCTTCTACGATAAAAGTTGGATTCCAAAGTTTTCCGTCAGGCAATTCAGCATTTCTTAATTTTAGATTTTCAGAAGCTTTTACAACTCCTAAAATCGCAAATAATCCTTTTCCTTGTGGATTTAGAGTTTGAGTTCCTTTTGAAAAAGAAAGTGCATAAACATTTACTGGAGGCAATCCAGTAATTGTAACTCCATTTTCTAAAACCAATTTGGCATCTTTAAAATTCTCAGATTGAATATATTCAGCATTTTTATCCTGAAAAACACCAACCAAAACCGTAACTGACTCTTTAAACTTTAATTGTAATGGAATATTTGTTCCATTTTTATATTTATCTAAAGGAAGTTCAATTCCCGTCAAACCTTGCAATTCTGGAGCTAAACGAACAATATTGTGTTTACTTCCTGAAAAAACATGCGCGTATTGAGTGGTTTTGAAAGTCTTGTAATTTGATTTTATGATTTCAAATGAAGCTGGTTTCCAAGCGTTTTGTGCTGTTGCTTGAATGCAGAATGCTAACGCAAAGAAAATGGCTGCTTTTAATTTGAAATTGTATTTGGTACTTTTTGAAAACATTGTTTTTTATTTTTTTGCTTGTAGTTTGTCATTTCGACTGAAAGGAGAAATCACACTCGTAATCACAAAGATTGCCAACTATTGTTGCGGAATTTCTAGTGTGATTTCTCGTTCCTCGAAATGACAAACTGTATGTTTTAAACTATATTCGAATCAAGAATCATAGAACTTAAAGCGCTTTATAATTCACTATATACTCCACATTCGGTTTTACAACCAGCTGATATTTATTTTTTGCTAATTCTGTAATCGTTCCCGAGTTAGATTTTGGTTTGCTTGCACTTTTAAAAATTAATTTTCCTTCTCCTTCGCCTGCTTTTACTTTAATTTCTTTGATACTGCAATACACAGCAACTTCTCCGTTTGGAGTTGGCACTTTTCCTTCCATCCATTTCAAACCTCCTAAATTTGGTTTAATTTCATATTCTGAATACCCTGGAGCGGTTGGTTTTACCCCTAAGTAATATTTCCCTAATAAATAAATCGGACTTGCTCCCCAAGCGTGGCAAAGGCTTTTTCCGTAAGGACGACCATACATTTCTAAATGATCTTTTCCGCTTTGTTTTGGATCGTATTTTTCCCAGAATGATGTTGCTCCGAGATTTAACATTCCGCCCCAATAATCGCGAATTTCATTTAAAACAAATTTCTGTTCGTCCATTGCGCATAAAGCTTCCAACTCGTAAAAACGCATGTATGGAGTTGTAATTTGAAGAACATCTTTATTCAGTAACACTTTATTTTTTACACTTTGTTTTTGTTCTTCCGTAAAATAATTGAAGAAAATACCGAACATATTAGCGTATCTGGTTACAATATTTTGCATTTTACCATCAATGCGCTGGTGCTTCATCACGTTTTCTTTTTTATCCCAAAAAACATCAAATAAGCTGGTTTTTAAATCAGCAGCTAATTTTTGATATTGTTTTTGATCTTCATTTTTACCAGCAATTTCAGCACTAACGGCCATAGCTTCTAAACTTCTTGCCAAAAGCATTTGCTCAAAACTAACTTCGCCTGTTTTTGGCAATCCGTCAGCCCAATCAATGAAAACCCAGTCGCCTTCTAATGGTTCTAAGAATCCATTTTTGTTTCTTCTTTCTAAACAGAAATCCATCAGTGATTTCATTCTTGGATAATATGTTTTAATGAATTTCGTATCTCCCGTATGCAAGTAGTAATCGTAAACACCTACAAACCAATACAGTGAATAATCCATAATAATATTTACGTGAGCCGTTACAGGATCTTTTCCGCGAAGCGCAGACATTGTTCGTTCTACAGAAGACGAATCAAAAAATAAATAATAATTCATCAAATAACTTTGATACGCATCGCCAGACCAAACCCAACGGTCCCGTTTGATTCCGTCAATAAAAAATTCGCGGGAAGTCAAATGCATCGTGTAAGCCGACACATCCCAAATTTTATTCAATAATTCATCCGAGGATTTGAATGCGCCGCGATAATCTAATGGCAGATATTCATACAACATCGAAATCGAATCGTATTTTACTCCAGCATCTGCTTGTACTTGAACATAGCGAAAAGCTTTCGATCCATCGTGTGTATACGTTTCTGGCTGTTTTCCATCAAAAGATAAATGATCTAATGTTTCGCATTTAGCAGAATCCAAAGCTTCTTCGCGAGATTCTCCATAATAAAGTGAGACTTTACCTTTTCCTTTTAAACCGTGAATTTTAATATATCCAAAAGTCTCTTTTCCAAAATCTACTAATTCACCACCTGCTATTTTTTCTGTTTTTTTAGCACTTAAAGGTTTGGTTGTAAGTTTAAATTCTGAAGGTTTGTTTTCTGGCGAATTAAAATCCCAAGAACCAACAGGAACCCACGGCGTACCAGATTGCTGTGCTTTTCCAGCTTCGTCAATCCAAAGTTTGTCTTCGTTGGTTACTTTCCAAGAAGTATCAGATTTCACATATTGACCAGAAATATAAATTGCTGGCAAGACTTCTTGATTGTAAACTTTAAAAGAAATTTTATGTTTTCCGGCCGGAATTGTTATTGATTTTGGCTGTCCGTAAATTTGGACGCCATCTAAAAGTAATTGAAAAGGTCCTTCAGAAAATATTTTTACTTCGTCTGGTTTTGGAATATCTACTTCGGTTTGAAAAGTTACCAAAGCATACGGACTGTAATATTGCCAAAGCGGTGGAAATACGGCTTCGCGTTCTGTACGTCTTACTTGCATTTTATTGCTTAACCAAACTTCGAAATCGCCTGGATACCAAATCCATGTCGCTTCTTTTGATTTCTCTTGAGCTAACAAGGAATCGGAAGGACAGAAAATAATAAGAACCAATAAAAGTTTGAAAATGGAAAAGCGGTTTAGCATAGTAAGTGTATTTTGGAGCTAAAGATAAGTGTTATCTTTACATTTCACAACCTGTACTATCCTGCTATTTTATAAAAAACATTACTTTTTGATAATTTTTTAAGGGAAAAATTATGAGGTATCACTTTTTTAGTATTAAAAAAAATGATGTTGAAATTTTTATGGAACCCAGATGAAACGGATTTATAATCTAAGCAATCATCTTGTCAGATTCATTTTCATCTTCTAAAATATAATTAGAAGGTGTTGTACCTAAATGTTTCTTAAACATAAAAATAAAAGCGCTAGCTGTTTCGTAACCCAAATCTAGAGCGATTTCTTTTATGGATTGCTTTTCGCCTAATCTTTTAATCGCTTCCAATAATTTCATTCGGGTACGCCAATCGCTGAAGTTCATTCCCAATTCTTTTATGAATAAACGCGACAAAGTTCGGCTGCTCATAAATGAAAGTTCAGCATAATAATCAATCGTTTGTTTACTCGAAACATCATTCATTAAAAGTTCTACCACTTTTTGCAATCTTTCGTCATTTGTAGTGGGTAAAAAAGTGGCACTTGGCATAATTAACGCCAATTCATCCAAAAAAACATCAATAATTCGTCGTTGCGAATCTGTTAATTTTCCGATTGTTCCGAAAGAAATAATTTTGAAAACCAATTGCTTTAAAAACATCGGAATATCAAACGAGAAACTGTTCTCTGGCAATCCTTTCATTGCAGATGGATCAATAAAAACACTGTAATAATTTACGTCTTTCTGAAAAGTAACTTGATGCTCTACTCCGCCCGGAAGCCACAAGCCTTGAAGCGGATTCACAACCCAAATATTATTTCCTACCACAACATTCATAACGCCGCGTGTTGCATAGATTAATTGCCCTCTTGGATGGGAGTGCGAAATACACTCTTCGTTGGTTACCATTTCGGTATAACCGACAACTGGGATTGAGGAATCTACTTTGTATCCAAAATCCGTTGCCATTCTATATGTCCGATATTGACTATTCATTGTCCAAATATAGCAATTTTGACATTCTAATTTATTTCAATTTTGTAAAAAATTAGACAGCTGCTATTTTTAAAATTACCATTAACCTAAAAATAACTCATGGAAACCGTTAAAGTACAACCAGAAGTAATTAAAAAAACGACGTATTCGATACTTTTTATCATCAGCTTTTCGCATTTAATCAATGACCTTTTACAAGCAATTGTTCCGTCAATTTACCCGCTTATCAAAGACAATTTCGGACTGAGCTTTACTCAAATCGGAATCATCACTTTTACATACCAAATCGTAGCTTCAATTCTACAGCCTTTTGTGGGAATGTATACCGATAAAAATTCTAAACCCTATTCGTTAATTATCGGAATGTGTTTCACAATGATTGGACTTTTCTTAGTTTCAATTGCTACAAACTTCACTTTCTTGCTAATGTCAGTAAGTTTAATCGGAATTGGTTCTTCGATTTTTCACCCAGAATCTTCTCGTGTAGCACATTTGGCATCGGGCGGTAAAAAAGGTTTGGCGCAATCTATCTTTCAATTAGGAGGAAATGCTGGAAGTGCCATCGGACCTTTATTGGCGGCATTTATCATCATTCCGCACGGACAAAGTTATGTGGCTTGGTTTTGTATTATTGCTTTAATTGGAATTTTTGCTTTGTATAAAATTGCAATTTGGTACAGCAATCATATGTCTGAGAGAAATGCAAATAAATCGGCGTATGTGATTGAAACGCATCATTTATCTAAAAATAGAGTTATCGTTTCTTTAGCGGTTTTATTGATTCTAATTTTCTCTAAATTCTTCTACATGAGCAGTATTACAAGTTATTATACTTTCTTTTTGATTGATAAATTCCATATTTCAGTTCAACAATCACAAATCTATTTATTCTTGTTTTCTGGAGCAGTTGCGGCTGGAACTTTAATTGGTGGACCAATTGGTGACCGTTTAGGAAGAAAATATGTAATCTGGGTTTCTATTCTTGGAGTTGCGCCATTTACTTTAATGTTACCTTACGTTTCTTTATTCTGGGTTGGAACTTTATCTGTAATTATTGGATTGATTATTTCTTCTGCTTTCTCTGCAATCTTGGTGTATGCAACTGAATTAATGCCCGGAAAAGTCGGTTTAGTAGCTGGTCTTTTCTTCGGATTTGCTTTCGGAATGGGCGGATTAGGTTCTGCTGTTTTAGGAAAAATCGCCGATGCAACGAGTATAGAATATGTATTTAAGATTTGTGCATTCCTGCCTTTGATTGGTATTATAACTGGATTTTTACCAAATATTGAAGGGAGAAAAAAATCTTAATTTTTAAGTTTTGCCACGAAGTTGCTAAGGCGCAAAGTTTTTTAATAAAATAATTAATTTAATTGCGTCCAGCTTTAGCTGGATGATAGATTAATACAAAGCCTTTTTCTATTCTTGCTTTATACCTCCAGTTGAAACTGGAGGCAATTCATAAAAAAACACATAGTTTTCTAGATTGGAACTATGTATTTTTTATTTATAATCCTTTTCAGAACATAGCCCAAGGTTTCAACCTTGGGAACGCAATGCAAATACGCAATAATACGTTTCCCAAGGTTGAAACCTTGGGCTATGTTTTAATGCATGATTTATTCTGATTCGTTATTTAATGTGATAACAATTTTATTCTTCTCCTGCTCAACCGTTACGAAATTCCCGTAATTAAAACCGATTTCCTGAAGCCATTTTCCGCAAAGACGAATCTCAGGAAATATGACATAACGACTATACGATCTTGAAATGTATTTTCTATGAATTTTTAATTGTCTTTTTGCTGATTGTTGAGTTATATTTTCTTGCTTCATATTTATTAATAATTTACACAAAATTACTATAAACAAACATTAAAAGAAAATAAATTTACACTAAATGTAAATTTATATTTATTAAACTTTGATTTTCAAGTCTTTAAATTTTTGCGATATTTGCAGGAGAATTCATAAACTAACAATGTGTCAAAAGTAAATTTGAATAGAATAAAATCTGTTTTGGCAGAAAAAAATAGAAATGGTAAAGATTTAGCAAGTCATTTAGGAAAAACAGAAACCACTGTTTCTCGCTGGTGTACAAATGAAATTCAACCTTCTGTTGAAACGCTTTATGAGATTTCTAAATATTTGAAGGTTGATATTCGGGAATTGTTGGTTTCGACAGGAAAGTAATCCCTAAACCAAAAATATTTAGTAAAATATTAAATGGAAAAAATTATTCAATATCAACGAAATCAATTTTTCGCATAAATCCATCAAGTTCTAAATCGTTAATATTTATAATTACTAAATTATTCATACATCTTGTAAAACCTGTATATATTAATTCCTTATAAGATGATTCTAATATTTCAGGCTGAACAATCAAGAATAAAGTTTTAATTTCCCAACCTTTATAGCTATGTACAGTGGAAAACTTTGTAATTCCAGAATTCATCCAAAAATGAAGTTTTTTGTTTTTTCTAATTCTGTCTACTTCTTCTTTTAGCTTTTTCGACTTTCCATTTAACTTAAAAAGATGATTATAATATTCCGATGTCTCTGACATAATAAACGTTTTTTCATTAGTCTTTTTTCTAAAAAGACAGTCTATTTCTCTAATAACTTCAACGGATAAAGAAAGCACACATATATCGTTAGGGTGAGAATTGTATTTCTTAGAAAAATTTATAATAAAATCTGCAATTTCTGAATATTCAAGATTACTCAAATATTTATAATGAACTCTATCAAAAAGTTCCGGTTTTACCAAATTTTCAAAGACATCGATATTATGTCTGTCCACAAGAAATTTTTGTTGAAATAATAATGCAAACGTAGTAATTGATGGAGTTAATCTAAAAGATTGATTTAACTCTCCCCATCTACCAGGACTATCTGGTATTATTAGTTCTTTCTTGTCGTTAACTAATCCAACTCGGTTGTAAATATCTTGTTTACTATCACCAAAAACTACAAACTCTCCGTTATCACTCAAAAAATATTTTTTCAATTGGCGAAGCCAGACTGTTTTAAAATCTTGAACTTCATCAATCATTATAGTAGAATATTTTTGGATTTCATTTTTGTGTGATTCAAATAATCCAATATTTCCATAATAATTATCATTAAAAAACCTCTCCTTTTGATTACTATCAAAATTGTCAAAATTATCTGGAATATCAAATTGAATCCCTAGATTATTCAATACCGAATTAAAAAAATCATGATAATTTACAATATGAAAATTATTCCATATAAAATCTTCCCTCACGTTACTAATTTTATCATGAATATAATTTTTTAATGAAATATTATATGTTAAGATAAGAACTTTATCATTTGTTCTTTTGTGCGCGTTAACTGCCCTTTTGGCCAATACTAATGTTTTACCCGCTCCTACGATTCCTCTAATTTTTTGTTCACCTTCCTTACTTTCAAAAAATTGCTCTTGTTTTTTTGTATAGTTAAAGTTCTTACCATCTTCAAAAGAATGAAAAGACGGAATCAAATATCTACTAAAACTTTCATACAAATCATCTTTAAAGTAATGAGATTTTTTACTTATCCATGTCCTATCTAATATATCTTCAAAATCCTTTTTATTTAAAGTGTCTCGCCCAATAATTTCTACATTTTTTTTAATGAAAGTTGCATAATTATTCCTAGATTTTTCTAAATAATCAAATTCTTCATCTTTAGGGTTTCCAAGAGTTAAAGACTCATACTTACTATCAAACGGAGTAAATAGAAAATCAAAAATTTCATCTCTAGTTTCATTGTAGAAAAATAAAGCGCAATTAACTACAAACCAATATCTATAATCTTTTAAACGAAGTTCTAATAAATTCTCGATATGCAAATTATAAATATTCTCTTTATATTGCATTACTTGATAAATAGGTGATTTTATTAATGCATTATTATAATTAACAAACCATCTTTTTTTTTGGTCTAGATGATAACTTTCAAGTTTCCAATCTTTTACCTCTATAATCAAAACACCCCCTCCTTTTCGCATTAAAATTACATCCGGACAATCTCCATTCAAAAATGGCTGAAAGAAAATTTCATATTCATCATCTAATGTCTCAATAAGAAAATCTAAAAGCCTAAGTTCTCCCATAGTAGGTTGAACTTTCATTGATTTTATCATTTCATAAGACGGATAAATTTTTGCCATAATTTATTTTAAAAAACCTTATATAAAAATTAACTCAAATATCAGATTAAATCAATCTGAATATCTTATATAAACAAACCTAGTATTTATTCTTCGCAAATTCATAAGTATTTACACCCATTTTCACTATTCTTCATTTTATAGAAATAAAAAACGCTTTCCATAAGAAAGCGCTTTTTATAATATATATCAAATTATTTAATTCCCATTAAAAACCAAATACAAAGCCAAAATTACCAATCCCAACAACCCAAACAACAACTTCACTTTCTTACTAGTTTTAGGAATATCAGTTTCATCTGAAACATTAACCTCAGGATTTTTATCGGTTAACGAAATTAGAACTGCAGCAATTAAAAGCACCGCAAAAATGTAAAACGAAATCAATAAAAAGTGAGGCCAAACTGGGTATTTATCGGCTGGGAAAATCCATAAATATAAAACCCCAACAAATAAACTAAAAGCAGAACCCCAAGAAAGCGTTGCGTTTACGGCTTTTTTAGTGGTGCGTTTCCAGAAAACACTCAAAAGGAAAACCACAGATAACGAAGGCGCCAAGAAACCTAAAACCGCTTGAAAAATGTTGAATAAATTCTGTCCTTTGATATTGTCAATCGCAATGGCAATCAGAATCGCAAATACACATCCTGCCGCAATCGTTAAACGACCAATTCTAATTTGATCTTTAATCGTCGCAGTCGGGTTGATTTTCTTTACATAAATATCATTAGTAAAAACGGTGCTCAAAGCATTCAGCGAAGAACCAATTGTTCCTACCAAAACCGCAATCATTACACAGATTACCAAACCGTTCATTCCGCTTGGAAAAAGATTGGTAACCATTGTCATATAAGCCAAATCGGAGTTGCTTCCTAATTCTGGATATAAAGCGTAGCACAAAATTCCAGGTAAAATAAATAACGGAAGCGCCATTACTTTCAGCCATCCAATAAAGTTTACGCCAAGCTGTCCTTGTTCTAAGTTTTTTGCTCCCAAAACACTCTGCACCATCGATTGATCGGTACAGAAAAAAGCAACTGCAGCAACTGGATAACCTAATAAAATAGCTGGCCACGGATAATGAGCATCGTCAGAAGGGCGAACTAAATTCCAAAAATTAGAGGGTGTTTTAGCAATTAAAACATCAATGCCTCCCAATTTTTGCAATCCTAAATATGAAAGCGTCAATGAAACTATAATTAATAAAATCATCTGAAAAACGTTGACTTTAGCAATCGCTTTTAGTCCTCCTGCAAAAGTGAAAATTCCAGAGAAAATCACTAAAACAGTAACGCTCTGCCACATCGGAATTCCCAAAATCTGACGCACTAAAACGCCTCCACTGAACAATCCTAAAGACAACCAGCTTACCAGAATTTTAACCAAAGCGTACCAAGCTAAAATATTCTGAGTGCTGTCCCCGTAGCGTTTTCCCATATATTCGGGCATTGTGCTTACTTTACTTGCAATATAACGCGGTGCAAAAACCATCGCCAACAGCAGTAAAAAAACAAAGGCATACCATTCAAAATTTCCTGCTACAATTCCCGTTGCGTAACCAATACTCGCAAAAGCTAATAAAGACGACGGACCAACATTGGTTCCCCACATATTAAACCCGATGCTGTACCAATTTAATGAATTTCCGGCCAAGAAAAGCGTTTCATTTTTCTTTCTTTGTTTGGCACTTACCACAAAACCAATCACTAATAAAGCGACCAAATAAATGGCAACAATTACAAAATCTAGTGTCGTTAATTTATTGTAGATACTGTTCATAGCCCGTATTCGTTAAGAATATCGGCAATTTTAACCGGCATTCCAGTTTGTAGCGATTTGTCCATTGCTTGCAATAAAGCTACGGTTCCAATTCCTTCTTCCATGTTTGGATACGCTTCGAAATTCTGTTCGATACTATCTACAAAATATTCTAAATAGTTCTGATATTCTCCGCCATGATGGCTTTGTCCTTCAAAACGGAAATAATATTTTAAAGTGCTGTCGCCCCAAGTAACTACCTTTTCTTCGCCTGTTTTATCCGTAACTGCATAACGCAATTCGTGATAATCGGCTTGGCTTGCGCCTTCTGTTGCTCTCAAAATGGTACTCATTCCGCTGTCACGTTGCGCAGGCTGAGTTGGTGACGTATAAACACCGCTTACACGTGCAATTCTGCCGTCAGTCGCTTTGAAAATAAAGTGCATCGTATCTTCATTTTTCAATCCTGCCGATTGTCCGTTAGCGCTAATCATTCCGTAGCCCATTACTTCTTGAATGTTTGGCAAATACCATCTGATGAAATCTACAGGATGACTCAAACCTCCATAAAGCCATTTAAACGACTGTAATAAAGACCATTCTTTCTTTAAAAACCATCTATGATCAGCGTGATATTGTGCTTCAATGGTGATTAAATCACCAATTAATCCTGCTTCGTAATCGGCTCTTTGTCTTTTGGCTGGTTCGAAGAAACGCGAACTTTGTCCAATGAAAACCTTTTTTCCTGTTGATTTACTTAATTCTAAAAGTTCTTTTGCATCCGAAAGATCATCGATAAACGGTTTTGTACAAACTACATGTTTTCCACTTAATAACGCTTGTTTTACGTGTTGTGCGTGCAAATGATCGGGCGTATAAATCGCGATAATATCAATCGATTCATCGTTTAACAAATCATCATAATTGGTTGTGTAGGAATGAAAATCAAATTCTTTTGCTCTCAGCTTGCAGATTTCTTCACTTCTGTCACACACTTTTACAAGTTCTAATTTTGAACTTTCTAAAGCCGCCGACATTGTGCTTCGTCCTTCTCCAAGTCCCAGAATGGCTATTTTTAACATTGGTTGTGGTTATTTTAGATTGTTGATTTTAGATTTTAGATTTTTTCGAAATCTTCTTTGAGGTTAGTTTTATTTTTCACGCAGATTAAGCAGATCCAGCAGATTTTCTTTTTTCTTGAATCTCCACTACGATCTTTCTTCTTGCTTCTTTCCTCTTTTATTTCTTCTCCTCTACATTCACTTTATTCAAGAAAATCCAAGTTTCGTCTGGTTTTGTGCCATCGATTCCGCTTTGGTATTTTTTCATTAAAGTATTCCAATCGTCTACGCGAGGATTATTTTGTGTTGTTTTCGGATTTAATTTATCCAAATTTTCACCTTTCGGAATACTGATTACCAAGATTAATTGTCTGTCTTTTTTGAAAACCTGTAATTGCTGGAAATCGGCATTACAGAAACCTTTTGCTACTTCTGGCCATTTCTCGAATTGCGTTTTATGATACTCTACATATTCTTTCTGTAGTTTTTCATCGGCAGGAAGATTGGCTGTTAAAACTACATTTTCCCAATCTGATGCTGGTTTTGAATCTTTACATCTTTCGAAGTTTTGGAAATCGTAAACCAAATCTTCATAGATTTTAATTTCTAAAGAAGGAAAAGCTCCCGCTAGTTTTCGTTTTGTTCTTTCTGGCTGATTCATTTTTCCGTAAATCACCAAATGATTTTTCCATTGGTACAATTCCTGACCCACAATTCTAAAACCTGTCAAAGTCGATTTGATTTTTTCGATATCAAAATCAGAACCAATCAATTCGATTGCGTATGGTTTTGGCATTTCCTGCAATCCCCATTTTTCGTCGATTACGACTTCTTTTTCTAAATCTTTGTAAGGCGCTCTAATTCCCGCAGCATCTTTAATTTTTGTGCTTACATACGGATCATTATGTTCCCAAATATTTCCTTTTGGACCGTTATGATTTTTTAAGATTTTCTTTTCGGCAATCCAGTTGTTTTTAATTGTAAAACCTTCAGAACCTTCATCCGTATACAAATACAACCACAAAAACGGATCGTGAGCATACGGACTGTTGTAAACTTTGTCAATATAATTTTCTTCAATTCGACTTCCTGGCTGTGCAGAAAGCGTGTAGATTCCCGCTACATCATGTAAATGTTTGGCGTAATGATGAATTTTATTTCCTAAAATTTTGTTGTTCTGCATCACGTTTGGTGTGTGTGTCCAACCCCAACCCATTGCCATTCCAGAGTACGATACATCTGAAATTTCGTTGTGTTCAATCGTAATATTTCTAACGAAACCTGCACTGATTCCTAAAGTTCCCCAATCTTCATTGGTTACGTTTGTAATTAAGTTATCGGCAATAACTTCATCAGAGCACATTTCTCTTTCATCTTTTATGATTAAAGGCAAATGGGCTTCAAAAGCTTCCTCCGAGAAAATCCCAACATTGATCGCACTTCCGCCAATATCTTTAAATAAATTTCCTTTTACCGTATTGTGATTCGTTCCTTTATTTAAATCCAAACCAGTCGAAGCCAAATGCTCAAAACGGCAAGATTCAAACTGAATATTATTCGAATAATTGACTTCAACCGCTGCGCGAGGTCTTCCAACCCAAGCCTGATTTTCTAAATTCGCCTGATTTGGAGTTCCAGGCTGTTTCAATTTGTAAGCGTCTAACAAATACAACCCTGACTGTAACGGAACGTGACCTTGCTGCGAAGGACGAAGCCAGTTGCTGTATTGAAATGAAATTCCTTTAAATCTAAAATGATGCACAGGAGAATCGATTGTTCCTTTTACTTCAACCAAATTTTCTAAAACTGGCGCTGTAACTGTAACCGAATTAATTTCTTCTCCAGTTCTTGGAATATAATAGATTTTAGCATTTTTCTTATCTAAATACCATTCTCCAGGTTCGTTTAAAAGTGAAAAAGCATTGTTTAAGAAGTAAGCCGAATTTCCGTTGTTTTTAGAAATCCACGGTGCTGGCCACGGGTGCTCGCTTTGAATACGACTTTCTGGTTCTTCAAACGAAAGTTTTGCACTGTCTTTTTGCACTTCAATGTTTTTTATACGCAAGTTGGCATTCGACCACCATTGCACAATAAACATTTCCATTCCAGGTTCGTATTTAACTGACTTATCTTTAAACGGAATCCAACAAGTTTGTTCTTCGTGATTCCATGATAGAATACGCTCCATTGTTGTTCCCGCAGTATTTTTCGCTCTTACAGCTTTTTTACCATTTACCCATAATTGTCTGTAATCGATAAGAGTTCCCGCTTTTTTTGGAGCATCAGCCACCCAAACAGCACCTTTTTTAAGTCCGTTGATAACTGTTGTCGATTTTGTCCAGTTTTTGATTTCGATTCCACCGCTAATTATTGGTTTTGAATTTGCATCCGCTTCAATTGTTGTCGGACTTTCAGCGGTTCCAGAATCTTCAGGTCTTACGAATAAAGGTTCATTTAAATAATATGTTCCATTCATGACAATGATACGAATACCGTCTTTTACAGAGGAATCTTTTAAACGACGAAGCTCTCTGGCTTTTCGCATTGCCATGTGAACAGTTGCCAACGGACTTTCTTTTGTCCCTGAATTTTTGTCGCTCCCTTTCGGGGAAACCCAAATTTCAGCCGCGCTCATAGAAAACGAAATGCAGAGGATTAAAAAGAAGCTCAGGATTTTAGTAAATGAATTTAAACGCATTATTTAATATTTTGATTTTTTTTCTGGGTAAAAATTATAAGGCAGTCAATTTTAAGCATATATAATTTACAAATAAATGTATTTTTAACACTTTTACCAAATAATTCGTCCAATTTACTTGAACATAAAGTTATATGTATCCTGTACCCTCCTGCTGTTGTCTTTTTTGAACCATATAAGTAATATAAGTTAATTTGAAGTTTTGCTTTTTAATAATCTCGCGAAGTTGCAAAGACGTAAAAGTTTTCTTAGCGACTTTGCGAGCAACACCACCAACTAAAATGAACTTATATTACTTATATGGTTCAAAACTTTCTCCACAATTCTGTTTTTTAAACTTTTTTTAATAGATTTGTGTAATCGATTACATTTAAATATTATTATTTATGTGAGAAGTAATTTTTCACATCTATAAAAATAACACCAAAAAATTACTAACAATGAAAACCAACCGATTAAATCTTTTTTCTCTCGCAATGGCAATAATGCTTTGTTTGGGATCTAAAAATGCAAATGCTCAAAGCACATCTTACGATACTTATGCCAATGTCGAATTCAAAATGCCAAAAGTTAATGAGCCTGTAATTCCAGCTAATTCAGTAAATCTAAAAGATTTCGGGGCTGTAAATGGCGGTTACGTTTTAAACACAAAAGCTTTTGCAGATGCTATTGAGGCGCTTTCTAAAAAAGGAGGAGGAAAACTAATTATTCCACCAGGAATTTGGCTTACGGGTCCGGTCATTTTGAAAAGCAATATCGAACTTCACGCAGAAACAGGTGCTTTAATCAAATTTTCTACAGACAAAACTTTATATCCAATTATCGAAACTAGTTTTGAAGGTTTAAATACTTGGCGTTGCATCTCTCCTATTTATGGTAAAAACCTTGAAAACGTAGCTTTTACTGGAAACGGCGTTTGGGATGGTTCTGGCGAAGCTTGGAGACAAGTTAAAAAGAGCAAATTGACAGACGAGCAATGGAAGAAATTTGTAGCTTCTGGCGGAGTTTTAAACGAAAAGAAAGACAGCTGGTATCCTTCTGAACAATATTTGAAAGGTGCAAAAGGCGCGGATCAAAACGTTCGTCCTGACTTGAAAACTAAAGAAGATTTTGAAGCGATTCACGATTTTCTTCGTCCGGTTTTAGTGAGCATTCAAAACAGTAAAAGAGTTATGTTTGACGGACCAGTTTTTCAAAATTCTCCAGCTTGGAATATTCATCCTTTATTAATTGAAGATTTAATTGTGAGAAATGTAACAGTTAGAAATCCATGGTTTTCTCAAAACGGTGATGGATTGGATGTTGAATCTTGTAAAAACGTAATCATTGAAAATTCAAGTTTTGATGTCGGCGACGATGCAATTTGTATTAAATCTGGAAAAGACAAAGACGGACGCGACAGAGGTGTTCCTTGCGAAAATATCATCGTAAAAAACAATATTGTTTATCACGGTCACGGAGGTGTTACAGTTGGAAGCGAAATGTCTGGAGGTGTAAAAAATCTGCACGTTTCAAACTGTACTTTTATGGGAACAGATGTCGGACTGCGTTTCAAAAGCACACGCGGACGCGGCGGTGTTGTAGAAAACATCTTTATTTCTGATGTTTTTATGACTGATATTCCGTCTCAAGCGATTTCTTTTGATTTGTATTATGGAGGAAAATCAATTGCTGAAACCTTAGCTGAAGGAGGAAATACGGTAACTACAAAATTGGTTCCTGTAAACGAAGAAACACCTCAATTTAAAAACATTTCAATCAAAAACATTACGATTAGAGGCGCTCAACAAGCAGTGTTTTTACAAGGTCTTCCTGAAATGAATTTGGAAAATATTGAGATTTCAAACTTGATCGCAAAAGCACAAAAAGGCTTTTCTATAATTGATGCAAACGGAATTAAAATCAACAATATAAAATTAGATATCGAATCTAAAAATGCCTTTGAGGTGTACAATGTTCAAAACCTTTCTTTGAAGAATGTAGAATTTAATACTAGTTCATCAAACACTATTACTATTGATGGTCAAGCAACTAAAAATATCGATTTGAGTGGTTTATCGAAAACTACTACAATCGGAAAAGATGTTCCTAAGAAAGCAGTTAAGTTTTAATTTTTGAACGATATAAGTGATATAAGTTCATTTAAAATTAAATGCAAAAAATCTCGCAAAGACGCCAAGTCGCTTAGAAAATAAAACTTTGCAACTTGGCGTCTTTACGAGAAATAATTAAGAACCAGCTAAATTGAACTTATATCACTTATATGGTTCAAAAAAATTATATTTTATAAAATGTTTCAGCATTCTCAAACCAAATCTTATTCTGATCTTCAATTGAAAATTTAGCAATATAATCTTCTAAAGTTTTTACCACTTCATTATAATCAGAAGCAACGTTTAAAACAGGCCAATCCGATCCGTACATTAATTTATCGATAGAGAAGTTTTCAAAGATTACATCTAAATATGGTTTTAAATCTTCTGATTTCCAATTTTTCCAGTCGGCTTCTGTAACCATTCCTGAGATTTTGCAGTAAACGTTGTCGTATTTAGCGATTTCTTCGATACCCTTTTTCCAAGAATCAATGCTTCCTGATTTGATATCTGGTTTTGCGATATGATCAATTACAAATCGCTGATTTGAAAAGTCTTTTACCAAACTGATTGCAGCTGGCAATTGACGTTCGAAAATTAAAATATCATACGTATAATCGAATGATTTTAATGCTTGGATTCCGTTTCTGAATTCCGCTCCAAACATAAAATCATCTGGTTCGCCTTGAACAACATGTCTAAAACCTTTCAGTTTTTCTTCGTTCGAAAAGAATTGTAAACGTTCTTCGATATTTTCATTTCTCAAATCTATCCAGCCGACAACACCTTTTATGAAATCATTTTTTGAAGCTAAATCCAATAAAAAATGAGTTTCTTCTTCAGTCTGGCTTGCTTGAACTGCAACACAACCTTCAAACTGATTTTCTTTTAATATTGGCTGTAAATCTTCAGGAAGAAAATCTCTCTGAATATTTTTCATCGTTTCATCAATCCAACTGTCTCTAACGGGATCAAACTTCCAAAAATGCTGATGGGAATCAATTCTTTTACTCATAATTTCTTAGTTAACATCGCTGATTAATGCGCGGTCTAAATGTACGTAACCTCCATCCACAAAAACAAATTGTCCTGTAGTATGCGATGATTTTTCTGAAATGATGAAAAGCGCTGTATCTGCAATTTCTTCTGTTTTCGTCATTCTGCTTTCTAGCGGAATACTTTTGTTGATTTTATTCAAAACCGTTTCGCCATCTGGCAATGTTTTAATCCAATCTTCGTAAGCTGGCGTATAACTTTCTGCAATGATAATCGCGTTAGAACGAATTCCAAACTGAATCAAATCGACTGCCCATTCTCTTGTCAAGCCCAAAACTCCACCTTTCGCAGCAGCGTAACCCGAAGTTCCACCTTGTCCAGTTAAAGCGACTTTTGAACCAATATTTAAAATATTCCCTTTTGATTCTTTTAAATATGGAAGTGAATATTTAGCCAAAAGAAAATAACTTGCCACATTCAATTTCAATGAATTCATAAAATCTTCGTAGCTAGAATCTAATCCTGCTCCGTCATTCACACCTACATTATTGATTATCGCGTCGATTCTGCCGTATTTTGCTCCGATTACTTTTACAGCATTTTCTATGGCAACAGGATCAGTCACATCGGCTTGCACAAATAAAGAATTCACCCCTCTTGTTTGAAGTCTTTCTACGTATTCGAAACCTCTTGCGTTTCTGTCAATCAAAACCGGAATCGCGCCTTCATCAGCCAATCTGTTAATGATTGTTTCTCCTATACTGCCTTCTTTTCCAGCCGAACCAGAAACGACAACAATTTTATTTTTTAAGTTTAAATCCATTCTTTTTTTATTAAAGTTTGAAATAATTTAAACACATAGAAACATAGTTTATAGGAATCTAAAAAGGCGTTTCACTAATTTCCATTCACATATAACTATGTGTTAGAAACTAGTTTCTTTCCATTCTCTTTCGCAAAACAAAAAATTCTATGCTTCTATGTGTTAAAAAAAATTATTCTATTTCAATCAACGCCTTGATCACATTATTTTTAGGATCAATTAGATTTTTGAAATCATTAATCATTTCAGAGAAACTCGTTCTATGCGTAATGTATTTTTTCGGATCGATTTTTCCTTCTTTCAAACATTTCATTACGTATTCGAAATCTTCGATAGTTGCATTTCTACTGCTCATTAAAGTTGACTCTCTTTTGTGGAAATCAGGATGACTAAAACTTAGTTCCCCTTTTTGAAGTCCGACCAAAACGAATCTTCCGCCATGCGAAATATAATTGAAAGCGCTGTTCATTACTTTCTGATTTCCAGTTGCATCAATTACCACATTTGCCATATCACCGTTTGTCAATTCAGCCAATTTTGCAGCGACGTCATCATTTAAAGGATTAATCGTTTCGTCTGCTTGCAATTGCTCTTTACAGAAATTCAATCTGTAATCGTTGATATCCATTACAATAACTTTTGCACCAGCGATTTTAGCAAACTGAATCAAACCAATTCCGATTGGTCCTGCACCCATTACCAAAACCGTATCTGTAGCTTTTACAGACGCTCTTCTAACGCCGTGCGCTGCAATTGCCAAAGGTTCAACCAAAGCCAATTCATCATAATCTAAACCTTGACCGTGAAGCAAATATTGTTCTGGAATTGAAACATATTCAGCCATTCCACCATCAATATGAACGCCGAAAACTTTAATATTTACACAACAGTTTGTCAAACCATTTCTACACGCAACACATTTTCCGCAATTGAAATACGGAATAAAAGTTACTTTATCTCCAGGTTTAAAACCTTCAGCATTTCCTTTTACATATTCGGCAGCCAATTCGTGACCTAAAATTCTAGGATATTCAAAATAAGGCTGAGTTCCGCCAAAAGCATGAATATCAGTTCCGCAGATCCCGATTCTTTTAATTTTCAATAAAACTTCACCTTCTTTTGGTTCTGGAATATTCGTTTCTTTTAATAGAAATTCCTGCGGTTTTTCGCAAACAATATATTTCATTTTATACTTTCTTAATTTTTATTTTTGATACGCTACAGCTTTCTGTTTGCTTGTTCCCAAACCTTCAATTCCTAATTCTACCACATCTCCCGCTTTAATGTAAATCGGATCTGGTTTAATTCCTAAACCAACTCCTGGAGGTGTTCCTGTGCTGATAATATCGCCAGGAAGCAAAGTCATAAACTGACTTAAATAATGCACCAAATATGGAATTTTGAAAACTAAATTTAGCGTGTTACTGTCCTGGTATTTTTTACCGTTTACAGTCAGCCACATTTTTAAATTGTCAACATCTGCGATTTCATCTTTAGTCGCCAAAAATGGTCCAAGAGGCGCAAAAGTATCGCTTCCTTTTCCTTTTGCCCATTGTCCGCCACGCTCCAACTGAAAAGCTCTTTCGCTATAATCATTCAATAAAGCATATCCTGCGACATAGTCTAAAGCTTCAGCTTCTTCCACATAACTCGCTTTTTTTCCTACGATGAAAGCCAATTCAACTTCCCAATCTGTTTTTTCACTGTTTTTTGGAATAATCAAATCGTCGTCTGGACCGCACAATGAGGTTGTAGATTTAAAAAAGATAATAGGTTCTGTCGGAATCGGAGCGTTTGTTTCTTTACAATGATCAACATAATTTAAACCAATGCAGATAATTTTTGAAGGTCTTGCCACAGGCGAACCCAAACGTACCGAAGCATCAACTTCTGGTAAAGTCGGATTGCTCTCTAATGCTTTTTGTAATTTTTCTAATCCATTTTCTTCGAAGAAATTCTCATTGAAATCAGTTACAATTGAAGAAACATCATATCTTTTTTCTCCAATTATAACACCTGGTTTTTCTTTTCCGATTTCTCCAAAACGTATTAATTTCATAATCGTATATTTTTATTATTAGTTTATTTTTTTCTGATGAATGAACTTCATCAACATTGGTTGCTTCTACAATATTCCAGCATTTATAAATTCATAATTTCTCAAAAAAGTAAATCAAAAATAATAAATGTAAAAAATACAATTACAAAAATACTTTTTAAAAATTAATATCCGAGATATATTTTATTTTCCTCATCTAAAAGTGGTCAAACTTTAAATTTTTATAACATTTTTTAGATGGTTTGTAAAAATAATATCATTAAATGCCAATTTATGCAAAAAGATTCTTGAATAAAGTTTGTATTTCTTGCGCATTTGAATCTTATTCCTACTTTTGTAATTGTATTTTTTACATTTATTATTTCAATCGATTTCACTACCCAAAATTACTATATAAAATGATAAAATTAAAAGGCATAACTTGGAACCACACAAGAGGTTTGCTTCCAATGGTTGCTACATCTCAGCGTTTTACAGAACTACATCCAGAAGTTGAAATTTCTTGGGAAAAGAGAAGTTTACAAGAATTTGCCGATGCTTCGATTGAAGACTTAGCCAAAAGATTTGATTTATTGGTAATCGATCATCCTTGGACTGGTTTTGGAGCGCAGACAAAAGCAATTCTTCCTTTATCTGATTATTTATCAAAAGAATATATTAAAGATCAAGAAATTAATACCGTTGGAAAATCATACGGAAGTTATGTTTTTCACAACAAATTATGGGCGCTTCCTATCGATGCGGCAACTCCGGTTGCTTCTGCCCGCTTGGATGTTTTAGAAAAAAATAACTTAGAAATTCCTAAAACCTACGATGATTTATTAGCCTTAGCGAAAAAAGGTTTGGTGGCTTTCGCCGGAATTCCAGTAGATGTTTTAATGAGTTTTTATATGTTTTGCTGCAGTTTAGGAGAAGCTCCTTTTCTTTCTGAAGAAAAAGTAATTTCTGAAAGTACAGGAAAAAAAGCGCTTCAGATGTTTAGAGAATTGGCGCAATTAATTGATCCAGAAAACTTTAATAGAAACCCAATTCAGGTTTATGAAGCAATGGTAAATTCTGACAAAATTGCCTACTGCCCTTTTGCTTACGGATATTCTAATTATTCTAGAAGTGGTTACAGCAATAAACTTTTACATTTTTATGATTTAGTGCGTTTGAACGACAACCCAATGATTTCTTCTTTGGGCGGAACAGGATTGGCTGTTTCTTCCTTCAGTGAACATATTGAAACGGCAATAAAATATGCTGAGTTTACGTGTTCATCACAAGTACAGCAAAATATTTATACCGATAATGGCGGTCAGCCAGGACATTTGCAAGCTTGGAAAAGCGAGAGAATTAATGGTGTAACGCATGATTATTTCAAAAATACATTACCTGCTTTAGAGCGCGCTTTCCTTCGTCCGAGATATTATGGTCACATGTATTTCCAAGATCATGCGGGAGATGTGGTTCGCAATTATTTGATGAATGGCGGAGACGAATTGAAAGTATTAGAAGAAATGAATGGGCTTTACGCAGAATCTCTAAAAATTCAGTCGATATGAGACCTTTAGAAGGATTAGTTGTTCTGGAATTCTGCCAGTTTTTGGCAGGACCTTCAGCTGGTTTAAAACTAGCCGATTTAGGCGCACGCGTGATTAAAATCGAACGTCCTGTTAAAGGTGAAGCTTGCAGACAATTAAGTATCAAAGATTTATTTGTAGACGACAGCAGTTTGCTTTTTCATACAATTAATAGAAACAAAGAATCTTTTGCGGCTGATTTAAAAAATCCAGATGATTTAGTTTTGATTAAAAAACTAATCGAAAAGGCTGATATTATGACGCATAATTTCAGACCTGGTGTAATGGAGAAAATCGGTTTAGATTTTGAAAATACACTTTCTATAAATCCTCAAATTATTTACGGAACTATTACAGGTTACGGAAATGAAGGTCCATGGGCTAAAAAACCAGGACAAGATTTATTGTTACAATCGCTTTCTGGCTTAAGTTGGTTAAGCGGACGCAAAAGTCAAGGTCCAGTTCCGTTTGGGTTGGCAGTTGCCGATTTAATGTGCGGGAATCATTTTGTACAAGGAATTTTAGCCGCACTTTTAAAAAGAGCCAAAACTAAAAAAGGAGTTTTGGTTGAAGTGAGTTTGTTAGAATCGATTTTGGATGTTCAATTTGAAGCGATTACTTCTTTCTTAAACGATGGCGGTCAATTGCCTGAACGTGGTGATATTAAAGGAAGTGCGCATGCTTTTTTAAGCGCTCCTTACGGAGTTTACCAAACGCAAGACGGTTATTTATCTCTTGCCATGGGGGATTTGATTTTCATCGGAAAAGCATTAGGATTGGATTTAAACGCTTTCGCGGATAAACATTTGTGGTTCGAAAAACGAGACGAAATCAGAACGATTTTGAGCGAAAGAATTAAAACCCAAAAATCTGATTATTGGATTGAAATCTTGCAGAAAGAAGGCATTTGGTGCGGAAAAGTTTTCAATTATGAAGAGTTGGACAATCAGCCTTTTGTAAACGAATTACAGTTGAAACAAACTGTAAAAAATTTCGAAGGAGAAACTTTGGTTACCACTAGAAGTCCGATTCAGTTAGATGGCGAAATTTTGCTTAGTGAAAAAGCAGCGCCAAAAGTAGGTCAGGATAATTTAGCGATACATAAAGAGTTTATTCAGTAATAAGTTAAAATTTATTATTCATCAGCTTAGATTTAAATCTGTCTAATCTGCTTTAATCTGTGTAAATCTGCGTGAAAAAAATCTATTCGCAAAAAAGTATTTCACGCAGATTTAAAAAGATCTGAGCAGATCAAAATAGATTTTTATTGCTGAATGAAAACGATTCAATAAATAAACCATAAAAACGGTTAAACAGAAAAAATGAAACCATTAGAAGATTATTTAATTGTAGATTTCAGTCAGTTTCTTTCGGGACCTTCAGCCAGTTTACGATTGGCCGATTTGGGTGCGCGCGTGATAAAAATTGAAAAACCGGGAACGGGAGATATCTGCCGAACCTTATATACTTCTGATTTGATTATGAACGGCGAATCGTCTGTTTTTCATACCATCAACAGAAACAAAGAATCTTTTGCGATTGATTTTAAACAGCCAGAAGAGCTTCAAAAACTAAAAAAATTATTAGCAAAAGCTGATGTTGTCATGCATAATTTCAGACCTGGAGTTATGGAGCGCATTGGTTTAAGTTATGAAGATGTCAAAAACATCAATCCGAATGTGATTTACGGATCGATTTCAGGTTTTGGAGAACATCCAGATTTGAAAGATTTACCAGGCCAGGATCTGCTTTTGCAATCTTTAACGGCTTTAACTTGGCTAAGCGGAAATCAGGAAGACGGTCCAGTTCCGATGGGATTGTCAATTGTAGACATGCTTGCTGGAGCACATTTAGCACAAGGAATTTTAACCGCTTTATACAGAAAAGCAACTCATAATATTGGAGCACAAATTCAGGTCAGCATGCTGGAATCGGCATTTGATTTTCAGTTTGAAACCATTACTACATTTTTCAATGATGGTGGCGAATTGCCTGTTCGAACGAAAACTAACAACGCACACGCTTATTTGGGTGCGCCATATGGAATTTACAAAACCCAAAATGGCTATTTAGCTTTAGCTATGGGATCAATTCCCGTTTTGGCTTCTTTGCTGAAATGTGATGCTTTATTGCAGTTTCCTGAGAATAAATTTACGCTTAGAGACGAGATTAAAAACATCTTGGCAGATCATTTGCAAACGCAGGAAACCCAATTCTGGTTGGATATTTTAGAACCCGCAGATATTTGGTGTGCAGGAGTTTTAAACTATCAGCAGCTTTTTGCAGAAGATGGATTTAAAGTTTTGAATTTCACCCAACAAGTAGAAATGCTTGATGGCTACAGTTATAAAACAACGCGCTGCCCGATAAAAATTGACGGCGAATATTTGACCTCTGGAAAAGGTTCACCAAAATTAGGTCAGGATAATGAACGTATTATTAAAGAATTTATAGACTGCTAAATATGGACAAAATTAGAATCGCTGTTCGAAAATTCGATCCTTTCGAAAGTACATTGCAAAAGCTGTGGGATGCTTTCTGTATTGAAAATAATATTCAAGTTGAAGCCGAAATGATTCCGATGGAACTTCATGAATTATACGAAACTACGATTTCTAAAAAAGGCTTAAAAGAAGGAAAATGGGATATTGCACACATCAACACCGATTGGATTTTTGATGCTGTACACGAAAAAGCGGTTCAAGATTTATATCCTTTTATAGCAGAAAATCCGCCAGAAAATTATCCGTATGGATGGCATAAATCGCTTTTGCATTTGCAAAAACTGGATAATGGAACGTACGGACTTCCTTTTCACGACGGGCCTGAATGTCTGATTTACAGAAAAGATTTATTCGAAAACGAAATCGAAAAAGAAAATTTCAAAAAACAATTTGGTTACGAACTTTCTACGCCAAAAACTTGGCAAGAATTCACTGAAATCGCCACTTTTTTCAATCGACCAGAGGAAAATCTATACGGAACTATTTTTGCGAATTACCCAGACGGACACAATATGGTTTTTGACTTCTGTCTCCAATTGTGGACACGCGGAGGTTCTTTAATCAATAATAAAAATCAAATTTCTATTTATAGTGAAGCTGGAATTCAAGCTTTAGATTTTTATAGAAAAATAGTGAATGATAAAAACGCTGTTCATCCAAAATCTAGAGAATTTGGTTCGGTTGAAGCTGGTTTGGCTTTCGCCGAAGGGCAAGCGGCAATGGCGATCAATTGGTTCGGTTTTGCTTCAATGGCTGAAGTGATTGAAGAATCGAAAGTAAAAGGCAAAATCGACATTACTTCCCTCCCATCCGATCCAGATCATAAAACGGCTTCTTTGAATGTGTATTGGTTGTATACAATTGGTTCGGGAAGTAAACATAAAAAACTAGCTTACGATTTTCTACGTTTTGCAACAAGTGCTGAAAGCGACAAATTGTTGACGAAAGAAGGCGGAATTGGCTGCAGAAAATCAACTTGGAAAGATGAAGAAATCAATACTTTGATTCCGTTTTATCATAAATTGGAAATGCTGCACGAAAATGCTTTGACATTGCCACAAACTCCAATTTGGCCAAAAGTTTGCGAATTTATAGATCATATGGTTTTAAAAGCGATCAATAGCGATATTCCTTCGGCACAATTATTAGAAGAAACACAAATTAATATTCAAAAAATAGAATAGATATGAATATTCCATATAAACCTTTACTACCCGAAACAGAACAGCCTATCATCATCATCGGCGCAAGCGGAATCGTAAAAGATGCGCATCTTCCTGCTTATGAAATGGCTGGTTTTAAAGTTTTTGGTATTACGAATAGAACGATTTCAAAAGCATACGATTTACAAAAAGAATTCAAAATCGATCATGTTTTTGAAAGTGTTGCCGATGCTGTTAAAAATGCGCCTTCAAATGCCGTTTATGATATTACGGTTTTACCTGATCAATACATCGAAATTTTAGAGCAATTGCCTGACGGAGCTGCCGTTTTGATTCAGAAACCAATGGGGAATGATTTATCTCAGGCACGTGAAATTGTAGCGGTTTGCGAAAGAAAAAATCTAGTTGCAGCGATTAACTTTCAATTGCGATTTGCTTCGTTTGTAAGTGCCGCACGTTATTTAATCAACGAAGGAATTTTGGGTCAGTTATATGATTTTGAATTTAAAGTGACAGTCAATACGCCTTGGGAATTATTTCCTTTAATTAAAGAACATCCAAGATTGGAGATTCTTTTTCATAGCGTTCATTACATTGATTGCATTCGTTCTTTCCTAGGAAATCCAAAAAGTGTAATGGCGAAAACAGCAAAACATCCGCTTAAAAAATTGTCTTCTTGCCGATCTACGATTATTTTAGATTATGGCGAAGATATGCATGTGGTGATCAACACCAATCACGATCATCATTTTGGTCCAAAACACGAAGAAAGTTACATCAAATGGGAAGGAACAAAAGGCGCCATTAAAGCAAAAATGGGCTTATTAATGAACTATCCTGACGGTCTTCCTGACGTTTTTGAATATGCTTTGCCTAAAAAAGAAGGTGAAACGGAGTATGAATGGACAGAAGTTAAACTTGAAGGTTCGTGGTTTCCAGAAGCTTTTATTGGTGCAATGTCTAATCTGATGCGTTTTAAAGAAGGTTCTGACTCGATATTATCTGCAAGCGTTCAAGATGTTCTTGGCACAATGAAAGTTGTGGAGGCTTGCTACATCAGCAGTAAAAATGGCGGAATTTCTTTTGATGAAGTGTAATTAAAACACTATATTTCAAAACCAAAAAAAAACAAAAATTTAGTCCTCTTCAAAACAAACGTATTTTTACATTTATTTGAGAGAGCTGACGAATAAAAAGTAATTCAATTATGTATTTTAAATCGACTTTTTTCGAAGATTACACCATCTACGATAAACGAGTAACTGTCGGAAGAACAATCACAGAAACTGATTTTGTAGTTCATGCCGGACATACGGGAGATTTCTTTCCGCACCACATGGACGAAGAATGGTGTAAAACTCAACCTTTCGGACAAAGAATCGCACACGGAACCATGGTTTTCAGCATCGGAATCGGTTTAACGGCATCAGAAATAAATCCAGAAGCTTTTTCAAGAGGTTACGACAGAATGCGTTTTGTAAAACCTGTTCACATTGGCGATACCATTCACTCTGAAATTACGATTTCTGAAAAAGGCGAAGCTAAAAACCCAGAATTAGGTGCTGTCACAGAACATGTGGAAATCATTAACCAACGCGGAGAAGTTGTTTTGGTTTGTGATCATTTGCTTTTTGTCAAGAAAAAGTAAACTTTTTCTTTGAGGGACAAAGGTGCAAAGTTACAGAGGGACAAAGGTTTCTCTACTTTGAACATATTCTTTTTGTCGCTTAAACTTGAAAAAATAAAACTAAAATAAACACAAAGCGATACAGGTTTCTACACTTTGAACCTTTGTTACTTTGAACCTAAAAAAACAAAAAAATTAAGCAACAAAGAAATATGGTTTTTTACACTTTGAACCTTTGTTACTTTGTCACTTTGAACCTAAAAAAAACTATCAACACAATGCAAATTACAAACCAAGCTGGCGATCAACACGAAGTCCCGACAGAAGGCGGAAATCAGAAACAATATCTGTTGCCTTTTATTTTAATTACATGCCTATTTTTTCTATGGGGAATGGCCCATAACCTTGATTCTGTTTTGATTCCTCACTTGAAAAAAGCGTGCGAATTAAACAATCGACAATCTACTCTTATCGATACATCTGTATTTTTTGCTTATTTTATTATGGCAATTCCGGCTGGAATGCTGATTAAAAAATTTGGATATAAAAACAGTATTATCACAGGTTTATTAGTTTTCGCTATTGGAGCATTTTTATTTGTTCCTGCGGCTAATACTAGAACTTATGAGTTATTCTTATTCGCCTTATTTGTAATTGGTTGCGGATTAACTATCTTAGAAACTAGTGCCAATCCGTATGCAGCGATTTTAGGGCCAGCTGAATCTTCTTCAAAAAGATTAAATTTAGCTGCTTCTTTCAACGGATTAGCAGCAATGGTAGCTCCAATTGTCGGTTCGTTATTTATCCTTTCCGGAACAAACCATACGCCAGAACAAATGGCAGCAATGCCTGAAGCAGAAAAAGCGGCTTATTTATTAGGCGAAGCAGCTTCTGTAAAAATGCCTTATATTGTATTAGGAAGTATTTTGATTTTAGTTGCGATTGTTTTTTACTTTGTACAATTGCCTTCAATGAAAGCTACTCATACGGAAGCAGAAATTAAACCGGGATTTTTCTCTGTTTTAAAATTCAGACATTTAAGCTGGGGAGTTGTAGCGCAGTTTTTCTATGTTGGTGCACAGGTTTGCATTACAAGTTTCTTTATTAGAATTGCTCAGCAAGGCGCTGGATTAGACGAAAAAACAGCAGGATATTATTTAGGAATTTATGGTTTCTTGTTTATGGCAGGACGTTTTATTGGTACTTTCTTTTTACGTTTTGTAAAGGATTATGTATTGCTTTCAATCTATTGCGTAATGAGTGTTTTATTATGTCTAGTAGCTATATACGGTTCTGGAATCGTAGTAATTTATGCACTTGGAGGAATCGGATTTTTTATGTCTATTATGTTCCCAACTATTTTCTCTTTAGGAATTAAAGGCTTAAAATCGAATACAGAAACTGGTTCTTCTTGGCTGGTAATGTCAATTGTTGGTGGAGCTATTATTCCGTATGGAATGGGAACTTTAATAGACATGAATCATGATGATATTCAATCAGGTTATATAATCCCTTTGGTTTGTTTCTTAATTATTCTTTCTTTTGGAGCGATTGGGCACAAAGTGAAAACAGTTTCCGAATAGTTTTATAGCCCCGAATTACACGAATTAGCACAAATTTATTTTTAATAAATATCTAAATATCAATTGCCTCCAGCTTTAGCTGGAGGTTTTTTGTTTATAGTCAACAAGGGCTTTAGCCAAACTTTGCGATTAGTTTGACTAAAGCCTAATAAATGCAAGGTCTTTTGACCTCCAGCTAAAGCTGGAGGCAATTCATTTACTATTTTTAGCCACAACCCGAATTACATTAATTTTATAAAAAATTAGCTTAATTCGGGTAATTCGTGGCTAAAAAACTACCACATAAAAAACGCCTCCAATTGGAGGCGTTTTTCTTTTAGTCCTGTTTAAGAATTAATGGTGTTTTGCATTGTCGTGATCGTGCTTTTTGTCTTTGTTTCCTTTACCATTTCCTCCTTTATCACCTTTGTCACCTTTGTTATTTCCGTTATGATTTCCATTGTTCCCTTTTGGTTTTTCTCCTCTATTTTTTTGAGGTTTTCCTTTATAACCTTTTGGATAATTTGATCTGTGTTTTTCATGATATTTATAAGGAGTATCTCCTCTATAATCCGTCAAAACCACTTTATATCCAGAATACAAATCGTATTGTCTGTATTTAGACGGAAGTCTTTTTTCACGCATCCATTTTCCGCTATTATCATAAAGGAATACGCTTTCATTTACATCATAATATACGTCGATGTCTGGTAAATAATAGTACCTGCTGTTATCATAACCTTGTGGTCCCCAATTTGGAGGAGTACCAATATTTACATTAACCGATACTTGAGCCTGAGCAAAAAATACACTCATAAAAAGCACTGAGGCGAATACTAACTTTTTCATGTCTTTAGAATTTAAATGTTAATTTTAGTAGATATTAATCGAAAGTAATGCCAAAATTATATGGTTTAAGCATTGATTATACAAAATCACCAAACTAATCGACGAATAGTATTTTTCAAACGATGTATCTCCTTTTCAAGTTTCTTACTGAATGTCAATTAAAATGAGGAAAATAGCACAATTAAATCTTGAACAGATTATCCAAAGCAGGAAAGTTTTTTGCTGGAAAATAAATTTAAAATAAAAACGCCTCATTTCTGAGGCGTTTATTGTCATGTTTTATAAGCTGATTATACTTCGGATAATATAATCTATGTGGAACGGTACTAACTCACAAATTTGTTTTATTCTTTTGAATAGATCAAATGTAAATACCTTTATCCAATTTTAGATATATTTTAGACCAAAAGCACGTTTGTAGCGACAAACGTACATTTTTAGCAAGTCAGAAGATTATTTCCAACCTCCACCCAACGCTCTGTACAAATTAATAACAGCTTGCATTTTCTGCAAATTATCTGCCACTCCGCTTAACTGTGCCGCTAAAAGGTTTTGCTGAGATGTTAATACATCAGTATAATTAGTCGCTGAACTATATTCTAAAAGTTCTTGAGTAAAGTCTACTGCTTTTTCTAAAGCAGCAATTTGTTTTGCTCTCGAATCTTCTTTTTCAACAGCCATTTGGTACGAATACAAAGCGTTTGAAACTTCCTGACCTGCCACTAAAAGGCTTTGCTGGAAACTATTATATGCTTGCAATTGTTGTGATTGCGCTGTTGTCAATCTCATTTTATTTAAACCATTATTGAATAAAGGCTGAGTCAATCCTCCAATAATCGAATAAAAAATCGAATGACTGAAGAAATCGTTTAATTCTAAATTTGAAAATCCTGTGCTTGCTGTAAGCGTCAAACTTGGATAGAAATAGGTCTTAGCCAAATTTGTAGATTCAAAAGCCACTCTGAAGTTAAATTCCGCTTGACGGACATCTGGACGGTTATTCAGCAATTGAGCTGGCATACCGATTGCGATTTTTTCAGGAATAATCTGCGTTCCTAAAACACCTCTTTCAATTGGTCCAGGACCTTGTCCTAACAAAATATTTAAAGCGTTTTCTGTCTCGCGAATGTTTTGCTTCAAATCTGGAATCAAAACTTCTGCCGCATGCTGATTGGCTTCACTTTGCACCACTGCTGCACCAGTAACAATTGCACCTTCTTTTAACTCTTTAATAGTTGCAACATTTTCTATACGAGTTTTTAAAGTCTGTTCTGTAATTTCTAACTGTTTGTCATAAGCCAAAAGCAAGAAATAATTATTTGCAATATCTGCAATTAGTTGAGTTTGGACTGCCTGTTTTGCTGCATCGGAAGCTAGATAGGTTGCCAAAGCCACTCTTTTAGAACTGCTTAATTTACCCCAAACATCAATTTCCCAAGAAGTGCTAACACCTAACTTATAAGTCGTAGTTAAAGTATTAATGTTGATTCCTGCTGGAAAGTTTAATCCTGCTTGAGATTGCTTGTTATGCGTCACATTAGCATCTAATTGCAATGATGGGTAATAAGCCAATTTGCTCTGACGAAGAGAAGCTCTTGCTTGCACAATATTCTCAATCGCATTTTTCAGGTTCAGGTTCTGATCTAATCCTTTTTGAATTAAAGCATTTAGTTTTTCATCTTTAAAAACAGTATTCCAAGGCATATCTGCAATTGTAGTCGAATCTGCAGAAGACTCGTCACGATACAATTGATCGGTTTTTAAAGTAGTAGGACGTTCGTATTTCTTGGTAACAGAGCACGCACTAATCAGTGCGGCTGTCATTACCAGTAGAATATATTTATTTGAACTATTCGTCATCTTTGTTGTAATTAAATTTTACTCTTTGTGAGCTTCTATTAAATGAATTTCGTCTTCATCGTCATCGTCATCATCATAACCATCTTTCGCAGGACCGCTTATTTTTTCTTGTAAAGTCTGGAAAATAACAAACAATACTGGAATTACGAAAACCCCTAAGATTGTTCCGATTAACATTCCTCCAACTGCACCTGTACCAATCGATCTGTTACCGACTGCTCCTGCTCCTGTCGCAAACATCAATGGCACCAATCCTAAAATAAAGGCAAATGAAGTCATCAAAATCGGACGTAAACGAGCAACGGCTCCTTCAATTGCAGATTGTACAATTGGCAGACCTTTTCTTCTTCTGTCTAAGGCAAATTCGACAATCAAAATACCGTTCTTCGCAAGAAGTCCGATCAACATGATTAAGGAAATCTGCAAGTAAATATTACTGTTCAATTTGAAAATAATCGAGAATAAATACGCTCCCGCCAATCCAAACGGAATTGAAAATAATACTGCGAATGGCAAAATGTAACTTTCGTACTGCGCACTTAACAAGAAATAAACGAATACCAAACACAAGATAAAAATGAAAATCGTCTCACTTCCTGATGCCAATTCCTCACGCGTTAAACCTGAGAATTCGTAACCGTAACCTGCAGGAAGATTTTCTGCGGCAACTTCCTGAATGGCTTTAATTGCATCTCCAGAACTGAAACCTGGTTTTGGCGCTCCTGTAATCGAAATAGAAGTAAATAAGTTAAATCTCGAAATAGATTCTGGACCGAAAACTCTTGTCATTTTTACAAACTCTGTAATTGGCGCCATGTTTCCAGCGCTATTACGAACAAAGATTTTATTTAATCCTTGTGTGTTCGTTCTAAACTCTGGAGAAGCCTGAATCATTACACGATATTGTTTACCGAATTTGTTGAAGTTCGAAGCATATAATCCACCATAATATCCTTGCATTGTTGATAAAATCGTGTTTACCGAAACTCCTGCATCTTTCGCTTTCGCTAAATTAATATCCATCATATACTGCGGGAAACCAGGATTAAATGGCGTTGTTGCGTATTGAATTTCTGGACGTTCAGCTAATTTGGCTAAGAATTCATTATTTACTTTATAAAATTCAGCCGTTGTGTGGCCTCCTTTATCCTGTAATTGGAATTCGAATCCACCACTTTGTCCAAAACCTTGAATGGTTGGAGGCGAAATAAAGAAAATACTAGCCTCACGAATTCCGCTTGTTTTAGCGAAAAGCTGTCCGATTACATCATCAACACTCAGATCACGTTCGTCCCAAGGTTTCAATTTCACAATAACCATACTGTAAGCACTACCCGCACCCGCTGTAAAGTTTTGTCCAACAATACGAAGTGTATTTTTAACTCCAGGAATTGTTTTTGCAATACTATCTACTCTTTTGGCAATAACATCAGAACGTTCCATAGAAGCTGATGGTGGCAAACTGATATTAGCGAAAACTGTTCCTTGATCTTCAGAAGGTACGAAAGCTGAAGGTGTAGTTTTCATCATATAAACTAATGCAATACCAGCAATTACAATTGAAGCTACTGCTATCCATTTTTTTGCAGAAAGGAAACTTACCGAACGTTTGTATCTTGCCGTAACATTATCGAATGCAACGTTAAATGAAGTATAAAAACGCTGTAAATAGCTTTTATGTTTATGATCGTCTGCATGCGGTTTCAATAAAAGTGCACACAACGCTGGACTCAAAGTCAAGGCATTTACTGCTGAAAGAATAATCGCAACCGCCAATGTAATACCAAACTGTTTATAGAAAACCCCTGTAGATCCTCCAATAAAAGTTACTGGAATAAATACCGCAGCCATTACTAAAGTAATCGAGATAATCGCTCCAGAGATTTCGTCCATGGCATGAATTGTCGCTTTTTTAGCCGATTTATAACCGTGATCGAGTTTGGCGTGAACGGCTTCCACAACCACAATCGCATCATCGACCACAATACCAATGGCGAGAACCATCGCGAAAAGCGTCAATAAGTTAATCGTAAATCCGAATAAATTCAGGAAGAAAAATGTACCCACAATCGCAACCGGAACCGCAATTGCCGGAATCAATGTCGATCTAAAATCTTGAAGGAATATAAATACTACAATGAAAACCAAAATAAAAGCTTCCACCAAAGTATGGATTACTTTTTCAATCGAAGCATCCAAATTTTCATTAACGTCAACAAGGGTTGTATATTTAACCCCTTTTGGGAAATTCTTCGCTGCTTCTTCAATCAGTTTTTTAGAATTGTTGATTACGTCACGCGCATTCGAACCCGGAGTCTGGCTAATTGCCATCGCAGCCGATTCTACACCGTTTGTTTTAATAGTCGAAGCATAACTTAAAGATCCTAATTCTACTTTAGCAACGTCTTTAAGTCGAAGCATTTGTCCGTTTCCAACAGATTTGATTACAATTTCCTCAAATTCCTGAGCGCTTGTTAAACGTCCTTTGTATTTAATTACATATTGAAAAGCTTGATCTCCGTTTTCACCAAATTTACCTGGCGCAGCTTCAATATTTTGTTCTGCTAAAGCAGCCGAAATATCACTCGGAATCAATTTGTATTGTTGCATTACGTCTGGTTTCAGCCAGATTCTCATTGAGTAATCTTTTGCACCAAAAACGTTAACATCTCCCACCCCTACTACACGCTGGATTTGCGGTACAAGGTTGATCTTCGCATAATTCTGAAGAAACGTTTGATCGTAAGCTTTATCCTCACTGTATAAAGAGAAAATCAGCAAGTTACTACTCTGACTTTTGGTAACGGTAACCCCCGCTTGAGTAACCTCTACAGGCAATAAACTTGTTGCTCTAGAAACCCTGTTTTGAACGTTTACCGCTGCTAAGTCTGGGTTTGTTCCTACTTTAAAGAAAATTTTAATAGAGGCATTTCCATCATTGGTTGCTGTAGAAGTCATGTAAGTCATGTTTTCTACACCATTAATTTGCTCTTCCAACGGAATTACGATACTTTTCAGTACCACGTCGGCATTGGCACCAGTATAACTTGCCGCAACATTTACTGTTGGAGGCGCAATATCTGGGTATTGCGATATCGGTAACTCAATTAGGCCTAAAACACCTAAAATAACGATAATAACAGATATTACCGTTGAGAGTACGGGTCTTTGTATAAATTTTTTAAACATTTTTTTTATTTTAAATCGGCGTATACTGTTTCTGCGCTTTGATTACTAGCTTTAATTTCAGTTCCTTCTTTTAAAGAAGCTACTCCTTCTAAGACAATTTGATCTCCAGGATTTAAACCGCTTGTAACTACATAATAATTACCTGCAGAATTGTCAAGAACTGTAATGTTTGCATTTTTAGTTTTTCCGTCTTTGCCAACAACGACTGCGAAAATTTTATCTTGAAGTTCGAATGTTGCACTTTGAGGAACTATAATTGAATTTTTAACTTCATTCGGAATTCTAACCGTTGTGCTGCTTCCGCTTCTGATAACTCCTTTTGGGTTAGGAAAACGTGCTCTTACATTTACAGTACCCGTTTCTGTATTAATTAATCCATTTACGGTTTCAATATTTCCTTTTTGATCGTAAGTTGAACCATCAGAAAGCAGCAAAGAAACTGCTGGCATGTTTTTGATTTTCTGTACTAATGAAGCGCCTGTTGTATTGCTTTGCGTAAAGTTCAAAAGCATTTTTTCATTCATTGCAAAATAAGCATACACGTTTCCAATGCTAGAAACTGTTGTTAACGGATCAGCATTATTTGAACTTACTAAACTTCCTAAACGAAACGGAATTGAACCAACAACTCCATTTACTGGACTTGTAACTGTAGTATATCCTAAATTAGTTTTAGCATTTACTAAAGCTGCGTTTGCTTGCGCTAAAGAAGCCATTGCTGATTCATATGTAAATTGTGCTGATTCCAAATCGTATTTACTGATAATTCCTTTTTCAACCAACGGTTTTACCTTATTTACAGCCAATTTTGCAGAGCTTACTTCTGCTTGAGCACTTTTAATGCTTGCTGTTGCAGTACGAACTTGCTGCTCATATTCTGGAGCGCTAATTTTAAATAATGGCTGCCCAGCCCTTACGACTGCTCCTTCGTCAACAAAAATCTTGTCAATGTAACCTTCAACTCTTGGACGAATTTCTATATTTTGCTGTCCTTGTATACTAGCAGGAAAATCGCTGTATAATGTAGCTGATTCAGGCTGTAATGTAACAGTCTTATATTCTTTAATCTGCGGAGCTGCTCCGGCCTGTGCCGATTTATCATTTTTACCGCAAGAAGCGATAATAATTGATGCTGCGAGAATGCTTAAAAATGATTGCTTATTCATCTTGAAAAATGTGTAATTATCTATTATATGACAACAAAAGAAATAAAATATAACACACGAAAAATTTCAAATAGACGAAGAGTAAAAGACAATCGATAAAATCAAGATGACAGCCGACGGAATTTTTCTAAATATTAAACAAGTGTTTAATTTTTGTCCCGTCGGCTCTAAAATGCTTTTTAGAGACTCTAAATCGGGGTTTAGCGATTGCTTAAATTTCATATATAAATAAACTGTAATATTGCTACATAAATCACAGATTATAATGACAATAAACTTTTCAAGACCTTATTTATTTACTGGACTACACATTCTGGGCTGGTCTTTATTAGGGTATCTTATGTTGTTTTACATTCCGCTGACATGGAACGTCGTGCTTCCGCAGGCATTCTGGCTTTGGCAGAGCATTATATTGTTTTTATTGATGATTTTGTTTTATTCTACAGCAAAAATCATTGTTCCAAAAACGATTATTAAAGACAATACTTCTCCTTTTTTGCTTTGGGCATTTCTTGCCATTATTGCGATGCAGTTAATAGCCTACTTTTATACTTCGCAAACTGATCTTCATAATCAGATTATGAAAGCTATTGGATTTAAAAAATATAAAAATCCGTTTTTTGACAATTACGTTTTTACCTTGACATTGTTGGTTTTAGGAATAAGCACCAGTTGGGCAATGCTAACACATTGGCAAAAAGCAGCACAGCACAAACAAAAACTGGAGCAAGACAAAACAATGGCAGAACTGGCGATGCTGAAAGCACAAATTAATCCGCATTTTTTCTTTAATTCTTTGAATAGCATTTATTCTTTAACTTATACAGACATTGAAGATTCTAGAAATGCATTGCATACTTTAAGTCGAATGATGCGCTATTTGCTTTACAGCACAGAAGAAAAAACAACGTTGTTGAAAGAAGCCGAATTTATGCGAGATTTTATTGCTTTAATGAAACTTCGTGCCAACAGCAAGCTAACCATTACAACTGATATTCCTGAAAAAATACACGATTATCCTATTGTTCCGATGTTATTACTACCTTTAGTAGAAAATGCTTTTAAACATGGCGTGCATGCCACCGATAAAAGTGAGATTCACATTAAGCTTACACAAAATGAAAGCAATTTGGAATTTGAAGTAGAAAATACTTATTTCGAAAAAACATCAGTTTCAAATGAAGGCGGAATCGGTTTAACGAACACCAAACGAAGACTGCAATTGATTTATCCTAATCAGCATTATATTTCTTTTGGCGTTACCGATCACGGAACATATAAAATTAAATTGAAAATAAATCTTGAGCAATGACGGTATTAAAATGCATAGCAGTAGATGATGAACCATTGGCTTTAAAACTGGTAGAAACGTTTATACACCAGACTCCTTTTTTAGAATTAATAACAACTTGCGACAATGCTGTAGACGCAATGGGCATCATTCGAGAAACAAAACCAGATCTGGTTTTCTTAGACATCAATATGCCTAATTTGAGCGGAATGGAATTGGCAAGACTTCTTCAAGATCAAGCTGGACCGTTGCCAAAAATTGTCTTTACAACTGCTTACAATCATTATGCAATTGAAGGTTATCGCGTAAATGCTGTCGATTATCTTTTAAAACCTTTCAGCTACGAAGAATTCCTGCGTGCTTCAAGCAAAGTTTTGCAATTAAACGAAGAAGCCAACAATACCTTTACCACTATAGCCGCAGACGACGAATTTATCTTTCTAAAAGTCGAATATCAATGGGTTAGAATTTCATTAAAAGACATCAGTTATATCGAAAGTTTAAAAGATTATGTAAAAGTACATCTCGAAGATTCTCAAAAAGGTTTGATGTCTCTTATTTCGCTTAAAGCCTTAGAAGAAAAATTGCCTTCGTCAAAATTTATGCGCGTTCATCGTTCGTTTATTGTTTCGCTAGACAAAATAAGTGCCATCAGTAAAAACTCAATTTTTATCGATAAAATAGAAATCACAGTCGGCGAACAATACAAAGAAGCTTTCAAATTATTGGTCGATAAGTGGCTGAAATAAAAACAGAATTACAAAAATCATGGAAAAAAGATCAAACAAATATTACCTTACTTTAAGCCTTAAGGAATATGCAAATGGGGAAACCAAACCTGCAAAAGAACTTGGAATCGAATTTGACAATCACGACGAAATCTTCGGAATTATTGAAAGAATAAAATCTAAAAACATTTTTGCAAACGAGTCTGAAGCCACTCAATTTGCTTTAGGATTGAAATTATTCAGCGAAATCAAATTAAAAAACCATAAAAATCCACTTTTTGAAGAATTAAATGAAGTTTTTCCAGTCTTCATGAAAAAATTAAAAAGTCTTTAAAATTCTCTTTAAAATAAGACCTCAGCCCTATTTTTATCGATTTTATGAATGTTAAATTCTGCTAAGAAAAAAACAATACAATTCTTACTGGCAATATTTTGTCACAATTTTCCGTTCCAATTAGGCATGTCCCACTAAATGCTTTTTCAAAAAAAGTTTAATTTCTGTTAATGAAATTCATATGCTTTCTTTAAAATATTACAAGCATTTAGGCATTCTTAATTGAAAATAAAACCGAGAATTTCGTTCGAAACTGACCATTTCAAACTAACGAATCTCTACAATAATCTTCTTTTTCGAAATGTTCGATAATGCAAAAATTATTTTTTAACCATTAAAATGAAGCATTATGATAATTCAAAAAAGTATTTTTCTTCTAGCCGGAATTCTTGTTTTCGGCAGCTGTTCAAGTAATGACAATACTGACGGGGGCGTTGATCCAGGACCAACAGGTCCGCCTGTAGAAACTGGCACAGCCAATACAACTTACCAGCCAGCATTTGCTGGACAAACACGAGCAGGAAGCATTCAAACTACCACAGAATATGACGCTAAAGTAATCACCAGCGGTTTAAGCGCTCCTTGGGGAGTTGCGTCTCTTCCTGACGGACGTCTTTTGGTAACCGAAAAAGCAGGAAGAATAAGAATTGTAACTCAGGCTGGAGTTATTAGCGAACCTTTAACTGGGGTTCCAACTGTAAATCCTGCTGATCAAGGCGGATTATTGGGTATTTGCATAGATCCTGCATACGCTACTAACAGAATGATTTATTGGGTATTTTCTGAAATCGTTGCTGGCGGAAATATTACCGCTGTAGCGAAAGGAAGAATATCTGACAACGAAACTGCCATTGAAAATCCAACCGTAATTTACCGTTCAAACACGCCAAATGCAAGCACGCTTCATTATGGAGGCCGCGTTTTATTTGACAAAACCGGGAATTTATTTGTGAGCATTGGCGAAAGATCTGTTTTAGAAACACGTCCGTTGTCGCAATCAGTAACTAGCAGTTTGGGTAAAATTGTACACATTACTACAAATGGACAAGCAGCACCAGGAAACCCTACTTTTTCACAAACAGGGGCTTTACCAGAACTTTACACTATTGGACATAGAAATCCGCAAGGATTGGCGATGCATCCAACAACGGGTGAATTATGGCAAAGCGAGCACGGTCCAAGGGGTGGTGATGAAATTAATAGAATTAAAGCTGGAGCAAATTATGGCTGGCCAACAATTACTTACGGAATTGAATACAGTGGTACGAAAATTGGAGAAGGTATTACACAGCAAACTGGAATGGAACAGCCAGTCTATTATTGGGATCCTGTAGTTTCGCCAAGCGGTATGACTTTCTACACTGGAAACCGTATTCCAGAATGGCAAAATAATCTTTTTATTGGTTCGCTTAGTGGCATGCACATTGTACGTTTAGCTATTAAAGACAATAAAGTAGCTGGAGAAGAAAGAATATTAGCAGGACAAGGACAAAGATTTAGAGATATTACTCAAGGAAAAGATGAAGCATTATACGCCGTTACCGATCAAGGAAGACTTTATCGAATAGATAAAAAATAAACAACTTGTTCACTATACATGCCAAAAACGCCCCAAATATGGGGCGTTTCGTGTTTTATGATTTTTTTTGTTTCAAGTTTCAGGTTTCAAGCGTCAAGGTGGAACTTGAAACTAGAAACAAAAAATTAAGCTTTCGCTTTTCTTTTTACAGTGCAGCCAATTTCTTTAGTTTGTGTAATTGCTGGTTTTTGACCACTTTTTAATGACGCAATTACATCTTCTGCATATTTTATTTTTTGAGGATTGTTTCCTTCTGGATCATTATCAATTGCTCCTACATATTCTACAACATTTCCTTTTGCAGTTTTAGAAACGATAAAGATATGAGGCGTACGTTTTGCTCCATATTCGTCCGTAATTTTTTGTCCTGGATCAAATAAATACGGGAAAGAATATTTTTTCTCTTTTGCCAAATCCTGCATTTTTGCAAATGTATCTGCCGTAGAAGCTTCTGGATCGTTCGGATTAATAGCAATTACTGGGTATCCTTGTGATTTGAATTTTTTATCTAAATCGATAATTCTTTGCTCGTATCCAATTGCGTAAGGGCAAGTGTTACAGGTAAAAACAACAATATATCCTTTTGCATCTTTAAAAGTTCCGAAAGAAACTTCTTTGTTATCAATATTTTTCAGCTTGAAATCTGGAGCTGCGTCGCCCGCTTTAAGCGTCACTGCGTTTTGTGCATGAGATAGAAAAGCAGAAAATGCTAATGCTAGTAATAAGATTATTTTCTTCATAATGGTTTACAGTTTTTTATATTCAGTTAATAATTGTTCGTAGGTAAATTCGCTTTCCACAAATTTTCTTTTGTCATTTTTAATGAAAAGCGTCGCCGGAATACTTCCTGACCAGTTTGGATCTATTCGATCAATAAATTCCTGTGGACTGCTTTCGTTTAAAAGAAAAACTTCATTTTTTAAATTTTTCCTTTTCACAAACGGAACCACATTTGATTCCAGTTTCGATTTAAAATCTAAACTCACCAATAAAACAGCCAGTTTTTCTGATTTATATTCTGCCCTCAGTTTTTCAAAATGCGGTAATTCTTTTATGCAAGGCGCACACCATGTCGCCCAAAAATTGACTACATAAGTGCTATCTTTTCCGTTTTTAATTCTTTCGTTGAGCTCATTTATAGTTAAAAGCTTAACATTCTGATTGTATCCTCTTACGGAAAAAAGTAAAAATAGCAGAAAGGAAATTTTTAAAATTGTATTTTTCATAGATCTTTTGACCTTAAAATTAATTTGTTTCCTACAAATATAAACTAATGTCAAATTAGTTTTTGTTAATGAAAGTTTAATAGTCTTTTGAGGTTCTAAGGTTCTAAGATGCTGAGACACTGAGACACTAAGATTCTAAGTTTTTAGGTTCGTTGCTTTGGAACTCAACTCTTTCACTATTGCTAATTATTGCTGTTTTAGAATCTTGTTCAGTTCTATAACCTCTTCTTGATAACGCGGATATGCCGTTACATTTCTTACACTGTGATTTTCATTGTTTGTTAGACCAACTCCTTCTATTTGTTCAAATGGAGATTGCATAATTAATCCGTTTAGGAGGCAATTTGCAATATATTCTGAATGTGTTTCAAACTTCGGAATTGTGTTTAAATGCTTTATAATAATTGGTTTTAAAATAGCTTTTTGATCTTCAGAAATTCCAGTCATTGGCAAAAAAAGAAGAAACAGATTTGGATATTTTTCGAAAGACAATAATTCTTCTAACGTAAAAAACCAAGCTTCAAAATGTCCGCCTAAGTTTCCTATGTAAATATCATTCAGAAAAAAATTGATTTCATATTCGGCAAACTCAATTACAACATTTAAATTATCATTTATTTTACTCGAAATATATCTTGGATTTTCTTCTATATCATCATAATTGAAAAAAATCCTTTCCCATTCGTAAGCTTCTGTTTCGTTAATTTCTACAACCTCAACAACTTCATCGATATTAATTTCTTCTTTTTCATCATAACCTCGCGACCAGCAGAAATAATATTTCCAAAAAAAGGTATTATTGCTGAGTTCTTCTATTTGTATTGCTGGATTCATAATTACAAATTATCTTGAGGTGTCCACATTCTAAAAAATTTAAACATTTTAGAGTATTCATCCCGTGGTACAAATGCCATACAAACTTCTCGGTTATCTAATGCTGACTCAGTTAAAATAATATGGTCAGGTTCTTTTCCTGCATTTATAAATTCTCTTTCAGAAACCACGCAGACCACTTTTTTAAATATTCCGTTTATCCATTTCTGCATATTTTCGTTTTGCTCAAATTTCCTAAAACAGGCCAAAGATGCGTGGGCAGTTATTACCGGAACCAATTTGTCTGGAACGTCCTGTTTTACTAAAATGTACATTTTCATAATAATCTTATTTCTTTTTTGTAAAATCTTTCAAATACGGAATCGTATATAAATAAATCCTGCCGTTTACAACCGTAAGACAATAACCATCGCGTTTGTGCTGAAGTTCGTTTTCTATTGCCATTTACTTCTTTATAATTTAGTTCGTTTCCCCATATAATAACTGTATTCTTTGTCAAAAGCATAACCTCTTTCGTCGATTACTTTAAAATGAAAATCATTCAGACTCTTCGTTTTAATTATTTTTACCTCATTGCTTATAGTTCTCACAAAATAAGCTTGTTTATCATCTTTGGCATAAAAAGCATTATCGCATTCTAGATAATAAGTTCCGTCTAAACAGGTTTCTAGAATTTTAAAAGTCTTCGGATTGGCATCTTGAATTATTTTTCCTTTAAAAAACACATGGTTTTTATCCATTCCAAGGTTGCCAATTAGTTCTGAATGAGGAATTGTGAAAGATGCTATATCAACATTTTCTACCAAAACCGTGTCTCCAAAATACAGTTTTTCATCTGCAACAGCATAATAATCATTGAGATAATTTGTTTTGCTGAAATCAAAAGGCATTTTATCGCTGTGACGATAATAATTTCCGTTTGAAAAAGCATATCCTTTCCGAACGTCAATCACTTTAAAATCTTGCGGAACAGCATCTTCTAAAATACAAAAACTGCAGAATGCGCTTTGCAGATAAACCTGATTTTTGTCTGCAAAATAGATTGTTGAAGCATAATCATCTTCTGTTTCCGCATTTGTTGCTATAATTTGAAAAGTTTGAAAATCTATTGTTTTATAAAATTTCTTAAATACTTCACTTTCATAAAAAAGAATAAATTCGTTGTCGATGATTTTGTAACCGTAACCTAAATCTTTTTTCATGTTAAATGGATTTTTGTTTCTATTTCATTATTCGTATGATTCTATGTTTAAATCTTACTTAAGTTCATAAACAAAGGGTGGATATCCACCTTCATTGTGCTTCAATTGCGAAGGCTTTCTGAATCTCATGCTTGTCTTTAATTCAAAAATTATGTTTTCCTCTGTACTTTCAATTAAAATCACTTTTACCCATAATGGATATCTATAATTCGACAAAGACAAAAGATCTATAACCTCATCTAGATTAAATTGCTTATTTAGATTTTTCTCTGTTAAAATCCATAATCGAGCAATATCATCCGTTGAATTATACTTTACATTCTCTTCTTTAATTGGAGTTACCGTAAACCGAAGGGCTTTATTTTCTAATTCACTCACCGTTTTTTTCACTGTGAATAATAAATTACTTTTAAACTGTTCTTTATCCATAAAACGCAATTATAATTTAAACGCTTCCAAAAACATTTTACTGTATTATTCTTGCTGCAAAAGTTTGTCAAAAAATTCTCTTTCTGCATCTGTAAGCTGTTTACTAATTTTAGCAAAACCTTCACTTTGTCCGAAAGTGGTGTACATAATACTTTCCCAACAATAATCCGCCATTTCCTGCGGACTATCTCCACTATTTGAATATTCTTTTAAATATTCTTTTAAATCTTCTTCTGTAAAATAATACGAAACGAAATTTTCTTTGCTGTCCAACAATAATTTCAAGCTGTCTTCATTTGTAAAATAAGAAATGAAGGCCTTATGGTGGGGATGTTCCTGCATAGACAAAACGGCATTGATATAGACTTTTATCGATTTTTTGTTTATGCCGAATTTCTCTAAAAATACAGGTGTAAACTTCGCATGAACAGACTGATGTTCTTCGTCAACAGTTTTGTAATAATCTATCAAAGTATCGAAGTGCTTTTCGTCTTGTAATCCTAAAGCAAAAACGGCAAAAGTAGATGGCATTGCACAATTCTCGTCTTCAAGATTGTTGTACCATTCGTATTCTTTTTTTGCCAAATTAATATATTCTAAAATGTCTTTGTGAAGATTTGGATACTTCGAAGCTCCAGCAAAAAGATAATTTTGTCCGCATTTTGGAAGTCCTTTTATTGGGAGCAATTCTTTATTTTTTGAAGAAAAAGCTATTTCAAAACTTTTTGGGAAATCCGTTTTCAAAAGAGTATTGACGAAGTTTAGCGCTTTTCTATAACTTTCTTCTGTTTCTCTAATCAGTTTTATATTGATTGTCGCAAAAACATCATTCGCTTTAGCGGTTAAATCACTGTCTTTGTATGCAATTAATTCTTTTGGAAGATTTCCTGTTCCGTTTTTCTTTAATTCAGCAACTTCATTCGAACCTAATTGAGTTACAATATCAAAATATTCATTTGCAGTAACCGTCGCATAACTTGGTCCGTATTTTATATGAGAAACCGCCAAATAACATAAAAAACTTAAAAGTTCTTTTTCATCCTCATTCAAAACAGGTTTGGATAATTCTATTTCGTTTTTTGGAATAAAAATTCTGTGTGTACTTTTCTGTACGCCATCAAATTTGTTAAAAACCAATTCACGGATTTCTTTTCCTAACGTATAATCATAACTTTTAAATCCGCTAAGGTTTCTCAATTTTTCAACAAATGCTACATATACATCTTTTGAAAACGGTCTCGTTTGGAAAAAATATTGAATTATAGACGACAGCAAAAATTTTTCGCCAGAATTTAACAAATACGGATTTGGATAATCTTTATCCAGCTTCACAGTTCCGTTATTTATAGCTACAATAAATCGTTCTAATAATGCTTCGTTTCCTTCTATTTTTACTAAATAATTTAATTCTCTCATTCTTTATTATTGTCACTTTTTTTATTGATTATGCTTCCTCATCTTCATCCCCTTCCTCATCATCATAAGAAAGATAAGACCAATCAATATCTATACTATCCAAAATCTTGTCAAAACGCTCTTGGTCGCTTGAGCCAATAAAAGCTGCTAGACATTTGTTATTTTGATCGAAAGAAAAACTTACTATATCATAAAACTCATCACTGTAAACCTTCTGATTTTCTCTACTTATTTCTGGAACAAATTTCCAATTGTCCTCAACAAATTTTACAATTTCGGGTTCAATTTCTCCCATATAATTTCCATTATACTGAAGTCCGCCCAAAGTGCCGTTAAAAACTGCCATAAAAAGAAAGAAGTTTTCTGTTGTTTGAGTTTCGATTTCCCAATCCGATTTTTCAATTGTATCGTAATTGCCGTAAACTGGCGGATTGTCTTCTTTTAAATCCTCTTTTTTGATTCCCCAAAAAGCAACATTCTGATTTTCTTCATAAAAAACCAAATAGTCATCCTCAGAAAATCCGATTTCACTATCAGGTTGCAAAAGCCTGTTAAAACTGTAATTAAGGTTTTCTTCTTTCCCTAATTCGAAATAATATTCTTTAAATTTTGAAGGGAGTTTAGTTTCCAATGTTTTCTCAAGTTCGAGAATTTCACTTTCTGAAAATCCGTAGTTTTCATTTTCAGACAGATTGTAAAGGCGTTTAATCTTTTGGATATAATTCATTTTGGGCTTTTAGTTTTACAACTGTGAAAATAGCTAAATAATTATAAGATTGCTACTACTTTTAAAGTTCTTTGTTTTTAAAAATTATTTATATCCAAAATCAAATGTTTTATAAATAGTTGTATTAAATAAGATATTTCATTGGAACATTTTAATTTTATTTTTTGTTACTGATGAAATGTTCCGATTAAAATAGAAATTCATTCTGTTCCAGCGGAACATCTCGTTGGTAACATTTCCTTCCTCCTTGCCAAAACGTCCCAGAGGGACGACTGAAATTATACAATTGGTTCTATAAAAATATACTGCTTATCATAATCCACTTCAAAAGCCTCTAACATTTTATGGTATTCTTCTAAAAAAGTCTTTTTCTCATGATGTTTTTCCTGATTTTGTATATACCTAATTACATTAGAAACATGACTTCTAGAATAGGAAAAAGCACCATAACCTTCCTGCCATGCAAAATGTGAGTTCAATTTTTGTTCCTTTATCCATTTGCTGGTTTCTGTTTTTATATTTTGAATAAGTGCAGCAATTGATTGTGTTGGACGCATTCCAATAAAAATATGGATATGATCGGGCATACTATTTATACAAAGCATTTTATGATTGTTAGATTGAACTATGCCTGTTATATATTTATGTAGCCTGTCTTTCCATTGTTCATTAATTAATCCTTTTCTGTATTTGACTGCGAAAACGAATTGAACATGTATTTGTGTGTATGTATTTGCCATTAAATGAGATGTTCCTACAGAACATTATTCTGTAATAATTATTTTTTCTACCAATAAAATGTTCCTAACGGAACAAATTCAATCTTCTAACTTCTATCTACAAAAATACAAAAAGTAAGATTAAAACTACTTTTAAAGTGTTTTTGTTATTTATTTAATAGTCATGTTTTTTTGACTAATTGACTAGCATCTTAATTCCATTGAACTTTGCAGGAAATTAAAATAACTCGAGAGTACATTTAAGAATTATGAAAATACTGTCGCTACTATTAATCTTGATTTGCAGTATGAGCTGCCAATCGCAAACGAATTCAAAAATGAGTGAAGACAAAACAAATCCGCTACTATGCGATTCTGTGAGCGGAATGTGTGAAATGCCTGTCGGCGAAAAATCGAATGAAAAAACCGCAATTCCAACAGAAAATAAACCTGTAAAAATTATTTATTACACCGATCCAATTTGCTCTTCTTGTTGGGGAATCGAACCTCAGCTTAGAAAATTAAAACTGGAATATGGCGATTATTTTGAAATTGATTACCGAATGGGCGGTTTATTGCCCGATTGGAATTACAACAGCGGCGGAATAAGCAAACCTTCTGATGTAGCGCACCATTGGGATGAAGCGAGTTTGCATTATGAAATGCCAATTGACGGCAATGTTTGGATTGAAGATCCTTTAGATTCTTCTTATCCTTCTTGCATTGCTATGAAAGCGGCTCAAATGCAGAATAAAACAAAAGCGGTTTCTTTTATGCGTATTCTTCGCGAAAAGCTTTATCTCGATAAAAAGAATATTGCAAAATGGGAAAACTTAGCAGAAGCTGCAAAAATCGCTGGTTTGGATGTTCAGAAGTTAAAAGCAGATTATGATGGTGATGCCAAAAAGCTTTTTCAAGAAGATTTAAACTTAGCCAAAACACTTGGTGTAAGAGGCTTCCCTACTTTATTTTTGGCTGATGCCGATAACAACCAATTGACAGTTTATGGTTCTAAACCTTATGCTTCTTATGAAAATGCTTTATTAGCTTTATTTCCTGAAGCCAAAAAGAAAAGCATTAAAAACGAAAATCCGTTAGATTTGTTTGAGATTTTTCCAACATTGTCTCCAAAAGAATATGCTGTGATTTTAGACAAATCGACTTCTGAAGCTACTTCTATTTTAGAAAAATTACATCAGCAAGGTTTATTAGATAAAAAAACAATCAAAAATGGTTCGCTTTACGTTAAAAAATAAATCTTATTGATTGAGAATTTTAAGTCTTTCTCTGTATTTAGCTAGAGCGATTTTATCAATTGGCAAAACAAACGGATTTTCATTAACATCAATCCATTCAAATCTGTTAATATCTGGAGTGCTGATTTTCATCTCTTCAAGATTAGTGATTTTTACGATGTAATAAACCAAGAGAATTTGTCTTCCGTCATCGATAATAGATTCAACAAAATGTTCTTGCGTGTACAAGTGATTTACGATTTCGATTTTTACATTGAGTTCTTCTAAAAATTCTCTGTGAAGACAATCCAGAATGCCTTCGCCAAATTCGACACCTCCTCCTGGAAGTTTACAGAATATTTTGCCTTTGTGGTATTCGTAAAGTGCTAAAATCTTATTATCGTTTTCGCAGATCGCATAGGCTCTTACGTTAAAACTGGAGAGAGGTTTCATAAACAGGAAATCAAAAATTTTAGATGCAAAGCTAAAAATTAAAAAGCCGTAAAGTTTAATTTCTTTACGGCTTTTACTATTTCGTTCTATTTAAAATTTAAATTTCTTTCAAAATCAAATCGGCAACAACATCTATTGCTTGATTGATAATGCTTTCTGGCGTTCCTTTAAATTCATAACGTTTGCCAATTTGTTTCTCTCCCAAAATTATGTGTATAAAAATGGTTCCAACAGGTTTTGATTCACTTTCGCTTCCGCCTGGCGTTGTCAAGCCTGTTAATCCGACACAAATATCAGAATTGATGTAACGGTAAAAGTGTTGCGCCATTAATTTGGTAACTTCTGCAGACTCGGCACTATACGCTTCAATTGTTCCCCACGGAATCTGTAATAAATCTTCTTTCATCGAAGAATGATAACACACAATTCCTCCTATGAGAATTCTTCCAGAATTAAAAACTGTCGAAAACTCATAACACATTTTTCCCGCTGAAGCGCTTTCTGCAAATGCTATTGTTAAGTTCTTTTCTATTAAAGCCTGACAGCATGCCGTTACCTTATCTGATGCCATATTGATTTAAATTTAATTGCACATAATTTCATTTCAAATGTAGATTGTTTCATAATCCTAACTTTATATAATTTCTTACAATATTTACATTATAAGTAACTGTTAATTATGCAACTATAAGGCTTTTTCTTATAAGGTTTCTGATTTATTTGTGTAGTAAATTTGTAAATACAGCTTTTCTTAAGTAACCTATTAATTACAAGCCAAAAAAAAGTAGAAGCCGAAAAAAATGTTACTTAAATGAAAAGTTTTTAGAACACGATTACAGTAAAAATGTAAAGATTATCAAGGTCTTCTTTTGAAGATTCATTATTAGAAATTATTTAGAAAATAACAAATCAAAAAAACACTATTATGGAAAAGCAACATAACCATGATTATGGTCAATTTGATCCTGATTATATCGAACAAAATACACTTGTTGATGGTACTTATTCTAACGAGGATGAGTTTAAACAAGTTTTGAAAAATGATAACCGAGAATTCGGCGAAAGCGATCCTGATCACTACGAGCAAAATACACTAATTGACAATGACAATTATGCACGAGATGAAGATCCGTATCAATATCAGGAAGAATTTATTGAAGATCCTTCTCATCCAAAAGGAGATTTTGAGCCTAATGCCAATATTAAAGCAGAGAATATTCCGAATGAGGAAAGAATCATCAATGAAGATGACGCCATAACAAATGACGATACCGAGGATGATTTAAACGACGAATATGATCCTGATTTAGAGTATGAAAACGAACAGGAAAAAGACGAAGATCTTGACAAAGATGAAGAATTGGATGATTTTGATGCAGAACATTATCCAGAAAATCACCCAAGAGAATAGCGAAAATTATTGTAAATTGTAATGAATTAATCAATTATGACTTTAGTTGTTCAAATTGTTTGGCTTTTTATACTCGCAATTCCAATTGCCTGTATTAGTTGGACTGTTACACATGAAGAAATTTTTAGAGAGCCTCATGAATGGTGTGTCAAACATTCTAAAAATGACAGATACATTTTATCTAGAAAGTTCTTTTACCTTCTTACGTGCGAGTATTGCTTTAGTCATTACGTTACAATTGCCTTTCTGATTATCTGCGATTATAAACTTTTGTTAAATGATTGGAGAGGATATATTTTGGCAGGGTTTTCTCTAGTTTTTATGGCAAATGTTTATATGAGCCTTTTTGCATTATTGCGCCAAGCGATTAAAAAAGAAAAGGTAGAAATTGAAAAAATTGAAAGCGAAACTGACAGCGACAACAGTAAAAATTAAAATAACAATAAAGTAAGTATAATTAAAAAATAAGTTGATATCATGGAGAATTTAAATTTTATAGACCCATTATTACACGGAATCAAACCTGAAAGTAAACAATTAAATCTGTCAGTAAAACAAATGGTATGCGCTGGTGTTGGTGCTCTTGTAGCGTCAGCAGTTTTGAAGAAAACGGGACATCCAAAAGCAAGTGCCCTTGTAGGAAGTATTGCATTACCAATTTTAGCATCGGCTTGCTATAAAAAATACAGTCAAGTTAGCAAAGATAAAATTGATGCTAAATCAAGCATCGGTATCGAATACAACCACTAATCGTTTATAAACTAACATAGAAAGAGCGCTTATTCTAAATAAGCGCTCTTTTTTTATTTTTGAAGCATCAATTTATATTACCTTCAACCCAATTTAATGCTTTATTAAATTCTATTTTTTTATAACCACGGAACTCCCCTGGAACAATATAACTAAATCCGTTTGTAAAAGATATAATTTCTTCTGTATCCGTAACGATTGCAGCTCTGTTCCATTTTCCTAAATGTTTGAGCCCTAAAAGCCCGTCTTCTAACCACGCTCCTGCTGTAAAATTTCTAATATCAGTATCTAAAACCAATAAAAAATTAATTTCATTGATCTGTTTAACTAAATGTTCAACTGCTGGAGTTACTGTAGTCAAAAAATCTTCTTTTGTTACTTCTGCCAATGCTCTAAAGGCAACAATATTATCTGTGGTGTCAATTTGATGTATCATGATTTTATTCTTTGGGTTAATTAAGAGTTTTATTTTAAATTTCTTTTAAAGTATTCAATGCTAACCAAATATACTTATTATAAATCAGATAACACTTACATTTAACTATTCGTTTATTATATTTTTTTAAGATACTTATTAAAGATGCTAAGGTTCTGAGACGCTAAGATTCTAAGTTTTTTTATATCGTACAGATGCACTGCTGTGCATCTAACACAAAGAATTTCCGCAATCAAAGAAACCTTTGTCGCTTTGCGCCTCTGAGCCTTTGTTCCTCAAAAAAAAGTTAGACGCACAGCAGTGCGTCTCTACGGATACTCTTTGCGTGTAAAATTTTTACATTGGTAAAAAATGCACAAAGAGAAAAAAAACTTAGTATCTTAGTATCTCAGAACCTTAGCATCTTAAAAAAAAAGCCCATTTCTACTCGAAACAGGCTTTTTGAAAAAAAAATAAAAAATAAACACACAAGCTTAATTGTAACCTTGATTTTGTTCAAATTCTTTAGTCACGTCGATTGTTGACTGCGGAATTGGGAATACTCTTCTGTATGGTTCTGAAGCTGGCTTTGCTGTTCCTGGAAGATCAAATTTCCCAAAACGGATCATTTGTGGTCTTCTGTACAATTCCCAGTATAATTCGAAACCAATTTCATTATATAAAATCGTTTGATCGATTGAAGTCAAAGCTTTACCTGCAACACTTCCGTATAAAGATTCTCTATTTCTGCTTGTACGCAATTTGTTCAAATCTTCCATTGCTTGACCTGTATTTCCTTTTCTGAAATAAGCCTCAGCTCTCATCGTGTACATTCCTCCTAAACGGAATAATGGAATATCAACATTACTATTTCCGTTTCCTCCTTCTGGATCAAATTCATATTTAAAAATACGCGCTCCTTGATTGATTTCGTTCTGAGCAAAAACAGCCTGAGCAGGATTTTTGAACGTTAAAGAAGGCGTGAAATCCATTCTTGTTGTAGTGCTTTTTTCCATTACTAATGGCGAAACTTTGATACGTCCGTTTACCATTTCTAACGAACCCGATGATAATAAAATTGGTCCGTATTGTGGTCCATACTGAATTCCTCTATTAAAGTGGAACCAAGGTAAATTTGCACTTTTTGGTACGATGTCTGTTGCTGGAACACTAACATCTGTTCCATCATTTTTAAACCAAGTTCCGTCTGCATATTGATATTTCTGCTGAAATCTTGGATCATCGTGATTTCCGTCCCAAGTTGCAAAAAACTCAGGAGTTGTACACGCCGCATTTGTTCCTCTATTTGCTGCAGAAGTTCTTTGGTTACGCTCCATACATACATAAGCGAAGCTGTTTGAACCATTTCTAATGTAATCGATCTTTTGAGAAATAGCAAAAATCAATTCTTTTCCTTTCTCATTATCTCTTGCAAAGTTTTTGAAATAATCGCTTTCTAAAGAATATTTTCCAGAATTAATCAGCAATGAAGTATAATAAATTACACGATCCATGTCTGTTCCTGTTCCAGTTGCAGCCGCTTCATTAAAATTAAAGCTTGAAGCCGTATTAAAACGGTCTTTAAAAACAGCACGGTTTAAATACATCGTTGCTAAGAATCCGTAAGCGGCTTCTTTTGTAAATCTTCCGTGGTGTGTTTGCTGAGTTCCCATTTCTGCTAAATCTGGAATTAAAGCTTCTACATCGGCAATTAATTTATCGATTTGCGTATCTGCTTTTAAAATCTGCAAAGGCGCATTCGGATTCATCGGATCTCTGTATGGAGCTTGTCCGTACAAATCTAAAGTTGTGTATAAATAATACGCTAAAAGTCCTTTCGCTTCCGCTAAAAATAATTTCTTTTCTGGAATTGAACTTTCTTCAACTGACTGAATTGCCGTTAACGAACGCGTAATTCCGTTTGTCAATTTATTCCAGTTATCCACCACAATAGCGTTATCCGATTTCCATGTAAACTCGTGCATATCTCTCCATTTTCCACCGTCTCCCCAGTCACTTCCGCGAGTTGGCAAGATTGCTTCATCTGTAGTATATTCTTGTAAAGAGAAAACACCTCCGTGATCTACAAAAGTTCCGTCTCCCAAACGGTCATAAGCTGCTGCAAGAGCTCCAGCTGGATTTGAAGCATCTTCTCCTAAAACCTCATCCAAAACAACTTCGTCAAGGTTTGTACAGCTTGCAAAAAGCCATATAAAAGAAAATATCGCTAATGTTTTTATATTAAAAATTGTATTTGTCTTCATAATAATTATAGTTTTAAAGTTGCTCCAAAACTGAATGTTCTAGAAGTTGGATAACTTGCATAATCGATTCCGATAGATTGATTTCCTCCGTTTGATTTCGGACTGTTGATTAACGGATCGTAACCTGTGTAATTTGTAATCGTAATTAAGTTCTGACCTGTAACATAAAGCGTTAATCCGTTGATCCAGTTTAATCCTTTTAAGTCAAAGTTGTAACCAATACGAGCTGTATTTAATCTAATGAAATCTGATTTTTCTAAGAATAAGGTAGACAAGATTGGCGAGTTTGCTGCATTTGCTCCAGACTCATAATAACCTGTTGCCACGTTACGATCTGATGCCAAGTTGTTTATGTTTAATGCATTTAAACCTGTATTATTCAACAAATAACCACCAGTTTGTCCGATTATAGAGAACGAGAACGAAAAGTTTTTGTATCTCATATCACTGTTAAATCCGTAGTAGAAAGTTGGAAGCGCGCCTTCGATAATAATTCTGTCGCTATTGTCAATTTTACCATCTCCGTTTTGGTCTTTAAAGACATTTGCTCCGTTTGCATCAAAACCTGTGTGTTCCAATAAATAGAATGATCCAGCTGCATAACCGCTTTTGTAAATATTAGCATTTACACCAGATTGTCCAGGTCCTGAAATTGTTCCTGTTAAGATTTCTGAAACTGGAAGATCTTCAATTTTATTGTTTAAAGTCGCACCGTTCATATCAATATTCCAAGAGAAATTTTTAGTGTCAACTATTTTTGAACCAATCATGAACTCAATACCTTTATTGATGATTTTACCGTCAATATTCGTCCAGATTGTAGTTGTCGGACTCAAAGCTTGAGAGGGAACATTCAAAATAGCATCTGTAGTTGTTTTATTGAAATAATCTAATGTTCCATACAATTTGTCGTTCCATAAATTGAAATCCAAACCTACGTTAAACTGCGTTACAACTTCCCATTTCAAATCTGGATTTGGCGTTCTGTTTACAGAAACTCCATTTACTAGATTCAAATCATCGTATAAATAATACCCATCAGCTCCAGACAATGAATAACTTGCCTGTGTGATTTTATTTTCAACTTCCTGGTTTCCTGTTTGTCCCCAGCTCGCTCTCAATTTTAAATTGTTTAAAGTAGAAGACTCTTTGAAGAAACTTTCATTAGCAATATTCCATCCTAAAGCAAATGATGGAAAATAACCGTATTTATTATTTTTACCAAAACGAGTCGATCCGTCACCTCTCATAGAAGCCGTTAAAAGATACCTGTTATCAAAACCGTAATTTAACCTTCCAAAATAAGACTGCAGCTCATTTTCTTGCGCATAACCCGTTGTACCAGATTGTGTTCCTTTAAAACCAGGATTGATAGATGGAGGAACTCCCTCACCTTGATTAGCGATTCCGTCGATACTGAAGGCCGTTCCCGATCTTTCAAATTTTTGATAAGAGAAACCACCCAAAGCCTCAATTTTATGCTTGTCTAAATTCAAGTTGTAAGTCAAATAATGCTCAACCAAAGAGTTTTTAGAATCCAAATTATTCTGAACATATTTCCCTTTCGGATTCAAATCTGTTAAGTTTGGAAAAATAGTAGTATTTCTTTCAGACATCGATCTGTCGATACCAAGATTCAATTTATACTCTAATCCATTAACAATTCTTAAAGAAGCTTCAAAATTTCCTAAAACTCTCAAAGTACGCGTCTGATCTTCGTAAATACTTAATAAATAAGCTGGATTGTAATGCGCATTCATATTAAAATTGGTATAATTTCCATTCGCATCAAAAACCGAACGCGTTGGATTTGCCATTAAAGTGTGCACCAATAATTGTCCGTTCGAACCTCCGTCATCACTTGTAGGAACTCCGTCATCTTTAGTCTCACTTGCAGTAAGATTAAATTTCAATTTCAAACGCTTATTATCTAAAAATGATTCAGCAGCATTAATTCTTCCTGTCAAACGTTTAAAATTGCTATTTCTAATAATACCTTCCTGATCTAATTGAGATACAGATGCATAATAGTTTCCAGTTTCTGTTTGTTTAGAAAACGCCAGCGAATTACTTTTTGTAATTGCTTCTCTAAAGATCACATCCTGCCAATCTGTATTTCCACCGTGATCAAAAGCTTTATCTGTAATTGCATTTCTATATTGGCCTGCACTTAAGACATCTAATTTATTTGCAACAGTAGAAATTCCTAAAGACGAATCAAAAGTCAACGTTCCATCTCCTTTTGCACCTTTTTTAGTTGTTACTAAAACAACTCCATTCGATCCTCTTGCTCCATAAATAGCAGATGCAGATGCATCTTTTAAAACCGTAATAGATTCTATATCGCTATTATTCAAAAAGTTTAACGGATTTTTTGCTGCAGAACTACCAAAACCAACATTTGTTCCTGACGGACTCACATCGTCATTCGACAACGGTATTCCATCTACAACAAACAAAGGCGTACTTCCGCTTCTGATAGATCCAACTCCACGAATTGTTACGTTTACTCCCGCTCCCGGCTCACCGCTTGTACTAACCACACGCACACCAGCAACTTTTCCTTGAATTAAATTATCTGGCGAAATGCTTACTCCTTGCTTAAAGTTTGCAGCTTCTAATTGTGTAACAGCACCAGTAACATCTTTTTTAGACTGTTTTCCGTAACCTACAATTAAAACCTCATTTAATTCTGAAGTAGTTGGTTCCAATTGAATCGTCATAAAACCAGTCTGAGCAGAAATTGTTTTGCTTTTGTATCCTACGTACGAAATGCTAATTGTTTTTCCTTCTCCAACAGTAAGTTCGAAAACCCCATCAAAATCGGTAACAGTTGAGTTAGAAGTGCTCGTTTCCATTACAGAAGCACCAGGAATTGGCAGATTATTTTCGTCGACGATTTTTCCTTTTACTTTAATTCTGTCTACTGCTTTTGCATTTACCGCTTTTGGTTCGGCAGTTTTCTGAATTAAAACTAATTTTCCGTTAATGTTATAATTGAAATTGGCTTTTTTAGAAAGATCATTCAAAATTTCTGCAACCGATTCTCCATTATAATTTACTGTATAAGTTGTATTATCAGCAATTATAGCTTGACCGTAACTGAATTTATAATCCGTTTGTTGTGTTAATTTTGAAAAAATAGAAACCAAAGTCGCTTTTTCTATTTTATTTGCTACTTTTGACTCTTTTAGCACATTAGTTTTACTGTAGCCGCTCTGAAAGGCAAGTAAAGCCAGAAATAAAAAGACAAAACTTTTTAAATTTAAATAAGAAGGTTTAAAATACATGATTTAAGTAATTGTTTTTACGATGCTTAATTATTAATGGCAGTTGTTCCCGCAACTGCTTTTTTTGTTTTTAATCCACTTTTACTATTTCGCCATAAACTTTGAATTTTAGGTTTGTGATATAATTTATTTGTTCCAAAACATTTTCTAATGTCGCGTCCTTCTTAATGAATACCGTTAACGGCGTTGCTAATACGAGTTCGTTGTTATACTCAAATGAAACTCCATATTTATATTGTAAAATGGCAATAACCTGTTTTAAAGTAGTTTGGTCTAGCGTTACATCTTGATTGTACCAATTCACCAAAAATGCTTTATTAGCCATTTGTTTAGTTAGCTTTTGAGCTTCGAATAAAGCTTCTTGATTAGGCATTAAATCTACGCTCTGCCCTTTTCCAGAAACATTTACTTTCCCGGTTACCACAATTACCTTACAGTGTGATTTTGATAATTGAATGTGAAATGAAGTTCCAACAACTCTGGTTTGGATTTCGCCAGAATGAATAATAAACGGATGCTTTTTGTCTTTGGCAACTTCAAAAAACGCATTTCCTTTTAATAAAGAAACCGTTCTTTTATCGCCTTCAAATTTTTCAGGATACTGAAATGATGAGTTTGCTGCCAGATAAATTTTCGAACCGTCACTTAATTGGATGGATTTGGGAATCGATGACGTTTTAAATGTGATTTGTTTTTGGTTCAAAACATTTGGTTTCAAGAAAAATCCTAAACCAAGTAGAAAAAGAATGCTGGCAGCAGCTATATATTTTAAATAAGGATTGATAGATTTCTTCTTTCCAATTCTTAGTTGAATTTCGTCGTAAATATTTTGAGATTCGATTTCTGGATTTCCCATAAAATCGCTGTTCCATTTTGAATTTTGATATTCGCCAAAAGCAAAATCATGCAATAAATTTTCTTCAGCCGATGAAGTTTTTCCTCGAGAACTTTTATCCAGCAAATATTCTAAACTATGTTTTAATCTTTTTATCATAATACTCATTGTTATGAATAAGTACTAGAAATTCAAAATCGTACTATCGCCGAATATTATGAAAACATCAAGCAAAAGTTATCTTAAAATTTATGATTAAAAAGAACGAATGGAGCCAGCCAAGCCAAGTCTTTTAAGCCTTCGCGAAGTTGTTTTACGGCTGATGAAATCTGATTTTTTACGGTTTGTTTTGAAATTCCAAGTTCGTCTGCAATCTGATCGATCGTCATATCTTGAAATTTATACATTAATAAAACCTCTTTTCTTTTCTCTGGAAGTTTGTCTAATGCAGCATAAAGCAAATCCATAACTTCTGGATCGATAGTCGAAAAATTGTCTATAATGTAGTCTTCGAATTTTTCTTCTAAAATAGTCTTATCAAAACGATTATTCTGATAATGTTTGAAAACCTGATTTTTAACCGCACGAAACAAAAATGGTTCGATTGCATTAATATTCAGTTCTTCTTTTCTTTCCCATAAATCCACAAAAACATCCTGAACAATGTTCTGTGCCAAGTCTTTGTCCTGAGTCATTGTATAAGAAAACGCATTAAGCTTCTTCCAATATTGGTTATACGTTTTCTCAAAAATTTCAGGATTATTCATATGGCAATTACAGGCTTTTTAATACCGTAAAATAATAAAATGAAAAGCCAATGTTTTTTGCCTCAAGGTTATCTTTAAATTAATAAATAAATACTTTTGCTGTAGAAATACTACTTTTTTAAAGCAGAAGCACTAATGACTTTGCGATTTCTTTTTTTTTATCTAACACAAAAATCGACTTCACATTTTAATTTAGTCACTTTCAAAAAATGCAATTTTCTTTTGATGCGTCCCCACTCAACAGTATCAATTACATTTTAGAATTATGAAACAACTTTTATTCACTTTATTATTCGCTGGCGCTTTAAATCTAAGTGCTCAAACGCCGAACAACAATCTGAAAATTAACCAGCTTCAGGTTATCGGATCGCACAACAGTTATCGTCATGCGATCGAAACTGATTTATACAATCTTATTCAAGCCAGAGACACCACTCGTTCTCTTAAAGGCTTGCAATACACTCATATTAGCATTACAGAACAATTAAACAAAGGTTTACGCAATCTGGAAATTGATATTTTTGCTGACGCGAAAGGCGGAAAATATGCGCATCCGAAAGGTTTGGACATCGCTAAATCTGAAGAAGTCTACGACCCAAACGGATTGATGAAAAAACCTGGTTTTAAAGTTTTTCATATGCCAGATATTGATTTTAGAACTTCTGCTTATACATTCAAAATCTGTCTTCAGGAATTAAAAAAATGGTCTGATGCCAATCCTGGACACGTTCCTGTTTTCATCACTTTGGAGCCAAAAGACGGAGATGCGAATTTCTTCGGAACAAAACCAGAAGATTTCACAGCATCAGTTTTTGACGAAATGGACAAAGTGATTCGTAAAGAATTAGGAAAAGACAAACTGATAACGCCAGATATGGTTCGCGGAAAATATAAAACACTAGAAGAAGCTGTTTTAAACAATAATTGGCCAACTTTAAAAGAAGCCAAAGGACGATTTTTATTTTTACTAGATAACAACGGCGCAAAAAGAGATTTGTACGCATTGAATCATCCGTCCCTTAAGGGACGCGCCGTTTTTATTAACGCAGAACCAGGAAAACCAGAAGCCGCGACTTTATTCAGAAACAATGCTGAAGATCCGCAAATAGAAGATTTAGTGAAAAAAGGATATTTAATAAGAACCAGAGCCGATTCTGACACCAAAGAAGCTCGCGCCAACGATTACACACATTTTGAATTGGCTAAAAAATCAGGAGCGCAAATCATCACAACCGATTATTATTTGCCAAGCACTTTCTTCAATTCTCCGTACCAAATTAAGTATGATGATGGAAGTTATGTTAGAAATAATCCTGTGACTGCGCCTTAGATTTTTTATCGTATTTTTTACCGCTAAGAGCGCTAAGGTTTTTTAAGCATAGCTTTGCGAACTTTGCGTTTAAAGAAAACATTTTCAAAAGTTAGAAACACTTATGAACTCGAAATTTACAATATTACGCATACTATTCTTTATTGCTTTCATCAATACTGCATCAGGACAAAAAGTAAAAAACCTCAACGGAACGCAAATCGCTTTTCTATCTGATGTGCATTTACAAGACTTATTTGGAAGCTTTTCAGATTCAGATTATAAAGGCGTTTTAAATCCGAAAACAGGAGAATACGTTTTGGTGCGAACTATGTCGTCGCAACTTCATTCTACTCGAATTTTCAATGAAAATTATTTTGCGTTTATAGCCGCTTTGGAAGATATCGCAAAGCGAAAAATCAAATACGTAGCACTTCCAGGAGATTATACAGATGACGGCCAGCCAATTCACGTTCGCGGATTAGCCAAAATATTAGATCAATACAGTAAAAAATACGGAATAGAATTCTTCATCACCACAGGAAATCACGATCCCGTTGGGCCTTTCGCTCAAGAATCTGGAAAAGAAGATTTCTTAGGAAAAGAAGGTAAAAGTCAACCCATTTTTAGCAAAGAAGGCCTTTATAAGCCCAATTTAAACATCGAACAGCCCGTAGTTGTTACCGCCGATATTGCTAAAATGGGTTATTTAGGAATCACCGATCAGCTTCAGAATTTTGGTTTTCATCCAAACAAAAAATACAAATTCTGGGCGACTCCGTTCTCTCCTTATACGGGAGAAAATTATACATTCGAAAAAGCTTTAGAAAGCGCTAAATTAGAAAATCGCGTGTATGAAGTCGCACCAGGTTATGAAGTTCCAGACGCGAGTTATGTCGTAGAACCAATCGACGGAATTTGGTTAATGGCCATTGACGGAAATGTTTATATCCCGAAGAAAAATGCTTCTACTGAGAAAGACTCTAAAAATTACAGCGAAGCAAGTACAGGTTATAATAATGTGCTTTCGAACAAAAAACATTTAATTAAATGGGTTGAAGATATTTCGGCTCAAGCCAAAAAACAAGGAAAAACTTTAATCGCTTTCAGTCATTTTCCAATGATTGATTTTAATGATGACGCTTCCGCGGAAATAAAAGAACTTCTTGGTCCGAACAAATGGCAATTGAACCGTGTTCCCGTTGAAGAAGTGGCGCAAGTTTTTGCAGATGCCGGATTGAAGATTCATTTTGGAGGTCACATGCACATTAACGATACAGGCGTGAGAACTTCTCCAAAAGGAAATACTTTGGTTAATATCCAAACACCATCTTTGGCTGCTTATATTCCTGCTTATAAATTATTGACTTTCAAGAAAGATAATCTTGTAGATATTCAAACGATTACTATTGATGATGTTCCGAGATACAACGAACTTTTCGATTTATATAAAATGGAATATCAGTTTTTGGAAAGTCAGAAAACGCAAGACATTTGGAATATTGATATTTTAAAAACAAAAAACTATCACGATTTTACCGATTTCCATTTGAAAGAATTAGTTCGTCTTCGTTTCTTAAAGGACGATTGGCCTTCAGCTTTCAAAGATTTTATATTGAATGTTTCTGCGAAAGATTTACTGGTTTTGGCTAATCTAAAATCAGATAAAGATTTTGATTTTATTCTAAAAAACAAAGAACAATTTAAAAAAGAATGGAACGATGCTGAAGCAAAATCTGAGAAAGTTCTAGCTCAAAATAATCTCAAAAAAGATAATTTTAATTGGACAGGTTATGATCTTCTAGTAGATTTTTATCGATTCAGAAGCGCCGATGAATTAGCCTTGGCCGATGTCGGAACTCAAAGAGCAAAAGAATATAAAGTTTTATCTAATTTATTTTTAGAAGGTTCTAAAGCCGATCTTTTAAAAGACAATCCGATGCAAAAACAGATAAAATTATTCCTTATTATTTTTAACAAATTCATGCACGAAGTCCCAGCAGATCATTTTTCAGTTGATTTGAAAAATGGTGATGTTAAAAGCTTGAAATAAATTTTTTACTCGTTTTTTTATACCACAAAGTTCGCAAAGCTTATTCAGAAAGCTTTGCGAACTTTTCTATTTTATAAAATTTAGCTTAAAAAGAACTTTCCTATCTCTTCATTCCCGATAGCTATCGTTTTCTTTAATGTCCTATTTTGATATAAAAATAACTTTTTGGATCTAGTTTTTATTTTTTGTAGATATATTTTTACAAATAAAACTAACTAAACGCCTATAAAAATGTCAAAATTCACAGAACAGGTTCATATCTCCATAGAAGGTTTTACCCAAAATGTCATTTATTACAACTTCGAGTTGTCCCAAAAAATGGCAGACCACCATTATTTCTCTTTCTTCTGGCAATACACTGGAAAACCAATCATTGCGCCTCAAGATCAGGAAAAAGCATTCAGTAGCTATATTGGAAGCGAGGTGATTTTCACTTTTAAGGTAAAAGGCATCCGCCTTATGTCTAAAGGAAGAATTACAAAATTGGGCTCAGTCGATCTGAACGGAAGTCCCGCCGGACTGCACGTAACAGGAACAAGCCATACCATTGCAATTGCTGATATGCCAAAATCCAGAATCTTTCATGAAAAGAACCTCCAACAGATCGGACTCGAAATTCTTGCGGAAGAAAATTCAGGAGAATTTTATCAGAGGGAAGCCATTACCCCTACTTATACGAAGGAATTCAAATACAAGACACAGTATAATGAGACAAGCTTCGATTTCCTTAAACGACTTTCTGCCCGTTATGCCCAATGGTTTTATTTTGATGGAATGCGCATGCAGTTTGGCAAGATTAAAAACACAGAAATAAAGCTAATAAACGAATCGTCGCTGCATCACTTCAGCATCGAAGCCAAGCTGGTTTCGCATAAAACCTCGTTCAGCGGCTATGATTATAATAATGCGTCTGCCATAAAAAACGGTGCCGAAAAAACCTCAGAAGGAAGCCAAGACCGATTTGCATCCCTTGCCGTTTTTAAACAGCCTTACATTGTAAGGCCTGGACTAGAAAACGCCGAATACACTAGCAATGCAAAAAATAAGGAGGAAATTGATGAAATGGTAAAAATGCAGACCGCTGGACGCGATGCCAACAGCATATTCTACAGTGGAACCTCTTACCTGCCCTTAGGTTTGGGACAGACCTTTTATATTCAAAATAAAAATGTAGAACATCATCTGCTGGCTATTGAAATTGTCCACCACTCTGAAGTGAATGGAAATTACACCTGTGTGTTCAAAGCCATTCCTGCCGACGTTGCGGCGCCGCACTACACAGACGTAAACGCATTTGCTCCCGCAGAAAGCCAGCCTGCAAAAGTAATTGACAATAACGATCCCGAAAAAATGGGGCGTATTAAAGTGGAGTTCTTCTGGAGCGGCTGGTCATGCAAAAGCGGCTGGATGCGTGTGGTTCAGCATTATGCAGGCTCAGGAAAAGGCCTTTATTTCAGGCCAGAAATCGGCGAAGAAGTGCAGATAAGCTTTGAAGGAGGCAATTCCGACTGCCCTTATGTGTCCGGCACCTATTACAACGGAAAAGAAATGCCTGAGTTTTTTGATGAGAAGAACAGCATCAAAGGGTGGAAACTCCGTTTTGGTCAACTCTTCAAATTTGCGGAAAAAATTGGCATCTGGCTTTCTGATCCTAGTGGGAATGAATTGCATATGAACGAACAGACTAGAAGCACTACTCTGACTGTGCCAGAAACTTTTACAATCAACTGCAAGAATTTTGTAATAAATGTCGAAGAAAATATGACAACTAATGTTATCGTAAGTAAAAATGATACGGTTGGTTTAAATCACACTGAAAAAATAGGAGGAATTAAAGAGCTTGGCGTTACAGGTGATTTTAATGCTGTCATTGAAGGAAAATATTTTGAACACATTAAAGGAGACTTAGAGTCGACAACTGAAAAGGAAAGGCATGAAAGCGGGAAAGAGGGATTTACTAATAATAGCGAAAAAAGCATAAACAAAAATGCCCAAAATGGAATACAAAACAATAGTAGCGAAAAAACTAGGCAAAACTAAAAAGATATGAGTAGAATAAGAATTGTTGAGGGAACAATAACCAAAAATACAGGTGGTGACCATTATATCTATTCCGAAGGAAATATTGTTTTTAACGCTGGTCAATATATTAATGAAAACGCTCCAGATTATACTTATGGCGACCCAATAAAGCCTACTTTTATGAATGAAAAAGAAAACGATAAAAATTTAGTTTTAGAAATAAAAAGATTAACAAATTATGAAATTGATTTATTTGAAACAGCTATAGTTGAAGTAATAAAATTTAAAAAATCACCAACTTCCAAAGATAAAAACGCGGTTAATTGGTTAATAGATTATGGAAGTAGTCAACAAGAGATCAAAACTAAAAAAGAAAAATTAAATTTATACATTGGAGATAAAAATTGTTATAACTCTGAATTTAAGATTTTTGCTTATATTCAAAAATTAAATAATGAATTATTTGTTAAAGTAAAAGTTAGAGAGATAGAGGTTGTTTCCAGAAAAGATTGGAATGCCAGACAAGAACAAACAGGGGCAAATTATTCTTATGAAAGAATTACTACTCCTTTAGTTGAATATTATGATACAATAGTAATACATCACTCAGGAAATGCAAAACATTTTCCATCTGTTAAAGATATTCAAAATGAACACATGGATGATATGGAAAAAGCTGATATTGGTTACCACTTTGCCATTGATAATGCAGGTAAAATCTATGAAGGCCGACCAATAAATATAAAAGGTGCTCATGTTGACAAAGCTAATACAGGAAAAATTGGAATAGTGCTGTTAGGTGATTTAAGTACTGATAACAAGGGAATAAATAAAGGTATATTTGGTAGAATAAAACTCAATATAGAAATTGAAGATGGAGATGATTATATAACCGATAAAATGGAGAAGTCATTATTGAGACTTTGCATTCATTTAGATCAATTATATAAAATTGATTTCGTTGGTGGTCACATGGAAATTGCATCAAGTTCTAATACTGACGAAAGGTATTGTCCCGGAAATTTAACAATGGCAAAAATAGACAATTGGAGAAAAATTTTAGATAAGAAGAAACCATGATAAAATTTAAAATAAGCTTATCAATTATGATTGGACTATTAGCATGGTTATTTATCGGAATTATAAACAAAAGTCAAGAATATTATGAGCCTGAACTTTGTTTAAAATATCCCACATTTCAAATAAAATTTAACAAACCATATTTACCGGAAAATTCAGGAATAAATAAAACGGATACGAAAACTAAAAGCGAATATACTTCCTATACAAAAAATTATGACCTTAGTGAGAAATTAGGGTACATAGGTGCAATTCTTCCTTTTATAATCTTGCAATTTTTTTTAAGTTTCCTTTTAACTAAGTTCATTCCAAAATATTCTTTTAGTTTATTTCTTATTGATCTTCTTCTATTCATAATTTCATTTTCATTTTTATGTTTCTTTTTAACACTAGGCTTTTTCTACTATAAGAACATTGTTTTATATGTTTTAGGAATATTGATTTTTAATTTAGCTTTTAATTTTTTTTTGAGAAATTTTATTCTAAAAAACTTTAAAAAACGACTTTTAAAATAACCCGATAGCGCGGATTTGCAATCCGTGCCCCGCCGCTAGCGCAAGCGTCCCGCTCGTGATATTTGGATTGTCTAAATTGAGTGCACGAGCAGGATGCTCGCGCTAGCGGGGGGATTTCGGTACTACAATTTATAAATCAACAACTTTTAGTTTTAAAAATAGTTCACAGGTAATTTATGAAAAATAATCTCATTATATGTTTTTGCTTTTTTATCAACTTCATTTGTGCCCAGAATATCATAATCGAAAAAAAAATAGAACCTTGCAGAATTTCAATTAATGATTCTATAAGTATTTTCAAAATACATGAAAATATAAAAAACATAGATATTGATATTCTTATTCAAACCGAAGATGTAATTACTCAAAAATGTTTAAATCAAAAAATCGAAGAGGAAATTAAAAAAGAAATATCTATAAATCAGAATTCTTTGATTAAAGTCAATTATAAAATAATTAAGAATCTTAATATTTCAGATTTCAAGAATTTAATTCCAAACAAAATTAGCGTTATAGAAAAAAGAAAATATAAGGTTCTAATTTTTGAGGCATTTAACTTTTCGTATTCAACTATTGGAAATGGGTACGTGAATTTATGTTTTAAAATTGATAAAAAAGGGTCAATTCAAGCGACAAAAATCATTGATTCTAAATTGGCAATGAAAAAAAGAAATTATTATACCTTATTCAAATAATTTAAGAAGGTAAGTAATGTTCCAAGCATGACAAACTTTTTAGATAAGAAAACAAAAGAAGGCTGTCTAAAAAAGACAGCCTTCTTATTACATTAAAAAACCTAAAATTTAATGTATCTAAAACCATTATGGCAAATGGGTTATTTTTTAATAAAACGTCTAATGGTTTGTTTGCCGTTTTTCTCAAAAACAATGAAATAAACTCCTTGTCTTAAATTCGAAACATTCAAACTATTGTCGTTTATTTTCTGTGATGCAACTGTAGATCCAGTTTGAGAATCGACAATTTTTAAACTACCTCCAGAAACATCATTCGTAAAAAACAATGTTTCTGAAACTGGGTTTGGATATACATTTAGAACCGCATCATTTCCTATTTCTTCTTCAATTGCTGTAGAAGCAACTGGTGATCCCGCTCCTACTTTTGTAATTCGAATCCAGTTGATGTTCATTCCAGTATTCTGAATGTAAATTCCGAAATTGTACGTTCCTGCATTTACGTTTACCGTTTGTGTAACAGTCTGCCAATTCTGCCATCCTCCTGTATTCGGAATATCAACGTTACCTAGAATGATCGTTCCTCCGTTTAAATCAGATGACAATCTTCCGCCAGTAACGCCACTTGCAACACGATATTCGATTAAATACGAACCTGTTGTAGGGAAATTAATATTGTTGTAAGCCAGCCAGTCACCAGTTTCGGTATAACCAACATTAGAACCTCCGCCAGTGTCTGTAGTTGGCTCAACTTGTATTCCGCTCATTGCTGAGTAATCTTCAGCCTGAATTAAAGTCGATGTTTGCGATGTTGTCGTAGCAATCAGTTTCCATTGTCCGCAAGTCTGATTGTTGTTGTCCCATTGCTGTACAATAGCTCCAGAAGTGGTGCTTGCTCCTGCAACCTCAACAATTCTTCCGCTATGACGGGCAACAATTTTATAGAATCCGTCTCTAGTTGAAACTAAGATAAATTGCTGATTTGTTGTTCCGTTATACGGATATTGTTCAACTCGCGTACCGTTTGCTTTATTAAAACCATTCACATCCATTGACTGTCCGCTATGATTGGCAATAATCTTATACATTCCGTCTCCTAAATGTGTAAACGTAAATTTTTGATTGTTTCCAGAAGTAAGACCACCCTGATTTATTCCTGAACCATTTGTCATGCTCGCATTCCAAACATCCATATACAAACCGCTATTTCTATTTTGAAGAAAGAAAGTCTGGTTTCCTAGAGTTGCAGTTCCATTGGCAATAACTCGAATTGAACTTACTTTATCATTCCAAGTGGTATTCAAACAAGTATTATCAGAATTGATAACAGTTGAAGCTCCTGTAAAATTATCATCTTGGTATAAAATTGCCTGATAACCTTGAGTAATTCTTAGTGAAGAAATATCATCATTTAAAACTCCTAAAGAATTTAAACGAGCTAGATTGTAATCTCCAATTGTTAATCCGCCTGAGAATCCTGTGTAATTACAATCCTTGTAAACGGTAATCACATCTGTCGACGGACTGACATTTCCTGCTGGCGGAATTGTTCCTGTAATCGAATAACTTCCGATAGAACCATAAGCCGAATAACCTCCGCTTCCAGCATTTCCTGCTCCCGTTCCATCAACTCCGATGAAATATTTTCCGGCAGGAAGATTCACATTCATAGAAGCATTCAAAGCAAACGGATCAGAATTCCAATATGTTCCCATTTCTACACCAGACGAATTAAATAATCTAATTAATAAATGCAGATTTCCGTCTCTTGAAACTGTATTTGCATTGATTGAAACGTTACCTCCTCCGGTTGTAAATGTGAAGAAATCATAATCTGCTTCGCTAGAGATAATTCCGTTTTTCTGATTGATTTGTCCGCTTGCATTATAATCTAAAGTTGCGGCAGAAGCTGTGTTGTTTCCGTAATCATCACCGCGATATCCAACTCCAAATTTAGCACTTGCAATAATTGCTACATCATCTTGTTTGTTGTTAGCATTATTGTATTCGCCTTTACTCCATTGCACAACAGGTCTGTAATATCCAGCACCCATAATTGGCGCCCAAGAAGTTCCGTCTAAACCTAAGAAATAATCTTCGGCTGGACTTGTGCGTCCATCGTGACCAAGATCAAAAGTATGCCCGACTTCGTGTGAAGAAGCATCTCCCCCCGATTTTCCAGAAGTGATAAATACCCAACACGGAACATCATTATCCCAGTTAAATGAGCCAATATACGCCACCCCACCTGCGCCCGGAGCAGCAGTATTTGTTGGTGTAACTACAACGCGCATTCTTCTATTTTTTGGATACGAATTAAAAACCGCTTCGTTCGTAGTGACATTCACATTAAATGGACGATAATCTTCTGAAACTACTTCCCAGTGCTGTTGTACCGCAGCATCATTCATTCCTGAAGATGCTGCATTAATTGCGTTTCCGTTGTTCCAAAGATTTCCTGCTGGCATATAGTAGCCGTCAAAATCCAACATTACACAACCAGCAGCTCCTGGTAAACTTTGTAAATCTAATAATGCTGGTGCAACTTCTGCTGCTGCAGTTGTTTTAGAAGTTGTATTCTCTTTTGTTGGGACATTTTTGTAATCAATACAAACTAAAGTGTTGATATCTACTTTTTCTACAAAAGCATTTCCTTGAGCATCCGAAAAATATTTGTAAGCTTCTCTAGTTTTCTTCAACAAAATATGACCCTCCAAAGACTTTTCTTTCACTTTAATATAAAAAGATGATTCTTCGATATTTTTAATTTCTCCGATTAAAAATTCGCTTGTAGCGTTCGATTCTTTGTAATTTATTTTTCCGTTGAAATTTGAATTTTCTGCCTGAAGTAAAATTGTTTTTTCGATACTTTTTGAAGTGGCTGAAGAAGTCAATTCTTTCTTTAAAGTATTCATAAAAGACTTGCTCGATCCTAGTGAAGTTTGTGCAAATGCAAAGCTTCCAAAAATTAAAAATACGAGCAGACTTAAATTAAACCTGTAATTGTTTTTCATATGATTTGGGGTGAAAGGGTTACGAAACTATTTATTGTATGATTAACCGCAAAGCACGCAAAGACAATCGCAAGGCACGCAAAGTATTAAATAAGCTTTGCGAACCTTGCGCAAAACTTTGCGCCTTTGCGGTTAAGTAACTATTTCTTAATAAAACGTCTCACCGTTTTGATTCCATTTTTTTCAACTGAAATCAAGTAAATTCCAGTTTTTAAAGTCGAAACATCTACGCTGTTATTATTCACAGTTTGAGAAGAAACAGTTGCACCTCCTTCAGTATTGATGATATTTACATTTCCGCCAGAAACTTCTGCAGTAAAAAAGATTTCGCTTTCTGTTGGGTTTGGATAAATTTCTAAACTTGCAATAGATTGGTCAGTAGCTGGCGCAGCTGATTTTGCCGTTGAACCCGATTTTGTAATTCTAAACCAGTTGATATTAAAACCTGTATTTTGAACATAGATTCCGAAGTTATACGTTCCTGCATTTACGTTTACGGTTTGCGTAATTGTTTGCCAGTTTTGCCATCCTCCCGTATTTGGAACATTTATAGCGCCAAGCTGAATCGTTCCTGCACTTAAATCAGATGATAATCTTCCGCCTGTAACAGCACTTGCAACACGATATTCGATTTGGTAAGAACCAGAAGTTGGGAAATTAATGTTATAATATGCCATCCAATCGCCTGTGTCACAATAGCCAACATTTAATCCGCCTCCTGTATCGGTTGTTGCTTCGGTTTGAACACCGCTCATGGCGTTATAATTTTCTGCTTGAATTAAAGTTCCCGTTGCTGGCGGATTACTTCCTGTAATAACTTGATTTACGGCATTTAATAATGATTTTGTGCCTGTTGCATCTTGAGACAATTCCCAAATCATAACTCCCGCTGCATTCTGGATTGCAAAAGTTGTTTTTTGTTTGATAGTCGGAATTCCGTTGTAATAAATCGTGTTTCCAACTTGATCTAAATTTTCAGCTCCTGGATATTGCGCTACGATATTCGCATAAGAAATTCCCTGATTAGCAGAAGCTCCAAAACCGTATCCGTAAAACGGAAGTCCAATTACGGCTTTACTTGCAGGCAATCCTCTTCCTGTCCAGTAATTAAACTGATTTACGGCCATACTGTAAGGAGAATGCTGTCCAGGATTTCCAGGTGCCCAAGGCCCTGTTGCATCATAAGCCATAATATTAATCCAGTCGTAAGCTGCAAAAGTAGATGAAGGCACATTTGCACCACCATATCCTTCTGAAAGTGCTGCTGAAATCAATTTTCCATTGGCATGTAATTTATTCGCTAAAGCAATCACAAATCCTCCATAATCTCCATTAATCGCTGGGCCTTCTAAATCGACATCGACTCCGTCAAAATTATGAGCGATAACATAATCGTAAATTTTCTGAATGAAAGCCGTTCTGTTTGCTGGCGTTATCAGATTAAAATAATTGTCACGAATTGCTCCTCCTTCAGAAACTGAACCTCCTCCAAGAGAAACAAAAACTTTTACATTTTGTGCATGCGCCGCATTTATAATCGTATTGCTTCCTGAATTAAAACTCAAATATCCGTTTGCATCAGGATTTTCGAAAGCAATATTAATATGCGTTAATTTATTGTACTGAACAGTGCTTGAAAAAGCATTTAAATCAATCCAATTTGGGATATAAGCGATTACCTTTTTTTGGGCAATACTCAAATTGAAAACTCCTAATACCAAAATGATCGTCCATTTTAGTGGCATTCTTTTGTAATTGTTTTTCATAATATTCAATTTTCAATAGTTAATAGTAGGGGTTAATTATTGCGTTAAAGTAGCCTTGAACAATTCTCATGAAATGTTCAAGGCTGTACTTCTTTTGAAATTATTTTTTAATAAAACGTTTCACTGTTTTTCCTCCATCTTTATGGAAAACAACAAAATAGATTCCAGTTCTAAGACGTGAAACATCAATACTGTTGTTATTGATTTTTTGCTCAGAAACCAATGCTCCAGTCTGATCTATAATGCTTACTTTTTCTCCGCTTACCGATTTTGTAACGAAAAGAGTGCTTTCTGCCGGACTTGGATAAACATTTAATTCTGTTGCAGTTGTTTCTTCCTCAACTGTTTCAACAGCAGCCATTTTAGCTGTTCCTGCAACTTTTGTAATTTTAATCCAGTTGATATTCATTCCAGTATTCTGAATGTAGATTCCGAAATTATACGTTCCTGCATTTACGTTTACAGTCTGAGAAACCGTTTGCCAGTTTTGCCATCCTCCTGTGTTTGGAATATCAACATTTCCTAAAGGAATCGCTCCTGCATTTAAATCAGAAGATAATTTTCCTCCGGTAACACCGCTTGCTACTCGATATTCGATCAAATAAGAACCCGTTGTTGGGAAATTAATATTGTTATATGCCAACCAATCACCAGTTTCTGTGTAACCTACGTTTGAACCTCCACCAGTATCTGTAGTTGCTTCAACTTGAATGCCGCTCATTGAAGAGTAATCTTCTGCTTGAATTAAAACGGAACTTTGAGAAGTTGTAGTTGGAACTAATTTCCATTGTCCGCAAGTTTGGTTGTTGTTATCCCATTGCTGTACAATTGCTCCAGAAGCTGTGCTTGCTCCCGCAACTTCAACGATTCTTCCGCTGTGACGGGCAACAATTTTATAATAACCATCTCCAGTTGAAACCAAAATGAACTGCTGATTTGTAGTTGCATTGTAAGGATATTGCTCTACTCGCGCACCATTAGCTTTATTGAAGTTATTAACGTCCATTGACATGCCGCTGTGGTTGGCAATGATTTTATACATTCCGTCTCCTAAATGTGTAAACGTAAATTTCTGGTTGTTTGCTGAATTGAGAGCGCCTTGATTAATTCCTGCTCCGTTTGCTGTACTTGCATTCCAAACATCCATATACAAACCGCTATTTCTATTTTGAAGGAAGAAAGTCTGATTGCCTAAAGTGGTTGTTCCGTTTGCAATAATTCTAATCGAACTTACTTTATCGTTCCAAGTGGTATTCAAGCAAGTATTATCAGAGTTGATTACGGTTGAAGCTCCTGTAAAATTATCATCTTGATATAAAATCGCTTGATAACCCTGAGTGATTTTTAGTGAAGAAATATCATCATTTAAAACGCCTAAAGAATTCAAACGAGCTAAATTGTAATCTCCAATTGTCAATCCGCCAGAGAAACCTGTGTAGTTGCAATCTTTGTAAACAGTAATTACATCTGTTGAAGCTGGGACTGAAGGCGTTAATCCTGCATAACCTCCAAATGTTGCGATAACTTTTGTTGGCTGTGGCGAATGAAGAGATGGCGACTGATCAGCAACATCATCATAAGCAAATCCGTAAGCTAAATTATCAAAATTGATTCCTGGTAAATGCCAAAATTTAGAATAATGATTCGTTGGATTTACTTGATAAAACTTAGAAGCATCGTACCAATTTTGCTCACCTGGATTTGCAGTTGTAGTATTCACAACGTGACGGTTAATTGCAGCCGTTAATTGCGCTTGAATCACAAGATCTAAATCTCCATCAACCAGTCTTCTGTCCAAAACACCTTTTCCTTCAAGCGCTTCTTGAGTTGTTGGTCGGTTTTGAACACGTCCTGTTCTTCCAACAAAACCACCAGATTGTCCAACCATTTCTAGTTGTTCTCCAATCACTCTACCTTTAAAAACTCCTGCATCTCCTGCGTAGAAAATCAAATCTTCATTTTTGTATTTATTCCAAATTGCATCGATGTATGATTTCAAATAGTTTGCATATTGCCCTGATCCTTCGGCGTAAGCTGCAGTTTTAGAAGGTGCTGTAATTTCGCCTGTTGCATCGTTTACACAACCTTGAAATTCTGCTGGAACATTTGCTTTAAAAGCGGCCACAATATCAGCGTGTTTTTTCAAATCACCCACTTTCTTTTGGTAACCGTTAGCGCCAAACAACTCCAATCCCATTGGATATTTGTATGAATCGACTCTTGTTGGATTTCCGAAGAAACCATATTGATTATTCGTCAATTCGATCATTTCATACAAAATTCCTTGATTTGGGTCTGTTGCATTCTGCGGATTTGGCGACGCATATCCTGAAGGAGCTCCGTTGGCGCCAAAAAAGTAAAAATACAATTGTGATCCTTTAGAAATAAAAACTCTACATCCAGCAATTAAAGGTAGCGTAAAGGTTTTATTTGGAATTTCACTCAATTTCGTAAAACATGCCGCATACTTAGAATTTTGTCCAGGACCTGTGTTTCCACCGTAAGTTGGCCCAGTAACTGTATTGTAAGAAGCGTTCATTGGCAAAACCTGACTCGTTTTGGCATTTACCCAAACGTGGTTTCCTGTGGTATAATCGATACCGACAATGGCAACATATAATTCGCTGTCTGCAAACGTCGAATTATTACTAATCGTAAAAGGTACAGGCCCTTGAGCATGTATCAGGCTTGAAAACACTAAAAAAAGTGTGGTCAAAAACGAAAATCTTTGAAGTCTAATTTTATTCATATCTAAATAATTTTGGGGTTACGTAAATAAATTTTAAACCAAAGCCATTTTCAAATGAATGACTAAATAAATCCGTCAGATGCAACTGGTATGCCCTCCTTGAATTGCACCCGACAGATTCAAAAAATTATTTCTTAATCAGCTTTTTAGTCCAGCTTTTTTGATCTGACTTGAAGTTCAAAATGTAAATTCCTCTGCGAAGTCTACTTACATCAATGACGCTTTCGTTTCCTTGAGGTTTATTTTGCAAAATCAAAGCTCCAGCGTTATCATAAATCGTAATGACTTTATTATCTAAGTTTTCAGGAGATGAAACTCGAACATAATTCGTTGTCGGATTTGGATATACGGCAAAAAGAACTTCTTCAGCTTGAGGTTCTTCTTCAACATTCAAAGCCATTTTAGCACTTAAAGTCGTTGCCGAACCATAAGCTTCAATTTCAAATAATGAATATCCGTAAGGCGCCAAAGCTTTTGTATTACATAAAATTCGAAGGTATCTTCCTGTTCCGCTTACCGTTAAATCATCTGTTCCTCCGTCTGAGGCCATTTGATTGCTTACGGTTTCATTTTCTGTGAAAGCAGTATCTGTCGAAAGCTGCACTTTGTATTGCGTTGCATAAGCGGCTTCCCATTTTAAAACCACTCTGTTGATGTTGTAATTACTTCCTAAATCAACATAAATCCATTCTGTGGCATTCGCAAAAGAACTCGCCCATCTTGTGCCTGCATTTCCGTCTGTTGCTTGATTTGCAGTAAATGTGGTGTTTTCTAATGTCGAAGCTATCGCTGTTTTATTTAAAGCTAAATTCACAGTCGGATTCGGATTTTCTGTCGAAACTAAATTTAAAGCTCTCAGATTATCAAAATAATAAGTGTTTCCAGAATTTGTTCCAGGTTCAAACAAGAAAACAAAACGGTTTACATCACTATCTGCAGTTGAAGCGTCTGGTGAACTTGCATACGTAAAAGTTACGGTGTGCCAAGCATTCGTTTGTTTTACAACTCCTTGATAAATACTGTGTCTTCCAACAGGATAATTGGACGGAATCGAAGCACTGCTTTCTGCCTGCCAAGAAATTACTGTTCCAACTGGCGCAGAAGTATAAACGTCCATCGCGAACTTTTTAACTCCGCCTTTAAAATCTCCAATATTATTTATTGTTGTATTGAATGAAAAATTATCATACAACTCAGTCGACTTACGAACGTATTTTCCAACGTTTGAAGAAGTATTAATTCCGCTTGCATTTGGATTTGCTGTGTTTGGCGTGTAAGTTCCAATTGCATCTCTAAACGTAATATTGTGAATCGTTTGATAATCTTCATAAATTACACCTTGAGTAAAAGTGTCTGGAAGTTTAGTAGAACCAAATCTAATATTATCAAAATAGTAGGTATCGCTAGTATAAGAACCAGAATTAAACAATAAAACCATTTGATTTACTGCCAAGTTTGAAGTTCCCGCATCTGGACTAGAATTATAGTAAAAAGTCAGCGTTTCCCATTGATTTTGTTTGGTTGTAATCGCTACGTAATTACTATTTCTTCCTGTCGGATAATTAGCTGGAAGCGAAGTTGCACTGTTTTCTAAATTCAAACTTATCACTGTTCCTATTGGCGCAGAAGTATACACGTCAATCATAATTTTATTCGTCTGATTTTTCAATAAACCAGCATCTTCTATTGTGCTTTGCGTGTTGAAGAAAAGTACGTCGTATTGCTCAGATGCATTTCGAACGTATCTCGCCACATTCGCGGAAGCGTTAACCGAATTAGTTCCCGGATTTGCCACAACAGAATAAGTTCCCGTTGTAGTTCCTTTTATAATTTTATTTACGCCATCGTAATTTTGAAGAATGTCAGTCGCAATAATTGGTTTTTCTGGCGTCGCTTTTGTCAACAAATTATCGAAATAATAAGTCGCTCCAGAATTCGAATTCGACTCAAAAAGAAGCACTACATTATTAATTGACAAAGCGCTTGTATTTGGATCGATTACTTTTTCAAATTCAAATTCGATCGTTTCCCACTTGTTTTGAACTGTCGTTGTTGCTTTAAATCCACTATGTCTTCCTGACGGATAATTCGTTGCAGTCGTAACATTACTGTTTTCTAATTGCATCGAAATTTTAGTTCCAACTGGCGCAGAAGTATAGATGTCAAACGAAAGTCTTTTTCTTCCGTAAACATAATCGTTCGCATTTGTAATGGTTACGTTTCTAATGTTTAAAACATCATACAATTCACTTGAATTTCGAACGTATTTCCCAACCAAAGCGGAAGTGTTAATTCCCGTAGCAGAAGGATTCGCGACAGCTTCTGTCAAAACTCCCGTTTTTACTGGGTACAATACATTTCGATTACTTTGAAAATCCTCATGTATTTTTTCAACTGGCAATGCTGGTTCGGTCGTAACTGCCAATTTGTAGTTCCCAACATTACAACCTGAAACTGTTGCAGCTACAGAAACATCTCCTCCAGAAGTTCCCCAATTTACCGTTATCGAATTTGTTCCCTGCCCTGATGCAATTGTTGCTCCCGCTGGAACAGTCCAGTTGTAGGTAGCCCCCGAAATTGCATTTAAAGAATAGGTTTTACTAGTTTCATTTTGGTACACTTTGCTATCGCCTGTTACCGCATATTTAAAACTCCCATCGTAAACACGAACATAATCGACTTGTAATTTTGCTGGAAAATCAGCAGGAACTGGCTCTACTCCTACACCATTTACTCGCGTGTAAGGCGTTCCATAGCTTCCAACTGCGAGATTCAAAATAATATAAAAATTGCTGTCATTAAAAGGCCATCCGCTGTTTACCGTCATGTTTGGCGTTGCGGTGTGAAACAAAACATCGTCAACAAACCATTTGATAATATTTGGTCCCCATTCTACAGCATAAACATGAAAATCTGATGATAAATCAATTGAAGAACTGTAACTTCTTCCTGTAAATTGATAACCTCCGCCATCATAATGAATCGTTCCATCTATAGATTTCGGATTTCTATGTTTGGCTTCCATAATATCAATTTCTCCTGTAAAAGGCCAATTTCCGTTAACTGGAAGCATCCAGAAAGCTGGCCACGCGCCTTGAGCGTTAGAAAGTTTCATACGAGCTTCTACTCTTCCGTATTTTAAAGAATACTTTCCTTCTGTAGTCAGTTTTGACGAAGCGTAAGGCTGATCTGGAAACTGTGCATTTGGCGCATATTTCGCCTCAATATTTAAGTAACTATTCGTTCCTTCCTTTACAATTGTCGCTTGATTTGGGTCGTAGCGCTGTGCTTCAGCATTTCCAAATCCGCAGAGCGACGGACAGCCGTTTCCTGAGATACTTTGCCATTTGTTTAAATCTACCGTTGTGCCATTAAATTCATCAGACCAAATAAGTGTATTACATTGGGCTTGAGTTTTAAGAAATGGCAACAGTAAAAATAAAACTGCAACACATAATCGTTTAAAAAAATAAGAATTGCTTTTCGGTGGTCGGCCGAAAAAAAAGTCATTTTGCTTCATTTTAAATAAGTTTTTTAGTTAGTAATTGCTATTTCTTCAAAAATCTATTTTCTAAAAACAGATTGTATTTTCCGACAATAACAACGCAATATTAACTAAAAAATCAGGCAAGACTTACATTTTGGAGTACGGTTTGACTACGGTACTATTAAAAAATTGTAATAAATAGCCCATAAAAAACGTAAAACTACTTAGGATTTCATTTACAAGATAAAAATTAGAAATTGAGAATAAATTCGGTAATGTTGGTATCAGAAGGAAGCTGCAGTTTTTTGCGAATACGGTATCGCGTGTCTTCAACACCTCGAACAGAAATTCCTAAAAGCGGTGCAATTTCTTTTGTATTGAAGTTCATTCGAAGATACGCACACAATCGCATATCGCGTGGAGTCAGTTCTGGATAACTCGATTTTAATCGCTGCATAAAATTATCATGCAATTGATTGAAGATTTCCTCAAATTCGTTCCAATGCTTGTCTCCTTGTAATTCATGATCGATTAATTTATTGATTTTAGTCAGAAGACTGAAGTTCACATTCGGATCATTTTTCCTATCAATCTGACCGATTAATTCTTTTATTGAAAGCAAAATTTCATTTAAATGAATAAGATTCACAGTATTCGAAGCCACTTTAGCATTCTTAAGATTGATTGTGGTTTGAAGATTTTCACGCACAATCGCCATATTTTCTTGTTCTAATGCTAATTTCTGTTCGTTTAATTCTGCTCGATTTCGAAGCAATTCTTTCTCTTGATTGAGAATTAACTGTTCGCGATCGCTTTCTGCAACACCTTTTTGATATTTGATAATCGTATAAATTAAAACTCCGAAAAGCACTAAATACAAAATGTAAGCCCACGTAGTTCGATACCAAGGCGCTAGAACTTCAAATCGAAAAACCGCTTCTTCACTTACCACATCGTACATATTTTTTGCTCTTACATGAAAAACATACTCATTTTCAGGCAAATTGGTATATTCTTTCTCCGTCTGAAGGCTATAATCTGACCAAGTCGGTTCAAAACCTTCCAGCCAATATTCATATTTTGTAGCATCGGCATCATCAAAACAAAGCGATGCAAAAGAAAAATGAAGCGCATTATTTGAATAAGATAAAATAGTTGAAAACTTGTCCTTTACAGATCCCGCTTTATTCGGCAGCACATTATAACGACTAGAAAAAAGCAAACTATCTTTTGGGAAAATACATTTTACTTCCGAAATAACGGCTTTGTATTTCGCTTGATATTTCTTGTTTTTAATGGCGCTGTAATGAATCAACCCATCCTGAGTTCCGAAAAAAACATCGCCGCTTTGTGTTGTTTGAATGTTTTCAAAACCAGGAACATATAAATAGCGAAGTTTTCGAAAAGAAAGTTCCTCAATTTTATAACTTCTATTTTTCTGCTTGCTCATTTTTCCCGTATTTTCGCCAGAAACGTACCAAATATTATCCTGATTATCTGGTTTTAATAATCGAATATGATTTTCCAATCCAAGATATTTCTTGAAAACAGGATCTGGAATCATTTTTTTTGATGAAATATCTTGTCTGTAAACGCCTCTTGTTGTTCCAAATAAAATCTGATTATCAATTTTAAAAGCATTCAAAAACAAACTCGACGGAAAACCATTTTTATCATTATAAAACTGAAGGTCAATAACCGAATCAAATGTTGCGTTGAATTTAAGTTTGTAAATTCCTTTGTACCCGTGCGCAATCCAAATGTTTCCTTGTTTATCGGTTTCCATAATTCTGCTGCTTTCTGCAAAACCTTTTATTCGATGTTGAAAAAACCAAGAACCGTTTGTTTTTTTCAGCAAATACAATCCTGTATAACCACCAACAAGCAATAAATCAGGGTGATTCGGAATTAGAATTCCTTGCCAAGCACCGTCAATTTTAGCCAACGCTTTCGCGGAATTTCCGTTGATTTCGAATATTCCGTTTTTTTCAAAAGCCAATAACGAATTACCGAAGACGCCCACATTCCAAACATTTTCAGACATTCCGGAAACGTGCCGAAAGGTTACGTTTTCTCTTTTTCCGCTTTTATAAGCTTCCCAATTCAACCAAAACACGCCGTTGTCGGTACCTATATATAATTTGTTTTGATAAATCTGACTACAATAAATTTTGGTTTCAGAATTAGTTCCATCTATAATTTTGGATAAAGGAGACGAAATCTGAATCAGAGAAATTCCGCCTTTAAGCGTTACCCACAAATTGCCTTCTTTATCGATTTTAAAATTCGTCACATATTCATTCTGAAGTCCCATTTGTTTGTCAATATGCTGAATCAAATGTCCTTCACTATCTATAACTATCAGCCCTGATTGACGTGTCCCAATTCCAAAATAACCATCAGAAAGTTCAATTCCTGCCGAAATGTGATTTTGTTTCAGCAAAGGATCAACTTCGGTCACAAATGGCTTTAATTGATTTTCATTAAATAAAAAAAGTCCATTCTTTTGAGTTAATAATAAAAATCCGTTTTTGGTTTGAAAAATATTTCTAACCTGCAATCCAACAAACTTCTGGCCGTTTTCGACTGGGATTAATTCATCGCCTTTTAGCTTTAATAATCCTTTTTCATTGTCCGAAACATAGATTTCTTTTCCAACTTCAAATAAATCATCAAAAGTAGTTTTAGCATCTATCACTTTGATTGTATGATTTTTGTAAATAAAAATCCTTTCATAAGAGAAAAAAACTACTTCATTATTTCGAATTACAGTATGAAACACATCTCCAAAATTTCGAGCCGATTTAGGAAGCAGTTTGACTAAAGAAGTATATTGATATTGGCCATTTGGCAACTGAATCACAAATCCAAAATCGCCTTGAGCACCTAGATAAATTTTATCCTTTTCATCAATCGCCATCGAGCGCACCATGCTTCGGTTTTCTGGCTGTGTTACAATAGCCCAGCGAACACCATCAAATTGCATAATTCCAAAATGATTGGCAAAAAACATCATGCCTTTTGAGTCTTGCAAAACATCCCAATTCTCAGATGCCGCTTTATACATTTTTGGACTATAATTGGCTATAAAAGGAACTCCAATCTTTTTGATTTGGGAATTGATAATTGGAGAAAATAAAAGCGATAGAAGTAAAATTCTAATTTTAAATTTCATCATTCAATTTGTGTCTGTAGGTTAGTTTTTGTGATTTTGGGAAATCACAAGCTTATAAAACAACTCTTTGGGAAAAGCTATTTTCTAAGAAAATTCAAGCGTTATCCTAACAAACTATTACAAATTCATCATAAAAAGCTCACTAAAAAAACGAATGTACAAACTCAAATATAAGAAATTTAATTTTAGTGTAACAAATTACATTCAAATTAAAGAATTTGATAATGAGAAAATTGGACAATTAGATAATTAGGAAATCAGATCTTTTGATCATGCAAAGATAAACTTTGACAAAATTCATAGAAACTGTAAAATCCCTTCTTAAAACAAAAACTTAAAACCCAATTTTTCACTTAACTCTTCATAAGAACTAAAAAGCTCCGCGCCTTCTTCTTCGAGATCATCGTCATTGAAACCATTTGCAAAACCGTAAACTTTAAATCCGCCACTTACCCCTGATTTTACTCCCGCTTTACTATCTTCTAAAACAATGCAGTCTTTTACCTCAAAACCCATTTCTTTTGCGGCGTGTAGAAATATTCCAGGTTCTGGTTTCCAACTTCCAATTTGATACGAGCTAAATATTTTGTTTTCGAATTTATCCAATAAACCCGCAACTTCAAGATTGAGACGAATTTTCTCTACAGGACCGCTTGAAGCTACACAATACGGAATCGTCAATTTTTCGATAAAATCAACAACACCTTTCATCGGTTTTACTTGCGTTTTAAAAGCTTCAAAACTCTTTTCACGATATTCAGTTTCAAAATTCTCTGGCAATTTTTGATCGATTGCTTCTTCAATATGACGGAAACAGTCTTTTAAATTTCGACCGTTAAAATGACGATAAGCATCTTCGAGTTCCATTTCAAATCCATGTTTTTGTGCCATTTCAAGCAAGATTCCGTTACCGATTTTTTCTGTGTCGACCAAAACTCCGTCACAATCGAAAATTATACATTTAACCATTTTGTTGATTTTTATTTTAATTATAAAAATTGCTTTAAAAGACAAGCAATGTAAATTACGAAAAATAATTTATCCTAAAATTTAAACTTTACTTTCTGTTTTTCAGAACTCTGTACAGAATTATACCTATTCTGTATTTTCAATTCCGTTTTCATTTGTACTTTTATATTCCTATCAAACCTATTTTTAAATATTAAAACCAAAAGAATTTTGAAAAAACATCTTTTTATCATAACCATTCTGTCAGCTAATTTTGCTGCTTTTTCTCAGAATAAAATTATCACAATCACCAACAATTTGAAGATTGATCGTGAGTTTGAAACCATCGAATTAACCAAAAAATCTCTTGGACTAGCTGCCAAAGCTAAACTCGAAGATTATGCAATTAAAAACGGCAATACATTTTTAGAAACGCAAACTGTAGATAATGATGGCGACGGAAGTGCTGATTTGCTATTATTTCAACCCAAAATAAAAGCTTCCTCTAAACAAGATTTTGAAGTTTTAGTCGGAACAAATCCTTCAGCTTCAAAAGTTGTTAATTGTTATTCCCGATTTGTTCCAGAGCGTACAGACGATTATGCGTGGGAAAACAATAAAGTTGCTTTTAGAACTTATGGACCTGTAGCGCAAAAAATGGTCGAAGATAATATCCCAGGCGGAACTTTAACAAGCGGAATTGATGCTTGGTTAAAAAGAGTCGATTATCCGATCATTAATAAATGGTATGAAAAAGCCACAAATAGAACGGGAACGTATCATAAAGATACAGGCGAAGGTTTAGATAATTTTCACGTTGGTGATAGTCGCGGCGTGGGCGGAATTGCAGTAAACGTTGACGGAAAATATTATTTTTCGAAGAATTTCATCAGCTGGAAAACGATTACAACTGGTCCCATTAGAACAAGTTTTATTTTGACTTATGCCGATTGGGATGCGAAAGGAAACAAAATAACCGAATCGAAATTAATCAGTTTAGATTATGGAAGTCAGCTTTCTCGTTTTGAAATTAATATTTCTGGAACAAAAACTATTTCAGCAGGATTAACGCTTCATGAGAAAAAAGGAACAATTGGAACGAATTTAAAAGAAGGCTGGTTAAGTTATTGGGAACCAATTGACGATTCTGAAATCGGAACAGGATTGGTTGCTCCAAAAGGAACTTTAATCAGCTTTGACCATCATGTTACGGGTGAAAAAGATCTCAGCAATTTGTATGGAAATATTTCGGTTAAAAACAATAAAGCCGTTTATTATGTTGGTTTTGGATGGAAAAAAGGAAGTCCGTTTCAAACTAAACAAGAATGGGAAAAGTATTTGAGTTCTTTTGCAGAGAAAATTAATAATCCTTTGATTGTGAAGGTTAAGAAATAGCTTTTTGCCACTAAGGCGCTAAGGCACGAAAATTTCATTACTCTGTAACGACACCTGTCAGGTGCAATTGCGTAAAAAACATAGCAAATAGTTTCAACCATTGGAACGCAACGTAAATCACAATACGTTTCCCAAGGTTGAAACCTTGGGCTATGTTCGTAATTCATGTCTTAAAAAAACTTTGCGTCTTAGCGACAAAAAAAACTATCGCTTAGCAGGAAAATAATTCTCCTTCAAAATAATCTCCAACGGAATATAATTAGTCTTTTCCGTTTCTTCTTGAAGAACCAGTTTTTTATACAAATAATTAATCCCCATATAACCCTGATCTTCGGGTCTTTGGTTGATTAAAAAATCAATTACGCCTTTATTTAAGTATTCGATGTTTTCTTTCAATAAATCAAAACCAATAATTCGAACGCCTTTTATATTGTTTTTTTCTAAAAATTCAGCTACAATATAAGCTCTAGAATTCGGTACAAACACACTGTTTACACCTGAAAACATTTCCAAATTGAGTTGATCGATTCCCGAATCTTTTAAGGTAAATTCAGAAAACTTGAAATTGGTCAACTCATTATGATCTTCAAAATACGAATAAAAACCTTTTATACGCTGTTGATACACAGAAGTGCTTTCGATTTCTCGCGTAATTTTAAAAATCAAAACTTGACGTTCATTTTTAACAGCAAAACTAATTAATCTTCCTGCTAAATATCCGCTCTGAAAAGCATCTTGTCCAACATAAGCATGTTCGTTTTCTTCAGAAATATTCGAATCGATCATCACAATCGGAATGTTCTTCTTTTCATATTCCTTTAAAAACTGAACAGAATCTTCATAGAAAATTGGCGCAAATAAAAGTCCATCGCAATCAAATTCTAACACCTTTTGCGCAGATTCTTTAAATGAAGCCAGATTATAATCATAGAAAAAATAATCCAAAACAATTCCGAATTTACTGAATTCCAAAGCCGCTTTTTCTATTCCATCTGCTTGACTTTTCCAATATTCCAAAGTTTCCGATTTTGGGAGGAAAATAGCGAAGTGAAATTTTTTGTTTAAAGCCAGATTACTTGCCAATATGTTTCGTTTATAACCAAACTCTTCAATTATCGCATTGACTTTGTCAACCGTTTCCTGTGCGACTTGTCCACGTTTGTGTATAATTCGATCCACAGTTCCTGGCGAAATATTAGCTAATTCAGCAATTTTTTTAATTGTTATGATATTGATTCTTTTTAAGTTAAAAAAATAAAAGCAGTTGGGTAAAATTAATTTATTTTATCAAAAATAAGTTGTTTTACATCACATTTTGCATACATTTGTAAAATACCGTGTACGCACACGCAAATATACACATAACATCAAAAAACAAAAATAAAACAGACTAAAATGATACTAGATTCATTACATAATGCAGCAAAATACTACGGTTTGCATCCAAATTTCAAGAAAGCTTTTGATTATGTAAACCAAAATGACATCGCAAATCTAGAAGAAGGTGCTTATGAAATTGGTGAAGGCTTAAAGTTAATTGTAATTGTCGGACAAGGAAATACAAAAGAAGAAGCTGTAAAAGGTTTTGAATGCCATGATAAAAATATTGACATTCAGATTTCAATTAAAGGCCCTGAGACTTTTGCATGGAAACCGAGAGAAAAATGTGTAAATCCGAATGGCGAATATAGTGATGAAAGAGACGTTCGATTTTTCCATGATGCGCCAGATACGTTTTATGAAATGCAAGAAAAACAGTTTGCAATCTTGTTTCCAGAAGATGTTCATACCGCTATGATTGGCGAAGGAACATTGAAAAAAATTGTTATAAAAGTAAAAATATAACTCATGAGCACGATTCAGAATTCCATTGATGTTATTATAAAACAAGGAATGCTTCCGTTGTATTTCAATGCCGACGAAAGTAAAAGCATTGCTCTTTTAAAAACCTTATATAATGTCGGAATTAGAGCTGTTGAATATACAAGCCGTGGCCCAGAAGCGCTTTCTAATTTCAAAAAAATGATTGAAGTAAGAAATGCTGAAATGCCAGGAATGCTTTTAGGAATTGGAACCATCAAAAATTTAACGCAGGCAGAAACTTATTTTTTGGCTGGAGCTGACTTCTTTATTAGTCCGGGTTTTGTTCCTGAAGTCGCTTCATTTTTAATTTCTAAAGAAGTGCTATACGCTCCGGGTTGTATGACTCCGACTGAAATTATTGCAGCTGAAAATGCTGGAGTAAAATTCATCAAACTTTTCCCTGGAAATATCTTAGGTTCAGATTTTATGAGCGGAATAAAAGATGTTTTTCCAAACTTAATTTTTATGCCGACAGGCGGAGTCGATACTACTAAACAAAGTATCGAAACGTGGTTTAAGGCTGGTGTTTCTGCTGTGGGAATGGGAAGCAAATTAATTAGCAAAGAAGTTATGGAATATGGCGCTTACGATACAATCGAAAAAGAAACCAAAAGGGTTTTGGATTTGATTGAAGCGATTAGAGGTTAAAAATTTAAAATTAAAAAAATAATGGATTCAATATTCAATCTAAAAGGAAAAATTGCTCTGATTACTGGAGGTGCCGGAGTTTTAGGAAGCAATTTTGCAAATGTATTAGCAAAACAAGGCGTTATTGTCGGAATTGTTTCTCAGTCGCTTGAAAAAGCAGAAAGCACTGTAAAAACTATTGAAGCAAACGGCGGAAAAGGCTTTGCTGTTCAAGCGAATGTTTTAAATAAGGAAGAATTAGAAAAAATTAGAGATTTTATCGTTGAAAAATACGGTCGTCTTGATATTTTGATTAATGGTGCAGGCGGAAATATGCCAGGCGCAACGATTCAGCCAGATCAGGCAATTTATGACATGAAAAGCGATGATCTGCAAAAAGTGATTGACTTGAATATTATCGGGACTATGCTTCCATCGCAGGTTTTTGCTGAACTTTTTGCAAAGCAGAAATCAGGAAATATCATCAACATTTCTTCGGCATCGGCACAAAGGCCTTTAACGAGAGTGGTTGGCTATTCGGCTTCAAAAGCGGCAATTGACAATTTCACACAATGGATGGCGGTTGAATTGGCTCAAAAATACGGCGAAGGAATTCGTGTAAACGCTATTTCTCCAGGATTTTTCATTGGAGAACAAAACCGTGCTTTATTGCTGACTCCAGAAGGAAAATTAACGCCAAGAGGAGAAAAAATCATCGATCACACGCCAATGGGAAGATTTGGAACTCCAGAAGATATTGACGGCGCGCTTTTATTTTTATGCAGCGACATGTCGAAATTCGTAACAGGAATCACATTAAAAGTAGACGGTGGTTTCGCTGCTACAAGTATTTAATATTTCCTGTTCCTGCAAGGTTTTAAAACCTTGTAGGTATAAATTTTAAAATTAGAATAACATATTAATCAGACCTAAAAGGTTTTTAAAACCTTGCAGGAAATAAAAAATATAAAAATGGAACAAACATTAAGATGGTTCGGACCAAATGATCCTGTTTCTTTACAAGATATTAAACAAACCGGAGCAACCGGAATTGTAACTGCTTTACACCATATTCCAAACGGAGAAGTTTGGAGCATTGATGAAATCATAAAAAGAAAAGTTGAAATCGAACACGAAAACGGAGATCCTAAAAAAGGTGCTTCTGGTTTGACTTGGTCGGTTGTAGAAAGTATTCCGGTTCACGAAGACATTAAAAAACAGACTGGAAAATATCTTCAATACATTGAAAACTATAAAGAAAGCATTAGAAATTTAGCTTTATGCGGCATCAAATGTGTTTGTTATAATTTCATGCCTGTTTTAGATTGGTCAAGAACCGATTTATCTTATACTGTTGAAGACGGTTCAAAAGCACTACGTTTTGACATTAATGCTTTTGCTGCTTTTGAATTGCATATTCTAAAAAGGCTAGGTGCCGAAAACGAGTATTCTGAAGAACAGAAACAAAAAGCAAAAAGCTATTTTGAAGCAATGTCTGCAGAAGATAAAGTAAAATTACAGCAGAATATTTTGGCTGGACTTCCTGGTGCGGAAGAAGCGTATTCAGTTGAAGATTTCTTAGTGACTTTAAGCGCTTACAATCATATTGACAGACAAGCTTTAAAGAATAATCTTTTTCATTTTTTAAAAGAAATTATTCCAGTTGCTGAAAGTAAAGGGGTTTTGATGGCGATTCATCCTGACGATCCTCCTTACCCTATTTTAGGTTTGCCAAGAGTAGTAAGTACAGAAGAAGATTTGATCGAGTTAATGAACGCTGCTCCTTCTCCATCAAACGGATTTACTATGTGTACAGGCTCTTACGGTGTTCGTGCCGATAATGATTTACCTGGAATTGTAAGACGTCATGGCGATAAAATGAATTTTATTCATTTAAGAAGTACGCAACGCGACGAAGAAGGAAGTTTTTATGAAGCCAATCATCTTGAAGGAGACGTTGACATGTACGAAGTTGTAAAAGCAATTTTAGAAGTAGAAAAAAGGAATAACAGCAAATTGCCAATGCGTCCTGACCATGGACACCAAATGCTAGACGATTTGAAGAAAAAAACAAATCCTGGTTATTCTGCTATCGGCCGTTTAAGAGGTCTTGCAGAATTGCGTGGACTTGAATTAGGGATTAAGCGATCTTTATAGAGGTTTTACCACGAAGGCACTAAGACACAAAGTTTTTTGTTTCACGCAGATCTGGCAGATTTAGTAAGATTTAAATTTAATGAATCTGCAAAATCTGCTTAAATCATTTAAATCTGCGTGAAATAAAATAAAAAATCTTAGCGCCTTCGTGGCAAACTCTCAAAAACTAACTAACCACCAAAACCACAAACCATGATTCGCCAAACCATTCTTATATCCTGCGGTCTTTTCATGAACACTTTACTGGCGCAGGAATTACCTAAAATTATTACTTCAAAAACCAATTATCTTCCCGATTTTAGCTACGCTGGATATCATTTCGGCGAAAGCCCAATTCCTGAAATTAAAGGAAAAGTAATTAATGCCACTGATTTTGGAGTAAAAGCCAATGATGAATTAGACGATTCAAAAGCTCTTTTAAACGCCTTAAAAGCTGCCAATGCCGTTGAAGAAAATGTAATTCTGCAATTGCCAGCAGGACGAATTATTCTGAGTGATATTTTGTATATCGAAAGAAGCAATTTTGTACTTCGAGGTGCCGGTTCTGCTGAAAATGGAACGGAAATCTATTGCCCAAGACCGATGATGTATCTTAAAGATTCTGAAGTTTTGGCCGAGCTTCGAGAATATTTGACCACTTTCGACAAAAGACAACGAGAAAAAGAAAACAACATAGATCTTCCTTTTTCGCAATATGCGTGGTCCGGTGGATTTATCTGGACGCAAGTTCCAGGCGAACGTGTAAAATCGTATTTAGATAAATATGAACCAGAATTTAATCCGTTGGCGAAAGTCAGTTCGGGGAAAATGGGAGAACATATTGTTACGGTTTCAGATGTAAAAAATTTGAAAGTCGGTGATGTTGTCGAATTGCAATTGTTTAATAAAGATGGTGAAAACGGCGAAATCATTAAAGATTTGTATCAAGGCGCTAAAGTAAAACCGGGTTCGCATCATTGGAAATTTCCAAAACTTCCGATTGTGAGACAGCAGGTTGAAATCACTAAAATTTCTGGTTCAAAAATTACTTTAAAAACACCTTTAACTATTTCGATAAAACCAAGTTATCAAGCGCAATTAGTTGAGTGGAAGCACTTAAATGAAGTCGGAATTGAACATCTTCGTTTTACTTTTCCTGATATTCCAAAAGTGGCACATCATGTGGAACCTGGAAATAATGGGATTTTCTTAACTCGTCTTTTTAATAGTTGGGTTAAAGATGTAAAAATCACCAACGCAGATAGCGGAATTTTAGCTGAAGAAGTTTCAAACGTTACGATTCAAAACATTACAACTGATGGTCCGCACTTAGCGCATTACACCGTAACTTTAGGTGGCGTGCATAATATTTTGGTTCAGAATCTGAAAATCTATAATTCGGCAGTTCATCCTTTAAGTTTCAACACTTTTGCGACAAAAAACGTGTATCAAAACTGCGAAATTTTTACAGATCCACTTTTAGATCAACATTCGGGAGCGAATCACCAAAATTTGTTTGATAATATTACTGTTCATTCAAAAGCAGATAAAAATAATAGTTACGCCTTATTTGGCGGCGGTGGAGCCGATTATTGGAAACCATCTCACGGACCTTACAGTACTTTTTGGAATCTAAATGTTCAAGTCGAAAATCCAGATGCATCAAAACCAGTTTTATTGTATGGAATGAAAGACGGCGCTTTAGCTAGAATTATTGGTGTTCACGGAAATACAAAATTTGAAATCAAATATGACATTGATCCATATATTGAATTTTTGAACACGCCTGTTGAAAAAATTCCGTCTCTTTACGATTATCAATTAAAAAAACGATTAAAATAGCCAAAAATATTAGCCACAGATTTTACTGATTATAAGGATTTTTCCGCCACGAATTCACGAATTATTTTTAATATCAATTAGAATAATTCGTGAATTCGTGGCTAATTTTCAATACAAAAAAAATAATCATTTTAATCTGTGTAATCTGTGGCAAAACCTAAAATAAATGCTATGAAATATAAAATAGCTTTTCTCGCAATTATATTTGTTTTCGGAAATCTATTTTCCCAAAATAAATACCGCCTTAAAAATTTCTCCACTACAGACGGACTTTCGCAGAGTTCTGTCATTGCGATTCATCAGGATAAATTTGGACAAATGTGGTTTGGAACCCGCGATGGCTTAAATAAATATGATGGAAGCCGATTTACTATTTTCAGAAATGATGCAGCTGATAAATACTCCATCAGTAACAATGATATTTTAGCTATTGAAGAAGACGGTTCAGGAAAAATCTGGGTTGGAACTTACAATGGATTAAACTGTTATGATCCTGTTTCTAATCGTTTTACACGATATCTTCATACCAAAGCCAATCATACTATCAGCAATAATGCCGTTTGGAGCATGAGAGAAATTGGTGGCGAAATGTGGTTTGGAACTTCAAAAGGATTAACGATTTATAATAAAAAATCGAGGTTATTTACTTCTGTTTTCCATTCTGATGAGGATGCTTCTACTCTTCCAAGCAATAATATTTTGAGCATTTTAAAAACTAAAAAAGGTGAAATCTGGATTGGAACTACAAAAGGTTTATGTCAATTGACAAGTCGAAAAAATGGCAAATTAACTTTCAAAAATTATCCTTTAAATACAACCGATTTATTAAATGTACAATCAGTAATTGAAGATAATAATGGTAATTTATGGGTCGGAACAAAGAATAAAGGACTTTTAAAATTCGATCAGAAAGAAAAAACTTTTGTTTCGTTTTTACCACCAGAAGAATATAGAGAGATTAATACTGATATCCGTTCTTTACTAATTGACAATCAAGGTTCTTTATGGATTGGCGCTTACGATGGAATTTATATTTTAGGACAAGATAAAAGTCTGCAGAAAATCAATAATACCAATAACAACAACGGAATCGACAAAGTTAAATCGGTTTTCATGGATCAAAAAGGTTCGATTTGGATTGGCTGTTATTACAAAGGCGTGAATCTTTGGGACGTTTCGAATGTGAATTTCTCTAATTACAATCAGAATTCGAAAAAGATTCCGATGAGTTTTGATGTCGTGAGTTCTATTATTTCAGATAAAAATGAGAACATTTATTTTGGAACTGAAGGCGGCGGAATTACGATTTACAATAAAAATACCGATGCCGTAAATTACATCAACAGCAAAACTGGACAATCGAATAAAAATGACATCAAAGCGATGTGCCTCGCAGATGATCATATTTTATGGATTGGAACTTTTTCTAAAGGATTATCGGCTTACAACACTGTTTCTAAACGAATTGAAGACAACAGAATTGCACCAGATTTAACCGAATTATTAAAAGAAAGTGGTGTTTATTCGCTTAAAGCGGAAAATAAAATCTTATGGATTGGAACTTTTGGTAAAGGTTTAATTCATTACAATACTTCAGATAAATCTTTTCAAATTATTGGAAATGATATTTCTAAATCTGCTTTTCTAACCAATAATATGGTTCGAAGTATTTTGATTGACAAACAGAATTCAATTTGGTTGGGAACACAAAATGGTTTGAATCGTATTTCTCTTCGAAATTTTGATTCAAAGAACTTTCAAATACAACATTTCTTTTACGATCATTCTGCTTTGTCAGGCGATGATATTTTGACTTTATTTGAAGATTCTCAAAATAAAATCTGGGTTGGCACAAAAGCGAAAGGACTTTATGTTTTTGATGGGAAAAAATTCTCTAAAATCAATCTTAGAATTGGAAATACGGTTATTACTTCTATTCATTCCATTTTAGAAGATGATGATAAAAACTTATGGATCAGTACTAATCAAGGAATTATCAAATACAATCAGACTAAAAAAACGGTTGTAATTTACGATCAAAAAGACGGATTAGCGAGTAATGAATTCAATGATAATTCGGCTTTAAAATTAGATTCAAATCAATTTTATTTTGGAAGTCCGTCAGGTGCAACATTTTTTGATGCGACAAAAATCTCTTTAAATAATTATGCTCCACAGGTTTTAATTACCGATTTAAAAATTAAAAACGAAACGGTAAATGCGCATGACAAAGATGGAATTTTAGAACAAAGTATCGGTTTTACCAAAACGATTACTTTAGATTACGATAAAGCAAATTTTTCAATCAGTTTTGCGATTCCGAATTACATTCGATCTAAAAATAATCATTACAGTTATCGTTTGGTTGGTTTGGAAAACAACTGGACAACGACTAAAAATAGTGAAGCCAATTTTGCGATTCAAAATGCAGGAACCTATACATTTGAAGTACGCGGAGCGAATAATGACGGCGTTTGGAATCAGACTCCGACAACTTTAACCGTTATTGTTAATCCAGCTCCGTGGCGCAGTATTTGGGCGTTTATGTTGTACGGAATTATTATTGGTTTAGGTTTATATGGTTTGATTTGGATTATGAAATCGAAAGCCAGATTGAAACAAAAACTCGAACTGGAATATCTGGAAACACAGCGAATTGAAGAAAACAACAAACTGAAATTAGATTTCTTTACCAATATTTCTCACGAATTCAGAACGCCTTTAACTTTGATTTTAGGTCCGTTACAACAAATCCTAGCCGATTATAACGGAACCAATGAAATGTACAAAAAGCTTCTGGTTATTGAAGGAAGCGCAAATCATTTGTTGAGTTTGATTAATCGTTTAATGGATTTTAGAAAACTGGAAAATCATCAAGTTTCATTAGAATCTGCAAACGGAAACATTGTTAAATTCACCAAAGAAATCTTTTTATCGTTTATTGAATATGCTAAAGACGGCGGTTACGATTATTCGTTTGAAACAGAAAACGAAGAAATTCTAGTCTATTTTGACCGATATAAATTGGAGCGCGTATTTTATAATTTGATTTCAAATGCGTTTAGATATACTCCAAAAGGCGGTTCAATTAAAGTTAAAATCAATCACGATCAACAGAATCTTTTTATTACTGTTGAAGATTCTGGAGTTGGCATTTCTGAAGAACATATCGATAAAATTTTTGATTTGTTTTTTGAAATTCCGATGCACAATCAGGTTCAGAAAAATTATAATAAAGGAACAGGAATCGGACTTTCAATCGTAAAAAATATTGTCGAATTGCATAAAGGAAAAATTGATGTTACCAACAAAACTACTGGTGGCGTTATTTTTAAAGTGACTTTACCGCTTGGGCGCGAACATCTTTTGGATAACGAAATTATTTCAGACTTTAAAATCAGTGACGATATTGAACAATATTCGGCTCAATTAGAACCATCGGAAATAATTGAAAATGAAGACATCGAAGATTTACTCATAAATGAAGAAAAACAGACAATTCTAATTGTTGAAGATCATAAAGTTTTGAGAAAGTTCATGAAAAACCTTCTCAAAAAAGACTACAACATTATTGAAGCCGAAAATGGAAAAATTGCTTTAGAAAAAGCCTTAAAATTTGTTCCGAATTTGATTATCAGCGATGTTATTATGCCTGAAATGGTTGGAACTGAGCTTTGTTCGAAAATCAAAGAAAACATCAAAACCAGTCATATTCCGGTTATTTTACTGACTTCTAGATCTTCATTGGTTTACAAATTCGAAGGATTAGAAAGCGGTGCTGACGATTATATCAGCAAACCATTTAATTTAATGGAATTCAGGCTTCGTGTAAAAAACCTTTTGAACACGACTGAACGTTTGAGAATCAAGTTTTCAAGCGAAGACAGTTTTATTCCGTCTGAAATCACAGTTTCTTCTTTGGATGAAGAACTATTGAAAAAAGCATTTAAAATTGTAGAAGAAAACATTTCAAACGAACAATTTGATATTCCGTTTTTCTGCTCCGAATTGGGCGTAAGCCGAACGATGTTATTTTTAAAAATCAAAGCTTGGACGAATTGCACGCCAAATGAATTTATTCATGAAATTAGATTAAAACGTGCGGCTCAATTATTAGAACAAAATAAATTAACCGTTTCAGAAATCAGTTATAAAGTCGGTTTCAACAATCCGAAATACTTTAGTAAATGCTTTCAGAAAAAGTACGGTGAAACTCCATCACAATACGCCGACAAATTTTATAAAAATTGTGAATTGTGAATTGTGAAATGTGAGATGTGACTAACTTCACTTTTTACTTTTTACTTTTTACAACTCACAATTCATAATTCAAAAAATCCTTGTTTATAAAGGCTTTAAAAAGGGTATCTGTATTTTTAGATACCCTTTTTTGTATTTCTATTTCTTTTTTGGCTTCTACATTTGCGATATGAAAATCAAAAAAACAAAATTCTTATTGCTGCAAATTTTCTTTGTCATCATCATAATCGGAATGAGTTTATTGCTTTTCTACTTTATCTAACTTATTAACCCTAAAACCAAAAAATGAATGTTTACAAACCACAAAAACAAATCGTTTAAATGGTGTTTACTGGTATCTTTTTTACTGGTAAATATCGTGATGCACGCACAGGAACGAAAAGTTACGGGAAAAATTACTTCTAGCGAAGATTTGCTCGGACTTCCTGGTGCTAATGTCTATATCAAAAACTCCTCTGTTGGCGCTTCTGCCGATATGGACGGAAATTATACTGTAATTGTAGGAGAAAAGAATGCTGTTTTAGTTTTCAATTTCGTCGGATTCCAATCTGTTGAAATTCCAGTTGGAACCAAAACCGTTATCAATGTCAGTTTAAAACCTGATACAAAAGCACTTGACGAAGTTATCGTAGTCGGTTACGGTACGCGTAAAAAGAGCGATATTACAGGATCTGTATCTTCTGTAACGGCAAAAGAACTGACTGCTTTTCCATTATTAAATGCAGAACAGGCTTTACAAGGTCGTGCAGCGGGTGTTTCGGTAATGACCAATAATGGTGGCGAACCTGGAGCTCCAACAAAAATCAGAGTTCGTGGAGGAACATCGATTAACGCCAGCGGAGATGCTTTGATTGTTGTCGATGGTTTTGCAGGCGTTTCTATGCCAGCACCACAAGACATTGCTTCTATCGAGGTTTTAAAAGATGCTTCTGCAACTGCAATTTACGGTTCTCGTGGATCTAACGGGGTTATCATGGTAACGACTAAAAAAGGAAAACCTGGAAAACCAGTAATTGAATTCAGTAATTCGACTTCGGTACAATCGGTAAATAACACACTTCATTTATTAAACGCAGATCAATTTGCAGCTTACAGACAAAGTTTTACTACGCACACACAAGGTCCGGCAAATTCTGATTGGCAAGATATTATTTATCGCGACGGAATGATTTCGAACACGCAACTGTCTTTTTCTGGCGGATCTGAAAATGTAAGGTATTATGTTTCTGGAACTTATTTTAACCAAAATGGAGTCGTAATTAATTCTGGAATTGATAAATATACTATTGTAGGAAATCTTGAAGCCGACTTATCTCCAAAATTTAAAGTGGGGTTAAATACTTTTACGAGCAAACAAAACAAAGAAGGAATCATCAGCCAAACGGGAGCTGGAGGAACTGGAGCTGCGGGTGTAATTGCTTCAGCGTATCGTTTTATGCCTGATAAAGGAATTTACAACGCAGACGGAACTTATACTACAACTGCTCCAATTGGAGACGATATTGACAATCCGTACGCAACAGCGATGGAAAATATTTTAGAAACTGTTTCTATCGTAAACCGAAACAATTTCTTTGCTCAATACCAAATCACAAAAGATCTTGATTTTAAAACTACTTTAGGTTTAACCGATAATAATTCGCAAACAGGAAGATTTATTCCGTCAACTTTAATTGCAGGAAAAAATATCAAAGGAGAAGCTTCTGTAAACAACACCAGATTTTCTTCTTTCTTGACAGAGAATTATTTGACTTTCAAACGTGAAATCATAGACAAAGGAATGCTGACGGTTCTGGGTGGATATTCATACCAAAAAAACAAAAACGAAAATTCATACGCGGCGTCAAGAGGATTTTTGACGAATACCAATTCATACCGAAATTTAGGAGCTGGAACAGTTTTCTTAAAACCTGATTCTGGTTTGTCTGAAACCGAATTGATTTCTGCTTTCGGAAGGTTAAATTTCGATTATGACGAAAAATATCTGTTCACTTTTACAGCAAGACGAGATGGTTCTTCAAGTTTTAGCAAAAATTACAAATACGGAACTTTTCCTTCTGGAGCAATTGGATGGAATGTTAGTAAAGAAAACTTCTTAAAAGACAACAAAACGATTTCTAACTTAAAATTAAGAGCGAGTTATGGAGCAACAGGAAACCCTTCAATCGGCGCCTACTCTACTCTTTCTAGATTTTCTGAAATTTACTATGTGAGCGGTGACGTAATTACAAATTCGGTTCAGCTGACTTCATTGGATAATCCGAACTTAAAATGGGAAACTTCATATCAACAAGATTACGGAATTGATTTAGGTTTATTTGATAACAGAATCAGCATTACGGCAGACTATTATAAAACAATCACTAAAGATTTATTGTTTAACAGACCGCTTCCAGGAATCTCAGGAATTGCTTCTCAGCTTCAAAACGTGGGAGAATTAGAAAATAAAGGATGGGAATTGGGAATTAATACCCGAAACTTTATTGGTGCTGATTTTACTTGGTCAACCAATTTTAATATTTCTTCTAACAAAAATAAAGTATTGAAATTAGCAGATAACAAAGACCTTTTAATCAATTCTGCTCCAGGACATTTCTTAGCAACTGAATCTCAGATTTTAAGAGTTGGACAGCCTGTTGGATCTTTCTTCGGGTTTATTTATGATGGTGTAATTCAGCAAGGAGAAGCAGTTTTGCCAGGGAATTTTGAAACGACTGCGGGAGGTGAAAAATTCAGAGATTACAATGGCGACGGAAAACTAGATTCTCAGGATAAAACGATTATCGGAAATCCAAATCCAGATTTCATCTTCGGATTCAATAATGATTTTACCTATAAAAATATCGACTTGAATATCTTCTTCCAAGGTTCGCAAGGAGGTCAAATTTTGAATTATACTTTAATGGAATTGGCTTCTGGAAACAACAATGCAACAACTGAAGTTTTAGACGCTTGGACTCCAACAAATACGGATACCAATGTTCCTGCAAATGCTGCGAGAACGAAAAGAATCACATCAAGATTTGTTTATGATGGAAGTTACATTCGTTTGAAAAACATTTCTATAGGATACAGTTTAGATGAAAAAATTGTTTCGAAAATGGGATTAAGCAAAGTTCGTTTTTACATCAGTGCACAAAACCTTTGGACAATAACAGATTATCCGGGTACAGATCCAGAAACCAACTACTTAAACGACACCAATTCTAGAAGTAACACCAATTTAGGATTGGATTACGGAGGATATCCAAACGTAAGAACATTTACTGCAGGATTCAATTTAAAATTTTAATCTAATACAACTATGAAAAAATATATAGCTCTTCTTTGCTTTGGAACACTCGCTTTTTTCAGCTGTTCTGATCTAGAAGAAAAACCAATAGGAATTATTCGTCCAGAAAACTTTTTCAACAATACAGACGATTTACAAGCTGCTGTAAATGGAGCTTTCGCTAATATTGGCCACAATAATTATTGGGGAAGAGAATTTACAATCGCCCTTATGCTTCGCGACGATATGTCTGATATTGGCGACAGAACCACTCAGGCCGCTCGTATCGACGTGAACGATATGTCGATGAACGACACCAATGCACTTGTAGCTAACTTTTGGCCTCAATCGTATGTGATTATCACAGCCGCAAATCAAGCGATTGAAGGCGCTAAAAAAACACCTGGAGATCCAGCAAAAGTCAATGCCATTGTAGCTCAGGCTTATTTTGCTAGAGCATTTGCTTACTACCATTTAGTGCGTCTTTTTGGCGATATTCCGTATGTTGATTTTGTTGTGAATGATGTGAATCAGGTAAATTCTTTGGGCAAAACCAAAGAAGCTGATGTTTATCCAAAAATAATTGCCGATTTAGAATTTGCAAAACAGTGGTTGGATGATAAACCAAAAGTAAAAGCGGTTCCTGGAAAAGGTACTGCGGCAGGATATTTGGCTTCTGTTTATTTAACTTTAGGAAATTTTCAAAAAGCGTATGATGAAGCGAAATTTGTAATTACTAATGAAGCAAAATTTGGTTTAGGTTTAGATGCAGATTTTCAAGATTTATTCAATGCTACGAAAACGGCTTCATTAAAAGAACCTCTTTTTACAATTGACTTTAATAACTTGACTTCAGGAAATTATGGTCAAGATTATACTGCGTTTTTTACAGGATCTTTAAAAGACGACAGTTATAGCTACGGACAAGGTTTCTCGGTTGCTGTTCCTTCTTTGAAAGTATTCAATACTTGGGATCAGAGAGATTACAGAAGAGCAGTAAGTTTTGATACCATCATTAGAAAGAAAACAGGTCCAGGCGGAGCTTTACAGGTTTATCCTTCAAGCGATAACGAAAAAGCGCCACGTCCTCATATTGCAAAATATTTCCGTTTTCCAGGAAAAGCTGGTGCTAACGGAAGAACTTCTCAACACAATTATATCACAATGCGTTTTGCAGAAGTTTTATTGACGGCTGCTGAAGCTTTAAACGAAATCACTCCGGGAACTGCCGAAGCTGATGGTTATGTGAATCGTGTTCGTGCCAGAGCAAGAAATAAAGCTGGAAAACTGGTTTCTTTTCCTGCAAACGTAACGCCAAATCTTTCTCAATCTGATTTTAGAAAAATGGTTATTGACGAAAGAAGATTAGAACTAGCTTTTGAATACATCAGATGGTACGATATCAAAAGGCTTAAAATCGGACCAGAGGTATTTGGACCAAACGGTTTAGAACCGCACGCTAATTTCGATCCAAACAGAGATTATTTATGGCCATTGCCAGGAACAGAATTGGCTATTAACCCGAATTTAAAACCGAATAATCCTGGTTATTAATAGTATTTGAACGCGGATAAAACGGGTTTGTTATCACAAACGTGCGGATTGAAACGGATTTTTTAATCACGTCATCTGTAATTTAGGTTTCACGCAGATTTAAAAGGATTTTGGCAGATGGCGCAGATTTAAAAAAATCAATTTTTAATCAGCTTAAATCCTTTTAAATCTGCGTGAAATAAAAAAAATCCGTGCAAATCAGCGTCTTCGCGATAAGCGAATCTGCACAATCCGCGTCCAAATTTCACAATATTTATTATTTTAATATGAAGAATGTCAGTTTCATTTCTTTAATTCTTGGGTTTGCATCGCTGGTAACAGCATGCAAATCCGGAATTAATTCTCAATCCAAAACTACCTCAGCAGCGACAGAAAAACTGCAAACGCGTTACAAAATGCTACTAGATTATCCAGTAGATTCGATGTCAATGCCGAGAAGTATGAATATCAAAACTCTTGAAATTCGTAAAGTGCCATCGAAAGATTGGACAAGCGGTTTCTTTGCTGGAAATCTTTGGCAACTGTACCGATTAACAGGCGATTCAAAATACAAAGAACAAGCTCAAAAATGGACTCCTTTCAGCAAAAAGGAAAGTGTCAATAGTAATTCGCATGACGTAGGTTTTAAAGTGTTTTGCAGTTTTGGAGAAGCTCTAAAAGTGGAAAACAAGAAAGAATACGAAGCGGTAATTGTTAAAGGCGCAGAAACTTTATGCAAAAGATTTAATCCAAAAGTGGGTTCAATTCGTTCTTGGGATTTCAACAAAGAAATCTGGGATTTCCCTGTAATCATTGACAATATGATGAATTTGGAATTGCTTTTTGAAGCCTCTAAAATATCTGGAAATCCAAAATACCGCAATGTTGCGATCCAGCATGCTAATACGACTTTAAAAAACCAATTTAGAGAAGACAATTCCTGTTATCACGTAATCGATTATAACCCGAGTACTGGCGAAGTTAGAAAGAAAACAACGCTTCAGGGTTATAATGACGATTCGGTTTGGGCGCGCGGTCAAGCTTGGGCAGTTTACGGATTTACGATGTCATATCGTTACACAAAAGATCCCGCTTATTTGAATCAAGCCGAAGCAACAGCACATTATTTTATGACGAATAAAAACCTACCAGAAGATGGAATTCCATATTGGGATTTTAAAGATCCGAGTATTCCAAATGCTCCTCGAGATGTTTCTGCCGCAATGGTTATGGCATCTGGATTATACGAATTGTATACTTATACCCAAAATAAAAATTATTTGGCTTTCGCCGATAAACTAATGGCTTCCGTGCAAACCGATCAATATATTTTGGATACTCAAATTAAAGCACCATTCCTATTCGATCACAGCACTGGAAACTGGCCAAAACATGACGAAATAGACGAACCAATAATCTATGCTGATTATTATTTTTTAGAAGCTTTAATAAAGGGACAAAGGCTCAAAGGTTCAAAGTAACAAAGGTTTTGAATCTTTAAACCTTTGAGTCAGAAAACCTTTGAACCTTTGTAACTATGAACCTTTGTAACTATGAAAAAAACTTTTTCAATTTTTGCGCTTTTTGTTTTGTTTCAAATTTGTCTGAGCAGCAGTTTTGCTCAGACAAAAATGAATATTAATGACAATTGGCTTTATTTAGAAAATCATACATCAAACCTCAACGAAGCACAAAAAGCTTCGAATTGGGTTTCGCTAAATTTACCACACACTTGGAATGCTGAAGATGCAACCGATTTAATGCCTGGTTACCGACGTGATGCAAGTTGGTATCAAAAAAAACTCAATATTCCTAAAATCGATCAAAATCAGGTTTATTCCTTGTATTTTGAAGGTTCAAATGTAACAACTAAAGTGTATGTAAACGGTAAAGATGCGGGTTCGCATATTGGCGGTTACATTGGTTTTTCTATCGATATTACGAAATTAATTAAAGAAGGAAATAACGACATTTTCGTTCGTGTAGACAATAGTTACGATATCGAAATTATTCCATCACAAAAAAGCGATTTCTTTATTTACGGCGGAATCACGCGCGATGTTTGGTTGGTTTCGAAATACAAAAATCATATCGAAAATATCAAAATTACTACGCCTGAAGTTTCAGCTAAAAAAGCTTCTGTACAGATTGTTTCATCCATTGTAAATCCTGATAATTCGAAAGATTTATCATTGACGATAACTTTAAAAAATCCGAAAGGGAAAAAAGTAGCGAGCAAAACGATTTCGGTTTCGGATAAAACTTCTACAATTACTTTCGAAAACATCAAAAACCCAGAACTTTGGGATACCGAAAAACCGAATTTATATAAACTGACGGCTTCTTTATCTGAAAAAAATCAAATAAAAGACAGCATTTCCGAAAAAGTAGGTTTTAGATGGTTTGAGTTTAAAGATCACGGACCTTTTTATCTTAACGGAAAACGTTTGCTGATTCGTGGTACGCATCGTCATGAAGAACAAGCTGGAGTTGGTGCCGCGATGACAAACGAACAGCATTGGGCAGACATGAAATCGATAAAAGAAATGGGCGCAAATTTTGTCCGTTTGGCGCATTATCCGCAAGATCCCGAAGTTTATAAAGCTTGTGACGAATTAGGTTTATTGGTTTGGGATGAACTTCCGTGGTGCCGCGGTGGAATTGGAAACGACGTTTGGAAAACCAATACTAAAAATATGCTGGCGGAAATTATCAATCAAAATTACAATCATCCGAGTATTATTATTTGGTCTTTAGGAAATGAAATGAATTGGCTTCCTGATTTTCCTGACGGAGATAATGCTGAAAAAACAAATGCATTTTTAACCGAATTAAATGATATCGCGCACCAACTAGATCCGACGAGAAAAACGGCTATCAGAAAATATTATGAAGGTTCTCATATTGTCGATGTTTTCTCGCCTTCTATTTGGTCGGGTTGGTATTCTGGAAGCTATAAAAGCTATCAAAAAGCAATTGATGTTTATAAGAAAGAATACAAACATTTTATTCATGCCGAATATGGTGGAGACAGTCATGTTGGTCGTCACAGCGAAAATCCTGTTACTGGAGAAAATGTTATAAAAGCCGAAGGTTGGGAAGAAGCGATTGTTCAGACGAAAGTAGCCAACATTGCCCAAATTGGCGATTGGAGCGAAAATTATATCGTCGATTTATTTGACTGGCATTTGCATATATCCGAGAATGACCCAACGTTTGTGGGAAATATTCAATGGGCATTTAAGGATTTTGCAACACCTTTGCGTCCCGAAGATGATATTCCGTACATGAATCAAAAAGGACTTACCGACAGAAACGGAATTCCCAAAGATGCGTATTATGTTTTTAAAAGTTATTGGGCGACAGCACCTTTCACTTACATCGAATCACATACTTGGATAGAACGTCAAGGTCCTGAAAATACGCCGAGAACAATCAGTGTTTTCAGCAATTGCGATAAAGTGACTTTATCTCATAACGGAAAATCATTGGGAGAAAAACAGCGAAATCTTTCTCTTTATCCTTCAAATGGCTTAACTTGGGATGTCAATTTTACGAAAGGCGAAAATGTTTTAATTGCCATTGGAAAAACAAAAGGCGGCAAAACAGTTTCTGATACGCTGAAAGTGAATTATCGTTTTAATAAAAATGACACGGCGGTTTCGCTGCAATTGTCATCAGAAAAACTAAAAAACGGAAATTACTTGGTTACTGCAATTGCAGTCGACAATAATAATTTACGTTGCTTGGATTATGAAGCGAGCGTTTATTTTCAATGTTTAAAAGGAGGAAAAACACTAAAAAATCAAGGAACTCCAACAGGAAGTGAATCTATTAGAATGGCAAATGGGAAAGCTTCAATTGAAGTAATTCCTGACGGTTCGAACAATACAATCGAAATGACAGCTTTGAACCAGAGTTTTAAAGGGGAATATTTGAGGATTTCTGTTAAGTGAAAAAGATTCTAAGTTGCTAAGATGCTAAGTTTTTTTTCACGCAGATTTAAAAAGATTTAAGCAGATCAAAAATAAATCTGCTCTAATCAGCAAAATCTGCGTGAAACAAAATCATTTTAATCCTTATAATGTTTTGTATTAAATAAAAACTTTACGAGAAATAAAAAATAAAAAACTTCGTGCCTTAGTGCCTTCGTGGCAAAACAAACAAATACAAATTATAAAAAAATGAAAAAACTACTAACCGCATTACTCCTAACCTCTTCCGTTTTGGGATTTGCACAAAATCTGATTTCCAATGTTCACAACCGAAATACCACTTCGCTAAACGGAACATGGAATTACATTATAGATCCGTACCAAACTGGATTTTACAGTTTTCATTTAGATCAATATGACAAACAGGAAAAACCTGCAAAAGGAGCTTTTTTCACTAATTATCATGCTGTAAACAAACAGGAACTGGTAGAATATGATTTTGATAAATCGCCGACAATTACGATTCCGGGCGATTGGAATTCGCAGGTTGCAGAATTGAAATATTACGAAGGGAATGTATGGCTCAAAAAGTCTTTTGATTATAATCTGGCTGCCAAAAAACGTCTATTTTTATATTTGGGAGCAATCAATTACAAAGCGGATGTTTATTTAAATGGAAAAAAACTCGGAACGCACGAAGGTGGTTTTACACCATTTAATTACGAAGTGACTTCTATTATTCAGCCAAAAGATAATTATTTGGTTATAAAAGTCGATAATACAAGGCATAAAGAAGATATTCCAACTGTTAATACCGATTGGTGGAATTACGGTGGCATAACGCGCGATGTAACTTTAATTGAAGAAGAAGCTTCTTTTGTGGAAGATTATACCATTCAGCTGAAAAAAGGAAATGCAAATGTTATTTCTGGTTTTATCAAAATCAATAATTTAGAAGCTTCTCAGAATAATGTTTCAATTTCGATTCCAGAATTAAAAATCAATTTTAAAGGAAAAGCAGATGCACAGGGAATTTTAAACTTCGAAATTTCAACTAAAAAAATCTCGTATTGGTCACCAGAAAATCCCAAATTATATGACGTAACGATTGACTTTAACGGACAAAAATTGAAAGATCAAATTGGTTTTAGAACTATCGAAACCAAAGAAGATAAAATTCTGCTTAACGGAAAACCAATCTTTTTACGCGGAATTTCTATTCATGAAGAAAATGCCAAAGGTGGGCGTGCCAATTCTCCTGAGGATGCTTTGCGTTTACTAAATTGGGCCAAAGAATTAGGTTGCAATTATGTTCGTCTGGCGCATTATCCTCATAACGAAAATATAATTCGCGAAGCCGACAAAATGGGATTGATGGTTTGGGAAGAAATTCCAGTGTATTGGACGGTCGAGTTTACGAATAAAAACACGTATCAAAATGCAGAAGATCAACTAACAGCTTCTATCATTAGAGACAAAAACAGAGCGAGTATTATTATTTGGTCAATGGCAAATGAAACACCAATTTCTGATGCTAGAAATACGTTCATTACAAATTTAGCTTCACACACAAGATCGTTAGATAATACGAGATTAATCAGTGCGGCTCTGTTGACTAAAAAAGAAACGATTGATGATCCAATTGGTGAAGTTTTAGATGTTGTCGCTTTCAATCAATATTTGGGCTGGTACGGCGGAAATCTGGAAGATGCTGAGAATATAACATGGAAATCAAAATACAACAAACCAATTATTGTTTCTGAATTTGGAGGCGATGCTAAAGCAGGTTTTCACGGAGAAAAAAACGAACGCTGGACAGAAGAATATCAAGAATATTTATACATTCAGAATTTAAAAATGATTGAAAAGATTCCACATCTTAGTGGATTAAGTCCGTGGATTTTGGTTGATTTCAGATCTCCGAAAAGATTGTTACCAGGAATTCAAGACGGATATAATCGTAAAGGTTTAATTTCGAATGATGGTGAAAAGAAAAAAGCGTTTTACATTATGCAGAATTGGTATGCTAAAAAGAAAAACGAATAAAACCATTATCAATTCATTAACAAAAAACTGACTGTAAATTATATGATTTTTCTTCATTATTAACTTACTTTGTAGTTATTCTAAAAATTGTAATCCTATGAAAAAAATTTATTTACTGGCAGTTACGTTGTTTGCTGCCTTTACAGTTCAGGCACAAGACGTGGTGAAATTTGCTCCATTAGACAATAGTCCTGTTGATATTTCTTATTTCCCAAACAAAGCGGTTAAGTTCAAAAAAACAGATAATCCAAATCCGGTTATCAAAGTTACTTACGCAAGACCTTCTGCAAAAGGAAGAACTATTTTTGGTGATGTTGTGAAATTTGGAGAAATCTGGAGAGTTGGTGCAAACGAAAATACAGAAATCAAATTCTACAAAGATGTAACAATTGGCGGTAAAAAAGTTGCTGCAGGATATTACAGTTTATTTGCAATTCCAGAAAAAGACAAATGGACTATCATAATCAATAAAGAATTGGATTTATGGGGTGGTTATGCTTATGACGAAAGCAAAGATGTGGTTAGAGTTTCTGTTCCAGTTAAATCTGTAAGCGAAACTATCGAAGCTTTATCTATTGCATTTACAACTCAAGGTAACGTTACCAATTTGGTTATTGGATGGGATAAAACAACTGTTGAATTGCCTATTACAATTAAATAACATTGAATATTTCAATACAAAAAAGAGACATTTTAAAATGTCTCTTTTTTTTTGAACTTATAAATATAGATTTTCAGAACATAGCCCAAGGTTTCAACCTTGGAAGACATGCAGAATCACATGGAAAAATTCTGATTGCGTTCCCAAGGTTGAAACCTTGGGCTATGTTCAAAACTAAATTAAAAAAAGACATTTTTCAATGTCTCTTTTTTTATGCTTAAACCTTAGCGGTTTCTATAATCTTATCCAATGTGATTGGTAAATCTCGAACACGTTTTCCTGTGGCATTGAAGACCGCATTTGCAATTGCAGGTGCCATTCCAACTAAAGCAGTTTCTCCCAAACCTTTTGTTCCCATTGGGTTACTGATTGGGTCTTTTTTGTTTACGAAGAACACTTCCTGTTTTTCAATATCTGCATTTACAGGAACATGATAATCAGCGAAATTATTATTGATCGGACGGCCAAAGCGATGATCGATTTCTAAAGCTTCCATTAATCCCATTCCGATTCCACCGACAGCTCCGCCAAACATTTGTCCCGCAGAAGTTTTCTGACTGATAACGGTTCCAATATCCGCGCAAGAAACCACATGTGCCAATCGTATTTTACCCAAATTCGGATTCACTAATACTTTTACAAAATGAACTGAAAACGAATAAATCGAATATTTCTTTGCTTCTTCAGCTGCTTTAGAAAGATTTTCAACTTCAAAATCTTCTAATTTATTACTGCTTAAAAGTGAGGCTAAAGTAACCGATTTAGATTTGTCTTTTTTAGAAGAAACAGAACCATTTTCAAAAGTTAAATCTGTAATTGCGATTCCTTTTAAAGCAGGATTTTTACTTCCTAATTCAATTATTTTATTCAACAATAAATTGCAGGCATCATGCACCGCAGAACCAACGGATGAAGTCGTTGCCGAACCTCCTTGCGTTGGACCTTTTGGCAGTCCGCTTTTACCCATTTCGATAATAACATTTTCTGAAGGCAAACCAATTACTTCGGCTCCAATTGCCGTCATCATCGTTGCTGTTCCTGGTCCCATATCGTTGACACTGCATTGCAACACCAAATCGCCATTGGCTAAGAATTTTGCTTTTACTGAAGTTGGACTTCTATAACAGCCGAAAGTTCCTGTTCCCATTCCGTAACCTACCAGCCAATTTCCTTCTTTTACAGAACCTGGTTCATTTTTACGGTTTTTCCAGCCAATGCGTTCCATTCCCGCTTCGTAACATTCTAAAAGAAATTTACTGCTCCACGGTTTATTTTGTTCCAGATCTTTTTCAGCGTAATTGCGTTTTCTGAATTCAATCGGATCTAAGTTTAATTTATAAGCCAATTCGTCCATTGCACTTTCTAATGCAAAAGAACCTGTTGCTTCTCCTGGACCGCGCATCCAAATTGGTGTACAAGTATCTAGAGGCACAATTCTGTAACGAGTAGAAACGTTTGGACAATCATAAATAAATCTTGACATATTTACCGTTCCTTCCATGAAATCTTCGTAGCTCGAAGTCATGGCAACAGCTTCATGCGTTAATCCAGTTAGCTTTCCGTCTTTTGTAGCGCCCAATCCCATTTTTTGAATGGTATAAGGTCTGAAACCAACATTGGTAAACATTTGCTCACGATGCAAAACTAATTTTACTGGGCGATTTAATTTTTTCGCACCAATCAAAGCGGCAATTTCATACGGCCAAGTGTGCAATCCCATTCCGAATGCACCTCCAATATATTCTGAATGCACTTCAACATCTTCAACAGGAACATCAAAAACTCCTGCTACGCTTCTGCGGGTTCCTTCAACACCTTGACTTTTAGTGTATAAAATTGGTTTGTTTCCATCCCATTTCGCAATGATATTCGCTAATTCCATTGGATTATGAACTTCGGTTGGAATCGTATATTCTGTTTCTAAAACAACCTCAGCATTTTTATAGCCGTCATGTTCACCACGATGGTAATCGTTTCCTTTATCGGTGTCTATTTTTCGTTCTTTATCAGCCGCTTTATGAAGTTCGGTCGAATGTTCTTCTTTAAGATAATCCGCTTTAATCAAACTTGCGGCATAACGCATACGTTCGAAAGTATCGGCAATCACCAAAGCAATCGGCTGATCGTAATACAAAACCGAATCATCTTTAAAAATTTGAAGCGGCTGGCCAAGATTTTTTTTATCCTTTGCTTTCTGATAACCAGAAGGTTTATCTACATTCAAATGCGTAATCACCGCCAGAACTCCCGGCGCCCATTCTGCTTTTTTAGTATCAATTGTTTTGATTCTTCCTTTAGCAATTGTACTTCCCACAAGGCAGGCATAAACCACACCCTGCGTTTTATATTCGGCTGAATAAGTTGCAGAGCCCGTTACTTTAGCAAATCCGTCAACTCTATTAATATTACTTGTCTTGCTCATAATTTAATTATTTTGATGCTGCTATTGTAAGTGCCTCTGTTACTGCATTTCCTCCAAGCGTAAGTTTAAAATCATTGTCGCCATATCCTCTGGCTCCTTTCATAGACAAATCGCCTGCTTGTTTAAATAGCTCTTCTGAAATTGTTTTTCCTTTCAAGAATTTTTCTGTTTCAGTCAATCTCCAAGGTTTATGTGCCACACCGCCCATTGCCAGTCTGACATCATTTATGGTATTATTTTTAATATCTAAAGCCACCGCAACAGATACCAATGCAAAAGCATAACTCGTTCTGTCACGAACTTTTAGATAATGAACATTTTTAGTGAAATTATTATCTAGAATTTCAACTGAAGTAATCAATTCTCTTTCATCCAGTTTATTGTCTTTTTCGGGTGTGTTTCCTGGAAGACGATGGAAATCAGTAAAATCTATTTCTCGTTTTCCTTTTGGACCTTCTACCAAAACTTTCGCGTCAAGTGCTGCTAAAGCCACACACATATCACTCGGATGAACGGCAATGCAACTATCTGAAGCTCCGAAAACTGCCGACATTCTATTTGAACCTCCAATCGCTCCGCATCCGCTTTTAGGAACACGTTTGTTGCACGGCATATCGGTATTATAAAAATACGAACAACGAGTACGCTGTAACATGTTCCCTCCAACTGTTGCCATGTGACGAATTTGCTGAGAAGCTCCCGCCGCTAAAGCCAATGCCAGCAAAGGATATTTTTCTTTTATGGAAGCATCTTCTGCAACCTCACTATTTTTAGCCAATGCGCCAATAGAAACTTTTCCTTTTAAGAATTCAATTTTCTTTAAATCTAATCCGTTAATATCAACTAGTTTATCTGGTGCTACAATATTCTTTTTCATTAAATCGACCAGATTTGTTCCTCCAGCGATAAACATCGAAGAATTGTCTTTGGCTTTTCCTGTAACTGCCGACGAAGACGACAAGACTTTAATTATCTGAAAGTTTTTCATAGTTCCTTCCCTCCTTCCTTTACTTCAGTTATAGCGTCAACGATATTGTGATAAGCACCGCAACGGCAAATGTTACCGCTCATATATTCGCTGATTTCTTCTCTGCTGTTGGCGTGACCTTCTTTGATACAAGCAATTCCCGACATGATTTGTCCAGGAGTGCAATAGCCACATTGAAAACCATCGTTTTTGATAAAAGCTTCCTGCATTGGATGCAGTTTTTTGCCTTTCGAAAGTCCTTCGATTGTCGTAACCTGTGCATTTTGCTGCATCGTCGCCAAAGAAAGACACGACAAAATTCGGGTTCCGTTTACATGAACCGTACACGCTCCACATTGTCCGTGGTCGCAACCTTTTTTAGTTCCTGTAAGCAGTAATTGTTCGCGAAGCAAATCAAGCAAAGTTGTTCTCGGCTCGATATTCAAATTGTGTTTTGTGCCATTTACTTCAATAGAAAGCGGTACCGTTTCTAAATACTCCGCAATTTTTTCGTCCCATTTCTTTTCTGAAGCCATTACCAACGAAGGCGGCGCCAGAGCAAGAGCGGTAAAAAGTCCTGATTTCTTTATAAAGTCACGACGCGAACTAGCATCTTCGGGCGTTACTTTGTCCTTATTTGTTTTTTTAGAAGCCATTCAGTCTATTTGTTAAATTAGCAAACTCACTTTTGTATTCTAACAAATTTAATCATCTTCTATCACAAAAAGTTATGAAATTCAAACATTACTCTTATTTAGAATAATTACAACTTTGTGTTTTTTACCGCAAAGTCGCAAAATTTGAAACATATAAGTTATATAAGTTATATAAGTTCAGTTAAGAGAAAACTTAAAATTCCTTATATCACTTATATGGTTGTTTTTTTTAATTAAACTTTGCGTCTCTGCGACTTTACGAGATTATAAAATTGTATTTTTACCATATTAAGCCCAAATTATGTCACAGCAAGAAATCATTTATCTTGATAATAATGCCACTACTCGCGTTGATGAACGAGTTTTGAATGCCATGCTTCCATATTTTACTGATTTATATGCGAATTCAACGAGCACACATTTGGCTGGATTAACGATAAAAGAAGCTGTTGAAAATGCCGCTTGGCAAACGGCTGATTTGATAAATGCAAATGCTGATGAAATCATTTTTACTTCGGGGGCTACTGAGGCAATAAATTTGGCAATAAAAGGTTTGACTAAGCAAGATCGAAAGCATATTGTGACAATTCAAACCGAACATAAAGCGGTTCTTGAAACTTGTCTTTTTATGGAAAGTATTGGTTTTCAAATTACTTATCTTCCAACTAATTTCGACGGCCTTTTAGATCTTCAGCTTTTAGAAGAAATAATCACAGATAAAACGCTGATTTTCATCGGAATGTTTTCGAATAATGAAACTGGTGTCATACAAAATATCAGTGCAATTTCTAAGATTCTGAAAACCAAAAATGTGCTTTTTATGTGTGATGCTACACAGACTGTCGGTAAAATTCCAGTTGATGTAAAAAATCTCGGAATTGATCTTTTAACCTTGTCAGCACATAAATTTTACGGTCCGAAAGGAATTGGCGCTTTGTATATTTCGGCGAAAGCCAAAATAAAATTGTCTCCTCAAATTCTTGGAGGCGGGCAACAAAGAAAATTACGAAGCGGAACGCTAAATGTTCCTGGAATTATCGGTTTAGGAAAAGCATCGGAAATCGCTGTAAATGAATTAGAAAAAGATCAAAATAGAATTTCTCTATTGCGAGACAAACTCGAAAAAGGTTTATTGCAATTTGAAGGTTCTTTCGTTAACGGAAATACGGAAAACCGAATTTATAATACTTCTAATATTTGTTTTCCAAATATAAATTCTGAACAACTGATTTTGGCTTTGGGAAATATTTCAGTTTCGAATGGTGCTTCGTGTTCGGCTGTGACTTCTGAGCCTTCGCATGTTTTAAAAGCAATGGGTTTGTCTGATGAAGAAGCTTTGAGTTCGATTCGTTTTAGTTTAGGAAGATTTACTACTTCTGAAGAAGTTGATATTGCTGTTGAGCGTGTTTTGGAATTGGCCGAGAAGTTGCGTGTTTGAGTTTTTTTTCACCGCAAAGGCGCAAGGTTCGCAAAGTTTTTTCTTTTTTAATCTCGCAAAGTCGCGAAGACGCAAAGTTTTTTTATAATATTTGAATTGCGTCCAGCTTTAGCTGGATGAAAAAAGATAATTCAGACAAAAAGGCTTTAGCCAAACTTGCCGTTTGGCTAAAGCCCTTCATTTTGTTACATATTTATACCTCCAGTTAAAACTGGAGGCAACTGATAAAAAATCTTTGCGAACCTTGCGCCGTTGCGGTTAAATAAATTACTCGGAAAGCAATGTCTTGTAATCTTCCTCCGTATCAATATCAATATTCCCTTTTTCGAAAAGAACTGAAACTACATCGTGAGTATATTTTTTAATGAGTTTTTTGGCTCCTTCCTGCCCTTTTAATTCTAGCAATTCTTGAAAATATTTTTTGTGAAATAAAACTGGAGTTCCTAAAGTTTCTGAATATGCAGAGGCTGCGATTCGTTTCTGGTTTTTATTCGATTCCAAAATTAAATTTTCAAAAACAGAACTTGTTACAAAAGGCTGATCGCAAACTGCTAAAATACATTTTTCGCAATCTGGATTTTGAAGTAACAATTCGTTTAATCCTTTTGCAATTGATGATGACATTCCGTTTTCCCAATTGGAATTAAAAGAAAATATTATTTCAGGTGAATTAAGCTCTTTTTCGATTAAATCATGATTCGAACCTGTTACGACTATTACAAAGGAGTTTTCAACCTTTAAAGCTTCTGAAATCGTATTTTTCAGCAGAGTCGATTCTTTATACTTCAACAACTGTTTGGGGCTGCCTAATCTGGAAGAATTTCCTGCAGCGAGAATAATAATAGCCGTTTTATGATAAAATTTATTCTCCATAATGAATTGCATTATGTATTTTACCCGATTTATATTTTAAAGATGTTCCTATTCTTGCAGATGCAACTGCTTTAATTTCGGAAACAATCGATAAAGCAATTTCTTCTGAAGTTTCGGCACCAATATCTAAACCAACAGGACTGTGAATTCGACTTAATTGCTCTTCATTTACGGTAATTCCTTCTATTAAAAGATCGTCCAGCATTCGGTTGAATTTTGATTTTGGACCTAGAATTCCAATATAATGGCAATTGGTCTGCAATAAGGATTTCAAAACTGCCAGATCGTATTTGTAATTGTGGGTCATTAAAAGAAAATACGTCTGATCGTCTATGCTAATATTATCTAGAAAATGTTCTGGTTTGACCACCGAAATCTGGCTCGCTTTTGGAAAACGTTTTGCTGTCGCATGCGTCGCGCGACCTTCGCCAATAATAATTCTCCATCCTAAAACAGAAGCCATTTTTACCAGTGGCTGAATATCATTTCCTGCTCCAGCAATTACAATTGAAATGGAAGGTTTTATGTATTCGATCAAAGCTTCATCGTCGTTTTCTTCTTGAAGTTTTTTTACTACCGAAGTTTTGTTTTTTAATGCTTCTTTTACATCAGAAATTAAATTTAAAACTTCATTATTATGATTTAAAATAGGATTGTCTTTTCTAAAAAACAAAGTGGTTCCAATCTGAAAGGCATTTCTTTTTAAAGAAAAAACAGTAACAATTACGGCTTCTTTTCTTTCTAATTCCAATTGCTTTAAAAGCTGAATTGGGTTATTTTCTGCCTCTTCATTTATATATTCAAAAAGTATATGAACTATCCCGTTGCAACCAAGTTGCAAACCTACTTCGGCATCGTCTTCGTTACTGGTGTTATACGTTACAAGTTTATTTTGCTTTTGATTGATTGAAAGAAGGGCTTTTCGCAAGGCATCGCCTTCAAGGCATCCTCCGCTTATTGCGCCAGTCAGCAAACCATCTTCTGTCACGAGCATTCTGGCTCCCGGCTGTCTGTACGACGAACCTTCAACTTTGACAACGGTTGCCAAAGCTGTTTTTTTTCCTGCCAATTTTGCTTCGGAATACGCTTTAAGAATTACGCTAATTTCTTTCATATTAATTATCTTCCAAACAAAAATAAGGAAATCTTTTAAAGAGAAATAATTCCCATCACAAAAGCCGTTTGGACGGCTTCGGCGGTATTGGTCACTTTTAGTTTTTCTATAATATTTTGTCTGTGGCGTCTTACGGTATAAACCGAAATATGCATTTCCGCAGCAATTTGTTCGCTTTTGTTTCCTTTTGCAACACTGGTTAAAACTTCTATTTCTCTTTTCGAAAGTATATTTTCAGTATTGTTTTTATATTTTTCAGCTTCGATGACTTCGCCTGTTCGAATATTAAAAATCTTACCTTCAATTCCCGATCGGGGCTGTAAATCGGTTGAAGGCAAATACAGACATAAAGCGAGTGAAATACTTCCGTTTTTAAACGTATTCAAATAAATAGTTCGGTGATTTATATAGGCAATTTTATCGTTAGAATCTTTCATTCTAAGACGGCTCAAAGTACTGTAATTGCTGTATTCTTCTTTTGGAATTCCTTTTAAAAATTCATAAAAATTAAGTTCTAAAACATGTCTTTCAACCAAATCTTCCGAATTGATTTTAGTGAAAATACATTCTTCAAAAGCAGAATCGATTACGGAGTTTTCATTTGGAAGTCCGAAAATTGAGCCAAAACTTCCCGCATAAATATAACTTTTGTCGGATTGATAATCGGATAAAACGGCCACACATTGTTCAATTTTAACGTAATTGATAACGAATTGCTTGTACATTTCAATATCATTTGATTCTCCAATCTCAAATTTTTGTTCTAAAAATGTGGTCATTAACTGGTTTTCGATTGAAGAATTCTGTGGCATTAGAAAATATAATTGGTTAATTTTACGTATTGCCTCTTTCTCGAAGCAATTCTATTTTTGGAAAATTAAAAATATCACTTTCTATCCCAAAAAAATAATCTATGAAAACATTTTTTTACAACGCCATTATTATCCTTAGTCTTTCTGCTTTAACGAGCTGCAATAATAAAAATGAAACTGCTAAAACTGCCATGAAAGAAGAAACAAAAACAGATTCTGCATTTGTAAATGGTTCGCCTTGTGACATTAAATTATCTTCTATACATTTTACAAAAGCGGTTAACGGTGCCGACTCACTGATTAAAACGGAAGCTAACGAAAAGGTTATTTTCAAAGCTGGAGAAAAATCAGATTACTTTTCTGATCCAGACGGAAAATTATCGAATACTACAGCTCCAATGCTTTTATCTAAAGTAGACAATACAAAACCTTTTACGCTTACCGCGAAAGTTACGCCTGAGTTTACAGAAAAAGGATTGTACAACGCTGGTGTTTTATACATTTATGTGAATGACAGTTTCTACCAAAAATTCTGTTTTGAGCAAGACGAAAGAGGCAATCACAGAATTGTAACGGTTCGTACCATGGGAACTTCTGATGATAATAATCACGATGTGGTGAAAGAGCCTTCTGTTTACATGAAAATTACTTCTGATACTAAAACAGTTGCAAGTTATTATTCGTTAGATAAAAAGAATTGGCAGATGGTTCGTTTGTACAAAAACAATTATCCAAAAGAAATCTGGATGGGAATTAGCACGCAATGTCCAATGGAAAAAGGTACTCAAAGTATTTTTGAAGAAATCAATCTGGAAGAAAAAAGCGTTTCTGATTTCCGTTTAGGAATATAATTTTGTTTGCATTAAGATAATCATTTTTTTAAACAGGTGTATGATTTATATTACTAAGTTTTGTATTTTTATCAATAGCAAAATATATATTACCTAACTTAAAAATAAACTGCATGGGAAAATTTGTAATCACTACTAGAGCCAACGGAGAGTTTCAATTCAATTTAAAAGCTGGTAATGGCCAGACTATTTTAGCAAGCGAAGGATACACTACAAAAGCGGCATGTAATAACGGAATTGAATCTGTTAAAAAAAATGCACCAGACGATGATCGTTATGATAGATTAGAGTCAAAAAACGGAAAACCATATTTCAATTTAAAAGCTGGAAATGGTCAAATTATTGGTTCAAGCGAAATGTACGAAAGCGTAGCTGCGAGAGAAAACGGAATTGAATCTGTAAAGAAAAATGCTCCTGAGGCTACTATTGATGATCAAACGGCTTAATAGCTTATTTATAATTATAAAAAAGCGGTTTCTATGAATTTAGAAACCGCTTTTTTTCTTCTATTTTTTACTTTTTAATCGATATAAAACCGAGCTGTGAGGTTTTAATTCTGCTCCAATTTCTTTTGAAGTTATTTTTGATTTTTCGCCCGTCCACATATTTAAAACTTCGGCTAAAGTGGAGATTCCTAAATCAGAAAGACTTACAGAAACTTTTTGTGCGGCATTATCTGAAACATTGAATAAAGCCAAATAAACGCTGCCATCTTTTGCATTTTTTGATGTCACGGCAATTTTACCATCTTTCTGAAAAAGCTGTTTTACATCGCTGCTTTCGTTATGCATTTTTACGACCTCTTTATTCGTCAGTAATGATAAAGTGAAAGCATCGTTACTTGGCAAATCTCCACCAAAAAATAAAGGCGATTTAAAGATATTGAAAAATGTAATCAAAGTATATTGTTCGTCTCTAGTCAAACGCGTCATTCGGTCTTCGCCTCTTTCTCCTCTTATCGAAATACGTCCTAATGGAATCATATCGCAATCTGGCCAAGTTCCTGGCGCGATGTAAGGATACCATTTTTGCGCTACCTCCATCAAATGTGTAATATGAGGCCACGTATCCCAAACATCGTCTACCATACGCCACATATTGGCATGAGACGTAACGTGTGAAGCTGCCGAAATTGGTGTTTCTCCTGGCGAAGTACTTAATACAATTTTTCGTCCGCATTTGTCAATAGCATTTCTAATTAAGTTGATTTCACCTTCGTGGTAAGGTCTTGACAAATCATCAATTTTAATAAAATCTACTCCCCATTGCGCGTACAATTCAAAAATCGAATCGTAATATTCCTGCGCTCCGGGTTTCTCGGCCACAACGGTATAATTATCTCTTAGCCATTCGCATTGCAAAGCAGTTGAATAAACTTGATCTGCTGTAATTCCGTTTGCTCCTTTTATAGGCAATTTATCTTCAACCGCCTTTTTAGGAATTCCGCGCATAATATGGATTCCGAATTTTAATCCTTTTTTGTGAATGTAATCGGCTAAAGGCTTGAAACCTTGTCCGTCTTTTGCTGAAGGAAAACGGTTTACAGCAGGCAGATATCTTCCGTACTGATCGATTACGTAACGCGGATCGGTTTGGTTATAGCCTCCAGCTTTGTCATTTTCAACAAACCATCGAATATCAACCACGATATATTCCCAGCCAAATTTCTTCAGCTCCTTTGCCATATAATCGGCATTGGCTTTTACTTCGTGTTCTTCAACCGTTGGTCCGTAACAATCCCAGCTGTTCCAACCCATTGGCGGAGTTTGAGCCCATTGTTTGAATTCTTCTTTTTGAAATGCTTTAGTTTGAGCATTTCCTAATGTCGACAGAAAAAATACTCCGATCAACATTGTAAATAAGTTTGTAATTTTCATTGCGAGTGTGGTTAAGTGTAAGTTATACACTTTAAAAATAATAAAAAAAACGTACCGTGGTGATTTTTTTTATTTTCACATATAATTAATCACTTATAAATGAAACAAAAAAATGCAGAAAAGTTGCCCTTTCTGCATTCTAATTATTATATTTTTTCTTTGCTTTAATCCAATAAAAAGACAATCAATCCTCTTGCTCCATGAGCTCCAAGAACTAAAGATTGTTCAATGTCAGCCGTTTTTGACGGACCCGCAATAAAAGTTCCGAAACCGTATTCCATGTTTCCGATTCTCTGATACGCTTGTTGCATTGTTCGCACAAGATCTTTTTTATGAACGATAATCGCTAAATATTGTGCAATAAAAGGAGCAACACGTTGTCCTAAAATATCATCGGTTACCCAGAGTCCGCTGTTTTCTGCAACTCCAAAATGAGCTTTTACAACCGTTAATTCAACATCTTGAAGCGAATGCGGATCAACTGATTTCCAGTCTAAAGAAGCAATTTCAGAAAGTTCTGGAAGCGTTGTAATTAATCTCTTTTCTAAATTATAATTCGATTTAATATAATTGATGATTTCATTATAATCAGCAACTTCAACAGGATCGCCACCTATACCTTTTAAAACCGTTTTATAGGTTTCTAAAACATCAAATTGTTCTGAACCTAAAAGATTTAGATCCGGCAATTCAGAAACCAAATTCGGCTGATTCCCTTTTATTCTTTTTAAAATTTCGCCTTTACTACTCATTCTTTTTATCTTTAGATTCTCTCGAATTTTTCTTGTACCATTCTCTAAAAGATTCCTCAGGAACGTCTGGCATTTCGCGCTGATCGTACCATTTGTTCATCTTATTATTGACCATTCCTGGAATATTCTTCATTACAAATCTTCCCGATTTTCCTGCAATATTAAAAACTGTCGGATTTGCCAGAACTGTTGCCATTGTTTTCATAGCAACCGTCTTAGCTGTTGGCGTATGACCTTCTTTTACCAAAACCTGGCGCCATTTGTACAATTGATCGTGAATATCAATTTTTACAGGACAAACGTTGGTACATGAACCGCAAAGCGTACTTGCAAAAGGCAAATCGGCATTTTTGCTCATATCTAAATTTGGTGCCAAAATAGAACCAATTGGTCCCGCAACCGCATTATGATAACTGTGTCCGCCGCTTCGTCTGTAAACTGGGCAAGTGTTCATACACGCACCGCAACGAATACATTTTAGCGAATTTCTAAAATCTTCTCTTCCTAATTGTGTACTTCTTCCGTTGTCTACAATTACGATGTGCATTTCTTTTCCCTCTCTTGGCTTTTTAAAATGGCTTGAGAAAGTTGTAATAGGCTGTCCTGTTGCGCTTCTTGCCAATAATCTCAAGAAAACACCTAAATGTTCTCTCTTCGGAATCAATTTCTCAAATCCCATGCAGGCAATATGAACATCAGCTAAATGTGCACCCATATCGGCATTTCCTTCATTGGTGCAAACCACAAATTCTCCTGTTTCTGCAACAGCAAAATTAACTCCTGTTAAAGCTACTTTTCTAGTTAAAAAAGTATTTCTCAAACTATGACGAGCCGATTCTGTCAAATATTGCGGATTGATATTTCCTTTTTCTGTACCTAAATGTTCATGGAAAGTTTCACTTACATCTTCTTTCTTTAAGTGAATTGCAGGAAGTACAATATGGCTTGGCGGTTCTTTTCGAAGCTGAACTATATATTCTCCCAAATCAGAATCGATTACTTCTATCCCTTTTTCAGCTAAATAATCATTTAAATGGCATTCTTCTGTAAGCATCGATTTGGATTTCACCATTTGCTTTACATCATGTTTTGCCATGATAGAATGCACGATTTCGTTGTGTTCTTTGGCATCGGCTGCCCAATGTACGATTATTCCGTTTCGTTGCGCATTGGCTTCAAATTCAACTAAATAATCGTGAATATTAGAAAGCACATTTAATTTGATTTGAGAAGCTGTCTCGCGAAGCAGTTCCCAATCTTCAATCTGATGTGCTGATTTATCTCTTTTTGCACGCACAAACCAAAGTGTTTCGTCATGCCAATTGACACGCTCTACGTCTTTGTTAAACTTTGTAGCGGCTTCGCTATGCGGTATTACTTTTTCTGATGACATTTTTTATTCTTTAAAAGTCAATTTTGAAATCTTTATCATGGTATTTACTTAACCGCCAAGATCGCAAGGTTTAACGCAAGGTTCGCAAAGTTAATTTTAATCTTTGTGTGCTTTGCGTTTTTTCTTTGCGTGCTTTGCGGTTAAATTTCACTAAATAAATATTCTAATTTTCTAGTGAATTTAATATTTCAGCAATGTGAATGGTTTTGATCCTGCTTTTTTGTCTTTTTAGAATTCCATCCAAATGCATCAAACAAGACATATCTCCACCTGTAATATAATCCACATCATGACTTTCGTGATCTTTAATACGATCTTGACCCATTTTTACAGAAACCGCTTCTTCGGTAACGCAAAACGTGCCTCCAAAACCACAGCATTCATCTTTTCTAGTTAAAGCAACCAAATCAAGATCTTTTATGCCATGCAGTAATTGTTCTGGTTTAGAAAAAAATGGTGCATTAAGCTCAGACATTTGCGAAAGCTTTAATCCGCGTTGGCCGTGACAGCTTACATGCATTCCGACTTTAAACGGAAATCTTCCGTCGATATGGTCAATTTTTAAAACATCTGTTATGAACTCTGTAAGTTCGTAAACCGTATTTCGAATTGCTGTTGCCTTCTCTTCTTGTTTTTCGTCATGCAAATGGTCTTTTACATGCAAAACACAACTTCCAGAAGGACAGACGATGTAATCAAATCCAGAAAAATTAGTAATAAAATTGGCATCACATCCTTTTGTTAAATGTGCGTAACCGCTATTTGCCATTGGCTGTCCGCAGCAGGTTTGTCCCATCGGGAATTCAACCTCGCAGCCTAATTTTTGAAGTAATTCGTAGGTTGCGATTCCTACTTTTGGATAAAATTGGTCGACATAACAAGGTATAAAAAGTCCAATTTTCATGTTGTAGTATTTAGTGTGTTGTTCATTAGGCGTGTACTGTAAAATGTAAAAAATACGTTTCTCAGCAAATTTACAACATACAGACCGTTTTTACCTAATGTTTATAGAATTTCAAGTCAATTAAATCGTTCTGAATTGGTTTTGGATTCCAATTATTGTGAATTGCCAATGCTGCTCCCAATGCGCTCGCCTGCGCCATCGAAGCCGCATACACTTCTATGTCTGGAAAAGCTTCTGCCAATAAATTCATATAAATCGAATTTTTACTGAAACCTCCATCCACAAAAATCTTTTTTACCGGACTGTTATGAATGACCAAATTAGTAGAAAAAACCTGCTGTTCTACCAAATCCAGCATTAATTGATGATAAGCTGTTTCGTAATTTTTATAATGTGAAAGATCTCTTTTTTGAAAAGGGCATTCTTTCAAAATATCAAAATTATATTTTTTCGGATAGATAATTTGAAAATTAAGCGCTCGCAAATTGGCTACGATTTTTTTATCAAAATATACTTCTTTGTACGTATCAAGTGGAACATTAAAATGCTGCGCCAAACGTTTGGTTTGCACTTCGTGTTCGTTTCCTGCAAATAGACGCGCTGCTTTAACTGGTTTTTCGGTGTATTGCATGTAGCAAAGACAATCGTTTTGCAATTCCTCAAAAGTCAAAGGTTTGTTATTGAAAGGATTTAAAGAAATGCTCCAAGTTCCTGTAGACAACAAAACAAAAGGCTCAGTAAAGTTAATTGTATAAGGTATGATCGCCGATGAGCTATCATGTAAACCAACTCCAACCGCAAGGTCTTCACGTGTCATAATGATATCTTTACCGAAATGTATTGGCGGTATTTTTTTTGAAATTCCTTCTTCTTTGAGCCATTTATGGTATTTCATTTTTTTGAAATTCCACAAATTCGTATGACAGCCAATGCTTGTAATATCAGCGTAGGCTTCATTCGTTAAAAGAAAACTCAAAAACTGCGGCAAGTGCAGACAGTATTTTACATTTTCAAATAGTTCGGGTTTTTCTTCTTTTAGACGATAAATCTGCATTCCAGAATTTAAACTGCCGAGAACCGGAGAAGCCGTTTTTACAGCAAACTTCTTTTCTCCTTTGTATTTTTCATAGAAATTAGATTTTAAATCCTCTGGATAATCTTTTAAATAATTATACAGAGGAGTTAAAACTTTTCCGTTTTCGTCAATATAAACAAAACTGGCTCCGTAAGTGCTGAAATTGATTGCTTTTAAAACATAATCTTTCAATTCTTTTATTTCAGATAATCGATCTAAAATCCAATTTTTCAGTACTTCGATATCTTCACACGGAAATCCGTCTTCGTCTGTGGTTTCCTCAAGATTTACTGATTTCTCCCAGACAATTTTATAATTTTCATTAAATAAAAAAACCTTTTTGTTTGTTTTACCAATATCAAAAATCGCAACTACATTCATTTTTATTAATTATGAGTTATGAATTATGAGTTATAAGTTGTGAATTACTTAACTCATAATTCATAACTTATAACTCATAATTATTACAATCCTGTGGCCATTGTTTTTAAACCTCTTTCGCCAACTAGGTTTTCTCTAACCTGAAGTGAACGATATAATGCTACCGGATTTAATGCCGCTCCAGAACGAAGACGAGCTTCTGCTACTAATGCGCGAACATCTGTACGGAATGCATTTTGAAGAATTTCTTGTGCTTTTACCACATCATTTTCTTCTTGTGCTTCTACTAATGCTTTTCTATCAACAGAAAGTGCCTGAGCGTAAGCAATCATAATCGCTTCTACAGATTGCAATAAATCTTCTAACGGATCTTTGATGTTGTGAGAAGCGTCGATCATCCAACCTAAATCTTTGGCGTGATTCATTCCTCTTGCATCCATTCCTTCAACCAATTCACTGAAAATCAAGAATAATTGATATGGTTTTAATGCTCCAGCTGTTAAATCGTCATCCCCGTATTTTGAATCATTAAAGTGGAAACCTCCTAATTTGTTTTCCATCAATAATAAAGAAACGATTTGCTCGATATTGGCATTTGGAAGGTGGTGACCTAAATCTACTAATGTCTGCGCTTTGTCGCCTAACTTTTTAACATACGAATAAGACTGCCCCCAATCTGCTACAGTCGTAGAATAAAAGTTAGGCTCAGCACATTTATATTCCAAAAACAATTTCCAGTTTGAAGGTAATGCATCGTAGATTTCCTCTAAACTTTCTAAAGTATTTTGATACGCTTTTCTGAAGTTTAACTGTCCTGGGAAATTAGAACCGTCAGCTAACCAAATTGTTAAAGACTCAGAACCTAATTCGATTCCGTGTTTAATAACTTCAATATTGTGAGCAATTGCTTGTTTGCGAACTGCTTTATTTACGTTTTGTAAAGAACCGTATTTGTAAGTGTGCTCAGCGCTTGCTTGATCTTGAAACGTGTTCGAGTTCATTGCGTCGAATTTTAATCCGTGCTGTGCCGCTAATGTTTTAATTTCGTGATAATTTGTTGGAATATCCCACGGAATGTGAAGTGAAATCGCTCCAGAAGCATTGTTTAATTTATGAAGCAAACCAACATCTTCTATTTTTTCTTCTAAAGAACGAGGTTCTCCTCCTCCAGCGAAACGTCCGAATCTTGTTCCTCCTGTTCCTAAAGCCCAAGATGGAATTGCAATTTGAAAGTCGATTAATTTTTGAATAATCGCCTCTGTATCATTAATTTCTGATGCTGTAAAAACTAATTTGTTTTGGTGTTTTTTTAATAAATCCTCGTTATGAGATTCGATGTGGTTTGATCCGATTAACATAGTTATTGATATTTTAATAGAGTTTACAATATATAAATTTTATATTTCTAGTATATTTTTTTAACACATAGCGTTGCGTTTTTGGACGCAGATTTTACGGATTCGCTATCGCGAAGACGCGGATTTTATTTTCTGATTTCACGCAGATTTTAAAAGGATTTGAGCAGAAAAATGCAGATTTTTTTTTCTATTAGAAATAAATTTAAAAATCTATTAGATCAGCTTAAATCTGTCTAAATCTGCGTGAAACAAAAATCCGTTTTTTTTCGCGTCTTCGCGATAGCGAATCTGCATCATCTGCGTTCTATTCTTTATGCATTTAAATATATTTTGAACTTATAAAACCTACATTAACTATACTCTGGTTTTACTTCACTTTTTTGTTAAGTTTTCTTTGTTTAAAGCGAATTGTTATAGGCTAAAAAAATCTAACGTTCGAAAGAATTCGAACGCTAGACCACAAAAAACCACTTTTGCTTAAACAAACTTATATAAAAAACTTAAACAATCTTTATCTATAAAAGCCCATGCCTACGCCGCCGTCTACGTTTAATGCGTTCCCTGTAGATTTACCTAGTAAACCTCCAACAAAAGCATAACAAGCGTTGGCAATATCATCTGGCAATATGATTTCATTTAATAACGTACGTTTTGCATAGTAAGCCGGAAGTTCTTCAACTGTAACTCCGTATGCTTTTGCACGACCTTCTGCCCATCCTCCAGACCAAATGTTTGAATCTGAAATTACGGCATCAGGATTTACTGTATTTACACGAATTTTGTCTGCTCCAAGTTCAGCAGCCATTAAACGTGTTAAGTGCGCTTGAGCCGCTTTTGCCGAACCATAACCAGGATTGTTCGGACCTGCAACAACTGCGTTTTTAGAAACGATATTTACGATATCTCCTCCAAAACCTTGTTTGCGCATTACTTCGATTCCGGCTTTAGAAACAATAAATTGTCCTTTTACTAAGATATCGTATAATCTATCCCACTCTTCTAAAGTGTGTTCTGCAATAGATTTAGAAATACTGATTCCAGCATTATTCACAATAATATCAACACCTCCAAAAGCCAAACAAGCTTCGTCTAATGCTTTTCCTGTGTTAACTTCGTCAGTAACATTTAATAATGTGCTAGAAACGGCATCTTTACCAAATGCTTTCACAAATTCTGCCGTTGCTCCTTCTAAACGCTCTTCGTTGATATCATTAATAACTACACAAGCACCTTCTTGAGCGAATTTTTTAGCGATGGCTTTACCAATTCCACCTGCAGAACCAGTGATCAAAGCCACTCTTCCAGATAATGCTTTTGGTTTTGGCATACGCTGTAATTTTGCTTCTTCCAACAACCAATATTCAATATCAAATGCTTCTTGGTGCGGCAAAGAAGTATATTCCGAAACTGCTTCTGCACCTTTCATTACGTTTACAGCATTGATGTAATATTCAGATGCTAAACGTGCCATTGTTTTATCTTTAGCAAATGTGAACATACCAACTCCAGGATATAAAATAACAACTGGATTTGGGTCACGCATTGCTGGTGAATTTGATTTTTTACATACATTGTAATAGTCTTTGTACATTGCACGGTAAGCTTCAAAAGCTGGAGCTAATTTTGCTTTTACAGCCGCAACATCAGATAAATCTTCGTTTGGATCTAATTCTAAAACCAATGGACTGATTTTAGTTCTTAAAAAGTGATCTGGACAAGATGTTCCTAATGGAGCTAATTTTGAAAGATCATTAGAATTAATGAATTCTAAAACTCTTGCATCGTCTGTATAATGTCCAATCATTTGACGCTCTGAAGAACAGAAACCTCTTAAAATTGGAGCTACTTTTGCCGCTTTTAATTTACGGTCTGCTTCTGGAAGACTGTCAATTTTCTTTCCTCCAAAAACTGGACGTTTTTTTCCGTAATTATCTTCTAAATAAGAAGCGCATTTCTCGATTACTTCCAGCGTATTAATATAACTATCAAACGCAGTGTCTCCCCAAGTAAATAAACCGTGAGAACCTAACATGATTCCGCGTAGTTTTTTACCGTTTTTTTCTGCTTCTTCTAAACACGCTCTCAACTGAAGACCAAGATCAAATCCTGGACGTTGCCATCCTACCCAACCGATTTCTCCGTTAAATAATTCTTCTGTGATTTTCTTTCCATCTTTCGCTGCAGCGATAGCAATTGACGCATCTGGATGTAAGTGATCAATATGTTTGAATGGAAGAAATCCGTGTAAAGGCGTATCGATAGAAGGCGCTTTTGACGCTAAATCGAAAATACAGTGGTTGAATAATTCTACCATTTCGTCTTCAAACTCAATACCTTTGTAAACATTTTCAAGATTACGAAGTCTGTCCAAATACAAAGCTGCACAACCTGATTTTGTCAACGTTCCGATATCACCGCCAGAACCTTTAATCCACATTACTTCAGAAGATGCTCCAGTAAGAGGATCTTTGTCTGTAATTTTCACAGAAGTATTTCCGCCTCCGTAGTTGGTCAATCTTAAATCAGCCCCTAACAAGTTAGAACGATAAATAAAAAGCGCTACTTCATCACCTGCTAATTCTGCTGCCTTAGCTTCATCCCAAAGGTAGCTTACATGCTTAAAATTCATATTATTAATTGTGTTTGTATTTGACATATACTATTTTAAATTATTCTTGTATTATTTATAATGAGTTACCAATTCCTACCAAAACGATTGCAAGCATAATAAGCCCAATTCCCCAAATGAAAGTTCTTAATGTTTTCTTAGAAACTCCCGACCATTCTTTCAAGTAAAATCCCCAAAAGTTTGCTGTTAAAATAATTGTTGCCATGTGCAAAATCCATGAGCTGGCACCATTTCCTAATTTGCTCTCTCCCATTCCGTAAAAGAAAAACTGTAAAAACCACATGGTTCCGGCAAGAGCAGAAAACATAACGTTTTTAGTTATTGGAGTAGATTTATCCGTATAATTTTTAATTGATTTGTTTTTGAAATTCAAGTAAAGACACCAGATAAAATTGGTGGTTAAACCTCCCCATAATAAAACAACATACGTTACATTATTTTGAAACAACGGATTTGCACCATTTACTACAGCTTGTTCTGCCATTGATTTTCCAGCTTCGATTCCGTAATTGAAAAATGAACTTAAAATCCCTGAAATCACCGCTACAATCAATCCTTTTACTAGATTAAAATCTTTGTCTTTACCTTCATGACCTGTTTCAAAATCTTTCTCTTTTAGCATTCCTGCTTTTCCAGAAATTGCAATCCCAACAAGATAAACAACAACTCCAAATAAAACCAGCTGTCCGCCAGGATTAGAAATCATGTGAGAGAATGAAATTTTTCCTTCAGTCGGAACAAAATCATAATATATTGATGGAACTAAAGCTCCAAATGCAGAGCAAAAACCGAGCGTGATTGAGTTCCCTAAAGACATTCCGAGGTAACGAACTCCAAGACCATAAGTAAGTCCGCCGATTCCCCAAACCAATCCCATCGAAAATGTAAATGCTTTTATTGATGGAGATGCCGCTGCTATAATTTCAGTAAAATTTGGAATCGTTAAATAAGCTGCAATTGGCGGAACGATCAGCCAAGAGAAAAATCCCCCCACGAGCCAATAGCTTTCCCAAGCCCAGTCTTTTACTTTTTTAAAAGGCATATAAAAACTACCTGAAGAAAATCCTCCGATAGAATGAAAAATGATTCCTAATAATGATTCCATTTATTAAATTTTGGTTTTAGTTTGTTAGATAGTGGTTTGGTTTTGTAAAATAAGAGAATGTCAAAAACAAAACTGTCCTGTACTATCCTTTACGGATTTTATATTTTTTGTTAAAACTAAAGATTATTACAAATAACGAACTGTAATTATTGGGTAAATAAATTTAAAATGGCTATTTTAGCAATCGATTTCGTAATTATTGATTCCGCATTTGGGTCAAAATTTAGAAATTATAAAAAAAAGATTACAAGCCTTGTTAAATTCTCTTTTTTATTACAAAAATGATTCTGCACAAACGGATTTTTTTGAAAGAAGAGATTTTTTAAAATTATTTAGAATTAAAAATGAGTTTCGTTGAAATACGAGATAAATTTCCTCAACATGAACATGATCAAACTTATTAAAATAGACGAAGATTCTCGAGTTCCCAAATACAAACAAATTGTCGACTCTATTCTTCAAAACATCGCCAACGGAAATTTAAAAATCAATCAAAAAATTCCTTCTATAAATAGTTTCAGCGAAGAATTCTATATGTCTCGCGATACTGTCGAGAAAGCCTATAATATTTTAAAAGAACGAAAAATCATTTCTTCCATTAGAGGAAAAGGCTATTATATTACCCGAACAAAACTGGAATCTAAGGTTAATATCTTGTTTTTGACCAATAAATTGAGTTCGTATAAAATGAAAACTTACAGCTCATTTATTGATACTCTTGGCGCAAATGCTCATGTAGATCTTCAAATTTACCATTGCGACGAGACTTTGTTTCTGAATATCTTAGACAAATTTGAAGGCGCTTACGATTATTATGTCATTACAACTCATTTTAAAACAGACGAGTTAAAACATTTAAGTTTTACTGATGAAGTTGTAAATGCGATTAAAAATATTCCGCAAGAAAAACTGGTTATTTTAGACAATATTAAATTAGGAGCCGGAGAAGAAGTCATTAAAATTTATCAGGATTTTGAAAATGATATTTACAATGCCTTAAAAGAAGGTCTTTCTAAAATTTCAAAATACAAACGTTTAATTTTGGTTTACCCAGACAAAGCGGTTTACCCTTATCCAAGACGAATTTTACACGGATTTAGAAAATTCTGTGTGGAACACGAAATCAATTTTGAGATTCTAAGTGAAGTTTATGACGATATGATTCTTAAAAAAGGAGATTTGTTTATCACAATTGAAGAATCCGATTTGGTAAATTTGGTGAAACAGATTCGTGATGAAGAATTTGTTTTAGGAAAAGATATAGGTGTTATCTCCTACAACGATACGCCTTTAAAAGATTTACTTGGCATCACCGTAATGTCAACCGATTTTAATATTATGGGAGAAACAGCTGCCAGAATGATTTTGAATAAAGAAAAAGGTCAGGTAAAAGTTCCTTTTAATTTTATTGATAGAAATTCTATTTAAGATGCTGAGATACTGAGTTTCTAAGCTACTAAGAAAAAAAACTTAGAAACTTAGAAACTCAGTATCTTAGAATCTTAAAACTTTGAATATATTGATCCCATTCCCGTGGTGTGAAGGTGTCTTTTATTCCTGTTTCCAATAAATCTTTATTATTTTTCCTGTCGGATAACTGTTTGACATGATGGATTAGTTTATACTGCTTTTATCAAACATTCGTGCATTACTTTACGCAAAAGAGCTTGATAATAAGTCAAGTAAAACAATTAAGAATTTTATAATTAATTTAAATCCCATTTTTTATTATATTTCAGTCCTATAATCCTACAAATATATTTGCAAAAAAAGCATTAGACAATACTTATAAATGACCATTTTTATGAAAAACATAAAAGATGATTTGAGTGAACAACTTTTGGAACAGAAAAACTCTGGCGGTTTTCATAATACGCAAATTTTAAAAACGTGTCAGGAAATCGCTCAAAATTTTGCTGATTTAGAAAATGGTATTGCTGTTCTGAGCGATTTGTATAACAATAAAAGCTATATCTATTCTGGGAAAATAGCCGATGAACTTTCCATTTTTAGAAAAGATCAAGTGCAAGAAATTGAGAGTATTTGGGAAGAAGACCTTTTTGGCAAATTAAATTCGGATGATGTATTGCAAAAATACCTTTTAGAACTTCATTTTTTTCAGTTCATAAAAACGATTCCGATAGAGGAACGAAAAGACTTTTGTGTAATCAGCAAATTGAGAATGAATAATAAAGAGGCGGAGAAATCTTTACTGCACAAAATGTTCTATTTTTCTAATGAACACGAAGATGTTGAATTGGCACTTTGCCTTTACAATTTTGATTTTTCTCTCGCTCTGCAATACGAAGGTGCGATCATAAATACAGCAACTGGAAATATTGTAAAACAGAACGAAAAACAAAATGAATTCTTTCTTTCTGCAAGAGAGAAAGAAGTTCTTAAAATGCTGCAAGCAGGCAAACAAAGCAAAGAGATTGCAACTCTACTATTTATTAGCATCAATACAGTAAGCCGCCATCGCCAAAATATTCTTGAGAAAATGAAAGTGAGTAATACAGTAGAAGCTTGTTATATTGCGGCAAAGCTGAAGTGGATATAGTTTTTTTTGAGGAGCTAAGATTCTGAGATGCTAAGGTTCTAAGTTTTTTTCTCTTTGTCTCAAACTATATTCTTTGTACTTTGTACTTTGCAAAATAAAAAACCCCGCTTTATCAGCGGGGTTAGTTGTATTATTTTTTTGATTCTTCGATAGAAACTTTTCTAAACTCTTTTAAAAGTTTTTCAATTTCTAAAGTTGATTTACGTGCTCTTGGTCCAGCAGCTTTAATTCCTTTTTCAGTCAAAGATTCAGATTCAGCTTTGAATGTTTCAATTTCGGCGTTGATTTTTACTAATAAATCTTTCATGCTTATATATTGTTAAATTAAGCCACAAAAATAAAAGTTTGTGTGATAGTTCCAACACTTTTGCTGTTAAATTTAATGCAGTTTTTCATTCATTTCCTTTACAATAAATTGACTTCTATTTTTTCAAAACCCCTAGTAACCACAATGTATTAACAATCAAATACTTGTTGAAAAAAGTGTTTTTACAACACCTATTTTAATGCTTTGTAGAAAGTATCTTATTGGCTACATTTTTATTTAAAATACAGGCTGAAAATGCTCCAATTTGTTAATTTTTACATGAAAAAATTCCAAAAAAAGAGAAAAAATCACTCAAAAAGCATCTTGTTGAGATACACATGCTTAAATATAATTCCGTTTATAATACTCTTATCAATCTTAGTTTTAGAGGATTCTATATTCAAGTTTTCAAATCTAAAATTGCTCAATCTCACGTTCGGATCTTTTTCTACTCCGTAAAAATTAGTGCATTTGAGATTAATGTTTTTTAAAGTAATGTGATCTCCAAAGGATAACGGAATATCTTGACGATCTTTTAAATCGTAAAATTGTCGCCAAGCAAAAATAGCCAAACCAGTTTCGGCCTGACCTTCTATATTTTCAACCAAAATATATTCGTAACGCTGTGGTGTATCTGGTCGCATTTTCAGCCAAAGCAATCGTGAAGCTCCCTCAATCTTACTGTTTCTAAAAATGACATTTCGATTATGAATCGCTTCACTTCCATTGGTCAAAGCCGAATGACAAAATCCAAAAGTACAATCCTCAATTATAATGTTTTTATTAGATCCGTTATTTTGGTCTTTATCAGCATAAGGACCTTTGCCGCCTTTTAAAGCAACCGCATCGTCATTAACCGACATGTAGCAGTTTTTTATCAAAACATTTTCGCAGACATCCAAATCAACGGCATCTGTGCTAGGCGCTTTAATTCCGATATGAGGCGAGAAAATATAAAGATTTAGCAGTTTTACTTTATTGCATTTGTAAAAATGATTCGTCCAAAAACCAGAATTAATCAATTTGACATCCTGAAATTGAACATCATTTGAGTTCCATATAAAAACTAATCTTGGTCTAGAAACTTCAAGATTTGTACAATCGGGATTTTCACTGCGTCTTTTCCAGAAAGCTTCCCAAAACTTTTTGCCATTTCCATTTATAGTTCCTTCGCCAGAAATAGAAAAGCGATCAACTCCGTAAGCATTAATTAAAGCTGGAAAATACTCCAGATTTTGCCCTTCAATTCTTGAAGCTCCAATTGGATAATCAATGATATTATCTGAACCTTTTAAGACAGCTCCTTTAGCTAAATATAAAGCTGTTTTTGGTTTAAAAAACAAAGCACCGCTCAAGAATACGCCTTTCGGAATTACAATTACACCGCCTCCATTTGCCGATGCTTGGTCAATTACCGCTTGAATGGTCTGAGTTTGAACTATTGTACTGTCTTGTTTGACACCAAAATCTGTTATGCGATATTGCTTTCCTAAATCTTTTAATTGCAATTTCTGATGATTTTTGAACCACTCATCAACTGGAGTTCCGTCAGGAAAATGTTCTTGATTGTGTTGCGAAAAAGATAAATTCAAACTACTTATAAAAGCTAAAACAACAAGAATCTTTCTCATTTTGAACCGTTATAATTTCAAAATTACTTTATTTCAATTTTTATTTTAGCAGAAAGCTGGTTGGCTAAATTCGTCACATACTTGGTAAAAAAAGCGGAATCATTAAAACCTTTGTCCGCACTTAACTCCCACGCTGCAATTGCATAATAGCTGATTTCTTTTTTATTATCAACTTTTAATTTTGCTAAATAAGAATCTGTCAGCTGTCCAGTTTTAGGAGCTTCAATATAACCTTGATAAACATTTAAAGGAACTAAAATTGCTGTTCCTAAAATCCATTGGCGCTCATAAGTCAAATAGTCGTGCTGAATTAAGCAAACCCAATCTCCAGCTTCAATAACCTGAAGCGGGTTTTTATTATTTAAATTAGAAATTGCTGCAAGAAAAGTTTCTTTCCCTTTGATACCATCAATTGAAACTGTGTTTTTAAAACCATACATTCCTAGCCAGATCGAAGTGGTTTCATGGACTTGATAAAGATTTTCAGAAGCTTTCCAGTTTTGATATTGGTAACTTAGAACAGAATTTACTGGCCCTTCTGCTACAATTTTAAAAGTTGTTTTTTCGACATTATTAATTGTATCATTTCCTAGAATTCCAAGTCGATTTATTTTATTATCAATTAATAACGCATAACCGCCTAAACCTACAGAATTTCCAACTGGAAAAATATCTCTTCCCCAATCATACATAACATGATAATTGTCTTCGACTGCACCTTTACTGTTTATGCCTACATTTTCTGGAGTTATCCCTGGAAGCTTTTTTCCGAAAACATCTTTAGAATTTCTTCCATCCAAATAATGTCTAAAACCAACCTTGTCATTTTCCCAAGTTGGCCCGTCTGTCTGGTATTTTTGGTATCCCAATTTTTTATGAACCTGATCTGCCATTAAAACTTCCTGCGTATCTGGATGAACTGGGAGATTTTTACCTTCTCTTTTTCCAAAACGAACGCTAGTTTTTACTGTAAACTTTGGATCTGTTTCAGACCACTTTAATTGAATATTTTTTTCTTCCTTTGGCGAAAAATCAGCTGTAAAGAAAAGTTCGTCCCATTTTCCGTCGCCATTAAGATCATTGGTTTGTGCCGGAATTGTATCTTTTTTAGAAAGTAAAATCGGAAAAGTTCCTTTTATACTGCTTTCTCCCAAATTCTCTCTTTTTATTGAAATTGCTCTTTGTGAAAGTGCTAAAGAGCTATTGTTTTTTAATACAATCGTTTTTTCTGATACATTTTGAGAAACTTTACAGCTTGTTAATAAAGTTGCTGCTAAAGTAATTGGAAGATAAAATAATACTCTTGTTTTCATTCTGTCTTATTCTTTATTTTTTTACAGAACAATTTAAGAGTTTTAATTGTTATAACAACACTTAAAAACAAAAAACTTCTGTTTTTAACTTATATATTGTCAAAAAAAATGCAGGATAAAGCACCACACTTACCCCGCATTTAAAGCACTAATTTGTGCTAGAAAAAAAACATAAAAAATAAAATTATATTACATTAAATAATACATTGCCCTGTAATATTCGGGAAACTCAATATTATTGGGTTGCTTCAAAGAAATTTTATGAGCTGTTGAGTCTTTTTTCTTTTTAAAAAAAGCTTTTATTTCCTTAAAAATTTCTCTGCTTGTTTTACACTCATCAAACAAAATCAAATTATTCATTACTTCTAAAAATGACAAACTTGTATAAAACTGCTTATCAAATAGACAAACCAAAACATTTCTAGTTATATTTTGCTGCAGAAAAGCAAGAAGTTCATTTTTATCATAAACTACATAAATAATGCGATCATAATGCTTTAACTTTTCTTCGCTATTATCAAAAAAAGATTTTTCAAAAAAATCAAATTCAGCTTTTAATTTTCTTCTAAACATTTTTAAAAAGGTGCCTTTATTATCTCGCACTAAAATTTTTTCCTTTTCCATTCGCATTTTTTTAGATCCTAGTAATAAGTATTTTAGTTTCTTAATAATCATCAATTAAGAAATGTAAAATTATATTTATGATTTGTAATTTACAGTCCTAGTAAGCCATAAAAAGATAAGAATAAGACAATTTCTAACAAGCATTATATTTTTAGAAATGGAGCTTAAACCTTGATAACATGAGTAACATTTTTTTCAACAAAAGAGAGGAGTTCTTCAATTTTTCTAGAATTGCTTTCTTTCTTAGAAATAGATATGATATAACCATTTCGCTCTTTTATATATAGAAATAAGAAGTTTTTGGTTTGAATAACTTTTTCAATTTGCGACCATTTATGAGTTAGTTCTCCCAAAGGCGATTTCACACAAATATCAGAATAGGTAAAAGAGAGCTTATATTTATTGGAAGATTTTTTCGATGTGATAATTATTTTTGCCAATTTAAAAATCGATTTAGAAATAACATCTATCAGTAAAAACTGAATTACTACAAAAAAAACAACCAAAAGCAGACTTCTTATCAACCAATCAAAATAATCCATTTGCAGGCTAAAATCATTTAATATCAGTAACAATAAAACAATCAGAAGACCAAATACAATTCGTTCTTTAAACAAATGCTTAAAATACATTTTGTTAAGCATTTTTATTTCTGAAACATCCAATTGAAATTCTAACGAAAAGTTTGCAATATTCATGCTTGTATATTTTTCCTATTATTCTTGAAGCAAAAGTATAACTAAGTCAATCCTCAAAATCGACATTAAAGTCTTTAAACTATCAAAATAAGACTGAATTCAAAATAGAAGGTTTTTCATTAATTACAAAAAGAAGAAAAACAAAAAACCTGTAATTTCATAAGGTTGAAATTACAGGTCTGCACTGCTTTTTTTTTTTAGTTTAAACTAAAGCTATTTTATTTCTTTTTTTAGTTTCTGCAAAGAAGAATCTTGAAATTGTTTGATTTGATTGATAACAATTTGAGCTATTTCTGTTGCTCCTTTTAAAGACAAATGTGTATCATCTTCTTTATCTTTATCATAATACGGATTTTCGCCTGCTTTAAAATGCAAGTGCAACAGCTTAGATTGTTCTGGTCCGTAAGCTTGTTCTAATAATTCTGTATGATATTCTAAATCGATAAAAGGAACTTTATATTCCTGAGCTACCAAACGGGTTTCTAATGGGTAATCGCCATGTGTTGGAACTAGAACTCCTTTTTCGTTAAAATTACGTCTTGAAATTGAAGTCAATAAAACAGGGATTGCGCCCTTTGCCCTACTTTCATTTACAAATTTTATAAGGTTATACCTGTAAGCGGTATGCGGATTAGTGTAACGACTTGGATCTTCTATTTTTTCGTCATTATGTCCAAATTCAATAAAAACATAATCTCCTTTTTTTAGTTTATCATAAATTGAATCCCAACGTTTTTCTGCTATAAAACTCTTTGTGCTTCTACCGTTTACAGCTTTATTTTCTACAATTATATTATCTGTAAAAAAAGGTTGTAAAACTTGTGCCCATCCGTGTTCTGGATTTTTTTCAGGGTCTTTTTTATTCGCCATTGTAGAGTCACCAATGCAATATAAGGTAGTTTTTTGAGCTACTGCTGCTGTATTGATTAATAGTATTAGGAGTATGTATTTTTTCATTTGCTTGTGTGTTTTATTTTACCACTAAGTTTATTTTTTAACCGCAAAGTGCGCAAAGGCTACGCAAAGAACGCTAAGTTTTTCTTTTTTAATCCTCTTTGGCTTAAGGGCGCTAAGCTTTGTGGATATTCTTTGTGTTAGACGCACTGCACTGCGTCTCTACAGCAAATCTTTATACATACAGCTTTGCGTCCTCTGCGTTTTCTAAAGGCATTTTTCTTAAAAAAACTTTGCGTACTTTGCGGTAAAATTTCTAGTTTTTCGAAACTGCCGTAGGCACGCTAGCTTTTTGCCCGATAAAAACATCTGTCATCAAAACATTTTCTGCGTTTTCGTTGGACAACGCGTTTTTTGCTTCTTTAATTTCTATGTTTTTTAAGGATATATTTCTGATTTTTTTATCTGGAAATCCTTGAATTACGATTCCAGATTCTGATGCTTTGTTACAAGTGATATTCGAAAAATGTACATTTGATATATCCGATTGAAAACCTCTTCCTTCTCCATGATAATTGGCTGTAATGTAAAGGCAGTCTTCTACTTGATCTAATTGAATATTTCTAACAAATATATTTTTGATATATCCTCCGCGATCAGCATTGGTTTTCAAATAAATGCCTCTTTTTAAATAACCAACCGTTTTGCAATTTTCTACAAATACATTCTGTACACCTGCCGACATTTCACTGCCGATTACAACTCCATGCAATCCTTTAAAATTACAATTTCTAATGACAATGTTTTGACTCGGAGTTGCTGTATTGGCTCTTCCTTCGTGATCTCTTCCTGCTTTTATCGCCACATTATCGTCACCGTTGTCGAAAGTAACATTCTCAATTAAAACGTCTTTTGCATATTCTGGATCGATGCCGTCGTTGTTATGATTTAGCGATTTATAGCTTATGCCACGAACAGTAATGCTTTCAGATTTTAAAAGATGGAGACACCAAAATGGCGAATTTTCGATTCTAACATTTTCAACCAAAACGTTCTTACAGTTCAGAAACTGAATCATCTGCGGTCTTAAGAAATAACCTTCTCCAAATTTTCTTTCGCTTAATGGAGTATTGTTATGGTTCATTTCGCGGCTTCTGTTTTTGCCTTCGTTTTCTTTTGCTTTAAAAGTTTTCCACGTTTTTCCTCCTTCTCCGTCAATTGTTCCTTCTCCAGAAATGGAAATATTCGTGCAATTATTAGCATAAATAAGCGGACTGTAATTATATAACATTGTTCCTTCCCAACTTGTTAAAACCATTGGAAGATAATCTTTGGGATTATCACTGAACTTTATTTTAGCTCCTTTTTCAATTCTAAGGCTTACATTACTTACAAAATGTATCGGTCCGTTGATTTTATAAATTCCTTTTGAAACTATAATTGTTCCTCCATTATTCTTTTTACACAAGGCCATTGCTTTATCAAAAGCCTTTTTATTGTCTGTAATAGAATCGCCTTTTGCACCCAATGTCAAAACATTAATACGATAGGAAGTTATTAGCGGAAGCTGAATTCGTTTCACAATAGAATCCACTTTAGCAGACGGAAAATCGCTATTCTGTGCAAATGATGCCCATGAAAGGAATATTAGAAAAAGGTATTTGAAATTCATGTTTTTTTATTTTAAGTTCGTGCTAGTCGCAGTCGCAGTCCCAGTTTTCAGTGCCGACTGAAACTGCGACTGAGAACTGCGACTGTGACTAAAGAGAATACCAGTTTACGATTTTGTCTTTAAGAATGTTTTCGATTGAATATTGTGTTGCTTCTTTTTTTGAAAGCTGATGTGACCATTTTACTCTTTTAGAGGGCTGAAATCCTTCTCCGCTGCAATTGTATTCTGCGTAAAAAGATTTTTTTTCTGCTTCTGGTTTTGACCAATTTTCCCAGCCTTCAGGTTTAATTTGATTACCCATTTCGCAGTTTATAAAAACCGTTTTAGCATAAATGCGCCAAGGTCTTCCTAAATAAACGTCTTTTGCTTCTGGATTTGCTGTGATTTTACAGTTTTTAAAAACGAAACCGAATGCAGTTCCTTCCGGAGTTGAAGCCGCTGTGATATAAGAACTTTTTATACTGTGAATAGTACAATTTTCAAATAAAGCTGTTGCGCCTCCAAATATAAAATCGGTTGTTCCTTCAATATAACAATCTTTAAAATATTGTTTGGCATCTTTTCCAGACAAATATAAAGTATCTTGATTTCCCAAAAGTATACAATTTGTAATCTTAGCGCGATTTGCCACTACAGATAATGCAATAGCTTGTCCATGTTCGCCAGAAGTATTTTTAATCGTAAGATTTGATGCTGAAAAATCATCTCCTTCGACCAAAAGTGTAGACGTGTAAAAAGTACTATTTCTTCCTAAACCAATTTTAGAGAAATTATCATCGTAAGTAATTATTGTATTTTCTTTGCTTTCTCCTTGTAAAACGACATTGTTGTTCCATTCTGGAATTCGCACTTTTTCGTTATAAATTCCGTTTTTTACAAAGATTGTTACTTTCTCATACGGAAATGCTGGCGTTGCATAAACGGCATCTTGAATTTTAGTAAAATCTCCAGAACCGTCTTGTGCTACTGTAATGTAGTTTATATTTTTCTTTTCTGTAGCGCCAACTTTAGTCCCGTTTTTAACTGCCCAATCAGCATATTTTTTCAAAACTTCTTCGGGTGCATCTGAGTACCACGAATAACCGTTTCTTCTCTCTGATCCAATTTGATCCAGCGACTTTTTCTTAATTCCGTCACGATCACAAAAGAATGGTTCGTTGGTTTCTAGATCCATAAATCTTGCCCAAATTGGTTTTGCATTTACGGTCGGAATCATTTTTTTATCTACAATTTTCCCAGCATCATTCAGTACTCTTTTTTCTTCTAAATTGGTGATTTTTGTTTTTTCAAACCATGCTGCAGCACTTTTAACCGCAGTCACAATTTCTCGCGAAGGCTTATCAATTGACATTAAAAGCAATGTGATTTTAGCCGATTCGTAACCGCTTAAAGATGCTAGTTCAAAAGCTCTTGCATTTGCGGGAGCAAGTGTAACTTCGTCATGCTGTGCGCACCATGCAGTTAAAACTCCGTTTTGTTTGTATTGCGTTTTCAAAACACAATCAATTCCTTTATCGAATGCTTTTTTACATTTTTCGACAATTTCTGCTGAGGGTTTAATGCTGTAATAATCTGTCTGATCTGCAACAGCTCTTATAACATTAATAATATTGACCATCGAATCATCATTGTAAGTAATATGAGTATAATAGCCTTTTTTTAACGGATAAAACTGTGGCCATCCGCCATTTGCATATTGAGCTTTAAGAAGATAATTTAAGCCTTTTAAGAAAGATTCTTGGTAGCGTTCGTCTTTAACCTGTGCATACATTTTAGACATAAAAAGCATTTCCTGACAAGTTGCTCCGTTGTCTGTAGTAGTTTCTACAGCCGTTTTTTTAAGCGAAATTAAATCCTTTTTCTGCTTTTCAGTCAATTCATCTTGCATTTGGATATTCTTTGGCCATCCTCCAATATCTCTTTGGTATAGCAACACATTCTCTGCTATTTTTTTGGCTTCCGCCGAAGCAAACCAAGAAGCATCATTCTTTCGAATAATTTCAGACCATTTTTTGTACGTATTTTGAGATTTTACAGCAAAACTGCAAAGGCATAAAAAAAGCACTATTTGTTTTTTAAACTGCATCATTTCTTTTTATTTTGTTATTCTAAACCAATCAACTTCAACATTTCCCGAATCGTTTTTTACTTCTTCGCCTAAAGCAAAAAGTCCGACTTTAGCTCCAATCCATTTTCCTTCTTTTGCTTTAAAATCATTTCCAATTTTTTGATAATTTTGATCGTCTAAACTGTAAAAGAAGCTGCAAATTCCTTCTTTACCGATTTTTACTCTCAAATAAATGGTATTGGTTTCTATTGCTATCGGTGTGGTTTCTGTTTCTGAAACTGTTTTATCAAATGTTCCCGTTTTCTGACTTAAGAATAGTTTTCCTCCATTATTTTTAAAACTTAGAAAACTATAATCTAATCCCATTACGATTAAACCTGTAGATTCCTTATTTAATCTCGGGTTGAAAGTCAGTTTTGTTGTGGCTGTAAATTCTTCTGCTGGAAATTTCTGCAACAATAAATTTGGAGCATTGAAGATGTTTTGAGAAGATGTATTGCAAAATAAATTCAAGTAACCTAAACTCGTTGGAAATCCCCAATTGATTTGTCTGTTTGCTTGCCATTGCCATTGCAAACCTAATTTTGGCTCATTAAATTCGTCAGATTCTGCTGGAGTTTCAATTGGATATTTTTTACCAACATTTGGTTTTTTATAAGTAGTAACTGGTTCTCCAATTCCGTTTTTATCGTAATCCTCGCCCATTACTGGCCAGTCGTTTACCCATTTTACTGGTTGCAGATGTACAATTCGTCCGTAAGCTTCTTTATCCTGAAAATGAAAAAACCAATCTTCGCCTGTCTGAGTCGTAACCCAAGCACCTTGATGCGGACCATTTATCTTGGTCGAACCTTGTTCTAGAACCTTCTTTTTTTCATACGGTCCGAAAACATTTTTCGATCTTAAAATAGTCTGCCATCCTGTTGGAACTCCGCCTGCAGGAGCAAAAATATAGTAATAGCCATTTCGTTTATAAAATTTAGGGCCTTCAATTGTTTCTTCGCCTTTATGTCCGTCAATTACCATTACTTCATCGTTATTTACAACGGTACCTTCTGGATTCATGGTACAAACTACCAAAAGGCTTTTAATTTGTGCACGGCTTCCAGCAAAAGCATGAGTCATATACGCTTTACCATCAGTATCCCAAAGCGGACTAGGATCTATCAAACCTTTTCCTGCTTTTACTAAAAGCGGTTCAGACCAAGGCCCTTCTGCTTTTTTTGATTTAATCAAATAAATTCCGAAATCAGGATCAGGATAATAAATGTAAAATTCATTTTTATGATAAGTTATGCTTGGCGCCCAAACTCCATTTCCGTGCTGAACTCTATCGTAGGTTTCAAAAGGCGGCTGTTTTACCAAAGCATGACCAATAATTTTCCAGTTTACTAAATCTTTAGAATGCAAAATCGGAAGACCTGGAATACAGTTAAAAGAAGAAGCCGTCATATAATAATCATCGCCTACACGAACAACATCTGGATCTGAATAATCGGCATGCAGAATCGGATTGGTAAATGTTCCGTCTCCGTTATCCGATGTCCAGACTTGTGCGTTATTCTTCTGAAAGCAAAAAATGGCAAGAAGAAAAAGGATGATTTTTATATTTTTCATTTGAAACTATTATTTTCTGAAAATTTAACGTTTTGTTTTTTGTCATTTCGACCGAAGGGAGAAATCGCACTAGAAACTCTATACTGAATGTCGCCAATCTTTGTCGAATTCCGAGTGCGATTTCTCCCTTCGGTCGAAAAGACAAACTATATGTAAATCATTAATAATTGATTATCTATTTAATTCTAAAGCTGCCAAAATAAATGGTCCTGTTGCCTTAGGATCGTTGTCTTTTTTTCTTTCGTTTACGTAATATTCGTAAGATCCGTCACGGTAAGGATTTCCACCTAAACCGGCAACTTGACAACAGTTTGTTAAAGTGATTCCGCCATCTTGATCCACTTTTTTGATTAATACCGTTGTTAATCCGTCAAAAGCTTTGTTGGCTGCTTTTTTAAATTTAGCCGGCAAATATCCTTTGTTAGCTCCTTTTGCAAAAGCATACGAAAACATTGCAGATCCAGAAGCTTCTAAATAATTGTCTTTTCCGCCAGGTTTATCTGTAACTTGATACCACAATCCAGATTTATCTTGGAATTTTAGTAAAGCCTCAGAAACATTATTTAAATACTTAATCAAGTCTTTTCTTTTCGGATGATCTTTTGGCATATAATCTAAAACATCAACCAAAGCCATTGCATACCAGCCTAAAGATCTAGACCAGAAATTTGGAGAGTTTCCTGTTTCTTTATTTGCCCAAGGCATTTGTTTGCTTTCGTCCCAACCATGGTATAATAATCCTGTTTTTGGATCTGTAGCTTTTAATTGAATTATTTCAAATTGTTTTGCGATATCATCAAAGCTTTTTCCGTTTTCGAATTTAGCTGTATATTCTGCGTAGAAAGGCTCTCCCATATACAAACCGTCTAACCACATTTGATTTGGATAGATTTGTTTGTGCCAGAATCCGCCGCTTTGTGTTCTTGGCTGTTCTGTAAGTTGTTTACGAATTAATTGCAATGCTTTTAAATATTTCTCTTCTTTTGAAGTTTCATAAACATCAAAAAGCAAACGTCCTGGCAATACTAAATCAATGTTGTATTTCTCAAATTCGTAAGTATTAATGCTTCCGTCAGCTTGAACAAAATTATCTACATAACCTCTTATGTAAGCTTTGTATTTAGGGTCCGGATTTTTTTTGTACAATTCTTCGATTGAATGCAATACTAAAGCGTGAACATAATCCCACTTTGGCTTTTTAGCATCGTCGATCATATATGCTTCTGGATGACGTTTCATCAATGTCAAGGCCATTTTATCAGACCATTTCGCATTTTTTCCAATTACGATGTCTGTTTTTGCTGGCTCTTGCGATGTTACTTTACAACTTGTAATGGTCATAAAACAAGCCATCAAAATCGACATAAAATAACCTTGCTTTCTACTCTTTTTCATTTCAAAATATATTTAAATTCTACTATTTTTCTAATTCAACTGCGGCTAAAATAAAAGGCCCTAATCCGTGAGAATTGTCTATTTTTATTTTTTCACCTATATAATATTCATAAGAACCATCTCTATACGGATTTCCTCCTAACCCCGCGCTCGCGCAAACTTGTGTAATGTGTATTTCTCCGTCTGAATCTACTGTAATGAGTTTTTTTACAATACCGTCAAATCCTTTTTCTGCTAAGTTTTTATAGCTTTTTGGCAAATACCCTTTTTTTGCTCCTTTCGCAAATGCGTAAACAAACATCTCAGAACCCGATGCTTCAAGATAATTTCCTTTTTTATTTCCGGCATCTGTAACTTGATACCATAATCCTGATTTATCTTGATATTTTGCCACAGCTTTCGAAATGTCATTCAAATACTGAATCAGTTCTTTTCTTTTTGGATGATATTTTGGCATGTAATCCAAAACATCTACCAAAGCCATCATGTACCAGCCAATAGATCGTGACCAAAAATTAGGTGAAGTTCCCGTTTCTTTATTTGCCCAATCCATTTTTTTACTTTCATCCCAAGCATGGAAAAGAAGTCCTGTTTTTGGGTCTAAAGTATGCTGGTGAACCTGCTCAAACTGTTTTGCAATATCATCGAAACCTTTTCCTTGTTGAAACTCAGCTGTGTAATGCGCATAAAAAGGAGTTCCCATATACAAACCATCCAACCACATTTGATTTGGATAAATCTTCTTGTGCCAAAATCCTCCCGAATTTGTTCTCGGATGTGTCTCTAATTGTTTTCTTAAAAGTTGCAAAGCCTTCAGATAACGTTCGTCTTTTGTTTGTTTATAAACTTCAAAAAGCCCTTTACCAGCATTTATATAATCAATATTGTAATCTTCTAATTTATAGTTTAGAATATCTCCAGAACTGTTTATTGCCGTTTCGTAATACTCTTTAACATAATTGAAATAAATCGGATTTTGTGTTTTATTGTATAAATTCTCAAAAGCAGTCATCACAAGACCTAACTTATAATCCCATTTTGGTTTTTCGTTATTATCGATCTGCCAAGCTTTTGGATCACGTTTCATAATAGAAAGAGCCATTCTTTCAGACCACTTTAAATCTTTAGAAATAGCAATTGTTTTTTCCTGAGCCGTTACATTCAAAAATGAAAATAACAGACATCCCATCGCAATCAGTGAACCAAAATATTTTTTCTTTCTATCCATTTTAAAACATTTATTTATCCAATTCGATTGCACTTAACAAAAATGCTCCCAAACCTATTGCACCGTTATCTTTTGTTTTAGAAGCTAAATAATAACTGTTTGTTCCATCGCGGAATGGTTTTCCGCCCAAACCTACATTTGATGAAACATTCAAAACATTTACTTCTCCCTTTTTATCTACTTTCACAAATTCTTTTACAAAACTGTCAAATGATTTTTTGGCTGTTGATTTATAGCTTGACGCTAAATAACCTTTGTTCGTACCTTTTGCAAAAGCATAAATAATCATTCCAGAAGCTGATGGTTCTACGTAATTTCCGTACAATTCTGGTTTATCGGCAACTTGATACCAAAGCCCATTTTCACTTTTAACCTGATTCACATTTTTTGCAATCTGATTCAAATAGCCTACCAAAACTTTATATTTTGGATGTGATTTCGGAAAATAATCTAACGTTTCAACCAAAGCCACCATGTACCAGCCAATTCCTCTTCCCCAGATTGTTGGCGAAGTTCCCGTTTGTTTATCTGCCCATGCAATCTCTTTACTTTCATCCCAAGCTTGGTAAACCAAACCTGTTTTTTTATCTACTATATGATTTTGAACCAATTCAAATTGTTTCGCAATATCATCCAGACTTTTTCCTTTTTCGTATTTAACGGTAAACTGAGCGTAAAAAGGTTCTGCCATATACAAACCGTCAATCCACATTTGATTTGGATAAATCTGTTTGTGCCAAAATCCTCCACTTGGTGTTCTCGGCTGACTTTCTAATTGATTTCTAAGTTGTCCCAGAATCTTCTGATAGCGAGAATCTTTTGTTATATCATATAAATTAAACAACAGTTTTCCTGGATTCAAACAATCGATATTGTATTCTTTACTATCATATTTTTTGATATTTCCCGTACTGTCAATCATTCCATCAACATATTCTTTGATGTAATTCAGGTATTTTTTATTGTTTGTTTTTTGATATAATTTTTCAAAACCAGATAATACAAAACCCATTTTATAATCCCATTTTGGCTTTTCATTTCCGTCAAGCTGCCAAGCATTTGGGTATTTATTTAAAATAGAAAGCGCTGTTCGTTCTGACCATTTTAAGTCGTACGGAATTGCATCAGCTTGGTCTTGCGCATTAATTTTGTTTCCAAAAATTAGAATCAAAACCAAAATGCCTTTAAAAATGAAGTTTGTAGAAAGAGATTTGCGCATAAAAATTACATTTTGCCTTTTTTATTCAGTACTTCCAATTGTTTGTCTAAATATTTAGCAAATTCTTCTTTTGTTTTGATTCCGTTCACCTCTTGTTCCCAAGCTCCTAAAAGGTAAAAAGTCACCGCTTTTGTAGTTGGTTTGAAAACTAATAGATAATCTAAATCTGTATCTGGAATATTTTCGATAGTACTAATTTCATAAAAAATTGCCATTCCTAACTTATCCGGAACCAAAGATTGTTCTCCGTAAGTTGCTAAATATGCCCATTTTTTATTTTTGCTTTCTTTTTTAAGCAATTCACCCGTTTTTGTTTTTACAATTCCAGTACAAATTCCTTGTATTGCTTGTGAAGCTTTAATTGTATGCTGCGTGTAAAGCTGATCTGGTTTAATTGTCAATTCTGAAATAAAATCAATTTTATCTGAAGCCGTTTTCCATCCGTAGTAATTTACTTTTACTGTAGATTCGTTTGATTTGTTAGCCACTGTTGCAATTGTTGAATCTACTTCACGGAAGTGTAATTTTTCGTTGTTTAAATAACGATCGATAGAACCAATTCCGATTCCTTTTCCAGCTTTCAAAATGTCAGCTCCCCAATCGCTCATGTTATGATAAGAATCAAATCCGTCTTGACCAACAAGTGGAAGAATATTTTCTGAAGTCTTTTTTCCGAAGATATCAATAGCATTTCTCCAGTCTAAATACAAACGATATCCAATTCTATTATTTTCCCATCCTGGTCCTTCGTAACGAATATCAAAAGAGTGGTCTGTATGCTCAGGAGCCAATTTTAATCGGTCCACATTTTTAAAAACAGTTCCGCCTTTATATTTTCTTCCTTCCCATTTTCCATCTGTTTTTGCAGAAATTTCGGCGTAAGTTTTATTGGTTTTGATATCGTATTTCTGCGCATTTACAGCTGTCAAACCCGCGAAAAATAAAATTGCTGTGGTGATTTTTGCTTTCATTTGTATTCTAAATTATTTAAAAATTTTATCTAAAAATCGTACGCTGTACGAAATTGTCTGTGTAAACCAAGGGTCGTAAAACCAAAATGAATGGGGAGAATCTGGAATTGTCTGCACTTCATTGTAGATTTTATAATTGTTTAAAATCTTGATCATGTCGTCTCTTCCTGCATGAAATCTCGGAATACTGCTGCAGATGTATAAAACGGGTGGCGTATTTTTGTCTGTATGGCTTAATGCCGAAGCGTTTTTCCAATTCTCAGGTATTTCATCTGATTTTCCTCCTAACCAAAAAGCAGCCATATCTCCTTCTGATGATTCTGGATGTTTGAATGCCAAAACTCCATCAACATCAATTATGGCGTGAACTTTTGACGAAGATTTGCTTTTAAAATTTTTATCTTCAAAAAGCGGATTATTATTTGTTGTACCAATCAAACCTGCCATTTGCCCTCCCGAAGAACAGCCCAAAACCGCAATTTTGTTTGGATCTACATTAAATTTCGCCGCATTGTCTTTAATAAATTTTATTGCATTCTTGACATCAATAACCCCTTCAGGATATTTTGCTTCTAATGATAATCTGTATTCGATTGCAAAACAAGAATAGCCTTTTGCAGCAATTTCTTTTCCTATAAACTGCATATGGCTTTTATTTCCTGATCGCCAACCTCCACCGTGAATCATAATCACTGCTGGATTTTTTTTCTTTTTTGTATTGATAAAAACATCAAAATGCAAAGCGCGATCTTTTTGATTGTAAACCAAATCGAACGTTTCTTTAACCTCTGGATTGGCTTTTACTTCTGGAATTGTAATAAAGGGATATTTCTTAATTAATTTAGTATAAGTGCTTTTTATCGTATAAGATGTGTCAACGTTGTACTGCTGGCTTTGCATTACAATGACATTAAAAAACAATACTAAGATTAATTTAACTTTTTGCATTTTAAAAATTATTTTTAGTTAAGAAAGGAGTTCGACATATAGTCAAACTCCTTTTTAACTACTTCAAAAAACATAGTTCTCAAAAAACTAACAAATTACTAATAACCAGGATTCTGAGGAAAATCTTTGTTTTGGTTTAAATCCAAAACGGTTTGAGGTATTGGTCTTAAAATTTTTTGGTTGCCATCAATACCAACAAAATTTGCTTCTTTTATTTTATAGTTATGAGCTGAAGCTCTAGCTACCAAAGTTCCAGTACGTTTTAAGTCGAACCAGCGTTTGTATTCTCCTAATAATTCACGTCCTCTTTCGTCTAAGATATAGTCGATATTAAATTGAGCTAAAGTCGCATTGGCAACACCTGCTCTTCTTCTTACTTCGTTTAAACGGTCTAAACCAGTTTGTGGATTTCCTGCTTTTAAATAAGCTTCAGCAGCTACTAAATAAGTTTCTCCAAGTCTCGAAACAATAATATCTCTTGTGCTTACAGGTCCCGTACTTGATGGCGTAGTTGGATCTGGATCATCAAATTTCTTAACTGGAATAGTATAGCAATCTAAGTTTTTAATTAATGTATGTGCCGCAGAATATTCTCCCCATGGATGATAAACAAATGTCGAAGCTAATCTAGAAGCATTCGTTGTCATGTAAGTAGCTTTATCTGTGGGCGTAAACCATTTTGGCTCGTAAAAATGTCTCACTTTTAAAGTCGCAGGATTTGTACTTCTGTAATACGGATAATATAAAATAGTTTTTGTAACTCCGTTTGTTGTTTCTGGTCCTTCTAAGATTTCAGTCATAAAAGTAGCATTCCATCTTGCATCGCCTTTTTCGTATAAACCTAAAGCATAATCAGTTGGACATAAGTTGTAACTTCTTAATGGAGCTCCTGTTTCTGCTCCTCCTAAATAAGAACTGAAATAGTAAAACTGGTTGTTACCCAATTTTGTAGGATCTGTACTTGTTGATGCTTTATCGTATTGAACAGAGAAAATTGTTTCTGCATTTAAATCGTTTCCTGGTTTAAATAACTGGTCGAACGCGATTGCTAAAGTTTGTCCTGCAATTGCAGCATCAGCATAAGCGGCAGCTTTTGAAAAATCATCTGCTTTACCAAAACTTTCGTATCCTCTTGTTAAATATACTTTTGCTAATAAATCGTTTACGGCTCTCTTGTTTACTTTTCCAGCTGTACTGTAAGTTGAAGTTCCAACATTCGCTAAAGCGAAATCTAAATCGGCAATGATTTGCGTATATACTTCTTCAGCAGAATTTCTTGTAAAAGATAAAACTGGAGTTGTGATGTTATCCAAAACAATAGGTACACCGCCATAAGTCTGCACTAATAAGAAATAAGCATTTGCTCTTAAATAACGTGCCTCGCCAACAAGTGTGTTTATGTTTGGTGTCTGTTCTGTTATTGTAGAATAATATACAGTCTTGTTTACTGCTTGAATTTGCTGATAACAAGAATTGTACAAATCTGCAACGTTATCTGAAGAAGGAATTAAAAGCGTATATTGGCTTAATCCTGCTGGTTCTGGAGTTCTTCCTTCAGCATACATATCTGTTCCTGCTTCAAAAAGCCACGGATTTCCTCCGTAAATTCCTTTTAACCAAGCATAATTTGTATTGACTAATAACTGAAATCCTGTTGCTGTTTTGTATGTTGCGTCTGCCGGTACAAACGAACGGCTATCTTCTTCAATATATTCACTGCATGAACTTACAGATGCAGCAATTATTCCTAGCATTACTATTATTTTTTTCATTTGAATATCTTTATTAAAATTTAACACTTAATCCTAATTGTGTAGTTACTGCAGCTGGACGGTTTACTCCAAAAGCAGAACCTGCCCATTCTGGATCGTAACCATCAAAATCTGTAAACACAAACGGATCTAGAACGTTTACATAAATTCTGAAATTAGAAATTTTCAATTTTTTCAATAATTCAGAATCTAAAGTGTAACCTAAAGATATATTTTTGATTTTCACATAAGAAACATCTCTGTAGTAACCAAATAAAGAAGTCCAATAAGCTCCTGCTCCAGTTGCAACTGGTCCTGGTCTTGGGTTTGTAGTGTTAGCATTTGCCTCGATTCCAGCACCGTTGGTTGGAATAAAGTAATCCATTGCTAATTTTTGACGTCCTCTATCACTTACATCGGCAAAGTTTTGGTGGAAAGTACTTAAAACTGTTTGCCCTTGGCTTGTTAAAACTGAGAAATTAAAATCAAATTGTCCAACAGTAAGTTTTGAATATAAACTTCCTTGCCATTCTGGATTTGGATTTCCAATAACCGTTCTATCGTCTTGGTTAAATTTACCATCACCATTTAAATCTTTCGGTCTTGCTTGTCCGGGAGCCATTCCGTAAGATGCTGCCTGAGCTGCTTCACTTTCTTGCCAAACTCCGTCGTAAACATAATTGTAGTTCGGATTTAATGGCGCTCCAAGGATTAATTTATTACCAATATCACTTACTTTATCTTGATTGTAAATTGACTCTAATTTGTTTACGTTTTTAGTAAACGTAAAAGTAGTTTCCCAAGTTACATTTTTAGTTCTAATATTTTTTGTAGTCAATAAAGCCTCGATACCTTTATTACTTACAGAACCAACGTTTGCAAATGTATTTTTCCATCCTGATTCTGATGGCAACTGCTGTTTGTAAATCAAATTGTCTGACAATCTATCATATACATCTACAGTACCTGTAATTCTATTGTTTAAGAATCCGAAATCAACACCAAGATTATATTCTCTAGTTTTTTCCCAAGTTAAATTTGGATTAGCCAAATTCTCTGACTGCCATCCTGGAAGTACATTTGCGCCTTGAGCATAAAAAGTCTGTTGGTTTAAAAGTGCTTGAGATGTATAAGGAGCTACGTTATCATTTCCTGTGTAACCAATACTTGCGCGTAATTTTAAATCTGAAACAACCTTGCTGCTAGCTAAAAATGATTCTTTGCTCAATTTCCATCCTAAAGCCAATGATGGAAAACTTTGCCATTTATTGCCTTCAGACAATACAGATGAACCATCCCATCTTGTAGATGCTGTAACCAAATATTTGTCTTTAAATCCGTAGTTTATACGTACCGCATACGAGTTCAAAGTATTTTTTGCATAAGCAGATTTAACTACATAACTTGTTTGTGCTCCAGAACCCATGTTGTCTGTTCCAACATCAAAAGGCTGATTATTAGAATATAGATATGAACTTTCATCTGTATTTGAATACAAACTCTGCAATAATAATACGCTAACATCATGAACTTCATTAAAAGTATGTTTCAAATCAACTTGATTATCCCAAGTATAGTTGAAGTTGTTTACGTTTTCTAAAGTAGCAGAATTTTTTCCGTTTAATGTTACCCCAGCATTTGTTTGCGCTGTGTAAGCTTTAGAATTTTGCGTATCCATAATTCCTGCCGCAAATGTCGTTTTGAACGAAAGCCATTTTAGCGGTTGGTATTGGAAATATGCGTTACCAACAGTTTGCCATGTTTTTTCTGTCTGAGAAGAATTAGCAATTTCCATTAAAGGATTGACAGTAGAAGTTTTATTGATTGCCCAATCGTTATTAGGGTAAGTCAATTTTCCTGGCAAGAAAAACAAAGTTCCCACTTTTTCATTTCCTTGTGCATCAATTGCCCATGGAGACATAAGCGGACTTAATCTGAATGCGTCTTGCATTGCCAAATCACTTCCTAATTGATTGTCTAATCTTGCAATTGTAACATTTACTCCTGTAGTAAATTTGTCGTTGATTTTATGATTCAATCCTAATTTGAAAGAATATTTATCTGTCGCATCATTTTCAATAAGTCCGCGATCGCTTTGGATTCCGAATCCTAAGTTATAGCTTAATCCAGAATCCGAACGTCCAGAAATATTTAAATAATTATTCTCTGTCATTCCAGATTTAAGCACAGCATCGTACCAGTCAAAATTATAACCGCTGTTTGCACGAGAAACTAATAATGGACTCTGATTTCCTGCTAAAGTAGCCAATTGTGCTGGTGTTTGTGTAAGAGGTGTTGCGCTCATGTAAGCAACTTGGTGAAATTTCCACCATTGCTCTCCAGTCATCATATTTGGTAATCTTGTTGCTATTTTATTTCCGTAAGAAGTATCAAAAGTTACGCTAATTCCAGCTTTTGCACTAGTACCGCTTTTTGTTGTAACGATAATAACCCCGTTTGATCCTCTAGAACCGTAAATAGCAGCAGATGAAGCATCTTTTAAAACGTCCATTCTCGCAATATCCTGCGGATTTAAGAAATCTATTCCGTCCATAGGAACACCATCTACAACATATAATGGAGAAGATCCAACTACGTTTGGATTACTAGAATCTGCAATTAGAGAGTTATTTCCTCTAATTACAACTTTAAATCCGTCTCCTGCACGTCCTGATGAAGATGAAATCTGAACCCCCGGCGTACTACCTTGAATAGCTTCTAATGCATTTGTTGTATTTCTTTCTGTAATTGTAGCCGCACTAATTGTACTAACCGATCCTGTAAGATCTGTCTTTTTTACAGAACCATATCCTACAACAACAACTTCGTTTAATGAATTTGATTGTTCTGCAAGACTTACATTGACTTTTGATTTTCCAGCTACGCTAACTTCTTGTGACTGAAATCCTAAATAGCTTATTACTAAAATAGCTTTACTATTTGATACATTAATTTTAAAACTTCCTTCAAAATCAGTTGAAGTTCCGTTTTTAGTTCCCTTTTCATTAATGTTTACCCCTGGCAATGACATACCAGTCGCATCGGTAATCTTTCCTTCAATTGTGGTTGACTGTGCATTTATAGTACTGCACAGCAAAAAATTCAGGAAAAAGAAAAATACAAAACCGTATTTATCTTTTTTCTCAGATAATTGTTTAATACTCATGTGGTTTAAAGTTTGGTTAATTGATAGTGTGTTTTAATTCTTAATAGATTCTACTTTTTTCTCATTGATATAGGTGTTTATAAAATTTATGTTTTTTACGTTCTTTAATAAATAGATCGAATCTACCTTTTGGATTTTTACATTTTTCAAAGTAATATTCTCCACTGGAGACGCCGCATAACCTTCTGCCCAAACGCTGTATTTTCCGCCGTTTTTCACAGTTACATTCTCTAAGCTTACATTTCTAATGACCGGAATAAAGTTTCCTGTCTGAGAACCGTATACATTGTAAAACATGTTCAATTTTAAAACACATTCTTTTACCGTTCCCACTTCTAGATTTCGCACATAGATATCTTCAATCACTCCGCCTCTTTTTGAATTAGTTTTAATGCGAATGGCACGATCCAAATGCGGACTATCCATGACGCAATTTTCAACAAAAACATTATTTACTCCTGCCGAAATTTCGCTTCCAATTACAACGCCGCCGTGACCATCAACCATTTTACAATTTTGCACAATGATATTTTTACTTGGTATTGCCACTCTTCTTCCATCACCGTCACGTCCAGCTTTGATTGCGATACAATCGTCTCCTGTATTGAAAGTGCAGTTTTTAATTAAAATATTTTGCGAGTATTCTGGATCACAACCATCATTATTCGGACCGTGGCTATTAACCGTTACTCCGTCAATAATCATGTTGTTCGTTTTTATCGGATGCAAAATCCAAAAAGGAGAATTAATAATTGTTACATCTTTTATTAAAGCAGTATTACATTCAAAAAATTCAATAAAATTTGGTCTTAAATAACGTCCTTCACCAAAAACTCTTTCTGATACCGGAACACCTTTTTCTGCCATGTCTACCAAAACTTCACGATTTGTTGGGTCATTTTGAGATGGAATCCCTTTTTTCCAGCCATAATCTTTTCCGCCTGACCAAATCCACCAATTGGTGCTGTCTGCCTGACCGTTTAAAGTCCCTTTTCCTGTAACTGCGATATTGGTTTTGTCCTTTGCGTAAATAAGAGGTGAATAATTCATTAATTCTGTTCCTTCCCAAGAAGTATGAACAATAGGATAATCTTTCGGATTTAAACTAAAAAGAATTTCTGCCTTATCATCTAAATGCAGGTTTACATTACTTTCTAAATGAATTGCTCCTGTTAAATATTTTCCGTTTGGAACCAAAACTTTCCCTCCGCCGTTTTTTGCACATTCTTGTATTGCTTTTTGGAAAGCCAAAGTGTTTAACGTTTTTCCATCTGCAACAGCACCAAAATCGTTTATGTTATATATTTTATTTGAAAAATGTGTTTGAGGAATACTTTTTACAACCAAATTCATTCGTTCCCAAGGATTTTCTGCAGAAATTGAAGAAGCCTGTTTTGCGCACGACACCGTTAACAGCCCGAAAGCAGCTAAAAAAAGAATCATTTTTACGGTGACCAACTTATTTGTAATCATTTTGCGCAGATTTTCTGTTTTGAATGTTAAAAACTCTAGGTTTTATGTAATCGATTACACGAAAGTAGAAAAAATGTTCTATTAGACCAAATTAATTTAGAAAAAAATTATATATTTAATTTTTATTACAAAAATTAATTACATTTAATGCAAAAAATTAGATAATTTATTATCATTGTAGAATCTAAAACGTTTGAGTTTTTAGATATGGTAATCGATAACAATTTTTATTACATAATGAAAAAAAATGTACTTTTGTCTAGAAATAATCCGAAAACTTTTTTTGAATGAGTGAAAAAGTAACTATTTATGATATTGCTGAAAAATTAAACATCACAGCTGCAACAGTTTCCAGAGCGTTAAACAATAATCCTAAAATAAAGGAAGCGACACGCGAGTTGGTTATTAAAACTGCCGCTGCGATGAACTACAAGCAAAATAAATTGGCGCTAGCTTTAAAGAGCGGTCGAAGTAATAATATCGGAGTTATTGTTCCGCGTATTGACAGCAACTTTTTTGCTTCAGTTATTCGAGGAATCGAAGAAGAACTTTATCCTCATGGCTATCAAGTTATTATCTGTCAGACGCATGAGAGCATTAAAAGAGAAAATGAAAATCTTCATACGTTGGTAGACGCACAGGTAGACGGAATTATGATGTCGGTTACTGGGGTTTCAGATGAAAACGATAGTGCTTTCAGAAATGTATTAGAAAAAAATGTACCTCTAATATTTTTTGATAGAAGTAAACATATTGATGGTGTAAGTTCTGTAACCATTAATGACTTTAAAGGCGGCTATCTTGCTACCAAACATTTAATTGATGAAGGCTGCCGACATATTGCTCATCTTTCAGGAGACCAATCTTTGGATATCTTTAAAAACAGGTTTCTTGGCTACAAACAAGCCTTATTAGATAATGGATTGGAATTTAAAGAAGAATATGTTATTCATGTAAAAAGTAGTGTTGAAGCGGGAAAAGAAGCAACTAACACATTACTGGCTTTAGCAACTCCACCAGATGCCATATTTTCTTCAAGTGATTTCGCCGCTTTAGGCGCAATTCAAGAACTTCAAAATAGAAATATTAGTATTCCAAATGAATTTTGCGTAGCAGGTTTCAGTAACGAACCTTTTACTAAATTTATGGAACTGTCAATCACTTCTGTAGATCAGTCGCCATTAGAAATGGGTAAAATGTCTGCTCGCGTTTTCTTAGAACAAGTAGACAAAACAGATACCATTAAAATTGAAAAAAAGGTTGTCCTTGCCCCAGAATTACATATTCGTAAATCTTCTACAAGAACCAATTTTTAGCAAATAAAAAATATCTTTAAACCATATAAGTCATATAAGACAATTTAAGCTTTGTCCAAAATATATGATTTATATGGTTTTCTTAAATAAAAAAGTCCATTTAAAATATTCTTTTAAATGGACTTATATAACTTATATGGTTTAAAAACCTACAAAGAAACCCCTCTTTTCCAAGGAATAAAATCGTTTTGATTTAAAATTGCAGCTTTAGTTTTTATCGTACCACTAGCAATATCGATAATAGTTTCAAGCATTTCATCAGCCATTTCTTCGATGGATTTTTCACCTTTGATGATTCCTCCAGTATCAATATCGATAATATCAGACATTTTTGCTGCCAACTCCGAGTTAGAAGATATTTTTACAACCGGCGCAATTGGATTTCCTGTTGGAGTTCCTAAACCTGTTGTAAACAATACCATATTAGCTCCTGAACCTACCATTGCAGTTGTACACTCAACATCATTTCCTGGAGTACATAACAATGTTAATCCTGGCTCGTTAATATATTCACCGTAATCGTAAACACCCGCAATTGGAGATGTTCCTCCTTTTTTAGCTGCTCCTGCAGATTTCATCGCGTCTGTAATTAAACCGTCTTTGATATTTCCTGGAGAAGGATTCATATCAAATCCTGAACCTGCGTCTACAACTGTTTTTTCGTACCATTTCATCAAATCCAAGAAACGTTTTCCGTCTTCGTCATCAACGCAACGGTTTACTAATTCTTGCTCTACACCACACAATTCAGGGAACTCAGAAAGAATTGTAGTTCCTCCTAATGCTGCCAATTTATCAGACAATACTCCTAAAGTTGGGTTTGCAGAAATTCCAGAGAAACCATCAGATCCACCACATTCTAAACCAATTCTAAGTTTAGATAACGGAGCTGGTTCTCTCTTAATTTCGTTTGCTTTTTTGATGGCTTCGAAAGTATCTTTTACAACACTGCTCAACATCGTTTCAATAGTTCCGATAGACTGCTGATCGTAAATTAAAACAGGTTTTTTACTGTCTGGATTAATCGCATCTAAAGCTTCTTTGAAAATTGAAATTTGAAGATTTTGACATCCTAAACTCAATACAGTAGCTCCAGCAACATTTGGATTGTTTACATAACCAGCCAAAAGTTTCGCTAAACTGTGAGAATCCTGACGAATTCCACCGCAACCACCTTGATGTGTAATGAATTTAACTTCAATATTATTGAACAAGTTTGCGTCGTTTGAAGCCTCTTGATTTCCTGCCCCACCAGTTTCTGATTTCACTAAAGAACGTAACAATAATTGATAATCGTTCTCTTTAGGTTTCATCAATTCTTTCTCAAATATATCTTTTAAGATTTCGATGTTTCTGTTTTCACAAAAAACCAATGGAAAAAACAACCAAACATTCTCCGTTCCAACCTGCCCATCTTCTCTGTGATAGCCCTGCCACGTTCTGTCTTTCCATTTATCAACATTTGGAGCTGTCCAGCCAATAGTTTCAGTTTTACCTGTAACTTTATCACTCTCGTGTTTAACGTTTAAAGTAGAAAGCAATCCTCCTTTTTCGATTCTTGCACTTGCTTTACCAACTAAAACACCATACATAATGATTCTGTCTCCTACATTAAAAGGAACCATTGCAATCTTATGTTTCATTTTCACATCAGACTCAACAGCAATTGATTGTCCTTCAAAATCAATCACTTCGCCAGCTGACAGATTCACTAAAGCCACCGCTACGTTATCAGTAGGATGAACTTTTATTAATTTTTTCTGCGTTGCCATAATTAACCTTTGTTCTTTGTTCTTTTTGTTTTCTTTTATTTTAAAGAGTTGAGTAAAATTGTATTTCCTCGATTTTACTTAACCTTTTAGATTTAAATCTGTGTAAATCTGCTTTAATCTGTATAAATCTGCGTGAAAAAATCGATGAGCAAAAAATATTTCACGCAGATTTTAAAAGATTTTAGCAGATCAAATTAGATTTTAATTGTTGATTCTTGCTCAACCTTTTTTATTTTATTCTTTCTTGAAACTTAGCAAAACCAGCTTCAATTCCGTTTGAATCTATTTCTTCTAAAGCAATTGTAATCGCTCTAGTTAACCCTGGGATTTCAGTTAAATCTTCTTCCCAGAAACCTTTATTTTGTAATGTTAAACGAGCAATTTTCTCGTAATCATCAGACTTCCAAAGACCGCTGAAGAATGCTGTAATATCTTCACCATCTTTAACCGGTAAACTTTGATCATTCCAAGTTCCTTTGTAGAAACGAATTAAACTCGCTAATGAAAAAGTCAAATTAACAGGCAGTTTTTTATTAACCTTAACATATCCTAATAAACTAGGCAAAACTCTTACTTTGAATTTCGATACAGAATTTAATGCAATATCAGCAAGTGCATGTTTGATAAATGGATTTTTAAATCGGTCCATTACTTCCTCAGAATAGGCCGTAATTTCATTTTTGTCCATATCAAGAGTTTCACTAATTTCACTAATAACACTATTTACAAATTTTCCTGTAAAATCTCCGTTAACAGTTTCCATTACTAATTTATTACCATGCAAAAGTGAAAAAGGAACCATTGCTGTATGCGCACCGTTTAAAATACGAACCTTAATCATTTTGAAAGGACGTATATCATCAACGATTTTTACATTCAAATCTGTTTTATGAAAAGGCAATTTTGCTTTTAAATCATCTCCACCTTCAATAGCCCAAAGAAAGAAAGGTTCAGCCGCAACAATTAAATTGTCCTCATAATCTAATTTACTATTGTATTCTTCAATTTCAGCTCTTGGATATCCAGGAACAATTCTGTCAACCAAAGTACTATGATAGGTACAAGCATCTGATACCCAAGTTTTAAATGCATCTTCTAATTTCCATAAATCAACATATTGTAAAATATATTTTTTAAGTGTCTCAGAGTTATAATCAATTAATTCACAAGGAATAATTGTAACTCCTTTAGAAGCATCTCCATTAAAATGTTTAAATCTTTCATATAATAAAACCGTCAATTTTGCAGGGAATGACACTGGTGGCTGCATCTCTGGAGTATCGCTTTCAATAAATTCAATTCCAGCTTCTGTAGTATTCGAAACAATAAACTGAAGTTCTTCTTCTTTAGCTAAAGCCAAATAATTTGCAAATTCAGTATATGGGTTTACAGTTTTAACGATATTACTAATTAATTCAATATCTTGTATCTTTTCACCTTTTTTAATTCCGTTCATAAATAAGGTGTAAAGACCGTCCTGATCATTAATCATATTTACCATACCGTCTTTCAAAGGTTGAACTATTGCAATACCAGCATTAAAATCAACTTCTTTATTTAGTCTGTAAAAAGCATAATCAACAAAGGCTCTTAAAAAGTTGCCTTCTCCAAATTGAACTACCTTAATTGGCTGTAACTTTTCTAATCCTGTATTTATTCTATTTAATTTTTTCATTTTAAATTTTCTTTAATGCGTTATAAATAACCATTTATAAACCTTATTCTTTTATGTCTGCCTTTAAAATTGTAAAAGAAACATCACACTCGATTGGGTTAAATAAAATCCGCTGTGAGGAATGGCAGACTAAATTTTTCAAGCGTAATGTTCAATTACAATCTCTAAAAATCTAAAAAAAACTTATAAAATAAGGAGTTCGGCATGATTACCCCTTAATCTATTTTCTTATATCTTTTATAATGTCAAGAACCTGTTTTACTTTTGCAGTCAGTCCGTTGAAATCTTTATTGTCGAGTATGTCTTTTGAGATTAGCTGCGAACCCAAACCAACACAAGTTGCTCCAGCATTCAGCCATGAACTCAAACTTTCAACCGTAGGATAAACACCTCCCGTAGGCATAATGTTTGTCCACGGACATGGACCTTTTATTGCTTTTATAAATTCTGGCCCGTAAATATCAGCTGGAAATAATTTTACGATTTCACAACCCAATTCTTCTGCTCTAGCAATTTCTGTCAAAGTACCGCAGCCTGGTGACCAAAGCACTTTTCTGCGATTACAAGCTATAGCAATGTCTTCTCTAAAAACTGGCGTTACAATAAAATTTGCTCCTAAACTCATGTACAATGAAGCCGAAGCCGCATCTGTAATAGAACCAACTCCTAAAATCATTCCTGGAAGTTCTGCTAAAGCGTATTTATTTAAAGCTCCAAAAACTTCATGAGCAAAATCACCACGACTTGTAAACTCCATTAATCTGGAACCTCCGTCGTAACACGCTTTTAAAACTTTTTTACTTAGCTCGATATCCGAATGAAAAAACAACGGAACCATACCATTATCTTTCATTGTTTGAGCTACTTCAATTCTTGAATATTTTGCCATTTTTATATTTTTATCTTGATACTAATGCAGATCCATCACCATCAATCATATTTTCAACTTCTTTTAAAGTAACCAAGTTGTAATCTCCAGCAATTGTATGTTTTAAACAACAAGCCGCAACTGCAAAATCTAATGCTCTCTGATTGTTGTTTTGATATTCTAATAAACCATAAATTAGTCCGCCCATAAAGGCATCTCCACTTCCTACGCGGTCTACGACTGGAGTAACTTCTTTAACGGCTGCGCTGTAAATTGCTTTTCCGTCGTATAGAATTCCACCGATTCTCTGGTGAGAAGCACTTACAGAATAACGAAGTGTTGTTGCAGCAATTTTCAAATTCGGAATCAATTCAAACAATTTATCGTAAACCGCTGGAAGCGATTTTTCATCCTGATAATTTGGGTTTACTTTTGGAATTCCTAACATGAAATAAGCCGTGTCAATGTCTCCTAAAATAACATTGCTGTATTTCAGCATTTCTGGCATTACTTCGCTTGGCGTTTTTCCGTATTGCCAAAGTTTTGATCTATAGTTTAAATCGCATGAGATTTTAACTCCCAATTTATGAGCGACTTTAATTGCTTCTAAACAAGCTTCTGCTGCACTTTCTGTAATGGCTGGTGTAATACCGCTCCAGTGAAACCATTCGGCTCCTTCAAGAACTTTTTCCCAATCAACCATTCCTTTTTGGATTGTTGACATTGCACTGTGCGCACGATCGTAAACCACATTACTTCCGCGAGTTCCTGCGCCAGTTTCTAAGAAATAGATCCCTAAACGTTCTCCTCCGTAAACAATGTTTTTAGCCTCAACATTCATTTTTCGCATTTCTCTCAATGCCGAAAAACCAATTTCGTTTTCAGGTAATCTGGATACAAATTCAGCATTAATGCCATAATTTGCTAAAGAAACACACACATTGAACTCTCCACCTCCATACGTAGCACCAAATGCTGTAGATTGTGAAAAACGTAAGTGTCTCTCCGTCGAAAGACGAAGCATGATTTCTCCAAATGCAACTACTCTACTCATGTTATATTTATTTTGCCACAGATTACAAAGATTTCAAGGATTTCAAGAATTTTAAAACTTAGCGAACCTTGCGTAAATCTTTGCGAACTTTGCGGTTAAACTTTAATTAAAATTTGAAATATTCTTTAGCGTTGTTGTATGAAATATCAGAAACTAATTTTCCGATCCATTCCATATCATTTGGCAATTCTCCTCTTTTGATTTCGTCTCCAAGAAGATTACATAAAATACGTCTGAAATATTCATGTCTTGGGAACGATAAGAAACTTCTTGAATCTGTCAACATTCCAACAAAACAGCTAATTAAGCCCATGTTTGAAAGTGCATTCAATTGTTTTGTCATTCCGTCTTTTTGATCTAAGAACCACCATCCAGAACCAAATTGAACTTTTCCGCGAACGCTTCCGTCGTTGAAGTTTCCAATCATTGTTGCCATAACTTCGTTATCAGCAGGATTTAGGTTGTAGATAATAGTTTTAGTCAATTTATCTTTACTGTCTAAAGCATTCAAGAAAGCAGATAATTTTTGTGCTTGTGGATAATCTCCAATAGAATCCCATCCTGTATCTGGACCTAAGATTCTGTGCATACGAGCATTGTTGTTACGTAATGCACCTAAGTGAAATTGCTGTACCCATCCAAACTCATGATAAGTTTCTGACAAGAAAACCAAAATTGCAGTATGAAATTTTAAAACTTCTTCTGGAGACAATTCGCCGTTTTCTCTTTTCTTTTTGAAAATAGCATTCACTTCACTTTCTGTAAAGTTTTCAAAATCAATTTGATTTAAACCGTGATCACTTAATTTACATCCGTTTGCATTAAAGAATTCGATTCTTTTTCTCAATGCAGACTGTAAATCAGCATAAGTGTTAATTGCAACTCCGGACACATCCCCTAATGTGTCCAGATATGCATTATAACCATCATTAGCAATTAAGATGGCTTTATCAGGTCTGAAAGCCGTACTCATCTTGATTCCAGTTGAGTTGTTCGCGAATTTTTGGTGAAATTCTAATGAATCAATTGGATCTTCTGTAGTACAAACTAATTCAGCGTTTACTTTTTTAAGAAGGTTTTGTGTGCTGTACGCTGGAGAATTGATTTTCTCAGAAGTTTCGATATAGATTTTCTCTGCAGATTTCTCATTCAATAAATCGTAAATATCAAAATAACGAGCTAACTCTAAATGTGTCCAGTGGTACAAAGGATTACGCATTGTGTACGGAACCGTTTTTCCCCAGTTTAAGAACTTATCTTTATCAGATCCGTTTCCTGTTACAAACTGTTCGTTGATTCCTAATGTACGCATTGCACGCCATTTGTAGTGATCTCCGTTAATCCAAACCTGAGTGATATTGTCAAAGATTTTATCTTCAGCAATAAACTGTGGGTTTAAGTGATTATGGTAATCTATAATTGGCTGATTTTTTGAGTAATTGTGATATAACTCTTCAGCATATTTATTTTCTAATAAAAAATTATCGTTTATGAATGTCTGGCTCATGTCTTTTAAAATATAATTTGAAAATTATTCTTCGTTTGAAGGTTTTCCGATTGTTGCAAGAATTCCTCCGTCAACGTACAAAATGTGACCGTTTACAAAATCACTTGCTTTTGATGATAAAAATATTGCTGCTCCAGCTAAATCGATTGGGTCTCCCCATTTAGCCGCTGGCGTTCTGCTAATGATAAAATCATTAAACGGATGTCCGTCAACTCTAATTGGTTTTGTCTGTTCGGTCGCAAAATATCCAGGACCAATTCCGTTGATCTGAACATTGTATTTTGCCCATTCTGTTGCCATGTTTTTAGTAAGCATTTTTAAACCGCCTTTTGCAGCAGCATAAGCAGAAACAGTACTTCTACCCAACTCACTCATCATAGAACAGATGTTGATGATTTTACCTTGTCTTCTTTCGATCATTCCTTTTGCAACGTGCTTAGAAACGATAAACGGACTCACTAAATCAATGTCAACTACTTCTCTGAAATCTGAAACTTCCATATCTAAAAGCGGAATTCTTTTAATAATTCCAGCGTTGTTGATCAAGATATCGATTGGACCAACTTCACTTTCAATTTTCTGAACAGCCGTTTTTACTTCCTGCTCTTCTGTTACATTAAATTTGTAACCCACAGCATTAATACCTTCGCTTTTCAATTCAGCTACAGCATTATCAATTTTTTCTTGAGAAGAATTTCCGTTTACAACAATTGTTGCACCCGCCTGACCTAATCCTTTTGCCATTGCCATTCCCAGTCCGTGCGTACTTCCTGTGATAAGGGCAACTTTTCCTTTTATATCAAATAAATTTGTCATTTTCTTATCTTAAATCAGTGATTTTACAAACATCCATATCTCCGTAATCTAAGTTCTCACCAGCCATTCCCCAGATAAAAGTATAATTGCTAGTTCCTGAACCTGAGTGAATTGACCAAGGCGGAGAAATTACAGCCTGATGATTGTTCATCCAAATATGTCTTGTTTCCTGCGGCTGTCCCATAAAGTGGCAAACTGCTTGATTTTCTGGAATATCTAAATAGAAATAAACCTCCATTCTACGATCATGAACGTGTGCTGGCATTGTATTCCAAACACTTCCCGGTTTCAATTCTGTCATTCCCATTTGCAATTGGCAAGTTGTTACTACACTTCCAATAATCATTTGGTTAACGGTACGGTGATTTGCCGTTTCCATTGTTCCCAATTGTAATTTATTAGCTTCAGCTAAACTTACTTTTTTAGTCGGGTAAGTTGTGTGTGCAGGAGCAGAATTCAAATAGAATTTTGCTGGATTGCTGCTGTCATCACTTTTGAAAACAACTTCTTTATTTCCAGCTCCGATGTACAAAGCATCTTTAAAACCTAACTCATAAGTTGTTCCTTCAACAACAACAGAACCACTTCCTCCAACATTGATAATCCCTAATTCTCTACGCTCTAAAAAATAAGGTGCTTTAAGCGGATCTATAGTTTCTAAAGCCAAATCGCCTTTTACAGGAACTGCAGAACCTGCAATATATCTGTCGTAGTGAGAATAAACTAACACCACTTCATCTTCCTGCATTAGATCATCAATTAAGAATTCTTCTCTCAATTGTTGTGTGTCATACTTTTTAACAGCTTCAGGGCTTGACGCGTATCTTGAACTATATTTTGTCATAATTTTAAATTAATGTAATCGATTGCACAAAATTATATTTTTATATTTAAATAGCATAATTGAAATGAAAAAATTATTTCAATTAGCTTCATTTTTCTTTATAATTCGACTTTTTTCATTCGCGGAACTAGAATGTGCATTATCAGCCAAGCCAATAAATAAGACGCTCCACAAATACAGAACATAATAAAATAACCTGTTTCTACTTTACCTAATTTGGTATAATAAACAAACATATTTTTCTGAACTAATAGCGTTAGTAAAATTCCACCAAGCGCACCAAACATTCCGCCTAATCCTGTAACAGATGCCGTTGCTTTTTTAGGAAACATATCAGACACTGTTGTAAAGATATTAGCGCTCCACGCTTGATGAGCCGATACAGCCAAACCAATTACTAAAATCGCAAACCAAATATTGATCGATCCTAGCTGCTGTGCAAATAAAACCGGTAAAACTGCAAATGCATACAATAACATACTAGTTTTACGAGCTTTGTAGGCAGGCCAATTGTTATTTATCAATTTCAATGGAAGCCAGCCTCCGCCTATACTTCCAAAACTTCCAATCATGTAAACCATTGCGCAAGGCCAGATTATCTGAGTTGCCGTCAGTTTGTACTGTTTCATCAAGAAATCTGGAAGCCAGAATAAATAAAACCACCAAACTGGATCTGTCAATAATTTTCCGATAGCAAAAGCCCAAGTTTGACGAAATGATAATAATTTTATCCAAGAAACTTTTTCTTTTGACTCTACTTCGACTTCCGTAACTTGATCGGAAGTGATATATTCTAATTCAGCTTGCGATAAACGCTTTTGTTTTTGAGGCACTTCATAAAACAAAAACCATAAACCCAGCCATATAAAACCAACTATTCCAGTTAAAATAAAAGCCCATTGCCAGCCATAATTTTCAGCAATAAAAGGAACGGTTAACGGAACTATAATGGCGCCGATATTACTCCCAGAATTAAAAATCCCTGTCGCAAGAGCTCTTTCTTTCTGCGGAAACCATTCTGCAGTAGCTTTGATTGCTGCTGGAAAGTTTCCCGCTTCTGTAACTCCTAAAAACACACGAGCAATTAAAAATCCTCCTGTACCTGTTGCTAGCGCATGCCCAATTGCTGCCAAACTCCATAATCCCGTTGCAATTGCATAGCCTAATTTTGTTCCTAACTTATCAATAACTCCTCCAGCAATCAACATCCCGAGCGCATAAGCAATTTTAAATGCTAATTCAATATTCGAGTAATCTATAACCTCCTGTTCGGGAGTCCAATGAAATGCTTCTGCCAAAAATGGCCTAAGGTAACTTATTACATTTCTATCCAGATAATTGACAGTTGTAGCAAAAAAAACTAAACTGCATATAGTCCAACGGTATTTTCCTATTGCTGCATTAGCTTGGTTCATGATGTGGTTTTGGTTTAGGTTGGTTAGTTAGTTTTTAGATTTTTACAAATCTGTAATCGGACTGTATTTAGGAACCAATGATTTCATTACAATCCAGCCTGTTAAATAACAAACTGCGCAAATAGAAAATATGATAAAATATCCAGCTTCAATTCCTTTGAATCCCATAAAGGCCATATTCGTTTCTTTAGCATGGTCAAACAAAACTCCCGATCCTTTATTAATTAAAGTGGATCCTATTCCACCTGCTAAACCTCCAATTCCTGTAATCGTTGCAATTGCTTTTTTAGGAAACATATCTCCAACTGTTGTAAAAATATTTGCCGACCAAGATTGGTGTGCTGCTCCCGCAATTCCGATGATGATTACTGGAACCCAGTAACTGATATATCCTAATGGTTGTGCAACCAATGCTAATAGCGGAAAAAATGCAAAAATCAACATGGATCTCATTCTTCCTTCGTACGGATTCATTCCTTTTTTCTCTACGAAATAAGTTGGCAACCATCCTCCAATGATTGATAATAAAGTGATCATATAAAGCACAAATAAAGGAAGTGCTGCTTCTGTAGAATCCATTCCGTAAACAGAACTTAAATACGCTGGCGTCCAGAATAAAAAGAACCACCAAACACCATCGGTCATGAATTTACCAAATGCAAATGCCCAAGTCTGTTTGTATTTAAAACAATCTGCAAGAGACACTTTGCCTTTCGCTTCTGGTTTAAAACCTATTTTACTATCTGCTATATCATCTTGCTGAATATAAGCCAATTCTTCTGCTGAAACTTTTGCATGTTTTTCTGGCTTGTCATACATAAACATCCAGAATCCCATCCATACAAATCCTAATGCTCCAATGATGATGAATGACATTTCCCAACCAAAAGATTTTGCGATGAACGGAATTGTAATTGGCGCCGCTAAAGCTCCAACTGTTGCTCCTGCGTTGAAAATACTAGTAGCAAATGCTCTGTCTTTTTTAGGAAAATATTCTGCTGTTGTTTTAATTGCCGCAGGAAAGTTTCCTGCTTCTCCAACTGCTAAAACGAAACGAGCAAAAATAAATAAAGCCACACTTACATTGATCACCAATGCTGTATCGCTTATTGTACTGATTATTTCTTTTGAACCATGAAATCCTACAAACCAATTTCCTGTTATAATTCCTGAAGTTGCAATTCCGCAAAATGCATGAAGACAAGCTCCTAAAGACCAAATTCCGATTGCCCAAAGAAAACCTTTTTTAGTATCCAACCAATCCACAAATCTTCCTGCAAACAATAATGATACTGCGTAAAATATTGAAAATAAAGCTGTAATGTTTCCGTAATCGTTATTAGTCCAGTGAAATTCTGGCGCGATAAAGTCGCTCCAAGTTAACGAAAGTACTTGTCTGTCAAGATAATTGATTGTAGTTGCAAAAAATAATAAGGCACAAATACTCCAACGGTATTTTCCAGTAGTTTTGATGCTCTGATTTACTGCAACAGTTTCGGTTTGATTCATAGTAAGTGGGTATTATAGTTTTGTAATTTTTGGTAATCCTAAAAGACTATATTTACTGCTTTCTAAAAATATTAAAATCAATAAATTAATACCTTTAAAGAAAATTAATGTAATCGATTGCACAAATATAGTTTTTAATCTGTACAATCCAAATAATATTGTGTAAAAAATTATTTTAACTCCTTAAATAAACATTTTACATAAAAAAAAGAATACAAAATTACACATTAAACAATATATTTGTTAAAAGCTAATAGGTTAAATTCATCCTTTTTATGGGGTAAAATTGTCCTGAAATCTTTGTTTTGAGAGCCTGTATTGATGTATTTTTATCTTTTAAAGTAAACTTTCGAATTTCTTACAGTAAAACTAAATAAACAATTGTAAACAATTAATTAAAATCAAATTGAAAACTGCAAAAACACAAACGATAAGAAGAATAGCCTTTAGTTTTCTTCTTTTTTCAGGAATATTTAGTGCAAACGCACAAGATCAGGTGATTCCGCTTTGGAATAAAATTCCAGATGAAATAAAAGCAACCGATTACAAAGAAAAACCAGATTTAAAAGACGGAAAAATGCAGAGTACAAGTCAGGTTTCTGTTCCTACTTTAAGCATTTTTATTCCGAAAGAAGCAAAACCAAATCAGACTGCTGTAGTTATTTGTCCTGGAGGTGGTTACACGCATTTAGCATTTGACAAAGAAGGAACAAAAGTTGCTGAATGGTTTAACAGTTTAGGAATTGCTGCTTTTGTATTGAAATACAGAATGCCAACCGATTTAACGATGAAAAATAAAAATATTGGTCCATTGCAAGATGCGCAGGAAGCTATTCGATACATAAGGCAAAATGCTGCAAAATGGAACATTGATCCTAATAAAGTTGGAATTTTAGGTTTTTCTGCCGGAGGTCATTTGGCATCGACTGCATCCACTCATTATGATCATAAAGTTTATGAATCGGCATATAAAGTAAGTGCTCGTCCTGATTTTTCATTATTGATTTATCCTGTAATTTCAATGGAAAATGAAATTACGCATAAAGGTTCGCAAACTAATTTACTTGGAAAAAATCCTTCAAAAGAATTGATAGATTCTTATTCGAATGAAAAAAAAGTGACTTCTAAAACGCCTCCGACTTTCTTAATTCATGCTACTGACGATACTGTTGTTATACCAGAAAACAGCATTAATTATTATTTGGCTTTAAAGAAAAATGGCGTTTCAGCAGAAATGCATATTTATGAAAAAGGCGGCCACGGATTTGGATTAGGAATAAGCGACACCAACAAATTCTGGACTAGAGATTGTGCTGAATGGCTAAAAGCAAACGGTTATAATTAAAAATAAGGAAAGGCAAAACTTTTACAAGTTTTGCCTTTTATCAAAAAAAAAAAAACAAAAAAGGAATTATAAAAACCAATTTTATATGTTTAAGCAGTAACTTCTTGTTCTGCTGTGTTTTTCAATTTAGGAGCGGGAATTGCTTTACTTGCCACTTTTGGTTTTGCAGCAGGTTTCTTTTTACCAAATTTCTGTTTTCCCCACCAAATAATAAATCCGGTAATTGGCAAACTGGCAGAAATCAAACTGGCCAAAAAGGCAATAATTTTACCCGTAAGTCCGAGAACACTTCCTACGTGAATATCATAATTCATTCTTCGGATTTTGTCTGGAATATTAGCTTCGATATATTTTCCTGAAAAAGGCGTTTTAATCGAGATTTCTTTCAAACTCTGCTGATCAAAACTATATCGGTCCATGTTATAAAAAGTATGTCTTTGTTTGTAAACAAAAGCACCAATCGGATCCGCAGGTTTTCCTGGAATACTAATCATAATTCCGGCCGCCTGAGGATTTTCTTTTCTTAAATTCAATAAAACTTTATCGGCTGTTGTAATATTGAATGTTTTGATATTTGTTGTATCAGATTTTGGAGATTCGCGATTTTCTGTCAACGGTTTTCCTCCAGAAGTTACCCAATAGAGAGATTTACTCCACCATCCAAAACTCCATACTAAACCTGTTACGGCAATAAAAAACAGGAAAATACAGCTGTAAAAACCAAGTACATTATGCATATCATAATTGACACGCTTAAAGCTGGCATCCCATTTTATTTTAAAACTTTTATCAATAATGGATTTAATCCATTTGGTTGGCCACCACAAAACGATGCCCGATATTAATAATACGACGAAAATTAAAACAGCAACTCCAACAATGGGTCTTCCAATATCATACGGAAGCCATAAAGCGCGGTGCCCATTTAAAATCCATCTGAAAAAATCTGGTGACTCTCCTCTTGAAAATGTCTTTACATTTAAAACTTCTCCCGTATACGGATTCATGTAAACGCTAATAAAAGTACCATTTCTTCTTCCTCCTTTACCTTTTTTTCCCTTTTCTCCTTTGCCTTTTTCGCCAGGTTTTCCTTGAGGTTTCAGTTCAGACTTTGACTTTTCTTTGTTTTGAGCGAAATCTTTTTTACGTTCTTCTCTTTTATTTTCTCCTTTTTCGCCTCTGCCGCCTTCGCCTTCTTCTTTTTTCTCCACAAAATAACCCACAATCGCAGCTTCATCTTTTGCACCAAAAGTTACACTTGTAGCTTTTTTGTCTTTCATTTTTTTATCTGCAATCGAAACCAATTGAGACGGCAATAAAAATGCTTCTTTCTGAGGTTTTACAAAACGCCAGTCTTCGATAAAGTCTTTTATTTCATTTTCGAAAACATAAATGCAGCCTGTAAGACTAACAATAACTACAATGATTCCAGATGCCAAACCAAGCCACAAATGCAGCCAAGCCATGATACGCTTAAAAAGCGACTTTTTACTTTTTTTCTTATTATTTGGTTTTGAAGAAGAAAACATATTGGGATAGATAAATAGGATAAATAAAAAAACCGCAAGCCCTCAGAAAATGAGGACTTACGGCAAAAAAATTAGTATTTCAATTTTTGGATTGCAGTAACTTGTCCGCCTTCAACTTTCATACCTTGTGTTGCAACTGCTGTTGAACCATTGATAGTATAAATCCAGTTTCCTTGTGGTGTGTTGATACCAATAATCGCTGAGTTTCCGTCTTCTGTAGCAATATTGTAACGGCTTGTTGCCATTGTAATTGTTTCAGGAGCGTTTGTAACCCATTGAAAAGTTTGGTTGTAAACATCGGCAACGGCCAATTTAACAGCTCCAGTGTTTTTTCCTGCAGTTCCGTACATTAACAATAAGAATTTCCCTTTTGAAATATATGACGTAGAAGAAATTTTATATCCTCCAGATTTTTCTTCAACATTAAAGAAATAAGTCTGATCAAACTCTGTAGTTCCTTTTTTAATTTTTACAACTGCAGAAGGTTTGGTAGAAGTTACAACAGCATTGCTAGTTGCAACAGCTCCAGAGAAACCATAAGCATCCCCATTTTCATCTTGGAATAATCCGTTTGTGAAATAAGCTCCTAAATAACTTGTACGATTATCTTTGATTACTTTCTCTAATTTTAATTCTGGATAATTGTAAACAGCAACCCAAGTACTATCTGGATTTACAGTTCCGAAATTGTCTTTTCCGTCACCTTTAATACTCATATAAGGCATAAATACTTTGTCACCAACTTGAGTAGCCCAAGTAAAGAAAGCTCTTTCCCCGTTTCCTGCAAGTTTTTTTGTATCTTGTTGTGCTTCACCTACGATAATCGCTTTTTCAGCATCAATTTTATACATAGATGCAATTGAAGCATCACCGCTTCTAGGAACTTTAATTGTTAAAACATCATTGTTCACAGCAGCAAAAACGTGAACCGTCTCCGCTTGAAAGTTTGATTTTTTAACTAATTTTCCTTCTGAGTTTAAGTTGTAAGTAGTTACAGCACCAGGATTTCCTTGTCCGTAAAGCAAACTGAAGAAATTGTTTTTCGCAGTGATATAATAACGGTAAGTTCCATCCTGCTCCAATCCATTACCTGTAGTAGTGATAGATCCTGTAGAAATATCATCTGTCGTTAGTAAATAATCTGCAATTCCTTGTGCTCCAGTCGTTGCAGTAATGATATATTTAGTTTTTCCGGTATCGCTTCCTCCTCCAGTATCTTCTCCTGATTTATCCGAATCACTACTGCAAGAAAAAGCTGTAAAAGCTAAAACAGCTGATAATAAAGCTAATGTTGTACTTTTTTTCATTGTATTATGGTGTTTGTATTAAAATTAATTGTTTGATTTACTGAAATAATATCTCAACTTGATATAGAAAGCCCTACTTGGTTTTTGCAATGAAAAATTATCATAAAGCTTGTTGTCTAGAAAGTTTTTGCATTCCAACGCAATGTTGTATTTTCCGTTTGCCATCGTATAAACGGCATTCAAATCATGGCTAAACTGTTGCGGAATTTCTAATTTGCTGTCCTTGCTTCCCATACTTGGCCAAGACAAATAATAGGTATGAACATAAAGCAGATTATAACCTACTGACAGATTGTTTCCTTTCTTCCATACATTATTAAAAAACATTGTAGCATCTGCATTACCAAACAGATAAGGCATATTTGGAATTCTGTCGTTATAAAATGCCGAAACATAATCCTGATTAGGTTCGTACTTTGTTTTGTTTCTAATGTTCTGATAAGTAGCGTTGAAACCGGCTGTAAAACGATTGCCATATGAATATCTAATTTCTCCGTCGATACCATAATTCGTCACTTTTCCCTGATTCACATTTGTAGTCATGGTTTGATTGTTATTCAACGTTGGACGAATAAAATCGACAGCATTTCTATGAAGAAGATTTACATCAAATGATAGCGCATTTTTAATATTAAAACTGGTTTGATAACTTGCTCCAACATTGTAATTGTTACTTGTTTCAGGTTTTAAAGCAAGATTTCCTTCCAAGTTGTCATTTACGTTACCGAAAATCTCTTCTGGAGTTGGAAGTCGGTACGTTTTTTCATAAGAAGCTTTTACTTGAAGATTTGGACGCAAATAATAGCTCGTCGCTCCACCATATCCTGTTGCTGAAGTCTTGTCTATATACAATTGATACGCAATATCTCCCGCATTTCCTGATGGGTTGTAACTTCTTGTGTAAGTAGTTTTTAATGAATAATCTTTTAAGAATACAGACGTACTCCATTTTGAAGTCAAATCTAATTTATAACCTAAACCTAAAACATTTTTCTGCGTTTTTTTAGGCTGTTTATAAACTAATGATTCAGGAACTAATTCATCACTTTCTTTACGATCGAACGTATTGAACGTATTATTCAACATAAAAGAGTGTTTTTCACCAAGCGAATACGTCGCATTTGCTGTAGCAATTCCGTTATTGTTATAGAATTTACGTAGCGTACGGCTTCTTTCTCCACCTGCTCCTTCATACTCCTTGTAATCTCCAAACCAATTGTATCTTCTAAAAACAGTATCAATATTCTGTTCGTAACCAAAATTGTAATTCCCTGTCACATTTACGTTAAGACCTTTTGTAAATAAATCTTTCACCTGATATTTTAAAGTTGGCATAACAATGCTTCCTTTTCTGTAAACCTTCCCAAAAACACTTACCATTCTTGCACCAGTCTGAATATCTGCTTGATTTTCTCCACCTGTAAAACCAATCATCAATTTATCAGCATATTTTTTTCCTGTTATACCAACATTAAAAATTACCGTCTCGTTACGATATTTATCATGAAAACGTCTCACTCTTTGATTAGGAAAATAAGCACCAGTAGTTAAATCGGCTACATCTACATTTACCCAATAATCATTATCTGAATAATTCTGAAAAGCATTAATTTCTGTTGTAAAACCACTTTTAGCCATATAACCAGCATTTATGCTTGAACGATGCGTATTAAAAGATCCAAATGAATAAGATGCATCAACAAAAGTTCTTGGTTTGCTGTTGGTTACAATATTTATTGCACCTCCCAAAGCATCTCCCCCAAGCCAAATCGGCACTACGCCTTTGTAAACTTCTACACGATCGGCAAGATTGATTGGAATATTATTTATTTGAAAAGAAGAACCAAAATTATCCATTGGAACTCCATCAATAAAAACTTTAATCTGATTTCCTGAAAATCCGTTAATCGAAAGCTCTGATCTTGAACCAACTCCACCCGCTTCACGATTACGAACACCAGAAACACGGTCCAAGGCATGCGATAAATCTAGAGTTGAATTATGCAGTTTTTTAGCATCAATTGCAGTTACACTATAAGATTGTTTGTTTACTTTATCTGTTTGTGATCTTCCCAAAACAGTTACACTTTCTAGCTCCTGCAACTCGCTTTCCATTTTAATTGAAACTTCTAAATTCCCTGAAACTTCAATGTGTTTTTTCTGAACTGCAAATCCCATTGCCGAGATTTTTAATGTATGTTTTCCTGATGGTACATTTTTTAAAATATAGTTTCCGTTTTCATCTGAAATAACACTTAAACCTGTTTTTTCGATAACAACTGTTGCGAACGGAATTGTTTCTCCAGAATTTTCAACAACTTTTCCAGACACTTCGAAACCTTGATTTTGTTGAGAAAATGATAAGAACGTGCTTAGAAAAAATAAACTGGCAAATAAAAATTTTTGAGTTGACATATATTTAATTAGACTAATTATAAATAACTTTGCTGCAAAAGTACCATCAACGTCTTTAAAAAAGATAGGGAAAAACGGATTATTATTTTGTAAAAACGGATTATATTTTGAAAATCAAAGCCACACTTCTAAACTCTCAAACGCCTATAATTAAAATTCAAATTGGAGATAAATATTACCCAAAAAGTATTTTAACCGAAGAAAATGTTAATATTCAAAATGAAAATTCAGAGCAAATAATCAGTAGGCATCTCATTACAGAAGGTTTGGTTTTACTTGATACCCAATTTTATTTTTCGAGCTCTAGAACCGTCATTTTTGAAATTGATGAAGAATCAATTGTCATGAATTTTATCTACAGCAGCAATGTAGAAACGCAAATCGATCAATTGGAAAGCGAAAAATATTCTAAAGAAAACACTCATAATGTTTTTTACACGAATAATTTTAAGGGTTCATTCAAAATTCCAGCACACAAACATGTAAATTATATGTCAATAATTCTTTCTAAAGAGTTTTATTACAACATTATAAATGAAGACTGGCAGTTGCATGAAAAATTTTCAAAAAAAATCCTTCAGCAGCAATCTTGCTATTTAACCTCAAAATATCTTCCTTTTACTCCGGCAATTCAGTGGGTAACTTCTGAGATAAAAAACTGTGTGAGAGAAGGTGTTTTAAAAAGAATATATATCGAAAGTAAAATTAAAGAATTGCTTATTCATCAGCTTGAAACATTAATTACCAAACCTTTACCGGCAGAAAAAATCAACGATGAAGATTACAGCAAACTTTTAGAAGCAAAAAAAATATTAGAAAACGATTATAGAAACACACCTACTCTACCAGAACTTTCCAGACTTATTTCGCTCAACGAATTCAAATTAAAAAAAGGCTTTAAAGCTTGTTTTGGAACAACTGTAAAAAGTTATATCATTAAATTAAGAATGGAACACGCCAAAGAATTGTTTCAAAACAAAACGGCTACAGTAAGCGAAACAGCTTATAAATGCGGTTATAAAGATGTTTCACATTTTTCGGCTGCTTTTAAAACCTATTACGGTTTTTCACCTCAAAAGTTCAAAATCAACACCGATATCATTCAGTTTTGGCTGTTTGCTTTTTCACTTATTTTCTAAAAAAAGGGTTCTAAAATTAAGTCCGTCGACTTCATTTTAAAACCCTTAAAAACTAGACATTAATGTATAAATGCAAACTTCTTATACAATTACCCACGATCAAATGAATATGTCAAAATTTAATTCAAAAAAAATGTTTCTCCAAAAAACATGATGTTAAAACTTAAAAATGTTATTCTAAAAAAGGTAAAAACAACATTAGTTTTAAAATTTCAACATGCCAAAAGTAAAACCCTAAAAAGAGAATACCTTACGGTTTTCCTCATTGAATGAAAATTTTAACAACATTAATCGCAGACAAAAACCTTAAGTAATTGTAATGCAAAATAATACCAAAATATACTTTAACTAAATTTTAGCAAAATAAAATATCTTATTCATACATAAACTCGCTAAAAAAAAGTCCAAAAATATATTTTCTTATCCTAGATTAAGTCTATTTTCCGAAAACACTACCTATTTTTGCTACTGATTCAAATTGGACAATAAAAGAATTAGTCAATCAGACAATTTTGAATATCAAAAACTTAGTATCTTAGAAACTCAGTCCCGAAACTTCGGAATAGAACCTGAAAAAAAATGAAAAAATTAGAATTTTTATTACTCGGAAAAAACGAAGCTATTTTAGCTGTTCTACTTCGTCTTGTTAACGCAGATGAAAACTGGAACGCTGTTGCTTTTAACAACGAAAATGAAGCGCAAGAATACTTTCAAACTAATAAAATCGACATTGTACTTTTGAGTTCTGCAATCGAAGATCATGTCGAAAAAGAATTTACTTCTTTCTGCCTTGAACACCAGCCAGATGTTGAAGTAATTGAACATTTTGGAGGCGGAAGCGGTTTGTTGAAATCAGAAATTCTGCATCGATTGCATTTGAAAGGAAAGCTTTAATTTTGCATTTCAAAGCCTTAAAAATGGAGAAAACCTATTCTGTAATTTTCTACTCTAAACCAGTTGTTGATACTGTCAAAAAACTGAAAGATTTTTTGAGAAGTAAAATCAATTGGTACAACAGCTGTAATTCTGAAGCGCATATTACGATTTGCGAATTTAAAATTGACGATTCTCAAATCGATTCCATTAAAAAAAAGCTAATTAAAATCTGTGATACTTTTAAGCCTTCCCAGGTATATTTAGATCATTTTGGTTCTTATGACAATGCCGGAGCTTTTTTTATTGCTCCGAATGAAGAATCCAAAAACAATCTAAAACCAATAATGAAAAAGATTCACGAAACCCTGAAATCTTTAAAACTCAAAAAAAGTGACGATCCGCACATGTCAATCGGACGAAAATTAACTCCCGAAAATCTAAAAATAGCATCTCAGCTTTTCACTACTATTGAAATTGATTTTCTATGCAATGAAATTGTTTTAAGAGAATTTGATCCGATAAAAAAACAGTTTTTCGTAATTGATTCAATTGAATTCGGAAACAATCCTGAGTCTGAATTTGTGCAGGGAAGTTTGTTTTGATTTTGCCACAAAGTCGCTAAGGCACTAAGTTTATTAAACGATATCACTTGTCCTCCTGAGCTAAGTCGAAGGACACACCGTATGGATTTAGCATGAGATCCTTCGACTTCGCTCAGGGAGACATGAATTGTGAATAATAAATCTTGCTAACTTTGCAAATAAACATTGCGTGCTTTGCGGTTAAACCTACTTGAAACCATAAACTTTAAATCAAACAAAAATCAACATTTATTTTTTTCCGTATATTTGAATTTTGCAATTCACTGCTATATGAAATCTCTAGACTCATTTTATAAAGATATTACGGAAGGATCAACCGTTGATCCGAATTCCTTGCTTCCAAATGACATTCAAAAAGAAATCGGACATTTTAATGTTTTTGATATAAAAGAACTTTTGGAACGCATGAAAGGAAAACCTGGAATGCCCTATGACCGCAGAGCTTATTACAAAATAAGTTTAATTAGAGGTCACAATAAAGCAGAATATGCCGACAAAGTAATCGAAATTGAAAAACAGGGATTGTTATTTGCAACACCAAAAATTCCCTACAATTATTTACCTCAAGACACCAATCAAGGCGGGCAGTTTTGTGTTTTTACAAGCGAATTTTTATCTAAAAATAAAAGCGGAATTGACTTAGACGAACTACCGATTTTCGCCTCAGACGGCTATCCGATTTTTCAACTTTCTGACGAAGAAGTTTCAGAAGTAGAATTGATTTTCAATAAAATACAAAAAGAAATTAACTCTGATTATATTTATAAATACGATTTAATTCGAAATTATGTCGCGGAGTTAATTCACTTCGGGCAAAAATTACAGCCTATTACCGCTTTATATTCTAAGCACAATTCGGCCGCGAGAGTTTCTTCTTTATTTGCTGAATTGTTGGAAAGACAATTCCCAATCGAATCGCCAAATCAGCGATTAGAATTGAGAACAGCAAAAGATTTCGCTGCACGTTTATCGGTGCATGTCAATCATTTAAATAAGGTTTTAAAGGAAAACACCGGAAAAACCACCACCGAATTAATTAGCAACCGACTAACAAACGAAGCCAAAATACTTTTAAAGCAGACAGATTGGAACATTTCTGAAATTGCGTATTCTCTTGGTTTTGAAGAACTAGCACATTTCTCAAATTTCTTTAAAAAACAAACTACTTATACGCCGCTTGCTTTCCGTTCATAATTTTAGATTGCAGATTTTAGATTTTCCTTTAAGAACTCAAGTAAAGCTTGTCTTCCTGAGCGGAGTCGAAGGACACGCACAGTGCGGATTTAGCATGAGATCCTTCGACTCCGCTCAGGAGGACATAAAACGAGAATTGGAATTTAGAGTTTTATAGTGTGGTTGCTTCGTTCCTCGCAATGACATAAAATGAGAATTAGAATTTGGCATTTGATTTTTGCAATTTAAATTAATGTGATTTGAATTTCGCAAACATCGATTTGATATTTACAATTCTCGACCACCACTTCGTTTCTAACTTTGTCTCATCAAATTAAAAGATCGAAAAAATGAATTTATCAAACAACAAAATCTTAATAACTGGCGGTGCAAGCGGTATCGGACTTGGACTTGCAGAACGATTCGTTCAAGAAAATAACACCGTAATTATCTGCGGAAGAAGAGCTTCTCTTTTAGAGGAAGTAAAAACAAAATTTCCAACTGTAATTACTAAAGTATGCGATTTGTCTTTAGAAGAAGAACGAATTGCGCTTTACGAATGGACAGCAGCAAATCATCCTGATTTAAATGTTTTAGTAAACAACGCTGGAATTCAAAATTGGATGACGATAACGGATGCTGATTTTTATGAAAACATGAAAAATGAGCTTACTACAAATATTGAAGCCCCTTTGCATTTAACTTCATTATTTATTCAGTTGCCAAATCTAAAAACTGTAATGAATACAACATCTGGACTGGCTTTTTCGCCTTTTGCAAAAGTTCCTGTTTATTCGGCTACAAAAGCGTTTTTCCGCTCGTTTACGCTTTCGCTTCGTCATTTATTAAAGGAGAAAAATATTGAAGTAATCGAAATTATTCCACCAGCACTAAACACAGATTTAGGCGGAATCGGACTTCACGACGCGCATCCAAGTGTGAGCAGTTTTATCGAATCTATTTTCGAACAATTGAAAGAAGGCAAACAAGAATTGACTTTCGGTACAAGCGAAACCAGATTAAACGCAAGCGCAGAAGATTTAAGAAATCATTTTAATGCAATGCATCCATAGTTGTGAAATGTGAAATGTAAAATGACATACATTCTCAATTTTCACATTTCACATTTCACATTTTACAAATAACACAATTAACAATTAACAATTAAAAAATATGGCAGTAAACACAAAAATAGCTCTAGTTACAGGTGGTAGCAGAGGTTTAGGGAAAAACATGGCAATAGCAATTGCAAAAAAAGGATTGGATGTAATTATCACTTACAACAGTAAAAAAGACGAAGCTGACGCTGTGGTTTTAGAAATTGAAAGTTTGGGGCAAAAAGCAGCTGCGTTACAATTAAACGTTGCAGAATCAAGCACTTTTGATGCTTTCTTTGAAGAAGTAAAAACCGTTTTGAAAGATACTTTTAAAACAGACAAATTTGACTTTTTAATTAACAACGCTGGAATCGGAATTCACAATTCTTTCATCGGAACAACTGAAGCGGAATTTGACACGTTGACTAATATTCAATTTAAAGGTCCATTTTTCTTAACTCAAAAAGGACTTAACGTAATGAATGACGGCGGCGGAATTGTAAACATTTCAACTGGTTTAGCTAGATTTTCATTCCCAGGTTACGCAGCTTATGCATCTATGAAAGGTGCAATGGAAACTTTGACAAAGTATCAAGCAAAAGAATTAGGCGCAAGAAAAATTAAAGTTAATATTGTTGCTCCTGGTGCTATCGAAACAGATTTTGGAGGCGGTGTCGTTCGTGATAACGAGCAAATGAATCAGCAAATTGCTTCTGTAACAGCTTTAGGAAGAGTTGGCCTTCCTGACGATATTGGAGGTGTTGTTGCCTTTTTATGTTCAGAAGATGCAGTCTGGGTAAACGCTCAAAGAATTGAAGTTTCTGGAGGAATGATGCTTTAAAAGTTTCAAGTTTCAAGTTTCAAGTTTCAGGTTTCAGGTTTAAACGTGCAACCTGAAACTTGAAACCTGAAACAAAAAAACATAAAAAACAAAACCCGATAAGCTTTAAAAACTTATCGGGTTTGTCATTTCAAATAATATTTGAATTAGTAAAATCTTTAATTCTTTTCTACTGAAACATCAAATTTGCCTTCTTTATCGAAAACAACGTCGTAAAATTTGGTATCTTTTGTTACGCCAACTTCATAAGTTGTTTTGTTTTTATCATCAACTACTTTTGCGATTTCTAGAATTGCTTTCGCTTTGTAATTCTTTTTTAGGTAAGACTGCGCTTTTATTGGAAGATCTCTAAACGGAATCTGCAATTCAAAAGCTTTCATGTTTCCTAAATTATCATAAATCGCAACCGCTTTGGTCGTGTCGTTTACATTATATCGTGCTTCAAATCTAATTTCATCTGCATCATCCCCAACATATTCTTCAGACCAAACGGGCACTTTTCCTGCGTATTCTTTTTCAAAAGCAAATCGAACCTTTTCTGGAGGTGTGATTACTTTTTTCATATTCGTTCCTTCTTGCGCAATTAAAAAACTACTGCATAAAAAAGCAAAAGACAAAAGCACGTTTTTCATAGTTTCATTTTTTTAATTAAACTTCAAACAACGTATTAAATTTACTACTTTTTTATTAAGATAATATGAAGAAGCAAAGTTTTTTCATTAACATTCAAAACTGCTTTTAAATCAAGTCCTTTAATCAAATTTCAAGCTTTTTCAATCTATCTGTTAATTCTCTTTTATAGGTAATTCCGATCGGGATTCTTTCGTTTTTAATAACGACAAAATCTTTTTCAGTTCCATCTATTTTGTCTAAAGCAACGATATATGATTTATGAATCCGCATAAAACTCTTTTCTGGCAGACATTTTTCAAATTCCGTTGTAGTTATAGAAGCCAGATAAGTTCTTTTGATCGTATGAAGTTTGACGTAATTTCCAAAACTCTGAGCAAATAGAAGCTGGTCCAATTCGATATTCATCAAATAACCATCAACTTTTACATTGACAGAATTTACTGTTTCTTCTGCTTTTTGCTTCACACTTTCTGTAGCAAAAAAACGATCGATTGCTTTTAGAAATCTTGGAAAAAAAATCGGTTTCAGCAAATAATCAATTACACCATAATCGTAGCTTTCTAAGGCAAATTCAGAATAAGCTGTAGTTAAAATTGTTTTAGGATGCGTTGGAAGGATTTTAAGCAATTCCATTCCTGAAATCTCAGGCATGTTGATATCTAAAAACATCAAGTCTACTGGATTTTCTCTAAGATAATTCATTGCTTCTATGCCATTATAACCTTGAAAAACCAATTCTAACTGCGGATTCTGCTTGATATAATTAGCTAAAACATAATGCGCTGCGGGTTCATCATCTACGATTATACATTTCTTTGTTTCTTTCATCCTACAAACTTTTTAAGTTGTATTTCTAAATCCACAACATAGATTTGTTTGTCGTCCTGAATGTCTAATTTATAGTCTTTTCCATAAATTAAATTCAATCTTTCAATTGTATTTTTCAATCCAATTTTAGTTGAAACCACATCTGTCTTCTTCGGAATTGAATTTGTAACATGAAGATGCAACAATCCATTTTCTACAGAAATCGTAATATTGACAAAGCACTTTTCTATGGCACAAGTTCCGTGTTTAAAGGCATTTTCGATAAATGCAATTAAAAGCATCGGCGAAATTTTATACGTATAATCTTTATCAACATTACTTTCAAAAGTGATATCACAACGATAACCAACACGTTCTTTTTCAAGCTGAACGTAACTGTTTATAAATTCCAATTCGTCTTCTAAAGAAACACATTGTTTGCTGTTACTTTCTAATTGATAACGCATTAGCTGCGAAACTTTCATAATTAAATCGGGCGTTCTTTCAGGAAATTCCAAACTGATTCCGTAAAGTGTATTAAAAGTATTGAACAAAAAATGCGGATTTAATTGTCCTTTCAATGAATTCAATTGCATTTGATTGAACAATAAAGCCGCATCGGTTTGTTTTCTATGAATACGATAAAACTTAAACACAATAATCGGACTCAAAATGCAGACCAAAGTTCCTAAAACGCTTGCCAATTGATAGGCATAACTTCTCTGATGTGAATTTTGATACAAATGACATTTAGCAAACATGTCCATCATTGTAATTTCATAAAGCAAAACCGAAAAAACAAAAACTCCAAACAGCGTTAAAATGATATAAGTAAAAGGTTTATTGGCTTTGAATAAAATTGGAAGTAAAAAGAAACGGTTAAACTGCGCGTGCAGGTATAAAATGCAATAGAAAAACACACCCATTAAGATAGATGTGAATGAACTAATGAGCATCCAATCGTTTTTTAAGGTATAAATGGTAAAGGAAAAAAGGATAACAGCAACTTCTTGCCACCATTTGTTATCCAGTATATTATCAATTTTTTTGTTCATTCTTAATTGTGAAATAGGTTACAAAGTACGAACAAATATTTAATTATTTTTTTCAAAAAATGACCAATTCAATTCGTCATTTACTAGTGCAGTACATCACTTAACCTGACTTTTATCAGCAGAAGAGAAATAAATTTGTTCCATCAAAACATTCTATTTCACACCTTGAGTTTATGTATTTCAAAAAAATTACCTTTTTATTTTTATTGATTTTTGCCTCAATCGGTTATGCTCAAACCCTGTCTTTAAAAGAAGCAGTAAAAACAGGTCTTGAAAACTACGGTTCTATCCGAGCAAAAAACAATTACACCAATGCATCAAAAGAGACGCTGAAACAATCTCGTCGTGATTACCTGCCGAACTTAAATTTATCGGCGCAACAGGATTACGGAACTGTAAACGGACAAAACGGGCCGCTTTACGGATTCGGAGGTTTAGGAGTTGCTTCATCTGGTTTGCCTCTTCCAGAGCAAAACTGGAATTCGGCGTTTGGTGCGCTTTACTTAGTCAACATGAACTGGGATTTTTTCACTTTCGGAAAAACACAGGAAAAAATCAATTTATCTAAAATTGATGTTCAGGCTAAAGAAAAAGATTTAGAGCAGGAAAAATTTCAACAGGAAATTAAAATTTCAGCTGCTTATCTAAATTTATTAGCAAGTCAGCGCTTACTGATTTCGCAAGTAAAAAATCTTTCTCGCGCAGAAATTTTCAAGAAAACAGCTGTAGCCAGAGTTAAAAACGGTTTATTGGCCGGTGTAGATTCTACCTTGGCAACTGCCGAAGTTTCTAAAGCTAAAATGGCTTTAAACCTTGCTAAGAATTTCGTTAAAGAACAAAACAACAAATTAGTTGATTTAATGGGAGTTGCTCCACAAGATTTTGTTACAGATACCCTTTTTGTAACTCAGATTCCAAAAGAGTTGGTGACAAAAGAAATCGCAGGAGACAGCCTTCACCCTTTATTGCAATTCTACAAAACGAAAATCGATTACAGCAACCAGCAGGTTAAATTGTATAAGAGATTTTATTATCCAACGATGAGCGCTTTTGGTGTTTTACAAACAAGAGCTTCAGGGTTTGATTCTTCTTATGCAACCAATCAAAACGCTTTTACAAGAAATTATTGGGATGGCGTAAATCCGGATCGTACCAATTATTTAGTGGGAGTTGGAATTACTTGGAATTTAACTACTCCATTTAGATCAAGCAAACAAGTAAGTTCTCAAAAATATGTTTCTCAAGCATTGCAAGAAGAATACAATCAAGCAGATAGAGAATTGAAATCTCAATTGGCTTTCGCCGAAGATAAAATCAAAATTACTTTGGAAAACTATGCAGAAGCACCAATTCAAGTTGATGCAGCGCAGAGAGCTTACACGCAAAAATCTGCTTTATACAAAAATGGTTTAACCGATTTAACTGATTTAACGCAAACTATTTACACTTTAAATCGTGCTGAAATCGATCGAGATATTGTCAATAATAATGTGTGGCAATCGTACTTATTGAAAGTCGCTGCAACAGGAAATTTTGACTTATTTATAAATGAATTTTAATTATAAATCCTAATGAATTTAATACGTTTTGCACTCCGCAAACCCATTTCTATATTAGTATTAGTTGCGGGTCTATTTTTCTTCGGAATTGGTGCCATCAAAGACATTAAGGTAGATATTTTACCAAAAATGAATTTGCCGGTTATCTATATCGCGCACCCGTTTGGAGGTTACACGCCAGACCAGATGGAAGCTTATTTTGCCAAAAACTACGTCAACGTTTTACCTTTCTCGAACGGCATCAAATCGGTTGAAACCAAAAATATTCAAGGGTTAATGATTATGAAATTAACCTATTACGAAGGAACAAATATGGCTCAGGCTGCTGCCGAGTTAAGTGCGCTTTCGAACAGAATTCAGGCGGTTTTTCCTCCGGGTACACAGCCACCGTTTATCATTCGTTTTGATGCTTCTTCACTACCGATCGGACAATTGGTTTTGAGCAGTAAAATTAGATCAAACAACGAACTGCAAGATTTAGCTAACGTTTACGTTCGTGCTTCGTTTACTTCAATTCCTGGTTTATTGTCTCCGGCGCCCTTCGGCGGAAGCCCAAGAACGATTGAGGTTAACGTAGATCCAGATTTATTGCGTTCTCATAATATGACGCCAGATCAGATTGTTGAAGCAATTCGTTTGAACAACCAAACGGCTCCTTCTGGAAACGTTCGTATAGGCGACAAAAATTATATTACACCTACCAATAATACAATTAAAGAAGTTAAAGATTTTGAACAGATTCCGATCTTCAAAGGCGGTGTTCAAAACTTAAAATTAGGCGATGTTGCATCTGTAAAAGATGGTGCCGATATTACGGCAGGTTATGCTTTAGTAAACGGAAAACGTTCGGTTTATATTAGTATTGCAAAAGCGGGAGATGCTTCGACTTGGGATGTAGTTCAGAAATTAAAATCGGAATTGCCTAAAATTCAAAGTACACTTCCTGAAGACGTAAAATTATCTTATGAATTTGACCAGTCGGTTTATGTAATCAACTCGGTTAAAAGTTTGATTACTGAGGGAATTATCGGTGCGGTTTTAACCGGATTAATGGTAATGCTTTTCCTTGGAGACCGTCGTGCGGCGTTAATCGTAATTATGACGATCCCGATTTCGATTATTTCTGGGGTTTTATTCTTGAAATTATTCGGACAAACAATCAACTTAATGTCGTTGTCAGGGTTAGCTCTAGCAATTGGTATTTTGGTGGATGAAAGTACCGTAACGATCGAAAACATTCACCAGCATCTCGACATGGGAAAACCAAAAGCACTCGCCATTTGGGACGCCTGTCAGGAAATTGCTTTGCCTAAATTATTGATCCTACTTTGTATTCTAGCTGTATTTGCACCAGCATTTACAATGGTTGGTATTCCGGGAGCGTTGTTTTTGCCTTTAGCTTTGGCAATTGGTTTTTCAATGGTTATTTCATTTTTATTATCTCAGACTTTTGTTCCTGTAATGGCCAACTGGATGATGAAAGACCACGTAAAACATGATCATACACCTGAAATTACAGACGATGAAGCAGAATTTAAAGCCTGCGGATTAACGCCTGAATCGGAGCAAAATTTAATTGGTCAGAAAAAGGATTTGGTGGAAAGAACCGATTTCAATGATGACGGAAAAGTTTCTGGTTTCGAAAAATTCAGAAATCGTTTTATGCGAACTTTAGATCGTTTGTTTGTACACAAAAAAGCAACGAGTATCGTTTATTTGGTTGTCGCAACGCTTTTGGCAATTGTCTTCCTTAATTTTATCGGAAAAGATGTTTTTCCGAGAACAAACTCTAGCCAATTTCAGTTGAGAATGCGCGCCGCAGATGGAACGCGTTTGGAAAGAACTGAAGAACAAGCCCGAATTGTTTTAAGAGAAATAGAACAAAAAGTTGGTAAAGAACATATCGGAATTTCATCTGTTTATGTGGGTCAGCACCCTTCTCTATTCTCAATTAACCCGATTTATTTGTTTATGGCGGGTTCTCATGAAGCGGTTTTCCAAGTGAGTTTGAAAGACTATGAGGCAGACATGGATGATTTTAAAGATGACTTGAGAGCAAGAATTAAAAAAGTTTTGCCTGATACTAAAGTTTCTTTCGAACCAATCGAATTGACAGATAAAGTTTTAAGCCAAGGTTCTCCTACTCCAATCGAAATTCGAGTGGCTGGAAAAGACAAAAAACGCAATGAATTATTCGCCACACAAATTGTAGATAAATTAAAAGCAATATCCTATTTCAGAGACGTACAAATTGGTCAGCCAATTCATTATCCTGCAATGAATATTGATATTGACAGAACTCGTGCAGCCGAATTAGGTGTTGACATGAATGATATTTCACGTTCGCTTGTCGCTTCGACTTCATCTTCACGTTATACAGAAAAAAATAACTGGGTTGATGAAAAAGCAGGATTATCGTATTCTGTTCAGGTTCAAGTTCCTTTGAATAAAATGAAAAGCAAAACTGATATTGGAGAAATTCCAGTATTGAAAAACTCGCTTCGTCCTGTTTTGAGTGACGTTGCCAAAATTACACCGGGCTTTGTAAGTGGTGAAAATGACAATTTAGGGGCTATGCCATACATTACCGTTACTGCAAACATCTATCAAACCGATTTAGGTACTGCATCAAAAGATGTGAGCAAAACAATTAGTTCATTGGGCGAATTACCTCGTGGTTTGTTTATCACGCCAATTGGACTAAGTACTGTATTGACTGAAACATTAAGCAGTTTGCAAACAGGATTATTGGTTGCCGTTTTTGTAATCTTCTTAATGTTGGCCGCTAATTTCCAATCGTTCAAAGTTTCGTTAGTAATCTTAACGACAGTTCCTGCGGTAGTTTTAGGATCTTTATTAATGCTAACGCTAACAGGTTCTACGTTGAACTTACAATCATATATGGGAATCATCATGTCGGTTGGGGTTTCTATTGCCAACGCCGTACTTTTGGTGACCAATGCCGAACAATTGCGTAAAATAAATGGAAATGCCTTAGAATCGGCTCGTGAAGCGGCTGCGTTGCGTCTTCGTCCAATTATCATGACTTCGGTTGCGATGATTGCGGGAATGTTGCCAATGGCAATCGGACACGGCGAAGGAGGCGATCAGGTTTCTCCATTAGGAAGAGCGGTTATCGGTGGACTATTATTTTCTACTTTTGCCGTATTATTGATCCTTCCGCAGATATTTGCGTGGGCACAAGAAAAAACATCGACACAATCTGTTTCTTTAGATCCTGAAGACGAAGAAAGCATCCATTATATCTCATCATTAAAACCAAAAAATGAAAAGTAATATTATAAAATCATCTGCATTATTATTTACAGCATTAGTTGTATTAAGCGGTTGCGAAAAGAAAAAAGAAGAAACTGCGAAAGCAGAAATCGAACCTAAAGTTGAAACTTTCCTTTTATCGAAAGAAAAACTAACAACAGAGTTACGTTTGCCAGCTGAATTAACAGGTTTTCAACAAGTTGATTTGTATGCAAAAGTGAGCAGTTTCGTAAAAACATTAAAAGTAGATATTGGTTCTAAAGTTAAAAAAGGACAGCTTTTAATTGTTTTAGAAGCGCCAGAAATCAGTTCGCAATTGGCTGCTGCCGAATCTAGATTGAAATCTATGGAAGCGATTTATGCAACCAGCAAAAGCACTTACAACCGTTTGTACGAAACAAGCAAAGTGGAAGGAACGATTTCTAAAAACGATTTAGAAATGGCAAGCGGTAAAAAGAATTCTGATTACGCACAATATCAAGCTGCAATTGCGGCTCATAAAGAAGTGGCGATTATGAGAGGATATTTAGAAATTCGTGCTCCTTTTGATGGCATTGTAGCGGCTAGAAATGTGAATTTAGGAACATTTGTTGGTCCAGCAGGTAAAGGTTCAGATTTGCCTTTATTAACGATTCAGGAGCAATCTAAATTACGTTTGGCGGTTTCTGTTCCAGAATTGTACACAGGATATTTGCATGCAGGAGACGAAATGAGTTTTAATGTAAAATCGTTGCCTGACACTTTCTCAGCAAAAATTACCAGAATGTCTGGTGCTTTAGATTTAAAACTTCGTTCTGAAAGAGTTGAAATGGATGTTCACAACACCAAAGGAAATTTATTGCCTGGAATGGTTGCCGAAGTTTTATTACCGCTTAACGCGAAAGACAGCACGTATGTAGTTCCAAAATCGGCAGTAGTAAGTTCTGCAGAAGGAATTTATGTGGTAAAAGTAGTAAACCACAAAGCAACAAGAGTTGATATTAAAAAAGGAAGAGAAATCGAAGATAAAATCGAAATTTTCGGTGACTTAAACCCGCAAGATAAACTGGTAAAAATCGCCAGCGAAGAAACTAAAGAAGGCGATGTCATAAACGAATAACCTGCGTTTAGTCTTCTTTTTAGTAGATTACCAATTACCGTACGCATTCTTCGGAGTGCAAATCTAAAATTTGCCTTAACAGCCCTCTATTAATTTAGAGGGCTGTTTTTTTATATGCAAAAAATTATGTTCCACTTCCTAATTTTTAATTGTTACTGCATTATTACAAAAAAACATCTTGAATCTTCTAAAAATTTTGAGAGTGTTTTTTTCTGTAGATTACGTAAAAACACCTATAAATATATTTAATTTAAATGGATATATTTGATCGTAAAATAATCTTTTAATTTCTAATTTATAAAATTGCTTAAACTTAAAATAACACAAGCCTAAATTGAAATAATGGATAAAAATCTATCTAAACTAATAAATTTAATCATTGATCAGAAAAAATTGCAATTTCCAGAGTCAGAAGTAAACTTTGACAATTCCTTATTTGAAAAAGCGATTTTAAAATTAGAATACAAAAAAGTTTTAATAATTGATTACGGCAGTATAATTGAAGATTTTTTAGATATCTATAAACAAAAGCTAAATTTTAAAAGTTCAGCTAAGTTTATTGATATTGTAGAATTTATAAAAGAATTAAAAGAAGATTTTCTAGCCGAGGGGTATGTATATGATTTTCTTACACTAGAAAAGAAAATATGGAAAACTTTTATATTAGAATTTAATGCAAAATACAAATGTTCATTTGATAATTTTTTAAATTCACTTGATAAAGAAAATAAATCTGATATGATATTTCTATTCATAGAAGCTTATTCAGAAGCTTTACCTCTTTTAGAAATTCCCCCTTTGACTATATATGAGAATTCTATGATTTTAATGGAATTCGCTAAAAGTGATGCACAATATAACATACCTCTTGGAAGTATATTAAATGGTATTAAAAATACATGTAAGACGAATTATGATGTGGGATTGTTTCTTTTATCAAAATCGATAAATATTGATGAGGATAAAGAAAGTTTTTTATCTGCTGTTATAGCTGGTATTTCCGAAAGCAAAAGAAATGAATTTTACAATCCTACATTAAAAGATTTAGTAAATAAGCAAAATAAATTAAACGCAATCTTCCACGGCTTATCCAATATTTACGAACTAGAACAAACTGAATGTGAGTTATTTTTAGACTTTGTCAAAACACATAAATCTAATCCGTCATTAATTTTATCATTATCATCTCTCCTTATTTCAATCTTAAAATCAAATCAAATTAATTATCATAAATCCTGTTTTGATGAATTGAGTTTAATAATAGAAGATGAGCTAGTAGTTAATTATATTTTAAATAATTTAAATCAAATTAATAATTATGATCAAGAAAAAACAGAGCTTATTCTTAAAATAATTAGTCAAGAATATTTCTCAATTGAAAAACATATAAATTCTATTAGTAATTGTTTTTGGGATTTAAAAGAAATTGAATCCTTTAAAAAAGTAGTTCTTGCTATAATTGAAAAGAAACCTTTTAAATCATTTTGCAAAGCATTTGCTTCGTATTTCTCCGAAATGAATCAAATCAAATTAGATGAATTTATAATTGAACTATTAACAGATAATTTGGCTAGTAAAAGAATTGTCGGGGTAGATTTTTTTGACGAGCTTTCCAATTATTCTCCATATAAATTTATTAAAAACTTATTAGAACTTCCATCATTTATCCAATATAAACTATGGGTTTCTTTAACTTTAGATTTTCATCAACCTAAAAATAGATTAATTGCTTTGTTACCTCTTTTAGAATCAAAAAGTAATTGGGTAAAGATTAGTTTTATATGTAAATTACAAGCCCTTTCAGAAGATTATGGTGGGCTCATAACAAAAATACTTCAAGAAAATCTTGATCTTAACAGACCCGAAAACATTGAAGTAATCGAAAAGATTTCTACTTATATTGAAATGTTTTATGATGAAAATATTAATATTAAAAATTCAATAAATGAAATTAATCCTTTTTATACCCATTATAAAGAAATAAAAATTTTCGATGAGTTATTTTCAAAAAAAATGAGCGAATCAATAAGTAAAGGAGCCACTGAAAATAGCTTGCTAGGTCAATTAGGAATAAATACTGTTCAACTTTCAAAAGGTGGAGGATGGAGATTTGGAGCAAATGAAAAGATTTCACAATTAAGTAAAATCGAATCAAGTTTTTCACTGCCTAGAAGTTATTTTATTAATCCAGATATGTTTGAATTAGAAAAAGATTATTTAATCAAAGAAGATTGGAATGATAATGAATTTATAGAAATTAAATCCTATCTTGAAAATGAGTAGTAATAGTTTGATTGTTCGAGAATATTTATCTTCACTTAAAGAAGATCAGGAATTAGATTATCTATTTCCTATTGTTTTAAATCTTATGGGGTTTAGAATAATTCAAACTGCAAAAGATTCAAAAGGTCAATCGCAGTATGGCAAAGACATTATTGCTATTGGCAAAGATGAAAAAGGAATTAAATATAAGTGGTATTTTGAACTAAAAGGATATTCTGATAAAGATATATCAATTACCAATTTTTCAAAGTCTGATGGAATTAGAGAGTCTATTTTAGAAGCAAAATATAGCATTTTTAACGACTCTACAATTCCTGAATTCAATGATTTACCTAAAAAAATCGTCATTGTTCACAATGGTGTACTGAAAAGTAATTTTAGAAACACATTTGAGGGATTTATATCTCAGGAATTTAGTGATGGAGAATTTGAAAGATGGGATATATATTATTTAACAGATATATTTAGTCAATATCTATTCAATGAATATCTACTTTCTGATGATGCAAGTAATAAATTATTAAAAAAGACATTAGCATTTCTAGATTCTCCAGATAATAATTATAAAGAATTCAAAGAATTAGTTAATATCCAATTTAACAAAGTAAATGATGTAAAAAGTAGAGCTTTTAATAAACTTTTCGCAACATTAAATCTTTTAAATTCATTAGTCTATCACTATAGTAATGAAAATAATTATTTGGTTCCTTCAAAAGAGTGTTCTAAAATTTTAGTTTTAAAAACATGGCATTGGATAGTCGAAAATGATTTAGAACAAAAGCAACCAGTTGTAAAAGAATTCAAAAAATTACTAAAAGGACAATATAATATTTTTAATAAATATTTTAGTAAAACATTCCCTATTGCAAAAATAGAAAACGGTCTTTTCTCTGAAAATGGAGCTTTTTTTGAAAGGATTGGTTATCCTTTAAGATGTTTTGAATATTTAGATGATCTGATTTATTATTGCAGATTAAGACAATGTATCTTTAAATCTTATAATTCCGAAAAATTAATAAACAAACAAAAGGACTTATTAATAGAAATCATTGAGAATAATAATGGTTTTAATAAACCAATAATTGACAATCACTCTATACCCATAATTCAACTACTTTTATTCTTTACAGACAACGGTCATTTAAGAGAAAAAGATGTGAATTTTTTGCATAATCACTTTCAACAAATTATTACTCATTTAAAAATTGAAAAAATAAGACATAAAAGACATCCAGAATTAGGCAACAGACTAAATCTTCTCATTGAATTTTTGGCAACTGGTGTTAAACCTCAAGAATATTGTGATAGCTCTTCGGTCTTAATTGCAACACTATTAGAGATCTCTGCTATTTTTGATTCGGAAGATTTTTTTTCTCAAATTTTATCATTCATTGACGATAACTTAAGCCTACAAATAGTTTCAATTGATTTTAACACCAACGATGTTGAAAAGCTTTTATTTCAAAAAAACTTGCATAAGGAATATTATGTCGATTGTATTGAAAGAGTTCAGGATGGTTTAAAATTACTTAAAAAGGATGCCAATTTTAATGATTTTAAGAAATCAATTCTAGAGAAAAGAAAAGAATGTTATTCTTACAAAACTGACAAATTAGGAATTTCATGTATTAGATATTTATCTCATAGTTTTTTTAAGAATGAGATATTACCTGAAGAATGGAGAAAATTAATTGAAAGCTAATAAAAAACCTCGATCCTTAAAAAAATCGAGGTTTTTCCATTTTATAAACTTACTCCTCCCTCAAATAAGGATTCAAAATCTCCGCCAATTCATTGACCCAATAATAATTGTCTTCGAAATTTGTTAGTCCAATTTGGAGGGTTTCGTGTTGTCGCATTACACCGAGCGCTAAAATGCAGTTTACTTGTCTTAAGATTTTAGCCATATCTTCGGGATCGATAATATGGTTAAAAAAATCAATCAGCCTTGTTTCGGCTTCTTTGGAAAGGGTGTTTGTTTTCATAAAGTGAAGAATTTAAGAAAAACCCTCGTGCCTTAGCAGTCTTACGCTTCTTCACGGCGTCAAAGTCCTTTCGGAGCTTTACTACATAGCACAAGGGCAAATTTTGATGCGTTCTTAATGTGAAGATTTAAGAACTACAAATATAGGAAAATTCTTTGTTTTTATATTCTTTTTCTTACAACTAATTTATGTTCTTTAACAAATATACTAAATCTATATTTCGGCAAGCATTTATCACATTTTTGTCATTTCGACGGAGGAGAAATCACACTAGAAACTCCGTACAGAATGTCGCCAATCTTTGTCGATTAGCAAGTGTGATTTCTCGTTCCTCGAAATGATAACTACATTATAAATTCCACCAAAAAAAATGCAAGACCAAAATTGATCTTGCATTTTAATTTGAATATAAAACAAAGACAGTTTTTAAACCCTCTGACGCTCGTGTATTCCTTCTTTAATTTCTTCTACCATTTTTTTATTAAAAGCAGGTAAATCATTAGGATTTCGGCTGGTTACTAATCCGTTGTCTACGACAACTTCTGAATCTTCCCATTGTGCTCCAGCATTTTTCAAATCGTTTTTAACAGAGAAGAACGAAGTTACTTTTCGACCTTCTAAAACATCTGCATCTACCAGAATTTGTGGTCCGTGACAAATAGCGGCTACTGGTTTTTTACTTTCAAAAAACGAACGTACAAATTTTACTGCAGCCTCTTCTCTTCTTAATAAATCAGGATTTATAACTCCTCCTGGAAGAACCAAAGCATCGTAATCGGCTTCATTTGCTTGATCCAATACGACATCAACATTATATTCGGTGCTCCAATTTCCGTCTTTCCAAGATTTGATCGTTCCAGATTTCAAACTGACGATATCTGCGTTCCAACCTTGCTCTTCTAGATAGGCTTTAGGCGATGCTAATTCTGATTCTTCAAAACCGTTTGTTGCTAATATGGCGATATTCTTTTTCATAATTTCTAATATTTAAAACGTGATTAATTTTGATTTATCTAAAATTAGTTATTTCAAATAGCCAGCGAAAACAGATGATGTTAAACCTTTCTTTAATAAAAGTTAATTAATTGAATTACAAGTTTTTATTAAAAATTAAACAAAAATTATATAAGATTGAAGTCGCTAGGATTTGCTATTTTATAGCCTGAAGCTGACCTTTTCGCCTTTGCTCCTTTGTGAGATTTACAATAGAAAAACAATTGCCTCCATCTTTAGATGGAGGTTAAATCAAAAATATAAATGGCTTTAGCCTAAATTGCATTTGGCTAAAGCCTTCCTTTACAAGCTATTTAATTCCTCCAGCTAAAGCAGGAGGCAATTCAAATAATTGGAATCTTTAAAACTCCTATAATAGTCTATCTCAAATCCTTCTTAATAACCAAATATTTCAAATTGGTATTTCCGGCATTGCTTATTCCGTGCTCGGCATTTGGCGGGCAGTATAAACTTGTATTTGGACCGACAACAACCGTTTTTCCATCTAAGAAAAAAGAAGCCGAACCTTCTAGAATATAAAAGAATTCTTCTTCAGGATGATGGTGTGGCGCGTGTGTCGATTTTCGTGGTTCGACAATACTCATTTTTAAGGTATTTTCCTGAGTAAAGGTTTTATCGGCAAACCAATATTGATAGCCTACTTTGGTTTTCGTGGCTTTGTCTAATTCAAAATGATTGACACAATTTTCGATTGAGTATTGTGGTGCTGCGGTTTCTTTTTTGATTTCCTGAGCAAAAGTTATTTGTTGGAAAAGTAAAAGAGCAAATGTGGTTTTAATGGTAGTTAGCGTGTTCATTTTTTTATTGTAATGTTACGAAAAATTGACGTTCATAGATAATTCAAAAAAATAAAATGTAATCATTAACATGGAAATTAGACTTTTGTCTTAACTTTGTTTACCAACTTTAGTAAACTTTAAAATCATGCAAGCAATTAATATCACAGCGTATACAGAAGATGCTTCTCAAATTGAGGCTGTAAAAGCTTTTATGAAAGCACTAAAGATAAAATTTGAAATTGCAAATGTAAAACCTTACGAATTGTCCGAAGAACAGCAACACATTTTAAATGAACAAATAACTTCAGACAAAAAACTTTACTCTGATGCCGAATCCATTTATACTGATTTAAAGAAAAAGTATGAATTATAAGGTTATTGTTTCTCCAATTGCATTAAAAAATATTGAAGAAGCCGTTGAATATTATATAATAAAAGCTAGTAAGAAAGTTGCCTTAGACTTTCTTAATGATTATAAAAAAATCTATAAAGCTTTACAGTTAAATCCACTTCATCAATTTCACGATAATAATTATCGTTATCTTCCTTTTAAAAAATTTCCTTACATCGCATTTTTCATTGTTGATGAAGTAACAAAAACTGTTTTTCTAAATGCTGTTTTTCATACCTCACAAAATCCTGAAAAATATCCTGCGAAATAACGGTCATCAGAATAATAACTAACTGAAAAAAATTATAAAAAATATACTTTCTCGCCTAGCCCCGATCGAAATGGTATCCTTTTATGGTGGGGTTCACCATAAAAGATATAATGTAGAGCGGGACAAATGTTCTTGAAAAACGAAAATTTGCTGCTCCTGAAAAATATTTCAGGAATTAAAAACTTAGTAAATTCAATACTTTGCAAGCGTTTTTAAAATTGCTTATTGTACGATAAGAAAATATTATGACAAAAACATTTTATAATTCGAAAAACCGCCATACATTTGCCTAACAGTGTTAAACGATTTAATACTCGAATAAAATGGCTAGCAAAGATCGAATTTTAAGACAAAAAGAAGAGACAAGGAATAATATTCTTGGCGCTGCTTATGATATCGTAAAAGATGAAGGCTGGAATGGTTTGAGTATGCGTAAAATTGCCGACAGAATCGAATATACTGCTCCTATTATTTATGAATATTTCTCGAATAAAGAAGCAATTTTAGAAGAACTGACTGGCAAAGGTTTTATCAAACTGACTAAAGAGTTGCAAACTGCAATAGATAAGTTTGAAAAACCAGAAGATCAATTGGAAGCCATGTGGATGACTTACTGGGACTTCGCTTTTACTAATACTGAAATGTATCAGCTAATGTTTGGTGTTCAAATGACGTGCTGTGCGCAACGATGTTCGGCTCAAGAGGGACCTTACAAATTATTCACTCAGGTAATTGCTGAAGTAATGAAAAGCAGCAACCCGAGTCAGGATATTATAAAACAAAAGTACTTCACTTTCTTTTCTGTTATACATGGTTTAATCGCCATCAATATCATTAACAAAAGTGACATTTTAGAAACAATTAATGCCCAAATTTTGAAAGATGCCATTGGTGGTATCATCAAATCAATACAATAAAAAAATTTTCAATTTTACTTAACAGTGTAAAATGATTTAAACGGGATAATGTAAAATCCTTTTTTTATAACTTTCGCTTAACACTGTTAGAAAATTTAATCGAGGTAATAAAACTCTTTTTTTAGACTTTTACTTAACGACGTTAGATAATTTAATACTGATTTTAAATAAGATTGGAATGGCTTGCTGTATTGAAATTTGTGCACTTTTACTTAACAACGTTAGATAATTTAATTCAATTAAATATGAATCCCGAGAATACCAGAATACCAGAATTTTTTACCCGAGAAAATGTTCAACCAATTAAAACCACAATGAAAATGAAAAATGTAATTATAACCAGTTTTATTCTGGCATTAGTTTTAAGCAGCTGTGCCGATAAAAATCAGGCTCCTTCTGCTCCACCTCCGCCAGTTTTACCAGTTTTGGCGATAACTAGTGCAAACACAATCACAGACTCTGAATATCCTGCTTCTATACAAGGAACTGTTGATGTTGAAATACGCCCACAAGTGAGCGGAAACCTTGACAGAATTTTTGTAGACGAAGGCGCTTACGTAAATAAAGGGCAAACGTTATTCAAGATTAATGAGCGTCCGTTCCGCGAGCAGTTAAACAATGCTTTAGCAAGTCTTCACGCTGCTGAAGCGGCTTTAATCAACGCTAACTTAGAAGTTGATAAATTGACTCCGTTAGTTCAAAACAAAGTAGTTTCTGACTATCAGTTGAAAACGGCTAAAGCTTCTCAAAAAATTGCTGCTGCCAATATCGAGCAAGCAAAAGCAATGGTTGGTTCTGCTAAAATCAATTTAGGATATACAAATGTTACTGCGCCAGTAAGCGGATACATTGGAAGACTGCCTAAAAAACAAGGAAGTTTAGTTTCTGCTTCTGATGTTGAGGCTTTAACAACTCTATCTGATGTTCACGAAGTTTTTGCTTATTTCTCTTTGGGTGAAACAGATTTCATCCACTTTAAAGAGCAATACGCTGGAAGTTCATTAGGCGATAAAATCAAAAAATTGCCTCCTGTTACTTTGATTTTGGCTGATAACAGCGCTTATCCAAAAACAGGAAAAATCGATATGGTTGACGGTCAGTTTGATAAAACTACTGGAGCAATCACGATTAGAGCTACTTTCCCTAATGCAAACGGAATTTTACGTTCTGGAAACACAGGAAGAATTCGTTTAGGATTAAACCACGACGATGCAATTTTGGTTCCGCAAGCGGCTACTGTTGAAATGCAAGATAAAGTATTTGTTTTCACAGTTGGAAAAGACAACAAAGTAACCAAAATGCCAATCACTGTTGTAGGTAAAAGCGGTACAAATTATTTAATTAAAGACGGCGTAAAATCTGGTGATCAAATCGTTTTAAGCGGTATTGACAAACTTCAGGACGGACAAGCTATTCAACCTGAAAAAACAACTAAAGTTGCCGAAGTAACTAACAAAAAATAATCAAAAGAAATAATGTTCAAAATATTTATACAAAGGCCGGTACTGGCAACTGTAATCTCCATTTTGTTGGTGATCTTAGGTGTACTTGGTTTAACGAAACTGCCTTTACAACAGTTTCCTGATATTGCGCCTCCATCGGTTTTGGTAACGGCGGTATATCCTGGAGCTAACGCAGAAACGGTTTTACGTTCTGTTGCACCTTCTCTAGAAGAGTCTATAAATGGTGTAGAAAACATGACTTACATGAGTTCTACGGCGAGTAACGATGGTAGTTTGGCGATTACTGTTTTCTTTAAATTAGGAACAGATGCCGATCAAGCTGCAGTAAACGTACAGAATAGAGTTGCCCAAGCAACGAGTCAATTGCCTGCCGAAGTTGTACAACAAGGTATTATCACGGCGAAACAGCAAAACAGTTTCATCATGGCGATTGGTATGTACACAGATGATGAGGCAAAATACGATCAGACTTTTGTTGCCAATTATGCTCAAATTAATATTATTCCAGAGCTTAAACGTATTCCCGGAGTTGGTTCTGCTAGTATTTTTGGTGGTGTAAAAGATTACTCAATGCGTGTTTGGTTGAATCCGACACAAATGTCAACTTATAAAGTAACGCCAAATGAAGTGATGGCAGCAATTCAGGACAAAAGTTTGGAAGCTGCGCCAGGTAAATTTGGTGAAAGAAGTAAAGAAGTTTTTGAATATGTAATTAAATACAAAGGAAAACTTACCAAACCAGAAGATTATCAAAATATTGCCATTCGTTCTAATCCTGATGGTTCTGTCCTTCGTTTAAAAGATGTCGCAAGAGTTGAATTAGGAGCTTATTCTTACAACAGTTTAACTCGTCTGAATGGTAAAAAAGGAATTGTAATTGGAGTTATTCAGTTGGCTGGATCGAACTCAAATGATATTCAGATTGCGATTAATAAAATGATGGAAAAGGCTTCTAAAGATTTTCCAAAAGGCATTAAACACAATATTTTCTATAGTACAAAAGTATCTTTAGACCAATCTATCGAACAGGTTGAACACACTTTACTGGAAGCTTTTATTTTAGTTTTCATCGTTGTATTTATCTTCCTGCAAGATTTCAGATCAACATTAATCCCGGCTATTGCTGTACCTGTAGCAATTTTAGGAACGTTCTTCTTCATGCAGTTATTCGGATTTTCGATCAACCTTCTAACGCTTTTCGCATTAATTCTGGCGATTGGTATTGTGGTCGATGACGCGATTGTGGTCGTCGAAGCCGTGCATGCGAAAATGGAACACAAACGTTTGTCTCCAAAAATCGCAACCCATGAAGCAATGCACGAAATAACGGGTGCTATTATCTCGATTACGCTGGTAATGGCTGCTGTATTCCTGCCGGTTGGTTTTATGGAAGGCTCAACAGGAGTTTTCTATCGTCAGTTTGCCTTTACGATGGCAATTGCAATTGTAATTTCGGCTGTTAATGCCTTGACATTGAGTCCAGCTCTTGCAGCTTTGTTCTTAAAAGACAATCACGGAACTCACGGTCACGATGCGCCTCATGAGAAAAAAGGATTTAAAGAGAAATTCTTTAGTGCTTTCAACAGCAGTTTTGAATCGCTTACGAATCGTTATGTTGGCGGACTTAAATTCTTAATCCGTAAAAAATGGTTTAGTTTAGGAGGTTTGGCATTAATTACATTGGCAACAGTTGTATTAGTAAAAACAACTCCAGCTGGATTTATTCCAACAGAAGATCAAGGATTTATTGCAATTGCGGTTAACACGCCATCTGGAACTTCGCTTGACGGAACTCAAAAAGTAATGACCGAAGCTGAAAATACATTAAGAGGTTTAGATGCTTCACGATTTGTAACAGCAATTTCTGGTTTCAACTTATTGACGAATTCTACAAGTCCATCTTCTGCGGTTGTTTTCGTATTGCTTAAACCAAACGAAGATCGTGGTAATATTAAAAATATTGACGAAATCATGAATCAGGTTCGTGGTAAACTGGGTGAGATTTCTGGTGGAAGTTTCTTCGTATTCAGTTTCCCAACTGTTCCAGGATTTAGTAACGTTGAGGCGTTGGATTTAGTTCTTCAAGATAAAACTGGAGGAAAATTGGATAAGTTCAGTGGTATTTCTCAAAATTTCATTGGCGAATTAATGAAACGTCCAGAAATCGCAGTTGCCTTTACAAGTTTCAAAGCCGATTATCCTCAATTACAATTGGATATCAACGACGAAAAAGCGAATCAATTAGGTGTAAATGTAAAAGACATTTTACAAACCATGCAAGCTTATTTTGGTAGCGCGCAGGCATCAGATTTCAACCGATTTGGTAAATATTACCGTGTGGTTGTTCAAGCTGATATTGCCGACAGAGCCGATCCAACAGCTATTGATCGTGTATTCGTAAAAAATAAAACAGGCGAAATGGTTCCGATAAATACTTTAGTGAAACTAACTCGTATTTATGGTTCTGAAACCGCTTCTAGATATAATTTGTTTAACTCAATTTCTATTAATGCAATTCCGAAACCTGGATTTAGTTCTGGAGATGCCATTAAAGCAATTGAAGAAGTTGCCAAACAACAATTGCCTGCAGGTTACGGGTTTGAATTCTCGGGCCAAACGCGCGAAGAGATTTCTTCTGGAGGGCAATCGGCTACAATTTTCTTACTGTGTTTGATATTCATTTATTTCTTACTTGCTGCACAGTATGAGAGTTATATCCTTCCTCTAGCGGTTATTTTATCAATTCCTGCAGGTATTTTTGGAGTATTTGTGGCAATCGGTTTAACAGGAATCGAAAACAACATTTATGTACAAGTTGCCCTTGTCATGCTGATCGGACTGCTCGCCAAAAATGCCATTTTGATTGTGGAGTTTGCGGTTCAAAAAAGAAAATCAGGTATGGCGTTAGTTAGAGCTTCTATAGATGCTGCAAAATTACGTCTACGACCAATCATCATGACGTCTCTTGCCTTTATTGTTGGTTTAGTGCCAATGATGAGCGCCAAAGGACCATCGGCTCAAGGAAATCACTCAATTAGTATTGGAGCTGCGGGCGGAATGATTTCGGGAGTAATTTTAGGATTATTCATTATTCCGGTTTTATTCATCGTCTTCCAATATTTACAAGAAAAAGTTACAGGAAAACCTGTCGCAGTTATTCACAACGAAGAAAAATAAAAATGGAAAACTATATAACGACAATCCTAGTTGCCATCCTATTTGGCATCGGATATATATCATACAGAATCTCGAAAGATCTTGAAACCAAAAAAGATATTTGTACAGAGATATAATCTGCTGGTGAGATTTAAAAAATAAATTTTAACACATTAGAGACATAGAATTAGTGAAACGCCTCTTTTAAAGTTTACAAAAACTATGTTTCTATGTGTTTAAAAAAATTATACCCAAAGCCAAAGGGTACAGAAATCTAATAAAAAGACAATGAAAAATTATATAACCAAAATCGTGACCTTCGCCATTCTGATCACGACCATAATATCCTGTAAAGTATCAAAGGATATTGAAACTCCTAAAGATGCACTTCCTGAGAATTTCAGGAATGCATCGGTTTCGAGTGATACAACAAGTATTGCCGATATTGAGTGGAAAAATTTCTTTACAGAAAAAGATATTGTTACGTTAATCGACAGCGCGGTTGCTAGAAATAACGATCTTCTTATTGCGCAGAAAAACATCGAAATCGCACAATACAGATTTACACAATCTAAATGGGGAAATGTTCCTCAGGTTAATTTAGTTGTAAATGCCAGCACAAGCAATCCTTCTGATAATAGTTTTACCGGAATGAACTTGGGGCAAGCATTAGGACAAAAACATATTGACGATTATTCTGCTGGAGCTTCGCTTTCTTGGGAAGCTGATATTTGGGGAAAGATTAGAAACCAAAAGAAAGGTGCTTACGCAGGATATCTTCAATCTGAAGAAGTAAAAAAAGCATTGCAGACTAATATTGTTGCCAATGTTTCAAGAGGATATTATAATCTTTTGATGTTGGATGCTCAGTTGAAAATTGCACAGCAAAACCTAAGATTAAATGACAGCACAACTACTATCATTAAGTTAAAATACGATGCTGGTCAGGTAACAACTTTAGCCATTCAACAGTCTGAAGCACAAAAATTAAACTCAGAGCAATTAATTCCGTTATTGGAACAAAACATTGCGATTCAGGAAAATGCTTTGAGTGTTTTGACAGGTTCATTCCCGAATTCAAAACAAAGAACTATTTTTTTAAATTCTATTGAAATTAAAAGCAATCCATCTATTGGAATTCCGTCTTCATTAGTAAGCAGAAGACCAGATGTAAAAAGTGCTGAATTGGCGCTTAAAGTAGCAAACGCAAATGTCGGTATCACAAAAGCGGATTTATACCCAGCTCTTAGAATTACGGCTCAAGGCGGTTTGAACTCTTTCGAAACGAGCAGCTGGTTTAACATTCCGGCTTCTCTATTCGGAACTGTTGCGGGAGGTTTAACGCAACCTATTCTGAACAATAAAAGAGTGAGAACGCAATATAATATCGCTGTCGCGGAAAGAGAAAAAGCGGTTCTAAGTTTTAGACAATCGGTTTTAGTAGCTGTAAGCGAGGTTTCGGATGCTTTGGTAAAAGTGGAGAAATTACAGCAGCAGGAAACGTTCTTAAAAGAAAAAGTAAAAACATTACAGCAGGCAATCAAAAATTCAAACTTGTTATTCAAAAACGGATTAGCAGAATATCTTGAAGTTTTAACTGCTCAAGCGAATCTTTTACAAAGCGAATTAGAATTAGCAGATCTTAAAAGACAACAACTAACAGCCAATACAGATTTGTACCGCGCTCTTGGCGGAGGCTGGAAATAATACCCGTTACCCGTTAATTATTTATTTTTTGAGATGAAAACGCTATGGAACCTTTTGGTTTCATGGCGTTTTTTGTTTTTTTAATTTGCCACGAAGGCACTAAGGCATGAAGATTTTTTCTCGCAGAAATCCTGTTTTTTTTTGTTTCTCGCAGATCTAACAGATTAAGCAGATTTTTTTATCTCATTTAATGTCCTCCTGAGCGAAGTCGAAGGACGCGCACAGTGAGACACACTATATAGATTAAGCATAGTCCTTCTACCTAAGCTTCGGGACGGCTCAGGGAGGGTAAATCTTTGCGAATTACTTGTGAAGATTTATCTTTCGTCGAAAAACAAACTTCGACTTATTTTCTTACTTTTGACAAAGAAAATCTCACGTTTCCCAAACATTTATGCCACAATAATTAATTAAACAAATTTAAACTAATGAAGAAAATAGCATGTATCGCGATTTTAGCTTTACTATTTACAAATTGCAAGCCAAAGAATTCAGAGGAAGAATCAGCTAAAACTCCTGCTGATACTGTTACCGCAGTTAAAGAAGAAATAAAAGAAGAGAATCCAGAAACAGATGGAGATTGCAAGGATATTGAAGTAGAAATGGGTTCTGGAAGAGAATGTATTCTAAAAGATACAGATATAAATGAGGTTTATCAAAATATCATTAAAAATAAAGAAGTAGATGAATCTGAATATTATTTAACTACGCTTCCAACTGAAAAAAAATCTGTTGAAGTAAATAAAGAAGGATTAATGTCTATTGATTATGAAATTTCTAAAGACAAAGTTGCTATTTCAATGAACTATGCAGGCGGTGTAACCGAAGTAACGATTGAAAAAATAGATAATACAGTTAAAAGAAGCATTTATCATTATGCTGATTAATGCCTATAATTAATGTTTTTTGAAACCGCTAAAAGCTTTGAGTTTTTTAGCGGTTTTTTATTTGCTAAATGAAGGCATAAAGATTTTTTGTTTCCCGCAGATTTCACAGATCAAGCAGATTTATTCTCATTTTATGTCCTCTCGATGACAAGATTGCGCAAAAAAAACTGTTCTTTATAGAACAGCTTTTTTAGATATTTCATAAATATTATTTCCACTTTAGTTTTTCTATTTCTTTTTTCATGATATTAATTTGCGATTGTTGGGCTTCAATTTCTGCTTGTTGATCTTGGATACCTTTAACCAATACTGGTATCAGTTTTGCATAGTCTACAGCCCATGGATTGGTTTGAGCATCATCTCCTCCAACTTTTACTGCACTTGGAATAACTTTATAAAGGTCTTGTGCCATTACACCAGTATTAACCGTTTTCTCCGCATCTGTTTTATAGTTATAGTCAAAAATGCCAATTTTCATTACATCAGAAAGACCATAGTGAGTGTTTACAATATTTTCTTTCAAACGTTTGTCACTTACCGCAATAACCGCAGTACCTCCACCATTATACGCTATTCCACCAACGCTATTGCCAGCAACTCTAAAATCAAGAAAATATGCTCCCCATCCTTGAGTAGTTATCCCTGCTGGCTTAGAAAGCAATAAGTTTTGAAGTGTACTTTGAATACCCACTTGTCCTCCAGATATATAAGTTCCATTTTCAGTTGCTGTACCAATCACAACATTAGGAGAAACAGGATTGCCTGAAGCACTTACACCAATATCGCCTTTAACTTGTAATTTATTGCCTATTGTATAAGTCCCAATACCAACATTTCCTTTGCCTGCATACACATCAGCAGGTTTAGCGGACATTTCTGTAGCAAAAATTAGCCCACCTATACTCATTTGATTGGAACCATTCACATTAGGTACATTTGCATAATTTCCAATCATTATATTGTCATCGCCGCTCTTTTGTTTTGTGCCAGCTTCTGCTCCTACGGCTGTATTTCCATATCCTTTTACCGCATTTAGCGTCCTATACCCTAATGCAGTATTTCCAGTTCCTGAAATTACGGTGCCTAATGCTGCAAATCCCAATGCTGTATTAGCAACCCCGGTTGTCAATTCATCTATCGTAAAATTCCCCACAGCCACATTAGTCGACCCAGTGGTACAGGCGGTAAGGCTCTCGTAACCCAAAGCCATATTATTATTTCCTCCTCCTGTTTTAAGAGCATGATATCCTAATGCGGTGCTATATAATTCTGATGCACCTCCTCTTCCAACAGTTACATCATTTATCAATGCATCGGCAACTACATCTAATTGTGCCTGTGGGTTATTTTTTCCAATACCCACTTTTCCCATTTGGTAAATATTCTGAGTGTTGGCTGTTGCGCCTGCTTGAGTTGCTACATTATACCAAGGTTCGGCACCGCTTGCTCCGCTTCCTTCGGCTGCAATGCGCACCCATTTTGTACCGTCGTAGTAATACTCTCCAGGTGTTACGGCTGTTGCGCCAGATCCTGCGGTAGCGAGATTGTAGACTTTCATGCCAGACAGAACGGTTCCTATAAGTGGCGCTACATTATCGGTCGCGACCAAAGAAACTCTTGGCAAGAGTAAGCCTTTGTTGTTTTGACTATTGGCACCATTCAAATCTAATTGTGCATTTCTTTGAGGATTATTTGTTGGCATTCCAACTTGTGCATTTGCACTTACAGCTCCAAGAGCTAACAACAAAACCGTTGTTCTTAACATTTTAATCATTGTTTCATTCTTTTAAATCATTGTTTACCCTCTAACTTCTAAATTAGTTTCGCAAATTCTCTATGTATAAAAACACGCTCTTTTGTTAAAAAGAATGTTGCCATATCAAATTTGCGAAACAGGTTTGTTTTAACTCCACTCAAAAACGAAAATCAATTTTTGCATAAATTATACTCCTATCTAAACTTTTACAAAATCCATTTGAGATCTTACTTAATCTCAAACAATAGAAAAACATTCGGAAGAAAAAACATTATTTACTAAAATTCGCGAAGCTGTTTATTGCTTTTATGGCTTCGTTTTCTAATTTTTTATATTCATTTTTAATTTGGTCAGGCATAATTCCTACCCTATCTCCTCTTATAGATTTTCGCACATAATCTATCGTATAGCCATATCTCGTGGCAATTATTTCTAAAGCCTGTCTATTGAAAGTCTGTTTTTTCTTCATATTTTTACAGATTAATGTGTTTGTCTACAAATTAGGACAAAAAAATAGTTTTTTTTCAATATTAAAAAGCAAATGTATAAATTTTTTCTTACATAAAAAATATTACATGTACTTTTTTCAATATTTTTCTTACAATATGAGTAAAACCACGACGGAACGGTTAGCCGATTTTATAAATCACAAAGGTCTCAACAACAATAAACTTACTATTAATGCAGGTTTATCGGTTGGACAAATTGGTAAAGCGATTGCGAACAATTCAGGAATCAACAGCACTTCTGTTGAAAAAATTCTACGTGCTTATCCTGAATTAAATGCCGAATGGTTATTAACTGGCGTAGGAAAAATGATTAAAGACAGCGAAGAGGATATTGAAAACGCTGAAACTAATTCAGAAATCCCGCTTATTTCTTCCGATGCGATGCTCGTTTATACCGAAAACGAAACGCACATGATAAACAGCGAGTCTTTTAAAAAATATAAAATTCCAGAATTAGAAGGTAAAGGTGTTGAATACTTACTAAAAGTTTCTGGTTCTTCGATGTATCCAAAATACAATAGCGGCGATATATTGGCGTGCAAACCACTAAAAGATTTGTCTTTTTTTCAATGGGGCAAAACCTATGTTCTCGACACTGATCAAGGCCCGATTGTAAAAAGATTATTTCCTAGTATTGACGACAAAAATGCTTTAGAATGCCGCTCTGACAACAAAGAGGAGTACCCGCCTTTTATTATTTCTAAATCATCGATTAAGGCAGTTGCAATTGTTGTGGGGGTGATTTGTCTGGAGTAAAATGAGAAACTCGACAAAGATTGAGAATTTTGTTTGCGGAGTCACTTGTAGAGATTTGCTTCGCCTATTCGCTATCGCTGGAAATGAAACTTGAACTTATTTCTTTATTTTTGAAAAAGAATAATTTGTGTCTTAGCGCCTTCGTGGCAAAACTTCAAAAAAATGACTTTCAATAAAGAACCATACCTAAAAAATCTGAAAATCACTATTGAAAGTTATTATCCCATTTCTGAAAAATCATGGGAAATGATTGAAAATATCACGAGTTTTCAAACACTTAAAAAAGGAGAAACCCTATTGCAGAATGGAGAAATTGCTAAAAATCTTCATTTTATTGCAAAAGGAGTTTTAAGGGCTTTTATAACAGATGAACAAGGAAATTTCTATAACAAAAACCTTTTTCTTGAAAATTATCTTGCAGGATCTAAAGTTTCACTGATGCTTCAAACACCTTCCAATTTTACTATTGAAGCTTTGGAAGATTCTATTGTAATCAATATCAATTATAAAAAATACATTGAACTGATTAACGAAAATGATGATCTTAAAAACTTTTATATCGCTCATTTAGAAAAACATTGGATTATCGAAAAAGAAGAAAGAGAAGTCGCACTCGTTATGCAGAATGCAACAGAAAGATATGTCGCACTTTTGAAAAAACATCCTGATATGGCAGATCGTGTTCCTTTATTGCATATTGCATCACATTTAGGCATTACGCCAACGCAGTTAAGCCGAATTAGAAAAAGTCTAGAAAAAGAGTTGTAAATCGACATATGTAAAGGTTTTTCAAGAAAGCTAATTCTATCTTTGTTTAGATTTAAATTCGATATCCAAAAAATGAAAAATACAGACCTCATAAAAGACAATATTGACAATCTTACAGCACTTTGGAAAACTGTTGCCACTCCTCTCCTTTCTTACCATAAAAATGATCCGTTTCAATTCAGTCAGATAAAAAATTCAGGCTGGCCCAACCGATTGTGGTTTCGAGAAGATATAACAGAAGAAAATCTGCCGCAGATTCTAGAAATTATTGATCAAAATCCAGGTTTGATAATTCCGTATTGGGATATTTTTGGAAGCAATTCAAAAGAAATTTTCGAGAAAAACGAATTCAAAATACGAATTCAACTCATGGCGATGGTTTTAAAATTGGGAGAAAAATTTCCAATTGAAAACATTCTAACTTTTAAAAGAGTTTTAAATGAAGAAGATGCTGAAACATGGTCAGATATTTATCCGTTATCTTTTAGTTACATAATCAGTAAAGAAACGCTGATTCATAATTATGAAAATGTGAAGTTTTATTTGGTTCATTTAAATGAAAAACCAATCGGAACGCTTACTCTTTTTCAAACCGGAAAAATTATGGGAATTCATGGTGTCGGTGTAATTCCAGAAATGCGTAAAAAAGGTTATGCCGAAGAAATCATGAAGTTTGCCATCAACGAAGCCATTGATGCTGGCACTGAATTCGCTCATTTACAAGCCTCGCCTTCAGGAAAAGGCATTTATACAAGATTAGGTTTTGAGGATTTATTTCTTATTACGAATTATTTTTTGTGATAAATTCTAATTATCCGCATTTTATGTCCTCCTGAGCGAAGTCGAAGGATCGCATGCTGAATCTATAAAGCATGTCCTCACTTTGCGCGTCCTTCGACTTCGCTCAGGAGGACAAACTGTTGCGGTTTATCTTGCGAAAAATATTCTCTCGCAGATTTTGCAGATTGTACAGATTTTTTTAATCTCATTTTATGTCCTCCTGAGCAAAGTCGAAGGATCTCATGCTAAATCTATAAAGAATGTCCTCACTTTGCGCGTCCTTCGACTTCGCTCAGGAGGACAAACAGTTGCGGTTTATCTTGCGAAAAATATTCTCTCGCAGATTATACAGATTGTACAGATTTTTTTAATCTCATTTTATGTCTTCCTGAGCGGAGTCGAAGGATCGCATGCTAAATCTATAAAGAATGTCCTCACTTTGCGTGTCCTTCGACTTCGCTCAGGAGGACAAACAGTTGCGGTTTATCTTGCGGAAAATATTCTCTCGCAGATTTTGCAGATTGTACAGATTTTTTTAATCTCATTTTATGTCTTCCTGAGCGAAGTCGAAGGATCGTATGCTGAATCTATAAAGCATGTCCTCACTTTGCGGGTCCTTAGACTTCGCTCAGGAGGACAAACTGTTGCGGTTTCCTTGCAAAAAATATTCTCTCGCAGATTTCGCAGATTATACAGATTTTTTTATCTCATTTTATGTCCTCCTGAGCGAAGTCGAAGGATCGCATGCTGAATCTATAAAGAATGTCCTCACTTTGCGTGTCCTTCGACTTCGCTCAGGAGGATAAACTGTTGCATTAGAAATTTATGCTCTACAATTCATAACTCATAATTCATAACTCATAATTCATAACTCAAAACTCACATTGTCCAAAATGCCCCTAAAATAGTCGCAAATGTATATTTTTTTAAAAGGAAAACATTCTTAGATTTGTAATACATTAACTAATAACCTTTTAAACAAAACCTAATGAAGACAACAAAAATTATTTTTTGGACTACTACAATTCTTATTTTCTTATTTGAAGGCGTAATGCCAGCTTTAACTTCACAAACCGAATTGGCAAAAGAAGGAATCAGACATTTGGGTTATCCTGAATATTTTGGAAACGCATTAGTTGTGTTTAAGATTCTTGGAGTTTTAGCTTTAATTATTCCGCAAGTTCCTGGACGTATTAAAGAATGGGCTTACGCAGGATTTGCTTTCGATTTCATATTTGCTTCAATAAGCCACTTTGCAGTAGACGGAATAGATTTTCAAGGTTTTTTCCCTCTAATTGTTTTTGCCATCTTAATTGTATCGTATGTAACATATCATAGAATACGTCGTTATAAAAATATAGCGCTCTAAAAATCAAAACTTTATGATTGAAGTTTTTAAAACAAATGTTCAAGAAGAATCTCAATGCTCGATAATCATTGAGAGGCTTCTGGAGCATTATCCGAACAGCTCGATCAACTTCGATTTAGAAGATTGTGACAAAATCCTCCGTATTCATGCGCCAGCAATTTCGAATACAAAAATTATCGACATCTTAAATTCGCACGGCTACATCTGCGAAGCGCTTCCATAAAATTAACACTTACCAAATACTTGATTTATAGTATTTTAATATTTTTTATTGTATATTTGAAGAAGTACCATTTCCACTAATTCTATAAATTTAATTTCACAAATAATGTACTGAGGTTTTCATAAGCCAATCGGTAAGCATGAACTGTAGAATTTTCAATTTCTAAAATTAAAAAAATGAAGAGCTATTCAAAATACCATATTAGAAACTTACGGCAAATTGCACGATTTCACATTTTGCAATTGTACATACGCATGAGCTAAAATCGATTTACTAACATATTAAAAAACAATAGACTAGTATTTAACTCAAAATTAATTTTATGAGATCAAAAGTTAAGACCATTGTTTCATCTGGCTTAGTTGCAGGAGCATTAGATATTACTGCTGCTATTTTGATTTATGCGGGCATACTTCATAAAACAACAGCCGAAAAAATTTTACAGTCTATTGCAAGCGGCATTTTTAAAAAAGACGCATACGTAGGCGGAACAGAAATGACTCTTGCGGGTTTAGGACTTCATTTCTTAATTGCTTTTATTTTTGCCTGGTTTTATTTTAAAATTTTCCCTTACATCCCATTTTTCAAAATAAATACTTTGCTATCGGGTGTTTCGTATGGCTTTTTTATTTGGGTGATAATGAATCTTGTAGTTCTGCCAATTGTATTTCCAGTTTTACCCGAGAAGAAATTAGATTTTCCGCTTTTGCTTTCCATTCTAATTGTAATTTGCTGTGTCGGAATTCCGATTGCTTTTATAACTAGAAAATATTATGCGAAATGGTATTAGTTTGAGGCACTAAGAATCTAAGGTTCTGAGGCGCTAAGATTAATTAGATTCTAAGATACTGATTGTAAAAGCTTATAAGGTTCAATTTGATAAAGTAAAAAACCTTAGAATCTTAGTAGCTCAGTATCTTAGAACCTAAAGAAAATTAAACTTTTTTTCTTCCTGTAATTAATGAAATAATAAACAGGACTAAAAAGATGAAGAATAAAACTTTTGCGATGCTTGCGGCTCCGGCAGCAATTCCACCAAAACCGAAAATTCCAGCTATGATAGCAAGAATTATAAATATAACTGTGTAACGTAACATAATATTTGATTTTTAAGTTCTTAATACGACTATTTTACAAGCCTTTTTTTTGCTTATCACAAAGTTCTTTTATTCCTACAAATCTTGTTAACTCTATACGCTTAATTATTATCCCAATAAAACTAAACTAAAGCCAGAGTACACGCCACTTTCACTATTATTTGCAAGCCTTACAGAATTACCATGTTTATGCTTTTGAGTTAATTTTTAAACGGATTGCGTTAATCGTCGCTTCAGTCTCAAAGTAATTTTAGATAAAATTTTGAACTGCACGAAAAGAAATGGCTTCATTAAAAGTTTTTGCTTAAAAAATTGATAATTGATACCAATGAAAATATTATGGCGCTGCCGATGATACGATTGCGGTGGCAATTTTGAACCTTAACGAGTTATTAACCGAATTAAAATGTGTCTCATGAAAACAATATCAAATAAATCAAAAATCGTTTTTTTATCTACTTTTCCGCCTACGCAATGCGGCATAGCAACCTATACTCAAGATACCATCAAAGGAATCACAGATGTTTATGGTAAATCTATCAAATGCGAAATATGTGAACTTGTTGACAAACCCAAAGACCAACCAACACAAGCATTTACCTTAAACACAAAAAACCGAGAAGAGTATGCCAAAGTCGCTGAGGAAATTAATCAGGATGAAACAGTGAAACTCGTTCATATTCAACATGAATTTGGTTTGTTTTCAGGAAATTATGGAGACCATCTTTTAGATTTTCTAAATGTTATTAAAGCACCAGTTACGTATACTTTTCACAGCGTAATTCCGAATCCGAATGACGAATTGAGAACATTCGTAAAGCTATTGTTGAGCTACAGCAATTCGGTTTTTGTAATGACGAATAAATCTAAAGAAATACTAATTAACGACTACGAAATCAATGAAGAAATAATTACTTGCGTACCACACGGAACTCATATCGTAATATATGAAACTCCAGAACAGGCAAAAGAAAAATTAAACATTCAAGACAGATTAGTTTTATCTACTTTCGGACTTTTGGGCGAAGGTAAAAATATAGAAACAGGTTTGCAGGCTTTACCAAAAATTGTAGAAAAAGCGCCAAATGCTTTATACCTAATTATTGGCAAAACGCATCCAAATTTAATTAAAGATGGAGTTGATGCTTACAGAGACAAATTGGAAGGTTTGGTTAAAGAACTAAATCTTGAAGATAATGTTCGCTTTATCAATCAATATCTAGATACAGACGAGCTTTTAGAATATTTGAAAGCCACAGATATTTATATGTTTACATCAAAAGATCCTAATCAGGCAGTTAGCGGCACTTTTGCGTATGCGATGAGTTGCGCTTGTCCGATTGTGGCTTCAAAGATTCCGCATACAAAAGAAGTTTTGACAGCAGATTCTGGAATTTTGTGTGATATCGGAAATTCAGATCAATTTGCAGCAGCGGCAATTAAACTGATTGAAAATGAAAATTTAAGACACGAAATGGGAATCAGTTCATTTACCAAAATGAGAGCTTCTTCATGGGAAAATGTCGGAATCACGCAAATGAATGCTTATAAAAAATTATTTGCAAATCCGGCAGAAATTAAATTCAGCTATCCTGACATTCAATTAAAACATATCAAAAAACTGACTACAGAATTAGGTATTGTTCAATTTAGCAAAATTTCAATTCCAGATTTAGATTCAGGTTATACTTTAGACGATAATGCTAGAGCTTTAGTTGCATTTTGCATGCATTACAAATTAACTCAAGACAAAGAAGATTTAGCTTATATTTTAATATATCTGGATTTCATTCAGCGTTGTCAACAGCCAAAAGGTGACTTTATTAATTATGTAGATCAAGAAAACCGAGAACATGTAGAACAAAACGCCGAAGTTAATCTAGAAGATTCAAACGCAAGAGCATTATGGGCTTTAGGAACAGTAGTTTCTATTTCTGATATTCTTCCTGAAGCGATTACAAAAAAAGCGACAAAATGTTTATTGAATTCATTAAAATGGGCAGAAACTATTCAATCGCCACGTTCGATTGGTTTTGCAACTAAAGGATTATATCTGTACCATTCAACTGTTCCGAATTTGTATGTTGCGGCAATCATTAATAAATTGAATGCTAAACTTTTGGCAAACTACGAAGATACAGCCACAGAAGATTGGCAATGGTTTGAAAATTATCTAACGTACGGAAATGGAATTCTACCAGAATCTATGCTTTACGCTTATTTAATTACAAATAAACCTATATATAAAAAAGTGGCGTTAGACTCTTTAGATTTCTTAATTTCTAAAACTTTTGTCAAAGGAAATTTCAAAGCCATTTCTAACAGAAGCTGGTACCACAAAGGTTCAGAGCCACAAGAATTTGGAGAACAGCCAATTGATGTAACATACACAATTATGACTTTAAATGCATTTTATAATGAATTTAAAACTCCACAATATAAAAAGAAAATGAAAGCTGCATTTAACTGGTTTTTAGGTAAAAATCATTTAGGGCAGATTATGTATAATCCAGTAAGCGGAGGCGGTTACGATGGACTTGAAAAACATAATGTAAACTTAAATCAAGGTGCAGAATCTACCGTTTGCTTCTTGACCGCAAGATTACTAATGGAAAAATTAGCCCAATCACAATCTCGTGTTATTCCGTTAATAAAATCCCGAAGCGGAATCGCTATAAACTCTTAAATAATTGAAGCTAACCAAAATACTTCACTTTTAAACCCAGAAAATCCCTTTTGCATAAAAGGGATTTTTTGTTTTTAGAAACATCCAAACGTCCTTTCTGTTTTTTTATTGTGTAATAGCGATGAAAATTATATAAACTTCAAAAAAAGTTGTGTAAGATTTTTTATTCATAAAAAAAGTAATTTTCATATAGAAAAATAGTGGTTTTTATATCATTAAAATTTTCATTTTATATCATTCACATTAAAACAAAAAATTTTGATTCTCGATATTAAAAATACATTCGCCGAAATTGGAGAAACCACAATATTCGCCAAAAGGTTTTTTAAGGAGGTTTTTGTTCCGCCTTATGAGACTAGAGAGTTCCTAAAACAATGCTACATTATAGGATACAAATCTCTGCCGTTGGTTGCTATTACAGGTTTCATTATGGGATTGGTGCTTACATTGCAGTCACGCCCGACATTAGTGAAATTTGGTGCCGAATCGTGGCTTCCCGGAATGGTGGCGCTTTCGCTAATACGCGAAATTGCTCCTGTGATTACAGCTTTGATTTGCGCAGGAAAAATTTCGTCAGGAATTGGAGCCGAATTAGGATCGATGAAAGTAACAGAACAAATTGATGCTATGGAAGTTTCAGCTGTAAATCCGTATAACTATTTGGTTGTAACGAGAGTGCTTGCCTGCACTTTGATGGTTCCTCTTTTGGTGTTTTTTGCTGATGCGATTGGAATTATTGGCGGTTACGTGGGCATCAACATTCATGGAGATGTCAATTTTTACCGTTTTTTAACCCAAATCATTCAATCCTTAGCATTTTTAGATCTTTTTCCTGCCACGATAAAAACTTTCTTTTTTGGATTTATTATAGGCATGATTGGGTGCTATAAAGGATTTACCGCTTCAAACGGAACAGAAAGTGTGGGTCGAGCTGCCAATTCTGCAGTTGTAACAGCATCGTTAAGCATTTTTATTATAGATATGGTCGCGGTGCAAATAACCGATTTATTCTTTTAAAATGATGGAAGAAAAATTACATAAAGAACCTAAAACGAAAGAGAAAGATCAAACTCCAATTATTGAGATTAAAGATCTGCATAAAACTTTTGGAAAAGATAATACCATTTTAAAAGGCGTTAATCTCACGCTGAATAAAGGTGAAGATTTAGTCGTTTTGGGTCGTTCTGGCTCTGGAAAATCGGTAACTATAAAATGTATTGTTGGATTAATTGAACCAGACAAAGGCGAAATTAAAGTTTTTGATGAAAACGTTCTTAACATCTCCAAAAGCGAACTGAATGAAATTAGAGTCAGAATCGGATTTCTTTTCCAAAGCGGGGCGCTCTACGATTCGATGTCAGTTAGAGAAAATCTCGCTTTTACATTAACCAAACACAAACGCGATTTAAGTCACGAAGAAGTTGAAAGTGAAGTAATGGAAGCGCTGGAAAATGTTGGCCTTGCCGAAGCAGTAGACAAAATGCCTTCAGAACTTTCGGGCGGAATGAGAAAACGAATCGGTTTGGCGAGAACTTTAATCTTAAAACCAGAAATAATTTTATACGACGAACCCACAACTGGTTTAGATACGATCACTTCGAGAGAAATCAGCGAATTGATCTTAGATATTAAACACAAACAAAAAACTTCTTCGATCATTATTACTCACGATATGGCCTGTGCAAAAATGACTGCCGATCGAATTGTAGTTTTAAAAGATGGTGTTATTCACGCCGAAGGAACGTATGAAGAATTAGAAAAAGACGAAGACGAATGGGTACGCTCATTTTTTGAATAAAGCAAAATAAATAATCAAAATCATGAAAAAGGAATCTGGATATACTTGGAAATTAGGAATGTTCGTTACGATAGGTTTACTGCTTTTTGTTATGGCCGTATACTTTATTGGAAAACAGCAGAATCTTTTTGGTTCAACCTTTCACATTAGTTCTCAGTTTAAAACGGTAAGCGGTTTAGAGGTCGGAAACAATGTTCGTTTCTCTGGAATTAATGTCGGAACTGTAGAACAAATTCAGTTAAAAAATGACTCGACTGTAAGAGTTGTTTTGGTTATGAAAGAAGATGTTCGAAAATTCATTAAAACTGATGCCACAGCCAGCATTGGTTCTGATGGTTTAATGGGCGATAAAGTTTTAACTATTTCACCAGGTGCAAAATCTCAAAAAGAGATTGAAGACAACGGACAAATTGCTTCTGTAGACGGAATCGAAATGCAAGATATTATGAAAAGCGTGAAGAAAAGCGTGGATAATATTGGCGTGATTTCAGACGAAATAGCGATTTTCAGCCACAGTATGAACAACGGAAACGGCGCTTTGGCAAGATTGGTTAAAGATGATAAAATGGCTAACAGCGTTTCAAATACGCTTTCTAATTTAGAATCTGGAACGAAAGGATTTAGTGACAATATGGAAGCCGCAAAAAGCAATTTCCTTTTGAGAGGTTATTACAAGAAAAAAGAGAAAGAAAAAGCTAAAAAAATAGAAGAGAAAAAAGAGAAACAGGAAGAAGCGAAAGAGAAGCAAGAAGAAGAAAAGCAAAAAGCAGCTAAAGAAAAAGAAAAAAAGGATAAAGAGCTGAAAGAACAAAAAGAAAAAGAAGAAAAACAAAAACAGGAAGAAGCTAAAAAAGCAGAAACCGAGAAAAAATAAAAAGACAAATTCCAATCCTCTTTTTATGTCTTCCTGAGCGAAGTCGAAGGACACACAGTATAGACTTAGCATGAGATCCTTCGACTTCGCTCAGGAAGACAGCCAATCAGCATCTCACATCTCACAATTTACAATTCCACAATTATAAAAATATATGCCTAATTCATTCAAACATACCGCCTTTAAAGTTTTAAAAATTACTGGAATTACGATTGCTGTGGTTTTGTTTTTGCTTTTTATTATTCCGCTGCTTTTTCCCGGGAAAATTGCTACTGAAGTAAAGAAAATTGCAAACGAGCGATTAGACACCAAACTTGATTTTACGAAATCTAAACTTTCCTTTTTTACGCATTTTCCGTCATTAACCGTTTCGCTTGACGAATTATCTTTAACTGGTTCTAAGCCTTTTAGTAACGACACTTTATTAAAAGCCGATCAGGTAGCTTTTGGAATCGACATAAAAAGACTGCTTTTTGACAACGAAGTTAAAATCAATAAACTCTATGTTTCTAATGCTTTGATCAATGTTATGGTGAATGAAAAAGGTCAGGCAAACTATAATATTTATGTTGCTCCAGAAGATAGGAGCAAAAAAGTAGATCCGAATGCTCCAGAAGAAGGAACAGCAATTCGATTGGAACGTATTGATTTACAAAACTGTCACGTAAAATATAACGACCGTTCTGCAAAAATTTTGGTTGATGCAAAAGGTTTTAATTATATCGGAAAAGGAAATTTAAGCGAAGATATTTTTGACCTAGCAACCGATGCTAAAATCGATAATCTGGATTTCTATTACGATCGAACAGGTTATTTAAGACGAAAAGAAGTTCGCGCCGATTTAATTACCCGAATCAACACGCACGCCCTTACATTCATTCTTCAAAAAAATGAACTCCATATTAATAAACTTCCTCTAAAATTTACGGGGTTATTTAGCATTTTAAGAGACGGATATAAAATCAATATCAAAGCAGCTTCAGAAGATACAACTGTAAAAGATTTGCTTTCTGTAATGCCTCCTGAATATTTAACTTGGTTAGAAAAAACAGAAATTTCAGGAAGAAGCGATTTATTGCTCAGCTTTAAAGGAGATTATAATGTTCAGAAAAAGCAAAAACCAAACTTGGCTTTCAATTTAAAAATTAATGAAGGTTCGGTAAATTATAAAAATTCGCCCGTTCCTTTAACCGATTTTCAAATGGATTTGAATGCCATGCTTCCGTCTTTGGATACCGAACAATTATTGGTCAATCTGAGAACTTTGAAATTTAAGGTTGGCGAAAAAGATTATTTTAATGCTTATCTTCACAGTAAAGGTCTAAGCGAAATGTCGATTAATGCAAGTGTGAAAGGTGCATTAGACCTTGCTGTTGTTGATGCTGCTTTAGGTTTAGAAAATATTGACATCAAGGGAATTTTAAAAACCGATATTCAGGCACGCGGAGTTTTCAGCACTTCTAAAAAATTATTTCCAAAAACTATTGGAGGCATTTCACTTCGAAATGGATGGCTTAAAACCAAATATTATCCAAATCCAATTACGAATATCACTTTTGTGGCAAACATGCTTAATAAGGCTGGAACATATCAGGATTTGATTGTTGCCGTTGCTCCCGCTTCTTTTACTTTTGAAGGAAATCCTGTTTACGTAAACGCCGCTTTATCAGATTTTAGCGATTTAGCTTATAATGCCAAAATTAAAGGCGAACTGAATGTCGGCAGAATTTATCAGGTTTTCTCTCAAAAAGGCCTTGACTTAACGGGTTATGCCAAAGCTGATCTTTCGCTAAAAGGAAAACAAAGTTATGCCACCGCTGGGCAATATGATAAATTGGATAATAAAGGAACATTAATCCTTAAAAACATTAAAGCGACTTCAGAATTATTTCCGAAAGCATTCTTCATCAAACAAGGAAATTTCCGTTTTCAGAATGAAAAAATGTGGTTCGAAAAATTCAATGCTTCCTACGGAAAATCAGATTTTGATATCAATGGTTATCTGCTGAATACGATTAATTATTTTTTAGAATCGAAAGGAACTCTGAGCGGAAACTTCAAGCTAAAATCAAAACTGATTAATGTCGACGAATTTATGGCGCTTGAAGAAGGCGAAAACAAAGACCGAAACATTGAGGTAGAATATGCCAAAGAAGACCATCCAAAAATGAGCGGTGTGGTTATTATTCCGAAAAACCTAAACGTCAATTTAGATGCCAGCGCAGACAAAATAGAATTCAATAAATTGGTATTTAACAAATTAAACGGAAAAATAGGAATAAAAAAAGAAGGATTTTACTTAGAAAACATTACCTTTAATATAATTGACTGTGTTTTAGGAGTTAATGCGCTCTACAAGGACGAATCTCCAACCTCGGCACGTTTTGATGCTCATTTTACAGCTAAGGATTTTGATGTTCAAAGAGCTTACAAAGAAATTCCGATGTTTCATGACATGGTGACTGCTGCTGAAAAAGCACACGGAATAATCTCTGTCGATTACAAAGTGAAAGGAGATTTGAACGGAAATATGAGCCCAATTTATGAATCTATGCAAGGTGGAGGGACAATAAATTTACGTGATGTAAAAATTAAAGGACTGAAACTTTTTGACGGAATTAGTTCTAAAACAGGACAAAACGGTTTGAATAATCCTGACATGAAAGGAATTGAAATCAAATCGACTATAGACAACAATCTTATAAATATTGAGCCATTTACCTTTAAAGTTGCCAGTTTTAGACCAACTGTTAAAGGAACTACAAGCTTTGATGGACTTTTGGATCTTAGAATGCGTTTAGGTCTTCCGCTCTTCGGAATTATAGGTTTTCCGATTGTAATTACTGGAACACATGAAGCTCCAAAAATTAAAATATTCAGTAAAACGGGGCAAGAAATTAATCCAGCTGTTTATGATGAAAAAAATAATAAAGTAATTCGAGAAGAAAAAGTTAGTAAAAAGAAAACCAAATAGCAATGAATTCTAAAATAAGTACATAGCCGAAAAAAGAAAAACACTACACCAAAAATACCTCTAAAAAAATAACCAAAAATGAAATTGAGCTCTACTGAAACCTATTGGCCTTTAAAAAATGCCATAAAACAAAGTTACCCTTCAATAGATTCTGATATCCACACTGACATTTTAATTATTGGTGGAGGCATAACAGGAGCTTTAACAGCCTATAAATTATTAAACGAAGGAAAAAAAATAGTTCTTGTAGACCGTCGGGATGTCTGTGGCGGAAGTACATCGGGCAGTACCGCTTTATTGCAATATGAAATTGATGTTCCTCTACATCAGCTCATTAAACTTCGCGGCGCGAGATGTGCCGTTGATAGTTATCAAAACGGGAAAAAAGCTATTTTTGATCTTCGAAATATAATTGACACAGTAGGAAGTGATTGCGGTTTTGAGTTCAAAAAAAGCGTTTATTTCACTACTCTAAAAAAAGATGTTCCTTATTTAAAAAATGAATTTAAAGCTAGAAAACAGCATGGTTTTGAAATCAGCTGGCTGAGCAGATCAGAATTGCAAAAAATGGGATTGAATGCAATTGCAGGAGTAGAATCTAAAACTGCTGCTGTTATGGATCCTTTTAAGCTTGCAAGCGATCTTTTGTTTCATTGCCATGAGAAAGGAATGCAGATTTTTGACCGAACTAATATTGCTTCTATTCAGCATCAAAAAGGCGACATTATTGCCACTACAGATTCAAAACACGTCATCACGGCCGATCATATCATACACTGCACAGGTTACGAAAGCACAGAAACGCTAAAAGAAAAAGTAGTTGATTTAAAAAGCACTTACGTTATTACTTCCGAAAGTCTGTCTGATCTTCCAGAGAATTTTAAAAACACCATTTTTTGGGATACCGCAGCACCTTACCACTACATTCGAACTACAGAGGATAATCGAATTATTATGGGAGGTGGCGACGAAGATTTTAAAGATACTTCAAAACGCGATAAATTACTTCCAAAAAAAGAGGCTTATCTTTTAAAACAATTCTCAAAAAGGTTTCCTGGTTTAGATTTCAAAATCGATTATTCTTGGGCTGGCACTTTTGGGGAAACTAAAGACGGACTTCCCTATTTCGGAAAACCAAATCCGAGGAAAAATGAGCATTATATTTTAGGCTTCGGAGGAAACGGAATCACTTTTAGCGTAATCGGAATGAATTCAATTCTGGATTCTCTCAATAATAAAAAAAATACAGATTTGGATTATTATCGTTTTGGGCGTTAAAAAGACACCAAGACACTAAGATACTGAGATGCTAAGGTTCTAAGTTTTTTCTTAGTAGCTTAGCATCTCAGCCCCTTAGCAACTTTAAGAAATCACCAACTCCATCTGAATATTGCAACGTTTATAAGGTGTTTCAAGTCCGAAAACTTTTTCAAAGCCTAATTTATAATATAGATTTATTGCAGGTTTTAAGATGGTATTGCTTTCTAAATAAATTTTCCTTGCTCCCATTTCTTTAGCCGAATTTACGATTGCTTTTCCTAACATCCAGCCAATATTTTTCCCTTGTGCTTTTGGAGAAACCGCCATTTTTGCCATTTCAAAATCATATTCCGAATTAGTCATTTTGATTAGCGCGCATACACCAACAGGCTCATTTTCATACAATGCCACTAGAATCTTTCCTCCTTTTTTCAAAATATAATCTTCGGGATTATCCAAAGCTTTATAATCAGCTTCTTCCATTTCGAAATAAGTTGAAATCCATTCTACGTTTAATGCTTTAAAAGCTTCTTTGTATTGAGGCTGATATTCGATAATTTTTACATCTTTACTTTCCCTTTCTTTTTTCTGCTCACTGACTCTTTTAACCAATGATTTTTGCTCCAAAAGAAATTCCCATTCTTCAAGGGCAGCCCACAAATTATGTTTAGCTTCTGAAATTACGCCTTCAATTGCAACATCAATATCTTTTAATTGTTGTTTTACAATCTGAGAAATTGCGATTCCTTTTTCAGTCAAAACTACATTATTTTTGCGTTTGTCATCGGTTTTTAAACTTTCCTGAACCAAGCCTGCGGTAATCATTTCTTGAATAATTTTACTCACAGAAGGCTGAGAATGCCCGATTTCATTTGCGATTTCTGTAATTGTAATTTCACGTTCTTCAGCTAGCGTGTAAAAAACTGGAAACCATTTAGGTACAAAATCAACACCGTATAATTCATAAATTTTAGAAGCATCATCAGTAACAACAGCAGTCATTAAACGCAAACGGCTCCCAAGAGCAGATTTACCAACTTTATTAAAAAATTCCATAAATAATTAATTATATAACTAGTTATGCAAATGTACCTAAAAAAAACTTTTTGGCAAAAGTTTTTTTTAGGTACAAAGGTTCAGAGTTACAAAGTGACAAAGTTTTAAACTTTGAAACTCTGTTGCTTTGAACCTTTGCAACTTTTATATATTATGCTTTAGAGCTAACGACTTTAAATAAAAACTGTGTTTTCTTTAGTAGAACATCAAGTGAAATCTTTGAACCTTTGTTCCTTTGAACCTAATTAAGCTGTAATAGCCAGAGAATTCAAATTAAACTTATACTCTTTCGGGCTGCAGTTGAATTTTTGTTTGAATATTTTAGAAAAATAGCTTCTGCTGGTAAAACCAATGCAATACACGATTTCTGAAATATTTAGGTCGGATGTTCTAATTAAGATTTCGGCTTTTAAAACGCGCATGTGTGTAATGTAATCGTTGACCGTGCGATTGTGAATCATCTTGAAACCTTCTTGAAGTTTGTTTGGAGACAATCCAGATTTTTTACTTAGAGATTTAATTGAAAAAGCTTCTTCTGGACTTGATTTTATGAATTCCGAAAGCTCTTTTATTTCTTCCAATTCTCTCAAAGTAAGTCCGTTTGGTTCATTCGCGAAAGCGTGTAAATCATCAGAATGCTGCTGGATTTCCATTGCAAGAATAATTCTCATGATTCCTTCTTTCAACAAATTGCGAACAATTCCTGTTTGAGTAATAGAATTAAGCTGTTCAATTTTTTCTGCAATCTGCAAATTATATGAACCAATGTAAAAGAAATCAGTTACTTGATTATTTTCAAAGAAAGTGTCTTTTACCTGTTGGTTTAACGAATGAACTTGATTTGCTGCATCAATCTGAGTTCCGACAATAATTAAGGTAAGTTTTGTTTTCTTCCCTTTTTCAAAAAATAAAACATTGTCCTGATTTTCTTTTGATGTTACAATTGCAGTCTGAAAGGTTTTAAGTTTTCGCTCTTCTCCATCCAATCCAAAACTATGCGAAAGATTTCCTTTAGAACAATATGCAAAATAAATAGGTGACGATTTTACGTTTAGAAAATCCAGTCTGACATCTTCAGTAAATGTCATATCAAACTGAACATAAGAAATATTATCGTTAAATGAAGCTCCTATAATTGCGCCTTCAGCAAAGTTATTTTCTATTTCAAGTGAATATTCGTCTAAATCAAAAGTCACTTTTCCGCCAAAACTAGTCTGAAGTTCATCAAATATATTTTGAGTTTTTTCTGTATTTATAGTAACTATTTTCATGGTTCGCCGGATTTAAAATTATAATTTGCTAACAGATAATTTTGTAAAAATCTGAAATTCAAAGTTCGTTTAAAGACCCGCCAAGAATGTTATATAATTTTTTTGTTTTGTTTTATAATTCCTTATAAATGTTTATTTTAACATACATCACAATACATTTAATAGATTAAGTATGAAAAGTTTTTCGTTTGCCCCTATTAGTTCTCCAACTTCAAAAATTCTGATTTTAGGCACCATGCCTGGAACGAAGTCTTTAGAACTCAATCAATATTATGGTCACAATCAGAATAATTTTTGGAAATTTATGTTTCCTATTCTAGGAGAAGAATTTTCCAACGATTATGAAATACGAAAAGAATTATTAATTAAAAACAACATTGCGCTGTGGGATGTCTTACAATTTTGCGATCGTGTTGGAAGTTTGGATAGCGCCATCAAAAATGAGATTGCAAATGATTTTGAAGATTTTTTAGAAAAACATCCTGATATAGAAAGCATTCTTTTTAATGGACAAAAAGCGGCGGCATTTTTCAAAAAATATGTTCACTTGACAAAAGAATACCAAACCTTTACGCTTCCATCAACAAGTCCCGCTAATGCTAGCAAGACTTCCCAAGATAAATTAAACGAATGGAATATCATTAAAACCTTATTATAAAGCTTGCTTTTACATAATTACAATGCCAATATTGGAATCATGTAACTTTTTCTTCTTAAAGTATAACAAAAAACAACCACTCTCAATCTAATTTTACATCAAGAAAATAAGTCATATTGAAGATTGATAAACGAAATGAAAAAGGCTTTCTTCTTATTAAAATTTACAAAGCAAACTGTAAAAGGTTTAGTCTATAAAGAGAACATTGGTTATGTTAGTTTATTTTTGGGAAAAAGCTACTCTATAGAAATATAGAGTAGTTTTGTTTTTATAGAATGCCATTTAAACGTGAAAACATGAAAATTCAGACATATAGAAATCATATCAGGTTTTATACTCCACACCATTTTATATATTATCCTGTTTTAATTTTGTTCTTAATTGGCAGTATTTATTTGTCCATTACAACAGAAGATCATTTAATATGGGCATTTATTAGCGTGGGTTTTGTATTTCTTTTTGCACTTGCCTACATGCTGCGCCAACATTATGCTTTAACACTTCAAAATAGAATTGTACGCTTAGAAATGCGTTACCGATATTTTACACTTTCAGGCAAAAGATTCGAAGAATTTGAATACAAACTCACAGACGATCAAATATTTGCGTTACGCTTTGCGCCAGACGATGAATTAGTTCCTCTTGTTGAAGATACTTTAAAGAATAGCTTAACTGGCGACGCGATCAAGAAAGCAATTGTACACTGGAAAGCAGATTATCATAGAGTTTAAAAATGACAATTTCAAATTAAAACTTTTAAGCTTTATTCGGCATTGCGTATTAATTATTTTTGAAATTGTTATTTAACTTTTTTCTTATTGAAAGGAAGGTAAAACAAAAACAAAATGATCCAAACTGAAAAAATTACAGCAAAATAAATTCCAATAATATTTGGATGCAAATATTTAGGTTCGTAAAATAATCTATCTAGTGCTTTAAATTTTTCTGACAAAACTTGTCTATCAAAAACATTTCTGATTGCATTAAGCGGTTCTTCTTGATTATCTCTATAATGATATACATCTTGAGCCAACTCTTTCGGAACCAGCCTTGTTTCTATGTTGAATTTTCTTAGGAGCGTATCTAATTTCTGAAAGGTATATATCATCGAATCTTTCTTAGCCTTATAAAGTAAGTTATAACGCTCTACAGCCACTTCATATCGCTGTTTCTCAATTGAATCTCCGTGAATGGGCTTAAACAAAGATTTGTTTTCTAAGAAAATGCAAATATCATCATCATGTTCTGCATTCACAGAAATGCTCTTAAAAACAATTTCAGTACTATCTCCTACGATCTTTTTTGAGATCACTCTTTTGTGCAATTCTTCTTTATCAAAACCAACAATATCAAAGATACTGTCTGCCTTGCTTGTCGTCTTTTCAAAAGTATCTGTTAAAGTCCTTATGGTGTCAATACTGTAATAATTGGTTTCTGTAATAGGAAATTCACCTGGTACAATTGTGTCTACTTCCTTGATTACAGGATAAGGTTTTGGGTATAAAATGTTTTCATAATTGAACAATTTCTGCGAAGTATAAGAAGTATATGCATACAGAAACGGATTTAAAACATTGAGCAGTTTTTTATCCTTATTAAATTCATTTTCAGACAATTCAGCTTTAAGTTTGGCGTTCATACCGAAACTGTAGCTTATAAAAAATGAGAAAGTCAGAAATGAAATAAAAAGCAGGCAGCCGCTGATTTTAAGCAATTTTTTTCCTTCATAATTTCCTGTTGAATGATTTCGAATTAAAAAAATAAGAAAGAAAAACAAAAACAAACCACTCACGAAAAAATGCGAAATCGAAACGTCATCGTAAAATTTAAATCGATAAAACTCAGTGCGGTCACCGATATTTTTTAGTCCTTGAAAAGTAAAATAACCATACAAAAAGTATATTAAGTGAATTATGGCTAATACAATAACAGATTTTACAAAATAACGCTTTAGAGTTTTATTCATGGCTTTTTTTTAAAAGGTTCTGAGTTACTGAGCTTCTAAGATGCTAAGTCTTTTTGAGGTTTCTAATATACTGAAAATTTATTTTATCGAAAAAATATTACAAAAAAAAGACGCACAAAGTGCGTCCTCAAAAAGCGTCGAAACTTAGCATCTTAGAAACTCAGCACCTTAGTATCTTTATTTAGAAATATCAAATCCCTCTTTAACTATTTCGCTTTCAACTTTATCAATCAATTTATTAGTTTTCCCTGAAAGCCTTTCTTTCTTCCAGTCTCCTTTTATGTAAAGAATTAAAGTAATCAAAGCAGTTACAACTGAAGCAATTGGAAATGCCCACCAAATTCCGATTTTACCCAAAGAAGTATTGTGAGACAAGATATACGCTAATGGAAACTGAATTACCCATTGTGAAACCAAAGTTAGAATCATAGGCAATTTTGTATTTCCTACGGCACGAAAAACTCCCGTTAAGCAAAGCTGTAAACCTAAAAATCCCCATGAAAGACAAGTAATTCTCAACAATTCTGTTCCTCCTTTAATAACCGCTTGATCATTAGGAACAAAAAATGCGATTAAATACGGCGCAAAAATAAAAGCGATAATTCCAAGACCCGTCAATAATCCGAAACCTAAATAAGCGCCGAGTTTTGAGATTTCTCCTGCGCGTTCTATATTTCCTGCACCAATATTTTGTCCGACAAGAGTCGCTATCGCCATTGATAATCCTAAAGCAGGAATTAAAATCAGCTGAATCAAATTGGAACCTGCTCCATAAGATGCTACCGTTAGAGTTCCAAAACGAACGATCAAAAATGTGATGGCCATCATTCCTAAAGCGCGCATAGATTGTTCGATTGAAGAAGGAAATCCAATTTCAAAAGCTCTTTTTATGTGTTGGTAATCAGGTTTAAAATCCGAAATGCGAAGATGGATTCCGTGTTTTCCTCTAAACAAAATTGCGAAACCAATCATAATAGCCAGAAGTTGTGTAAATAAAGTTGCTAAAGCCGCACCTTTTACGCCCATTGCAGGAATAAAATTCCATCCGTAAATAAACAGCGGATCAAGAGCAAAATTCAAAATCACAGTTCCTAAAACAATGTAAACCGGCAATGTCACACGCCCGACTCCACGCATAATCGACTGGAAAATCATAAATCCGAAACTAAAAACCAAACCGACAAAGGCGACACGCATAAATCCTAATGCATCAACATAAACCGCTGGCTCTACCTTTAGCAGATATAAAAAATACGGACTTAAAAAATATCCTATAATCGATAAAAAAACAGAAACTATTATCACCATCGACAAAGTCTGCGCTGCCACATGATTGACCATTTTCTGGTTTCCTGCACCAAAATATTGTGCAATCAAAATAGAACCTGCTATCGCTAATCCGGTTCCTAAAGCAATGGTTAAAAATATTACTGGCGTACTTATTGAAACCGCGGCAACGGCATCGCCACCTAAACGTCCTACCCAAAAAGCATCAACCAACTGATATGCGGCTTGCAGTAAATTAGCAATCATAATCGGAACTGCTAATTTTAATAAAGAAGAAAGGATTGGCCCTTCTAACAATTCATTTTTTTTCATTTATTCAAAATAATTATTTAAAAATAAGTTGACATGTCAACTTTTAAAGTTTAAAAAAAATTAAAGGGTTTCTAATTTGTCTGCATACAGTTTTATTGTGTTCAACGCTTCAACTCTTTCTTTTGGAGAAAAAACAGACATTACTTCCTCTTCTGCCCTTTTCATTAGGTAACGAATGTTTTTTGCCAGCGTAACGCCTTCATCTGTAAGACTTACAATATTTTTACGTTTGTCCATTTTATCTTTTACAACCTCAACCAGTTTCTTTTTTTCAAGTGCAGAAATACTTCTCAAAATAGATGATTTATCACGCATTGTTTTGTCTGACAATTCTCTTTGCGAAAGACTTTTATGATGCAAAATCATTAGCAATGGCAATTGTTCCAACTGCAATGTGATTCCTGCTTCATTCATTAGCGCATTTGTTCTTCTAAAAATGGCTCTTTTTATACGGTGAATCTGAAAGAAGAAACTTTCTGATATTTCTTCTTTCCAAAAATTTGAAAAACCTTCCTTATCTGTATGTTTATTTTCCATGATGCAAAATTACGAAAAATATTGACATGTCAACCATTTTTAAATAAAATCCTTATTTTACTGATATACAATTGATTCACAAAAATATTTCAACTTCAAAAACAAAAATGAACGATTATTTTTACTAACTTTAATTGTTAAATATTACCTAATAAAAACTTAAAAACTACTCTGATGAAACAATTATTTATTTTTTTGGTAATGATGCTCCTTTGGATTCCGCTAAACGCTCAAACTGTTGCTGAAACCACTAATAATGAAGATTTAACAGCAAACTTAAAAATCGAAAACAAAGATTTTCAAGATACTAGCTTAGAAGATCTTCCTTGGCATAATAGACGATTTAAAGTTTCTGCCGGAGGTTTTTTTCCTGTAAATAATACCATCGTTAAAGTTGAAGGCAACAACGGAAATGTAGGAACTGAAATTGATCTTGAAAGTGATTTAGGTTTTTCTAAATCATCTGCGTCTTTTTTAGGAACATTTGACTGGAGAATATCTAAGAGATCAAGATTGGGTTTTGAATATTTTGTATTAGATAGAACTGCAACCAAAACGCTTCAAAGAGATATCAACTTTGGAGACAATACCTATGAAGTAAATGGAAGAGTACGAGGTACTTTTAATGTTCAGATTATGAGAGTTGCTTATGGCTACGCCATTCTTTCTAAACCAAAGTATCAAGCTGGTTTATTGGTCGGAGCCCATGTGCTCTTCGCAGATTTAGGCTTGCAATTAGAAGCTAACACACAAAGCATAGAAAAGCATGATAGTTTTGACTTTACTGCTCCGCTGCCAGATGTTGGAATTTGGGGTGAATTTGTTCTGGGAAAACGCTGGGGTTTATATGCTAACGTAAATTATCTTGCCGTACAAATTGATGAAACCGATGGCCGAATTATAAGTTATGGTTTGTCTGTTTTATATAATGTTCATCAAAACTTTAGTCTTACAGCGGGTTATACTGGATTGAATTTTAGAGTAGATACAGTTCAGGAGCGTTTAAACGGTTTCCTAAAATGGGGTTACAACGGACCAACATTAACTGCAGTCTATACTTTTGGAAAGCATGTTAAGGTTACTAAATAAAGGTTCCAAGTTACTAAGTTGCTGAGATGCTGAGATGCTAAGATTCTAAGTTTTTTTACCGCTAAGAACGCAAAGATATTTTTATTAAGCATTCTAAATATAGCCTAAAAAATAAGTTCGCAAAGCTTTGTGTAGATAAAGCTTTGCGAACTTATTTTTTTAAATGACTCAAAAAAACTTAGCGGCCTTGCGTAATTCTTTACGCTTTTTGCGGTAAAAGCAACATGCTAAATAAAAAAACAAACCCCATAACTTCTCAGCTATCGGGTTTGTCACCAAACTTAAACTTACTTAACTCAAAATAAAACTTTATAAACTAGAATCTAAAAAACTTTAGAACCTCAGCATCTTAGAAACTTAGAACCTTAAAAAACTATTTTTCAATTGGTGTGAATTTCACTGCTGTTCCTCCGCCAGCTGCTAATTTGATATCTAATATCGTTTTGCTATTTACTTTTTGTTTAGAGATTGTAACTGGATATGGATTTGTTTTATAATTTGCCCCTGGTCCGTCTTCGTAGATTTGAGCTTCGTATTCTTTATCTTTGTCTAAAAACGAAAGTGCTACTTTTAAATCTCTTGCATTTCTATTGGTAATCGAACCCAAGTACCAATTTTTCTCATCCCAATCTTTACGGGCAATTGTGGTGTATTCTCCAATTTTAGAATCTAAAACTTTGGTGTCTGACCAAGTGCAAGGCACATCTTTTATGAATTGAAACTCTGGCTTTCCTTCATAATTTTCAGGTAAATCTGAAGCCATTTGCAACGGACTGAAAATGATCACATACAATGCCAACTGATTCGCCAAAGTCGTTTGCACTTTTGCTCCAGAAGGTGTTTTATAGTCAAAATTGAAATTACCAGGTGTGTAATCAAAAGGTCCTGAAAGCATTCTTGTAAAAGGCAAAGTCGTTAAATGCTCTGGCGTATTTCCGCCATCTACAGACCATGCATTATATTCTTGTCCGCGTCCGCCTTCTTGTGACATAAAGTTCGGATAAGTACGCTGTAAACCAGTTCCTTTCATTGGTTCGTGGTTATCAATCATGATATGGTATTTAGCAGCCATTTCAATTACTTTTCTGTAATGACGAGCTCCGTATTGACTATCATGCCATTCTTTTTTATCCAAAAATTTATTGACATAACCTGTTTTAACCGAATTTACTCCCATTTTCTGATAGAGTTTGAAAGCCTCTTCCAATTGGTTTTCATAATTTTTGGTTGCTCCAGCTGTTTCATGATGTCCAATTAAACGAACATTTTTCATAGCTGCATATTTTGTGATTTCTTCTAAATTAAAATCTGGATAGGCTTTTACAAAGCTAAACGCAGATCCGTCTGCTGTCCAATCTCCATCCCAGCCTTCATTCCAGCCTTCGACCAAAACTCCGTCAAAATTATTTTTCGCAGCAAAATCAATGTATTCTTTTGTATTTTTAGTTGTAGCGCCATGTTTTAAGCCTTGTCCCCAAGTGTATTTTTCTAAATGCATTCCCCACCAAATTCCGATATATTTTGAAGGTGTGATCCAAGATAAATCTTCAATTTTCGATGGTTCGTTTAGATTTAGCATAATGGTCGAAGTTGCCACATCACCTGGAGTTTTACCTACAACAATAGTTCTCCAAGGCGTTTTAAAAGGAGTTTCTGCATATACTTTTACGCCATCAGCCCACGGCACTAAATCACTTTTATATTGTTTGTCTTTTGTTTTTAAAAGCGTCATTGAAGCAAAATCTGTTAGGTTGGCTTCGTGAATCGCAACGTACAATTTATCTTTAGTTTCAAAAGTTGCAGGCGTGTTAATCGTGTCTGTTTTACTCATTAAGGTTTTACGATATTCACTTTCGTAATAACTATTTTCACGGTGAACTGGAATCCACCAAACTTCATTATTATCTTTAAAAGTAAATTGCGTTACTTCATTAGAAATTTTGACTTTTCCTAAATGTGGCTGTTTCGGAAATTCATAACGAAATCCAACTCCGTCATCAAAAACTCTAAAGATGATATCGACCAAACGCTCCTCGCCTTTTGCTTCTTTTAAATGAACAATCAGTTCGTTATGATGATCTCTCACTTTTTTGAATTCGCCCCAAGGCTGTTCCCAAGTTTCATCTGCTGATTTTTCTTCTGTTGAAACCACTTCGAAACCGTCGGTCATTTTTGCTAAACCTTGAAATTCAAATCCCATAAGTGAAGGTTCAATAACCGATTTTCCGTTAGAAGAAAAACTATATTGAGGCTGTCCAGAAGGTGTTAGTTCAAAAGTTAATTCAGAAATCTTTTCCGGAGAACTGATTTTATACGTTTTTTTAGTACTGCAAGCCATAACGAGCATCGAGGCAAAGGCGATTAGACAGTATCTATATTTTCTGTTTTTCATTATTTATATTGTATTAATTACAGCTCTATTTTATTTCGCTTAATGTTTGTTTTGCTTTTGCAGGCTGCATTGAAACAAAATAATTAAACGCCTCATCGAGTTTTTTCTGGGCTTCGACATTTCCTTTTTTCTGTACGCGTAAATCATACAATTTGCTGATATCTGGAAATACACTTTCTGTATTTTTTACTCCAGCAAAAGCTTTTATTTTTTCAATGAAAGAATATCCAAATTCAACTGTCGGTTCAATCATGGTTCCTTCTCCGAAATCATTCCATGTAATCAGCTGCAGGTAGTTGATGTTTGCATTTTTAGCTAAAGCTAAAGTCTCGTCCAATGTCGCTCCGTTGTTGTGTTCAATCGTCCATGCGATTGCTGCACCGCCTCCGCCTTCAGCATAAAAATCTTTGAAACCAGGATAAGCGCTCCCCATAGCAACACCCAATTTTGGTTTGGTATTGGTATAGAAATTAGTTAGGTAACTATTGTCTTTGTACACCCAAGCATATTCGCCAGAAGCATTTTCTCCTGCCATTGAAGAATGATCCCAAAGTGTTAGGAAAGTCGGTTTTGCTGTTAAAGTATTAAAGACATTTGTCCATTCAGCTGGGGTCTTAAGTACAATTGGTCCAAAATTCATTAACAGCGGTTTACCATTAATTTTGATGTAATTTGCATCATAAAAATAATTCTTCTCTACATAAGCCAAATCTGTTTTTGCAGCGCCGGTTACCGAAATTGCTTTTCCTGCATTAACAACATTTGTCAGAAATCGGTCTTCGTACACAATCGCATATTCTAAACCAACTTTATCGAGCATTTCGATTAACTGATCTGTATTTTCTTTGACCATTGCATAATCGTTTACATCGTAAGTGCCGTACCAATCAATCAGAATTCCGTCAATTCCTGAATATTTCATCAACAGTAAATGATTTTCGATCACATTTTTATCGCCTGAGTGATAAGGCCCAATCAGCGGATAATAGTATGATGCAATTTCTTTACGGCCGTTTGCTCCTACGTTATTCGGATTTTTGTTTGCCATTGTCCAATGATATCCCCATTTTTTATCGGCACTGCTTTCGTTGGTTTCAAACCACGGCATGTAGTGCATATAAATTTTGGTGCTGTTGGTTTTCTCAATCGCAACAGGTTCTGTTTTTTCTGGTTCTACCGGTTTGTCTGAGCCTTTGTCATCGCTGCTGCAGCCAGCAACCATCGCAATGCTCATCAAACCAAAAACCAACGATGTGATATATCTTTTCATATTGATGTATTATTTTTTCTCACTGATTAAAGAATTAAAAGATTTGTTTCACGCAGATTTAAAAAAGATTTTAGCAGATCAATAAGGATTAATATTATTTGCTTTAATAAAATCTGTTTCAATCTGCAATAATCTGCTGAATCTGCGTGCAACAAAATCACTTTAATGTTTAGCTAAAAAACTGTAAATCTTTAAAAACATGTCAGCCTTCCACGACTAACCAACATGGAAGACTGACATTCTAGTACCCTAATTTGGATACCCAGGATTTTGTTTAAGGTTTTTATTTGTAGTTAAAACAGTACTTGGAATTGGGAAAATCGCTCTGTATTTCTCCGTTGCTCCTTTTGACCACCATGGCTCGAAGAATGTTCCGAAACGAATGTTGTCTGTTCTTCTTCTTCCTTCGAATGTAAATTCTTTCAACAATTCTTGATCTATGAACGGAAGATCAATTGTTGCTGGCAATTCTTCGCCTGCGCGAGACGCTACTTGCTGTACAAATGGTCTTGCTAAATCTGGCGCGCCTAAACGAACGTAGCATTCTGCCTGCATCATCAAGATTTCAGAGTAACGGATTAAAACAAAATCGTGATCACGTTCCCATTGTTCTCCTGCTTTCATTTCGTATTTAGACAAACGAACTCCTTCATTCTCTTTTGCATCTTCCAGACTAGTTAAGTTTTCCGTATAAGTAAGTGGTTCTCCGTTGTCCATCATAATCACAGTTCCTGTTGCAAGATTGATCTGATCGCCCTGAAGCATACATTTTTTTCTCTTGTCTGTATCTCCAAAAGCAGAATAAACTCCAGGTTGTGCGCACATTCCGTTTGCGCTCCAAGGGTAATTGTTTGGAATTGCAGAAATCGCTAATTTTTGATTGTAATGTGCAGACATTGAGTTCATATAATTCCCAACTGTTCCTGCTTTTGAATCGTAAGGAATAGCAAAAATAATTTCAGGAGAAATCTGATTTTCAGTCACAAAATTGGCAAAGAAATCTGGTGTCAAACTGTATCCTGTAACTTTCTGGCACATGTCGATGCAATCTTGCCAACGCGCCTGCCCAATAAATGCTTCCGAATTAAGATATAATCTAGCCAAAATAGAATATGCTACATTTCTAGTTAATTTAGAATACACCGGATTTGGATTTAAATATGGAAGAGCATCTGTCAATTCTTTTTCAACAAAATCGTAAACTTGTTTTCTTGTCGAATTACTTGGAAGATCTGTATCTTCAAAATTGGTTACAATTGGCACATTTCCGAATAAATCTAAAAGATTGTAGTAGTAATACGCTCTAAGCGCTTTTAATTCTGCAAAAATTGGCTCTTTTGATTTTTCGCTAAGAGATGATTTATTGATCTGATAAATGATTGCGTTGATCTTAGCAATTCCAGTGTAATTGTAACGCCAAGCCGAAAGAATCATTCTGTTATCTGATTTCCAAGTATGTTTTTGAGCATCTTGATATTGCCCGCCATCGTACCAGTTTGTACCTCTTGTCGGAATTGTAGCTTCATCTGAAACTACTTCATTCAAAAAGAAAACATATTCGCAAGTCGGGAAATTATTTGAGATTGCATCAGAGAATCCTCTTAACGAAGAATAAGCTCCACCTACCAGCGCATCGATTTCTTTGGATGTATTTCCGAAATTTCCATCTTCTACCTGATCATACAACTGCTCGTTCAAATCAGTACATGATACCGTAAAAAGCATGCTTAAAAGTATTGCTGCTGTTATTTTGATTTTCATTGTTAATATTTTATGGTTATCAATTCGCTTAGTTATTCAGCGTAAAATTTAATCCAACAGAAATTGTAGTTGGTCGAGGATAATTGTTGTATCTGTCAATTCCAGGAGCTGCCAAACCAGTTTGATCCATTTTTCCAGTTTGGTTTATTCCGTCCTGAGCATTTAAACCAATCTCTGGATCTACACCTTTGTAACCTGTAATTACAAATAAGTTTTCTCCCATTACATACATTCTCACTTTAGATTTTTTGTATTTCAATGGTAAAGTATAACCAAGAGATAAGGTTTGAAGTCTGAAGAAAGAAGCATCTTCGATCCAATAATCTGAATACTTTGGAGCCGAAGTAATACCGCTGCTTAAGAAAGAATCTGGCACATTAAAAGCGGGTAATCTGTTTGGATCGTTCAACATCATGTTTGTAGCATTTAAAGCCTTTTGTCCAAACATTCCGTATCCAGAAACTCCAAGATCAAAATTTCCGTAAGTAAAATTCATACCGATACCCAAAGTCAAATCTGGCTGAATGTTTCCTAAATCTGTTTTATCATCATCAATCAATGCATTTTCAGCAACTACTTGTCCTGCTGCATTATAATATTGAATTTTTCCATCAGCATCTAAACCAGCATTTTTGAATCCCCAGAAAGTTCCAACAGGATATCCTTCAGCAATAATTTGAGAATATTGTCCCGACATACCTGCTAAACCATGAAGAGATCCGCTGTAGATAACATCTGTTTTATAAGTCGGATTTGAAAGTTTCTCGATTTTCTGAACGTTATGTCCAAGAGTCAAATTCGCATTCCAATTGAATTTTTCCCCTTTAATAATATCAGCGTTTAAAGTTAACTCAACTCCTTTATTTGACATTTCACCAACATTCGCAAGCATTGTTCCTACTAAATATGGAGGCTGAGGCACTTCATAAGTATATAATAAATCTTTTGTCGTTTTAGAATAATATTCAAAAGATCCTGTAATTCTATTGAAAAGTCCGAAATCAAAACCAACGTTAATTTGTTCTGTAGATTCCCATTTCAAATCAGGATTTGGGTTTTGTTTTGGAGAATAAGCCAAACTCCACGTTTTGGTAACTGGATCGTAGTAACTGTCGCTTCCAACTCCTAAAATAGAAAGCGATTTATATTCGCCAATTCCATCTTGATTTCCTGTAACTCCGTAACCCACTCTCAGTTTTAAATTATCCAACCAGCCTTTTGAAGATTCCATAAATTCTTCGTTAGAAATTCTCCAAGCCGCAGAAGCAGATGGGAAAGTTCCCCACTTATTATTTTCTCCAAAACGGCTAGATCCGTCGCGTCTTACTGTTGCAGTCAATAAATATTTGCCATCGTAGCCGTAATTCGCACGAGCGTAAAAAGACACTAAATTTGATTTTCCTTTATATGAATACACATCATTTAAACGATAGTTGTAACCAGCACCTAAATTATTATAACTGAAAGCATCTGTTACAAAACCGCCTCTTTGCGCTCCAAAACCTTCGTAAATGTTTTCAAGGTAAGAATACCCCGCCAAAGCTCCGATGTTGTGTTTGTCTATAACTTTGCTGTAATTTACGTACAGTTCCCCTTGCGCATTTGTATATTCTGCATAAGTTCTTTGTGCAAAACCGCCTTCAGTCTGCCCTTCCATAACCGCGTAAGATGGCTTGTAAGTTCCCGCTTTTACTGCATTATGTTCTAACGAAATATTTGCTGTAGCCGTAAAGTCATTCAAGAATTTTACATCTGTTTTAAAGTATCCCAAAAGTCTGTGTCTTTCGTTATCGAATGTTCTATTCGTTAAAATCTCAACTGGATTTTCGTAAATATTTCCCGTTACAACACTAAAATTTCCGTTGGAATCGTAAACTGGAATCGTTGGATTTAAATTGTAAGCTCTTTCAAAAATTCTGTAATCAATTGGATGCCATTTGTCAATGTTTGCAAATAATCCCATATCAAATTTCACCTCTTTATTGTCTCCAAGAAATTGGTAAGCGCTAACATTTCCGCTTAATCTTTCTAAACCAGATTTTTTAATAACTCCTTCATTGTTTAAGTAAGAAAGTGAAGTTCTAAAACCACTGTCTGCTTTACCCGAATTGATGCTCAAAGTGTGAGATTGAGAAATTGCCGTTTGTTCGATTGCTTTCTGCCAGTTGGTATTTGCTCCATAATCAACCGCATCTGCAATTTGATTTTGGCGTACATATCCTCTCCATTGGTTTGCTGAAAGAAGATCTAAATTATCATTAACAAAACCAAAACTAGTTTGTCCGTTGTAAACAACAGAAACGCCTTTTGTTCCCGATTTTGTTGTAATCATGATTACTCCATTTGCTCCGCGAGAACCGTAAATTGCTGTTGCCGAAGCATCTTTAAGAACATCAACCGATTTAATATCTGAAGGCTGAACCACATTAATATCAACTCCTGCAATACCATCTACAACAATTAACGGACTATTGCTTGCTGTTAAAGAAGTTCCTCCACGAAGACGAATTGTAGAACCCGCTGCAGGATCTCCAGAAGGACGAATAATATTCAATCCTGCTACTTTTCCTTGCAAAACCTGCTCTGTGGAAGAAATAGTTCCTTTTACTAAATCATCTGCTCCAACTGTAGAAATTGCTCCAGTCAAATCTGATTTTTTTACTTTTCCGTAACCCACAGAAACTACCTGAACTTCTGCCAATGCATATCCGTCATTTTGCAAAGTAATTTCGTAATGAGAAGTATTTCCGGTAATCTGAACTTTCTGCGTTGTCGATCCGATAAACGAAATTTCGATTGCACTTCCTACAGCTACCTGAAGGCTAAACTTACCATCAAAATCTGTTGTCGTTCCGTTTTTAGTTCCTACTTCAATGATAGAAGCTCCTGGCAATACATTCCCTATATTGTCATAAACAGTTCCCGATATCTTTTTCGTCTGCGCGAAAGAATTGGCAGAAAGAAAAAGCATAAAAATCATCAATACCGCTGCCTTAGCAGTCCACATTTGATGCAGGACGCTTTTTGTATTTTTACTATTCATTAGAATTGGTGTTTTAATTTAATAGTGATTATTTATCTAAAGTTTTTAGCGGAATCGTCGTATCCGAAATCGTTTTGTCTTTATTGTCTTTTACCAAAACATGAATTTCACTTAAACTCGGAACTCCATTTAGTTCTGAAACCAGATTGACAAAACCTTTAATTTCTGCAGTTCCTCCAGTAAACTCACCAGAAATTGTTTTTGGTCCAGCTGTAATCGTGTAGATTAATTTGTTTACACCTGCTTCGTTATTTTTTCTTGACATTCCAAGAAAATCTTTCTGACTGATTTGTGATGGAAAGAAAGCAAAACTTGGTGGCGGTGGCGGAATAAATTCTCCTGCATAAATAACCTGATCGCCAGAAGTTGCTGTCCAATCTTTCGCAACCATCAGGAAAGTAATATTTTCCATAACAAAATCTGGTTCTGTATTGTAGTATTGCTGCGGAATCAAATCCATTCTGTAAAAACCGTTTCCAAGATCTTTTAATTTTGTTTTCTCAGACACTTCTGGAATCCAAGCTTGGTATTCTTGTAAAACTGCCCAATCGTTCAATCCGCTATGAAAATGAACGCTTGGAACACCAGCAAAACCATCTTTCAAATTAGAATTGAATAAAATACTTACCGGTTTATCAATTAAAGGTTTTGAGGGATAAGATCTAATTAACTCATTTGCCGTATAAAACGACGAAAAATCAGTGTAAGCCATATTGGCAACTTCACTTTGTTTAGATCCGTTTTTGTTTTTTAAACGAAACCAGAATCCGTCACTCGCTGCAATTTGCTCTGGAGTTTTAGAAAAATAAAGTGTTGGAGTCAATGTAAAACTCCAGATTTTATTTCCTTCATATTTCAGTTTTGCAAAATCTGATGAGTTTTCCCAGTTTCCAGCATCTGGTTCAGATGGAGACCAGATCCAGATATATAAATCTTCTGTTTCAGCAAATGTCGATGCCGACATATCAAAATACCAAGTAACTTGTTCATCATATTTGTAAACAACAGGAAATGATGACATTGGTCCCACAGATCCAGCAGCTTCCTGTGCATGAATAAAATTTGGAGCCATCAACAAGGCAAGTAAAATTGTATATATAAACTTTTTCATATTACTTTTTAATTAATAGCATTTAATTTAAACACATAAGACACGAAATCTACACCACCAGAAGAATGCGCCAATTGAATCTGCATTTCTTTGCTTTTACCTGGAACTGAAATAAATCTAAGTTCATCTGTTTTTTGCGTTTTCTGAGCATCGCTGTACAAATAGATTTTTGTTCCAACACCATTGGACTGCTGAAAATCTGCGCTAAGCGCCCAATATCCCTTAGGAGCAAATAACGGAGGAACATCTCCTGTCACTTCATAACTTGTAGGATTGTTATTCTCGTCTACATTAAATTTGATTTTGAAATCTTCGTAGTTAAAATAAGTACTCAAGTTTTCTTCGTTTGGTTCGATCTTATTTGCTTTCGCAACTTCATCAACCATTTTCAGATTTGTTAATCCCCAATTTCCATTTACTTTTTCATAAAGGGTAATCGGTTCTACGTAGCTTCCGTCATCTGTGTTATCGCATCCAATAGCAAAAAAACACATCAAAAAAGCTAGCCAATAAAGACTTTTACATTTCATAAATTTTTGGTTTTCGTTAGTTTGTTATCCCCTTCAAAAGGATATAGCGAAACTAGACGTTAAATAAATCCGAAAAAAAAAATCTGAGAAAAATCAAGATAAAATTTGAATACAATCAAACACAAATAACTATTAATCAGTCTTTTATATTTTTATTTATAAGTAAAAAATCAAGATGCTGTTGAGATAAAAAATGCCGATTTTCAAATGGTAAAAATGACAATATGTAAAATAATCAGTATAATTTTTTCATTATACATATATATAAGTGGTTTTTATTGTATAATTGCAAACAAATCAACTGTTTTAACATTTGTCGCTTATTTTTACTCCGAAAATCCCCTTCAAAAGCGATGCTATTAAACTATTTACCATAGTCCGATAAAAACAGATTTAGCTTAATCTCAAACTTATTCTTAATTTTAAATCGAATTAATTAACTATCAATCAACCAACCTTTTCCCTAAACCAAAACAAAATCATGCGAAGAATATTAATGCTGCTTTTCTTCTTAGGAGGTTTTTCTCTTATTGCAAAAGAGACTAATCCTTATTTAGAAGAATTAGATCAGGTTCTCTTAAAAAAAGAGGTTTACCTGAAACAGAAATATCGAAAAATAGAAGCTTTAAAGAAAAATGTATCCAAGTTTACGCTCAATCAAAATAATGAAGAGCTCTACAATTGCTATATGTTATTGTTTGATGAATACAAATCGTTTAAGTACGATTCGGCATATTATTATTTAGATGAAGCAAAAATCAAGGCAAAAGCTTTAAAAAACCCGAAATATTTATCTAAAAGCCGAATAAAAGAAGGTTTTGTTCTGCTTTCTTCTGGACTTTTTAAAGAAGCAATTGATACTTTAAATGTGATTGATGAAAGCAAATTGGATATCAAAAATGGATTTGAATACTATAGCATCAAAGCCCGTGCTTATTACGATTTAGCAGATTATAGCAGCGATAAACGGTTTAATATCCATTACATACAGCAGGGAAATTATTTTCTGAAAAAAGCATTAGAATTAATCGAAACGAATACAAATGAATATTGGGCAGCAGAAAGTTTAAAACGCTTGAAACAGCAAGATTGGCGTGGTGCCGAATTTGCTTTCAGTTATTGGATTAACAACTACAAGCTGCCTCCTGATTATTATGGAATCGCAACTTCGAGCCTTGGTTATATTTATTCGGAACGAGGTTACACCAAAAAAGCCATTCAGTATTTGGCACTGGCCGCAATTGCCGATGTTAAAAATGCAACCAAAGAAACCGTTGCGCTTCGAAATTTAGCCAACGAACTCTTTAAAATGGGATATTTGGATAAAGCCAACGAATACATCAACATTGCCATGGATGATGCGACTTTTTACAATGCAAGACATCGCAAAATTGAAATTTCGTCGATTCTTCCTATTATCGAAAAAGCGCAACTGAATAATGTAAAAGATAAAAATGATAAACTAGAGAAAATCATTATTCTGTTGACGATTCTTACGGTTATTATTTTCGTTTTCCTCGGAATCATTTTCAAACAATTAAAAGAAAAAAATAAAGCCAGAAAAATCATGGCCGATTCGTACTTGCAATTGAAGGAAATGAATGTGAGTTTGAGCGAAGCCAATGCAATTAAAGAAGAATATATTACGTATTTTATTAAAGCAACTTCAGCGTTCATTAATAAAATAGATCATATACAGAAAAGTACTTTGCACAAAATCATCACCAAAAAAACCGATGAAGTTATTGCGAGTTTAAAACGTTATAATGTAAAAGAAGAACGAGAAAATCTTTTTCATCAATTTGATGAAATTTTCTTGAAACTGTTTCCAACATTTGTAACGGATTTCAATAATTTATTCCCAAATGATCATAAATGCATTGTCAAAAAAGGCGAGCTTTTAAATACAGAATTGCGAATTTTTGCTTTGTATCGATTAGGAATTCAAGACAGCAGTCAAATGGCAGAATTTCTCGAACTTTCTGTAGCTACAATTTATACGTACAAAACCAGAATTAAAAGTAAATCAGATTTTAAAGATACTTTTGAACAGAAAATTATGGAAATCAAAACGATTTAATTTTTTTTTCGCCACGAATTCACGAATTTTCTTTTTCTAATCAATTCGTGCAATTTATCGCGTACAAATTTCACGTATCCTTTTTAAATAAAAATTCGTGAATTCGTGGCTATCTTTCATTATTCAGTTACTTCCAACTGCAAAATAGTATTCTGATAAATTTTACTCAACGAAAACAACTGCTCCACAAAAATCATAATTGCAATTGGAACAAAGAAAAATATTAGCAAATCTTCTTCGTATAAAAAATAAGTCGAAATCAAGGCGAGACGAGCATATTCTAAATAGTAAATCCATTTGCGCTGTTCTAGTAAAGCACCGCAATTGATTAAAGTTAGAATAACTAGCGAAAGCACAAATATCTTGTCGTAGCTTTCTAAATAATCGAAATAATAGGTAAAAACGGTTAAAATAAGCGTACAGATTCCTAATTGTATATAAAGGTAATTTTTAAATCGAAGTCGTTGATTCGGCGCCGCTTTATCCTGCAGAAAACGCTTTTCAAGAATCGGACGAATATCTTGATCCATATCGGCTGGGCTTCCGAAAACTGCGCTCCATCTTGCTTTGAATCCGCTCGAGCGTTTCCATAATTCGTAGATTTCGAAGTAATAATGAAAATGCTGCCACAAGAAACTATAACTTTTTAGCGGATGCGTTAATCCGTATTTTGGTTTTTCTTCTTCAGTTTGGAAAGTTCCAAAAAGACGATCCCAAAAAGTGAACATATCACCGTAATTTTTATCCAAATATTTTTCGTCAGAAGCATGATGAACTCCGTGAACAGAAGGCGTTACAAAAACATATTCTAACCATTTTATTTTACCGATAAGCTGTGTATGCGTAAAAAATGAATAAGCGCCGTGAACGATCAGCATCGTAATCACCATACTCGGATGAAAACCAACAAAAGGCAAAATACACCAAAATCCCGTTCGAATAACGGCTTGAAAAGTAGTAATTCTGGCTGCAGCTGTAAAATTAAATTCCTCACTATGATGATGTACAATATGTGCTGCCCAGAAAAAATTGACTTCGTGGCCTAAACGATGGTACCAATACCAGACAAAATCGGTCGCAAGAATTAAGGCAAACCAAACTAAAGCATTACTCGGAATCTCGAATATTCTATAATCATCATAAATCAAATAATACAATTGGTAAAAACTCGCAGCAACAAATAAGTTAATCAAACGCTCTGCAATTCCGATGGAAATATTGGAAACAGAACTTTCATAATTAAAAATTTCAGGCCTTTTTCTGCGCTGAGCAAGCTTATATTCCAAAAACAAAAAAAGAAAAAAGGCCGGCATGGCAAATGCTAGAAAATTGATGTTTTTCATTTTGTATGATACTTTTCGATTCTAAAAATTATATTTAAAAGTTCAAACGGAAAAGACACTTCCATCAATTACGTTCTTTTGCGAGAGACAAAAAACGTAATCAACGAAAATGATCTTTTACGAAGTAAACCTGATTTTAATTCTGCTTAAACAAAGGAGCTTCCAACGCCACTTCTTTAACCGACTGTGTTTCGGCTACTTTTTTCAAAGCAATAATATAAGCAGCAATACGAGGCGTTACATCGTGTTTTACTGCAACTCTAAAAACAGTATCAAAACCTTTCTCTAAAATATCTTCCAGACGTTTGTTAATCTGGTGAATTCTCCAAGATTCCAAAAGCGAATTCTGAAGCCATTCGAAATAAGAAACGGTAACACCGCCCGCATTGGCCAAAATATCAGGAACAACTAATATATTTTTATCATGTAAAATCTGATCTGCATCTGAAGAAACTGGTCCGTTTGCTGCTTCAATAATAATTCTTGCCTGAATGTCGTTCGCATTTTTCTGTGTAATCACATCTTCTTTTGCAGCCGGAATCAAAACATCAACATCCAAAAGCAATAAATCTTCATGTTTTATTGCAACAGAATTTGGATAGCCTTTTATAGTTTTGTTATTCAAATTATAATATAAAATCAGTTCCGGAATATTGATTCCGTTCGGATTGTAAAATGCCTCTGAAACATCGCTCACTGCTACAATTTTCACTCCTTTTTCATGAAGGAATAAAGCAGAATGCAATCCCACATTTCCAAATCCTTGAATTGCTGCTGTAGCTCTTGCTGGTCTGATTTTCAATTTCTGAAGTGCCAAAAGCGTAATAATGCTCACACCTCTTCCCGTCGCTTCTACTCTGCCTAAAGATCCTCCAGAATGAAGATGTTTTCCTGTAACCACGGCATGAATTGGTCTTCCGTGCACTAATGAAAATTCATCCATTAGCCATCCCATTTCGTCTGGGCCTGTTCCCATATCTGGTGCTGGAACATCTTTTTCTGGTCCGAAAATATCAGCTAAAGTTTTAGTGTACGCTCTTGTAATTTTTTCTAATTCCGTTTTAGAATGGTTTCTCGGATCGCAAATAATGCCGCCTTTTGCTCCTCCAAATGGAATTCCAGTTACAGCAGATTTCCAGGTCATCCAGGCGGCAAGTGCTTTGACTTCATCCAGATTTACAGCTGTATCGTAACGGATTCCACCTTTTGAAGGTCCTAAAGCAGTATTGTGAATTACGCGGTATCCTTCGAAATTCTGAACGTTTCCGTTATCTAAAGTAATAGAAAAATTTACTGTGATTTGTTTTTCAGGGCGCTGCAATTTTTGTCTGATAGAATCATCTAAATTTAAAATATCTGCGGCGATATTAAAACGATCAATCATCGATTGAAACGGATTATGTTTTATAATTTCTGAGCTCATAGTATATAGTTTTTTGGTTTGGGTTATCTTTTTATGTTTTAATGATCTTCATTTTTTTGAAGATATTTTCTCTTTATTCTTCAATTTAGTTGCAACACGGAATTTTGATTAAGCAGCTGCGCATCAAAATTTTCATATTTCTGTTGGTTCTCATATCTAGATTTTTTAACGATTCAAAAAAAAGCCTTTCATGGTGCAATGAAAGGCTAAAAAAAAAAATAACTAACAAGTACTTTCTCTATTAACGCCATTTCAAAACGTGATTCATTACGCAGCACATCGCAAAGCTGCAATTGAAAGACGTCATAATATTTCGGCTATAGTTTTTCATTGTTGAGACAAATCTACAAAATTATATTTATAAATTCTATAGAATTAGTCGAGTTTATTTTAAATAAAAACACAATCAACCACTAAAACACCTGTAAACTAAAGGATTAAATGCTAAAAAAAATTACTTTAATTGCGAAAAAACTATAAAAACAACAGCAATCAAAGCCAAAAACAATCCTAAGATATTGATTTTGGATAGTTTTTCTTTGAAGAAAAAAGCTCCGATAAGAGTTCCTAAAATAATTACGCCCATATTCATTCCTGCAAAAACGGTTGATGGATTTTCTGCGAATGCTTTATGAGCTTTCAAATAGAATAATATATTTCCGAAATTGAAAATTCCAACCAATATTCCGAAAGGAATGCTTTTTAAAACAAAATTTTCTTTCGCTATAAACAACTTATATATGACAATAAGAATAGAAACCGCAAAAGCAATTAGAAAGACAAAAAATAAAGATGTGGTGTAAGGAACAACCGTATATAAGGCAATTTTCTTAAAAAGAATATCGACAACTCCAAAACCAAGTAAAACTGCTGCTGGATAAATCCATTTGTTTTCTGTATTGTCTGATGGCTTTTTTAAGATGAATAAAAGTGCCGCAAAACCAACCAAAACTCCAATAACTTTATACGTATTAAATCCTTCATTAAACAATAGCCAAGCTGCCAAAATCGGAATAAACAATGACAATCTTTGTGCTGCATCAGTTTTTGCAATTCCCATATATTTTATCGAAAGTGCCAAAAAAAGAAATAATATTGGAAGCAAAATCCCAACGGAAGTATAAATTTCTAAAGGTGCATTATTGTCTAAAGCGTTAAGATCTGGCGTAAAGGTAAAGTAACAAAGCGTAATCGCGGCAATGTAATTGAATGAAATAATCTGTGACGGATTAGCATCATATTTTCTAGAAATCTTGAATATAACGCCCACAATAACACTGCAAAGAATACTTAATATAAGGAATAACATAAATTTATTTTTGGACTGTAAAAGTAACTATTGCAAAATAAAAAAGCCCAGCCGGTTTTAAAAAACCAGCTAGACCAGATTTATTTTTTTTCAAACACATAGATTCGCTAATCTTTGTAGAGTTTCTAACGTGTCCTTCGACTTCGCTCAGGATGACAAACAGTAGTGAGTCTATGTGTTAGAAACTAGTTTCTTTCAATTACCTTTTTACAAATCTAAAAATCCTATGTTTCGATGTGTTTAAAAATAAACCCAATAAAATTTAATCTATTGGGTTTAACTTTATTAAATATAATTTTAGAATTTACTGATGTAACTTCCGTAAATATCTCTAAACTGATTTCCTTTTGCAAAACGATCTTTGCTCAATTTTTTATATTCAACCAATCCCCAAAGAATGAATTCCTTCATAAAATATTGATCTTCTTTTGCTAATTGAGGCTGATATTTTTTCAATAATTCGTCAAGCGGACTTACTTCATCTAAAATACTTTTATATTCTTTGTCTGAAGCATCGTCTAATAATTCGAAACCGCTTTCCGCGAAAAACCATTCCACTAAATCAGAATATGGCGTTTTCTCGTCTGGTTTTTCTAATTTTTCGATTTTTGGGAAATATTCAGGGAACAATGTTCGAATTGCAGAACCGATTAAACTTTCAGCTACAACATCGGCTCCCTCCTGCTCTCCTTCATAAACCAATTCGACTTTTCCTGTGATCGCTGGAATAATTCCGACAAAGTCTGACAAACGTAATGTCGTTTTATCAACGCCAGAAATCAAAGCGCGACGTTCTGCAGTACTAATTAAGTTTTCGAATGCCGTAATACTCATTCTCGCACTTACGCCACTTTTGTTGTCGATATATTCGCTTTCACGAGCTTCAAAACTAATCTGTTCTAAAATATCTCTCGCCAAACTTGGAACATGAACTACATCGGTTTGATTTTGATCTAATTTAGATTCTTGTTCTGTAATCGTTCTTGCAATTTCTATACTTTCAGGATAATGCGTTAAAATCTGAGAACCAATTCTATCTTTAAGAGGCGTTACAATACTTCCTCTATTGGTATAATCTTCTGGATTTGCCGTGAAAACGAATTGCATATCCAGAGGCATTCTTAATTTGAAACCTCTAATTTGAATATCGCCTTCCTGCAAAATATTGAATAAAGCAACTTGAATTCTAGCTTGTAAATCAGGTAATTCGTTGATTACAAAAATACAGCGATTCGCTCTCGGAATCATTCCGAAATGAATTACACGATCATCCGCATAAGACAGTTTTAAATTTGCTGCTTTAATCGGATCAATATCGCCAATTAAGTCGGCAACTGTAACGTCTGGTGTTGCTAGTTTTTCGAAGAAACGTTCATTTCTGTGCAACCACGAAATAGGAGTTTCATCACCTTTTTCAGCAATTAAATCCTTAGCAAAACGAGAAATCGGATTTAAAGGATCATCATTAATTTCTGAACCTTCCACAAACGGAATATATTCATCTAATAATTCGATCATTTTACGCGCCAAACGCGTTTTTGCTTGTCCGCGAAGCCCTAATAAATTGATATTATGACGAGATAAAATCGCGCGTTCTAATTCTGGAATTACTGTATTTTCGAATCCGTGAACGCCTTCAAAAACAGGTTTCCCCGATTTGATTTTCTCACGAAGATTATTACGCAATTCATCCTTTATGCTTGTACTTTTATATCCAGCGGCTTTTAATTGACCTAATGTCTTTATAGTATTTATTTCCATTGTATTGAAATGTAAATTTTTATTATTTGTTTTGTTTTTAAAGAAATGAGCGTTGCGTTATTCATCCTCAAAAGAAACCTTAGTATCTTATAATCTTAGCAACTTAGAACCTTATTTAACTCTCTTTTTCCTATTCGCTTCGTAATCTTCAAAAATCATTTCGCCTAAACCTTTCAGTCCTGTATAAAATGCCTTTCCTTGATTTGCTTCTGTAAACTGATTTACAAAACGCTGTAAATATGGATCTCTAGCAATCATAAAAGTCGTAATCGGAATATGAAGTTTTCTAGCTTGTTGTGCTTGCGTGTAACATTTGTCAACAATATATTCATCTAGACCGTTACTGTTCATATAATAAGAACCATCACGTTCGCGTACACAACTTGGTTTTCCGTCGGTAATCATGAAAATTTGTTTGTTGGTATTTCGCTTTCTGCGAAGAATATCCATCGCCAATTGCAAACCAGCAACGGTATTGGTATGATAAGGCCCAACTTGCAAATAAGGCAAATCTTTGATTGGAATCGTCCAAGCATCATTTCCAAAAACTAAAATATCTAAAGTATCTTTCGGATATCTTGTTGTGATCAATTCTGCCAAAGCCATTGCTACTTTTTTAGCAGGCGTAATTCGGTCTTCGCCATACAAAATCATACTGTGACTGATATCAATCATTAGAACCGTACTCATTTGCGCTTTGTATTGTGCTTCTTCGACAACCAAATCGTTTTCAGTCAGCATAAAACTTTCAACTCCGTTATTAACTTGAGCGTTTCGAAGACTTTCCGTTAGTGAAATTCTTTCTAAACTATCTCCAAAATTAAATTCACGGAATTCGCCAGTATGTTCGTCGCCATTTCCTGCATGTTTCGTTTTATGATTTCCACTTCCAGAACGTTTTAAATTTCCAAAAATCTGATCCAAAGCTTGCTGTCTAATTGCGCGTTCGGTTTTTGCGGTGATGCCCAAACCAGAACTTCCATCGCCTTTTACTTCATCTCTGATGTATCCTTTTTTCTTCAGGTCTTCGATAAAATCGTCAATAGTGTAGTTTTCGTCGGTAAGTTTATATTCAATATCCAGTTCCCGAAGCCAGCTTATTGCTTCATCAAAATCACCCGAAGTATGGGTGATCAACTCTTTAAAAATCGTAAAAAGTTTGTCAAACGGAGACTGAAAAGGAGCTTCGTAAGTCTTAAAATAAAAGCCTTTTTTAAATTCGTTTTTCATAAACCTAAAATTACATCTTTTTAGAATTATGAAAAACGAATCGTTTATTAATTTTTAGTTAAAATATTTAATTAAAAATTAGAGCTAACAGTGTTAGATATAATAATTATTCAAACTTTCCATCCAAATAATACCAAGCGCCATTTTCAAATTTAAAAGTTGAGAATTCGTAATGCACTTGCGGTTTATTATCTGAATCTAAAAAGTAAGCTTTGAATTCGACCGTATTTTCAGAAAAACTCAAAATTTCCAATTTCTGCCATTTGTTAGAAACTGCCCATCTTAAAATTTCAGGTTTCGAATAATATTTTCGTTCAGAAATATAAGTTGTTCCCATAAGGTAATCGGCATTATGAGTCGCATACGCCGAATATCTTGATCGCATTAAAGCTAATGCTGAAGGCGCTTTTGGGTTATTGCTTAAATATAATCCGCAGCAATTTTCAAAAAGCAATCCTGTGTCACAGAAGCATTTTTTACTCTCCATCAACAGGCTCTTCTCCATTAATTTTAACGTGAAGCTGATTCAATAAAACTTGATAACGAGTTATTTCGCGAACTTCTTCATCTTCTTCAGCAAAATCAATCATTTCGTCTAATGTTTCGCTAACCTCTAACAATTTGTTGTTTGCTTCTCTGTCGTTTTTTGCAGCAATCAAATCAATGATTTCTTGCACGTTTGCTTTTAATTCTTCGAATTTACTATTCATGTGTTTTTTTATAATTTTTTTGTTTCAGGTTTCAAGTTTCAAGTTCGTTGCGTTAACTTGCAACATGAAACGTTAAACTTGAAACTATTTTTCTTCCTCTTCGTTTTTACTTTCGTTGAACTTTTTTACGATTTCTTTTAGCTTTTCTTTACGAGCCATTTCTGCTTGTTTTGCTTTCGCCTGAGCTTTATGCAATTTGTCGTTGTGCTTTTTGATGTTTCTTTCGTTATTTCTTCCCATTACACCTCTCTTTTAATTTGTTCTAACGTTTTTTCTGTGAAAATCAATTCGTTGATGATTTTTTTTCGCAAATCATCAATATCATCATAATCGAAATATTTTGCCCAAGAAGTCAGTTGCTGCAGATTTCGAACTTGTTTTAATCTTTTTGCGGTTTCAAAACTCGTTCTTAAAACTGCTTTTCCATCATATTCTGGATTATTCTTGTGCTCATAATTAGCCAAATTATTTTCAAAATCAGCTTTTATATAGTACAATTTTTCTTCGGCATTGTCTGGGTAAAACGCTGACCATTTTGAAAAACCAATTTTAGTTTTCGATTCCGTTTCTGGATTTCGGGCAATTAACCGCCATTTGCTATTCGCCAGCCTTCCCCAATGGTTCGAAACGCGATACATTCCTTCTTCTGTATAATAATAGGTACTTCCTGCTTTGCTTTCAAATTGCTTTTTCAAACCTTCAATTGCATTTGGAAGTACTTCATTAAAAGCGCAAAACGTATTTTTAAAAGAATTAGGATGTGGTTTAAAATTTTTCTGCATGTGCAAATATACTCAGATTACGGCGAACTCCCTAAACCAAACATTAATTGCTTACCTTTGCTCCATAATCTCAAAATAAAAAATCATGTCTAAAGATTTAGAACAAAAAATGCCGCAAAAAGGAGTTTTTACAGGTATTATCGAAAAAGATGAAAATAACAATTATTTCTGTGGAGTATATCTTTTAGACTATAAAATGGTTGAAGCCAAATTTAAAGTAGGCGATTGGATTACAATAAAATCTATTATTGAAAATCCAAGCGATATTAGCTACAAACAATATCCAAAAAAATCAAGAAACTTCGATAAAGCGAATCATAAACCGGAATAAATTTAATTATGAATTGTGAATTATAAGTTATGAGTTTTTATTGTTGTGTATAAGCTAGCAATTCATAATTCATAATTCATAATTCATAATTAAAAAGGATTATTTTTTGCATCAAAACTAAAAAGTTAAAAAAAAGTGTACCTTTGCAAAAAATTTGTCGATTTGAACTAATTAATATCAATTTCAAACTAATAGACAAGTAGTTACCTTTTATTTATGAAAAAAATAGTTGAATACCGCAAGTTACTTAATGTAGAAAAAACTGCAGAGTTAAAAGATTTAAAGACAATTTATCGTAATGCGATGAAAGAATCTCATCCTGATAAATTTGTAGGAGACGACGCTGGTTTAAAAGATGCAGAAGAAAAAAGTAAAACAATTATCGAAGCTTACCACTTTTTAGTAAGTATTCACCCTGATACAATCAAACTTAATTTACCTGAATATACAGAAACAATTTCAACTTGTTCTATTACAGATTACAAATTTGTTGAAGGTCGTTTGATTATTGATTTTTCTAACGGAAGTGTTTACGAATACATCAGTGTTCCTAAAGCAACTTACGTGAAAATGGTAAATGCAGATTCTCCTGCAAGATTTGCAAAAAGACATATCTTAAACTCTTTTACTTGGAGAAAGAAAACAAATCAAGAATAGTTTTATACTACTATATTTTACAAAAAAGCACTCTATCAAACGAGTGCTTTTTTTGTGCCTAAAATTCAAATATTTGAACACAGATACCTCAAATAAGTTTCATATTAAGAGTTTTAAATCAAATTAAGGCAACAAACACGCTGATTTCATGCATTTTAAGCCTAAAAAAACTATAACAAAATTTTAGGTTGTAAAATTCTGTATGTTTTATAATTTTAGATACTTTTGTTGCACAAATCAATTAACTAATTAATTTTTTATAATGAAAAAAATACTTTTTGTACTTACAGCTTCTGCAGCTATCATTTCTTGCAGCAAAGTTAAAGATGGAGAATACCTTATTACTGGTACTGCTACAGGGATTGAAAATGGAAAAACTATTATCTTACAAGGTCAGGATCCTGCTACAAGAATGCCACTTTCTCTTGATACAGTAAAAGTTGAAAACGGAAAATTTGAAATAAAAGGAAAAGTTACTGAGCCAGCTTTTCATACTTTAATATTACAAGGTGCTAACGGACCTATCCCATTTATCCTAGAAACTGGAGAAATTAAAATTGCTATTGATAAAGATAGTATCCACAAATCTAAAATTTCTGGAACTTACAATAATGATGAGTATGTAACTTTCATGGAAGACATGAACAAAACTCAAAAAAGTTTAATGGATTTCCAGAAAAAGAACAATGATAAAATGAAACAAGCTCAACAAGCACAAGATACAGCAACTATCAATAGCTTGATGAAACAATACATGGAAATTCAAAAAGAAGTTCAAGAAGGAAGCAAAAAGAAATATTTAGCTTACGCTGAAAATCACCCAAAATCTTTCCTTACAGTTTTAATTATTCAAAGTTTATTGAATGATCCAACTGCTGACATGAAAAAATTAGAAGGTCTTTACAATACTTTAGAAGAGCCTTTGAAAAGTACTGCTCCTGGAAAAGAAATCAAAACTAGATTTGGTCAAGCAAAAATGCCATCTGTTGGTGCAACTGCTCCAGCGGTAGGTAGCGCTAAGTGAAGAGCCGATTTTTCTGCTCCTAATCCAGAAGGAAAAGTAGTATCTCTTAAAGAAAGTTTAGGTAAAGCAACTATTGTAGATTTCTGGGCTTCTTGGTGTGGACCATGCAGACAAGAAAATCCTCATGTTGTGGCTCTATACAAAGAGTTTCACTCAAAAGGATTAAACATTGTTGGAGTATCTTTAGACAAAGACGCTGCAAAATGGAAGGAAGCTATTGCAAAAGATGGTTTAACTTGGACTCATGTTTCTAATCTGAAATTTTGGGAAGAGCCAATTGCAAAACAATATAATGTTGAATCTATTCCTGCAACTTTTATCCTTGATGCGTCAGGAAAAGTGGTAGCACAAGATTTAAGAGGCGATGAATTGAAAGCAAAGATTCAAGAATTGCTGGCAAAATAATCCTCTCTTTAAAAAAATTAAAAATCTCCCTCGTGGAGATTTTTTTGTTTTATGTCATATCGAAATTAAAAAAATAGAATTTCATCCTAAAGAAATAAAAACTTGGCATAAAAAAGATTTTACAAAGATGAATTAAGCTGAAGGAATGTTTCAAAATTTAGAAAATCGAATTGAAAAACAATATCAGTTGAATATTTTTCCATCAAATTTTATTTAATTCATCAATGAAAGCAGTGCTTGACAACTTTATTCAATGCAAAATCCAAAGTAGAAACCACAAACTTACCATAAGCCTATTCCTACTTTTTGAAATAATTTAAAAAAAACTTCAAATTAGCATTTTTTATTTTATTCAATTCCAGCGGATTAAAAAATAACTTTAAAATAACTTAAAATTAAGTCATTTTTTTGTTTGGAAATGTAGAAAGAGTTCCTATCTTTGCCACCGCTAAGAACAACTAAGCAGAACAAGCTGAGATCGGGGAGATACTCAAGCGGCCAACGAGGGCAGACTGTAAATCTGCTGTGTGAACTTCGCAGGTTCGAATCCTGCTCTCCCCACAAAAAGGGTATAAGTTAGTAAAACGAAAGTTTTTCAATCTTTTCAAAAACCCATAAAAAACGCGGTAAAGCCTGCAAATCGTGAGATTCGCAGGCTTTTTTGATTTATTGCAGTTTTCAAATTTTATAAAAGTGCTCAAAGTTCAAGGGGCAAAATCGATGCACATTTCATCATGCACAGAAGACATTCTGCCCTTGGCAATTTAACAATAGAAGAATTTCATAACCTGCATCCTTCAGTGCAAAAATAAGCATCCTTAATTATTCTTTATTAAGAAGCCCGTTATTCTTTAGCTTATTTCTAGGATGCTGACTCAATATCACTTTTTATTCATCGAAATAAATTTCCTAAGTTTCAACATAAGTATAATAATAGAATTTTCTAAGATAACGTCCTAAATTCCAAAGGTCTCAATCCAGTTTGCTTTTTAAATAATCTTGTGAAATATGATGGGCTTTCGAATCCAAGGTCATATGCTATTTCTGCTATATTTTTGTTCGATCCAAGAAGAAGATTTTTTGCTTCTTTAATCAAATGTATATGAATATGATCTAAAGCTGTCTTGCCTGTTTCCTGTTTCAGCACATCGCTTAAATAACGAGTCGACAGCAACAATTCGCCTGCTAAATAATTTACTGTTGGCAGTCCGATGGAAAGATGCTGTCCGTTTTCAAAATAACTGCTCAATATTTTTTGAAATTTATTAACTGCGCTTCCCGATACATTCATACTTCTATCAATAAACTGCCGTTTATAAAAACGATCCGAATATTTTAAGATAGAATCCAGATGAGATAAAATAATTTCGCGGCTGAATTCATCCTGGCTCACATCGTATTCATTTCTTATTTTATAATATAGTTCCCATAATATTTTATCTTCTGCTGGGGAAGTATGCAGGGCTTCATTTATTTCATACTCAAAGTATCCATACTTTTTTATCAGTTCGTGAAGGGCATGCCCCATAAGATATTCCTCATGAAAAAACATGACAAAACCTTTCTCTGCAAATTGAACATTGCTTACTTCTATGGTCTGCCTCGGTTTCATAAACACCATCGAGCCGTTGCTGTGATCGTACTGTGTTTTACCATACAAAATATGGCCTGATTTTATCTTTTTAAGTGCAATCATGTAGAAATCTCCTGTAAATCTATCCTCCCCTACAGAATAGGTCATAAGTTCTTTACAGGTCATTACACTAACCAAAGGATGCTTCGGCTTTTCAAAACCACTTTTTTCATGAAGCTCCGAAATGCTTTTGTAATGACTTATTTTTTCCATCCTGATTGTTTTAATAAATGTAACGATTAATAACTACCACAAATTAACAAAAATATATTCAAAAATACCTTCATCGTATTTATGTGCTATTCTTCCGCTGAAATGGGATATTCCTCCAAGCATCTTAACTCTAACTTTGTCCTATCAATATGAAACAATTTAAAACAATTTTAAAATCATGAAAAAAACAATTTTTATAACAGGAGCTTCAAGAGGATTTGGAAAATTATGGATCGAAGCATTATTAAAAAGAGGAGACAATGTAGCGGCGACATCAAGAACAATTGACGCTTATAAAGATTTGTCGGCAAAATACGGATCACAATTTCTCGCTATTAAACTTGATATTACCGATAAAGCAGCAGTAGCCACAGCAGTACAATCTGCAAAAGAATATTTTGGAACATTGGATGTAGTGATCAATAATGCTGGTTACGGCGTTTTTGGTGCTGTGGAAGAAGTAAGTGAGAAAGCAATTAAGGATGTTTTTGAAGCCAATGTTTTTGGAACATTATGGGTAACACAGGCTGCGCTGCCAATTTTTCGTGAACAGGGACATGGGCACATAATTCAGTTATCAAGTGTTTTAGGGGTTTGGTCTCTGCCAACTCTAGGCATTTACAACGCTACAAAATTTGCGGTAGAAGGATTTACTGAAGCATTAGCAGATGAAGTTAAAGACTTTGGAATCAATGTTACTCTAGTTGAACCAAATGGATATGCAACAGATTTTGGCGGAAGTTCAGCTGTTGTAAGTGAGTCAATATCTGCTTATGATAAAGTAAAAGAAGCATTGGGAGCAACAGAGGGTTTATTGCCGGAAGATTATGGAAAACCAGAAGCTACAGTTCCTGCCATCTTAAAACTGATTGACAGTAAAAATCCTCCTCTGCGTTTATTTTTAGGAAAAGTCGGCCTGAAAAAAACAGAACGTGTGTATGCTGAAAAATTAAAAACCTGGAATGACTGGAAAGAAGTTTCTGAACAGGCTCATGGTTAATTATATACAATTAAGCAGCACCTTAATAATTTAATAAAATACTATCATGAAAACAATTTCAGTTCCTGCAAAGGACCAGTTAAGCAAAACTTCACAATCAATTCTGGAGGTTGTACAATCTAAAATGGGAAAAATCCCCAATCTGTATGCCACAATCGGTTATTCTTCGGCAGCTTTAAAGGCCATGCTGGATACAGAAAGCGCATCATCTCAGGATTCATCATATAGTGCTAAGGAAAGAGAAGCTATTAATCTTATAGTATCACAGGTTAACAATTGTGATTACTGTCTGGCTGCACACACTATGCTTGCTAAATTGAAGGGATTTAGTGAAGAAGATACGATTAACATTCGTAGAGGCGAATACTCAGACGCAAAAATAAATGTCGTTCTTCAATTGGCAAGATCTATCGCCGATAACAAAGGCAACGCAAAGCAAGCTGATCTGGAAAACTTTTTTGAAGCAGGTTATGATGAAAAAGCACTGATAGAATTAACAGCGCTGATTTCCTTAAGAAGCTTTACCAATTATGTTTTTGCTAATACCAAAATTCCTGTAGATTTTCCTGCCGCAGTTGCTATCTAAAATTTGAAGACCAGCTTAAAAAGCTGGTCTTTCTGTTTTAATATAACGCAGGTCTTACTGTGCAAGTCTAAAATTCTTTGGCGATTTTCCCGTTTTCATTTTAAATATTTTACTAAAATGAGAGGGATGATCGAATCCTAAACCATATGCAATCTCACTTACAGATTTACTAGATCCCCATAAAAGTGATTTAGCTTTTTCCACTAACTGAAGATGAATATGCTCGATGGTGGTTTTACCAGTATACTTGTTTAGAACATCAGATAAATAATTGGCGGATAAATTTAACTGTTCGGCAAAATATGTCACTTCGGGAAGTCCCTTATCCACTAAATCATCAGCTTCAAAATAGTTTTGCAGCAGATTCTCAAATTGCTGTATGACATCGTTGTTTACTTTGGATCTGGTTAAGAACTGACGATTATAAAAACGGTCACAGTATTTTAGCATAAGCTCAAGATTGCTGACAATCAAACCTTGTGTGTGTTTGTCGATGTTCTGCGAATATTCCGCTGTGATTTTTTGAATACTTTCTTCTAAAGTTTTTCTTTCATCATCAGAAATATGCAGGGCCTCGTTCACATCATATTTGAAAAAAGAATAAGCACTAATATTTTTCCTGAATAAAGATCCATAAAGTAAATCCGGATGAAAGGCAAGAAACCATCCTCCTTCAATTACCGTGTTTTCACTTGGGCTCAAAACCTGATTTGGCGCTGCAAACATTAAGGATCCTTCTTGAAAATCATAAGCAGAACGACCGTATTTCAACTCTCCTTTAAATTTTTTAAAAATAACAGTATAAAGCCCAAGTCTATAAAAGGTATTATTGTCTCCTCTATTACCTTTCTTTACTGTCTTCAAATCAATTATTGTAATGAGCGGATGTTTGGGGCTTCCGTAATTGTAATAATCATGAAGAGCAGCAATTGTATCAATATCTACAAAATTTGTCAACATACTTTGCTATGATTAAGATCTCAAATATAGGCTAATTTCAATTTCTCATCAATTTTAAATAAACATCTTCTGCATTTTTAGTCTTCAGGTCAATATAATACTGGGAATCATCACCTATTACATAACGCAGTTTCATAGCTTCATCTGTTGCGGCATTCCATATGGCTTCTGCCACCTCTTCTGAGCTTGCTTTTGATAAATTTTCTGTTCTTTTAATGAATTTTGGAATGAATGAGGTTAATTCAGCATTATATTCCTGGATAGTGTTTTGAATCATTTCTATTCCGTTTCTGAAATTGGTAGGAACACTTCCCGGTTCAATTATTTTTACAGCGATATTTAAAAATGTTAATTCATGTGATAATGCTTCCGAAAATCCTTCGACTGCAAATTTTGAACTGCTGTAAAAGCTGGAAAACGCTCCTGCATTTATACCTCCAAAAGAAGAAATATTAATGATTGTACCATTTTTGTTTTTCCTCATAAATGGAAGAACCGCTTTGGTTACTTCCATCAAACCAAAGACATTTACATCAAACTGTCTTTTTATTTGTGTTTGGTCAGCAGCTTCAAAAACCCCCATCAAGCCATGACCTGCACTATTGACCAAGACGTCAATAGTTCCGAAAGCATCTGCCCCTTTTTTGACTGCCTCCCTAATATTGAGACTGTCCGTTACATCTAATTTTACCAAAAGTACATTCTCTAATTGAGAAAGTTCTGATTCCTTTTCCGGTGAGCGCATTGCAGCGATAACATTCCATCCCTTGCTATTAAACAATTGAGCGCTAGCTTTTCCAAATCCGGAAGAAGCTCCTGTTATGAATACTGTCTTTTTCATTATTAAAATAAGTTAAAATTTATTCTGCAAAGTTCCTTCTAAAGCATCACATGGATTTATGTATTTCTTGGTATTTCGTATACATTTCTCTGTCATAAAAGTTTTGAACGATTTAATTAATCCTCATTCGTACTTCTGTGCTATTCTTCCGCTGATATGTCTTATTGCTGCTGATAGTGGAGAAATATCTTTGTACTATCAATTTAAAACAATAAAAAATATTAAAATTTAGAAATCATGGCAAGAATAATTTTTATCACGGGAGCATCTAGAGGATTTGGAAAACTTTGGGCTGAGGCATTTTTAAAGGCAGGCGATAAAGTAGCGGCGTCTGCTAGAAATATTTCAGCGCTGGATGATTTGGTTACAAAACATGGCGACAACATACTTCCAATTTCATTAGACGTTAATAAAAAGGACGAAGTAACAATAGCCGTAGCAAAAGTTAAAGAACACTTTGGTACTATCGATATTTTAATCAACAATGCCGGTTTTGGTCTTTTTGGAACTGTGGAAGAAACAAGTGAAGAACAAGCGAGAGCACAAATGGAAACCAATTTCTTCGGATTATTATGGGTAACGCAAGCCGTGCTCCCTGTAATGAGAGCTCAAAAAAGCGGACACATCATACAGGTTTCAAGCTTTTTAGGCATTACTACCTTGCCCTTATTAGGCCTATACAACGCCTCTAAATTTGCAGTCGAAGGGCTTAGTGAAACCATTGCAAGTGAAGTTGCCCATCTTGGAATCAAATTTACACTAATTGAACCAAACGGTTTTGCCACGGAATGGGCCGGAAACTCGGCTGTGCAAACAACAGCTGAAATTGCAGATTATAATATTGTAAGAGAGGCTTTTGCATCATCAGGTGAAAATCCGGAAACATGGGGAAAACCAGAAGCTACAGTAGAAGCAATAATGAGGATTGCAAATAGCGCAAATCCGCCCCAACGCTTATTGCTTGGAAAAATCGCCTACCATACCGTAAAAGAAGTATATACAAAACGTCTTCTTGAAATTGACCAGTGGAAGGAAGTAAGCATATCAGCTCACGGACACTAAAAAACAAGTTACAAAATCGTATTTCAGCACTGCTTTATAGTGGATTTAAATCATCGCGCCCACTGCACACATTATACTTTAATCAAAAACATTTTGAAAATAACCCATTTAAAAACTAAAAAAATGAACGCATCAACGCAACAATTAGTAAACAAAGTTATTAAAGCTCATGGAGGCCTAGAGAATGCAGGCAAATTTCAGACTTTAAAACTGCATGCCAAGATAGATGGCGCAGTATGGACGGTAAAAGGGCATGAAAATGCTCTGGGAGATGTAGAATTTACCGGATCGCTGACAGAACAGAAAGCTTCATGGAAAAATCTTTTTCAGTCTGGATATACAGCAAGTTTTGAACTCGGAAAAGTAGCTCTTTTTGATGAAAAAGGAGCATTGATTGAAGAATTAAAAAATCCGAGAGAATCATTTATGGGACATACCGTAGAAACACCTTGGACAAAAACGCAATTGGTCTATTTTTCTAGTTATGCAACCTGGAATTACGCTACAACACCATTTAATTTCTTGGTGCCTGGAGTAGAAATCAATCAATTGGAAGACTGGAATGAAAAAGGAGAAATCCTTCACAGATTAGAAGTGATTTTCCCTGATGGATTTGCCACACACAGTAAAAGGCAGATATTTTATTTTAGTGCCGATGGTTTATTAAAACGTCACGATTACTGGCCTGAAGTTTTAGGTGGTTCATCTGCTGTACAAATTATAGAAAACCACAAAAATTTCGATGGAATTATAACGGGGACTAAAAGAAATATCTATGTGCTTAATGACGCAGACAACAGCTATTCAACGGATCTTGTATTAGTTTCTATTGATATCCTGGATGTATCATTCGAATAAACAATAAAAGAATTATTAGCCATTCTTAAAATTATAAAATCATGAAAACTTCAGAAATAAATGCTTTAACAGCGCCAACACAGTACTTAGAAGTAAACGGAGTTAATTTTGCATACCGCAGATTCGGAAAACCCTCTGCCATTCCGTTAGTAGGATTTCAGCACTTCACCGGGACATTAGACAATTGGGATCCTCTTATTTTAGACGGACTTGCAACAGAAAGAGAAATAATCATTTTTGATAATGCTGGTATTGGAAACACTTCCGGAGAAACTCCCGATAATGTTCTAACAATGACCAATGATGCAGTAAGCTTTATTAAAGCATTAGGGATAAATAAAATTGACGTATTAGGCTTTTCTTTAGGAGGTTTTATTGCTCAATATTTAGGAGAGCAGTATCCTGATTTAATCAACAAAATAATTATTGTTGGCGCAGCTCCTCAAGGCACAAAAGCGCTTCATAATTTTCCTGAGCTTATTGGCCGAGCACAACAGAAGGAACCTATGGAAATTTTTCTATATATTTTCTTTACTTCATCAGAAGAAAGCAGAAACAAAGGAAAGGCAGTATTGCAACGTTTACATAATAGAACAGAAGACAGAACAAAGACTGCCACGGAACAAGCGGTAATAGCACAAATGAAAGCTATTACACATTGGGGAACCGAAACACCTACAATTAACCTGAAAAAAATACTGCATCCGGTTTTGATTATACAAGGAAGCAACGATGAAATGATGGATTCCGACAGTTCGTATACTTTATTTAAAGGACTATCCAATGCTATACTCACTTATTACCCTGATGCCGCACACGGCTCTTTTTATCAGTATCCTGAGTTATTTATCAATCAGGCTAGTCATTTTTTGAATAATTAAATTATTGCTTTAGTCTTCAAATGGTATTCTTTTCTTCAGTCCGATAATTAAAAAACCACAGGTAAAATGTTTTTCCCGTCAAGATAAGTCATAAGCTATTTATAGGCCATCAAAATGCATTCATACAAGTGAAATTTATACTCATGAAAAATATTCTACGTGGTTCTGTGGTATTAATCCGCTGATATGTAATATTCAAAAAAGACAAACAAAAAATATCTTTACTGTAAATACACAATTGGAAAAATTAATTATAAAAGAACTAAAAAATAAATTATGAAAACAGCAGTAAATACTTCCGAAACAAAATTCGCTGAAATCGACAGCAGAAAAATTACATACCGTCTATTTGGTTCGTGTACGCCATTGGTTCTGACCAACAGATTCAGAGGTATTTTAGATACCTGAATCTTTTATTTTTTGAAGCTTTAGCTCAGAAAAATCAAGTTCTGATTTTTGACTATCTAGGAATCGGACAATCGGAAGGAGAATTGCCCTTGGATATTTTGGAAGTAGCTGGAGAAGTTGACTGCCGGTTATATTAATTTATTTTTAACTTAAAAATCTTTGGATCTGCTTTATTGTTAAGGCAGATTCAATTTCCTATTTAATTCATCTGAGATGAAACATTACAAAACCTTAATCGAATTACATAAAGACAATATGTGGAACGCTCCCCATAATCCATTGTTTAGCGTTACTGGCTGCCAGCACGATTTTAATCTTTTAGAGAATCAATTTACAAGCGACAGCTATATGATCGCTTTTAAAAAAATTAAACATGGAGGTTGCTCATATGGCAGAACAGAATTCGACCATGCCAATTTCGTACTGCTTTTCGCAAAACCACGCGATATTATCGAAACGAAAGATTTTGAACTGGAAGAAAATGGATTTATAATTTTTATTCATGAAAATTATATCGATAGTACAGAATTTCAGACCAACATAGAAAAGTATGGCTTTTTTGAATATAAAAGTGACGAAGCCCTTCATTTATCTCCTAAAGAGGAAGCAGTTATATCAGAACTTCATTATAAGGTATGTATTGAATATCATGGAAATCCCGATGAATTTACAAGGGAAATCATTCTAAGTCTGATCGATTCCATTTTAAGGTATGCCAAACGTTTTTATAAAAGGCAGTTTATCGACAGAAAACAATTATCACAAAAGACAGTTTCTCAATTCATCACCTTTATCATAAAGTATATTAGGGATGGAACTCTGCTTAGCAATCCTATGCCGGACAAAACCGATATAGCCGATGAATTAGCAGTTTCTTCAAAATATCTAGATGACTTGCTCAAGCATGAAACAGGAAGAAACACTACTGAAATTATACAGTTGCACATTCTCCGCGAAGCAAAATATTTATTGCAGTTGGGAGACAAAAATGTATCCCAGATTGCTTTTTACCTTGGATTTGAAAAAGTGCTTTCGTTTACAAATCTGTTCCTGAAAGAAACGGGAATACACCCATCAAAATTTAAGCAGAGCCTAAATTGATCTTCTATAACCATAAAAAAATGGCAACCATTTTAACCCAACAGATTTTTTTAAAGCAATCGATATCAATTTAAAATCTAAAAAATAATCCACTCATTTCATTCTGCCTTTTCAGCAAAGTATATTTTGGCCTTTTTAACAAACTTGCAATTGCTTAAATATGCAGATCTTTGTAAAAAATTAATCGACATGATACAACAGTCCCATTCTTTACCAATCAGTTTCGCATGTCATGCATCGCGCTGGAAGGATGGCGAGCAATTTGTGACAGAACACAGTCTTGGACTTGTGGTTACAGGAGAAATGGAGCTTGATAATGGAAAAACAAAAGAAATATTATCAGAAGGCGATATCTTTTTCTGCAGAAAAAACCAATTAGTGAAATTTAAGAAACTTCAGGGTTCTGAAAATAATTTTAAAACCATTACAGTTTTTTTCAGCGAAAATGTCCTGCTGAATTTTGCAAAGGAGTTCAGATACAAAACATACGGAAATAGAGAGATTTCTAAATTTGAGATAACGGATAATAAGAACCTTATTAAGCATTTTATGGAGTCCCTGCTGGCATACGAGGATTTTTTAGAAAACGACAGGAACCTTTCGGCGCTTAAACAAAAAGAGGCGTTATTGCTGCTCATGAAAAATGACGCTTTTTGGCAGAATATATTATTTGATTTTAACCAGCCTGTTAAAACAGATCTAGAAAATTTCATGTCTGAAAATTTTCACTTTAATGTCCATTTGGAACGTTTTGCGTACCTGAGCGGTCGGAGCCTAACTTCCTTTAAAAGAGATTTTAAGACTATTTTTAATGAATCTCCTGCCCGATGGATTCTTAAAAAACGCCTTGAAACTGCGTATAACCTGCTTTTAAATGAAAAAAAGACCTCTGTTGAAATTTATCAGGATTTAGGTTTTGAAGACCTCTCGCATTTTTCATATGCCTTTAAAAAACAGTACGGCACCTCCCCTTCAATGCTAGGGATTTAAAACACTTTAATAAAACATTTTACGGTGAAGCTGCAGATTTTATCTGCGGACCGCCCTCTTATTCTATAATTTTAATACTTTGCTTATAATGAAAACAAATCTTAAACTTTTACCCGGAGTACTGCAATGGGAAATTGGAAATAAAAAAATAACCGTTATAAATGATGGTTACTTTACCGCAGGAAAAGGCTATTTAAATCATTTGCCTTCAGAAAATATTGGCGCTTTTCTCAACGAATCGTTCAGACCTGAAATTCCTACTCTTACCACAAATATTTTTTTAATCGAAAGCGATGAAAATGCCCCAATACTGATCGATACAGGCATGGGAAATAAACTTGCCCCAGATATGCAAGGGCGTCTGCTGGAAGCACTGCGTTTTATAGGGATCGCACCAGAAAAAATAGGTAGTATCCTTCTAACACATCTGCATGGTGATCATTTCTACGGTTTAGCGGATAAAAATGGAAGCAAAATTTTTACTAATGCCAAAGTTTGGGTCTCAGAGCAGGAAGAGAACTACTGGATGAATCACGAACATACAAACGCCCATGATATCCAAAATGCCCTTGATATCCGAGAATCCCTAAGCTTATATGAGCGTCTGGATTCAGAAGTCGACAAAATTTTTGACGGTATAACTGCAGTTCCTCTTCCAGGACATACTCCGGGGCATACTGGTTTCCTGCTGGAATCTGAAGGCGAGAAACTTTTATTCTGCGCTGATATCCTTACCATACCCGCTATTCAGGCAGCAATGCCCGAGATAGGGTTTGCTACTGATGCCGATCATGATCAGGCTGTATCAACAAGAAAATCTGTATTGCAAAATGCCGCAAAAGAGCGCCTAATTCTTGCTGGTCCGCATTTCGAGTTTCCCTGTCTAAGCTATGTAAAAGCTCAAGGAGAGGGATACATTCTAATACCTAAACAGTGGTTGTCCTAATTAAATTTTCATGATCCGACAAACCTTCTTAACCACTTTAAGAAGGTTTGTCTTTTTTAAACAAATGCATTGATAAGTCTTAAGGCAACCCCACTCGTGCCCCACACTCTTTCTTACCTTTTTTTCTACTGTTTAAACCTTTAAACATACCATAAGCACAGCATGCTTTCTCATGAACTTTGCAATGCCAGACTGAAAAGCTGGCATCAATAATTTTAAAAATATAATCTATCATGGAAACTTTTTCAATTAAACAATTCATTTCTGCAGGCGCTTTTATTCTGTCTGCTTTCACATTGCATGCGCAAAGCGCTAAAACTTTTACTTTAACAAGTGCCGGCCTTGGCGGACAGCTGACTAAAGAATACTATTACAATGACTGGGGAGTAAATGGAGGCAATATTTCTCCTGACCTTCTTTGGGAGAATGCTCCTGAGGGCACCCAAGCTTTTGCTGTTACTATGTATGATGCAGCTGCGCCTACAGGAAGCGGATGGTGGCACTGGGTATTATTTAATCTTCCAAAAGGAACAAAATCATTGAAAGCCGGTGCTGCAAGTGTGCATCCTGAATTATTGCCCGTTGGAAGCATTTCTTCTTTAAACGATTTTAAAAAATATGGATATGGAGGACCAGTACCTATTCCTGGCAGCGGTTTCCATCCGTATGTAGTAACGGTGTATGCGCTTAAAAACAGAATTAATCTGGATAAAGAAGCAAATCCAGCTTTGGTTGGTTTTAACCTGGGAGCTGCCACTATAGCTAAAGCATCAATAACAGCGTATGTGTTTGTCCCTTAAATTCTATGTCTGAAATTGCCCTCTTAAGGGCAATTTCTTCTTTAAAACACTTTCAAAACGTCTTTTTGTACTATTAAAACCTAAAAACGTACTATATAAATTGAGTCATTCAGGCTGAAATTTGTACTTATAATTTTAATCCATATTATCATGAAAAAACATCTAATACTCATTGCAACTGCAGCTCTGCTGGGCATTTCCTGTGGCAATAAAGAAAATAAAGATATTAAATCAAACGAAAACACAGAAACACAAAGCAGCGCTTCACAATTGCAAGCTCCCGAATTAGAAGAGGTTTTCGCAGACAGCATTTACCAGCTGACTGGAGTAGCCGTATCCCCTGACAATCGAATATTCACAAACTATCCTTACTGGCTGGATAACCACCGCTATTCTCTGGTAGAGGTTAAAAATGGCAAACCTATTCCTTATCCCGATAACCAGTGGAACAGCTTTAAAAAAGCAGATGATGGGGATAATAAATTTGTATGCGTCCAAGCTGTCGTCGCAGACGAAAAGGGATACCTATGGGTTGTTGATGCAGCAGGCATCGGTCTTGGTCCGGTTTACAAAAACAGCAATAAAGTCATTAAAATAAAACTTGCTGACAACACTATTGAGCGAGTTTATAAATTTCCTGAAAATACAGCTGGCAAAGACAGTTACATAAACGATATAAGAATTGATAACGTCAATGGTTTTGCCTATATGACAAGTTCATCAAACGGCGGGATTGTAGTTCTTGACATTAAGTCGGGAGAATCTCGATTGGTGCTGCACGATTCCAAAACAGTCCTTTCTGATCCCGCATATCATTTTTCATTCGACGGAAAAGAATTCTCTAAAGCTGACGGCAGCATCCCAAAAATCAATTCTGATGGTATAGCGCTCACGCCAGACAAAAGCTGGCTTTATTATAAACCGCTTACTGATGATAAACTGTACCGCATCAATACCTCATTGCTAAGGGATTTCTCAACCCCGCTGGAGACCATAAATGAAAAAGTTCAAGATCTTGGCCACTTTATCACAACCGATGGGATGGAATTTGACAAGCAGGGCAATCTGTATCTTGGAGATCTGGAAAAAAGCAGCATTGTAAAAATCACTCCCGACCTAAAAATGCATACTCTGATAACAGATCCTGAAAAATTAGTGTGGCCGGACAGCTACAGCATTTCCACTGACGGATATCTATACATTTCCATTTCCCAGATTCAGCTTATGCCGTGGTTTAATGCTGAGAGCAAAACCAAAGAGCCCTATAAAATCCTTAGATTAAAACTTTAATAGATGAAAAAGGAAATTTTGAAATATGCAGTCTTGATTACTGCGTTCTTATCTGTATTGGAAGCACATTCTCAAAAAGCGCAAAAATTTTCATTTAAAGACTTACCTTCCAAACAATTAAATGAGTTGCTTACACGTAGCACTATTTCTGGACAATCGGGCACTATAGGATATTTTACGTATAAAAAAGGTGCAGTTGTTCCTTTACACCAGCATCTTAACGAGCAGTATTCCATTATTACGCAAGGAAGTGTAAAAGTATTGCTTGATGGCACTGAAATTCTGGTTAAAGCAGGTGAAGGGATTATTATACCTCCAAATACACCACACAGCTTTACAGCACTTGAGGATAACACAATTGATATTGATTTTTTCAGCCCTGCCAGAATGGACTGGCTGGCCGGCACTGATAATTACTTTAAAAAATCCGCATCCGCAAATTTAAATGAAGCACAATGGAACGGAAAGCCTTTTAAACCTGAAGCATTTGCAGAAGTAAGCGCAGCAGTTGGAAATATAGCTTATACTCCGCAAGGTGATCTCATATATAGCCAGCATCCTTTCTTTAACCCTGATATCCGCGTTATGCGATATGACGCCGCAGCCAAAAAAAGTTTCCCATTCCCCAATATCCAATGGAATACCCCGCGTTTGACCGATGACCATTATTTGAGCAATGTGCTGGGGATCCGCAATGATGCAAACGGAATAATCTGGATGCTGGATATGGGTCAGAGAAATGCGGTAACTCCAAAGATTGTGGGCTGGAATACTCTGACAGACCAATTGGAAAAAATATATTACCTGCCCCAATCAGCACTGGATAGAACTTCACAGCCAAACGATATGGTCGTAGACACTAAACATGGCGCGTTTATCATTGCTGATGAAGGGATCGGAAATGGAGGCAACGGCAGTAAAGCAGCTTTAATCGTAATTGACATGAAAACCGGAGCTGCCCGCAGGCTTCTGGAAGGCACAAAAACTACAGTTCCCGGAGATGCTCCAACTGTAATTGATAGAAAAACCCTTTCCTTTAATGGCAAACCGCTTTTGGTTGGATGCGATGGAATTACCGCAGACCAAAACTTCGAATGGCTTTATTATGCACCGCTCAATGGAAGCAAAATATACCGCCTAAAAATTAAAGATCTTTTGAATGAAACAATTACTGGCGAGGACCTAGAGAAAAAGATAGAAACATATTCAGATAAGCCAAATAATGGAGGCATAAGTATCGACAGTCAGGGAAACCTTTATTTGACTGCACTGGAAGATAGCAGTGTAAGTGTTGTTTTAGCCTCGGATCGAAGTCTGCATAAATATGCTGCAGATAAAAATATGCTTTGGCCTGATGGTGTCAGCTATAATGCTGCCGATGGCTATATGTATGTTTCCGCCGCACAGGTTCACCTGGGCAGCCCATTTAACAATGGCAATAATAACGCAAAGCCTCCCTTCTATATCTTTAGGTTTAAACCTATTGCAGAGGGAGTTCCATTTAGATAACAATACTTACAAATTAAAAAATACAATAAAAATGAAAGCAATAATTATAAACGAACCAGGGAACACGGATAAACTAATTTATACTGACGTTCCAAATCCTATTATTAATGAGAATGAAGTATTGGTTCAGATAAAAGCCATAAGCATCAACCCTGTAGATGTAAAAACCCGAGCAGGAAAAGGGGTTTTCGGAAGATTAAAAGAATCTTTGCCAATTATTTTAGGCTGGGATATTAGCGGGATTGTTACTGAAGCCGGGAGCAGATCAGGATTCAAAAAGGGTGACGCCGTTTTTGGAATGGCAAATTTCCCCGGTCATGGTAAAGCATATGCAGAATATGCGGCTGTTCCCGGAAATCAGCTTGCCTTAAAGCCTTCTAACATTTCACACTCTGAAGCGGCGGCGGCTACTTTGGCGGCTCTTACTGCGTATCAGGCAATTATGCATAAAGCAAATGTTCAGCAGGGCCAGAAAGTTCTGATTCACGCCTCTTCGGGAGGTGTAGGACATTTTGCTGTTCAGATTGCTAAGTTTTTGGGAGCGGAAGTAACCGGAACATCGTCATCAAAAAATAAAGACTTTGTTTTGGGTCTGGGAGCCGATCATCATATTGATTATCATGGCTACAACTGGACTGAAAGCCCATACAGTTATGATTTTATCTTTGATACCGTAGGAGGCGATAATATTGACAATTCCCTTGAAGTGGCTAAGAGCGGCAGCACGCTTATCAGTATACCGACAGGCCTGAATGAAGCAGTAACTGAAAAAGCAAATGCAAAAGGAGTAAATGGATATTTCTTTCTGGTAAGCTCCAATGGCCAAGACATGAAAGCAATTGCAGATCTTCTACAAAAGGGCATCATCAAATCTCATGTTTCACAAACTTTTGATTTTAAAGATATGGATAAAGCGCATGAGTATGTGGAAGCAGGAAGAACTGTAGGGAAAATTATCGTCACTTTATAATTTAATAATGCCTGTATTGTCAATCTGACTCTACAGGCATACTATTAAAATAGGAAGCATATTTCTTTTAATGCAAAAAGATCTGGAACTATGCAGTTTTTTTATACCATCAAGGGAGGGAAATTTTTATATTTGCTCTCCAGCCATACAGAAAAAAAAAGGGTTATGCACATCGAAAATTCTTTACAGCCTTTTGATATAGAAAAGGAAACACTTGCACAATGGAGCCGCCGTCCGCACCAGCATAATTTCTTTGAGCTGGTCTACATACAAGAAGGAAGCGGCACTCAATGCATTAACAGCAGCCAGCTTGATTATGCAAAGGGCAGCATTTTTCTTCTGCCTCCGTATGACTGCCATTCTTTTCAAATTACCACAGCTACTACATTTGTATTCATTAGGTTCAATGCATTGTTTTTTAAAGAAGATAAACGTACAATGATGGACTACAGCCAATGGTTTAGCAATCTGCATTATATCTTAAGCAGTTACAATAGGACTCCTGGTGATGTAATACATTCTGAGGCTGACAAAATGGTTATGATCAGTCTTATAGAAAGCATGTGCTTTGAGAACCAGCAGACCGCTTATTCTGAATCGATACTAAGGACCAATATGGTTGCAATGCTGAATTTATTGCTGAGAAATTTTGAGAACAGCTTTCTGGAAAGACACAAAGATAAAGATATCCAGACAAGAGATCTTTTGCAGTACATCCAATACAACCTTTTTGATAATGTAAAGCTTAAATCAGAGACAATAGCAGCGGAATTTAATTTATCTCCTACGTATGTGAGTGAGTATTTTAAAAAGAAAACCGGAGAAAGCCTTAAAGAATATATTTTAAAAGCACGCGTGAATGTGGCGCAGAGCCGCTTGGAATATTCTGGACAGAGCCTAAAAGAAATAGCTTATGATCTTGGTTTCACAGATTCCAGCCACCTCAACAAAGTGATTAAAAAATACTATGATGATTCAGGAACATCATGCAGCAGCTACCTTTAATTTTTTACAGTAAAGATGAAAAATTAACAAATCCTTAATTCTTATCGTTAGTCAAATAATTTCATGCTTTAAGCTGAAAAGGCAATTATTCTCTTCATAAAAATATCGCAAATGGACAATCCCTCTCCTATATTTGAATCAAACCATAAAAAACTGGGCCTGATTTCCTTTAATTCGGATAATTTGGATTTGCTGGAAAAAGAAGCGTTCCGCCACTACATTAAAGTGCTATTGGTTCCTGCAGGATATTCACTGACGGTAGATTTCAATTTATATCAGACCAAAAATGCAGCACTATTTTTTATAAATACAAATCAGCATCTGGAGTTTCATGCCGCAAATGAAGATTACTCTTTGCTGATTCATTATAATAGAGATTTTTACTGCATTCAGATACATGATGAGGAAGTGGCATGTGACGGACTTTTGTTTAACAATATTTTCGAAGTCCCGAAAGTTGACCTTCTGGAAGAGGAACTTCAAAACGTTAGGCAGTTATTCAGCCAAATCAAAAATGAGCTCAATTTTCAAGACCGGTCGTCAGAGGAAATGATCCGAACATACTTAAAGCAGATCATAATCCGTGCAACAAGACAATGGAAAAAACAGAATCTTGAATCCCAGCAGCTTCATCATGTAAATAGCGAGCAGGATTTTTTCCGCAATTTCAGCAGGCTGGTAGACATACATTATAAGCAGAAGCACAGTGTAGCCGAGTATGCTGATCTTTTAAATCTTGCACCCAAAACAATTTCAAATAAATTCCATAAGCTGAACTTGGAGAATCCCAATGAAATGATTAAAAACAGGATCATTTTAGAAGCCAAGCGGCTCTTGCTTTACAGCGATTTGAGCATCAAAGAAATTGCATATGAGCTCGGATATGAAGATCCTGCCTATTTCAACCGCCTATTTGCCCAAAAATCGGGTAAAACGCCTGCTGTTTTCAGAAAAGAAATTAAAAGCTAGCTACGATTATACTGCAAAAGGAAAAAAGTACAATTTATATCGACTTTCTAATCTTTATTTACACTGCAGATGTGCCATATCTTTGCCTCATCAAAATATAACAGTCAAAATTAAAAATTATGAAAACTCTTTATTTAAAAACATTGGCCTTAGCTTCAGTATTGAGCTTTAACTCTAATTTGATAGCACAATCAAACCCGGCATCACAGGATCCGAACATCGGTAAAGACACCAGAGAATTTCTAAAAGCGCTTAACAGCGGTGATGGAAAACCATTGGAGACCCTGTCTCCTAAAGACGCAAGATTAGTTCTTCTAGGAGCTCAAAAATCTGTAACATATGATTACTCTGACATTGAAGAATCTGAAAGAACCATCACAGAAAATGGCCAGACCGTAAAAATCCATATCATAAAACCAAAGGGCGCAAAAGCGGGACTTCCAGCCTTTATGTTCTTTCATGGTGGAGGTTGGGTCTTGGGAGATTATCCTACGCACAAAAGATTGGTACGCGATCTGGTTGTTAACAGCGGTGCTGTAGCGGTTTTTCCTGATTATACCCCTTCTCCTGAAGCGAGATTTCCGATTGCCATAAATCAGGCGTTCGCAGCAACAAAATGGGTTTCTGAACATGGAAAGGAAATTGGCGTGGACGGCAGCAGACTTGCAGTAGCAGGTAACAGTGTAGGTGGAAATATGGCTGCGGTTGTAGCACTAATGGCAAAAGATAAAAAAGGTCCAAAGTTAGTTCAGCAAGTGCTATTGTGGCCTGTTACAGATTCAGATTTCAGCAGAGATTCCTACACCAAATTTGCTCAGGAGAGATTTTTGACAACTCCGTTAATGAAATGGATGTGGGATAATTATCTGCCTGATTCTAAAGAGAGAAATAACAAATATGCCTCTCCTTTACGTGCATCATTAGAAGAACTTAAAGATTTACCTCCCGCTTTGGTTCAAGTTGCAGAAAATGATATTTTACATGACGAGGGTGTCGCTTACGGCAGAAAGCTGGATGAGGCTGGTGTTCCGACTACCATCACAGAATATAAAGGTTTTATCCACGATTATGGAATGCTAAATCCTTTGGCTCATATCCCAGCTGTTCAAGAATCTGTTTTGGATGCAGCAACTGCTCTTAGAAAAGCATTATTTAAAAGATAACAGATCTTGGAGGGGATACCTTTTTTGCAACAACTATTAGTAATCTCAATTTTAGATAGCTCAAATAAAAACAATCAAAACAAAATCTATCAATTTATCTAAAAAAAGTTACTTTTGTTTTTGCAAAATGAATTATATTACTACTAATTAACAAGTTACTTAGCCACAAATGAAGAATCGATCGTAAATCGTGGCACTCGAGTTTTTAAAAAATAAAAATGCAGGAAATATGCGGGTTTCAAGCCTAAGGTTCGAATCCTGCTCTCCCCACTAAAAAGGTAAAGCCTGAAAATCGCAAGATTCTCAGGCTTTTTTGTTTTACACAAAATACATTCCGTCATCACCAGCTTTGGAAGCTTTTATAATTTATGCGAAACCCCATTAGACAATTTAATTAGTACTTTTTAAGGAAGAACTGCCATTTTCTGATGTAGTATGTATTTGATGCTTTTCAGATTTCCCAAAGTATCTTTTTTAACCTGCATTGGATTGCCTTCTATTTTCTGATAAAGCACTGGTTCTTTTTCTGAAAGCAATTCCAGTGTTTCAAATGAAATTAATTTTCCTGGAATAACGGCACCAATCCAATTTTGGTCGGGCTTTTGGTTCCATGTTATGCGTATGAGCTTCTCGCCTGCTCTCATAACAGAATCATTATCAGTAATTCTTTCAATGACTTTTTGATTTCCGTACAACACTGATGTCGTCTGTTTTTTAGTATTTATAGCAGAATTAATAACCATCAAACCGGCTACTTTATCTTTTAATTGATCTGGCAATGAAGCTTCTTCGTTATAAATATTCTCATTTGTTTTATCAGAACATCCGAAAAGGAAAAACAAAGAAATAAGTGCTGTAGAATAATATATTGCTTTCATGTTATTGTTGTATTGGAAGAGTAAATACGTAATCATTTTTTTTCATAGGCTGATGGCAGTTCATGCATTCTATTACAAAATCAGCCCTTTTCCCGTACGGGATTAATTCTGTAGTTTTAAATCGTGCAAATCCCCAGCCATAGGTTTTCGCATACTTCTGATTGTCTTTAATCATATATTCAACTTGCTTAAAAGCTCCTTGAGAAATATTTCCGTCTTCATCTTCAATTTCATCATACGCTGCTTTTGCCAAAATAGTTCCGTTTGGCCACGGATTTGTTTTTTTGTCTTTTATGGCTTTAACCGCAATGTCATTCCCATAGATAATACGCATTGTTCCGTTGTCGAGACGCTGGGTTGTACTTACTACAGCCCATTTTTTATAATCATCGATATAACCAATTCCGTTAATTGTTTTTGGATTTTTTGTTGCGCTTTGCTTTTCCTTCAACGCATGAGTTTGATCTTTTAGAGCGTGGATTTTTGCAGTATCCTGAGGAATATTATTTACTCTTAAACTCCAAATGTATTTTTTAAGTACATTCAGGTCTGCTTGAGATATTTTCGCATTTGGATGCACCATCGTATAACTGCTCAATGGCATTGCGCCTTGTGCAACCTGATTGACAGATTCCCAAAGTTTTGCTTTTTGGTCTCCAGGAGCTAATTTATCCCATTCTGAAAAATTAAGTCCTTGCCTTCCATCTTTAACATGTTGTGCCACGAGCCAATAAGCAGGAGCAATTTTATCATACCAATTCAGTTTGGTTTCATTTGAATGACAATCGTAACATGAATTTCTAAGAATTGCCTGAACTTCATGTGGCAATTTTACTTCTCCTGTCACAGGCGGATTTGTAATTTCCGGACGGACGAATTGCACTCCAATTAATAATGCGAGTACAATTACAAGCAAAATTAAAAATGTTTTTCTCCTGTTCTTTTTTTGTTTTTCCATACTGCTTTTTTTTAATCAATTTTATCTTTTTCTAAAAATGAACTTCATTTTCTACTTAAGAAAACTAGAATCTAAAAAATATAAATTGGGGTGTTCTGAAATTTTCTGGTACAAAGGAAGGCTTGCAGGGCTATTATAATTAAAGAAAAAAGTGCGAAAGGGAAAAAAAGAACTTAAAAGGGAATAAAAAATAGTTGAACGAATGTAGACTCATCTTGTAAAAATCTAATGAATCAAGTCTTTTTAATTTTTAAAAAATATCTTCTATAGAATCATCCTTTTCAAATCAGATTATTAATTAAATTTGACTTACCTATTCAAAAATTTCCCATGAAAAAAGACAAGCTTTATCTTTTTACATTTTTATCATTAGTTCTAATTGTATACATCTGCGGTTATTTCAGCATGAATTATTTGGTCGATTTAAGCACCGAACAGTTTCTGAAAATCCAGATTGAATCCAGCAAAAGAGAAGCCAAAGAAATAGGCAATTTGGTTTCTTATCAGGCACAGCAAATTAATAATCCGAAAGTGATTATTGATAATGTCCAGAAAAGCATTGAAAAAACAGATATGCAAACCGGATTTATCTGCATGTTTGACCATACGGGGAAAGAAGTGTGTCATCCAAATCCGGAAAAAATTGGCAGAATGGCTGGCCCAGACGAATCCTATATCTCTAAAACAAATAATGAAATTGATCCTAAGGATTTTTATTCTTATTTAAAAAACAAAACAGAAGGCGGTGGTATCCGAAACTTTAACGATCCAAAGCGAGAATCTGAAATCATTTATTTATATCCCGTAAAAAATACCGAATGGATTATTGCTTCTCATGCCAACTTAAAAAAGATTAATGAGCAAGTCAATAATCTGAAATTTTATTTTATTCTGGTTTATATCGCAACCGGAACATTGATTATTTTATTGTCCTTTTTTATGATTCGCCTTTTCGGAAGCCGTTATGAAAGAAAACTGGAAGCCAAAAACGAACATCTTTTTAATGAAGTAGTAAGCTTGTCCAAACTAAATTACGAGTTAACAAATTACAAATCGAAATTAAAATCTGATTCTGTTTTAAAAACTCAAGAAAATGAAGTTTCCTCATCTAGCAAAAAAAGAATCTTGACTCATTTGAAAAGCGAAATTGTAACGCTAGAGATTGAGCAAATCGCCTACATCTACATGGAAAATACCATTACTTATGTAAAAGACATAAATAGCAAAACATCAACCAGCAACAACAGTTTGGAAGAACTTTTTAATGAATTAGACAGTAATGTCTTTTTCAGAGCAAACAGACAATTTATTTTATCAATTAAAGCCATTACAAAGATTCTAAAATATGGCAATAATCAGCTGAAAATTGAAGTTGAACCTAAATCTGCAATTGACATTATTATCAGTAAAAATAAAGCCGCTGAATTTAAGGGATGGCTGAACAGATAATTAGCATGTCTAAGGCAACAGAGCCTACTCTTGCACGGGATTTGAAAAACTTTATCTTTGACAGGGGAAAATTGACTGTCTTAATTATAATGTATGCTGTTCATTATATATTCTCATGATATTAATTGCTGTATTAGCCGAGGGAATGTCCAATGTATAATAACAAATGCCATTTTCTACATTAAATGCATTTAATGGGCCTCCAGTAGCACCGAGAGATTGAAACTGTTGTAATTAGGCTTAAAATAATTTTTTTCATAATTTTTATAGTTCCCGACACTTTTTGTGTTTTGGCTTTGGGATTTAAAATAGCCATTAACTGTTATATTCTTTATTCAATTTTGATAAAATGACTTTATTTTCTATAGTTTTATTTTATCACATTTTTCAATATCAAACATACAAAACCATTTTATTTATTTTAAAGTTTTTTCATATTAATATCATCACAAAATTGTGAAAAACTCCTTTAAATAATAACCAAAACACCGATACTCAGAAATAATATTTACACTCTTCTAGCCTACTCGTTTTAAAACAATAATGAAAATCCCATCGTATACTTTGTAAGTAAATCGATTCCGAGAAGAATGATTATCAACACTATAAAAACTATAAAATACGTGATGCCCTGCGCTTTTCTATTGAATTCTAAAGTATCAGCATCAATAAAATAATCGGAGTAAACAGCAGGAGAGATTTTTAAGTGTGGACAAAATAAAGCAGCACCTTTCAGGAAATGAGCAATTAATTGATATTTATTTTTCGGAACATACGACATTCCATTCTCTGCTGTAGAAAAATGAATTGGAATTCGCGCACCGTCTTTAAAACCAAAAATATAACTTGGAGAATATTTTGTCCCGATTTTTCTATCGATATCACTCACATACGGTTCTATACTTTTTCCCAGTTCTTTGTATAAAACACTTTTAACCGTACCATCAAATTGTTGGTGGTGCAAACCGTCACGATCAATACAAATCAAGATTACCTTTTTAAGCCTATGTCGCTGATAATTTTTGTAAAGTCCCCAAACACCCCAAAGGACTAAAGGAAAATAGATGACATTGAAGATAATCTCATTGTTAGACATTTTGCTATTGTGCTCCAGCTGAATGCTCAATGGAAGTACAACTAATAAAGCAAGCATCGCGATAAATAAAAGTCCGAACATGACGTACATTACAATAGTAAGAACCAGATTACGTTCAGAAGATATTTTTGGGAAATTTTCTTTGGTATAAATCATTAATTTTTTGGCGCTTAAAAGGATTTATTAAAATTGAATTAATCTTTATAAATGACGAATTAAGATTTTATCGTCTCTGTCAAATTAAAACAGAATAAGTCAAAGAATAAAATTTATAGGCTATTTTTTTGTTTAAAAAACACTATAAAAACAAACTACACAATGCAACAAGACGAAATCAAATCACAAAAAAGTCCGCTATTAAATAATAGCAGGTTTCTTGAGCTTTGGGGGTAGCTCTTAAAATAGCAACTAGACTATTTCTATTTGTTTTCTACTTTTTCCAAAGCAAAATTAATCCCTAACGGATTCTTTATCATTTTAACGTTTATGGGAAACTCAGGATTCTTGACAATCCATATTTCGGCTATTACATGCAAAGTATCTACTTGTTTTCCGTCAATAGAAACACCCTCTTGTTTTCATTTTTATCTAAGTCATACTTTATATTATTGGATACGAAAAATTCCTTTGTTATTAAATCTTGATATGCCGATCTGGAAATCATAAAAAAAGTTTCATTTGGTTTTAAATTTAAAACAGGCGCAGTTTCTCCCTGATTTAATATACTTGTGAAGGCAAAACTAAAAGAAACTCCAACAGATCTTCAGAACGAACGGGCGCAAATTTATACCACATAGTCGTGTTTGTATAACATCGATACATTTTCCAGCCCTATTTTTGCATTAGTAATACCACTGCTTAAAAGATGCATAAACTCCCATTGCTTTAAAGAAACTGATTTTTTTTCTTTCATTCCATTGATCAGGAATTAAAATTGGCAATATGCATAGTCAGAAATTCCAATAGCATCGTTCATTTGAATGATGGCAGGCATTTACGTGCCTATTTTTAATTGATAAAATATAAATTTAAATAGTTTGATAATAGAACAACTTCACACAATCTTAAAGGAAAACCTAAAATTGGCAGACCAAATCAATCCCCAGGAAATTGATGAATTGGTTGACAAAATTAAATCAGCCAACCGAATTTTTGTTATGGCTGCCGGCAGAAGCGGACTTGCGTTAAAAATGGCTGCAATGCGTTTAATGCATTTAGGCTATATAGTATATGTGGCAGGCGAAACAACTACCCCTGCTATTCTTGAAGGAGATCTACTTCTCTTGGCCTCTGGATCTGGAACTACTTCTACTGTAATAACTGCGGCAGAAAAAGCAAAAAAACAAAATGCAGCAGTTGCCGTCATTACAGCCGACGCAAAAAGCAGACTGGCTGAATTAGCAGATACTATAGTACTTATAAATGCTGCAACAAAAACAGACTTTGGCGTATCTGTTTCTACACAATATGCAGGAAGTCTTTTCGAACAATTTACCTTATTTATACTGGAGAGTATTTTTATGAGCCTATGGCAGGAATCTGGTTTAACCAAAAAAGACCTGTGGCCTAAACACGCTAACCTAGAATAACTTTTTTTTTACATTATTTTTTTTAACATTTTAGACATGACAAAATTACAAGTAGCAATTGATTTACTTACTACAGAAGCTGCATTAGAACTTGCAGGAAAAGTAGCCCCTTACGTAGATATTATAGAATTGGGTACTCCCCTAATTAAAGCAGAAGGTCTTAGCGTTGTAACAGCTATGAAAGCCGCTTTCCCTGAGAAATTAGTTTTTGCTGATATGAAAACTGCAGATACTGGAGCCTTGGAAGCTGAGATGGCTTTTAAAGCTGGTGCAGATTTGGTTACCGTAATGGGAACTGTTGATGATGCTACAATTAAAGGTGCCATTGAAGCTGCGAAAAAATACAACAGACAAGTAGTTGTAGATACAATTGGAGTAAAAGACAGAGTACAGAGAGCTAAAGAAGTTACCTCTTTTGGAGTAGCTTTTGTTGAATTACACGCTGGTCTTGACGAACAAGCTTTGCCTGGATATTCTGTACAAACACTTATTGGCGAAGGTAGAGAAGCAAAAGTGCCTTTCTCTATTGCAGGAGGTGTAAACATCGATACCATTAAAGATGTTGTTGCCGCAGGCGCAACTGTAGCTGTAGCAGGTGGTGCCATCTATGGTGCCAATGATCCAGCGGCAGCTGCAAAAGCATTAAAAGATGCCATAAACAGTGCCACGGTATAACACCATATTCTTAAGGCTGGAATATAACTATATATTCCAGCCTTAAATATTAAATTTTCTTTTTCATCCCTGACTCAATCAAAGGTGTAATCTTATAAACCCAACGCTGAATCGTGGCATGATCCACAATCACTCCTCTAATTTTCATTATTTATTCAACATCGCGATAACTAAGAGTAAATCTTAATTTGAACTATACCGCCTGAAGAATTATGTATTTTGAATAACAATGACCTTTAGTATTCATTTTTTGATCGGTCTAAAGTTCTAAAGGTAAAAGTTATTCCCAAATGCGACAGAACCTTTTTTAGTCATTATATTAATAAAATAGGGCCGCCAATAATTGACGACCCTATCTCAAATAAAACTTTATCTCTTTTATTCTACCAATTCGAAATCTCCCTGATCAACATATTTAAGAACTGCCTTATAGTTACTTCCAACAATTTGTGCAGTATTATTACCATTAACCAGCGTAATTGGATTCGTTTGCGAAGTACTCGTTGTAAAAGTCATTGTATAAGTTGTACCGTTTACAGAATAATCTACTCTGAAAGGCCTATTAATATCAACAAAATTAGTTTCGATCTTTATTCCATATTTTACATTTGGACTGATGCATTCGTTTTCAGATAATTTGGTACCATCTGCATGTACAAAAGAAATTGATTTAGAATAAATAGCCGTTTCTTCACTTTCAGAACAGCTAAAAAACAAAAACATGACTAGTGCTAAAATATAGTATTGCTTAATTCTCATCATTATTGTTTTTGATTTATTACTATTTCTTTATTTGTACTGCCTATTGTTACGGTATATTTACCTGCTTCTAAATTATCAAAAACAGTTTGGCCATTTTGAATATTCTGGCTGGTAATTTTGACACCGTTTTTCGTTAAATCAGCTGGAATGTTGTTTTCATCATATAAAACTTTAATAACGCCGCCAGCATAACATACTGCATCTTTTTTATAAAATTGTGCGCTGCCTAATTTTACGGTTACCGTCCATTGTTTTACAACTGACTGATCTTCTGAAAGCACCTGAAACTGCACCGGATTTGTAAAATCTATAGAATTTGATCCTGAAGTTTTAGCAGTTGTTCCTATAAACAATCCCGCTCCAGGGCTTAATTCAAACAAAGCATTTAATGCCGAAACATTCGTTCCTTTAGCAACATAAAGTGTTATTTCTGAACCGTTGATAGTTTTGGCCGTTTTTAGATCTTTAAAACTAAAATCTGTAATTTCAGTTGCATTTCGCAAGGCTGGGCTTGCAAAACTATAAGACTGAAATAGATCACCGTAGTGTTTGTTGTTTTCGAATACTTTTGTTTTTTCTACATTTTTAACAGCATTTTTTGCGGCATCATAGATTTTGAAACTCACCACTTCATTATCTGTGTTAGCAAAAACAGTTAAGTAAACTACATACTTTTTTTCGCTTGACACATAAATCGGACTGGCAACTCCGCGACATTCTCCGTTAACAAAAGCTGCTACTTTATCATTAGTGCTGGTTAAGTTTTTTCCATCAACATTGATGAAACCTTCAAACGACATGGTATATTGAAATTTATTTTCATTTACTGACCAGTCCGGCGATTGGCCAAATACAGTACTGCTTATTATAAAAAGCAATAGTGTTATATGGATATAATTTCTCATTTTTAATTGATTATAAACTCCTAAAACAAACTTTAAGAAAGATGTTTTAGGAGCTCAATTATTGATTATTTAATTTTTTATTGCTTTGGTTCTAACAAGCTTCCCATCTACTTCAACCTCAACAATGTAAACACCTTGTGCAATACTTGGAGAAACTGAAACTACATTGTTACCGCTTTCAATAACCGTTTTTTGGCTGAATACCAATTGACCATTTACTGAAAAAAGCTTGATATACACTTCCTGCTTTTTAGCTGCGTTCAATTCTATATTTAAAGTAGTTGCAAATGGATTTGGATAAATGCTGTTTTCGCTTTTTGAAACTTCTTCTAAAATAACTGGATTCGTAATTGTTCCCAGCACTTCATTTCCTTTAAAAGTGAATGATTTAGAAGTTCCTTTTTTCGCAAATCCATCTCCTAGCGTAAACGAAAGTTCTTCTGTATCATCTCCGAAAATGGTAATGAAGCTCAATTCTTTTCCGTTTATCATCTGGTTTCTTGCATTTCCTTTTAAAACACCTTTTGAATCATATACATACAATTCATCATATCCTTTTGGAAGTAAAACAACAGCATTCATATTTTGTGAATACGAACTGAACTCTGAAGTGATTTCTTCCTGTGTTTCATTTGAAACAGATTTTCCAGTTTTGCTTCTCTCCAAATTATCAGGGTACTTGAATGTCTGTGATTTACTTGATTTAATCATGTAACCTTGGCCTGCCTCTAAATATTTTAAAGTTCCGTTCCATCCAATAATTGGGTCGTAGATCGCAAACAAATTCTGCGATTTAATAACATCTCCATCAGCAGCTTCAAAATAAGCCAAAGCTTCATTTGTTGTTTGATTAGATCCTAAAGGATAAGCAACCCAATTCCAGTTTTCTTTCATAGGGAAACTCCACGTCGCAACGTCTACGCTTTTTCCTTTGATTTTTAATGTCTGTGCTTCTGTTACGTTTATTTTATACATTTTAGAAGATGAAAGTCCTCCGTTTGCACTAATTGTACCAGACCATCCGCTGTTTTCAGGATTTGATTTATCTTTAAAATAAGTATCAAGCAATGCAGGAGAATGACTCAAAATACGGTTAGAAGTTTCTAACGTCAGATTCTTAGTTAAGGCATTTAAATCTGAGAAATTAGTATCATTGGTATTTAAAGAAACCCATGTCCATCCTTTATTCAATTTAATTTCCTGTTCTACTAAACCTGAATTCACGAAAATATAAGGCTTGCTTAAAGTTCCTAAAACTTCATTATTCATGAAATTGATCGATGGATTAATCTCCACAGAAGCTTCTAAAATTTTACCTTGGGAAGCATCCCAGATTTTAAATTTCAAATTTTCACCTGAATTTACATTGCTGTAAATCGTTAAAAATGCAAAATATTCTTTGTAAGCTTCGTTGTAAACCAGTTTTGCAGATCCTCTTACTTCTTCGTTATAGAAAGCAGCAATTTTATCATACGAATCAGCAGACAATACACCGTCAACTTTTATTTTTCCGATGATATTCATACTATAATCAAAACGAGTCGGATCAACATTCCAGTTAGGTTCTGGAGCCAACACTCTTAGTTTTACCTGTAATTTTTGGTCGTAGCCAAAATCAGTCTGCAAGTATAAATTCTCCAGATACTCTCCTACCGCAACGTTTTCATCGACAGTTGCTTTAATTGTAGTTTTAGTGTTAGGATCAATACTTCCAGTCGTTTTACTTAAACTTAGCCAGCTTGGTATATTGTTAATGGTATACGGCTGTTGTTTTCCTCCTTTGTTAACTAGTGTAATTTCGAAAGTCTTAGTTTCACCGCTGTTTTTAGTTAGGTCAACAATTTCGTTGTATCCTTCTGCAAACCAGCTTACTTCGTTACGATTAACATAGGCTGTCCAAGTAACTGGAGATTCCTGCATATTATTGGCACTATCAAACATTCTGTGTACCGTAATATCTAAAATTTGTCCTTCTAATGATGCCCAGTCAGTTATAACTGGCGCTATAATCATTTCGCCATCTTTAATAACATTTGTGGTTACAAATTTAACTAACTGACGTTCTGGTTTTATCGCAGGAGCATCATTTGAATAATTCACTGTTCCTCCGCTTAAAACTGCGTTGTTTGCTACGACAGTCTGATTGGTGTCTGCATGGTAATATCTTGGTCCGTTTGCTGTAACCGGATCTGGGGCATTCAATCTTGAATACAATAATAAACCGATGCTTTCAACATCAACTTCATTATAACTGTCTCTGTTGATTTGCTCTACATTACGAAGCGTATTCCATAAACGGAATTCGTCTATTTTACCTGTAAATGTACGATCAACCGTTTCTTTTCCAGAAAGATCTTTTGCTCCTCTTGCTCCCAACCAGATTTTATTTCCAGAGAAACCTCCAATAGCCGTCATCTGATTTGAAGATACTAATTTCGTATCTACATAAGTTCTCAATGATCCTACTCTATTGAATGATAAAGTTACATGGTGCCATGCATTATCAGAAAGTCCTTTAGTTGTTAAAACATAAGACTGGCCTTCGCTTTTCAATAAAAGATTACCAGAATTATTCATATCAACAGACCATTTATTAGATAATCCATTGCTTTGAACAACGTCTGTTCCGTCACCTTTTCCATTTGAGAAAATAGTAGCTTCCTGCGAAGTTGCTGTTTTAATCCAAAACTCCATTGTAGCGTCCATTTCTTTAGTAATCTGAACAAAATTTACATTGTCCATAATCAAATACTGTCCGTTATTAAAGTCGTATGAAGTTCCTTTTGGTTTAATATCCCATGAAGCATTTACAGTTGCATGTTTAAACCTCACTAAATCTTTGGCTAAAGCGTCTCTTCCTTCGTTCATTGGCCATAAACCAACCAGATTTGCTTCGTTACCCATTAATTTAGAGTACATTTTTGAATATGAATCTTCTCTGCTTAATGTTTTATTCCATAAACGCAGATCGTGCATGTTTCCTGTAAATGAGTTTCCACCTACTGTTACAGCGTTATTATTAGCAAATTGTGCATTTGCTTTACCGCTTTTAGAACCAATTTCAGTATCATCTTCAAAAATTCTATAATCACCATTGGTGCTGTTGTATGTAAAAGCATAATGGTGGAATAGATTATCGTTTTTCAATTCTCCCTGAACAGTTACATCTCCTAGTGTGAAAGAAATATTTCTGTTATTCAATCCAATGTTTAAACCGCCATCTTGAGAAATAATAGAAGCGCTTGAAGCTTTGGTTTCATTGTTCAACCAGAATTCAAGACTTAAATTTCCTGAACTAATTTGCGGACTGTTGATTACCGCAGTATTGGTAGCTCCTTCGAAACGCAAGCTTACATTATGATCAATTTTTAACTGATTCGTCTGTCCTTTAATTTCGATTGTACTGACAGCAGGATTATAGAAAATACTCTCATTAAAGCTTACTTTCAAATCTTCGCCAGCGCTTAAAATTCCGTTTGTTGGCAATGGTGTTCCAAATAAAAGAGGCGCACTTAAATCAACAGTTCCTAAAATAATTTCAGAAATAAATTCTGTGTCATTTGTACAAGTGCTTCTCGCTCTAATTTGATATTTGCCATCTGCTAATTTTAAACCAGCAATATCAAAATTGTAAGTTAAAGTAGTCGCAGCGCCAATAGATGAAATCTGAGTTTCTTTGTTATTTACTGCTTCATTATAAAACTCAGGAGTTCCATAATATGTTTGAAGGCGAACCCAGTTTGGACTTGTCGCTAATTTATACTCAAGATCAATTTTCTTAAAGCTTTTAAACTTGGTATTATAACCAGTCAGATTTATAGCTAATGGTTTAGTTGATCCATCAGTATTAAAGGCTTTTTCTCTATTATAAACCCAAGTGTTTAATGGAGCACTTACCGTTACGCTTGAACATGAAGGAACGAAGCTTGCCGAAATAAATACTTCTGAACTTACATCTTCACCGTCACATAATGACTGAAGTCTGATTTTTATGTCTTTGTAATCGTAAATATCTGAAATAGATTTGCCTAACGTCAGTTTATAAATCACTTCTTTTCCATAAGGCACGTGAACAATTGTACCGTTTGGTTCAATGTTAATTATGGCATTATTTGGATTAGTAGTATTATCTACAACCAATAAGAAATCGGCATCAGAACCAGATACGCTATTGTTTTGAAGTTTTAATTCGAACTCTGCTTTTTTAGTTTCTACCACATTAGAAACATCGTTATCTGTTACAGTAAGCACAGGAACTTCTACTTTTTGAGTAGCAAAACTTAAATTTTCGCGTTTATCTTCTGGCAATTCGTTAATTATAGTCGCTGTATCGCTGTACAAACTTTTATTGTAGAAATGAGTTTGTTCTGCATCTTCATATGGACAAGAAGTTCTCCCTCCTTGTGTGATGAAAATTGGTCCGTTACCATCAAAAGAGTTTACAACATCAACACTTAAAAAGTTTGCTTTATCATTGTCTTTAAAAGTATAACTTATGTTGGTTGTTGATGCTTCTTCTTCAGATAAAGATGAATTGATGTCTTGTTGGAAAAATGCTTTTGTGTTAGACTCCATACCTACTTTGTTTATTGAAAAACCAAGTATTACAGCTACTGACTCATCAATAACTAAATTGTATGAAGTTGTAGTAGCAGATACTACACTTGTTTCTACACTGCGCGAATACGATCCTAAACCTGCATCAAAAGATACATTTTTCTCAAATTCAGATCCAATCAAACTTTTAAGCTTATCCGAATCATTAAGCTTATTGGTCAATCTTGCTTTAGCCGCAGGATCGCTGTATTCGTTAAGTGCTTTCTTAACTTCATTATTGAAATTTGTCACAACTCCAGATAAATCATTTTTATAAGCCGCACGATCATTTTTAGCCGCAAATTTTACTTTTTCGTTATCCAAAATGACTTTTCTCCACAATCTGATCTTCTCTTCGTATTCTGCTCTCTTTTGCACATTGGCAGCAGAGTTCGGGTCTGGTCCATTTAAATTATTTGAAATGAACGATTCATACTCTGGAATCAAAGTAGTCAAAATATGTTTTTGCGAATAAATAAAGAATGTTTCAGTTGGTTTATCTACAAAACTCAATGCCTTTTGCTTGCTTATATAGACTGGCGCACTTGACGTACCTAAGTTTATATATTCGTTTGCTGCTAAAGGTACAGATTGACCATTTACAAATTTTTGAGGTATTGTTTTAGACGTTTCAATATTATCGTACGAACCATAAAATATATTTTTTGAATTTCCGATATATAAATCTCCATCTGAACCTACATAATCTGTAGCATCACTTGTTGAAATCGTTTTATTAAAAGTGTAAGTAGTAGTTACCGTTTTACCATCTTGAGAAGTATTAGAAAGATTAACACCTGTAACGGCTGAATTTTCTTGTTCTATTGACACTTTCGGCGTTGGAACCAAACCCCCTTGAAGCTCAAAATACATTCCGCCCGCGATTGTAAGTTCTTGTTCTACACCTTCCTGATGTGCCAAAGAAGATTCTGCAGTGAACGAAATGCTCTGACCTGATTCAAGCGAAGCAGAACTATTAGAACCAGGAGGGTCTCTTAAAATAATTGCAGGAACATCTGGTGCTGCAGTTACAAAAGTCTGGCTTCCGTCTGCTTTTCCTCCCAAGACAATTCCAGTATCGTTGAAATTTTCAACTGGATAATCCACTTCATTCAATCGGTATTTTAAAGTACTTTTTATCTCAAATGGAGGCGTAATCGAAGGAATTCCTCCTTTAAATGAATACGTTAAAGTGCTTCCGTCCGCTGTAATTGTTTCTGAACCTGGTAAAGCCAAATTGTTTGTTTTTACCAATTCACCATCTGTTACTGGCACTTTTACTTCTACAGCTGTACCTGAATCATTATTGGTATAACGTTCGAAACGATCCATGACAATTTTGTATGGAAAAAACTGCGTATAAACTGGTTTTGCAAAGTTTACTGTAGAAACCTGTGTTCCCCCAACAGAAATAGCCGCATCAGAAGTCTGCTGCGTTACTTGCAATACAGGAGTAGATCTGTACGTAAAACTCTTCTCGTAATGATAAGGTGTTCCCGATAAGGTTTTCTCTACATTGTTTTCTTTATACTTAAATTCGGGTGTTTTAGTAACCGGAATTTCAGAAAAATCAAATGTTTCAGTAGTTCCTACTTTTAGTAATTTAATGTTGGAATTGGATTTAATTTCCAAATCATTAGCATCTAAATTATATTTTAAAGGCATTACTGCAACTCTATATTCTCCAGAAGCTGGATTGGTTTTATAAGTATACTTAGTGTAATTCGTAACACTCGCTCCAACTGGTGCATAACCTAACGTAAAATTAGCTTCACCAATATTATTTTTGGCACTAACTTCTAGATTTTTTGTAACTCCAGCATCAATAATAGTTTTTGTTACTACATTATTTCCACCAAAACCAATAACCTTTTCTGCTTCTACAGCACCTCCTACTACCTTACCTACAACTGTAACTCTAGTTGTATCTATAAAATAAACGGGATCATTAGAATCTTCAAAAAATTCTTTAAACTCACTTGTAGTAGCTGGAAAACGTCCATTATAAACAAATTGATGTCCGTCTTTTTTTATTGTAATGTAATGTTTTCCAATAGGCACACTTATATCAAAGTAACCATTATCATCAGTAACTACAGGAATATTATTCGCGTCAAGCACAATATTTCCATCAATATACACATTGGCTCCTACTGTAAATATTTTAGCATAAATATCTAAATAATCATCTGATTTATCTAAAGGAGTTCCTGCATCATTTTTCCAGTATTCCCCTTTTGAATATTTTGTACCGTTAATTTCATAATAATTATATCCTTCATCTAGAATATTTGCACCTCCTGCAATCCATGTACCTGCCTTATCATTATCTGCTTTTCTGTAAGATGGAAAAACTTCGCGAGTATCATACGCAACTACACCTTTAAAACTAAACGAAGACTGATCGACAAAGTCAATTTTGTTCACCACTTCAGAACCTAGTCCTAAATAAACTAACTGCTGGTTTGGTTCAAATTTATGCTGGCCGTACATTGGAGTAATGTTATACGATTCTCCTGTACCAGAATACTGAATCGCACTGATTTGGTAATTTCCATTACTATCTGTTACTCCTAAAATACCTAATTGAGAGGTTGTAGGATAATTATTAGCTTCTGAAGCCCATAAAACTTTATTGCTTTCCGCTGTATTTGCGTCCCAAAGTTTACCGTGGTTTTCGTTATAATTAAAACCGTTACGAGATAAATCGTAAGCATAACTTCCTGCTTTTTCATTAGCTCTCAGATACGTTACCATTCTAGAATCATTTCCGCTGATAAATCTTGAATAATCTGTTCTAATTACAGACGATTCTAATGCTGCTTTCCAGATTCTTATTTCATCAACGTAACTTGATTTTGATCCTCCGACTTTGGCATTATCCCAAGTTACTCCTGAAAGTTTTGTTTTACCAGTAGGGATTACTGCACTAAAATCAATATCCTTGTAAGAGGCATCAACTGTTTTTAGTTTGTTTATTTCTTTAATGTAATCTTCTGAAATCTGTCTTCCGTTAACATATAATAATGGAATTTGATTGTCATTTACAACCACTGTAAAATGCACAAAAGAGTTATTGAACTCTGAAACAGGCACAAGCACGTCATTTCCTCTCGAGTTTAAATTACCTGAAGGGAAATAATTGTTTAATGAATATTTGCTTCCGCCAATAGTAACATCAAGTGATTTAGCCAACGGATTTAATTTTACCGTAACATCAAGATTATCTGCACTTTTCGAACTCGAAAGATTAAACAATCTAATAGCCGCTTCTGAATCGCTTGCATAAGCTCCATTTGGTTTTACCCAAGCTTGCAAAGTTGCTGCATTTGAAATAGTTGTGCTTAAATCTTTAAGATCAATAAACCCCGAAGCAGGAATATTCAACGCACTTCCTTTAGCAACAGCACTTCCGCTTGGAGTTGCTGTAACTACAACATCTTTAACTGGGTTTCCGCCTTTATAACTAATGTTACCCGTTACAACTGCTGTTGGATTTCTGTATCCTATACCGGTAATGTAGGTACTATATAATATTGGCGTTGCACTAATTCCCTGAGCTTCTACTTTATATTCGTATAAAACTCCTCCTTCTACATATTTATCTTCATAAGTAGTTTCTGTTGGAGAAAGACCCACTATTAAATTGAAAGGAAGATTTCCTGATTCTGAATAAATCCTTCTATATATCTTTATACTTTTTACTAGGTTTTCATTGGCTCTTAAGTCCCATGTAATTAAAACTTTATCTCCATAAAACCCTTTTGAAACAGCAAAAGATTCCTCAGCAAATGTGTTATATAAATACAACGTATTCCATGGGAAACGAATATCAGCCGGAGTTGTACGTCTTGGTCCTGTTTTATTTTGTCCTAAAAAAGGAAGACCAACCTGTATGCTAAACCCTTTGTTTTGTATAGCCTGTGACACGGGGACTATTTTTGCTCCTTTGGTATTTTGAGCATAAAGTCCCGCTCCCAGAAAAAATATTCCGAGAAACGCAATTATTTTTTTCATCATTACTGCTTTACAATTTAATGATATAGTTGACACCGTAGTTAACAGGTCTTGTTTCTAAATCCCCAAAATCAGCCGTTGAGCCACTTATATTATGTGTATGGTTACCAGAATCTGGTATTGTTCCTGCAGAAGCGATATCAGGCTGACCAACATTGTCATCTGTTTGAATAGCAGTAAACTTTCCGGTCATACTTAAAAGTTGATCATAATTTCCATTTTTATGGGTATGATTACCAGCAGTATCGGTAGTTAATGTACCTTTATTATGTGAATGCTTTTCAAGACTATCATCTTGTGTTCCTTTTAAGGCCGGTCCAGGCTGATTATTTACGGGACTGTTTCCTGTACCTCTTAAAAACATACCTTGCAGGTTAGGCGCATTATTTCCAACCATAGCAATTAGAGCTTTAGCTGTTGATGGTAGCGCTGCTCCGTTACAAAGTGCCCAACCTTCTGGAGCTACAGTTCCGATAAAAGGCATGATAGAACCCGTTGGAACACCGTTATTCGCAGAAATTGCATACGGCACATGACGTAGTTTTTCGTCTGAAATTACTTCTGAGCCTTTTTCAATTCTAAGGTAAGAAGCATTATTAGCAAATAAACTGTTGTTTACTGCTGTTGGATCAATTACATCTGAAAATACTCCAAACGCATCAGTGGTTACATTTCTAGTAACTTTATAAATAGTCTGTTCGATACTAGAAGCATCCAAATAATATAGCGTAAACGTAAGATTAATAGTTTGATTTGTCAAAGCAGTGTTGTTAGCATCTCTTGCGATACCCTGCACCGCTATTCCCGATTGAGAAGCTGAACTTTGGGCATAATTTGATATTGTTGCACAAAAAAAACACAACATTAAAAGTAATTTTGATTTCATAGATATCATTTAAAAATTAATAATTTCGAGTGGTAAATGATCCTTTTTAGGATCTTATAATAAGCACCGAATATATTTCAAAATAATTACTTTATTAAATAATAGGGAGAGACAAAACGAGGACAAATGAGTGGCTGAAAATTCACAAAAAACTAATTTACAAACACTTCAAAAAAAAAGGTCTAGTTTCATTTTTACAAAAAACAGTATTTAAGCTAAATTTTCAAGGTTTATATTTGAATAATCAACAAACAATTCATGTGATTTCTGCAACAAAACCAATTCTTAAACTAAGCTAAATTCATAAGAAATTTCACTTTTAATATATTGTAACTATAGCAATTAATTTGCTTTTTTGCCATATTTCTCTTTAGTACTAAAGACGCTTTTAAATAGAAGAAACGAACTTTTATTTTCAGAATTTCAAGATGAAAAATTTCAGGATAATGTTTTAAAAGAATGAAGATTTCTGTTCATTTATTTTTCAGTAAAGCATTTATTTTCATAGTTTTGTCAATCAAACAAGCCACTTTTTCCAAAATGATTTCCTGTACAAAAAAAAACACACTATTTTTTGTGTTAACCACCTTTGTTTTTTTTACAAAATTACACTCTCAGGAACTATATCCTCCTTCTAATGATTTGATTAAAAATATTGAATCGATAATTCTTAAAGAAAATAATACCAAAAAAGATACTATAGCACTAAAAAAACGTCTTTCTTATTTACATCAATCATCCAATAAAAAATTACATATTTTAAATCATGCACTGCTGGCAAATGGTTTTTCTGTTTTCTTTGACAGAATCAATAACAGAAGTGAACATTATTTTCTAAAATCAATAGAAGAAGCGAAAAAGCTAAATGATCCCGCACTCATCATTTGGACCCAACTAAATTATTCGCAATACTTGTATTATTATTGTCAGATTGATAAACTCATTCCAATTGTACTCAAAACAATGGAAGAAAGTAATCAGGTTAATCCCTCAGAAATGATTTTACCCGAAGAAACTTTTAAATTCTTTGGCTGGATTATGTCTACTGTAGAAGATAATTCTGCTATTAGCTTTTATAAAAAAGCAATGCATTACATGGAGAAGTCTTCTTCAGAATCTGCCGGTATTTTAAATGCCATTGGCAACTGTTATCTTAGAAATAAAGATTTGGGAAATGCAATGCGGTATTTTAATCAATCTGAAACCATCGCATTAAAAATAGGTGACAGTATCCGATATGCAAAGATCTTAGGGGATAAGGCACTCGTTTATGAAAAAAAAGGAAAACTAAAAGATGCTGTCGGTTTTTTAAAACAAGACATTTCTTATTCTCAAAAGTTTCAAATTGATAAGAATGAAATGTATGCTTCTATATTATTGGCAAGAATTCTTTTAAAACTGAATGAAACCGCTAAAGTTGAAAAAATTCTGGCAAGAGCCGGGAAAATTGCAACTTCAAAATCGTATTACAGAAGTTCATTAAAAGAAGTAATCGAATTAAAACTTCTTGTTTTAAACGGCAAAAATCCTGAAAAAGAATTGTTACTAAGACGTCAGCTGAAAGTAATTGAGGAATATTTACTGAAGACAAACGGTAATACTGTATTGCAAAGATCGTATTGGCTTATTCAGAAAAAGAAATATGAAAATGATACTAAAAACATCCGATTGCAATTACTACAAGGAGAAAGAACGAAGAATCTCTATATTATCATTTTACTCTTAACTATTGTATTAAGTTTTATCACGTACAGTTCTTTAAACAAAAAATTAAAAGCAAAAAGAATAAAACTTGAAGATGACCGACTACTTTTTGAAAAGATGCTTAAGGATGCTAATTCTGATATCCATACTTATTCAGAGTACCTTAAAAATAAAAACAAAAAGATATCCATTTTAGAAAATGAACTGGAAGAAATTAAAAACTCTAATTCGATAGATCTGGAAAATGAAAAAGACAAACTTCAGGAAATATTGAGCTCTCATCTTATGACAGATAAAAATTGGGGTGCATTTAAAAGAGAATTCATCAAACAGCATGGTGATTTTTACAACACTATAATTGATAATTTTCCGGAATTAAAAGAATCTAATCTTAAAATAATAATGCTACAGAAATTAGATTTTAATAACTACGAAATGTCAAATTTATTGGGCGTAACAATTGATGCCATCAAAAAAAGCAAACAGCGATTGAAGAAAAAACTAGGCGATAAATATGATTTATTGTTTGAAATTATAGATTTGAAGTAAGAGAAGAAGTATATCATTGTAATCTTTTGATAAACTGCATCATTTAGCCAATGGTTTGTATCTCTTCTTTTTTAATCCAGCCAAGGGGTGAAGTGGATATTTTTTTGACAAAAAGGGTTCGGCAGTCGAGCTACTTATTTTCTCAATTGTTAACATTTTTAGTTTTGTGGCAGAACCGTGGCACATTCTATTTTGAAAACAAGAAATCCAACAAAAAAAAAGGCTCTAAGAAGCTTACGTTTCAAATTGTATTACCCAACAAAATGGGTAAAAGAAGCAAAAACCAAAGTTCTTTCATTCTTTTCAAAAACCTATAAAAACGTGGTAAAGCCTGCAAATCGAAAGATTCGCAGGCTTTTTGTTTTACTGCAGTTTTCTATAATTTTAATTATGGAAATTGCAATTTGAATTTAATTTTGATCTTCTTCGTTTGCGTCGAAGTTGATTGTATTGTAGGCCGCTTCTGTGAGCGTGACATCGGCCTGTTTTTCTTCTGCCAGGGTTTTCTCCAGCAACAGCACCGCATCATCCTCTCCAAGAGTTGTTGCAAAGGCAGCCAGTGTTCCGTAAGTAGCAATTTCATAGTGCTCAATTTTTTGCGATGCTGCAATGATCCCAGCATCTCTTACTGCTCCTGCTTCGGTTTCCTCCATAATGCTTTCGCCCTCTTTTATAAGTCCTTCCATCGCGTCGCATTTTTTAGCCGCTGCTTTCTCTCCTACCGATTTGAAAACTTCTTCAAGTCTTGCAACCTGCTTTTGGGTGACTTGAAGATGGTCATTAATCGCCGTGATCAGATTCTCAGATGTTGCATTTTTGGCCATATTTGGCAGGGCTTTTACCAGCGCTTTTTCCGCCCAATAAATATCTTTAAGCGAATCTACAAACAGCTCTCTCAATCCCTCTGCAGCAGAAGGTTTTGCTTTTACTGTTCCTTTAGAAGCTGTTTTGGATGCTGTCGGCTTGGCAGCTTTAGATGTGGTTTTGCTTTTCGCGTCTTCTGTTTTTTTTATTGCAGTTTTCATATGAGTTTTTTTAAAGTTAATACGGCAAATTTACAGCCTGCTTCCCGCTGGCATCTTACAGCTTTTCAAATGATTCTTACAGTATTTAAATATTGATATACAGACAATTGACTTGTATTTACTTTTAAATAAAAAAGGAGGAAAATTATAAAAACAGCAATAAATTATGTAAGGCCGCAAACGGTTTTAATGATGAAATTTACTTTAAATCAAAAGCGTATGAAAACATTTATTGAAAGCTATGCATTGTTCGCCTATTTTCTGTTGCTCTCCCTTGGATCTGTACTCACGGGTCTTGCCATATTTTAGTACCAAGGCAGAATACCATCTGGCAGATGAGACCACTACAACAGAAGAAATTTACTCGGCAATCGTGCTGCAGGAATTGATCAGACAAGTGAGGTGAAAGCTGTCATAATGGAACTGAACGGGACACTCAGTGTTGTAAAAAAATCCTCTACTGAAAGCTCGCTCGATGATTTAGACTTATCAAAAGCAAAAATAATTTCTGATCCCAACAGTAAAATTATAGATCGAAATCACAAAATTTTGTAAGGCGTTTTTTCGTCATATGGACTACTTTTCATTAAAAATCAAGAGATGGATCAAATGAAAAAAAAGATAGCAATTTTAGGTGGCGGCCCAAGCGGACTCTTTCTCTATAAAAGGCTTGTTGAATATGGGAGTACAGAGCTTGATGTAACTATCTATGAAAAAAAGAGCATGCTTGGCGCCGGAATGCCTTACAGCGGTGAAGGCTCCAATAGTGAACATGTAACAAATGTGTCTGACAATGAAATACCCGACATCGTCAGTTCTGTAGAAGAGTGGATAAAAACTGCTCCAGCCGAATTATTGGAAAGATTTGATATCAATTCAGGCAATTTTAATGAATACAAAGTACTGCCGAGAATTTTATTTGGCCACTACCTTTCCTCACAATTCGATCTTCTGCAGCAGATTGCAGCCATAAAAGGAATTACTACGACAATTCTTTATGAGACAAATGTTACCGACATTATTTACAAAAAAGAGAACCGAAAAGTTTGTGTTGCAACAGAGAATGATCAAACAGAATTTGATTATGCCGTGATCTGTACAGGACACAGCTGGCCTAAAAAATATGAAGGAAAGGTAAAGGGATATTTTGATGCTCCCTATCCGCCTTCGAAACTGGAATTGAAATTAAATCATGCAGTGGCTATACGAGGATCTTCGCTTACGGCAATTGATGCTATACGAACTTTAGCCCGATATAACGGTAAATTCATTAAAGAAGATGACGGAACACTATGCTTTGAAAAAGCAAAAGACTGCCCCGATTTTAAAATGGTAATACATTCCAGAAGTGGTATGCTTCCTGCTGTTCGATTCCATTTAGAGGATTCTCATTTATCGCACGATTCTCTGCTGACTAGAGATGAGATAGACGAGCACCGCAAAGGAAACAATGGATTCCTTTCACTTGATTTTGTTTTTAAAAGAAATTTCACAGAAATTTTCCGCACCAAGGATCCTGATTTTTACAACCGCATCAAAGACCTTTCTATTGAGGAATTTGTGGAGGAAATGATGGAACTTAGAGAACGTTTGGATCCTTTCCAGCTTTTAAAGGCAGAATATATTCAGGCAGAAAAATCTATAAAAAGACAGGAATCTATTTACTGGAAAGAAATGCTGGCAGTTTTAAGTTTTGCTATGAATCATCCGGCGAAATACCTTTCGGCCGAAGATATGCAGCGTCTGCAAAAAGTATTGATGCCTCTTATATCTATTGTGATTGCTTTTGTCCCGCAAAAATCCTGCAGCGAGCTTCTTGCTCTTCATCATGCCGGTGTTTTGGATATCACAGCGGTAAATCAGGATAGTTCTGTTGAACCTCAGCATGGCGGCGGTATTATTTATAAGTATATCGATGAAAATCAAAATCAGAAAGCCGAATATTATAACACTTTCGTAGATTGTGTGGGACAGCCGCATTTATCCTATGAAGATTTCCCTTTTAAAACATTACTTTCTCAAAAAGCTGTAAGTCCCGCCACTTTAAAATTTAAATCAAATGAGGCGGCAGAAACAATTATAGAAAACGGAAGTACGCGAGTGGAAAAAAATGCAGACGGAAGTTATTCTCTCCAAGTTTCTGGAATTGCGATTAATGACAACTTTCAGATCATTGACCAGTACGGATCTTATAATGAAAACATCTATATTATGGCTGTGCCTTACATTGGCGGATTTAACCCTGATTATTCCGGCCTAGATTTCTGCGAAGCTGCTTCTCTGAGAATTGTTGAAGATATTTTTAAGGAAGAGGTTTTTGACATGTAAAGCAAATGCTCCTGTTATTGCTTAGCAGGGTTCTGTCGCATCTGTCAGAATCAAATATAAGAATTTAAGTAATTAAAATTTAGGCAGCCAATTTGCAGAATGATTTAAACATAGTTATCCTTGGTCTAACCATCTGATTCTTGCTCAGCATATGCACAACTTCAATTCCACTCAAGGTTGGTCTGGCCGATTCAAAACTTTTAAAACCTAATCCGTTTTTGTATCCTCCATTTTATAAATAGATGGTCCTGTTTTACAATACTGTTGAGATATTTGCACTGCCGGATTTTAATCTTTGAGAACGAACGCTTGTTATAGACTTTGATAGCAACAGTATTTGAACCGCTTTTATCAATATTTACTACTCTTGGCCTGTAGTTACTGCTAATTGCTTTAATTAGAAATGACTGAGCGCTCGTTCTCTTCCTTTTTCTGGTCAAAAGAAAGTCTACTGTATTGCCTAATTTATCTACTGCTCGATATAAATAACACCAAATACCTTTTACTTTTATATAGGTCTCATCCATCTCCAACTTGACCCCACTCATCCTTTTCTCTTCTTCATCCCTGACTCAATCAAAGGTATAAACTTACAAACCCAACGCTGAATCGTGGCATGATCCGTAATCGCCCTCTAATTTTCATTATTTCTTCAACATCGCTATAACTAAGTGTGAATCTTAATTTGAAATTACCGCCTGAAGAATAATGCATTTTGTACAACAATGATCTTTAGTGATCATCGCTTGATCGGTTTAAAATTTTAAAGATAAAAGTTATTCCCAGATGCAACAGAACCACTATATGCTGCTTTGCTTATTTCTCTTGTCTTCCATTTTTTTATCATGCTTAATCTCCAAAAATCATGAACGCTTCCAGTTTTGATCTTCCAGATCATAATAACGAACGTAATCCAAATTGTAACAATCAAGTATAATCGTTATTTCATTCTCATAAATAGTATGCAAAATTCTTATAATTTTCAAATTCTCAATAAATTCATATTCCAGCTCAGAACTGATTGCTTCAAGATCTTCTCTGAGCCAGAACTCATCATATCTGTCTTTAAATTTTACTTTGAAAAAATAGGTATATGCACTCCTTTTCATGATACTATCGAGCGGTAACCTGTAAATATTTTGCCACTGCAGTTTTGTACTGACTTTTTGCTTCGATAAGCTTATCTTGTGTTTCTGTTTTTAAAACCTGCGCTTCGAGCAGATCAGACAATTGAATCATGCCATTGTTATAGCTTTTCTGGCTTACCGCTAAATTTTCCTCTGTCTGCAAAAGCGTTGCCTGAATCAAACGTATTTTTTCATTTAATTCCACTACATCTGTCCATGCCTTTTCCATTTGCAGCAGCAATAATCCTCTGCTGTCTTCCAGTGAGTTTTTAGCTATGGATTCCCTTAATTTGAGTTCGTTTAATTTGTGCTTTGCGCCCCACCAGTCAGAAATAGGAACATTTAGGGAAGCATAAGCCATCCCATTACTAGCACCGCTCTGGTTTCCTTCAAACTGATCCATGTAATAAGCCGTAACCCCGACTCCAAGACTAGGCATATAATCCGCTCTTTTAAGTTTTGTTTCCAACTTTGAAGCCTGGGTCGCTTTTTCAAAAAGCTGGTATTCTGCGCGACTGGCAAGCACCGTGTTATGCTCAACATAATAATTGGCAGGCTGCGAAAGATCGGTCAGGCTACTGCTTAAGATAATTTCAGGGTTATAATCGGCTCCGATTGTCTGGCAAAGCTGCATTAAGGCCAGTTTTCTTGCGTTTGCAAGCTGTATTTTACTTACTTGAAGCTCATGCTGTTTGATCGTTACTTTGAGAAGATCATTCTTAATGATCATGCCACTTTTAAAAGCGACATTGACCTGTCTATAAAGCGTATCTAAAAACTGAATATACCCTTCTAGGGTTTTTTGTTTTTCCTGCACAATTATAACCTGCCAATACTGCTGCTCCGCTGCAAGAATGATTTCATCAGCTGTTAAATGCTTCTGTCTCTCCTTTACCTCTACGTTCAAACTTGTAAGTTTGTTTGCTGTTTTAATCTTCCCGCCGGCATAAACAGGCTGCAGGACATTTACATAACCTAATCCAACCTGATTGAAGAGCCCCATATTGACATCGGGCATATAGGCAAATTGGGATGCGGTGGCTAAGTTGACCGCATTGCCATCATATACCGGCAGGTTGCCCCCCTTCATTTTTATTTCCAAAAGAGGATCCAAAGCCTGCATCCCGATAGCGGATGCAGTAACTTTTGGAAAATAATTGGTAAACATCTCCTGCTTAGATTCCTTTGCTGCCTCAAGCTCAAGGGTACTGTTTTTTACTTTACTATTATTTTTTACAGCCATGCTTTTAATCTGCTCTACTGTAAGCTGTGTCTGACCATATCCTGAATGCATCATTACAAGGATTAGTACTAGTATCTGTACGTTTTTCATTTTTCTTCTCTTTTTTTTAAGCTTTTACGCTTAAATTTTCATTTTTATAAGCCATCCAATACAGCAGTGGTAGCATGGTAAGGATAAATACCATGGATATTAAAGTCCCGAAAAATATTACAGTCCCCATAGGTCCCCAGAGCGGGCTTTTGCTGATAATCATGGGTATTACCCCCATTGAGGCGGCAAGTGACGTAAGCAATATAGGCCTCATCCTTCTTTTTCCAGCTTCCATGCAGGCCTCAAGCACCCCCATATCGGCATGATGGCGAAGTTCTTCAATGTAATCATACATAATAATACCGTTTCTGACAATAATCCCTATCAGACTCACAAGTCCCAGAACTGCTGTCATGCTGAATTCCATATCCATTAGCCAAAGTCCGAATGCCGCTCCGAAGAAACTAAATGATGTCGAGGCGAATACCAGCGAAGCAAGGCTTACCTTCCTGAAATGAAAAACCAGTATAAAGAAAATAATAGTTATAGAGATCAGAAGTCCTGCCGCTATTTTTGGAAGCTGGTCACTGGTATCTTCTTTAATCCCGCCATAAGAAACCGAAATATTTCTGCTGTCAATTTCTTTGGACATATTATTCACAATATCTTCAACTTCAGATTGCGTTATGTTGGCTTTATTTCCCCTCTTTAGATCTATATAGACCGACAGGGTACGCACTCCGTTTCTGCGCACGATCTGTCCTTCATTCCAGCCGTTTGTCACCTTGGCTACCTGTCTAAGGGGCACGGCAGGCGTAAAAAGACCAGAAACATATTCATTTTCAACATCCGAGCCCTCAGGATCTTTGCCCTTCCATTTTGATTTAAGAATTACAGGAACTTTATAATCCCCTTCCCAGACCGTTGTGATCGGAAGACCTCCAAATCTTGAAGTAAGACCGATTCCCAGCAACCCTTCATTGATCCCTAATCGATTGGATTCGACAGGATCTACACTTATGGAAATATCAGGAAGTATCTCCTCATAATTGGTATATATCCTTTGTGGCGCATCCAGTTTTTTGATTTCACCCTGCAGTCTTGCTGCCACTGCTTTTAAATCCGAAATGCTATCACCGCTCAAACGCACCTCTATATCGGCATCTACACCAGCCTGATAATCCAGCTGTTTAAATTTAATGTAGGCATTTGGATAACGTCTGGCATATTTTTCAGCGTATTCGTCCAAGAGCTCGATTGTCGCTTTACTCGATACTGTATTTACAATGAACTGGGCGAAATTAGGTCCTCCAATTTTTGGCGCATAAGTAGTATGAAACCTTGGAGAACCTGTCCCCATAAAAGTGGTTATAGACACAATGCGCTTATCTTTTGAGAGTACTTGGGCCATGTCTTTGGCAACCTTTTCGGTCTGGGCAAGCGCACTTGCCTGAGGCAGGAATATTTCTACCGCAAATTGATTCCTCTCTGCTGTCGGAAGTATTTTTAAAGGAAGATTAACAAACATTATAACCCCCGTTGCAACGAAAATAAGACCAATACCAAAAGTGATTTTCGGAAACAGGAAAACTTTTTTAAGCACCGCATCATAAAAAGACTGCACATAATCCATAAAGGATTTATGGCGCTTTTTACCTGTCGGCGCAGAATGTATTCCTTTTTTGATAAAAAAGTATTGCAAAAAGGGAACAAATAAAACCGCAATACCAAGAGAAATGGATAAGGTGATTAATATAGTGCATGGAAAGGCGCTTAGGAAATCATACATCATTCCTGTAAATGTGATCAAAAAAGGAAAAAACGTTATTCCGATGGCAAGCGTGGCAGAAAATATTGCCTTAAAATATTCACGGGCGCTGTCAATGGCCGCTTTTTTCCTTTCAATCCCTTCGTCGAGCTTCTCCAGATAGCTGTCAACGATAACTATGGAATTATCCACAATCATTCCCAGCACGACAATAAGCGCCGCAAGGGTTACGGTATTGAGTTCAATTCCTACGGCAAACATGATTCCCAAGGAAATAAATATGGTAATTGGAATGGTTGAAGCCGCTACACCTGCAACACGAATGGGAAGAAAAACAACTGTCACCAGTATCACCGCTATAATTGCAATTGCCAATTCCTCTAAAAATGAATGGATAGAAGCATCTACAACCTGCGGCTGGTCTGCTATTCGGTAAATTTTCACATCAGAGGGAAGTGTTTTCTCAAACCCCTTCAACACCTTATCTACATCTTTTCCGTATTGCACAATGTTATAGCCAGGGCGCATTTCAGTTGAAAGAACAAGGCACTTTTTGCCATTGCTTACTGTATAGCTAGATGCTTTAGGATATTCGCGCACTACTTCAGCCACATCTTTCAGACGTATATGATTTCCCTGAGGGTCAGAATAAATAATCTGTTCTTCCAAATCACGTTCTGAGGAAAATGGTCTTGTGATATGAATGGGCACCACCATTTCGTCATTATCAATCACGCCAGAAGGACCAATCATTCCCTTGGTTAAAAGAGTCTGGTAAAGGCTGTAGAGATTGATGCTGTAGCTGGCCACTTTTTCCTTGTCCACATAGATGCTCAACTGCTCGTTCTGAACCCCATAACGCCTTAGATTCGATACAGATTCCACAGATCTTAATTTATTTTCCAAAGCTTCAAGATATTCTTTAAGCTGTCGGTAGGTTTTGGTATCAGATTCCAACGCAATTAAAAGTGCAGATGTATCACCAAAATCATCATTAGCAATGACGGCAAGAACACCTGAGGGCAACTGCATTTTGAAAGTGGAAAGACCATGTTTTATTTTGGACCATACTTCATCCTTATTGGCTACTTCGTCGTTCAGTTCCACAAAAATGTACACCATTCCATCTCTTGACTGGGAGTAGGTTTTTGACTTTTTTACTTCTTTATAGGTAAAAAGAAAATTCTCTAAGGGTTTGGCAAGCTGCTCTTCAACCTCAGCAGACGTTGCGCCGGGATAGACCCCTACTACAACACCTTGGCGTATGGTAAAGACAGGAAACTCCTGTTTTGGCATCCTATATAAGGCAAACATCCCAAATAAGACCAGCGTTAAGATAAGCAGCAATACAATCTTATTGTACTTAATTGCCGAGGCTATAATTCCATTATTTTTATCCATTGAACTTTTAATTAATTATTAGCCTTTACGATGGTTCCCTCACTGATATTTTGATATCCTGCGGTAATTAAATGATCTCCCTGCTGAAGGCCATCGGTTATTTTGACCCCGTTTTGGGAAAGACCGCCCAGCTTTACTTCCTTATAAACCGCCTTATTATCTTTAGCCATAAGCCAAACAAATCTTTTCCCTGAATAATCTACCTGCACCGCAGTGACAGGAACAACAATGCTGCTCTTTGAAGCAGTGCCCCACAGATAGGTACGGCACACCATTCCTGGAACAATTCTCCCTGAAGGATTTTCTACAAGCAGTTTTATATCATAAGTATGGGAAACTGGATTAGCAGTAAAGCCTTTCTCAATCAATTTTCCCTCAAAAACTGCATCTCCGAGAGCAGAAATGATGACCTTTGCTTTACTTCCTTCATGCATATCTGAAATTTCACCCTCAGGTATTGCTGCCTTTATTTTGACATTCTCAATATTGATAATGGTAAAAACTGGACTGCCAGGCATCACATTGGCACCCGTCTCTAAAAATTTTTTCCCCACTATACCTTCATGAGGAGCATAAATAGTGCACTGCTGCAGATTTTTCCTTGCAATTTCCTCACCTGCCCTTGCCTGTTCTAATTTGGTTTTAACATCTACAAATTGAACTTCCGGCAGGCTTTTATCCTCATACATAGAGGAAAGCCGTCTGTAGGCATCCTGAGCCTGTTTTAATGCAGCTACAGATAAGTCATGAGCATTTTTTTGAGTTGTCGTATTAAGTCTGGCAAGAAGCTGTCCCTTTGCAACTTTCTGTCCCTCGGAAACATACAGCTGTTCAATGGTTCCGGGAAGGATAAAACTGATATCTACCGTCTTACCACTTTCAACAGTTCCAATATATTCCTGCGCATAAGAGTCATTATCTGAACTAATGGTCTGAATCCTTACAGGGATTGCTGTTTCAGGTTTCTGGCTGTCTTTTGAAGTACAGGAAAATATCGAGAGGATTGATAATATCCCTAAAAACTTGAACGGAATAAATTTTAACTTGTTCATTTTCTCTTTAATTAGGTTTTAGTATACCGCAAAGATCCTCCATTAGTATAAGTCCGAAGAAATCAAATTATCGTCAATGATGTTCAAAATGTCGCTTTTTTATATCTTTATCCTGTAAAAGCTTAAGAACTCATGAAAAGAGACCTGTACAGTAAAATTTCAATTGACCATTTTGCAAAGCAGCTGCATGTTGATGTACTGACCGATATTGAGGGTTTCATCATTTCAAGAAATTCAACCAAGGTGGAAGAACATGCAATTGATTTCAATCATCCTAATATAGTAGAGGGTATAGCCTTGGTATTTTGTAAAAAAGGGAATGGTAAAATCCGTATAAATCTGATTGAATATGATGTGGCTGAAAATACACTGCTGCTGATCCTGCCCCAGAGTATTGTTCAGATAAACGAACAGAGTAAAAATCTAAGGATAGAGTTCCTCCTATTTACATTCGACTTCATTTCAAACATCAAGCTTCCAATGCCGGTAGGAAATATTGTTAAAATAGTAGAGGATAAAGCATGCTGGCAATTAGATCCCCAGCAGTTTAAAGAATTACTATTAGTTCATGAGCTGATAGTGAATCAGTATCAAAAAAAGGTTTTGTACAGGGAGCACATCATTAAAAGCTTTTTATCGGCGCTTCTCTATCAAATTTTACAGCTGTATTCAACCAAAGATGACAGTTCTGCACTACAATATAAAAACCGCAAAGAAGAAATTCAAATGAAGTTTGCCGCCCTTCTTTATGAACATTACAAAACAGAAAGAAGTGTTCAATTCTATGCTGAAAAACTGCACTTGACACCAAAATATTTTTCAAAAATAATAATGGAAGTAAATGGAAAATCAGTTCTGGAATTGATCGACGAAATGGTGATTATGGCCGCAAAAGCGCTGTTGAAAAGTTCAACTCTTACTGTGTCGCAGATTGCTGATGAGCTAAATTTTGCCAATCCTTCTTTTTTTGGAACTTACTTTAAAAAAAGAGCCGGCCAAACTCCCATCCAATACAGGGGCCTGCCGTAGCAATATATCAAATAGCCATTGCAAAACCATCGATTATGGTTATTAAACAAAAAAAAAGAGCTGTTTGCCAACAGCTCTTTCAAGGTTTTTCAAGTAGTGACAAGCTTACTAATTCAAATATACTTTTAAATAAAAAACGAATAAAAATCCAATTAAATTTTAAAATTCCTGCGTCTTGGATTTGCTGCAGTTTTTCATGATTATAAAGATTAAAAATTTAATTATTAAATAGCAAAACTGGTCATTTAGAAAATATTTCAAATGTATTTTCTAAAAATTAATAACTCGACGAATTAATCTTTTCTAACGACTTGAGGTCGTTTTGGGTCGTTGGCTAAATACCAGCCGGTTCTGTAAATCCACTCCGTCATTTTATGCAGTTTTGCAAAATCAATGTTATCCGACTCATCCATCGGAGTATGATATTGACTGTGTAATACACTAGTAAAAAATACGGCTGGAATATTTTTTCTGGCATAAGGCAAATGATCTGATCTAAAATAGAAAAACTCAGGATGTTCCGGTCTATCCCAAAGTTTATCGAGTTCAAATTTAGGTCCTTCCTCATTGGCTTTTTTGGCAACATTTACAAGATCAGGAGAATTTTGATGCGGATCGCTTGAACCTAAAAGTGCTGCCTGATTGATATCATTTCTTCCGATCATATCACCATTCAAAACGGCAATAATATCATTTTCAGGTACTGTCGGATTTGACGCATACCAGCTTGATCCTAATAATCCACGTTCTTCTGAGCCATGAAATACAAATAAAGCCGATCTTTTTCCTGGTTGTTTTTTAAAAGCCCTTGCAATAGCAAGCATGGCTACGCAAGTGCTCGCATTATCATCTGCCCCATTGTAAATCGAATCTTGCCCGTATTTTTGTCTCACACCGTCATGATCCTGATGTCCGCTAAAAAGAACATATTCATTCTTTAATTTCGCATCCGTACCTTCAACTTTTCCGACAACATTCACTGAAGGATATTTATACGTTTCAGAAACTACTTCCGCCACTAAATGTTCTTTACTGTTTTTTAGAAATTCTAACTGATCATTATGAACCCAAAAAGCAGGCATTCTAGGCGGAGCAGGCATTTTATCGCGATAGCCTTCAATTCCGTAAACTCCACGCGTCATTTGTGGCTCAACCTCAGACCAGCTTTTTTCTCCCAATGCATCAGCGACAATAATAAGTGCGGCTGCACCGCGATAAGCTAAATCTTCGTAATATTTTTGTTTAACAAAGCCAGGATAACGTCTCTCAAAAAGCGAAATATTATCAGCTATTCCATCTATAGAAGCAGTTATGACCACAGCCTTTCCTTTTACATCAATCTTTTTGAGATCTTCTGGAGATATATTTCCCAAAAAAAGCAAAGGCGCATCAACTTTATTTGTTGTGGTTTCTGCAATTAGAACCTCGCTCCATAATTTGAACGCTTTTTGTCCTATTTTGAATTTAGAATAATTGGTAACCTGGTGTCGGTAAAGGTCAAAAAACTGAAAAAAAGTACCATCATCACCCGCAGGCAACATTCCTGCTTCTTTTGCTTTTTCTGCCAACCATACAGATACTTTTAATTCATCTAAAGTTCCAGCTTCACGACCGTTAAAATGGTCACCTGCCATTTGATACATATCCGTTTTAAGCCCCTTTAAAGTAAGGGCGCTGACCAACGGTTTTTTTATATGCTGCGAAAAAACAATATTACAGCCTAAGCTGAAAAATAAAAATAACTTCTTTTTCATAATTTAAAATATTGAATAATAGATTGAATATTTTCTACAAAAAGAAGAGCTTAAAAAAAAAGACAAAGCTATACTTTTTATAAATATAGTTTAAAAAAGAATAAAATTTTAATTTACATTCTGCTTAATTTTTAATTAAAACAAGACTTAACTTACAATGTATCAATTACCAAGATTACATGATTTTGAATCTTATTCAAAAGAGCAGCATTTATTTTTACAATAATTTATTATTTTAATCATATACTGTTAAAACAACATTTTACAGGAATGGTTTGCAATAAATAATAATCAATTAAAAAAAAATAAATAATATTGTGAATTGATTGTTTACCAAAATAGCATGTCTCAAAATTCTAATCTAGCGGAACAAAAACTTCTTCTTGAGTTATCTCAAGGAAGTGAGCTTGCATTTACAGTTATGTACAACAAGTACAAAAACATCGTTTATTCTACAGCTTTAAAAATTACTAAATCAAAAATTTTAGCTGAAGAAGCCGTTCAAGATATATTTCTAAAGATCTGGCAGAATAGAGAAAATCTAACCGAAATCACTAATTTTGAAAATTACATCTTCATTATTTCTCGAAATCATTTATTCAACTCAATCAAGAAAATTGCTCGAGAATCTTCTATTATATCTGAAATTAATATAAAAGATGCTGGCTTAATCGACACAGACAACACGATTAGAGATGAACAATACAATACTATTTTAAATCAAATCGTAGAACAACTGCCGCCACAGCAGAAGAAAGTTTATCAAATGGCAAAAAGAGATGGTTTGAGCCATCAGAAAATTGGTGAAGATTTAGGAATTTCTACAGAGACAGTAAAAAAGCACATGGCGCAGGCTTTAAAATTTATACGCCTAAAAATTTCACCCTACATGAATATCTTCATGTCTCTTCTTCTATTGATCAAATCATAGCAGGCTAAGGATTTTTCTTTCAAAAAAGCCTGATTACACTTTTTTTTACATTTTTTTTACTTTCGACTACTCCCTCCCCTTTTTTAAATGGTCTTTATATAAAAAGGCCATTACAAACATGGCTTTACCCTAAAAATTAGAAGGGCTGAAAAAAAAAAAATCCAAAATCTATCATTAACCAAAAAGTATTAATCTAATCTACGAAAAAATGTCGCAAAAAAAGTTCGAAGAATTATTTGAAAGCTATCTCCAGAATAAATTATCTGAAGCAGAACATCAGCAAATGATGAAAATAATTCAGCAGGGTGCTTATGATGATTTTCTAAAAGAAAAAATTCAGAATCTGTTAGAAAAAGATGATGCAGCTGAAGTAATGGATCAAAAACAAGGAGATGATATTCTTCAATACATTTTATCTAAACCTCAAACTGCAATAAAAGTGCTATCTCTTGATCCAATGAGAAGAAACAGAAAAAAAATACTGCAGTCTATTTTAGTTGCTGCCAGTATTATTGTTCTTATCGCAATTGGCAATTCTTTTTTCTTTCAACAAAAATCATCTTTGACGGCTCCTGCAGTTAAACAAGATGTTGTTGTGGCAGACAATTTAGTAGATTTTAGCGGTAAACAATTAGTACGTCTTCCCGACGGAAGTACCGTTTTGTTAAATGATCGCAGCAGCTTAAAATACCATCAAGATTCGTTTGGCAAAAAAACGCGTGAAGTAACCTTAATCGGTGAAGCTTATTTTGATATTAAGCACAATGAAGAAAAACCCTTTATTGTACATACTGGGAAAGTTCAAACTAAAGTTTTAGGTACGGCTTTTAATATTAATGCTCAAAATTCTTCCGATAATATCGAAGTTACCGTTACACGTGGTAAAGTTCAAGTTGGAGATGCCGAAAAAATCTACGGCGTCATTACTCCCAATCAACAGATTAAAGTGGATAAAACTACTTTAAACTATGAACAAAACAACATCAGCGCCGCTGTAGTGACAGAATGGAAAAGCAATTACTTGATTTTGGATGATGTAAACATGGCTGAAGCAGTTTCTTTGATTTCTCAGAAATACAAAGTTTCGATTTTAGTTGCTAATGACAAGATTAAAAACTGCCGCATCACAGCTAGTTTCTTAAATGAAGAAGATTTAGATCATGTACTAAAAGTAATCTGCAGTGTTATTGAAACAGAATACCGATACAATAAAGGCGGTTCTATCGTAATTGATGGAAAAGGCTGTGAGTAAAAATGAAATACAAGAGCGGACTAATCTCCTACTTAGAATGCTTTTTAAAATGAAATATTAACCTTTAAAACAGAAAATTAACCAAAAACCAAATTAAAAAAGCCATCCAGCTCCTACACCAGATGGCTCAAATTTTTAACAATTAATCCAGTAACTATTAAAAAACAAGCAAATTTATGAAATTACGCTATAAAACAACCATGTTTGACAGTGAAAAAAATTCGTCTTTTTTTCATTTGTCAAAAAAAACCATTATGATTATGCGAATCAGTTTATTCCACATTTTCTTACTGACCTGTGGTACTCATATGGTCTTTGCTACCGAAATGAGTGGCCAGAATCTAGAGTCTATATCTGTTGATATCGAACTTCATAACCAAGATATCAAGACGCTATTCAAAACAATAGAAAATAGAACCGGATTACTTTTTGCCTACCAACCGCAAATCATAGAAGATTTCCCAAAAGTAACTACCCTGCGTGGACGCCGAAGCGTTAGTGATATTTTAAACAATGTATTTGAAGGCAGTAACCTCGTCTTTAAGCAAGTTGATAAGAATGTGGTGATTTATAAAAAAGACATTTCAAAATCATCGGCATCGGCCGTAATTGTAATTATTAAGGATGACGCTGATTATATGCTTGAAGGTAAAGTCCTTGATGAGAAAGGCCAGCCGCTTCCTGGTGTAACTTTATTTCTTGTAGGAGGTAACAAACAGGGGATCTCTGATTTTGACGGTCGTTTTTATATTAATCTGCCATCAGGTAAACACACTTTAAGAGTTTCGTATCTAGGATACAAAACCCAGGATGTAATTGTTGAAAATCAAACTTCTATCACAATCAAAATGCAGCCTGACTTAGCTAAACTTGATGAGATTGTTGTTATCGGTTATGGAACCACAACTAGAAGAACATCAACTGGATCCGTAGTTAAAATTACATCTGAAGATATTGAGAAACAACCCGTAACCAACATTTTACAAACGCTTCAAGGTAGAACTCCTGGAGTTTTTGTAACGCAGACTTCTGGATATGCTGGAAGCGATATGAATATCAGTATTCGAGGCAGAAACTTTATTGCTGGCAATAATCTGCCGCTTTATATTGTAGATGGTGTTCCTTATATCGGAGACGACATTAAGCAGCAAGTACAGGATCAGAATGTAATTAGAGGTGCACAAAAATCGACAAGCCCTTTAAATATCATTAATCCGAATGATATCGAAAGCATTGAAATTCTGAAAGATGCAGATGCGACAGCCATTTATGGTTCAAGAGGGGCAAATGGTGTTGTCCTTATTACAACAAAAAAAGGAAAATCTGGAAAAACCGAATTTACAATTACTACCAATTCAGGAGTTTCTGAAGTAGCCCATATGATTAAAACATTAGATACTCCTGCTTATCTTAATATGCTGCAGACAGCATTGGACAACAATGGCGATACGGCGTCTAACTTCAGTAATGGTATTGCGCTTACAGACTGGGATCCTAATGCTTATACCAACTGGCAGAAAAAACTAATCGGAGGAACTGCTAATTTTAATAATTATTCAGTGTCATTAAAAGGTGGTAATGAGACAACTAATTTTCTTTTAAGCGGTGCTTATCATAAAGAAACTACTGTAGTGCCAGGAGATTTCAGTTACGATAAATTCTCAACTAACTTTAATATCAATCACACCACACTTAATGATAAATTAAAAGTGGGAGCATCTGTGATTTTTGCTACAGATAATAACAAACTTCCTTTTTTTGATATTACCAATTATGCAATCGGTACCGCGCCAAATCATCCTTTATACAATCCAGACGGAAGTTACTATTGGTCACCAGATTATTTCAGTGATATCAATCCGCTTGCCGCTTTAGGAAAAAGAGTGGATGATAAAGGACTGAACTTAATTACAAGTTTTAGCCTTCAATATGAAATTGCAAAAGGTTTTTCTTTTAAAACAGATTTAGGATACGGAAGAGCGCAGATGCAAACCAAACAATTTATGCCTTCATCTGCTTCCAACCATGTATATGATGAAGCAAATGGATTTGATTCTAATTTTTCAAGATCTTACACCACTTCAACCAACATTACCAATAATTTTACTGTTGAGCCCCAGCTTAATTATACAACAGCATTATGGAAAGGAAACCTTACAGCGCTTCTTGGAGGTTCGTGGCAGAACAGAAAATCAGAAATGCCTGCTTATGTTAATTCCAGTGGTTACAGCTCAGACAATTTGCTTGGAAATCTAGCCACTGCAGAAAATGTTACGGCAAACAATGGTTCGGTAGAATATAAATACATTTCTATTTTTAGCAGACTTAACTATAATATTGAGAACAAATACATCATAAATCTTAACTTTAGAAGAGATGGTTCTTCTCGATTTGGTGCCAATAATCGTTTCGGAAACTTTGGTTCAATTGGAGCGGCATGGGTTTTCACTCAAGAAAATTTCATGAAAAATATCCCAATATTAAGTTTTGGAAAACTTCGTTCAAGCTATGGAGAAATAGGAAGCGACGAAATTGGAGATTACCAATATGCGGACACTTTTGATACCCGTACGTATGGAAATGGACTTCCTTCCATGACGGCGTCAAGAATTGCAAATCCGAATATCAAATGGGGATTAACAAGAAAATTTGAGGCTGCTTTGGATTTAAGTTTCAATAACGACCGCATTTCTTTCAGTGCTGCTTATTATAGAAACACTTCGAGCAATCAGTTAGTGGGCTATACGCTTAGTCCGCAGGCAGGATTTACAACTTATACGGCAAATTTACCTGCAGAAGTTGAAAACGAAGGATGGGAATTCACCTTAGGAACAACCAACATTCGTACTAAAAACTTTAGCTGGTCGACTTCTTTTAACATTTCGACCAATTCAAATAAACTGATTTCATTTCCTGGAATAGAGTTTACAAGCTATTACTCACAGTATGTTGTTGGAAAACCTTTAGGAGGTCGTTTTTTACAAACTTTTACAGGTGTTGATGCTGATGGCGTTGCCCAATTTGAAGATGCTAACGGAGACGGGAGAATTTCAAACGGTTTTGCAGAAACTGGCATAGGAGACAGAAAATATTACGGGCCTACTTACCCTAAATATTACGGAGGAATATCAAATACCATAACTTATAAAGATTTTACACTCGACTTTTTATTTCAATTTGTAAAACAAGACGCGACTACTTTAATGGCAGTGACAGGAACACAGCCAGGCTATCCTTACGGAACTGCTAATTTTCAGGTAGATGAATATAATGCTTATTTAGCGCAGGGTAATACGCTGAGTTCTGGTTTTCTAGACAGCTATTATGATTACATCGGCTCAAATGCTGTTCTTACAGATGCATCTTATATAAAACTAAAAAATGTTAGTGCTTCATACCAGATTCCGTTAAGTGAGGCTACGAAAAAATATTTACAAGCCGTACGTGTGTCGCTTCAAGGGCAAAACTTATTAACCATTACAAGCTACAAAGGACTTGATCCTGAAACACAAGGTTTAGCCCTGCCTCCATTGCGCACCATAACTATTGGAACTCAGTTTACATTTTAAATCTAAAAAATCATGAAAAATATTTCTAATAAATATATCGCTGTATTTTCGTTTTCAATTTTACTGGGATTAACAAGCTGTGACAGCGATCTAGAAGTTGAGCTTCCGAGTAACCAATTATCATCAGAAACTGTTTATTCTTCGGATGTTACAACAGAAGCTGCCGTAAATGGAATCTACCAAAGTATGGTCTCTGGTTTTTATTACAATCAAATACATACTACTCTTGGACAAACATCAGATGAGCTTATACTGGCAAGCGGTTTAAACAATACTTCTATTACTAATGAACTTATTGATACTGATGGAGCAATGAGCAGTATGTGGACAGAATTATACAAAACTATCTACAATGCAAACAATGTTGTAGAAGGAATTAATAAAAGTACCTCGCTCTCTCCAGTAAAAAGCAGACAATGGATAGCTGAAGCTAAATTCCTTAGAGCCTACTCTTATTTTTACTTAACTAATATTTGGGGCAGCGTACCTTTAGTATTAACAACCAATGTAGATGTATCAGCATTACTGCCGCAATCGACTCAAGAGGTTGTTTATGCTCAGATTATTAAAGATCTGACAGAAGCCTCACAAGATCTGCCAGTAAATTATAGTAACTATCGAAATGAAAGAATAAGAGCTACAAAATGGGCTTCTGAAACTTTGTTGGCGAGAGTAAATCTCTATTTAGGAAGATGGGCCGAAGCCGCTAACCACGCCACTGCCGTAATTAATGAATCTGGCACTTACAATATGATTACTGATTTATCAGCTACAAATAGTCCTTTTATTGCAGATAACAGCGAGTCAATTTTACAAATACCATATTTCAATGTGCAATATTCTTACGAAGGATCTTCTGTTTTTGTAAATGCAAACACGGCTACATACCTATTGAGAAACGGAAGCACTTTATTTGATGCAGATGATGCCCGAAAAACAAACTGGACAAGAAATATTACTGGTACACAGGGCAACCTCTCGGGTGTTGCTCCCACTAAATACAAGAACAGATTTGGTTCTTCTCCTATTGAACGCTCAACAGTTCTTAGACTGGCTGAATTGTTTTTAATACGTGCTGAAGCCAGAGTGCAGTCTAATGATATTACTGGAGCACAGGAGGATATTAATGTAATTAGAAACAGAGCTTTACTTGAAAATACTACTTTAACAAATCCTGCTCAGCTTCTGGATTTAATTGCTCTTGAAAGACAGCGTGAATTTTTTGCCGAAAACGGACACCGTTGGTTAGATCTTAAAAGAACCAATAAAATAAACGAAACTCTTTCTGTTTTAACGGATAAAATCTGGACTTCTACCGATGTTTTATATCCAATTCCGGACACGGCGCTTCGTTCGAATCCTTTCTTAAAACAAAATTCAGGATACTAAATACTAAAAAATTACCGCAGGAATGGAATTAAAAAACATTCCTGCGATTTTAAAGAACACTATGGAAACAACAATTGTAAGAGTTGAGGACTTGTCGCATCAATATAGTAAGGATTGGGCAATACAAAATATTAGTTTTGAAATTAAAGAAAACAGGATTTTAGGTCTTTTAGGATCAAATGGAGCAGGAAAATCGACCACAATGAATATTCTTTGCGGGGTTTTAAATCAAACGCATGGCAATATTTTTATTGATGGAATTAACTTAAAAGAAAACCCAGTTGAAGCCAAAAAACTAATTGGCTTTTTACCGCAGACACCGCCGCTTCATCTTGATTTAACTGTCGATGAATATTTGATTCATTGTGCGCAATTAAGATTGGTGCCAAGAGAAAACTTAAGAAATGCGGTAGAAAAAGCAAAAGAGAAATGCGGCATTTCGCACTTCAGCCATCGATTGATAAAAAACTTATCAGGAGGTTACAGACAACGTGTTGGAATCGCTCAGGCTATTATTCACGAGCCGAAATTGGTAGTACTTGATGAACCGACAAACGGACTGGATCCCAACCAGATTTTAGAAGTTAGAAATTTAATTAAGAAGATTGCCCAAGATAAAGCCGTGATTTTTTCTTCACACATTCTTTCTGAGGTTCAGGCTACATGTCAGGATATCAGAATGATTGAAAACGGCCATATGGTTTTTGCAGATACTTTAGATGCTTTCAATAATTATATTGAAGCCGATAAATTAACCGCAAGTTTTGAAAACCCGCCTGCGGTTACTGTGTTTACAGAAATTTCTGAAATTAAAGATGCTGTTTTTCTTTCACCAAAAAAAGTACAAATTACTTTTAATGGATCACAGGAGATAGCTGAAAAAATTATCGCGATGAGTGTTCACAATAACTGGAAACTGCGTGAAATTCAATTCGAAAAAGTATCACTCGATGAAATTTTCGCACAGTTGTCCAAAAAAGCGCCTTCTAAAAATTCTACTCTTTCTTAAAAAGCAAATAAATGAAAACAATATACAGAATAGCTAAAACTGAGCTTAATACCATGTTTTACTCACCGGTGGCATGGGTTGTTTTAGTCATATTTTCAATTCAGTCCAGCTGGAAATTCTTCGATTCTATTGAACGTTTTGAAAAAGCACAAAAAATAGGACAGTCATTAGACAATTTGTCACAGATCGTATTTTCAGGATTTAGCGGTCTTTATACAGAAATGCAAAACTATTTATACTTATATGTTCCACTTTTGACAATGGGTTTAGTGAGCCGCGAAATAAATAGCGGCTCCATTAAACTCTTATTTTCGTCTCCAATAAAAATTAAAGAAATTGTCTTAGGAAAGTACTTGGCAATTGCCGCTTATTGTATGCTGTTTGTAGCAATATTGGGGATTCAGGTTATTATTGCAGGATTTTCAATTGAAAACCTGGATTTTAAATTCGCCATTTCAGGTTTGATAGGTTTGTATTTATTGGTTTGCACCTATGCCGCGATCGGACTTTTTATGTCCTGCCTTACGTCGTATCAGGTTGTAGCGGCTATCAGTACTCTTGTAGTTTTGGCGGGATTAAACTTTATTGGTAAACTTTGGCAAGATATCGAAGTTATCAAAGACTTTACCTATTTCTTGTCTATCGCAGGACGTGCAAATGAAATGCTTGAAGGTTTAATTATTAGTAAAGATGTACTTTACTTTATTTTAGTAAGTGCTTTATTCATTGTTCTTAGCATCTATAAACTGCAAACAGGAAGAGACGCTCAGAGTATTTCAAAAAGGGGGGTAAAATATGCCTTATTAATTGTTGTTGTTTTTTCGCTTGGTTTTGTCACCTCAAGAGCCTCACTTACATTCTATTATGACATGACCCGAACGAAGGACAGAACTCTTACCCACAATAGTTTAGAGATAGTGAAGCAGATGAGCGGGCCTATTAAGATAACTGCTTATGATAATATTCTGGATGCCAATTACTACATGGCAATGCCTTATTTTCAAAACCAGGACATTGAAAGTTTTGCTAAATACACCCGTTATTTACCGCAGATAGAGATGGAATACGTATATTTTTATGATACCTCTGAAAATGCAGAGCTTTATGCACAAAATCCTGGATTGAATGATAAACAGCTGGCAGAAAAAATGGTGGAATCTCAGGATATGAAATTAAAAAAATTGCATACGCCTGCAGAAATTAAAAAAATTATTGATTTAGCGCCAGAACAAAATCGAGTAGTAAGAACTGTAGAATACAACGGAAAAAAAACATTCTTAAGGTTTTATGAGGATTTTTTCAAAGCTCCGAGTGAAAAAGAAATCTCTGCCGCTTTAAAAAGATTGGTTTTAAAAGCACCAAAAGTGGTTTTTGCATCTGGGAACATGGAGCGCAGCATCGAAAAAAACGGCGACAAAAATTATAAAACATTTGCCAACGAAATTACATTCAGATATTCATTGATCAATCAAGGATTTGATGTTGCTTCTGTAGATATCAACGCGCAGAATATTCCTGCTGATACTGATATTTTAGTTTTGGCAGATCCGAAAACACAACTGAGTCAGGGTGCTGTTGACCGAATCAATACGTATATCGATCAGGGAAAAAATATAATGCTTTTAGCTGAGCCTGAAACGAATTCTGCTTTGGCTGCCATAACTGAAAAACTAGGGATCAGTTTTACAAAACAAGCTCTGATACAGGATAGCGAGACTAACTCGCCTGATTTTCTGGTAACAGAACTTCAAAAAGAGGTTGACTCTTCTGTAATAAAACTTTATAAAATCAAAAATCCAATTCCGTTTTTAGGCAGCAGCGGTATTACAGCAGTAAAAGATACTGGATTTAAAGTAACGCCGCTTTTAAAAACAAATAAGCAGCCGGTTTGGGAATCTAAAACGGGTATTGCTTCTTTTCCTCAAGAATTAAAAGCTATGCCTTCACAAAAATCAATTCCGTTAGTGGTAGCCTTAACCAGAACGATCAATGGAAAACCACAAAAGATAATAGTTGCTGGTGATGCCGATTTTATGGGTAATGCCGAGTTAAGCCGAGCTGGGTCTGGAACATTTCAGTTCGTAACCGATATTTTCAGCTGGTTCAGCAATTATGAATTCCCTATTGATACGACACGCCCGATTAAAACCGATAATAAGATTACGATCAGTTCTAATCAGTTATTTATTAGCAAAATAGCGTTCATCGGATTATTTCCTTTATTGATAATATTAAGTGGCGCTTTCCTATTGATTAGAAGAAACAGAAGATAAAAAACATCAGAATGAATACTAAAAAAAATATCATCTTTGCGGTAATGGCCTTCTCTTTTCAAGGCGCATTTTCGCAGTTCAAAACCACTATTCCACTGGATAAAAATGTTACAACTGGAAAATTAAAAAATGGATTAACATATTACATTCTTCATAATGAAGAACCCAAAGACAGAGCCAGTTTTTATTTTGTTCAAAATGTTGGCGCTATTCTAGAAGACGACAATCAAAACGGATTGGCGCATTTTCTGGAACACATGGCTTTTAACGGAACTGAACATTTTAAAGGAAAAGGCATCATTAAAATGTTAGAAAAAAACGGTGTAAGCTTTGGTAAAGATATTAATGCGTATACGGCTCAGGACGAAACAGTGTACAACATCAGTACTGTTCCTGTGACAAACGAAAAACTAATCGATTCTACGCTTTGGGTTTTACATGATTGGTCTGGTTCTCTTTCTTTAACTAATGAAGAAATTGATGCAGAAAGAGGTGTTATCAGAGAAGAATGGAGAACACGCCGCACAAGCGGTTTCCGTTTAAAAATGCAGACAGATCAGGTTTTATACAAAGGTTCAAAATACAGCAAAAGAGATGTTATTGGTGATTTAAATATCATCAATAATTTCAAATATGCTGAATTAAGAAACTATTATAAAAAATGGTACAGACCCGATTTACAGGCTGTAATCATTGTGGGAGATGTTGACGTAAAAGCAATGGAAGAAAAAGTAAAAACTATTTTTTCTGGAATTCCATTAGCCAAAAAAGCAACGCCAAGAAACTACGAAGCAATTCCGAAGCATAACGAATTGTATTTTGGGACTGCATCAGATAAAGAAGCTTCTTCAACCACAATTACATTACAATATGTGTTGGACGAACCTTTGGTAAAAGACAGTATTGCGACTCGCAGAAACGTGATGAATTCTTTTTATACCAATATTCTAAACAATCGTTTTAAAGAATTAATTCTAAAAAATCAAAGCAGCAGTTTAGGATTTAATGCTTATTTTGAACCTATTTCAAGATTAAGCACCTCTTTTAATATTTCAGTTGGTCCAAAAAAAGGGAAAAATCTAGAAGCTTTTGAAGAAGGTTACACAGAAGCGGAACGTTTAAAACGTTTTGGCGCTGCACCAGCAGAACTTGACAGAATAACAAAGCTATTTATTAGTTCTTATGATGATTTTATTAGTAATAAAGATAAAGTCGAAAACGACAGCTGGGCCGAAAAATTGATGAATTATTTCTTAAAGGCAAAACCTTTTCTTTCTGCTGATGACGATTATAAGCTAATCGTTGGCATTATAAAAAGCATCACTTTAGAAGAATTAAATGCTTACATAAAAACCATTCAAAAACCAACCAACCAAATGCTTTTGGTTACTGGTTCTGACGAAGACAAAGCAAATTTTCCAATTAAAGATGCTTTCGCAGATGTAATGAAAAAAGTCGAAAACAAGACTTTGGAGCCTTATACTAAAAAAGAAAACAATGAACCTTTAATTGCTAAAGAATTAAAACCTGCTGCGATCCAAAAAACATTTGAAGTCCCAGGAATTACTGATGCAAAAGGTTATACTCTAGAAAATGGCGCCAATGTAATTTTATTGCCAACGACTTATTCTCAAGACCAGATTGTTTTAACTGCTTTTTCTAAAGGGGGTAAATCCTTAATTAAAACGGAAGATTTGGCATCTGCTGAAATCGCGACGGTACTTGCGAGATCATCTGGTTTGGGCAATTTTGACAATATTAGTTTAAAAGAAAAACTTGCAGGCAAAATAGCGCAGTCTGCTCCGTTTATTAGTCAAAACACGCAAGGATTTCAAGGAAGTTCTAATAAAGCGGATTTTGAAACTATGCTTCAATTGCTTTATCTTTCTGTAGAAGCTCCGCGTTTTGACCCTAATATTTTCAACATATTAAAAGAGCAGTATAAAAACCGTTTAGAAACAATCAAAAAAGATAATGAAAATGCGTTTAAAGATGCTGTTGATTTAGCCAATTCAAATAATAATCCTAGAACATTTATTTTTAATGACAAATTTCTGGAGAATATAGATTTACAAAAAGCAGAAGCTGTCTATAGAGATAGAATCAAAAATGCTTCCGATTTTACTTTTGTTTTTGTTGGGAATATTCCAAACAATGCTTTAGAAATGATTCAAAAATACATTGGAAACTTAAAATCAAATCCTGCTGTTAAAGAGACTTTTGTAGATCATAATCTGAATCCAAAAAAAGGAAAAACAGTAGTGAGTTTCAACCGCCCTATGGAAGTTGCAAAAAGTACTATTTATGTGAATCTAACTGGAAAAACAGAATACACCAAAGAAAACGCCATGACCATGTACATCATCGGCGAATTATTATCTAAACGTTTTCTTCAAACTATTAGAGAGGAAGAAGGCGGCAGTTATGGTGTAAATGTTGGCGGAAATCTGGACATTATTCCAAAACCTACTTTCAGCCTTGCTTTGACTTTTGACTGCAATCCTGATAAACAAGAAAAATTAATGCAGATTGTCTGGAAAGAAATAAACGATTTAAAATCAAATCCAGTCAACGCAAATGATTTGGAAGACATCAAAAAAGCGCTGTTAAAAAACAGAGAAGAATCACTCAAAACGAACTCTTTCTGGGCGACAACTTTATACAATTACAGTTTAAATCAGATTCCGTTTTCTTTGGATGAAGAATATAAAAGTTTAATTTCTAAAATTAACCAAAAAACTATTCAGCAGTTTAGTAAGCACGTTTTGGATAGTTCAAGTAGCGTTGAAGTGATTATGAATCCTGAAAGCCAATCAGGAAAGTAAAACTTCCGAATACATTTTTTTTATTTTATTAGTCTTGAAAGGCTGTCTTAATTGACAGCCTTTTCTTGGCTACGTTATCCTCAAACTCTTCAAATCCAGTCATTTCATATTATTAATCAAGCTGCATTCAGGTGCCGGATTTGCGCGTTCACAACTCCAAAATGTCTATTTTATACGGCATTTTTTGTCATTTTAAAAAATCTTCTTCTGCCATGGCATTATTTAAAAATACACCGGTATTGTTCCCTGTGGATATGGCATAAGATACAGCACGAAGAGGATTTGTATTGTCTCCACATGCGAATATATCCTCTACCGTTGTTTGCTGGAATGCATCTACTTGGATAAGTCCCTGTTCGGTCAATTGGCAACCCAGTGATTCGGGGATTTTACAGTGCTGTTCAAAAGGAGGCCTCGAGTAAATTGCTTTTAACTGAAAGGTTGAATTGTCAGAAAAAATTATTTCTTCCACTATTCCGTCTTTATGATTCAATGAGGTAATTTCCTTTTCAACAACTGAAATATTGTGCCTTTTGATTTCATCAGCCTGCTCTTTTGTTAATTCGGACTTTCCATTGGTAAATATAGTCAAGTCCTTTGTCCAGCTACTAATGAGCCGAGCTAAATGAAATGCGCCATATCCATTTGCAAAAATTCCTGTTTTTTGATTTTTCACTTCATATCCGTGGCAATAGGGACAATGAAGTACTGTAATTCCCCAACATTCAGAAAACCCCTTAATGTTGAGCATCTTATCTTTTAATCCTGTAGCAAAAACGAGTTTTCTAGCTGAAAATATTTTTCCTGACTGGGTGGCAACCGTAAAACCTTTATGCGTTTTTACTGCATCAACTGCAAGATCAGTTACGAATTTAACCGTGTCGTATTTCAAAACCTGTCCTTTTGCTTTCTCTGCAATTACGCTTGGTTTTTCCCCGTCCTGCGTAATGAAGTTATGTGAATGGGGCGTCTGCCGGTTACAAGGCAGCCCGCTGTCGATAATTAGAACATTTCTTAATGCCCGGCCCAAAGCCATTGCCGCGGAAAGTCCTGCATAGCTTCCGCCAATTATGATTACGTCAAAATTTTTGTTATCTGTCATTTAGTCAAAAATTAAAAATGATGTTAATGGTAAAGATAAAACAGATATGCAAATCAATTTTGTTTAAGGCTGTAAAATGTGTAAAAAAGACCAAAAACTTTAGAATCAGCAGTTCAGCTTTTCCAGTTTATGAAAAGGCACGTCTATCATCTTATCCCCGACTTTGAAAATGATCAGTTTAATTCTTATCTTAAATAATTACAAACTATATCAGAAAAAGGAAAAAAAAACTTCCTGATCCACAATCAAATATTCAAAATATAAACCTCCAAAAATTCACTAATTTTTGGAGGTTTATAAAATCGTTTATAACGGATAATAGTTCTTTTTACAAGATCTAGCTTGTTCAAATTCAATTTTTACAACTATCAATCTTAGTTATTTGTCACTGAAAGCTTAACTTCAATATTAGATCTTGTCGCATTTGAATAAGGACAAATCTGATGTGCTTTTTCTGTTAATTGCTGCGCTTCTTCAATAGAAACTTCCGGAATATTCACATTCAGCTCTACTGCAAGTCCAAAACCACCGTCTTCATTTTGTCCGATGCTTACTTTTGCAACTACTGAAGTTTCACCTGTTTTAGTTTTTGATAAACTTATAATGCGATTCAGCGCACTGTCAAAGCAAGCTGAAAATCCTGCTGCAAAAAGCATTTCCGGATTTGTGAAATCATCGTTGGCTCCGCCTAAAGCTTTTGGCATTCGCACGTCAAGATCCAATATTCCGTTTTCACTTTTTACATGCCCATTTCTTCCGCCCTTCGCAGTAACGCTTGTTGTATATAATGTTTTCATTTTATTTTTGAATTTTATGTAAAATTTTCTGAACAGTTTCTTTAAGTTCAAATAAATCTTCTGATGTTAAATTTAATTTTTCCTGCATTTTTAATGGAATTTCACATGCTTTTTGCTGCAAATTTCTTCCTTCATCAGCTAAAAAAATTTCAACTACTCTTTCATCTTCTTTTTTTCTTTTTCTGATAATAAAACCTTTGGCTTCAAGTCTCTTCAAAAGGGGTGTTAAAGTCCCACTATCCAAATACAGTTTTTCGCCAATCTGATTTACAGTCAATTCATCCTTCTCCCAAAGTACCATCATCACAAGATACTGCGAGTATGTAATATCAAGTTCATCAAGAAATGGTCGGTACAAACTGATTATTTCCTTAGCAATTACGTAAATAGGAAAACAAAGCTGGTTTCCCAATTGAAGAGGATGGTTATTTTCCATAGTCAGATTATAAAAAGTAGAATGAAAATTATTTTCTAATGATAAATTCCTCCATAGGAATTCTTACTTTCTTCATTTGAGAAAGCCAGTCTTTTTCGGTATCACTGTAACCTAGATATAAAAGCGTAACACTTTTCAATCCTAATTCTCTAAGTCCCAAAATATCGTCTACCACTTCATTACTAAAACCTTCAGCTGGAGTAGAATCAATCTTTAGTTCGGCAGCCTGAGCCATCGACAGACCTAATGCAATATAAGTTTGTCTTGCTGTATGGGCAAAATGTTGTTCAGGAGTTTGTGCGCCATAGATTTGCTTAATCTGATCCGTATAACTGCTGAAGCGTCCTCTTGGCAATTCTCTTACATCTGTGTGATAATCATAAACTTTATCGATTTTTTCATTAGAATAACTGTCCCAAGCAGCAAAAACCAATACATGAGAACAATCTCTCATAACTTCCGGATTTAATGCGCCTTTTACCATCTTCTCTTTCAATTCCTGATCTTCTACAACAATCACACGGAAAGGCTGCAATCCAGATGAAGTCGGCGCCAGTCTAGCCGCTTCCAAAATTTTATCTAAATCTTCTTCTGAAACTTTCTTTGTTGAGTCATATGCTTTAACGGCATGTCTCCAGTTTAAATCTTCTATTAATGACATAGTTTATTATTTTTAAATTAAAAATCTGACTCTTAAAAATGTTTGAATCAAATAACAAATGCAAAGATAGAAAATTATTAAATTGTGCACAATTTAATTTTGCAAACATATTTTTAGATGAGCAAAATTATTGATTCCACTTTATACCTAGGGATTGTATTAAAAGACATTCAACTTTGCGTATTGCAACTTTTCTAAATAAAAAAATAAGCCAAATTCAAAAAGTTTTTTATTTTCCAACCAATGCAATGCTGGTTTTGGTGGATTGATATATCGCAATTTTAACATCGCTAAAGTTAGGAGCAGAGAATTTTGGCTTATAATTTTTAGAAAATCCAAAGCCTTCGGTCGGATAACCAATGAAATTTCGGTCACACTTTCCATTACTATTTAGGTCTTGGTAAACTGCAACAGCATAATCGCCATCGGGAAGATTTTTGAAAGTATAGTCCACTTTATTTCCAGTGGCTTTTACTTTTGCAGTGGCAATTTGCGACTCCTCTTCAAGAAAACCTTTCTCCTTATCGTACAATCCAAAAAAAACATAGCCCCTGCTAGGTTCTATACTGGTTACTTCTACGCTGAAATTGTGTTGTGCAAAAATTGCTGAATTAACTGTTACGAGAATTATCAAACTTATTATTTTAGTTTTCATAAATAATAGTACTTAGGATTTACAATAAAGCTTTTCTAATTTCTTTTCATCCAATTGATTAAAAAAGTGATTCATTTCTTTCAAATTGCCTTTTTTATAAGCATGATAAGGTTCTGATTGTGAAAGCAACCATCTTTTGATAAGACTTCTAAAGAGGAAAGTGAATTTTTTCTGCAATGGAGAAATTTGATTGCTAACCATCTCGAAATAATCATTTAAATTTTGTTGTCGAAAAGCCAAGATATGTTCCAAATTTTCACCGTCTTTTAAAATGCCGCAATGAAAATTTTTCTCAGCAAATGCCTTCTGTGGAAAATCAGCTTCGCCTAAGCCAAACTTATCAAACATTTTGTCCAAAAAAGATTTATATGAAATAACACAGTCAGCTCCTCCTCCTAAATTGAATATCTGTTTCTCTAATTTTTTCTGTTGATCAATTGCTTTCGCAAAAGCGCTACCCGTATCTTTTGGAGTACAGATTTCCATTGGCGTTTCCAACGGCATGTGAAACATCAATTTGGATATTTTATGATTGCCCATAATCGCCGCCAAGCGAAAAATACTCCATGTTAATTTAGAATTTTGAATTAACGATTCACATAATACCTTGGTTTCTCCATACTGATCACCCGGACTGGGCTGTAAAATATCAGTCACACTGATTTGGGGATTCTTCATCCGATCACCATAAACTGAAATACTGGAACTAAAAATTAAATAACAATCCGGCGAATTTACTTCTAAGGCGCGAATAAGATTTTCTGTTCCTTTTACATTGACGCTATAAGCCAAGTCAGGATTTATATCAGCAAGTGGCGGAATTATTGCTGCCAAATGTATAGCGACATCTTTATTTTTCGCCACTTGCAGTACTTCTTGACTATTGCTGATGTCACCGTATACGATCTCCACACGAGATTTGAAAGGAGTTAGTTTTTTAACCGTTTTTGTAGATTTTACATCAAAAACGGTTATTTCATAATTTGGAAATTGAATTAGATGCTGCAAGGTTTCAAAACCAACAGTTCCAGATGCTCCAGTAAGTAATATTCTTTTTCTTGATATCTTATTTTCCATTGTTTTAAATTTAAAAACTGCCTTTTTTATTCACTTAAATATTGAAGAAAAAGCTATTTTTATTATACAATATGTTCTACATTTAACTTTGTGTTTGATTATGATCACTATGTAAAGCTATTAAACTGAAATTTATTTGTTGTTTCAAAATTGTTCTGCGTTGTACAATACGGAACATAAACAAACACATTTGTAGCATAAATAAAATAATTTGTGATGGATTTAAGAAAAGACAGAAGGATTCGATATACTAAAATAGTATTACGCGAAGCATTATTCAGTTTGCTGCAGGAGAAAGAATTGAGCGAAATTACCATTACCGAACTTTGTAAAACAGCTGACATCAACCGTAATACATTTTATCGACATTATACTATTCCGTTAGATATACTACTTGAAATGGAGGAAGATGTTTTTGAAAGATTATCGGCTGTTTTGCGTAAAAGCACCAATATGGATGATGTAATATTGCTCAGCTGCCAATTGTTGGAGAATGATAAGCAGATGAGCAAAATTGTGTTTACCAAAGCAGATGGAAGCGGTATTCTGTCACGGATTCTGGCAAGTGTTCGAAATAATTTTCCGGTGGAAAATCAAATCGAACTTACTCCAGAAATACAACCTTTTGCAGAAATGGCTTACCAATTTGGCGAAAAAGGAAGTATCGCTGTCATTAAAAATTGGATTGAAAACGACTTCTCTGTTCCCGCCGAAAATATCGCACAAATGATTAGTTACCTGGTAAACAAACTCAATAAATTATAGTTAGTTATTTTGTACCTGATAGCATTTTTGCCATAAAAATTAGGCAAATCAAATCTTTGAGATATAACTCTATTTTATAAGTACACTTTTGTATTTAGCTATGTTTTTTAAAACAGTTCCTGTCCCTTTTACCACTGCCCTCAATGGATCTTCCGCAATGTAAACTGGCAGATCTGTTTTCTGGGAAATTCTTTTATCCAAACCGCGAAGCAACGCTCCTCCTCCCGCAAGGTACAATCCTGTATTATAAATATCTGCTGCAAGTTCTGGTGGTGTTACTGACAAAGTTACCATAATGGCATCTTCAATTCTAAGGATTGATTTGTCTAAAGCCCTTGCGATTTCTCTAGATGTAACCTGTACTTCCTTCGGCTTGCCTGTAAGCAGGTCTCTACCTCGAACCATCATATCGTCTGGCGCATCTTCAAGCACTTCGATTGCTGATCCCACCTCAATTTTTATCTGCTCTGCTGTAGCCTCTCCGATGTAGAGATTATGATGTGTTCTCATATAATACAATATATCCCCAGTAAAAATGTCTCCTGCAATTTTTATGGATTTATCGCAAATGATTCCACCAAGTGCAATAACCGCAATTTCTGTAGTTCCTCCTCCAATATCAACGACCAAACTCCCCTTGGGAAGCATTACATCCAACCCCATACCTATAGCTGCCGCCATTGGCTCATGAATTAAAAAAACTTCTTTTCCATTCACTCTTTCGCAAGACTCTTTTACGGCTCTCATTTCTACTTCTGTAATACCGCTTGGAATACAAACCACCATTCGTAATGCTGGAGTGAAAAGATTTTTCTTCATTTCAGGAATATTTTTTATAAACCAACTGATCATTTTCTCCGAAGCATCAAAATCAGCAATAACTCCGTCTTTAAGGGGACGGATCGTCTTAATATTCTCATGTGTCTTGCCCTGCATTAAACTTGCTTCTTTACCAACAGCAATAATTTTTCCGTTTCTAATATCCCTTGCTACAATAGATGGACTGTCCACAACAATTTTTCCATCGTGAATGATCAATGTATTAGCTGTTCCAAGATCCATAGCGATTTCCACTATCATAAAATCAAATAAACCCATATCATATCTTTAATGTAAAAACGGTGTCATCATTGATTTATTCTTTAGTAAATCTTAAAATAATTCAAAAACAATTAAAATAATTTCATAAAACAGCTGTTCCAAAGCCTTATTTACTTTATAAACATAAACCTAATCTATGTTTAAAATCTTTTAATCTTAATTTAAATTATATTCGTTTAGGCTTTTAAATCATCAAAATATGTCGTTGTTTCTTCAATTAAAGGTTACATCAATTCTTTGGCTTTTGTATGTTTTAAAATGGGATCAATTTGTCCTCCCAAAAATAAAACCGTGTCCCATTTTTCCTGATCATTTCTCACTGGTCAAGATAACTATGAATCCTTAACTATTTCGAAATTGAACACAGGCGAAAAACAAAGCAAATAACTTAAAATTAAAACATTACAAAAAATGGGCGTTTTATTTTTATGGCAAAATCGCAGCACTTCCAATTTTTAGGAAACTAAAAACTCAGCAAAATAAAGTACTGATGAGCTAAGGTTCAAAACCGTATACTAAAAAGTTCGGATGTCCAGATAGAACAAAAAGGAAGAAATTCAGCCACTGAAACTCTTCCTTTAATTCTTCAATTCAATTGATTTTTTTGATAAATACAATATTCATCTACACCTAATCAATTGTTGTTCGACCGAAAACATGAATTGATTTATTTCAGTCTGCGTAGTTAGGTTTGAGTAGATGAGTTAAATATCAACATTAATGGAAATGCATAGATCATTACAGCCAAAATATTTTATAGATCTAATTGGATGTGTTGCTAGTTTTATTTAAAAATGCTGTAGGACTCTTACCAAATTGTTTTTTGAATGCATATGAGAAATGAGATAAATTTTCAAAACCCACTTCGTAATAGACGTCAATAGGTTTTCTGTTCTTTTTTGCTAATTGGAAATATGCCAGTTCGAGTCGTTTTTGGGTGATCCATTTTTGTGGTGTAGTATTGTATGCTTTTTTAAAATCTCTCTTAAAGGTGGTTAGGCTTCGCCCAGTCAGGTACCCAAATTTTTCTAAAGGCATATTAAACATATAATTTCGCTCCATAAATTCAACAAGGTTGATTTTATGCGGCTCAGAAAAGTCAGATAAGATATTATCGATATCCTTATCCAAGGAGCTTAAAACGGTAATTGCTTCCTGAATTTTCAATTGGGAAAGTTCTTGTGGCAATTTGTAGTTTAGGTCAAAATATGGCAATATCGAAGCAAAAAAACTATCAAGCAAAGGATTTCGTGGTAATGGCATGACACAATCATTTTTAGAAACCAAAGTGGTTTGCAGTTTCTTTTGTTCGTAAAATGTCATTAAAACTTCCTGAGTCAGTTTTACTATAATTGCTCTATAAGGCAAGCCGTCTTTATCAGATTTAATCAATGTAGATAGTTGATTCCTAGGAAACAAAAGAGTATCACCCGATCCTAAAAGATATGTTTTATTTGATTGAATAACTTTTAATTCACCTGAAATTACTCGAACAATACAATGTTCTTCCGCAATCATTTCTGTATTCTTATGAGTTGACCCGCTGCAGGTGAAAACAATCTCTGCGTAATTATTGATCTGTCTTGTTGCCATCATGTAAAGTTAAAAAAAGAAATAAGATTCAGCTAAATGAATCTTATTTCCTCCTACTATTAAATATCAAATTTTACCTGAGTCAATTCTTCGCTTATTGCCCAAAGTTTTTGTGCCGATTCCGCCTTCAGGGCAAATGGTGCAACACCTCCAAATCCGCCGGGGTTTCTATAGGCAGCAGCAATATTTTCATAATTGGCTTCGTCGTACTGAGCTATCTCGACGTCTTCTAGATACACCCCTCCAATGTTTTCCAGTTGAGGACTTGTTGCAGCCCACACTGTTGTAGCAGCTCCCTGTTCTTTTGTTTTTTGTATGTTTTTCATCGCAGCTTCAGCTTCAAGATTTGGTGTGCCATCAGCATGTAAAATACCCAATGTAACAAAATCATCAAACGCTAAATGCCTGCCCAGATTGGTTTCCAGAATCAAACCAGGATGCAGAACATAGGCTCTTACACCAAATGGTTTCGCTTTTTTATCCAATTCTACCGTAAAAAGCACATTTGCAGTTTTAGACTGACCATAAGCTTCAAATTTATCGTACTCTCTTGCAGTATAGTTTACATCATCAAAAAGAACTGGTGAATAATGGTGTGATGAAGAGGAAACCGTCACGACCCTTGCGCCATTTGCTTTTTTTAAAGCATCCCAAAGTCTGGCTGTTAGATGAAAATGGCCTAAATGATTTGTCGAAAATTGTCCTTCATAACCACGTTCATCACGCTGCAAAGGTGTCCACATTACCCCCGCGTTGTTAATAAGGATATCAAGAGGTCTTCCCGATGCCAAAAAGTTCTCTGCAAACGTGTCAATCGACTTAGGATCTGTTAGATTCAATGTATCTGTTTCTACATTTGTAATCCCTTCTAAATTTTGTTTAGCTTTTTCTGAATCCCTAGAAAGAACTAATACAGTGGCTCCCGCTGAAGTTAATGCTTTAGTAATTTCTAAACCAAGACCGCCGTCGCCACCAGTTACTATTGCTGTCTTACCAGTTAGGTCTATACCCTTGATGACATCTTTTGTTGTCGATTTTGCATTGAAGCCTGAACCTATTGGTTTTTGTAATGCTCCATTGTAATTAATTTGTTCCATCTTTATTAAAGTTTTTATTAAGACAAAGATAGAATGCGTTGTTTGACTCAGTTTTGTTTTAAGGTCCGAATAACTTTGTTTTAGAGACCAGCGCTATTAAGAACACACAAGTGCTTTAAGATTAATAATCAAGTGTTTAAGTTTTATAATACTGCTTATTCAATACAGTTTACAAATATACTATTTAGCCTTTTTACTGATTAAAAAAGCTGATTGTAATTAATTCTACCGTCGTAATACACAAAAAGAATCTTATGATTAATTTTTCAATTAGAAATTTGACTTGGCTAAAATTTAAATCTACATTTCTAAGCTAGAGCAAGCAATTCTACAATTCAGACTTATATTTGGGATAAATCATTAGTATCATAAAAACCTGACATCCATAAAAATAAACGCTTTAATTTATATCATATAAATAAAGTTTTGTGGCATAATCATGATATATTGGCGTTTTAAAAGTATCAATCCGTAAAATTCATACACTAAAAAAGTTAGTTTCGAAACTGTATTTGCAAGAACTGCATGCAAAATCTGAAGCTCTTATTTTTATTTCTTTTTTGTTTTTTTTTCGCAAAATGCATTGTACATCAGCGGGATGCAAACAAATCATTGGCTTGACTCCAAACGTTTCAAAATCAAGGTTCGTAAACGTGCCTCATGCTCATCTCCCCAATTACCAATAGCTGAAATTACCGGAATTAATGTTTTTCCAAAATCTGTCAAACTGTATTCAACTTTAGGAGGCACAACAGGATATATAATCTTTGAAACGAGTTCGTGTTCTTCTAATTCCTTCAGCTGAATATTTAAAACCCTTCGTGAAGCATCAGGTATTTTACGTTGCAGTTCACTTGGTCTTTTATGCCCTTGATCAATAAACCAAAGCAACCGTATCTTCCATTTACCATAAAGTACTTCACCAATTAGATCAAGACCACAGTTTAAGTTCGGGATTGTTTTTCTTTCATACATATTGCAAAATTAACATATATACTAATCTGTGCAATAGGGAATAATTCATCCCTATCTGAATCGTAACTCCGTACTTGTCAAGAACTAACATACTTCCGAGATTTGTACTACGAAATTTAAAAAACTATATAAGATGAATTATCAAAATGAATTATCAGGCAAAATTGTGTTAGTAACAGGAGGCACAAAAGGAGCTGGAAAGGCAATTGCAGAAAGACTGCTGCAGGCTGGGGCAACAGTTATCATTACCGCAAGAAACACACCGGAAAAAGAAAACGCCAATATGCATTTCATAGCTTCGGATTTAAGCAAAGCGGAAGGAACTAAAGAAGTCATCGACGAAGTGCTGTCGGCTTTCGGAAAACTGGATATTCTAGTGAACAACCTCGGCTCCTCATCAACGCCAGCAGGAGGCTTTAGCGTGCTTTCCGACGAAGACTGGGAATCGACCTTTCAGACGAATCTCCTTGCTCCTATTCGACTTGACAGGGGATTTTTACCGCAGATGATAAACCAAAAGAGCGGTGTTATCATTCACATAGCTTCTATTCAGGGCAAACTCCCTTTGCATGATTCTACTCTCCCGTATGCCGCTGCAAAAGCGGGCCTTATCAATTACAGCAAAGGCCTCTCTAAAGAAGTATCTTCAAAAGGTGTGCGCGTGCTAACTGTTTCTCCGGGGTGGATTAATACATCTGCATCGAAAGATTGGCTAGGTGAGATTGCAAGAAACGCAAGCAGTACAGTGGAAGAAGCGCAACAAGGCGTCATGCATGCGTTGGGCGGAATACCTTACGGCAGACCTGCCGAACCTGAAGAAGTGGCTGAACTAGTCGGTTTCCTTGTTTCTCCAAGAGCCGGCTATCTGACAGGAACTGAATTTGTAATTGACGGAGGCACAGTACCGACGATTTAATAATCTTTAAAAACTATAGCATGAACTTACCGAAACTTATAGGAAATCTAGTCAATGCACAGAACAGCTTTGACAGCATTGCTTATGCTGACTGCTTTTCCGAAACCGCCGTGGTATATGACGAAGGCAGAACGCATAACGGAAGACGGGATATACAGCATTGGATCGACGAATCAAACAAAAAATACAGATCAGTAATGATACCTCTCGAATATATCGAAAATAATGCTTCAAGCATCTTGACAGCTGAGTGCTCAGGAACTTTTCCGGGGAGCCCCATTACATTAAAATTTCATTTTGATATTGCTGATGGGCAAATTCAACATTTAAAAGTAACGGAATAAATAATGATAAGAGAGCGATAGAAAATCAATCACTCTCTTAAAAAAATGAAGCATTACTTTTCAATTAAAAGCCATTTTTTTCTTTCCATGGTTTTTATTACTTAAAACAGCTCTCCTACCTGACTTACAGTTCCGCAGCTCTATTAATGGATTTTTGCGTTCTAAACTGAAAAATAGATCCCGCGGCAAACAACAACAGTAAAATAAGGAGCGTATTGCCGATTACAGGATCTTTGATATCTTTCGCCAGCGGATGTCCCAACGGAATTCTGGTAAAAGTTTCATTAACCGTTGGAACCAGAGACAGGAAGAAGCTCAAAGACAGCCAGAAGTTTTCAAAATAGCGCGCTCTCGCGCTATTTTCTCTTTTTGAATTCAGAAAATAGGCTCCCAATACCAAAAAGATTATAAAAATAGAAAAGGCATGTCCAGGATTAAATCCGCCGTGTTTGGAGATTCCTAATGAAGTTAGGCAGGCAGCGATTGTTGCGTAAAAATATATTTTGCCCGATAATGCATTCAAATTGATTTTACCGTATCTGATAAAATCTGCTGCTGCTGCCACAATTGCCGCAATACCTATTATTGTGTGAAAAATTCCTAAACTTGATAATCCCATTTTTTTATGTTTTAAATTTGTTTGAAAATACATGACAAAATTCCGACAGATCAAGAGGAATGTTTTGGCCAAACAGTCCAATTATTTGGCTATCTAGTCCACAAAAAAAGCATCCCTCAAATAAATCTTAAGAATGCTTAAAACGTTAAAAAAAAATGTCTATAATTACAGGTTTCTGAATCTATGTCGGTAATTTGTGGGACTGATAGTGTATTTCACAGTAAAACTCTTGGTGAAATTTGCCAGATCATTAAATCCGCAATCAAAAGCTATTTCGGTAATGCGCTGATCGGAAACCCTAAGCAATTCAGCCGCTTTCTCTAGCTTTTTTGTTTTAATGTAATTGGCTGGAGTATCCTGATATGCTTTTGCAAATTCGCGTTTAAATGATGACAAGCTCAGATTACTTTGCTGCGCCAGCTCTTCAATTGTGAGCTGCGAAAATAAGTTTGCCTCAATTATTTGTCTAAAAGTATAAGCCACAGAAGAAAAAAGCTGCGATAATATAAGCTGCATGGATTCTGAATTTTGAGTTTGAGACAGCAGAAGTATAATTTCTTTTACTTTAAGCACCAAAATATCTTCGTTGACCAGAGATGGATTTTCAAAATAAAACAGCAGCCCCTCAATGTACTTTTGAATTAAAAAATCATTATTTATCTTCTCGCCTGACTTATTCGATATTGCATTCTTAGGTTTTTGAAGAAGGGACGGAAGTTCCCTGTCGTATATTTTTTTTAGTATCTCAGGATAAAACGTTACGATGACAATTTCACAATTGCTCTCTGGTTTTGAGTTGTAAAGCCTCTTCCCAGATTTTATGCAATTTAGTAGCAGCGAATAATTGGCCACAATACTAAGCTTCCAGCCATTAGACTGATAATCAGCCTCTCCTTCTTTGACGTATAAAAAGCAAGCCTGTTCCGCTACCGGAAAGTCAAATTTAAACGGCGACACCAATTCAATCTTCTGAATCAGTGTCTTGCCATACAGTTCATATTTTTTATAGTTGTTTATCATAACTTCCTATTCTCTTCCCTACTCTATTATTTAAAGACGCTACAGCACCTTTTCCGCTCGCTTTATAATGCCGGAATCAAAAGAAATAACAAACAATATAAAATATAAAACAGCTCGAAGGACGTCTTAATTTTTATGCGATATTACTATAAATCTCTGATTTTCTGTAAATGTTTAGATGGAATAATTAATCGGTAATACACCTACCACATTACCAAAATCGAGGGGTTAATTATAATACTCTGATATTTTAATAATGGTGCTTTTTTCTTTTTCTAAAATCTCTATGCCTTCAGAGATTAGATTATCTTCTGGATCATCATCTTCAAACTCCAAAAAATAGGATGAATCGCCATTGTCATTTTTTTTAAATCGGCCTTCAATGAGCTTTTGGCAATAATTGTCAAATTTAAATTTGCATGCTATATCGTTGATTTTTCTTATTAGAGAAGTATCCGATTCTCTATTTGGGTAAATTGTTGTTTTAATTTCTACAGAACTGATGAAATGGTTGCATCCTCCTTTATATACAGTTAGAGTGTCGTCATTGTAGACTAATTTGGCTTTGTTGGTTTTTGAATCCCAAACATATTCTTTGATTTCAAGCTCGTTGAGCCATTCCTCTGTTATTTTTTTGTAATTGTCATCAAATACGCAATCAGAATCGTTTTCTGATCCGCTGTCAGCTGATGTAGAAATCGTGTCGGATTTGCTGTTTTTAATTGCAGTATTTTCGGTGTGCGTTTTTTTTTCCGAACAGGAAATTACTGCAATCAATATCAAAATACAACAGAATGCTTTTCTCATAGAATTATTTTTAGCTGGAATTTATATTGGCAATGTCCGGCTTATCTGCCCCAAGCTGGGTCTACAGGCGGGACGGATGCCGGTATTCTTATGTTTTCAAAAATAGATTTTTTATTTCAAAAACCATCAGCATAATTTAAAATCCGGCGTTCTTGGAATTTTGATGGATTAGCCCCAACGCTACAATTCTCGAACCATTTATCAGAAGATTTAAATGTTCTTAATAAATTATAGTTAGAATTTCATTCACTTAAATAAGGATATTAAATGATTTTCTTTACTCCTGGAATCAATAAAACAAGCGAACCAAATATAAAACTGCATACTACTATTAAAGGGGTCATGACCAAAAGTTTTACTGCAGGATCAATATCCCAGTTTCTGACGCATAATGTAAAAACAACTATAATTAATGGATGAAAGATGTAAACCGCAAAACTGCTTCGTGATGCTTTAGTGAGCAGTTCTGACGTTTTATTCCAGTTTCTTTTTCCCTTAATTAAAAGCGTTGTCAGAATGGAAATGCCAATCATTTGTTCCCATACTGCATATAGCAGTGCCTGCCAGTTAAATCCTCCTGAAAACCAAGAAGATGGTGTGTTGAGTTTGAATTTTACAATAAAAAATACAGGAAAAAATAACAGGCAAAACCAGACCGATTTTTTGAGCTGTTTACCCGTTTTTTCTGAAAGTTGATCAAACCAATTGTTTTTTGAGGCCAATAAGCCAACAATGAATAAGGCAATATATTGCGGGAAATGCCCTAGCTGAAATCCAAGCGGTTTAAGAATCCATCCAACAGGAAATATAATTCTAACCAAAAAACTAATAATTCCTAAAGCTATTGAAAATAATAGTATAGAACGAGAATTTGGTACGGCTATAGGTTTATCAAAAGTAATTTTGAAGATCTTTCTTGCTGTTGCATAAAACAATGTAAAAAATAGTAGAGCAGCTATGAACCATGTAACGCCTAAGTCGATCCAGCTGTTATAGCCACTTAGATATTCGAAGAAAGTAATATGATGCTTCTTCCCAAAATAATAAACCAAATAACACATAAATGGAGTAAGAATGAAAGAGTAGAATAGTATTGGAGTTCCCAGTCGAATTAACCTGTCTTTAATGAATTTAGAGATTCCTTTTCTTGAATAGGAAGAGCTGGTAAAATAGGCTGCCAATAGAAAGAAATAGCCCATAAAGAAAGATTGATTAATGCTAATACATGCTGTTGTAAGAATACGCACTCCTAAAAGACTGGTTTCTTCATTATAGTACCAACCTTCAGCAGAACTATAAGCAATAAAAGTGTGGTGAAGTATAACCAATATGGTTAGAAGAACTTTGATATTATCGATGTAAAGAAGTTTGTTCGAAGACCCGGAATCATGTTTCTTGGAAGCAATTGAAGTTGTCATAATAATTTTGGTTATTTGTTATTGATGGCAAACGTACAATAAGAAACTATAGTTAAGTAACGGGTTGTTACTGATAACTAGGTTTTGTGATGAACAACAAACTTAAGCACTGCATTTGCTGCGAAGCTTCTGGTAGTAAGTATTGAAACTATCAACCTGCTTTCTTGAAACTGGAACCTTAACATCAGTTTCGTTGAATGAAAGCAGATATCCTTGTGAGTTTCCAGACACTTTTTCAACCTTAAACATATTTACTAAATAAGTTCTGTGGCATCTAAAAAAGTGTGGATAATCTATTATTTGATTTTCAAATTGAGTTAAAGAAATCCTTTTTACTTCTGTGGTAATTTGGCGATCATTTGATTTTGTCAACTCAATGTAATTGCCATCAGCTTTTACAAAAAGCAACTGATCTATATTTAAGCTAAAATTATCTTGTTTTACTTGTGTGCTAATAAAAATATCTGAATTTAAAGCTGCTTTTTCGGGTTCGCCTTCTAGCGGAATGAATTGAAGAATGAATGGAGATCCTTTTTTGGACTCCAAATAAAAACTGGATAATCTTAGAAAAAAATAAAAAAAGACACCAGCAACAAGACAATTTCTAATTTCTTCAAAAAGGTAATTCCACGACCAGTTGTTGGAATTGGTATAAAGCAAATCCCGCATTAAAAAGCTGGTTATTCCAATAAAAATCAATAAAAATCCAATATAAAGATATTCTTTGAGTAAAGTCCATTGCATTTTATTTTTGACTTGCCTGAAATAATTCAGTGCTCTAAAATAAACAAACAGGATAAGAGCTGGAGCCAAGGCATGTAAAAAACAAATAAAGAAATAATGCATCCTTAGTTCAGGATCATAAACACCAAATGGTTTAAATGCTAAAAGAAATAGTAAAATCACGAGAAAAACAACGGCTGAACTTTTTACCAGATTTTGAGATTGATATCGACGGGGATATTCAATTTCATTTCGTAAATGTTCTGTGTTGATGTAGAATGGCATGTTAAAGATTTATTTGGGAATAAAAATACAAAAAATAACAAACTCATGGCTTTTGAATTATTTTGATTAAATCATGGAAAAAAGCCTGAGAATCTAAATTCTCAGGCTTTTAAATTTTCTAGTAGCGGGAACAGGATTCGAACCATTCTTTTTCATCATTTTCAATACCTGCGTATTTTCTATCCAACCTTCTTTTTTGAATCATTAAATTCTTTAATAAACAAATGCAGGAAGTGAATTTTTAAGATTAGTAAATTCTCTTTAGCAGTTAATCTACCATCTTTTTTAAGTGCTCTAAGCAGTTTCAATCAATCATATCAAAGTTCTTTAAAGATTAATTATCTGTTTTCTTACATTTCTGTATTTCAAAAAAGTTTAATTAACTTAAAATTAGAATTAAAAAAGAGCAATTATCTTATTTAAACCAATAATTTGATTTATTAATCTTTAATATTGAAATTTGCAAGACAAAATCACTAAAACCAAATCAAACAAAAGCGGTCATAGTTGAAGATTAAAGAATAAACGGAAAGAAATATGGAAAATACTCAGAATACAATCAAGAATGATTTTGTGTTCACGCTAAAGAGCACTTGTCTAGATGAAAACTACCACCCCTCAAGTGAAACGCGTCTGACAACCAATTTTGCAAACCTGGCTAGAGGAGATAATCGACAGCAAAACTTACGTAATGCTTTAAATATGATTAACAATCGATTTAATGCATTGGCTCCTTTGGATAATCAAAAAGCAGATCGTTACCTTGTAGAACTTGAAATCATTACAGTAACGATGAGTATTGATGATAAAAATGGCATTAGCAATCTGCCGTTGATTGAAGTTTTAAAAACGAATATTTTTGACCGTAAAACCAACCAGCGTATCGAAGGTATTGCTGGGAATAACTTTTCTTCTTACGTACGCGATTATGATTTCAGTATTTTATTGATCGAGCACAATAAAAATAAACCTAATTTTTGTATTCCTGAAAATTTCGGCGATTTACACGGAAAACTTTATAAGAGCTTTGTAAGTTCAGATACTTATAAAGAGCACTTTAAGATGTCACCGATCATTTGTCTAAGTGTATCAAGCAATAAAACTTACACTCGCACTGAGTATCAGCATCCGGTTTTGGGTTTTGAATATCTGCAGGATCAGTATTCCATTACTGATGAATATTTCTCTAAAATGGGCTTAAAAGTTCGTTTTTTCATGCCTCCAAACAGTGCTGCACCGATGGCTTTTTATCATTCTGGAGATCTACTTGCTGATTATACTGATCTTGGACTAATCAGTTCAATCAGCACAATGGAGACTTTTCAGAAGATTTATCGCCCTGAAATTTACAATGCAAATTCGGTGGCTGGGAAAATTTATCAACCTAGTCTTAAACACGAAGATTACTCACTGACTCGCGTTATTTATGACCGAGAAGAGCGCAGCCAGCTGGCAATTGAGCAAGGTAAATTTGCAGAAGAACATTTCATTAAGCCTTACAAAAATGTCTTAGAAGAGTGGTCTGCCAATTTTGGTCTTTAATTAATACAACACATTAAATTATTTTTATTATGAAGAAATCATTGCCAACCTCAATTGTTGGAAGTTTACCCAAACCTGCTTGGCTTGCACCACCAGAAAAACTTTGGTCGCCTTGGAAATTAGAAGGAGATCAGTTAATTGAAGGGAAACAAGATGCTTTGCGCATTTCTTTGCATGAACAGCAATTGGCAGGGGTAGATATAATTAGTGATGGCGAGCAGACACGCCAGCATTTCGTAACCACTTTTATCGAGCATTTAAGCGGTGTAGATTTTGAAAATCGTAAAATCGTAAAAATTCGTAACCGTTATGATGCAAGTGTTCCCGTTGTTGTAGATCAGGTTGCACGTCAAAAATCAGTGTTTGTTGATGATGCTAAATTTTTACGCAAACTGACTGATAAACCTATAAAATGGGCTTTGCCAGGACCAATGACAATGGTAGATACGTTGTACGATAACCATTATCAAAGCCGAGAAAAATTGGCGTGGGAATTTGCGAAAGCACTAAATGAAGAAGCAAGAGAACTGCAGGATGCAGGCGTAGATATTATCCAATTTGATGAACCTGCTTTTAATGTGTTCTTTGATGAAGTTAACGATTGGGGAATGGCAGCATTGGAAAGAGCCATTGAAGGTTTAAAATGCCAAACTGCGGTGCATATTTGCTACGGTTATGGAATACAAGCTAATAATGATTGGAAAAAGACATTGGGCTCAGAGTGGCGTCAATACGAAGAAATTTTCCCGAAAATTCAAAAATCTAATATTGATATTGTGTCTTTAGAATGCCACAACTCAAAAGTACCTTTTAATTTAATTGAACTCGTTCGCGGTAAAAAAGTAATGGTTGGGGCAATTGATGTGGCAACGAACACTATCGAAACACCTGAAGAAGTTGCTAATACCCTACGCAAAACTCTTGAGTTTGTAGATATCGAAAATCTTTACCCTAGCACAAACTGCGGTATGGCTCCTTTGTCTCGAAATGTAGCAAGAGGCAAGTTAAGTGCTTTAAGCGCAGGAGCAGAAATTATCCGCAAAGAATTTTCAATTTAGTTCCAATTCCAATGCATTAATTGGAAAACGGTATCCTTGTGATTCCTCTGTCCGTAGAGTTTAGCTAAACTCTACGGACTATAAATTTAGAAACTATTGCTCCCTCACCATCTCTTGGTGATTGCCCAAATCCGCGTTAGCGTTAGTGTTTATATATTTGACATTTTATACTATCTGAATATTTTTTAGCAATTGGTTTTATCCAATCGTTAAGTTCAACTGATTTATTATCTGTCTTTATATATACTCTATTCAACGTTTTTCTTTCTATTTGGCCTTCTGCTAATACTGACATATTATCTCTTCCAAAAGCCATAATAGTATCATTAATTTCTCCGTCAAAGTAAATTTTCTTATTTACTCCATAATGAGCTTCCACAGTATGTATATTGTAAAAATATCCACCAGCAATACAAGAAAGTGTAGTTAAATAAATGAGAATTCTTTTTGTGGAAATTTTATAGACTATTAAAAATCCTAAAGAAATTAATACTAAATAAATAATCACTAAATATACAAATTCGTGACCATTAAGATTATTTACAATTTCGTATAAAGGGCCACCAAAAAATAAAATTGCGACATATAAAATTAGAAAGACAAAAGGCAAAAGAAATATTATATTAATCAATACAGTATTATGTTCCTTTTTAACAATCCTAAAAATTGTATCTGCAACAAACCCTAAAAATAAAAAAAATAAAATAATGAATAACAAAAATGCAATACCTAAACCTACATCCGTTGGGTGCTCTTTTTGTCTATTTGCTTCAAATGCAATTTCTGAATAATAATATAATCCTAAAAGAGGAACACTAACTATAAATAATCTTTTCAAAAAGCTTTTTAATATGTTCATTTTAAAATATATTTTTTTTTAAAAATTAAGCCTATTTTCGGATTTGCCAAATCATTCAGACATAAAATCATTGGGGTTCTTTCCCAATTAAGTTAAGGATTAAATGATGATTTGATTGAAGATTTCTGATTAACGATTTTTGATTTCAGATGTGTGTGCCTCAAAAACGGCATATTCTTTATTCATCTACGTAAAATCTTAAATCAAAAATCGTTAATCTACAATCAAAAATTTTTTAACTGGCATTTAGTTCTTTCCCAAAAAAATAAAGAGCCACCGAACATAAATAAAATTACATTTCTTTTCGTCTAGCCATACGCTGAGCGATGATGCTCGCGGCAATCAATTGAAAAGCATGGTAAAGCATGAGTGGCAATAATACGATGCCAGTGATTGTACTGTGCTGAAAGAGTACTTTAGACATAACAGTTCCGTGTACCAATGACTTTTTAGATCCGCAAAATAAGACCGTAATTCGATCTTCAACTGAAAAGCCAAACAAACGGCTTAGTAGTCCGACACAAAAGAACACAGCAAAAAACAAGACCATCATTCCTACGGCAAGTCCCGCAAGTTCAAGGACGGTGAAGCCATCAAAAAGATGTTCGGAGAATGACTTGCAAAACGACGTGTAAATGATGCTGAGGATAATTCCCTGATCGAAATATTTGAGCTGTTTTTTATACTTTTCTGCAATGGCGCCAAAACGGGAGTTAAGGCTAATACCAATGATGACAGGCAATAAGACTTGAAGAATCAGCTTTATAAAAATATCAGTAACATCAAAATCACCTGTTGCAGAAGCGATGAACAGTCCAACCCAAAGTGGCGTTACCACTACTCCGATCAAACTGGAAATACTCGCATTGAAAATGGCCGCAGAAATGTTACCTCTAGCAATGGAAACCATAACTACAGAAGATGAAACTGTAGAGGGTAAAGCCGCTAAAAAAAATACACCTAGCCAAAGCAGCTCGAAACCGTTGTTGACAAACAAAGGGCGAAATGCCAAAACGATGAGCGGAAAAAACAAAAAGGTTGTTAACTGTACGACAATGTGCATTTTCCAGTTGGCAAGCCCAGCTTTTAGTTTCTCAACACTCAGCCTAAGTCCATAAAAAAAGAAAATAAACGACACGCCTAAATTGGCAATCTCTTCCAAAGAAATAGGTTCTTTGATCATGCCTGGCTCCGGCAAAAAATAAGCCAGCAAAATCATGGTGGCGATCATTAACAGGAAACCGTCTAAACCTGCTTTACTTAATACTTTTAATAACTTCTCCAATGTCTTCTTAATTTATTCCTCCATTTATCGCCCCGCTTTAGCAGTAGAATAATTGGATCATTTATTTATATGTTTTCAGCTTAATTCTCTATGCAAAATTATCTTATAGAACCAAAAAAGCTAATCAATGCTATCAGTTAAGAGAATTCAGCTATTTTATTACATAAAACAAGTTTTATATACTTTTTAAAATGTATTTTTGAAACTTAAAAAGATTTTTTTGCTATGGAAGAACTCGATACTACCGATCTGCTTTTGCTGAAGATACTAGGAAACAATTCTAGCTATACCATAAAGGAACTTGCTGCGCAGGTAAACCTGTCACCAACTCCTGTGCTACAGCGTGTAAAAAAGCTGGAAAATAATGGCTACATCAAAAAATACATCGCCTTAATTGACCATGAAAAATTTGGGCATGGATTTACCGTTTTTTGCAACATCAAACTCAAACAGCATGACCGCAATATCGGAAATAGCTTTGTAAAGGATATTATGGAAATCGATGAAGTAGTCGAATGTTATAACATTTCTGGAGATTATGATTTTATCCTTAAGGTCTTCGCCAAGGATATGAAACATTATCAGAATTTTGTCTTTAATAAATTAGGATCCGTTGAAAGTATTGGTAGCACGCAGAGCACTTTTGTGATGTCGGAGATCAAAAATCTGCATAATATTACAGTCTAAGAAAGTAGATTTCATACATCACAATCATAAAAAATTTCAAAAAAGAAATACTTTATAAATTAAATTTATTCAAACAAAAAAAGCCTGATTTAAAACAATCAGGCTTTTAGTATTTTAGGGCTAAATTAAATTTTTGAAATCAATTTATACCTGTTTATTCTTATCACTTTTTGATAATAGATCTGGTTACAAAATCGTTTCCGGTCTGAATGCGTACCATGTAAATGCCTGGAAGCAAAGCACTGCAATTGTAAGACACATCGATTCTTCCCACTTCAAAAATCTTATCGCAAATTGTATCGATTTTTCGTCCATTGACATCAAACAACGAAATAATAACTTTCTGCTGCTCTGTCTGCATAAAAGATACTGTTAAGTCTCCTCCTGTTGGATTTGGAAAAATGCTCAGACTGACATCAGCAGATTCTTCAGCAGACTCCTGAATTGTCTTTTTAGCGGAAAGCGTTGGAACTGTACATGTCGGCGTTGTACTAAATGCCATTGATGCTGCAGAGAAGTTGGTAAAAGCGGCATTAATATCTGTATTAGAGACATCTGAGGCACCTTTTCCATCGCATTCTGTTCTTCCATTTCTCCAATAAGGAAACTGCAGATAAACTCCGGCAGTAGAACAGCTGCCTATTTCTGCGTCACCTCCAACCACAACTGAACCTCCAAAGTTTCCTGCAAACAGCATGGCATTTCCTTTTATGTTTGCGGTATTGGCTACAGAACCGCCTTCCATCCAGGCATTACCTTCCAAAAGGGCACTACCTGATAAAGTTGCATTATAAATGCATGCGTTATCTCTAACAATTGCATTACCGCTGATATTGCCACCCTCAACCATTGCATATCCTTCTATGCGCGCATTTCCAGAAATGGTACCGCCTCTAACAATTGCATAAGGCCCAACAAAAACAGATGATGCAACATTGGCGTTATTAGAAATCCATCCTCCCCCATTTGCATGTATACGGCCGTTAGTTTTAAGAAACTTTCTAAAGTCGGCTGCCGGCTGATAACCTTCAGGATTTGCATTGGCAATTTTAAGTTCATACGGATATCTTCTTTGTTTCGGATAACCAACATCCATATTGTAATTTACGTGTGTTTTTGGAGCAGAAAAAACTACTAAAAAAATGCCTGTTTCAGAAGCTGTATTTAAGGTAAATGATGCTTCCCCATCCGTTTTATACATTGGACTGTAACGAGATACTGTCCCGTCAGATTTTGTAGTCACAAAACCATATCTCCAGCCAGCCTGAGTTGGATTTACCTCAGCATGTCCTTTAAATTTAATGGTAACTTTTTTTTCTGTCCCCGAACAAGTTGGGTACAAAGGAATGATATTCATTCCGTAATCCTGAGGCACCCAGTCATTATTGGTATAAAACTGATCATTTGTTCCAGCTACTTTAGTCAGAAGCGTGTACTGTCTGCTGGTGTAACGAGGCATATTGTTTTGAATAAATTTATGTGTTTCCCTGATTTTCTTGCCAAAATTACTAGCAGCATTTATTTGCGAATTCCATTGAATCGGATAATCAAAAGCAGGCTGACGCTGAGCGTAGCCCCATAGATAATCATTAAGCTGTTCTTGTGTAAATCCTTTTAGCCTTTTTATTGTTTCCAGAGGATGTTCCTCATTTTTTGATTCTGCCCACATTCTTCTGGTAAAATCAAAACCATCCTTTTCCTGCACATAATACATCAAATGAAAATTAGTATAGTGATGTCGATTAGAAGACCACATAAACTGTCTTGTTTGTATCCATCTGGTAAGCGTTCCATCAATTTCTGCCCATTGCGGATAAACCTGAGCTCGCATAAAATTGGCATGTCCTTCAAAAAACGGACCAGCCCAATCATAGCCTGCGAATGCAGTTCCGTTGCCCGGATTTTCCTGAATCCTCATCATCATCTGCAGCGTATGTGCAAATTCATGCGATAAAGCACCTCCGTCTCGCGTTGCCTGTGGGTGTACAAACATCGCTCCTATGGTATTGCTAAAAGAACTGGCATGCGCAAAAGCTGTAAGCCTGTCATCGGTAGAATTCCAGGTATTCATCACCATGATGATGATTTTGTACTTTCCTACATTAGTTGTAGGCGCATTGCTCACAAATTTCAAATCTGTAATATAGCGCTTAAAACTACGCTCAAGGGTATCTGCAACCGCCTTGGGAGTAAAACGTAATGTTGCATCTGCATATCCTGCCGGATTCGTGCCTACCTTATCTCCCCAATACAAAACGAAATTTGTAGACTCATATCTTCTGTCGTTGGAGATCTTATTGTAAAATTCATTGCTGGGATTACTCCATTCTGTAGGCGTGAATAAAGTCTTCTGTGAAATTGCAGTGTAACTGCAGAGAAAAAGAACAACTTGTAAAAAAAGTGTTTTCATATAATAATTGATTTAGGGTTCAGGAGCATTTATTCTTATGACTTAAAACCACCCATGCAACGTGAAAATATGAATATCCTAAATTGACCATTGCCTTAACATGGCAGAACTGGGTTCTTACAAAATAGGTCTGATAATCATACAGCACAATCTCTCTTCATTTATAATAACTAAGAATAACAGTACAAATCTGCACCTAATTATTTTTATAAAGTTTGAAAAAGTTCAATGTTTTTCAAATGTTTATCCCTAAAAACAACTTTCTTAACAAATGTTAAATAAATTTCTGCTCGTTTTTTTATCCAAAGCGTTCTGAATATACATAGTGTAGAAATCTGCATTATCTTACTGTCTAGCTCCACTCCATCAAAAACACATTTTACTTCACTGTAGTACTTAATCTACATATATTGAGTATAGCGTTCTACGTTTCAACCAAGGCTGTCCTTATAATTTTGCTCCTCATAAAATTATAATCCTTTCTAGATTTTAATAATAGTTTAAACACAGAATTAATGGAAACAAAGAAAATTTTAGGAGCAGTCACTTTACTGCTTGCTTTAGGTATGGGAAGCGCCTACGCGCAAGTTGGAATGCCAACCAACAATCCTCAAAGAAATGCACAATTAGATTTGAATGGTGCCAATAGTCAAAACAATAAAGGTTTATTACTGCCAAGAGTTTCTTTGGTTGCTACCGATAATGTAGCGCCGCTTATAGGAACTGTTCTGTCTGGTATGAAAGTGTACAATCTTGCTACAGCCGGATCTGGCGCGACCGCCGTAACACCAGGAGAATATTACTACGATGGTACAAAATGGGTGCGAATTGCAAGCGAAGGTAGTGGCGCGAGCGGTGCCGAACCTTGGTACGATGTAGCAACTCAAGCAGGTGCAACAGCCAATACTCAAGATATTTACCAAATAGGGAAAGTAGGTATAGGTACAGCAACACCTAGAGCACAATTAGAGGTAAGTAAAGATGCATTGATTAATGGTCTTACTATTGGTTTGGCTGGTGGACAAGGAAGTACTAATACCGCTGTTGGTTCTTCTGTGCTAAGGAACAATTCTACAGGAACTTATAATACTGCAGTTGGGATTGGTTCGCTTCAAAATAATAATTCAGGATATCAGAATTCTGCATTGGGTAGCAATGCACTTTCATTAAACATGGGAGGGAGTATGAATTCTGCAATGGGGTCAGGCTCTCTGCGCTCAAACACACACGGAAACCAAAACTCAGCAATGGGTGTCGATGCACTTAAAGCAAACACTACAGGAAACAATAATACAGCATTAGGATATAATTCACTTTTGGCAAACACCACTGCTAGTTTTAATACAGGAATTGGCGATTCTGCTCTGTCTTCAAACATTACAGGGAGTCAGAATACATCTGTTGGTGTCAGTGCACTTCGGTCTAACACAGAAGGAAATGATAATGCAGCACTGGGTGTAAATGCACTTCTGTTTAACACAACAGGAAATGAAAATGTTGCAATGGGTTCAAATGCGCTTCAAAAAAACTTAACTGGAAATAAGAATACAGCAGTAGGTATCAGAGCGCTTCAAGCAAATACAACAGCCGATTATAATACAGCGATTGGTGCTTCTGCACTTGCAGCAAATACAACAGGGACTTGGAATTCAGCAGTGGGTACGGGTTCACTTGCCAATACTACAACTGGAAGTTACAATACATCAATGGGCGTTAATGCGCTTAATACAAACACCACAGGGCATGATAATTCAGCAATGGGTGTTAGTGCGCTAAATGCAAACACCACAGGTAATAATAATTCAGCATTTGGTGTCAGTGCGCTTATAAATAACACAACAGCAAATGATAATACAGCAATAGGCTACAAAGCACTTGCTAGTAATACTACCAAATCTGGTAATACAGCAGTAGGTTCCCTAGCACTTCAGAATAATACAACAGGAGGTTCTAATACAGCTATTGGCCACCAGTCACTAATGTTAAATACTACAGGTGCTAATAATTTAGCAGCAGGAATACAGGCATTAGCTTCTAATTTGAGCGGAAGTGCTAATATAGCGCTAGGTAGCAGTGTGCTTTACAGTAACGTGGGGGGATCTGGAAATGTAGGAGTTGGTAATAACGCACTCAGTTTTAACACTGAAGGTGGTGGAAATATAGCATTAGGTCAAAATTCTCTTTTTTCAAATAAAACGGGATCTAATAATATCGCAATAGGTTCTCTTGCCTTAAATAGAGTGGTGACTGGGAGTAATAACATAGCTATTGGAGATGAAAGTGGTGGTGGTAAAGGAAATAATAATATTTGCATTGGCAGATATACTAATACTCCTGTAGATGGCGATAATCAAATGAGTATTGGTAATCTTATCTATGGTACTGGTATGACTAATGTTGCTGGAGAAGGTAATATTGGTATTGGGACAATTAACATAGGGAATAAATTACAGGTAAAAGGCGATATTGGTGTAAGTGCATCAGGTAATCCTGTTTCTCCTAATGTTGTTATTGGTACAGCACCTGAAAACGGAACTTATATATCTGGAGGTCAAGTAGGTATTCAAAGTACACTTCAAAACTTATTGCTTTCTAAGCCAGCAGGCATTACTAACCAAGGATGGGCAGCATACTTTCTTGATTTTAGAGTAGGAGGAAATAGCGTTGGAGGAATCGCATATAGTGGCGGAGCTACGGCAGTTATTTCTGTAAGTGACAAACGTTTGAAAGAAAACATTGTAAACACTCACTATGGTCTTTCTGATGTAATGAAAATTGGCATTTTTGACTATAACTATAAAACAGATGCTGAAAAAACGCTTAACACAGGTGTAATGGCACAAGACCTTTACAAAGTTATTCCTGCTGCGGTAAAAGTTGGAGGAGATGATGCGAAAACCAATCCATGGGCTGTAGACTATGCAAAACTGATACCAGTATTGGTTAAAGGTATGCAAGATCAACAAGCACAAATTGAAGATCAAAAATCGGAAATTCAGTCATTGAAAAAATCTCAACAATCACAAATTGAGGAATTAAAAAACAATCAACAGTCACAAATTGATAGACTTAAAAAAGATATCGAAATGTTGAAATCAAAATAGTATTTTATAAAATAGTTGAAAAAAGCTGCTCTTATTATAGAGTGGCTTTTTTTTTGCGTTTTTATTGTAGTAAGTAACTCTGTAAAGAGAATCTATTCTGCATTTTCCTCGCAGTTTTGTCATTTGAGAAGATGTGTAAAAAATAACTTTTCTAATCTAAGTCCAAAGACACAAAAATATGGCTGTAGTTCTTAAACTACATTAATTCAAGCCATTATACTACAATTTGTTACAATGTGCCAATTTACTTTTGCATCGCGAATACTCCTCTCAAAGGGTTTAAATAAAAAAGTAATGAAAAAGAAAAGAAATTTTGCTACAATGGCGGTACTTTTAGTTCTAGGAGCAGGTAGCGCATATGCACAAGTTGGAATGCCAACAAACAATCCTCAAAAAAATGCACAATTAGATTTGAATGCAAATAATAATACCAACACCAAAGGTTTATTATTGCCAAGAGTTTCTTTAGTTGCGACCAATAATGTTGCGCCACTTATAGGTACGGTATTATCTGGTATGAAAGTTTATAATATCGCTACAGCCGGAAGCGGCAATACAGCAGTTACTCCAGGAGAATATTTTTATGATGGTACGAAATGGGTTCGTGTCGCAACCGAAGGCGGAACTGCTAGTGGCGAACCTTGGTATGATGTAGCAACTCAAACAGGTGCAACAGCCAATACTCAAGATATTTACCAAATGGGAAAAATCGGTATTGGAAATAACAACCCTCAGGCACAATTAGACGTAAGTAAAGATGCCTTGATTAATGGTGTTACTATTGGTTTAGGAGGAGGACAAGTAGCAGATAATACCGTAGTAGGTTACAATTCACTTAGGTTAAACACTAGTGGAAATCAGAATTCAGCCTTGGGTGCCAATGCGCTTGCGTCAAATACAACAGGAAAAAAGAATACAGCAATAGGCATCAGAGCACTTCAAGAAAACAGAACATCTGATTATAATACAGGATTAGGCTCTGACGCGCTTGCAGCGAACAATGGCGGTTCTTGGAATACAGCAGTAGGTACTGGTGCCCTTGCGAACAATCTAACTGGTAGTTATAATTCTTCAATGGGGGTAAATTCCCTAGTGAATAATACTACTGGTTCTTATAATTCAGCAATAGGGATAAGTGCACTTACGTTAAACAATACAGGACATGATAATGTAGCAATGGGAGTTAATACGCTTGAGTCAAATACAACAGGATTGTTTAATGTAGCATTTGGTAATGGTGCGCTTCAGAAAAATACAATAGCAATTGGCAGCACTGCAATAGGACATCAAGCACTTGTCAATAGCACGGGTGATTTGAATACAGCTGTGGGTTATCAGGCGCTTTTAAGTACAACAACTGGCTCACGTAATGTAGCACTAGGTGACATTGCGCTTCATGCTAATACTACAGGAAGCAATAATTTGGCTCTCGGAAATAGTGCTGGTCAAAGATTAACTACAGGCAACAATAATATACTTATCGGTAATAATTGTGATGTTCCAAATAATACAGGTAATAACCAGATCAGGATAGGTAACACATTTATGGAATATGCAGGTATTCAGATACCATGGACTGTAACATCCGATGCAAGATTAAAAACAAATGTAAAAAATAATCCATTGGGACTTGATTTTGTAAAGCAATTAAAACCTGTTGTATATAACCGTTTTACCGATGACGGCAACGGAGTGAATAGCAAAAATGAATATGGTTTTATTGCCCAAGAAATAATGGCAACGTTGGAGAAAAACGGTGTGAAGCTTGATAAAACTGGTATGATTTCGTACGATGAAAACGCAGACAGATATAGTGTTCGCTACAATGACCTTATCTCTATTCTTACAAAAGCGGTACAAGAGCAACAAACAGAAATCGAGACATTAAAAAAAGAGCAACAATCACAAATTGATGCTTTGAAAAAAGAAATGCTAATGCTAAAATCAAAATAGTATTTTATAAAATAGTTAAAAAAAGCTACTCTTAATGGAGCAGCTTTTTTTTGTGCAATATTGTAAGGCACAATCTTGTCAGGCTGAGCGAAGTCGAAGCCCCCGCAAAGTAACCACCCAGTTTGTCATTTCGCCAGAAAAGATCCGAACGATAGCCAACAGGCGAAGCAAATCTCTGCAAGTGACATCAGTTATCAAAATACCCAATCTTTGTCAGGCTGAGCGAAGTCGAAGCCCACGCAAAGTACCCCCCCAGTTTGTCATTTCGCCAGAGAAGATCCGAACGATAGCCAACAGGCGAAGCAAATCTCTGCAAGTAACATCAGTTATCAAAATACCCAATCTTTGTCAGGCTGAGCGAAGTCGAAGCCCACGCAAAGTAACCACCCAGTTTGTCATTTCTAACGAAGTAAACCCAGGCGATAGCCAACAAGGCGAAGCAAATCTCCACAATAAAAAAATCCCATTCTGTCAAATGGAATTCTATTTATAAATTTCCGTTCTTCAAAATTACAGCAAATAGTATATCAAAGCTCTCTCCTATTTTTTTGTTATTGATTCTCAACAAATAAAAAGGGCTAACCTTAATTAAAAAGTTAGCCCCTTTCTCCAATATGAACATTAAAATTTCTTCCTGTTTTTTGTTTTTAGAATACGCATTAGGAAGTTTGGCAATCTTATTTTTTTTGCATTTAGTTAATCGGTAATGCTCTATTTTCTAAGAATTTTTAAAATAATAGAGGTTAAAAATATTGATTAACTTAGACAAATTATCAATTTCTAATTTCTCGAAAATTCTGTTTTTATAGCTACTCACTGTCGTTTTCTTGATATTAAGCAGATCCGCAATTAAATCATTGCCGGCACCTTCTACCAGTAATTTAGCAAATTCAATTTCTTTATTTGACAATTGTTCAAGCGGATTTACTGGTTTCCCAAAAATATAAGAATCCATTATTTTATCCTGAATGTTTTTACTAATATACTTTCCATTTGTAAGCACAGCATCGACAGCTAATTTAATTGTCTCTTCAGTGCTTAATTTGTTCAAATAGCCATTTACACCAGCATTCAGATAACGTACAGCATAAATTTCTTCATCATAACCTGAGAAAATCATAATCTTAATATCTGCCTGAATCTTCTTTATGGTTGGTATTATACTCAAACTTTTTCCATCAGGGAAATTAATATCTAAGAAAAGCAAATCTATTTTTTCCTGATTTACAAGTTTTAAGATATTCAAAAACGTAGCCGTCTGCAATATTTTCGCAGACGGATAGGTTTCTTTTAACAATAGAGCAACTCCCTGACGAATCATGCTATGATCATCTGCAACAAGAAAAGTAAGTGCCATATCTTTAAAATTAAATTATTCGAAACATCTGATCTTGAATTTCTATTTTTACATTTGAGTAATAATAAATTCTGATCTTCTATTCTCTTGATGTTCTTCATCAGAACATGTTGAAATTATTTTTCCTTCACAATTACAATTATTTAACAATTGCGACTCTCCATAGCCTCTACCTGTAAGTCTATCTTTGCTAATGCCTTGTTTTATCAGCCATTGTATAGTCGATTTGGCTCTTCTGTCAGACAATTGCAAATTGTAAGTTTTTGATCCCCTACAATCGGTATGCGAACGAATATCCAATTTCATAGTCGGGTTATCTTCCAAAGCGCTCAAAATTTTCTCTAAATCTAAAATTGCTTTCGGCGTAATATCCGATTTAGCCACGTCAAAATAAATATTTTTTATACTAAAACTTTTCGCTAAATCATCCCCAACCTTTACCTTGAAAATTGTTTTTTCTAATGCAAACGACAACGTCAAACTTGCTTTTCCACTAGTTTCATTAATAGTGACAGAAACTTCTTGAGTGCTGTAATTTTGCTTTTCTGCCCTCACAAAGTAGGCTTTACTGCATTTTACTATAAATGAATACCTTCCTGAAGCATCAGCAATCATTGTATTTACAGGCTTCATTTCAGAATCAAACAAAGTAACTTGAGCTTCAGGTAAAACATTTTTAGTTTGTGCATCAGTAATCACTCCGTTTAATTCCAGTTCACATTTAGCTTCTTTAAAAGAAAAAATATCATCTGAACCATTACTTTGAGTTCTATTTGAACTAAAATACCCGCTTTTCGTTTTTGTATTAATAATATAAGCAAAATCGTCTTGAGGAGAATTGATATCAGATCCTACATTTTGAATATTACTTATAGCACCATTCTTATCAATTTTCCCAACAAAAATATCTAATCCGCCTAATCCTGGATATCCGTCTGATGCAAAATAAATTTCATTTTCATCTGTTACATAAGGAAAACTTTCTTTCCCTTTGGTATTGATGCTTGGACCCAAATTCACAGGAGTACCATAGCTGTCATTTCCTCTTATGCTTACTTTAAAAATATCAGAACCTCCCCAAGTTCCAGGCATATCAGAAACAAAATACAGAGTCTTCCCATCAGGGCTTAGTGCCGGATGCGCCACACTGTAGTCATCACTATTGAATGGCAATTCTTTGATATCTTTCCAATCGTTTCCGTCTTTAGTGGCTTTATAAAGCTTCAAAAGGGTAATATTATTTTTATTGGCTCTTTTTTTTCCGTCGTTAAAGTTGTTACGAGTAAAGTATACCGTTTTACCATCTTTGGTAAACACTGGTGTAGACTCATTATACATTGTATTCAATTTGCCACCAAATTTGGATGGTTCTCCTAATGTACCGTCTAGCTTCAACTCTGCCGAATACAAATCAGTACAATACCCACCATTCCAAGGATTTACTTGGCTTACATCTCTCGCTGAAGCAAAGACAAGACTGTTTCCTAAAAAAGCACTTCCATAATCTGATTTATCAGAATTAATACCAGCATTTGCAACAGCATAACTACCCGAATTTTTATTGATTACATCTAGATAATTCTTTTGTTCTTCAGCTAAAAGTGCTCTATTATCAGTTTTATCCATTTTGTAAAACTCCTTGAGCATATCGTCTGCCTTGGCATAATTTCCTGTTGCTTTGAGTGATTGAGCATAACGGTAATAATACTCCGCTTCCTTATTGTCAGGCATTAAAAAAAGTTGCTCATACCATTTCAATGCATTTGCATAATCGGCTTGAAAATAATAGGCATTACCTAATTTTCCCAGCATATCTGCTGATTTATGGCCCTTTTCAAATACCTTCTCATAAACCTTCACAGCATCTACGTAAGCACATTTTTCATACTCTTTGTTTCCCTTAATCACTTCACCTTTCTGGCCATACGAAACACAAGAGAATAAAACTGCTGCTGATAAATATTTTATTGTATTTTTCATATCATTAATATACTATTTAGAAAAATCTTGGTGATACGATACTACTACCTCGTTTTACAAATTCAAATCTCAAGAATATTTCATGCGATCCTGAGTTGTAATGTGTAAGCTTTGTAGTTTCTCTATCATATCCATATCCAATATACATTCCTCTTGTTATTTGAAAACCTGCCATTGCACTCACAGCTGCACCCCATCTCCAAGATCCTCCTACCACAAACTTTTCATTAAACATAAAATTTCCTGATACATCCAACTGTAAAGGCGCTCCTTCGGTTCCTTTTAATAAAAAGGCAGGTTTGAATTGTACAGAAGGGCTTAAATCAAATACATGTCCTCCTATTAAGTAAAAGTGCATCTTATCCATGTAAACTACACGCTCGTTATCTTTGTATCTAGATGTCTGCAAAAAAGAAGGCACTGATATTCCAACATAAGTTTTGTCAGAATGAAGATAAATCCCTGCTCCTATATTAGGGCTAAACTCATTTTTTACAGTCGCAAGATTTCCATCTGAACCATCAAAAATATTTAGCTTTTCTGTGTCTAGACTAAAAAGGTTTGCTGTTCCTTTCAATCCAAAAGACAAATCATAAAAAGTCGAAACTGGAATTGAATACGAAAGGTCAGCCGAAATATTATTAGTATTTGTAGGTCCTATACGATCGCTTACAAAAGACACACCTGCTCCTAATCCTGAATATCCTAAAGGCGAACTTAACGCAAATGTATTGGTAACTGGAGCTCCTTCTAATCCTACCCATTGTGTTCGATGTAATCCAAACACGCTCAAAACCCCTCTGCTTCCCGCATAAGCCGGATTAACATTTGCTGTATTGTACATATACTGTGTATACTGTGAGTCTTGTTGCGCAAACATGCCTACACTCGCAAAAAACAATAGGGTTATTAAAAAAACATTTTTCATCTCTCAATTATTTATTTTTTATTGTTTAATATCCCACTGGAGCCTTTATTAACTCCAGTGAGTATTAATTATAGTTATCTGTTTAGATATAAGTATCCAGATTTTTCTTTCCTGTTGCCCTTGTTATCTGAGCATTTCAAGACATAGAAATAAGTTCCGGTTGGCAAACCTGAAGCTTGCTTAATAGTAGCTCTTCCTTCAGATATACCTGTGAAGTAATTTCCATTTTCACCGTATTTATCTGTTTCATATACCTTAACTCCCCAGCGGTTGAATATCTCGATGTGATTGTTCGGATAATTTTCCAATCCTTTTATAATAAGTACATCATTGATTCCGTCGCCGTTTGGTGTAAGTGCATTAAACACTTCTATTTCTCCGCCTTCATTGCAATCACGGTTCGCATATTCAGGACTCTGAGGAACTGTAACGTGCTCTTGTTTAGAATCACATATATTAAGCGGATCTGTTCCATCATTTACCTCTGTTCCGTCAATTACACCATCTCCGTCTGTATCAGGTTTCTGTGGATCGGTTCCTCGAGTGATTTCCTCACCATTAGTCAATCCGTCGCCATCACAATCTTGAGCGTTCCATTCAGGGCTTCGAGGTAATGTCACATGTCCTAATTGGTATGAACAACCATCTTTAGGATCTGTACCATCTGTAACTTCTGTTCCGTCAATTACACCATCTCCGTCTGTGTCAGGTTTCTGCGGATCGGTTCCTCTAGTGATTTCCTCTCCATTCGTCAATCCGTCACCATCACAATCTTGAGCGTTCCATTCAGGGCTTCGAGGTAGTGTAACATGTCCTAATTGGTATGAACAACCATCTTTAGGATTTGTTCCATCTGTAACTTCTGTTCCGTCTAGAACTCCATCTCCGTCCGTATCTGGATTATATGGATCAGTACCTAATTCGATCTCTTTTCCATTTGTTAATCCGTCATGATCACAATCTGATGCATTCCAAGCTGTACTTGCCACTGGAGCACTACATCCGTCTGTAATACCCGCTGCCAATGTGTATACTGTATAAGTATTTGGTACAACAGTTACATTAGTTGTAATAGATCCTGAATTGAGCGTACTACTTTCTCCGAAGAGTGAAGTTGCATCTACTGTAGCAGGAATCTCTACCCATTTCATGCCATCCCAACCTACTATTTTAAGACTGCTTAAATCAGATGCTGTAAGCATCGCTAGATTTGTAGATGTGTTCCATGACAAAGTGATTTTTGCAGCAGTATCTCCGTTTATATCCCAGTATCCAACAGTGCTTACTCTATTTATTCCAACATCTTTTGATGTTGTTGAGAAGATTTCCCCTGTAGGCAACCTTGGTTCGTCACCACCTTTTAAGCTTGATGTTATAGCTACTCCTGGATCGACAGCATAATAAGCAGCATCTGCAGGTGCACTAAGCGAAGCAGCCGAAACAGCTACTGGGTTGTACTGACCATTGTCTCCAATAGGAAAGGTAAACTTACCTGTCTGATACGACTTTACGTAACCGTCGACGTGAGCTGCATCGGAGGCACCACTCCAAGTGGTTCCCGCCATAAAACCCAAATACCCGGCAGGCATGCTACGATCAGTACCAACAATCCCTGGGAGTACTCCACTGCCTCCTGTGAGAAAGCTAAAATTACCCCCATGTACAGTAGCCTGTCCTCCGCCAAAAACGTAGGTATTCCCTAAAGTGCCCGATTGAGACCAGCCAAGTGTGGACCACAAAAGTGCAAGGAACATTAATCCTGGCTTATTTTTAAAATTTATTTTTTGATTCATTATGAACTCTTTTATTGAGGTTTCATTAAATTATCTTTTGGTTCCCTTGATTTAGTATTGACATAACTCACCAGTACAAATACAAATAAGACACCCTAGCACATTTTATTATTTTTTAAAAGTTTTTAATTCTAAAAGGCATCGGGTGACTAATTTGTATTACTTTCTACATTTTAGAAAGTGTATACCACATTTTTTGCGATGCACTGTACATGATTTGATAAGCTACATTTTGTCCTACATAAGCCGTATTGCCAAAAGGCGCTGCAGCCGCATCAATATTTATTGCACCTCCATCAATAATAACATCATTATTTGAAACATCAGCACCAATACGCTTAATAGTGTATACCACTCCATCTACAGGAGTTGCAGGTAAACTAACAGTAACATTGCCTGCAGTTGCATCTACTAAAATGACATTATCAGTTGCTAGTATAGAATAGTTCATATTTGTAAAATTGTTCTTAAGAATATTAGTTGCTGGAGTACCTGGTTCTCCTTTTTCTCCTTTTAAAGAAGCTAAATAGTCGATAGTACTTTTTCCGTTGTTGCCAGGAAGCTGTTCCCAAACTTCAAATGCTGATTTTCCGTCAATACCATTGGTTCCGTTTGCTCCATTTGTACCATCAATTCCATTTGCTCCATCAGCACCTTTTAAAGAAGCCAAATACTCAATAGTGGTTTTTCCGTTGTTCCCAGGAAGCTGCTCCCAAACTTCGAATGCCGATTTACCGTCAGTTCCGTTTGCTCCGTTTGCTCCATTTGCTCCATTTGTACCATCAATTCCATTAGTTCCATTTGCTCCATCAGCGCCTTTTAAAGAAGCCAAATACTCAATAGTGGTTTTTCCGTTGTTCCCAGGAAGCTGCTCCCAAACTTCAAATGCTGATTTTCCGTCTGTTCCGTTTGTTCCCTCAGCACCTTTTAAAGAAGCCAAATACTCAATAGTGGTTTTTCCGTTGTTGCCAGGAAGCTGCTCCCAAACTTCGAATGCTGATTTTCCGTCAGTACCATTAGTTCCATTTGCTCCATTTGCTCCATTTGCTCCGTCAATTCCATTTGCTCCATCAGCACCTTTTAAAGAAGCCAAATACTCAATAGTGGTTTTTCCGTTGTTGCCAGGAAGCTGCTCCCAAATTTCGAATGCCGATTTTCCGTCAGTTCCGTTTGTTCCGTTTGCTCCATTTGTACCATCAATTCCATTAGTTCCATTTGTTCCATTTGTTCCGTCAGCACCTTTTAAAGAAGCCAAATACTCAATAGTGGTTTTTCCGTTGTTGCCAGGAAGCTGCTCCCAAACTTCGAATGCTGATTTTCCGTCAGTTCCATTGGTTCCGGTTGCTCCATCAGCACCTTTTAGAGAAGCCAAATACTCAATAGTGGTTTTTCCGTTATTGCCAGGAAGCTGTTCCCAAACTTCGAATGCCGATTTTCCATCAGTTCCATTGGTTCCGTTTGCTCCATTTGTTCCGTCAGCGCCTTTTAAAGAAGCCAAATACTCAATAGTAGTTTTTCCATTATTGCCAGGAAGCTGCTCCCAAATTTCAAATGCCGATTTTCCGTCAGTTCCATTAGTTCCATTTGTTCCGTCAGCACCTTTTAAAGAAGCCAAATACTCAATAGTGGTTTTTCCGTTATTGCCAGGAAGCTGCTCCCAAACTTCGAATGCCGATTTTCCATCAGTTCCGTTTGTTCCGTTTGTTCCGTCAGCACCTTTTAAAGAAGCCAAATACTCAATAGTGGTTTTTCCGTTGTTGCCAGGAAGCTGTTCCCAAACTTCGAATGCCGATTTTCCATCAGTTCCATTGGTTCCATTTGTTCCATTTGTTCCGTCAGCACCTTTTAAAGAAGCCAAATACTCAATAGTGGTTTTTCCGTTATTGCCAGGAAGCTGCTCCCAAACTTCGAATGCCGATTTTCCATCAGTACCATTTGTTCCGTTTGTACCATCAATTCCATTAGTTCCGTTTGCTCCGTCAGCACCTTTTAGAGAGGCCAAATACTCAATAGTGGTTTTTCCATTATTTCCAGGAAGCTGTTCCCAAACTTCAAATGCTGATTTTCCGTCAGTTCCATTTGTTCCGTTTGTTCCGTCAGCGCCTTTTAAAGAAGCCAAATACTCAATAGTGGTTTTTCCGTTGTTGCCAGGTAGCTGCTCCCAAACTTCGAATGCTGATTTTCCGTCAGTTCCGTTTACACCATTTGTACCATCAATTCCATTTGCTCCATTTGCTCCATTTGTTCCATTTGCTACGTCAGCACCTTTTAAAGAAGTCAAATACTCAATAGTGGTTTTTCCGTTGTTGCCAGGAAGCTGTTCCCAAATTTCGAATGCAGATTTTCCGTCAGTACCATTGGTTCCGTTTGTACCATCAATTCCGTTTGCTCCATTTGTTCCGTCAGCGCCTTTTAAAGAAGCTAAATACTCAATAGTTGTTTTTCCGTTGTTGCCAGGTAGCTGCTCCCAAACTTCAAATGCTGATTTTCCGTCAGTTCCATTTGTTCCGTTTGCTCCATTTGTTCCGTCAGCACCTTTTAAAGAAGCTAAATACTCAATAGTTGTTTTTCCGTTGTTGCCAGGTAGCTGCTCCCAAACTTCAAATGCTGATTTTCCGTCAGTTCCATTTGTTCCGTTTGTTCCATTCGTTCCGTCAGCACCTTTTAAAGAAGCCAAATACTCAATAGTGGTTTTTCCGTTGTTGCCAGGAAGCTGTTCCCAAATTTCGAATGCTGATTTTCCGTCAGTTCCATTTGTTCCGTTTGCTCCATTTGTACCATCAATTCCATTAGTACCATTTGTTCCGTCAGCACCTTTTAAAGAAGCCAAATACTCAATAGTGGTTTTTCCGTTGTTGCCAGGAAGCTGTTCCCAAATTTCGAATGCTGATTTTCCGTCAGTTCCATTTGTTCCGTTTGTTCCGTCAGCGCCTTTTAAAGAAGCCAAATACTCAATAGTGGTTTTTCCATTATTTCCAGGTAGCTGCTCCCAAATTTCGAATGCTGATTTTCCGTCAGTTCCATTTGTTCCGTTTGTTCCGTCTGCGCCTTTTAAAGAAGCCAAATACTCAATAGTGGTTTTTCCGTTGTTGCCAGGTAGCTGCTCCCAAACTTCGAATGCTGATTTTCCGTCAGTTCCATTTGTTCCGTTTGTTCCATTCGTTCCGTCAGCACCTTTTAAAGAAGCCAAATACTCAATAGTGGTTTTTCCGTTGTTGCCAGGTAGCTGCTCCCAAACTTCGAATGCTGATTTTCCGTCAGTTCCATTTGTTCCGTTTGTTCCATTCGTTCCGTCAGCACCTTTTAAAGAAGCCAAATACTCAATAGTGGTTTTTCCATTGTTGCCAGGAAGCTGTTCCCAAACTTCGAATGCAGATTTTCCGTCAGTTCCGTTTACACCATTTGTACCATCAATTCCATTTGTTCCATTTGTTCCGTCAGCACCTTTTAAAGAAGCTAAATACTCAATAGTGGTTTTTCCGTTGTTGCCAGGTAGCTGCTCCCAAACTTCAAATGCTGATTTTCCGTCAGTTCCATTGGTTCCGTTTGCTCCATTTGTTCCGTTTGTTCCGTCAGCACCTTTTAAAGAAGCCAAATACTCAATAGTGGTTTTTCCATTGTTGCCAGGAAGCTGTTCCCAAATTTCGAATGCTGATTTTCCGTCAGTTCCGTTTGTTCCGTTTGTTCCATTCGTTCCGTCAATTCCATTTGTTCCATTTGCTCCATCAGCACCTTTTAAAGAAGCCAAATACTCAATAGTGGTTTTTCCATTATTGCCAGGAAGCTGCTCCCAAACTTCGAATGCTGATTTTCCGTCAGTTCCATTTGTTCCGTTTGTTCCGTCAGCACCTTTTAAAGAAGCCAAATACTCAATAGTGGTTTTTCCATTATTGCCAGGAAGCTGCTCCCAAACTTCAAATGCCGATTTTCCGTCAGTTCCATTGGTTCCGTTTGTTCCGTCAGCACCTTTTAAAGAAGCCAAATACTCAATAGTGGTTTTTCCATTATTGCCAGGAAGCTGCTCCCAAACTTCAAATGCCGATTTTCCGTCAGTTCCATTGGTTCCGTTTGTTCCGTCAGCACCTTTTAAAGAAGCCAAATACTCAATAGTAGTTTTTCCGTTGTTGCCAGGAAGCTGCTCCCAAACTTCAAATGCTGATTTTCCGTCAGTTCCATTTGTTCCGTTTGCTCCATTTGTACCTTTTAAAGAAGCCAAATACTCAATAGTGGTTTTTCCATTGTTGCCAGGAAGCTGTTCCCAAACTTCAAATGCTGATTTTCCGTCAGTTCCATTTACACCATTTGTTCCATCAGCACCTTTTAAAGAAGCCAAATACTCAATAGTGGTTTTTCCATTGTTGCCAGGAAGCTGTTCCCAAATTTCGAATGCTGATTTTCCGTCAGTTCCATTTGTTCCGTTTGTTCCATTCGTTCCGTCAATTCCATTTGTTCCATTCGTTCCGTCAGCACCTTTTAAAGAAGCTAAATACTCAATAGTTGTTTTTCCGTTGTTGCCAGGTAGCTGCTCCCAAACTTCAAATGCCGATTTTCCGTCAGTTCCGTTTGTTCCGTTTGCTCCGTCAGCACCTTTTAAACCGTCTAAATATTCTGTGATCGTTTTTCCGTCGTTGCCAGGAAGCTGCTTCCAAATTTCGAATGCCGATTTTCCGTCTGCTCCGTTTGCTCCGTCAGCACCTTTTAAAGAAGCTAAATACTCAATGGTTGTTTTTCCGTTGTTGCCAGGTAGCTGCTCCCAAACTTCAAATGCCGATTTTCCGTCAGTTCCGTTTGTTCCGTTTGCTCCGTCAGCACCTTTTAAACCGTCTAAATATTCTGTGATCGTTTTTCCGTCGTTGCCAGGAAGCTGCTTCCAAATTTCGAATGCCGATTTTCCGTCTGCTCCGTTTGCTCCGTCAGCACCTTTTAAAGAAGCTAAATACTCAATGGTTGTTTTTCCGTTGTTGCCAGGTAGCTGCTCCCAAACTTCAAATGCCGATTTTCCGTCAGTTCCGTTTGTTCCGTTTGCTCCGTCAGCACCTTTTAAACCGTCTAAATATTCTGTGATCGTTTTTCCGTCGTTGCCAGGAAGCTGCTTCCAGATTTCGAATGCCGATTTTCCGTCTGCTCCGTTTGCTCCGTCAGCACCTTTTAAAGAAGCTAAATACTCAATGGTTGTTTTTCCGTTGTTGCCAGGTAGCTGCTCCCAAACTTCAAATGCCGATTTTCCGTCAGTTCCGTTTGTTCCGTTTGCTCCGTCAGCACCTTTTAAACCGTCTAAATATTCTGTGATCGTTTTTCCGTCGTTGCCAGGAAGCTGCTTCCAAATTTCGAATGCCGATTTTCCGTCTGCTCCGTTTGCTCCGTCAGCACCTTTTAAAGAAGCTAAATACTCAATGGTTGTTTTTCCGTTGTTGCCAGGTAGCTGCTCCCAAACTTCAAATGCCGATTTTCCGTCAGTTCCGTTTGTTCCGTTTGCTCCTTTCAAGCCGTCTAAATATTCTGTGATAGTTTTTCCATCGTTGCCAGGAAGCTGCTTCCAAACTTCGAATGCAGATTTTCCGTCAGCTCCGTTTGCTCCGTCAGCTCCTTTTATACCGTCTAAATATTCTGTGATAGTTTTTCCATCGTTGCCAGGAAGCTGCTTCCAAATTTCGAATGCCGATTTTCCGTCAGCTCCATTTGCTCCGTCAGCGCCTTTTATACCGTCTAAATATTCAGTAATCGTTTTTCCGTCGTTGCCGGGAAGCTGCTTCCAAATTTCGAATGCAGATTTTCCGTCAATTCCATTTGCTCCGTCAGCGCCTTTTAAACCGTCTAAATATTCTGTGATCGTTTTTCCATCGTTGCCGGGAAGCTGCTTCCAAACTTCGAATGCAGATTTTCCGTCAGCTCCGTTTGTTCCATTTGTTCCGTCAGCTCCTTTTATACCGTCTAAATACTCGGTAATCGTTTTTCCGTCATTGCCAGGAAGCTGCTTCCAGATTTCGAATGCCGATTTTCCGTCAGCTCCATTTGCTCCGTCAGCTCCTTTTATACCGTCTAAATATTCTGTGATCGTTTTTCCGTCGTTGCCAGGAAGCTGCTTCCAAATCTCGAATGCCGATTTTCCGTCAGCTCCATTTGCTCCGTCAGCTCCTTTTATACCGTCTAAATATTCAGTAATCGTTTTTCCGTCGTTGCCGGGAAGCTGCTTCCAAATTTCGAATGCAGATTTACCGTCAGCTCCATTTGCTCCATCAGCTCCTTTTATACCGTCTAAATACTCGGTAATCGTTTTTCCGTCATTGCCAGGAAGCTGCTTCCAGATTTCGAATGCCGATTTTCCGTCAGCTCCATTTGCTCCGTCAGCTCCTTTTATACCGTCTAAATATTCTGTGATCGTTTTTCCGTCGTTGCCAGGTAGCTGCTTCCAAATTTCGAATGCAGATTTTCCGTCAGCTCCGTTTGCTCCGTCAGCACCTTTTAAACCGTCTAAATATTCTGTGATCGTTTTTCCGTCGTTGCCAGGAAGCTGCTTCCAAATTTCGAATGCAGATTTTCCGTCAGCTCCATTTGCTCCGTCAGCACCTTTTATACCGTCTAAATATTCTGTGATAGTTTTTCCGTCGTTGCCAGGAAGCTGCTTCCAAATTTCGAATGCAGATTTTCCGTCAGCTCCGTTTGCTCCGTCAGCACCTTTTAAACCGTCTAAATATTCTGTGATCGTTTTTCCGTCGTTGCCAGGAAGCTGCTTCCAAATTTCGAATGCAGATTTTCCGTCAGCTCCATTTGCTCCGTCAGCTCCTTTTATACCGTCTAAATATTCTGTGATCGTTTTTCCGTCGTTGCCGGGAAGCTGCTTCCAAATTTCGAATGCAGATTTTCCGTCAGCTCCATTTGCTCCGTCAGCACCTTTTATACCGTCTAAATATTCTGTGATCGTTTTTCCGTCGTTGCCGGGAAGCTGCTTCCAAATTTCGAATGCCGATTTTCCGTCAGCTCCGTTTGCTCCGTCAGCTCCTTTTATACCGTCTAAATATTCGGTAATCGTTTTTCCGTCGTTGCCAAGAAGCTGCTTCCAGATTTCGAATGCCGATTTTCCGTCTGCTCCGTTTGCTCCGTCAGCGCCTTTTATACCGTCTAAATATTCAGTGATAGTTTTTCCGTCGTTGCCGGGAAGCTGTTTCCAAATTTCGAATGCTGATTTTCCGTCAGCTCCATTTATACCATTCGCTCCATCTTTACCAGAAATCTGAATCCATTTATCATTATTACTAGGATCACGCAAATAAACTATCTTTGTAATTTCGTCTACATAAATATTTATTTTTCCATCGATACCATTTGCACCAGGAGCTCCATTACCTCCTGCAATACCGTCTTTACCACTTACCAAAGTCCATGAATTTGTTACTGGATTCCATAACCAAGTTCCTGTGTCATTTGTTACAATTGTCACACCTGAATCTGGCGCTCCAGAAACGCCTGAACCTGGTATCCCTGGTTCACCAGTTTTTCCAGCCTGCGATTCTACTAGTAATACCCAAGTTGCTACGCCATTTGCATCTGACATAAGCACTCTACCATTCCCTTGTGAACCATCTTTGATTGTTACTTTTCCAAGCTCTTTACTGATAGAAAACTTGTTGCTGTTGGTTGACTCAACCTCCAGATTAACATCATTACCAATTGTGGTCGGGTTTTTTCCGACTTTTACTTGCGCATGAGTTTCTACACTATAGAACAATCCCAAAACCGCAATAAATTTGAAAACATGATAATTCTTCATTATTCGATTTGTTTTTTAATTAAATACCTCTCCATATCAACCTCATACAATTGCACTGATCAAATTGACAACTAGAATGAGATTTTTATTTCGATGCAAAGTAAAATCACAAAGCACCTTCTCTTTGTAGTGCGATATCTTCATAATTTGTAGTCCACATACTACATTGATAATTGAAGGTTTATACAAGCCTAAAAAGACTCTGTATAAAACAAACAAACGCTTAATTTTAAGTCATTTAAAAAACAAAAAGGCGACCCCTAAAATGGAATCGCCTCATTCAACTAACACAAACTACATATCTCTGGACTACAACAACCAGATTTTTATTTTAACTGACATACTCAACTTAATTTCTACACTTCATCAAGATCATAGAGCCTAAAAAGCCCTATTAATGAAGACAGGTTCGTAATACCTAATTTTTCAAACATTCTAATTTTATAGGTACTTACTGTTGTTTTTTTAATATTTAACTTTTCTGCTATATTATTATTAGCACTTCCGCCAACCAATAATTTGGCTATTTCAATTTCTCTATTTGATAATTGTTCTAATGGATTAACAGGCTTTTTTAAAATATAAGAATCCATAATTTTGTTTTGTATATTTGGACTAACGAACTTACCATAAGAAAGTATCGAATTTACAGCATGTGCAATCTCTTCTTCTGTACTTAGTTTATTTAGATAACCACTTGCGCCAGCGTTCAAATATCGAACAGCATATACATCTTCGTCGTAGGCAGAGAAAATCAATATCTTGATATCTTTCTGAATTTCCCTTATCGTAGGAATTATACTGAGACTTGTTCCGCCAGGAAAATTAATATCCAATAAAAGCAAATCAATTTTTTTGTCTTTTACCAGTTTTAAAATTTCCAAAAAATTGCTTGCCTGCAAGATGTTTGCAGATGGGAAAATATCTTTCAGGACAAAGGCAACTCCTTGTCTTATCATAGTATGATCATCTGCAACTACAAATGTTTTGTTTGATTCCATTTCTTAAAAATTATATAATTATACCATTGACTTATTGTCTAAAAACATTCTTAAAGCATTTAAATTTATCTAATTCCTTATGCCATGATAAAGTTTTGATTAGTGAATTGGTATTCTAGTTCAACAGTTTCCATTTCGTATTTATACAAAAAGACAGTAAACTTTACTTCTGTGCCTAAATTCAGTTCGCTTGTTATTTGAATGTCTCCTTCTAGCATTTCGACAAGTTCTTTGCATAAATTTAATCCGAGTCCCATACCTAGGTTATCGACTTTCTCAGAAATCTCTCCCTGATAATATGCTTTAAAAACATTTTTCAAATCTTTTTTGGATACACCAATTCCGTTATCTTTTATTATTACTTCCAGTTTATATTGCTCCGGAGAAACATCTATGCAATCTGCAAAACTTTAATCTCTCCTTTATTCGTAAACTTATTTGCATTACCTATAATATTGTAAAATAGTTCCTGTATTTTTATTAAATCGGTGTATACAATAATATCCGAATGAAAATTCAAATTAAAATCAAGTTTATTGCCTGTACTTTCGACCATATCTTTTATTCCATGAAGCGTAAGGCTTAATTCATCTTTCAAGCTAAAACAACTTGAATTCAATTGAAGTTTTTTACTCTCACTTTTCAAAAGATTTAAAACCTGGTTTGACATTAATGAAACCGAATTTGTTGTAAACTGTAATAATTTTAAAGAATCATTTAGTCTTGCATCATTATTTTGCTTGTAGATTGATTTGCAATAAAGTGAAACAATATTTAGAGGCGATTGTATTTCATGAGTGATCATCCCCATAATTCTATTTTTAAAATCTAAATTGCTTTGAATTTTATCCTGATCACTTTTCAAACGTTTTTCATACCAAAAAGTAATGTTCGTAAAAATGACAAGCAAAATCGTAACCACCAGTACTAAAGCCAACAAGTACTTTCTGAAATTTTTATTACTATAATGTTCATTATTAGTCGCCAGCCTGATTTTTTCTTCCAAAAGATCGAGTGCTATATTATATTGACTTAATAATTTATCATTTTCTTTCAGCAATCTTTCATGCTGAGACATTATTTCTGAATTTTTATTACCAAGAATTTTTGTCCACAAATCAAAACTTAAATCTTTATTTTGATTAAAACCATAAGCTGAAAAATTATATGCACCCTTTGATTTTGAAAAGCTCGAATTCATTTTTGCAGCATTTGAAAGACTAACCAAATTATATTGAAGAGAATCAATATGAGTATAATAATGTCTTATGAAAAAATTATTCCCCGTTTTAATGTATCTGCTTAAATCTTCTTCACTTTCATACAATTCATTTTTTGTGCGGTTAAAAATTTGCTTCGCTTGCAAATAATATCTTGTTTTTTCCTCCAAAAACTTTAGTTCAGAGTCGTGTTTTTTCTCTCTGTAAAATATTGTAAGTAATATTATTTGCATCACTATTATGCTTGATAGTAATATGAAATGCAGCGATCTTCTATATCTAAATCCAATTTTTTTTAATCTGAACATCTTCTAAAAAATTTTGTTATTTAATACTTTGTAAATGGAATATATATTAATATCTCAACTAGCTTTTATTCAGTAATCGATACCTAGCCACAACAAATATTATGTGTTGCGTAATAGAATTAATTCTTCTTCGCTAATCATATTCAAAATAAAATATCTTAAATGAGGTGTTATTAAATCTTCCAATTCCAAAAGTGTCAAAAAATCAAAATATGTACTAAGTAGATTTTCTATAGAGTGTTTCTTTTCTTTTGTTTTCATATATAATATTTAGGTTTAAAATTATTGTCGTTTTGTATGCAGCAAATTTATAACTACACCAACACAACAAAATGACAGACAAGACTTTAAAACATAGAAAAAAGTTCAATTTGATGATTGATTACCACAAAAAATAAAATAACTTTATACTAAATATTTATTTTCAAACTATATTTAAGGAACAGGAAACGAATTTTTAATACTGTTAAAAACAATAAAATATGTATAAAAAAAAATCATTTTTATTGTGTCTCTCCAGATTGGCTAAGTGATATGGCGCAGGAGTTACAAGCCGAAGTAATAAACAGCAATACGCTTATTCTTCCTGAAGCGGTTGGAAGCGGTTATTCCTTTTTTATTCAGGTTATCCCTGGAATTGCAGTCATGCTTTCAGATTTTACATTGAAAGCTCCATTGAAAATCAGAAGAATTAATGATGATGTTCCAAGAGTTGTTTTCCATTATGACATTAGTGATTTTGAAAATCAAATAGTTATAAAGAATAACAAACATAAAATTGGACATGCGGAAAAACTAGGCCTATCAATTTTTGATTTAAGGAAAGACAAAACCAGTTTTGAACCAGCAGTTGGTCGAAGAACTTATGCGATAAGCCTGTTTATAGACAAAAAATTATTATTTGAATTGGTTGACAATGATTCTAAAAAAGAGTCTATTAATCAAAGAATCAATTTTTTGAAAAAAAACTTATTCTATACCATAGATATTGACGGCGATAGTTTATTGCTTTTAACTTCTTTGAAAGACATGCCGTTATCGACAACTTCTTTCGACACTAACCTTCGTGGACTATCATTAAAGTTATTGTCCAATACTTTTTTAAAATTTTCTGAATTTAAAACAGATTTACCAGCAGCGGATATTGATGGATTAAACAAATCGAAAGAATATTTATCGAAACACTTGCACGATCCTTTTCCTTCTATCAGTTTTCTTTCTCGAATAGCGGGCATGTCAACAACTAAATTTAAAGTTTTATTCAAGAAATATTTTCAAAATACACCAAAGAATTTATTTATCCGAGAAAAAATGACGGAAGCAAATAAACTTTTACAAAGCGGTGACTTTTCAGCAATATCTGACATTATTAAAGAATTAAATTATTACGAATTAAACTATTTTTCCAAAAAATACTTTTCTGTTTTTAAACGAAAACCAATTGAAGATTTTGTTAAAAAAAACACTTCAAAATAGGATAATTAATAAATTAAGGTAAGTATACCCTTTTTACACCAGAATTTTTGAAATATTCATTTAACTAAAATCGCCTTTTTATAGGGCGATTTTTTAATTTATAAACTTATGGAAATAAAAACACACCAACAATATTTAGAAGAAAACTATGGAGGTCTTATGAATGAAATAATTGCTCTTTTAAAGAACAACTCCGTAGGAGAAAATATTGAGATTTTAAAAGAAGTTGCAAATAAACTTAAGGAAGCTTCTTACTTAAGAGAATAGTTAAATCATTTATATATTTACTCAAAACTTCAATATTAGTACTTATTATAGCTTGGTTAGATTCAATTCTATTTAATTGAGCTTTTAATTCTTTAAATTCATTTTCTTGTGCTTTAGCAAGAGTAATAATATTTGAGTTCACATTTTGAATAGTATCCATGATAAATGATTTTTAATTAAGTCAAATATATCAAAAACACTAAAACACAAACCAAGTACAAACCCCTGATTTTTAACAACAAACCCTCTTAGACTTTTCCAAGAGGGTTTTTAACTTTTTAGACTTATGGAAAATTTATATGAACTATCAAAAGAAGAATTGATAGAAAAAATTGGGTTATTAGAGAATCAAATCAAAAGCTCATTAATGGAAAATCTTACTCTGACAAATTTTTTAATAGCTACAACTACTGATGCAATAATTACTATTAAAAGATTAAAAACAGACGGAAATCCAATCATATATGAGCTCTTTAAGAAAAAACACTCTGATTTGTTTTAAAAAGCATTATAAATAATACGTTTTATGTCTCCATAGAAAAGTTTGTCAACTTTATTTTTAGCTATGTCAGTGCAAGTGAATAAGACTTCTGCTAAAACACCTTTTTCATTACTCTTTACATTGTTTTGGTTTATACCATGTTTTTCAATAGTTTTAAAGGTAAGCTCATAAACTTTAGCTCTTATACTTTGTTCATAAGTATGCCAACTATCTATTATATTTTGGGGAGATTCACTTTCTTTACTTTTAATATTCGTAAGTATGCCGTCTAAAAAATTTTGCAGATCTTCACTAAAAGCGTCTATTAAGTCTTGATTCATAATATATTGGTTTAAGTGTTACTTCACATGATATTGCTTTGCGTCCGCAATATACATATCTATTACTTCATTAGTGACAGTTTTCACCATATTAATAGCTTCCTGCTCAGTGAGACCCATGGATAATCTATGTTCAACGAAATTCTTTAAGCTGGCTTGGTAAAAATTAGAAATTAAGGTTAGTATTAACATCGTTTCAACTTCAGTATTTCTGAATTCTTTAATATCCTGATTGGTTTTTATCTCATCAATCAGAGATTTTTTCAGTCTCTTCTTCATTTCAGCATGCAATTGAGGTCTTGACATAGAAGAATGATTTTGCTTCTTGTTGTCAAAGAATTGAGCATAAATTACAAATGCAACTGCTCCTATAAATACAAGTGCAAGCATATTTTAGTAGTTAAGTTTCTTTAATTCTCCTAAATATTCGCCTGTTGCTGTGCCTGTAGGGGTTATAAAACTGAACTTAAAACCATAATTACCGTTTGAGTTATTAGTTACGATTATGCTATTAATTACTGTTGTGGTTAAGCTTTCTTTTGAAAGTATATTTATATAGGTGTCATTTTTGAATTTACCTAACCCCATTGCTCTTATATAAGCATTTGAGTTTAGTGTGTATGTTGTGCTAATTAAATCTGTAACAGGACATTGTTTGCAACTTGTACTTAATTCAACTTGAAAGTAAGAAGTCATAGGGTTATTAGTAAAAGCTAATATAAATGATGTGGAGCCAGAGTTATTTTCGTAGACTCTTTTGATCGTAGCTTCTGTAAAATAGTACTTTTCTCCATTGTATTCTATGTAATTATCATTTGTGGAGTTGTTAGAATCACTTTTTGATTCGTCAGAGGAACAGCTGAAAAGGGCAAAAACAGATAGAAGAAGTAGAATTTTTTTCATGAGGTTTGATTTATTCCACCCAAACCCGAAGTGAAGTTGCTTTATAAGAAAGCGTGGGTTTGTAACCATACCAAGAATCGGGGTTCTGGACAAACCTTGCACCAAGATAAGTTACGCCCACGCCAAAGCATGAGCATAGTCTTATTATCGTGTGGTGCAGTTGAAATTGTCCAGATTTCGATACCATGATAACAGCTAACGCTTATATTTTCAATCCTGTAAAAGTAGCAAATTACAGCAGATTTCAAAGAATTGGAGTACAAAAATATCCTAACTATCTTTGTATTCAGGTCTTTAAAAATTATCCGAATGTTAAAACTAGCACTTTATTACACTAATTTATTGTTTAAGTGTAAAAAAGGTAGTATATTTGGGTAAGAAAAAATTAAGACCTATGTTTAATAAGGATTTCAATTCGATACTGGAAGTAGCAAGAGAGTTTTCTACTGAACAGAAATGTATTGAGCATTTAGAAGCTCTTTATTGGGAAAACAAACCTGTAAGTCCTTTTCATGAGGATAGTGTAGTTTATAAATGCAAAGGCAATAAATACAAATGCAAAACAAGCGGTAAATACTTTACAGTTAAGACAGGCTCTATGTTTGACAACACTAAGATTGAACTTCCAAAATGGTTTATGGCGATTTATTTGGTTACAAACCATAAAAAAGGAATCAGTTCCGTACAGCTTGGAAAAGATTTGCAGATTAGCCAAAAATCAGCCTGGTTTATGCTTATGAGAATCCGAAAATGTTTTGGAATCGAAAACGACATTGACGATAAATTTGACGGAATATGCGAAGCTGACGAATCATTTTTTGGCGGAAAAAATAAAAACCGTCATAAAGATAAGAAAGTCGAACAGTCACAAGGAAGAAGCTTTAAAGATAAAACGCCTGTAATTGGAGTATTGCAAAGAGGAGAATCTGAAATAGTTGACGGTAAAAAAGTTATGATTTCTCCAAGCAAAGTAAAGTGCATTGTTGCGCCAAACACAAAAAGAGAATCAATACAGCCGTTTATAAAATCATTTGTAGAAAAAGATACGGTTTTAATCTCAGATGAATGGCACGGATACAGAGGATTGGAAAATCATTATGACCATCACATTGTAGACCACGCTAAAAAACAGTATGTAGATTTCGACAACCCTGAGATACACAGCAACTCAATTGAGGGATTTTGGGGAATAATGAAAAGAAGCTACAATGGAATTTATAATTGGTGGTCAAGAAAACACATTCAAAATTACGTTAATGAACACGTGTACAGATTCAATCTGAGAGAACAGAGCAACTCAGAAAGATTCAATTACATTATTGCAAATTCACAGATAAGAACAAAATACAAACAACTGACAGCTTAATTATGGTAGAAGAACTGAAACAGCATCGAGATTACAATGACTTCTATAACTTTTTAAAAGAAGATAAGAGTGAAAAAGCAAAACAGCTTATGGAAAAACTAGATTCTTTTAACGATGAAGAGTACCCAACTTGCGCTTATAACATATTCAAAGGGGAGCTACTATATAAGGTCTTTTTGCAAGTCTTTTAACAGTCTTAATAAATCCCTCATTTCTTGTTTTTCGTAAGGGCTTCGTTGGGTATCAATGTATTCTCGAGATAAAATTTCAATAATTTCGGATTGGGCAGTAATAATCTCAATTAGTTTATCTTCCATAAATAAGAGTTTTTTCCAAAGATAAAATTTATTCACTAATTTTGAACTTTAAACACAATGATTTGAAAATACTAGAAAAAGAAAAGCTTTTGCAGGACGAAAGCATACACAAGACAGAATTTGAACAACAATGGTATTTCAGTCTTGAAGATATGGCAGAGTATTTACAAGAAGATTTATCAGAGGTTGAATATTTAGAACTTCCGCTTTTAATTGACGGAAAAAGAAAGACAGTAAAAACAGCTATTTTTGAAGATATTGAAAAAGGGCGCAAAAAAGAAGAACTGTCAGACTTTAATAAAGCACTTCTAAAAGCTAGATATTTTAAGAAATAAATTAGAGCCTCTAAACAAAGAGGCTTTTTCTTTTATAATAGGAAAATATTTTAAGTAAATTATTATGAAAAAATGTATTTTTACAATTTAATTCATAATCTACTACATATGTTGAAATGGTCAGAAATAGCAGAAAACGCTACTTCCCAAGGATATAGATCAAATGTTGTAAAACCTTTAAGCGGAATGGTAATTGTATTACTTGCTGGCTCAGCAGGATTGTATATGGTTAAAAGTTTTGTGTTTGCAAACATAGTAGGTGGTCTTGCAATCATGCTAGTGTTTGTATTTGTCATCAGCTACTGCTATTGTTTATTTAAAAATCCAGACTTATTGAGGTCAGAAAAGTACAATTTAGAAAAAAGTGCAATTGAAAAAATAGCAATAACAGGAGACAGCAGAACAAATTCTAATATCATACCACCAGTAATGGATTATGTAGTAGTAGAAGAGTCCATGAGAGAAATTAATAACGGACAAGAATAGAAAAATGAAAACATTTGTAATAATGTTAACCGATATCCCTTATAAAGACAGCGATATAAAATTTGCGGAATACATCGAAAAAAATAACTTTGAGTTTTGGAGAAGGACACCTTTAAATTGGATTATTTTAACCCCAGACCATATAAATGTTCATGATATAATCTCTGCAACAAATGATGCCTATGGGGATATTTTTATTACTGTTCTTAGGGTTGATATACAAGGATTTGGAGGTGCTTATCAAAAAGACACGTCATCAAATGCAGAAAGCCCTTTTAAATGGTTTACGGATATTAAACAAGAGAATTTTATCCCAAGATGGGAAATTAATAATGAGAAAAAATTAAAGCCTCTAACTAAATAGAGGCTTTTTTATTTAATAACCGCACGCAAAAAACTAGAATCTCAAAAATTCTGGTGTAAAAAGGGTATACTTACCTAAATTAAAATGAGTTTAAGTTCTTTTTATAAATGTTAATGGAGAAACGCCAAAATGCTTTTTAAATCTGAAAATAAAATAAGAATAATCATTAAAATTGAGTTCTTCCGCAACTTCTGAAATAGTGCGTTTTTCTTCAGTCAAAAGTTCTTTGGCTTTTATAAGCTTATGATACATAAAAAAGTTGTTTGGGGTAGTTCCGCTAACTTTTGCAAATATCTTTTTAAATTTAGATTCAGACATATGGCTTTTTTCAGCAATATATTTTATCGATGGGAAAACGCCATACACATTGTCTATCAAATAATGCTGAATAGCAATTATCGTTAAAAAGTCTTTTTGATCTACCTTTTTGATAACAATATTATCGTTTAACATTTGGATTAGATAATCTGAAACTAATAAATGGCTTGCAGAAATTAATGCCAGCTTAAATGCGCTTCCTGAAACTGGAATTTTCTGCAAATCTTTTAAAACAATACTACTGGCGGTAGAAATTCTATCAAATTTAACGAATGTGTTTTGTTCGACATCCATTATCTTATCAATATTAGATAAAAATTCAGGATTTTTACTCGCAAAATATTTTACTTTACTTTTTTTGAGAAATACGCAAAGTGCTGTTGTTTTGCTACCAGCTCTTATTGTATAACTGGTTTCTAAAGCACTGTCTATAATGGATAAATTATATCCCAAACGTCCCACATCATAAAAGAAATTTCCATTTGCTTTTCGAGCTTCACCTTCAGTTAGATCATAGTAAAAACCTATAAAATCCTTTTTGGCATTCCTTTGAATAAATTGCACATCGGTTTTATATTCGGCATTGATATATAAAAGCACCACATCATGTCCGCAATCTACAAAATACCTAACACCTACATTAATTTCTTCAGGCATTACAATAAAATTTCCTTCAATTTTTCCTCCTAATTGTTCTGCATAAGATTCAACCCAATCTAGATCAGCCCCAAAAGAATGCTCAACTGTAATCATCTATTTAATTTTTTAAATGAATATGGAAAAACTCTAAATTCATAATAATAAACCATCAAATTTGACAATTTAATATATACAGATATCTATTAACTCTCAAATATAACAAATATTCACATTACTGAAAATCAAATGTTTGGATTTGATATTAAAAATATTCTACCCTTTTGATTTATTTGGCTTATAAGTTTTCAACCTCATTTTTGACACTTAATTCTCTCTGATTTTTGTAGAACTTTTGCTTCATAATTTAAAAAGTAATACTGCAAAGCTTTTAGCATGCCGTTCTATTTTTTGCAATATTCTATTCATACTAATGATCAAAAATCAAAATATATTAAGCATAAACCAAACTTAGATTTTTTATAAAATCCTGCTTTATTGCGTTGCTTTTGCACTTTCCAAGAGATTCTCAACGAATGTTTAATAATTAATATAAAATATAGAAATTATGGAAGCTCTAAATCAAAATTGCCACTTATTATTATATATTTGATTATAAAAAAAAACTGACTTTTTGAAAGTATATATTAATGGCAGTAATACTATCGCAGAAACCTAAAAAAGAAGATATAGCAATGCATAAAATTTGGAAATTAAAAGAATCTAAATCAAATAAAGTAATCTATAAGGGAAATCCAAGAGAAAATGATTTAAATCGTTTAAATTTAGAATCCAGCGATTATACTTTTTTAAAAGATTCGTTTACTATTCCATACTAGTGCTCGCAATTGCAAATCTTGGAAGCTTAAAAATCACTATCGGATATATAATTCTTTAGGGAATAGCAATATTTTCGTTAGTAAAAAGGTTAAAATCCAGAAGTGAAACTGAATTTCTTAAAGATAAATACTACCACCAAAAACTACTACAACGGATTTAAGGAATTAAACTTAATGATAAGATGGTTTTGATCTGCAGAATCCGAAAACAGGGTGCAATTCATTATCAAACCCACTGTGTAACATAAAATCAGGTTGGATTCGATGGAGAAAGGGAAACAAATTATTAATTGACTATTTTACAACAAGCTAACGAACGAAAAAAACCAAGGCACAACAGATTGGATAATTGGCTTAATTGAGTTCCAAACCCGCTGTATTACCGTTTCATGCAATGCATCCAAAACCACTAAACAAAATGAAAAAACAAACATTATATTTAATTGTAACCATTTTATTTATAAGCTGTAACTTAAAGAAAGAAGATAAAAATAATGTAAAAATAACACAACCAAAAACCGAAGAAAAACCTATTGATGAAATAAAAAACATTGAACAAAATGGAAAATCTTTTTATGAATGGTATTTCAAAAATGACTTTCCAGATTGTGGAGTCGTCAAAGATAAAAATGAAAAATGCTTAATTGATACAATAGGTTATTTTAAATTATTAAGAGAATTAGGAACTATTTCTGAAAAATTTATTAATAAAGAAAAACAAAGATTATTAAGCTGTTCAGAATTTATTTCTACAATTGATTATTCGGATTACGAAAAGGCTGAAGCTTACGACTACGATCAATATTGTGGTGACTTCTATTATATGTATTGGATAAAAAGTCAAGAGCCGCCAAGCAGTTTTTCAGTAAAAAATATAAAAAAAATTGATCATAATCTTGCAACTTTAGATATTTATGAAAATTATGGTGAAAAAGACGAACCGCTATCAAAAATAACTTTAGAAAAGGAGGGCGCTATTTGGAAAATTATTGAAATAAAATTCATAAATCGTGAAGAAACCAAAACAGAAAAAACTCTAATTTATAGAAAGTGGAAAAATACAATAGTTACTTTACATATTAGTCAAGAAGGTTTAGCATTTGAATACCACGGACAATGCATGTATTTCTATCCTATAAAGAAAATTAGTGAAAATGAGTTTGAAATGATATGGTCAAACAATATGGATTGTTCTTTTGACAACGGAACAAGCAACACATTTAACTTAAAAGATTTTCCAACAATAGGCAAACCATTTGCTAAATTCAAACTAAAAAATGATATTCTTTACGCCGAATACTATTATAAAGATTGGGTAAAGAAATACACTGAACAAGTGGCAGATAACGTATTTACATCGAAATATTTTATAAAAAATGAAGAAAACTAACCGAATATAAGTACTAAAAGGCAACAGCCATTAGCTGATAGTTTACTAAAAATCAATTTATATAAAATAAATTTCAAAAATGAAAAAAATACTTTTATTACTAATTATTTCTGTATTGATTTTTTCTTGTACTACTAAAGTTGTGAGACCCAAATTAACAGGGATAATCGTTGATGAGTTCGAAGTTCCCATAGATAGTTGTAAGGTTGGAGAAACATTTACGGATAAAAATGGACGATTTGAATTATCAGAAATAACACATACGGGATTTGTTAGTCTCTTTGGGAGAACACCTATTTTTATAAGTGAAGAAATTATAAAGAGCGGTTATGAAAAAAAACTGTTAAGCGGACGAAGCGGACGGGGAGGTGTCTCAGCAGGAAGCTTTTGGGATATGGATACTATTCGTTTAAGAAAAATTGCTACTAATTTTTCAGTAATAAAATTAAAAGACGTGTGGCTTGCAGGAATAACCAAAAATTTAGACACTATCTTTTTAACTAAAAAAGATCAAGAATACGATGAAGGACAAATAGATTTTATTTCAAATAAATGCGACACATATTCAAGAGGATACTATTTTTTAGGAATAGATAATCTTCCTAAGAATGTTTTTGAAAGGCATATCGAATTGGATTTAACAGCCAACACTTTAAAAGTTAAAAGAGTATTAATTTATGGAGATACTATCACAAATGAAAAAACAAAATATGATACCATTTATACACAAGGCAAATGGAAACAAGAACATAAAACAATATCCTTGCATACTAATTTACCCGAAATAAATGGAGTTTACAACGTAGTGGATTTTAATTATAACTCTTTTCAATTAGTCAAAAAATAGTTTATATTTTAAAAAAAAACTTCTTTTAAATTAAAACGTAATTAAGTCTTATAAAAATATGTTGGCGAGCAAAAAAACCTCAGCTAACAGCTACTACTGCTTTTTGCGGTTGCTAAGAGATTACTTTTGAACGTTCCCATAATTTACTTAAAGTTTAGAAATTATGGAAACTCTAAATCAAAATTGGAAGATTGCATCGGAAATTAGATTAGTTAACAAATCCAAGGTACAAACCTCTGAAAACGGCAGATCAAATCATCTACAAATACTTAACTATTTTGAAATCCTTATGGGGTCAAGGTAAGACAGACTACTTTAAAAATAAAGCTAAAAGTTGATTTATTTCTCAAGACGTCCCTACTTTAATCTGCTTAAGTGGACTGGAGAGATATTGAGGTAGGATGCAATGCAATGCTGAGGAACACGCTGGAGTATATTTGGAAACCTTTTATTCATGTCCTTGTAACGCACCAGAGGAGAATTCACATACATAGCCTTTATCTTATCATTGACAATAAAGAAATAATCCTCGGTAATCAGTCTGCCTAATTTTTGACCATTTTTTAAATGAAGATATATATTCTCAAGCATTTCATGCGATATGATCAGAACTTGGGTATCCTCCATGGCCTGAATGGAGAAACTCGCGGGAATACCTTTTAAAAAGCTCTCATAGTCAGTTCCAAAAGTGTTTTCCAAACAAAAGTGAAATGTCTTTTCCTGATCCTTGTCGTCAATAAAATAGATCCGCAACAGTCCACTTACCACAAAATAAATATTAGAACAAATGCTGTGTTCCTGAAAGAGGATCTCTTTTTTCTTAAAGGTTTTCATTTCCAGCATACTTATGCAGTACTCTAGCTCAGATTCGGAAATCTCTATATAACTGCGTATTAACTCATAAAGCCTCAGAAAACCATTGTTTTCCCAATCAAAATTTTCTTTCATTTTTCTGTTTTTATTCCCTACACAATACGACAAATGATTTTTAAAAACAAGTATAACCAGTATTACTAGGGAATCTACCACTTCAAAATGAGTGACTCATCAGGCAAAAAGTTGCTTTTTATCCCTGCACAGCAACCTTATTTCTTTCCTGTTTCTTTAGCGCAGAGGCTTTTATGATAATTGATTATGCCAGATTTACCATTCCTGATCAAGAACTGCTAAAATACTTTGCAAAAACTTAAAAAATATGGACATGATGATCAAAAATATGGATACAAAAAATAAGTTTTTAAATTTTGAAGATGCTTATTTTTGGCAAAGTGAGTCTGTACTATGAAGACTTTAATGCATTATATGCAAAATTATAAAAAACTGTTGTATGAGAATCGGAGCATTTTGTATTATCGAAAGTTATGAATGCCCCACAAGGATTTTTCTTGATAAGAAATGTAAGATCAATTTGTATGTCCCAAGTATTTAATTGAGAGCTAACTATTGGATGGGCCGAATGCTCTCTTCTACCGATGCATTTTTCAAATATCAATCCCGTCTTTTCCGCCAACTGATATGCCTTATGTCTCAATGCAGATCATCCGAATGGAATCGTTGCTCATTTACTGGACAGATCCATGCCGGATAGAATATTAAAGAATGCCAAATCTTTCCTTGTAGGTTTTAAGTTCCTGATCTGTCTTGTTGAGAAGTTTTTCCAAAAGCACTATTTTATCGCTAAATAAACCGTTCAGATAAAATTTATCACAATGATTATATGCCGTGTAAGGTTCCTTTGAAATATTGGACAAATAGGCATTCTTATCAAATTGGATGACAGCCTGAAGTTCCATTTCAAAGATTACAGCAATTGCCTCTAATTTTTCAAAACTGATATTACCCCTTCCGTTTTCGAGTTTACTGTAGCCCGCCTGAGTAATTCCCAGCATGTCGGCCATATGAAGTTGGGTATAATTTTTAAGTTCTCTGATATTTCTAATATTTTCATTAATTCTTACAGCCATTTAATATGCGATTTAATTCGCTATACAAATTGACCCAATAATCCTCTGCAATAAACAATCTCATGCCCCCCAATGCAATAAGGCTTAATATAACAGCAGATAAAGGATCAATGTATAGTAGATAATTTAAAAACAGTGCAAATAAAAGGAGTAAAAATTCCTGGTGCAATAACAAATGTTAATCCTTTTTCTTTTTTTATTCATTCCCTCATGACAGGCTCTAGTATTGGCTGCAATGAGCCAATAAGATCTTTTAAACTATTCTGCTTTTTCAAAAACTGTACTTTTTTGAATTTCGCAGCAGCATCTTTAACCAGAGCTCCAGAATGACCTGAGTACAATATAACGGGAATTTTTTCAAGACCGTTTATGTTCCGAATTAGTGTAAGAAATTCAGAACCATCCAAATATGGCATATGATAATCAAGAAAAATCAAATCTGGAAATTTCTTTGCTTCCTTCAGCATTTTTAGTGCATCAAGTGCATGATTTTTAACCGTGTGTTTAATCTTAGAATTGACTGCATTTACTGCCAAACCAAAGATTTCTGCATCTTCAGCGTCATCATCAACCAGTAGAATATTCCTGTATTTCATATTGCTAAATTAAGTTTTTACTCCATCTAATATTTATAGCTTTTTTTACAATTGTTATACAATTTCAAATCAAAGAAAAAAGTTTCAGTGCAATTACTGACCATATCGGAGATTACCAATAGAGTAGTTTGCATATGAATATTTATCTCTGACAACATCTACTATTTGTATCATTTAACAAAGTAAAAATGCTACAACTTCTTAACTGATTTATGGAGGTCTACTTTACAAACAAGTAACATGGAAAAACAATTCTTTCCTGTTGGGTTTGAATTCGTATATTCGGCCTTTATTTTGAAAAAAGAGAATGATTGCAAATTTGAATGAAAAAAAATCCTATCCATGGATTGTTGTTGGCTTGCTATGGTTTGTTGCTTTATTGAATTATTTAGACCGACAAATGCTCTCCACTATGAAATCCGCGATGATGGATGACATTCCTGAATTAGCTAAAGCTGAAAATTTTGGTCTTTTGATGGCTATTTTCCTTTGGATATATGCGCTTATGAGCCCTATTTCGGGAATTATAGCCGATCGATTTAACCGAAAAAGAATAATTATATGAAGTCTTTTTATCTGGTCAGGGGTGACTATGGCGATGGGGTATGCATCAACTTTCAATCAAATTTATATTTTGCGTGGTATTATGGGTTTTAGCGAAGCTTTTTATATCCCTGCCGCTTTATCCCTAATTGCAGATTACCATCAGGAAAAAACACGCTCTTTTGCAATTGCAATTCATACTACCGGAATTTATTTAGGACAGGCACTCGGTGGTTTTGGAGCTACTATTTCTAAGCATTTTTCTTGGCATTTCAGCTTTCACTCCGTAGGGTTACTAGGCGTAGTTTATAGTTTAGTACTCCTGTTTTTTTTACGGGAAAAGAAAGTATACTTTTTTAATCCTTCAAAAAATTCACCTGTCAGCTATGAATTCAGACAAATGTTCAAAGGATTGGGAATATTATTTGGCAATATCTCCTTTTGGGTTTTGCTCTTTTATTTCGCTGCACCAAGCTTACCGGGTTGGGCAGCTAAAAACTGGTTACCCACCTTATTTACCGAAACTTTACATTTAGACATGTCTCTCGCGGGACCAATGGCAACGGTAACTATTTCGATGTCTTCTTTTTTTGGTGTTTTAATTGGAGGTGCCATTTCTGACAGATGGGTGATAAAAAATCTTAAAGGACGAATTTACACCAGTGCTATTGGATTATTTCTTACCATTCCGGCATTGTTTTTATTTGGATATTGCTGCAGTATAGAGTCTATTATTTTTGGCGCTATCCTTTTTGGACTTGGATTTGGAATATACGACACGAATAATATGCCCATTCTTTGCCAGTTTGTTGCACCTCGCTACAGGGCAACAGGATATGGAATTATGAATTTTGTGGGCATTTCAGCCGGAGCTATTATCACCGAGTTTTTAGGAAAAGCAGCCGATAATGGAGGAATGAGAAACGTTTTTGTACTACTCTTATTTGTAGTGGTTACTGCCATCGTTTTGCAACTGGTGAGCCTGCATCCCAAAACTATTGATATGACTGAGGAGAATGAGATTAAAGAGAATCAATCTCATTGAAGAAAAGTAGCAAAACCATCTATTATAAGTAAGGCGTACGCTAAAAGGGTAAAAAAAAGTAAAACGAAAGTTTTTCAATCTTTTCAAAAACCTAGAAAAATGTAGTAAAGCCTGCAACTCTTAAGATTTGCAGGCTTTTTTTAATTTACGGCAGTTTTTAAATTTTATAAAAATGCTCAAAATTTCTATGGTAAAATCGTGACACATTGCCTCGTCTGGAAAAAGTGCCACATAATTAAAGCTTGCCTTTTAAACATATACCTTTTCTAACTTTCTATTTTAAGTTATTTGTTGAGACACAACTTTAAAAAGATGTCAAAATTGGAATTAAGTTCTTAAAAATTCCAATTTACATACGACTTAATTATGCGAAATTTGTTCGATACTGTATCCTGATGAAGACGATCCAGCAATAAAAACGGTGTAGACTTTTCCAGCTGCAAAATCTGTAGCAGGCAGCGTTGCCAGATTATCAGATGCACCAGTTCCGCGTACCTGAATCCCTACCGAACCAGCATTAATTTCAGTGTAATTGCTCTGACTATAGCGTGCAACATTTGAAGCAAGATTATTGCCTTGAGCATCAAGAAAATCTAAATTAGCAGGAGCTCCACCGCTTAAATGAATGAATTTTACTTTAGCTTTTCCACTGGCTGGTGCAGTAATGTTGTCTTCATAAAGCCTTACTTCTGCATCGTCTCTCGATTCTCCCGTAAGATATACGGTATATCTCCTGTCATCGCCAAGATCAAGTTCCTCAGTGGCATACAAATCATTATCATTTTCATCTCTAAATTGGCTTACCAGATTTTTACCGACGGCCACATCATGATAACTTACCGAATGTTCCAAATAGCTCAAATTACCAATGTAGGGAATGTTTGCCATAACAAATTTTTGTGATCCTGAGTTGGGAGCCGCATTTACGACTTTAAGACGCGCAGAACCAAATGGATCTACTTCATTATTATCACAAGAAGATAAAAAGATCAGTGCCGCTGAGGCCATTAATTGAATAAAGATTTTCTTTTTCATAATTTTAATTTTGGGTTTTACTTTTTTTAATCAGATTACATGTATTTTACCATAATGGTAATTTTATTGCTCGTGCTTTTTATAGTGATTTTAAAATCATCAAATTCAGGTTTTTTCATCTTTTCCATAAAGAAATTAGAAAAACCAAAACCTTCTTTTGGTATACCTATAAGGTTTTTGTTTAGTTCTCCATTTTTATTCTCATCATCAATAAGTGTGATGCCATATGTGCCTGGATCGAGGTTACAATTAATGATTAACAGGTCATTACTAATTGTTTTTTTATCAAAGACTAATTTTTTCGAAACTTTTTCATTTTCGTAATCTTCGCTGTTTTTAAAAACATTTAGTATAATTTGTCCTTTTTCTGAGCGGATGCCCGAAATTTTAATAGTGGTATTTTGTCCATAAGAACGACCAACGCATAAAAGGATTATCAAGACTATAAGCCAGCCTTTTAGAGGGATTTTCGTTTGAATCATTATATTTGAATTTTAAGATTTTGTTCTGCGAAAATAGCAGAGCAGTTTCTTAAAAAGCATAAAAAATAAAGTCAAACGGACAATCTTACGGGTGAACCGTATCGTAGAAAAAAAGTCTTTTAGAAAGAATTAAAAATGGAAAAATATTCACAAAAAAAGCCATAATATGATAAATGACAGAATTTCTCGCAAATAATATTGAAGCCTTTAAGCAGTAATCTTAATTGTTTTTGTAGAAATCAATTTTCTAACCATGCCAATACTTTAGACCTTTTCTCTCTGCTGACAAAAACATCTTTATGAAAAGGAAATGTAAGGTTAATTTTTAGCTTTCGCGGAAAATAATCTGTAACATCGGCTATGGCATTTCGGTTTACGAGAAGCTGCCTGTTCATTCTGAAGAAAATTTTGTTTGTTCTTTTTTCCAGATCCTCAAGACTTTCTGTTAAACTGTAACTCCTGCCATTGTGTGCCAGCATAACTGTTGCTTCCGCTTCAACATAAAACAAAGCGATTTTTTCTAAGGCAAAAGGAAGAAGGCGATCTCTATATTTTACCATTATAGTGCTGCTGACCGGCTGCTGAAGATTGGAGATCGTTTCCATTGCTTTTTGATACTGTGCAGCAATCTGACCGCTCATTATTTGCTGCATGTTATGAAATTTGCTTAGAGCGACTTTCAATTCGGCTGCACTAAATGGTTTTAAAATATATTCAATGCCATTGGCTTTAAAAGCATCAAGAGCATATTCATTAAAAGCCGTACAAAAAATGACTGGAACATTTAAAGGTACCGTTTGAATAATTTCAAAACTCAAACCGTCTCCTAACTGAATATCGCTAAAGATAAGATCAGGCTGCGGATTATTTTTAAAATAAGCAATTGCCTCTTTAACAGAACCTAGAAGGGCAATGATTTCTATTGCGGCATTGCAGCTTTTCAGGCTTGATGCTAAATCTTCTGCTACGAGCGATTCATCTTCAATAATTATGATTTTCATCGGTATTTATTTTAAAGCTTACAGAAAAAGTTACGCCATCGTTGTTGATTATAATTTCATTTCCGGACCAAATCAGGCAGCGTTCAGCCAGATTTGCCAGGCCGCTTTTTAAAGATGTTTCACTGGGACATCTTACATTCATCGTATTGGATACTGATATGTATTCTCCTGTTTGCTCTATTTTTATCCGTAAGGGCTGCTGTTTGGTAAATCTATTATGCTTGATTGCATTTTCTGCCAGAGGCTGAAGCGAGAAAGTTGGCACAGTACATTTAAGCATATCCGCATCATTTATTTTAACATCCCATTCTAAGGCTTCTCCAAATCGCATTTTCTGCATTTCAAGATAGTTTTGGCAAAAATCCAGTTCTTCCTGCAATGTAGTAGCCATGCTGTCATTAAGGGTTACGGCACTTCTGAGAAATCCGGCCAGCTGTATCAGATAATGCTCTCCAAGGCTAAGGTCTTTTTTATAAAGGGCTTTGAGCGTATTGAGAGAATTGAATAAAAAATGCGGATGTATCTGCTGCTTCAAAAGCAGATTTTCGGCTTCTGCAGTGCGAAGCTGTAATCTTGAATTTTCAATTTCGGCTTGTGTTTTAGCTAATCTTAAAATCGCGAAATCTTGCAATAGCAATACTAAAATAGTGATAAAAACAGCTTCCATTAAAAATGTCATAATTAGCTCTATGCTGTAAGCACTCCAAGATATATGCGCCATGTAAGCGAAAAAAGGCCATAATAACATTTGAAGAAAAATGGAAGTGCAAAAGCTTGCCAAGTAACGCCAAAGCCTGAATTTAATAATATCATTAGGGAATTTAACCGCACAAAATTCTAATATTGCTGAAAGTGAAAAAGTTACGGTAAAAATATAAAACATACTTTTTAAGGTCATAAAAAGTATAAGAGCAACTGAATTTTTAAAAATAACAAGAAAAAATAAAGCAATTAACGAGATTAACAACGTCAAAAAAACGTTCATTTTATAAATCTCCCTCAAAATTAAAGGAGAGAAAGATTTGGCGATATTATTCATGATTATGGTTTCATATTTTTTGCTGCAGATCTCAATCCGTTTTATTTTAGGCATTCGAAATTTAGGAAAAGTACAAAAAATAGTAATACTGCTTTCGTAATTTTCAACAACAAATAATACCGCCTGTAAATGCAGGAGGTATTATTTGACTCTCAGTTTTTTTTAAGATGAAATTTATCTGATTTAAAAAATGTAGAAAAGACTGACTTGTGACATATGATTTTGAAAATCAGTATTTATAGTCGTTGATTTTGTTTTGCTGATGTCAGTCAATCCCATATAATAGCGCGCTCCAATACCAAGTCCGTTTGAAAATTGATAGCCGATACCCCCAACCATACCGGCATCAATTTTTTCTGCAAAATCAGCATCGTTATTAGTAATTTCTTTAAAGTCCTGCGAAGCCAGAATTCCAACTTGAGGGCCCGCTTCAAAATACAATCCAAAATTGGTTTTATATTTTACGACTATTGGTACAGAGATGTACGAAAGTTTAACATCTTTTCCATCAGAGAATTCGCCTTTTAATTTGGCGCCTTGCGTAGAATATAAAAAGTCTTCCTGTATAGACCACTTTTGATTGATATCAAAAGTGACAATTGCGCCGGCATGAAATCCGGGCAAACCTTCGGTATCAAAATTGGCGTTGTAAAAATCACTGTAATTAGCACCGGCTTTCAGGCCAAAATGGAGTCTATCAAAAAGACTTTGGCTAAAAGCGCTTGAAGAGACCAGAACAATGCAGAGCAAAAATAAATTTTTCATGATTTACTATTTTTAAATGTTATCAGGCAAAATGCCTTTTTTAATTTGATAGCACAAACATAAAAGTCATGATAAAAAGAACTCTTAAAAAATTAGCTCAAACGGACAAAATTGGGCGGGAAACGGTATTGCATATTAAAAAAGATTCTGCTCGCTTCTGTCTTGCTGCGAATAAAAATCTTTTATCGTTCGCTGTAAATCTACAAACTGAAGCACTACAATTTCCTGATCACCATAAAATTCTTTCAAGGTTTTGCTTTGAAGCGCCAGGATTTTAGAGCCAATAATTTTTTAAAATGCTTTTTTAACTGCAAAATTAGATACGTTAGAATTAAAAAAATACCTCATATAAATTTTATGAAACTAATTTATTTCTTTGTAAACCAATAAAAAAGGCTGCTTCATAAACTATGAAACAGCCTTTCTTATTTTGCAAAAGTCCCTTATTTAAGTGTTAGTATAGATAATTTAGAGCTGTAACATCATTAGCGTTAAAAGCTCCAGTCTCATTTGACCCGAAACATGCCCTCATGTAAGAGGTGGCATCATATCCTGAAGGCGTTCCTGGAATAAGAATGGCTCCGACACCGGCAGTTCCTTCGTTTGAATTCTGCCCGCAGCTTTGACGGCTGAACCAGTCTGTATGACGAAGACCAATACAGTGTCCTATTTCATGTGCCGCCACGTGTGCATTTACGTTTGTTGAATAAGAATCCAATCCAGAATATAATGTAACTGAATTATATGGATTCCCTCCAGAAGGAAAACCTGCCACTCCGCCAGCAGATCCAGTTTGTCTTCGCACCACAATGTTTGCTCCCGAAGTGCTTGAACTAAAAGTCAGTGTAAAGTTTATAGACAATCCTAAATTATTGTATCTGTTTATAGCAGCCTGCAGTCCATTACGCATATTGGTAGTCAGGGCAGTAGTACCTGTACCTGATAAACCAACTACTCTAATAGTTCTTGGAGCTGACACTAAATTAGTCGTGCGATATTGTTCTGTAGTAATGCCTCCGTGAAGATCCATTTTGTTTAATTGCTCTTGTGTGATGATAATATCACCCTCAACCAGAAATGCATCCTCAGCTACACCCTCTAGATTAGTATTCTGGATCACCTGAACATCTGAAGTGTTTAAAGAAAGTGATTTTAGCTTGCTTAAAACCTCTGGTGTTACTTTAAGAGACTCTTGAGCAGATGGTGTTTCCTGATCGTCTTTATTACAAGAAAATAGCACTAAAGCTGCTAATGGCAAGATTAGAATTGATTTGATTTTTTTCATAATAATTTCATTAATTTGTTAAATAAATTGATAGATAGGGCTTCTTTTACAAAATATTGTAATATTTATTATCAAATTTATATAAATTTTAATCTTAAAATACTTATAAAAATAATATTTAACAAATTTAACACTTTTTGTTATTTTAATTAAAAACATTTTTTTAGTCATAATTATCTGATATTGCTTCCCAACTCGCATATTCAGTAGTGTTTTGTTAATCAAAGCATTAAGAGTATGATAAACTTTTCAAAATTATATTTGGCTAAAGAAGTTTAAAAAATGGCGTATAATTCTGAGTAAGATCCAAAAATATAACCGCAGCTTGTCAAATAAACTTTATTTTAAATGGATTTATAAGATTCGGCAGGAAATAAAAAATAATAAAATTTTTACAAATATTTTAATAACTTTGGATTATATGCAGCGGATTTCAAAACAAACTATTATCTGTAAAGTTGCTTTTTGCCTAATCAGATCTAAGAGGTGCTAACACTTCCAGCTGCCTTAACACCTGCAGTACATGAAGGCTAAAATTACTTTTTTCATTATTATGATCACCAGTATCAGTCTATCCCAGAGTTCTGATAAATGGAAACAATACATAAAAAAAGAAAATGAAATAAAATTTGAAAAATATTATTTTACCTCTTTAGAAAATGCACATCGAAGCGGCTATAAAATTGTAAAGAAACTCGACAATGCTTTTTGTATTATTGAAAGTCAAAGTGCTAGATATAACAGACGTCTGCAAAATATTCTTTCTGTTAATGATCTATGGAAACTGCCATCCAATTTTTCAAACCATAAAGAAGACAGATCGTATATAATTGCCTCTGATTCTCTTCAAGTATTAATTGCTGACTTGACATTGCTAGACATCTCTGATATCAAAATACTCGATAAACATCTTGTAATCATAAAGAGTGATTCCAAAAAAATTGTGGATCAGGTTGCAGCTCTGAACAGCGTCTCTTCCATTTCACAAGAATCGCTACTGCCCAAAGCGGAATCTAAAATAGCAGACCAGAATTTCAGCACTAATCTTATCAATAAAGCTCATGCAAATTTTCCTAATTTAAATGGTGAGGATCAGACTGTGGCAATCAAAGATGATTTTTTTGATGTAAATGATATTGATCTTTTCAATAAGCACATTGCTTCTACACTACAATCTACTGCTATATCCGACCACGCAACGGCAATGGCCACTATTGTTGCCGGCTTAGGAAATAGTTCTGCATTGGGAAAAGGAGTCGCCCAGAAAGCAAAGCTTCTATCCTCTGATTTTTTGAATATTTTTCCAGATGAGATAGCGGCTTTACAAGGAGCTTCAACTGTAAATCACTCCTACGGTACAGTAATAGAGAATTTTTATGGTTCGCTTGCTAATGCTTATGACAATCAATTGTTCTTAAATCCAGATTTGACTCATTGCTTTTCTTCTGGAAACACTGGTCTTCAGGGGTATAAATCTATTACTGGAAATTTCAAACAGTCTAAAAATAGCATCGCATTGGGCTGTATTGATCAAAACGAAGTGATTATGCCTTTTTCTTCAAAAGGTCCAGCTTATGACGGTCGGATAAAACCAGAGCTCGTAGCATTCAGCACACAAGGGACTTCAAATTCCACAGCAATGACTACAGGAATTATAACCCTTATGAAACAGCATTATAAAAATATAAACAATGCCTCCCTGAATAATGCCGCAACAAAAGCAATTTTGATTAACAGCGCTAAAGATTTAGGTAATAAAGGGCCTGATTTCACCTATGGCTATGGCAGCATTAATGCGGACAAATGCCTAAAAACCATCAGCGAAAACAGAATCATATCAGGTAACTTAACATCCGGACAGACCGAAACGCACACCATCGTAATTCCAGAAAATGCGAAAAATTTAAAAATAACACTAGTGTGGAATGACCTGCCAGCTACAATTAACAGCAATATAAGTCTAATGAACGATTTAGATCTGGAAGCCATTACAGCTGATAGTGCTGCTTTTTTACCCTGGATCCTAAATCCCAATGCTCCAGAACAGCAAGTAGTGAGAGGAAAAGACAAACTTAATAATATAGAACAGGTTACCATTGAAAACCCTGTATCAGGAACTTGTACCATAAATATTAGCGCTGCGTATATTTCTAATACTTCCCAGCTGTATAGCATCGCTTATGAATATGAATTGGAAAATCAATTTCAATGGAACTACCCCGTTACAAATGATAATTTCCCCTATGATGGCAAAACGATTTCGCCTTTTAAATGGAATTCTTCCTTTTCTGGTCTCTCTGGAGAATTGGCTATCAGTTATAATAATGGGCAGACTTGGGAAATTATCGCAAATGGCATCAATCTAGATTCTGGACAATTTATCTATACTCCTCCTGAAAAAAGATTTTCAAAAGCAAAATTAAAAATGACAATCGATGGTGCCGATTATATCTCTGACAGCTTTATCGTTTCCTATGATCTAAACATCCGTACGAGTTTAGTTTGCGACGGCACAACCGAGATTAATTGGGATAAACCCGAGGGTGTGGTTGCTTTTAATATCTATCAGCTCGCAGGAGATTACTTTGAATTTAAAAAGCAGATAACAACCGCTGATTATGCCTATACAGATGGAAAGGTTTATACTGTTACTCCAGTATTTGAAGATAATGAAGGCATAAAAAGCGAGTCAGCATTGCAGTATGCCCAAAACTCAAATTGCTACTTTGAACTAGCCTTCGCTGAAGTTTACCAGAAAAATAAAGTAAAGATTGATGCCAGCCTTTTCAGTTTATACAATATCAAAAGCATTGAGCTGGTAAAAATGGTCCATAACACTCAGAATGTAATCGGCACAATAAATGATGTCAATTCAAAAACGTTCTCTTTTCTAGATGATCAACCGACTGACGGCAGCAATAAATACAAAATAAATTTAATTTTAGAAAATGATAAAGTCGTGAGTTCTTCAATCCTGGACACTAATTATTTAGACAACGGAATGTTCTTTATCTACCCTACGCTATTAGGCAAAAATGAAGAATTATTTATTGAAGCCCAAAAAGAGGAGCAAGCCACTTTCTATCTCTACGCCATAGGCGGACAAAATATAATTGCAACTCCCTTGGTTTCTACAACTAATAGCATCAATCTGAAAAATACTGCCTCTGGAATTTATATCTATAAAATAGTCACAGCTTCAGGCGAAGTCCAAACAGGGAAAATAGCCATTTTTTAAATGGTCTGCCGAGTTCTGAAAATATGATAAATAAACCGCTATGTTTTAACGTCTTTATATTTCGATAAATGCAAATTCAAATAATATTATCTTGAAGCAAGAATAGTCAGCATATCTTCTAATTTAGTTTTTAAGACATCTACACTTTGATGTCCGAAATATGCACCCGAGATATTATGATTCTCATCGAAAATAATAAATGACGGAGTTCCTTGTAATTGATTAAGTGTAAAGGTTTCTCCTAATAAAGGAATCTGAGAATAGTATGATTTTACTTTTGTTACTAAAATCTCTTTCTCAATCTCAGAAAAATTTGTAAAGTTTGGAATAGCTTCACAAATTAATTCGATCTTATTGGAACCAATAAACTGCTCAGAGGTCGTCATACAATCAAAAGTAATTGGAAAATCAGGGATTTCTGAATACTTAGAAGTTCCATGTTTTTCAGCGTAATATTTTTTAGTTTCTCCAACCAATGTACCATCATACAACAAGAGTTTTAAGCTTGCTTCATTATTATATTCAAAATCTTCAAAAGCAGTGGCTATTCCAATAAAGCCAACTTTTTCATTAAATGCTCGATAAAGATCATTCATAATGGGAAAACCATATATAAAACAGCCAGGACAATTAACTTGAAATATAAATGCTATATTAAGCTTTTTAGGAGTAAATTCCCCTTGAAACAATTCTTTTACGTTGAGATGAAATTTTGACATCGATAAAAATTTATTATTATACATTTTTATTACCTGATAATGATTGCAAATACAATACAAAAGTAGTTTAGGACTATTAACAAGTTAATAGTCCAGTTTTTATAATAATTAAATTTTTCTGGTTTTAATTATTTTCTACAGCTTAAACATCATTTATTTATGACAGCACTTCGCTAATTTCAATTCCTAAAGCCTTTGCAACGCCTTCCCCGTATGCTGGATCAGCTTTATAGCAATTTTGGATGTGTCTTATTTGAATAAATTTCTGAGCTCCTCCTACTTGTTGGGCAGTATTTTTAAACAACAGCTGTTTTTTTTCTTCTGTCAGCAAACGGAAAAGCAAACCTGGTTGCGTAAAATAGTCACTATCATCTTCTCTGAAATTATATGCATAAGCATCTCCATTAAGTGTTAACGGTCGTTCTTTAAATTCTGGCTGTTCTTGCCATTCGCCAAAACTATTAGGTTCATAATGCTTTCTTCCTCCATAATTTCCGTCTATACGCATTGCACCATCCCTATGAAAACTGTTATAAGGGCATTTTGATGCATTTACTGGAATCTGGTAATTATTAACTCCTAAACGGTAACGTTGTGCGTCTCCGTAAGAAAACAAACGTCCCTGAAGCATTTTATCTGGAGAAAAACCAATTCCTGGAACTACGTGTGCTGGATTAAAAGCGGCTTGTTCTACTTCTGCAAAATAGTTCTCTGGGTTTTTATTCAATTCAAATTCTCCAACTGGAATTAATGGAAAATCGCCTTTTAACCAAACTTTCGTTAAATCAAAAGGATGGAAACGATAGGTTTTAGCCTGCTCTTCTGACATGATTTGAACAAACATTTTCCATTTTGGGAAATTTCCTTCTTCAATAGCGTTAAATAAATCTCTCTGATGGCTTTCTCTATCTCCTCCTACTAATTTAGCCGCTTCTTCGTCAGAAAGGTTTTCAATTCCCTGTTGCGAAACTAAATGGAATTTCACCCAATGCCTTTCGTTTTGAGCATTAATAAAACTAAAAGTATGGCTTCCAAAACCGTGCATTTCTCTGTAAGATCTAGGAATTCCTCTGTCGCTCATTACAATAGTAACCTGATGCAAAGCTTCTGGCAGTAATGTCCAAAAATCCCAATTGTTATCGGCGCTTCTCAAATTAGTTTTTGGATCGCGTTTTACTGCATGATTCAGATCAGGAAATTTCATCGGATCGCGGAAAAAGAATACTGGCGTATTATTTCCTACCAGATCCCAATTGCCTTCATTGGTATAAAATTTCATGGCAAAACCACGAATATCTCTTTCAGCATCAGCAGCACCTCTTTCTCCAGCAACTGTAGAAAAACGTACAAACATTTCTGTTTTTTTTCCAATCTCCGAAAACAAGTCTGCTTTTGAATATTGGGTAATATCATGAGTTACTGTAAAAGTTCCGTATGCACCAGAACCTTTTGCATGCATTCTCCTTTCCGGAATCACTTCGCGGTCAAAATGCGCCATTTTTTCAAGAAACCAAAAATCTTGCAGTAAAACAGGTCCGCGAGGCCCAGCAGTTTGAATGTTTTGATTGTCTGGAACTGGAGTTCCTGTAGCAGTAGTAAGCTTTTTATTTTCCATTGGTTTAGTAATTAAGTTATTCAACATTAATCGTAGTGATATATGATAAAATAGATTTTTCAACTACAATACCAAACACACAAATCATTAATTATCAATAACTTAATATGAAAAATAAAATTTTTAGTTTTTATATTTCGCTAATTTATGCTAGAAAATTATGAAATATAATAAATGGCGTAGTGCAACAACATATAGAAACAATTTCTTATTAGAATAAAAAAAGCAGCCTTGTGGCTGCCTTTTTGTAAAATTGATGAATTAAACCTTTCTTAAACTTTCGAAATTGAATTACATTTCTTTTAAGTTAACTTCTTTTTTATCTCCATCTTTATCTATGGTTACCCTTTTCTCAATATTAGCTTTATCATTATAGGATTGTGTCGCTGTTCCATAATTTGTTGAGGAACCTTGATAACCAAAATAATTATAATAATTTGTATAACCAGATACGTATGAATAATTGTAAGAGTTAGTAAAATCAAAACTAACCATAACAACATAAGTACCAGGCATCAGATCTACAAATTCGAAATGTCCTTGATCGTCATAAACTTTGGCCTTTTTTATACCATAACCAAAATCAGTATTCAAAGGTACTTCTGGCATTTTTTTCTGCTTACGAATTTTCTTGTTGACCTCTACCCATTCTTCATAATAAGCTGAACTTGGAAAAAGAGTAATTTCTGTGCCCCTTGGTGCAAATTGTTTCTTAGCAGTATTCACTAAACCTCCCAATTTCTTACCAGAGTCTGATCTTGCATAGGCTGTCCCAATTATAACACTATTACCATTGGAAATTTGCTGTGCAACCTCCTCTTTATTAAATTTGTTTTTAATAGGCTGATAATCTAACTCTTCGTTAACTGTAATTTCCCACATTCCATTAGCCATAGACATTTCGCGCTGCCACAAACGATGATCTTTTTTGTCTATTACGTAATTATAAGTGGCATTGGTGCTTTCTTCCAAAACTGTGACAAGCCATGTCTCGTGCTTACCTGTTCTTGGAGAATTATAGACATAACTTTTTACCTCTTTGATGGTGTAATATTCAACAAGTACATTTGACTCATCATTATAGTAGAACTGCGGAAAACGGCCTTTATACCCTACATCTAACGGCAATGTTCCAAGTAAATGATCGGCCAAGTTGAAGTCAAAATACTCTACCTTAGGCTGAAGCTTTAGTTTTTTATCTTTTTTAGTTTTCTTAGAATAGAAATTACCCGTAATAATTTCAGCAAAGTTGAGATTTAATTTTGCATTTTTTGTTTCGTCAGAATAACTTATAGCTCTAAGAGTTTGAGCATCTGCTGTACTAATACGTGTGGTAGGTTTTCCGTTATCTTTTGGGGTAAAAGTATTATTTAACGTTATTTGATTATTAGCCAAAGTTATGTCGTACGTCAATGTTCCCATATTTTTCCATTCTGTATCTTTTACATAATAGACTGTATAGAGTGATTTTCCGGGTTTAATATACTTTGTGTTGATATCCTTACTTCCAGGAACAATTGCTTTTTGTCCGAATGTTATAAATGGAAGCAGAATGAATACATAAAAAAGTTGCTTTACCAAATTAGGTGTTCCGCTTTTTAAAAATCCTAATCTTATTAAGAAAAAACTATCTGTAATGTTACCTTTCATCATAATTATTTTGATTGGTCACAAATTTACGGACATCAAACACAAAAAAAAATACCTGATTTCATGGTAGTTTACTATAAAGAGTTACTTTAAATCTTCTTTCAAATGATTTACGAATTGTTTGGTAAAAGGAGTCTACTGAATATAATAAGGAATACTATACAAACAACGTACTGGATTTCCATCTTTCTTAGCCGGAATCCAATCGGGACATAGTTTTAAAACTCTTTCTAATTCTTTTCCAGTTCCATATCCAATATCGCGAAGAATTTCTATATTAGAAACACTTCCATCTTTTTCAATTATAAAATTGGCAAAAATACCACCTTGAAGCGGATCATCATTATCCGGATCTTTTGGCACAATATATTTTTTTTTCAAAAAAGCATAAAATTTCTGTATGCCTCCAACATAATCTGGCTTAACATCAACTTCCATTGGTTTGTAAATTTTATTATAATCTACTGTAGAGTCTGTGTCTTTTTTAACTGTTTTTTGAAGTGTACTATTTTTATTCTTTTTAGGAAACTCAATTGTTTCTAAAGCCGAATTTTGCGATGCAGGAACATTTTTATCCTGACAGCTAAAAAACAATACTAAACTAACAATAGTAAAAAATATTCTTATCATAGATTTTTACTTTAAGATTAAGGTTTGAGTTTTTTATACATTTTCTAGAAGTAAAAAAACGAAAATTATTCAATTATATAAATAAAAAATCTTTCAGATATCATAAATGAAAAATAAAGAGAAAAATTTGGAACCTTAAAAAGCCAGAACTTTATTAGTCTGGCTTTTTAAAACTTTCAAAACAAATCAAAAGTTATTCTTTTTGATCTACGAAAACATACAATTTCTGAACTTTACCATTTTCAATTACAAACAAATCCATTCCGCTTACTACAGCTGGTTTTGCTTTTGAACCAAATTGCCAATACAATCGAGCAATATTATGATTGGTTTCTACAGATTTTACAGTAAATTTAAAATCGGGATTTTTAGTCTGAAGTTCTACAATAAATTTACTGATATCCTCAATTCCTTCAGCGATAAAATGACGATCTACCATTTCCACATCAGAAGCGTAAACTTGATTCAATAAAACTTTGCGTTTTGCTTCGTCTTTTTCATTCCAAATTTTAAGGTGATTTTCGACAATTGCTGTATTCTTTTTAGCATCTAAATCAGCTTCCAAAACTTTTTTCACTGTTGCGTTTTTTGGAGACCATAATATCATTTTTGGATTCGCTTTTTCATATCCTTTCCCGTTTGGATATGAAACCAATTCCATTTTAGCCCCCCAAGGAGTTTCAAAATAAACCCAAGTTTCTCCAGCTGTATCACCAGAAGGCATTGTAAAGGGTTCTCCTAAGATTTTTACTCCTTTGCTTTTTAAATATTCTACTGATGCATTAATGTCATTTACATAAAAAGCGATGTGAGACGCTCCGATATCGTCTGTATTCGGGTGCGTTTTGCTTCCTTTGTTGTCAGCGTATTCAAAAACTTCAATGCTTGCTCCGTTTCCTGCATTGACCATTTTAATGGTTACAGCTCCAGTATTCGGATTGATATTATTTAATTTTTTCCAATCAGCGTCAAGCGGAATTGGCCCTAATTGTGTTACTGGTTTGAATTCAAGTACATCGTCAAAGAAGGTAACCGCTTTATTTAGATCGGGCACATTGATTCCGACATGATCAATTCCGACGATTCCTGCGTTTGTCTGTGCGAGTGTTTTTTCTGAAGCAGAAAAAAGTATTAGTAAATTAAGCATTGCTGCTGCTGAAGTTTGCACTTTTTTATTTGATTTATTATGAGTTGTTTTCATGATATTATATTTATTATTGATATTGATTTTAAGTATAAATTAATTAGTATAAGCTGCTACCCATTTTGCTTTAATATTAGCACGAGCTTCAATAAACTCTTTGTCAGTTCCTTGAGCGATTGCGTCAAGCGGAAAACGAAGTGGTCTCTCCCCTTTTTTCATGCTTACCAATTCTAGAATACCATCAGCAATAGTTTGCGGATTCATATCGAATTGCGCCATTTTACCGAATAATGCAGTTCCTAATGCGTTGAATTTTTCTGTTGCTGCGTCGCCATATTCTTCAATTATTTCAGTTTTATCGGCATGAATACCAGCTTTTGATCCGTTATTCATTTCTGTTGGATAAACTCCTGGCTGAATACTTACGTTTTCGATTCCGTAATTTGCTAGTTCGTCTTGTAAGCCTTCTGTAAAACTTTCTACGACCAATTTTGATGCGATGTATGGAACCATAAAAGGAAGTGTGTGGCCGCTTGCTCCAGTTGTAATGTTAATTACGAGTCCGTTTCTTTCTTTTCTCATTGATGGTAGAACCGCTTGATACATACGAAGAACGCTATAAACGTTTACATCGAACATTTTACGAACTTGATCAATTGAATATCCTTCTAAAAGACCAAAACCGCTTACTGCTGCGTTATTGATTAAGACATCAATTTTTCCGTATTTAGTGATTACTTTTTCAATTGCTTTGCTAACTGATGCGTCATCTGTAACATCGATATCTACTACTTCGATGTTTTCTATTGCTCCTAATTCTTTCGCGGCAGCGGCATTTTTATCATTTGTGTTACGCATTCCTGCAATTACTGAATGACCTGCATTTGCTAATGTAATAGCTGTTAATTTTCCAAAGCCTGTACTTGTTCCTGTAATGAAAATTGTTTTTGACATGATTTCTACTATTTAAATGTTTATAATGTTTGTTTCTTTTGAACATTACAAAGTTGCGACGAATGCAAAACGTACACATTGATTAGAAATAAGTAAAAACTTGATATAGATCAAGAGTTTGAAGAAGGCATAAAAAAAGGAGCTTTAAAAGCTCCTTAGATATTATTTCTTTGCCGTTTGTTTCCGAATACGGCTGAGTGTTTCTGGTGTCATGCCCAAATATGAGGCAATCATGGTTTGCGGAATCCTAGAAGCAAAACCTGGATATTTATTTACAAAGTTCAAATACTTTTCTTCTGCTGTTAAAGTCAGTGAAGCTTGAATTCTATTTTGAGCGGCGATAAAACTTCTTTGCAGGATAGTATTAACCATATAATTAAAGGCTGGAATTTCTCTGCACAGTAATTCAAAATTCTCATGAGTAAAAAGAACCAATTCTGTGTCTTCGATAGCATCAATATTAAAACGAGAAGGCTGTCTTTGTCTAATAAATTTTCACTATAATCTGTTTGTAAAACATAGAATTTATCTGTTTTCCAAAACCTACAATCTGTCTCCATCTACTTCGCAAATAAATCATTTCTTACCATTGCTTTTTTGTTTTACTTATATTAATTCAAAAAACAACTTGAATTACAAGGTTACTTTAAAATTTTCATCATTAAAATCTAAGCGTAAAAACTCATTCATAAGTGCTGATGGAAAGGCATAATTTGTTTTTAATTCCCATTCTTCCGTGATTTCTAATTTTTCAAAAAATCTCTCCATAAGAAATTCTCTGTTTCCTTTTATGGTTATAAGAATCCATGTAGAACTATTATACCCTTTATTTTTAGGTATGATGAATCTTTTGATTTCATCATTGTTTTGTTTGTTTACGTAAACCTCAAACATCTTTTCTACAAATTTTAATATTATATTCTGAGTCATGAAAATTAGTAAAAACTTGCAAAATATTGAGGAAAATAATCGCATTAAAGCAAAAATCCGTTTGAGAATTCTCAAACGGATTTTTTAAATTATTTATTGGCTCTTTCTAGAAATTACCTAAAATTATTAGTGTTTTTATACTTATAGACAAACTCATTTGCCTGTTTATTTCCTGGCAGATTATACTTCATTAGTATTTCATAATTTCCATAGCGCATAAATTGAAAAATACTACTATTAAATTTCTGAACAAGTGCCATAGCGCCTGGTTCTCCATTAACGTGTGAATTAACTATTTGGTTATTCAAATCTACCCAATCCTCTTTGTAAAGTAACGGCATATTGTATTTAAAAGGGAAATTACCCCTCATCCAAGATTGATTAACATCATTTTCTAAACTGGTCATATAGTAGGCATTTAACGGAATTGCTTTTGCAGGAATAACTCCTAACTCGCTAGTATCTCTATTCGTAATAGAGAAAGTACCGTTTAAAGGATAATCTTTATACAAATAAGGATAAATGTCTGTTCCGTAATATTGATCATTTAATTTAGATTCTGCTATTATTACAGGTTTATTATCACTATAAGTTACCCCTCTAAGCTCAACTAAATCAAAGGCTTCTTGACTTGAAATAGTGTTTGTCAAATAAATGACATCTGAATATAGAACTCCAAAATTATAGTTTTGAGTACTGATTGCATTCATCTTAGATGCAAAGGTCTTGTATTTACTTGTATTGAATGAATAATTTAAACGATCAATGCTTCCTTCTGCTTTAGACAAAGCATCGGCTTGATTTTCTTTTATTTGAATATCATTACCGTCATTATCAATTGTACTTGTTTTAGTAGATGATGCTGTAGACTTCGATCCATTTTGTTTTAAATTACTAACGATTGAGAAGTTGTACTTCTTGTCCTGATCAATATTTGGCAAGTTATAATATACTTCATTTGAAGTCGTATCATAATTAAATGCTATAGCTTTTGAGTTCGAAGTTCCATCTTGATCTACCTTGATGCTAGTCTCCCAACTTGCGTCTTCAAACAAATAATCCTGACCACGCTTAAGCTGAATGTATCCTTTTGGATACTCTTCTTCAAGGAAATACTTTTGATCTACAATTGGATACGAATATTTAATATTAGTAAGCGGAATATGGTTTGGTGCGCCCCCTGTTGTAAATATTCTTTCCTCATATTCTGTAGCTACTTTTCCGTCTACTTTTATAGGCTGGAATGCGCCATTTACCATTTTTTGGAAACTAACCTCAACTTGAACTTTCAATTCTTTATGAGGAGGAAGAATATCTGTCGAAACAAAATTAACTCTGTCTTTCATACTTCCCCATTCAAAAACTCCCGGAATTTCTTTTGTTCCATCAAATACTTTGAACTTTTCTAATATTATTTTATAAGTCACATCACCCGAGTCTTCAGGAACTACAAAAGCTTCATTAACTTTCATTGAAAACGCGGCTTGTGGCACAGCAAAAACATCTATATCGGTCGAGCTTTGTTTTGGAGTCACATCGGTGATCAATTTAATTCCTCCAAGCGGTGATCCATTTTCAAATTGACATTCTTCGCCGATTTCAAATTTAAACCTGAATTTTCCTTTAATCAAACCTCCTAAGATATTCATGTTTCCGGCCATATATCCTCTCATCCAAACTGGATTTGGCAATTTGGCCTGCAATAAAACAGCGGCTCCACCAGAAATGATAGGCACTTTTAATTTTAAGAAAGCCAATTTAACCCTAATTCCAAGTTCGCCCTGAAGGTAAGCGTAAGATTGTCCATTAGCGTACCAGCCATTTATTCCCACAGTTTTTCCAGTGTTTGAACATCTAGCTTCTTGATAATCTTTAAGCATAATATCGAATCCCATTCCTGCTTCAAAACGTGCGTAAAAAAGCAAGAAACTTAAATCTCCTGTATCAAAATCTAGACTTGCTCCAAAGGCCAAACCTCCTCCATTTGCCAATGCATTTTCATCACGCATATAGTCTAGTTCTTTTAAATCGACACCTAAAATATTAGCTACTTTTGCTGGTGGCGGTGGACTTCCTGGAAGTAATGTTCCTGCCATAAAATAACTAGTGGTTTTTAAGAACATTCCAGCTATTCCTATTTTAATTCCGCATCGATCATCTGGTGTCCCCATGTACATATACCAATCTTTTGGATCTTTATGGAAGACTCCCCAACCTGCTCTTCCACCTTCTCCAATTCCAGAAAGAAAATTACCTGGCGTATTGATATATACATCCATTGTACCATGCATCGAATGATTTTGAAAATCAAATTCTATAGCAGATGCCATTTTTATTCCAACTGCATCTGTCAAAGGATCTGGTATAGCTTCTTTTGCTTTCGGGAGAAAGGTATTCACAAAAGACCCAATCATTTCGCTTGTACTCATGTTAAAAAGACTTTTCTTAGCAGTCAAATTAGATTTAACCTTTTGCACTAAAGAAACCATGTCTCCCAATCCTTCAATCTCGGCCATAACTTTTGCTTTACCAAAAATTGCCAACCTGTTTACTCCTCCTTTTGAGTTAAAAGCTATTTCAAATCCAGCTTCACCATTACAAACTTTCTCAGAGCCAACATAAAAATAAATTAAAGCTTTAACCCCTAAATTTATTTTTTCGTCTGGTCGGTAACTTAGCCCTGAAGGAGAAAATTCACTAATGGATATATCCTCATTTCGACGCATTTTATAGTAGGCACCACCCGCAAAACCATTAATCATAAAAGGCGCAGGTGTGGCATGAATTTTTACAGATGCATCAAAATACCAATATCTAAAACTTGTGCGTCCAAAAATAGCCTTTGCTTTTACATTAACTACCTCTGCAACGTCAACTTCCAGATCTGCATTGAATCCGTTACCGTAGACAGGATCTTTTTCCATCAGGATAAGACTTCCGTTAATGGTAAGTCCGCTGAACTTACAATTTACGCTTATCGCCGAAACATCCAATCCGTTATACTTGCTGCGTTGCCTATACCCGTCATCAACCATTTTGCCTAAGATCCCAATTCGTGCTGTAGCTCCGGCTCCGCTATTTTCATCCATCAAATTGATTCCTAGATCAAAATCAATTCTCGAATCATCTCCATTAATAGCTACATTTATATTACCAATCGAAACAGGGAAATTTCCAAAGGTGACCATACCTTTATACCCCATATTTCGAACTGAAATAATTGGTAAAACAGTCTGCAATTGCAGGTTTTCAAAAGAAATTCCTTTAAAATCGACTGTCTTTTTCCCTTCTACATCGTTGTCATCTGTCGCTCCTTTATTGGTTCCAAAAGAAACTGATCCGTTCAAATTTGCTTTAGGCAAAAATTTTCCATTTAATAGTTTCAATTCAATAGAACTGTTAGGCAGTAGCAATGCCCTAGCTTTCCAAATATCAAAAGCGATTGAATCTTTTGTAACTACTACCAGCTGCTGCTCTTGCATCGATATAAAACCAGTATACTCCAATCCCGCTCTATTCGTTTGTGGAGCTTTTTCAGGTTTTGCGCCACTTGCAGGAGTTGCAGGCGAAGTGGTTGCAGGTGCAGTGGTTACAGGTTTTTCTTTTTTCTCTTGCGCAACTTTACTAATTGGCAAAAGAATCTGACCTTTTAAGTTTGCTTTTATAAAAGTATTGGCCGCAATCGTTACATCAATATGGTCTAAAGAATAAGCCCATGATTTTTCTTGACTGGTTATACCACGATCTAATGGGAAAACATTATCTGCATAAAAGGTTCCCGAAACTCCAAACTTGTCAATAATAAGATTTTGAGCGCCTACATGAATTCTTTCTTTATTTGAAGCTGTATCTGTGGTTTGAAATTCCTTTGGCAAACCTACATCAAAAGTCTGGACAAATACACCTTTCCATGCTTCCTGACTAGGTACTAAAAGTGCATTTTTTGTATAATACTCAGGAAAAACTACAGTAGGATTATTTCTTAAATCACTTAAATCTAAAACCGCATTACTGACTAAGAACTGAAAATTACCTTCAAAATCTTTTCCATTACGCTTATCTTTCATAACAAAAGGCTGCAGCGTTACGTTGACCAAAATATCATTCCAGCTGCTTGCTAAGAAATTAAACTCACCTCTAACCCGATTAGGAATCTGAGCTGTTTTTCCGTTATAATAAGTTTTAGGAACTGTTGCTTTTTTCTCGTCGACCGTTTTGGTTGTCGGATCAATTGGAAGTATTAAATCTTTCGAAAACTCAACTGCTCCTGAAATTTTCATTTCTTTAAAACCATCGCAGTCAATTGTAACATAAGTTAAGTCATCGTTTACATTACCCGTTGCCATATCAAAACCGCCATACAAAGATACCTGCCACTTATTGTCGCTAAAAGGAATATCAACATTGCCTAATAATACTAATTTCGCTTCGCCTATAATACCTCCTTGATGTGATAATTTAACATTATTTGCACCAAAGAAAAGCTGCATCGGCTGCCCGTTTTTATCTTTCTGCGGAATATCCACTCGACAGAAAACTGTCAAAGTGGTGTATTCTGGCGTAAAAGTAGCTTTTGTAACTCCAATAGAATATTGAACATTACTTATGGTTTTTCTAATACCAATTGGCAACTCTACCAAATCTTCGTTCGAAAATTTATCTACCCAACGATCAGCGGCTTCAATCTTTTGGATTGAACTCGAAGCGGCACTTAATTCTTTTGGAGGTGCAATATCCTGCCCATAAGAAAAGACAACTGAAAGCATAATAAGCAATGCCGCAAAATGTATTTTGTAATTTTTTTTCATAAGCAAATCATTCTGTTTTTTTGAAAAATAGAGCATACCGACTTCTTTTATATTTTACTCTCTTTTACTGCAAAAGAGTTTGTTTCTATTAATTATTCTTTAAAAACTTAAAATCAACCTCTTGACCATTAACATTTTTCAGTGCCAAATCATGATAGAATGGAATTAATTTGATTTTTATTTCTTCAATTACTTCTGCATCTGTTTTTTTATTCTTCATCATTTTAAAGAAATCGCCTAGTTCTTCTTTATTGAAAGCAGAAAGGTTTTCATTTTGATGGATTTGATCGACAGGTGTATTTGAAAGTATGCCAATCTCATTAATCATCCATCGGTGCACTAATAAAGGCTGTAACTTTTTATTTTTTCGATCTACAAGTTTTAAATAAGAATTATAGCTTACTTTGTCTGTCACATCTTTTTCATCTACACCGTGCATCTTATGTTTATTTACTCTTCCTAAAGCCATCACATAATCATTCTCATATCCTTCATCTTTACGAGCCATTTCTTCTCTTAAACTTTTTACAGTTTCATGAATATAATTGTCGTATTTGTTTAAGATGTCATTATTTAAATCATACGCTTTTAAATAATTCAAAGCTTTTTCTTTGAAGCTGTCATCATCTGGAGTCAAAGTAGTAAGCGTTAACAGATGCTCTAATTCATCCGAATCATCTTTAGGCATTGGACGAAGTGCTGACTGCATTTCTTGAAGCTGTTTTATAATTTCATCCCTCGTTCCTTCGTAGGTCTTGTCTTTATGATTTATTTTTAGGACAGGATTTGAAACTGTTTCTTTTTCTTTTTTAGGCGCTTTCTTTTCTGGCAATTTGATTTTATCAAGCGAACAAGTATAATTTAAAGTAGCTGTTAAATCGTTAAACTTATTTGTATTGGTACTGCTTCTAAACATTGAAATAACGTTTAAACCAAAATTGTGTCGCTGAAACATTACATAGCTATTGTTAAACTTAACTCCAAATACAGAACTCGAATTCATATTTCCTTGCGAATTATTATATAGAAAACCAAGATTTGTATTTAGCTTGTCTTTGAATAGTTTTTTTGAAGCTCCAACTGAGGCTCCTGTAGAAGAATTATTATTTCTGCTTACTTCGTTTTTGGTATAATTCAATGAGCTGTTTAAGGACACTTTCGTTGCAAGAAAAGTAACCGTATGCGCCAAATTATAATTTTGAACCGTACTCGCCTGACCTTTCCTAATTACTCCCCCTTGTTCATTTGCCTGACCCGCGATACTATAATTGAAATTCAAATTTTGATTTCTTTTTTTTCCGAAAGCATAAGACATATTTACATTGGCATTTTGAGACAATTGTCTGTAATCTAAAGTATCTGCCTGCACCACATTAGGATTGTTTATAAGTTCGAACTGATCTAATTTTTTGTTCGTATACGTAGAAAAATTAGAATAACTACCCGTAACGTTTATTTGATCTGTAACTCTATAATTCATATTAATAGAACCAACGACACGTTTCGTATCTTGCTTTTTAACTTTATCCAAATCGTCTTTTTGAAATCCTAAACTGGTTGAAACTGTAATTTTATCATGATAAAAAGGTCTCGCAAAACGCAACGCGATGTTTTCTAAATCATTATTAAAATATAGTGCTCCAAGAGTATTGTAATTAGGATCAATGCGTTCGTAAGTTAATCCGACAGTACTTTTTTGAATATTGTAATCGAAATTAACATTGAAGGCATTCATATAACTTGTACTTTCTTTACTAGAAAATATTCTATCTCTAAAACCTCCGCCAGAAAGTCTTTCACTTCTCGTATCGTCTGTTAACACAGACAAAGCGTACTCTACATTTAAATTTAAATTCTTAACAACCGAAGTACTAAAAATTAAACTGTTTACAAAGTTCTCTTTTGGCGTAACTCCTTTATCAGTGATCATATTTAATGAGTTAGCATCGTCTTTGGCATAAAAACCAATCCAACCCAATTTATATTGCGCTTTCTCAAAACCAACTTTTGCGCCATAACCAAAACGCTGGTATACAGGAATTCCTCCCATCGCATTTTCTTCAGAAACTGCTTTAAGCAATTGTCCTCCCATTAAAGCTACTTTAAATGGTCCATTAGGAGTAAGTTCCAATCCGACTCCTTTAAACGGATAACCGCTTAATGTGTATGGCGAAAATGTCATGCTCACGTTCCCTATATAGGCTTTTACCCATTTATATTTGGGCATAATGCTTAATCTGTTAAAATCAAATGGAGCGGTATAGCCTAAATTTTCTCCCTGATTCGTAAAACTATAAAATAACGGAACGCTAAAATTAAAAGCACTGATGTTCAAGCTCCCAGAAAATAGATACGTGAAAGGTTCACGCGAATTTTCAATATTAGAATTGTAATACATCATATTGGCATTAATATTACCAGTTACCTTAAAATTAGGTTTATAAAAATTCTGCAAATCTACATCCTGCGCATATCCTTTCCTGCAAAAACAACAGGCAAAAACAATACAGAACCAAAACAAGATTTTATTCTTTTTTATCTTCATTTATTGGTTATTGTTTTTGAACTTTGATATCGCATAAAATGTAAGAACTTGAACCGTTCTTTACCATTTCTTTGATTTTAATGGCTCCTTTTCTGCCGTCTTGTGTTTTAAATAAAATGATTCTCGGATAGGTAAAACCAAATTCCTGTGCTCCTCCAGCGGTATAACTTATGTTTAGTGATTTTATCGGCGTATCATTTACCATACTATCAAATTGCGCTTCGGTAAAGTTTAAACCGCAATTGCACAAATTTTGAGAGTTTACGAAAATGGTACTCTGTGCATTTTTTATTGCTAAAAATCCATAGTTATTCGCCTGATCTGGAGAAATGAATCTGTTGTATGTAAAATTGCTGTTTAGCCCTTGAAATACAATATCTATTAAACTGCTATTCTGATCGTTAATTTCGTTTGCTTTATAAACTTCGCGCGTAACTGTCGAGAACATTGCACCAATATTATTCCCGTTATGCCCTGTATTAATTCCTAATTTGACATTTGCAAATGTTCTCAGATTTGTATCTGGAAGAACTGTAATTGTCGATTTGAAAACTTGACTTGTTTTATCATTAAAAGCTTCCAAAGTAACTTCATGAGTTCCTGCGCTTGTAAAAACAACTGTAGGATTCTCATCTGTCGAAACAGCTGGATTTCCTCCTTCAAATGTCCATTTATAACTTGTAGCACTAATTGATTTGTTGGTAAAATCAATCGTTACAGGAGCTTCATAATCATCATCTTCAAATTTTGGCTCGTACGTAAACAAACTCACCAAATATGGATTAACTGTAATGGTCTTAGTCTGTTTTTCAGATTCGAAACCATTCGACACAGTCAACGTTATGGTGTGTTCTCCAGGAGTTGTAAACACAACATTTGGCGGTGTTTTTCCAGTAAAAGAAGCTGGTGAACCATCTTGAAATTCCCACTTAAAAGTTAAACCTTCTCCAATCGTTGAATTCTTTAAAACTACCTCAACAGGAGAATAATTACTATTTACGATTTCATGAGAAAACTCAATATTGATTCCGTCTTTTATTTCAACCGTCTTAGTGAATTCTCTGCTCTCGCCATCTACATTTTTTGCTATTAATTTAATGGTATAAGTTCCCTGCTTACTGTATAAAATCTCGCCAGGATTTTTAGAGTTTGAAACAGACGGATTTCCTCCTTCAAATGTCCATTCATACGTATCTGCACCCGTTATTTTATTATCAATTTTAATAACAACGGGTATTGATTCATCCTGATCGACATACGAAGTGGTAAATTCACCTTCTATGGCTATAGCAGTTTCTTGATAACAAGAAGTAATAATAAAAAGTAAAAATAAGAGTAAAGTTTTTTTCATTCAGTACATTTTAAAACACTGCAGTTATTAAAAAACTTCAGTGTTTTTCTTTATTATAGAATCTTCTATTCTTTAAAAATTACAAGTAACGTTTGATGATTTTATCCGTAGAAATAGCCCACACGATATTATCTTTATAGCCAATTGATCTTATAGCTTGACTATTTGTGTAATCAAGAGTCCATGTTTTTGCTCCATCTACCGTTTTGTAAATTTTATTTTCTAAAACAGCCCAACCTGTATTTGCATCTTTAAATGTGAATTTTGTGAATTTTTCTCCCGTATAAACTTTAGCCCAAGTATCGCCACCATCTGTAGTTTTGTAAAAGGTTGTAGAAGTTGTTCCTTTAATTAAAAGAAAACCGTTTGTTTTATCAGCAAAAGATATTTCGTTTACATTCGAATTTGGTTCATTCTCCAAATAGTGCTCTTTCCAACCGTCTGTTTCGTTGCTTTTAAACAAAACAAATGGATATCTTACTGTTTTTATCGTTTTTTGTCCAGCTATCCAGATATGATCATTATCAATTTCTACAGATTTATTGACAGCTCCTTGATCATAACCTACATCGTTTAAATGTGCATCATAAACTTGTGTAAAGTCAACACCATTAGAAGTTATGAAAACATCGCCAAATTGTGTAACTATAGTTCCATTTGTCATATTATCATCAACATATAAACAATACGAAGTCTGAACCTCCTTTCCTCCAAAATTTGCAAATGTGTCAATTCCTAAATAACCTCCTTTTGCAATTTTTGATATTCCAAAACCTGTGTGAGACCATCCTTCATCATTTTTAGTTGCATAGAAACCAGCACTAAAACCATTAACTGCCCATTGATTCCAGGTAACTCCACCATCTAATGTTCTATAAACTCGAGCCCCGGTTATATCTGAATTTACATAAATTACTTTATCATTAAGAACCATAATGCGTGGTATTCCACCATCTTCTTTTAACGTGTTTTGCTGCGTTACCCAATTTGTAAGCGAATGAGCTGGAAAAACAGCAATATTTCCACCATAACCATTCGTAATCTCATTATAGACCTCTTTATTTAAGATTGTTAAAATAATCTTTGGTACTATTTTTTCAGTTTGTGGCAAAACAAACTTAATTTCGGTAGCTGAAGTCGAAACAATTGTTGCGTCCAATCCATCAAAAGTTATTTTAACGTCAGTAACCTTGTCAGGAAAGTTTTCTCCATTTATTGTAATTGTTTCACCAACTTCGCCAGCGTTTTTAGAGTATGATGTTAATTTTGGTGTTTTTACCACCACAACTGGTGGTTCAGGAGTTGAAGAGTTATCAGAATCCGAGCTACAGCTACCTAATATCAATAAAAATTGCAATAAAGCAATTGCTAAAATTTTGTTTTTCATTTCTTTTATCTATTTCTATAATTATTTTCCTGTATTGTATTTACTTCCTAAAGTGTAACCGTTGCCAATCAACACTCTCACGATATTCATTGCCGTAATATCTTGGCTCATTTTGTACCCAATTGGATTTCCTCTATTTTCGAAAGTTGCTTTGAAAACTTTCCTGTCGAATATAATCACTTCTTGATTTAATAATTTATCATACCCAGAGAACATGCCACCTCGGGCAAACCATGTTCCAACTAAATTATTATCAAGATCTAACACCTCATATTTTAAATCTCCATTTGAAGAAGGTGAAGTCATTTTTATAAACCCAATTCTTTTATCGTCTAGGTTTTGATTTTGTGCCTTAACGCTAAAAATGGTACCATAATCATCAATCGCTAATTGATAGGTGTCTGCAATTTTATTCGCATTATCCACTTCGCCTTGAACTCCTAAACGCTTTGCAGCTATACCTGCTGAAGCACCAGAAACAAAACTGTCTATTGCTTCTTTATTTAAACCTTCTGGTCCGAACATATTTCTGTCCATTAATTCATAGACAATACTACGGTCATAATTAAAAGCACTGAATTTTCTGCTTTTATTCTTAAATTCAATTTCGTTAATCTTTCCTGTAGCGAGATCTTTTATTTCGATCCATGGTAAAACTAACGATTCCTCATTTGGTGCTTTTTTTAACTCTGCTGTAATCGCATACGTTTTATCTAAACTCAAAATTGTAAAAATCGGTTTTTTACCCTCTACAAAACCAACCGTTTTTTCATCTAGTTTTATTTCTCCCTTGTCAATTTTTATTTTTTGTGCAAAACTGCAAATGCTGATTAGCGTTATTATTAGGGTTAAAATGTTTTTTTTCATGGGTAATTTTTGTTTTTATTTTAATATCACTTTGTGTTCACGAGCAAGATGTTCACGATAGCAGGAGTTTTAAACTATTGTAACTTCTCATTTTTTCTATTCAAGAATATTAAGTACTATTTCTTCTTTATCTAAATAAAATACGTATTCTTCTTTTCCCCAAGTCATAGAAAATTCATTTGTATTCCTCCATCCTTTATTGGTGAAAAATTGAGGAATGGCCAACATTTCGTTTATATCAAGCTTTTTCCAAAGAATTGGATCATAATGTTTTTTAGTACAGATATCAATCTTTTTTACTTCCTCGCCTTTATTTTGGTAACACAGACGATATTTATTTTCACTATAACCAGCTAGTTCTTCATACCAACAAATAGTCTTTCTGTTCCTATTTTTAAAATCTTCAATTTTTCTGTAATAACCATTAGATTTTATTTTAGTTTCTGCATCAAAAATCCTTTGTTTATCTATTTTTTGCAAATCAAACAAACGACACACATATTCTACAATTAAATCGGAAACGAAGCTTATTTTTTGATCATCCTCAAGCTTAACAAATTCTTCCTCATTAATATAAAGATTTAATGACCATATGCCATAAGAAGTAGGACCATTAAACCAATTACTTCTCATAGAACTGGTAAAATCAAATCTCAAAATAGTAGTCATTGGCAAAACTAAAGGTTCGCTCTCATTCATTAATCTTCCGTACACTTGACATAAGCGGCTAATAAACCCCAATCCTTGTGCAACATATATAGATTGAATGCCATCTGTGTTATTTCTAAATTCTTTTACTATTTTATTTTCCATATTTAAAAATTTGTTCCTTAATCCATTCAATCGCCTTTTCAGTTCTTCTAAATTCATCATCAAAGGTATCACCAACAACAAAACAAGGCCTTTTATGATGTGATGGTAATTGTCCTTGATTATTACTGACATAAAGAGCAATCATAGATCGTTCAATAATATAAGCCGTTTCTTTACTTACTTCAACTGGTGTTACCCATGTATAAAAGAAAGTAAAATCGGGATCTTCTTTATTGAACCTCACGCGTTGATATTCTGGTCGCGGATTACAATCTTCATTTCCTACACTCTTAAAATTTGTCTGACATGTCATCCCATATTTTGCAATACTTAATTGCTTAGTTGTTTTTTCTATTTTATAAATGCAATACACTTGACAGTTACCTCCTCCTGTTTCATCTTTTGGCAAAGCATGAGGTATGGTAATAGGCACTCCAATTGGAGGATTTTTAACATAACCCTGATCGTCATCAGTGCTCTTAATTAAAATTGGTTCCGTATCAGGCAAATCTAAAACTTCCCCGTGATGAAAATTGACAGTTATAGGACCTCCAAAAAATTTAATTAAAACATAACCTAAAATCGCAAAACCTCCTCCTCTAACAAATGCTGCTCCTGTAAGTGCTGTTTCTCCTATACCTAAACTCGTAAGCATAGATCTTAATAAACCTTGTGAAGAACCTTCAATTAAAACAAGTGCTATAGTAGCGTTTTCTGCCCCTTCTTTTTCAATTTTATCTTTAAAATATTCCTTAAGGCGATCAGTGTCAGTATCAAAATATTCTTTTCCTTCCTTATCAAAATAACCCATAAAGTGCCATTTACCAGATTCTTTCTTATACTTTGCCTTATAGGAATATGGACCTAATGTAAATGCAACCAATGCTCCTTTTTCTACTTTTAAATCTGGATAAGTCTCATTTGGATAAACAGATTCTAAATCTAAATTTGTTGCATTTTTTAAAATTATTACATCTCCACTTGGTGTTGGATAAATTTTATAATCTTCAGGATCATTTAAGACAATCTCTCCATTATCTAAATCTTGACAGTTATTATCAACATATTTAGAAACATCCTTATAAACATCTATAATTTCTTTCCTATTTTCTACACTTTGATTTCCTGTCGCTACTCCATCTTTTGACACATTATCAACAAAGATCGGGTCTAAGTTGTTCACGCGTTTTTGTAAATCATCTGGAAGATTTTCTGTTTTTGCTAATTCTTTATACTGAGAATTTGCCTCATTTAGATCTTGCCATACTGTATTCTTTCCTTCAGCATATTCCTTATCGTTAATTGTTCCTGCTAATTTTTGATTATCTAGCTCTTCATCTCTCTTTAGTAAATCAAGTATTTTATCAACAACGGATTTTCCGTCATCAATAATCTCGTTGATGTTACCAACATTTCCCCACTGCGGATTATAACTAGTCTCAACAATACCACTTATCAATTGATAGTCGGTATTTATTACAATATCTTTAAACTCAACCGCTATCTTAGTATCTCCTAAATAAGGCACAACAATATATCCTTTACCTGAGTAGGGACTGTTTTCTCCCTGCAATTCTAAAATAGTTACAGGGAAATCGCCAGCCTTAAACGTTTCGCTTTGAATTAGATTGGTTAGTGGTTTTTGGTTCTGGATATTGATTTGCGGTACAATACCACAATTGTAAGCAGGAACACTACTAGTTTCTGTTGGCGTAGTGAAAGTACTTACATTAGAATAGGTAAATGACTGAACGCCATCTTCTGCTGGATCACAGCTTGATCCAACTCTAAATTCGTAGGTAACTCCTGGCTCTAAATTGGTGAGTAAACTTTGTCTGTTTAAACTATTTGACGAAAACCATTGTGCATTTCGGACACCTTGTTTTTTATATTGTACTTGATAACGGGTATGTTCTGGCGCTCCTTCCCAAGTAATTTTTACACTTTTTGAGTTTTGAGATTCGCTTAATAAAAATGTTGGTGCAGCACAAGATGGAGTGTATTTAAACGAATATATTTCGCTATAGCCATCATTTTTGAAAATAGCATTTTCTGAAAGTCCAGTTGTTGAAATTGCTCGCACTCTCCATGCGTAACGCAAACCTGGAGTAAGTATCGGCATACTCAAATTGTACAGAATAGCCGTGCCATATAAAGTTTCTTCGTATAAAGTCGGTGACATTTGAAACCCAATTTGTGGATCTAATGTTAGATCTAAAAGCTGTTTTAGTTCAAATTTATACGATATGTTTGTTGCGTTAATCTGACGCGGTGTCCAAGTAAATAAAATATTAGGAAACTCTGTCGCAGCAATTTGTTCGTTTTTCTGTGGCGTATTTAATAATGGCGGATCATTTAATATCAAATATAAATTAGCGCAACTTTTTTGAGATATTTTTTGGTTGGTTACAAAATCATACATCTCAAAGCAAAAATTATACATCCCTTCTGGCAGCGGATTCGCATACTGCGCTGGAGTGAGTCCTTGCAAGTTTTCTAACCTAAAAAGCGATGCAATATCGACATTTGTTAAAGTTTGAAGTTCCCCTCCATTTATATATATTGGTCTTTGTTCCTGTGCATAATCAGAGGTTTGGATATTTAGTCCGTTACCTTGAATATACATTTTTAAGCGTACTCTTCTTTGCGATATTGAAATATCGGTTGGGTTAATCAGCAATTGCATCTTAGTATCCATGCTTGTCGCGTAGTCGGATATTTTGACGCTGTATGGACTATTAAAAACTGGCGTTAATTGAACTGGATATAATTGCGCATATCCAACTGCATTAAAAAACAGAATTAGAACAAAGAAATATATGTTATTGAAAAGGTTCTTCATTTTTTAATTGATGATAATTTTTTTAACCAATGTTTGTTGTCCCGTCTCTAATACGACTATGTATACTCCAGATTGTAATGAAGTATTAAAATCTACTTCGTACTTTTTCTTTCCTGATTCTTGTTTCTGAATCATCGTATTTTGTCCAGAAGAAGAGAACAATCTTAAATTTATCGCACTGATGTTTTCTAAATTTACAATTGCTTTAAAATTACCATTGCTCGGATTTGGGGTTACAATAAAATCTGTAATAAATTGCGATGCTGTTTCAGTATTTGGCAATGTGCCGCGTTTTTCTACCATAATGTTTTTGGTAAAAACAGCATAACATTCTCCTTGTGTCTGCTTCAAACCAATTGAATAAACTCCGGTTGCATCAAACTTCAAAGTGATGTATTTTTCTTTTTGCTCTACAACTTTTACTCCGCTTGGAATAACCCAGTCTGTACTTTCACCAAAAGGATTACTTGTATTAACCAAAATTACTTCCTCGTCTAAATAAGCTTGAGAACTCAATAAAAATTCTGCGCTAATTGCCATCTGACTTGTTTTTACCACAATTTCGTCTTCGCCGATACATCCTAAAGCTGTAGTCACTTTTACATGATAAGTTCCTGCTTTTGATACATTGATTTTTGCTTCATTTGAAGTGAATCCGTTTGTAGATGTCCAACTGTATTTTGCCTGTGGATCTTTATTTGTAGCATCTACATCTAGACTTTGGTCACTACATAAAGTTCTATCTGGACCAACGTTAACAATAACAGCTTCTGGATCTTTTAAAACAAATCTCTTTTTGTAAACACAACAATCTGGGCAAGTAATGGTAACTTCATAATTTCCAGCAGAAAGATTATTCAAATCTTTGGTAACCGCTCCAGTATTCCATAAATAAGAATATGGCAAATTACCGCCTGCAACATTAAGTTCAATCGATCCATCGTTTCCTTGATAACAAATAGGATTTTTGACAGTTTCAGTAGTTAATATTCCATTAGGATCTCCTACGAAAATACTTCCCTGCACCATACAACCTTTTGCATCTGTCACTTTTACAAAATAATTATTTGTTGTAATGTTTTCTATTTTAGGAGTTGTTTCTCCGTTTGTCCACTCATACGTATAAGGTGCTGTTCCTCCTGTTACATGCGCTTCTGCCAAACCATCATCACCAGTTGTACAGCCCACATCAAACTTAGTAAAAGTCAATTTCAATGGATCAGGCTGCGGAATATACTTCTCAACATCAACTTCTTTAACTAAAACATTATTTACATAAGTTCCCAGTTTTATTCCGTTGGCATCTTCAATATTTAAAGCGTAATTTCCTTCTGAAAGATATTCAGCTGTATCTCCTATGTTGTTCCAAAGAGCCCAAGTACCGTTGGCTTGTTTTTTCTTCCAAGTATAGAAATAAGGCAATCCGTTATTTTTTTCTCTTGCAAGCTGAATCCCTCCTGTTACATACGCTTTTAAAATTCCGTCCTGCGATTCATCTCTTTGATTATCTTGAGGAGCAGCATCTGTCTCATTTCCAAATTCGTTGCTTACATTACAAGAAATAGTACGAATAACCTCAAAAGTAACTTCAAGCGGATCTGGATCATCTAATTCCGTCACAGAATTTGCTACTGTACAGCTTGTTTTATATGTTGCTGCATTGTAATTAGCATCGCGAACTGTTAAACTATAGGTTTCTTCTGGAAGTCCGTTTAAGGTTATTGTATAAACACCATTGCTAAAACTCGTTGTCGTGGTAGTTTGCACTACTCCTTTATTGTTTTTCCATTCAAACCAATAAGTGTTATCTGCTGCTATTGTCCCACCCGTTACTTCTACAACAATTTTTCCATTTGTCGCTTTGTAGAAACTAGGATTTAAAACCTCAGTATATTTAATAGAAAGCGGTGCATCAGGTCCATCAATAAAAATCTCGGCATAGGCAGAACAGCCTTTTTTATCTGTTGCGATTACCCAATAATTTCCTTTCTTTAAAATAGTATTCTGATCTGATTCAACTTCATTAGACCATACGTAAGTGTAACCTCCGCTTCCTCCTTCTGCAATTGCAGTTGCCCATCCATCGTTCCCATCATAACAAAAAACATCTCCTTTATCAATTCTTACAGATAATACTGGAGGCTGATCCATTAATTGAATAGAATCTTTTGCAATCCAATTTCCATTGGTATATGTCCCTAAAATTATATCGTTACTATCTCTAACATTAAGTGCATATTTCCCGTAAGAAAGGTTTGAGATGATAGAATCTTGTACAGCTAAATCTTTCCAAGTGCCGTCGTCTTGCTGTTTTTTCCAACTAAAATAATACAGAAGTCCTTTATTTTTATCCGACGTAAGTATTGTTCCTCCAGTAACGTGCGCTTTTAAAATCCCATCCTGAGATTCGTCGCGCTGGTTATCTTTTGGATTAATGTCTGTATTTTTTCCATACTCATTTTTGGCGTTACACGAAATAGTCTGAACGATTGTAAAAACCACTTTCAAAGGATCAGGTTCTGTTAATTGTATTTTTGATCTTAAAACAGAACAATTATCGATTTGATTTGCCGCTTCATTATAGTTTTTATCCTTGATGGTTAAATAATAAAAATCTGCTGGAAGATTATCTAAGGTTAAAGTAAAAACTCCATCTATTATTTCGGATGTTACAGTTTGTAATACTTTCGTTGAATTACTCCATTCGAAATCATATAATCTTCCTTGATTTTTTGCTGGGTCAAATGCTGTTCCTCCTGTAATTTGAGCTACAATTTTTCCGTTGCTTGCTCCCGAGAAAGTAGGTGTTTTTATTGTTGAATAAGCAATCTTTACCTCTATAAGAGGTTCGGTTATCTTAACACTATCTTTTACAAAACAGCCTTTTATAGTATCGACAACATCTACATAGTAAGTTCCAGCAGCTAAATTTTTTATTTCATCACCTACAACTCCATTATGATCTGGCCCGTACCAAGTGTATTTATAAGTAGATTTTCCATTCTTGATAGATGCTTTAGCTCGGCCATTTGTACCTTCAAAACAAGAAACATCTGTTGAGTCAATTACAACTTCCATTGCATCAGGTTCTACAATTGTAGTATCAACTGCTATTGGAGTTTGTTCTGTTAATGTATAAGTTCCACGCATTATTCCGTTGGCATCTTGTACATTTATAGAATAAGTTCCTTTAGGAAGGTCTTTTATTATTGAATCATTTACCTTCAAGTCCTCCCAAACATCTTTAGAAACCAATTTTTTCCAATGAAAAATATATGGCAATCCCTTGTCGAATACTTTTCCTCCTTTTACTAAAGCTACTAAACTACCATCTGAAGCTAATTCATCCTTTTCAACTCCTTTATCACCAAGGTTTGCCGAATTACAAGAAATATCTCGTCTAACTTTTAGTTTTATTTCAATTGGTTCTGGATCATCTAAAACAGCAACATCTTTTAATTTTAATTCACAATTAAATTTATCTGTCACTTTCAAAGAATATGTCCCTTCAGGAATATTACTTAACGTAATGGTATAAATGCCATCAAAGAAACTCCCCTTTGATTTACTTGCATCTATCAAATCTCCTTTTTCATTTCTCCATTCGTAAGAGTAACTATTATTATTGATTAAGCTTCCGCCTGTTATTGAAGCAATAACGCTTCCATTCGCTGCTTCAAAAAATGTTGGATGATAGAGAATAATGGGGCTCGACAAAACTAGTGGTCCAGCAGGCTGTTTGATTTCTTCAGATAATTCTTTTGGATTGCCAACTGTTTTTTCTGCTATACATCCAACAGTATCTTTATCGTTTCTTAATTTTCTAACTTGAACAAAATACATCCCTAATCCAAGGCTTTCAATAGTAGTATTACCTCCATTTCCGAAAGTATTCCAAGAAGCTCCTTTGTTTAAAGAATATTGATAGATTCCGTTTTCAATTCCTCCAGTAGCACTAACGTTAATGGCTCCATCACTACCCAGATAACAGTTAATGTCATTTCTCTTCGTAATAGTAAAATCAACAGGAGTTGGAGAAGTTATTTTAAATTCAATTTTATGCTTTGGATCCAAAACATAGGTATTTGCTCCAAGTTTATTTGGCTCTTTGTACCAGCCTATTAATGATACACGATAATTACCTTTTGCGAAATCATACGGAATTTCGTATGTTAAATCATCTCCAATTACAACTGTCTCATTTTCTTTTGTAGAATAAACCTCACTCATTGGTATCCCTTCATCAGTTAGTTGCAAAACCGAAATTCTTAAAGATTCGCCTGTAGCTAATTTTGAGCTAAACTTCAATATTGCTCTACCGTCTTTCGAATTAAAACAATTTGTCTGAAGAGGGTTTACTCCATCAATATGTGGTGCTGATTTGGCATAAAGCAATTCAACACCTGTACTATAAGCATTTGCTCTTAGAGTGATTTTTTTACCAACTGCTTGAATAGGTAAAAAATCTTTACACTTAATGTCTAAGAAATTTTTTCCTAGATAACTTGCTGGTAAACTCCTCCATGTATCAATGTATACCCATCTCAAACCAATTCGAATTCGTGTTTGCTCTCCTTCGATATGATACATCCAATTGAAAAATTCACTCCTTACATTATCAGTCGCAGGCACTTTAATTGAACTTTCAGTACCTATTATATTATTATTAGTATCTGGATTTATTAAATTGATAATTGGTCTAGATGTTATGGTAACTTCACCGTCAATTTGTCGATCGCCAGCATCAATATTTTCAAATTCTGTAAAGTTATAAACTCTTGAAAAATCTCTTGAAACTTCTGGATTACCACTATTATAATATGCAGAACAATTTGAATTACCTCTCCTATTTACAGTTCCAAAATGTAGTTTTACAATTGGATCATTTTCATAGTAAAGTATATTATCATAATTTATAGCTTGGTTTACATAATTTTGGCTATTACTTTTATAAGTACCAAAATGATTTAATATTCTTGCATTTACCTGAAACTCCGAAGAAATCCATTGCAATCCTCTAAAATTACCACAACTACCCGCTCCACCAGCTCCTACTTCACCAATAATAGATAATTTATAATAAGATTGAGCAGTCAAATTTACCTGAGCATACCCTAATCCGCAAACCAATAAAACAACAAATAAGTAAAATTTCTTCATAGGCTTAATAAATAACCGTTAATGTCTCTGCTTTTGCTGGACTATCGCTTTCTAGATTTGGAACCAGATGGTACTCGTATTCCTTATTAATTTTTAAATTTTTATCTTCTAAAGTGAAAACAGTGCCGTTTAATTCTTTCCATAAAGTTGGCGGCAATCCCTTTTCATTTTTATAAATACTAAGGCCTAAAACTTTGCCTTTGTTTTTTGCATAATCCCAAGAGAGTAGAATTTTTTTGTTTTCTCTGTCTGCTGTTCCCTGCAAAAATGTAATGACTTTTACTGGTGTAAAGTTTAAAACACTAACTGTTACAACAGAATGGTCTAATGATGACCAAAGGTTGCTTTTATCTTTAGCCAGAATAGCATATTGATAAGTCTTCTTATTCTCAACTCTATCATCTGTAAATTCCTGAATAGTGTCGTTTATTTGCTTTATTTCCAGCCATTTTTCCTGTCCTTTTTCTCTCCTTCTCAAACTGTGAGCGACAACATCTTCACTGTAGCTTCGTATCCATTTTAATTGTACTTTGCCATCTTTATTATCGTAATCTTTAAAAATAGGTGCTGCTGGCGGAATTTTATCTGGCTTATCTAAAACTAAAATATCAGAAGGATCAGAGACATTGTAACGCATGTCTTCTGCAGCAATTCTATAATAAACTTTGCTATTCGTCATTTTTAAGCTTACGCTATCTTTATACTCTGTACCGATATAAGATTGATGGTAAATATCTACAAATTCCTCACCTGCAGTATTCGCCTTTAAGATTCTATATCCGCGTAAATCCTTTTCCATATTAGGTTTCCATTTCAGCCTAACCGTTCCAAGACTATCAATAACTCCTTCAAGACCAATTGGTTTAGCTGGGGGGATAGAATCGACTGGCTGTACCAGCATACTTTGAGAGGTTAATCTTTGATTATTTTTTCCAACAACTGAAATTGTAAAATAGTTAGATGGATAAAGATTGTCTTTGAATTTGAGTTTTCTCTCAGATGGCGGAATAAGTTTAGAAACAACTTTGTACGGTCCTTTATCAGTATTTGCTAAATTAATTTCATAACCTTTAATAAATCCTTCCGATTCTTTTGGATAATCCCATTCAAGATTAACTTCATTTGAGTTTATAATCGCATAATCTACTAATCTTGCTGGAGTTACTATAGCCGCAACACCCGTCGCTGTAATCGGTTTTGTAAATTCTCCTTTTTCTCCAAACGAAGTTATCCCCTGTAGTCTATAATGATAAACTTTGTCATTTACACTCAGCGTATCAACATAATACATATTTTTAGCCGGATTTTCGTCTTTATCATTTAAATTAACGAGTGCCGTACCTGATATTGGTGTATAATTGATTCCATCCGAGGATTTCTCTACCATATAAGAAGTATAAATCTTTTTGAAAGTTTGATAATCCCAAGAAAGCAGTACTTTTCTATCATCTGGAACTGCCATAAAATCTGTTGGAGCGGGAAGAATGGTATAGTCTCTCAGCCCAATCATATAAGACGATTCTTTTACTTGTGGACTTTCAAAAACACTAATTTGGTAAGCGTATACTTCATTTGCTTTTACGTTCGTATCAACGTAACCCCAACCCGCTTTTACAGCACCTTCAAAACTCATATCTGCAGCATACAAAGCAAAAGTATAACGCTGATCCAGTTCGTCAGCCATATTTACAATTTTGGCTAAATCACCTTCTTTTGCACTCGTTACTTCGAAACTTTCGCCATAGATAGATTGAGCAATAATAGCGGCATTATTGTCTTTCTGAACAAAATCAATCCAAGAATCTAATGGTTCGGGAGTTAATGGTTTAGCAGTAAGAAGCGTTTTTTCTGGTTTAGGCAAAACTACACCGTCTCGTAAAACGGTAGATCTTGTAATTATAAATCCTTTTTTATTTGCTTTCTGCCATTCGACTGGAGAATTAATAGCCCAGCGAACTAAAATTTTATCCTTTTGTGCTCTCGCATTGACCATTACGGTAGGACGTTTTTTAGTCTGAGAATAGGATACCGATATAAATAATAAAAAGAAAAAAATAAACTTATTTGGGGACATTAAGATGTAATTATTTCCATGTTAAAAAAAACAAAAGTAGTATTTTAATTATTACTTAAATATTTTTTTTTAACTTATAGGAGCAGCGAAAACAATCGAAACACATAAGTGTTTAACAAACAGTAAAATAACTTTCTTTTTTAACAAATCTACTGCCTTCTCTCAAGTTATTTTTTCTAAACTTATAATATACTTTTTGCATATTTCATTTATAATGTAGTTTTATTGTATTTTTGATAACATACTAAACAACAATACCTTATATTTTTTAAGATTTTAAGACAATAAGTGCTAAAATAAAACCAAAGTATAATATTGTGGAATATAAACTTTTTAATGCAAGGACTGCGCTGAAAGAGCCTCAAAAGAAATTTACTTTAACTAATTTCTATCGTACGGTATGAAAAACAATTTTATCGGAATTCTTCTTTTCGTGTTTCCTCTGACAGTATTTGGGCAAGCTGATCAAAAAAAAGAAATCAACCATCAGCTTCAGACTTGGGTTTCAATAAATACAGTTACCAAATTTGCAGATCATTGGGGCGTTATTGGTGACTTTCATATCAGACGAAACGATTTTGTATCCGATCCGAGTTTTTATTTTATACGAGGCGGTATCAGCTATATTCCAAATTCAAATGTTTCAATAAATGCAGGTTACGCTCATATGTGGCTGGCTCCTTCAAATCCGGATTGGAGCACTTTCGCAGATGAAAACAGGATTTACCAGCAAGCACAATTAAATTCAAAAGTTGGAAATGTGAGTATTTTGCAACGTTTGCGAAATGAGCAGCGCTGGCAGGAAAAAATGGTAGATGATAAACCTAGCGGAGATTGGCGTTTTACCAATAGAATTCGCTATTTGATGAGTTTTACTTTTCGAATTTCAGATAAAAAATCTTGGCCATCGATGGTTCTTTCAGATGAAATTCTCTTGCATTTTGGAGAAGAAGTGGTTTATAACACAATGGATCAAAACCGCTTTTTTATCGGAATAAAAAAAAATATAAATCCAAAATGGAGTTGTGATTTTGGTTATATGAATGTTTATCAGCAAAAATATTCAGGTTACCAATATGATATGAATCATACCATTAGATTGTTTTTTTATCTCAGTACGAGCATTAGAAAAAAAATGCCCTCAGAGATTGAAAACTCTGGCGACGAATAAAACACTAGTCGTTAATTAAGATTTTCCTATACTCGAAGTATCGTTAAACTTGAAAGATTCAAAAAAACCAAAAGCTCTTTTCTCAGCATAAGAATACATTGAATCGCGAAGAGGAAAAGCACAATGCCCACCATATTTTGGAGTTTCCAAATAAACAAATGCACTATTTTTGGCAATAGTTCTTGGATAGCATCTTTCTCCTAAAAATGGGTCGTCAAGCGAATTAATGATTAAAACTGGCGTTGTAATATCTTTAAGAGAAAACTCTGGAGAAACACGATCATAATAATCGTCTTTGCTTGCAAAACCATGTAACGGCGCTGTAAAATACTGATCTACTTCATCAAAAGAGGTTATTTTATCAATTTGATCACTATTTATAAAATCCGGAAATTGAGCTGCTTTATATTTCAGTTTCTTTTTAATATCAATAGTAAAATTCTTTAGATAAACTCTATTAAAACCTTGTTTAAGCACTTCTGCACTTGTTGCAATATGTGTAGGCACCGAAATAGAAACGGCAGCTTTTATGCGTTCGTCTATTTTTGTCCAGCCTAAATAATTCAACAGCTGAACGCCTCCCATAGAATATCCGATCAAATAAATATCTTCAAATCTTTTTTGCAAAACAAACTGCACCACTTCATCCAAATCATCAACGGCACCATGATGGTACAATCTTGGAAGACGATTCATTTCTCCGCCACAAGTACGATTGTTCCAAGCAAAAACAGAAAATCCTTTTTCATGAAAGTAAGTTGCACAGCTATTATTGTAAGTTCTTCTCGAATCGCCCTCTAAGCCGTGGCACAAAATAACCGCCTTCTTCGGGTCATTTAAAATATAATCAATATTGATAAAATCTCCATCGCTTAATTCCTTCTTTTCCCTAGTGTACCCAGGAACTTCAAATCTTTTTACCAATGCGGCATAAATGGTGGAAACATGCCTATTACGATGAATAATAGAAGGAGAATTGTATTCTGATTGTTCAATTAATGGCATAACGAAGAGTTTTTTGGTACTTTATACAAAAGTAAGAAATCATTCAACATGTAATTTAATTCTTTCTTTTTATTTTGCTTTTTTTACAATTTTAAGAAGAAATTAAAGTCAAAAATAAATCAAGCTAATTTAAACATAAACTGCAGTTGATTTTAAAAACAGATAATGGAACACATTTCGAAGAAAATAAACTGTTAAATGTTCCTTAACGCCTGTCTTGTAGCGCCATCGCTGACTTTAATATTTACTTAATTTGTATATTTGTAAAATCGATTTTTAAAAAGTAAAATCCCTGTAAATGTTCGAACTCTTACCGGTAGATCCAAAAACTATATTCCTACTTTACTTTTGGGGCAATTTATTTACCTGCGTACTTATTTTTAGTTTTTCCTTTTCGTATGCGACTAGCGACAACAGAAGAATTTTAAGGTGGTTTGGTTTGGGCAAATTAGTACTTACTCTTGCTTGGATATTGGCTCTTATGCGAAATATCATTCCTGATTTTGCTTCAATTAATATTGCTAATTCTATGATTCTTAGCGCCTGCTGCTTTGAAACGATGGCAATGTTATCTCTTATTGTAACGCACGCAAAAAAGCATTATCGGTTTCAAATAGCCATAACTGTAGCGGCAATATTGTTTTTTAATATTTCGACCCTCTTTGACGCAACAATGAACACTCGCGTCATTATTAGCAGTATTGGTATATTTATGATTTATCTGCTGCCAACGATAACTTATTTTACAGAAAAGGAAAAAAGCTTTTTCAAGACTTTTTATGTTTTGTGTTACACAGCATTCGAAATTTTAATTGCCATAAGAATAGTTCACCGATATCGACATCCTCAAGATTTACTTATTTCTACTGGTCTTTTTGATGGTTTATATAGCATTTGTTTATTTCTATTGACTTTAATCGGAATTGTAGGCTTTTTACTTTTAGTGAAAGAAAAACAGGATCATAAAATCAAGAAATTATTAAATGATAAAAACCAGTTCTTTTCTATTATTTCTCATGATTTGCGAGGGCCATTAGGATCTTCTGTTTCGCTTTCTGAAATTTTACTTGAAAACATAGAAAAATACAGCCGAGAAGAAATTAAAGAGATTTCAGAACTTCTGCATGATTCAAATAAGAACATTTACAAATTGCTTGAAAACCTTTTAGATTGGTCTCGAGTACAAACCGGAATGATTGCATTCAATCCAAAAAATGTACTTTTGAATGCCTTGATTGAGGAAAATATTGAACTGAGCAAAAATGTCGCTTTAAATAAAAATATAAATATCACGTTTGAATCGGCTTATTTTATTGAGGCAGAAGCAGACAAAAATATGATTAGCACCATCTTGCGAAATTTACTAAGCAATGCGATTAAATTTACCGACAAGAACGGCGAGATTAAAGTCAAGCTGATTAAAACAAACCAAAAAGTAGAAATTTCTATTACAGATAATGGAATCGGGGTTCCCGATGATATAAAAGAAAAATTATTTAAAATCAACGGAAAAGTTCTCCAAAAAGGAACAGAAAACGAACTCGGCAGCGGACTCGGATTATTACTTTGTAAAGAGTTTATAAACATTCATAACGGAAAAATTTGGGTAGAAAGTGAAGAAGGAAAAGGAAGTACGTTTAAGTTTACGCTCCCTATTATAAAATCACAATACTAAAATTCTAAATTCCAATTCTCATTATGTCTTGCTGAGCGAAGTCGATGGATCTCATGCTAAATCATTACTGTGTATCTTATAACGCGTGTCCTTCGACTTCGCTTAGGAAGACAAGCCAGGTGTGAGTTTTTAAACAAAAAAAATCCAAACTCCAGTTTTAATTGGAATTTGGATTTTTAAATATTGGTATTTTATAATCGTTTAATCTAATACAAAACTTACGCTAACATTTGCTGTAATTTCGATTTCGCCAATTGCTAAAGTTTCGTTTGAAGCTCCCATTGCATCTGCTTCTTTCATTCTCATTGAAGCGTACATTGGCTGTGGGTGGTAAACTTGAGAATTATCAGAGATTGTAAAAGCCTTACCCACTTTCTGTCCTAAAACAGACACATATTCTTCAGCTTTTACTTTCGCATCTTTCATCGCTAATTTTCTAGCTTCAGATTGGTATTGCGCTAATTTAGATGATTCGAAAGAAACTCTGTCAATTCGGTTAATTCCTTGCTGAACCAATCCTTCCATTAATTCATCGTATTTAGCTAAATCTTTTACCACGATTTCTACAGTCTGTACTGCATTATAAGAAGTTTTCTTTTTCTCATAATCGTACTGCGGATTAAGAGCTACTTGTTTTGTTTTAAAATCTGCCGTTGGAATATTCATTTTTTTGATGAATTTTAAAACAGCATCCATCTTTTCGTCGTTTTGTTTTTTAACGTCTTTAGCATTATTCCCTTTTGTTTCAACAGAAGCTGAAATACAAACTTGATCAGGTGCTACTTTTACTTTTCCTTCTCCGTTAACATTAATTAAAGGTACTTGTTTGATTTCCTGGCCGTAAGACATAGTCATAAACATGATTGTTAAAAATAATACTAGTTTTTTCATTTTTGTTAGATTTTAATATTTAAAAAAGACATTCCAAAAGTTATGCCATCATTACAATTTCCCCAATTTAGCCATTCCGAAAAGTATCAAAATCGGAATTGCGAGAAGGATTACCATCATTGTATGCTCTGTAAGCAATGAAGGCATTTTAATCAAAGTAATCAAATATCCTCCTATAGCACCTCCAAAGTGTGCTGTATGTCCAATATTGTCATTTTTGGCTTTCATTCCGTAAATTGAGTATAATAAATACAAAATTCCAAAAATATAAGCCGGCATCGGAATGACAAAAAATATTCCGAGCATCATGTCTGGCTGCAACAATATTGCTGAATACAAAACTCCAGTTACAGCACCAGAAGCACCAACCGCACGATAACTATAATCGTTTTTATGGAATAACATGGTAAGAAGGCTTCCGAAGATTAAGCTACCAAAATAAACCAAAGCAAAAGAAAAATTGCCTAGCCAGCTTAAAACAACAGGAGCAAAAAAATACAAAGTCAGCATATTAAAAATTAAATGCATCATGTCTACATGCAAAAAACCCGAAGACAACATTCTAATTTGCTCTCCCGAACGAATGCTTCCTACATGAAATTCGTATTTTCTAAAAAAATAAAGATCGTTAAAACCTTTGTAACTAATAACAACGTTCGCAATGATAATCGCTATTAAAATAAAATTCATAAGTACTAATTATTGTGAATTGTAAATATAATCATTCTTAAAGATAAGTTAGCAAGAAAGCAAAATATCAATCATTAATCATTTTTAATTTATCTTTGTAAAAAAAAATTACATGCAATTTCTTGTTTATATTTTAGCCTACCCATTACTTTGGCTTATCTCTATACTTCCATTTCCAGTATTTTATCTGTTCTCAGATTTCGTCTACTTCCTAGCGTACAGAGTAGTAGGGTATCGTAAAAAAGTAGTTCGCGCAAATCTAGCGCTTACTTTGCCTCATTTGAGCGATGCAGAAAGAAAAGTGATAGAAAAGAAATTCTACAAACATATGTGCGATATGTTTTTGGAAATGATAAAAACTATGAGCATGTCTCCTAAAGAAATGGAAAGAAGATTCCATGTAACCAATATTGATCTTGTTCAGAATTATGCTAAAAAAGGAAAAAGTATAATTCTTGTGGCTTCGCATTATGCAAGTTATGAATGGCTTTTAACTATCAATCCAAAACTTGGATTTCAGGGAGTTGCTGTTTACAAAAAACTGGCTAATCCTTATTTTGACAAGTTGGTTAGAAAAATCCGCACTAAATACAATACCGAAATGATCGAAACCCGAAAAGCAATTCCAACAATGGCACAACATCAGCGTGATGGGGTTTTAAGTTTGTATGGTTTAGCAAGCGATCAGTCTCCTAAACTAGATCGAATTTTTCATTCGATGAAATTTATGGGAGTGGAAGTTCCCGTACATACAGGAGCAGAAATGCTGGCAAAAAAATATGATCTAGGGGTTATTATGGTAAAAGTAAAAAAGGTGAAAAGAGGATTTTATGAGGCTACATTTCTTACGCTTGCTGATAATTCAAAAGAATATTCAGATTTTGAAATTACAGAAATGTATTTGAAAGAAGTAGAAAAACAGATTCTAGAAGCCCCAGAATTTTATTTGTGGACACACAAAAGATGGAAACACCGCATTGAATAATATTTCCAAATATTTAGTATAAAGTCCGAAAAACATTTGCTGTTTTTCGGACTTTTTGTTAGATGCTTATTTTTTTTCCACAGATTATTTATGTATTCCATAGGAATATCTGGTCGGTAGTAGCCAGATTTAAACGAGGTTATACGTTCCAGAGGAACGTTTGATTAATCGAAAATGAATGCCTTTTGAATCAGGTGTCGCTACAGGACACAAATGCAAAACACCACCATTTTTTTTACCGACGAGACATTCCTACGGAATGAAAAATAAAACCTCTTTAGAAATTTCCAAAGAGGCTTTTTGTATTTCAAAAACTGAAAATTTTAGATTCCAGCAATTACTTTAATTTCATCAATAATTCGAAGTGCCAATTTATCTGCCGCATCTTGAGAAGGCGCTTCAGTATAAATACGAATAATTGGTTCTGTATTTGATTTTCTTAAATGAACCCATTCTGTAGCAAAATCAATTTTTACACCATCAATTGTCGAGATATCTTCGTTTTTATATTTCTCTGTCATTTGAGTTAAAATTGCATCAACATCAATTTGTGGTGTCAATTCAATTTTATTTTTGCTCATGTAATATTCTGGATAAGAAGCTCTCAAAGCAGAAACCGACATTTTTTTGTTTGCTAAATGCGTTAAAAACAAAGCAACACCTACCAAACTATCTCTTCCGTAGTGCAATTCTGGATAGATAATTCCGCCGTTTCCTTCACCACCGATAACAGCGTTATTTTTCTTCATTAATTCAACCACATTCACCTCTCCTACAGCACTTGCTTCGTAGCTTCCGCCGTGTGTGTTAGTAACATCTCTTAAAGCACGAGAAGATGACATATTAGAAACGGTATTCCCAGGAGTTTTGCTCAAAACGAAATCTGCGCAAGCAACCAAAGTATATTCTTCACCAAACATTTCTCCGTCTTCGCAAATAAAAGCCAAACGATCTACATCTGGATCAACTACAATACCAAGATCTGCTTTTTCTTTTACCACAAGCTCAGAAATATCCGTTAAATGTTCTTTTAATGGCTCTGGATTATGAGGAAAATGTCCGTTTGGTTCGCAGTATAATTCTACCACTTCAACTCCCATTATTTTTAGCAATTTCGGAATGATGATTCCTCCAGATGAATTTACTCCATCAACAACTACTTTAAATTTAGCTTCTTTAACCGCTTCGATATCAACCAATGGCAAGTTTAAAACTTCATCAATATGAATATCCATATAACCGTCATTAGAAATAACTTCGCCTAAACTATCTACATCAGAAAAATCAAAAGCTTCTGCTTCAGCGATTTCAAGTATTTTAGCTCCGTCAGCTCCACTTAAGAATTCACCTTTAGCATTTAATAATTTTAAAGCATTCCATTGTTTTGGATTGTGAGATGCTGTTAAAATAATTCCGCCATCTGCTTTTTCCAAAGGAACAGCCACTTCAACAGTTGGCGTAGTTGAAAGCCCAAGATCGATAACATCGATTCCTAAACCAATTAAAGTATTCACTACTAAATTATGAATCATTGGTCCAGAAATTCTCGCATCACGGCCAATTACAACAGTCAATTTATCTTTAGCAATATTATTTTTTAAGAAAGTTCCGTACGCCGACGCAAATTTCACTGCATCAACAGGAGTTAGATTATCTCCCACTTTTCCTCCGATCGTCCCACGGATTCCAGAAATAGATTTTATTAGAGTCATTTTTGTGAGTTAGGGTTATTTTTTTACAAATATAAAAAAGTTACCGAGTTACTAAGGTGCTAAGTTTCTAAGATTTTAAATTTAACTTATAAGAAACTACTTATTTCTCGTTATTTTTATAACAAAATCATTTGAAAAAGTTTTTATACATTTACTAAATAACTTAGAATCTTAGCTACTTAGGTTCTTAGAAACTTTAAAAAATGAATTTCTTAGCCCACATATACCTTTCTGGAGAAAATGATTTAATTAAAATCGGGAATTTTATGGCTGACGGAATTCGCGGAAAACAATTTGAACATTTCCCCGAAGATGTTCAAAAAGGAATTTTACTCCATCGATTCATAGACACTTATACCGATTCTCACGATATTTTTAGAACTAGCACCAAACGCCTTCATGATAGATACCATCATTATGCAGGAGTTATTGTAGACATTGTTTACGATCATTTTCTAGCCAAAAACTGGGAAAAATATTCGGATGAAAAATTGGAACTTTTTGTCAACAGGTTTTATCATTCCTTACACGATAATTACGACATTTTAACCGAAAAAACACAAGGTTTAATGCCTTATATGATTGAAAGAAACTGGCTTGTAAGTTATCGTACAACTGAAGGAATTCAGCATATTTTGACTCAAATGGACAGAAGGTCGAAGAATATTTCTCAAATGCAATTTGCCGTTGAAGAACTTATTGAGTTTTATGATGAATTTGAAGAAGAATTCACCCTTTTCTTTGAAGAAATGAGAGTCCAAGCCAAAGCAAAACTGCTTTCGCTCTAAAACAATTTAATTTTATTGACATGAAAAAAATTACACTCTTAATAGCTCTTTTATATCTAAATAGCAGCAATGCACAACAGGCCGTTTCTAAACCAACCGGATTAGTGGTCACTAAAGCCATGGTAGTTTCTGCCCGCGAAGAGGCTTCAAAAATTGGTTCTGATATTATGAAAAATGGAGGAAACGCTTTTGACGCTATGGTTGGAACCGAATTAGCTCTTGCGGTTGCTTTTCCGTTTGCAGGAAATATTGGCGGCGGCGGATTTATGGTTTACCGAAAAGCAAATGGCGAAGTTGGTTCTTTAGATTATCGCGAAAAAGCTCCATTAGCGGCAACAAAAGATATGTTTTTGGATAGCGAAGGCAATGTCATAAAAGACAAAAGCACTGAAACTGCACTTGCAATAGGAGTTCCCGGAACAATTGCCGGAGTTTTTGCGGTTCATAAAAAGTATGGTACAATGCCAATTTCAAAAATTTTAGAACCTGTAATTGCATTGGCCGAAAGAGGTGTTATTGTTACCAAAAAGCAGGAAAAAAGTTTAAGTGATTATCACGATAAAATTGTAAAAATAAACGGAGAAAATTCTCCAGTGTCGAAAGCTTACAAAGAAAACGATACTATAAAATATCCCGCGCTAGCGAAGACTTTAAAAAGAATTCAGAAAAAAGGAAGAAACGAGTTTTATAAAGGTGAAACTGCCAAAATTTTAGTTGAATATCTTAAAGGAAAAGGCGGCATTATTACCATGCAAGATTTGGCAAAATATGAAGCTAAATGGAGAAAACCGCTTCAGTTTACGTATAAAGATTTAAAAATAACTTCGATGTCTCCGCCAAGCAGCGGTGGAATTTGTTTAGCACAAATCTTAAAAATGCTAGAACCCTACGATTTAGCCAAAATGGGACATAATTCGCCAGATGCAATTCAGGTTATTGTGGAAACTGAAAGAAGAGCTTATGCTGATAGAAGCTATTTTTTAGGCGATCCAGATTTTGTCAAAATTCCGATGAAAGAATTATTGGATCAAAACTACCTGCGCGAAAGAATGGCAAGTTTCAATCCTGAAAAAGCAACTTTATCTACAGAAATTAAAGAAGGAAAAGTGAATTATGCCGAAAGTACAGAAACCACACATTATTCAATTGTAGATCAATTCGGAAATGCAATTGCGGCTACAACAACTTTAAATGATGGTTATGGTTCTAAATATTACTGCGCCGAATTAGGTTTCTTTTTGAATAATGAAATGGATGATTTCAGTGCTAAACCTGGATCTCCAAATATGTTTGGTTTAGTTGGAAATGAAGCGAACAGCATTGCACCACAAAAACGTATGTTAAGTTCGATGACGCCAACAATTGTAGAAAAAGACGGAAAACTTTTTATGGTCGTGGGAACTCCGGGAGGCTCAACAATTATAACTTCTGTTTTGCAAACGATTTTAAATGTTTATGAATATAAATTAAGCATGCAAGAAGCGGTTAATGCTCCTCGTTTTCATCATCAATGGCTACCGGATTTAATTACTTTTGAACCAAATACTTTTGAAACTAAAACTATAGACTCTTTAAAAGCGAAACATTATATTATCAATGAAAAACCAACTCCAATTATTGGGAAAGTCGATGCTATTTTGGTTTTACCAGATAACAAATTAGAAGGAGGAGCAGATTTTAGAGGAGATGATGCAGCATCTGGTTTTTAATTGTTCTTGATTTTATTTTTTTTAAAGAAGATTATAATTTAATTTTGTAAGATCGGTAATTTTAAAATAGAATGATAAAAAAATATTTCAGACGACTTGAAAGTATAATTGCTTTGGCTCAATCTTTAATGACTCCAAAACAGTTTCTTTTTTTATCTAGCGTTTTAACAGGAATATCATGTGCTTTCGCAGTAATTGTGCTTAAAACATTCGCACACAGCGTTTTTTCTTTTGCAACTTATATAAACGGGATTCTAAAACTAAGCTTTATTAACAGTATCTTACCTATAATTGGTATTTTATTGACGGTTTTGGTAGTAAAAAAAGTCCTTAACGGAACAATTCAAAAGGGAACTTCACAAATCCTTTATGCCGTTGCTAAAAAGGCAAGTATTATTCCGAAAAAGCAAATGTACGCACAGATTGTTACTAGTTCGTTAACGGTTGGTTTAGGAGGTTCTGCAGGTTTAGAGAGTCCGATCGTGGTAACTGGAGCCGCTTTTGGATCAAATTTCGCTCAAAATTATAAACTGCAATACAAAGATCGAACTTTATTAATTGGATGCGGAGTTGCTGCCGGAATCGCTGCTGCGTTTAATGCACCAATTGCAGGAGTGCTTTTTGCAATTGAGGTTCTTTTGGTAGACGTTAGCATTTCTGCCTTTACTCCAATTATGATTTCTGCTGCAACAGGGGCTTTGGTTTCTGCTATTGTTTTAGACGAAAGCATTTTATTAAGCTTCAAAAAACAGGAAACATTTGACTTTCATAATATTCCGTTTTATGTTATTTTAGGAGTTTTAACTGGATTGGTTGCCATTTATTACTCGAGAAATTTTCAGAAAATAGAACACTATTTTGCCAAACAACAAATTAATCCTTACAAAAAGGCTTTAATTGGTTCGTCATTATTGGCTTTATTAATTTTTATTTTCCCAACTCTTTTTGGTGAAGGTTACGAAAGCATCAAAACATTATCTGACGCAGATCCCGGACAGTTATTAGACAACACTTTGTTTGCCGATTTCAGAAACAATCAATGGGTTTTGCTTCTATTTGTTGGCGCTACAATGATGGTAAAAGTTTTTGCCTCTGGACTAACTATTGGAAGCGGTGGTAACGGAGGAAACTTCGCTCCTTCTCTATTTTTGGGATCTTATCTGGGCTATTTCTTTTCTAAATTTATAACGCTGATCGGTTTGTCAAAACTCCCAATTAGTAATTTTACGATGGTCGGAATGGCGGGAATTTTGAGTGGTTTGTTTCATGCACCCCTTACTGCTATTTTCTTAATCGCAGAAATTACTGGAGGTTACGGTTTAATGATTCCGCTTATGATTGTTTCTTCAATCAGTTTTGCTATTTCTAAGCGTTACGAAAAATATTCGCTTGATGTGAAAGGTTTGGTTAAAAAAGGACATGCTTTTACCAGCAATAAAGATTCTAATATTTTATCGACTTTAGAAATTGACACGATCATTCAATGTGATTATTTAACTGTTCATCAAGATGAAAATCTAAGCAAACTAGTCGATCTTATTTCGCACTCTAACCAAGTTGTTTTTGCAGTTGTAAATAATGAGAAAGATTTAATTGGTGTCGTTCATTTCAATGATATTCGTGAAATTATCTTCAATTCATACCGCGTAAAATACACATTGATTAAAGATGTAATGAAAGCACCATTGTCTACTATTTCAACCCTGGACAGCATGGAAATAGTAATGAAGAAATTTGAAATCTCAAAATCGGCTTTTCTTCCTGTTTTAAGAGACGGAAAATATTTTGGTTTTATTTCCAAATCAATAGCGCTTGAAGCTTACAGAACAAAACTTCGTTCTATGACGATTGAATAAGATTAATATCGGATAAGTTAAAAATTTTATTTATCCGATATTAAAACATAATTTTGTTCACATTATGTGGAATATCGATTTAACATACAGATCAGAATTTGAATCAACCTTTGACAGATTGTATCAAAAAAGGCGAGAACTGCAAAACAGCAGACCACTGCCAAATATTGCTTTGAACAAAATACGAGAAAGCCTTTCACTAGAATGGACCTATAACTCTAATAGTATCGAAGGAAACACACTTAGTTTGAGAGAAACCCAAATGGTAATTCAAGAAGGAATTACTATAAAAGGCAAATCTCTTCGAGAGCATTTTGAAACACATAATCACGACAAAGCAATTGATTATCTCTACTCTATTGTTGATGAAACATATAAACTAAGAAGCATAGATATTCTATCTCTTCATGGCTTGGTAATGCGTTCTATTGAAGAAGATTTTGCAGGAAGAATTCGAAACGGAGGGGTTCGGATTTCTGGTGCCAATTTTATGCCACCAAATGCCAATAAAGTTTCCGATTATTTAGATCAATTGATTGATTTCATTAATACAAATCCGTCACGTTTAAACGATATTGAACTGGCAACGGTTTTTCATCATAAATTAGTCTGGATTCATCCTTTTTTTGATGGTAATGGCCGCACTGTAAGATTGAGCATGAATTTATTGCTAATGCGTTGTGGTTTTCCGCCAGCAATCATCCTCAAAAATGATAGAAAAAAATATTATGAAGCCCTCAATCAAGCTAATAACGGCAACTATCAAAAACTAACACTTTTAATGTGCCAGGCTTTAGAAAGAACTTTAAACATTTATCTTAGCGCAATGCCAGGTGCAGATCTTGATTACCAAAAAATATCAGATATTGTAAGCGAACCAGAAACTCCTTACGGTCAAGAATATATTAGCTTATTGGCTCGAACAGGAAAAATTGATGCATACAAAGAAGGCCGAAATTGGTACACAACTAAAGAAGCCATTGAAAACTATATGGCAACCCGAAAAAGAAAACGCTAATTTATGATTAGCGTTTTTTGTTACTATTTGTAACATAAACTTTTGCTATTGAGCACTAAAAGAATAAATCAAAGTGGTAACTTTGCGTTTTGCTCAAAATTATGTTAGATAAAGATAATACCATAGAAGTTCTTGGCGCAAGAGTTCACAATCTAAAAAACATTGATATATCTATTCCGCGTGAAAAACTAGTTGTAATTACTGGTTTGTCTGGTTCGGGAAAATCATCTTTGGCATTTGATACAATTTATGCTGAAGGACAGCGCCGTTATGTTGAAACATTTTCTGCCTATGCAAGACAATTTCTTGGCGGTTTAGAGCGCCCTGATGTTGATAAAATCGACGGACTTTCTCCTGTAATTGCAATTGAACAAAAAACAACTAGCAAGAGTCCGCGCTCTACGGTTGGAACTATTACTGAAATTTACGATTTTCTAAGACTTTTATACGCGCGTGGTGCTGATGCATATAGTTATAACACTGGCGAAAAAATGGTCTCGTATTCTGATGAACAAATTAAAGATTTGATTATTCAGGATTATAACGGAAAACGCATCAATATTCTGGCTCCCGTTATTAAAGCCAGAAAAGGACATTATGCTGAATTATTCCAACAAATTACAAAACAAGGATTTTTGAAAGTTCGTGTAAACGGAGAAGTTCAAGATCTTGTTGCGGGAATGAAATTGGATCGTTATAAAACGCACGATATCGAAATTGTGGTTGATCGAATGGTGATCGAAGATAATCCTGACACTCAAAAAAGATTATCGGAAAGCATCAATACAGCCATGCATCATGGAGAAGATGTATTAATGATTCTAGATCAGGATTCTAATGAAGTGCGTTATTTCAGTAGAAATTTGATGTGTCCTACAACAGGAATATCGTACCAGAATCCAGAGCCGAATTTGTTTTCGTTCAACTCTCCAAAAGGTGCTTGTCCGCATTGCAACGGATTAGGAACGGTACATGAAATTAATGCTAAAAAAATTATTCCGAATACGAAATTATCGATAAAAGCTGGAGGTTTTGCGCCTCTTGGCGAATATAAGTCTTCTTGGATTTTCAAGCAATTGGAAACCATTGGAGAAAAATTTGGGTTTAAAATAACCGATCCGATCGAGAAAATTCCCGAAGAAGCCATGACGATGATTTTATATGGTGGAAAAGATAAATTTTCTATCAACTCAAAAGATCTTGGCGTAACTAGAGAGTATAAAATTGATTTTGAAGGAATTTCGAATTTCATCAAAAACCAATATGACGAAAGCGCTACAACTAGCATAAAACGTTGGGCAAAAGATTTTATGGATGAAATTAATTGTCCAGTTTGCGATGGTTCTCGTCTTAAAAAAGAAGCTTTATTTTTTAGAGTAAACGGAAAAAATATCACCGAATTGTGTGATATGGACATTTCAGATTTAACGGCTTGGTTTCAAGATTTAAACAGCCATTTAACTGAAAAACAGCTTCTAATTGCTTCTGAAGTTGTAAAAGAAATCAAAGACCGTTTGAACTTTCTGATGAATGTTGGTTTGAATTATTTGGCTTTAAGCCGAAGTTCAAAATCACTTTCTGGTGGCGAGGCGCAGCGTATTCGTCTGGCAACACAAATTGGCTCTCAATTGGTTGGCGTTTTGTATATTTTGGATGAGCCAAGTATTGGTTTACACCAAAGAGATAACGAAAAATTGATTCAGTCTCTAGAACAATTACGCGATATTGGAAACTCTGTAATTGTGGTGGAACACGATAAAGACATGATCGAAACTGCCGATTATGTAATTGACATTGGACCAAAAGCTGGAAAATACGGAGGAGAAATCATTAGTATTGGAACTCCAAAAGAAACTCTTAAATCAAATACTATTACTGCTCAATATCTGAATGGTAAAATGAAGTTTGATATTCCGAAAGAAAGAAGAAAAGGAAATGGTAAATTCTTGAAATTGACTGGAGCAACAGGAAATAATCTTAAAAATGTTTCTATTGAAATTCCATTAGGTCAGATGACTTGCGTTACAGGAGTTTCTGGAAGCGGTAAATCGACTTTAATTAATGAAACGCTGTATCCGATTTTAAATGCGTATTATTTTAATGGTGTAAAAAAACCGCAACCTTATAAAAAGATTGAAGGTTTAGAACATATTGACAAAGTAATTGATATTGACCAAAGTCCGATTGGTAGAACGCCACGTTCGAATCCAGCAACTTATACAGAGGTTTTCACTGAAATTAGAAATCTTTTTACGATGACTTCTGAAAGTATGATTCGCGGTTATAAAGCAGGTCGTTTCAGTTTTAACGTAAAAGGCGGACGCTGCGAAACCTGCGAAGGTTCTGGTGTAAGAACAATCGAAATGAACTTCTTACCAGACGTTTATGTTGAATGTGAAACTTGTCAAGGAAAACGTTTCAATAGAGAAACTTTAGAAATTCGATACAAAGGAAAATCTATTTCAGATGTTTTGGATATGACGGTTGATGAAGCGGTTCCTTTCTTTGAAAATATTCCGAAGATTTACAGAAAAATCAAAACGATTCAGGATGTTGGTTTGGGTTATATTACACTTGGACAGCAAAGCACAACACTTTCTGGTGGTGAAGCGCAACGTATTAAGCTTGCTGGAGAATTGTCTAAAAAAGATACAGGAAATACGTTTTATATCTTAGACGAACCTACAACAGGATTACACTTTGAAGACATTCGCGTTTTAATGGAAGTAATCAATAAATTGGTTGATAAAGGAAATACAATTCTAGTGATCGAACACAATATGGATGTTATAAAACTTGCGGATTATATTATTGATATTGGGCCAGAAGGCGGAAAAGGCGGCGGACAATTGGTCGCTAAAGGAACTCCTGAGGAAGTAGCAAAGAATAAAAAAAGTTATACTGCTAAGTTTTTGAAAAAAGAACTAGAGTAAAAAAGTACATCTTTGTCAAAGTTTAAAACTTTGACAAAGATAAACCCAAAAAGATTTTCACGCATTATATATCTGATAATGAATCAAAAACCTTTATTTGATTATTATCGCAAGATTACTTTTGGATTATAATTTGTGTTTTCTGTAACAATTCTAGAAAAAAGCGTTAATTTAGTGTCCGCTTTTTTTGAAATATTCAAAGTTTTGAAGAACGATTTTTCAATTAAACCAATTGTTTATTTTGAAACCAATTGCCCTAGCCCTGATGGGAGCGGCATCCTTTTGTGGTGGGGTTCACCACAAAAGATACAGCGGACAGCAGGAATCAGCTCCTTCTTCCGCAACTTTAAATGACATTAAAATAACAAAATAATAAATTAAAATACCTAAAATGAGATTAGAAGATTTTGATAATGATGAAGATAAAGTAATTCAGGATCGTTTGAAACAAAAAACGTGGAATGAAGTTAAAACCAATGACAGCTGGGCAATTTTTAAAATTATGTCTGAGTTTGTAAATGGTTATGAAAGTATGGGACGTATTGGTCCGTGCGTTTCGATTTTTGGATCTGCAAGAACAAAACCAGATGACAAGTACTATTTATTGGCTGAAAAAATCGCTTACAAAATTAGTAAAGCGGGTTACGGTGTGATTACAGGAGGTGGTCCCGGAATTATGGAAGCTGGAAATAAAGGTGCGCATTTAGGTGGCGGAATTTCTGTTGGTTTGAATATTGAGCTTCCGTTTGAGCAGCATTTTAACCCGTATATTGACCACGATAAAAACTTGAATTTTGACTATTTCTTTGTTAGAAAAGTGATGTTTGTAAAGTATTCGCAAGGATTTGTGGTTATGCCAGGAGGTTTTGGAACTTTGGACGAAATGTTTGAAGCCATAACTTTGATTCAGACTAAGAAAATTGGAAAATTCCCAATTATTTTGGTTGGAGTTGAATTCTGGTCTGGATTAATTGACTGGGTAAAAACTGTTTTGGTTGAAAAAATGCATACAGTAAGTCCAGAAGATTTAAACTTATTTAAAATCGTAGATACGGAAGACGAAGTTGTTGATGTTTTGGATAAATTTTACAAAAAGTACGATTTAAGTCCGAATTTCTAAATTTAATTATCGCAGACGAGACTGTATTTCGCTGTGAACATCATACCGTTTATCGTTAAATTACGTAAAGTATCGTAAAAATTGAAAGCTGTTTTTTAAAACAGCTTTTTTTATATTATTTTTACAAAAATCCGAAGTCTTAACATGTCCGTAACATAAGTATATCTGATAATTTTTTAAGCCATTATTTGAAAGCACTTTATAAAGTTATTTGTCTATTTTTAGCTTTATCATTTTCGATAAAACTAACTGCGCAACATCTCTCTAAGATGGAAGTGGCGGTAAATCTCGAACTTAAAACACTAAATATAAAACAGGACCTTACGTATCATAACACTACAAATGATACTTTGGATTCGATTGTTTTAAACGATTGGAATAATGCTTTTGCTGACAAAAATACACCTCTAGCAAAACGCTTTTCGGATGAATTTTACAGAGGTTTCCATTTGGCAAAAGCTGTAGATAGAGGAAAAACGACGATCATAAACTTAACAGAAACTAATTTTTCTGCTCTGGAATGGGAAAGAAACACTCAGGATCCTGACTATATTATTGTTAAGCTGAATCGCAAACTTCTTCCAAACGAAAAAATCGATTTACATCTCAACTATATTGTAAAAATACCAAACGATAAATTCACTCATTTTGGCTTTACTCAAAATGGAGGTATGGCATTAAAAAACTGGTTTTTAACCCCTGCCCGTTTTGAAAATGGTCTTTTCGTAAAATACAACAATTTCAATCTAGATGACATTGCTAATGCTGTAAGCGACTACGAAGTTGAAATTAAAATCCCAAATCAGTATTCTATTGCTACCGATTTAAATTCGGTTTCAACAGATGTCACCAATCAGAACTACAGCATTTACTCTTTTTCAGGAAGGAACAGAACAGATTTTAGTCTTTACATCGAAAAAGAAAATAGTTTTAGGACGTATGACAATGGTTCTTTGCAGGTTCTAACGAATTTGAAAAATAAAAAAATAGACGAAATTCAGAAAGCCATTATTATTAATCGCGTAGTTTCTTATGCCGAGAAATTTATTGGCCAATATCCGCATGAAAAAATAACTATTTCTCAGGCCGATTATGATCGAAATCCGTTTTATGGTTTAAATCAGTTGCCTTCATTTATTAGTCCGTTTCAGGATGATTTTATGTTTGAGATTCAATTTTTAAAGACTTTTTTAAACAATTATCTTAAAAACAGCCTTCGTTTAGACCCTAGAAAAGACAATTGGGTTTATGATGGAATCCAGATTTATACGATGATGAAGTATATGGAAGAACATCATCAGAATGAAAAAATGTTGGGAAAACTTTCAGACATGAAACTCTTTAAAAGTTACAACATCACCAATCTAACTTTTAATGAGCAATACAGCTATTATTATATGCTGATGGCGCGTAAAAACTTAGATCAGCCTCTTGGTGACCCGAAAAACACGCTAATAAAATTTAACGAACAAATTGCTAGTAAATATCGTGCTGGTTTAAGCCTTAGCTATTTAGATGATTATCTAAATCATGATATTGTTACGGAAAGTGTAAAAGAATTTTACAATCTGAATCAATTTGGGCAATCGAATCGATATGATTTTGAAAAAATTTTAACTCAAAAAAGTCCAAAAAATATCGATTGGTTCTTTAAAACCATTATCGATTCGAGAGATATTATAGATTACAAATTCTCAAATGTTTCAAGAACAGCAGACAGCATTACGTTTTCTGTTAAAAACAAAACTGGAATCTACGCTCCTATTCCGATTTACGGAATTAAAAAGAAAGAAGTCGTTTTTAAAGAATGGATTGAACCAAAAACAGAAGACTCGGTTTATGAATTCAGTCGAAAAAATGCCGATAAAATTGTCATTAATTATGATAATGAAGTTCCAGAATACAACCAGAGAAATAACTGGAAATCTCTTAAACATGTTGCGCTGAATCGTCCGTTAAAATTTAATTTTGCTAAAGATTTAGAAGATCCAGACTACAATCAGATTTTATACATTCCGACATTAACTTATAATTATTATGATGGTATAACGCCTGGAATTCGTTTTCATAATAAAACCATTTTAGACAAACCTTTTAATTTTGACATTAATCCTGCGTATTCTATAAAAGCAGGTACGCTTTCTGGATCTTCAGCATTTTCGTGGAATCAATATTACAGAAACAGTACCTTATATAATGTGCGTTATTCAATCAGTCAAAATTATTTCCATTATGCACCAGACGCGACTTATTTGAGGCTAAATCCTATGGTTGTGTTTCGCATTCGCGAAAAAGATTTCAGAGACAATAGAAAACAGACATTTTTATTCCGTCAGGTAATCGTAAATCGTGAAGCGAGCACTTATATAACTGATAATTCAACACCTAATTATTCAATATTTAATACTCGTTATTCTAACACAAAAACAGAATTAATCGATCATGTGAATTTCATGACCGACTTACAGTTTTCTAGCGGATTCGGAAAAATTTCTGGAGAATTAGAATACAGAAGATTATTTGAAAATAACAAGAAGTTAAATTTACGATTATACGCTGGAAGCTTCGTATACAACAAAACAAACTCAGATTATTTCAGTTTTGGTTTAGACCGACCGACAGATTATTTATTTGATTATAATCTATTCGGGAGATCAGAAAGCACTGGATTCTTTAGCCAGCAGTATGTTATTGCCGAGGGAGGTTTTAAATCGCAACTGCAACCTGCATATGCTAATCAATGGATGACCACCTTAAATGCAAGTTATGCAATATGGAACTGGGTAGAACTTTACGGAGACATTGGTTTCTTGAAAAACAAACACCAAAGCGAGTTCTTTGCCTACGATTCAGGAGTGCGTTTAAACTTGGTTCCAGACTACTTTGAGCTTTATTTTCCTGTTTATTCTAATAACGGCTGGGAAATATCACAACCTAGATACAATGAAAAAATACGATTTATAATTACTTTCTCACCAAAAACATTAGTTACTCTTTTCACTCGAAAATGGTTTTAATTAAATAAATTTTAAACAAAAACTTGCGGAATTATCAATAAATTTAAATTACACATAAAAATAACATAAATAAAATACGTAGTTTATGATTTTGAATACAAATAATTAAATTATATTTATTTTAAAGAATTATGATTATTGATTGTTTTTAAGTAATTTTGCGACGTAATAACATGACCCTACAAGATTATGATAAAAGAAAAAAACAATACTACACTGACATTTGAAGATTTCAAAACTGAGGTATTGAATGACTATAGAATTGCTGTAACAAGCCGTGAATGTAGTCTTTTAGGTCGAAAAGAAGTATTAACAGGAAAAGCAAAATTTGGAATTTTTGGCGACGGAAAAGAAGTTCCGCAGCTCGCAATGGCAAAAGCTTTTAAAAACGGAGATTTCCGTTCTGGATACTATCGCGATCAAACTTTTATGATGGCAATCGGTGAATTGAATGCAAAACAGTTTTTTGCTGGTTTATATGGTCATACCGATTTAGCTTTTGATCCAATGTCTGCAGGAAGACAAATGGGCGGACACTTTGTAACGCACAGTTTAAACGAAGATGGTTCTTGGAAAGACTTAACTAAACAAAAAAATTCAAGCTCAGATATATCTCCAACAGCAGGACAAATGCCAAGATTACTTGGTTTAGCTCAGGCTTCAAAAATTTACAGAAACGTTGACGGAATTACCATTAAAGATAAGTTTTCTGTTAATGGAAATGAAGTAGCTTGGGGAACTATCGGTAACGCAAGTACTTCTGAAGGTTTGTTTTTTGAAACTATAAATGCTGCAGGAGTTCTTCAAGTTCCAATGGTAATGAGTGTTTGGGATGATGAATATGGAATTTCTGTTCACGCAAGACATCAAACTACAAAAGAAAATATCTCTGAGATTTTAAAAGGATATCAGCGTGATGAAGATTCTAAAGGTTACGAAATCTTTAGAGTTAAAGGCTGGGATTATGCAGAATTGGTTTCGACTTACGAAAGAGCCGGAGCAATTGCACGCGAAGAACATATCCCAATTTTAATTCATGTAAACGAATTAACACAGCCACAAGGCCACTCTACTTCTGGTTCTCACGAACGTTACAAAAATGCAGAGAGACTAGCTTGGGAAAGAGATTTTGACTGTATTCGTCAAATGCGTCTTTGGATGATTGCAATTAATATTGCTTCTCCAGAGGAATTGGCAGAAATTGATTTTGAATTAAAGAAAGAAGTTTTAGAAGCTAAAAAAGAGGCTTGGAATGCTTTCATTAATCCGATTATTGAAGACCAGAAAAATCTTCTGACTTTATTGGCGCAAATTGCTGAAGCAAGTATCAACCATAAAGATAAAATTGAAAAATATATTACAGAGTTAAGTGCCATAAAAGCTCCTTTGAAAAAGGATATGCTTTCTAGTGCTCGAAAAATTCTACGTTTTATAGAAGTTCCGAATAGCAGAAAATTACTATCTGACTGGATCACAAATTACATCGGAATTACTCAGGAAAAATTCAGCAGTAATTTACATTCAGATTCTGAACAAAATATATTTTCAGTAGAAAAAGTTCTTCCAAAATATGCAGAAAATGCAAAACCAGATTTGGATGGAAGAATGATTTTACGTGATAATTTTGATGCTTTATTTGCGAAATATCCTGAAACTTTAATTTTCGGTGAAGATGTTGGAAACATCGGAGACGTAAATCAAGGTTTGGAAGGCATGCAGGAAAAATACGGAGAACTTCGTGTTGCCGATGTCGGAATTCGTGAAGCAACTATTATTGGTCAAGGAATCGGAATGGCTTTGAGAGGTTTGCGACCAATTGCTGAAATTCAATATTTAGATTATTTATTGTATGCTATTCAGATCATGAGTGATGATTTAGCTACTTTACAATATAGAACGGTTGGTAAACAAAAAGCACCGTTAATCATTAGAACTCGCGGGCATCGTTTGGAGGGAATCTGGCACTCTGGTTCTCCAATGGGAATGATTATCAACGCGATTCGTGGAATTCATGTTTTAGTTCCAAGAGATATGACACAAGCTGCCGGTTTTTACAACACTTTGTTAGAATGTGATGAACCTGCTTTGGTTATCGAATGTTTAAACGGTTACCGCTTAAAAGAAAAAACTCCGCTTAACTTTGGTGAATTTAAAACACCAATTGGAGTGGTTGAAACTTTAAGAGAAGGTTCTGACATTACTTTAGTTTCTTACGGATCAACTTTAAGATTGGTGATGCAAGCAGCTAATGAATTAGCAGAAAAGGGAATTGAGTGTGAAGTTATTGATATTCAATCTCTACTTCCTTTTGATGTTAGCAAAGACATTGTAAAAAGCATTGCTAAAACAAATCGCCTTTTAGTAATTGACGAAGATGTTCCTGGTGGAGCTTCAGCGTTCATTTTACAGCAAGTTTTAGAAGAGCAAGACGCTTACAAATATTTAGACAGCAAACCGCAGACTTTGGCAGCAAAAGCACACAGACCTGCTTACGGTACTGATGGTGATTACTTCTCTAAACCTTCTGCAGAAGATATCTACGAGAAAATTTACGACATGATACATGAAGTAAATCCTTCTAAATATCCTGCTTTATATACTAGATTTTAGATTTTAGATTTTAGATTTTAGATTTTAGATTTTAGATTTTAGATTTTAGATTTTAGATATAAAAAAACGCTCCTGATGGAGCGTTTTTTATTGTTATCTTTTTGAATAAAGAAAATACTGTCAATAACAAAGAATCAGTTAAAATCTGCGTTTTCGTGAAATCGAATCCGTTTAATCAGCGTCCTTAAAGATCTCTCAACATAGTTTTCGCTCTTTCCAAATCCTCCGCAGTGTCGATTCCGATTCCAACGTGAGTGGTTTCGACCATTTTAATACGTTTTCCGAATTCTAAATAACGTAATTGTTCTAACTTCTCAGAAGCTTCTAGAGATTTCATTGGAAGGCTGTAAAAGTCCAATAACGCTTGTTTTCTGAAAGCATAAATTCCAATATGCTGAAAATATCTCACTCCAACATTTTTCTCTCTTGGATACGGAATTACAGAACGCGAAAAATACAATGCGAACTGCGATTGATCTACTACAACTTTCACATTATTCGGATTATTGATTTCTTCTTCATCTGAGATTTCGCGCATTAGCGAAGCCAAATCAATCTTTTTATCTGCATCGTTTTTAAAAACCGATAAAACCTGCTCTAAAGGTCCAGCTTCTGTAAAAGGTTCGTCACCTTGTACATTTACCACAATATCAACATCAAGATCAGCAATAGCTTCAGCAATTCGGTCGCTTCCAGATTCGTGTTCTTTGATGCTCATAATTGCTTTTCCTCCATTAGAAACAATTTCATCAAAAATTAAATCAGAATCTGTTACTACAAAAACATCATCAAACAATTTTGTAGAAACTGCGGCTTCATAAGTTCTAAGAATTACTGTTTTTCCTCCTAAATCCTGCATTAGTTTTGCTGGAAAACGTGTTGAAGCGTATCTCGCTGGAATTACTGCTATTATTTTCATTTAAACTTTTATATTTTTTAATTTTCATTTCCTGATTGATAGTTTCTATTTTTTGAAACTATTCCTCAAAACTCTCGTCTTTAAATCCTATCAAATATAGCTTATTTTTAGCACGCGTCATCGCGGTATAAAGCCATCTGATATAATCGGTATCGATGCCGTTTGGAAGAAATGGCTGTTCAATAAAAACAGTATTCCACTGTCCTCCTTGCGATTTATGACAGGTTATTGCGTAAGAGAATTTTACTTGCAGTCCGTTAAAATATTCGTTTTCTTTTACCTTTTGAAATCTTTTGTATTTAGTGGATTCATCTTCATAATCTTTCATGACTTCTTCGTACAAACGATTCGATTCTTCATACGTTAAAGAAGGCGATTCGCTTGTTAAAGTATCTAAAATCAAAACCGTTTCGAAAGGCTTTTGCTCTGGATAATCGACCATTCTGATTTTTACTTTTGCAAACTTAAATCCGTATAATTCTTTGATTCCGAAAAGTTCTAAAACTTCAATAATATCACCATTAGCAATAAATCCAGCTTCATCAGTTTCTTTCAACCAAAAATAATTGTTTTTTACCACCATTAAGAAATCCCCAGCCGAAAGTTCGCTTTCTTTAAATAAAATTCGGCTTCTGATTTGCTCGTTGTACTGATTCGCACGTTTATTAGAACGAACAATAAAAGCAGTATCTTCAATGCTATAATTGCTGTACGCCGAATTAATTGCATCCTGAATATCGTAACCATCGGTCAGTCGAACGATATCTTTAAACTTTTTTACATTGAATTTGAATTCGGTTATAAAGCTCTCTTTCAGCAATTCACGCAATTCCGTCGCATTGAACAAAATTCCTGAACTTTCTTCCTGACGCATTACTTCGTCCAATTCTATATGTTCAATTTCTTTATCGTAATGAATACCCAAAGTCTGAATATCAAGCGCCGGGCTGATATCTAAATTTACGGGAGGCAACTGTGCAGTATCTCCCAAAAGAATCATTTTGCAATTATTTCCAGAATATACATAATTGATTAAATCGTCTAAAAGCGAACCGCTATCTAATGTGCCATCTGAAATCATCGAAGCCTCATCGACGATAAAAATAGTATTTTTATGCTTGTTGACTTGTTTGGTAAAAGCCACTCCACCGCCAGAAGATTTCTTCGGGAAATAGATCTTTTTATGAATTGTAAATGCTGGATTATTCGAATAATTGGCAATTACCTTTGCTGCACGTCCTGTTGGAGCCAGCAAAACATATTTTTTATTGATATCACCCAAATTATTTACAATAGTAGAAATAACGGTAGTTTTTCCAGTTCCGGCATATCCTTTCAAAACGAAAATCGTGTCATTTTGAGGTTCGGTTAGAAAGATTGCTATTTTCTGAAAAAAAATATCCTGTTTGTAAGTTGGTGCAAAAGGAAATCGTTTTTGTAAAGTGCCGTAAAACTGTGCAGAATTCATAAAGTAATATTGAAATACAAAGTTCGCCTTTTTCAGTAGCAATATCAAGTTCCAACAACAATGTCAATCGAAATAAATATCAAAAAGTATCAAATAGCAATCCATAAAAACATAACTAATTAATTTTCAATTAAATAAAACCTTTTCTTAACCTTGTTTTAAATTTCAAGTCAAATTGTTTTTTGAAATTGCAATTATAATTGTTCCTTTTTAATTTGTAAGTTTGTGGTCGCTTAAATTCTTTCTTGATTTAAAACAGGTAACGAATTGTAAATCAACTATGTCATTGCAAAACACTAACATTACTTCAAAAAATTACAGAAAACTTTCTATTCAGGTTTCACTGACTGGATTTTCATATTGCTGTTTTGATACTTTAAATAATATCATCACATCTTTTAAAGAAATAAAGTTTGACACTTCTGGCAAAACATCTCGAATTGAAGATTTATTCAACGATGCTTTCAAAAATAATCCTGAATTAAAAAATACTTACGATGAAGTAATGGTTATTCACAACAATAACCTTTCGACTTTTGTTCCGACTGCTTTATTTGACGAAAATTATTTAGGAAGCTACCTCCAATACACTACAAAAGTATTTGAAACAGACCATTTTAATTTTGATCAGATTCCTAATTATCAGATGAATTCGGTTTATATTCCCCATGTGAGCATCAACAATTTCCTTATTGATAATGTAGGTTCTTTTAATTATAAACATGCTAACAGTATTTTGGTTGAAAAACTTCTGGACAGCTCAAGAAACAATGACGACAAGAAAATGATCGTCAATTTTAATCCAGGAAATTTTGAAATTATCATCGTGCAGAATCAAAAGCTATTGATGTTTAATTCGTTTGAATACAATACTCCAGAAGATTTTATCTACTATATTTTATTTACAGCAGAGCAAATGGGCATGAATCCTGAAAGTTTCAAATTAGAATTATTAGGAACAATTTCAGAAAATGATCCGTTTTATGCGATTGCTTACAAATACGTACGCCATATTTCCTTCTTAGACGTTTCAAAACTTCAAGAAAGAAACAGCTTTACAGCAGCTCAAAATCAAAAACATTATATCTTATTTCAATCATGAGAATCATTTCAGGAAAATACAAAGGACGCAGAATTTTTCCGCCAAAAAATCTACCTGTAAGACCAACTACCGACATGAGTAAAGAAGCATTATTTAATGTTTTGAATAATCATTTTAGTTTTGACAGTTTAAAGGTTTTAGATCTTTTTTCGGGAACAGGAAATATCAGTTATGAATTTGCTTCACGCGGAAGCGCACCAATCACTTCGGTTGACGGCGATTTTGGATGTGTAAAATTCATCAAACAAGTTTCGTCAGAATATGATTTTGATATTGCGGCAACTAAAAGCGATGTCTTTAAATTTTTAGAAAATTCTAAAACGACTTACGATATTATCTTTGCAGATCCTCCTTATGGATTGGATCAGAATACTTTCGAAAAAATTGTTTTAACAGTTTTTGAAAGAGATTTGTTGGAAGAAGATGGAATGATGATTATCGAACATTCAAAATATACAAAACTCGATCACATGATTAATTTTTCATTCCAGAAAAGTTATGGCGGTTCTTTTTTTAGTTTCTTCGAACTAAATTCTACCGACGACGATGAAGAATTGCCTCATGATGAATCTAAAAAAGATTCTGAAGAAGACGAAGGATAATCTTTTAAATTTTAAATATTGAAATCCCAAATTCCATTTTTTCCCTAAGCGGGATTGGAATTTGGGATTTTTATTTTGGAATTTCTAATTTCTATCTAATTCGGTTTTCACTTTCATTCACGCTTTTTTGTTTAAATTCAGAATCTTTTACTTTTCCGAAAGAATAACGAACTGCAATAGAGATTTCGTTTGCATCGACCAAATAGTTAAACTTTGAATTGATATTATTTACCGTAAAAGCATCTGTATAACTCGTTTTTTTAAAAATATCATTGTAATTTAAAGTACAATTCCAGTTTTTTCCAAATGCTTTTGCCAGCGACAAATCGAGTATAAAATTGGCTTTTCGTTCAAAAATTCCGTCGTTTTGTTTTGTCGTTCCCCAGAAAGAAAAAACGAAAGTAAAATACTTTGGCAATTTGAATGTATTATTCGAATAATAATACAAATAAGGTTTTGAAGAATGTAAAAGCGCTGTATCGTCTTCTACTTTGCTTTTTACAAAAATTAAAGAATTTGATGTTGTCCAGAATTTATAGGTAAACGGAAGCGTAAAATCTATTGTAAAGCCGGTTTCTCTTTTAAAATTAATATCGGTAATCATTAAAACATTTGTTTCCTCATTAAATACTAAACTCGGATTGGTTACGTCTTTGGTCTGATAATAACTTAATTTTAAAGTTTTGTCGTGATATTGAAATGAACTCGAAATTTCATCAACAAATGCCGGTCCTAAATTTATACTGCTTCCGTACAAAAAATACGGATTTATATACGTAGCAATTTGACTTAACGAAGAATATTTAGGTCTCACGATACTTTTAGAATAATTTAAATTAATGCTTTTTGTGCTGTCAATAGTAAATGTAAGATCGGCTTTTGGGAATAAATTGGTGTAATTTTTATCGATCGAAGGCGAAACTTGTGTTTTAAACTTTGCATATACATTGGTATTCTCCGTTCTTAATCCGAATGAGAAATCGATTTTTTTAAGTTTTCCTGAAAACTGAACATAAGCCGCGAGATTTTCTTCTTTAAAATCATAATCAGAAACTTCAGTTTTATTTTCCTTAAAATCAAAAATGTCTGCGTTTGATTTAGATTTCGCTTTTAAATACAATCCGCCATATTCTAAAGACATTTCATTTTTAAACTTTTTCTCCAAATCTATTCTTCCAGAAAAAACATCAACATTAAATTTCTGATCGCGGTTTTGAGAGAATTCAAAATCCGTTTCATTAAAATTATTTTGTATCAAACTCAACAAATGCTGATTGTAATTGGAACCCTGAAAACCAATAAACAACTTAGTATCAATAGCTTTTATTTTCTTAGAATAATTAATGAACGAATTAATAAAATTCTTTGAACTCGAATTGTCGCTAAAAGTAAAAACATTATTTACCTGATTCTGGTTTTGGTTAAAAGTAAACGTATTGATATCGAAAGTATCGTTTCGCATTTTGCCGTTTATATTAACCGATAAATAATCGTCTTCATTGATTTTATAAAACACGCCTCCGCCAAAAACATATTCCTTCACATTTGAATTGGCTGTGACATCATAATTAGAAACAATTGAAGATTTCGGAATCTCATATTCCAAACTATGATTTTCCCACGAATTTCGTCGATTGTAATTAAAATTGGCTTTCCATTCTAATTTATCTTTTTTAAAACTGGAATTAAAGCCTAAATAATTGTTGAAGTTTCTTTTAAAAGAAGCTACCTCAGAAATTTCAGTTTTAAAACTGTCTTTTTTAGTCAGTTTTCTGGTGATTAAAATCACAGCGCGACCTTCGGCTTCGTATTTGGAAGATGGGTTTTTAATGATTTCTATTGTTTTAATATCCGCAACAGACAAAGCATTTAGATCGTTCATTGTTGCCTTTTGACCGTCAATATAAATTAACGGATTTCCTTTTCCGATAATCGAAATACTTTCGCGATCGCTGCTTATTTGAACCGATGGAAGTTTTGAAAGCAAATCAATCGGATTTGGAATGGTATTGTAAACCGAATTGGCGACATCAATTTTTATATTTCCGTTCGAGTTGGTAATCGTTTTTTTCTCCTGATTAATTACAACTTCATTTAATTCATTTGAAATTGAATCTTTTGGGGTTTCATTCTGAGCATTCGCAAAAAATGAAAGACAAAAAAGTAAAAGTGTAATAAGAAGTTTTAAGGGCAAATATAAATTCATTTAAAAATTAGAATTGGTTAGCATTGCTGCAAAAATGCTTTGAAAACACAGTTCTGAAAGTTAATCGTAGGTTAATGCAAGGTTAATCTGCTATTTGTTTCTTAAAAACTGTATTTTTGAAACAGCATTTCAAACCAATATGAAACAAAGAATCAATTTATTAATCGCATTTTCTGTCGTCGCGCTAATTGTACTTATGACAGTGCAATGCTATTTGGTAAAAACTGCTTACGAATATAAAGTGGCGCAGTTTCATACGCAGATTAAAAACGAAATTGGCGCTATAACAAACAATTACAGCGATATCGATTCGGCATTGGTTTCTAGAAAAGAAATGCTGTACAAAAGCCTTTCAGAAAAATACATGAAAGGAAAAAAGAGCAAATTAGATATTAAAAATGGTGTTTTGAATACCCAATTTCAGAGTGCGATTACGCAGAAAATTCAAAGAAAATTTGAAAGAGATTTACCTGATTTTAAAATTGATTTTGCGATTGTTCTAAATAAATTTATTCTCTACAACGAACAAGAAACAGATACAATTTTCTCTGAAAAGCCTTTTATCCAAAACAAATTATACGGAAATCTGACTTCATTAAATCATGCTTTTTTGGTACGAAGTTATGTCGGAACAACAAACGGAACTTTTGAAAACGAGGAATATAAATTATTGACCGAAGATTCGATGTACGTTTCTGTTATTGATTGGGAGATGATTATTTTGAGGCGAATGATGTTTATTCTGATTCTTTCCTTCTTCTCAATTGCAACCTTAATCAGCCTTTTTGTAATTGCGATTAAGGCTTTAATTAAACAGAAAAAAGTAAGCGACGTTAAAACCGATTTCATCAATAATATTACGCACGAACTGAAAACGCCTTTGGCAACTTTAGGAATTTCGACAAAGATTTTAGCGCAGAAAAACATTCGTGACAACGATGAAAATTTCAATTCGATTGTAAATACGATTTCACGCCAAAATAATCGTCTTCAGAATCTGATTGATCAGGTTATGGCAAATTCATTGGCTGAAAACGAAATTGAATTACAAAAAGAAAAAATAGAAGCCGAAGATTTTCTGCTTTCTATTGTGAACGATTTTAAAATTACTTTTCCGAAAATCACGCTCGAAACCGATTTTCAGACAAAGAAAACTATTTTGGTTTTGGATAAATTCCATTTAACAACTGCTTTCTTAAATGTTTTGGAAAATGCTGTAAAATACGGTTCGAACACAATTACAGTAAAAACAAAAATTGTCGAAAAACAATTTTCAATCAGTTTTGAAGATGATGGAATTGGGATTGCCAAAAACAAACAAGCCTTTCTTTTTGAGAAGTTTTACCGTGTCGAGCAAGGAAACCTGCACAATACAAAAGGTTTAGGTTTAGGATTGTATTATGTTGACCAAATCGTAAAAGCGCATCAGGGTTCTGTAAACGTGATTAGCGATTTAGGAAAAGGAACTCAGTTTACTATTTTATTAAAAGTTTAATTCCCTTATTTTGAAAAGATTACTTTTAGCCGAAGACGATTTTGACTTTGCGACGATTTTAAAACAATATCTAGAATTGCATCAATTTGAAGTAATCTGGGCAGAAAACGGCGAAATAGCTTTAGACTATTTTAAAAACCAAGCTTTTGACATTTGTATTTTTGATGTGATGATGCCAAAAATGGATGGATTTTCATTGGCTGAAAAAATAATTAATATCAATCCTGAAATTCCATTTATTTTTCTAACAGCAAGAAAGTTAAAAGAAGATAAAATAATCGGTTTAAAATTGGGCGCAGACGATTATATCGCAAAACCTTTTGAAGTTGACGAGTTGGTGCTGCGTCTACAAAATATCCTAAAAAGAATCGAACAAAAAAGAAGTCTTGAAGGAAATAACATAATCGAAATCGGTTCGTATATTTTTGATAACGAACGTTTAACACTTAATAATAAAAACCACGTTCAGCAGCTTACAGAAATGGAAGCTTCTCTAATTGAATATTTATATCTCAATCATAATCAGCTATTAAAAAGAGATCAAATTTTGATGTCAATTTGGAAAAAAGACGATTATTTCTCCGGAAGAAGTATGGATGTTTTTATCAGCAGACTTAGAAAATATTTCAACTCAGATCCGAAAATAAAAATAGAAAGTGTTCGAAATATTGGATTAGAATTTAAAATAGAAAAATAGATCCTGCAAATCATATAATTTCAGCAAACAATTGTATAACAGTAATTAAGAATTATGAATTTAAATTTGTTAGAGAACTTTTAAATATAACAATCATGAACCTAAAAAGATTTTTCGGTGGGTTACTTACAATCCTCGGAATTATAGGACTTATTTATACAGCCGTTATTTTTGCTGGCACATCTGGAGAAACCAGAGATATAAAATCACTTATTATCTACGGAATATTAGGAATTGTCTTTTTTATGTCGGGCATTGGTCTGGTGAAAACCACAAAAGACGAAAGCTAAAGCACTTGCCACAAAGGCACTAAGTCGCAAAGGCATTTTAACTTATTTGTGTCAAAGCAAAATTTAAAAAAACTTTGCGATTTAGCGTCTTTGCGGCAAAATCACTCCACGACTGGATCAAGATTCAACTCAGTAAAATCTCTTTCTGTTTTTGAAATTATTATCGTTGCGACCGTGTTTCCTATTAAGTTGGTAATCGCTCTGGCTTCACTCATAAATTTATCTACTCCCAATAAAAAAGCTAAACCTTCAACTGGTATTTTGTGCAAAGCTGTTAAAGTAGATGCTAAAACAATAAATCCGCTTCCTGTTACGCCAGCCGCTCCTTTCGAAGTAATCATCAAAATTCCGATAACGGTCATAATTTCGAAGAAACTCAAATGCACATCATACAATTGTGCAATAAACAATACCGACATCGAAAGGTAAATAGAAGTTCCATCCAAATTAAAAGAATAACCCGTCGGAATCACCAATCCAACGACCGATTTACTGCATCCCATTCTTTCCAATTTGACCATAATACTTGGCAAAGCCGCTTCAGAAGATGAAGTTCCTAAAACCAGTAAAAGCTCTTCTTTGATATATTTTAAAATCGAAAGAATACTTATTTTATAATATTTTAAGATGCTTCCTAAAATCAAAAACACAAAAAGTGCCATGGTTAAATAAACGCAAAGCATCAGTTTCCCTAACGGAATCAAAGTTTCCAAACCAAATTTACCTATTGTATACGCCATTCCGCCAAAAGCGCCAATTGGAGCGAGATACATAACGTACTTCAAACCAAAGAAAACCACTTTTGAGAATCGTTCCAAAACCAAAATAGTCTGTTCTCTTTTATGATAAAAATTTAATGCAATTCCGCAGATAATTGCTGCTAATAAAACCTGAAGCGTAAAATTAGATAAGAAAAACTTTAGCCAAGAAAAATCTTCAGCCGCACCGTTTGTGTATTGACTTGCATCTCCAAAAGTCAAACCCGATTTATCAATTTTTCCAGGTTTAAATATATAAGCGACAGTCACACCAATTGCCAATGCAACAGTCGAAACCACTTCAAAATAAGTTAAAGCTTTTACCCCAATACGGCCCACTTTCTTTAGATTTCCCATTCCAGAAATCCCTAAAACGATTGTCAAGAAAATAATCGGACCTATAAAAAGAGAAATAAGCTGAATAAATTTCTTTCCAAGAAACTCCATTTTCACACCATTTTCGGGAGAAAAATGTCCCAACAAAACGCCAGCAATAATGGCTATTAAAACCCAAAAAGTAAGATTGGTTACAACAGTTCTAAAAAGACTATTTTTAGGTTTTGAAGAAGAATTAGAAGTGGTAATATTCATGAAATGGTTAGTTAGTTTCACAAATATATAAAAAATGCAGACCTGTAAGCCGGATTCTGTTCTTGTCTTATTTTGCAACAAGACAATACCTTATCATTTATCTAGATCCAGCATTGCTACTGGACTCAATCTACCTACCCTTCGGCAACGAACGAGAAGCTCTTAAATGCCGATATACTTGGTATTTCACCGCATAGAGTTTACCTGGTTTCACTACAGCATTACCTGTACATACTTTCTGCTGCACTTGTCCTAACTCCGATAAATCGGAGCCGACGGGCGTTACCCGCTATGCTTCTCTGTGGTGTCCGGACTTTCCTCCCTCCGCCGAGGCGGACGACGATAAGGCGGTCTGCGCTGCAAAAGTAGCGATTTAAGAGCTAACAATAATGATTTTAAATTTCAGATTTTATGAATTTTATCATAACATTTTAATTTTAAAATAGTTATCTTTAAAAATCTATAATTTAAATTCAGTTTATCATGAAAAGAATGTATCATTACGCAACTGTTTCAAAGGCTTTAGATCAATTGAATGAGAAAGGATTTACGTGCGATTTTAATCGAAATGCAGATGTGATTAAAAAAAATCCTGAGAAATTTGAAATTGTTCATGTGTATCGATACGAGGGTGAGTCGGACCCAGCGGATGAAGCAGTTGTATACGGAATTAAATCGACTTCGGGTAAAAAAGGAGTTTATGTCGCTGGTTTTTCGGCAGATTCAGATCAGGAAACAGCAAAATTTTTATTTGATTTAAGTATTAGGGGAAGATAGTTTTCAGGAGCTAATTCCCGCTATCCGTTCCAATCTTTTATGGCGAACACCGCCACAAAAGGATTTCCACTTCTATCGGGGCTAGGGAATTGGGTTTCAAAAGAAAAATCTTTTTAAATCAAATAAAAAAAAATGAGAATAAAATCGATTCAATAATCTATGTCATTCTGAGAAACAGCGATTTCCTTCGTTGCTCAGAATGACATAAAAATAAAAAGCCCATCAAAAAAATGACGGACTTTTTAAAACACCATAACATTAGTATTACGTCGTTGGTATTTTCAATTTCCATCCTGGCTGAATTAAATCAGGATTAGAAATAATATCTTTATTGGCTTCAAAAATATCTTGCCACGTAACTCCATACGCTTTTCCAATTTTCGAAAGAGAATCTCCAATTTCAACTGTATATTCACGAGAAACGCCTTCTTCAACCTGAATATTCATCACCACATCAGCCGATCTATATTCTGGATCCAATTTTTCGTAAGCATTCCAAAGTTTTTCTTTATCTGCGGCTGTTTCTGCTGTCCCATCAATGTAAAGCACATTGTCTTGTTCTCTTACCTCCAAATTTGTGATTCCTAATTGGGATGCCAAATCTGTTACTTCTCTATATTTATCTTGTAAACTCATACCCTATTATTTTACGACCAATTTATTATCTACTTTTTTAGGCTTCAGCTCTTGAATGCTCTGCATTAAAGATTGTAATTTATCTTTCTTAATTTCTCCAGAAAGAGTCACAACACCACCAACAACCGTAGCACTGACCCCATCGTAAGCATCTACAACTTTGTGAATCGATTTATCTAATTCTGCATCTGAATTAATAACAACAGTCGCCGCAGCAGGTTCTTGATTGGCTCTAGCAATTTCACAGGTATTGACCACAGATTTTACACCTTTAGTAGCTCGAACACTTTTTTCAATATTTTTTTTGAAAATTTCGTCTTCGCAAGTTCCGGCTATTGTTGCAACGCCATCATGCACAGCAACTTGTATAGATGTAGCATCACCGAGTTTTTCTCTTATTGATTTTTCAATATCTGCATCGCTAGGCTTACATGACACCAAAGCAATACTAAGGCTCATTCCTAATAAAATGGATCTCATTTTCATAATACTTTCTTTTAATAATTAACTTTTTTAAAATTAAAGAGATTAATTATCAAAAGATTATATGATGTTGTGGTGAGTTTTATAAGTTTTTCAGTAACTTGGAATTATGGAATTAACTTTTAAAGTTTATTTTTCAAGTCCATTCTTCCATGAAGTATTCTGATTATCTCAATTTCCTTATTTGTAATAATCTGATAAAAAATAATATGCTCATTAGATTTATAACCTAATAATTTTGGAGTAACAATATCATATTTCTTGCCTAAATTAGAGTTATCTGCAATTTCCTGACAAGAACTAAGCAATAAAAGATAATATTTATTAGCTTGATTTTCCGACCATTCCTCGTATGTATAATTCCAAATATCTTCCAAATCTTCAACAGCCTTATTTGTCAGATAATATCTAGCCATTCAATTTTCTTTTCGCTTTTAAAATCTCAAGATGTTTTTTAGGATCAAAGTCTTCTGCTCTCCCACTATCTATTCCATCCTTAACAGCTTTTTTTAGAATAAGCAATTTATTTTCTTCTTCTTCCAAAAGACGTAATCCGGCTCTAATAACTTCACTAGCATTTTTAAATCTTCCCTCAGAAAGACTGTTTTCTATGAAATTCTCAAAATGATTCCCAAGTGATATTGATGTATTTCTTCCCATTTTTTTTATTATAAGACTACAAAGTTACCAATTTTTGGTACAATAAAATAACATTTTCTAATCAATCATAATGCCAATTAAACTTAATTAGGCAAATTATAAGTTTATCAGCTTCCTAATTTACCATATCGCTGTTGTTCAGAGAAATATATTATGATTGTTTTTCCATTTTTTCTGTAAGGATAAAACAACTCATAATTTCCATCACTTGAGCTATATCTTATTTCTTCATTATTTTTATTAAAGACTTCATTCAGATAAACTCTTTCTTCTTTAGTGGTTTTATAAATATAATTTACTTTCTGAGGCTGTATTGTATCATTATCCAAACTTTCATTATAATAAGCGCTGAATCCAAGAAAAACAGACGAACCATTAATTGAATCTTTTACAATTAAGGTTACACTCGGAAAGTTTTTATCTGTATCGGACAAAACTCTTAAAATTCCGGTTGTTTCTTTAATATATGCTTTAGAAAAAGTATAATTTAAAAGTTTATCACTATTTGGCTTATTAGATTCTACAACGGACTTGGCAGAACTGATTAACATTTTTTCTTTTTTTTCAGAAGTCAAATAATCGCCACCAAAAAGTATAATTAAGATTATTGGAAAAATCAAAAGCAAAGTAAGAAACTTGCGTCTATTTGATTTTGTATTTGTTGCGTCTTCATTTTTTCTTTCAGCAATTCTTGTCAAATTAAACATCATATTAACAATCAGAGATCCTGCCATAAGAGCAAGAATTCCGAGGATGCTCAGATAAAAACTTTCGGTCATGTTTTCTCTAAACACTTTTAGTCCAAAAACCTGAATTACGATAAATGTAAACACCCAATAAACTAATAAAAGTATAGATGCGATTCCAATGATATTACTTAATCTGACAATTTGTTTTGCGTTCATGAATTTTAAAATTAATCTTTTTGTTTCGATTTAAAAATAGTACATTTTTATTACAAAAATTTAATTATTATTGTATTTAAAAATTTAATCTATGAAGTTTAGCCCTCTTCTATTTTTTCTAATTATCTTCTTTCCTAATTATTCTTTTTCTTGTGAGTGCAAGCAAATTGATCGAGAAAAAATGGTAGAAATAGGATTAAAGTATGAAATTGTATTTTACGGAGAAGTTGTAAAAGTAGATTCTGTAAAGAGTGTTTATACTTTTAGAATTATAGAACTCTTTAAGGGAAAGTACAATTCTCAATTCATTACTCAAAAATATTCTGGCAATTGTTCTAATATTCCATCTTTAAAACAACTTTGGATTGTGTACGCTTATTTTAATGATGACAAAACTATCGAAGTAAGCGGCTGTTCTCCAAGTACTGGATTTAAACCTTATGGAAGTGGCTCCATCCCTCCTCCTCCAGATATCAAAATTTCTCAAAACATAGATGATAAAATAGAAACACTGTCTTTTTATATTTGGAATCTGAGATTTGAAAATCGAAATTTACAAGATTGGATTTACCAATTAGAAAAGTTAAGAGTCTACAAAAAATCTCAAAAAGAAATTTCTGATAAAGAAAAAACAGAGACAAAATTGGAAACTTACAACAGATATATTATCATTTCTTTGATAGTCAACATCGTATTATTTTTGAGTTTACTCTTTGTTATTTTGAAGAAAAAGAATTTCGCCAAATAACTAAAATCGGTTTTAAACAACGAAACAAAAGTCATATATTTGCTATCGAATAAAAAAGAATATGGAACAATTTGTAGTATCGGCACGTAAATATCGCCCGCAGACCTTTAAGGATGTTGTGGGACAAAAAGCCATTACCAACACTTTGTTAAATGCTATAGAAACCAATCACTTGGCTTCTGCTCTTTTATTTACAGGACCGCGTGGAGTTGGTAAAACGACTTGCGCTCGTATTTTGGCTCGAAAAATAAATCAGCCTGGATATGACGACCCTACTGAGGATTTTGCATTTAACGTTTTTGAACTAGATGCTGCTTCAAACAACTCGGTTGATGATATTCGTAGCCTTATCGATCAAGTTCGAATCCCGCCACAAACTGGACAATACAAAGTATATATCATTGACGAGGTCCACATGTTGTCTTCGGCAGCTTTTAATGCTTTTCTTAAAACATTAGAAGAACCGCCAAAGCATGCTATTTTCATTTTGGCAACAACAGAAAAACACAAAATTCTTCCAACGATTTTATCTCGCTGCCAGATTTTTGATTTCAAAAGAATCACGGTAAAAGACGCTAAAGAACATTTGGCTGACGTTGCCGAAAGTCAAGGAATCGTTTTTGAAGATGATGCTTTGCACATCATTGCTCAAAAAGCCGATGGTGCAATGCGTGATGCTTTGTCAATTTTTGACCGTGTGGTTTCGTATTGCGGAACAAATTTAACGCGTCAAGCTGTAACCGAAAACCTAAACGTTTTAGATTACGAAACGTATATTTCGATTACCGAATTACTTTTAGAAAATGAAATTCCAAAGCTTTTATTAGCTTATAACGACATTCTTGCTAAAGGTTTTGACGGACACCATTTTATTGCTGGTCTTGCTTCGCATTTCAGAGATTTATTAGTGAGTAAAACGCCTTCGACAATTTCCTTATTAGAAGTTGGAGAACAGGCACAGCAAATGTATGCTGCTCAATCACAGAAATGTTCTCAGGAATTTTTATTAAAAGGAATTGACATTGCAAACGACTGCGATTTAAAATACAAATTAAGTCAGAATCAACGACTTCTAGTTGAATTATGCTTGATGCAATTGGCCTCTATCAACTTTGATGGAGAAAAAAAAAAGCTGAGCAATTCATAATTCCGCCCGTTTATTTTAAAAATGGTGGGTATTCTATTGTTGAAGTCGAAAGTCCAAAGCCGAAAGCAGAAAGTCAAACTGCAACTTCAAACCAACCTCCTGAAGCTGTAACCGAAAATAAAACAGCTGTTTCTCAACCACAACAAGTTGCTGAAACTCCAAAAGTTCAAGCTCAAGAATCTCCAAAAATAGAAACAGACGGTAAACCAAAAGTTTCTGCTTTTTCTTTGGCTAGTATTCGAGCGAAAAAAGAATTGGAAGCAAGCACTAAATCGTACGTTAAACCAACTTCTGTTTTACTAACTGAAGAATTTAACGAAACCGATATGCGTCTTCATTGGAATAAATATGCAGAACGCTTAGGTCAAAAAGGACTTAAGATTATGGAATCAATTCTATTGATTAGTGACCCTGTTTTAGAAGGTACAACAATTTTTTACGAACTCCCAAACGAAGGATCCAAATTAGAATTTGAAAGCCAAATAAATGGATTGTTAGGGCATTTGAAAGGACATTTACACAACCACGACATTACAATTGAAGTAATTGTAAATGAACAAGCTCAAACCAAAAGAGCTTATAACGATCAAGATCGATACAATCGTTTCTTAGAAATCAATCCAAACATTGAACTTTTACGTTCAACATTTGGATTGGATATAAATCTTTAATTTTTGCTGCTACGAATTCTCCTAATTTTTAACGGATTTATTTGTTTTTGAGTCCGAAACTGTAGATTTTTTCAAGCCATTTTTTTCTTTGTTCTTCGTTAGAACCTTTTATAATTCCGACGTAACTCACTTTTACAGGTTTTATACCGCAAAATTCTAAAGTCGATTTTTTCAATTGATTAACGCTTGGTCTTCCGTATAACAATCTATAATACCAACTCGGCTGATCTAAAGTTGTGATGATGTGAGCTGTTTTTCCTTTTAGCAATTTATCCCACCAAACTGAATTTTCTTTGTATTGAAAAGCCATTCCCGGAAGAAACAAACGATCAATAAATCCTTTGGTTATGGCTGGAAGTCCGCCCCACCAAACAGGATGAATCCAAACCAAGTGATCGGCTCTTTTTATTTTTTTCCAAGATTCCAGTAAATCTGGCTCTAGATCTGTTCGCTTTTGGTAGCCAAACTGCAGATTAGGATTGAATTTTAAATTGGCAATTGTTATCGTTTCTACTTGTACGCCAGAAGCAATTGCGCCATTTTTATAAGCTTCTGCAATTCCGAAATTGAAACTTTCGGCGTTTGGATGTCCGTTTATAATTAGTATTTTTTTCATATTGAAGTTTTTCAAAAATACTATTTGTACATTTTTTTTTACTGGACAAATGTCCTATAAAACAGCTTTTCTAATTCGGCTTAAATGTCTTGGTGTAATTCCTAAATAAGAAGCTAAATATTGCAAAGGAATTAACTGTATGTATTTTTGATGATTCTGATACAATTCTTGATAACGCTCTGCGCCTGACAGTTTCTGAAAAGAAATCATTCTTTTATGCAGATTTACAAATTCCAATTCAGTCAATTTTCGGCCAGTTTCCTGCCAATTGAATCCTGATTGATACAACTTCTCCAGACCTTTTTTATCAAGAATTTGAAGTTGCGTATCGGTTAGCGCCTGAATATTTTCTTCTGCTTTTTCTTCTGTAATAAAACTGGCAAAAGAGGCCATAAATTCATTTTCAAAAGCAAAACAATTGGTGATTTCGTCACCTTTGTGATTAACGAAAAAGGAACGGAGAATTCCTTTTTCGATAAAAACTATTTCGTTGCAAACCTGATTTTCAGTCAATAAAAGTTCTCCTTTTTTTAAAGTGCGAAATGTAATTAAATCATCTAAAAGACTTAATTCGTCAGTAGAAAAATTTTGAATGGACTGAAAAACAGATTTCATAAACTATTCATTTGAAGCAAAAATTCTCCCAATTCTTTTGTCTGGAATAAGCCATAACATTGCAACTGTAAAATAAGCTGCTCCAGAAACCCACTGGTTAAAGAATGCCGTAACAATTCCGATTACATACAAAACTAAAGATATTTTACCTTTTAAGTCTTTCTTAAGTGCTGTTCCCAAAGCAGGATTGCTTCCTTCACTATTCATAATCGTATATTGTAAAATAATATAAGAGATTGCAGAAAGAAGTAGCACAATTCCATAGAGTGTCATTGCGGCATTTGCAAAATTATGTTCTCCCATCCAAGCAGTAGAAACAGGAATTAAAGAAAGCCAAAACAAAAAGTGCAGATTACTCCACAAAATTTTTCCGTTTACTCTAGTTAAACTATGAAGTAAATAGTGATGGTTATTCCAATATATCCCAACATAAATAAAGCTCAAAATATAACTTAAAAACTTAGGAATAAGCGGTTTTAAATCTGCAAATTGATGTCCTTCTGGCGCTTTAATTTCCAAAATCATAATGGTAATAATGATTGCCAAAACGCCATCGCTAAAAGCTTCTAGTCTGCCTTTATTCATTAAAAAATATATTATTATTAAATTTTACCGTAATACATTGCTTTTACAATACCATCAGAAAGTCCGATTTTAGGGACATAAATCTGGCGCGCTCCACTCCATTTCATCGCGTTTAAGTAAATGCGAGTTGCATGGATAATTACATCGGCACGGTCAGAGTTAAGACCTAATTCAGCAATTCTTTGTTCGTATGTCAACGAATTTAAGAAGGCATATTGCGAGTTAACATAAATGTACGAAAGCGGTTTTTCTTGCTGTTTTCCAGACATTTTAAACAACTTATTGATGTTTCCTCCAGAACCTATGAGTGTTACTTCTTCGTAATCGGCTGTGTTGACTTTAATCCATTTTTCAATTTCATCCCAAACCACATCATGCACCATGTTGTTAAGCAAACGAACAGTTCCTGCTTTGAAAGATCTTGACGTAATCATTTTTCCGTCAGAGAATAAAGTAAACTCGGTGCTTCCGCCACCAACATCCACAAAAAGATACGTTTCGTCTGATTTAATTAAATGATGCAAATCTGTAGAAGCAATAATTGCCGCTTCTTTTTTACCGTCGATAATCTCGATTTTTATGTCGGCTTTTTTCTTAATTAAAGCCACCACTTCTTTTGCATTATAGGCTTCGCGCATTGCAGAAGTTGCAAACGCCATATAACGCTCTACTTTATGTACTTTCATCAAAAGGTTAAATGCTTTCATGGCATCAACCATTCGATCTATATTTTCTTGTGAAATTTCTCCAACAGTAAAGGCATCTTGCCCTAAACGAATTGGTACACGAACAAGGGAACTTTTGTTAAACTGCGGTTCTTTCCCTTCTTGTTCCACAACGTTAGCGATCAAAAGCCTCATGGCATTCGAACCGATATCTATCGCTGCAAACTTCCTAATATTAATCATGCTCACTTTATGATTTGAAAATTGTATTTATTATTAATTTACTTTTTGAGGAACCTCTTCTAGTATTGCTACTTTATTCTGATAATATTTATAGGTTTCAAATTGTGCTCTAAATGGGGCATGATGATTTTTCGGCTTATATTTATTATCCAATTTGTATGAATGATATCTTACTTTTACGTTTCCTTTCCAGCCAATGTTAAAGTTGTCGATTAGTTCTTTCTTAATTTCAAGATCGTAAATCGGACAAGTAACTTCTACCCTAGCATCAAGATTTCTAGTCATAAAATCGGCAGACGAAATGTAAACTTCGGTTAAACCAGCATTTCCGAAAATATAAACTCTTGAATGTTCTAAGTAATTGTCTACAATACTTATAGCTTCAATGTTTTCACTCATTCCTGGAATCCCTGGAATTAAACAGCAAATTCCTCTTACTTGAAGCTGGATTTTTACTCCTGCATTACTTGCTTCATATAATTTATCGATCATTTTAAAATCAGACAAACTATTCATTTTTAACTTAATATGCGTTTTTCTACCTGCAAGCGCATGAAGAATCTCGCGATCGATCAGTTTTATAAATTTTGTTCTCGTATAATGAGGCGATACAATTAAATGCTTGTATCTATGAACTCTATAATTGATATCAAAAAATTCAAATATTTTTGAGGTATCTTTCAAAATTCCCTGATGACAGGTTAAAAGCGTAACATCGGTGTAAATTTTCGCTGTTGACTCGTTGAAATTTCCTGTTGAAATAAATCCGTAACGACGGTTTTTACCTTCTTCAAATCTTTCGATTACGCAGATTTTGCTATGTACTTTTAGTCCTTTCATACCAAAAATAAGTTCGATTCCTTCAGTCTGCATCTGTTCTGCATACGAGATATTCGAAGCTTCATCAAAACGTGCCTGAAGTTCAATCTGTACAACTACTTTTTTACCGTTTTTAGCAGCATTGATTAAAGAACTAATTACTTGCGAATTTTTAGCTAAACGATATAAAGTAATTTTGATGCTTGTGACTTTCGGATCTAAAGCCGCTTCACGCAAAAACTTGGTCAAATAAGAAAAAGACTGATAAGGCGCGTGAACTAAATAGTCTTTTTTAGAAATTTTTTCTAAAATACTGCCTTCTAAACTCAAACCTGGAACCGGCATAGGTTCATTTGGTTTATATAATAAATCGTAACGTCCTAAATTTGGAAAACCCATATAATCGCGGCGATTATGATATCTTCCCCCTGGAATTATACTATCTGTTTCTACAATTTTCATTTTATCTAAGAAAAATTGCAGCGTATCTTCTTCAATTAAATTGTCGTAAATAAAACGAACCGGTTCTCCGATACGACGGTCTTTTACAGAAGAAGCGATCTTTTCAAGCATACTTTTACTCAAATCGCTGTCTATATCTAATTGCGCGTCACGGGTAATTTTGATCATGTGAGCAGAAACACTCTTATAATTAAATATATTAAAGATATTTTTCAGTTTAAAACGGATAACATCATCAATTAAAATAACATAATGCTTATCGTCATCAGAAGGAAGGACGACAAACCTGTTGATGGTTTTTGGGATTTCTATTAAAGCATATCGAACCTCATCATTAGCCAATTCTAAACGAACAGCCAGATAACCTAAAGTATCTTTTAGAATTGGAAAAACTGCTAGATCATTTAAGATGATGGTTACCAGTTCTGGACTTAATTTTTGATTATAAAAATCTTTTAAGAAACATTCTTGTTTAGGCGTAATCTGTGTTTCATTTATAATAAAAATATTTTCAGACTCTAGCTCAGCTTCGATATTTCCTAGAATACGTAAACTTTCAGATTGCTGCTGAATTACGATTTCAGTAATATCTTTAATTAATTGATGAGCAGAAATACCACCTAAATATTTTTCGCCAGAAATACCTGAGAGGCTTAATCTCCGAATGGCTGCATACCGAACTCTAAAAAATTCATCTAAATTGTTTGAAAAAATTCCAACAAAACGCAGTCTGTCTAAAAGTGGCACTGTGTTGTCTGCAGCTTCCTGAAGTACTCTTGCATTAAACGCTAACCAGCTTTTTTCTCTATCGATATATTTCTGTTCGTACACTGTAATTATTTTAAATCTTTGGGGAAAATAGTTTTATGTGTTTTGCCCTTATGAATCGTATCCCAGCTTTCGGCATCAAATTGTAATGACACAAAGCCTGAGGTTGGAACATTTTCTATAAAAACATCCCCAAATTTATTAACAAAATTTGTAATAGCCTCGTTATGTCCAAAAAGAATAACGCTTTCAAAACTATTATCACACGATTTGATAACTTTTTCGAGTTGCTTATCATCAAATGTATACAACTCGTCTTTATAAACAATACTTTCTATAGGATAAGAAATGTTTTGCGCGAAAATCAAAGCAGTTTCTGATGCTCTAGCGGCAGTACTGCTCCAAATAATATACATTTTAGGAAGGTACTCTGAAATATTTAATGAAACGTCGTGCGCATCCAAAATTCCTCTTTTCATTAAAGGACGGTCAAAATCTTTTAGTGGTGCTTCCCAGCTAGATTTGGCATGACGTATTAAAATAAGATTTTTCATAAGCAGCAAAATTTAAGAACCTGGCTTCCAGGTTATTTTTTAATTAAGTTTCTAATTTACAAAAGAAATTCTAAACCTTTTCTATTTTTTATTTCTGTTAACACTATAAGGAAATTTTAACAAGAATACGTTATTCGCAAAACATTAACATTAACAAAAACAGAAACGCAAAAAACTGCTTTTTATGCAATTCATCCATTAAATCAGTATTTAGTCGATATTATACATTTTTCTAAAATTTTAACTAAATAATTGATTTTTAGATATTTACACTGCTCAAAACAAACTCATTATCATCAAAAAAGCAATAACTTGTACGAAAAAATTCTACTTTTTTGAGTTAAAAAAAAGTGTTTTTGAGTCAATTTTTCATAAAAAAACAACACTTAAACGACTTTTTAGGTTAGTTACAGATAAAAAAATCATATTAGAAAAACTCTAATATAACTTTGATTCTGTTAAAATTTCATAAATACTTTAAAATAAAATCTTAAGTTATGAAAACTAAATCTACTCTTGAAAAAGCAGTGAAGTTTGTAAGCAATTGTAAGTCTATTTTTTCTTGGAAAAATATTTTTGAGAAAAATTTATTGACGCTAATCCTTTTTTTAGTTGCTACAATTTCATCAGCGCAATCAGGTTCGTGCAATGCAACTCTGATTGTCGAAAACAACGGAAACATCAGGAGTACTCCTCTCGATGGAACTTACTACTCAATGGTTTTGACGAACAACAGCTCCTCTTCAGACACTTTTGTCATAAGCTCAAAGAACATTAATTCTTCTTGTGCGAATACTGACGGAAGCTCTACTGCAGGAAATGTTGCAGTCAATACTGATTTTATAGATTCCTCAAGAAGTTCTCTAAGCGAAATAACGCTTAGCGCTGGAGAATCTGTGAATTTCTACATCCACATTACGGTTCCTGCAGGTACCTCAATAAAAAAATGGTCTTGCAACAAGATTACTGCAACTTCAAAAAACTGTACCAACTATGCAGCTGATACTGTTTTACACACCTTCATCATTAATCCAGTTAATGATTAAACGAGATATATCAAGTTTCTTTAAAATGATTTAAAATGGAAAAACAATTACTTTTTTTAAACAATTTTTTACGAGATATAAAAAAGATACAATTTCTTGTATTATTTCTTCTGTCATCATCAATAGGTTTAGCACAAACGATAACTACGAACAAAACTGTAACGGCGAATGCAACTAATTGCGGTGTTGTAAATGTGAAAGTAGATGTTACAGGTGCCAATCCGATTACTCGAAATTCAGATGTGGTTTTAGCGATCGACGTTTCGGGTAGTATGGGTAATACTATTTCAGGAGATTTTAAAACCTCGATGGATTACGCTAAAGATGCTGCATTGGCATTTCTTAATCAAGCAAAGGCAAATCCTCAAAACCGAATTGCAATTGTTGCTTATAGTACTACTGCTTCATTAAAAATAGGTTTAACTTATTTGAACGCTACTGGTGTAACACAAATAACGAATCAAATCAATGCTTTACAGGCTACTGATTTAACCAATATTTATGCTGGTATTGTGAGATCTGAAACAGAATTGGAGACCAACGGCCGATTCGATTGTAGTACTGCAAGAGCAATAATTCTACTAACTGATGGAGTTACAAACCGAACTGGCACGAATGGAAATACAAATTGTAGTGTCAGCAAAACGTCTCAATGCGTTACAGATGCTATAAACGCCGCAACGAATGCTAAGACTACAACAAAAAATAGTGTTGTATTCAGTAATCAAGTTTTTTCTGTTGGACTATTTGGAGGTATCAGCGGAAATATAAACACCAATAATAGCGATCAAAATATTGCTAAATATACTTTAGATGGTATTCAAGGAAGCGCTGCTTATATTACACAAAGCGGGGCTAATCTTACTGCTATTTACAATCAGATTGCTACTCAAATCTCATGGGTTGCTCAAAGTTTGGTTGCTAAGGAAACCATTATTCCTGGCTTTACGATTAGTGCCATTACAACAAGCAAAGGTACAGCTTCATTAGCTGGCCAAGTGATTACTTGGAATACCGATTTCTTAAACTCAGAAACCATAACTCTAAATTATCAATTGACTCCAACAGGAACAGCTTGCGGAAATCAAACGGTCAGTACTTCTACATTGAATTATCAAAATTCAACGTGCGCCAATGATTCGAAAGCCATAACTAGTCCGAGTTATTTTGTTCCGTGTGCACCTGCAATTACAGGAACTCTCACAGCGTGTGGTTCTACTACTTTGACAGCTACTACAAATGCGGCTTCACCAACTTATGTTTGGTACAAAGACAATTCAGTATTGCCAAACCAAACTTCTTCTACTCTTGTAGCTACAGCGAGCGGAGTTTATAAAGTAAAAGTAAAAAATGGCGCTACTAATTGCGAATTAACTTCTGCTGATGTAACTGTTTCAATTAGCCCAGCGGCTGCGCTTGTAGCACCTGCTAATGCAAGTATTTCTGGATGCAGTACTGCAGCAATAACAGGACTACCATATAGCACTGCGAGCACAAATATCACACTTGCTCAATTAAATACAGCAGGAGGAACATTATCTAACAGCGGTTCAATTGGAACTTATACAATATCTTATTCTGATACTGCAACAGGAACATGCCCAACTGTGGTTACCCGTACTTTTAAAGTTACGGCAGGCTGCGGAACTGTCACAGCTGTGCAAACTATTTCAATTAACGATACTACTGCGCCTACTTGGACAACTACAAGTAATGCTCTAAATACTACTTTACAATGTAGTGACACAGCAGGATTGGCGGCAGCTCAAAATCAATCTCCAGCTGCAACAGACAATTGCGGCGGAACAGTGACTTACACAAAAGTGAGCGGAACTTTCACAGCAGGAAACTGTGCGAATTCAGGAACTTACACCAACACTTGGACGGCTAAAGATGTCTGCAATAATACATCATCAGTTTTCACACAAGTGATCACTATTCAGGATAATACTGCACCAACTTGGACAACTGCAAGTAATGCTCTAAATACTACTTTACAATGTAGTGACACAGCAGGATTGGTGGCAGCTCAAAATCAATCTCCAGCTGCAACAGACAATTGCGGCGGAACAGTGACTTACACAAAAGTGAGCGGAACTTTCACAGCAGGAAACTGTGCCAATTCAGGAACTTACACCAATACTTGGACGGCTAAAGATGTCTGCAATAATACATCAGCTGTTTTCACGCAGGTGATTGCTATTCAGGATAATACTGCTCCTACATGGACAACTGCTGCAAATGAATTGAATGTTACTCTTCAATGCAACGATACGGCAGGATTGGCGGCAGCTCAAAATCAAGCTCCAGCTGCAACAGACAATTGCGGCGGAACAGTGACTTATACAAAAACAAGCGGAACTTTCACTGTAGGTAGTTGTGCAAATTCAGGAACTTATACCAATACTTGGATTGCTAATGATGTTTGTAATAATGCTTCTACTGTTTTCACGCAAGTGATCACTATTCAGGATAATACTGCTCCAACATGGGATACAGTAGCCGGAACTTTAAATATCACTCTTCAATGCAGTGATGCGGCAGGATTGACAGCAGCTCAAAATCAGGCTCCTGTGGCTACCGATAACTGTGGCGGAACAGTGACTTATACAAAAACAAGCGGAACTTTCACTGTAGGTAGTTGTGCAAATTCAGGAACTTACACCAACACTTGGACGGCTAAAGATGTCTGCAATAATACGTCTAGCGTTTTCACGCAGGTGATTACTATTCAGGATAATACTGCTCCGACTTGGACAACTGCTGCAAATGAATTGAATGTTATCCTTCAATGCAGCGATGCGGCAGGATTGGCAGCAGCTCAAAATCAGGCTCCTGTGGCTACCGATAACTGCGGAGGAACAGTAACTTATACAAAAGTAAGCGGGGATTTCGCAGCTGGAAACTGCGCGAATTCTGGAACTTATACCAACACTTGGACTGCTAAAGATGTCTGCAATAATACATCGTCAGTTTTCACGCAAGTGATTACTATTCAAGATAATACTGCTCCAACTTGGACAACTGCAGCAAATGAATTGAACGTTACACTACAATGCAGCGATGCGGCAGGATTGGCGGCAGCTCAAAATCAAGCTCCAGCTGCAACAGACAATTGCGGAGGAACAGTGACTTATACAAAAACTAGCGGAATTTTCACTGTAGGTAGTTGTGCAAATTCAGGAACTTATACCAACACTTGGACTGCTAAAGATGTCTGCAATAATACGTCTAGCGTTTTCACACAAGTGATCACTATTCAAGACAATACTGCGCCTACTTGGTCAACTGCAAGCAATGCTCTAAATACTACTTTACAATGTAGTGACACAGCAGGATTGGCTGCAGCTCAAAATCAGGCTCCTGTGGCTACAGACAATTGCGGAGGAACAGTAACTTATACAAAAGTGAGCGGAACTTTCACTGTAGGTAATTGTGTAAATTCAGGAACTTATACCAATACTTGGATTGCTAATGATGTTTGTAATAATGCTTCTACTGTTTTCACGCAAGTGATCACTATCGAAGATACAACAGCGCCAAGCTGGTCAACTTCAGTAAATGAATTGAATATTACCCTTCAATGCAGCGATGCGGCAGGATTGGCGGCAGCTCAAAATCAAGCTCCAGGTGCAACAGACAATTGCGGTGGAACAGTGACTTATACAAAAGTGAGCGGGGATTTCGCAGTAGGAAACTGTGCAAATTCTGGAACTTACACCAACACTTGGACTGCTAAAGATGTCTGCAATAATACATCTGCTGTTTTCACTCAAGTGATCACTATTCAGGATACTACTGCTCCTACTTGGACAACTCAAGCGGGTGCTTTAAACGTAACTTTACAATGTAGTGATATTTCAGGATTGAATACTGCTCAAAATCAAGCGCCTGTGGCTACAGATAACTGCGGTGTAACAGTGAGTTACACCAAAACAAGTGGAACTTTTACTGTAGGTAAATGTGTAAATTCAGGAACTTATACCAATACTTGGATTGCTAATGATGTATGTAATAATGCTTCTACTGTTTTCACACAGGTGATTACTATTCAAGATACGAGCATCCCAACTTGGACAACTCAAGCAGGTTCTTTAAATCGCACTGTTGAATGCAGCAACGAACAAGCTTTAGCTTCTGCTCAGGCTTTATTCCCAACTGCTTCTGGCGCTTGCGATCTTGATTTAACAAACATTACAAAAGTAAGCGGACAGTTTGTTGCTTCTCAAGAATGTGCAAATGCAGGAACATACACCAATACTTGGACTGTGAAGGATGATTGCGGTAATACTTCTGAGACTTTCACTCAAATAATTACAATTCAAGATACTACTGCTCCTACTTGGACAACAGCTCAAACAGCTTTAAATGTAACTGTAGAATGCAGTGACGCAACAGGGTTAGCGAATGCTCAAGCAATGTTCCCAACTGCTTCTGATTTATGCGATACTGATGTTTCTGACATCACTAAAATAAGCGGACAGTTTGTTGCTTCTCAAGAATGTGCAAATGCAGGAACATACACCAATACTTGGACAGTAAAAGATGATTGTGAAAATACTTCTAATACTTTCACTCAAATAATTACAATTCAAGATACTACTGCTCCTACTTGGACAACAGCTCAAACAGCTTTAAATGTAACTGTAGAATGCAGTGACGCAACAGGATTAGCGAATGCTCAAGCAATGTTCCCAACTGCTTCTGATTTATGCGATGCTGATGTTTCTAACATCACTAAAGTAAGCGGACAATTTGTTGCTTCTCAAGGATGTGCAAATGCTGGAACATATACCAATACTTGGACCGTAAAAGATGATTGTGGCAATACATCTGAAACTTTCATTCAAATAATTACAATTCAAGATACTACTGCTCCAACTTGGAATACTGTTGCTGGAACTTTAAACGTAACTTTAGAATGCAGCAATACCGAAGGACTTGCAATAGCTCAAGCTCAGTTTCCAACAGCTTCAGATTTATGCGATGCTGATGTTTCTAACATCACTAAAGTAAGCGCACAGTTTGTTGCTTCTGAAAGTTGTGCAAATGCAGGAACTTATACGAATACTTGGACCGTAAAAGATGATTGCGGCAATACATCTGAAACTTTCACTCAAGTGATCACCATTCAAGACACTACTGCTCCAATGTTTACTGGCAATCTTCCTTTAGACATTGAAATATCTTGCGATGCAGTTCCTGAACCAGCAGAAATGCATGTTTCAGATAATTGTAATGAAGATATACCAATTGTATATTCAGAAACAAAATCAGGTATTGAAAATGATTGTCCTTCTAATTATACTTTGACTCGCACTTGGAAAATTAGTGACTGTGGAGGGAATATCACAACTCATGTTCAAGTTATCACTGTGAGAGATAAAACAGCTCCAACTGGAACAGCCCCTCAAAGTGTAACCGTAGCCACTATTGATGCAATACCTGTAGGAAATCCATCAGATATAACAGATGAAGCCGATAATTGCAGTCCAACTGTAAATGTTAGTGTTGCTGACACAAACAATGGAGGAAATGGTTGTGATGGAACACCATATATCTTAACCAGAACTTACACTTTAACTGACTGTTCAGGAAACAAAACCGAATTGGTTCAAACCTTCACAGTTGAAAGTAAAGTTACAGTTAGCGGAGTTCCAACAAACACAAGCTGTTTTGGAGGTACAGATGGTAGCATTGCTGTAACAAGTAGTCCTGGTTCAACTGTAGTAATTACAAATGAAAATAATCAAGTTGTAGGAAATACTAATTTGCCAGCAGGAACTTATACATTAACTGCAACTGCACCAGTAAACGGCGAAAATCAAGTTTGTACCGCAACTGCAACAGTTGTAATTACTCAGCCTACTTACACTGTAAAAATTTCTGGACAAATTATCAATGTAGATACTAATACTCCAATCGCAAATGTACCTGTTACTTTGATTCCTCAAGGAACAACTCCAGGACCAATACAAATGCGTATTACAGGTGCTGATGGAATGTACAGTTTCTCTGGAATGCCTGCAGGAGATTATTTAGTGCAAGTGCAAGATGCTAATTTGAATAGTGCCTACCAATTATACCCAGTTGATTCTAGCTTGTTCTTTACTACTCTAGAAGATTGTAAAATCCAGACTCATAATTTCGAATATGGAACTTCAAAACTTCCTGTTCTTGGAGATTACGTTTGGTACGATACCAATAGCAACGGAATTCAAGATGAATGGTATGATGCCAATAATGATGGAGCTATAACTAAAAACATTCCAGATTCAAATGGAGCCGTTGATTACAGCTTATGGGAATGGATAGATCTTAATGGAGACGGAAGCTATACTGGCCCTCTAAATGTTGGTGAATTAAATGCCGGTGGTTTCGGAAATGCACTTAGCCCGAATGTAATTGTTGATGGTCCGAATGGATATCATAAAGAAGTTATTGTAGGAATTGCAGGATTCTGGAGAGACCGTCCAGAAAGTGAAAATCCATATGGAGAATACACTGTAAAATTGGTTCGAGATGCAAATTTCGACATAATGGCTGCTAACTTAGGATTTACTGGCTTAGTAAAAGTTATTCCTTCAATGTCTGGAAAAAACATAACTGGAAAAACAAGTAAAACGCAATTACATACCGTTTGTAAAACAACAACAGATAGCGGATATGTAGTAAATGTGACTCCAGAAGATTTGGTTCATTTAGATCTTGATTTCGGTGTAAGCTGTAAAGAATACAAAGACATCGTTGCTAATGATGACGCTGCAGGTCCAATTGCAGGAGTAAATCATACTACAACTAATGTTTTAAATGTATTAACAAATGACACTTTAGAAGGAAATCCGATAACTGCATCCGAAGTAATTATAACAACAGTAACACCAAATGAATTTTTACAATTAAATAGTGATGGATCTGTTGATGTCTTGCCAAATGCTCCAATTGGAACTTTAACAATGGTATATCAAATCTGCGAAGCCGATCAGGCAGACAACTGCGATACTGCAACTGTTACAGTTACAATCGAAGCTCCTGTAATGACCGTTACTGCATCCTCAATATGCGTAAATGATGTTCCTTACATAGATTATGTGGTAACACCAGTAAACTTTACTCCTGTAAATGGCGTAACAATTGCTTGGGCTGACAGTAACAACAATGTCGTAACAACAATGGAGAATCAGCCATTAAGTGGTCGTGCATTATGGCCAGGAACAATTGTAGACGAACAAGGAAAAGGAATTGACTGGCCAGGCTGGATTTTTGAAAACAACAGATGGGTTGAAGGAACGGATGGATTTGAAAAATTACGTCCAACCACTAATGTAACTTTCACTGTTAATCCGAGTCAGACTATTACAATTAATTATCCGCCGGCAGATCCTTATTGTACTGCAAGACCAACATTTGCAATAGTTGCGAATGATGATAATCCTGCACCAATAATAGGAGGTCCAACACAAACTACGGTAGGTAACGTTTTAACAAACGATACATTAAATGGTACTCCAGTAAATATAAATGATGTAACATTAACTACAACTGTACCTGATCCAACAGGATCAATAACAGTTAATACTGACGGAACTATAAATGTTGCAGCAAATACACCAGGCGGCACTTATACATTGACTTATCAAATTTGCGAAAAGGCCGATTTTGGCAACTGTGATACTGCAATAGTAACTGTTATAGTGATTTCTCCTATAGTAGCAAATGATGATACCTTCAGTAATATTGGATGTAACTCTTTCGGAATAGTAGGTAATCTGTTAAGTAACGACTTAATCGGAAGAACTCCTATAACAATAGATTTAGTAAACTTCACACTTATTGCAGAAGGAAACAATACCAAAACAGATCCAAATATTACTGTTGATGGTTCTGGAAATCTAAATGTATCTAGCTTGACACCAGCGGGAACTTATACTTACAGCTATACAATCTGTGACAAATTAAATGCTGAAAATTGTGATTCTGCAACGGTTACAATTATAGTGATTCCAAAAGGTGTTGTAGAAGTTAGAGGCTCAGCATGTAACGATGATTCAACATTGGTTAACCTAAGTAGCCTGCTTCCTGAAGGAAGTCCTTTAACAGGAGTTTGGTTAGATAGAAACAATACCAATGCTCTTCAGGGAGGCATTCTTAATCCGTTTGGTTTAGCATTAGGCAATTACGCTTTTGAATATGTGATAGCCGATGAAAGATGTCCAAGAAGTGTAGTTTTAAACATGGAAATCAATGATGATTGTAAAGTCTTAGCTTGTGGTAATGTGTTAGTTCATAATGCTTTCTCTCCAAATGGTGATAACATAAACGATTTCTTCAAAATTGACAATATTGATGAAACAACTTGTTATCCAGGAAATACTGTCGAAATATATAATCGCTGGGGAGTTTTAGTTTTTGAAACTACAAATTACAACAATACAACAAATGCTTTTGATGGAACTTCAAGAGGAAGAACCACTGTTAAGCAATCTGATGGACTACCAACTGGAACTTATTTTTACATTATTACCTATAAATCTCTAGATGGAAACAACAATGTTCAAGATCATAAATTAAATGGGTATTTATATCTATCAAAATAACAATTAAAAAATACGCTGTAAAAGCTCTTTTACAGCGTATTTAAGAAGGTTGATTTTTTGACTAATTGCGATTAAGAACACATTGAAATTCAATGTTATAAAAAGTCAATAGTAATTATTAAATTAATAAAATCTACTATGAGAACAAAATTATTTTTCTTCGTCATTCTGTTAGTTACATGTTCAGGGTATTCACAGCAAGATGCACAGTATACACAGTATATGTACAACACAATAAATATAAATCCTGCCTATGCAGGTTCTCGTGGAGCATTTAGTGTTTTTGGCCTTTATCGTACCCAATGGGTAGGTCTTGATGGTGCACCAGAAACAAGCAGTTTCTCAATCAATACACCAATAAACAATAGCAGACTTGGTGTAGGAGCCTCAATAGTTAGCGACAAAATTGGTCCAACAAATGAAAACAACATCTCAGCAGACGTATCTTACACAATTCAGACATCCGCAGATTTTAAACTTTCATTTGGTATCAAAGGAACAGCAAATATCTTCAATTTAGATGTAAGCAAATTAAATCCTGGAGATCAAGGCGATCCTCAATTTCAGGATTTAAATAACAAATTTTCTCCAAATGTTGGTGCCGGAGTTTACTGGCATTCTGATAAGGCATATATTGGTTTATCTGTTCCTAACTTTATTGAAACAAATCGTTATGACAATAATGATGTTGCAATTTATAAAGACAAAATCAATTATTACTTAATTGGAGGTTATGTATTTGATCTTGATAAATATCAATATATAAAATTTAAACCCGCTATTTTAACCAAAATGGTTCAAGGGGCACCTTTGCAAGTAGATTTATCAGCCAATTTTATGTTCTACGATAAATTTATGATTGGTGCGGCCTATAGATGGAGCGCTTCTTTAAGCGCAATGGTTGGATTTCAAATCACAGACGGACTTTATTTAGGTTACGGTTATGATCGAGAAACCACCAAATTAAACAATTATAATTCAGGTTCACACGAAATTTTCCTGCGCTATGAATTCTTCTCAAACAGAGGCAAAATGACAACTCCTCGTTTCTTCTAAAAATAAGGTATCATGAAAAACTATACACTACTTTTCGTTATAATTATAGGCGCTTTTTCATTTAGCTGTTATGCTCAGCAGTCAAAAATAAATTCTGCAGACAAAAAATATGACAACTATGCCTATGTAGATGCAATAAAAATTTATGAAAAAGTTGCCAATAAAGGCTACAAATCTGAAGACATGTTTAAAAAACTGGGAAATGCCTATTATTTCAATTCAGATTTTGAAAATGCAGCAAAATGGTACGGTGAATTATTTGCAATGAACCCAACAAATGTTGAGCCAGAGTACTATTTTAGATATGCACAATCTTTAAAATCAACTGGAGATACAGCTAAGGCAAATAAGCTTTTGGAAGAATTTAATGCTGTCTCAAAAAATGATAATAGAGGTAAACTTTATAAAGATGATGTAAATTATTTGGACCAGATAAAAGCAAATTCTGGGAGGTACCAGATAGAAAACGCGGGTATAAATAGTAGGTACTCCGACTACGGATCATTTGTTTACAATAACAAAGTTTATTTTGCATCTGCGAGAGATACCGGAAATTTTACGCAACGCAAACACAAATGGACAGGAGAATATTTTACTAATATTTATGATGCTGATTTAGATCCCGCAACTGGCACCGCATCAAAAGTAAATAAATTTAAATCGGCCATTAACACCAAATTTCATGAGGCTTCTCCTGTTTTTACCAAAGATGGAAAAACAGTTTATTTTACTAGAAACAATTACATCGACGGAAAAAAAGGTAAAGATGAAAGCAAAATCACTTTAATCAAGCTTTACAAAGCGGAGCTAGGAAAAGATAATAAATGGACCAATATTGCTGAGCTTCCTTTCAATAGCAACAACTACAGTACTGCTCACCCAGCTCTTAGTCCAGATGAGAAAACATTATATTTTGCCTCTGACATGCCTGGTTCTATTGGAGAATCTGATTTGTATAAAGTAAGCATAAATCCAAATGGGAGTTATGGCACGCCTGAAAATCTCGGAAATACAATTAACACAGAAGGAAAAGAAACCTATCCGTACTTAACTTCTGAAAACGAGATTTATTTTGCTTCTGATGGGCACCCAGGTTTAGGAGGTTTAGATGTTTTTGTCGCCAATATTGATAATAATGGAAAAATAAGCAATGTCCAAAATGTGGGAGCTGATGTCAATTCTCCAAAAGATGATTTCGCTTATATCATTGATCCAGAAACAAGAAGAGGTTTTTTCTCTTCCAATAAAGATGGCGGACAAGGTTCTGATGACATTTACAGATTTCTAGAAACAAGAAGACTAAAATGCGTCCAAGAACTTTACGGCACAATAACAGATGCCGAAACAGGAGTTACACTTCCAGGAGCAAAAGTCACTTTGTATGATGATCAAATGAACCTTAAAAATTCTGCCATTGCAGATGCCTCAGGTTTATACACTTTTGATGTAGAATGCGGAAAAACATACTATGTAAGAGCTGAAAAACCAGAATATACAACAAGAGAACTAAGCATTACGATTGACAAAGCAAGCGGAAAAACCAGTCTTCCTATTGCATTGGAAAAAGCAACTTGCAAGGTTACTGTGGGTGATGATTTAGGAAAATGTTTCGGAATCAAAATGATTTACTTTGATTTAGATAAATCTAATATTAGAACTGAAGCAGCTCTTGATTTAGAAAAAATACTGGTTGTTTTGAACGATTATCCAACTATGAAACTTGACATCCGTTCGCACACAGACAGTAGAGCTTCTAATCAATACAACGAAGCTTTATCTGATCGTAGAGCCAAATCAACCGTTCAATGGCTGATTAAAAACGGAATCGCTCCAAACCGATTAACGGGAAAAGGCTATGGCGAAACAGAACTTGTAAACAAATGCTCTGATGGTGTTCCATGTACAGAAGAAGAACATCAGGCAAATAGACGAAGCGAATTTATTATTACTGCTTTATAACCTCAAAATAGAACCCAAAAAAGCTGCCTACATGGCAGCTTTTTTAAATTTAAAAAGTCGCTGCAATTCTATGAATCACAACGACTTTTAAAAAACCAACCTGTTCAATATTCTTTTATAACTTAACAAAAATGTTAGTGTAATATTTTTTTCCTGTAGAAGAATCTGTTGTTACAGATAATCCAAAATGGGTAAAATCGCCCACGATATTTTCTTTATGACCCGGACTATCTAGCCAAGCTCTTACAGCTGCATCCGGAGTTTTGTAATTGTAGGCAACATTTTCACCTACTTTCTTCGCTCCCAACACATTAGTCATATTAGTCGATCTAGCAACAAAATCGTTATGATCTACAACATTATTCTGAATCATGTATTTATTATGCTCTTCACATTTATAAGATATATGATTAACTGTTTCTAAAGCATTTAAACCAATACTAACACGGTATTCGTTTATTAACTTCATTGTCTCTATTTCGGTATCGTTGTAAGTGTAGTTTGCGACAAGAGCTTCAGTTGGACTAGTGGTGGTATCCAAGCTTGCTTCAGCGTTATCAGCAGAACATGCGTTCATTGCGACTAGAATCGCAATGAACAACATGACGCGCATAATCTTTTTCATAATCATCAGCATTTTAGCGGTTTAAAGTAAATGTGGGGCAAATCCTTTAAATTTATCTTTGAATTAAATTTGTTTGCTTTTTTCTATACCAAACATATTCAATTCACCGTTAAAGTGCAAAATTAATCGATGAAATACATTAATTTATATTTTTAATATGTAAAATTCCTACGTATAAATACCTTTAAGAAGATAACCTCTCGATCTTCCAAGAAAAATCTGACTGGCTTGTATATCGAATTCGATCATGAAGTCTATTTGGTCTTCCTTGCCAAAATTCTACTTGCAGCGGAGTCACAATATAACCTCCCCAATTTTCGGGTCTAGGAATTGTTTTTCCTTCAAATTCAGTTTCCAGTTTTTTTAAGTTCTCTTCTAAAAAAGTTCTCGACGGAATCACGTCACTTTGATGCGAAACTAAAGCGCCTAACTTACTGCCATCAGGACGAGAATCAAAATAATTATCAGAAATAATTTCAGATGTTTTCTGCGCGATTCCTTTTATAATAACCTGACGTTCCATTTCTTGCCAAAAAAATGACAAACAAATATTCGGATTTGCTTCGATAGCTTTTCCTTTTTCAGAATTATAATTGGTATAAAATATAAATCCTTCTTCAGAAAATTTCTTCAATAAAACCACACGAGATTTTGGGAAACCATCCAATCCAATTGTCGAAACCGTCATGGCATTTACCTCCCCGCTTCCGCCAAAATCCTCAACCTCATGAAACCATCGGTTAAAAAGATTAATCGGATCCTCAGGAATATTAGTTTCTAATAATTCACTTTTTTCGTAAGACTTTCTATAATTGCTTAAATCGTTCATGATTTATTATTTTAGATTGCTGATTTTAGATTTCTCTAAATTCAACTCATAATTTATAACTTATAATTCAAAGCTAAGACCGTCATCTCCTAACAGAACATTTGGAAAGACTGTTTCTGCTTCTTTCTTAAATGCTTCTATTCCATCATATCGTGTTGAATAGTGCCCTAAAATCAATTGTTTTACATTTGCTTTTAAAGCAATATTTGCCGCTTCTTTTGCAGTTGAATGCAATGTTTTTTCGGCTAGTCTTGCTTCCGATTCTAAAAATGTTGATTCGTGGTATAAAACATCTGTATTCTGAATAATTGGAATTATTTCTTCATTATAAACCGTATCTGAACAGAAGGCATAACTTTTTACTGGCGGAGGATCAAAAGTCAGTTTTTTATTTTCAACCACAGTTCCGTTGTCAAGGGTGATATCGCTTCCATTTTTAATTTTCTGATAATAAGCAACATGAATATCATAACGCTGAACTGCCTCAATATCTAATTTTCTTTCATCTGGTTTTTCTTGAAAATGATAGCCATTCGTATAAACGCGATGTTTTAACGGAATCGTTTTTACAATCACCTTTTTATCTTCAAAAATAACTTCACTTTCTTTCGATTGTAATTCGTGGAAAAACAGAGAATAAGTTGTCCAAGATTCCGTCAATTTTAATTGAAGTAAAATCAGTTCTTTAATTCCTTTAGGACCGTAAATATGTAAATCCGTGGTTCTTCCTAAAAGCGAAAAAGTCGAAATAGTTCCAATCAATCCATACAAATGATCTCCATGAAGATGCGAGATAAAAATGTGATTGATTTTTGAGAATTTAATCTTGTTTTTACGAAGCTGTACCTGAGTTCCTTCACCACAGTCAATTAAAAATAATCTGTTCTTAATCTCTAAAACCTGTGAAGTCGGATTAGTAAGCGTTCTGGGAGTTGCGGCATAACAGCCAAGTATCGTTAATTTCATTATTAATTTTAAATTTTAGATCGCAGATTTTAGATTACAAATATTTTAGATTCAGCATTCAAAAATCTAAAATCTAAAATCAGAAATCTAAAATCAAAAACCTAGGTCTCTTTCAATTTCTTCCATTTCGATAATATCGTGAGCTTCCAAAAGTGAAGGAACTACAGCTAATTTATCTGAAATAGCATTAAAATCAAGCTCTGTTGCTACAATTACAAACGATTTTTTTGCTTTTTTCTGAACTTTAGAAAGTGGTAAAAAAGCTTTTATATCATTTTCTGAAATATTAGAATCTGAAGATAAATCGATTATAATATTTTGTTTTTCAAAGGTTTTAATTTGTTGCGTTACTTTTTCCAAGAAAGCATTTACATCTCCTTGTGTATCTTTAATCGTAACGGTATGTCCTTTTTGATCTACTTTCATTTTTTAATTTGTGGGGCTTATAAAAATTGATTTTCTGATAGCTAAGGTACGAAGTTTTTTTATAGTTTTAAGTCACAGTCACAGTATTCAGTTTTTTTACTATGACTGTAAACTATCTGCTTAAAAGGGTTTTCAGTCTAAGTTTTTAAGTTTTCAATAACTGAAAACTGCGACTGCGACTGAATACTAAAAATCTACTGAATCTTAGAAGCCAAAAGATAAATAACTGCCATTCTAATCGCTACACCATTCTCAACCTGATTCAAAATCACAGAATGATCAGAATCTGCAACTTCAGAAGTAATTTCTACTCCTCTATTAATTGGTCCTGGGTGCATGATTACGATTTCTTTTCCTAGCGAATCCAAAAGCGGTTTGTCAACTCCGTATTGTTGTGCGTACTCACGAGTTGATGGGAAGAAATTCACATCCATACGTTCGTTTTGCACACGAAGCATATTCGCAACGTCACACCATTCTAAAGCCTTGCGTAAATTCGGTTCAACCGTAACTCCAAGCGATTCAATATATCTTGGAATCAACGTTTTTGGTCCGCAAACTTTTACTTCTGCGCCTTGCATTTGCAAAGCGTATATATTTGATAAAGCTACTCTTGAATGCAAAACGTCACCCACAATAACCACTTTTTTCCCAGCTACATCGCCCAGTTTTTCTCTAATCGAATAACTGTCCAATAAAGCTTGCGTTGGATGTTCGTGCGCGCCATCACCTGCATTTACGATACTTGCTTTGACATTTTTAGATAAAAAATAAGCCGCTCCGGGATTGGAGTGGCGCATTACAACCATATCAACTTTCATCGAAAGTATATTATTTACAGTATCAATCAAGGTCTCTCCTTTTTTAACCGACGATTGAGCCGCAGAAAAACTGATAACATCAGCAGATAAACGTTTCTGCGCTAATTCGAAAGAGAGTTTGGTTCTGGTACTGTTTTCGAAGAAAATATTGGCAATGGTGATATCTCGTAATGAAGGAACTTTTTTAATCGGTCTATTAATGACTTCTTTAAAATGATCTGCCGTTTCAAAAATCAGGTTAATATCATTCTCGTTGATATATTTAATTCCTAATAAATGATTTACGCTTAATTCTTTCATGTTTAATGTTTAACTGTTTATTTGTTTAATCGTTTTTTGCCGTTTAATCGTTTATTTGTTTTGTCGTTTAATCGTCCTCTTTTGGACGTTAAATCAACAAACAATTTCACGCTTCAACTTTTATTTAATTGAATAATCGAAATGAATCGATTAAACAATTAACCGATTTAACGATTAACCAAATTTAATTTGTCACTAAGTGAACAACATCTTCACCATCATTTTCTTGCCAGCTTACAATCACTTTTTCGCCATTAATAGCATCTACCTGACGACCGCGATAATCGGGCTGAATTGGTAAATGACGGCTAAAACGTCTGTCGATTAAAACCAACAATTCAATTTCTGAAGGTCTTCCAAAAGATTGAATGGCTGTTAATGCAGAACGAATGCTTCGGCCTGTAAACAATACGTCATCTATAAAAATGACTTTTTTGTCTTCGACTATAAAATTGATTTGAGTTTTGTTGGCTTCAAGTGGTTTTTCTGTACGACGAAAATCATCTCTAAAAAAAGTGATATCCAAATAACCCAAAGAAATTTCAGGAACTTGGTATTCGTTTTCTAATATCTGTTTTAAACGTTCAGCTAAAAAAACGCCTCTTGGCTGAATTCCCACTAAAATAGTATTTGAAAAATCAAGATGTTTTTCGATTAACTGACAAGCCAAACGGTGAAGTATGATAGTAACTTCTTTTGAATTAAGTAATACTTTCTGGCTCATAATTAATTGTAATGATTGATCGGGCAAATATACGGAATCTGAATTTATTTGTTGGGGTGTTGAAGAGAGAAATGTTTTAGAGTAAAACAAATATGTATGGCTTGTTTTTAATATTTTAAAAAAAAAAACACTTTACAAAATAAATTTACTCAAAAATCATATTTTAGCTAATCATCAAGGTTCAATTTATTACAAATAATATTTTTAAATAACACACCTTTTAAATAGACGAAATCAACCAAAAACTTAAACTAAAAAAATGAATTTAACTGAATTAGAAGAAAGAATTAAAAATAATAGCTCCAAATTAAAATACAAATCTACATATGTGTCAAGTGCCACTGAAAAATCATATATGGGAACAAATTTAATTGAACTAAGAGAAGTATTAAAAGAATTTGAGGATGTAGAAATAATTAGTGATGAATTAAAACTAATAAAGTCTACCTCATTGTTTTCCAGCTATAAAGATGAAGAAATGTTCACTTCAAAAGAAAATATTATTCTTGATAAAAATGTCGAAGCAATACGAATTGGGCTAGAGTTTTTATTAAGATATAAAATTCAAATTGCTAAGCCTGATCATGGACTTTACATAAAATTACCGGAAATCGTTAATTTCGAAGATCTTTCAAAAGTTGCAAACGACTTAAAAAAATCTATCGAAATTCCAATTAATGATCAACAAGATGGGGGTTATATACAAATTCAATCCGCAGAATCAGGCTCTATCTGGCTTCTCATATCAGTCGGAACTATTTCTGCTGTAAACTTAATTGGTGGAATATGTTGGGCTGCTGCAGTTCTTAGGAAGAAGAAAGCTGAGGCTAAAATTTTTGAAGAGCATGCTCGCACATTAGAATTGAAAAATGACGCATTGACTGAAATAATTGAAGCTCAAAAACAACAATATAAAAACATATTACAAGCTGAAGCCGAAGAAATTGCAAATAAAAACTTTAACAATAACTCTCCAGAAGTTATAGAAAGATTAAAACTATCTCTTACAACTACTGCAGACCTTATAGATCGAGGAACTAAAATTTTACCTTCTTCAGACAAAGAATTGAGTCAATCTTTTCCTAATTATTCAAATTTAGATTTGATTGAATCTGCTATCAAAAAAATTGCAAATAATTAAACTTTTAAAATAATTGTTTATAAAAATTTTACTAATCCAAATCCTAAAACATTTCCAAAAAATTCTATAACACATTTCCCTGATTCTTGAAGTAATTTTAATAATGAATTTAAAAACTCAAAATCATGCAAAATAAAATACTTAGATTGTTAATGGTATTCGTAATACTGTTTTCATTTACAAGCTGTGAATTAGTTGGAGACATTTTTAAAGCCGGAATGGGAGTCGGAATTTTTATCGTAATCTTTATCATTGCGATTATTATCTGGATTTTCGCAAGGGTCTTCAAAAAGTAAAACATAAAAAAATCCCAAATTCAAATTGAATTGAATTTGGGATTTTTTATTGGATTTTATAGATTAAAGATTGTACATCTTCTTTCTTTGTTCCTGAATCTTTTCATCATCAAGATATTCGTCAAATGTCATGTAACGGTCGATAACTCCGTTTGGCGTCAATTCTACAATTCGGTTACCAACAGTTTGTGCAAACTCGTGGTCATGTGTTGTGAAAATTACAGAACCTTTAAAGTTTTTCAATGAGTTATTGAAAGCTGTAATAGACTCCAAATCTAAGTGATTTGTTGGTTCATCAAGCATTAAAACGTTAGCGCGCTCCATCATCATTCTAGAAAGCATACAACGTACTTTTTCTCCTCCTGATAAAACTCTAGAAGTTTTTAAAGCTTCTTCTCCAGAGAAAATCATTTTCCCTAAGAAACCTCTAATGAAAACCTCATCGCGCTCTTCTTCTGTTTTAGCGTATTGACGTAACCAATCCACTAAACTTAAATCATTTTCGAAGTAATCGTGGTTTTCAGCTGGCAAGTAAGCTTGATTTGTTGTAATTCCCCAATCAAAACTTCCAGAATCTGCTTTTTGTTCGTTGTTTAAAATTTCGTAGAAAGCAGTTGTAGCACGTGAATCTTTAGAGAAAAGAACGATTTTATCGCCTTTCGCCATATTCAAGTTAATATCTTTAAATAAAACCTCTCCATCTACAGAAGCAGATAAGTTTTCTACGTTTAAGATTTGATCTCCAGCCTCACGATCCTGATCGAAGATAATCGCAGGGTAACGACGGCTAGAAGGTTTGATTTCAGAAATATTCAATTTCGAAATCATTTTTTTACGAGAAGTCGCTTGTTTCGATTTCGCTACGTTTGCACTAAAACGACGAATAAATTCTTCTAACTCTTGTTTCTTCTCTTCTGCTTTTTTATTCTGTTGTGCACGTTGTTTCGCCGCTAATTGGCTAGACTCGTACCAGAACGTATAATTTCCTGAGTAATGATTGATTTTTCCAAAATCAATATCAGAAATATGTGTACAAACCGCATCTAAAAAGTGACGGTCGTGAGATACAACGATTACAGTGTTTTCGTAGTTTGCTAAGAAGTTTTCTAACCAAGCGATTGTCTCGAAATCCAAGTCGTTGGTAGGCTCATCCATGATCAATACATCAGGATTTCCGAAAAGTGCCTGCGCCAAAAGCACACGAACTTTCATTTTTCCTTCCATATCAGACATTAAAGTATAATGATCTGCTTCTGAAATTCCTAAGTTAGACAACATCGCAGCAGCATCAGAATCGGCGTTCCATCCGTTCATCTCTTCAAATTGAACTTGTAATTCTCCAATTCTGTCGGCGTTTTTGTCGTTGTAGTCTAAATAAAGTTCATCCATTTCTTTTTTAACAGCGTACAAAACTTTATTTCCCATCAAAACCGTTTCCAAAACCGTATGCTCATCGTACAAGTTGTGATTTTGAGTTAAAACCGACATACGTTTTCCCGGTTCTAAGTGAATATGCCCAGAAGTTGGATCCATATCACCTGAAATGATTTTAAGAAATGTAGATTTTCCAGCACCATTGGCTCCAATAACGCCGTAAATATTTCCGTGAGTGAATGTAGTATTTACTTCGTCAAACAAAATTCGTTTGCCAAATTGAACTGATAAATTATTGACTGTTAACATGAATGTCTTTTTAATTAATTTGGTGCAAAAGTACGGAAAAAGGTTCAGAGTTGCAAAGATGCAAAGGTGCTAAGTTTTTTATTTAACCATATAAGTAATATAAGTTCATTTTAGCAAAACTTAAATTTTCTTATATTACTTATATGGTTTAAAAATTCACAAAAATTTCTAAGTTGCAAAGATGCTAAGGTTTTTATTTTAACCATATAAGTAATATAAGTTCATTTAAAACTAAACTTACAATTTAAATGCTCTTAAAAATTACTCAAAATTGCAATTTACACCTTCAAAGACTAAACTTATAATCTCTTATATGAACTTATATGGTTTAAAAAATTTTACAATTTACTTTCTTTTGCTAAAGCGACTTCTAAACTTTCAAAATTAGGAAGCACTTTTGAAATAATTCCTTCTTTGTTGATGATAAAGTGTGTTGGGAAAGAATTCAGCTGTAAAGCATTATTCATGTATTCTTTCATATCTGGAATTACTGAATAGGACAAAGGTTTTCTCACTAAAAACGTTTTTAATTGTTCTGGAGAATCTTCGGCTAGACTCATGAAAACAATGTCTTTTCGGTCTTTGTAATCTTCAACTAATTTATTGACTTGCGGAAATTCTCTAATGCAAGGCGTGCAGTGAATGTACCAGCATTTTATTACGATGATTTTTCCTTTCATGGATTCATTTGCAACCAAATTTCCGTTTAAATCTTTGAATGAAAATTGCGGAAAAGCAGTTCCTTCCATCTTGTAGTTTTTGTAAGCATCAAAACCAATTTGGTTTATTGTTGCTTTTATGCTTGTATCTGTTTTTGGCTGAATTTTGAATAGTTTATAAACGTAAATATTCACCTCTGATTTTAATCGAACTGGAATGAAATTTCCGTTTGCCAATTGATCTAAAAAAAATTCTTTTGAGATTTCTTTTGAAGCAGAATCCAAAGCCGTAAAATCTCTGGAAAGCATTATTCCTTTATTATAAACCGACCATTGCTCATAAGTTTTCTGAATTTGTAAGGGATCAACTTCTGGATTTCCAAATTTATTTTGAGCGGTGCTTATTGTAAAAATAAAGAAAAGTGTAATTATAGTGATGAATTTCTGCATGGAATCTGAAACAATTGTATTTGATTTCAAAAGTAGTGAAAGTTTTTTAACCGCAAAGGCGCAAGGGTTTTCGCTAAGTTCGCAAAGGTTTTTTCTTTATTATGATTGAAAACGGAGCAATTCAGTAAGTTCAATATCCAAAGCATTTGCAATTCTTATAAGCGTTTTTATGCCTGTGTTTATTTTAGCTCTTTCAATTCTACCAATTTGATTTCTTGGAATGCCACAATCATCAGCTAAATCTTGCTGAGATAAACCTTTTTTTTCACGCAATTGTCTAATGTGAATTCCGAGATTTGCAATAAAAGTTTCTTCTGAAATATTCATATTTCAAAAGTCATAACAATTATTTTTTAATATGACACAAATTTGTGTCTAAAATTAATATATTTACAAAAAATATAAGATTATGACTATAGAAATTAATTTAAATGAAGTTCAAATTAGATTAAACAATCTTTTTACAGATGAAATTGATTGTAAAGAAATGGCAAAAATAATACGAGAAGTAAATCATGCGATTTCATTATCTATCATGAGAGATAGCGAAACCATCAAATTTGCAGTAAAAAATATTGATGATAGTTTTTATTGGCTTAATAAACTCGCAGAAGTTTTAGATCCTTATTTGGATGCATAAAATATTAGAAACCTTTTAAACATAAAAAAACCTGGCAGTAAAAACTACCAGGTTCATAATGCGCGTCTTTAGGCAAAAACCAAATAACAAATTACCTAAAGCCACATTTGTTAGAAATAAAATAGATTAAAACATAAATAACCAAACTCAATTTTAATCGTCCCGTTTTTTTATTTCTAGATTTTCAATTCTTTTTAGTTTAAAAAGTTCATTACTTTATATGATTTTCTGTTTCCAGATTTATCAGTTACGATCACAACAAACACTTGTTTACTGGCAAAACTGTGGCTATGAAGCAAAACCTCTTTGTTGTTTTGAATATTTCTATGACTTACAATAGTTTGTCCGATTGTGTTAAATACATCAACTTGAGCGATATCTTCATTGTCATTTGACACAGCCAAAGCATTATCTTTAAAATAAGCCACTGTTGTATTATTTGAAGCAGAAATAGTATCAACTGCTAATGCTTTTGCTGTTGCTTGTGATGCAAAATAGGCTGCATAAGCTTTAGACAATTCAGATGAATTACCGCAAGAAGAGGCATCCCAGTTTACAGACCAAGTCATTAAACCTCTTAAAGAAGGATATGGTCCGCCTGGTTGCATCGTGTAAGTTCTTCCTGAAAAAGTAGTTCCAGTTCTTAAATAATGCATCGCATTAATTCCCTCTGTAGGAGTTAAATAACCGCTACCTGCAGCACTTGGACAGGCTGGCAATGCAATAAGAACTTTTGAAGCTGGCAAACCATCAAAACGCATTCCTGTTGTACCAATGTTATAGCCTTTTATCACCATATCGGTTAGGGCTGTTACCATGTTTGATTTCTTAGCTGTACCATAATATTGTCCGTCTAATCCGTTTTCTCCACCTGTATTGTACAATTGCACTGCTAACAAGTCCAATTCGTTGCGCAGGTTTTGAATAATTGGAAGAAAAGAACCAAAAGTATCCGTATAAGTAGAATATCCTCCTTGTACATATTGTGTTTCTGGAGCTGCAGTTAATAAGAATCCAGGACCATAGTAAGCTTTTAATTCTTTGAAAGCATCTACTACGTTTTTTAATCTTGGATAAGCAGAAATACCTGCATAAGAAATGTCTCTTAAATTTCCTGCACTAAAATTCATCGATCCGCCTTCAAAGTCAATATCAACTCCATCAAATTGATATTCATCGATAATGGCTTTCATTCCATTCACAAAAATATTTTTTTGAGCTACAGTTTCTAAAACAACATGACCATTTTGACCTCCGATAGAAATAATAACAGGAACGCCGCTATCTCTAAGGGATTTTATATCATTTTTCAATAATTGTTTATTGAAAACACCGTTGGTCAAATATCTTGTATCATTTGTAGTTAATATTGGTGTGTAACCATCACGATTAACGGTTTCTACAAAAGAATAATCCACTACGTTAAACTTGCTTCCGACCATTTGAGAAAAATATAAAAACGGAGCACCAGCATTTTCCCAAGAATGTGCGTATCCTAAAATGATTTTAGATGGAAGCGGAATAAATCTGTTACTGCTTACTGTAGCAATTTTAATGGTATTATTTAATGTTGTTACACCAGATTTATTATCGGTTGCTTTAATTACAATTGGATAATCCTGATAAGCAGATGGCGTAAAATTATACGTATAAGTATTATTTGTACCTGCTGTCATATTAAATGTACCTCCGTTGATTGTAATCGTAACGCCAGAAACAGATCCGTCACTATCAACAGCTGTAACTGAAATCGGCACAACTTGGAAAGAGTTTTGGTAAATAGTAGTATTCGATGGTGAATTCCAAGTAATTACAGGCAATGAATTCGGGCAATTTGCGCCTGAACAAGTTAATGCAAAACTATATGTTTTTGAATCTGTTGTTCCGTTTGACGCAGTAGCTGTAACAGTTAACGTATGAGAAAGCGAAAACTGATTTGCTACTGGTGTCCAAATTGCTGTGTAAGTTCCCGAAGAATTAGTAGCGCTTATGGTTTGTCCGTCTAAACTAAATACAACAGATGAGATTGTAGTAGCATCTGCAGCACTTAACCCTACACTTGCTACGAAATTAATTGCTGATCCTAAATTTATAGCTATCGTCGAAGCTGTTGGCGCTGTTATGGCAACCACTGGCTTAGTTTCAACCACCGCTTGTCTGTTAAAATTATAAACCGTTGGAGTTGTTGGAACTGCAAAGTTGGCTAAGTTATTTGGATAGTAAGTAACATCACCGTTTTCCCATCCATTTAATTTCAAGCTTAAAATTTGATTATAACCTGCTACAACTGAATTATCAAAAGTATAATTTCCTGATGCATCTGTTGTTGCTAGAACACTTTTCCAGTTGTGTGTGTTATCCGTCCAAGGCAAAACAATTTCTACTTTAGCATTTGCTACTGGAGCTGAACCATTTTTAACCGTTCCGCTGATTAAGTTTGTCGCTGCCGCTAATGCTACTCTAGCCGTCGAAGTTGTATTGAAATTGTAAACCGTTGGAGTTGATGGAACAGGAAAATTTGCTAAATTATTTGGATAATAATTTACTTCTCCGTTTGACCAAGTATTCAACTTCAAACTTGTAACGGTTGTATAACCGTCTGTTACAGTATTATCAAAACTGTATTTTCCTTGTGCATCTGTTGTTGCGATAACGCTTTTCCAGTTGTGTGTATTATCTGTCCAAGGTAAAACCAATTCTACTTTTGCACCTGCAACAGGAGTTGATCCGTTTTTCACAGTTCCACTGATTTTGCTTGAACTTACTACAACATCTTGAGTGAAATTCAACGTTTTATTAGCATTCAAATTAGAATAAACTGTAGAAGCTGGAGTTAAAGTCTGTCCTGTTAAAGCCGCTGTTACTGTGTAATTTCCGCCAGAAGCTAAAGTTAGAGAATAAACTCCGCTTGCATTTGTAACCGCTGTGAAATTTCCTGCTGTAGAAGAAGCTGTAATGGTTACGCCAGAAACTAAAACACCATTATTTAAAACTGTACCGCTTACAGTGTAATTTACAACTGCTGTACCTTGAGTAAAGTTTAATGTTTTATTAGCGTCAATTGCATTATAAACCGTTGAAGCCGGAGCATATGAAAATCCTGATTTTGCAGCTGTAACTGTAAAATTAAGACCAGCTGTCAAACCTGAAATGCTGTAAGTTCCGCTTGCATTTGAAACCGCTGTTAAAGTTGTACTTCCTGAAACTGCCGAAACTGTCACGCCAGAAACTGGTGTAGAACCATCCAAAACTGTTCCGCTTACGGTATAAGTTGGCTGAGTTCCGTTGATTATAACTCCTGTTTGGTTTGTTGTAACGTTGGTCAACGAAACTGGAACAAATGTATAACTCGCTTTTAAAGCTGTTAGCGAATAATTTTGTCCAGAAGTTAAACTATTGAATGTAAAGTTTCCTGTTTGAGAAACTATTGTTTGGATAACTGCATTCGAAGCATTTCGCAATTCAACAGTAACATCTGTAACCAAAGCAGATCCATTTTTTACAGAACCCGCAATGCTTACTGTTCCTGGAACTACGCTTCCAAAAGAAGTATCAACTTGATTCAATAATGAATTTGGAATTGAACCTCTTGTATCTTGAGATAATTCCCAAATCATACCTCCCGCTAAGTTTTTAGATTTAATGTATTGTACTTTTAAATCCATTGATTGTTTATCTTCATAAGAGATAAACTCTTTTCTAGTAGCGTTATATAAATAAGGAACTTTTGTTGTGTTGTCAAAATAACGAACCCATCCTGCCGAAGCCGCAGATGGCGTTACCATCATTGTATTTGGATCTAAATAAGCATGCGAATTAGTAACTGGATTTCCGACTAAATCACAGATTTCGATGCTTCCTGATTTTTCACAAGCTCCAGCACCATCCCATGTTCCAGTTGGATTTTGCGGATTTGTACATCCAGGAACCACGTATCTTGGTGCTGCAACAAATAATCCGTTTGTTGAATTTGTAGCAACGTTATCGAATTTTTTTCCGTAGAAAGGCAATCCCATGATCAATTTATTTGCCGGAAAACCAATTACGTTTAAATATTGATTCGTTAATTCGTCTAATGATTCCGATTGCGTTGCGCCATACAACGGATCGTTTGGATTTCCGCTCGCATATAAAGGAGCATTGTAACAAGTTTTATCATACCAATTTCCTCCAAAATCATATCCGAAATAGGTAATATAATCACAATACGTCGAAATATCTTCGCTCATACCATATTGTGATTTATTGTTTGGCCCTAAATATTGTTTCGAAACGTTTCTAACATTGTTTCCAGCAGCAATCGTAACCAGCTTATTTGGCATTGCCTGACGCATGGCTTTTAATAAGTAAACCAAATTTTTGTTGTCGTCTGGACTGTATTTTTGCGGAGGAACAGGAGCGCCATTTACTATTTCTGTACCGTCAGTTCCACCCGAAAGAGGATATTCCCAATCGATATCAAAACCATCAATAAAAGGATAAGTAGTAATAAAGTTTGCCATATCTGCTGCTAAAGCTGCTCTTGCTACAGGACTTGCAGCAATTGGAGAAAGGTCTTGTCCTTTTGTCCAACCTCCAACAGAAATTAAAATTTTTAAATGCGGATACTTTTCTTTTAATTTCTTCAAATCATAAAAGTTTCCTTTTACTGGAGCATCCCAAGGGATTCCTCCTTCCATATGCTCAAAATCGGCATAGGTATCTAAACATTTTAACTTTGTATTCTCTGGATGGGCAGGATCATAAGTTGTCCCATAAAAAGAATAATTTAAATGCGTTATTTTGCTTCCATCAATTTTCGGAACATTGAAATCCCGAGCATAAATAGACCATTGCGCATAATACCCCACTACTTTTTTTCCGTGAGCTGGTTGAGCCAACGCTAGTAAGGGAAACAGTAACAAAAAGAGTAATCTGTAATAATGTTTCATAGTTAATAAATATTAGTTAATAGAAAATAAATAATTGGGCCACAGAAGCTTAAACTCTTCTGGGTTTCGCTCAACTGCAGATTGGAACCCCGCGGTCGATTGGAAATAAACTCAAATTATGTTCTATAGATAAATATTACTATTTCTGATTCATTCATAATCATTAGTAAATAGTAGTGATTGATATTTATTTATAATTTTTAAAAAATTAATCGTAAATACAAATGATAAATTTGGGACTAATCATCAATCTATACTCTCGTTTTTTTGTCATGTTTTGTTGTATTCTTTTTATTTGGTTTTTTAAAAGTTAATACTATTCTCACGGCTTATACTTTATTATTTGATTAAGTTAAGTGCTGATTATTCTGAAATCCCAGCCATAACCATCTCTACCGAGGAACTTCGGCAGAGATAATTAAAAGCCTGATTAATGGTAACTCTAATTAACACTAACTCAACCAAATTTTTATATTAGTTTCTTCAAACTCTCATAAACTGACAATTCTACGTCAGCATGATCTTTTGTATTGCATTGCTCAATTAAATTTTTTAAATCTGCTGATTTTAAAGTCGATTTATTATCTAATACAAGTAATAATTCTTGCGATGCGTCGCTTAATTTTTTTGATAAAGGCAAAATTGGCTGTACTAATGGCGCATTTGCGCTCAATTCAATCAATGCTTTATTAACAGCAATCCATTTATTAAAAAAGGCAGCCACTTTTGCTTTATTATCTGCCGATTTATTGGCTAAATATTGATTTACAGCTGCGTCAAATGAAAGCGCATCTTTTGCATCTGGTCCGCAAGCATCTGCAAACAAAGTAAACGGAGAATACATTTGATACTCTGTTCCTCCTTTGTTGCGCGTATATCCTTTTAAAGGCTCACTTACTTTAGAAAATTCTTCAAGCGATTGAATATTTTGGTTGTTGGCGATATTTCTTAAAATCACATCTTTGTTGCGAATGTGTGTAATGCCTAATTCTTCTAATCTGAAAGAAATATTTTCTAAACGTTTACGCATATTTTCCACATCTACTACATCTTCTGCAGACCAAAGTCTTTCCGCAATAGCAGCTGTTCTTGGCCAAACTCTAGAATCTATAGTTGTTGGTGTAGTCAATTCTGTCCACATTGTAGCTTCTCCACCTAAAATTCTTGCTTTTTCGTCGCTTGTTAAATTGGCTCCTTTTGGCATCGGATCATTTAAATAATGACTTGCAATTGGATACATCAAATCGATGTAATAACCATTTGAAAGAACGGTTTTGTATCCTTTTTTAACTGCGTCTACAAGAGATTGACCTGCTGGCATTCCTTCATTTGGACCTCTCCAAGAATGCACAATGGCTTCTTTAGACAAATCTTTCGTTAAGATTTCTTCCCAACCCATTAATTGTTTTCCGTGTTTCTTTAACATTGGAGCCAATTGCATGGTGAAATAAGTTTGTAATTCGTGGTTAGTCTTTAAATTATGTTTCTTTTTAAATTCTTGAATTTTTGGATTTGCATCCCAGTCTTTTCCTTCGTTTTCATCTCCACCAATGTGAAAATATGCCCCTGGAAACAACGGACAAACCTCATCAAAGACTTCGCTCAATAATTGATAGGTTTTAGGATTTGAAGGATCTAATGTTGGCGAAAAAATACCCGCATTTCTTTCAATTCCATAGGTAGCGATTGCTGTACCTTGAATATTTTTTTCGGATGTTCCTCCTGTCAGCGTGATTACTTTACTGCCAATTTCTGGATAAGCCGTTAAAATTGCAGATCCGTGACCTGGAACATCTATTTCTGGAACTATTAAAATACCGCGTTCATCAGCGTATTTTACGATATTTTTAATTTCCTCTTGTGTGTAATACATTCCATCTGAAGCTAATTGAGTAAACTTTGGATGTTTTTTCATTTCAATTCTCCAACCTTGATCATCAACCAAATGCCAGTGAAAAACGTTCATTTTTACTGCTGCCAATGCATCGATATTTCTTTTGATTACATCAACGGGCTGAAAATGTCTTGAAGCATCAATCATTAAACCTCTCCAAGTAAATCTTGGGAAATCTGAGATTTTTGAAACTGGAAAATAAAACGATTTTGAATTGTTTTGAAGCATTTGCAACAAGGTCTCCAAACCATGTAAAGCTCCTAAATCACTTGAAGCGTTTAAAGTGATTTTGTTAGAAGTGATATCCAAATGATAACTTTCATCTTCGTATAAACCAATTTTTCCGCTTTTAGTGCAATTGATTTGTAATTCCGCATTGGGAACTTCATTCAATTTGGCGATAAAACCTTGTTCAAAAAAAATACCTGTTCTACCATCTAAGCGGCGTAAAAAACGCGTTACTCCTCCAAATATTCTATCATTTGGATTTCCTGTAATGTTTACTTTAAAATTTTTAGTTAAATTAAAATTACCGTCATTAATAACAACATTTTGAGGCCAAGGCATAAGATTCAGCTGCTCCTTCTGGACTTGAGCACCTGCAGTTAAACCCGCAAATAATAGTACAAATAAATATTTCATTTTTCTTTTTTTTTGGTGGATACTTTTTGATAAATGTCCGAATTTATATAAAAAAGACAAAATCCAGAATGATATCTGCAGTACCTCACTTTTACAAGTAATCATCTGAATTTTGCCATTTGATTCATTTACAAACGAATCACAAAACTTTAATAATCAAAACGTTTAAATGCTTCAATTGCTTCATATTCAGCCAAACCTAATTCATCATATAAGATGGCTGTATTTTTATTACGATCTTCTGCCCTAACCCAGAATTCACGAGAGTCATTACCTTGAAACATTACTCTGTCTTTTTGAGACTGATGATGCAAAATCGCATGACGTTTCAACAAAACCTCTGATGGACTTAACGGAACAGCCATATCAATTTCGTGAATGTCCCATTCGTGCCAAGCTCCTCTGTAAAGCCACAGCCAGCAGTCATTCATGTATGGTTCTGGTTTAAGTATTTTTAAAGCGGCAAAAATGGCATTTAAACAAACCTCATGTGTTCCGTGCGGATCTGCAAGATCTCCTGCAGCAAAAACTTGATGCGGTTTTATTTTTGCGATAATATCTTTTACAATTGCAATATCTTCTGGTCCTAACGGATTCTTTTTAACTTGTCCCGTTTCATAAAAAGGAAGATCTAAAAAGTGTGTATTTTCATCTTTCAGTCCAATATATCTTGTGGCTCCGTAAGATTCTCTTCTTCTGATCAGTCCTTTTAATTTTCGAACTTCCAAGGAATCTATTTGATTTTCAGATTTATTGTTTAAAAATTCGATAACCGATTTGAAATTGATATCTGATTTTTCATCTCCAATAAAATCACTAGCTACTTCTGCAAATTTTAAAGCTTCATCATCTGAAACCGCAATATTTCCTGAAGTCTGGTAGACCACATGAACATCGTGTCCTTGTTTGATTAATTTAGAAAATGTTCCTCCCATAGAAATCACATCATCGTCTGGGTGCGGACTAAAAAGAATCACTCTTTTTTTAGCCGGATTTGCCCTTTCTGGACGAAATGAATCATCTGTGTTTGGTTTCCCTCCTGGCCATCCAGTAATTGTGTGCTGCAAAATATTAAACATATGGATGTTCATATCGTAAGCAGAACCTTCTTGAGCCAAAAGATCAGACATTCCGTTATTGTTATAATCACGGTCAGTCAATTTCAAAATAGACTGTTTTGTTTTTTGACACAACCAAACAATCGCTTTACTTTTTAATTCTGGAGTCCAAAGACATTCGCCAACTAACCAAGGTGTTTTGAAACGAGTTAATTCTGATGCCGCAGACTGATCTAAAACAAAAGTAGCATTAGGATGATTCTGTAAAAATGTAGCTGGAACTTCTGAACTGATATCTCCTTGAATTGTTCTTTTTATAATTTCAGCTTTGTTTTGCCCCCAAGCCATCAAAACAATACGTTTTGAGCGCAAGATGGTTGAAACTCCCATTGTAATGGCGCGTTTCGGCACATTATCAATACCATTAAAAGCTGATGATGCATCGACTCTTGTGATATGATCTAAGGTAATGATTCTTGTTCCTGAATTGATGTGCGAACCTGGTTCGTTAAATCCAACGTGTCCTGTTCTACCAATTCCAAGCAATTGAAAATCAAGACCACCCGCATTTTTAATATTCATTTCATAATCGATACAATATTGATTGATTTCCTCAATTGCAACTGTACCATCAGGAACATTAATATTTTCAGGTTTGATATCAATATGATTAAAAAGATGCTCATGCATGAAATAATGATAGCTCTGATTGTTCTCCTTGGTCATCGGATAATATTCATCCAAATTAAAGGTGATTACATTGCTAAAACTAAGTCCTTCTTCTCTGTGCATTCGCACTAGTTCCTCATAAACTTTGATCGGAGAAGAACCTGTTGCAAGACCTAAAACACAAGATTTATTTTTCTCCTGCTTAGATCTAATTAGCTGCGCAATTTCCTGTGCTACAATTACAGAAGCTTCAATAGAATTTTTGAAGATTTCGATATGAATTTTTTCAAATCGAGTTTCTTCAAATTTTCCCGCGCTTTTGTAACTAATATCAGGTTTTATTTCTAAAGCACTTTTCATTTCTTTTCTTTTTTGTAGTAATTACCATTTTGGTTTAAGAATGGTATAGATAGCTTTCACCATCTATACCATACTACTAACCAAACTTAATATTCTTTTTTTCTTAGAAATTTGGAGCGTTTACGTCCCACCAAGTTCTAGTCCCTCCGTTATCAGGACCGTTAAGTTTTGCGATACCTGTTTTAAGACCTTCTGGGTTACCATCTTTTTCAGTAGAAACAAAGTTGATTCTTCTTACACCGAATTCAGTAGTAATTGCACCAGCACTTTGGTTGTTAAGAATTGGTAATAATTTAGGATAACCCGTTCTACGGTGTTCAGCCCAAGCCTCCATACCGTCAGGGAAGTTAGCGATCCATTTTTGAGTAATAATTTTTTGCAATTTCACTTCATTACTTGCAGTGTCATCCCAAGCAACAGTCACATCATTCACAGCCAAACCGCTATTAAACGGAGCAACTGGATCTACATAATCTTTTGCTGTTTTTACATCATTTGCAATATAATCAGAAGCACCACCTACAGAAAGCTGTTCAAAAGAAGCCGTAATACCTGCTTTGTAAAATGTTTCAGCATCACCGCCCATATTCCAGCCTCTTAAAGCTCCTTCTGCTCTTAAGAAATAAATCTCAGCTGTATTTAACCAAACAACTTGTTTATCTTCATCTATTATCTTACCAAAGTTCGAAAACTTAATGTGTTTTGACTTATCACCAAGATTACCACCAGTACGGATTCCCTTATATTCTCCAGGGAATTCTTCTGAAGTTTTAAAGTAAACACTTATTCTAGGATCACTGTAACCTCCCATGATAGACTCCATATCCGCAGACATACGGCTATCATTATATTCATAAGCAGCAACTCTAAGTGGGTGTTGCGAAACATCTTTATTCACAATAAAGCTGTCTGCGTTTACTGTCATTACACCAAATTTTTGGCTAACTGCTTTTTCAGCTTCCGCTTTAGCTAATGTTGGATTTGCTTTTACAATACGCATTGCTAATCTTAAACGTAAAGAGTTTGCATATCTAACCCATTTTGTATAGTCTCCTTTATAAGTCGAACGATCGATTTTTGCAAAAGAACTTGTTTCACCTGCATCAATTCTTTTTGTTAATTCCGCAACAGCAAAATCTAAATCTTTAAACATTAAGCCATAAGCTTCTTCTTGAGAATCATAACCAATTGCTGCATCTGTAGTACCTAATTTAGAATAAACTATTGGTCCCCATGAATCTGCGGCTTTATGTAAAGTCTGTACTTTTACTATTGTTGCCAAAGCATAAAACTCATCATATTTTCCTTTAGATGCAGCTTCAACTTTTAAGTAATTTGCCATTACTTGCGTGTAAATAGCTTCCCAGCCCCAAAGGTTCCAGTTATCTGAAAGCGCATAAGAAAGGTTATTATTACCGTCAAAACCTGGCGCTGTAGTATATCCGCCCCAAGTGTTACCCGATAAATCTATAGCCACCTGATACTTCCACCCTGGCACATTTACCATAACGTTGTCAAACATTGTAGTAAAAGGCCCTTTAATATGATTAAAGTCTTGTGTTAATTCCTCTTGTGTAAAACCATCAGGATTACTGTTAATCTCGTCAAAATTATCTGTACAACCAACTAAGGTCAAAAGACCAAGACAGATTAGTGATTTTTTTATATTATTTGTTTTCATGATGTTTTAATTAGAAAGTTACATTTAAATTAAGACCAATACTTCTTGTTGATGGTAAACCGTAAATATCAACTCCTTGTAAACCCTGACCTGTACTTAAAGCAATGTTTGGATCGAATGGTGCATCTTTATAAAAGAAGAATAAGTTTCTTGCGATTAACGATAAAGTTGCTGTATTAACAAATGGAATTGCTTTTTTGTTAAAAGTATATCCAAGCGAAACCTCTCTTAAACTTACGTTTGTAGCGTCATAAACATATTCAGCTGTTGCTCCATTAAGACCACCTACAGCTTCATAATATTTTTGAGCATCAATTTTAGATACTTTTGTTCCATCAGGCATAACTGCATTTACAGCAACACCACCAGCATTTCTAGCATCTGCAGATCTTTTTGACACCCCATAAAAATCATTCATACCTTCAGTAATACTCATTACGTCTCCACCAAAGCGACCATCGATCAAGAAGTTAGCTGTAAAAGAACCAAATTTAAATGTGTTAGACCAACCTAACATAAAATCAGGGTTTGCATTACCAACTTCGTGAAAATCGGCTTCAACTGCTAAGTTTCCTTTATCATCTAAAACAATTTCCCCTTTATCATTTCTTACGATACCTTTTCCTTCAATAACACCAAATGGTCTTCCTTCAGTTAAAGAATATCTGTAATTGATATTATTTACAGGAGTTAATGGAATTTGGCCTCCTAATTCTGCTGGAATTTCTTTTACTTTATTTCTGTTATGAGAGTAGTTCACCATAGTTTCCCATGAGAATTTTTGTCCTTCAATAATTTTTCCACTTACAACAAGCTCGATACCTTGGTTTGCAATACTACCCGCATTTATTCCGTAGAAAGTATAACCGTAAGGGTTTGTTGCGGGAGCCGGAACTTGAATGTATTGATTTTTAGTTTCTGAGTTGTAGTATGAAATTTCGAAACCTAATCTATTGTTGAACATTCTCCACTCAGTACCAAATTCAAATTCTGATTTCAATTCAGGTTTCAATCCATCACCTGGTCTTGGCCCAACTACAGGAGGGATAATATTACCACCCTGAATAGTTGATTTTGGAGAAGTTACAAAAGCAGAAACGTCATTACCCACTTGAGCATAAGTTCCTCTCACTTTTCCGAAGTTAATCCATTCTGGCATTGTTGTCATTTCACTAATAAGAGCAGTAACTCCTACAGATGGATAAAAATAAGATGAAGTATCAGTATTTACTAAAGTAGAAGACCAATCATTACGTCCTGTAACATCTAAGTATAACATGTTTTTATAACCAAAAGTTGCAGAAGCAAAAACTGACTGAACTTCTCTTGAAGAACCTGTAGCCTGAAGGCTTAAGTTATCTAAACCACTAGCACTTGCAAAATTCCCCAAGGTAAACAAGTTAGCATTTACAAGTCCGCCAACAATACCAGAATCCAAAGTAGTTGATTGATTTGCTAATGTGTTATTGATACTTCCTCCTACGATAGCATTAAAGCTAAAATCTTCGTTGAAATTAGTATTAATTTTAGCAATCAAATCTCCGTAACGTTGTGTGCTTAAATTAGCAACATTTATATATCTACCGTTTATATTAGATAAAGAAGTATTTGTTGTAGCATAAATCTTTTTATCATAATCGTTTTCAACTCTATTGTAGCTATATCTAGCCCCAATGCTCAACCAATTGTTTGCTTTGTAATCTAAAGCTAAATTTCCATTGAAAAAATTATCTTTATCTACAGATTTGTTTCTGTTGATTAACCAATAAGGATTTTGAACATAGATATCAGCATTAGGTGCGCTGTAAAAGTTTTGACCGTATAGGTTTCTAGAAGGAATAAAAGTTTCGAAATTATCTTTATAATAATTAAAGTCATTTCCTCTTTGGAACAAATAAACTCCCGTTAATGGGTTTGAGTAAAGTCCGTTTACAGGTCTGTTATTAATTGTTTGCGATGTATATTTTGCATCAGCAGAAACAGTTAATTTATTGTTGAAAAATTTACCTGTCTGGCGGATTCCAAAGTTGTTTTTCTTTAAGCCGTTACCTTCAATAACTCCTGAAGCTGTAGTATTAGCGTAAGATATGCTTGTTGAAGAAACATCAGATCCAGTTGTAAAAGCAGCAGAAGTAATTTGAGTAACTCCTGTGTTAAAGAAGTCTTTTACAAAATCATTTGACTGTACTTTTCCTCCCCAAGATTTTTGTGCATCTGCTGTTCCATATTCAAACTGAAATTCTGGTAATGAGTGAACAGATTCGAAAGTAGTAACAGAAGAAACAGCTAAATTTCCTGTGTTTTCTTTCACTTTTTTAGAAGACAATAAAATAACCCCATTTGCTCCTTGAGATCCGTATAATACAGAAGCTGCCGCACCTTTAAGTACTGTCATACCTTCGTAGTCGTCTGGATTAATCAAAGAAATAACATCTCCTCCATCACGGTTACCTCCAGCAGTACTACCAAATGAATCATTTGACGCATTTGTATTACCCTGCTGATTTGATGTACCATTATACATAGGAATACCATCAATAACATAAAGTGGCTGGCTGTTCATGATAGATGAGTTACCACGAATTACCACTTTTGTAGATCCACCAGTACCTCCAGAACTTTTTGTTACCGCAACACCCGCAACTTTACCTGCGATTGTATTTATTACGTTGGCATCTTTTACACGAGTTAACTCTTCACCTTTAAGCTCTTGAGCTGCATATGTTAAAGATTTTCTTGTTTTCTTAAGACCTAAAGAAGTTACAACAACCTCATTTAATGCATTTGAAGCGCCTTGAACCATTTTTACATTAATTGTACCAGCGTCTCCTACAACTATCGTCTGAGTTTCTAGTCCTACATAAGTAAAAACTAAACTTTGACCTTTTTGAACTTCAATAGTATACAATCCGTCAAAATCGGTAGTCGTTCCCTTTTGACCTCCTTGCACAGCAACAGAAGCTCCTGGTAATGGCATACCGTCAGAATCTGTAATCACACCTTTGACACTTTTTACTTGTGCAAGCGAAACTTGCGCCGTAAAAACAATCATAAAGATTAAGAAAATTTTTTTCATGTTTATTTTATTTTGTTAGTTATGAAGTAAAATTATTCTTAAGGCATTGTTAAAAAAAATAAATTAAACCAACGACAAGAAAATTTAAACCAACGACATAAATCATTCAATAATACGTTTTACGAAAACGTTCTACTCGAAAAATTAAACACCTATATTCATTTTTTTTAAAATTTTATTCAAAAAAATTGGCTTTTTGCAGTTAATTGTTTAAAGTTGCACAATATTTAGACATTGTTAAGAAAAACCAAAAATCATTTAAACAACTAGAATCAGTTGAAAGAAATACGAAAAGTTAAATTTGATATTAAACTGCAAAATCATGTTTGGTTCTGGGGTATATATTTTACTTTAAACTTTTTAAGATGGGGTGCATATTTTAATGATTATCCATATGCATTCAAATCAAACCTAATTGAATTTTCATTGGTTATTCCTTTAGTGTATTTAAATTTATTCGTTTTAGTTCCAAAATATGTATTAAAACAGAAATACATAATGTATACTTTTTTATTGCTCCTGAGTTTATTTGGAATTTATTTAGCTAAAACTGCATTAACCTATTACATCATATCCGAAAATATTTGGCCTGAAGCCAATAGAGAATACCATCCTTTTGAGATTAATCATATCGTTGCAGTTTGTATAGGAGAATTGTATGTTCTAGCAATGGCATCTTCTGTATATCTGACTTTAACTTGGTTAAGAGAACGTGAAAGAAACAGATCTTTACGAGAAAATCAATTTAAGATCAAACTGAAATATCTTGAAAACCAGATTCAGCCACATTTTTTCTTTAACACATTAAACAATCTATACGCTTTATCTTTAGAATCATCAAAGAAAGTTCCAGATGTAATTATAAAACTTTCTAATTTGATGGAATATGTTTTGTATGATGTAAAAGGAACCAAATTTGTTCCGTTGATAAAAGAAATCGATTATATCCAAAATTATATTGAAATTGAAAAACTTCGTTTCGAAAATGTTGAAGTAACCATAAATTTAGAATCCAATATAGAAGATGTTGTTGTACCGCCTTTAATCTTTATTTCTTTGGTTGAAAACGCTTTTAAACATGGTGGATTAAACAACAAAAATTTAAAAATAAAAATCAATTGCAAAGTTATAGACAACAAAATACTTGATTTTGAAATCTTAAATAATTTTGTAATTTCACAAAACCATAATCCAAAAAAAGGAATTGGATTGGTGAATACAAAAAAAAGATTGAAATTGATTTACAAAAGCAATTTTAGTCTAAAACATCAAACCAAACTAAATTTCTACATAATTAGATTACAAATACCTACTCATAATGAAAATTAAATGCGTGTTAATTGATGATGAGCCACTAGCTATTAAAGTTCTGGAAAATTATTTCACCAATTTTACAGACTTTGAAGTTATAGCAACATTCACTAACTCTCTAGAGGCGCTCGATTTTCTCAACAGCACACCTGTTGACGCCGTCTTTTTAGATATCAACATGCCAATGATGACTGGTTTTGAACTTATTAGCTTAATAGAAAACAAAACAAAAGTTATCATAACAACTGCTTTTAGAGAATTTGCAGCCGAAAGTTATGATTTAGATGTGTTGGATTATTTGGTAAAACCAATTCCGCTACCGAGATTTATTAAATGCATCAATAAAATTACCACCGAATACAATCTCAAAAACAATATTAAAGTCGAAACTGCAAAAGGCGATTCTCATATTTTTATCAAAGTCGATAAAAAAATGATGAAAATTAATATTGAAGAAATTCTTTTTGTTGAAGGAATGAAAGAATACATCAAAGTGGTCACACCAGATAAAACCTATATTACCCATAAATCTCTTACATCACTATCTGAAGAATTACCCGCAGACCGCTTCCTTAGAATCCATAAATCTTATGTAATTGCTTTAAATAAGGTGAAATCTATAGAAGGAAACCGTGTTCAAATACAATCTTATAATATTCCGATAGGCCGAAACTACAGCAAAGAGGTTAAAAACAAGATATTGGAATAAAATATAATTACGAATTACATTTTCTAACTGGGTTAAAATTAACACTTTGTTGAAAAAACACGGTCGTTGGTTTAATTTTAACATTATTTATGCCTTTTTATTTTTTTTTGATACTCCTAACAAATATATTTACGGTCTTCAAAAAACAATAAAATAAAAAATTAACCTTATTATTATGAGTTCAGAAAATGTTCAAACCAAATGGGGGCAATTTATCTCTTTGATAATCGTCTTCTTCTTTTGGGGTTTTGTTGGTTCTGCTAACGACATCCTGATTCCAGTATTCAAAAAAGTATTTACGCTATCGCAAGTACAATCTCAATTAGTAGCGTGGGCTTTCTATGCTGCATATTTTGTTGGATCAATTATATTCTTTATCGTTTCTTTAAAAGTAGACGTTTTACAAAAATATGGATACAAAAAAACCTTATCAGCAGGATTAATTTTGTCTGCAATAGGTTCATTCTTATTTATACCTGCAGCTACAACTGAAAGTTTCCCTTTCTTTTTAACAGCTTTATTTACGGTAGGATTAGGATTCTCTATCCAGCAAATTGTTGCAAATCCGTTAGCAATTAAAATGGGAAGTCCAGAAACTGGAGCACACCGTTTAACACTTGCAGGCGGAATCAACTCTTTCGGAACAACAATCGGAGCTATTTTATTAGGTATTGCTTTATTCGGAATGGGTGACAACAAAAAAACTGCCCTTTCATTAGAAGACATTAAATTGCCATTTATAATTTTAGGTTTGGCTTTTATTGCTGTTGCTATATTTATGAACTTCTCAAAAATTGAGGATCCTGTAAAAGAGGAAGAAGCAATAATTGCAGAAAAACACAGTAAATTCAACATTCTTGACTATCCGCAATTATACTTGGGTATGTTAGGAATTTTTATTTATGTTGGAACTGAGGTAACTATTATCAGTAATCTACCAGCTTTATTACATACTAACGAATTCGGAAACATCTTAGAAGACGCAATCGCACCATTTATCGCGCTTTACTGGGGAAGTTTAATGATCGGTCGTTGGAATGGTGGAGCAAACGTATTCAACACTTCAAACTTAGTAAATACAGCTCTTAAATTTATCGTTCCAGCTGCGGCATTTGGAGTAATTATTGGAGCAAATATATTTGCTGCACACGATGTTTCTTCATTCTACATTTACCCATTCTGGATTTTACTATTTATTGCAGTAAGTTTTGTAGGTGGTAAAAATGCTGGAAAAACATTAATGCTTTTCGGAATTTCAGGATTAACCATGATGGTTTTAGGATTAGTATGGCCAGACCCGCAAATTGCTAAATTTTTCTTTATCTCTGGAGGATTGTTCTTATCTATCATGTGGCCTTCAATCTTCGATTTAGCGATTGCTGGATTAGGAAAAAACACAGGAAAAGCATCTTCTTTCTTAATCATGATGATTCTTGGTGGTGGAGTAATTCCATTAGTGCAAGGAAGTATCTGTGATTTAGATGCAACAAATCCAAACGGAATTTTCGGTATCACATACACTCACTTCTCTTACATTGTACCACTTCTTGGTTTTGCATATTTAGGATTCTACGGTTTCTACTGCCCTAAAATTTTAAAAAGACAAGGAATCAGTCACATAGAAAGTGCTGGTGGCGGACACTAAATATTAGAAATATCAATAAAAAAAAATCCAAATTCCTACCGAAAACTCGGACTCCATAGGAATTTGGATTTTTTTTATTTAATAAGAAAAAAACTCAGAACCTTAGCGTCTCAGAATCTTAGAATCTTACTTCGCATTAATAACATTACTCAAGTTCTTCTTAAAAAGAGCCTTATTTTGCGCCGTTAAAGAATAAACAACATCTTTATCCGCATGAACTACTATCTTATCGATATCTGCATTTAAAAGCGCTTGAGGATCCTTTATTTTCAAAGTACAAGCTCCATCAAAGAAACCATCATCTTCTATTGTTTTTCTAGCTTCTATTTTTGTACCATCGCTTAAAATAGCTGAAATAGTCATCTCACTATTTAATGTTTTCGAATAAAATCCGTCCATTACCAACATAAGGCGATAAGTATTTTTTAATTCTGGCCCTTTAAATTCATGCCTCGTAATATTATATTTGAGACCTTTGGCGAGAGTTTGAAATTTAACAGAACAATCCAATTCAAAAGTAGCAACATCACCCGCCTCATTTACCGAGGTAATAACTTTAGCGGCTTGAGCGTTTATCGAAAAACTAGCTACAAAAAAAGACAACATAAGTAGGATAACTTTCATATTTAACTGTTTAAGATTCAATATAAAAGTAAAAAAAAAGGTCTTTTCTCGTTAGAAAAAAGACCTTTTTATTTTGTAAGTATCTAAGGATTATTTGTTTCCTTTTTCGAAGTCAGCTACAAACTGAGCTAAACCGATATCTGTCAATGGATGTTTCAATAAACCGTGAATTGCAGAAAGTGGACCAGTCATAACATCAGCACCAATTTTAGCACAGTTTACAATGTGCATTGTGTGACGTACAGAAGCAGCTAAAATTTGAGTTTCGTAACCGTAGTTATCATAAACCTCCCTAATTTCTTGAATTAAATTCAATCCATCAGTAGAAATATCATCTAAACGACCAACGAATGGAGAAACATAAGTAGCTCCAGCTTTAGCAGCCAATAAAGCTTGTCCTACAGAGAAAACAAGAGTTACGTTAGTTTTAATTCCTTTATCAGAAAAGTATTTAGCAGCCATAACACCTTCCTTAGTCATAGGAAGTTTTACAACAATCTGCTCATGTAATTCAGCCAACTCCTCGCCTTCTTTAACCATACCGTCAAAGTCAAGAGCATTAACTTCAGCACTTACATCTCCTTCAACAAGATTGCAAATATCAACATAATGCTTAAGGATATTGTTTTTTCCAGTGATTCCTTCTTTTGCCATTAAAGATGGGTTTGTTGTTACACCGTCTAAAACACCTAGAGCTTGTGCTTCTTTAATTTGAGCTAAATTAGCTGTGTCTATAAAAAATTTCATAATTATTTGTTTAATTAAAAATGGTTTGTTCGTATTTATGTTTTTGCGAGTTTTCTTTAAATAAAGATTTTAAAGAAAAATCTAATTGCAAAATTACAAAATCAATATCAATAACGTTTTTAAAATTAAAACCATTTTTAAATTATATGTTAAAAATAAGTGTATTTTTTACATTTTATAATCAATTATAGTATAATTAAAAAAGTGAGCGAAAATTACTTCGAATTATTTCTATTCAATTCTTTCAATTCATCTCTAATTTCTTCCAGAACTTTCAAAGTATCTTCTTTGTAAAGCTCAGTATTATTTATTTTATCACTTATAGAAGCAAAAACCTTTCGAATTACAAGCCAGATAACAACAAAAAATAAAACCCCTAAAATCGTAGGTAAAAATTCAATTATCTTATCCATGATATTTATAATTTATAATGATTCATTAGCATTTTCTCATACATTTTATCTGGAAGTGCGCGTTTCAATACAATTGAAAACTTCTGCATGAAAGCTCCGACTTTATAATGTACGTTTGGTTTTTTAGTCTGAATGATTTTATAAACTGCTTCTGCCATTTCGTTCGGATTACTTCCTGCATCAACATGATCATTCATTGTTGCTAGAACATTTCCATAAACTTTTTCGTAAGCAGAATCTTTAATAACCGGCGCATGATAACGTCCAGCGGCAATATTAGTCGCAAAATCTCCAGGCGCCACATTCGTAATTTCAACACCAAAAGCTTTAACCTCCATTCTTAAAGCTTCAGTAATTAATTCTAAAGCTCCTTTTGATGCAGAATAAACGCTTCTGTATGGAAGTCCCATATAACCGGCAATCGAAGTGATATTGATAATAAGTCCAGAATTTTGCTTACGCATTTGCGGTAATGCAGCTTTCATAACCTCAATAGGTCCGAAAAAATTAGTCTCAAAATTATTTCGAATTTCTTCGGTCGGAATTTCTTCCAACGGCCCTGTAATTCCAACTCCTGCATTGTTAATTACAATATCTAATCTTCCAGAAGTTGCTATAATTTTATCTACAGCAGTTTTAATAGAGTTAGAATCTCTAACATCTAATGCAACCAAAGGAAACACTGAATTTAAAACTTTCTCAGGATTTCTGCTTGTTCCGTATACTACGAAACCTTTTTGATGTAAAAATTCACCAATAGATTTTCCAATTCCTGATGATCCTCCGGTAATTAAAACGACTTTGCTCATTTTTTTAGTTATAAGTTTTTGGATTTTGAGTTTTTAATTTTCCAACCAATATTTAAATTCAAGTTTAGAATCTAATTCTTTTATCAATGTGGAATCTGTAATTTCTTTTGAAAAATCTACAATAATTTTATTAGGATCAATGGTTGAATAATTTAATGAGTAATATTTATTTAAAGCAACTTCACTATTTTCTGGGCATCTGCCAACACTATTTCTGTACACTTTCTTATCAACATAATATTTCACAAAAGCCTTAGTAGTTTTTGGAAATTGCTTACAATAAGTATACTTACAAATTGTTTGCCCTCGATTTTCATAAATTTCTTTTCTATCATTATGCGCTTTAACAAAAAGATATCCAAAGCCTATAACTAGAATAATTAGAACTATTTTGGAAAGTTTCTCTTTCATATCTGAATTTAAAGATGTCCAAAAATAAAAAAATCCTCCTGAAAAGGAAGATTACAAATTAATTTAATTCTAAAAAAATAAAAAAATGGCAAGCGACCTACATCGCACCGCTCAACCACGTACCCTTGCTATGTTCCCATCCTGGGGGAGTCTGCAGGAGCTGGTCGTGTAGGACTTGCCGGTGCAAATATACAACCTTTTTATATTTTTGCAAGACCTTTGCGACAATAAAAATATCGTCGTATATTGCCTTATTCAAATTTTAAACTATGAAAAAATATAACTTCCTAGCTGTCATTTTATTAGGAATTACATTAATTGGATGTGGAGAAAAAAATAAAGGTGAAAATTCTTTATTTACCATCGATGATTCTGCTTTTCCAGCTCATCTTACGCAAAAAGAAGCGCTAAATATCGCAATTTTGAACCCAAAATCGAAAGAAATTGACAGCGTTGCCTACTTCGTAAACGATAAAAGAGTTGGAGGAACAAAAGGTGCTGAAAATTTTAGATTTGAATTAATAGATCAAAAATTAGGATATCAATACCTAAAAGCGAAGGTTTATTTTGGTGGAGATTCTTCTGATGCAACTACTAGAATCGAAGTAGTTTCAGATATTGAACCTAAATTATTAAAATATAAAATCGTAAATACTTTTCCTCACGACAAAAAAGCGTTTACTGAAGGTTTAGAATTTTATAAAGACACTTTATACGAAAGCACTGGACAAGAGGGAGCTTCATTCATAAAAAAATACGATTATAAAACTGGAAAGGTTTTTCATCAAATTGATCTTGACCAACAATATTTTGGAGAAGGAATTACATTTCTAAATGATAAATTATTCCAACTGACTTACAAAAACAAAAAAGGTTTTATCTACAATGCTAAAACTTTAAAGCTTGAAAAAACCTTTGATTACGAAAAAGATATTGAAGGTTGGGGAATGACAAATGACGGAAAGTACATTTACCAAACAGATGGAACTGAAAAAATTTGGAAAGTTGATCCAGCTACTCAAAAAATGATTAATTACATTAACGTTTATTCGGGGGCTTCAAAAATTAAAGCCGTTAATGAAATTGAATGGATTGATGGAAAAATTTATGCTAATGTTTGGTTCAAAGATGCTATTGCTGTCGTAAATCCAAATTCTGGAGCTGTTGAAGGAATTTTAAATTTATCTGATTTAAGAAAAACTATGACAGACATTACAAAAGATGATGTTTTAAACGGTATCGCATACAATTCTAAAACTAAAACTATTTTTGTAACTGGTAAAAATTGGAGCAAAATGTTCGAAATTACAGTTTCAGAATAATTTTTTTAGCCAAAAAACTATTTTACGAATTTCACAAGTTTTCACTTATTCATAAGGGAAAATTTGTGACTCGACCGCAGGGAACTGGCGAAGCAAATTTGTGTTTTATAACAATTCTTACTAATGATCACTTTAATCACAAACATACAAGAGTTACTACAAGTTCGCGAAACTTCAATTGACAAAGTTTCTGGTTCTGAAATGGCTAAACTTCCAACAATTAAAAATGCTTTTTTAGTTTTAAAAGACAATTTAATTGAAGATTTCGGTTCAATGGACAATCTTCCAAAAATAAATGCTGACGAAATTATTGACGCAACAGGAAAGGTTGTGCTTCCGTCTTGGTGCGACAGCCACACTCATATAGTTTATGCAGGAAATCGTGAGCAAGAGTTTGTAGATCGCATCAACGGACTTTCTTATGAGGAAATCGCTAATCGCGGCGGAGGAATTTTAAATTCAGCTAAAAAATTAAACGAAACTTCTGAGGAAGAAATTTATGAACAATCTAAAATTCGTCTCGAAGAAGTAATGCATTTAGGAACTGGAGCTGTTGAAATTAAATCAGGCTACGGATTAACAATCGAAGGCGAACTAAAAATGCTTCGCGTCATTAAAAAATTAGCTGAAAATTATCCGATTTCAATCAAAGCTACTTTCTTGGGCGCACATGCCTTCCCTACTCATTACAAAGAAAATAAAACAGGTTATATTGACGAAATTATAACTAAAATGATTCCGGAAATTGCCAAAAACAAGCTTGCAGAATATGTAGATATTTTCTGCGAAAGCGGTTATTTTTCTGTAGAAGAAACAGAAAAAATCATGCAGGCTGGAATTGATTTCGGCTTAAAGCCAAAAATACATGTGAATCAATTTAATTCGATTGGCGGAATTCAAGCTGGAGTTAAATTTAAAGCGCTTTCTGTAGATCATCTTGAAGTTATGAATCCAGAAGATATTGAAGCATTAAAAGACACAGAAACAATGCCTGTTGCTTTACCTTCTTGTTCTTATTTTTTAAGCATTCCATATACACCAGCGCGCGAAATGATAAAAGCAGGTCTTCCTTTAGCATTGGCTACAGATTTTAACCCTGGCTCTACTCCATCTGGCAATATGAATTTTGTTGTAGCAACAGCTTGCATCAAAATGAAAATGACTCCAGAAGAAGCTATTAATGCCGCAACAATAAACGGCGCTTACGCAATGGGACTTTCAGAAACTCACGGAAGTATTACAAAAGGCAAAAAAGCTAATTTAATACTGACAAAACCGATTTCTTCTTATTATCAGATTCCTTATGCTTTCGGAAGCAATCTTATCGAATCTGTTTTTGTTGAAGGCAAAATTTTAAAATAAATCGTTTGTCGAAACAAAACAATTCGATTCAATAATAAAAATCGAATTTGATCTGCCAAAATCTTTTTAAATCTGCTTGAAACATTTTGCGCAGATTTTTTTTTCACGCAGATTTCAAAAGATTTAAGCAGATGCGCACTGATTAAATTAGCAAAAAATTATTTCCTTTATCATTAGACACCGCCAGCATCTAAGTTACTTAGAAAGATTAGTCCATAAAAAAAGGTCTGTGAAAAATCACAGACCTTTAATATCAAAGTGGTATTTTATCCCATTAGGCTAAATTATCTTAAACTAAAGCTAGTTTTAGAAACTAATTCGTCATTATCAAAAACATTGATGAAGTAAGTTCCTTTTGCAAAATCTTTACCTGGAAGATCTTCACTCACATTAACGCTTTTGTTTTCATATTTTACAGTAGTTTTAAAGCTGTAAGTCAATGTGTTCTCTCCAAAGCTTTCTGTTTTCTTTTCGCCTAAAACATTGTTTTTAGCATCAATTACCTGCACATAATAAGTTTTATCACCAGATTTTGCAATTTGGTTTTCAGCAATAGTAAAACTAACTTTTAAGATATCTGCACGACTTGCTTTATCTGTTTCAATTTGCTTACCTGAGCTTTTTAATTTGTAAGCTGAAGTTTTAGTATTTAAAACTGATAATTTAGAACCTTTTTCTACAGTTTTAGCTAATTCTTCGTTTTGACCAACTAATACTTCGTTATATTTTTTAGATTCTCCTAAAACTACAATAGTACTATCTCTTTGAGTAGTTAAAACACCATTTTGTTTTTTCAACTCATCGTTTTCAGCAACTAAAGTTTTCATTTTACTCTGCATAGCTTGAACTTGAGATCTGTATTTAGAAACATCTCCTTTAGATTTGTTCAAATCATCCATTAGAGCAACCACTTTGTCTCTCTCTTGGATTAATTCGTCAGACATTGAAGTATTTTCAGCAATTGCAGCATCATAAGTTGCTTTTAACTCCTGCAAATCTTTCATTACTGATTCTTTTTCTGTCATAGTTGTAGTAAGTTCTGTCTTAACTACATCTGTATCAGAAGATAATTTAAAAATATACACTAAGCTACCGATCAGTAGGACTGCTAATACTGCGATTACCGCTTTTAGACTTGAATTGTTGTTCTTTGGGTTTTCCATATTTAAATAATTTTCTTTAATAACAAATTTAATAATTAATATAAGGTAATAACGTAAGTTTCTACAATTATATTATTTTTGGAAAATAAATTTTTTTCATGGAAAAATTAATCCCATTCACTATAAATGATTTAGCAAAAATCACAAATCATAGAAGTGGTGAAATAAAGTTCGGAGAAAAAATGATTGTTGTTCCTCCAGGGGCTGACATTGTTAATTTTCTTAAAGAAAGCGAAGCTAAATATGTGCTGTTAGGAATTCCTGAAGATATTGGCGTGCGTGCCAATTACGGAAGACCTGGAGCTGCTTCTGCATGGCAATCTGCGATAAAAAGCATTGCAAACATTCAGCATAATAGATTTTCTAAAGGAAGTAATATCATTGTTTTAGGACAAATTAATGTTACTACAGAAATGCGCGAAGTAGAAAATCTTGATTTTAATGACATTGACGATCGTTCCAAATTAAGCCAGCTGGTTGAAAAAATAGACAAAGAAGTATCTCATGTCATTTTTACTATAATTAAAGCAGGAAAAACACCAATTATTATTGGCGGAGGCCACAACAATTCGTACGGAAATATTAAAGGTGCCGCTCTGGCGAAAGGAAAACCGGTAAATGCCATTAATTTTGATGCACACTCTGATTTCAGAATTTTAGAAGGCCGTCATAGTGGAAATGGTTTTTCGTATGCTTATGAAGAAGGATTTTTAAAGAAATATTTCATTTTTGGCCTTCACGAAAATTACACTTCGAAAAGCGTTTTAGATATTATTAAAAAACTGGAAGACCGCGTTCGTTATAATACGTACGACAGCGTAAACATTAGAAAAGAAAAAGATTTTAATCGCGAAATGATTACTGCTTTGGATTTCATTAAAAATGATGCTTTCGGAATCGAAATCGATCTTGACGCAATTCCGAATATTGCCAGCAGCGCTATGACCATCAGTGGTTTTTCTGTTGAAGAATTGAGACAATTTGTTTCTTTCTTTGGCGAACACAAACATGCTACCTATTTGCATATCTGCGAGGGCGCACCAGATTTAGACAATTCTCCAAATAATAATTTAATTGGTAAATTAATTGGTTATTTAGTAACCGATTTTATCAAAGCAAACATAGAACCTGCTTAATTTTAAATATTCTATTTGATTATGCTGTAAGGCCTGTTTCCCAAATAAAAGCAAATTCAAACAAACGATTGAACGAATAAACATATCTTTGCATGCATTTTAGTAATTAAAACTAAAATACTTAATACCAAAGATATGTTATTCGAAGATCTATCACTTTCAAAAAGTATACAAAAAGCCGTATTTGAAGAAGGCTATTTAAATCCGACTCCTATTCAGGAACAATCTATTCCGATTGTTTTATCAGGAAGAGATTTAATTGGCTGTGCGCAGACAGGAACAGGAAAAACGGCAGCTTTTGCTATTCCAATCATACATCAATTACACCGCATTGTCGGTTCGTCAAAAAAAGCGAAACAAATTCGTGCACTTATAGTTACTCCTACTCGTGAACTTGCGGTACAAATTGGAGAGAGTTTTGATACTTATGGCAAGTATACCAACTTAACACAATTAACCATTTTTGGAGGAGTTTCTCAAAATCCACAAGTTGACGCTTTAAAAAATGGTGTAGATATTTTAGTTGCTACTCCAGGACGTTTACTTGACCTTCAAAAACAAGGTTTTCTTGATTTAGATCACCTGCACACTTTGGTGCTTGATGAAGCAGATCAGATGTTGGATATGGGTTTTATAAACGATGTCAAAAAAATCGTAAAACTAACTCCTAAAAACAGACAGACTTTACTTTTCTCTGCAACAATGCCAATTGCAATTCGCGAGCTTGCAGAAATGTTTCTTAAAGATCCCGAAAAAGTGGAAGTTTCTCCAGTTTCTTCTACAGCAGAAAATGTAGAGCAACGCATTTATTTTGTTGATAAAACTGAAAAAAGAAACTTATTATATAGTTTGATTAAAGAAGAAAATTTATCAAACGTACTTGTTTTCTCAAGAACAAAACATGGTGCTGACAATGTTGTAAAAGCACTTCGTAAAAAAGATATTCCGGCAGAAGCAATTCACGGAGATAAATCGCAAAATGCAAGACAAAGAGTTTTAGACGCTTTTAAAAACAAAGAAGTTGGAGTTTTGGTTGCAACCGATATTGCAGCGCGAGGAATTGATATTGAACAACTTCCTTATGTTATCAATTTTGATTTACCGAATATTCCTGAAACTTACGTTCACCGTATTGGCCGTACAGGCCGTGCAGGAAATGGAGGAATCGCAATTTCTTTCTGCGGAAAAGATGAGCTTCCTTATTGGAAAGACATTCAGAAACTGATAAAAGTAGATGTAAAAACGATTGCCGATCATCCATACCAATGGCATTCTGGAAGTCCAGAAGCTGGAGAAAAGCCTAAAAGTTCAAACAGAAGCGGTGGTGCTCACAAATCGAGAAAATCAGACAATTCTAAAAAAAATAAAAAACGCTGGTACTAAACAGCGTTTTTTTCTTTTATCAAGAAATTGATTATTTTAAATAATTTAACCGGTTCAAAAGGTTTAATTATAATATCATTCATTCCAGATGAAATCGCTTCATCTGTAATTTCATCCTTATCAAAAGCTGTCAAAGCTACAATTGGCGTTTCTATTCCTTGAAGTCGTATTCTTTTTGTAGTTTCAAATCCGTTCATCAAAGGCATATTAATATCCATTAAAATCAGATCAAACGTTTCGTCTTCTAAAATTTTAAGTGCCCCAAAACCATCATCTACTACTTTACAGACATAATTATTTTTTTCAATAATTTTCTTTGTAACAAGCTGATTAATCAAATTGTCTTCAACTACTAAAATTTTATAAACTTCGCATGAAGTCAAATCAACTTCAATCTCATCAATAATACTTTTCGTTTTAGCTAAATCATGTTCAAAAGCGATTGTGAACGAAAATGAAGTTCCTTTTCCTAAATCACTGTCCAAAGTAATCGTGCTTCCAAAAAGCCCCAAAAGTCTTTTTACAATGCTAAGTCCTAAACCAGTACCCTGATAATCTTCCTCTTTTCTTCCAACTTGAACAAACTTTTCAAAAATCTTATTTTGGTCTACAATTGCGATTCCTATTCCGTTGTCTTTTATTAAAAAATCTAAATAATAAAGCTTTCCTTCCGCCTTATTTAATTTTACAATAATTTCAACTTGCCCGTTTTTAGTGAATTTCAACGCATTACTTACCAAATTCATCAAAATCTGCGCTAGACGCAGTTTATCTCCAATTAAATACTCTGGAATACAAGGATCTATAGAAATAGAAATACTATTATTATTTTTCTGGGAAAGAAATGAAAGAGAGTTCTTAATTACCGTAATTTCATCTGAAATATTAAAAGTTAGGTTTTCAAGTACAATTTTGTTTTCTTCAATTTTATTGATCTGCAAAATATCATTTACAAGAGATAATAAGTATCGCGCAGAAAATTTTAGTGAACTTAAATGCTGGCTTCTTGAAATTTCCTTATGCTCATCGAGTAGCATATTGGTGATTCCGACAACACCATACAGCGGAGTGCGCAATTCGTGGCTTATCGTAGATATAAATTGTGTTTTGAGCAAAGAGGCTTCTTCTGCAATTTCTTTGGCTTTAAGAAGCTCCAAATTGTGTTTTTTCTTGTAAGCGATATTCTTTATCAGAGTGACAATTAAAATCAAAAGAATCAGAGAGATTAAAATAAAAAGAATCACAATAATTTTTGATTTTCTTAAGCTTTGAGACTGCTCTACTTTTTCGCCCTCAACTTTGTCAATCTGTCTTTTATATTCATCCAATTCAAGACTTAAACCTGCTTGAGATGCTTTTTTAAGCTTCTTAACATCGTACAAGTTATCCGAAAGATTATAATGATTAACAAGAGCTTCATAAGCTTCTTTGTGTTTATTAATTTTATTTAAAAAATGGGAATATTCTAAATAAGCATGAGCTAAATCAGTTTTTTCCTGACATTTTTTTCCAGATTCTATTGCGCTCAAAAAATAAGCGTTTGCAGCCTTATCATCATTTATATAACTAGAATAAATACCATTCAGCATATCAACAATAACTTCTGTCGTGCCGTCATTGTATTTAATTTTAGTGCTATTTACGTACTTCAGAAAAAGATTTCCTTGCTTGTAATTTCCAATATCAAAATAAGCCCATGCAATATTGACATTCGTAAAATAAACCTCTTTTAAGTCATTTATTTTCAAAGCATAAGCAACCGCTTTCTTATAATTTCGGATTCCTTCGTCAAACTGTTTTTTTTCAAAACAATACATATTCCCTAAATTATTATAGAGAAGACATTTTATAGAATCATTATTGGTTTTATTAGCGTAATACAAGCCTTTTTTGTAGAAAAAAATAGCCTTATCAAACTCTGACAATTCGTTATAATTAGCCGCTATAATATTATACGAACGAGCTATAAGGCAATAATCTTTTATTGCCGTAGCAGCATTTAATGCAACTCTAGAATAGATAAGTGATTTTTCGAAATTAGACTCCCTAAAATTTAAAAGGGCTTTCTTTACAGTATTATCAATTTTAGGATCGAGACTACAATTAGATTGCGCAATTGCTGAATTGGCAAAGCAATTCAGAACCAAGAGAAAAAGTAAAAAAATCCGTTTGTGGGGCATTAATCGGCTAATTTGATCAAATATACACTTTAAAATAAAAAAAAGCTGCATTTTGTAAAAAAATACAGCTTTTTGAATATTATTTAGATGCTGGGATAAAATTTAAAATCTCAGCGCTATTATTTACTCTTTATTTTCCTCCCATTGCCCTACAACAGAAGTCGCTAATGCATTCCCTAATACATTGGTTGCGCTTCTAAACATATCGCAAAAGTGGTCAATTGGAAGAATCAACGCAATTCCTTCAATCGGAATATCAAACATACCGCATGTTGCCGCAACTACAACCAAACTTGCACGAGGCACACCTGCAATACCTTTACTAGTAAGCATTAAAACTAAAAGCATTGCCATTTGCGTTCCTAAATCTAAATGCACATTATAGAATTGAGCAATGAAGATACTTGCAAAGGTCATATACATCATGCTTCCATCAAGGTTAAATGAATATCCTAGTGGCAACATGAACGAAACAATTTTATCTTTTACTCCAAAACCTTCTAATTCTTCCGTCAATTTAGGAAATACAGCTTCACTACTTGTTGTTCCAAAAGCAATTGCTAAAGGTCCAGTAATACGTCTTAACAATTCAGTCATTCTTCCTTTAAGGAAAATATATCCTACAAGAATTAAAATTGCCCAAAGCGTACCTATACCGATTAAAAATGAACCAAAAAACTTGAAATATGTAATAACCAATTCTTCTGCATCACGAATTGCAAACACACCTGCAATGGCTCCAAAAACTCCAATCGGAGCAAACTTCATTACATAGTTTACCATTTTAAGAACAATATGAGATAACTTATCGAAAGCACTAATAATTGGTTTTACTGTAGGCCCTAAAGATGCTGCCGCTAATCCAAAGAAAATAGAGAAAACTACAATCTGAAGGATTTCATTAGTCGCCATTGCTTCTACAATACTCTTTGGTACAATATGCTCAACGAAGTTATCAAAAGAAAGATTTTGTGTTTTACCTGTAACTTCAGAAGCTGCCGCCATGTCAACGTGCTCTAATTTTAAACCAACACCCGGCTGTAAAACATTTACGTAAAACAATCCAATCAAAAGAGAAATAAATGAAGCTGTAAAAAACCACCCAATAGCTTTTCCTCCAATTCTCCCAACAGTTTTAATATCTCCTAATTTTGCAATTCCCACTACCAAAGTCGTAAAAACTAACGGAGAAATAATCATTTGCACCAAACGAATAAAGATCGTAGCCAACATTTTGATTTTGCCACTAAATAACTTTGCCGCATCAGGCGAAATGGTATTGTGCAATATAATTCCTAAAATGGCTCCAAGAACCATCGCAATTATAATTTGCCCTGTTAATCCCGAAAGAAATGATTGTTTTTTAGTTTCTGTAACTTCTTGCATAAATTTTCTTTTTAATTATTAAAATATAAGACCCTCACTGTCTTACCTTTTATTAATATGTTTTGTTGATCAAATAAAAATCAGCCAAAACAATTGCCGCCATCGCTTCTACGATTGGCACTGCGCGAGGCACTACACACGGGTCATGACGTCCTTTACCTGTCATTGGTGTAATATTTCCTTTATTATCTAAAGAATCCTGAGTCTGCATAATAGTAGCCACCGGCTTAAAAGCAACTCTGAAATAAATATCCATTCCGTTGCTAATCCCGCCTTGAATTCCGCCAGAAAGATTTGTTTTTGTAGTTCCGTCAGGATTGTACAAATCGTTATGTTCGCTTCCTTTCATTTCAGATCCAGAGAAACCACTTCCGTATTCAAAACCTTTTACAGCATTAATAGAAAGCATTGCTTTTCCTAATTCTGCATGAAGTTTATCGAATACTGGCTCTCCTAAACCAACAGGAACGTTCTGAATCACACAAGTTACAACACCTCCTACAGTATCTCCTTGTTTGCGGATATCACGAATATATTCTTCCATAATCGCTGCCGATTTTTCATCTGGACAACGTACTGGATTGCTTTCAATTTTAGAAAAATCCAATTCTTGATAAGGTGTATCTAAATGAATTGGACCAACAGAAGACACATAAGCATTAATGTTAATTTCAGGTAACATTTGTTTTGCAATTGCTCCTGCCACTACTCTACTTGCTGTTTCTCTTGCAGAACTTCTTCCTCCGCCACGATAATCACGGAAACCATATTTCTGATCGTAAACATAATCAGCATGGCTTGGTCTGTAGTTATCTTTTATATGAGAGTAATCGTCTGATTTCTGGTTGGTATTTGGAATAATGAAACCAATTGGGGTTCCAGTTGTTTTTCCTTCAAATATTCCTGATAAGAATTGAACCGCATCTGGTTCTTTTCGTTGCGTAACAATTGCTGACTGGCCTGGCTTTCTTCTTGCCATATCTAGTTCAATTGCTTCAAAATCTAGTTGTATCCCTGAAGGGCATCCATCAATAATTCCTCCTAAAGCCTCTCCGTGAGACTCCCCAAATGTTGTTACTTTATATAGTGTGCCGAAGCTATTTCCTGCCATTGTATTTAGTTTTGAGCAAATGTAAGTTTTATGAATTAAATTAAAAAATTTAAAATTGTTAATACTAAGGAAGTTTTAATCAGTTAAAATTTACAATTTTATAAAAATATTACCAATTTCATAACCTTTTAATAAAATCAAATTTGACAAATTTTCATTCATTTGTACAACTTCAAATCAAGAAAAATTGAAAAAAAGAAATGTCGAATTGGTCATTCTTTCTGATGTTCACTTAGGAACTTATGGAAGTCATGCTAAAGAATTAAACAACTATCTTTCAAGCATTAAACCCAAAACTTTGGTCTTAAACGGCGATATTATTGATGCTTGGCAGTTTCGTAAATCTTATTTTCCAAAAGCACATTTACGAGTTATTCAGCGCATAATCGGAATGGCTTCTAAGGGTACAAAAGTCTATTATATTACTGGAAATCACGATGAGATACTCCGAAAATTCAGTGATATGAATATGGGTAATTTTGCTCTAGTTGATAAATTAGTTTTAGAATTAGACGATAAAAAAGCTTGGATTTTTCACGGAGATGTTTTCGATGCTTCGGTTCAGCATTCAAAATGGATTGCAAAACTTGGCGGATTAGGCTACGATTATTTAATTTTAATAAATCGATTTGCCAATTGGTGTTTGGCAAAACTAGGACGTGAACCTTATTCTTTTTCTAAAAAAATTAAAGCAAGTGTAAAAAAAGCTGTGAAATTTATTTCTGATTTTGAAACTACGGCGACCGATCTAGCTATCGAAAAAAACTACGATTATGTAATCTGCGGACATATCCATGAACCGAAAATCGTGACCAAAGAAAACAAATATGGCTCTACTTTATATTTAAACTCAGGCGATTGGGTAGAAAACTTAACTGCACTGGAATATCATAAAAAACGCTGGAAACTGTTTTCTTACAAAGCCAGTAATTTTTCAGAAGAAGAAAATCTTTTAGAAATGGAAGATCTCATAACTTCTCAGTTAATTTCATCTATAATCCTAAAATAAATATTTCAGGTATTTATTTTAAGAATTTTAACACTCCGAATTTCTAAAAATGAAAATTATATAACAATTTTCAAAAATATTATACGTTCTCTATCTGACTGTAATAATACATTTGAAAAAAATTAATTAACCATTTTTATGAAAAAAATACTTTTATCAGCCATGATGCTTGTGGGCTTAGCATTTACAGCTCAATCACAAGAAATTTCGAAACACGCTCTAGGATTACGTCTAGGAGACAATAACGGATTTGGAGGAGAAATATCATACCAATTGGGGCTAAGTCAAAAAAACAGACTTGAATTTGATTTGGGATGGAGAAACAGTAGAGATGTAGACGCAGTAAAAGGAGTTGCTCTTTACCAATGGGTTTGGAACATCGACGGAGGTTTTAACTGGTATGCTGGTGTCGGAGGAGGACTAGCTGCTTGGGATTACGATTACCACTACAACAATACAAGATTTAATGACAGCGGAACTTACGTTTTTGCAGCTGGAGATGTCGGTATTGAATACAGATTTGATGAAGTGCCAATTACTTTATCATTAGATGCAAGACCTGAAATTGGTTCTGGATATTATGACGATGATAATTTTGGTTTTGACGTTGGTTTAGGCGTTAAATTCAGATTCTAATTGAAAATAAAAAATAATTGTAAGAAGAAGCCTGTCCTTTTAAAGTGACAGGCTTTTTTTATATCTCCCAAAGAAATTAAAAAGGGCTTCGACTCCGCTCAGCCTGACAAACTTTGAAATCGCTTCCTAAGAAACAATCAATGTCAGGCTGAGCGGAGTCGAAGCCCATTCCTATATATTTTACTTAATAATAATTTCTTTCTTAGAATGAATTTTCACCACAGTATAAGGATATGAAATAACCTGCATAGTCATTGCATCTTTTGCAGGGCTATTTTCTTTTACCGTAATAATAATATTCTTATCTGTTTCTTCTACTTTTTCGACATCGATAGAATAACCGCTTGTGTTTTTCTCGCCCATATTCAAAATCACATAATTGTAATCGTGAACATTTGGGTTTTTCATCTTATCTGCCAAAAGCGGATCGTTTTCTAGCATTTTAACTTCATTGGGTTCAGTCAAAATTTCGAAAAATTTAATATTTCCACCGCCGTTCGATTGTGTTGTTAAAACTTCGTATAATGCGTTTGAATTCTCTACTTTCTTTACTCCGCACGAAACCAAAACAAAAATCACTAAAACAGAAATTACTTTTTTCATTTTTATCCTTTTAAATTAATGCTTTTCATATTTATAATCATCGACAGCTTTTTGGTACAAAGCTTCATATTTCGGCAGAATGTTTTTGATATCGAACTTTCTAGCCACTTCTAAAGCATTTGCTTTAAACTGACTTAAAACCGCATCATCTTTCAAAATTTTCAATGCATTTTGAGCCATTTCTTCCACATTGCCAACGTTGCTTAAATATCCTGAAAAACCATCAAAATTAACTTCAGGCAAACCACCAGAATTACTAGAAATTACTGGAACACCACATGCCATTGCCTCTAATGCAGCCAAACCAAAACTCTCTGTTTCAGAAGGTAGCAAGAACAAATCAGTCATACATAAGATCTTATCTATTTCATGGCTATTGCCGAAGAAAATAACTTTATCTAAAATCCCTAATTCTTGACATAAGATCTCTGCTTTTTCTTTTTCAGGCCCATCTCCAACCATCATCAGTTTAGCTGGAATTTCTTTCTGAACATTATAAAAAATCTTAATAATATCCGGAATACGTTTTACTTTTCTAAAATTACTAATATGTGTAATAATACGTTCATTCTCATTTGCCATTACATAACGGTGGCAAGGTGCGGTTGGATCTTTTTTTACTTTATCCAATTCAATAAAATTCGGAATTACTTTGATTTTATTCTTGATTTTGAATAATTTTAAAGTATCATCTTTCAAACTCTGAGAAACTGAAGTAACATAATCTGATTTATTGATACTGAAAGTTACCGCAGGTTTGTAAAACGGATGATTTCCAACAAGCGTAATATCTGTTCCGTGAAGCGTTGTAATCATCGGAAGATTAATTCCTTCATTTTTCAGCATTTGTTTTGCCATATAACCCGCATAAGCATGTGGAATGGCGTAATGTACATGCAGAAGCTCTATTTTATACAATTTAACCATATCGACCAATTTACTCGACAAGGCTAATTCGTAAGGCTGATAATGAAACAAAGGATATTCCGGAACATTTACCTCGTGGTAATGAACATTCGGATTTAAAAGTGCCAATCTAACTGGCTGGCTGTATGTGATAAAATGTATTTCGTGTCCTCTTCTGGCTAACTCGAGACCTAACTCTGTGGCTACTACACCACTACCTCCAAAAGTAGGATAACAAACTATTGCTATTTTCATGGATTAAATTTAATTCTACGAAAATACTCAAAAATAGCGTTTCATCAGGCTTTTAAATTGTTAGATTTTTGACAAAATTAGATTAATCCTAGTTAATGTTATTTTTAAGAAGCACAACATTAGAAGTAAAAAAGAACAGTTGTCCCGCTTTCCGCTATATCTTTTATGGCGAACCCCGCCATAAAAGGATACCGCTCCAATCGGGGCTAAATTAGAACTTTTGTTTACATCAGAAATCAAGTTTACCAAACAACGTGACACCTTTAAACTTGAAATCTGAAACTTCTAACTTTAAACAAAAAAAAGGCACAAAATTTAAATTTCATGCCTTTAAAATATTTTATAAATATATCTTAGAAAAATCTGCTGTGCCAACTTTCGCCAGCAGGAACTTCCCAAGCATCGTTAAATTCTTCAATATTGTTAACCAAATTATTAAATACAATTGTATTCGCCGTTACCGCTTTATCTTTAACCATTTTCTTAAAATCGATTAATGGTTTGTGCGCAATATGTTCTCCAAGTTTAAAAGTAACGTTCATTTTATCTAATAAATCAACGTCATATTTCTTTTCTAATGCTTGAATAAATTCAACAGAACTATCAATAGAACATCCCGTAGCCGCTTGAACATCTTGGTTAACTGCCAATATAATAAAACGATTGTATTTCAATAAAAACGAAGCTTCTAGACTTGTGCCGTGTGCAGCCCATTGTTCTACAAAAGCTTTTAAATCTGTTTCTATTTCAGAAAACTCTTCCTCAGAAAATTTTCTGTTCGATTGATAAATCCAAATTCTAGATTCACCTGGTAAATTTTCAAAAGGTATATACATTTTAATTTTAGATTTTAGATTGTTGATTTTAGATTTCTGAAAGTTTGAGGTTTCAAGTTTAAAAACTTAGTATCTCAGAACCTTAGCATCTTAGAATCTTAAAAAAATTATAGATCTTGTGCATTCGCAATTAATTCAGCAACATCCATTACTTTTACTTCTCCTTCTTTATGCGCGTGTTTAATTCCGTCAGTTAACATTGTATTACAGAACGGACAACCAGCTGCAATAATATCTGGCTTAGTTTCTAAAGCATCTTCTGTACGAAGAACGTTTACTTCTTTATTTCCAGGTTCAGCATCTTTAAACATTTGTGCACCACCAGCTCCACAGCATAATCCATTTGCTTTAGAACGTTTCATTTCAACTAATTCAACGTCTAATTTGCGAATTAAATCTCTAGGCGCTTCGTAAACTTTATTTGCTCTTCCTAAATAACAAGGATCGTGGAAAGTAATTTTTTTACCTTTAAATTGTCCGCCCTCAACAGTTAATCTTCCATCATCAATTAATGACTTCAAAAATTCTGTATGGTGAATAACTTCGTAATTACCTCCTAATTCTGGATATTCGTTTTTCAGTGTATTAAAACAATGTGGACAAGCCGTAACGATTTTTTTAGCTTCATAAGCATTCAAAACCTCGATATTCATCATGGCTTGCATTTGAAACAAAAATTCATTTCCTGCTCTTTTTGCAGGATCGCCAGTACAACTTTCTTCTGCGCCTAAAACTGCAAAAGAAACATTCGTACGATTTAAAATTCGCACAAACGCTTTAGTAATTTTTTTTGCTCTATCATCAAAACTTCCTGCGCAACCTACCCAAAACAAAACTTCTGGCTGTTTTCCTTCGGCAAGCATTTCTGCCATTGTTGGCACTACTAAACTTTCTGACATCTCTTTTTGTTTAATCGTTGAATGTTTAATTGTTTAATCGGAAATTGATCGAATTCTTAGTACGATTAAACGAATTAACGATTAACCGATTAAACTATATTTTTTTCTAATTCTCGTTTTTCCAATTTAAACGGTCTTGCTGGCTGTATTGCCAAGGAGCACCGTTGTTTTCGATGTTAGTCATCATTGCGTTTAATGACATTGGAGCAGCACTTTGTTCCATTACCAAATAACGACGCATATCCATAATAATAGATAAAGGACTAATATTTACAGGACATTCTTCAACACAAGCGTTACAAGAAGTACAAGCCCATAATTCTTCTGGAGTAATATAATCGTTTAAAAGTGATTTATTATCTGGAACAAAAACACCTTTATTAGCGTCAATATTTTTACCAACTTCAGTCAAACGATCTCTCGTATCCATCATAATTTTACGTGGAGACAATTTTTTACCTGTTTGATTTGCTGGACAAGAAGAAGTACAACGACCACATTCTGTACACGTATAAGCATTTAACAGCTGAACCCAGTTTAAATCCTGAACATCAGCGGCTCCAAATTTACTCGGAGCAGCGTTTTCATCAACTGGTGCCGCCGCAAACGGATCTGCATTTGGATCCATCATTAATTTTACCTCTTTTGTAACTGAAGCCAAATTATCAAACTGTCCTTCTGGTTTTAAATTCGCAAAGTACGTATTCGGAAAAGCTAAAAGGATATGCAAATGTTTTGAGAAGTATAAATAATTCATAAAAATTAAAATACCGACAATATGCAACCACCAAAAAACTTCAAACAATAATCCAACTGCTTCATTAGATGTACCATTAAAAATTGGCGCAATAAATTGACTTATCGGATAACTTCCTGCTTTATGAAAATGAGAATATCCTCCTGGAACATTTTGCAAATGCAAATCAGAAGCATTCATCAATAAAAACAGAATCATTAAAACTGTTTCAAAATACAAGATGTAATTAGCATCGCTTTTAGGAAAACCATTTAAATCAGAATTGATAAAACGCTTCAATCGAATCACATTTCTTCTGATCCAAAAAACAACTACAGCAAAAATTACAAGTATTGCTAATATTTCAAATGAAGCAATTAAAACATCATAGACTACACCTAAATACGGCGCAAAAATTCTATGCGTTCCAAAAAGTCCATCAATAATAATTTCTAATAATTCGATATTAATTATTACGAAACCAACATATACAAAAATATGAAGGATTCCTGCAACAGGGCGTCTCACCATTTTTGACTGCCCAAGAGCAATCAATGCCATGTTTTTCCAACGAGCTTTAGGATTATCTTTTCGATCTACATCGACTCCCAAATTAACATTTCGGATGATTTTTTTTACGCTCGCTGCAAAAAAACCGAAACCTACTATAAGAAGTACTGCGAATAAAATATTATCTAAATAACTCATTTATAATTATTTTTTATCTGTTGAGTTTGTTTCTTCTGTTGGCGCTACGTATGGTTTGTTTTTCTTACCGAAAAGAGAAACGTTTACGTAACGAGTTGGATAAAGACGTACATCTTGCAATAACAGTTCAAGCTCTTTTGACGTTTTTGCTAAATTATTATACAATGCATCATCATTTAATAATTTTCCAGCTGTACCTTTTCCTGAATTCAAATTACTCATTAAACCATCTACTTTAGCTAAAGTCTGGTTCAAGTTACGAACTGTTTTACCTAAGTCTGCTTTGTTTAATGAATCTGAAATTTTATTGAAATTGCCAGACATTTTATTGAAGTTTGTAACCATTCCATTAATCTGTCCTTTATTAGTATCCAAGATATTATTAAGACTTCCAGAAGCTTTATGAAATTGCTCCATTGTTTTACTCAACTCAGCAATTGTTTTCTTTAAATTTTCTTGGGTGTTTTTGTCTAAAGTATTATTTAATCCTGTAACCAAATTATCGATATTCAAAAGCATTTTATCAAGCTTTTGCTGAATTGGTTCAATTTTCCCTCCTAATGATTCTGTCAATCCTAATTCAACAGAAGAAGTTAATTTCTGCCCGTCTTCTGCTAAATTTTTATCAGAAAAGTTTGGAATAATTTTAATTTGTTTCCCCGCGATTAAACTTGGAGAATAGATCGCCGCTGTACTTGATTTAGTAATAGGAAAATCAGTTTTAAGTTGAAGTTCTACTAGTAATTTACCAGTTACTTCATCAATTGTAATTTTATTTACTTTACCAATCGCAAGTCCATTAAGGGTTACTGGAGCTGATGGAGATAAATCTTCAACATTATCATATTCAGCATATAATGTAGTATAATTTGTAAAAAGGTCTCTTCCCTTTAAAAAACTATATCCCCAGATAAATAATAAAATAGACGCGATGACTAAAATAGCCGTTTTAATTTCTCTTGTTAGTTTCAAAATTCTAAGTGTTTGTACAAAATTAATATAAATATTCGAACTTGTGCTTATTATTTAATTGCGTCCTGAATATTGATTTTTTCACCATCTTTAGTTGCTACTAAAAATGCAGCCCCATATCCTTTACTTTTAGCTTCTTGCAGATATTTTTGTGCCGTTTCGTAACTTGAGGTTTCTTCGTAGAAATATTTATAAATATTATTTTCGTATATCATCGTTACATTTTTAAGCCCTTTAAAGTTTTTAGGTTCCAAAGGTGTTTTTTTAATGCTTGCAATAAGCTGTACTTTAAAAAAAGTTCCTTTTGGAGCATTTTTCGTTACTGCAACTGGCGTAGTTGTTTTTGGTTTTGCGGGAGTAGTATCTCTTATGGGCCGACTCTCAGTAGCTTCCGCTCCTGACCCAAAATATTCGCGTTTGTAACTTAAAATTGCTTCTGCAATCGCTTTTGCAATATCGTCCTGACCTTCTTCAGAATTCAAAATATTTCCTTCTGTCGGGTTAGATACAAATCCTGTTTCTACCAAAACTCTTGGCATATATGCTTTATGAAGTACCATAAAAGGAGCTTGTTTTACTCCGCCGTGACGAAGTTTTTTTCCTAATTTCTCGAAGTTTTCTTCAATTTTAGTTGCAAGCGTAATACTATTATCTAAATATTCTTCTTGCATTAAAGTCATACCAATCATCGATTCCGGAGAATTAGGATCGAAACCTTCATATTTACGTTTATAGTCTTTCTCTAATGTAATTACAGAGTTCTCTTTTTTCGCCGCTTCAAGATTTGATGCTACTTTACTTAAACCCATTACATAAGTTTCGGTTCCGTCTGCAGCGGTATTTTTATTGGCATTACAGTGAATAGAAACAAAAATATTTGAATTTGCTCTGTTTGCAATATTAGCTCTTTCCACCAAATCGATAAAAACATCTGTCTTACGAGTATAAATTACATCAACATTAGGATTAAGTTCTAAAATCTTCCCCACTTTTAAAACAATAGCTAAAGCAATATTTTTTTCAATTCGTCCGCTGTAAACAGCTCCAAAGTCATGATCTCCGTGCCCGGCGTCAAGTGTAACCTTAAACACATTTGACTGACTATGAGCACAAAAGGACGATATTATTAGAAATAAAGTAAATATTACCTTAAATTTGTTAATTCTATTCATAAATCTAAAAGTTAATTTTAATAAAATGCAGCTGTTATAATTTTTAGAATTGATTATTTTTGCCAAAAAATTATATGTAAGTTTGACATGTCAAAAAACAAGCCATAATTTTACAAAAATAGCATTTAAACCTTTGCATACAAACTTATTTAATATCGTTTTAATATCATTTTTCCTAACTATAGGTTGTGGTAATCTATATTCGCAAGAAATAAAAAACAAAAAAAAACCTTTACCTGCTGTAAAACAAACAGATAAAGAAACCACTGCGATTACAGATACCATAAAATTGGATACCGTTAAACCAAAAAAGACTTTTTTGGATGGAAAAGTACGATATGTAGCAAAAGACTATGCTAAAATTGATCAGAAAAAAAAGCTGATCACTTTATATAATGAAGCTGAATTATATTATAAGGATGTCGAATTAAAATCTGGTATCATTGTTCTTAATTATGAAAAAGATGAAGTTTATGCAGGAAGAATTAAAGATTCTGCAGGGGTTCTATCTCAATATCCAAACTTCAAACAGGGATCAAGTGAGGTACAGCCAGATTCTATCCGTTTTAATTTTAAAACAAAAAAGGCTTTAATTTATAATTCAAGAACAAAACAGGGCGAGTTAAACATTAAAGCCGCTGTTACCAAAAAAGAAAATGACTCTGTATATTTCTTAAAAGGTGCACGTATCACAACTGCTCAAGATATTGACAATCCTGAATACTACTTTCAAACTAGCCGAATAAAATTTGTGCCTGGTAAAAAAATCGTTGCCGGTTTAACACAATTGGTAATTGCTGATGTCCCTACCCCTCTTGCATTACCTTATGGTTTTTTTCCGTTAAGCAAAGAAAAAAGTGTTTCTGGTATTATTATTCCGAGTTATAACGACTCTAATACTCGTGGTTTCTCATTACAGAACGGAGGTTATTACTTCGCGTTAAGCGACAATTATGACTTGACCGTACTCGGTGATTATTATACAAACGGAAGTTATGCCATGCGATTTGAATCGGCGTATGCCACACGATATAAGTATAGAGGAAATGTCAACATTCGTTTCGAGAATTTAATTAGCAGCGAACGTGGTTATCCTGACTATTCAAAACAGAACATTTATAACATTCAATGGTCACATTCTAAAGATACAAAATCAAATCCTAATTCGACTTTCTCTGCTTCTGTCAACATGGGTAGTAGTAAGTACTTCAAACAATCTATCAACCAAGCCAATATTGGATCAAATTTAAATAACACATTAAGTTCGTCTATTTCATACAACAAAACCTTTAATACTATTCCTGGTTCACGTATTTCGTTATCTGCAACCCACAGCCAGAATACGCAAACAGAAGACATTATTATGACTCTTCCAGCTTTACAGGGAAGTATTGACCGTGTATATCCTTTTGTTGGAAAAGATGGTGTAAAGAAAGGATTAATTAAAAACATCAACTTACAATATAATGTAAGCGGTAAAAACTATTTCAAAACAAAAGATTCTTTGTTTTTCAAACCACAAATGTTTGATGAAGCTCAATTAGGAATGCAACACACAATTCCGTTGAGTACTAACTTTAAAATTTTCAAATATTTTAGTGCAGGAGCCTCTACAACTTACCAAGAAACATGGGTAAACAAAACAATTGAAAAGGTTTACGATCCTACTGCTGCACAAACGGTAAACAAAAATGTAAATGGTTTTGACTCTTTTAGAACTTACAATTTCAGCACGAATTTAGGAACGACGATCTACGGAACCTTTAATTTTGGAGATGACAAAAGAATTCAATCTATTAGACACGTAATGCGTCCAAGCGTTACCTATGCTTACACACCAAGTTTTGAAAAATATTATAACTCATATGCTGTCGATGCGTCTGGAATAATTACTTCTGAGTATACAAGATTTGAAAACGGTTTATTTGGAGCGCCTGGAAAAGACAATTCAAACATTGTAGGTTTTGCTTTGAGTAATACTTTTGAAGCCAAAGTAAGAGATCGAGACAGCACAAAAACAGAACCTAAAAAGATAATGCTGTTAAACAACTTGAACTTTAGCACAAGCTATAATTTCAATGCTGACGGAAAATCTACTTTTGGATGGCAGCCTGTATTAGTTAGTGGTGGAACGCAGTTTTTTGACAATAAAATGAATATGAACTTTGGTGCGACATTAGATCCTTACGCGATTGATAATGGCGGTAACAAAATTGACAAATTTAATATTGACAATGGAGGAAGTTTGTTTAGAATGACTAGTGCAAACGTAACTGTCAACTATTCATTCTCCAATAAAGGAACCGGAGATAAGGAAAAGAATACACAAAGTCAGCGGAACGGAGGAAGAAACGACGACTTGTTTGGTACAAATACCGATTTAAATGACAGCCGTAACAGCCAATTTAATGATGACCCAGATAAAGAAGATGTCATAACTGAATTTTTTAATTCTAAAGTTCCATGGGATATGACACTTGCCTATTCATTAACGTATTCAAACGTAAAACGAGAAAGCACCATTTCTGGAAACTCTATCATGGTTTCTATCAACACAGATCTTACTCCTAAATGGAAAGCAGGGGTTTCTACAGGTTACGATTTTGTACAAAAAGGAGTTACCTTTACGCAATTCCGTTTTGAAAGAGACTTATTAAGCTGGAGAATGGCATTTAACTGGCAGCCTTTGGGTACAAACTCTAACTGGAATTTCTTCATCGGAATTAAATCTGGTATGCTTAGCGATATCAAATGGAACAAACGTAGCGTTTCAAATAGATAAACTACTTTCGAATCAAAATATATTATTATGAAAAAAATCATTTTCACCGATAAAGCTCCAGCTCCAATCGGACCTTATAATCAAGCTGTATTATCTGGAAACACGCTTTATGCTTCTGGACAGATTGCAATCAATCCTGAGTCAGGAGAATTGATTACAGACAACATTAATGATGAAACCAATCAAGTTATGAAAAACATTGCTACTATTCTTGAAGCCGCAGACATGACTTTTGAGAACGTTGTAAAATCAACTATCTTCATCATGGACATGAACAACTTCGGAGCAATAAATACCGTTTACGGATCTTATTTTAACGAAAAAACCGCTCCAGCTCGTGAAACGGTTCAAGTGGCTTGTTTGCCAAAAAATGTTAATGTAGAAATTTCTATAATAGCTGTCCAATAGCATCTAATAATAATTGTGCCGTTGCTTCATTGGTTGCCAGCGGCACATTATGCACATCGCAAACGCGAATCAGCATATTAATATCCGCTTCGTGAGGATGGCTTGACAGAGGATCTTTAAAAAAGAAAACCATCTGCGTAATTCCTTCTGCTACTCTTCCTGCAATTTGCGCATCGCCTCCAAGAGGTCCAGAAAGCATTCTTTGAGTTTTAAATCCAGCAGCTTCTGCTTTTCCTCCCGTTGTACCAGTACCGATAAGCCTTATTTTTTCATTATGCAAAATAGCTTCATTTTTGACTAAAAAATCAATTAAATCGGCTTTTTTTCCATCATGAGCAATAATGGCAATTTCCATAAAACCAGAACTATTGATTAGCGACATGGTATGCAATTAATCCATCAATAGGTCTTCTTAAAACATTTCCTAACTGAAGTTCGTATTTATCGAATGTTTCTTGTAATTCATCTTTCAAATAAAATGCAATAGAACCAACAAAATGAACAGGAACTTCTTTACAGTTGTCGAATTGTTTGATATAATTCTTAACAAAAGATTTCATTCCTTTGAAAATGATTTTTCTGCAGAACTCAGTGTCTTTATGCTTAATTAAGAATTTAGCATAAGTAGCTAAATAAGCATTAGGATTTGCTTCTTTATATAATTTGTTTTTAATAAAATCTGGATCAACGTCGTACTCTTTTTCAAGTTCAACAGCCAATTCTTTAGGCATTTTATTAAAATAATATTTTCTAATTAATTCTTTTCCAAAAACGTTACCGCTACAATCATCCATAACAATGTATCCTAAAGACTGTACCTTTTGATGCAATACTTTTCCATCAAAATAACTGCAATTAGAACCTGTTCCTAAAATAGAAACAATTGCTTCTTCTCCTTTTGGAGTTGTTGCGTAAACTGCTGCGTAAGTATCTTCCTGAACATCTACAATAGCGTTAGTAAAATACTCTTGAAAAATTTGTGATAATGCTGTTTTCATTCTATCTGTACCGCAACCAGCACCGTAGAAGAATAAATGAGTAGCATTTTTTTTGTTTTGTAAGATATCGAAACGGTCATTTAATCTCTCGATGATTTCTGGCTCGTCTAGAATTTCAGGATTTAATCCTAAAGTTTGTGTTGTGAATAATACTTTTCCATTATCATCTATCGCAATCCAATCGGCTTTAGTAGATCCACTATCAACTATTAATTTCATTTGTTTAGTTTTTGGAATTAGGTTTTCTATTTTTAATTTAAAAAGTGTAATTTTTACATTAATTATAGAAGTAACAAAATAAGAAAATCCCGTTATTTTAAGTAACGGGATTTTGCAAAAATATATATTATTATTTTAAACCTGCAATATGTACAGATAAATCAATTAATTTGCTTGAGTATCCGTACTCATTGTCATACCAAGATACTAATTTGAAGAAAGTTGAATTTAAACCAATTCCAGCAGTAGCATCGATGATAGAAGTTCTTTTGTCAGAGATAAAATCTTGAGAAACAACTGCATCTTCAGTATAACCTAAGATACCTTTTAATTCGTTTTCTGAAGCTTTTTTCAAAACAGCCATAATTTCTTCATAAGAAGTTTCTTTAGCTACTTTTACCGTTAAATCTACTGTAGAAACGTCAGCAGTAGGTACACGGAAAGCCATACCTGTTAATTTTCCATTTAATTCTGGAATAACTTTTCCAACCGCTTTTGCAGCACCTGTTGAAGAAGGAATGATGTTGATTGCAGCAGCACGTCCACCTCTCCAGTCTTTTCTAGAAGGTCCGTCAGCAGTCATTTGAGTTGAAGTTGTAGCGTGAACAGTAGTCATTAAAGCTTCAACGATTCCGAAGTTATCATTGATTACTTTAGCTAAAGGCGCTAAACAGTTTGTAGTACAAGAAGCGTTAGAAACAACTACGTCAGAAGCTTTAGCAGTTTCGTGGTTAACCCCCATTACAAACATTGGAGCATCTGCAGATGGAGCAGAAATGATTACTTTTTTAGCACCACCTTTAATGTGCTCATTTGCTGTTTCGATAGTTGTGAAGATACCAGTACATTCAGCAACAACATCTACATCAACTTCGTTCCATTTTAAGTCTGCTGGATTTCTTTCAGCAGTGATACGGATGTTTCTTCCGTTTACATATAATTTTCCTTCTTTAACTTCTACAGTTCCGTCGAAACGACCGTGAACTGAATCATATTTTAATAAGTAAGCTAAATGATCTACGTCTAACAAGTCGTTGATTGCAACAACTTCTACATTATTTCTATTGAAAGATTCTCTGAAAACGATTCTTCCAATACGTCCAAATCCGTTTATTCCTAATTTTACTTTTGACATTTTACTAAATTTTTTGCTTTTGTTTTTATTACACTAATTGAAAGTCTAATTTCCTCACAATAAACTTCTCTTTCTTTTTAAACTTTATATTGGTTATGTCGACATGATGTCAGACACTCTTAATAATTCTCTATCAATTTCTGATTTACCCTTAATTGCTTGCTCAAGCGGCGTTAAGATTACTTTATCTTCACGAAGTCCAACCATATAGTTAGATTTACCTTCAATTAAAGATTCTACAGCTTTAACTCCTAATCGGCTTGCTAAAACACGGTCAAAACAAGATGGAGAACCACCACGCTGCATGTGTCCTAGTACAGAAACACGCACATCGTATTCAGGTAAATTAGCTTCAACATAATCTTTTAATTCGAATACGTTTTTACCAATTTTATCTCCTTCAGCAATAACAACAATACTTGATGATTTTCCTGATGCTTTACTTTTTTGAAGTGAATCTAAAAGACGATCTAAACCTAAATCTTCTTCAGGAATAAGGATTTCTTCTGCTCCAGCACCAATACCTGCATTAAGAGCAATGTGACCCGCATCTCTACCCATAACTTCTACAAAGAAAAGACGGTTATGAGAACTCGCTGTGTCTCTAATTTTATCGATACAGTCTACAACAGTATTTAAAGCAGTGTCATACCCTAAAGTAAAACTTGTACCATAAATATCGTTATCAATTGTACCAGGGATTCCCATTACTGGGAAATCAAATTCTGAATTAAAAATCAATCCTCCAGTAAAACTTCCGTCTCCACCAATCACAACCAAAGCATCTACACCAGCCTTAACAAGGTTTTCGTGTGCTTTTTTTCTACCTTCAGGGGTTCTAAACTCAACTGAACGAGCCGATTTTAAGATCGTTCCACCTTTGTTTACAATATTATTTACGCTTCGTGGTCCCATTTCCTTGAAGTCTCCTTCAATCATTCCTTGATACCCTCTATAAATTCCGATGCATTCTATATTATGGTATGCGCAAGTTCGAACAACTGATCGTATTGCAGCATTCATTCCAGGTGAATCTCCTCCTGAGGTAAGAACACCTACTTTTTTTATTGTTTTTGGCATTATTTAAGTATTAAAGTGTAAAATTAGCAAACATTCATCACTTTTCGGGTTGCAGTTATCATAAATTAATAAAATCTGTTAAATTCAAACGTTTTCGTTAATAAGTTTTTTCTAGGAAAAAATTTCATTAAAAATAATAAAACAGTATTTTTTTAATTAAATCGTCAAAATTAACAATACCCCTATGAAGTGTTATAAAAATCAGAATTTCCCGCTCACATGGAAAATTTTATTAGAGTGCCTAAATTTAGCACAAAAAAAACCATTATGAGAATAATGGTTTATAAAAGTATATTTTTAACAAAGTGTTAATAATCATTATCTGGAATCATACCTTGATTATTGCTAGGAGTAGTTTGCGGCTGGTCTTTCTTCTTCTTTTCTTCTTCTTTTTTTCTTTTCTCCTCGTCTTCTTTAGCCTTTTTCTTGTTTTTATCTGATTCTTTCTTACTTGTAAAATTAATATAGTCCGGATTCATATAAGAATCTTGCATTTGATCAGCAGAAGAAGAACCTTTTACCGCTTTTTCGATTTTATGGCTTTTAAATAGCTTATTTACCAACTCACTAAAGGTGTCAAAATCTACCTCATACGAAATACCGACCCCTTGCGTATAACCAATTCCTTGTCCTATATAATTAATGTCATTTTCTTTATTGAATAAACGAAGGTTCATTGTACCATCTTCATTTACACGGTACAAGATCTCAATATCACCAACAATTGCAGATTCGTTTACACCTCCAACAGGAACCCCTAGCTTACCATTAATTGTAATACGTTCATTTACCTGAGACGAAATATTGGCCACAAACTGACCATCAACCTCCTGCCCTGTTCTTCTATCTGCAGCAATATAATTTAAATCGATATTTACCTTATCATTATCCGATTTGATAATTCCTCCCAACAAACTCGAAGCTGTTTCTGTTAATGTTCCAGAGAAATCTCCCTGACTAAATCCGTCCGTACTCATAAATGATCCCGTTGACAGCAAATAAAGCGCCTGAGTCTGACGAATATCTTTATCGTCGAGTTTATATTGTATTTCAGATTTTAAAACATTACTAACAGAAGGGAACTGAATATCGAAATTAGGCTCTGGACTAGCCAAATCGCCTCGCAATCCGATAACAACTTCTACAGGAACTTTTTTATTGAAAGAAGAAGTATTATCCAAAAGTACTGCTGGATTGGCTTGCGTTTTATAAACAGCTTCTAAATTCAGCTGAGCACGCATCGGGTTTCCTTCCCAAATAATCGAACCTCCCTTTTTAACCGTAAACTTTTTATCGATAAGTCCGCCATATTTAAAATTATAAGTTCCTTCGTATGCCTGGAAATCTCCCCACATATTAAATTTACCTAAAGTATTGATTTTAAACAAAAGCGATCCATATCCTTTTCCTTTCATACCATGCCCAGAATTTCGATCTAGAATAACTTCTACTTCGGCATCTGGCGTAATATCGAAATCAAATTCGAGCTCAAGTCCGTTATAATCTCTTGTTTTTTCTACAATTCCATTGGCCAGATTATACTTTTCTTTTGGCGTCACAAAATGAATCCAGCTGCTTTCACCAACACTTTGCGTATTGTTTATTGGTATTTTGACCTCGGTGCCTTTTTCAGATTTTGCATCTACCTTAATAAACAGAGCATCTACAGGACCTTTTATACTAGCCGATCCGTTTATAAATGCCGTTCCAAAATAAGCAGCATCGTCACTGTCTTTTGTGTCAAGCGCCAATAATCGTTTAGAAGTGATATTTAAATCTAATTTCCAATCGCCAAAATTATTATGCTCAATGCTTCCATTCAGCAAACCTTTCGTACCATATTTAGTATCGGTTAGCTGGTTATTTCTAAATAAGAATTTTTCGTTAGTCAAATCAATTACGGTTCGATCGCTCAACTCATAATCCGTATTCAGATACGGAATTGTCATTCCTGCTTTTTCTACATAAAGACGTCCATTGATTTCTGGTTTTTTCAAATTCCCGACAACGGCTGCATTTCCAGAAACAGTACCACGAACATTAGATATAACATCACCTCCGATAGTTCCTAATGTGGCCAGATTGAAACCCTCTAGTTTCAAACTCATATCCATAATGGTTTCTTTATTTTCTACAGCAAAAGTTCCGTTTGCTCTAAACGATTCTGTAAAACCATTTTGTATGGACGAATTGACAGTGAATTTTTTAAAGCTCTCGTCACCAGAAATATCAAAATTAAGCGTACCCAATTCTGTTTTATTCATAACCAAATGATCGATTTTAATGGATGCCGTAGGCTGATAAACATTTTTATTTTGTTTATAATTCACACTTCCATTCAAATTACCATTGAATACAAATTTGGAATTTACAGGTGTAATTTTATTAATATCTACATCTTCAAAAGTCAGTTCCAAATCTTTATAATCGGCGCCTTTTATAACTCCGTTAAGATCAATTTTCTGATTTTCGTGAGATAATACGATATTATCAAACGTGAAATTTTTAAAAAACTGATCAATTATAATCTGATTATCTTTTTCAGCGTCTTCGTTTAAGTGCCAGATATAGTCCTTAAACTTCATTTCAGATTTCTTAATTCCGATAATATTGTTTTTACTCTTATCTATTGTATGATACAAGTCTAGATTAAAGTAATCTTCTCCTTTATTTCCACCTTTAAACTCCGAACGCACATAAAGAGTATCATTTGCCGTAACATTAATCAAGTTAAAATCACGTATTTTATAATAAGGCGTTTTAATACTATCTAATTCGACATAGGCATTATAAAGCGGGTTCTTATTATCGATATTAATGCGAATATTATCAAATGTATTTTTGTCTGCTGTAATTTTTTTCGATCTGAAACGGAATTTAAATTCCTGTAAATCAGAATCTATTTTTCCTCGCACAACGGTAGACGAATCAATATTTATTTGCGGATAAAGCATTTCAACGACTTTATCGTAAACACGGAAATTAAAACGTAAAAATTGCCCTTTCCTAACTTTGTAAGGTTTATAATTGGTATATAAACTACCAACAGAATTCATGACCAATTTATCCAATTGATCAAATCTAAATTTACCCACAATTTTTCCGTCGACCACATCATTCGAACTAATGGTAATTGTTCTTAAACGATCGGCATCAAAACTTGAATTCAGATTAACTTGATCAAAAACATAAGTCGCTTTTGGGTTTTGATATTCTGCATCATTTATAAAAATATCACCTTGAAGATTTTCGATTGAATTTCCAGTCAGCTGAACGACAACATCTCCTTTAAATTTCGAAATAGAATCACCAATAAACTTAAGTTTACGTAAATCTGAATTTTCAACATTAATATGAAAGTCGTAACGATTCTCTTTTTTACTTAAATCCAACAAACCATCAAAACTTAAATTCAAGTTCGGATCGTTTATCGCAATTTGTCCTTTATAATAAGGAAGCTTAAAATTCCCGTTTACTACAATATTATTATAGGTGTATTTATTGTAATCTAATTTCGAAATATCTCCTTTAACAACAGTATTCAAATATTTCTCAGTAAAACCAACTCCATCTACGTCTAGATTCAAGGTAGTTCTTCCAATATCTTTTCGGCCTAAAACAGTTCCAAGATCAAAATTCGTCAAAATGATGTTTCCAGAATAAGAAGCTCGGTCAATAAAATCCATATTATTTAAATGGAGATCTACTTGCCCGTTTCCGAGATCGGTTGCCATTTTAAAATCTGTTTCCAAAGCTGTAGTAGAAACTTTTGCTTTTCCGACAATATTAAATTTTCCGATTTTCTTCATTTCCTTCGGAAGCCTTTTTCCTAAAACAACAGGAAGAAGAATCACCAAATCATCATAACTTGAAAGCAATTTATCAAACTTTCCATCCATAGAAAACTTCTGAGTTTTGCTTCCTAAAAGATTTCTAAAATTGATTGTTCCGTTAATTTTTGATCCGTTTGTATCGCTTAATCTTAACTTTGTAAGCGTCATATTATTTAACGGGCCGTCTAATTTTGTTTTCAGTTTAAAATGCTGATTCTTACCTAAACCATCATAAAAATGACGAATATCGTTTGTCGCAATAGATGAAGAATCTATCACAACATTAAAGCGAACTTTATCTGTAAAATCAAGAAAATCTGATGGTTTATAATTTAAAATAGCTAAGCCATAAATTGATGATCTTTTGGTTTTTATAGCCAGATTTTCAACTTTAATCTGTTTTTTAGTATAACTAAATTTCCCAGCAAAATTCGAAACATACAAACCGCGGTGATCCATAAACGAAAACCTGTGAATATTTGTATTTACATCTGGGCCATACAATTTAAACTCGCTGATATATGCGTTTAGTTTTGTAAAATCAAGAAATTTAGGCGTCGTTTTATTTTCATCAACAACAGAAAATCTTCCTTTTTCGATGTAGCCATTTTTGGCCGTTAGCAAAAAGTGTTTCGTTGATTTTTTCTTAGGTGTATTGTCAACTTCGAAAGCCTGAATAAATTTATTGATATTGTTCTCGTCTTCGCCTTTATAGGTTTTCAGATTAAAAATCAAACCTGTTAAACGCAAATCTCCAAAAATAAGATCTCCATCTAACAATCTGCTGAAACTGGCAATATCTGTTGTAATAATATCCGAATAAATCATCGTTTTTTTATGATGATCTAAAATCGTCACATTCTTCAATTTTACTCCACCGAAAATATTGATTGCTGTTTTTTCAACGTTAATATTAACCTTGTAATCTTCGTTTAATCGGTTAGTAACATAATTCGCAATCTGTGTCTGAACAACAGGAAGAGATAGTATGATAGCAAGCGCTAACAAAAGTAAAATCAACCCAATTAGGGTTCGTGATATTATTTTCTTTACCTTTTTGATAGCTTCTTAATTTTAGTTTTTCTTTTAATTTATTTTGAACAGACAAAGAACGGCTGTTTTTGATAAAAATTCTTTAATTTTGGGCACTGCCTAAATCAAAGAAATTTAATAATTTGATTTGTCAAATATAATTCAAAATTTGTGCCTTTATATGCAAAATCCTGAGGTTTTTATTCTAGCCATCGAAAGTTCATGCGATGATACTGCTGCCGCGGTTTTACATAACGACAAAGTATTGTCAAATGTTGTAGCCAATCAATTAATTCACAATCAATACGGAGGTGTTGTTCCCGAATTGGCCTCACGCGCGCATCAGCAGAATATTGTTCCTGTGATAGATGCTGCACTTCGCAAAGCAAATGTACAAAAAGAACAATTAAGCGCAATCGCATTTACGCAAGGACCAGGATTAATGGGCTCTTTATTGGTAGGAACTTCCTTCAGCAAATCATTATCTTTAGCCTTAAATGTGCCGCTAATTGCTGTAAATCACATGCATGCCCATATTTTAGCTCATTTTATTGATGAAGAAGGTTTTGACAAACCTGAATTTCCTTTTTTAGCTTTAACAATTAGTGGAGGTCATACTCAAATCGTAAAAGCAAAAAGCTTTTTTGATATGGAAATTATTGGAGAAACTACAGATGATGCTGTGGGTGAAGCATTTGATAAAAGTGCCAAAATTCTTGGACTTCCTTATCCGGGCGGACCTTTGATCGATAAATATGCGAAAGAAGGAAATCCGAAAGCATTTCCTTTTACAAAACCGAAAGTTCCGGGATTAGATTTCAGTTTTTCTGGATTAAAAACAGCTATTTTGTATTTCATTCAAAAAAACAAACAGCTGAATCCAAATTTTATCGAAGAAAATCTGAATGATATTTGCGCTTCTATTCAGCATACAATTATCGAAATTTTAATGGATAAAATAAAACTTGCCGTAAAAGAAACCGGAATTACTCAAATCGCTATTGGCGGAGGAGTTTCAGCAAATTCTGGAATTCGAGCGACATTAAAAGAAACCGAAAGCAAATACGGCTGGAAAACTTTCATACCGAAATTTGAATACACAACAGACAATGCTGCAATGATTGGAATTGTAGGATACCAAAAATACTTATCTAATCGTTTTGAAACTTCTGCTGTAGTTTCTAAAGCAAGAATCGAATTTTAAATCATGCAGTTATTTTTCAATCCGAATATAGACGAAACAACCCAAAGTTTTTCTTTTGATAAAGAAGAAAGCCGTCATATTATAAAAGTTCTTCGAAAGAAAGACTCAGACATTCTACAAGTTACCAATGGCTTTGGATTATTATTCGAAACCCAAATTACATTGGCTTCAGACAATAAATGTACTGTTGAAGTCCTTTCGATAAAAAATGCCGAAAAGCCAAAATTCCACTTGCATTTAGCTGTTGCTCCAACCAAAATGAATGATCGTTTTGAATGGTTTCTAGAAAAAGCTACTGAAATTGGTATTCAAGAAATCACCCCTATTTTCTGCGATCGTTCTGAACGAAAAGTAATTAATAGAGATCGTTTCGAAAAAATCATTTTGTCGGCAATGAAACAATGCAACGAAACATTTCTTCCAAAATTGAATGAAGCTATTTCGTTTAAAGACTTCATTAAACAACAGCAAAATGGTTTGCAATTAATTGCGCATTGCGAGGAAACCGATAAAAAATCCTTGAAAGAGGTTTTAAAACCTAATGAAGATGTTACAATATTAATTGGTCCAGAAGGCGATTTTTCTGAAAAGGAAATTGCATTTGCATTAGAAAATAATTACAAGCCTGTAACTTTAGGCAATACGCGTTTAAGAACAGAAACAGCTGCTGTTGTGGCTTGTCATAGCGTTGTTTTCTTTAATGAAACACCAAACTAAACACAATCTTGTCATTTCGACGTAAGGAGAAATGACAAAACAAACAATAAATGAAAAGACTTTTTTACTTATTATTACTTTTTTCAAGTGTTTCTTTTTCACAAGAAATTGCTTTGCTTAAATACAGCGGCGGCGGCGATTGGTATGCAAATCCTACCTCTTTACCCAATCTGATTAGTTTTTGCAATGCCAATATTAATACTCGCATCAAAAACAAACCTTCAACTGTAGAACCAAGTAATCCAGATTTGCTTTCGTATCCGTTTGTGCATATGACTGGCCACGGAAATGTTGTTTTTAGCGATGCTGATGTCACAAACTTGAGAAATTATCTAACTGCTGGCGGTTTTCTGCATATTGATGATAATTACGGAATGGATCAATTTATTAGAAAAGAAATCAAAAAAATATTTCCGAATAATAATTTAATTGAAATTCCTGCCAATCATCCTATTTTTCAGAAACCGTTTCCTTTCCCACACGGATTGCCAAAAATTCACGAACATGACGGCACTCGTCCCCAAGCATTTGGAATTTTTATAGACAATAAACTTGTTTTACTTTATACTTACGAATGTGATTTGGGTGATGGATGGGAAGATCCAGAAGTTCACAACGATCCAGCAAACGTAAGAGACAAAGCCCTTAAAATGGGTGCAAACATTATCAATTATATTTTTACTAATTAAATTTTAGAAGGTGCAATTGACTCACGAAGAAAATCAATTTGAAAGAAAAACATTTCCCATCACTTTAGTATGCGATCATATTTACTTTCAGCAAAATATTGGTTCTTTATTCAGAATTTCTGAAGCTTTTGGAGTTGAAAATATTATCTTTTTCGGAAAAGGCATTCCGCTGACACCTAGAAAAATCAATAAAACTTCGCGAAGCACGCATCTTCATGTGGCTCATTCTGTAATTGAAGATTTTAACGAACTTCAATCCTTTCTTTTGAATAATGACTTTGAAATTATTTCACTAGAAATTGCTTCAAATAGCAAATCTTTAAAAGAAGTTAGCATTCCAAAGAACAAAAAAATCGCACTTTTGATAGGAAGCGAGATTAACGGAATTTCTGATGAACTTTTAAAACTTTCTCACCAAATCGTACACATCAATATGTTTGGCAAAAACAGCAGCATGAATGTCGTTCAGGCAGCAAGTATTGCACTTTATGAGATTACTTCTTTGTAAAAAAGACATTTTAAAAACCGATTTTTCACTTCCCTCACAAAATTTACTACTTCTGTAAACACAAAAAAACCGTTAAACTGCAAATAATCAAGACGAAATGCATTAAAAAAATAAAAAAGAAGGAAAAAACTTATTAATATTTTTTACTAAATTTTTGTAAGAATCAATGTTTGTAAGGGGTTATAAAATTTCTCACAAAATAATCTTTGTAATATTTTTCTACAATATTTTTTTGTTATAAAATTGCCACATTATTTAACTAATCAACGTTTTTATAACAAAAAATCCAAATTATTATGAAAAAAGTTATTATTACCACATTTGCAGCAATAATGCTGTTTGCATGTCAAAATGAACAATCATCTGATTCTGATAGCGCAGATGCTAGTGTTGCTTCTAGAAGAGGATGCGCTACACAAGAAGTTTTGGAAGCTCAATTAAAAGCCGACCCAATGTTGGCGATTAGAATTAACGAAATCGAAACTTTTACAGTACAGCATGAAGGTTCTAGTTTTACAGGCCGTTTGGTAAATGGAAAGATCGAAATTCCAGTGGTGGTTAATGTTCTTTACAGAACGGCTGCACAAAACATTTCGGACACACAAATTCAATCTCAAATTGATGTTCTAAACAAAGATTTTAATGCTTTAAACTCAGATTACAATAATGTACCAGCATTATTCTCAGGAGTTAAAGCTAACATCGGAATCACTTTTGTTTTAGACCAAGTTATTAGAAAATCGACAACTAAAACTTCTTGGGGAACAAATGATGCAATGAAAAAAACTGCTCAAGGCGGAATTGCTCCTACTTCTCCGACTACAAAATTAAACATGTGGTCTTGCGCTATAGGAGGAGGGATTTTAGGTTATGCTCAATTTCCTGGAGGTGCTTCTTCAACTGATGGAGTTGTAATCGATCCTCGTTATTTTGGTTTATCTGGTACTGCAAACGCACCATTTAACTTAGGAAGAACTGCTACACACGAAGTAGGCCACTGGATGAACTTACGTCATATCTGGGGAGATGCAACTTGCGGAAGCGATCTTGTTGCAGATACTCCTACTCATAATACTTCAAACTTTGGAGTTCCTGCATACCCACACTACAGCACTTGTACTGGAACACCTGTGGAAATGACAATGAACTACATGGATTATGTTGATGATGCAGCAATGTATATGTTTTCAACTGGACAAAAAAACAGAATATCAGCTATTTTTACAACTGGAGGAGCAAGAGCCTCATTTGCACAATAGTTGAATCAAAAAACCAATCAAAGCGAGATGAAAACATCTCGCTTTTTTTATTTCAGCCTAGGTATTAGAATGCTTTTTCCTATATTTATAGTCTAAATTTTAATCATGATCACGTCAAAAACCATTTCGAGAGGAATTTTAAGAGCCCTAGCAACAATCTTAATAATTGGCCTCGTTTTATATTTTTTATATGAAATTCAGACTGTAATTGTATACTTATGCGTTTCTTTATTATTATGTTTAATTGCTAATCCACTGATTTTATTTTTAAAAAACAAACTCAAATTCAGCAATTCAATGGCCGCATCAACTACGATCATCCTTTTTATATTTCTGATTGTTGGTTTCATTTTATTGTTTGTTCCTTTAATTATTTCTCAGGCAAACAATTTATCCCTTTTAGACACAGCGCATCTTCAGACACAGTTTGTGCAAACAGAACAAAGTATTGAACAATATTTTAATATTCAGCATATTGACTTAAATAAAATTATAAAAGATTCTAAACTTACTTCGTTGTTTGATTTTAGTTATTTTACAGGTTTCATCAATTCAATTATTAATTTCATGGCCGATATGGGAATGGGATTGGTATCAGTGTTTTTTATCACTTTCTTTTTTATTAAAGATCAAGAGACTTTTAAAGATCAGGCAAGAAGAATACTTCCTGATTCAAATGAAGATAAAATTCTAAATTCTATTACAAAAATAAACCATTTACTAACACGATATTTTATTGGACTGTTATTACAATTAATTGTGGTATTTGTTCTGTACCTAATTGTCTTACTGATTTTTGGAAATAAAAATGCTTTTGTAATTGCTTTTTTATGCGCAATTCTAAACATAATTCCATATTTGGGACCAATTATAGGAACAACTTTGGCGGGAATTTTAACGATGATAAGTATGATTGGTCAAGATTTTCAATCTGAAATATTACCAAAGACAATCTATGTAATTATTGGCTTTTTAATAGTTCAAGCAATTGACAATAATGTAAGTCAGCCAATAATTTCATCAAAAAGCGTAAATTCGCACCCGTTAGAGATATTCTTAGTAATCCTGATCAGTGGTATCACATTTGGAATTGTCGGAATGATTATCGCCGTTCCTGCATTTACAATGATTAAAGTGATTTTAAAAGAATTTTTTCCTGACAATAAAATTGTATCCGTATTAACCGAAAGAATTTAGCTTTGAACATTTCCCTTTTGCATCCAGATATTCAACAATTTATTATTCAAAATACTGGTGCAGATACAACAAAATTGGCGCTGCAAAAAAATCCGTTTCCAGAAGTGGATTGGATTTTAATTTTAAATCAAATTGAAGCGAGAACAAAAGCTAAAGAAAAACTTCCGACTTGGTTTGCCGCAGAAAATATAATTTATCCAAGTAAAATCTCAGTCGAACAAACTTCCTCAGAAAAAACAGCAGCTTACAAAGCCTCTTTAATTTCTGGTGAAACTCTAATTGATTTAACCGGAGGTTTTGGTGTTGATGATTATTATTTTTCGAAGAAATTCAAATCGATAACACATTGTGAAATCAATGAAGAATTATCAGCCATTGTATCGCACAATTTTGAACGGTTAAAAGTTGAAAATTGCACTTTTCATGCTGGCGATTCCATTCATTTATTAGAAGAAACCAATCAGAAATTTGACTGGATTTACATTGATCCTTCCCGAAGAAATGACAGCAAAGGCAAAGTTTTCATGCTAAAAGATTGTTTGCCAAATGTTCCAGAACTGCTTGATTTTTATTTCGAAAAATCAGATTCTATTTTAATTAAGACTGCCCCGTTATTGGATATTTCGGCAGGATTGTCAGAATTAAAGAACGTAAAGAACATTCATATTATAGCGCTTGAGAATGAAGTTAAGGAACTTCTTTTTGAGATTCATAAAGATTATTCAGATAGAATAACCTTAAAAACAGCTAATATTTTAAAAGAAAAAATAGAAACTTTTGAGTTCGTTTTAGGCGATGAAACCTCATATCCGTTTTTTGATTTTCCGAAAAAATATCTTTACGAACCAAATGCTGCCATTATGAAATCTGGCGGTTTTGATGAAATAAGCATTGCTTTTCAAATTGATAAATTACATAAACATTCGCATTTATATACTTCTGAGAATTTAATTGATTTTCCTGGGAGAAAATTTGAGATTCAAAAAGTGATTTCATACAATAAAACCGATATGAAAAATGAGCTGGCCAACAAGCAGGCCAATATAACCACACGCAATTTTCCAGAGACCGTAGAAAACATTAGAAAAAAATGGAAAATAAAAAATGGAGGTAATTTGTATTGTTTTTTTACAACTGATGTAAAAGATAACAAAATAGTTTTAATTTGCACCAAAATAAACTAATACAATGAAACAACTAATTACACTAACTCTTTTTCTATTAACCTTAACCGCATTTGCCCAAAAACCTTGTGAATATAGTGTAAATGTAAATGACTCTCTTGGAAGCTACAAAGTAACAAATGAGTATTTAATGAGTGAAAAATATTTTGGAGGAAACTTTGATTACATCTTCTTTTCATTAGCCCAAACAGACGGATTGCCTACTTTAAATTTACAGGCCATTCAGAAAAGTAAAGATTTTATTAAGGCTAACTGCTTTGATAAAAATTCAAAAATCTTTTTACAATTAGAAAACGGAAAAATTGTAACCTTGATGCACATCAATCAAGAAAATTGCGGTACATTAATTCGTGATGAAAAAGGCTTCAATAATCGCGTAAACACAGGAATTTTTATGTTTATGAAAGATAATTATGAAGAACTGAAAAAGTCTCCTATTTCAATTATGCGAGTAAAATACCTTACCAATATTGAAGATTATATTGTAAAAAGAGAGCTTAAATCTGAGTTAAACGGAAAGGTTACGCATCCTAATACTTATTTCCTAGAAAATATAAAATGCGTTGAATAATTAATCGCATTTCCATTTCTGGTTGGACACTTTATCTTTTAACCCTGATTTTAGATTATAATGCCACCACTCCGATTCAAATGAATTGAAGCCATTTTTAATCATAGTACTTTTTAAATACGCTCTTTTTGAAAGTATTTCTTTTGAAAGCTGTTTAAAATTATGACTGGCCATCGTTCCAAAAAAATCAAAAGAAGTTCCCATATCAACTTCTTTTCCTTTTATATCGACCAAAGAAATATCTACGGCTCCTCCTCTATTATGGATGGAGCCTTTTTTTGGATCGGCAACATAAATAGGATTCGATACAATCTCCCACATTTTTTTCTGAATATCTAAAGGCCTGTAACAATCATATAATTTGATTTTGTAACCTTTTTTCTGAAAATCTTTATTAGCCGCAATTAATGCTTTTACGGTTTTTAAACGAAGCATACATTCTGCACAATCGTACACTTTTGTTTTTAGGAAATTATCTTCGGTTGCATATTTCATATCACAGATAAAATCATTGCTATAATCTCTCAGATTTACAAATGTTGTATCCGCTATTTTAGCTTCAGCTTTAGTAGCGTAAACTTCATTTTGAGCATGCAAAAGGCTAATTCCTAAAAGAAAAAAAACTAAAGTTTTTAAAGTGTGATTCATTTTTAGATAAATTTTAAAAAATGAAATTAAACAAAAAATCTCAATAACCGGCTTCCCTAATTTCTCTTTGAAGTTAATTTTTCGCGAAATGCCGAAATTAAAAAAAATAGAATCATAAAAAAGCGGTTTTCTAAACCGCTTTTTTATTTCTTTTCAGGATTATATCTCTCCGGTAACTAAAATATTTTCTTTTACACCTTTGTTTTTCAGCATTCTAAAATGAGAACGAACAGCGTGATAAAACGGATATGAAGTATAAGGCAGACCATATTCTTCGGCGTAACGTTTTATAATTGGAGTAATATAAGGATAATAAGTATGTCCAACTGCAGGAAAAAGATGGTGTGCTACGTGATGCGTAAATCCTCCGTATAAAAAATTAGCCAATTTGCTTTCTGTACTAAAGTCTTTGGTGACAATCATTTGATGTACTACCCAAGTATCTGAAAGGTTTCCATCTTCATCTGCATGAGGGAAATGAGCATCTTCATCAACGTGAGTCGAAACCAATGCCACAACACCAGTTGCACTACCGCATAAATGCATCGATAGCCAAGCAAAAAGAATCATATACCACGGCTGATTCAAAAGCATCATTGGTATAAACAGGAGGTAAATTAAATTAATGATTTTGGCGGCAAACAATCTGTAAACTTCTTGCCTTGGAATCTTATCCACAACTTTTTTTATATAATTATCCTTTGTGCCAAAAAAGTCTTTAAAATCTCTAATATAAAGCCAGTTTAAGCTATAAAGAGGATAAATAAACCACATGTAAATGTGTTGGTACTTGTGGTGATTAAACAGCGGGCTGTTCGGGAAAATTCTAATAATATCACTCTGTTTGATGTCAACATCCCAATCTGGTACGTTTGGATATGCATGATGAAGGCCTATATGACGTCGCATCCAAAGCCAATGATTGCTACCGAAGAGTTCTAAAACATACAGAAACCATTCGTTGTGTTTTGGCTTTTTAAATAAAGCTCCGTGCGCAGCATCATGAAAAGCATTTATAAATAAGACAATCATTGTAATACCAGACAAAATGTAAAACAGAAATAGAAGTGGGGTCTGGTCCCCAAAAATTAAAATACAGGCGTAGAATAAAAAAAAAACTGCCAGAAGTCCAATAGACTTCACAACATTTAATACATACAAGGACGAATTTTTTAAGACCGTTTCATTCACTTCTAAACGCATCTTTTTAAAAAAATCATCCGCTCCTGGTTTAACATAAACCGGTCGTTTTAATTTTTCCATGTTGGTTACTGCTAGAAATTGTTAACCAAATTTAATAAAAAAAAACTTAATTCATTGGCATATAATCAATTAAAGTGAAGTGGATTAAAACAAAAAACCACTCAAATTTGAGTGGTTTAATTAATCTAATAAAATTTAAATTTGTTAGATATTTTTTGGAAAACTTTTTATTATTCCTCAAACTTTTTGTCCGCCAGACGCAATCTGATATTATGAATACGGCCTTCTATTTCTTGCAAATCGTTTAAAATAGTTTGTTTTTCATAAACCGCTCCAGCTTCATTAACCATATTTTGCCCATCGGAAGCAAAAAGATCATTCAAATCCACATCTGGAAAATTTTTACTTAAGCTAATAATAAATTCAGAACCAATATTAGCCGTTCCATGTAAATATCTTCCAATCATTGCAGGGCTAAATCCTAAAATTGCCCCAACCTCCTTTTGTTTTAATCCTTTATCCTTAAAGAATTTACTTAGTTTCTCGTGATACATCATCATCATTAAAATTCATCCAAAATATAACCAAAATATATTTTTAACATTAAAAAGAATAATAAATATAATATTATTCCTACATTTACATAACCAATAACCATGTCATTAATAATTAGCAAAGATATGTCAAAATTAATCAATAATAACAATTTTAAAGAAGATAATTCTCACAATAAAAAAGCTTATGAATTTATAGATAAGCATTTACCAGTTACCTATGTTGATCTTACCATTGCTTGCATTGTCAAAAAAGGACTGCCTACTCCTCCTAAGGCTTTAATTAGAAACGTAAGAAATAAAACGATATTGAGAAATGATATTTTGCTTGCATTAGTAGAAGTGGCTTATGAAAACAAAGAAGCAATTGAAAAAATAAAACTTTTGACCTCTCAATAATTATTAGCACAACATTCATATAAAATTTCAAAGTAAGAATATGTCTTCGAAAAACATTAAAAACAAAAAGAATCTACAGTCAAAAAAAGATGTTTCAAATCTTGAATATACTTCTGTTTATAAATTATACGGAATGACTTTGGAGCAATATACTCAAGGTCAAACTATTCATTCACAATATTTCAGTCAATTAAAAAGCATACAATTAAATAAATTTACAGATGTTTAGAAAATTCCCATTCCTTCTGGTTTTATTGTAAAACCTATACGAACCATATTGGTATGCTTTTGATAATCTATCAAACTTTCTGTATACCCAATAAACCATTGAAGGGTAACATAATAATTTTCATCTTTATAAGGTCGCCAGTTAAGCTGTGTTTGTAGAGAGCCGTAATTGATAAGTCCGCTTCCTTTTCTAAAAAGCACATCTGCACTCCAGCGTTTAGGTTTTATTTGATAAGTTGCACTGGCTTCTCCATAACCCACATATTGGGTTAATCCTGGATTATCATCTTTGTCTACGATAGGGATCCAGCCTCTTATTCCAACAACCCACCTTGGCGAAACTTGAGATTTTAAAGAAAACGCAATCATATTCCAGGTTCGTGAATAGATAGAATCTCTTCCGTTTGACTCGTGTTCAAATGAAATTGAGCCATATGTTAATCTGTTTCCTTTCAAATAAAAAGGTCGAACAAGTGCAACTCCCGGATTAAAGTTAATTTCAGAGAAAGGTTTAGAGCTGGCATATATATCCCAAAAAGCTTTTTGAGTATACATTAAATAAGGAAAAAATCCGCCCCATAAAGGCTTAGAATTTAATCTAAGCTTGAAACTGACTTGATATTTGACGTCTGCAGAGTTTCTCGTTATAGGTTCATCTAAAGGAACTCCTGTCAAAAAGTAATTATCTTTATGAACTGAAAAACTATTTTCTTTCAATAAAGAATCTGCCGCTCGAAAATTCTTTTTTTCTTCAACAATTTGAGAATTAGATTTGAACGATATTAAAATCAAGAAGATTGATAAATATTTAAAATACATTAACCGTGTAAATTTGAGATTATTTTGATGTCATTTACACTAAGTTAAGTTATTTTGATAATTAAAAAAATAATAAAAACCATTCACAACCCTTTTTCTTAGGTTTTTTATTTTTTCCAGTTACTTACAAATATATCGTACAATCTTTCCGCATCAATATCAATTTCTGAAGCAGAGTACATAATATTCAGCTTAGAATACTGCTCATTATAAGCCATTTTCCAAAGAAATTTAGAAACACGTCCGTCATATTTAGCAACATTTTCAATTGTAACAGCAACCAAAGTGTCACCTCCTACTTTCTGTAATTGCAAATCTGTGACATCTGCCCATTCTATTCTTCCAAAAGCTTTGGCTACCGGGGTAGTCTTTCCTGAAAAACCATTTGAATCTACTTGTATTAATGGAGATTTATCTTTTAGACTTACTAGGATTTTAAATGTCAAGACTAGCATTATTAAAAGAATAGCACCAGAAGCAATTGACAGTTTTATTTTAACTATTCCATCAAAAGTTCCAATACCGTATAAAACTGCAATCGCTAATAAAATACAGATTGCAGTGGCGTACAAAAGCAAATTTCTGGTTTTCTTGGCATTTCGGTATAAATTTATTGCTTCATTCATAGGGCGTATAGAAGTTTTTATTTGTTATTAGAATTAAAAAATGAAGAAGCAATTTACTATATTTTTTTTTGAAACACCTAGAAGTTCCCATAAACATTGACTTTTCAAACCAAAGCATTTTTAGATTTTCAAAATATTACCATGAAAAAGAATGATTTCAAAAATAAAAGGAAACAATTTGCCTAAAAGGAATTATTTCTTTAAACTATTCTACATCAATTTTTTACACGACTGGGAATTGTATAACTTCTGCCTGAAATTAAATACTTCTGTACGCCAACGTCATTTGTACCTTTATTATAAAGTTAAATATTCATAATAAAAATATAGATTATGGCAGAAATTAAAATTGAGAAAAAGAAGCCAATTTGGCCATGGATTGTAGCAGTCCTATTGATCTCAGCACTTGTATACTATGTCTTTTTAAGAGATGACCAAGTGCAAAACGAAAACAGAATGGAAATCGAAAACAATTCTAGTGTAGATAGCACAGCAAATTATTAAGAAACTATGGAAAATAAAGATAGAAATTTATACAGATTAGATGAGCTTTCTGATTATAAAGTTGCTTCAAACTATTCTGATGTAAGAGGTTGGAAAATTGTAGACGCAGACAACCGCACAATAGGAAAAATTGATAATCTTTGGGTTAATAAAGATATGCAACGCGTTGTTTATCTTGATGTTAATCTAGACAAAGGATTAATTGAAGACAGTCGTAATGAAGTACATGATGCAATTGCGAATGAAAATGGAAAGGAATTTATCTACAAAGATGGAGACAGCCACATTATCATCCCAATTGGCTCTGTTAGCATAAATAAAGACACTAAAATTGTCATGGCCAACAACATTGGATATGATACATTTAGAAAAACAAGCAGATATAACTGGCAAAATGATTTTGATAGGGAATACGAAAGAAGAGTATTGAATTCTTATTATCCTACTGAAGAATCGCGCCTTGCATCTGAAAGCAATGACGATACTTTTTACAAACGAAGAGAATTTGACAATTATTAATACTTCTTTAATTGATATTAAAAATCTCAAAAAAGAATAAAAGATCAAACGTTAAAAATGTTTGGTCTTTTTTTATTTGAATAAGTTCCTAACAAAAGGATAAAAACAAAAAAGCCACTCGATTTGAGTGGCTTTTGTGATCCCAGAAGGATTCGAACCTTCGACCTACGCATTAGAAGTGCGTTGCTCTATCCAGCTGAGCTATGGAACCATTAACTTTGAAAATTCTAAGAATAGAAATAAATTCTCATTACTTAAAACAAAAAAACCATTCAATTAGAATGGTTTTTGTTGTGATCCCAGAAGGATTCGAACCTTCGACCTACGCATTAGAAGTGCGTTGCTCTATCCAGCTGAGCTATGGAACCATTTCTTTTTAAACTTATGGTAAAGTTTGTCGGGGTGGCAGGATTCGAACCTGCGGCCTCCTGCTCCCAAAGCAGGCGCGATAACCGGGCTACGCTACACCCCGAGGCAAAAATTAAGCGGAGAGACAGGGACTCGAACCCTGGCGACGGTTACCCGTCGACAGATTAGCAATCTGCTCCATTACCGCTCTGGCACCTCTCCTTGCTCAAGGAATTGCTTCCGTTTTGCGAGTGCAAATGTATAACAACATTCCATATCTCACAAGCTTTTTTTTGAGTTTTTTTAGTTTTTTTTCATCTTTTTTCAAAACCACTTCACAATCAAACGAATAGAATTAACAAAAAATTCACCCTAAATTTAAATTCAGCTCGATTCAATACAAAATTTGAATTTATTCAAATAAACATTAAATTTGCTTTACTAACTATTATTAAACAGAAAATGAACAAAAGAGTTGTTATCGTTTCTGCCGTTAGAACACCTATCGGAAGTTTCATGGGCGGGTTATCTAGTGTACCTGCACCAAAATTAGGCGCTGCCGCTATAAAAGGAGCCCTTTCAAAAATTAACCTTGACCCAAAATTAGTCGATGAAGTTTTCATGGGAAATGTAATTCAGGCGGGCGTTGGACAAGCTCCAGCGCGTCAGGCTGCATTATTTGCCGGATTATCAGAAGAAGTTGTTGCTACAACAGTAAATAAAGTCTGTGCTTCTGGAATGAAAGCCGTAATGTTTGCTGCTCAAGCAATCGCATGTGGAGACGCTGAAATTGTTGTAGCGGGCGGAATGGAAAGCATGAGCTTGATTCCTCACTACGTACAAATGCGTGCCGGAAACAAATTTGGTCCTGCAACAATGTTGGACGGAATGCAAAAAGATGGTTTGACAGATGCTTACGACAACAACGCAATGGGAGTTTGTGCTGATTTATGTGCATCTGAATACAAAATCAGCCGTGAAGAACAAGACGCATTTGCAATTCAGTCTTATGAAAGAAGCGCAAAAGCTTGGGACGCTGGAAAATTTGACAATGAAGTTGTCCCTGTTGAAGTACCGCAAAGACGTGGCGAACCTATTATATTTTCTAAAGACGAAGAATATACTAATGTAAAATTAGATAAAATTCCATCTTTAAGTCCTGTTTTCACAAAAGACGGAACTGTAACTGCCGCAAATGCTTCAACAATTAATGATGGAGCCGCTGCTTTAGTTTTAATGTCTGAAGATAAAGCAAATGCATTAGGTTTAAAACCTTTAGCTTACATAAAAGGCTATGCAGATGCCGCACAAGAGCCAAAGTGGTTTACAACTACTCCTGCAAAAGCATTACCAAAAGCTTTAGACAAAGCGGGAATTTCAATCTCAGATGTTGATTTCTTCGAATTTAACGAAGCATTCTCTGTAGTTGGATTGGCCAATGCAAAAATATTAAACCTTGACAACAATAAAGTAAACGTAAACGGTGGCGCAGTTTCTTTAGGGCATCCGCTTGGAGCTTCTGGAGCGCGTATCATTGTGACTTTACTTAATGTTTTAGAACAAAACAATGCAAAAACTGGAGCTGCTGCAATTTGCAACGGTGGTGGTGGCGCATCAGCAATTGTTATCGAAAGAGCTTAAAACAATATCACAAAAAATCAGGAGTTATAAATGTAACTCCTGATTTTTCAACTTATAAATTTCCTTAGATGTTTGGAATTTGCAATTTAGCCATAGTGCCCGTTCGAGCTGAAGCCAGCGACAGAAGTGAAATCGTCACACAGCTTTTGTTTGGCGAACATATCGAAATTTTAGAACGCCATAATCAATGGGCCAAAATAAGAATTCAATTTGATGATTATGAAGGCTGGGTAGATTCTAAACAATATCAGGAAATTACCAAAGAGCAATTTGATCTTTTGAGTAAAGAGTCAATTATTTTAAATGCGGACTTAATAGATTACATCACAGCTCCCAACAATTTATTGCTTCCAATTCCGCTTGGAGCTTCTTTATCTTTTTTAAACAACAACGAAATCAACACTTCAAACTTTGATTTTGAAGGAACCAAAACCAGTGGTATAAAACCTAAAAGTGCTTTAATCAAAACCGCTTTTATGTATTTGAATGCTCCGTACTTATGGGGTGGAAAAACACCTTTCGGAATAGATTGTTCTGGTTTTACTCAAATGGTTTATAAGTTAAATGGCTATAAAATTCACCGAGATGCGTCACAGCAAGCACTTGAAGGAGATCCTTTAAGTTTTATTGAAGAATGCGAATCAGGAGATTTGGCTTTTTTTGATAATGATGAGGGAAATATTACCCATGTCGGAATCATTATGGAAAACAATTACATCATTCACGCAAGTGGAAAAGTTCGTATTGACCGTTTGGATCATACCGGAATTTATAATCCTGAAACAAACAAGCACACCCACAAACTTCGTGTAATTAAAAAGATTATATAACCTTCAAAAAAGCAAAATGACAAAACTTGATTTATCCAAAACAGGCTTTCAGATTAACAATATAAACATCGAATTCCCAATTGATATAACAGTTTTAAAACAAGCTTTAGGAGACTACCGATATACCAAAAAACAATACAATCATATTTACACTTGGGATGAGTTAGGCATTATGGCTTTTTCTAAAGAAGGAAATAAAGTTGAAAGTTTAGCTATTGAATTTGAAGTTAGAGACTATGATTATTGTGCAAAAAGCATCTTTACAGGAGAATTTATTTTTGACGGACAAGAATTACTTCAATACTACGAAAACAATAAAAATCAGCTGGTAAAACTTTTTAAAGGAGATCGAAGCGGCGCTTTCATACTTAACGGAATAAGTGTTTGGTTTGATAAAGAAGATGGTAAAATTACAAGTTTGAGCATTTCAGCCAACGAAGAAAAAGAAAAGAAAATCACCGCAGTTGTTGATCCTGAATTCCAATTATTTGAACCTTTATGGCAAGAATGGATTTCGGAAATAAATAAAATTGTTTCTAAAAATAATGATTACTACAACCTTACAGAAGGAATTTCTGAAGAAGATATTCAAGAACACAGAGAACTTGAAGGTGAAATCACAATACCAACTGCATTAGTAAATTTTTACAAAGTTCAAAATGTAGATTACGATACTGTAACGGCTGTTTTTCAATTTGGAGTAAACAATTGGAGTTATGATTTAATTCCGTTTGGAGACATCGCAGAAGAATGGAATTGTATTCAAGATTTACAATTTGACGAAGAAGATTTACCAGAACAAGAAATAGATTTCGAAAAAATCCAAACCGATAATTACGCCAATCCAAAATGGATTCCGTTTGCAACTGGAAGAAACGGCGATTATTTAGTTTATGACACAGATCCTGCTTCAAAAGGAAAATTTGGCCAGATTATTGAACTTCAAAATGAATCTTGGTCAAGAGATATTGTCGCAGATTCTTTAGAAGAATTAATCAAAAACGAAATCAATAATTTAAGAGCTGGTAAAACCGAACACTTTGATTTTATTATTGGAAAAGAAAGTTAAAGCGCTCGGATTTATACTGATATTTTTGTTTTTACTCTCGCAGATTTAGCAGATCCGGCAGATTTATTTTTTCAAATATTTCTTTACGCCCTCTATATCAACATCTTTTAGTGATCTTTCATCAATAGCACCAAATTTCGTAAAATTTAATTTAGCTTCTTCCAAAGTCATATGGTTTGGTCCTTCTCCTCCATTTTCCCAAAAACAAACTGAACAAATATCATAAAAACCATCTTCCCCATATCCGATAGAATAATATTCACAACAAGGACATAATCCTGCTTTTTCAGGTATTCCTTGAACCTTATTTCCAAAATTCAGACCTATCTCAGTTAATTTAAATTCTAAATAAGAATTGCTCACAAATAATAGTCCACTAATTATAGATTCAATTATCAGTCCTTCTGATTCTTCATTAAGAACTGGTTTTGTAGTATTGCTTATTAATTCAATAAGACTCTCTGAGATATTAGGATAAGATTCATCTGCTATCGCTTCAATAATATCTTCTTTATTATCAAAAAACCAATAATTATGTTCCAAAATATCCAATTTCTCTTTGTCAGACATTTGTTTCAACTCATGAATTGCAATTATCTTTTTGGCTTCAAATCTTTCCATCTAACTTTTATTCTTTCTTTATGAATACACTAAGCACTAAGACGAATCGTTTTTCTAAACTCAGAAGGACTATACCCTTTCTGTTTTCTAAAGAACTTATTAAAGTGGCTTTCATCAGTAAAACCAAATTCATACGCAATTTCATTAATACGCTTATCGCTGAATTGCAAACGATGCTCAATCAGTTTCGTTTTGTAATTACTGATATATTGCTGCATGGTTTCGCTAGCATGTTTCTTAAAATAACGACCTAAATACGTATTCGAAATTCCAAAATAATCACTGATTGATTCTGCTTTAATCTTTTCAGGATAGTAAATATTGTTTTGAATATATTGCAGAATATCCATTGCTTTCGCTTCTGTACTTATTGAAACTTGTTCAGGCAAATATTTCGCAATATTTCTCGCCACGATAATAATCAGCGTATTCACCAACTGCTGAATCAATTCCTGATTGTAAACATCTTTATCCTGATGTTCACGGCAAATCGCTTCAATCATCACTTTTACCAAACATTTATCAGGATCATTTTTTAAGATACAGCCCGGCTGGTGATTGGCATTTTGAAGAATATATTCCAGCCTTTGAATGTTTTCATTCTGCAGACTCGAATTTTTCAAATAAATGTCATTAAATCTTAAAAAGAAGAACTTCGTTTCAGTTTCAATCGTAAAATTATGACAATCTTCAGGCGTTAGCAAAAACAAATGCCCAGGATCATACTCAAAAATATTCTTATTAATACACTGTCTTCCTGTCCCTTCCAAAATATAAACCAATTCGAAAAAATTATGGCGATCCCCCACGTCTGGATATTCATTCAGCGTTTCAAAAGAAACCGTAAAAGGCTCATATAAGTTTTCTTTTTTCATAATTCAATTTATTTGAAGATGCAAATATACCTAAAAAAGACAAATATATACCAAATAAGAATCACAAAAACAGTATAATTTTGTCTTATCAATTTTAAACGAAAAAAATCACTATCATGGAATATAGAAAGTTAGGCAACTCAGAACTAGAATTATCAACCATCACTTACGGCGCTTTTGCTATTGGCGGAACCATGTGGGGCGGAACAGAAAAGAAAGATTCAATCGACTCAATTCACGCATCAATTGATCACGGTGTAACTACAATTGACACCGCTCCTTTTTACGGATTTGGTTTAAGCGAAGAAATGATTGGAGAGGCAATTAAAAGTCAAGATCGTTCTAAAGTTCAATTACTTACTAAATTTGGTTTGGTTTGGGATGGAAGCAACAACGGAAAAGGCGATTTCTTTTTCGACGCAGATGATAACGGTAAAAAAGTTCCTGTTTACAAATATTCATCAAAAGCAAACGTAATTAAAGAAGTTGAAGAAAGTTTAAAACGTCTTCAAACCGATTATATCGATTTATTGCAAATTCACTGGCCAGATTCTACAACTCCAATTTCTGAAACAATGGAAGCAGCAGAAAGTTTAATTCAGCAAGGAAAAATCAGAGCTTTTGGAGTTAGTAATTACAACGTTTCACAAATTCAAGAAGCACAAAAAACAATTCAAATCGCTTCAAACCAAGTAGCTTATAGCATGCTGAACCGTAAAATTGAAAACGAATTAATTCCGTTCACAGTTTCAGAAAACATCGGAATCATTGCTTACAGTCCGATGGAAAGAGGTTTATTGACAGGGAAATATTTCACAGACAGTAAATTAAAAGAAAACGATCACAGAAACGGCTATTTCAGCCAATTCGATCTTCAAAAAGTAAAAACTTTAGTCGAAGAATTAACTTCATTAGCACATGCAAAAGAAGCAAGTTTATCGCAATTAGTTCTTCGTTGGACTTCTTTACAAAAAGGAATTGCAATTGTTTTAGCGGGAGCAAGAAATGCAGAACAAGCTATTTCAAATGCCAAAACAATGAATTTTGATCTATCAGCTTCAGAATTAGAATTCATCAATCAGGCAATTGCTAAAATAAAATAATTCTCTTTTAAAATATTTAAACACATAGAAACATAGATTTCCTTTGTCTACAAAGGCGTTTCACTTGTATAATCACACATAGCTATGTGTTAGAAACTAGTTTCTTTCAATTCACTTTTCACGAAAGAAAAATCTATGTTTCTATGTGTTTAAAAACAAAATCTCAAAAAGTATAACAATTTGGGTGTGTCCCAAGGGCCGGGCTATCCGTTGCAATCTTTTATGCCGAACCCCGGCACAAAAGGATTTTCACTCCTATCCCTCACACATCAGTTTTCATAAGAACAATAAAAATGAAAAAGATATTTATAATTAACGGCGGACAAAAATTCGCGCATTCAGGAGGAAAATTCAATAAAACAGTTCAAGATTGGACAGTAGAATTTCTTTCAAAAAACAACGATTACGAAATAAAAACAACTCACGTTGAAGACGAAATTGATCTTCAAAAAGAAGTAGAGAAATTCGTTTGGGCAGATTTAATTATCTATCACACACCGGTTTGGTGGTTTCAAATTCCGAACCTTTTCAAAAAATACATCGATGATGTTTTCACGCAAGGCCACAATAACGGAATCTATAAAAGCGACGGAAGAAGCCGTGTTAACCCAGACATCAACTACGGAACTGGCGGACTTTTACACGGACGCAAATACATGCTTACCACAAGCTGGAATGCTCCTGCAACGGCTTTCACACTTCCAGGAGAATTTTTCCAAGAAACTTCTGTTGATGACGGTGCAATGTTTGGCTTCCACAAAATGAACAAATTCACAGGAATGGAACGCGTAAACGGATTTCATTTCCACGATGTCGAAAAAGGCGCAACACCAGAAAATATCGTTATCTTTAAAGAGAATTACACGAAACATTTAGAAGAAACCTTTAAAAACTTATAATTATGATTTCGATTACAGCAATTTTGAAAAGTAAACCAGAAAATTTAATTGAAGTTCAAAACCTGCTTACACATCTAGTAACCGAAACTAGAAAAGAGGCTGCTTGTATTCGTTACGATTTACACACTTCAGAAAATGTTTTTATTCTCTGGGAAGAATGGAAAGATCAACCAGGTTTAGATTTACATAACAATCAATCCTATCTGAAAGATTTCATCAAAAAAACCGAAAGCTTAGTTTCAAGTCCAATTCAGGTTTACAAAACAGCTCAAGTATTATAATCTCTTCCTGCAAGGTTTTCAAAACCTTGTAGGTATAACTTTAAACCTTCTTCAAAAAACCTACAAGGTTTTGAAAACCTTGCAGGATCGAAATTGTTACAGATATAACTTAATTATTCAAAATAATTATTCAAATAAAAGCTAAATTGCCTCTCATTCAGAAACATAAAAACTTATGAGTCATTATCATCTTGCCGAAATTAATATTGCCAAAATGAAAGGAGTCGATATCAACGATCCGATAATGAAAGAATTTGTAGATAATTTAGATGCTGTAAACACCTTAGCCGAAGAAAGCGAAGGTTTTGTCTGACGATTAAAAGACGACACCGACAGTTACAACGCTACAAGTCTGAATCCGTACAATGATGAGCAAATCATTATAAATGTATCAGTTTGGGAGAATATTGAAACTTTAGAACATTATATGTACAAAACTTTTCACAGCGAATTTTTAAGACGTCGTAAAGAATGGTTTCAAAAATTCGGGCAAGCACATACCGCAATGTGGTGGATTCCAAAAGGACAAATTCCAACCATGGAAGAAGCTGTAGAAAAGTTAGATTATCTCCAGAAAAATGGCCCTTCAGAGTTAGTTTTCGACCTTAGAAACAAATATCCGATGCCTGTTGAAGTATAGTTTTTTTCGCCACGAATTTCACTAATTTCACTAATTTTTCTTTTCTAAACTAAAAAATTAATTCGTGCAAATTCGTGAAATTCGTGAAATTCGTGGCAAAAAAACCTTTATTTAATTCCTCCAAAAGCTCCGAAACACATGTTTTTATGTAAAATTTCAACTTTTGAAAAACCTACTTTTTTCATCAAATCCAATTGGTAATTCATCGATCTCGGAGAATCTTCTTTTTCAATATAATCCAAAACTTTATGGCGATACTCTGTACCTCCTATTCCTTCCAAATATTCTCCATAACGTTGCCAAGTATAATCATTCAACAAATCAGTATCTTGTGTAATTAAATCCGAAATCATCAAACATCCGCCTGGTTTCAATAATTTGAATAATTTAGTGAAAGTCGTTTCCCAATCCTGATCATCACGCAAATGATGCAAAACAGCTCCTGCCAAAATAATATCAAAACTGTCTTCTTCTAAATCAACTTCACGGATATCACCTTGCTTAATTTCGACTTTTCCATTTGTTCCGTTTGAAACCCTTTCAAAGGCGCGATCCAACATTGGCAAACTCAAATCGACCAAAGTGCAGTTTAAGTTTGGTAATTTAGACAACATCATTAAAGTATAATTTCCTGCACCACAGCCAACATCTAAAATAGTTGCAGCGTTTGGAACAATTCGTTTTGAAGCTTCCGTTATTAATTCCAAAGAAATTGTAGCATCGATTGTCGCCACTTGTCCAGTTTCTAAATTTGAAAATCGTTCGACATCATTGTCAAATCGTTCTTTGATTTCTTCAATAGTTGATTTTTTCATGGTCTTTGTTTTTAAAATTTTCACGCAGATTTAAAAGAGATTAAAGCTGATTTCAAAATGATTTTATTTTTTTTTATTCTTTACTATTCAAATAAAAAAAATCTGTTTTAATCAGCTTAAATCTGCTAAATCTGCGTGAAACCTATTTTTTTCTTTTTTATTCTCTCGCAGATTGGGAGATTCAGCGAATCTTTTTGCTATTATATGATTGGGAAATTATTATGGTTAAGATGATTTATCTAAAATAATAATCTGCTGAATCTGTTTAAATCTGCGAGAGGTTTATTTTTATATTTCAAAACTACCTCTTTCATAAATACTTTAAAAATACTATTTTTATCAATTAATAATACTTTAAAAGTATCATGGAATTACGTCACCTAAAATATTTTCTGGCTGTAGCCGAAGAACTTAACTTTACCAAAGCTTCAGAAAAACTCTTTATTTCCCAGCCACCTTTAAGCAGGCAAATAGCTGAATTGGAAGAAGAACTTAAAGCCAAACTTTTTATTCGAAACAATAAAAAAGTAGAACTCACAGAAGCTGGAAAATATTTTAAAGAAGAAGTGACAGCGCTTTTTCAGAACTTGGAACATATTTCTGTCAAAACAAAAAAGATTGCAGAGAACGTTTCTGGCGAATTTAGAATCGCTTATATCAGTTCGATTTATTCTTCAGTAATTTCAGATTTAATAAAACATCTTAAAGCACAATTCCCATATGTCAATTTCAAACTTTTCGAAATATCGACAACCAAACAAATAGATGCTTTAGAAAAAGGTAAAATCGAAATGGGAATTATCCGATCGCCTATTCATTCGCCAAAAATAAAATCGCATTTATGGTTTAAAGACGGATTTTCATTGGTTTACAATAAAAAAGCCTTTCAGATAAAATCAGAAAATGATATTTTAAAACTAAAAGACGAAACGTTTATCTTTTTCAACAAAGATTACGCACCTCATTATCATGAAGTTTTACTAGAACTTTGCGCTTTTTATGGCTTTACGCCGAAGATTATTCATGAAGCAAATAATATTAATTCAATAGTGCAATTAGTCAAAAATGGATTGGGAATTTCGATTGTTCCATCAAATATTGCTAAAAATAATCAGGATTTGGAAATTGGTTTTGTTGAATTGAAAAAAGTCAATTTATATACAAATGTTTCCTTGATTACTTCGAAAGACGATCATTCTGAAATCACGCAATCTGCTGTTGAGTTTTTATTGCCACAAAGGAGCTAGGACGCAAAGTTTTTTTTGCCACAGATTATAATGATTAAAAGGATTTTTTCTCATTTTTGTCATTTCGACGAAGGAGAAATCTCCACGAGAAGCTCTACAAAGAATGGCTTATAGCAACGGAGCTACTTGCGAAGATTTCTCCTTCGTCGAAATGACAAACTTTATGAGAAACATCTGCAGAATCTGCTTAAATCTAATAAAATCTGCGTGAAATAAAAACTTAGCGTCTTAGCGCCTTCGTGGCCATAACAAAAATTCGTTACAAATTAGTACAGAAATCCACATCGTAAAAAGAGAACTTTTAAATACCTTAGCAAATTATAATCCCATTCCATAAAAAATCAATCAAAAATGGCTGAACAATCTTCAATTCAGTGTCCAAACTGCGGAACTCCTATCGATGTAAATGATGTTTTAAAACATCAGTTGGAAGACAGCATCCGTAAAGAATTTCAACAAAAAGCAAATGTTCAAAACCGTGAATTAGAGCTTAAAAACGAGCAATTGGAAAAAGCGAAATCCGAGTTTGAAGCGAAGAAAAAGCAAGAAAACGAACTTTTTGCTGAACGTTTGGAGCGCGAGAAAAAAACAGCCGAAAAAGAAATTTCAGAAAAACTAAAAGCGAAACTGGAAGAAGAAAACAAAGATCGTTTGTTATTGATGGAAAAAGAACTCTCTGAAAAATCTGAAAAAATCAGAGAATTGAATAAAATGGAAGGTGAAATCGCAAAATTACAGCGCGAAAAACTGGAAATGAAAGAAGCAATTCAAGCCGAAGCCGAAAAGCAGTTAAACGTGCAACTGAATTTGGAACGCGAGAAAATCAGAAAACAGGAAGACGATAAAAACGAATTGAAATTCAAAGAACTTCAAAAACAGCTGGAAGAACAAAAAAAGCTGACTGAAGAAATGAAACGCAAGCAAGAACAAGGTTCAATGCAATTGCAAGGTGAAGTAATGGAATTAGCGATTGAAGAATGGCTGGCCAACAATTTCCCGCTTGACAGCATTGACGAAATTAAAAAAGGTGCAAATGGCGCCGATTGTCTTCAAGTCGTAAACACGAGAGAGCACCAAAATTGCGGTTCTATTTATTATGAAAGCAAGAGAACTAAGGCGTTTCAGCCTTCTTGGATTGAGAAATTCAAAAACGATATTAGAATCAAAAGAGCCAATATAGGAGTTTTGGTTACCGAAGTTATGCCTTCAGGAATGGACCGAATGGGAATGCGTGACGGAATCTGGATTTGTACGTATGAGGAATTTAAAGGTTTAAGTGCAGTTTTGCGTCAGTCTTTAATTCAAATTAATCAAGCAGTTCAGGCACAAGAAAACAAAGGCGATAAAATGTCAATGTTATACGATTTCCTTACAAGCAACGAATTCCGTTTGCAGATTGAAGGAATTGTAGAAGGTTTCACAACAATGCAAAGTGATTTAGATTCTGAAAAAAGAGCAATGCAGAGAATTTGGAAACAGCGTGAAAAACAAATCGAAAAAGTGGTTCATAATACTTTAGGAATGTACGGTTCGATTCGCGGTATTGCTGGAAATGCGGTTCAAAGCGTAAAAGCTTTGGAACTGGATTTTATTGAAGGAGAAGAAGAATCAGAAAATGATGAACCTAAAGAATTGTTTGAATAAGATTAAAATATCCTAAAAAAAAATCTCTCGCAGATTTTGCAGATTGAGCAGATAAAAATCAATTTAATCTCTAAAATCTATGACAGAAAAAAATCTGCTCAATCTGCCAAATCTGCGGGAAACAATAATAAAACAAAACTTTTAATCCACTTTCTTAAAAACAGCCAATTTCCCCGAAGGATTCGACAAAGTCAATTGATTATTTCCAATAGAATATGTTGTCGTGTTTTGCAAAGCTTTTAAAAACTCTCCTTCTTTATTCCCTTGTGGACAAGCCATTAAAGTCGAAACTACTTTCGTAAAACGCAAAAGATCTTTCTCAAAAAAGATTTGCCCCGTTATCGAATTACAGCCTCCGTATCCCATAAATCTATTTTCTGTGGAATTAATTTCAATTCTTGGAAATTCCTTTTGAAAATCGGTTGCGAAGACTTTATAACCATTTAATTCTTCCAAAACCCAAATATCATGAAGACGATAATCGGTTAGATATTTTCCGCATCCGCTTAATTTCTTCGCCTCTAATTCCGAATTATTTCTAATTTCAACTTTAACGCTATAAGGCGAAATTGCCCCGGACATCGAATCTTGGCAATCCAATTGCTGAATTGTAATCGTTGCCGAAGTATTTTCATTACTTACTTTATACATTTTCACATTAGCGTCCATTGCCCGAACCGCATCAACGGCAGGAAAAATGATTTTTTCTTTCCCTGGAATTAATGATGTAAAAACGATTTCCTCATTCCCTATTTTGATTCCCCAAAACGGTTCGTTTCCAGTGCCTTTAAAATAATATTTTAAATCTTCTTCTGTAGAAATTGTTGAAGTTGTTCCAGCAGAATCTTTATTTGATGTCGTTCTGCAACCTATCATTACAATTGACAACAATAATATTGAGAGTATTTTTTTCATGAGATTTCAGTTTAAAAAAGTATTTCTTGTTCCAAAATATCTGTAAAATTCTTATGAATTTACGACATTTTTTTGAAATGCTTATTTAGAATCTTTTCAAATTTTAAAAACTAAATAATCATAAAATCATCCAAAACCCTTATTACGTATAAGATTAAGACAAAATACGTAGTCTTCAAAACATATCCATTACTTAAAAAATAAATAATTTACGTACTTAAATAAGTATAAATACTTATATTTGCGTAGTAATACTTAATTAAAGAAATCATGATTAGAGTAATAGTAGTTGGAAACGGCATGGTTGGTTATAAATTTTGCGAAAAGTTTGTTGCAAAATCAGGACAAGAAAAGTATCAAATCACAGTATTTGGCGAAGAACCAAGACGCGCTTACGATCGCGTTCACTTAAGCGAATACTTTGGAGGAAAGACTGCAGATGATTTATCACTCTCAACAACCGAATGGTACGAACAAAACAATATTATTCTAAATACGTCTGAGTTAATTACAGATATTAATCGTGATGCAAAAACAATACATACGCACTTAAACAAAACACATACGTACGACTACTTAGTTTTAGCTACAGGTTCTTCGGCTTTTGTACCACCAATTGAAGGTGTAGAAAAAGAAGGTGTTTTTGTGTACAGAACCATCGAAGATCTGGACGCTATTATGGGTTACGCCAAAAAAATAAAACAAAAAGGTGCTACTGAAGCAGCTGTTTTAGGCGGTGGCTTACTAGGATTAGAAGCTGCAAAAGCGGTTCGAGATTTAGGATTGAATCCACATGTCGTGGAATTTGCTCCTCGTTTGATGCCGAGACAGTTGGATCAAGGCGCGAGTGATATGCTTCAATCTAAAATAGAAGAATTAAATATCGGAATTCATCTTAATAAAGCAACGCAATATATTGACGGAAAGGAAAGTATAACGGGAATGATGTTTGCAAACGACGAATTGTTAAAAGTAGACATGTTGGTTATATCTGCCGGAATCAAACCTCGCGACGAACTGGCTAGAGTTTCAGGACTTGAAGTTGGTGTACGGGGCGGAATTGTGGTAAACAATCAAATGCGAACATCAGATCCTTCTATTTTTGCGATTGGTGAAGCAGCACTTTACAATCAAAACATTTACGGACTTGTTGCGCCAGGTTACGAAATGGCTGATGTTGCTGCGGAGCAAATCTTAAATGGTGGCAAAACCATGAGAGAAACCATCGATATGTCAACACAACTGAAATTAATTGGTGTTGAAGTTGCGAGTTTTGGCGATCCTTTCATCGAAAATAATGACGTGACGGCTATTATTTATGAAAATAAATTAAGTGGCGTCTATAAAAGAATCAACGTTACAAAAGATTCAAAAAAGCTTTTGGGTGGAATCTTAGTCGGAGATTCTAGCGATTACGGTTCGCTTTTCCAAATTTATATTAACGAAATGGCGTTGCCTAAAAATCCAGAAGATTTGATTTTAGGTTCTCGCGGCGGTTCTGAAGGTTCTTCTCTTGGAAGTGTGATGGATTTACCAGATACAGCCGTAATTTGTTCTTGCGAAAATGTTACAAAAGGCTCAATCTGCTGTAAAATTTTAGATGAATCTTGCGCTACTTTTTCAGATGTTGTAAAAGCAACGAAAGCAACTTCAGGTTGTGGAGGTTGTAAACCAATGGTTTCTGATTTGGTAAAAGCTACTCAAAAATCTTTAGGAAAAGAAGTAAAAGAGGTTATTTGTGAGCATTTTAGCTATACACGTCAAGAATTATTCGATTTGGTGAAAATCAACAAATACGAGAATTTCTACGATGTTTTAGATCATCACGGAAAAGGCGACGGATGCGAAGTTTGTAAGCCAGTTGTAGCTTCCATTTTCTCAAGTATCTATAATGATACGGCTAACAAACACGTAACCACACAAGATACAAACGATAGATTTTTAGCTAATATTCAGCGAAACGGAACCTATTCTGTTGTTCCAAGAGTTGCTGGAGGTGAAATTACTGCTGAGAAATTAATCGTAATTGGTGAAGTGGCAAAACAATTCGATTTGTACACAAAAATCACTGGAGCACAAAGAGTTGATTTATTCGGAGCACATTTAAGTGATTTGCCAAAAATCTGGAAAATCTTAATCGAAAATGGTTTTGAAAGCGGTCACGCTTACGGAAAATCACTTCGTGCTGTAAAAAGCTGCGTTGGAAATGCATGGTGTCGTTACGGAATGGACGATAGCGCTGGATTTGCCATCGAACTAGAAAACAGATACAAAGGAATTCGTTCTCCGCATAAATTAAAAGGTGGAGTTTCAGCTTGCATTCGCGAATGCGCCGAAGCACGCGGAAAAGATTTCGGTTTAATCGCTGTGGAAGGCGGTTGGAATTTATACATCGCTGGAAATGGTGGTGCGAATCCAAAACACGCAGTTTTATTGGCTGAGAAAATCGACAAAGAAACTGTAATCAAATACATGGATCGTTTCTTAATGTATTACATCCGCACTGCTGGACCGCTAATTAGAACTTCAACTTGGTTAGAAAAATTAGACGGAGGTTTAGAGTATTTAAAACAAGTAATTATCGAAGATAGTTTAGGAATCTGCGAAACACTTGAAGCTGAAATGCAGACAATGGTTAACACTTTCGAATGCGAATGGAAGCAAGTTCTAGAAAAACCAAGATTAATGAAACGTTTCAATCATTTCGTAAACTCTGACCAAAAAGACGACAACATTGCTTTTGTTCCTATGAGAGATCAAAAAATGCCAAAAGCTTGGTCATAAATAAATAATTTAAACACATAGAATCATAGAATTAACTGAACTTAAAAAAGGCGTTCCACTTGCATAAACACACATATCTCTGTGTTAGAAACTAGTTTCTTTTAATTTTCTATTTCTCAAACAAAAAACAAAAAATCTATGTTTCTATGTGTTTAAAAAATTAAGCTCCAAAAAAAAAGAAAAAAAAAACATCATTAAACGTTTGCTGTCCTTCTTACCCTCTTTTTTACTGCGCCATCATAACTCTCATGATTGTAAAAAGAGGGCTAAGAAACAGGAACCAAAAACTCAATCAAAATGGAAGAAATCTTAAATCAATACGAAACAGTTCACGCGAGTGACGCAACAATTTGGTTCAAAGCTGGTAAAGTAGAAGATTTTCCAACCAACCGAGGCGGATGCATCAAATACAAAAATAAACAAATTGCAATTTTCAATTTTGCGCGTCGCAACCAATGGTATGCGTGCCAAAATGCATGTCCGCACAAAATGGAAATGGTGCTTTCAAGAGGAATGACAGGTTCTGCAGATGATATTCCGAAAATTGCTTGTCCGATGCATAAAAAAACATTTTCTCTTGTTGATGGTTCAAACTTAAACGGCGAAGAGTATAGCATTGCAACGTATCCTATTAAGATTGTAGAAGACGAAGTTTTTGTTGGGTTTGTAGATTAGACTTTTTTAAGATGACGTTAAAAGAAGAAAGAACCAAGAAGCAAGATTTGAAAAACTTTGAGCAATCTTTCTTCTTGCTTCTTTCTTCTTCCTATCTACTTTCCCACTAATTTACGTATCTTTGAAATCTATCACCTAACCAAAAAAATGACTACACCTTTTCTAAAAGCAAGCGAATGGATTGATGCTGAAAACGCTCAGGATCCGAATATAGAATTAGACCAAAACACCGAATATCCAAAAGAATTATTGTATTCGAACAGGATGTACGAAAAACTGATGCAGTTTGAACCAAAAGCTTCAGAAGAAGTTCAGATTGCTTCAAAAGCACAGCACATCTGCCGTTGGAAAGTAGCTCGAGAATCGTACCCGATGGATCGCGTTGGCTATTTGAAATGGAGAGAAGAACTCAAAAAATTTCATGCAAAAACTACCGCAGAAATATTAGTAAAAGCTGGATATGACCAAACTTTCATCGATCGTGTTTCTTTTTTAATCGAAAAAAAACTGCTTAAAAAAGATGCTGAAACGCAATTACTAGAAGATGTAATTTGTTTGGTATTTTTAGATTATTACTTAGAACCTTTCGTTCAAAAACATGATGACGAAAAACTGAAAAATATCATCAAGAAAACTTGGGATAAAATGTCGGATAAAGGACATCAGGAAGCTTTAAAAATCAATTATTCTGAAGAAAACTTAAACCTAATAAAAGCTTCTTTGGGATTGTAAACAGACATGAAGAAAAGCAATCAGGAAGCAGCAGAAAAAATCACTTTCAAAAATTTACGACGACTGTATTTTTTTGCGCTTCTTACTATTGCCTTAACTATAATTATCAGTCAGTTTCTTGTTCAATACAATCTGAATCAACAGTTAAGCGATTCTAAAATTATTAATTTTTCTGGAAAACAGAGAATGCTGAGTCAGAAAATCGTTAAAGAAGTTCTGATTTTACATTACGTTTCTGATTCGGCTACAGCCAAAAAAACTTCCCACTTAAAAGAGGTTTTAACACTTTGGAAAAAAAATCAAAATGCATTAGAAAATGGAAGTGATAGCTTGGCTTTCCCAAAAGGAAAAAGCGAAACACTGAATAAATTATATCTGGAGATCAATCCGATTTTCAATAAAATTGCGCAGACGGCCGATTCTTTTTTACTCAATTTACAACAAAAAAAATCAGTTTCAGAAAACCAAAAACTAGTTCAAACTATTTTAGAAAACGAAGGGCTTTTCCTTTCGAAAATGAATCAGATTGTAACGCAATACGATCTTGAAGCACACGAAAAAGTAACCGAACAACGCCGAATTGAATATTGGATTTTTGGTTTTACTTTGCTTGTTCTGCTTTTAGAATTCTTCTTCATTTTTAAACCAACCAACAAGAAAATAGAAAGATTAATTGCCAAGCTTTTATCTTCTGAAAAGAAAGCTTTAAAACTGGCATACGACACCGAAATTATCAGTGAAATCAAAGAAAATTCGGTAAAAGAACTGAAATCGCTCAATTATGCGATGGAAAATACTTTACTGTATTGCCGAATTTCGCCAGATGGTTCGATCATTCATATTGGAGAAAAATTCGCCAAACTTTTAAACTACACCAAATTTTCATCTAATAAAAAATTCTCTGAAGTACTGACAGAAGACGAAAAAGAACAAGTTAATTTTGACCGTTTAATTTTCGAAAAACAGCGCAGTGGCTGGCAGGGCGAAATGAAGATTTTAAACAAAGAAAATAGAGAAATCTGGCTGGATTTGTCAATGGTTCCCGTAATGATCAAAAAAGACGAACTGGAACTCTTAATCGTTTGTTTCAACATCACCGAACGCAAAAAAGCACAACGTGAAGTTGAACGTTTAAACCTTGAAAATACAACAGAAAAAATCAATCAACAGAAGATTATTTCAAGTAAAATCGTTGAAAATCAGGAAAACGAGCAAAACCGAATCGCCAAAGAGATTCATGACGGAATCGGCCAAATGCTTACAGGTTTAAAGTTCAGCCTAGAAAGTATTAATCTGGATGATAGAGAAAAATCAGAACAAAAAATTGAGTATTTAAAGAAACTTTCCTTAGATATTATAAAAGGAGTTAGAACGGCAACTTTCAACTTAATGCCACCAGAATTAAGCGATCATGGAATCGTTTCGTCGCTTTCAAAACTAACGCAAGAACTTTCGAAATTAACTGGAAAGGAAATCCTTTTTTACAATAAAACCGACTTTGACCAGCGTTTAGATTCCTTAATCGAAATCAACATTTACCGTCTTACACAAGAAGCGATAAATAACGCCATAAAATACGCCGAATCATCTCATATTATTGTGCAACTTTCACATAGCGAAACGCTTTTAAGTGTTATTGTAGACGACAACGGAAAAGGCTTCGACGTCAATTCAGTCGACAAAAAACGCAACAGCGAATCTGGAATGGGACTTTTATTCATGAAGGAAAGAATCCAATACATCAACGGTCGCGTATTCATGAACTCAATTCCAGGCGAAGGAACGAGAATTACGTTCAACATTCCTATTCTTAAATCAGATAATAGAGTCAATGTGTCAATTAGATAATTACTAAAAATGACCTTTAAAAGAATTATCTAATTTTCAAATTGACTTATTATCTAATTAATAAGGGCGAGCCACCATTAGAAAAAGTGGGCAAACAAACTTTATCTATATTCGCCCACTTTCCCTAATGCTGTCGGGCTATCCGCGCTACTTCGGTAGCTAGCTCCTATCCCTCTCGCAGGTTCAGTTTCCAAAAGATGTTTTGATTTTATCAGTTTTCAGAAACAATCCAAATCAATTGCTTCCAGCTTTAACTGGAGGTTTACAAACAAGTATCACAATGGCTTTAGCCAAATGGGTAAGTTTGGCTAAAGCCTTTTGCTTCATCTATAAAACCTCCAGCTAAAGCTGGAGGCAACTCAATATTAAACTTTGTCAAAGTTGAAATACTTCTACCAAATCAATTGCCTCCAGCTAAAGCTGGAGGTATCTAAAATAAGTCTCAAAAAAGGCTTTAGCCAAAATTTACCTAAGCCCTTCATTTCTTGACAAAAACCTTCAGCTAAAGCTGGAGGCAATTCAACACCAAACTTTGTCTAAGTTGAAATCCTTCTATTGTCTTCCTGAGCGAAGTCGAAGGATCGCAAAGTATATCTAAAAAGATTAACGATTTAGATTATAGAGTTTCTGTACGTGGGCTTCGACTTCGCTCAGCCTGACAAACCTTTGCTATTTCTATTCCAAATTTGAATTTTGACATTTGAATCGTCTCTTTTTCTAATGATTTTTTAATCTTGAAATTTGGAATTTCAAAAAATTGGAATTTATTTTTAAAAAAGTACGTATATTAGCATCTTCTTTATAGATGAATATACGTAAAAATCTAAAATCAAAATTAAGTAAACTATGAGTAATATCATTCGTGTAGTACTGGCAGATGACCATGTTTTTGTTAGAGATGGAATCAAATCCTTACTCGAAAACGAAGCAAACATCGAGGTTGTAGGCGAAGCAATCGATGGTGCAGATGCGCTTGAAGTCGTTGCGTCGACCAAACCTGACTTACTTATAGTAGATATTCGTATGCCCAACTTAACAGGCATTGAGGTAGTAGAAAAACTTAGAAGCGATAATAATAACGTAAAAATCATCATGCTTTCGATGCACGAATCGGAAGAATATGTTTTAAAATCTATAAAAGCTGGTGCCGACGGTTATTTGCTAAAAGGTTCAAGCAAAGAAGAATTCTTAAAAGCACTGCATAATGTTTCTGCTGGAGGAAAATATTTCAGCGGTGATATTTCTTCTATTTTAATTGGTCAATTGACAAATTCGTCAGCATCATTAGAACCTAAACAAATTTTAGGCGAAGAAATGATGATTACCAAAAGAGAAAAAGAAATACTTACGCTTTTATTATCAGGGAAAGGAAACAAAGAAATCGCTGAAGCCTTAGATATCAGCAAACGAACTGCCGAAGTGCACCGTTTCAACTTAATGAAAAAACTGAAAGTAAAAAATCTAATGGAACTTTCTAATAAAGCGGCTGAGTATTCTTTAATCTAAAAAATACGTATAAATACGTAATTATTTTTCAAAAACTGCGTTTTAGCAGGTTTTAACTAAGTTATAGTACTTACTTTTACATAAAAATAAGAAGTACTATGAAAAATACAAACTCACTATCGCAATCACACAAAATTTTATTTTTGAACACATTGGCATTTACAGTGTGTTTTGCCTGCTGGACATTAAACGGGGTTTTAGTAACCTTTTTAGTCGATAACGGAATTTTCCATTGGGATGTTATTCAAGTTGGATGGCTTCTTGGAATTCCGATTTTAACAGGATCAATAATGCGTCTCCCGATCGGAATCTTGACAGATAAATTTGGAGGAAAATATGTTTTTTCACTTTTATTATTACTAAGTTCAATTCCACTATTCCTCCTTCCCTACGCCGACAGTTTCTTTATGTTTGCCCTACTTAGTTTCTTATTCGGAATGGTGGGAACAAGTTTCGCGGTCGGAATTGGATATACCTCAATCTGGTACCCGAAAGAATGGCAAGGTCGTGCACTCGGAATATTTGGAATGGGAAATGCCGGAGCGGCAATTACAACCTTTTTAGCGCCTTCATTATTAAATCATTTTTCAATTGATGATCCGCAAAATGGCTGGAAAATTCTTCCTGTAATTTATGCTGTTTCATTAGTGGTTATTGGCCTGGCCTTTTTAATTTTTGCTCAAAACAAAAAGGCAGAAAGCAATGGTAAAACTATTTCGCAAATGCTTACGCCTTTAAAATCGCAAAGAGTTTGGCGCTTTGGAGCTTATTATTTTTTAGTTTTTGGATGTTTTGTAGCCTATTCTCAATGGTTGTTGCCAAATTTCATGAACGTTTACCAAACAAGCTTAGTTATGGGAGGGCTATTTGCAACGATGTTCAGCTTGCCTTCTGGAGTAATCAGAGCATTTGGAGGTTATTTGTCTGATAAATTCGGAGCAAGAAAAGTAATGTACTGGGTTTTGGGTTCTTCTGTGATTCTGAGCGCTTTATTATCAATTCCAAAAATGGAAATCACAACTTCTGGTCCAGGAATTTTGGCAGCTAAAAAAGGGGTTGTAAACGAAATCAGCGATAAAACCGTAAAAATTGGAGATAAAGAATATCCAATCACGCAAAAAACAGCCAATACTGATGAAAGTGCTATTTTCCCGACTTCTACAAGTTGGCAGGATGTTGTTGTTTCTCATAATCAAAATGTTGCTAAAAAAGAACTAATTGCAAAAGGCGTAACAGTTATTAAGTTTGATGCCAACATGTGGGTTTTCTTGGTTTTGGTGATTCTAATCGGAATTTCTTGGGGAATCGGGAAAGCAGCGGTTTACAAACATATTCCTGAATATTTCCCTAACGAAGTTGGAGTCGTTGGCGGAATGGTTGGAATGATAGGCGGTTTGGGAGGTTTTTTCGGCCCAATTATCTTTGGATACTTACTGACGGCGACTGGAATTTGGTCAAGTTCATGGATTTTCATTTTAATATTTTCAACCATTTGTTTAGTTTGGATGCATTACACTATAGCGCAACTGTCTAAGAAAAAAGAAGTTAAAATAAGTAAAGCAAGATTAGAGCCTGCGTATTAAACTTATATTAAAAAATAATTAAAAATATGATCTCAATCATATTTTATGACATCTTTTTCTTATAAATTTACCCTCGATATAAACCAATAACTTTATGAAAAAACTTAAACTAATTTTAATACTTATCGTAGGATTAAGTTTCAAAATTCAAGCTCAAGAATTAGATGTCAACTTGCAAATCAGACCCCGTTTTGAATATCGCAATGGTTACAAAACCCTTCTTCCAGAAGGACAAAAAGGAACCTCTCAAATTTCACAGCGTTCACGTTTAAATATTAATTTCAAACAAGAAGATCTAATTGTAAAATTGACTCTTCAAAACACAAGAACTTGGGGAGATGTAACTCCTGCGACAGTTGCTGATAAAAATGGTGTTGCTGTTTTTGAGGCTTGGGCACAATACAACTTCACTGAAAATTGGAGTGCCAGAATGGGACGTCAGGTGCTTTCTTATGATAACCAGCGTATTCTTGGTGAAATGGACTGGGCACAGCAAGCTGAGAGCCATGATGCCTTAATAGTGTCATACCATGATGAATCTCAAAAATTAGATTTTGGAGGCGCTTACAACTCAACTGCCGAAAATACTGTACAAACGCCATATACAGTTGCCAATTACAAAGCAATGCAATATGCATGGTACCACAATCAATTCAATGAAAATTTAGGTTTAAGCTTTTTAGCATTGAATACAGGTTACGAATATGCTCCTAATCCAAATCCCGAAAATAAATTGTTAGTAGATTACAAACAGACTTTCGGACCGTATTTGACTTATAAAACAGGTAAATTAGATACTAGTTTTTGGGCATACGGACAAACTGGAAAAAGTACAGATTTAGAAGTAAGCGCATATAATTTGGCTGCTAATTTCGGATATCAAATAACAGAAGCTTTTAAAGCCAGTTTAGGTTACGAATTTTTATCTGGAAAAGCTTCAAATGACGGAAGTACTGTAATCAAATCATTCAACCCGATTTTTGGAACAAATCACGGTTTCAATGGTTATATGGATTATTTCTATGTTGGAAATCATTTAAATAATGTTGGTTTGCAAGATGCTTTCTTAAAATTGAATTACAATGTAAACAAATGGCAATTTGCTTTGATCCCGCATGTGTTTTTATCTGCAGCTGATGTAGTTACACCTTTAAATGAAAAACTAGATTCGTATTTAGGAACTGAGGTTGATGCAACTTTTGGATATAATTTCAAAAAAGACATCACGGTAACTGGTGGTTATTCTCAAATGTTTGGATCTAAAACCATGGAGTTTATCAAAAACGGAGATGCAAGCCACACCAACAACTGGGCTTGGCTAATGATTTCTGTGAATCCTAGAATTTTTACTTATAAAAAATAATTTTTCTTTAAAATTAACTCCTATATTTTACCCTTTTCCTATTTCGGAAAAGGGTATTTTTTTTGGTCAATAAAATTGCATTACATATGCTTTAATTATTTATATTTGAAGCGATTAAGAACCCCCAAATTCTATCCTAATGAAACCATTTCTAAAATTATCGATGCTAACCTTTTTGGTTGCCCAAAGTGGTATTGCCCAAAAATTCAGTGATGCTCTAATCTCAAAAGACTCACAAATTAATTTTGCCAAAACGCAAAAAAGAGGCATTAAAAAAAACAACATTGTCTACTATGTTGAAAATGATTTACAAACAATATCTGCCTACAAAAGGAAGAAATTAAAATGGCAAACCAATGTCATTTCTGTTTGCGGAAAACCCCAAAAAGGAACTCCTGAAATTAGATACGTAGGTTATAACGCAGATAAACTACTTATCGTAATGGGAAAACATCATTTTGCAGAAATTGATATCAATTGCGGTACAACAAGACTAGTTGGTTAAGATTTAAAATACAAAGTGATTTTTATAAATCAAATTCTATATGAAATGCCTTTTTTCAAGTTTTGAGAATGGGCATTTTTTTTGTTTCTAAATCAATTTAAAAATTTTCTTAATTAGTATATTTGATTGATAATTTCAAATATAAATCAATGAACAACTGGACTCAAAGATGGGACGACCGTTACAAAACGGAAGAATTTGCATACGGCACAGCACCCAATAATTACTTAAAAGAACAAATCGAAAAATTAGAAATAGGCTCGATTCTTTTCCCTGCTGAAGGCGAAGGAAGAAATGCCATTTTTACAGCAAAACTAGGATGGGAAGTTTCTGCTTTTGATATTAGTCAAGAAGGTAGAAACAAAGCGCTTCTTCTTGCAGAAAACAATGATGTTACTATCGATTATCAAGTTGGCGAATTAGAAACTTTAGATTTTCAAGAAGAGCAATTTGATGCAATTGCTTTAATTTATGCTCATTTTCCAGCTTTAATCAAGTCTGAAATTCACAAACAGCTTGACAAACTTTTACGAAAAAACGGTATTATTATTTTTGAAGCTTTTAGCAAAAAGCATTTAGAATATGTAACCAAAAATGAAAAAGTCGGCGGACCAAAAGACATTGAATCTCTATTTTCAATCGAAGAAATAAAAGCTGATTTTCCGAATTATGAAATCATTGAATTAGAAGAAAAAGAAATTGAACTGAACGAAGGTATATTCCATAACGGAACTGGTTCTGTAATTCGATTTGTGGGGAAGAAAAAATAAAAAAACGACGTAGAGATGCAATGCGTCTCTACAAAAACGTAAATGCCTCAACACAGCAAAACCTTAGCTTCTTAGAATCTTAAAAATATTTATGCTCCATAATTTCAGATCGAAGGGTAGAAACCTCCAAAATCCCAACGCGTTTCCCTTCCGTTTTAATCAAAGCTTCCTTTTTAAGGCTAGATAAAATTCGAATCGCCTGTTCTTCAGTAGTTCCTGCAAAATCTGCAATTTCCTTTCGCGAAAGCTCAATATCAATCAAGCCACTTGTTTGTCCGAATTTTCGATGAATATAAAGCAGTAAATCAATTACACGTTCGCGCACATTCATGTGAGCAATCTTACGGATATTATTTTCGCTTTTGTTCAATTCTTCGGCATAAAATAACATTAAAGCATACGTAAATTCAGGAACATGCTGTAGAATTTCCTGCATGGTTTCATTACTGAAATTACACAAAACGGTATCTTCCAACGCATAAGCACCAATTAAATAACGTTTGCTTGTCCCGAATCCGCGGAAACCAATAATGTCTCCGTTTGAAGTCAAACGGACAATTTGTTCTCGTCCGTTAATTCCAGTTTTTACCGTTTTCGCTTTTCCTTTGCAAATAAAATAAAGTCCTTGCAAAGGCGCTCCTTCCGTAATAAAACGATCCGATTTTTTACAGATTATATTCTGTTTTTTAGAAATATAATTCGTCATCTGCTCTAAATGCAAGTGCTTCTTGATGAAACAATTTTCATTCGTACAGGAATAACATACGGCTTGCTCTTCTTTCATGAGTTCTAATTTTTAGCACGTTAAAAACTAATTTGTTGCTACTCATTTATTTTCATCAAAAATAAAAAAATAAATTCAAAAAATAAGTATTAATACGTAAAAATACTTATTTTTGCATAAGTACTTTCCTAAAGCACCCATTCAATAAAGTAGTATCTCTAAATAGAACACTAAATGCAAACTACGAAGATCAAAACTACCTGTTCCTACTGCGGCGTTGGCTGTGGCATAATCGTAACCAACGATGCTAAAAATGGCGTAATGGTCGAAGGCGATAAAGATCATCCTGTAAACAAAGGAATGCTGTGTTCTAAAGGAATGAATTTGCATTATGTAGTAAACGATATTTCAGACAGAATTTTGTATCCAGAAATGCGCGGAAGCAAATCCTATCCGCTGGAACGTGTAAGTTGGGATACCGCTCTAGACCGCGCTGCAGCCGTTTTTTCTTCTATTATTAAAAAACACGGACCAGACAGCGTCGGATTTTATATTTCCGGACAATGTTTAACCGAAGAATATTACTTAGTCAATAAATTGGTAAAGGGTTTTTTGAAAACCAATAATATCGATACGAATTCCAGACTTTGCATGAGTTCTGCGGTTGTGGGTTATAAAAAGACTTTTGGAGAAGATTCTGTTCCAATTTCTTATGATGATATAGAATTGGCAGATACTTTTTTGATTACAGGAGCAAATCCTGCTTGGTGCCACCCTATTCTTTTCAGAAGGCTTGAAAAACACAAAGAGAAAAACCCAAAAACAAAAATAATTTGCATTGACCCGAGACGAACAGATACTGCAGCTTTCGCCGATTTGCATTTGCAGATTATTCCGGGCTCAGATATTATTTTATATCATGCGATTGCCCGAAGAATTATCGAAAAAGGCTACGTAGACCATGATTTCGTTAAAAATCACGCAGAAAATTTCAAACAATATAAAGACTTAGTTCTAGGAACTTCACTTGAAAAAGCCTCCAAATTGTGTGGCATCTCTGCAAATGATATTAAACTTGCCGCTGATATTATCGGAAAAGCAAAAGGATTTATTTCGCTTTGGGCAATGGGATTGAATCAAAGTGCTGTTGGAGTTGACAAAAATACGGCTTTGTTGAATTTGTCTTTATTAACGGGACAAGTTGGTAAACCAGGTTCAGGACCTTTTTCATTAACGGGTCAGCCGAACGCAATGGGCGGACGTGAAGTTGGCGGAATGGCGACACTTTTAGCGGCGCATAAAGACATTGCAAATCCAACGCATCGTAAAGAAGTTGCTGACTTTTGGGGCGTGGACGAAATTTCAGACAAACCGGGTTTAACGGCAACAGAAATGTTTGAAGCCTTAGAATCAGGAAAAATGAAAGCCGTTTGGATTATCTGCACCAATCCGTTAGTGAGTTTGCCCGATTCTAGAAGAGCCGAAAAAGCGCTCCAAAATGCAAAATTCGTTGTTGTTCAGGATATTTCACATAATGCCGATACAGCCAAATTTGCCGATTTATTATTGCCTGCTGCGGGCTGGTTGGAAAAAGAAGGAACAATGACCAATTCTGAACGTCGTATTTCTTATTTGCCAAAAGGAATCAACGCGCCTGGAGAAGCACTTCCAGACCTTGAAATCTTGATTCGTTTTGCTAAAAAAATGAATTTCAACGGATTCAATTTCAACAGTGCGGAGGAAGTTTACAAAGAACATTGCGCACTTACCAAAAACACGAATATTGATATTTCATTCTTAAATTATAATCGTTTAAAAACCGAAGGAACTTTTCAATGGCCTGTTCCAGATTACAATCATCCGGGAACGCCAAGATTATTTACAGATAAAAAATTCTATACGCCTTCTGGAAAAGCAATTTTTAATTTGCCAGTTTCCATAGAAAATACATCAGTACAACCAAATGACGAATTTCCTTTTATTTTAACAACAGGAAGAATTCGCGATCAATGGCATACGATGACCAAAACCGGAAAAGTATCTCGTTTATTAACGCATATTCCGAGTCCAGTTTTAGAAATAAATCCGATTGATGCTTTCAAAAACGATATTAAAAATGGTGATATTGTAGTCGTTTCAAGCAAGAATGGAGAAGTTCGCGTAAAAGCAAAAGTGACTGATTCCATCAAAGAGAAAGTGGTTTTCTTGCCGATGCATTGGGGAAAACAGCTTGAAAATGATTTAAATAGAACGAATAATTTAACAAATACTGTTGTTGATCCAATTTCAAAAGAACCTGATTTTAAGTTCACAACCGTTTCGATTAAAAAATATGTAAAACCATTTCAGAAAATTGCAATTATTGGTGCTGGAGCAGCTTCTTTCCGATTCATCCAAAACTATCGCGAGTTTAATTCGACTGATGAAATTATTGTTTTTTCTAATGAAGTAAATCCGTTTTATAATCGCGTTTTACTTCCAGAATACATGACGGGAGAATTTACTTGGGAACAACTTTTAAAAGTCAAAGACGGCGAAACTTTCAATAAATTGAAAATTACGATGAAAGCTGGAGTAGCGATTGAAAAATTAGATCCAAAACAAAAAACAATTATAGACAGTCAAGGCGAAGTTCATACTTTCGATTCATTGATTATGGCAACAGGAAGCCGCCCTTTTGTTCCCGAAAATGCGCAACTTCATCTTCCTGGGCGTTTCACCGTGAGAAGAAAAGAAGATGCTGATCGTTTGAAAAAACATTTAGACAGCACGAATCTTCCTTCAGAAGAACAACACGTTGTCATTATTGGCGGCGGATTATTAGGATTAGAATTGGCTGCAGCTTTAAAACATAAAAAAGTAAAAACCACTATTATTCAGCGTGCTTCACGTTTGATGGAACGTCAGTTGGATCGGATTTCAAGCAAACTATTGGCTGAAGAAGTGCAGCTTCGCGATATTCAGATTTATTTTGATAATGAAGTCAGTACCGTTTTTGAAACCGATAATCCAAATGAAATTGAGATTGCTTTAAAAAGCGGAAAAATCATTACGGCAAATGCGATTGTTTATACGATTGGAACGATTCCGAATATTGAAATTGCTCGCGAAAGCGGTTTAGCTTGCGGACGCGGCGTGAAAGTAAATCAATATTTACAGACTTCGAATCCAGACATTTTTGCGATTGGAGAAATAGCCGAATTCGAAAATAAACTTTTCGGAATCACTTCTGCCGCAGAAGAACAAGCCAATATTTTGGCAAACTTTCTAGCGGGCGACATCAGCAGTTATTACAAAGGTTCGATTTTGATGAATATTCTAAAATTAGAAGACATCAACCTTTGCAGTATTGGCGATTTGACAATTCCAGAAAATGATGATTCGTATGAAGAAATTGTTTTTACCGATTTGAAAAAACGTTATTACAAAAAATGTATCGTAAAAGATGATCTTCTAGTCGGAGCGATTTTAATGGGCGATAAAAACGAGTTTGCCGAATTCAAAACGATGATTGAAAGCAAAATCGAATTATCAGACAAACGAAATACGCTTTTAAGAGGAAGCTCAAACGCAAAACCAGTTTTAGGAAAACTAGTTTGTTCTTGCAGTCAAGTCGGAGCCGGAAACATAGAAGAAACCATTAAAAGTGGTGTCAACGATTTCACTGAATTATGCAAAAATACAGGCGCAGGATTAGGCTGTGGAAGCTGTAAAACCGAAGTTAAGGAAATATTGGCGAAGTGTAAATAAGTTTCAGTCGCAGTCCCAGTTTTCAGTGAATACCAAAATTGAAAACTGGGACTGCGACTGAGACTGAAAACTAAATAAAAATGGAACTAACAAGATTAATAGTAAAAGGAGGCGTCATTTCGCCAGGGGAATTACGAGAAGTAGTCAATATTGCTTTGGAAGAAGGACTGGATTCTATTTCCTTTGGTTCTAGACAGGATATTATTTTCCCGAAAGGGTTTAAATCTTTGGATAAAAATACTTTAGGAAAACACCATTTTGTTTATCCAGATCAAAAAAGCGGCAACAATATTGTTTCTTCTTATGTTTCGACTGATATTTTCAGAAATACAAATTGGCTTACTGGAAACCGTTTTTTATATATTTTAGAAGAATTTAAAGATCAGCCAAAACTTAAAGTCAACATAACCGATCCGAAGCAACAATTGGTTCCTTTGTTTACGGGACATTTAAATTTTATTGCTTCAGAGCTAGAAGATTATTGGTACTTATACATTCGTCTTCCAAAATGGGAGAAAATTGAAGTCTATCCCGTTTTGATTTACAGCTGGGATTTGGCGAAGATTTATTATGAAATCGAAAAAATTTCTGAAGAAGATTCCCAAGATATAGAAATGCTTTTTGCTTTGGTAAGCGAAGCTTTAGATACAAATAATCGTACGATTGACAAACCACTGAATATTCCGTTTTATCCATTTCCGTATTACGAAGGAATGAATAGAATGGGAATTGATCAATATTGGTTAGGACTATACTGGAGAAATAATTTATACGATTTGGATTTTTTGAAAGAAATGTGCGATTTGTGTTTTGAATGCAAAATCGGAAAAATCTGCATCACGCCTTGGAAATCTTTCATCATAAAAGGAATTCCGAAAGACCGAAAATTAGAATGGGAAAAATTTCTAGGAAAAAGAGGAATTAACGTTCGTCATTCTTTATTAGAATTAAACTGGCATTTACCTGTTGCAATGGAATGGGCCTTAAATCTGAAAACTTTTCTAGTTAGAACATTAGATCAATTCGACATCAGTACTTATGGATTAAATTTTGGAATTTCAGAATACAACCGCGAAGGGCATTATTTTACTTCGATTGTCATCGAAAAAAACGAACTTCCAGCAGCTTTAGAGTCCATCAAAATTAGAGATACTTACAATGTTTTATTTGCAAAGAATTTCGACCCGAATACGCGCGAATACATTGTACATTCACAAGATATTGACAAACTCGAACTTCCAACGATTTTAATTGAATTAAGCCGGAAATATTTCGACGAACTCGGAAATTCGACTTCAGAAACAGCTGAAAATCCGCAGAAAAAAGAAAAACCGCAATTAGATATTTATCAATGTCAAGAATGTTTAACGCTTTATAATTCGGAATACGGAGATGAAACTCAAAAAATTCCGAAAGGCATTTTATTTGAAAATCTTCCTGAAAATTATTGCTGTTCACTTTGCGAAGCACCAAAAAGTAATTTCAGCATTTTGGAACCAGTTGAAAGTTAACGAGTTCTAAAAAAGTAGCCCCTTTTGTATTCAAAAATTGCGTATATTTAGCTTACTAAGAATTTATATAAAAGCATTATACTTAAAAAGCTTTTAAAACCAATTAGTTAACATCTATTTACTCAATAAAAATACAGTTATGATAAAACGAAATCCAAGTGCTCCTGCTGTAAACAACACTGATATTCCAGCAGAAACAGCAGTAGAAACCACTACAGAAGTGCAACCAGAAACTAAGACTACAGTTAAAAGAACAACAAGAACCGCTGCAAAAACACCTGTCGCAAAAACAACTACTTCTAGAACAGCTGCAACGAAAACAACGGCTGCAAAAGCTCCTGTTGCAACTGTAAAACCAGTAGCAAAAACGCCCGTAAGAGCTGCTTCTAAAACGACTCCGGGAGCAACTGTAAAAAAAGCCACCACAGGTTCTGCAAAAAAAGAACCTATTGTTTCTGAAATTATAGAAATAAAAACCAACGATACTTCAGAAAGCAAACCTATTGTAACTGTTGAAAAAATTGGTAAAGAAAAAAACGATATAAAATCAAAACTTAAAGCTAAACTTAAAGCAAAAAAAGAAAAGGAAAAGAAAAGAGAAAAAGCGATTAAAGCAGTGATTAAAAAATTAGAAAAAGCTAAAAAAGCAAAACTAAAAGCTGCTGCGAAGAAAAAAGAAAAAGCTAAAAAAGCAAAAGTGAAAGCTCAAGCCAAAAAAGCTGCTGAAAAGAAAACTACAGCTTTGAAAAAAGCTAAAGCAAAGGCTAAAAAGAAAAAGTAATTTGAAAAAGGGTTTGACGTAAAGTTGAGCCTTTTTTGTTTTTAGTATTGTTTTGTCATTTCGACTAAAGAGAGAAATGACAAACTACATGAAAACAGCTTATCTATCCTCCAATCGCGATCATACTGCGATTGTCAAAATGTTTTGTCGGATCATCCATTTCAGAAACGCTTACCATTCCCGCTCTAACCTTCTTTTTATTTTGAATCGATTCAGAAATCAAACCGGTTATAGATTCTCCATTTCTAAAAGCAGTCAATAAATCAGTTTCCGAATTAGAGAAAAGACAGTTTTTGATTTTTCCATCGGCCGTTAAGCGGATGCGGTTGCAGCTGTCGCAAAACGGATTTGTAATCGAACTGATGATTCCGAAATTACCTTGAAAATCTTTTATTTTATACGTTCTTGCGGTGAAGTTTTTCTCGTCTTCTAGTTTTTGGATTTCTTCTAATGAAAAACTGTTTTCAACTAATTCCAAAATTTCTTTCTGCGAAACCATTTTACTTCTATCCCACTCGTTACCTGCAAATGGCATAAATTCAATAAAACGAACAGAAATCGGAAGAAACTGAGTTAGTTTTACAAAATCTACAATTTCGTTATCATTGAAACCTTTCATCAAAACCACATTTACTTTCACTTCAAATTCATTATTTAAAAGCAAATGCAAATTATCAATTACCTTCTCAAACTGATTTCTAAGCGTTATAGAATGAAATTTAGTTGAAACCAAAGTATCTAAACTCAGATTGATTTTTTTTACATTAAACTGCTTTAAAACATCAATGTGACGGTCAATTAAAATTCCGTTTGTAGTAATTGAAAGTGAAATATTTAAATCGGATAATTTAGAAACGATTTCTGGAAAATCTTTTCTAAGCAAAGGTTCTCCTCCAGTTAATCGTATTTTGCCAACACCATTTTCTACGAAAGTCTGAGCAATTGCAAAAATCTCTTCAGCCGTCATTAAACTCGCTTTTGGAGACAATGCGATTCCATCCGCTGGCATGCAATACGTACAACGCAGGTTGCATTTTTCCAGCAGCGAAATGCGCAAATAATTATGCTTGCGCCCAAAACCATCCGTCAAAATAGTGTTAGAGGCTGTCATGATTTTTTCCTTTTAAAATATGAAAAACGTGCAAAACGTGAGGAAAAACAGCATCCATCGATTCTCTTACTCCGTTTGTTGAGCCAGGTAAAGCCAAAACCAAAGTTTTACCCAAAGTTCCTGCAACACTTCTAGACAACATCGCGTACGGCATTCTATCTTGCCCATAACTGCGAATAGCTTCTTCAATTCCTGGAATTCGGCTTTCTAATAATGGAGCCAAAGCTTCTGGTGTAACATCTCTTGGAGATAACCCTGTTCCGCCTGTAAAAATCACCAGCTGATTTTCTTTAGCGAAAGCTTTAGTTTTTTCCTGAATAATTTCTAATTCGTCTGGAATGATTTCATAATGAGAAGTTTCAACTCCGTATGAATCTAATTTTTCAACAATTGTTTTTCCAGATCTGTCTTCTTTATCACCAGCAAAAATCGAATCGGAACAAACGAAAACTGCTGCTTTTATTGCATTTGGGAATTTATTTTTGAAAGAAGATTTCCCTCCTTCTTTATTGATTAATTTGATGGTTGAAATCTCGATTTCTTTATCAATCGGTTTCAGCATATCGTACATCGTCAACGCTACGATTGATGCGCCGTGCATTGCCTCAACCTCAACTCCTGTTTTGTAAACGGTTTTTACTTTGAAAATAATATGAATATCTAAACCTTCAATATTATATTCTACAGAAGTAAATTCAATTGGAAGCGGATGACAATCTGGAATAGATAAATGCGTGTTTTTTACCGCAAATAATCCGGCCGTTTTTGCCATCTCGAAAACGTTTCCTTTTGGCACTAAATTATTGACAACAGCATCAATTGTTTCTTGTTTGCTAACTTTCACAATTGCGGTTGCGGTTCCGACTCTTAAAGTGCTTATTTTATGCGTAATATCTACCATTATAATTTCTTAGGTATTTTGTTTCCAAGTGAATGTATCGTTCTCAAACATTTCTTTGCCAAAAATCGGCACATCAGTTTTTATCCAGTTTACGATGGCTTCTGTTGCTTCATAAACTTGTTTGCGACGCGTAGCCGAAACAAAAACGAACAAACAGATCTCGCCCGCTTTTACAACTCCCAAACTGTGATAAATATGCATACAAGTTAAATCGAATTTAGCGAAGGCTTTTTCACGAATTGCATGCAAAGCTTCATTCGCCATATCTGTATATGCCGAATAATCAATCGCTACGACTGTATTGTCATGAATGACATCAGCGCGAACTTGCCCTAGAAAAATATTATGCGCTCCAATTGTGTGTTTCGATTGGTGCTTGGCGATCGATTCTGCTATAAATTCAGGAGAAATCGGCCCTTCTACAAATACATTTTTACTCATTTTTTTATTTTTTTTGCCACGAATTCACGAATTAAAAAGATTTCTATTCGCTTGCTTTGTCACCCTGAGCGGAGTCGAAGAGCGTTCCAATTGGAATCGGGCTTCGACTGCGCTCAGCCTGACAAATGCAAATTAAAAAATCCTATTAATCTGTGTAATCTGTGGCTATATCTTTTCTTCTTTTAATAATTGTTTCATTTCTAAAGCTCCACCAACAATGCTTTTTACATTTTGAAATTGATTTTTCTGAAGCAATTCTACTGCAATTTTACTTCTAATTCCAGATTGGCAGAAAACGTAAACTGATTGTTTTTTATTCAAATTTTCAAGTTCGTTTTCTAAATTTAAAAGCGGAATCTGAATGCTGTTTTTAAATTTGATTTTTGGCAATTCATCTTCATTTCGAACATCTAAAAAAACAACCTCATCGTTTTCTATTTCATCCAAAAGAAGCTCAAATTTCACTTCTTCTATTTGGTTTTCAGCTGAATTGTATTTTCTTTCGAAATCTTCTTTCGTAATTTCTAAAGTTGAAGTTTTTTCGAAATCATACTTTTGCTGTTCATTCTTCAAAATATTATAAACCAATATTTTTCCGCTTAAAACTTCTCCAATTCCAAGAATCATTTTTATGACTTCATTTGCTTGAAGCATTCCGATAATTCCAACACAAACTCCAATTACACCGGCATCTTCGCAATTTGCTCCGTTCGAATTTTTATCTGGATACAAACATCTGTAAGTTGGTCCGTTTTGATAATTGAAAACCGAAACTTGTCCTTGGAATCTAAAAATAGATCCGTAAACCATTGGCTTATTCACTGCAAGACAAGCGTCATTAATCAAATATTTTATTGAAATATTGTCTGTTGCATCAACAATGATATCGTATTTTTCAAATAAAGAAAGCGCATTTTTTCCAGATAATTTCTCTGCAAAAACATTCACTTTAATTTGAGGATTCAGTTCAGAAATCATCGATTTTGCTTCTGCTGCTTTTCCCTTTCCAACCGCCGAAGTTTTATAAATTACTTGTCTGTGAAGATTTGAAACTTCGATAAGATCATCATCTACAATCCCTATTTCACCAACTCCTGCAGCAGCCAAATAAGGCAGAATTGAAGCTGCCAAACCTCCTGCACCAATTACCAAAACTTTAGATTTCAGCAATTTGTGCTGACCGACATCTCCTATTTCAGGAAGTATGATTTGTCTGTTATATCGTGAAGTTTCGCTCATGAATTTATTTTTAACCTCCAGCAAATGGTGGCAATAAAGCTACAATATCACTGGTTTGCAAAGTATAATCTGTAGCTTTTGAAACTATTTTTTGATTTACTGCAACGCTAAAAGATAGTGATTCAAACTCATATTTTTCATTTAAATCTTGCAACAGTTTTTGCAGAGATAATTCTTCTGAAAAAGATAGTTTTTCAAATTCACATTTTGTTTTTTCAGCGACAGCTCCAAAATATTTAACCTCAATCATTTTTATAAATTTAAATTTTGAAAAATGAATTCATCATCAAAATGCTCTTGAAAATATTCCGTCAGTTTTGATGTATTTTTCACCACTTCGCCAATCACAATAATGGCTGGTGATGAAATATTCTTTTCGGATACCAATTTAGTAATTGTACCGATAGTTCCTATTACTTTTTGTTCTGAATTTTTTGTTCCATTTTGAATAATTGCAATTGGGAGATCATCTGTTCTATTCTCCTGATAAATAGTAATTATTTCATCCAATTTATGCATTCCCATTAAAATAACTACTGTCGCCGCCGATTTTGCAGCCAAATGAACATCTTTAGACAATTTATGATCTGAAGTCGTTCCCGTAATTACCCAAAAACTTTCTGCAATTTTACGTTGTGTCAAACTGATTCCTGCCGTAGCCGGAACGCCCAATGCTGAAGAAATTCCTGGAACAACAGCCGTTTCTAAACCAAATTTTACCGCATAATCAATCTCTTCGCTTCCTCTTCCAAAGACGAAAGAATCGCCTCCTTTTAAACGAACCACATGACCGTAACGGTTGGCCATCGAAACAATCAATTCGTTAATCTGGTCTTGCGTGTAAGCGTGGCAGCCCAAACGTTTTCCAACAAAAACAATTTCTGCGTTTGATGCATATTCTAGTAATTCTTCGTTTACCAGAGCATCATACAAAGCTACATCAGCGCTTTCTAAAGCTTTAATTGCTTTTAGCGTAATCAATTCAACGTCACCTGGACCTGCGCCTACAATAGTCAATTTTGGTGTTTTCAAATTTCGCATAGTCTTTTTAAGTTAAATTGATATTCAAATCGTTTAATTCGTCGGCCGAATTAATATTGGTTAAATGAAAGTTTTCACTTTCTTCTATATTGATAATCTGATGGGGTAATTTCACCAGCAAATCCATCATTTTTAATTCATTCGAATCAATTGCTTCTTTAATGGTCGGAACAATATTTTTTGAATAAATTCCGATTAAAGGATGTGTTTTACTTTCTGATGCAAAAACTGTAATTCCCGCTTCTTTGGTATGTTTTGAAATTAATTCTTGCAATAATTCGGTTGAAATTAACGGAATATCACAGCTTAAAATCAGATTGAATTCGGTTTCTGAATGTGATAATGCCGTGTAAATTCCACCCAACGGACCTTTATCTACAATTAAATCGGGTATTTTTTCATACTCTAAATAATCATATTCTTTTGATGCCGTAATCAATTTAATTTGATCCGTAATTGGCAAAATTGCCTGAATAATGTGCTCAATAAAGGGTTTATCCTGAAACAAAACCAATCCTTTTTCTGACTGCATTCTTGAGCTTTTTCCTCCGCAAAGAATAAATACTGATATTTCCATGGTTTGTTTTTGTTTCAGGTTTAACGTTTCAAGTTTTTCTCATCTTGCGTCTCAATGGTTGAAACCATTGGCTATGTTCTTCTCTTTTTTTTAATATAGTCCAAGGTTTCAACCGTGGGTACACAACGCTGATCTAATTATTTCTAAGGAAAAATCAATTTAACGCTTGCCAATAAAATGACAGTTCCTAAAACCATTTTTAATGTTCTGTTCGAAAAAGAACCGCTTCCGTAAAATCCACCTAACATTCCTCCTACAACTGCAATTGGAACTAAGTAAAAACTTTCCATCGGAATTGTTTTTCCTCCTAAAAAGAATCCTAACATTCCCGCGAAAGAATTCACAAAAATGAATAAACTCGAAATTGCTGCCGATTCTTTTACTGAAGCCCATCCTAAAAACAATAGAATTGGACTTAAAATAATTCCGCCGCCAATTCCTAACATTCCAGATAATAATCCGATGGCAAAACCAATAGCCAATGCAAACGGAAGATTGATTTTTACTTCTTCTTTTTCTTTAAAACTAAATATTCCAAACAACCTCAACGCCGCAAAAACGAGTACAATTCCTAAAACTATTTTATAAACCGCATTATCTAAAGTTATAAAACCGCCAATAAACGCCGCTGGAATTGAAGCAATTGCAAACGGATAAAAGAGCTTTGGCTTGAAATAATTATTTTTATAATAAAACAAAAATGAAATACTCGAAACAAATAAATTCAGCAATAAAGCTGACGGTTTCATAATAGAAACTGGGAACGCAAAAATGCTCATCAATGCCAAATATCCCGAAGCTCCGCCGTGCCCAACACTTGAATATAAAAATGCAATTACAATTAAAGCAAAACTGAATAATAGTATATTTTCGGAAGTTAGGAGGTTCATTTTTTTTATTTTTTTTGTTTCAGGTTTAAAGTTTCAAGTTTATTCCTGTGTGTTTTTATTTATATAGCGCTTTATCTTTTTTATCATAAAATCTTTCCTCTTGCATCTTTCTTCTTTCCCTATATTCTATTCTCTAAAAACTCTAATCAATAGGCAGAATCGTTACCGAAGCACCCTTTTTTATGTTTTCGACATCATGCGGAACGATCACTAGTCCATTCGCTACAGCGAAAGTATTCAGCATTGCAGAACTCTGTCCGTCTAGAATCTCGACGCTCGTTTCGTTGTATAACGCTTTCAGGAAAAGTGTTTTACCTGTCGTATTGGTAATCTGATTATCTAATTTACGGACAATTTTTGGCAGATGCGTATTAGAAAATCCCATTTTGTTTTTGACTGCAGGATATACATAGATATAAAAATTAGTCAATGACGAAGCTGGATTTCCTGGAAGCGCAAATACCAAAGTATCTTTTTTAGCACCAAAAAACATCGGTTTTCCTGGTTTTTGATTGATCTTATAAAAAAGTTCTTCTACTCCATTTTTCAATAATGCTTCTTTTACAAAATCATAATCTCCAACAGAAATTCCTCCAGAAATTAATACAATATCATTCTTTTTAAGAATTGACTGCAATGCTTTTTTAGTCGCTTTTAAATTGTCTTTAACTTTATGAACTTTAATTTTATTGATTCCAATTGTCTGAAGCGCAGCTTGAAGCATTATTGAATTGCTTTCGTAAATTTTCCCTTTCGGAAGTTTTTTGCCTGGTTTTACCAATTCATTTCCTGTCACTAAAATAGCCACTTTCGGCTTTTTGTAAACCGTTATTTCTGTAATTCCCAAACAGGCTAAAAAACCAATTGCCGCAGGAGTAATCAATGTATTCGCTTCAAAAACAACATCTTCAGCATTAATCTGTTCTCCTTTACTTCTTACATTGGCAAAAGCTTCTGGCTTTTGGGCAATCAAAATAGAATTTTCGTTAGCCATTACATGCTCCTGCATGACCACAGTATCCGCACTTTTCGGAACGTAAGCGCCTGTAAAAATACGCACAGCTTCATTTTCTTTAAGCTTTATATTGATATGATCTCCAGCTTGTGAAATTCCGACCACATCAAATTGATGTCTTATCGAATGAGTAAAAGCGTATCCATCCATTGCAGACTGTCTAAAAGGCGGCATTGAAATAGGCGAATAAACTGTTTCTGCCAAAATATATCCCAATGCTTTATCTACCGAAATTTTCTGGGTTGACAAAACGGAACTATTTGCAGCAACAATCTCTAAAGCTTCTTTTACTTCTATCATTTGTTTTTCGATTATAAAACTAAGTAAAAATACTTATTACAAATATAAGTATTTATCATTAGGTAGATTAAAAAAATTCTATTTTCTTTTATGGTCTATAAAATTACTCTAATTTATTTAAAATCAACTTTAAAATTTCCATATAGATTTTATAAAAATAGTTAAACAAACTTTCTTTTTTTAGCTTTTTTATGGCCTGTAAACCTTTAAAAAGTTTTTTCAACGTTATTCTTAAGCTCAAATAAAGTGTAAAATACTACAATTATAGCTGGCAAATGAAATTTATCTTAACATTTACCTGATACTTAAACCCCTTATTAAGTCCTTTAAAATAAGGCTTCAACATAAAATACAATTCTCTACAGCTCTTGTAGAAGTATATTTTTTCAAAAAAAACACAACAAACTTTTGGTTTTTATTATATAAAATTTAACTTTGTCTATAGGATTAGTAGAGTTTTAAATAGTATTTCAAACCTTAAAAACTATTATTGTGAAAACAACAGAAAGCATATCGCGTTACAATCTTCGTAAAAACTACACTTATAGCACTATTTGTTATATGTGTATCTGTTGTAAATAATCTACTTATTTTGTTTGCCTTTAGATTTCATATCGAAGCAAACCTTTTAAATCACCACCAAAAACATTTACTGAATTTAACCCAAAGTCTCTTCCGATGCATTTTTTGTGTTGGGTCAGATTCTTGAAACTATATCTATTATTCAATAAATTAAATAACTAACAATTAAAAAAACTAAAATGAAAACAATGCAAAGCTGTTGCTGTAAATAAAAAAAGCCATTTCTGCGGCAACAGAAATGGCGAGGCTTAAAGAACATTTATCACTAAATCAAGAACACATTTAGAGTGCTGTAAAAACAGTGCTCAGGGCGTCTTGTTAATTACTTAAAACCAGTACAAAGAAATGAAAAAAAAATTAAACCTATATATACTCTTGCAGTTGCTCTTTATAACGGCAGGAATACACGCCCAAAATACCACGCCTCTTATTCAATCCAAACTTGACGGAACTGTTGTAGATGCCATTACAAATCAGCCCGTTATAGGCGCTTCGGTTACCATCAAAGGAACAACTCACGGTGTTGTGACAGATGCTGAGGGAAAATTCTACTTTCAAACGGGACAAAAATTTCCGTACACATTAATTGTAAGTTACATCGGATATAAAAAATTAGAAGTTATTGTTGAGAAAAATCCAGTTATTATTAATCTAAAAGAAGAACGCCAAGAATTAGACGAATTGGTAGTTGTGGGTTACGGAACTCAGAAGAGAAAAGATATTACAGGCTCTGTAGCTTCGGTTCCAAAGGCTAATTTATCTCAGGTAACTTCTTCGGCAGATAATTTATTGAGAGGAGCTGTTGCAGGAGTTGTAGTTACACAAAGTTCTGGCCGTCCGGGCGCTTCTTCAAGTGTTCGCATTCGCGGAGGAAACTCCATCACTGCTGGTAACGAACCGCTTTATGTAGTTGACGGAATTTTAATTTACAACGATAACAGCAATAGCGGCGCTGGAGTAGCTTATTCAGGCGCAAGTGTAAACGTTCTTTCGACCATTAATCCTGCTGATATCGAATCTATCGAAGTTCTGAAAGATGCCTCAGCAACAGCGATTTACGGTTCACGTGGTGCGAATGGTGTTGTAATTATTACGACAAAAAAAGGAACGAAAGGACAAGATAATATTTCGTACCAAGGTTATTTCGGATTTCAAAACATTTCAAAGAAACTGAGATTAATGAATGCTAGCGAATGGGCAAGTTTAAGAAATGATGTTCAAGCAAGTATTGGTCAAGCTCCTTCTTTTTCTCCTGAGCAGATTGAAGCTTTAAAAACTTCTGGAAATTACGATTGGCAGTCGGCTGCTTTTGTAACTGCTGCTCCCGTTCAGAACCATAATTTATCTTTTTCTGGAGGAGATGAAAAATCAAGATATGCCGTTTCTGCAGGATATTTTGACCAAGACGGAATTGTTTTAGGATCAGATTTCAAACGTATTTCGCTTCGTGCCAATTATGAACGAAACTATTCTCAGAAATTTAAATTTGGGGTAAATACCAATTATACTAACTCCATTTCAAATGGTGTTGGAACAAATGGAGGCGCAGGAGCTGGAAGAAATCCGAATCCATTAGTTAGTGTGTTATTGACTGCTCCGGTTGTTCCTATCAAAAATGCAGATGGAAGTTATAATGTAACCAATAATCCTTACGCAACTTCTGTAAATGGTTTTGTTCCTAATCCGATAAACGATTTGGATAATACCATCAACGAAACCAAATTAAACAGAATTCTAACCAGTTTATTTGGCGAATATAAATTCAATAAAGAATTGACTGCAAAAGTAGCTGTAAGCGGTGATGTTTTGAATACGAAACAGAATTACTACGCTTCTTCAAATACGACTACAGGTGCGGGAACAAAAGGATTAGCTTCAATCGGAGAAAGAACAGTTAGTTCTGTTTTGAATGAAAACACACTTAATTATAACACAACTTTTGGCGAAAATCATAAATTCTCTGCTTTAGGAGGTTACACGCTTCAATACACAAAAGGCGAAGTGGTAAATGCAGGAGCTCAAACTTTTGTAAATGATGCCAACACTTACAACGCTATTCAAGATGGTGTACCAGTAAAACCGTATAGCGACGCTTACGAAAGTGTTCTGAAATCTTGGCTCGCGAGGGTAAATTATTCTTATAAAGGAAAATACAATTTCACATTATCAGGTCGTGCAGACGGTTCTTCTCGATTTGGTTCTGAATCGCTTTGGGGCTACTTCCCTTCTGCTGGATTTTCTTGGAATATTACTGATGAAGAATTCGCAAATAACATTAAAGGTGTAACTGAAGCCAAACTGAGAATTACAGCGGGAACAACAGGAAATCAAGAAATTGGAAACTACCTTCCGCTAGCTTCAATGGGTTCTGTAAATTATTCTTTTGGCGGAACTTTATACACAGGTCTTGCTCCTACTAGATTGGCAAATCCGGATTTGAAATGGGAAAAAACAAATCAGTACAATGTTGGATTGGATTTATCCTTATTAGATCGAAAAATCAATTTTGTTTTTGATGTGTATTACAAAAAGACAAAAGATTTATTAATCAACGTTCCTGTTCCGTTAAGTTCGGGTTATGCGACAGTTCTTCAAAACATTGGAGGAGTTGAAAATAAAGGTTTTGAAGTTGGTTTGACAACAGAAAATATTAAAACAAAAAACTTCGCTTGGAATTCGAATATCGTATTTTCTTTAAACAGAAATAAAGTTACTGAGATTGGAAATGACGTAAACGAATTTTTCCCTGTAGTGCCAAATGGTTCTTTACTTCAACAGCAACCCGTTATTGTAAAAACAGGTTTGCCTTTGGGAACTTTCTGGGGATATAAAACCAACGGAATTTTCCAGACTCAGGAGGAAATTAATACACAGCCAAAAATCAACAGTTTGGCCAACACAAAAGTTGGAGACAGAAAATATGTTGACACAAACGGAGATGGCGTTATTTCGGCTCTTGACAAAGGAAATCTAGGCACTTCTCAGCCAAAATTTGTTGGAAGTTTCAGCAACACTGTTTCATACAATGATTTTGACTTGAATTTCTCTTTTCAAGGAGCATACGGCGGAAAAATCTTCAATGCTTTAAATCAGCAATTAGAAATTTCTACGCTTGGAACAAATGCTGCGGCGACCTTAAATGATCGTTGGACACCAACAAATCCGAGTAATGAGATTCCGAGAGCTTCTAGTTCGCCGCTTGGAATTGTTTCTGAACGCTACGTAGAAGATGCTTCTTTCCTAAGATTGAAATTAATCACTTTAGGATATACTTTACCTAAAAGCGTTTCTAAAAAATTGGGAACGAAAAGCGTAAAAGTTTACGTCTCTGCAGAAAACTTAATTACATGGACGAAATACACTGGTTATGATCCAGAGGTAAGTTCATACGAACAAAACAACTTATATCCGGGAATTGACTTTGGTTCTTATCCAAACTCTAAAACATTCATCTCGGGCTTGAACGTAACTTTCTAAGTAAAAAAATATCAAAATGAAAAAGATCATTATAACATTACTTTTAAGCGTCGGTTTTTTGACATCGTGCGCTGATCTAGAGATAACGCCAACCTCTTTTGTAACCGAAGACAATTATTTTGTCACTCAAGATGATGCCACTGCAAGTGTAACTGCTGTTTATGCCTCTTTAAACCTTGATCCAGGCGAGCAAAGTTTATTCGGAAGAAACCTTTATTTCTTAACCGATATGGCTTCCGATTACGCGGCAGCGGGGGTTTCTGCGACGAACCCGCAAGTTCGAGCTTTGAGCAGCTTAACGCATGATGCAACTTCAGATCGTGTTCAAGTGGCTTGGAGACAAATTTATGCGGGAATCAATAGAGCCAATGTTTCTATTGATAATATTCCGAAAGTATCAGGCTCTGACGTAATCAAAACAAGACTAATTAATGAAGCTAAATTCATCAGAGGTTTGCTTTATTTTCAAGCAGTTCGTCTTTGGGGAGGAGTTCCGATTGTTCTGCATGAATCAAAATCAATCAATTTAGGAGATTTAAAAACCAATCGTGCTACGGTTGATGAAGTTTACAATCAAATTATTAAAGATTTAACTGATGCAGAAGCTTTACCAAAAACCTATACCGCAGCAGATGCAGGACGCGCGACTTCTGGTGCTGCAAAAGCAATTTTAGCAAAAGTATATCTGACTAGAAAAGATTGGCCAAATGCTATTTCAAAATCAAGAGAAGTCATTGATGGCGGTTACGGATATGCTTTGTTTGAAGATTTTCAAGACATTTTCACTAAAACTAAAAAGAACGGCAAAGAACATATTTTCTCTGTTCAGTTTGAGCCAAATCAAGCAGGAAACGGTTCTAGCGGAAGCACTTTTCAGGCAACTTCTTTTACCGGATTTACTGCAACAGAACCTGCAGACATCATTTCAGACGTTGCTTTGTTTTATGATATTTATGCCGCTGGAGACAAAAGAAGAGATGTAAGTTATGCCAAACAATTGCTTAATCCAGCAACTGGAACGCTTTATACATTTCCGAAACCCATCTTCAAAAAATATTTGGATGTAAGCAATTTGGCAACGCCTTCAAATGTAGCGATCAACTTTCCTGTTATTCGCTACGCAGATATCCTTTTGTCTTTAGCGGAAGCGATAAATGAACAAGGCGGGCCAACAGCCGAATCTTACGAATTAATCAATCAAGTACGAAGAAGAGCTTTCGGAAAAGCCATTACAACTCCAGATCCTACAGTTGATTTATCTGGATTAGACCAAACTTCTTTTAGAGCCGCTATTCAGGAAGAACGTAAAAAAGAATTTGTTCAAGAAGGACAAAGGTGGTTTGACTTGGTGCGTTGGGGAACATTGGTTACAGAAATCAAAAAAGTGACGGCTAAAAACTCAGTTTCAGAAAGAAATAATCTTTATCCGATTCCGCAAAGCGAAAGAAATATTAATCCTGACGGTTTACCACAGAATCCTGGATATTAATCAAGAACCTTTTAACTAAAAAAACTATAAACTATGAAAAATTTTAAAAATAGCATTGCTGTCAAGAGTCCGAAAAAAGGACTTTTGGTTACTGCTATCCTAATTGCACAATTGGGATTAGCACAAGAGAAAACAGAATTTAAAGGAACAATCGGTAAAACTTTGGCTGATTCTAAAGAATATTGGCCAGATCCTGTAAAAGCTCCAAAAGACGCTCCGAATGTGGTTTGGATTCTGTTAGACGATGTTGGATTTGGAGCGGCAACTGCTTTTGGCGGACTAATTAATACGCCGACTTTTGATAATCTAGCGAATAACGGACTTCGTTACACGAACTTTCACACTACAGCAATTTGTGCTCCTACCCGCGCCGCTTTGTTGACTGGAAGAAACTCAGGAAGAGTTCACGTTAGCGGATTTTCTCATACCATTCTTTCAGCAGGCTTCCCAGGTTGGGACGGTAGAATTCCTTCTGATAAAGGAACCATTGCGGAAATCCTTCGCGAAAACGGTTACAATACGTTTGCTGTTGGAAAATACGGCGTTACGCCAGACGAAGATGCAACAGATGCAGGTCCGTTTGACAGATGGCCGACAGGAAAAGGATTCGATCATTTCTATGGATTCTTAGGTTCTCAAACCGATCAATACAATCCTGATTTGGTGGAAGATCAAGTTCATATTAAACCTGACGGACGTCACTTAAATGAACTAATTACTGATAAAGCAATCAGCTATATTCAAAAACAGCAAAAAGCTGCGCCAGGAAAACCATTTTTCTTATACTATGCGCCAGGAGCAGTTCACGCACCTCATCAAGTGGCTGAAAAATGGGTTGAACCTTACAAAGGAAAATTTGACGAAGGTTGGGATGTTTACCGCGAAAAAGTTTTAGCTAACCAAAAGAAATTAGGTGTAATTCCTCAAAATGCTGTATTGCCAGAACGTAACGCTTTAATTACAGAATGGAAAAAATTAACTCCAGACCAAAAGAAAGTGTACGCAAGATTCATGGAAGTTTACGCTGGATTCTTAACGTATACAGATTATGAAATTGGAAGAGTTGTCGATTATTTGAAACAAAGCGGAAAGCTTGATAATACTTTGATTTTTGTTGCTATTGGAGATAACGGAGCAAGTAAAGAAGGAACTTTACAAGGAACAATCAGTCAAAGTTTGTTTTCTCAAGGAAAAACGGATGAAGAAAACTTTCAAAGCAATTTAAATAATATTGGAGAAATTGGAACAGCTAAAGGTTTGAATACGAATTATCCTTTAGGATGGGCTCAAGCGACAAATGCTCCTTTCAAAAACTGGAAACAAGATGCGCAATCTGAAGGTGGAACTCGTAATCCGCTGATCGTATTTTATCCAAACGGAATTAAAGATAAAGGCGGCATCAGAAATCAATACAGCCACGTAACCGATCTTTTGCCTACAACTTTGGATATCGCTGGAATTAAAGCTCCGGAATACATCAAAAATATCAAACAAGATATTATTCAAGGTTCTACTTTTAAAGCTTCTTTGGATAATCCTAAAGCAGAATCACTGCATAAAGTTCAATATTACTACATCTTCGGAAATAGAGCGATTTATAAAGACGGATGGAAAGCTTCTGCAGCACACTTACCAGATTCTTTCGCAGTAAAAAAATCTATTGGAAACAACGAAAAACCTGCTCCAAGCAATTTTGATACTGATGTCTGGGAATTATACAATCTAAACGAAGACTTTAACGAACGTAATAATCTGGCGAAAAAATATCCTGAAAAACTAGCTGAACTTCAAAAATTATTTGACGAACAAGCAAAAGAAAATAATGTCTATCCGTTGATCGATTGGCAAGATGTTTACAACAGAAGAATTCACAACACAGGAGCTGAAAAAGGAAAAACAGTTTCTGATTTAATTAAACAGGTTACAAAACCTGGAGGAACAAATAATTAAAACACACAACCTACAAGGTTTTTCAAACCTTGTAGGTTTCTACTAAAAAACAAATACCTACAAGGTTTGAAAACCTTGCAGGAAAAAATAAAACGAACGATTATGAAACGAGTAGATTATGAAATTATAGGAAAAAAGATTGTCGTTGGGATAATCTTATTTTTAGTTCCGCTGGCGATTTTAGCTGGAGGATTATCAATAATAAATCAATTTTTAAAATAAGAAATCATGGCAATAGTACAAAAAGAAAAATTAACAAGAGACTTGACTATTAGTTTCTTCATTTATTCGCTGCCTGTGTTGGCGATATATCTTTATTTTAAATTGGGCGGAAGCGCCGTGAGCGAATCACATATCACTCTACCTTCATTTTTAGAATTTGCGCAACCTATTTTCGCAAACATTAGAACTTGGGGACTAACAGTATTTATGATTGTTTTAGGAATTATAGAATTTGCGGCAGGTTTGTACGATGACGATTGGACAGGCGAAGAACGCAAAATTGATATTGTTTCTTTCTTAGCTCCAAAATTAATTTTACCGCCAGTAATTGCCTTTTTCAGTTTAACTGCTTTGCCTTATTTAATTCCAAATCTGGCCAACTCATTATCTTGGGTTCCGTTTTGGGGAGGCTTTTTCTTGATTGCAATTGCTGATGACTTAACGCAATATTGGTACCACAGATTGCATCATCAAGTGCCGTTTTTATGGCGTTTTCATAGAACGCACCATTCAGCTCCGTATATGGGAATGGCAATGCTTTCGAGACAAAACTTTATCTACACAGTTTTCTTTTCTCAAATTTATTTGACAGCAACTTTAACTTATTTAGGTTTGGGATTACCAGCTTTGTTTGTTTTGGTAATTAAAAGTTTCATCACTTTAGGTGCACATTCAAGCATTGCTTGGGACAAACCATTTTATAAATACAAAGTATTGCATCCAATTGCTTGGGTTTTAGAAAGACTAATTTCTACTCCTGCGACTCATCACGCACACCACGCAGATACAAGCGGAGATGGTGTCGGCTACTTTAAAGGAAACTTCGGAAATATGTTTTTCATCTGGGACGTAATCTTCGGAACAGGTTTAATCACTCGAAAATTCCCAGAATCTTACGGAACAAAATCATACAAACAGGAAGAATGGTACGCTCAATTTTTATGGCCAATATTCAAATCCAAAAAAGAAGGAAGTCCTCTTGCTGAAGGCGTATTAGCATTTTCGACAAAGCCAAAAGTTGTTATCGAAGAAACTCCTGCTCCAGTATTAGAACAGGTTTAATAATTCTTTTAGAAAATTATATATCAAAAGTGCCTTTTTGATTTATATTATATAGCATAATTACTTTTTTTGATATTTTAAGTAATTATACAAAAGCGGTTGTTGCTACAGCAATCGCTTTTAAAAAAAATGGTCTACAAAAAAAGCAGCAATTAAATTTGCTGCTTTTTTATTTTGTTCCCCAAGTATTATTTTATTTTCTAAAATCATTCAAAGATTTCTCGATAATCTCCAAACATTCTTGAATTTGTTCTTCCGTCATTACCAAAGGCGGCGCCAATCTGATTTTGTTTCCGTGCGTTGGTTTTGCTAATAATCCGTTGTCTCTAAATTTCAAGCAGATTTCCCAAGCTAGATCAGATTCTTCATCTGTATTGATTACAATTGCGTTCAATAGACCTTTTCCGCGTACCAGCGTAATCAAATCATTTTTAGCAGCAATGTCGTTTAATCCTTTTCTTAAAATGATTCCAAGACGCTCCGCATTTTCAGCCAGTTTTTCGTCTTTAATAACATCAAGAGCTGCAATCGCAACAGCCGCCGCAACTGGATTTCCTCCAAAAGTAGATCCGTGCTGTCCTGGTTTAATTACGTTCATGATTTCATCATTACATAAAACAGCAGAAACTGGATACACTCCGCCAGAAATTGCTTTTCCTAAAATTAAAACATCTGGCTGTACATTTTCGTGATGAACGGCTAATAATTTCCCTGTTCTTGCAATTCCTGTTTGAACTTCATCAGCAATAAATAATACATTATGCTTTTCGCAAAGAGCTTTCGCTTTCGCTAAATAACCTTCAGAAGGAACATAAACTCCAGCTTCTCCTTGAATTGGCTCAACTAAAAATCCAGCGATATTTTTTGATGAATTTAAAGCGTTTTCAAGCGCTTCAAGATTGTCGTATTCAATTTTAATGAAACCATCTGTAAATGGTCCGAAGTTTTTACGTGCCGTTTCATCATTTGAAAATGAAATAATTGTAGTCGTTCTTCCGTGAAAATTATTCTCGCAAACAATAATCTGCGCTTGATTTTCTGGAATTCCTTTTACTTCGTAGGCCCATTTTCTAGAAATTTTCAAAGCAGTTTCTACCGCTTCGGCTCCAGTATTCATTGGAAGAACTTTATCAAAACCAAAATATTTGGTTACATATTCTTCGTAATCTCCTAATTTATCATTGTAAAAAGCACGAGAAGTCAAAGTCAGTTTTTGCGCTTGCTCTACCATTGCATTCACAATTTTCGGATGGCAATGACCTTGATTTACTGCAGAATAAGCAGATAAAAAATCGTAATATTTCTTTCCGTCCACATCCCAAACATATACGCCTTCTCCGCGTTCTAAAACTACAGGAAGCGGGTGGTAATTATGAGCTCCATATTTGTTTTCTTTTTCAATCAAAACTTCAGATTTTGACGAAAGTGTTTTTTCTGTACTTATCATAATATGCTTTTATTTCTACAAAAATATCAAAATTAAATTAAAAAAGGGATTTAAAATTAAATTTTGACTTATAAATAACAAAAAATAAGTCAAAAAATATATTTTTCAATCATAAAAAAATAAATTTTATTGAAGAGAGACATTATTTATGAATGTTTATTAAAAAAAATAATTACTTTTATAAATCACAAAAACGCAAATTTTAAAAGATTTTTTACTGCATGGAATTATTAGATGAATTTGATATTAGCATTATTAAGGAATTAGAAAAAGACGGAAGAATGGCTTTTTCTGCAATCGCAGCTAATTTAAAAATATCAAATACGATGGTGCATCAGCGTATTAACAGAATGATTGAACAAGGTGTAATTGGAGGCATCAAACCTATTATTCAAGAAAAGAAAATAGGTTATGATTGGGCTTCTTTTACTGGAATTACACTAAATAAAGATTCTGATTCTGATCGTATTATTGAAGCGCTGAAAGAAATACCAGAAATCACAGAATGTTATTATGTAACAGGTTCATTTACACTTTACATTAAAATCATTGCCAAAAATCACGAACACATGCGACGCATTCTTTACGAAAAAATCGATGGTATTCCAGGCATTGCCAAAACCGATTCTATCGTAGAACTGGGGTGCGCTTTTAAACGAAACATATCCTTATAAAAGAGAAAAAACATTCTTTCACAATATTCGTTACAAACCTCACAAGAATTTAGTTGTGAGGTTTTTTTGTAACATAATATTTCTGATATTTGTTAAAAATTGATAAAATCATGAAAAACTCTATAATCATTTTATTCAGTGCAATCTTAATCTCTAATCTTATGAATGCGCAGTTAAAACCCGTAAAATATACCGAAGGAAGCCAACAGCTAAATGGGTTATTTATTAAATCTGCTAAAAAAAGCAGTAATAATCCTGGAATCTTGCTTTTGCCCGCTTGGCTGGGAATTGACAATGCTTCTAAAGGAATTGCAGAAGAATTATCAAAACTAGGTTACAACGTTTTTATCGCTGATATCTATGGCGAAGGAAACTATCCTAAAAATACTGGTGAAGCTGGAAAACAAGCTGGTTTTTATAAAACTAACTTCGAAGCGTATCAAAAACGTATTGATGCTGCTTTGAAAGAATTGGTAAAATCGGGAGCAAATGCAGATAATATTGTAGCGATTGGCTATTGTTTTGGCGGAACTGGAGTTCTAGAAGCTGCCCGCGGACATTTGAATGTAAAAGGAATCGCTTCTTTTCATGGCGGTTTAGGAAAAGATGCCAACAGAAAAACAGAAGCTATCAATACAAAAGTTTTAATCTGTCACGGTGCTGACGATCCGTTTGTTTCTAAAGACGAAATTGCTTCCTTCCAACAAGAAATGCGCGACTCAAAAGCCGATTGGCAAATGATTTATTACGCAAATTCTGTTCACTCCTTTACAAATCCAGAAGCTGGAAATGACAATTCTAAAGGCGCAGCTTATAATGCCGTTGCAGCAAAAAGATCTTTTGAGCATTTACAGCTTTTTTTAAATGAAGTCTTAAAAAAATAATATCATATTAACACCCACCAAAAATAAAATCATAACATAAACCAATGTCACATAGTAAAATTAGAGAAGATAAAACATGCTTAAATTGCAGGCACGTTGTGGATCAGAAATTCTGCCCCAACTGCGGACAAGAAAATAGCGACAGCAGAAAAACTTTTCACCATCTCTTTATTCACTTTTTTGAAGACTTAACGCATTACGAAAATGCTTTTTGGAAAACCATAAAAAACCTTCTTTTTAAGCCTTCAACACTTACTAAAGAATATCTTTCAGGAAAAAGATTGTCTTATCTGGCTCCTGTTCGTCTTTATATCTTCATTAGTTTTGTCACCTTTCTTTTAATTGCGCTATTTCCAAGTAATTTAACAGAGGATCTAGCGAAAAGCGACAAGGAAATAACGTCTAATTTTGAAATAGCAGTCACTCAAGAAAAGAAAAACTGGAATGAGAAATCCTATTTAAAATCTAAAGTAGTAGACAAGTCCTATTTTCAATTGAAAACAATGAAAGAAATTGATTCCATTCAGAAATATGGAAAGCAAAGTGAAAAGTTAAATAGCACGTCGTACTGGTTTTATGAAAAAGCCGTCCATGTAACTGAAAAATATACTAAAAAGGAAATAATTATAAAATTCATAGAATCTTTCTTTCACAATCTTCCAAAAATCCTATTCATTATTATGCCATTTTTCGCTTTTTTCTTGTGGCTTTTTCACAACAAAAAGAAATGGTATTATTTTGATCACGGAATTTTTACGCTCCATTATTTCTCCTTTCTCTTATTGATTTTCCTCCTTATGTTTATCATAGACAGGATTATTGGCTCATTTGGCGAAAATAGTCCGTTGTCTTTAATTTCGGGAATTACAAATTCTGTCGGAACCATCTGGATGTGTTACTATTTTTATCCTGCACATCATCGTTTTTATGGCGAGTCTAGAATTGTGTCATTTGTTAAAAGCGCTATACTCTTTGTAATAAACTCACTTTTTATTCTATTTTTACTGACCCTTTACGTTCTTTACACATTTATTAATTTACACTAACTATTTAGAATGAAAAAATTACTCATTTTATTTTTAATTGTTACTGCGTATTCTTGTAAAACTACGCAGTCAACCGCATCGAAAGACAATTCGGATCCTTCAAAATATATTAAGGCGATCAGCGAAAAAGATCTTAAAACAATGCTTTATACTGTTGCTTCTGATGAAATGGAAGGTCGCGAAACTGGTTCTAAAGGACAGAAAAAAGCGGGTCTTTATATGATTGAGCAATACAAAAAAAATGGAATATCTTTTCCAAAAGGAGCGTCAGATTACTATCAGCCTGTTCCTGCTGCATTTATGAACGCAAAACGTAATCAAAATTTACCTGATTCAGAAAATATCTGGGCTTACATTGAAGGTTCTGAAAAACCAGAGGAAGTTTTGGTAATTTCTGCTCACTACGATCACGTTGGAATTAAAGATGGCGAAGTTTACAATGGAGCTGATGATGATGGTTCTGGAACTGTAGCGGTTATGGAAATGGCTAAAGCTTTCGCGAAAGCAAAAAAACAAGGACACGGACCAAAACGTTCTATTTTGTTCTTGCACGTAACTGGTGAAGAACACGGTTTACACGGATCGCGTTATTATTCTGAAAATCCTTTGTTTCCAGTCGCAAACACAATTGCAGACATCAATATCGATATGATCGGACGTCGCGATGTGGAGCATGCAAACACAAACAATTATGTATATGTAATTGGTGCTGACAGATTATCATCTGATTTACACAATGCTGTTGTAGCTCAAAATGAGAAATTCATCAAAATGGACTTAGATTTTAAATTTAATGATCCAAAAGATCCAAACCATTTCTATGAGCGTTCTGACCACTATAACTTCGCAAAACATGGTATTCCAGCTGTTTTCTTCTTCAACGGAGTTCACGAAGATTACCACGGAAAAGGCGACGAGCCTCAAAAAATCGAATATGATGCTTTAACAAAAAGAACTCAACTTGCTTTTGTTGTAGCTTGGGAATTGGCAAATAGAGAGAATAGACCTGTAGTTGATAAGAAATAGTTAAAGGTTCAGAGGTACAAAGTGATAAAGGCTTCTAATCTTTTCTTTAGCAATAAAAAAGGATGAGTTAAAATGAACTGCCCCAAAAAAGTTAGATACTATTTGGGGGCATTTTTATGGAAAGAAAAGTCAAATACAGTTATGAATTTAAGCTTCTTTGTGTCAATGAAGTTTTAAAAAAGAATTATTCAATTAATTCAGTTGCAAAAGAGAAAAATTTAAGAATATCAAATCTCTGCAAATGGATTAGTTTTTACAAAAAGGTTGGTAAAGAAGGGCTTTTACCTAGAAAGAATCAACACTATTCTGTTGATTTCAAACAAAATGTATTGCAGGGAATTATAGATAAGTCACTATCTTTGGAAGAAGCTTGTGTTGAGTTTAATATTCCCAGTAGTTCCGTTATCATTCAATGGCAGAAGAATTATCAAAAACTAGGAGTTTTAGGCTTACAGAATAAACCTAAAGGAAGACCTAAGCCTATGACTTTCAAAAGAGCCAAAAAGAAATCCGCTAAACCTCTCACTAGAGAAGAAGAACTTTTACTTGAGATAGAATCATTAAGATGTGAAAATGCTCTTTTAAAAAAGTTCAATGCCTTAGTTCAAGCCGACGAAATCAAGAATTTAAAGCGCAAGCCATAATAGAATTAAGGCATGATTATGACCTGGGCATCATGCTGGGCCATATGAATATGGCACGAAGCAGTTATTATTACTATGAAAAAAAATATCATATAATTGATAAATATAGAGATATAAAATTACTCATTCAGCAGATTTACCATCAGCATAAAGGCAGGTTTGGCTACAGGCGCATTACTTTAGAAATAAAAAATAAAGGCGTTTTAATTAATCATAAAACTGTACTCAGATTAATGAAGCTTTTAGGCTTAAAAAGCTTAATAAGAGTTAAAAAATATAAATCATATAAAGGAGAGCATGGGAAAATAGCTCCAAATATATTAAAGCGTAATTTTAAGGCAGAAAAGCCTAATCAAAAATGGGCTACAGATGTCACAGAATTTAATGTATCCGGAAAAAAGTTATATCTCTCTCCAATAATTGATTTATTTAATGGAGAAATTATCAGTTATGATTTATCTGAAAGGCCAGTTTTTAATCAAATTGCATCCATGCTTGAAAAATCTTTTGAAAGAATACCCGATAAGACTAATTTAATATTGCATTCAGATCAGGGATGGCAGTACCAAATGAAACAATATCAGCACTTATTAAAACAAAAGGGAATTAAGCAAAGTATGTCTAGAAGAGGTAATTGTCTTGACAACGCAATAATTGAAAACTTCTTCGGAATATTGAAATCAGAACTTTTTTACCTTAAAAAATTCAATTCCGTTACTCAATTAAAACAGGAAATAATCGAATATATAGAATATTACAATAATGACAGAATAAAACTTAATCTAAAAGGAATGAGCCCGATACAATATCGAGCTCATTATTATCAAATTTAATTATAAATTCGTCTAAACTTTTGGGTGCAGTCTAAAACTCATCCTTTTTTATTGCATTTATATTTTTAAACTCAAAGACAAAACCTTTGTCACTTTGTACCTCTGAGCCTTTGTTCCTTTAAATTAATCATTCATAGAAATCAAAAACTCTTCGTTATTCTTCGTTTTCTTGAAACGATCATTTACGAAGTCCATAGATTCTACTGGGTTCATATCTGATAGATATTTACGCATGATCCACATTCTTTGTAATGTTTTCTCATCCAATAATAAATCGTCACGACGTGTACTAGATGAAGTAAGGTCGATTGCAGGGAAAATACGTTTATTAGCTATCTTACGATCTAATTGTAACTCCATGTTACCCGTTCCTTTAAATTCTTCGAAGATAACTTCGTCCATTTTAGAACCAGTTTCTGTCAATGCAGTTGCGATGATACTTAAAGAACCTCCGTTTTCTACATTTCTAGCCGCTCCAAAGAAACGTTTTGGTTTTTGTAATGCATTCGCATCAACACCTCCACTTAATACTTTTCCTGATGCAGGCTGAACCGTATTGTAAGCTCTAGCTAAACGCGTAATCGAATCTAATAAAATCACAACATCGTGACCGCATTCTACCAAACGTTTTGCTTTTTCCAATACAATGTTTGCAATTTTTACGTGTTCTTGTGGCTCTCTGTCGAAAGTTGAAGCGATAACCTCACCACGAACACTTCTTTGCATATCTGTAACCTCCTCAGGACGCTCATCAATAAGAAGAACAATCAAATAAACTTCAGGATGGTTGGCAGCAATTGCGTTTGCAATATCTTTAAGAAGCATTGTTTTACCTGTTTTAGGCTGAGCAACGATCATACCACGCTGACCTTTACCTATTGGTGAAAACAAATCTATAATTCTTGTTGAAATAGAACTGCCTTTTTCGGCTAGTTTGAATTTTTCTGAAGGAAAAACTGGGGTCAAGTGTTCAAAAGAAACTCTATCGCGAACAACTTGCGGATCGTGACCATTAATTTTTAATACACGAACCAATGGGAAAAACTTCTCACCTTCTTTTGGCGGACGAACCACTCCTTTTACGGTGTCTCCAGTTTTTAAACCAAATAATCTGATTTGTGAAGTTGATAAATAAATATCATCTGGAGAAGCTAAATAATTATAATCTGATGAACGTAAAAATCCGTAACCGTCTGGCATCATTTCTAAAACACCTTCACTTTCAATAATTCCGTCAAATTCAAAATCTGAATCTCTGAAGTTATTATTGTTCTTTTTATTCTTGTGATTAGGGTTTTGGTTGTTGTGATTTCCGTTTCCATTGCCATTCCCGCTCTGATTTTGATTTTGATTCGGGTTTTGGTTCTGGTTCTGATTTTTATTCTGATTCGGATTGATCTTTTTTGCAGGAGCAGTTTGTGGAGTTTTTTCAGCTGTTTCGGCTGTTGGCTCAGAAATAATTGGTTCTGATGGAGCCGATTCTGCAACTTCCTCAGTAGTAACTGCTTCTTTTTCTTTTTTCAGGGCTACTTTTTTCTCATAGGCCTGTTTATTGAATTTTCCACCTTTAGGCTCCTTTTTTTCGGCTGCTGCTTTATTTTCCTGTACTGCTTCAGTTGCCGTTTCTGCAATTGGCTGAACTGTTTCTGCAGTCTCGTTTTTTTGAACAGTTTCCTCTACTTTATCAAATTCTAAAACGGGAGCATTTTTTGTATTAGCTGCTTTTGGTTTTACTGGTGCAATTCTAGCGCGTTTTGGCTTTTCATCTTTAGCATCAGAAACTACTTCTGCTTGAGGTGCTTGAGCCGGAGCATTAGCGCTCTCTTGGTGTGCTAAAATCTGACTAATTAAAGTCTCTTTCTTGACACCGGTAATCTTTATTGTTTTAGCTAACTTAGCTATTTCTTGAAGCTCAGCAAGCTTCATTTCTTTTAATGCAGAAATATCAAACATGAATGTTCTATGAATTTAATTATTTTAAAGGAAATACTGTAAAAAGAATAGGTAGATAATTAATTTGAATTGACCGCAGTATGAAGTGCTTACGGTATTATGATGCAATAATACGAATAAAATTTTATCATACAATAGTATTTTAAAAAAAGAAAATATATTTTTGTAAAACAATTTTTGACCATGATACAAAGAATTCAGACTGTATATTTATTTCTAGCTTTTGCTGCAACTGGCATTTTAATGCTTTTTGTTCCGCTTTGGACAACTAGTGCAGGAAAGCCATTCTTTTTTATGCAGGACCAACTTTATGCCGTTTTATTAGGCTTAACAACTATGCTTAGTATAATCAGTATAATTTCATTTAAAAAGAGACAAAATCAGTTTGTATTAAACAGACTTAATATAATATTAAATTTAATTTTATTAGGATTATTTGTATATCGATCACTAAATTTATCTGGAGAGGCTGAGGTCTCTGAGAAAGGTATTGGGATGTTCATGCCGATTGTTGCTATCGTGTTATTAGTTTTAGCTAATAAGGCCATCAAAAAGGATGAAGATCTTGTAAAATCTGTTGATCGTTTGAGGTAAACCTATAAACTTAGTTTATTTGTGCGAAGAAAAACCCGGATTCTTATTCGGGTTTTTTTTATGCCTAAAACGAAACTATTGTAAGATATTTTTTATATTTTTACCGTTTAATTGGTTTCTCTAAAATGACTTCTAAAATAAAAATATATCTTGCAGACGATCATCAAGTTTTAATTGATGGCTTATCAAACTTGCTTCAAACTGTTTCAAACTTTGATGTTGTGGGAAGTTCGCTTGACGGCACCACAGTTTATGATGATGTGATAAAAGACAAAGCCGATGTCCTAATTTTAGACATAAGCATGCCGAAGAAAGACGGCATTGAAACACTCAAAGAATTTAACGAAAAACAACTGTCTTGCAAAGTCATTATTTTATCTAGTTATGACGACCTAAAAATCATTAAAGAAGTAATGAAATTGGGCGCAAAAGGTTATTTGACAAAAAATTGCGCTGGCGAAAATATTATCGAAGCTGTGGAAGCTGTTTATCAGGGGGAGGAATACTTTAGCGATGCCGTTAGAGAAAAGATTTTCAACACCTTCAGAGACAATCCGAAACTGAACCCGAATGTAATTATAGAAAATCCGATTTTAAGTCCACGCGAGATTGAAATCATTATTTTAATTGCGCTAGAATACAGCGGGAAAGAAATCAGCGAAAAGCTTTTTATTAGTTCGCATACTGTCGAAACGCATCGTAAAAACATCATGAAAAAGCTTAATGTCAAAAGCACAATAGGTTTGGTAAAATATGCCCTCAAAAACAATTTGATTAATCCTTAAAATTGCTTTCATGTTTCGATTCAAACTCCTTATATCACTGCTTTTGCTTTTTGCTATTGAAGGAATTAGCGTCGCAAAGCATAATGACACGATAAAAGTTCCGCAAACTGAAACTAAGAGCAAAACTACAAATCTAAATCTCAGGACATCAGAACAATTACGAAACAAAAAAATCGTCAGTTTATCAATTATACTTACTGTCATTATTTTTCTTTTGCTTTACTTTTTATACCAAAACAATAAATTAAAACAGAAAATAAAACGAAAAGACACTAAACAAAAAATCCTTCTAAACATTATCAATTCAGGTATTGATTCTCAAGAAATTGAGCATAAAAAAATTGCTTCTTTTCTGCACGACAATATTAATTCCCTATTGTCTTCTGCAGGATTACATTTAAATACTTTTACAGCACAAAACGATATAAAATCGGATGAAATACAAAAAGCAAAAGCTATTCTGTCGGAAGCGCATGAACTTTTACGCGACATGTCTCACGATCTTGTGCCGACACTTTTGGTTCGTTTTGGATTAATTTATGCCTTGGAAGATTTATGTGAAAAAAACTCTAATTCTGCTATAGATTTTGAATTTTCAAGCTCAATTCCTACTAACAAAAGATATGTTGAAAAATTCGAAATGAAAATCTATTTTATTATCAGCGAATTATTTAGCAACATTACCAAACACAGTAATGCAAAAAAAGCAAAACTTTCTTTGACCGAAAAAGAAAATCAATTAATCCTAAGAATTTACGATGACGGGATTGGTTTTAAAACTCAGAAATTAAAAGATGCTGAGGGGTTTGGCTTAAACAGAATTAGAGCTCGAATTAAAAAATACAAAGGGACTTTGTCTATCATTTCAAAAGAAAATCAAGGAACTAAAATAAAAATTGAGATTCCTCTTCTTCATTAGATTACTTCGCTCCTATTTCGATAATTTCCAAATCTTTGATTTTATCCTCATCAATTACAAATCGAAGCATGGTTCTCACTTTATGAAATCCGCTTTTCCCAGCCGCGCCCGGATTCATGTGCAGTAAATTATTCTTTTTATCGAAGATGACTTTCAAAATATGCGAGTGTCCGCAAATAAACAGTTTGGGCGGATTCGAAGCCAATTCTTCCCTAACATTTTGATTGTATTTGCCTGGATAACCACCGATATGTGTAATCCAAACTGAAACATTTTCGCATGAAAATCGGTTATTTAGCGGAAATTCTAATCTTGCTTTTGCATCGTCAATATTTCCGTAAACTGCTCTTAAGGGTTTTAGCTTTTTAATGGCATCTGTAACTGCTAAATCTCCAATATCTCCAGCATGCCACACTTCATCTGCCTGAGCAACATATTTTAAAATTGTATCGTCGATGTGGCTGTGAGTATCTGAGAGAAGGAGGATTTTAGTCAATTTTTTGGAGGTTCAAAAGGTTCAGAGGTACAAAGGTACAAAGGTTTTTTCTCTAAATACTAAAATACAATCTTGATATTTATTATTAGCTAATCTAGCGTTAGAGGCACCGCACCGCATCGTATCTACATTATTAAACATATTGAAAAATTTCAAATCTCTTCTCCTTTGAACCTTTGCACCTTTTAAAAGTCATCTTTAAAAAAACCTTTGTACCTTTGTACCTCTGAACCTTTGACCCTCAATTGTGAGATATTTTATTCAATTCGCTTATAACGGAACACACTATCATGGCTGGCAAATACAGCCGAATGCTTCTTCAATTCAAGAAACTTTAAACAAGGCTTTTTCAGTTTTATTAAATGAAACTATTAGCATTATGGGCGCTGGGAGAACCGATGCTGGTGTTCATGCGAGTGAAATGTACGGTCATTTTGACACAGAAAAAACCTTAGATATTCCGGTTTTAATTCATAAACTGAATTCGTATTTACCAAAAGACATTGCTATTTTTAATATTATCTTAGTTCACGACGAAGCACATTGTAGATTTGATGCTACAAAACGAACTTACGAATATCATATTAATACATTGAAAAATCCGTTTTTACAGGAATTGAGCTGGTATGTTACACAAAAACTGGATGTTAGTTTAATGAATGAAGCTGCTCAGTTATTATTGAAACATACCGATTTCCAATGTTTTTCAAAAGTTAATACTGACGTAAACACATTTGATTGCACGATTTTTGAGGCATACTGGAAACAAGAAAATGGAAAACTGATTTTCACCATTTCAGCAAATCGATTTTTAAGAAATATGGTTCGCGCAATTGTCGGCACTTTGATTAATATCGGTTTAAAGAAAATCACTTTAACGGACTTCGAAAACATCATTGCCAGCAAAAGCAGAGAAAAAGCAGGATTTTCGGTTCCCGCACATGGTTTATATTTAACCAAAATAGATTACGATTATTTATAGCTAAAAGCTATAAGCTTCAGGCAATAAGCTCCAAACTTTTGCCTAAGCCTAAAGCCTAAAGCTTAAAGCTTAAAAAGATGAAAGCAAAAGCATTCGATACTGGATTATTCAAAAGAATTTTAAAATATACGCGTCCTTATAAATGGCGATATTATGGCGTAATCATATTTGCCATTTCACTATCAATTTTCGCAGCACTTCGTCCTTATTTACTTAAAGAAACGGTCGATGGCTACATCAAAACCCATGACAAAATGGGATTGCTGATGTACATCGTTTTGATGGGAGTAGTTTTACTGATGGAAGTTTTTTCTCAATTCTATTTTGTTTATTGGGCAAACTGGCTTGGGCAGGATATTGTAAAAGACATTCGAACTAAGCTTTTTAAGCACATTTTGAGTTTCAGAATGAAATATTTTGATTTAGTTCCAGTTGGACAGTTGGTTACGCGTGCCGTTTCAGATATTGAGTCGATTGCCCGTATTTTCAGTCAAGGTTTATTTATGATTATAAGCGATTTGATGAAAATGGTTGTAGTCCTTATTTTTATGTTTTACATGAACTGGAAACTGACTTGGATTGTCGTGATTGCAATGCCTATTTTAGTTTATATAACTAGAATTTTCCAACGCAAAATGCAAGTGGCTTTTGAGGAAGTAAGAACTCAGATTGCCAACATGAACTCGTTTGTGCAGGAACGTGTGACAGGAATGAAAATCGTTCAGCTTTTTAACCGTGAAAAAATCGAAGCCGAAAACTTTAAAGAAATCAACAATAAACATAGAGTTGCTTGGATTAAGACTATTTTATACAACTCGATCTTCTTCCCTATTGCCGATATTATTTCGTCAATAACTTTAGGTTTGGTTGTGGTTTACGGCGGTTTCAGAATTTTAAACGGAGATCATTTTACGACTTTTGGAGATTTATTTTCATATACAATGTTTATCGGAATGCTATTTAATCCGTTGAGACAAATTGCGGATAAATTTAACGAGATGCAATTAGGAATGATTGCTGCCAATCGTGTTTTTGATATTATCGATACACAAGATCACATTCAAGATACCGGAACAATTGAAGCACCCGTTTTTGATGGAAGAATTGATTTTAAAGACGTTCGTTTCAGCTACATTCCAGAAGAAGAAGTCATAAAAGGAATCGATTTATCTGTTTCTGCCGGACAAACTATTGCTATTGTGGGTTCTACAGGAGCAGGAAAATCTACGATTATTAATCTGTTGAATCGTTTTTACGAAATCAATAGCGGGACAATCTGCATTGACGGAGAAAATATCGAAAACTACACTTTGGCTTCTTTAAGAAAACAAATTGCTGTCGTTTTGCAAGATGTGTTTTTGTTTGCCGATACGATTTATAACAATATTACTTTGCACAATCCAGAAATTACTCGAGACAAAGTAATTGATGCTGCAAAGAAAATTGGTGTTCATGATTTTATTATGAATCTACCAGACAATTATGATTTTGATGTAAAAGAGCGCGGGGTTATGCTTTCGTCTGGACAGCGCCAGCTGATTGCCTTTTTACGTTCTTATGTAAGCAATCCAAGTATTTTGATTTTGGACGAAGCGACTTCTTCTATCGATACCTATTCTGAAGAAATGATTCAGCGTGCGACAGAAACGATTACAAAAGGAAGAACTTCGATAATTATAGCGCACAGACTAGCAACAATTGTAAATGCTGATAAAATTGTGGTAATGGATAAGGGTTTAATTGTGGAACAAGGAACGCATCAGGAATTATTGCATAAAACTGATGGTTATTATAAAAACTTGTATGATTCGCAATTTTCAGTAGCTAACTAGCTTAGAGAAATCACCTACATCTTTAATTTTTAAAGCCTTACAAATATTTAAACACTAAAAACACAATTATTCATTATATTTAGTGAAAATGAATTTAACACAAACTCAATAATTTTAATTGTATTCTTACAAATAAATAAGTATGTTTGATGAATAAATAAATCATTTTTAAAAAATACTTATGAAAAAAAAATTACTTTTTCTCGTTTTCTTTTTAGTCTTTTCGGCTAATGCATTCTCAATGCAAATTTTTATAAACGTTCTGGGTGGAAGAGTTATAACTATTGAGATGGAAAGCTCTGACACTATTGATAATGTTAAAGCAAAAATATTTGATAAGGAAGGAATTAGACCTGAGTGCATAAGATTAATATTTGCAGGAAAACAACTTGAAGACGGAAGAACATTATCTGATTATAACATTCAAAAAGAAAGCACTATACATGCAGTTATAAGATTTCCATGTCCATAATTTAATCAATTTATTAAAAAATAAAATTCTATTGATTGCATTTTAAAAATAGCTTTCAATACACACTTATTACAATAAAAGGGTTTGACTTTAAAAAGTCAAACCCTTTTGTTTTTAATATAGTTTGAGAATTGATTCTGAATGTGAATCCCAACCGAATTTGATACTATTGTATCATCAAAAAAAGGAATTCATAATTTAAGCATTCGCAAAACCAATAAATTAATAATTATTTAGCTATAAATTGACGTTTGTTTCTTAAATTAAAAAACTGCAGTATTCCTAAATTGTGATTTAAAATCCGACTAAAAACTATTATAAACGCTTTAAAACGTTAAATTAGCGTTATAGAAATCATAAAATTACTCTTTCCCAATCAGTTAGATAGCAGGATTTTTTTGTTTATTCTTTATCTTTGAGAGTATAGAAATCAAATGTAAAAGAAAATGCCACAAAATAGATTTTATCCTGATGAGAAATTCAAAGAAATAGAAGTAAATGCCTCATTACAATTAAGATACGCCATTTCAAACAGAGGTCGTTTAATAAGTTTTACAGACGAAATTGAAAATGGACGCATTTTAAAAGGAGGTTTAAGCGACGGATATCCAACTTTCCGTTTTAAGGTTAAAAAAGACGATAAAATCGTAAACAAATACCTCTTCTTGTATAAATTAGTTGCCCAATATTTTATCCCAAAAGATTCTGAAGAACAAACGTATGTTCTGCATTTGGATTACAACAGAGCAAATGATGACGCAAGGAATCTTCGCTGGGCAACCAAACAAGAAATGATGGCGCACAGCCGTAAGAGTCCGCGCGTAATTCAGGCTAAAAAGAATTTAATTGAACACAATCTTAAAGCCGACGGACGAAAATTGACTACAACTAAAGTGATGTTAATTAAAAAAATCCTGGCAAGACCTGAACAAAAAACACGTCTTAAAATGATTGCAAAACAATTTGGCGTAAGCGAAATGCAAATCAGGAGAATTGCCAGTGGAGAAAACTGGGGACATGTGAAGATTTAATCATTCAAAAATATATTATATTATTCAAACAAGAAGGAGCTTCCAATAATTGGAAGCTCCTTCTTGTTTGAACGAACTTCTATGAATTCAGATAAAACTATAAATTTTAACTTTTATATTTATTTTCTTTTAAAATATTAAAAAAATAATTCTAAAAAGGCAGAATAATATGATCAAATAATTTTAATAATCGTAAACTTGCATACCAAATCCAAAGATACTTTTATGAAGAGAAAATTACTTATTTTATTGTCTTTTATTACTTTATCCTCTTTTTCACAAAACACTTTAATTCCAGATCCAAAATTTGAATCAAAACTAATTTCACTTGGTTTGGACACAGTCCTAGACGGACAAGTACCAACTTCGAACATTTCATCTATTACTTCTTTAGATGTAAGTTCTTCTTCAATCAAAGATCTTACAGGAATTCAGGATTTTGTTAATCTTCAGACCTTAAAATGTGCTTACAACGAATTAACCGCTTTAAATGTTAGTCAAAATACTAAACTGGTTACTTTGTCTTGTTATGCCAATCAAATAAAAAGTCTGGATGTTACGCAACTTAAATCCCTTCGAACGTTAGATTGTTACACCAATCAATTAAGCTCTTTAGATGTTTCTAAGAACACAGCTTTAATGGATTTATCTTGTTTTCAAAATCAATTAACTGCTTTAAATACATCTAAAAATCCAGAACTGAGCAAACTTTACTGTTCTGACAACTTAATTGGTTCATTAAACTTAACTAACAATCCTTTCCTTATTTTTCTTAATTGTACTAACAATAAGATAAAAAATGTGCTTGATGTTACTAAAAATAGTGGTTTGATGCATTTGTTTTGTGCAAATAACGAAATCACCTTAATAGATGCTTCAAAAATAAGAGAACTCCGAAATATTGATGTGTCGTCAAACAAACTTGTAAGCTTAAATCTAAAAAACGGAAACAATACATCAATAAATCTTGGTCAGAACTTTTGTACAAACAATCCAAAACTGACTTGCATACAGGTAGATGATGTGAGTTATTCCAATTCAAAGTGGCCAAATGCAAAAGATGCTACTGCAAGTTATGCTACAACTTGTCCTAGTTATACTTTGATTCCCGATATCAATTTCGAGAACAAACTTATTTCTTTAGGAATTGACTCTGGAACCCCAGACGGAATGGTTTTGACTTCAAGAGTTTCTCTTGTATCACAATTAGATTTCGGTGTCAATACAACCATTACTGATCTAACAGGGATACAAGATTTTACAGCGTTACAAAGATTATATTGCCATGGAAATACAGGACGTTTAGGTGATGGAGGAAATGGTAAACTAAAAACTATTGATGTTTCTAAAAATGTTAATCTAACTGTTCTTGATGTTTCGTACAATCAACTTGCGAGTTTAGATGTTACGAACAATCCCCTATTGATTTCGTTAAATTGTCAAGTTAATAAATTCACAACACTTGATATTTCTAAGAACGTTAAACTAGACAATTTAAGTGTAAGTCACAACCTTATTACAGAGCTTGACGTTTCAAAAATTCCTACTTTACGCTATTTATCAACTGATAATACCAAATTAACAGCATTAGATCTTTCAAGCAATACCGCTCTTGTAGGCGTGTTTTCTAACAATAGCGATTTAAGAAGTGTAAATTTAAAAAATGGCCAAAATGGATTAATTGTTCCTCAAAGCATTAGCTTTAAAGTGAACCCTAATTTAACTTGCATTCAGGTTGATAATGCTGCAACTTCAACTTCAAATTGGGCTAGTGCAAAAGATGCTACAGCAAACTATTCATCAGACTGCCAATCATTTTCATCTTACACTTTGATTCCCGATATTAATTTCGAAAATAAACTTATTGATTTAGGAATAGATTCTGGAACTCCAGATGGAAAAGTATTGACTTCTAATATCTCTTCTGTAACAATATTAGATTTCGGAACCAATACAACCATTACTGATCTGACAGGAATCCAAGATTTTACAGCATTGCAAAGATTACATTGTCATGGAAATACCGGACGCGCAGGTGATGGCGGAAATGGTAAACTAACGAACATTGATGTTTCAAAAAACGTGAATTTAACTGTATTGGACATTTCATACAATCAGCTTACAAGTTTAAATGTTTCCAACAATCCGCTATTGATTTCATTAAATTGTCAGGTTAATAAACTTACAGCAATTGACGTTTCAAAAAATATTAAACTGGATAATTTAGATGTAAACAGCAATTTGATTACAGAACTTAAGGTCTCACAAATCCCAACTTTACGCTATTTATCAACTGATTTTACCAGACTAACAGCATTAGACCTTTCACAAAATCCTAAACTAGTAGGGCTAATTTGTAACAATAGTGATTTAAGAAGTCTAAATTTGAAAAATGGTCAGAATCAATTAATTTCACCTCAAAGCATAAGATTTACAGCAAACCCAAATTTAACTTGTATTCAGGTTGATAATACTGCAACTTCAAATGCAAATTGGGCTAGTGCAAAAGATGTTACAGCGAACTATTCTACAGATTGTCAGCCTACTTCATCTTACACTTTGATTCCCGATATTAATTTCGAAAACAAGCTTATTGATTTAGGAATTGATTCTGGAACTCCAGATGGAAAAGTATTGACTTCAAATGTTTCTTCTTTAATAACTCTAGATTTAGGAATTAATACAACCATTACTGATCTAACAGGGATACAAGATTTTACAGCATTGCAAAGATTGTATTGCCATGGAAATACAGGACGCGCAGGTGATGGCGGAAATGGTAAACTAACAAGTATTGATGTTTCTAAAAACTTGAATTTAATTGTGTTGGACGTTTCTTACAATCAGCTTACAAGCTTAGATGTTACGAATAATCCTTTATTAATTTCATTTAATTGTAGTGTTAATAAACTTACAGCAATTGACATTTCAAAAAACATTAAACTGGATAATTTAGATGTAAGCCTTAATCTTATTACAGAACTTAACGTTTCACAAATTCCGACCTTACGCTATCTATCAGCTGGTTACACTAGACTAACGACATTAGACATTTCAAGCAATCCTGCCATGGTAGGGCTTTTATGCGACAATAGTGACTTAAGAAGTTTAAATTTGAAGAATGGTCAGAATCAATTAATTGCAGCTCAAAGCATAAGATTTACAGCAAACCCTAATTTAACTTGTATTCAGGTTGATAATGCTGCGACTTCAAATGCAAATTGGGCTAGTGCGAAAGATGCAAATGCAAGTTATTCTAATGAATGCCAAACAAATTCATATACAGCAATTCCAGACAGCAACTTTGAGAAAAAATTAATTGCTTTAGGAATTGATTCTGGAGCTCCAGATGGAAGAGTATTAACTTCAAGCATTGATAAAATAACTGATTTAGACGTTTCTTACAGCTCTATTACAAACTTAACTGGTCTTGAAGCTTTCACCTCTTTAACTTCCCTAAAATGTAATGGCAATTATACTTTACAAGCTTTAGACGTTACAAGAAACAAAGCTCTAAGAACATTAGATTGCAACAACAACTATCTTGTAACTTACTTAGATTTATATCAGAATACTGATTTAGTTTCACTTAATTGTACAGCTAATAAATTGTCCTATTTAGATGTTAGTAGTAATAAAAATCTAACTTCTTTAGAATGTTCATCTAACAAAATATCTTATATAGATGTTTCTAACAATACTGCTTTAACTAAATTGAATGTTGGTTATAATACAATTGCATATCTAAGTGTCTCAAAAAACACAGAATTGACATCATTGACTTGTACATCAAATCAAATTGCGTATTTAGATATTAGCACCAACACAAAACTAGTAGAATTGTGGGCTGGGAATAATCAATACAGTGTTTTAAATGTTTCTAAAAATACTGCTTTGAACACATTAGTTTGTAATACAAATAAGTTGACAACATTAGACGTTTCTGCAAATACGGCATTAACAAGATTACTGGTTTACGGAAACAAACTAACAAACATAGATGTCTCAAATAACACTCTATTAAGTTCGTTTGATTGTAATTCAAATCTAATAACAGACTTAAATGTTTCTAAAAACATAAACTTGCAATTTCTATATTGTGACAATAACAAACTGACTGCTCTAGATGTTTCTGCAAATACAAAACTTGGAACGTTAGATTGTGCTAAAAACGAACTTACAAATCTGGATGTTTCAAACAATAAAAACCTGAGTTCGTTGGAATGCGAATCGAACAAATTAAAAAGTCTTAACTTAAAAAACGGAAACAATACTGCATTTGATTCTTATCAACTTGATCCTAATTTAATTATTTATAGAATAGATTTTAGAGATAATCCTGATTTAACTTGTATCCAAGTTGATAATGCTGCTTACTCAAATGAAAAATGGTCTTCTAGAAAAGATTCTTCTGCAAACTTTAGCACCGATTGTAATAACTCTACATTGATTACCGATTCTAATTTTGAAGATTTCCTTATTGCTGCAGGAATTGATACCGACGGAAAAAACGGAAAAGTATCAACTTCAAGCATTTCAAGCATTAAAACTTTAGACATTTCAAATTCTAATATCAGCGATTTAACTGGGCTTCAAAATTTTACAGCTTTAGAGAAATTAGTTTGTACAGGAAATTCAATCACAACAATTGACTTGTCTGCTAATACGCAATTAACTTATTTGGATATTTCAAATAATCCGCTAACAAGTGTGAACGTTTCAAACAATAAATTGCTAAAAGAATTTTATGTTAATGGAATGAAGATCAATGTTAGAAAATCAGTTTCAACTTCAAACGGATTGACAAGTTTGGATTTGTCAAACAATACTTTGTTGACAAAACTTAACGTTTCAAATAATCAGTTAACAAGTCTTGATTTATCAAAAAACCCAAATCTGACAGATATTAACACTTCTAATAATAATTTATCTGAATTAAATTTACAAAACGGCCACAATGAGCTTTTAGTAAATTTAGATTTCAAAAACAACGCTCAACTATCTTGCATTAAAGTTGATGATCCAACTTATTCTAATTCAAATTGGTCTGGTGCTAAAGATGCTACAGCAGAATATACTGCAAAATGCAGTGCTTTAGGAATTCCAGATGCAGTTTTCAATAAAGCGACAATTTATCCAAATCCTTCAAATGGAGATTTTTATATAATGAATGCTTCAATGAAAAAAGCAAGTATTTACGACAACTCAGGTAAGCTGATAAAAGTGATGCTTTTAGATTCTGAAAAAGAAGAAAATCATATTAAACTTCAAGGAGCTCCACGTGGTGTTTACTATCTTTACCTAGAAAATGAAGATGCGCACATTGTCAAAAAAATCATTATTCAGTAAATATTCTATTTATATTTTAAAATTAAAAACCACGCTTTTACTAAATTAAAAGTGTGGTTTTTAGTTTATGTAAACTTCGATTCAGAATTTCGCGCCAGCAACTTTGCTGTGATTTTATTAAAAAAAAGCAGGATATTATTCTTTTTTTACCTTTTCATATAACTTTTCATTTAATCTCTGTGAAAAGACCAAAATCTCTCTCTTTAAAAACAAAATTTCAAGTGTTCATTTAAAATAAATCCTTAAATTCGCAAACACAAATAACAAAAGAAGAAATCGAAAGATGAGTTTCGGAAATACAAACTTCATTTTCGATAGTTAATACTAAAAACAAAAAAAATGAAATACGACGTTATTGTTTTAGGAAGTGGTCCTGGAGGATATGTAACAGCGATTAGAGCTTCTCAATTAGGCTTTAAAGTAGCTGTAGTAGAAAAAGAAAATCTTGGTGGAGTTTGCCTTAACTGGGGATGTATCCCAACAAAAGCGCTTTTAAAATCTGCTCAAGTTTTTGATTACCTTAAACACGCTTCTGACTACGGATTGAAAGTTTCTGAATTTGATAAAGATTTCCCAGCAGTTGTTCAACGTAGCCGTGGTGTTGCGGAAGGAATGAGCAAAGGGGTTCAATTCTTAATGAAAAAAAACAAAATTGACGTTATTGAAGGTTTTGGAAAACTAAAACCAGGTAAAAAACTTGACGTTACTGATAAAGACAATAAAGTTACAGAATACAGCGCTGATCACATTATCATCGCAACTGGTGCTCGTTCTCGTGAGTTGCCAAACTTACCTCAAGATGGTGTTAAAGTAATTGGATACCGTCAGGCAATGACATTACCAACTCAACCAAAATCTATGATCATTGTAGGTTCTGGAGCAATTGGAGTTGAGTTTGCTCACTTCTACAACTCAATGGGAACTGACGTTACTATTGTAGAATTTATGCCAAACATTGTTCCTGTAGAAGACGAAGACGTTTCTAAACAAATGGAGCGTTCTATGAAGAAAGCTGGTGTGAAAATCATGACTAACTCTTCTGTAGAAAAAATTGATACTTCAGGAAACGGAGTAAAAGCAACTGTAAAAACAGCAAAAGGGGAAGAAATTCTTGAAGCTGACATCGTACTTTCTGCAGTTGGAATCAAAACAAACATCGAAAACATCGGATTAGAAGAAGTTGGTATTGCAGTTGACAGAGATAAAATCTTAGTAAACGCTTACAACCAAACTAATATTCCAGGATACTACGCAATTGGAGACGTTACTCCAGGTCAAGCTTTAGCTCACGTTGCTTCTGCTGAAGGAATCAACTGTGTGGAGAAAATTAAAGGTTTACACGTTGATCCAATCGATTACGGAAACATTCCGGGTTGTACTTACGCAACTCCAGAAATCGCTTCTGTTGGTTTGACTGAAAAACAAGCTAAAGAAAAAGGTTACGAATTAAAAATTGGTAAATTCCCATTTTCAGCTTCTGGAAAAGCAAAAGCTGCTGGAGCTGCTGACGGATTCGTAAAAGTAATCTTCGATGCTAAATACGGAGAATGGTTAGGATGCCACATGATTGGTGCTGGTGTTACAGATATGATTGCTGAAGCAGTTGTAGCTCGTAAACTAGAAACTACTGGTCACGAAATCCTTAAATCTATCCACCCTCACCCAACAATGAGCGAGGCGGTTATGGAAGCTGTTGCTGATGCTTACGGCGAAGTAATTCACTTGTAAAAATATACAATGTAAAGAATTGATTTCTTTACGGAGTTATATATAATTTTCAATTTATAAAATCCGATTTGCGAAAGCAGGTCGGATTTTTTTTATCTAAAATTCAGAATTTATTTATAAATTTAGTACTAAATATTACAATATTTTTTTCAGTCAATTATCACATTATAAGAAAATATCAAGTTTTTATTTTATCGTAGTATCTCTTAAAAACTACTGTTTTCTGCTTTTTTCTGATTATTCGTTACCCATTCAAGAGTAAAAATTAGTATTAAAAAATAAATTGATTCTATGAAAAAATTTCTCCTTCCCATTTTATCTGTACTTCTTTTGATAGCATGCAAACAAAATGCAGAAACAGATACTGCTCAACCAATTGCTGCAGAGAACGACACTACAACCATAAAAAAACTGCCTTCTGGCCCCGATATAAAAGTTAAAATTACAGAATCGTATGCTAGACAAGTTGCAAGAGATGCTTACTTCTGGGCATGGCCTTTAGAGAACATTTATAATCGCCGTTTAGCCTTCAAACAAGCTCCGAAAGTTGGTTTAATGAATGGCGTTCTTCCTTTTGCTCCCTTAAACTCTTTAGCCATGCTTCATGATTACATTCAGCCCGAACAACGCTGGGTTGCTTGTCCCAATCAAGATGTGGTTTATGGCGCTGCAATTGCGGCATTAGACGAAACTCCAGTTATCGTTCAAGTGCCCGACTTTGGCGATCGTTTCTGGGTTTATCAAGTAGTAGATTTAAGAACAGATTCTTTTGCACAGCTTGGCAAAATGTACGACACAAAACCAGGGTTTTATCTGCTTGTTGGACCAAACTGGAAAGGAGAAACTCCAAAAGGAATTACAAAAGTATTTCGCAGTAAAACCGGAACCGCCTTTATTGTTCCAAGAGTTTTTCAAGATGACACTCCCGAAGATAAAAAAGCAGTACAAACCATCATAAATAAAATCGATGTCTATGCTTTGGATAAATTTGACGGAAAAGAAAAAACGCAAGACTGGAGCAAACTTCCTTCATTAGGTTTTCCTACAAAAGATGGTGGATCTGGTGAAACCAAATGGGTATTTCCGGATAAATTTTTCGACGAACTTCCTATAGTTTTAAAAGACGCTCCGCCCCTACCAGGCGAAGAATCTCGCTACGCGCAAATTCTCGCTGTTCTTGAAGCTGCAAAAAAAGATCCTGCCTTAAAAAAAGCAATTGTTGAAGAAGCTTTTAAAGCCGAAAAAGAATTGATTGACCCATTATTACAATTTCGCAATTGGGGAATTCCGTTAAGCGATAATTGGTCGACTGCCGATAACTGCGCCGCTTTTGGAACAGATTATTTTACTCGTACTGCTATGGCAAAATCAAATATATTGGTAAATGCAAAAGCAGAAACCAAATATTTTTATCAAGATCTGGATTCAAAAGGTGCTCAATTAAACGGAGCAAATTCTTATACTGTCACTTTTGCAAAAGATAAAATGCCGCCTGTAAAAGGTTTTTGGTCACTTACTTTGTATGACGAACATCATTTCTTTTCACCAAATCCAATTAAACGTTATTCTGTAGGTACAAAAAATAAAGATCTAAAATATAATAGTGACGGCTCTCTTACCATATATATTCATAATTCTGAACCTTCTGGAGATAAAAAAGCAAACTGGCTGCCATGCCCAAAAGGTATTTTTTGTCTGTACTTTAGATGTTATGGTCCAGAAGAAAAAACAATTAAAAATGAATGGACACCGCCAGCTGTTCTTCTTTCAAAATAAATGAAGTTTCATTTTAATTTAAAAGAATCCGATTTGTTAAGCAAATCGGATTCTTTATTTATAAAGTTTATTCAAAACTATAAAACTTCTTCAATCCCCATGGTATTAATGACAATAAAAGTAATCCAACACTTGACCAGACCACATTTTCAATAGAAAAACTAGATATAAACCAGCCTCCAACCATTGCACCACATGTTACAGCCGCATTTCCGCATGTCGTAAATATGCTATTCACAAATTCTGGCGATTCTGAAACTGAAGAAGTAAGATTGACATTACTTATTAAAAAACCAGATGTATGCATAAAACCCCAAATAATAATTAATAACAACATGGGCACATAGTGAGATCCATAAAAATATAAAAGCAGATGTATAAACGATAGTGAAACTATAAAGACAAAAACAGTTAATAGAATATTTTTTCTTAAAAGCTTACCCGCAATCCAATTGCCGGCAACGCCAGTTAGTCCAAAAACAAATAGCATAAAACTAATTTGTATTCCATCCATTTTGGTAATCTTATTTAGAAAATCTGCCATATATCCATAAGTAGAATACATACCGGCTATCATCAAAAATGACAAAGAAAAACTAATCCATAATATAGGCTTTTTCAGGATTTTGGTCTGAGAAGTCAGAGATTCTTTTTTAGTACTGCTTATTGAGGGCATAAAAAACAATATTCCCAGAAAAGACAATGCATTAATGATTGCGCATAAAATAAAAGAGGATTTCCAACTAAATATCGAAGCAATTAAAGTCGCTATTGGCACACCAATAACACTTGCAATGGTAAAACCTCCAAAAACAACAGCAACACCATTTGAAGAATTCTCATCAGATGGATTATTTGCTGCAATTGAAAGAGAAATTGCCCAAAATACAGCATGTAAAAAAGCAGGCAATACTCTGGCTACCAAAAGCATATTAAAACTTAATGAAAATACAGAAACTATATTTGATAGGGTAAAAACACTTAAAGCAAATAACAAAGTTTTCTTCTTGTCAAAAGACCTTAATAAAAGAACCACAAATGGTCCAGATACAGCAACAATTAATGCAAAAAGACTTAAAAGCCATCCTGCTTTTTCTATTGTTACTGAAAAAGCAGATGCAATTTGGGGTAAAATTCCAATTACTCCAAACTCGGTTGTCCCAATTCCAAATGTCCCCAATGCTAAAAGATAATGTATACGTTTCATAAATTTATTTTTTGCAAATTTGCAATGGCAAAAAATAATTTACACACTACTTACCTTTAAGTAATCCACTTACTTTTTTGAAAGTTAACTGATATTTAAACACTTACTAAAATGCCTGATTTTTTTCACGACAGAAAACTTTACTATACTCCCATAGAATTTGCCTTAGCGCACATTGGAGGCACATGGAAAATGCCGATATTATGGAGATTGCAAAATAATATTCTGCGATTTAGCGAATTAAAAAAAGATATTCCGCACATAACAGACAAAATGCTGACAAGTCAATTAAAAGAATTGGAATCTAAAGGCTTAATTACTAGAAAAGCATATCCTACAGTACCTCCAAAAGTAGAATATAGTATTACATCTAAAGGAAAAAAAGCAATTCCTGTAATTGAAATAATAATGAAATATGGCTACGATTTGATTCAAGAAGAAGGAATAGATTATCCTCCTTTAAAAAAAGAATAAACCCTCCTTATTAAAGGTTAAATAGAAATCTGTTTGTTAAGTCAAATCGGATTTTTTTTTATCCTTTTTGTATTAAAAATATTACTGACAAACTAACATCCGAAACAAAATAATTCTTTAATTTTAACACATATAATCTATCAAAAAAATAAATTAAAAATCATGTCTGAAACAAAGATATTCTACGCCGACGGGGAAAGCCCAAAAATGATCGAAGCCTATAAAAGAGCTCAAGAAACCTTCAAATATTTCTGGAGAGAACTTTCTTGGGAATATAGAAGAATAATTCCAGGATTGGATGTTGCCTGCGTAAAACTAGCTTTTACTCAAGATATTGACGGAGAAACCGTAGTTGAACACATGTGGATTAATGATGTAAATTTTGACGGTGAAACGATCTACGGAATTTTAGTAAACGATCCTAATGAATTGACGAATGTAAATAATGGAGATGAAATCGCAATTCCGATTAATCAGATTAGCGATTGGTTATTTGCAAGTCAAGGAAAAACACACGGTGCATTTACAATTCAGGCAATGCGTTCAGAAATGAGCGATGAAGAAAGAGAAGCTCATGATGAAGCTTGGGGATTAGACTTTGGAGATTTTAACGATATTCAGATTGTTTTTGAACAAAAAGAAAAACCAGAAAATCTGATTGAACATCCAATGAGTAAAAACATGAAAGAAAGTCTCATTGAATTCTTAAAGAGCAATCCAGAAGAAATAGAAGCGCAAGACGATTTGGGCTATACATTTTTACATCGAGAAGCCATTGCTGGAAATCAAACTTCTGTAGAACTCATTTTAAACGCAGGTGCAAATGCAAATGCAAAAACCAATAACGGAAAAACCGCTTTAGATTTTGCCAAAGAACTCAAATGGGATCACTTAATCCCTGTACTTCAATAAAAATTTTCAAAATCCGATTTGCAAAAGCAGGTCGGATTTTTTAGTTTAAATAAAATTCAAAAAACAAAACTATACTTTTAACTTCTTTAAAATTTAGAAAAATTTAAAGAAAATTTCTCTGCACGGCAATCTGTCTTATTTTAATACAAAAAAGACTTCTAGCGACCTCTCATCAATTTAAAGCGAATTAGTTTTGTAATATTTAAAATTCAAAACACTATTAAGATGAGAATCAAAATCATTATCATTGTTCTATTATCAATTTTTATAGCTGGTATTGTATGGAGCTGTAAGCATAACGAAGAAAAAAATGTTGGTAAAAACACCAACGAAGCAGAACAATTAGAAACCGGAAATCAACGTTTTTTAGAAGGTAAATCTATTCATCCGCGTCAAGACAAGAAAACCGTTCTCGCAAATCAAAATGGACAAAAACCTTTTGCGGTTATCGTAACGTGTTCTGACAGCAGGGTATCGCCAGAAATTATTTTCGATCAAGGAATTGGTGATTTATTTGTAATACGAAATGCTGGAAATCTAATTTCAGATATCGATATGGGAAGTATTGAATATGCCATACAACATCTAGACACAAAATTAATCGTGGTTTTAGGCCACACAGAATGTGGTGCTGTAAAAGCGTATATTAATGACAAAGACAGATCGTATAAAAAACATTTAAATCATATTGACGATATTGTAGAAACGATCTCAAATGAAGATGAAGAAATCCAAGCCGACAAAATTTTACCAAAAGCACAAAATTATTTAGGTGCGATTAAAGCCAACGTTAAACATTCAACCAAACAAATTCAGGATAATGCTATTGCAAAAGGGCATAAAGTAAAAGTAGTCTCAATGTGTTACGACGTGCATACAGGAAAAACTGAAAAAATATAGTCTGTGAAAACAGATTCTTAAAAATCCAATTGGCTCTTTTGCTTCTTGGATTTTTTTTCGTTTAATTAATATATTCTTCACTTTCGTAGCTTATTTAAAGTCAAGAATGTGCTACTTTTGCTGCACCAAATCTAACCTCCTCAAGAATGAAAAAATTATTCTTTTTAATTATACTGTTTTCATCAGTTCTTTTATCTGCCCAAATAAAAAACAATGCTGAGTTTGCTTCAAATTTAAAAAATACTTTTTCACAGTCTTCAGACTGTGTTAACGACTTCGAAAAAATTCTTAAACCAGAAGAACTTAAAACCTTAAACACAACTCTAAACAATTTTGAAAAAAAATATCTTTATAAAATTGTTATTATAACGACTCCTTCTGTTCAGCCGTTTCCTTCTTTTGAAGAATTTGCTGTAGATCTTGACAAGTTTTTATCAAAAGATCCGAGATTAGATCCTACCATTTTAATCCTTGTCAGCAAATCATTAAGACAGATTCAGGTTTTAAGCGTAGATTTCATAAAATACAAATTAAATACCGAAGAAACGCAAGTCATAATCAGTACATATGCAGTTCCTGAACTCAAAAAAGGAAACTATTATAAAGCTTTAGAAATGGCTTCGAATGAATTCATGAAAAAATTGCAACAATAAAAATAAATACGTAAAATCCGATTTGTACAAACAGGTCGGATTTTTTATTTATCTTGTCTCTTTCTTAACTCAATTAAAATGATTAATTACAACAATAAAACTTTCAAACCTATCAGCAATAGCGAAAACGGAGAAACATCTAACGAAACTGCTTTTCATTATAAACAAGAAGGAAACATTTTGACTTCAGAATATTCAGGAGGAAAAATCAAAAAAGGCCATCTTATTGGTTTGGTTGATGAAAAAGGGAATATTGAAATGAGATACCATCAAATAAACGAAAAAGGAGAATTAATGACCGGTATTTGCAATTCTAAACCCGAAATTTTAGAAAATGGAAAAATAAGACTTCATGAAACCTGGCAATGGACATCGGGCGACGAATCTAAAGGAAATTCTATAATCGAAGAGCAATAAATGCAAATTCTAAATGGTGCAAATAATAGAATTACGAGAAATCGATTTACCAAATTTAAGAGAACTATTCTTAAATGAAAGACAACGCACATTTATAGAAGAAGACATTTCCGCATTCAGGCTAGAAGATTTTGACAAGCAAACACAGGGAGAATACATTTTAACTGCTCATATAGACAATATTCTTGTTGGATTTATTTCGATCTGGATGCCCAATAATTTTATCCATCATCTTTATGTTGATAACGAATTTCAAGGAAAAAACATCGGTACCAAATTATTAAAAGCCGCCATACAGAAAACCACATTTCCAATTACCTTAAAATGCCTCGTAAGCAATACTAAAGCAGTTGAATTTTATATTAAAAAAGGATTTATAGAAAAATCGAAAGGGCATTCAAGCAACGGAACTTATATTTTATTTGAGCTAACAAAAGATATAAAATAACCCTAAACGCTAAAGACATGAATCAGATTCAAGATTATAACGATGCTCAGACAGCTGAAAACAAAGAAATCTGCGATATTCTTTATTCGATTATCATGAAAAACCTGCCTGATGCCGAAAACAAAATCTGGCACGCTCATCCCGTTTGGTTTCTAGAAGGAAATCCGGTTGTGGGGTATAGTAAATTAAAAGATTCTGTTAGATTACTTTTCTGGAGCGGTCAATCTTTTGACGAAGAACAACTCCAAAACGAAGGCTCATTTAAGGCAGCCGAAAAACGTTATACAAATGCTGATCAAATAGATAAGCAAGATCTAAAACGCTGGCTTGAAAAAAGCAGAGAAATTCAATGGGATTACAAAAACATTGTTAAACGAAAAGGTGAATTGCTTCGATTGAAATAACGCCAGTAAAATACAAAACACGAATTTCAATATTTAATTTTATTAACGTCATATTACTGTTACAAAATTATTTTCCTTTTATAAAATAAAAAGATGGAGACTAAAACCCTTAACGCGCATCAGAGCAAAAAATCGTAGATTTTTCAAGTGTTAAGGCCGATTTGATTCATAAAGAATGATTATCTTAGGGACATTTAGAACATTGAAAATGTAATGGCTAAACACTTTGAACTTATTAATAAAATTCCAGAAAAAAATAAAACAATAAAATAATTCCTAAATCTTAACCAACCTAAAATGATACCAGACAATTCAACTGAAAAATCAGTTTTTGAAGAAATTCCAACGGAGAAAATATATTCTAAAAAAGCGATCAGCACTGCAACTTTTTTTGGCGGTCCATTGGTTGCAGGATATTGCATTGCTCAAAATTTTAAAACTTTTAATGATTTTGAAAAAGCCAGAAACACTTGGATTATTACAGCATCATGCACAATCGCTATCATAGGAATCTCATTTAGTCTTCCTGAAAAATTTCCTAAAATTATTTTCCCTGCCATTTATTCGTTCATTGCTTCTTACATAATTCAGACTTATCAAGAAGAAAATATAAAAAAACATAACGATAACGGAGGAGACACCTTTGGCGGATGGAGAGTAACTTTTATCGCTTTCCTAAGTTTTCTAATTTTATTTGCATCAATTATGGCACTTGCAATACTCTTTTATGGCATTTAAACTTGTCTGAAATCCGTTAAGAAAACAAACTATTTTAATTAAAAGCAATGACAATAGAACAAATTATTGACCTTCAAATGAAAGCCTTCAATAATCGATCAATCGAAGAAATGATGCCTTTGTATACAGACGATATTAAAATTTTTAATTTCTCTGATCGCCAGTTGATTATTAATGACAAAAAAGAATGTGAAGAAATGTTTCTCAAACTTTTTGAACAATCACCAACCTTAAATGCAGCAATCATAAAAACAATTTTTTTTGACACAAAAGCAATTGTTCACGAATACATTACTGGCAGAAATGGAGACGAAACCAAAAAAGAACAAGTAGTAATTTTTGAAGTGCAAAATCAAAAAATAAGCAGAATGGACATAATACGATCTTAACTTGTCTTAAATGCCCCTTAAAATTGTCTCTCAAACACCTTAATTAATTGATTTTTAGATTGTAAATTTACTTTACTAATTTAAAAATCAATTAATTATGAATACTCAAGATTTTACCACATCTATAATAGTCGATCAATCACCACAAGAAGTTTTTAAAGCAATACAAAATGTTAGCGGTTGGTGGTCTGAAGAAATTGAAGGAAAAACAGCAAACGAAGGTGACGAATTTAAATATCATTACGAAGACGTTCACCGATGTAAAATAAAATTGATTGAAGTAATTCCGAATCAGAAAATCGTTTGGCTGATTGAGGAAAATTATTTCAGTTTTACGAAAGACGATACCGAATGGACCAATACAACAGCCGTTTTTGACATTTCGAAAGAAAACGACAAGACAAAACTCACTTTTACACATGTCGGTCTGGTTCCAGAATATGAATGTTTTGAAGTTTGCAAAACCGGTTGGACAAACTACATCGAGAATAGTTTAAAAAAACTCATTGAAACTGGAAAAGGACAGCCAAATGCTACTGGAAAGCCTCAACTTGAAACGGAAAGGAAATTATCCGAAAAATAAAATCATATTTCATACTATTATTTTAGACTACGTCAATCATAGATTTGGCTAAATCTGTTTGTATGATGCTTCGCAACTTTGTATCATCAAAAAAATAGTATTATGAAAATTATAATTACAGGTTCTTTAGGGAACATTAGCAAGCCTTTAGCGAAAGCTTTATTAAAAGACGAACATCAAATTACAGTAATTGCAAGCAGTAATGAAAGAAAATCGGAAATTGAAAATCTTGGAGCTCAAGCCGAAATTGGTTCGGTAAATGATGTCAATTTTTTAACTCAAACTTTTACAGGAGCAGATGCCGTATATTGCATGATTCCGCGTGCAAATTATTTTGACCCAAATCTTGATTTAGATGCTTTTACTCGTACAATTGGAAGTAATTATGCAGAAGCTATCGAGAAATCTGGCGTAAAACGTGTGGTATTTTTAAGCAGTATTGGCGCACATTTAAAACAAGGTTCTGGAATTATTCAGCGTTATAATGAAATCGAAACGGTTTTGAACAAGCTTTCAGATGTTTCAATTACATTCATGCGTCCAACTTCTTTTTACTACAATTTGCTGGCTTATATCCCGATGATTAAAAATCAAGGAATTATCGCTGCTAATTATGGAGCAGATCAATTGATTCCGTGGGTTTCTCCAAACGATATTGCCGAAGCAATTGCAGAAGAACTTACCACTCCGCTTGACGGAAAAAAAATACGTTATGTATCGAGCGAAGAGCTTTCTGGAGATCAAACCGCAAAAATCTTAGGTGAAGCAATTGGAAATCCAGATTTAGAATGGAAATTAATTACTGACGAAGAAACTCTAAACGGATTAATTGCTGTTGGAATGCAACCTAAAATTGCGCAAGGTTTGGTAGAAATGTACGCCGCACTTAACAGCGGTTTGCTAGTTAAAGATTATAATCAAAATCGTCCTGCGGTTTTAGGAAAAACAAAACTGGCAGATTATGCAAAAGAATTTGCTTCTATTTTCAACCAAAATTAAGTACTTTGTAGTATGGCAAATCAGCAACCACTTCGATTTAAAACAATAAGCGAATTTCATGATTTTAGAGATTTGCCAAAACCCGAACATCCTTTGGTGAGCGTTTACAATTTTGAAGATTTAAAATATCTCAATAACGAAGAACCAAAAAGCTTAATGTTGGATTTTTATTCGATTGCTTTAAAAAGAAATGCCAACGCAAAAATGCGATATGGGCAACAGGAATATGATTTTAAAGAAGGAGTTTTAATTTTTCTTTCGCCAGGACAAGTTTTTTCTATTGAAGGAAACGCAGAAATGAAACACACAGGATGGTCATTATTGATTCATCCTGATTTTCTTTGGAATACACCGCTTGCGCAGAAAATCAAACAGTATGATTTCTTTGGTTATGCCGCCAATGAGGCACTTCATCTTTCTGATAAAGAGGAAAATATGTTAATTGATATCATTAAAAATATTCAGCAAGAATATAAATCCAATATCGATAAGTTTAGCCAAGATGTAATTATTGCGCAAATTGAATTGTTTTTGACTTACGCCGAAAGGTTTTATAACAGACAATTTATTACTCGAAAAATTAGCAGTCATCAGATTTTAGCGCGTTTAGAAAAATTGCTTGACGATCATTTTAAAGATGATTCCCTTAAAAATCAAGGACTTCCAACGGTACAATTTATAGCCGAAAATTTAAATGTTTCTCCCAATTATCTTAGTGCATTATTAAAAACGAATACTGGTCAAAGCACGCAACAGCACATTCATAATAAATTGATTGAAAAAGCCAAAGAAAAGCTCTCAACCACTACGCTATCGATCAGCGAAATTGCATTTGAACTTGGTTTTGAGCATCAGCAATCATTCAGTAAATTATTCAAAACAAAGACCAATACTTCGCCTTTAGAATTCAGACAATCATTTAACTAATTGCTTTATTTTTCATAAATTCGTTAGGTAAAAACGAAAATTATGAATCCATTTTTAAGAAATACTTTGGCTGTAATTGCAGGTCTTGTTATTGGAAGCATTGTCAATATGAGTATTATTTTATTGAGCAATTCAATAATTCCGGCTCCAAATGGTGTGGATGTTACCACTACCGAAGGTTTAAAGGCAACCATGCATTTATTTGAACCAAAGCATTTTCTTTTTCCTTTTTTAGCACACGCAATCGGGACTTTTGCAGGAGCATTGACAACGGCTATTGCAGCTATTCATCACAAAACAAAATTAGCTTTCGGAATTGGCGCTTTCTTTTTGTTTGGCGGTATTGTTACGGTTTTTACTTTGCCGTCTCCTATTTGGTTTAGTTTTGTAGATATAATTTTCGCTTATCTTCCGATGGCTTATTTAGCTTCTAAAATTGCTTTAAAAAAGAAAAAATAAAATGAGCGACAAAACCATAAAACCAGCAAAAAAATGCTACGAACATATTGGTGGCAAATTGGGCGAATTGCTTTTAGAGACATTTGCCGACAAAAAATGGATTGCTAAAAATAATCCCGCAGACAAACATTTCTACATAACCGAATTGGGCGAAAAAGAATTTACCAAACTGGGCGTAGACCTTAGCAAAATAAAATCGGAAGTCCTTTAATTTTATAAATTTCCAATCCTTTTCTGCAAAATTTATAGCACTTTATTTCATAACTTAGTTTGCTTTTAAATTTTGAATTATGACTAAGAAAGAAATCGCTAAAAACTTCCTGAAATTGGCAGCAAAAGGGCATCCTCACGAAGGTTTTCGGTTATATGTTGGAAAGAATTTCAAACACCACAACGCTTATTTCAAAGGCGATGCAGACACCTTAATGCTTGCCATGGAAGAATCTGCCAGAACAAATCCGAATAAGGTTTTTAAAATTCATCATATTCTAGAAGACGGAAATTTGGTTGCTGTGCATTCACATCTCAAACAAACGCCTTCAGACATTGGTTTTGCCGTTGTACACATTCTTAAATTTGAATCGGATAAAATCGTCGAACTTTGGGATCTCGGACAGCCCGTTCCTAAAGATTCTATTAACAAAAACGGAATGTTTTAAATTAAAATTTTGTTTCAAGTTTCAGGTTTCAAGTTGCCTGCAAAAAACGTTAAACCTGAAACTTGAAACTCAAAACAAAAAGAAACTCCCAATAACCAAAATGAACTTCATCTCTAAAATTTCCTTATCACTGCTAGTAATCTTAACAAGTTGTCATTCTTCAGCACAGAAAAAAGACAATTTCAAAAAAAGTATCGATAGTATAATTCAAAATACCAATCCTAAATTTAATGGTACAGTTTTGATCTCACAAAACGGAAAAACTTTGTATTCTAAAGCAGAAGGCTTTTCGAATTTTGAAACTAGAACGCCTTTGAAAATGGATACACAGTTTGAGATAATGTCGAACAGTAAATTAATTGCTGCCGTTTTACTTTTATTAGAAGTAGAAAAAGGAAAAGTAGATTTGAATGCTCCGATTAAAAAATATTTGCCTGAGCTCAAACAAACTTGGGCTGATTCTGTTACCGTTCATCAGCTTTTAAACCATTCGCATGGAATTGTCGATTTGCAAAAACCATTGGCTTTTAAACCGGGAACGCAATTTAAATATGGTAATTTAAACTATAGTTTAATCGGAAAGATTGTTGAATTTACCACGAAGAAAAGTTATACAGAAGTAGCCGAATCGCTTTTTAAGAAATTAAAAATGAATCATACTTTTTGTTATTCTGCAAACAAAACTGAGGATTTAGCAACTGGATATGACAACAATAAAAACACTCTAACTCCTTTGAAGTTTGGTTTTATAAATAATGATAACTTAGGCGCAGATGGCGTTATTTCAACAGTTTCAGATCTTGCTATTTGGAATAATAATCTGCATAAAGGAAAAATATTAAAGTCAGAATCGTATCAATTATTGACTAAAAATACAATTCTGTCACAACATAATTTCTTCCGAAAAGAAAAACAACCTTACGGCTACGGAATTAGAATTGTTGAAGAAGATAATGTAAAATATCTTGGACACACTGGTTTAGGAGGTGATGGATTTTCTTCTGTAAATATTTATTTCCCAGAAAGTGATGTAAGTTTTATTGCTATGGAAAATCAGATGCCACAAGATGCTGATTTGTTTTACATAACCGAATTTAAAATCAAAAACTTTTTGCTTAAAAGTGATTTAATAAAGAAAAATAATTCTCAAAATGGCAAAAAATAAAACCAACGAAACAGCAGAAAGCGTTACTGATTTTATTAATGCTGTCGAAAATGAAGTTAAAAGAAATGATGCTTTTGAACTTCTTAAAATAATGCAAGAAACATCTGGTTTTGAACCCAAAATGTGGGGACCAAGCATTATTGGTTTTGGAAGTTATCATTACAAATACGACAGCGGACACGAAGGCGACGCACCATTAGCCGGATTTTCACCAAGAAAAACAGCAATGACCGTTTATTTCTATCTGCCAGAAGAAAAAAGAGAAGAACTTTTACCGAAACTAGGAAAACATACTTCTTCAAAAGCTTGTATTTACATCAAAAAGCTAGATGATGTTGATAAAGAAATTTTAAAAAAGATAATTTTACTTTCTATTCAGTACACCCAAAATTTATATCCCTCAAAATAAAATGATTACATTCTTAATTCTATTATTCATAATAGTTCTTGCCGTTTACTTTTTTTTACAGCATCCTCAATTTGGAAAAGCGCCGTCTGGCGAAAGATTGATTCTAATTCAGAATTCGCCACAATACAAAAACGGAAAATTCGAAAACCAGAGCTTTACGCCAGATCTTGCTGAAGGTGCAAGCATGCCTGGAGTTTTGTTTGATTTCTTCTTCAAAAAAGTAGAAAGAAAAATCCCCACTGATTTGATTCCGTCAATTAAAACCAATTTGAAAGAACTTTCTTTAGATCAAGATATCTTGATTTGGTTCGGACATTCGTCTTATTTTATTCAGTTGGAAGGAAAATGCTTTTTAATAGATCCTGTTTTTAGCGGAAACGCCTCTCCTATTCCAGGAACAACAAAATCGTTTAAAGGCTCTGATATTTATACGGTTGACGATCTTCCAGAAATTGATTATTTATTGATTACACATGATCATTACGATCATTTGGATTATAAAACGATTTTAAAATTAAAGCCTAAAACAAAGAAAATAATTACTGCTCTTGGCGTCGGTTCCCACTTCGAATTCTGGGGATTTCCTACTGAAAACATTATTGAAAAAGATTGGTACAGCACTATCCAATTAGATGAAAATCTAACAATTCATACCGCGCCATCAAGACATTTTTCGGGCAGAAGTTTTAAAAGATGTAATACGCTTTGGACTTCTTTTGTTTTAGAAAGCAAAGACTTTAAAATGTATTTGGGCGGAGACAGCGGTTACGACAAACATTTTGCTGAAATTAGCGAAAAATATGGTCCTTTTGATGTTGCTTTAATTGATAATGGACAATATAATCAGAGCTGGAAATACATTCATAATTTACCAGAAGATGTAATAAAAGCAATGAAAGACTTGAAAGCAAAACGAGTATTTCCGGTGCATTCTTCTAAGTTTGCTTTATCGCTTCATGCGTGGGACGAACCTTTGAAAAAAGTAACCGAATTGAATAGTTTGTCTGAAAATCCGATTAGTTTAATTACTCCAATGATTGGAGAAGCAGTTGAACTAAAAAATGATAAACAGGAGTTTAAAGAATGGTGGCTTAATATTCGATGATTTTTTTTAAGGAACAAAGGCTCAGAGGAACAAAGGGACAAAGGTTTTCTTTCAGCTAATAAACTAAGACAAACAAAAAACATCTGTAATGTCACCCTGAGCGAAGTCGAAGGGCGCAAAGGGCTTCGACTTCGCTCAGCCAGACAATGCAAACCAAAAAACTAAAAATGAAATCAAAAATATATTATTTCACAATTGCATTTCTATTAACAATAAACCTATTTTCTCAAAACACCTACGTGTTTTTGGGTTCTTATAACCGCGATAAAACTGCCGAAGCTATTCAGGTTTATCAATTGGATACTTTGAGCGGAAAATTAACCAAATTTACTTCAGTCAAAAATATTGTGAATCCATCTTATTTGACGGTTTCGCCAAACGGGAAATATGTTTATGCTTGCACAGACACCAAAACTCCAAATGCGGGAAGCGTGAGTAGTTTTGAATTTAATCCGTCAGCGAAAACATTGACTTTTTTAAACAGTCAGAGAAGCGGTGGCGAAAATCCTGTCTATGTAAGCGTTCATAAAAATGGGAAATGGCTTGCGAATGCCAATTATACAGAAGGAAGCGTTTCGGTTTATCCGCTTTTAGAAAATGGAAAAATTGATTCGCTTGCGCAGAATTTTCAATATTCAGATGGTAGCATAAATAAAGAACGCCAAACCAAATCTCACGTGCATTCCGCGGTGTTTTCTCCGCAATGCGATTATTTGTTTTTACCCGATTTAGGAGCCGATAAAATTCGCTGTTATGCATTTGATGAAAATCTGAAAAAGCCTTTAGTCGAAACCAAAAATCCGTTTACAAAAACCGATTTAGAGGCTGGACCAAGACATTTTACTTTTCACCCAAATCAAAAATGGGGATACTGCATTGAAGAAATGGCAGGGCAAATAAGCGTTTATAGTTATGAAAATGGTGTTTTAAATAAAATTCAGCGCATTGCTACGCATTCAGATAAAATAAAAGAGGGTTTCGAAAGTTCTGATATTCATATTTCTCCTGATGGAAAGTTTTTGTATGCGACAAATCGAGGAAAAGAAAACAATATTGCCATTTTTTCTATCGATGAAAACGGATTGCTTAAAAACATTGGCTATCAGTCTACTTTAGGAAAACATCCGAGAATTTTTGCTCTTGATGAAAGCGGAAAATTTTTAGTTGCCTCGAATGTCTTAACCGGAGATGTAATTGTTTTTAAAAGAGATTCTAAAACTGGATTATTGAAAAAAACAGGAAAACAGATTAAAATGAAAAATGTTTCTTGTGTACAAGTTCGAAAAATTTAGCCTTTAACTAAAATCATAAAAATGCAAACATCAAACTTTAATTTACAGCCAGATTTCTTAGAAAACGAAATCTCAAAGTTAATTCCGTTAGAAGAAAAACATTTTGAAGCCTTATTTGAAGCCGCTTCAGACCCGTTAATTTGGGAACAAAATCCAGTTAATGATCGCTATAAAAAAGACGTTTTTAGAAATTACTTTGATATCATCCTTACAAAAAGTCCGTTCCTAATTCTCGATAAACAAACCAATGAAATTATGGGAACAACAAGTTTCTACGATTATAATCCAGAAAAATCGAACGTTGGAATTGGTTACACTTTTATCACCAGAAAATATTGGGGCGGTCCGTACAATAAATCAAATAAAAAATTAATGATCGATTATGCGTTTCAGCATGTTGATTCGGTACTTTTTCACATCGGAGCAGAAAACTTCCGATCGCAAAAAGCTGTTTTAAAACTTGGAGCAGAAAAGATCAATGAGTTAACATTTACGATTAATGGTCTAGAAGTTCCGTATTTTGAATATGAATTGAAGAAAAAATGAGACTTGAGCTGAAATGAAAGAAGCAAGAAACAAGAAACAAGAGGAAAGATATTGAGCATAATCAATTGTCTTGCTTCTTGTTTCTTTGCTCTTTCTCCTCTAAAAAAATAAAAATAAATGAAAAGAATAACCGTTTTCTGTGCATCTAGTTTTGGCACCGAAAAAATTTACGAAGAACAAGCAATTGCTTTGGGTAAAACCTTAGCGGAACAAAATATAGAATTAATTTATGGCGGTGCAAATGTCGGTTTAATGGGCGCTGTAGCTGATGGAGCTTTAAACGCTGGAGGAAAAGTTATTGGTGTATTGCCTAATTTTTTAAGATCTAAAGAAATTGCTCATTTAGGCTTAACTGAATTAATTTTGGTTGAAAGCATGCATGAAAGAAAAACCAAAATGAACGATTTATGCGATGGTGTAATTGGGCTTCCAGGCGGTTTTGGAACTCTCGAAGAACTTTTTGAAATGCTGACTTGGGCACAATTAGGATTGCATAAAAAACCAATCGCCATTTTGAACATAAACGGTTTTTACGATTCACTGATTGAGTTATTGCAAACAATGACAGATAAAGGATTGCTAAAAGAAGCTAATCAAAAAATGTTATTGGTTAGTGATTCTATTGATGATTTATTAAATCAAATGCGAAATTACACCGCGCCAACTGTCGGAAAATGGATTGATAAAAAAAAGTTATAAGTCAGAACTTAAGATCTCAGTACAAAATTTAGAGTTATATTTACATTTCCTCTTTGCACGTAACTAACTAATTTCAAACAAAATGAAAACAGAAAACAACAAATATGCAAAGGCCGAAATGCTGATAAGAAAACCTGTTGCTGAAGTTTTTCAGGCTTTTATTGATCCTCGCATTACAAGTAAATTTTGGTTTACAAAAGGATCAGGAAAATTAGAAGAAAATCAAAAAACAGAATGGACTTGGGAAATGTATGGTTTTTCGCTTTCTGTTACTACACTTGTTCTTCAAGAAAATAAAAAGATTGTAATTGAATGGGGAAATCCTGATGAAATTACTTTGGTAGAATGGGTTTTTAGTCCGTTGAACGAAAATGAAACTTTTGTGAGTATCATCAATTCTGGTTTTCATGGCGACACAGATAAAATTATAGATCAGGTTCGTAATTCGACTGAAGGTTTTACTTTGGTTTTGGCTGGAGCAAAAGCTTATTTAGAACATAATCTGCAATTGAATTTGGTTTTGGATCGTTTTCCTAAGGGACTTGCGTGATGAAGATTTAACCTCAAATTTGTGCCAACTCTGCGTAAAAATTTAACCGCAAAGAGCGCAAAGATTTTTGAGAGTCATTAAAATGAAAAGTTCACAAAGCTAAATCTACGCAAAGCTTTGCGAACTTAAAATAAGGTTCTGCTTAAGTCTCGCAATAAAATAACTTTGCGAACTTTGCGGTAAAAAAATTAACCGCAAAGAAAAGACAACTTGAAACCTGAAACTTGAAACAAAAAAACAAAAGTCATGGACGTTAAAAAACCAGAAAACATAGACGAGTACATTGGCGGATTTCCAAATGATGTTCAGGAAATTTTGGAAAAAGTCAGAATGACGATTAAGAAAGCAGCTCCCGATGCTACAGAGAAAATCAGTTATTCGATGCCAGCTTTTGAGCAAAATGGCATTGTAGTTTATTTTGCAGCTTTTAAAAACCATATCGGACTTTATGCTTTACCTAGCGGACACGAAGCTTTTGCAGAAAAACTTTCTAAATACAAATCAGGAAAGGGCTCTGTGCAATTTCCTTTAAAAGATCCAATGCCTTACGATTTGATCACAGAAATTGTAAAATTTAGAGTCAAAGAAAATCTGGCAAAAGCCAAAAAGAAATAATACCACAATGAATTTAACTGAACACTACAACCAACTTTACAAAACATCTTCTGAAATCATTTCAGCAGGAAAGTATTCTATAGATTCTGAACTTAAAAACAAATCTGATTCTCGTTTCGGAATTACGCTGCTTATTCGTCCAAACGATGAAATTAAAACTAACATCCAGACTTTTATTAACGAATTAAAAAAAGCCGAACCTGAACAGTATTTTTACCCCGATTCAGACATTCATATTACGGTTATGTCAATTATTTCTTGTTCTTCTGATTTTATTTTGAATCAGATTTCTCCAAACGAATATATCGAAGTGATTTGCAGAAGTTTGGTTGATGTTGAGAAAATCAAAATTCAGTTTAAAGGTATAACCGCTTCTCCTTCAGCATTAATGATTCAAGGATTTTCGAGTGATGAAACTTTAAATAATTTACGAAATAGACTTCGTGAAAACTTCAAGAATTCAGTGCTAAAGCAAAGCATTGACAGCCGATATTCTATATCGACGGCATATTCTACTATAATGCGTTTTCAAGAAAAACTTCATGATCCGAAAAAACTAATAGAAATCGCAGAAAAATTCCGTGATTATGATTTCGGAGAATTCGAAGTCAAAAACTTAGAATTGGTTTATAATGATTGGTATCATCGTAAAAATACAACACGCGTTTTGGGTAATTTTTGCTTGAGATAATTTATTTAAAGCCAAAAACATTTTGTTAATAAAACTTCTATTTTCAAGTTTTTAGCATTACAAAATACAGCTACCTTTGAGTTCAAAATAACCAATTATACAAACTTTCAACGGTGGATAAAAAACTTTTCGGACTGGATCATTTACGTGCTTTTGCAATCTGTTATGTTTTTTTATTTCATTATCAAGTTCCCGTTTTCGGTCATCCAGAATGGCTTCCAACAATTGCTAAATTTGGCTGGACAGGAGTCGATTTGTTTTTTGTTTTAAGCGGATTTCTGATTTCTTCCCAGCTATTTTTACAAATTAAAAATGGTATCGAAATTTCTTTTAAAGACTTTTTTGTAAAACGCTTTTTTAGAATTCTTCCAGCTTTTTGGTTTGTTACGGCAATCTATTTTCTTTTTCCATTTTTTAGAGAAAGAGAAGCGTTGCCTTCTTTATGGAAGTTCCTTACTTTTACTCAGAATTTTGATTTAAATCTGAAGGATTTTGGTGCTTTTTCGCATGCTTGGTCACTTTGCGTTGAGGAACATTTTTATCTTCTTCTTCCCGTTTTTCTATACTTTCTAATAACGACAAAATTCTTTTACAAATCATATTGGCTGGTGATAGCCTTTTTTCTTTTGGGATTTGCGATTCGTTTTTACAGTTGGGAAAAATTGTATCTTCCAATTATCGAAAATGAAGATTCTTGGCTTTATTGGTATAAGTACATTTATTATCCAACATATAATCGTTTGGACGGACTTTTAATTGGAGTTTCTATCGCGGCGCTCTATCAATTTCTTCCTGAATTATGGAATAAAATCTCCAAATACGGAAATCTTTTACTGATTACTGGAGTTCTAATATTAGTCGGAGCTTACATTCTTTGCATTGATGAAAGATCTTTTTACGCATCAATTTTCGGATTTCCAGTTATTGCACTCGGCTACGGATTTGTGGTAATGGGTGCGATTTCTCCTGAAAGTGTATTGTATAAATGGAATTCTAAAATCACATCTTTTATAGCGGCGCTTTCGTATGGAATTTATTTAACTCACAAAGGAATTATTCATATTACGCAAGAATTTCTCTCTTATTTGAATATTGATACAAATAGTACATTATCAATGCTAATTTGTATTATTACTTGTGTTACAGCGGCATATCTGCTTCATCAAATAATAGAAAAACCATTTATGAAGTTGCGAGCGAGATTTTTAAGTACGAAAAAATTATTATTTGAATTTCCCAAAATGCCATAAAACTCCAGACGGATCATGCAGAAAACATTCGCTTCCCCAATCTAAATATTTTATCGGAGTTAATTTTGCTCCTTCATATTTTTCGGGAAGATTTAAAGCTAAAAGTTCACTGTAATAATGTTCAACATCATCTACTTCAAGGAAAATCATGGTGTTTTCAATCCAGTTTTTATCGTAGTAATCTTGAAGATAAAAAGCAATTTCTCCTGTTTTAAAAACTGAAAAGTTAGATTCTAAAACTGTTTCTTCAAATCCTAAATCGCGATAAAAACTTCTTGAAATTTCAAAATTCTTAGCGCCTATAAACGGTCGGATAGATTTAGCATTGTGATTCATTTTACTATAAATTTATGTCGTTATAATAAATTAAAAACCATTTGTTCTTAATCAGTTTAAATTTCCTTTCTACATCAAAACCACTATCTGGAATCCAAAATTTTTCTGTGATTAAAGTGTCTGTTTTTACTAATGAATGCTGGTATTCTTCAAATTTTGTATTTTCAGCAACAGGAATAGCTTGAAATTGCCAATTCTTTCTTGTCCAATTGTACTGTTCAAAACCTGCAACGTGTTTTCCTTCAATTGGAAAATCAACTCTTGAAACTTGAAAAAGAGAATCAGAATGGAATTTTTTATTGAATTCGTCAAAATTCTCAGGCAGTTCTTTTTTTATAGGTTTTGCAACGCTATCACTTTTAACAGCAACTTCAGAATTTAAAATCGGCTCTTCTTTAACTTTATTACAATTAAAAGAAATAAAAGCGAAAGCCAAAACAGCAAAAATAGTTGAGATTTTCATGAAGTTCAGATTTTAGCCTTTCTTTAAAATACTTCCTAAACCACGTCCGATTTGTTCGATTGCCTCAATACCTTTTGCTAAAGGTGATGCAGTAAAATCTTCGTAAGCGTCCATTGCGCTTTCTTTACGATCGTCTTGCGGATAAACAAGCATTACGTTATTGCTGTCGAAATACTTTTCAAACTTCGTTGGTAATTTTTCAAAGATTGATTGATAAGAAACAGAACCTTTTCGAGATAAATTGACAACAACCAAATCTGTAGGTTTTATATCGCTTGAAATCACATCAAAATCTTCCCAATCGGAAACATTTTTAAAAGCGAATTTACTGTTCAATTTTAAATTAGAAGCAATCTGCTGAATAGCCTGAAATGTTTTTTCTTCACCAAAAATCACAATCGGAATGCTTAATTCTTGCGCCAAACGGCTGACTTTCTGCATTAGCAAATGAAAACCAACTCCTCTTTCTGAAAACGGCGGGCAAATAAAAACCAGTCTTTTTTCTTCAATAAAATTCTTTTGAAACCTGCAGATAAACAAAGTCTTATCTACATTATTGATAATTGAATCTACATTTTCTCCGAAGATTTTGTCTATAAATCCTGTCTTTCTCGGCCATCCTACAATCACAATATCCGACATGATTTCTTTTGAAGTTCTTGCAATTCCGCTTGCAGGATTATGATCGATTCTCGCAATAGTATTAATTTTCACTTCTGAAGCCGATCCTTGAATTACAAATTTATCAGCAGCTTTTCTGTATTTTAAAATGTTCTTTTCTGCCTGATTATTGTTCGGAACAATCGTCAATAAAGTAACTGGATTTGACGATTTTTTATCTTTTATTAAAAGTGCAAAATCCAGTAAACTTGCCGCAGCAGAAGATTTTGCCAACGGAATTAAAATATGTTCGTCTAATATCTGATCTCTGCCTGCGTCGTCAGGTGAAATTTCTTCTTCGCAGATGGCGATTTTTTTTGCTGCTTTTTCTGTCGCAAAAGAAGCTACAATACAAGTAATTAGAATTAAAATAATAGTTCCGTTTAAAATATTTTCATCTAATATTTTTGCTTTAAATCCCACTAAAATTACAGCCAAAGTTGCTGCAGCGTGCGCACTGCTCAATCCAAAAATAAGCTGTCTTTCGGTTTTGGTATATTTAAAAACAATTTGAGTAAAAAATGCAGCAATCCATTTTCCAAATATTGCTACAACACTCAAAGTTCCTGCAACGATCAAAGCTGTTGGTCCGCTCAAAATAACACTTACATCAACAAGCATTCCCACAGAAATCAAGAAAAACGGAATAAATAGGGAATTCCCCATAAATTCAATTCTATTCATTAAAGCAGAAGAATGCGGAATTAAAGGATTCAAAGCCAAACCTGCAACGAAAGCTCCAATAATAGGCTCTACTCCTGCTACTTCGGCCAAGAAGGCTGCAAAGAAAACTACAGAAAGTACAAAAATATAATGGGCGTGTTTTTCACTTTCTAACTTCTTAAAAAACCATTTTGCAACACGAGGGATTATCAAAAACATTATAGCAGAGAAAATCGCCAATGAAATGATCAATTTAACCCAAAATGCCTGATTTAGATTTCCCTGACTGCTTCCCATAATTACTGCCAGAATAATCAAAACGGCAGTATCGGTCAAAATAGTTCCTCCAACTGTAATCGCAACGGCTTGATTTTTTGCAATTCCTAATTTACTCACAATCGGATATGCGACCAAAGTGTGTGTCGCAAACATACTTGCAGTTAAAAAACTAGCATTAAAATCATATTTCAATAAATAAAAACAAACTGGAAATCCTATTGAAAGTGGTAATATAAACGTAAAAAAACCAAACAGCAAACTCTTATTTTTGTTAGCTTTAAACTCATTCATATCCAATTCTAGTCCAGCAATAAACATAATATATAGAAGTCCGATTGTCGAAAATAAATCGACTGCTGAATTTTTCGCTAGAATATTTAATCCGTGTGGACCAATGATAACACCAGAAATAATAAGTCCGATAATTCCTGGAATGTTAATTTTTTTAAGTAAAATTGGGCTAAGCAGAATTATAAAAAGTATCAATGAAAAAATCAATACTGGATTGCTTAAGGGTAATTCAAATTCTTGTAATAGATGTCTGAAAAATTCTATCATATGGTAACTTTATCTTCTTGTGGTATTATTATTTGTAAAAAGACATTTCAGAATTAAAACAAAAATCCAAGAGGTATTAATATAAAGAATCAGGCGTTATTGCCGTTCGTTCTTTTACAAAAATACCGAAAAAACGTGAACTTTTTACGTAAACTGCATATTAAGGTTTTAAAATTATTTCATTGCCGAATTATTAAATTTTAATATTTTTTTTAACAAATACGCAAGATTAATAATCAAAAAGAAATCATCATTGCATTATTCGATTATCTTTGTCTTAACAAAAATTGAACAATGGAAGAATGTATCTCTGTTTTTGATATGCTTAAAATTGGCGTTGGCCCTTCAAGCTCACACACTTTAGGTCCTTGGCGCGCAGCCGAACGCTTTCTGGAAGAGCTGAAAGACGAAGCAATTTTAGACAATATCACAAGGGTAAAAGTCGATTTATATGGCTCACTTTCTTTAACTGGAAAAGGCCACGCAACAGACCTTGCCGTAATGCTTGGATTGAGCGGACAAGATCCTGAATATATTCCTGTAGAAGATATCGCAGGAATTATTAAAAAAATCGAAACATCAAACGAAATCAATTTGGGCAACCAAAAAGTGATTCCATTCTTTTTTCTTCAAGACATTGTTTTCAATAAAGACTTTCTTCCTTTCCATGCAAACGGATTGAAATTTACAGCTTACAAATCTGACGATTCTGAATATGAATCTACTTTTTATTCTATCGGAGGCGGATTTGTTGTGAAAGAAGAACGCACAAATGCCAAAGTAAAGGAAGCAATAAAATGTGCATTTCCTTATCCGATTCAAAATGCGGTGGAATTATTGAATTATTCGGTTACTGAAAATAAATCGATTTCTGAAATTGTATACGAAAATGAAATTTCGATGCGACCAGAAGCAGAAGTTCATTCTGAATTAATGCGCATTTGGAACACGATGCTGGAATGTATGTATATTGGCTGTCACTCGGAAGGTATTCTTCCTGGCGGACTTCACGTACGCAGAAGAGCTTTTGACATGCACCAAAACTTAATTGGATTATCTAATTATACCGACCCGCAAAGCTGGTTGGAAGAAATTAGAAAAACGGAGGTTAAATTTCGTCAAATCTTAAAATGGGTAAGCTGTTTTGCACTTGCCGTGAATGAGGTCAATGCGTCTTTAGGACGTGTGGTTACTGCCCCAACTAATGGAAGTTCGGGTGTAATTCCTGCTGTTTTAATGTATTATATGGTAATTGAAAACCATAATGCGGGCGAAAAAGAAATCAAACAATTTTTAATGGTGGCTGGCGAAATTGGAAGCATCTTCAAAAAAGGTTCTACTATTTCTGCAGCAATGGGCGGATGTCAAGCTGAGATTGGCGTTTCGTCTTCTATGGCAGCGGCGGCACTTTGCGAATTAATGGGCGGAACTCCTGCACAGGTTTTAATGGCTGCAGAAATTGCCATGGAGCATCATTTAGGTTTAACCTGCGATCCTATTGGCGGTTTGGTTCAAATTCCATGTATCGAAAGAAATACAATGGGCGCAATTAAAGCGATAAATGCTGCTGAATTGGCTTTAGAAACAGATTCTAAAAATGCTAAAGTTCCTTTAGACAAAGTGATCAACACAATGTGGGAAACAGCAAAAGATATGAATTCAAAATATAAAGAAACTTCTGAAGGAGGTCTTGCAATTGCCGTAAATATGGCTGATTGCTAAATTTAAAGTTTGCCATGAATTCCACGAATTAGGACTAATTTAAATAAAAAGGAATTCGTAAAAATTAAGGGAATTCGTGGCAAAAAATCTTAAAAATCACTACACAATTATTTTATTGTATTGGAAACCGTCAATTTCTATTAGAATTTAAAGACCGAAAAACATTTTCTCTCGAAATATTCTATAATTGCTAATTCCCTTTTTACAATTATTCAATACTTTTACAATATCAAAAAAACATAAAATGTCAGTAGCAAAAAAAGATTATAAAAGAATCACAACAAAGTCATTAATTGAAATGAAAAGCAACGGAGAAAAAATCTCTATGCTAACTGCTTACGATTACACAATGGCGAAAATTGTTGACACTGCAGGTGTTGACGTAATTTTGGTTGGTGATTCGGCATCAAACGTAATGGCTGGTCACGAAACGACTTTGCCAATTACTTTAGATCAGATGATTTATCACGCTTCTTCTGTAGTTCGTGCTGTAGAAAGAGGTTTAGTTGTAGTTGACTTGCCTTTTGGAAGTTATCAATCTGACCCAAAAGAGGCGTTACGTTCTTCTATCAGAATCATGAAAGAAAGCGGGGCTCATGCTGTAAAATTAGAAGGCGGAAAAGAAATTAAAGAATCAATCAAAAAAATATTAAACGCTGGAATTCCAGTAATGGGACACTTAGGTTTAACTCCTCAATCTATCTACAAATTTGGAACTTACAGTGTTCGTGCAAAAGAAGAAGAAGAGGCTGACAAACTAATTGAAGATGCTCAAATGCTTGAAAAAGTAGGATGTTTTGCAGTTGTTCTGGAAAAAATTCCAGCAGACCTTGCTAAAAAAGTAGCAGAAAGCATTACTATTCCTGTAATCGGAATTGGAGCTGGAGGCGGTGTTGACGGTCAGGTTTTAGTAATTCACGACATGTTAGGGATGAACAACGAATTCAGTCCGCGTTTCTTACGTCGCTACTTAAATCTTTATGATGAAATGACTAAAGCGATTGGCCAATATGCTGCAGATGTTAAGTCTAGTGATTTCCCAAACACAAATGAACAATATTAATCTAAGGTGCTAAGATTCTGAGATGCTAAGTTTTTCTCTTAGATTCAAAGATTTAAAAAATATGAATTGCCTCCAGCTTTAGCTGGAGGTTCTTTTTAAGATAATATCAAAGGCTTTAGCCAAACTTCATTTTCTAAAGTATAAATTCCATTCTATGAAAATTCTTTCAGACAAAAATAATCTCCAAGTTTTACACGAAGATAATCACATTATTGTGGTCAATAAACGTGTGGGTGATATTGTTCAGGGAGACAAAACTGGCGACAAACCTTTGTCTGATGTTGTAAAAGAATATATCAAAGCCAAATACAACAAACCTGGAGATGTTTTCTTGGGCGTAATTCATCGTTTGGATCGACCTACAACAGGAATTGTAGTTTTCGCTAGAACAAGCAAGGCTTTATCACGAATGAATGAATTGTTTAGCAATCGTGAAACGAAAAAAACATATTGGGCTGTTGTAAAAAACAAACCGAAAGAAGCACAGGCTAAATTGGTTCATTATTTAAAAAGAAACGAAAAAAATAACACTTCAAAAGCGCATTTAAAAGAAGTTCCTGACAGTAAATTAGCTAGTTTAGATTACACCATAATTCAAGAGCTTCAAAATTATACGGCGTTGGAAATTAATCTTCATACGGGGCGTCACCATCAAATTCGCGCACAGTTGAGCGCAATCGGATCGCCAATTAAAGGAGATTTAAAATACGGTGCAGACCGAAGCAATCCTGATGGCGGAATTCATCTTCATGCCCGAAAACTAACTTTTGTTCACCCTGTTTCAAAAGAGAATATCACAATTATTGCCCCTACTCCAGATGATTCAATTTGGAATGCTGTATGATTTTTATGATTTATTTGTTAAATTATTAAATTTTATCGATTAACTTGCAAAGAGAAAAAAACAAGCTAATCGTAAAATGGACTTCAAAAACGACATCGGATATCGAAAAGAAACTCTAAAAAAGTTATTGTATAATATTCAGAAAAGTGAAGACTTGATCGTAAAAGCTTTACATGATGACTTTAAAAAACCGGAGTTCGAAGCCGTTTTGACAGAAACCAATTATGTCATTTCGGAACTTAAAGATGTTATAAAAAACATTCATAAATGGGCTAAACCCAAACGTGTTTTCCCATCGTTGCTTAATTTTCCTTCTTCAGATTATCTTTACAAAGAACCTTATGGCGAGGTGTTAATCATTGCTCCTTGGAATTATCCTTTCCAACTTGCTTTATGTCCGCTAGTTGCAGCGGTCGCTGCAGGAAACCGAGTTGTTTTAAAACCATCTGAACTTACTCCTCACACATCATCAATTATTGCGAAAATTATAGAAAAAACATTTCATATTAATCACGTAGAAGTTTTTGAAGGTGGTGTCGATGTTTCGAATAAATTACTCGCACAACGCTGGGATTATATCTTTTTTACAGGAAGTGTCGCTGTAGGTAAAATTGTCGCAAAAGCTGCAGCAGAAAATTTAACTCCAGTTACTCTCGAATTAGGCGGAAAAAACCCTTGTATCGTTGATGAAACAGCCAATTTAAAACTTGCTGCCAAACGAATTGTGTGGGGAAAATTTATCAATGCAGGACAAACTTGCATCGCACCAGATTATATTCTGATTCAAAAAAATATGAAGGTTAATTTCATTTCTTATATGATTGAAGAAATCATAAAAGCTTATGGAAAGAAAATTGACAAATCACCAGACTTTGCTAGAATAATAAACACAAAAAACTGGTATCGATTAACCAATATGATTCAAGGCGAACATATTCTATTTGGCGGAGAAAGCGATGCCAACAAACTTTATATTGCTCCAACTCTTCTTGAAGAACCAGATTTGGATAGCGCAGTTATGAAGGAAGAAATCTTTGGCCCTATCCTTCCGATTCTTGTTTATGAAAATGAAAATGATATTGAAAAGGTTGTAAGCCGTTATGAGAAACCTCTTTCATTTTACATTTTTAGCGAAAATAATTCATTTGCAAAGAAATTAATTTCAAAATACTCTTTTGGAGGCGGGTGTATCAACGATACAGTCGTTCATTTTTCTAATAAAAGACTGCCTTTTGGCGGTGTCGGGCACAGCGGAATCGGCGCTTATCATGGCAAACGAAGCTTCGATACATTTTCTCATCATAAAGCAATTGTAAAAAAAGGAAATTGGCTGGATTTACCTATGCGTTATGCGCCTTACAAAGATAAATTAACTTCCATAAAACGAATTTTAGACTGGCTATAAATCAGTTAAAAACATTTCGTAATGTTTTGTAGATTTTTATAAGGAATTGATTAAATATATTATATTTACGTCAAGATACCTTTCAAATATTACACGTCTATAAAACAATTTTACATAAAAATGAAATCTACACTTAACCAAATTGAGGACATTAAAAAAAATGGCTATTCCCTTGATTTTGCTACAGTTTTTAATCACGCTTTCGAAAACTATAAAAAAATAGCGCTGTACTCTGGACTTATCATCCTAGTATTTTCGATAATTGCTGCCGTTGCATTTGTGGGTATAATAATTGCCTATTTTGGAGCGGAGGCAATGACAAAAGATTTCATTCAAAATTTAGAAAATCAAGAATTTACTTCGATACAGCTTGTAATACAAACTGTTGCTGTTTCTGTAGTTGCAGGAATTACAGCTCCTTTTGGTGCTGGTTTCCTAAAAATGGCAGATTCTGCAGACAAAGATATCGAATTTAATGTTTCAACTATTTTCAGCTATTACAAGGCTCAATATTTTGGACAAATTTTTGTGGCAGCTTTCATTCCTGCTTTGTTAGGCACGGCTCTTGCCAATTTAATTGAAAGTACAGGAATCTTATTCGTTGGAAATATAATTTCGTTTACTACTTCTTTTTTTATGTATCTATCGATTCCGTTAATTGTTTTCGGAAATCTTAATGCTATAGATGCTATAAAATCTAGCATTATTATCGTCACAAAAAATCCGCTTAACATGTTTGCGTTTTTCATTATAGGTTTTCTGGGTTCAATGGTTGGTTTTATTGGCTGTTGTATTGGAATAATTTTTACTGTTGTTTTTAACAGCTCGATGATATATGCCACATATTTTGCCATTTTTGGAACACAATCAGAAGAAGAAGATTCAATTGATTCAATTGGAAAACAAAATGTAGATTAAAACCGAAAATTCTTATTCATCGAGAACTTAACCACTTCTTTTTAAGAATCTTCAAAAGGCTATTTACTAAACCAACATACCTCAAATTCTATGGCCATAAACTGTAGTTTTTTCAATTCGTTGATTTCAGGAATTTCCAATATTGGAGGTACCTTCGAATCAATTATGACTAGATGGTATGTATTTAATTCTGATATTATTTATTACAACAATCATAAACTTGTTGTCTTAGCATTATCTCTCTTCGCACTTCTTTCGCTTTTGGTTTACCAATTTTTTAGAATCAAAGCTAAGATTGGATATTTTATCGAAAAAAAGAAAGAACAAGATACTGTTGGCAGAGAGTATCAGCTTTACATTTTGTTTTTTGGCATTGCAGTAATTGTTATCGAAATTATAAATGAAATCTTCAAAATCAGGCCAAAAAGTCTATTGTTGACCAATGTTTTAATTGGTATTTTTGTTCTTATAATTTATACAGTAACCGACAAAATCAAATGGGTAAGAGATCAAATCCAGCAGATTTTCATTTCCTGTTTTTTCATTTATATCAGTTATGTAGCTTGCAATATCATCCTTCTAAAAAATGATGTTGTCCCAATCATTGTTTTCCTGATTTCATTTTTCTTTTCGTACAGCATCCTAAAACCCATAAGAATTTATTGGTCTTTTGTTGCCTTAACATTTACATTTCTAATTACCACATTAGTATTTCAGCTCATTCCGATAAAATCTTCTATTTTATTGCTTAATTTCTGCATTCTAATTTTCATTATAAATCAGGTAAAATATGCCGTTTTATTAAACAATCGTGACAATTTCAGATTTGCAAATGAAATTGTCCATAAAGGAAATTCGCTAACAATCGCTTCCAATCAAAAAGGCGAAATACTCTTTTGCAGCGAAACTATAACTCCAATCTTAGGTTATCAGACTGATGAAGTTATGGGCTTAAAATTCTGGGAATTAACCCAAGACTCAGAATCAGAAGAAAAATTAAACCCTATAAAAAGTCAGGAAAACAAGCTTTACATCAGAAAATTGAAAGCCGCAAATGGCGAATACAAATACATTCAATGGAAAGATAAAAAGTTCTCTGACAATCTAATTATCAGTATTGGGCAAGATGTTACAGAACAAGTTATCGTTCAGGATCAATACAAAAATCTAATTCAGACAGCAACCGATATTATTTTTGAAATTGATGCTGAAGGCCATTTTACTTTTATAAATGAATTTGGAATTTCAACTCTTGGATATAGTGAAAATGAAATAATTAAAAAACATTATTCCAATTTTATACATGAAAGCTATATCAATAGCGCCGTCGATTTTTACGAAAATCTAGTCCTTAACGAAAGTAATTATCCGATTATTGAAATCCCTATTTTGAAGAAAAATGGAGAAGAAATATGGATGTCGCAAAAAATTATTGTCCGTAAAAATGAATTAGGATTAACAATCGGATTCTCAGGAATTGCAAGAGATGTCACAGAGAAAAAAAATATTGAAAACGAGAAAAAAAGACGTCTCAAAAAAATTGAAGCCTACACCAATTCAACTAAAAAATTATCTACAACAGACTTTAGCAAGTATAATGACTTAAACACCGTTATTGATTTAATATTAAAAGAAGCTGCTTCAATAAGCAATACCAATCGTGTAAGCTTCTGGAAATATGACGATGATTTAATTACTTGCAAAAACCTTTTCAGCCTTGATAATCAAAGCTTAAGCGACAAAAATATTTTAAACAAAGAATCGTACCCTATTTATTTTGAAACATTAAACAATAAAGCAATTATTAATGCTCCAGACGTATTCACTAAATTGGAAACATCTGAATTTCAAAAGCTTTACTTTACAAAAAACAATATTAAGTCAATGCTGGATGTGCCTATTTTCCTAACAGGCCAATTAGCTGGTGTAGCTTGTTTTGAAAGCACGGAACAGAAACGCGATTGGGACAATGAGGACATCAATTATGCGAGAACTATTTCAGACGTAATTTCTCTTGCCATTTCTTCTCAAATGCGTTTAGAAGCAGAACGAAAATTAGAGCTTAAAAGTCAGCTTTTGTCTGCGCTTTCTTTATGCACCGAAAAATTCCTGTTGAGTAAAACCACTCACCAAATGTTTCATGAAACCTATAACATTATTGGAAAAGCGGCCAAAGTAGACCACATGTATTACTACGAAAAAGATGTAATTTACAATACCGTTAGTCAAAAATACAAATGGTCACGTGAAGGTGTCACGCATCAGATTACGCCTTTGCATCATATGACAGAAGAAAATCTTCAAGAAATTTATGAGGTTGCGTCACAAAGAAAAATCCTAAATACCTTAACTCGAAATCTTAATGATGGTTTTTTCAAAAAGCTTCTGATCGATAATGAAATTCAATCTATTTTAATTTTACCCCTTTACATTAACGATATTTTTACTGGTTTTATTGGTTTTGACGATTGTACAACAGAAAGAAAATGGTCTGAAGACGAAATTAATATCTTTCAGGTATTGGCCAATAACATCTCATCTGCATTAGAAAGAAACCGAAACGAAACTAAAATTATTGAAAGTGAAGAGAAATTCAAATTGATTGCAAACAACATTCCTGGAACGGTTTATTTGTCAAAATTTGATGCTTTTTCAACCAAAATATTCTTAAATGATGAAGTTTTAAATCTTACAGGATATTCAAAATCCGAGTTTATTGAAAATAATTTATCCTTTCTGTCGTTAATTCATCCTGAAGATAAAGAAGAAGTAATCAACAATCAGATTGATAATCTGCAAAACGGAATGCCTTTACATAATGTTTATCGCATTCAGCGCAAAAGTGGCGAGTTTATTTGGATAGAAGAGTTTGGAGATGTGATTAAGCGAGATGACGAAATTGAATTTGTCGGCGGAATTTATTTTGACATTACAAGCAAAAAAGAAATAGAAGACGCTATAAAAGCCAAACAGTTGGCTGAAGCGGCAAACAAATCAAAATCTGACTTTTTAGCTAATATGTCTCACGAAATCAGAACTCCATTAAACGGAATTATTGGTTTTACACACTTATTAATGAAAACAGATTTGGAAGAAATTCAAGAAAAATACATGACCACAATTAATCAATCGGCTCATTCTCTTCTTGAAATTATAAATGACATTCTCGATTTCTCGAAAATTGAGGCTGGAAAACTGGAGCTATTTATTGATTTATACGATATTAAAAAAATCTTAGGACAAGTTTTTGACCTAATCATTTACGAGTCTAACAAAAAAAATCTGGAACTTGAACTGAATATCGATCCTGATGTGCCTAAATATATTTGGACAGATATTGTTCGGATCAAACAGATTTTGATTAATCTGCTTTCGAACGCGGTTAAATTTACAACTGAAGGCTCTATTAAATTAAAAGTTTCTGTTTTAGAGAAAAAACACAACAACAACTGTCTAATTCGTTTTGCTGTAATCGATACTGGAATTGGTATTCTTGAAAAAAATCAGAAGAAAATTTTTAAAGCTTTTTTACAAGAAGATAGCTCTACAACCAGAAAATTTGGAGGAACAGGATTAGGCTTAACCATATCCAACCAACTGCTTGCGTTAATGGAAAGCCGTTTACAGCTAGAAAGCAAAATTGACGAAGGAAGTACTTTTTTCTTTGATTTAAATTTAAAGACGAGCAATCAAAGCATTCATGATAAGTATAATGCCGAACTCAAAAGTTTAAATATCAGCTTAGATTCTGACGAGATAGAGGCTAACGACAACAATATTACTTTTTTAATTGTAGAAGATAATAAGGTAAACATGCTTCTTCTTAAAACAATTATAAAAAATCTATACAATAATGCTTTTATTTTCGAATGTGAAAATGGATATGAAGCCATTCAGCGATTTGAAGAAATTAATCCGACCATTATTTTTATGGATATTCAGATGCCGATTATGAACGGTTACGAAACTGCAAAAGCAATTAGAAATACAAAAAGAGGGCGCGACGTTCCTATAATTGCAGTTACGGCTGGCGCTGAAAAAGAAGAGCGAAATAAATGCATTTCTGCCGGAATGGACGATTATATTTCTAAACCAATTATGAAAGGAAGTGTCGAACAGGCTTTAGTAAAATGGCTCGGATGATTTAGTTTTTCAGTCGCATTCGCAATTAACCACTTTAAATTGAAAACCGAGAGTGAAAAACTTAATACGCAGATTGTGAAATTTATCATAAAAAATCTATAAATTCGTACAACAAAAAATTAAAAAGATCAAAAAGCAATCAATATGAAATGGTTAGGTAGAAGACAAAGCGATAATGTAGAAGACAGAAGAGGTCTTTCTGGAGGAAAAGTCGCTGTTGGCGGAGGTGTTATTGGCATCATTATTTTGTTATTAAATGTCTTTGGAGGTGAAACTGGCCAAACCGTAGGAAACGTTTTGGAACAAATGCAAGGCGGACAGCAACAAACTGAAGCCGCTGCTCCTTTAAGCAAAGAAGATGAAGAAATGGGAGCTTTTGTTAAAACTATCCTAGCTTATAATGAAGACACATGGACTAAAATTTTCGCAGAAAACGGAATGACTTACGAAAAACCAAAATTAGTTCTTTTTAAAGGCTCTGTACAGACTGCATGCGGTGGCGCATCATCTGCCTCTGGCCCTTTTTATTGCCCAGGTGACCGCAAAGTATATATGGATTTAGCTTTCTTTGAAGAATTACAAACCAAATTTGGCGCAAAAGGAGGCGATTTTGCAATTGCATACGTTATTGCGCATGAAATTGGCCATCACATTCAAACTTTAATGGGAACGTCTTCAAAAATGCGTCAAATGCAAGAAGGAAAAAGCGAAGCGGAGGCAAATAAATTATCCGTAGCTTTAGAATTACAAGCTGATTTTTATGCTGGAGTTTGGGCACATGATAACCAGAAAGACCTCGACGTTGGGGATATAGACGAAGCCTTAAGTGCAGCAAATGCAGTTGGTGACGATGCAATTCAAAGTAAAATGCAAGGACACGTAGTTCCCGATTCTTTTACACACGGAACTTCCGAACAAAGAATGTACTGGTTTAAAAAAGGTTTTAAAACTGGAGATATTAACCAAGGAAATACATTTGAAGAAATTAGATAATACATTACATAAACCAAATATATTAACCACCAGAAAAGCACGACTAAACAGTTGTGCTTTTTTTATTTTGAACCCATATAAGTTATATAAATTCATTTCGGATACAGTTCAACATAAGCTTGTCATCCTATAAAACAAGAATCACAAAAGCGGCGCAAATTAATTCGTCATTCGTCAGAATGAGAAAAAAAACAAATAGTCAAAACTTAAATTACTTACATGAACTTATATGGTTTAAAAAAATATAAGCACAAAAAAAGCCTTGAATTTCTTCAAGGCTTTAAATCTGGGTGGCTGACCGGGTTCGAACCGGCGACCCGCGGCACCACAAACCGCTACTCTAACCAGCTGAGCTACAACCACCATTTTTCTGCTTAGCGAGTGCAAATATAGAACAAAGGTTGAGTTCTACAAAGAAAAAAATGAAAAATTTTTATAAAAATTAAATCAAATCCTCTAAACTATTGACTGCCAAACACCTTTCAATTGTAAATCCTTCAGCAAAATCTTTCCCAACTAGCCTTCCTAAGTCTTGCGCACGATAATTTAGGCTTTCAAAAAAGTTTTTACTCGTAATTGGCGTTGCAGGTTCTTTCGAATTCGGATCGTAAAATTGAGTTTTATATGCCATAATAGCTTCAACCTTCTTATCTTCGAATCCTGTTATGTCTACAACGAAATCCGGTTCTAAGTTTTTCCACTGAATATAATGATAAACTACTTTAGGTCTCCAAGCTTCTTGTTGCACTCCGTCAATCGAAGTTTCAATTTTCATTAATCCTGAAAGAAAACAAGAATCAGAAACTAATTTGCTTCCTTTTCCGTGATCGATATGGCGATCGTCAACTGCATTGCACAAGACAATCTCAGGTCTATATTTTCGAATCATTTTAATGACTTCTAATTGATGCTTTTCATCATTAACGAAAAATCCATCGCGCATTGCTAAATTTTCACGCACAAGAACTCCTAAAATCTTCGCCGCATCTTTTGCTTCTTGATCTCTCGTTTCTGCTGTACCACGCGTCCCTAATTCGCCGCGCGTCAAATCTACAATACCTACTTTTTTTCCAAGAGAAACTTCTTTTAAAATTGTTCCAGCACAACCTAATTCAACATCGTCTGGATGCGCCCCAAAGGCTAATATATCTAATTTCATGTTTTTTTGTTTTGTTCTTTTTGTTTCAAGTTTCAAGTTTCAAGTTGAGTTGCAGTCTCAGTTTTCTGTCCCAGTAACTGCAAACTGCGACTGCGACTGAAAACTCATAATTCATAACTTCTAACCCATAACTCTCAATACTCTTTTCATCGTCATCGATTTATTGACGCTTTCTTCCCATTCTTTTTCAGGAATACTTTCTTTTGTAATACCGCAGCCCATGTATAAAATGGCTTTATTTTCCTGAATCTGCATGCATCGTAAATTTACAAATAAATCAGAACTCGAATTATTACCTTCAAATGTGCTGTTTAATTCTCCTAGAAAACCTGTGTAGAAAGTTCTATCGTAATTTTCGTTTTCAATTATAAATGTCTTCGATTTCTTTTTTGGAAGTCCGCAAACGGCTGGCGTTGGATGCAACGTATCAATTACTTCTTCTAGAGTTGAATTTTCTTTTAAAACACCAGAAATATCTGTTTTAATATGCCAAATCGATCCTGCTTTTAAACTATAAGGCTCAGAAACTACAACCGAAGCCGTAAATTCTCGAAGTCTTTTTACAATAAAATCAGTCACAAATTGCTGCTCGTCTTTTTCTTTTTGTTGCCAGACAATTTCCGTTTCCTTATTATCTTTTTGCGTTCCCGCTAAAGCCATTGTTTCAAAAGCATTTTCGTTTGCTTTCAATAATTTCTCAGGTATTGCTCCCATCCAAAGTCCGATTTTAGGATGATAGAAACAATAACAGAAAGTTGCAGGATATAGCTGAACCAAGTGCTGAAAAGTTTCAATAAAATCAAATTCAGACAAAGGAACTTCTTCGCTTCGCGATAAAACTACTTTTTTGAATTCTTCATTTTTAATCGCTTGAATTCCTTGAGCAACTAAATATTCATATTGAAATTTAGCTTCAGGATCAAAATTTAAATCGTCAATTTCGATTGGTTCAAATGAAGTTGTTTCTTTATCGACAGTAATAATTTCCGATTCGTTTTCTGGAATCAGGATTAATTGTTTTTCATCAAAAGAAGCAAAAACAAATCCTTTTTCGCTGTAATCAGAAACTTTGTGTAACGTATTATTTTTTTGTAAAATCCCAACATAATTTTCTGTATTGGGTTTGGAATAAAGTACAAAAGGTAAATTTTGTTCTTTATGATTTTTAATTTTTAAGAAAAATGAATTCATATTTATTCGCTTTTCTTTCTATCCAAAACCATATTCGTCAATTTGCAAAGCGAAACTAAATTCCCTTCTTCATCGGTAATTTTAATTTCCCAAAGATGAAGACTTCTTCCTTTGTGAATAATTCTGGCTGTTCCGAAAACATAACCTTCACGAATACTTTTTAGATGATTTGCCGAAATTTCGATACCTCTTACCTCCTGCTCTTTCGGATTAATAAAAAAGAAGGAAGCTGCACTGCCAACACTTTCTGCCAAAGCAACAGAAGCGCCTCCATGCAATAATCCCATTGGCTGGTGAACACTTGGATTTACTGGCATTTTTGCAGTTAAAAAATCTTCTCCAGCGTCGATATATTCTATTTTTAGCGTTTCCATCAATGTGTTTTTAGTAAATTCATTGCAGCGCGCTAAAATCTGCTCTTTTGTATAATTCATTAAAATAAACTTTAAAATCGTAAAATTAAAGAAAGATAAGACATAAATCTAAAATCGCATTCTAAAATTTAAAATTCAACTCCAAACCTGTAGGTTTTTTGTTATTTTTACAAAAACAATCGCAAACCAATCTTTGGCTCAATATTTTTTGCCACAGATTTCACTGATTATATGGATTATTTTTTTTGCATACAGAAAAAATCATTTAAATCCTTTTAATCTGTGGCTATAAAAAATTAAATATTCAAATGCGTCAATACTTTGCACTCTCCATTATTGGTCTAATTTTAGTTTTTAGTTCTTGTCGAACTGATTTTGATACTGTTGCCAGTTCTGGAGATTTAAAGTTCTCAAAAGACACTGTTTATTTAGACACTGTTTTCAAAAATATTGGTTCAAGCACTTACCAATTGAAAGTTTATAATAAGAGTAAAAACGACATTTCGATTCCTGTTGTACAATTTAAAAAAGGCTTAAATTCTAAATACAGAATGACTGTTGATGGAATGGCTGGTAACAACGGCAAAATCTTTAATAATGTTACGCTTTTAGCCAAAGACAGTCTGTACATTTTCATAGAAACAACGGCAGATATTACAGACGCAAATCCTGCTGATTTTTTATATACTGACGAAATTCAGTTTGACAGCGGAGCCAATCTGCAAGAAGTTGCTTTGGTTACTTTAATTCAAGATGCTGTATTTTTATATCCGAACCAAAATGCAGACGGAACTAAAGAAAAAATAAAAATCGATGGCAAAGACGTTGATGGATTTTATTTAAGTGAAAATGATCCAGCAAATGGAAATGAGCTTCTTTTTACAAACGAAAAACCATACGTAATCTATGGATACGCGGGAGTTCCAGAAAACAAAACGATAACTTTTGAAGCTGGCGCGAGAGTTTATTTTCATGCTAATTCTGGATTATATGTTGGTAAAAGTGCTTCTCTAGAAATTAACGGAACGACTTCTACAACTGATAAATTGGAGAACGAAGTGATTTTTGAAGGAGATCGCTTAGAATCTCTTTATGCTGATATTCCTGGACAATGGAAATCGGTTATTTTTGAAAAAGGAAGTGCAAATCACTCTATTAATCATTTGACTTTAAAAAATGCCGTTGTGGGTCTAGACTTCAGAGGTACACTAAATCCAATTTCGATCAAAAATACTCAAGTCTATAATTGCGTCGAATACGGAATTCTAGCTCAAAATGCACAAATTTCTGGAGAAAACATTGTTATAAACCGTGCTGGAATAGCGAGTTTATCTTGTGTTTATGGCGGAAATTATAGTTTTGCACACTGTACGTTTAATAATAATTGGTCAGGAAGTTCTCCGTTTGCTGTAAATTTAAGCAACTCTTTGGCAGGAGCAACTCCAGAAACTAATCCGCTTACACAGGCTTCTTTCAATAATTGCATTATTTACGGTTCGGCTACAAATGAGTTTAATTTGGATATCAATACAAAAGCATCATTTGTTTATAAATTAAACAATTGCTTATTGAAATTTGGAAGTACTTCAAATCCAAATTATCAATTCAAAACTGATACAGAACATTACACTAATATAATTTTGAACGAAAATCCGAAGTTTTATAATGTTTCTGAGAATAAATTCAATATTGATAAAACTTCTTCCGCTTTCGCGAAAGGGAATCAGGCATATATAATTCCAACTGATATTTTAGGAATTACGAGAACTTCTCCACCAGATTTGGGCGCTTACCAAAGTCAAGATTTTCCTAAAAAGTGATTTGCCACAAAGGCGAACAGGCACGAAGGTTTTAATCTTGCAAAGTCGCGAAGATTTTTAAAAAATAAACTTTGAGCCTTAGCGCCTTTGTGGCAATAAAAGACATCGTAAGAAAATATATCTAAAATTAAACATCGCTTAACATTTTCAATTCATAAAAGTAGTAGATTTGTTACAATACAATTTTAACCTTCTAAAATTCAAATATTTAAAAAGTTTAAAATTCAACTCCAAACCAAATCTTAAAAACTATTGATTATGAAAAAAAACTACTTTTTACTGTTATTGATGTTTGCCACAATTGGTTTTGCTCAAATTCCTTCTGGATATTACAGCACTGCAACTGGAACAGGTTATACTTTAAAAACACAATTGTATAATATTATTAAAGGCCATACCAACAACGGTTATGCCGGACTTTACACAACTTATCTGACTTCTGACGTTGATAATTTTTATGAAAACGACGGAACTATTTTAGACATGTATTCTGAGAATCCTTCTGGAACAGATCCTTACAATTATACAACTGGAACAACTCAAAGATGCGGGAATTATTCTGTTGAAGGCGATTGCTACAATAGAGAACATATTATTCCGCAATCGGTTTTTAATGAACAATCGCCAATGGTTGCAGATGCTCATTTTATTACACCAACGGATGGAAAAGTAAACGGAATGCGTTCCAACTATCCGCACGGAAATGTTAGTTCAGCGACCTATACTTCACAAAATGGCAGCAAATTAGGTTCAAGTGCAGTTTCAGGATATTCAGGAACCGTTTTCGAGCCTATAAATGCCTTTAAAGGAGATATTGCCAGAATGTATTTCTATTTTGCAACACGATACGAAAACACAGTTGCAGGATATTCTTTTCCGATGTTTAATGGTTCTAGCAATCAAGTTTTTACAACCGCTTTCTTAAATATGCTTTTGGCTTGGCACGCGCAAGATCCTGTAAGCGCAAGAGAAATTGCAAGAAATAATGCCATTTATACACGCCAAAATAACCGAAATCCGTTTATCGATCATCCTGAATATGTAAACCAAATTTGGGGAGGAACATCTTCTGGAGATACACAAGCGCCAACTGCACCAACAAGTTTAGCTTCGACCGCAAAAACAGCTACTTCAATTTCGCTTAACTGGACAGCTTCTACCGATAATGTTGCTGTAACAGGATATGAGGTTTATGCAAATAGCACATTAAAAACAACTGTTTCGGGAACTACAGCAACAATTACAGGTTTAACAGCCTCTACAGTTTATTCCATTTATGTAAAAGCAAAAGATGCTGCTGGAAACCCTTCTGCGTCAAGCAATACAATAAGCGTTACAACAGAAAGTGGCGGAACAGGAACTGCATCCGACCTTCTTTTCTCTGAATACATTGAAGGTTCTGGAAACAACAAAGCTTTAGAAATTGCCAACAATACTGGAAGTTCTATAAATCTATCCGCTTACACCATTAAAAAACAAACAAACGGCGCAGGTTCTTGGAGCACAGGATTGGCTTTGAGCGGAACTTTAACAACAGGAAGCAAATTTGTAATTGTAAATAGTTCAATGTCGTCAAGCTGTTTTTCTACAAGTGCAGCCAACATTTCGACAACAGCAACCGAACTGACTTTTAACGGAAATGATGCTGTAGGTTTATTCAAAAATGGAGTATTAATCGACATCATCGGAACTTTCAATGGCGGAACAGCCAATTTTGCTATCGATGTTACTTTAAGAAGAAAATCGACTGTCACTTCTCCTAGTACTACTTTCAATTTGAGTGCGCAATGGGATTCGTATTCTCAAGATACTTGCAACAACTTAGCTAGTAAAATGGTTCAAGCTGCCGAAATTGAAGAAGAAATTATTATAGATCAAATTTCAATTTATCCAAATCCTTCTAAAGGAAATTTCGATATTCAACCAGGAATTGTCGATGGTCCTTATTCAATTGAAATTTTCTCGTTTTCTGGACAAAAAGTTTTCGAAAAGCAAAATACAACTTCAACAGAAGTTTCTGTGCATAATCTTTCAACAGGAATCTATATTATTAAAATTATAAAAGGAGAAAAAATAGCATTCAAAAAGGTCATTATTAATTAAAAATTAGATTTTCATCAATCGAAAAAGCGGCAAATTGCCGCTTTTTTTATAACCTTAGAAAGAATTTTCTTTAAAACCTTTTTTTCTCTTATTCTAAAGCTTCATAAATTTTGCAGATTCATTCCTTAAAAAACATCAAAATTGTGCCGTTTTCTTTTGGATTATTTTCTTTCTAAAACTTTAATATTACAGAACATATCAAAGAAGAGATTTTAATAAATCTTTAATTTTCACAAAACATCGAAACCTATTGATATTGCGTCTTTTTGGTAGAAAAAATGCAAGAAAAAAGCAATTTCATTTTTTTTGAAAAGAGATCGTTTGCAAATTTGCGCTTACTATTTATTTACATTAAATTTGCAGCTCAATACAACAAACTACACAAATGATCCATTTCTTTGAAAACCAAAGCAAAACTGTTTTTGCCGTACAAACGCAAAACGAAATTTCAGCTCAAGACATTTCAAAATTAAACTGGCTTTTTGCCGACGCGAGTAAAATCGAAAAATCAGCATTGACTGGTTTCTTCGTTGGTCCGCGCGCTACAATGATTACACCTTGGAGTACAAATGCTGTAGAAATCACTCAAAATATGGGTGTTCCGGGCATTATCAGAATTGAAGAATTTCATCCGGCAACGGAAGATTTTACTGATTTTGATCCGATGCTTTTCCAAAAATTCAACGAATTAGATCAAGAAATCTTCACTATCAACATTCAGCCAGAACCAATTTTGGAGATTGAGGATATTTCAACTTACAACAAAGTTGAAGGTTTAGCTTTAAGCGAAGAAGAAGTTGAATACTTAAATAATCTTTCGACTAAACTTGGAAGAAAACTTACTGACTCTGAGATTTTTGCTTTCTCACAAGCAAATTCAGAGCACTGCCGTCACAAAATTTTCAACGGAACTTTTGTTATTGACGGTGAAGAAAAAGAAACTTCTCTTTTCAAATTAATCAAAAAAACATCTCAGGAAAACCCTAACGATATAGTTTCTGCTTACAAAGACAACGTTGCTTTTGTAAAAGGACCAAAAGTGCAGCAATTTGCACCAAAATCGGCTGACAAACCTGATTTTTACGAAATAAAAGAATTTGATTCGGTTTTATCTTTAAAAGCCGAAACACATAATTTCCCAACTACAGTTGAGCCTTTCAATGGAGCTGCAACAGGATCAGGAGGAGAAATTCGTGACCGTTTAGCAGGAGGTCAAGGTTCATTGCCATTGGCAGGAACTGCGGTTTACATGACTTCTTACTCTCGTTTGAACGACGACAGAAAATGGGAAAACGCTCTTGAAGAAAGAAAATGGTTGTACCAAACTCCAATGGATATTTTGATCAAAGCTTCAAACGGAGCTTCAGATTTCGGAAATAAATTTGGACAACCGCTTATTACAGGTTCTGTTTTAACTTTCGAACATGGAGAAAACGACCGTAAAATTGGTTACGATAAAGTGATCATGCAAGCGGGTGGAATTGGTTACGGAAAATTAAATCAAGCGATAAAAAACAAACCGCAAGAAGGCGATAAAATCGTAATTCTTGGTGGAGAAAATTATAGAATTGGAATGGGTGGTGCTGCGGTTTCGTCTGCAGATACAGGAGCTTTCGGTTCAGGAATTGAGTTGAATGCAATTCAGCGTTCAAATCCGGAAATGCAAAAACGTGCTGCAAACGCGATTCGTGGTTTGGTAGAAAGCGACAATAATCCAATTGTTTCGATTCACGATCACGGTGCGGGTGGACACTTAAACTGTCTTTCTGAATTGGTTGAAGAAACTGGAGGTTTGATCGATTTAGACAAATTGCCTGTTGGAGACCCAACTCTTTCTGCAAAAGAAATTATAGGTAACGAATCTCAAGAAAGAATGGGATTGGTTATTGGTCAAAAAGATATTGATACGTTGCAAAGAATTGCTGACAGAGAGCGTTCGCCAATGTATCAGGTTGGAGATGTAACGGGAGATCACCGTTTTACTTTTCAATCAAAATCAAACGGTTCAAAACCGATGGATTATGCTTTAGAAGATTTCTTCGGAAGTTCTCCAAAAACGGTTATGACCGACAAAACTATCGACAGAAAATATGCTGATGTTTCGTATTCTGCAAATGATTTCGAAAGTTATTTAAAAGACGTTTTACGTTTAGAGGCAGTTGCTTCAAAAGACTGGCTGACCAACAAAGTTGACCGTTGTGTTGGAGGAAGAGTTGCTAAACAACAAAATGCAGGTCCGCTACAATTGCCATTGAACAATGTGGGTGTAATGGCTTTGGATTATTTAGGAAAAGAAGGAATCGCAACTTCTATCGGGCACGCTCCTATCGCTGCTTTGATTGATCCAGTTGCAGGATCTAGAAATGCAATTGCAGAATCATTATCAAACATTATCTGGGCTCCGATTAAAGACGGAATGAAAGGAATTTCATTGTCTGCAAACTGGATGTGGGCTTGTAAAAACGAAGGTGAAGATGCTCGTTTGTACGCTGCAGTTGAAGGTTGTTCAGAATTTGCAATCGAATTGGGAATCAATATTCCGACAGGAAAAGATTCACTTTCGATGAAACAAAAATATCCAAACGACGAAGTAATTGCGCCAGGAACGGTTATTATTTCAGCTGGAGGAAACTGTACAGATATTAGAAAAGTGGTTGAGCCTGTTTTACAAAAAGACGGAGAATCAATTTATTATATCAATTTGTCTCAGGATGATTTCAAATTAGGAGGTTCATCTTTTGCACAAATTAGAAATACAATCGGAAAAGAAACTTCTACAATTAAAGATTCGGCTTTCTTCAAAAATGCATTTAATACAGTTCAGGAATTAATCGGCGAAAGCCAAATTTTAGCGGGGCACGATATCGGAAGCGGTGGTTTGATCACTACTTTATTAGAAATGTGTTTTGCTGATGTAAATCTTGGAGCTAAAATTGATTTCAGCGCTTTCGCGGAAAAAGACTTGTTGAAAATCCTTTTCGCAGAAAACATCGGAATTGTTTTCCAAGCAAAATCTGATTCAGCTGTTGAAGCTAAATTAAAATCAAACAATGTTGAATTCTTCAAAATTGGTTCTGTACAAAACACAGCAGTTTTGGAATTTGGAATTTACAAATTGGATATTCCAACTTACAGAGATGTTTGGTTCGAAACTTCTTATTTATTAGATCAAAAACAATCTAAAAACGGAACTGCAAAAGCACGTTTTGAAAACTATAAAAATCAGGTTTTAAATTATACTTTCCCAACTCATTTCACAGGAAAAGCTCCTGTCATCGCGAGCGGAGTCGAGCGACCAAAAGCGGCAATTATTCGTGAAAAAGGAAGTAATTCTGAGCGTGAAATGGCAAACGCAATGTACTTGGCTGGATTTGACGTAAAAGACGTTCACATGACCGATTTAATTTCTGGACGTGAAACTTTAGAAGACATTCAGTTTATTGGTGCAGTTGGTGGATTCTCTAACTCTGACGTTTTAGGTTCTGCTAAAGGTTGGGCCGGAGCTTTCAAATACAACGAAAAAGCAAATACAGCATTGAAAAACTTCTTTAAAAGAGAAGATACTTTATCTGTTGGAATTTGCAACGGTTGCCAATTGTTTATGGAATTAGAAGTTATTAATCCGGAGCACGAAGTTCACGGAAAAATGCACCATAACGAAAGTAATAAACACGAAAGCATCTTTACTTCTGTGAAAGTTCAGGAAAACAATTCGGTTATGTTATCGACTTTGGCAGGAAGCACTTTAGGAGTTTGGGTTTCTCACGGAGAAGGTAAATTCAAATTGCCTTATGCTGAAGACCAATACAACATTGTTTCTAAATATGCTTACGAAGGATATCCAGCAAACCCGAACGGTTCTGATTTCAACACTGCAATGATGTGTGACAAAACCGGAAGACACTTGGTTATGATGCCACATATTGAGCGTTCGACTTTCCAATGGAACTGGGCGCATTATCCAAAAGACAGAAATGACGAGGTTTCTCCTTGGCATGAAGCTTTTGTTAATGCCAGAAAATGGATTGAGAAAAACTAATTTTTTAGTTTCCATTATATAAAAAAATGCCCCGACGCTATCCTTGTCGGGGCATTTTTTAATTTCTAAAGGTTGAAACAATTCCAGTCACAACATTTGAAGCACCAAAAGCAAATAGTCCAGAAGCAACTGCATTTTGACCTGCAAAAAATTGATTTTCCAAAATAGCATTACTAAAGATTAATCCGCCGGCAGCTCCTGCTACAAGACCAATTCCGATTAATGCAATTGTCCACCATGGTTCTGGATCTGGCGGTGGCGGCGGGTTTTTCCAAAAACGTCTCCACCATCCTGGGTACTTTGTTCCGCACCATCCCATCGCTAAAAATAAAGCAGTTTCCATAATTTCAATGATTTAATTTGTGCCTACTCTTGTGCTTTTCGGCTTTCGCATCATAGAGGTAAAATTATTAGTCTTCTTGATCAAACCTCTTCTGGTTTTACCTGTTTTTTAAAGGGGAAAAACACCTATTTTTTCTTCGTTTTTAATTCCCTTTCTTAAGCCAATTAATTTACCCTAAGTTTAATTTAATAGTATCTTAAGGCGCTTTATTATTCATTTTTTAATTGGATAAATAACTTTGTTTCATGGAAAAATGGAACCAAAATTTAATCGCCTCAATTATCTTATTCGCTTTAAGCCAACACTCTTTTAGTCAAAAAACAAATTCTATAAACGGAACTGTATCAGATGGAAAAAATCCAATCGAGTTTGCAGATGTGATTTTAAAACCTGTCACCGATACAACCAAAACAGTCGCTTATGCTACTACAGATTCTTCTGGAAAATTCATTCTCGAAAATATAAAACCCGCAGAATACATTTTAAAATTTCGCCTGATTGGTTTTAAAACTTACAACCAGAAAGTAAAATATACTGGCTCTCCTATTTCGCTTAATAATATTGTATTGCAAGAAGATGCGAATCTTTTAAATACTGTAGTCGTAAAATCTGAGAAAAAACAGATTCAAAAAACTGCTGAAGGTTTTGTTTTTAATGCGGTTTCAAATATTTCACAATCTGGCGGAACAGCAATTGATATGTTAAAAAATATTCCAACAGTTTCAGTCGATGCCGATGATGTTATTTCGTTAAGAGGAAAAACGCCTTTAATTTTAATTAATGGAAAAAATTCTGCTATTACCAATATGAATCAGATTCTGGCAAGCAGCATTGAAAGTATCGAAATCATTACAAGTCCGACCGCAAAATACGATGCCAATGCAGAAAGCGGCATAATTAATATTAAACTTAAAAAGAACAATTTAAACGGAATAAATGGCGCTGCGGTTTTAGGTGCGGGTTTTGGGGCAAAAGGAAGATTAAGCAGTTCTTCTCTTTTAAATTATAAAAATGACAAATGGAACGTTGGTCTTGCTTATGACAATCGTTTTGCTGGAAGAACAAAAAGCATAAAAGGCGAAAGAACGAATTATTATATTGATGATGAGCATTATATTAATCAAAAGAGAAATGATGAACGAACAGAAGGTTTACAAAATTTGAAATTTAATTTAGATTTTACTCCGAATGAAAAAAACAGCTTTTCATTTGAAGCGCTTGGAAATATGGAAAGTCAGGACAATCATGAAACTTTGCACACTCTTGTCAACACTAGCAGTAATGCTTTTTTTTCCAAAAATAAAAGACATTCCCTAGAGCTTGAGCGCTCAAAAGTAGCTGAATTTGCTTTCAATTACGACAGAAAATTTGATGACAGCCAAAAATCTCTAAATACAAGTATTAGCTCTTCATTTAATCATGATCGAGAAAATACAGATATTGATACCTACAATTATGACGAATACAATCAGCAAATTGGCGATGTTTTGTTGCAACGCACGCATAATTATGAACACGAAAACATAACAAACGCAATTTTAAACTATGCTGTACCAGTTTCTACAAAAACTGTGCTCGAAACAGGTTATAAGGGAACTTTCAGATTCTTTAATTCTGATTTTCAAAGTGCCGATTTTGTCAATGGTGAGTATATAATTAATCCGCTTTCTAGTAATATTTTCCATTTTAACGAACAGATAAGTGCATTTTACGGTCTTTTAAATTCTTATTCCGGTACAAAAGACAATCAAAAATGGAAATACAACTTAGGGCTTCGCGCTGAACAAGTTTCAAATAATGGAAAAACAGAAACTGGAACGGATAATTTCTCGAACAGTTATCTAAAACTTTTCCCATCAGCATCAATTCAATTAAATCTGAAATCGGATGAGTTTCTAAAATTGGGGTACAGCAAACGTATCAATCGCCCAGATTTAGATGATTTGAATCCTTTTATTGACATTACAGATGCACTTAATCCGCATGGAGGAAACCCTTACTTAAAACCTGAAATTATTCATATTGCAGAGTTAAACTATAATAAAGAGTGGGATGAATATTCATTATCTGGAAATGCTTTTTATAGAAATGCTAATAATACCATCAGACAATATGGAACGCTTCAAGACAATGGAGTTGTTTTATTACAGCCTCAAAATATTGGAAACATGGTTACCTACGGACTTGAAACTATTTTTAGCTTAAAACCTTTTTCGTTTTATGATGCCAATATTAGCTTGACGGCTTTTCAGCAAAATATTAGCACAGGCAATTTAGCAGAAACGGAAGATGTTGTTAAAAGTGCTTTCAGCTGGTACGGAAAAGTCATCAATAATTTTGTTTTGTGGAAAGGCGGAAAACTTCAAATTATAGGAAATTACAATTCTGCTGTGGCAACTCCGCAAGGAAAAAGAATTCCGATTTATAATGTCGACATGGGATTTCAGCAAAAATTAGGAAAAGGAAATGCCCGATTAGGATTGGTTGTAACCGATATATTTAACACGTTGGAAAGCGGTTATAAAAACAATACTTTATTGTTTAAAAACAGCAGAACTTCAAAATCTGATACACGAGCTTTGATGGTTACATTTGCTTATACGTTTAGATCTGATTTTAAAGAAAAATTATTAGAAAATCAGTTTTCTACGGAATAAAAACTTAATTGAAATCATAAAAAAAAGAAAAATTTCATTCTTGTATTTTTAAGGTATAATTCTAATGAAAATTTGGATTATATTAGCCAAAAGAAATCAGCCCGACAGATTTTTTAAAGCCCAAAAACACTTAATCCTACATAGAATGAAATTTTTACCTGTATTCCTTGCTGCTTTATTTTTTATTAATGTAAACTCATATTCTCAAGAAGTAAACCAAATTACCCATAATTCTAAAGAACGTTATATTACCACAACCATTGGTTTTCCTGTTCAAGGAACTTATGCGCCAATTGGAATGAAAGAACCAATTACGGTTTTAAATCCAGATGGTACAGGTTTTATTCAGGCTGATGATTTAAGTAAGAAAAAAATCAATTGGGGAATCGAATGTTCTGAAGAAGGTGTTGCTATTTTTAAAGAAGGTTTTAACAGCAAATCATATACATTTTGGTACAGACCAACTGACGAAAATGAATGGTATTATTCTCAATTCTCAATTCATCTTACGAAGAAAAAAATGTTTTTAATGGGAGAAAGAGTTAAAGTTTATGAAGATTACAACGTACAATAGCATTCAAAAAGCATCTTCAAATTAAATTTTTCTTGATTTTTTAGAAATTTCATAGTGAAAAAGAAAACGTTTTCGTTGATTTTTAATTATCTCTACAAATTTTCTCATTAAATTTTATAAAACTGAAAATCATACCCAAATTTTATTTAATTTGCAATAAAATTCAATATATTAAACATGGTTTCAATCACACGCCTTTTTGATTTTCCCTATTATCAACAAGAAACTTACAACCTTCCAGTTGCTCTTGCAACCAAAAAAAATGGAGTCTGGGAAAAAACATCTAGCCAGGAATATATTGCAAAAGCAAATGCTATTTCGAGAGCATTATTGCGTATAGGCGTTCAGAAAGATGATAAAATTGCTTTAATTACTTCAAATAATAGAACAGAGTGGAATATTATGGATATTGGTATTTTGCAGACTGGTGCTCAAAATGTCCCGATATATCCAACCATTGCTGAAGAAGATTACGAATATATTTTAAACCATAGCGGCAGCATTTACTGTTTTGTTTCTGATGAAGAAGTATTACAGAAAGTAAATGCTATTAAAGCGAATGTGCCAACTTTAAAAGAAGTTTATTCTTTTAATGAAATTGCAGGATGCAAACACTGGACAGATCTTCTTGCTCTTGGTGAAGACGAAAGCAATCAAAGCGAAGTTGAAGCTAGAAAAGACAGCATCAAAGCCGAAGATTTGGCAACTATCATTTATACTTCTGGAACAACTGGAAGACCTAAAGGAGTTATGCTTTCGCACAAAAACATTGTATCGAATGTTTTAGATAGCGCGCCAAGAATTCCTTTTGATCCAGGAAAAAGCACTGCATTAAGCTTTTTGCCTATTTGCCATATTTTTGAAAGAATGATTTTGTACATCTATCAATATTATGGGGTATCGGTTTATTTTGGAGAATCGATTGAAAAAATTAGCGATAACTTAAAAGAAGTGCGCCCAACTGTAATTACCGCTGTACCAAGACTTTTAGAAAAAGTTTACGATAAAATTTATGCTAAAGGTGCAGAACTAACAGGAATTAAGAAAAAACTATTTTTCTGGGCTATTGATTTAGGTTTAAGATACGAACCCTACGGAGCAAATGGCGCTTGGTATGAATTCCAACTAAAAATTGCCCGCAAACTGATTTTCAGCAAATGGAAAGAAGGTTTGGGAGGAAATTTAGATTTAATGGTTTCTGGAAGTGCCGCTTTACAGCCACGTTTGACTAGAGTTTTTGCTGCTGCAGAAATTCCAGTTATGGAAGGTTACGGTTTATCTGAAACTTCTCCGGTAATTGCGGTTAACGACCAAAGAAATAAAGGTTTCAAAATTGGAACGGTTGGAAAACCAATCCAAAATCTTGAAGTTAAAATTGCTCAGGATGGTGAAATTTTATTGAAAGGACCAAACGTAATGTTGGGTTATTTCAAAGATCCTGAAAAAACTGCTGAAGCAATTATAGACGGCTATTTCCACACAGGTGATATCGGAGAAATTGACAGCGAAGGTTTCTTGAAAATTACAGATCGTAAAAAAGAAATGTTTAAAACTTCTGGAGGTAAATATATCGCTCCGCAAATGATTGAAAATGCCATGAAACAATCTCGTTTTATTGAGCAGATTATGGTTGTTGGCGAAGGCGAAAAAATGCCTTCTGCGTTTATTCAGCCAAACTTTGAATTTGTAAAAGAATGGGCTAAAATCCATAAAATAGCTTTAGGAAATTCATCAGCTGAAATTGCTGCAAATCCTGAAGTAGTAAAACGCATTGATAGTGAAGTGGAAGAAATCAACAAAAAATTTGGCCATTGGGAACAAATTAAACGTTTTGAGCTTACTCCTGATGTTTGGTCAATTGATGGCGGACAGCTTACTCCAACTTTAAAATTGAAACGAAAAATTATTAAAGAGATCTACAAAGATCTTTATGCTAAAATCTACGGAAACAATTAATAAATCAAATAATATAACCAACCGAAAAGGCTGTCTCATTGAGATAGCCTTTTCTAGTTTTGAGTAATATTTTTCTTTTCTAAATGTTTTTTTTAATTACTTTTAGCCTACTAAAATTAGAATAATGAAAGAATTTATCGATAGCATAAATTGGCTAGAAGTTTGGGATTTTTCAAAACAATATGTTCTGCCAAACATAGGTTGGTTTATATTTTGGATTATTTTATTTATTGTTCTGGGAATTATTTTAGGCATTATTTTCAATGTTTTTTTATATCGAAGAAAATTCTTTTACCGCGATAGAAAATATTACAACTGGATTGCCAAACTCTGGATTCCGTATTTCGTAATTGTCATTTTATATTTTATGACCATGATTGGCTTATTCTACGCAACACATTCTATTTTACGAAGCGAAAATAAAAAAATTGCCGCTCAGATTTACACTAACACTTTCGGAACTACATTTTCATCTGAAAAGGAGAAAAAAGAATTTCTGCATGCTTTGCAAATCTTCTCAAATTCTTCAGAAGATGCCAGTAAATCGCTTTCCAAAGCATTCGGTGCTTATATCCAACAAAACAATAGCGGTGTAAGTACTCTTGATAATTTCAAAAATTCTTCGACTTCTTATTTGCTTCAAAAATACGAATCGGATGTCTACAGCGCTTGTGTATACGGTTTCATGAAAGCTGTTGACAAAAATGCCGATATGAGAAATGTAAAAGATATTGATTACTCAGAATTCAAATCTACTTTAGCAAAGCTAGATGAGATTGAACCTCAGAAAATTGAACTCTCTTTACAATCAGAAATAGGTAGAAAAGTACAGTCGTTTCAGAATTTTATTTTTTACGGAATTCTGAAACATGAATTGCTTTTTTTCTTGTTTTTTCTTTTGATTCCGTTTGTTGAACTTCTCATTTATATCAAATTTGTAAAAACGCCAGCAACAGCTCAGAATACAGATGCTTCTAATATTTAACAGAAAGGCTTTCTCAATGAGAAAGCCTTTCTTATATCAAAAAACGGGTATTTTTACTTTAAACATCGAACTTTAAATGGTGTATTTTTAAGTTTTCTTTTAACTAAAAACTGAAAAATATGCCTTGGACCGTTCTCGAACCGCTATGGAAACGTTCTCTAAATCCTGAAAACGCAAATCCAGACCTTACCAACTGGAACAACGAAATTAAAACACTCTATCAATTGGGCATTGGAATGGAGGATACTTTGCGCTTTTTATACTCTGAAAAACCTGATTTTGAAACTTTCAAAACATGGATTACTAACAGAAAACAAAATACGGCACCAGAAATAGAGGATTTATCTGAAAACGTTTTGTCTGAACAAGATCTTGATTTTTGGAATCTAAACGGTTATGTTGTGGTTAAAAATGCCATTTCTAAAGAAGAATGCGAAGCCACGCAAAATGCTATTTGGGATTATCTAAAAATGGATCCGAATAAAAAAGAAAGCTGGTACAAAAGACACGAAGAACAAAAAGGACTAATGCTTAATTTTTCAGATCATGAAACGCTAAACCGCAACCGTTTTTCGCCAAGAATAAAAAAGGCTTATGAACAGCTTTATAAAACTACCAAAATCTACAAAACGATTGATAAAGTTAGTTTTAACCCTCCCGAAACAAGTAATTTTTCTTTTTTAGGAAATTCACTTCATTGGGATATGAGTCTAAAAAAACCTCTTACTTATGGCCTTCAAGGATTGCTTTATTTAACTGAATGCGGAGAAAATGATGGAGCTTTTCATTGTGTTCCAGGGTTTCATAACCAAATTAATGAATGGTTGGACAAGGTTGATCCTCATGAAAATCCAAGAGAAAAAGCATTACAAACCTTGCAACCGAAACCAATTATTGGCGATGCTGGCGATTTTATAATATGGCATAATGCGCTTCCGCACTGTGCAACAGCCAATAAAGGAGAAAACCCAAGAATGGTTCAATATCTTACCTATCTCCCAGATGATTACAATGCCACAGGCGAATGGATTTAAATTTTTGAGTAATTGTAAAACGCGAAAAACTGTAAATGCAACGATTTACAGTTTTCTACAGTTATCAGCTATCCTTTGATAACTGCGATTAACAAATTAAATTCTAATTTTTACCCCATAGGAGCGCTAAGATTTGTTTCACGCAGATTGAGCAGATTTGAGCAAACATTTTTATCCTTAATCTGTAGCAAAAAAACTTTGCGTCTTAGCGCCTTTGTGGCAAATGCTTAGAAAAACATGCTTTTGAAATCTAGAAAGAAACTTCTTTTCTTAGACTTTTTTTCAGGCTTTTCTTTTTTTGCAACGGTCTTCTTTTTTTCAAAAACAGCTTTAACTTTTTCAAGCTTTTTAGCTGGTTTTATTTCTTCAGTTTTAGACATTTCGTAAAACTTTTTGAACGGACGTGGCTCAAAATCAACCAAAATAGCTGCCATATTTATAGCATCGATGTTTGATGGATCTGTTTCTCCTTTGAAGAACGTTTCGATAGGTCGGAATTTGTCTTTCTTTTCCTTGAACTTGTTCTTTTTGGTGTGATCGAAATCTAACCCCAAAAGATTCTTGAAAACATTCAAATCATCCTGAGTTGGGTTATTTTCGAAAATAAGCCAGCACAAATCACGAAGTTTACCACGAGAAGGCTTGTACAAATAATCAAAGTATTTACCGCCTTTTTCTATCTCGTATTTATTTCTAATTGCTTTTTTATATATTTCTAGTGTATTGTTTTGCATGGTGTTTTTTTTTTTTGCAATTCTTGGAATCTCAGGAAATCGAAGGTTTTTCTGGGAAATCCAATATCACAAAAGTTCAAAAGCCCTTGCTCTATCAGAGAGATATCTCTAAACGATATATCTCATATCCCAAAATTTCACCTTTTCATTCCATAGGTTAGTGCGTTCTAAATTTGCTTCTCTAATCGAGGCAAATGAAGATTCACTTAACTCCACTGTATCTGTTTGACCGGTATTAAGACCAGACGAAAATCCTATTTCTTGATTCATCCTTAAATTTTTATTATTAAACTAAACTCTCAGCGTTTACGACTAATCGTTTTATTTTTACTTTACGAAGATTTCTTTTAATTGACCAATTACGTTTCCACTGCCAGAAATGGTAATTTCACCAATTTTTTCAGCGATTTTTTCAACGTATTCCATCTCTTTCAACTTCCACAGCATTTCGTTTTCTTCCATCAGCTTTGCTGTGTTAAGCAAACTTCTTGTTGCAGCAGTTTCTTCTCTTCTCATAATACTATTTGCTTGCGCTTTTTTCTCCGCAACCAAAACCTGATTCATGATTTCTTTCATATCTCCTGGAAGAATTACATCTCTTATTCCAGCATCAGAAATTTTCAAACCTAAACCTTCGATTTTAGTTTTTGCTTCTTCTAAAATAGCATCGGCAATTGCATCTTTCTTAGTTAACAATTCATCTAAAGTCAAGCCTCCAACAAAAGCTCTTAAAGCCAATTGCATTGCGACATACAATTGTTTTTCAAAATCTTTATTTTCGACCAAAGCTTTCATAATATCAACAACTTGGTATCTCACAAAAAAGTTGATTCTCAATCCTGCTTTATCTTTAGTTAACAACTCTTGGCCGGAAATCTCCAATTGTTGTTGTCTTGTATCGACAGTTTTCACTTCGATAGTAATGGCATTATTCCAGAAATAATATGATCCTGATTTCAACTCTTTCACAAAATTTCCATTCACAAACAACAATGCTTTATCGTTGCTTGCTACAATGAATTTTCTGCTAAAAATCTTCAATTGCAGATCTAAAAGATTTACTGGAATATCTTCCGTAATTTCAATTTTAGAAAGGTCTGCTCTAGTAAATTCATTTTTTACAATTCCTTTCCAGAACGCATATCTTCCCGCTGGCAGAACTCCTTTAAAGTTTCCGTTTATATATTGCAGAACAATTTCATTATCTGCAACTTCTACAACTTCTAACATTGATGCCAACACTTCATTTTGCAATAAAATATTCAATTCAAATGGAGCCTTAAATGATGCACTCATATCGTAAATCATTACGTTTTTGTTTCCAAAAACCCAGTGCATTCCTTCTTCTAATACTTTTAATAATTTTCTATTTTCGAAAAGCAATCCTACTTGGTATGCTTCTATTTTTATTCTCTTTATCATGGTTATATTTTTTTTTAGTTTTGTTTGTTTCATGTTTCAAGATTCATGTTGAATCATGTTTCTTCTATTATCTTTAATTTTCTTCTATTTTTTCTTTTTTAATAAAAAACCTCTTTGTCTTTCTCCTCCAAGAAAAACGGACGGATAGTTTGTTCTTTGTATGTCTGAATTGTTTCTGATTCTATTTTGTTGAGAGAATCCCCAAATTCTCATAACAATCAAATCAAAAAGAATACAAACTTTTCAAAACACATTGCTATTCGCGCTGGCTTTATCAGAGTGTAAAATTTCAGATCCTAAAATCTTGATTTCACTGACAAAGACAAATCGGTTTTTTTAATGGTCATCTTTTTAAGAGTGATGGTCTCTATGTTACAGGTTTTTGAGACCCGTCGACTTACCGGATTCGTCCAACCGAAGCATATTTGGTGCAGGATTCGAACCTGCATAACACATCCAATGCTCTATCCAAATTGAGCTACCACATTACTGTGAATGGGATTCGAACCCACAACCCTTAGATCCCTTGTGAGATAATTTTTTGGAAAACTACCGAAACCTCCAAACCAAGCTGCATAGAAAAACATAATACGCTTTCGCGAAAAGTCCGCTACATTGGTGCTATACTGAAACACCCAACAAGGCTTGTTTGATATTGTTAAATCAAAGTTTCCTTTGATGTCATTTCATTTTGTAAAAGAACGTACATTGATTCTTAATCAAATATTCAAACGGTACTGCGCAATCATTTTGCGCAGAGAGCAAAATTTTCATTTTGTACAGGAAGAGAGACTCGAACTCTCAGGAAACTGATTCTAAATCAGCCGTGTTTACCATTTCACCATTCCTGTATTTGTCTGGGAAGCAGGATTCGAACCTGCGACCTCCCGCATCCAAAGCGGGTAAACAACCACCGTTATCTTCCCAGTTTCTTTTTTAAGTTTCTAAGCATTTGAAAGCTTTGTCCCTTTGTTCCTTTGAGCCTAAGCAAAAAAAAAGCACCCGATTAAAGGTGCTTCATAACAAATACGATATAATTATCTTATTGCCTATAATGATGCACCGACATGTTTGTCCCTTCACGATCCGAACTCGCTAATAGCCCTTTTGCGTTAGGTATGTTAGTATTAAAATCCATTTTATATATTTTATTATTATTTATAATCATTGCTGTTTGAAACTTTTTGTTTCGATTTTGTTTGGCAAAGATATGATGGAAAAATTCATATTTCCAAATTATTTTAACATTATTTTATTGATAATCAAATAGTTAAACACAAAATAAAAGCAAAGAAATTCCTGTCCGCATACTAGTGCAGATTTCTGTTTTGTATCAAATGGCTGTCGCTCATCGGGTTACTCTCCAAGACTATATTTCGCTATTTTGATTAATCATTAAACATTTTTGTCAATTATTTTTTTGATTTTTTTTAGTTATGGTTTGATTTTCTATTATTTTCTTGTCATTCTATCCCATTTTCTTGTCACACTGAGCGAAGTCGAAGTGGCTTAAAACAAAAAAAGCGCCCTACTTTGAGGACGCTTTTCTATTTTATGATGAGTTTGACTCTAAATTCTACATTTCTTTTTCATAAAAATACATATTGCATCCTGATACTTTAGCTGGAAGTGATCCGGCTAAGTGGTCAAAATATTTTGCTATTGAAAGTGTCATATGTATTTCTTCTGTTTATTGTGAAACAAATGTAGTCTTTTATTTCTTAATTTAACATATAATTACAAAAATGTTTAATTTATAACAATAAAAAGACTTTTATAAAAACAAAAATCATGTGAAAAAATATTTTTTACAATTTCATAATAATGTTCAAAAACTGCTACATCCTCATAATGAAAAACTTACAAATAGTGCGGAAGAAAAGTTTAAAAAAGACGGTATTTTTTAATTTTTACAGTATTCAATTAAAACTTTTTTTTCTATGTTTGTTTTGAGTTTAAGAAATACCTTGCTTTTTCTTGCAAAAGAAAATGATGATGTTTCGTCATCGGTGTAAAATATTTGACATTCAGCACTACTTCTATCTTATGGATGAGAAAAGGTACTATACGTACAGTTTCGGTTCCACCTCCTCGAGATTAACTGTACGTATAGTACCCTTTCTCGGGAGTTGATAGACATAGTCCTTAGAGAATACGAAGGTTTTAAACTTTAAGCCCTATTGCTGCAATAGGGCTTTTTTTTTAATAAAAAAATCGATTATAATTATGTCTGAACAGCTTAGCAAACAACAAATTTATGATAGAATAAGAGCTACCTCAAAAGATAGCTACGTATTAGAAGAGATGCAGCGTTTAGGTTTTTGGGAGTCTAGTGACCAGCCTACTCTATCTGAAATCCTTATCAAGCAAGAAGCTACGATAGAAAAGGAATTGAATGAGCTTTTGGCGCAAGACAGAAAATTTAACAATAAAGAAGCGATGATTCTTGAAATGCGTAAAGCAAGAATGAAAGCTGCTAAAGAAAAAAGAGTCGAAACCAAATTAAAACAAGAACAGAAACGTCTTGATAAAGCTGAAAACTGGAAATTATTACAAGAAAAACAGATTCTTTATTTAGGCGAAACGGTATCAAAAGGGCTAAATTTTAAAGAGGCAAATACTGCAATTTTAGAAAAATACAATCTGCCTGTTTTTGAAGATGCATTGGCTTTGGCTAAAAGCATGAATATCGATTTAAAAGCTTTACAATATCTTGCTTACAACAGAAAGGTTTCTAAAATTAATCATTACCATACTTTTGAACTTGAAAAAAAATCAGGTGGCAAACGTAAAATTTCAGCTCCAAAGCCAAAACTAAAAGAAATTCAAACTTGGGTTTTAGAAAATATCCTTCATAAAATACCTTATACTGCAGAAGCAAATGGTTTTATAAAAGAACGTTCTATTGTAACCAATGCACAGCCGCATATTAACAAAGACATTGTTGTTAATATCGATTTAAAAGATTTTTTTCCAACTATAACTTATAAAAGAGTAAAAGGATTATTCTGTAAAATAGGTTATTCTGAGGAAGTTGCTACGATTTTAGGTTTAGTTTGCACGTATTCTGAAATTAACGAAACAACCTTAGACGGCGTTACCTATTACGTTCAGGCTGGCGAGCGCAAATTACCACAAGGTTCTCCTGCAAGTCCGGCAATTAGTAATTTAATTGTATATAAGCTGGACAAAAAAACAAACGGATTAGCTAAAAAACTGAACTTCAGCTATTCGCGTTATGCAGACGACATGAGTTTTTCTACCACTCAAGAAAACAGCCAAAATGTTTCGCGTTTATTATATTTTACAAAAAAAATAATTGAAGCGGAAGGTTTTATCGTTCATCCTGAAAAAATTCATGTGATGCGAAAAGGAATGCAGCAAAAAGTAACCGGAATTGTTGTAAACGAAAAACTTAATGTTGATCGAAATCAGTTACGAAAATTTCGCGCCCTTCTTCATAATATCGAAAAAAATGGCTGGAAAGACCAGAAATGGGGAAAAGCTATTCATGTAATTAATGCCATAGAAGGTTATATCAATTATATCAATATGGTAAATCCTGAAAAAGGAACTGCATTTAAACAAAACTTGAAAAACATTATAAAGCTTCACGGCTTACCGAACATAGAAAAAATAAGTATTCCAAAAGAAGAAACTCCTATAGTTATTCCTGTATTAGAGGAAAAAGAAGAAGTAACAATAGAGCAAAAGCCAGAAAACTGGTGGAATATTTTTTAATTAAGAGCCTTTTGATTTATGAAATTAATTAAACAGATTAAACTTTTCTATAAAGAAGGAAATTCAGATAAAGTATACGAAATAGACTTATGCGCTATTGATGACACCAATTTTGTGGTAAATTTTAGATACGGAAGAAGAGGCGCTGCATTAAAAGACGGCACAAAAACTCCCGAATATGTATCTGAAGAAAAAGCACAGGTTATTTTTGATAAGCTCGAAAATGAAAAAAAATCTAAAGGTTATGCTTCAGAAATAGAAACACTTATAGATCTTCCTTCATTAGAAAGTGTAGAACCAAATAGTATAAATGGAGTTATTCTTCAGCGTCTTCAAGATGCGGTTACGGGCAAAAACACTTTTAAAACCAATTGGAAAACGAGTCGTGTTATTTGGAAAGCTGGTTTGTTGAACATTCAAGAAGCTATTCCTTATATAATTAAATTGGCTTCAAAAGGAGATGATTTACAAACTTACGCTGCTATTTGGGCTTTAACAAAACTAAAAGCCGAGGCTGGTAAAGAGGTTTTTAAATCCAATGCTTTCCAAGGAAAACAAAAAGAATATATCCGAAATCTTTCCCATGAAGCACTTTTAGAAATCTTAAAAGAGTCTGAATTACAACAGCATATTGCTGTAATTCTAGAAACTATTCCGCAGGAAGCAAGATATTATATTGATAAAAAAGATTTTGATTCGCTAGTTAATTTCCTCAAAGAAGAATTAGAAAATAATGCGATTACCTATCTGACTGCTTTGTATTTAGTGGCAAAATTTGATGCAAAACTGCACGAAATTGTGGAGTTTTTATTAGAAGCTGTTCCTTTTAAACCGCCGTATTTTAAACATATCAGAGCTATTTATAAACTGGCGCATTTAAGAAATGATGCCGATGTGGTTGCTGTTCTTGCTTATCGTTTTGAAAACGAAAACGCAATGTTTAACAGTAATGCCTCTTTACGAAAACAACTTAAAAGAGAAGATACAAAAATTGCATTTTCAAACTTTACAAAATTTTATTTTCAGAAAAATAGCCTTAATTTCTTAAAAGGACTAAACAAGGAAAACGATGCAAAAAAGTATCTAAAATTTGCTGTTTCTATTTTATCAAAGTATAACGAATACGATTATAGAAAAGCAGACAAATCTCCTGTTAACACCTATGGACAATACAATTACCACGATAAAAGATATTATTATACAGTAGTAGATTACCCAGAGTGTTCTAATCTAGCCTTGTTGTCGACTATTTTATTTGGTAATGATAAAAAACGAATTTTAAATTCAAAATTGAGATTCATTTATGGTCAGGAAGTTTTCTCTACCAAAAATTATTACTACATAGAAAATGATCCGACCAGAATTGATCAGAATTCAAATCAGGAGAGAAAAACTAATGAAAATGCTGCCAGTGAAAATTCTAATTCTGTTTTAGATACTGCGAAAAAAGTATTTTCTACATTTTTTGGAAAAAAAGAGGAGGAAAAAAAGCCAGAAAATATTATTTTTAAGGAAGAAGAAAATAGTACTAAAAGCACAGTTTCAAACCGTTTAGAATTATTTCCAGAACATTGGGATGCTTTTCCAGAAGCTTATATTCAGTTAATTATGGAAACGCAGATGAATATTATTCATCAATTTGCTTATAATAATTTAAAAGTAAGAAACGATTTTAATACTTTAATCGGTCGTTTTGACGAGACTAATATTCTATATCTCTTAAATAGTGATTTTGCGATACCAAATAATTTAGGATTCGAAACCATACTTCTAAAAAATGATGCACTTGCCTCTCAAATTGGTTTTGTTGCTGAAGTATTAAACTCTAAAACGGAGTCGGCAAGAAATTGGGCAAAAAAACAGATTGAAGCTAACATTCCTTTGTTTTTTAATGACAACGATTATGTTGTAAAACTGATTTTTAATGAAATTCCAGATTTAAAAAACTGGATTGCCTCTGCTTTAGGAAATTTTACGTTTACTGAAGACAAAGCCAAAGTAATAACCGGAAAAGTTATTGTAGAATTGCTTACGCTTGAAGAATCTCCAGAAAATAACGACCTGGCTACAATTGCTATCGAAAGACTTAAAATAATTGCTACACCACAATTGGAACAATTAAGCTGGGATATTGTAGCAAGTTTAGTTTCTTCTGATTTAAAGACAAATAATCTTCTGGCAAGTACGATTTTAATTTTGAAATCTAAAAAAGTAGATTCGAAAGAAATTCCGTTTTCATTGATTACACTTTTTCTAGAAGATGAAAATCTTGAAATTAGAAAAAATGGAGTTCAATTATTCCAAAATTACCAGCCAGATTATTTACTGGCAAATAGTGAATTGTTGCTAAGTCTATTTCATAATCCGTTTCAAGATGTTCTTTCGGCTGCTTTGGAATGCATTAACAAATTAGGAAAATCTGATGCTGACTTTTTCAATATTGCGCTTCCAAGTGCGGTTTATGCAATGATTAGAAAAGAAAAATTTGAAGGCGCTCATTCGTTCTTTAAAAAATTCATTCTCGAAGAAACACCGAATCATTGGAACACGGCTTTAAAACCGCGTGATGTTATTAAATTAATTTACGCTAATTACAGAGAAAGCCAATTAACAGGTTACGAAATATTGAAAAAATATTCTCGCACTTCCGAATTTACCATACCGCAGATTATCGCCTTAGCCAATCACGAGATTTTGGCGATAAGACAATGGGCTTGGAATTATTTTATGGCCAATAAAGAAAGAATTCGTGCCGAAAGAAATAATGCTTTAGCCATTTTAGATACCACTTGGGATGACACAAGAGCTTTTGCTTTTAATTTTTTTAAAACCGAATTTGATGAAAGTGATTGGGATTTAGATTGTCTAATCAGTATTACAGATTCTGTGCTTCCGGCTGTAGAACAGTTTGGAAAAGAAATGATTACCCGATATTTTAATCCAAATGATGGCGTAACATATTTAACCAAATTGAGTCAGCACCCGAGCGTAAATATTCAGCTTTTTGTGACCAATTACCTCAACACTTATGCTGTTGATAATTTGCCTAAATTAAGAGAACTTGATTTTTATTTCCGTTCTGTCTTAACAAGAGTGCATAAAGCCCGAATTGCCAAACAACGTGTATTCCAATTTTTGCAAAGCGAAGGCAGAAAAAATGAAGAAGCAGCCATTTTTGTAACTGAAATTCTAGACGAAATTTCGGCAACGGTTGCCATTCAAGACAAAGCGAACTGCATTGAAATCCTTACCGATTTAAAAACGCTTTATCCAAATTTGAATACCCATTTAATCCTTAAAAACTAAGTTATGTTATTTGATTATAAATACAGTGGCAGCACGATTGTAAATAACACTTCCAATAGTACGGGCATGAGTTTTTCGCCAGATACATTGCGAGAACCGACTTTTTTTGTTGGAAAACTAAATCAGAAAATTGCTTTTAGAGAAGCTATTTCTGCATTGCACGATGTGGTGATTTCAGATTTACGTTTTTTTCCAAAGGATAAAGAACAATATAAATTATGGGCAGCCGAGCAGGAAAAAATCTGGCTGAGCGAATATATGGCCGATTTCCAAATCGAAAATGTACGTGCGCGTATTCAGGAATTAAAAGAACAATTGAGCGCCGTTCATAAAGAAAAAGCAACGGTTATGGGACCTTTCAACAAAGCCAAATCTGCTTATTTCGATTATTTATACAAAAATGACAGAGATGCTTGGTTTGTTCTAGATCCTGTAATCACGGTGCATCCAGATGAAGTATTCTTTGAATGTTTCAGTAAAGACGAATCATCTTACGGAAAGTTGAGCTGCAACTATAATATATTTACTGAAATCAGTGATTTTAAATGCGGTACAACCAATATTGATTATTCTGAAGGATTGTACAACGAATTTCAAAAAATAAGAAATTACAAAGAAACCGAGTTCAAAATCGATCCTTCTGGTTTTGAGGCTAAAACTACAAACGAAGAAGTCTATAAAGAAGTAAAAATCGATCTGCCCGATTCTTGGGTTCGAGGATTTTTGCAGGTAAGTTCGGCAATGACGCTTCCGGCTACAGTGCTCGATTTACATCCTATGGATATTTTTAGTTTGTGCCAATATTTACGCCGTTTTAAAGAAAAGAAAGGGCCAAGAGCATTACGATTTGTACTCGAACCAGACAAACCTATTAAAGCGGTTTTTGAACCTTCTTATGACGAATTAACTTTTCATCGTTCTCTTTTTCAAGGAAACGAAGCCAAAACAATTCGTATCTGGGGAAGACGCCGTTTATTGATATTGGAAAGATTAGTTCCAGTAGCCAGAAATTTTAAAGTCGTATTATTAGGATCTGGTTTGCCTTCATTTTTTATTGCCGATCTTGGCGATATGTCTTATACGCTCGGACTTTCTGGCTGGACAAAAAATGACTGGAGCACTGCCGGAAATTTTGATTTGATGGCACCAAGAACCAATGTCGATTTATTTACCCAGGAAAAAGTTTTTAATGCCTTAAAAGAAAATTGGTTCGATACGTCTGATAATTTGGCTAAAAAACTAAATCTCGATCCATCGACAGTTTCGGCATCTTTGACAGCATACACGCAAGCGGGACGTGTGATTTACGATTTAAATTTAGGTCTGTACCGCGTAAGAGAATTGACTCAAGAACCGCTAAATATGAAAACCTTACGTTTTGCAAGTCCGCAAGAAGAGGTTGCGAATGCATACATTACGCAAAACCGCGTAAAAATTGACGCCACTGTAAAAGGCGATCAATTACAGATAAAAGGAAGAGTTACTGATAAAGAGTACATTTATTCGACTTTGGCAGTTTTAGACAAAGACAACCGACTGATTGAGGGCAAATGTGAATGCTCTTTCTACAAATCGAATCAATTGCGAAAAGGTCCTTGCGAACATATTTTAGCTACAAGAATGGCAATAAATGAAAAATTGCCAGTATAGATTTTAAAATTTATTAATAAAAAAACTGCCCCAAATACTTGATTAAGTTTTTGGGGCAGTTTTTTAGATAACGTTATTTTCGCAATCAAAAATCCTCGTAAGTAAATTTAATTTGATAAAAGAGGTTTTTATTCTTTTCTATTATAAGTGTTTTTCTACCTTGCTCATCATAAGAATAAAGATGTGTTAGCTCAGAACCTTTTCCAACTACACTTTCTCCTTTGGCTGAAACAATATAACTATCTTTACTTGGTTCGGTTCCTTTTTGCATATAATTATCGTCTCTGCCGATCATTTCATTCTTTTTATTGTATTTAAAATTCTCAGTCCTAACCAAAATTGGCGACTTGTCACCGTCTAAAACTGTCCGTACTTTTTTTATTAGATTTTTATTTTCATAATAATATTCGGTATCATTTAATACTAAATTTCCACTCAGCCATTTCTTCTGTTTCAACTGATACAAATTGTTAAAATAAAAATCGTGTGAATATATATCATCTAATTCATAACTTACCGATGCACCTTGTCCTTTACTAGGCAACACCAATAAACGAAGTGCGAGAGAATCGGGTGTTTTAAGCAATATTGTTTCGTACGATTTTGAGTTAATAGTGGTACGTTCGTTAAGATGCTCAATTTTTTTAATCAACCCATCTGAGAAATAATTTATTTTGTAAGTATCAATATCAGTATTATCATTTAATCTTCTTTTGTAAGTTACAATTCGGTGATGCATATCATATTTAAAAGTATAATTCCTCCCCTTCCAACTGCCTTCCGTATATTCTACATAAACCTGTTTTATATTGCTCAACGTTTTATAATCAGGAAAAATCTCTTCTTCTACAAATAAGGTTTTAAGAATTTGATCATTAGCCGCATCTACAGCATCTTTTGGAAAAGCAATATGCTCTCCTTCACTTTCATTAATATCATTTATTTTATTTTTGAATTCTTTTTTAAATTCTTTGTTGCTTTTTCTGTCCGCTTTTCTCTCAAATCTACTGATCAGTTTTTGAAATTCTTCTGTAGTATTAACTTTGAAAAATTCTTTAAATTGAGGCAGACAAGAATCTTTTAGACCTCTTATAATAATTGGCGCATCTTTTCCATTGCTCAAAATAACACCACATTCTGGATTATAAACACTGTCTAACACAAATTCTCTTTCGCCGTTTTTAAAGCTTAAAGCACCGCTGGAAGTTGTCATCATAGGAAACGAAGTGCCAATTCCATCAAAACCGGAAAATTTATAAATCTCTTGCTGAAGTTTTCTAAATTTATTGAACGCCTGTGGATTTTTGTCTCGATAATTATTAATAAAAATTGCTGCAGGCGTATCGGTAATCTCAAGTCCGTTTTTCTTTTGTTTTTGTATTTGTTTTAAAGCAATCGGAGATAATATTTCTATATCCGGAAGTTTTTCAAAAGCAGTTTGTGCCTGCAAAGAACATATTGGAAATACAAGACAAAGAATAATGCCATAAAGAGCATTTTTAAAATCAATAAGAGAATTATACATAGATTTTTTTAGATAAAAACTAAAGCAGCCGTTTATCTAAATGCATTAAATAATCGGCTGCTTTATAATTAGGAACTCACTTTAAGACTTTTTTTATGCGTACGTTTTATCAATCTGACTTAAAATCGTTGGATCCTGAATTTCGTCGTCTTTAGCAAACAATAAAACTTTAGACATTACCTCAGCCGATTTCGGATCTTCATCTGCAAATGGAAGGAACAAACGTCCTCTGCGCTGCGAATGAATTGGTAGAACCGATAAATACTTACCAGGAAGCTGATGCACAATCGCACTTCCTAAATGCACGCTATAATCTGCCATTTTCCCTTTTATAATCGCATGATTTTCTTTGATTTCAACATTTTTCACTTTAAACAATCTTAATGTTTCTCTCAATAAAACGCCTCTCATTTCGATAGAAGAATGACTTGCTTCTGGATCTACTCCGCCAACATGAGCAACACTTACCACCAAATCAATATCGCGCATTACTTCTGAGAAAATTCTCGGATTGATATCTTCAAAAGCAATATTTTTATAATCTTTTAAAGAATGGAATTCGATCGTTTCTAAAGTCGGACTTTCCACATCTGCTGGCGAAAACCAATCGGCCATTGCATACATTTTTACTTGATAGCCTTCTTTATGGAAAACTTTCTGCAATCCTTCTTCGTAATCTACTTTCCAGCCTCTTGTTTTCAATAAAGCCAAAGTTTGGTTCGGCTGAACTTGATGTCCTGCGTAACGTCTTGAAACCGATTTCTCTTTCAATTCGTCTGGCGTTGGCACATACAATTCTCTGAAAACTTGCTTAAACGGCTGTTGCAATTTATTATCAAAACAATATTTTTGATAATCAACCCAAACGTTATTTTTATGCAAATCAAAACAATGCGCAATTCTAAAAGTCTGTTTTTCGTTTAACGAAATCATTTCTCCTAAACCAGTCACCAAACTTCCATCGACATAAAAACCAATTTTATCATCATTAGAGATAAAAACTAATTTCTCTAGGTGTTTTGAAATAATTGGATGTTCAAAAAGGTTTTGCATTTCTGCGAATAAAAACTCATCGCCACGAATCATACTTTCTTCTAATCCTTTTCTCGAACGTGTCCATTGTTCGCGCATCGTTTTTCTGTAATTCGTTAATTCCAGAATACCTTTGTCTTTTTTGTATTTCGGCGGAATCGATTTTAATTCTTTTCCTGCTTTATACGTGACCAAATCAGCTTTTCCTTCATTATTGATGACCAAACTAATGGTAACATCGTCTAAAACCACTTCGGTTTCTTTCGATAAAATATTCTGAACTTGCTTCGTTTCCATTGCCCAAGTCAAACGAACTGGATCTGGATAACCTGCATTTCTTGCTAAGTTTTCTAACGCTACACGAATTGCTAAAGCCTCGCTCGCCTGTTTCATCGATCCAAATTCTTTACTTTCTTTTTTAAATTGCTGCAAGTATTCGTAACGAGACAAAATATCTTTTTCCGGACTCGCTTTACTCAACGGAACCAATCCGTAAACTCTTAAGTAATCCTGATCGCGTTTGTCTTTTACTTTCGCTGTAACTTCTCTAATTTTCAAATCTCCTGTAATCGTATCAGCGTACAATCTCGCACGTCTGTGACCGTTTCCGTCTGTTACGTATTTTGCAGATTCGTATAAAAGTTCCCATTTTGCTTTTCCTAATTTTTTGTAAGCCGATGAAAACCAATTTTTATCAACAGCACCGTCTTTAAAATCTTGTAAATCTAAAGTCGAAAATCTTGCTGCTTCACTTTCTAATTCTGAATTGGTAGCACTGTAAGACGCTGTTTTAGTATGCGCATGAAACCACCAGATTCCTTCATCTAGCCCGTTCCAATCTAAATAACTGCTGATAAACTTTTGCCATTGCGGTGCGTAAATCGCAGTCTGAATCAATCTTTCTTCAGAGATTTTAGCTTTTTTAATTAAAGCGTTAAAACTTTCCTGTGTATCGGTTTCTAACGGATAACATCTTTTCAATAAGAAACTGAATAATTTCTGTTTCGTTAAATCGGTGTACCTCCACGAATAGATATAACCTTTGTACAAACTTGCTTTTCCAAGCGCTGTAATCAATTCGACTAAGCGGTTTGCGCCAAAAATCTTCTGGAAACTCTGCACCAAATGCGTTACCGTCGTATTAGAATCTCCCCTTTTAAACTCAACATCCAAAAACGTCTCTCTGATTTTATCAATCATCGGAACTAGGAACGGAAACTTCTTGATTAATTCCTCACTTCCATAATGTCTGTAATGTTTGGTTTCGCTTGTTAAAACAGAAATTCTTTCGCTTTCTAAAATACCTTCGTACAATTCGCCTTCGGTAATTAATTTTTGCTCAAACGCAACGCAATACAAGTGAATTGGCGGTTTGGCAAACGATCTGTTTTTTTCCAAACCGTTCAATTGTCTCCATCTGTGCAAATGCCAAACCTTCGTATTTTGCTCTTCTGTCAAATCAAGCAAGCCGATTTTATTCAAATAAACATCAAAAAAGCCTTGACTTTGCCAGCCGTTTCCGTTATTGTTATTGTAATAATACTCGTCTTTTGCAGGTTTATATTCAAACTCGATTACCGATTCTGGAAGATCAGCATACAAAGTACTGCAAGCATCAATTAAGAAATCGGCTTTTTCTTCAAAAACATATTTTAACTGTAATGCATTCAAAATGTTCAGAATAGCATTATCCCAATCGTAACCTCTTTTGTTTTGGTGAGGCAATAATTCTTTATAGTAAAAAACATGCTTTTCTAGAAAATCTCTCCAAATTTTTCTATCGCAATTGCTTACCATTGTCATTAAAAACAAATCTCTATTGGTAAGACCTGATTTTTCAAACCAACCCGACCAAACCTCATACAACGGATAATTGGTTGCCGCTAATTCTGAATTCTTTTCGTCTTTTAGATTTTTTAATTGTCTAAAAGTATTTCCAAGTAAAACAGTCGATTTGCTATTATCGTAGTTTTCAATTTCGTATTCGTGATTTCTATTTTCTTCAAACAATTTATAAAGCTTCGCAATTTCATCTTTAATATGAGACATCGATTTTGAGAAACCGTATTGATGTTCTTTTACCGCTTTAGCATACAAAGAATCTGCTTTTGGTTTTGGAAGCTCATAAGCCGAAATTTCATTTGGCGTAAAAAATCCGTAACCGTTTTCTGCGCTTAAAAGATCTTGCTTTTTTGAAGGCTCTAATTGCTCAATAAACTTGGTTTCTTTCTCGGTAATTTTTGGTCTTTTCAGATAATCTTGAACCCAATCATTAACTTTATCCGTCAATTTATTATTTTTCTGAAGCTGCAACATAACATCCAACATAGACATACGCTGTTCTAAATCGCCTTTTTCTACCGTCTGATCAACAAAATTGATTATTTTCTGATCTTCTTGTTTAATCAGAATCGCCGTTAGGTTTTTCTTTAAATTAGAATTTTTACGTTTAAATAATTCCTGAAAAATCGCCAATTCGTCTTCCGTTAAACTCAAATTATTTAAAACATTAATCGCCGAAGCCACAAGAGATTCTCCTCTATCTTTTAAAATGCGCAAGGCAAAATTTCTCTGGAATTCAGTTGGTTCTGTTTTATCCTTATTATTGTTTTGATTACTGTAGAAAGAATAACTGTAATAATTTCCCAATAAATTTCTAGTCAGTTTCTCTCTTAAATTGATCGAGAAACCTTCAAAATGTTGTAAAACTACCTCTAATCTTTCGTTGTTGTCGCCAACCAAATTAATCGCTGCGGCATAAAGTGTATCTCTTTCGAACTTCGCATTCAGCCATGAAAATACTTTTCCTTCAAAAGTTTTTTCTTTCTCCGTAATACTTTGCGCAAGATTGTAAACTTTATCGAAGAAGTTCGGGTAATCTGCATTTTCAATATAAAACTTCGATTTTGTATTGGCTTCCAACAAAGAATTCATTCTCGGAACTGCGAATGCTAAAACCTGCAGATTTTCATCTTCTAATGCTTTAAAATACAGCGGCATTTCGATATAAGGATCGCTAGTTTCTCCAGCAAATTTCAATGCCAAAGATTTCTTTTCAGCCGAACCTTTTTCTAATAATTCATGCAGATACGGAACTGTTTTCTCCACATCCAAAACACCTTGAACCCAAAGTGCCATATAAACTTCGTTGTTATTTTTGCTTTTTACGCCAGTCGGAATCGTTTCTGGTTTTGAAAAATAGCCGTAAGCCAACTCGATAATATTACGAACAACCGTTTCTTTTTCAGAATCCCAACCTAAACCTGTCCACGTATCAATCGCTCTTACTACTGATGAAAAACGAGTCAGTTTATTGTCGATCAAAACTTTAATCATGTATTGCAAAGCTCCGATACTTGTTTCGTCTAAAGCTTCCAGAATTGTCTGGCGCAAACCTTCCTGACGCTGAGCCGCAAGAAGCAGCTTTTCTACCAACTCCCAGTTTTGTTGTTTTTCGCTGTTTAAAAGTGCTTTGATTATATTTCTAGACACTTTTCCGTGAGCATCTTTATTGAAAATAATATCTTCAAATAATTGATAAAGTCCTTCTTTGCCAGAATCTAAAGCGGCAGACCAAACCATGAATTTATTGTTGGTATTTGAAACCTCGGTATCGTAACGAATTTCGTCTTCAATACTCAAATTATAATAAAAAGTACTGCTGTCCTGATAATGGTATTTGTAAGTTGCGTTTAACAAAGAACGCAGAAAATTAATCTGATTGACAAGCAAATAACTTTTATGATTTGGTGCTCTAAAAGCTCTTCGCGTATAACCACTCTGATACATTTTTTGAGGCAATCTGCTCCAAGCTTCTTTTACGTACACAGCATTTTCTTCGCCAAAAAAGAAAAGCAAAAGGTCGTAATACTCTTTATCTTCCCACATATTCTCTTTTACCAAATCGGCAAATTTTTCGGCTTCTTTAGAACCGAGCGAAATATAAGTGCTGTAATAACTGTCCTGAAGTTTTAAGAGTTCTAGACCAAACTCCGCCACTTCTTTTTTTAGTTTTGTTTTAGAAAGTAATTTCGTAACCAGATTGCTGTTTACAATTTCTTCCAGTTCTTTTTTAAATCTCTTTATTGGATTTTCAATTACTTTACTTTTTAAAAGATCTTCGATCGTCATGATTTGATATTTTAGATTTTAGATTGCAGATTTTAGATTTTTGTTGAGACGTAAAATGTTAGATGTGAATTGTAAAAAGTTTTCACATTTTACATTTTACAATTAACAATTCACCATTAAAATTTACCAATAACTTCCCGCCAAGAAAGTCAGCCTGATAAAAGTGAGGTTTTTATTTTGAGACAAATCGATTTGTTCGGTTAGCGTTTCTAGCTGATCGTCTCCGTAGAAAACAGCGTACATTCCGTCTTCGAAAGCTTGAATGGCATTTTCCTGCGCTTTGGCCAAATCGACTTGATTGTGATTGTACAGCGCGCCGAAACCCACTTTTCCGGTATCGGTAAGAATGGGCAAATAATTTTCTTTTGGAAGATGGATTTTGTCTTCGTCTTCAAACTCAAACGAAGCAGCACGGAACAATTGTACCTGATGATCGACAATCGATTCTATGAGTTTTTGTGTAGTAATGACAGGATTTTCTATCGCCAAAGCGATATTTTTCTCCTGAAGAAGCGGATGTTTTTTTCCTAATTGTTTAACTGAGATGCTTATATTCATCTTTACTGGCTTTTATTTTGAAGCTGTAAAATAAGAATTTTACAGCAAGTTTTGCTTAAAAGAACATCTTTTAAGTGTTAAAAAATTTCGCGAATTAAAAGTACAATTTGATTGCAAAAAAATACCCCACCAATTGGTATTGGTAGGGTTTGAGTTTTTTTATTGCATTGTTTTTAAACTGGCGCAAGCCTCATAAATTTGCCTCTCTGAAAACGGAGCCAAAGTTTCTGCCAAATTTCTGCTTGTTCGTAAACAGCTTAGCATTTTTTGCCTTAACCGAATATCATCGCCATATTCAGTATACATGAGAAGCTCGAAGACTTCCTGCAAATACATTGGCTGTTCTTTGTACTCTTCATCAAACATTTCGTCTGAAAGGAAATTAAGTACGGATGGCACTACATCACGATGTGTTGGTTTGTGATTTTCTTTTTGCATAATAGAAAATTTTAGATGCACGAATACCTCGCTTTAGGTGTGCAAAACATTCAAAGGAATGATTTAGGACAGTTTCCTGTTCCTTCACCGTGACGAGGTATTCGTTTATGTTAACTTTAAAAAAGTTTAAGGATTACTCCTTTGATTGTTTTGCATCGCAAATATATACTATTATTTAAAAAAAAGAAAGAAAAGGATTACTTTATTTAACGTTTTCTGTTTTTTCGTCTATTACCTAAACCTAGTCTATACTTATAAAGAAATGCAAAAGAATATTTGGTATTACCTCCAACTGGTCTCCTTCTAATTATACCATTAATTATTAATAATTCCTCAAGTTCTTTTATACTTTCATTCAATGAGTACTCATTTTTAACATCTAAAAGAAGTTCGTAAAAATCCTTTTGCAAAGATTCATAATATTTGTATTGATGATTATTATCAATATAATCAAATATAATTTCTAGATTTTCATTCCCTTTTTCCTTGATTAAATCATTAAAGTGATTATCTACTGCCTTTCTTCTCACACTTTTTTCAGTATAATATTTACTTGGTAAAATTGGAGTAAAATCACTATTATTACGATCTAAATTGTAACCTTCAATTGATAGTTTTAATAAGTCAATAAAAGGTCTAAGGCTAATAGTTTCGTCTGCATTCATTACATTTTTATAAAGCCAATCATATGAATCACCATGCGCTTTAAAATCAGGATATTGTCCAAAGAAAACCCAACATAATCTTCTTAAAATATATTCTTCTTGATTAATTTGCTTTTCATTTTGGAAATTTTTCGTAAACTTTCCTATCCAACCAATATCATCATTGCTTATAGATTTAAAATCAAAATTATTAGTTGCTAAAATAAAATTATCCTTTGCGTATAATTTAACCAAGTTAAAAAAGTAATTAAAAATTTCTTCCTTCGTCCATTCAATTGAAATGCTTTTATTAATTAACTCTTGGCTATTATTAAGTCCTCTTATTTTTTTAAACAAATCAGATCTTAGAAATAATTTCGAATGAATCCTTTTATAATTCGAATAGTTCCAAAAATTAATTAAAGGCGCGATCTGATCAACCCATTTTAATGGTTGAACCATTAAATCTAAATTATCGTAAATCACTATCAAATTTATTTCTTTGGAATTGAGCGATTTATCAAGTTCTTTTAAGTCTTCTTCTACTTTAATAATATTATCAATTTCAGATATGAAATGTACTATTTTCTTGATATTTATAGTATTATTTTCGATAGTAAAATCTGAACTAATTTTAGACTCAAAAGTTATATTTAATTCGGCAATTTTGGTCATTATTGCTTTCCATGAATATACTTTCCAAAACTTAGTATAAAAATCACCAATTGAATCTATTTCATTTAAAAAAGATTCAAATCCATCCGTATTTATAAAATACTTTGTTTTTTTATCTACTAAATGAAGAAATTGAATTTTTAAGGTTGGCTTTTGAGCTATTTTTTGTAATTCAGCTACAATTGTTTTATTTTTTAATGCTTGAAATAAATAAGATTTTCCAGTGCCTTTATTACCTAAAATTAAGAATTTATCAAAATTAAAAAGATCCTTCATAGAATCTCTATAGAAAAATTTTCCACTTTCAAGCTCTATATCAAAATTCAATGAATCACTATCCCCATACAAATTTGGCCAATTGTTATCTAATGCACTAAGAATTTCCTTTTGAATTAATTCATCAAGAGAATAAGTCAATTCCTCAACTTGAATGTTTTTATTATTAACTTGATAATTTTTAGTAACTATTTCTGGAATATCAACATCTTTCGTATACTCTTTCATTAAGTCATTCAATCTATCAGAGACATCTCCGTAACCTCTATTGAAACGATTATTATCTAGGGAGTCAATCCAATTCCTTCTTTTTTCCCTGCTTGTCCCTATTTCTGCTATTGCAACGTCGTAGTTAAAGAAAAACAAATCTGGAGTGAATAACGAATCATCTAATTCATCATCAGATGTCATATTGATATAGTCATTTACCTTATCTTTAAACTCATCCTCAAAAAAATCTATATCTGAAAATGAATTAACAATTAATGCCCTAAATTCATTTCTTCTTTCTGGAATAGATTTAATGCTATCAATAAATTGATAAATTCCAGGCAAATTTTGAACACTATTACTAAAAAAACCAACAACATGTGATGCCAATTTTAATCCAACTATTCCAAACATATCAGTAAAACCAGTTCTACTATCTATAAATATCGCATCAGGTTTATAAGTGTTTTCAATCTTTTCAATTAAATTTTTAAATTTATTAATTATGTTATCTTTTGAAGAGAAATCTAATCTTGATAATCCTTCCAAGTAATGGGCCAAGTGATTTTCAAATATAATATTATCAACATTCTCAATATTCAGATTTCCCGCCGGAAATATTCTAATTTTACCATCTTTCGAAAATCCCTGAGAGGCTTCCCATGAATAATTATCTAAATTGATTTCATCATCAACTTCAACATCAAAAAAATATTCAATTAATCCGTTTTGATATCTCGGTGCTGCTGGGTTTTCTAAAAAAAAATTTGAGAATCCAGGGGCTTCAAAATCACAATCTAATATTATTATTTTCTTATTATATTTTCGCGCTAAATGTGTAGCAGTTATAGCTAAATGAGTAGATCTTCCCATTCCTCCTTTATAACTATAATATCCTATAATTGGAGTTTTGCTAACATAATCACTTTCTGCATTTAATAAATTAGTAAGTTTTCTTCTAGAATTTTTATAGTATATCAATTCATCTTTTTCTTGAAATAAATCTAAAAAATATTCATCTTCTTCCAACTCATTCGGTTTTAGCTTAGTGAATTTTATATAAAATTTTGACAAATCTTCTTTAGTAATATTATTTTCAGAAACAACTACTACCTGAATAGTATTAGTTTGACTTAACTGTATAAAATACTTTTCAATATCATTTCTCTCTTTTAATAATTTTAATTTTTTTATAATTTCATTGAAAACATCTAATATAAGTATCATGAGAATCTTAAGGTTATTTTTTTATTAATATCTTTAATTGTTTCTATATATTTCTTTATTTCATTATATTCTAAATCAACTTGCTTTATTCCTTTTTTACTCAAATTTAAACTATAACGAATTTGCACATCCCATGAATCAAAAAGTTTAACAACCTCTTTGTCGAATGTATTCGTTCCAAAATATGGTATATCAGTGGAAAAAGTTAAACCTTCATTTTGACACAGAATATTAAGTTGGTCAAAATTATGAACCTTCCATTTTTTTTGAAACTCTAAATTTCCGTAGTTATATACATTTTCATTAGAATCTAGGCTCAAATGACTAAAGAGAGAAAATTTATAAAGAAATTCTATCACATATCCCCCTAAATAAAAAGTTTTATAAAGAATCTGTTTCTGATTAACTAACTTTTCTGTTTCATAGCTTTTTAACAAAATCTCACAAACATTAATATTTCTAATTGCTGCTTTTCGAAATTCTATATAAGACAAAGTTTTATCTGACATAAATTATAAATGGTATTAGTACAAAAGTATGGTTTATATTTAAATATCATAAAAAAGTAAATTTATTTCATTTTGTTTCTTTTGTATATATTTTTTGCTAGTCTTCAAATATATACAAACAAAAAGCCCTCAAACCAAGTAAAAACACCTGATTTAAAAGCCAACATTTTTTTGCCACAAAGGCATTATCATTAAAAAATTATTCTTCCAGAAAATCTTCTAAAAATCCAATAAACTTTTTCCCATCTGCAGACCATCGTAAACCTTGGCCATTTTGCACTCTTATTTCGTACACCAAACCATGTTTATAATGAAAGAAAATATTCCACCATGTTTTATGACTTATAATGTAATGAATTAGTTCTTTAACTTTTTCTTTTTTCTGGGTTGTATTTCCTTTTATTTCTCCAAAAATACTGTCCTTTTTTCTACCAACATGTTTTTCCCAAGCTCTTGCTGCAATTGAAATTTCTTTATTGAAAGGTTCAAAACAGCTTTCTAAAAGAATTTCTTTTTTAGGCGGAATTCCTGTTTCATCTCTTTTACTCGCTGGTGTTAATCGCTGACCTAAAATAAGCAATAAAACTTCAAATGGCGTTTCTTCAAAAGCAAAAACCAAACTTGCCTGCAACTGATCTGAATTATTTTTAAAATTCTCCAAAACAGTTTTAAAATAAGAAATAGCATCTTGCAATGAAACCACAATTTCATCCTTAAAATAAGGCAATCTCGAAATTTCTATTTTCTGATTGTAAAACGAAATCAGGTTTTCTGAAAAAAGACTCAGATTTTCATCTGTTAGAAACAAAGCATATTTCTGTTTCCAGTCTAGATTTAGATCCGGAATTATTGCTTTTATTTCGTTAAAAAGAAGATTTGGATTCATTTTTTGCGTTAATCAAATGTCCCGATGGGACATGCCTTGCCGATCATTATTTTTTTCTACCAACGAAATGTCCCAATGGGACATATTCTAGCAATCTATTACTGTTTCTTTTCCACTCATTTGCGACAGCATATATTTCATCAAATTAAAATTAGCCTTCGCATTATCCAAAATCCAAGCATCAGAAGTTACAGCAATATAATTACTTTCAGCCATTACTTTGTCGGGATTGTTTACTAATTGCACTTCCCAGTTCAAATTATTGTTCAAAGCAATTTCTTCTATTATTTGCTTTAATCTTCCACTATTTGAAACAGGTTTGTCAAATAACCAAAGTGCTTTATTAACTTTTTCATTTCTAAAAAAAGCAGCAATCATTTCAATTGCCTCAGAAGTTTGTTTTACTTTTTTATAAGTTCCATAAACACTTGACAAATCTCGGATAAAACCATCTTGTCCTTTAAAAACATAAGCATTTGATAAAATACTTTCGAGTAAAATCAGAACATTAAATCCGTCAAAACAAATCTCTTTTCCTTCCAAATCCTGACTCTGAATTTCTTTTGATTTTCGGTCTTCAATCTGTTCTTGAGAAGCACTCATTCCGCGAACCGCCTGCTGCTGACGCGCATTTAAACGATAACGGTTTCCAACTAAAGCTAATGTCGATTTTTCGCCATATCCTCGGCTTAAAAAATAATGCATATCGGTTACGGCTTCTTTTAGTTTTAACTGCATTTTTTCAGTTCCAAACAAAGCGTCGTCGCTTGCTTCTTTTCCTCGGTTTTTGAGATCTGTCATTGATAAAACTTTTCTATTTCAATTGGGTCCTAAATATTAAAAAAACTTTTCGAATTCCTCGTCGTTTCCTCCGCAACTTTATCCAAAGCAATTCCTTTAAACTGTGCGATAGTTCCCGCTACATAAGGCAGAAAAGACGGTTCGCATCGTCGTTCGTGGTATTTCTTCAAAAGGCTGTTCGGAACGTTTTTAGGAAGCATAAACGGCGCATCGGTTTCAATCATCATTCGGTCGAGCGGTACGTACTGAATGACTTCTTTTAAATGGCTGAAACGTTTGGCATCTGAAATCGCTCCCGTAAAACCGAGATAAAATCCGTTATCGAGATAGGTTTTAGCTTCTTGCAGCGTTCCTGTAAAACAATGCACAACGCCTTTTGGCAGTTTTGGCAGATAGTCTTTTGTGATATTCATAAAAGAACTAAAAGCGGCTCTCTCATGCAAAAACAAAGGTTTCTGAACTTCAATCGCCAATTCTAACTGCGCTCTATAACATTCTTCCTGTTTGTTTCGGGGCGAAAAATCACGATCAAAATCGAGTCCGCATTCTCCAACAGAAATTACGTGTTTCTGCTGTAATAAATTCTTTAGTTTCGAAATGCTCTGCGCATCAAAACTCTTCGCATCATGCGGGTGAATTCCTGCCGTCGCATACAACACGCCTGGGTATTGTCGGGCAATTTTAGCCGATTCTTCGCTATTTCGTACGCTCGTTCCTGTGAGTATCATTTGCGATACGTCGGCATCTTGCGCGTCTTGTACAACATCGTCTATGTCGTTTTGGAATTGTTTGTTTGTTAGGTTGATTCCTATGTCTATGTATTTCATTTTTTAAAGTTGCTAAGGTTCTGAGGGGCTAAGATTCTAAGTTTTTCCCCTCTTTACCTTGAATTATTTTTTTGTTTTTTGGCCACTAAGGCGCTAAGACGCAAAGTTTTTTTTTCACGCAGATTCTACAGATTTTAGCAGATTTACTTAGATTTTTTTTAAAATAATCTGCGACTATCTGCTTAAATCTTTTTAAATCTGCGTGAAAAAAAAACTTTGCGCAATATCTTGCCTCTTGCTTCTTTCCTCTCCTTAGTCTTCTCGACTCCCATCATCCGCCATTCTCACTAATTTAGGTGTAAACTTGGCTACAACATCAACTAAATCTTGCTGCGCTTCCATCACTTGATTGATATCTTTATACGCCATTGGAGCTTCGTCTAGTCCCGCACCGATAAGCGTAACGCCATGATCTCTCAAGATGGATTTCATTTCATTTTTTGTAATGTTTTTTATAGCCTGAGTTCTGCTCATTTGTCTTCCTGCTCCATGCGAAGCCGAATTAATGGCGTTCTCTTCGCCTTTTCCTCTCACCAAAAATCCTGGCGCGGTCATACTTCCCGGAATGATTCCCATAACGCCTTTTCCGGCTGGAGTTGCTCCTTTTCTATGCACGATCACTTCTTCGCCGTTCCAGATTTCTTTCCAAGCGAAATTATGGTGGTTTTCGACTTTGGCTAAAATCGTTGCGCCTAAAGCTCTTTCCATTTTATTATGGATAATCTCGTGACAAGCCGAAGCGTAATCTCCCGCCAAATTCATCGCCAGCCAATATTCCTGACCTAATTGTGAGTTCATATCCAAATAAGCCAAATTTCTCGCCACTTCTGGAAGTTTACATTCGTCTTTGGCAATTTTAGTGTAATGTCCAGCGATTGTTGCACCCATTCCGCGTGAACCAGAATGCGTCAATAAAGCGACATATTTACCTTTTGGAATATTCAAAACTGCATCTTCTTTGGCAAATTCCATAATTCCGAATTCCACAAAATGGTTTCCACCACCCGAAGATCCTAATTGCGACCACGCTTTATCTTTCAAATTCTTCACAAACGGATTCATATTGAAAGTCTCGTTCTCCAAAACCGCATGATCTGATTTGTACTGACCGTGAAATCCGTGTCCTGCTCCGAAAATCGAATTTGTGATTAATTCTCTTTTGAATTTAGCTTCGTTTTCAAAGTAAAAATCTTCCGGAATATCGTAAACCGACAAAGCCATTCTACAACCAATATCGACACCAACTCCATACGGAATAATAGCGTTTTTAGTCGCAAGAACTCCGCCAATCGGTAATCCGTAACCTTGATGCGCGTCTGGCATTAAAGCGCCTGCAACCGTAACGGGAAGTTTCATCGCAATCTCCATTTGTTTTCTTGCACCGTCTTCGATATGATCTAATCCGTACGCCGAATATGCATTTGGGTTTTCATTTAAAGCAATAAAATCTTCTGGTTTTTCATTGGCTTTTTCGATTAAAGCAACACCCAATTTGCTAAATACTTTATCGTCTATATAATTTTCTGGAGCTTCGAGAACGTTTTTAAAATTTGTTATCATTTCGTCTCTAGTGAATCCGTTTCTTTTGCTGTTTATTTTTAAGGCGATTCCGATTATTTTTCCTTCTGGAAATCCTAATTCTAATATATCTGTACCGTTTATTTGTGTTTTCATTTTTTTTCTTTTTTAAGGGACAAAGGTCTAGAGGTTTATAGGTGCAAAGGTTTATTATTACTGCGCAGTTATTTTGCGTAGATTATTTATTTCACGCAGATTTTGCTGATTTTAGCAGATCTAGACAGATTTTTTTTAAATAATCTGCGTAATCTGCTTTGATCATTTTTAAATCTGCGTGAAACCTTTGCTCCTTTGCTCCTTTGAACCTCTGTCCCCTTTTTCTAATCAATTAACAATTGCGTCACAGCAGCTGAGTTCATCGCCCATTGCGCTGTGTACACCTCATCAGCGATTTCATTTTCGGTGATTGTTAAACCTTGAGCTTCCGCTTTTAGCTGCAATAAATTACCGATATTCAATTTGCTGTTTAATTTTGCCAATAACGCCTGAACTCCTTTAGAATCCAAACCTCCAACAACCTGACCTCCGAACGTCATCTCTAACCAAACGATTTCTCTTTTGGCAACATCCAACACTCCAAAAACCAAACCTTTGGCAACATTTTGCGTCACACGAACCTGATGATCTACACACGACGGATCGTACGCAACACCTGTTTTCTCCGAAATTCTCATCGGATATTTGCTGTTCATCCAACCTACAACTAGATTTGGCGTAATACTTCCGTTGCTGTACGCATTACAGGTAAAAGTCACAAATTTTGCTTTCGCTTTCGCTAATTCCTCGATGTTGACATTGATGTATTCAGCAGTTCCAATTTTATTCGGAATACTTCTGATATCACCGCTATGCTGACAACCTGTTGTGTTTAAACGGCTGAAAGAACAAATATCTGAGCTGTTTTCGTAAGCGATATGACAGCTTAAATCCATATCTAAATGTTGCGCTGGCAAAGCTGCACCCCATTGCATAAACAATCTAACTTCGTTTCCTTCAACTGGGAAACGTGTTCCCATTAAAGCAACTGGCAAATCTTGAACTGTCTCGCTTCGATCTCCAATAGAAACCGGAATATTAAACAATTGCGGATCGATATAAATTGTTTTATTTGAATTTGAAACCGATGAAAATCGTTTTTTCATCGCCAAAATAGTCAAGTCTTCGATTTGATTTTTCATTGTTTCCAACTGATTATCATCGTACAACTTTAACAACTGATTTGATCCTACACGTTTGTTTGTTCCACCCAAAGGTTTCACACTTCTCTGCATGTTTACATCAAAGTAATTTTGTGCATACATGTTTAACGTAAACACCAATCTCGCTGGAACTTTATCAATAATTTCTTCAAAATGAGCGATTGTTTCATCGGCACCAAACCATAGCATATTCGAAAATAACGAACGAGCAAACAATCCTGGACGTTGTTTCAACAAACCGAATGTTTTATCGGCATCAAATTTCAATCTAGACGAATTCACTTTGCTTTGCCAAACATCGTACACTTGGTTGTAGAATACATCCATTAAAAAATTCAATTTCTCAAATCCTTTTCTTTTGCTGTATTCTGCCAAACGCAACGCTCGGATAAAACGAACCCACATTCCTCTTTTTGGATGCATAATTTCGCACATCGCTTCTACATCCAAATTCATGTTATTCAACCAATTTGCAACCATTAAACATTCTTTTCGAGAATATTTTAGTTTCAAATCTTTTTTAGATGCAATTCTTGCTTGCGCGCTTGTATCCAAAGAATTATGAAAATGCTGACCGTTTTTAGTCGCTCTTTTGATAATCGTTTTTGGTTCGATAATTTGCAGCATTCCAGTATTTTTATACCATAAATAACGCAAAATATCAGTTGGAGTTTTCAAAAATTGAGAAGCTAAATCTTCATTGCAATTTTCAATCAAAAGATCGATCACAAGCATTAAAGTTTCCTTCATTGCGATTTCTGTTTTAGGCAAAGCCAAATATTTCATTGCCATTTTTAAACTATCTACCTGAGTAGCGTCTAAAGCTGTTCTTGACTGTAATAACGAAATATAAAAGTTCTCTAAATCTTTTTCATTCCATAATTCAAGGACTTTCAATTTGCTTCCTTGACCGATTTTTTCCAGTTTTCCAAATTCAAACGGAGTACCGCAGAAAGGACAACCGTTGTATCTTTCTAATGGAAAAGTATGATCTGGAATTGTATGTCCGCATTGTAAAGCTGTTCCGTTTTTAGTTTGGAAAACATTTCCGAAAAACGTGATGATATGATCGATGACAGATTCATTTGTTGGCACATTCCATTCTTTCACCAATGGCGTCCAGTTTTTATCAGTTCCTAAAACTTCTCTTAGCACTTCTAAAACCTCGATTTTATAATTTGGGCTGACGTTATTTAAAGCATGCAGTAACGTTTCAGAAAACGTATATCCCAATTTTGAAACATTGGCTGCAAAAACCGATGTTATTCCTGATAAATTTTGGTTATCATTCGCAATCCTTTCTGTTGGAATGAAAATAGCGTTCTGACGCAAACTGATTTTTAATAATTCTTTTGTTTTCATTTTTTTTTAATTTTTAAAATTTAGATAATGGTGCTTCTGAGTTCTACCTTAAAGAGTGTTTGAAGTAAGAAGCACTTGACCTTAAATTCGAGTGTAATTAATTAGCTAGCAAATTTTAAGTCTGTGGGTTTCCCCGAGAAGTAAGCTAATTTTGACCCTCGTTTTTTTTATTAATGATGATTTTAAAACTTGCCGGACTCGAACCGGAAAAACCAATTTTCTAGACGTAAGTTTTAATTGACCATTAATAGTGAAGCAGATGGGATTCGAACCCACGACACGGACATTAGAAGTGTACGAAGTAAGTTTGGATTGACCTTTTAAGGATAATTTCAAAACTACCTGCTCTACCGCTGAGCTACTGCTTCAAATATTGAATAAAAAGGTAATGGTGTAAGTAGTACGTGGAAAGTGTTTCGAAGTAACTCAAACTTGACCTGTTTTTTTTCAATTTTTTATTTCTATGAACGTTTGTTTTTATTTCTGAACAAAGATTTCCAAACTAGTACGCAATTATTCTGCGTAGTATTAAAATTAGAAATGTATTTCTTCAAAACTGTTATTATTATTTTTTTGTTTAACAATAACACTATTAATATCGAATTTAATGTAATGACTTGTCCAACAATCCGAAATCTCAGTTGCAACCTCATGACCATTTAAACATAATTTATTAAGTCCATTAGCCCCACTACTTCCACAGCATCCACTGAATTTTCTTGAATCAGAATGATCTTTTAATTTATGTTTAGTTAATGCGGCTAATAAAAATTGTATTTTAGACTGCGGTTCAACAACATAACAAAAATTATTTTCAGCCATCATATCTTCATAATCTTCATAGCATAAATCTGTTTCAGGAATCTCTATTAATTCATGAGTCAATTCAATTTCACATTCTTTACAATAAATTTTTATAGTCTTCATAATTGTTTCATTTTGACAGAGCAAAGATTTCAAAACTACTACGCAATTATTTTGCGCAGTAAAAAAAGAATTTTAAATTTGAGTAAAAAACAAGATGAATTTGAATAAAATCTACACCGATTTACTTCTAAATATTGGCTTTTCAGCTAACGAAATTCAGCAAAACTGGACTGATTTAGAAAAAGCATATTCCAAGAAATCAAGACATTATCATAATCTGACGCATTTAAAAGAAATGATTGAGAGTTTTGAAATCTATCGAGATCGACTTCAAAATCCGAACGAAATATTATTTTCTATTTTTTATCATGATTTTGTGTATTCAGCTTCAAAAAAAGATAATGAATTAAAAAGTGCTCAATTTGCTCTGTCGATTTTATCTGAAAAACATCTTTTAAATAAGCAATTCGTTTTTGATGCGATCTGCGCAACACAGCTTCACGCACACAACACAAACGAAGATATTAATTGGTTAATTGATTTTGATTTGAAAATCCTTGCCAAAGATTGGGACGATTATAAAATCTATTTTGAACAAATTAGAAAAGAATATCGCATATATCCTGATTTTCTATACAAACCTGGAAGAGCAAAAGCGTTGAAGCATTTTCTGGAATATGAATTTATTTTTCAAACGAATGAATTTAGGAATTTGTATGAAGAGAAAGCGAGAAGAAATATTGAAAAAGAGATAAGTTATTTAGAAAGTAAAAAATAATCTCGCAAAGTCACTAAGACGCAAAGTTTTTTTTATTTCACGCAGATTCTACAGATTTGAGCAGATCTAATAAGATTTTTTTATTATCTCAAATAATCTGTTGAATCTGCCTAAATCATTTTTAATCTGCGTGAAATAATCTGAATAACCTTTATTAAAAAACTTTGCGCCTTCGTGTCTTTGTGGCAAAACAAAATATATGTCACAAAACAAAAACGCCTTAATCCGATATAAAATAATCGACAAATGCCTGCAAAACAAATACAGACAATGGACGCTGGAAGATTTAATCGAATGCTGTTCTGAAGCTTTATCTGAATATGAAGGTCGAGATATTCCCATTAGCAAACGAACCATTCAAATGGATATTCAGCTAATGCGAAGTGAAAAATTGGGTTATAACGCTCCAATTGTCGTTTACGATAAAAAGTATTATAAATATGAAGACGAAGATTTTTCGATAACCGATATTCCGTTAACAGAAACTGATATGAATGTTTTAACTGAAACCGTTTCGATGTTGAAGCAATTTAAAGATTTCTCTTTATTTAATGATGTGTCTGATATTTTACAGCGATTGGAAGATAAAATCTATTCCGAAAAGTCGCATACCAAACCAGTCATTTATCTCGACAAAAACGAAAATTTAAAAGGACTTCATTATTTGGATGAAATATATCAGGCGATAATCAAAAAAATGGTTTTGATAATTACCTATAAATCTTTTAAATCTCGAGAAGAAACCGTATTCCACTTTCATCCATTTATTTTAAAAGAATTCAACAATCGTTGGTTTTTAATTGGAAAGAAAAAGACAACACAACCTATTACCAATTTAGCTTTGGACAGAATTGTTTCAATAGATTACGATTTTAACCTTCCTTATATAGAAGAAGATTTTGATGCTGAATCTTACTACAAAGATATTATAGGTGTAACAGTCAATTCTGGTTTGCCACCGCGACGCATTGAACTTTGGATTGATGCATCGAATGCGCCTTACGTCATTACAAAACCTTTGCATCCTTCCCAGCGATTAATCAAAGAAAATGAAGATCACAGTATTATTGTGCATTTGTTTATTTCGCCTAATTATGAAATGGAAAGGCTTTTATTAGGATTTGGAGATTCTATTGAAATTATACGTCCAGAGAATTTACGAAATCGTATGAAAAAGATATTGCAACAAGCAATTTCTAGATACACGTCAGAAGAAAAAAATGAAATAAATTCATAATTTTTTGAATATTAAAAAATTAAATTCAAAATAAATACCATAAAAAGATTTTTAGCTATATCAAATTGTTAAAATCTAAAAAAAGAATAGTATATTTCATTTTAAAAAAACCACAAACCCCAGTAAATCAAGGGAATCATTTAACTAACCAAAAATTTATGAAAAAATAATATGCATGCATAGTATTTTTTCATTATATTTGAAATCGATATAGTTACCTATGAAAGACAAAACGATAGATTATATTTTGAGAGCAACATGGCAGGCTGTTTCAAGAATGTATAATGAAGAGGCTGCAAAATACGATGCTACAATGGCAACGGGATTTGCTCTGTTAAGTATTGACAAGGAAGAAGGAACTCCGTCGACCGCTTTAGGGCCAAGAATGGGAATGGAAGCCACAAGCTTAACAAGAACATTAAAATCAATGGAAGACAAAGGTTTGATTGTTCGCAAAAAAAACCCAAGCGACGGAAGAGGAGTTTTAATCTATCTGACGGAGTTTGGAAAAGAAAAAAGAGAATTATCTAAAAATACTGTCCTGAAGTTTAATGAAACCGTTAGAAAACATGTTTCAGACGAAAAGCTGAGTCATTTTATCGAAGTTTCGGAAATCATTAATGAATTGATTCACGACAAAAACATATTTAATCAAACAGAAAACGCAGACAAAGAATAGCATTTCGCAAGGCAAGAAATGATTCGAAAACTGCAAAAAACAAACAAGTAACAAATTATGAAACGCACAATTAAAAAAGTTGCTGTAATTGGATCCGGAATTATGGGTTCAGGTATAGCTTGTCATTTTGCCAACATTGGTGTTGAAGTTTTACTGCTTGACATCGTTCCTCGCGAGTTGACAGAAGCTGAAGCTAAAAAAGGATTAACTCTTGAAAGTAAAGCCGTTCGTAACCGTGTGGTAAATGAGCACTTGGCGAATTCATTAAAATCGAAACCGTCTCCTATTTACAGTCAAAAATTCGCTAATAGAATTACGACTGGAAATACGACTGATGATATGGCAAAAATTGCCAATGTTGACTGGATTATTGAAGTTGTAGTGGAACGTTTGGATATTAAAAAATTGGTATTCGAACAAATCGAGAAATTCCGCAAGCCGGGAACTTTGGTTACTTCTAATACTTCTGGTATTCCAATTCACTTTATGAGCGAAGGAAGAAGCGAAGATTTTCAACAACACTTCTGCGGAACTCACTTTTTTAACCCTGCGCGTTACTTAAAATTATTTGAAATTATTCCGGGTCCAAAAACTTCAACTGAAGTATTGGATTTCTTAAACGAATACGGTTCTAAATTCTTAGGAAAAACTTCAGTTGTTGCTAAAGATACTCCGGCGTTTATTGGAAACAGAATTGGTATTTACGGAATTCAGAGTTTGTTCCATTTAGTTAAAGAAATGGGATTAACGATTGAAGAAGTTGATAAATTGACTGGACCAGTTATTGGTCGACCAAAATCGGCTACTTTCCGTACCGTTGACGTTGTTGGTTTGGATACTTTGGTGCACGTTGCCAACGGTATTTACGAAAACTGCCCAACTGACGAACAACACGAATTGTTCAAACTTCCAGATTTCATCAACAAAATGATGGAAAATAATTGGTTAGGAAGTAAAACGGGACAAGGTTTCTATAAAAAAGTAGATAAAGATATTCTTTCTTTAGACTTAGATACATTAGAATACCGCGCTGCAAAAAAAGCAAATTTTGCAACTTTAGAATTAACTAAAACGATCGATAAACCTATTAATCGTTTTAAAGTTTTAGTAAAAGGAACAGACAAAGCGGGAGAATTCTACCGTAAGAGTTTCGCCGGAATGTTTGCTTATGTTTCAAACAGAATTCCAGAGATCTCAGACGAATTATACAAAATAGACGACGCTATGAAAGCTGGTTTTGGATGGGAAAATGGTCCATTTGAAATCTGGGATGCTATTGGCGTTGCCAAAGGAATTGAAATCATGAAAGCTGAAGGTTTAGAGCCTGCTGCATGGGTGAACGAAATGTTGGCTTCTGGAAGCGACAGTTTTTATACTGTGAAAGAAGGAGCAACTTTCTTCTACAACATTCCGACAAAATCACAAGTGAAAGTTCCTGGACAAGATTCATTTATTATTCTGAACAACATCCGCGAAAGCAAAAAAGTTTGGAGCAACAGTGGAGCAATTATTCAGGATTTAGGAGACGGAATTTTGAATTTAGAATTCCAATCTAAAATGAATACAATTGGTGGCGATGTTCTTCAAGCTATCAATAAAGCAATCGACTTATCTGAAAAAGAATATCAAGGTTTAGTTATTGGAAACCAAGCAGCGAATTTCTCTGTTGGAGCTAATATCGGAATGATTTTCATGATGGCGGTTGAGCAAGAATACGACGAATTGAATATGGCAATTAAATTGTTCCAAGATACAATGATGCGCGTTCGTTATTCTTCAATTCCAGTTGTAGTGGCGCCTCACGGAATGACTTTTGGTGGTGGATGCGAAATGAGTTTACACGCTGATAAAGTGGTTGCTGCTGCAGAAACATATATGGGATTAGTTGAATTTGGTGTTGGTGTACTTCCTGGTGGTGGTGGATCTAAAGAAATGGCTTTGAGAGCTTCAGATTTATTCCGCAAAAACGATGTGGAATTAAACGTTCTTCAAGAGTATTTCTTGACAATCGCTATGGCAAAAGTTTCGACTTCTGGTTATGAAGCTTTTGATACAGGTCTTCTTCAACATGGAAAAGACGTTATCGTAGTAAACAAAGATCGTCAGATTGCTGAAGCTAAAAAACATGCGTTGTTAATGGCTGAAGCGGGTTATACACAACCTATCAGAAGAACTGATGTTAAGGTTTTAGGAAAACAAGCTCTTGGTATGTTCTTAGTTGGAACAGACCAAATGGAAGCTGGAAAATATATCTCTGAACACGACAAGAAAATCGCTAACAAACTTGCTTATGTAATGGCTGGTGGTGATTTATCTGAAGCGACTTTAGTATCTGAGCAATACTTATTAGATATCGAAAGAGAAGCTTTCTTATCTCTTTGTACAGAAAGAAAAACTTTGGAGAGAATTCAATACATGTTGACTAAAGGAAAACCGCTTCGTAACTAGAAAAATAGATAAAAAGAAGAAAGAAGCAAGAGAAAAGACAAAACTCTGTTTTGAAATCTTGCTTCTTGCATCTTTCTTCTACCAATCTTAAAAAAACAAAAACAAATGAAAACAGCATATATAGTAAAAGCTTACCGTACTGCGGTAGGAAAAGCACCAAAAGGGGTTTTTAGATTTAAAAGACCTGACGAATTAGCGGCAGAAACTATTCAGTTTATGATGAATGAACTGCCTGATTTCGACAAAAAACGTATCGATGACGTTATGGTTGGAAACGCCATGCCAGAAGCAGAACAAGGACTTAACGTTGGGCGTTTAATTTCTCTTATGGGATTAAAAGTAGAAGACGTTCCTGGAGTTACGGTAAACCGTTACTGTGCATCTGGATTAGAAACTATCGGAATGGCGACAGCTAAAATCCAATCTGGAATGGCTGATTGTATTATCGCTGGTGGTGCAGAAAGTATGAGTTTTATTCCGATGGGAGGTTACAAACCAACTCCGGATTATCAAGTTGCAGCTGCAGGTCACGAAGATTACTATTGGGGAATGGGACTTACTGCTGAAGCTGTTGCGAAACAATACAATGTTTCGAGAGAAGATCAGGATGAGTTCGCATACAATTCTCATATGAAAGCTTTGAAAGCTCAGGCTGAAGGAAAATTTGACAAACAAATCGTTCCGATTACTGTTGAGCAGACTTTCATCAATGAAAATGGTAAAAAAGAAACTAAATCATACGTAGTTAATAAAGACGAAGGTCCAAGAGCTGGAACTTCAGTTGCTGCTTTAGCTGGTTTAAGACCTGTTTTTGCTGCGGACGGAAGTGTAACTGCTGGTAACTCATCTCAAATGAGTGACGGTGCTGCTTTTGTTTTAATCATGAGTGAGGACATGGTTAAAGAATTAAATATCGAACCAATCGCACGTTTGGTAAACTTCGCTTCTTCTGGTGTTGAGCCAAGAATTATGGGTATCGGACCTGTAAAAGCTATTCCGAAAGCCTTAAAACAAGCTGGTTTAACATTAAACGACATCGAATTAATCGAGTTAAACGAGGCTTTTGCTTCACAAGCTTTAGCAGTAACTCGCGAATTAGGCTTAAATCCAGATATCGTAAACGTAAACGGTGGAGCTATTTCTTTGGGACATCCGCTGGGTTGTACTGGTGCTAAACTTTCTGTTCAATTATTTGACGAGATGAAACGAAGAGGTAACAAATACGGAATCGTTTCTATGTGTGTGGGGACTGGACAAGGTTCTGCGGGGATTTACGAGGTTTTATAAAACAGTATTATTAAGTAAAGCATAACGTTCAGTTTGTCATTTCGACGAAGGAGAAATCTCCGTAAGTAACTCGACAAAGATTGAAATACTATGTGGATAATCGTCGCGGAGATTTCTCCTTCGTCGAAATGACAAGATTGAGCAAAAACAAAATATAAAAAAACATAATCATGGCAGATACAATCGAAAAAAACGTGACTCGTGGTGGTCAGTTTTTGGTAAAAGAAACAAAATGTGAAGATATCTTTACTCCAGAAGATTTCTCAGAAGAGCAGTTAATGATGCGTGACTCTGTAAAAGAGTTCGTAGACAAAGAATTATGGGCGCATAAAGATCGTTTTGAAAAGAAAGATTACGCTTATACCGAATCTTCAATGCGTAAAGCAGGTGAATTGGGACTTCTTGGAGTTGCGGTTCCAGAAGAATACGGCGGATTAGGAATGGGATTTGTTTCTACAATGTTAGTTTGCGACTACATTTCTGGAGCAACTGGATCTTTCTCTACAGCTTTTGGTGCTCATACCGGAATTGGAACAATGCCAATTACACTTTACGGAACTGAGGAACAAAAGAAAAAATACGTTCCGAAATTAGCTTCTGGTGAATGGTTCGGTGCTTATTGTTTAACTGAGCCAGGCGCAGGATCTGATGCTAACTCAGGAAAAACAAAAGCAGTTTTATCTGATGACGGAAAATATTATTCAATCACTGGACAAAAAATGTGGATTTCGAATGCAGGTTTCTGCAGCGTTTTCATCGTTTTTGCTCGTATTGGAGATGATAAAAATATTACAGGTTTCATCGTAGAAAACGATCCTTCAAACGGAATTTCTATGAATGAAGAAGAGCATAAATTAGGAATCCGTGCTTCTTCTACTCGTCAGGTTTTCTTCAACGAAACAAAAGTTCCAGTTGAAAACATGTTATCTGAAAGAGGAAACGGTTTCAAAATCGCAATGAATGCTTTAAATGTTGGTCGTATTAAATTGGCAGCTGCTTGTTTAGATGCTCAAAGAAGAGTTACTTCTGGCGCTGTAAAATACGCTAACGAAAGAATTCAGTTCAATACTTCTATTTCATCTTTTGGAGCAATTCGTTCTAAATTAGCTGAAATGGCAACTAGCGCATACGCTGGAGAAAGTGCTTCTTACCGTGCTGCAAAAGACATCGAAGACAGAATCGCTGCTCGTGAAGCGGAAGGAACTTCTCACCAAGAAGCAGAATTAAAAGGTGTTGAAGAATACGCTATCGAGTGTTCTATCTTGAAAGTAGCAGTTTCTGAAGACGTTCAAAACTGTTCTGACGAAGGAATTCAGATTTTTGGTGGAATGGGATTCTCTGAAGATACTCCGATGGAGAGCGCTTGGAGAGATGCTCGTATCGCTCGTATTTACGAAGGTACAAACGAAATCAACAGAATGCTTTCTGTAGGTATGTTGATCAAAAAAGCAATGAAAGGTCACGTAGATTTACTTGGACCAGCAATGAAAGTTCAAGAAGAATTAATGGGAATTCCATCTTTTGATACTCCAGATTTCTCTGAATTATTTGCAGAAGAAAAAGGAATCGTTGCAAACCTGAAAAAAGTTTTCTTAATGGTTGCCGGAAGTGCTGTTCAAAAATACGGTCCGGATTTAGATTCTCACCAACAATTATTGATGGCTGCTTCTGATATCTTAATCGAAATCTACATGGCAGAAAGTACAATCTTGAGAACTGAAAAATTAGCAAAATCTCAAGGTGAAGATAAAGTACAAGAGCAAATCGCAATGGCAAAATTATACTTGTACAAAGCTGTAGATATCGTAAACCTGAGAGGAAAAGAAGGAATCGCTTCTTTTGCTGAAGGAGACGAACAACGCATGATGTTAATGGGATTAAAACGTTTTACAAAATATACAAACTTGCCAAACGTAATTGCCCTTAGAGAAAAAATTGCAGAAAAATTAGTTGCAGAAAATTCATACTGCTTCTAATCTCAAAATAGTTTTTAGCTTTTAATTTGTTTAAGCCCGCGCAAGTCCGAAACTGCGCGGGCTTTTTTTATGTATTTTTTTTCCTGAAAGGCATCACTTACAGGGCGCAATAATTTTGCAACTATTTGCAAAATATTCGTTAAAATAACATCTTGTAAGCCGTGTATTAGTTAAATATCAAATGTATTGCAGTATATTTAGCATTCTAAAAACTATAAAAACAAAATAATGAAAAGAATTACCCTAATCGCATCTTTTTTATTGTGCTTTAGTCTTACTACGACTTTCGCACAAAAAAATAAAAAAATGGATATTATTGCCTATTACACTGGCGATTCAGAACTCATTGATAAATATGAAGTTAACAAATTAAACCAAATCATCTTCAGTTTTTGTCACTTAAAAGATGGAAAATTAACTGTTGATTCAGATAAAGATTCTAATACTATTAAACATTTAGTTTCGCTTAAAGCGAAAAATCCGCAGCTTAAAATTATTTTATCTCTTGGAGGATGGGGAGGTTGCGAACCTTGTTCTGAAGCTTTTTCTACAGCTGAAGGACGCTTAAAATTTGCAAAATCAGTAAAAGAATTAAGTGATTCTTATAAAGTTGACGGATTAGATTTAGATTGGGAATACCCTGCAATTGAAGGACTTCCTGGACATTTGTATCAAGCAGTTGACAAACCAAACTTTACTGAATTAATAAAAATCCTTCGTTCAACATTAGGCAAAAAATATGAGTTAAGTTTTGCTGCTGGAGGATTCCAAAAATACTTAGACGAATCTATTGACTGGAAAGCAGTTACTCCATTAGTTAACAGAATCAATATTATGAGCTATGATTTAGTGAACGGATATTCTAAAGTTACGGGGCACCACACTCCTATTTACAGCACAAATCCTAAAGAAGAATCTACAGATAGAGCTGTTGAGTTTTTATTGAAAGCTGGCGTTCCTGCTGAAAAATTAGTTATTGGCGGTGCTTTTTATTCTAGAACTTGGAAAAATGTAGAAAACATTAATAACGGATTATATCAGGCTGGTGAGCACATTCAAGGAGTTGATTTTAAAAACTTTGCTACAACTTATACTGAAGCTAATGGCTGGAAATATTTTTATGATGAAAAAGCGCAAGCTCCATATTGGTACAATGCTGATACAAAAACTTTTGCAACGTCAGATGATTTAAAATCTATCAAAGCAAAAGCAGAATATGCAAAAGCTAAAAAATTAGGAGGAATTATGTTTTGGGAACTTACTTTAGACAGTTTCCGTGACGGAATGGTAAACGAGATTTACAAAGTTAAAACAGAGAAATAATAAGAAAGGGAATCAATTGATTCCCTTTCTTATTGCTTATTATTATTTTACATCACTTTAGTCTTATCCATTTCGCCAATAAACGGAATCGCTTCTAGAATTTCACTTCTAATTATGGTTTGAAGATAAACCTCAAGCTGAATAAACTTTGCCGCATTTATTGATCCAATTGCTTTTTTCGTCTGATTATACGTTTTTGAGTAAAGTTTCTCATAATCAATATGATTTTTCAAAGTAGCTTTTGCTAATTCATCCGCTTTCGCATCTGTTAAAGTTTCATAATTCGCTGCATAATCATTTATTAATTTGAATTTTGTCTGCCCTAGAGCTTTACGAGCCACTTCGTAATCATCATAAACTTTTGTAAAGGCCGTTGCTTGCGCATCAGATAAATTCATGTATTGTTTTACAAGATCACTTTTAGATTTTCCGTAAACACTTTGTACAACTTCCAAATCTTCCTTATAAGAAGATTGTGCATAAGATGAAAACGAGGCTGCCGCCATGATAAGAATAAGTCCTAATTTTTTCATAGTTTTAATTTTAAATTTGTTTTTAAAAATATATGCATAATAAAATATACTGATTCTAAACACATTAACTCATAATCCAATTCTAAAAAAAGGAATATTGATAAACCGCTGATAAGGCATAATAATTTAATCCGTTGTTGGTATAAGCCCCGATATGATATTGTAATCTGATCGATTGGCCTTTTGCGATTGGAGTAGAAAAAGTTCCTCCAACACGCCAATTATCAATTTGGCTATCGTCAGAAACTCCATCAACAATTGTTTTTCCTCCAAAAAACCAAGTGGTATTAAAACCCAGCCACATCTGATTTTTAAAATAATAACTGGCATGAGCTTGTAAACTATATGTAGATTTCTGCTCCAATTTTTTCCCCATGTAATCATTATTATCGGTATAAAACCAAACCCCAGCGTACGCTTCAGCGTAAACATGTTTAAATAATTTGGAAACGCCAATTTCTGGTTTAAATCCCCAACGATTTGTGCCAATATTAACCTGCTTATCTTCATAATATCTTCCTGTAGGAACAGAAGTAACTAAACTTACCCCAAGAATCGTTTTCTGCTGAAAGGATCTAAATTCTGATTTATCTAAAGCTGGAGAACCCAAAAGATTAATACCAAGTCTAATTTTCATATCTGCAAAACCAGTTCTCGATCCAGTTAGAATATCTCCACTTGTACGCGTTACTTCGCCATCCATAAAAGAATAAGGAAGCGCCACTTGAATACGAGCCAGTTTATCGTACAAACCAAATGTTCTGACATAGTTTACAGCCAGATTATGACTTCGAAGCGTAAAATCGGCGATAGGCAAAGACGGATCTGTGAGTACATTTCCATTCATAAAAACATACCCTGCCGCAATCACATTCAGATCTTTGGGAACATTAGCATAAGCCCGAGGCTCCAAATCCTGACCAAACATGGCGAACGTACCAAAGGAGAAAAACAAAACCGAAAACCGCCACTTTAATAACCAAAAAAACTTTCTTACCATATTATTCAGACGAATTTGTGACAAGTTTGCTAAAATGAATTATGCTATTTTTTCTCCGCTGTTTTTGGAGCATATATTATTCCATCGTAATTAATTGGAGCTCTGTTATTACTAGAAACAGAAAGCGTTGTGCTTCCATTATAATAAATAGAAAACAGTAAATCATATACATCACTCTTACCCTTTACCGTCGCTTTGAAAATTGTATTATTCTTTTTGGCTTCGACTTTAACGTTTTCAGGCTTGCCTTCAAATTTTATTCCGCCATCACTATTATAACCAACATTATAAGCGCGTCCGAAGAAAGGAAGATCGCAAGTTGTGCTATCAGCTTTAAACTTTAAGAAATAAGTATTATAGTCTAGTTGAAGCAATCTTCCGCCTTGAGTCGTTGCTTTTTGAGCTTCAAAAACAAAATTTTGCGAATCAATAAGCGCTTTGATTTCATTCTGTTTTTTTAATTCTCTTTCTTGTTTGAGCTCTTTTTTTGTTTTTTCTTGTGCGGAAACTGAAAAACTTACAACATTTATCAGCAACAGCAAAATCGATAATGTGGTTTTCATGGCATCATTTTTTAGTAAAACGCATCATAGCAATATCTCCAGAAATAAAGTTTAAAGTCTTACCATCATCTGTAATATCGTAAGAAGTTATTTTTTGAAGAGTGTCCAAACACATCATTTTAGTTACTGCTATTGGCTGTGTAAAATCTATTTTATTTCCATCTACAACTAATTTTCCTGTGTATGAATTACAACTGCTGTTTCCAGAAACCTGATTTGCTTTGGCATCAAATTTTATAGTCGGTTTTTTATTTGGATATAATCCATCAAAAGTAATTCGCGGGCCAGAAATATAATTAAGCTCCCAAGATCCGTCCAGTTTAGAAACTGCATCGGTTTTTGCGCATTTGCAAGAAATTAAAAACGAACTAAAAAAAACGAGGGTAAAAATCTTTTTCATCATAACATTAAGGATTAAATGTGAGCGAATTAGATAAATAGGTTTCAGAAATTTTTCGTTAAAAACCTATACGAATTTAAACAATATTTTCGGTTTTTAACTCAATCAACACCAAATTATAACGTATAGTTTGACTTTTTTTTAACTTTTAGAGTCAATCAAATCCGTTATTTTATGTTAAATTTACTTAATCTTTAATTAAAAATGCCCGTAGATATGAAAAAACTAATTGTTTCTTTCGCTATAATTACAGCCTTAATCGTTGGTTGTAAAACAAATAACAAATCAAATGATGCTAAAACTCTGACTGTTGCACTAGAGCCAAAAAGCAACAGTAAAGTTGCCGGAACTGCAACTTTTGTTGAAAAAAATGGCAAAGTAACTTTCACAGCAAAAATAACAGGATTAGAGCCAGGAGTTCACGCGATCCACATTCATGAAAAAGCAGATTGTAGCTCTGCAGACGGAAGTTCTGCTGGAGGACACTGGAATCCGACTTTCAAAAAACATGGAAAATGGGGAGTTGCAGAATATCATAAAGGTGATATCGGAAACTTTACCGCTGACGCAAAAGGTAACGGATCTATCACTTTAACCACTGACGAATGGTGTATTGGTTGTGGAGATGCCAACAAAGATATTCTAGGAAAAGGCTTGATTGTACACGCTGGAACAGATGACTTTACAACTCAGCCAACAGGAAATGCAGGAGGAAGAGTTGCTTGTGCAGGAATCATAAAATAAGAAAAATTTGAATAACCGCTATTTTTAACAAAATCTAGCGGTTATTTCATTTTAAAATGAATTCTAAAACAAGAAAAAGACATAGCTTTGCATCAGCAAAATTAAGTCAATGATTAACCCATCAGCACCAGGCTGGATCGATAAGTTTTTTAGTGAACAGAAGTTTTCAGAAGCTATTCCTTTTGAAACAGTAGATTCGTTTTACTATAAAGTGAGAGAAACGGGATTCATCTACGGACATATTATTGCTATAGATTCTCAATTTCCAATACCTATAAAAGGCTGGTTTAAAACCGAAATTTCTAAAGTAGCTTTACTAAATACGCTCTATCATGTTTTTTGTTTAGAGAAAAGAAATTCGGAACCTAAACATTTTATTTCTGAAGTTTTAAAATTTTACAAGCAAATGAGTCCAGAAGGATTTAATTTGTTTAAAATTTTATTGCCTAAAGATACTCCTTCCCTATCTCTAGAAAATATTATTGATCAGAGAGTTCAAACCAATGATAGCATCATTAGTAAAAACTTTTCGCATTTGGTAACCAATGCTTTATTGTTTATTGATGTTTTAGCTTTCAGACAATATCTAGAACATGGCGAAATCCCTGAAAAATATTTAAAAAGAATAGAAGAAACTGTACTCGGAATTGTTGGTTTGGCTTTAAAAACCAAAACATCAAAATCGCAACACGATGCTCTTTTAATCAAACTTTTTGAAGCTTCTATACGTTATTCTAAATTTTCGAAAGTTACAGTAGAGACTTTAGAAACTTTAAGTTTGGAATACTTCACAAACAGACTTGAACAATATTACTTAATCGATATGGCCGGAATGGCCTTGTGGAGCGATGGAGTTGTAGAAAATGAAGAATCTTATTTTCTATATGCTTTAGGTTCGACAATGGGAGTAGCTGACGATTTTGTAACACAAAGTATGGACACAACCAATACTTTTATTACGACTCATAAAAAGAAGATTCCGTACTTTAATTATTCGAATCCTGTTAAACATTTTTATGATCAAATGACTCATAGCGTAGTCAAATTAATCATTAGAAATAAAAACAGATTAATTAAGGAAATCGTTCAGAGTAAAGAATTAATGGTACTTCTTGCCTATTCGACAACGCGAGATTTGGATGCAAAAGAAAAAAAGAAAGTAAAAAAACAGCTTTTGGATATTTGCAAAACCATTCCGTCGCTTACCATATTTTTACTTCCAGGCGGAAGTTTATTACTGCCGATATTAATCAAGTTTATTCCAACGATGTTGCCATCAGCATTTAATGAGAATTTAGACGAAAACGAATAAAAAAAATCGCCCTGTAAAAGGGCGATTTTTTTTGAACTATATTTTTTAATTAAAATTTCAATTGATAAACTTCATCAAGTTCGTCATTCGAAGCGATATTTACATTCAAATCTGTTACAAATCCAGAATTCAAACCGTAAACCCATCCATGAAGCATTAGATCCTGACCGTTTCTCCAAGCATTTTGTACAATCGATGTTTTAGCTAAATTGTAAACTTGTTCTTTAGCATTGATTTCAACAAAAGCATTAAAACGCTCCGTTTCATCTTCAATTGAGTTTAAATATTTATCGTGTAAACGGTATTCGTCTTTAATATGGCGGATCCAGTTATCAATAATACCAACAGATTGATTTCCCATAGCAGCTTTTACACCACCGCATCCGTAATGACCGCAAACAATTACGTGTTTAATTTTTAGCACATTTACAGCGTAATCTAAAACACTCAGCATATTCATATCAGAGTGCACAACCATATTAGCAATATTACGGTGAACGAAAACTTCACCTGGTTTTGCACCAACAATTTCGTTTGCAGGAACACGGCTGTCAGAACATCCAATCCATAATAATGGCGGTGACTGCCCTTTTGCAAGATCAGCAAAATAATTTGGATCTAAAGCCAATGAATTTTCAACCCACTTCTTATTATTTTCTAATAACTGCTCATAAAATTTTCTCATTTTCTTATTTTTTGTGTGGTAATTTCTAATTCTAAAAATGTCTCAAAAAAGAACTTGAATGTAAAGTTACCTAAAATTTGACATTTCTTTGTTTCTAAAAATACCTAATTTTAATTATTATTTCCTAACAACTTCTTTTTGAACCACTTCCCTTTTAGCCACATCATAATAATGTTCTATCGTAACATGATTATGGTTTTCTGGTGTATTTTCTAATTCGTATGCTTCTTTAAAACCTTTGAGCTTCACTTTTATATTTTCGTCGATTGCTCTGGTTTCTTTAAATTCACGAATTAAATCTAAAACATCATGCGAAATATACTCTGTATCATGAGCATTGATGATAACTTTAGAATTCTCTGGAATTTCAGCTAACGTTTGCTTAATCGCCGCTTTATTCAAGAACGAAACCTCTTGCGCCAAATCGATATGAATGATATCGCCATCTTCATATTCTTCTTTTTTGAAGTTGTAAGCTCTCTTTAAGTTTCCTCTCAAAACAAAAATGATACTAATGATAATTCCCAACGCAACACCTTTTAGCAAATCTGTCGCAACGACAAAGACCAAAGTTGCAATAAAAGGGACAAACTGGTATTTACCCTTTTTCCAGAAATGCATAAAGGCTGCTGGTTTTGCTAATTTATATCCAACCAAAATCAAAACTGTTGCCAATGTTGCCAACGGAATTTTGTTTAAAATTACTGGTATAGACAATACACTTATTAATAAAAGTACACCATGAATTATGGCAGACATTTTAGATTTTGCTCCTGCATTGTTATTTGCAGAAGATCTTACTACTACAGATGTCATTGGCAAACCTCCTAAAAGAGAGCTTATAATGTTACCAACACCTTGCGCTCTAAGCTCTACATTAGTGTTAGTGTAACGTTTTTGCACATCCATTCTATCGGTAGCTTCAATACACAAAAGCGTTTCAATAGAAGCAACAATGGCAATCGTAATAGCAACCACCCAAACTTGCGGATTTGTAACAGCGGTAAAGTCTGGCGTAATTATAATTGATTTAAAGTCATCAAAAGAGTTTGGAACTGGCAAAGAAACCAAATGTTCTTTTGCAATTGCCAAAGTGCTTCCTGTAGAGATAAATATTTGATTCAAAACAATCCCCGCAATAACAGCAACCAAAGCTCCAGGAACTAGTTTCATTCTTTTTAAGAAAGGAACTTTATCCCAAGCCAATAAAATTACCAATGAGACTGCAGAAACTACCACAGCTCCTAAGTGAATATGCTTTAGAACATCAAATAGAAATGAGAATGAATTGCTTCCATCGTTTTGAATAAAAGCCTGATCCCCTTCGAAATCTGCATCATAACCAAAAGCGTGCGGTATTTGTTTTAAGATGATAATAATTCCGATACCTGCTAGCATTCCCTCAATTACGTTTGTTGGAAAATAGTTCGATATACTTCCAGCCTTTAAAAATCCTAATGCTAATTGAATTAATCCAGCAATAAAAACAGACATTAAAAATACATCGAAAGCTCCTAAATCGGTAATTGCGGTTAAAATGATAGCTGTTAACCCAGCTGCTGGACCTGATACACTAATATGTGATTGGCTTAAATATCCTACAACGATACCACCCACAATACCAGCGATAATTCCAGAAAATAATGGCGCTCCAGAAGCCATTGCAATACCTAAACACAACGGAAGAGCCACCAAGAAAACCACTAAACCTGAAGCAAAATCAGATTTAAGGTTGGCAAAAAGATTGATTTTTTTTGTCATAATATAATACTAAAAAAATTATTCATTAAAGATTTACCACATCTCGGTAGAAATGCGGCTAAAGTTCGAAATAATCGGAAGTATTATGCTACGTTAGGTGGTGGAGCAAATATGCTCGGAGATATATTGTCTAATTTGACAATATTTTCAGAAATGATGGTTTTTTTCTCGATGCAAACCGGAATTAAAACTTCGTGCTCAAGAATAGTTGGATGAACTACATTTTTAAGTTCTTTATGCACCTCTTCTTCAGCGATGCTAAAAGATATAGCCGCACTATTCCCTTTCTTCAACGCCTGAACAATTGTCGGGGTCGATAAGAAGGCAATAAATATGAATAATAATATGCGAGCTATATATTTCATCGAAACAAAAATAGCGTTAAACAAATAAAATCAAAGAGATTTGATAGAAATTTAACAAAAATAAAAAAGCAGAATGCGATTTTCATTCCATTCTGCTTTTAATTCTTTAAAAAACAATTATTTACAAAGTTTCTTCTAACCAAGCATTCATCATCCAAATCGTTTTTTCTTGTTCAGAAATGAAATCACTCATCATTGAATTAGTTCCTTCGTCGTTAATTTCATCAGATTTGTTCAATATTTCTCTTTCGATTTTTAATAAATCTGATAACGAATGAACAATTAATTGAACCGCTTTTTCATCATTAGAAATATTTTTCCCAACTGCTAATTTATTGTTTTGGATATAGTCTTCAAAAGTATGCAATGGAGTTCCTCCAATTGTTAAAACTCTTTCGGCTATCATGTCTATTTTTAATTGCGCATCTGTATATAATTCTTCGAATTTTACATGTAAATCAAAAAAACGTTTTCCGCGAATGTTCCAATGAATTCCTCTCAAGTTTTGATAATACACCTGAAAATTCGACAATAATACATTCAGTTCTTTTACTAATAATTCTGATTCTTTTACAGGTAATCCTAAAATATTTGTCTTCATAATCTACTTTTTTACACTAATTTACTACAAATTTAGAGTAACTTTACTAAAATAAACATAAATAAAAATTATATTTTCTTATTTTTGCATCACAAATTACTATCAAAATGACTATAACTCAATTGCAATATGTATTAGCGGTTGCTGAACATAAAAATTTCACTCTTGCTGCTGAAAAATGCTTCGTTACACAGCCAACTTTAAGTATGCAAATACAAAAAATTGAAGAAGAGCTTAATATTTTAATTTTCGACAGAAGTAAAAAACCGATTCAGCTTACCGATATTGGACAAAAAATTGTCAATCAGGCTAAGAATATCGTAAACGAGGCTGATCGTATAAAAGATATTGTAGAACAACAGAAAGGTTTTATTGGAGGAGAATTTCGTTTAGGAATTATCCCAACGATTATGCCTACGTTGCTCCCTATGTTTTTAAATAATTTTATTAAAAAATATCCTAAAGTAAAACTCTTGATCGAAGAGTTAAATACAGAAGAGATTATCTTAAAATTAAAGAATGGACATTTAGATGCTGCAATTGCTGCAACTCCGCTTGAAGACGAAAAAATCAAAGAGATTGTTTTGTATTTTGAGCCTTTCGTAGCGTATATTCCTGAGCATCATTCAAGTTTCCAGAAAAATGAAATTGAAGTTGCCGACTTAAATCTGAACGAAATTCTATTATTACAAGACGGACATTGCTTTAGAGATGGGATTTTGAATTTGTGCAAAAATGTCTCAGACTCCGATCAAAATAATTTCCAGATTCAAAGCGGTAGTTTTGAAACCTTAATTAAATTGGCAGACGAAGGCCTTGGCACAACGTTACTTCCGTACTTGCACACTTTAGACTTAAAAGAATCCGATAGACTGAAACTCCGTAATTTTAAGGAACCAAAACCAGCTCGAGAGGTAAGTTTGATTTACCCAAAGAGCGAATTAAAAATGCAAATTATTGATGCTCTGAGATCTACAATTGCAGGCGTTGTAAAAGGCGCAATTGTTTTTCAGAACGTTCAAATCATTAGTCCGTTGCAAAAGAAAGCGTAATAAAAAAGGAGCCAAATTGGCTCCTTTCTTTTCTTTTATACTTTAATTAGCTGTAGACTTTGTTTTAATTCTGGTTTTCCAACTACAAAATTTAATAACCATTCTTGCAATTGTTCCATTTCATAAGGTAACAGTGTTTTGATAGCTTTTTCTAGCTCTTTGCAGAAAAGTATCGGATCGAAACTAACTCTTTCAAGTATTGATTTCGTGTAATCAAACATCATTTTTGACATAATAAAATAAGATTTTCGGGGGTTATCTATTTTTTAAACTCGAGCCAAATTTAAACAATTAACTAACATAAATTCCATTTTTAACTTATTTTTTAAAAAAAATTAGCAACGAATACGTTTTCTTAAAACATATAAATCAATATGGAATGATTCTAAATAATTCATTTAAACCTTTTTAAAGGCCCTAAACATTTCTCTCTTCCCTGGAGGTCCGGCTAATTTTTCTACAGTAAATCCAACTTCAATCATGCTTCTTTTAACAACTCCTCGCGCTGCGTATGTAACAAGAACTCCATTTGGCTTTAAACTATTATACATTTTCTGAAAAATTTCGGTACTCCAAAGTTCTGGTTGCACTCTGTAACCAAAGGCATCAAAATAAATCAAATCAAAAATTTCAAAATCGTTTATTTCATGAAAAAATTGTTTTCTTTTGGTTAAGGAGAACTGGTCGCAAATTTCTATTTTTTCATTCCATTCAGATTTATGCATTTTTTCAAAAATGTTGTAAAATTCCGACGCTTCTAATTCTTCAGCATAATTCATTTCCAAAATCTCTTCTGCATCTACAGGATAAGCTTCTACTCCAACATAATCAATAATCTGTTGCTTTTTAACAGATTCCAAAAAAGTAATAAAAGTATTTAATCCTGTCCCAAAACCTATTTCTAATATACTTATAGGATTCTCAAATAGAGAAAGTCCATTTTTTATAAATACATGTTTTGCTTCCTGAATTGCACCGTGTTTAGAATGGTAGCATTCGTCCCATTCTGGCAAACGAATTGTAGTTGAGCCATCTAGCGTTTTAATTATTTCTCTTTTCACTTTTTCACAATTTAACAATAGCTATTTATTGATTTCCAAGCCATTTCAGCAATCAAATTTAGTCAAAACTAATGCGTAAAGCCTTAAAAATCGATAGTTTTTTCATAAATTCTTTATAAAAATCAGTTAAATATTTGAGTTTATTATAGGATAAATAAATCTCAGTCAAAACCATTAAATAATGAATTTTCACTAAATGTTTTAGAGATTTTTACGTAATTTTGCATTCTATAAATTCTATTTTACACGATATCATCACTTTGATTTTTATTAAGTGAAAAATATCACACAAAAAACTTACATAACTATGAGTACAACTCAAACAAGCAAAATTGAAATCAGAAAAGCTGATTCGTCTAAGATAAGCTCTGTAGACTTTGAAAACTTAAGTTTTGGTGCTGTATTTACAGACCATTTATTTGAATGCGATTATAAAGACGGACAATGGCAAAACCCTGTCATTAAGCCTTATGCTCCGATCTTAATGGATCCATCATCAAAAGTCTTTCATTATGGTCAAGCTATTTTTGAAGGAATGAAAGCTTACAAAGATGAGAGCAATGATGTTTGGTTGTTTAGACCTGATGAAAATTACAAACGTTTTAATAATTCTGCAGTTCGTATGGCAATGCCAGAAGTTCCAGAAGATATTTTCATGGATGGTTTAAATGAATTATTGAAAATTGATCAAGAATGGATTCAGAGAGGAAACGGCGCAAGTATGTATATCCGTCCTTTTATGATTGCTACAGGTCCTGGAGTTATCGCAAATCCTTCTGACGAATATAAATTTATGATTTTACTTTCTCCAGCAAAAGCATATTACGGAGGTGAAGTAAAAGTTATCATTGCTGAACATTATAGTAGAGCTGCAAATGGAGGAATCGGAGCTGCAAAAGCTGCTGGAAACTACGCTGCTCAATTTTATCCAACCAACTTGGCAAACAAAGATGGTTTCCAACAAGTTATTTGGACAGATGATGCAACGCACACAAAACTAGAAGAAGCGGGAACAATGAACGTTTTCTTCAGAATCAACGATACTTTATTGACAGCTCCAACAAGCGAAAGAATTTTAGATGGTGTTACTAGAAAAAGTTTGATCGCAATGGCTGAAAAAGAAGGATTAAATGTAGAAGTTCGTCCAGTAATTGTTACTGAATTGGTTGAAGCGGCTAAAAACGGATCTTTGAAAGAAATCTTCGGAGCGGGAACTGCAGCGGTTATCAGCGTGATCAAAGGATTCTCTTATAAAGATGAATATTTTGAAATGGCTCCAATCGAAAATTCGTATGCTTCTTTCTTAAAAGAAAAACTAACAAGTCTTCAAAACAAACTTTCTGAAGACACTTACGGATGGACAGTTAAAGTTCAATAATCCAAAACCATATTACAAAAGAAACCCGATAAATTAAGTTTTATCGGGTTTTTTATTTTTATAACAATTTAGAAAAATCTGGTTTAAAGTAATTTGGACCTTTCATTACTTTTCCGTCTTCGCGATAAATTGGTTGTCCATTTTCTCCAAGTTTACTCATGTTACTTCGCTGGATTTCATCAAAAACAGCTTCAATTTTATCTTGAAGTCCGTGCTCGATAATTGTTCCGCACAAAATATACATCATATCCCCAAGAGCGTCTGCAATTTCAACTAAATCATTATTTTGAACCGCTTCATAATATTCCTCGTTTTCTTCCTTCATTAAATTATAACGAAGCAATTTTTTCTCTGATCCTACATCAGCAACTGGCGTATCGCTGTGGCCAATTTTAAAAGCAGTGTGAAATTCTGTTACGGCGTCAAGTTGTTTTTTCATATAGTGGTTTTCTTTTTTTTGGCTAATTTAAGTCACTTTCTTGTAAATCTGAAAATTTATTAACCGAAATGGAAAGGCAATTTAGCAGCAAATCGTTTACAAATCTCTAAATTTGCTAAAAATTTTTATAACTATGTTTAGTCAAGGTCAAATACAATTTGGAATATGTTTTTTTATCGTTTTTGTAATCATTATGATATTTGCTTATCGAAAAGATTTAAAATTACACAGAGTCTTTTATAAAGGAAATTACAAAGTATTACTTGCCTTTCTACTTTTCATTGTTCTTTTGTTTGTAATCAAAATATTTTTGAAAAGATAAATTATTCTCTGGTTCCAATAAAATAAAACCTAATAATTATGGGTTATTAGTAAGACTCATAATAAAATTTATAACTTTACCGAAACCAAAAAATCTGCCATGAAAATTCTAAAGTATTTATTTCTTTTCGCCTTATTAAGCTTTGTCGCCCTTACTGTTTTTGTTGCTACTCAGAAAGGCGATTTTTCTGTAGAAAGAAGTAAAGTTATCAATTCTCCTCGTACAACGGTTTATAACTACTTAAATGACTTTAGAAATTACGAAGATTTTGAATCATGGTCTATTGAAGATACTTCTATAAAAATGACCTACCCTAATAAAACTAGCGGAAATGGCGCTACATTTTATTGGGATGGTGCTGATGGAAAAGGAAATTCTATTATTCTTAAAACAAAAGAAAGCGAAAGCATTGACCAAAAAATGCAATTTGACGGCACAGAAGCTGATGTAAATTGGACATTAAAAGATACTTTGAATGGAAAAACAAAAGTTACTTGGAAAGGAAAAGGAACTATGAGTTTTTTGTTTAAAATATACACTGCTTTACACGGAGGCTCTGACAGAGTTATCGGAACTATCTACGAAAAAAGTTTAGCCAATATTGACAAAAACTTAGATTACGAAACCAAAACTTATGCAGTAAAAGTAGATGGAGTAGTTAAGAAAGATGAAACACCTTATATCAAACAGACTTTTACAAGCGAAATTGCCAAAGTATACAAGAATGCTAGAATTGTGATTCCAAAACTTATTCATTTTAGCGAAACAAATGGTTTGGCTGCAAGCGGAAAACCATTCATTATTTATCATACTTATGATACTAAAACTGGTTTAGCAAAGATTTCAATCTGTCTGCCTATTAATAAAGAAATTTCTACTAGTTCTGGAAGCGATATTTTAGCTGGAAAACTGAATGGTTTTGATGCCGTAAAAACAACTCTAACTGGAGATTACTCACATAGAAATGAAGCAATCAATAAAACAACAGCTTACATAAATAACGAAAAGATTATTCCAGATTTAAGCTGGTCACATCTTGAAATTTTGACATTAAGCAAGTTGGATGTAAAAGCTTCATCTAAATTGGTAACTGAAATTTATTTCCCAATAAAACCAAAAGTAGTTCCAGTTACTCCTGAGGCTGTTTATGCTCCTGAAGATACTGGCGAAACTACAAGTGAACCTCGTACAGAACAGCCACGCACAGAGCCAGTAAAACGCAAACCAGCTGCTCCTGCACCTGCTCCAACGCAAACACCTGCAAAAGAAGAAGATTCAGAATTTTAAATAATTTCACAGACGCATTAAACCTTTTGCGTTAAATTCTGTCTTACTTCTATTAAAGAAAGTTTACAAAACAAAAAGTTTGATAGACGAGAAAGAATTTATAAAACAATTATTAAGTCCTGAAACGCAAAATACTGCGTTTCAAAAACTCTTGTCTGATTATCAGAGACCTTTGTATTCTCATATTCGAAACATCGTTTTGAATCATGACGATGCAGACGATGTTTTACAAAACACTTTTGTAAAAGTCTTTCAAAATCTTAAAAACTTTAAAGGAGAAAGTAAACTTTTTTCCTGGATGTATCGTATTGCTACAAACGAAGCTTTGACTTTTTTATCGCAAAAAGCAAAATTAAGCGGAATTTCATCTGAAGATCTTCAAAACAAAACGATTGACAATTTAAAAGCAGATCTTTATTTTGACGGAGATGAGATTCAAATCAAACTTCAAAAGGCAATCGTACTTCTTCCAGAAAAACAGCAATTGGTTTTCAAGATGAAATATTTTGAAGAATTAAAATATGAAGAAATTGCAGAAATCTTAGGAACATCTGTTGGAGCCTTAAAAGCATCTTATCATCACGCAGTAAAAAAAATTGAATTATATGTTACATCAAATTAAACCTTTTGTAACTAAAACTATCTTATAAGTATTATGAAAACATTTAAATTAGAAAACGAACCCAAAATAAAATCTGGTTTTAAAACCCCAGACAATTATTTTGATGATTTTTCAGGAAAGGTTTTACAGCAATTAAACGAAAAAGAAGTTAAAGTAATTCCTTTTTACAAACGCAAAAAAACATTTACACTAGCGGCCGCGGCAGTAATTGTTTTTGCATTATTAATTCCGATTGTAAACAATTACAAAGCCAATTCTAACGAACTTGATGAAGCTACTTTAGAAAATTACTTATCATATCACTCTAATATCAGCCAATACGATTTAATCCAAACCTTAGACGACAGTGATATTGAAAAATTAGGCAACGATGTTACTCTAGAAGACGAAACACTAGAAGATATTTTAGCTACAAGTCCAAACATAGAACACTTAATTTCAGAACAAAATTAAATCAAACTTAACTCAACAACTTAGCTTAACAATGAAAATAAAAAACATTTTACCGCTATTGCTATTTCTGACAACTTTTTCATTTTTTGCACAAAATGGAAAAATTGATGAAAAGCGAGAAAAAATTAAAGCTTTTAAAGTGTCGTTTTTAACAACAGAATTAGAATTAACTTCAACCGAAGCAGAAAAATTCTGGCCTATTTATAATGCTTATGATGATAAGCAATATGAATTAAAGTATTTAAAGATGAAGACTTATCTGAAACAGCTGAAAGACGACAGTCTTAAAAATCTTTCAGATAAAGAAGCAGCGACTTTATTATCTCAAATAGAAAGCACAGATAAAGAAATATATCAGCTTCGCGAAAAATACATGAGCAATCTGAAAAAAGTACTTCCTGCAAAGAAAATATTGTTGCTTAAAAAATCAGAAGACGATTTTAATCGAAAATTATTGCAACAATATCGCGACAAAGCCAATAAAGATTAAGCTTAACGAAACAACAGCGATAAGAACCCTATATAATAATACTTACTTTATTATTTAGGGTTCTTGTTTTTTTATCTAAAGTGAATGCGAACCATTTTATTATAACCAGCCGCAATTGCAGTATTTCTATTGATAAAACGAATGGTAAAAAGTTTATCGTCTTGTGACATCATAGTCCAAGTTTCTCCTCCATTTTGAGAATATTGAATTCCGCCAGAACCTACACAAACCAATTCTTTTCCTCCTCCGCCAGGCACATATTGAACGCAAGAAGCATATCCAAAACCTTGATTCTGACCAACTAATTCCCAAGTTTTTCCTCCGTCTTTAGTAACGATTTTATTATCTGTTTTCAGCATTGGCGATTCATAATCTCCTCCTGCAGCAAAACCATGTTTAGAATCGTAGAAATCGGCAGTAAAAATACCCGTCATTTCTTTTCCTTGCACGATTGGTGTCTCTACCGCTTTCCAGGTTTTTCCTTTATCTCCAGAATAAAAAACACGAGATCTTTTTCCGCCAGAAACGATCCAAGTATCATTTCCTTTAATTACAATATTCGAATTACTGGCTGCAAAAGCCGCTTCGCCTTGAGCATTTGTTGGAAGTTTATGAGATAAAACTTTTGTCCATGTCTCTCCGCCATCTCTTGTAATAATAACTGAAAATGCATCTTCTGTTGGATCACCAATTGCAATTCCTTCTTTATCATTCCAAAACTGCATGCTATCGTAAAATACTTTTGGATGAACTTCTTTGTAAACCAATTTCACTTTATTGGTTTTCTTAGAAACCTGATATAATAATGCAGGATTTCCAACACTTAACAGAAATATGTTTTTTGAGTTCTGAGCAATACTTCTGAATTCTAACTTTAAAGTATCTCTGTAAATATGCTCTTCAAATTTTTCTTTTTTTTCTAAATCAAAACTGCCAAAGCGAGAATTATCTCCTCCGTACCAAACCTTATTTTTATCGATTACGATGGCACGAATACTAATTTTCTCCTGAAATAAAGTATCAACCTGTATTGCTATAAAACCATTTTCAAAATTTGCTTTATTCTTATTTGTCAATGTTTTAAAGGACACAAACAAAACAAACATGCAAAAAAATAGCGTTACTTTTTTCATATAATTAAAATTTAGGGTTTTGCTAAAATACAATTATTTATAAAAAATAAAACTAATTTTTACTTTTTTTGAATTGTATTACAAAATAAAAAAGAATGGAGACAAAAAGCGGCTTATACAACAAATTCTGGCATTAGGCCGAAAGACATTATCATTCCATTAATGTTTACCATGCGGGATCTTATTACATTAAAACAGCAACAACAACAAGAACTAAACAACTGAAAAACAATACGTAAGAACAGAACAATTCAGTAAAAATTTTGTGGCACAGTAATTGAATATCTCAGAATATTAATCTTCAATATGATTTTATCATGAAAGCGAAAATACTTTTATTAGCCCTATTTGCATTAGGAATTAGTTCTTGTGCCGTACAAGGTCAGACTACTGTTTATGCAAAAAACTCAGATATAAGCGATAACTTAGATTTAAGAGCTGTTGCCTCGATGTTTGGAGAATCAGCTAACCTTCAAGATTTTGAAAGACGTTTAAATGATCCAAAATATCAAATATCAAACTTAGACCTTAATGGAGATAACGAAGTGGATTATCTTCGTGTTATTGAGAGTGTTGAAAACAGAACGCACGTTGTTATTATACAAGCGGTTTTAGATCGTGATGTCTACCAAGACATTGCAACTATAGATGTTGAAAGAGACAATTACAACCAAGTAAGCGTTCAGGTTGTCGGCAACACTTATTTATACGGAGCAAATTACATTTACGAACCTGTTTATAACGTAGTTCCTGTTATTTATTCTTCTTTCTGGGTTACAAATTACAGACCATACTGTTCAACTTGGTATTGGGGTTATTACCCAACCTATTACACAGCTTGGAACCCGTATCCAGTTTACAGATATAGAAATAATGTAAATGTTTATATCAACGTAAACAATCATTACAACTATGTAAATGCAAGAAGAAGTTATGCAGCTCCTCGAATCTACGAAACAAGACGTACTTATGGTTATGAAAGAATGCGTCCGAACTATAGTTTCGCTGATAGACATGCTAACACATCAAATAGATATGAATTAGACCAAAGACGTGTTGCTAGCAGAGAAACTAACAGAAATACCTATAATACAAACAGAAACTATACTGGCAGAACAACTTCTAATAATGGAGCTTCTAACAGAACTTATGCAGAAAACAGAAATACGACAAATAGACCTTCTGTAGACAGAACCAACAACGGTTATGGAAACGGCAGCAGAAATGGAGGTTACAACTCTACAGGCAGAAGCTCTGAAAATGTAAACACACCAAGAAGCACTAATCGCGGATATTCTAATAGTGATAACAATTCTCCAAGAGTTGAAAATACTCCTAGAGTTCAGAATACTTCAAGAGATTACGGAAATAACAATTCTTCTAATGCATCATCAAGAAGATATTCAAACAATGAAGCATCTTCTCCAAGAGTAGAAAGAAGCTCAAGAAGTTCTGAAAACCAATCAAACAATTCAAATAGAGATTATTCTGCTAGACCACAACAAAGCCAGCGTTCAGAATCTCCTAGAATGAATCAGGAAACTTCTAGAGGAAGCCAAGAATCAAGAGGCGGACAAAGCCAGAGAGAAAGCGGTTCTAGTTCTCGAGGAGGTGGAAGACGAGGTTAATTTTAGAAACAAATAACATTCAAAAAAGGAAGCACAATTTTACGATTGTGCTTTTTTTTATCTTTTTGATTATAATAGCTGCTAATTTGTTTTAAAAGAGTAAATTTGCAACCGTCTTTTTATAAAATTATACATGAGCGCATCGCATAAAAACTTACATAGTAAGTTATCTATTGGGGGTCTATTAATTACTTTAGGGATTATTTATGGAGATATTGGAACCTCTCCATTGTATGTAATGAAAGCCATTTTAGGAGATCACACCATAAATGCTGATATTGTTTTAGGAGGTATTTCTTGTGTCTTTTGGACTTTAACGTTACAAACTACAATAAAATATGTGCTAATAACCTTAAGTGCAGACAACCATGGCGAAGGAGGAATTTTTGCATTATATGCATTAGTCAAGAAAACAAAAATTCAATGGCTCATTGTACCCGCGATAATTGGAGGTAGCGCCTTGCTTGCTGATGGGATTATAACCCCACCAATTTCGATATCATCTGCTGTAGAAGGAATTAGAGCATTCTATCCGACTATGGAAACGCAAACAATTGTATACATTGTAATTACAATTTTATTCGTTTTGTTCACCATTCAGCAATTTGGAACTAAATTGGTCGGTAAATTTTTTGCCCCAATGATGTTAATCTGGTTTGCAATGTTAGGAACGTTAGGATTCATCCAGATCTTACAACATCCAGAAGTAATAAAAGCAGTTAATCCTTATTATGCCTACCATTTATTACAAATTCATCCTGAAGGATTTTTTGTACTTGGATTGGTTTTCTTATGTACAACTGGAGCAGAAGCTTTATATTCGGATATGGGACACTGCGGTCGAAAAAACATCAGAATCAGCTGGATTTTTGTAAAACTGACTCTGGTCTTAAATTATTTTGGACAAGCAGCTTATTTAACACACCATGAAGGGAGTACTTTACAACAATTAGGTGGAGAAAACGGAAACCCATTTTACTTAATTATGCCGCATTGGTTTTTACCATTCGGAATTGTAGTTGCCACTTTGGCGGCCGTAATTGCTTCTCAAGCACTTATCTCAGGTTCGTTTACTTTGATTAACGAAGCAATGCGTTTGAATTTCTGGCCAAAAGTAAAAATCAAATATCCGACAGAAGTAAAGGGTCAGTTATATATTCCATCAATTAACTGGTTATTGTTTTTTGGCTGTGTTGGTATCGTTTTACATTTTAAAAAGTCAAGTAATATGGAACATGCATACGGTTTAGCAATCGTATTATGCATGATCATGACTACCATATTACTTAACTATTATCTAATCATGAAACGTGTGAAATTATATTTCATGGTACCGCTTATTACCATTTATTTAGTAATCGAGTTCAGTTTCTTAATTGCTAATATTACAAAATTTGCCGACGGTGGTTATGTAACGTTGATTATTGCCAGTATGCTGATTTCTGTAATGACAATCTGGTATTTGGCTAAGAAAATCAACAAAAACTACACAAAAGTCGTTAAAATTGATGATTATAAACAAGTTTTGGTAGAGTTAAGCCAAGATTTATCTATCCCGAAATATGCTACACATTTAGTTTATATGACTAACGCAAACCGCATTGATGAATTAGAGGAAAAAATCATTTATTCTATTCTTCAAAAGCGTCCAAAACGTGCTGATATTTATTGGTTTGTTCACGTTAATATTTTGACTGAGCCATACAAAACGCAATACAAAGTAACAGAAATAGCAAAAGACGATATTTACAGAATTGATTTTAATTTAGGTTTTAGAGAACCGACAAAAATCAACTTAATGTTTAGAGAAGTTATCAAAGATATGGTAAAACGTGGCGAAGTGGATATTACCAGCCGTTACGAATCTTTAAACAAAAACAATATCATTGGAGACTTTAAATTTGTATTGTCTGAGAAATTCCTTTCAAACGACAACGACTTAAGATGGCATGAAAATATTATCATGAATTCTTATTTCTTCATCAAAAAGCTGAGTTTGTCTGAAGAAAGAGCTTTTGGTCTCGACAGCAGTTCTGTTAAAGTAGAAAAATTCCCAATGGTGCTTCATGCTCCAGAAAATATTGGATTAACGCGTATTGTTTCGAAAGAATAAAGCCTTAAAAATATTTCAAAAAAACACTCTAAATAAGAGTGTTTTTTTCTTTTAATGTGAGTCTGAATAAGATTCGGCATTAAAAATTTAACTTTCAATCAATTAATAGTACCTTTGCAACTCAAATTATAGAAATGAGATTACACAGAAATTTAGTTTATACTACCATTGACTCTTTGAATGCAATTTTCAATGAAGGAGAATATGCCGATAAAGTGGTAGCAAGAGCATTAAAAAAAGACAAACGTTGGGGAAGTTCTGACAGGAAGTTTGTTGCTGAAACGATATACGAAATTGTTCGCTGGAAACGATTATACGCTGAAATTGCCGAAGTAAAAGAACCTTACGACAGAGATAATCTATGGAGAATGTTTGCTGTTTGGGCTGTTTTACGCGGTTATCCAATTCCAGATTGGAGACAATTGGAGGGAACACCAGAAAGAAAAATAAAAGGCCGTTTCGACGAATTATCTAAAAACAGAGCACTAAAAGAATCTATTCCAGATTGGATGGATGAACTGGGCGTTAAGGAATTAGGCGAAAAAGTTTGGTCAAAAGAAATCACTGCTCAAAATCAGCCAGCAAAAGTCATCCTTAGAACAAACACTTTAAAAGGAACAAAAGAAAGCCTTAGAAATACTTTAATGGATTTAAATATTGAAACTGAATATTTAAAAGACCAGCCAGAAGCTCTTGTTTTAAAAGAAAGAGCAAATGTATTTTTAACTGACGCTTTCAAACAAGGTTTATTTGAAGTTCAGGATGCCAACTCTCAATTAGTTGCAGGATTTTTGGACGTAAAACCAGGTATGCGTGTAGTTGATACTTGCGCAGGAGCGGGTGGAAAAACATTGCACATGGCCTCTTTAATGGAAAACAAAGGGCAATTGATTGCAATGGACTTGTACGAAAGTAAATTAAAGCAATTAAAATTAAGAGCTAAAAGAAATGGAGCTTTTAATATTGAATACCGTATTATTGACAGCACAAAAGTGATTAAAAAATTACACGAGAAAGCTGATCGTGTTTTAATCGATGCGCCTTGTAGCGGATTAGGAGTTTTAAAAAGAAACCCAGATTCTAAATGGAAATTACAGCCTGAATTTATCGATAACATTCGTAAAGTTCAGAGTGAGGTTTTAGAAAGTTATTCTAAAATTGTAAAACCAGGCGGAAAATTAGTTTACGCAACATGTTCTGTTTTGCCATCAGAAAATCAAGAACAAGTAGAAAAATTCTTAAAAACTGAAATCGGACAACAATTTAAGTTCATTGAAGATCGTAAAATGTTAGCTTCAGAGTCTGGTTTTGACGGATTCTACATGGCACTTTTGGAGCGTAAAGCTTAAAATTAAATTCCAATTCTTGGAATTACTTCATATTAAAAATCCCAAATTTCAATCTGAGTTATTGAAATTTGGGATTTTTATTTTTTTAGTAAAACTTTCAAAGTATAGCAATTTGGAATTTTAATCCTGTAAAGTTGGCTTACGAAGTAATTTTCCGTTTTCGTTTTCTTTGAATTTTGACACAAAAACAATTTCCTTTGGTTTTTCATATTTTCCTAAAACGTCAAAGAAGTCAGACTCAAACTGTTGTTTTTCTCCTTCAATAACCAAAACCATTTTTTCTCCTAAAGTAGCATCAGGAAGTCCGGTTACGAAAAATCTATTAACAATTTTTCCAATCAGTTTAGCTTCAATCTGTTCCGGAATTAGCTTTACTCCTCCACTATTGATTATGTTATCGATTCGTCCTAAAAATTTAAATTGCTGTTCATTTAATAATTCAACCAAATCATTTGTTACAATTGGATCATCCGAAACGGTAGCCACTTTAATAACCAAACATTGACGATCATCCTGAGAAATTTTTACATTAGGCAGAATTGAAAAAACAGAATCACCTAAACGTTTCGCAGCAATATGCGTAATAGTTTCGGTCATTCCATACGTTTCGTAGATTTCCGTTTTAAGTGGTAACAATTTTTCTTCTAAAGCAGAATCTAATTTAGCTCCTCCAATAATTAACTTTCGAACTTTAGAAAGTCCTTGAATTGAATTTTGAACTTGAAGCGGCACCATTGCCACAAAATCGTATCTAGTTTTATTCAATTCAAGCGGATGAAGACTTGGCGAAACAACATCCAATTCTAATCCTAAAATTAAACTTCTTACTAGCATCATTTTTCCTGCAATAAACTGCGTTGGAAGACACAATAAAGCTTTATCTCCTGGCTTTAAATCGAAAAAATCTCCAGTTGCAAGCGCTGATTGTATCATTGCCTGTTTTTTCAATCTGACCAATTTTGGAAGACCAGTTGTTCCAGAAGTAGTCATTTCGATATAATCTTTTTTATCAAACCAATCCAAAAAGAACTCACCAATCGATTGTTCGTAAGCATCTCCCTCTTTGATAAAACTATAAGCAATACGGCACAAATCTTTTGCATTTAAATGATATCCATTTAATTTGAAATAATTGTGAACGTTATTTTGAGTTAAGTTTTGCATATTCTTAAGCTTTTAATTCGACATTACTAATTTTTCCTGTTAATTTCTCTTTCCAATTTGTCCATCCGTATTTTTTACTGAAAATAAAAAGCAGAATAGGATAAATAACCGCAACTGGCAAAATCACATCTATTCCTGCTGAAGGCTCTGAAAGGTCTTTAAATATAGAATTAGTTTGAAAAACGGTCCAATCTGAGGTAACCAATAACGCTCCCACAAGATTGTTTGCTGCGTGAAATCCAAGCGCCAGTTCCATACCTTCATCCATCAAGGTTATAACGCCTAAAAACAATCCAGTTCCTATATAATAAATCATTATGATATTTCCCATTTTACCAACTTCTGGATTTGTCCAGTGCATTGAACCAAATATTACGGAAGTCATCAGGAGTGGAAACCATCTGTTCTTCGCTAAATTGGCAAATCCTTGCATTAGATATCCTCTAAAAACATATTCTTCTGTACTAGTCTGAATCGGTATTAAAACAAAGCTTAAAACCGCTAATATCAAAAAAGGAACTAATTTAAATTGCAATACAAATTGTTCTGGGGATTTTAAATATACGAACAAAAAACTAAGCAATGAAAAGAATGCCCATATAAAAAAAGAAAAACAAATTCGTTTCCAATCTACTTTAGGCCTTGAAGTGGTAACTGACAACAAGGTTTGATGATGAATAAATTTTAAAACAAAATAAATTCCTGCAAAAGCAAAAACAAAAGAAATCATCACTAGAAAAAGAGTTGTATTTGGATCGAACATTTTCATAACGCCTTCGTTGGTAGTTGGAAAAGCGATGTGGTCCTTAAATGTTTTATAAAACACCGCCGCAGTAATTGGAATTTGCCCAACAAAAGACGCTGAAATAATAAAAACAGATCCTAAAAGATATTTCCAAAATTTATTTTCGGGATTAATCCCTTGCTCTAAAAACATAAATCTAAATTTTTAAAAAATGAGAATTCAAATTCGATAAGTTAATCTTACTTTTGATATTGCGAAAATACCCCTTTTTTATCTTACAAATATTTGAACGTTTAAATATAACGAAATGATACAAATTTACCATAATCCGAGATGCGGAAAATCTAGAAACTGTCTTGCTTTTATTGAACAATCGAACCAAGATTTTGAAATTATTCCTTATTTAACAGAAACTCCTACTTTTGAACAGTTAAAGACATTATTAAGTCAATTAAACTTGGAGCCTCTTCAATTGATTAGAACTAAAGAAAAAATCTGGATCGAAAATTATAAAGGCAAGACTTTGAGTAATGACGAAATTATCAATGCAATGGTAGAAAATCCTATTTTAATTGAGCGTCCGATTGTTGTAAAAGATGGAAAAGCCATTATTGGAAGAGACCCTGAATTGGTTGCTTCTTTTTTAGATTGATTCTAAAATATCCTATTAACATTTTTTTGTGATTTCTCTCTTTAAACCAAAAACTACATTTGCCGTCTAAAGGAAAAAGAAAAACCAGAAAATGAAAAAAATCAAATTTGCTGTATTACTTGTATTCTTATTTACAAGTTTTTACAATTACTCTCAACAAGGAAGCCCAGGAGGCAAAAACAAAGTAAAAGTCACTGGAAAAGTTTTCGAGAAAGTAAGCAAACAGCCATTAGAATACGCTACTATTTCGATTACTGCTCCAAATGACACAAAAGTTATTGCTGGAGGTATAACAAATCCAAAAGGAGAATTTGAGGTTGCTGTTGCACCTGGAATTTACGATATTAAAGTTGAGTTTATTTCGTTTAAACCAACTGAAATTAAAGGAAAAAGCATTACAGACGATACTAATTTAGGCGTGGTAAATCTATCTGAAGATGCGGCACAATTAAATGAAGTTGTAGTTCGTGCTGAAAAATCGACTGTTGAAATTAAACTGGACAAAAAAGTTTACAACGTTGGCCAAGATATGATCGTAAAAGGCGGAAGCGTAAGCGATGTTTTAGACAACGTTCCATCTGTTTCTGTTGATACAGAAGGAAATGTAAGTTTAAGAGGGAGCGATAATATTCGTATCCTAATTGACGGAAGACCTTCACAAGCAATAAACATGGCAGAAGCTCTAAGACAGCTTCCTGCAGATGCAATTGATAAAGTAGAAGTTATTACCAACCCATCGGCGCGTTACGATGCTGAAGGAGGTTCTGGAATTATCAATATTGTTCTTAAAAAAGGAAAAAATCAAGGTTTCAACGGAACTTTTATTGCTTCAACGGGTTTACCAGAAACGTATGGTGCAAGTGCCAATGTGAATTATAAAACCGAAAAACTGAACTACTTCACAACTGCTGGCTACAACTACAGAACAACAGAAGGTGCAGGTAAAACGAATTCTGAATATTTAAATGCAGACGGTTCAACTAAAAGCTTTTTAGATGAAGATCGAGATACAGAACGTATTAGAAAAGGTTTTAACGGAAGAGCTGGTGTAGAATGGACATTAACTCCAACTACATTTTGGACAAATGCGATCAACTACCAAAAAAATACTGGTGACGATAGAGATTTGATCAATTATTACAACTACGATGCAGATCGTAATTTCACAGGAACAACATATCGTTTAAACAACGCAGATACTGGAAGTGAAAACGTTGAATTTACTTCAAATTTGATTAAAAATTTCAACGATAAAGGACATAAACTTACTGCCGATTTTTCTATTTCAAGAAATACAGACGACAGTAATAGTACAATTACAGATTCGCCAAGATTTGATACTACATTAAACGATCAAATTCAGAAACAAGTTTTATTTCAAACAGATTATGTTTTGCCTTTAGGAAAAGGAGGACAGTTTGAAGCAGGTTATAAAGGAAGTTTTGGAGATTTGAATAACGAATATTTTGTTAAAGACGATGCAGGAACTGTAAATCCGAATTTATCTAACACATTAGAATACAAAGAAAACATACAGGCGCTTTACACGCAGTACGGTTTCAAAGTAAATAAATTCTCTTATTTATTTGGTTTAAGATGGGAAGACACAAACATTCATGTTAATCTATTAGATACAAACGATTTTAATACTAAAAAGTACAACAACTTATTTCCAAGTGCTTTTATTAGTTACGAAATCTCAGATCAAAGCAACTTCTCTGCAAGTTATAGCAAACGTTTGTCTAGACCAAGAGGACGTTTCATGAACCCTGCCGTAAACTATGCAAGTAACATTAACATCTTTCAAGGAAATCCAGACTTAGATCCTTCATTAACTGATAAATATGATATTGGCTACATTAAAAGATGGAGTAAAGTAACTTTTAATACATCTGCTTATTTTGAAGACACAAAAGATGTTTTCAGCTTTGTAAGATCTCCTACGGGCGATGAAGTTAACGGAATTCCAGTTATTAAAAGTCAACCTATTAACTTAGGAAAAGAGCAAAAATTTGGTTTTGAATTTACATTCAATTACACGCCATATAAATGGTGGAAATTAAACAGTAATTTTAACTTTTTCAACGTAAAAACAACCGGAAGCCACAGTTACATTGACACACAAGGAAATGAAATTGTTCAAGATTTAGACAATCAAGCCAATTCTTGGTTTGCAAGAGTAAACTCTAAAGTAACTCTTCCATATAAAATTGACTGGCAGTTGACTGCAATGTACAACGGAGAGCAAAAAACTGCTCAGGGTAAAAACTTAGGTCAATTCGGAATGAATACAGCTTTCAGTAAAGACGTAATGAAAGACAAAGCGACAATTGCATTCAACATTAGCGATGTCTTCAATTCTAGAAAAATGAGATCTTATACATATTTAGATAATGTAAATTCTTATAGCGAATTCCAATTCCGTAAACGTCAGTTCAATTTATCATTCACTTACCGTTTCAACAAAGCAAAAGGCGAAAGAGATAAAAATGCACAGCCTAAAAATGATGGTGGCGGCGAAGGCGGTGGAGACTTTCCAGGCTAAAATTCCAATATAAAAAATCCAAATTCCAAAACTGGAGAAATCAAAAAAAAATCCAAATTCCAACTTCTAAATTGGAATTTGGATTTTTTTTATTTAAAATTTATCCAATCAATTGGAAATATATTTTCTTATTGGCACAAAAAAAAGGACTCGTAAAAACGGTCCTTTTTTTATGACATCAATCTAAAATTAAATAGATTGTTCTTCTTGTCTTTTTCTGGCTCTTTTTTCTTTGATCATTTCCCAGCTTGCTCCCGTAACCCAATAAGATACGAAACCAACTAAGAAAAACATTAACCAAAATCCTATAGTAAGAATGGTTAAGAAAAGTAAAAAGCCTAAGTACTGTGAAAATTCAAACATGTTTTCCGGAATTTTTGAATGTTACCGCAAATGTAGGCTATATATTGTTTCTCAGCAATAAAATCTAAATCAATTTTCGTTAAATAACATTTATCCGTATATTTATACTCATTTTAAATAAGCTTTTTTTCGAATGCGAAACCTCTTAGATAAAGACTTGATAGAAATTCACAATATTTTTCAGGAGCTGTTTCCTGCTGTCCACTATATCTTTTGTGCTGAACCCCTGCACAAAAGGATGCCGCTCCCATCAGGGCTAAGAGACTCATTTTCAAAAGAAGTTTTAATTTAAAATTTACATTTTACGAATAACATTTTACATACAACATAATGAAATATAGAATTGAAAAAGACACCATGGGCGAAGTTCAAGTCCCAGCCGATAAATATTGGGGTGCGCAAACAGAACGTTCCAGAAATAATTTCAAAATCGGCCCTTCAGGTTCAATGCCAAAAGAAATCATAGAAGGTTTTGCCTACTTAAAAAAAGCTGCTGCTTATGCAAACTACGATTTAGGCGTTTTACCAATCGAAAAAAGAGATGCCATCGCAGCAGTCTGCGACGAAATTCTAGAAGGCAAACTAGACGATCAATTTCCGTTGGTAATCTGGCAAACAGGTTCTGGAACGCAAAGCAACATGAATGTTAACGAAGTAATCGCTAACCGAGCTCAAGTTCTTAAAGGTTTTGAAATTGGCGAAGGAGAACAATTCATCAAAGCCAACGATGATGTAAACAAATCACAATCTTCAAACGATACTTTTCCAACCGGAATGCATATCGCCGCTTACAAAATGGTCGTAGAAACGACAATTCCAGGAGTTGAAAAACTTCATGCTACTTTAGCCAAAAAAGCAGCAGAATATAAAGACGTTGTAAAAATTGGCCGTACACACTTAATGGACGCAACGCCTTTAACTCTCGGACAAGAAATTTCAGGTTACGCGGCTCAATTGGCTTTCGGATTAAAAGCTTTAAAAAACACTTTAGCGCATTTATCTGAAATTGCTTTAGGCGGAACTGCCGTTGGAACTGGATTAAACACTCCAAAAGGTTACGATGTAAAAGTTGCTGAATATATTGCGAAATTTACAAATCACCCTTTTATAACGGCAGAAAACAAATTTGAAGCCCTTGCAGCGCACGATGCAATTGTAGAAACACACGGAGCTTTAAAACAATTAGCTGTTTCTTTAAATAAAATCGCAAATGATGTTCGAATGTTGGCTTCTGGACCTCGTTCTGGAATTGGTGAAATTCATATTCCTGAAAATGAACCTGGTTCTTCTATCATGCCTGGAAAAGTAAATCCAACGCAATGTGAAGCTTTAACAATGGTTTGCGCTCAAGTTATCGGAAATGACATGGCAATTGCTGTTGGAGGAATGCAAGGTCATTACGAATTAAATGTTTTTAAACCTGTAATGGCAGCCAACTTTCTACAATCGGCACAATTATTAGGAGATGCTTGTGTTTCTTTTGACGAACATTGCGCACAAGGAATCGAACCAAATCATAAAAGAATTAAAGAATTGGTAGATAATTCATTAATGCTAGTTACAGCTTTAAATACTAAAATCGGATATTACAAAGCCGCAGAAATTGCTCAAACAGCACACAAAAATGGAACTACTTTAAAAGAAGAAGCTGTTCGTTTAGGTTATGTAACTCCAGAAGATTTTGATGCTTGGGTAAAACCTGAAGATATGGTCTAAATTGAAATTATGAGTTATGAATTATAAATTATAAGTTATCATACGTTATGAACTAAAAAGGCAGAAACATCCAGTTTCTGCCTTTTTTCATCATGAGTACAAACTCATAACTTATAATTCATAATTTATAACTTAATTCCCGTCTACATAATCTTGCAGATAACTAAATCTTTCCGTCAATTTTCCGTTTTCTGTGATTTTGGCACGTTTTAAAATTCCGTCTTTATCTCCGTTGAAGAAAGCTGGAATTACATGCTCCATAAATTGTTCTCCAAAACCTTTGCTGGCATCTTTTGGAATTTCGCATGGCAGATTATCAACCGCCATTACTGCAACCGCTGCTGGATGAAATAAATCTATTTCTCTATCTTCTAAGGGAAAATAACCATACAAAGGATCTTCAATTGTTGAAGAACGAACTGTACAAGCAATTGGCCCGTTAACATCACAAGAAATATCAGCTACTACTTTCAATTTACAGTCGCTTTCATTCAGCATTTCTTTAGTTAAAATCATTGGAGCATTGCTTGCATAAAAATGTCCTGCAAAATAAATATCCGACACTTTCGTGAATCTTTCAAAATCAGATTCATATTCTTCTGGATGATTTACAAAATCTACAAAATCTAAAACTTGCCCGTCTTTTCTCTTGTTATACTCTAAAACATCTAACTGAACATAAACTGCTTGAGCATATTTTTTAGTCAAATAATTATCTATCGTAATTTCTTTTACTTTTATGGCATCCAAAATTTCTTTCGCACCGCTCCCAACCTTTCCTGTTCCAGTAACGACAAATTTTAGCGCCGGCATTGTAATTCGTTTTAAATGCTTGATCAAATCTTCTTTTCCTGAAAGCGTTTCTGCTTTAGGAAGTTTGAATAATTCAAATTTAATTCCGAAAGCACGAATTCCATTATAAACGCCAACCATTCCGGCATATCTTCCGAAACCAATTAAACGGCGATCATGTTCGTCTACAATTGTTTCGTGGTCGTATAAATTGATATTTTTTTCTAAAATAGCTTGAAGCAATTTCCTGTTATGAGGCTGCTTTTTAATAGTATGAGAAAAAAAGAAATATGCTTTGTTTGGAATTAAATCTGCTACAGGAACTTCCTTTACGCCAAATAAAACATCGCAATCAGATACATCATCTGCAACGGCGATTCCCATATTTTTATAATCATTATCAGAAAAAATTCTAATATCAGAACTTTCAACTTTTACAGAAGCATCATGATAAAGTTGTTTTAATCTTGTCAATTCATTTGGTGAAAATACAACTCTTCTATCCGGCGGATTTTTTCTTTCTTTTATGATTCCAAATTTCATCTAAACTGATTTTTTAATATTTTAAAATATAACTTTTTACACAGTATTTGTTTCAAATATAACAAATTTAGTTAAATTTTTGTTTCTAAAATTCTATTTAAAATGTTCAAAAACTGTTAGCATCTGAAAAACAAACAACTAAAATTTTTAATTCTTAAAAATATGTTAAAAAACACAAATTAAAGCCTCAGAACTGAGAAAACAACAAAATTGAATTCGATATATTTGTTTTTAAAGAACGATGCAAATGATTTTCCTTAAAAAAACAAAGATACCACAAATACTTTTTTCTATACTAGTTTTAAGTTCTTGTGGTCAAAACAAAACAACAACACCAGATATACCTCAAACAGTCGAAGATACATTACCTAAAATGAAGCCTTTAGGTACAGAAAAACAAGTTTCTCAGGCTTATAAAAACTCGGTTGTCGGCAGAATAAATCACTTTTACAATAAAAATTGGCCCAATAATAACATGAACGGAAGCTTCTTGGTGGCCAAAGACGGACAGATTTTATTTGAAAGATATAATGGTTTTGCCAATAAAAATGAAGGAACCAAAATAACACCAGAAACACCTGTACAAATTGCTTCGGTAAGTAAAGTTTTGACCGCTACAGCGGTTTTAAAATTAGTTAATGCAGGTAAAATCGAATTGGACCAAAAAGTAAATACTATTTTAAAAACTTTCCCTTACGAAGAATGTACTATTAGAATGTTACTATCTCATCGTACAGGAATGCGTAATTATGCTTATTTCACAGATCACGATAAATCGGTTTGGGATAGACATAATCAATTGACGAATAAAGATATTCTAGATATTTTAGCAACAAAAGATATTGGTTTAGAATCTAAAACAGGAACGCGTTTTAGCTACTGCAACACCAATTATGCAATGTTGGCGCTTATTATCGAAAAAATTACTGGTTTAAGTTATAAAGAAGCCATGTCTGAAATGATTTTCAAACCGCTTGGAATGACTCACACTTATGTTTTTGATGATGATAAAGACAGAAAAAAGATTGTTCCTTCTTATAAAGGTAACGGTGTAGAAATTGGTTTTGATTATCTAGATAATGTTTACGGAGATAAAAATATTTTCTCTACTGCGAGAGATCTTTTAAAGTTTGACAGAGCAAGACAATCTACAGATTTCTTAAAACCTGAATTGTTGAAACAAGTCTATACGGGTTATAGCAATGAACGCAAAGGAACTAAAAATTATGGCCTAGGAATTAGAATGATTAATTGGGAAACGGGTCAGAATTACTATTTTCATAATGGGTGGTGGCACGGAAACACTTCGTCTTATATTACTTTGATGAATGAAGGAGTAACGATTATTGCTTTATCTAATAAAATGACTCGAAATACTTATGCGGTTCGTAAATTAGCTCCGATCTTTGGGGATTACCCTTTTAATTTTAAAGAAGAAGAATAAAATAGTCATAAAGTCAAAAGTCGAAAGTCTTAAAGCGACTATAAATATTGAATTTGTTTTTATTAAATACAAAATTTCGGAAACAACAAAAAAAGACACAACAGATCGCAAGCATTTGACTTTAAAAAACTTACAACTTGCGACTTTGCAATTTTCGACTTTATCACTTTTGACTTTCTAATTTTTCTGAAAATTTTAGCAGAAAGTAATTTCAAATACTCTAAATTTGCAGACTTATTTTTGGGGTCGACTGGTTTTGACAGCAAGTCGAATTGAACAGTAAGCACGTCGAGCATTGAGACCTTGCTCGTAAATATAAGATCTCAAACTTTTACACGGCGAAAATAATTACGCTTTAGCTGCATAATCCGAATCATAGTAAGATTGCGCCACGTCTCTACAAGGTAGAGAAGCTGGATTCTCCTGGAAAGCCTTGGTTTGTGGCGTTCCGTTCAGGGGAACCGTAAAAATAAACCTAGATTTCCATGAGCTTCGGGTGGATTTCGAAACTTAAGAAGATAAGTGTTCGGTGGCTGTTTCTGGCCTAGCTTAACATCGAAAATCTAATCAGGAAATAAGCGTGTAGAAAGCTCTTTAGTTGCTTGTTTGGACCCGGGTTCGATTCCCGGCGACTCCACAAAAAAGCCTGTAAACTATTTGTTTACAGGCTTTTTTTTATGTTTGTCTCGTCCTGAAAAAAATTAACCCATAAAGATTATAATTTTTGATCTAAACGATTATGATTAGATACTTACTGTTAATCCAAAAGAGATATTGATCCCAGGCAGTGGCGCCAAATACTTTAAAAAAGAGTTCTGTGGTCTAGCTTCCACATTAAGCAAATTGGTTCCGGCCGCAAAATATTCTATTCTATAATCTTTAAAAATCATATTGTAGGCCATTCTTGCAGAAAGAAGCGAATAGGCAGGCATTGGCGGTTCTGGATTAATGTTCTTGCCAAGATAGCGCTGTTCTAGATAGCGGTCGAACGAGGCATTGAATTCTAACCTCCTAAAAACAAAACCTCCTGAAAATCCAAACCTGCTGGTAGGCATGTTGGGCATATAATCTCCCTCAGCCCAGTCTCTCATATGGTCTTTAGAGACATTCACATTTTTAACCAGATCAAAGTACGACCCCAACTGAATATTTAAATTTTTATTTATTTTTTTATTGCACGTCATTTCAGCTTCCCACCCGTTCAATTCGGTATCAGATTGGCGCCATTCCTTTACTAAAAACCCTCCTGAACGTGCAATTCCTGTATGGGCGAGATATAAATAATTATCTAACCTCGTACGATAGTGAGTAATGGAAAGCTTTGCTCCATCATACGTAAATCCCGTTTCAAACTCCATGATCTTTGCTGTTTCCTTATTCAATCTGTCATCTCCGTTTTCTTCCAAAATAATGGCAAAATGATTATTGCCAGCGTAAAGTTCATTGACATCTGGCGCACGCTCAGAATGTGAATAAGTACCTCGCAAATAAACATACCTGTTAATGTTTACCTGCGCTCCAGAAGTAAATTGGTTAAGATTAAAATCCCGATCAGAAAGCTTTCCTCCGCCCAGTCCTCTACTTGGTTTATATCCTTCTGTAAGCATTGCTCTTCTTTGAACGAGGTCATGGCGGTAACTCGCATTTAACTTTAAGAACTTAATAGCAAACTGCTGTAAGGTAAATATCCCATATTCCCTACTTTTATTATCTGGAAGATATCGCTGCTCTCCGCTTCCATTTATATCTGCAAGCGAAATATCAGCACCTGATATTCCTTTTAAAAGCTCTACGGGTTTCTGATCTACTTCTATCCTAACAATATGTCGTGAAGCAGAAAATTTGTTGGCAAGATAATCACCAATAAGCTCGCTGTTTTTGGAAAGCTGCATCATATAATTTAATCTCACAGCCGAAATATTTGCCGATTGTGGTCTATATTCAGATTCCATCATAATGCTATTATTCTCAGATTTTGTATTTATTGGCAGATAAATGTTTTCTCCTTCAATTTCATCCTCATTCGTCTGGCCAGGCAGTTTGCGAAGAGCAAAACCCGGAATTCCATAATAGCCGTATGTTCTTCTATACCCTACACCAACGCTGTATTTTTCGCCAATATACCCTGTTCCAAAATTTACTGCATAACTGTTGGCATGGCTATTAGGCATTGTTCCTTTTTTTACAGGCGCATAATCAGTTATACTTTTTACAATAGTTGTAGATAATGGTGTTCCTGCGGGCTGTCCTGCTATGTATAAATTATTTTTAGGATTAGATACATAAGCACCATCTACAAAAGATTTTTCTTCAAAAGTGTACAAGTCCGCTTCGGTCAGATCCCACTGCGGATTATTCATTTTTTCTAAAACAAACTGACTGATGTAAGGATACAATGTCAGGTTTCTTGTCGTTTGCTTTTCTACATGCACCTGTGCCATTGCAGAAGTTAAATCATCAATCTTAGGATCGTATGCAATTGGCGCTTTGGTATTTCCAGGTATTTTAATATCGTCATTTCGTCTGTTCATGCCTCCTGCGTGCCATACCCAATTTTTTCCGATATTTCCATTTAAATCAAAGGATTGTTTATATCCCAGATTAGTGCTTCCTTCTGCCCGAACAAACCCAGAAAGGGATTTAGGCTCTTTTTCTTTCGGAATTGTATTGTCTTTAAGATTGATTGCACCGCCAATTGCTCTTCCTCCAAAAAGAACATTACCGTCATTAATATGAATATCAATCTCTTGCAGATTATCAAAATCAGTAATCAGATTAAGGTTTGGACTGATTCCTGAAAGATCATTCATTGCCATTCCGTTATTGAGCACCTTTACGCGGTTGCCACTAAGACTTCTAATGACTACTGCTCCCGAATTTGGTCCGAAATACGAATTTTGAATTCCAGGAACATGGCTCAATGCATCTCCTAAAGTCGATGACTGATTTTTCAAAATTTCTTTTCGAGAAATCTTCCGAGCATTTGATACCTCCGATTTGCCGATATTGCTGATTACAACTTCATTTAATACGTTCGTTTTAATACTGTCGGTCGGTTTGTTTTGCGAATATGCATTTAGGCTAAAAGCAAAGAAAAATAGATATGAAAAATGGGGGTTAAATTGCATGAATGCTGAATTTAAATAAATAATGGTCGCAAATATATAGTTAAAAAATATTATTGCAACAATATTGCGATAAAATATTGCAACTTTGTTGCGATAGTAAATTTTAAAATATACTTTTGGCAAAAATTTTAATTATGAAAAAAGAGAAAAACTTTGCCAGACTCCTAATTACAGCTCTTCTGGCTTTATCAATCACATCTTGTAGTAGTGACAATGAGGAAACACCTCCAAAACAAATTGACATGGAACTTACGCCATCATCTTCTATTGTCTATGGAGAAAAACAAGAAATTGATCTTCCATCGAATATTTTAGGCGCATCTGATGTTCAAATAACTTTAGACTTCAGTCTTAATGAAAATGTAAAAGTGAATTCAACTGAATTTTTGAATGATAAACTTTCAAAAGCTGTTACTGTAAATAAGGAAACTGGAAAAATTAGCGTAAATAGCACTTTACTTTATCCCAATAATGCGCTTTCAACAAATGGCATAAAACTGCCTGAGAGTTATAAAGTTACTCTTAACGTAAGTTCTGCTAGCCAAAACTTTCAGGGTAAAGAAACTATCGATTTAAAAATTACTCCTGCAAAACTGACCGTTAAAGGCATCGACAGCAAAGCTTCAATTCCAGTTGCTTATGTAATGTATGGTGATCAGGCTAACTTTGAACTTGAAGCAGCTCAAAATATTCAGACTGATACAAATTGGGCTATTGATAATCCAACAGCTATTGGAACAGAGGTTTCGCTTAGTTCGAATATTTTAAAACTTACTGATAATGCGGGAGATCCTGATAAAAAAGCCGAAAAAGCGTATGATGTTACTCCAGTGCTTCTTAAGGACAGATTTCCTGTAGCATCTGTTACATTTAGAGTGATATTTATTCCAAAAATTAAATTCTTTTATGGTACTTATTACCCGGAATATGATCTAACTATACTGCTGAACAATCTTCATATTGCCTTATCAAACGGATACGTATCTGTAACACCAGCTTTTTCTCCTGAAGCCTACAAATCATCATTTGCCATTAACGGAATTAAAAAAGACGGTCAGCTTTTTACCGATACCGAAAATATATTTTCTATAAACGAAAAAACAGGTTCAATTACCGTAAAGAAAAGCACTTCCTTAACAGCTGGCGCATATGAAATCACCGTTAAAGCACTGACAACGACTGGACTTGAATTTTTAACAACTTTGACCTTAAATATGTCAAAAGCGGAATAAAATTACGATTTGTACTTTGTTTTAAAGAGAAACCAGCTCATTTAGAGCTGGTATTCTTTATATAGTTTTATAGCAATAAATTCTGTTTATCGAAACAAAACAATTATTTAATGCAGTGAAAACCGCATTATACATAGAAATACTTTTATTTTACTTCTACTAATTAAAGCACAATGAACAGACGCAGATTTTTAAAAGGCTCATCAGTTTTAGCAGGACTATTTACTCTTAGTCCATCCGTTATTCTTTCAAATGATTTAGAGGCAATAACTAAAAAAGGGAAAAAAGCAAAAAACATAATTTTTCTGATAAGCGACGGAATGAGCTCCGGAACGCTTCAAATGGCAAATCTTTACTCGCAAAATATTTTAGGAAAAAATGGAAACTGGATGAATCTATATAAAGAGAATAAAGTTTCGAGAGCATTGATGGACACCGCATCTGCAAGTTCTGCTGTGACAGATTCTGCTGCGGCAAGTTCATCTTTTGGAGGCGGGCATCGTGTTAAAAATGGTGTTTTGAATATTGGTCCAAATGGCGAGAAATATCTTCCTATCTGGCAGAAATTTAAGAATGAAGGAAAAAAAGCGGGCTGTGTTACTACAGTTACCATAACTCATGCTACGCCAGCGGGCTTTTGCGTGAATTCAGACAGCAGAAATGCTGAAAATGAAATTGCCGAAATGTATGCCAATCTTGGACTAGATGTTATGATGGGAGGTGGCGATGAGTTTTTTAATCCTTCTAAAAGAGCTGATAAAAAAGATATTTATAAGATTTATGAAAATAAGGGATATCAGGTCTTAAAACAAAAATCAGATTTAGAAAAAATCAAAAAAGGCGAGAAAACATTAGGGGTTTTTACCACTGGTGCACTTCCGTACACTATTGATAGAAACAGCATCGAAGAGTTACAGCAGTCACCGACTCTAGCAGAAATGAGCGCCGCAGCTATTGATCAGATGAAAGACCATAAAAATGGTTTTGTATTGATGATTGAAGGCGGAAAAGTAGATTGGGCTGCGCATGCAAATGATATTGCGGCTTTGATTCACGATCAGCTTGCTTTTGATGAAGCGGTTAAAACTGCAATTGATTTTGCTGAAAAAGACAAAGAAACACTGGTAATTATAACAACAGATCACGGAAATGCAAATCCTGGTCTTATATACGGTGCTGACGCAGTTAAAAATTTCAACAGTATTGCAGATTATAAATACACTAATGAATATATTCTAAATTCTATCCATGCCGATTTTAATTTGCAGCAAGTTAAAGACTGGATTAAAGAAACCAATAATATCAGTCTTACAGACGATGAAGCTAAACATTTATTGAATTTCTATTCGGGATTAGAAAAGCAAGAAGATGGGCTTTATAATTATAAAAAATTGCCCTTTAAGGCCTATTCAGAAATCCAGAAAAAACATAATAATGTAGGATGGATTAGTATGGATCACTCCGGAGATTATGTTGAATTGGCAATGTTCGGTCCAGGAAGTGAATTATTAAAACCCTTTGTGCAAAACATAGATCTTCATTATTTGATGCTTCAAGCTTCTATTGAAAAGGAATCTTAATTTAATATCTTCTTCAAAGGGTGAAAAAAATATACCTTGCCCTTTTCCTGTTATTAAACAAAAAAAGCCTGTAAACTTAATTTTTACAGACTTTTTTTTATTTAATCAAACTTTATATTTTCCTTTATTAATAAGTGGTATTTGCCTTAAACAACAAATACGGCTCCCTACAAAGAATACCGCATTTATCAAACTAATTCAAATTAAAAAAACTATAAACTTGCTTTTATTTCACCGCAAGTCAACATATTTTTTGGATAGTATGGATTTTTAATTTCCTTACTGTCACTTGTCCAAACTGCGCCTGTCATTGGGCAAACTTGTAAATATAATGTCTCATCAACAGGTTTGAATTTTGAAGCCTGATCCCAGTATTTTACTGAAAGAGTTTCAAAAATCTTGCGCTGTTTGTTGATGTTTTTTGTTGCTGTTAATGCCGTTGCCAATTCGATAATTTCTTTTCTCGAAGTTGTAGCTGCATTCATATTTTCTAAGCTTAATTTTTTAAACCTAAAGTTTTTTAAAGAACTTTTAAATGCTTCTGCATTTTTCACAACCGCTAAACTATCTGAAGTTAAAAAGCTATTTTTTAAAGCCAAATAACTTTTTGTGATTTCTTTTTTCTCTGCTTCGCGTTTTGCAACTAATTCAGGCGTTACTTCTTCTTTTGAAGTTAGTTGTGCTTGCGCTAAAAAACTAAAGAAAAGGAATGCTATAACTAATAAATTTTTCATGATGTAGGTTTATCTAATTTGGTAATAATTTTATCGATGTCTATTAAAATGCTTTCGTAATGATCTTTATTGATTCCTGTTGCTGAAGCTTTTAATTTTTCAATATCTGTTTTTAATTTTAGAAGATGCTGTTTTGCATACAATTTCACATCACTTCGCTGTGCTGCATTTGCTGCTTTTCCAGGTTCTAATTCTTTCGGTAACAAAAGCATGCCTAATTTTTCGATGTAGCCACGCTGAAAACCTCTTCTGTAAAAATCTTGTTTTTCGTCTCCGCTAAATTTCACCCAAACTGTTTGCTCAACATCGTTCAAAAACTCTGGAACCGTATAAGCTCCTTCAGACTGCATTGATTTAAGGTTAATATTATAAAGCATTCCTGAACTCAATAACATATTTAAAACCTGATTTTGCTGGTCTGAAATTTGATCTTCTCTTTTTAAAGCAATCAAATCATCAATTTCTTGCGGATACATCCAAAGTGGCGAAACAAACAATTGTCTTCCTAAATAATCTATCGCAGCTTTTACTTTTGCTTTAGGAACTGGTTTGTAAACTGCTCCTTTTTCATCGACAGTTCGTTTTGTAACGTAATTGTTTCCGATATTTTTCAGAACGTGATACAAATACAAACCATATTGTCTTACTACTGCTTTGTGCATGTCTGCTAAATTATCGTACGGATCGTTTGGCTGATAGGTCCATTCGATAAGATGAGGCACAACACGCTTTAAGTTTTTAATTCCGTAATCGCTGGCAAGAACTGCATCGTCTCCAAGATCCTCAGATTGACTGCGCGGATCTTCGTCTTTACCTTCTCCTCCAAACCATAATTTCGGATTTGCCGTTAAACTATCAGTCGTTAATTTGGCTAATAATTTTTCTTCTTCAAACTCATCTTTAGTATTTGGATAATATTTGTAACCCCATTCAACAGCCCATTTATCATAACTTCCAATTCTCGGATAAAGACCTTTTGGGCTAATATTATCTTCTGGCTGCGCTACATAATTAAAACGAGCGTAATCCATAATAGAAACCGTATGTCCGTTTTCTTCCACCCATTTTTTGTCACGCAATTTTTCTACTGGAGTTGCACTGCTCGCTCCCATATTATGACGTAAACCAATCGTGTGACCGATTTCGTGAGAAGAAACAAAACGGATTAATTGTCCCATTAATTCATCATCCAAATGCATTTTTCTCGCTCTTGGATCTAAAGGTCCAGCCTGAATCATGTACCATCTTTGAACTAATTTCATCACATTATGATACCATCCAACGTGACTTTCCATAATTTCACCGCTTCTCGGATCGCTAATTCTTGGTCCGTAAGCATTTGGCGTTTCAGAAGCTAAATATCGTACTACCGAATATCTTGCATCTTCCAAACTCATTGTTTTATCGTCTTCTGGCCATTCTTTACCTACAATGGCATTTTTAAAACCTGCCGCTTCAAAAGCTTTCTGCCAATCGTTGATACCTGCAATTAAATAAGGTCTCCATTTTTTTGGAGTTGCAGGATCGATGTAGTAAACAATCTGTTTCTTTGGTTCGACTAATTCACCTTTTAAATATTTTTTAATATCCTTCTCTTTTGGTTCTAAACGATAACGCTGTACAATAAATTTCTTTTGAGCACTCTGTTCATCATCATCAAACAAAACATATTTATTGGCAAAATAACCAACTCTTTCATCAAAGAAACGTTTGCGCATTGGTGTTTTAGGAAGCAATACAATCGATGTGTTCAATCGTAATGTGATACTTCCACTGCTTGCTGTCGAACTTGTATAGGTTTTTGTTGTTTTTGTTTCAATATTAATTGGATACGCATCGATGCTTTCAACAAAAGATTTGTCATCAGCAAGAGAAGTTAATTTTTTTTCCGTTTTCTCCTGACTTCCGATAGAAAACATGGCATTGTCTTTCTTGAAAACATCTGTCACTTCAATAACCACATCTTTGGTATCTGGATTAGTTGTTTTTATTGGAAAAGCAGCCACAATCGGATTTTCGTTACTTCCTTCTAATGCTTTTGCCAGCATCGAATCGGCAGAACGAACATCTTGTCTATATTGCAGAGATCTTAAATAAACCGTATTATTCAAACCTTTTTCAAAATAGATAGTCTGCTCGTTGGCTTTTTCTCCACCAAAAGTTCCAAAACCTTCTGGCGTTGAAAGATACCTCGTTACGACCAGCATGTATCTATTAAATAAACTGTCTGGAATTTGAAAGTAATATTTGGCATCAACTTGGCTAACCGTAAAAAGACCCGATTTGTTTTTAGCTTTATCGGTAATAATTTTATTGTAAGCCTGCATGCCTTTTGGCTGTGCGCTGGTACTATCTGCTTTTTTTTCGGGAGTCTGAGCAAAACCATGCTGCCAAGCCGACAGCATGATTAGGAATATAATTAACTTTTTCATCTAAATTAAAATGGAACTTTTTCGTCTGTGTTTAATGTCAATTTCGGATTTTTCTGTAAAACCGATAAAGGAAACGGAATTATGTATAATCGAGAATTTGGCTGCAAGGTATAAGTTTTTTGAGGAACAGTTTTATTTACAATTGGAAATACTCGTGTAATCGTTTTTGCATATTCAGTTTCAATATTTAATCTTTTAAGATCAAAGAAACGATTAAATCCTAAAAGCAATTCTTTTCTTCTTTCATTAATTACCAATTCCATTGTTTCTTTTCTTGTCGCTGGAACCGTCAAATCAACAGTACCAGAAAGAATACGTTTTGCTCTTAATGTATTTAAAACAGCAACTGCTTCGGCAAACTTATTATCTCTCGCATAACATTCTGCTAGAATTAAATATACTTCTGTTGTTTTCATCCCCACGGTTGGATAAAAAAATCTAGTATATTGCGTACCCCAGTAAGCGGTGCCTGAACCTTGATCTAAGTTTGTTGTGCTTGTTGAGTTGAAAAACAAATTGAAACGTCCATCGTTTATTCCGAATAAAGTTCTTAGTTCTGGACTAATGATATAACTCTGAGCAAAGTTCATTTCGTTATAACCTGTCATGTACATGTAACTCAAAACTTCTACGTTACTTGCCGCCGGAACTGGAACTGCTGTTGGTCCGCCCTGTTTGTTGTAAGCTACTAAATCGAATATTTGATTGTTATAACTTAATGATTTTTCTGCTGCTTCTTGAGCTTTAGCAATTTCACGTTTAAACAAATGCACTTTAGCTTTAAACGCATACGCAAATGCTAATGATGGATGATAAACATCGCTTGGTTTTTCTTTAATGAATGGCAATGCGTCTTCAATATCTCTCTGAATGAAATCATAAACCTGTGCAACAGTAGATTTTGAAGGCTGTGATTCCAGATCAAATTTATCCATTATACAAATTCCCCCATCTGTAGCGGCAGTCTGTGGATCATAAGCTTTTGCATACGTATTTACTAAAAGGAAGTGATCGTAAGCTCTAAAAATTTTAGCTTCAGCTTTCGCTAATTGTTTCACATTTGTATCTCCTTTACTATCATCAACTAATGAAATAATCGTATTCCATCTGTTGATATAACTGTAAGCTTGATTGTAAAAACTTGACCCTGTCAACAACGAAACTCTATCAATACTTTCATCAAAAGTAAAATTAATAATATCGATGTTTGGCGTTCTTCCGATTACATTAGTTTCTCTCATCCATTGGTCGTCTGACAAATATTGAAAGTTATTGATTGGATAACCTCTATTTGGCAGAGACACTAAGTCTAGAAATTGTTCTGGAGTTTCAATTACTAAGGCTCCTTTTGGTGTGATTTCCGTATAATCGTCGCATGATGAAACTGTTAGCATCATCACAGACAGTAATGTTATATATATCTGTTTCATTTTTTTAAAGTGTAAGATTAAAGCCAAATAAATATGTTTTTGGCAATGGTAAACTGCGTACACCAGAATTTGCACTATAAACTTCTGGATCGATACGGTTTCCAGCTGCGCTCCAGTACCAGATATTATTCATCTGGAAAGTGAACTTCGCTGCTGCCATCTTAATTTTATTTGCGAAAGACTTTGGCAAATTATAACCCAAAGAAACGTTTCTCAATTTAATATAATCACCATCAACAACATTTGCAGTTGAATATCGCCATTGGCTGCTCATAGTTCCAGCATAGTTTCTAACACTTTCGTCTAAATCTACATACAAACGAGTATTGCCGTTTCTATTCGTGTTGGTGTAACGATCTGTAATACCAGAAAGATTTACGTTATCAGAACTCATGTCAAGGGTTTCTTTACGCATCACGTTTCCACCAGAGAAAACAAATAAGAAATTCAAATCAAATTGTTTGTACGAAAAACGTTGTGACAATGAACCTGTGTAAGTTGGCATTAATGAACCCACATTTTCTAAAGCAGCTGGATTTGTAATTGTTTTTATGCTTGTTGAAATTGGATTTCCATTTTCATCAAAAGTGATAGACGGATTTCCATTTTCATCCAAAACATAAGGATAACCATTTACCGTTCCGCCATATTTGTAAGCATACATACTATTAAAATAATCGCCTTCTACAAAGTAACTCGTTGGAGAAGAAACATAAACCGAAGCTGTAGATTCTGCTCTTGTTACTTTTTGCACCGTTGTTCTGTTGAAAGCAAAAACGACATTAGAATTGATGCGAAGACTACCATTATTAAACCACTCAGAACCCACAGTAAACTCGATCCCTTTATTTAATAATGCTCCTGCGTTAATTCTTCTTGATAAAGCACCAACAGTAGGATCAAGATCTGTGGTCGCCAATAAATCGCTGCTGTATTTACGGTAAACATCGATCGAACCATTTAATTTGGCTCTGAATAAACTATAGTCCACACCAAAATTTAAACTTTGTGTTTTTTCCCATCTTAACATCGGATTTGGCTGCGAAGTAATATTCGTATATTGTAAAGACTGGTACAAGTTATCGTTTCTTCGAGTTGCAGTAATATAAGGCGTTGTGCTTTGATCTACATTTCCATTGATACCGTAAGTTGATCTTAATTTCAGCATACTCACCCATTTCACTGGTTTCATAAATTCTTCATTACTAATGTTCCATCCTAAACCTGCAGACCATAATGGGCGGTTTTTATACTTCGGATCAACACCAAATAAATCGGCTTTATCTACACGGTAACTTCCTGTAATGTTATATTTAGATAAATAAGTATAACTCGCCGTACTAAAAATAGAAAAGTAACGGTGCAAAACTTCTGTCTGTGATCTTCCCAAAGCAGCCAGTGTACGGTTATTTCCATATATATAACTAGAAACTCCAGTTTGACTTAATGCAAGATTGTTTAATACCGCAGAACTTAGAGTTACCGGATCATAACCATATCGCACCTGTTCGATAGTTCTTGGAACATAAGTCTCACGCATTTCTGTACCTACCAAAGCATTAACAGAATGTTTGCCATCTGCAAATTCTTGATTAAAATCTAATTGATTTCTGAAAGAATAATTACTTGCCTGAGAACTATTTTGCTCATATCGTCCTCCTGTAGAAAAACCATCAACGTATGTGTAGGTATTTGTAGTCGGATTGTATCCTGTCAATGCATTAATCGCATAACGCATTCTATACGAATTAACGTCAAGATACTGTTCGCTATCGTTTTTTCTTACTTCGTACTGAAATTGTGTATTAAAACTTAACCCTTTATATAGTTTTGCTTTTATGTTAGCAAAAGTTCTTAAGCTTAATGAATTTCGTTCTTCAATACCTTCTTTAAGTGCATCTAAAACATTAAAATTTAAAGATTTGAATCCTGTTAAACCTGCTAATTTATCAACCATTGCTGGATTTATAGCGCCACTAGAAGTAAAGCCATCTTTAATTGCTACACCTGTTGATTGCACCAAATTTCCGTTATCGTCGGTAATACGCTCGTATCGTTTTTGAATATCGTAATTGCCAAGATCATATTCGGTCGCTTCATCATTACTATAAGTTCCATTTACTCCAAATGTAGCATTTAGCCAGTTGTTTACCTGAAAACTACTTTTTGCATAAAGGTTAAACGAACGTCCTTTATTGTATTTTACACGAGCTTGCGATTCATCATAATTAAGCGAAACATACGTATTCTGCTTGCTTGTGCTTCCCGAAAAAGCAACATTATAACGCTGTCTTAATTCATTTTGCCAAACATTATCACGATAATCTTTATTGTAATCGTTCTTTCTCCATTGTGAAAGGGTCGCGTCGTAAGTAGCATTATCGATTTTTCCCTCTTCCAGATTTCTGTTTAACTGGTAAAGCGGACTGTAGTATTTTGTATTGCTGTTTCCAATATCTCCATAACTGCTAAACATTGTTGCAGTATCTGCAAATCTGGCTCTTTCTCTATTATAAACTGCTTGTTCAAAGTCAATCAAATCGCTTGTTGAAGCATAGTTCATATCTCTCAAATTTGGTTTTGATGAAATAAAGAAATCTGAGTTTATGGTCACTTTTAATTTACCATTTCCTTTTTTTGTAGTTAAAACAATGATACCATTTGCAGCTCTCGAACCATAAATAGACGCTGCTGCTGCATCTTTTAGAACGTCAACGCTTTCAATATCATACGGATTAATTTCATCCAAAGTCAATTCACTTGGAAGACCATCAATTACAATAAGCGGACTGTAGCCCACATTATCGGAAAAAGTACCGATACCTCTCAAAATAGGCGTATCAGATCCAAGTCCGTTTGGATTTTTCTGAAACATCAAACCCGCAACACGTCCTTCTATTGCGCCTGATAAGTTAGAATTGATATTTTCGTTTAATACTTTTTCATCAACTTTAGAAATTGCTCCTGTAAAATTACTTCTTGCAATTGTCTGATAACCCGTTACCACAACTTCTTTCATTGCAGCCACTTTATCTTCAGCAACAAGGGTAAAATCTGTTCGCCCTCCAATACCAAAAGATTTATTTTCTATCGTTAATCCAGATAATTCAAGAACAGCATTTGGTGAAATTTTATCAAAAGAAAAACTACCATCAAAGTCGGTTATACTCGTTCTGTTAGTTCCTCCAATAGTAACAGTTACCCCCGGAAACGATTCATTTTTATTATTTACTACCTTTCCTTTGATATCGATTAATCCGTTTCCCACGCTCTCGTTTTTTTCTTTTGGAGCAGTAACAACAATCGTTTGGTTAGTAAGCGTATATTTTATGCTCTGATTTTTAAAAACTTGGCTTAAAGTTTCGTTCAAAGTCGCATTCTTAACAGAAATACTAACAGGTTTTGAATCTTTAAGCAGTTTCTGTGTATAAAGCACTTCGTAATTGGCTTGTTTTGCCACTTCTTTCAAAACTTTTTCAAGAGGTGCATCTTTAAAATTTATGGTGATGCTCTGCGCTTGCCCAGTAAAACTGCACAATAGCATAAACACGCCTATTATCAATAGATTAGCCGAAAAAGAAACTCTAGGAATCTTTTTTTTAAGTTTTTTGTAAGGTTTTTTTGGTTGTAAATTTAATTTCATACATTTACATTGGTTATAGTTAAACAATAGTGGACAACTTATATTGGCTATAAACTTTTAAACAAACCGGAAGCATCGCAACTGCCTCTGGTTTTTTAGTTTATAGACTCAATATAATCGGTTAAATAAAGATCTTACGGATAGACAATAATCGTTTTTCCTTCAATCTTAAATTTTATATTACTTAGCTCAAGCACTTTTAATACTTCAGACAAATTTTTATTTCTAAATGTACCTCCGTTAAATCTAACGTCTGAGGCATCACCGCGGTATTCTACTTTAATTCCGTACCAGCGTTCCAATTGCTTCATTACTGATTTCAAATCGGCATTATCAAATTTAAATCGGCCGTTTTTCCAAGCAATTGCTGCTTCGGTATCGACTTCTTTAACTGCAATTTTATTAGAACTTTCAGACACATTTGATTGTTGTCCTGGTTTTAAAATTGCTTTTTGATTTTTAGAAGAAACCGCAACACTTCCTTCTAATAATGTCGTTTTTACAGCAGATTCATTATTGTACGCATGAACATTAAAATGCGTCCCTAAAACTTCAATTGTTTGATTGTCTGATTTTACTAAGAAAGGCTTGTTTTTATTTTTAGCAACTTCAAAGTAAGCTTCTCCTTCTAACTCAACAATTCTTTCATTACCATTAAACTGAGTTGGATATTTGATAGACGAAACAGCATTCAAGAATACTTTTGTACCATCTGCCAAAACAATATTATATTGTCCGCCAGTTGGAGTTGAAAGTGTATTGAATGAATTCTCATCTTCTTTTGAAGTTTCAGCATTTGGATTTATGACATAAGTAATCACTCCGTTGGCATCCATTTTAATAGTTACCTCATCTTGATCTTCTTTAGCAATAATATCTTTTGAAGAAATATCTGAAAGTATAATTTGCTTTCCGTTTGAAAGAGTCAAAATTCCTCTGTTTCCGCCTGGAGCAATTTCCTTCGGTTTTTCAACAACTTGAATACTTTCTTGTTTTACAACCGATTCCGATTTTGTAAAATAGAATAATCCTGCACCAAATAACAAAGCAATTGATGCCGCAGCCGCAACACGCGGCCAAAGATTAATTACGTGAGTTTGCTTCACTAATGGAAGTCTAGATTTCAAATGTTCGTAACTATCTGCTAGTTCGTATTCGCTAAGCTGCCTCTTACTATTTGAAGCTTTATGCAAATACCAAGCATCGAGTTTATCTTTATCTTCATGAGATAAAGTGTCATTTTGATGTCTTTTAAGCAGTTCTAGAAATTCAGTTTCATTCATAATTACAACACGAAATTTTGTCTTGTTTTATTATAAGACAGTTAGAAATGGGTTTTGTCATAGATGAAAATCAAAAAAATATTAATTTATTATTAATAAATTCGCCGAAACATTAGTTTCTCTTTATTAATGAGGCTTTTATGAGTAGGTTTTATTTTAAAATTTAACAAAAAGAACAAGAAAAATTTACCAGATAAAAACATTCAACGCCGATTTTAGTTTTCCGCGGAGAATTTTTAGCGAATTATAAACTTGCTGTTTCGCTGTTTTGTCTGTTATATTTAATTGTATTGCGATTTCGTCGTATGAAAGTTCTTCTACTTTTCTCAAAAGAAAAACTTCACGCATTTTTTCAGGAAGTAAAGCAATTTCGTTTTCAATGATTTTCTCTAATTCTTTTTCTCGAAGTTTAGAGTCTGCAAAAACATAATCATTTTCAATAAAGTTTGAAATAGAATCGGCATAACGCGAAACCACTTTTTCGTGAGCGATATGATTTAAGATTCTGTTTTTGGTTGCTTTGTATAAATAAGAAGAAAGAGATCCCGTAATTTCCAGCTCCTGACGTTTGTTCCAGATAAACAAAAATACTTCTTGAACAACATCATTGGCTTCATCATGATTGCCAATCATTTTGTATGCATGATTTACTAAAAGTCTCGAGTACCTTTCAAAGATTTCTGTATAGGCCAATTGATCATCTTCCTTAAGGAGATTTAATAAGATATGATCAGCATATTTGCTATAAACAGACATTAATTAATAAAAAGTGAGGATCAAAAACGCAATATTAAACAATTTTAATGTTAAAAGCCAAAAGATTATTAAGTTAAAAAAAGCGCAAAGGATTTCGTAGACATTTTTGAAGAAAATTCAATATGATTAATCTTAATAATATTGAAAAGCAGCACTCTAGTCTTAAAAAAGCTATTTTGATTTTCAAAAGTTTGATTTAATTCGAAAAAAAAAAAAGCCTGTAAAAATAAATTTACAGGCTTGAAAAAAAATATTTTACCAGTTAGTGAAATTAAGAAGGTTAATTTTAACACATAGAAACATAGTTTTTACTTCTCTAAAAAGAGTTACAAAGAGAAAGTCTTTCTCTCACATAGCCACACTATGTGTATTTTAATTAGTGAAACGCCTTTTAAGTTTACAAAAAGCTATGTTTCTATGTGTTAGAACAATTTCTCACTACAAATTCTTAACTAAGACTTCCTCGATTTCTCTTCGCAATTTTCCCCCAATATAAAAGATATGCAATCCCTAAAACGAGAATCAGAATATCAAATTTCATAATCTGCGGAATACGCATAATTTGATCGCTGTAATAACTACCTCCTAAAAGTGCTCCAGAACCAATTCCGAGTTCCATCGAAATATACATGGTTGCAACCGCTTTTCCTCTGTGGTCAGGATTGCTCAAATCGATTGTCCAAGCGCTAATTGCGGGAGATAAAATCCCTGTACCAATTCCATAAATTGCAGCTCCAACCAATAACATCTGAACATCTCTTCCTTCGCTAATTACAAAAAGTGCAGAAGCCATTATGATTAATCCAGCCAGTATCACTTTTGGTCGGCCGTGTCTATCTGAAACTTTTCCCGCTGCAAAACGAACCATAACCGAAGCTACCGTAAAAGCAGTAAAAAATATCCCTTTATTGGTTGCTCCAACATGCTCGCTCCAATCTGGAATTAAAGTCAAAATAATCCCAAATGCGGTGTACGAAAGGAACGTGATAATTCCTGCCGGAAACACATTTCGATCTACAATATCTTTTCGTCCAATAATAAACATCGAACGGTTCAGTTTTTCTTTTGTAGCAAGAGTTTCTTTCATATTCAATACAATAATAATAGAGAAAAATGCAAGAAACGAAGAGCAATAAAACATGACATTAATTCCGTACAAGTTTACAATCATACTTCCTAATGCTGGGCCAAGTGCGCCACCAATGCCAAAACACAATCCGTGCATTCCAAGTGCTTCTCCCCATCGGTGCTGCGGAATAATATCTGCCACATAAGCCGATGTTGATGTAGGTTTAAATCCAGTTGAAAAACCATGAACCAAACGCAACAATAAAAACCCAGAGACAGAACTCAAGATTGGATAAAGAAATCCGCATACGACACAAACCGAAGATCCGATTGCCATAACAGGAACTCGTCCCCATTTGTCGGTTAACTTACCGCTAAAAGGGCGCGAAATCGCTGCCGTCAAAGTAAATAATGAAATAATAAGTCCTTTATATTCTGCTCCTCCTAAACTGGTCAAATAGTTTGGAAGCTCAGGAATCATCATATTAAAACTTGATGAAAACAGTAAAGAACTCAAGCAAAGCAAAATGAATTGTAAAGTATAGATTGATTTTTCTTTTTGTGGCATTCTTGGATTTTTAAATAACTAAAGGCTGATAAGAAATTATGCTTTTTTAAAATAATTCCAGCTGATTACTTGGGTTTATAGGTTTCTTTTTAGGAGGTTTTGCCTCTCCAAAAATGGTTCTTCCGCCATATAAATGAGATTGTTCTCTTTCTCTCTGAACTAATGCATCAAAATTAGAATTTGGAGTAAAACTTTCTTCTGCTTTCCGCGAAATTTCAGATAATTTTTGAATGGCACTCAACTTATCACTGTTCCCAATTTTAGCCCGATTAATAGCCCTTTGAAGCGTGTCGATTGTTTCATCATAAATTTTTACTGGAACAGGAAACGGATGTCCGTCTTTTCCGCCATGAGCAAAAGAAAAACGAGCCGGATCTTCAAATCGAGTTGGTGTTCCGTAAATTATTTCGCTCACTAAAGCTAAAGATTGCAAAGCTCTTGGTCCCATTCCTTTTAAAAGCAGCAATTCTTCAAAATCTTCTGGTTTATTTTCGTGCGTAGTCCAAAGCATTGCGCCTAGTCGTTTCATATTCACATCTTCCATTCTCACATCGTGATGCGCGGGCATAGAAAGATGCTGCATTTCTTTTATGATTTTAACGGGCGATTCTTTTACCAATTCTAAAATTCCTTCACGAGATTTTGTTGCGGCGTTCGCAGTAAGATTTAAAATAGAACCTTGATTTTCGCCATAAATAAAAGTATGTGGTTCGTTTATAAAAGATTTCAAATCTTGTGAATGCCAATGGTATCTTCTAGCAGTTCGAGAATCTGGATTCATTCCTTGCTGAATAACAGCCCATTGCCCTTTATTATCAACAATAAAATTATGCTGATACAATTGAAATCCGTCCTGAATGGCGGTGTTGTCTACTTTGGCGGTAAGTCGGCTACAGTTGGCGAGATTATTTCCGTCAAGACCTGTCTTTTCACCAACAAATAAAAGTTCTTGAGGTGTTGCCATAGAATGCTTTCCTTTGCCTCCACAAATATAAATTCCGAGTTCTTTTGAATGCGGATTAACTGATTTCTTCAATGCTCCAAGCACCGAAGTTGTGATTCCAGAAGAATGCCAATCCATTCCCATAACGGCTCCAAAACTCTGAAACCAAAACGGATTGCTCAATTTGCTTATAACTTCAGCAGTCGAAAATTCCATTGCAATAGTTTCAACAATAGCAAAACCAAGCTTTGACATTCGTTCAGCAAGCCACATTGGAACATGTCCATAATGTAAAGGAAGATCTGCCGTGCCTGAACGTTTCATCTTTGAATAATTATAATCCTGCAAAAATACTTCTTTTAATTGTTAATTCAATTGTAAAAAGTGAGATGTGAAAAATGTGAAATGTTAGATGTGAATTGTTTCAAGTGTAAAAAGTAAAAATGTGAAAAGTAAAAAATACTCACATTTTACTTTTCACATTTTTACTTTTCACATTTTACATCTAACAATTCACAATTAACTAATTTCAATATCTTCTGCAGGTTCTTCAATTGGTTCCGCATTGTCGTCTAGCCACGCGACAAACAGTTTGTAACCTATTGAAAACACAATTGGTCCAACAAACAATCCGATGAAACCTGACATGATAAAACCTCCAATTACACCTAGAAAAATCACAAGCATTGGTACAAGCGCACCTTTTCCTAATAACAACGGTTTTAAAACATTATCTGATAATCCGCTGATGATGAAAAATATAGTCCAAAAAATGGCATAACCAGAATCTCCTGTTGAGAAAAGATAAATGATAACTCCGATATTAATTATAATTGGTCCAATTTGTAAAATTGAAAATATCAAGCAGATCAAAGTCAAAATTCCAGCATACGGAATATCTGCCCAAAACAATCCAATTGCCTGAATAATGGTCTGAATAACCGCAACACCCAAAATTCCTTTTACTACCTGATAAATGGTAGAAACCGAAATTATCATAATTTCTTCAGCTTCATTTCCTGCAATTTTTTTAAGGAATTTCATAAAGAAAACTTTTGAACTTGGCGATACTAATAAAATTCCCGCAATAATAATAGATAGAATAAACTGTAGAAATGCAGCACCAGAACTCAAAATACTCGCCATTATTTTAGAAGTCAATTCTCTTATCTGATCTTGGTATTTCACAACGCCTTGTTCCAAATCTGTTGACATCGAAAGCAAAAACTCATAAAGCGGCTTCCCAATTATCGGCCATTCTTTTATAGAAGGTCCTGGTGGCGAAACTTTTAGTGTTCCTGCTTCAAAACTATCTTTTAGTTCTAAGAAATTACCCGTTGCCGCTTTCAAAAAATAAATCAAAGGCACTAACATTATGGCAATAATCAAAATAGTAATGATAACCGAAGCCAATCCTTTTCGACCTTTCAATATTTTTTGCAATGAATTAAATAAAGGATAAAATACCACCGACAGGATTACCGCCCAAAGAATTGGCATAAAAAAAGGCAACAGCAATTTAAGGCAAAATCCAACAATCAGGAAAATGAAAAATAACTGCAAAATAGTTTCAAAGAGTTCTTTTCTTTTATTCGAATTAGGTGTTGTTTTCATGGTTATGATTTTTAATAATGGTGAATTGTTAATTATCAAAGTTTACGTTATATTTTCTGTCTTTCTTCTTTCTTCTAGCATCTTTCATTTCACTTCTTCCCAGCCCCAAAATTCGCATCTGAAACCAATCTTCCAATCAAGATCACAGGATACAAAACGCCTGTCAAAACTTCAATCTGGACGAGCGAGCGAGCCAAAGGATGCAAAGGCACGATTTCTCCATAACCTGTCGAAGTCATCGTGATATAACTGAAATAAAGGAAACTAGCTTGATCGCTATTACTTGCAAATTTTGACTCCGCTATTTGAAAAGAACCTTCAATATGTTCGAAAAGAAATAAATAAAGCGTCGACAAAAAGTGAACCAATAGCATGTAAACCACAATTGATCCAATGATGCGATACGTTGTTACAGGACCTGGTTCTAAAACTTTTACCAAAACCAAAGTGATCAAAAGAAGCATAATAGCAACCGAAAAAACAAGATCGGCAAATAGTATAATTACGTTATGGTTTAAATAATTGATCCATTGAATAATAAGAAACAGAATCGGAATTATGGAAAGACTAATAGCTTGTTTTTTATGTTTGGACAATGCTACAATTCCTGCAAAGAGAAACAGCATCCAAAATATATTAACAGCCACCATAAAATGAGATTTACCTCCAAAGAACGGAATAGCAATAAAATGCATAATACACAGCAATATCAGCATCCCACTAAGTCCCTTTTCTCGAGTCCAAAAACGATATAAAAACCGATCTTTTTTTGCTATCATAATAAAATCAAAATGATTAATTAACTTCTTTAGAGTCTTTCTTCTTGCCTCTTTCATCTTTCTAGTCTAGCCTCTTCACCCTCAAATCGGTATCGGCTCAACTTCTACTCTTCCAATTGGTCTTCGCCAAAGATTAAAAAGCAGAATAATGAAAATGGGCAGAAAACAAATTGCCGACATGACGAGATAAATATCTTTGTAAGCCAATAAAATAGAAGCTTCTGAAGTTTGGTTAGAAAGGCTTTTTTCTGCTTTTTTCTGAGCCTCGGCATCTGACAATCCCATGAATAAAAATTTCTTTTTTGAATTTTCCAGCTGATTTTCGGCTTGTTTGTTTATCGCACTCAATTGCTGACTTAAACCCGTTTTATGCTGCACATTCATATTCGAAATAAAAGTGCCTAAAACAGCTCCTCCCAATAAAGAAGCAAAAACCGCCTGAGCAATAATTCCAGTCATCATACGCGAAGTGCTTAATTGCGGCGGAACTCCTTCTGAAATATAAAGCAGCGAAACAGGAAAAATAAATCCCATTCCTAATCCTTTAAAAATTAAGGGCAGATAAAAATCGGAAGCATCAATTCCGGGATAGAATCTGTAAAAAAGCGTTATATGATAGATGCCGTAACAGGCAAAACCAATCACCCAAATCGTTGCCAGATAAATTCGTTTATACAAAAGATAAGTTGAAAGCGGAATCGAAATACATAATCCGATCAATAATGAAAGATGCGTAACTGCTCCCAGAACAGAATCAAATCCGAGAACATTGGTCATATAACCTGTTACGACACTTCCAGTTCCGTTCATTAAACCGATATAAAACATTAAAAATGTACCTGCAATGACATTTTTAAATTTATAAACGTCAGGATTAATTAATGGTTCTTCCGTAAAACGAACATGAAGCAGATAAATTCCTGCCATAATAAATAAAAATGCAAAAGCAAGAGTTATTTTAGAATCGCTGAACCAATTTCTTGTTTGTCCTTCGGCACATAAAAAGAGAATAATCATAAAAAATAAAATCATGATAATCCAACCTCTCCAATCAAATTGAAATTTGGTTTTAAGAGGCGCAACATCGGCTCTGTAAAAATACCAAGCCAAAATAATGCAGATTAAAAAATTGACATTCAAGAAATAAACGCCAAATGTCCAGTTATGAAAACTCACAAAATTCGCTCCTAAATATTGATACAAATGCTGACTTCCTTTTTGTATAAATTGAAAAATGCCATACATCAAAGCCATATTTAACGCCGGATTGTATTTCAATAAAATAGGAACCATCGAAGCAAATATTCCGATGATCGAAACTATTGCCAAAAGAGAACGACATAAAACAAACCACGCAATAGTCGGCGCAAACAATGAAGCGGTATTAAACAAAAGCGATAAAAATGAAACCGATAAAATCATTGTTCGAACTTTGATTTGTTTTCCTAATTTTAATCCTAAAGGCAAAAAAGCGAGCATGGTAAAAATGGGAATGTAAACCGCATAACTAAAAGCAGTTGTAGAAGGTCCAAAATGTCCTAATATCTGCGAATTATCATAAGTCGTAACATTCAATCCGTTAAAAAAAGGAATCGTCAGAATGTATAATCCTGTCAGTGTAAAAAGGCTCCTTTTTTTTCCTGCAAACATCTTTTACTTTTTTACTTCAACCGTTACATTCATTCCTGGTCTTATTTCCTGAAGCTCTTTTGACGGAGTTTCAAATTCAATTTTAACTGGAATTCGTTGCGTTATTTTTACAAAATTTCCTGTTGAATTATCTGGTTCCACCATTGAGAATTTGGCTCCTGTTGCTGGTGAAAAACCTGCTACTTTTCCTTTAAATTCTTTTCCGTTCAAAGCATCAATCGTAATGGTAACTTCTTGACCCTGTTTTATTTTTTCAATTTGAGTTTCTTTAAAATTGGCTGAAATCCATAATTTTTCCGTCAGCACCATTGTGGCAATAGTTTGATTGGCATTGATTAATTCGCCAATAGATAGATTTCGCTCTCCAATAAAACCATCCGCTGGCGCCATAATTGCCGTATAAGACAATTGCAATTTTGCTGCATCCAAATCTGCTTTTTTTCTGGCAACGGTTGCAGTGGCTGCTTCCAGATTAATCGAACTCTGTTTGGTAATCGAACCGCTTGCTTCCAAACCCTTTTTTCCTGCCTTAACATAAGCTTCTTCCGATTTTAATTTGGAAATAACCTGATCGTACTGATTTCGCGTAACCGCCGAATCTGCAAACATATTCTTGAAACGCTGATAATCTTTTTGAGCCTTTTCTAAACTTGCTAAATCTCCTGCTAGTTTCTCTTTTCCCGAGGCTTGATTGGAAACTGAAGTTGTTATATTTTGCTGTAGCGAATGCAAATTTCCTTCGGCTATAGCCAAATCTGCTTCTGCTTGTTTGACTTTTATGATATATTCTTCATCGTCTAAAACAACCAATGTATCACCCTTTTTCACTTGTTGATTGGATTCAAATTTTATTTCTTTTATGTGTCCGGTTGCGCGCGCTGCAATGTTGTTTATGTAAGCTTCGACTTGAGCGTTATTTGTAGTTTCATAAGAGCTGAAATCAAAGAATAAACTTAAAATCCACAATCCTCCTGCGATTAAAAAAACAAAAGACAGAATGGTGAAAACTCTGTTTCTCCTTTTTTCGCTTTTCTGAATTGCTGTATTTTGTGTATCTACTTCGCTCATAACAAGATATATTAAAGTTTGCCCATCGCGTATTGAAGTGAGTAATATTGAATAATCAAATCTAAATTGGCGTTTACGAGTGAAATTCTAGAATTATTTAGTTGTAATTCGGCATCGACAATTTCACTGATTAAAGCAAAATCGTTTTCATAACGGCTTTTTACAATTTTATAATTGCTCATTGAAAGTTCTACATCTTTTTTGTAGGTTTTGATATTTTCCTTGCTTTCCGCATATCTGACAAAGGCATTTTTCACTTCTGTAGAAATCTGATCTTTAGTAACTTCTAAGGCAATATTACTTTTATCAATTTCTAATTTGTCTCCGCTTATGCGATGTTTCAGATTATAGAAACTAGAAATATCCCAGTTTAAAGAAAGTCCTGCCGCCCAATAATTCAGTACATTCACATAATTAGGCCATTGCGCTGGATATTCTGTATTGAGGATAAGATTTGCATTTAAGTTCGGTTTGAATCCGCTTTTGGTTAAACTCAATGAAGATTCTGATAATTTGATTTTTACAGCTGCGCGTTTGATCTCTTCTCTGTTCTGAAAAGCTTCTTCTAAACTTTGCTGCAGATTCATGTTTTCTGTCGGAATCATACTTTCTGCGACTTCTGGTTTCAGAATAGTATTTGTCGGAAAACCGATTAAGATATCCAAATAATTACTGATCAATTCAATCGTATTGGTACTTCTAAAAACCGAAACTTTAAAATTAGATTGCTGTAATTCGGTTCTTAAAAGATCACTCGTCAAATTCTGACCATTTTTTACACGAGATTTTAATTGATTGATTCGAATATCGGTATTAATGATATTTTGTTTCGTTACTTCAATTTGGCGATATAGTTTTTCGAGCGTGAAATATTGTTCCGTAATCGCGTTTTTAACATCAGCTTCTGTCATTTTCACTGCAGATTGCTGCATTTCGGTAATTAATTCCTGCTGATTAATTCTGGTATTTATGGCGTTTCCAGCGTAAATAGGCAATGACGAAATAATATTGGCAAACGCCTGATGGTTGTAATAATTGACGGTAATTTGGTTTTCATAAAATCCTTCATACAGTTTTGGATCTCCAATATAATTGTAACCTCCGTTTAAACCGATCCTTGGCATTTTGGCAATTTTAGCCTGGCCGACATTTTCATTGGCAATTGCCAAATCAGCATTTGCCAGTTTTAGTTGCCGGTTATTTTTAATTCCTAATAAAATTGCTTCGTCGAGCCTTATTTTTTTTGCAGATGCAAGACTGACCGTATCTTGCTGTGCAAAACTTAAGTTACAGCTGCAGCACAATAAAACTAGAGTCAAATGTTTTAAATTTAAAACTCTAAATTGCCAATAACTCATTCGATTATATTGATTTAGTTTTGCTTTTTTTGGGAATTTGTAATCAATATTATTTAGCAAACTTTCTGTAGAGGCTTTGAAATTCTTTTTAAGGCAGTTATTTTCGAATTAAATTTAAAACTTTAATAATCAAAACTTTAAATATAAATAATCAAAATGGTTTCATATTATAAAATGAAACCATTTTGAGGTATTTTTGAGCCTATGCTAAAACAAAAAAATCGCATCAATCAATTTCTGATCGATACGATTTACAAATAAATCAAAATGTAATTATTGGCGTATAACTTTTATTTTTCAGCTTTAGACGCATCCAGCAAAACAGCCAATTGAATGCATGGCGAATCAGATCGATTGCTCCAAGCATGATTAGTTCCACGTTGAATAACAATATCTCCAGCTTTCAACAAGGTTTCTTCTTCATCAACAATTAGATAAATTTCACCCGAAATAATAATGATATAATCTAAAGTATCCGTCTGATGCATTAAAGGATGCGGCTCTCCTTCTTTGGCTATCACACCCAAATCTTTATCGGGCGGAATCTGGACATAACGAAAATAACTTCCATTTTTTGGCGTGTTCGGAAAAGCAGTATTCTTAATAACTTTTTCTTCAAATTTTGCAGGTGTCGAATCTGTTGACCAAATATCTGAAATGATTAGTCCCGGAAAATGTTCTGAGACATTTGTAACAATTTCATCTTGTTCTATAATTGATTTTCCATTTCGTAAACCTGTTACGATTCTTCTTGGTATTGTTTTCATTCTTTATTGATCTTCATTATTAATTTTCTGCCGCTTGTTTTATTTTCTTTTAGAATTGAAAGCGCTTTCTCAACAGTTTCTTTGTTCAATTCACCAACTATAGAAATACTGGGCGGACTAATTATTTCATTTTCTATTATATGGCTTAGTTCTGTTAATCCATTTTTATAATAATTATATTGTTTTTCAATTCCGTATGCATAATTTGAAATATTGTAAATTGAAGTTCCTCTTGAAAAAAGAATTCCGCGGGATTCTGGAGTCGAAAAATTGGTAACATCAATATAAATTCCGTTTATTTTTAGGAGTTTTGCGGCAATTTCAGCGACATTATTTCCTACTAAATCTACAGCAATATCAAATTTTTTATTTTCGTTTAAAGAAAGAGCCCTTTCGTAAATATCTTCTTTTTTATAATTAATGATTTGTTTTGCTTTAACTCCAAGATCAACCAAAGAAGCGATACTTTCTTCATTTCCTGCGGTAACTACAAAATTGGAAAAACCTTTCGCGACAAGCAGTTTGATAAAAATATTTCCTACTCCTCCAGCCGCTCCTGTAATCAATATCGAATCAGTCAAAGAAGCATTCATTCGTTTAAAAGCCTGCAAAGCGGTAAGTCCCGCTGATGGAATTCCTGCCGCTTGTTCAAAAGAAATATTCTGAGGTTTGTTGACTGCAATTCCTTCTGGAACACAAATATATTCAGCATAAGTTCCGTTTGACCCCATACTTCCTGATCCGCAAAACACAGCGTCGCCAATTTTAAACTCAGTTACTTCACTTCCAATTGCCGTAATTATCCCCGAAAATTCACGTCCTAGAATTGGCGAATGAATCAACTTTCTTTCTGAGCCGTTTTCGGTCATTTGATAATCAATCGGATTAAAACCTGAAGCCATAATTTTTACCTGAATCTGATTTGATTCAGGTTGCGGAATTTCAACTGTTTCCAGCCTAAATTCACGATTTTCCTGTAATACTATTGCTTTCATTTTTATCAGTTTAGTTTACAAAAGTATCGCCGTAATATTTTATTTTTGTTATGGGTTAACCCGAGGTAACCGGTTACCAAAGAGAAACTAGTATGGCAAAAATTAATGATAATGGAGTACTTCGCGAAGCCAATTGTTCTGAAGAACTTATGGCAATGCGTGACAGTCTTGATGTTTTAGGTGGAAAATGGAAATTGATGATTCTAAGATTTTTAACTAATAGAACTCATCAGGTTATCCATTTTAAAAAAATGCAGCGTGAGATTAATGGAATTTCTGCTAAAATGCTTAGCAAAGAACTTAAGTAGCTTGAAACCAATTTACTCATTTCCAGAACCGAGCAAGATACTAAACCTGCTACAGTGATTTATGCTATTACCGAATATGGAAAATCCGTCCTTCCTGTTACAGAAACCTTAGTTAATTGGGGATTGGCGCACCGAGAAAAAATCATCGAATCGATTAAATAATCTTTTCAAGATACATAAGAGGTTATAAAAAACAATTTCATTCCGTAGGAATGTCTCGTCGGTAGAAGACAATTTGAATTTTGATATGCGTTCCGTAGGAACGTTTGATTATTGAAACATGCCATTTTCATATCAGGTGTCCCTACAGGACGCAACTCAAATAATATCATTTTTTTCTACCGACGAGATATTCCTAACGGAATATTAAATTGCTCAACTAACTAACTAACTTAACTCAAACTAACTTAAACCATTCTTTAACATCTCTTTCGATGTTATCTTTAATCTTCGGATTTTCAAATTCATTTGAAACCGAATTATATTCATAATCTTTCTTCCATTTTTTATAATTCAGAGCTACTTTTTCAATCGCATCGCAGATATAAAAAAGCTCTTCATTACTCATAATTGGGTGCAATGACAAACGAACCCAACCCGGTTTATTGGTCTGATTTCGCTGCAATAATTCATTTGTAATTTCAGCCGATTTTTTTTCATTGATATTAAAAAGATAATGCGCATACGTACTGGCACACGACCAGCCGCCACGAACCTGAATTCCGAAACGGTCATTTAAAAGTCTAACAATCAAATTGTAGTGAATATCTTCAATCACAAAAGAAACACAGCCAATTCGTTCTGTTGTTAAATCTCCTAAAATTGATAATCCTTCTATTTTCTGAAGTCTTGAAAAACAAAGATCAAGCAATTCTTCTTCTCTTTTTTTGATGTTCTCCACACCCATTTGTTCTTTTAGCTCTAAAGCCAAAGCGGTTCTAATCACTTGCAGAAAACCTGGAGTTCCGCCATCTTCCCTAACTTCAATGACATCGCTATAACAATATTTCCCTAATGGATTGGTCCATTTTACGTTTCCCCCGCCTGGATTATCAGGAAAATCAGATTGATATAATTTTTCATCGAAAACCAAAATACCGCATGTTCCTGGTCCGCCCAAGAATTTATGAGGCGAAAAGAAAATCGCATCCAATTGTTCTTCTGGATCTTTTGGATGCATATCGATTTTGACATACGGCGCCGAAGCTGCAAAATCTACAAAACAAAGTCCGCCGTTTTGGTGCATGATTTTGGCTAATTCGTGATACGGCGTAATAATTCCTGTAACATTCGAACAAGCTGTAAACGAACCAATTTTCAAACTTCTATCAGCATATTTTTTAATTTCATCCGAAAGAACTTTTGGATCAACTAAGTTATTTTCATCTGGAGGAAGAATTACAACATCTGCATTAATTTCGTACCACGGAACTTGGTTTGAATGATGCTCCATGTGCGTAATAAAAACTACTGGTTTATCTATTTCAGATTCGTAGTTTCTTCTCACGCCAATAATGCGCTGAAGTTTGGATAAAGCAGCTGTCATTCCGCTTCCTGTAGTTACCAAAACATCTGATGAACTGGCATTAACCGCTTTTTTAATAATATCTCTTGCATGCTGATAAGCATAAGTAGACGTTTTTCCCGTCTGACTTGAAAATGAATGTGTATTGGCTATCATTGGACCAATTTTATTGAGCATTATATCTTCAATCGGAGCGTATAATCTTCCGCTGGCAACCCAGTCTGCATAAACTAGATTTTGTTCTCCATAAACCGATTCGAAAATATGATTGATTCCTACCGTATTTTCTCTAAATTTAGAGAAGTAACACTCAGATTCTGTTGGTTTTGTTGTTGGCTCAATAGCATTCATATCCTTATCATTTTAAATTAACTTAATTGTATTGTGTGTGTTTTCTTTATCAAATTTTATTCTCCAAAAGTGATTTTAAGGTCGATTGCAATTCTTCTCCATGCAGGTTTTTCGCAACGATTATTCCTTTAGAATCAATTAAATAATTTCCAGGAATTGCTCTCACTCCGTATAATTTGGCAACGGCGCTGTTCCAGAAAAGCAAATCAGAAACGTGTGTCCATGTTAGATTATCGTCTTGAATTCCTTTAATCCAATTTTCTTTCTTTTTGTCTAAAGAAATTGCTACAATGTTGAATCCTTTATCATGGTATTCTTTGTAAGCAGCAACGATATTCGGATTCTCTTTTCGGCATGGACCACACCAAGATGCCCAAAAATCTACCAAAGTGTATCCTTTTAAATTTTCATAAAGGCGAACTGGTTTTCCATCTGGATCTTTAGCGGTAAAATCAGGGGCTTTTTTACCAACTGCCAATCCGTCTAAAACGGTAACCAGTTCTTTTAGTTCTTTCACGTAAGTGATATTTTGAAGGCTTTTATCTAATAAAGCAATATTTTGAGTGATTTGCTCTGGCGATAATCTGTATGACCAATTTCTGTACAGCACATAAGCCGAACAATCGATTTTGGATGTTCTGTTATGAATTTGCTGATTTCAACGTCTTTTGTCTTTTTATAAGTTTCGAATAAATCTTGAGAAGCCGAACCTTCAACCACAGAACCCGTGTAATATTTCTTCGGATTTAGTTTTACTGTGATTGGGTCTTTTTCAAGAAAAATATACAAAGGCGAACTTTCTGTATTTACACTCAATCCGTATAATTCTGGTGTTTTTACTTTTGTTTTAAAACTAAAATTTCCGTCTTTTACTTTAGCCGAATCAATCGTGGTAAACATTTTATTGTGAAACTTCTGCAAGTAAACGTATTGTGCCACAGTATCGACAACAGTTCCTTTTAACTGCAGATTATTTTCCTGAGCTTGAGTTTGAAAAGCTCCAAGAAGCAAAGCAAAACCTAATAGTATTTTTTTCATTTTATTTTTAGTTTAAGATTAGACAAAAGAATTTCAGGCCAATGACAAAAGCCATTAGCGTTATTATTATTTTATAAAGGGAATCTGGGAAAGATTATCGTCTTCGCATTCAGAAAAAGGCAAAGCTGTTTTTTTCAAAAATGGAATTCAAGAGTTCATAACCGCTGTACAAAATAGATTCTGCTTTCATAATAAAGATTTTAATATGGATGAACTTAAACAGATTTACGGAGAAATCTTTCTTATCTACCCGCACAGAGCGGAAGGATTTAGCACCTTATTTGGCAACAGGTTGCTAAGACATCAATGGGCCTATTCCCTCAGTCTTTCTGGATAAGTATCATTATTTAAATTTTCTGTGATACAAATATATATTAATTCTACCGAATTAGTATAATTTAAATTGTGATTTTTTAAATTTTTATTTAGAAACACTTTTACATCATTACAAAACCATACAAATCAACACTTTAAAACAAATTGTTGTTTTAAAATCATATATTTTTTATAAAAGAAATTCATACTTTTTATTGAAATGTAATCTTTATTCTCAAAGAAAAACATGTAGATATTTGTTCTTTTCCAGATTTGGAAGCGATTCTTTTAATCCGTTTTCAAGATTTGAAGTAATTAATCCCAACACTTGTTTGAGGTCTTTAAAAGTATTCGGTTTCACAAAATAGCAGACCGCTCCAAGATTGGCGGCAGTGTCCATGTCATTTTTATGCGAAGAGGTCGAAATCATAATTACAGGAATATCTTTATAACGTTCCTCTTGTTTTAATTTCTTCAAACATTCCCAGCCATTCATTATTGGCATATTTAAATCCAGAAAAAAACCCTTGGAATTTTATTTTGATCTTTCAACATATTCAGCACTCCACTACCGTTTTCCGAACAATGGCAAACAATACTGTCGTCGATTTCAGCCAATGCTTCGCAAAACATTTCTGTATCATCTGTATCATCATCAGCTAATAAATCATCTTCCCTTCCATAATTAAATGTCTTTTATTTTTTGTTCAAATGGCAGTGTTATAATAAAAATGGCACCTTTATCAGCAATTCCAGTTGCGGTAATACTTCCGCCGTGACGTTCGGCTATTTTTTTACAAAGTGACAAACCTAAACCTGTTCCTTCGTAGCGATCTTTAGAATTTAAACGAGTAAACGTTTCAAAAATACGTCTTGTTTGATCAAGATCAAAACCAATTCCGTTATCTTCTACTGTAATTATAGCTACTTTATTTCCGTCTTCAATTTGTTCTGTAGCCGTTATGCTAACTTGTGGCGGAACGTTTTCTTGAGCAAATTTTATAGAATTATTAATCAAGTTATAAAACAGCTGATATAACAACACAGATGCTCCTTCTAGAATTGGAAGCTTTCAAAATAAATTTTACCATTGGTTTGTTGGAGCGCAATTTCAAGATCGGTTTCTATATTTTTAATGACTTCATTTAAATCGACTATTGTTGTTTTTTGCGAATCGGCATTTATTTTAGAATATGCCAGCACACCATCAATCATATTAAACATACGATCTGAAGCGACATGAATTCGTTCAATATATTTTGATGAAGATTCATCTAACTGTCCTTCCATATGATCTTCTAAACGGCTTAAGAAGGTTTTAATTTTTCGAACAGGTTCTTTCAAATCATGCGAAGCAACATGCGCAAATTGCTGTAAATCATCATTGGATCTTTGCAATTCTTTGGTACGTTCTGCTACCAAAATTTCAAGCTTTTCGGTAATAGATTTTTGCTCATGAATATCGGTGCATGTACCAAACCAATTGGTAATTATACCTTCCTTATCTTTAATAGGAAGCGCTTTGCTTAAAAACCAACGTATTCTCCTGTATTAGCATTCTTTAAACGAAATTCAAGCTGATAAGGAACTCCTGCGTTAACACTTTCGTACCAAGTTTTTGAAACTAAATAAACATCATCTTTATGAAGTTTTGAAATCCAGCTTGGATCACCAAATTCGCCTTCTTCAAAACCTGTATATTCGTACCAGCGGCTATTGTAATAATCAACAAAACCTTCTGAATTGGCTGTCCAGATAATTTGAGGAACCAAATCTGCAAGCTGCCTGAATCTTTCTTCGCTTTCTGCGATAACATTTTGAAGTTCTTTCTGCGAAGTAATATCACTCGACGCTCCAAACCATTCAATAATCTTATTTTGATCATCTAATATTGGCACTATTCTAGAGAAAATCCATCTAAGAGAATCATCACTATTGATAAACCTGTGTTCCATTTCAAAAATAGATTTCTCTACTATCGATTTAGAAATAAGATGAACTGCCATCTGCAAATCGCTAGCATGGATAAATTTATCCAACCAATTGACTCCACGTTCTCTTTCATTAGCTAAGCGTCCGTCTCCTTCTAAATCTTGCATAATCATCCAATCGGAATCCATTCGATAAACCAAATCTGAAGATGCGTTGATTAAGGCTCGAAAACGGCTTTCGCTTTCTTCCATTTTTTGTCGCGCTACGACTTGCTGCGTAACCTCAACCGCAACCTGTATCATTCCTGTTATCTGCCCGTCTTCAATTAACGGACGATAAGCCAAATTATAATAATAGTCTTTTAATTCTCCTGTACGGTTGTGAGGCACCAAAACTTCACTTTGATCAAAATGAATTCCTTCATTGTAAACCTTTAAAACTTGTTCCCAAACATATTGTCCTTCGAGTTCTGGCAAAACATCAATGAGTCGCATGCCTACAATTTCTTCTCCGCAACCTATCATTTCAAGCATATGTTTATTGATCTGCTCAATGATAAGATCATCACCTTTAAGCACTAAAGTCGGAGCTGGTGTTTGATGAATCATTTTGCGAAAACGATTCTCGCTTTGCTGCAGTTTTTCTTCTGCTTGCTTGCTTTCAGTAATGTCTCGTGTTGTTCCTGCAACAAGCTCTACTTCTCCTTTTTCGTTAAAAACGGGAATAAGAATGTAATCATAGATTCTTATTCCCAATTCAGCATGAGGAAAAGAAACAGTTCCTCTAATTGATCTTTTTTCTGCAACAATAGTATCTATTTCTCTTTCGTGCATTTCGGCATGCCAATCTTCATAACCATTTTCAATTAATCTTTTTCCGATTGAGTCTTCTGCCGATTTGCCCCACATAGTTAGCAAAGCTTTGTTTGCGTATGTAAATTTATAATCAAGATCAAATACGTAAACCAAATCGGGAGTTCCGTTTATAATAGAATTGTATAGCCTTCTTTGTTTTTCTGCATCAAGCAATGCATTATTAAGAGCAGTTTCGGCATGTTTCTTTTCGGTGACATCTTCCATTGTTACCACCAACACTTCAACTTGTTTTACAACCGTAAATCTAAAACATAGTTTTTTGGTTTCTTCACCATACCATTGTTCAAAATTGGCTGTAATTCCAGTTTCGGCAGTCTCGATAAACTGCTGTAAAATATTAGTTTCTTTTACTTCGGAGAAAACTTTACTGAATCGCTTGTTTGCGTAATCCTTCTCACCGATCCAGTTGATAATATAAGTATTGAGCAACAATATTGAAAAATCTTCGATTTTATCTTTATTATCGTACAAAGGCCTTAAAACTGCAATTCCATTTGGTGCAGAATTAAAAACGGTCTGAAAAAGATCTAAATTATTTATTAGCTCCATTATCGTAATAAAGTAAATTGTTTTCTAAAGTTTTTCAATATAAAAGGCATTTCAACTGTTAAATTCTCTCTCAAATATAGAGAAAAACGTTTTTATTTTTAACATTCGTTAAATACTTTTATCTTCTTCCAAAATCAAAAAAGCCGAATCATTAAGATTCAGCTTTTATATTTCTAATACCTAATAATTATTTTGCGGTAGTATCTAATCTCACTACGGCCGTTGTATCCATATTAATGGTATCCATATCTGGTCCAACTGTATCAAAGGTATTTTTAATGCTATCATTTTCATGTGAATCTATTATAACACTTTCACTCTTTTTGCAAGAAGAAAATGCCAATCCTATCAAAAGAATCAGAAAAGCTGCTTTAGTTTCTCATCTGCGTTTTCATAATTAAATTTTTAAATGATTATTTCTAATTTGCTTTTGATAAAAATAATCTTTTTAAAAAATGTAATTTTTACACAATTTCAGCAACTTTTTACATAATGAGATTATTTTTTTTTGAAATTTTCTTTTTTAAGTCTTATACTATCCTTTTGCACGCCAGATTCACTTGTATATGTTGCTCCATCTGATGCGCTTGCTGGGTCCGCTGCCTGTCCCAGAGGTACTTTCTGATCCATTTTTTTGAGTGGAGTTAATCCCTGTGGAAATATTATTTTCGGTTTTTACACTGTCTATTTTATTTTCTGTGCTGTCGAGAGGCGATATAACAGTATCTATTTCATCGCTGTAACCATCATTTTTTTTACACGAACTTAATACTCCTATCAGAACTATCAGAATCATTATTTTTAATTTCATAACTGTTTTCATAATTATTTAATTTTCAATTTATGCTAAGTAACTATTATTAAATCGGTTAAGCTTATACTATTTCTTTTGATTCTTACATAAAACCGCACTGGAAATCCTATAAAATTTTAGAATTGAATCTGTAAGCCTTCTCTAGTTTTTAGGTAGCTTTGAAATGAATGTTTTACGCATCATTAAATAATAAAAAATGGAAAATTCAAATCAAAATATAAATGAAGGCAGCATTACTTCGGGCGATAATGTTTCTTTTTGGATTGATTCTACCGATATAATTGCCTACGAAAAACCAAGTCAAGACATTACTGCTGAAATACTAATTATCGGAGGCGGTATCGCTGGACTGACAACGGCTTATAAACTTTTGAAAGCAGGAAAAAAAGTAGTTTTAGTTGAAGATGGTTTTATAGGAAGTGGAGAAACCGGACGTACCACAGCGCATTTGACCTCCGCTTTAGACGATCGGTATTATTATCTTCAAAGTACTTTTGGAAAAGAAAATGCAAGACTTGCCGCCGAAAGCCATTCTGCTGCTATTGACGAAATCGAAAAAATTGTCAATGAATTAAATATTGATTGTGATTTTGAAAGAGTAAATGGTTATTTATTTCTTCATCCGAACGACAAAGAAAAAAATCTCGATAAAGAATTTGAAGCCACTCAAAACGCGGGATTACAAACTGTTCTTTTAAATCATACTCCATCTTTAGCGGAAGCGAAAGACCAAAGATGTTTGGCTTTAAAATCATTTGGCCGGCGGGGGCAAGAAGCTCATGCTGAAAATATAACCGAAAAAGGCGCGACTGTAAACGGTTTTAATTTTTGTGCTGAATATATTGTCGTAGCGACCAATACGCCAATTAATGACGTTTTGACCATGCATACCAAACAGCATGCTTATAGAACGTATGTTATTGCAGGAAAAATTCCAAAAAACAGTCTGCCGCATGCTTTGTGGTGGGATACGGGAGATCCGAAATCGAAATGGGTTGCGCAACCTTATCATTATGTGCGTTTGCAGAATTTTGATGATGAATATGATTTACTGATTATTGGTGGTGAAGATCATAAAACAGGACAAGCTGACGAAGAAGGCATTTCTGAATTCTCACGTTATGAACGATTAGAAATTTGGGCTAAAAAATATTTTCCTTTATTAGACGAAATCAGTTATAAATGGTCGGGGCAAGTCATGGAACCTTTTGATTCTTTGGGCTTTTTAGGAAAAAATCCAGGCGATGATAATGTGTTTGTCATTACAGGAGATTCTGGAAACGGAATGACGCATGCCACTATTGGTGCGATGATAATTTCTGATATGATTCAAGGAATTGACAATAAATGGCAGGAATTATATAGTCCGTCGCGAATAACTTTTAAAGCACTTGGGGATTATATGAAAGAAGCGGGAAATATGGCTTCGCAATACCTCGACTGGATTACGGCATCTGATCTTAATAATACCGCCGATTTGGAAACTGGAGAAGGCGGAATTCTCTCTTTCGGATTAAAAAAAATTGCAGTTTATCGAGATTATGATAAAACATTGCACGCCTTTTCTGCCGTTTGCCCACATTTAGGTTGTGTAGTGCAATGGAATTCAGACGAAAAATCATTTGACTGTCCTTGTCACGGTTCAAGATTCGCAACCGACGGAACAGTACTAAATGGTCCTGCCGAAACCAATTTAAACAATATTGAAATTAAATAATAAAAACATATACTATGGAAATCTTGTCAAATTACTTTAGCGATAATATCTGCCACAAACGAATTGTAATCACAGGCGGCACAACAGGAATTGGTAAGGCAATTGCAGATTTGCTGGTTTCTCTTGGCGGTCGGGTGCTTATTTTTGGAAGGGATGAAAATGACTTTTACAGCGCCATGGATGACATTAAAACAAAATCATCTAAAGGAGAAATCTTGGCGAAACGGCAGACATCACCAAAAAAGAAGATATTACCAGAATTTGGGAAAGAGCCGACAAGGTTCTAGGCGGAATAGATATTTTAATCAATAACGCTGCTTTACCTGCTGGAGGCATTATCGAAGGCGAGTATGACGACTGGAAATATATTTTGGAAACTAATATTTTAGGATACATCGCTTTCGCGAAAGAAGCCGTCAACAGAATGAAAGAACAGAAATCTGGACATATTGTAAACATTGGTTCAATGAGTGCAGAGGTAAAAGAAAAAACTGGTGTTATTTATGTAGCAACGAAAACTGCGATAAGGGGTTTCAGCACAGCACTTCGTAAAGAAATTAATCCGTTGGGAATTAAAGTTTCACATGTAGAGCCTGGTGCTGTTATAAGTGATATGCAGCCAGATTCAAAGGAAATTCAAAAAGAAAAAATAAAAGAAATGGAAATGCTCGAAGCTGAAGACATCGCTATGAGTGTTTTATTCTGCTTATGCCAGCCCAAACGTTGCGATATTGTAAGCATGCAGGTTAGACCTCATCTTCAAATCATTTAAAAAATACCCCACACTTTTTCATTTTTTTAATTTGAAAACACCTGTACCGTTTCTGTGCAGGTGTTTTTTATTTAAAAGAAATCGCTAATCCATATTCTTTTTTTTATAAAATAAAAAGAGCGGAAAATTACCGCTCTTTTTAATCTTTAATCTATTTTGGTTGCATCATTTTCAGCAATATCATTACGGAAATTACTTTTGTGCCTCAATTCTTCATAATCGGCATCATCTCCCCAATCTCCTGTGTTTGGTTTTTGAATAGAATTGTTTCTTTCATTAAGATGTTCATCCTTATTTTCATCATTCGGAAAATACATTTGATAACCCAAAATAGGATCCCAATTTGATTCTTGCGTACGATCAATTCCATCTTGAAATAAATCATTTTGTTGATTTCTTGTATCCATTTTCTAACTTTTTTATACTAACAGAAACCGCAGGAACTGAAAGTATGATTATTACTTCGTTTTCATAGATTCGTAAAATTCAACAAATTAAGCCAAGTTTTGTTATATCATTTTGAAGAAAATTTATATGATTCTTTGTCATTGCTTACTTTTATTGCTTTTCAATCTTCAAGAATAATAATTACCTTTAGATTTCTCTAAAGACCAATTATGACTGAGATTTTCAAAATGTTTAAGATTACGGCATCCGAATCTGAAAAAATTATGCAATCGGTAAACGAACCTCATGCGCATGATTTTGAAGAACTTATAATTGGAAATAAAGGCCAGCTGGAACATTTTATAGATTTTCAGTCCAAATTGATAGATGCGCCTTTTATTAGTTTTGTCACTCAGGGAAAAATTCATCGAGCAAAACCGCTCATCAAAGACGGCGATTGCGATATGTGGGTTTTACGATTTAAAAGCGAATTTATTGCCGAAACTACTTTCAGTCTTTACGCCTCTTTTCACGATAAGGCCAATATCAGCCTGCAAAGCAATCAATGTTTTGAAAAACTAGATACGATCTGTAAAATTATTTTTGATGAATATGAGCAAGAAGCTCCAGATCTTGCGGTTATAAAACAATTATTGAGCGCACTTTTTACGATTATCGAATCGGAAAGACGAAAGTTAAATTTGGATAACGATGAATCGAAAAAAATTCAGAGTTCAACTTTTAAAAACTTTCTCAGATTATTAGAAGAATATTATAAAGAATCAAAAGACGTTAATTTCTATGCAGAAAAACTCTTTATGACTTCGCGAAATCTAAATAATATCTGCCAGAATATTTTACAGCAAAGTGTTTCCGAAATTATTGAAACCCGAAAATTGACCGAAGCCAAAAACTTATTAATGACCACAGATAAAAACATTGCAGAAATAGGTTACGAACTCGGATTTAATGAAAAAACCTATTTTACACACGCTTTCAAACGTAAAGCTGGAATGACTCCAACCGAATTTAGAGAAGAAATGAAAAAGCTTCTTTCTTAAAAACACAACCTTTCTTCCGAAAATCGTTACCCCTTTCTTTATATTTAATTGCAATTTTGTATCTCAAATTAAAGATACTTTTTAAGCAATTAATCATAAAAAATGAATCGTAAAGATTTTCTAAAAACCATGGCAATTTTACCTATCGGAGCTGCAGCAATGAAACTCAGCTCACTTAAAACCGCTGTAGACACTTTTGGACCTACAGAACGAATGCCAGTTCTTTTTCTAGGACACGGAAATCCGATGAATGCATTGGCAGATAATAATTTTACTCAAGGTTTTCAGCAAGTGGCAAAAACACTTCCAAAACCTAGAGCGATACTTTGTATTTCGGCGCACTGGGAAACCAAAGGAACTTTTGTAACCGCAATGCAAAAACCACCTACAATTCACGATTTTGGAGGTTTTCCGCAAGCACTTTTTGATGTGCAATATCCTGCGCCAGGAAGTCCAGAATTGGCTTTAGAAACACAAAAACTAATTACTTCCACTTCGGTTGGTTTAGATAATAGTTGGGGATTGGATCACGGATGTTGGACAGTTATCAAATTTCTTTACCCAAATGCTGATATTCCGATTATCGAAATGAGTATAGATTATTCTCAGCCTGCTTCTTACCATTACGAATTAGGAAAAGAATTGGCTGCTTTACGCCGAAAAGGTGTTCTTATTGTTGGAAGTGGGAATACCGTTCACAATTTACGCCTTGCCGCTTGGGACAAAATGATGGTTCCGGGTTATGCTTTTGAATGGGCGCATATTGCGAATGAAAAAATGAAAACCATGATTTTGGATAAAGATCACAATTCACTAATCCATTTTGATAAACAAGGAAGAGAATTTGAATTGGCAGTTCCAACTCCAGAACACTATATGCCGTTATTGTACATTTTATCGCTTCAGGAAAAAGACGAAAAAGCAACTATTTTTAATGACGAATTGGTGGCTGGATCACTCAACATGATGTCTGTAAAAATAGACAAAGCATGAGTTTAAAAAAGCCTTTTTGGATTGCATTTGCAATTCTTATCACAATTTCAATTTTGAGTTTTACGATTATGAATTCGACTAAAGAAAAAACTAAACTGCATTATTTAATTAGAGAACCTAAAATAAAAACGGCAAATCCTCCATTGGTGATTTTGCTACATGGCGTTGGCGGAAACGAACAAAATCTTTTTTCGTTTGCTCCCGAATTGCCAGATAATTTTGTGGTCGTTTCTGCTCGAGGACCGCTAACTTTTGGACCAAATAGTTTCGCTTGGTTTCAAGTTGATTTTTCTACGGGAAAACCTCAGATCAATGCAGAACAAGCAGAAAACTCAAGATTGATGCTAATTGATTTTATTACTGATTTAAAGTCTGAAATCAACTTTAATTCTGATGAAGTTTATTTAATGGGATTTAGCCAAGGCGGAATTATGAGTTACAGCGTTGCGCTTACAGCTCCAGAAAAAGTAAGAGGAATTGCCGTAATGAGCGGAAGACTTCTACCTGAAATAAAACCTTTTATGGCAGATGAAAAGCGTCTTGAAAAACTAAAAATCTTCATTTCGCACGGAAAACAAGATGCAGTTTTAAATTATCAATACGCCATCGATGCTACTGATTTTCTGAAAACCAAAAACTTAAATCCTGATTTTCATTCTTATGAAGAAGGTCACACCGTAAATAGACAGATGTTTGATGATGTCAATCTTTGGTTAAAGAACAATAACCGTTAATAAAAAAAAGCCTGTAAACGTAACATTTACAGGCTTTTTTACATGAATCTAATTTCCTAAATCAAGTAATTAAAAAGTAACTAATTTCACTCCCAATGTAAACCATCTTGAAGGTAGTGGCACTGCTCCTACTTCATAATACGTTGCATTGAAAATATTTTGTCCATCTAAGAAAATGGTGAATTTATTAATCGTCTGACTTACTCTAAAGTCATTTACCCAATACGAAGGTCCTGTAATTCTTTCGTTAAAACGAGTTGCAAACATTACAGATAGATTTTTAAACTGATAATCTATCGTATTGGTAATTTGATGTTTTAAAGAAGAAATCGAATATTTAGAATACGTTTCTGTACGCGCTGTTTTGAATTCAGAATCTAAATACGTGTATCCTAAAAGAATGTTCAATCTCGAATCTTTAGAGAAATCAAATCTGTAAGTTCCGCGTAAATTGATTCCATTTGTGTTCAAATCTCCAGTGTTTTGACTTTGCCACGGTTGCGTCGTAAGGTTACGCATCCAATCGATATAATTATCAATTTTTCTGTAGAAATAATTCGCATTAAAACTCAACGCTCTTTTGTTGTATTTAAATCCAATCTCGCTCTGAAAAGCATTTTCTGAATCTAAATCTGCATTTCCGATATTTCCAGTTTGTTTCAAATATAAATCGGTAAACGATGGGATTCTTTGGCTTGTCCCCACATTTCCAATGATTTTAAATGAATCTGTAATCTCATAACTTGCATCAATTCCAGGATAAATTTGCCATTTATAATCTGAATTGTAGTTTAAGTATGTTCCGATATTTACATCTAATTTTTCCGTAAAACTTGTTCTATATTCGGCATAAAGACCAACATTTTCGCGATCGTGATCTCCAATGTTTGAAGAGTGAATATTTTCATTTCTGAATTCAGCTCCAAAACCAATTTCTCCTTTAGATAATTTAACCGTAGAGTTCAATTCACCCGCAATAGAATTCGTATAATGCTGACTTCTTCCCACTGCTAAATTTGAATTTCCTAAATAACGGTAATCGTCGTAATTGTATCTGTAAGTCACTCTCGGCATAATTTTCCAACTATCTGTAATTTGATGATTGGACTGAATGTTAGCAAATGTAGTCTGAACAATTTCTGTAGCATTTCTGTCAGTTGGCGCAGCGTAGAATCCGTTTGCTCCAAATCCGTTGTTGATGTAACCTGCAGAACCTAAAATTTCGTTTTTATCATTAATCTGAACATTTCCTTGGTAGAAAATTTTATTGTTTTCGAATGCCGTATTGTAACGGTAACCGTTGCTTTTATCGTGCGAAGCAAAGATTAAATGCTGTTGTTTTTCTTTTCCTAAAACAGCTCCAGCCTGAATTCCTGTTCCGTAAAAAGTATCTCCTGTATCTTGCGTATCTTTTTCAAAATTTGAACCTGCATAAGTGCTCACTAAAAATCCAGAATCGGTTGGCTTTTTGGTAATGATATTGATCGCTCCCGTTAAACTGTTGATTCCGTAAATTCTCGCAGCCGGACCACGAACAACTTCAATTCTTTCTATCGCTTCAACCGGAAGAGGAAGATTCAACATATTATGAGCAGTTTGCGAATCGATAACTTTTGCTCCGTTTAATAAAACAACAGTCTGTTCAAAACTTCCTCCGTCAACACTGATGTCGGCTTGAGTTCCAAAAGGTCCTCTTTGTCTAATATCTACTCCGTTAGCATATTGCAAAACTTCTTGCAGTGTTCTTCCTGGAAGTTTTTTTATTGTTTCGCTCGAAATAACATAAACATTTCTGTTTTGTTTAGAAATCGGCGTATTAAAACGACCTTCACTAATAACAACTTCATCCATTTGGTTTATGGAATCTTTCTTTGTCTGTGCGTAAAAATTGGTACAAATTACTGTAAAAACAGCAAAATAGATTTTTTTCATTTTGGTTTACTATTTTTTTGGCAAAAGTAGACTCTTACCGTACCAACAAAGTATACCAGTTTGATAATTATAAGTAGTCCGGATGGTTTTCTATTCTATTTGAAGTGAAATTAAATAAAATGAAAGCAAACCTGAAAGATATTACTTATAAACCAAATATTTAGCTTTATTTTTTCTGCCACGAATTCACGGATTATTTTTTCAAATCTATATGGAAATCGACGCGCTGAATTACACTAATTAATCTGTAATAATTCGTGAATTCGTGGCGAAAAAAATCTTTTAATACTTATTAATTTGCTTCCAGATTTTAGCACTAAAATCATCTTTATACATTAATCTGTTGGCTCTGGTTGGATTTACGCGATTTGTTAGAATAATTAAAAATCGGTTTGTCTTTCTATTCATAAAGAAAAAAGTTCCTGTAAAACCCGTATGTCCGAAATCGTCTTTGGAGAAAAACTCGTCTGGTTTTCTTTTATCAAAACCTAAACCGCGATAAATGCCACTTTTCGCTAAAGGAGAATCCGTAAACTCTTTTACAACATTGGCTTTTAGAATTTGTTTCCCTTTATAAGTTCCATTATTCATGAGCATTTTGCAGATAACAGCAATGGATTCTGCGTTGGCAAATAAACCTGCATTTCCAGAAACTCCTCCAAAAATCGCTGCTGCTTCGTCGTGGACATAACCTTTAATTGTATCTTTTCTAAAAAGATTATCTACTTCTGTTGGCATCACATTATCGATCGAAGTCCATTTTAGCGGATTATATCCAATTTTTGAAATGCCTAATTCGGTATAAATTTCATTTGTAGATTGACCTAGTTTTTTTCTTGTTTTAGTTTCGATCATTTGCTTTACCAAAAGAAGATTCAAATCGCTGTACAAATATTTTCCTCTCGGATTGGTATTCGCTTTTGCAATTCGATCATAAACTGATGGATAAAATTCTGGATTCAGCCACATGTTTTTATAAATCTGAACCCAATTTTCTTTTGGTTGAAAAGAAAGGTATTTTGAATCGTAAACAATATTTTTGTTGACATACATAACATCAAACGGCTCAACATATTGTTCTGATTTTTGATTGCTCAGCAAAGGCGATTTATCTGGTGTAGAAAGCAATGCTTGATAAAAAGTAATACTTGGCGTTAATCCAGAAGTATGCGTTAGCAGTTCAAAAAGCGTTAAATCGGAAATCGCTGTATTTTTGTACATCGGAACAATTTCACCTACTTGGTCTGTCAGTTTTAGTTTTCCATCTCCAACCAAACGCATGGTTACTAATGTCGCTCCTAAAACTTTAGACATTGAAGCCAAATCAAAAACATCTTCTGATTTTACCAGTTGCTTTTTGGTGTAATCATGATAACCGTAGTTTTTAGAAATCAAATTAAAATCTCCTGTCCCAACAATAACTTGCGCTCCTGGAAAAAAACCTTTTTTAAGCGCATTGGTCATCATCGAATCGATGTAGGCTTCATTTCGGTTAACATTAAAAGATTCATTTGATTTTTTCTGAGAATAACCATTTATTCCTAAAGAAATCAGGCAGAGAATTAAAAGCTTGATCGATATATTCTTCATAAATTCTACGGATTAATTTTTAAATCTTGTCCTGCCATCAAAGGCTCATTATTCGTTCCTGTAATTTTAATTCGAACAGCTTTTACAGGTTGTTTTGGATAAATGGATGCATTTCCATAATCAAAATTATCGCCTTTTATAAAATCAATTCCATTGTATGAAAACTCGACAAAACCGTTATTTATGATAAATCTCGGGTGATGAGGAATTCCAGTTAAAACATCTATTTTAGAAGAAGTTACAGGATTAGTAAAGGTATACAAAATCCAATCTCCATCTTTGCACGCCACATCGGTACGCAAATAGGTTTCTTCGTTATAATCTTGCAAATTCGCAATTGGAAACTTCGGATTCTCTGCCATAGAAGAAGTCACTTTCAATTCTGGTTCTTGATATGGCGAACAATTGAATTTTACATTTGCCGCAGACTTTTTCTCTTCTTTATTTTCAACCGTAAAATCTAATCTGTACGTGTTTTTTTCGTTGTAATTATCAATCACAAATCTCAAGCGAGGTTTCGATTTCAGCCATTTTTCATCTGAATACGTCTGTACTAATTTATCATTTTCAAAAAGAGAAACATTTTTTATTGTTCCGTTTGCACCATCATCACTCGGATTAAAAGTCAAATACCAAATCCCTTTTTTATCAACGTATTCTGAAATATTTTCTGAAATCGTTAAAACTACTACTTTCGAAGTATTCCAGTTTGCAACAGGCAATTTCTCCACTTTCGCCACTGGACTTGCCGAAGTTTCATTAAAGAAAACTCTAAATAGATAATGCTCGTAATCTTTCGTCTGAATTGGTTTCGTATATAAAGGCGATTGTCTCGTTGGCTCATTTCCATCTTTGTCGTAACGAACAATAGCGTTTTCATAAGGTGGAGTTACGGTAATCGTTCCGTTTTTGTAAATTGCTGTTGGAGGAAAATCTCTAAATGCAATTCCCATATCGGCCAATCTTTGCAAATGGCTGTTGGTTAATCTTCCGTAAAAATCATCCCAATTTTTATCTTCTTTTTTAGACCAGCCGATTTCGGACAAAGCACTAATTCTCGGATAACTTTGATATTCCATAATTCTTGCCGGACGATCCAAATATTCGCTCCACAAAGCGCCTTGAACGCCTATAATATTTTTTTGTTCTTCTGCCGTTAACTCAGCATCTGGAATTGGTTCGAATGAATACGCACGTTTTGTATCGGTAATCGCTGCCCAACGATGACCGCGTTCTGTTTCAGATTGTGCCATATCGTAATAGGTAAACTGCCCTGGCATCATGATGGTTTTGTATCCTTTTTTAGCCGATTCGATTCCGTAACTAATTCCTTGCCAAGCAGAAATTAGCGTGTTTGGATCTATTTCTCCGCCTTTTAGAATTTCATTCCAACCGTCTGTTTTTTTATGGTATTTGTCTACAATTTTTTGAACTCTTTTAAAGAAATAATTCTGAAGCTGAAAACTGTCTGTAAAACCTTCTTTTGCCATCAAAGCTTGACATTTTGGACAATGTTCCCAATTCGCACGATTGACTTCATCTCCTGCTACATGAATATATTCGAAAGGAAATAATCCAGAAACTTCTTTAATTATATTATCTAGAAGCTCATAATTCTCTTCACGCCCCACACACCAAACATTTTTTACTTCGCCTTGAACACTTTTCAATTCCTGCGTTATAGCGCAACCTACTTCTGGATACGAAGCAGTTACAGCACGCGAATGGCCCGGAATTTCAATTTCTGGCATGACTGAGATTCCGCGATCAGCAGCATAAGCAACGACTTCTTTTATATCTTCTTGCGTATAAAAACCTCCGTAACGTTTGTCTCCTGAACCGTAAGAAGGCAATAGAACTTCGCCTGGACCTCTCCAAGCGCCTTTTAAAGTTAAATCTGGCAACGATTTTATTTCGATTCTCCAACCATTATCGTCAGTTAAATGCCAATGAAAAACATTCATTTTATGGGCTGCCAACCAATCGATATAATTTTTTACAGTTTGTTTATCGAAGAATTGTCTTGAACAATCCAGCATCATTCCGCGCCAATCAAAACGAGGATAATCTTCAATTTTCACAAACGGAACTGTTCCTTTTTTTACTTCTTTTGCCGAACAAATTTGGACTAAAGTCTGAAATCCGTTTAAAACTCCGTTGGATGTTTTTCCTTTTACGAAAATTCCTTTTTCATTTATTTCTAATTGATACGCTTCATTTGGAAGATCTAATTTCTTATCAACTAAAAATGAAATGTTATTTTTTCCATGTTTTTTCCCAATCGAAACAATCGGATTAATTCCGGTATTTTTTGAAATACTTGCAGAAATATAGTCGGCACTATTTTTTAGTTTTTTATCTACAATAACTTTTAATGGCGAAGTCAAAACCAACTGTCCAGCGCTTTGCTGCACTGAAACAGGTTTCGGAATAATATCTAATTTTTGTGCTTGTACAAAAGGTATCGAACTTAGAAATATTGCAATTAGAAGAATACTTTTTCTCATTTCTTTATATTTTTATTTTACTGAAAATTCTATCGGACTGCTTTCTGTCTGAGTCTGACTCAAAGCGGTGAGTGCATAAACATAGTTTTCCAAATCGGCATTTGGAACTTCTAGTTTTAGAGCTGTTGTCACATAATAAATGTTTTCAGGATTTGAGAAATCGGTTATTCTTCCTTTTGGAAATCTGTAAATCACATATTTCTTGTCGTTAAATGAGGCTTTCCAAGTTAAAACTGCATTATTACCTTTTTTAGCAATTACTGCATTTGTTGGCACTTCTGGTTTTAATCTCGTAATTCTATTTGCCTCAGGAGTTAAAGCGATGTATTTGTATTCTTTTTGAATTAAAGGCTGTCTCAAAGTATCACCTTTTTTTAGAAAAGTTGAAGCGGTAAAATGCATTGAACCCTCAATTTGAGGCAGTTTACGAATCATTTCAATCTGTTTTACAATCTGGTCAGGACTTCTCCACTCTGGTTCTTTCGCCGAAGTCGAAATTTTATAATCGCCATGACCAATATAAACATTTGCTCCATATTTGTGTTCTGCCCACCATTTTGCCAGAACTTCAAAATTTGCTTTGTCAAAACCGATGTGCCAGTAAATTTGAGGCGTTACATAATCAATCCAGTTTTCTTTTTGCCATTTTAAAATATTCGCATACAAATCATCGTAGTTTGTAGCTCCGGCGACTGTATTAGAACCTTGAGAATCTTTCGCAATATTTCTCCAAACTCCAAAAGGCGAAATTCCGAATTCAACTTCTGGTTTATTGGCAATAATAGTATCTCTGATTTGTTTGATGATTAAATCGACATTGTCTCTTCGCCAATCGTCTTTGTCTTTAAACTGGCGTGGTTCTTTAGCGAAAGCTTTATCATCTGGAAATTCTTGTCCTGCAATTTTATACGGATAAAAATAATCATCCATATGAACGGCTTGAATATCGTATTTACGAACAATTTCGCCCACAACAGAAGCAACAAAATTTCTGGTTTCTTGCAAACCTGGATTAAAATATCTCGTTTTTCCGTAAGTCAGGAAAAGGTCTGGTCTTTTAAAATATAAGTGATTTTTTGAAAGCACATCGCGAACTGTATCTTTCTGCACACGATACGGATTCAGCCAAACGTGTACGTTCATTCCGCGTTTTCCTGCTTCATCAATCATCATCTGCAACGGATCAAAACCTGGCGCAACGCCTTGAGTGCCTGTTATCCAATGTGAAGCGGGTTCTTTTGTCGATTTATAAAAAGCATCGGCAGTTGGACGAATTTGAAAAATTACAGTATTTAGATTATACGAACGAAGATTATCCAAAATGGCAATCATTTCGTTTTTCATTTCTTTATCTGACAATCCTGGTTTAGACGGCCAGTCGATATTTTCTACAGTAGAAATCCAAGCTGCTCGCATTTCTCTTTTTGGAGATTGCTGACTGAAAATTTTGGTCTGTATCAGCAATACCAAAATCATAATTTTTACGCTTTTCATAATTATTATTTTGGGTAAGTTTGTAAAGTAAGTTTTAACCGCAAAGAGCGCAAAGGTTTACGCAATGTTCGCTAAGTTTTTTTTGATTGTGGTTATTTTTTCTCTCGCAGATTTCGCAGATCCAACAGATTTAATTCGTGGAAATTTGTGCAATTCGTGGCGAAAAAAAATTACCTAACAGGCTTTATAAAAACCTGTTAGGAGATAACCAACCAAAATTTATGTATTGTGAATTATCGGTAGTTTCGCAATACACTTTACGATTATTTTGTTTTTACACTTTCGTTGAAGAAATCATGAAAAAACAAAAGTTGATATTTTAATGCGTTTTCCCAGTATTTGAGATTGTGCTCTCCTGGACGTTCAATATAATCGTGATTTATTTTTAGAGTTAGCATTTTTGCATGAAGTTCTCTGTTTACTGTCATGAAAAAATCGTCAACTCCGCAATCAATAATCAGTTTTAATTTATTGTCTTTTACCAAATCTAACATGTTGGTAACGGTATTTTTATCCCAGTTTTCTGGATGTTCTGCAATTGTTCCCAATCGTTTTTTGATATCCCAATTTTCGGGAAACGGGCGAAAATCTACTCCACCGCTCATACTTCCTGCAGCTCCAAATACATCTTGATGTTTGAAAGACAAATACAAAGCACCGTGTCCACCCATACTTAAACCAGAAATGGCTCTTCCTGTGCGATCTTCAATTGTTTTGTAATTTTTATCAATAAAAGGAACTAACTCTTTAACAACATAAGTTTCATATTTAAAACTCGGATCGATCGGACTGTCAAAATACCAACTTGAATAATTTCCGTCTACACCAACCACTATAAAACCGAATTCGTCAACCTGTCTCCCTAATTCCTTAAAATCTTTGGCCCAAGAAGCGTAATTTCCGCTGTAACCATGAAGCAGATAAACTACTGGAAATGCTTTTTTGCTCTTTTTATAATTGTCTGGAACCATGACACAAGTTTTAATATTCTTCTGCATCGAAGCGCTAAAAACCTGTAAAGTATCAACCTTTGCTGCTCTTGCTGTAAAAATTAGAAAGGCGAATAGAAAGGTGTAAATTGTTTTTTTCATAACTGCTGTTTTTTTTAAAATAATATTTCTGAAAAGCACAGGGAAAATACAAAAAATTATTTCAAACAATCTTTTAAAACAGTAACGGGATGCAAAGCTTTTCTGCTTGTTCCGTCAAAAATCTGATGACGACAGCTTGTTCCTGCTGCAGCAATCGTTGTTGTCGCTTCTGTTGCTCTGATTTTCGGGAACAAAGTATCTTCTCCCATTTTCATACTGATTTCGTAATGTTCTTTTTCATAACCAAATGAACCCGCCATTCCGCAGCAACCTGAATTATAAATTGTAACCATATTATTTTTAGGAACATTCAGCATCGCAAAAGAAGCTTCAACACTACTCAATGATTTTTGATGACAATGTCCATGAATCTTTATATTTTTCTCTTTTTCAGAAAATTGTCCCGCGTAAATTTTTCCGTTTGAAATTTCTCTTTTGAAAAATTCTTCGATAGTAAAAGTATTTTCTGCTACTTTTTGAGCACTTTCTTTATCTCCAGCCAATCGAAGATATTCATCTCTGAAAGTCAAAATTGCTGAAGGTTCGAGTCCGATTAAAGGCGTATTTTCAGAAACTATATTTTTAAATGTATTAATGTTTTTATTCGCAATTTCTTGCGCTTCTTCCAGAAAACCTTTCGAAATAAAAGCTCTTCCACTTTCTTCGTGATCGATTACAATTACGTTGTAACCTAATTTCGTCAATAACTCAAAAGCATCAATTCCGACCGAAACATCATAATAATTGGTGAATTCATCACAGAAAAGATAAACGCTTCCGTTTTCAAAAGAGTTCGTTTCGTAAAGTTTTTTATTGGTTTGATACCATTTTCTAAACGTTTTTGGAGCTAATGACGGCACTTGTCTTTCAGATGCAATTCCCATTCTTTTTTTAACGAAAGAAAGATTCGAAACCCAATTGGTAACAGACGGCGCAATACTTCCCAGTTCATTTAATTTTGAATTGAAAGCAAATATTTTATTTCGGAAAGAAAAACCGTTTGCCTTTTGATATTGATATAAAAATTCAGCTTTTAAAGTCGCGACATCCACATTACTCGGACATTCGCTAGCGCAGGCTTTGCAACTCACACACAATTCGAAAACTTTATATAATTCTTCGTGATCGAATTTATTTTCTTTTTCTGAATTTGTCAAATATTCGCGTAAAGCGTTGGCACGTGCGCGAGTAGTATCTTTTTCGTTTCTGGTCGCACGATAACTTGGACATAAAGTTCCGCCCGCAGAAGGCATTTTTCGGCAATCTCCAGATCCGTTGCACTTTTCGGCAGCACGCAAAATTCCTAAACTATCTGAAAAATCCTGAATCGTTTTAATATCTGGTTCAATTCTTCCTGCTTCAAAACGAAGATTTTCATCCATTTTAGAAGCATTTACGATTTTTCCAACATTTAGAATCGTATCAGGATCAAATGCGTTTTTGATTCTTTTTAGCAATTCATAATTTTTATCGCCAATCATAAAAGGCAAAAACTCTCCTCGTAAAATTCCATCGCCATGTTCTCCACTTAAAGAACCTCTATATTTTTTTACTAAATGAGCGACTTCGGTAGATATATTTCTAAACTGATGTAAACCTTCTTTTGTTTTTAAATTGATTTTAGGTCGCAAATGCAACTCTCCTGCTCCGGCGTGTGCGTAATAAATCGCACTTTGTCCGTGGCTTTCCATCATCGCCGCAAAATCTGCGATATAATTCGGAAGATCGCTTAATTCTACGGCTGTGTCTTCAATCGAATCGGCTGCTTTGTCGTCTCCTACGATACTTCCTAAAAGTCCAAGACCAGCTTTTCGAACTTCGTTTACTTTATCAATATCAGCTCCATAAATTTTTGGCAATGCATATCCGAAGCCATTAATTTGAAGATCTTTAATTAAAGTATCGGCTTGCAATTCGGCATCTTCCATACTAATGTGCGAACCCACTTCTAGCATAATAACTGCTTTTGGTTCGCCCACAATGAAGAATCGATTTTTAGCTTGTTCTCGATTGGTTTTGGTACAATCTAAAATCGTATCGTCCATCATTTCGCAAGTGTACAAATGATGTTTCATTGCGACTACGACAGCTTCCAAACTTTCTTGAATGGTGTGAAAATGCGCCACAACCATAATGTTATTTGTCGGTGGAAGATCGTCTACTTTTAAAGTAACTTCTGTTGTGAATGCCAAAGTCCCTTCGCTTCCGCAAAGCAATTTCCCTAAATTGATGGTATTTTCTGTTCCCGAAAAAAGTTCTGATTTCAACAAAGTATCAATCGCATAACCTGTATTTCTTCGGTGAATTTCTGGTTTCGGAAATTCTCTTAAGATTTCTTCTTGATTTTCTTTGTTTGAAAGTTCTTCGAAAATCGTTTTGTAGATTTTATTTTCTAAAGAATCACCTTTTGTCTTCTCAATGAATTCTTCAGAAGTCAAATCTTTAAAAACGGCGAGACTTCCGTCGCTTAAAACTGCTTTTATTTCTACAATTTTATCTCGGGTAACTCCGTAACGAATTGAAGTTGTTCCCGACGAATTATTTCCAACCATTCCGCCAATCATACATCTATTGGTTGTTGATGTTGTTGGAGAAAAAAATAAGCCGTGCGGTTTTAAATATAAATTCAGTTCGTCGCGAATAACTCCAGGCTGAACTGTTATGGTTTTATTTTTTGGATCAAAAGCAATAATTTTATTGAAATGTTTCGAAACATCAACAATGATTCCGCTTCCTACGGTTTGACCAGCGAGAGAAGTTCCTGCTGTTCTAGGCGTTATTGAAATTTTATTTTTTGAAGCAAAACGAATAATATTTACAATATCATTTTCTGATTTCGGAATCGCCACAGCAAGCGGCATAATTCTATAAGCAGAGGCATCTGTGGCATATATTTTTTTATGAAGTTCATCATAAAAAAGTTTTCCTTCTAAGGAATTTTCTAATTCTTGTAGTTGAAGAGAATCGGACATTTAATTGGTTCTGTGGCTTTTGGTTTTTTAATAAATGTTCCATTTCTGCATTCGCTTAAAAAAACTTGTCGGCAAAAACGATACAATTTTATATCTTATTAGAAATGTATAGATATTAAAACATCAACTGAAGCGTTAGAACTTCTTCAAATGCACCAAAAAATAGTAGGCAACTGAAATAATGTTTTTCACAAATATATTTAGCTAATACAAATTAGTTTTAACAAATATAGATACAAAAAACATATAAATACATTATTTTGCGTTTTTTAACACAATAAAATTACAAAAACGCAACAACATGCAATTTTAATTTAAAAAAAGTTCTTATTATAAAATAAAAACCCCAGATTTTTTATATTCTTCCAATCTATTATCCTCAGGATCTAATTCGGTTACAATCGTATCCAGCTGTGTAAGATCACAAACGCCATGGGGCATTTTTGTATTTAATTTATCAGAGGAAAACATCGAAACTACTCTATCAGAAGCTTCTATCATTGCTTTTTTGACTATCGATATTTCATAACCAACTTCAGTCAATCCTTGTTTTATATTAATGCTGCTGGCACCGATAAAACAAATATCCGCTTTAATTTTAGACACGACCTGAATCACATCCATACCAATTGTAACCATTGCATTTTTCTGCATTTTACCACCAATAAATATTAGATCGATATTTGGGTGTTGAGACAATTGCATAGCAATTGGCAGACTATAAGTATATATTGTAGCCTTTAAATCGGCAGGAATTAGCTTTGCAAAAACCAAATTTGTGCTTCCACCACTCATTATAATAACCTGATCGTCATGAAGTAAGGACAGTGCTTTTGAAACGATTTGCTTTTTCTGTTCTTCTGCAGTTATCGCAATGTCAAATACATTTGCAGGTTTTTCTTTAACTTGAACTGCTCCGCCATACACCTTCTCTAACTGGTTTTTACTATCCAATTCGTTCAAATCTCTTCTTATAGTATCTTCTGACAAATCGAGAGCCAAGGCTAAATCTGTTGTAACAACTTTTTGGTCTTCAATAAGCTTAGTCATTATGTATTTATGTCTTTCGGCTTTCAGCATCTTTTTTAAAAAAGTTAAAGTTCATGACAAATATATCAAATATTTCAATCTATATCAGAAAAGAGCCTTAAAACTGCAAAATCATGCATTAGTTAAATTTTAAAAACAAATCAGATAAATATTTTTCTGCAAAACTTGCGTTTTTTTGCGTTATTCAAAACTATTTTAGAAAATAAATTCAAAATAACGCATTTATATGCAATAATTAAATATATTTGCTCAACAACAACCATAAAAAACCAGATTAATCATGAAAAAGTTACTCTTTATTTCAGTGTTGTTTTTGTGCATTCAAACAGCATTTGGACAAGCAAAAACAGTTACTGGAACAGTAAAAAGCAAATCAGACGGAATTCCAATTCCCGGAGTCAGCGTCGTTATTCAAGGAACAAATAACGGCACAACAACTGACTTTGATGGAAACTACAGCATTTCTGCAGCGCAGGGACGAACTCTAAGCTTTAGTTATATGGGCTACGAAACCCAATCAATTAAAGTAGAAAGCCAGCAGAAAATAAATGTTGGCCTTATAGAAAGTACTTCGAAACTTGACGAAGTAGTTGTTGTAGGTTTTGCTTCTCAGAAAAAAGCAAATCTAACAGGTGCCGTTGCCAATATTGACGTTGCTAAAACAATCGGCAGCAGACCTTTAACTGATGTTAGTAGAGCTTTACAAGGTACTACGCCAGGTGTTAATATTAATTTCAATTCAGGAAATATCAACCGTGCTGCAAAAATCAACATTCGTGGAGCAGGTACAATTAATGGTTCTGACGATCCTTTAATATTAGTCGATGGTGTTCCGACAGACTTATCATTAATCAATCCAAATGATATCGCAACGATGTCTGTACTTAAAGATGCAGCTTCTGCGTCTATTTATGGTGCTCGTGCCGCTTTTGGTGTTGTTCTTATTACTACAAAAGGAGGAAAAACAGGCGAAGGAAAAGTGAGATTTTCTTATTCTGCCAATACTGCTTTTACCAACCCAATTTCTACACTTAAATTCTTAGATCCAACAGAAGAAATTCCGGGATTAATTGCAGCCGGAACAAGAACTGACGGTGCTACGCCAGAGATTTTTGGCCAGAACTATAGCATTTTGTTAGACGGAATTAAAAACTGGAAAGAGAAATACGCAAACAATCGTACTAGCCGTGAGATGGTTTATGGAGAAGATTGGGAAATAAAAAATGGTACACCTTACTTCTACAGAGTTTGGGATGCTAATAAAGAATTGTATGCTAGCAATGCATTGCAAACAACTCACAACATTTCTGCACAAGGAAATTTAGGAGATAAAAGTTCATTCTTCGCTTCGTTTGGTCTTACCAACCAAGACGGTATGTTGAGAGTTAACCAAGAAAAAAGACAGAGAATCAACATCAATTTAGGTTTTACAACAAAATTAGCAGATTGGCTTACTGGAGATTTTAAAGTAATGACAATCAACAGTTCTTATGATCAGCCGTTTAACTATTATGGTGGTTCTGGAACTGATGACACAAGTTATGGAGGTTATTTTGGTTATGCACTTCGTTGGGGGCAATATTTCCCGAATTTTGGAACTTACAGAGGATATAATTTCCGTACAGCTGGAGGATATTTATCCAATGCTTCTAGAAATGAAAATAACAAACGCAACACAAGGGTAAGTGCTAAATTTACAGCAGATATTACTAAAGATTTAAATCTTATTACAGAAATAAGTAGTGTAAACGAATATTACAACAGAAAACAGAATGGTGGTAAATTCTTAGCATGGGACAGCTGGTCTGCAATGCCTTACGATGCTACTACAATTCAGACTGCTACTCCTGCAACTCTTGAAACAGGAAATGATTTTGTTGGACAATCAAAATCGGAGTCGACTACAAATGTTGTGAATATTTATGGTAACTATAAAAAACAATTTGACAAGCATAATTTCAAATTCTTAGCTGGTTTCAACTCTGAGTGGCAAAATTTCTCTCGTAATTATGCAAGAAGAAATACACTTTTAGACAAATCTAAACCAGAATTTAACCTTGCAGTTGGTGAGCAATTTGTTGGTGGAGCTACAAATACAGATTTAAACCCAACTGTAACTGAGTACTCAATTGCAGGTTTCTTTGGTCGTATCAACTATGATTATAACGGAATTTATTTAGTAGAACTTAATGCTCGTTATGATGGTTCTTCAAGATTTCCAACAAACGAACAATGGGGATTCTTCCCTTCTGCTTCTGTAGGATACAAAATTGTTAACGAGAAATTTATGGAAGGAACTCGCGGTTGGTTAAACGACCTTAAATTGCGTGGTTCTATTGGATCTATCGGAAACCAAAACGTTGGAAACAATGCTTTCTTATCGATCATGACAGCTAAAAACCCTTCTTGGATTAATAGTGGGGCTACTATTCCTCCTTCTACAAACTTGCCAACTAACGTAGATCCTGCCTTAACTTGGGAAAAAGTAATGACTAAAGATGTTGGTATCGATATTAAAATACTTGATATGCTTGGTGCTTCTTTCGACTGGTACCAACGTGATACAAAAGGAATGCTTGCTCCTGGTATAACACTTCCGGGTTCATTCGGTCAGACTTCTGCACAGACTAACTCAGGAAACATGAGAACTAAAGGTTGGGAGCTTTCTTTAAACTTTAATAAAAATTTAAGCGAAACGGCTTCTGTTTTTGTTGACCTTGCTTTATCTGATTCTAAATCAGTTATTACAAAATGGAATAACTCTTCTAAATTGTTAGCTTTAGTTACTACAGATACAAAACCTTACTATGATGGTTTCGAAATTGGTCAAATCTGGGGATTAACGAGTGATAGACTTCTTCAAGCTGATGACGTAATTACAAATAATGGTAAAACGGTAAATGGCGTTGACTACTCTAAAACAATGGGCGGTAACTTTAAATACGGAGCTGGAGACGTTCACTACGTAGATGTAGACGGAGACGGAGCAATTACTCGTGGAGCTGGAACTGCTGATGATCACGGAGATTTGAAAAAAATTGGTAACTCAACACCTCGTTACAGATATGGTATTACATTAGGTGGAAAATTCCGCGGATTTGATATTTCGACTTTCTTCCAAGGAGTTGGAAAACGTGATTACTGGGCTGCTTCTGATGCTGTTTTGCCTTTCTATCGTGCACCTCAGCAAATGTACGCTAACCAAGCAGATTACTGGACTCCAGAAAATACAGGAGCTTATTTCCCAAATCCATATTATGGAAATGAAGCGAATACATTTGGTTCTGGTACAAACGGACAAAATAACTTTGTTACTTCAACAAGATATTTATTAGACATGTCTTATTTCCGCCTAAAAAACTTTACGATCGGATATAATTTACCAGCAGATCTTGTGAAAAAAGCAGGATTAGAAAAAGTAAGATTATATACTTCTGGTGAAAATATTGCAACTTGGAAAGACAAACGTCTACCTGTAGATCCAGAAATTGACGAAACAGAAGTTTTCTGGGGAAGAGCTTATCCTTACACTAAAACTTGGTCAGTTGGTGTTGATATCGCTTTCTAATCTCTAACTATTCAAAACTTATACAATGAAAAAATACAATATAAAATCTAAATTTCTGCTAATGTTTGCAACTGCTTTACTAGCAGGAAGCGCAGTTAGCTGTTCCGATTATCTTACTGATGATCCTGCAGATAAATTTACAAACGATAACTTTTGGCAGTCAGAAGACAACGTGAAAACCTTTTCATGGCTTAACTATGACACTTTTTATGGTTACGGAAACGGAACGACAATCGGACTTTCTTTTTTCTACTATCATGGAAGCGATTATAGAGTAGATGATAACTTGTCTGCTTTTACTTTCTATCAAATGCCAGTTACTGCTGCAACTACGAATGTTTATTCTTGGAATGAATATTACACGCTTATCCGCCGTTGCAATTTGATGCTAGAAAAAATTCCGACAGTAAATATGTCGACTGAAAAAAAGAACCACTATATAGGAGTTGCTAAGTTTTTTAGAGCGTATACGTATTTCCGTTTAGTGCAGAAATTTGGAGATGTGCCTTATACAGATAAATATTTAGCGCAAGGCGATGCAGAAGTTTATGCTCCTGCAAAACCAAGAGCTGAAATTATGGATAAAGTAATTGCAGAACTTCAAGAAGCAGCCGATTTAATGCTTCCAAACGATGATAGAAATGCTACCGCAAACAAATACACAGCTTATGCTGCTTTAAGTAATGCTTGCCTTTATGAAGGAACTTTCAGAAAATACCATTTAGGACAGGACGGAAGCGTTTACCTTAACAAAGCAAAAGCGTCTTCGTTGATGATCATGAACAATCCAAGCTACAAATTAAATGCCGATTGGAAAGGACTTTACAATTCTGTTGAATTACTTGGAAACTCAGAAGTGATATTAGCAAAACGTTATTTAACAAACGTATTGATGCACTCTCTTCAAAACTATACGAATACATCAACGATTCAGTATGGTTTAACAAAATGGGCTGCTGACAGTTATGTAACAACAAACGGATTGCCAATTCAGCAAGCAGGAAACAGCCAATTTACTGGTGATGACACCGCTGCAAAAACATTTGCAAACAGAGATCCTCGTTTTGCTAAAACAGTAAATCCGGCAAATTATGGTTATAAAGGAAAACCTTTTGGTACAGCAGCTTTAGTTTCCATGTCAGGATATGTGTTTGAATTGTACAACAACCCTGCTACAACAGGTCCAGATGTAACTACTGGAGGGCGTAACTATACTGATGCTCCATTATTTACTTTAAGTGAAGTGTATTTGAATTATGCTGAAGCTTGTGCTGAATTAGGAAACGCAACAAACAGCGATCTAGATTTGTCAATCAATAAAGTTCGTGCACGTGCAGGAATCGCTCCTTTGACTACAGACGGAATAAATGCTTCTGCTAATGGAGTTCAAATTAATGACCCAAGAAGAACCTCTTCATTAGAACAACTTTCTGGTGTTGTTAATCCATTAATATGGGAAGTTCGTCGCGAGCGTCAAATCGAATTTATGAGCTGGACCACTTTAAGACAAGCTGATATCTATCGTTGGAAAAAAGGAGATTATTTAGATACTAATAAAAACCCTGACGTAAATCTTGGTGCTAGAATTGGCACTCCAGTAGGTTCTCAAACTGTAGTTGACGGAAATGGATATGTAAAAATATATCCTGCAAGCACAAGAACTTTCGAGCCTAAACATTATTTAATGAACGTTCCAACAAACGACATAGATTTGTACAAAGCTCAAGGTGTAGAATTAAAACAAAACCCAGGCTGGTAATTCGTTAAAAACTGAAAACCAATCTTTAATACAACTGCCTCTGAAATAAGAAATTTTAGAGGCAGTATTTTAAAAACACTCTTTTTAAACACATAGTGACTGATAAAAAGACCAAATAAAATTTCATCTTGAAAAAATCAGGCTTTCAAAACTTAGTTTTTAGATTTCCTCAATCTACACTTAAACATTCATATACTCGGATAAAATCTTAATTTTATTAGTCCATTTTGTCTTTAACTAATAACTGTATTTAAAATGATAAAATTTATAGCAAAAAGTACTTTTGTTGCAGCATTTCTATTCTGTGCACCAACTTATTCGGCAGAAAATCGATCAATTGAAATCAATAATTCCGCAGCTTTCAATTACGCTGTAATAAAAACCGGAGCCGACAATTACGAAAAATACCTTCCGCTTTTAAAAGATAAAAAAGTCGGAATAGTAACCAACCAAACTGGAATTTTAACCAACAAAACTCATGTGGTTGATTTCCTTTTGGAGAAAAAAATTGCGGTTCAGACTATTTTTGCCCCAGAACACGGATTTAGAGGAACAGCCGATGCAGGAGAACATATCGTTGATGGTAAAGATCCTAAAACCGGTTTGCCTATTATTTCACTTTACGGCGATAACAAAAAACCAAAACCAGCGCAGTTATCTGGTCTTGACGTCATGATTTTTGACCTTCAAGATGTTGGTGCAAGATTCTACACTTACATTTCTTCCTTGCATTATGTAATGGAAGCTTGTGCAGAAAACAATATTCCGCTTATTGTTTTTGACCGACCAAATCCTAATGGTTCTATTGTAGACGGACCTCTTTTAGAAAAAGAATTTACAAGTTTTGTCGGCATGCACCAGATTCCGCTCCTTCACGGAATGACAATTGGTGAATATGCACAAATGATAAATGGAGAAAAATGGCTGAAAGATGGTACTCAATGCAAACTAACTGTAATTCCTTGTTTGGATTATAAAAGAACAATGCCTTATAGTTTATTGGTAAAACCCTCTCCAAACTTACCCAACGATCAATCGATAAATTTATACGCCAGCTTATGCCTTTTTGAAGGAACAAATGTAAGCATGGGACGCGGAACCGAAAAACAATTTCAAATTTATGGCTCTCCTTATTTAACTAAAACTAATTTCAGCTTTACGCCAAAACCTAACTTTGGTGCAAAAGATCCTTTATATAATGGAAAAGAATGTTTTGGTGAAGATTTAACAGCTTATCCAAAACTAAAACAATTAGAATTGAAATGGCTTATCAAAGCTTATCAAAACACCAGCGATAAAACGAAATTCTTCAATGCTTTTTTCACCAAACTCACAGGAACAAAAAAATTACAACAGCAAATTGAAAGTGGCGTTTCTGAAAGTGAGATCAGAAAAACATGGCAGAAAGACCTTGAAACTTTCAAAACAATGCGAACAAAATATCTGATTTATAAATCTGTTTAGACTTTGCTTCATAATTTTAAAATCTATTTAAAATTCAATGCAAAAGTATTTCACGCAGATTAAATCTAAGCAGATGGATCGATTAAAAATATATTTTTCCAACTAACAGATTGTACTTGTATGTGTTTAAATAATTTAGTTTAGCAAATAAAAAATCATTTTAATCTGCTTTAATCTTTTTAAATCTGCGTGAAAAATCAAAATCAAAAAAAAAAGAAAAATGAAAAATAAAAATCCCGAAACGGAACAAGAATCTTTGTACAAAGACTTGGATCAAATGAGCGTGAAAGAACTTCTTACCAACATCAATACAGAAGACAAAAAAGTTCCGCAAATTATAGAAGAACAGATTCCTAAAATAGAAAAACTGGTTAAAGCAATTGTAAAAAAAATGCAATTGGGCGGTCGATTATTTTATATCGGAGCAGGAACTTCTGGAAGAATCGGGATTTTAGACGCATCAGAATGTCCTCCTACTTTTGGTGTTCCTCATGATATGATTATCGGAATTATTGCAGGTGGAGACACTGCGATTAGAAAAGCAGTTGAAAATGCCGAAGACGATACAGAACAAGCTTGGAAAGATTTAGCCAAATTTGAAATTTCTAGTTTGGATATGATTATCGGAATTGCGGCTTCTGGAAACACTCCTTATGTTTTAGGAGCGCTAAAAAAAGCGAAAGAACACAATATCAAAACAGGAAGTATTTCTTGCATCAGCAACGGACTTATTGCTCAAGAAGCCGATTATCCTATCGAATTAATTGTCGGGCCAGAATTCTTAACCGGAAGTACGAGAATGAAAGCAGGAACGGCTCAAAAACTTACTTTGAACATGATTTCTACTTCGGTAATGATCAAACTTGGAAAAGTAAAAGGTAATAAAATGGTTGACATGCAATTGTCTAACGAAAAGTTAGTAAAACGCGCCATTAAAATGATCGTTGAAGAACTTGAAATAGAACATGATGTAGCCGAAGAATTATTGCATAAACACAAGAGCGTTAGAGCTGTTTTATTGGCGCACAGCAAAAACCAAAAAATATAAACCTCCCTATTAAAATCTTTTATAGATTTATACAAATTCAAAAGCTGAATAAATTCATTTTTTGGAGTTTTAACACTGGCCTGATAGAGTAAAATTTGTCAGGTCAATTAAAAAATCTTGATCTGAATTATTTATAAAAAACCAAAAAACTACCAAATTATAAAATGACACCAAGCACCATTCTTCTATTAATTATAATTTATTTCGGAACATTATTCTATATCTCGCACCGAGTGAGCAAGAAAGACAGCGGAAACGAAGCTTTTTTTACCGCAAATAAAAATTCAAAATGGTATTTAGTTGCTTTCGGAATGATTGGAACGGCACTTTCTGGAGTGACTTTTATTTCGGTTCCAGGAGAAGTTGGCGCTGCCAGCGGAGAACAATTTAAATATTTTCAGTTTGTTTTGGGTAATGCATTGGGTTTTATTGTTATTACAAAATTATTATTGCCATTGTACTATAGAATGAATCTGACTTCAATTTATAGTTATATCGAACACAGAATGGGTATTTTCAGCTATAAAACGGCGGCTTCTATTTTCCTGATTAGCAGAACGATTAGCTCGGCATTTAGACTTTATTTGGTTGTCATTGTTTTACAGCGTTTTGTATTCGATTTTTATCATATTCCGTTTGCTTTTACCGTTTTGATTTCGCTATTGCTAATTTTCTCTTACACCTACAGAGGCGGATTAAAAACGATTATTATTACGGATACTTTACAAACTTTCTTCTTGGTTACTTCTGTTTTCTTAACCATTTATTTTATTTGTGATCGAATGGATTTAAGTGCCATCAGCGCATTTGAAGAAGTAAAAAATAGCAACTATTCTAAGATCTTTTTCTTTGATGATTTCATGGGAAGTAAATTCCATTTCATAAAACAAATTTTAGGAGGAATGTTTGTAACCATTGCCATGACAGGTTTAGATCAGGATTTAATGCAAAAAAACCTGAGCTGTAAAAACATTGGCGAAGCGCAAAAAAACATGTTCACTTTTACAGGGATTTTTGTGATCATCAATATTTTCTTTTTGAGTGTTGGAGCACTTTTATACATCTACGCAAACAAAAACGGAATCGCAATCCCAACCGATTTGGTGACAGGAAAACCAAGAACCGATTTGCTTTTCCCTGAAATTGCTTTAAATCATTTAGCTCTTGTTCCGGCAATTGTATTCTTATTAGGAATTATTGCGGCAACTTTTGCAACTACAGATTCAGCTTTAACGGCTTTAACAACTTCTTTCTGCGTTGACTTTTTAGGAATGGATAAAGCGGAAAACACTAAAAAAAATACGGTTAGAACCAGACATTTAGTCCATATTAGTTTTTCTATATTAATTTTCTTTGTGATAATTGTTTTCAATACAATCAACGACAGTTCAGTGGTTGGAATGATCTTCAAAGTAGCGTCTTACACTTACGGACCATTATTAGGATTATACGCTTTTGGTTTGTTCCAAAAATCTAGAAATGTGCACGACAAACTAGTTCCAATAATCTGTTTATTGTCTCCATTTTTCACTTATTTAATTAATGAAAATTCGAAACTATTATTTGCAGGATATGTTTTTGATAACGAATTAATCGTGCTAAACGGATTAATAACGTATTTAGGATTATTTATTACAAGCTCAAAAAGGAGCGACAAAATAAGCTTCTAATCAGCTTATCAATATTGATTAATCAATTTGTTTTTAATGCGTTAAATTCAAATTGATTTTAAAAAAAATCGCATGAAAAATTCATTCATAAAAATTAGTTTATACGCCTCTTTTATATTTTTAATTACCAATTGTGCTACTAAAAAAAACAGCGTAACTGACGCTACCAAAGACATTCCTTTGAAAGACACCGTTACTTACGTTCAAAAAAATGTTGCTGAGAAAAAAACTTTCTTTAAAGATTCAGATAAAGAAACAGCTTGGGTTGACAGCATTTACAACAAAATGACGGTTCAAGAAAAAATTGGTCAATTGTTTATGGTTTCTGCTTATTCGAACAAAGATTCGGTACATGTTAAAGAAATCAGCAAACTGATTACAGATTACAAAATCGGAAACTTAATTTTCTTTCAAGGAGGGCCAGTTCGTCAAGCGAAATTGACCAATTTATATCAGTCAAAAGCAAAAGTGCCTTTAATGATTGGAATCGATGCAGAATGGGGATTAGCCATGCGTTTAGATTCAACTTATCGTTATCCTTGGAACATGACTTTGGGTGCGATTCAAGATTTGAGTCTAATTGAAAAAGTGGGAAGAAATATGGCTTCCGAAAACAAAAGAATCGGCGTTCATTTCAACTTTGCTCCTGTTTTAGATATTAATACCAATCCTAAAAATCCAATTATTGGAAACCGTTCTTTTGGTGAAGATAAAATAAATGTAACCGAAAAAGCGCTTGCTTTAATGAAAGGAATTCAAGGAAATGGCGTTTTCTGTACCGGAAAACATTTTCCCGGACACGGCGATACCTCAACCGATTCACATAAAGCTTTACCAACCGTTGATTTTTCTAAAGAACGTCTAGAGTTAGTCGAATTATATCCGTACAAAAAATTATTCGACGAAGGTTTGGCTTCTGTAATGGTTGCGCATCTAAATATTCCAAGTTTAGAATCAGAGCCAAATTGCCCTTCTTCGGCTTCTTATAATGTAGTTACAAACCTTCTCCAGAAAGAATTAGGTTTCAACGGATTGATTTTTACTGATGGTTTAGCTATGAAAGGCGCTGCTAATTTTAAAAGTCCTGGCGATTTGGAAATTGCAGTTCTTTTGGCTGGAAACGATATTTTACTTTGTCCAGATAATGTTCCTGTTGCTTTTCAGAAACTAGAAACCGCTTACAATGAAAATGTAATTACAGAAGAAAGATTAGCGCATTCGGTAAAAAAAATATTGCATTTCAAATACAAAGCGGGATTAAATAAATACAAGCCAATTGATTTGAATAATTTGGTTGAAGATTTAAATCCGTCGCAAAATGATGCGCTTCATTATAAATTGTATGAAAATGCCATTACGGTTTTAAAAAATGAAAAAGAAATCCTTCCGATAAAAGATTTAAGCGAAAAAATTGCATACATAAAATTGGGTGAAGACACCAACAGCACTTTCGTTTCGACTTTAAAAAAATATACCAATATTACAGAAGTTAAAGACACCAATCTTGATAGTCTGAATAAAGAATTAAGAAAATTCGACAAGGTAATTATCAGTTTTCACAAAGTAAATAAACCTTGGGAAAAACAAGAATTCACGCTTCAAGAAATGCTTTGGCTGAAAGAAATTGCAAAACAAAACAAAGTCATTTTAGACATTTTTGCAAAACCGTATTCATTACTTTCAATTAAAAATTTTGATGATATTGAAGGATTGGTCGTTTCCTATCAAAACTCAGATATTAGTCAAGTGGTTTCGGCTGAATTGCTTTTTGGAGCAATCGATGCTAAAGGAAAATTGCCTGTTTCAATTAATAATTCTTTTCATGTAAATGATGGTTTAACGACCGATAAACTAAATCGTTTAGCGTTTACAGCTCCAGAAAATGTAAATATGAATTCAGCCATTTTATCTAAAATAGATGCTGTGGCACAAAAAGCAATCGATGGGAAAATGGCTCCAGGGATGCAGGTTTTAGTAGCCCGAAAAGGAAATGTGATTTTTCAAAAATCGTACGGAGCACAAACTTATGACAACGGGAAAAAAGTTGCTAATACAGATTTGTATGACGTTGCTTCAATTTCAAAAATGATTTCGACTTTGCCAAATGTTATGCAATTGTATGATAAAAATAAAGTAGAACTAGATACGAAGCTAAAAGACATGTTGCCTTTTTTTGCTAAAACAAACAAAGAAAATATCACTTTCAAAGATTTACTTAACCATTACGCCGGACTTCAAGCTTGGATTCCGTTTTATAAATCAACTTTAGATAGTAAAAATCAACCTTCTGAAAAATATTATAGAAAAATAGCTGGTCCCGATTTCACAACGAAAGTTGCCAAGAATCTTTACATCCGAAATGATTATCATGACACGATTATGAAAATCATTGCTGAAAGTCCTGTTTCTCTAAAAAAAGAATACAAATACAGCGATTTTACTTTTATCATTCTAAAGGAATATTTAGAAAGAAAAACACATAAAAAGTTGGAAGATTTAAGCAAAGAAAATTTCTACAACACACTAGGAATGACGAATACGCTTTACAATCCGCTAGAGAAATTTGACAAAAGTAATATTGCTCCAACTGAAGTTGATAATTATTTCAGACATCAAGTAATTCAAGGTTATGTTCACGATATGGCCGCAGCGATGGAAGGCGGAGTTGCAGGTCACGCAGGAATTTTTTCTAACAGTATGGATGTTGCCAAAATGATGCAGCTGTTTTTACAAAAAGGAAATTACGGCGGAATTCAATACTTTTCTCCAGAAACTTTTGATGCTTTTAATACTTGTTATTACAAAGATCAAGGCGTTTTGAGAGGTTTAGGATTTGATAAAAGAGTCCACAAAGGCGGACCAACTTGCGATTGCGTTTCAGAATCTAGTTTCGGTCACACTGGTTTTACAGGAAATATGGCTTGGGCAGATCCAGAAACCGAAATTGTGTATGTTTTTCTTTCAAACCGAACCTATCCAGAAGTAGTGAACGACGAAAATAAATTAGCCAAAGGAAAAATCAGAGAAGAAATTCAGCAAATAATTCAAAACGCAATTATAAAATAATATGAAAGCAAAGCGTCAAAAGTCTTTCCTCTTGCTTCTTTCTTCTTAAAAAACTAACTATCTAAAAAACCAAAACCAATGACAAAAGAACGTTTAACCTCACTAGATGTCTTTAGAGGATTTACCATTTTCTTAATGACGATTGTAAATAATCCGGGAAGCTGGTCTTCTATTTATCCGCCCCTAGAACACGCCGAATGGCATGGTTGCACGCCTACAGACCTAGTTTTCCCGTTTTTTATTTTTATAATGGGAACTGCAATTCCGTTTGCAATGCCAGTAAAACATTTTGACGGAACTGTTTTTAATAAAATCTTAGTTCGTTCGCTTCGAATTTTCTGCTTAGGATTGTTTTTAAGTGTTTTCAGCCGAATTCATTTATTTGATTTAGAAGGAATTCCGTTATTAATAGTACGATTATTTATTGCTTTTGCCGTTGCTTATGCGCTTTTAGGAAACTTCTCGATGAAAGTGAAAACCATTCTTGCAGTTGGAATCTTTTTAATACTTATCGGTTTATCATTTAGCGGATTAGAGCATTTTGAAGACACTAGAATTCCAGGTGTTTTACAGCGAATTGCCATTGTGTATTTCTTTACTTCTATTTTGTATTTAAAAACCAATTTAAAAACTCAGCTTTTAGTTTTAGCCACACTTTTAATCGGATATTGGCTTTTAATGGCTTTTGTTCCCGTTCCTGGATTTGGTCCTGCGAATTTCGATAAAGGAACCAATTTAGCCGCTTGGATAGACGATACACTTTTAAACGGTCATTTATGGGCATCGTCTAAAACTTGGGATCCAGAGGGAATTTTGAGTACGTTCCCAGCCATCGGAACAGGGATTTTAGGAATGTATATTGGTCAGCTTTTAAATCTTTCAATAGATAAAATTGAAATAGTGAAAAAGACAGCTATTGCAGGAGTTGTTTTAGTAATCGGAGGTTTAATTTGGAGCACCTTCTTCCCGATCAACAAATCGCTTTGGACAAGTTCTTATGTTTTATATACAGCTGGAATTGCGACAATCTGTTTAACGCTCTTGTATTTTATAATTGATATTAAAGGCCATAAAAAATGGACAAAATTATTCTTGATTTGGGGTGTAAATCCAATGATTGTATTTTTCTTTTCTGGAATAATTCCGAGAGTTTTAAGTTCTATAAAAGTTGCCGATCCAGAAACTGCTGGAGAAGAAATCGGTCTTCTAGCTTATATTTATAATCACGGAATTGTACCATATTTTGAAAATCCGTTGAATGCTTCATTGGCTTATGCTTTGTCTTACGCCGTTTTCTGGTCTTTCATTTTATGGATTTTCTACAAAAAGAAACTGATTTTTAAAGTCTAATATTCCGTAGGAATATCTGGTCGGTAGAAAAAAAATATCGTTTTGCATTGTGTTCCGTAGGAACACCTGATTTTATAGAAATGGGATAATATTTTATTAGTCAAACGTTCCTAACGGAACGATAACCACAATTTCAAATTTAATCTACCTATGAGACATTCCTAAGGAATGTTTTTTTCTGATAAAAAATAATTTCAGCTGGACTAACGTAATTGTTTGTTAGTTATGATTCTGATACTTGTATAAAATAGAGTTGCTTTTCTTTTTTCTAAAAATTTTGAGAAAAGCAGTATCTTGCCGTACTAATCAAAAGCATCAGTTTCGAATTATGGATAGTCCGGTTGAAATTCCTTTTAAAAGCTTTATTCAGCTTAAACCAGAAGAAAGCACTGCAATATATCTGCAGATTGTTTTTGAGTTTATCAAAGCGATACAAACGGGTTTTCTTCCTGAAGGCACCAAACTTCCTGGCACTCGAATTTTATGTAAAGTACTATCTGTTAACCGAAATACTTTAATTAAGGCTTTTCAAGATTTAGAATCTCAAGGCTGGATCGAAACACTTCCGAACAAAGGAACTTTTATTTTATCGCAGCAAAAACAAAAAAATAAAGCTGAATTTACGATTTCAAAAGAACAAAATTCATCTGAAGGAAATATAGGATTTAGTTTTCAGCGTTCTACTATTCTCGAAAATCCGATAGAAATTAGCAATCTTCCTCATCAATTTAATGACGGAATGCCCGATTTACGATTGGTTCAAACCGATGTTTTGGCTCGATTATATGTTTCGAAATTAAAAAGAAGAAAAACGTCTAAAACCTACGAACAGATAGAATTGCGTTCGCATTCAAATTTTAAAACTCATTTTTCTAATTATCTCAATCTTACTCGTGGAATTCGAATTTCAACTTCAAATTTGCTTACCACAAGCAGTCACGAAATCGCTTTGTATTTGGTTACCAAAGTATTGATTGCTCCAAATGATAAAGTTGTTGTAGCTTCACCAGGTTATTATATGTCGAATATGACACTGACGAATACGGGCGCACAAATTATTTCGATTCCTGTAAATGAAGACGGAATCGATACTAAAAGATTGAAAGAAATCTGCGAAACGACCAAAATTCGAGTTTTATATTTAACCTCCAATTATCATTATCCGACCACAATTTCGCTTAGCGCGAAAAAAAGAATCGAAGTTCTGGAATTGGCCAATCAATACGGATTTGTGATTCTGGAAGACGATTACGATTTTGATTTTCATTACGATAACAATCCCGTTTTGCCTTTAGCCGCTTTTGATTCGAATCAGAAAGTGGTTTATATCGGTTCTTTTGGGAGATCGCTTCCTTCTGGATTTAGTTACGGATTTGTTGCCGCTCCTGCGGAATTTATTAAAGAACTCGAAAAACATCAAAACATTCTCGAGCCTAGAATCGACGTTCTAAAAGAGCAAGTTTTAACAGAATGGATTACCGAAGGCGAAGTGCATCGACTTTCTAAAAAGAATAAAAAAATTTATAAAGAACGCCGCGATTATTTTGTTTCTGTTTTAAATGAAAAATTAAAAGGCAAAATCAAATTTAAGGTTCCGCCTCGAGGATTGGCGATTTGGGTTGAATGGCTGGACCAATTTAATTTGATTCAATTTCAAAAGGAATGTTCTAATCATGGATTATTTCTGCCGAAAACCATTTTATATCAAACCAGAAATCTTACGGCAACTCGCCTAGGTTTCGGGCATTTAGAAAAAGAAGAAATGGAAAAAGCGATTTCTATTTTGAGTGAAAGTTTGGAGATTATTCTAGGGAAATAATTTTTAACACATGGAAACATAGTTATTCTAAACCTGAAAAGGTGTTTCACTAATTTAAAAACACATAGAGAAACGAAATATTTTTCCCAGCTCGCATTTAAAACATAGCCCAAGGTTTCAACCTTGGGGAACATGCAGAATAAGCACCACATTGCGTACCCAAGGTTGAAACCTTGGGCTATGTTTGAATAGAATTGACTTAATTTTTTTTATAATATAAAGGCTGTCTTCTCAGACAGCCTTTATATTATTTATCAAAGATTTTTTTCCCTTTCCCAGAAACGGTGTCTTCCTAAAGCTTTTATAAAAGAAACGCTTAAGTTTTTATCCGAATTGTTTTCGCTCAACAAAACTCCTGGGTCATTATTTATATCGCTATTATTTTTTATAATCTGAGTTCCTTCACCTTCCGCTGCAATAAATTTACAGTGATGGTACGAATCATTTAAAAACTCCTTTACCTCCTTAATTTTTGAAAGATCCAAAATTCCTTTTCCAGCAGGAACAAAAACACCATCAAAAAGTACAGATGCCGCAATTTTATAGGTTTGATCAACCGAAATTTCTGTTCCTTCTTCAGAAACAATTGTTCCTAAATGTGGTGCAATAATAACGGCTTTTGCTCCTGCATTTTGCAGAGCTGTTTTCATCACTTTAATCGAATCTGCGCTTACACCTTCAGTGCATAAGAAGGCAATCTGTCGTGTTGCAATCGTATTGGAAATAGTCGGATTTTTAAGCATGCTCAACGCGTCTGAAGGAGTTATATTCTGATTGGCTTTCTTCGGTTCTTGTTTCCCTTCATCATCTGCGCCAACTCCGTGATTAATTGGTTTTTCAATATCTTTTGGAACTGGAATCCCTAAATTTTTACCAACCTTTGCTGCTAAACTCGAATCGACTTGATTTAAAAGTCCAAGCATTCTTTCTCGAATTGCAACTGTTTCAACTTTTCCTAATTCAAAAGATAAAGCGCTCACAATATGATCTTGCTCAATTGGCGTTTGACTGTTATAAAAAAGTTTTGCCTGACTAAAATGATCTGCAAAGCTTGTGCTTCTTGCTCGCACTTTATGCGCATCTACACGTTCGTTAAAACTCACAAATCCGCCTTGATCCATTTTTGCTTGAAACGGGCATCCTCCTCCCAAAGAATTTGGATGATAACTTACTTTACCAACGGCAATTTCCTGACGCATGTGTCCATCTCGCTGGTTGTTATGCATTGGAGCAATTGTTCTGTTAATTGGAATTTCATGAAAATTCGGACTTCCTAATCTTGAAAGTTGCGTATCAGTATACGAAAATAATCGGCCTTGCAATAAAGGATCGTTTGTAAAATCTATTCCGGGAACAATATGCCCTGGATGAAAAGCAACTTGCTCTGTTTCTGCAAAAAAGTTATCGGTATTTCGATTCAAAACCATTTTCCCGATTATGGTTACAGGAACCAATTCTTCTGGAACTAACTTTGTCGGATCAAGCAGATCGAAATCAAATTTATGTTCGTCGCTTTCGGGAATAATTTGTACGCCCAATTCCCATTCTGGAAAATTTCCTTCTTCTATGGCTTCCCATAAATCCTTTTTATGAAAATCTGAATTTTTTCCTGATATTTTTTGTGCTTCATCCCATGCCACTCCGTGTGTTCCTAATTTTGGTTTCCAATGAAATTTCACAAAATGCGACTCGTTTTTGTCATTCACAAATCTAAAAGTGTGCACGCCAAAACCTTCCATCATTCTTAAACTTCTCGGAATCGCTCTATCGCTCATTACCCACATAATCATGTGCATGGATTCGGGCATTAGCGAAATAAAATCCCAAAAAGTATCATGTGCCGAAGCAGCTTGCGGAATTTCATTGTGCGGTTCTGCCTTTACAGCATGAACTAAATCAGGAAACTTCATAGCATCTTGAATAAAAAAGACTGGCATATTATTTCCAACCAAATCAAAAACACCTTCTTGCGTATAAAATTTCACAGCAAAACCACGAACATCTCGCGCTAAATCTGTTGAGCCTCTTGAACCTGCAACGGTTGAGAATCGAACAAAAACTGGCGTTTTAGTACTTATATCATTTAAAAAGCCCGCTTTGGTATATTTTTCCATTGTTTCATAAAGTTCAAAATAACCGTGCGCGCCAGAGCCTCTCGCATGCACAATTCGTTCTGGAATTCTTTCGTGATCAAAATGGGTAATTTTTTCTCTTAATATAAAATCTTCTAAAAGAGAAGGCCCTCTTTCTCCAGACTTTAAAGAATTGTTATTGTCATTAATTTTAACGCCTTGGTTTGTGGTTAAAAATTCGTTTTCAGCATTTGATTTGTTATATTCTAAATCGTTCTGTTTGCTGTCTGAATTGTCTTGATTTGTTTTTTTTGAATTTTTCATTTTCTGTTGATTTACAATTTATCATTCAATGAACTACTGTTGTAATGAGGCATTTCTCAAAAAATAGGTCAACAAAGTTAGACAGCTTTTTAGCTTAAAATTTATACAATTAAACTTAAGGATTATAATATTCGAACTACAAAATTAATGATAATCAATACTTTACTGATAATTATATAAGTAGGATTTTTAATCCTATAACAGAAAAAGTCTTTTTAAAATTAACTTTGAAAATAGAGTTTAATTCAAAAAAACGTACCAATGAACATTTACATTATTATAGAATTAATCTTAGTTTCTATTGGAGCGACATCGGCTATGACTTGGTTTAGTTATGCTATGTCAGAAAATTTTAGAGAATTGTACAAGGAACCTGTTTTATTGGGTTTTGCTCTCCAAAAAACAAACATCAGCCTTTCAAAAAAATCTCAGAAAACGTGGGGATGGCTGATACATTATATTATTGGTTTTCTATTTGTTATGGGATATTATGTAGTATGGGTAAAGGACATATTATCAGTTTCGCCACTCAGTGCTCTTATATTAGGAGTTATCAGTGGTGTAATTGGCATACTTAGTTGGATAATTATATTTAAAATGACCAATCATCAACCCCCAATTGACTTTAAAGGTTATTACATTCAACTGTTCTTTGCCCATATTATTTTTGCTGTTGCCGCTACAGCGCTCTACTCTATTACACTAACTCTTTTAATATTTGTAAAAGCCTATGTCACTGTCTAAATACAACCAAAAAAGAGATTTTAAACAAACTCAAGAACCGAAAGGAAAAATCGAAAAATCGGCTAGCGAACTGATTTTTGTGGTGCAGAAACATGCTGCATCGCATCTTCATTATGATTTTAGGTTAGAAATGGACGGTGTTTTAAAAAGTTGGGCAGTGCCAAAAGGTCCGTCGATGGATCCGGAAGTAAAACGTTTGGCCATGATGGTCGAAGATCATCCGTACAGTTATAAAGATTTTGAAGGCACCATTCCTGAAGGAAATTACGGCGCAGGAAATGTGATTGTTTGGGATAACGGAACTTATACTTCTGATGAAAAAACAGCTTCTGACGAAAAACAATTATTAAGCGATCTCGCAAAAGGACGTTTGAGTTTTATTCTAAAAGGCAAAAAACTGAAGGGCGAATTTTCATTGGTTAAACTTCATGGTAAACAGGAAAATGCTTGGCTTTTAATTAAGAAAAATGACAAATATGCTTCTGATGAAGATATTTTAGAAAAAAATAAATCGGTTATTTCTAAAAGAAGTTTGGAACAATTAGAGGAAAAATCTAAAAAATTGGATTCTAAAACAGAAGAAAAAACGACAGAGAAAAAAGCAGTAAAAAAAAAGTCCAATCCAAAAGTTGAAATAGCAGAATTTCTAAAACCAATGCTCGCAACCGTACGCGAAAAACCTTTTGATGATGATGAGTGGATTTTCGAAAACAAATACGATGGCTACAGAACGATTGCGGTTATTAATGCGCAACAAGTTGATTTATTCAGCCGAAATGAACTTTCTTTTAATGCTAATTTTAAATCCATTGCAGACGAATTAAAAGAAATCGATCACACTGTGGTTTTGGATGGTGAAATTGTAGTTGAAAATGACGCTGGAAAAGCTGACTTTCAACTGCTTCAAAACTATATGAAAACGGGAATTGGAAATCTCAAATACTACGTTTTTGATTTATTGAATTTGGACGGAAATCTTATTACCGAATTATCGCTTTTAGAACGAAAAGAACTGCTTAAAATTCTCTTTAATAAATATCCATTTTCAAATGTTTTTTATTCTGAACATACCGTTGGCGACGGAATCAAACAATTTGAAAAAGCCGTTAAAAATAAAACCGAAGGCATAATTGCTAAAAGAGCTGACAGCACTTATGCTGTTAATCGAAGAAGTTCAAATTGGCTCAAAATAAAAACGGCAAACGAAGAAGAAGCCATTATTATCGGGATTACGGAGCCTAAAAATTCGAGAAAATATTTTGGAGCAATTCTTCTAGGTCAATACGACGGCAAAAAACTCCAATACATTGGAAAATGCGGAACTGGTTTTACAGAATCTGTTTTAAAAGATTTGTACACCAAACTTGAACCGTATTTTATTGAAAAATCTCCGCTTGACGAAAAAATTCCGATACACGACAAAATTCAATGGGTAAAACCAAAAGTAGTCTGTCAAGTTAAATTTTCAGAATGGACGCAAGATCAACATTTGCGACATCCTGTTTATCTCGGAATACGAATTGATAAAAAAGCGGAAGAAGTTCTTTTGTCTTTTAAAAACGATACTGCAGCACAACTAAACTCAAAAGAAATGACCGCTACAAAAAATAAAACGCAGATTCAAACTGAGAATGATTTTGATTTGAAAGTCGGAAAAACGATTTTGCATCTTACGAATCAGAACAAAATTTATTTTCCAAAGGATAAAATTACAAAGGGAGAAATTGTTCAATATTATGATGAAGTTTCAGAATTGATTCTTCCGTATTTAAAGGATCGTCCAGAATCTATGAATCGTTTTCCGAACGGAATTGACTCGCCAAGTTTCTACCAAAAAGATGTTGATGTAGATAAAACTCCGAAATGGCTCAAAACCAAAAAAATCTTCTCAGAATCTAATAATGCTGATATTGATTATCTTATTTGCAACAATAAAGAAACGTTACTTTATATGGCCAATTTAGGCTGTATAGAAATGAATCCGTGGAATTCGACGATTAAACATATTCACAATCCAGATTGGCTGGTTATTGATTTAGATCCTGCAAAAGACGATTTTAAACAAGTTGTACAAGTTGCATTGGTCGTAAAAGAAGTTTTAGACGAATTAGAAACCGAATGTTTGTGTAAAACTTCGGGCGCCTCTGGACTTCACATTTACATTCCGCTTGGAGCGCAATACGATTATGATTCGATTAAAATTTTAGCTGAATTAATAGCGAAAGAAGTTCATTCTAGAATTCCTGAAATTACTTCGATTGACAGAAGCATTAAAAAGAGAAAAAATAAATTATACATAGACTTTCTGCAAAACAGACGCGGGCAAACTTTAGCTTCGCCTTATTCTGTTCGTCCAAAACCTGGAGCGACCGTTTCAACGCCTTTAGAATGGAGTGAAGTAAATGAGAAATTGCATCCGTCTCAATTTACGATCAAAAATGTTTTGAAACGTTTTGAGAAAAAAGGCGATTTATGGAAACCTGTTTTATCGAAAGGAGCTAATATTAAAAAGATTATTCACAAACTAGAAGCAAGTCAAAACGCTTAAGAAGATTTTTTCTTTTTGGTTTCTAAACTTGCTTTTAGCATTTCCATTAAATCGTCGCTTTGTTTGTGCACAACTTTTAGTTTTGGAGCTGCTTTTTGCGGTTTTCCTTTGGCTTTCTTTTTAATAATATCTAAAAGCTTGGCAGTGTATTCGTCTTTAAAACCAGAAATATCAAATTTCTCTGTTAGCTGATCGATTAGTTTTTCGGCCATATCCATTTCTTTTGTAGACTTTTTGGACATTGGCGGGAGTTTCAATTCTGCAGTGCTTCGAATTTCTTGTTCAAATCGGATTCGGTTTAAAACAATGACATTTTTGTATGGTTTTAAAATCGCAAGACTTTCTTTATTTCGAAGGACAAATCTTGTAACTCCAACTTTTCCAGAAGCTTCAAGCGCATCACGAAGCAATCCGTAGGCATTCATCGCACCTTTATCTGGTTCGAGATAATAGGGCTGCTCGTAATAAATACTTTGGATTTCTTTTTCGAAAGCAAAACTTTCAATATCAATTGTTTTGGTTTTAATCGCATCAGCGGCTTCAAAATCGGAATCTTCTAAAATGACATATTTATCATCGAGTTTGTAGCCTTTCACGATATTCGCAAAGTCTACTTCTTTTCCTGTGTCTTCATTAACACGTTTGAACTTGATATTCGCATGATCTTTCGCGTCAAGCATATCCATATCCAAACTGCTTTCTTGCACCGCCGAAAACATTTTTATCGGAATATTAATTAATCCAAAACTTACCGAACCTGTCCAAATTGATCTCATGGCTTTTGCTTTAAAATTGAACATTAAATTTAGTTCAAGCAAAAAACGTAACCCTTATAAAATCAAAATATTACTTTATAAAATTATGAGTTATAAGTTGTTTTACAGAAACTCATAACTCATAATTCATAACTCATAACTAAAAACTTACCAGCCTTTTACAGCTCCGCCTTTAAATTCCTGATCAGCTACTTTTTCAACTTCTGGCGATTGAAAAGCTTGTAAAAACTGTTTTACTTTTTCTTCGTTTTTATTGTCTTCACGGCTTACAACCAAATTCACATAAGGAGATTCTTTATCTTCAACAAACAACGCATCGCGCGATGGAACTAAACCTGCAGCAGAAGCAAAAGTATTGTTGATGATTGCGATAGAAACATTTTGATCGTCTAAAGCGCGAGGCAATTGAGGCGCTTCTAATTCTAAAATTTTTAAGTTTTTAGGATTGCTCACAATGTCTGTTACTTTTGGCAATAAACCAACTCCGTCTTTTAATTTTAATAATCCGTTTTTCTGTAAAAGCAATAATGAACGCCCTCCGTTTGTTGGATCATTTGGGATAATGATTGTGCTTTCATTTGTCAATTCAGAAAGGCTTTTTATTTTTTTAGAATATCCAGCAATTGGATAAACAAATGTCTTTCCGATAATAGCCAATTTGTAGCCTCTTTGTTTTGATTGCTCGTCTAAATATGGTTTGTGCTGAAAAGCATTCGCATCAATATCGCCTTGACTTAAAGCTTCATTTGGAATAACATAATCGTTGAAAGAAACCAATTCAACTTCCAATCCGTATTTTTCTTTGGCTACTTTTTTTGCAGCTTCAGCTACTTTTAATTCTGGTCCAGAAGCAACTCCAACTTTAATAAAATGTGGATCATTCTTTTTATCGCTTCCGCAGTTTGATAAAACTAATGCCAAAGCCAAAACTCCAGCCGTTTTTAAAATATTAAGTTTCATATATTTTTAATTGTAAAATGTTAATTATTAATTGATGATTATCTGTGATCAAATCGTTTTGATAATTTGTCACCTGCAAACTGAATTATAAATACTAAGATTACCAATAAAGCTAGAACAGAATTCATTGTTACGGCATCATAACCAATATATCCGTATTGATAACCCACTTGTCCTAAACCTCCAGCTCCAACAGCTCCACCCATTGCAGAATATCCGACAAGTGTGATTAAAGTAATGGAAGCCGCGTTAATTAAAGACGGCAATGCTTCTGGCAATAATACTTTGTAAACGATTTGAAATGGCGTTGCTCCTAAAGCTCTTGCTGCTTCAATTAATCCTGACGGAAGACTTAGCAAACTGTTTTCTACCAAACGAGCAATAAAAGGCGCTGCACCAATGCTTAACGGAACCAAAGCCGCGCTAACACCAATAGAAGTTCCAACGATTGCACGTGTAAATGGAATCATCCAAACGATTAAAATAATGAATGGAATGGAACGAAAAACATTTACCACAACCGATAATGTTCTATTTAAAACGGGTTGATCCAAAATCTGATTTTTACGAGTCAAGAAAAGCAAAATTCCTGTTGGAAGTCCTAATAAAAAACCGAAAAAGCCCGATACAAAAGTCATAACAATGGTTTCCCATGTTCCTTTTAATAATAAATCTATAAGAGAATCAGACATAACCTATAATTTCTGTTTTAATATGTTTTGAATTAAAATATTGAATCGCAGCATGGTAATTTTCGCGTTTTCCTGAGAGTTCAATCAGCATTACGCCAAAATTCACTTCACCAGCCTGATCCATTTGTGCGCTTACAATTTTGAAATCGGTATCAAAAAGTCTTGAAACTTCTGAGATGACAGGTTCGTTAACCGATTTTCCTGTCATTTCTAATTTCAATAACGGATTTAAACTTCCGTTATCTTGCTTTTGCAATTTCTCCAGATAAACCGATGGAACATCAATATGTAAAGACGAAGCAATAAACTCTTTTGTCAATTCGTGTTTCGGATCTGCGAAGATTTCGCCAACACTTCCCTGCTCGATTAATTTTCCGTGACTGATAACCGCTACTTCATCACAAATTGATTTTACCACTTCCATTTGGTGTGTAATCAACAGAACTGTAATATTCAAGCGTTTGTTAATGTCTTTCAATAAATTTAAAATCGATCTTGTTGTTGCAGGATCTAGCGCGCTCGTAGCTTCATCACACAAAAGCACTTTCGGATTATTAGCCAAAGTTCTCGCAATGGCAACTCTTTGTTTTTGTCCACCCGAAAGACTTGCAGGATAATCGTTTGCTTTTTCTGCCAAACCAACCAATTGCAACAATTCTAAAACACGCGTTTTGATTTCGCTTTTTGAAATTCCAGCCAATTCTAACGGAAATGCAACATTGTCAAAAACTGTTCTTGAAGAAAGCAGATTGAAATGCTGAAAAATCATTCCGATTTGTCTTCTTTCGATTGCCAATTCTGAATTTGATAATTGCATTAAAGCTTTACCGTCAACAATAATTTCACCAGAAGTTGGTCTTTCCAACAAATTGACGCAGCGAATCAGTGTACTTTTTCCTGCTCCAGAAGTTCCGATTACACCAAAAATTTTCCCTTCAGGAACTGTCAGCGAGACATCAGACAAAGCCGAAACGATTTTGTCTTTCTGATGAAAAGTTTTGGTTACATTTTTTAATTCAATCATTTTTTGAGTTTTAAAAACAAAAAAGCCTTCCATAAATTAGTTGAAAGGCCTTTTTGAAATAAATTTTATCATTTTATATATAAGCCAGATCAATAAATACCATAACAGCAGCACAGTACATCATACTGCAACGATAATAATTATTCATTTTCTGGTTCTGTTTCTTCATAGCGAGTGCAAATTTAAATAGTTATTTTCAATTTTTACGTATAAATTTTTAAAACTTTTATTAACCTATCAATTTAGTAGGTTTTTAATATTTCTTTTTTTATGTTTTATTTTCAATTCAAAAAAAAAATCCAAACTCCAATTTGAAGTTTGGAATTTGGAATTTAAAATATTTGAGTTTAAATCTTAATTATTTTGTTCTGCAATTACAGATTTATTGATTTTTATTACTCTAATTTTTTTATTGGTGTTATCTGATAAGAAAATACGGTCGTCAAGCTGAGCTGTACCGACAATTGTTCCGAATGGATTTTGCCCTAAAATATCAGAAACGCTTAAAACGGTGTTGTAATTCATTTTAACGAATTCTGATTTAGTATACAATTTTAAATAAGAGGCACTACCCACATTTTCTGAAGTAACTGCCCAATCTTTACTGAATGATACTGCAATAGGTTTTACATCCACTAACTGAACTTTTTGCGGCTCAATAGGAGTTGTTAGTGAAGCTGCGGCCTTGGCTTTAATGTTGGCGATGTCATAATACAAGTAACTTTTTGCATCTCTTCCTGCCACAACCAGATTTCCGTCTGAAACATCTAACGAATACACTTCTGTAAATCCGTTTAAAGTATTCAATTTAGCAATAGGTTTTAAATTCCAATCGCTTGTTTCTGTAATTTGAGAAGCGTCAAGTACTTTTATGCTTTTTTCTTTTTCTTTTACGAAAACCAATCCGTCTTTTGCCACAACACCAAAAACGTGTACAAAAGTCTGCCACCATTGACCGTTTCCAACCGTACTGATTCCTGCATTCGTAGTCTCATCAAAAACAAATAATCTCGATTCTGTGCTACCTACATAAATACGGCCATTATCAACAGAAACCGATGTTAAACTCGTCAACGGAATAGTTGTAGCTCCTTTCGTAAATTCTTTTATTGTTTTAAGGTGCGCCAAAGTCAAAGCATTAAAAATCTCCAATACATTTCCGTTAATTACATACAATTTCTCATTTGCAACTGCGATTCCTTTTGGATCAAATGCTTCTGTGCTTCCTGGAATATTTTCGTTTGTAATCGAAGCTTCATCAGTCGGATAATAATACGTATAATCTTTAGATGCTGGACCATCGTCTTTACTGCAGCTTGTAAACAAACAAAGTGCTAAAATTAGAGGCAGGATATGTTTCATGTGTAATTTATTTTTTAGTTCCATTTTCCTTCTCCTTTATATTTCACTAAAAATGGATTTTTAGGATCGATTTTAAATACTGGTTTTTTATAAGTTCCTTTTAAGTAAGCCGTTTTGGTGTACGTTTTTAAAACATCTGGATCTGTAAACGGAAGATCATTTAAGTGAATCAAGTATTTATAAAAATCGGTTAGCATTTCCTGTTGGCCTCCGCCCTCTCCGCTGTTTGCTAAATTACTGCTGTGGTTAAAACCAATGTGATGTGAATATTCGTGAGACCAAACCGACATGTCTCCTACCCAATGTCCAGTTACATAACCCGATTCCCATTGCGATGCCAGATTTCCTCCGCCCCAAGCAGAATCTCCTCCTACCATAGCCAGCCAAACGGTTCTTTTATCTAGATAATTCCAGTATATTTTTTCGATTTCTTCTTTAGAATAATAATCATAAACGCCATCAACATCATCAGCATTTCCGTGCCAGTTTAATGCTCCGTTTATTCCAGTTCCGGCAGCAGTTGCTTGTTCTTGCTTGTATTTATCGAAATTGGTAAAAGTGCTGTAATACAAAGGATGGCTTAACGCATAAGAATAATTAATAATCATCGTGATCGCCTCTTTTGCCAAAGTTGGATTCATTGGAAGAAATTTCCCCAATTCGTTAATATGATATCCATCGTGAAATTGAACTAAGTGATTTGATTTTATTTTTTTGAATTTCTGAAATAAAGGATCATCCGATTCTACAGAAAACTCAATTGCTCCAGAAGAAAATCCTTCAATTTTATCGATTGTTACTGTATTTCCTGTTTCCAGCAAATAATCGTTTTTCTGTTCCGTCAAAGGAATTTTATGAAATGAACGGTGAAAAGCTGGAACTTTTGAAAAACTAAAAAGCAAAAACTTCTTATCGTAATTCGGCAGTTTTGCGTACACTTTTACATCTGTCAATCCAACTGGAGAATAAAGTGAAACTTGTACAGAATCTTTTCCTTTTTGTATAACTTGAAATGGTTCATTTACTCTAAACCAGCGGTCTGTTTTGTTGTACATTTTTGAAGGACTTTCGTCATCTTCAAACATGGTCATCGGTTTGTTTTCTGCTGGTAAAGCCGAAGCATCGATGCTTGACAGGTAATTTGGCTTGTAATTTTCGCCATCATCACTACAGCCAAAAATAATACTTGCCAATAAGGCAAATACAAAAAAGTGAGTGTTTTTTCTCATCGGTAAGTAAAGTAGGTTTGGGGTTAAATATCCTGCAAAACTATAAATATGCTTGTTATAAACAAGTCTATTGCAAGAAAAATATGAATATAAAATATACTGAAAAGTAAATTTTATAAAAACCTACTATACTTAAAAGTCAGATTGTAAAATGACTACTTCGTTAAATCTAAAGTTCTGATGGCAGATAAATCGGCATTGAATTGAACAAAACTCGCAGGAAAACCAGCTTTAATTTTTCCTAATTTATCCTTCATGCCAATTGCAGATGCGACTCTAGTCGTTGCCATTTTTACAGCTTCATCTGCCGAAACATTCAGGTGGTTATAAGCATTTTGAACCGCATCTTCCATCGAGATTGAAGCTCCTGCCAGATTGCCATCTTCGTTTCTGTAGAAACCGTCTACTAAATGAGCGTCAAAATTATCCCATTTAAAATTGGCTACTTTTCGTCCTAAAAAAGTGGCGTCACTGATTAAAAAGAATTTCTCTTGCTTTAGCTTGTAAGCAATTTTAGCAGCCGCATAATCGCAATGAACTCCATCTAAAATTACTGGCGCGTAAACATCTTCATTTTCAAAAACAGCTCCAACCAAACCTGGTTCGCGATGTCCAAATTGTGTCATGGCATTAAACAGATGCGTTACAAGATTTATTCCTTTAGAAAAATAAAATTGTGCTTCTTTATGCGTTATCGTCGAATGTCCTATTGAAATTGTTATTCCACTATCAATCAACATTTGCAATTGCTCTTCTGTAAAACATTCTGGCGCAATTGTAATGAGTTTTATAACGTCTTTTCCTTTGCTGATAATTTCTTGAAGTTCTTCGTTAGTTGGTTTTCTAACCTGATCGATACTGTGCGCTCCACGCCTTTGCGGATTTAAAAATGGTCCTTCCAAGTGCATTCCGATAACGCCGTTTTTGTATTTTTTCATGTAATCACGAACGGCTTCAATTCCTTGCAAAATGGTTTCTCGAGAAGAAGAAATCAAACAGGGTAAAACATGCGTCGTGCCGTATTTCATGCTGGCATCATAAATATCTTGAATGGTTTCTTCGTTCGGAGTCTGGCTAAAATAGTACTTTTCTCCGCCATTAATTTGAATATCGATAAATCCTGCTGCAAGGTGATTTCCTTCTAAATCGATGGTTTGAATATCGTTTGGAATTTCTTTCTGCACTGAAATAATAGTTCCGTTTTGTACAATTACAACCCCATTTTCTATTATTTCTTCACCTGTATGCACAACAGCATTTACAATCGCTTGCTTCATGTTTAATTAATTTCTTTTTTCCAAATTTAAAGAAGTTTGAATTAATTCCTAAATAAAAAAAAGCTTCAGAAAATTTCTGAAGCTTTTTCAATTTTAAATCTAAAACCTAAGTATTATGCAGACAGGTACGGACTGCATATTTTTTTTAATTAATCTGGGTTTGCCAATATTTTATACAATTCGGCATTCGAAATATAAAATTGGTTTTCTAAACTAATCTGCGAAAGCTTAGCGCTTACCAAATTGTTTTCTCTCGAATTGATTAAGAAAATTGAACTTTCGCCAAACGAGAATAATTTCTCTTCTGAGTTCAACATCGTCATATAATCGTTTACCAGATTATCTATTACAACTTTCTGTTTTCTTAGCGAAGCAATTTCTGTCTGTTGCGCTTTGATTTTATTTTTAAGTTCCAATCGCTGCTGACCAATATCATACTGCATATCCTGAATTTTCAGTTTTGCCATTTTTAAACTTCCTCTTTCTTTTCTTAAGAAGATTGGGAAACTGAAATCGACATTAAACTTATAATCATCGGCGTTGAAATTATTCCAATAATTGGGTTCTGAAATATAGTTGTAACCTACATTTATTTTCGGAAGCAATGAATTCGCTTTCAGCTGGCGATTGACTTCCAAAATATCCATTTTAGTTTCTAAAGATTGGATTTTTGGGTGTGAATCTAATGATTGAACTTCCACCATCATCGCATCAGTTCTTAGCGTTTCCTCAATTGTCTGGATTAGATTTTGTTCTGGTTTTACTAAATCTCCAAGTTCAACTGGAACATTTTCAATCCATAAAAAATTAGCCAATTTCAATTTTGCTTTTGCTAATTTCAAATTTCCATTTTCAAAGTTCAGTTCTCGGTTTCGCACAGTAATTTTAGCTTCAATACTATCAATTGCTGGTGCATCTCCCGCTTTGATTAATTTCCTAACTCCTTCAAAACGAGTGCTCGCAAAACCTAAATAATTTTTATACAATTCTGCTTCGTTATAGCTTTTTCTCCATTCAAAATAAGCTTCACTTGCCTGATATAAAACTTCTATAGCTCTTAGTTTTCGCTGAGCATCACTTAGTTTTACCTGAAGTTTTCCTTCGCGAACATCGGCCATTCTTTGGTTAATGAACATTCCTTGTCCCAAAGCGACATTAATTCCAAGCGAAGTTAAACCCGCTTCTGGAGTTCTGTTCTGCGGGTTATAATATTCACCGCTCGTATCGTCAAAACCTGCTTTAATCTCCACTCCATACCAAGTCGGAATTTTGAAACTGCTGTTTAATAACGAATAATATTCTGTGCCTTTAAATTCTTTCTTATTATAATCTACTTCCAATTTTGGATCAAATCCGCCTCGCGCCATCATCAGTTTTGCCTGAGCATTTGTCACTTCAAGATTGGCTTGTTTTACCAACGGATGGTATTTTTTTACATACCCAAGAAACTCGATAAAAGTAAGCTCCTCTTGATTAAAATTCTGACTGTGCAGCGTAGAAAAACAAAATAGTATTAAGAAAGAAAATAGTTTTACTAAATTTCTCATTTTACTTTTTCTCCTTTCCTTTATCTTCTTTTTCTCCTGAGTTATAATAGTTTGGTGGGAAACCATTCAGGTTTCGCCAAATCTCGTACCATACCGAAACGGTTTCTAACAATGCAATACTTTGCGCACCAGCACCAATACTCAATTCTTTTGGCCAGTGACGATCTTCTCCGTCTGGCGAAACCAGAATTCTGTATTTTCCGTTTGGACTAATGAAGTTCTCTATCGCTACAACTTTACCCCCGTAAGTTCCATAAGACAATCCAGGCCATCCAGAAAATACGATTCTAGGCCATCCATCGAACCAAACACGAACTTTTGCACCACGATGCACAAGCGGTAAATCGATTGGATCTACGTATGTTTCTACTGCAATATCATAATTAGAAGGCATAATGCTCACCACAGGAGTTCCTTCTTTAATCGTTTCTCCAAGACCAGCCAATAAAGCACGGTTTACATACCCGCTTTGTGGCGCTGTAATGTAGTACAAACCATTTCTAAGTCTGTAATTCGTATATTGATTTTCTAGTTTATTTACCTGAGCTTCTGTATCATATTGCGTACTCAGAGCAGTAAATTTATCGCTTCTAGATTTTGAAATCTTTTCAGCATATTCAGCAGTAATTCTATTGATTTCTACTTTTGCGTTTATCAATTCGTTTTTACTGCTTAGCAATTTATTTTCTTGCGTAATCACATAAGCTTCAGATTCTTGCAACTTCAATCTCTTTTGCTCGACATCTGTAAGCGGTTTTAAACCTTCTTTGTTTAAAGCAGTCGAACGATCAAATTGTGTTTGCGCAATTCGAAGTTGCGTTTTTACCGCTACAAGATCCATACTGTCGCTTTTAATTTTCAGTAGCGACTGACGAATTTTATTTTGCGCTTGCTGCAATTTCAATTGTCTTTCTGTATTAAGAGACTGAGCCTGAACATCAAGAGAGTTTACTTTATCGCCGTACGATTCTACCGCCATTTTTTTGGCATCAACCTGCTGTTTGGTATTATTAACCAAATTAGGATCTAGGTAATCTTCTTTAATCTCCGAAATGTAAACTATCGTATCTCCTTTTTTTACATAATCTCCTTCTTTTACAAACCATTTTTCAATACGTCCTGCAATAGCATTATGAACTGTTTGCGGTCTTTGATCTGGTTTTAAAGTCGTAACAGAACCACTTCCTGAAATATTCTGCGTCCAAGGCAGAAAAAGGCAGCATAAACAAAATATTAAAAATCCGATTATGACTTTGTTTAAAATTCTGTAATGTGGTCTGCGGGCAACGCTTGTAATCGATTTGTATGTGCCCGGCGTTATAAGTACGTTATTATCTTTAGATATGTTGAGCATGATTAAAGCTTTATGTCGTTAATAATTTTTCCGTCATCAATCGTAATCATACGACTGCATTTGCTTTTCCAAACATCACTTTTAGAAGTTACAATAACAGTCCAGTCATTTTCTTCCGAAAGTAAAAAATCAACAATTTTACTCGAAGTCAAATCATCCATTTTGTCCACTGGATCTTCTAAGAATAAGATATTCGGTTTACCCACAATACTTCTTGCCAAAAGAATTTTTTGAACATCAGAAGCAGAAAGTTCACGACCTCCAGGATGAATTTGATTCTCCAACCCGTTTTCGAAAGTTTTAATGTACGGCGTAAGACCAACATTATCTAAAGCCCATTTTAAATCATCGCTGTTTAATTCTTGATTCCCAAAAACAATATTCTCGCGAATTGTTCCTGCAAACAAAGTGTCTCCTTGCAAGAAGGTTCCTGCTTGCGCCCTGTACGTATCTTCGTTAAGACGATTCATGTAATTATCGGTCACATACATTGCGCCGCTTTCTGGTTCTAAAACGCCTGAAAGCAATCGCAGCAAAGTACTTTTTCCAGCACCATTTGTTCCTGTAAGAATAATTTTTTCTCCTTGAGAGATTTTCAAATTAATATTCTTAAGCGATTTTTTATTGTGTCCCGGATAATTGTAACTGATACTTTCGGTCTCGATATTGATTCCTTTTTCTGTTTTGTCTGAGGTTTGAGGAATGCATGAAATTTCCATATCTGTCACCTGACCGATTTTTTCAACAGAAGTCAATACGTCGTAGAAAGATTCCAATCCGAAGATGATTTTTTCTACCGAGTTGATCAACAATACAATTACAATTTCAGCTGCTACAAACTGCCCTATGTTCATTTGGTGGTGAATTACCAGAAAACCACCGATCGATAATAAGGCAGCAGTAACAATTACTTTAAAAATAGTAAGCTGAATATATTGTTTCTTCATTACCTGAAAGTGCTTTTCACGGTAATTTACATAGTTGGTTGCATATTTGTCATTTCTTTCCAAAGCATATTCGAAAGCTCCTTTTCTGCGGAAACTTTCTCTATTTCTAGCAATTTCCTGAAGCCATGCTGCTACTTTATATTTAAATTTTGATTCGTTAAGACTCGTTTCTAATCCGTCTTTGTACGAAAATTTAAAAATTACCCATAAAATCACAATAAAAAGAAGTCCGATTACCATAAAGAAAGAATGGTAAAGAACCAATAAAATAATCCCCAGACCAACCTGAAGGAATGCGGTGCAGAAATCAAGCAATAGTTTTGCCGTTCCTTTCTGTACCATTAAAGTATCGAAAAAACGATTGGCTTTTTCGGGAGCGTACTCTGAGTACATTTCTTTAAATTTTATCAAAGGCATTCTGTACGCAAATTCGAAAGAAGAACGCACAAAAATTCGCTGCTGCAGATTCTCTACAATTCGCAACTGCAAAATCGTTAGAACGCCTCCAAAACCAACTCCAACCGTAACCAAAATCACGAGAACGATCCAAGAGACGCTTAGCTGTCCGCTTTGAATAAAATTAATAATAGCTTGGATCCCCAAAGGCAGAGAAAGATTTACTAACCCTGCAAATGCAGCATAGAAGATAATTTGATATACATCGCGCTTATCGAGCTGCAATAAGTTATAAAAACGTTTAAATGGTGTCATGAATGTAAGTATAAATACAAGATTATTACATAGAATAAATATACGGCAAAAACCGCACTTATGGATCAAGATTTTTCTCCTGATCCTTAAAAAACAAGTATTTATGAATACAGCCGAGGAGGCGGTATATCTATTTTACCGTGAAAACCAAATGAGAAGATTGTATTATCAATATATTTTTTTCCTTCTGATTCTATTAAAAAATAAAAACTAGGCATCAACGATTCAGATGAAATCAGGTATTCCATTAAAGGAATTCCTTTTGATAATTTGGCTGTTTTGGTATCTTTTGTTTTATAGTCATCCAGTTCTTCTGGAATTCCGTCGCATTTGAAGATTTTTTTCAGAAAATTGCAAGTGATGCCTTTTACTGTGTAGGTTTCTGCGTTATTGTTTAAGATTCGGCCCACACTATTAGAGATGTTCAAACTGCTAATTAGAAAATAGCCGACAAGCAACACCTGAAGGCATTTACATAAAAAGCTATTTTTAATTTTATTCAACATACTCTATAAAAGGCTTGAAACTTAATTAAATCACATCAATTTTGATAGAAAATCTCAGTGATTTAGGGCGTTTATAATGTTTTTTCTAAGCGCGCAAGTTAGAGCCAATTTTTTTGCAGAACATTAAAATAACATTAGAATTTAGAACCATTCAAAACTTTACAAAGAAATTAACAAGGCATTCTTACAGTGTAGTTTTTATCTGAATTATATAACACCAAAGCCATAATTCTATAACTGAAAAATAGATATCTCATCTACTTTTGGTATTCGAAAATTTGAAATAATTCCATTAAAAAATATATTACAAGTGTTACCTGTTAAACAAATTAGATTTACAAACTATTTAATACAGAATCAAGAGATGACTTACGCAAAAAATGATTTGACCCGATTTTTAGATGCGCAAAATAAACTTTATCTGACAGCATTATCTGAAATAAAAAAAGGTAAAAAAGAAACTCATTGGATGTGGTTTATTTTTCCGCAGATCAAAGGACTTGGTAAAAGTGCTCTTTCTGATTATTATGCTGTTGCTGATCTTAAAGAAGCTGCTGAATTTTTAAACCATCCGATTTTATCGAAACATTTAATTGAGATTTCTAAACTTTTACTGACCTTAAAAAAGAAATCTGCCGAAGGAATTTTAGGAGAACTTGGTGCAAGAAAACTTCATTCGTCTATGAGTTTATTTGTTCAGATAGAAAATGCGCATCCTGTTTTTCAAGAGATTTTAGATACTTTTTTCTATGGTCATCTGGATCAGCTAACTTTAAATTTTACACAAAAAACTAGTGTTCTGCCAGACACAGTACTTTCTTAATATTCTTAGGACTCAAAAAAAGCGGTTTCTCATAGAAAAAACCGCTTTTTTGCTTTTATATATTTTGTGTAATCATTCTGTATGAATGCTTTATTGGTAAATATAATTCCTGAATTTTATCTTTCCCCAAATTTGAAACTCCTTTTTCAATCGGTTCAAAAACTTAAAATGTTATTTTGAGACCTAATTGATTGTTAGAAGCAACGATAACTGTTTGGATCGTATTATTGTCTGAATACGTTAGAGGCAACGCACTATTGTATCTTCCGATAGCTTCGCGAATTTTTCTTGGATAGCCAATTTTTATCGGAATCGAAGCTGCGACTAGAATTCCGCCCAAAACCGCCAAAGTCATATTAGAACGATCCGAAGAAACTTGAGGATATTGCGATGACCCAGTAGAATTGATATCATCTGTATTCATTGCCACTAAAACATTCGTGGTAATCATGGCTAATCCTCCATAGAAAAGACCGTTTCCAAAAGATTTTTTAGTTCTTCCGACATTATATTTGTGCAAAGCTTCAGGATTGTCAGACATTAAGATTCGAACATTTGTTGAGTTTACTTTTTTTCCATTAGAATCATAAACCGTTCCTCCTGTTCCGTATTTCAATTCTTGGGAAAACCCTGCGGTTGCGAGGATGAAAAATAAAATAGTTAATTTTTGTTTCATAGATTGTGGTTTATTTTTGGCTAAAATATTCTGACATAAATATATAAAATAGAAAATCACCTCAAAATATTCATACAAAACAAATCTCAGTTTCTTTTTAAGACACAGAAATTATTGTATTTTTGGACTAGCAGATTATTTTTAATTACAAAATAAAAACAGTCCAGATGCTTCGACCTTGGCCATTAGAAATTCAGTTAGACAAAAAATCAGACAAAGCCATTTATTTGCAAATTGCCGATGCTGTAATTGATGCTATCAAAATAGGAAAGCTGGTCAGCGGAAATGCTTTACCAGGAAGCAGGCAATTGGCTGAATTACTAAAAGTAAACCGAAACACTGTTGTAGAAGCTTTGGATGTTTTAATTGCCGAAGGCTGGCTCGTTACAATTGACCGAAAAGGAACTTTTGTAACCGATTCGCTTCCTAGAATCGGCTATTCGCCAGAAAATAAAAAAGAGCAAAAAATTGAAATTGAAGAACCTAAAAGTTTTTTAGTTTTTGATGACGGACTTCCCGACAGCCGTCTTGCTCCAATGAATGATTTGGCAAGAGCTTATCGCGAATTGTTTAGCCGAAAATCGCGCTGGCAAATTATGGGTTACAGCAGCGAATTGGGAAATTTGGAATTTAGAAAATCGATCGCTCAAATGCTGAATTTCAAACGCGGCATGAGCATTTCGCACGATCAAATCTGCATTACGCGCGGAAGTCAAATGGCGATGTATCTGGCTTCGCATTGCATTTTAAAATCGGGCGATTTTGTTTTGGTCGAAAATCCTGGCTACAAACCTGCTTGGGAAGCTTTTGAAAATGCAGGCGCAACTTTACTTTCCGTAAATGTAGAATCGGATGGATTAGATATCGATCAAGTCGAAAAATACTTGCAGCATAAAAACATAAAAGCGATTTATGTTACGCCACATCATCAATTTCCAACCACGGTTACTTTGTCCTTAAAAAAGCGTTTGAAACTTATTGAACTTTCCAATCAATATCATTTTACGATTATTGAAGATGATTACGATAATGAATTTCATTTTGGACAAAGGCCGATCCTTCCAATTTCGAGTTATTCAAATCTGAAAAACTATATTTATATTGGTACTTTCAGTAAAATTGTTGCTCCTGCGCTGCGTATTGGATATTTAGCTAGTTCACACGAGAACATTCAGAAGATAGGAAATCATAGAAAAATCATTGATGTGCAAGGCGATAACATTATGGAAGAAGCGATTTTAAATCTTATTAATGAAGGCAAAATAAAACGTCATCTTAAAAAGGCCAATTTGGTTTATAAAAGCAAAAGAGATTTTTTCGAAAGCATCTTAAATCAATATCTTAAAGATAAAATCACATTTACAAAACCCGAAGGCGGACTTGCTTTTTGGATTGTTCCCAAAGCAGAAATTAATGTTCTAGAAGTTTCCGAAAAACTAAAATCTCAAGGTATTCAGATCATGAATCCCAACCGATTTAGTTTTGATGAAACGATAAAAGGCTTCCGTTTGGGTTATGCTTCTCTTTCTGAAAAACAAATGGAAGAAGGTTTAAAAGCACTTTCTAAATTGCTTTAAAATTATAAACCTTAATTTTTTTAACACATAGAAACATAGATTTTATGTTTTCGAAAAGATTAAAATAGAATGACTAGTCATTACACACAGCTATGTGTATTTATGAAAATGAAACGCCTTTTTAACTCTCTAAAAACTATGTTTCTATGTGTTAAATAAATTAATTACAATTTTCCATTTCAATAATAGAAAAACCATTCTCCCGAACTTGATTTTCTACTTCAATTGGCGCTTTATCAATGTGGCAGAATCGACATTCCTTAGAAGATAAAGCTTGCCCTTCTTGATCTACACTTTTCAGATATAATTTTCCGTATTCATAAACTTGTTGTGCATCGTTAATATTTTCGTCAACCAAAATATCAAAGTGCATAATTTTTCCGTCTTTGCGGGTTACGTAGGTATCCCAAACTGCTATTTTCATTTTTTTTTAAGTTACTAAGGTTCTAAGTTTCTGAGATTCTAAGTTTTTTTTCAACTGCTAAATAGCTTAGCAACTTAGAATCTCAGAAACTTAGAGACTTATTTTACTCTGCAAATTTATGTTGAGTTTTAAAGCTGTAAATCATCCAGTTTTTTCATTTTTTGAGAGGTACTGGTCCAGTTTGATTTTATGATTTAGATTTAATTTTGCGATATGAAAAACGACATTATTTTTAATTTGATTAAAGTGCATCAGCGTATCGAAAATGCTTGTAGGATTGCGGGCAGAAATCCTGCTGATGTTCAGCTTTTATTGGCGACTAAAACTGTTCCGGCAGAAAATGTACGAATTGCAATAGAAGCTGGAGAAACTTTAATGGGCGAAAACAAAATGCAGGAATTGCGAGATAAAAATGATATTTTGAAAAATCTCCCTGTTGAACGGCATTTTATTGGACATCTTCAAACGAATAAAGTCAAAGATGTTCTGAAATACGTGACTTGCATTCAATCTTTAGACAGAATAAATTTGGCTGATGAATTGCACAAACAGCTTCAAAATCAGAATAGAAAATTGGATGTTTTTGTTCAAGTGAATACTTCATACGAAGAAAGCAAATTCGGATTGGCGCCAGAAGACGTTTTATCATTCATTAAAAAAATAAAAACTTACGACACTTTAAATATTAAAGGTTTAATGAGCATTGGACTTTTGGATGTTGAAAAAGAAAAAATGATTCCGTCTTTACGGCTTTTAAGAACCATTCGAGATGAAATTTATTCGGAAGGAATTGAAGGTTTACAAGATTTAAAACTTTCTATGGGAATGTCTCAAGATTTGGAACTTGCCATTGCGGAAGGTTCTAATATGGTGAGAATTGGTACTTCAATATTCGGAAACCGTTTTTTAGGAAAAGAAATCTGGAACGAAAACATTGCAGAATAAAACTTAATTTTGCAGCAAATTAAAAGCAGATGAACCTGAATGATCTTACCGTAATTGATACTGAAAAAATTGCTTTAGACGATTTATTTTTTAGTGATGAAAATAAAACTGCTTTGCTTCAGATTATCAAAGAACATCAATATATCGAAGAATTAAAGCAATATAATCTTAAAGTCGACAACAAAATTTTACTGTACGGAAGCTCTGGCTGCGGTAAAACGACAACGGCAAAAGCGATTGCCAACACTTTAAACAAAAAGATTATCATTGTCAATCTAAGTACCGTCGTTGATTCTAGAATTGGCGAAACTTCTAAAAACTTAAAAGCGATTTTTGATAAAGCTATTCGGGAAAGAGCCGTTTTATTTTTAGATGAATTTGACCAAATCGGAAAAAGTCGTGACAGCGACGATAAAGATGTTGGCGAAATGAGACGTTTGGTAAACACCATCATTCAGCTTTTTGATTATTTCCCTTCTGATAGTTTATTGATTTGTGCAACCAATCATTACGAAATAATAGATAGCGCTTTATTGCGAAGATTCCAGCTTCGTTTGAAATATGAAATGCCTTCAGAAAAACAGCTCAATATTTATTACGATAAAGTTTTAAGCACATTTCCAGAACATTTTCAAAACATCGAAAGAAAATATTCTATTTCTTATGCCGAAGCTTTAGATTATACCAATACGACAATGAAAAGGCAGATTATAGCTGCTTTAGATTCCAAATAAATATTCCGTTAGGAATATCTCGTCGGTAGAAAAAAAATGTTTTGTTTGGCATTGTGTCCTGTAGGGACACCTGATTTTGCGCAATTAACGATTATCCAAACGTTCCTACGGAACGAATGTGTGGCGATGCATATTAATAACTACCGACGAGACATTCCTACGGAATGAAATAAAAAGAAAAACCCGCTGACACTAACAGCGGGTTTTCATTTGGCGGAGTTTTATATAATAGAATGATAGTGTACTAAATTTATAGTCCTCTAGTCAACCAGCCTTTTTTATTGGCAGTTGCAATGGCATAAGGCGTAATCCAGAATAAACTGAAAGTGTAGAAAACACTGTAAGAATATGCCCAGAATGATTCTGCAAGCGTATATCTTTTTGCGTAAAACAACATAGAAAATGTTGAGAATATTAAGATCGCTGCCAATGTTGAACTAATGAATAATATTGGGTGAACTGCAATAAAGTAGAACATAAACAATAAGAACGGATACGTCATTGCAATTTTGAAAAACTGATTTAAAAACAGCATTCTTGGTCCAAATTTTGAATCTTTTCTAAAATCTGTGAAAACAAATTTTGCCATCATAAGATTTTCACGAACGTTACTTCTCGCCCATCTAATGAACATTTTGTATAATCCTTTGTATTCTTCTGGAACATTGGTTAATACTACTGCATTTCTTTGAAACTTCACTTCAAAACCTTGTTTCAAAATCATATTTGTAAGAGCACGATCTTCTCCAATATCTGATGGTTGTCCCATAAAAGTTTGGTTGATCCATTCTGGTAGACAGTTAAAAACTGCATCTCTTCTGTACGCTGCCAAAGCACCTGGCGTACATAATACAGAACCTAATTCGCTTTCTGCAGAACGTTGGAATTCGAAGCTCATTACAAAACTTACATTAAGCATTTTTGGTAAAATTGCTTTTTTGTTGTTCAAAACCTGAACGTTTCCTGCAACTGCACCACATTTTTTGTTTACAACAAATGGGCTAACCAAGTTTCTTAAAGTATCTTTTTTCACAATAGAATCACTGTCTACAGTTACAAAGATTTCTCCTGTTCCTAATTTAAATCCTCTGTATAATGCTTGACGTTTTCCTTGATTTTTAGGCTGTTGAAAAATCGTAACACGATCTCCTAATTTTGCTTTTGCTTCTTGCATCCAGTACCAAGTATCATCTTTACTTCCATCGTCAATAGCTAGAAGCTGTAATTTTTCTGCTGGATAATCGCTTTCTGCAAGGCTCAATAAAGTATCCCAAACTAGTTTTCCTTCGTTGTATGCTGGAACGATAATCGTACAAGTTGGCAATAAATCATCTGATACTGATGGAATTGCTTTGTATCTTAAGTACAAATAAGAACTGTACAAGAAAACTCCTGTTTGATAGAAAAATAAAATTGTTGTGATTACTAAAAATGGCAATCCCCAAGTCGAAGCAATTCTTTCAAAATGAAATTGTTCGAAATCGTCTTGCAATTGAAATACCACAACGACACTTGCAATTAATAATAAAAATGTTGCAATAAGAATTGTTAATCCGAAAGGACTTGTTGGCCTTTCTACATGTATTTTTTGTGATTTTTCGTTGGTTCTAAAAAAAGAACTGTTTAATGTTTTTTTGCTGATTGCTGAACTGCTGTTCGCATAAAATTGGTCTGAGATAATTGTTTCGCTTTCCATGCTTATACTCCTTTTTTAATTTTCTTAATTTGGCTTTTAGCAAAATCTTGTTCCTTTCAAAATTCGGATTCATCTAAGATTTTGACACTAACACAATTTACAATCGGCATGCCAATACGACTTTATACTGGTATAGAGCATTTTAGAAAAACAAGAACAAAAAGGAGTGTGTAATTATTTCACACTTTTTGGATACGGTATACATTAAAATGGTAAAAATTTGAATGGAAGGAGTGAGATTTTAGAAGGATTTAAAGTAATTTCTATATTCTATTTGACAAGAAAAATAAATCTCAAAAGCAAGTTTTAAAAAAATGCAAGGATTAATAAAAACGTAATTATTAAATTAAAATTGTATGAGAAAAAGAAAACAATCAAATTTTATTATTTTTTACTATTTAAAAAAACATTCTTCATAAAAAAACTGGAAATCTTACTTAAAAAAGTTAAATTTATCAAACAAAACTTAACCCCTAAATTTAAGGAGACTAAAAATGACTAAAGAGCATTACTATCTTTTATTGGCTGATGACGACGAAGATGACTGCCTTTTCTTTAAAGAAGCTCTCGACGAAATAGCTATCAGCACTACTCTATCAATGGTAAATGATGGAGTGCAATTGATGGATTACTTAAAAACTCATATCTCAAATCTTCCAGATGTTCTTTTTTTGGATTTAAATATGCCCAGAAAAAATGGACTGGAATGTTTGGATGAAATCAAAAACAACGAAAACTTAAAAAACCTGCCTATTATTATTTTCTCTACTTCGCTAGACGGCGAAATAGTTGACAAATTATACCTAAAAGGCGCTTCTTTTTATATTAGAAAACCTGGTGAATTTTCTAAACTAAAAAATGTAATAGAAAAAGCACTCAACATTGCATCCGAAAACAATTTCAAACAGCCCGAAAGAGCCAATTTTATTCTGCAACCTTAATCTTCTTTGGAAATGAACCACAAAAAAGAGGAAAATTATTTTTTTTCCCAAGAAGGAGAAATGGGGAATTTAAGTCGTTCTGCAGATTGGAGCAAAACTTCTTTGGGCGATCCAAAAAATTGGCCGCAAAGTTTAAAAACAATCACTGCAATGATGCTCGCCAATCCGTTTGGAATGTACATTGCTTGGGGAGAAAATTATACGCAATTGTATAATGATGCTTTTCGTCCTATTCTTGGCGCTTCTAAACATCCAAAAGCTTTAGGCATAAGTTCTCGAGAGACATTTAGCGAAATCTGGGATACTATTGGCCCTATGTTTTCGGATGTCATGAAAGGAAATGCCGTAAGTTTTCCTGATTTTAAAGTTCAGCTCGACCGAAATGGTTATACAGAAGATTGTTATTTTGATTTTTCATACAGTCCGATAAAAATTGAAGACGGATCGATTGGCGGAATTTTAGTTACCGTTATCGAAACTACCGAAAAGAAAATTGTTGCAGATGCTTTACAAGAAAGTAACGCACGATTTGTCAATAACATCATGCAGGCTCCTGTGGCAATGTGCATTTTTAGAGGCGAAAATCATGTTGTTGAAATAGCCAACGAACAAATGCTGCTGCTTTGGGAAACAAAAGCCGAAAATATAATTAATAAACCGATTTTTGAAGTTCTGCCAGGATTGAAAAAACAAGGTTTTGACGAAATTCTCGACAGCGTTTTTAGAGATGGAAAAAAAATCTCAACAGACGAACTCTTTGTCCAATTAAATAGAAATGGGCAAACTGAAAACACCTATATTAATTTTGTTTACGAAGCTTTACGAGAAAAAGACGGAACTATTTCTGGAATTGCCGCGATTGCTACAGAAGTTACCGCTCAGGTTTTAGCACGTTCAAAAGTAGAAGAAAGCGAACAAAAAATAAGACAGCTGGTTGAAAATGCACCTTTTCCGATTGCAGTTTATGTAGGCAAAGAAATGCGTATTGAACTGGCAAATGAATCTATAATTAAAGTTTGGGGAAAAGGCCCCAATGTAATTGGAAAAACATACACTGAAATTCTTCCTGAATTAAAAAATGAGCCGATTTTTAAGCAAGTCGAAACCGTTTATGAAACAGGACAATCTTTTCATTCTAAAAATACCAGAATTGATCTTGTTGTTGACAATGTTTTAAAAACATCTTATTTCAATTATAGTTTTACGCCTTTGTTTGATTTAAATGGAAAAATTTACGGTGTTATGAATACGGCTGTAGATATTACTGATTTATATTTAGCCAAACAAAAAATTGAAGAAAGCGACAAACGTTTCCGTAATACAGTAAGACAGGCTCCTGTAGGCATCACGATTCTTCGAGGACCAGAATATGTTGTAGAAATGGCCAACGAGGCTTATCTTAAACTTGTAGATCGAGAAGAAGAGACTTTTGTCGGAAGACCATTGTATGATTCTCTTCCTGAAGTAAAAGAAACTGTCAGCGTTTTGTTAGACAGTGTTTTAAATACTGGAATTCCTTTTCACGGAATTGAAGTTCCTGTTCCTTTAAATCGATACGGAAAAATTGAAACTTCTTATTTTGATTTTCTTTATCATCCGCTCAAAGAAGAAAACGGAACAATTTCAGGAATTTTGGTAACCGTTACCGAAGTAAGTGAAAAAGTAGAAGCCCGAAAAAAAATCGAACTCAACGAAGACCGCCTTAAAATTGTCGTTGAAGCCAGCGAATTAGGAACTTGGGAACTGAATGTAAAAACACGCATTCCAACTTATTCTAAAAGATATCTTGAAATTATTGGCGGTTACACCGAAGATGTTATCCTGAGTCACGAAGAATTACTGAAACATCTTCATCCTGATGATTTACACATTCGAAATAAAGGCTTTAAAGAGGCTTTAAATTCTGGTTTTCTAAATTATGAAGTACGCGTAATTTGGAAAGACAAATCAATTCATTGGATTGAAGGTAAAGGAAAAGTTTTCTATGATGAAAATAATGCACCCGAAAAATTAATCGGAACGATTCGCGACATTACCGAAGAAAAAGAATATCAGCAGAAAATAGAAGAAAGCGAAAAGAAACTTCGAAATCTTATTATGCAGTCACCTGTTCCAAAAGCCATTTTGCGCGGAAATGATTTTGTGATCGAAATGGCCAATTTTGTGCTCTTAAGTAATATTTGGAAAAAAGAAGAAAGTGAGGTTCAAGGAAAAAAAATATTAGAATTATTTCCAGAACTCAAGAAACAAAAATATGCAGATTTGCTAAAACAAGTTTACGAATCTGGAAATGTATATGCTGAATCTGAATCTTTACTTTTCATTGATGATAACAATCAATTGGGTCATCAATTTTATGTGGATTTTGAATTTGCACCGCTCCGCGAAAGCGATAATTCAATTTCTGGAATCAGAGTGACGCTTATTGATGTTACAGAAAAAGTCGAAGCCAGAAAAAAAATCGAAGAAAGCGAGAAAAGATTCCGTTTACTTACAGAAAGCATTCCGCAGTTAATCTGGGAAACCGATGCTGAAGGCCAATCGCTTTTCACCTCAGGAAAATGGCTCGAATATACTGGAGTTGAACCAGGAGTCGAAGGTTCGTGGCAGAAAATGATTCACCCAGACGATTTTGAAGAAAATGTAAAAGTCTGGCAACACGCACTTAAAACTGGCGAAATGTATCGTTGCGACGTAAGAATGCGCAGAAAAGACGGTTCGTACAGATGGCATGCTGTTATTGGGGAACCTGTTTTTGGCCGCAATAATAAAATTATAAAATGGGTTGGCGCCTTTACTGATATTCACACAGAAAAAGCCTTTACGCACGAACTTGAACAACAAGTTACAGCAAGAACAAGAGAATTAATACAGATCAACGAGTCGCTTCGAAAAAGTGAAGAACGTTATCATTTAATGGTCGAAGAAGTCCAAGAATATTCCATTCTTTATTTAAACTCAAAAGGAATTGTAGAGAATTGGAATGTAGGAGCGGAAAAAATTAAAGGGTATAAAGCAGAGGAAATTGTTGGAAAATATTTTGCTGCTTTTTACACTGAGGAAGATCAGAAAGCTAAACTGCCAGAAAAACTTTTGGAGCTTGCGAGAGAAAAAGGCAAGGTTATTCATGAAGGCTGGCGCACACGTAAAAATGGAAGTTTATTTTGGGCAAGCGTTGTTATTACGGCTGTTCATAATAAAAAAGGGGATGTCATAGGTTTTTCTAAAGTAACGCACGATTTAACTGAAAGAAAAAAAGCCGACGATAAATTAAAAATGAATGCACTCGAACTAGAGCAGAAAAACAATGAACTGGAAGAAATGAACAAAGAACTTCAGTCATTTGCTTACATTTCGAGTCATGATTTGCAGGAGCCCTTACGAAAAATACAAACTTTTGCTTCTCAGATTATCGAAAAAGAATCGGAAAGTTTATCTGAAAACGGAAAAGATAAATTTAAACGTATGCAGAATGCCGCACAGCGAATGCAGACTTTAATTAATGATTTACTAGCTTATTCGAGAACAAATAGTCAAGAACGAATTTTTATTAAAACAAATCTTTGCCAAATTATTAAAGAAGTTAAAGAAGATTTAACCGAAGAATTGGAACAAAAAAGTGCTGTCATTGAAATTGGACAGACTTCTGAAGTTGACATTATTCCGTTTCAGTTCAAGCAATTGCTGTATAATTTGATTAGTAATTCATTGAAATTTTCGAATCCTGAAATTCCTATTATAATTAAAATTACAAGCGAAATTGCATTTGGAAAAGATTTCTCAGAAGAAAAACTAATTCCAGTTAAAAAATATTGTCACATTCAGGTTTCAGATAACGGAATTGGTTTTGAAGCCCAATACAATAAAAAAATATTTGAAGTTTTTCAGCGTCTCCACGGGCGCGACCGCTATAACGGCACCGGAATCGGGTTGGCAATTGTGAAAAAAATTGTAGAAAACCATAACGGAATCATTACAGCTTCTGGCATCCAGAATGAAGGAGCTACTTTTAACGTCTACATCCCTGTAAATTAAATTTCTAAAATAAAAAAAACGGAAACTTCTTAATTGGAGTTTCCGTTTTCCATTTCAAAACGAATTGAAATTATCTCAAAACAATTTTATTATCTAGTATAAACAGTAATTATACCAGTTGTTTTGTCTTTAAGTTTTAATTCTTTGTTAGTAAGATTCATGATATCACTTGTTGAACTAATATTTCCAACAGTAAGAGTCAAATCATTATGAGATCTTACATAAGTACCTGTAGTCTCTGTCAAAGAACAGTCAGTACCGCTATAATCACCTATAACTGCTGCATTACTTAATCTTAGATCTAAATAATCTCTGTTACATCCTGCGGCATTCTCTGGCGCATCAATTAATACTTCTTGCCCATTAACAATTGTTCCAGTTTGGCTTAAGTTATACTTCCCTTGAATTGGAACTATTGTTTCTCCTTCATTATCGTCGTTACTACAAGAGGTTACGAACATTCCCGCGCTTAAGGCTAATACGAATAAAAAGTTTCTATTTTTCATGTTTTGTTTGTTTTTTAATTATTTAATTCAATAGTGCTAAATTAAATGTATATACTTACAAAAAATTCCATGATTTTAGGATAATCTTACATAAATCGCATTTTAGGAAAATTTAAATTAATTGCATTTTGGTCTATTTGATAAATACTTATCGATCATACGCTGTGTAATTGGCTTCAAGAATTTTTGCGTATTTTCTGGATAAGGAGCGAGTTGATTATAGCATTCTATAGAATTTCCAATTTTAATATAGAACACTTTTGCTGCTCCTTTATCGTCAAAAAAATCTGTTGTATCACATACTGCAATCTTTTTTAAATTGAAATATCTCGCATCATAATAAGAATCACAAAATCCTTCCTCAGATTTTTCTATTTTTTCGTAATGATCATTCGTCCATTGCATGCAATCTTTTTGCGACATGCTTAAATAAATGATCAAACCTAATACCCCGAGAAAAGTTGCAATTATTAAATATTTTTTAAATCCATATTTCCCCCCATCATCTCCTCCTCTCTTAGCAGGAGGGGAAACATCTGCTATACTTCTCGGAATTACTTCCCAACCTTGGTTTTCATCTTCTTCTATTTCTTCAGTTTCTTCATTTTTATCTTTCTCTGATTCTTCATTATTTATATCAGGAAAATTTTCATTTACTACCTCCTCAACTAAAGTGTCAGAAAAAAAATCACTCTTATGATGTTCAGTATCTCTTAACTCTTCAATTAATTTCCAATTCTCTGGATCAATTTCTTTTCTAAACTTATTAAAAGGTCTTGGTTGAAAATCTACTAAAATTGCGGCCATATCAACAACATCGATTTTATCTGGATCTGTTTCTCCCTTGAAAAATTTTTCTACTGGTCGAAATACATCTGCCTCTTTCTTAAACTTATTTTTTGAATTAATATCAAAAGAAATTCCAAGCAAAGAATTAAAGACATTCAAATCATTTGAATGCATATCGTTATTAGTGAATTTTTCCCAACACAACTTATTGAGTTTACCTCTCGTTGGAGCATTCAAGAAAAAAAAATCATCACCATTTTTTGCTTCTTCATATTTTTCTTTAATGGCATTTTTATATAAATCTTCTAAAGTATTGTTAGGCATAGGCTTCGTTTTTTTTGGGTGTTTTAAGGATTTATAAGGAACAATAGGGATTTTCTAAAACTAACTCGGATATCCCGGAATTCCGTATGAATACAGGCTCAAAACGGTTGTTACTTTGCCTCAACAAAATTAGTTATCGCTTTGATCTGCAGGTCAAAAGCAAATGTACAAAACTAGTTCATGTATCAAGTGCGGAAAACCGTAAGACGGACTTTATTCCGGGAAGTATAGATGAAAATCTTACTGTTCTACGCACTTCACTTCCCAAACAAAATTTGGTATTGCCATTCATTAACCAACCTGGAAAAAATCCAGTTAGCAATACCCCTCGGTTTAACTTTTAAATTTTAAAAAAAATGAAAACATTATATTTATGGGGAGCGTGCGCGCTGTTATCAATTAGTTTATTCTCTTGCTCAGCTGACGAATTAGAATCTTCAGAGCAAAAATCTGAAGTAAAAAAAGAAGTTCCTACAGAAGGACAATCAAGCGAGCCTGATCCTGGTCCTGGTGATGACCCAACTAATATTAATCCACCAAAAAAATAACAAATAAAATTTATTGTTTTCAATAAATTACTAAATTTCGGGGAAAGTACGATTTATGTTACGATCCCCGTTTTTTTGTTTCTTTATTCTTCTTCTTTTCATTTCGTGTGAGGAGAAAACAAACGTATTAGTTAATCCGGAAAAATCAAAAAAAGAGGCAAAACTTATACAAGAAAAAGCTACTGAGCAATTTCTGAAAAACAATTATAACAGTGCTTTTTATCTTTTTAATAAATCAAAAATTGCTTTCGAACTTTCTAAAGACAGTGCGAATATTGTTTACAATTTAATTCGAATGGCAAACATCCAACAAATAAATGGAGATTATTATGGAAGTAAAGAAACTTTAACCGAAGCATTACCTTATGCAAAAATTGACAATAATTATAAATCTGCAATTAATAATTTTTTCGGAATTGCCGATAAAGAACTTTCGATCTATGATGACGCCATATTTTATTATAATGAAGCGATAAAAGAAGCAAACGATCAAGCAGCAAAACAATCTCCTTTAAATAATATTGCTGTTGTCTATATTAAAAAGAAAAATTACAACGAGGCAATTAAAATTTTAGAGCCTATTCTAAAAACAAAAGCTATTGATACCCTTGCAAAAAGTAAAGCAAGAGTTATCGACAACTTAGGTTTTGCTTATTTCAAAAAAGGATCGAATGAAAAAGGACTTCAATTAATGAATGAAAGTTTAAAACTAAGAATACAAATTGATGATTCTTATGGAAGTATTGAAAGCTATCTTCATTTAGCAGAATTTTATTCAAGACCAGATATAAAAAAATCAAACGAATATGCCAAAAAAGCTTATGATATCGCAACTAATTTTAACAGCATTGATGAACGTCTGAGGGCATTATCGTTTCTTATTTCTAATGGGTCTGATATGAAATATGGAAAAAGATATGTTTCTTTAAATGACAGCATTATAAAAATTAGAAACAATTTTAAAAACAAATTTGCTAAAATAAAATACGATTCAAAGAAAGAAAAAGACGAAAACCAAAAACTACGATTGGAGAAAGTCGAAAATTTACTGGCACTTCAAAAAGCACAATATCAAAAAATCTTATTTCTAATTGGTTTTATATCTCTTTTTTTATTGCTACTTTATTTGAGAAAGTTTTACGAGAACCGAAATCGAATTGAAAAACTAAAAACAGCTTACGATACAGAAACTAGAATTGCCAAAGACATTCATGATGAGTTAGCAAATGACGTTTTCAATACCATTACTTTTACACAAACTCAGTCGTTAGAAAATGAAAGCATAAAAGAAAATTTAATTCAAAAATTAGATAATATTTATTTGCGAGTTCGAGGAATTTCTCGAGAAAATAATGATATCGATACCGGCACAAATTATGCGAGCAATTTAAAAGAAATGCTTTCAACTTATAATAGCAGTCAAACAAACATTATCATTAATGGCGTTGATAAAGTAAATTGGGATTCAGTCGAGGATTTGAAAAAAATTGCCATTCAAAGAGTTTTGCATGAATTAATGGTTAATATGAAAAAGCATAGTGAAGCTTCTGTAGTATCAATAAAATTTAACTCAAACTCAAATTCTCTATTTATTGATTACAGCGATATTGGTAAAGGCTGTGAAAAATCAAAAATTATAAAAAATGGTTTGCAAAATATGGAAAACCGTATTTTGTCCTTAAAAGGAACTATTACTTTTGATACTGAACCTGATAAAGGTTTTAAAGTAAAAATAACAATGCCTAAATAAAAGCCTATGTTTAAAAAAGTAATTATTGCCGAAGATTTCGAAGAATTCAATTTAGCCGTAAAACAAACTTTGAATGATTTTGACATTGTCAATTTTCAACACGTAAAATATTGTGATGATGCTTTCCTAAAAATAAGAAAAGCCATTCAGGATAACGAACCATATGATTTATTAGTTAGCGATCTTTCGTTTAAAAAAGACCATCGTGAAGTAAAAATTGGCAGTGGAGACGAGTTAATTCAGAAAGTACGCGAACTTCAGCCTGATATTAAAATTATTGCTTATTCTATTGAAGATAAAAATGTTCGCATAAAATCACTTTTTGACAATTCTGACATTAATGCTTTTGTATTAAAAGGCAGAAACAGCATTGAAGATCTCAAAAAGGCCATTACATTAATTTCGACTTCTGATCAAAAATTTATTTCACCTGAAGTGGCTTCTGCATTGCAGGAAAAAGGGAATTATGAAATAGACGATGTTGACATTAAAATTCTCAAATATTTGTCTGCTGGTACATCTCAAGATGAAATCATAGAGATTTTTAAAAACAGTGATACAAAACCAAATAGTAAAAGTGCTATGGAAAAAAGACTAGCAAAGCTAAAAGATTTTTTTAAGGCAAATAATACGATTCATCTGGTTTCTATAACAAAAGATATGGGGATTATTTAAATTCTTATTACTCCTTTTTTAAAGCTCCTTCGGGAGCTTTTTTTATTTCTAAAATCTAAATCTTAGTGATTATGGATTTCCGTAAAATACTGATTTTGATTGGTTTTACTTTTGGGTTATAAATCAATTAAAATTAAAAACATGAAAAAATTAGCTATTTTATTTAGCTTATTCTTCTTAGTATTAGGAGGAAGTATCGAAGCTCAAAGTGGTCATTACAAAGGCGGAAAAGGTAGTTCTCATAAAGGTGGGAAATACAAAAACTCAAGCACTAATAATCACTACAAAAAAAGAAAATAATTGTTTTCAACTTCGATTGACATGAAAATTAAGGATATGTCTATAGAAGTTTCAACAATAAGAAAATCTTTAATCAACTAATCCTAAAAAAATATGGGCTTTCGATTTCAAAAAAGAATAAAACTTGGAGGAGGACTCGGATTAAACGTAACCAAATCTGGAATTTTTCCAAGTTTTAAAACCAAAATAGGAACCTTTAGCAGAAATGGATATTCTACAAAAACAGGTATTCCAGGAGTGCGATACCAAAACAGCGGATGCCTTGTTCTATTTGCATTCACAGGATTTCTTGCATTTTTAATCTATAACTTTAAATTTTAACATTATGGGATATCGAAAAGGATATTACAGAAAAGACGGAACATATGTTCAGGGACATTATACAAATAACAGATCCAAGTTTTCAAATAAAAATAATGGATGCATGCTCTTAATTTTGGCTTTCATTGCCTTTAGCTCGATCATTTCCTGTTCTGAATCAGAGAACAACGCTAGTTCATCATCAAGTTCAAATACAAGCTGTCCTACCAAAACTTGCGCCGATTTTAAAAGTCAAGCTGATGCTCAAAAAACTTTTGACAGCAACAAAAGCTGTTACAAAAATCTGGATGCAGATGGAGATGGAAAAGCTTGTGAATCTTTAAAATAAAAACCCTATAAACATGATAACACTAGAACTAAAAAGTCACTTTTTGAGATTATATCAAATGGCATTATCTGATGATCAATTTAATGTATTAGAGCTTCAAATGCTATATCATTTTGCAGACGAAAGAGGGATTCCAAAAGAAGAACTTGACAAACTTTTTCTAAATCCTGTCAATACCGAATTTATAGCCCCAGAAGCCTTGAATACAAAAATTGAATATCTATATGACCTTACCCGAATTATTTGGGCAGATGGAAAAATTACTGATGATGAATTAAACATGCTACGAAAGTATTGCAGAAAATTTGATTTTATCGAAGAAAATATCAATGATTTATCTGACTATCTTATCGATTGTGTACAGAAAAACATTGGAAAAGAAGAAATTATTAGTCAACTAAACGCTTAAGTTATGAAACCACTAACACAATTATTTAGTTTAAAAAAATCTGAAGATTCTTCTTTTAAAATTTTAGAAGAAAATGAAGAAGACAGAGAACAAATTAGAATTACTTATTACCAGAGTGGTTTTGCTGCATCAGTTAAAGCTACTGGGAAACCAATTGTTCTAAAAGCATGTCTCCAAAATTTATATATGAGTTTTGAAGACCAGTGCCGAAAACAAAAAATGGAGCAAGACAGACTAAAACAACCATATCGTGAAGAACAGGAAAAAAATAGAACCGAACTAAAAAAATCTGAAGCTGCAATTGGCATTTTTGAGAAAAAAGAACAAGACATAAATGAAAATATCGATCAGATTAAAAACGAAATTATTGAAGTAAAACGAAATCCTGATAAATATGGAATTGAAGAAGGAAAAGGTCTTAAAGCACAATTTTATATTGGTTTAATTCTTTTGCTTCCAATTACATTATATGTTTTGGTTTTCTACATTTCGGCTTCTTATTCTGCTTTTTTCAAGGAATTTTCAAATGACAGTTTAACAGCAGCAATTTTCGATGCCGACGCATTTATAAATGCTTTTAAAGCCAGTTGGCTTGAAGGAGTTTTGGTTGTAACGATTCCTTTTGTTTTTATGGGATTAGGTTATGTAATTCACATGGTTCAAAAAGGAAAAGGAATAAAAAACATTTTCAGACTCGCAGCTCTTTTTGCCATAACTTTCTTACTTGATTCTCTTTTGGCTTATATCATTGAGAAAAAAATATACGAGTTTAATAAAACAACAGAATCATCTCCGTACAATCTAAACATTGCTTTGGGGGAGCCAGAATTCTGGATGATCATTTTTGCTGGCTTTGTTGTTTATATTATATGGGGGCTTGTATTTGATTTTGTAATGAAAGAATTTGAAAACATTGATAAAATCAGAGCTTTTATAAGAGGCAAGAAAGAAAATTTATTAAACCTAGAAAAACTTAAAGCTGATTACATAAATAAGATTAATGGTTTTAAAGAGCAGATTGTTACTATAAATGGTAAAATATCTGAACTTCAACTGAAAATCGATGGCTTTGTTTTTCCTGTAAAAGAATATCTGCATTATCATCATCAATACAAAGAAGGATGGTTTCAGGCAATCAATACAGAAATTGCTTTACCTCATAAAGAGAAAGTAGAACTATTGGAAAACTGCGAAAATTTATCTGAAGAACATCTCGGAAGATTAAATTTAATTGATCCTGATTTTCAACATCTAGTGTATTTTAAAAACTAACATTATGAAAAATACTTTACTCAAAATTTCACTGTCTTTATTATTAATTTTATTTTTTTCTTGTAAAGAGGAAACTAAGAATGAAGAAAAAGAAACGGCTGTTAAAAATTCGGTTTCAGAAAATTATAACATCAGCATTCTTGTTGATTTATCAGATCGAATAAGTCTGCAAAAAAATCCAAATCCCACTATGGAAATATACCAAAGAGATTTAGGATATATAAAATCAGTTTCTGAGGCTTTTACAGAGCATTTAAAATCAAAAAGACTGAGGCAAATTAATGACAGAATGCAATTGTTTTTTAATCCCGAACCTGAAAATCCTGAAATTAATTCTATTTCAAAGCAATTGAAAATTTCTGTAGATAAAAACAACGCTTCCAAAAAATTCCTTAATTCTATTAATAATAATTATTCTTCAAATACAGCAACAATTTATGAGTCTGCAATCAGAGATGATAAATATATTGGTTCAGATATTTGGAATTTCTTTGACAGTAAAGTACAAGATCAATGTATTGAAAAGGAATTTAGAAACATCTTAATTATTTTAACTGATGGATATATGTTTTATGATGGAACACAAATTAGAGATGGAAATTTATCCAGTTACTTAACGCCACAGTTAATTAAACAAAATGGACTAAATAAGAATGATTGGCAGAAAAAATTTGATAAAGAAAATTTTGGTTTCATTAAAATTGACGCTAATTTATCCAATCTTGAGGTCTTAGTTTTAGGAATAAATCCAAGCAAAAGCAATCCATTTGAAGAAAAAATTATAAAAGCTTATTGGACTAAATGGCTTTCTGAAATGAAAATAAAACATTTCGAAATTAAAAATGCTGACCTCCCTTCTAACATGGATAAAATCATTAAAGACTTTATTTAAAAAATATTACATTTTAAAGAGGAACTTCATTGTCCTCTTTTTCATCTTTAAATCCCGCTCTAAGAAAACTTCATTTTAAAATTCTCCACATTATGGATATCCAATAAAACCGAAGTTAAAATTGCCATCACTACTATTTATGGTATCTATCAATATGAAAAAGAATTATTAGAAACTGTAGCTCTTTACGAAACAGAACTAAATCCAGTATAAGTACTTATTTAAAAGAGTTTAATTCTAATTAGATTTATCACAACTAAACTCTAAAAGTTTTTAACTCTAAACCACATCGCCTATGCAAAAAAACTACTCTCTTCTAATTTTATTACTTTTTATATTTTCCTGTAAAAAAGCCGATGCTCCGCCTCCACCCGCACTTCCGCAAGTAAATTCGTTTTATAAAAGTGCAATTACAGCAGACGATCGCAAAACTATTACTGCAGAAGAAGCCAAAACATATCATGTAAATTCTACATATAAGTACGAATACAGAACAGGACATCCTGGACATTACAAGTACAACTATCATGTTAAAGGAATAAACATAAAAGGTGATTCTGTTTTTGGAAATATTAATACAGAAGGAAAATACGGTGCAGGAATTTTAATAACAGATAGTATTCCAGAACTAGAAATTAATACAGAATGGGTTTCTTATGGAAAACTAAAAGCTACTGATAAAATAGGAAACGAATACAATCTAATTGTCAAATAAAAATAAACTAATGAAATATACTTTACTTGTACTATTTGCTTTATGCACATCTTTTAGTCCACCAGAAAATAACATTTTTATTTGCGGACCAAGAGGAGCAAAGAAATATCATTATAATGAAAATTGTC
>NZ_CP124859.1:5185000-5406473 GCF_056824315.1 Flavobacterium sp. B167r
TTTCATCGCCTCTGAGAGCCTAGGCATTCCCCATGCGCCCTTATTTTGCTTATTGCACCAGTCTTGTAAATTAAAACAAGACCGTTTTTTTTTGTTTTTTGCAATAAATTGCAAAAAACGCTTTCTACTTTCTTATTATTTTCTTATCCCAATATGTCAATGAACTTTATTTCGCTTTAGGCTTTAAGCAATACGCTTTAAGCTTTCTCAGCTTACGGCATACAGCTTACAGCTTATAGCCCTTGGTGGAGAATAACGGAGTCGAACCGTTGACCTCCTGCGTGCAAGGCAGGCGCTCTAGCCAGCTGAGCTAATCCCCCATTTTAATTAAAAATTAAAAATCGTGAATTAAAAATTATGAACTTTTGATCCTTTAATCTTTCAACTTCTAAAATTTCCTTCTTTTTCAAGTATTACAGTCTTTCTTATGCTTTAAGATTTTTAAATCTTTCAATTTTCAAATCTTTTAATCTTAAAAAAGTAGTCCCGGGCAGACTCGAACTGCCGACCCCTACATTATCAGTGTAGTACTCTAACCAGCTGAGCTACGAGACTCTGTTTTTCTTAATTTTTCATTTTTTTTAAATTAACAGCAAGAGCAATACAATTTTAAAGATCCAAAAACCCTATCGGGCATCTTATTTCCCAAGCGTGCTTGCGCTAACACTCGGGCTCTAGAAAGGAGGTGTTCCAGCCGCACCTTCCGGTACGGCTACCTTGTTACGACTTAGCCCTAGTTACCAGTTTTACCCTAGGCAGCTCCTTGCGGTCACCGACTTCAGGCACCCCCAGCTTCCATGGCTTGACGGGCGGTGTGTACAAGGCCCGGGAACGTATTCACCGGATCATGGCTGATATCCGATTACTAGCGATTCCAGCTTCACGGAGTCGAGTTGCAGACTCCGATCCGAACTGTGACCGGCTTTGTAGATTCGCTCCTGGTCGCCCAGTGGCTGCTCTCTGTACCGGCCATTGTAGCACGTGTGTAGCCCAAGGCGTAAGGGCCGTGATGATTTGACGTCATCCCCACCTTCCTCACAGTTTGCACTGGCAGTCTTGTTAGAGTTCCCGACTTGACTCGCTGGCAACTAACAACAGGGGTTGCGCTCGTTATAGGACTTAACCTGACACCTCACGGCACGAGCTGACGACAACCATGCAGCACCTTGTAAATTGTCTTGCGAAAGGTCTGTTTCCAAACCGGTCAATCTACATTTAAGCCTTGGTAAGGTTCCTCGCGTATCATCGAATTAAACCACATGCTCCACCGCTTGTGCGGGCCCCCGTCAATTCCTTTGAGTTTCATTCTTGCGAACGTACTCCCCAGGTGGGATACTTATCACTTTCGCTTAGCCACTGAACTTGCGCCCAACAGCTAGTATCCATCGTTTACGGCGTGGACTACCAGGGTATCTAATCCTGTTCGCTACCCACGCTTTCGTCCATCAGCGTCAATCAATTGGTAGTAACCTGCCTTCGCAATTGGTATTCCATGTAATCTCTAAGCATTTCACCGCTACACTACATATTCTAGTTACTTCCCAATAATTCAAGTCCTGCAGTATCAATGGCCGTTCCACCGTTGAGCGATGGGCTTTCACCACTGACTTACAAGACCGCCTACGGACCCTTTAAACCCAATGATTCCGGATAACGCTTGGATCCTCCGTATTACCGCGGCTGCTGGCACGGAGTTAGCCGATCCTTATTCTCACAGTACCGTCAAGCTTGCTCACGAGCAAGTGTTTCTTCCTGTGCAAAAGCAGTTTACAATCCATAGGACCGTCATCCTGCACGCGGCATGGCTGGTTCAGGCTTGCGCCCATTGACCAATATTCCTCACTGCTGCCTCCCGTAGGAGTCTGGTCCGTGTCTCAGTACCAGTGTGGGGGATCTCCCTCTCAGGACCCCTACCCATCGTAGCCTTGGTAAGCCGTTACCTTACCAACTAGCTAATGGGACGCATGCTCATCTTTCACCGTTGTGACTTTAATTATAAAATGATGCCATCCTATAATGCTATGAGGTATTAATCCAAATTTCTCTGGGCTATCCCTCTGTGAAAGGCAGATTGCATACGCGTTACGCACCCGTGCGCCGGTCTCTACATCCGAAGACATATACCCCTCGACTTGCATGTGTTAAGCCTGCCGCTAGCGTTCATCCTGAGCCAGGATCAAACTCTTCATCGTATATTTTAATATTATATCTCGATGCCTTATTCAGGTTCTTTTAAAATCTTCCGATTCTACTGCTCTTATTTCTTTTGTTCCGATTTTCATCGGAACGGCTGTCAATTCAATATGTCTACGAACGTGTATTTCTGTCTTTTCGCCTGTATCTCAAAGCGGGTGCAAAACTAAAAATTCTTTTTGTTTCTCGCAAGAAAAATTTGAAAAAATTTTGAAGCTTTTTTTTCGCCTCCTTCTTCCATTTTCTATGCCAGTATCTCAATGAGCTTTACGCGTTTTGCGGGGTGCAAATGTAAAAAGCTTTTTCTTTTCCCGCAAGCTTTTCCGAATCTTTTTTCTGAAAATTTATTTCCTTTACGATTCTTCTTTCCTGCCTGAATTTCTAAGAGCGTTTTCGCTGTTGCGGGTGCAAAAGTAGAACCTTTTTCCGCTTTTCCAAGCTTTTCCGCCCCGTTTTTTTTCATGTTTTTCCGATCTTTTTCCTAACTGTCTGGCAGCGGCGTTTTTACATTTTTGCTTTTTTCAGCTCTGCGTAGGGTTTTTCTGGATTTGGGTGCGGTTTTGGCATTTTCCGGCCAGTTTCGATCTTGGTTTTTGCCGGATTTTCAGGTTTTACGCGCCTTTTTAGCCATTTCTATGCTTTCGGAATCTTCTTTCCTCCGAAAATCCTCTTCCGAAGGCAGCTCCCCCTAGCCCCGATAGGAGCGGAAATCCTTTTTATGGCGGGGTTCGCCATGAAAAGATTGAAGCGCATAGCGGGTATAAGCTCCTGATTCCAATTCTTCTAATTCCAAAACTCGAAAGGCTTCGGCTCCCATCAGACAAACAATCTATACTTATATAATATGTATGTGAAAAATAACCCGACAGCTTTAGGAAAACTGTCGGGTTTGTATACTATAATATATATGTAGAATTTATATTAAAATAAAAAACTCACAATTCACTTTATTCTTTACTATAATATCTGTATCATTAAAAATCCAATTTCTATCTTTTGCCTGAATTCATCAAATCTTAACAATACATTGTTTTTAATAGTTCATAAGTGGTACTTGAAATCTGGAGAAATACATTTAAATCCTAGGCATACAAATCTATTAACGAAATCTAAACTTGTAATTTTGTTTTAAAATCCCAACATGAATCTTTCCTTTATTATTAATATGAGCAGTAACCATAATATATTTTTCTTCGGGATACTTAACGTCGAAATTAAAGGTAGTGTCTTTAGCTTTAATCTGAAGTAAATGTTTTCCTTCTCCAGATGTGGGCAGCCCAACGGTTTCATAAGTTGGCAATGCTTCCGTTGCTTTCAAATTAATATCTTGAACTTTCTCTTTATCCAAAAAGACTTCTAGTTTTAAGTTGTCCAATTTCATATCTGTTGGCTGTTCAAATGAAGCGACATATTTTTTACAGCTTACAGTGCATAAAACAATTAATAGTAATAGTAGCTTTTTCATAAAGGTGCTTTTTTTTATAACTGATTTTAATAGATCCAAATCTATTATATTTTATAAATATAGATAATTTTATTGCAATTCAGTTTTTAAAAAAGCTAGTTTTTTATCTTGAGAATTGGTGTTATTTAGTTGCCAAATTGTTTCAAAAAAATGTACTTTTTTTTACAAAAAAAAACATCATTTCATTGATTTTTAATAGGTTTAACGAGATTTTTTTCTTATCTTTATAGTGTAAATAACAGTAAATATATGCCAAAAAACAAACTATTTAGTTACCGAAATTACACTTCAAAAAACCATTCTTTTTACCGCTTCACGCATTTTATTATTCAAAATGCTTTTAGGTTTCATTTTGAAACGATGTTTTCTAATCTTTTTTCTGAACTAAATATAGACAGGCAGAAGAAACTAGAGCAACTGCTCCAACTGCAATCGTAATTATTTTACGAGGATGTATTTTCTGAGCCATTTTTTTAGAAAATAGATTCTTAAAATTCAACAAGAGATTTCCTTTTTTAGGAACTTCTTTCGACTCTTCATCTTCATTTTTCACCAAAACCTTTTTTTCTATGCCTTTATTTTCTATTTCAACAATTAGATTCTCAACGACATTTTTAATTTGTTTGGCTTCTTCAATTCTACATTTTTCATTGAATTTTTTAAAAGGGCGTGGCTGAAAGTCAACAATTACCGCAGCAAGATTTATGGCATCAATATTTGACGGGTCTGTTTCGCCTTTGAAAAAAGTTTCAATGGGCCTGAACTTGTCTTTTTGATCTTTGAATTTATGCTTTTGAGTATGGTCAAAATTTAAGCACAATAAATTTCGAAAAACATTTAAATCGTCTTGTGTCGGATTATCTTCAAAAATAAGCCAGCACAAATCACGGAGTTTACCGCGCGAAGGGTGGTATAAAAAATCAAAGTATTCTCCCTCTTTTTCGATCTCGTATTTAATTCTAATCGCTTTTTTATACTCTTCTAATGTATTGTTCATCTTGCCTTTTTTAGGAACTTTTTTTGACTCTCTAATTTTCATTTTTAACCAAAACTTTTTTCTATGCCTTTACTTTCTACTTCTACAATTAAATCCTTACCAGTAATTTCAATTTCCGTTCCAATTCTATTTAATTTTTATATTTTTTTTTATTGTTCGCAACCAACTTTTGACCAACTTTTTGCATCTATAATAATAGAGATTTGGTTAGAAATTAAATAACATTTTAGCAAAAAACAGCCTTTGCATATTTGCTTTATTGGGAATTCTCGGGAATCTCAGGAATACGCAGGAATTCCGGGAATCCCTTATCGATAGTGGCCTAGAAGCGTCATTACTTTGCATCAGAAATTAGTTCAAGTTTTGTCTGCAGACTAAAACAAAAATATAAAACTAGTTCTAATTAACATTGTGAAAAACCGTAAGACCGAGTTTATTCGGGAAGTATAAATTACGTCTTACAGTCTACACGATTTTACTTCCCCAAAAACAATTTTTGGTATCGCAATTCCAAGATTCGGACAAGTCCGAACAGCCATACCTATGTCTAATTTCTAAATTAAATTAAAATGAAAAAACTATTACTTTTTATAGCTTTCACGCTATTGTTCACGATATTTTCTTGTACTCCTGATGAGTACGAGACTCAACCTAAAAAGAAAATTGAGAATGGGGCTAAGCCATCAGCTAGCGATCCAGGTCCTGGTGATGACAAACCTGGCGCAGGAAAACCATAAGACTATTAAATATATATTTTTAGTATCTATTTAATTACTATTTTCGGGGAAAGTAAATTCATATGTTACGGTCCCCGTTTTTTTATTTTATCATGCTTATTTCTCTTTTTTCATGTAAAGAAAAAAAGATCGATAATACTAATACAGATTCTATAAAAAAAGAAGCTATTTCTTTAAGAGACAAAGCAGATATAAATTTTGACCAACAGAATCTTAACACCGCTTTTTATCAGTTTAACAAATCCAAAGAACTTTTTGAAACTGTAAAAGATAGTCCGAATATTTCCTATGTACTTATTCGAATGTCAGATATACAGCAAATTAATGGAGACTATTATGGCAGTAAAGAAACTGTAACCGAAGCACTACCTTATGCCAAAACATTCGAAGGCCATTTAATCTCTATAAATAACAACTTAGGTATTGCCGATAAAGAACTTTCTCTTTACGATGATGCAATCTTTTACTATAAAGAATCAATTAAGGACTCTAAAAATCTGGAAGACAGACAAGCTCCTTTAAGCAATATTGCAGTTGTATACATCCAGCAAAGAAAATATAATGATGCAATTATTCTTTTAGAATTTCTTTTAAGCCAGAAGTTTATAGATAGGAAATCCAAAGCAAGTTCAAAAGCCAGAATGCAAGACAATCTAGGCTATGCTTATTTTAAGAATGGAATGCATGAAAAAGGATTACAATTAATGAATCAGGGTTTACAGCTAAAAAATGAAATAAACAACAATTACAGCAGTATTGAGAGCTATCTTCATCTTGCCGATTATTATGCTAAAAAAGATATTCAAAAATCGGATGAAAATGCTCTTGTGGCATATAATATAGCTACAAAACTAAATAGCATTGATGAAAGATTAGAAGCACTTCAAATTTTAATTTCTAATAATAACGATCCCAATACTCATAGGTACACACAACATTACTTCACACTAAACGACAGCATTATTAAAGTCAGAAATAATTTCAAAAATAAATCTGCAAAAATTAAATACGATGCGAAAAAGGAAAAAGATGAAAATGCAAAACTACGTTTAGAAAAAGCCGAAAATCAATTATTCCTTCAAAGGGCCAAATATCTCCGAATTCTATTTGTAATTGTTTTTATTTTCTTGGTGATTTTAATTGCAATTTTAATTCGCTATTATAAAAATAAAAACAAGGCTATCGAATTTAAAAGTTCATACGATACGGAAACGAGAATTTCTAAAAAGATTCATGATGAATTGGCAAATGATGTATTCCAAGTAATTGCTTTTGCTGAATCTCAGCCATTGGCTACAGAAAATACAAAAGAAAATCTTCTTCAGAAATTGGATGATATTTACGGGCGTGTAAGAGGGATTTCGAAAGAAAACAATAAAATCGAAACTGGAAAAGATTTCACCAAAAGTATTAAAGAAATGCTTTCTGCTTATAATACTGTTGAAAGAAATATTATCGCCACCAATTTAGAAAGTGTAAACTGGGAAGATGTTGATGATATAAAGAAAATCACTATTGGACGTGTTTTGCAAGAATTAATGGTAAATATGAAAAAGCATAGTAAAGCAAATCTAGTGGTTATAAAATTTGAAAGCGATCAGAAATCAATTTTAATAAACTACACAGATAATGGTGTAGGCTGTGAGAAAGAGAAGATTTCTAAAAATGGCCTTCAGAATATGGAGCATCGAATTCAGACGGTTAAAGGAACTATCGGATTTGAAACGGAACCCGAAAATGGATTTAAAGCTAGAATAGCAATTCCTATATAAAACAAAAGCCTTTCGGGAATAATCCTGAAAGGCTTTTTCTTCAAAAAACAAGTAATTTTTAAAAATTACCTTGTGTTAAACTGCCTCTTTCAAAACAGCAACAGCTTCTTTCCAATTATTTACTCTTAAATAATTTTCTTTTTTTGCATTATGAAATGCTGTAAACATAATGGGTTTACCCATGCAAAAATCTAGATTCTTTGGATGATCGTCGATTAGATAATCGGTATTGATAATGCTTTTGCTTCCGCATAAAACAATGTTCTGCCAATTGATAAAAGGAAAATATTCAGCAAGCCATTCTATTTTTTCATTCAGCGAAAGCGGAAATTCCGTAGCTGCAGAAACAATATAAATCTCAAAATTCTCCTGTAACAGTTTTAAACTTTCTACAGCATCGTCAATTACGGGTAATGTTCTAAAAAAGTCTTTAGAATTTAAAACACTCATTACTTTCTCCCGACTGTGAAATGCCTCTTCCTCAGTTAAACCTTGAATATCTTCTTTTAAAATTGTTATTCCGAAATCTCTTTCGAAGTAAGTAATTAGGTGTGCCTCTACGTCAGCAAGCACTCCATCCATGTCGATTGCAATTGATTTCTTTTTCATCGTAATTTTATTTGCTGCTAAATTATGCAAAAATTGCAATAAACAGCAAAATATTGCAATTTTTTATTTATTTTTGCAGTATTAAACCGCAAAAAAGAAATGAGAAAGGAAGAACGACAACAGACGATTTTAGAATATTTATCTAAAGAACATCGTGTAACTTCTGTAGAGTTAAGCGAATATTTGAGCGTTTCTGAAGATACGATCAGACGTGATTTGAAAGAGCTTTCAGATCAAGGACTTTTAAAAGCTGTTCGCGGCGGTGCGGTTGCTCCTTCTCCAATGCCTTTGCATTACAGAAAGAGAGAAAAACACGATCTTGAAAACAAAAAGATTATTGCAGAAAAAGCAATTTCTTATCTGAAAGATGGACAAGTTGTTTTTATTGATGGAGGAACAACTTCTTTGGCTTTGGTGGCAAGTTTTCCGCATGATTTGAGATTGACTGTAATTACAAATAGTTTTCCAGTTGCAGTTTTAATTGAAGATTTACCCAATATCGATTTAATTTTTGCTGGAGGAAAAATGTGCAAAACCTCTTTTACTACTGCTAGTATGGAATCTTTGGACTTTTTCAGAAATTTCAAAGCCGATATCTGTATTTTGGGAACTTGCGGCATTCATCATGAACGTGGTCTTACTGGGATTTTATATGATGATGCGCAGATCAAAAGAAATATGATTCAGAATTCGAATTTCATAATTGCTTTGGGTTCAAGTGAAAAAATTGATAAAGGAGAGACTTATTTTGTTTCGCATTTAAAAGATATTGATGTTTTGGTTACTAATATTTCGCCAGACGAGGAAATATTAAAACCGTACAAAAAACAAGTTACAGTTCTTTAATCACAATAAAAAAAAAAGCCTTTCAGGATTTTACTCCCGAAAGGCTTTTAACTACAAATTAAGTGGCAATTTTATTTCCATCCGCCGCCCAAGTCTCTGTAAACATGAACTGCAGCATTTAATTGTTCTTTTTTGGTATCGATTAATTCTAATTTAGCTTCTAATGCATCTCTTTGAGTCATTAAAACCTCAAAATAATCAACTCTAGCCGATTTAAACAAATCATTTGAAACATCAATAGAAGTATTTAATGCATCAACTTGTTTTGATTTAAGATCATAGCCTTTTTGGAGATTCTCAATCTTAGACATTTGATTTGAAACTTCCAAATAAGCATTTAAAACTGTACGATCGTAATTGTATAATGCTTGAATTTGTCTTGCATTAGCACTTGCAAACTCTGCTTTAATCGCATTTCTATTAATCAAAGGCGCAACAAGTTCTCCTGCTAAAGAATATATTAACGATTCTGGCATTGTAAACAAATAAGAAGGTTTAAAAGCATTTACTCCTATCGCAGCAGTAATGTCCAAAGAAGGATAGAACTCAGCACGAGCTACTTTTACATCTAATTTTGAAGCCACCAATTCCAATTCTGCTTGTTTAACATCTGGACGATTCTCTAACAATTGAGACGGAATTCCAGAACTTACAGCTGCTGGCAAAAGACTTAAGAAATTAGTATTACTTGTTCTTTTGATTTCCTGCGGATATCTTCCTAGCAAAAAGTTGATTTTATTTTCTGTTTCTTTTATCTGCTGTAGGATATCAAACTCCATACTTTGTGAAGTTAAAACCTCAGCTTCAAATTTCTTAACTCCAAGCTCAGTTGCTCTTGCTGCCTGTTTTTGAACTTTTACAATTTCTAAAGCGTTAGTTTGCAATTTGATGGTTTGCTTTACAATATCCAATTGATTGTCTAAAGCCATTAATTCATAATAAGAATCGGCAACTTCAGCGATAAGATTTGTAATAACAAAGTTTTTACCTTCAACCGTAGCTAAATATCTATTTAAAGCTGCTTTTTTAGAATTACGAAGTTTTTTCCAGATATCTACTTCCCAATTCGCGTAAGCAGAAATTGTAAAATCCCCCAACGGATCTGGAGTTTCAACTCCTGGTTTAATTTCCGTAGTAGCATCTCCAGCTCCCTGACTTGTATATCTACCTACTTTTTCTACTCCCGCACCCGCACGTAAGCCCGCAGTTGGCAGTAAAAGTCCTTTTTTTACACGAATATCATTCTTTGCGATTTCTATTTCCTGTAAAGTAATATTTAGTTCTTGATTATTTTTAAGAGCAATATCAATTAAATCAATAAGATTTTGATCTTTAAAATAATCTTTCCAAGCTAGAGCAGCCGTATTATTGTTCGCTTCCTGTGTTTGAGCCGTTTGTCCAAACGAATCAGGAACAGGCGTACTTGTAGTTACTGCTGCCTCAGGTGCAGGGGTTTTACACCCTGCAACTGCTAGACATGCAGCTAATACAATACTATATTGATATGTTTTAACTTTATACATGATTGTTATCAATTTCTTCTGTTAATGGGTTTTCTTCTTCATGTTTTACTAATTTGTGTTTTTCAGCAATTTTAGCAAATATGAAATACAAGCCCGGAATTACAAATACACCGCAAATGGTTCCGATAAGCATACCTCCTGCTGCTGCAGTACCAATTGTTCTGTTACCAATTTTACCCGGACCTGTTGCAAAAGCAAGTGGTAATAAACCAGCGATAAAAGCAAACGAAGTCATCAAGATAGGACGGAACCTAGCTTTTGCTCCTTCCATTGCAGCTTCTAGAACCGATTTTCCTGCAGCGTGTCTTTGTATTGCAAACTCTACAATCAATACGGCATTCTTACCCAATAATCCGATAAGCATTACCATAGCAACTTGAGCATAGATATTGTTTTCTAATCCAGTTAATTTTAATAAAAGGAAAGCTCCGAAAATACCCGCTGGTAAAGAAAGAATTACTGACAGTGGCAGAATAAAACTTTCGTATTGAGCTGCCAATACCAAGTAAACGAAACCTAAACAGATTAAGAATACCCAAATAGCTTGATTACCTTGTGCTACCTCATCGGCAGAAATACCTGCCCAATCAATGTCATATCCTCTTGGCAATTTTTCAGCAGCAACCCTTTGAATCACTTTAATTGCTGTACCAGAACTAAATCCTGCTGCTGGCGAACCACTGATCTGCGTTGAAGTATACATATTATGACGTGTAATTTCTGAAAGTCCGTATACTTTTTCTAATTTCATAAAAGCAGAAAAAGGTACCATTTCATCACGATCATTTTTAACGTATAATTTTAAGATATCATCAGGCTGTGCACGATATTCTGGAGAAGCCTGAACAATTACTTTATAGTTGATACCGAATTTAATAAAACTGATTTCGTAGTTACTTCCCACAAGAGTTGACAAAGTATTCATGGCATTTTCGATAGAAACACCTTTTTGCTGTGCCAAATCATTATCGACTTTCATCATATACTGAGGAAAACTTGAGCTATAGAAACTAAATACGTTTGATAATTCTGGCTGCTTATTCAATTCGGCCACAAAGTCATTGTTTACTTGTTCCATTTTTTTGTAATCAACAGAACCAGTTTTATCTAACAAACGAAGCTCAAATCCTCCGGCAGCACCATATCCTGGAACAGCAGGCGGTTGGAAAAATTCAATATTTGCCCCCGCAATATCTTTACATTTTTCCTCCATTTCATGCATAATCTCCAAAACAGATTCTTTTCTGTCGCTCCAATCTTTAAGGTTAACCAAACACGTTCCAGAGTTTGCTCCTGTACCTTCAGAAAGAATTTCGTAACCTGCTAATGAAGAAACCGATTTTACTCCATCAATATCTTCTGCAATTTTTTGAACTCTCTCGGCAATATTATTTGTTCTTTCCAATGAAGAACCTGGAGGAGTCTGAATTACAGCATAAAACATTCCCTGATCCTCATTCGGGATAAATCCTGATGGAACAGTACTGCTTATTAACCATGTTCCAGCACAGAAACCAAGAAGAGCTACAATTGTAACCACTCTTCTGTTCACAATTTTAGCTAATAGATTTTGGTATTTTCCTTGTGCTAAATTGAATTTTTCGTTGAAAGCATCAATAAATCTATTTGCTGGTGTTTTCTTTTTAGGCACTCCGTGATTATTTTTCAACATCATCGCACAAAGCGCCGGTGTTAAAGTCAAAGCCACAATACCAGAAAGAATAATAGCAGTTGCCATAGTTACAGAGAACTGTCTGTAGAAAACTCCAACAGGACCTGACATAAATGCAACTGGAATAAATACCGCCGCCATTAAGAATGTAATTGCAATAATTGCCCCCGCGATTTCATGCATTGCTTTCTTAGTTGCTTTAAATGGCGAAAGATGTTCTTCTTCCATCTTGGCATGGACGGCCTCAATAACCACAATCGCGTCATCGACGACGACTCCAATTGCAAGTACTAAAGCAAATAATGTAATTAAGTTCAACGAAATATCGAAGAATGTCATGAACACAAAAGTTCCTACTAACGATACTGGTACCGCAATTGCTGGAATAACAGTTGAACGCCAATCTCCTAAGAAAAGGAATACGACTAAACCTACCAGAATAAATGCTTCAACCAAAGTATGGATTACTTTTTCGATAGAAGCGTCAAGGAATTTAGAAACGTCATATGAAATTTCATAATCCATTCCTTTTGGAAATCTTTGTTTGATTTTTTCCAGTTTCGCTTTTACTTCTTCAATAACCTGATTCGCGTTACTTCCAAAAGATTGTTTTAAGACGATCGCCGCAGATGGTCTTCCATTCAAATTAGAATAGATATCATACATCGAGCTTCCAAATTCAACTTTTGCAACATCTTTCAATCTCAAAAGCTCTCCATTCGGATTTGCTTTTACTACAATGTTCTCGTATTGTTCTTTCGTTGTAAAACGACCAGAATATTTCAATACATACTCAAATGCTTGAGAGCGTTTACCAGAACTTTCCCCTGTTTTACCTGGTGAAGCTTCCAAACTCTGACTTGACAATGCTTCCATTATCTCATCAGCAGAAATTTTATAAGCCAACATACGATCTGGTTTCAACCAAATACGCATTGCATATTCACGTGTTCCTAAGATATCTCCAGAACCAATACCGTTTACCCTTTTTAATTCAGAAAGTACGTTGATATCGGCATAGTTGTATAAGAACTTCATGTCGGTATTTTTGTCGGTACTGTAAAGATTCACGTACATCAACATACTTGGTACTTCACGGGTAATTTTGATACCTTCTCTAATTACTAAAGGAGGAAGTTTATTGGTAACAGAAGCCACACGGTTCTGAACGTTAATTGCAGCTTGATTAGGATCTGTACCTAAGTTAAAAACTACTTTGATTGTAGCTTCACCGTCATTTCCTGCATCAGAAGCCATATATTTCATTCCCGGAACTCCGTTTAAGGCTCTTTCCAAAGGAATAACAACCGCCTTAACCATCAATTCACCGTTAGATCCGGGATAATCTGCCGTAACGTTTACCATTGGCGGCGAGATTGTAGGGAATTGGGTAATCGGTAAACTTAAAACCGATAATACCCCTAAAAAGACAATAATCAACGATATTACTATCGACAGAACAGGTCTTTGTATAAATTTATTAAACATTTGTATATTTTTTTAAATGATTAAACTTATTGAAGTTTAAAATTGTTTCAGGTTTCAAGTTTCACGTTCAATAGATAACCTGAAACTTGAAACAATAAAAACAAAAAACTATTCTGCTTTTAAACGTAAATGATTGATAACCTCTTTTGGAGATTCGTAATCAAATTTGATTTTGTCGTTTTCTTTTACTTTCTGAACACCTTCAAGTAAGATTTTATCATTTTCTGTAAGACCAGTTTTAATTACATATAAATCTGGAATTTCACCTGTAATTGTAATTTCTCTAGAACTTACTTTATTGTCTTTAGTAATTACGAAAACATATTTTTTATCTTGAATTTCGTAAGTCGCTTTTTGCGGAATCACAATAGCATTTTTAAGCGGAACGTTCATTTGAACTTGTCCCGTCTCTCCGTTTCTAAGTAATTTTCCAGAATTTGGGAATCTTGCTCTGAAAGCAATGTTTCCTGTTTCGTTGTTGAATTCACTTTCGATAACTTCAACATTTCCTTTTTCTTTAAAAATATCTCCGTTAGCTAAAACCAACGCCACTTTGTTATCTGCACGATCTTTAATATTTGTTTCGTACTGAAGATATTCTGGCTCTGAAACATTGAAATAAGCAAACATCTGACTGTTGTCTGAAAGGCTAGTTAACAACTCACCTTCGTCAATTAAACTTCCTAATTTTAAAGGAATACGGTCAATAGTTCCGTCAAACGGAGCTCTAATTTCTGTAAATGATAAATGAAGTCTTGCTAAAGACACTTCAGCTTTTGCAGATTGCAGTTTAGCCTGGGCAACACTCAATTCGTTTCTAGAAACAATATTTTTGTCTGCCAATAATTTAGAATTTTGCAATTCGATTTCTGCCGATTTTTGTTCAGACTGCGCTTTAAGTAACTCAGCCTCATACATGTTTGGCATAATTTTAAACAACAGTTGTCCTTTTTTTACAAACTGTCCTTCGTCAACATATATATTTTGTAAAAACCCTTTTTCTTGGGCGCGAAGCTCGATATTTCGAACCGATTTTATTTGCGAAACGTATTCTTTTGTGAATGAAGTGTCGATTCTAACAGGGTTTGTAACCGTGAATTTTTCAGCTTCTTCTTTTTCTTCTTTTTTAGATGTACAGCTCGTTAAGCACACCAAGGCCATTAAGCCTGTGAACACAATGATTTTTTTCATGATTTAGTTTGGAAATTAAGCGATTGAATGCTTTTTGGAATGAAAATTCCTTTTGGATGTTAAAATGCATCAGTCAGCCTTGGTCCAGACCTTAACTTTCATATAAGCAGAAGTAGAAAATATACAACAGCAAGATACGCAGAGATCATAACTCAGGTAACCGATGTATACTGTAAAATCAAATTCTTAATACTCGTTGAGTAATGTAGATAGGATTTGAATGCCCGAAAACAGGCGTAGAAATTTTTAAACGATTAGAATCATTCGAAGCAGACTGATCTGAAAGTGCCAGATATAAAGCGTCTACCAAACTAAACGAAGCAGCAAAATATTTGCTCGTTAGTAAATCAAAATCTTCACCACCTATTAGATCTTCTTCTAGATCAATATCTGTAGCTTCTTCAATTGTTGAAGATCCACGATCTTGATTAGTGAATTTAACTCTATGTTTTTGCAGATGATGGTGAGAATGAGGACCAAAAGTATTTGCATTCAAATATTGGCCTCCTCCTAACAGAAGCATATTCATGAATACTAAAAATACTATTAACTTTCTCATTTCGGTGCGAAAGTAATAAAAGAATCAAAACAAAAAAAGAATTTTTAACAAGGTTTAACAGTTATATAAAACGAAAACGATTTCATTCTATAAATATTTAGGAATAGTTTTACTTCAAAATAAAACATTTGTTTTAAAAAACTAAAAATCAATATTTTAAGTTTTACAACTAAGAAAACCAAATTTCCATAATCGTAAATTCTTGTCCTGCTTTTACAAAAGTTTTAAAAGTATCCTTCATTTCAAACTTCTCATAAAATGATTTTTTATTGCTTCTGGCGTTACACCAAACCTTTTCCAAATCTTTTTCTTTGGCGAATTCTAGAATATATTTTAAAAGATATGAAGCAATTCCTTTTCCCTGATATTCTTCTAAAGTGGCTAATTTTCTAAACTGCATTTCTTTTCCTTCAATAAAACAAGAAACTATAGAAACTAATTTATCATCTTCTAAAACTCCAAAATGAAATCCTAAATTATCTTCTTCAAGCTTTACAAATTCAAAAGGCTGGTCTGGCCACATCACTTCATGCCTTATCTGCCAAGTATCTGATGCGTTTATTATTTTAATTTCCATAATGATTCATTAATCCCTCAAAAATAATTCATTTTAATTTGATTGTAAAAAGCAAATTTAGAAATACAGAAAGAACTAGTTTTCAAAACTTTAAGCAAAAATAAATCAGACAAATCATTCAATTTCAATCTATTATGATTATTTTTATAGTGCCAAAATCAAATAAATCGTATTATGAGAAAATTTCTTTTAGCAGCATTTTTATGTATTTGTGCCGATGGATTCGCACAATTAATACAAATCGGACCACAGTTTTCCACTAATATTACTTCTGTCAATGCCAAAAATTTCAGCTCCGACCATACGAATACAGGAGTTGGATTTGCCGCTTTTGGCCGAGTAAATCTTGCGCTTTTTTATGCTCAAGGCGAATTTGGGTATGGACAAACTAATTTTAGCGTATACCAAAATGGTATTGGAGAAACTGAATTTAAACTAGCAGGAACAGATGCGTCATTAATTGCGGGACTTAAAATTATTCCGCTTGGAAAATTGGGGAATGTGAGACTTTTTGTGGGGTACAACTGGAAAAATTATTCCGACATAAGCACCAGCAATAATCTAAATTCTATCGCAATAGAAAGAAATAATCATAGTGTTCTTGGAGGTGTCGGAGTTGATGTTTGGAGGCTGACTTTTGATGTCAGATATCTTGCAGGACTAAGCGATATTGATGCTTCTAATAGTGAAATTAAAACTGGAATAACAAATCTCTCGCTTGGATTTAAATTTCTATAAAACATAAAAAAGGGAATCAACGATTCCCTTTTTTATGACTCTTATTTACATTTTAACGTAATAACTTTCTTCATTATTACTGTTTATCTTTTGTATTCCTTCTTCTGTTTTAACGGCTACATTAATAACATGCAGTACATTTAATTTGTCATTAAGACTGCAATTCCAAATTGATCCATCTGAAAGTATAATTTCTGAGAATACAGACACACAACTTTTGGCATCGTTATAAACCAATTTTTCTGTTTTTAGAAGTTTCTTTACTTTCGTTTTTTTGTCAACTTCGTAAAATAATAGCTCGTTTTCTTTAACTTCTACTACTTCATCAAAACTTGATTGATTAGTACTTGTGGTAGCAGTAGACCAAACCGGTTGGTTTCCTGTTTTTTTCCAAGTTCCAATTACATGGCTTAAAATGTCTTTTCTTAAAATTTCTTTTAAAGTATCAACTTTTTTAACAGCCTCTTGACCGATTTCATTTTCAGGTTTAATCTTCGCTGCCAAAGAAAATAAATCAATAGCTTTTACAAAATCAGCTTTTTTGTAGTACGAAACAGCCAAATCATATTTGTTTTTTTGAAATGCTGCCTTTTGATCATTTTGTCCAAAAAATTGAAGGGTATTTAGCAAAACAATCAGAACAAATGTATTTTTCATTTTATAAACTGTAGGTTTTTTATTAGTCGGCAAACATAATCTATTTCCTGTAAATATCTTTACGGTTTCCCGCAATTTTGAATATTTTTTATTATTTTAAACAAAAAACGCCACTTCATTAAAACAAAGTGGCGTTATTAAAGTATTTCTTACAGTTAATTCAATTATTTAACATGTAAAATATTATCTTCTGGCGTTGCATCCATAAAAATTCCGCCGTCAAGTTCAATATTTTCTATTTTTTTTGCGCTTTTCAGAATTATTTTAGCTATTTTATGATTTTTCTCCCAAATTGCAGGTGTTTGATGCAGAGTAACTTTTGATTTATCTGCGTAAGTAATTATGACATCAAATGGAATGGCAAAACCGCCAATATTTTCTACTGTTATAGTTTTCTTATCAGAAGAAAGACCCTTTACAGCAATATCCAAATAATTGTTAGTAAAGAACCAATTATTAAAGAACCAATTTAAATTCTTGCCTGTTGCCGTATTAAATGAATTAAAATAATCCCACGGAATTGGATGTTTTCCATTCCAAGTATCCATATACGCATGCAACGCTTTTTTAAATAAATCATCTCCCAACATATCTTTCAAAGCTAAATAAGAAAGAGAAGCTTTTCCATAAGAATTATTTCCGTAACCTGCTCCCGAAACCTGCGTTGACATTGTTATAATAGGCTGATCTTCTTCTGTAGAGCGATCATTAATATAATTTTTCACTCTAAATTCCTTATAAAATTTATCTGCTGCTTCTTTACCGTGTTCTGCAATTCCGATTAAATATTCAAAAGTCGTTGCCCAGCCTTCATCCATAAAAGCATAACGCGTTTCATTAATTCCCATATAGAAAGGAAAATAAGTATGCGCCACTTCATGATCTTGAACCAATTGTGCAAAAACAGGATCATCCATTTGTGAATCGTTGCACATCATTGGATATTCCATATCTGCAAAACCTTGAAAAGCCGTCATTTTTGAAAACGGATAAGGAACTCCTGGCCAATTGTTAGAAAACCAATCTAAAGCATATTGGTTGTTTTTTACTGAATTTACAAAATCCGTTCCTTTCACATTATAGGCCGCTTGAACACTTGCGCGACGATTTGTTTTCTTGTCAACCACAACACTGCTGGCATCCCACAAATAATGATCACTTAAACCAAAACAAACATCTGAAATATTTTTAGCTTCAAATTTCCAAACATTCCAATCGTATTGTTTCGTTACTACTCCGCTTTTCATTTCTTGTTCGTTCGCGATATGCAGAATTTCATCTGTTGTGTATGATTTTTTTAAGCGTGAAGCAAATTCAGGCTGTAAAACCTCATCTGGATTTAATAAATCTCCTGTTGCATAGACCACGTAATTTTTTGGTGCTTTTACAGAAAAAACATAATCATTGAAATCATTATAAAATTCCTGACGGTCTGTATGCGCCAATCTGTCCCAACCATTGTAATCATCAAAAACTGAAACGCGTGGATAACTATATGCTACAAAAAATGTCGTTTCGTCAATCTGTCCTTCTCTACCGCTTTCTATAGACAATGGATAATTCCACTGAATATTGATGATTGTTTTAGAACGCGGCAAAATTGGTTTTTGCAATTTTACATTTCCAACAGTTCCCCATTTTTTTGCGTCTTCCTTGTATACTTCATTTTCTATCTTTAATGAAGTAATTGTTAATCCATCGCTCAAAAAATCATTGCTTACTTCGCTTCCACGAGGAGAAGAAGGTTTGTGAAGGTTATTTACAAAACGAATAACCAAGTTTCTTAACGTATCCTTGCTATTGTTTTCGTAAATGATGGTTTCAGTTCCGCTGACCAATCTCGTTTTCGGATCAACTGAAATTTCCATATTATATTTTCCTCGGTTCTGCCAATAATTTGCTCCTGGTTTTCCATCTTTAGAACGTGTTCCGTTTTCATAAGCTTCTTTTATATTTCTGGGCATATAAAGCTCTTGGGCAAAGTTATTTTGGGCAAAAAGAACAAATGCTATTAATGCAAATTGCAAAAATTTCTTTTTCATAAGTAGTTCTTAGGTATTTTTAAATTAATTTTTGATATCGTATTAGTGGATTTTTTTCTACGAATGTTACAAATTTAGTTATTAATTGCAAATTGTTAATGGTGAATTGTGAAATGTGGGATGTGAAAATGTGATTTGTGAAATGTAAAATGTGAAATGTGAAAACTTCATCTTACTTCTAACATCTAACATTTCACAAAAAAGAAAAACTTAGAATCTCAGAACCTTAGAATCTTAGCATCTAAAAAAATAAAAACCGTCTATCACTAAAAGCGACAGACGGCATCTACAATTAATATATAACCTTGAGGACTACAAAATATAATCTGTATTAATAAAATTTGATTCTTTGCTGTTAAGCAATTCCTGCAGAATCTCATTATTATAATCGATATCTTTTGAAGCTACAAACGTACGGATTGAGAAAGAACGCAAAGCATCTGGAATACTCAAAGTTCCTACAGCAGAATCTTTTCTTCCTGTGAAAGGGAAAGCATCTGGCCCTCTTTGGCAAGAACTGTTGAGGTTTACTCTGCAAACTAAATTTACTAAAGCATCAATTAGCGGCGCTAAAGTTTTGATGTCTTTACCAAAAAGACTCACTTGTTGTCCGTAATTTGATTCTGCCATATCTTTTAAAGGCTCTCTAATATCTTTGAAAGAAAGTACAGGAACTACTGGTCCAAACTGCTCTTCGTGGTAAACGCGCATTTCTTTATTTACTGGATATAAAACAGCAGGAAAAATATAATTATCAGTATGTTTTCCTCCTTTTGAATTAATGATATGTGCACCTTTTGAAGTTGCATCATCAATTAAACCTTGAATATATTTTGGCTTATCTGTTTCAGGAAGCGGTGTTAAGGAAACTCCTTTTTCCCACGGATTTCCAAAAAGCAAACTATCTACTTTTTCAGAAAAACGTTTATTAAATTCTTCTGCAATCGATTCGTGAACATAAAGCACTTTTAAAGCTGTACAACGCTGACCATTAAAAGACAAACTACCTGTAATACATTCTTGAATAGCCAAATCTAAATCGGCATCTGGAAGAATAATCGCTGGGTTTTTAGCTTCTAAACCTAAAATCAAACGCAATCTGTTTTTGTTAGGATGCTGGTCTTGTAAAGCAATCGCCGATTTACTATTTCCAATTAATGCCAAAACATCAATTTTTCCGGATTTCATAATCGGAGAAGCCACTTCGCGTCCTCGACCGTAAACAATGTTGATTACACCTTTTGGAAAACTGCTTCTGAAAGCTTCTAACAATGGCGAAATACATAACACACCGTGTTTAGCAGGTTTGAAAATTACAGTATTTCCCATAATTAAAGCAGGAATCAACAATGAAAAAGTTTCATTCAGAGGATAATTGTAAGGTCCAAGACACAAAACAACTCCAAGAGGCCCGCGGCGAATCATAGCATTTACACCTTGTACTTTTTCAAAGTGCGAACTGCGTCCGTTTAGTTCTTTGTAACTGTCAATAGTATCCTGAATATATTCAACAGTTCTATCAAACTCTTTTTGCGAATCTCCGAGGTTTTTTCCAATTTCCCACATCAAAAGCTTAACTACTTCTTCACGGGTTTCTTTCATTTGCTTGACAAAATTTTCCATGCTTTTAATACGATCGGCAACTTTCATGGTTGGCCATAAACCTTGTCCCATATCGTAAGCATTGGTAGCAGCTTCAACAACTTCTGCTGCTTCTTTTTCTCCCATAAAAGGAATAGATCCTAATAATGTCGGCGTGTATTTTTCTGTTGAAGAAATAGTAGAAAACACAGGTGTGGTTTGCCCTGTCCATTGTTTCAATTCTCCATTTACAAGATAAGTATCTTGATTTATCAAACTCGTAATCTGATATTCTTCTGGTATAAAACTCATAATTTGGTTGTTTAATGGTCTGGTAATTCTATTTTCAAAAGAAAAAAGAGGCTTTATTATGCCTCTTTTTTACTTATGGTTGTACTGTTTCGCCTTCCCAATCTAGGATTCCTCCAAGCAGATTGTAAGCGTTTTCGATACCCAATTCGTTCATGATTTGGCATGCTTTTGCACTTCTAGCACCAGAACGACAGTATACGTAATAGTTTTTATTTTTGTCTAATTCTTCGATTTCATAGATAAATGCCTGCCCTTTATTGATATCAATATTTAGAGCGCTCTCAATATATCCGTCATTAAATTCGTCTTCAGTTCTTACGTCAAGTATAACTGCATTTTCGTCAGCCTCTAATCTAGCAACCCAATCTTCTTGTGATAAATTCATAATAAAATGTGTTTTTGTAAAATTACGACGTTTCTATATAAAAAAAACGTACCAAATGCGATTTCGATTATTATTCTCAGAAAACGTTTTAGAGAAAGTATTATAATCAGTGAATTACAAATTTAGTTACTATTTTTAAAAATTCAGCCTACAAAATCGATAGAAAATAGGATTTTTTCATTTGCATAAAATTACTCTTAAATCTAGTTTTATGATAATGATTCCCAACTCAAACCATTATCTTTGCAAACAATTACATTTTTTAATTCGATTTTCATAAAAATATCCGTCGCGAATTAGACTAAATTTCATGCAATAGTTAGTCCGATTTCATCTAATTCGCAGCAAAAAAAACACAAAATGCAACATTCATTAAAAACAATTTTCCCTAATTTCTCCAGCGAACTTATCGAAACAATTGAAGAAAACGGAAGCCTTCAGAATTTTGAAACCGGAACAATTTTAATGCGTACCGGACAGTATATTAAAAATACTGTTTTGATTATTAAAGGTAAAATCAAAATCTATCGAGAAGGCGAAGATGGCGGAGAGTTTTTAATGTACTATTTGCAACCTGGCCAAGCCTGCGCCATCTCAATGATTTGCACTGCTAAAAGCGAAAAAAGTCAGATTATGGCAAAAGTTGTCGAAGATGTTACCGTCATGATGATTCCGTTGCAATTGATGGACAAATGGATGATGGAACACCGATCTTGGTACGAATTTGTAATTGAAACGTACCGAAGCCGTTTTGAAGAAGTCCTCGAAGTGGTTGATAATATTGCTTTCCGTTCTATGGATGAAAGATTGGAATTTTACCTAAAAAGACATTCTGATGCCTGCGGCTGTTCTGAAGTTAAGTTGTCGCATCAGGAAATTGCAACCGAACTCAATACTTCTAGAGAAGTTGTTTCGAGATTATTAAAAAAAATGGAACAAAGAGGTTTGGTTAAGCTCAACCGAAACCAAATTGAATTATTAAAATAAAGTTTTTGCCACGAATTTCGCGAATTACACTAATTCTCTTTATGTGAAAATAATTTGTGGAAATTTGTGTAATTCGTGGCGAAAAAAACTCTTCTGTGATAAATGTTACTGTAGGTTTCTAATTTCCGAAGCAACTTTGCATCAAAATAAATGCAATGGAATATTTAGGATTTTTTGCCTCAATCGTAATCGGAATTTCGCTTGGCTTAATTGGCGGAGGAGGTTCTATTCTCACTATTCCAATTTTGGTTTATTTATTTAAAGTAAATCCCGATCAGGCAACTTCTTATTCTCTATTTATTGTCGGATTAACTGCTTTATTTGGAAGTTTCAGTCATTATAAAATGGGAAATTTGAAACTGAAATCGGCTCTATATTTTGCTGTTCCTTCCGTTGTTTCGATTTTAATAATTCGTGAAGTTATATTTCCTCAAATTGCGGCGACTTTATTTTCTGTTGCCTCTTATACGGTTTCAAAAGATTTTCTAATTATGATCATCTTTTCTGTTTTGATGATTACAGCGGCAATTTCGATGATTAAAAAAAATCAAACTGAAAAAAAACCAACAGAAACTAATTATTCTCAACTTAGTTTAATTGGCTTTTTAGTCGGAATTGTAACTGGATTTCTTGGCGCTGGCGGCGGATTTTTAATTATTCCTGCGTTGCTTTTTTTCGCTAATCTGCCAATGAAACAAGCCGTTGGAACTTCATTATTAATCATCACTATTAATTCATCTATAGGTTTTGCAGGCGATTTGTACATCGGAACACCAATAAATTATACTTTCCTGTTAAGTGTTTCTGCAATGGCCTTAATCGGAATGTTGATTGGAAGCCAGCTTTCTAAAAAAATTGACGGCACAAAATTAAAACCACTTTTTGGCTGGTTTGTTCTCGTCATGGGATTTTATATTATCACAAAAGAAGTTTTATTTTAAAATATCACTTCAAAGAATTTAATTTTAGTTTCACTTGTAGAGTAATCTTTGTCAAAGCTTTTACACTTTGACAAAGATGAAACTAAAACTTCTAAATTTCCCCAAATTTATCTTTATACCGTTCTAGTTCTATTTCAGTTCTATTCAGCAGTTTTTCTAACAATTGAATTTTATCTTCATAAAGTTCCTTTAAAACCGAAGTGTTATCAGCGTTAATCAAAATACTTCCGTTATTATTCCCTGTGATTTTATTGAAACTACTGAAGTATTTATCGTAATCAAAGCTAATTATATCTTCTACGCTGACATCCAAAATTTTTCCTATTTCAACTAGTTTTTCGTAACTTAAAGAAGTTTTTCCTTTTTCAATTTTACTGTAACCAGCTTGAGTCACGCCTAATCTTTCTGCCATGTATTCTTGAGTATAATTTTTTAACTCTCTTATATTTTTGATTTTGTTTTTAATTGTTGTGGCCATATTGTTTCTGATTTTTAGTCATGTATAGTCAAAACAGCCAACCGTTATAATTTAACGGCACGACTATACTATTATTTATTGTTGGAAAATATAAAGCTACTTCATAATTAAGTACTTATGTCGTAGAATTACGTTAATTTTTTCTTTGCGTAATGATAAAATAACCGTACATCAAAGCTGCCATTATGAAAATACAATCATAACAGGAAATGTCTAATAGGGGCATCTTTGATTTTTTTACGCAGTTCTTTTTACACTTCTTTCAAACTGAAGATCTAAATAACAATCGATCTGTTTGCCGATCAATACGCGATCTTTTGAGGCAATTTTAGTTCTTATCTCGTTCTTGTAAACATCTTTCACAAAAACAAAATAAACAAACTCGGGCTTGTTCCCGAATCGAGTAGTGACAATAAACGTATAACACAAAATCGCAGGGATAATGTAATACAAATCCATTAAATCGGAAAATAGCATACAATAATACGCTGCGGCGGTTACGGCTATAAAAGCAGCGTTTTCAAGAAAATATTTTTTCTTTTTTTTAAGCAATTTCAGTTCTTTAATTTCATCAAACTGATACTGCCAATTCTTAGATTTGTAATGAAATCTAACTTTGTCGGAAAAAATTGTTAATGGCATAATAATTTAGTAGGTAAAAATAGATTTAAGCTTCTAGTGAAAAATCAATTTCTAAAAATCATTGGGGGAAAAGATTCTTAGATACGCAATATTAAGCATTAACAGTTTTTTTTTCTTACAATCGGCATTATAGAATATAACTATCGGTTGTAATTAAATCTTTCGTAAAAGTTATCCTATATATTATCGATAAAAAATATTAGCAAATAAAAAGAATGATTTGGGCGTTGCCTACGGCCGGGCTATCCGCTAAATTCCCAATTAACAAAAACTACGGCTAAAAAGCCTTGTTTTTCTAAATCGGGAGATACCGCTCCTATCCCTAACGCAGACTCAGGTAAGCAGAAGTTTTCGTTATTACAAATTCATTAGGTAAAAATTAATAGTGAGATTGCAAAGAATAATTTTTTCAATTGCCTCCAGCTTTAGCTGGAGGTAAAAAAAAATACATGCAAAAAAAGGCTTTAGCCAGAATCGAAAAGTTTGGCTAAAGCCTAATTCATATCCAAACAAAAAAACCTCCAGTTAAAACTGGAGATCCTTTATATAAATTTGTGCAATTTGTGGCTATCAAAAAATCAATGTTCTCCATACCCAATATCATCCATTTTCCCACTGAAAACGCGATATTGAATAATAAAATAAACAATCACCAGAAACAAAGCCACAAAAAACCAGCTCAGACCAGCATTCAATCCGTATTCATGAGCCACAGTATTATAAATCGTTAAAGACGGATTTACTTTATTCGTTGAAGGCAAAACATTTGGGAAAATTGAAACTGCTGTAGAAGCAAATCCTCCCAATAAAAATAAGGTTGAAAAAACAAATCCGTGACCGTCTTTTTTGAAGGAACGAACTTTGAATAATCCTGCAATTCCAACAAAAGTCATTAAAGGAAAAAACCAAAGAATCGGATTTTCAATGAAATTATGAAATGGTTTTGGCTCGATAAAATGCCAAATTCCCAAAGAAATAAAAACCAAAATCAGCAAAACAAAATTCAGTTTGAAAATTACATTTTTCAATTTCGGATTTAGCGCCGAATTTGTTTTATAAATAATCCAGTTCGCACCATGAATTGTCAAAGCGACAACACTTACAATTCCGAGGAAAAGTGTAAACCAGTCGATAATTCCCAACTCATTCGCCTGCGGACTAAAAGTTGGATTCCACAAAGGCAAAAAGAAATAATGCGCTTCTTGCGTAGAAACTCCGTTTTGAACCATTCCGAGATTTACACCACGAACAATATTTCCTAAAGCAATTCCAAAAAACAAAGCCAAGAGCAAACTTGCAATTCCGAAAGCTTTATCCCAAACGGCTTCCCACATGTGATTATGAATCTGCCCACGCATTTCGAGTCCAATTGCTCGAAAAATCAAAAGCCATAAAATCATAATCAATGGCAGATAAAATCCGCTGAAAGACGAAGCGTATAAAGTCGGAAAAGCAAAAAACAAAACTCCTCCTGCTGCAATTAGCCAAACTTCATTGGCATCCCAAAACGGACCAATTGAATTGGTGATTGCTTTTTTATCTTTTTCTGTATCGGCAAAAAATAAATGAATAATTCCTGCACCAAAATCATAGCCATCTAAAACCAGATAAACAGCCAGAATTCCCATTAAAACTATATACCAAAAAAATTCCATACTTATATTTTTTCTGTTGAAAGTTCCACATGATGAGGTCCTTTATTGATAATTTTTCCAATCAAAAGCAAAAATAACATTCCAAGTAAAAGGTATAAACCTATAAAACCAAGCAATGTAAATAACGTATTTCCTGAAGAAACGGTTGGCGAAGCACCAGCAGCTGTTCGCATTAAATTGTAAACCAACCACGGCTGTCTTCCTAACTCGGCGGTGTACCAACCTGTTGTGTTGGCGATATACGGAAACGGCATCATGAACATTAAAGACCATAAAAGCCATTTGGTTTCAAACAATTTTCCTCTGATTAATTGAAAAAGAGAAAGCACCATTAATCCAATAAAAACAGTTCCTAATCCGACCATAATATGATACGCATAATACAATCCAGAAATATTAGTCGGATGCAAATCTTCTTCAAACTGATCTAAACCTTTAATTTCCTGATCCCAATTTCCATAAGTCAGGAAACTTAAAATATTAGGAACGGCGATTTTATTATCCAGTTTTTTGTCTTTTACATCGGGCTGACCAATTAAAACAATTTCAGAACCTTTTTTCTCGGTATGAAAAATTCCTTCCATCGCAGCAAAAGTTACAGGTTGATATTTCACAACATTTTTAGCCAATAAATCTCCCGTAGGAACAGCAACAATAACACTTGAAATCAATCCGAAGATTACTCCCGTTTTCAAGAACAATTTCCCGAAAGAAACATTCTTTTTACTTAAAATATAAAAAGCTCCAATTCCGGCAACAACAAAAGAACTAGTTACCATAGAAGCGGCTTGATTGTGCAAATAAGACGGCCAAAGCCACGGATTCAAGAATAAAGCTTGAAAATTATTCAGAACAAATTTTCCGTTTTCCAAGATTTCATAACCAACAGGATTTTGCATCCAAGAATGTGTGGCGATGATTAAAAATCCGCTGGCCCAAGAACCAATCATAATTAATAATCCAGTTACAAAATGCCATTTATGTCCGAGAAGTTTTTCTCCAAACAAAAATATTCCCAAGAATGAAGATTCAAGAAAGAAGGAAAACATTCCTTCCATGGCAAGGGTTTGACCGATAATTCCTCCTGTTAATTCGGAGAATTTTGCCCAATTGGTTCCAAACTGAAACTCCATCGGAATTCCGGTTACAACGCCCATTGCAAAATTGAGGGCGAAGATTTTCATCCAGAAATGGGTGGCGTGATTGTATTGTTCGTCTTTAGTTTTTAAATATTTCCACTTGAAGTAAACAATGATGAGCGAAAGACCCATTGTAAGTTGTGGAAAAAGATAATGAAAAGTAATCGTGAAGGCAAATTGCATTCGATCATAAAAGAGCATTTCTTCCATAATGGTAATTTGTTTATGAAGTTCCACAAATTTAACCATTAGAACCCGAATTGCCTCTTAAAACATAAGTTTCTTTTTAAAATTTTAAACCATATAAGTTATATAAGTTCTTTCTTCCTGCAAGGCTTCCAAAACCTTGTAGGTCTGTTTTAAAATTTAATACCTACAAGGTTTTGGAAACCTTGCAGGAGCAAATCTGGTGAGATTTTGAATGACAACAAATTATATTTACTTTTATAACTTATATGGTTTAAAACTACTTCTCCAAAATCCCTTTTTCTACACTTTCGTTAATCAAACCTTCAGCGTAATTCCAAATCGATTTTGAGCCTTCTTTTATGACGCTTTTCTTTTCGTAAACTTTATCATATTTCACTCCAAATTCTTTCCAAGTTCCACCGTTGTTAGAAGTGTTTTGCAATAATGGCTCAAGTCTGTCCATTGATTTTGCAAATTTGGCTTCGTTGGTTTCTCCAGATTCAAATTCTTCCCAAATTGAAATGAATTCTTCCGCTTGATTTTTAGGCAATAAACCAAAGATTCTATTGGCAGCTAAACGTTCTTCATCTGTATTTGAATGATTTTTTACAGTATCATAAATAAAGACATCTCCTGCATCAATTTCTACGATATCGTGTATTAAAACCATTTTTACAACTTTCAAAACATCAATCGGCTCATTGGAATGTTCAGCCAAAACAATTGCCATTAAAGCCAAATGCCAACTGTGTTCTGCGTCGTTTTCGCAGCGGTCACTGTTGAATAATTTTGTTTTTCGCTGAATGTATTTTACTTTATCAATTTCTTTTATAAAAGCAATTTGATCCAATAATAGTTGTGTGTTCATGATAGTCCTTTTTGGAAAAATGTAAAATTACAAAGTTTTTTTTCCACCATATAAGTGATATAAGTAATTATAAGTTGGAATTTGTATCTCGTTTAAAATTACAAGGAAATATAAGGTAGACCTGGAACTAAAATGATCTTATATTACTTATATGGTAAAATCAACAAACGTTTTTCGAAAAAACCGAATTTCTGTAACATTAGTCACCTAATTTTTTAAAAAACTAAGTTACCTTTGTATCCCATCATTTTACAATACCTATCATGAAAATAGAACAAATCTACACCGGATGCCTTGCGCAAGGTGCATATTATATCACTTCAAATGGCGAAGCGGCCATTATCGATCCGCTTAGAGAAATTCAGCCTTATCTGGATCGTTTAGAACGTGATGGAGTTAAGCTGAAATATATTTTTGAAACGCATTTCCACGCTGATTTCGTTTCTGGACACGTTGATTTAAGCAAAGAAACTGGAGCGCCAATTGTTTACGGACCAAATGCCACTTGTGAATTTGATTGCATTTCTGCGAAAGACCAACAAGAATTCAAAATCGGAAAAGTAACGATTAAAGTTTTGCACACTCCAGGACATACAATGGAAAGTTCCACTTTTTTATTGATTGACGAAAACGGAAAAGATCATGCAATTTTCTCTGGAGACACTTTATTCATTGGCGATGTTGGACGTCCTGATTTAGCTCAAAAAGCAGCTGGAATGACTCAAGATCAATTGGCTGGAATTTTATTTCATTCATTAAGAGATAAAATTATGACTTTGGCTGATGATGTAATTGTTTATCCTGCGCACGGTGCGGGAAGCGCTTGCGGAAAAAACATGAGCAAAGAAACCGTTTCAACAATCGGAAATCAAAAAGCTACGAACTATGCTTTGCGTGCAAATATGACCGAAGAAGAATTCATCAAAGAAGTAACTGACGGATTATTACCTCCTCCAGCCTATTTCAGCATGAACGTTGCCATGAACAAACAAGGTTACGAAAGCTTTGAAACTGTTTTACACAACGGAATGAAAGCTATAAACGTAAAAGAATTTGAAGTCGTGACAGAAGAAACTGGCGCTTTAATTTTGGATACGAGAAGCGCTGCCGATTTCAGCAAAGGATTTATTCCACAATCTATCAATATCGGAATCAATGGAGATTTTGCTCCTTGGGTTGGAACTTTAATTGCCGATGTAAAACAGCCAATTATTCTGGTTACTGCAGCTGGTATGGAAGAAGAAACTGTTACGCGTTTAAGCCGTGTTGGTTTTGATACTATCATCGGACATTTAGAAGGCGGTTTTGAAGCTTGGCAAAATGCAGGTTTTGAAATTGACACCGTAAACCGAATTACAGCAGAACAATTTGCAAATAAATTTAAATTTGGTGAAGATAAAGTTGTAGATATTCGCAAAGAAACAGAATACGCAGCAGAACATATTGATGACGCTTACAGCAAACCTTTGGCTTATATAAATGATTGGGTGAAAGATATTAACCCAAACGAACATTTCTTTTTGCATTGCGCTGGAGGTTACAGAAGTATGATTGCTGCTTCTATCCTTCAAGCAAGAGGTTTCAGAAATTTTTCTGAAGTGGAAGGCGGTTTTGGAGCGATTTCAAAAACCAATATTCCAAAATCAGATTTTGTTTGTCAAAGTAAAGTATTAAAATAATTTAAAGATGCTAAGCTACTAAGATTCTAAGGTTCTAAGATTTTGACCTTAGCAACTTAGAATCTTAGCCACTTAGAACCTTAAAAAATTATGCTAGAAATCATTAAAGAACCATGGCCTTGGTACATTGCAGGTCCGTTAATTGGATTAACTGTTCCAATTTTATTAATTATCGGAAATAAATCATTTGGGATTAGTTCTTCTCTTCGTCATATTTGTGCGGCTTGTATTCCTGCGAATATTTCATTTTTTAAATACGATTGGAAAAAAGAAAGCTGGAATTTATTCTTTGTTTTTGGAATATTTTTAGGCGGTTTTATCGCTGCTTCTTTCTTATCAAATCCGAATCCGGTGGAAATTGCTCCTGAATTATCAGAGAAATTAGCGACTTATGGAATAACAGATCATAGTGGTTTAGTTCCGACTCAATTATTTTCTTGGGAAAGTTTATTAACGCTTCGCGGATTTATTATGATTGTTGTGGGCGGATTTTTAGTTGGTTTCGGAACTCGTTACACTGGCGGTTGCACAAGCGGACACGCGATTATGGGATTATCAAATTTACAATGGCCTTCATTGGTTGCTACAATCTGTTTTATGATTGGCGGTTTTATAATGGCACTTTTGATTTTACCTTATATTCTTTCACTTTAAAATTTCGAAAATGAGTTTAGAAAATAAAAATATCGACGGCGAAGGAATCAACGCAAGCGTAAAAAAAGAAAATGCATTTGCAAATCTTAAATATTTAGTTGTTGGAATCTTCTTCGGAATTGTATTCGTAAAAGCAGAAATCATCAGCTGGTTCCGTATTCAAGAAATGTTCAATCTTGAATCGTTTCACATGTATGGCGTAATTGGATGCGCTGTTGTTACTGGATTAATATCAGTTCAATTGATTAAAAAATTCAACATCAAAACTCTTGATGGCGAAAAAATCGAAATTCAGCCAAAGACTTTCAACAAAGGACAAATCTACGGCGGATTGTTATTCGGTTTTGGGTGGGCGATAACTGGTGCTTGTCCTGGTCCTCTTTTCGCTCAAATTGGTACGGGAGCAACTGTAATTGTTATTACTTTAGTAAGTGCAATTGCCGGAACTTGGTTTTATGGCTTGATAAAAGATAAATTGCCGCATTAAAATAATTTGTTTCAAGTTTTATTTGTTTCAAGTTTCAAGTTTGAAAACACGATAGTAAACCCGACATGTTTTAAAAACCTGTCGGGTTTGTTTTTTTTAAGTTACGAACTGAAACTTGAAACCTGAAACTTGAAACAAAAAACAACCTGATTTTTTTCTTCATCAATTATTAATTTCATTTCGTTAAGTTTGCTTCAAACAACATTTTCCCAAAAACAAACATAAAAGCCAAAACATGAATCGTTCCGAACAATTATTCAAACTACAAAATACCGAAAAATGGGATGTGATAATTATTGGCGGCGGAGCAAGCGGTCTCGGAACAGCTGTTGATGCTGCAAGCCGAGGTTATAAAACAATCTTATTTGAGGCTGTCGATTTTGCAAAAGGAACTTCAAGCAGAAGCACAAAATTGGTTCACGGCGGAGTACGTTATTTAGAACAAGGAAATGTGCATTTAGTTAGAGAAGCTTTAAAAGAAAGAGGATTATTAGCTCAAAATGCAAATCATTTAGTCAAAAATCAATCTTTTATTATTCCAAACTACAATTGGTTTAGCAGTTTTATTTACACTATCGGATTAAAGATTTACGATCTATTATCGGGTTGTCTGAGCTTAGGAAGTTCTAAATATCTTTCGAAAAAGAAAACGGTTGAATTGCTTCCAAACGTAGAAGAAAACGGTTTGGTAAACGGCGTTATTTATCACGACGGACAATTTGATGATTCACGCTTGGCAATAAATCTTGCCCAAACCGCTGTAGAAAATGGAGCTTGTCTTTTGAATTATATAAAAGTGGTCAATTTATTAAAAGACGACAAAAAACAAATTATTGGTGTTGAAGTTCAGGATCAAGAAAGCGGAATTAAATATGATGTTAAAGGTTCTGCTGTAATTAATGCGACAGGAGTTTTCACAAATGCGATCATGAAATTGAATGATAACGTTTATAAAAAATACATTGTTCCGAGTCAGGGAATTCATTTGGTGTTTGATAAATCTTTTCTTCCTGGTGAAAATGCTTTGATGATTCCTAAAACAAAAGACGGAAGAGTTTTATTTGCCGTTCCGTGGCATAATCATATTGTAGTAGGAACGACTGATACTTTAATTAAAAAACAAAGCTTAGAACCCATTGCATTAGAAAGCGAAATTCAATTTGTTTTGGAAACTGCACAGCGTTTTTTAGGAAAAAAACCAACAAGAGCCGATGTACTTTCTGTTTTTGCAGGATTGCGTCCGTTGGCAGCGCCGAAAGAAGAAGGTAAAAGCACTAAAGAAGTTTCAAGAAGTCATAAAATTATAGTTTCAGAAACTGGTCTAATTACTATTACTGGCGGAAAATGGACAACGTACCGAAAAATTGCTGAAGACATTATAGACAAAGCAATCAAAACTGGAAAATTACCTAATAAAGCATGCACTACAGAGCATCTTTCCATTCATGGAAACCAACCAACGAATGCTGCAAACAGAGAAAATCACCTTTATATATATGGTTCTGATATTTCGAAAATAATTGAACTGCAAGAAAACGAACCCGAATTAAAAGAAAAACTGCATCCAAATCACGAATTTACGATGGCAGAAGTCGTTTGGGCTATCCGTTATGAAATGGCAAGAACAGTTGATGATGTTTTGGCAAGACGAGTTCGCTTATTATTCTTAGATGCGAGAGCTGCCATTGAAGTTTCTGAGAAAATTTCTAGAGTAATTGCTAAAGAATTAGGACACGATGAAGCTTGGATAAACACCGAAATTGCAGATTTCAGGCAAATAGCAAACGGTTTTCTTCTATCAGAATTTCAATAAATTATAAATTCAGCTGATTTTGAGGAACTTTCGGTTTAAAATCATCTTACAAAAAGTCATTCGGCAAATAATCCAAATCAAAATTACTTCTTGATTTTAAAAAATTATTAATTCACAACATATCAACACTTTATATTAAAAAATTACTTTAATTTTAGGATCTAAAAACTAATTTTTTAGTTCTTTCAAAAATGCATTTATTCGCATTAACAAAAAATTAACACTACATTTGTATATACAACTATTAAAAGTTCTACATTTGTATATACAAATTATACACTTACGACTATGACAATTGAAGAGGTTATTAAGAGTACGGTTAAGATGGATAATGCGAAAAAAGTTATTCTGAATATCATGTACACGCAAAATGTGATTCAGGATCATTTCAACGAGTTGATCAAACCGTATGATTTATCTGGAGAACAGTATAATGTGTTACGTATATTAAGAGGACAAAAAGGAAAACCTGCTAATATGTGCGTGATACAAGAGCGAATGCTTGCAAAAACAAGCAACACAACACGTTTGGTGGACAAATTATTATTAAAGGATTTTGTGACAAGAAACGTCTGCCCCGATAATCGAAGAAAAATTGAAGTTTCGATTACAGAAAAAGGATTAGATGTTCTGAAAGAATTAGATCCGAAAGTAGATGAGCATGAGCAAACATTTGCGAATAATTTAAAACCAGAAGAATTAGTTTTCTTAAACCAATTATTAGAAAAATATAGAACCAACAAATAAAATAATAAAAACTATGAGCAATTTCTTAGAAAATCAAAATTGGAGATACGCAACTAAACAATACGATGCTTCAAAAAAGATATCAGATGCTGATTTAAATACATTAAAAGAAGCGGTTAGATTAAGTGCTTCTTCATACGGATTACAACCTTATAAAGTTGTTATTGTTGAAAATCCAGAATTAAGAGAACAATTAAAAGGAGCAGCTTGGGGGCAAACTCAAATTACAGATGCTTCTCACCTATTCATTTTTGCAAATGATTTAAGTCTTGACGGAGGTTCTGTTGACAAATACATTAACAACATTAGCGAAGTAAGAGGTGTTCCTACTGAAGCTTTAGGAGGATTTAGCGACATGATGAAAGGTGTTGTTTCAAATTTATCTGAAGATGCAAAACACATCTGGACTGCAAAACAAACTTATTTAGCTTTAGGAAATTTATTAAATGCAGCTGCTGAATTAAAAATTGATGCTACTCCAATGGAAGGTTTCAACGCAGCTTCTTTCAACGAAATTTTAGGTTTTGACAAATTAGGTTTAAATGCTTCTGTAATTGCAACTGTAGGTTACAGACATGATGACGACAAATCTCAACACCAGAAAAAAGTTAGAAAATCACACGAAGAATTATTTATCACTCTATAATTATTTATTAATCAAATTCAAATTTTAATTTTAAAACACATGAAAAATTTAAAAACTATTGCAATAGCATTATTCGTAGCTGCAGCTGGAATTTCAGTAAACGCTCAAACTAAAAAAATCGACGTAAAAGCATCTACTATTAAATGGGTAGGTAAAAAAGTAACTGGAGAGCACTCTGGAACTGTAAACTTCAAAGAAGGTGCTGTAGTTTTCAAAGGAAAAAAATTAACTGGAGGAAGCTTTACAGTTGATATGACTTCATTAACTTCTACAGATTTAACTGGAGAATACCAAGGAAAATTAAACGGTCACTTAAAAGCTGACGATTTCTTCGGAACTGACAAATTCCCAACTGCAAAATTAGTTTTCAAAACTATCGGTGCAAAATCTGCTGACGTTTACACTGTAACTGCAGACTTAACTATCAAAGGAATTACTAAACCAGTAACTTTTGATATTACTGTAGCTGGAAACACTGCTACAACTGCTTTCAAAGTTGACAGAACTAAATACGATATTAAATACGGTTCAGGTAGCTTCTTCGACGGTTTAGGAGATAAAACTATCAACGACGAATTTGAATTAGCTGTAGCTTTAAAATTCTAATATTTTAAGCTTAATAATTCAAAAATATTATAACCCCAGCAGTTCATACTGTTGGGGTTTATTTTTTCCTATCCTTTTCATATCCTTAACGTTCTTAATAGTAAAATAACACTTTCGTAATAAGTATCAGAGCTTTGATTAACATACGGCTTCTAATTTTGGGACAATTAAAAAATCACAAACTAGAAATTAAAATTATAGTTATGAAAACAAAATTACGTGTTGCATGTATAATCTTCGTTACCAGCTTTTTCGCACAAGCTCAACAACAACCAAAAGGAATCATTGGCACTTCAAACTGGATGAACAACTGGACGAGCTTTAAACCTGCAGGCAATGACTATGGAGAAGCAACCAATATAATTGCCGGAACAATCGATAAAGATACGCGATTAACAAAACGTAATGTTTATCATTTAGTTGGTGTTGTGTATGTTACAAATAATGCAACGCTAACGATCGAGCCTGGAACAGTTATTCGAGGCGATGATAAAACTTGTGGAACTCTTGTTATTACTAATGGTTCAAAAATTGTTGCAGAAGGGTTAGAAACCGATCCAATTATTTTTACATCGGAAAATGAAATAAACAACAGAAAACCAGGCGACTGGGGTGGAATTATTATTTTAGGAAAAGCTCCAATAAACTCTCTAGGAGGCATTCACACTTTACCTTTCGATTTAGATGCAAACTTAAATCATTACGGAGGTCAAGATCCAGAAGATAATTCAGGCGTTTTAAAATATGTAAGAATCGAATATGCTGGAAGAAAATTAAGTGCTTCTAAAGAACTAAATGGTCTTTCTCTTGCCGGTGTTGGAAGAAAAACGGTTGTTAGCCATGTTCAAATTAGTTTTTCAAATGATGATTCTTTCGAATGCTACGGCGGAGATCTGAATTTAAGTAATTTAATTTCATTCAGAACTACAGATGATGATTTTGATTTTACACAAGGTGCTCAAATTAATATTAGCAATAGTATCGCAATTCGTCATCCATTTTCTTCAGATATTTCAGGATCAAGATGTTTTGAGGTTGATTCTTACGAGAAAGTTTCTAATACAGACATGACTAAAAAAATGACCAAAATAAATGCAAACAACATTACTTTGGTTAATCTAGAGGAAAACAATCAAGGTTTGGTTAGAGAATCTGCTTACATCAAAGAAAACACCTTTTTCAACTTAACAAATAGTGTAGTTTCTGGATTTGCTCCATTTGTTTTATTGGAAGGAAGTATCGGAAATGGTGATGCCAATTTATCAAAAATCACTTTAAAAAATGTTGTGGCGAACAATTGTACAGGTACAATCGAAAGCGAATCTGCAAGTAATAATCCTGGTATAAAAAACTATTATGGCAACCCAGGTTACGGAATAGAATACACTAAAATGAAACTTGTCGAATTATTTGCATTACCAAATATCAAAGGAAATCCAGATTTCAGATTAAATGTAAATAACTCGGTAGCAAGTGGAAATTAAGGAATTATAAAGGGACGGAGAATTAAAATTTAACAAATTTCAAGATTTAGAAAAGTTTTTTTTGAAAATTTATGTATTCTAATTCAAATTACATTTATATATTTGTCACAACAAAATAAGTTATGAAAACAACAATGAACAATATTTGGTGGTGGAACAATTTACGTCAGACGTCGTGAACGAAGCTTCCTATGGTATTGTAAAAACTATATAAATTTAAAGGGCTTGTCATCACGACAAGCCCTTTTTTTTTGATCCAATTGAAAACAAATTAACGAACAACATAAAACTATATATTTTGAAACCTTTTATTCTTAATACACATTACAAACAAATTCTGGCAGATACCGTAACGCCAGTAAGCATTTATTTCAAAATCAGAGATAAATTCCCAAATAGTTTATTGCTAGAAAGTAGTGATTATCACGGAAATGACAATAGTTTCTCTTACATCTGCTGCAATCCGATTGCTACAATCAAAATTGAAAACGAAGTTATTTCTAAAACTTTTCCTGACGGAACTTCAGAGAAAATCGCAATTGATGCATCGACAAATATTCCGCAGGTAATTCAGGAATTTTCAGGTCAATTTAAATCAGAAAAAAATGATTTTAAATTCATTAACAACGGTTTATTCGGATACATTTCTTACGATGCTGTTCGTTATTTTGAAAAAGTTTCGATTGCTAAAAAAGACAATGCGACTTCTATTCCAGATGTTTTATATGCAGTTTATCAAAACATTATTGCCATCAATCACTTCAAAAACGAAGCCTATATTTTCTGCCATAGCGTTGACAATAAAAACAATATTTCGGAAATCGAGCAATTACTGCAATCTAGAAATATTGCTTCATACAAATTTTCTAAAGAAGGCGAAGGTTTCTCAAACTTAACAGATGAAGAATTTAAAGCAAATGTGGCTTTGGCCAAAAAACACTGCTACCGCGGAGACGTTTTCCAATTGGTTCTTTCTCGCCGATTTACTCAAGGTTTCAAAGGAGACGAATTCAATGTTTACAGAGCTTTAAGAAGCATCAATCCTTCTCCATATTTATTCTTTTTTGATTACGGGGATTTCAAAATATTCGGTTCTTCGCCAGAAGCGCAAATTATCGTAAAAGATAGAAAAGCCGAAATTCACCCAATTGCGGGAACTTTCAAAAGAACTGGAAATGATGAACGCGATGCGCTTTTAGCAAAAGAACTTTCGGAAGACAAAAAAGAAAATAGCGAACATGTAATGTTAGTTGACTTGGCAAGAAATGATTTAAGTAGAAACGGACACGACGTAAATGTTGAAAAATACAGAGAAGTTCAGTTTTTCTCTCACGTAATTCACTTGGTATCAAAAGTTACGGGACATTTACACGAAAAAGCAACTACAATGCAAGTTGTTGCAGATACTTTCCCAGCAGGAACTTTGAGCGGTGCGCCAAAACACAGAGCGATGCAATTAATTGAAGACTGCGAAAAAACAAATCGTAATTTTTATGGAGGCGCAATCGGAGTTATGGATTTTGACGGAAACTTTAATCACGCGATTATGATTCGAACTTTCCTTTCTAAAAATCACCAATTGCATTGTCAAGCAGGAGCCGGAATTGTAGCAAGTTCTGACGAAGAAAGCGAAATGCAGGAAGTTTACAATAAGTTAAGAGCACTAAACACAGCGTTAGAAATGGCAGAGAAAATTTAGTAGGCAGTCGCAGTTTTCAGTCGCAGAACTTGAAACTTGAAACCTTAAACAATTAACCACAAACTAAATAAAAACCATAAACTATGAAAAAAGCATTATCCTTTTTAGTTTTAATCATTGCGATGACATCTTGTAATTCAGAGAAAAATCAGAATTCGATTGAAGGAACCTGGCGTCTTATATCAGCTGAAACTACCGAGAAAGATTCGACTTTTTCGACTTTCAATTCAAAAACAAAAATGATTAAAATTATAAACGATACACACTTTGCTTTTTTTAATCATGATTTAAAAAATGGCAAAGATTCAACATCAGCATTGTTCTTTGGCGGAGGCGGAAAATATACTTTGAAAGACAGTATTTACACAGAAAATTTAGAGTTCTTCAATAACCGCGATTGGGAAAACAACAAATTTGAATTTGTAGTGAAAGTTCAAAACGACACTTTAATTCAAAAGGGAGTAGAAAAAATAGAAAAATTAGGAATAGATCGAATTATTATAGAAAAATACGTTCGAGAAAAATAAATAAAAATTAGGTGTCAAGTCACAGTCGCAGTTTTCAGTCACAGTATGAAAACTTAGAATCTTAGAAACTTAGCATCTTAGAAACTTAAAAAAATGAAAAAGATTTTAGTTATAGACAATTACGATAGTTTCACTTACAATTTAGTGCACTATTTAGAAGATTTAAACTGCGAAGTTACCGTTTATAGAAATGACGAATTTGATATAGATGAAATTGCATCATTCGAGAAAATATTACTTTCTCCAGGACCTGGAATTCCAGACGAAGCAGGTTTATTAAAAGCAGTAATCGAAAAATACAGTCCAACGAAAAGTATTCTTGGAGTTTGTTTAGGACAGCAAGCAATCGGAGAAGTTTTTGGAGGAACGCTTTCAAACCTTGACAAAGTATATCACGGAGTCGCAACAAACGTAAAAACAGTAGTTTCAGACGAAATTTTGTTTGAAGGTTTAGGAAACGAATTTGAAGTAGGAAGATACCATTCTTGGGTTGTTGACGCAAATTTACCAGACGTTTTAGAAGCAACTTCAGTAGATGAAAATGGTCAGATTATGTCTTTAAGACATAAAAACTATGACGTAAGAGGTGTTCAATTTCATCCAGAGAGCGTTTTAACACCGAATGGGAAAAGGATTTTAGAGAATTGGATAAAAAGCTAGTATTCAGTCTCTGTTTACAGTCACAGTAAAAAAAACTTAGAATCTTAGTATCTCAGAACCTTAGCAACTTAAAAAAAATGAAAACTATATTAAACAAATTAATCAACCACGAAGTGCTTACGAAAGAAGAGGCAAAAAACGTCTTGATTAATATTTCAAGCGGTCAATATAATCCAAGTCAGATTTCAGCATTTTTGACTGTTTTTATGATGCGAAGCATTACAATTGATGAGCTTTCTGGCTTTCGCGAAGCATTATTAGATCTTTGCATTCGCGTTGATTTGTCAGCTTACAATACAATCGATTTGTGCGGAACGGGCGGTGACGGAAAAGACACTTTCAATATTTCGACTTTGGCTTCTTTTGTCTCGGCTGGAGCTGGAATAAAAGTTGCAAAACATGGAAATTACGGCGTTTCTTCTATTTCTGGATCAAGCAACGTAATGGAAAAAATGGGAATTAAATTCAGCAACGATGCTTCATTTTTAGAAAAATGTATTGATCAAGCTGGAATCTGTGTGCTGCACGCTCCCCTATTTCACCCAGCAATGAAAAATGTTGGACCAATTAGAAAAGAATTGGCGGTAAAAACCTTCTTTAATATGTTGGGACCAATGGTAAATCCGGCATTTCCACAAAATCAGTTGGTTGGAGTTTTCAACTTAGAATTGGCGAGAATGTATGCGTATTTATACCAAAATACAGATACCAATTTCACAATCCTACATTCGCTTGACGGATATGATGAAATTTCGTTGACTGGCCCAACCAAAACAATTTCCAATCATATGGAAGGAATGCTAAATCCAGAAGATTTTGGCGTTCGTCTTTTATCTCAAACAGAAATCGAAGGTGGAAAAACTATTGAAGAATCTGCTGAAATTTTCACTAATATCATTTCTGGAAAAGGAAATGATGCACAAAATAATGTCGTTTGTGCCAATGCCGCAATGGCAATTTCAACCGTTACAAAATGTTCTCCAAAAGAAGGTTTTGAACTCGCAAAAGAAAGTTTATTATCTGGAAAAGGATTGAAAGCATTACAGAAATTACAAGAATTAAGTAAATAATTTTTTAGTTTCAAGTTTCAAGTTTCAAGTTATTGGAACATGAAACCTGAAACTTGAAACAAATAAAGACAATGAACATTTTAGATAAAATAATAATAGACAAAAAAAGAGAAGTGATTCTGAAGAAATCGATTATTCCAGTTTCTCAGTTGGAAGCTTCTGTCTTTTTTGGAAAACAGACGATTTCTCTTAGTCAGAAATTAAGAGAAAGTAATTCTGGGATTATTGCAGAACACAAACGCCGTTCTCCCTCAAAATCAATCATCAACAATAATTTTACGGTTGAAGAAGTGGTAAAGGGTTACGAAAATGCTGGTGCATGCGGAATTTCAGTTTTAACAGACGGAAAATATTTCGGCGGATCTTTAGACGATTTGCTTTTAGCAAGAGCTTCAGTAAATATTCCGCTTTTGCGAAAAGAATTTATTGTAGACGAATATCAAATATTAGAAGCAAAAGCCCACGGAGCCGATTTGATTCTATTAATCGCTGCAGTTTTAACACGCGAAGAAATTAAATCTTTATCTGAATTTGCTAAAAGTTTAAATTTAGAAGTTCTTTTGGAAGTTCATAATCAGGAAGAACTGGAAAAATCAATTATGCCAACTTTGGATATGATTGGCGTAAACAACAGAAATTTAAAAACATTCGAAGTAAGTTTGGATTTCAGTAAAGAATTGGCATCTCAAATTCCGAATGATTTTGTAAAAGTTTCAGAAAGCGGAATTTCATCAATTGAAGCCATTCAAGAACTAAAACCTTACGGTTACAAAGGTTTCTTAATTGGAGAAAACTTCATGAAAACCGACAACGCAGGTCAAGCAGCTATTGACTTTATAAGTCAGCTATAAGCAATAAGCTTTAGGCTGTAAGCTTTAAAAAAAAACAGCAAAATACACACAGTAAAAAAAGCTTAAAGCTTATTGCTTAAAGCATAAAGCATCAAAAAAATGAAACTCAAAATATGCGGCATGAAATATCCAGAAAATATCCTCGAAGTAGGCGCGCTCCTACCCGATTATATGGGATTTATTTTCTGGGAAAAGTCCGCTAGATATTGCAACGGGAATGTTCCCGAATTGATAAAAACCATTAAAAAAGTAGGCGTTTTTGTCAATCAAAGTCAAGAAGAAATTCTAGAAAAAGTCGAAAAATACAATTTACAAGCCGTTCAATTGCACGGAGAAGAATCGGTTGAATTTTGTTCGGATTTAAAAGGAAAACTTCCAAAGAAAATCGAAATTATCAAAGTCTTTTCGGCTGATGAAAATTTTGATTTTGAAGTCATAAAACCTTTCGAAAATGTCTGCGATTATTTTCTGTTTGACACAAAAGGAAAACTTCCAGGTGGAAACGGAACCACTTTCGACTGGACTATATTAAAAAAATACAATTCGAAAAAACCTTTCTTTTTAAGCGGTGGCATCGGAATGAACGAATTAAAAGCCATTGAAGAAATTTCAAAAACCAAATTACCTATTTATGCTATCGATGTAAATAGTAAATTTGAAATCGAACCAGGGCTGAAAAATAAAAATCTATTAAGCAATTTCAAACGAAAATTTGATGTTGCCAACTTTTAAAATTTAAATAAAATGAGTTTTAACGTTAACGAAAAAGGATATTACGGAGAATTTGGAGGAGCTTTTATTCCAGAAATGTTATATCCAAATGTAGAAGAATTACGTCAGAAATATTTAAGCATAATGGATGAACCTGATTTTAAAGCAGAGTTCAACCAATTGCTGAAAGATTATGTCGGCCGCCCTAGCCCATTGTATTTTGCAAAACGTTTATCTGAAAAATACAATACCAAAGTTTATCTGAAAAGAGAAGACCTAAACCATACCGGAGCACACAAAGTAAACAATACTATCGGGCAAATCTTGCTTGCAAAACGTTTAGGCAAAAAAAGAATTATTGCCGAAACTGGAGCGGGACAACATGGTGTAGCAACGGCGACAGTTTGTGCTTTAATGGGAATTGAGTGCATTGTTTACATGGGCGAAATCGACATTGCACGTCAGGCGCCAAACGTAGCTCGTATGAAAATGTTAGGAGCAGAAGTTCGTCCAGCGCTTTCGGGTTCGAGAACTTTAAAAGATGCTACAAACGAAGCAATTCGCGATTGGATCAATAATCCGGTTGATACACATTACATTATTGGTTCTGCAATTGGACCGCATCCTTATCCAGATATGGTAACTCGTTTTCAAAGTATTATTTCTGAGGAAATCAAATGGCAATTAAAAGAAAAAGAAGGCCGTGAAAATCCCGATTATGTTGTAGCTTGCATTGGTGGAGGAAGTAATGCTGCTGGAACTTATTATCACTTTTTACATGAACCAGAAGTTGGCATTATTGCAGTTGAAGCAGCTGGAAAAGGTGTTGATAGCGGACACAGTGCCGCAACTAGTAAATTAGGAAAAGTTGGTGTTATCCATGGATGTAAAACGCTTTTAATGCAAACTCCAGACGGACAAATTACAGAACCTTATTCTATTTCTGCCGGTTTAGATTACCCAGGAGTTGGACCTTTACACGCACATTTAGCACAAACAGGAAGAGGAGAATTTTTCTCGGTTACTGATGATGACGCCATGAATGCCGGCCTTCAATTGACAAAATTGGAAGGAATTATTCCTGCAATAGAAAGTGCACACGCTTTTGCGGTTTTAGATCAAAAGAAATTTAAACCAACAGATATTGTTGTAATTAGTCTTTCTGGGCGTGGCGATAAAGATTTAGATAATTATATTGAATACTTTAAATTGTAATAAAAATCGTAATTTTGTCAGTAAAATCTCGATAGCAGTCGGGAGTCTTTACGCTAACAAATAAAGAGAAATCATAATTATGGAACTATTATTCTCATACGGAACATTAAGATCGAAACAAGTTCAAATGCAGATTTTTAATAAAGTTTTAAGCGGTAGTCCAGATCAAATACTGGGATTCAAGCTTAAAAGTTTACAAATTGAAGAAGAATTTGGAATGGCAGACTATGTTGTGGCTGTGCCAAGTGAAAGTTTGGAAGACATTATACACGGTGTCGTTTTTGAAGTTTCTAATCCAGAATTGTTAAAAGTAGATCAATTCGAATCTAATTCGTACAAAAGAGTTCAAGTCAAACTTCAATCAGGAAGAGTGGCTTGGGTTTATACAGAAAATAAATAATCAAAAATGATTTTAGCGGCAGCGCAAACAAAACCCAAACGCGGAGATATATCTTCTAATTTATTAATTCATTATCAGCTTATTGAATTGGCTGCTCAAAACGGAGCTAATTTAATTGCGTTTCCCGAATTATCGATTACTGGATATGAAAGAGAAAATGCTGAATCTTTAGCTTTTACTGAAGATGATTATAGAATTGATTATTTTAAAGAATTGTCAGTTAGAAATAATATCGTAATTATTGCTGGGGCGCCTATAAAAATAGATTCGAAATTGTTGATTGGTGAATTTATTATAACTCCAGACAATTCAGTTTCTATTTATACGAAACAATTTTTGCATGAAGGTGAAGATGATTTTTTTCAACCTTCGTTTGATTATAATCCGCTGATTACGATTGAAAATCAAAATATTTCATTTGCAATTTGTGCTGATATTGACAATCCGCTGCATCCCGAAAACGCAAAGAAAAAATATACTGATATTTATATAGCAAGTATTTTCTTTTCGCCAAACGGAATTCCGAATGCATACAGCCATTTGCAAAACTATGCTCAAAAACACGAAATGAATGTTTTAATGTCCAATTTCAGCGGAGAATCTTGGGGTTCGCCTTCTGCAGGACAAAGTGCATTCTGGAACAATAAAGGAGAATTAATTGCTCAAATGAATGATTCAGATTCGGGATTATTGCTTGTTGAAAAACAAGGAGATGATTGGAGCAGTAAAATCATTACAACTTAGATTCCTGCAAGGTTTTCAAAATCTTGTAAGTATGAATACAAATTACGTAAAATAAAAACACCTACAAGGTTTTGAAAACCTTGCAGGAATAAAAAATATTAAAATGAACAGAATAACTCAGAAATTACAAGAAGATAAAAAGATACTTTCTATTTATTTTTCTGCTGGATATCCGAACTTAAACGATACGGTGCAGATCATTCAGGATTTAGAAAAAAACGGAGTAGATTTAATCGAAATCGGACTTCCTTTCAGTGATCCTTTAGCCGATGGACCAACAATTCAGGCGAGTTCGACGCAGGCGCTTCATAACGGAATGACCACTCAAATTCTATTCGATCAGCTGAAGAACATCCGCGAAAGCGTAAAAATTCCGTTGATTATTATGGGATATTTTAATCCGATGTTGCAATACGGAGTTGAAGCTTTTTGCCAAAAATGTGCTGAAATCGGAATTGACGGTTTGATTATTCCAGATCTTCCTGTTGATGTTTATGCTGATGAATACAAAACGATTTTCGAAAAATATGGTTTAATTAATGTGTTTTTGATTACGCCCCAAACTTCAGACGAAAGAATTCGTTTTATTGACAGCGTTTCAAACGGATTTATTTATATGGTAAGTTCTGCAAGTGTTACGGGATCTCAATCTGGTTTTGGAAATGTTCAAGAAGAATATTTTGAAAGAATATCAAATCTGAACTTGAAAAATCCTCAAATTGTTGGTTTCGGAATTTCGAATAAAGAAACTTTCAGTCAAGCAACTAAATATGCAAAAGGAGCAATTATCGGAAGTGCTTTTATTAAACATTTAAGCGAAAGCGGAAGCGGGAAAATTGCTGAGTTTGTTGGAGAAATTCGATAGATAAATTCAGAATGAAATATTTTAAGAGTATCATCTTTTTAGCAACTGTATTTTTAAATATGAGTTGTGATCGTAGCTGGAAGATTTCAGAATTATTTATTCAAAAAATTGAAAATTCCTCGAAAGTTATTTATAAATACGATGCTTGGGGAGGGCGTGATTCACATATTTTTGGTTATATTATTTTAGATTCAACACAAGTATTTGACATCGATCAAGTAAAACCATTACCATTTCAATATTTTGAAACCATTCCCACAAAACGAAATATTTCTGGTGTTGTCTGTGAAGAGCTTGATGATCAAATAGCTCCAAACAAAATCTTCATACCTTTAAAAATTAGGGATAGTGAGGAAAAAGGAATTAAAGTTAAAACTAAGATTTTTCAAAATGAAGGTTTTGTACTTAGAAATCAAGGTTATAAAAGATATCAATTTGAAACATTTAAAGAATCTCGCGATAGTATTTTCTTTTATAATTTAAATGACGTTGAGAGTTTAGAACCTGAACATTTAGATACTTTAAATTTCAAAAAAACAAATATTTTCATCAGAACAAAAAGCTCAAATATTGTTTCAAAAATATCAATTGAAGATTTAAAATTATCGCAAAAAAATGAAATTATTTCTAATATCCGATATGATCTGACACCAGAAAACAAAACTGATCTTCAATCATTTTCTAATATTGGCATTTTTAAGGAAGTTAAATTACCAAAGAATTAAATAGAAAACAATTAGCCTGAAAGACTAGATTTTTCAGGCTTTTTTTATGCTTTAGAGGCAAATTCAGAACCTAAAATATCGAAACCGTTTTATGTTAATATTGTGTTAAAATAAAATTAAACAAGTGTTTAAATTAAACAAGTGTTTAATTTTGCATCCGATTAGAAACACTATCATGTCAAACATCGAATTAAACGATAAAAAAATTCAGATTCTTAACGTAGCTGAGATGCTATTTTCTGAGAAAGGATTTGAGGGCACATCGATACGAGATATCTCCAAAGAGGCAAAAATTAATATTGCCATGGTCTCGTATTATTTTGGTTCGAAAGAGAAGCTATTAGAGGCTTTGATTTTTCATAAAACCGTTGATTTAAAATTACAACTCGAAAATTTATTGAAGGAAAATCTTGAACCCCTTGAAAAAGTCAATAAATTAATCGAAATTTACATTAACAGAATTTGCCTTAACAAAGGGATTTACAGGGTTTTACATTTTGAACTAAACAATAAGAAAAGAGAAAAAAGCCTTCAAGCTTTTACAGATCTTAAAAAAGGAAATTTAAAATCTGTAGAAAGCATTATCAAGCAAGGTCAAACTCAGGGAGTTTTCAGAAAAGACATTAATATCCAACTGATTACGCCTACAATTATTGGAACCTTCTTTCACTTTCACATGAATCGCTCTTTCTTCGAAGAATTATTAGATTTAAAAACAGAAGAAATGTTTAACAATTACATTAAAAACGATCTTACAAAGCACATTCAACAAACTATAAAAGCGCTACTTGTTTATGAAAATTAGTCAATTAATGCTCTTTGGAGTTTTCTTTATAGGAATATCTTCAATGGAAGCACAAGAAAAAACAAGTTTAACCTTGGGCGAGGCCGTACAAATGGCTTGGGAAAAGAGTAACGAAGTTACGCTTGCCAATACCAAGGTAAACACAAAAATGTACGAATTAAAAACCGTAAAGAATAATCAGTACCCAGATCTTAAAATTTCAGGTCAATATCAGCGTCTTACAAAAGCATCTATTGATATGCCAAATCAAGGCGAAAGTGCTTCATTAGCATCTCCAGACAGAGCAATGATTGGAATGGCTAATTTAAGTCTTCCTATTTTTGCTGGATTTAAAATTCAAAGTAGCATAGATGCATCTGAAGGAATGTACGAAGCAGAAACTGCTAATGCTGCAAAAACTAAAGAAGATGTTGCTTTGAAAGCAATCACCTATTACACAGCACTATACAAAGCTCAAAAAACATTAGATGTTTTAAATGAAAATCAAAAAAGTGCTAAACAACGTGTTACTGATTTCACAGAATTGGAGAAAAACGGAATTATTCCGAGAAATGATTTATTGAAAGCGCAATTATTGGTTTCTAAAACGCAATTATCTATTGATGAAGCTAATAATAATATCAATAACATCAATTACTACCTAACAACATTGCTTAAATTAGATCCTTCTGTAAAAATTGAGGTAAACGAGCAAGATTTCTTTAATTTAAAAACAAGTAACTCTATAACATCTGATGCTGTTGCACTTGAAAGCAGAAAAGATTTAGAAGCAATAAGATTGCAAAGCAAAGCTTCTGAAGCTAATGTAAAAATAGCAAAAGCAGGATATTATCCAGCAATCTCATTACTTGGTGGTTATACAGCGTTGGATCTTAAAGATATCATAACTGTAAAATACGCTATGAATTTTGGAATCGGGTTGTCTTATGATTTATCAGGAATTCTAAAAAACAATGTGCATGTTAAAGAGGCAGAAAGCAGAGCTTTGGAAGTAAAAAACACTGAAGCTGTTATGACTGACCGAATCAAAGTTGAAGTTCAAAAATCTATTGAAGATTACGACTTAGCCATCAACCAAAGTGTTGTTTATGACGAAGCGCTTCAGCAGGCTGCAGAAAATTACAGATTAGTAAAAGATAAATTTGACAATGGTTTATCTGACACTAATGATTTGGTAGAGGCCGATGTAGAACAATTAAATGCCAAAATTCAAACAGCTTTATCTAAAGCAACAATCATTCAAAAATATTACGAATTACTTTCAGTATCAGGACAATTATCACAATCATTCAATCTTTCTAAAATATAATCGATAGCTCTCATGGAAAAGAAAAAGACAAATAAAAAATTCATCATCATATTAACCGTTTTGGTTTTATTGGGAGGAACTTACGGAATATCAAAATATTTACACGGCCAAGCTCACGAAGAAACAGATGATGCTCAGATCGAGAAAAAAATGAATCCGATTATTCCAAGAGTTTCTGGATATATCAGTAAAGTTTATGTGAAAGATAATGATTATGTAAAAAAAGGAGATACTTTATTTACTATCGACAAGAGAGATTATCAATTAAAGATTGATGAAGCTAACGCTGCTTTATTAGGAGCTGAAGGTCAATACGAAGCTGCAAAAGCGGATATTGGAAGTGCTTACGCAAGTATTTCTGTTTCAGATGCTCAAATGAGATCTGCAGGAGGTTCTATCGAAAGTGCTAAAATTAGATTGAGACAGCTTACAAACGATTATAACCGTTACAATAACTTGTATAAAACTCATACAATTACTAAACAGCAATATGAGCAAGCTTTGACAGCAAAAGAAGAAGCTGAAAACCAAGTACGTGTTTTAGAACAACAACAAAGAGCTAGTTCTTACCAAAAATCTGTTATTCAATCAAAATCTAAAGTTTCTGACAAACAAACAGAAGTTGCTGCAGCTAATATCAAAAAAGCGAAAACTATGCTTGATGTTGCGCATTTAAATCTTTCTTATACAGTAGTTACTGCTGCAATTGACGGTCAGGTTTCTAAAGTCGATATTCAGCCAGGACAATTGGTTCAGCCAGGGCAATCTTTATTCTATATCATTAATAACAATGAAGCTTGGGTTGTAGCTAACTTTAAAGAAACACAATTGAACAAAATGGTTGTGGGACAAAAAGTAAGCTTAAAAGTTGATGCTTATCCAAACTACGAATTCAAAGGAACTTTAACATCATTTTCACCTGCAACAGGATCTCGTTTTTCATTATTACCTCCTGACAATGCAACAGGAAACTTCGTAAAAACAATTCAGAGATTACCAGTAAAAATTAGTTTAGATCAATCAAACGATCCTGAGAAAGTAAAATTATTACGCCCAGGAATGAACGTTGATGTAGATGTACATGTAAAATAAATAAATGGCAACAGCAGTACAAGATGACGATTTAGTAGAATACGGTTTCAGACGTGTTGTCATTACGATTACGGCAGTACTTTGTGCATTGCTGGAAATTGTTGACACGACGATTGTAAACGTTGCACTAACAGACATGCGAGGAAGTCTTGGCGCAACCTTGACCGACGTTGCATGGGTAATTACAGCATACGCAATTGCGAATGTTATTGTAATTCCGATGACGAGCTGGCTATCGCAGCAATTTGGAAGACGAAATTATTTTGTGGCTTCAATCATAATATTTACAGTCTGCTCCTTTTTGTGTGGTAATGCCTCAAATATATGGGAGCTAGTAGCTTTCCGATTCGTACAGGGTATGGGTGGTGGAGCACTTCTAGTAACAGCCCAAACGATCATTACAGAAAGTTACCCTGTAGCAAAACGTGGAATGGCACAAGCGATTTACGGAATGGGTGTAATTGTTGGACCAACTCTTGGACCACCTTTAGGAGGTTATTTGGTTGATAATTATTCTTGGCCTTATATTTTCTACATCAATATTCCGTTAGGAATTATTGCTACAATTTTGGCTTTAACTTTCGTTAGAAGTCCGAAATATGGAGAAAAATTAAAAGCAAATCAGGTTGACTGGTGGGGAATTATTTTGTTGAGTGCCTTTATTGGTTCTTTACAATTCGTACTAGAACACGGACAGCAAGACGACTGGTTTAACGATTCTTTAATCGTAACCCTAAGTGTTGTTACAGTTCTTGGATTGGTTTTATTTATCTGGAGAGAGCTTACTTATAAATATCCAATCGTGAACTTAAGTGTTTTGAAAGACGGAAACTTAAGAATTGGAACCGTGATGTGTTTTATTCTTGGTTTTGGTCTATACGGTTCAACATTGATTATCCCGATTTATACGCAGTCTATTTTAGGATGGACAGCAACTGATGCCGGTTTATTATTAATTCCGGGATCTATCACAACGGCAATCATGATGCCATTTGTTGGAAATATGATTCAGAAAGGTGTGCCTCAAGGTTATATGGTTGGAGTTGGATTTTTAGTTTTCTTCTTCTTTACCTTTATGATGTACAGCAGGATGACACCAGACACCGGAGTTGAACATATGTACTGGCCTTTAATTTTAAGAGGAATTGGTCTAGGATTACTTTTCGTGCCTATTACAACACTTTCTCTTTCTACTTTGAAAGGAAAACACATTGGTGAAGGAGCAGCATTTACAGGAATGATGCGTCAGTTAGGCGGATCTTTTGGTATTGCGATCATTACAACTTTCATCACTCGTTTCAGCCAGTCGCATAGAGTAGATTTAATTAACAATCTAGATCCTGCCAAATTTGATGTGCAGCAGCGAATTGCAGGAATGCAGCAAGCCTTCATGGCAAAAGGATATAGCGCAGATGTTGCTTTGAAAAAAGCCTATCAAGCCATAGAATATTCAGTAATGAAGCAAAGTACGGTAATGGCTTACATGGATATATTCATGTATCTAGGAATAATGTTTTTATGTTGCATACCGATTATTCTCTTTATTAAAAAAGGGAAGAACAAAATTAGTGCAGCCGACGCAATGCATTAATGATAATAATAATTTTATAATACGCATAAACGCCGAATTCTTAATTGAATTCGGCGTTGTTTTTTTTAGTTTTCAGTCTCAGTCTCGGTCCCATTAAAACCTTAGTACCTCAGCACCTTTGAACCTTTGTACCTTAAAAAAACTATCTTGTAAAAACCAAATGATTTCCTTTAGAAAGATTAGCGTCAAACTGGTATCCTTCGTAATTGAAACCTTTTAAATCATCAATAGTTTCAGCATTCGTATCGATAATATAACGAACCATCATTCCTCTCGCCTTTTTCGCAAAGAAACTGATCATTTTTAGTTTTCCATCTTTGTAATCTTTAAAATCTGGAGTGATTACAGGCACTTTCAAAGCTTTTACATCAACAGCAGAAAAATATTCGTTACTTGCTAAATTCACAAACAACTCATCTTTTTTCAATTCTTTGTTTAAAGCTTTTGTAACCGTTGGTTTCCAGAATTCATGAAGATTTTTAGATTCTGCAACTGGCATTTTAGTTCCCATTTCCAAACGGTATGCTTGCATTAAATCAAGAGGTTTTAAAAGTCCATAAAGACCTGATAATATTCGAAGTTTATCTTGTAAAACATCTAATTTTTCTAACGGAATTGTATACGCATCCAATCCTGTGTAAACATCGCCATCAAAAGTATAAACTGCTGGGCGCGCATTTTCTGGTGTGAAAGGCGTTTTCCAATCCTGATTTCTTTTCCAGTTTAAATCGGCTAGTTTTTCTGAAATCGACATTAATTCAGACAATTCTGCTGGCTTTTTTTCCTTAACTACTTTGTGAACCACTCTTGCCTCTTTTAAAAAAGACGGTTCTGTATATTGAGATGTTGGTAATTCTTTTTCGAAATTCAATGATTTCGCTGGAGATATAACAATTTTCATTTGTACATTTTTCTATGATTCAAAAATACAAATTGCTTTTCTAAAAATTATCGTTTGCAATTGATTTGTTCTATGAGCGTATATTTTTTTTTCTGCCACGAATTTCACGAATTACACTAATTTTTAGCCACAGATTAAAAGGATTAAAAATGATTTTTTTTATGTTTAAAAAACAATTCGTGTTGATTCGAGAAATTCGTGGCAAACCTTTTTCAGTGCAATTCGTATCTTTATCACGCATTTAAAATCCTTTTCAATCCTTTAAATCTGTGGCACAAAAAATAAATTCGTGTTCATTCGTGTAATTCGCGGCAGCCCTTTTCCAATTTTCACAAAAATCAACATCGAAAACTATTAAATTCTTCAAAAAAGTGATCGATAGATTATAATAGGCATTTTCTATGTTGTAAATTTGCGTGCATTTTATTTCGTCTGAAATTCAAATTGCATTTTACTCAAAAACTAGTGAATTCGTGGCTATACAAACAAACTATAAAACTGCTTTACAAAACAAAATATTCGATATCATTTCGAAAGCTTCCCAAGAATTAAATGTTGACTCTTATGTGATCGGCGGATTTGTTCGTGATTTGCTTTTAAACAGAGGTTCTAAAAAAGACATCGACGTTGTAGCAGTTGGAAGCGGAATTGAATTAGCGCTTAAAGTTTCTGATTTACTTCCGAACAAGCCAAAAGTTCAAGTTTTCAAAAGTTATGGAACAGCAATGCTTCGTTTTGAAGATACCGATATTGAATTTGTTGGCGCACGAAAAGAATCTTATAGCCGTGACAGCCGAAATCCGATTGTAGAAAACGGAACTTTACAAGATGATCAAAATCGTCGTGATTTTACGATCAATGCTTTTGCTTTGTCTTTAAATCAAAATAATTTCGGAGATCTTTTGGACCCTTTTGATGGTTTAACCGATTTAGAAAACAAAACAATCAAAACGCCTTTGGATCCAGATATTACGTATTCTGACGATCCTTTGCGTATGCTTCGCGCGATACGTTTTGCGACTCAATTGAATTTCGAAATTGAAGAAAATTCATTGAATGCCATCACAAAAAATGCCGAAAGAATCAAAATTATTTCTGGCGAAAGAATCGTTGACGAATTAAACAAAATCCTTATGACGGATAAACCTTCAACTGGATTTTTACTTTTATACAAAACAGGACTTTTAGATATTATTTTACCTGAATTAACAGCATTGAATCAGGTAGAAGAAATTGAAGGCCATACACATAAAAACAATTTTTACCACACGTTAGAAGTTGTTGATAACATTTGTCCAAATACTGATGATGTTTGGCTTCGTTGGTCGGCTTTGTTACATGATATTGGAAAAGCGCCAACAAAGCGTTTCGCTAAAAAACAAGGATGGACTTTTCACGGACATGAATTTCTTGGCGGAAAAATGGCTAAGAAAATCTTCGAACGTTTGCATATGCCTTTAAACCATAAAATGAAATTCGTTCAGAAAATGGTTATCATGAGTTCGCGTCCAATTGTTTTGGCTGATGACATTGTAACTGACAGCGCTGTTCGTCGTTTGGTTTTTGATGCTGGCGAAGATGTTGAGAATTTAATGACTTTATGTGAAGCAGATATCACAACCAAAAATCCTGCGAAATTTAAAAAGTATCACAAAAACTTCGAGCTTGTCCGCAAGAAAATCGTTGAAGTTGAAGAGCGCGATCATGTCCGTAATTTCCAACCGCCAATTACTGGAGAAGAAATTATGGAAATATTTGATTTAAAGCCTTCTCGTGAAATAGGCGTTTTAAAAGAAGCTGTAAAAGAAGCTATTTTAGAAGGAGATATTCCAAACGAATATCAAGCAGCTTACGATTTTGTGATAAAAAGAGCTGAGAAATTAGGCTTAAAAAAAGTTGAGAAATAAGTAGTATTTAATAAAATGAAAAAAGAAAATAAATCAGTAATCATTTGGTTGCTATCGGGTTGTGTTTTATTATTTTTAATGGTTGTCGTAGGCGGCATCACACGTTTAACCAATTCAGGTTTATCTATGACCGACTGGCATTTGGTAACCGATACCTTCCCTCCTTTAACTGAAGTAAAATGGCAAGCTGCTTTTGACGAATACAAGAAGTTTCCAGAGTACCAAAAAATCAATATTCACAACGATTTTCAATTAGCCGATTATAAGTTTATTTACTTCTGGGAATGGTTTCACCGTTTTATCGGTCGTATTATTGGTTTGGTTTTCTTTGTTCCGTTTGTTTACTTTTTAGCTAAAAAGAAATTAGATACAGACACAATCAAAAAATGCATTGTTCTTTTGGCAATGGGAGGTTTTCAAGGATTTTTAGGATGGTTCATGGTAAGAAGCGGATTAATTGACAATCCAGATGTGAGCCATTTCAGACTTTCATTACATTTAACTTTTGCGTTCATCACTTTCGCTTACACACTTTGGGTTGCATTAGATTTAATTTATCCAGAAAGAAATATCAACAAGATTTTACCGCTTCGCACAATTGCAAGATATGCTTTAGCAGCTTTATTAATCCAGATTATTTACGGTGGATTTGTTGCAGGATTGAATGCGGGATTAATTCACAATCACTGGCCTTTAATGAGCGATGGAGAATTTATTCACGAATCTGTTTTTATTGAGCAATCTTCTTTAGTGAAAAATTTAATTGAAGGAAAAAGCGGTGTTCAATTTGTACACAGAACTTTTGCTTATGTGGTCGTGGCAATTATTCTTTTCCTTTTCTTCAAAAGCAAAAAATATACGCTTACCCACACGCAAGCAAACGGAATCAAAACTTTAGTTGTTTTTGTTTTCATTCAGTTTTTACTTGGCGTTTTCACTTTATTATACAGTGTGCCATTGGCTTTAGGTTTAATTCACCAGATTATGGCATTTTTCCTTTTGAGCGCTATGACATATACTTTGCATAGATTAAGCAAATAATCAAAAGATTTTAGATACAAAAAAGGGGCGAAAAATTTTCGTCCCTTTTTTATTTATATGTCGTACATGAAGCTCTTTGTTCTCAAATCTTTCTTCTAACAAAAAAACTATCCCAGCCAACTTTTAAAATCCTGAACTTTTTCTCGACTCACAATTACCTCATCTTCTTTGTAAGTTGGTAAAATCACTTTTAAACGAGAATTAGTATAAACCTGAATTTCTTTAATTGCTTTTAATGGCACAATAAATTTTCTGCTTACGCGAAAGAAATCCTTCTTATCGAGTTCTTGTTCTAAAATCTCTAAAGTCGAATCAATCAAATAATCGCGATTGTCGTACGTATGAATGTAAGTTCCTTTGTTTTCACTAAAAAAACATTCAATTTCTTCTGTTGTAATTACTTTTAAATGCTGACCAATTTTAACGGTAAATCTTTTTTTATAAGTTTTCTCAAAAGGATTTGAAAGCATCTGGCGAATCTGTTCAAAATCCAATTGCAGGTTTGAAGTTTCGGTTGCAGCTTTTGGAAGACGAGATCTGTATTTTGAAACTGCTGTTTCCAAATCATCTTCGTCAATTGGCTTTAAAAGATAATCGATGCTGTTCAATTTGAACGCTTTTAACGCGTATTCATCATAAGCTGTTGTAAAAATGATGGCACTTTTTATGTCTATTTTTTCAAAAATTTCAAAAGATAAACCATCTGATAATTGAATATCCAGGAAAATCAAATCGGGATGCGGATTGTTTTCAAACCATTCAACCGATTCTTCAACAGAGTGAAGCATTGTTTCTACGGTTACAGCTAACTTTTCAAGCTTTCTTTGCAACAATCTTGCCGCTGGTTTTTCGTCTTCTATAATTAATGTGATCATTTACTATATTGTAAAAAATTGAAAAATATGAATTCAAATTTACTCCCATTTATTTTTATTTGCAGCGTCTCTCTCCATATATTTCTGAATTTTCTTCTTTTCCCAATCTTGGCTAAAAAAAAGACCCGATCCAAAAACAGATAATCCGTGAGCCAGTAAACCGATTCCCCAGAAAAATGCAGTCGAATACGTATGCCATTCTGTTAAACCGCTAAAATCTAGTCCTCCTTTAAAACTATCTCGAGTTATACTAGACACAATAATGATGATATTTATGATAATATAAACTTTGAGATGCGAATAAAACCCTTTCAGTTTCTTTACTTTTCTATAAGCTGCGTTATAATTTTCATCATTAGTATATTCTGCAAAATGCTGACTTGTATAACCCTCATGTATATTTCTTCTAAAACGTCCCATAATTCTATTTTAAATTATTCCCACTTGTTTTTATTCTGTTTTTCCTTTTCCATAAATTCTTGGATTTTCCTTTCTTCCCATTCTTTTCCCATTCCTGGAAAAACTTCAAAGACTTTTAATCCGTGAAAAATAAGACCAACTCCCCACCACAACAATGGCCAGAAAAACCATAAATAACTTGGCGATGTATATAAATTGATAAAAATTAAAATTGCATTTACTAATACGAAAGCCAGAAGATTTCCGTAAAATCCTTTAATTTTTTCTACCTTTTTTTTGGCTTGGATATATTTTTCTTCTTCGCTTAAATTCCTTTCCATGATTATTCCCATTTTTGTTTTTTATATTTTTTTTCTAAAATGCTTCTCAGTTTTCGCTCTTCCCATTGCTGGCCAAAAATTTTATACGAAGCAAATAAATCTATTGCAGAGCCTATTATTACCGCTGTCCAAATAATTACAACTACCCAATTGATATATTTTATTGGAAAAAATTGCAATGGCAGATTGGTATATTCCTTTAAAAGAAAAACAATTAATGCAATAGTGTAAACGAACAAATGTTTGTAAAAAGACTTCAGCTGAATTACTTTTTTACTTGCCAATTCATGCAGTATTTCTTGTTCTTGATCGTTATTCAAATTTGTTTCCATGATTATTTTCTAATCGCTGTTTATTTTCTTTTTCTAGAATTTCTCTAATTTTTTTCTCTTCCCATTTCTTATTAAAAAAAGGCGGAAAACTAAAAACTTTCAATCCGTGTAAAGTAATTGCTATACCCCAGCCCACAACACACCATATAAACCACAAATATTCTGGCGAAGTCATTAAATTGACTATAATTACAATCGGAGTACAAATAACATATACAGACAAATGCTCATAAAATTCTCTCAATTCTTTGACTTTTTTCTGAGCATCATAATAACGATTTGCTGTTGCGAAATCTTTTTCCATTATTTCCACGTTTTTTGGTTGTTATCTTTCTCTAAAATTTCTCGAATTTTTCTTTCTTCCCAATCTGAGCTATAGCCAAAAACTTTAAAAGCATGCATGGCAACTCCAAATCCCCAGCCTAAAGCTGAAAACCAAAACCATTGAAATCCTGGTGAAAATTTTAAGTTTATAAAAACCAGAAACGGAATCACGCAGCAATATGAAATTATATTTCCATAAAATGCTTTCAGTTCTTCTACTCTTTTTTTTGCTTTATAGTAAGCTTTTGCTTCGTCGGTATATTCTGCATTCATGTCCATAACCGTAATTTGTTTGGTTAAAATTGGAATTCTAACAGTGAAATTCTTTTCATCTTGTTCAATCTTCACTTTTCGATCTGTTATAATTCCGTATCTGTTTACAATATTCTGCAGTCCGACACCTTGTCTGTCCTGCAAAACTTCTTTTTTCTGAAGATCATTCTGAATTGCCAGATAATCTCCATCAATAAAAATTCTAATATGAAGCGGTTTTTGCTCACTTACTACATTGTGCTTTACTGTATTCTCAAGCAACAGCTGTAAAGAAAGGGGCACTACTTTGGCCTCTGGATTGATGTTCTCTTTTGGCAATTCGTAAAACAAACTATTTTCGAAACGCATTTTCAGCAGATTCATATAGGTTTTTGCAAATGACAATTCGTCTTCAACCGAAACCAATTCTTTATCTTTTTGTTCTAAAACATAGCGGTAAATTTTAGACAACGAAGTCGTAAAACGCTGTGCATTATCTGGATTTTCTTCAATTAAAGAACTCAAAACATTTAAACTGTTAAAAAGAAAATGTGGATCGATCTGATTTTTTAAACTCTCGAATTTGGCATTTGCATTTCCTGCAATGATTTTTTGCTGTACTACTTTATTTTCCTGATAAAGCTTGTAAAAATTTAGTCCATGGAAAAACAGCAACACAATAAAAGTCATTACCGAAGATTCTATATAATTTTCTGCTTTTTCGTTGGCTAGAAAACCTATAATCGTTTTGTTCTCGATTATTATGCTTGTAAACAAACGCAATACTCCAATTACGATCATCGACAGAAAAAATGAACTTATAAAACCAATTAAGATTCTCCTTAAGGAATACGGATTTGATCTAAAAACTCTATCTAAAAAATCGAAAAGAACGACATTTACGATATATAAAACCACACTGTAAAGCATGCAGTACAAGAAATAAATAGAAAGATTCTTAGTGAAAACTGCTGTTCCTATAGAAGCAAATCGAATTAGAAAAGAAAATAAAAATACGACTCCTCCAACAAGACACGCTTTTAACAAATTGGGTTTTAATATCATAATGTATTTTAAACTAAAAAATTATTTACAAGTTTTTTGAATTTCTAACGCTCTGTCTAATCCCCATTTTGGAGCATAAGGCGTTGCTGGTTTAAAAGTATTAAAAAGTTCAATAGATTTATCAACTTGCGCACATAAAGGTTTTGTGTCTACACCTGTCCATTTTGCACCTCCCAATTGGTAATCTGCTTCACCAAAAACCGCTCTTGGATTGGTCGGATCTAATGCTTTAGCTTTCGCGTAAGCCTCCATTACTTTACCAGAATATTTCATTCCGTTTGTCATTGGATCAGCTACCACATATCCTGTATAAATTAAAGCCTGCATTACATACAATTCTGAATTGGCTTGGTCTTTTATCATTTCTATATCTAAAGCATCTTGCGCTTTTGTCAATAACAAATCGATTTTTGTTTTGTCTTTTTCCGTAAATACTGCAGTAGCGTTGATTAAAGCTACATAATAATTTGGCAGATAACTGTTTTTTTCGGCCGCAGCAATTCTTTCAAACAAAGCTGAAGCTTCAGTATTTTTTCCTTCTTTCCAAAGTCCGAACGCTTTGTTCATTCCTTGTTCAAATTGTGTTTGCGCTGAACTTATTACGACTACAAATAATGCGATTAAAGTGATGATTTTTTTCATTTTATAAGTTATTTAATGGTTTGTTTATTGGATGAGTTATTTATTAAAATGTAATTTGAATTTTTGAATCTTTACTGACATTAAATTTAGCGTCGGCATAGGAAGGAGGCCCCATAAATCCTTTTGCATTGTTTGAAGCTGCATATTCTTCTGACGGAATTCCCATTGCGTTTCGATCTAATTTTCCGTTGCTATTTTCGTCATGATAGGTTGAAATTGCATATTCACCCGCAGGAAGATTATCGAAAGTTACAACCGCTTGATTGTTTTTAATTTCGGAAGCAAGGCTTTTGTAAGTTGTTTTTAAGAAATGTTCCATCTGAATTATATAATCCTATTTTAACAATTCCTGTATCGTTTTTCAATCCTGAAACAGCAACAGTTAATTTTGCGTTTTGAGCAGACATTAAGCCGCAAATAAATAAAATCGTTATGGTAATAATTTTGGTCATGATTTTGTTTTTTAAGTTACTAAGATTCTAAGTTTTTTATTTGATGTGATTGAAACTCTGGTTATTAATTTATACTTCAAAAGTATATTGGTTTTAAGTCTTTTAAAATTAAATGATACTGAGTTGTTGATTTTGGTTACTGAATTGTTTGTTTTAAAGATTCTAAGTTGCTAAGATTCTAAGTTTTCACTTAGTAGATAAAATCTTAGCAACTCAGAAACTTAGAATCTTAGAACCTCAGAACCTTAAAGGTTCTTCAACTGATTCTCATTTTTATTCTGGCTGATTGTCCAGAAGAAACCAACGAAGAAGAATCTGTCTGCTGTTGGAACTACGGCCTGTCTTTGATAAACTCCGCTTGAATCTGGATTTCTTGCGTAATCGTATCCGAAAACATTTTGTGTTCCTAAAACATTCGAAACAGAGAAATAAAGGATTTTTTGAGTTGTTAATAAATACGCCCAATTGAAACTCAAACTATTGTACGATTTAGTTTTCCCGTTCATAAACTGTGTTTGGTTCGGATCGTTGTATGGACGTCCGGTGCTGAAACTGTTTGTAAATCCAATTTGGGATTTCCAGTCTGTAATGAAATATTTCGTTACAACAGATAAATTATGATTCGCAATAAAACTTGGAGTTGCCATGTTTGGAAAGTTTTTATACTGTCTTTCTGAATCGATATAAGAATATGAAATCCAATATTCTAAGTTTTTGTACAAATTGCTGTCTCTCCAGAAAATATCTAATCCTTTTGCATAACCCGATCCGTTGTTATTGAAAACCGAATTGTATTGAATATCTCTTGTATCGTACTGCACTAAATTGCTGTAATCTTTGTAATAAGCCTCAGCTCTTAGTGTTTGTCCAGGTCTTGTAAACGTGTAATTTAAAATATAATGACTTGCTTTCTCGCTTTCAAACTGATGGTATTTAGAAAACTTAATATAATCTACAACTGGAGTTTGCGTAAAATCTCCATAAGCAAAAGAGAACTGACTGGTTTTTGAAGCTTTAAATCCTAAAGAAGCTCTCGGCGCAATATTATTTTCATTTAATAAACTATTATTAGAATATCTCAAACCAACTTTCAAAGCTAATTTTTTAGAAAACATAATATCACCTTCCATATATGCTGCAAAAATGTTCGAATCGTAACCATTTGTTACATCAAGTGCGATATTATCTGCTACATTTTCATTGTATTTTGTAATGAAATAATCGGTTCCGAAAGACAATTTAAAATAGTTTGAGAATTTCTTGCTTAACTTCAATTTCAACTGAGCCGCATTTTCCTGACTATCAACTCCTGTAATATCGTATTTCAGTTTGTTTTTGCTGTAACCGTAACTAACTCCAGAAGTAATCTGCCATCCTGTTCCGAAACTCCCTTTGTATGATGAATTCAAATAGAAGTTATTATTGTTCATATCTGTTCGAATTGGATTTTCAAAATTGACATTTTTCTGATTCAAATCGAATTTTTCAGAATCGAAAGAAGCATATAATTTGAAAATTCCGTTTGTGAAATTGTATCTGTAAACCGTTTCACCTCCAAGCGATTGATATGGATTGTTCCAATCTACATTTTGCGGAACAACAGCTTGATAAGGAGCCAAATTGATATAAGCCATATTTACACTCAAAGAACTCTTTTTGAATTTCTGCGTATTTCCTAAACTCAAACCAACCGTCATTAATCCAATATCTGTTTTTTCGTGATCTTCTTCATCTTGCGTATTTAAAAGTAAAACACTTGATAAAGCTTCACCATATTCTGCAGAATATCCACCAGTAGAAAATGCGATTCCGCTAAATAAGAAAGGAGAAAATCTACTTCTTGTTGGCAAATTATTAGTTGTTGCACCGTAAGGTTGTGCAACGCGAATTCCGTCAACAAAAGTCTGCGTTTCGCTAGCCTCACCTCCACGTACAAACAAACGTCCGTCCTCGCCTACTGACTGCGTTCCTGGCAAAGTCTGCAAAGCTGCTACGATATTTCCTGCTGAACCAGCTGTTGTAACAATATCTAAAGGTTTTAAAACAGAAACTCTTGCTTTGTCTCCAGATTCTAAAGTTCCAGCTGTAATGACAACCGCATCTAGAGCATTTACATTTTCTCTTAATTTTACAGTTTGTCCTTTATAATTTGCAACATCTATTTCTTGTTTGAAAGTTTCGAAAAGCAAAAAACTAACTATTAAAAATTTGTTTCCTGTTTCTGTAGTTTCAAAAGAGAAATCTCCTGTTTCAGAACTTGTAGCTCCGTCATAAGTTCCGTCAATATATATGTTTGCACCTGCAACCGGTTTTCCTTTTTGATCTACAACTTTACCTGAAATCGTATTTTGAGCAAAAATTAATGCAGTAAAAAATAAAAAACTAAGGGTAAAAAATAATTTGGTTTTCATGTCATCTTTGGTTTTGATGAGGCAAATGTATTTTAACATTAAACGTTAAAAAATATATAATAACCCAATTGTAGAATTTCGAGGATGAGTTGTAAATGACTAATTTGTATCTTAGCTAGAAATTCCAAAAAATTACCATTTATGTCAGAAAGTAAACGAATTTCAAATTTATATCAGTCCATTTATAATGGAAATCCATGGCTAGAAGTCAATCTAGACAATACTTTAAAGAATGTAACCGCAGAACAAGCATACCGAAAAATAAATCCAAATTTGAATACGATTTGGGAAATTGTGAATCATTTGATTCAATGGAGAAGAAATATTTTAGAACGTATGCAGGGAGAAGTGATTAAAACTCCAGATCATAATTATTTTGTTCCTGTTTTAGATCCTTCTGAGGCAGCTTGGGAGCAATCGCTTCAAACATTGGCAAAATCACAAGATTCTTGGAATGCTTTTTTTGAAGATTTTGATGATGCTGATTTAGCAAAAATCTACGTTAATAATGGCCATACCTACTACGAACATCTTCACGGAATTATTCAGCATGATGTTTATCATTTAGGGCAGATTGTTATTTTGAAGAAATTGCTTTAGTTAATTAAAACACATCGAAACATAAATTCCACACAGAATTCTATGTGAATTTATGTAAATGAAATGCCTTTATTACGCTTCGAAAACTATGTTTCTATGTGTTTAAAATAAAAAACATCTGTATGAAAACCTCAATTTTTATTCTGGCAATACTTTTTAGCACAATCGGTTTTTCACAAGAAACTGAAGCGAAATACGATGAAGCTTTAGCAAAATCACTTCACGCTGACGAATACGGAATGAAGAAATATGTTTTTTGTCTTTTAAAATCTGGAAGCAATACAACAGCTTCCAAAGAAGAAAACAAAAAACTTTTTGAAGGTCATATGGAAAACATTGGGAAATTAGCCAAAGAAGGAAAACTCGTTGTGGCTGGTCCTTTCATGAAAAATGATAGAAATTATCGAGGCATTTATATTTTTAATGTCGAAACTATTGAAGAAGCGAAAGCTCTTGTGGCGACTGACCCTGCAATAAAAGCCAATTTACTCGAAGCCGAATTAACGCCTTGGTATTGTACTGCAGCTTTACAGGAAACTGTAAAAATACACGATAAAATCGCCAAGACGAAAATGTAAATATGAAAACAGAAAAAGAAAAAATGATCTCTAGCGAATATTACAACGCTTTTGATCCTGAATTACTTAAAGGCCGTCGCGCCGCAAAAAATCTTTTGCACAGCTTGAACGTAAAAGAATACAGAGTTACCAAAAAAGCAAAAGAGATTTTAAAAGAACTTATCCCAAATGCGGGAGTTGGTTTATATATCGAACCTCCTTTTCATTGCGATTATGGTTATAATATTTTCTGTGGAGAAAATGTTTATTTCAACGTGAATTGCGTTGTTTTGGACTGCGCGCCAGTAAATATCGGATCGAATGTTTTTATTGCGCCAAATGTTCAAATTTATACCGCTTCTCATCCGCTTGACGCTGAATTAAGAAAAACGCTTGAAAATGCTTATCCTGTTACCATTGGCGACGATTGTTGGATTGGCGGAAATTCTGTTATTTGTCCCGGCGTAACCATCGGAAAAGGTTGTGTTATTGGAGCCGGATCTGTTGTTACTAAAGACATTCCGGACAATTCATTAGCGGTTGGAAATCCGGCAAAAGTTATTCGAAAATTAAATCAAGAACCTGAATCAGAAAAATAATGCTTACCCTTAATAAAGTTCATCATATTGCCATTTTATGTTCCGATTACGAAAAGTCGAAATATTTCTATACTCAGATTTTAGGTTTAACTATAATTAGAGAAATCTATCGTGAAGAACGCCAGTCTTATAAATTAGATTTGGCTTTAAATGGCACTTATGTCGTTGAATTATTTTCTTTTCCGAATCCTCCGCAAAGGCCTTCTCGACCTGAAGCTGTTGGTTTACGACATTTGGCTTTTGAAGTGATTAATCTAGAAGAAACAATAGCTTTTTTAACTTCAAAAAATATAGAATCAGAACCAATTAGAATTGACGAAACGACTGAAAAACGTTTTACATTTATTGCTGATCCTGATTTGTTGCCGATTGAGTTTTACGAAAGGTAAACTTATTTTGCCACGAAGGTACTAAGACACAAAGTTTTTTGTTTTTTGTCATTTCGACGTAAGGAGAAATCACACGCGGGACTCGATACAGATAGGGAATTCACTTTGCGGAATTCCTAGTGTGATTTCTCCTTATGTCGAAATGACAAACTATTACGGCTAGCTTTAAAAAAAAACTTTGTCGCTTTGTAACTTTGTAACTTGGCTTCTTTAAAAGAAAGAATTTTCCTGTTTATATCGGTTTTAACACACTAAAATGAATATTTCCTAGAAAAAACCGAATTTCATGCTTAAATTTGTAACCCGCAGAAAAAAAATGCGGATCTTCAAATATATAGTGATGAACAAAACGGCGCAAATCAAAAAAAATCATCAATTAATTAAATTCCGAAAATTAGTAATTGTTTCTATTTTAATTGGCTTTCTTTCAGCCTTCCTCGGAATTTCACTAAAAAAAATAACTGAATATTACGAAGAAATTTTCTTCCACGAAGTATCAGTTCACCCGATATTTTACCTCATATTTCCAGTTTTCGGATTATCGGTAATTTATTTCTTAAGACAATATCTTTTCAAGAAAAAAGAAAATAAAGGAATCAAAGAAGTTTTTGAAAGTACAGCATCAAAATCTAAAAATCTTCCTTCTTATAAAATTCCATCTCACTTCATCAACGGATTATTAACGGTGATTTTCGGAGGTTCTACAGGAATCGAAGTTTCTACTGTTGTAGCTACAGCAACTATTGGTTCTGTTGCTCACGAAAAAGAAAATGTTTTCCGTCAATACAAAACAGAGTTGATATGTGCGGGTGTTGCTGCGGGTGTCACAGCACTTTTCAGCAGTCCGATTGCGGGAGTTTTATTTGCTTTCGAAGTTATTTCAAGAAAAGTAACTCGTGCATTTATCATTTCAAATTTAATTGCAGTTTCTGTCGCATTTGGTTTATTAACGATTTTAAAAGAAGAGCCATTGTTTGCTGTTTCAATTTCAACTTGGAACTTAAAAGCAATTCCGTACTTCATTCTTTTAGGAATTTTAGCTGGAATGAATTCTGTTTATCTTACTCGTTGCGTTTTATTCTTCAAATCGCAATTTGGTAGAATCGATACACATTATTACAAAATCATTCTAGGGTCTATCGTTTTAAGTGCTTCATTATTCATGTTTCCTCAATTATACGGAGAAGGTTATCACGCGATAAAAGGAATATTTGGAGGAGCTGCACAAATGCAATTGACTATAACTTTAGCGTTGACCTTCATCGGAATTTTAATTCTAAAACCAATTGTAACTTCAATAACACTAGCATCTGGAGGTGACGGAGGTGTTTTTGCACCAAGTTTATTCATCGGAGCGTTTTTAGGATTATTATTGGCTTCAATTTTAAATAGCTTTTTTCATGTAAATGTAATTCCGGTTAACTTTATGATTATCGGAATGGCAGCGGTTTTGAGTGCAAGTATTCATGCTCCTTTTACAGCAATTTTCTTAGTTTGTGGATTAACAAACGATTATACTTTGTTTTTTCCAATTTTGGTAGTTTGTTTAATTTCAAAATACACTGCAAAAACAATTTATCCGTATACCGTTTATAGTTATTCTCCAAGTTTAGTTAAATAATTTCAGACAGTATAATCTGAAAATTAAAAAACATACATCAAAGTATATTTAAAAGCATAACGAGTAAAACATAATTACCATAATAATGCCAACTGAAAAAATAAAAAGAAGCTATCGCAAAACACGTTACATCCTTTACAAAGAAACTTTAATTGATTATAAAGAGCACTTTTGGTCATTTCTAGGTTCTTTCGTCGGAATCGGAATTTTGGCTTATGTACAATCAATACATTTTTCCGGTCCTGATGCCGTTTATTTAATTGGTTCTTTTGGAGCATCGAGTGTTTTGGTTTACGGAATTATTCAGAGTCCATTTTCTCAACCTCGAAATTTAATTGGCGGTCACGTAATTTCAGCTCTTGTTGGAGTTACGGTCAACAAACTGGTTCCAGACGTTATGTATATTGCTGCTCCATTAGCAGTTTCTTTAGCGATTATTTTAATGCAAATCACTAAAACACTTCACCCGCCTGGAGGAGCAACGGCTTTGATTGCTGTTATCGGAACAGAAAAAGTAAAAGCTTTAGGTTATATGTATGTGCTTTCTCCAGTTTTTACAGGCGTTCTGATTCTGTTTTTAACGGCTTTGATTTTTAATAATATGACTTCAAGCAGAAGTTATCCAAGTCACAGCACTTATCACAAACATTATCATAAGATCCGAAAAAGATTGGCGAGAAAATAATATGCTTTTATCTTCCTGCAAGGTTTTAAAAACCTTGTAGGTATTAACTTCCGTAATAATTTAGACCTACGAGGTTTTAAAAACCTCGCAGGATCACGAAACAAGTAAAACACAGAAAAACAAGAGATTAAAATCTTTTCAACAAATCACGATTCGTAATTCGTATTTCATTTTTTATATTTTACCTTTGACCTCTCAATAAAAACAAAGATTATGGTTTATAAATTTAGAGTTATTCTAGACGCCGAAGAAGATATTTTTAGAGACATTGCTATTCTTGAGGAAGATACACTTGAGGATTTACACAATGCAATCTTCAACGCTTTTGGTTTTGACGGATCAGAAGTTGCTTCTTTCTACACTTGTGATGAAACTTGGAATCAAGAAGACGAAATTCCTCTTTTTGATACAGGAGATGTTCCTGGCGAAATCAGAACCATGAACGATTATCCGTTATCAAGTATTTTAGACAAAGAAAATACAAAGATTATCTATGTTTATGATTTCATCAGTATGTGGACTTTCTTAGTTGAATTGGCTGCTATCGAAGATGAACAAGTTGGAGTTACTTACCCAGAAACTTTGTTTGCTCACGGTGAAATGCCTGACGAAGCACTTGAAAAAAACTTCGAAGCAGATGATATGCACAATGACATTTACGGAGAATTTGAAGATGACCTAGACGAAGACGACCTTGACATGTTCGAAGGCGATGACAGCTTCGAAGATTATGGGTTTGAGGAAAATTGGAACTAAAGTTAAGTTGCTAAGTACAGAGATTCTAAGATTCTAAGTTTTTCTTTAGACTTGAAGGATTTTTCTTGCTTTTAAAGTTAATTTTAAAAATAAGAAATGAGTCATTTTAGAAAAATCTTGGTTTGGCAAAAATCAATTTCCTTAGTTACCAAAATTTATAAAACAACAAGAACTTTTCCAAAAGAAGAAACCTTTGGATTAACTTCACAAATACGTCGAAGTTCAGTATCAATTTCAAGCAATATCGCAGAAGGATCTGGGAGAGAAAGTACTAAAGATTTTTTACGATTTTTATATATTTCTCTTGGCTCTTTATTTGAAATGCAGACTCAACTTGAAATTGCAAAAAATATAATTTACATAAACGAAGAAGAATTTAACAACTTATACGAGGACAGTCGAGAGATTGAAAGAATGTTAGCTTCATTAATCAAAAAATTAAAAGAAGCTATATAAAAACTTAGAATCTTAGAAACTTAGAATCTCAGCAACTCAAAATATGATAAACCTATTCAACACCCACATCGACACGCTGGCGATACACCGCGTAGGAAACAAAAGCCGTAATGAGGCTATTTTTTTATCAGAGCAGCCATTTAACTTAAATGATGAGATTGTTCCTCTGATAAAAGAATTCTTTTTTAAGCCTTTTAGAGAAAAAGAAGAAAACTATTATCAGTTTGCACACGAAGTGGACTTGGATTACAACGACATGTTTAAATATGCAACTGAGATTTTTACAAATCCGGCAAGTATACATGAGGTTTCTAAAAACATCACAAAACATTTGTATGAGCAGTCAAATCATCCGCATATTAAAAATGGAGAGGTTTATGTGACGTATTTAACCGGTTTGAGTATCGATAACAATGTTGTTGATGCAATCGGAATTTTTAAAAGCGAATTACAAGCTGACTTTTTACAATTTGAAGAAAACGGAAGCAATCTTGAAATGATTTTACAACAAGGAATTAACTTGAGTAAATTAGATAAAGGATGTTTGATTTTCAACTACAAAAAAGAAGAAGGATATAAAATCTTAACTGTAGACAGCAACCGTTATGATGCGCGCTATTGGTTAGAGCACTTTTTATCTGTTGATGCTTTTGAAGATGAAAACTTCATCACAAAAAAATATTTAAAATTCTGTCAAAACTTCGCAAAAGACGTTGTTTTGCCAGCAGAAGACAAGAAAGAGGAAGTAATGTTTATGAACCGATCTGTGAATTATTTCGCTAAAAATGATCAGTTTGAAGAGCAAAATTTCTTGAATGAAGTATTAGACAATCCTGATTTGATTCCTGAATTTAAAAACTATAAAGTTGATAAAGGAGAAAAATACAGCATCGAAGATGTAACCTCATTCCCAATTGCAAACGCAGCAGTTTCTGACGCTAGAAAATCGATTAAAAACGTAATTAATTTGGATACTCACATTCAGATTAAAATGGATTTCATCAATCCTGAAAGTGCAGAAAAATTTGTTGAAAAAGGCTGGGATGAAGAAAAACAAATGTATTACTACTTAGTTTACTTCAACAAAGAAGAAAAAAGCTAAGAAGTTTTCATTTTCTATTACTTACTTAAAACAAAAAAAGGCAGTTACATTTTGTAATTGCCTTTTTTACATCTTCACTTCGCGTTAAAATAAAGAGAAAATAGCTTTCAGAATATCATCGTAAACTTGTTTGTCTCGCTCGCCAGATCTTGCCAAAACCCGAATTCCCGAATAATTGTTAAAGATAAAACGTGCAAGAGATCTCGCTTCTTGTTTATCTGAAATCTGACCAGACTCCTGCCCTTTTTTTACTGCATGATAAAAAACATCTTCAACCGATTTTTGGTTTTCATGAACAATCTTACCAATTTCAGGATCGTGCATTGCCAGTTCTACAGCAGAATTTACCATAAAACAACCTTTTGTGATTTTATCCTGAAGACTTTCTATAACTGCTTGTTTGAAAATTTCAGTTAAAGTAGTTTTGATATTTTCAGCGTTTTCGAAAAGCTGTTTCAAACTTTCTTCATTTTGTTGTTGATACCTTTTTAATGAATTTACAAAAAGCTTTTGCTTATCGCCAAAAGTATCATACAAACTCGAACGGCTTAATCCTAAATGATTTACCAAATCCTGAGCAGAAGTTCCATTGTAACCTTTATGCCAGAAAATTTCAATTGCTTTATCTAAAGCCTGATCTTCATTAAATTCTTTCGTTCTTGCCATTGCTTCAAAATTAAATTCATGCGCAAATATACCAAAAATACGGAACAATCGTTCCTGAATTCGTCAAAAAAATTATAATACTGTATTTACAGTAAGCCCTCCATCAACAACAATTTCTGTTCCTGTAATAAATGAAGAGTCATCAGAAGCAAGGAAACTAATTGTTTTGGCAACTTCAGCAGCTTGTCCAAAACGTTTTAATAAAATCTTTTGTCCTAAAGCAGCTCCCAAACCTTCTACTTCTTCTTTTTCTAGACCAACTTTACCATATAAAGGTGTTTCGATTGGACCTGGAGAAACAGCATTTACTCTGATTTTTCTTGATGCCAATTCTGCTGCGAAGATTCTATTTAATGATAAAACTGCGGCTTTACTTGCTCCATAAACACTTGAACCTGGCATTCCTAATTGTGCATTTACCGAAGTATTGAAGATAATAGAACCTCCATCATTTAAAATTGGCAATACTTTTTGAACTGTAAAATATACTCCTTTTACGTTCACATTCATAATACTGTCATAATGCTCTTCTGAAGCTAAATCAACTGGAGCAAAAGCTGCAATTCCGGCATTCAAAAATAAAATATCCACTTTTCCGAATTTTGCTTTTACTTGTTCAACCAAATTATCAATTGATTTTAAATCGGATTGATCGGCAATAATTCCGGTAACATTTAATTCTGTTTCTGCTTTCAATAAAGCTTCTTTATCTCTTCCGGTTACGATTACTTTTGCACCTTTTGATACTAAATCAGCTGCCGCTGCGTATCCGATTCCACTGTTTCCACCTGTCACGATTGCTACTTTGTTTTCTAAATTTTTCATTTTATTTGTTTATTAAGTTATTGATTATTCAATTATTATGGTACAAATACATAATAACGGAACGATCGTTCCGTTATTTATGATGTTAATTTTTAGTTAAAATAAAATTCAATTGCTTCCAAACCTCTAATTATAAGGAAAACAACTATTTAACTATAGAGGAAAGAAATCAAAAAATGTCGTACATTCTTAATTTATGCTTAATTTTGCATTAAAAAATACTACAGATGGATATTCAATTTTTCAAAGAAAGTCCTTTTAACACAATAATTTCATTTCACAAGCTAATCGAATCTTTTGAAGAAATTGCTTTGTCTGATGTTGATTACAGATCAAACTATGCCAAAGCGATTTTAGAACAGATTGATTTAATTCCAGAGCTTAGAACTGGAATTCAAGATTATTCTGTGATCAAAGAAAATGAAGCTTTAATCAAAAATATTTTAGCCGATTTATTTCCGACTGCATTGACGCACAACGAAATAAAAGCCGTTACAATTCCATTCCAAAATATCTCCTTCAATTATACTGAACGTTTCAAAAAAATATTGAAAAATGCAGGAGACGAATTTTACATGGAAATACGTGATTTTAGTGATCATCAATTTTATATTAATAACTGCTGCTTGATTTTAAGTTATTATTATAAACAACGTATTGATTTTAATCAGCCTTTTTTCTATGATATTCCAGATGAAAATGTTGTAGAAAAGCATTATAGAATTTTATACAATGCTGATTTCATGGAAATTATTCCAACCGAAAACTCTGTTGCATTAACTCAAGAAGATATCGATCAATTGATAGATAATTACAATGATATCAATTTATGGAAATCCAAATTTCCTCCAGGAAGCTGGATTTTAAGAGGTTTCGGAATTGTTTCCTTGTTTGATGCAACAACTGAAAGTGCTATTTCAATCTTGAAAAGCAATCTCCTTAAGCCAGGACCTAAAACTGTTAACACAGATCAGGAAATATCTAATATTTTCCAATCTATCTTTAATCTTCCAAATTTAAAAGTTGGATTTATTATTTATAATCCTGAAGAAGAGAAGTTTATAAGGCCAGCCACCTATGAAACCCAGATGAAAAGCTTTTTACTTTCGGCTGATCAAGAAGTAGACTGCAAAAATGCTTTTTTTGGATGTTCTTTTGAAAATCTTTTAGATAATAAGGAACCTTTTGTGATCTCTAACGTTAGCAAATTTACCGAACAATCGACAAACAAAAGACTTGGAGAACATTTACAATCGCAAGGCATTCAGAGTTGTATATTTGCACCAGTTATAAAAAATGATCATTTATTGGGTGTTGTGGAATTGGTTTCCGAGAATCCGCGTGATTTAAACAGCGTGAATGCTACAAAACTAGATTTGGTACTGCCCTATTTGACTGATACAATTGATCGTTACAATACCGACATGCAGCATCAGATTGAAGCGATTATTCAACGAGAATATACTACGATTCACCCAAGCGTTTATTGGAAATTCAAGAGAGAATCGCAGAATTACTTTCAGAATATGAATCATACTAAAGATTATATTTTTAAGGAAATTGTTTTTAAAAATGTATATCCGCTGTATGGCCAGATTGACATTAAAGGTTCGTCTGAACACCGAAATGAAACTGTAAAAATCGATTTAAAAAATCAGCTTACGGCTCTTTTAGAGATTTTCGATAACCAAGAATCAAATTCGAATCTTGTTCTTTTGGAACAGAGAAAATTTGAATTGGAATCGCTTAGAAGCGAATTGGATTTTCCTTTAAAAGCAGATACCGAGCAGCACGTTCAGCGTTATATCGAAGAAGAAATTCATCCGATTCTAAAAAATACAAAAAGCAGTGCGAAAAGTGAAAAACTGGAAAAATTGTACTTTGAAAATCTGGATGAAAAAACAGGAATGTTTTATCAAGAAAGAAAAAAATTCGATAATGCAATGTCGATTATCAATAAAAGATTGGCAACTGTTTTAGACAGAAAACAAGTTGAGGCACAGCAGATTTATCCGCATTATTACGAGCGTTTTAAAACGGATGGTGTTGAACACAATTTATATATTGGAGCTTCAATTGCGCCGACAAAACCATTCGATATTATGTTTCTGCATAATCTTCGTTTGTGGCAATTGCAGACCTTGTGCGAAATGGAATTGGAGCATCACGACCTTAAGACTTCGTTACCATACGAATTGGATGTGACTTCATTGATTTTAGTTTTCAGTTCTGCACTTTCAATCCGTTTTAGAATGGATGAAAAACGTTTTGATGTTGACGGAACTTATAACGCGAGATACGAAGTCGTTAAAAAACGAATTGATAAATCGCATATTAAAGGAACAACTGAAAGAATTACTGAGAAAGAAAAAATCACAATTGTATATTCTCAAAACAGCGAAGAAGCAGAATATTTAAAATACATTAAATACCTGCAGCATAAAAAGATTCTTGAGCCTTCAATTGAACAATTTGAAGTTGAAGACCTTCAGGGAGTTTCTGGTCTGAGAGCGATTCGTGTTAAAGTAATCAACAATAATACAAGCTCAGAAGTTAAAAAAATAACCTATCAGGATTTACTAGACGAGATCAACTAATTAGTGACTTTATTGTACACAAATGAAACGGATTCGCTATCGCAAAAACGCTGATTAAAAATTGATTTCTGATTTTAATACACAAAAAAAGCTTTGTCAAAGTTTTAAACTATGACAAAGCTTTTTATATTTTGAACTACATTTAGAAGCTTGAATTAAATCGATTTAAAAGCAATCACAAAAGCAATTACAGTTATAATAATTCCGAACATGAAGAAGTTATATGCAATTCTGAGCAGATTATATTTTCGTTGTAAAACCAATCCTAAATAGTACAAATCTTTGATCATGGTTGAATAAAGATAATCACGGTCTTTCATCATTTCATTCATTGCCCAATCGTAATCTTCTAGAGGCATTTTATAAAAATTCCCAAAAAACATTAAATTGACTTTTTTATCCTCGACATCATTTCGCGTAAAAAATCCTGAAGTCACTTTTGGACGTGTAGAAAGAATGGCAAAAATAATCGTAATCACGCTCGACATCAGCATTATAAAAGTCGGAACAACTAAATGAGCATTCTTCGGACTATCTAATTTTGGAATAATAGATGATAATGCAATAGAAATTATAATTGCATTTACGGATAATAAAATATTGGCTTTACTATCTGCAATTCCGCTTAAGCGCGTATGATTTCCAAGTGTAACACGAAATAAAGTATCAACTCCACGATCTGGTTTTTCGGCTTTTTCAGCTTTTTCTCTTTTTTTATTCTCTTCTTCGATTGCCGCCGCCGCTTTCAACTCCTGCTTATTGATTTTTTTCTGAATCAATAATAGGTTTTTCTCTTTCAAAGGCTGCCATTTTCTTAAAGCGTAATCGGTATAAAATCTATGTTTATTCAACAAAAAATTTAAATTTTCTCTTGTCCATTCTGCATTAGAAAAACTAACAATTCCGGCATTTTTTAATTCCAAACGAAGCAATTCGCAAGTTGTAGCATATTCTGCCCCCATTAAATGAGCATAATCTGCATCACGAATAATTTTTTCTAAATGCGTTTTAGGTTCATATTCTTTAACGGTAGCCAAAATCAAACTAGAAACTAAAGCAATAAATTCTTCCGATTTCCCTTTTTTACGCAAAAATTCTGCTGCAATTTCGGTACTTTTCTTTTCATGATTTTCATACCCTTCAATATACCCCGTATCGTGAAACCACGCAGCCACTAAAAGTGCCTCTTTGTCTTCACCTTCTACATCTTCTTTTTTGCAAAGTTCTTTTACAGCCGTAACCACCGTAAAAGTATGATTAAAATTATGGTAAGAATATAAATTAGAAAGTTTATCTTTGAGTAAATTACCGACAAAATCCTCGGATTGTTCTATTAGATTCATAAAGAATATTTTTATACCACTAAATTATGAAATTGTTTTTGGATAATCATTTTATTGCTAAGATTAAAAATTTTTCTTTGGCAATTATGGCCCTATTCATCGTTTACTCCTGTTCAACGCGAAAAGCGCAGTACGGAAAAAATGTTAGTGCCAACGAAACAGAAAACGCAACAGATACCATAAAAATTGCACACACCTTTTTTCTTGTTGGCGATGCTGGAAATGCTGATGAAGAACAGGCGCAACAAACGCTCGAACTTTTACATCAAAAGCTTAAAAAAGCAAACAAAAAATCGACGCTTCTTTTCTTGGGCGATAATATTTACCCCAAAGGGTTTCCAGGCGACAAACACGCTGAAGACAAGGCTTTAGCCGAAACAAAACTGACGAATCAATTAAAACTAACTAAAGGTTTTAAAGGAAGAACGATTGTAATTCCTGGAAATCATGATTGGTACAGCGGCATTAAAGGCTTAGAACGTCAGGCCGATTTCGTAACGAAATATTTAAACGACAAAAAGAGTTTTCTGCCAAGAAAAACCTGCCCGATTGAAGACGTAAAAATTGATAGCGTCACCACCTTGATAGCTATTGACAGTGAATGGTTTCTAGAAGATTGGAATGATCATCCGACTATAAATGACAATTGTGAAATTAAAACCAGAGAAGCTTTTTTCGAAGAATTAGAAAGTCTTTTAAACAAAAACCAGGAGAAGACAGTTGTTTTGGCAATTCATCATCCGTTATTGAGCAACGGAACACATGGCGGACAATTTTCGTTAGAGAAACAATTATTTCCTTTAGAGCAAAAAATTCCGCTTCCAGTAATTGGTTCTTTCATCAATTTACTTCGAAAAACATCTGGAGTTAGTCCGCAGGATATTCAAAATAAGCAATACACTATTTATACAAAAAGAATAAAAACGCTTTTGCAAAAGCAGAAAAATGTAATTGTCGTTTCTGGACACGATCATAACTTGCAATTTATCAGCAAAGAAAACATTCAGCAAATCATTAGTGGAGCAGGATCAAAATCGGAAGCAGCAAGAGCTATTAATCCTTACGATTTTTCATATGGAGGAAATGGTTATGCTGTCTTAACAATGTTTAAAAGCGGCGATGCTAAAGTTTCTTATTATGGAAATGAAAACAACAAAGAGAAACTGCTTTTTGAACGCGAAATTATAAAAGCCAAAGAAATCAACTGGGCTTCAGATATTCCGAATAAGTTTCCTGCAAAAGTAACGACTTCGATTTATTCTCCAAAAATGACTCAAAAAAGTGCTTTCCATAAATTTTTATTCGGACAGCATTACAGAAAATATTACAGTCTTCCTATTGAAGCTACAACTGCAACTGTAGACACTCTAAAAGGCGGTTTGAAACCTATTCGCGAAGGCGGTGGGCATCAATCAGTTTCTTTAAGAATGTCTGATCCTCAAGGCCGTGAGTTTATCATGCGCGCCATGAAAAAAAGTGCGACAGTATTTTTACAATCCGTTGCTTTTAAAGATCAATATGTGGTAAATGAGTTTGAGAAAACCTATGCCGAAGATTTCTTATTTGATTTTTATACGACTTCTCACCCTTATGGTTCTTTTGCAATTGGCGGAATGTCTGATAAAATTGGATTGCGACATACCAATCCGATTTTATATTATGTTCCAAAACAAAATGGTTTGGGCGAATTCAATGCGAGTTTTGGCGATCAATTATATATGGTTGAAGAAAGGCCTGCAGACAATCATTTGGACGGAAAAAATTTCGGAAAACCAAGCAACATCATCGGAACTGATGACTTGATGCTAAATCTTCATAAAGATGAAAAATATGTGGTTGATGAAAAAGAATATATAAAAGCCCGTTTGTTTGACATTCTTATAGGAGATTGGGACAGACACGGCGATCAATGGCGCTGGGCTGAATATAAGGAAGATGGAAAAGTAGTTTACAGACCAATTCCGAGAGATCGTGATCAGGCTTTTGTAAAATACGATGGTGCTTTGCTTTCTCTTATCATGAATATGCCTCCGCTTCGTCATATGCGCTCTTTTAAAGGAGACAGAATAAATGTAAAATGGCTTGGAAGAGAACCTTACCCTATGGATTTGGCATTTTTAAAAACTGCTGAAGAAAAAGAATGGGTTGAGCAAGCCAAATACATTCAAGAAAGTTTGACTGATGCTGATATTGATGAAGCTTTTAAAAACATGCCAAAAGAAGTTCAGGACGGAACGGTCGATGAAATCAAATCAAAATTAAAACAAAGAAAAAAAGATCTTCAAAAATATGCTCGTAAATATTCTGATGTTTTAAGCAGAACAGTTATGATTGCCGGAACGGATAAAAAAGACAAATTTGTTCTAAATCATAATGTAAAAAAAGGAATTGAAATTCAGGTTTTCAGAGTTAAAAAAGAAGGCGATGAACTGGTGTACACTAAGACCGTAACCGATGATAAAACCAAAAACCTTTGGATTTACGGTTTAGATGATAATGATATTTTTGAAGTAAAAGGAGATCAGAAATCGAGCATAAAAATTCGTTTGATTGGTGGTCAGAACAATGACACTTACAATATTGAAAACGGAAGAAAAGTTATTGTTTACGATTTCAAATCAAAAGAAAACACTTATAATCTAGATTCTAAAACGCAAACGCAGTTAACTGACGATTATGATGTGAATGCTTATAACTATGAAAAACCTAAATACAATGTAATTGCGGGACTTCCAAACATTGGATTTAATCCTGATGATGGCGTAAAAATGGGAGTTAACTTAAATTATACCGTTAATAATTTCAAACAGAATCCGTACACGCAAAGACATATTTTTAATGCATTTTACTATTTTGCCACTGGCGGTTTAGAATTTAATTATGCAGCACATTTCCCAGGTTTATTAGGAAAATGGGTTATTGATGTGGAATCTTTATATACGACTCCAAACTTTGCTATGAACTATTTTGGCTATGGAAATGAGTCACAGTATGACGATGATGTTGATATGGATTACAATCGTGTTCGTATCAGAAAATTTAATGCTTCTGGAGCTATTCGTCACGTTGGAAGATATGGAAGCGAGTTTAGCATTCAGCCAATTTTCCAAAGAATGACCGTTGAAGAAACTGAAAATCGATATATTAATATTCCTGGAATTGTAAACCCTGATGTATTTAATAGCCAGAATTTCGGAAGTTTGAAGGTTAAATATTTATTCAAAAATTCAGATTTTGCTGCAAAACCTACATTAGGAATGTATTTTATGATTGCTGGAACATGGACAGCTAATCTGGATGAAACCAAAAAGAATTTCCCAACGCTTGAAAGCGTTTTAGGATTTACACATAAAATTGATCATAACGGAAAACTTATTCTGGCAACTTATTTAAAAGGAAAAGCTATTTTGAACAATAACTACGAATTTTATCAAGGTTCTTCATTAGGTGGCGATACCGATTTACGTGGTTTTAGAAATGAGCGTTTCTTAGGAAATTCTTATTTCTCTCAAAGCTCAGATTTACGATTAAGCATCGGAAAAATACGTAAAACGATTGTTCCTTTTACTTACGGAATTTTGGGAGGTTTCGACTACGGAAGAGTTTGGCTTGACGGCGAAGATTCTAAAAAATGGCACCACGATTATGGTGGCGGACTTTGGCTAAATGCCATAAATGTTATTACAGCAAGAATTTCTTATTTTAAATCTCCCGACGAAATTGGAAGGGTGATTTTTGGAGCAGCATATAGTTTTTAAAAGATGCTAAGATTCTGAGATGCTAAGGTTCTAAGTTTTTTCTCTCTGGGCTTAAAAAATAATAGCCACGAATTCACGAAAGATTTTAATTGAAATTCGTGAATTCGTGGCTAACTTTTTTCTTAGCGTCTTAGAAACTTAGTGACTTAGAATCTTAAACTCATAAACCTTTCCTCCTATTTTATTTGTTTTTTCGTCGGCGATTAATAAAGTATTGTTGTCTTTAAAAACGATGGCCTCTTTTTGTGAAAAGTGATTTAGATTTAATTCTGTTTGGGTTCCTTTGTGAAATAAATCTCCTTTAAAATCTTTAAATAAAAGCACTTTATCGTGACTTAATAAAGCTACTTTTTTTCCGTCTGGACTTATTGTTGCGCTTGTCAGCACGCAATGATTGTAATTGTTGCACGTTTTAAATTCGCCAATTTTTACTGCTTTTTGAGTCCCTGCAGCATTTTTAATTTTGTAGATAAAAACTGTTCCGTCAAAACCTTTGCTTCTGTTTTTAGTAAAAAGATAGAAATAACCATTTTGCTCAAAAAATCCTTCTACATCATAAAACATTTCTTTTTTCTTTGGAGGAAATTCTTTTTGTTCCGGATATGAAAATGAGACTTTATATTCGGCTTTAGCCAAATCATTATTCAGCTGATTTTTTGCCACTTTATAAATACATAAATCTCTTCGTTCGTTATCATTATTTCCAAAATCTCCAATGTAGATATTTCCAGATTTGTCTTTTGTAATATCTTCCCAATCGACATTTGTAGCGTTAGAAATTGTAATTGTTTTGGCTAATTTTCCTTTAGAATCAATTGCATAAATAGCATTTTTATTTCCGCTATCTTCTAGAGTGTAAAGAATATTGGATTCAGGAAAATAAGCAATTCCAGAAACTTCCTTTAATTTTTTCGGAAGCGAATAAAGTTCTTTTAAATCAGAACCAGATTGTTTCTGGCAAGCTAATAAAACAATCGAACAAATAACTAAAAAAGACTTTTTCATACATTATTTTTTTTAAAACCATATAAGTCATATAAGTTCAATAAAGCAGAGGGCTTTAAATTACTTACATGACTTATATGGTGAAATATTTAAACTAAGTTAGTGTTTTTAAAATTACGCGTAATAAACTCGAATGCAGCGTGCATCACGTGTCCCATCGATTTCGCGTTTTTGAATTTCATATCGTTCGTATAACGGTACAATTCCATTTTTAATTGCATCAAATGTTCGTGTGTCGAAATTGTATCGTGACACATTATATTCAGTAACTTATGAATTCTATTTTCAGCTGAATGAATACGTTTTGCCAAAATTGCCCTTTCTTCATCTTTATATTGAATAATCGAACGCTCTTCCAATTTCTCTTTGATTAATTGAATCATCGGAAAATTCTCCTTGAAAAACTGCGGTCGATAGACTTTAAAATTCCCTTCGTAACATTGCTGGTCAAAATCGATTGGGCGGATTTTATAAACTACTTGATCAAAATCGTGAATCGGGACAATTACATAATTATAGGCGCGCATATCTCCCAAAAGGCGAATCATACAGCGTTCGTTAAATTTCACAAACTCTTTTGCAATCTGAGCTTTTTCCATTTCGCTGCATTTATCCAGAAGCGTATCCATAAAAACATCACCTGGAATTCCGATAATATGCTCTTCGATCAAAGTGTCTTTATAAACCAAAAAATTGATTTTATCTGGCGAAAGAATATCTTCCAATTCTAATCCGTAAATACGCGAAGCATCTGCTTTTTTGATGTAAAAATGGACGTAGTTATCATTCAAAATATTTCGAACTTTAATTCTAAAAGGCTTCGAATTTCCGAAAGTACAATAATCAATTGCATCAACATTTAGGAATTGGATGATTTCATTATTTCCATCAGAATGCAAAAGCGAGTAAATTTTCTTTAGATTTAAATCAATTTCGCTACGTTCAAATTCGCCATAATATACTCGAATCCAAAGCGTATCGTTATCATATTTATCGTAAACATTTATAGAACCCGAAAAACGGAGCAAGTCATCATAAAATACAGAAACTTTAGAAATACGTTCGTATCGCTCTAAATAACTTAAAAGTGGCTGCGTTAAAGGGAAAGACGGTTTTTTTAAAACCATTAAAGGCTCGCTCATTTTGAATATCTTTATTACAAATTTACGTCAATACGATTTAAAGTTAGAATTTAAAGTAACAAAAATCAACTTGGCTCGTCATACTAAAAACTAAAACCAGAAAAATTTGGAAACCATATTAACCATTGAGAATTTAAGTAAAAGATACGGCCGAATCCAGGCTTTGAAAAATGTATCTTTTCAAATACAAAAAGGTCGTGTTTATGGCATTTTAGGGCCAAACGGCAGTGGAAAATCGACTACGTTAGGAATTGTTTTGAGTGTTGTCAACAAATCGTCTGGCAATTATCGCTGGTTTGATGGCAATGTGGAAACACATGAAGCTCTTAAAAAAGTTGGCGCCATTATAGAAAGACCTAATTTTTATCCTTACATGACCGCTGAGCAAAATCTGAAACTGGTTTGCAAAATCAAAAATATCAATTATTCTAAAGTTAACGAAAAACTGGAATTGGTTGGTTTAATCGAAAGAAAAGACAGCAAATTCAGTACTTTTTCTCTAGGGATGAAACAGCGCCTGGCAATTGCATCGGCACTTTTGAATGATCCTGAGATTTTAATTTTAGATGAACCAACTAATGGGTTAGATCCGCAGGGAATTCATCAAATTCGAGATATTATTAAAAAAATTGCTTCGCAGGGAACTACTATTTTACTGGCTTCTCATTTATTGGATGAAGTAGAAAAAGTTTGTTCGCAAGTAATTGTTTTAAGAAAAGGCGAAGTTTTATATTCTGGCCCTGTTGACGGAATGTCTTCTAATGAAGGTTTCTTTGAATTACAAGCTGATGATAATTTAGTTTTAAAAACTGTATTAGGAGAACATCCTGCAGTTGACAGAATTTCTGAAGAAGACGGAAAAATTTTAGTTTACCTAAATTCTAACTTATCAGCTTCAGAATTAAATCAGTTTTTATTTTCTAAAAATATTGTTTTAAGCCATTTAGTAAAACGCAAAAACAGTTTAGAAGCTCAATTTTTAGAATTAACCAAAAATGCTATCGCCCAAAAAAACTAAACCATGAAAAGACTTCTCTCTATAGAATTGCAAAAAATCTGGATGAATAAAGCCAGTCGTATATTAACCTTAACTTATTTCATATTACTTTCTTTTATAGCGCTTATAGCTATTATAAAATTTGATATTGGTCCTTTTAAATTCCATTTGGCAGAAATGGGAATCTTTAATTTTCCGTTTATTTGGCATTTTAATACTTATGTTGCCGCTTGGCTAAAATTCTTTTTAGCCATTGTGATTGTTTCCATGATGGCAAATGAATATAGCTACGGAACTTTAAAACAAAACTTGATTGATGGTCTTAGCAAAAAAGAATTTATTTTATCTAAATTCTTAACTGTTGTTCTATTTGCTTTTGGATCTACTGTTTTCATTTTTATCCTGAGTTTAATTCTAGGATTGTGCTTTTCTTCTTATACTGAATTTGGAATCATTTTTTCGGACTTAGATTATCTTTTAGCCTTTTTTGTAAAACTGACAGGATTCTTTTCTTTCTGTTTATTTTTAGGAATTTTAGTAAAACGTTCTGCTTTTGCTCTTGGTTTTCTTTTAGTTTGGAACATAATCGAAGCAATTATAAGAGGAACTTTAGCTTTTAAAGTTTTTCCTAACAGTGATACTGGTGAAAAAATTGTTCAGTTTTTACCTTTAGAATCAATGTCAAATTTGATTGCAAATCCAGGTCCAAGACTATCGGTAATTAAAAACATAGGATCCCAAATGGGAATTGAAACAGGAGGCGATTATAGCGTAGATTGCACTGCTGTTATAATTGTTTTAGTATGGACGTTTTTGTTTGTTTATTTTTCTTACAAATTATTAAAAAATAGAGATTTGTAGTATATTTGCTACTATGGGTCAACTAAGAACTTTTGTAATTCTAATTTTGTGCTGTTTTTATCAGGCAATCAGCGCACAGAATATTTCTGTTGATGACACAGCAACACCTGCAGATTTAATTCAGAATGTTTTAATAAATAGTTCTTGCGTTGATGTTGAAAGTGTAAGTGCATCAGGAAACCCAACTCCAAATGAGCAGAGTTATGGTTCTTTTACCGCTGGTGCAAACTTTCCTTTTTCAGGCGGAATAGTTTTAAGCACTTCCCCGAGTAAAAAAGCAGAAGGCCCATATAATCAGCAAGGTTCTAAGGGTACACAAGTAAGGAGTTGGAATGGTGATGCAGATCTTAACACGGCCTTAGGAATTACCAATAGTACTCAAGCAACGGTTTTAGAATTTGATTTTATAGCTTTGACCAATTCGATTAGCTTTAATTATATTTTTGCTTCGAATGAATACCAAAATAATTTTCCCTGCATTTATTCGGATGGTTTTGCTTTCTTAATTAAAGAAGCTGGAAGCGCTGATAATTACAAAAATCTTGCGGTTTTACCTAATACCAATACGGCAGTTTCGGCAACAACAGTTCATCCAAAAATTGAAACAATAAATGGCAGTGGCGGAGAACCAATAGTTGGCTGTGAGGCAATAAACGAAAACTATTTTAAGGGTTACAATACAGCTTCGAGCCCTATAAACTATGCAGGGCAAACCGTAGTAATGAATGCATCTACAGATGTAATTCCAAACAAAACATATCATTTAAAACTGGTCGTTGCCGACGACGTTACTAGACAATATAACTCAGCAGTGTTTATTGAAGCGGGAAGTTTTGTAACTAAAATAAATTTTGGAGAAGATAGAACTGCCGCTAATGGCAATCCTGTTTGTTATGGCGAAAATTTTGCTTTAAATACCAATTTAAACCCTGCAAATTATACTTTTAAATGGTTTAAAAAAGACGCTTCTAATACTTATGTTCAAATTGCAGGAGAAATATCTCCATCTTACACGATACCATCAGCAGGAATATATAAAGTTGAAGCCACGATGAACGGCACCACATGCGTTTCTATTGGAGAAATCACAGTTGAATTTTCTGCTGAAATTCCATCGACAAACACTGCTTTACTTCAATGTGACGATAACAATGACGGTATTACAATTTTTGATTTGACAAAAGCTGCCAATATTGTAAAAAATAATAATCCTCAAATCATCAATCAGGGATATTATGAAACTTTAGCAGATGCGCAAGCTAAAACAAGTCCCATTTCAAATCCGCAACGATATACTAATAGTACTATAAATCAAATTGTTTTTGCCCGCATTGAAAACACTTTTGGATGTAGTGCAACCGCAGAAATCGCACTAAATGTTTCTAATTCTGTTATTCCAGACCAATCTCCGATAGAAACTTGCGACGGAGATGATGTGCAGGATGGTTTATATCAATTTAATTTACTCGAAGAAGTAACGCCACAAATCAAGACTGGTTTGCCTCCAGAATTGGTTGTTAATTATTTTTTAACGGCTACCGATGCAATTACAGAAACAAACCAACTGCCTAATATTTTCAAAAATACAACTCCAAACAGCCAGACCATTTATGCACGTGCTGCAAACGGCTCTAATTGTTATGATATAACTCCTGTTGAATTAATCGTCCATACATTTGATCCGCCTAATTTTGAGGATGAAACTCATTATCTATGTAAAGGAGACGAAATGACATTAACTGTCGCTACTGGATTTAGCAGTTATAACTGGTCTAACGGAAGTACTGCAAATTCTACAGTAATTAATAGCGCTGGAGATTATTCTGTTTTAGTAACTAATTCAAACGATTGCCCAAAAACTAAAAATTTCAAAATAATTTTATCTGAACCAGCCACAATTACTGATGCATATGTAAAGGATTTTTCTGGAAATGATAATACAGTACAAATTCAATATACAGGTGCTGGGAATTATGAATTTTCTCTTGATGGAACTATTTTTCAAGATAGTCCTACTTTCACTCAAGTAACTCCAGGAATCTATAATGTACTTGCCCGAGATAAAAATGGTTGTGGTTTGTCTAATTCATTTTTAGTATATGTTTTAGATTACCCACGTTTCTTTACTCCAAACGGAGACGGATTTAACGATTTATGGGTCATTAAAAACATTGATCAAATGCCAGATTATACAATCTCAATTTTTGATCGTTATGGAAAATTACTTAAACAAATGAACCAAAATGGCGCAGGCTGGAATGGAATTTTCAACGGCCAGAATATGCCATCAGAGGATTACTGGTTTACTCTTTTGTTTGTTAATGGGAAAAACGTAAAAGGACATTTTAGTTTAAAAAGATAACTTTCAAAAATCTAAATTATAAAATTCTAAATTTCAATCTTTAATAAGTTCATTATAAAAAAATCCCAAACTCCTTAATTGGAATTTGGGATTTTTATATTGAAATTTAAAATATAATTAGATTTTAAATCTTTTTCTATCAGTTTCAGTCAAATAGATTTTTCTCAAACGAATAGATTTTGGAGTAACCTCTACATATTCATCTTTTTGAATGTACTCTAAAGCTTCCTCTAATGAGAAAATGATTGGAGGGATAATTCTAGCTTTTTCATCATTTCCAGAAGAACGAACGTTAGATTGTTTTTTCTCTTTCGTTACGTTTACACACATATCATCTCCACGAGAGTTTTCTCCAATTACCTGACCTTCGTAGATCTCAGCATTTGGCTCAACGAAAAACTTACCACGATCTTGTAATTTATCGATAGAGTAAGGAATAGCTTTTCCTTTTTCCATAGAAATTAATGAACCTTTATTACGTCCAGCAATTTCTCCTTTGTAAGGCTCATATCCAATGAAACGGTGTGCCATAATAGCCTCACCAGCCGTAGCTGTAAGCAATTGATTACGTAATCCAATAATTCCACGAGATGGAATATTAAATTTCACAATCATACGCTCCCCTTTAGTTTCCATACTCAACATCTCACCTTTACGCATTGTAACGAACTCAACTGCTCTACCTGAAAGATTTTCTGGTAAGTCGATCGTTAATTCTTCAATTGGCTCACATTTTTTACCATCAATTTCTTTGATGATAACTTGTGGCTGACCAATCTGAAGCTCGTAACCTTCTCTTCTCATTGTTTCAATAAGAACAGATAAGTGAAGTACACCACGACCAAAAACCATGAATTTATCAGCAGAATCAGTTTCACCTAACTTCATTGCTAAGTTTTTCTCTAATTCTTTTGTTAAACGCTCTCTAATATGACGAGAAGTTACAAATTTACCTTCTTTACCAAAGAAAGGTGAGTCATTAATTGTAAACAACATACTCATTGTAGGCTCATCGATAGCGATAGACGCTAATCCTTCAGGATTTTCGTGGTCAGAGATAGTATCTCCAATTTCGAAACCTTCAACACCTACAACAGCACAAATATCTCCAGCAATTACTTCAGTAACTTTTTTACGTCCAAGACCTTCAAAAGTATGTAATTCTTTAATTCTTGATTTTGTTACAGTTCCGTCTCTTTTTACTAAAGATATTGGCATACCTTCTTTCAAAACACCTCTTTCTAAACGACCAATAGCAATACGACCTGTAAATGCAGAGAAATCTAAAGAAGTAATCAACATTTGTGGATTTCCTTCAGAAACTTTAGGAGCTGGTACATTTTCAACAACCATATCCAATAATGCTTCCACATTATCAGTTACGTTTTCCCAATGATCAGACATCCAGTTGTTTTTAGCAGAACCATAAACTGTTGGAAAATCCAACTGCCATTCTTCAGCACCTAATTCAAACATTAAGTCAAAAACTTTTTCGTGAACTTCTTCTGGAGTACAGTTTTCTTTATCTACTTTATTGATAACTACGCAAGGCTTCAATCCTAAATCGATCGCTTTTTGCAAAACGAAACGAGTTTGTGGCATTGGACCTTCAAAAGCATCAACTAGCAAACATACACCATCGGCCATGTTCAATACACGTTCTACTTCTCCTCCAAAATCGGCGTGGCCAGGAGTATCGATAATATTGATTTTTGTTCCTTTATATTGAACAGAAACGTTTTTAGAAGTAATTGTAATACCTCTCTCACGCTCTAAATCGTTATTATCTAGGATTAAATCACCTGTGTTTTCGTTTTCACGAAATAATTGACAGTGATACATAATTTTATCAACCAAAGTTGTTTTCCCGTGATCGACGTGGGCAATAATTGCAATGTTTCTAATAGATTCCATCTGTGATTTTTAATGGGCGCAAAGGTACACTTTATTTTCTAAAAAAAAACGTTTCTGTCATAGTTTGCGTATATACAATCAATTAGTTAATGTAAAACATCAAAATATCGGCTTCAAAATGACATTAACATACGTTTAGTTATAGTTAAATTAACTATATTTGAGGTGATGAAAAGTAAAACCCTCCAAATTACTCTTATTTATACCATCATCTCGATAATTATGGCGGTTATATGTCATAAATTACTTATAAGCTACTTTTCTTCCCCAGAATATTTATATTTTACCTTAGTAAAAGACATTATATTCATTCTAATTACAGCATTGGTTTTCAGTCTTATACTTTCAAAAAACGAAAAAAGAAACATCACAATCTTTGAAAAGTTAAACAAAACCAATGAAGAAATAAAAGAATCTAACGAAAAATATGACATTGTAGCAAAAGCGACTAGTGATACCATCTGGGATTGGAAAATTCAAGAAGATAGTATTAATTGGAACAAAGGAATTGAAAGTGTTTTTGGTTACGACCCAAAAGAAGTAGGCAAAACTTCTAAATGGTGGTTTGATAAAATTCACCCCGAAGACAGCATAAGAATGTCAATAAAATTATACTCTTTTATTGAACAAAAAACAGAAAAATGGCAAGATCAATACCGTTTTAGATGCGCTGATGGATCTTACAAATATGTTTTAGACAGAGGTTTTTTATTAAAGGATGAAAATGGAAGAGCCATCAGAATGATTGGTGCAATTCAGGATATTACAAAACAAAAAGAAGAAGAGCAGCGATTAAAGCTTTTAGAAACCGTAATCACACAATCTAAAGATTCTATTTTAATTACCGAAGCAAATTCATCAGAGAGAAAAATACCTAAAATAGTATATGTAAACCCTGCTTTTTCACAAATGTCAGGTTATCAATCAAATGAAATTATCGGGAAATCTCCAAACATCTTCAAAGGCCCAAAATCAGATTCTGATGAATTGCAAAAACTTCTTAGAGCCATAAAAAATGAGGAAGAGTGTTTAATTGAAACCATTACCTACACCAAAAGCAAAGAAGAATATTGGGTGCGTTTTTCTATGATTCCTATTTTTAATAACGAAGGAGTCATTTCGCATTGGATTTCGATACAAAGAGATATTACAGACGAGAAAAAACTAGAAACAGAAAAAGAACATCTTATTCGAGAATTAACACAAAACAACAAAGACTTAAAACAATTCTCATACATCACATCACATAACCTTAGAGCACCGCTTTCTAACTTAATCGGACTTTTAAATTTAATAGAAGATATACCGATAGAAAACGAAGAGCTTCAAGAAATACTAGCCGGATTTACAAAATCAACTCATTTGTTAAATGAAACTATAAATGATTTAGTAAAAGTTATCATTATCAAAGACAACCCTTCCATGCAGAAAGAAGAAGTATCTTTGGAAGAAGTTTTTGAAAATGTATTTAGCCAGCTTTCATTTCAAATTGAATTACACAAACCTATAATTAAGCTAAAATTTGACAAAGTCCCCGAACTTATTACAAACAAAGCTTATATTGAAAGCATTCTATTAAATCTGCTTACTAACTCCATGAAATACAAATCGGAAAACAGAAAACTAAAAATTTCGATAATAGCAGAACAAATAGAACAAAGAACAATCTTAACCTTTAAAGACAATGGAATCGGAATTGATTTAGAAAGGAATCGAGACAAAATATTCGGGCTTTATCAAAGATTTCATAATTATCCAGACAGTAAAGGATTAGGATTATACCTTGTAAAATCACAAGTAGAAACAATGGGAGGAACAATCTCTATAGACAGCGAAGTTAATAAAGGAACAACATTTACAATAACATTTAAAAATTAATCATTATGCTTGAGCAGATTTTATGCATCGATGATGACCCTATAACATTGATGCTATGCAAGAAAGTAATTTCAAAATCTTCATTTTCACATGAAGTTATTACAGCTCAAAACGGCGAAGAAGCTCTTCATCATTTCAATCTTTTAAAATACACCAACGACAAAGCTAAAAAAAGACCTGAATTAATTTTTTTAGATCTGAATATGCCAATTATGGGAGGATGGGAATTTCTAGATCATTTCACTTCTCCTGATTACAAAGAGTTTAACACCGTTGCTGTTATCGTACTATCTTCAACCATTGACCCTGAAGATCTTGCCAAAGCAAAAAAATATCCTATTATAATAGATTTTCTTTCTAAACCTATTACACTACCAATGCTGGAATACCTTAAAAAGAAAATAGATCTTTAATCAAAATTTAAAATATTAAAAAAATCCAAATTCCAACTTTAAACAAGTATTGGAATTTGGATTTTTTTTGATCAAAATTTGAGCTTTAAAATATTGTTTATTTTCTAATAGACATAAACAAAAAAAAGTCCCCTAAAAGAGGACTTTTTATATCTAACAAATTGTATTAATTACAATTTTGCAACATGCTTAGTTAATTTAGACTTCAAGTTAGAAGCTTTATTATCATGGATGATATTCTTTTTAGCTAATTTATCAATCATAGAGATTACAGTTGATAATTTTGTAGTAGCATCAGATTTATCAGTAGCTAATCTTAATGCTTTGATAGCATTACGAGTAGTTTTATGTTGGTATCTGTTAAGAACTCTTCTTTTTTCGTTGCTTCTGATTCTTTTTAAAGCTGACTTATGATTTGCCATTTCTTTTAATTTTAGATGTAATAATTATTATATATACTAGTTAAAAAAGAAAAACCTCCCACAATTGCAAAAAAACAATCACTTTGGTTTTAACTAATAAAATAAAAATCGAGACACCAATTTTTATTTTACAAAACTTATTTACAACTAATTTTAGTAGTCCGTAAGGGAATCGAACCCCTGTTACCAGGACGAAAGCCTGGAGTCCTAACCCCTAGACGAACGGACCGTTCTGTTCTAAGTTTTTTTTCAATTTTAGAAATTGAAATTTGTAGCCCGTAGCGGAATCGAACCGCTCTTACATGGATGAAAACCATGCGTCCTAACCGATAGACGAACGGGCCATTTTTAACATCAAGTTAAAGAACTTTTAATTAGCATAAGAAAATTTGTAGCCCGTAGCGGAATCGAACCGCTCTTACATGGATGAAAACCATGCGTCCTAACCGATAGACGAACGGGCCTGCTTCTCTAATGCGGATGCAAAGATACATCTCTTTTTAAGATATACAATACCTGATGCAAAAAAAATTAAAAAAATTAATATGCCTTAGCAAAAAGCACTCTTTTAGAAGAAGGATTCCCAGTAAACACGCAAGTTCCCACCTCTTCAACCGCATCCAAAGGAATGCATCTAATTGTTGCTTTTGTCAAATCTTTTATCTTTTCTTCAGTTTCAGCTGTACCATCCCAGTGAGCAGATACAAACCCTCCTTTTCCATCTAATATCTCTTTAAATTCCTCAAAACTATTTACTTCCGTAATATGAGTATTACGATAATCTAATGCTTTGTTAAATAAATCGGCTTGAATTTGCTCTAAAAGATCATTTACATAAGTAACGATTCCTTCGGCAGAAACCACCTCTTTTGTCAATGTATCACGTCTTGCAACTTCAAAAGTTCCATTTTCTAAATCCTTTGGTCCAACAGCAATTCTAACCGGCACACCTTTCAATTCCCATTCAGCGAATTTAAATCCTGGCTTTTGAGTTGTTCTGTCATCGTACTTAACCGAAATCTTAAGCTTTTTAAGCTTAGCCGTTAAATCATTGACCGCTGCCGTAATTTCTGCTAATTGCTCATCTGTTTTATAAATCGGAACAACAACAACTTGAATAGGCGCTAAATTTGGAGGCAACACCAATCCCTGATCATCAGAATGCGTCATAACCAAAGCTCCCATTAAACGAGTTGAAACTCCCCATGAAGTTCCCCAAACGTGCTCTTGCTTCCCTTCCGCATTTGCAAACTTAACATCAAAAGCTTTTGCGAAGTTTTGCCCTAAGAAGTGAGAAGTTCCAGCTTGCAACGCTTTTCCATCTTGCATCAAAGCTTCGATACAATATGTTTCATCTGCACCAGCAAAACGTTCTGTTTCTGTTTTTATACCTTTAACTACAGGAATTGCCATGAAGTTCTCAGCAAAATCAGCATAAACATTCATCATTTTTTCCGATTCTTCAACGGCTTCAGCTTTTGTTGCATGCGCCGTATGACCTTCCTGCCATAAAAACTCTGCAGTTCTTAAAAACAAACGCGTACGCATTTCCCATCGAACCACATTTGCCCATTGATTAATAAGCAAAGGCAAATCTCTATAAGACTGCACCCATCCTTTATATGTAGACCAAATAATCGCTTCACTTGTAGGTCGAACGATAAGTTCTTCTTCCAATTTAGCATTAGGATCAACCATAAGCTTTCCTGGTTTATCAGGATCATTTTTCAATCTATAATGTGTTACGATCGCACACTCTTTCGCAAATCCTTCAGCATTCTTTTCCTCCGCTTCAAACATACTTTTTGGCACAAACAAAGGAAAGTACGCATTTTGATGTCCAGTTTCTTTGAACATACGATCTAACTCTGCTTGCATTTTTTCCCAAATAGCATATCCGTATGGCTTTATTACCATACATCCTCTAACCCCTGAATTTTCAGCCAGATCTGCTTTTACAACCAGTTCGTTATACCATTTCGAATAATCTTCTGATCTTGTAGTAAGGTTCTTACTCATATTATATATTTTGGCACAAATTTTGTTTTATACAATTTTAACTAAATAGTTTGACAAAACTAACTAATTTTGTAATGTGCAACAATAAAAAACACCACAGATATGAAAACTTACCTTTCACTCCGCCGAAACTCTAATCATTTTTACTTAATTGGATTATTGAGTTTATTGCTAGCATCATGTGGTTCTTACCAAAATTCATCTTATTATGATAACGATGGAGTATATGGTGGTACATCTGTTAAGTATGTACAAACTGGAACAAACAACCAATACAAAGAATATTTCAAATCACTACAAGATGATGATCAGCCAACAGAAATATTTACTGATGTTGATAATTACACCAATTACTCAGACAGTACTCAAACTGTTTCAGCAGGTTATCCAGCATGGGGAAGCAGCAACTCAGAAGTTTCTGTAAACGTTTACTCTACACCAACATGGTCATTCGGATTCGGATGGGGATATCCTTATTATGGATATGGATACGGCTACGGATGGGGGTACCCTTATTACGGATGGGGCTACCCAGGTTATGGATGGGGTTACCCAGGGTGGGGCTATCCTGGCTACGGATATCCTTATTATGGAAACAACTACTCTTACAACTACGGAAGAAGAGGTTCTGCAGGTTATTACGGAGATAGAAACTATGCTTACAACAGAAATTATAGCACTAATAGAGGGTACACAACCAATAGAGGAGCATATACAACTAATAGAAACTATACTACCAACAGAGGAAACTACACAACTAACAGAAGTTACAATACAAATAGATCGAACAGCTATACTGACTTCAGAAGAACTAGTACGAGTGGCAGAACAACAAGTCCAACATTTACAAATAGAAGATCGTATTCAAACGGTTCTGACAGCAACAGTAATAGTAATTACAACAGCACTAGAAGATCTTATAATAGCGGAAATGGCAATACCACAACAAATAGAAGCTACACCCCTAGCAACAACAGCGGTTCGTCAAGAAGTTATACTCCAAGCAGCCCTAGCCGTTCAATGAACAGCAGCGGTGGCGGAGGAAGCTCTAGATCATACGGTGGCGGTAGTGGCGGCGGTGGCGGAATGAGATCTGGCGGCGGTGGCGGAGGAAGAAGATAATTTTTCCTCAGCAGTCTTAAATTCAAACTAAAACTTATCAAAATGAAAAAAATACTTTTCCTATTTATAACAGGACTAACTGTCAGCGCGTCATATTCACAAGAAGTCTCAGATGGTCTGCGTTATGCACAAGACAATCTTACCGGAACTGCACGCTTTAGAGCAATGAGCGGTGCTTTTGGAGCTGTTGGAGGAGACATATCTGCCTTAAGCGTTAACCCAGCTGGATCTGCAATTTTCAACAGCAATCAAATTGGAATATCATTTAGCAATCAGAATATAAAAAACAATTCTAATTACTTCGGAACTAACACTTCAGACAAAGAAAACTCTTTTATCTTAAACCAAGCGGGTGGTGTTTTTGTATTTAAAGACAACAACCCAAACAATGGATGGAATAAAATTGCAATTGGCGCAACTTACGAAAACACAAATAATTTCAATAATGAAGTTTTCTCAGCGGGAACCAATCCTACCAATTCAGTTGGCAGCTATTTCATGGATTACGCAAATGGAATTCCTCTAAAAATTATAGATGGCTTGGACTATCGCGATTTAAATTACACAGAACAGCAAGCCTATATGGGATACTGGGGACATGTTATTGACCCTGCAGCTATTGATCCAGAAAACACTGAATATCTAACGAATATTCCTGCTGGAGGAAATTATTACCAAGAAAATGAAGTTTATACTAGAGGCTATAATAGTAAGCTAGGTTTTAATATTGCAACTTCATACAAAGACAGACTTTATATAGGAGCTAATTTAAATGTTCATATAACTGATTACAGAAGATCTACAAGTTTCTATGAAGACAATAGCAACCCATTACAGCCATACGAAACAATATCTAATTTACGTTTCAACAACGAATTATATACTTACGGAAATGGATTCTCATTCCAACTTGGAGCAATAGGAAAAGTAACTGAAAATTTCAGACTTGGTTTAGCCTATGAATCTAATACTTGGTATGAGCTATACGACGAAACTTCTCAAAGCATTTACACCACTAGACAAGCAGAAGGCGGATCAGCTTTGAATGCTAATGTAAATCCTAATGTTGTTAATGTATACGAATCTTATACTTTACAAACTCCAGACAAATGGACCTTTAGTGCTGCATATATATTTGGAAAATCTGGTTTATTAAGTATTGACTATGCTATAAAAAACTACGGAAATACTAAATTCAAACCTACAGACGACCCAGGTTTTAGAGGAATTAATAACGATATTAGCAATACTCTTACTAGTACTGGCAAACTTAGAATTGGTGCTGAATACAAAATCAAACAATTAAGTTTGAGAGGCGGATATCGCTATGAAGGAAGCCCTTATAAAAACGGAATCACAGTTGGAGATTTAAATAGCTATTCTGCTGGTTTAGGATATAATTTTGGAACTACTAAACTAGATCTAGCATATTCATACTTAGAAAGAGAATCAAATCAAGGTTTTTTCTCAAGAGGATTAACAGATTCTGCTAAAGTTACTTCAAAACTGAACAATGTCACTATGACCTTATTATTTGAATTGTAATTAAAAATCAAAATAGATGATTGAAAATTTCCGTCAGTTTTTACTTGACGGATTTTTTTTACCTTTTAAGTATCACTTTACTTTAAATTCTACTTAAGAATACGGTAGCTTCATAAAAAACAGCTAAAACAAAGAGCAAACTAGTGATGTTTGAATAAAAAAAGTGTAATTTTGCACTCCAATTTATAAAAGTATGAGAACCAAGTCTTTAAAAAAGAACAAAATTAACGTAATCACTCTTGGGTGTTCAAAAAATGTTTATGACAGCGAAGTCCTTATGGGACAGTTGCGTGCAAATGGAAAAGAAGTTGAACACGAAGCTCCTGCAGAAAAAGAAGGAAACATTATTGTAATTAATACTTGCGGATTTATTGATAATGCAAAAGCAGAATCAGTAAACATGATTTTGGAATACGCAGACAAAAAAGACAGAGGACTTGTAGATAAGGTTTTTGTAACAGGATGTCTATCTGAGCGTTACAGACCAGATTTAGAAAAAGAAATTCCTAACGTTGATCAATATTTTGGAACAACAGAGTTACCTCAATTATTAAAAGCTCTTGGAGCTGATTATAAACATGAATTACTTGGAGAACGTTTAACTACAACTCCGAAAAATTATGCTTATTTAAAAATTGCTGAAGGATGCGACAGACCTTGCAGTTTTTGCGCAATTCCATTAATGAGAGGTTCTCACGTTTCTCAGCCAATTGAAAAATTAGTTAAAGAAGCTCAAGGCCTTGCTAAAAATGGTGTAAAAGAATTGATCTTAATTGCTCAAGATTTAACTTATTACGGACTTGATCTTTATAAAAAAAGAAATTTAGCAGAATTATTAGAGGCTTTAGCTGCTGTTGAAGGAATCGAATGGATTCGTTTACACTATGCTTACCCTACTGGTTTTCCGATGGATGTTTTAGAGTTAATGAAACGTGAGCCAAAAATCTGCAATTACATTGATATTCCATTACAGCATATTTCAGATTCTATTCTAAAATCAATGCGTCGTGGTACAACTCAGGCTAAAACAACTCAATTATTAAAAGATTTCCGCGCTGCAGTTCCAGGAATGGCAATTAGAACTACTTTAATTGTTGGCTACCCAGGCGAAACTCAAGAAGATTTTGAAATTCTAAAAGATTTTGTTCAAGAAATGAAATTTGACAGAATGGGATGCTTTGCTTATTCTCATGAAGAAAATACTCATGCTTATTTGTTAGAAGATGATGTTCCAGATGATGTAAAACAAGCTAGAGCAAATGAAATAATGGAATTACAATCTCAAATTTCTTGGGATTTGAATCAAGAAAAAGTTGGCAAAATCTTCAAATGCATCATTGACAGAAAAGAAGGCGCTCATTTTGTAGGCCGTACAGAGTTTGATAGTCCTGATGTTGACAACGAAGTTCTAATTGACGCTTCTAAGCATTATGTTAAAACTGGTGAATTTGTTAATATCAAGATAATTGAAGCAACAGAATTTGATTTATACGGAGAACCTGCTTAAATTTACACTGAACTATTGCAAACATTAGACAAAAAAACTTTTATGAAACCTACTCTGAGCCTAATTCTTTTCGTTTTTACTTTATTTTGCTTCAACACTGTTTCTGCTCAATATGGAGGCGGATACAATAATGGCTACGGTGGCTATGGCAATGGTTATGGTGGAGGCTACGGAAGAGGTGGCGGAATGGGTATGGACAGAAGCATGATGGGCGGGCAACAACAAGGTACACAAAGCAAACCTAAAGAAACTCCTCCTGAAGAAATTGCCGGAATTATCATTGAACAAATGAAACCACAGGTGAATTTGGATGAACTTCAAGCAATTGCTATTTCAAATGTTTTAGCTGAAAGTATCAGAGAACAAGGTATTTTGTTAAAAAATGAAAGCAGTAGTCAAGATCAAAAAATTGAGCAGATTAAAGCTTTAAAAGAGAGTACTGATAAAAAAATCAGCGCTTTTTTAAATCCTGATCAAATTGAAAAGTATAAAACTTTCATGGATACTTTTAAAGACATGAAAAAATCTAAATCGAAAAAGAAAAAAGATAAAGATTCTAAAGACTCCAAAGAAGTAAAAGACGCCCCAGATACGAAAATTTCAGAATAATCGTTATTAACTTATAAAACAACGAATTATGACAAAAAAACTTTTTTGTTATCTGATTTTAGCAATTATCATCAGTGCTTGTTCTACAAATCCATACAAGAATACTGAGAAAGCTTATGATCAGCAGCTGAAAACTTTAGAGAACCAGATTACAAGTAAAGAAGCCAAACCAATTCCGCCAGTTTCACCATTGGCAATTGACACTTCTTATGCACAGCAACTGGGAATCATAAAGGACACTTTATCTAAAACAGGTTCTACTTATTTGGTAAACGGAATAAATACCGAATGGATTGGTACAGTAAATTTTAATTTAAGAAAACCAAGTTTCGTTATTATTCATCATACTGCTCAGGATTCTCTACAGCAGACGATTAATACTTTTACAAAAACCAAAACTCAAGTAAGCGCTCATTACATCATTTCTGAAAACGGAAAAGTGGTGCAAATGCTTAATGATTATCTTAGAGCATGGCATGCAGGAAATTCTACTTGGGGAAAAACAACAGATTTAAACTCTTGTTCTATTGGTATTGAGTTAGACAATAACGGTTTTAAACCTTTTACTGAAGCACAAATTAGCAGTTTGGTCGCTTTGTTGACTAAATTAAAAAAGGATTACAATATTCCGACGCAAAACTTTTTAGGTCATGCCGATATTGCGCCAGGAAGAAAACAAGACCCAAGCGCATTGTTTCCGTGGAAAACTTTAGCAGAAAAAGGGTTCGGAATCTGGCCAGATGAAGTTTTAGAGCCAGCGCCATTTGATTTTAAAATTGAACCAGCACTTAGAATAATAGGTTATAACACCAAAAATTTAAGTGCCGCAATTCAAGCTTTTAAATTGCATTACATTCAAACTGATGCAACTTCAGTTTTAGACAGAAAAACAATCGATGCGATTTATTCGATATACAAAAAACAGGTTCAATAAACCTCATCATTTAAATAAAAAAGCGTTTCTATAATTTAGGAACGCTTTTTTGCTTATCAAAGATTTCTTCTTGTTTTTGAACTACAAATCAAACGTTCCTACGAAACGTTTAACCATGCCTCAATCAATTCAATTCTACCAAGCAAACATTCCTACGGAATGAATCATCTTATATTCCAAATATCAAAATCCAAAATTTAAACTTCAAACATAAAACTTCAAACATAAAACTTCAAGCTTCAAACTTCAAGCTTCAAACTTCAAGCTTCAAACTTCAAACTTGAAACTTCAAACTTGAAACTTCAAACAACAAATAAAAAAGCTGCCAAAACATTAATATGTTTCGACAGCTCCAAAAAAAAAAAAAAATATCAATCTTTATCTCTAGAAAGAGTATGTTGTTGCAATTAATCCGTAGAAGCTTCCTCCTGTTGGCAATGCATCTTTGTCTAAAAATATATCCTCAGAAGCTGCATCGTATCTTAACTCAGGAATTATAGTAAGTTTCCCAACTTTGTAGTTTAAAGAAACTGTGTTAGCAAATACACTTGATCCTGATAAAGTTCCTAAACTTGGAGCGGCATCTTTAGCATCAAAATATTCCACTCTGTAAGCCAAAAGCAAGGCTGGACTGAAAGAATAATTAGCATATCCTACCACAGAAAACCAATCTCCATCTAAATTACTATCAAAATCATTTGTCGTTTTAGCGTAAGTTGCATTTAATCCAAGTGAAAAACTATCACTAATTGTTTTAGATGCAGTTAAATCAAACTGCGTCTTATTTTCATCTGAAACTGGAATTATACTCCCTGGTATTGGATTAGAGCTTCCCGTTGTAAAATTCAAATAAGCACTTCCTGTATCACCAATATATCCTAATTGCCCTATGAATGTTTTTTGATAAGAACCCGCATCCATAGCAGATTTAAAATCTGTCGGGTTGGTTAATCCTAACATCGCAGTAAATTTACCAGAAGTATATTGCGCTTTAACCCCAGTATTGAAAAATGGCCCATAAGAAAACGCATAAGACATACTGTAGTTTTTGTTATCTACCGCATCTAGCACCTCATACCCTATATGAGTTCCAAAACTACCTGCTACTACTTTAAATTCATCAGTCAAATTGTATGTAAAATATAATTGTTTAAGTAAAAATTTTGCACTTGCATCTTTATCTGGCGTTTCATTATATGAAAATTCTGCTGCTCTTTTTCCGAAACCTAAGTCTACGAAAACAGACGCTTTTCCAAAAGTATGACTTGCTTCAATCGATGCCATTCCTAATTCGAATGAATTTTGCGAGTTGGTGAAGCTCGTCAATCCATTCATTTGTTTTGAAAAATCATATTTATAGTACGCATCTGCAGAACCTCCCCATGTGGTTGCTGGAGCAGATGTTTCCTCTTCTTGGGCAAAGGCGAAAGAACTTGTCAACATCGCGGCTAAAATGTGAAATGCTTTTTTCATGTTTTAATTTGGTTTTTAGTTATTAATTGATTCTGGTTAGTTAATCTTTTATATATCTATTTAATAGTATAAGTCACTTCTAAAACCTTTCATGCGCCCTTCAAATCATCATCATTTTCATTAGCGAATTTATTAACTTTTGTATGAGTAGAATAATTCAAACCTGCTTTTTTGCCGTTTTGAGCGAAGAATTACGGATTACAAAAATTAAAGTTCCAATAATCATTATTCCATATTAATCAATAATTGTTTTTGAAAATTCAACAACAGTTTTTAGCATTTTAAACCTTAAAAAATTAGGGTTAAAGTAAAAAGTACTACAAAAATAATCGTCAAAACGTCTTAAAAAAACAAATATACAAAGAACACCCCTTAAAAAATAGGGGTATCATTTAAAAATAAATTTAAAAACAAAAAATAGCACAGTATAAAAACAGAAAGCCAAACAAAACAATCGTAAGAATAAATTCTTACAAAAAAAATCATGCAAATAAGTTTATATACCCAAATCAAATTGCTCTTTTTAAACTCAAAAAGATAAAAAAAGCCCGTTCATTTAATTTGAACGGGCTTTGCAAAAATGATCTGACGAACCTATTTATTCTTTATTATACATTCTCAAATATTCGCGAACTTTAATTCCAGATTCTTTTAAATCCTCATCTTTCCATTTTCCTTCCGATTTAGCAGATTTTTTTAGAATAGAACAAGTTTCGTCTTTATCTGAAACCGACCAAGTAATCCAGCTTAATTTTCGAGCTTCCATCCAATCTACATATTCCTGCCAAGCTTTATAATTTAACGGCCCATCGCCAGAAGCTTCCATTCCGGCAGATTCTGAAATGAAGACAGGCAAACCACTTTTAATAGCGCTATCGGTTCTATCTCTTAATTCTTTACCATGCGTTGCCGCATAAAAGTGCATCGTATACATTATATTAGTATAACCTCTTATCGGATCTTCGGCAGGAAGATCAATATCTTGATCCCAATGCGGACAGCCAACTAAAATTATATTGTTAGGATCATTGTCTCTAATAACTTTAATAATTTCTTCTGCATAGTTTTTTACTTCTCCCCAAGTTTCATAATCCGGTTCGTTGAAGACTTCATATATTATATTGGGATATTTGGCATACTTTTTAGATATCTCTGCAAAAAATTCTTTTGCTTCGTTAAGATTTACATTATGGCTGTGCCAATCTATAATTACATATATATCAGACTTTATTGCGCCATTTACAACAGCTTCTATTTTCTCTTTCGAGAATTGCGGATCCTTTATATAGGAGTAATCACCAAGTTCGATTCCCATTGCGGCGCGAACCACATTGCAATTAAAATCCTTTTTTAACCAACTTACCGCTTTTTCATTATAGAATCTCGGCCACATGCTATGCCAGCCAAAACTTAAACCGCGAAGCACAATTGGATTATTGTCTTTGTCTACAAGCTGAGTCCCCAGAACACTCAACTGTCCGTGTTTTTTCACAAATTGTGCTTTTGAAACGTTTACAAGAAACAAAAGAAAAAAAGCAGCGTACCAAACCTTTGATTTCATATTATATAGATTTAAGGAATTAATTTTAAGGTAATAACATCATGCGAAGCTATTTCGGCTGTAAAAGCTTTTTTCGTATTTCCGACTTCTTTATTTTTCCAAAGATCTTTCAATTTGAAGGTTGTTTTATTAAAATCGGTTTCATATCCAAAATCAGCATCTTTGAGATTGTTTTTCTTCCAATCGAAATTGATCTTTTTTGAAGTTTCCGTTCTGTTTATAAAGCTTACTGCCCAAGCTCCATCAGAAAGCGGTTTTACCCACACTTCTACTCCGTCTAAGATAACGTATTTAAATCCCTGAATTCCAAGTTTATCCTGATTTACGGCCAACAATTCTTTATTGGTTAAAATTGCTAAAGTTTCTTTAGACATTTTTCGATAATCGTTTCCTGTAAATAAAGGCGAAGAAAGCATGCACCACATTGCAAAATGCGTTTTATCTTCCGTACCGTTCATTTCGTTTCCAACTTCCATCATATCAAAATCATTCCAATGATCTGGACCTGAATATTTACGAATATCTTTTCGCATATCGGCAATTTTCATGAATCCCCAAGACGACCAATTTTCTGGATGTTTAAATTCACAATCAAAACAAGGATAAATATCTCCTGAGATTCTCCAAAGATTTCCAACAGATTTTCCCCATTCCCAAGGCTGATTATCTCCCCATTCGCAAAGGCTGAAAACAATAGGTCTTCCTGCTGTTTTTAATGCATTACTCATGGTTGTATACGCTTCTTTTGCAGTAATTCCTTCTGTATTACACCAATCGTACTTTAAAAAATCGATTCCGAGTTTAGCATAAAATCTCGCATCTTGATATTCGTAACCTCTTGTTCCTGGATAACCTGCACAGGTTTTTGTTCCAGCGCAATTATAAAGCCCAAATTTCAAACCTTTACTGTGGACATAATCGATAAGCGCTTTCATTCCGTTTGGAAATTTTTCTGGATCGGGCACTAGATCACCGTTTGCATCACGCTCATGTGTCATCCAACCATCATCTAAAACAATATAATTGTAACCAGCCGCTGCCAAACCCGAAGAAACCATAATATCCGCCGTTTCTTTTACTAATTTTTCGTCAATATTGGTTGCAAAAGTATTCCATGAATTCCAGCCCATTGGAGGCGTCATTGCGAGTCCTTCAAATTTTCCGGCTTGCTGTTTATGAGTATTTCCTTGGCTGAAAGCAAAACTCGAAATACTTAAAGCAAGCATCAATGCGATTTTTTTCATTTTCTAGATCTTAATTCATTATAAAAAGATGTTCCCTAATTTTTCAACTAGGGAACATCACAAACTAACTCAAAACCGATTCTTATTTTAATACAAATCCTAAATTATCAAACAATACAGTATTACCCCCATCACTATTTGATTCTTGGAATGTAATCATTGAAAGAGTTGAAGGATTACCTAATTTATCTAACGGAATTTCTATGTAAACCCAAGCAGTTGTAACTGGAATAACATAGTTTGGACCGCCATTTAAATTAAAGTTAACCTGACCATTTTTAGCTCCTTTTACCGCGATTCTAAATGCTTTATAAGGAGTCATATCAACATTGAAGCCCCAATTTCCACCATCCCAAGCTGCGAATTCCCATTGCCATGATTTTTCGCCTTGATACGAATCGCCATCAAAATCAAAGTTAACTCCTTTACCGGCCCAAGGTCCTCCCCACTGCATTCCGTAAAGTTTATCATCATACAATGCTGTTCCAATAGCTTCTTTTGAAACTGCTGTTCCAGAAATATTAGAAACTGTCAAATATCTATGATTCGCATTAGCTGGAATTTTCACTACTACTTCTTCTAAAGTTGATGAAACAACCTCAACAGGAACCGCAGGTTCTGTAGAAGTTTGAGCCAACGTAACAATTGGATCTAAGAAGTACTTACCTTTTATAGTTACCTCATCTCCTTCTTCACAGTTTATAGAATTGAATCCGCTGAATGTTGGTACTGGTGGCGCAACCACTAAATCATATTCTGCTGTTCCTCTGCTTGTAACTACTCTTAATTTATTAGCAGCATTTGCAAAAGGCGTATTTTCGTCAACAAGAATAATAATGTCTGTATCGGTTACAAAAGTTGACCTAAAATAAGTATCATAATCATTGAAATAAACTTTTGTTGCTGTTAGAAATCCTTTTCCGTGAATTACATAATAGTTTTTTGGATCTACTAATTTTGTTGGTTCTAATGGTTTAAGACTGCCATCTGCATTATAACCAGAAGGCATAACCGATTCTATGACAGGCGCTCCTGTGTATACATCAGCGCTATCATCGTTTGAGCAGGAAGTAAAAAGCAATAATGATAGCATTAATACCAAACATGCTGCTAATGAAACAATTTTTAAATTTTTCATATTTTAATATTTTTAAAATTATTTAAAAGTATATGGTACTACTTCCGTTAATTTTGGATTTTTAGTTAAGTCATCAGCAGGATAAGGAAGCAAAAGATTCGTTGCCGAAATTGTAATATGTTTTTCAACTTCTCTGTTCCCTCTGTTTTGTGCTTCTAGAATTGCTTTAGCTCTTTCGAAAGGCAAACGTCCTAGATCAAAATAGTAATCTCCTTCGCAAGCTAATTCTGCACGTCTTTCTTTAAAAATATCATCAAATGTAATTACAGATTTTGCTGACAGACCTGCTCTTTTTCGAACTGCATTGTATGATTTAAGTGCATTTGCATCTGTAGTACTTCCTGATTGTGCGCCAAGAATTGCTTCTGCATGAATTAACAATAATTCAGCATAACGCATCATATAGCTATTCATACTGCTTTCTCCATTATTTACAGGATTAAAAGCTCCAGTAATTGGAAGATTTTCTTTTCCGATAACATATTTCTTAAGTCCTGCGCCAGATTTTTGTGCTTCATATTGCAACTCAAAAGTATAGCCTAATATTTTTGGAGCACCGATCTCTAATGTTTTTGCATAAGTCAAATTAGGATAAAAATCTCCCGGAAGCATGAAAGTCTCAATTCTTCTTCTATCTCCGTTTTCAAAACCATTTTTTATTAAATCTTGAGATGGGGCAATCTGACCAGAATATGTAGTTTCTACTAATCTATTTTCAGGAGCAAATAATGTATTGGTAAAGTTTCCGTCAAAATAACCTCCAGTTCCTGTCCATTGCCAAGCAAAAATAGATTCTTCATTATTGTTATTTTTTTGCAAAAACAAATCAGCAAAAGATTTACTTGGAAGTTCTTCTCCTCCTAATAATTTAAACTCTCCGCTATTAATAACTTCTTGCGCCATTTGTCTAGCCAAGTCATATTTCTTTTGATATAAATAAACTTTTGCAAGAAGCGCTTTTGCAGAACCAGCAGAAACGTGAGCATTTGCAGCATAATTTGAACCTCTGTTTTTGGTTCTCAAATTAGCGATTGCAAATTTCAAATCATTTTCTATGAATGTATAAACATCCTCAACTGGATTACTTGGAATAACATAGTTTTTCGAATAGTCCGCATTGTTCTCAATAATAGGCACATTTCCCCATAATCTTACTAGAAAGAAATAAGAGAAAGCTCTAATAAAATGGCATTCGCCTAACGTATTATTTAAGGCTTCTTTGCTAACATTTGGTCCAACACTTTGAGGTAAATTGCTTAGGTAAGCATTAGAATTTGCGATTGCACCAAAACAAGATCTCCAAGAATCTGATATATATCTCGATGTATTAGTGAAGCTTAAATCAGTAAAATCACCAAAATCATTATAAATATCAGCGTACATGTTTCCAGAAATCACATCAGTAATTCCGTAAAAACCTTCTTTATTCATATTAAACCAAACTAAACCATAAAGTCCGTTTGTTGCATTATCCAATTTTTCATCAGAATCATAGTAATTACCCATCGTTGGATTTCCTTCAGCAGGCACTTCTATAAAATCTTGTGAGCAAGAAGAAAACAACATCAACAATGCCATAAATCCAACACCGCCTTTTTTATATATATTTTTCATACTTCTTTTTATTAAAATTCAACATTCAAACCAAAGGTAATTTGTCTAGGCACCGGATAGCGCCCGTTGTCAATTCCTGTCATTAATGCATCCTGATTATAAGATCCCACCTCTGGATCATATCCTGTATACTTAGTAAAAGTGTACAAGTTTTGTGCAGAAGCGTATATTCTTAGTCTAGTCAATTTGATTTTCGAAATCACATCTGATGGCAATGAATATCCTAATGTCACATTCTGAATTCTCAAATACGATCCGTTTTCTATCATACGAGTTGAAACCGCATTATTTATGTGATCATAACTAGAAGGAGTCGGCAAAGAGGCATCTAAATTAGTTGCAGAATAAAAGTCAGCAGCTTCAGTTAAATAGTTAGTACCTAAACCACTGTTCATAATTCCAGATGCACGAGTTAAATTCATTAATTTATTTCCTGCTGTTCCCTGAAGAAAAATAGACAAATCAACATTTTTATATTTGAAGTTGTTTGTAAAACCATAAGTAAATTTTGGATTCGGATTTCCGATTGCTGTTAAATCGCTTTGGTCGATTTTACCATCATTATTCAAATCTTTATAAATAACATCACCTTTTACAAAATTTGGCAATAATGAGTTCGTTCCGTTTTTCAAAGGCACTTTTGTCCCAGCCTGATTTGTGTAACCATATGTTAGTAAATCCTCATCTGTTCTATAGATTCCAACAGCTTCATAGCCTAAGAAAGAACCAATTGGAAGACCTTCTTGCGTTCTTGTAACGCTTACTGTATTATAAGCCAGTGTCCCTGTTGTTTTTACAATATTCAAACCTGCCATATCTGTTACTTTATTAACATATTGGGTAAAGTTTAAACTAGAATCCCATGAAAAGTCTTTTGTAAATTTATTGTGGTAACCAAGCGTAACCTCAACCCCTTTATTTTCCATACTTCCTAAGTTAAAATATGGAGGATTTACACCGCCTTCATAATCACCACCACCAGAAAGATAGTTTGGAAGAGGCACTTGATAAAGGAAATTTTTAGAAACCTTTTTATACAAATCTACCGAAGCAGAAAATTTAGAATCAAACATTGTAAAATCTAAACCTAAGTTAGTCTGATCTTGTGTTTCCCATTTCAAATCTTTATTTGGAGTATTTGAAGGAAGATAAGAAGTTCCCATTGAACTAATTACAACGTGCAAGTTAGAATCGTATAAGTTGTTAGGAATTTGGTTATTTCCTGTTTGTCCCCATCCAAATCTAAATTTAATGTTGTCAACATATTTCTTTGTGCTTTCCATAAAAGACTCATTAGAAAGCTTCCATGAAGCACCAACAGAACTAAAAACGCCCCACTTGTTCCCTACGAAAAACTTAGAAGATCCATCGGCTCTAACCGCTGCAGAAACTCCATAACGATCAGCATAATCATAAACTACCCTTCCTAAATAAGAAGCTAAAGTCTGAGAACCAGAATATGTACTTTTAAGCTCCGCTTTTGTCAAATCTCCACCTGCTAGAGTTTTGTTATTATTGTCTTTATAACCATTCCCTACCATAGAATATCCTTCCCAGTGTGATCTGTTTGACTCTTGAACGGCTAAAATTGTGAAGTTATGCTTATCAATTGTATTTCTGTAAGTAAGCATGTTTTTTAAGTTCCAAGAATTTCCTGAAGACGGATTGTAATACAAGTTTGCATAATCTTTTACCGCATTTCCTAAAGAAAACATAGGATCAAAACGCTGTCCTAAATTATCGTATAGGTATCCTCCAGCTTCAAAACGATATTCTAATCCTTTAACTATATCTACTTGAGTATAGAAATTTCCAGAATAGTTCTTTCTTACCAAAGTATTAGAACCTAATAATGATGTCGCTACAGGATTTACAAAAGAAACTCCAGAAGTTGGTCCGGCAAAAGCACCCGACAATTCTCTAACTGCAACGTCTGGCGTAGCTAATAAAGAAGTTGCTACGACGCCATTAAACTGTCCGTTTAACGTCAATTTTTCATCTGTAATAGCACCACTTACATTGACACCAACTTTAATAAAGCTATTTACTTTAGCATCAACATTTGTTCTAATGTTATATCTTTTAAAACCAGATTCTATAACAATTCCTTCCTGATTCAAAACTCCTCCAGAAATATAATAAGTAACACCTTCTTTACCTCCAGAAAAAGATAGCTGATTTGAGCTCATCATACCCGTTTCGTAAATAGCATCTTGCCAGTCTGTTCCTTCTCCTAAAAGTTCTGGATGAGCAAATTCAGGTCGTTTTGAAGATGGGTCATAAACATTTGACAAAGCATTTTGATGTGTCGCATATTGCTGCAAATTCATTGAATGCAGTTTTTTAGGAAGATTGCTTATCGAATAAGAATTCTCGAAAGTCAATTTACCCGTACCTTTTTTACCAGATTTTGTTGTTACAATGATAACCCCGTTTGCACCTCTTGATCCATAAATTGCAGTTGCCGAAGCATCTTTCAAAATATCGATCGACTCAATATCATTAGGATTAATAAGCGCCAATGGACTCATCGTGATATTTCCGGCATTAGAAAAGTTAGACTCTCCCGATGCATTTCTTCCAGAAGTAGAAGAATTCCTTGCATCTCCAGAAATAGGCACACCATCAATTACATACAAAGGTTCGTTTGTACCCGTTAAAGACGAAACCCCTCTAATTTTTACCGAAACATTACTTCCTGGTTCTCCAGAGTTACTGCTTACGACTACCCCCGCCGCTTTTCCCTGCATCATTTGGTCAAAAGAAGCTACTTTAAGATTCTCAATATCTTTCGATCCAATACTCGAAATCGCACTATTGATATCTTTACGTTTTTGCGTACCATAACCAATTACGACAACATCTTTCAAGTCTTCTGCGTTAGATTTTAAGACAACATCAATTTTCGTCTTACTATTTACAACAATTTTCTGCGTTGTAAAACCGATAAAAGAGAATAATAGAGTTGAATTTGCCGGAACATCAATAGAATATTTACCATCGAAATCCGTAGAAACAGTTGCTTTTGAACCAGAAACCGAAACATTGGCACCTGGAATAGACAGTCCTTTTTCGTCTGAAACTGTCCCCGAAACTTTTACCTGAGCTGTAATAAAATTACTGGCCAGTAACAAAAATAATATCAAAGGAACGGCTGTGTGGTCAGCCTTCCAATGAATGAAGCTAGTCATTAGTTTTTTCATAATAAGTGTTGGTTAGTTAAATTTGTTTATTGTACAATTCAAAAGTAAATCCCTGGTAATTTTTACTTTCAAATTATTTAACAAATCTATAACAGAGAGGATTATCAAATCGATAATATTATATCATTTATTGATAATATTTTTACTAGAAGCAAATAAAAAAAACAAATATGAAAATTAAACCATGCAAATTTTGAATTATTCGCAATCACAATCCTCCAAAGAACACAAACGATGAATAAAAACCAATGAAACCTTAAAAATCAAACGTTTTCGTTAAAAATAATATTTATCAGTGACAAAAAAGTATCACTATAAAATACGCTTCAAGCCTGAGAATTCTTCACGATACTGACTTGGCGTACAATTTTTTGTTGATTTAAAACTACGATTGAAGTTGGCTATATTATTAAAACCAGATTTGAAAGCAACTTCAGAAACACTCATGTCTTTTTCTACCAGCCAACGTGCCGCATAACCAATACGAATATCATTTATATAATTGACAAAAGTTTTCCCGGTTCTCTTTTTTATAAATCGATTAAACGAAATAATCGACATACTTGCCACATTTGCCGCATCTTCTAAAGTAATTTTATCTGCAAAATGCTTTTGCACATATTCGTAAACCAATTTCATTTTATCATAATCATCAAAAGTATCATAGTCTACGGTATAAGTAGAAAGCAAACGTTGATTTCTAGAACTAGCAAGATCATATAATAAAGACGTGATTTCTAGAAAATAATCCATACCATCCAACTTAGAAAGCCTCACAAGTCTTGGCATCAATTCTTCTGCAGTTTTTTTCGAAAAAAGAATTCCGTGAATCGATCGATTAAACATATCTCGAATCGGATTCATAATACGTCTTGACAACAAAGATTCATGAAACAAATCGTTATGAAACTGAATCGTTATTTCATGTATTTTTTTACTTGTGCATTTATTTAGCTCCCAACCGTGATATAAATTTGGACCAATCAAAACCAATTCAACATTATCGATTTCTTCAATATTATCCCCGACAACCCTTTTAACTCCTTTTCCATTTTGAATAAAATTAATCTCAAATTCCGGATGATAATGAACCGGAAAATCAAAACTGTCTTTTACTCGATCGAAAACCAAAAAGCTGTCACTCGCGGCAAGCGGAGCTATTTCTCTATAAAAATTTTTCGTATTACCCATCTTAATCTATTTCAGAAAAAACAATCATTCTATTTTTGATGCAATAATATGATATATAATTGATAAAATAATATTAATTACACTATAATCATCCGTTTATCTTTGAAAAACTAATTTATCATTTCTTTAAAAAGAACATTAATAATAAACATTAATCATTTTTTATTAAATAACTTTTTATAGTTTTAATAATTTTAACCACAATAGCATAAATAATTTTCGGAAGAAAAAATGCTATTATTTAAAAACTGTAAACCCTTGTTTAGTTAGCTTTTAGCTAAACATCAACTTATATTTTTCGATGAAAAAACATTTTTTAAAGCTTTTAACTATAACTGTAATAAGCAGTTCGTGTTTATCTCAAAAAAACACAAGTAATACTAATTTGTCACTTTCAGATAAAAAAGCAACAGCAGAAACTAAATCTTTATATAAAGAACTTAATTCTTTAACTCAAAAAGGTTTCTTATTCGGACATCAGGACGATTTGGCTTATGGCGTAAAATGGAAATATGAAGATGGAAGAAGCGATATAAAAGATGTAGTCGGAGATTATCCTGCAGTTTATGGCTGGGATATTGCTGGTTTAGAAAACGATAAACCAAATAATATTGATGGCGTTCCTTTTGCTAAAATGAAACAATATATTATAGAAGCAGATGCAAGAGGTGGAATTTCGACAATCAGCTGGCATTTTGACAATCCTGCCACAGGAAAAAGTGCTTGGGATAATGTTCCAAATTCTTTAAAAACAATTTTACCTGGAGCAGAAAATCATAAAAAATTTACTTCTTGGTTAGATAAAGCGGCAGTTTTCTTTTTGTCTTTAAAAGATAAAAATGGCAAAAACATTCCGATTCTTTTTAGACCTTTCCACGAACTGACTGGCGGATGGTTTTGGTGGGGAAAAGGAAATTGTACTCCAGAAGAATTCAAAACTGCTTGGAAATTCACTTTTGACTATCTTCAGAAAAAAGGAGTTCACAACTTAATTTATGTTTACAACACAGGAAGTTTTGGAAATGAAAATGATTTCTTGACCAATTATCCTGGTGACAATTACGCTGACATGTTGAGTTTTGACACGTATCAAAACAATAATGATCCAAATGGAGAAAAATTCATCTCTGAAGTTCAGAATCAATTTAAAATATTAAATGAAATCAGCCTAAAAAAGCACAAATTAATGGCTTTGGCAGAAGCGGGTTATGAAGCAGTTCCAGATCCAAAATGGTGGACAGGAACTTTATTAAAAGCGATTGGCGACTATAAAATTTCTTATGTCTTGCTTTGGAGAAATCATGGATGGCAGGAAAAAGAGCAAAAAATGCATTACTACGCACCATTTTCAGGTCAAGTAAGCGAAAAAGATTTTGTCGATTTTTACAATCTCAATCAAACTATTTTTGAGAAAGACATTCAGAAAAAATTAAAATAATTGCCCCAAAATAAATTACAATCTTTAAAAGAAATCTAATGCACGACAAAATTAGTTTAAAAGAAAAAATTGGTTACGGACTTGGAGATGCTGCATCCTCAATGTTTTGGAAAATTTTCAGCATGTATCTGCTATTTTTCTACACCGATGTTTTCGGATTGGCGCCTGCCGTAGTAGGAACTATGTTTTTAATTACTAGAATCTGGGATTCTTGCTTTGACCCAATTGTTGGAATTTTAGCCGATAGAACCAAAAGCAAATGGGGAAAATTTAGACCATATTTACTTTGGGTAGCGATACCTTTTGCCGTGATTGGAGTGCTAACTTTCTACACTCCAGATTTTGACGAAAAAGGAAAAATCATTTACGCTTACGTGACCTACTCGTTAATGATGATGATTTATTCTTTAATCAACGTTCCTTACGCTTCACTTTTGGGAGTTATGTCTTCTGATCGAAAAGAAAGAAATACACTTTCTTCTTACCGAATGGTTTTCGCTTTTGGAGGAAGTCTTCTTGCGCTTTGGCTAATCGAACCTTTAGTAAATTATTTCGGAGGAAATTTAAATTCAAAATCGGGTTGGTTGGCAACAATCGCTGTTTTCGGATTAATTACAACCATCTTTTTCTGGGCTTGTTTTTTATTCACTAAAGAAAGAATCAAACCAATTGAAAACGAACAAAACAATTTAAAAGAAGATTTAAAAGATTTATGGAAAAATAAACCGTGGTGGATTTTGCTTGGTGCAGGAATTGGAGCTTTGGTATTTAATTCTATTCGCGACGGCGCTGCAGTTTACTATTTTAAATATTATGTAAGTGGCAATATAAACTTCGATTTTTCACTTTTCGGAACCGATTTTCACATGACACCAACGTCGATCTATTTGGTTTTAGGACAAGCAGCAAACATCATCGGAGTAATCGCTGCAACACCAATCGCGAATAAAATTGGTAAAAAGAAAACCTTTTTCGGAGCAATGGCTTTGGCAGCAATTTTAAGCCTTGTTTTCTATTTATTCGGAAAAGAAGATGTTTTCCTAATCATGAGTTTCCAAGTTCTAATCAGTATTTGCGCGGGATGCATTTTCCCATTAATCTGGTCAATGTATGCCGACAGCGCCGATTATTCGGAATGGAAACAAGGGCGTAGAGCAACAGGATTGGTTTTCTCTGCTTCGTCAATGTCACAAAAATTCGGATGGACCATCGGAGGCGCTGGAGCAGGATGGCTTTTAGGTTATTACGGTTTTCAGGCCAATGTTGAACAAACAGCCACAGCTCAAAACGGAATTCAATTAATGCTGAGTATTTTACCCGCAATTGCTGCTGCAATATCAGTAGCCTTCATAGCATTTTATCCTTTATCTGAAGAAAAATTACAGATAATCGAACAGGATTTAAACGAAAAGAGAAATCATTAGAAACAAAGACAAAGAAATCTATTTATATGACAACAATAACATCTCCAGCTCCTTTTCTAGAAAGAAAATCGGCGTTAGAAAAACAACATAAAACACTGCTTGAACAAAAAAACGAACCTCAGGAAACTGTTGGAAACGGTATTTACCAGCGTTATAAAAATCCGGTTGTTACCGCAGCACATATTCCGTTAAACTGGCGTTTTGATTTCAACCAAGACTCAAATCCATTTTTACAAGAAAGAATTGGTATAAATGCGGCTTTCAACGCTGGAGCAATGAAGTGGAATGGAAAATATTTATTGGCTGTTCGTGTAGAAGGAATTGACAGAAAATCATTTTTTGCTATCGCGGAAAGTCCAAACGGAATTGATAATTTCAAGTTTTGGGATAAACCTTGCGTGATTCCACAAACTGAAGAACCAGATACAAACGTCTACGACATGCGTTTAATCAACCACGAAGACGGATTTGTATATGGAATTTTCTGTACAGAAAGAAAAGATCCAAAAGCGCCAAAAGGTGACACAAGTTCGGCTGTAGCCAATGCAGGAATCGTTCGCTCAAAAGATTTGGTAAACTGGGAAAGACTTCCAGATTTGATTTCGAATACAGGACAACAGCGAAATGTAGTTTTACATCCAGAATTTGTTAACGGAAAATACGCTTTATACACACGCCCACAAGACGGTTTTATCGATGTTGGTGCTGGCGGCGGAATCGGTTTAGGATATGTTGATAATATGGCAAATCCTGTGGTTAAAGACGAGAAAATCATTTTTGGAAAACAATATCATACAATTTACGAATTGAAAAACGGTTTGGGTCCTGCTCCAATTAAAACTTCAAAAGGCTGGTTACATTTAGCGCACGGAGTTCGAAATACGGCTGCAGGATTGCGTTATACTTTATATATGTTCATGACCGATTTGAATGATATTTCTAAAGTAACTCACGTTCCCGCAGGACATTTTATGGGACCTGAAGGAATTGAAAGAGTTGGAGACGTTTCGAATGTTTTGTTTTCTAACGGATGGATCGAAGACGAAGACGGAACGGTTTACGTTTATTACGCTTCTTCAGACACTAGAATGCATGTGGCGGTTTCTTCTGTAGACAAATTGGTTGATTATGTAATCAATACTCCTGCAGATACTTTTATCTCAGCAGGTTCAGTGCAAACCATCATCAATCAAATCGAAAAAAATAACGCAATTTAAAATATCGTGTCATTACAAAGAAAGCTTTTAAAATCGGAACTAACCGCAGAACTTGATTCCATTCTAAAATATTGGTCGAAGCGTACTATTGACGACCAAAATGGAGGTTTTGTTGGTCAAATCGATTTTAACGATCATCGGATTGCGAATGCAGAAAAAGGTTCGGTTTTAAATGCCCGAATTCTTTGGACATTCTCTGCCAGTTATCAAACCACGAAAAACGAAAACCACAAAAAACTGGCGGAAAGAGCATTCGAATTTCTCGCAGCTTATTTTTATGACACACAGTTTGGAGGTCTTTTTTGGAGTATAAATGAGGATACAACTCCAAAAGACACCAAAAACCAGATTTATGCATTAGCTTTTGCGATTTATGGATTATCTGAATATTATGTGATTTCGAAAGAAGAAAGAGCTTTAGAGATTGCTAAAAATTTATATTCGAAAATTCAAGAACATAGTTACGATCCTATAAACAAAGGCTATTTTGAAGCTTTTACCAGAGATTGGCAACCTATTGAAGATTTGCGTTTAAGCGCGAAAGATGCCAACGAAAAGAAAACTATGAATACGCATCTTCATATTATTGAAGGTTATGTGAATTTATATAAAGTCTGGAAAGACGAACAATTGCTAAAAGACATTGTTGAATTATTAGAAACAATCGAAAAATATTTCATCAATACCAAAACGGGGCATTTGCATTTGTTTTTTGACGAAAATTGGAAAGAAAAACCAGATGTTATTTCGTACGGACATGATATTGAAGCAGCGTGGCTTTTACAGCAATGTGCCGAAATTTCAGGAAACGAAAGATTAATTGCCAATTTTAAAAAATACGCTATCCAAATTGCCGAAGCCACAAAAGAAGGTCTCGATTCTGATGGCGGATTATGGTATGAATATGATCCTGAAAAGAAAGAATTAATTCTAGAAAAACATTGGTGGCCGCAGGCAGAAGCTTTAATTGGTTTCTATAATGCCTATCAATTGACAGGAAAAGAAGAATATTTAGACATTGTTTACAAAATTTGGAAATTCACAAAAAAACACATGATCGACCACAAAAACGGAGAATGGTTTTGGGGCGTTTATGACGATTATTACACAATGAAAAAAGATAAAGCTGGTTTTTGGAAATGTCCATATCATAACGGCCGCGCTTGTCTGGAACTTATTAATCGAATTAAAGACTAAAGGTTTTAGGTTAAAAATTAAAACTTCTTAAATAACGTAAAACCCTAGCCCTGATAGAAGTGGAAATCCTTTTGTGGCGGGGTTCGCCACAAAAGATTGTAACGGATAGCAGGATTAGCTCCTTAAAATACAAATTATGAAAAACAGATTTTTTAAAACCCTTTCATTAGCTATGATTTTTACTGTAATCGCTTGTCAAGCGCAGGAAAAAATCACCGTAAAAGAAAACCAATTTTATAAAGGAGATCAACCTTATGCTTATATAGGAACCAATTATTGGTACGGAAGTATGTTGGCTTCAAAAAAAATAGGCGACCGAAAAAGGCTTTTGCGCGAATTGGATTTAATGAAAAAAAACGGAATCGATAATTTGCGTGTTTTGGTTGGTGCTGATGGTGGAAAATATGATTTTACAGTTCGCCCAGCCTTGCAATACGAGCAAGGAAAATATGATGAAGATCTTTTGGACGGTTTAGATTTTTTAATTTCTGAAATGCAAAAACGTAAAATGTATGCCGTTTTGTATTTGACAAATAACTGGGAATGGTCGGGCGGAATGTCGCAATATTTAGAATGGAATGGCAAAGGTCCGGTTCCGGTTCCTGCGATTCCACCAAACACTTGGCCTCAATTTATGTCGTATACAGAGCAATTTCATAGTTGCGAACCTTGCATGGAAGCGCTCAACAATCATGTGAAGTTTATTATCGGAAGAACAAACGCTTATTCTAAAAAGAAATACAACGAAGATAACACGATTATGGCGTGGCAAGTTGGTAACGAACCACGACTTTTTACTAAAGAAAACGAAGCGAAATTCACCAAATGGCTCAATAATATTGTCGATTTAATTGACAGTTTAGACAAAAATCATTTGGTTTCTACAGGTTCTGAAGGAAAAAACAGCTCGAATGACAGCATGGAAATCTTCGAAAGAACACATCAAAATCCGAATATCGATTATTTGACGATGCACATTTGGCCAAAAAATTGGAATTGGTTTAAAGCTGATAATGCCGAAGCTACAATGCCTGCAACAATTGAAAACGCTGGAAAATATATTGACGATCACATCAAAGTTGCTAATAATTTAAAAAGACCGATTATAATTGAAGAATTCGGACTTCCGAGAGAAAATGAGAATTTAAATGCGGGCGCACCTTCTGTTTATCGTGATCAATTTTACAGTTATATTTTTGGAAGAGTTGCTGAAAGTCATAAAAATGGAGGGCCGTTACAAGCAGCAAATTTCTGGGGTTATGGCGGCGAAGGAAAAGCAATTCATACTGATGGAAAATGGAATCCTGGCGAACCTTTAACGACAGATCCGCCGCAAGAGCCACAAGGTTTAAACTCCGTTTTTAACGGGGACAAATCGACTTTAGAAATTGTAAAAAAATACAATTTAGAATTGAAGAAAAAATAAAATAATTTTCACCATATAAGTGATATAAGTTCATTTAATAAGTTTGGCTTTAAGTCCAAGCTAAATTGAACTTATATCACTTATATGGTTTAAAAAAAATAGCATGAAAAACACATTTATTCTTTTTTGTTTCTTATTCCTAAATTTTTCTTTTTCACAGAAGAAACACGATTTTACGGTAACTTCTCCTAACGGAAAAATTGACGTTAGGATTTCTGTGAATGATAAAATCTCTTGGTCGATTTCACATGAAAAAGATTTGATTTTGACTCACTCGGAAATGTCTTTGACTTTAGATGAAAATCAAACTTTAGGAAAAAATCCAGTTGTTATTAATTCGAAAAAAGAAAGTGTAAATAAATCTTTTGAAACTCCTCTTTACAAAAAGAAATCAGTTCAAAATCATTACAATCAACTGAATTTAAACTTTAAAAATGATTTCGGTATTGAATATCGTGTTTTTGATGATGGCGCCGCGTATCGATTTATTACCAAAAAGAAAAAAGACATTACGGTTAAATCTGAAGAAGTAGTTTTAAATTTTGATCAAGATTACAGGACTTTAATGCCTTATGTTAGAGATTTAAGAAATCCAAAAGATCCTTATATTTCTTCTTTTGAAGCGCATTATGAAAACAAAAAAATAAGTGAATTTTCTAAAGATACTTTGGCATTTCTTCCATTTTTAATTGATTATAAAAACCACAAAAAAGCAGTTTTTCTAGAAGCCAATTTGGAAGATTATCCGGGATTATTTGTTACAAACAACAAAAACAAATCAGGTTTTGAATCTCGTTTTTCTAAATATCCATTAAAAGAAACTAACGGTGGATTTAACAATATTAACCGATTAATTACAGAAAGAGCCGATTATTTAGTAAAAACAAAAGGAACAAGGACTTTTCCGTGGAGAGCAATTGTAATTTCTGAAAATGATGCCGCTTTAGCGAATAATGATATGGTTCAGAAATTAGCTGAGCCTTCAAAAATAAAAGACATTTCTTGGATTAAACCAGGAAAAGTAGCTTGGGATTGGTGGAACGACTGGAATATTTACAACATCGATTTTAAGGCCGGAATAAATACCCAGACTTATAAATATTACATTGATTTTGCTTCTAAAAACAAAGTTGAATATGTGGTTTTGGATGAAGGCTGGAGTTTGGAAGAAGACATAATGAAACACAATCCGAATGTGGATTTGGAAGCTTTGATCGCTTACGGAAAAGAACGAAATGTCGGGATTATTTTATGGAGTTCGTGGATGGCTTTAACTAAAAATACGGACGGAATTTTAAAGAATTATGCCGATTTAGGAATTAAAGGTTTTAAAGTTGATTTCTTAGATCGCGACGATGCCAAAATGGTAAATTCGGTTTATGATATTTCGCAGAAAGCGGCTAATTATAAATTGATTTTAGATTTCCACGGCATGTACAAACCAACTGGAATTCAGAGAACTTATCCAAATATTTTAAATTTTGAAGGCGTAAAAGGTTTAGAAAACAATAAATGGACACCAAATGATGATGTTCCATTATACGATACTACAATTCCATTTATCCGAATGATGGCGGGCCCGATGGATTATACGCCTGGCGCAATGCGAAATGCAACTAAAAGTGAATTTAAACCAAGTCATTCCACTCCAATGAGTCAGGGAACGAGATGTCATCAATTAGCGCTTTACACGATTTTTGAAGCGCCTTTACAAATGATGGCGGATAGTCCGACGGCTTTTATGAAGGAACAAGAAAGCACTGATTTTATTGCTAAAGTTCCAACGGTTTTTGATGAAACTGTTGCTCTTGATGGAGAAGTTGGAAAATACGTTTCTATTGCTCGAAAAAAAGACAATACTTGGTATTTAGGAGCTATCACAAATTGGGATTCCAGAGACATTACAATTGATTTTTCTTTCCTTGAAAAAGGCAAAAAATTTCAAGTTGAGATTTTCTCTGATGGTTTAAATGCCGATAAAGCTGCAGTAGATTATAAAAAAGAAATTATAACGATTGATTCTACAACGAAGTTAAAATATAGATTAGCAAGCGGTGGCGGTTTGGCAATGATTCTAAAATAAAAAAAATGGGACAATTTTAGTCCCATTTTTTTATATCATTTCATTTCTCACAAATTACATCTTACAAACATTAAGATAATATCTTCTCAATAGCATTCAATTCGTCATGAGAGAACTCCGTATTCTGTAAACAATCGATATTATTACACAATTGTTTTACCGAACTTGCACCAATCAAAACCGAAGTAATTCGTTTATCTTTTTGCAACCAAGCCAAAGCCATTTGCGCCAAAGACTGATTTCTATTTTGAGCAATTTCATTCAGCTGAATCAATTTCTGAATACGTTCCTGCGTAACTTCATCTTCTCTCAAATGTCCGTTTGGATTATGAGCTCTTGAATTCTCAGGAATTCCTTTTAAATATTTGTCAGTTAAAAGTCCTTGTGCCAAAGGCGAAAACGCAATACAGCCCACTCCTTTTTCTTCTAAAACATCCAACAAACCATTTTCAACCCAACGCTCCAACATTGAATACTTCGCTTGATGAATCAAACAAGGCGTTCCCAATTGTTTTAAAACATCAACTGCAACTCTGGTCTGTTCTGCCGAATAATTACTGATTCCAACATACAGAGCTTTTCCGCTTCTAACAGCATGATCTAAAGCCATCATCGTTTCTTCAATCGGAGTTTCCGGATCTGGACGGTGTGAATAAAAAACATCTACGTAATCAATATTCATTCGCTTTAAACTTTGATCTAAACTTGAAAGCAAATATTTTCTAGAACCCCAATCCCCATAAGGCCCGTCCCACATCGTGTAACCGGCTTTTGTAGAAATTACGATTTCATCACGTAGATTTCCCTGAAAATTATGCCATAATATTTTCCCAAAATTCTCTTCAGAAGAACCTGGAACTGGACCGTAATTATTCGCCAAATCGAAGTGTGTAATTCCTTTATTAAAAGCCTCAATAGCAATGCTTTCTGCATTTTCAAAATTATCCACAGAACCGAAATTATGCCATAATCCTAAGGAAATTTCAGGCAGTAATAATCCGCTTCTGCCGCATCTGTTATATTTCATGTTTGTAATTTAAAAGTTGGAGTTTTAATAGATTTTAAAAATACGAAATTTTGCCACGAAGGCGCAAAGTCACTAAGCTTTTATTTGAAAATGAAATCGCCACGAATTCACAAATTAATTGTTTTAAAATTCGTGAATTCGTGGCGAAAAAAAACTTTGAACCTTTGTTACTTTGTCCCTTTGAACCTCTTAAAGAATCTCAAAACCACTTTGCAATCCTTTATCAGAGCTTCCTCCAACCATGATTTTAAAAGTTCCTGGTTCTACAAGATATTTTCCTTCGTTATCATAAAAACCAAGTTCTTTATCTGTTAAAGTAAAGTTTACCGTTTTCGTTTCACCTTTTTTAAGATTCACCAATTCAAAACCTTTTAATTCTTTAATTGGGCGAATGATACTTGCAAATTCATCATGAATGTACAATTGAACTACTTCTTTTCCGTCATAATTTCCTGAGTTTGTTACCTCAACAGAAACCTGAACTTTCTCACCTTTTGCAAAAGAAGTTTTATTCAATTTCAGGTTTTTATAATCGAAAGTAGTGTAACTCAATCCAAAACCAAATGAGAATAGCGGTGTTTTTTCCACATCCATGTAATGCGACCAAAAAACGTTTTTATCACTATCTATTGGTCTTCCTGTACTGTATTTGTTATAATAAATAGGCACCTGACCTACATTTCTCGGAAACGACATTGGCAATTTCCCACTCGGATTATAATCTCCGTATAAAACCTGAGCAATCGCATTTCCTGCTTGAGTTCCTAAATGCCAAGCTTCCACAATTGCTGGAACATTTTCTGCAGCCCACGGAATACTCAATGGACGACCATTATTTAAAACCAAAACGACATTCGGATTTACTTTGTAAATTTCTTCTAATAATTCTTGCTGTAAACCTGGCAAATTCAAATCAGTTCTACTTCTTCCTTCACCACTTTGAAAACCATATTCACCCAAAACCATTACCACAACATCCGCATTTTTTGCTGCTTTTTTCGCTGCTTCAAATCCGCTTTTATCTGTTGTGTTGAAAATGGTTTCAGTTAAAAAGGTTGCTTTTTGTTTTAATAAATCTGCACCTTTTTCAAAAGTCAGCTGATTGTCTTTGTATTGGTGCATTCCTTCTAAAACAGAAACTGCAGTATCGTCTGAAGCCGCAATTCTCCAACTTCCCAACGGACTATTTTTATCATTTGCCAAAGCTCCAATCAAAGCGATTTTTTGTCCGGATTTCTTTAGCGGAAGCAAATTCTTTTCGTTCTTCAATAAAACGATGGATTTCTTCGCCATGTCTAAAACGCCTTCGTTATTTGCTTTACTTCCAACAACTTCTTTTTCGCGTTTTTCATCACAATATCTGTACGGATCATCAAATAATCCCAATTCAAATTTCACACGAAGAATTCTGCGAACGGCATCATCAACCAAAGCTTCTTTTACTTTTCCTGATTTTACCAAATCAACCAGTTTTGCAACATATAAATACGACTCCATATCCATATCAGAACCTGCAATTACTGCTTTTGCCGTTGCGTCAGCTTCGTCTTTTGCATAACCATGCGCAATCATTTCACGAATTGAAGCATAATCCGAAATCACAAATCCGTCAAACTTCCATTTTCCTTTTAAAATATCTCTTTGCAAAAAAGCATTTCCAGTTGCTGGAACTCCATTCAAAGTATTAAATGAATTCATAAACGTACGCACTCCCGCTTCAACCGTCGCTTCAAAAGGAGGCAAAACCGAATTGTACAATTTAGAATTACTGATATCCACAATATTATATTCCAATCCAGCTTCAACATAACCGTAAGCCGCAAAGTGTTTCGCACAAGCTGCAATCGTATTCACTTTTTGCAAATCAGCAATGGTTTCTCCTTGAAAACCTTTCACACGCGCATAACCCACTTTGCTTCCCAAATACGGATCTTCTCCCGCACCTTCCATCACACGTCCCCAACGCGCATCGTTTGCAACGTCAACATTTGGTCCAAAAGTCCAATTAATTCCAGATGCCGAAGCTTCATCAGCCGCAATTGCCGCCGATTTTTTAATAGCTTCTAAATCCCAACTCGCGGCTTCTGCCAACGGAATCGGGCTTAACGTTTTATAGCCATGAATTACGTCAAAACCAATAATTAACGGAATTCCCAAACGCGTTTCTTCGACAGCGATTTTCTGTACCGAACGGACTTCCTTTACACCACGAACCGTAAGCATCGACCCAACTAATCCTTTTCGTAAATGTTCGTATTTTAATTCTGCCGTTCCGCCTTTTGGCGCTGGTCCCGTAACATCCCAAAAACCATTATATTGGTTCATCTGTCCCACTTTTTCCTCCAACGTCATTAACGGTAAAAGCAAATCAATGCGTTGCTCAACAGTTTTATTTTTATCCAGATACGGCTTTTTTTGTGCACTCATATTTCCAACAGTAAACAGGGACAAAACCCCGATAATAATTATTTTTCGATTCTTCATGATGGTTTAGTTAGTTTAGTAATTTGGGCGTGTCCCTTCGGGTCGGGCTATCCGTTACAAGTCCTCGCACTTCCTTCGTCAGGCTGCGGGCTTTCCACTTCTATCCCTCACGCAAACATTTTCAAAAGAGCATTTTCATCATTCTATTTTTATAATTCAAAATCATTCAGAAACAAAACAAGAAGCAGGTAGATTGGCTTTATTAAACAAATCCGATTGCGTTGTATTTCCCCAAGCAAACCTCACTTTTGCAGGGTTTGCAACTTTTTTACTTGTCAAAATCACCTGATTATTTTTTAACGAAGCTTCAGCAGGAAAAAAAACTCCATCGGTTCCAGCAACTTCAAATTGATTCGATTTTTTATCTTTAAAATACAATCCGTCAGCATAATCAAAAGAAACGATTACTTTGTTTTTATCAATCTTAAAATCTTTAAACAACGGGCCATTTACCAAATTCGAATTGGTTTTGTAAGTTTCCTTCAAAGCCAAATTCGCCAAACGAATACCAACTGATTTTTTATTTTTAGGATGAATATCAATCGTATCTGAAATATCGCTTATTACCACCATTCCTGTTTTCGGAACTTCTTTCAATAATTTTCTTTGAGAATCTCTAACCGTTACGTTTGAAAAATTATTTTTTCCTGTTTTAAACGGCGCGATTTGAACATAATAAAACGGGAAATCATCTTTCCATTCTTTTCTCCAAGACGTAATTAACGCTCCAAGGGTTGCATCATAAACCAAAGAACCAACATTAGATTCGCCTTGATACCAAAGCGTTCCTGCGATCTTAAATCCAACAATTGGGTAAATCATAGCATTATAAGCGCGCCCAGGCTGTCTTGGTCCGTATTCTTGTTCGTTAAGTTTTTTAGCATTTTCTAATAAAATCGGATCGTTATTTACGACTTCTTCAGGCATCCAAATTTCCGCAGGAGTTCCTCCCCAATTTGAAGAAATCAATCCAATTGGGACATTCTTTAAATCTTCGCGAAGGCGTTTGGCAAAAAAATAACCAATCGCACTAAAATATTTCATGGTTTCTGGAGTCGATTCTGTCCAATTTCCAAGCAAATTATTCTGCGGACTTTCTGCCGTTAATTTCGGAACGGTAAAAAAACGAATGTTTGGATTCGTTGCATTTTTCATTTCTTCTTCCCCATCATCAATTCCCCAACTTACAGACATTTCCATATTCGATTGACCTGAACAAAGCCAAACTTCTCCAATCAAAATATTTTTTAAAACCACTTCGTTGTAGCCTTTTATAGAAATTGTAAAAGGTCCGCCCGCTTCTGGAGTTTTAATCGTCAATTCCCATTTCGCCTGATTATTGGCAACAGTTTTGTATTCCTGATTGTTCCAGCTAGAAACCAGTTTAATTTCTTCTTTTGGATTTGCCCAACCCCAAATTTTCACTTCAGAGTTGCGTTGTAAAACCATATTATCACTAAAAATATTCGGAAGCGAAACGTTTGCCATCATAGTACTGGAAATCAATAAAAAGAAAACAAACTTATAGATATTATTTTTCATTTATCAACTTCTTTAAAAATGGTGCATATTCGTCTGCCAAAACCTTATGATCTGCCACATCTGGATGGCCAGTACATCCGTTTGGAGTCATTGGTTTGAATTTGAAAATCTGAATTGGTTTTTGTGCTTTATCATTCGCGAAAGCATTTTTAATTTTATTCAAACAATCTTCAAAAACAACTCCTCTTTCTCCTCCAACCATCGGGCTGTTCGTTATAACAATCTGCACTTTCGGATTATGTTTGTACAACATCTTTATAAAATTGATGTAATTCGAAATGTATTTTTCAGGATTAAAAGGTAAACGTTCTTTCTTTCCGTCTCCGCCAGAAAAGTCATTTGTACCCAAAGCAATGCTGATAATATCGGGCTGAAAAGCAAAATCATATTTAGGTTTTGAAGCATCTTTTGTTAAATACAAATTCCCATACAAATCGGGCATAATACCTTCTTCTTTATTTTCATCATTCCAATTGCGATACATTCCAATTCCAGAAACACAGCTCATTAAATAATCTGCGCCAATTGCTCTTGAAAGTGTTGGCCCATAAGCGTAATAACCATTATGATGATCGTAATATTCTCCTTTGTCGCAAGGAATATCAGAACCATCGCTCGCAGCTCCGCAAGTAATGGAATCTCCGATAAACTCGATTTTCTTTTTCTTTTTAAATGAAATTGAAGTCAGTTTTGCAGTTGTTCCAGCGAATAGAATATTTCCGCTTTGAGCTTCTGTATTTTTATAGATTTCTAAACGATGCTCTTTTTGATTTGAAGTAACTTTTATTGGAAAAGTTTGAACTCTTCCTTTTTCAATTCTAATTTTCCCAATATATTTTCCGTCTAAAACCAAAGAAACATAATTATGATGTTCGTAAGCGTCTACACTTTGAAGTGAAATCGAACATTCATTTCCCGTAAAATTGAAAGAAACAGAAGAAGCCGTTCCGATCAATATGACGTTATCATTCTGCAGTTTTTCTACTCGACCTTGATATAGGAATGTTTTATTTGAATTTAGCGTTTGCGAATTTGAAATAATCGAAATCAGCAAAAACGAAATTAAAAGTGCTATTTTTTTGGGAAACATAATTTATTTGTTAAAATATAAATACTATTCACAAATATATTGGAAAGAGAATATCAAAAAAGATACTAAAATGTCAAAAAGTAATAAAAAAACACCACATAAACACATCAATTCCGGGTTTATTGAGGTTAATTCTTACAAGTATAGTAAATAGTATTCTTTTTGAAATGCTTAAATTGCAACTTTTATATATCAATACAACAATTTTAAACACAAATGAAGTCACGTTTTTTTATTTTCCTATCTGCCGTTGTTTTATTTTCTTCTTTTAATTTAAAAAAGAATGAAAACGAAACTCTTGTTCAAAATCCTAAGATTCAAACCGAAATCAATCGTGATTCTCTGATTGTTTTTGCAAAAAAGAATTTGGGCATTCCTTATGTGTACGCCAGCAGTAACCCGCAAAAAGGTTTTGACTGTTCGGGTTTTGTGAGTTATGTTTTTAAGAATTTTGGAATGCCGCTTCCGCGAAGTTCAAGCGGTTATAAAAACATCGGTAAGACTTTAAAACCAGAAGAATTTAAAGTGGGAGATATTTTGGTTTTCTACGGATATAAAAATAGAAATGTGGTTGGTCACGTCGGAATTATCTGCGAAGCCAACGGAATGCAGTCGAAATTTATTCACGCTTCATCAGGAAAAGCGCAGCAAGTTACTATAACAGCGCTTGATACAGAACACTATACCAAACGCTTTTATAAATGTGTTGATGTTTTATCGGAATAAGTTTTTTTTGTTAGCCACGACCCGAGCGATAGCGAACTGGCGAAGCAATTCACGAATTTCTGTGGTTTTTATTTCACGCAGATTTAAAAAGATTTAAGCTGATGTGCGCAGATTTATTTTATAAAAAATCTTTTTAAATCTGCTCAAATCTGCCAAATCTGCGTGAAAAATTACTGCAAACTAATTTTTTATTCTTCAGTTAAAAGTTTAATCAAACTTTCATCTCTACCGTAAATATCTTTATAGAAGTTTAGATTTCCATCACGATCTACCCAAGCTGTAAAATATCCTATATAAACAGGAACTTTTTTCTTAAGCGTGTACCAGCTTTCTTTTCCTGCGTGCATGGCTTTGTCAATTCTTGCTGGATTCCATTGCGGATCGACTTTTAGCAATTCGATTGCTAATTCTCTTGGTTTTGCTACACGTACACAGCCGTGACTGAATGCTCTGCTTTCTCTTTCAAACAAACTTTTTGACGGCGTATCGTGCAGGTAAATATTACTTGAATTTGGAAATAAAAACTTCACTAAACCTAAAGAATTGTTTTTCCCAGGAAGTTGGCGAACTGCACCATTATTCCATTCAAGATTTTTCTTCTGCAAATAGTTTTTATCCTTAGCCATTCCAGGTTTAATCTCCGATTTGATAATACTCGGAGGGACATTCCAATATGGGCTAAAAACAATATTGCTCATCATTCCGCTGAAAATAACGGTTTTTGTCATTGCTTTCCCCACAACAACTGGAGATATAAAAGCTATTTTTCCGTCTTCGATTATATACAATTTAAATTCAGGAATGTTAACTTCAATATATTTTTGGCCTTTTTCCAATTCAGGATCAATCCAACGGCAACGCTCCATATTCGCAATAATCGTTTTAATGCGTTCCGAAACTGGAATATTCAAATCATTAATATGTTCTAATAAAATAGTATTTTTCGGAGTATAGCCGTGACGAACTTCATAATTCTTAATGGCTTTAATTAAAGTTGTATCGCAAACAGCGCTTTTAGTGTCTTCCTTAAGATCTTTCGTTACAAAAAGCCTTTCTCTAATTTGAGCAATAACATTTGATGAATCTCCTAATTTTAAACTCTTATAATCTTCATCTGTTTCAATGGTTTTCCAGCCTCCGTTTTTCTCAATTTCTCTGTATTCCTTAAGAGCATCACGAAGTTTGTAGTATTGGCTGAACATCTTTTTTTTCTTATCATCCAAAATGGTTGATTTTTTGAAAATAGAATCTGAAAGCACTTGATAATTGAATTTTTTTCGAGGTAAAAGCCATTCCATCGAAATACTTGTTTTTTCATCAAAACCAGCATATACTTTTTCGGCATAATAGTAATACAAATTTGACAGCAGTAAGTCTGTATCTTCTTTTGATATCTTTTTGGCTGGATTGTTTTCGAAAACAGAATTTAGCTCTTCTTTATAAGGATAATTGGCTTTTAATCCTTCTTGATCCAAATTTTTGTATTGGTTGAACAATGTGTTTCCAAACTCAACAACTCCTTTATTATCCTGCCACAATTGAGTTAATTTATTTTTTTGATATAAAGAAGTTACATCGCCTTTAAACTTTTCCAATTTCGGATAAGTTTCATAAAATTTCGCAATGCGTGTAGTGTCAATTGTAAGTTTTAATTCTGGAATTTTTTCAACTTTCTTTATCGAATTTTCATCTTTCTTATCTGCTTTCGAATTACACGAAAAAACAACGAAAAAAACGACTGCAATTATAGGCGTATACCAAATTTTCATAGCTTAAATTTTTTGATTAAAAGTAGAAAAAATTCTGTTAAATCAAAGAACTCCGAAATAAATCTTAATTCTTATTTTTTTGAAGTTTAAACGGTTAATAAAAAATAAAAGCTCCAAACAATTTTCATGTCTGGAGCCTTCGCCATATAACCAACCTATTAAAAATCTTAGATAACTGTACCTTTTAAAGTAAGTATTTTTGGTGTTGTTTCTGCACTAGTTGTAACAGTAACTGTTTTTGTAAAAGCACCTTTATTTGCCGCATTGTAAGTTGCAGTAACTTTTGCAGATTTACCTGGCTGAATTGGTTCTTTTGTGTAATCTGTAGCTGTACATCCGCAAGATCCTTGAACATTTGTAATTACAACAGCAGTTTTTCCTGTATTTTTAAATTCGTATACAATTGCTTTTGGAGTTCCTTGCGGAATTTGTCCAACATCAATTGTTTCTGCTTTCCAAGCAATTGTAGAAGCGGCAGTAGTTTCTGAAATTTCATTATCTGAAACTAAAGATTGTACCGGTGCAATTGCCGAAAAAGACATAAGGCCTAAAGCCAAAGCTAACATCGAAATTTTGATCATTTTCATGACTGATATATTTAAAATGGTTTTTAGTTCATTTTGATATTACAAAGGTAATTCAGACAAATTCAAATCGCTGTTAACCGCTTTCAAACGTTTGTTAATGACTTGTTAATCGCTTATTTTCAGGCTAAAATTGATTAATATTACACTCTCAAAATCCCTTATTCTTGAAAATTAATAAACTCAACAGTATCATTCTCTTAGGATTGGTGGCCATCATTAGCATTTTGGTGGCGCAATTGTTATGGACAAAAGAGGCTTTTACAATTGAACAAAAAAAACTGAGCCAGAAAGCACATATTGCTTTATTGGAAGTGGCTAAAAAATTATACGAAGGAACCAACCACGAATTGCCAGTTCAAAATCCGGTACAGAAAATTGCAAACGACTATTATATTGTAAATGTCGACAACGAATTTGAACCTGATATTTTAGAATTTTATCTGAAAACGGAATTCAAAAAAATGAACATCACGACCGATTTCGAATACGCGATGTATAATTGCCAAAGCGACGAAATGATTTATGGTGATTATATTTCGCTTTATAAGAAAAAAGCAGAATGCAAAAAGACCGTTTATTTCCCAAAACATAAAAATCTGGTTTACTATTTCGCAGTTCGTTTTCCAAATGAAACCACTTATTTATTTAGTTCGATGCGATTTTGGTTTATTCTTTCAACCGCATTGATTCTGATTTTATTGATTTACGTTTATTCGATTTTCACACTTTTACAGCACAAAAAATATTCAGAATTACAGCGCGATTTCATTAATAATATGACGCATGAATTTAAAACACCGCTATCTTCTATTCTTATTGCTTCAAAATATTTGATCGAACAAAAACCAATTAAAGAAGATAAAAAACTTTATACCTATACCGATATTATTATCAATCAAGGAAATAAATTAAACAGTCATATCGAGAAAATTCTGCATATTGCGAAATCTGATTATACTCCTTTAGAACTCAAAAAAGAAAGTATTTTAATTGTTCCGATTATAGAAGAGGCAATCGAAAATATTAAATTGAAATATCCTGAGGCTTCTATCAAAATTGAAACAATTTCAAAAGAATACTTGCTGGAAACCGATATTTTTCATTTTGGTAATTTAGTTTATAATTTGCTGGATAATGCAGTGAAATATTGCAATGAAAAACCAGAAGTTACCATAAAAATTATTGAAGAAAATAACTGCTTAAAATTGGAGTTTATTGATAATGGAATCGGAATTAATCCTAAAAAGATATCTTTTATCTTTGATAAATTTTATCGCGTTCAAAACGAAAAAAGTAACGAAGTTAACGGGTTTGGACTTGGTTTATATTATGTAAAAGAAATCTGCAGTTTGCAAAACTGGAAAATAAAAGCCGAAAATAATTCAGAAAAAGGTGTTACCTTAACGCTATCAATTCCATACAAAAAATGAAAAATTTCAAAATACTATATGCCGAAGACGACGAAACCCTTGCGTTTTTAACCAAAGACAATTTGGAGCAAAATAATTATGAAGTGATTCATTGTTCTGATGGGAAATCGGCACTGAATTTTTTTGAAGAGGAAGAATTTGACATCTGCATTTTTGATATTATGATGCCAAAAATGGACGGTTTTCAACTTGCTGAAGCGGTTCGGAAAATTGATATTGAAGTTCCTATTATTTTCCTTTCGGCTAAAACTTTAAAAGAAGACCGCATTAAAGGTCTTCGTTTAGGTGCTGATGATTATTTGGTAAAGCCTTTTAGCATTGAAGAATTATTATTGAAAGTGGAGATTTTCTTAAAGCGCTCGCAGAAAAATATTCCGCCTGTAAAAACAATTTACGAAGTAGGAAAATATCAATTTGACACTAAAAATTTTATTCTTTTTAACGACGAAGAAAAAGTTGGCTTGACGCAGCGTGAAGCCGAATTATTGAAGCTTTTTCTCGATCACAAAAATTCTGTTTTAAAAAGAGAACAAATCTTAACCTCTTTATGGGGAACCGACGACTATTTTATGGGAAGAAGTTTGGATGTTTTTATTTCTCGTCTTCGTAAAATCTTAGCAAATGAAGAAGGTATTTCGATTGAGAACCTACACGGAATTGGGTTTCGGTTTTCTATTGGATAAATCACAATTCTGCTAAAAATAAAGAAAAATCTGTAAGCAGTTGTTCGAAAAACTTTGTATTTTTAATATCTAATTTTCTTGGATATGAAATTACATCATTTGCGAAATGCCACTTTGGTAATTGAAACAGAAAAGCATGTCATTTTAGTTGACCCAATGTTAGGTAAAAGAAAAACAATTCCGCCTTTTACTATTTTCAGATACAACCCAAAACGAAACCCTTTGGTAGCTTTGCCAAAAAACAGTCGTGACATTTTAAGTCGAGTTACGCATTGCTTGATTACGCATTTGCATCCCGATCATATCGATAAAGCTGGCGAGGTTTTTTTAAGACGAAAGAGCATTCCCGTTATTTGCAGTTCTAAAGATGAAAAAGCACTTGTTCAAAGAGGATTAAGCGTCATTCAGACTTTAGAACATTGGGAACCACAAAAGTTTCTGGACGGAAAAATTACTGGAATTCCAGCTGTTCACGGTTATGGTTTTATTGCCAAATTGATGGGAAATGTAATGGGATTTCATATTGAATTAGCCGATCAAAAATCTGTTTACATTAGTTCTGATACTGTTTTTACAGAACACGTTGAAAAAGTTCTAACACAATTCAAACCAGATATTTCAGTTGTTGCCTGCGGAACCGCAAGATTAGATATCGGACAACCTTTATTAATGCGAATCGATGATATTTTGAAATTCGTAACACTTGCTCCAGGAAAAGTCCTAGCCAATCATTTAGAAGCTTTAAATCATTGTCCAACAACGAGATTGCAATTAAGAACCGCTCTTTCAGATCACGGACTTTTGAATAAAACTTCTATTCCGAATGATGGTGAATGCATTGAATATTAAAGGACTAACAATCCAAATTCGCGCAAAGTATTTACTGGTTTAGAATACCAAAATAATTCGAAATCTTCTAATGAAGTTTCAAAATCAGTTTTGACTTCTTGAAAAGTATAATTTTTAGAACCCGAAACGGCTATTTTTGATAAAATCGAAACCAACCACTCGCCTTCTCCTTTACTCGTTTGAATATCGAAACTTTCTTTTTTGTCGTGAAAAGTCAGTGACATCATTTCCCAGCTTCTTCCTTTTTTCGATTTTGTAAATGCTGATGCCGAAGGTTTTCCGCCCAACCAAACTACTTTTGCATTTGGTTTCGTATTGAAATCATTTTGTTCCTGTAATGCATCAAAAATAAAATCGGAATGGATTTTTGTTTTCGGAATTTTAAAATCGAACCAATCTTGCAATTCGTAATCAAAACAAATTCCGTGCATGAAATTGAAAAGCGATTTCTTTAATCCAAAACTAAATTTATCGTGATTGATTCCTGTAGAATCAGTGTATTCTATATCATTGTTAGCAAAAGTTCCAATTGCTTCTGTCTTTTTTGTCACGCCAAATTTCTCTGGATACAATCCAACCGGACTGTGAGCCGTCAAAGCAAATTGATGCCAAAATCCAGATTGTAAAACTCCAGCTTCAAACAATTGGCGAACCATTTCTAAACTATCAACCGTTTCTTGAATCGTTTGTGTTGGATATCCGTACATCAAATACGCATGAACCATAATTCCAGCTTCAGTAAAATTTCGAGTCACTTTAGCAACTTGTTCAACCGTAACTCCTTTATCGATTAATTTCAATAATCGATCTGAAGCAACTTCTAAACCTCCTGAAACAGCAATACATCCAGAAGCTTTCAACAACAAACACAAATCTTTAGAAAAACTTTTTTCAAAACGAATATTCGTCCACCAAGTTACTGCTAGTTTTCTTTTTAAAATTTCAAGTGCAACAGCGCGCATTAAAGCTGGCGGTGCGGCTTCATCAACAAAATGGAATCCGTTTTGACCTGTTTTTTCGATCAATTCTTCCATTCGATCGCAAAGTAAACTTGCCGCAACAGGTTCGTAAACTTTTATATAATCTAAAGAAATATCACAGAAAGTACATTTCCCCCAATAACAACCGTGCGCCATGGTCAGTTTGTTCCAACGTCCATCACTCCACATTCGGTGCATCGGATTTACAATTTCGATTACCGAAATATATTTATCCAAAGGTAAATCTGAATAATCTGGAGTTCCTACGTAAGCTTGTTTATAATCGTGTTTTAAAGAATTGTTCTTGTAAACGACTTCTCCATTTTCTAATAAAAAAGTCCTTTTGAAAGAATCAGAATCTGGATTTTCTAAATGAAAAATTAATTCTTCAATTGGAACTTCTCCATCATCCAAAGTAATAAAATCGAAAAACTCAAAAACACGTTTATCAGAAAGCGAACGCAATTCGGTATTTGGAAAACCGCCTCCCATTGAAATTTTAATTTCAGGATGATTTTCTTTTACCCATTGCGCACATCTGAATGCGCTATATAAATTCCCTGGAAAGGGAACAGAAATTAAAAATAAAGTCGGTTTTACAGCTTCAATTTTAGCTTTTAAAAGCGAAATTAAAATCGAATCGATGTAAGTTGGTTCTTGCTGTAAAGCGCCGTACAATTCATCAAAAGAATTAGCGCTTCGTCCTAAACGTTCAGCATATCGGCTAAAGCCAAAATTTTCATCGACACATTCTACAATAAAATCTGAAATATCTTCCAGATACAAAGTCGCCAAATGTTTTGCTTTATCTTGAGTTCCCATCGTTCCAAAAGCCCAATCGAGTTCTTCCAATTGTGCAAAACGAGAAGCTTCTGGCAAAAAATCTTCCTGACAAATCTGCAAAGCCAAAGTTGGATTTTTTCCTTGCAAAAACTGAATTACAGAATCAATCGTTTTAATGTATTCGTCTTGAAGCGCAAAAATACGTTTGCAGTTGTCAGTTGTTGGTTGCTGGTTGTTGGATTGAAATAAGTCAATCAATCCTTTTTTTGAAAACAATTCAAGAATCACATCAATACCTAAATCTGCTTGAACCGATTCGACATTTTTAGTGTTCAGAAAACCTTTTATATACGCCGTTGCCGGATACGGTGTATTCAGTTGTGTAAAAGGTGGCGTAATTACAAAAAGTTTCGTTTTCAAAAGGGAATTATTTTTTTGCAAAAATACGCGTTATTGTGGATTTTTCGGCGAAAAGATTTTTGAAGACTCAATCTATGTCTTTTAAACATAAAAAACCTTAAAGAAATTCATTCTTTAAGGTTTTTTAGATCAATAATCTATATTTTAATTATAAAGTCAATTAAAACTTATGTTCATCTTTGCTAATCACAAAAAATGAAACTAAAGAAATAAGTGCTGCGGCAAGCAAATAGTACCCTACATAGCTCACATCATAGGTTTTGGCCAACCAAATTGCAATCATTGGAGCAAAAGCAGCTCCTAAAATTCCTGCCATATTGAATGTTAATGATGCACCTGAATAACGAACATTTGTTGGAAATAATTCTGATAAAAAAGTTCCCAAAGGTCCGTAAGTAAATCCCATCAGAGACATTCCGATACAAGCAAAAATAGTAACGAAAGTGATATTTCCTTCACTTAAAAAATAAGAAAAGAAAAATCCGAAAACCGCAATCGCTGCAGTTGCCGCAATAAGCATTTTACGACGGCCAATTTTATCTGCCACAACAGCTGAAACTGGAACAAAAATCGCAAAAAACAAAACCGAAAATAATTGTATCAATAGTCCGTCTCTTTTCACAATTCCTAAATCTGAAGTTGCCCAGCTTAAAGTAAATACGGTCATTAAATAGAAAACCAAGAATGTTGTAATAGCGGCAAATGTTCCAAAAATCAACTGATTTTTATACGATTTTACTAATTCTAAAAATGGAACTTTTACTTCTTCTTCATGCTTTTTAGCATTTTCAAATGAAGGTGTTTCCGTAATTTTAGTTCTGATATAAAAACCAACAGCAACTAATAATGAACTTGCAATAAAAGGAATTCTCCAACCATAATTCATAAAATCTTCATTGCTCATAGAATCGGTCAATAATAGGAAAGTTCCACCTGAAAGCAATAATCCGATTGGAGCACCCAATTGCGGAAACATTCCGTACCAAGCACGTTTGTTTGGCGGTGCGTTTTCTATCGCCAATAAAACAGCTCCTCCCCACTCGCCTCCTAGACCAACACCTTGTCCGAATCGGCAAAGCATTAATAATAAAGGCGCTGCTACACCAATACTGGCATAACTTGGCAAGAATCCAATTGTTACTGTCGAGATTCCCATCGTCAATAAAGCGGCAACAAGAGTAAATTTACGTCCGATCTTATCTCCATAATGTCCAAAAAATGCAGAACCTAAAGGACGCGATAAAAAGGCAATTGAAAAAGTTGCTAAAGATTCCAGAGTCGCCATTGTCGAATCTGAACTCGGGAAAAATAATTGAGGAAAAACCAATACGGCTGCATTGGCATAAATATAAAAATCAAAAAACTCGATTGTGGTGCCAATAAGGCTTCCAAAAAGAACGTGTTTTAAAGAGTTCTTTTTATTTGGGTTAGTTTTCATGTAAAACGGATATAACTTTTTTTTTGATTACAAAAATATAGTTTCATTGTTAATAATTCACCTTTAAGAGAATTAGTTTTAAAACACTTCTCATTTTTTAACAAATTCAATGTGTTTTCCATTTAAAAACAACGAATTCTAATTCAGTATAAAAACTTGATTGTAGGCATTTTAAAATAAAAATAAAAAATCAATTCTTAAGCAATTGTTAATAGCGTTTTAAACTATATATTTTCATTAAATTTACAGCTGTCAAAAATAAATTTAAAATTATGCCTACCGACTGTATCAGCTTTCAATCTTCTGGATATTTCTCTAAATTAATGCAAGATTATTTAGATCAAAAACCAGAGTTAAAACCGCTGTACAATAATTTTCCAAGCCTAGAAAATTTCGAAAAACAAATAGCTGAAAAATCGGCTAATTTTGATCATAACAATAGAACTGCATTGGTTGAAACGTTGCAAAAGCAATATCAAAATATTGAAGCTTCAGATTTAACCAAACAAAACATCTCGCTTTTAGCATTAGAAAACACATTTACAGTTACAACTGGACATCAGCTAAATCTGTTTAGCGGACCGCTGTATTTTTTATATAAAATCATTTCTACAATTAATTTAACTAAAGAATTAAAATCGAAATATCCTTCATACAATTTCGTTCCAGTTTATTGGATGGCTACGGAAGATCACGATTTTGAAGAAATTAATTATTTTAATTTTAAAGGAAAAAAAATCCGTTGGAATGCTGAAAGCACAGGGCCTGTCGGAAGACTTTCAACTGAAGGTTTAGAAGATTTGTTTGAAATTTATTCTCAAGAATTAGGTTCAAGCACCAATGCAAATTCGCTCAAAAAGCTTTTTGAAGATGCTTATTTAAAACATTCAACTCTAGCTGATGCGACTCGTTATTTAGCCAATACGCTTTTCGCAAATTACGGCTTATTAATTATAGATGCAGACGATGCTGATTTGAAACGTGCTTTTATTCCGTTTGTGAAAGAAGAACTAGAAAATCAGACTTCGTTTAAAGAAGTTCAAAAATCTATTGAAAAACTTTCTGCTTATACGGTTCAAGTAAATCCGCGTGAGATTAATTTATTTTATATTGAAGATAAACTTCGCGAAAGAATCATTTTTGAAAATGACAAATACTTTGTAAACAACACAAAAATCTCATTTTCAAAAGATGAAATTTTCAAATTACTAGAAAGCAATCCTGAAAAATTCAGCCCGAACGTGATTATGCGTCCGTTGTATCAGGAAATTATTCTTCCAAATCTTTGCTACATTGGCGGAGGCGGAGAAATTGCGTATTGGTTAGAATTAAAAGCTTTCTTTGAAGCCGTAAATATTACTTTCCCAATATTATTAGTCCGAAATTCAGTTCTTTTGGCAACTGAAAAACAAGTTAAAAAAGCCGATAATTTGAATTTAACTTGGAAAGATTTATTCAGCAAATCCGATAATTTGGTTAACGAGATTACGCATAAACTTTCTCCATTTCCAATTGATTTAACTCCTCAAAGAGAAGCGCTTGAAAAACAGTTTGCTTATCTTTTTGAATTAGCAGAAAAGACCGATAAATCTTTTTCTGGAGCAGTTAAAGCACAAGAAGTAAAGCAAAAGAAAGGTCTAGAAAATCTAGAGAAACGTTTATTAAAAGCACAAAAAAGAAAACTGGCAGATCAATTGGAACGCGTTACAGATTTGCAATGTGAATTATTTCCAAATAATAGCCTTCAAGAACGTCAAGCCAATTTTTCTGAATTTTATTTAGAAAAAGGTGAACAATTGATTCCGCTTTTAATTCAAAAATTAAAACCTTTAGAACACAATTTTGACATCATAATAATCTAAAATAATTATCTTTAGAAATTATAAAGTGATGATTTAGGAACAAATAACCAGCACATTTCCTAAATCATTACTCTCTCAAACCAAATAGAATTATATTTTATAACCTATTAACTAACTAACCTAATGGTAAGAGAACGCCTAATTTCGCTTGATGTCTTTCGCGGACTGACAATTCTATTGATGACTATTGTAAACAATCCCGGTGATTGGGGAAATGTTTATCCGCCTCTTTTACACGCTCATTGGAATGGCTGTACACCAACCGATCTTGTATTTCCGTTTTTCATTTTTATAATGGGAGTCGCCGTGCCGCTTGCAATGCCAGACAAAAAGTACGACGAAACCACTTTCAACAAAATCTTGATTCGTTCTTTAAGAATGTTGTGCTTGGGGATTTTCTTTAATTTCTTCGGAAAAATCCAACTTTTCGGATTAGACGGAATTCCACTTTTAATTGGGAGATTAATTATCACTTTTGCAGTTGGGTATGCTTTAATGGGAAATTTCAGCACACGTTTAAAAAACATTTTCGCTTTTAGCATTCTAGCCATTTATCTCATTTTAGCCTACGGCGGATTCGAAAATTATCAAGATGTTCGTCTTCCTGGGGTTTTACAGCGTATTGCAGTCGTATATTTTGTGGTTTCTCTTTTGTACTTGAAAACATCTCGAAAAACTCAAATTATTACAGGAGCTGTTTTACTGTTAGGATATTGGGCAGTTATGACTTTAATTCCTGTTCCTGCGTTTGGAGAAGCTAATTTAGAAAGAGGCACCAATTTAGCCGCATGGGTCGATAGTATTTTCTTAAAAGGCCACATTTATCACGAAACCAACACTTGGGATCCAGAAGGAATTTTAAGCACATTGCCATCAATCGTAAACGGAATTATCGGTTTATTTATCGGGCAAATTTTATTGCTTAATATAACCAAAATTCAAAAAGCCTTTACAATGGGCAGAATTGGTACGGTTCTTATCTTTTTCGGATTAATCTGGGATTTGGTTTTCCCTATAAACAAATCAATTTGGACAAGCAGTTATGTTTTATATACAACAGGATTAGCAACTGTTTGCTTAACAGTTTTATATTACATCATTGACATTAAGGAATACAAAAAAGGCTTTAAATTATTCGTTATTTGGGGAGTAAACCCGATGATAGTCTTCTTCGCTTCACAGATTATTCCGCAAGCTTTGGTAATGATTCGTTTTCAGCATCCATTACTTGCTGGTGAACAGATTAATCTATTAGATTATTTATATCGTTTCGGAATTGCGCCATTTTTCAGTAACCCAATGACAGCTTCTTTAGCAGGCGCATTAATATACGTTGCAATCTGGACATTCATATTATGGATATTCTACAGAAACAAACTCATTTTTAAAGTATAAATTTCTACCATATAAGTAATATAAGTTCATTTAAATAATTACGCAAAAAAGCATCTTTCAAATCTAAAGTGTTTTTCAAGATCACTTATATGGTTTAAAAAAAATATTAGCCTAAAATAATTCAAAAGTGTTTTAATTATGAATTTATTAAAATCAATTCATAAAAAAAGTATACTTTTGCACAAAATTTAATAAAAACACAAAATGGCAACAAATAGAACTTTTACAATGATTAAACCAGATGCTGTTGCAAACGGACACATCGGGAATATCTTAGCAATGATTACTAATGGCGGTTTCAAAATCGTTTCATTAAAATTAACTCAATTAACTGTAGCTGATGCTAAAGCATTTTATGCAGTTCACGCAGAAAGACCTTTCTACGGAGAATTAGTTGAATTCATGTCTCGCGGACCAATTGTTGCTGCAATTTTAGAAAAAGACAACGCAGTAGAAGATTTCAGAACTTTAATTGGTGCTACAAACCCAGCTGAAGCTGCTGAAGGAACTATTCGTAAAGCATACGCTACTTCAATCGGAGAAAATGCAGTTCACGGTTCTGACAGCGACGAAAACGCTGCTATCGAAAGCGCATTCCACTTTGCAGGAAGAGAGCAATTCTAATTTATGATTTTAGAGTTCAGATTTTAGATTACTGACTTAATATCAAAAACAAAAAAATCCATCTGCGTGCAGATGGATTTTTTTTATATGAAAAATCTAAAATCTAAAATCTAAAATCTAAAATCTAAAATCAGCGAAGCACCACATCTTTCACCACCTCACGTCCTAGTTCTTCATTGATCATTTTTACAATCTTATATTTTCCGTGAGTTAATTCTTCACGCAGAACAGAAGAGCCCAATTCTACGTAAAGCGTACTGCCTTTAAGAACAACGTTTCTTGTGTAAGTGTTTACACCACTTCCCATAAGATTTTTCCAAGCATCACGTACATCAATTTGATCCATGCCTGGTTGCAATTTATTCACTTGAATAATCTGCTGTAAAACAGCACTAATCGTACTTTCGTTATTTAGTCTTTTCGCCATCGTTCAGAAGATTTACAGGTCCAGCTTTTTTATAATGATATTCTATTTTTTGTGAGTTCTTAACCGCCAATTTGTCATCAGAAAGTGAAATAATTTCTTCACTCCATTTTGCATACTTCGTTTTATAATCTAAGAAAACCTGCTCTCCAGCAAAACGAACCGAAACATTCTCAAAAGTATCCGTTGTTAAAAACGTTCCGTCAAACTGTGGCATTACCTTCGTTCGAACACCTTTATTATTTTTGATTTCAAAAAAATCAAAAGTCTCATTCATTTTATATTCCTTCTCTTCACCTTTCTCAAAAACCACTTTTTCAATTTCCCAATAGCCATTTAACTTAGCAATATCTGCAGGTTTTACTTCCTGTTTACAGCTCGCAAATAAAAGCGAACAAAACAAAACTATAAAAGTGTTTTTCATAAATAAAGTTATTTAAAATTTATTCTTTTTAATCTGAATGAAGTCGAAGAATTAGGAGCTGGTTCCTGCTGTCCGCTGTATCTTTTGCTTTTTAAAGAAAAAAGCAAAAGGATGCCGCTCCCATCAGGGCTAGGGTTCTCATTTTCAAAAGAAATTTTCTCGGACTACAAAGATAATCTTATAATCATCAAAAGAAATAAAAAATCTCGAACAAAATGAGATTAATAATATTTAAAAAAAATGAGTTTTAAGCAAAAACTTCTTGCTTAAAACTCAATATATTTTCAGAAATAAATTATCGATTCGTTTTTATTCTTTTAATAACTCCTAAAAAGAATAAAATAATTCCAGCCACCAGCAAAATATAGTAAACGGAAAGATTTGCATCTTTCAACAAGTTTGCAAAAACAAAACATACTACACTGGCAAAATAGAACGTAATAGCTGATATATTTTTCATTATCAATTACTTAAAGAAACTATCAACAAATTCATATTTATTGAAGACTTGCAAATCTTCAATTCCTTCGCCAACACCTATATATTTTACAGGAATTTGAAATTGATCTGAAATACCAATTACAACTCCACCTTTTGCAGTTCCGTCCAATTTAGTTACAGCAAGTGAAGTAACTTCAGTCGCCGCTGTAAATTGTTTTGCTTGTTCAAAAGCATTTTGTCCTGTAGAGCCATCCAAAACCAAAAGCACATCGTGAGGAGCATCAGCAACTACTTTCTGCATTACACGTTTTACTTTTGTCAACTCATTCATTAAGTTGATTTTATTATGAAGACGTCCAGCTGTATCAATAATCACAACATCTGCATTTTGAGCTACAGCAGACTGCAACGTATCAAAAGCTACAGAAGCTGGATCGCTTCCCATATTTTGTCTTACAATTGGCACACCTACACGATCCGCCCAAACTTGCAACTGATCAATTGCCGCTGCACGAAATGTATCTGCCGCTCCTAAAACCACTTTATGGCCTGCTTTTTTAAATTGATAAGCCAATTTACCGATCGTTGTAGTTTTCCCAACTCCATTTACCCCAACAACCATTAAAACATAAGGCTTTTTATCTTTCGGAATTTCAAATTCTGTTGCTTCACCTGTATTTGTTTCAGACAATAAAGCACCTATTTCATCGCGAAGAATCTGATTTAGTTCTTCCGTTCCTAGATATTTATCTTCAGCAACACGTTTTTCAATTCTTGAAATAATTTTTAAAGTAGTATCTACTCCCACATCCGAAGCCACAAGAACTTCCTCCAGATTATCTAAAACATCATCATCAACTTTAGATTTCCCTGCAACAGCTTTGCTTAACTTCGAGAAAAAAGTAGTTTTCGTTTTTTCAAGACCTTTGTCTAAAGTCTCTTTTTTTTCGGTAGAGAATAATTTTTTAAAAAAACTCATTTTTGTAGATTATTTAGATTTACTTGATTTCTCGATTTCCAAGCAAGAAATCAAAATCTTTAAAGAAAGCGCAATTGTTTTTCAAAAAAAGGCCAATTGTTACGATTCTTTAAATTTTTAGACAAATATAGGTAATAAAAAAGCTACTTCCGAATGAAAGTAGCTTTTCTATATAATGTAAATGTAATTATTTCTTTTTCAAGAATTCATCAACTTCTTCAGGAGCCATAATAGATTCTACGAATGTATATGCACCAGTTTTAGGAGATTTTACCATTTTAATGGCTTTTGATAATCTCTTAGAAGATGTTTGTAACGATGCTACGGTTTTCTTTGCCATGATTCAAATGTTATTTGAAATTCATTAAATCTTCAAATGAAAAACCATTTGAGATTTAAACAAAATCTCTAATTATTACTTAATTTCTTTGTGAACAGTTACTCTTTTTAAGATTGGATTAAATTTTTTAATCTCTAATCTGTCTGGAGTATTTTTTTTGTTCTTAGTTGTAATATATCTAGAAGTACCAGAAACACCAGAAGTTTTGTGCTCAGTACATTCTAAAATTACTTGGATTCTATTACCTTTCTTTGCCATCTTGCTATATATTTATTTAGGAAAAGATTATTTGATAAATCCTTCTGACTGTGCTTTTTTCAAAACAGCAGTGATTCCATTTTTATTAATTGTTTTTATCGTAGATGCTGCTACTCTAAGAGTAATCCATCTATCTTCTTCTGGAAGATAAAAACGCTTTTTAACTAAGTTTACAGAAAACTTTCTCTTAGTTTTGTTCATAGCGTGAGAAACGTTATTTCCTACCATCGCTCTTTTACCTGTAAGGTCACAAACTCTTGACATTATACTTATCTTTTATCGTTATTCAAAATCAGGGTGCAAAGAAAAGAAAAATAAACCATTGGTGCAAAAAATTATTGCACAATTTTTAAAATTTCTTTCTGTAATATTTCTAAACTCTTAACCGATGCCCTATCTATCACTTTTTCACGCGGTTGTCCGAAGCTAAATTCTTCAACAATTACTTCAGTTGGCGTTGCTAAAGCAATAAAAATAGTGCCGATTTCCGCATCAGAATCTCCTTTCGAAGGTCCCGCATTGCCCGTCGTAGCAAGCGCATAGTCTGTTTTCAGCAAATCTTTAACACTCAAAGCCATAGCCGACGCGACCTCAGCGCTCACAACAGAAAATTCGTCTATTAAATCTTGAGAAATCCCCAAAACATTCACTTTTGCTTCTGTTGCATAAGAGACAACACTTCCTTTAAAATAATTTGACGAACCCGGAATAGCTGATAATAAAGAAGCAATTCTTCCTCCGGTACAACTTTCTGCCGTTGAGATGGTTTTATTTTGTTTAGAAAGCAATTTCCCTATTACTGTTTCTATTGTTTCATTTTCTTCGTAACCGACAATTATATCGTGAATTATCGCATCTAATGATTTAACATTAGATTCTATTGCGTCTTCTAACTCTTCTTTATTGGTTCCTCGGGCGGTTAAACGCAAACGAACTCGTCCTGGATTTGGCAGATAGGCTAATTTTATAAATTCTGGAAGATTATTTTCCCATTGCTCAATACGCTCTGCAACTAAACTTTCTCCCTGACCATAAGTCAAAATCGTTTTATGGATAATATAAGGACGTTTGTATTCGCGAACGATTTTCGGAATTATTTCTTCTTCTACCAAATATTTCATTTCGTAAGGAACTCCCGGAAGCGAAATAAATACCGTATCCTCTTTTTTCATCCACATTCCTGGCGCCGTACCTACTTTATTGTGCAGAACAGTACAAGTTGACGGAACGAGAGCTTGATCTTTGTTTAATTGAGATATTGGCCTTTTGTAAAAACCTTCAATCAATTCTGTCACATGCGCCAAAACTTTTTGATCTACAACTAACTCATCATTAAAGTATTCGCAGAATGTTTTCTTGGTAACATCATCTTTTGTCGGACCTAGTCCACCAGTTACAATTACAACATCTACTGTGTTTTGCAATTGCAAAAAAGTATCTAAAATATGTTTTTTATCATCGCTTATCGATAGCATTTCTACTACCTCAACTCCTATCCTATCAAGTGATTTAGCGATAAAAGCTGAATTTGTGTCAACGATCTGTCCAATTAAGATTTCATCTCCAATTGTAATAATTGCTGCTTTCATATCGTGAAATGTATTTTGCTTACATCAAGCAAGCCAGTAATTTATAAGTAGAAAATTTAAATTTTGTTTTGAAGAAAAATAGTAACAGCTTTTACAAACTATAAGCCGCTTACAAAATTTAAAAATGATTTTGACTTATTCCTTAATTTAAACAAAGTAGGAATAAGTCAAATTTCAAATTAAAGATCAAAGTCTTTTTTTATTTCTTTAATCGCTTCTTTTACTTGTATTTTGATACTTTTAAAAGTTTCGATAATATCTTTTTTCTTGCCTTCAGCTTTTGTCCACGCTTCTACCTGCAAGATTTCTTCAAAAGCCACATTTAATCCCATTAAATCTAATGTTGGCTTTATTTTGTGTGCGTACGAATAGGCATATTTATGATCTTTCTTTTTTATTCCTTCTTTGATTTGTTTCAAATCTTCTGGTACTTCTGTAACAAATAAAGTTAAAATCTGATTTACAAATTCAGGATCGTTATCTGAAAGCGCATAGACTTTCGAAAGGTTGTATTTTAAAGCCATTATTTTACTTGTATTCTGAATAATTTTTTATCTTCTAAAAAGCCTTCTAAAACATCATTTGGTTTTACAGCTGCAACGCCAGCCGGCGTTCCTGTAAAAATAATATCTCCAATTTTTAATGTAAAAAACTGAGACACATGAGATATTAATTCATCTATATTCCAAAGCATCATACTCGAGTTTCCTTTTTGAACTGTTTCTGAATTGCTTCTTAATTCAAAATTAAGATTTTCCATAGAAACAAAATCAGTTTTTGGTAAAAAATCACCAATAACCGCCGAACCGTCAAATGCCTTGGCTTTTTCCCACGGAAGTCCTTTTTCTTTTAATTTGCTTTGAAGATCTCGTGCTGTAAAATCGATTCCGACACTAATTTCATCGTAGTATTTATGAGCAAATTTTGGCTCAATATACTTTCCAACTTTATTAATCTTTACGATTATTTCGACTTCATGATGAACATCTTCGGAAAATTCTGGAATAACAAACGGATGCTGTTTCAACAAAACCGCAGAATCAGGTTTCATAAAAACAACTGGCTCACTTGGGCGTTCGTTTTTCAATTCTTCTATATGATTGGCATAATTCCTGCCGACACAGATAATTTTCATTCTATTAGTTTTCAGTCACAGTTTTCAGTCACAGTCCACAAAACAATTAAACAGTCTCAACTTAAACTGAATACTGCCACTGCGACTGAAAACTTATTTTGTGTTTAATTTTCTTAATTTAATTGCTGTTAAAACTTTTTTGGTGTACAAAGGAAAATCAGCATTTTGGATCCAGCTAAAATAGCCTGGTTCCGTTTCCAACACTTTTAGCACTTTTGCGCCTTTGTGTTTTCCAAAAGTAAAAATTTCTTCGTCATCTTTATCAAAAGCAATCATTCCGGCAAAATCGGCGATTTTTTTACGAGTTGTAAACTCAGACAATGACTTCATATCGTTTTCCAATTCTGGATAACGATCCAACTGCGCTTTCAGGATTTCGTAAGTTGCCATCGTATCAGCTTCCGCCGAATGCGCATTGTCTAAAGTTTTTCCGCAGTAAAATTTTAAAGCCGCACTCAAAGTACGTTCTTCCATTTTATGAAAAATAGTCTGCACATCTACAGAAACCTTGTTTTTCATATCAAAATCGACACCAGCACGAAGCAATTCTTCTGCCAGAAGCGGGATATCAAAACGATCTGAGTTAAAACCACCAAGATCACTATCTTTAATCATGTTATGAATGTGCGGAGCAAGTTCTACGAAGGTTGGCTCATTAGCCACTTTTTCGTCTGTGATACCATGAACTGCAGTTGTCTGCGGAGGAATTGGAATTGTTGGATTAACCAACCAAGTTTTACTTTCTTTGTTTCCGTTAGGAAAAACTTTGAATATTGAAATTTCTACGATTCTATCTTTACCGATATCAATTCCCGTTGTTTCGAGATCAAAAAAGCAAATTGGCTTGTTTAGTTTTAATTCCATTTCTAATTTTTATAAGTCTACAAATGTAATTTTTAAAGCCGAATATATTCCCTTATTCTGATTTTTTTTGTCGAAAAAAGCTTTCAAATTGTGATTTTAACTTTTCAAAAATATGCCTAGAGCAAGATTACGCGCTTCCTCTTAATTCTTTTCTTACAAAACAAAAAAAATCCGACAAGTTTTAGAACCTATCGGATTTGGATTTATTTTTTATTGATTTTAGAAATCTCTATCTACATCAAAAGCTTCTAAATATTCTGCTACTCTTTTCACAAAACTTCCTCCTAATGCACCATCAACAACCCTATGATCGTAAGAGTGAGACAAGAACATTTTTTGGCGAATTCCGATAAAATCTCCTTCTGGAGTTTCGATAACCGCAGGAACTTTACGAATTGCTCCAAGTGCAAGAATACCAACTTGAGGCTGATTGATAATTGGCGTTCCGAAAACACTTCCAAAAGTACCAACGTTTGTTACTGTGTAAGTTCCGCCTTGAGTATCGTCTGGTTTTAGTTTTCCAGTTTTTGCACGGTTTCCTAGATCGTTAACCGCTTTTGCCATTCCAACCAAATTCAACTGATCTGCATTTTTAATTACAGGAACAATTAAATTTCCGTTTGGCAATGCTGCTGCCATTCCTAAATTGATATTTTTCTTTTTAATGATATAATCTCCATCTACAGAAATATTCATTCCTGGAAAATCTTTTAAAGCTTTTGCAACAGCTTCCATCATAATTGGAGTAAAAGTCAATTTCTCGCCTTCTCTTTTTTCGAAAGCTGCCTTTACTTTATCTCTCCATTTTACAATATTAGTTACATCTACTTCAATAAAAGACTGTACGTGAGCAGAAGTCTGAACTGAAGCTACCATGTAACCTGAAATCAGTTTACGCATCCTATCCATTTCAACAATTTCATCACCACCATTTACAGAAACTGGAACTGCTTGCTGGCTTTTCTGAGCAACTGGCTCAACAGCCTTAGGAGCTTCAACTTTTGGAGTTTCCGCTTTAGGAGTTTCAACAACCACTTTCGGAGTTGCTTCAACTGCTTGAGGAGCTTGAACAGCACCTGACTTGCGGTCTTCTACATATTTTAAAATATCTTCTTTTGTTACGCGTCCATCTTTTCCAGAACCCGTAATGTTTTCAAGTTCATTTAGAGAAACTGCTTCTTCTTTTGCAATATTTTTCACCAATGGAGAAAAGAATTTATCTGAACTTGAGAAATCCTGAGAAGTTGTTACAGTTTCTTTAACTGCTTCAATTGTTTTTTCAATTTCAGCAGCTTCGGCAGGAGCAGAAACGTCTTCAGCTTTATTTATTGCTGCAGTTGGCGCATCGCCTCCTTCAGTTTCAATAATAGCAATAGTTTGCCCTACTTGCACTAAATCATCTTTACCAAACAATTGCTCAACTAAAATTCCTGATACTTCGCTAGGCACTTCGCTGTCAACTTTATCTGTTGCAATTTCGAGTACGGCTTCATCAGCCTCAATTTTGTCTCCAACTTCTTTCAACCAATTAGTAATGGTTGCTTCAGCGACGCTTTCTCCCATTTTAGGAAGCTTTAATTCAAATCTTGCCATATTGTTAATCTAAAAGATGTTTTTGATTTTCAGATTGCGAAATTAACGAATATTTTAAATATAAATTTCATTTAATATAATTTTTTACTCGATTTTTACAATTTGCCCCCTGTCATTTCTGGAATTACTTCCAATAATAAAATGAGTGCTTTTTGGTAAAATTTTAAAAGTAATACTCTTATCTTTAATAGTTTCTATGATTTCGATACATTTTTTGAATGAAATGTATTGATTATCTAAAATGATTTCGACCTTTTTTCCCTTAAAAATCAGGCACGAATTTACCATTTTTTCTTTCGGGATTTTTAAAAAGCGGACTTTATTTTTTAAAGTTAAAGCTAATTTTTGAGACAAATCTTCATTTAAAGAATAAAAAACGTATGTTTCTGGATTCGATTTTATTCTCGTTTTACCTTGAAACATTTTCACAAAAGAAAAAAACCAAGTTCCTGTTTGAATGAAAAAACTAAAAAACAATGATTTCTTAAAATGCTTCTTATAAAAGAAATTCATCGCTTCTTGAAAGCGCATCATATATTTTTCGTCTTTTATTGTACTTTCTCCTTTATAATGTAAAACGGTAGTTTCGTGAAAGTAATAATTTGTCTTTTCTTTCAGTAATGCACGGTAAGACAAATCGATATCATCGGCATACATAAAACAATCTTCATCAAAACCATTTAAATCCTCATACAATTCTTTTTCTAAAAACATGAAAGCACCAACGAGAATATCTACTTTTCCAGTTTCATTTTCGTTTAAATGCTGTGCGTAATATTGATTGAAAAGTTTGCTTTTAGGAAAGATTTTATACAATCCGAAAATTTTTGTGAAGGCAACCCAAGGTGTTGGAATGCCGCGTTTGCTTTCTGGAAGAAATTCTCCTGTTCCATCAATTAATTTACAGCCAATAATTCCGAGATTATTTTGCCTTTCGGCGAAAGCCAGAATCTTTGTAAAAGTATCTTCAGCAACAACGGTATCTGGATTTAAAATACAGATGTACTTCCCTTTCGCTTGACGAATACCAATATTATTACCTTTTGGAAAACCAAAATTCTCTTTGTTTTCAATCAGTTTTACGTTGGGAAATTTTTCTTTCATCATCAAAACACTTTCATCTGATGAATTGTTATCAATTACGATAATTTCGGCATCGATTGCTGCAATCGCTTCCTGAACACTTAAAACGCATTGTTCGAGAAAGTAACGCACATTGTAATTTAAAATAACAACCGATAACTGCATGAATAATTGGTTCTGTAGATTTTGGCCGAAGTTAGAAATTTTCTGATAACCCCAAACGAAGTGACCAATCGTTTTTACTAATTCCGTAATCTAACGCCAAATTACTGCCGTTTCTTTTGTTCCATTTAATGCGAATTCCAGTTCCAACAGCAGGATTCCATTTTTTAAATTGGTAGGTATCTATTTTTGAAACCGAAGAAACATTGGTAAAGAAAACAGCTCCAAAAAAACCGTTTCGACTTATATCGGTTCTGTATTCGGTTTCAAAATAAACCAAAGCGTTGCTTCTATATCTATTTTTTGTAAATCCACGGCCTGTTTTTCCTTCACGATCCCAGCCAATACTTGGAAGATCTAAATAATGAGGTTTTCCGCCAAAGGTTGACCAATAAAAAGCTCTGGAAGCCCAAACCCGATGTTTGGTTTTACTGAAAGAATGGTATTTTCTGGCATCAAAATACAAAGATTGCCATTTGTCACCTTCTACTCCGCTCGTATTTATTCGAAAATCGGCTTCGACATATAAACCTTTTTCTGGATTAATGATATTTTCTCTCGAATCGTAAAGTCCTTGCAATGCAAAACCAAACGAAGTTTCGTTAGAATAATCGCCGTTCATATATTGGTAATAATCGGTTTCGCCGTCTATATAAGATTCCTCAGAAATATTTTTATAATTATCTAAAAGAAAACCAACTCCCAAACGATAATTCCCAACAACTTGCCTCGTTATAAACTGATAAAAACGCCACTGCTGGTAATCGAGCGTTGACATTTCTTCTTTGGAATCATGCTCGCCCAAACCATACGTGAGCTGCGGATAAATCATATACCGATAATCTCCAATAAGACTCCATTTGTTATCCTTCGAATAAATATAAGACTGGATCGGAAACACAAATTGATTGCTAAAACTGAAATAAGGCGAAAAAGTAACCTGAGACATTCTTGTCGTTTCGGGGTCGCCTAAATAAAATGTCGTCAGAAAAGAAACAACCAAACCTGTACTAGAATTAACTCCAACAGGAACAGGCAATAAAGAAAAAGTTAACTTCTTTTTTCTTTCTGGACGAATGGTATCTTGCTTATCAAAAATTCTGTGAATAACATCTAAAATATCTCGAGTACCCACGTCTGTACTATCATTTTGAGCTTGACAAAATGATCCTACTAAAAGTAAAATTAAGATGTATTTAATTTTTAAACTATTCACACACAATATTTTAAAAACCGTCTCTTACAAATTTAGAATTTTATTAAGAATAACAATCTATTTTTGTGCGAATATTTTTTAAGTGTTCAGTCGCAGTCACAGTATTCAGTTTTTCAACTGAGACTGAAAACTGTGACTGCGACTGAAAACTTAAATCTTAAAGATGCAACTGAATTTTATATCTATTCAAGATTTTCATCACAAAAAGCATGATGACAGAAAATAATAAAGACCAGAGAATTCCTGGAACTCCTACTCTAAAATATCCTGGAACAATATGAAGATTAATAACTTTACAGAAATAATAAATAACGCCTGGTAAAATATAAATCAATAACGGATTTGCTGCAGCTGGCATGAAAAATTCGCTCCATTTGGTTTGCTTTTTAACCTCCATTAGCCAATACAGAAAATAGAATAAAACAGTACAAATTGCTGCTGAAAACATTGTCCAAGAAGGTGTGCCTTTTATTTTTGAAATTCCAAAATACGGACGAAGTAAAATGGCTGTTATCGTAAAAAGTCCAATAAAACCAACTACAGCCCAATTGATTTTGAAGCTAATTTTTCGATCAAAAAATAATAGCGAAATCACGACTCCAGCCGAAGCTAAAGTTGTATGCGTGAGATGTCCAGCGATAAAACTTAACCAAGGAGTAGTATGAATAAAAGAGTTTTCGATTAAATTAAGAGAATTCATAGTGACAGAAAAAACTAAAAATGCAATCATTGCCCATAAATTTCCTGAAACTAGCCAATAATAAATTACTGTAAAAAGATACGCCCAACCTATCAAACCAAGAATTCCCCACCATTTTGGCGTCATTCCTCTTTCTCCTGTTTCTTGTACGTATAAAAAGTAAAGTGTTACAAGAATTAAAATCCCTCCATATTGAAGTACATTTTTTAACCAAAGAGGAAAATCTTTAGGATATTTATTCCAAATCGGAATGGGCATCGCATACGCTAAAAGTCCCCAAAATGCAGGAGCGATTATCATTTTAGAAGCATCGTAACCATATTCGGCATTGACCATAAAAACGCCAATTATAATAAGCACGACAGCTCTTTTTAAAGTGTGCGTCCAGATTGTTTTTGGGTTATCTCCTTTGATAAGTCTGGCATTAAAAGCAAATGGAATAGACATTCCAACAATGAATAAAAAAGCAGGAAAAACTAAATCGACAAAAGTCATGGCGTCTGCATCTGCGGGCATGTGCTTCATCCATTGCGGTACGTTTTGAATACTTGCCAATTCATTTACAAAAATCATTACAAAAATGGTAATTCCACGCATAGCATCAATAGAAATAATACGCTGATTAAACAGATTCTCTTTTATTTTCATAATTTTTTAATTTTTTACTAAAAATCAAATATAACATAATTCTAAAATGTCTTGTTACGAATTCTAGATTACTTTTGCGCGTTATAAAACTGATTTATACATTTTTGTTTCATGTTATCATTTCTCAAATCAAAACCTATTTTAAAAGAACTTCTTGACGGAAGTTTTGTAGACATTCATTCTCATGTTTTACCAGGAATTGATGATGGAGCTAAAACTATTGACAACACAGCCAAACTTGTTCAGTCGCTACAAGAAATAGGTGTTTCTCAATTGATAACAACCCCTCATATCAGCCATTATATTTGGAATAATTCTCCAGAAATTATTACGGCAAAATACAACGAAACGAAGTTATTGTTAGAAGAGAAAAATATCGTCGTGCCCATGAAAGCGGCATCTGAATATTTTATGGACGATTGGTTTGAAAATCATTTTAAGAAAGAAAAACTTCTTACTCTTAAAGACAATTACGTATTAGTTGAAATGTCATACATGAATGCTCCAGTACAACTATACAAAATAATTTTTGAGTTGCAAGTTGCGGGATATATTCCTGTTTTAGCTCATCCAGAAAGGTATTCATTTTATCATAAAAACTTCGATGAATATGACAAGCTGAAAAGGGCTGGCTGCAAGTTCCAACTGAATTTGCTTGCTGTTGTAGGATACTATGGCGCCGAAATTACTAAAGTAGCGGAACAACTTCTGAATAAAGGATTGTATGATTTTACTGGAACTGATGTTCACCACAGCAACCATATAGCTTCATTTAATAAAAAAATAAACGTTAAGGAAATTTCGGCTTTAAAAGAAGTTATAGCCAATAATGCGTTTTTCCGATTCTAAACTAGTAGGCATTTTCTTCCCCCTGAACAATGTTCATAAGAGTTCTTACGATAATTTTGACATCTAATAATAAACTCCAGTTTTCGATGTACCAAATATCGCATTCGACTCTATTTTCCATATCAATAAGTTTTTTTGTCTCGCCACGATATCCATTCACTTGTGCCCAACCAGTAATTCCAGGCTTCGCATAATGTCTAACTGTATAGTTTGCAATTAATTCGCCATATTCTTTAGCAAGATTAATCATATGGGGCCTTGGTCCCACGACGGACATATTCCCAAAAAGAACATTCAAAAACTGTGGCAGTTCGTCTATACTAGTTTTGCGCATAAAAGCACCGAATTTAGTTATTCGGCTGTCTCCTTTCCCTGCTTGCTTATCGTGAGCTAGATCATTCAAATACATGCTTCTGAATTTCAAACAGGTAAAAGTTCTATTGTCACGACCTGAACGATGCTGCTTAAAAAATATTGGCCCCGGCGATTCGAATTTAATAATCAGCATTATTACTGGAAATAACCATGGAAAAATTAAAATGATAACCAATGATGAAAAACAAACGTCAAAAACTTTTTTTAGAATTCTATTTGCTGGAAGTTCCAAAGGTTCGGGACGAAGCATTAAAACAGGCGTATTTTCATAAAAGGCCACCTCAACTTTGCTTGATTTTGTATACAATTGAAAATCAGGAATAAATTTAATACGCACAAGATTCTGTTCGCATATTTTTATTATTTTATTAATTATCTGAACATTGTCGATATGGAGAGCCACATATAGTTCGTCTACTTTCTCTTTAACAATAAATTCTTCGATATCTTCAAAACCGCCAGTAATTGGAAGTGATTGAAAAGCAGAACCGCTATTCTTTTCATCAAAAAAACCTAAAAACTTGTAACCATAGGTCAAATTTTTGGCTAATGTTTTACGCATTTTTTCTCCAGTATCATTTGCTCCAACAATAATAATTTTTTTAAAATTATATCCTTTGGCTCTAATTTCTTTTAGTACTTTCATCGATATATATCGAGACACCAATAATATTCCGAAAAAGAACAAATAAAAATAGAGTAATCGCAATCTAGAAATATCCGCAAATTTTAAAAAGACTACAAATATTGCAATTAAAGAAGCATGTATTATAAGTTTTCTAATAGTTCTTCTAACTATAGATTCTATGCGTTCAAGTCTCACCATTCGGTATGAATCTTTATTTAGAAGTAAGCCGATCCATATTAAGTTAGCTAATAAAGTAACCGTTTTTTCTTCTTTCACAAAGAGTTCATCAAGACTTCCAAATCTGGCAAATGCTGAAAGTATTATGGCTGTATTTAATAATATTACATCCCAAATTACAAACAAGAGTTTGAAATAGCGGGAAACACGGATTCGTGATAATTCTTGTAATATTTTCATCATTAAATTCTTACACCAAAATAAGTTTTAGTATACATTTTTGACGAAAATAGTACTTTTAATTTTACTTGAAGGTTATTTTTAAATCAATTATTTCTTTTTTTGAGGAATTACGATTGAGGATAAGACAAAAAAAATGTTCAATTGTTAATTGAACATTTTACTATTTTACTTTAAATTAAAAAATCTCTTATACCATGTCTTTTTTTCGACATTAACTCCGTAGCCGTATCCGTATCCTTTTGTTGAATTTGTATCATTTAAGATTAGGCACATATTGGGCAATTTATTCTCTTTATAAATTGAATTTATAACTGACAACATCCGTTTTTTTAATTTATCTGCACGCATTATATATGCAAATGTATCAGCATTTTGTGTTATTAATAAAGTATCGGTAACTAAGCATACTGGTGCAGTATCAACAATAATATAATCGTATTGTTTTTTAAGTTCCTCAAAAAGACTTTTAACTTTTGTGCTCATTAACAAGTCTGCAGGATTTGGAGGAACTATTCCGGCAGGAAGAACAAAGAAATTCTCATACTCTTTGTGCTTCACAATGTAGTTCTGAATATTAGTATCATTTGATGATAAGTAATTAGTCACCCCTAAAGATGGAAGCTCCATATATTCTTCTAATTTTGGGTTTCTAATGTCCATTCCTACAAGCAAAACTTTTTTTGCAGTCAACGCAAATGTAGCAGCAAGATTTACAGCAATAAATGTTTTTCCTTCTTCAGAAAAAGAAGAAGTAACAAAAATTGTTTTTGCCTGCCCAGGAGAAACCTTATTCAGCATAAATTCTAAATTCGTCCTAACAATTCGTATTGCTTCCGCAGAACTAGATCGACTTTCTGATTTTATAATTTCATTTTTACCACTACAAGTTGGTATATCTCCAATATAAGGAATTTGCGTTTTTCCTTCTAAATCTAATTTGCTCTTAATTTTTGTATCAAATATATCATCTACATATATAAATCCAAAAGGAACTAATAATCCTAATAGCACTCCAGCCAAATAAATGATTTTTCCCTTTGGAGCAATCTGATTTTTTTCTGCTTTAGCAGCATCAATAACACGAGCATTAGGTTCTGTTGCGGCTAATGAAATAGCGGTTTCTTCTCTTTTTTGCAATAAATAAAGATATAACTCTTCTTTAATTTTTTGCTGTCTGGCAATCACTTTGAACTGACGCTCCTGAACAGGAATTTTCCCTATTTTGTTATTTAAAATACCTTCCTGAATTTTAATTTCATGATTCTGAATTTGCAAATTAGCTTGCATCCGACTCAAACTTGTTGCAACATTTGACTTTAATGCTACTATTTGCTGATCTAATTTTAATACTGTTGGATTTTCTTGTGTTGCAGATTTCAAAATTCTATTACGATCCAAAACCAACTGATTGTAAAAAGAAATCAGTCCGCTTGTATCTCCGTTATCTGCTATCACATTTGTGGGCAATAAATCAGAATTGGTGCTTTTTTTAATAAAATCCAGCAGTGATTTGACTACATTTAATTGAATTTCTGTTTCAACTCCCTTTTTATCATATTCTGTTGAGCCTTGTACAAAGAGCTTGGCATCAGAATCAATATCTGTAAGTTGATTTGTTTTTTTTAAACTTTCAACATTTTGCTCCACGCCATCAAGTTCTTGAGCAATTAATGATAATCTATTTGCAATAAATTTAGAAGTAATTTCGGAAATAGAATTTTTATCATCTGCAGCATTTTCATTATATATCTCAATCATATTATCCAAAAAATTTTCAGCTTTTTGAGCTACTGGATCGGATATTGAAATATTGACAACGCTACTTGTCTTATTTATCGGTTCTACCTTTATTTTTTTTCGAAAAGCCTCAGTAACATCATCTAATGGAGATATTACTACACGAATTAATTCAAATCGATCGGTATGATTTTTTTCATAAAACGCTGTTTTTTCGACAATTAAAGTCCCTACCTTAGTTGGAATTTGTTCCCCATATTTAAAATCTTTCTGTGATGATAAAATAAATTTTTCGTTCTCTCCTTCTTCGCTCTCCAATGAAAATGTAAGTGGAGTTAAAAGTTTACAATTTAAAGCAACTTTAGATTCTTTAAATAAAACTGATTTGTTTATAAAGGTCACTTTTATCGGACTAAGTTCGTAAACATCTCTATCTATAACATTTCCCTTAACAAATAAAGAGACATTTAAATTTAGCCTTTTGATAGTGCTTTCTGCTAAAGTTCTGGATTTTAGTATTTCAATTTCATTATCAACATTGCTTTTCATACCTGCTCCTAAACCTAAATCAGCAAAAGCAGACAATTCGGAAAGAATGCCTCCTTTTTTCTCATCCTTAACTAAAATAGATGCTGAAGCTTCATATGTAGGTACGGTGTAGCGCAAATATAAAAATGCCAAACTTATACCTATTATTATAGCGATTAAAAACCAGCGCCAATGAACTATATATTTATCTAACTGTTCTTTAAGATTGGCTTTTTCGCTTTCATCATCAATAACATCATTGTAAAAATCTTGTTTTTTCATTTTTAATTTATTTAAAGATTAGAACAGCAAGCGACACTAAAATAGAAACCGCCGATATTATTACTGAAGTATTTGGCCCAACAGCCGAAGAATTGACTCTTGTTTTATTAGGTTCAACATAAACCACATCATTTTGAGCTAAATAATAAAATGGTGAATTAATAAAATCCGATTTGGTGATGTCTACCCTGTTAAATAATTTCTCACCATTGGCTTCTCTAATAATCAAAATATTATTTCGTTTGCCATAAATCGTCAAATCTTTTGCCATACTTAAAGCTTCAACCAATGTGACTCTTTCTGATGTGATAGAATAAGTTCCTGGCAAATTAACTTCGCCTTGCAATGAAATTTTAAAATTTGTTATGCGAAGATTAATAATAGGATTCTTAATATATATACTAATTTTAGTTTGCAATAATTGCAAGGCATCAGTACGGGTTAATCCTCCAATTTTTATTTTTCCCAATATAGGAAAGTCTATATTCCCATTTTTATCTACCAGATAGGTCTGAATTGTTTCCTGGCCACGCGCAACATCTAGTTTACTGTTACTCGAGACACTATAAGTTTTGAGATTAAATGGAGAAACTGCTTCAGAATCTTCTGCCGAAACAATTATCATTAACAAATCATCCGGCTGAATTTTAACTTCGTAAGAATTTGTACTTTGACGATTGTTTAGAGTATCAATGTTTTGATAATAAACAATATTTTGCTTTGAAGCACAAGAAAAAAGCAAAAATATAATAGCTAAAGAGCATGCTGTTTTTATAAAAAAACTAAAGTAGTATTTCATTGTAACTAAATTTAAAACATAATGCATCTATAAAACGAAAACATTGTTTTACAGAACATTAAAAAAATATAAAGGATTTTTAATTTGAAAAAGAAGAATTAGTAAGCATTTTTTTCTCCCTTAAAAATATTGAAAACCGTTTTAAGAATTATTTTGATATCTAATAGTAAGCTCCAGTTTTCTATATACCAAATATCACATTCTACCCTGTTTTCCATATCCATAAGTTTTTTGGTTTCGCCACGATAACCATTAACTTGAGCCCAACCTGTGATACCAGGTTTAGCATAGTGACGAACTAAATAATTATTGATTAATTCTGTATATTCTTTGGTATGACACAACATATGAGGACGTGGCCCCACTACTGACATGTTCCCCAAAAACACATTAAAAAATTGTGGCAATTCGTCAATACTCGTTTTTCGCATAAAGGCACCAAATCTCGTTATACGACTATCACCTTTGTGAGCCTGAATACGATCGGAAAAATTATTTACATACATACTTCTAAATTTGTAACATGCAAATGCTTTGTTATCTCTACCTGATCTTTCTTGTTTAAAAAATATTGGCCCAGGCGATTCTGTTTTTATAATTGCACAAATTATAGGAAATAACCATGGAAATATTAAAAAGATTACCATTGCCGAAAAACAAACATCAAAAAACTTCTTAAATAATCGGTTTGCCGTATTTTCTAAAGGCTCTCTTCTGAACATTAATACAGGTGTATTATCATAAAAAGAAATCTCAACCTTACTTGACTTTGTGTACAATTGAAAATCTGGAATAAACTTTATTCGAACCATATGATATTCACATATATGAATAAGTTTATTGATAACATCAACATCATCTATATGTAATGCAACATACATCTCATCTACATGTTGTTGGCTAATAAAATTTTGAATGTCGTCAAATCCGCCTAAAATATTTCCGGAAACAGAATCAGATATATTTTGTTTTTCATCAAAGAAGCCTAAAAATCTATAACCGTATGTTAAGTTCTTAGCAAGCGTTTTACACATGCTTTTACCTGTCTCATTGGCTCCAACAATAATTACATTTCTAAAATTGTATCCCTTAGTTCTGATATATTTTAAAACAATCATCGAAAAAGATCGTGAGATCATCAGCAATAAAAAGTAAAACAGATAAAAATAAAATAACTGAAGCCTAGAAATATCAGAATACTTTAGAAAAACAACAAAAATTGCTATAATAGCCGCGTGAATAACAAATTTCTTCATTGTTCTTATTAAAATCGATTCGATGGTTTCTACTCTTATAATTCTATAAGAATCTTTATATAATAGAAGCCCAAGCCAGATTAAATTAGCCAATAAAGATATTGTCTCTGTTTCTTTTAAAAAAAATCGATTAAAACTTTCAAACTTAAATAATATAGAAACGACAATTGCGGTATTTAACAAAACCATATCCGAGAGAATGAACAAAATCTGGAAGTATCGCGAAAAACTATAATCCGAGAGCTTTTGTAAAATTTTCATAACAATTTTAAACTATTTTTATGTCATTAAAATGTTTTGCATATTGATCAATTATAATCTCCCAATCAAATACATTTAAAATTTTCTTTTTATTTTCAAGTAGCATTAACTGAAATTTCTCATCCTCGCAATTCAAAGATTCTAAGTATTTTGCTACCATAAATTTATTATTGAAATAAACTGCATCATTTTCTAGAATTGATCGATTAAAATCATTGTCGTTTGCGCAAATCAAACTATTAGATGCCATAGCTTCAAGCAGTGATGGATTAGTACCTCCAACGGTATGTCCATGAAAATAAATATTTGAATAATATCGAAGATTATTCAAAGTATTAATATCGTAAATGCCACCTACAAACTGAATTTGTTTGTAGTGTTTATATTTTTCTTTTAAATAATTTCCATATGATGTTTTATAATTTCCGATCACTAAAAACGGACGAGAAAGATTTGCTGAAACCACGCCATCTAAAATGATTTCTATACTATTCTCAGGCTCTAATCGAGCTATAAGCATATCATACTTCTGAGGCTCTAGTTTAAAGTCTATCAATACATTAATGTCATTTTTTTCAAAAACCGTTGCTCCATACGCAATGTAAGTTGAATCAACACCATATTTATTTTTTAAATAACTTCTAATACCTATAGAATCTGAAATTAGATGATCACTATATTTTACTCCTAATGATTCTGCGTAACGAAGAAATTTTTTAACCCATGCAGAATACTTTGTCCTTTTCCATTCTAGTCCGTCCATATTGGTTGTGACTAAGGCTTTTTTAGGCATTAGCCATCCCCAAACAGAACTACTTGTGTAGCCTAATTGCAAAATGATATCACAATTACGTTTCCTTACATCTAGAATACAATTTAAATCATAAATAAACTGACCAGCGATTCCTAACTTATCTTCGGGATCATAGCAGTGTACAATTTGTACACCATTCCATTCTTTTTCTTTATAAGGATGATTATGAGAATTGTAAACAATAACTTCAAAACCTCTTTTTATTAATCCTTCGGCCAAATACTCTGCACATTGTTCAAAACCTCCATAATTGTTAGGAATTCCTCTTGTTCCTATAATTGCGATTTTCATTTCTAATTTCTTTTTCTAATGATTTTTGCAGGAACCCCTCCGACAACAACAAAGGCTGGGAAAGATTTTGTTACCACACTACCTGCCGCAACAACGCATCCTTCATCTATAGTTACTCCGTCAAGAATTATGGCTCCCGATCCAATCCAGCAATCATTGCCAATTTTTACTCCTTTTCTACTCTCTCCTTGATTCTTAATTTCTAAATCGGTTCTATTGAAATTGTGATTTTCACTAAAAATCTTCACATCTGGACCAATTATGACATCTTTTCCTATTTCAATTCCTCCCTGCCCTCCTAAATAAGCCCTTGCATTTATACCTACATTATCCCCTATCTTTATACCGATTCCCAATCTTCTTATCACACCCGTGCAAACTAAAATAGAGTCTCTCTGAATGGTAACATTTGATCCTAAATTGATACCTGATTTTGACAACGCATTTATATATACATTGTCTTCAATAATAAAATTGCTTCCACACGACATCTTGCTTAAATGCCGGACTTTTACATTTTTACCTTTGAAAATCAACCCTTTGCTATTTTTAAAAAAAGGTTTTATCAGACTACCTCTAAGAATTTGAAATAGCTTCTGTTTGACAATGATAGAAGTATCAATAAATGTTAGTTCAGGATCTATAGAATAACTTTCGTTTTTTTTAAGCTTCTGAATTATTGTATTAATCATGCTTTATCGATATACTTGAGTTCTAAAATTTCTATCAAGTTTTTTGCAGTTTTTTTCCAAGAAAAGTTTCTAGCTCGCTCAGTAGACAGCCGTTGATGTTTATTGTACAAGTCTTTATCTGACAATAAATTTGAAATGGCATTTGCTATTTCTCTTGGCGCATTAGCATTGACATATATTGCGGCTGTATTGCAAACCTCGGGTAACGATGAAGAATTTGAAACAACAACTGGAATACCAGAAGCCATTGCTTCTAAAGGCGGCAACCCAAAACTTTCTTCAAAAGAAGGAAAACAAAACACGGTACTTAATGCATAAACCATCGCTAACTCATCTCCATACAAAGGCCCTGTTTGAATTATCTTATCAGCTAAATTAAGTTTTGAAATTAGTGGATCAATTGCATCTGTTTTCCATTCTTTATTGCCAACCAAAACAAGTTTAATGTCCTCATTGAGCATAGAAAATGCATTTATTAATGATGGCACATTTTTTCTGGTATTTATTCTTCCGACATACAAAACAAACCGATCTGGCAAGTTTAGCCGGTTAATAGTTTCCTGTAATGAAATCGAATCAAATCTGTCTATCGTTTTAAATTTTGGATCAAAACCATGATGAAGAACCTTAACGTCTTTATTTGAGAATTTTAATTGCTGAAAACGAAATTTTTCAAAATCTGAAACCGTAATGATAAAATCTGAAAATTTAGAAAGAAATTTTAGCGGTTTTAAATAAAGGCGTTCGAGTAAAGTGTAATACTGAGGATGAGAAATATAAATTAAATCGTGTATGTAAGCAATTTTCTTATGGCCACCAAAACATGAAACTGATGTTTGATATAAAACAACATCCAGTTTGTTTCTCTTTGCTATAAATGGAATGGCAAAAACATTTGACAAAAGATTATTTCCATTCCAAACATAAGTTATAATAACATTAGAACTCTCAACATCAAGGAAAAATCCTTTATATTTTTGATCAAGAATGATATAAAAAACAAAATTTTCACTATCAATTTTACAAATCTCATTGACCAAATTCTGAATAACCATCTTTCCACTCGCTGGCCCATTAAAATACCATTTGGCATCAATTCCTATTCGCATTTTCCTTTTTCTCGATATATCCTTTTCCATATTCATTAATTATTCTCAAATAAGTAATTCTCTTTTCATCCTTCAAAAAAGGTTTAAATAAAGCTGAGCCAATTATTGCCAGATAAGATTTAAATATTTTTTTTGCGACTCTGGCAATTGAAGTTGATTGATCTATAATTCTTTCTGAAATTCCCAACTCTTTTGCATATGACAGAACATAAGTCTTGTTTAGTTTCTCATTTATTTTGTGAAGAATATTTTGTTGGGGATCATAATACATCTTATACCCCATTTCGAATGCACGATTTTGGTAATCGATTTCTTCTCCACCAGCAAGTTTTTTCTCATTTCTTCCTAAATTGACATCATAAAAACCAATTTTTAAAGCAACATGTCTTCGTATAGCAAAATTTCCACCCATTAAATATTTTACGTATTTAGGGTCATTACCAAGATCGTATACACTTACTAAGAAGTAATATTTTTGCGGCAACCAATGTGGGATGCTAACTTTATGCGGAATTACCTTGCCACCACTTATAGATATAAACTCGTTTAGGAATATTTCATCACAGATCGTAAAATAATCATCTGCAATTTCAATATCGTCATCAAGATAAATCAATATACTTCCTGAGGATTCTTTAATTCCTCTATTTCTGGCATGAGAAAGTCCTTGATGAGTTTCGAGAAAATACTTTACGTTGCCATTTCCTAAATACTTTTCTTTTAAGGAGGGTGTTTCGTCTAACGAATTATTATCTATAATTAGCAACTCAAAATCATTTCGCTCTTTTAAAACATTCAGAATAGATGAAATGGTCTCACATAAAAAAAGATATCTGTTGTAAGTACAAACTATGATACTATATTTAATCATGATTAAAATAAAATTGAAAAGGGGCAATACCTGCTGCGTTGTTATAAATTGCTTTACAATAGAAAAAGAACATTCCTAAAATGATTAATATCCCGAGAAGTTTTATTATTTTTTCATGTTCATTTTTCATAAGATTAAAAATGTAAAACATTAAAAATGCCAAAATCAAAACTCTAAAATATATGAAGTAATCAGCGATTCGTGCTAAAATAAAATTGTCCGAAAAAATTCTAGAAAGAATTACACCGATAAAAAAAAGATTATAGAATTGTATAAAATTATACTGACTGTATACTACTTTTAATTTGTTGTAAAAAAGAATAATTACCAAATCAATTAAAAAAACAGATATATAGAAAAACCTTCACCCGCTTTAGTATCATCGGTGATTTCTTTCATAAAATCTAAATTTTCAACGTAATAGCTATAACCTAATAAATTGATCAATGGTGATACAAAATCCAAAATATTTGAAAAAAAAATAGGCAATATAGTCACTGACAAAAAAAGGATTATGACTTGAATCTTTATGTTTTTAAACCATTCAAACTTTAAAAACGGCAACAAAAAAAGGATTAGAATTACTGTTTTATGAATTGACAATGCTAAAGAACCCAATAAAATAAGTCGATAATACCTTTTTTGATTAAATAGCTGAATGCAATACATGAATATCAAAAATGCAAGAGTTTGCCTCATGGCATTCATGCTTACAAAAAAAAGCAAGCTTGTAAAGAAAAAATAGAAATATCACGACTTTAAAAAAGGAACTGTATTGATGAATAACAGCAAAAAGATAATTTGCAAAAATGCCAGTACAATAAACAAGCTATAACTTTCAAAATTCAATGCCACAAGAATCTGATTTAAGCAAATAAAACCAAAATCATTATCCACAGGAAAATGTCCAGTGAGTCTGAGTTCTCTAAACCATTCAGTGTATCCAATGTAATCTTTACCAACATTATATCTCATACCAACACAGAAAGTATAAAGACCTATAAAAATCCAGATTTCAGGTTTTACAAAATCAATATGAGTAATACTGTTGGCATCCATTCTTTTTAAGATCACATTCTTTGAAAAAAAAAGAGTAATCATTAAGAAAAAAATATAAAATATATAAGAACTTAGATCTGCCATGAATGACTATTAATTAGATATTTTCACTTTATTAAAGAGCTTTTTTAATATCATAAAGTCTTTGATGAATTCTTTTTTTGCTAGAAAAATAAATGATACAAGTCCCACCAATACTATAGTCGTAGTAACCTTTGTTTTTTCAATAAATGTTAGACTTAATACTATACTCAAACATATTGATACTAGTAAAATATAATATAAAACATCTGTTATTTTTACCACTTTCCATGAGTAAACAATTCTCGATAACATCATGGCGAAATGAGATAATAATATTGCAATTACAACTCCGTACAAACCAAAAACAGGAATCAATAGAAAATTAAAGATTAAAGCTACCGCAGCTCCAAAAATGCTTGAATAAAAAAAATATTTACTCTTTCTGGAAGCCGAAAAATTGGCTCCAACAAAACTTGAAACCGATGAAAACAAAACTGAACAACAAAGAATTGGAATGTATTTGTATGCTACTATAAATTTAGGATCGATTATAAATTGAATTAATGGTCGGCCAAAAACACTTAGTATAATTACAAACAATGCTAAAAAAGTAAAAACTGACTTTAGGACTTTATTATAAAATTTCTCAAAATCTGCTTTTTTATATTCTTCAATAACTGAAATTTGCCAAGAAACCATAAATACAGAAAACAGAACATTAATTAATGACGGTATTTTATTTGCTACAGCAAAAATTCCGATAGCATAAATACCTATATATTCTTCCATTAATGGTCTATTCAATGATGCAACTAACCACCACATTATTGCATTTGGAATTAATGGTACAGAGTATTTAATCATTTCACGATATCTATTGCTATTAATAGATTTTCTTGAAAAATATTTATATGAACCAGATCCAATTACGGAGTAGATTGCGGCTATTAGAAGAGAAAATATCTGTGCTGTAAAAAAACCCTCGAGCCCATATTTAGGAATAAAAATGAATGAAAAAAAAGCAGTAGATAAAGTCAAAACAATTCCTGTTATCGCATATACTTTTATTTTACCAAGACTTTGAGAAAACTGCTGAAAGAAAGTTTGAAAAAAGAGTGATATAATTAATAAATAAATATAACCTACATTAAAAACTATACTCTGAAGCATATTAAAAAAAAACAATATTTCCTTGATAATATACAAAACACCTCCTGTAACAATTAATAAAAGGATTGAGTATAAAAAACCTGAAGTTAAATATTCTTTCTGCTTTTCTTTATACTGATCTTTAGGAAAAACAAATATGGCATCTGAAATACTTAAAGTTACAATGGTTAACAAAAGACCAACATAAATTGTAATATTATCTGATGTTCCAAACTCTTCTACCGAAAGCCACTTAGTGTAGAAAGGTATCATCAAAAACCCAATAAGTTTGCTTCCGGCATTTCCTAAAAAAACAAGAAATGTATTTTTCCCTAAGCGTTTAAAATTATTCATACCAAACTCTACTCTTTATCGAATATGCTATGAGCCACTTTTACCATATTAGTTTTAAAAAAACCAAATAAATTCTGGTTTTCAAAGACACAACATAGATCTTTGAAGTTTTTTAAATCACTTAAGCTGTAAATGGGAACTCCAATATCATGTAAAATAGTTGTTCTGGTATCATTTGTTCCAAAGTACATACACCTTTTACCAAAAGCAATCGACGGTAAAATTCCATGCAATCTTCCAGATATTACATATGAAGCATTTTTAAAATAAGACAAGTACAATTCTATATCATCATGGTAAGTAACTATTGGGTTCTTCCAACCTGAAGCAATAAGTCGTTCCATATCACCATCTTCATGGCAAATTCCAATTACTCGATATTTTTCACTTATTGAATTACCAATTGAGACTTGTTTGTAATAGTCCCCTCTTCCAAAAGAGAACAAAACATAATTATTATCCGTAACATCAGATTTATCTAGAAACAATGTTGGACAACCAGTGTATAACGTATTAAAACCATTCTTTTTTAAGATATTATAGGTATACGAATCTCTACTCCCAATTATGCCACTCAAATTTTGAGCAATTGAAAAGCTAGGCATTTCACCCTTTGCGTATTTTATAAGCCTTTTTTTAATTAAAAAACTCTTATCAACTTTTGAATACCACAGGGAACCCGCTAGACAAAAAGATTTAAAACTTATTTGATTTAAGTTACTTAATGAGCTATTTTCTCCTGGTGTTAACATGGTACACCCAGGAATGAATAATCCATCAAAATCTCCTTGCGGAATCATATCTTCAAAAGAATCATATTCTGTAAAATGAATTATTGAGCTAATCTGCTTTTTTAAAAATTCTTTTGTAGCAAAATCAATAATATAGTTTCCATAATTTATCGACGAGTCGGTAAAATTTGCATAGAGATATGACTTCATAAATAACTTTAAATTTTATTATTATTTGTTTTGAGCTTATTAAGTGATAAAATATTTAAACTCTTCCCAACTCCTTAACAGCAACTTCCTTTCTTAAGCCGCTGCTTGAAAAACGATGATCACGCCTATTAAAGCACAATCTAATTCCTTTCTTTTCACAATATTCTCTTCCTGTAAAATTCTTGTCTTCATATTCGTCTCCAAGAATACGAACATCAATTTTGTACGATCTCAAAATATCCTCCAAATCAACTTCTGTTGCGTATGGAATAATTTCATCAACAAACTTGCAACCTTTAAGCTGAATGTATCTCTCGACCACAGTTTGTGTTGGACTATTTTTTTCAGGTCTATCTAATGTTGGATCCGTTTGCAAGCCAACAATTAAATAATCGCATTCTGCTTTTGCTTCCTCCAACATTTTTATATGACCAGCATGCAGTAAATCAAAAGCACTAAAAGTTATTCCTACTATCATCTTAAATTAAACCTCTATTCTAAGCACAGCTCCGCTATTCTAACTCACATGAGCCAGACTAAAAACAGCGCTTAAACAATTACAAAATTGATTAGATTAAAAAAGAAAGAATAATCTCTCTTTTTTTGCAAAACTAAAACAACAAACTATTAGTAAAGAGTGAAATTGAAGGAAATGTCTTATATTAATATTTAAAAACCTCTTCAACTTATTTTTCCTATTTGCCAAAAGATGACAAAATGGTCTGCAATAGCATGAAACCAACCTATTTCTAAGGAATTAGACCTATTTTTATAGCACAAAAATGAAATAAGGTCAAAATGAAATATGCAGTTGTTTTTTTGTTAATTTTTAATATTGCAACAAGTCAAAATAAAAGCAGTTATAATTACAATTTAAAAAAAGTAAAACCTGTGTACTCAATTCGTCTAAGCGATTCTATTAAAGAAACATCTGGTTTAATCTATTTTAATGATTTACTTTGGACACATAACGACGACCACGACACCGCCATTTACGGATTGGATTCTTTAGGAAAAATCAAAAAGAAAATAATCCTTCCTCAAACCATCAATCATGATTGGGAAGAAATCTCGCAGGACAGCACACACATATATATTGGAGATTTTGGCAATAATTATTCTGGAAATCGAACGGATTTGAAAATTCTTAAAATTGAAAAAAGCTCATTTTTAGAAGAAAATCCAAAAATTGAAATAATTTCATTTACTTATTCCGATCAAACTGATTTTTCGCCTTCAAAACCAAACAAAACCGATTTTGACTGCGAAGCTTTTATAGTTTCTAAAGACAGCATCTTTCTTTTTTCTAAACAATGGAAATCATCTAAAACTATTATTTATTCACTTTCAAAAGAACCTGGATCTCAGGTTGCCAAGTTAAAATCGACATTGGACACAAAAGGTTTGGTTACGGGCGCAACTTATTTGGAAGATAAAAAACTAATTGCTTTGTGTGGTTATACCAAAGTAGGAAAACCTTTTTTATACCTGCTTTACGATTTTAAAAATCAGGACTTTTTGTCTGGAAATAAAAAACGAATCGATTTAAAACTTCCTTTTCATCAAGTAGAAGGAATTGCAACAAAAGACGGACTTCATTATTTTATTACGAATGAATCTTTGGTTCGAAAACCTATTCTAAACACTCCACAACAAATTCATTATTTAGATTTGAGCTCTGTTCTAAGTTCGTATCTCCACAAATAATTCGCAAATGCAAGATAATAGTTTACTTTTGCAGAAAGTTATGTTTTAGAAAACATACATAACTCATAATTTATAACTTATAATTACAAAGTGAATTACTTATCTGTAGAAAATATATCGAAGTCATTTGGCGAAAGAGTCCTTTTTGACAACATTTCTTTTGGAATCAATAAAGATCAAAAAATCGCTTTTATTGCAAAAAATGGTTCTGGAAAAACAACCATAATGAGCATTATTAATGGTTTGGATGAGCCAGATACTGGACAAGTTGTTTTAAGAAAAGGAATCAGAATGGCATTTCTATCTCAAGACAATAATCTTCAGGATGAACTTACAATCGAAGAAAGTATTTTTGCTTCGGATAACGAAACACTTAAAGTTATTGAAGCTTATGAAAAAGCTTTAGAAAATCCTTCTGACGAAGAAGCTTACCAAAAAGCTTTCGACGGAATGGACCAGCATAATGCGTGGGATTTTGAAACGCAGTACAAACAGATTTTGTTCAAATTAAAGTTGGAAGACTTTAAACTTAAAGTAAAAAATCTTTCTGGAGGACAGAAAAAACGCCTTTCGTTAGCTATAATTCTAATCAATCGCCCAGATTTGTTGATTTTGGATGAGCCAACCAACCACTTAGATCTTGAAATGATCGAATGGCTTGAAAGTTATTTTGCAAAAGAAAACATCACTTTGTTTATGGTTACGCACGACCGTTTCTTTTTGGAACGCGTTTGTAATGAAATCATTGAACTAGACAACGGAAAATTATACCAATACAAAGGAAATTATTCTTATTATTTGCAGAAAAAAGAAGAAAGAATTACATCTGAAAATGCTAGTGTTGATAAGGCTAAAAACCTTTTTGTAAAAGAATTAGAATGGATGCGCCGCCAACCAAAAGCGAGAACAACCAAGTCTAAATCGCGTCAGGATGATTTTTATATTATTAAAGAAAAAGCACAAAGCAGACGTAAAGAAAATAAAGTCGAGCTTGAAATTAATATGGAACGAATGGGAAGCAAAATTATTGAGCTTCACAAACTTTCTAAAAAATTTAAAGACAAAGTTATTCTGGATAATTTCAGTTTTGATTTCCAACGTGGAGAAAGAATCGGAATTATTGGTAAAAATGGAACCGGAAAATCGACTTTCTTAAATCTTTTGACAGGAACAATTCCGCCAGACAGCGGACGCGTTGTTAAAGGAGATACCATAAAAATTGGTTACTACACGCAATCTGGAATTAACCCAAAACCGGGACAACGCGTAATTGATATTATTAAAGAATACGGAGAATATATTCCGCTTACAAAAGGAAAGATTATTTCTGCTTCACAATTATTAGAGCGCTTTCTTTTTGATGCTAAAAAACAATACGATTATGTCGAAAAATTAAGCGGTGGAGAATTAAAACGTTTGTATTTGTGTACCGTTTTAATTCAGAATCCGAATTTCTTGATTCTCGATGAGCCAACAAACGATTTGGATATTGTGACTTTGAACGTTTTAGAAAGTTTTCTTTTAGATTATCCAGGGTGTCTGTTGGTAGTTTCGCACGACCGTTATTTTATGGATAAAATTGTGGATCATTTATTTGTTTTCAGAGGACAAGGCGAAATCGAAAATTTCCCAGGAAATTATTCAGATTTCAGAGCTTACGAAGATAGTGCCGATGTTGCTCAAAAAGAAGAAAACAAAGCCGAAAAGAAAGATTGGAAACAAAATAATCCGACAGGAAATTTAAGTTTTAATGAACAAAAAGAATATCAAAAAATAGAAAGAGAAATTAAAGATCTTGAAGCTGAAAAAGTTAAAATCGAACAATTATTCTCTGACGGAAAAGTAGCCGACGCTGATATTGAGAAAAAAGCAAATGAACTTCAAAATATCATCAATAAAATTGACGCTAAAGAAGAACGCTGGTTTGAGCTTTCTGCAAAAATAGAAGGATAATTTTAAGTTTTCAGTCTCAGTCGCGGTTTTCAGTTTTTATATTTTGAAAGAAAATTCTTTATTTTTAATTAATTTTGAAAAAAATCAATTATGGACTATAAAGAATTATTAGCATATAAAAAGTCATTTGAACTTGCTATGGAGATTTTCGAATTATCAAAAGCTTTTCCTAAAGAAGAAAAATATTCGCTTACAGATCAAATACGCCGATCGTCGAGAAGTGTTGCAGCAAATATTGCAGAATCTTATCGAAAAAGAAGATATACAAATCACTTTATTAGCAAATTAACAGATAGTGATGCCGAAAATTCAGAAACAAACACATGGCTTGAATTTTCATTAAAGTGTGAATATATTAGCATAGAGACTTTTGACAGATTAAATATGAAAAGTCTTGAAATTGGAAGACTGATAAATTATATGATTAACAATCCGAATAAATTTGGATGCAATTAGAAAAATAAAATCATACGATCCAACAAAACTGAAAACCGAGACTGAGACTGAGACAAAACTACTTAACTATATTTTTAATTTTACAATAACATCACAAATGAAAAAATTACTAGCCGCAGTATTTACTTTAACATTATTTATCTCTTGTAACAATACAGAAAAAGATACAACACCAACCACTCCGCCAAAAGATTATACGGCAGAAAATGATAAAGAAATCACAGATTATTTAACGAAAAATAATTTGACTGCAACTAAAACCGAATCAGGCCTTTATTATATTATTAATGCCCCAGGCGATGGCGCTAAACCTACAGCTACTTCAAATGTAACTGTTGCTTATAAAGGTTATTTTACAGACGGAAAAGTTTTCGATCAAAGCAAAGATGCAGGAATTTCATTTGGCTTAAATCAAGTGATTAAAGGATGGACAGAAGGAATTCCTTATTTTAAAGAAGGTGGATCTGGAGTACTTTTAATACCAGCTCATTTAGGTTACGGAAGCGCATCTATTCCTGGCATACCTGCTGGTTCTGTACTTCTTTTCGATGTGAAATTGATTAAAGTAAACTAATATTTCTAGATGCTTTTTCAAATAAAATCTTATCTAAACTTTCTTTGGCATTCTAAAAACGAACATGCGGTTCATTCGCCGTTTGTTTTTAATTTATTGACAAAATGTTTTTATGATAAGAAACCAAAACCGGAATATGCAATTCTAAAAAAATATAGAAAATCGCTTTTAGAAAACAAAAGCTTCATTGAAGTGACTGATTTTGGAGCAGGCTCAAGAGTTTTTAAATCCAATAGAAGACAAATTTCTAAAATTGCTCAAACAGCTGGAATTTCGCCAAAACGAGCAGAATTATTGTTTCGTGTTACGAATTATTTTCAGCCTTCAACCATTTTAGAAATAGGAACATCGCTTGGTTTGGCAACTTCTGCTATGGCTTTAGGAAATCCGAAGGCAAAAGTAGTTACAATTGAAGGCTGTCCTAATACTGCAAATGTTGCCCAAAATCAATTAGCTGAATTTGATTGCAATAATGTTGAAAATGTAATTGCTGAGTTTGAATCTTTTTTAATTTCTGAGAATATTCAAGCCACAAATTACAACCTCATATATTTTGATGGAAATCATTCTAAAAAAGCAACTTTAGCTTATTTTGACCTTTTACTGCCAACAATCGACAATGATTCTGTTTGGATTTTCGACGACATTCATTGGTCAGAAGATATGGAAGAAGCTTGGGAAATGATCAAAAATCATCCTCAAGTAAAAGTCACAATTGATACTTTTCAATGGGGATTTGTATTTTTTAGATACGAACAGCCGAAAGAACATTTTATAATTCGAGCATAAAAAAAGACGATCATTTCTGATCGTCTTTTTTTTAACTAATTCAAAATCTAAAAAATCTTAGTTTTTAGCTTCTTTATTTTCTTCAGCTTTTGCGCCTATTCTGTTAATTTTATACATAGGAGCAAATTTCACTTTCAAACCAGCAATTTTTCTGTTATCTTCAGCTGTTAGACCTTCTTTTTCAACAGTATTTTTACGGCTGTCAAGAGCTTCATACATTAATTTAATTTCATCCCAGTCTTCTCTAGAATATTTGTCTTTATTATTTTCTACAGTATGAACAAACTGCTGATAAACGCTATGAATATTTTGGGCATTTACCCAGTTAAAACTCATATCATCACCAATTTTTCCTGCACCAAACAAAGCATCTCTTAATGATTGTTTTGGACTAGGAGCTGGAGGGGCAAATTGGGCGGTAATTTCATTTTTAAATTCCTCGTACTTTGCTTTACTTGCATTTATTTTTTCTGTTGCTGCAGAATTGTCTTTAATATCAGCCAACGCAGCCTCTGCTTCCTGAGATCTTCTGTCGTATTCAGCCTCTACACTTTGCCAATTGTCTTTTAAGTCAGCTGCTGCAACATTTTTTACAGAGTCAACATAGATCACATAATTTTCTACTGTTTTTTGAGCTTTTTCTTGTTTTTCATCTTTACAAGATGTTAACCCTAATACTAATACTGCAATTCCTGTAGCTATTTTGATATTTTTCATAATGTTGATTATTTAATTATTGATATTCAAATTTACTAAACATCCAATTCAAAAAAATTACATTATTATCACGTTTTTAAAATTAAAAACATTTTAAAAATATAAAACACATCTAATAATGCTAATTATGCAAAACAAATTCAAAAAAGTATAATAATTTCTTATTATAGAATCATATTATTCTTATACCTTATTTATATAAGAGCTTTTTTGTAACAAAATCCAATTCTCATCTACTTATCACTATTATTAAAAAGTCTTTTGTACTTTTAAATCCAAAATTGTAAAACGAAATGGCTGAACCATTAATTAAAATAACTGACATCAAACGAAATTTTATTTTGGGAAATGAAACGGTTTATGTTTTAAAAGGAATAAATCTGGAGATACAGAAAGGCGAATATGTTGCTTTAATGGGACCTTCTGGATCTGGTAAATCTACATTAATGAATTTATTAGGCTGTTTGGACACGCCAACTTCTGGACATTATGTTTTGAACGGAAAAGATGTCAGCCAAATGAAAGATGATGAATTGGCCGAAATTAGAAACAAAGAAATTGGTTTTGTTTTTCAGACTTTCAATCTTTTGCCTAGAACTACCGCTTTAGATAATGTTGCCTTACCTATGATTTACGCCGGTTACGGAAAATCGGAGAGAATTGCTCGTGCAACTGAAGTTTTAAAACAAGTTAATCTAGCCGATAGAATGGATCACCAACCGAATCAGCTTTCTGGAGGACAACGTCAGCGTGTTGCCGTTGCACGCGCTTTGGTTAACAAACCTTCGATTATTTTGGCCGATGAACCAACTGGAAACTTAGACAGTAAAACTTCTGTAGAAATCATGAAACTTTTCGGAGATATTCACGCGCAAGGAAATACCGTAATTCTAGTAACTCACGAAGAAGATATTGCTGCATACGCACATCGCGTAATTCGTCTAAGAGACGGTTTAATTGAAAGCGACACGAGAAAATAATTTTAGATTTCTGATTTCAGATTTTAGGTTACTCTCTAAATCTAAAATCATAAATCTACAATCTACAATAAAATGAAAGTATATACTAAAACAGGCGATAAAGGGACAACGGCTCTTTTTGGAGGAACTCGCGTACCGAAAGATCATATTAGGATTGACAGTTACGGAACTGTTGACGAATTGAATTCTTATATTGGATTGATTCGTGATCAGGAAATGGATTCGCATTATAAAACCATTTTGATAGAAATTCAAGACCGCCTTTTTACTGTTGGTGCCATTTTGGCAACTCCACAAGAAAAAGAAGTTTTAAAAAATGGAAAACTTCGCTTAGAAAATCTTGGCATAATTGACTCAGATATTGAATTACTCGAAAACGAAATAGATAAAATGGATGAAAGTCTTCCGCCAATGACTCATTTTGTTTTGCCAGGAGGTCACCCTACCGTGTCACATTGTCATATAGCACGCTGTATTTGTCGCAGAGCAGAACGTTTGGCGGTACATTTAAGCCATAATGAGCACGTTCCAGAAATTGCAATTACATACTTAAACCGACTTTCTGACTACCTTTTTGTCTTGGCACGAAAGTTGTCCTCTGACTTAAAAGCGGAAGAAGTGAAATGGATTCCGAGGAAGTAAATTTTAGAGTTTAGGGTTCAGATTTTAGATTATTACAAGTCGAAAATCTAAAATCAACAATCTAAAATCCGCAATAAATAGAGACGTTCTTAAATTTTATTAAAATAAATCAAAAATTACTTGTCTTTTTCAGTAAAAAATTTATTTTTGCACAAACTAAACAGATAACAGATGTATTGGACATTAGAATTAGCATCTTATTTAAGTGATGCGCCATGGCCTGCTAACAAAGACGAACTTATTGACTACGCTATTAGAGCTGGTGCTCCATTAGAAGTAGTAGAAAACCTTCAGTCGATCGAAGATGAAGGCGAGATATATGAATCAATGGAAGAAATTTGGCCTGATTATCCAACAGACGAAGATTATCTTTGGAATGAGGATGAATATTAAAAAATAAACCAAAGGAAAAAGTCTCTCATCATAGAGGCTTTTTTTTTGGTTCAAATACATATATATAATAAAGAAATACAATAAATCATGAGTTTCATAAACAGTATTATTAAAGTCTTTGTCGGCGATAAGTCGCAGAAAGATGTCAAAGCTTTACAGCCTTACTTAAACAAAATTAAAACATTCGAAGCTCCCTTAATGAGTCTATCAAACGACGAATTAAGAGCTAGAACCGTTTTTTTTAAAGATAAAATAAAAGAAGCTAGAGCTGATAAAGATGCTAAAATTGCTTCGCTTAAAGCGGAAGTAGAAAACATTGAAGACATCGATAAAAGAGAAGATATTTATGATGCTATAGATGCTCTTGAAAAAGAAGCATATGAAATCTCTGAAAAAACTTTATTGGAAATTCTTCCAGAAGCGTTTTCTGTAGTAAAAGAAACGGCTCGCCGTTTTAAAGAAAACTCTCATATTGAAGTTACTGCAACGCCAAAAGACCGTGAATTTTCTGCAGCAAAATCATATATTGAAATCCAGGGAGACAAAGCAATTTGGGCTAACAAATGGAATGCTGCCGGAAAAGATATCACTTGGGATATGATTCACTATGATGTTCAGTTAATTGGTGGTATGGTATTGCACGAAGGTAAAGTTGCCGAAATGCAAACGGGAGAAGGTAAAACTTTGGTTGCTACCCTTCCTCTTTACTTAAACGCTTTGACAGGAAACGGAGTTCACTTAGTAACAGTGAATGACTACTTAGCAAAACGTGATAGTACTTGGAAAGCACCTTTATTTGAATTCCACGGTTTATCTGTTGATTGTATCGATAATCACCAACCAAGTACAGAACAAAGAAAGAAAGCTTACGATGCTGATATCACTTACGGAACTAACAATGAGTTTGGTTTTGATTACTTAAGAGATAACATGGCGCATTCTCCAAGCGATTTAGTTCAGAGAAAACACAATTATGCAATTGTCGATGAGGTCGATTCTGTATTAATTGATGATGCTAGAACGCCGCTTATCATTTCTGGACCAGTTCCTCAAGGAGATCGTCACGAATTCAACGAATTGAAACCAAAAATCGAAAACTTAGTTGCACAACAACGTCAGTTAGCGAATGGTTTCTTAGCTGAAGCTAAAAAATTAATCAAAGAAGGTAATACTAAAGATGGAGGTTTCCAATTATTGAGAGCTTACAGAAGTTTACCTAAAAATAAAGCATTAATTAAATTTTTAAGTGAAGAAGGAATTAAACAATTGCTTCAAAAAACTGAAAATCAATACATGCAAGATAACAATCGCGAAATGCACAAAGTGGACGAAGCTTTGTATTTTGTGATTGAAGAGAAAAACAATCAAGTCGAATTGACAGACAATGGTATTAAATACCTTTCTGGAGATACTGATTCTGATTTCTTCGTTTTACCAGACATCGGAACAGAAATCGCTGCGATTGAAAAACAAAAATTAGACAAAGACGCTGAAGCTGAAGCTAAAGAAAGATTATTCCAAGATTTTGGTGTAAAAAGCGAGCGTATCCACACTCTTACTCAACTTTTAAAAGCGTACGCTTTATTTGAAAAAGACGTTGAGTATGTAATCATGGACAACAAAATTATGATTGTCGATGAGCAAACAGGTCGTATTATGGACGGACGTCGTTATTCTGACGGTCTTCACCAAGCGATCGAAGCAAAAGAAAACGTAAAAATCGAAGCTGCTACTCAAACATTTGCTACAGTTACATTACAGAATTACTTCAGAATGTACAACAAATTAGGAGGTATGACAGGTACAGCGGTTACAGAAGCTGGAGAGTTATGGCAGATTTATAAATTGGATGTTGTTGAAATTCCAACAAACCGTGGAATTTCAAGAATTGATAAAGAAGATTATATCTACAAAACAACTCGTGAGAAATTCAATGCCGTAATCGAAGACGTTACTGAATTATCACAAGCTGGAAGACCAGTATTGATTGGAACAACTTCTGTAGAGATTTCAGAATTATTAAGCCGTATGCTTAAAATGAGAGGAATCACGCATAACGTATTGAATGCTAAAATGCACAAGCAAGAGGCACAAATCGTTGAAGAAGCTGGTAAAGCTGGAGTTGTAACAATTGCAACAAACATGGCTGGTCGTGGTACCGATATTAAATTATCTCCAGAAGTTAAAGCTGCCGGAGGTTTAGCAATCGTTGGTACTGAGCGTCACGATTCTCGTCGTGTAGACAGACAGTTACGTGGTCGTTCTGGTCGTCAAGGAGATCCAGGAAGTTCTCAGTTCTATGTTTCTCTTGAAGATAACTTGATGCGTTTATTTGGTTCTGAAAGAGTTGCGAAAGTAATGGACAGAATGGGATTGAAAGAAGGTGAAGTTATCCAACATTCTATGATGACTAAATCTATCGAACGTGCTCAGAAAAAAGTAGAAGAAAACAACTTTGGTGTTCGTAAACGTTTATTAGAATATGATGACGTAATGAACTCTCAACGTGAAGTAGTTTACAAACGTCGTCGTCATGCATTGTTTGGAGAGCGTTTGAAACTGGATATTGCAAACATGCTTTATGATACTTGCGAGTTGATCGTAAGCAACAGCAAAGTAGCTAATGATTTCAAAGGATTTGAATTTGATTTAATTCGTTATTTCGGAATCACGTCTCCAATTTCTGAAGCCGATTTCACAAGATTAAATGATATTGAAGTTACAGGAAAAGTATACAAAGAAGCTTTAGCTTTCTATACTGAAAAAACAGAAAGAAGCGCAAGAGAAGCTTTCCCAATTATCAAAGGGGTTTACGAAGAGCCAAACAACCATTTCGAAAGAATTGTAGTTCCATTTACAGACGGAATCAAAACTTTGAATGTTGTAACAGACTTGAAAAAAGCTTACGATAGCGAAGGTGCTCAATTGATCGCTGATTTTGAGAAAAACATCACACTTTCTATTGTTGATGAAGCTTGGAAAAAACACTTGCGTAAAATGGACGAATTGAAACAATCTGTTCAATTGGCTGTTCACGAGCAAAAAGATCCATTGCTTATTTACAAATTAGAAGCTTTCAACTTGTTTAGAGGAATGTTGGACAACGTTAACAAAGAAGTTATTTCATTCTTATTCAAAGGTGATTTACCTGCTCAAAACGTTCCTGAAATTCACGAAGCAAGAGAAGTTCGTCAAAAAGAAAACTTACAATTGAGTAAAGATGAAATTCCAAACAGCGAAAGCATCAATCGTGAGGCTGGAGAAACGCAACAACGTCAAGTTACTGAAACTATCGTTAGAGATATGCCAAAAATCAACAGAAACGATACTGTTGTAGTTCAAGAAGTTGCGACTGGAAATACAGAAACAATGAAGTACAAAAAAGCTGAAGCTTTAATTGCTGCTGGAACTTGGATTCTGATTAACTAATAAAAGAGCTAATCTTAAATATAAATCCCCGATTACTTAATGTAGTCGGGGATTTTTAGTCTAAAAAATTTAGAACCTTATTTTGGATTATCCTCAAAATAACGAGCTTCAATTCTTTTGATATCTTTAATTGAACTTTTAGCCCATTGCAAACGTTTCTCTAAAATTTCTTCCTCAGATAATTGCCATTTAATATCTGAATTACGTAATCTGTTGGTTAAGTTTTGAATAATAATAGCTGCCGAAACAGAAATATTTAAACTTTCGGTAAAACCAACCATTGGAATTTTTAAGAAACCATCTGCTTTTTCTAATATTTCCTGTGAAAGTCCATCACGCTCTGTACCAAAAAATAAAGCGCTTGGCTTTGTAATATCAAAATCTTCCAGTAAACAATCATTTTCATGTGGTGTGGTTGCAATAATCTGATACCCTTGATTTTTTAAAGTAGAAACACAATTCGTAATTGAATCGTATTGATTAATATCAACCCATTTTTGGGCTCCCATCGCGATTTCCTTATCAATTCGTTTTCCATAACGTTGCTCGATTACATTTAATTCCTGAATTCCAAAAACCTCACAGCTACGCATTACTGCGCTTGTATTGTGCATCTGAAAAACATCTTCTACTGCAACTGTAAAATGCTTAGTTCTATTTTCAAGTACTTTTAAAAAATTAGCTTTTCTATTTTCTGTCAATATATTTTCTAAGAATGCGAGGTAATCTAAATCAATCATTTCATTTATGTTTGGCACAAAAATAATAAATAAAAGAAGAAGGCTTCAACAAGATTTTTCAACCTGCTAAATCTTCAATAAAAATGGCATTCAGCTTTTCGTGCAAAACATTGAGTTGAACCAGATTCACAGACAAATCATCGTCTTTATATGAATCTCCTGTAAAAACGGCATTTTCATTTTTAGAATGTTTTTTAAGACGTTCCAACATCTTATTTAATTCATGTTCGGAAAAATTAATATCAATAAAAGTTATAAATCGTTCTATAACATTTTTCATTCCGTCATTATAATTAAGCATTATTATATTTTCATCTCTTTCATAAAAATCTAAAAAACCTTGAAAATATTTTTCTAAAACCAAAGCTTGATACTGCTGAAAACTTACTTCATTTATTTCTTTAGAAGTAATTCCGAAAACACTTGACGGAATTAAATTAGGAACCATATGCATTCCCGCCATTTTTTGATGCGATCTTAAAACTTCTGCTGGATTTCTATACAATAAAGCGAAAGGAATTTCAGGAAAAACTGATCTCAAATAAGAAGCTTCAAAAATACTCCAAGCATCTAATTTTATAATTAAATGTTTTTGTCCTGGAAATCTTTTCTGCCCTAAAAATCTCAAAACTGATTTCAGTAAAACCGTTTTTATTTCCGAATTAAAAGCATCACTTCTTAAAATCTGATCTATAATTGGAGCTTCAGAAACCATAATATTTTCTGGCGAAGTTGCCAAAGACTGACTCAACATTGTAGATCCGCATCTTGATACGTGAAAAACCAATCCTTTCAATTCGACAGAATCTAATTCTTTAGACCAATCAATAATATTTTCTGCCGTGCTTATTAATTTAAATCCCTTCGAATTATAATTGTGACCTGTACATTTTACAATTGTTTCTTCAAAAAAAGGTTCTGCAAAAGGTATGTCTGCGAAATACATCCATTCGAAATAGATTTCGTTCTCTTTTTCAACCAATTTAATCGGAATCCAATTTGAAATAAGCTCTTTTACATTTTCCATTTTATGAATTCATTTGTGATTGAAGTTCGGCAATAATTTTAGCATTTGTTTCTGACGGATTTTTAGAAAGTTCTGCAATAATCTGTCGTTTCGTTTCATCTGAATATTCATATTCCGGCACATAATTCACATCAAAACCCATTTTAGAAAACAATTCATCAGACCATTCATTTCTTATGCAATCTATCGTTAAGTGAATTCTAGATTCTAAGCTTTTATTCTCCACACTATGTGGTAATTGAAAATTGGCATACCAGCACTCCCCCATTTTCATTGGAACTAATTGATGATTTACATAAAAATAAACTTCCGAATTGGTAATAATAGGAACATGAATCCTGAAAAAACCGTCTTCATACGAAGTATCATTATCAACATGCTCTTTAATTTCGCTGTTTGGCCCAAGTCTTAATAATCTAACCGCTTCTTTTTCACATTGAAACCAATCCACTATTTCTTTAAAGTAAGTACAACTTTCCAATAGAGGCGTATTTTTGTATTCTTTATCTGGAAAAGAAAGAATGTCATTTTCTAAGCCCGATTGCGATCGCAAAGAAACACTGGTCCAATTTCCTTCATATCGGTAAGTATTAAAATGTGGTGTCCACAAATTGGTTTGGCAAGTCAATAAATCATTTTGCAATTTTTCTATCGAAAAATAAATTGGAAGTTGGCAAGAAGAAGCATTCATAACCTTAAGGATTTAAATTGCTAAGTATAAAATTGTAGAGTTTATCAGTAGAAACCGAAACGGTTTCAGAATCTGTTTTTAAAACTAAATCTGCTTTTTTCGGAATTTCAAAAACATCGCTTATTCCTGTAAAACTTCTAATTTTGTTTTGATCATCATCTGGCAACAATGCTCTTTTGTACAATCCTTTCGGATCTCTTTCAATCAAATTTGAAATAGAACAATCCAGAAATACTGTTTTCACGAATTCAAAAGACCTTAATTCATTTCTAACATTTTCATACGGATTAATAACCGACATGAGAACTATTTTCTTTTCTTCAATCAGATTTCGTCCAACATTAAAAAGTCGCCTTACATTTTCACAGCGGTCTTCTTTAGAAAACCCTAAATCTTTAGAGATTGTTTGCCGGTAAACATCACCATCTACAATTTCGGCTTCATAATTATTTTGAAGCAAAAGATGTCTGACATTTTCTGCCAGCGTCGTTTTTCCCGAACCAGATAATCCTGTAAATTGAATTAAAATCATTTTAGCATCACTTTTAGCAAATGAACATTAAAACTAATTAATTCAGAACGAGACACAAAGAGTATAAATACCCTTTATTTTATATAAAAAATCACCATTAATCCTTACTATTTACCAAACATTTGAATAAAGAAATCACTATTTTTATCTTTTAATAAAACTCAAAATGAAAAAGAAACTTGTTGTTTTAACAGGAGCAGGAATCAGCGCTGAAAGCGGAATTAAAACTTTTCGTGACAGCGATGGCTTGTGGGAAGGACATGATGTAATGGAAGTTGCAACTCCAGAAGGCTGGCATAAAAACCAAGAATTGGTTCTAGATTTTTACAACAAAAGACGCCAGCAACTGAAAGAAGTAAATCCTAATCTTGGTCATATTATTTTGGCTGAATTGGAAAAGGATTTCGATGTGCAAATTATCACTCAAAATGTTGACGATCTTCATGAACGCGCAGGAAGTACAAACGTTTTACACTTACATGGCGAATTATTAAAAGTGAGAAGTACGCAAAATAAAAACCTAATTTTAGATTGGACCGAAGATTTATTTACGGGAGATTTAGATACAAACGGGCATCAATTGCGACCGCATATTGTTTGGTTTGGCGAAGAAGTTCCAGCACTCGAAGAAGCGATTGACATTACAGAAACTGCAGATTATTTTGCTGTAATTGGAACTTCGTTACAAGTTTATCCCGCTGCTGGATTAATTGCTTATACGCCAAGCACAACGCCAGTTTTTTATATTGATCCGAAACCAATTGCAATTCCGAATCTTAGAAACAAAGTTGAAACAATCGCAAAATTTGCTTCGGAGGGAGTTGCCGATTTAAGAGATCGATTAAATTCAATTTGAATGCACAAATGCGCTTTTTAATTACCTGTAATCGCTAAATTCTGTTTATATTTGCACCTTTCGAAAAAACAACATAACAATGACTACTCTAAACGAATTGAATGCTATATCGCCAATTGATGGAAGATATAGAAACAAAACTCAAAATTTAGCACCTTTCTTCTCTGAGGAAGCTTTAATAAAATACCGCGTTTTAGTTGAAGTGGAATACTTCATTGCGTTATGCCAAATTCCGTTGCCTCAGTTGCAAGGTATTGACTCTAGCTTATTTGAAAGCTTGAGAAATATCTACAAAAACTTCTCTACAGAAGATGCGCTTTGGATTAAAGAAACTGAAAAAGTAACCAACCACGACGTAAAAGCGGTTGAATATTTTATTAAAGATGCTTTTGAAAAATTAGGTTTATCTCAATACAAAGAGTTCATTCACTTCGGATTAACGTCTCAAGACATTAACAATACGGCTATTCCACTTTCTACAAAAGAAGCTTTTGAGGATGTTTACATGCCAACTTTAATTGCTGTAATAGCAAAATTAAAAGAATTAAGCGTTGAATGGAAAGACATTCCGATGTTGGCACGTACACACGGACAACCAGCTTCTCCTACTCGTTTAGGAAAAGAAATTTTGGTTTTCGTAGAGCGCTTAGAAGAACAAATGCGTTTGTTGTTTAACATTCCGTTTGCAGCTAAATTTGGTGGAGCAACAGGAAACTTTAATGCGCACCACGTAGCATACCCACAAATTGACTGGAAACAATTCGGAAACAAATTTGTTGAAACCGATCTTGGCTTAAAACATTCATTTCCAACAACTCAAATTGAGCATTACGATCATTTTGCTGCTTTCTTTGATGCTTTAAAAAGAATCAACACCATTTTAATCGATTTAGATCGTGATATCTGGACGTATGTTTCTATGGATTATTTCAAACAAAAAATCAAAGCAGGAGAAATTGGTTCATCTGCAATGCCCCATAAAGTAAACCCAATTGATTTTGAAAATTCTGAAGGAAACTTAGGAATTGCAAATGCTATTTTCGAACATTTAGCAGCTAAGCTACCTGTTTCAAGATTACAGCGTGATTTAACTGACAGCACTGTTTTACGTAATGTTGGGGTACCTTTTGGACATACAATTATTGCTTTTGAAGCTACTTTAAAAGGCTTAAACAAATTACTTTTAAACGAAAATAAATTTGCTGAAGATTTAGAGAGAAACTGGGCAGTTGTGGCAGAAGCTATTCAGACCATTTTACGTCGTGAAGCTTATCCAAATCCGTACGAAGCTCTAAAAGGTTTAACAAGAACTAATGAAGCAATCGACAAAAAGGCGATTCATAATTTCATTGCAACTTTAGAAGTTTCAGATTCAGTTAGAGCAGAATTATTAGCTATAACACCTAGTAATTACACAGGAATTTAAGAAAAACACCAAATATTTTATCAAAAAAAGCTATCTTTATCGAGATAGCTTTTTTTATTAAATCCAGAGGCTAAAACCAGATTCTTTCACTCCTCTTTTAGGCTAATAAGAGTTTTTTGAATTTCATTTTAATGAAAGCTGGTTGAGTCCCTTAAAAAAATACCACGCTTTATATGATTGCATTAAATGCCGCAGCTGAAACTACGCACCATTTACAACCTTTAATTAGTGATTTAGGGTTAATCCTAATGACTGCCGGAATTGCCGTTCTAATATTTAAAAGAATGAAACAGCCTTTGGTTTTAGGTTACCTGATTGCAGGATTTTTAGCTGGAAACCATTTTGATTTTTTCCCTTCAATCTCTGACATGAAAAGTGTTGAAGTTTGGGCAGAAATCGGGGTTATATTTTTACTTTTTAGTTTAGGTCTCGAATTCAGCTTTAAAAAACTAATGAAGGTTGGAGGTACTTCATCTGTCACCGCCATAACACAAATTTTATTCATGACCGTAATTGGTTATTGTGTCGGACAGTGGATGGGCTGGGGAAAAATGGATAGTATTTTCTTGGGAGCAACACTTTCTATTTCATCGACAACCATTATCATTAGAGCTTTTGATGAATTGGGAGTTAAAGGAAAAAAGTTCGTCGGAATTGTTTTCGGAGCTTTGATCGTAGAAGACATTGTAGCCATTCTGATGTTGGTTTTATTATCAACTATTGCGGTAAGCGATCAGGTTTCTGGTGCTGCCTTACTGCAATCTGTTTTAAAACTGATTTTCTTTTTAATTATCTGGTTTTTAGGAGGAATTTTTATTATTCCGACTATTTTCAAAAAAGCAAAGCATCTTTTAACAGACGAAATGCTTTTAATTATTTCTTTAGCGTTATGTTTAATGATGGTAATTTTTGCTTCAAATGTTGGTTTTTCTCCGGCTTTAGGAGCTTTCATCATGGGATCTATTATTGCTGAAACTACAATGGCAGAAAAAATTGAACATTTAATTCAGCCTGTAAAAGATTTCTTTGGAGCCGTATTCTTCGTATCAGTCGGAATGCTAATTAATCCGATAACATTGATAAATTACGCGCTTCCTGTTGCGATAATTACTTTACTAACCATTTTTGGGAAAGCTTTCAGTTCTTCTATCGGAGCTTTGATTTCGGGACAACCTTTAAAACAATCTGTTCAAACCGGAATGAGTTTGGCACAAATTGGAGAGTTCTCGTTTATTATTGCAACTCTCGGAATGACTTTAAAAGTTACGAGCGATTTCTTATATCCAATTATTGTTGCCGTATCTGCAATTACCACATTTACTACTCCATTTTTAATTAAATATTCGGAGCGTTTTGCTCTCTTCTTAGAATCAAAAATGCCTAAAAAATGGGTTAAAAATATTAACCGATATAGTGTGAATGCCCAAGCAATTAAATCGGTAAGTACTTGGCAGATTGTGCTTCGTTCTTCAATCACACAAATTATTCTTCACACCATTATTATTACGGCGATTATTCTATTGTCTTCTAAGTTTGTAGCGCCATTGGTTGCCGATACAAGATTCGGAAATACCTTAGCCGCTTTACTGACTTTGGTTGCAATTGCACCATTTTTATGGGCGCTTTCGCTTCGTCGTGTAAAAGTAGATGAAGTTGAAACTCTTTGGGAAGAACGTAAATATCGTGGTGCACTTTTAATGCTTATCTTGATAAGAATGAGTCTTGGATTATTCTTTGTCGGATTTTTATTGAATATTTTCTTCTCTCCTTTGGTTGCTTTCGTTGCACTGATTATTGCAATTGGAGCGTATCAAATTTTCCCTAAAAAACTAAACGAGCAATATCATAAAATTGAAAATCACTTTTTGAAAAACTTCAACGATCGCGAAAACAAAAAGATTGATCGAAGATATGCTAATTTAATGCCGTGGGACGGACACATGTCTTTCTTTGAAATAAAAAAAGAATCTAACTTGGTTGGACAAACTTTGCAAGAACTTAAAATTCGTGAGCAATTGGGAATCAATATCGCCTACATTAAACGAGGAGAAGTTACAATTCCGATTCCGACTAAAAACGAACGTTTATTCCCTGGCGATGAAATCTGCGTAATTGGAACTGATGCCCAAATTACTGAGTTTACAAAATTCTTAACCCAAAACGAAACAGAACCACCTGTAAAAGTAGAAGAAACCGATATTGTTTTACGTCAATTGGAAGTTTCGCAAGACGAATTCATTCAAAAAAGCATCGGTCAATTTAGAGCCAAAACAGACGGAATGGTTGTCGGAATTGAACGAAACGGAAATCGTATATTAAACCCAGAATCTAGTTTAATTTTAGAGAAAAATGATATTCTCTGGGTTGTAGGAGATAAAAAAAGAATGGCGACTTTGTTGGCGGCTAAATAAGATTCTGAGATACTAAGTTGCTAAGCTTCTAAGGTACTGAGATTAAAAAATGCGTTTAGATTCTCATAAATTGAAAATCTAAACGCATTTTTATTTTATTACGCTAGCTAAAAACTTAGAATCTTAGCAACTTAGCATCTCAGAATCTTAGATTATTTATTCGGCTGCGGAGTCAAACGCAAATAAGGTTTAATTGGCGTATGCCCTTTTGGAAATTTAGCTGGAATATCGCTATCTGGAATCGCTGGCGCAATAACCACATCTTCTCCGTCTTTCCAGTTTGCAGGCGTCGCAACACTGTAATTTGCAGTCAATTGTAAACTGTCAATTACACGAAGCAATTCGTCAAAATTTCTTCCTGTAGAAGCTGGATATGTTAAAGTCAATTTGATTTTTTTATCTGGTCCGATAACAAAAACAGAACGCACTGTAAATTTGTCACTTGCATTTGGATGGAGCATATCATAAAGATTCGCTACTTTTTTGTCTTCATCAGCAATAATTGGAAAATTAACTTCTGTATTTTGAGTTTCGTTGATATCTTTAATCCACTCTTTGTGTGAGTCTAAGCCGTCTACACTCAGAGCAATAACTTTTGTATTTCTCTTTTGAAATTCTGGAACATAGTTCGCTACAGTTCCTAATTCAGTCGTACAAACAGGAGTAAAATCTGCTGGATGCGAAAATAAAACACACCAAGAATCTCCTAACCATTCGTGAAAATTAATTGGTCCCTGCGTGGTTTCTGCGTGAAAATCTGGAGCTATATCGCCTAATCTTAATGTTGACATAATTTATATTTTTTAGTTCCTCTAAAATTAACTAAAAAATACATTTAGAAAACATTCAAAAGGTTAAAAAAAGTTAAAATTCTACTTTGTCGATATAATTACTATTTTACTCTTAAATGAAATTTAGAATAAAATACCAAAAAGCAAGCGTAACAAAAGAAATCGGAATTCCGAAACCAATCATCATACTGCTTAATTTGGGTTTCAATCCATAAGTTGATGCTAAGATTGCACCTGTAATCATGGGCGCCATAGCGGTTTCCATAATGGTAATTTTTATTGCTTCAGAATGCTGATTAAATATGAAAACATAAAGCACAAAAATTACAAAAGGAACTAAAAGCAGTTTAAAGAAAAGACCGAGACGCAAAAACTTCCAATGCTGACTTCTTCTGTCGAAAGTCAATTGCAAACCAACAGAAAGCAATGCGAGAGGAGTTACCAAACTTCCAATTTTCAGTAATCCAGATTGAAGATTTTCGTTTAAATCAACTTGAAAAATATTCATTAAACAAGCAATAACAAACATGATGAAAGGCGGAAACAAAATAATCTTTTTGAAAATTCCCAAAGCATTCGGACTTCCTTTAGAATAAAAAGCCGCAGTGAAAACGCCAAGTGTTGAAACCACCACAAAAGTTCCTGGCTGATCGACCAAAACGGCAGTTTCTAAACCTTTTTTTCCAAACAAAGCTTCAATAATCGGATAACCCAGAAACGAGCTGTTGCTTAATCCTGCTGTCAAAATCAAACATCCAATCAGTTTGTTTGACCACCCATTTCTTCTTCCTAAAAAATGAAAAAAGATAAAAGCCAAAATATAAGTAATCCACCCCGCTCCTATTGGAAACAACAATTCGCTGCTCCATTTTATCTTCGGAATATGATATAAAGTAATTGCAGGAAGACAGAAATAGATAACAATTTTATTAAGCGTCTTATAAATATGAGTAGGAAATTGTTTCACTCGCTGTAAAATCAAACCGAGTGAGAGAAAGAGAAATATTAGAATAAAGTTGTTCATATTGTAAGATCATAACAAAAATAGCTATTTCTAATTTAGTGATTAGTGAAAAGTGATTCGTAATTAACTTTTTTAGTGAATCTTAACTACTGTTTTTCTTTTGTTAAACATATAACATTTAATAAATAACCCCTCAGATTTATTTTTAAAATCTATTAATTATTTACTTTATACATTTTACAACCAACTAGTTAACAGTCGATTTTTACTAATTATTACTCACTCATTTCAAAAAAAATAGTTAAATTAGTATTTTGTGTTACAAAAAGATGTAAATTTGTAACATATTTTATTACAGTATGATTTCAGGTAAATTCGCCATAACGATTCACATTCTTACTCTGCTGCATAAATTCCCCAATGATTATTTGTCATCGGAGTTTATTGCGGGGAGCATTAATTTAAATCCTGTTTTGGTTCGAAAAGAAATTGCCAATTTAAAAGCGCATCATATTGTAGAAAGTAAAGAAGGAAAAAATGGCGGTACAAAATTGGCAGTAAACGCTGCTGAACTGACTTTAAAACAAATATTCGAAATGACCTTTGAAACGATTGGTTTAGGTTTTGCTAAAAATCAGCCGAATCCTGATTGTCCTGTTGGAAAAAACATCAATCAGCATTTGGAGAATTTATATAGTGAAATGAATCAGAAAGTCAGCGCACAGCTGGAAGGAATTTCATTGGAAGATTTTTCGAATCAATTTTAAAACTATTTTTTTAATCAAAACTGTAACATTTTTTATTACTAAACAAATTTATATATTATGAAAATCGCACTTATCGGAGCTACAGGATTTGTTGGCTCAGCAATTTTAAACGAATTAGCAGATAGAAAACACGAAATCACTGCTATTGCAAGAACTCCAAAAGATACAGCAAACGCGACTTGGGTTGCTGCAGACATTTTTAATGTTGATGCTTTGGCTGAAGTTTTGAAAGGCCATGATGCTGTTATCAATGCTTATAACCCAGGATGGACAAACCCAAACATTTATGATGACTTTTTAGCGGGTTCTAAAGCAATCCAAGAAGCAGTTAAAAAATCGGGCGTAAAACGTTTCATTACAATCGGTGGCGCAGGAAGTTTATACGTTGCTCCAGATTTACAAGCAGTTGACACTCCAGATTTCCCAAAAGAAATTTTCGCCGGTGCAAATGCAGCAAGAAACTATTTAAACATGATTAAAGAAGAAAAAGATTTAGACTGGGCATTCTTTAGCCCTGCTTTCGAAATGCATGCTGGAACTAAAACAGGAAGAACTGGAAAATACCGTTTAGGATTAGAAAACCCTGTTTTCAATGACGAGCAAAGAAGTATTTTATCTGTAGAAGATTTAGCAGTTGTTATTGCTGATGAAACAGAAAATCCAAAACACCATCAAGTTAGGTTTACAGCAGGTTACTAAAAAAATACTAAGTTGCTAAGATTCTAAGTTTTTTTTAAGCCACGAATTTACGAATTTTCTTTTTAAAATCTTTGACATTATTTTTTCGAATTAATTCGAATAATAAAATCAGATATAGTTTTTCAAAAGAAAATTCGTAAATTCGTGGCAAACTTATTTTTACTCCTTTTGAGAATAACAAATTAGTAGAAATTCGTGTAATTCGTGGCAAACTAACTTTTTGAAACTGTTTTTGTTTTCTGTACTTTTACATTTCTAAAAAATGCGTTTTGTCAAATTTCAATAAACCATCTGGCAGCATATCTGAAAAAGCTGGAATTTCACCTCCCGAAATCACCAATATTTCTGCTATAAATCAAATTAAAAACAAACGCAGACAGCAGCCAACTCCTCAAGAATTAATTAATGGCATTTTAGAAGGAAACAGAACTTTTCTTAGCCGTGCCATTACTTTAATTGAAAGTACTAATTCTGATCATTTTGAAAAAGCAGGTGAAGTCGTTCAAGGCTGTTTACCACATGCAAATAAATCAATTCGTATTGGAATTACGGGTGTTCCAGGTGTGGGGAAAAGTACTTTTATTGAAGCTTTTGGAAAACACCTAACAGAATTAGGAAAAAAAGTAGCAGTTTTGGCGGTTGATCCCAGCAGTTCACTTTCGCACGGAAGCATTCTCGGCGATAAAACCCGAATGGAAGAATTGGTTAAAGATGAAAATGCTTTTATTCGACCTAGTGCTTCTGGTGAAACTTTAGGCGGTGTCGCGCGCAAAACTCGAGAAACTATTATTCTTTGTGAAGCTGCAGGCTTTGATACTATTATTATTGAAACCGTTGGTGTTGGCCAAAGTGAAACCGCCGTTCATAGCATGGTCGATTTCTTTTTGCTTTTAAAAATTTCAGGCGCAGGCGATGAACTTCAAGGTATCAAACGCGGTATTATGGAAATGGCGGATGCAATTGTTATCAATAAAGCAGACGGAGATAACATAAAAAAAGCGAATCAGGCGAAAGTTGAGTTTAATCGGGCGCTGCATTTATTTCCTCCAAAAAAATCAAACTGGCAACCTAAAGTAACGACTTGCAGTTCGCTAACACAAGACGGAATTCCTGAAGTTTGGAATACGATTTCTGACTATTTTGAACTAACAAAAGAAAGCGGATTTTTCCAAGAAAAAAGAAATGAACAAAATCATTTCTGGATGATGGAAACGATCAATGATCAGCTGAAACAAAATTTCTATAATCAGCCTGAAATTATTTCATTATTAGAAGAAAGCAAAAAAGCAGTGCAAAACAATGAAATTTCATCGTTCGCAGCTGCTCATAACTTACTAAAATTGTATTTCTCTAAAAGATATTAAACCATATAAGTAATATAAGTTCATTTAAAGAATAACTAAATTTTCTTATATCACTTATATGGTGAAAACCTATTTTTTGCGAAGCTTATATTTACTTTCCTTATAAAGGTTACCCGCTGTAATAACATGCGCCAAGGCATCTTTTGCTAAATCTTCATTTAGTTTTACAGGAATTAAAGCTGTATCGTTTTTAATTTCGAATTGAAGCGGTTTCAAGTTTGGCTGCATGATAACCACTTGATTTTCTACTCTAAAAGCATTGATATCATTAAACTGCATGATAGATCTTCCTTGTACTTTTTGATCTAGTTTAGTCAAGTTTCTTCCTACCATTGGCGTTTCAAAAGGAATTCCTAAATAACCTAACAATGTTGGCGGAATATCAATCTGACTTGCCAATCTATCATAAGTTGCTGCTTTTTCAACACCAGGCCCCATAATAAATGCTGGAATATGGAATTTATTTATCGGAACTAAATTTTTACCGTACGTTCTCGTATTGTGATCAGCGATTACAATGAAAATTGTGTTTTTGAAATAAGCTTCTTTTTTAGCCATTTCAAAGAATTTCCCAATAGAAAAATCAGCGTATTTCATGGCATTGTTTACCGTTGCTGGCTTTTTATCGTAAGGTTTAATTCTTCCTGCCGGATATTCAAAAGGCTCATGATTTGAAGTTGAGAACATCAAAGAGAAAAATGGCTTGTCTCCTTTCGATTTAAAATACTGATTTGCTTTAGTAACTAAATCTTCATCAGAATAACCCCAAGTTCCTTTGAAAGCATATTTGTTTCCATCAGAATCAAAATCTTCCTGATCAACAATATCGCTGAAACCATTTCCGTTGAAAAACGAAGCCATATTGTCAAAATTTGCCATTCCCCCATAAATGAAGCTAGTTTCGTAACCTTTTTGTTTTAACGCTTCCGCTAATGTAAAAAATCCTTGCTGCGAGTTTCCAAGTTTTACCACACTTTCTGATGGTGAAGGTAAAAATCCTGTTACGACTGCTTCAATTCCGCGAACACTTCTCGTTCCTGTACAATATAAATTGGTAAATAATGTTCCTTCTTTTGATAATTTATCAAATTCTGGGGTTAATGGTTTTCCTCCTAAAATTCCAACATATTCTGCGCCTAAACTTTCTTGTAAAAAGATCACCAAATTGTATGGTTTCTTAATTACAGAATCTGGTTGCTGCACATGCAAAAACGGAATTTCAGCATCGGTAAAATCGTTTGGTCCTGCAACCATGTATTTTTTTACACGAGCAATCGCTTCGGCTTCATCCATTTTACCATACATTTTGGTATTTCCCTCATTTTTGATTGAATATGCCGCAAAAGCAACCGTATAAAATGAGTTTAATCCAAGCGTATTTGTTAACTGATCTGTAGAAAAAACAGCGTTACTTGCGTTAATAGGACGTTTTGATGTTAGACTAGAACGCGCTCCGAAAAACAATAAAAAAGCCACTAATGGAAAAACCATTAATTTGAATTTGTAATCCGTACTTGTTGTATAGAATAATTGTTTTCCTTTTTTAAACGCAAAATAAATCACAACGCCTAAAATAAGGAAAGTTACAATTATAGAAGTCAGGTAACTTTTTAAAAGCATTCCGACTACTTCCTTTGGATAAATAAGATAATCTAAGAAAATCTTATTCGGACGTGTATCATATTGTTTTACGAAATCTGGTGAAGCTAATTCTACAAAAAGAATTAGAAACAGAAACAGAAAACTATAAATTACCAGAAATTTGTTGGTAAACTTTATCGCTTTATTCGGCAAAAAAGTAATCAGCAATGCTGGAAGAAACGACAAATAACAAAGTAAAATCAAATCCATTCGAAGACCGATTGGAAAAATATACCAGAAATCTGGCGTTTGTTCTACTCTTTCTTTAAAAAGAAAAAATAAAAATATTCTACTTAGAGTTGTAATCAATAATCCGATTGCGATGAAACTAAAAATCGGTTTTAGGAAACGTAAATTTTTCATTAAAAATAGTATAAGAACGTAAGATCAGACAAATTACTCTTCGTAACGGTTTATTTCTCTATCATAAAACTCATTAGCTTTTTCAATTAAACCTTCCATTTCAGCATTTAATTCTGCTTCGTCAAGATCTTCTGCTTCTTCTAAAAACTCAACCTCATCATCTTTCAAATTGATGATAAATCTTGGGTAATCTAGGTGAATGATGAAAATATCGTCTGGAAAATCAGTATTATCTCCAAGTAAAAATTTAGGTAATTCCATATGTGTTTATTTTTTAAGTGATTCATTATTTTTTTGTCCACTTTGAAAGTGGTTGTAATTATTTTTCAAATTTAATTATTCTGCACTGAATTCTTAATTAATCGCTTTGTTAAGTAATGGAAACGAATATACAAAGAAATTGCCGCTGCAGTTAAACCTGCCAAAAGTCCGATCCAAACTCCCTGCGCTTTCAATTCGGTGTGTTCTCCTAAATAATACGAAATAGGAAAACCAATAACCCAATACGCAACAAAAGTAATATACATCGGAATTTTTACATCTTGCAATCCGCGCAAAGCGCCTAGAACCACAACTTGAATTCCGTCAGAAATTTGAAAAACAGCTGCAATTAAAAGCAGTTTTGAAGCAATGCTAATTACTTCTTCATTATCCAAAATTTGTCCTGTGTTTTCCATATTCAAGAAAATATTAGGCAGATATTGATGGAAAACAACAAAGAAAATGGCAAAAATGGTTTCTAAAATTATTGCAAGCAAAAAGATAGAACGCGCTACAACAATCAGCTTTTTATAATCCATTAAACCCCTTTGGTTACTAACACGCACCATCGATGTTACACTTAATCCCATTGCAAACATAAAAGTCATCGAAGCCAAACTCAAAGCAATCTGATTTGCTGCCTGACTTGTTTTTCCGATATTTCCGCAAAGCCAAATTGAGGCTGTAAACAAAACCACTTCAAAAAGCATCTGCATGGCAGAAGGAAATCCGATGCTGATAATCTTTTTTATGGTTGATTTTTTTATTTCATTAAAACTAAAACCATTAAAAAAGCGCTTTAAATCATCTCTTCGCGAAAGCATGATATGCATGAACATCACCAAAAATATTCTTGAGATTACGGTTCCTAAAGCTGCTCCGACAATTCCCATTTTTGGAAAAATCCAGATTCCGTAGATTAAAACATAGTTAATTCCCACGTGAAGAACATTTGCCATCACCATTGCATACATCGAATATTTGGTTAATGACATTCCGTCTGCAAATTGCTTATAACCTTGATACATCACAAGCGGAATCAAAGAAAAAGCAACCCAACCCAAATAAGGTTTTGCAAGCACGATAACATCTTCTGGCTGTTTCAACAATTCCATAATTGGTTTGGCAAACATAATTATGGTAAAAAGCACCAATCCTAGAATTGTACACAGAAATAATCCGTGATGAAAAGCAGATCGAATTTTAGTATCATTTTTCTCTGCATCACCTTCGGCAACAATTGGTGTAATAGCTGTAGAAAATCCAATTCCTAAAGACATCGCTATAAAAATCATACTGTTTCCAAGCGAAACAGCTGCCAATTCTGTGCTTCCAATTTTACCAACCATTATATTATCGACAATACCAATTAAGGTATGTCCGACCATACCTAATATTATAGGGTATGCTAGTCTTAAATTATACGAAAACTCTTTGGTGTACTGCTTTAAATTCACTTGTATTCTTTTTTAGTCGGCAAAGATAATCAGAAGCTTCGAATTCTATCCTATCAATAAAAATATATCCCAATTTTAAGACAAAAATAAGGTGAACTCAATATTATGTAACGATTTTTAAAAATTCTATAACAAACCCCAAACGCCTTCCGTATAATTTTACATCATAGAAATTTCAAAAAAATATAAGCCATGAAAAAATTACAAATCTTATGCCTAGCTGCGTTCACGTTTTTATTTGCCAACACGACATTCGCTCAAGAAACAGAAGCGACAAATTACGATCAAGGTTTTAGATTAGGATTTGGAGTAAACGGCGGACTTCCTACCGATAATGATTATGATTGGGCTCTTGGTGGAGACGTACGTTTACAATACGACCTTTCTAAAAAAACATCATTAACCTTAACAACGGGATTTACTAATTTATTTAACGGCAAAAAAGATGCCGCTGGAAATGACATTAAAGATCTTGGATTTATTCCAGCAAAAGCAGGTTTTAAAGCTTTTGTCTTAAAAGATCAATTTTATGTAATGGGAGAAGTTGGTGCTGGTTTTGCAGTAACAAATGGTTACGACCAAACTACCTTTTTATGGTCTCCAGGAATTGGTTATGCCAACAAGTACATTGACTTAAGTGTTCGTTATGAGGATTACAAAGATTTTAGAACCAATCAAGTAGCATTGCGTGTTGCTTATGGTTTTAAACTATAAAAATAGGTTTAATTTATTATTTTGTTTTTGGTAAAAACCCGACGGTCTAGTAGTCCGTCGGGTTTTTTATTTGAAAAAAAAACAGAATTCAGAAATAAAAAATCGAAGATTTTGTAGATAAATAAACCCAACAAGTTTTAAAAAACTGTCGGGTCTCAAATAAATTATCTCGTTGGCAAATTTTCAAATTGACTAATTATTTCGCCTTCTCACCTAACTCCTTTTTATACAGCTCAATATTTTTTGCCGTTTTTTCATCCAGTTCTGGTTCTTTAATATCCGTGTGTTTTTTCATTTCTTCCCAGATAATTTTGGCTACAATATAACGAGACATTTCTTTATCATCGGCTGGAACAATATACCAAGGCGCATGATCTGTAGAAGTTTTATTAATCGCTTCCTCGTAATATTTCATGTATTCGTCCCAATAACCGCGCTCTTTCAAATCACCAGGCGAAAATTTCCAATTGTGTTTTTCTTCTTCCAAACGACGAAGTAAACGCTCTCGTTGCTCTTCTTTACTCAAATGAAGATAGAATTTCATTATGATGGTTCCGTTCTGAGCAATATGTTTTTCAAAATTATTAATCTGCTCAATTCTATTTTTCCAAAAATCTGGCGTAACATCATCAACCGAATTAATTTCTGGTAAATTTTCAGCCAAAAGATATTCAGGATGCACGCGCGTTACCAAAACATTTTCGTAATGCGTTCGATTAAAAATCGCAAACTTTCCTTTTTCAGGAAGCGCAATATAATGACGCCACAAATAATCGTGCTCCAGCTCTGCCGAATTTGGCGTTTTAAAACTATGAACCACAACCCCACGTGGATTAAATTCTTTAAAAACTTCCCGAATCAAGCTATCCTTCCCCGAAGTATCCATTCCTTGCAGACAAATCAAAACACTGTATTTATTGTGCGCATACATTACATCTTGCAAATCGCTTAATTTGGCTTGTACTTTATCTAATTTTTCCTCTTTTTCATTGTCATCTGCTTTTACTGACAATAACGTCGGAATTTTTTTTAGTTTAATTTTTTCTACAACTTTAAAATCTTTCGGATCTATTGATTTCATATCTTTTTCAATTTTTTGTCTTATAAATATACTAATTTTACGAAGCATATTCCTGCTATTCATTGCAATACTTTTCAATAAATTGCTTTTTTCCAAAGCCATAACAAGAGCTTCCGCCGGTCGCTTTCTTATGTCAGGAAAAAATGCAATTTCTTTTCAAAGTATTTTCATTATTATCAGGGCTAGGCGCTTATTTTCAAAATAAAACTTCATGGAAAAATTCACATTAGAAATATTATTTCAAATCATCGGAATCGGTTCTGCATCAGGATTATTCTTCAACAACAACTCTCTTTACGTAATTGGCGACAATAGCGGATTCCTTTACGAATACAATATCGAAAACAAACAATTAAACCAACATCCTTTAATTGACAATCCGACGCAAAATATTCCGAAAAATCTAAAACCCGATTTTGAATCTTTAACGCATCATAACGACACACTTTATGTTTTTGGTTCCGGTTCAACCGAAAACCGAAATAAAATGATTGAATTTGATATGAAATCAAAAACGGTTTTACAAAAAAATAATTTAGTCGATTTGTATGCCGTAATGCAGAATTTCGGAGAAATAAAACCCGAAGATTTCAATCTCGAAGGCGCTATTTTCGATGGAGAAAATTGGTATTTATTCAATCGAGGAAATGGCGTTTCTAACAAAAACACCATTTTTACGATTCACGCTAAAAATCTAGGAGAAGAATTTGCTTTGATTTCTGTCAATTATAAACTTCCAAAAATAAAAGGCGTTCGTTCTAGTTTTACCGATGCGATTTTGGTTGATGATAAAATCTATTTCCTTTCAACCGCAGAAGACACAAAATCAACTTATGATGACGGAGAAATTCTAGGAAGCTTCATCGGAAGAATCGATGTTAAAACGATGAAAATAGATTTCACTCAAAAAATTACGGCAACCAATAAATTTGAAGGTCTGACTTTATACAAAAAAGAAAATAATAAAGTTGAATTTTTGCTTTGCGAAGACAATGATACTGAACTTTTAGAAACTAAAATTTATAAACTGACATTGCCGATTAAGTAAAAATTTCGAGTATGAAAAAATTCCCTGATTTTTTAGAATTCAATAACCTAATTCAGATTAGTGCGATTTCAAAATTAATAATTACCAAACGAGGTAAAAGCAGTACAGAAACAATATTGATTTTTGAAGACAAAGAAAAAATTCGTGCTTTTCTAAATGAATTTTCGATTGTAGAAAATGACAAAGAATTTGTAACCATGATGGCGCCTCCATATGATTTAATTTTAGAAGCTTTGGAATCTAATTCTTTACTAGTTGGAGTATTACCTGAAGTGAAAAGTTTTAGAATTCCAAATCAAGATACGGATACTGCTTTCGAGCAAGATTTTCTAACTATTCTAAAAAATTACCTCAACCAATAAATTTGATGGTTTAACTCCTTACAAAAAAGAAAATAGATAATGACACCGAAGTTTTAGAAATTAAAATCTATAAATTAACATTGCTAATGAAATAAAATGTAACATTTTTCTTAAAATTGCGTCTTGTATACCAAAATCAAATAACTTAAGATAACCAATTGCAAAAATAATGATCAGAAAAACCGCTTTCGCTCTTTTAATTTTTATTACCAGTCAGGCCACACAAGCCCAGTACAAATATCCTACGACTCCCGAACGTCCTGTTGTAGATGATTATTTTGGAACAAAAATCACAGATTCATACAGATGGATTGAAGACATGAACAATCCTGAAGTTCAAAAATGGTTCAAAGACGAATCGGATTATACCAATTCTATTGTAAAAACGATCTCAGGACGCGATGCTCTTTTTAATAGAATGAAAGAAATTCAAGCTTTGGGCGGAGATCAATACGGTTCTATTAGACAGGTTGGTGATATTTTCTACTATACAAAAAATAAAAAACAAGAAAACATATACAAGTTGTATTTCCGTAAAAACAGAAATGGAGCTGAAATTTTATTGCTAGATCCTAATACAATTACTAAAGGTGCAACGATAACCAATTTTAATATTAGTCCTGATAATAAAAAATTAGCTGTTACCATATCTGAAGGCGGTGCAGAAGTTTGCGATCTAAAAATTATGGATCTCGAATCGAAAAAATTCCTTTCAGATAAACTTACGCCTGTTTGGAGCGAATTTCCTTTTGAATTTACTCCAGACAGTAAAGCCATAACATATACACAAATGGCTACGAGAGATAATACAAGTGACGATTTTTTGAAGAACATGAAAGCTTTATTACATGTTATTGGAACTGATCCGAAAACAGATAAAATATTGGCTTCAAGAGAAAACAATCCTGAATTAGGAATTCTAGCTGCACAATTTCCTTATGTTAAATTACCGGATGATTATTCGTATATCATTTTAGATATTGGATCAACAAAAAATGAAGAATTTTCTTTTTATGCGCCATTTTCAGAACTAGGAAAATCAAAAATTAATTGGAAACCATTAGTGAAATATGAAGATGATATAACAGATAGCCAAATTATTGGTGATAAACTTTTTTTCCTTACTCATAAAAATGCTCCTAATTATAAACTAGCGTATACAAGTCTAAAAAATCCAGATTTTAATAATCCAACGATTATAGTTCCAGAAAACGATAAGGTTATACGAAGATTAAGAAAGTCTAAAAACTTCATTTACTATAATTTGAGCGACGGAATCAATCAGGAAGTTTTTCAAGTTAATGCCAAAACTTTAGAAATCAAAAAAATTCCAATTCCAACGGGTTCTAATGCATCATATCCATTAAGTCCACGTCAAAACGATGACATGATGGTTTTTAACAATGGCTGGGTTACACCTTCAACAGATTATGATTATGATGCCCAAACTGGAAAATTAGAAAAAAGCAAAGAATTAACCGCTAATGGTTCTTTTCCTGACTTTAGCAAAAATTATGTTGTAAAAGAAGTAGAAGTACCAAGTCACGATGGAGTAATGGTGCCTTTATCTATAATTTATCCTAAAAACATCAAAATTGATGGTTCTACACCTTGTTATATTACAGGATACGGCGCTTATGGAATTAGTCAATATCCTTATTTTGTAGGATCTAGCTTAATGACTTTATTAGAACAAAATACTATTGTGGCTTTTGCGCATCCTCGTGGAGGAGGTGAAAAAGGCAATAAATGGCATGCTGACGGAATGAAAGCTAAAAAACCAAATACTTGGAAAGATTTTATTGCTTGTTCAGAATATTTGATAAAAGAAAAATATACTTCTAAAGAAAAACTTATTGGAAATGGAGTAAGCATGGGAGGTGTATTAATTGGAAGAGCAATTACAGAACGTCCCGATCTTTATAAGGTAGCTCTAGTTGAAGTTGGCTGTACCAATACTATTAGAATGGAAACTTCTCCGAATGGGCCAAATCAAATTCCGGAAATCGGAACTTTAAAAAATCAAGAAGATGTAAAATATATTTTAGAAATGGATTCGCAAAGCAAAGTGAAAAAAGGCGAAAAATATCCAGCTACTTTCATTCGTACAGGAATTAATGACCCTAGAGTTTCACCGTGGGAACCTGGTAAATTTGCTGCAATATTGCAAAATTATAATAGCTCAGAAAATCCAATTTTGTTGCACGTTAACTATGCCAACGGACATCATTCAAGTGACTTAGATGTTACTTACGGTGATGAAGCAGACATGTGGGCATTTGCATTATGGCAGGTTGGAAATACTAAGTTTCAGCTTAAAAAGTAAAAGTTCAAATATAATTTAATGAAATCTGTAGAAGCCTTAAGTGACTTCTACAGATTTTTTTTGCTTTCACTACAAAGCAAAAAATGATTATTTTTATTTTTTTTTCAACTCTGTCCCAACCTTTTTATCTTTTTCTCTCTCTATATAAGAAAGACAACAATTGTGATAAACGAAACTCAAATAGCAAACTGTAAAAAAATGCACCGCGATGCCCAGCGCGAGGTGTACGAATACATGGCGCCTAAGTTGTACCGCCTTTGCAAAAGATATTTAAAAAAGGAAGAAGAAATAGAAGAAGCTCTTGCCGACGCTTTCTTCACTATTTTCACCAAACTAGATCAGTTAAAAGAAGCCTATGCTTTTGAAGCTTGGGCTAAAAGAATAACTGTAAATCATTGTTTAGCAACGATTAGAAAAGCAACCAACTTCAACATGTATTTGGACGACGTAAAGCTGATTTCTCAGCCTTCTGTCGACGAACTAAATACATTAGAAGAAGAAGATCTACTTAATTTATTAAACCATATTCCAGACGGCTGTAAAACTGTTTTTAACCTTTTTGTCATTGAAGGTTATTCACACAAGGAAATAGCCGAAATGCTAAAGATTTCTGAAGGCACATCAAAATCACAATTGAATGCCGCTAAGACCAAACTGAAAGAACTGGTTAATAAACTGTATTATCAAAAAGCAAAATAGTCATGGACAATCAAGATAAATTATTCGATAAAATAAAAGAAGCTTCGCAAAAAGCCGAGTTTCAAGACTTTCCAGGAATGGAAAAGGTCTGGGCGCGTGTAGAAGAAAAACTGGACAAAAAGGAAGACAAAAAAACAATCGCTTTATGGAAAAAAATTGCTGTTGCGGCTTCCCTTCTTTTACTGATTTCTTTAGGTTATCAGTTTTTGCACTCCGATAAAGAGCTTATAACAGATACTCAAAAAGTAGTCTTTGAAGAAAAAGAAGAATTAGAGAAACCAAGTTTGAATGAAAAAAATACAACTCCATCTTCAGATTCTGAAATAATTTCTAATGAAGAAGCGGTTAAAATATTAGAAAATCAAACTAAGCATAAAGAACGAGTTGCAATTCAGGAAATAATCCCTCAAGCACAACCTATTCTAGTACCAACGCCACCAGCTCCACAAATGGAAGCAGTAGCAGCGATGCCAGAAAAAGTTTTAGCAAATGAAACTTTTGGTGAAGAGGAGAAAATTTTATCCAAAAAAGAAATGGCTGCAGATATGGAATCTGCAAGTTATTCTGAAAGAGCATCCGCAAAAGTTGCTTATTCTGCCGCACCAGCAGCACAAAGAGCTAAAAAAAGCGCTCCTTTAGTTGTGCTAAACGGAAGAGCTATTGCGCATAGTGATGATGTGAAGAAAGATAAAATGATGCAGGAAGAGCTTCCAAACTTTCAACCTGAAAATGTAGATTCTCTAATGATTTTAGATGATCCTCTATACATTATTGACGGCATTTATTATTCTGAACAAGATTTGTTTGGCAAAAAACCAACGAGTCCGTATGCTCCTTTGGACAATCAGGAAATAAAAACTATAACCATTTTACAAGACCTTGAAGCCACTTCTAAATATGGCGAAAAAGGAAAAAAAGGAGTCGTTATTATCACTACTAAAAACGGAAAACCGGCTCTGAAAAAATAATCTCAAACTTTGTCAAAGTCTGCAGCTTTGACAAAGTTAAATCTCAACATTAATTCTAAAACTTATTATCATGAAAAGTCTAAAACTTATTTCATCAGCCATTGCTATGCTTATATGTTTCGTAACCATAGCACAAGAAAGAACCATTACTGGAACAGTTACAGATGAATCTAAAATCCCTCTTCCGGGCGTTCAAATAAACCTTAAAGGCACAAAAAAATATGCACAAACCGATTTTGATGGAAAGTATTCTATTCAAGCTCAAAGAGGAGATGCTCTTCTTTTTAGTTATGTCGGCATGGATACTCAAACCTTTTATGTACAATCATCAAATATTATCAATGTTACATTAAAGAGTTCTAGTGCTCAATTGCAAGAAGTTGTAGTTGTAGGTTATGGTTCAAGCGATGCTGGATATAGCAATCGCAGTTACGAGCGTGCTGAAAGACGTGCTGAAAGAAAAAAAGCCAAAGTGGCTATGGCAGCTCAAAGTAATGCTCTTTATGCTCCAAGTCCTGCTATCGTTGTTCACGGAAATGCTCCTGTTGCTCCAAAAAACGAGCCGATTTATATTATTGATGGAGTTCCGGCAAAAGCCAACCAAATGTCAAAAATTAATCCGAATGATATTAAAGATTTAAAAGTTTTAAAAGATGTTGATGCAACTTCTATTTATGGCAGTAGAGCTGCAAATGGTGTTGTTGTAATTTCTACCAAAGATGAACTTTACAAAAACCTTAGTGAAAAAGAATTGGATAAAAAATTAAATATCATGACAATTCCTACTGAGCCAACTCAGGAAGACTATGACACTTTTGTTGAAAATGCTTTCGAAAGCCCGAAAACTGCGCCACTTTCAACTTTTTCTATCGATGTTGACAATGCTTCTTATACCAATATCAGAAGATTTTTGAACAACGGTCAGCAAGTTCCTAAAGATGCTGTTCGTGTAGAAGAAATGGTTAATTTCTTTAAATACACTTATCCGCAACCAAAAAACGAACATCCGTTTTCTATCAATACAGAAGTGAGCGATTCACCTTGGAATTCAAATAACAAAATCTTGAAAATTGGTTTGCAAGGAAAAAATATTCCAACTGAGGATTTACCAGCTTCAAACCTTGTTTTCTTAATTGATGTTTCAGGTTCAATGGGCGACATGAATAAATTGCCTTTATTAAAACAATCGTTAAAAATTTTGGTTAACGAATTAAGACCGAAAGATAAAGTAGCAATTGTAGTGTATGCAGGCGCAGCAGGACTGGTTTTAGCCCCAACTTCTGGCGATGAGAAAAAAACAATTGTTGACGCATTGGATAATTTACAATCTGGCGGAAGCACTGCTGGCGGCGCAGGAATTGAATTGGCTTATAAAATTGCGACTGAAAATTTCATTAAAAGCGGAAACAATCGCGTAATTCTAGCAACAGACGGTGATTTTAACGTAGGAAGTTCTTCTAACTCTGACATGGAAAAATTGATTGAAGAAAAAAGAAAAACTGGCGTTTTCTTGACTTGTCTAGGTTACGGAATGGGAAATTACAAAGACAGCAAAATGGAAATCTTGGCCGATAAAGGAAACGGAAATTATGCTTATATCGACAACATTCAGGAAGCGAATCGTTTTTTAGGAAAAGAATTCAAAGGTTCGATGTTTGCTATCGCGAAAGATGTAAAAATCCAGATCGAATTTAATCCGAAGCAAGTTCAAGCGTATCGTTTGATTGGTTATGAAAATAGAAAACTTCGCCCAGAAGATTTTAAAAATGACGCCATTGATGCAGGAGAATTAGGTAGCAATCATACCGTTACGGCTTTATATGAAATTATTCCAGCGGGTGTAAAAAGCGATTATCTAACGGCACAGCCAGACGAATTAAAATATACTAAAACAGAAACTAATTCGAATAATTACAGTGGCGAATTGGCAACAATTAAATTTCGTTACAAAAAACCTGACGGCGAAAAAAGCATCGAAATGGTTCAGGTAATCGAAAACAAATCGGTTGCTTTAGAAAAAGCGAGTGACGACATGAAATTTAGTTCAGCCGTAGCTTGGTTTGGATTGAAATTAAGAGAGTCAAAGTTAATCTCTGACAAATCTTCTGACGGAATTGTAAAACTGGCAAAACAAGGAAACTCAAATGACGGAGAGGGTTACAAAGCAGAGTTTATACGTTTGGTTGAGGGTGCAAAACAATACAATTAGATGAATATTATAAAATTACTTTCATTCACTTTTTTAATATTATTTAGTTATGGAACAATGGCGCAAGAGAAAGAGGTTTCAAGAAAAACAAAAGAGACTGCTCCTGCGCCACAAGTTCAATCTTCTAAAATCATAATATGCGCGCCTTCTAAATCTGGTTTCATTAAACCTTTATATGTTTTGGATGGAAAAATAACTGATAGTATACGATTTTCTAAAATCAACCCTAATGATGTTGAGTCTTTGAAAGTATTGCACGGTCCAGAAGCTAAATTAATTTATGGAGATCAGGGAGCAAATGGCGCAATTCTTATAACGAGTAAAAAATAAGACACTGGAGTCAAATTGCGGAAACTCTATAATTCGTCTATATTTTATTACATTTGCGACTTTATTTTTTTAAAATTATTTTACACACGTATGAATCCTATTTTAAGCCAAAATCTATTTTTAGTAAAAGAACATGTTGGAATGTTCAAAGCCGCAAACAATTACGATATATATCATCCAGAAACCAATCAGATTATTATGAACTGCCGAGAAAACAATCTTGGTTTTTTCACAAAAGTATTCCGATTTACAGATTACAAAAGAGCAACTCCGTTTAATATTGAAATTACAACCGCTTCTGGCGAAAAGCTAATTACCGTAAGAAGAGGCGTTGCCATCTTTAGATCGACTGTTGAAGTTTTGGACGAAAAAGATCATTTGGTTGGAACTTTCAAACAAAAATTCTTTTCGATTGGAGGAAAGTTTGATATTTTGGATAAAAACGAAAAACCAGTTGCAACACTTCAAGGAAAATGGACAGGTTGGGATTTCAAATTCTCGCATGAAGGCAAACAATTGGCTCAAGTAAATAAAAAATGGGCCGGATTAGGAAAAGAATTTTTCACAAGTGCTGATAATTACGTACTTCAAATTGAAGAAACAGTTCCAGCAGATAGTCCGTTGAGACAGTTAATTTTAGGAGCCGTAATGTGTATTGACATGGTTCTGAAAGAATAACAGAAAGTTGTTAAACTTAGATTAAGAATATCTTTTAAAGCATCGTTTTAGTTTTCAAAACCTTATTTTTGTTAGACTTATAATGATGCTTTCTGCATTTATAAAAATTACCATCATGACCGACTTAAAAAATAAAAACGCCTTTATTACTGGCGCAGGAAAAGGAATAGGAAAAGCTGTGGCAATTGCTTTGGCGAAAGAAGGTGTAAACCTGATTTTAGTTTCGAGAACTCAAGAAGACATAGAACAATTGGCTGGCGAAGCTTCTAAATTAGGCGTAAAAGCTTTGGCTTTAAGTGCTGATGTTTCTGATATTAATTCGATTAATAAAGCAGCAGAAAAAGCTTTAGCCGAATTTAAACATATTGATATTTTAATTAACAGCGCCGGAATTGCTTCTTTTGGAAAATTCTTAGAATTAGAACCAGACGCTTGGGAAAGAATTATTCAGGTGAATTTAATGGGAACATATTTCACAACTCGTGCTATTATTCCAAATATGATTGAAAGACAAACGGGAGATATTATCAATATTTCTTCAACTGCTGGTTTAAACGGAAACGCTTTGACAAGTGCTTATAGCGCTTCGAAGTTCGCTGTTTTAGGTTTAACCGATTCTTTGATGCAGGAAATGAGAAAACACAATATTCGTGTTACGGCTTTAACGCCAAGTACCGTTGCAACTGACATGGCAAAAGACTTAAACCTGACTGACGGAAACCCAGAAAAAGTAATGCAATCTGAAGACATGGCAGATTTAATCATTGCGCAATTAAAATTAAACCGAAGAGTGTTTATTAAAAACAGCAGTATTTGGTCTACCAATCCTTAAGACATCTTTATAATCTTTGTCAAAGTTTAAAACTTTGACAAAGATTTAAACTCACAAAAATTGTAAAATGGAACAATATTTAAGACAATTGGTCGAAATTGAATTTCAGGATAAAAAACAGATTTTCTCTGGATTTCTTATCGATTATTCTGATGAATGGATTTTGCTTCGAAATAATCCCGTAGATTTTGTTTTGGATGGTTTTGTTATTCTTAGAAATAAAAACATTGAAGCCGTAAATCGAGATCACGATTTGGCTTTTACAGAAAAAGTAATTCGTTTAAAAGGTTTAAAAATAAACTCTGACGATATTATTCCAATTAAAGATTTGGCTTCAATCATTAAATTTATTTCTGAGAAATATGGCATTTTTCAAATTGCAAAAAAATCATCTAAATCTGCTTATCTAGGAAAATTAATCGGGTTAACGGATGAAGAATTAACAATCGATTTTTTAGACATACGCGGTCAGTTTGGAGGAGAATTAAGTTTTAATCCTGAAAAAATCAGAGTTATCGAATTCGATACGGATTATATTAATTCTTTGAAATTGGTGATTTCGGAAGAATAGAAATATTTATAAAAAAAAGCCTCTTAAAAGAGGCTTCTTTCGTTTGTTAAACTTTGACAAAGTTCTATATATCTAAATTAAACCTCAGCAAGCTTATTTAAAAACTCGATACGAACACTTCCATCTTCGTCGATTTTTGTTAAATTGATTTCTTGCAAAGTATTTATCAATTCAGGATTCCAAGGTGTTTTTACTTTTACGTAGTTTTCGGTAAATCCATGAATATATCCTTCTTTATTTTCTCCTTCAAAAAGAACTGTTCTATTTGTTCCTAACTGGCTTTCATAAAAAGCACGACGTTTTTTAACCGATAAACCTCGAAGCATTTTACTGCGTTTGGCTCTTACATTAGAAGGAACAGCGCCTTCCATATCTACTGCTTCTGTATTATCTCTTTCCGAATACGTAAATACGTGCAAATACGAGATATCTAAATCATTTAAGAAATGATAAGTTTCTAAAAAGTGCTCGTCTGTTTCTCCAGGAAAACCAACAATCACGTCAACACCAATACAAGCGTGCGGCATTACTTCGCGAATTTTATTTACGCGGTCAATATAAACCTCGCGCAAATAACGGCGTTTCATCAATTTCAAAATATCATTGCTTCCAGATTGCAACGGAATATGAAAGTGTGGTACAAAAGTTCGGCTTTTAGAAACAAATTCGATTGTTTCATTTTTCAATAAATTCGGTTCGATTGAAGAAATTCTCAAGCGCTCAATTCCTTCCACTTTGTCTAAAGCCTGAACTAAATCCAGAAAAGTATGTTCGTGTTTTTTATTTCCGAATTCTCCTTTTCCGTAATCACCAATATTTACACCTGTTAAAACAATTTCACGGATATTTTGTGCTGAGATATCACGTGCATTTTTTAATACATTTTCTAAAGCATCACTTCTAGAAATTCCTCTTGCCAACGGAATTGTACAATACGTACATTTATAATCACATCCGTCTTGCACTTTCAAGAAGGCTCTTGTACGATCTCCGATAGAATAGCTTCCAACATAAAAATCGGCTTCAGCAATTTCGCACGAGTGAACTTCACCCATATCGTTTTTGCTCAAATCATGAATGTAGTCTGTAATTTTGAATTTTTCTGTTGCGCCCAAAACCAAGTCTACGCCATCAACAGCAGCTAATTCTTCAGGTTTTAATTGTGCATAACAGCCAACTGCCGCAACAAAAGCTTTGTCGTTCAGCTTCATTGCTTTCTTCACTACCTGCTTAAACTGTTTATCTGCATTTTCTGTTACAGAGCAAGTATTGATCACATAAATATCTGCTATTTCTTCAAAATCGACGCGGTCAAAACCTTCGTCGTTAAAATTTCTGGCAATTGTAGAAGTCTCTGAAAAATTCAGTTTACAACCCAGCGTATAAAAGGCAACCTTTTTTCTATTTTCCATAATCTATCTTAAATTAATGAAATCGTTGTCAAAAAATTTAAGGCTGCAAATTTACAAACAATATTCATCAAAAGAAAGCAATTAATAGACTTCGAATCAATATTTTGAGCGAATGTTAATTTTTAAACATTCAAAAGTTAAACTTTTTAATTTTATTTTCAAAAAAAAATACTCAGACTATATTTTTTATATTTTTACATTCTGATAAGAATAAAATGACAAAATAATCGATAAAGTGCAACTTTTGTCGATTAAGTACCTTTTTTTCTGTTTTAAATTCAAAATTTCTTACATTTACCCTTATTGCAACTACTGTTTTCAATAAATTTATATTAAAGAATTTTAGTAAGTTTTAATTAATTTAATAATAATTAAGGCATAACAATTTTGAATTTTACTCGTTATGTTGTTGTTTTGTGTTACAAAATGAAATGGGAAAGCCGAAAACCAAAGAGAGTAGGCAAAATTATAATACAAATACCGCTTTATGAAAGCATTTTTACCCACAATCTGCTTGATCTTCTTAACCGTATTTAGTTCGCAAGCGCAAACTAACGCTCCAGCCGCAAATGCAAATCCATTTCCTAGCATTAGCACATTGACGACTTGGGCAAGCTTTAACTCACAACAGCAATTTGATGTTGCTATTCGTGCAGTTGGGTTTAAGTTTGAAGTTAAAGAACCAGGTGAAGGATCTACAGCTTATACCTACATTCGTAAAGTAACTGTTAACGAAGTAAATTACACGGATAGAATTGTATATAGAATTACAAATAACAATTCTGCAAGTATCATTTCTTTAGTAACTGCTTCTACTGACTTGGTTAGTTTATACACACCACAATTGGCAAGCTTTAAGAACAACAACTGTAAAACAGAAATGTCTAAAGACAAAAACACAACTTGCAGCTGTTACGAAAGTGTAAATTTTGCAATCGATCTTTGCGACGAGCGTGTAAAATTAACTATGGGTGACGGAAATAAATACTTTGTTTCTGTAGCTAAAAAATAATTATTTAACTCTGATTTGTTTCCAAATCTTTACTGACTTTTAAGTATGTAAAGATTTGGAACACATTTCTTAGTTTTAGTTTGGATTTTTAAGTTCATACCAAACTTCCAATTCTCCTTCGTATTCGAAAGAATTCACAAAACGAAAACCTAACTTCTCTAGTATTTTTCTTGAATTTTCGTTTCCTGCATCTGCGTAAGCATAAAGTGATTCTGCTTTCATTTCGTTAAATGCATAATTTACAAAAGCTTTTCCTGCCTCAGTTGCATAACCTTTTCCCCAATGCTTTTCAATAAAACGATATCCTAATTCGAAAAAATCTTTGTGATTATTGATTTCGTCTGTAATAAATTTGATTCCAGACCAGCCAATAAATTCGTTGGTTTCTTTAAGAACAACAGCCCATCTTCCTGTACCGAAATCTTTATATTGTTTTTGAACAAATTTGATATACTCAATACTTTCATCAATATGCTTAACAGGTCTGTTCCCAACAAACAAATGTACATTTGGATTCGAATCCAATTCGAACATTCCTTCTGCATCAGAAAGTTTTAATTCTCTTAAAAGCAAACGCTGAGTTTCAATTGGATTTTTCATTATGATTTAGTTTAAAATATAACGCATTACTACTTCAGCAACACCATCATCATTATTTGAAGCTACAATCAAATCGGCTTTATCACGCAATTCAGGCGTTACGTTATCAACCCAAACTCCCAAACCAGCATATTCTATCATTGTCAAATCATTTCCTGCGTTTCCAACAGCGATAATTTCACTTTGATGAATTCCGAGCTTTTCAGCTAAATATTTCAAACTCGCCGCTTTATCAATGCCTTGTTGTGCCGCTTCTAAGAAAAAAGGCTTAGACATCGAAACACTTAAATGAGGCATAGCATCAATTAAGTCTTTTTCTAACGTTTTTAAATAAGCAGGATCTTGCAGTAAAATACATTTAACCGCAGGTCTGTCTACATAATCTTTAAAGCTCGAAACTTTATGATGTGCCATTCCTGTGATTTCTTTTTCGACTTCAATATACTCAGAATCTGTTTCACTAATGATTTGGTCATCTAAATACGTAATGATGTGGGCATTCTTTTTTACACTATAATCGTATAACGCATGAATTTGTTCTACAGTTAACTTTTGTTCGAACAATACCAAATCATCTTTCACACGGCTGATTATTGCTCCATTAAACGAAATCATATACGAATCGTTTTTATCCAATTCCAGTTCTTTTGCATAAGCCGTCATTGCTGTAGTTGGTCTTCCCGAAGCCAAAACCACGTAAACACCTTTTGCCTGCGCTTCAAGTATTACTTTTTTATTTAAATCTGATATTCTGTGATCGTCTGTCAACAAGGTATCATCCATGTCGAGCACTAACATTTTGTATTTCATATTTTTAGTTCTCAGTCGCAGTTCTCAGTCGCAGTTTACAGCGCTGAGACTGAGAACTGAGACTGAAAACCGAACACTTTTTAAATGCTCATTCTAAAATCTTCTATAACCGGATTTGCTTTTCCAAAATCTGTTTCTTGTATAAATACTTCAACTGCCAAATCTGTTTGACCAAAGCCTCCTAAACGTGCAGATTGAATATTATCTTTTTTCACTGTTTCTACTCCAGCTTCTTCTAATCTTTCCTGCAACGCAATTGCTAATACTTCACTTCCGGAAAATACTTTCATTAATCCCATAATTTTTTATTTTATTCTAATATTATTTTTAATTGTTTTTGAAAATCTTCATTTTCATTTACTCCAATATGTTCTTGATTTTTCAGCTGATAAAAATAGGCATTTGATTTTAATAACTTCCTTAACCTGATTGAATTATCAATTGGAATTAGCTGATCCTTTGTTCCATGAAAAATATAAATTGAACTTTTTATTTTTGGAAGATAAAGATTTGTCTCCAAACTAAATTTCTTCATAAAATCAGGAAAAAATGGTGCTCTAGAGCTGGATAATTCTAGAAAATTATAATATGGTGCTTGAAGGATCAAAGCTTTTGGATTATTTTCTAAGGCTAATTTTGTAGCAAAACCAGAACCAATTGAATATCCTGCAACAACAATTTTACTTTGAGGATATTTTTCAACCACCTTCTTATACACTATAGAAATATCTTTACTTAATTGTTCTTCATTCTCTATTTCACCTTCACTTTTTCCGAAACTTCTGTAATCTAAAATAAAGATATCATAACCTAACGAAGTGTATATTTTTGCAATTTTACCCCAAGTTTCAAGTGTTCCTGCATTTCCATGAAGATAAAAAACAAGTCCTTTTGAACTTTCAGCCTTAAACAATAGTCCGTTCAAAATAGTTCCATCAAAAGAAGAAATATTGACTTCTTCAAATTTTTGTTGGTAATCAAATTTATAGTCTTTAGGCAATTTTGAAGGATAGAAAACTAAATCAACCTGATTAAAGTAAAAATAGGAAACCATCAAAACATAAATAACCAAGAAAAAGCACAAAAGCACGATCCCTAAGAATTTAAATGTTTTTAAAATCTCCATGTTTTTAATTTAGTTTTCAGTCGCGGTCTCAGTTTTCAGCATTGCAACAGCAAACTGAGACCGAAAACTGCGACTTATAAAAAAATCCCGCTATTCAGTTACTGAGACTGAAAACCGGGACTGTTTACTTCATTATTCCTCTTCAATATCTTCGTCCTCTTCATCAAGCTCTTCTCCGTCTTCGTCCATATCAAACAAATAAGGCTCAACCATAATTTTATCTGCCAAAATTTCAACACGTTCCGTCAAAGTTTCAGAAAAGAAAATTCGCTGTGTTTTAGCGATACTGTTAGAAATACGCATAATTTTTGGATCATGACGCAATTTCAAAATCGGATCTGCATCATCCAAAATAAACATTTTTAGACGATTTACGTTGTAACCCGCCGTACTAAACATATCATTTAATTTGGTCGGCGTTCCAATTAAAACATCAACTCCCGTAGAAACATAGTTTTTATCGTAATCCATGTCACCTTTTTCATTTACACCATAAATTTCCAGATTGGTGTATTTTCCATATTTATTAAAAAGCTCCACCATTTCCAGAACCTTCGCTTTATCTTCAACAATAATCAAAGCTCGAGGAGATTCTTCTGTTTGTCCAGCCAATTGCTGAATTACATTTAAAACAATCGTTGTTGTTTTTCCGCTTCCTTTTGGAGAAATAATAATACAATCCGCACCACTTTTTATAGTAGAAAAAGTTTCTAGCTGCAGAGCATTGGCTTCTGTAAGACCATTTTCAATTAAACCGTCTTGTAATTTCTCGTTTATTTTTTTTAGTTTCATTTCTAAATTTTAGGTTTCAGATTTTAGATTTCAAATTGAAAACTAAATCATTTATTTGCTTGCGAACAGCTTTACATCTGTTTCCGAGATTTCATTTCCTCCCAAAATAATCAATCTTTCTACAACATTTCGAAGTTCACGAATATTTCCAGTCCAATCGTATTCTTGCAATAAGTTAATGGCTTGCGCCGAAAATGACTTAATTGCATTTCCTTGCTCTGAAGCAATTTTTTCTGCAAAATGCGAAATCAAAGCCGGAATATCATCACGTCTTTCATTTAATGGCGGAACTTTAATTAAAATTACAGCCAAACGGTGGTATAAATCTTCACGGAAACGGCCTTCAGCAATTTCTGTTTTTAAATCTTTATTGGTTGCCGCAACAACGCGAACATCAACTTTGATATCTTTATCTGCACCAACTCTGGTAATCATACTTTCTTGCAAAGCACGTAAAACTTTGGCTTGCGCCGAAAGGCTCATATCTCCAATTTCATCTAAAAAAATAGTCCCTTTGTCTGCTGCTTCAAACTTTCCTGCACGATCTTTAACTGCCGATGTAAAAGCTCCTTTTACGTGCCCGAACAATTCACTTTCGATCAATTCGCTCGGAATCGCCGCACAATTTACTTCGATTAATGGAAAACTCGCACGTTCACTTTTTTCATGTAATTGATGTGCCACTAATTCTTTTCCAGTCCCGTTTGGACCTGTAATTAGAACCCTTGCTTCTGTTGGAGCAACTTTATCAATCATCACTTTTATATGATTAATAGATTCGCTGTCACCAATCATTTCGTAATTTTTGCTAACTTTTTTCTTTAGGATTTTATTCTCAACAACTAATTGTTTTTTGTCTAAAGCATTACGAACTGTATTCAACAAACGATTTAAATCTGGCGGTTTCGAGATATAATCAAAAGCCCCCAAACGCATGGTATGAATTGCCGTTTCCATATCGCCATGACCAGAAATCATTACCATCGGGATTTCAGGTTTTATTTTTTTTGCTTCTTCCAAAACCTCAACACCATCCATTTTTGGCATTTTGATATCACACAAAACCAAATCGTAATCGTTGTTTTTTATTTTTTCAAGTCCCGCAACACCATCTTCCGCTTCATCAACCTGATACGAATCATTTTCTTCTGATAAAATCTTTACCAAAACTCTTCTGATCGCTGCTTCGTCTTCTACAATTAGTATTTTACTCATTCTTTTTAAGTTTCTGAGATTCTAAGATGCTAAGTTTCTAAGTTTTTCTTTTGATACCTAAAAAAACTTAGCATCTTAGAATCTTAGCCACTTAGCAGCTTCAAAAAAATTAATATTTAAGCCACTTATACAATTCCTTCCAGGTTGGTTTTTTTCCATACATTAAAATACCTACTCGGTAAATTTTTGCAGCGAACCAAACCACAAGGAAAAATGTAGCAAACAATAATGATACCGAAATTGCGATTTGCCACCACGGCACTCCAAACGGAATACGCATTAACATTACAATTGGCGAAGTTAACGGAATCATTGAAAAGATAACCGCAACACTTCCGTGAGGATCATTTACTACTGTAAAAAATCCGATATAAACACTCAAAATCAGAGGCATTAAAATTGGAAGCAGGAATTGCTGAGAATCGGTTTGATTGTCAACTGCTGCTCCAATTGCCGCGTAAAACGAACTGTATAGAAAATATCCTCCAATAAAATAAATTACGAATCCGATTAAAATACTTGCTATTGGCAGATTCCATAATTCGGCAATATACATTTGTGCTGATCCTGAAAATTCATGCTGAGCAGATTGCATCATTTCTGGCGAAATTCTCGCTGTTGGCCCAACATTTACTCCAAAAAATGCTGAAGCAGCAAACATCAATCCCAATCCAATTATTGCCCAAATCATAAATTGCAGAATTCCTGCTAATGAAGTTCCAACAATTTTTCCAATCATTAATTGAAATGGTTTTACAGACGAAATAATGATTTCGATAATTCGGTTTGTTTTTTCTTCGATTACACTCCTCATTACCATATTTCCGTAAATAATAATAAACATCATAATCAAGTAACCAAATGCACCGCCAATTCCGATTTTAATTTCGTTTAAACCTTTCAAACTTTCTTCTCCCGAAGCTTTAACCAAATGAATATTTACATCTGACTGCGCTTTTTGAATGGCTAAAGTGTCAAGTTTTGCTTCTTCTAGATTTAGTTTTGTAATTTTATTTCCAATAACATCCTGTGTATTTTCAATAAAAGAAATACTTGGACTATTATTAGAAATAAATTCAATTTTACTTTCTAAATCTTTTATATTTTTTGTTTTCGGAATAACAATCAGTCCGCTAAAATTTTCTTTTGTAATGCTGTCTTTTAAAGCTTTTACATCAATTTCAGATAAATTCAGATATTTAAATTCTGCTCCTTTTTTATTTTCCTTTAAAAAATCCGAAGCAAAAAGTCCTGTTTCATCATGAATTGCAATGCGTTTTGTTTCTGCTTTCATAGAACTCAAATAGCCAATAAAAACAGCTATTGCCACAAACAAAAGCGGACTCAAAAAAGTCATGACAACAAAAGACTTATTGCGGACTTTGGCAATAAATTCTCTTTTAATAATTAATGAAATTATGCTCATTTATTTTAGATTGTTAGATTTTTAGACATCCTTAGACTTCTTAGACATTCTCAGATTACTCTAAGAAGTCTAACATTCTAAATATCTATCCTGTTACTGTTTGAATAAAAATATCATTTATACTCGGAATTTTTTCTACAAAATGCGTTACTTGTCCGCGTTGTGTCAAGACGTGCAGTAATTCATTTGGTGAAGCGTTTCCTATCTCGATATTTAATTTTAAATCATCATTTAAAGATTTAAAGCTCGCAGGCGAAACCGTAAATTTCTGTGTAATGTCATACATCAAACCTTCAACATTATTGGTCAAGATTCCAACTTCAAAACTGTTTGTTCTAAATTGACGTTTTACATCGCCAATCTTTCCTTCAATCAATTTATTTGACTTGTGAATTAAAGCAATATTTTCACAAAGCTCTTCTACGCTTTCCATTCTGTGTGTCGAAAAAATAATCGTTGAGCCTTGTTCTTTTAATGCCAAAATTTCATCTTTAATGACATTTGCATTTACAGGATCAAAACCAGAAAAAGGCTCATCTAAAATCAGTAATTTAGGTTTATGCAAAACGCAAACTACAAACTGAATTTTCTGTGCCATTCCTTTAGAAAGCTCTTGGATTTTCTTGTTCCACCAACCTTGAATTCCTAATCGGTCAAACCAATAATCCAATTGTTTTTTGGCTTCTTCTTTAGAAAGTCCTTTCATTTGAGCTAGGTATAAACATTGCTCCCCTACTTTCATCGAGCTATACAAACCTCTTTCTTCTGGAAGATACCCAATAGTTTGGACGTGTTTTGGTTGCAATCTTTCTCCATCCAAAATAACTTCGCCACTATCTGGCAATGTAATTTGGTTTATGATTCTGATAAGGGAAGTTTTTCCGGCTCCATTCGGACCTAAAAGTCCATATATACTGCCTTTTGGCACATTTAATGAAACTTCGTTAAGTGCTACATAGTCGCCGTATTTTTTTACAACTTTATGTACTTCAAGTAAGTTACTCATGCTATTTTTAAGGATTTACTGCGTCACTTTGCCCAATAAGGTTTAGCGATTGTAAAAGTAAATAATTCGAAGCGAAATTGTGCCATATTACGCAAAAAACCCATTCTAATTTATACTAGAATGGGTTTTTAATTTTTTATAACCTTTTTAAAAGTGTAGATTATGAGAACATATCTTTTACTTTTTCAAAGAATGATTTCTCTGATTTTTCTGGACTTGGAGCAAAGTGCTCGTCATTTAAAGCATTTTCAAAGAATTGTTTCTGCTCTTTATTTAATGTTTTTGGAGTCCAAACGTTTACGTGAACCAATAAATCTCCGCTTCCGTAACCATTTAAACTTGGAATTCCTTTTCCTTTTAATCTTAATATTTTTCCAGACTGAATTCCTTCTTCCAATTTAATACGAACTTTACCGTTGATTGCTTCAATATCTTTAGAAGCTCCCAAAACTGCTTCAGGGAAACTGATGTATAAATCGAAATGAATATTTTCGCCTTCACGCTTCAAAAATTCGTGCTCAACTTCCTCAATCGCTACAATTAAATCTCCTGGAATACTGTTTCCTGGCGCATCGTTACCTTTGTTGGAAACTTTTAACTGCATTCCGTCAACAACTCCCGCAGGGATTTTGATTGATACTGTTTCGTCTTCTTGAACCATTCCTTGACTATCTGCCTCAGAAGGTTTTTTATCTAAAATCTGACCAGAACCACCACAAGCAGGACAAGTAGATGCAGATTGCATTCTTCCTAAAATAGTATTGGTTACACGCATTACTTGACCTTGACCGTTACAAGTCGTACAAGTTTTATACGTTACGCCTTTAGCCTGAACTTTACGTTTTACTTTTACTTTTTTCTCCACTCCATTTGCAATTTCTTCTAAAGTCAATTTTACTTTAATTCGAAGATTGCTTCCTTTCGCACGGCGAGGACCTCCACCTCCGCCTCCGAAACCGCCAAATCCACCACCAAAAATATCACCAAACTGGCTGAAAATGTCATCCATATTCATACCGCCGTGACCACCGCCAAATCCGCCAGAACCATCAAATGCTTGATGACCATATTGATCGTATTTCGCTTTTTTCTGCGGATCACTTAAAACTTCATAAGCTTCTGCAGCTAATTTAAAGTTTTCTTCTGCCTCTTTGTCGCCTGGGTTTTTATCAGGGTGATATTTTAAAGCACTTTTTCTATATGCTTTTTTAATTTCGGCAGCATCAGCATTTTTTGAAATGCCTAGTATTTCGTAAAAATCTTTTTTCATAATTAGATTAAGTTCCAAATCTTAAAATTCCAAATTCCAATTTAAAAATTGAATTCTGAAAGTTGGATTGCATTTTAGTTTCCGATAACCACTTTAGGAAAACGAATAATTTTGTCTCCTAATTTGTATCCTTTTTCAATAACGTCAACAATTTTCCCTTTCAATTTATCAGACGGAGCTGGAATTTGGGTAATTGCTTCAGCAAAATCAGCGTTAAAAGCATCACCTGCTTGTATTTCAACTTGCTCTAAACCTTTAGAAACTAAAGTGCTTTTTAATTTTTCGTGAATTAACTCAACACCTTTTTTCAAATTTTCATCGTCTGACTTGTTGATCTCTACTGCCGCTCTGTCAAAATCATCTAAAACTGGAAGCATAGCCAACAAAACTTCTTGATTTGCTGTTTTAAACAATTCAAGACGTTCTTTTGAAGTTCTTTTTTTGTAATTTTCAAATTCAGCAAATAATCTCAAAAACTTATCTTTCTCATTAGCCAAGTCCTTAGCTAATTGCTCCTCAACACTTAATTCTTCAACAATTAACTGCTCTCCGTTGGCATTGTTCTCTAACGTTACATCGTCTAATTCCTGATCGAATTCTGTATTTTCCGTAGTCATATTACTTTTATTTTTAAAAATATTCTTAAACTTCATTTTATTTCTTTCTGTTAGATTGCAAAAGTACTGCCAAATCTTTTAAAATGTCAAATTGTCACTTTATTAATTATGAGACATTTAAAAAACGCAATTGCAGAGAAAAATTTTATTATAATTTTAAGACTATTACGTTTTAGTTTATCTTATCTTTGAAGCCAACAAAACACAAATTATTTACCAAAAATTGAATTTAAGGGTTGGCTTAGGCCTCTAAATAATTATTAATTCAAGTTTACCTTATATTAAAAAAAGCTTCGCCTATAGAGACGAAGCTTTTTTTTTATTTTGAGCTGTATGACAAAGTTGTCATTTATTTTTTGCACGGGCGGAGGGATTCGAACCCCCATCAACGGTTTTGGAGACCGCTATTCTACCCTTGAACTACGCCCGTAACTTGAGGTCGCAAATTAAACTGTTTTTTTCTTTACCCGCAACTATTTCACGCAGATTTTAAAAGGATTTCAGCAGATTTAAACAGATTTTCATTTAATTACAATCGAATTAAACCTGCTAAAATTCATCAAATCAGAACAAAAGAAATTATTTTTATCTCTGAATCAGTAACAAAAAAACTTTACAAATTTTAAAAAATTATTTCACGCAGATTAAAAAAGATTTAAGCAGATGCGCACAGATTTTTTAAAATTAGAAATCAATTTAAATCTGCCGAAATCTGTAAAATCTGCGTGAAAAAAAAATATTACAATCTGATTATTAACTCAATGCGTTTTTCAATCCTTCAAAATCAACAGAAACCTGCTCTCCCGTCACTAAATTTTTAAGCGTGTAAGAATTCGAAGCAATCTCTTGATCTCCAACCAATACCGCAAACGGAATTAAGCGCTTGTCTGCATATTGAAATTGTTTGCCAACTTTTACACTGTCAGGATATAATTCAACTTTTATATTTTCTTTTCTCAATTTCTGAATTGCTTGCGAAGCATAAAGCGCTTCTTTATCTCCAAAATTCAAGAATATTGCTTTTGAAGTCGCCGCAACAGTTTCTGGAAATAATTGCAATTCTTCTAAAACTAAATAAATTCGATCCAATCCAAAAGAAATTCCGACACCACTCATATTTTTCAAACCAAAAATACCAGTCAAATCGTCGTATCTTCCGCCACCACCGATAGAACCCATAGCAACTGTTTTAGGAGCTGCAACTTCAAAAATGGCTCCTGTGTAATAATTTAAACCACGAGCTAATGTCACATCCAAATCTAAAATAGCAGTTGAAAGACCTAGAACGGCAACATTGTCACATATAAATTTCAATTCTTCAACACCTTTCATTCCTTCTTCAGAAGATGCTAACAATTCTGAAAGCTGTGCAATTTTGTCCGCAAAAGTTCCTGAAAAACTAAAAAGTGGTTGCACTTTAATTAAAGCTTCTTCAGAAATTCCTTTTTCGATCATTTCTTTCTTTACGCCATCTTCTCCAATTTTATCCAATTTATCCAGCGCAACCGTAAAATCGATCAATTTATCTGAAGCACCAATTACCTCAGCAATTCCAGATAAAATTTTTCTATTATTGATTTTAATTGTAACGCCTTCTAAACCTAAAGAAGTAAAAACAGTGTCATATAATTGAACTAATTCTACTTCCTGCCAAAGAGATTTTGAACCAACAACATCGGCATCGCATTGGAAAAATTCTCTAAAACGACCTTTTTGTGGATTATCTGCTCTCCAAACCGGTTGGATTTGGTATCTTTTAAAAGGAAATTCAATTTCGTTTTGGTGCTGCACCACGTATCTTGCAAACGGAACTGTCAAATCGTAACGTAAAGCTTTCTCAGAAATTTTTCCTGTAAATTTATTCAGTTCGATTCTTTGCTCTAAAGTTATTTTTTCAGCGGAATTTAATTGTAATTCTTCGATTGATTCTGGCAATTCAATTTTACTTTTATTGTAGAAAAAGTTTCCAGAATTTAAAATTTTAAAAATCAAGCGATCTCCTTCTTCTCCATATTTCCCCATTAAGGTATCTGAATTTTCAAACGAAGGTGTTTCGATTGGCTGAAATCCAAATTTCTCGAAATTAGCTTTTATAGTCTGAATAATATATTGACGTTTTGACACCTCTGCTGGTGAAAAATCTCTTGTCCCTTTTGGTATACTTGGTTTTGAAGCCATCTTCTTTTATTTTAGATTTCTGATTTTAGATTTTAGATTGTTTCAATCTTTATCTAAAAATCTTATAATATTAATTTATTTTTAGATTTTTTTTAGGTTGTTAGTTCTTTTGGCTTTCGACTTTAAAACTTTCCAACTTTTGACTTATTAAGTCTGCAAATATCTTACTTTTTAAAATAAATAATAACACTTCGAAAACAAACTTGTAACAAAAAACGTATTTTCGTGACAAATTGGTCATGATGCTAAAATTATTTAAAGAAAATATTCGAATTGCTTTTGGTTCTATCAAAACACAAATTCTGCGTACTATTCTTACCGTTTTAATTATTGCTATCGGTATTACTGCTTTGGTTGGCATCTTGACTGTCGTTTCTGCTTTAGAAAATACCATTTCGAGCGATTTTGCTTCGATGGGAGCCAATACTTTTAACATCAATCAATACGAAAATAAAGTTCGAAATCGAGGCGGAAACGAACGCGAAGTTATCAATCCGATTATTTCTTATCCGGAAGCTGTTGCTTTCAAAAACAAGTTTAAATATCCCTTTACCGAAACCTCTTTATCTTTTACCGCAACTTCAACCGCTGAAGTAAAATATCTAGGCGAAAAAACAGATCCCGAAATTACAATTGTTGGTGTAGATGAACATTTTATTACTAATTCTGGACTTGAAACCAGTTTAGGAAGAAGCTTTAATCAGTTTGATATTGAGAACAATACGTATTCTTGTATTGTTGGTTCTGATTTCGAAAAAGGACTTTTGAAAGATATTAATCCAATTGACAAAGTTATTTCAATTCGAGGCGCAAGATTTAAAGTAATCGGTGTTCTGAAAGAGAAAGGTTCTACGTTTGGAAACAGCCAAGATTTAAGAGTTCTAATTCCTATTCAGGTTGCGAGATCTTTATTTACAGCGCCAAACATCAATTATACCATTAGTGTGATGGTTTCTAAAAAAGAAGTTTTAGACGAAGCCATAGACAATGCGACAAGCACCATGCGAAGAGTTCGTAAATTAAGCCCTGTTCGTGACAATAATTTTGGCGTAGTTCGAAGCGATGATTTGATTAACCGAATTCTAAGCATAACTCAATATCTAGGAATTGCAGCATGGACTATTTCTGTCATCACCATTTTAGGATCTTCTATTGCTTTGATGAATATTATGGTTGTTTCGGTTACAGAACGCACAAGAGAAATCGGTGTCCGTAAAGCTTTAGGCGCAAAAAGAACAACGGTTGCCTTTCAGTTTTTTATTGAAACTTTATTGATTGGACAAATTGGAGGTTTGGTTGGAATTGTTTTAGGAATTCTTCTTGGTTTTGCCATTGCAACTGCCATGAATTTTTCTTTTGTAATTCCGTGGATGGCGATTTTTGCTGCTTTTGCCACAAGTTTTTGCGTGGCATTGGTTTCTGGTTTATATCCAGCAATTAAAGCATCCAAATTAGATCCTATTGAAGCTTTGCGATATGAATAATTTTTAAAGTCGCAGTTTTCGGTCTCAGTTTTCAGTTACGATTATCTGAAAACTGAGACCGAAAACTGAGAACTTTTAAATATTCCCCTTTATCATACGATCATTGTCGTAAATATCTTTTCGAAGCTCAACATTTTCGAAACTCATATTTTCCAACAATTCAATCATTTCTTTTCCAAGATATTGATTGATTTCAAAATAGAGTTTCCCTTTGTTTTGAAGTCCGTTTTGCGCTAAAGAAGCAATTTTTCTATAAAAAACAAGAGGATCGTTATCTTCTACAAAAAGTGCTAAATGCGGTTCGTAATCCAATACGTTCTTTTTAATTTCTACTTTTTCTAAATTTCGAACATACGGCGGATTGGAAACAATGACATCAAACTGACGGTTAAATTCTTCAGCCTCCAGAATATTCAAAAGCATAAAAGTAACATCAACATCATTTCTGATGGCGTTTCTTTTTGCTGTTTCAATAGCTTTTTTAGAAACATCAATTCCGAAAACTTCTGCATTTGGAAGGTTTTTTGCTAAAGAAATCGCAATACAGCCCGTTCCAGTTCCAATATCAAGAATTCTTATTTTTTTATTTTTATCTGGATTTATATTTTCATTAATAATCCATTCGACCAATTCTTCTGTTTCAGGTCTCGGAATCAAAACATTTTCATTGACTTCAAAATCTAAACCGTAAAAGTTTGTTCTGCCAAGCAAATACTGAATCGGAACTTCTTTTTTAAGCTGTTTCAGCAACTCGTCCCAAATCACAAAATCGTTCTCACCAAACACCAACTCATGATTCAGAGCTAAATCAATCTGACGGAGCTGGTGCTTCTCTTCTAGTATCAAATAAAAAAAGCTCTCCGCTTCGTATGCATCGTAAAAAGGAGATAATTCTTTAATAAACTGAGTACGATATTGTTTAATTTTCATTTTTATTTTTTGAGCATTTTTACATCAGACAACAACTGACATTTTACTTTAAATTAGTCTTGCAAGTTCCAATTTGTTACAGGGCAATCACAAAACTTTCAGCATCCACACAGGACAAGAACTATGCCCAGTATTTCCCATTGGAGCATCCAAATATTCAAAACCAGATTTTTTGTATAATTTCTGTGCAGCATGCATAAATGGCATAGTTTCGATATAGCACTTTTTAAAACCAAAAACCCTAGCTTTTTCCAAACACTTTTCCATCATTTGAGTTCCAATTCCTAGACCTCTTGTTTTGGGCAGGAAATACATTTTCTGCAATTCGCAGATTTCTAGATCACCATTTTCTAAAGGTGCAATTCCTGCGCAGCCTACGATTTCTCCTTCATTTTCAACAACAAAATATGCCGATTTGGATTTATTATATTCTTCAAACATCAAATCCAAATAAGGATCTTCGTATGCAGTTCCAACTTTTGGAATTTCCATTTCATCAAAAACAGAACGTATTAAACTTGCAACCGACTGATTGTCTTCTTTTTCAATTATCCGTATAAGCTAATTTACCATTTTTTATTCTAAATCATTATAAATACAAAAGTAAAAATAGTTTTTTGATCCCATTATAACTATTCGGATTGTTTCACAACTTAACCTTTTTGAGTTAGCAATAATCTCAAAATTAACTACTTTTGCATTGTGAATATACATGAAAAATACATAAAACGCTGTATCGAACTGGCACAAAATGGACTTGGAACAACTTATCCGAATCCAATGGTTGGTAGCGTAATTGTTTATGATGGTCAGATTATTGGCGAAGGCTGGCATAAAAAAGCCGGCGAACCACATGCAGAGGTAAATGCTGTTCGTTCTGTAAAAGATAAATCATTGCTAAAAGAAGCAACGATTTATGTGAGTTTAGAGCCTTGCAGTCATTTTGGCAAAACGCCTCCTTGTTGCGATTTAATTATTGCAAATGGAATTCCGAATGTTGTTGTTGGCACTGTTGATCCTAACGTAAAAGTAGCTGGAAAAGGCATTTTAAAATTGATCGAAGCTGGAGCAAATGTTACTGTGGGAATTCTTGACGAAGAATGCAACGAACTCAATAAACGCTTTTTTACTTTTCATCAAAAAAAGAGACCTTACATTATTTTAAAGTGGGCTGAAAGCCAGGACGGATTTTTAGCTCCTGAAAAAGCAATTAATCAAGATCGAAAACCGATTTGGATTACGAATCAATATTCGAGACAATTAGTTCATAAATGGCGAACCGAAGAGCAAGCAATTCTTGTTGGGACACAAACTGTTATTGATGACAATCCGAAATTGAATGCTCGAGATTGGGATGGAAATAATCCGGTAAGAATCATTGTTGATCAAAATAATCGAATTGATGAAAACAGTTTTGTTTTTGATAATTCCGTGAAAACTTTTATTTTTTCAAAAGATTCAAAACCATCAAAAGAAAACACTCAATTTGAAGCAATTGATTTTAATAAAAATATAATTCCTCAGATTTTAGATGTTTTATATCAGAATCAAATTCAATCTATAATAATTGAAGGCGGACGACAAACGCTTCAATCTTTTATAGATGAAAATATTTGGGATGAAGCGAGAATTTTCGTTGGAAAAACAAGTTTTGCAAAAGGAACGAAAGCTCCAGAAATCTCAAGAAAAAATAGTTCTAGAACCAACATTTTAAGCGACGAATTAATACAAATTAGAAATTATGATTAATGCGATAATTTTTGACTTTGGAGATATTTTTATCAATTTGGATAAACCTGCCACAATTTCTGGTTTTCAAAAATTGGGAATGACAGAATGGAATGATGAATTTGACCGATTAAATCTTTCTTTTGAAGTTGGAGCTATTTCTCCAGAAGATTTCATTGGAGGTTTTCAAAAACAATTGCCAAATGCTTCAGAAGAAGATATTCTGATGGCATGGAATGCAATTTTGGCAGATTTTCCTTTTTATCGTTTGGAATTCCTTCAAGAATTATCAAAAAAATATCGTTTATTTTTATTGAGCAATACAGATTCTATTCATATTAATACATTCGAAACAAAAAGCGGAGTTTCTTTCTACAAAGATTTTTATGCTTGTTTCGAAAAGGTTTATTTTTCGTTTGATATCGGAATGAGAAAACCAGATCCGAAAATTTATCAATTTGTATTGAATGAAAATAATCTAACTGCAGAAAACACTTTGTTTGTTGACGATAAAACAGAAAATACAGACAGCGCAGCAGCTTTAGGAATTAAAGTTTGGAATCTTCAAGTCGGAAAAGAAGATGTGATTGACCTTTACAAAAAGAATATACTTTAAAGATTAAAAAACGAAGCCACAGATTAAAAGATTTACATAGATTTTTCTAAAAAATCCTTAAAATCTTTTAATCTGTGGCTAAAAAAATAAAACAATTTAGATCACTTGGAAATTAACGATACTTATCAAACTATTGCATCTGCATCTGAAGAAATACTGTTTAAAGAAAAAGGCAGTAAATTCTTTGGCTATGCATTTCCGATAGATCATGAAGACGAAGTAAAACCCATTATTGAAGATCTTAAAAAACAACATCCTCATGCCGTGCATTATTGTTATGCTTATCAAATAGGAGTTGGAAATAAAATCTCGTATCGTGCAAATGATGACGGAGAACCAAGCAACACGGCTGGCGCGCCAATTTATGGGCAGATACAATCTTTTGGATTAACCAACGTTCTAGTTGTTGTCGTTCGAATTTTTGGCGGAGTAAAATTAGGCGTTGGCGGTTTAATTTCTGCTTATAGAACAACTGCTCAAATGACTTTGGAGGTTTGTGAGATTGTAGAAAAAACAATCGATGTCGAGTTTTTAATTTCTTTTGATTACAAAAACATGAATAAAGTAATGCGAGTAATTAAAGAAAAGAAATTAGAAATCATATCTCAAGAAATGGAAATGAATGAAGCTTCGGGTTTGCCAATTGGAAAAATCATGACAAAAACGCGAAAAAAAAATGCTGAAACAGTGTTCAGCATTTTTGATTTAATGTTCGAAATTGACATTAAATTAGTATAAATTAACATCAAAATCTTCTCCTTTTTAACAATTATTCAAGCGTTTTAAATATTTCCAAAATATAATCTGGAGGGGCTGTCGGACGACCCGTTTTTAAGGCTACAAATACCAAAATAAACGTCGCAGTTGTTAATAACTCGTTCGCTTCATTGTAGATTGCGCAGTCAAATTCGATCTTCACAGAAGAGTGACTTTTAAAAGTTGTATGAATTGTTAAAAGTTCATCATATCTCGCCGATTTTTTGTAACTTATATTCATGTTTACAATCGGAAGGCCAATACCGCTTTCTTCCATGCTTTTATACGAAACCCCTTTATTTCTAAGCCATTCCACGCGTCCGATTTCAAAATAAGGAACATAATTTCCGTGATAAACAACTCCCATTTGGTCAGTTTCTGAGTAACGAACTCGTACTTGAGTCTGGTGATTTTTCATTGATAAAATATTAAAAAAATTCGAATTTAAAAAGCCTTGTTACGACTTTTTTTTATAAAATTAGATGTCAAAATATTTTTTTTTACAGAATTTTGTTCACATATTTGTTATCCCGAAATACGGAATAAAATTGCTCCTCTTTTATTAGGAGAATCTTTATAACAATAATAAAAATTTATCTGAATCT